>NZ_JAHTIK010000001.1:4240946-4258837 GCF_025655475.1 Kitasatospora sp. DSM 101779 | reverse complement strand
GGCAGGGGGGCGGGCGGCCAGCGCATCGCCGCCCCCGCCGGCGATCCGGGCGAGCACCCGCGCGAGCGGCGGCCCGCCGGCCCGGCCGGATCCGGCGCCGTCCAGTGCGGCCTGCAGGACGGCGGACTTGTCGCGCCAGCCGCGGGCGGCGACCTCGGCCGGGTAGGCGTCCCAGTCGAGCGGCTGCCAGCCGCCGGGCGGGACCTGGTGGAGCAGCTCGGCGGCGAGCAGCGAGACGGCGGCGTCCACCCGGCCCGGCTCCTCCAGCAGGTCGCAGGCGGGCCGGTCGCCGAGCCGGGTCTCGTAGCCGTCGGCGAGCCGGTCGCGGCGGGCCAGCTCGGTGAGGGCGGCGACCACGCCGGCGTTCAGGTGCTCCGGGTGGCGGCCGAGCCGCCAGGCGGGCAGGGCGACCCGGGTGAGCAGGCGGTCCCACCCCGCGTAGGCGAGGCCGACCTGCTCCTGGGCCGCGATCCGCATCCCGTAGTCGACCGCCCTGGCCTGGTGCGAGGCCCAGGCGGCGGCCGAGCGCTCCAGCTCGGCGGAGTGCCCGCGGCAGGCACCGAGCAGCAGGCGGTTGATCCGGTCGATCACCGCGGCCGGGCCGCGACGGGGCTCGCCGAGCGCGGCGTCCAGGCTGCGGACGAAGCGGCGGGCGGCGGCGATGTCGGCGTCGGCGGCGACGGCCGTGCCGGCCACCACGGGGGCGAGCAGGGCGCGGAGCTCACCCGCCCGCATCCACCACAGGAAGGGCGAGCCGATCACCAGCACGGGCGCCGGGTGCTGGGTGCCCCGGCGGTGCGGGCCGGCGGGCTCCTCCAGCCAGCTGTCGCAGTCCGGGGTCAGCGCGATCCCGGAGGGCACGGGAACCTCCAGGCGCTCCGCGAGGTCGACCAGCAGCCGGTACAGCTCCGGCGCCTCCTCGGGGCGGACCGGGACGGCCGGGGTGACCGGTGGCACGGCCGTGCGGTGCGAGCGGTGCACCAGCCAGCCGGTCACCAGCGCCAGGACGGCGACGGCGGCCATCACCCAGCGGACGGCGTCCCACGCGCCGCCGTCGGGTGAGCCCGGCGCGCCGATCCGGCCGGTGAGACGGCCCGCCACCAGCACGACGGCCAGGGCGGCGGGGAGAACGGTGGCGGCCAGGGCCCAGCCACGGATTCGCAGCACGGCCTGGGCATGCGCGCGTGCGGCGTCGACAGCGGCCATTCGGCGCGGCACCCCCTTCGGAGCGGTCGGAGGCCAGGGGGCCGGGGCCGGGGGGACCGGCGGGACCGGCGCCCGGGGCGCCCGAGCGACTCGAAATGATCAGTATCCGACCGGGACTCGGCGGCAGCCGCCCCCGGTTGTGCATCCTGCATGGCTCTTCTGACAGTGTTGACGCCCTCGTACGGATGGGTGTTCCGGATCGTGCCGCTTTCCACTCGTCCTGGTGACGGCGCGAACAATCCGGACGCCCCCAGCATCCCCCCGGAGGCGTCGCCCCACCCGGTGGCGTCCGCGGTGGCGACACCGCGGGCGGGCGCGATTCAGCGCACCCTACGACCGGAGCCCCGGTTGCGTCAGCCGGATGCCCGATGAGTCACCCGAAGGGCTGGATTCCCGGCTTCGGGGAACCTCCCGCGACGCGCCGAACGGGCCGCGGAACGTCCGAGGGCGCTGCGCCCATGGGGGTGTCCCCGTGGGCGCAGCGCCCTCGGCGCCGTCGACGGAAGTGCGCTACTGCGCGGCCTTCAGCGCGATGTCGGTGCGGTGGTGCGAGCCCTTGAGCGAGATCTTCGCGACGCCGTGGTAGGCGCGCTCGCGGGCCTCGGCGATGTCGGCGCCGGTCGCGGTGACCGACAGCACGCGGCCGCCGGCGCTGAGCACCTCGCCGCCCTCACCCGTCCGGGTGCCCGCGTGCAGCACGTGGGTGTGCTCGTCGGCGACATCGGCCAGGCCCTCGATCGGGTCGCCGGTACGCGGCGCGGCCGGGTAGCCCTCGGCGGCCACGACCACGGTCACCGCGGCGCCCTCGTCCCAGCGCAGCGGCTCCAGGCCGGCGAGGGTGCCGTCGGCGGCGGCCAGCAGCACGCCGGCCAGCGGGGTGCGCAGCCGGGCCAGCACGACCTGGGTCTCCGGGTCGCCGAAGCGGGCGTTGAACTCGATGACGCGGGTGCCGCGCGAGGTCAGCGCGAGGCCCGCGTACAGCAGGCCGGAGAACGGGGTGCCGCGGCGGCGCAGCTCGTCCACGGTCGGCTGCAGGACGGTGGCGAGCACCTCGTCGACCAGGCCCTCGGGGGCCCAGGGCAGCGGCGAGTAGGCACCCATGCCGCCGGTGTTGGGGCCCTCGTCGCCGTCCAGGGCGCGCTTGAAGTCCTGGGCGGGCACGAGCGGCAGCACGGCGGTGCCGTCGGTGATCGCGAAGAGCGAGACCTCGGGGCCGTCCAGGTACTCCTCGATCACCACGCGCTCACAGGCGGCGGCGTGCTCCAGCGCGGCCTCGCGGTCGGAGGTGACCACGACGCCCTTGCCGGCGGCCAGGCCGTCGTCCTTGACCACGTACGGCGCGCCGAAGGCGTCCAGCGCGGCGGCCGCCTCCTCGGCGTCGGTGCAGACGTAGGAGCGGGCGGTCGGCACGCCGGCGGCGGCCATCACGTCCTTGGCGAAGGCCTTGGAGCCCTCCAGCTGCGCCGCGTCGGCGGACGGGCCGAAGACCGGGATGCCGGCCTCGCGCAGCGGGTCGGCGACGCCGGCCACCAGTGGGGCCTCCGGGCCCACCACCACCAGGTCGGCGGCGAGCCCGCGGGCCAGGGCGGTGACGGCCGCGCCGTCCAGCTGGTCGACCGGGTGCACCGTGGCGACCTGCGCGATCCCGGCGTTGCCCGGGGCGCAGTGCAGCTCGGTGACGGCGGGATCGAGGGACAGTGAGCGGCACAGGGCGTGTTCGCGGGCGCCGCCGCCGATTACGAGGACCTTCACGCTTGGCAAGGGTAGTCGGTGGCCGGTTCCCCTCTCGTGCCCCCGGGGTGCCGGCCGTGGCGAAACCTCCGAGGGTGCCGCTTTTCGGCGCATCCGGTCTGGAGGATCCTCCAACCCGGAGCCGGTCCGGGACTCCCCCGCACGGAGCCACGGGCCGCGGGTCATGCCCGCGGGCCCGCCGGCCCTCGCTCGGAAGAGTGAAATCTCGCCGCCGACGAAACCCTCCCACCTCGGCTTCCGGACCCGAATTCGGATAACGATCACAGCCGAAGCGCCCCCACGGTAAGCCATTTGGGGGTAAGAAGTGCTGATGGACGAGAACCGGCGGACCGCCGGAGCACGGCACCATGGGCGGCTCGCACCACCCGCGCACGGAGCCATGTCCGACGATGCGTCGGTTCGACGCACCGTCAGCCGGGCGTCCAGCCAGGACTGCACTGTCACCCGCCACAGGGAGCCCCACAGGTGAGCCAGCCGGAAATGCAACCCGAGGAGAGCCCCTGGGGCAAGGACGTCGGTGAGGAGGACCAGCCCCCGGTGGCCTCGACCGGCCGCACCCCGACGCGTCGACGTACCGATCTGAGTGCCCGTCAATTCCCGCTCGGTGACTGGGGCGAGCCCGCCGAGCGGCTGGAGGAGCTCTACCGCTGGTCCGAGGAGCGGGCCGTCGAGGCGATCGACTGGTACCGCAAGGACCGTGTGTGGAAGCGCCGTTGGGCCCGGCTGCTGCGCTTCGGCGCCGCGGTGTCCGGGGTGGCCGGGGTGAGCGCCCCACTGGTCGGCATGACCGGCGTCCTGGAGGGCGCGGCCGCCTGGGGCTACGTCGGCCTCGCGACGTCCGCCGCCTGCATGCTGACCGACCGCGGTTTCGGCCTCACCTCGGGCTGGATGCGGGACGTCTCCACCGCGCAGGCGCTGCAGCGGCGGTTGGAGGCCTTCCAGTTCGACTGGGCCTCGGAGTGCGTCCGCGAGGTGCTCGGCCCCACCGAGGGCACCGCGGGCGAGGCCGCGGAGCGCTGCCTGGGTGTGCTGCGGCGGTTCTGCGAGGACGTCTCCGACATGGTCCGCACCGAGACCTCGGAGTGGATGCTGGAGTTCCGCGCCACGATGACCCAGCTGCCCACCCAGGCGCCGGGCGTCTGGGGCGGCCGCTCCGAGGGCGGGATCGGTGCCCAGGTGCGGGTGCTGCCGCCGCCGGGCACCCGGCCCACCATGCCGCGCCAGCGCCCGCCGGAGGGGCCGCTGCGCTGATCGCACGCACCGAACCGCAGGGCGGGCCCGCCGTGGCCCGCCCTTCCGTGTTGTGCCGCCCCGACGCCCCCGCTCAGGCGAAGACGATCATCGAGCCCTGGGTGACGCTGCGGGTCGCCGCCGCGTAGAGGCCGGCCCAGGCGTGCCGCTCCCGCGCGAACGGGTGGTGGGCCTCGTCCAGCGGCGGGGCGAAGGGCTGCTCCAGACCGGTCGGCGAGAGCGGCCGGGTCGGTGCCGGCGGTTCGAGCACGTCGATGCCCAACGCCGGCGCCACCGCCTGCAGTTCGCGCAGGAGTCCGTACGAGGAGCCGAGCGGGCCGCCGGTCGCCAGCAGCGCGTCGTCGACCAGCGGGACGGCGAAGTCCACCGGGACGTAGGCCCCGGCGTGGTCGAAGTGCCAGACCAGGTGCGACTGTTCGGCCGTGGACTCGAACATCTCCAGCAGCTGCTCGTAGTCGCCGCCGAGCGCGTCCACCGGGGTGATCTGGAATCCGGTCACGCCCAACAGGTAGGCGCGGCGCAGGAAGTGGAGTGAGTCGTAGTCGAAGGCGGCTATCGGCTCGACCTCCCCGGTGATGCCGGGCGTGTAGCCGTGCACCGGGACCTCGGGCAGCCCGTGGCTCGCCAGCACCGCGTTGTAGCGGACGAGGTCGTCCCGGAAGGGGTTCTCGGGGTTGTAGGTGAGGACGTCCACGAGCGGGACGAGCCAGAGGTCGCAGGCCATGGCCGGCTCATCCTCTCCGGTGGTCGGACGGGCGTGCGCACCGCCGACGGTGGTCGGGGAACGAGCGCCCACCCTACCGGTGCCCCCGGGACCTGCGCGGGCCGAGGACGGCGGACCGGATCAGGACGGGGAGGTCCCGCCCGGCACCGGACCGGAGGGCCGCACCGGCCGCCCGAAGCGCCCCGGTGGGACGGACCGCGGCAGCGGCACCCGGGTGGCCTCGTCCGGCACCGCGGCCGGGGCTGCGGGAGCCGGCACCGGGCCGGCCGCCGCGGCGCCCGCGGCCGGGGCGCGCAGCAGCGCCGCCACCGGCACCGCGTCCGCCTCCTCGCCCGCCAGGCGGGCCAGCAGCTCCAGCGTGAACAGGTTGTACTCGTTCACCACCCGGTGCGCGCCGGACAGGTCGCGGGCCTCGATCCGGTCGACCAGGTCGCCGTGCCGGTCCCAGCAGACGCCGCGGAGGTCCCCCGCCTGCCGCAGGTGGGGGGCGGCGAACATCCAGGACTGCACGCGCAGCCAGCCGAGGTACTCGGCGATCCGGGCGTTCCCGAGCAGGGCCGCGGCCTCCTGCCAGAACCGCAGGTCGCAGCCGACCAGCACGTCGAGCTGGCCCTGCCGGGAGGCGCGGGCAGCCGCGTCCGCCCGGCGGCGCAGCGAGGGCATCCGGGACCAGTCGTAGCCGCCGGAGCCGCGGGCCGGGTGGGCGGTGAGCCGGCGCATCGCACTGTCGGTGAGCAGGGTGCGGGCCTCGAAGATCTCCAGGAAGTCCCGCCAGGTGAACTCCGGGACGGTGAATCCGCGGTGGTGCTCGGCCCGGAGCAGCCCCTGGGCGGCGAGGTCGACCATCGCCTCGCGGGCCGGGGTCGCGGAGACCCCGTAGAGGTCGGCGATCTCCTTGACGGTGAAGTTCCGGCCGGCGGCGAGCCGGCCGGCCATCATCTCCTCGCGCAGCGCATCGGCGATCTGCTCGCGCAGGCTGTTGCGCTGGATCGGGGGACGGGCGGCACCGGTGCCGTACATCGCGGCCACCCCTCCTCGTCAGGTGTCACGGGGCCAGCGCGGAACGCGATGGCGGCTCATCTTCTCAAAGTCGACCCCTGGGTGCACAAGCGCCCCATCACGCCCATAACCGGACACCGGGCACCGGCTGCCGGGGCGGCCGGCCGGCGGGCCCGGGCACAGCGGGCAGCGGCCGGGCGGCGGTCGCCCGGGCGGGACGGCGGCGCAGGGCCGGTGCCGGAGACCGGCGCCGTAGCCCGGCGCCGGAGCTCAGCGCTGGACGGGTGCGGGGATGCCGAGCAGCCGGTCGCGGTGGACCGGGAAGTCGGCGCGGGCCTTGCCGACCTCGGCCGGGTCGAACTCCACCGTGAGCACCTCCTCGTCCTCGCCGGCCTCACCGAGCACCCGGCCCCACGGGTCCACCACCAGGCTGTGCCCGGCCTGCGGCACACCGCCGTGGGTGCCCGCCGTGTTGCAGGCCAGGACGAACGCCTGCTCCTCGACGGCCCGGGCGCGGGCCAGCAGCGTCCAGTGCTCGCGGCGGCGCTCCGGCCAGGCGGCCGGGACCACGAGCAGCTCGGCGCCGTCGTCCAGCAGCGCGCGGAAGAGTTCGGGGAAGCGCAGGTCGTAGCAGGTCGCGAGTCCGAGCCGGCCGAGGTCGGTGGCGGCGGTGACGATCTCCTGGCCCGCGCCCATCGCGACCGCCTCACCGCTGTCGAAACCGAAGCGGTGGATCTTCCGGTAGGTGTGGGTGAGGGCGCCGTCCGGCGCGAACAGCAGCGAGGTGTTGTAGATCGGACCGTCCGGATCGCGTTCGACGATCGAACCGGCGTGCAGCCACACCCGGGCCGCCCTGGCGGCCGCCGACATGGCTTCGGCGGTGGGTCCGTCCAGGGGCTCGGCCCCGCTCGACCACGCCTCGTAGGCGAAGCCGCCGAGCGCCCAGAGCTCCGGCAGCACCACCAGATCCGCGCCCTCCTGGGCCCGGACCAGCGCCGCAGCGCGGGACCGCCGCTCGGCGGGCGGCTCGGAATCGGAGACCGCGAGTTGGATCAATGAAGCGCGCACAGTACCACCGTCCACGACAAGAGTCCTACGATCATCACCCGAAAGCGCTGCCCCGCTGTGACCCGACAGCGTAACGTGCGGGTAGCACTTGCGCCCCCAGGTCCCGGCGGCGGCCGGCGGCGCGTGTTGGAAGCTGACGGAGGGCCGGAGATACCCGTGACGGACAACCAGACCGTGCAGGCATACACCGACGCGTGGACGCAGTCCATCGAGTCCGTGGCCGAGCTGCTGGCCCCGCTGCCCACCGACTCGTGGAACCGGCCCACCGAATGCCCGGGCTGGTCGGTCCGCGACATCGTCTCGCACATCATCGCCGTCGAGTCCGAGCTGCTCGGCGACCCCCGGCCGATCCACTCCCTCCCCCGCGACCTGCGGCACGTCACCACCGACTTCGCCCGCTACGTCGAGCTGCCGGTCGACAAGCGCCGCTGCCACACCCCGGTGGAGATCACCAGCGAGCTGGAGTACACCGTCATCCGCCGCTCGCGGGCCCTGCGCAACGCCCGCCACCAGCCGGAGGACCTCGTCCGCTGGCCGGCCGGCCCGCTCTCCCGGGACATCAGCTACACCGAGCTGCTGCGCAACCGCGCCTTCGACGTCTGGGTGCACGAGCAGGACCTGCGGCGCGCCCTGCAGGTGCCCGGCAACCTGGACTCCCCCGGCGCGGTGGTCGCCCGCGACTACCTGGTCCAGGGGCTGCCCAAGGTGGTCGCCAAGCTCGCCGGGGCACCGGCTGGCTCGACGGTGGTCTTCGACGTCTCCGGCCACCTGGAGTTCCTGCGCACCGTCCGGGTGAACGCCGCCGGCCACGCCAGCGTGGACACCTCCGTCGGCCTCGCGCCCGACGTCCAGTTCCACCTCGACTGGGAGACCTACCTCCGGCTCGCCTGCGGCCGGGTCCGCCCCGAGGTCGCCGCCCACACCGTCCGCGTCGACGGCGACACCGAACTCGCCGCCCGCATCCTGGCCCACTTCGCCCTGACTCCCTGACCGTCCGGCCGCCGGAACCGCGGGGGCACCTCCCCTGGCGCACTCCCCCGCGCGCGGGTGGCACGCGCCCTCGCACCTCCGTACGACACCTGCCGACCGCCACATCACGCGTTCGGACTCGTTGATGCGCACAGCACCCATCACCGAGAGTGAAGGAGGGGGCGGTATGCACGACGAGACCGACATGGCGTTGGTGCCGTCGAGCTTCCCGATCACGGGGCAGCCGATCAGGGTGGTGATGATCGACGGGGAACCGTGGTTCGTCACCGCGGAGTACAACCCGCATCAGGCGGGTTGATCTTCTCGCCGCAACCCTAGCCTCAGGCGAGGGTAATGGCGTTTCCGCAGGTGGAAAACCCTACGGGCGCGGGAACCCATGGGTCGGAGTGATCAGCGAGGTCGGCTTGTACCAACTGATCATGCGCTCCGACATGGAAGCCGCCCGGCCCTCCAGGAGTGGATCACCGGCGACCTGTTGCCCTCCATCAGGCGCGGCGACTTCGACCTCGGCCATCACCGGATGCGGATGGCCGAGACCCTGGCCGAGGCGGTCGGGGAGCAGGTGGAGATCCTGACCGACATCACGCGCGGTGACGACATCGGTGCCCACGTCCGCTCGGACGGCACTTTGCACTGCCGGCACGGCGAGATGGAGTTCCGGGTGCCGTCCCGCGGCGAGGACAGCGGGCCGCCGTGCGGCCCGTACTACGACTTCCCGAGCGTGGAGCGGGTCGGGATCCGCGGGAGCGTGGTGCTGCCCGCGCTGCCCGCGGCTGAAACTCGTCGAGTTGATCCGGCACCTGGCCGAGACCGGCTGCCGCAACCACCCGGGCGGCACGGTCCGGTGCGAGCTCGGCCGGGTCACCTTCACCGGGGTACCGCTCGACATCGCGGACCTGCTCCGGGAGATCGGGGAGGTCCGAGTCGTAACCCTCAGCCGGACTCAGGGTTTCTGACCTGCGAGAACGCCAACACCCTCACGTGAAGTGAGGGTATGGGCGTTTCAGTGCCCGGCCCTGCGGCGGAGCCGGAGGATCATCGCGGTGCCGACCGCCAGCGGCACGTACTGCCAGCAGAAGGCCCAGCGGTAGGCCTCGGCGGAGTGGGTGCCGCCGGCGCCGGCGAGGGCGTCGAGGAGGACGCCGATGCCGAGCAGGGTGACGACGGCGCCGACGAAGCCGCCCATGTTGGCGATGCCGGAGGCGGTACCGAGGCGCTCGGCGGGGTTGTGCGAGCGGGCGTAGTCGAGGCCGATCAGCGAGGCGGGGCCGTTGCTGCCCATGACGGCGATCAGCACCACCAGCAGCCAGAGCGGCGGGCGTCCGCCGGGCCAGCCGAGGGCGGTGGCCCAGCAGAGCGCGGTGGCGGTGATCACCGCGAGAGCGAGCGGCATCCGGCTGCGCGGGCTGCGGGAGACCGTCCGGCCGAAGACCAGCGCGAAGACCATGTTGCTGACCACGAGCAGGGTGAGCAGTCCGCCGGCCTCGGTGCGGCTCATGCCCTGGCCCTCGACCAGGTAGGGCATGCCCCAGAGCAGGCCGAAGGCGCTGGCGGGAAAGGCGGTGGTGAAGTGCACCCACAGGCCGAGCCGGGTGCCGGGTTCGGCCCAGGCGTCCCGGATCTGGCGGCGGACGGAGGTCGCCGGGGCGGTGGTGCCGCGGCGGGCCCGCCGGTCGTGGCCGGGCCCCTCCCGCAGGACGAGTCCGACCAGCGCGAAGATCCCGACGCCGGCGAGCGAAACGGCCGCGAAGGTGGCCGTCCAGCCCTGTTCGTGCAGGGCTCGGGCGAGGACGACCGTGGTGACCAGGTTTCCGCCGACCCCGACCAGGCCGGTGAGCTGGGCGATCAGCGGGTTCCGGTCGGCCGGGAACCAGTGCGCGGCGATCCGGAGCACGCTGATGAAGGTCATGGCGTCGCCGCAGCCGAGCACGGCCCGGGAGGCGAGGGCCGGGCCGAAGGAGCTCGCGAAGGCGAAGGCGAGCTGCCCGGTGCTCATCAGCAGGACGCCCAGCAGCAGCACCCGCCGGGCGCCCTGGCGGTCCACCAGCAGGCCGACCGGGATCTGCATGGCGGCGTAGACCAGGACCTGCAGGATGGCGAAGGTGGAGAGGGCGGAGGCACCGATCCCGAAGCGGGTGGCGGCGTCGAGGCCGGCCACGCCGAGGCTGGTGCGGTGGACGACCGCGAGGAGGTAGACCGAGGCGCCGACGGCCCAGGCCGCCCAGGCGGCGCGGCCGCCGGGCGGGAGGGGACGGACGAGGGTCTGCGGCGGGACGAGGGGGGACGGGGGACGGGTGGTGCCGACGGGGTCCGCGCTCATGGCCCCTGAGCCTAGTCATCCCATGACCGGATCAATCGGGCAGGGTACGAACCGGGTCCGGCCCCGGACACGCGGCGGACCGGCGGCAGCGGGCCGGGGCGCGGGGTCAGCCGGTCAGTGTCCAGCTCACGGTGCGGGTCATGTAGCGGTCCCGGAAGGCCTCGTCCCGCACCCAGTCGGTGGTGTCGCGGACGGTCGCGGTGACGGTGGCGCGGGCGCCGGGCGCCAGCGACAGGGCGGTGGTGTCCAGCCAGGTGTCGCCGGGGGCCGCGACCGGCCGCCCGTTCACCGTCCACTCGACGGCGAGTTGGCGCGGTCCCTCCAGGGGCACCGCGCTCACCTGGAGCCGCGGCCGCCCGGAGACCACGCCGGGTGTGGGCGAGGCGCCGTCCAGTGGCTTCACCCGGCGGTAGACCTGTTCGACGATCGCCTCGCGCGAGGGCAGGTTGTACTGCCCGCCGAGGGTGCGCATCACCGAGTCGGCGGTCGGCCGGTAGAGGCCGTTGGCACTGCGGTAGGCGCCCACCACGCCGCCGCCGTCCGGCGAGGTGGCGCCGAGCCAGCGCCACCACTTGGTGTGGGTCCGCAGCATCTCGTCGGCGTCGACGGCCGAGAGGTTGGCGTAGCCGGGGTCGTTGGGGGCGCTGTCGTACTCGTCGCCGAGGTCGCCGACGGTGTGGCCGATCTCGTGCTGGATGATCCGGCCGGCGTCGGGGCTGCCGCCGGCCAGGGTGGTGACGCCGGTGCCTCCGGCGCCGCCGTACTCCTCGGAGTTGGCGAGCGCTATCAGGTACTGCGGTCCGGCGTCCTCGCCGGCGTAGCGGGCGGTGGCGGACTCGTCGGCGCAGAGCAGCCGGGCGGTGCCCTCGCACCAGAAGTGCATGCCGAGCGGGGTGTCGGTGGGCCGGCCGTCCTCGGCCTCGGCTATGCCGGAGACCGGGGAGACCACCTCGACCCTCCGTATGTTGAAGAAGTTCTGGTAGGTCCGGAACGGCTCGATCTCCATCAGGGCCCGCCAGGCCCGGTCGGCCTGTTCCCGGAAGAGCGGCTGCTGGGCGGCGGTGTAGCCATCGCCGAGCAGCACCAGGGTGATCCGGTTGGCCGGGTCGCCGGCCCGGCGGATGTCCACGCTCGGGGCGGCGCCGGGCGCCCGGAGGTCGATCCGGTTCTGGGCGGGCGGCGCACCGCGGTCGGTGAGCGGCCCGGCGGGCGGCCCTATCACCGCGGACGGTGCGGGCGCCGCGACCTCGAGCGCCGCGGGCAGCACGGCGGCCGACATCAGCACGAGTGCGGCCAGACTCCGGACGATCCGGCCAGGGTTGCCAGGCGGCATGCGGGTGCGTCCTCCGGGCTCCGGTCACCCGGCGGGGACCCGGGTGGTGGTCGCACAGACGTACCCCTCGCGACACGCCCGGCCGACCGGACGAACCCGAAGTTCGCCGGACCGGCCCAATGCCGCACCGGTGTGTCGGCTGGCCCCGGGGCTCCCGGCTGCCCCGGCGAATCCCGGGCCGGCCCCCGCTCAGCCCCCGTCAGCCCCCGCTCACCCGCCGCGCAGGGCGGTGAGCGGGTCGGTCCCGGCCGCCCGGACGGCCGGGTAGAGGCCGGCGAGCAGGCCGACCGCGGAGCCGAGCAGCGGCGCCGGCAGGGTGGCCCAGGGCTGCAGGACGGCCGTCCAGTCCCGGGCGGCGGCGACCGCGAGCACGGTGAGCACGCCGAGACAGGTGCCGATCAGTCCGCCGAGGGTGCCGAGTGCGGTCGACTCGGTGAGGAACTGCGCGGCGATGTGGCGGGTGCGGGCGCCCAGGGAGCGGCGCAGGCCGATCTCGGGGGTGCGTTCGAGCACGGCGACCAGGGTGGTGTTGGCGATCCCGACCGCGCCCACGACCAGGCAGATGGCGGCCAGCGCCAGGAAGAGGCCGGTGAGGTCGGAGGTGACCCGGTCGCGCAGGCCGTGCGGGTCCGGCGGGGCCGTGACGGTCAGCAGGTCCGGGGCGTCCGGGCGCAGGGCCACGGCCAGCTGGTCGGCGACCACGGCGGCGGCGCCGACCCGGGTGGCGGCGATCAGGTGCGCGGCCTCGTCGTCGGCGGTGCCTGGATTGCCGAAGCGCTCCAGCGCGGTGGAGCCGGGGACGATCATGCCGAGCATGGTGTCCGGCAGCCGTTCGACCTGGTCGTAGACGCCGATCACGGTGTACGGCAGGCCCTGGATGAAGATCGCGGGCTGGGCGTCCAGCCGGGTCACCCCGAGCCTCGTGGCCGCCGTCCGGCTGAGCAGCACCACCGGCAGCGCGGCGGACTGGGCGTACCGGTCGAGGGTCACTCCGGCGGCCAGCGTCGGGTGCACCGCGGCGACGGCGCCGGGGGTGGCGGCGAACAGCGCGAGCCCCTGGACGCCGGGGCCGGTCGCGGGGGCGGCAGAGATCCGCAGGTCGTCCGAGGGGATCCGCCACCACAGGCCGGCCGCGGTGACGCCGTCGATCCGGCCGGCCCGCGCGTCGGAGTCGGCGGGGAAGCCGCTCGGCGGGTTGGCGCCCGGCGGGACGCCGTCCGTCACGGGGTGGTCGGTGACGGTCACCGTAGTCGCCCGCGCCAGGTCGAACCGGGCGCCGATCTGCCCGGAGGCGGTGGCGGTCAGGCCCAGCACCGCGACGAACGAGCCGATGCCCAGCACCGTGCCGAGCATGGTGAGCGCCGAGCGGCCGGGGCGCTGCAGCACGCCCGCCAGTGCCTCGGCCAGCAGGTCGCGCGGCCCGAGCCGGGAGGGCGGGCCGACCGGGCCGGTGGCGCTCATCGGACGGCCGCCGGCTCGGTCAGCCGGCCGTCCGCGATCCGGACCACCCGGCGGGCCCGGGCGGCCACCGCAGGATCGTGGGTGATCATCACCACGGTGTAGCCCTCGCCGTTGAGCCGCTCGAACTGCTCCAGCACGGCGGCCGCGCTCGCGGAGTCCAGGTTGCCGGTGGGCTCGTCGCAGAGCAGCAGGTCGGGCCGGTTGACCAGGGCGCGGGCGATGGCGACCCGCTGCCGCTCGCCGCCGGAGAGCGTGGTGGGCAGCGCCTCCACCCGGTGGCCGAGGCCGACCCGTTGCAGGGCCTCCCGGGCCGCCGTCCGGCGCTCCGCCCGGGGGGTGCGGTGATAGACCTGGGCGAGCTGCACGTTCTCCTCGGCGGTGCGGTGCGGCAGCAGCTGGAAGGACTGAAAGACGAAGCCGATCCGGCGGCCCCGGAGGGTGGAGCGGTCCCGGTCGCGGAGGCTGCCGGTGTCGATGCCGTCCAGCGCGTAGCGGCCGGTGGTCGGGGTGTCGAGCAGGCCCAGCAGGTGGAGCAGGGTGGACTTGCCGGAGCCGGACGGGCCGGTCACCGCCACGAACTCACCGCGCCGCACGGACAGGTCGCAGGGGTGCAGTGCGGTGACCGGCGGCGGGCCGGCGAAGCTGCGGCCCACCCCCTCCAGTCGGATCACCTCGCTCACCGGCCGACCACCACCTGGTCGCCCGGCTGCAGCTGCGCGGCCTGCACGGGGATGACGGACACGTACCCGTCGGCGTTCACCCCGGTGGTCACCGGCACGGTGACCTTGCGGCCCGTGGAGCCGATCCGGGTGACGGCCGTCCGCCCGGTGGCGTCGGTGTAGACGGCGGCGACCGGCACGCACAGCACCGGCTGGGCGGTGGCACTGCGCTGGACGGTGATGCGGACGTTCTGGCCGCTCAGTGCGGCGGGCAGCGGCTCGTCCGGGGTGATCCGCAGCGGGACGTAGGCGGCTGCGGGCGGGGCGGCCGGTGCCGCCGGCGCGGCCGCAGCGCCACCGGAGGCGCTGCCGGTGGCCGAGCCGGAGCCGGACGCGGCAGCGGCGCCGCCGATCGCGATCACCCGGCCCGCCGGTGCCGCGGTGGTCCGCGGGCCGAGCTCGGCGACCTTGCCCCGCACCACCGTGCCGGTGTTCTCGGCGAGGATCTCCACGGCCATGCCCGGGGCGATCCCGGGTGCCTGCCCGGGGGTGAGCTGGCCGGTGACCACCAGGTCGCCGCTGGTCAGCGAGAGCAGTGGACCTGCGACGGGCCCGCCGACGGCGGCGTTGACCGCGGTCACGGCGGCCGGCAGCACCGGCAGGAAGACCGCCTCGCCGGCCGGCACCACCGGCCCGTCGGCCTCCTCCGCCCGGGCCAGTGCCGCCCGGTCGTCGGACAGCTTCCGCTCGGCCTCGTCGAGCTGGGCGGCGAGGTCCGGCAGGACGCTCTGGCCGGCCTGGTCGGACGGGGCGGCGGAGGCACCGTCCGACGGCGGGGCCGCAGGGGCCGACTGCCGGGACTTCAGCTCGTCGACGGTGCGCTGATCGGCGTCCACGGCGCGCTTCGCGGCATCCACGGCCTGCGCGGCTGCCGCGCCCGCGGTAGGTGCGGGGTGTCCGATCTGCCGGTAGAAGTCGGTGACGGCGCGCGCGGTGCCCGGGCCGTACTCCCCCTCGGCATCCCCGCCTCGGAGGTGGCCGAGCTCGGCCAGCGCGGCCTGCAGCTGGGCGACGTCGGACCCGCTGGCGCCCGGCTTGAGGTCCCGGTAGGCCGGCACCGCACCCTTGAGGACGAACAGCGGCCGGCCGGAGACCTCGGCGAGCAGCTGCCCGTTGGCCACGGCGTCACCCGCCTTCACCGAGAGGGCGGAGACGTACAGCTGCGTGATCTCCGGGGAGGACGGCGCCGGGGTGACGTCGTACCGGGTGGGCGGGTAGACCTGGCCGCGGGTGACCGTGGAGCGGGTCAGCACCTTCATCGCCGCCTCGGCGGTGAGCACGCTGCCGGGCGGCGGGGCGGTGTCGGCGGCCCGCTCGGCGGGCGACTTGACGAGTCCGGCCGCGCCCAGGCCGCCGCAGGCGACCAGTGCCGCCGAGGCGGCGACGGCCAGCAGGGCCCGCCGGCGCCGGACCAGCCGCGACCGGCCGGATCCGACCGTCTCGGCGGCGGTCTCCTCCCCGTCGAATTCGCGCTCCGGTTCCCGAATCAGATCGCCCACTGCCATGTCACCAGCCATCGCCGCTGCTCGTCGGAGGAATTCACGTGCACCGGACCGGGTGATTCCGAATTCCCCACCGCATCCGGATCGAGCCGCTTCAGCCTACCCGCGCGACCCTCTTCGCCATGCGATCCGCGGGTCGCGAATTTCGTGCCGAACTTCCCGTACACGCACGGAATTCGGCCGTTCGGGGCAGCTCTGCGAGCACACCCGCGGCAAGATCGCATCCCGGGTTCGACCGTCCGGCGCACAGGAGCGCACGCACGGTGTCCACGAACCCTGAATACGGGCATTCGACGTGATTCCGACGGAATACCGCGGAAAAGAGAGGCGGGTTTTCAGGACCGGCGGGGACGCAGCACGAGGTGGGTGGCGACGCCGAGCAGCAGTCCCCAGAAGGCCGCGCCGATGCCGAACAGCGTCATGCCCGAGGCGGTCGCCAGGAACGTCACCACGGCGCCGTCCCGGCCGTGCTCGTCGGCGACCGCACCTGCCAGACTGCCCTGGAACGAGGCGAGCAGCGCCACCCCGGCGATCACCGCGATCAGCACGTGCGGCAGCCCGGTGAACAGGCTGACCAGCACCCCGCCGAAGCTGCCCACCAGCAGGTACAGCACGCCCGCGGACATCCCGGCGACGTAGCGCCGCCGCGGGTCGGGGTGGCTCTCCTCGCTGGTGCAGATCGCGGCGGTGATGGCGGCGAGGTTGACGCCCGGCGAGCCGAACGGCGCCAGCAGCACGGAGACCGCGCCGGTGGCGCCCACCAGCATCCGGTCGTCCGGCCGGTAGCCGGAGGCCCGCATGATGCCGAGGCCCGGGGCGTTCTGCGAGGCCAGGGCCACGATGGTGAGCGGCAGTGCCAGGCCGACGGTCGCCGCCCAGGAGAAGCCCGGCACGGTGAGCACCGGCCGGGTCGGCCCGCCCGACCCCAGCTGCAGGGGCAGCCCGACGGTGGCCGCGGCGAGCACCGCGCCGGCCAGCAGCGCCAGCGGGACGGCGTACCGCGGAAGCCACCGCTTGGCGAGCAGGAAGGCGCCGAAGGTGCCGAGCACCAGGACGGGAGCACCCCGCAGCTCGGTGAAGATCCCGGCGCCGAAGGTGAACAGGATGCCGGCCAGCATCGCGTTGACGATGCCGACCGGGATCGCCCGCACCAGCCGGCCGAACAGACCGGTGGCGCCGAGCACGGCCACGGCGACGGAGGAGAGCAGGAAGGCGCCGACCGCCTCCCGGTACGGATAGGCGCCGAGGCTGCCGACCAGCAGGGCCGCGCCGGGGGTGGACCAGGCGGTGATCACCGGGGTCCGCGTCCACCAGCTGAGCAGCAGGCAGGTCAGGCCACTGCCGATCGACACCGCCCAGATCCAGGAGGCGGTGTGCGCCGGGTCCAGGTGCCCGGCGGAGGCCGCGGCGAGCACCACCACCAGCGGCCCCGAGAAGGAGACGGCGATGCAGACCAGACCGGCCAGCAGGGCCGGCAGCGAGACGTCGCGCCGCAGCGAGGGCCGCGGCTCGGACAGGACGGGGGCGGCGGCCTCGACCTGCACCGCGGTCTGACGATCGGACATGGGAGCAGTATCGCCGAGGGACCCCGGAGACCCGGAGGAAATATCCCGGCCCCACCTGCCGCTCCCGGGCCGGTCGTGCCCGCGGGGGTGTCCGACGTCAGGCCGGCGACTCCGCCGTGGCCGCCGCAGCCACCCGCGCGCCCGGTGGCGGGGTGCTGCTCGCGGTCGGGCGCCTCGTCCGCCGCGGACGGTCCGGGAACGACGCCGGCCCCGCCCCCACGGAGGGGACGGGGCCGGCGGCGTGCGCGAAGGGTCAGGCCCAGGTGATGAGCCGCTTCGGGCGTTCCAGGATCGCGGCGATGTCCGCGAGCACCTTGGAGCCGAGTTCGCCGTCGACCAGGCGGTGGTCGAAGGAGAGTGCCAGCGTGGTGACCTGACGGGGCACCACCTTGCCCTTGTGCACCCAAGGCATCTCCCGGACCGCACCGAAGGCGAGGATGGCCGCCTCGCCCGGGTTGAGGATCGGGGTGCCGGTGTCGACGCCGAAGACGCCGACGTTGGTGATGGTGATCGAGCCGCCCTGCATGTCCGCGGGCGAGGTCTTGCCCTCACGCGCGGTGTCGACCAGCTCGCCGAGCGAGAGGGCCAGCTGGGTCAGGGTCTTGCCGCCGGCGTCCTTGATGTTCGGGACGATCAGGCCGCGCGGCGTGGCCGCCGCGATGCCCAGGTTGACCTGCCCCTTGATCACGATCTCCTGGGCGGCCTCGTCCCAGGCGGCGTTGATCTCCGGGTGCCGCTTGACCGCGGTGAGCAGCGCCTTGGCGACCAGCAGCAGCGGCGAGACGCGGACGTCCCGGCCGAGCTCGCCGGTCTCCTTGAGCTTGCGGACCAGCTTCATCGTGCGGGTCACGTCGATCTGGACGAACTCGGTGACGTGCGGCGCGGTGAAGGCCGAGGAGACCATGGCGGCCGCAGTGGCCTTGCGGACGCCCTTGATCGGCACCCGCACGTCGCCCGCGCCGCTCGCCACGGGGGCGGCGGCCGGCGCGGCCTGCGGGGCC
>NZ_JAHTIK010000001.1:4235272-4240799 GCF_025655475.1 Kitasatospora sp. DSM 101779 | reverse complement strand
GTACGGCGGTGCGGCGGGCCCGGCGCTGGGTGCCGCCGGTGCGCGGGCCGTAGCCGACCAGCACCTCGCGCCGCTCGGGCACCTCCTCCGCCTCGGCCGGGGCGGCCGGAGCGGGGGCGGCCGCGGCGGCCGGCGCGGCCACCGCGGGGGCGGCACCCTCGACCGCCACCGCGATGATCGCGGTGCCGACGTCGACGGTGGAGCCCTCGGGGAAGAACAGCTGCTCGACGACCCCGGTGAACGGGATCGGCAGCTCGACGGCCGCCTTGGCGGTCTCGACCTCGCAGACGACCTGGCCGTCGGTGACGGTGTCGCCCGGCTTGACGTACCAGGAGAGGATCTCGGCCTCGGTCAGCCCCTCGCCGACGTCGGGCATCTTGAACTCGCGGAGCGCGCGGACTTCGGTGGTCATGTGCGTCGCTCCTCTCAGTACGCGAGCGCGCGGTCGACGGCGTCGAGCACACGGTCCAGGTCGGGCAGGAAGGACTCCTCCACCCGGGACGGCGGGTAGGGCGCGTAGTAGCCGCCGACCCGCAGGACCGGCGCCTCCAGGTGGTAGAAGCACTTCTCGGTGAGCCGGGCGGCCAGCTCGGCGCCCATGCCCAGGAAGACCGGGGCCTCGTGGACGACGATGCCGCGGCCGGTGCGCTTCACCGACTCCTCGAGGGTGGCGAAGTCGACCGGGGTGAGCGAGCGGAGGTCGACGACCTCCAGGTTGCGGCCGTCCTCCTGGGCGGCCGCGGCGGCCTCCTGGCAGACCTTGACCATCGGGCCGTACGCGATCAGGGTCGCGTCGGTGCCGGGGCGGACGATCCGCGCGGAGTGCAGCGGCAGGTCGGAGCTGTCGCCGACCTCGCCCTTGTCCCAGTAGCGGCGCTTGGGCTCCAGGAAGATCACCGGGTCGTCCGAGGCGATCGCCTCGCGGAGCATCCAGTGCGCGTCGTGCGCGTTGGACGGGGTGACCACCTTGAGGCCCGCGGTGTGCGCGAAGTAGGCCTCGTGCGACTCGCTGTGGTGCTCGACGGCGCCGATGCCGCCGCCGTACGGCATGCGGACGGTGATCGGGAGCTTGACGTGCCCGAGCGAGCGGGCGTGCATCTTGGCGAGCTGGGAGACGATCTGGTCGAAGGCCGGGTAGACGAAGCCGTCGAACTGGATCTCCACCACCGGGCGGTAGCCGCGCAGCGCGAGGCCGATCGCGGTGCCCATGATGCCGGACTCGGCGAGCGGGCTGTCGATGACCCGGTCCTCGCCGAAGTCCTTCTGCAGGCCGTCGGTGATTCTGAAGACGCCGCCGAGCTTGCCGATGTCCTCTCCCATGAGGAGGGTCTTCGGGTCGCTCTCCAGCGACTTGCGCAGCGCCTCGTTGAGCGCCTTCGCGATGCTGAGTCGCTCTGCCATCAGTTCTGCTCCCCGCCCTCGAAGGAGGCCGCGTAGGCCACGTACTCGGCCCGCTCCTCGTCCACCAGCGCGTGCGGTTCCGCATAGACGTGGTCGAAGATCAGGGTCGGGTCCGGGTCGGGCATGGAGCGCACGCCCTCACGGACCCGGAGGCCGAGCGCGTCGCTCTCGGCCTCGACGCCGGCGAAGAACGCGTCGTCGGCGAGGCCCTCCTTCTCCAGGTGGGCCTTGAGGCGGGTGATCGGGTCCTTGGCCTTCCAGGCCTCGGTCTCCTCGGAGCCCCGGTAGCGGGTCGGGTCGTCGGAGGTGGTGTGGGCGCCCATGCGGTAGGTGAACGCCTCGATGAGCACGGGGCCGTTGCCGGTGCGGGCGTGGTCGAGCGCCCAGCGGGTCACGGCGAGGCAGGCGAGCACGTCGTTTCCGTCCACCCGCACGCCCGGGAAGCCGAAGCCGGAGGCGCGGCGGTAGAGCGGGATGCGGGTCTGGTTGGTGGTCGGCTCGGAGATCGCCCACTGGTTGTTCTGGCAGAAGAAGACCACCGGCGAGTTGTAGACCGAGGCGAAGGTGAAGGCCTCGTTGACGTCGCCCTGGCTGGAGGCGCCGTCGCCGAAGTAGGCGATCACCGCGTCGTCCGCGCCGTCCTTGGTGATGCCCATCGCGTACCCGGTGGCGTGCAGGGTCTGCGCGCCGATCACGATGGTGTAGAGGTGGAAGTTCTTCTCGTTCGGGTCCCAGCCGCCGTGGTTCACGCCGCGGAACATGCCGAGCAGGTTCAGCGGGTCGACGTCGCGGCACCAGGCGACGCCGTGCTCGCGGTACGTCGGGAAGGCGTAGTCGCCGGGTCGCATCGCACGGCCGGAACCGACCTGCGCAGCCTCCTGGCCGAGCAGCGAGGCCCACAGGCCCAGCTCGCCCTGGCGCTGCAGCGAGGTGGCCTCGGCGTCGAACCGCCGGACCAGCACCAGGTCGCGGTAGAGCGCGCGCAGCTCCTCGGGGCTGGTCGCCAGCGGGAAGTCCGGGTGCTCGACCCGGTCGCCCTCCGGCGTGAGCAGCTGGACGAGCTCCGGCGCGGCGCCCGTGGCTGCGCGGAGGTTGTCAGGGACGCCGGGGGCGGCCTTCTTGCGCGCCCTCGCCGTGCTTTTGACGGTCACGTTCACTCCTCGGTCTGTCCGGCCGCCCGGGGTCGCCGGTGACCGGTCCGGTCACCTCCGGGCAAAGCGCGCTGGGTGTGCGCACCGGCTGCTCGGCAGGTGGTGATCCTTCTCCGACGGCGTCCCTCACGAGAACGTTACCCAGCGGCGCCCCTTGGCGCGCTTGCGCTAGGACGTCCTACTTGTTCCTGTCCGAGAACCGCCGGTGTGGTGCGGGTCTCGACTCGGTGGCCGTCAGGACACCAGCGCACGGTATCCGGGCAAAGCTCTCCGCGTAAGGGGGTAACGGGCATCGATTCGGTGTCTCCCATTCCCGGCTGTCCCCCGGGGAGCGGCCGGGAGCAGGGATTTCGACACGGTGGCGTGGAAGGATTCCCCCATGACAGGAAACGGACATATCAGGGTATTCCTCCTCGACGACCACGAGGTGGTGCGGCGCGGCGTACACGACCTGCTGTCCACCGAGGAGGACATCGAGGTGGTCGGCGAGGCCGGCACGGCCGCCGAGGCGCTCGCCCGGATCCCGGCGGTCGCACCCGACGTCGCGGTGCTCGACGTGCGGCTGCCGGACGGCAACGGGGTGGAGGTCTGCCGGGAGGTCCGCTCCCGGGTGCCCGACGTGCGCTGCCTGATGCTCACCTCCTTCTCCGACGACGAGGCGCTCTTCGACTCGATCATGGCGGGCGCCTCGGGCTACGTGCTGAAGGCGATCCGCGGCACCGACCTGATCACCGCCGTCCGGGACGTCGCGGCCGGCCGCTCGCTGCTCGACCCGGTGGCGACCAGCCGCGTCCTGGAGCGGCTGCGCGAGGGCGGCGGCAAGGAGGACGAGCGGCTCGCCCAGCTCACCCGGCAGGAGCGCCGGATCCTCGACCTGATCGGCGAGGGGATGACCAACCGGCAGATCGGGAACGAACTCCACCTGGCCGAGAAGACGGTGAAGAACTACGTCTCCAGCCTGCTCGCCAAGATGGGCATGGAAAGACGCACGCAGGCCGCAGCGTACGTGGCGCGGAACCTCCCTCCGGGTGCACGATCAGACAGTTGACGATCTGTCAACCACGCCTTCACGAGCTCATTACGCTCTCCCCGTGATTACCGGCCCGGCCTCCCCGCCCGACGTCCGCGGGGACCGCACCCCGTCCCTGCTCGTTCCCTCCGCCCGCCGCGCCCGGCCGCACCCGCCCGCCGCCGCACCGGCCCGTCCCGACCTCTCCGCCCCGCCCGTGGGCACCCTGAGCCCGCCCGTCGCGCACGCCGCCGTGACGGGCGTGCTCCGCCGTTTCGGCACCGGTCCCGCGGTCGCCGTCCGGCCGGTGGCCGAGGGCCTGCTGAACCGCGGCTACCGGGTCACCACCACCGAGGGCCGCTACTTCCTCAAGTGCTACGTCGACCGGGCCACCGCCTCCCGCGCCGCGATCGGCGCCCAGCACCGGGCGACCACCGCACTGCACGCCCGCGGCCTGCCGGTGGCCCGGCCGCTGCCCGCCCTCGGCGGGGACACCGTCGTCGCCCACCGGGGCCGGCTGTTCGGCCTCTATCCCTGGGTGGAGGGCGAGCACCCGCACGGGACGGCGCTCGACCTGTCGCAGTGCGCGGACCTCGGTGCGCTGCTCGGCCGGCTGCACGGCGCCCTGGCACAGGTCTGCGCCCCGGTGCGCCAGCCTGCCGGGCGGCTGGCCGCCGATCCGGACGAGACCGGGCGGCTGGTCGGTGACCTGCGGCGGCTCGCCGGGCGCCACCACCCGCACACGCCCTTCGACGCACTGGCCGAGGAGCACCTCGCGGAGCGGCTCGACCTGCTCGCCGCCCACCGCGGCCGTCGGCCGGCCCCGGCCGACGCGCCGCCGACCGGCTGGACGCACGGCGACTTCCACGGACTCAACCTGCTCCACCGGGGCGGGGCGGTGGTCGCCGTCCTGGACTGGGACAAGCTCGGCCTGCACCCGACGGCGGAGGAGGCCGTCCGCGCGGCCACCCTGCTCTTCAACGACCGGCAGAGCGGGGTGCTGGACCTCTGCCGGGTGCGCGCCTACACCAGGGCCTACCGGGCCGAAGCGGCGGCCGGCCCGGGCGAGTTGGCCGCCGCCGTCCACCGGGTCTGGTGGGAGCGGCTGAACGACCTGTGGATGCTGCAGTGGCACTACCAGCGGGGCGACCACCGCGCCGACCCGCTCTTCCCCGCCGCCGCCGGCCAGCTTCGCTGGTGGTGCCAGGAGTACGAGCAGGTCCTGGACGCCTTCAGCAACTGACCGGTCGGACCGTCAGTTGCCCGGTCCGGCGGGGGCGGTCGACGCCCCGCCGCCCGACGTCTGAGTCGGTGTCGCCTTGGTCTCGGTCGGGGTCGGCGTCGGCGTCGCCTTGGTCTCGGTCGCCGTCGGCGACGGTGACGAGGTGTCGGTCGGCGAGGCCGATCCCGTCGGGCTCGGGCTGCCGGTCGGTGAGTGCGTGCCGAAGGTCGGCTCGGTCGGCCGGGTCGTGCCGGTCTGCGAGCGGGTCGGCGGGGCCGAGGTCGGCTGCTCCGTCGGCTGGCTCGTGTCCGCGGGGGCCGTGGTCCGGGTCTGCTGCTGGGTCGGCGTGTTGCCTCCGCCGCCGCCACCGCCGCCACCGCTGAGGGCCAGCCCGATCCCGACGCCGGCCGCCACCAGCACGGCCAGGACGCCCAGCACCCAGCCCCACGGGCTGCGCCGGTCCTCCGGCTCGTAGTCGTCGTGGCCGCCGCCACCCCCGCCGTAGCCGGTGTCGCCGTCGTAGCCCTGCCCCCCGTAGCCCTGCCCGCCGCCGGTCGGCTGGTAGGGCCGGGACGGCGTCTGGTAGGGCGAGGTGACCTGGAACGGCAGGGCGGCCGTCGGGTCCGCCGGGTCGGTGCGGCCGATCGGCTCGGTGACGGCGGTGCCGCCGTTGGGCGTCCCCTCCGGCCCGGGCCGGCCGTTGCCGTGGCCGTTGCCGCCCTGGCCGGCGGCGGCCAGCCCGGC
>NZ_JAHTIK010000001.1:4227070-4231761 GCF_025655475.1 Kitasatospora sp. DSM 101779 | reverse complement strand
ACCGCGGGGCCCGCGGTGTCGCCGGTCTGCCCGGTGGCGGGCGCGGCGGGCGCGGTCGAGGGATCGGCGCCGTCGCCGCAGTCGTCCCCGGCGGCCTCGTCGTCCCCGGCCGGCTCCTCGTTCTGGGCGGCCTGGCCGTCCGTGGCGCCCTGGGCCGGTCCCGTCTGGGGTTCGGGGTGGCCGTCGGCGGTGGGCCGGCCCGGGCCCGCCGTGGTGCCCGCAGCGGTACCGGCCGCCCCGGCCGAGGAGGCGGGGGCGGCCGGCTCGGGGACGGACGCCGGGGTGTTCGCCGGCGGCCTGACGGGGAGTCCGGACATGCCGGAACCCCCATGGGCCGAGGGCGGCGCGGCTGCGGGTGCCCCCGCCTCCGGCAGGGCGGAGACGGCCTGTTGGACGGCCTGGTGGACGGCCTGCTGCACGGCCGTTGTGACCTGGCTGCGGGCCGCCGCGGAGGCCTCGGCGTCGTCGGCCGCGGCGGGCACGGCGAACAGGAGCGGAAGGGCGAGGCCCGCGCCGGCGAGAGCCGCCCGGCGGCAGCCGACGGGGAGCGCGGAGGAGAGAGCACGGAACGCGTACGGAAGTGCAGCCACGGCGGGAAGTCCTTCCGACGGGCGGCCGCGGCGGGACGCGGTCGGCGGCGGGACAGCTCCGAACCAGCCTCACACATTCCGACAAAACGGGCATTTCGTACGCTCACTCCCCGTGTCCGCCCTGCCCGGTGCCACGGTCAGCGCAGTCGGAGCACCACCTTGCCGACGTGCTCGCTCCGCTCGATCAACCGGTGCGCCGCGGCGGCCTCCTCGATGGGCAGCACCTGGTGCACCACCGGCTTCACCACACCGGACTCCACCAGCGGCCACACGTGCTCGCGGACGGCGGCGACGATGGCCGCCTTCTCCGCGACCGGCCGGCCGCGCAGGTTGGTCGCCGCGACCGCGGCCCGCTTGCGCAGCAGGGCGTTCAGGTCGAGCTCCGCCTTGACCCCGCCCTGCAGGCCGATGATCACCAGACGTCCGTTGACGGCCAGTGCGTCCACGTTCCGCTGCAGGTACTTCGCGCCCATGATGTCGAGGATCACGTCCGCGCCGGCTCCGCCGGTGAAGTCCCGGACGGCCGCGGTGAAGTCCTGCTCCCGGTAGTCGATGCCGAGGTCGGCCCCCAGCTCGGCGCAGCGCGCCAGCTTCTCCGCGCTGCCCGCGGTGACCGCCACCCGGGCGCCCACGGCCTTGGCCAGCTGGATCGCCATGGTGCCGATGCCGCTCGCCCCGCCGTGCACCAGCACGGTCTCGCCCGGACGCAGGTGGGCCACCATGAAGACGTTCGACCAGACCGTGCAGGCGACCTCCGGCAGCGCCGCCGCCTCGTCCGCGGACAGCCCCTTCGGCACAGGCAGCAGCTGCCCCGCCGGCACCGCGACCCGCTCCGCGTAGCCGCCGCCGGTGAGCAGCGCGCACACCTCGTCGCCGACCGCCCAGCCGGCCACGCCCGCGCCCAGCGCGGCGATCCGGCCCGCGCACTCCAGACCCGGGTACCGGGAGGACCCGGGCGGCGGGTCGTAGAAGCCCTGCCGCTGCAGCAGGTCCGCGCGATTGACGGCGGTGGCGGCGACCTCGATCAGGACTTCGCCCTCGGCGGGCTCGGGATCGGGCACCTCGGCCCAGGTCAGCACCTCGGGGCCGCCCGGCTGGGGAATGGTGATGGCTCGCATGGCCGCCACGCTAGCCGCGGCGCGGGCGCCGCCCGCGACCGGCCCGCCGACGGCGCCCGCCCTCAGCCTCGGTTGACGCCCCGTCGGACGGTGATGATCCGGTCGGTGAGCTGCAGCACCGCGGCCTCCGGGTCGGTGAAGTTCAGCAGCCGGCGGCCGCGGACGACCGACACCACCAGGTCGGCGCACTCCCGCGGGGAACGGCCCGCCTCGGCCCTGGTCACCGGCCGCTCGACGAGGTCCAGCCCGGAGCCGACCGTCAACAGGTCCTCCATGACGGCGCCCGCGTGCGGGCTGAGGATCGACATGCCGAGCAGCCGGCCCGCCGAACTGGAACTGGTGACCACCACGTCGGCGCCGCTCTGCCGCAGCAGCGGCGCGTTCTCGTCCTCCCGGACGGCGGCCACCAGCACCGCCGCCGGATTGAGCTGACGCGCGGTCAGCGCCACCAGCACCGCGGTGTCGTCCCGGGCCGGGGCGATCACCACCTTCTCGGCCCGCGGCAGTTCGGCCCGCAGCAGGGTGTCCGATCGGGTCGCGTCCCCCAGAACGGCGGTCAGGCCGTCCCGGCCCGCCTGGTCGATCGCCTTGCGCTGCGGGTCGACCACCACGATCGACTCCTTGCGCAGCCCCTGGCCGAGCAGCGCGGTGACCGCGCTGCGGCCCTTGGTGCCGTAGCCGACGACGACGGTGTGCTCCCGCACCGGACCTCCAGCGGCCTGCCGACTGAGGACGGCACCGCCCCGGGGCCGCCGCTGGCGACGATACCGCCGCCGCGAGCGCGCGGGCCGGACCGCGCCGACCACCCGTGACCGGCACCTTCCCTCCACGTCCCCGCACGGGTCCGCCCCCGCGCGGCGGTGGTCCGGCGGGGCGCCGCGCCGCCATGCTGGTGCCCGTGACCCACGGCACCCGCGCCCCCGGCCCCGGCGGCAGACTCTCCCGGCTGCGCCCCGCCCGCGCCTCCCGCACCCGCGAGACCGAGGTGGCCGGCGGCCGGGTCTTCCTGCCGACCAGGACTCCCCCGCCGCCGTTCCGCCAGGTCGCCCGGCGGCTGCTGCTGGCACTCGCCGTCCTGCTCGCCACCACGCTGGTCGTCTGGCTGGACCGGGACGGGTACCACGACAACGCGGGCGGCCCGCTGGACCTGCTGGACGCCGCGTACTACGCCACCGTCACCCTCTCCACCACCGGCTACGGCGACATCACCCCGGTCAGCGACAGCGCCCGGCTGACCAACATCTTCGTGATCACCCCGCTGCGCGTGCTCTTCCTGATCATCCTGGTCGGCACCACCCTGGAGGTGCTCACCGAACGCACCCGCCAGCAGTGGCGGATCGGGCGCTGGCGCTCCACCGTCAAGGACCACACGGTGGTGATCGGGTACGGCACCAAGGGCCGCAGCGCGGTCGGCGCACTGCTCGGCCAGGGCATCGACCGCGGCTCGATCGTGGTCGTCGACCCGCAGCCGCGCACGGTGGAGCAGGCCACCCTGGACGGCCTGGCCGGGGTGGTCGGCGACGCCACCCGCACCGACACCCTGCTCCGCGCCGAACTGCCCCGGGCCGCGCGGGTGGTGGTGGCGCCGGAGCGGGACGACACCGCGGTGCTGATCACCCTGACCGCCCGCCAGCTCAACCGGGCCGCCACGGTGGTGGCCGCCGTCCGGGAGGACGAGAACGCGCCGCTGCTGCGGCAGAGCGGCGCCGACGTGGTGGTCACCAGTTCCAGTTCGGCGGGCCGGCTGCTCGGCATGTCGATCCTCAGCCCGCACGCGGGCGCCGTCATGGAGGACCTGCTCACCCACGGCACCGGCCTCGACGTCACCGAGCGGGCGGTCACCGCCGAGGAGGCGGGCCGCTCCCCGCGGGAGAGCGCGGACCTCGTCCTGGCGGTCGTCCGCGGCCGCCGGCTGCTGAACTTCACCGACGAGGAGGCCTCCGTGCTGCAGCCCACCGACCGGCTGATCGTCATCCGGGACACCCCCGGCCACGCCTGAGGCAGCGCGGGCCGCGGGCGTCAGGGCAGCTCCAGCACCTCCGCCCGGCCGCCCGCCGGGACACCGCCCGGCGGCACCACGGCGACCGCCTCGGCGAGGGCGAGTCCGCGCAGCATGGCCGGACCGTCGAAGCGCAGCGGCACCAGCCCGTCGCCGGTCCGCACCACCGGCACCAGCCGGGTGTCCTCCGGGTGGCCGGGCAGGACGACCGCCGCGGGCTCGGCGCGGGTCGGCGGCTCGGCGCGGCCGGCCAGTGCGTCCAGCAGCGGCAGGGCCAGGGTCAGGGCGCCCGCGGCGGCGGCCAGCGGGTTGCCGGGCAGACCGACCAGGTGCCGTCCGCCGGGCAGCGCCGCGAGCAGCATCGGGTGCCCCGGCCGGACGGCGACCCCGTCGACCAGCAGCCGGGCGCCCGCCTCGGCGAGCGCGGCGTGCAGGAAGTCGGCCGGGCCGGCCGCCGTGCCGCCGGTGGTCACCACCACGTCGGCGGGCGAGTGCCGCAGGGCGTCGCGCAGCAGGTCCCGGTCGTCGCCGACCCGGCGGACGCCGACCTGCTCGGCCCCGGCCGCGGAGAGCCACGGCGGCAGCAGCGGGCCGAGCGCGTCCCGGACGAGGCCGGGGCCGGGCACCCCGGAGTCGAGCAGTTCGTCGCCGAGCAGCAGCAGTTCGACGGTCGGCCGACGGCGCACCGCGAGGAGGTCGTGGCCGGCCGCGGCGGCCAGGCCGAGCACCGGCCCGGTCACCCGGGTGCCGGCGGGCAGCAGGGTCTCGCCGCGGCGGCACTCCTGGCCGCGCGGGCGGACGTCCTGACCCGGCCCGACCTCGCCGTGCAGCAGTCCCTGCACCGTCCGGCCGTGCTCGCGGCGGAGCACCCCGGTGGCGCCGGGCGGCAGCTGCGCACCGGTGGCGATCTCGACGGCCGTGCCGTCGGCCAGCGGGGCGGGCGCGGCACCGGCGAGCAGCCGGCCGGTCGGCCGCCAGGGGCCG
>NZ_JAHTIK010000001.1:4177656-4225069 GCF_025655475.1 Kitasatospora sp. DSM 101779 | reverse complement strand
CGGCGAGCGAGGCGCGCAGCGCGGCCGTCCGGTAGGCGCCGGCGAGCGGCTGGTCCCGGCCGCCCGCGTCGACCAGCACGGCGGCCTCCGCCTTGGTGTCGTCGAGCGCGTCGAGCAGCCGGTGCACGGTGCGGTCGTCCAGGAAGGGGAGGTCGGCGGCGAGCAGCAGCACCCGGTCGGCGGTCACGCCGGCGAGGCCGGCTGCGACGGCGGCGACCGGGCCGCCGCCGGGCGGCTCCTCGCGGGCCCAGTGCACGGTGCGGGCGACGGTGCGGACGGGGCCGACCACGACGGTGGTGCGGGCGTCCGCGCAGGCCTCCAGCACGCGGTCGAGCAGGGTGCGGCCGCCCACGTCCAGTCCGGGTTTGTCGACGCCGCCGAGCCGGCTCGCGGCGCCGCCGGCCGGCACGATCACGTCGAAGACCGTCATGCCGCCAGTATCCGCCGTGCGGCGCGCCGTTGGGGAGCATCGTCCGGGAGCGGGCGGGCGGGCGGGTTCAGTCCTCCTCGACGATCTCCGCGTCGACGATCTCGGCGTCCTCGGCCGGCGTGGTGTTGGCCGCCGCGCCGAGGTCGAGGATGGCGGGCAGGGTGAGCGCGCCGTACCGCTCGTTCATGGCGGCGGCCAGCGCCTCGGGGTCGTGCGGGTGGGCGGCCAGGGCGCGGTCGAAGTCCTGCAGGTACTCGCCGGTGAAGGCGAGCACCCGCAGGGCGTCGTCGTCGGTGCCGGGCGCACGGTGGCCGGCGACGACCCGTTCGGCGCCGAGGTCGGCGATCCGGGCCAGGTTGTGCGCCCAGTCGATCCGGCGGTAGGCGTCGGTGTCGGCCGTCCAGACGTGGGTGCCGTTGTAGACGAAGTCGCCGGCGAGCACGGTGCGGATGCTCGGGATGTGCACCACGGTGGAGCCCTCGCAGTCGCCCTGGCCGAGGGCGAGCACCCGGATCGGCTGGCCGTCGACCATCAGCGGCTGCGGCAGCAGCGGTGCGGGCAGCAGCGGCTGGTCGGGGATGTCGTCGCCGTAGACGGGCTTCCACTCGGCGACCTTGGCGGCGGCGGTGCGGGCGATCCCGTCGACCACCGGCGGGGCGGCCAGCAGCTGGGCCTCGGGGAAGAGCCGCAGCACCTCCTCCGCGCCGAAGTAGTGGTCGGGGTGGCGGTGGGTGACCACGATGGCGAGCAGCCGGCGGCCCTTGCCGGCGATCCACTCGGCGAGTTCGCGGCCGGCGCTGCGGGTGAGCTGGGCGTCGACCAGGATGGCGGTGCCCTGGCCCATGATCAGCACGGAGGTCGCGAAGAAGGCGCTCTCCGGGCCTGTGAAGACGTCGATCTCCAGCGGCGGGTGGCCCGGCCCGGGGGCCGCGCGGTGGGGTCCGGCGGTCTCGTCGGGCGGGTTGGGCGTCACATCGGCTCCCTGGTCGGCGGGGCGGCCCGGCGGGCCGCTCGTTCGTACCAGCTTGGTCGGTGGGGGTACCGATCGCCGGTCAGGCGCGCCCGGGCGGGTGGAGCGGAGGGCCGCCCGGGCGCGGGGGCGTCAGGCCGCGACGCGGCTGCCGACGGCCTCGGCGCGGGCCGCGGCGTCCACCAGGGCCTTCGCCTTGGAGGCGTCCGCCTGCTCGGCGAAGCCGGCCAGTGCGGGGTTGACCCGGGCCAGGGTGAACTCGGGCACCACGAAGTCGACCTCCAGGCCGAGCATGCCGGTCAGCACCTTCTCCAGGTAGGTGGTGACGAACTCGAAGCTCTCCCGCGGGGTGCCGGGGCCGTACGCGCCGCCGCGGGAGGCGACCACGGTGACCGGGGTGCCGGCGGCGGAGGGCTGCTCGCCCGCGCTGCGGCCGATCACGATCACCTGGTCGAGCCAGGCCTTGAGGGCCGACGGGATCGTGAAGTTGTACATCGGGGTGCCGATGACGACGGCGTCCGCCTGCTCCAGCTCGGTGACCAGCTGCTCGCGCAGGGCCCAGGCCTGCTGCTGCTCGGGCGTGCGGTGCTCGGCCGGGGCGAAGGCGGAGGTGATGCCGGCGGCGTCCAGGTGCGGCACGGGCTCGGCGGCCAGGTCGCGGTAGATCACGGTGCCACCCGGGTTGGCGGCCTCCCAGGCCTCGCGGTAGGCCGCGGAGACCTCGCGGGAGACGGAGCCCTCGGAGAGCGCGGACGAGTCGATGTGCAGCAGCGTGGGCATGGCGATGCCTCCATTTCGAAAGTTACTGCAGCGCAGTGCGTTGCTTCCACAACAGTAGCAGCTTACTTTTCTGCAGTCACTTGCCGCAGGGCAGTACCCTGGACGACATGGCGCAGGAAACAGCACCGGCACACACGGCCTGTACGGGGGCGGACGCCGCCATCACCCGGGTCTTCGCCCTGCTCGGCAAGCGCTGGACGGGGCTCGTGGTCGCCGTGCTCAGCCACGGTCCCGGCCACTTCTCCGAGCTGCGCCGCGCCATCCCCGGCATCAGCGAACGGATGCTCTCCGACCGGCTCACCGAGCTCGGCGAGGCAGGCCTGGTGCTGCGCGAGGTCGACGAGGGCCCGCCGCTGCGGGTCCGCTACCGGCTCACCGAGTCCGGCGCCGCCCTCGGCCCCGCCCTCACCGAGCTGCGCGCCTGGGCCGAGCGCTACCTGCCCCCGCTGCCGCCCGGCGGCTGCCCGTAGGGCACACCCGGACACGACGAAGCGCCCCGCCGCGGACACCGAGCAGTCGCTCGGCACCGCGACGGGGCGCTCCCGTCACCCCGGAGGGTTACTTCTTGTTCTTGCCGGTGATCTTGTCGAGGCGGGAGGTGATGCCCCAGGTGGTGACGCGCCAGAGGGCCTCGACGACGATGTTGCGGCTCATCTTGGAGGCGCCGTGCTCGCGTTCGACGAAGGTGATCGGGACCTCGGCGACCTTGAAGCCGGCCTTGACGGTGCGCCAGGCGAGGTCGACCTGGAAGCAGTAGCCGGCGGAGGCGACCTCGTCCATGCCGAGGCCGAGGAGGGTCTCCTTGCGGAAGGCGCGGTAGCCGCCGGTGACGTCGCGGATCGGGACGTCGAGCATGAGGCGGGAGTAGGTGGAGCCGCCGCGGGAGAGCAGCAGGCGGGACTTGGGCCAGTTGACGACCTTGCCGCCGGGTACCCAGCGGGAGCCGAGGACGAGGTCGGCGCCGCGCAGGGCGGTGAGCAGGCGGGGGAGTTCCTCGGGCTGGTGGGAGCCGTCGGCGTCCATCTCGACGAGGACGGTGTAGCCCTGGTCGATGCCCCAGCGGAAGCCGGCGAGGTAGGCGGCGCCGAGGCCTTCCTTGCCCTTGCGGTGCAGGACGCGGACGTGGTCGTCCTCGGAGGCGAGCTTGTCGGCGAGGTCGCCGGTGCCGTCGGGGCTGTTGTCGTCGGCGACCAGGACGTGGACCTCGGGGACCGCGGTGCGGACGCGGGAGACGATCCGCTCGATGTTCTCGGCCTCGTTGTAGGTCGGGATGATCACCAGCACCCTGCCGAGATCGGCGAAGGTGGTCTCCTCAGGGGCAGTCACGGCACAGCCTTTCGAAACTTCGGGGAACGATGCGGCGAGCCCGCAGCCGGAGGGGGTTCGACAGCGCATGTCATCGCGACAGGGCCCGGATGGCATCCGAGCACACGGCCCGGAATGCGGATCGTACAACGTCGTGTCCACCCCACCGGCCGCCGGGACGGGCGGCCACCGGGCAACAGGTAGTCTCAGCACCACGTGAACACCCGAAGGTCGCGCAGCAACCGGTCGCTCGCGACCGGCTCCCCGGCCGGCCGGCGCCCTTTCCGGGGCATCGGCGGCGGCCGGCACCCGGAGCCCCGCACCGGGTGTCGACGACGAGACCGTGCGGGCCGTCCCGCACCGAACAGGGTGGGAGCCGCGATGCGGGACCTCAGTCAGCTGGTGAAGGCGTACGACGTCCGAGGCGTGGTGCCGGACCAGTGGGACGCCTCGTACGCCCGTGCCTTCGGCGCGGCCTTCGTGCAGGTGCTCGGCGCCTCCGCGGTCGTCGTCGGCCACGACATGCGGCCCTCCTCCCCCGAGCTGTCCCGGGCCTTCGCCGAGGGCGCCGCCGCCTACGGCGCGGACGTGGTGGAGATCGGCCTCTGCTCCACCGACCAGCTCTACTACGCCTCCGGCAGCCTCGACCTGCCCGGCGCCATGTTCACCGCCTCGCACAACCCGGCGCAGTACAACGGCATCAAGCTGTGCAAGGCCGGCGCCGCCCCGGTCGGCCAGGACACCGGCCTGACCGAGATCCGCGAACTGGTGGAGTCCTGGCTCGCCGAGGACGGCACCGTCACCGTCCCCGCCGCCGCGGGCGCCACCCCGGGCACGCTCTCCTCCCGGGAGACCCTGGACGGCTACGCGGCCCACCTGCTCTCGCTCGTCGACCTGTCCGCGATGCGGCCGCTCAAGGTCGCCGTGGACGCCGGCAACGGCATGGGCGGCCACACCGTTCCGGCCGTGCTCGCCGGACTGCCGGTCGAGGTCGTGCCGATGTACTTCGAGCTGGACGGCACCTTCCCGAACCACGAGGCCAACCCGCTGGACCCGAAGAACCTGGTCGACCTGCAGGCCAAGGTGCGCGAGGTCGGCGCCGACCTCGGCCTCGCCTTCGACGGCGACGCCGACCGCTGCTTCGTGGTGGACGAGCGCGGCGAGCCGGTCTCGCCCTCGGCGATCACCGCGCTGGTCGCCGAGCGGGAGATCACCCGCGCCCGTGCGGCCGGCGAGGAGAAGCCGACCGTGATCCACAACCTGATCACCTCCTGGACGGTGCCGCAGGTCGTCACCGACCTGGGCGCCGTGCCCGTCCGGACCCGCGTCGGCCACTCCTTCATCAAGGAGGAGATGGCCCGCACCAACGCCGTGTTCGGCGGCGAACACTCCGCGCACTACTACTTCCGCGACTTCTGGCGGGCCGACACCGGCATGCTGGCCGCGCTGCACGTGCTGGCCGCGCTCGGCGGCCAGCAGCAGCCGCTCTCGCGGCTGTGCGCGCAGTACGACCGCTACGCGGCCTCCGGCGAGATCAACTCCACCGTGGCCGACCAGGCCGGCCGGACGGCCGAGGTGCGCGCGGTCTACGGCGCGCTGGAGGGCGTCTCCGTCGACGAGCTGGACGGCCTGACGGTGGCCGGCGACGACTGGTGGTTCAACCTCCGGGCGTCCAACACCGAGCCGCTGCTGCGCCTGAACGTCGAGGCCAAGGACCCGGCCCGGATGGCCGAGCTGCGCGACGCCGTGCTGGCGATCGTCCGCGCCTGACCCGCGGCTCGCGGTGCGGCGGCCCCGGGCCGGGCCGCCGCACTGCACCGTCCGTACACACCGCTCGGCTAGAGTCTGGCGTTCCGACAGAGCCACCCCGCAGGGAACAGCGAGGAACCGAGCCGATGGACAGGCTGCAGAACACCGTCCGCCCCTACGCCTGGGGATCGACCACCGCCATCCCCGCCCTCCTCGGCGAGCAGCCCACCGGGGAACCGCAGGCCGAGATGTGGCTCGGGGCGCACCCCGGCGACGCCTCCCGCCTGGAGCGCGGCGACGGAACGACCACCCTGGACGCGGTGATCGCCGCCGACCCCGAGCGCGAGCTCGGCGCCGCCGCCGTCGCCCGGTTCGGCCCCGCTCTGCCCTTCCTGCTCAAGGTCCTCGCCGCCGGCAAGCCGCTCTCCATCCAGGCCCACCCCACGCTGGAGCAGGCCCGCACCGGGTTCGCCGCGGAGGACGCCGCCGGCATCCCGGTCGAGGCCCCGCACCGCAATTACAAGGACGCCAACCACAAGCCCGAACTCATCTGCGCTCTGGACGAGTTCGAGGGCCTCTGCGGGTTCCGGGAGCCCGCCGAGGCTGCCGCGTTGATGGCCTCGCTCGCGGTGCCCGCGCTCGACCCGCTGATCGACACCCTGCGCAGCAAGCCCGCCCCGGAGGCGCTCGCCGACGCCCTCGCCGCCGTCCTCTCGCTGTCCGGCGAGAAGGCCGAGCGCACCGTGGCCGAGGTGGCCCGCGCCGTCGAGGCCGCCGCCGCGGGCGACCCGACCGGCGCGATGGCCGGATACGCCTTCGCCGCCCGCGAGTTCCCCGGCGACACCGGACTGATCGCCGCCCTGCTGCTCAACCACGTCCGACTGCAGCCGGGTGAGGCGCTCTACCTGGGCGCCGGCATCCCGCACGCCTACCTCCGCGGCACCGGCGTCGAGATCATGGCCAACTCGGACAACGTGCTGCGCTGCGGGCTGACGCCCAAGCACATCGACGTCCCCGAACTGCTGCGCGTGGTCGTGTTCGAGCCCGGCGCCCCCGACGTGCTGCGGCCCACGGCCGCCGCCGACGGCGAGCACCACTACCCGGTGCCGATCGACGAGTTCCGGCTCTCCCGCTACACCCTCGGCGCCGCGCCCGCGGTTCTGCCCGGCCGCGCCCCGCAGATCCTGCTCTGCACCGAGGGCCTCGTCCGGCTCACCTCCGCCGGCGGCGGGACGCTGGACCTCGCCCGCGGGCAGTCCGCCTTCCTGCCCGCCGACGGCACCGACACCACCGTCGCCGGGCCCGGCGCCACGGTCTTCCGCGCGACCGTCACCCTCTGACGCCCGGTCGGCTGCGCGGCGGGGCCCCGCGGCTCCGCCGCGCAGCCAGGGATCGGCACTCCCAGGGTCGGCTCTCCTCTCCCGCCGCCGATCGCACGGTGACAGCCTCGAAGCACGCCGACCGGCCGGGCCGCCGCCCGACCAGCGAGATTCGAGGAGAGCACCATGCGCGCTGTCACAGTCCGGAGCTACGGAGACGCCCGGCAGGCCGAGATCACCGAGGTGCCCGTCCCCGTCCCCGGGCCGGGCGAGGTCCGCGTCCGCAACCGGGCGCTGGCCGTGCACCCCGCCGACACCGCGGTGCGCTCCGGTCTGATGGCCGGGCTGCTCGGCGCACCACCGTTCCGGCTGGGCTGGGACGTCGCCGGCACGGTGGACGCGGTGGGCGAGGGTGTCACCGCCTTCGCGGTCGGCGAGGACGTCATCGGCCTCTCGCACTGGTTCGCCACCCGTAACGGCACCCACGCCGACCACGCGGTGCTGCCCGCCGACCAGCTCGCCCCGGCCCCGGCCGACGTCCCGGCCGCGACCGCGGCGGCGCTCCCGCTCAACGGACTGACCGCGCTGCAGGCCGTGGAGCGCACCGGCCTCGGCGCCGGCGGCACCCTGGTGGTCACCGGCGCCGGCGGCAACCTGGGGAACCTCACCACTCAGCTGGCGCTCGCCCGCGGCGTGCGCGTGATCGCCGTCGCCGGTCCGCGTGACCAAGCGGAACTCGCCGCCTTGGGGGCCGAGTTCGTCGCCCGCGGTGAAACGGCCGTGGACGCCCTGCGTCGTCTGGCCCCCGCCGGCGCCGACGCGGTGATCGACACCGCCGGCCTCTCGACGCCGCTGCTGGCGGCGGTGCGCGACGGCGGCCTGTTCGTCGCCGTCCGGCCGCCGGCCGCACCCGCCGCCGAACGCGGCATCGAGGTCGCCGTCCACAACGTCCGCCCCGACGGCGCCCAGCTCGCCGGACTGGCGAAGCTGGTCGCGGACGGCCGGCTCGTCGTCCGGGTGGACTCCGTCCTCCCCCTGGAGGAGGTGGCCGCCGCGCACGCCCGACTGGAGGCGGGCGGCACCCGCGGCGCCGTGGTGCTGACGGTCTGACACCCGGCGCCCTGCCCGCCGGAACGCACCGGGCCCGCACGGGCGCACGAGCCCCGCCGGCCCGTGCGGAAGGCGCCAGCCCGCAGCACCGCCGGACGGCGACGCCTCGCGAACCAGGGCGCCTCAGCCCAGGACGGGGTGGGCGGCCTGGTACGCCAGCCGTTCCTCGGCGCCGTCGCCGATGCGGGTCAGGAGTTCGTCCAGCGCCAGGAACTCCTCCCAGCCGGGGCGCCCCCCGGCCCGGCACAGCTCGGCCACGACGCGGTCCTCCAGGTCGGGCAGGCGCTTGTTCTTCCAGACCTTGTCGGCGAGGCTCACCAGCAGGTCCTCGGCCCGGGTGCCGGGGGCGTCCCAGGTCGCGTGCCCGGCGGCGAACCGGGCCAGTTCCTCGGCCACCCCGTGCTCCAGCAGCAGTTCACGCCCGGCCGGCTCGTGCGCCGATCCGGGGCCGGACAGTTCGGCGGGGTGCCGGACCTTGCCGATGTCATGGGTGGCGGCGCCGAACAGCACGGCCTCCCGGTCGACTTCGAGCGCCGGGCAGTGCTCCGCCACCCAGCCGAGGAGCTGCCCTGCGACCTCGTGGACGGCGCGCAGATGGGCCACCAGGCGGGGCGGTGCACCGAGCTCCTGCAGCAGCTCCGCGACCTCCTGCGGCAGCGGCCGCAACCGCGGTGCCCGGCAGTCGTCCAGAGCGATGGCGAGCACGTCCACGGCCGTCCCCGTGCGGGGTCTCGCCGCTCGTGGCATGTCGATCGTGCGTGACCTCGGCGTTCCCGGCTGTCTCACGACCTTGTCACCCATCATCGGTCTCAAATCCGTGGCATTTCCTCGCGGGGGCGAGGTCGAGATCGGGCGGCTTGCCCGTGTCGGCCGAGTACACCACGCCGGGCCCCGATCACGAGGACCGCCGGCGAGCCCGGATCGCGCACCGACGGGTTCCCGCGCCACGCTGGTCTGTACGCCGCACACCCACGGACGGAAGGCTGGGCCATGCGGAAACTGATCTACGGCATGAACCTGACCCTGGACGGCTACATCGCCGCGGCCGGCGACGACATCGGCTGGAGCGGACCGCCGAGCGACGAGCTGTTCCAGTGGTGGCTCGACCACGAGCAGGCGAGCGGCCTGTCGCTGTACGGGCGCAAGCTGTGGGAGACGATGAGCTCCTACTGGCCGACCGGCGACCAGCAGCCCGACGCCACCCCGGCGGAGATCGAGTTCGCGCGGAACTGGCGGGACACGCCGAAGGTGGTGTTCTCCTCGACGATCGACAAGGTCGACTGGAACACCCGCCTGGTCACCGGCGACGCGATCTCCGAGATCACCCGGCTCAAGGCCGAGGACGGCGGCCCGATGAACATCGGCGGCGCAACGCTCGCCGGGGCGGCCATGCGGGCCGGGCTGATCGACGAGTACGTGATCGCCGCCCATCCGGTCCTGGTGGGCGGCGGCACGCCGTTCTTCACCGCGCTGGACAGCTGGGTGAACCTGAACCTGGTGGAGACGCGGACGTTCCCCGGCGGCGTGGTCCTGACCAGGTACGAGACGAGGCGCTGAGCAGCGGCCCCTCAGCCCATGTCGCGGGTCATGTCGACGAAGCGCGAGTAGTGGCCCTGGAAGGCGACGGTGATGGTCGCGGTGGGGCCGTTACGGTGCTTGGCGACGATCAGGTCGGCCTCGCCCGCACGCGGGGACTCCTTCTCGTAGGCGTCCTCGCGGTGCAGCAGGATGACCATGTCGGCGTCCTGCTCGATGGAGCCGGACTCTCGCAGGTCGGAGACCATCGGCTTCTTGTCGGTGCGCTGCTCGGGGCCTCGGTTCAGCTGGCTGAGCGCGATGACCGGGACTTCGAGCTCCTTGGCGAGCAGCTTGAGGTTACGGGACATGTCGGAGACCTCCTGCTGACGGCTCTCGGCCCGGCGGGAGCCGCCGGACTGCATCAGCTGGAGGTAGTCGATGACGACCAGTCGGAGATCGTTGCGCTGCTTGAGCCGACGGCACTTGGCCCGGATCTCCATCATCGACAGGTTCGGCGAATCGTCGATGTACAGCGGCGCGTTGGTGACGTCCGGCATCCGGCGGGCGACCCGCGTCCAGTCGTCGTCCGTCATGTTGCCCGAGCGCATGTGGTGCAGCGCCACCCGCGCCTCGGCGGAGAGCAGGCGCATGGCGATCTCGTTGCGCCCCATTTCGAGCGAGAAGATCACGCTGGGCAGGTTGTTGTGGATGGAGGCGGCCCGGGCGAAGTCCAGCGCCAGGGTCGACTTGCCCATCGCGGGACGGGCCGCGATGACGATCATCTGACCCGGGTGCAGGCCGTTGGTCAGCTGGTCGAAGTCGGCGAAGCCGGTGGGTACGCCGTTCATCTGGCCGGCCCGGGAGCCGATCGCCTCGATCTCGTCGAGGGCGCCCTCCATGATGTCGGCCAGCGGGGCGTAGTCCTCGTTGGTGCGCTGCTCGGTGACGGCGTAGATCTCGGCCTGCGCGGCGTTGACGATCTCGTCCACGTCGCCCTCGGCGGCGTAGCCCATGCCGGCGATCCGGGTGCCGGCCTCCACCAGCCGTCTGAGGACGGCCCGCTCGTGGACGATCTCGGCGTAGTACTCGGCGTTGGCCGCGGTCGGAACGGAGTTGACCAGGGTGTGCAGATAGCCGGGGCCGCCCACCCGGGCGAGCTCGCCGCGCTTGGTCAGCTCGCCCGCGACGGTGATCGGGTCGGCGGGCTCGCCGCGCGCGTACAGGTCGAGGATCGCGCCGTGGATGAGCTCGTGGGCGGGCCGGTAGTAGTCGGCCGGCTTGAGCACCTCGACCACGTCGGCGATGGCGTCCTTGGAGAGCAGCATGCCGCCGAGGACGGACTGCTCGGCCGCCAGGTCCTGCGGGGGAACGCGCTCGAAGCCGTCGGCGGCGGGCGTCCGGTCCTCGTCGCCCCCGCCGTCCCGCCGGCCGCCCTCACCACGCCGGAATCCGTCGCCGCCGCGCTGGAAGGCGCCCCGGCCGCCGCCCTGGCCGCCGCCGTCACGGCCGCGGGAGACCGGCAGACGGTCGCTCGGGGTGCTGGGGAAGGAGCCGGGACCGAAGGCGTCGTCGGACGGCTGCCAGTCGTCCTCCGGGGGCGGGGGAACGTCGTGGTCGTCGTACTGGGGGCCGGTCACGCGTGTTCCCCGATCAGCGAATCGTGCGAGTGGAGCGGGCCTTGCCGATGACGCATCCTCCTTCATACGCCAACCGGCCGACATTTCCGCCACCGGGCCACGGGTGTCGCGCGGGGCGGGCCCCGGGCCGGCCCGGAACGGGCGCAGGGCAGGGGGCGGGTCGGCGCCCCACGCTACGGCGCCGGGGGCCGTTCGGCCAAGACGGTTATCCACAGGGGGTGTGGACGACGGGGCGGCACCTGTGGAGAAGTGCCCGAAACCTGTGCACAACCCTGTGGACAGCTCTGTGGATAACCACACCATCCATCCACCGTCAACCGGCTGACCTGGGACTACTTCCTCGATCGGCTGTGCATGAGAAAAAGTTCACACGGCCGCCCGTTCACCCGACAGGCCGTGGACATCCCGCCCCCACGCCCCTCGATCAAGATTTCGAGTAAGTGATGCATCTCCTATTCACCACTTACCTGTGGATGAGTAGGCTGGCTCACATGACCTCCCCGACCGCCCGCCGCCGGCACGACCGCGAGATCCTCGCACTCGCCGTGCCGGCCTTCGGCGCACTGGTCGCCGAGCCGCTCTTCCTGATGGCCGACTCGGCGATCGTGGGCCACCTCGGCACCGCCCAGCTGGCCGGGCTCGGCATCGCCTCCGCCGTGCTCACCACCGTCATCGGCGTCTTCGTCTTCCTCGCCTACGCCACCACCGCCGCGGTCGCCCGCAGGATCGGCGCCGGCGACCGGCGGGCCGCCGTCCAGCAGGGCGTGGACGGCATCTGGCTGGCACTGCTGCTCTCGGCCGGACTCGTCGTGCTCACCCTGGCGCTGGCCCCGCAGGCGGCCGACCTGCTGGGCGCCTCCCCCACCGCGGCCCCCTACGCCGTCACCTACCTGAGGATCAGCGCCCTCGGCATCCCGGCGATGCTGGTGGTGCTGGCGGCCACCGGCGTGCTCCGCGGCCTGCAGGACACCCGTACCCCGCTGCTGGTCGCGGTGGCCGGGTTCGCGGCGAACACCGTGCTCAACCTCGGTCTGGTGTACGGCGCCGGCCTCGGTGTGGCCGGCTCCGCCTGGGGCACCGTGCTGGCCCAGAACGCGATGGCCGCCGCCTACCTGGTCGTGGTGGTGCGGGGCGCCCGGCGGGAGGGCGCGGGCCTGCGTCCGGACGCCGGCGGGATCCGGGCCTGCGCCCGGGCCGGCGGGCCGCTGCTCGTCCGCACCCTCAGCCTGCGGGCCGTCCTGCTGATCGCGACCGCCGTGGCCGCCACCCTGGGCGACGCCGAGATCGCCGCCCACCAGATCACCATGACCATCTGGTGCTTCGTAGCCTTCGCCCTGGACGCCGTGGCGATCGCCGGGCAGGCGATCATCGGCCGGCACCTGGGCGCCGGCGACGTGGCGGGCACCCGCGCGGCCACCCGGCGGATGGTCGAGTGGGGCATCGGGGCGGGTTTGCTGCTCGGCCTGCTGATCGTGCTGGCCCGGCCGCTGTACGTGCCGCTGTTCACCGCCGACCCGGCGGTGCAGGCCCAGCTCGCCACGGCGCTGCTGCTGGCCGCGCTGACCCAGCCGGTGGGCGGCGTGGTCTTCGTCCTGGACGGGGTGCTGATGGGCGCCGGCGACGGCGGCTACCTGGCCGCCGCGATGCTGGCCACCCTGGTGCTCTTCGCCCCGGCCGCGCTCGCGGTGCCCGGCCTCGGCGGCGGACTGACCGCGCTCTGGTGGGCGATGAACCTCTTCATGCTGACCCGGGCGGCCTTCCTGGTGCTCCGGGTGCGCACCGGACGCTGGCTGGTGACCGGCGCGGTCCGCGCCTGAGTTGGCCACGGCCCTGAGCCCACCGGGCCGCCCGGCCGGAACGACCGAGAGCCGGCCTCCCCTCGTGGGGAGGCCGGCCCTCGGGCTGCTACGGGAGCGCTCAGGCAGCCACGACGTTGACGTCGAGGTTGGCCTGCACGTCGGAGTGCAGCTTGACCGAGACCTTGTGGGTGCCCAGGGTCTTGATCGGGGAGGCGATCGCGACGGCGCGCTTGTCCACCGCCGGGCCGTCGGCAGCCTTGATGGCGTCGACGACGTCGGCCTGGGTCACCGAGCCGAACAGGCGGCCGGCGTCGCCCGAGCGGACGGCGAGCTTGACCTGCAGGCCCTCGAGCTTGGCCTTGACCTCGTTGGCCGCCTCGAGGGTCTGGATCTCGTGGATCTTGCGGGCGCGACGGATCGCGTCGACGTCCTTCTGGCCGCCCTTGGTCCAGCGGATGGCGAAGCCGCGCGGGACCAGGAAGTTGCGGGCGTAGCCGTCCTTGACCTCGACGACCTCGCCGGCGCTGCCGAGGCCGGGGACCTCGTGAGTGAGGATGATCTTCATTCTTCGGTCACCCTCTCTTAGCGCGTGGTGGAGGTGTAGGGCAGCAGCGCCATCTCACGGCTGTTCTTCACGGCCGTGGCGACGTCACGCTGGTGCTGGGTGCAGTTGCCGGTGACCCGGCGGGCACGGATCTTGCCGCGGTCGGAGATGAACTTCCGCAGCAGGTTCGTGTCCTTGTAGTCAACGTAGTTGACCTTGTCCTTGCAGAAGACGCAAACCTTCTTCTTCGGCTTGCGAGCAGGCGGCTTCGCCATCATGTGCTCCATTGGGGATGGACGGCCCGGACGCGCGAGGCGGCGCGGACCGCACGAAATCTCTCAGCATGCCGGGGCCCGGCCCAGGGGCCGTGCCCGGCGTGCACCGCTAGAACGGGGGCTCTTCCGAGTAGCCGCCGCCGGAGTTTCCACCCCAGCCGCCGCCCTGGTTCCCACCGGAGGGAGCGGAGGACGCCCACGGGTCGTCGGACGGGCCGGACTGACCGCCGGGGTTACCACCCCAGCCGCCGCCGCCACCGCCCTGCTGGCCGCCCCAGCCGCCGCCGGACGGAGCCCCGCCCTGCTGGCCGCCGAAGCCGCCGCCACCGCCCGGGCCGCCGGACCGGTTGGCCCGGGTGACCTTGGCGGTCGCCGACCGGAGGCTCGGGCCGACCTCGTCGACCTCAACCTCGAAGACCGTCCGCTTCTCGCCTTCCTTGGTGTCGTAAGACCGCTGGCGCAGTCGGCCCTGCACGATGACGCGCATGCCCTTCTGCAGCGACTCGGCGACGTTCTCCGCCGGCTGCCGCCAGACGTTGCACGTGAGGAAGAGGCTCTCGCCGTCCTTCCACTCGTTGGTCTGGCGGTCGAAGGTGCGCGGGGTGGACGCGATACGGAACTTCGCGACCGCGGCACCCGACGGGGTGAAGCGCAGCTCGGGGTCGTCGACGAGATTGCCGACGAGGGTGATGACGGTCTCGCCTGCCATGGTGGTGATGACCTCTCGGAAAAAGGAGTTCTGCGGTGCTCGCTCGGCGTTTCACGTGAAACACCGGGCGTGAGTCACCTGACGCCGGAGGCGTCAGAGGTGGCTCAGTGGGTGTCCGGGCGCAGGACCTTGGTCCGCAGAACCGACTCGCTCAGGCTGAGCTGGCGGTCGAGCTCCTTGACGACCTCAGGCGTGGCCTTCAGGTCGATGACCGAGTAGATGCCCTCGGACTGCTTGTTGATCTCGTAGGCCAGACGACGACGGCCCCAGGTGTCGATCTTCTCGACCTTGCCGCCACCGGTGCGGACAACGTTGAGGAAGTTCTCGATCAGGGGGGAGACAGCGCGCTCCTCGACCGACGGGTCGAGGATCACCATCACCTCGTAGTGACGCATGGGTAACCCACCTCCTTTGGACTCAACGGCCACGGTCTCTCCGTGGCAGGAGGGTTGTGCAGCGTCGCACCGGTGCGGTGTCGACTCCGGCCACCGTAGTGGCGGGGTCTGACAACCGGTCCCGGCGAAGGGCACACGGGGGCACACCTACACCAGTGCAGACCGCACAGCCTACCGGGCCGGAGCTGCCGACCCAAAACGCATAGGGGTTGTGATCCAGGGCATACCGGCCGCAATCTGGACGGAACGGCACGCTGTCCGGTCCGTGCCGCCGACGGGCACCCGCCCGTCCCGCCCGTAGTCCACCCGGGAGGTGGGTCCCATGGCTCAGACCGTCCGCCGGTTTCCGGCCCTCACCCTCAACACCGACGGCCACGCGCACCCGCGCGAGAACGCATTCGTCGCGGTGGCCGCCGTCTTCGGCCTGCTGGCCTTCGTCAGCGCGTTCTTCGACAGCCTGCACATCATGAGCTCGTGGACCGGCCTGGTCGGTGTCGTGGCCGGCCTGTGGGGCCAGTTCATCTCGGTCACCACGGCCGAACGCTTCGCCCTGGTGATCTCCACCGGCCTGGCCGGGGTGGGTCTCTACCTCGGTCTCGCGCACGGCGGCTTCTTCGGGGGCCTGTGGTGACAGCCGCGCGCCGGAGCCCCGCGTGACCTCCGGTGCCCTCCCCGTGTACCCGGGTGTGCTCAGGTATGCGGAGAGGGCACCGGCACGTCCGGCCAGTCCCAGCAGAAACGGACCATTCGGGCGATAGGGTCGCCGTGACCTCACCCTGGAGCGCCCGACCGAGGAGGAGCATCCCAGCATGAGCCTGCGCCTGAGGACGATCAGTCGCGAGGAGCACCTCGCCTTCGTCCAGTCCCGTCCCTCCGCCAGCCACATGCAGGTGCCCGCCTGGGCCGACGTCAAGGCCGAGTGGCGCTCGGAGAGCCTCGGCTGGTTCGACCCGTCCGGCGGGATCGTGGGCGCGGGCCTGGTGCTCTACCGCCAGCTCCCCAAGGTGAAGCGCTACCTGGCCTACCTGCCGGAGGGGCCGGTGATCGACTGGTTCGACCAGGACCTCGACGCCTGGCTGCAGCCGATGCTGGCCCACCTCAGGGCCCAGGGCGCCTTCTCGGTGAAGATGGGCCCGCCGGTGGTCGTCCGCCGCTGGGACGCCACCACCCTCAAGGCGGCCATCGCGAGCAAGGAGGCCAAGCGGCTGCGCGACGTCGAGCCGGACTGGTACGAGCCGCGCGCCTTCGAGGTCGCCGACCGGCTCCGCCGGGCCGGCTGGCTGCAGGGCGAGGACGGCGGCGCGGGCTTCGGCGACGTCCAGCCCCGGTACGTCTTCCAGGTGCCGCTGGCCGACCGCTCGCTCGACGACGTGCAGCGCGGCTTCAACCAGTTGTGGCGGCGCAACATCAAGAAGGCCGAGAAGAGCGGCGTCGAGGTCGTCCAGGGCGGCTACGACGATCTGGAGGTCTTCCACCGGCTGTACGTCGTCACCGCCGAGCGGGACCGATTCACCCCGCGCCCGCTGGCCTACTTCCAGCGGATGTGGAAGGCACTGGCGGCCGAGGACCCGAACCGGATGCGGCTCTACATCGCCTACCACGAGGGCGAACCGCTGGCCGCGACCACCATGCTCGCCGTCGGCGAGCACGTCTGGTACTCCTACGGCGCCTCCGCCGACCACAAACGCGAGGTCAAGCCGTCGAACGCGATCCAGTGGCGGATGATGCGCGACGCCTACGCCCTCGGCGCCACCCTCTACGACCTGCGCGGGATCAGCGACACCCTGCAGGAGGACGACCACCTCTTCGGACTGATCCAGTTCAAGCTCGGCACCGGCGGCCAGGCCGCCGAGTACCTCGGCGAGTGGGACTTCCCGCTGAACAAGCTGCTGCACAAGGCGCTCGACCTCTACATGTCGCGCCGCTGAGACGCCCTCACCACATCCTCGGGGAGTGACGATGACCCTGTCGCTGTACGTGGACACCGCCCGGTGGCGGGCGCACCAGCAGGCGGTGCTGGCGGAGTTCCCCGGCCTGGTGCCGGTGGCCAAGGGCAACGGCTACGGGCTGGGCAACGCCCGGCTCGCCGAGGAGGCCGCGCGGCTCGGCACCGGGATGCTGGCGGTGGGCACCGCCCGGGAGGCCGCCGACGTCAGCTTCCCCGGGGACCTGCTGGTGCTCACCCCGTACCGGCCGGGCGAGGACGCGCCCGCCGTGCCGCCGGGGACGATCCGCACGGTCGCCCACGTCGAGGCGCTGCGGGCGCTCCCGGCCGGCACCCGGGTGGTGGTGGAGTGCATGACCAGCATGAGACGCCACGGCATCGCCCGCGCCGACCTGGCGAAACTGCCGACGGACGGCCCGGTGGTGGAGGGCTTCGCGCTGCACCTCCCGCTGGACCGGCCGGACGGCTCCGACCCGGTCGGGGAGGTGGCCGACTGGATGGCGGCGATCGCGGCGGCCGGCCCGGCGCCGGCCTCGGTCTACCTGAGCCACCTGGCCGCCGACGACGTGGCCCGGCTGAGCGCCCGCCACCCGGACACGGCCTTCCGCTCCCGGATCGGCACCCGGCTCTGGCTCGGCGACGTCGCCGCGCTGCACGCCGCGGCCACCGTGCTGGACGTGACCGCGGTGGCCAAGGGCGAGCGCTACGGCTACCGCCAGCACAAGGCGCCGTCCGACGGCCACCTGCTGGTGGTGACCGGCGGCACCGCGCACGGGGTCGGCATGGAGGCGCCCAAGTACCTGCACGGCATGCTGCCCCGGGCCAAGGGCCTGGCCCGGGCCGGCCTGGCCGCCGTGAACCGGACCCTGTCCCCGTACGCCTGGGCCGGCCGCCAACTGTGGTTCGCCGAGCCGCCGCACATGCAGGTGTCGATCCTCTTCCTGCCCGGGGAGCTCAAGCCCCCGGTGATCGGCGACGAACTCCCGCTCACCGTCCGGCACACCACCACGCACTTCGACCGCGTGGTCGACCACCGGGAGACCCTGCTGGGCGCGGCCTAGGGCTCGTCCCGGCCGGCGGCGGCGCCTTCCGCAGGCACCGGGGTGCCCTCGTCGGGCTCCGTCCAGGTCCAGTCGTCCCGCGGCGCGTACTCCGCGTAGGTCGCCTCCTCGCGCAGCCGGCGGGCACTGCCCAGCACGAAGACGTCCGGGGCGCCGTCCAGCACGCCGCCGGACGGGTCGTCGCTGCCGTCCCAGCGCACGGGGTCGTGCTCCGGGTGCAGCATGTCCCGGACGACCATCGCGCAGAGGTAGAGCGTGCCCAGCAGGTGCAGGGCGATCGCCAGGTGGTACCAGTCCTGGCCGATGCCGTGCTGCTTGGAGTCGCCGGTGTAGGCGAGGTACGACCAGACGCCGAGGAAGTACAGCACCTCGCAGGTCTGCCAGATCAGGAAGTCCCGCCAGCGCGGCCGGGCGAGGGCGGCGAGCGGGATCAGCCACAGCACGTACTGCGGCGAGTAGACCTTGTTGGTGAGCACGAACGCGGCCACCACCAGCAGGGCGAGCTGGGCGAAGCGGGGGCGCCGCGGGGCGGAGAGCGCGAGCCAGCCGACGGCCAGGCAGCAGAGCACCAGCAGCACCGAGATCCAGGTGTTGAGGGTGGGGAGCTGCTGGTTGCGGTCCTGCATGAGGATCAGCCAGAACGAGCCGAAGTCCTCCTTGCGGACCTGGCTGAAGGTGTAGAAGGTCGCCCAGCCCTTGAAATTGGCGATCATGATGGGCAGGTTGACGACCAGCCAGGCCGCGACCGCGCCGCCGAGCGCCCGGCCGAAGTCGCGCCACTTCCCCGCCCGCCAGCACAGCACCAGCAGCGGCCCGAGCAGCAGCACGGGGTAGAGCTTGGCCGCGGTGGCCAGTCCGATGAGGACACCCGCCGCGACCGGCCGGGAACCGGCCCAGTACGCCATGGCCACGGCGGCCAGCGCCACCGCGAGCATGTCCCAGTTGATGGTGGAGTCCAGGGCCAGGCAGGGGGCGGCGGCGAACAGCAGCGCGTCCCAGGGGCGGCGCCGGTGGGTACGGGTGAGCGCCACCACGACCACCACCGCACAGACCATCAGCATGCCCGCGTTGACCATCCAGAACCACTGCTCGCGCCCCTGCAGCTCCCCGCCGGTCGGCGTCAGCCAGGCCGCGACCTGCATGAACAGACCGGTCAGGACGGGGTACTCCAGGTACTGCATGTCCTGGGTCGGGAAGGGCAGCGGGTCCAGGTACGGATGGCGCCCGCTGTCGAAGCCGCGACCGGAGAACAGGTGCGGGATGTCGCTGTAGCAGGCGTGCGTGTACTGGGTGGTCGCGCCGTGGAACCAGCCGCCGTCGTAGCAGGGGATCTTCTGCACCAGGCCGAGCACATAGGTGACGATGACGACCAGGGCGAGGAAGCGGGCCGGGGTCCACCAGGAGACGCCCAGCAGGGCACGGCGCCCGGGCGGGCCGCCGAACACCTCGCTGCCGGCCGCCGCCACCGGGTCCTCGTCGGCTGGCACGACGACGGTGTTGGGCAGCGGACCGGCCGGTACGGGCGCGGGCCCGGCGGTCTCGTGGGTGCTGGACGTCATGGCGGACATACTGCCGCACCACCGCCCGCACGACGAGGAGACCCCGGCAAAGACACCGGCGCCGGCCCGCCCCCGAGGGGGTGGACCGGCGCCGGTGTTCGGTCACTGTCCCGGCAGGGCTCCTCCGCCGCCACCGCCGCCGCCCAGGGTGGAGGTGTCGGTCGGACTCGGCGACGGCTTGCCGGGCCGGGTGGGCGTCCGGGTCGGGCAGAGGATGAAGCAGCTCTGCGTGGCGGTCGGCGACGGGGTGCCGCCGGTCGGCCCGCTGGTCGGGCTCGGCGTGGTCGACGGGCTCTCCGTGGGCGAGGCACTGGTCGAGGCCGAGGCGGAGGCGGAGGGCGAGGCGGTGGACGGGGCGCCCGAGGCGTCCACCTTCACACCGGCCTCCTCCGGGTCCGGGAAGTTGCGCGGGCTGCCCGGGCCGATGACCTTCATGTAGCGGGTGAAGACGTCGGTCGGGAAGTCACCACCGTGGATCTCGGTCTTGCCGGCGGTGCCGTCGAGCGAGAGCAGACCGGGCTTGCCCGGCTCCTCGCGCCACATGCCGACCGAGGTCACCAGGCTGTTGGTGTAGCCGACCCACCAGGCCGAGGTGCCGGCGTCGGTGGTACCGGTCTTGCCCGCCACCGGGAAGCCCAGCTCGTTGGTCTTCTTACCGGTGCCGTTCTTGGCCACGTTCTCCAGCACGTCGGTGATGTTGTCGGCGACGGCCGCGTCGAGCACCTTCTTCGGGGTCGACTTGGTGAACTGGGGCAGCTCGATGCCGTCCTTGGTCACCCGCTTCACCGAGTACGGGTCGGTCTGCTGGCCGTGGGCGGCGAACACCGAGTAGGCCGAGGCCATGCGGATCGCGCTCGGGGTCGAGGTGCCGAGCGGGAAGGTGATGGTGCTGGACGGCGCCAGGCTGGCCTGGCGCAGGCCCATCCTCAGCACCATGGCCTCGACGTTCTTACCGCCGACGTCCTGGTTGAGCTGGACGAAGGGCACGTTGTAGGAGTTCTTCATGGCCTCCTTCAGCGTCACGTACCCCGGGGCGGAGGTGCTGTCGTTGCGCTGGCGGTAGGGCTGGCCGTTGTCGCCTATGACGGGGCTGCCGTCCGGCTTGAAGATCTCGGTCAGGTTGTTGGCCATGTACCGGCTGTCGGTGCTGATCCTGGTCGGCTTGCCGTCGTCGTCCGTCTTGGTCAGCACGCCGGTCTGCATGGCGGTGGCCAGGACGAAGGGCTTGAAGGTCGAGCCGACCGGGATGCCGGTGGCGTCGGCGTTGTTGGTGTAGTGGCCCTTCTCGATGCCCTCGCCACCGTAGATGGCCACGATGGCACCGTCGTTGGGCAGCACCGAGGCGGCGCCCATCTGCACGAACTTGTCCTGGTCGCGCCTGTCCGGGTGGAGGTTGTCCTTCTGGAAGCCGTCCACGGCGTTCTTCAGCGCGTCGACCTTGGACTTCTCGAAGGTGGTGTAGATCTTGTAGCCGCCGCGCTGGAGCTCGGCGTCCGTGATGGTCGGGTCCTTCGCCATCAGGTACTTGTTGGCCGTCTCCACCAGGTAGCTGATCTCACCGGTCATGTTGGACGCGGCCTTCGGCGGGATCGGCTCCGGGAAGGCCTTGCCGCACTTGTCGACGTCCTCCTTGGAGGCGAGGTTGGCGACGACCATCCGGTTGAGGACGTACTCCCAGCGCTCCTGCATGCGCTTGTGGTTCTCGGGGTTCAGCGACGGGTCGTAGAGGCCGGCGCCCTTGAGCAGGCCGGCCAGCATGGCGCCCTGGCAGATGTCGATCTTCGAGGCGTCCTTGCCGTAGTACGCCTGCGCCGCGGCCTGGACCCCGATGGAGTTCCGGCCGTACCAGCTGGTGTTGAGGTAGCCCTTGAGCACCTCGTCCTTCCGGTCGGCGATCTTGAGCGTGATGAACAGCTCCTTGACCTTGCGGGTCAGGGTCTGATCACGGCTCAGGTAGTAGTTCTTGACGTACTGCTGGGTGATCGTCGAACCGCCCTGGGTCTCGCCGCCGGTGGCCATCTTGTAGACGGCGCGGGCGATGCCCTTGGGGTCGATGCCCTTGTCGGTGCGGAAGGTCTCGTTCTCGGCCGCGATCGTGGTGTCCTGCGCCGCCCGGCTGATGTCGGCCAGCGGGACGACCTGGCGGTTGGTGGTGCCCTTGCGGGTCATCTCACTGCCGTCGGCCCAGAAGTAGATGTTGTTCTGCTCGTCGAACTGCTTGTTGGCGTCCGGGACGGGGGTCATCGCGAAGGCGACGCCCACGGCCGCGACGGTGCCGCCGAAGAAGATCAGGAAGAGCGTGAGGATCTGCTTCCACGAGGGGATCCAGCGGCGGAGGCCGCTCTTGCCCCAGCGCGGGTAGTCGATGAACTTCTTCTTGCCCGGGCTGCCGGCCGGCGGGCCGCCGCGGCGCCCGCCACCACCGCCTCCGCCCTTCTGGGCCTGGCGGCGCATCTCGGCCCGGGTGAGCCGGGGCTGCTGGGCGGTCTCGCGAGCGGCCGCACGCGCACGGCGGAGCCCGTCGGCCCGGAGCTCGTCCTGGCCGGGCCGACCGTGGGAGGACGCACCCTGCGAGGGGTTGCCCTGGGGGTACGGGCGACGACCGTCGCCAGGGCCGCCCGGGGGCTGGCCGCCTCCGTTGGGCGACCTTCGCCGGTGTTCGCTCATCTCTCAGCAACTCCTCGGTCGGGCTGTCCGGGCCCGAAGGCAGGGTTCACGTCCGATGCCCGCAACCGCCTGATCCCCGGAGGTGGTCCTCGTGCACACGCGACAGCGTACGCATCCTTCAAACGTCAACATTCGGACATCAAAGGACAAAAGCCACATATCTTCGGCAGATCATTACAGTGCCGTTGCCTAGCGGCCCGCGTCGGCCTTGACGCGGGGCCCGCACGCGCCCCATCGCCACGCACCGCGGCCGCCTTGTGATCACGTTCACGCGTGCCCCCCTTGCTCGCATCGTGACCCCGGTTTACTGTTCTCGATATATCGAGCCGATACATCGGAGCGGCATAGCCGCGCCGTGCATCGGACCGGACGGCCACGGGGAGAGGAGGCGGCAGGGGATGAGCAGGCGTTCCGGAGTGCTGGAGTTCGCCGTTCTCGGACTGCTGCACGACGCCCCGATGCACGGCTACGAGCTGCGCAAGCGCCTCAACGTCCTGCTCGGCTCGTTCCGCGCGTTCTCGTACGGCACGCTGTACCCCTGCCTGAAGAACCTGGTCGCCCAGGGCTTCCTGGTCGAGGACAACCCGGACGTCGAGTACGTTCCCGCCACCGCGCTCAACGGCAAGCGGTCGAAGATCGTCTACCGGCTCTCCCCCGAGGGCAAGCAGCGCTTCGAGGAGCTGCTCGCCGACTCGGGCCCGGACGCCTGGGAGGACGAGCACTTCGGCGTCCACTTCGCGTTCTTCGCGCGGACCGACAAGGCCGTGCGGATGCGCGTCCTGGAGGGCCGCCGCAGCCGGCTGGAGGAGCGGCTGGAGCGGATGCGCACCTCGATCGCCCGCACCCGCGAGCGGTTCGACGACTACACCCTCGAACTCCAGCGGCACGGACTCGAATCGGTGGAGCGCGAGGTCCGCTGGCTCAACGAGCTCATCGAGACCGAGCGTGCCAACCGCACCGGGCGCAACGGCGCGTCGACCGGTGCGACACAGACTTCGGACGGCCGTGGCCAGGAGGCCGGGTCCTCGGACCCGCCGGGGCCACCGCACGACCGCCCGGGGCGCTCCGCTCAGGAGCGCTGAGACCCGCGGCCCGGTGCCCTCGCAGCACCGGATCCACGGGAGGAGTGGGCGCCGCGCGCCCGTCAGACAGTCATACCAGTAGGGACGAGAACCGCCTTCCCGGCGGGCCTCATGAGAACACAGGGAGCAACCGGAATGGGTTCGGTTCGCGTAGCCATCGTGGGCGTGGGCAACTGCGCCGCGTCGCTGGTGCAGGGTGTCGAGTACTACAAGGACGCCGACCCGGCCGGCAAGGTCCCCGGGCTGATGCACGTGCAGTTCGGCGACTACCACGTCCGTGACGTGGAGTTCGTCGCCGCGTTCGACGTCGACGCCAAGAAGGTCGGCTTCGACCTGGCCGACGCCATCGGCAACAGCGAGAACAACACCATCAAGATCTGCGACGTGCCGCCGACCGGCGTCACCGTTCAGCGCGGCCACACCCTGGACGGCCTGGGCAAGTACTACCTCGAGACCATCGAGGAGTCGGACGAGGCCCCGGTCGACGTCGTCCAGGTTCTCAAGGACAAGCAGGTCGACGTCCTGGTCTGCTACCTGCCCGTCGGTTCCGAGGCCGCGGCCAAGTTCTACGCCCAGTGCGCCATCGACGCCAAGGTCGCCTTCGTGAACGCCCTCCCGGTGTTCATCGCCGGCACCAAGGAGTGGGCGGACAAGTTCACCGAGGCCGGCGTGCCGATCGTCGGTGACGACATCAAGTCGCAGGTCGGCGCCACCATCACGCACCGCGTGATGGCGAAGCTCTTCGAGGACCGCGGTGTCATCCTCGAGCGCACCATGCAGCTGAACGTCGGCGGCAACATGGACTTCAAGAACATGCTCGAGCGCGAGCGCCTGGAGTCCAAGAAGATCTCCAAGACCCAGGCCGTCACCTCGCAGATCCGCGACCGCGAGCTGGGTGCGAAGAACGTCCACATCGGCCCGTCCGACTACGTCGCGTGGCTCGACGACCGCAAGTGGGCGTACGTCCGCCTCGAGGGCCGCGCGTTCGGCGACGTCCCGCTGAACCTGGAGTACAAGCTCGAGGTCTGGGACTCCCCGAACTCGGCCGGTGTCATCATCGACGCCGTGCGCGCCGCGAAGATCGCCAAGGACCGCGGCATCGGCGGCCCGATCCTCTCCGCGTCCTCCTACTTCATGAAGTCCCCGCCGGTCCAGTACTTCGACGACGAGGCCAAGGAGAACGTCGAGAAGTTCATCCGCGGCGAGGTCGAGCGCTGAACCAGCGGCACCGCACCCGGCGACGGGCGCTGATCCGCTGAGCGGTCTCACCCCGATGGGCCCCGGTCGACGACCGGGGCCCATCGGCGTTCCCGGAGCCGAGGGATGTTTCACGTGAAACCGCGCCGCCCGGCATGGCAACCTGTCGGGGTGGCGATCATCCAGAACGACGGCAGGCAGGCTCCCCAGCGCGCCACCCTCCGCGGGCTGTTGCGCGGGCGCGACTTCCGCCGGCTGCTCGTGGTCCGGATGCTCAGCCAGCTCTCCGACGGCACCTTCCAGGTCGCGCTGGCCGCGTACGTGATCTTCTCACCCGAGCGGCAGTCCTCCCCCGCCGACATCGCCGCGGTGTTGGCCGTCATGCTGCTGCCGTTCTCGGTGGTCGGCCCGTTCGCCGGTGTGCTGCTCGACCGCTGGCGCCGCCGGCAGGTCCTCCACTACGGCAACCTCGCCCGCTTCGGGCTGGGCCTGGTCACCGCGGCCCTGCTGCTCGGCCGCGCCCCCGAGTGGCTCTTCTTCGCCTCCGCGCTGCTGGTCACCGCCCTCAACCGGTTCATCCTGGCGGGCCTGTCCGCCGCGCTGCCCCGGGTGGTCGGACCCGGGCAGCTGGTCACCGCCAACGCCGTCTCCCCCACCCTGGGCACGGTCGCCGCCACCCTCGGCGGCGGGCTCGGATTCCTCGTCCACCAGGTGCTCCCGCCCAGCCCGCGGGCCGACGCCGCCCTGGTCGGCATCGCCGCCCTGCTCTACCTCTCCGCCGCACTGGCCGCGCTGCTCATCGACCGCGACCTGCTCGGCCCCGAGCACCACCCCGGCCGTCCGCCACTGCGCCGGGCGCTCACCACCGCCGCCCGCGACCTCGGCACCGCACTGCGGCACCTGGTCCGCGACTGCCGCCCGGCCACCCACGCGCTGGCCGCGGTCACCCTGGCCCGGTTCTGCTACGGCGTGCTGATCGTCGTGGTGCTGATGCTCTCCCGCTACACCTTCAACTCCCCCGACGACGCCGCCGGCGGCCTGACCAGCCTCGGCCGCGCGGTCGGATTCTCCGCGGTCGGCTTCTTCCTTGCCGCACTGATCAGCCCCTGGTGCACCCGCAGGCTCGGCCTCACCGGGTGGATGGTGACCTGCCTCGCCGCCGCGGCGGTCTTCGTCCCCGCCCTCGGCCTGTCGTTCCGCGAGTGGCCGAGCCTGGTCGCCGCGCTGCTGCTCGGCGTGGTCACCCAGGGCACCAAGATCTGCGCCGACACGCTCGTCCAGGAGTCGGTCGAGGACGACTACCGGGGCCGGGTCTTCGCCGTCTACGACGTCCTGTTCAACGTCTCCTTCGTCGCCGCCGCCGGCGTGACCGCCGTGGTCCTGCCGCTGGACGGACGGTCCGTCGCGGTGGTCTGCGGGGTCGCCCTGACCTACGCGCTGGGCGCCCTGTACTACGCCCGGGCGGCCCGTTCCGACCGCCGCGGGCAGGGACTGACGTCCCGTCGGCCCGCCGGGAGTCGCTAAGGTACGTCCGCGTACCGGCGCGACCTCAGCAGCCCACGGGGGGATCGATGAGCACACCGCAGAATCCGTACGGCCAGCCGCAGTACGGCACGGCGCCCCAGGGCCAGCCGCCCTACGGCGCACCCCCGCCGCCTCCGGCGTACGGCCAGCCACCGGCCTACGGGCAGCCACCCGCCTACGGCCAACCTCCCGCCTACGGGTCGCCGCCGCCGGCGTACGGCTACCCCGGCCCGGGACAGCAGCCGCCCGCCCCGCCCGGCGGACCGCAGCCCCCGTACGGTGGCGGCCCGGGACACCAGGCACCCGCGTACCCGCCGCCGCCCGGGCCCGCCGCCGTGCCCGCACCGCCGAAGCCGAAGCGCGGGCTGAGGTTCTGGCTGCGTGCCGGCGTGGTGGCGGCCGGCGCGCTCGTGATCGTCATCGGGTTCTTCGTCGCCGACTCCTCGCCCTCAGCCGCCAAGGCGGGCGACTGCGTGGAGAAGACCGGCTACAAGAGCGTCTCCAAGGTGGCCTGCACCGACCCGAAGGCCACCTACAAGGTGCTGAACAACATCAGCGGCGGCAGCGCGGCCGCCTGCGACGGCACCCCCGGGACGACGGCCACCTTCAGCGGCAGCACCGGCCGCCGCTGGCGCAAGAAGCACTACGTGCTCTGCCTCGGCCCGCTCACCTCCGGTTCGGTCAAGACCCCGGGTTCGACCGCCTCGCCGAAGAAGTTCTGACCGCCGGCGCACCGCAGGGCCCGGGGACACCCGTCCCCGGGCCCTGCGCCGTCAGCTCAGCAGGACGGCCAGCTCGTCACCGTCCGCACCCTCCTCGACGGCCTGCAGCAGCAGCCGGCGGCGCCGGGCGACGGCGCGCTCGCCGTCGTCGAGGACGACCCGCTCCAGCCGGTCCACCCGGTCGGCCATCGCGTCGATCTTGCTGCTGTTCCGGCCGACCTCGACCGCCAGTGCATTGAGCAGCGGCACCACCGCCGTGCCGACGACGTCCCGCACCACATGCTCGGCCACCCCCGCGACCGCCGCCTGCAGCGAGCCCTCGGGCCACCGCGGCGCGTTGTCCACAGGCAGTGCGGCGTTTTCCACAGCCGTCCGGCGCGCGGCCTGCTCGGCGTCCAGCAGGTGGCAGCGCACCTGCCGGGCGGTCTCGCTGTCCCGCAGCAGCATGGCGACGTTGAGGACGGCACGCCTGGTGAACAGGGCGAGGGAGCGGGCGCGCGACCGAATCCCACTGACCTCCTTGAAGGAGGCCAGTCGCGCACCGGCCACCACGACGTACCCGTTGGCGGCCAGCTCGGACCGGTGATCGACCACCAGGGAGTAGATGGCCTTGAGGCTCACCCCGAAGTAGGCCGCCACTCCCTCGGTGGTGACGTGCACGCCGTCCGGCAGCAGTTCCAGTGCCCGCACCCGGTCGAGTGCCTCGACCCGGTCGGCGACGGTCGCCCGCATGGTCGGCGACTCCAGGAGGACTGCATCCACAGCCATGGCCGTGTCCTTCCGTCCGGGGAGGGGCGGATCCCCTCCCTCGGACGGAGCAACGCTCCGCCGAGCGGGTGGTTACGCTCGGCAATGCTCGAATACTGGGTTCCCGGCCGAGGCCGGCCCGCTCACTGCTGGCCGGCCCACCACTCCCGCAGCGCGGCGACGGCGTCCTCGTACTCCATCGGGCCGTGCTCCAGGCGGAGTTCCATCAGGAACTTGTAGGCCTTGCCGACCTGCGGGCCGGGCTTGAGGCCGAGCAGCTCCATGATCTGGTTGCCGTCCAGCGCCGGCCGGATCGCGTCGAGCTCCTCCTGCTCCTTGAGCAGGGTGATCCGCTCCTCCAGGGAGTCGTAGGTGCGGGCGAGGGCGGCGGCCTTCTTGCGATTGCGGGTGGTGCAGTCGGAGCGGGTGAGCTTGTGCAGCCGCTCCAGCAGCGGGCCCGCGTCGGTGACGTAGCGTCGCACCGCCGAGTCCGTCCACTCGCCGCCGCCGTAGCCGTGGAACCGCAGGTGCAGCTCGACCAGCCGGGAGACCTCGTCCACCAGCTCGTTGGAGTACTTGAGGGCGCGCATCCGCTTGCGGGTCATCTTGGCGCCGACCACCTCGTGGTGGTGGAAGGAGACCCGGCCGTCGGACTCGAAGCGGCGGGTGCGCGGCTTGCCGATGTCGTGCAGCAGCGCGGCCAGTCGCAGGGTGAGGTCCGGACCGTCCTGCTCCAGCGCGATCGCCTGCTCCAGGACGGTGAGCGAGTGCTCGTAGACGTCCTTGTGGCGGTGGTGCTCGTCACTCTCCAGTCGCAGCGCGGGCAGCTCCGGCAGCACGTGCTCGGCGAGGCCGGTGTCGACCAGCAGCCGCAGGCCCTTCACCGGGTGGGCGGCGAGCAGCAGCTTGTTGAGCTCGGCCTGGACGCGCTCGGCGGAGACGATGGTGATCCGCTCGGCCATGGCGGTCATCGCCGCGACGACCTCGGGCGCGGGCGTGAAGTCCAGCTGGGCGGCGAACCGGGCCGCGCGCATCATCCGCAGCGGGTCGTCGGAGAAGGACTCCTCCGGGGTCGCCGGGGTGCGCAGCACCCGGGCCTCCAGGTCCTCCAGGCCGCGGTGCGGGTCGACGAAGCCGCGGCCGGGCAGGTCGACGGCCATCGCGTTGACGGTGAAGTCGCGACGGACGAGGTCCTGCTCGATGGTGTCGCCGTAGGTGACCTCGGGCTTGCGCGAGGAACGGTCGTACGCCTCGGAGCGGTAGGTGGTGATCTCGATCAGGAAGGAGCCGTCGGCGGTGTCCTTGCGGGCGCCCACGGTGCCGAAGGCGATACCGACGTCCCAGACCGCGTCGGCCCAGCCCTTGACCAGCTTGAGCACCTGGTGCGGGCGGGCGTCGGTGGTGAAGTCCAGGTCGTTGCCCAGCCGGCCGAGCAGCGCGTCCCGGACGGATCCGCCGACCAGCGCCAACCGGAAGCCGGCCGCCTGGAAGCGGCGGGCGATCTCGTCGGCGACCGGCGAGACCCGGAGCAGTTCCTGCAGACCGAGGGTCTGCGCCTCACTCAGCCCGGGCAGGGCGGTCGGCACGGTGGAACTGGAATGATGGACGCTGGAGTCATTGGCAGTGGACACGGCTCCCTAGGGTACGTGCCCGGCAGGCACCGCCGCCTGTCCGTTTTCCCGTGTGCGGCGCTCGTCGCCCGGGTGCGCCGGGTGCCCCCGCCGGGCAGTCGGCGGCCCGCACCACCGGTGGCTCGGACACGTCGTTACCATGCCGGGAGAGCCAGGTACGGGCGGCGCCCGCGGGTGCTCCGGTCGGCCGGGGCTGCCCGGCGCCGGACGAGGCCTCCGGCCGGGTCCGCGGTGGTCATGGTCATCCACTCATTCGATCGAGAAACGGCGAGGGCACAGCACGTGGGCGAGGCTCGGCACGGCCTGACAGCGTACGGACGTGTGGGACGGGCGGCCCGCCGCCTGGCGGCGGTGCTGGCCGGCAGCACCGTCCTGCTGTCCGCGGCGCCGTACGCCACTGCCGCGGCCCCCGCGCGGACGGCCTTCCCGGCCGCCTCCCCGGACTACCCGGCGACCGTGCAGATCGACTCGGTCTCCGCGCCGGTGGCGGGCGACAACGCCACGGTGACCGTCACCGGCCGGGTCACCAACGCCGGCTCGTCCACGGTGAAGGCGGCCCACGTGGTGCTGCGCTCCCCCAAGGAGGAGCTGACCACCCGCAGCGCGATCAACCTGGTCGCCGGGCGCACCAACCCGACCAGCAAGGACGGCACCGTCCTGCCGGGGCACAAGGCGGACCTCGGCGACCTCGCCCCGGGGCAGTCCCGGCCGTACGTCCTGCAGGTGTCGACCTCGGACCTCGGCCTCAGGACGGCCGGCGTGTACGAGCTGGCGGTGGACGTCCGCGACACGGACGAGGACCGCCCGCTGGGCATCGCCCGCACCTTCCTGCCGTACAACACCGCGCCGAGCGGCAAGCAGACCAGGATCGCCACGCTGTGGCCGATCACCCACGCCCCCGAGCTGGTCGCCCAGACCATGCCGGACGACGACCAGATGCCGGTGCTGCGGGACGACAGCCTGACGACCGAGCTCGCTCCGAACGGCCGGCTCGGCAAGCTGGTGTCCATCGGCCAGACCCTGCCCAACCTGACCTGGGTGATCGACCCGGACCTGCTGGACACGGTCTACGCGATGACCAAGCCGTACCGGGTGCAGAAGCCCGGCACGGGGGGCGAGTCCGCCAAGGCCGAGAACACCGTCGCCGGCACCGGCCAGAACGCCGCCACCGCCTGGCTGGCGCAGCTGCGCACGGCGGTGGCCGCCAACGGCTCGCAGGTCGTGGCGCTGCCGTACGCCGACCCTGACCTGGCCTCGATCGCGCACAACGGCAGCGGGCTGGCAGGCATGGACACCGCGCTGCGCAAGGCGTCCACCGCAGGCAAGGTGACCGCCGAGGGCCGGCTGTCGGTGGACGTGAGCAGCGGTGTCGCCTGGCCGTACCAGGGCCGGCTGGACCAGCAGACCGCCGGTGTCGCCCGCACCACCGGCGCCGACCTGGTGCTGGTGAACGGGTCGAGCATGCCGGAGTCGCGCTCGCTCGCCTACACGCCGAACGCGGCGCGGCCGATCGGCAACGGGCAGACCGCGGTGGTGGCCGACCCGGTGCTCTCCTCGCTGTTCTCCGGCGACCTCGACTCCGACCAGGCGCAGAGCCTCGCGGAGCAGCGCTTCCTGGCCGAGACGATGACGATCACCCAGCAGCGCCCGGACGACCAGCGCAGCCTGCTGGTGATGCCCTCCCGGACACTGACGGTGGGCACCGCGGAGGCGCTGGCCGACGCCCTGCACGCGGCCGCGCAGCCGAACGGCTGGGTGGCGCCCACCCGCCTCGACGCGGTGGCCACGGCCCCGGCCGACCCGGACGCCAACGGCTCCGTGCCGGGCGACTACCCGGGCGACCTGCGGGGATCCGAGCTCTCCCCGGCCGCGCTGAGCTCGGTGATGGGCGTGCAGACCGGGCTGGACCAGCTGCTGCAGATCCTCACCCAGCCGCAGCGGGTGCGCGGCCCGTTCAACGCCGCGATGGTCCGCTCGATGTCCACCGAGTGGCGCGACCACGCGGAGTCGTCCGCGGCGTACCGGGACGGCGTGCAGAGCTACCTGGTCAACCTCACCACGGCGGTGAAGGTGCCCGCCAAGAGCGCGATCACGCTGCCGGGCGACAACGCCATCCTGCTCATCAGCGTCAAGAACGACCTCAACCAGGCGGTCGGCAACCTCGAACTGCGCGTCACCTCCTCGCAGGTGAACCGGCTCAACGTGGGCCAGCCGGCGACCGTGGTGCTGGACGGCACCACCAGCCGCACCTTCCGCTTCCCCGCCGAGGCGCAGGTCAACGGGCCGGTGCAGATGACCGCCCAGCTGTGGACGACCGGGCCGAACGCGCAGCCGTACGGCAAGGCGGTGTCCTTCACCGTCGAGGTGACCTCGGTGGCGAGCGGCGTCATGTACGTCATCGGCGGCGGCGTGGTGCTGATGGCGCTGGCCGGCGTCCGGTTCTACCTGCAGCGCAAGAAGCGCTCCGCGGCCGGCGAGGTCGACCTCGACCCAGAGCGGCTGCTGGAGCCGGAGGAGGCCGAGGCCGAAGGGGAGACCGCCGCGGGCGGGGAGACCGGTGGGAAGGCCGCCGGGGAGGCCCCCGCGGAGGCGGGCCGGAAGGGCCCCGGGGAGGCGTCCGACTCCACGCCGGAGAGCGCCGCAGATGCCCGGGATCGGGCCACCGGTGATGAGAAGGTTGGTCACTGAGGGAACCCCGTCCGGGCTCCACCGACCAGCGAAGAGGTGGCATGAGCAGCGGTCCGCGCGAGGAGCGAGCACAGGGCCGGGGCGGTCCCGGCGGCACGGGCGGGCCGAAGGCCGCCGAACCTGCCACCGACTGGTACGTGGACGACACCTACTCCCGTGATCCGCACGCGGGCGACGCCTTCGGCAGCGCGGCGGAGCACGATCCGTACGGGCTGGCCGCCGCCGAGGCGGCGGCCCTGCCGCCGCAGCCCGGTCCGCAGCCCTCCGAGGCGCAGCCGGCGGCCCTCGGTGCCCCCGTCCCGCACTGGGCGGGCGCCCCGGTGCTGACCGCGGCGGAGCCACCCGCCCCGCACGGCGAGCACGGCGAGGACGACGAGGACGACGAGGACGACGAGGACGACGACGAAGCCGGGGACACCGGGCCCACCGAGGCGGGGACCGAAGCCGAAGCAAGAGCAGAAGCAGAGGCCGAGGCCGAGGCGGCCGACTACCTGGGCGTCGACGCGCTGCTGAGCGGCGAGCGCAGCGCCCCCGAGCCGCAGCCCTTCGTCCCGACGATCGAGTTCGACCCGCCGCTCACCCCGGAGGAGGCGAGCCTGCACGAGGCGCTCGCCGAGGGCAGCGGCCCGCAGTCCACCGTCCCGCCCACCACGACCCCGCCCGCCACCGCCCCGCCCGCCGGGCCACCGCCTGCGGCACCGCCGACCGCGCCCCCGACCCCGGCCGGCGCCAAGGTCGCGAGCCTGGTCAACTCCAGTGCGGTGATGGCCGCCGGCACGCTCGTCTCCCGCGGCACCGGCTTCCTCCGGACGATGGTCATCGCCGCCGCGATCGGCGTCGGCACGATGGGCGACTCGTACAACGCCGCCAACACCCTGCCGACGCTGCTCTACATCCTGATCGGCGGCGGCGCGCTGAACGCCGTCTTCGTGCCGCAGCTCGTCCGGAGCATGAAGAACGACGAGGACGGCGGAACCGCCTACGCCAACCGGCTGCTCACCCTGGTGGTCTGCGGCCTGGCGGGCGTGGCGGCGGTGGCCGTGGTCGCCGCGCCGCTGCTCGTCCAGCTGATCTCGCACTCGCTGATGCGGGACCCCGCGAGTGCGGAGACCACGGTCGCGCTGGCCCGGTACTGCCTGCCGACCATGTTCTTCATGGGCGTGCACGTGGTGATGGGCCAGATCCTCAACGCCCGCGGCCGGTTCGGGGCGATGATGTGGACGCCGGTGCTCAACAACCTGGTGGTGATCTTCACCTTCGGCGCCTACATCTGGGTCTACGGCACCTTCCAGCACAGCCAGGTGACCCCGCAGACGATCGCCCCCGAGGGCGTCCGGCTGCTCGGCATCGGCACCCTGCTGGGCCTGGCCGTCCAGGCGCTGTCGATGATCCCCTACCTGCGGGCCGCCGGGTTCTCGTTCAAGCCGCGCTTCGACTGGCGCGGCCACGGCCTGGGCAAGGCCGCCCGGCTGGCGAAGTGGACCTTCCTGTTCGTGCTGGCCAACCAGGCGGGTTTCCTGGTCGTCACCCAGCTCGCCACCGCCGCCGGCATCGCTGCCGAGGAGGACGGCCACCTGGGCGTCGGCCTCGCCGCGTACTCCAACGCCCTGCTGATCTGGCAGCTGCCGATGGCGGTGGTGACGGTCTCGGTGATGAGCGCGGTGCTGCCGCGGCTCTCCCGGGCCGCCGCCGAACACGACGCCGGCGCCGTCCGCGACGACCTGTCGTACGGGCTGCGTACCTCGGCGGTGGCGATCGTCCCGGCGGCCTTCCTGTTCCTCTCCCTCGGCCCGGTCATCGGCTACGCCGTCTACGGCCTCGGCAACGGCGGCTCGGCGGCCCACGGCGCCCTGTCGATCGGCTACATGCTGTCGGCATTCGCGCTCGGCCTGATCCCGTACTCCGTGCAGTACGTGCTGCTGCGCGGCTTCTACGCCTACGAGGACACCCGCACCCCGTTCTCCAACACCGTCTGGGTGGCCGCCTGCCAGGCGGCGACCGCGGTGCTCTGCTGGCTGGTGCTCCCGCCCCAGTGGGCGGTCACCGGCATGGCGCTCTGCTACGGCGCCTCGTACGCGGTCGGCGTCGCCGTCGCGGTGCCCCGGCTGAAGGCCCGGATCGGCGGTCTGGACACCGGCCGGATCGGCCGGACCTACGTCCGCCTCGCGATCGCCTCGCTGCCGGCCGCCGCCTTCGGCCTCGCCGTCGAGCTGGTGATGCTCGACCTCCTGGACGGCTGGGTGGCCGGGGTGATCACCCTGGTGCTCGCCGCGGCGGTGCAGATCGGCGCCTTCCTGCTGGTCGCCCGACGGATGCGCATCGAGGAGCTGAACGCGATGGTCGGCATGGTCCGCAGCCGACTCGGCCGCTGAGCATGACATAGCGTCAACCCGGCGCGACCCGAGCGGTCGCGCCGAGGGGGGACCCCGATGACGGGCCGTCCACCGGATCGCGGATGATTGCGCAACCGGTCGGGCGGCCCAGCGGTCGTACCAGGGGAGAATCAGTGGGCACAATTGTCCTGGCGGGTCCGGCGCCCCGGCGGCCGGGCGGACGGGCAGCCGGATTCTCAGGACCGGGCCGGAACTAAGGGGAGGCAGGACCACGGTGGCTGATGGCACCAAGGCGGTCGTCGACACGTCCGTCGCGGACGAGGCGGCGCTGGCCATGGCAATCGAGGACATCGAGCCCGAGGACGGCTCCACGGCCGCCGGGCAGGGCTCCGCGGACGAGGCCCCTGACGCCGCCTCGGACGCCCCTGACGCCGTCTCCGCCCCCGCTGCAGCCACCGCCCGCGGCGAGAGCCCCGAGAGCACCTCCGAGGGCACCTCCGAGGGCTCCTCCGAGGTCTCCCAGCAGCCCTCCAGGGCTGCTGGGGACGCCGCCGGCGCCCAGGTCGGCAAGGCCGCCTCCGCGGCCGTTGCGGCGGCCGTGACGGCCCGTGAGCCCGCCTCCGACGACGCGGACGCGAGCACCGGTGCCGACGAGCTCCCCGACGCCGCTGTCGCCGACGGTGCCGAGGCCGGCACCCGCCGCACCACCGACGCCGCCCCGCGCGGCTCCTCCGCGGGCACCGACGCCGGAGAGTCCACCGCCCAGCTCTCCGCCACCGAGCTCGCCGCCGAGCTCACCGCCAGGGGGGCCGCCGCCCCGGCCCGCCGCCCCTCCCGCTCCGGCCGCCCCGCCCCCCAGGCCCCGGTCCGCGAGGACCGACCCGTCGTCAGCACCGAGACCCTGGACGCCGACACCGGCACGCTCCCCGCCGCCAAGCCGGCCCCGCTGCGGCACAGCGGCGACAAGATCGGCGGCCGCTACCGGCTGGAGGAGTGCATCACCCAGTCGGAGACCTTCAGCAGCTGGCGCGCGGTCGACGAGAAGCTCCGCCGCGCGGTCGGCGTGCACCTGATGGCGGCCGGCCACCGGCGCGCCAAGGCGGTGCTGACCGCCGCCCGCTCCGCCGCCCTGCTCAACGACCCGCGCTTCGTCCAGGTCCTCGACGCCGTCCAGGAGGGCGACCTGGTCTACGTCGTCCGCGAGTGGCTGCCGGACGCCTCCGACCTGGCCCACCTGCTGGCCGACGGCCCGATGGAGCCGTACGACGCGTACCAGATGGTCCGTCAGGTCACCGACGCGGTCGCCGCCGCCCACCGCCGCGGCCAGGCCCACCTGCGGCTCACCCCGCGCTGCGTGCTGCGCACCGACACCGGCCAGTACCGGATCAACGGCATCGCGGTGGACGCCGCCCTGCGCGGCCTGCCCACCGAGGAGGCCGAGCGCACCGACACCCGCGCGATCGGCGCCCTGCTGTTCGCCGCGCTCACCCACCGCTGGCCGTACCCCGAGGACCGCTACGACCTGCGCGGCATGCCGAAGAGCCTCGGCTGCGTGCCGCCGGACCAGGTCCGGGCCGGCGTGCACAAGGGCCTGTCCGAGCTGGCCGCCAGGGCGCTGTGCGAGCACCCGCCGCACCACCAGGACCCGATCACCACCCCCGAGCAGCTCGCCAAGGCGATCGCGCTCATGCCGAAGATCCGCCAGCCTGAGCAGCCCGCGCCGGCGTTCACCGCCAAGCCGAAGCCCAAGCCGCACACCCCGCCGCACCCGGCGGGCGCGCACGCCGCGGGGCGCCCGACCCCGCCGGCGCGGCCGCAGCACACCGCCCTCCAGGAGGCCGTCCCGGCGTCCCCGCGGCCCCGGCGGCCGCGCCGGCTGGTGCGGACGGCCCTGCGGACCACGGCCTCGCTGGTGGCGCTGGCCGCGATCGTGGTCGGCTCCTGGCAGGGCGTCGAGTACCTCAACAAGTCGAAGGACGGGCAGTCCAGCGCCCCGCCGGCCGAGCAGTCCAGCACCCCACCGGCCGAGCAGTCCGGCGCGCCGCTGTCCGGCGCCACCCTCGACTACACGCCCAGCTCGTTCAACGCGTTCGGCGACCGCAAGGACGAGCACGCCTCGGCGCTGCCCCTCCTCAAGGACGGCAAGGCCGACACCGCCTGGACGACCCAGAGCTACAACGACCCGTTCGGCGGCGGCTACCGGCCTGGCACGGGCGTGCTGCTCGACCTCGGCTCGGCCCGCACCGTCGGCTCGGTCGTCGTCAAGCTCGTCGGCGGCGCCCACACCGTCGAGCTGAAGGCACTGCCCGGCGCCACCTCGGCCCCGCAGACCAGCAAGGCCGGCTTCGACGGCTTCGGCGACGCGATCGCCTCCGGCACCAGCAGCAACGAGCTCCAGTTGAAGCCCAAGAAGCCGGTCACCACCCGCTTCCTCTTGATCTGGCTGACCGCCATCCCCAACGATGGGGGTGGCTACAAGGGCCAGGTGGCCGAGATCACGGTCAACGGCTGAGCGAGGACGGACAGGGGGTGGCGGACATGGCGGAGGAGCCGTCCGACGCCGATCTCCTGGCCCGGCACGTGGCCGGGGACCCGGACGCCTTCGGCCTCCTCGTCCGACGCCACCGGGACCGCCTGTGGGCGGTCGCCCTGCGCACCCTCGGCGACCGCGAGGAGGCCGCCGACGCCCTCCAGGACGCCCTGGTCTCCGCACTGCGCGCCGCCCACACCTTCCAGGGCCGCGCCCAGGTCACCACCTGGCTGCACCGGATCGTGGTCAACGCCTGCCTCGACCGGGCCCGCCGGGCGGCCTCCCGCCGGGCCGGCTCGCTCGACGAGGACCCGCAGCGCCTCGACGCCGCCCTCGGCAGCGCCGAGCCCACCGACAGCCTGGTGGTCCGCGCCGAACTGCGCCGCGAGGTCACCGAGGCGCTGACCGCCCTCCCGGCCGAGCAGCGCGCCGCCCTCGTCCTGGTCGACATGCAGGGGTACTCCGTCGCCGAGGCCGCCGAGGTGCTGGGGGTTCCGGTGGGCACGGTGAAGAGCCGCTGCGCCCGCGGCCGCGCCCGCCTGCTGCCACTGGTCCGCCATCTGCACGGCGGCGGTGTTTCACGTGAAACGGCGGAGGGGGACAGGCCGGGCCGGGGAACCCGCACGGATGTTTCACGTGAAACGCCGCTCCGCGGGAACCCGTCGGGCACCCGCACCGTCCCAGGTACGGACGCCGCCGGGCGCCGCACCGTGGTGGAAGGAGATGCGACCAAGCGATGACGCCGCACCCGCCTTCCACGCCGTCCGCACCCCAGCCCGAGCACCCGGACATCGAGGCGCTGGCCGACCTCGCCGAGCAGCTGACCGATCCGGCCGACGAAGCGGCCCTGCGGCGCCATCTCGACACCTGCGCCGAGTGCGCGGACACCTTCGCGGCCCTCGCCGAGGTGCGCGAGCTGCTGGGCGAGGTGGAGGCGCCCCCGATGCCCGCGGACGTCGCCGAGCGTATCGACACCGCCCTGGCCGCGGCCCGCACCGAACTCGCCGCCTCCCCCGCTCCACCCGCGGAACGCACCGCCGACCGGCCGACAGGACGCACCCCCGGCACCACCGCACCGCCCGCCGGACGGCCCGCCGGTGTCACCGGGCCCGGCAGCACCGGACCGGGCCGCGGGCAGCGCTCCCGCCGACGCGTCCGCCTGCTGCTGGCCACCGTCACGGCCGCGGCCGCGATCGGCTTCGGCGCGCTGCTGCTGCCGCTCTCCACCACCGGTGGTGGCAGCACCGCGCAGGCCCCGGCCGACAGTGCCGCCCAGCCCGCCGCCGGCAGCGCCCGGAAGCCGGCTCTCACCGGCGGCACCGCCTTCCAGGACGACACCCTGATCGCCCAGGCCCAGCAGCTGGTCCGCGCCGCCTCGGCCGCCCCCGGCACCTCCAAGACACCGGAGGCGCTCGCCCAGCCCAACCGGAGCGAGTCCCCCGGAGGCACCGCCGGCTCCACCGCGCCGTCCTGCGCCGCCGCCCTCACCGGACAGCGCGACCGGGCACCGCTCGCCGTCGCGCCCGGCCGGTACCACTCGTCGGCCGTCACCGCCCTGGTGTACCCGGACGGCTCCGACCGGCTGGACGTCTACCTCATCACCCCGGACTGCTCGGCCCCCGGCGTCCTGCTCCACCGCACCGTCCCGGCGGGCTGAACCGGACCGCCCGGGACCGCGCCGACCGCTCCGGACGGCGCAGACCGCCCGGCGGACCCGGCAGAAGGCGCCCGCCCATCGGAACATCCGCTCCCACAGTGCGGGCATGTTGCACAGCCGTGCCCGGGAATGCGGGAGACTGGTGAGTCGTTGTCCCGGGCGGCGGAGCAGGACCGCCCTCCCCGCAAGCGCGGGTCGCGAAGCGAACCAGGAGATGCAGTGAGCGATGTCCGTAACGTGATCATCATCGGTTCCGGCCCCGCCGGATACACCGCTGCGCTGTACACCGCGCGCGCCTCCCTCAAGCCTCTGGTCTTCGAGGGCGCGGTCACCGCGGGCGGCGCGCTGATGAACACCACCGAGGTCGAGAACTTCCCCGGCCACCGCGACGGCATCATGGGCCCCGAGCTCATGGACAACATGCGCGCGCAGGCCGAGAAGTTCGGCGCCGAGCTCGTCCCGGACGACATCGTCGCCGTCGACCTCACCGGCGACGTCAAGACCGTCACCGACTCCGAGGGCACCGTCCACCGCGCCCGCGCCGTGATCGTCGCCACCGGCTCCCAGCACCGCAAGCTCGGCCTCCCCCGCGAGGACGTCTTGTCCGGCCGCGGTGTCTCCTGGTGCGCCACCTGCGACGGCTTCTTCTTCCGCGACCAGGACATCGCCGTGGTCGGCGGCGGCGACACCGCTCTGGAGGAGGCCACCTTCCTCTCGCGCTTCGCCCGGAGCGTCACCGTCGTGCACCGCCGCGACAGCCTGCGCGCCTCCAAGGCGATGCAGGAGCGCGCCTTCGCCGACCCGAAGATCACCTTCGCCTGGGACAGCGCCGTCCAGGAGATCCACGGCGACCCGAAGCTGACCGGCCTCACCCTGCGCGACACCACCACCGGCGAGACCCGCGAGCTCCCGGTCACCGGCCTGTTCATCGCGATCGGCCACGACCCGCGCACCGAGCTCTTCACCGGCCAGCTGGACCTGGACGCCGAGGGCTACCTCAAGGTGGAGTCCCCCTCCACCCGGACGAACATCCCCGGCGTCTTCGCCGCCGGCGACGTGGTCGACCACACCTACCGCCAGGCCATCACCGCCGCGGGCACCGGCTGCTCCTCCGCCCTGGACGCCGAGCGCTACCTCGCCTCGCTCGCCGACCTGGAGGCCCAGGCCGCCACGGTCGCGGTCTGACCCTTCCCCCCTGAAACAGAACAGCCCTCGCGGTTGTTGACCCGTCCGAAGGTGCCGAGCCGCCGCCCAGGCGGCGAGGCACCGCCTCGTCCGTGACCCCAAGGAGAGTTCCGTGGCCGGCGCCACCATCACCGTGACCGACGCGACCTTCGACGCCGAGGTGCTCAAGAGCGACAAGCCCGTCCTGGTCGACTTCTGGGCCACCTGGTGCGGCCCGTGCCGCCAGGTCGCCCCGATCCTGGAGGAGATCGCCGCCGAGCACAGCGACAAGCTGACCATCGCCAAGCTCGACGTCGACAACAACCAGGAGACCGCTGCCGCCTACAACGTCATCTCGATCCCGACGCTCAACGTGTACCAGAACGGCGAGCTGGTGAAGACCATCACCGGCGCCCGCCCGAAGGCCGCACTGCTGCGCGAGCTGGCCGACTTCATCTGAGCCGCCCGCCCGCCGGCCGCAGAGGGCCCCCGGAAAGATCCGGGGGCCCTCCGGCGTTCCCGGGCCCTTTCGGCGGACTCCGGCACGGCTCAGAACGGCCGGAGCGCCGGCTCCTTCCGGGCCCCGCCCAGCAGCCGCTCCAGCGCCCCCTCGACGTCGCTGCGCCAGGAGAGCGTGCTCCTGGCCTCCAGCCGCAGCCGCGGGTAGCGGTGGTGCGGCCGTACCGTCTTGAAGCCCACCGCCAACAGGTGGTCGGCTGGCAGCACACAGCTCGGCGTCGGACGGCCCACCGCACCGAACGCCTCGATCGCCCGGAAGCCCCTGCGGAGCACGTCCTTGGCCACCGCCTGGACCAGCACCCGTCCCAGCCCCTGACGCTGGTAGCCGGGCACCACCCGGCTCACCATCAGCTGCACGGCGTCCGAGGACACCGGGCTGGTCGGGAACGACTGCGAGCGCGGCACGTACGCCGACGGCGCGTAGAGCACGAAGCCCGCCGGAACGTCGTCCACGTAGACGATGCGCCCGCACGAGCCCCACTCCAGCAGCACCGCCGAGATCCACCCCTCCTTCTCCAGCTCCCCCTTCCCCCCGTCCACCGCTGCCCGTCCGCTGACCGGGTCGAGTTCCCAGAACACGCACGAGCGGCAGCCGTCCGGCAGGTCGGCCAGGTTGTCCAGCGTCAACGGAGCGAGCCTGCGACCCACGCCCCACACACCTCCTCCGGCTCGGTCCCACACCACGAGCTTGCTCCGAAAAACGCGGCGGGTGCACGTTTCACGTGAAACATGCACCCGCTCGTCCGTTTCTCGGTGAACTGCCGGTCAGCTCTGGGAGAGCCGCAGCCCCTCCTCGCCCGGGGCGAGGCTGTCGAGGATCCGGTTCAGGTCCTCGACCGATCCGAACTCCAGCACCACCTTGCCCTTGCCCAGCTTGCCGCCGCGCTGCGAGACCTCCACCTTCACCCGGGTCTCGAACCGGTCGGAGAGCCGCCCGGCGAGATCGTCGAACGCCGGCGAGAGGATCCGGCCCGCCTTGGGTGCGGCGGCCTTCTTCGGATTCGTGTCCCGGGCCATCAGCGCGACGATCTCCTCGGTGGTCCGCACCGAGAGCCCCTCCGCGACGATCCGTCCGGCCAGGGCGTCCTGCTGCTCCGCGTCCGGCACCCCGAGCAGCGCCCGCGCGTGGCCGGCGCTCAGCACCCCGGCCGCGACCCGGCGCTGCACCACCGGGGAGAGCCTCATCAGCCGCAGCGTGTTGGAGACGTGCGAGCGGGAGCGGCCGATCCGGTCGGCCAGCTCGTCGTGGGTGCAGGAGAAGTCCCGCAGCAGCTGGTCGTAGGCGGCCGCCTCCTCCAGCGGGTTGAGCTCCGCCCGGTGGAGGTTCTCCAGCAGCGCGTCCAGCAGGAGCTTGTCGTCCTCGGTGTCCCGGACGATGGCCGGGATCACCGCGAGACCGGCCTCCCGGGAGGCCCGCCAGCGGCGCTCGCCCATGATGAGCTCGAAGCGCTCCGGGCCGACCTGGCGGACGACCACCGGCTGCAGCAGGCCCACCTCCTTGATGGAGGTGACCAGCTCGGCGAGCTTCTCCTCGTCGAAGACCTCGCGCGGCTGGCGGGGGTTGGGCGTGATCGAGTCCAGCGGCAGCTCGGCGAAGCGCGCCCCGTCCACCGGCGCCAGGGCCGACTCCGGGACGCTCCGCGCATGGGCATCGCCCGCCAGCTCCCGCAGGCTCTCCGCAGCGGCCTTCGCCGCCACCGTGCCTCGGCCGGTCGGCAGGACCGGTACGGCCACGGGGGTCGCCGATCCCGCGGTCGCCGCCGGGACGGTCGCCGGCGCCCCTGCCGCCGGGGTGGCGGCCGGGATCAGCGCCCCCAGGCCCCTGCCCAGTCCTCTGCGCCCACCACTCACCGGTTGCCCTCCATCGTGCCGTGCTGTGTCGTGGCGGCGGTCGCCGCCGCGGCCGCGGTCCGCTGCTGCCCGACCGCACCGTAACCGGCCGGGGCGCCGGCCGCGAAACCGCCCTCCGCGGACCGCAGCGCGATCTCCCTGGAGGCCTCCAGGTAGGAGAGAGCGCCGGCGGAACCCGGGTCATAGGTGAGCACGGTCTGCCCGTAGCTGGGCGCCTCGGAGATCCGGACCGAGCGCGGGATGGCCGTCCGCAGCACCTCGTGCTCGAAGTGCGTCCGGACCTCCTCCGCGACCTGGGCGGCCAGCCGGGTGCGGGCGTCGTACATGGTGAGCAGGATCGTGGAGACGTGCAGCGCCGGGTTGAGGTGGGCGCGCACCAGCTCGACGTTCCGCAGCAGCTGCCCGAGGCCCTCCAGCGCGTAGTACTCGCACTGGATCGGGATCAGCACCTCCTGGCCGGCGACCAGGGCGTTGACGGTCAGCAGGCCGAGCGAGGGCGGGCAGTCGATCAGGACGTAGTCCAGCGGCTGCTCGTACGCGGCGATGGCACGCTGCAGGCGGCTCTCACGGGCCACCAGCGAGACGAGCTCGATCTCCGCACCGGCGAGGTCGATGGTGGCCGGGCAGCAGAACAGCCCCTCCACGTCCACCACGGGCTGGACGACGTCCGCGAGCGGCTTGCCCTCGACCAGGACGTCGTAGATCGACGGCACCTCGGCGTGGTGGTCGATGCCGAGCGCGGTGGAGGCGTTGCCCTGCGGGTCGAGGTCGACGACCAGCACCCGCAGCCCGTGCATGGCGAGGCCGGCCGCCAGGTTGACGGTGGTGGTGGTCTTGCCCACCCCGCCCTTCTGGTTGGCCACCACGATCACCCGGGTGCTGGCGGGCCTGGGCAGCCCCTCCCCGGTCCGCCCGATGGCCTGAACCGCGGCCTGCGCGGCGCGCGCGATCGGCGTGTCGTCGATCTGGTGGATGGTCTCGGACTCCTGCATGGGGGTCAGTGTTTCACGTGAAACCGGAGCGGCAACAGTCACCGCCATGGCGCGGTCGAGGATTCCGGGAAGCAGTGAGCGTCGTTTCACGTGAAACACCATGACCGGAATGTCACAAATCTGACGGTGCGACACTCCGACCACGATCCGATACCACCCGCCCGGCGACGCCGCGGGCGGACCTGACCCGTCCCGGCCTGCAGGAACGCCGAGAGCGGGCGGCCCGAGGACCACCCGCTCTCCGCACCTGCGAAACGACGCCGGTCAGCGTCGACGGCGCGCACCCCCGCGACCGCCGTCCTTGGAGCCGCGGCCGGCCCGGGCCGCCTTCGCCCGCCGAGTGGCCGCCCTCACACCGCCGGGGCTCTCGCCCGCCTCCACCCGGACCACCCGGGTCGAGGTCTCCAGCGTGCCCTCGCCCACCGAGATCACCGACCAGCGCTCCGCCCCCAGCTTGGTGAGCGCGGACCGCGACTCCTCGATCTCCTGCTCGGCGGTGTCGCCCTTCAACGCCAGCATCTGGCCGTACGGCCGCAGCAGCGGCATGCCCCAGCCGGCCAGCCGGTCCAGCGGGGCCACAGCCCGGGCGGTGACGATGTCCACCGCGACCTTGCCGACCATCTCCTCGGCCCGGCCGCGCAGCACCGTCACATTGTCCAGACCCAGCTCACGGACCACCTCCTCCAGGAAGGTGGTGCGTCGCAGCAGCGGCTCCAGCAGGGTGACCGAGACGTCCGGCCGGGCCATCGCCACCGGGATGCCCGGCAGGCCGGCCCCGGAGCCGACGTCGCACAGCGAGGCGTTGGCCGGCAGCAGCTCCGCCAGCACGGCGCAGTTCAGCACGTGGCGGTCCCACAGCCGCGGCACCTCGCGCGGGCCGATCAGTCCGCGCTGCACCCCGGCCGTGGCCAGCAGCTCGGTGTACCGCACCGCGACCGGGAGCCGCTCGCCGAAGATGCCGGCGGCGGCCGCCGGCGGCTCGCCGGGCCCCTCGCCCGGGACCGGGGCTCCCGCGGGAGCGCCCTCCACCGGGGTGCCCCGGCCGGGTCCGCCCTCCGACGGCCCGCCCTCGGTCGCCACGCCGTCCGTCTCCATGTCAGCCTCTCCGCTCACCGTATCCACCCCACATCAGGCACCATCCTCACGCGGGTACCCGCCCCGCGCGCAAACCGGGCCGTACGAACCACCCTCGAAGGAACGACGACCCCGCCCGCACGCGGCGGACGGGGTCGCTCGACAGGGCGCGAGGTCAGCTCGGAAGCACGACCACGCACCGCTGGGGCTCCTCGCCCTCCGATTCGCTGCGCAGCCCGGCGGCCGCCACGGCGTCGTGCACCACCTTGCGCTCGAAGGGCGTCATCGGGCGGAGCTTGACCTGCTCGCCGGTGGACTTCGCCTGCTCGGCCGCCTCGGCGCCGAGGGCGGCCAGCTCGGACCGCTTGCGGGCCCGGAAGCCGGCGATGTCCAGCATCAGACGGCTGCGCTCACCGGTCTCCCGGTGCACCGCCAGGCGGGTCAGCTCCTGCAGCGCCTCCAGCACCTCGCCGTCCTGGCCGACCAGCCGCTGCAGCGCCCGGTCGGGGCCGTCGCTGACGATCGAGACCAGCGCCCGGTCGCCCTCGACGTCCATGTCGATGTCGCCGTCCAGGTCCGCGATGTCCAGCAGACCCTCCAGGTAGTCGGCGGCGATGTCGCCCTCGCGCTCCAGCCGCGCGACGAGGCTCTCGCCGGACTCCGCGCCTGCCTCGACCTCGACGGCGGAGGTGGTGCCTTCCGTCACTGATGGACTCCTTCGGGGATGGGCCCTCGGGTGGGGCCGAGAGGGAAGATCTGGGTCCGCGTCGACCGGCGGCGGCCGGTCAGGACTTCTTCTTCGGCCGCTGGCCGCTGCCCTGACCGCCGCGCTTCGGCTGCTGGCGGGGGCCGGTCTTGCCCGCGGGCTGCTTGGCCGCCGACCGGCCGGCCGGCACCGCGGCGTCCTGCTTGGACAGGACCACCGGCTCGTCGGCGACGTGCTCCTCGGCAGCGTGCGCCTCGGCGTGCTCGCCCCCCGCCGTCTGCGCGTGGTGACCGGCGGCCTGGTGGCGCTGGGCCTTGCTCTGCTTGCGCGGCTGCTGCCGGCGGACCTGGACGGTCTCGGCCACCACGGCCTCGGCGGTCGCGGCGGGCTGCTTGTTGCCACCGGTCAGCGCGGCCAGCCAGGGGGCCTTGCGGACGCTGCCGTCCGGGTTCAGCCGGCCGGCCTTCTTCAGGCGGGCCTGGCGCTCGGCGAAGGCCTTGGAGCCCGGCGTCGGGTTGTTGCGGATGACGATCAGCTGCTGGCCCATCGACCAGACGTTGGTGGTCAGCCAGTAGACCAGGACGCCGACCGGGAAGTTGATGCCCATCACGGCGAAGATGATCGGGAAGACGTACATCAGCATCTTCTGCTGCTGCATGAACGGCGTCTTGATCGTCAGGTCGACGTTCTTGGTCATCAGCTGGCGCTGGGTGATGAACTGCGACAGCGACATCAGGACGATCATCACCGCGACGACGATCTTGACGCTCAGCTCGTCGCTGCCCAGGAAGGTCGCCGACAGCGGGGCGCCGAAGATGTGCGCCTGCTTGGCGCTGTCCAGCAGGTCGGAGTTGATGACACCGATCGTCTTGTCATTGGCCACCGAGGCCAGCACGCCGTAGAGGGCGGTGAAGAACGGGGCCTGCACCAGGATCGGGAGACAGCTCGAGAAGGGGTTGGTGCCCGCCTCCTTGTAGAGCTTCATCATCTCTTCGGACTGGCGCTGCCGGTCGTTCTTGTAGCGCTCCTGGATGGCCTTCATCTTCGGCTGGATCGCCTGCATGGCCCGGGTCGCCTTGATCTGCTTCACGAAGAGCGGGATCAGGCAGATCCGGATCACGATCACCATCGAGACGATGGACAGACCCCAGGCCCAGCCGCCGTCCGGATCGAAGACGTGGCTGTACAGCGAGTGGAACTGGACGATGATCCAGGACACTGCCGTGTAGAGGGGGCTAAGGAAGGAGAAGGTCACCGGTCAGGCTCCTTGGACATCAGGATTGGCCACCGGCTCCGGCCCGGCGGTCCCACTCTTCGGGCTCAGCAGATTGCGGACCCGGCGGTGCCACACCGGGTGCTTGCGCGGTGGCACATGGTCGACCCCACCCGGCGACCAGGGGTTGCAGCGCAGGATGCGCCATGCGGTCAGACCGCTCCCCTTGATCGCACCGTGCAGGCGCACCGCCTCGTACCCGTAGTGCGAGCACGAGGGGTAGTAACGGCACACCGGCCCGAGCAGCGGACTGATCGTCCACTGGTAGAGCCTGATCAGCCCCATCAGCAGGTACTTCATCGCCCTGCTCCCGTCGGCGCACTGCCGGTCGGCTCCGCCCGGAGCAACCGCCGCAGCGCCGCGTCCAGGTCGTGTTCGAGATCGAGGTACGACGCCGACCCGGCCTGGGGCAGCGCGCGTACCACTATCAGGCTACCTGCGGGCAGCCGGGGCAGACGCTCACGGACGAGGTGACGAAGGCGACGCTTCACGAGATTCCGCACGACAGCGGATCCCACGGCCTTGCTCACGACGAAACCCGCACGCGCCGAAGGGAGCCCCTCGGCGGCGTGCGGGCCGCAGTCGCTTTCCCGGTCCGTGGGCCCCGGCCGACCGCCCTCTCTGTCGAGGTGGACGACCAGCAGGGGCTTACCGGCCCGGCGACCGCGTTTCACCGCGGTCGAGAAGTCCTGGCGCCGCCGCAGCCGATTCTCGGAGGGCAGCACGATCAGAACCCGTGCGCCGGATCAGGCGGACAGGCTGGCGCGGCCCTTGCCACGGCGGGCGGCCAGGATGGCGCGGCCGGCGCGGGTACGCATCCGGAGCCGGAAGCCGTGGGTCTTGGCGCGACGGCGGTTGTTCGGCTGGAAGGTGCGCTTGCTCACTCGGGGGCTCCTGAGGCGAATCGTAGGATGACGGGACGTCGCTTGGCCGTCACCGTGCGTCCGCGCGATCTCCCCTTCGACGGGAAATCCACCCCAACGGCCCAGGTCTGCTGGGGTTGGGGCCATCCACGGCGCCCGTGCTGCGCGCCTTGTGGAAGCGGGTGGACCCGCGGGCATGCGGCAGCGGCCATCGACAACTCGACCTGGTTACGGTACGCGGGACCGCCCCGGAGGGTCAAACCGGCAGCCCCGCCGCCCGTCGCCCACAGCCTGTGGACAACAACTTGAATCAGCTCTGCCCGCTGACTACCGTTGCAGGACTTGTCGGGTTTGTTCATCGATCGGACCGGCACCCCGAGTCCCCTGAGCCCCCCAACGCGGGGAACGAGAAAGCGTGCACCAGTGGCTGATGTCAACAGCGATCTCGTCCCGCTCTGGGCGAAGGTCGTCGAGCGGCTGGTCAACGACGCCGGGGTCGGGGACAGCGACAAGATGTGGCTGCGGCGCACGCAGCCGATGTGGATGATGCACGACACCGCCCTGCTGGCGGCCCCCAACGAGCGGGCCAAGCAGGTGCTGGAGGGGCGTCTCCTCCCCCAGCTCACCGAGGCCCTCACCTACGAGTTCGCCCGGCCCGTCCGGATCGCCGTGATGGTGGACGCCAACGCGCTGCCCACCCCCGCACCCGAGCCGCAGCCGGCCGAGCCGCCGCGCCCGCAGGCCGGCCAGGACTGGTCCGACCGCCCGTACCACGGCGAGCCCGAGCGCTACGCGCCCCCGTCCTACGAGCAGCCGCAGCCGTACGAGCAGCAGCCCGAGCGGCACGAGCGGTACGAGTCCCCCCGCTACGAGCAGGCCCCGGGCCCCTACGCCGAGGAGCAACGCCCCTGGGGCGAGCGCCCCGCCGGACCGGCCGAGTGGGACCGGCCCGAGTACGAGCAGCCGTCGCCGACCACCGCCGAGCGGCCGTCCGAGCCCCCGCGGCCGAAGGGCCTGCCGACGGCCACCCCCGCGCAGGGCGACCTGTTCGGCGGGGTGCTGGGGCCCGACCCGTCCGAGGCCCGGCC
>NZ_JAHTIK010000001.1:4166108-4177531 GCF_025655475.1 Kitasatospora sp. DSM 101779 | reverse complement strand
CCCGTCGCCCCGCCGGCGGCCGCGGCTCCCCCGGCGCTGCCCGAGCGCACCCCGGCCCCCGGGGTACCCGCACCGCCCGGTGCCCCCCCGGCGGGCGGCGCCCGCAAGGACGAGCCGGCCCGGCTGAACCCCAAGTACCTCTTCGACACCTTCGTCATCGGCGCGAGCAACCGCTTCGCGCACGCGGCCGCGGTCGCCGTGGCCGAGGCCCCGGCGAAGGCGTACAACCCGCTCTTCATCTACGGCGAGTCCGGCCTCGGCAAGACGCACCTGCTGCACGCCATCGGCCACTACTCGCGCAGCCTGTTCCCCGGCACCCGGGTGCGGTACGTGAGCTCCGAGGAGTTCACCAACGAGTTCATCAACTCGATCCGCGACGGCAAGGCGGACGCGTTCCGCAAGCGGTACCGGGACATGGACATCCTGCTGGTGGACGACGTCCAGTTCCTGGCGAGCAAGGAGTCCACGCAGGAGGAGTTCTTCCACACCTTCAACACGCTGCACAACGCCAACAAGCAGATCGTGCTGTCCTCGGACCGGCCGCCCAAGCAGCTGATCACGCTGGAGGACCGGCTGCGGAACCGCTTCGAGTGGGGTCTGATCACCGACGTCACCCCGCCGGAGCTGGAGACCCGGATCGCGATCCTGCGGAAGAAGGCGATCCAGGAGCAGCTGAACGCGCCGGCCGACGTGCTGGAGTTCATCGCCTCCCGGATCACCCGGAACATCCGCGAGCTGGAGGGCGCACTGATCCGGGTCACGGCCTTCGCCAACCTCAACCGGGCGCCGGTCGACCTGGAGCTGGCCGGAATCGTCCTCAAGGACCTGATCCCGGGCGGCGACGAGGACGCCGGGCCGGAGATCACCGCGCAGGTGATCATGCAGCAGACGGCCGCCTACTTCGGCCTGGGCGTGGACGACCTCTGCGGATCCTCGCGCAGCCGCGTGCTGGTGACGGCACGTCAGATCGCCATGTACCTCTGCCGCGAGCTGACGGACCTTTCGCTGCCGAAGATCGGCGCCCAGTTCGGCGGGCGCGACCACACCACGGTGATGCACGCCGACCGGAAGATCCGATCGCTGATGGCCGAGCGCCGCTCGATCTACAACCAGGTCACCGAGCTGACCAACCGCATCAAGAGCTGACCCGCCGAGCGCCCCGTACGGGTGGCGATCGGGCGTTCCGGGCCCCGCTGACGCACCGTCGGCGGGGCCTTCGCCGTACCCGCGTCCGACGCCCGTCCGGGGCCGGCACAGGGTCCGCACGGCATCGGCGGAGGGTCGGCACGGGCGCCGGGCGGGGTCCTACGGCAGGTGTGGACGCCGCCGCGCCGGGGCAGCATCCGGTCGAGGGCGCGAGGGGCGGGAAATGCGCCGAATGGAACATGCGTTCAGCAATTCGAACGGGTCGGTCGCGGGGCGGCGCAATCCACAGGACGGCGAGGTTTTCCCCCGTCCACAGGTGTGCGGAGGCGGAGTTATCCAGAATTCGTCCACAGGGCCGTCCGGGTTACGCTCTTCCCCGCAGGTCAGGTGGCTGTGGACTTGTGCACAACAGTTATCCACAGGGTGTGGATAGTTGACGTTCCGCCAGTCGGCCGATCGGGTTGTCCACCGGTTGTCCCCAGGAAACCGAGAGTTGTCCCCAGGTTCTCCACAGCTGTATCCACAGTTCGACAACTCGGCGCAGATGTTCACCCCCAGGTGTGAAAGGCGTCACGTGATGTTGCTCGACGCCCGTGGATAACCGGGGCATCATCTGGGGACAGAGCTGGGGATAACCTGTGGATACTCAGCGTGCCCTGTGGGTAACTCTCGGTCGTCCACAGCAGGGCCGGGTTGTCCACAGCGGCCGTCCACAGCGACTGTGGACAAAATAGTGGGCCTGACCTGCGGAAACGGGGTTATCCACGGTTTCCACAGGCCCTACTACTACCACTACACATAGAGACCCCTGAGCTTGATCAACAGGGGGGCGGGCCGAAATCTGTGGACAACGCGATCCCGACACTTGTTCGGGTTGCTTCCGCCCATCTGCTCCGTCTGTCGGTGGAGTACGTCAGACTGTTCTCGGCAACTGGAAGCCGGGCGGTTGCGCCGGGCGGCCCAGTGCACCGAGACGATCGAGCGCGCAGCGCACAGCAGTGAGCCAGGAGGCGGTTACCGGTGAAGTTCCGGGTGGAGCGTGATGTCCTCGCGGAGGCGGTGGCCTGGGCGGCTCGCAGCCTCCCGGCGCGGCCGCCGGTGCCGGTGCTGGCCGGCCTGCTGCTGACGGCCCAGGAGGGCTCCCTGGCCCTCTCCGGCTTCGACTACGAGGTCTCGGCCAGGGTCGAGCTGGAGGCGGACGTCGAGGAGGCCGGCACCGTCCTGGTCTCCGGCCGCCTGCTCAACGACATCTCCCGCAACCTGCCGAACCGGCCGGTGGAGATCTCCACCGACGGGATGCGGGTCAGCGTGGTCTGCGGCAGCTCGCGGTTCACCCTGCCGACGCTGCCGGTCGACGAGTACCCGGCCCTGCCGGCGATGCCGACCGCCACCGGCACGGTCTCCGGCGACGTCTTCGCGTCCGCCGTCAGCCAGGCCGCCGTCGCCGCCGGGCGCGACGACACCCTCCCGGTGCTCACGGGTGTCCGGGTCGAGATCGAGGGCGACCGGATCACCCTGGCCGCCACCGACCGGTACCGCTTCGCCGTCCGCGAGCTGCTGTGGAAGCCCGAGCAGCCGGACATCAGCGCGGTCGCCCTGGTGCCCGCCAAGACCCTGCAGGACATCGCGAAGTCCCTCGGCAGCGGCGACACGGTCTCCATCGCGCTGGCCTCGGGCGGCGCGGGCGAGGGCCTGATCGGTTTCGAGGGCGCCGGCCGCCGCACCACCACCCGGCTGCTGGAGGGCGAGTTCCCGAAGTTCCGCAGCCTCTTCCCGACGGAGTTCTCCGCCGTCGCCGCGATCCAGACCCAGCCGTTCCTGGAGGCGCTCAAGCGCGTCTCCCTGGTGGCCGAGCGCAACACCCCGGTCCGGCTGAGCTTCGAGCAGGGTGTGCTGACCCTGGAAGCCGGCTCCGGCGACGACGCCCAGGCCACCGAGCGGATCGACGCCGACCTCGAGGGCGACGACATCTCGATCGCGTTCAACCCGGGCTACCTGGAGGAGGGCCTCAAGGCCATCGACTCCGCCTTCGCCCAGCTGAGCTTCACCACGCCGACCAAGCCGGCGCTGCTCAGCGGCAAGCCCGCGGTGGACGCCGAGGCGGACGAGGCGTACCAGTACCTGATCATGCCGGTCCGGCTCTCCGGCTGACCGCGGCGCCCGCCGTCCGCAGGCGGGCGCACCCGGTCCACACCCTGTGGACGACGAGGCCTCGCCCGGTCGGCTGCGACCGGCGGGGCCTCGCTCCTGGGCGGCGTAGGCTCAGGGCAGCGCGGCAACGGCGCCGCCGTCTCGGCACGAAACCACAGTGAAGGACTTGTCATGGAGCTCGGCCTCATCGGTCTCGGCAAGATGGGCGGCAACATGCGCGAGCGCATCCGCCGCGCCGGCCACACCGTCATCGGCTTCGACCGGAACCCGGACCTCGCCGATGTCGACAGCCTGCAGGAGCTCATCGAGAAGCTGCACGGCCCGCGCGTGGTGTGGGTGATGGTGCCGGCCGGCGGTCCGACCCAGGAGACCGTGGAGCAGCTCGCCGAGCTGCTCTCGCCCGGTGACGTTGTGGTCGACGGCGGCAACTCCCGCTGGACGGACGACATCGCGCACGCCGAGCTGCTGGCCGCCAAGGGCATCGGCTTCGTCGACTGCGGCGTCTCCGGTGGAGTGTGGGGCCTGGAGAACGGCTACGCGCTGATGTACGGCGGCGACGCCGAGCACGTCGAGCGGGTCAAGCCGATCTTCGACGCGCTGAAGCCCGAGGGCGACTTCGGTTCGGTGCACGCGGGCAAGGTCGGCGCCGGCCACTTCGCGAAGATGGTCCACAACGGCATCGAGTACGCGATGATGCAGGCCTTCGCCGAGGGCTGGGAGCTGCTGGAGGCCGCCCCCGAGGTCACCGACGTGCGCGAGGTCTTCCGCAGCTGGCAGGAGGGCACGGTCATCCGCTCGTGGCTGCTGGACCTCGCGGTCCGGGCGCTGGACGACGACGAGCACCTGGCCAAGCTCAAGGGCTGGGCGGCGGACTCCGGCGAGGGCCGCTGGACGGTCGAGGCCGCGATCGACCACGCGGTGCCGCTGCCGGCGATCACCGCCTCGCTCTTCGCGCGCTTCGCCTCGCGGCAGGAGGACTCGCCGCAGATGAAGATGATCGCCGCCCTGCGCAACCAGTTCGGCGGCCACGCGGTCGAGTCGAAGTAGTCCACGGAAGGCGGGCGCAGTCCACCACCATGCATGTCGCGCATCTGTCGCTCGCCGACTTCCGTTCCTACGCCCGGGTCGAGGTGCCCCTCGACCCGGGCGTCACCGCGTTCGTGGGCCCCAACGGCCAGGGCAAGACCAACCTGGTCGAGGCGGTCGGCTACGTGGCGACGCTCGGCAGCCACCGGGTGGCCACCGACGCCCCGCTGATCCGGCTGGGGGCCGAGCGGGCGGTCGTCCGCTGCTCGATCGTGCGGGAGCAGCGGCCCACCCTGGTCGAGTTGGAGATCACCCCGGGGAAGGCCAACCGGGCGCGGATCAACCGTTCGGACAACGTCCGGCCGCGCGACGTGCTGGGGCTGCTGCGGACGGTGCTGTTCGCGCCCGAGGACCTCGCCCTGGTGAAGGGGGACCCGGGAGAGCGGCGGCGGTTCCTGGACGAGCTGCTGACCGCGCGGGCGCCGCGGCTCGCCGGTGTCCGGCAGGACTACGAGCGGGTGCTGAAGCAGCGCAACGCCCTGTTGAAGACGGCGGCGATGGCCCGCCGGGCGGGCGGCGGCAAGGGGGCCGACCTCTCGACCCTGGAGATCTGGGACGGCCACCTGGCCCGGGCCGGCGCCGAGCTGACCGCCTTCCGGCTGCAGTTGGTCGGTGCGCTGCAGCCGCTGGTCGCGGAGGCGTACCGGCAGCTCGCGCCGGGTGCCGGCGAGACGGTGCTGGAGTACCGCAGCTCCTTCGAGGGGGCACTGCCCACCAGCCGGGAGCAGGCGGAGGAGCAGCTGCTGGGGGCGCTGCAGGGGATGCGCAAGCAGGAGATCGAGCGCGGGCTGACCCTGGTCGGCCCGCACCGGGACGAGCTGGTGCTGCGGCTCGGTCCGCTGCCGGCGAAGGGGTACGCCAGCCACGGCGAGTCCTGGTCGTTCGCGCTGGCCCTGCGGCTGGCCTCGTACGAGCTGCTGAAGGCGGACGGCGGCGAGCCGGTGCTGATCCTGGACGACGTGTTCGCCGAGCTGGACGCGCGGCGCCGGGACCGGCTCGCGGAGCTGGTGGCCGGCGGCGAACAGGTGCTGGTGACCGCGGCGGTGCCGGAGGACGTCCCGAAGGCCCTGACCGGCGCGCGCTACGCGGTCTCCGAGGGCACGGTCACCCGGCTCGATCCCTAGGAGCAGGGGGAGGAGGCCCGCGTCGCGCCGTTCCCCGCGCCCGTGGCGGCCGGCCCGGTGCGTACCCTGGAAGGCTCAGTGTTGCCGCGACGAGGGAGAGCCGCGCCATGAGCGAGACGCCGCCGCAGGGTGCCGGTCAGGCCGGTCCGCAGGGTGCCGGTCAGGCCGGTCCGTCGGGGGTCGACCTGGCCCGGGTGGCGCTGCGGGCGGCCAAGGAGCAGGCGCGGCAGCGCGGTGAGCAGGTCAGGGAGAAGCGCGAGGCCAAGCGGCACGGGCTGCGTAGCGGGGCGCGGGCGGACGGCCGCGATCCGGTCCCGCTGGGTGCCGCGCTGAACCGTTTGATCACGGAGCGGGGTTGGGAGGCGCCGGCGGCGGTCGGCGGGGTGATGGGCCGCTGGCCGCAGATCGTCGGGCCGGACATCGCGGCGCACTGCGTGCCCAAGCAGTTCGAGGAGGCCGCGGCGGTGCTCACCGTGCAGTGCGACTCCACCGCGTGGGCCACCCAACTCCGGCTCCTGGCACGACAGTTGGTGGCCCGCCTGAACCATGAGCTGGGGCACGGCACGGTGCGGGTGATCAAGGTGCTGGGGCCGGACGCCCCCAAGCGCGGCTACGGCCGGCTGCGTGCGCCGGGCAGCCGCGGCCCGGGCGACACCTGGGGATGACGGCATCACCCGGAGTGAACGGATCCGGAACGGCTGGCGGCCCGTCCAGGGGCTCTGAGCCCCCCTATCGAGTATCGGGACATGTGCGGAGGGGATTCAGGGCGGCACATCTGCCCTCAGGGGCTGCCAAACGCCCGTCTCTGTCAGTCGTACCGGTAGACTGGAGCGCAAACGCTGTTGCTCGCAGCAACCGAGTCGAAACGCCGTGGTCGCAGACCCGCCCGACGAAGGGGCGGGGGTGCGGCCCGCGCTGTGCCAGAGAGGGCGCTTCGTGGCCGATTCCGGCAACCCCAGCCAGACCAATGAATCCATCGACCCTGCGACCGGGAAGTCCTACGACGCCAATGCCATCCAGGTGTTGGAGGGTCTGGACGCCGTCCGCAAGCGCCCGGGCATGTACATCGGCTCGACCGGTGAGCGCGGCCTGCACCACCTGGTGTACGAGGTCGTGGACAACTCCGTCGACGAGGCGCTGGCCGGGCACGCGGACACCATCGGGGTGACGATCCTCGCCGACGGCGGTGTGCGGGTGGTCGACAACGGCCGCGGCATCCCCGTCGGCATCGTGCCCGGGCAGGACAAGCCGGCCGTCGAGGTCGTCCTCACGGTGCTGCACGCCGGCGGCAAGTTCGGCGGCGGCGGCTACGCCGTCTCCGGCGGTCTGCACGGTGTCGGCGTCTCGGTCGTCAACGCGCTCTCCACCCGCCTCGCGGTGGAGATCCACACGGACGGCTACCGCTGGACGCAGGACTACAAGATGGGCGCGCCGACCGCCCCGCTCGTCCGGCACGAGGCCACCGAGCGCACCGGCACCAGCGTCACGTTCTGGGCCGACGGCGACATCTTCGAGACCACCGTCTACTCCTTCGAGACGCTCTCCCGCCGCTTCCAGGAGATGGCCTTCCTCAACAAGGGCCTGACCATCTCGCTGACCGACGAGCGCCCCGAGCACTACGACGACGAGGGCAACCCGCTCTCCGTCACCTACCGCTACGACGGCGGCATCGCCGACTTCGTCGCGCACCTCAACTCCCGCAAGGGCGAGATCGTCCACCCCTCGGTCATCTCCTTCGAGGCCGAGGACAAGGACCGGACGATCTCCGTCGAGGTCGCCATGCAGTGGAACGCGTCGTACAGCGAGGGCGTGTACTCCTTCGCCAACACCATCCACACCCACGGCGGCGGTACCCACGAGGAGGGCTTCCGCGCCGCGCTGACCGGTCTGATGAACCGGTACGCCCGCGACAAGAAGCTGCTCCGCGAGAAGGACGACAACCTCTCCGGCGAGGACATCCGCGAGGGTCTGACCGCGATCATCTCGGTCAAGCTTGGCGAGCCGCAGTTCGAGGGCCAGACCAAGGACAAGCTCGGCAACACGGAGGCCAAGACCTTCGTCCAGAAGGTGGTCAACGAGCACCTCGCCGACTGGCTGGACCGCAACCCCAACGAGGCCGCGGACATCATCCGCAAGTCCATCCAGGCCGCCAGCGCCCGGGTTGCCGCCCGCAAGGCCCGCGACCTGACCCGCCGCAAGGGCCTGCTGGAGACCGCCTCGCTGCCGGGCAAGCTCTCCGACTGCCAGTCCAAGGACGCGGCGGAGTGCGAGATCTTCATCGTCGAGGGCGACTCGGCCGGTGGCTCGGCCAAGCAGGGCCGCGACCCGCGCACCCAGGCGATCCTCCCGATCCGCGGCAAGATCCTCAACGTCGAGAAGGCGCGGATCGACAAGGTGCTGCAGAACACCGAGGTCCAGGCGCTGATCTCGGCCTTCGGCTGCGGCATCCAGGAGGACTACGACGCCGCGAAGCTGCGGTACCACAAGATCGTCCTGATGGCCGACGCCGACGTCGACGGCCAGCACATCCGCACCCTGCTGCTCACCCTGCTCTTCCGCTTCATGCGGCCGCTGGTCGAGTCCGGGTACGTGTACCTGGCGATGCCCCCGCTGTACAAGATCAAGTGGGGCAAGGACGACTTCGAGTACGCCTACTCCGACCGCGAGCGCGACGCCGTGATCGCGGCCGGCGTCGAGGCCGGCCGGCGCCTCCCCAAGGACGACGCCATCCAGCGCTTCAAGGGTCTCGGCGAGATGAACGCCGAGGAGCTGCGGATCACCACCATGGACCCGGCGCACCGCCTGCTGCTGCAGGTGACCCTGGAGGACGCCGCCCGCGCCGACGACCTGTTCTCCGTCCTGATGGGCGAGGACGTCGAGGCCCGCCGCTCCTTCATCCAGCGCAACGCCAAGGACGTCCGCTTCCTGGACGTGTGATCCCCAGCGGGATCCCACGGACCAGTCACGCGTGAAAGGAAACTGACCACCAGTGGTCGACGACAACCGTCCGGACGGCGACGACACTCCGGAGAACACCGAGGCCCAGAGCACCCTGCGGATCGAGCCGATCGAGCTCGAGACGGAGATGCAGCGCTCCTACCTCGACTACGCGATGAGCGTCATCGTCAGCCGTGCCCTGCCCGAGGTCCGCGACGGCCTCAAGCCGGTGCACCGGCGCGTGCTCTACGCGATGTACGACGGCGGGTACCGCCCCGAGAAGGGCTACTACAAGTGCGCCCGCGTCGTCGGCGACGTCATGGGCAACTACCACCCGCACGGTGACACGGCCATCTACGAGAGCCTCGTGCGCCTGGCCCAGCCGTGGTCGATGCGGATGCCGCTGGTCGACGGCAACGGCAACTTCGGCTCCCCGGGCAACGACCCGGCCGCGGCGATGCGCTACACCGAGTGCAAGATGATGCCGCTGGCCATGGAGATGATGCGCGACATCGACGAGGAGACCGTCGATTTCGCCGCCAACTACGACGGCCGCTCGCAGGAGCCCGGCGTCCTGCCTGCGCGCATCCCCAACCTGCTGGTCAACGGTGCCACCGGCATCGCGGTCGGCATGGCCACCAACATCCCGCCGCACAACCTCCGCGAGGTGGCCTCGGGCGCGCTGTGGGCGCTGGAGCACCCGGAGGCCTCCCACGAGGAACTGCTGGAAGCCCTGATCGAGCGGATCAAGGGCCCGGACTTCCCGACCGGGGCGCTGATCGTGGGCCGGCGCGGCATCGAGGACGCGTACCGCACCGGTCGCGGCTCGATCACCATGCGCGCGGTCGTCGAGGTCGAGGAGATCCAGGGCCGGCAGTGCCTGGTGATCACCGAGCTGCCGTTCCAGGTGAACCCGGACAACCTCGCGCTGAAGATCGCCGACCTGGTCAAGGACGGCAGGATCGCCGGCATCGCCGACGTCCGCGACGAGTCCTCGTCCCGGACCGGCCAGCGCCTGGTCATCGTGCTCAAGCGGGACGCGGTCGCCAAGGTCGTGCTCAACAACCTGTACAAGCACACCGACCTGCAGACCAACTTCGGCGCCAACATGCTCGCCCTGGTCGACGGCGTGCCGCGCACCCTCTCGCTGGACGCCTTCATCCGGCACTGGGTCGCCCACCAGATCGAGGTCATCGTCCGCCGGACGACCTTCCGGCTGCGCAAGGCCGAGGAGCGCGCCCACATCCTGCGCGCCCTGCTCAAGGCCCTCGACCAGATCGACGCGGTCATCGCCCTCATCCGGGCCTCGGAGAGCGCCGACGCCGCCCGCACCGGCCTGATGGGCCTGCTCCAGATCGACGAGATTCAGGCCAACGCCATCCTCGAGATGCAGCTGCGCCGCCTCGCCGCCCTGGAGAGCGCCCGCATCCTGAGCGAGCACGACGAGCTGCAGGCGAAGATCAACGAGTACAACCAGATCCTCGCCTCCCCCGTGCGCCAGCGCGGGATCGTCTCCGAGGAGCTCACCGCGATCGTCGAGAAGTACGGCGACGAGCGACGCTCCACCCTCATCCCCTCCGACGGCGACCTCTCCATCGAGGACCTCATCGCCGAGGAGGACATCGTCGTCACCATCACCCGCGGCGGCTACGTCAAGCGGACCCGCTCCGACCTCTACCGCTCGCAGAAGCGCGGCGGCAAGGGTGTGCGCGGCGCGCAGCTCAAGCAGGACGACATCGTCGACCACTTCTTCGTGACGACGACCCACAACTGGATCCTGTTCTTCACCAACAAGGGCCGGGTCTACCGCGCCAAGGGCTACGAGCTGCCGGACGCCGGCCGCGACGCCCGCGGCCAGCACGTCGCCAACCTGCTCGCCTTCCAGCCCGAGGAGCACATCGCCCAGGTCATGGCGGTGCGCACCTACGAGGACAAGCCGTACCTCGTCCTCGCCACCCGGGCCGGCCTGGTCAAGAAGTCCCCGCTCAAGGACTACGACTCCCCCCGCTCCGGCGGCCTGATCGCGATCAACCTGCGCCAGGACGAGGAGGGCCGGGACGACGAGCTGATCGGCGCCGAGCTGGTCTCCGCCGAGGACGACCTGCTGCTCATCTCCCGCAAGGCCCAGTCGATCCGGTTCACCGCAACGGACGAGGCACTGCGTCCGATGAGCCGCGCCACCTCCGGCGTGAAGGGCATGGCCTTCCGCGAGGACGACGAACTGCTCTCGATGAACGTGATCCGGCCGGGTACCTTCGTGTTCACGGCCACCGACGGCGGCTACGCCAAGCGGACGTCGGTCGACGAGTACCGTGTCCAGGGACGCGGCGGATTCGGCATCAAGGCGGCGAAGATCGTCGAAGGCCGGGGTTCGCTGGTCGGCGCCCTGGTCGTCGAGGAGAGCGACGAGATCATGGCCATCACCCTCTCGGGCGGCGTGATCCGGACAAGGGTTTCCGAGGTGCGTGAAACCGGACGTGACACCATGGGCGTCCAACTGATCAACCTCGGAAAGCGCGACGCGGTCGTGGGCATGGCCCGCAACGCGGAGGCGGAGGACGAGGACACCGTGGAGGGCGAGGCCGACGAGGCTCGGGCCGACACGGACACGACGACGGCGGACGGCACGGCCGACCAGGCCTGACCGCACGTCCGGGCGGCCGGCGCGGTCCTCCCCGAGGGCGGCGCCGGCCGCCGGCCACCCCGGCCGGGGCCGGCCGACAGACGATGACCGGGCGGCGGCGGCCGACCGGGAGGGAAAAGCGGGAGGACCAGGGTGAGTGGAGCCACGGGCGGAGCGGGAGGTGCCGCGGGCGGAGCGCCGGGCGCCGCGCAGGGCGGAACGCCCTACAGCGGCGTACCGCAGCCTCCGGCCGAGCACCCGGCCGCTTCCACCTCGCTGATGCCCCCCGTCGCCTCCGCCGGCCAGCCCGGCCCCGGCGGCTACGCCGCGAGCGGCGGCACCGCGCCGGCCGCCCC
>NZ_JAHTIK010000001.1:4147057-4166083 GCF_025655475.1 Kitasatospora sp. DSM 101779 | reverse complement strand
CCCGGCCGCGCGCCGGCCGGCCGGCAGCCCCGGCTCCGCCGCCGGCGGTGCCGGAGCCGGGGGCCGGGTCCGCAAGGCCCGGCTGCGGGTGATCAAGGCCGACCCGTGGTCGGTCATGAAGGTCAGCTTCCTGCTGTCGCTGGCCGTCGGTGTGGTCATCATCGTGGCCTCCGCGGTGCTGTGGATCGTCCTCAACGCGCTCGGCGTCTTCGACTCGCTGACCAGCACGCTGAAGGACGTCACCGGCTCGGACACCTCCGGTGGCTTCGACCTCATGGAGTACATCGGCTTCGGCCGGGTGATGATCTTCACCACGCTGATCGCCGTCATCGACGTCGTGCTGATGACCGCGCTCGCGACCCTCTCGGCGTTCATCTACAACACCGCGGCCGGCTTCACCGGCGGTGTCGAACTGACCCTCGCCGAAGAGGACTGAGCACCGGCCCCGGATCGCTGACATCGAGTCAGTTCCCGGGAACAAGGCGGGCCCCGACAGCTGTTGCAGCTGTCGGGGCCCGCTGGCATCCGGGTGACAGCGCCGCCGCCCCGGCGTGCCGGACCGCCCAGCGGCCCCGGGCGGCGGTTGGCTGTGGCGGTGCCGGGGGCGCCCGGACTGTCCGGTATGGCTGCTCGGAGGTGTTCTGATGGCCGAGGTCGCGACGGAACTGGTCGGTGCGGTGGAGTCACTGCTCGGTGCCCGGATCCCGGTGCGCCTGACGGCCTGGGACGGCAGCACCGCCGGCCCGCCCGGCGCCCCCGGTCTCGTCCTGCGCAACCGGCGCGCCCTGCGCCGCCTGCTCTGGCACCCGGACGAGCTCGGCCTCGCCCGCGCCTACGTCTCCGGCGACCTCGACGTCGCGCCGGACACCGACCTCTACGAGGTGCTCTCCGCCGTCGGCCGGTTCTCCGAGCGGACCGACGTCCACCGGCCCGGGCTCGGCGACGTGCTCGGGGGCCCCGGGAGGCGCGCCCTGCGCACCGCCCTGAAGGCGGGCGCCCTGGGCCCGCAGCCCGCTCCCCCGCCGGAGGAGGTCCCCAAGGGCCGTGGGCGCGCCCACAGCCGCCGCCGGGACCGCGACGCCATCAGCCACCACTACGACGTCGGCAACGACTTCTACGGCCTCGTCCTCGGCCCCAGCATGGTCTACTCGTGCGCCTACTGGACGCCGGAGGCGAAGAGCCTGGAGGCCGCCCAGGAGGCCAAGCTCGACCTGATCTGCCGCAAGCTCGGGCTGCGGCCCGGCCAGCGGCTGCTCGACGTGGGCTGCGGCTGGGGCTCCCTGCTGCTGCACGCCGTCCGGCACTACGGCGTCACCGCCGTCGGCGTCTCCATCTCCGCCGAGCAGGTGGACCACGCCCGCCGCCGGGTGGCCGACACCGGACTCGCCGACCGGATCGAGGTCCGGCTGCAGGACTACCGGGAGATCCCCGACGGCCCCTTCGACGCCATCTCCAGCGTCGGCATGGCCGAGCACGTCGGCGCCGTCCAGTACCTCACCTACGCCCGCGGCCTCTACGGCCTGCTCGCCCCCGGCGGCCGGCTGCTCAACCACCAGATCTCCCGCCGCCCCGACCGCCCCGGCGAGCCGTACGTCCCCAGCCCCTTCATCAACCGGTACGTCTTCCCCGACGGCGAGCTCGCCCCGGTCGGGAGCACCGTCACCCTCCTGGAGGAGGCCGGCTTCGAGGTCCGGGACGTCGAGTCGCTCCGCGAGCACTACGCGCTCACCCTGCGCGAGTGGGTCGCCAACCTGGAGGCGAACTGGCAGACCGCCGCCCAGCTGGCCGGCCGCGGCCGCGCCCGGGTGTGGCGGCTGTACATGGCCGCCTCGGCGGTGGCCTTCGAGGAGAACCGCATCGGCATCAACCAGGTGCTCGCCGTCCGCACCCCCGAGTCCGGCGCCAGCGGCCTCCCCGCCACCCGCGACCAGTGGCTCGCGCAGGCCCGCCGAGCCCCCGACCGGCCCCGATCGGAGCAGCCCGCCGATACGGATTTGGGAGATCGGCCGTCGGTCCGCTAATCTTTCAGTGCGGCAAGGGGCTATAGCTCAGACGGTTAGAGCGCTTCCCTGATAAGGAAGAGGCCACAGGTTCAAGTCCTGTTAGCCCCACCTGCACGAAGGGCCCGGATGACTCGTCATCCGGGCCCTTCTGTCTGCCTGTTGCGCCACACGCCACGCCAACGGCCACTCGTCCGATGACGCCCGCTGCCCGCCGCACGTCATGGACGGCGAGCTCCTCACCTCGTTGCCCGAGCCGACGGCAGGGGTGCCGGGACGGGGAACACGTCCGTTCGCGGCTCCGACCCCGGGGAGGCCGTGCGGCCCGGACCGGCGTGACGCCGGGCGCCCTTGGCTCGTTGGACCGGGTGCGCGGAGGCACCTTGGGGTTGGGCGACTCGAAACTGCTGTGAAGTCGGGGATTGCCGGGCGACAGAACCGGTCATTGGATCCGTGGACGTGACGCGACCTCCGCTCCTGCTGGCGGAAGACCATGCCCCCGGCCCGGGGTGAAGGGGCGGTCCACCATCCACTCCGTCCCGGAGGCGTACCCATGTCCAGGGAAGCTGCCCTGCTCGAATCCCCGACTCTCCGTCGCAGCCTGTGCGACCGGGTCGAGGCGCTCGACCATGTGAAGGCCCTCGTCCTGCTGCCCGACGGGCTGCACATCACGACCCGGATGGTCGCCGACTACTTCGAGGTCGGCGAGCGTGCGATCAACACCCTTGTCCAGCGGCATCGCGCCGAGCTTGTGGAAAACGGCCTCAAAGTTATCCACAGGGTTGTCCACAGTCCGGCAAACCCCCAGGTCAGCCCGAGCTTCAATTTGAAGCCTACCTCTAATGGGGGATGGCGCACGGCGCTCTACACGCGCCGCTCGGTGCTCAACATCGCCATGCTGCTGCGGCGGAGCGACGTCGCGCGGCGGGTGCGGTCGCACCTGCTCGACGTCGAGGGGGCGGCCGCCGTGGCGGTCGACCGCGATGCCCTCCTCACCGCCGCCGAGCAGTGGGTCCTGGCCGGCCAGGTCGGTGACCGGCTGGCCGCCTGCGAGCGGATGGTGCTGGCCGACCGGGCGCTGGTGCGGGCGATGAGTGCCCGGCTCTGCGAGGTCGCCCACGACATGCGCGAGCTCCGCGAGGACGTTGCCGAGCTCCGTCGCGGCCTCGGCCGACTCGGTGCCGTTCGGCCGCGCAGGTGGAGCCTCGGCCGCTGACCGGGTGATTCACGTCCCTGGACCTCTCGTCCCGGGCCCGCCAGGCTGGTGCCGACGAGTGGGGCCCGGGACGGGAGGCGGTCGACGTGGCGATCTTCTGGGCGATGAGCCTGCCCGGGCTGGTGTGCGCCCTGGTGGCGCTGGCCGTGCTGGACCAGCTGGCCCTGCACGCACGCAGGGCAGGGCGGCTGCCGTGGCGCGGTGCGGGCCGCGAGGGACAGGTCTCGGCGACCGGGTTCGAGCAGCTGCACGCCCAGTTCGCCGCCGGCAAGCAGCACGAGCTCAAGCAGCGCGCCACCACGCTGATGCTCCGCGACGAGGAGGGCGACGGCGCCCCGCCGCGCGGCGGCCTCGACCTGCGGCGCGGCACCGCCGTGCTGTCCCCCCGCCCGGGCGCCGCCGGCCCCCGGCAGGAGCCGTCGCGTCAATCGGGCACGAGGAGGGCCGGGTTGGACGCGGTGGCGGCCCGCTCGGAAGCGGGTTACCGGTGTGTATCATCGGCCGCAGGGCGGTCTGTCGGCCCGACCGCTCCTTGATGCTCGTACATCCGATCTGCAAGAAGGACGAGGTCCCGCGGTGAAGAAGCTTCTCCTGGTCGCCCTGGTCGCCCTCGGCGGCTTCTTTGTCTACCGTCAGGTCCAGGCGGACCGCGCCGAGCAGGACCTGTGGACCGAGGCCACCGACCCGGTCCCGGCCGGTCGCTGAGGCGCTGGACGATCTTCGTCGGTTCCGGTCCGGTCGGTCCGGCCCGGGGCCGCGGTCGGCGGCCCGCTCAAGATTTCCGTCGAGAGCGGGTACGCTAGTGCGCAGTGCACGGCTTCGTGCGCTGTTGCTGGGGCTTTAGCTCAGTTGGTAGAGCGCTGTCTTTGCATGGCAGATGTCAGGAGTTCGAATCTCCTAAGCTCCACACACGGATCGGCCGCTGACCTGGGATCAGGTCAGCGGCCGATCGTCGTTCCGGGCCCGGTGGGCCCGGGGATCCGCCGGGGATATCGCCCGAAGGATCAGTGCGGCTTGCGCGGGTCGTGCGGCTTGGGCCGGTCGGCGTCCGGCCGGCTCGGCGGCGGCGGGGTGGGCTTGGGCGTGGTGTCGTCGCCCTGCTGCTGGTCGTGCGGGACGGAGCCGTTCACCGGGGCGTCGGCGGCCGCTGCGGCGGTGCCCGTCCCGGTCGCCGGCCGCTCGCCGCTCGAGGAGTTGGCGCCGGTGCCGTTGTGCGCACCCGCCGGGGGCTCGACCAGCCACTCCGGGTTGTTCTGCTTGCGCCACCACTGCCAGGCGAAGACGCCGGCGCCGATCGTGACGACGCCGCCCACCGCGAGGCCGGTCGCCCAGCCGCTGCGGTTCTCCTTCTTGATGTTCTTGGCGGCCAGCTCGCTGATCTCGGCGGCGGTCACGTGGCCCTGCAGCGCGGTGAGCGCTGCGGCGCCGCGGACCTGGGCCTCCTGGGCGACCGGGACGACGGTGGCCCTGGCGCCGGTGTAGGCGTCGGCGACCTTGGGCCCGAGGGTCGACCTGGCCTGCTCGGCGGCCCTACCGGCGTTGATCTTGGCGGCCAGCGCCGCCTCCTGGGCGCGGTGAACGGCCTTCAGGGTGCTCTGCTGCGCGCCCGGCGGCAGCGAGAGGAAGGCGTGCTCCAGCTGCGGAGCGACGTGCTTGGCGTACTGAACGCGGGCCGCCTGCGCGGCCTGGGTGGCGCTGCTGCGGGCCTGTGCACCGGCCGCCGCGGCCTTCGGCCCGAGCGCCTCGACGGCCGGGCCGAACCGCTGCCTGGCCTCGTCCGCGTAGTGGAGTGCGGCGTCCTTGGCAGTGGCGGCGTAGACGGCGGCGGCTTCCTTGCTCCAGCCGGCGTTCTCGCGCGCTGAGTCCAGACGGGTCACGGGCTTCTCCTCTTCGGTGGCGTCCGGTATGCACATTTCCACCTCTTTCGAGATCATGCATCCCGTTATGGCGAGAGGCACGCCGGGCTGGGCCGTCCGCAGGGCCCGTGGGATGATTCCGGTGTCGACGGACCGGAACGACCCGGAGCGTCCCGGAGTGAAGGAGGGCGGTCGTGGCCCACGTGCGCACGGCGACCCTGAGGACCAGCCAGGGCGACATCGTGGTCGACCTCTTCCCCTTCCACGCCCCGAGGACGGTGGCGAACTTCGTCGAGCTGGCCGAGGGCACCCGCGAGTGGGTGGATCCGGAGTCCGGGAAGAAGGAGGCGAAGCCGCTCTACGACGGCACCGTCTTCCACCGGGTGATCGGCGGTTTCATGATCCAGGGCGGCGACCCGCTGGGCGACGGCACCGGCGGCCCCGGCTACGCGTTCGCCGACGAGTTCCACCCGGAGCTCGCCTTCACCAAGCCGTTCCTGCTCGCGATGGCCAACTCCGGCCCGGGCACCAACGGCTCGCAGTTCTTCATCACGGTCGCGCCGGCCACCCGGCTGACCCGCAAGCACACCGTCTTCGGCGAGGTCACCGACCCGGCCGGCCGGGAGGTCGTGAAGAGGATCGCCGCGGTGGCGACCGACGGCGACGACCGTCCGCTGGAGCCCGTGGTGATCGAGTCGGTGGAGATCACCCGGCGCTGATCCGCCGGCAGTAGCCTGGACGGTCCCGGTGGTGCCCGCGGAGGGCGGCCCCGGGACCTGTCACGAGGAGGGAATCCCGGATGCTCCCGGACGAGCCCGTACGTCCGCAGCCGGAGGGGTCGGCACCGCTGCCGGGCTGCTACCGGCACCCCGAGCGGGAGACCGGGGTGGGGTGCTCCCGCTGCGGCCGGCCGATCTGCCCGGAGTGCATGGTGAGCGCCTCGGTGGGCTTCCACTGCCCCGAGTGCGTGCGCGGCGAGGCCGCCGCGCACCGACCGGCCAGGACCTTGTTCGGCGGGCTCCCGGTGGGGGACGGCGCGCTGGTCACCAAGGTGCTGATCGGGATCAACGCGCTGGTCTTCCTGGTGACGGAGTACCTGAGCCCGGAGTGGGGCGTCCGGCTGGCGATGCTCAGCGGGACGCACGCCGGGGCCTTCCCGGTGCGGTTCGGCGTGGCCGAGGGCCCGGAGGAGTGGTACCGGCTGGCCACCGCGGTCTTCGTGCATGCCGGGCCGTTCCACATCCTGATGAACATGGTCTCGCTCTGGGTGCTCGGTCCTCAGCTGGAGCGGGTGCTGGGGCGGGCGCGCTACCTGGCGCTGTACCTGCTCTCCGGCCTGGCGGGGAACGCCTTCGCGTACGTGGTGACCGGGGGGAACGTCTACTCGGTGGGCGCGTCCGGGGCGATCTTCGGCCTGCTGGGTGCCACCGCGGTGCTGTTCCGGGTGACCCGGACGCCGCTCGGGCCGGTGATCGCGCTGCTGGTGTTCAACCTGGTGATCACCTTCTCGGTGTCCGCGATCGACTGGCGGGCGCACGTCGGCGGGCTGATCGCCGGCGCGGTCACCGGCGCGGGGCTGATGTACGCGCCGCGTGCCCGCCGGAACCTCGTCCAGGGGCTGACGGTGACCGGCGTGCTGGCCGTGGTGGTGCTGATGGTCGCGGTGGAGACGGCCCGTCTGGGGGCCTGAGGGCGGCCGAGGTGCGTGCCGTTGTCCACAGCGCGCGGCGGGTTGTGCACAGCTCGTTCGACCGGCGTTGTGCACGTACCGGGTCTACGCGCGTCCCCCTGGGTGAATTCGCCGTTCCGCGGAATGGCTGCGGAGGCCGGGCGGGGAAACGCGAACGGGTTATCCACAGGCTGGGGAGAGTTTTCCCCAGTGTGGATAACCGTGTGGATAAACGTACGAGCACTCGCCCGGTGGGCAGCGAAACGCCGCCCCGGGCGAACCGGGGCGGCGAGGGGCGGAACGGACCGGCCGTGCCGCTACTTCCACTGCGTGGAGACGCCGAATCCCGCCGCGATGAAGCCGAAGCCGACCAGGATGTTCCAGTTGCCCCAGCTGCCGACCGGCCAGTTGCCGCTCGTCACGTAGTAGGTGACGATCCAGACCAGGCCGATGAGGAAGAACGCCAGCATCAACGGGGCGACCCAGCCGCGGCCGGAGCTGATCTTCACGGCGGTGGTGGCCGGCGGCGTGTAGTCGGCCTTCTTCCGGACTCGGGACTTCGGCACGAGGAGCTCTCCTGTCGATGCGCTGTGACCGCGCGGTGTGCAGCGGAGCGCGGTGGCTGTGGGGGCCGGTCCGTACGGGAGACGTGCTCCGCACATGCCACCGGCGTCCGTTAGCGTAGTGGTTCGCCGGGTCTGAAGGAGATAAGGGTACGGTGCCTAATTCCATGATTCCCCCTTCTCCGGCAGTTCGCCGCCCCTCGCGCATCCGAATTGTCGGCCGTGCCCTGACCTGCGCCGTTTTCGCGCTGGCCGGACTGCTCTTCTACATCAGCGCCCGCACCGCCCAGGGCACCGACCTGCGGACCGACGACTCCCTGCTGGGGCTCAGCGACGTCATACAGCAGCGCAGCACGCAGAACCAGCAGATCCAGGCGCAGATCGGCGGCCTGCACGACCAGGTCGACCGGCTGGCCGGCGAGCAGAGCCAGGACCCGGCCGACACCGCGCACCTGGACGCGCTGGAGCGGACGGCCGGGCTGGAGCCGCTGCGCGGCCCCGGCCTCACCGTCACCCTCAACGACGCACCGCCCAACGCCACCGCCCGCATCCCCGGCGTGCCCGAGCCCGGCGTCAACGACCTGGTCATCCACCAGCAGGACATCCAGGCCGTGGTCAACGCCCTCTGGCGGGGCGGGGCCGAGGGCATCCAGGTCATGGACCAGCGGCTGATCGCCACCAGCGCGGTGCGCTGCGTCGGCAACACCCTGCTGCTGCAGGGCCGGGTCTACTCGCCGCCGTACGTGATCAGGGCGGTCGGCAGGACGGACGCCCTGCGCACCGCGGTGGACGCCGACCCGGCGATCAAGAACTACCTGCAGTACGTCGCGGCGTACGGGCTCGGCTGGAAGGTCCAGGAGAGCGGCGACCTCACCGTTCCCGGCTACCAGGGCTCGGTGGATCTCTCGGCCCAGGCCGCTCGTTAGGGGTGTGGAAGGACGACGGGCGGCGTGCCCCGGCGGTGCGGCGTCTAATCTGGTCTCCGAACCCGATCCGAGGAGCTCGATGTACGGCTGGCTCTGGCGCCACCTGCCGGGGAACACCCCGGTCCGCGCGATCATCTCGCTGCTGCTCGTCCTCGGGGCGGTCTACGTCCTGTTCCACTACGTCTTCCCGTGGGCCGAACCGCTGCTGCCCTTCGGCGACGTCACGGTGGAGAACGGCACCGGCTGACCGGCCGCCGCTCCCCGTCCCTTGCCCGATCCGCACACCGGACCCACCCCAGGAGAAGCACGCATGAGCTCCGCAGGCTCGCCCCGGATCCTCGTGGTCGACAACTACGACAGCTTCGTCTTCAACCTCGTCCAGTACCTGTACCAGCTGGGCGCCACCTGCGAGGTGGTACGCAACGACGAGGTGACCGTGGAGCACGCCGTGCGCCGCGCCGGGGACGAGGGCTTCGACGGGGTGCTGCTCTCGCCCGGCCCCGGCACCCCGGAGGAGGCCGGCGTCTGCGTCGAGATGGTGCACCACTGCGCCTCGATCGGCCTGCCGGTGTTCGGCGTCTGTCTCGGCCTGCAGTCGATCGCCGTCGCCTACGGCGCCGTGGTCGACCGCGCGCCCGAGCTGCTGCACGGCAAGACCTCGCTGGTGGAGCACGAGGACGGCGGCGTCTTCGAGGGCCTGCCCTCGCCGCTGACCGCCACCCGCTACCACTCGCTCGCGGTCGAGCCCGGCACCGTGCCGGACGGCCTGGTGGTGACAGCGCGGACGGACAGCGGCGTGATCATGGGCCTGCGCCACCGCGAGCTGCCGGTCGAGGGCGTCCAGTTCCACCCCGAGTCGGTGCTCACCGAGGGCGGCCACCGGATGCTCGCCAACTGGCTCGCCGAGTGCGGATTCCCGGAGGCGGTCGGGCGCTCCCGCGGACTCGCCCCGGTCATCGGCCGGAGCTGACACGGTGACCGCCGTACGCCCGGAGGGGGGCACGCAGCCGGACCGTGGGGCCGACGACTGGGGCGTGTACGAGTCCGCCGACCCGCAGCCGCCGGCTCCGCACCGAGCGGCCCCGCACGACGGCGCGTCGCCGGGCGGGCGGGCCGGCTGGCCGGCCGACTGGCAGCTCGACGACCGGACGATGCAGCTGCGGACCGTCCCCGAAGCGGCGGCACCCGCCGTTCCCGCGCCGCCGGCCGCGCCGGAGGGCCGTGCCGAGCGCCGTCGTGCGGCCGGCGGGCTGGGCGCCCCCGGCACGGGCCGTCGCCGGGCCCAGGGCCGCTCCGGCGCGGCCGCCGCACGGCCGCGGCCCAAGGAGAAGAAGCGGGTCGTCCTCGCCCGCGCGATCGGCGAGCTGTTCATCACCCTCGGCCTGGTGATGCTGCTGTTCGTCGCCTACCAGCTGTGGTGGACCAACGTGCAGGCCGACGCCTCGGCGAACGCCGCCGGGGACCGGCTGGAGCAGCAGTGGAACAGCGCCCCGCAGCCCACCGGACCGGCCAAGCCCGGTTCGACGCCGGCCGGGCAGTTCGAGCCCGGCAAGGGCTTCGCGCTGCTGTACATCCCCAAACTGGGCCTCAAGTACCCGATCGCCGAGGGCACCCAGAAGCAGCAGGTGCTCGACAAGGGACTGGTCGGCCACTACACGGGCACCGCGATGCCGTCGGACGCGGCCGGCAACTTCGCGATCGCCGCGCACCGCACGACGCACGGTCAGCCCTTCCGCAAGATCGGCCAGTTGGCGCCCGGTGACAAGATCGTGGTGGAGACGGCGACCTCCTTCTACACCTACGAGGTCGCCGGCGGCATCCCCGAGACGCCGCCGACCAACGTGACGGTTCTTCAGAAGATCCCCAAGGGGTCGCCGTTCGCCCAACCGGGTCGTTACATCACGCTGACGACGTGTACACCCGAGTTCAGTGCCCGCGGACGCCTGATCGTGTTCGGGAAGATGCTCGAGGAACGGCCGAGGAGCCAGGGCAAGCCCGCCGCGCTCACCGGCTGATCCCGCACCCGGGAGGCCACGCCGTGAGTCCTGTGTCCGTCGGTCGTCGGCTCGGGGCGGCGGCCGGCGCCGCCGGCGAGCTGATGATCACATTCGGGGTGGTGATCGCCCTCTTCGCGGTGTACTCGGTCTGGTGGACCGACCTGGTCGCGGACCGGCAGGCCGGGCAGCAGGCCGCCCGGCTGCGCGCCGGCTGGAGCGCGCCCCTGCCCACCGGGGCGCGGGCCCGGACGGTGGGCGCGGTGGGCTTCCTGCACGTCCCGGCGCTCGGCCGGGGCAACGAGGTCGTGATCCGGGCCGGCACCGGCGCCGACGTCCTGGACACCGGGGTCGCCGGGCTCTACGAGGCCCCGTACCGGTCCGCGATGCCCTGGGACCCGGTCGGCAACGTGACCCTCGCCGCGCACCGGGACGGCCACGGCGCCCGCTTCCACGACCTGGACCGGCTCGGCCCCGGGGACCCGGTGGTGATCGAGACGGACGACCACTGGTACGTCTACCGGGTCGACGGCGTGCTGCCGGAGACATCCCCGGACAACACCGGCGTCATCGCCCCCGTCCCCGAGGGCTCGCCGTACACCCGGCCCGGCCGCTACCTCACCCTGACCACCTGCACGCCGGTGTACACCTCGCTGTACCGCCTGGTGGTGTGGGGGAGCCTGCAGCGGGTCGAACCGGTGGACGCCCACCGCACCCCGCCGCCCGAACTGGCGGCCTGAAGGGCCGCGACGACGGCGGACCCCGGGAACGCGGAAGGGGCCGCGCGCCGTGCGCGGCCCCTTCCGTGAGTCGTCCGTCCGTCAGTTGCCGGCGGGCGGACCGTCGCCGGCCCGCGTGGTCAGGCGGACGACCGCGCCCGCGTCGACCGGGGTGCCGGACGGCGGGTCGCTGCTCAGGACGATCGCGTTGTCGTCCTGCGGGCCGAAGACGACCTGCGGCTGGAGGCCCTTCTGGGTGAGCAGCGCGAAGGCCTGCTTGTAGGTCTTGCCCACGAGGATCGGCACCGTGGGCTTCTCGGCCAGCTTGCCGACCGTGATGGTGACCTGGGCGTTCTTCTTCAGCTGCCCGCTCTTCGGGTTCTGGTCCAGGACGAGGTCCACCTGGGCCGGGTCGGTCACCGACTGGGTGGCGACCTTGACCGTCAGGCCGGCGTCGGTGATCGCCTGGCTGGCCGCGTCCTTGGTCTGGCCGACCACGCTCGGCACCGGGACCTTGCCGGCGCCGCCGGAGATGGTCAGGGTGATCTGCGTGCCCGCCGCGGCCTTGCCCGTCGGGCTGTAGGAGATGACCTTGTCCTGGGCGACCGAGTCGTCGTTCTTGATCTCGGTCTTGACCGTGAAGCCCTTGCCCGTCAGCGTCGTGGTCGCCGCGTCCACCGACTGGCCGGAGACGTCCGGGATGTCCGTCTCCACCGGGCCGGAGGAGAGGTGCACCTTGATCGGGGTGTTGAGGTCGATCTGCGAGTTGGCGACCGGCTCCTGGGTGCAGACCTGATCCTTCTGGATCTTCGCGTCCGGGCAGGCGATCGGGGTGCTCTGCTGCACCTGCAGCTTCTCGTTCTGCGTCTTCGCCTTCGCCTGCGCGTCGGCGAGGCTCAGGCCGACCAGGTTCGGCGCGGTCGTCTTGCCGCCGCCGCCACCGCCGCTGTTCAGCATCGCCTGGACGACGAAGAACGCACCGACCAGCACCAGCACCGCCGCGACGGCCAGCACGATCCAGGAGGTGTTGTTCTTCTTCTGCTGGCTCTGCCGACGGCTGCTGCGGCTGTAGCCGTCCTCGTCCTCGTAGCCGCCGCCCTGGCCGCCGGAGCCGCCGTAGCCGTCGTCGTGCGCCTGGGGCGGGTAGCCGTAGCCGGACTGCTGGGAGCCGACCTGCGGCAGCATCGTGGTCGGGCCGGCCGCGCCCTGCTGGGGCAGCAGGTTGGTCTGGCCGTACGGGTCGTACTGCGCGGCGCCGCCCTGGTCGTAGCCGTAGCCGGCGCCGCCCATGCCGTACGCGGCGGCCTGTTGGGCCGCGGCCACCGGCAGGCCGTCGAGGAAGCGCTCGATGTCGTCGCGCATCTCGTCGGCGCTCTGGTAGCGGTAGTCGCGCTCCTTGGCGAGGGCCTTCAGCACGATCGCGTCGACCTCGAGGCGGACCTCCGGGTCGAACGCGGACGGCGGCTGGGCCTCCTCCCGCACGTGCTGGTACGCCACCGCCACCGGCGAGTCGCCGACGAACGGCGGACGCACGGTCAGCAGCTCGTACAGCAGGCAGCCGGTGGAGTAGAGGTCGGAGCGGGCGTCGACGGTCTCGCCCTTGGCCTGCTCGGGCGAGAGGTACTGGGCGGTGCCGATGACGGCCGAGGTCTGCGTCATCGTCATGCCGGCGTCGCCCATCGCCCGGGCGATGCCGAAGTCCATCACCTTGACGTTGCCCTGGCGGGTCAGCATCACGTTGGCGGGCTTGATGTCGCGGTGGACGATGCCCGCCCGGTGCGAGTACTCCAGCGCCTGCAGGATGCCGATGGTCATCTCCAGCGCGCGCTCCGGCAGCAGCCGGCGGCCGGAGTGCAGCAGCTCGCGCAGGGTCGAGCCCTCGACGTACTCCATCACGATGTACGGGATGGAGATGCCGTCGATGTAGTCCTCGCCGGTGTCGTACACGGCGACGATCGCGGGGTGGTTGAGCGAGGCCGCGGACTGCGCCTCGCGGCGGAAGCGCGCCTGGAAGGACGGGTCGCGTGCCATGTCCGCGCGGAGGGTCTTCACGGCGACCGTGCGGCCGAGCCGGGTGTCATGGGCCAGGTAGACCTCGGCCATGCCGCCGCGTCCGAGGACGCCGCCGAGCTCGTACCTGCCGCCGAGGCGACGAGGCTCTTCCATAGTTCCGACCCTCTCCCTCACCGGGTGGTGAGGATGTGACGTAGGTGTCCCCGCACGCACTGTTGGACGCTCGCCGCCGCCACAGCGGTTCTGTGACGGCGACACCCCGGCCGGAGCCGCGGCTCAGCAGTGGGTACACCCGCTGCTGGCGGATACGCTACCGGGCGAACCTGTGGCAACCCGAACAGCCTGCCAGCTGAGACCAGACCGGTATGCACCGGAACGGTCCTACTGTGACGATTCCCTCAGGTCCTCCGGGCCGGTGCCCGCTGCTACTTGCCCTGCACCACCGCCTGCATGATGCTCTTGGCGATCGGCGCCGCGATCGAACCGCCGCTGATCTCGTTCCTGTTGCTGTCGCCGTCCTCGACCACGACCGCCACCGCGACCTGCTTGCCGTCCGCGCCCTTGGCGTAGGACATGAACCAGGCGAACGGCAGCCCGCTGTTGTCCAGGCCGTGCTGGGCGGTTCCGGTCTTGCCGCCGACCGTGACCCCGTCGATCTTCGCCTTGGTGCCGGTGCCGTTCTGGACCACCGACTCCATCAGCTGCTGGAGCTTCTGGGCGGTCGTCGCCGAGACCGGCTGGCTCATGACCTTCTCGGAGTGCTTGGAGACCACCGCGAGCGTGCTGGAGCGCTCCTGGTCGACCAGGTACGGCTCCATCAGCGTGCCGTTGTTGGCGATCGCCGCGGCCACCATCGCCATCTGCAGCGGCGTGGCGCGGGTGTCGTGCTGGCCGATGGCGTCCATCGCGGTGCCGTCCGGCGAGGAGTTGGACGGGAACACGCTGGTGGTGGCCCGGATCGGCACGTCCACCTTGGGGTTGTTGAAGCCGAACTTCTCCGCCTGCGCGCGCAGCTTCTGCCCGCCCAGCTCGGCGCCGATCTTGCCGAAGACGGTGTTGCAGGACAGGTCCATGGCGTCCTGCAGCGTGGCGTTGGTGCAGGGCTCGGTCTTGCTGGCGTTCTGCAGCTCCTGCTTGGTGCCCGGCAGGAAGTACTGCTCGGGGGTGTCGGTCTTGTCCCCGGGGTTCTGGAACTTCCCGTCCTCGAACGCGGCGGCCGCGGTGACCAGCTTGAAGGTCGAGCCCGGCGGGTAGGTCTCGCGCAGCGCCCGGTTCAGCATCGGCTTGTTCGGGTCGGCGTTGAGCTTCTTCCAGGCGTCGGCGTCCGCCGCCGAGCTGCCGGAGAAGGTGCTCGGGTCGAAGGACGGGGTGGAGACCAGGGCCAGGATCGCGCCGGTGCGCGGGTCGATCGCGACCGCCGCGCCCTTCTTGTTGCCGAGGCCCTCGAAGGCGGCCTTCTGGGCCTTGGCGTCGATCGTGGTGACGACGTCGCCGCCCTTCTTGTCGTCACCGGTCAGCATGTCGAGGGTGTTCCGGAAGAACAGCCGCGAGTCGGTGCCGGCCAGGATGCCGTCCTCCAGCGACTCCAGCTGGCTGGTGCCGAAGGACTGCGAGGAGTAGCCGGTGACCGGCGCGTACACCGGGCCGTCGACCCAGCTGCGCTTGTACTTGTAGCGCAGGCCGTTGACGAAGTCGGAGTTGGTGACCGGCTGGCCGCCCACGATGATGTTGCCGCGCGGGTAGGCGTACCGGTCGTACTTGTTCCGGTCGTTGTTCTTGTTGGTCGCCCAGGCGTGCGCCTGGACGCCCTGCACCCAGTTGGTGCGCACCATCAGGGCGAGGACGAGGATCAGGCAGAAGACCGAGACCCGGCGGATGGGCTTGTTCACGTGTCGGATCCCTTTCAGGCCGAGGCCGGGGCGGCGGCCGGCTCCGGTTCGGCGGCCGGGCGGCGCGCACTGTCGCTGATCTTGAGCAGGATGGCGATCAGGGCCCAGTTCGCCACCACCGAGGAACCGCCCTGGGCGAGGAAGGGCATCGTCATACCGGTCAGCGGGATGAGGCCGGTGACGCCGCCGGCGACCACGAAGACCTGCAGCGCGAACGCCGAGGACAGGCCGACCGCGAGCAGCTTGCCGAACGGGTCGCGGGCGGCGACGGCCGTCCGCAGGCCGCGCTGCACGATCAGGCCGTACAGCAGGAAGACCGCCATCATGCCGGTCAGACCGAGCTCCTCGCCGAACGAGCCGAGGATGAAGTCGCTCTTCGCGGCGAACTGGATCAGCCACGAGCGGCCCTGGCCGAGGCCGGTGCCGGTGACGCCGCCGGAGCCGAAGGCCATCAGGGTCTGGCCGATCTGCTCGCTGGTGCCGGGCGGCGGCGGGTCGGCGAAGGCCGCCATCGGGTCGAGCCAGGAGTTGATGCGGGTCTGCACGTGCGACTCGACGGAGGCCACCACCGCGGCGCCGCCGATCGACATCACCAGGCCGAAGACGATCCAGCTGGTGCGCTCGGTGGCGACGTACAGCATCACCACGAACAGGCCGAAGAACAGGAAGGACGAGCCGAGGTCGGTCTCGAAGACCAGGATCAGGATCGACAGCAGCCAGACCACGATGATCGGGCCGAGGTCGCGGCCGCGCGGCAGGTACAGGCCCATGAAGCGGCGGCTGGCCAGTGCCAGCGCGTCCCGCTTGACCATCAGGTAGCCGGCGAAGAAGACCGTGAGGATGATCTTGGCGAACTCGCCGGGCTGGATGGAGAAGCTGCCGATGTGGATCCAGATCTTGGCGCCGAAGTCACCGGCCCGGGCCGGGAAGAACGCCGGCGCGGCGAGCAGGACGAGGGCCACCGCCATCGAGATGTACGTGTAGCGCTGCAGGATCCGGTGGTCCTTCAGCAGCACCATGACGCCGATGAAGAACGCGATGCCCAGGCCCGACCACATCAGCTGGTTGGCGGCCGCCGGGTAGTTGTTGGCGAGCAGCTTGCCGGCCTTGTCGAGCCGCCAGATCATCACCAGGCCCAGCCCGTTGAGCAGGGTGGCCAGCGGCAGCAGCAGCGGGTCCGCGTACGGCGCGAAACGGCGCATCAGCAGGTGCGCGATCAGGGCCAGAGTGCCCATGCCGAGGCCGTACGCCAGCATGCCGGCCGGCAGCGAGCCGTCCATGGCGAGGCCCACGTTGGCGTAGGCGAACATCGGCAGCACCACCGCGAAGCCGAGCATGGCCAGCTCGGTGTTGCGGCGGTTCGGCGCGTTCTGCGGCGTGATCGTGGTGTTGCCCCGCCGCGCGCCGCGGCGGTCGGTGTCGCTGTTGCTCAGGTCAAAGGTGCTCACGTGTAGGCCGCTCCCCGACGGCTGAGTCCCCTGGCGGGGTCGGTGCTAGGGGGTCGGGCAGGAGGTCGCCAGCTGCTTCTCCTGCTCGGTCAGTTCGGGCGTGGTGCCGGGGTTGCCGGTGTTCAGGGTGCCGGTGTTCGGACTCGGGCTCGGGCTCGCCCCGGGGGCCGGGGTCTCGTTGCGGAAGCCCACCTGGGTCAGCGCCGTGCCGGACGCCGACGGAGACGCCGCCGACGGGCTCGGGCTGGCACCAGGCTGCGGCGTGGCGCCGCCGCCGGTGGCGCCCTGGCCGGACTTGGCGCCCTGCGAGACCTTCTTGCAGACCGCCGCCTGGGTGCCCAGGGTGCGGACCTGCTCGCGGGCGTCCGCCAGGCTCTTCGCCTGGATGGTCTTGGTGACCTGCGTCCGCTGGTAGGTCGGCAGGAACTTGAGTTCGATGTCGCCGTGCTGCTCGTACACCGAGGACAGGTTCAGGCCGGCCAGTGACTGGTTCAGGCCGCGGTAGACCGCCACCCCGTCGCCGTCGGCACCGACGTAGTACTGGTCCTGCGTCCACTTCCAGCCGACGTACCCGCCGCCGCCCAGCAGGCCGAGCACGGCCAGCACGGCCAGCGAGACCTTCAGCTTCCGGCCCTTGCGCTTGCGCCGGGACGGGCGCTCGCCGTCGTAGCCCTCGTACGCCTGCGCATCGGCGCCGTAGCCCTCGGCCGCGCCGTAGCCGTCGTCCTCGTAGCCCTCGGCGGGGCCGAAGCCCGCCGCCTCGTAGCCGCTGGCCGGGCCGAACGCGCCCTGCGGGGCCTGCGGGCGCCCGAGGCCCGCGGCGCGGCCGGCCGGGGTGTTCAGCAGGTTGTGGTCGCCGTGGTGCGGCTGCGACTCGGCGACCGCGCCGACGACCACCGGGATGTCCGCGAGCTGCCCGCTCAGGGTGTCCGTGGCGCCGACGTCGATGACGTCCGCCACGATGCAGGTGATGTTGTCCGGGCCGCCGCCGCGCAGCGCCAGCTGGATCAGCTCCTGGACGGTCTGCTGCGGGGCGTAGTAGCTCCCGAGCGTGGCCTCCAGGGTCTGGTGGCTGACCGGACCGGACAGGCCGTCCGAGCAGATCAGGTAGCGGTCGCCGGCCCGCACCTCGCGGATCGAGAGGTCCGGCTCGACCTGGCCGCGGCCGTCCAGCGCGCGCATCAGCAGCGACCGCTGGGGGTGCGTCTCCGCCTCCTCGGGCGTGATCCGGCCCTCGTCCACCAGGCGCTGGACCCACGTGTGGTCCTGGGTGATCTGGGTCAGCGAGCCGTCCCGCAGCAGGTACGCCCGGGAGTCGCCGATGTGCACCAGGCCCATCCGCTGGCCCGTCCACAGCATCGCGGTGAGGGTGCAGCCCATGCCCTCCAGCTGCGGGTCCTCCTCGACCATCTGCCGCAGCCGGTCGTTGGCGCCCTGAACGGCGTCGCCGAGCAGGGTCAGCAGGTCGGCGCCGGGGATGTCCTCGTCCAGCCGGACGATCGAACCGAGCACCTCCGAGGAGGCGACCTCGCCGGCCGCCGCGCCGCCCATGCCGTCCGCGACGGCGAGCAGCCGCGGACCGGCGTAGCCGGAGTCCTCGTTCCCCTCCCGGATCAGGCCCTTGTGGGAGCCGGCGGCGAAGCGCAGCACCAGGCTCATGCCGTCGCCGCCCCCTTCCGGGCCCGAGCGGTGGCGACCATGCCGTGGGCGCGCACGGCAGCGGCAGCGCGGCGCCCGCGCTCCCGACTGGTCTTGGACGGGGTGGTGTCCCTCATGCGCCGCTACTTCCGCAGTTCGATGACGGTCCGGCCGATACGGATCGGCACGCCGGGCTGGAGCGGCATCGGCGCGGTGAGCCGCTGCCGGTCCAGATACGTGCCGTTGGTGGAGCCTAGATCCTCCACCGTCCACTGCCCAGTCTGATCCGGGAAGATCCTGGCATGGCGGGAGGAGGCGTAGTCGTCGTCCAGCACGATCGTGGAGTCGTGCGCCCGGCCGAGCGTGATCGTCTGCCCCTGCAGGGCGACGGTGGTGCCGGCCAGCGAGCCCTGCACGACCACCAGGTGGGTCGGTGCGCCGCGGCGCTGGCGCGGCTGCGGGGGCGCGGACTGCCCGCCCTGCTGGGGCGGGCGGCCGGTGGACGCGGCGGCGGCGGTTGCGGTGCGCCGCGCCGTGCGCGGGTTCACCTTGGTGCCGAACAGGTCGCTGCGGATGACCTGGACCGCGACGATGACGAACAGCCACAGCACGGCCAGGAAGCCCAGCCGCATGACCGTGAGGGTCAGTTCTGACATGAGTGGCCCGCTCTACCCTTCGACCTGTCGGTAGACGATGGTGGTGGACCCGAGGACGATTCGGGAGCCGTCGCGGAGCGTAGCGCGCTGGGTGTGCTGCCCGTCCACCACGATGCCGTTGGTGGACCCGAGGTCGAGCACCATCGCGGGCGTCCCCGGCCGGATCTCCGCGTGCTTGCGGGAGACCCCGGGGTCGTCGATCCGGATGTCCGCCTCGGTCGAGCGGCCGAGCACGCACGCGTTGCCCGTGATCTGGTGCCGGGTGCCGTTGACCTCCACCCAGCGGCGGGTGTTCGCACCGCTGTGGCCGGCGCCCGGGAAGGGGCGGACGTTCCCGCCGACCGCGGGCGGACCCTGCGGCGTCGGCGGGGGCCCGGCGGGGGGCGGCGGCGCACCGTACGGTGCCGCGCCCTGCTGCTGCCACGGCGCGCCGGGCGCG
>NZ_JAHTIK010000001.1:4138829-4147032 GCF_025655475.1 Kitasatospora sp. DSM 101779 | reverse complement strand
CCCGGCGGCGGCGGCGCACCGTACGGTGCCGCGCCCTGCTGCTGCCACGGCGCGCCGGGCGCGGGCGGGGTCGGACGGCGCTCGTACCCGCCCGGGGCGGCCGGCGGCTGCGGCACCTGGGCGGCGGGCTCCTCGCCGGCCAGGGTGCGGCTGCGCACCCGGTACAGGCCGGTGTCCAGCTCGTCGGCCTTCTCCAGGGTCACCTGGAGCGGGCCCATGAAGCTGTAGCGCTGCGCCTCGGCGTACTCGCGGACCATGCCGGCGAGCTCGGTGCCGAGCTGGCCGGCGTACGGGCTGAGCCGCTCGTAGTCGTGCGGGCTGAGCTCGACGATGAAGTCGTTCGGGACGACCGTGCGGTCGCGGTTCCAGATGGTCGCGTTGTTGTCGCACTCGCGCTGGAGCGCGCCGGCGATCTCCACCGGCTGGACCTCGGACTTGAACACCTTGGCGAAGGTGCCGTTCACGAGACCCTCGAGCCGCTGCTCGAACTTCTTCAGGACTCCCACGGGGCACCCCCTTCCAGGGCGTCGGCCGGGCCGCGCTCGCGGGCCGGGTTGCGGTTTTCCGTACTGATCGTATCCACGTCGGGCCCATCCGTACGGTTCCCCGGGAACGTGGTCCCGGGGCGTGAGACCGGGCACACCGCCCACCACCTGCCCGGCAGGTGCCGGGGCGGGGGCGTGCGCCGGGTGCGGACAGCAGTGCGGAACGAGCCGCACGGCATGCGGGAGGTACCCGCACCGGGCCCCGCTCATCCCTCGGTCACCCGTTCGTCCGCCCCGTGCAGGAGCGGGTCCCCGGGGTGCGGGGAAACGGATTCGGAGGTAGCCCGGAGGTCGTGCTAATGTTTTCCACGTCGGAAGGGGCGCCCGAGAGGGAGCCGAACGGAAGACCAAGCGAGATACGGTAAGGTTCTCGTCAGGTCGGAAGAGCGGGAAGCATCTTACGACAGCACCCATGCGCGGGTGGCGGAATAGGCAGACGCGCTGGATTCAGGTTCCAGTGCCCGAAAGGGCGTGGGGGTTCAACTCCCCCCTCGCGCACAGCGAAGCCCCGCAGATCTTCGGATCTGCGGGGCTTTCTCGTTGTGGCGGCGACTTACTGCGGTGGCGACGTATTTTGGTGGCGACCGCCCGCGAACATCCGTGTCGGCACGGACCGCCCGAACGGCCGCCCGGCATTCCGCGGGGAAATACCGGGCGGACCGGAAGTAGCGGGCGGACCGGAAGTGTGGCGGGGGCCACGTCCCGGACGGCGCCGCGCGCTCAGTCCGCCGTGGCGGGGAGGGCGGCGCGGACGGTGAAGCCGCCGTCCGCGGTGGGGCCGGCCACCAGGGTGCCGCCGAGCAGCTGGGCGCGTTCGCGCAGGCCGACCAGGCCGTGCCCGCCGCCGGGCAGCACCGGCAGGTCGGCCGAGCTCTCGGGCGGGGGCGCGTTGCGCACCTCGACCAGCAGGCGGGAGCCGCCGCCCGCGACCCGGACGGACACCGCGGCGCCGGGCGCGTACTTGGTGATGTTGGTCAGTGCCTCCTGGACCGTCCGGTAGGCGGCCCGCTCCACCGCCTCCGGCCAGTGCCGGCCGCCGGTGGACAGGTCGCTGGTCACCGGCAGGCCGCTGCCGTCGATCAGTTTCGGCAGGTCGGCCAGGCGCGGCTGCGGGGCGAGCGGCTCGGAGGGCTCCACCCCGGCGGCCCGCAGCACCCCGACCATCTGCCGGAGTTCCTGCAGGGTGCGGACGGCCAGCTCGCGGATGGTCGAGGCGGTGTCCCTGGCCGCCGGGTCACCGGTGGACACCTGCAGGGCGCCGGCCTGGATGGAGATCAGGCTGACCTGGTGGGAGACCACGTCGTGCATCTCGCGGGCCAGCCGCGCCCGCTCGGTGGCCAGCACCCGCTCGGCGAGCAGCCGGCTCTCGCGCTGCTGGCCGCGGGTGATCTCGTCCAGCCGGTGGGCGAGCTCGCGCCTGGTGCGGGCGAGCAGGCCGAGCGCGGCGGGGCCGGCGGCGAGCATCACGCACTGGATGGCATAGAGCGCGTTGTCCCGGTCCAGGGCGAGCGGGTGGTCGGCCAGCGGCCAGTGGAAGAACTCGACCAGGGCGAAGGCGGTGGCGCAGGCCGCGGTGACCTTCAGCGCCGCCCGCTGCGCGGCGACGGAGTAGACCGCGGTCATCGGCGCCAGCCAGATGTAGTTGACGAACGCCCCGGGCAGGGTCAGCAGCAGCACCGTCACCGGGAAGCGGCGGCGCAGCAGCAGGGCGAGCGCGGCCAGCACGGAGAGCGCGGCCTCCCACCACTTGCCCCCCTTGGAGACCAGGGCGGCGTCGACGAGGGAGACCAGCACCGGCAGCGACAGCATCAGCCAGGTCGCGGTGCACCAGGCCGGGAGGGCTCTCGGGCCGGTCATGCGCCCTGGCTCCCCTGGGCGCGGACCAGCCCGGCGCGATGGGCGACCACGGCGGCCTGGACGCGGTTGGCCGCGCCGAGCTTGGCGAGGATCGCGCTGATGTGGTCCTTCACGGTGCCGGTGCCCAGGTAGAGGCGGTCGGCGATCTCCGCGTTGGAGAGGCCCTCGCCGAGCAGGGCGAGCACGTCGAGCTCGCGGGTGGTGAGCTGGCGGGCCAGTGCGGCGGCGTCCGCGTCGGGGCCGCCGCCCTCGACGTAGCCGTTGATGACGGTGCGGGCGACGGTGGGCGAGAGCATGCTGCCGCCCGCGGCGAGCACCCGGACGGCGTGCACCAGCTGTTCGGGGGCGGTGTCCTTCAGCAGGAAGCCGGCGGCGCCGGCGCGCAGCGCGGTGCCGATGTACTCGTCGGTGTCGAAGGTGGTGAGCATGGCCACGGCCGGCGGGTCCGGCAGGGCGCGCAGCCGGCGCAGCACGCTGATGCCGTCGAGGTCGGGCATCCGGATGTCGAGCAGGACGACCTGCGGGCGCAGCTCGACGGCCTGCTGCTCGGCCTGGCCGCCGGAGCAGCCGCCGACCACCTCCAGGTCGGGGGCGGAACCCACGATCAGGCCGAGGCCCGAGCGGACGAGGACCTCGTCGTCCACGATCAGGACGCGGATCGGTGGCATGGCTCTCCTCGGGCGTGCGCGGCTCGTCTTCGAGCCTAGGGGCCGGCGGGGCTGACTCCGGTCCACCGGCGGGGTGGTCACCCCCGCCGTTCGGCGGGGGTCGGAATCCGCTACCGGATTCACGCAATTCTCATCCGGGGTGGGGAACCATGGAACACGGAGCCCCCTGTGGGCCCTGGCCGCTCGGAGACCGGGTGTGCGGGCCGCTCCGTCCCTCCCCGGGTGTCGTACGGATGCGTCCCCCACGTTGATCGTCTGGAATTGGAGCTGTGTCCACCGTGAAGCCGGCGCCCACCGCCGTTCCCGCCGATGTCGGATCCCTGTCCGGGCTGCTCGCCCGGTGGCGGCCGCGGGCCGCCGCGGCGACGGTCTGGTACCTGAGGCTGCTGGCCCTGCTGAACCTGGTCGCGGTGCTGGCCGTGCCGTTCCGGGACCAGGTGCAGGAGCACAACGAGGGCGAGTACTTCACCCCCTACCTCCTGACGGCCGGTCTGACGACCGTGCTGCTCTCGTTGTTCCTCGCGGTCGCGATGCGGCGGCGCAAGCGGGCGGCGTGGATCTTCAACGCGGTGGTGTCGGGGCTGTTCTCGGTGCTGTACCTGCTGCTGATGCTGGTGCCGGACAGCCGGTTCGCGGACCACCCGATGAACTGGTTCTCGACCGTGCTGACGGTCGGCTTCTTCCTGGCCCTGCTGGTCGGCCGCCGGGAGTTCACCTCCAAGGGCGACCGCTCCAACCCCAAGACCGGGGTGGCGACCTTCATCGGCGGCCTGCTGTTCGGCGGCGTGGTCGGCGCGACCCTGGTGCAGCTGACCAACTCCGTGCACGGCACGGAGTTCGGCACCCGGTTCGGCTACGCGGTGGCCCGGATGGTGACGATCACCCCGTCCGGCCGTCTGGCGGACGAGATCGCCGTGCCGACCTGGGTGAACGCCTTCATCAACGCGATGGGCGCGGTGCTCTTCCTGCTGGTGCTGTACCTGTCCTTCCGCAGCCCGCGCGGCCAGGAGCTGCTGACCGCGGAGGACGAGGTCCGCTTGCGCGAGCTGCTGGAGCGGCAGGGCGAGCGGGACTCGCTCGGGTACTTCGCGCTGCGCCGGGACAAGGCGGTGATCTTCTCGCCGTCCGGGAAGGCCGCGGTGACCTACCGGGTGGTGGGCGGTGTCTCGCTGGCCTCGGGCGATCCGATCGGCGACCCGGAGGCCTGGCCGGGGGCGATCGACGCCTGGCTGGTGGAGGCCCGGGAGCACGCCTGGGTGCCGGCCGTGATGGGCGCCTCCGAGGAGGCCGGCGTGATCTACGCCCGGCACGGCCTGGACGCGCTGGAGCTGGGCGACGAGGCGATCGTCGAGGTCGACGAGTTCTCGCTGGACGGGCGGGCGATGCGGGTCGTCCGGCAGGCCTACAACCGGGTCAAGCGGGCCGGGTACACGGTGCGCATCCGCCGGCACGAGGACATCCCCGACGCGGAGATGGCGGACCTGCTCGACAAGGCCGACCACTGGCGGGACGGCCAGACCGAGCGCGGCTTCTCGATGGCGCTGGGCCGGCTCGGCGACCCGGACGACGGCCGCTGCGTGATGCTCGAGTGCCACGACGCGGACGGCGAGCTGCGGGCGCTGCTGAGCTTCGTGCCGTGGGGCCGCAACGGCCTGTCGCTGGACCTGATGCGCCGGGACCGCGACAGCGAGAACGGCCTGATGGAATTCATGGTCATCGAACTGCTGCAGCGCGCCGACGAGGTCGCCCTGGAGCGGGTCTCGCTGAACTTCGCGATGTTCCGTTCGGTTTTCGAGCGGGGTTCCAAGCTGGGTGCCGGTCCGGTTCTGCGGCTGTGGCGCTCGGTGCTGGGATTCTTCTCCCGCTGGTGGCAGATCGAATCGCTGTACCGGGCAAATGCGAAGTACCGGCCGATCTGGGAGCCGCGTTATCTGCTCTTCGAGAAGAGCAGCGAGATTCCGCGGATCGGCATCGCCAGTGCGCGCGCCGAGGGCTTCATCACGGTGCCGAGTCTCCCCGTCCTCTTCCGTCGCCGTCATGTCCGGGCCGCCGCGCAGGCCGTGCCCGGCGGGGGGTCGGCGGCGGAGCGGGACGGGTAGGGGTAGTCCCTCCGCCGGGGGGCGGAGGGCCGCCGCCGATCGGGGGGTGCGACCGCGTCCGGTGGTCGCCCCCCTCCGACTTGAGGATGATCCGCGATTCGCCTCGCAGCCTGACGCCGCCCGATTCCCCGGTGCCTACCGTGGATGTATCGGCGGGAGAAACCCCGGCCGTACGGGAAATGTCCCGGGAATTGCACGGCGGGGCGCGGGGGCGCCCGGCCGGAAAGCGGACGGGGAGATTCAGCGGTGGATCGGATGGCTCGTGCGGGGGGCGTACGACCGGGCGTCGGACCGGTGGCGGTCCGGGCCGCGGCCGCGGAGTGGGGCACGCTGATCGGGATCCTCCGGGCGCACGTGCGCCGGCACCGGTTGGCCTCCGTCCCGCTGGCCACCGCGGCGACGCTGCTGGTGCTGCTCTTCTCCGTCGTCCAGCACCTGCCGGGCGGGGAGCGGCTGGTCACCCAGGTCGGCGTGGTGCGGGCCGCGCTGCCGTTCGGGGTCTCGCTGCTGCGGACACCGCTCTCGCTGTACGTGCCCGCGCTGGACCTGCCGGTGTGGGGGGCGCTGGTCCAGGTGTTCCTGGTCTTCGGGATCGCGGAGATCGTCCTCGGCCGCCGGCTCACCCTGGCCGTCGCCTACGCCTGCACCCTGGCGGGCACGCTGTTCGCCCGGATCGGCGTGGAGCTCGGCCCGGACCACCTCTTCGGCTTCCCCACCTGGGTCGGCCACGTCCGGGACACCGGCCCGTCGGCGGCCGTGGTCGCGCTGGCGGTCTGCGTGGCGATCCGCTGCCGGGCCTGGTGGACGGGCGGCGCGGTGGTGCTGGCGATGGTCGTCGAGGCGGTGCTGCTGCCGAACCTCGCCGGGCTGGAGCACGTCGTGGCGGTGCTGGTGGCCGGGCTGATCGCCGCCTCGCTGGAGGTCTTCGGGCAGTTCTGGCCGCGGGTGCTGGCCGGGGTCGGCGCGGCCGCCTCGGTGGCGGCCGAGGCCGGTCCGCGGACGGCCGTACCGGTGGTGCGCTGAGGCCGTGACGGTGCCCCGCCGCACGGCTCCGGGCCGTACGGCGGCGCCTCAGCTCCTCGGCAGTGCCAGTTCGAACCAGACCACCTTGCCGACCGCCTTCCGGGCGGTGCCCCAGCGCTCGGCCAGCTTGCTGACCAGGTGCAGGCCCCGGCCGTGCTCGTCCATCGAGCCGGCCGGCTCCAGCGAGGGCAGGTTGTGGTTGTCGTCGCTGACCTCGACCAGCAGCTTGTCGACCCGGATCAACTGCAGCTGGACGTGGTCCCGCGCGACCCGGACGGCGTTCGTCACCAGCTCGCTGACCAGCAGCTCCACCGTGTCGTCCAGCGCGTCCAGACCCCAGGCGGCGAGCTGCCCGCGCACCAGCGACCGGGCCCGGCGGACCTCGTCCTCCGCCACGGCGAGCTCCCAGGTCGCCACCTCGCTCGGCGGCACACCGTCGAAGCGGGCGACCAGCAGCGCGACGTCGTCGGCCCGGTCGTCCGAGTGCAGCCGCTCCAGCACGGTGTCGCAGGCCTCGTCCGGGGTCTGCTTGGGGTCGATCAGGTTGCCGCAGAGCGCGGCCAGGCCCTCTCCTATGTCACCGCCGCGCACCTCGACCAGGCCGTCGGTGCACATCACCAGCATCGAGCCGTCCGAGACGTCGATCCGCTTCGCCACGAACGGCACCCCGCCGACGCCGATCGGCGCGCCCTCCGGGATCTCCAGCAGCTCGCCCCGGCCGTCGGGGTGCACCAGCACGGGCGGGACGTGCCCGGCGCTGGCCAGCTCGCAGGTGCGGTTGATCGGGTCGTAGACCGCGTACAGGCAGGTCGCGAGGTGGTCGTCGCCGAGCTTGTGGGCGAGGTTGTCCAGGTGCCGCAGCAGCTGACCGGGCGGCAGGTCCAGCGCGGCGAGGGTCTGCATGGCGGTGCGGAACCGGCCCATCGCGGCCGCCGAGTGCAGGCCGTGGCCCATCACGTCGCCGACCACCAGCGCGACCCGGCTGCCCGGCAGCTGGATCGCGTCGAACCAGTCGCCGCCGACCTCCGCCCGGGAGTCGCCCGGCAGGTAGCGGTGCGCGATCTGCACACCGGGGATCCGCGGCGGCCGGGTCGGGATCATCGACCGCTGCAGCGTGGTCGCGACCCGGGACTCCGCCCGGTGCAGCCGGGCGTTGTCCAGCGACAGCGCGGCCCGGGCCGCCAGCTCCTTGAGGGTGGCGGCGTCCGACTTGTCGAACGGCGAGCGGTCCGGCAGCCGCAGCAGCTTCAGGATGCCCAGCACCGTGCCCCGGGCGGACAGCGGCAGCACCAGCATCGACCGGCCGACCACCACCGGCACCAGGTCCGGCCCGCCGCCCAGCGAGGCCGCGTAGTCCACCGCCACGTCCGGGTCAATCACCGGCACCAGGACCGGCTGGTTCTCCTGCAAGGCCAGACCCGGCGGCGTGGAGCGGGGCATCGCGAGCAGCGCGCCCTCGTCGAGGACGTGATCCCAGTGGCCGGGGGAGCTGTTCACCGCGCGGGCGACCCGGCGCAGCATCGTCCGGTCGTCGGGGCGCTCGTCGGGCAGTTCCGAGTCGGAGATCAGCCCGTCGAGGAGGTCCACGCAGGCGAAGTCGGCGACCCGCGGGACGAGCACCTCGCACAGCTCGCGGGCGGTCTTGTCGAGGTCCAGGGTGGTGCCGACCCGGTTGCCGACCTCGCTCAGCAGGGCCAGCTGCTCGCCGGCCTGGCTGACGGTCAGCACCTCCACGGACGGCGGTGCCGGCGGCGCCGGGACCCCGGGGGTGTCGTAGGGATGTCCGTCCGGCCCGTCCGATCGGCCCTGCGGCGGAGCGGACCCGACGGCGGCCCGGACGGGCGCGGTGCCGTTGGCGGTGGACTCGATGGCTGGGCCTCCCTGGCTCTGGCCGTTCGCGGTGGCCGCCCCGGACTCGCGCTGCCCGGGAACGGTGGTGCCGATCGCCCGCCCGTCCTCGGCGCCGCGCGGCGCCCCGGCGGGCAGGACCTGCAGGCCGATCGTGCGGCGC
>NZ_JAHTIK010000001.1:4130807-4138817 GCF_025655475.1 Kitasatospora sp. DSM 101779 | reverse complement strand
GCGCGGCAGCAGTCCGTCCAGCGGCGCCGCGCCGCCCGGACCGACCGGGGCGAAGGCGGGGGAGACCCGGTGGAAGGTGCCGGTCGCGGCCGGTGCCGCGGCGTACGCCAGCAGCCGCTCCCCGAGGGCGATCCGCGGCCCGCCGGCCCGCAGCGGCCGGGCGTCCGCGGCCAGCGCCAGCAGACTGCGCCCGGTCGGCTCGACCAGCGGGTAGGCCCACCAGATGACGTCGCGCAGCCGCTCCTCGCGGTCGACCACGGCCATCGCGCCGGACCAGGGGATGTCGAGCTGGGTCAGGTCGTCCAGGGTGTCCAGGGCGTCGCAGCGCCTCGGTGCCGCGCCCGGACGCGGCGAGCCGGTCTCCGGGCGGGGCTCGACGGCGGGCAGCAGGCCGGAGGCGGTGCGGCCGCAGGCGACCTCGGCCCGGTGCCCGAAGAGCTCCTCCGCGGCGCGGTTCCAGAGCGCGATCCGGCCGTCCGGGTCGACCATCACCGCGGCGACGCGCAGCAGGGCGACCACCCCGGAGGGAGGGTCACCCAGCGCGTCTCGCGGTGTCGGTGCGGAGTTCGGCTCGTCCACCATCGGTTCGGTCTGCTCCCGCCTGGCCGCCCTGCCCGGGAGCGGCCGCTGAGTCGGCGCGGCGCACCGGTCCCTTGTCTCCGGCCGCTCCTGTGTGTCCCATCTTTTCTACGCCGGCCTCCGGGCGGCACTCGTGCACGGGCGCGGCACAGCACGGAGGCACCCTCCAGCGAAGCACGTGCGGGGCCGGGTCCGACAGCGAATCGCGGAGATTCCTCGGTATCAGTTGCGTGTCACTGGGTGAGCGCCCGTGTGCGCTGCGGGTTCAACCGGAAGGGGTACTCGGAGACGGGCCCCGCGGACCGGTCCGGCCCCCCGGTAGGGTGGCAGGCTCGGAGACCGGGTGCATGCGGAGGCGGACTGGTGAGCGCGGAGAGCCCCGTCCAGTGGAGCGAGCAGGATCGGCTGCTGCTCGAGGAGCGGGTGGCCGCCGCCGAGCTGGCCTGGCTGACCCTCGACGTCGACGTCGCCACCCTCCGGGTGGAGATCGACAACTTCGCACTGGTCCACCACCAGCTGCTCGGCCCGCTCTACGCCCGTCTCGACGAGCTGGACGCCCTGATCGCCGAGGCCGTCGCCGTCCGCACCGGGGACCCGGAGGCGCTGCGCCGTGCGGCCGAGGCCCGCAGCCGGGTCGCCGAGCCGGACGACCCGGCCGCCGCCGACCTCGCACCCGAGCCGCCGGCCGCCGCCAAGGTCCGCCCGGACCGGGACGCCCAGCGGATCTACCGCGACCTCGCCCGCCGCGCCCACCCGGACCTCACCACCGACCCGGCCGAGCAGGAGCGCCGCTCCGCCTTCATCGCCCGGGTCAACGAGGCGTACGCGCAGGGCGACACCGCCGGCCTGGAGGAGCTGGCCGGCGAGTGGTCGACCGCACCGGAGACCGCGCCCCACCCGGACTCCCCCGACCGGCCCGACTGGCTGCTGCGCCGCCTGGAGTGGCTGACCGCGCGGATCGGCCAGCTCGCCACCGAGCAGGTCAGGCTGGAGCGCACCCCGATGGGCGAGCTGCTGCTGCTCGCCCCGCAGGAGCCGGAGCGGCTGCTGGAGGAGCTCGCCGAACAGCTCCTCGCCCGCGCCTCCGAGCGGCGCGCCGACCTGGAGCGGCTGCTCGGCGACGACGTCGTGCCGGGATCTGCGCCGGCCGGTCGGCACAATGGAGGGGAGGACCCCTCGCAGCCCCGCCCCCGCACCCACGCCCAGGAGAACCCGACGATGTTCGCGCAAGCGCTGCCCACCACCGACGCCGCGTCCGTGCCGGCCGACGCCGCACTGCTCGACGTCCGTGAGCAGGACGAGTGGGACGCCGGCCACGTGGACGGCGCGCTGCACGTCCCGATCGGCCAGGTCGTCGCCCGGATCGACGAGCTGCCCGACGGCAGGCTGTACGTGCTCTGCCGGGTCGGCGGCCGCTCCGCCCAGGTCGTCCAGTACCTGGTCGCGCAGGGCCGGGACGCGGTCAACGTGGACGGCGGCATGTTCGCCTGGGAGGCCGCCGGCCGCCCGATGGTCGGCACCGACGGCCGGGACCCGTTCGTCCTCTGACCGAACCCCGACTTCCCGCCCGGCACAGGGGCCCGCTCCGGTGGGCCCCTCGCCGTTGTGGCGCCCTCCCGTCCGCCGTGACGCCCCGGTCCGCCCTCCGGCCCTGTCCCCCGGCGCGCCGGTACGGCAGGATGACCGGGCGAACCGTGCCGCAGCAGCCGTAGGGGAGGACACCGCGTGCGCACCTGGTCCATCCCCGCCCTCACCGTGCTCTGCCTCTCCGGGGCGGGCATGATCGGCGGGACGGCGATATTGCTCGGCGCGCTGTTCCTGCACAACGCCCCGTCCAACGCGCTCTCCCAGGAGTACCGGCAGCAGCTGGACGGACTCGTCTACCCCGAGTTCGAGCAGAACTGGAAGCTGTTCGCGCCCAACCCGCTGCAGCAGAACATCACCGTCGACGCCCGGGTGCAGACCATCGCCGACGACGGCGAGGTGCACACCCGCGACTGGGTCGGCCTGTCCGTCCAGGACGCCGCCGCGATACGCCACAACCCGGCGCCGAGCCACGTCGACCAGAACATGCTGCGCCGCGCCTGGGACTTCTACGAATCCAGCCATCCCGCGGAGGACGGCGCCGTGCCCGGCCAGCGCGGCAAGCTCGCCGAGGAGTACCTCAAGCGGATAGCCCTGCAGCGGTTCGGCCGCACCGCCGGCGGCGAGCGCATCCTGCAGATCCAGTTCCGCTCGGCGGCGAAGGCCGTCCCGCCGCCCGCCTGGAGCACCGAGGAACCCGGCGAGTCCACCCCGTACAAGGAACTGCCGTGGTGGCCGGTGAACGAGGACGACTACCGGGGGCTGCTGTGAGCGGAACCGCCACCGAACCCGCCGCGGACGCCGCCCCGGTGCGGCCCGAGCCGGCACCCACCCGCTTCGAGCGGCTCTTCGACGCCTTCACCGGGACGGTCTTCGGCCGCCACCAGGCGGCGGTGGTCCGGATCGGCTTCGGCCTCGCCTGGCTCGGCTTCCTGCTCCGCGAATGGCCGAACCGGCGGGTGCTCTACGGCGACCGCTCGCCGTGGTCCGCCGACCTCTCCGACACACTGCTCTCCGCGACCCACGCCTTCACCGTGCTGTCCTGGTCGGACGGCCGGCTGTGGTTCGAGACCGTCTACCACCTGGGGATCCTCGCCGCCCTGCTGATGGTGCTGGGCTGGCGCACCCGGGCGAGCGCCGTGCTCTTCGCCGTCACCGTGCTCTCCCTGCAGAACCGCAATGTGCTGGTCGGCGACGGCGGCGACAACGTGGTGCACCTGATGGCGATGTACCTGGTGCTCGTCCGCTCCGGCCTGGTGTGGTCGCTGGACGCCCGGCGCCGGGCCCGCCGCGCCGACCCGGCCGCTCCGGCCGCCCCCGTGGGGGAGCTGCGGGCCGTCCGGGACGCGCTCGTCACCATGCTGCACAACTGCGGCATGGTGATCATCGCCGCGCAGGTGGTGCTGATCTACTCCACGGCCGGCTGGTACAAGGTGCAGGGCTCCCGCTGGCAGGACGGCACCGCCCTGCACTACCCGCTCCGCCTCGACTACTTCACGCCCTGGCCGGAGCTGTCGGCGCTGCTCGGCTCCAGCCTGCTGGTCACCTTCGTGCTCAGCTACGGCACGGTGATCCTTCAGGTGGCCTTCCCGTTCACGCTGGCCAACCGGCGCCTCAAGAACGCGCTGCTGGCCCTGATGATCGCCGAGCACTGCGCGATCGCGGTCGTCCTCGGGCTGCCGTTCTTCTCGCTGGCGATGATCGCCGCCGACCTGGTCTTCCTGCCCACCGCCTTCCTGGTGCGGGTGGGCACCCTGTGCCGGCCCGCCGCCGGACGGCTCCGGGCCGCCGTACGCCTCCCGGCAACGCGACCGCCCTCGCCCTAGACTGCCCGACATGCCCTGGTCTGTCGCACTTCGGGAGACTGCGAAGGCCGGACTCGTCCCGGCCCGTGAACTCTCCGACCCGCGGCGGGCCGTGCGCGGGGCACTCGCCGTCGGCCTGGTGCTCTTCCCGGTGCTGGCGGTGGCCGGCACCGGCTCGGCCACCTCGGCCGCGATGGGCGGATTCATCGCCGGCACCGCGACCTTCCAGCGGACGTTCCGCCCGCGCGCCTCGATCGCCGTCGGCGCAGGTCTCGGCCTCGGCATCAGCACCTTCCTCGGCTACGCCGCCGTCGGCGTGCCCGGCGCCTTCCCGGTGCTGCTCGCCGTCTGGGCGTTCGGCGCCGGCATGATCTGGGCGATCGGACCGACCGGCGGGACGGTCGCCGCCACCACGATCTCCGTGATGCTGGTCGTCGTCCAACTGCCCGTCAGCCTGATCAGCGCCGTCGGCCACGGCCTGCTCTGCGCCCTCGGCGGGGCCGTCCAGGCACTGGTCACACTGCTCTGGCCGGTCGACCGCTGGCGCGGCCACCGCGAAGCCCTGGCCGACGCCTACGCCGAACTCGGCGACTACGCCCGCCGGCTGCGCCACGACCCGGTCGCCGCCGTCGACCCCGAGCCGTTCATGACCGCCCGTCGGGCCGGTGCCCTGACGGGCTGGCAGGCCCGGCACCGGCCGCCCGAGATGCGCGGTCTGCGGGCCGTCGCCGAGCACATCAGGCCCGCCCTCGCCGCCCTCGCCGACCCGGCGGTCGGCGCCCCTGCCGAGGGACCCGGACGCGACCTGGCCCGCGAGATCCTCACCGCCGCGGCCGAACTCCTGGACGCCATCGCCGCCGCCGTCCGGGCCGGCGAGGCCGTCCGGCCGCCCACCACCACCCCTGCGCTCACCCTCGCCGAGGCCGCCCAGAGCCCCGAACTGACCGGCCCCGCCCGCCGCGCCGCCAAGCGCCTCGCCTCCCAGCTCTCCCGGGCGACGGGCGCCCTCGACCGGCAGGACCGCACCGTCGTGCCGACGACCGGACCGCAGCTGCGCCGCCCGTCGCTGGCGAAGATCGTGCCGGTCGCCCTGCGGACCGTCCGGCGGCAGCTGCAGCCTCGCTCCGCGGTCTTCCAGCACGCCGTACGGATGTCCGCCGTGGTGACCCTCTCCTACCTGGCCGCCCGCCCGCTGGGGCTGCACCACGGCTACTGGGCGCCGCTGACCGCGGCCATGGTGATGCGGCCCGACTTCGCCCAGACCTTCAGCCGCGGCGTGGCCCGGCTGGCCGGGACGGTGGTCGGGGTGGCCGTCAGCACCGCCGTCGTGCAGCTGCTGGACCCTGGCGCCTGGCTCTCCGCCGCCCTCGCCGTGGTCTGCATCGCCGGCGCCTACCTGACCATCCGCACCGGCTACGCGTTCACCACCGCCTGCGTCTCCTCCTACGTGGTCTTCCTGCTCGGACTGCAGGCCGGCGACCCGCTGGAGACCGCACTGGAGCGCGTCCTGCTCACCCTGCTCGGCGGTGCCATCGCGCTCGGCGCGTACGCGCTCTTCCCCACCTGGCAGACCGCGCGCCTCGCGGAGCGGCTCGCCGAGTGGCTGGCCGCGGCCGGCCGCTACGGCGCGGCCGTGCTCGAGGCGTACGGGGATCCGGCGGGCCGCGACGACCGCGGGGTGCGGGACGCCCTGCTCGACTCCCGGGAGGCCCGCGCCGAGCTGATGGAGGCGCTCGAACGGGCCGACGCCGAGCCGGTCAGGCACGCCGACCGGCTGCCCGAGATCAGCCGCAAGCAGCTCGACAAGGCCCGCACCGCGGTCGGACTCCTCGCCCGCAGCGCCGTCCTGATGGAGGCCCACCTGCCGCACCGGGACAGCCCGCCGGTCGCCGGCGCCGGCGACTTCGCCGAGGAGCTCAAGTACGCCACGGCGATCGCCGCGGCCGGCGTGCTGATCGGCGAGCCGGTGGACTTCGCCGGGCTGCGGGAGGCCTACGCCCGCTGGGACGGGTATCCGATCGGGGACGCCGTGCCCGGGCACGAGGACCGCGCGGTGGTGGCCCGGGCCGGGGCCAAGCTGATGCTGCAGGCGCTCGACGACCTGGAGCGGGCCGTCCGGCCGCGCCGCGTACCCTCGGGGGCGTGAGCGACACCGGAGTGCCCCACGAGGGCGAGCAGTACGACGACGCCTTCGTGCCCGAGGACCGCGAGATCGGCGTCGGCCCGCACCCCGGGCCGTGGCCCGAGGGCGACCACTGGGACCGCGACCTGCTGGTCGCCGGCGACCGCCGCAACGTGGTGGACCGCTACCGGTACTGGACCCGCGAGGCGATCGTCGCCGACCTCGACACCCGGCGGCACGGCTTCCACGTGGCCGTGGAGAACTGGCAGCACGACTTCAACATCGGTTCGGTGGTGCGCACCGCCAACGCCTTCCTGGCCGAGCAGGTGCACATCGTCGGCCGGCGCCGCTGGAACCGGCGCGGCGCCATGGTCACCGACCGCTACCAGCACGTCCGCCACCACGAGTCGGTCGCCTCGCTGGCCGCCTTCGCCGCAGCCGAGGGGCTGCCGCTGATCGGCATCGACAACCTGCCCGGCGCCGTCCCGCTGGAGACCTACGAACTGCCCGAGCGCTGCGTGCTGCTGTTCGGGCAGGAGGGCCCCGGGCTGACCCCGGAGGCCTGGGAGCACTCCGCCGCGGTCTGCTCGATCGCCCAGTTCGGCTCCACCCGGTCGATCAACGCAGGGGCGGCCGCCGCCATCGCCATGCACGCCTGGGTGCGGGTGCACGGCGCCGGCGTCGGCCGCCCCTGAGCCCGGTTCAGCCGAACAGCAGGCGCCAGGTGTGCGGACCGGGGTAGCCGTCCGCCTCGATGCCCGTCCAGCCCTGCGCCAGCTCGAACGCCTCGACGTTGCGCCGGTCGCTCTCCGTCCACTCCGGGCCGGGGCCGACGAGGTAGTACCCGCCGAAGCCCTTGCGGACCAGCTGCTCGCCGAGCAGCTGCACGGCGGCGTTCACCCGGCCCGGACCGAAGGCGTCCGTCCCGGGGAAGGCCGGCGCGGGCGCCCCCGGGACCCGCGGCACCGGGGGAACGGTCGGGACCGTGGGCACGGGCGGCACGGTGGGCACGGGCGGCGGCACCGGTTGCGGGGCCCCGGCAGGGATGTCGCGGCCGCGGCCGGCGACCAGCAGCGCCCAGGTGTCCTTGCCCGGGACGCCGTCCGCCTCGGTGCCCGTCCAGCCCTGCGCCTGCTGGAACGCCCGGGTCGCGCTGCGGTCCGACTCGCTCCAGGTCGCGTCCGCGCCCTCGGCGTAGAACCGCCCGCCGCCGCGCTGCACCAGCAGCTCGCCGAGCCGCTTCACGTACGGGTTGGTCTGGCCGGGGCCGAACCACATCAGCCCGGGGAAGGCCTCTCCGTCCGTCGCGGCGGCGACGCCCCGGTAGCGGTACGGCAGGTAGGAGCCGGAGTGGCTCCAGTAGGCGTACGGGGTGCTGCGCTTGATCGTGTTCGGGCTGGTCTGCTCGTACGCGGTGTAGCGGGTGTGGGTGGAGTCCGTCCAGCCGCCGAAGAGCACGGCGTGCGAGCCGCCCTGCGGGTTGGCCGAGTCGTTGTAGATCAGCGCGTCGCCGGGCTGCAGGTCCTCCTTGGCGATCCGGTCGGCGAAGTTCGGCAGCGTCCAGGTGGTCTGACTGCTGCCCAGGCCCCAGGCCATCGAGATGAAGCCGGAGCAGTCCTGGCGGTAGCCGTCCGACCAGTACCGGCTCATCGAGTACGGCACCTTTTTGTCCACCCACACCTGGGCGCGGGCGATGATCTCCTCGCGGGTGGTGGCGCGCAGCAGGGCGCGGGGCTGCTCGCCGTCGTCGCCGAAGGGTCCGGCGACCTCGCCCTGGGGGGAGGTCGGGGTGGGGGCGGGGGTGTCCGCGGCGGCGGCCCGCGGGGCGGCGGCTATGGCGCTGGTGGCACCGCCGAGAACGGTACCGACCGCCGCGACCAGGACGGCGGCTCGGCGGGCGCCCCGGACGGCGGGCCCGGC
>NZ_JAHTIK010000001.1:4121934-4130782 GCF_025655475.1 Kitasatospora sp. DSM 101779 | reverse complement strand
CCGGCGCCCGGGGGGCGGGCGGCGTGCAGCCGCGCAAGGCTGCGGGCGCCGCAGCCGGGGCAGCCGCAGCCGCCGTCCGGCTCGACCTCGGTGAACTCCATCAGCACGGTGGGTCCCTTTCTCCGGATTCAGGAGAGGGATGTGTTCCACCGTCAGCCGACGGAATATCACCTGATAAGTAACAAAATGTGACAAGTCGGTGAAGCGATGGGGGCGTCGGCGTCCGCGCGGCTGGCGGCGGAAGGTCAGCGGCCCGGGCGGGGCAGTGCCGGGGAGAACTCGGGGGGCGTCCAGGTGAGCGGGGTGGCGTGGGCGAGGTCGACCGTGCGGTGGACGGTGTAGTCGACGACCGGGGCGGCCGGGTCGGACCAGTCGACCTCGGCGCGGCCGGTGAGCAGCAGGGCGTCGCCGGTGTCCCAGTCGGGCAGCAGCAGGCCGGCCGCCGGGTCGAGCTCCAGGTTCCCCAGGCTCATGAACATGCTGTTGCCGGCGTACTCCGCCCAGCGCAGCCGGTTCGGCCCCAGCACCTCGACGAAGCCGGGGAAGCCGCCGCGGTGCGAGGCGTCCACCCGGCCGTCCGGGCCGGCGGTGGCCAGGAAGAAGGTGTCGGCGGCTGCGACGGCGAGCTGCCGGGGCAGGGTCAGCCGGTCGCCCGCGGTGGCGGTGGGCTCGGCGGCCGGGAGCTCACGCGGGCTGCGCCGCTGGATGTACTTGGGGCAGTTGGCGTACACCTGCTCGGCGGTGATCCGCAGCCCGTCCGGGCCGTGCGGCACTGAGCGGCCGTTGAGCCGCATCCGGCGCCGCCCGGCCGCGTCCAGGGCGATGGTGCCGACCTCGGCCGGCCCGGCCAGCACCTCGGCGAGCGGGTCGCCGGGCACCGGTCGGGCGGCCACCAGGACGGTGTGGTCGCCGTCGGCGCGGATGAAGCCGGGCGGACCGGCGAGCTGGGTGGCCCAGATCCGCCCGGCCGGGTCGGCGGCGCCGACCACGATCGTCCGCCGCTCGGTGAGGAAGCGGGCGGCGACCGGAGGAATGGTGCGCCCGATCGACCGGCCGGTGTGCTCGGCCCGCTCCTGCTGCCCGGTGCGCCGCTGGACGGCGCGCTCGCCCGCGTGCCACATCCCGGCTCCTAGAAGAATCCGCAGGTGGGGGCGGTGGCGTCAGGTGCGGCGGCGCCGGTTTCGGCCACGCCGGCCGGGGTGAAGATCTCCAGCCGGATGCCGTCCGGGTCGGTGAAGAAGATGCCGCCCGAGTCCGCGCCCTCGCGGTGCGGGACGACCCCCTCGTGGGCGAAGTCGGCGCCGAGCTCCTGGAGGACGGCCTCGGCCGCCCGGACCTCCTCGACGGAGTCCACCCGGAAGGAGAGGTGGTGCAGCCCGGGGGCGCCGGGGGCGAAGCTGCCGGTGCTCTGCTCCCAGAGGGTGAGCACCAGGGCGCCGTCGCGGCCGAGCAGGGCGTGACGGCGGCCGGGCTCGTCGCTCTCGGCGGCCACGTCGAGGCCGAGCAGTCGCCGGTAGAAGGCGACCGAGCGGGTCAGGTCGGTGACGTTCAGCCCGACGTGGCCGGTCTGCAGGGTGCGTGGGGCAAGGGCGGCGGTGGACACGACGCATCACTCCCGGAAGAGGGGACGGCCCGGTCGTCTAACCGGTACTTCGGGACAGTACGGGTTAGAAGATCGGGGCGCAAACCGGTATGGTGTCGTGTAATGGTTAGATAATCCGGCTACTCCCACTGCCAGCGGATGCCGACCTGGCCCGGGGGCTGGTCCGGGGCCAGCACGTGGGCGCTGGCCGAGGCGCCGATCCACAGCTGCTCGCGCTTGCGGTCCACCTCGGCGCACGGCTCGCGCTCGAAGCGCTCGCAATGGGCGGGCACCGCGGCCGGGTCGAAGTGCACCTGCAGCACGTACTCGCGGACGGGCACGGCGAAGAAGCGGCCGTAGTCGGTGGTCGGCCCGGTGTCGGGGATGTCCACCTCGTACTCGAAGACGGTGGAGTCGCCGAGCGCCAGCGGGCGGTCCAGCAGCAGCTCGGCGACGAGCAGACCGCTCTCCGGCCGGCGGCGGACCCGGCCGAGCCGGGCGTGCCGGACGGACGTGATCTCGGGGCAGCCGACGGCGCCCTCGTCCGCCTTGTGCACGACCACGCAGCGGGCGACCCCGCCGACCGTGGCCCGCACGACCTGGCGCATCCTCAGCAGGTGACCGCGGCGGTTGGCGTTCACGAAGTACGAGTCGTGGATCGAGAGCCGCTCCAGGTCGCCGGTGGGCGGCGCGTCCAGCTCCTCGAAGACCTCGGCGATCTCCTGTTCGCCCGGCCAGACCTGCTCCACCCGCAGCGCGTCATGGGTGGTCGGGGCGATCCAGCGACCGCGCGGGCGGGGCGGGCCGAGCAGCGAGGAGAGGGTGCCGCGGCGCAGCGCCAGCAGCTCCTCCAGCAGGTGGACGGCGCGCAGCGAGGCGGCCCGCTCGGGCTGGCTGCGGCCGCGACGCCAGTAACTGAGGGTCGTGACGCTGATCCTGACGCCCTGGTGGGCGAGAGCGGCGCGGATCCGGTCGAGGCTGAGACCGCTGGCCTCGATCGCCGCGTTCAGCACCTCGGCGAAGCCCAGCGCGCCGGGCGCGGGCGGCTGCGGCGCGGGCTGGGGCGGGACCTGGGCAGGTACGGGGGGCTGCCCGGGCGTGCGGGCGGGCACGGGCGCGGCGGCCCGCTCGCCGGCGGGCCGCGGCCGGCCGTACGCGGGCCCCGCGTCGCGCTCACCGACCAGCCTGAGCCGACCCGCGTGCTGCGGCTGCTGAGAACTCATCCGGAAACCTCCCCCACCAGGCGAGTTCGGCGGCGTCGGCCCAGCGTTCCGTGATCGGGCTGCCACACCGAGCTGGGGGCACACCCTACGCACCGTCGAGAGGCTACGTCATCAACTCGGACATATGACAGTGGTCACGACAAGAAAGTCCCAGTTCACGGCGGATAGAAACACAGTCGCAACAGTGCGGCCGGCGCGGACCGGGAGAGGTCCGCGCCGGCCGGGGCGAGGGGGTGTCAGGAGACGGTGAGCGCGGTGTCGTCCACGACGAAGCTGGTCTGCAGCGAGGAGTCCTCGGTGCCGGTGAACTTCAGCGTCACGGTCTGCCCGGCGAAGGCCGACAGGTCGAAGGACTTCTGCACGTAGCCGCTCGCGGCGTTCGCGTTCGAGTAGGTGGCCAGGGTGGTCGAGCCGGCCGCGACGGTCAGCTTGTCGTAGGCGGTGCTGCCGGTCTCGGCGGTGTCCACGTGCAGCCAGAAGGTGAAGGTCGCCTTGCAGCCGGCCGGGATCGACACGGTCTGCGAGACCGAGTCGGTGTGGGCGGAGCCGTAGCCGTTCATCCACGCCTTCCAGGAGCCGCCGTGCGCGGCCTCGGAGGCGCTGTTGTCGACGACGCCGGAGGAGGCCGTCCACGGCGCGGCGGTGCCGGTCTCGAAGCCGGCGTTGCCGAGCAGCTGGGCGGAGGTGCAGCCGCCGGTGGGCGGCGGGGTGGTGCCGCCGAGCAGGGCGGTGGTCAGCGAGTCGGCGACCGGGGTGCCCCAGCCGGTGACCTGGTCGTAGCCGGTCTTGGTGGAGAAGTCCTGGTTCTTGCCGGTGGTGACGTCGTGCAGCACGGTGCCGTAGCTGCTGGAGTTGGCCAGCGAGTAGAGCTTCGGATTGGCCTCGCCGAGCACGGCCTGGCCGGCCGCCTTGGCCTTCTGGTTGAACAGCGCGGTGTAGCCGGACCACAGCGGGGCCGCGGCGGAGGTGCCGCCGTAGACCTGCCAGCCGCCCGTGGTGTAGATCGCGAAGCCGCTCGCCGGGTCGGCGTTGGAGGCGATGTCCGGCACGGTGCGCATGGTGCCGGTGACGCCGGTGCCGGTCTGCCAGCTCGGCTTGGCGAACTGGGTGGAGACGCCGCCGCCCGCGGTGCTCCAGGCGCTCTCCGAGGAGTACGCGTTGCCGCTCACCTTGAGGTTGGTGCCGCCGACGCCGGTGTTGTACGGGCTGGACGCGGGGAAGTCGACCGCCTTCACGGTGGAGCCGCTGGTCGAGCGGGTGCAGTCGCGGGAGCCGTCGTCGCCGGAGGCCGAGAAGATCGAGATGCCCTGGGCGGCGGCCTGCTTGAAGGAGTTGTTCACCGCGGTCATCGAGGACGCGGTGGTGTCCGGCTCGCAGGAGCCCCAGGAGATCGAGATGACCGAGACCCGGTTCTCCGAGACGATCTGGGCGGCCATGTCGATCTCGCCCTGGTCGCTGTTGGGGGCCTCGTAGACCAGCTGGGTGGCCTTCGGGGCGACACCGCGGACGATCTCGCTGTCCAGCTCGACCTCGCCCTGGCCGTCGCCGGGCTTGGCGTCGTAGTTGGCGCCGTCCACCGAGACGGTGGAGACCGCCGGGCCGGTCAGACCGTACTGGCTGTCGTAGGTGCGCAGGTTGGTGGAGCTGTAGCCGTCGAACTCCCAGAGGGCGACGGTCGTGCCGGTGCCGTCCGCGCCGACCTTGTCGAGCCGGTAGGCGCCGTCGTACTGCGCCGGACCGAAGCCGCTCGGCGTCGCGTGGGGGGCGGCCGCCTTCGGCTTGACGGCGCGTGAGGTGCGCACGGTGTGGTTGTCGAGGCCGGAGACGCCCTCGACCGTGCCGGCCAGCTCGGCCGGAACGCTGGCCGCCGCGTCGTTGGCGAAGAAGGTGCGCCCGCCCTGCTGCGGGTCGCTGTACGAGCTCTCGTGGGTGCCGAAGGCCTTCGCGACCTGCGCGGCGGTGCCGCGGACGTTCACCACCTGGCGGTTGGCGCTCACCGAGTCGACCGTCAGGCCCTGGCCGGTGAGGTAGGCGCGGACCTTCGCCACGTCCGCCTCGGTCGGGCCGTACAGCGCGGTGAACTGCGCCGGCGTCAGGTAGCGGCCGTACTCCGGGGTGCCGGGGGTGCTGACCGCCTTCAGGAAGCGGTCGAGGTCGGCGGTGTTGCGCAGCTTCAGGTTCACCGAGACGGACATCGTCCGGTCGGCGGGCAGGTCGCCCTGCTTCTGCGAGCGGGCCACCGCCGGGGTCACGGTGTTCGGCAGGGCCACCCGGGAGGCGGCCTGCGGGGTCGGAGCGGCCTGGGCGGTGGAGACGCCCAGCGAAACCACGGTCAGGGGCAGGACGGCTATGGCCGCGGAAAGAGCGAGCGAGCGGGGTCGCACGGGGTCCTCCGGAAGGTGTGGGGCGTTCCGGGTTCGAAAACGCTTGCACGAAGTTCCCAGAAATCGCCCAGGAATGGGCCCATGCGGCAGCAATCGCTTGCTAAAAAACAGTCAAGTGTGGAATTCAGATCCATCAACAGAATGGATGTGAATTCATACAGTGAATGGCGTCCGGCAGCGCCGCACTACACTCGGCGGCATGGCTGACCCCCGCGACCCGCGACCGCTGATCGGCGAACCGCTCGCCCTCGATCTGCTGAACACCCGCTGGCGCAACGGGCAGCAGGACCTCCTGGCCGACCTCGACGGCTACCGCATCTGGCTCTCCTCGGCCGGCCTCGCCGACCGCTGCCCCGCCGACGAGGCCTCGCTGACCGCGGTGAAGGCCGCCCGCGGCGCCCTCGACCTGCTCGTGGCGGACCCCGGCTCGACCGAGGGCGCCGCCGCGCTCAACGCCGTCCTCGCGCACGGCAGGGTCCGGCACAGCCTCGGCCCGGACGGCCCCGCCGAGACCGCGGAGGCCGACCCCCCGCAGCAGCTCGCCGCCTGGCTCGCCGCCGACGACTACCTCTCGCTGCTGCGACGGGGTGCGCACCGCATCAAGCAGTGCGCACACCCCGCCTGCATTCTGCACTTCTTCGACACATCGCAGAACGGCCGCCGCCGGTGGTGCTCGATGGCGCTCTGCGGAAACCGCTCCAAAGCGGCCCGCCACTACGAGCGGACGGTCCGGGCGGAATCCGCGGCCCAGCGGCTGCCGTAGGGATCCCGGGCCGACGCGTACCTTTGTGCCGCCCGGATCCGAATTGCGCAGTTCCCCGAATCCCTGAGGTGCTCCCCTCCGGGAGCGGCTTCCTACGGCTGGGAGGGGCGGCCGAGCAGGGCGGTGAGGGCGGCGCGGACCTCGGTGCGGCTGGGGTCGACCGCTGCCCAGGCCGCGTAGCCGTCCGGGCGGACGAGCAGCACCGTGTCCCGCAGCTTGCCGTGCGGGTCGGCGGGGGCCGCCGTCACCACGCGGCCGGCCCACTGGTCGGCGTAGGGCTGCTCGTCGTTGGAGACGAGCACCGCCCGGCCGCCGCGCAGCGCCTCGTACAGCCGCGGTGTGCCGCCCGGCTCGTCCACCGCCAGCCGCAGGTCCGGGATGCGCCGGCCGACCAGCGGGTGCGCGTCCCCCGCCGGCGGGTACGCCACCGCGAGACCGGAGACCGCCCGCGCGCCGAACCGGGTGAGCGGGCCGAGCCGGTCCGCTGCGGCGGTCAGCACTCCGCCCGCCAGCCGGGCCGGCAGCGACTGCGCCAGCGCCACCCGGATCAGCGTGCCCGAACTGCGCAGCACGGCCTTCCCGACCGGGTGGCGCTCGCTCTGGTAGGTGTCGAGCAGGGCGTCCGGTGCCCAGCCCTGCACCGCGGCGGCCAGCTTCCAGCCCAGGTTGGCGGCGTCCTGCAGGCCGGTGTTCATGCCCTGCCCGCCGGCCGGCGAGTGGCAGTGCGCCGCGTCGCCCGCCAGGAACACCCGGCCGGAGCGGTAGGTCGGCACCTGGCGCTCGTCGCTGTGGAAGCGCGACGACCAGCGGATGTCGTGCAGGCCGTGGTCGCTGCCCAGCACGGCGCGCAGCAGCCCGGTGAGTTCGGCCGGGTCCACCGGGGCGGCGTCCGGCAGGCTGCGGTGCCGGTCCCAGGCGATCACCCGGTACCAGCCGTCGCCGAACGGGGCGACGAAGGCGAAGCCCGCCTCGTTCGCGCCGACCGTGAGGACCTCCTCCGGCGCCTTCTCCAGCCGGGCGTCCGCGAGCACCACCGAGTCCACCACCGAGGTGCCCGGGAAGGGCAGGCCCAGCAGATCGCGGACGGTGCTGTGCACGCCGTCCGTGCCGACCGCGTAGGCCGCCCGGTACGAGGCCGTCCCACCGTCCTCCCGGACGTCCAGCCGGACCCCGGCGGTGTCCTGCCGCAGACCCACCACCTCGGCGCCCCGCCGGATCACCGCACCGGCCTTCAGCGCCCGCTCCTGCAGCAGCCGTTCGGTGTTCGACTGCGGGGTGATCAGCACGAAGGGGAAGCGGGTCGGCAGATCGCCGAGCTCCACCCGCACCCGGCCGAACAGCCGCAGCGAGGACAGCGGAGTGCCGGTCGCGATCAGGTCGTCGGCCAGCCCCCGGGCGTCCAACTGCTCCAGGGTCCGGGCGTGCACCGCGAACGCCCGGGTGAGGTTGGACTCGGCCCCGCGCTTCTCCAGCACCGTCACCCGGACCCCCGCCGCCGCCAGGTCGCCGGCCAGCAGCAGGCCGGTGGGCCCTGCGCCGACGACCACGACATCGGAGTCGAGCTGCCTGTCAGCCATGTGTCATCTCCCGTTGGTGGTACGGCGAGCGGGCCGCGCGGTTCTCAGTCCGCTCTCAGGCTCCCATCATCCCGGGCCCATCAGCCGCTGTGAGCCTCTTTGCCATGACAGAGCCCGCAACGATCCTGGCCGACACCCCGCCGGGCGGTGACAAGGTACGGACGAGCCTGGTCGAGGTGGTCGTCCCGGTCTACAACGAGGAGCACACCCTGGAGCGGTGTGTCCGGCGGCTGCACGCCTACCTCGCCGAGACCTTCCCCTACCCCTACCGGATCACCGTCGCCGACAACGCCTCCACCGACAGCACCTGGCAGGTCGCGACGGCCCTCGCCGAGGAGATCCCCCAGGTCACCGCCGTCCACCTGGACCTCAAGGGCCGCGGCCGCGCACTGCGGCAGGTCTGGGGCGACAGTGACGCCGACGTCGTCGCCTACATGGACGTCGACCTCTCCACCGGCCTGGAGGCCTTCCTCCCGCTGGTGGCGCCACTGCTCTCCGGCCACAGCGATCTCGCCATCGGCAGCCGGCTGCACCGCGGCTCGGCGGTCGTCCGCGGGCCCAAGCGGGAGTTCATCTCCCGCACCTACAACCTGCTGCTGCGGGCGACCATGGCGGCCAAGTTCTCCGACGCCCAGTGCGGCTTCAAGGCGGGCCGCACCGCGGTGGTGAAGCAGCTGCTGGCCGAGGTGGAGGACAACGCCTGGTTCTTCGACACCGAGCTGCTGCTGCTCGCCGAGCGGTCCGGGATGCGGATCCACGAGGTCCCGGTGGACTGGGTGGACGACCCGGACAGCCGCGTCGACATCGTCCGCACCGCCCTCGACGACCTCAAGGGCATGGCCAGGGTCGCCCGCCGCTCGCTGTCCGGCGGCGGCGCGGTGCAGCCGCCCGAGCGGCCCGGGCAGGACCGGCTGCCGCCCGGCCTAGGCTGGCAGCTCGCCAGCTTCGCCGTGGTCGGCACGGTGTCCACGCTCGCCTACGTGCTGCTCTACCTGGGGGTGCGCCAGCTGGTGCCGGCGCTGGTCGCCAACTTCCTCGCGCTGGCCCTCACCGCGGTGTTCAACACCGCCGCGAACCGCCGCTTCACCTTCGGGGTGACGGGCCGTCGGGACGCTCTCAAGCACCAGATCGAGGGCGGGATCGCCTTCGTCATCGGGCTGGTGCTCAGCAGCGGGGCGATCGCGGTGCTCGGGGCGGCCGCGCCGGCCGCCGGGCACTCGGCCGAGCTCGCGGCCCTGGTCGCCGCCAACGCGCTGGCCACCCTGGTGCGCTTCGTGCTGCTGCGGGTCTGGGTGTTCAACCCGCGGCGGGCCCGCCGG
>NZ_JAHTIK010000001.1:4112421-4121922 GCF_025655475.1 Kitasatospora sp. DSM 101779 | reverse complement strand
GGGTGTTCAACCCGCGGCGGGCCCGCCGGTGAGACGGCGGGCCGGGGAAGGCCGGCGGCCCGCCCCCGCGGTGCGGGAACGGGCCGCCGGACCGTGCCGGACGCCGGATCAGCTGTGCCGGCGGACCTCCACCGTGCGGAACCGGCCGGCGACGAACGCGCCGTCGCAGTAGGCCGAGTTGGCGGCCGGGTTGGCACCCGTGCCGTGCAGGTCGGAGAAGGCGGCGGTCTGGTTGACGTAGACCCCGCCGGTGAGGTTCAGCGAGAGCGAGACACCGGAGTCCAGGCAGGCCTGCACCAGGGCCTGCTCCACCTCGGGGGAGGTGGTGTAGGCGCCGACGGTCATCGCGCCCTGCTCGCGGACGCTGCGGCGCAGCAGCTCGATGCCGGCCTCGGTGTTCTCCACCGCGACGGTGAAGGAGATCGGGCCGAACTGCTCGCCGAGGAAGGCCGCCCGGTCGTCCGGCTTGTCGGCGTCGGCCTTGACCAGGGCGGGGGTGCGGATGGTCGCGCCGGGGAACTCGCCGGAGGCCACCGGCCGCGGGGCGAGCGCGAGTTCGCCGAACTCGCCGCCGGCCGCCTGCGCGGTGCGCTGCAGCACGCCCGGGTTGACCACCGCGCCGAGGATGGCCGCCGCGCGGGCGTCGTCCGACAGCAGCCCGTCGATGGCGGCGGCCAGGTCGGCGACCACCTCGTCGTAGGACTTGTCACCCTGGTCGGTGCTGATGCCGGTGCGCGGGATCAGCAGGTTCTGCGGGGTGGTGCACATCTGGCCGCTGTACAGGGACAGCGAGAAGGCCAGGTTGTTCAGCATGCCGCGGTAGTCGTCGGTGGAGTCGACCAGCACCGTGTTGACGCCGGCCTTCTCGGTGTAGACGAGGGCCTGGCGGGCGTTGTCCTCCAGCCAGTCGCCGAAGGAGGTCGAGCCGGTGTAGTCGATGACCTTGACCTCGGGGCGGACGGCCAGCACCTGGGCGGCGGTGCCGCCCTCGTGCTCGGCGGCCAGGCACACCAGGTTCGGGTCGAAGCCGGCCTCGGCGAGCACCTCGCGGGCGATCCGGACGGTCAGCGCCAGCGGCAGCACGGCCCGCGGGTGCGGCTTGACCAGCACGGCGTTGCCGGTGGCCAGCGAGGCGAACAGCCCGGGGAAGCCGTTCCAGGTCGGGAAGGTGTTGCAGCCGATCAGCAGCGCGGTGCCGCGCGGCACCACGGTGAACTCCTTGACCATCTGCAGCGGCTCGCGCTTGCCCTGCGGCTTCGTCCAGCCGGCGCTCTGCGGCAGCCGGGTCTGCTCGGCGTAGGCGTACGCGACGGCCTCCAGGCCGCGGTCCTGGGCGTGCGGGCCGCCGGCCTGGAAGGCCATGCCGAAGGCCTGGCCGGTGGTGTGCATCACCGCGTGCGCGAACTCGTGCGAGCGGGCGTTGATCCGGGCCAGGATCTCCAGGCAGACCGCCGCGCGGGCGGCCGGGCCGGCCGCCGCCCACGCCGGGCGGGCGGCCTCCAGGGCCTCGATCAGCGCGCCGGGCTCGGTGTGCGGGTAGCTGATGCCGAGCTCGACGCCGTACGGGGAGGTCTCGCCGCCGACCAGGTCGCCGTCGGTGGGCTGGCCCTCGACCGCGAACACGGTGCCGAGCAGGGCGTCGAAGGCCGCCTTGCCGTCCTCGGCGCCGGTCTCGCCGTACGCCTTGGGGAACTCGGGGTAGGGCGACCAGTAGTCGCGCTCGGCCATCGCGGTGAGCGCGCGGTCGAGGGTGTCCTGGTGGCGTTCGATCAGGTCGGCGACCTTGGGGTCGGGGGTCGCAGCAGCCATGGTGCGCTCCTCACAGGGGCGGGCGGGACACCCCAAAGAGTAACCGAACGATCGGTCGGGACAAGAGGGCGCGGCCGCCCGCCGTCCGGACACCCCCGGTTTACGGAATGCCCAGCTCGAAGATCACGTAGCCGGCGTACCAGCCGGACGCGGCGCCCGCGACGCCGAGCACCACCGCCAGCGAGGGCAGGCTGAGCCGCCGCAGCGCGAGCGCCACCGGGATCGTCAGCGGGAACACCGGCAGCACGAACCGGGAGAGCGTGCCGAACATCTGCTGGCTGCCCAGCGCCAGCACCAGCGTCCCCAGGGTGTAGACCACCAGCACCAGCGGCGGCCGCCTCGACAGGAGCGGCACCAGCAGGCAGGGCAGCGCGAACAGCACCAGGACGGCGATCAGGTCCTCGGTCGGGTACGGGAAGAGGTAGGCGGTCTCGCCGACCAGGATGTTGGCGACCGCCGTGCTCGTGTACGAGCCCCAGTCGAAGAAGTGCAGCCAGCCGTAGCGCTGCAGGGTGAGGTAGCCGTCCAGGTGCCCCATCCGCCAGCCCACCCAGCCGATGTAGCCGAAGAAGCTCAGCGGCGGCAGCAGGATCGCCGTCAGCGGCCCGGCCACGCCGTCCCTGCGCCGGAACAGCGCGACGGCGGCGGAGAGCGCGACACCCGCGATGAGCGTCATCGAGGTCGGCCGGCTCAACCCGGCGACGAAGGCCACGAGCGCGGCCTGCGACCACTGCCGGGTGATCGTGAAGTAGCAGGCCCACGAGGCCAGCGCCACGAACAGCGACTCGGTGTACACCGCCCACTCGACGCCGGCGCCGGGGAAGGCGCCCCAGACCGCCGCGGCGATCACGCCGGCCCGCCTGCCGCCGAGGTGCGCCGCCACCGCGTAGATGCCGGCCGCGGCCACGAAGGAGGAGACCACCGAGACGAGCATGCCCGCGCCGTACAGCCCGAGGCCGGTGCCGTCCGACACCAGCCGGACGAGGCCCGGGTACAGCGGGAAGAACGCCGAGGAGTCCTGGTGGACCGGGAAGAAGCCGCCCGGGTCCGGCACCAGCTTGGGGTCGTAGCCGATCTCGGCGATCTGCCGGTACCACCAGCCGTCCCAGGAACCGACCACGTCCCACGGGTGCGCGCCGCCGCCGAACCGCGGCGACTGCTCGCGGAACTTGCCGGAGGACTCCAGCAGCATCATGAAGACGGCGAACCCGATCAGCTTGACCGCGCCGTACAGCCCGAGCGCCGGGCCGAAGCGCGCCGCCGCCGAGCCGAACGCCCTGCGCAGCGGCTCCGGGGGCCGCTGTCCGCCGCGGTCGTCCGCGCCGTCGGGCACCTGGCCGCCGGGCACCGGGTCGGCGGCGGGCCGCTGACGCGGCACCGCGGTGTCAGGTATCGCGCTCATGGACGTCGGTCCTCCGTCGCCGGTCACCCCGCCGCATGCGGGTGGCGCGGCGGAGTCTACCGCCCGCCCGTGAGCGGCCCGAAGGCCCGCGGCCGGCCGGTCGGGGCACTCCTTCGGGTGCGTCCTCGGCCGGCCGCGGGCGGGGCGTCAGGAGTACCAGACCTGGTCGCTGTTGCCGTTGCAGTCCCACTGCACGGCGAGCGTGCCGTTCGCGGTGTTGCCGCCGTAGACGCCGAGGCACTTGCCCGAGTTGCGGTTGATCAGATGGGCGGCGCCGTTGCCGACCGAGTCGATGTACCACTGCTGGTCGGCATTGCCGTTGCAGTCCCACTGGACCGCCACGGCGCCGTTCTTCCGGTCCATGCCGTAGACACCGAGACACTTGCCGGAATTCGCGTTGGTGATCGTGTAGTAGCCGCCGCCCACGCCGGAGTAGCTCCAGCGCTGGTCGGCGTTCCCGTTGCAGTCCCACTGGACGGCGTCCGTGCCGTTGTCGGTCGACATCCCGTAGACGCCCAGGCACTTGCCCGAGCTGGCGGGGTGCAGCGGACCGCTGACCAGTGCGGACGCGGTGGGGGCGGTCGCCAGGGCGGCGCCGCCGGCGAGCACCAGGCCGGCCGAGAGGGTGGCCGTGCGCCGCATCCAGTTCGTCATGGAAGGACCTTTCCGGTGATGGGTGAATGGGAAATCTCGAAGGGTCCGTTCCGGATTTCCGGTTCGTCTACGTCCCCCCTGGAAATGGACCCTAGGCGGCCCTTCCGGGGCGGAACACCGGAATTTCGGACAGCCTGGCGGCCGTTTGGGTAGCCGCCTCTCCGGGGGCTCCGCCGGCCGTCGCCGCCGCCACCCCGGGCGGAGGCGGCACCGGGCTGCCGGGGATACTCGTGCCCATGGCCGAGAACACCCCCCGTACCGCCTACACCGTCGACACGCTGCTCGCCGTGACGGTCCGGGTCTTCAACGAGCGCGGGTACGACGGCACCTCGATGGAGGACCTCTCCCGGGCCGCCGGGATCTCCAAGTCCTCGATCTACCACCACGTCCGCGGCAAGGAGGAGCTGCTGCGGCTGGCCGTCGGGCGGGCCCTGGACGCCCTCTTCGGCATCCTGGAGGAGCCCGCCGCCGAGACCGGGCCGCCGGTGGACCGGCTGGAGCACGTGGTCCGCCGCACCGTCGAGGTGCTCCTCTCCGAACTCCCCTACGTGACCCTGCTACTGAGGGTCCGCGGCAACACCGCCACCGAGCAGTGGGCGCTGGAGCGCCGCCGCGACTTCGACCACCGGGTCGCCGAACTGCTCAGGGCGGCGGTCACCGCCGGCGAGCTCCGGTCGGACGTCGAGCCCCGGCTGGCCACCCGGCTGCTCTTCGGCATGATCAACTCCATCGTGGAGTGGTACCGCCCCGGCACCCGCGGGGCGGACGGCGTCGCCGACGCCGTCGCCCACATCGCCTTCGACGGCCTCCGCGCGCGGTAAGGGACCCCCGGGGGTTGCCGCCCCCTGGTGGTTGCCCCTGTGGGTTCCCGTCTCAGGCGTCCGGGGGGACCTGGTCGGTCTCCTCGAAGACCAGCATGGTCTGGGTGCCGAGCACGTCCGGGATCGCCTGGATCCGGTTGAGGACCAGCTCGCGCAGGGCCCGGTTGTCCGCGGTGTGGACCAGCATCAGCACGTCGTACTCGCCGCCGACCAGCGCGATGTGCGCGACCCCCGGCAGCTCCAGCAGCTGTTCGCGGATGGTCCGCCAGGAGTTCTGGACGATCTTCAGCGTGATGTACGCGGACGCGCCCTGCCCGGACTTCTCGTGGTCCACCCGCGCGGTGAACCCGCGGATGACGCCCTCGTCGACCATCCTGGAGATCCGGGCGTAGGCGCTGGCCCGGGAGACGTGCACCCGCTCGGCCACCGAGCGGACGGAAGCGCGGCCGTCCTGCTGCAGCAGCCGCAGGATCGCACGGTCGACACGGTCGAGCCTGGACGTCTGTTCAGCCGACATGGCCCCCCACCCTCCCTGATTGGACGTGCTGCTTCCAGTCGACCTCCGTTCGGGCCGATTGTCCACCACCCTGTCGCACATCTGGTCAAGATGAACAGACGACCGAACAATCGGTAGGGAGCCCCCATCACCCCGGAGGTGCCCCGAGATGACCGTTCTCGACCACCGACACCAGGCGGCCGCGGTACCCGGCTGGTTGCCCGGTGCCACTGCCCCGCGGACCGACCCCGCCCCGCTGCTGCCGGACGACTCCCCCTTCCGTGTCCTGGGCACCCCGGCCCTGGAGAAGACCGACCCGGCGCTGCTGCGCGAGCTGTACCGGCGCCTGGTCGTCGGCCGCCGCTACAACCAGCAGGCCACCACCCTCACCAAGCAGGGCCGCCTCGCCGTCTACCCGGCCACCACCGGCCAGGAGGCCTGCGAGGTCGCCGCCGCGATGGCCCTGCGCGAGCAGGACTGGCTGTTCCCCAGCTACCGCGACACCCTCGCCGTGGTCGCCCGCGGCGTCGACCCGCTGGAGGCCCTCACCCTGCTCCGCGGCAACGCCCACACCGGGTACGACCCGCGGGCCACCCGCACCGCCCCGCTCTCCACCCCGCTCGCCACCCAGGCCCCGCACGCCGTGGGCCTCGCACACGCCGCGCGGCTGGCCGGCGACCCGGTCGTCGCGCTCGCCATGCTCGGCGACGGCGGCACCAGCGAGGGCGACTTCCACGAGGCGCTGAACTTCGCCGCGGTGCTGAACGCCCCGGTCGTCTTCCTCGTCCAGAACAACGGCTACGCGATCTCCGTCCCGCTCGACCGGCAGTCCGCAGCGCCGACCCTGGCCCACAAGGCCGTCGGCTACGGCATGCCCGGCCGGCTGGTCGACGGCAACGACGCCCCCGCCGTGCACGCCGTCCTGACCGAGGCCTTCGAGCGAGCCCGGGGCGGCGGCGGCCCGACCCTCGTCGAGGCGCTCACCTACCGCGTCGAGGCGCACACCAACGCCGACGACGCCACCCGCTACCGGACGGACGACGAGGTCGCCGCCTGGCGCGAGCACGACCCGATCCTGCTGATGGAGCGGCACCTGCGCCCGCTCGGCGTCCTCGACGACACGCTCGTCCAGGAGGCCGCGGACGAGGCCGAGGCGCTGGCCGCCCGGATGCGCGCCGAGTTCCACGAGGACCCGCAGCTCGACCCGATGTCGCTGTTCGCCCACGTCTACGCCGAGCCCACGCCGCAGCTGCGCGAGCAGGCCGCCCAGCTCGCAGCCGAACTGGCCGCCGAGGCCGAGGTGCACCACTGATGACGACAGTTGTCTCCGCCCGCACCAGCACCATGGCGCAGGCGCTCAACGCGGCGCTGCGCGACGCCATGCAGGCCGACCCGACCGTGCACGTCATGGGCGAGGACGTCGGCAGGCTCGGCGGCGTCTTCCGGATCACCGACGGCCTGACCGCCGAGTTCGGCCCGGACCGCTGCCTGGACACCCCGCTCGCCGAGGCCGGCATCCTCGGCACCGCCGTCGGCATGGCCATGTACGGCCTGCGCCCGGTCGTCGAGATGCAGTTCGACGCCTTCGCCTACCCGGCGCTGGAGCAGCTGTTCTCGCACGTCGCCAAGATGCGCAACCGCACCGCCGGCAAGCTGCCGCTGCCGATCACCGTCCGGGTCCCCTACGGCGGCGGCATCGGCGGCGTCGAGCACCACAGCGACTCCTCCGAGGCCTACTACGTCCAGACCCCCGGCCTGCACGTGGTCACCCCGGCGACCGTCCACGACGCCTACGGCCTGCTCCGCGAGGCCATCGCCTCCGACGACCCGGTCGTCTTCCTGGAGCCCAAACGCCTCTACTGGGGCAAGTCCGAGTGGGATCCGGCGGCGCCCGTCGAGCCGATCGGCAAGGCCGTGCTGCGCCGTACCGGCCGCTCCGCCGTGCTGATCACCTACGGCCCCTCGCTGCCGGTCTGCCTGGAGGCCGCCGAGGCCGCCAAGGCCGAGGGCTGGGACCTCGCGGTGCTGGACCTGCGCTCGCTCGTCCCCTTCGACGAGGAGACGGCCTGCGAGGTCGTCCGCTCGGTCGGCCGCGCCGTCGTCGTCCACGAGGCCACCGGCTTCGCCGGGCCGGGTGCGGAGATCGCCGCCCGGCTCACCGAGAAGTGCTTCCACCACCTGGCCGCCCCCGTGCTGCGGGTCAGCGGCTTCGACATCCCCTACCCGGCACCGATGCTGGAGCACCACCACCTGCCCGGGGTGGACCGGATCCTGGACGCGGTCGCCCGGCTGCAGTGGGAGGAGTGACTGTGATGCCCGTCGTCCGCGAGTTCACCCTGCCCGACCTCGGCGAGGGTCTCACCGGGGCCGAGGTCGTGCGGTGGATGGTCGAGGTCGGTGAGGTCATCGCCGTCGACCAGCCGGTGGTCGAGGTGGAGACCGCCAAGGCCGTGGTGGAGGTGCCCTGCCCGTACGGCGGAGTGGTCACCGCGCTCTTCGGCGAGATCGGCGAGGAGGTGCCGGTCGGCGCCCCACTGGTGACGGTCGCGGTGTCCGGGCCCGGCGGCACCGGTGCGCCGGACACCGCCGCGGCGCCCGCGGGCGGCCCCGGTGAGCCGGTGGAGCGCCCGCTGGTCGGCTACGGCGTCGCCGAGTCGCGCGGCAGCCGCCGGGCCCGGGTCCGGGCCGCTGCGGCAGCGTCCGTCCCGGCGCCCGCTCCCGTCCCGGCGCCCGCTCCGGCAGCCCCGGCGCCGGTCGCGGCGGTCGTCCCGGCCGTGGTGCCGGTGATCTCGCCGCTGGTCCGCCGGATGGCCCGGGACCACGGCATCGACCTGGCCCGGCTCTCCGGCAGCGGCCCGGACGGCCTCATCATGCGTGCGGACGTCCAGCGCGCCGTGGACGCGGCCACCGCCGCGCCGGCGGCCGCACCGGCCGCCGCAACGGCGGACCGGGACGCCGAGGTGATCCCGCTGCGCGGGCTGCGGCGCACCATCGCCGAGAAGCTCGGCCGCAGCCACCGGGAGATCCCGGCCGCGACCTGCTGGGTGGACGCCGACGCCACCGAACTGATGGCACTGCGCGCCCAGTTGAACCGTGCTCCGGGCCCCAAGGTCAGCGTCCTGGCGCTGCTCGCCCGGATCTGCACGGCCGCACTGGAGCGCTTCCCCGAGCTGAACTCCAGCGTCTCGCCGGACGGTTCGCAGATCCTCCGGCACCGGGTGGTGCACCTCGGCTTCGCGGCGCAGAGCGAGCGCGGGCTGGTCGTCCCGGTGGTCCGCGACGCCCACCTGCTCGGCACCGAGAGGCTCACCACCGAGCTCGCCCGGCTCACCGAGTCGGCCCGGGCGGGCTCGCTCACCCCGGCCGAACTCACGGGCGGCACCTTCACCCTGAACAACTACGGGGTCTTCGGGGTGGACGGCTCCACGCCGATCCTCAACCACCCGGAGGCGGCGATGCTCGGCGTCGGCCGGATCACGCCGAAGCCGTGGGTGCACGAGGGCGGGCTCGCCGTCCGGCAGGTCACCCAGCTGTCGTTCACCTTCGACCACCGGGTCTGCGACGGCGGCACGGCCGGCGGCTTCCTGCGCTTCGTCGCGGACTGCGTCGAGCAGCCGGGACTGCTGCTGCGCACGCTCTAGCCGCCGGTGAAGGCACCGGTCCGCACCGGGCCGGGTTCCCTCGGGGACCCGGCCCGTCGGCGTTCCCCGGCCCGTCCCGGCGCGCGGATGCGGAAGGGCGCCCGGAGGCCCACCGGCACTCGGGTACGGGCGCCCGGGCGCGCAACGGGGAGCGAGGGGCGCGGGTTGCGCGAGACTAGCGCGTCCGCCGGTCGTGTGTCCGCGGTTCCGTTGATTCGTGGGACGAGCACCCGGGTCGTGCCAGTCTGCTGAGGGCGTCAGCAGAGAGAAGCCAGCCGTGTGGCTGCAGGGCGACCGGAAGCGAAACGATTCTCTTGGGTACTCGTCATGTCGCATTGAAGGCACGTCCGCTGCGGGTCAGAGCCGGCTCGGGCTCCACCGGACCGGCCGCCGTGCCGGGGCTGACCCCGGCCGGAACCACTGCCCCCACTGACCCCTCCGTCCCGGACGTCCCGTCGGACACCCCGCCCGTCCGTGCGGCACCCGTCCCCGCCGCCTCCGCCGCCCCGGCGGCGCTCCCGGCGGCAGTGTCCGCCGGGGCCCGGTCCGCAGCGGCAGAGGAGGGCGCGCCGTCCGGCGCCGGCGGCCCGGATCGGCCAGGCCGGCCCTGCCCGCCGTTCCGGCGCGGCCCACCGTGCCGCCGCGGATCCCGGCCCCCGGTCGCCCGTGGGCGGGACC
>NZ_JAHTIK010000001.1:4105278-4112396 GCF_025655475.1 Kitasatospora sp. DSM 101779 | reverse complement strand
GGACCGGCGGCCCCGGCCGGGCCGTCCCCCGCACCGCGGTCCACCGACGCGCCCGCCCTCAACCGGTCGGGCCCCGGCGACCGCTGGAGCCGGGCCTGGACGGAGGGCACGCCGATCGCCGCCCCGCCGCCCGCCCCGCTGCCGCAGTCCGCCTCCCCGGAGGCCGCCCGGCCGCCGACCCCGCGCGACCTCGCCCTGATCCGGGACAGCCTGGCCGCCGTCGAACCGGTCGCCGACCGCGCCACCGCGCACTTCTACGCGCTGATCTTCCTGCACCACCCGGAGGTCCGCTCGCTCTTCCCCGCCGCCATGGACGTGCAGCGCGACCGCCTGTTCCGGGCGCTGATCACGGCAGCCCGCAGCGCGGGCGAGCCGGCGAAGCTCACCGAGTACCTCGCCGGGCTCGGCCGCGCGCACCGCAAGTACGGCGTGCAGACCGCGCACTACGCGCCGGTGGGGGAGTGCCTGGTGGCCGCCCTCGCCAAGTACTCCGGCAGCCGCTGGAACGACGAGACGGAGCTGGCCTGGCGCCGGGTCTACGGGCTGGTCTCCAGGATCATGATCGAGGCGGCCGAGGAGACCGCCCGCACCGCGCCCGCCTGGTGGCACGCGGAGGTCGTCTCGCACGAGCGCCGGGCCGGTGACGTCGCGGTGCTCACCGTGCGGCCGGACCAGCCGTACCCCTTCCGCGCCGGCCAGTACGCCGCGGTGGAGACGCCCTGGTGGCCGCGGGTCTGGCGGCCCTACTCGCTGGCCGCGGCGCCGCGCCCGGACGGGCTGCTGACCTTCCACGTCAAGGGGGTGCAGGCGGGCTGGGTGAGCACCGCGCTGGTGGGCCGGGCGGCGCCCGGGGACGTGCTGCGGCTGGGCCCTGCGACGGGCGGGATGGTCGTGGACCACGCCCACGGCGCGGACCTGCTCTGCCTCGGCGGCGGCACCGGGATCGCCCCGATCGCCGCGCTGGTCGAGGAGGTCGCCGAGCACGGCGTGAACGGCCGTTCGGTCGCGGTCTTCTACGGCGCCCGCAGCCTGCCCGAGCTGTACGCCCTGGAGGAGCTGCGCCGGCTCGACCGGCGGCACCCCTGGCTCAAGGTGCACCCGGTGGTCGAGTCGCCCGGCACGGCGCCCGGCGAGGCGGTGGTCGGCCTGCTGCCCGAGGTGGTCTCCCGCTATGCGCCCTGGCACGGCCACGACGCCTTCCTGAGCGGTCCCGCGGCGATGGTGCGCCGGGCCGTCGGGGTGCTGCTGCGTGCCGGGATCGCGCAGGACCGGATCCACCACGACCTCGCGGCCGAGCAGCCCGCCGGGTGAGCGGCAGGCGGCCGGTCCGCGCAGCCGCCCGGCGGGTCCGGACGGCCTCAGGCCAGGTCGCGGGCGAGCAGGGCGCGGACGCCCTCGATGTTGGCCGCCAGGTAGGCGCGCAGGCTCGGCGGCACCACGTTGACCGAGGTGACGCCCTCCCGGGTGAAGGGCAGCCGGACGACCTCGTACTCGCCGTTCGGGTCCTCCAGCTCGGGGCCGTGCCGCCGCGAGAGGTCCATGGAGGCCAGTCGGCAGACGAAGAAGTGCTGGACCTTCACCCCGTGCGGGTGGGCCGGGGTGCCGTCGTCGTGGTGGGAGTGGGCGACGGTGTCGACGAAGGCGGGCACCACGTCGACGGCCTTGGCACCGAGCTCCTCGTCCAGCTCGCGGTGGAGGGCGTCGACGACGGAGCGGTCCTCCGGCTCCACGCCGCCGCCGGGGGTGATCCAGTACGGGTGCGCCGCGCCCGGCCGGACCCGCCGGATCAGGACGATGGTGGCGGGCGCGTGCGGGTCGCCCGGGTCGTCCTCCAGCAGGATCGCCCGCGCGGTGCGCTTGACGACGGGGCGGACGGGGACGGCCATGGCCACCTCCGGGAGCACGAGGGTTGTGCGGGATTCTCCCGCGCGCCGGGCGGAATGAAACTCGTACACATGGGCGAACAGGAGGAAAACGTTGGGCCGAACGGATGATTCGGCGTGCCGCTGCGTGTTCGAGCAGGTCCGGGCGGTCACGGTATTGGATCTTCCATTCGAAGGCCGCTCCGGGGGGTGTGGTCAATCGCTAAGATATGAATAGACTTTGGCCTTCGAATTGAAGCTCAATTGGCGTCTTCACCCGCTGTAATCATTGAAGCGGGGTGGTCCCTGTGCTGCAATGGCCGCCAGCCGGGGCAGGCGACACCAATGGATCGCGGAGGTAGCGCGCGCATGCACAGCAGCACAGTCCAGGGCCATGTGGTGATGAGCCTCGTGGCGGGCGACGAGCTCTCCGTCAGCATCGCCGTCGACCTCGGATACGACACCGACGACCCGTACGCGGTCCGCTTCACCTTCCACCTGCCGGGGGACACCCCGGTCACCTGGTACTTCGCCCGTGAGCTGCTGGTCGACGGCATCAGCCGGCCGGCCGGCGAGGGCGACGTCCACATCCACCCGATCGGCGAGGACCTCACCGAGATCGGCGTGGTGCTGCGCTCGCCCGACGGTGACGCCACCCTGCACGCCCCCGCCCCGCCGCTGATCGCCTTCCTCGCCCGCACCGACCGACTGGTGCCGATGGGCCAGGAGGAGAGCGAGGTCGAGCTGGAGGCCCAGCTCGACCTGATCCTCAGCGGCGGCTGCGAGAACGCGGGCTGACGTCCCGCCCGGCGGTTCAGTCGTCGTCCCCCAGCGCCAGATCGAGGCCCCACGAGACCACGCTGATGATCAGGGCGCCGAGCAGCGCCGACCAGAAGCCCGCGACGTGGAAGTCCAGGCCGATCTTGTCCGAGGCCCAGGACGTCAGCCACAGCATCAGCGCGTTGATCACGAAGGTGATCAGCCCGAGCGTGAGCACGAACAGCGGCAGCGAGAGCAGCTTCACGAACGGCTTGATCAGGAAGTTGACCACGCCGAAGACCAGCGCCACCGCGATCACGGTCAGCGCCTGGTGGCCCCAGCTGCCGTCCGAGAGGGTGATCCCGTCGACGATCCAGGCGGCGACCCAGATGGCCGCCGCGTTGATGAGCGTTTTGATCACGAAACTCTTCATGGCACCGGATGGTGGCAGGCCGCCCGCCCGCTGGGAAGCTCTCGGCGGCTACGTCCTCGACCCGTGCCGATTCCGGGACGGCGGCCCGTCCGCCGAGCGGCGATGTGATATCTGCCACACGCCGGCGTGGTTGCGGCGTCGAAGTCCTCGACCGTGAACCGATCTCCGGTCGCTCGGAGCGGTCTCCACTACCCTTCGTCGGGTGGCCCATCTCCGCAGCTCGGGCAGGGTGCTGACGGTGTGTCGGGCGAGCGCTTTCGAGGGTAGCCGGTGTCGTGTACACGACGTGCCGAAGCGGTGGAGGGGGTGCGAACTCCCAGTGGGCACCCCGGCCTTATTCAGCACTTATTCATGCGGATACGATCCGGCTCCGATCTTGCGGAACACCGCGGGTCCGCGGCACCCGACGGGTGCCGCCCCATGTCACTCCCCCGTGCCGGCACACCGGGTGTGCCGGCAGACCTGTGAGGTTTCGATGAAGCTGCGCCGTGCACTGGCGATATCCGCCGCCACGACGCTCGTCTCCGGTGCGGCCGTCCTCGCCGCCCCGGCAGCCCTGGCCGCCCCCGTCGCGCCGGGCATCGCCCACGCCGCCCCCGCCAAGGCGGGCGGCAGCGTGACGCTGAAGAACTTCCCCGCCCAGATCACCGCGGGCGGCACCGAGGTCACCTTCACCGAGGCGATCTCCAACGCCGGCGGCGACGCGCTGCTGATTCCGGCCTTCGTCCTCGGCGCCGAGAAGGGCCTGACCGCCGGCCAGGTGAAGGTCCAGTACAAGCACCCCGACAGCGGCAAGTGGCTGAACGCCTCGGTCGAGGCCGGCGAGGACGGCAGCGTCGCCGTCGTCCTCGGCCAGCTCGGCGAGGAGACCCCGGACGAGGACTCCTTCCTGTTCGTCGGCGCGGGCGAGACCCTGGACATCGACGTCCGCCTGAGCCTGGGCGCCACCGCCAAGCCGGGCGCCGCTGTCGTGGAGTCCTTCGCCGCCATCTTCGCGCTGGACGACGAGGAGGCCCAGGAGGGCAACACCGTCTTCGGTGAGCCCCAGGACTTCGCCATCGTCGCGGCCGGCGGCGGCTCCTCGGCCTCGGCCCAGCCGAGCACCTCCGCCTCGGCCTCTGCGTCGGCCTCCGCCTCCGCGAAGCCGAGCGGTTCGGCCAAGCCGAGCGGTTCGGCCAAGCCGAGCGGCAAGCCCACCGTCAAGCCGACCGTGAAGCCGGGCGGCGTGCTGCCGACCAAGAAGCCCTCCAAGGCCACGGTGACCAAGGCCAAGGCGAAGGCCGGCGACCGCCTCGCCAACACCGGCGGCGGCGACCACTCCGCCGTGATCGCGGCCACCGGCGCCGGTGTGCTGGCGCTCGGTGTCGGCACCCTCGTCGTGCTGCGCCGCCGGAACGCCGGTTCGCACCGCGCCTGACGCCTGCGTACCCTCCGGCCCGGTACCCGTGCGGGTGCCGGGCCGGAGCCCGTCCGGGTGTTGAATGGTCCCGACCCGGAGAGGAGCAGCGCGATGAAGGTCTTCCGGCTGGACGAGCTGGACGCGGAACGGGCCGCCCACCAGGGCTCCTACCTGCAGTTCCTCAAGGAACGGAACATGTCCGCCGGCCTGTACGCGCTCGCCCCCGGCGACACCGACACCCAGGCCCCGCACGCCCAGGACGAGATCTACCAGGTGATCAGCGGCCGGGCCGAGATCACCGTCGGCCGGGAGACCGCCACCGTCGGCCGCGGCAGCGTCGTCTACGTTCCGGCCGGGGTGCCGCACCGCTTCCACCACATCACCGAGGAGCTGCGCGTGCTGGTGATCTTCTCGCCGCCCGAGGACTGACCGCCGACGGATAGGGTCGGTCGGGCGCGACCACCCGACACGAGGAGCGAGAGCAGTGGCCCTGACCGACGAACTCTGGTCGGCGATCGAGCCGGTCTACGACGAGATCCTGGCCCACCCCTTCCTGACCGGCCTCACCGACGGCACCCTGCCCCGGCAGGCCTTCCGCCACTTCGTGGTGCAGGACTCGCACTACCTGCGGGACTACGCCCGGGCGCTGGCCGTCTGCGCCGCCAAGGCGCCGCACGAGGCCGACGTGCGGGCCTTCGCCGACGACGCGGTGGGCGCGCTCGCCGCCGAGCAGGAGATGCACGGCGAGTTCCTCACCGCCTTCGGCGAGAGCGCCGAGCAGGCCGCCGCCGAACCGGTGCAGCCCACCACCCTCGCCTACACCAGCTACCTGCTGGCCACCGTCCACGGCGGCTCCTTCGCCGAGGCCGTCGCCGCGGTACTGCCCTGCTACTGGATCTACGCCCGGGTCGGCGAGGAACTGCTGGCGAAGTCCTCCCCCGAGCCGCTCTACGCCAAGTGGATCGCCACCTACGGCGACGAGGCCTTCCAGTCGGTCGTCCGCCGGGTGCTCGACCTCACGGACCGGCTCGGCGAGGAGGTCTCCCCCGCCGAACGGCGCAGGATGGTGCGGCACTTCACCACCACCTCGCGCTACGAGTGGATGTTCTGGGACGCCGCCTGGCGCGGCGAGACCTGGCCGGTCTGATGTCCCCGTGGGGGTCGACCCGGTGGTCGGCCTCGGGGTGATCTCCGGGTTCTCTCCGGGCCGCAGGCCCTCGATCCGGCCCCTGGTGCCGCCTACGATCGAAGCATCGGAAGCGAGCGGGAAAGCGGCGGACGGACCGGCGCCGAGCCCGAGGGGAGAGAAGGAACGGACATGGCCGAGCTCTGGAAGTCGCTGCCCTCGTGGGTGCGCAACATCGTCGTCCCGATCCTGGTGCTGATCCTGGCCTGGAACCTGATCTGGTTCGTGGTCGGCGTCGTCAGCTCGCTGATCGGATTCCTGATCAAGGTCCTGCTGGTCGTTGGCCTCGGCGCCGCGGTGGTGATCCTGATCAAGAAGGCCGCCAGGAACTGAGCCGGACAGCCCCGGGCCCCGGACACCACCACGGTGTCCGGGGCCCGGCGCGTCAGGCGCCGAGCGCGGAGGCCAGCTCCCACCGCGGGCGGAAGCCCTGACCGGCGGCCTTCGCGATGTCCAGCACGACCGGCCGGGCGAGCTGGTCGACGGCGTACGGGGTGAGCCCGGGCAGCAGGCCGCGGCGGGCCGCGAACTCGGCTGCGGCGACCGGCACATGGCCGATCCGGACGCGGACGCCCCGGTCGGCGAGCACGGTACAGGCGGCCGCGTCGCGGCGGTAGGGCGCCCCGTCGGCGATGTTGTACGCGCCGGGCTCCCAGTCGGCGGCGGCCAGGCAGGCGTCGGCGAGGTTCTGCACGGCCGTCAGACTGAGCGGCACGTCCGGCCCGGGCAGCAGCAGGAGGCCGCGGCGGACGCGTTCCAGCAGCCGGGGCAGCAGGTGCGGGTCACCGGGACCGTAGACGGCACGCGGCCGCAGCACCACGGCGCCCGCCTCCAGAGCCAGCCGGTCGGCGGCGGCCTTGGTGCGGCCGTAGGCGTTGCGGTGACCCGCCGCGGTGGGGTGGTCCTCGCGGACCAGGGCACGGTCGGTGCGCGGGTCGTAGACGCTGGCGCTGGAGACGAACACCACCGGCAGCCCGGCCGCCGCCGCCAGCAGCCGGGCGGTGCCGTCCACGTTGACGGCGTGCTGCTCGGCTTCGGCGGGCGAGCCCGGCGGGTGGTCGCCGACGGCGGCGGCGCAGTGCACCACCAGGTCGGCACCGGCCAGGTCGGGGCCCTCGGCGGCGGCGTCCCAGCGGACGTGGCGGCCGACCGGGCCCGGGCGTCGGCCCAGGCAGCGCACCTCGGCGCCGCCGGCCGCAGCCGCCCGTGCGACGTACGCACCGCAGAAGCCGCTGGCGCCGGTCACGGCGATCCGGAGCATGCGGGTCAGCCCTTCCGTACGAGCAGGGAGGAGTAGCCGGGCAGGGCGGCGTGCCGGTCGACCGTGGCCCGGACGACGGCCGGCCGGTGCGGGGCGAGTGCGGCCAGGAAGTCGGTGAGCTGGGCGCGGGCGAGCCGGGCACCGGGGCAGGCGTGCGGGCCGTTGCCGAAGACCGCCTGGGCGGCCTGCGGGTCGGCGGGCCCGGTGCGGTGGGCGCC
>NZ_JAHTIK010000001.1:4102946-4104924 GCF_025655475.1 Kitasatospora sp. DSM 101779 | reverse complement strand
CGCGCCCGGTGCGGTGGGCGCCGGCCGCGTGCCGGGCGACCAGGACGAGCCGGTCGCCGCGGCCGATCGGGCAGCCGGCCGCGGTGCCCCCGTCGGCGGCGACCCGCGGCAGCAGCGGCGAGGGGGCGGTCAACCGGAGCAGCTCGACGGCCAGTTCGGGCGAGACCTCGCCCCACAGGCCGGCCCGGGCGCACCAGGCGGCCGCCCTGGGCAGCGCGGCGATCGTGGTGTTGACCGCGGCGACCGCGAGCATGGCGTCCCGACCGTGCGGCAGCAGGGAGTTGAGGTGCTCGGCCGCCGTCGTGGAGGTGCGTCGGGGCAGGCCGGGCAGGTGCTCCCGGGCGGCCTCGGCGGCGGCGTCGGCACAGGCGCGGGCGAGCAGCAGCGGATCGGCGCCGCTGTCGGTGAGGGCGGCGGCGGTGGCCCCGGCGAGTTCCCGGACGACGTCCACCAGGTCGACGGTGCCGGTGAGTTCGCCGAGGCGGTGGTCGAGGACGGCCTGCCAGACCGGGCGCAGCTTCTCGGTGCCGTGGGCGCCGAGGAGTTCGGTGAGGTCGCGGCGGGCGGCGCGGTGCTCGCCGCCGTCCTGGTCGAAGAGCAGCCCGCCGTCGGTCCGCCGGGCGGCGGCGCCGCCGGTGGTGCCCTCGGCTGTGCGGTCGAGCGGGACGCGGGTGAGCACCTCCCGGTACGCCTCGGCGCCGTGCACCAGTACCGTCCGGCCGAGCCGCAGCACCGGGCGGCGGCGGGTGACGGCGAGCAGCGCGAACAGCACCGGGTGGGACACCTGGTAGACCCTGCGGTCGAGCCGCCGCGCGGTGCGGTGGGTGCGGGCCCGCGCGATCGTGCCCTCGTGGTTCATCGGGTGAGCTCCCGGGCGCACAGCCGGGCGGCGGCGGCCCGGTCCGGCTTGCGGGAACGCCCGGTCAGCGGCACCTCGCCGAGCAGGACGGCGTCGGGACGGGCGCTGCCCATCCGGGCGAGCGGGCGTTCCAGGTCGGCCCGCAGCCGCCGCGGGTCGGTGCCGCGGCGCGGCTGGACGAGGGCGACCAGTCGCTCGTCGCCGTCCCACGCGGGCACCCCCACCAGCAGGGCGAGTTCGACGCCGGGCAGGTGCAGGGCGGGCTCGTACAGGCCGGGGTAGATGTTCTCGGCACGGCGCAGCACCATGTCCTTGCAGCGGCCGGCGAGGACGATCCGGCCGTCGGCGTCGAGGCCGGCGCGGTCGCCGGTGCGCACCCACGGGTCGGGGAGCTCGCCGAGGTAGCGGTCGCGGGCGGCGGCCCCGGCGAGCAGCAGTTCGCCGCCGTCGGCGAGCCGGGCCGTGACGCCGGGCAGCGGGTGGCCGAGCAGGTCGCCGTCGCCGTCGAAGGCGGACTTCTCGGCCTCCTCGACGGCCGCGGCCGGGAACAGCTCGGTGAGCGCGTACACGCCCCAGGCCTCGGTGGCGCCGGCCTGCTTGGCGCGGCGCAGCAGCTCGGCGGAGGCGGGGGCGGAGCCCGTCCAGACCCGGCCGGTGAGATGGTCGAGGCCGCGCAGCTGCGGCGGCGTCAGATACGTCTCCGCGGGTTCGAGCCGGCGGACCTGCCGACCGAGCACCTTCGGCGAGCGGGCCGGCAGGGCGACGGTGGCGCCGGCCGCCAGCGAGGGCACCAGGACGAAGAAGGTGCCGCCGAGCACGGCCTGCCCGGCCTGCGGGCGGACCAGTCCGGCGACCGCCCGCATCCCGGCGGCGACCGACGCACGGGTGTGCACCACGGCCCGCGGCGCCGAGGTGGTCCCGGAGGTGAAGACGATCACGGCGTCGCCGTCCCCGTCGTAGCCGGCGGGCGGACGTCCGCCGGTGGAGCGCAGGGCGGGGGCGCAGCCGAGCCGCCGCGGACCGACGGTGGCGACCGGGCCGAGCGCGTCCAGCCGGGGCAGCTCCAGCGAGGCGCGGCGGGCCAGGCCGCGGGCCCAGCCGGCCACGGCCTGCGCGGCG
>NZ_JAHTIK010000001.1:4077542-4102921 GCF_025655475.1 Kitasatospora sp. DSM 101779 | reverse complement strand
CCAGGCCGCGGGCCCAGCCGGCCACGGCCTGCGCGGCGGCGTCGGCGACGACCAGGGCCGGGCGGGCCAGTTCGAGGCGGGCGAGCAGCACGTCGGGGCCGGCGGACGGGTCGAGGACGGCGGCGCGCAGACCGAGCCGGTGCGCGGCGAGCATCAGCGCGAGGGCGCGCGGGCCGGGCCGGACGGCGACGCCCAGGGTGTCCCCGGCGACCAGCCCGTGGCCGTGGTGCAGCGCGGCCGCGTACCGGTCGGAGAGGTCGGCGATCTCGCCGCAGCGGGCCCGTACCCGGACGGATCCGCTGCGGGTGCAGCCGAGGACGGCCGGGCGGTCGGCGCCCTCGCGCAGCACCCGGCTGAGGTGGTCGAGCACGTCCGGCTCCTTCATCGGGGGTCGACGGAGCGGCCGCCGCTGCCGCGCTCCAGGTACCAGCGGGCGGTGCCGAGCACCCCGTAGGCGCGGATCCGGCGGGTGGAGTTCTGCACCACCATGTCGCGCCGCTGCACGATCGCGGTGGTGTGCCGGCGGACGCGGTTGATGAAGGTGCGGTCGGTCGGCGAGGGGCGGCGCGGCATCCCGCCGACCGCCTCGTACAGGGCCGCGGTGATCGCCATGTTGTTGCCCGCGTGCATCCGGTAGGGCACCAGGTAGCCGTGCCTGCGGTGGTGCGCGGGGCGGATCCGGCCGAAGAACGCACCGGTCGCCACCAGGGCCCGGAACACCCGGCGGCCGACCGGGCCGTGCTCGTCGCGGCGGGCGGTGATGTGGCCGCAGACCAGGCCGCGGGAGGCGACCATCCCGGCGCGGGCGGCGGCCGTCCAGCCGGGCTCCGGGAGACAGTCGGCGTCGGTCCGGGCGAGCAGGTCGGCGCCGTGCGCGATGGCATGCCGGAAGCCGGTGTCGACGGCGCAGCCGACGCCCTTCTCGGGCTCCACCAGCACGTGCACCGGGAAGGGCGCGCCGGCGGCGAACTCCTCGACCACGGCGACCGTCCGGTCGTCGGAGGCGTTGTCCACCACCAGCAGCGTGAAGTCGGTGTCCCGCTGCGCCGCCAGGGCGCGCAGGGTGCCGCCGATCCGGGCCTCCTCGCGGTACGCGGGGACGACCACCCAGAGTGCGGTCACGGCACCTCCCAGACCATCGTCATCAGGCTGACGCCCCCGCCGAGCCCGACCATCATCACCTTGTCGCCGGAGGCGAGTTCGCCGTGGATCCGGTCGAGCTGCACGCCGAGGGTGGCGCTGGCGACGTTGCCGAGCTCCGGCACGGTGAGCACCAGCTTCTCGGCCGGCACGCCGGTGAGTTCGACGAAGCGCTCCAGGTAGGGCAGCGTCACCTGGTGCACCAGCACCCGCGTGTACGCGTCCCAAGCGAGGCCGGTGCGGGCCACGACCCGGGTCAGGATGTCGCCGCCGATCTTCTCGAAGACGCCGCGCAACTCCTTGCCGCCGCCGCGGAAGTAGCTGTACTCGTCGCCCCGGGGGTGGCGCGAGCCGCCGCCCGGTATGCCGCCGACCGCCCAGTGCTCGGAGGCAGTCTCGGTCTCCACGTCGAGGATGCCGCCGCGTTCGACCGGCTCGACGACCACCGCCGCACCCGCGTCGCCGAAGGTGTAGCCCGCGAAGCCGTCCCGGAAGTCGGCGAGGCCGGACGGATCGCGGCGCATCGCCCGGCTCGGCGTCTCGCCGGTGACCACCAGCGCGCGGCGGGCCCGTCCGGCGAGGATCATCGCGCGGGCCACGTCGATGCCGTTGATGAAGCTGTTGCAGGCGTTGGCGACGTCGAACGCGTGCGCCCGGGACCCGAGTTCGGCCTGCACCAGGTGCGCGGTGGCCGGCTCGCAGACGTCCCGCGTGGCGGAGGCGTACACCAGCAGGTCGATGTCGAGCGGGTGGTGGCCGGCGCTGTCGAGGGCGCGGCGCGCGGCGGCCAGTGCCAGCGTGGAGGCGTATTCGTCGTCGGCGGCGAAGCGCCGGGTCGCGATGCCGGTGGCCTTCTCGAACATCCGCTCGGGGAGCCGGAGTCCGCTGCCGGCCACCACCTCGTCCTGGAGCTGTTGCGACGTCAGCACCCGGGCGGGCAGACCGGCACCCACCGCGGTGATGCCCACGCTTGCGAATCGAAGGTCCATGCCAGCCATGCTGCCGGGGCACGGACGTCCGCGGCCTGAGTACCCGTACTCAGGACCGGCCGGCGATCACCCCCAACATCCCTGCTGGGGCGCGACCGTGACATCCGTCATGCGGATCCCGGTGCGGCCGACACTGCCGGTCGACCCCCCGTCCACGGGATTCTCGAGGCATCGGGAAACAGGGCACCACCGACAACGGGGAGCGAACATCATGGCCATCACCACCACCGCGGCGATCGAGCAGACCGAGCAGACCAAGCAGACCGCGGACACCGCGCGGGCCGGCCGGAACGAGGCCACCGCCACCAAGCTCGCGGCGCTCAGGCCGCTCGCGGTCGACGTGGCCGTCCCGCTCGGCGTCTACTTCGCCGCGCACAGCGCCCTCGGCCTCGGCCTGGTGCCCTCGCTGGCACTCTCCAGCGCCGTCCCGGCCGTGCGGACCGTCGCCGGACTGCTCCGCGAGCGCACCCTCAACGGGCTCGCCCTGCTCATGCTGGTGGTCAACGCCGCCGGCATCGCGCTCTCCGCGATCAGCGGCGACCCGCGGCTGATGCTCGCCAAGGACGGCGCGATCAGCAGCATCATCGGCATCTCGATCATCGTCTCGGCGTTCGGCCGCCGCCCGCTGATGACCGCCGGCCTGAAGCCCTTCATCGTCAAGGGCATCGCCGCCCGGGATGCCGCCTGGGACCGGCTGGCCGCCGGGTCGGCCGCCGGGTCGGCCGCCTTCCGCCGCCAGGAGCGCACCTTCTCGCTCGTCTGGGGCACCGTCCTGGTCGCCGAGTGCATCGCCCGGATCGTCGGCGCCTACACCCTGCCGGTGGAGACCATGGCCTGGCTCGGCACCGTCTTCCTGGTCGCCGCGATCGGCGTCGGCGTCCTCGCCGGCAACGTGGTCGCCGAGCGGATCGCCAAGCAGGTCATCGCCGACGCCGAGTGACCCGGGCACCGCACCGAGCACCTGCACCGAGCACCCGACCGCCAGCCGCCGCACCACAACCACGGGGACCGACCGCCATGCGCGCCAAGGGCATCAACTACGACACCGGCTTCACCCCCGACGGGGAGTCCTCCCGGCCGCACTTCGACGAGGCCGAGGTCCGCGCCGAGATGCGCACCATCGCCGAGGAGCTGCACTGTACGGCCGTCCGGATCACCGGCGGCGACCCGGAGCGGATCGCCCTCGCCGCCGAGCACGCCGCCGCGCACGGCCTGGAGGTCTGGTTCGCGCCCTTCCCCTGCGGCCTGGACCTGCAGGCGGTGCGGCCCGTCCTGCTGGACTGCGCCCGCCGCGCCGAGCGACTGCGGGCCGCCGGCGCCGAGGTCGTCCTCGTCCTCGGCTGCGAACTCACCCTCTTCGCCGACGGGCTGCTGCCCGGCACCGACCTCGGCGAGCGGATCGCCGCCCTCTTCCGCCCCGAGACCTGGCGGACCGTGCCGGCCGTGACCGCCCGCCTCGACGCCTTCCTCGCCGACACCGCCGCCGCCTGCCGTGCCGAGTTCGGCGGCCGGATCACCTACGCCTCCGGCGTCTGGGAGCGGATCGACTGGACGCCCTTCGACCTGGTCGCCGTCGACGCCTACCGAGACGCCCACAACGCCGCCCGCTACCGCGACGAGCTGCGCGCCCACTCCGCCCACGGCAAGCCGGTCGCCGTCACCGAGTTCGGCTGCTGCACCTACGCCGGTGCCGGCGACCGCGGCGGCATCGGCTGGGACGTCATCGACCGCACCGTGCAGCCGCCCGCGGTGCGCGGCGGCCTCGTCCGCGACGAGCAGGAGCAGGTGCGGTACCTGCAGGAGCTGCTGCCGGTCTTCGAGCAGGAGGGCGTGGACGCCGCCTTCTGGTTCACCTGGGCCGGCTACCGCGCCCCGCACCGCCCGGACGACCCGGCCCACGACCTCGACCTCGGCTCCTACGGCGCGGTCGCCCTGGAGGACGGCGCCCGCCGCCCCAAGGCGGTCTTCACCGCCCTCGCCGAGGCCTACCGGGCCTGACCCCGACACCGCGCCCGGCCTCGGACACCGGCCCCTGGGCACCCGCCCAGGACAACCGGCCCCGGACACGCCGCAGCCCGCCCCGCCGCACACCGCGGCCGGGCGGGCTGCGGCCGTGCTCAGTGCTCCGCGCCCTCCTGGACGGGGATCGCGTGGCTCACCGCGCGCTCGGCGGCCACCGGCCCGGCCGGACCCTGCTGCTGGCCCATCGCGGCGAGCAACTGCCGGGCCAGGCCGAGGCCCGTGCCGCCCATGGTGAGCGCCTTGGCCATCATCTCGCCCATGCCCTCGGCGCCGTTCAGCAGCACCATGTGCTCGACGTTGCCGAAGGCCTCCGCGCCGGCCCTGACGATCTCCGGCCAGTTCTCCGCCAACTGCTGCGCGACGACAGCCTCCTGGTTCTCCGCCAGGGCCGACGCGCGCGCCTTGATCGCCTCCGCCTCGGCCAGACCGAGCGCACGGGCCGCCTCGGCCGCCGCCAGGCCCTTCGCCTCCGCGGCCGCCGCCTCGGCCTGGCCGGTCGCCCGGGTGGCCTCGGCCGAGGCCAGGCCACGGGCCTTGGTGGCCTCCGCCTCCGCGGTGGCGGCGATCTTCACCCGGTTCGCCTCGGCCGCCGCCTTCAGCTCGGTCTCCCGGGCCAGCGCCTCGGCCGCCGAGATCCGGGCGTCGCGGTCGGCCTGCGCCTTCGTCCGGGTCTCGTACGCCCGGGCGTCGGCCGGCTTGCGGACGTCCGCCTGCAGCTGCTGCTCCTTGCGGTCCGCCTCCAGTTCGGCGACCTTGGTCTCCTGGACGACGACCTCCTGCCGGGCCGCGGCCTGCGCCAGCGGACCGGCCTGGAACGCCCGGGCCTGCGCCGTCTCCAGCTCGGCCTGGTAACCGGCCTGCTGGATGCCCGAGTTGCGGGTGGCCTCGGCCTTGCGGGCGAACGCCTCCTGCTCGGCCTCGGTGGCCCGGCGGTCCGCCTCGGCGGCGGCGATCCGGGCGTCCCGCTGCACCGCGGCGGCGTGCGGGGCGGCCAGGTTGGTGATGTAGCCGGTCGGGTCGAGGATCTCCTGGATCTGCAGCGAGTCGATGATCAGACCGAGCTTCTCCATCTCGCTGCCGGACGCGGCCCGGGTCTCCCCGGTCATCCGCTCGCGGTCCCGGATCATGTCCTCGACCGTCAACCCGCCGACGATGGACCGCAGATGACCCGCGAAGACGTTGTGGACCCGGTGGCCCATCATCTTCTGCTGGTCGAGGAAGCGGCGGGCGGCGTTGGCGATCGACACCGGGTCGTCGCCGACCTTGAAGATCACCACGCCCTTGACGTGCACCGGGATGCCCTGCGACGTCACGCACTCGACGTCCAGCTCGGCCTCGTTGAGGTCCAGCGAGAGCCGGCGCACCACCTGGACACCGGGTAGCACCAGCGTGCCGCGCCCGGTGACGATACGGAACCCGAGCCCGTCCGCGACTCCTTCGGAACGGTGCCGGGATCCGGAGATGATCAGTGCCTCGTTCGGCTCGGCGACCCGCCACATGAGCTTGAAGAGCACGACCAGGACGACGATGGAGGCCGCAACGGCCCCCGCGATGCCGATCAACATCGGCTGATTCCCCCTTCAGGGCACGCCGGTGTCCCGTGGCTGCGCTCTGGTGTGCAGGAAGGCGCGGTAACCGGCGGCAGCAGGAGATTCTGCGCCTGTGATGATCGCCGGGGAAGGGCTCGGCGGCCGCGATTCACCCAGGAGTGCGTCAAGATTCCGTCAAAGGACCGCCGCGACGTACACCGTGCGCGGCGGCTGGTACTCCACGACCACCACCGGGGTGCCCACCGCCAACTCCTCACCCGGCACCGCCGGGTGCGCCAGGAAGGCCTCCGTCCCGCGCCGTTCGGGGACAAACACCATCACCTCCCCCACCAGTCCCGGCCCGACCCGCCCGGTCACCCGCCCTGTGCCGCCCACCATGCCGGCCAGTCTGCCGCGCCCGTCCACTGGCCGGAACCCGTCTGGACCTGCCCCGATGCTGCCGCTACGGTGTTGACGTCTTGTTGCAGGCATCCGCCTGTGACCAACGGGAGCTCGGAGCACCGGGCTGAGAGGGCGCTGAAGGATCCGTGGTACACGGACCGACCGCTGCGCCGACCGCAGGAACCTGACCGGGTAATGCCGGCGTAGGGAGTAGAGGGTCCGATGACCATCTTTGAAGCACAGCCGCAGTCTGCCTCCGGCCGGGGCGTGAGCAGCGCGTCCACCGGCTACCCGACCCCGGCCTGGCGCAAGGCCCACCGCGAGGGCAGCCGGCCCGACCTCCGGGTGCCGTACCGCGAGGTCCTCCTCACCAACGGCCGCACCGTCCCGCTGTACGACACCTCCGGCCCGTACACCGATCCGTCCTACGAGCCCGACGTGCGGCGCGGCCTGCCCGCCCTGCGCGACCCCTGGATCCGCCAGCGCGGCGACGTCGAGGAGTACGACGGCCGCGAGGCCCGCCCCGAGGACGACGGCATCAAGCACACCGCGCCGCGCGGCGGGAACCTCCGCAACCTGGACGCGGTCTTCCCCGGCCGCCCGCGGCGCCCGCTGCGCGGCCGGGCCGGCGCGGCCGTCACCCAGCTCGCCTACGCCAAGCAGGGCGTGATCACGCCCGAGATGGAGTTCGTGGCCCTGCGCGAGGGGCTCGCGCCGGAGTTCGTCCGCGACGAGGTCGCCCGCGGCCGGGCCGTCATCCCGGTCAACGTGAACCACCCGGAGGTCGAGCCGGCGATCATCGGCACCAACTTCCTGGTGAAGATCAACGCCAACATCGGCAACTCCGCCGTCACCTCCTCGATCGAGGAGGAGGTCGAGAAGATGACCTGGGCGACCCGCTGGGGCGCCGACACCGTCATGGACCTCTCGACCGGCCGCAACATCCACACCACCCGCGAGTGGATCCTGCGCAACTCGCCCGTCCCGATCGGCACCGTGCCGCTCTACCAGGCGCTGGAGAAGGTCGACGGCCGGGCCGAGGACCTCAGCTGGGAGGTCTACCGCGACACGATCATCGAGCAGTGCGAGCAGGGCGTCGACTACATGACCGTCCACGCCGGCGTGCTGCTGCGGTACGTGCCGCTGACCGCCCGCCGCAAGACCGGCATCGTCTCCCGCGGCGGCTCGATCATGGCCGCCTGGTGCCTGGCGCACCACCAGGAGAACTTCCTCTACACCAACTTCGAGGAGCTCTGCGACATCCTCGCCGCGTACGACGTCACCTTCTCGCTCGGTGACGGCCTGCGCCCGGGGTCGATCGCGGACGCCAACGACGAGGCCCAGTTCGCGGAGCTGCAGACGCTCGGCGAGCTCGGCCGGATCGCCCGCGAGCGCAACGTCCAGGTGATGATCGAGGGCCCGGGCCACGTCCCGATGCACAAGATCAAGGAGAACATGGACCTCCAGAAGGAGATCTGCGACGAGGCGCCCTTCTACACGCTGGGCCCGCTCACCACGGACGTCGCCCCCGGCTACGACCACATCACCTCGGGCATCGGCGCCGCGATGATCGCCTGGTGGGGCACCGCCATGCTCTGCTACGTCACGCCCAAGGAGCACCTGGGCCTGCCCAACCGGGACGACGTGAAGACCGGCGTCATCACCTACAAGATCGCCGCCCACGCCGCCGACCTCGCCAAGGGCCACCCCGGCGCCCAGGCCTGGGACGACGCGCTCTCCGACGCCCGCTTCGAGTTCCGCTGGGAGGACCAGTTCAACCTGGCCCTCGACCCGGAGACCGCCCGCGAGTTCCACGACGAGACGCTGCCCGCCGAGCCGGCCAAGACCGCGCACTTCTGCTCCATGTGCGGTCCGAAGTTCTGCTCGATGAAGATCAGTCGAACCATCACAGAGAAGTACGGCAACGGTGCCCCTGAGCCCGAGTACGACGCGGAGGCCGTGGAGGGCATGAAGGCAAAGTCGGAGGAGTTCGCGGCCCAGGGCAACCGGGTCTACCTGCCGCTGGCCGACTGACGGCGGACCGCTGACCGCGCTGTCCTGGGGAGGCGGAGGGGGCTTCCCAGGGCAGCGCTTCGGCTCAGCGCGAGGGGTCACATGGGCGTGACGGCGAGGAGGTCGGTGGCGCGGTCCGCTGTGAGCACGCCGAGGAGGTAGCCGTCCTCGTCGACGACGGGCCAGACCGTCAGGCGCTTGATCCGCATCGCGATCGTGGCCAGGGCCAAGCCCATGGTCGGCCACGTGAACGGTCCGCGCTGGTGCGCGGTGGTGCTGATCGCGGTTCGCTCGGTGTACCAGGAGCGGGTCAGGAAGGGGTGGAGTCCGGTGCGGGTGACCAGTCCTTCGCACCGGCCGTTGTGGTCGCGGACGAGCAGGTACTCCACGTGGGCGCTGTGGAAGATGTCGTTGGCCTGGTCGACGGTGCTGTCATCGGCTATCTGGTATTCGCAGGGATCCATGGCGTCGGCGACCGTGAGGCCGTGGCCGAGCCGTGCCGACTGCGGAGGGTGAGCGGTCACGGTGTCCACCGTTCCCGTCTCCGGCCGCCCGTTCGGGGCCGCCGGGCCGTCATTCACCCAGAACGAAGCCGGAACGGGTACCGGAATGCGGGATGCCCTGGATGTCTTCGAGGCTACTCCTGTGGCGGGCGGCCCGGGGAAGACCGCTGCGGAGTACCGTGGGAGGCAACCGAGGACATTCCGCATACCGGCATCAGCGCCGGCGTCGCCCTGGGTCATGATTGGTCCCTCGTGGACCGGACGGGCGGCCCCTCGTGATGCCGATCCCTCTCCCCGTACCTTCCTCTTCCGAGCCGTGGTCGGTGCCCGGAGCCCCGCTGCTGCCGCGCCTGCTGCTGGAACCGACCATGACGCGGGAGGGCGTCTTCGACGGGGCTTGGTGGCCCCGCTCGCACCACGTCCTCGCCGAGCTGCCGGACCTGATCACCGCGCTCGGCGCCCATTTCGGACGCATCGTCCGGGTCGGCCTCGACACCTCGGCCTGGGACCGTGTGCCCCAGTCCGTCCTGGTGAACGGTGTGATGGTCAGAATTAACTGGTTCGCCGGCAGCGACGCGACGATCAGTGTCACGCGGGGGTTCCAGGACCACTTCCTGCTGCTGGTCGTACCACCCGGCACCGCCCCGGAGACGGCAGCCTCGGCGATGGCCGGAGCCTCATCGACCGGTAACCACACCCCGGCAGCAGAACTCCTGCTCGGCTGACCGACGTCCGTCATCGCGCCCGGCCCGATTCACGGCTGGAGCCGTCCTCGATGGAGATCGGCAGAAGCATCAATGAGAAGTCCGGCATCGGCGAGGCCGCGCCGGAGCACGACGAGGCGGCTGTTGAGGACAGGAAGGCGCGTTTCATGGAGCTTTATCGAGGCCGGTAACCTGGCCCTGACCTAGGCTCCTCGCGGGTTGTCGATTTGGCGCCCAAGTTTGGGCTTTACTTCTGTCACAACTCGCTTCACCTATGCCAACATCGCTGGTCAGCACAGCATGACGAGAGCCCCGACTTCCATTGCGATACGCGTCGGAAGCCGGGGCCCTTTGTTGTGCTGCTTGAGCTACCGGACGGCGGGGCCTTGTCCGGACCGCCAGTCGTTGATCCGCTTCCGGATGCTGGGAACCATGGGCAGGTCATCCACGTCCTCTGGGCTGAACCACGCCACCTCGAACGACTCGTCGGACGCACGCAGCGTTCCACCGGTGGGCTGCGCAAGCAGACAGATGGAGAACTCCTGGCGGACTTCGCCGTCGTCGTACGCGAAGACGTGGCCAGGGTTGGTGTAGGTGCCCACGATGCCGGTGATCTCGACGTTAATACCGGTCTCTTCGTAGGTCTCCCGGATGCCGCAATCTGCGAGAGACTCGCCCAGCTCCATCTTTCCGCCGGGCAGTGCCCACATGCCGTTGTCCGTCCGCCGCTGGAGCAAGATGCGGCCGGCCTCGTCCACTACGACCACGGAAGCCGCGGGAACCAGGCTGTTGGGCTCGGGTGCGTTCGGGTCGTCTTCGTAGTCACGCCTGGCCACTCTGAGCCACCTCCCAGATGTTCCGTCCACGGCTCCACAGCTCTTCGACGTGGTCGGCGAACCGGTCGAACATACCGTCGGCCTGGGTACGCCGCAGATGCATCATCGGCGAGTCGTGGCCGACTCTGCGGGCGAGGATTGGTGTCACGATCATCTCGTCATCGAAGCGGAAGACGGACAGGTTCACGTGACCGGTCTCGAAGCGGCCCTCGATGTTGCCGACCTCGCGGAGCCGATCCAACTCGCTTATGGTCACCGCGATACGGGTGGAGAGAGTGAGCGGAACGCCCTCCTCAGCTTCGCGCGCCCTGGTGGTGGGGCTGTCGGGATCGCCGATCAAGAATCTGACCCGGCACCCGGTCTGCGCCTTGCGGCGCAGTGCTCCGGCGAGGTTGGCCTGCTCAAGCCACAGGAAGTAGTTGGTGTAACCCGCGAAGGTCAGCTCGTGCTGTGCCTTGGTGATGAGCGAACGCCAGAGCGAAGCCGGTGCGGCCGACCGGTACGGGAAGACCTGGACGACCTCCCGGTCGGGTCCGGTCTTGAGTGCTGAGCGGACGGCAGTGGGCCACAAGGCGGCTTCCTCCTCACCTAACGCCTCGCAGGCTGCCCATCGGTGCCGGGCGTGGGGGATGCGGCTGGGGTCGGCGATCCATCGGCTGACGGTCTTGCCGTCGACGCCGCATGCCTCTGCGAGCTGTACTTCGGTCATCTTGGCACTCGCCAATGCGCGGCGAAGACCGTGGTTCATAGTTCGCCTCCGCGGTCCATGAGGGACGGGACGAACCATAACGGCGAGGCGTCCCAAACGTCCTGGAAACGCGGTGGGAACGGCCTGATGTGCAGCCCAGTATCGGAGTGTGATCGAGAGTCAGCTCAATGTGAGCATGCGCTCGCTGGACGATCACGCTTACCGACAGCTGGAGGGGGTTGGCCGTGCTGATCAGTCCGACAAACACGGCGTCGTTCCCGGTACCGCACGAGTGGAACGTTGAACCGGACTTCTCCGCCGTTCCCGCGGCCCGCCGCTCGATCCTGGAGATTGCCCGCTTCTGGAAGATCCCGCTGTCGGACGACGCTTTGCGCGATGTTGAGCTGTGCGCGAGCGAGGTGCTCGCTAACGCCATCGAGCACACCGGTCAGCGCTGCCGGGTCAAGGTCCGCTGGACGGGTGAGCGGCTGCGGGTCGAGGTCGCGGATGCGAGTCTCCGTTTGCCCGACTCTGGCGCGGCACCCGACCCGATCACGGGCGGTCGGGGCCTGTTGCTGGTCGAGAATCTCGCCCACTCCTGGGGCTGGTACCCGCAAGGGGCGGGGAAGGTCGTCTGGTTCGAGTGCGCCGCCGACCAACAGGTGGCACGAGACAGCCGCCTCGCGCTCCTCGTACAGGTTGCTCACGCCCAGGCCGCCGATCACCTGACGCGCTCGGCCTGAACCTCCAAGACTCCGCCCGAACCGGCAGGACCGCCGGAAGGGCGGACGGTGCCGGCCAACCCCATTCCACCGAGCGATGGCCGACACCACCTGCGTTCCCACCTTCATCGAAAGGGGCACCGCAATGACCAGCATCCACCAACTCGCGCTCACCAAGGGTGAGGCGAGCGAAGTCCGGGCGCTGCTCGACGGGCTCAGCACCGATCCGGAGCTGACCGAGCAGTACGCCCTGCTGGACCGAGCGCACGTCTTGTCACACGATCTGCCGTCCCGGGTCCGTCGTACGTTCTACGACTTCAAGCGGTACGAGAAGGACTCGGTCCTGTACGTCACCGGCAGCCCTGTGCTGGCCGACGGCCCCGGGCCGACCCCGACCACCTACGTCGAGGAACAGCCGGGCTTCAGGCTCAACGACGCCCAGATCCTCCACGCCCTGTACGGCTCGCTGCTGGGTGAAGCGATCGGCTACACCTCCCAGCGTGGCGGTTCGTGCTTCAACTCGATCGTGCCGATTCCGGACCTGGCGGAGATCCCCAACTCCAGCTCCGGCAGCGCGCACGACTTCGGGTTCCATATCGAGGACGCCTTCCACCCCACCCGGCCTGACTTCCTCGGCCTGGCCTGCATGCGCAACGACGAAAAGGCCGGCACCACGGTCTCCAGCATCGACGGTGTCGCCGAGGTCCTGAACGCTGACGAGATCGAGTTCCTCTTCGAGCCGCGGTTCAAGATCGGGCACAACCCGATCCACTACACCACGGGGGTGGTGATCGAGGAACGGCAGCCCGTGTTCTTCGGCCGCAAGGACCGGCCCTACGTGCGGGTGAACTTCGCGGCCCTCGACTGGTCGGCGCTCATGGGCTGGGAGCGGGCGGTGCTGACCAAGCTGCTCGCCCACTTCGAGACGCGCAAGGTCACGCTGACGCTGGGCAGCGGCGACTACGTCTACGTCAACAACTACACGACCGCGCACGCCAGGGACGCGTACCAGCCGTTGCCGCCCGGCGAGTCCCGGTGGCTCTCGCGGCTGTGCTTCGCGAGTGACCTGCGGCAGTCCAGCGCGCGGCGCGAGAGCGTGACGAGCCGGGCGATTTCGGCCTGATCCTCGCCTCGACACGGGCGGCGGCCTGCTTCGATCGGCTGAGGCGGGCCGCCTGCCCACGACCCTAGGAGGAGCCTTGGCACACAGGGACTTTGTCCACCACGCCGACGGCGAAGAACTGAGCTGTACCGCCTACACTCCGGCATGCAACGAGAGGCCCGAGCGTGTGGTGATCATGCACGGGGCAGGAACCGGCAGCAAGCAGCGGAACCTTCCGCTCGCACAAGACTTCGCGAAGGCCGGGTTCCACTCTCTGGCCTTCGACTTCTCCGGCCACGGCCAGAGCACCGGAAGATTGGAATTGCTGAGCCTGGAGCGCCGGTTCCTGCAAGCCCGCAGCGTCATCGAGGAATTCGTGCCTGACGGGCCGGTGACGCTGGTCGGGTTCAGCATGAGCGGCCAGACCATCGCCGACCTGGTCGAGCACCTGGGCGAGCGCGTCACCACCATCGTTCTCGGAGCGCCGGCCGCGTACGGGGCCGAGGCGTGGAAGGTCCCGTTCGGCTCCGGCTTCACCGAGCTCATCCGCGCGCCCCACAGTTGGCGGGAAAGCCCGGTCTTCGACACCTACGCGCGGTACACGGGTCGCGCCGTGCTGATCGTTCCCGACCAGGATTCGGTGATTCCGCCCGGGGTCACCTTCCGCATCGAAGCCGCGCTTCGCAAGCGGGCGACCTTCGACCGGCTCATGTTCCCCGACTCGCAACACACGCTGGGGCTCTGGCTCGCCGAGCACCCGGACGACCGACGGCGGGTCGTCGAGCTCTGCACTCCGTAGCGCCGCCTGGGCCCAGCACGGCCCGTAGAACTCCATAGCAGCCGGACCACCCTTGACCTTGGCGGGAGCGGGGTGGTCCGGCTCGGGCTTCTGTTCAGACAACCCTGATGCCGATGGTATCGGGGCCTTCGACATGCCTTGGAACGGGTTTATGACGGGAGGTCATCGATGGTGGGAGAGGTGCGCACGACTGGCGGTCAAGAACGGGCAGGCGGGGGACCACTCCGGCCGGGCTCCCCGACAGCTGCCGAGAGTAGGGGCGGGCGGGTTCGGTCAAGCCCGCACGTACGGGCCTGCACTTGGCCATCGGTGGCGAGCGGTGCGGGCTTGACGGGTTCCGTCCGCCCCGGATCATCGAGCAGCGGGGAGCCCGGACGAACGGCGAGCAACCATCGGCCTGGACCTGCCCCGGCAGGGCCGGACAGCTTGTCCGGCTTCTCCTGGACCCTGTTGACCGCCAGGTGTTCTGTTGCGCCGCCAGCGGGGCCGCCCAAAGCGGGGCGCTAGACAGGAGCGACGGGCGGCGACGCGGCGGCGCGCGGCCCGCCTCTGTCGGGCCGCCCTTGATCCAGTAATGAAACTTTGAACACGCCTTCCCCCGACCCTCCCGTTGACCTTGATCCGGGCCGTCTGCTGCTGGCCATGCGCCTGCTGCTTCTTGTTGTCCTGATGGTCTGTCGGCGGCCTGGTCGCCGCTCTGTCCTTCACTGTTCACCCACCGATCGCTCGGGGACTCGGCTTCAACTGCTCGACCTGGCCAAGCCCTTACCGCTCGCTGGTCGCTGGCTGGACTCGACCGAGCTTGGTCACGAACTGGTAACGCTTCGGGGCTCGATGTCTGAATCGGCACTCCGGCCGGACTTAGGGCGGATGGAGAGGCTTTTACACCGGCCCGCACCAGGTGCGCGCCACACCAAAGGGGACTCGGCCGACATGTCACACGGATGCGCTCGCGGACACCTGTATGAGTGATCCCCAAGTGGAGGGCTGTGGCCTAGCGCAAGGTCGGCTCGATGCGTCGGGCCCTGCCGGCCGGACGGTGGGTCCACGCGGGTCACTGAAAGAAGTTGGGCCGACCGGTCACACCAGCCGATTTCCCGCCATCTATGGAGGTTGCCTGCTGGGCCAGATGGACGGAATGGGAGGAATAGGGGCATGTCGGATATGAGGGAAGGGTTGGCGGATTCTGTCCACAGGCTGTGCAGGGCGTACTGGTCGGCAGGGGCCTCTACCCGGAATTCCCGGCCGAACCAAATCGTGAATCGGGGTGCACTGTGAGTTGCATGTGCGATGGATTCCGCGGAGCGGGATCGGGAGGAACGCTTCTCCCGCCTTGCGGGATCTGGCCGACCCGAGTGTGCGTTCGCGCTGCCGTCGGCGGCATGGTGAACCTTGATGGCCGCTGGCCTGCGGGCCTGGCTCACCTTGATGGCTTGATCACGGATCGGTCACGACAGCTTGATGGGAGGGGTTATCGAAACGTTGTAGACCGAGGTGGATTCATCAAGGAATCCGTCAAGGTGTGCGGGGTTGAGTGTCGTAGTCAACCGGCCGCGGGTCCTTCTCGCCACCTGGGTCCGGCCTGGTTGGCGGCGGGTCGCCCGAACTCACCGCCTCTGCCGGCGTTCTCACCACTCGGCTAGTCGGCCGGGCGGCAGGGCGCGGAACTAACCGGTTTTCTCACCGGCGCCCGTTGCGGATTTGTTGCCGACAGTGCGGGGGCTTGGGGAGAAAAGTGGTGAGTTTTGCAGGGTTTAGTGCAGGCGAGCGAAGCAACTTCGACATGCGGGGGAAGGAATCTGATGCACGGCGATATCAGCCGTCTCATGGAAATGCTGGCTCGGATCGGCGGTCAGGTGGCCGACCTCAACGACGAAATGGCCCGGCTCAGCGAGAGGTTTGCTCGAATTGCGCCAGCTGCCTCCGAAACTGCTCCTGCTGTTCCTGGAGCTGCTGAACCTGGGTGGCAAGTCCGGTGACCAGATCAGTGATCTTGGCGAGGTCGGCGGCGGATACCTCGATGGTTTCGCCGCCCGCCTTGGCCTGCTCGGCGGCGGCTTCCGGCCGGGGTGTGGCGCGCACGAACGTGCCGACACCTTGGACGGCGTAGACGAGGTTCTCTTCGCGCAGGACGCGGACCGCGCTGCGGGCGGTCATGTTGGCGATGTTGAACCGCTTCTCGATCTCCGAGAGGGCGGGCAACTTGTCGCCGGCCTTCAGGCGGCCTTCGGCGATGTCCTGGCGTAGGGCGTCGGCGGCCTTTTGGTAGGGCGCGCGCTCCTCGTCGCTTCTCCGGTTCATGCCGCCAGGGTAGCCCCCGCTAGCACACCCAAGCCTTGTGGCGCCTGAAATTTCCCGCTGCTCGGCACAATCACACTCGCCACACTGCTAGGTCTGCTTGACAGTGATCGCCCGGACCGTGCTGCAACACACCTAGCACCGCTTAGCGGTCTAGCGGGGTTCGGTGTCCTCCGGCCCCTCCACCTCCCACCTGGAGTCCTCATGGCCCGTATCACCATCCGCCCCGACCTGTCCGGCACGACCCACATGGTGGCCGTGCCGCCGGTGCCGAAGTTCGCCGACGCCGCTACCGGGCAGGTCGCCACCGACCGGGAGACCGGCGTGAACCTCTACACGGTCCAGCTCCTGGAGACGTTCGAGGCGACCGCTCAGCTGATCAAGGTGACCGTGCCGGAGACCGGTCTCGACGCCGGTCTCGTGCCCGGTGTGATCGTGCGCCCGGTCGGCCTGACCGCCACCCCGTGGGCGAACCTCTTCAACGGTCAGGTTCAGTCCGGTGTCGCCTACCGCGCTGCGGCCCTGGTCCCGGCCGTCCCCGCCGTTGCGGCCTCCGCGCCGAAGGCCAAGGCGTCCACCGCTGAGCCCGTCGCCGCGTCGTGACCGCCCGCCCCGCCCGTGTCGTCGGGCCCGTGGACTCCTCGTCTGCGGGCCCGGCCCCGGCCCCGGCGATCTATCCGCTGCCCGGGCCGGATGACGACCCCCGCTTCTCCCGAGGCCTGGTCCTCGACCTCGCGGCCGTCCTCACCGAACACGGCTACCCGCCGATCACCTCCGGCGTGGACCTCCTGAACCTGCAGCAAGCCCTCTTCGGCTTCCTCTACACCCTGGACGTGACCTGATGAACCTCTCCACCCCGGTCCCCGACTCGGGGCCGCTGACCTCCTGGCCGTGGCTGCCGTACGCGGCCGGTGCGCTCGCCCTGGCCCGTCGTGAGGCCGCGAATGCGCTGGTTTCGGGCTGCCCAGAAGAAGTTCCCGGCTCGCGGCAACCCTTTGCGGAGCCTGTGACCACAAGGAAGTGGATCCGGCCAGTTCCGGTGTCCCGATCCGCCTCCCCTCGTGCACAGTTCGCAAGGAGAACGTCTACCCATGAGCAACCTCCCGAACGGCGGGCGCCGCGGGCGCCACCGCCGTCGTTTGAGCGCCACCGCTCTGGCGCTCGGTGTGTCCCTCACCGTCGGGTCGTACTTCGTGTTCGTACACGAGGACTCCCAGGCCGCGACGGTCGACGGCGGTGCCTACTACAGGCTGGTTTCGGTACGCAGCGGCAAGGCGTTGGACGTCAACGCCTTCTCCACCGCCGACGGCACGCGGATCCAGCAGTGGACCGACCAGAACACCGCCAACCAGCAGTGGAGTCTGAAGTCCACCGGGGACGGCTACTACGAGCTGGTGAACCGCAACAGCGGCAAGGTGCTGGGCATAGCGGGCGACTCGACCAGCCAGGCGGCTGCCGCCGAGCAGCAGACGTATCGCTCCTCAGCGTCCCAGCAGTGGCGGATCGACGGTGTGAGCGGTTCCGACGCCGTCACCTTCACCTCCCGCAAGAGCGGTCAGGTCCTGGACGTCACGGGCAACTCCACGGACCAGGGCGCGCAGATCATCCAGTGGCCCGGGTGGGGTGGTGCCAACCAGCAGTGGAAGCTGGTGAAGGTGGCTGACAGCGGCGGTGCGCAGACCGGGTCCGGATCGTACGTGTGGCGGAACGCCCCGGTGGCGGGCGGCGGTTACGTCACCGGCCTGGTCTTCAACCAGAAGGAGAAGGGCCTGCTGTACGCGCGCACCGACATGGGTGGCGCGTACCGCTGGGACACCGGCGCCGAGCAGTGGATACCGCTCACCGACTGGGTCGGTCAGAAGGACTGGAACCTGCTGGGCATCGAGTCGCTGGCCACCGACCCGGTCGACCCGGACCGGCTCTACCTCGCGGCCGGCACCTACACCAACGACTGGGCCGGCAACGGCGCGATCCTGCGCTCCACCGACCGCGGCCGCACCTTCCAGCGCACCGAACTGCCGTTCAAGCTGGGCGGCAACGAGGACGGCCGCGGGGCGGGCGAGCGCCTGGTGATCGACCCCGCGAACCACGACACCCTGCTGCTGGGCACCCGCAAGAACGGCCTGTGGCGCAGCACCGACCACGGCCAGACCTGGAACCAGGTCTCCTCGTTCCCGGTCAAGAACGGCGCGAGCTTCGGCACCGGCATCTCCTTCGTGACCTACGGCCCGGCCGGCAGCAACACGATCTACGTCGGCGTCGCCGACCGGTCCACCAACCTGTACCGCTCCACCGACGGCGGCAACACCTGGCAGGCCGTCTCCGGGCAGCCCACCGGCCAGGTGCCGCAGCACGGCGTGCTCTCCGGTGACGGCTCGCTGTACCTGACGTACAGCAACGCCCCCGGGCCCAACGGCGTGACGGCGGGTTCGGTGTGGAAGTACAACACCTCCGGCGGGGCGTGGAAGAACATCTCGCCGTCCCAGGGCGGCTACGGGTTCGCCGGTCTGGCCGTCGACCCGCAGAAGCCGTCCACGGTGATGGTCACCACGCTGGACCGCTGGTGGCCGCAGGACGAGGTCTACCGCAGCACCGACGGCGGTGCGAGCTGGAAGACCCAGTCCGACAGGTCCGTGCGGGACGCCTCCATCGCCCCGTACCTCGGCACCGGGATCGGGCACTGGATGACCGCGCTGAGCATCGACCCGTTCGACTCCGGGCACGTGATGTACGGCACCGGCAACGGCATCTGGGCCAGCAAGGACGCCAACGCGACCGACAACGGCGGCACCAGCCACTGGTTCATCGGAGCCCGCGGGCTGGAGGAGACGGCGTACTACGACGCGGTCTCCCCGCCCGGGGCCGCCGCCCTCATCACCTCGCTGGGCGACCAGGGCGGCTTCGTGTACGACGACCTGACGAAGGAGCCCACCGGGCGGCTGACCAACCCGGAGATCTACAACAGCACTTCCGTCGACTACGCCCAGTCCACCCCCTCGCTGGTGGTCCGGGTCGGCCGGGGCGGCAAGCAGGACGGCGCCCTCTCCACCGACGGCGGCCATACCTGGAACGGCTTCAAGGGCGAGCCGGTGCCCAGCGCGGACAGCGGCCGCATCGCGATCGCGGCGGACGGCTCCAGCTTCGTCTGGACCGAGGCCGGCCAGGCCCCGTACCGCTCCACCGACCGGGGCGCGAGCTGGTCGAAGGTCAACGGCCTCGGCAACGATGCCGTGGTCGTCGCCGACCGGTCCTCGGCCAACACCTTCTACTCGCTGAACAACGGCACGCTCTACGCCAGCACCGACGGCGGCGCGAACTTCACCGCCCGCGCCGGCAACCTGCCGGGCGGCAAGCTCAGCGCCGTCCCCGGCGTCGCGGGCGACCTGTGGCACGCCGGCGACGGCACGGGTCTGCTGCACTCCACCGACGGCGGCCGCAGCTTCACCAAGCTGTCCTCGGTGGAGTCCGCCTCCGCCGTCGGCTTCGGCAAGGCCGCACCGGGCACCTCGTACCAGGCGCTGTACCTGATCGGCACCGTCAAGGGCGTCGCCGGCGTCTTCCGCTCCACCGACCAGGGCGCCAGCTGGGTCCGGATCAACGACGACGCCCACCAGTGGGGCAACTTCGCCGGCCAGCGCATCGTCACCGGTGACCCCGACACCTACGGCCGCGTGTACATCGGCACCAACGGTCGCGGTCTCCAGTACGGCGACCCCTCCTGATCCCGACCCCCTGAGCGGGGCCGCAGGCCGAACAGCCTGCGGCCCCGCCGCGTCTGACGGAACACCAAGGACGACACCCATCGCGCCGACGCCGGGAACGCCGCGGGCGCCCTCGCGGTCAGGGGCTTAGCCCCGACGGGATGAGGGCCGTGCCGATCTCGGGCTCGACGAAATAGTTCTCCCGATCACGGCAACCTTTGTGCGCGTGGAGGCAACTGGCAGGTAACCGTGGCCAACACCAAGGCCCACTGCGCCAGAGGGACAAGTCGTTGCCAGATCAGAACCGCTCTCATCGCCGCCGGCGGCCAACCCGCCGCCTGATCGCCGCCGCCGTGGCGCTCGCCGCCGCGGGTGCAGCCGTACCGCTGGTCGCCCAGGCCGCGTTCACCTCGGACGCCGGGACGCCGACCGTGCTCGCCGACGCAGCGGCCGTCAGCGGCCGCTACTTCGGCACGGCAGTGCCGACGGGCAGGCTCGGCGACTCGACGTACTCCACCATTCTCGACCGGGAATTCAAGATGATCACCCCGGAGAACGAGATGAAGTGGGACGCCATCGAGCCATCCCGCGGGTCGTTCAACTTCGCCGCCGCCGACTCGATCGTCAGCCACGCCTCCGCGCACGGCCAGCGCATGCGCGGCCACACCCTGGTCTGGCACTCCCAACTGCCCAACTGGGTCTCCTCCATCAACGACGCCAACACCCTGCGCGGCGTGATGAACAACCACATCACCCAGGAGATGACCCACTACAAGGGCAAGATCTACGCCTGGGACGTGGTCAACGAGGCTTTCGCCGACGGCGGCAGCGGCCAGCACCGCAGCTCGGTGTTCCAGAACGTGCTGGGCAACGGCTTCATCGAGGAGGCCTTCCGCACCGCCCGGAGCGTCGACTCCTCGGCCAAGCTCTGCTACAACGACTACAACATCGAGAACTGGACCGACGCCAAGACCCAGGGCGTCTACACCATGGTCAAGGACTTCAAGTCCCGCGGTGTGCCCATCGACTGCGTCGGCTTCCAGAGCCACTTCGGTGCCGGCGGCCCCCCGGCCAGCTTCCAGACCACGCTGTCCAACTTCGCCGCGCTCGGCGTGGACGTCCAGATCACCGAGCTCGACATCGCCCAGGCGTCCGCCGGGGCATACGACAACACCGTCAAGGACTGCCTCGCCGTCGCGCGCTGCACCGGCATCACGGTGTGGGGCATCCGCGACAGGGACTCCTGGCGCACCGGCGAGAACGCGCTGCTGTTCGACAACAACGGCAACAAGAAGCCGGCCTACAACACCGTACTCACCACTCTGGGCAGCGCCGGCGGCGGTAAGCCGGGCGGCGGCATCAACTCCGGCACCGTCTACACGCTCTCCGCGGTGGGTGCCGCCGGACGTGTTCTCGACCAGCCCGCAGGGCAGAACGGCAACGGCACCCCGCTCCAGGTGTGGGACGCCAGCGGCGCCGCCAACCAGCAGTGGAAGGCCACCAAGAACGGCGACGGCTCCTACACCCTGACCAACGTCGCCAGCGGCCGGGTCCTGGACGAGCCGGGCGGCCAGACCGCCAACGGGACCAAGCTGCTGGTCTGGGACAACAACGGCGGCGCCAACCAGCGCTGGAAGGCCGCCCAGAACGGCGACGGCTCCTTCACCCTCATCAACGTCGCCAGCGGCCGGGCCCTGGAGACCCCCGGCAACCAGACCGCCAACGGCACCGCCGTCCAGATCTGGGACTCCTGGGGCGCCGCCAACCAGCACTGGACCTTCAGGTCGTCCGGGTCGCCCACCCCGGCTCCGACCCCGACCCCGACAACGCCCGCGCCGGGCGGCACGTGCGCCCTTCCGTCGAGCTACCGGTGGTCCTCCACGGGCGCGCTGGCGCAGCCGGCGAACGGGTGGGCGTCGGTGAAGGACTTCACGAACGTCGTGTACAAGGGCAAGCACCTGGTCTACGGCTCGAACGTGTCGGGCTCGTCGTACGGCTCGATGATGTTCAGCCCGTTCACGAACTGGTCGGACATGGCGTCGGCCGGGCAGAGCGGGATGGGCCAGGCCGCGGTGGCGCCCACGCTGTTCTACTTCGCGCCCAAGAACATCTGGGTGCTGGCCTACCAGTGGGGTCAGTGGCCGTTCATCTACCGCACCTCCAGCGACCCCACCAACCCCAACGGCTGGTCCGCGCCGCAGCCGCTGTTCACCGGCAGCATCCCCGGCTCCGGCACCGGCCCGATCGACCAGACCCTGATCGCCGACGGCCAGAACATGTACCTGTTCTTCGCCGGTGACAACGGCAGCATCTACCGGGCGAGCATGCCGATCGGGAACTTCCCGGGCAACTTCGGCTCCTCCTACACGACGGTCATGAGCGACACCACGAACAACCTGTTCGAAGCGCCGCAGGTCTACAAGGTCAAGGACCGGAACCAGTACCTCATGATCGTCGAAGCGCAGGGGGCGAACGGGCGCTACTTCCGCTCCTTCACCGCCACCAGCCTGAACGGCACGTGGACCCCGCAGGCCGCCAGCGAGAGCAACCCCTTCGCGGGCAAGGCCAACAGCGGTGCCACCTGGACCAACGACATCAGCCACGGCGACCTGGTCCGCAGCAACCCCGACCAGACCATGACCATCGACCCCTGCAACCTGCAGTTCCTCTACCAGGGCAAGTCCCCCACCGCGAGCGGCCCCTACGACCGACTGCCGTACCGGCCGGGCGTCCTCACCCTGCAGCACTGACCCGCCCCACCCACGGTGATCACCACCGGGTGCGCCATGCCGGCACGTGAACGAGCACGTCACGGCAGGGGCGGCTCCACCTGGTGACCGACACCCACCGCCCCGGGAACCCCAGCCGTGCGTCGGCTGGGGTTCCCCGCTTCCGTGGACTCTCATCGCGGGTAGGACCCGACTGCGACGACGCCACCGCGGACGCCCGCTTGCGGGTCGTGTCGGCTCCACCCTCGACACCGCTGTCCTGCTTCCGTACTGACGAGCGGATCGCGCCGACGTGGAGGCGGGAGACCCTCCGGCACCCGACCGGAACGGGCACGGATTGTCGGGTCGGGAGGGACCGCCCCTTCCTACGGTGGTGGTCGGAAGGGAAGGGGAGGGGAGTGCTGGAACGGCTGAACCAGGTCATGGCGTACATCGAGACGCACCTCGACCGGCGGATCGAGGCGGCCGAGCTGGCCCGCACCGCGCTGACGTCCGAGTACCACCTGCGGCGGATGTTCTCCGCGCTCGCCGGGATCCCGCTGTCGGAGTACATCCGTCGCCGGCGGCTCACCGTCGCGGGGGCCGAGGTGCTCGCGGGCGAGCGGACCCTGCTGGAGATCGCCGTACGCCACGGCTACGGATCGGCCGAGGCGTTCGCGCGGGCGTTCCGTGCGATGCACGGCGTCGGCCCCGGTGAGGCCAGGCGGACGGGTGCCGCCCTGCACTCGCAGCCCCGGATGTCCTTCCGACTCGTCGTCGAAGGGAGCAGCACCATGAAGTACCGGATCGTCGAGAAGGGCGAGTTCCGGGTCGTCGGCCGGACGGCCCGCGTCCCCCTGGTCCACGAGGGGGTGAACCCGCACATCGCCGAGATGATCCGGGGCATCCCCCCGGAGACCGTGCGGCGCATCACCGAGCTGTCGGACCAGGAGCCCGAGGGCATCGTCTCCGCGGTCGTGCACCTCTCCGACAGCCGGGAGGAGGGCGTCCTGCTGGACTACCACCACGCGGTGGTGACCGGCGCCGATGCTCCCGAGGACCTCGACGTCCTCACCGTCCCGGCCGGCACCTGGGCCGTCTTCGAGAACACCGGCCCCTTCCCGCAGGCCCTCCAGTACCTCTGGCGGGACATCTTCACCGAGTGGTTCCCCTCCAACCCGTATGCCAGCCGCCCGGGCCCGGAGATCCTCCGCACCCGGCCGACGGCCGACTGGTCCGAATCGACCAGTCAGCTGTGGATCCCGGTGGAGCGGACGACGTCCTGAGCGGCCGTCGGGCGGCCCGTCGGTGGCGGGCCGGGGCCGCCGTACGTCAGGTGCCCGCCGTGACGAGGTCGATCAGCAGGTCGACCCGGGTGCGATGGGCGCCGGGGCGGAGCCTGCTGCCCTCGGTGAGGGTGGCCAGGCCGTGCAGCGCGCTCCAGAAGAGTTCGGTGCAGGCCTCCGGGTCGGCGCCGCGGGCGGCGGCCAGGGGCGCGACCGCGCCGTGGAGCTCGCCGAAGGCGGCCTTCAGGGGGGCCGGGGTCGCCTCGGTGCCGAACTCGATGTCGGTCTCGCGGACGAACATCGCTGCGTAGACCGCAGGCCTGGCCCGGGCGAACTCCAGGTACCCGTAGGCGAGGGCCCGCAGCCCCGCGCGCGCGTCCGGGTGGTCGGCCCGGGCGCGGCGCAGGGCGGTGGCCAGTTCCTCGAAGCCCTCGACGGCCACGGCCGCGACGATTGCGTCTTTGCCCTTGAAGTGGCTGTAGAGCACCGGCTGGCTGTACTCGACCCGCTCGGAGAGGCGACGGGTGGTGACCGCGCCCCAGCCCTCCGCCTCGGCGAGTTCACGGGCCGCGGTGATGATGAGCCGGTGCCGTTCCGCCCGTTCGCGCTCCCGGCGCTGCTGTGCTGCCATAGGCCGATCCTAGCACTGCTAGACATCTGAGCGCCGCTAGGTCTAGCATCGATCTCAGATCTAGCACCGCTAGGACAATCCGTTGGGGGATCCATGACCAGGCGTCACATCACCACCGCACTGGCCGCGCTGACCGGCGCCACCGTCCTGTTCTTCGGGCTGAACTTCCTGCTCAACCCCGGTGGCGCGGCCCCCGGCTTCGGCATCGACCCCTGGCCGCAGGGCAACGCGGGCGGCTACTACGCGGTGAAGGGCTTCCGCGACCTCGCCGTGGCCTCGACCGTGTTTCTGCTGCTCGGGCTGGGCCAGCGCCGGGTGCTCGGCTGGGTGATCCTCATCGACGTGATCCTGCCGCTGGGCGACGCGTTCGCCGTCGTCACCCACGGCGGATCCGTCGCCACCGCGCTGGGCATCCACGTCTCGGCCTCCCTGGTCGTCCTGCTGGCCGCCGTCATGCTGCTGACCGAGAGCAGCACCCGCCCGGCCGCGAAGCCCGCCACCGAGTGACACCTGCCGCGAGAAGCACCGTGCGCCGGGTCCGGGCCCCCGAAGGCGGGGGATCCCCGGACCCGGCGCACGTGCCGGCGAGGGCCGCGCCCCGGTTCAGAGCCGGCCGTGGTCCTTCAGCACCCGGCGGGACTGGGCGAAGAGCATGCCGACGTTGACGGTGTTGCGGCAGACCACGACGGCGACGATGTCGTCGGCACTGTCCACCCGGAGGAAGAGGTGCGCCAGGTTGTCGCTGTTGACGAGGATCTCCTGGAAGTAGTGGCGGTCGCTCACCACGCCGCGCCGCTCCTTGAAGATGCCCTCGATCATCACCACGTTGCGGCCCTGGAAGAGGTCGAGGGTGGCGGCGGCCAGCATGTCGAGGACCTCCGGCGGGTGCGAGTCGACCGTCTCGACGGACAGCAGCATGCCGGTGGACATGTCGATGATCCCCGAGGCCAGGCACTCGGGTACCTCCGCGCGGAGGCCCTTGACCAGGGCGTTCACCCGGTCGGACATGCTCTGGAATCCCTGTGGTGTGCTCACGGTGCTCCTTCTGGTGGTCGAGTGGTGCGGTGGTGCTCCGGTCGGACGGCCCGTCAGGGCTGCGGTGCGGCCAGCAGGCGGTCCATCCGGTCGGCGGCGGCCTGCGACTCGGTGTGCAGACGGGCGATGTCCATCCCGGAGTCGCCGAGGACGGTCATCAGGCCCATCCGGCCGATCGGCTGGACGACCACGTAGCCGTGGCTGAACTGCGCGACCGTCCGGTGCAGCAGGCCCTTGCCGGTGGCCTGGCCGGCCCGGCGGGCGAGGCCGA
>NZ_JAHTIK010000001.1:4032755-4077530 GCF_025655475.1 Kitasatospora sp. DSM 101779 | reverse complement strand
GGAGCCGGCGGTCCGTCTCGTGCAGCAGCCACTCCGGGTCCACGCCCTGCGGGGCGGGCAGGTGGTGCCGGGTCGGACCGCAGGCCAGGGTGCATCCGTCGACCCGTCCGGCGGCCACCGCGAAGGCACCGTCCAGGGCGGCCATCGTGCACATCAGCTGGAGCTCGGCCGCGCCCAGCAGGTCCCGCGCGACCAGTTCCGCGCCGGTCCGGTCACCGGCGGCGCCCGCCCGGCAGGCGGCCTCCCAGTCGGTGGTGCTGACCCGCCCGGAGCGCAGCAGCAGGGTGGCGACGTCCGGCGCGCCGGGGGAGTCGACCGCGGTGACGACGCCGGCGGCGAGGTGGAACACCCCGCCGGGGTCGCCGAGCACGGTGAGGGTGCCGGAGGGGTGCCCGCCCGGGGTGGTGGCGAGGGCGGTGGCCAGCCGCCCGGCGGCGTCCGTCCGCACCACGGCGGGCAGCGCGGAGCCGGCGGCAGGCCGCGGTGCCGTCACGCCTGAGCTCCGCGGTCTGCGCGGCGATCGGAAACGATCAGAAAAAGCCCCGCACCGGCAGCGCGGAGAAATATTCGGCCGGTCCCGGCGAATTCATGCACGACTCCCCCTCGGCGGAGGCCGAATACCGGCGAATTCCCCGCCGATGGCAACGTGCGACATCCAACCGCTCCTGTCGATCCGTAGTCAAGCCACTCCACCGTGTGATGGACAGCGGCAATTCCGGCGTGATATCCCACGGGCGTTTCATGGAATGTCCACGGCAACAACGCCGCTGGGACTGCCGCCCGTCCGGCCCGGTTGGCAGACTGGCGGGATGACGTCGAGTTCGCTGGGCAAGGGCGCCAACGTGATCGTCGCGGCGCCGGAGGTGCGGGCCGCGTTCTCCTGGGCGCAGGCGCCGGACGGTCCGGAGGTCCGGGTCTGGGCCGTCCTGCTCGGTGCGGACGGCCGGGCCCTCGGGGACGGCGGCGCGGTCGGCGGCCCCCGCCCGGCCGACCCCTCGGGCCGGATCCGGCTGAGCGGCGCCCGCACGGTCGATGCGGACCTGGCCGGCCTCCCACCGGAGGTCGAGCGGATCCTGCTCTGCGCCACCGTCGAGGACGGGCGGCTGGGACAACTGCGCGGCCTGGAACTACTGCTGACGGACGGCCGGACGGGCGTGCCGCTGGCGCACTTCCCGGTCGACGCCGGCCGGGAGACCGCGGTCGTCGGCGGCGAGCTCTACCGGCGGGCGGGCCAGTGGAAGTTCCGTGCCGTGGGCCAGGGCTGGGACACCGGTTGGGCCGGCCTCACCGCCGACCACGGAGCCGTCGAACCGTCCGGAGCCGTCGAACCGTCCGACGAGCAGTCGCCCGCCACGACAGCGCCCGCCACGGCACCGCCCGCCACGGCACCGCCCCCTCCGCCGCACCTGCCTCCCCTGCAGGAGACCCCGCGGACGCCGGCGGCCGAGCAGGCGCTGCCGGTGGACATCCGCAAGCGGCTCTCGCTGCGCAAGCAGCAGGTGGCGGTGAGCCTGGAGAAGCACGGTGCTGCCGGCGTCCGGGCCCGGGTGGTGCTGGTGCTGGACGCCTCCGGGTCGATGTCGGGCCTCTACCGCCGCGGCACGGTCGCCGGCGTGGTCGAGCGGATGGCCGCGGTCGCCGCGCAGTTGGCCGAGGACGGCCGGATGCACGCGTGGACCTTCGCGACCCACCCGGCCCGCCTGCCGGACCTGCACCTCGCCGAGCTGCCGGAGTGGATCCCGACCCACGTACGGGTCGGCGAGCTGACCCTGTTCGGGCGGCCCAGGAAGCCCCGGCGCGGCCTGCTGCCGGGCCAGGTCGACATGCGGACGGTCGGCATCCAGAACGAGGAGCAGAAGGTCATCGCCGAGGTCCGCGCGCACGTCCGGGCGCACCCCGTGGCGGATCCGACCCTGGTGCTCTTCTTCTCCGACGGCGGCGTCTACCGGAACGCGGCCATCGAGCAGGAGCTGCGGGCGGCCGTGGAGGAGCCGGTCTTCTGGCAGTTCGTGGGGCTCGGGCAGGCCGACTACGGGGTGCTGGAACGGTTCGACACGCTGCCCGGCCGCCGGGTGGACAACGTCGGCTTCTTCGCCGTGGACGACATCGACCTGATCTCCGACCCCGAGCTCTACGACCGGCTGCTCACCGAGTTCCCCTCCTGGCTCGCCGCCGCCCGGCGGGCGGGCATCCTGCGCTGACATTGCGGGGTGATCACCCGGCCGTGCGTCAGAGCACCGGCGGACAGTGGACGTCCGCCCACACCCGGGCGGCCGCCGGCACATCGGTGATCAGGGCGTCGGCGTGCCGGTCGGCCGCCGTCCGCCAGTCGGCCTCCCGGTCGGGCGTCCACACGTAGACCTGGCGGCCGGCGGCGTGCTCGGCGGCGATCCGCCCGGGGGTGGCGAGCGCCAGGTCGAGGGCGATGCCGTCGAGCCGCAGCCCGCCCGGGTCCTGGGCGACGGCCCGGCCCTGGAGGAGGACGACCGGCAGCCCGGGAGCGGCCTCGTGGGCCGCCCGGAGCACGGCCGGGAAGAAGGAGTACAGCACCACGTCGGCCCCGCTCGCCGCGGCTGCGCGGGCCGCCCGGGCCGCGTCCCCGGGGCTGTGCTGGTCCTTGATCTCCATGAGCAGTCTCGTCCGGGTGCCGGAGAGCTCGCGGAGCAGTTCGTCGAGGGTGGGGACGGGCTGCGCCGGTCCGGGGCCGGCGGTGACGTGCAGGGCGGCGACCTGTGCGGCCGTCAGGTCGGCCACCCGGCCGTGGCCGTCGGTGACCCGGTCGACGCTGTCGTCGTGCATCAGCACCGGCACGCCGTCCCGGGTGGTCCGCACGTCGGTCTCCAGCCAGTCCGCCCCGCCCGCCAGCGCGGCCCGGAAGGCGGCCATGGTGTTCTCCGGGGCGGCCTCCGGCGCTCCGCGGTGACCGGCCACCGCGAGCGAGGGGCAACGAGGGTCCGAGGGCAGGGGCGCGGGTCGGCGGACCGTGCGCAGGCTGCTGTCGTGCATGCCGCCGGCGGGCAGCACGAATGCGGTGATCACCAGGGTTGCGGCGACCACCGTTGCGGTCCGTACGGTCCGCCGGGAGGTTCTCATGCCGCGGATGATGGGCCGGCGTGCCTCTCCGGCCCGCTGTGTCACGGCTGATCTGCGCCGCTCGGCCCAGCCCGACCGCCCGTCCGGGTGACGGCCGTGACGGCGGCGGGGTGACGGAGCGGCAGGTGCCGGCCGGCGCGGCGGGTGCGCCCCGGTCGGGGCCCCGCCTCAGCCGGCGACCTCGTCGGGCCCGGTGAAGCCGGGCGGGGTGTAGCCGGGGCTGGTGAACTCGGCCGTCCGCGGCTCGCGTCCCTCCGGGTCGGTGAGCCCCTCCACGCCGGGGCTGGTGAATCCGGCGCTGCTGTACCCGGGCCGGCTGTAGCCGGGGCTGAGGAGGTCGGGCGGCACCGGCCGGCCGGCGGGCTGCGGGGACAGTGCCGGAGTGGAGCCGAGGTTGTCGTGGAGGTAGGGGAGCAGGGCGCGGTCACGCAGGGCGGTGTGCCAGGCCCCGCGGGCCTCGGCGACGTCGGCGGCGAGGCTCGGGTCCTGTCCGGCCGGCCCGGCGGAGCCGTCCCGCAGGGCGGTCAGCAGCAGGCCGACGATGCCGACGGCCATGGCGGCGGTGCCGACCGCAATGGCGGCCCAGCCGGCGGTGACCACGCTCCGGCCGAGCGGCAGGGCGGGCCGGGCGGCGCGCAACGCGTACCCGATGGCGAGCAGCAGCGCGGCGGCGGACCAGGACAGGATCGGCGCGAGCACGGTGAGCACCGGGAACAGGCCCGCTCCCTCGTCGGAGCGCAGTCGGCCGGAGAGCTCGCCGCCGAGCCCGCCGCCGTGGACGTGGGTCTGGCCGGGCGTGCGTCCGAGGTTCTCGCGCAGCCCGAGGTAGTGGCGGTACTCCGGTGCGGCGGCCGCTGCCACGGTCTCCGCGTTGAGCATCGCCTTGGTGCGCAGCTGTTCGGCGTTGAGATGGGGTTCTGGGGCGCGCAGTGCTTCGAGGATGGTGGCATCGCGCAGTGCTTCGTCGAGGATGCGCTCGTAGTCCGGGCGGTCCTCGGCGAGCAGGTGCGGGGCGTCGGTCATGGGGACCCCGTTCCGCTGATTCACGGAGGTGGACTGGTGCGACGCGGCGGCCCGGGTGGCGGGCGGGCGGCTGCGTGGTGCCTCGATGGTAGGGGTGACCACCGAGGCTCAGACAGTCGCTTTCCGGATTTTCAGCGCCTTCCGCGGACGTTCCGGGCCGTTCGTCGACGCTCCGTCAGCCGGTGCCGACACCGCGTCAGGAAACGGCCGTGGTGTTCAGCCCGCGGCGGCGGTGTTCAGTCCGCCGCGGCCGGCGGAGTTCAGTTCACCGGCAGCCGGGCGATCAGCAGGCGGCCCTCCATGGTGACCCCGCCGTCCATCGCGACGGCCAGCTCGTCCGCGTAGATGTACGGGCCGGGGACGTGCGGCGGCGCGCCGTCGTCCGCGTGCACCGCGCCGGTGAGGTACGGGATCGGGCTGTGGCCGTGCACCACGCGGTAGCCGCCGTACGCGGCGAGCAGCTCGTGGACGGCGTCCGGGCCGTTCTCGCCGCGGAAGGCGAACCGCTTGGTGAAGCGGCGGAAGCAGTCCCACCACTCGTCGACGCCCTCGTCCGCGAGCAGGACGTGGACGGCGTCGTTGACCTCGGCGATCGACTCGCCGTACTCCAGGTAGGCGGTGGTGTCGGAGTGCAGCAGCAGGTGGCCGTCCTCCAGCGCCATCGCGGGCAGCCGGGAGAGCCAGCTGATGTGGTGCGACTCCAGCCGGTCCAGGTCGTGCTGCTGGCCGCCGTTGAGCCGCCAGGCGGCGAGGAAGGACGCGGTGCCGGCGGTGGACTGGACGGGCTCGTCCCCGTACTTGGCGGCGCCGAGGAAGAGCAGTTCGTGATTGCCCATCAGGGCCCGGCAGTAGCCACCGGCCGCGGCGGCCTCCGCGGCGAGCTGCATGACCAGCTCGATCACGCCGATGCCGTCGGGGCCGCGGTCGGTGAAGTCGCCGAGGAACCACACCCGGGAGCGGCCGGCCGCCCAGTGGCCGTCCGCGTCGATCAGCGAGGCCTGGCGGAGCGCGGCGAGCAGTTCGTCCAGGTAGCCGTGCACGTCGCCGATCACGTACAGCGGGCCGGGTGCCTCGCCGGGCTCCGGCTGCGGGTACGGGAAGTTCACCGGCTGCTCGGTGAGCGGCGGCCCGAGCTCGATGGTCGGCGGGTCCTCGCCGGTCGTGGCGGCCGCGGTCGGCTGCTCGTGGGCGGCCTGCTCGTGAACGGCCTGCTCGTGAACGGCACGGTCGTGGAGGGCCTGCTCGTGACCGGGCCGGTGCAGGGTGCCGAGCTGCACGGTGGCGTCGTGGCCGCCGGGGTGCGCGCCGTGCTGGGCCGGGGAGTGCCAGTGCTGTTCGAGGTAGTGCGCGCCGCCGTAGCCGCTGTAGGTCTCGTCGTAGCCGTAGCCGGCCGGCGGCTCGGACGGTTCGTAGTAGGAGCCGTACGGGAGCACGTCGAGGTCCTGGTGGTGGCGGGGGCCTGAGTGGGGCAGATCAGGCCCGGGGAAGCGGTCCTCGGGTGTCATTCGACCATCATAGGAAGACCACTCTCCCGGCGTCCTCACCTGGTGGGCATCCAATCCTTCGGAGCGTCACCGGGTCGGGCCGGGCGGCCCGGTCCGACCCGGTCTGGGATGGTCTGGACCTCGTGCCGGAGCCTGCCGGACCCCGGCCCGGCACGGTGGGCCGCCGGGGCTCAGCCACCGCCCGGCGAGCGGGGCGGACTGACCGTCCTGCGGGGGCTGCGCCGCTGCGAGGAGGCGCGGACGATCAACTCGGTCGGCATCAGGGTGCCCGGCGGCGGACCCGTCCCCGCGGTGCGGAAGCGCGGCGGGAAGAGTCGTGATCCCTCCGCGCGGTGGCCGCCCGCCGAGCCGGGGTCGACTCCCTCGATGGCGTCGATCAGCAGGTTGACCACGGTGGTGCCGATCTTGCGGGGCTTGAGCGAGAGAGTGGTGATCGGCGGTTCGGTGCCCGCGTACACGTCGCTCTCGCTGCAGCAGACCAGCAGCAGGTCCTCCGGGACGCGCAGGCCGTACCGGCGGGCGGCGGCCAGCAGGTCGGTGCCGTTGGGGTCGAAGAGGCCGTAGACCGCGTCCGGCCGGTCCGGCCGGGCGAGCAGCCGGTCGGCCGCGACGGCGCCGGCCGCCGGGTCGTGCGCCGGGTAGGTCTCGTAGACCGGCTCCTGGCCGACCCGCCGGCACCAGCCGAGGTACGCCTCGGTGGAGAGCCGGGTGTAGGTGTCGGTGCTGGTGCCGGTGAGCAGGCCGATCCGGCGGGCGCCGGCCTCCGACAGGTGGTCCAGGATGTCCAGCACGGCGGCCTCGTGGTCGTTGTCGACCCAGGCGGTCACCGGGCAGTTGCCCGGCTTGCCGTCGCTGACCACGGGCACGCCGGACCGGTAGAGCTCGGTCACCAGCGGGTCCTGGTCGGGCGGGTCGATGACCACCGTGCCGTCCAGGGCGATGTTGCTCCAGACGTCGTGCCGGGACGACGCGGGGAGCACGACCAGGGCGAAGCCGCGGCCGAGCGCCGCGCTGGTGGCGGCCCGCGCCATCTCCGCGAAGTAGGCGAACTCGGTGAAGGTGAACGGCTCCTCGCCGTACGTGGTGACGGTGAGGCCGATCAGCCCCGATCGGCCGGTGCGCAGGGTGCGGGCGGCCGCGGAAGGTCGGTAGCCCAGGCGCTCGGCGACCTCGCGCACCCTGCTTCTGGTCTCGTCGGGCAGGCGGCCCTTGCCGTTGAGGGCGTCGGAGACCGTGGTGATCGACACTCCGGCGGCCGCCGCCACGTCCCGGATGCCGGCCCGCTCCAGGCGCCGCGAGGTGGACCGCCGACCGCTCTGGTTTGCTGCTGCTGTCATGGCGGACCGATCGTATGGCGCATGACAGCAGGCTGTGACCGGCCCCGGCCACCGGTCTGAAGATACGTTTCTCCAAGAGTCGGAACGGATCACACCCTTCGATACCCGCTCCGATCAGGGCCTGTTACCTCTGACATGTGCCGTGGGAACGCGGCAGAATGGCTGATCTGCACCCGTAACCCGATCGGGCATCTCACCCGCATGGGTGAGCCCGGCCGGTATCGTGCGGGGCACCCGACCGGGGTGGCGCGGGTGTGTGGCGAGGGGCGGCGCGGGATCGGCGAACCCGGCGTGCGCGGCCCGGCACGTGCGCCCAAGAGAGCACAGAAGGAGAACGACCGTGAGCGGTACCGCAGCGCAGGGGCCCCGGCTGAGGCCGACCCTGGACGGCATCCCCACCTACAAGCCGGGCAAGCCGGCCGGTGCCGACGCGTACAAGCTGTCCTCCAACGAGAACCCCTACCCGCCGCTGCCCGGCGTGCTGGAGGCGGCCACCGCCGCCGCGGGCTCGTTCAACCGCTACCCGGACATGGCCGTCACCGGCCTCACCGAGGAACTCGCCGCCCGCTTCGGCGTCCCGGCCGAGCACATCGCCACCGGCACCGGCTCGGTCGGCGTCGCCCAGTCCCTGGTGCTCGCCACCGCGGGCCCCGGCGAGGAGGTGATCTTCGCCTGGCGCTCCTTCGAGGCCTACCCGATCATCACCCAGGTGGCCGGTGCCACCCCCGTGCCCGTGCCGCTGACCGCGGACGAGGCGCACGACCTCGACGCGATGCTCGCCGCGATCACCGACCGCACCCGGCTGATCTTCGTCTGCAACCCGAACAACCCCACCGGCGCCGTGATCCACCGCGCCGAGCTGGAGCGCTTCCTCGACGCCGTGCCCGGCCACATCCTGGTCGTGGTCGACGAGGCCTACATCGAGTTCATCCGGGACGCCGAGGTGCCCAACGGCATCGACCTCTACCGCGACCGGCCGAACGTCTGCGTGCTGCGCACCTTCTCCAAGGCCTACGGCCTGGCCGGCCTGCGGGTCGGCTTCGCGGTCGCCCACGAGCCGGTGGCCACCGCGCTGCGCAAGACCGCGGTGCCGTTCGGCGTCAGCCAGCTCGCCCAGGACGCCGCCGTCGCCTCGCTGCGCGCCGAGGAGGCGCTGCTGGAGCGGGTCGAGACGCTGGTCGCCGAGCGCAGCCGGGTGCTTGCCGGGCTGCGCGCCCAGGGCTGGACGGTCGTCGACTCGCAGGCCAACTTCGTCTGGCTGCGGCTCGGTGAGCGCACCGTGGACTTCGCCGCCGCCTGCGCCGCCGCCGGCGTGGTCGTCCGGCCGTTCCCCGGCGAGGGCGTCCGGGTGTCGATCGGCGAGACCGCCGGCAACGACATCTTCCTGGCGGCCGCCGAGGCCTTCCGCAAGGAGCTCTGAGCGGAGAGGGTCCCGAGCCCTTCCGTACGGGCCCGCTGCCGGTGACGGTGGCGGGCCCGTCGTGTGCCCGCGTCCGGTCCCGTCCGCACCCCGGCAAGTTCAGAAGGTCGGACGTAAAGACTGGGAACTCCCTGGGAGGCGGATCAACGGTTCATCCCCAAGGGGTAGAGAAAGCCGCCCTGGTGCGGTGATGCGCGTTGATTGTCCGGATTGGCATCACCAGTCCGCTCCCAGGAAGGCGCCAGCAACCGGAAAGAGCACAGGACGAAGCTGTCCGCCATGAAGGTGCTCCCGCGACGGCGCCGTGCCGTCCTCGTCAACTCCGCGCTCGGTGTGGCCCTGCTCGGCGGGGCCGCGCTGGCGTACACCACCGTGGACTCCGGAACCAGCTCCGCCGCGAGCGGCTCGCGTGTGCGGACCGCCACGGTCGCCAAGGGCACGGTCCTGGCCACCGTGTCCGGTTCCGGCACGCTGTCCTCGCCCTCCGACACCGGGCAGGACTTCGTCACCGGCGGCAGGCTCACCTCGGTCAAGGTCGCCGTCGGCGACACCGTGACCAAGGGCCAGGTGCTGGCCACAGTCGACACCACCGCCGCCCAGCAGGACGTGGACGCCGCCGAGTCCGCGCTGTCCACCGCCAAGGCGAACCTCACCAAGGCCAAGGCCGGTGAGACCGTCACCACCACGTCCGGCGGCTCCGGCGGATCGACCGCCGGCACCAGCGGCGGCCGCGGCGGCAGCGCCGCCCAGCAGACGCCGACCACCACGACCACCACCAAGGTGGACGCCGCCCAGGTCGCCCAGGCCCAGCAGCAGGTGGACGCCGCCGAGACGGCCCTCACCAACGCCGAGACGGCCCTCGCCGGCACCACCCTCAAGGCCACCGCGGACGGCACCGTCGCCTCGGTCGCCGGCAAGGTCGGCGACACCGTGAGCGGCACCGGCGGCTCCTCCTCCGGCGGCGGCTCGGGCACCGGCAGCAAGACCAGCAGCGGCACGGGCACGGGCAGCAGCGCGTCCTCCTCCACCACTCCCACCGGCTTCGTGGTGCTGACCAACCCGACCGGCATGCAGGTGACCGCCAACTTCTCCGAGCTCGACTCGCTCAAGCTCAAGAAGGGCGAGTCCGCCACCGTCACCCTCAACGCGCAGTCCGACACCAAGCTGAACGCCACCGTGCTGTCCGTCAGCTCGCTGCCGAGCTCCTCCGGCGGCAACGGCGGCAGCGCCGCCGTCCAGTACGGCGCGGTGCTGCAGATCAGCAGCGACACCAGCAGGCTGCGCACCGGCCTGAGCGCGACCATCTCGGTCGTCGTCGGCGAGGCCGACAACGCGCTCTCCGTGCCCACCGCCGCACTCGCGGGCACCGGCAGCTCCCGCACCGCCACCCTCGTCCACGAGGACGGCTCCACCGAGCGGGTGTCGGTCACCGTCGGCATCGAGGGTGACACCACCGTCCAGGTGGTCGAGGGCCTCGCCGAGGGCGACAAGGTCGAGCTGACCTCCACCACCGCCGGCACCGGCAACGGCTTCCCGAACGGCGCCTTCCCCGGCGCGGGCGGGGCGGGCGGCGGGCTCGGCGGAGCCGGCGGCTTCGGCGGCGGCGGTGCCCGCACCACCGGCGGCACCCGCACCGGCGGCGGCACCCGCTGATGGCCGCCACCAAGCCCCCGGTGATCCGGATCAGTCGGGTCACCAAGTCGTACGGCCAGGGCGACTCCGCCGTGCACGCGCTGCGCGGCCCGTCGGCACCGGGCACCGGCGAGCCGCTGGGCGTCAGCCTCGACATCGAGGAGGGAGACTACGTCGCCGTGATGGGCAGCTCCGGCTCCGGCAAGTCCACGCTGATGAACATCCTCGGCTGCCTGGACGTACCGACCTCAGGCCGCTACCTGCTCGACGGCACCGACGTCGGCCACCTCGACGAGGGCCGGCTGTCGCTGGTGCGCAACCGCAAGATCGGCTTCATCTTCCAGTCGTTCAACCTGGTGCCCCGCACCACCGCCCTGGCCCAGGTCGAGCTGCCGCTCGCCTACGCCGGGGTGCGGGCCGCCGAACGGCGTCGCCGGGCGCTGGCCGCGCTGGAGCTGGTCGGCCTCGCCGACCGTGCCGGGCACAAGCCCAACGAGCTCTCCGGCGGTCAGCAGCAGCGCGTCGCGGTCGCCCGCGCCCTGGTCACCGCGCCCGCCATGCTGCTGGCCGACGAGCCCACCGGCAACCTCGACTCCCGTTCCACCGCGGAGGTGCTGGCGATCATCGACCGGCTCAACGCCGCCGGCCGCACGGTTGTGGTGATCACCCACGAGGACGAGGTCGCCCTGCACGCCAAGCGGGTGCTCAGGCTGGTCGACGGCGCGATCGTGGACGACGTCCGCCGCGCGCCGGTGGACGGCCCGCCGCCCGCCCTCGCCGCGGAGGTGCCCGCATGATCCTCTGGCAGATGATCCGCTTCGCGGTCGGCGGCCTGGTCGCCAACAAGGTCCGCTCCGCGCTCACCATGCTCGGCGTGCTCATCGGCGTCGCCTCGGTGATCCTGCTGCTCGCCGTCGGCAACGGTTCGTCGGAGGCGGTGAAGGCGTCCATCACCTCGCTCGGCACCAACGCGCTGACCGTCTCCTCCAACGCCGGCCGCGGGTCCGCCACGGCCGCCAAGGCGCTCACCGTGGCCGACGCCAAGGCGCTCGCCACCGACGCCGACGCCACGTCGATCAAGTCGGTGGCGCCGGTCGTCACCACCACCGGCACCGCGCTGTACGGGAACATCTCGTACCAGCCGGGCTCGATCGTCGGCACCTACCCGGCGTACTTCGAGACGTCCAACCTGAGGATCAAGGACGGCGACTACTTCTCCAACGACGACGTCCTCAACTCCCGCAAGGTGGCGGTGATCGGCGCCACCACCGCCAAGCAGCTCTTCGACACCGAGGAGCCCGTCGGCAAGCGGATCACCATCGGCGGCACCCCGTTCACCGTGGTCGGCGTGCTCACCGCCAAGGGCTCCACCGGCTTCAACGACCCGGACGACGTGGTGATCGCCCCGCTGCCCACCGTGCAGAACGCCTTCACCGGCTTCGGCTCGGTCAACCAGATCATGGTCCAGGCCGCCTCCGCCGAGGCCACCACCGAGGCGCAGAGCGACATCACCCGGATCCTGATGGGCACCCACGCCATCACCGACGCGACCAAGGTCGACTTCCGGATCAGCAGCCAGACCTCGCTGCTCACCGCCCGGGAGTCCACCACCAAGACCTTCACCGTGCTGCTCGGCGCGGTGGCGGCGATCTCGCTGCTGGTCGGCGGCATCGGCATCACCAACATCATGCTGGTGACCGTCACCGAGCGGACGAGGGAGATCGGCATCCGCAAGGCGCTCGGCGCCCCGCGCGGGGTCATCCTCGGCCAGTTCCTCACCGAGTCCACCCTGCTCTCGGTGACCGGCGCCGGTCTCGGCGTCGCCGCCGGCCTGATCGGCTCGCACTTCACGATCGTCGGCATCGAGCCGGTGGTCATCCCGGAGTCCGTCCTCGGCGCCTTCGGCATCGCCGTCGCCATCGGACTGTTCTTCGGCAGCTACCCCGCCAGCCGGGCCGCCTCGCTGCGCCCGATCGAAGCCCTCCGCCACGAGTGACCCAGGAGCACCCGACATGACCAGCGAGAACGAGCCCGGCCGCACCCTCGGCCCGGTCGAGGCGACCGAGCTGCTCAACACCGCGCCCGACGCCCGCGACATCGCCGCGGAGCTCGCCGCCCCGCCCCGCCCCCGGCTGCCCTGGCCCACCCTGGTGCTGGCCGGCGCGGTGATAGCCACCGCCGCCTTCGCCGGTGGCGCCTGGTACGCCAAGGACGACGGCAACGGCGCCGGCCGGCAGGCGGCGGCCGGCCGGCAGGGCGCCGGCCCTGGCGGCTTCGGCGGCTACGGCGGCTTCCCCGGCGCCGGCGGCAACGGCCGGGCCGGGACCGCGGGCGGGAACGCCCCCGGCGGGCAGAACGGCGCCGGTTTCACCCGCGGCACCGTCGCCTCGGTGGACGGCACGACCGTCTACCTCACCGATGCCTCCGGCAACACCGTCAAGGTGACCACCGGCGACAGCACCAGGGTCAGCCTCAACAAGGAGGGCAAGGTCGGCGACCTGCAGCCCGGACAGACCGTCACCGTGCTCGGCCAGAAGGGGTCCGACGGCTCCTACACCGCCACCCAGCTCACCGAGGGCGCGGCCGCGGGCGGCTTCGGCGGCTTCGGCGGGCGGGGCGCCGGCGGTGGTGCGGGCGGCGCGGGCAACGGCACCGGCAGCCGCTGACCCACGGCGGGCCTCGACCGGAGTCCTTGACCTTTTCTTTCATGGCGAACCTGACGCAGCCTCACTAGGCTGTCATGGCTCGACATGTACAGATAAATCGGGGGAATCGTGTCGGAGAACAAGCCTGCCCGCGGTGGCGGTGGCGGCGGCGCGACCGCGCTGGGCTGGGTGCTGACCATCGGCCTGAACGTGGTGGCGCCGCTGCTCACCTACAACAACCTGGTCGACCACGGCCACAGCGAGGTCACCGCCCTGCTGCTCTCCGGCCTGTGGCCGGTGGTCGACGTGATCATCTACCTCGCCTGGCACCGGCGGGTCGACGAGTTCGCCGCGATCACCCTGGTCTTCCTGGCGATCACCGTGCTGGTCACGGTGGCCGGCCCGAACAGCGCCCGCCTCCTGCTGGTCAAGGACTCGCTGGTGACCGGGCTGTTCGGGGCGGTCTGCCTGGCCTCGCTGGCCGCGCCCCGGCCGCTGATGTTCTACTTCGGCCGAAAGTTCGGCACCGACGGCAGCGCCGAGGGCCTGGCCCGGTGGAACGGCCTCTGGCAGTTCGAGGGCTTCCGCCGGGTGCAGCGCAACCTGACCCTCGGCTGGGGCCTCGGCTACGTCGCCGAGGCGCTCGTCCGGGTCGGCCTCACCTACGTGCTGTCCACCGGAGCGATGGTCGCGGTGAACTCGGTGCTCTCCTACGGCGTCACCGGCCTGCTCGTGCTGTGGACGGTGCTCTACGCCAAGCGCGCCCGGGCCCGCGGTGCGGCGGCAGCGGCAGCCGCGGCGACTTCGGCGGTGACCGTCGGGTAGCCCGGCGGAGCGCTTACGATGGCGGGGCCCATCATCCAACTTTCATCAACCCCGCATAGCCTTCCCGGGCTATCGTCCGATGAGAAGATTTCGTGAGGACCGGGAGGCGTAGCGCACGTGTCAGGGACAGTACAGACCGCAAGCGGGCCGGCCGCTCCCGGTGAGGCGTTCCTGCTGGTCGTCGACGACGAGCCGAACATCCGCGAACTGCTCTCCGCCAGCCTGCGGTTCTCCGGCTTCCGGGTGGCCTCGGCGGCGACCGGCGAGGAGGCCCTCGCCGCCGTCGCCGCCGAGCGGCCCGACCTCGTCGTCCTCGACGTGATGCTCCCCGACCTCGACGGCTTCACCGTCGTCGAGCGGCTGCGCGACCAGACCCGGTGGCCGACCGCGGGCGAGCACGTGCCGGTGCTGCTGCTCACCGCCCGGGACGCCACCGGCGACAAGGTCCAGGGCCTCGCCCTCGGCGCGGACGACTACGTCACCAAGCCGTTCAGCCTGGAGGAGCTGATAGCCCGGATCCGGGCGATCCTCCGCCGGGCCGGCGGCCCCGCCGAGGACGGCCGGCTGGTCGTCGCCGACCTCGCCCTCGACCCGGTCGCGCACGAGGTGACCCGGGCGGGCCGGCCGGTCTCGCTCTCCCCCACCGAGTTCAAGCTGCTTCACTACCTGATGGCCAACGTCGGCCGGGTGGTCTCCAAGGCGCAGATCCTGGACCACGTGTGGGCCTACGACTTCGGCGGCGACCTCTCGATCGTGGAGTCCTACATCTCCTACCTGCGGCGCAAGCTCGACTCCGGCGCCACCGTGCACGGGCCCAAGCTGATCCACACCGTCCGCGGCATCGGCTACGCGCTACGGCGCCCGCCGCAGGCCTGACCGGTGCTCGCCCGGCTCTCCCTGCGCGTCCGGCTGCTGGTGCTGGCCCTGCTGCTGGTCACCACCGGCCTGGTGGTCAGCGACACCCTGGTCATCGCCACCGTAGAGTCGCAGCTGATCGAGCGCACCGACCAGCAGTTGCAGCGCTTCGGCGAACCGCTCTCCCGCCGTGTGCCCGGCCGGATGCCCGGCCAAGGGGGCGGCCAGGGCACTGGGCAGGGTGCGGGTCAGAGCGGCACCGGCCAGCGGGCCGGGGCGGGCAACGGCCAGGCCGACGGCAGCGGGGGCGGCACCGGGCGCCGGATCAACCAGTTCCTGCCCAGCCAGTACGTCGTCCAGTACCTGGCCGCGGACGGCGCGGTGGAGATGGTGCTGCGCCAGCCGGTCAGCGACTCCGACGGCGCCCCGTACCTCGGCGGCCTCACCGGCGGCACCCTGGCGGCACACAGGAGCACCGCCTTCGACGTCCCCGCCGAGCGCGACGCCGGCGAGTGGCGCGTCCTGGTGCTGCCGGTCGACCCGGGTGCCGCGGTCGGCATGCCGACCGGCAACCCCGGCGCCGCCGCGACCGGGCAGGGCACCCAGCTCCCCGCCTACGTGCTGGTGGCGGTCTCCCTGGACGACGTCCGTGGCACCGTCAACCGGTTGCGCACCGCCTTCCTGGCGATCGGCGGCGCGGTGCTGCTGCTGATCGCCGTGCTCGGCCTGTTCGCCGTCCGGGCCGGACTCGGCCCGCTGCGCCGGATCGAGGAGGGCGCCGCCCGGATCGCCTCCGGCGAGCTCTCGCACCGGATGCCCGAGCTGGCGCCGGGCACCGAGGTCGGCCGGCTGTCCGCCGCGCTGAACGGGATGCTGGCCCAGATCGAGGCGGCCTTCGCGGCCCGGGCGGAGTCCGAGGCCCGGATGCGGCGCTTCGTCGCCGACGCCTCGCACGAGCTGCGCACCCCGCTGGCGGGCATCCGCGGCTTCGCCGAGCTGCACCGGATGGGCGCGCTGCCGGACACCGACCGGGCGATGGACCGGATCGAGGCCGAGGCCGTCCGGATGGGCGGCCTGGTCGAGGACCTGCTGATGCTGGCCCGGCTCGACGAGGAGCGCCCGCTCGACCTCGCGCCGATGGACCTGCGCACGCTGGCCGCGGACGCGCTGCACGACCTGACCGCGCTGGACCCGGGCCGGCCGGTCTCGCTCACCGGCCCTGCCGGCGCCGGGGCCCCGCAGGCCGCGCCGGTCATGGGCGACGAGGCGCGGCTGCGCCAGGTGGTCACCAACCTGGTCGGCAACGCGGTGAAGCACACCCCGCCGGGCACCGCGGTGCGGATCGGCGTCGGGTCGGTGGACGGCCGCTGCCTGCTGGAGGTCGCCGACCGGGGGCCGGGCATGACGGGCGACCAGGCCGCCCTGGTCTTCGAACGGTTCTACCGGGTGGACGCCTCGCGCAGCCGTCGGGATGGCGGGGGAGCGGGCCTCGGCCTGGCCATCGCCTCGGCCCTGGTGAATGCGCACGGCGGCACCCTGACCCTGGACACCGCGCCGGGCGACGGCGCCGCCTTCCGGATGCTGCTGCCGCGCCAGCTCTGAGCCGGTCGTACGCCGGCCCGTCCTGTCAAGTGCCAGGTCGTCGAACCGACGTGCCCGGACGCCGCTTGTGACCGCCGTGGATCACGTCGGATCATCCGATGGACGCACGAACACACCCCCGCCTCATCTGCCGATGTAGGGGTGGTGCATACTTCGCTTGTGAACGTGTTCACTTTCACAAGCGGACAAGCTTGGCACGCTTCGTCGTGGATGCGTGCTAGACACCCGTTTGTCCGGATGATGGCGGATTCAAGGAGAGCGCTGTGGACCTGGCAGTCGCGCACGAGACGGTCGCCAGATGGCAGTTCGGCATCACCACCGTCTACCACTTCCTGTTCGTCCCGCTGACGATCAGCCTGGCCGCGACCGTCGCCGGTCTGGAGACGGCCTGGGTCAGGACGGGCAAGGAGAAGTACTTCCACGCCACCAAGTTCTGGGGCAAGCTCTTCCTGATCAACATCGCGATGGGCGTGGTCACCGGCATCGTGCAGGAGTTCCAGTTCGGCATGAACTGGTCCGACTACTCGCGCTTCGTCGGCGACGTGTTCGGCGCCCCGCTCGCGATGGAGGCGCTGATCGCCTTCTTCTTCGAGTCCACCTTCATCGGCCTGTGGATCTTCGGCTGGGACCGGCTGCCGAAGAAGATCCACTGCGCCTGCATCTGGATGGTCGCGATCGGCACCGTGCTGTCCGCGTACTTCATCCTGGCCGCCAACTCCTGGATGCAGCACCCGGTGGGCTACAAGGTCGACGCGGCCACCCACAAGGCGCAACTCACCGACATCGCCCGGGTACTGTTCCAGAACACCACCCTCGTCCAGGCCTTCCACACCCTCACCGCCGCCTTCCTCACCGGCGCCGCCTTCGTGGTCGGCATCGCCTCGTACCACCTGTGGCGGGCCAAGCGCGGCAAGGAGACCGACGGCCGGAAGACCGCCGCGATGCGCACCTCGCTCCGGGTGGGCCTCGCCATGGCCGTGGTCGCCGGCCTCGGCACCGCCGTCAGCGGCGACACCCTGGCCAAGGTCATGTTCGAGCAGCAGCCGATGAAGATGGCCGCCGCCGAGGCGCTCTGGGACACCCAGTCGCCCGCCCCGTTCTCGATCTTCGCGGTCGGCGACGTCTCCCGCGGCCACAACTCGGTCGAGCTGGAGATCCCCGGAATACTGTCCTTCCTCGCCCACAGCGACTTCTCCAGCTCCGTCCCCGGCATCAACGACACCGCCGCCGCGGAGGCCGCCGAGTACGGCGGGCAGCCGCAGGACTACATCCCGAGCATCTTCGTCACCTACTGGGGCTTCCGCCTCATGATCGGCTTCGGTATGACGTCCTTCGTCGCCGCGCTGATCGGCCTGTGGACCACCCGGCGGAAGTTCTGGCTCGCCGAGGAGTACCGCACCGGCGAGGAGGAACCGCCCCGCCTGATGCTCACCAAGCACCGCGAGATGAACACCTTCTTCACCCAGTGGAGCTGGCGGATCGGCATCCTCACCATGGGCTTCCCGCTGATCGCCAACAGCTTCGGCTGGATTTTCACCGAGATGGGCCGCCAGCCCTGGGTCGTCTTCGGCCTGATGAAGACCGCCAACGCCTCCTCCCCCAGCGTCGGCGTCGGACTGCAGACCGGATCGCTGATCACCCTCACCGCGCTCTACGCGATCCTCGCCGTCGTCGAGGTCGGACTCCTGGTCAAATACGCCAAGCCCGGCCCCGACACCTCGGAGCGGCCGCCCGCGAAGGACCCGGTGCTGCGCGGCCCGTCCGACGGCGACGACGCCGACAAGCCCCTCGCCTTCGCCTACTGAGGACGGAAACGGCATGCACCTCCACGACCTCTGGTTCATCCTCATCGCCGTCCTGTGGACGGGCTACTTCTTCCTCGAGGGCTTCGACTTCGGCGTCGGCATCCTCACCCGCACCCTCGCCCGCAACACCAACGAGCGGCGCGTCCTGATCAACACCATCGGCCCGGTCTGGGACGGCAACGAGGTCTGGCTGCTGACCGCAGGCGGCGCCACCTTCGCGGCCTTCCCCGACTGGTACGCCACCCTGTTCAGCGGCTTCTACATCCCGCTGCTGGTCATCCTGGTCTGCCTGATCGTCCGCGGCGTCGCCTTCGAGTACCGGGCCAAGCGCACCGAGCAGAACTGGCAGCGCAACTGGGAGCTGGCCATCTTCTGGACCTCCCTGATCCCCGCCTTCCTCTGGGGCGTCGCCTTCGCCAACATCGTCCACGGCGTCGACATCGACGCGCAGAAGAACTACGCCGGCACCTTCTGGGACCTGCTGAACCCCTACGCGATCCTCGGCGGGCTCACCACCCTGGTGCTCTTCACCTTCCACGGCGCCGTGTTCACCGCGCTCAAGACCGTCGGGGAGATCCGCGAACGCTCCCGGGCCCAGGCCCTGCGGCTCGGGCTCGCCACCGCCGTCCTCGCCGCCGCCTTCCTGATCTGGACCCAGGTCGACTCCGGCGACGGCTGGAGCCTCGCCGCCCTGGTCGTCGCCGTCCTCGCCCTGCTCGGCGCCCTGGCGGCCAACCAGGTCGGCCGTGAGGGCTGGGCGTTCGCCCTCTCCGGGGCCACCGTGGCCGCCGCCACCGCGATGCTCTTCCTCGCACTCTTCCCCGACGTCATGCCCTCCACCCTGAACCCGGCGTTCAGCCTCACCGTCGAGAACGCCGCCTCCTCGGCCTACACCCTCAAGGTGATGACCGTCGTCGCCCTGGTCTTCACCCCGCTCGTGCTGCTCTACCAGGGCTGGACGTACTGGGTGTTCCGCCGGCGGATCGGCGTCCAGCACATCCCCGCGCCGGTACAGCACCGATGAAGCCCGTCGACCCCCGGCTGCTGCGGTACGCCGCCGCCACGCGCGCCTTCCTCGCCGGCTCCGTCCTGCTCGGCGGAGCCGGGGCCGTCCTGGTCGTCCTCCAGGCCGGCCTGATCGCCGAGATCGTCGTCCGTGCCTTCCAGCAGCACCGGTACGACCTCACCGGACCGCTGCTCGCCCTGGCCGCCACCGCGGCCGGGCGGGCCGCCGTCGCCTGGCTCACCGAACTCACCGCCCACCGCTCGGTCGCCCGGGTCAAGTCCACCCTGCGCGGCCGGCTGCTCGACCACGCCACCGCACTCGGCCCCGACGCCCTCGACGGCCGCCGCACCGGCGAACTCACCGCCCTCGCCACCCGCGGGATCGACGCCCTCGACGACTACTTCGCCCGCTACCTGCCGCAGCTCGCCCTCGCCGTCGTCGTCCCCGCCGTCGTCCTCGCCCGGATCCTCGGCGCCGACTGGGTCTCCGCCGCGATCATCGCCGTCACCCTGCCGCTCATCCCGCTCTTCATGGTGCTGATCGGCCTCGCCACCCAGGCCCGCACCGACCGCCAGTGGCAGCAGCTCGCCCGGCTCTCCCACCACTTCCTCGACGTGGTCGCCGGCCTGCCCACCCTCAAGGTCTTCGGCCGGGCCCGGGCCCAGGCCCGCACCATCGCCCGGATCACCGACGAGCACCGCCGCGCCACCCTGCGCACCCTGCGGATCGCCTTCGTCTCCTCCTTCGCCCTGGAACTCCTCTCCACCCTCTCCGTCGCCCTGGTCGCCGTCTCCGTCGGCTTCCGGCTGGTCGACGGCACCCTCGACCTGGAGACCGGGCTCCTCGTCCTCGTCCTCGCCCCCGAGGTCCACCTGCCGATCCGCCAGGTCGGCGCGCTCTACCACGCCAGCGCCGAAGGGCTCAGCGCCGCCGGACAGGTCTTCGACCTGCTGGAGACCCCGCTGCCCGCCGCCGGCACCCGGCCCGTCCCGCCGCTCGCCACCACCCCGGTCGAACTCGACGGGGTCACCGTGCTGCGCCCCGGCCGCAGCACCCCCGCCCTGGACGGCGCCACCCTCACCCTGGAACCCGGCACCACCACCGCCCTCACCGGGCCCAGCGGCGCCGGCAAGTCCACCCTGATCGCCGCCCTGCTCGGATTCGTCCGGCCCGACGCCGGCACCGTCCGGGTCGGCGGCCACGACCTCGCCGACCTGGACCCGCAGGAGTGGCGCCGGCAGATCGCCTGGGTACCCCAGCACCCCCACCTGTTCGCCGGAACCGTCGCCGAGAACGTCCGGCTCGCCCGCCCCGAGGCCACCGACAGCCAGGTCCGTGCCGTGCTCGCCGCCGCCCACGCCCTCGACTTCGCCGACCCCGACACGGTGCTCGGCGAAGGCGGCGCGGGCCTCTCCGCCGGCCAGCGGCAGCGCCTCGCGCTCGCCCGCGCCCTGCTCACCGACCGGCCGCTGCTGGTGCTCGACGAACCCACCGCCCACCTCGACAACACCACCGAGGCCGCCGTCGTCGACGCCGTCCGGGCCCTGCACGGCACCCGCACCGTCCTGCTGGTCGCCCACCGGCCCGCCCTGCTGGCCGCCGCCGACCACGTCCACCACCTGCCCGGCCCGACCGCCGACACCGCGGCCGAACCGCTGCCCGCCCGCCCGGCCACCGTCCGGCCCGTGCAGGTCCGGCCCGCCACCGAGGACGGGCCCGAGCCCCACCCGCCGACCCGCCCCCGGCTCGCCGGCGCCGTCCTGCTCGGCACCCTCGCCCTCGGCTGTGCGGTCGCCCTCCTCGGCACCTCGGGCTGGCTGATCTCCCGCGCCTCCCAGATGCCGCCGGTGCTGTACCTGATGGTGGCCGTCACCTCCGTCCGCGCCTTCGGCATCGGCCGGTCCGTCTTCCGCTACGCCGAGCGGCTGGTCTCCCACGACGCCGTCCTCAAGGCCCTGGCCGGGGTCCGGGTCGCCGTCTACCGCCGCCTCGAACGGCTCGCCCCCGCCGGCCTGCCCGCCTACCGCCGCGGCGACCTGCTCGCCCGCCTGGTCGCCGACGTCGACGCCGTCCAGGACCACCACCTGCGCTGGCGGCTGCCCGCGGCCGTCGCCGTGCTCGTCTCCGCCGGCTCCGCCGCCGCCCTCGGCCTGCTGCTGCCCGCCGCCGGGGCCGTCCTCGCCCTCGGCCTGCTGCTGGCCGGCGCCGCCGTCCCCGCGCTCGCCACCAGGATCTCCGGCCGCGCCGAACGCCGCCAGGCCGCCGCGCGCGGCGCCCTCACCACCGCCGTCGTCGACACCCTCACCGGCACCGCCGAACTCACCGTCGCCGGCGCCCTCCCCCGCCGCCTCGCCGCCGCCCGCGACGCCGACGACCGGCTCACCGCCCTCGCCGCCCGCTCCGCCGCCGGCACCGCCCTCGGCGCCGGACTCACCACCCTCGTCACCGGACTCACCGTCGTCCTCGCCGCCGCCGTCGGCGTGCACGGCGTCAGCACCGGCGCCCTGTCCGGGGTCTGCCTCGCCGTCGTCGTGCTCACCCCGCTCGCCGCGTTCGAGGCCGTCGCCGGGATGCCCACCGCCGTCCGCTTCCGCGAGCGCAGCCGCACCGCCCGGGCCCGCCTCGACGAGGTCCTCACCGCCCCCGAACCCGTCACGGAACCCGCCGAACCCCGCCCGCTGCCCGCCGACCCCTTGCCGGTCGCCGTCCGCGGCCTCACCGCCCGCTGGCCCGGACAGCACACCGACGCCCTGCACGACGTCGACCTCGACCTCGCCCCCGGCCGCCGGATCGCCGTCGTCGGCGCCTCCGGCTCCGGCAAGACCACCCTCGCCCACGTCCTCCTGCGGTTCCTCGACCAGACCTCCGGCAGCATCACCCTCGGACCGGACACCGTCGACACCCGCAACCTCACCGGCGAGGACGTCCGCCGGGTGATCGGCCTCTGCGCGCAGGACGCCCACGTCTTCGACAGCTCCCTGCGGGAGAACCTGCGGCTCGCCCGGCCGGACGCCGACGAGGACGCCCTCCGTGAGGCGCTCGCCGCCGCCCGCCTGCTGCCCTGGGTCGACACCCTCCCCGACGGGCTCGACACCATGGTCGGCGAACACGGCGCCCGCCTCTCCGGCGGCCAGCGCCAGCGGCTCGCCCTCGCCCGCGCCCTGCTCGCGGACTTCCCCGTCCTGATCCTCGACGAGCCCGCCGAGCACCTCGACCTGCCCACCGCCGACGCCCTCACCGCGGACCTCCTCGCGGCCACCGCCGGCCGCACCACCCTCCTCATCACCCACCGCCTCGCCGGCCTCGACGACACCACCGTCGACGAGGTCCTCGTCCTCGACCACGGCCGCATCGCCGAACGCGGCCGCTGGTCCGACCTCATCACCCGCCCCGGCTCCCACCTCGCCACCCTCGCCCACCACGAAGTCACCCCGGTGGCACAGGGGTAGCCGGTCAGGGGCGCGGGGGACTGCGGGGATCACCCCCCGGGGGCGGAACTGCGCAGTCCGGGGCGGGGCATACCTACGGGACTGGGGCAGCCACAGCAGGGACGCCGCGGACTGCAGGGACACCCCCAGCGCCCCTGGGGTTGACCTCCGCCGTTCCCAACTCCCCTGGCGGTGCCCTCCCTGCGGGGTGGCTTGGTGCGGCATACGCTCGGCTGCATGGAGTCGCCTGCCGACCGGGGCCGGGGTCGGGCCTCGGAGATCTCGTCGCTGGGCCTGGACACCCTGGTCAGCGAGGTGTCGGAGCGCCTGCAGTCGGCCGCCGCGGTCACCGACCGGATGCAGCGCCTGCTGGAGGCCGTGGTCTCGGTCGGTGCGGGTCTGGACCTGCACGTGACGCTGCAGCGGATCGCCGCCGGCGCGGCCGAGCTGGTCGACGCCGAGTACGCCGCCCTGGGCGTGGTCTCCCCGCAGGGCGGGCTCTCCGACTTCATCCACGTCGGCATCGACGACGAGACGGCGGCCGGGATCGGCGAACTCCCCTCCGGCCGCGGCATCCTCGGGGTGCTGATCGACCACCCCGAGTCGCTGCGCCTGGCCGATCTGCGACAGGATCCGCGCTCGTCCGGATTCCCGCCGCACCACCCGCAGATGACCTCGTTCCTGGGTGTGCCGATCCGGGTCCGCGGCAAGGTGTTCGGGAACCTGTACCTCACGGAGAAGCTGGGTGGCGGCGGCTTCACCCCGGAGGACGAGCAGGTCGTCCAGGCGCTGGCGACGGCCGCCGGCGTGGCGATCGAGAACGCCCGGCTGTACGAGGCTGGGCGCCGCCGCGAGCGGTGGATCGCCGGTGCGGCGGCGGTGACCACGGCCCTGCTCTCGACGGACGAGGCCGAGGTCGCGCTGACGGTCGCCGCGGAGCAGGTCCGGGAGCTGGCGGCCGGCGCCCTGGGGATGATCCTGCTGCCGACCTCGGACGGCAGGCTGCGGGTGGCGCACGCCTCGGGCGAGGCCGCCGAGTTCGTCCGGGGCGAGCTGATGCCGCAGGGCGGGTTCGCGGGGCGGCTGCTGGCGGGGGAGAGCGTCTACTTCGACGACATGTCCACCGATCCGGCCGTCGTGCTCCGGCTGGCCCGCCGGTTCGGTCCGGCGATGGCGGTGCCGATGGTGTCCTCGGGCCGGGTGCTCGGCGGGCTGGTGGTGTGGCGGACGAGGGGGGCGGCACCGTTCACGGGCGGCGAGAAGCAGCTCGCGCAGACCTTCGCCTCGCAGGCGGCGCTGGCGCTTCGGCTCGCCGAGGGCCAGCGGGACCAGCAGCGGCTGGCGGTGTTCCAGGACCGCGACCGGATCGCCCGCGACCTGCACGACCTGGTGATCCAGCGGCTGTTCGCCACCGGGATGATGCTGGAGGGGGCTGCCCGCAGGGCGGTCGTCCCGGAGGTGAGGGAGGGCATCGGCAAGGCGGTGGACGAGCTGGACGCGACGATCCAGGAGGTCCGCACCACGATCTACGCCCTGCAGCACGACACCGGGAACGAGCCGGACACCCTGCGCACCCGGGTGCTGCGGGAGGCCAGCCAGGCCGCGGCGGCGCTCGGGTTCAAGCCGTCGGTCGGGTTCACCGGTCCGGTGGAGAGCCTGGTGGGGGCCGGTACGGGCCGTCAGCTGCTGGCCGCGCTGCGGGAGATGCTGTCGAACACGGCCCGGCACGCGCGGGCCTCCCGGGTGGCGGTCGAGGTCGACGCGACGGTGCATCTGGACGACGAGGGGCGGCCGCTCGCCGGCGATCCCGAGGCGCTGGAGAGTGGGCGGCCCGGGGTGCTGCTGACCGTGACCGACGACGGCGTCGGGATCCCCGTGGGCGGTCGCCGCAGCGGGCTGCGCAACCTCACCCGGCGTGCGGAGGCGCTGGGCGGCGACGCCTGGCACGAGCCCGGCCCGCGCGGTCGCGGCACCCGGGTCCGCTGGACGGCCAGGCTCTGACCGTCCGCGTCCGCGTCGCCGTCCCGTCCGGGGGGTCGGACCCGGGGCTCAGAAGAGTGTCTCGATGACGGCCGCCACGCCGTCGTCCTCGTTGCTCACGGTGTGCTGGGCCACGGCGGCGAGCACGTCCGGATGGGCGTTCGCGACGGCGTACGAGGCGCCGGCCCAGGCGAGCATCTCCAGGTCGTTCGGCATGTCTCCGAAGGCGACCACCTCGGAGCGGTCGATGTCCTGTTCCCGGCACCACCGGGCCAGGGTGCTGGCCTTGGTCACGCCGGCGGCGCTGATCTCCAGCAGGCTGACCGGGCTGGACCGGGTGATCTCGGCGAGGTGCCCGGCGGCCTCGCGGGCCCGGCGGAGGAAGGTGTCCGGGTCGAGGTCGGGGTGCTTGGCGAGCAGCTTGAAGAGACCGGCGACGCGGCCGTCGGCGATCAGCTTCTCGGCGTCCGCGACCGGGTGCTCCTTGTCCGACTCCCACATCACCAGGGTGTACTCGGGCTCCCGCGCGAAGCCGCCGGGGAACTCGAAGGCGAAGGCCGTGCCGGGCAGCCGCTCGCGCAGCGCGCGGACCACCGCCAGGGCCTCCTCCGCGTCGAGCGGGAAGGTCTCCAGCAGTTCGCCCCGCCGGACGTCGACGACCGCGCCGCCGTTGGAGCAGATGGCCACCCCGTGGCCGCCGATGTGGCCGCTGAGCTGAGCCATCCAGCGCGGCGGCCGGCCGGTCACGAAGACCACCTGGAGCCCGGCCCGCTCGGCTGCGGCCAGTGCCGCCGCCGTCCGGTCGGAGACGGTGCCGCCGCTGCACAGCAGCGTGCCGTCCAGGTCGGTGGCGATCAGGCGGGGGCGAGGGGTGGTGGGGGTCACCGGTCCATCTTCGCGTACCGTGCGGCGGCCCCGGGAGGGGGCGGTCCCTGGAGGGGGCGTCGCCGGACCCTCCCGGGCACCGGGATCGGGCCGCGCACGGCGGCGGCGCGGCGGTGCGTGCCGCCCGCCGCCGGGGACTACTGCGGCGGCACCTTCGCCAGCAGGGCGGCCAGCACCGTGCGGGACTGCTCGCGGGCGGCCGTCAGGCCCTGTGCCTGCTCCACCTCGACGAACACGCCGACCACCGTCGCGCCCTTGCGGGCCGCGACCCGGACGAACGGGAACTCGCCCGCCGTGCCGTCCAGCGCGGAGGCCTGCCCCTCCTCGGCGTAGACCTCGTCGGCGGCGGTGGTCCGCGGCGGTGCGACCTCGCGGGTGGCCCGGTACTTCCGGCCGTACCGCCCGTCGACCACCTGCTGGCACCGGCGGGCGTCGGTCCGCAGGGCGGAGACCGCCTCGTGCGCGTCCTCGGCCCGTACGTACACGTCGGCGGACGAGCGGCCGGTCACCGCGGTGGCCGCGCCGGCGGCCGGACGGCGTACCGCCCGCGTCATCGTGCCGATCCGGCCGGTGCCCTCGGAGCTCGGCACGTACTCGCAGGAGGTGTCGACCATCCGCTCGGCCAGGGCGGCCACCTCGTACGGCTCGCCGGGAACGAACCCGGCCGCCCACTCCTGCGGCTTCAACGCCACCGAGGCGGCGAGCGCGGGCGCGTCGGGCGCCTCCCGCACCGCGGGCGCACTCGAGCCGGCCGCCCCCGTGGCGGACGGCGCGGCGGCCGCGGACGAGGGCGCGGTGGCGCCGCCCGAACCGGACCCGGCACACGCGGAGAGCAGGAGGACGGAGGCGAGGCCGCAGACAGCGGTGGTCTTTCGTATGAATGGATGTGTCACGGAGAACAACTAAATCATCATCAGATCGCACCGGAGGGTCACGGTTCGCGATCGTCGCGGGGCGGCGGGAAGCCGCTGCTCGGGGCGCGGTCCGACTAGGGTCGACGGCATGCGACTGAGCACGGTGATCCTCCCCGTCCACCGGTGGGCCGAGGGACAGAAGATCTGGCGACGGGCCGAAGAACTCGGCTTCCACGCCGCCTACACGTACGACCACCTGTCGTGGCGGACCTTCCGCGAGGAACCGTGGTTCGGTTCCGTCCCGACGCTGACCGCGGCGGCGACGGCCACCGAGCGGCTCCGGCTGGGGACGCTCGTGACGTCGCCGAACTTCCGCCACCCGGTGACCCTGGCGAAGGAGCTGATCACGCTGGACGACGTGTCCGGCGGGAGGGTGACGCTGGGGATCGGGGCCGGCGGGACGGGCTTCGACGCCACGGCGATGGGGCAGGAGGCGTGGTCGCCGAAGGAACGGGCGGACCGCTTCGGCGAGTTCCTGCCGCTGCTGGACGGCCTGCTCCGCAACGATGCCACGACGAGCGAGGGCACCTACTACTCGGCGATCGAGGCGCGGAACATCCCGGGCTGCGTCCAGACACCGCGGCTGCCGTTCTACGTGGCGGCGACCGGGCCGCGCGGGCTGCGGCTGGCGGCGGAGTACGGGCAGGGCTGGGTGACCTACGGCGACCCGAAGGGCCCGGCGGAGGTGCCGGTCGAGCAGGCTCCCGCGGTGATCGCGCGGCAGATCGAGAAGCTGACCGCGGCCTGCGCGACGACGGGCCGGGACGTGGGCGAGCTGGAGAAGGTGCTGCTGCAGGGCTCGACCGCGGAGAAGCCGCTGCAGTCGGTGGACGCCTTCGTCGACTGGGCCGGCACGTACCGGGAGCTGGGAATCACGGAGCTGGTGGTCCACTGGCCGGTGCCGGACTCGATCTTCGAGAACGACCTCGCCGTCTTCGAGGAGATCGCCACCGAGGGCCTCGCCCAGCTGGACCGGTGAGGAACCGGCCGCCGACGGGGCCGGGGCGCTCCCCGCGGTCCGCGCCGCCGGTCCGCGTGGAGCGGCCGGCGGCGCCCGTCGCCACCCGTCTCAGACCTGCGGCACCGCAGGCCGCCCGGCGTCCTCCCAGCCCGCCACGGCAGTGGCGCGGGACCCGCCGAACGCCTTGAGCGGGCTGCCGTAGTAGGTCCACGGGACCGCCCCGCAGAACGGGCCGATCAACTGGAACTGCTCCACGGCCTCGGCGTACCGGCCGCTGCACTCCAGGGCGTTCGCCAGGATGTGCCGGACCTCCGGCAGCCGGTGGTGTCCGGCAGGCGCCGCAGCCACCACGCGCCACGCCGCATCCACCGCGGCCGCGGTGGCAGGCAGCCGGTAGATGTCCTCGTTCCCGTCCCGGTACTCCTGCTCGAAGACGGCGAACAGCGGCAGCGCTGCCAGCAGGTCGCCGGGCGGCGCCGACGCGGCTGCCTGCCGGGCGAACTCGTGCATCAGCTCGTGGGAGCCCTGCCACTTCGCGCAGCAGTACTGCAGCGCGGCCCGGTGCGCGCCGAAGTGGTGCGGCGCCCGGGACACGACCTCGGCCCACAGGGTCCGGAACCGCTCGTGCGACCAGCCCAGACCCCTCGCGATCGTGATCCGGGCGATGTACGGGCTCGGATCCTCCGGGGCGAGCTCGGCGGCCCGGAGACAGGCGGCCTCCGAGTCGGCGAGCACCCGGTGGAAGGCGTCGAACTGCTCGTGCGTGGTGTGCTGGGCGCCCAGCGCGCCACGCAGCTTCCCGGCCAGCATGACCATGCCGTCCGCGTGCACCAGGGCGGCGCTCGGGTCGTCCGGACGAGCGGCCTGCCACGCCTTGACGAACGCGTCGTCCTCGGCCGCCGCCTCGGCGAGGTAGCCGAGCCGGCGCCACCGCAGGTCCCAGTCGGAGCCGGCCGCTTCGAGGTAGGCGGCGGGCGTCCGCCAGTCGCCCGCCAGCGCAGCCGCCCGCGCGGCCTCGCCCTCGGGGTCCGAGGAGGCCTTGGTGGTGTCGATCCGGTCCCCGGGAGCCATCCCGTAGGCGGTGGGGTCGATCGCCCGTCCGCCACCGGCCGGGGCGGGCGCGGCCGCAGCGACCCGCTGGGCCCGGCGGGACTTGCGGTAGGCGGACACGGCGGCGACGACCATCACGCCGGTGCCGCCGCCGAGGGCGGTGAGTACGTCCATGGTGAGCTCGATTTCTCATGACGGGGGACGAAGCGGGGGATCAGCAGGGGGCCGGAGGGAGGGGAAGGCCGGCATCCGCCAGCAGGGTGCGCAGTGGCTGCCGGTCCGGGACGTCCGCGACCGCGGCGTCGAGCGCGGCCGGCAGCCCCCGGGCCACGGCATCGGGCAGGCGCAGCCGCACCGGCTCCGCCCACGAGACGTCCCAGTCGGCCGTCCCGGCGTCGGCCAGCACGATCAGGACCAGGTCGGACAGTGCGCTCCGAAGCACCGGCCGGGTGAACTCGCGGGCGGCCCGGCCGGTCGCGGCCCGGGCCTGCGGACTCTTCGGCAACCGGTCGGCGATCTCCCGGAGGTGACCGGTCATCACCTCGGCCAGCAGTGCGGCGGCCGGCAGGTCCCGGCCGACGGCCTGCCGCAGGGCGTCCACGCCCGCGGCGTGCCGGGCCCGGCCGGTCCGCCGGGCCAGCTCGGGCCAGTCCAGCCGGGTCATTCCGGCGGACTCCGGTGGCAGGGTGACAGCCTCGACCTCCGCGACGGTCCGCTCCGGAGCGGACAGCAGGGCCAGGGCAGGTCCGGAGCCGGTCGTAGCCCGTCCGTCCGGCGGCAGCGACTCGACGGCGGCGATCCGGGCCGGGAGCGGCGGGTGCGAGTCGTACGGGTCGTGCTCGGCGTCGGCCGCCTCCGGCTCCAGCCGGCCCAGCTCCTCCCGGCGGCCCGGTTCGGCCAGCAGGTGGGCCAGACCGCCGTAGACCTGCCCGGGCAGTGGCAGCAGGCCGTCCTCCCAGCCGACCATCGCGTACCGGTGCAGGTGGTACTCCAGCGCCGTGTCGATCACCGGGAGCCTGCGCAGTGCCGAAGCCGTCGCGTCCCGGCCGACGAGCCGGACCGCGGCGAGGTCGGCGGCGATCTCCTGCCGGCGGCTCACCGCGGCCGAGACGGTGAGGTACAGCCCGGCGTACGCCGCGAAGATCCGCGCGAGCACCTGGTCGACACCTCCGGACGCCTGAGGTGTCCGCGTCCGCCTGCCCTTGGCACGCCGTACCGCCGCCGACGCCGCGAGCTCGGCGGCATGCGCGGCCCGGTTCCGGGCGGCACGCTCGTGCAGGGCGTGGACGGTGTGCGCGACCGCTCGCCGGCCCGAATGCGTCAGCCCACCGATCCGGGTGTCCTTGTTGCCGAAGTGACCCAGTTCGTGGGCGATCACCGCGTCGAGTTCCGCCTGGTTGAAACCGATCAGCAGCGGGATCCCGAGCTCCATCCGCCGGCGCCCGGGCAACAGCCCCAGCAGCCGGACGTCCTCGCAGACCTGAGCGTTGGCCTCGGCGACGAGCCGCAGCTCGTCCGGCGCGCGGGTGCCGTACTCATCCGCCAGCTGCCGCACGCGCTCCCACAGGACCGGCTGCTCCGCCGGGCCGACGGACAGCCCCGGCAACGGCTCCGGGGCGGGCTTGTGACGGTGCGTGAGGAAGACCGTGCGCAGTACCGGGTACGCGAGGACTGCGCTCACCGCGTACACCTTCAGCCCGCCCAGGCCGAACGGGTGCGCCGAGTTCACCGCGAGCAGGACATCGACGGCGAGCAGACCGCCGACGATACCGAGGGCCAGCAGGTAGAAGCCGGCGAGCAGCGCCAGGGCCAGCAGACCGCGTGCCAGGAACCCGATGCCGCCGGGCGGCAGGAGCGCAGGACCGTCGGCCGGCCGGGGCGCAGTGCGCATGCTGGAGCTTCCTCGCCGGACAGGACATGGTCGGACCGCCGACACGGACTGTGACAACGGGCGGCGATCGTATCCAGGGAGCGTTCGGTTGGAAAGCGCTGCCCCGGCCGGGGCCGACGCGGCCGAGCACAGCCGGGCGGTGTGGCCGGCGGGGGGCTCCGCGCCCCTTGCTTCGTCCCCGACCCCCTGGCGGCGGGCGTCGGGGGCGCCTTCTACGCTTCGGTCTCGCGCCGCGGCCGCGGCGGGTCGAGGGGAGAGGACCGACGATGAGCAGCAGCGGGGACTGGCGGGGGCCGCACCACGGGCCCGGCGGGCCGGGCGGGGTGCCCTGGGGGTACGCCGTGGAGGCGCCGAAGCCCGGAGTGGTGCCGTTGCGGCCACTGGGCGTCGGCGAGATCATCTCGGGCGTCTTCACGACCGTGCAGCGCTACCCGGCCCAGTTGCTCGTGCCGGTGCTGTGGACGGCCCTGGGCGCCGTGGCGGCCTTCGGCGCGTTCGCCGTCGTCGCCGCCGCCGCGCTGGACGGGCCGTGGCAGGCCGTCCGCAACGAGGAACTGCCCTCCACGGCGGACGCGGTCGCCGTCACGGTGACCGTCGCCGGCGCCGTTCTGCTCCTCATGGTGGTGCTGACCGCGCTCTACGCGGTGTCCTCGGCGACCGCCACGGTGGTGCTGCGGTACGCGGTGATCGGCCGCAGGATCGCCACCCGGGCCGTCTGGGCCGAGGCGCGGCCGATGCTGTGGCGCGTGGTGGCGACGCAGGTGCTCACCGGCCTGCTCGCCGGCGGGATCCTGGTGGTCTCCTTCCTGCTGCCGCTGCTGGCCGGGCTGCTCTTCGGCTCCGAGACGGGACTCGTCCTGGGCGTGCTGTTCTTCGTGCCGGGCTGGGCGGCCGCGGTCTACGTGCAGGTGCGCCTGGTGCTGGAGGTGCCGGTCCTGGTGCTGGAGAACGCCCGACCGGTTGCCGCGCTCCGCCGCGCCTGGCGGCTGAACGAGGGCAACTGGTGGCGCAGCCTGGGCATCCCGTACATCGTCGGACTGGTCGGCTCGTTCGCCGCCCAGATCGTCGCGGTGCCGTGCATGGTGGTCGGAATGTTCGTGCTGTTCGCCTCGACGGGGAACGCGGCGGCGGCCGACCCGTACGCGCAGAGTGCCGCGCCCGGCGTGGGCGCGCTGGTGACCTTCGCCTTCTGCACGGTGACGGGCGTCGTGCTCGCCACCGCACTCACCGTGCCGCTGACACCGCTCACCAACGGCCTCCTGTACATCGACCGCCGGATCCGCCGCGAGAGTCTGGACGTCACGCTCGCCGAGGCCGCCGGACTGTCCGGCGGGCCCGCCGCGTACGTCCCGGGCCAGGCCGGTGCCCCGGCCGCGGAGGAGACGGCCGCGCAGCCGACGCCGGATCAGACCCCGACGGGTCAGGCCCCGGTGGATCGGACCCCGGCGGACGGGCCGCAGGCCGCCGCACCGGGGACGGCGGCGAAGCAGGAATCCGGCGAGGACTGACACCGGCAGAACTGCCGCTCGTTGCGGTTCGATCACGACGTGTCGGACATGGGCGGACCTCGGCGGAATGTCTCCGGGAACTCCATTGTCGGCCGGCTCGCCGCTCCCACAATTCCGTGTCACGCGTGGTCAGAGGCTCGGACGGCGGCGAACGGGGTGCCCGTCCGGAGCCCGCGCGCGGCAATCCGGCTGCCTCTCCCGGGGGAGTTCCCTGTCTGCGCCCGAAAACGCGCCCGTGCCCGAAGGCGCGCCCGCGCCCGAACCCGCGCCCGAACCCGCGCCCGGAGCTCCGGCAGCGCCGGTCGGCGTGCCGCCCGCACCCGCACCCGCTTTTGCCGCACCAGGTGCTGACGCCCCGGCAGCCGACACCCCGGCCGCCGGGGTGCGGCAGCTGCCGCGCGGAGTGCGGTGGGCGCCGGCCGCGGTCGGCCTGCTCGCCGTGACGGCGGCCAGTGCCACCGCCGCCGTGGCCGTTCGGACGGCCCGACAGCCCGTCGCGGGCCGTCGCGGCGCCGTCCGCCGCACCTGTGCCCCGGCGTCCGCCACGCCGTCCGCCGCACCTGTGCCCCGGCGTCCGCCACGCCGTCCGCGGCACCGTCCCCGGCGGCCCCCGCGCCCTCGCCGACGCTCCCGCCGACACCCTCCCCGGCGAGCACCGTGCACGGCACCGTCGACGGCTCCACGCACGGCGGCGACATCCGCTCCTTCCTGCTGCCGATGCCGGCCGGCGCCGAGTCCTGCGGACCCTCGAACGGCACCGCGCTGAGCACCGACGACGTCGCCGAGCAGTTCGGCCACGCCTCCGAGATGCCGGCGATCCTCCGCTCGTACGGCTACAAGGACGACGCCGCCGAGCGCCGCTACCGCACCGCCGACGGCACCCAGGAGGTGTACGTCCGGCCGCTGCGCTTCAAGAGTCGCCAGACGGCGGAGGAGTTCGCCGACGGGCTGAGTCGCAGATGCTGCGCTGACCCCGGGCCGGTCCTGCGCCGACGAACCGCCCGGTGCAGGTCACGGGGCGGCGGCGACCCCTAGGGGACGCCGCCGCCCCGTCATACCGGAGCATCACGCCGGGCTCGTCATCCCAGCTCATTCCCGTGGGGGCGCCGCACCACTACGTTGAGGGGCGTGTCCACAGTCATCGCAACGGACGGCCTCACCAAGAGGTTCCCCCGGGTCACCGCCCTCGACCAGCTGACCGTAGAGGTGCAGCCCGGGGTGGTCGGCCTGGTGGGCGCCAACGGTGCGGGCAAGTCCACCCTGATCAAGATCCTGCTCGGGCTCTCCCCGGCCACCTCCGGCACCGGGCGCGTGCTCGGCCTCGACATCGCCACCGAGGGCGCCGCGATCCGCGAGCGGGTCGGCTACATGCCCGAGCACGACTGCCTGCCGCCGGACGTCTCCGCGACCGAGTTCGTGGTGCACATGGCCCGGATGGCCGGCCTGCCCGCCGCGGCCGCCCGCGAGCGTACCGCCGACATCCTGCGCCACGTCGGCCTGTACGAGGAGCGCTACCGCCCGATGGGCGGCTACTCGACGGGCATGAAGCAGCGGGTCAAGCTCGCCCAGGCGCTCGTCCACGACCCGCAGCTGGTGCTGCTCGACGAGCCGACCAACGGCCTCGACCCGGTCGGCCGCGACGAGATGCTCGGCCTGATCCGCCGCGTGCACACCGACTTCGGCATCTCGGTGCTGGTCACCACGCACCTGCTCGGCGAGCTGGAGCGCACCTGCGACCACCTCGTGGTGATCGACGGCGGACGGCTGCTGCGCTCGTCCTCCACCGCCTCCTTCACCGAGGCGACCCAGGTCCTCGCGGTCGAGGTCACCGACCACCCGCAGGACGCCCTCGCCGACCCGGACGCCGCCGTGCGCGAGCGCCTCGCCGCGGCCGGGCTCTCCGTCGCCATGGACGGCTCCCGCATCCTGCTCGTCGAGATCAAGGACGACAGCACCTACGACACCGTCCGCGACACCGTCGCCGACCTCGGCCTCGGCCTGGTCCGCCTGGAGCAGCGCCGCCACCGGGTCGCCGAGATCTTCACCCAGCCCGCCGACCGGGCCGAGCGGACAGGAGGTCCCGCCGATGCATCCGTCTCCTGACGCCCGCACCGCCGCCGCCGACGGCGGCGTGATCCACAACATCGGCTACCGCCGTTACGAGGGCCCCCGGCTCGGCCGCGGCTACGCCACCCGCTCGCTCTACCAGCAGAGCCTGCGCGCCGCCTTCGGCCTCGGCCGCTCCGGCCGCTCCAAGGTGCTGCCGATGGTGGTGCTGGCGCTGCCGCTGCTCTTCGCCCTGGTCGTGGCCGCCGTGCAGATCTTCATGAAGATGGAGAAGCCGGTCCTGGACTACACCGAGCTGCTGGACGGCATCGGTGTGCTGACCTGGATCTTCCTCGCCGCCCAGGCGCCGGTGCTGCTCTCCCGCGACCTGCGGCACCACACCGTCCCGCTGTACTTCTCCCGCCCGATCACCCGCGCCGACTACGTGCGGGCCAAGTTCGCGGCGATGACCAGCGCGATGCTGATCGTCACGGCCGGTCCGCTGCTGGTGCTGTACATCGGTGCGCTGCTCGGCCGCATGGACTTCGGACACCACACCGTCCACCTGCTCTACGGACTGGCCGCCGCACTGCTCTACGCGGTGCTCTACTCCGCGATCGGCCTGCTGATCGCGGCGAGCACCCCGCGCCGGGGCTTCGGCGTCGCGTCGATCATGGGCGTGATGTCGATCAGCGCCGTCATCGCCCGGATCGTGTACGCGCTGGCCGGCGGCGAGTGGGCGGACGTTCCGGAGAAGGCCAACTGGGCCGCGATGCTCTCGCCGAGCTGGCTCGTCAACGGCTTCACCAACCAGGTCTTCGGACTGGTCACCGACTCGCGCGTGGTGCACGCCCCCGGCGCCGGCGCCGCCGTGCTCTTCGGTGCCGAGATCCTGCTGCTCACCGCCGCCTGCTACTGGTTCACCGACCGCCGCTACCGGAAGATCTGAGAGCTCGCCATGGCCGTCATCACCATCGACCGGGTCTCCCGCTGGTTCGGCAACGTCGTCGCCGTGAACGACGTCTCCATGCAGATCGGGCCGGGCGTCACCGGCCTGCTCGGCCCCAACGGCGCCGGCAAGTCCACCCTCATCCACATGATGAGCGGCTTCCTGCCGCCGTCCGCCGGCGAGGTCGCCCTGGACGGCGTCCCGATCTGGCGCAACCAGGAGGTGTACCGGGCGATCGGCCTGGTCCCCGAGCGGGAGTCGATGTACGACTACCTGACGGGCTGGGAGTTCGTCCTCGCCAACGCCGAGCTGCACGGCCTCGCCGATCCGGCCGCCGCCGCCCGGCGCGCCCTCGGCCTGGTCGAGATGGAGTACGCCCAGGACCGGAAGACCGGCACCTACTCCAAGGGCATGAAGCAGCGGGTCAAGATGGCCTCCGCGCTCGTCCACGACCCCGCCGTGCTGCTGCTCGACGAGCCGTTCAACGGCATGGACCCGCGCCAGCGCCTCCAGCTGATGGAGCTGCTGCGCCGCTTCGGCGCCGAGGGCCGAACCGTGCTCTTCTCCTCGCACATTCTGGAGGAGGTCGAGCAGCTCGCCCGGCACATCGAGGTCGTGGTCGCCGGCCGCCACGCGGCCTCCGGCGACTTCCGCAGGATCCGGCGGCTGATGACCAACCGCCCGCACCGCTACCTGGTCCGCTCCAGCGACGACCGCCGGCTGGCCGCCGCACTGATCGCGGACGGCTCCACGGCCGGCATCGAGTTCGACGGGCAGGAGCGCGCCCTGCGCATCCAGGCGGTCGACTTCCAGGGCTTCACCACCCTGCTCCCCCGCGTCGCCAAGGACGCCGGCATCCGGCTGTACACCGTGTCCCCGGCCGACGAGTCGCTGGAGAGCGTCTTCTCCTACCTCGTCGCCTCCTGAGCCGGCCCCGGACCGTCTCCGGGCCGTCCGCGGACGGCCCGGAACCCGCCCGAACCCCCGCCCGAACCACGCCCGAAGGAAGGCCGAACCGTGAACGTGACCGTCGCCAGGCTGACCGTGCGCGGCCTGCTGGGGCGCCGCAGCGGCATCCTGCTGCTGGTCGTCCCCGCCCTGCTGCTGCTCGTCGCCGTCATCGCCCGGCTGACCGCCGACACCCCGGAGGACCTCGCCGCCACCGTCCTCGGCCGGCTCGGCATGGGCACCCTGCTGCCGATCCTGGCGCTGGTGGTCGGCACCGGCGTGATCGCCACCGAGATCGAGGACGGCTCGATCGTCTACCTGCTGGCCAAGCCGCTGCCCCGGCACTGGATCGTCACCACCAAGCTCACCGTGGCGATCGCCGCGACCTGGCTGCTCGCCGCGGTGCCCATGCTGATCGCCGGCCTGCTGCTCTGCGGCACCCGGGACGGCGTGGCCGTCGCCTACGCCGCCGGCACGCTCGTCGCCGGCGCCGCCTACAGCGCGCTCTTCCTGCTGCTCGGCGTCGCCACCCGGCACGCGGTGGTGGCCGGCCTCGGCTACGCGCTGGTCTGGGAGAGCCTGGTCGGCAACTTCGTGCCGGGTGCCCGGACGCTGAGCATCCAGCAGTGGGGCCTGTCGGTGGCGAAGTCGATCGCCGTCCAGGGCTCGATCGCCGCGGACGTGGCACTCACCGTCGCCGTCCCGCTGCTCGTCGTCGTCGCCGTGGCCTCCACCCTGCTGGCCGCGGTCCGGCTCGGCGGACTCACCCTCGCCGGCGAGGAGTGACAACACCCGGGCTACGGGGCCTGGGGCCTCACCGCACGGTGACGTCCCGGCCCGCTCCCCAGCCCGCCGCCGCGGCGGCACCCGCCAGCACCAGCAGCAGGGCCAGCGGCACCGTCCACCCCCCGGTCGCCTGGTGCAGCGCACCGGCGCCGACCGGCCCGGCCGCCGCCACCAGGTAGCCGACCGCCTGGGCCATGCCGCTCAGCCGGGCCGCGCCCGCCGCGCTGTCGGTGCGCAGCACGATGAAGGCCAGCGCCAGGCCCAGCGAGCCGCCCTGGGCGACACCGAGGACGGCGGCCGCCGCCCACGCCCCGGAGACCGGGGCGAGCAGCAGCACGGCGATGCCGACACCGTTGAGGACGGCCATCGCCGCAGCCAGCGCCCGCTGCCGGGTCATCCGGCCGGCGATCAGCGGCACCAGGAAGGCCCCGGCCACCTGCACCAGGTTGGAGAAGGCGAAGACCAGGCCGGCCTCGCCGCGGTCCATCCCGTGGTCGGCCAGCACGGTGGGCATCCAGGCGACCAGGCTGTAGACCAGCAGCGACGAGATCCCCATGAACGCGCTGATCTGCCAGGCCGTCGCGGAGCGCCACGGGCCGCGGCCCGCCGCGGCGGGAGCGGTCCGCGCGGTGGCAGCAGCCGTGGCGGGCGACTGCGCCCGACGGGCCTGCAGCAGCTGCGGCAGCCAGGCCAGCGCCGCGACCAGGGCCAGCAGCGACCAGGCGCCGAGCGAGGCGCGCCAGCCGCCGCCGAACGCCTGCTCCAGCGGGACGGACACCCCGGCCGCCAGGGTGGCGCCGACCAGCATGGTGGTGGAGTAGACGCCGGTCATCGCGGCCGCCCGGTGCGGGAACTCCCGCTTCACCAGTGCAGGCATCGAGACGTTCAGCACGGCGATCGCCACGCCGATCACCACGCACCCGGCGTACAGCGCGGCCGCCGAGGGCAGCACCCGCAGCAGCACTCCGGCGCCCAGCACCAGCACTGCGCCGAGGACGACGCGCTCGGCGCCGAAGCGCCGGGTCAGCCGGGGGGTGAGCGGCGCGCCGACCCCCTGGAAGAGCACCGGCACGGTGGTGATCAGGCCGCTCGCGGTGGCGGAGAGGCCCAGCGAGCGCTGGATCTCCCCGACCATCGGCGAGATCGCTGCCAGGCAGGCCCGCATGTTCAGGGCGACGAGCAGGATGCCGGCGAGCATCAGCGCGGGGTGCGCGAGAGCGGTGCGGGTACGGACCACCTGGGTGGCGACGGGCTGCGGGGCGCGGGTGACCGCCATGGTTGGCAGAGCTCTTTCGAAGTCGGTGCGTCAGAGGTCGGGAGTGCGGGGGCGGGCGCTCGGCCCGGTCGTCACTTCCGGGCCGCGATGGCGGCGATCAGCTGCTCGACGGCGGCCGTCGGCCCCGCCAGCAGCGCGCGACAGGCCGCCTCGGCCCGGTCCGGGTCGCCGCTCTCCACCGCGTCGACCAGCGCCTCGTGGGTCTCCAGCGAGACCTCGGGCATGTCGTGGTCGCCGAAGGCCGTCCGCATCGCCTCGCGCACCGAGGCGCCGAAGTAGCGGTACAGCTCGGCCAGTGCCGGGTTGTGGGCGGCCTCGACCACCGCGGTGTGGAACTCCAGGTCGTGCTCGACCGTGGCCTCGCGGCCGGCCCGCTCGGGGTGGGCGGCCATCACCTCGGCCTCCCTGGCGAGCGCCGCGCGCATCCGGGCGACGTCTTCGGCGGTGTGCCGGACGGCGGCCAGCCGGGCGGCCTCCGCCTCCAGCGCGGCCCGCACCTCCAGCACGTCCCGGACGCCGGATCGCTGCACGCCGCGCAGCACCGCGGCCGGGTCGGTGGTGGAGCGGACGAAGGTGCCCTCGCCCTGCCGGGAGAGCAGCATTCCGGCGTGCACCAGCACCCGGATGGCCTCCCGCACGGTGTTCCGCCCGACCTGCAGCCGCTCGGCCAGCTCGTGCTCGGTGGGGATGCGATCCCCGACCTGCCACACGCCCGCGCCGAGCTGCTCACGCAGCTGCTCGATGGTCTCGTCCACCAGGGAACGGCGCCCTGCGGCGTGCAGTCCGTCGGTGCGGCCGGGCATGGCGGGGCTCCCTTCGCGAGTCCAGAGGTCGGCTTGCCCAGTCATCCTACAACTGGACTAGAGGGACAACCGACCTAGAATCGGCTACTCCCGAGTTCGTCGCATCTCCTTCGAGGGTCGGCCACGGGACTTGTCCGATTGTGCAATCGGCGGCCCGGACCGTGACTCTTCAATGATGCCTTTATATGCTCCGCAGAAGCTCACGCGGCAGTACTCCACCAGGGTGCGTTGCTGCGGCACGTGTTGGCTGCGCCGGTGGAAGGTGTACGAATGTCAGGCCAGAGGGCGGGGGCGTCGGACCACGACGCCGGCTGGTGGCACGACGATGCCCCGTACCAGGACGGCTACCGCCACGACGCCCCGCGCCGCGACGACGCTTACACCGCACCCCCGCGCCGTCCCGCCGCGCCCCGGCCGCGCCGCAGCGACGAGCAGGACCGCCCGCAGGTGCCCCGCCAGGGTGGCCGCGCCGAAGCCCGCCGCGCCCAGCAGGGCGGCCGCGGCGGTGACGACGGCTCCGGCGGAGGAGGCGGGGGTGGCCGGGCCGATGCCCGCCGGGCCCGCAAGAGACCGAAGGGCCGCAAGAAGGTCGTCGTCTGGGTGGCCGTCGCCACGCTCGGCCTCGTCACCGCCGCGGGCGGTGCGCTCTACCTGAAGTTCAGCGGCAACATCAAGGCGTTCGACGGCGACGGCCTCAGCAAGAACCGGCCCGACGCCGCGACGCCCGACGCCAACGGCCACACCCCGATCAACGTCCTGCTGATCGGCTCCGACTCGCGCAGCGGCGACAACAAGGACCTCGGCGGCGGCGAGGACGGCGGCGCCCGCTCGGACACCACGATCCTGCTCCACGTCTACGCCGACCACAAGCACGCCGTCGGCGTCTCCTTCCCCCGCGACGCCCTGGTCGACATTCCGCCGTGCAAGCTGCCCGACGGCTCGTGGACGAAGAAGAAGACCGACGTCATGTTCAACAGCGCCTTCTCGACCGGCAACAGCGAGGAGGGCAACCCGGCCTGCACCCAGAACACGGTGGAGGCGCTCACGAACATACGCATCGACCACACCATGGTGGTGAACTTCGAGGGCTTCTCCGCGATGACCTCGGCGGTCGGCGGCGTCAACGTCTGCCTCCCGAACGCCATCTACGAGGGCGACCTCAACCCCAACCTGGGCAAGAAGGGCAAGCAGATCTACCCCAAGGGCGAGCAGAAGGTCGAGGGCAAGGCCGCGCTCGACTACGTCCGGCTGCGGCACGGCATCGGCGACGGCTCCGACGTCGGCCGGATGAAGCGCCAGCAGGCCTTCATGGCCTCGCTGATCAAGAGCGTCAAGACCAAGGGCATGGACCCGACCACCCTGCTGCCGCTCGCCGACGCCGCCACCAAGTCGATGATCGTCGACCCGGGCCTGAACTCCCCGGCCAAGCTGATCTCCTTCGCCATGCAGATGAAGGACATCGACCTCCACAACATCAAGTTCCTGACCACGCCGTGGAAGTTCTCCGGTGCCCGGATCGACCTCGTCCACCCCGACGTCGACACCCTGTGGCAGGCACTCAAGGCCGACCGCACCCTGGACGGCCAGGACGCCAGTGCCGACGCCGGTGCCTCGGCCTCCGCGGCGCCCGCCCCCACCCCCACCCCGGCGACCGTGGACGGCGCCGGCATCAAGGTCGGTGTCTACAACGGCACCCTGACCAGCGGGCTCACCACCAAGGCGGCCGCCACCCTCACCGGCTCCGGCTTCACCGTCGCCGGCCGGGGCAACGCCACCGCGCAGAACCACGAGAAGACGCTCGTCCAGTACGGCCCCGGCCAGAAGGACGAGGCCGAGCAGGTGGCCAAGCTCTTCCCCGGTGCCACCCTGCAGTCCTCCACCAAGGCCGGCGTCAGCCTGGTGCTCGGTGCGGACTACGCAGCCGGATCCGGCGGCGCGGCGAGCGCGGTGCCCAGCACCCTGCCGTCCAGCGTGGCCAAGGAGGCGCGCTCCGCGGACGACGACCCCTGCTCCAACGTCAGCTACGGCTGACCGGGCCGCGCCGGGCCGGCACCACCGGCCCGGCGGGCCCCGCCGCCCGGACGCGCACGACGCGCACGACGCGCGCGACGGGGCGCGACGAAGGAAGGCCGGCTCAGGCCAGGTCGAAGACCCGCTCCAGCACCACGGCCACGCCGTCCTCGTCGTTGCCGGCGGTCACCTCGTCGGCCACCGCGCGCAGCTCCTCGTGCGCACCCGCCATCGCCACCCCGTACGAGGCCCAGGCGAACATCGGGATGTCGTTCGGCATGTCACCGAAGGCGATGGTCTCGGTGCGCTTCACCCCGAGCCGCATCGCGGCCACCGCGAGCCCGGTCGCCTTGGACAGCCCCGGCGGCAGCAGCTCGACCACGCCCGGACCGGCCATCACCACGCCCACCAGCCCACCGGCCGCCTGCACCGCGGCCGCCGCGAGGGCGTCGTCGGAGAGCTCCGGGTGCTGGATGTACAGCTTGGCCACCGGCTCCGTGAGCAGGTCGCCGCGGGCGGCGTCCGCCACCGGCAGCTCGGTGCCGATCCGCAGCCGGAAGCCCGGGCCGGCCAGCACCTGGCCGTCCAGGCCGTCCTGGTTGGCGGCCACCGCCAGCGGGCCGGTCAGCTCCTCGATCGCGGCGAGCGCCCGGGCGGCCACCTGCCGGTCCAGGGTGAGCGAGGTGAGCAGCCGGTGCGCCCCGGCGTCGTACACCTGGGCGCCCTGGCCGCAGACCGCTATGCCGGTGTAGCCGATCCCGTCGAAGACCGGGCGTGCCCAGGCCGCCGAACGGCCGGTCACGATGATGTGCCGGGCCCCGGCGTCGACCGCGCCCGCGAGGGCGTCCAGCGTCCGCGCGCTCACCTTCTCGGCGGAGGTGAGCAGGGTTCCGTCGAGGTCGGTGGCGACCAGCCGGTACGGCAGGCCGCCACCGGGGGCGGTGCTCACTTGGCGACGGGCTCGATCACCGAGCGGCCGCCGAGGAAGGGCCGCAGCGCCTCGGGGACGACCACCGAGCCGTCGGCCTGCTGGTGGTTCTCCAGGATCGCCACGATGGTGCGCGGGACGGCGACCAGGGTGCCGTTCAGCGTGGCCAGCGGGCGGACCTTGCCCTCCTCGCGCATCCGGATGGAGAGCCGGCGCGACTGGTACTCGGTCGTGTTGGAGGTCGAGGTGACCTCGCGGTACTTGCCCTGGGTCGGGATCCACGCCTCGATGTCGAACTTGCGCGCGGCGGAGGAGCCGAGGTCGCCGGAGGCGACGTCGATCACCCGGTAGGGCAGCTCCAGCGCGTTGAGGAAGTCCTTCTCCCACTGGAGCAGGCGGCGGTGCTCGGCCTCGGCCTCCTCCGGCGAGGTGAAGACGAACATCTCCACCTTCTCGAACTGGTGGACGCGGATGATGCCGCGGGTGTCCTTGCCGTAGGTGCCGGCCTCACGGCGGAAGCAGGACGAGAAGCCCGCGTAGCGCAGCGGCAGCTGGCCCGCGTCGAGGATCTCGTCCATGTGGTAGGCGGCGAGCGGGACCTCGCTGGTGCCGACCAGGTAGCGCTCCTCCTCGGGGAGGTAGTACACGTTCTCGGCGGCCTGGCCGAGGAAGCCGGTGCCGTCCATGGCCGCCGGGCGGACCAGGGCCGGGGTGATCATGGCGGTGAAGCCGGCCGCGGTGGCCTGTGCCATCGCCATGTTGACCAGGGCGAGCTCCAGCAGCGCACCGACGCCGGTCAGGTAGTACGAGCGGGCGCCGGCGACCTTGGCGCCGCGCTCGGTGTCGATCGCGCCCAGGATCTGGCCGAGCTCGACGTGGTCGCGGGGCTCGAAGCCCTCGGCGGCGAAGTCGCGCGGGGTGCCGATCTCCTCCAGCGTGACGAAGTCCTCCTCGCCGCCGACCGGGGCGGCCGGGTCGATGAGGTTCGCCAGCGAGCGGAGCAGGCGGTCCGCCTCCTCCTTGGCCTCGTTCTGCTCGGCGTCGGCGGCCTTCACCGCGGCGGCGAGGTCCTTGGTGCGCTGGAGCAGCGCGACCTTCTCCTCGCCCTGGGCCTTGGGGACGAGCTTGCCGAGCGACTTCTGCTCGTTGCGGAGCTCGTCGAAGCGACTGCCCGAGGACCGGCGCCGTTCGTCGGCGGAGAGGAGGGCGTCGACGATGTCGACGTCCTCACCACGGACGCGCTGCGAGGCGCGCACTCGGTCGGGGTCCTCACGGAGCAGGCGAAGGTCAATCACGGGCCAAGCCTACCGGTGGGCGGGCCCCGGACCGGAACCGGTTTCCCCGGGGTTTCGCGCCGGCCCGCACCGGACGCGCGCCGGCCCCGCACCGGACGCGCGCCCGACGCGCCGGGTGTCGTGCCCGGAGAAGGCCGCGGCCGGCGTCCGTGATTCACTGTTTTCGGAACCGACCGGTAACTCCAGCCGCTTTGTCCTTTCCTGTCCGGGATTCTGCGGGCCTGTTCGGCGGTGCGCGGTCCGGGGGCGCGCCCGGGGCCGTGGAGAGCCCCGGACGCCCTGGGGATAACTTCCGCGATCCTGTGGATAACTCCTGTGGGAAACCGCTGCGGGCGGCCTTTGTCCACAGGCACCGCTCCGCCCCTGTGGACGAACCGAAAGCCAAGGCGTGCGGCGCGATTCGCGGCGGAATTGAGGTTTCAAACCTCGATGGGCCTTCTCGGGTGAGGGATTTCGCTCGCTCGGACGGGTGATTTGCCGGCAGAAGGGTGACTCTGGTCCGATGAGTCGCCTCTGCAGCCAAGTGTGATGATCTGACCAGTTCCAGCAATGGCTATACCGGTTTGTCGACTCGACCCGCAGCCTGTGGATAACCCGAAGCCTGTGCACCCCTGTGGACGAAGCGCCCCGCCTGTGGATGAACGGCCGCCCGGCGGCCGTCCCCGCACCGTGACCGAACCGGTCAGATCTCCCCGCGGCCGTCCAGGCAGCGCGACAGCCAGTCGGCCGCCGCCGAGAAGTCCGCGTCGGAGGTGCCCGGCCGCACCGCCCGCTGGCTGCCCCTGTCCGCCCGCGGGTACGAGCCGAGGAACCGCACCTGCGGGCAGATCCGCTTGAGGCCCATCAGCGCCTCGGAGACCCGCCGCTCGCTCAGGTGCCCCTCGCAGTCGATCAGGAAGCAGTAGTTGCCCATGCCCTCGCCGGTGGGCCGGGACTCGATGCGCATCAGGTTGATGCCGCGCACCGCGAACTCCTGCAGCAGCTCCAGCAGCGCACCCGGGTGGTCGTCCGGCAGCCAGACCACCATCGAGGTCTTGTCCAGCCCGGTCGGCGAGGAGACCCGCCCCGGCCGGCCCACCAGCAGGAAGCGGGTGGTCGCGTTGGCCGCGTCGTGGATGTCCCTGACCAGCGGCTCCAGCCCGTACAGCGCGGCCGCGAACTCGCCCGCGAAGGCACCGTCGAACCGGCCCTCCTGGACGAGCCGGGCGCCGTCCGCATTGGACGCGGCGGCCTCCCACTGGGCGTCGGGGAGGTTCGCCGCCAGCCAGCGCCGCACCTGCGGCTGGGCCACCGGGTGGCTGGTGACCGTCTTGATGTCGGCCAGCGAGATGCCCGGGCGCACCAGCAGCGCGAAGGTGATCGGGAGCAGCACCTCGCGGTAGATCATCAGCGGCGCACCGGAGGCCAGCTCGTCGCTGGTCGCCGTCACGGCGCCCTCGACCGAGTTCTCCACCGGCACGAACGCCCCGGCGGCCTCGCCCGCCCGGACGGCGTCCAGCGCGGCCGGCACGGAGGCGAGCGGCACCAGCTCGCGGGTCGCCGCCTCCGGCAGCGTGCGCAGGGCGGCCTCGGTGAAGGTGCCTTCCGGCCCGAGATAGGTGTAGCGGGTCGCCGACATGCCGCCTCCGTACGCAAGGGTGGTGCTGAGCAGGACTCGGCCTGCCACCATAGTCACTCCCGGCGCCCGTCCGGACACCGTTCCGCCCAGTGGTCGCCCGTCCCCGGCCGGCCGCGCGAGGGGCACGGCCGGCCGGGGACGGTCCGGGTCAGCCGACCTTCAGCTGCTCGGTGGCCGTGCTCTGGTCGATGTCCGAGGAGCGGACGGTCACCGACACCACCCAGTTCCCGGCGAGCGGCAGCTGGGCGGTGCCCGACCAGCGCCCGGTGCCCTGCGCAGCCAGCGTGACCGGCAGCGGGCCGAGGTCGCGGTCCGGCAGGGTGAAGGCGAGCTGTACCTCCGGCACCTGGACCGGCTTGCCGGACTTGTCGTCCAGCTTCAGCGTGACCTCGTTCGGGCCGGTCGCGACCGGACCGACCGTCACCGTGGCGGTGCCCTTGGCGTTCGGGGTGCTGCCGCCGGTGTCGTACGGCAGCTTCAGCTCCACCGTCCGGCCCGGCACCGCGCTCGCACCGGACGCGGGCGACTGCGAGGTCGCGGCGACCGCCCGGGCGACCCGGCCGGGCGGCGAGTTGGTCAGCATGGTGGTCACCACCAGCACGGCGACCGCGACCACCGACTCCAGCAGCACCGTCCGCCGCAGCCCGGCCCGGGCCGGCCCGCCGTCCCGGGTGTCCCGCTCGGCGGCCAGGTCGCGGGCCGCCTGCTGGCGGGCCAGTTGGGCGCGGCGCGCCCGGTCGTCGCCCTTCCC
>NZ_JAHTIK010000001.1:3990502-4032730 GCF_025655475.1 Kitasatospora sp. DSM 101779 | reverse complement strand
CGGGCCAGTTGGGCGCGGCGCGCCCGGTCGTCGCCCTTCCCGCCCCCGGCGGCCGCCGCGGCCGCGCGCTTGCCGCCGACGGCAGCCCCCGTCCCGGCCTCCTGCTGCGCCGCCTCGTCCGGCCCGGTCCTGTCCGCGGCCCCGTCCGACGCCTCGCCGGCCGTCCGCAGCCGGGCCACCCAGGCGCGGGAGATCCAGGCCAGGCCGACCATGCCCGCCACCAGGCCGGTCTTGATCAGCAGCAGCCGCCCGTACTCCGTGTCGACCAGCGCCCCCCAGCTGCCCAGACCGCGCCAGGACTGGTAGACGCCCGTCACCGTCAGCACCGTCACGGCGCCCAGCGCCAGCTTGGAGAAGCGTTCGACCGCAGCGGCCGGCACGCCGTGCCGCAGTCCGACCAGCAGGGTGGCCAGGCCGCCCAGCCACAGGGCCATCGCCAGCAGGTGCAGCGCGGCGGTGGGCAGCGCCAGCGGCACCTGGATGCCGACCGAGGAGTGGTCCGCCCCGACCCAGGTCGCGCTCAGGGCGACGGCGAGCACCGCCCCGCCCACGCCCAGGCCCAGCCGGGCGTCCCGCAGCGGCCGCTCGGCGGCGCGCTGCTCCAGCGCCCGGAGCTCCGCCTCCTCGCCGTCCTCGGCGCCGCCCTCCGCGGCGGCCGTCGGCTCCGAAGAGTCCCCGGCGGCCCCGGCGTCCCGGGAGTCCTGCGCCGTCCGGTCCTGGCCGAGCTGGCCGACCAGCAGCGACAGGAAGACGCCGCCCGCGGCGAGCAGCAGCAGCCGGGCGGCGAGCGCGGTGCCGATCCGCTCGTCCAGGGTGGACCGCACCAGCGACAGGTCGAAGGCCTGCGAGATCCCGGTGCCGCGCTCGTACGGGCCGCGCAGCAGCAGCACCGCGACGGTGGAGACCAGCAGGGCGATCCAGCCGGTCATCAGCAGCCGCTGCACCTGGTGCACGGCGACGCCGCGCGGCCAGCAGATCAGCACGAAGGCGGCCGCGCCGACCAGCAGCGCGAAGGCCGCGTAGGCCACCGTCCGGGCGGTGCCGTAGGCGGCCGCGACCACGGCGTCCGGTTCGGCGCCCTGCACCGCGGAGGCGGAGACCGTGGTGTCCGAGGGCGCGCCGATGGAGAAGGTGAAGGCGCCGCCCACCGGGTGCGAGTCCTCGGAGACGGCCCGCCAGGCGACGGTGTACGTGCCGTTGCCGAGGCCGGGACGCAGCGTCACCCGGGCGCTGGCCTCCTTGCCGTCGGCGTGCGCCGCGTCGCCGTTGTCCACCTGCTTGCCGGCCGGGTCCAGCACCCGCACCGAGTCGGCGGTCAGCGAGACGCCCTCACTGAAGGTCAGCGTGACGGCGGCGGGTGCGGTGGCGGTGACCGCTCCCTGCGCCGGGTCGGTGGAGACCAGCGCGGCGTGCGCGGCGGCGGTGCCGGCGCCGCCGAACAGCACGGCGACGGCCGCCGCCAGTACGGCCAGCAGCGCTGCGACTCTCCTCGGCATCAGTGTCAGCTCCCGGGCCGGTAGGTGAGCGGCTTCACCGGCACGGTGACGGTGATGGTGCCGCTCTTGGCGAAGGTGAGGTCCAGTTCCAGTTCGTCCCCGACGGCCGGCGGCTTCTGCCATCCCATGATCATGAGATGGTGGCCGCCGCGGGCCAGCTCCAGCGCGCCGTGGGCCGGCACCTGGAGGCTGTCGACCGCGGTCATCGTCGACTCGCCGGAGGTGTGCATGGTGACGGAGCCGGCGTCCGGGCTGGTCACCGCGACGAGCCGGTCGGCCGTCCCGCCGTCGTTGCGGACGGTGAGGTAGCCGGCGCCCATCCCGCCGGGCAGCGCCGGCACCGGGACGTAGCTGCCGATGACGCTGAGCTCGGCCCGTCCGTCGTCGGATCCCGTCCCGCACGCCACGAGTATCGTCCCGGTGGCCAGCACCGCCGACAGTCCCGCGCCGATCAGCGCCGAACGCCGGAACGCCCGGCTCACGCCGGCACCCCCTTCGCCAGCAGCGCCAGGTCGTGGGTGTAGGTCTCGACGGTGCTGCTGCCCATCCACAGCAGGTGCGCCTTGTCGTCGGAGGGCAGGAAGGCCAGCACCTGGGCGCCGTGCGCGGAGGTCACCGAGCCGTCGGCGTTCACCACCGGGTCCTGCACGGCGACGCCCACCGTCCGGGCCGCGGTCTTCACCTTGGCGAGGTCGCCGGTGAGGCCGATGAAGCCCTTGCCCATCGAGTCCAGCCAGGTGCGCAGCACCTTCGGGGTGTCCCGCTCCGGGTCGGTGGAGACGAACACGACGTCGATCTTCTTCTGCTCCTCGGCGGACAGCTTCGACATCGCCACACCGATGTCGCCCATGGTGGTCGGGCAGACGTCGGGGCAGCTGGTGTAGCCGAAGAACAGCACCACGGGCCGGCCGGCGGTCCGCTTGCGCAGGTCGAACGGCTGCCCGGAGGTGTCGGTCAGGAGCAGGTCGGGCTTGTCGAAGTGCTTGCTCAGCACGCTGCCCTGGTACGCGGACCTGCTGCTCTCCTTGCTGACCGTGGCGGCGCCGCTGCCGCCGCCCCCGGAGGAGGAGCAGGCGGTGAGCGCGAGGGCGCCGGACAGGGCCAGGGCGGCCGCGCCGAGCAGCCGGGCCTTCGGACGGGGGGTGTGGGCCATGGCGTTGGGATTTCCGATCGTGCGGGTCGGGGGTCGGCCCGGCGGGCCGCACCGGGGTGCGGCCCGCCGGGCACCGGGTCAGGAGGTGGAGCCGCTCTTGCGGCGCAGGCCGGCCACGCCGAGCGCGGCACCGATCACGCCGACCACGATGCCGACCACGCCGAGGGTGCGGGCGGTGGAGTCGTCGGACTTGGCGGCGGCCTTGTCACCGGAGGCGTCCTGGGAGGCGTGGTGGTCGGCGGCGGGCGCGGCGGAGCCGGACGCGTCGGCGGCCTTGGTGAGGGTCAGCACCGGGGCGGGCTTGGCGGGCTCGGGCTGGCCCTCCTTGGCCTCCTCGATCCAGCGGACGACCTCGCCGTTGTCGTAGGTCTGCAGCGCCTTGAAGGTCAGCTTGTCGGTGTCGGTCGGCATGGCGCCGAGCGAGACCCGGAACTCCTGGAACTGCCCGGGCACGATCTTGGTGCCGGCGTCCGCGGTCCAGGTGATCTTGGAGACCGCCTCGGTGATGTCCTTGCCGTGCGAGCTCAGCGGCTTGTCGAGCTTGGACTTCTCCAGGACGGCCGTCCACCCGGGCAGCGGCTGGATCCGCACCGAGGCCAGCGGGTGGTCCATCGGCAGGCTCACCTCCAGCTTCACGGTGGAGGCGGTGTCACTCTCGTCCGGCACCCGGAACGCCACGGCGGTGTAGCCGCCCTGCGGGACGCTGCCCGGCTGGACGGTGACGTGGGCGGCGGCCGGCCCGGCCAGCGTGACGACGGCGGCACCGGCGACGGCGGCGGCGAGGGCGGTCCGGCGGGCAGGAGTGGTACGCATGACGGGCTCTCCCTGGGGAGCGGGGCGCACGGCGGCGGGGCCGCAGGGTGCGCCGGGCTGGTGGTGGGGCTGGTGAGGGCCGTTCCGCATCGGTGCGGTCCGGCCGGCAGCGCGCGCCACGGGCCCGTGCGGGCCGGTCAGCGCGCGAACGCCACCACGGGCGGCCCGCGCCGCACCAGGCTGTGCACCAGGGCGAGCGCCCCGGGCAGGGGGACGTCCTCGGCCCGGCGGCGGGGCACGGCCGGCGCGGCCGCGGGAACGCCGAGCAGGACGGCGGCGAGCATCGCCACCGCCCGGCGCAGCGGCGCGGACCACTCGCGGGCCGCCGCCGCGGTGAGCTTCACCAGGCGCCAGAGCGCGGCCTCGCCGCGCCGCAGCCACCAGCCGGCCACGACCGCCGCCGCCAGGTGGCCCAGCAGCATCGCCGGGCTCGTCCCGAACATGCCCGAGGCGGCGTGCCCGGCGCCCGCCGCGGCGTACGCGTGCGGGTCCAGGCCGGCGTCGCTGATCACCTGCTCCGGGGTCGTCCCCGCGGGGAGGTGCGTGACCCCGTTGCCCGGTACGTCGTCGCAGAGCAGGCGCCCGGCGGCCTCCGGCATCGACATGCCCGCCATGTGGTGGGCGCGGGCCGGGGTCAGCGCGTGGAAGAGCAGGTGCAGGCCCAACTGGCTCGCGCCGAGCGCCGCGGTGATGGCCGCGAGCGAGCGCTCGCGCCCGCCGAGCGCCGACGCCAGCAGCACCACCGCGGTGAAACCGGCGGCCAGCGCGGGCAGGGCGACGTCCCCGCCGCCCACCACCGCGTGACCGGCGGCCGCCACGAGTGTGCACACCAGCGCGAACGGCACGGCACGCGCCACCCGCAGGTCCCAGGCCGCGGCCGGTACCCCGTCGGAGGGGGCGGCGGCGCCTGCGAACGGGGCGGCGGAGTGGGCAGTCATGGCCGGGACATCATCTCACCGCTCACACCTCCCCCACGGGCAGGGTGGGAAATACGCCGAATGACCCTTTCGGCCCGGCGTGCAGGCCTGAGCGCGCGCCGCACGGCACACTGTTCCGCACCAGTCCATCCACCGAACGGGCGGTCGCGGCCCGAGCCGACGGTTCGCCGCCGAAACCCCCGGAGATACCAAGGTGTATGTGGAGCCGTAGCCAGGAGGGACCTCCCGTGGACATCTGGTGGACTCTGCACCTCAAGCGCGACCCGGCCAGCGTGCCGCTCGCCCGCCGCATCCTGCTCGGCGCCATGGACACCGCCGGTGTCGACCCGCAGATCGCCTACGACCTCGGGGTCGCCCTCACCGAGGCCTGCGCGAACGCCGTCGAGCACGCCGCGACCGGCCGTCCGGACGACGGGTTCCAGGTCACCGCCGCGATCGCCGGCGACCGGCTGCGGATCGAGGTCGTCGACTCCGGGCCGGGCCTGCCGCCGATCGCCCCGGCCGTCCCGGGCGTGCTGCCCGCCGAGGGCCACCGCGGCCCGGCCGGCGCCGTGTCCCGCCCGGCCCCGCGCCGCTGCCGCACCCGCCGTGGCCGGGCCACCCTCGGCCCCCCGCCGGTCGGCGGCCACCGCCCGCGCCGCACCGACCGCCCCGGCCCGTACGACACCCACGTCCTGCCGGCCGGCCGCCCCGCCCCGGTCCGCACCCCCGACCCGGACCTGCTGCCCGACCTCGGCGCCGAGTCCGGCCGCGGCCTCTTCCTGATCCACGCCCTCACCGACCACGTCCAACTCCGCAACCACCCCCTCCGCGGCGCGATCGTCAGCTTCGACAAGATCCTCAAATGGCAGGACGACGCCCTGCTCCGCGCCGCCTCCTGACCGCGTGGGGCGGCGGCCCCGGCCGCACCGGCCCTCCGGATTGCCGCCCGCCCGGCCCCGGCGCAGCATGGCGGCATGAGGTATCAGATGCACGCCGAGTACGGCCCGTCCGGTCCGTCCGACGGGGTGAAGACCTGGCACATCACCCATGACGGTTCGTCCGTCGCCCTGTGCGGGCGGGAGTTGAGCCCGGCAGCGACCGTCCAGGACCCGGAGTTCTGGTCCCGTTCGCCGGACCTCAACTGCCACACCTGCGGGGCGCTGTTCCTGCGCGAGACGCCGTACATGCCGGCCGAGCACGAGTGATCGGATCGCCTGTGCCGGGCCCGGCGGGCCCGTAGCGTGGGCGCCATGGAGCCGATCACGCCCCTCGTCCCCGCGGCCGCCCGCCTGCGGGCCGGCGAGCCGCCGCTCGGCGAGCACGTCGAGCGTCTGTGCACCCGGGTCGACCGGATCGACCCGGCGCTGCGCGCCTTCGTCCCGGAGCCCGGCCGGCACGACCGGCTGGCGGCGGCCGCGAAGGAGCTGGAGGCGCGCCACCCCGATCCGGCCCGGCGTCCGCCGCTGTACGGCGTGGCGGTCGGCGTCAAGGACGTGGTGCACGTCGACGGCCTGCCCACGCATGCCGGTTCGGCGCTGCCGCCGGGTGTGCTGGCCGGGCCGGAGGGCCCGCTGGTGGGACGGCTGCGCGCGGCCGGGGCGCTGATCGCGGGCAAGACGGTGACGGCCGAGTTCGCCGTCCTCGCACCCGGGCCGACCCGCAACCCGCACGACCTCGGCCACACCCCGGGCGGTTCGAGCAGCGGTTCCGCGGCGGCGGTCGCGGCGGGCCTGGTGCCGCTGGCGATCGGCACCCAGACCGTCGGGTCGATGATCCGCCCGGCGGCGTACTGCGGCGTGGTGGGCTTCCGGCCGACGTACGGGCGGATGCCGCCGGAGGGGGTCGTCCCGCACGCGCCGACCCTGGACACCCCGGGCTGCTTCGCGGCCGACCTGGCCGGCGTCCGGCTGGCCGCCGCGCTGCTCTGCGACACCTGGGCCGAGGAGCCCGCCGCGGCACCGGAGCGGGAGCCCGTCCTCGGCGTCCCGGCCGGCGGCTACCTCGACGAGGTGCACCCCGAGGCACTGGCCGCCTTCGAGCGCACGGTGCGGGGGCTCGGTCCGACGGTCCGCCGGGTCGACGTGCTGGGCGACTTCGACACCGTGAAGCACCACCTGCGGACGATCATCCGGTACGAGCTGGCGCAGGTGCACCACGATCTGTTCACCCGCTTCGGCAGCCTGTACCGGCCGGAGACGGTGGCCGCGATCCGGCACGGCCGGGAGGTCGACCGCGCCGACTACCGGGCCGCGCTGGCGGCGCGGGCGGACTTCCGGCGCCGGGTGGCCGAGGTGACGGCGGAGCAGGGTGTGGACGTGTGGGTGACCCCGGCGGCCACCGGCCCGGCGCCGCTCGGCCTTGACTCCACCGGCAGCGCGGTGATGTCGCTGCCCTGGAGCCACGCGGGGCTGCCCGCCGTCTCGCTGCCGGCCGGTGCGCTCGGCGGCCTGCCGCTCGGCCTGCAGTGCGTGGGCGCGGAGGGCGGCGACGAACGGCTGCTGGCCGCCGCGGCCGTGATCGGGGAGCGCCTCGCGGCGTAGGCTGGCCGCCGACAGCGAGGACGGCCGGCGGAGGAGCGCGGTGGAGACGCCGACCACGGACGGGCGGGTGCAGCGGGGCAACGAGACCCGCCGCGCGGTGCTGGGGCGCGCCGTGGAGGTCGCCTCCGTCGAGGGGCTGGAGGCCCTGTCGATCGGCCGGCTGGCCACCGACCTCGGGCTGAGCAAGAGCGGGGTGTTCGCGAGCTTCGGCTCCAAGGAGGAGCTGCAGCTGGCCGCCGTGCGCGCCGCCCAGCGGATCTTCCGGGACGCGGTGGTCGTCCCGGTCGAGGACCTGCCCCCGGGGCTCGGCCGGCTGCGGGCGGTCTGCGACTCCTGGCTGGCGTACTCGCGGCGCAGGGTCTTCCCGGGTGGCTGCTTCTTCTACGCGGTGTCGGCCGAGTTCGACGCCCGGCCCGGCCCCGTCCGGGACGCCCTGGCCGCGGCCGCCAGGGCCTGGGAGGAGCACCTCGCCGAGCTGGCGCGGGCCGCCCGCGCGGCCGGCGAGCTCCGCGCCGACACCGATGTCGACCTGCTGGTCTTCGGCCTGATCGGCATGCTGGAGGCGGCCAACGCCCAGTCGCTGCTGTACGGCGAGGAGCGCCGCTACGACCTCGCCGCGGCCGGTGTCCTGGCGCTGCTGCGCGGTGCCGCGGCCGCCCCGGAGCAGCTGGCCTGACCCGTTCCGTACTGCCCCGGGCGGCGCCGCCGGGGTAAAACTGCACGAACGGTCGTGCTAATATCTCGCTCCGTTAGGCTCCACCCACCCCGCACCTCCACCGGGGAGACACCATGGACCGCACCAAGACCCTCGTCGGCGCCGCGCTCAACACGACCGCGCTGATCTCCCCGGAGCTCGCCGGCCGGGCCGCCTTCGGCCTCTTCCGCCGCCCCGGCGGTCGCAGCCGCGTCCGCCCGGCCGAGCGCGAGGTCCACGACCGGGCGCGCACCTCGTACCTCACCGTGGCCGGCAAGCGCACCGCGGTGTACCGCTGGGGCGACGGCCGCCGTCCGGTGCTGCTGGTGCACGGCTGGCAGTCCCGGGCCGCGCGCTTCGCGCCGCTGGTGGCCCGGCTGCTGGCCGAGGGCCGCAGCCCGGTCGCCTTCGACGCGCCCGGCCACGGCGGTTCGGCCGGGTCGACCACCACGATCCTGGAGTTCGGCGAGGCCATCGGCCGGCTGCACGCACAGGACGGCCGCTACGAGGCCGTGGTCGCGCACTCCTTCGGGGTGGCCTGCGCCTTCCGCGCCCTGGACGAGGGACTGCGGGCCGACCGACTCGTGGCGGTCGCCGGGGTCACCGACTTCCGCTTCGTGATCGGCGGCTTCCGTGCGCAGCTCGGGCTGTCCGAGCGCGTCTCGCAGCAGGTCGCCCGACGCGTCGAGGAACTGCTCCTCCCCGGAGCCGGGACCGTCTGGCAGCGCTTCGACGCCGCGGGCCGCCCGGCCGACGTCGTTCCGACCACCCTGGTGGTGCACGACGAGGGCGACCCGGTGGTGCCGTTCCGCCAGGCCGGCCGGCTGCAGGCCGCGTACGGGGAGCGGGTGCGCCTGCTCGCCACCCGCGGGCTCGGCCACCAGCGGGTGCTGAGCGACCCGGCCGTGCTCGACAACGTGCTCGGCTTCCTGGCCGAGCCGGCCCGCCCGGCCGCCGAACCGGCGGACCGCACCGCGGGCGCAACCGCGTAGCGGAGGCGCGGCACGGGAGCACCGGCACGGGAAACGCGACGGCGGGCGGACCCCGTGGGGATCCGCCCGCCGTCGGCGCTCGGTCAGCCGCCGCTCTTGCGGCGGAAGGTGCGCTTGCCGCCCGCCGCGGCATGGGTGCCGTGGATCTTGGAGCCCTCGCCGCCCTGCCCGGCGCCGCCGCTCCCGCGGCCGCCCTGCTTGCGCTCCAGCGCCGCGAGGAACTTCGCCTTCACGTCCTCCTGGGCGGGTGCCGGTGCGTCCTCCTCGACCGGGGCGGCCCCGGTCTCGGCCTGCTCGGCGGGTGGGGCTGATTCCTTGCTCATGGCGCGACCTCCGGTACGGGGCCCCGGGACAGGGGCCGGGTGCAGTGCACACCCTGCCACGGCGGCGGCCGCTCGGCGGGTTCATTTCACTTCGTCGGGGAACCGGGGCCCACCGATCAGGTAGAAGAGCGCCAGGATCGGGAAGCCGATCGACGCGATCACGAGGACGAAGAACTGCCAGACCATCGCACACTCCTGGGGCGAGAGCGGGTGATCTTCCGACCGTAAGCCGCGCTCCGACCGGTCGCCACCGCGCGCTCCGGCGCACGCCGGCAGTGCCGCACAGGACCGTCCGACCCCTGTACCGGGCGGCCGCCCGCCCGCAGACTGGTCCGATGCAGGTACAGCTCGCCGGAGAACCGTACGGGCAGGGCCGTGAGAGCGAGGACTTCGCCGCCGCCTCCGCCGAAGCGCTGGTGCTGCTGGACGGCTCCAGCATGCCGACGGAACTGGAGTCCGGGTGCCGCCACGGCACCGCCTGGTACACCAGACGGCTGGGGGTCCACCTCCTCGCCCGGCTCACCGACCGGGCCGACCGCTCGATCACCGAGTGCCTGGCCGACGCCATCGTGGAGACGGCCGCCCTGCACGGCGGTCGCTGCGACCTCGGGAACCCGAACACCCCGGCGGCCATGGTGGTCGCCGCCCGCACGGTCGGCGGCTCGCTGGAGTACCTGGTGCTCGGGGACTCGCTGCTGGTGCTGCACCCGCGCGAGGGTGCGCCCCGGGTGATCGGCGACAACCAGCGCTTTCCCGGCGGCGAGCTGCTGCGCCGCCAGGTCTGGACGACGGTGCCGGGCAGCACCGAGCGGGCCGAGCTCTACCTCGCGTACGCGCAGGCCGTCCGGGCGGCCCGGAACTCCGGGCACGGGCCGTGGATCGCCGCCGCCACGCCGCGCGCCGCCGAGCACGCGGAGACCGGCTTCGTCCCGCTCGCCGACCTGCGGGGGGTGGCGGCGCTGACCGACGGCGCGGCGCGCTTCACCGAGCGCTTCCGGCTCGGCAGCTGGTCGGACGCGCTGCGGCTGCTGGCGGAGTCGGGGCCGGCCGAGCTGATCGCCCAGGTGCGGGCGGTCGAGGAGGCCGACGCCGACTGCACGCGCTGGCCGCGCGGCAAGAAGTCGGACGACGCCTCCGCGCTCTACGCCCGGATCTGACCGCGCGGGTACCGTCCGGATCCGACCCGACCCGTCCCGGCCGCGGACGCGCCCCGGGGCCCGGCGTGTCGCCGGGCCCCGGTCGGGTCGATCGGTGCGGGGTCAGTCGATCGGGTGGCCGAACGAGCCGGACTGGAAGTCCCGCATGGCCTGTTCCAGCTCGCGGTGGCTGTTCATCACGAACGGGCCGTACCAGGCGACGGGCTCGCGGATCGGCTGCCCGCCCAGGACGATCACGTCCAGGTTGGGGTGGCGGGAGTCCTGCTTGGCGTCCGCGGTGATGGTGATGGTGTCGCCGTCGCCGAAGACCACGGCCTGGCCGGTGTGCACCGGCCGCCGCTCGGTGCCGACCGTGCCGTCGCCGTTGAGCACGTAGGCGAGGGCGTTGAAGTCGGGCCGCCAGGGCAGGGTGACCGAGGCGCCCGGGGTGACGGTGGCGTGCAGCAGGGTGATCGGGGTGTGGGTGGCGCCCGGGCCCTGGTGGCCGTCCAGCTCGCCGGCGATCAGCCGCAGCACGGCGCCGCCGTCCGGGCTGGTCAGCAGCTTCACGTGGCCGCCGTGGATGTCCTGGTAGCGCGGCTGGGTCATCTTGTCGCTCGCGGGCAGGTTGACCCACAGCTGGATGCCGTGGAACAGGCCGCCGCTGAGCACCAGCGACTCCGGCGGGGTCTCGATGTGCAGGATGCCCGAGCCGGCCGTCATCCACTGGGTGTCGCCGCCGCCGAGGTGGCCGCCGCCGCCGTGCGAGTCCTTGTGGATGAACTCGCCGTCGATCAGGTAGGTGACGGTCTCGAAGCCGCGGTGCGGGTGCCACGGGGTGCCCTTGGGCTCCCCGGCGGCGTACTCCACCTCGCCCATCTGGTCCATCATGATGAACGGGTCGAGGAACTTGGTGTTGATCTTGGCGAAGGCGCGGCGGACGGGGAAGCCCTCGCCCTCGAAGCCCTCCGGCGCGGTGGCGACGGCCAGCACCGGGCGGGCGGCCGCGACCGCGGGGTCGGGGGTGGCGACGCGCGGCAGGGTCAGCGGGTTCTCGACGGTCACGGCGGGCATGTCGGCCTCCTTCTGGGGGTTCTCTGGCCTACGTCCGACAGGTTAGTTCAATCCTCAACCAATAGCAAGTTGAACATTGAACTAAATGGATGGAGGTGTGCGGGAGGTCATGGACCTCCCGCTGGGCTCTGGGTCAGCCGTACATCCGGCGCATGGTGAAGTCCACCATCTGCTCGACGGCCTTCGCGTCGAAGACCATCCGGTGCTCGCCCTCCATGTCGAGCGCGAAGCCGTAGCCGGTCGGCAGCAGGTCCAGGATCTCCGCGCCGGTGACGCTGAAGTGCTTGGACTCCTTGCCGGCGTAGCGCCGCAGCTCCTTGAGCGAGCTGAACATCGGGATCACGGGCGTCGGGGTGTTGTGCAGGGCGAGGAAGCCGGGGCGGTCGCCGCGCGGGCAGTGCACCTTGGAGGTGATGAAGATCGCCTGGAAGTCCTCGACCGGCATCGAGCCGGTGGTGAAGGCCCGGACCGCGTCGGCCAGCGAGGGCGGCGAGGGCTCCGGGTAGAGGGACTGCTGGGCGGCCCCCTGCTGGGGGTCGCCGTACGGGCCGGGGCCGGGCATGCCGTTCATCCCCGCCTGCTGCTGGTAGGGGTCCTGGTACGCGGTCTGCTCGTAGCCGTACACGGGACAAGGCTAGCGGGCCGGGCCGCCTCACAGGGGGGACGGATCGCACAAGGTGTGCGCGTCCGGGGTTGTGGGACGTGACCACGTTCATAAGGCTTTGCCGTGAGAGGGCTTGCCCAAGTTACTGCCGGGTAGCATCATGGTGCGTACTGGTGGGTAAGTGGCGCTCGATCGGCGGGCCCACGGCAAGCAGACGAACCGGAGAAACGGTCATGGGTCACTACAAGTCCAACCTGCGGGACGTGGAGTTCAACCTGTTCGAGGTGTTCGGCCGCGAGCAGGTGTACGGCACCGGCCCGTTCGCCGACATGGACGTCGACACCGCGAAGAACATCCTCAGCGAGATCTCCCGCCTCGCCGAGAACGACCTCGCCGCGTCCTTCACCGACACCGACCGCACCCCGCCGGTCTTCGACCCGGAGACCAACACCGCGCCGATCCCGGCCACGTTCAAGAAGAGCTACCAGACCTTCATGGACGCCGAGTGGTGGCGCCTGGGCATCCCGGAGGGCATCGGCGGACAGGTCACCCCGTCCTCCCTCGTCTGGGCCTACGCGGAGCAGGTCCTCGGCTCGAACCCCGCCATCTGGATGTACTCCTCCGGCCCGGCCTTCGCCGGCGTCGTCTACGAGGAGGGCACCGAGGAGCAGCACAAGGTCGCCCAGCGCATGGTCGACGGCCTCTGGGGCGCCACCATGGTGCTGACCGAGCCCGACGCCGGCTCGGACGTCGGCGCCGGCCGCACCAAGGCGATCAAGCAGGAGGACGGCTCCTGGCACATCGAGGGCGTGAAGCGCTTCATCACCTCCGGTGAGCACGACATGTCCGACAACATCATCCACCTGGTGCTGGCCCGCCCCGAGGGCGGCAAGCCCGGCACCAAGGGCCTCGGCCTCTACATCGTGCCGAAGTACGACTTCGACTGGGAGACCGGCGAGCTCGGCGAGCGCAACGGCGTCTACGCCACCAACGTCGAGCACAAGATGGGCCTCAAGGCCTCGAACACCTGCGAGATGACCTTCGGCGCCAAGCACCCGGCCAAGGGCTGGCTGCTCGGCGAGAAGGTCGACGGCATCCGCCAGATGTTCAAGATCATCGAGTTCGCCCGCATGATGGTCGGCACGAAGGCGATCGCCACCCTGTCCACCGGCTACCTGAACGCCCTCGAGTACGCCAAGGAGCGCGTGCAGGGCGCGGACATCGCCAACTTCCTGGACAAGACCGCCCCGCGCGTCACCATCACCCACCACCCGGACGTCCGCCGCTCGCTGATGACGCAGAAGGCGTACGCCGAGGGCATGCGCGCCCTGGTGCTCTACACCGCCTCCGTCCAGGACGACGTGCTGGCCGCCCGCCTGCGCGGCGAGACCGACGAGGCCGCCGAGCGCCTGAACGACCTGCTCCTGCCGATCGTCAAGGGCTACGGCTCGGAGAAGTCCTACGAGCAGCTCGCCCAGTCCCTGCAGACCTTCGGTGGCTCCGGCTACCTGCAGGAGTACCCGATCGAGCAGTACATCCGCGACGCCAAGATCGACACCCTGTATGAGGGCACCACCGCCATCCAGGGCCAGGACTTCTTCTTCCGCAAGATCGTCAAGGACGGCGGACAGGCGCTCACCGCCGTCTCCGAGCAGATCCAGAAGTTCATCGCCACCGGCGAGGGCGGCGACGCCCTGGCCGCCGAGCGCGAGGCGCTCGGCAAGGCCGCCGGCGACCTGGAGGCGATCGTCGGCAAGATGCTCGCCGACCTGACCGCCGTCCAGCAGGACGTCACCAACATGTACAAGGTCGGCCTCAACGCCACCCGCCTGCTGCTGGTCTCCGGCGACGTCGTCATCGGCTGGCTGCTGCTCCGCCAGGCCGCCGTCGCGCTGGCCAAGCTGGAGGCCGGCGCCTCGGAGAAGGACGTCCCGTTCTACCGGGGCAAGGTCGCCGCGGCCCGCTTCTTCGCCCGCAACATCCTCCCCACCACCGCCCCGCAGCGCCTGATCGCGGAGGCCGTGGACAACGAGATCATGGAGCTCGCGGAGGAGGCCTTCTGAGGCCCCTGAAGTCTGCCTGACACACCCTCACGCCGTGGGGCCCGGTCCGCCGACCGGGCCCCACGGCGTTTCGCTGCCGGACGGAACCGGGCAAACACCGCGTCACGGACGGCATGACGGCCCGTCGGGAATGCGCTGTGTCCCGGTGTTCTCACCGTTGTGTCACCGTTTTTGAGTTCGCCGCGTCATGTCCGTGTACGGGCATATGCTCAGATGCGGACCCGGTACCCCCATCCGGCGTCCGACCTCCCTCAACCCAGGAGCAGCATGTCGACCGCCGACCGCCCGGCCCACTTCGACCGGACGCACACCGACGATCTGATCGCCTTCCTCGGCGCCGCACCCTCGCCCTACCACGCCGTGGCCGCGTCGGCCGAGCGGCTGGAGAAGGCGGGCTTCCGCAGGGTCCTGGAGACCGACGCCTGGGGGGCCGAGGCCGGCGGCCGGTACCTGATCCGCGGGGGCGCGCTGATCGCCTGGTACGTGCCCGAGGGGGCCGGGCCCGAGACGCCGTTCCGGGTGGTCGGCACCCACACCGACTCGCCGAACCTCCGGGTCAAGCCGATCCCGGACACCGGCTCCTCCGGCTGGCGCCAGGTCGCCGTGGAGATCTACGGCGGCGTCCCGCTGAACACCTGGCTCGACCGCGACCTCGGCATCTCCGGCCGCCTCGCGCTGCGCGACGGCACCGCCCGGCTGGTCCAGATCGACGAGCCCCTGCTGCGGGTCCCGCAGCTCGCCATCCACCTGGACCGCGCGGTCAACGACGGCCTGAAGCTCGACAAGCAGCGTCACCTCACTCCGATCTGGGGGATCGGCGAGGTGACCGAGGGCGCACTCCTCGAGTACGTCGCGGGCAAGGCCGGCGTGGCCGCCGCCGACGTCGCCGGCTGGGACCTCATGACCCACGACGTGCAGCCCGCCTCCTACCTCGGCCGGGACCGCGAACTGCTGGCCGGCCCCCGGCTGGACAACCTGCTCTCGGTGCACGCCGGCACCGCAGCCCTGGCCGCCTCCGCCACCGGCGACGCCCCGCTGTCCTACATCCCGGTGCTGGCGGCCTTCGACCACGAGGAGACCGGCAGCGAGTCCGACACCGGTGCGCAGAGCCCGCTGCTCGGCAACGTGCTGGAGCGCACCGTGTACGCCCGCGGCGGCACCACCGAGGACCGCGCCCGGGCACTGGCCGGCACCGTCTGCCTCTCCTCCGACATGGGGCACGCCGTACACCCCAACTACAGCGAGCGGCACGAGCCGGGCCACCACCCGATGCCCAACGGCGGCCCGATCCTCAAGGTCAACGTCAACAACCGGTACGCCACCGACGGCGTCGGCCGGGCCGTGTTCGCCGCCGCCTGCGAGAAGGCCGGCGTGCCGTGGCAGACCTTCGTCTCCAACAACGCCATGCCGTGCGGCACCACCATCGGCCCGATCACCGCGGCGCGGCTCGGCATCACCACGGTGGACTGCGGCATCGCCGCGCTCTCCATGCACTCCGCCCGCGAGCTGTGCGGCGCGGAGGACCCGTACCTGCTGGCGAGCGCCGTCAAGGCCTTCCTGGAGGGCTGAGCCGGGGCCGGGGGCGGTCCGCGGGCGGTGGGGGCCGCCGCGCGGACGGCCCCCGGACCGGTCACCCGCCGGCGGTCACTCCATGCCGGCGAGGACCAGCGGCAGCCGGCTCACGCCCTCGGCCGCCAGCTTCACCGGTACGCCCCAGTCCTGCTGGTGGACGTGGCAGGCCGGGTACTCGATCTCCGGGTCGTCGTCGCAGGACGCCGCCATCGCCGACACGTGCAGCACGCCCTCGGCGACCGCCTCGTTGAGCACCAGCTCGCGGGAGAGGTCGGTGTCCGCGCCGGCGCCCGAGAGCAGCAGCTCCGGCGGGGTGGAGCTGACCAGCAGCCGGGTCGACGGGCCGTAGCGCTCGTCCAGCTTCTGCCCGGACGGCGCCTGGAAGACCACGTCCAGCTGCAGGGCCCCGGGGGCGACCTCGGTGGCGGCGCGCTGGGTGCGGTGCGCCACCGACTCGACCTGGACGGCCTCCTCGGGCAGGCGCAGCCGGGTCAGCCGGTGCCGCGCCGACTCCACCACGACGATGTCGCCGTCCACGACCACGGCCCCGGAGGGCTCGCGGACATCGGTGGCGAGGGTGGTCACCTCGCCGGTCGCCGGGTCGAAGCGGCGCAGCGCGTGGTTGTAGGTGTCGCTGATCGCCACCGAGCCGTCCGGCAGCACGGTGACACCCAGCGGGTGCTGGAGCAGCGCCTGGTCGGCGGCGCCGTCGCGGTGGCCGAAGTCGAACAGGCCGGTGCCGACCGCGGTGTGCACCGAACGGGTTTCACGTGAAACCCAGCGCACCGCCGAGGTCTCCGAGTCGGCCACCCAGAGCCGCTCGCCGTCCGCGGAGACCGCGAGGCCGGACGGCTGGGCGAACCAGGCCTCGGCCACCGGGCCGTCGACCAGGCCCTCGTTGGTGGTGCCGGCCGCGGCCGCGACCGTGCCGGCCGCCGGGTCGAAGGCCCACAGCTGGTGCACGCCGGCCATGGCGATCCACACCCGGCCGTCGAACCAGGCGACGTCCCAGGGCGAGGAGAGGTCGACCTCGCGGGCCGGGCCCTCGGTCGCCGAGCCCTGCCACCACTGCCGGCCGGTGCCGGCCAGCGTGGTGACGCTGCCGTCGGCGAGCCGGACACCGCGCAGCGCGTGGTTCACGGTGTCCGCCACCACGACGTCGTAGCCGAGGTCCAGGCCGGCCGGCACCAGGGCCAGGCCCTGCGGCTCGCTGAACCGTGGCGCGGCACCGTCCACCAGGCCGCGCTCGCCGTCGCCGATCCGGCGCAGCACCGTCTCGCCGTCCTCGGCCAGCTCCACCAGCGAGTGGTGTCCCGAGTCGGCCACCAGGTAGTGGCCGTCCGGCAGCCGCACCGCCTTGCCGGGGAACTTCAGGTCGCCCGCCTGCGGCTCCGGCGCCACGTACGGTCCGTCGCCGCGGCGCAGCGTGCCCTTGGCGGCGTGCTCGGCCTCCAGCTCCTCGACCAGGGCGGCGATCGCGTGCGCATGGCCCTCGCCGGCGTGCTGCGCGACGACGTACCCCTCGGGGTCGATCACCACCAGCGTCGGCCAGGCCCGCACCGCGTACTGCTTCCAGGTGGCCAGCTCCGGGTCGTCCAGCACGGGGTGGTGCACCTCGTAGCGGGCCACCGCGTCGACGACCGCCAGGTGGTCGGCCTCGTGGACGAACTTGGGCGAGTGGACGCCGACGATCACCACCGTGTCGCGGTGCTTCTCCTCCAGCTCCCGGAGTTCGTCCAGGACGTGGAGGCAGTTGATGCAGCAGAAGGTCCAGAAGTCGGCGATGACGATCTTGCCGCGGAGGTCGGCCAGCGTCAGGTCCTTGCCGCCGGTGTTGAGCCATCCGCCCTTGCCCACCAGTTCGGGGGCGCGTACGCGTGCACGAGAAGCCATGTCCTCATCCAACCCCATCGGCCGGCGGGCGCATTCCGCTGCCGGCCGGCGAGGTGTCCGGGAGCCCCGCCGGACGGGGGCGGGGCTCCGAGGACGGGGCACCGGGCGGTGCAGGCTAGCGGTTCCCCCAGGTTCCGGTGCTCCACAGTGCTCCGGCCGGGTCGCTCCGGCCCTTCCGGTAGATCACCAGGTTGCCGTCGTCCTGCACCCTGGCGTAGGCACCGGGCGAGTGCAGATTCGGCGTGGACCACCCGATCAGGCCGTTGGACACGGTGGAGAGGTACAGCGCGCCGGTGACGTTCGAAACGAAGGCGATCGAGCTCGGCCTGTTCGAGGTCCGGGTGGACCACAGCGCGGCGCCGTCCCGCTTGCGGTACAGCACCAGGTTCCCGTCCGTCTGGTTGACCAGCCAGACCGAGTTCGACGTGATCCACTGGCCCGGCCTGATGCCCCGGCTGGAGTCGAGCACGCTCTCCGGGCGGGAGGGCCCGTCGACGGCCGGTGCGACACCGGTGGCGGTCTGCCAGAGCATCCCGCTGGTACTGCTGTTGACCCCCCACCAGCCGTCCAGCAGCTGCGCGTACGCGCCCGGGTGGCCCCAGCTGCCGCTGCTCCACAGGGCGTCCGACGGAGCGGATCCGCCTCGGCGGTAGACCACGAGGTTGCCGTCCGGCTGCATGTAGGCGTACGCCCCCGGGTGGCCGAACGTGCCGCTGTGCCAGACCGCCGGGCCGTGGTTGCCGGTCGGGCCGACCAGGTAGAGCACCAGGTTTCCGTCGCCCTGCATCACCAGGCTGGACTCTCCGCTGGTGAGGCTCTGCCCGGGTGCGAGCCGCTCCCCGCTCCCCAGGAAGGACGTCCCCGCGGTGGCCGTCGGCTGCAACGCGGGCGCGGCGGTGGCGGCAGGAGCCGCGACGGCGAGCACGACGGAGCCGAGCAGGGCCGCGGCGACGCGTCCGAGCGTCTTGTTCCGCATGTGGCGGAACCCCCTCTTCTCTTGTAGGCCCACGATTCATACACCCTGGCGGCACCGGCCGGTAAGCGGGTTTTCCGTCGGGGCCTGCGGACCTCGCGCTCCCCGTGCGGCGGGGACGAGAATGGGCCGGTGATCATCGCCAGTGCGCCCTCCGGGCCGGTCGAGGTGCCGCCGTTCGTCGTGGAGTTCGCCCGGGGGCGGCCGGTGCGGGCGGTGTGGCGCAACACCCTCGGCGGGCTGACCTTCCAGGTCGGGGCGGACGGCGGACGGCAGTTCGTGAAGTGGATGCCGGCCGGCCGCGGCGCGCTCACCGCCGAGGCGGTCCGGCTGCGCTGGGCGGCGCGGTTCGCCGCCGTGCCCCGGGTGCTGGACGAGGGCTCGGACACCGCCGGCTCCTGGCTGGTCACGGCCGGCCTGCCCGGCCGCTCGGCGGTGGACGGCCGCTGGCTGCGCGAGCCCGCCGTCGCGGTGCGCGCCGTCGGCGAGGGGCTGCGCGCCCTGCACGAGGCGCTGCCCGCCGCGGACTGCCCGTTCGACTGGTCCGCCGGGCCGCGTCTGGACGCCGCCCGTGCCCGCGCCGCCGCCGGCCGGACCTCCCTGGCGGACTGGCCGGAGGAGCTGCCCCGGTTCCGCACCGTCGACCGGGCCCTGGCCGCCCTCGCGGAGGTCCCGCCCGCCGACCGGCCGGTGGTCTGCCACGGCGACGCCTGCGCGCCCAACACCCTGGTCGACGTGGACGGCCGGCCGAGCGGCCACGTCGACCTCGGCGCGCTCGGCGTCGCGGACCGCTGGGCCGATCTCGCCGTCGCCACCTGGAGCACCCGGTGGAACTACGGCCCGGGCTGGGAGCGGCCGCTGCTGGACGCCTACGGCATCGCGCCGGACCCGGAGTGGACGGCCTACTACCGGCTGCTGTGGCACCTGTCCGACTGAGCCGGGGCGCCCCGACCGGTGACCGGATCGGTCCGGGTCGGGGCGTGATCATGTCTGGGGCGCGGGCCCCGCACCGGCCACCATGGAGGACATGAAGAGCGCACTCGTCGTGATCGACGTCCAGGAGTCCTTCCGCCGCCTGCCCAACTGGGAGGCCGTCTCCGACAAGGGGATCGTCGACAAGGTCGGCCGGCTGGTCGCCGCCGCCCGGGAGAAGGGCGACCTCGTGGTGTGGATCCTGCACACCGAGCCGGGCAGCGGCACCCCCTTCGACCCGGAGTCCGGGCACGTCCGGCTGATGGACGGCCTCAAGCCCGAGGACGGCGAGCCCGTCCTCACCAAGACCTCGCACAACGCCTTCACCACCACCAACCTGCAGCAGCAGCTCACCCGGCACGGCGTCGGCGAGGTGGTGGTCAGCGGCATCCGCACCGAGCAGTGCTGCGAGACCACCGCGCGGGTCGCCTCCGACCTCGGCTACCAGGTCGTGTTCGTCACCGACGCCACCGCCACCCACCCGATCGAGCACCGGGAGGCCCCCGCCGGCCGCAGTCTGGCGGAGATCCTCGCGGACCCGCGTACCCTGTCCACCGACGAGATCATCGCCCGGACCGAGTACGCCCTCGCACGGCGGTTCGCCCGGATCGCCACCGTGGAGGAGCTGACCGGATCGTGACCAGGGTGGTCTTCCTGCTGGCGCCGCGACTCCACCTGCTGGACCTCGCCGGTCCGGCCCAGGTGTTCTCCTCGGCGGCCGACCTCGGCCACGCCTGGGAGATCGGGTACGTGGCCGAGCAGGAGGACGTCACCACCGCACAGGGCATCGGGCTGAAGGCCGCCACCTGCTGGCCCGAGCTGTCCGCCGGCGACCTGGTGGTCGTCCCGGGCTGGCGCTCGCCGAGCCTGCCGAGCGGGCCGGTCTTCACCCGGGAGACCCTGGAACGGGTGGTCGCCCACCACAGCGCCGGCGGCACGGTGGCCAGCATCTGCTCCGGCGCGGACGCGCTCGGCCGGGCCGGCCTGCTGGACGGCCGCCGCTGCACCACCCACCACGACCTGCAGGACGAACTCGCCAGCCGCTACCCGCGCGCCTCCGTCGTCCCCGACGTGCTGTTCGTCCAGGACGGCGGCGTCCTCACCTCCGCCGGGATCGCCAGCGGGATCGACCTGGCGCTGCATCTGCTGGCGGTCCGCCACGGGCCGTACGTCGCCGCCCAGGTGGCCCGCTCGATGGTCGTCCACACCCGCCGCAACGGGGACGAGCAGCAGGCCAGCGCGATGCTGCGGCACCGCGCCCACCTCAGCGACGCGGTGCACCGGGTGCAGGACGTCATCGACGCCCGGTTCACCGACCCGCTGCTGCTCGCGGGGCTGGCCGCCGGCGCCGGCGTCAGCGAACGGACCCTCACCCGGCGCTTCACCGAGGCGACCGGCCTCACACCGCTGCGCTACCAGCAGCAGCTGCGGCTGGAGCACGCCGAGCACCTGATCACCCAGGGATCCACCGTCGAGTCGGCCGCCCGCACCGTGGGCTTCCAGGACGCCCGGATGCTGCGCCGGCTCCGCGCCCGGCCCGCCGCGGACTGACGCAGCGGGCGCCGGTGGGACGGCGCCGGCGGATCAGAACGGACCACGCCGGGGCGGTGGCCACCCGCGCCGGGGTCCGCGGCCGCTCGTACGACGGGGAGAGCCGGGGCCCCTACGGCGCTGCGCCGACGTGCTAGGCGACGAGGCTGTTGAGCCAGCCGTCGAGTACCACGCGCCACGCCCGAGGGGCGGCGCGCCGAACGCCGGTGCCGGTTCTGGGGAGGCCTCGGCCGCCTGGTCGTGCGGGCGTTCCCTGCTCGGGGCCACGCCACTGTGGATCTGGATCGTGGTCTTCCTGCTCTTCCACACGGCGGAGGGCTGACCTGCGGCCCCGCGTCCGGCACGATGTGCTCGGCAGTGTCCGTCGAGGGAAGCAGGCAGGCATGAAGTACGTGGTCAAGGAGCGGCTGTTCGCGGTCGGCGACGACTACTGGATCGAGGACGGCGACGGCGAGAAGGCCTTCCTGGTGGACGGCAAGGTGCTGCGGCTGCGCGACACCTTCGAGCTGCAGGACCCGTCCGGCACCGTGGTCGCCGTCATCAAGGAGAAGGTGCTCACCGTCCGCGACGCGATGCGGATCGAGAACGCCGAGGGCGACACCGTCGCGACCGTCCGCAAGAAGCTCTTCACGCCGTTCCGCGACAAGTACCTGGTGGAGCTGGAGGCCGGCGGCGAGCTGGAGGTGCACGGCGACCTCATCGACAAGGAGTACAAGGTCGAGTCGGACGGTGAGACCGTCGCCGAGATCTCCCGCAAGTGGTTCCGGATCCGCGACACCTACGGCGTGGAGATCGCGGACGGCGCGGACGTGCCGCTGCTGCTCGCCGTCGCCGTCTGTCTGGACCGGATGGTCGAGCACAACGCCTGACGCCCCGACGGCCCGCGGCGCGCCGCCGCGGGCCGGCCGGTGCTCAGACGATGACGTGCGGCAGGAAGCGCGCCCCGACGTGGGTGATCGGCGAGTCGTGCGTCTCCCGGATGCCGAGCCCGGCGGCCTCGCCGTCCACCACCCAGGCGCCCAGCACCGGCTGGTTGCCGTCGAACACCGGGAGTGGGCACAGCTGCTGGAAGCAGAAGCCCTCGGCGCCGTACCGGTCCGGGTCGCCGGCCCAGGCCGGCAGCAGGGTCTCGTCGCCGCCCGGCTCGACGATCCGCACGCCCGCGCCCTCCCGGCCGAGCAGCGGCTTCGCCGCGTAGCCGGTGGCGGCGAGCTCGCGCGGCCCGTCCAGGTAGGCCGGCAGCAGGTTGGGGTGGCCGGGGTGGAGCTCCCACAGCACCGCCAGCAGCGCCTTGTTGGAGAGCAGCATCTTCCACGGCGGCTCGATCCACAGCGTGGAGCCGGTGGAGCCGCCGAGGTCGACGGTGGCCAGCAGCTGCGCGCCGAACTCGTCCTCCGCCAGCCACTCCCACGGGTAGAGCTTGAACGCGGACCGGATGTAGCGGTGCTGCAGGTCGACGAACCGGCCGGTCAGCCCGTCGAGGCCGATGTCCTCCATGGCGATCGACACCGTCTCCAGGCCGGCCTGCCCGGCCGTCTCCTGGAGGTAGAGGGTGGTCATCCAGTCCTCGCCCTCAAAGTCGCCGCGCGAATGCGCGAAGTGCACCGGCCCGGGCGGCAGCAGCTCCTTCTGCCGGCCCCAGGCGGCGACCAGCCGCTCGTGCAGCGAGTTCCACTGGTCCGCCTCGGGGAAGCGCTCCTCCATCCAGAACCACTGCGGGCTGGCGGCCTCGATCAGCGAGGTCGGGGTGTCCGCGTTGTACTCGAACAGCTTGGCCGGGCCCGTACCGTCGTAGGCCAGGTCGAACCGCCCGTAGAGGGACGGCTGCTCCTCGCGCCGCCGCCAGGAGGTGGCGATCACCTCGGCGAGCCGCGGATCGGTGATGCCGTAGTCGGCGAACCGGCCCGAGCGCACCACGTGGTCGGCGGCCTCCAGGCACATCTCGTGCAGTTCCTCGACGACCTCCTCCAGTGCCTCGACCTCGGGCAACGAGAACTCGTAGTAGGCGCTCTCGTCCCAGTAGGCGTACTCGGTGCCGGGGTCGCGCGGGTCCTCGCAGACGGCGTAGATCAGGCCCTGGGCCTCGACCGTGGCCTGCCAGCCCGGCCGCGGTTCGACGGTGCGGCGGCGCATCGGGGTCAGCCCCCGCTCGAGCCGGAGCTGCCGCTCGGGCAGCCGAAGCCGCCGCGCTTGGTGGCGGCCTTGTCGAAGGTGCCGCCGGCGGCGGTCAGCGAGCCCGAGCCGCAGTAGTACCAGCGGCCGGCGGCCGCGGTGGTGCCGCCGGAGCAGGAGTGGTCGTCGAGCACCTTGAGGGTGCCCGGGTCGACGCAGCGCCGGGGCGAGCTGCCGCCGGACGAGGAGCAGCCGGTGAGGGCCAGCGCCAGCGTCCCCACCATGCCGAGGGCGACGACGCCCGAGCGGCGGCGGGCGGAGGAGGGGTCGGTCTGCGTCATGACGGGTGATGGTACTTAAGGCTCCCCAGAGCCGGAACCATGGGGTATCTTTTGCCGGTCCTTGACACTTCGGGTGGCACCTGGCGTGCACTCCGCCCTGGGGGAGCAGCATGAACGACATCGTCCACGGCCTCGGCGTGGCCGCCGCCTACGGCGCCGTGGGCCTCGTGCTGCTGCTGCTCGGCGTGGGTCTGGTCGACGCCCTGACGCCGGGCAAGCTCGGCCGGCAGATCTGGCTGGAGCGCAACCGGAACGCCGCCGTGGTGCTCAGCTCCGCGCTGATCGGCATCGGCGGCATCGTCTTCACCGCGATCATGTACACCTACGACGAGTTCGGGAAGGGCCTGGCCGCGACCGCCCTCTTCGGCCTGCTCGGCCTGGTGCTGATGGCCGCCGCGTTCTGGCTGGTCGACCTGCTGACCCCGGGGAGGCTCGGCGAGGTGCTGGTCGACCCCGAGCCGCACCCGGCGGTCTGGGTGACCGCCGCCTGCAACCTCTCCGTCGCCGCCATCGTGGCCGCGTCGATCGCCTGAGCCGCGCGAGCGGCCCGAACGCGGCCGGCATCCCGTCACCGGGGTGCCGGCCGCTGCTGTTGCTGCGGTGCCGGCTCAGCCCGCGGCCAGCCGCTCCGTCAGCCGTGCCTTCGCCGCAGGCCACTCGTCTCGGAGCATCGAGAAGTAGACGCTGTCGCGCCAGCTGCCGTCCGGCCGGCGGCGGTGGCGGCGCAGGGTGCCCTCGTACCGGGCGCCGAGGCGGCGGATCGCGTTCTGCGAGCGCTCGTTGAGGTGGTCGGTCTTCCAGGTGACGCGGCCCATGCCGAGCTCCTCAAAGGCGTGCGTGAGCAGCAGCAGCTTGGACTCGGTGTTCACCGCGGTGCGCCAGACCCGCCGCGCGTACCAGGTGCCGCCGATCTCCAGCAGCTCGTCGAGCGCGCTGAAGTCGAAGTAGCAGGTGACGCCGACCGCCCGGCCGTCCGCCAGGGACACCACGGCGAACGGGACGCAGCCGCCCGTGGCCGCCTCGGCGAGCCGGCCGGCGATGTTCGCGGCCATCGCCTCCTCGGTGCCCGGCACCTCGTATGGCAGCCAGCGCCACACCTCCTCGTCGCCGCCGCTCGCGGCGAACAGGTCCGGCACGTGGGCGGGGGTCAGCGGCTCCAGCCGGACGTGGCGGCCGGTCAGGACGGTCGGTGCGGGCAGTTTCGCGGTCATGCCGCCGACCATAGCCGTGGTCTGCACTAGGGGCAATCCATTTCTGCACTAGTGCAATGAGTCCGGGGCATGCGGAAGGGCCCCGCACCACGGTCGGTGCGGGGCCCTTCGACGGGCGTCCCCGGGGTTGTCCCGGCGGGAGCGCCGCTAGATGAAGGAGTTGATCTGGATGGTCTCGGTGCGGCCGGGGCCGACGCCGATCGCCGAGATCGGCGCGCCGGACATCTCCTCCAGCGCCTTCACGTAGGCCTGTGCGTTCTTCGGCAGGTCGGCGAAGGTCTGCGCCTTCGAGATGTCCTCGCTCCAGCCCGGCAGGGTCTCGTAGATCGGCTTCGCGTGGTGGAAGTCCGACTGGTTGTAGGGGAGCTCCTCGACCCGGCGGCCGTCGATCTCGTACGCCACGCAGACCGGGATCTGCTCCCAGCCGGTGAGCACGTCCAGCTTGGTGAGGAAGAAGTCGGTGAGGCCGTTGACGCGGGTGGCGTAGCGGGCGATCACCGCGTCGAACCAGCCGCAGCGGCGGTCGCGGCCGGTGGTGACACCGCGCTCGCCGCCGATCCGGCGCAGCGCCTCGCCGTCCTCGTCGAGCAGCTCGGTCGGGAAGGGGCCCGAGCCGACGCGGGTGGTGTACGCCTTGAGGATGCCGATGACCCGGTCGATCTTGGTCGGGCCGATGCCGGAGCCGGTGCAGGCGCCGCCGGAGGTCGGGTTCGACGAGGTCACGAAGGGGTACGTGCCGTGGTCGACGTCCAGCAGGGTGCCCTGGCCGCCCTCCAGCAGGACGACCTTGCCGGCCTTCAGCGCCTCGTCGAGGACGAGGGTGGTGTCGGCCAGGAACGGGCGGATCTTCTCGGCGTAGCCGAGGTACTCCTCCAGCACCAGGTCGGCCGGGATGGCGCGGCGGTTGTAGAGCTTGACCAGGATCTGGTTCTTGTCGTGCAGCGCCGCCTCGATCTTCTGGCGGAGGATCGACTCGTCGAAGAGGTCCTGCACCCGGATGCCGACGCGGTTGATCTTGTCCGCGTAGGTCGGGCCGATGCCGCGGCCCGTGGTGCCGATCCGGCGCTTGCCGAGGAAGCGCTCGGTGACCTTGTCCAGGGTGCGGTGGTACGGCGTGATCAGGTGGGCGTTGCCCGAGATCAGCAGCTTGGAGGTGTCGATGCCGCGCTCGTTCAGGCCGTTCAGCTCGGAGAGCAGCACGCCCGGGTCGATGACGACGCCGTTGCCGATGACCGGAGTCACGTTCGGACTGAGGATGCCGGAAGGCAGCAGGTGGAGGGCATACTTCTGGTCGCCGATGACCACCGTGTGACCGGCGTTGTTGCCGCCCTGGTAGCGGACGACGTAGTCGACGGAGCCACCGAGGAGGTCAGTAGCCTTCCCCTTGCCCTCGTCTCCCCACTGGGCGCCAACGAGCACGAGTGCCGGCACAGGCGTACACCCCTTCCGGTTGGGGCATCCTGCGGAAGACCGCAGTCTGCCCCGAGATAGACGAAGCCCCTGGCGCAATAGCGCAAGGGGCTCTTGCACCGAGAGATTACCTGAGGAAGGACCGGTCGTGTCGTCCCTGTCCACGCCCGCATCCCGCCCCGACGGACGCGGTGCGGGGGAGCCGCTGCTGGTACTGGTCGACCCGGCGGCCGGTCGGGCCGACGGCGAGTCGGTGCGGATCGCCCGGGACGTGCTGAGCGGGGGCGCGGACGCCAAGGTCGTGCTGCCCGAGAGCCGGTCCGAACTCGACCGCGTGCTGTCCCACCGGGGTCGTCGGCGACCGGTGGTGATCGGCTCCGACCAGGCCGTTCAGAAGGTGCTGCAGGCCCTCCATCGACAGCGTGACCTGGGCACGGATCCGGTGGGAGTGGTTCCGGTCGGCCCGGCCGCCTCCGTCCTCGCCTGCCGCACGCTCGGGGTGCCGGAGCAGCCGGTGGCCGCCGCCCGGGCGGTGCTCGGAGGTGCGCCCCGCAAGCTCGACCTGGTGGTGGACGACGGCGGCGGGGTGGTGCTCACCGAGTTGCGGATCGGCGCGGAGCCCCGGCGGACCCTGCCCTCACTGCGTTCGCTATGGGCGAAACGGGCTGCGCCCGACCAGGCGACCGTTCCCGACCCGGAGTCCACCCCGATGCGGGTCGAGGCGGACGGGCGGCTGCTCGCCGACGTCCACGAGCGGATCCGGCTGCTGGAAGTGCGGCCGGCCGGCGGCGAGCTGGAGCTGGTCATCCGCACCGCCGGGACGGAGCGCCGGCTGCGCGCCGCCGCGCTCAGCGTGGCCGGCCGGGGCTTCGGCTACAGCGCGGACGGCTGCCCGGTCGGGCCCGTCCGGCATCGGACGTGGACGGTGCATCCGGGGGCCTGGTCGCTGCTGCTGCCGGCCGGGTGAGCAGGATCACGCCGGGCCCCGGCCGTCGACGCCCCGTCAGGCGCAGCTGCGGCCCGAAGAGCGCGCGTGACAAGGGAGTGCGCCGATCGGCGGAAAACGCGCCGGAGAAATGGCGCGTGGTGTAAGGGGTTTTGTCTACGCGCGTTGCCGTCCGTTCGGCCAATAATCCGCGGCTCCCCTGTTCGGGAAGGCGTACGGAACTGTCCTAGACTCGAAGACGTGCCACGTGGTGACGGACGACTCAACCACGATCTTCTTCCCGGCGAGAAAGGCCCCCAGGACGCTTGCGGCGTCTTCGGTGTCTGGGCTCCCGGCGAGGAGGTCGCCAAGCTCACGTACTTCGGCCTCTATGCCCTGCAGCACCGCGGTCAGGAATCCGCGGGCATCGCAGTGAGCAACGGGTCCCAGATTCTCGTCTTCAAGGACATGGGACTCGTCTCCCAGGTCTTCGACGAGACCTCCCTGGGATCGTTGCACGGGCATATCGCCGTCGGACATGCCCGCTACTCGACAACAGGTTCGTCGGTCTGGGAGAACGCCCAGCCGACCTTCCGGGCGACCGTTCACGGGTCGCTGGCCCTCGGCCACAACGGAAACCTGGTGAACACGGCCGAACTGGCGGCGATGGTCGCCGAGCTGCCCGGCGAGGAGCACGTCTCCCGCTCCGGGCGCACGGCCGCGACCAACGACACCGACCTGGTGACCGCGCTGCTCGCCGGCCACCCGGACCTCTCCATCGAGGAGACCGCCCGGAAGGTCCTGCCCCAGGTCAAGGGCGCCTTCTCGCTCGTCTTCATGGACGAGCACACGCTCTACGCCGCCCGCGACCCGCAGGGCATCCGCCCGCTGGTGCTCGGCCGGCTGGAGCGCGGCTGGGTGGTCGCCTCCGAGACGGCGGCCCTCGACATCGTCGGCGCCTCGTTCATCCGCGAGGTCGAACCCGGCGAGCTCATCGCCATCGACGAGCAGGGCATGCGCACCTCGCGCTTCGCCGAGGCCAAGCCCAAGGGCTGCGTCTTCGAGTACGTCTACCTGGCCCGCCCCGACACCACCATCGCCGGCCGCAACGTGCACCTCTCCCGCGTGGAGATGGGCCGCAAGCTGGCCGCCGAGGCGCCCGTCGAGGCCGACCTGGTGATAGCGACCCCGGAGTCCGGTACGCCGGCCGCCATCGGCTACGCCGAGGCCAGCGGCATCCCCTACGGCTCCGGCCTGGTGAAGAACGCCTACGTGGGCCGCACCTTCATCCAGCCCAGCCAGACCATCCGCCAGCTCGGCATCCGGCTCAAGCTGAACCCGCTCAAGGAGGTCATCCGGGGCAAGCGCCTGGTGGTCGTCGACGACTCCATCGTCCGCGGCAACACCCAGCGCGCCCTGGTCAAGATGCTCCGCGAGGCGGGCGCCGCCGAGGTCCACATCCGGATCTCCTCGCCGCCGGTCAAGTGGCCCTGCTTCTTCGGCATCGACTTCGCCACCCGCGCGGAGCTGATCGCCAACGGCATGACCATCGAGGAGATCGGCCGCACGCTCGGCGCCGACTCGCTGGCGTACATCTCGATCGACGGCATGATCGAGGCCACCAAGCAGCCCAAGGACAAGCTCTGCCGCGCCTGCTTCGACGGCGAGTACCCGATGGAGCTGCCGGACCCGGCGCTGCTCGGCAAACTGCTCCTGGAGGCCGAGATCGCCGGCAGCCAGCAGCCGCCGGCCGTCCGCGGCAAGCCGACCAGCGACCTGGACGGCGTCCAGTCCCTGATCGGCGGGCACGGCGCGGCGGACGCGCTCCGACGGCCGTAGCACGATGTACCACCCGGGGCGCGGGGCACTGCGCGGCCGGGCACTCCACGGAGTCGCCCGGCCGACCGCGCAGCCCCCGCGCCCCCACGGGTTTAACCGTTTCTGAAAGGGCCACACCAAGGTGACCAGCAACGAGGGCGGCGCGACCTACGCCGCCGCAGGTGTCGACATCGAGGCCGGCGACCGCGCCGTCGAGCTCATGAAGCAGTGGGTGAAGAAGGCGAACCGCCCCGAGGTGGTCGGCGGCCTCGGCGGCTTCGCCGGGCTCTTCGACGCCTCCGCCTTCAAGCGCTACGAGCGTCCGCTGCTGGCCACCGCCACCGACGGCGTCGGCACCAAGGTCGCCCTCGCCTCGGCGATGGACAAGCACGACACGATCGGCCACGACCTGGTCGGCATGGTCGTCGACGACCTGGTGGTCTGCGGCGCCGAGCCGCTGTTCATGACCGACTACATCTGCGTCGGCAAGGTCGTCCCCGAGCGGGTCGCCCAGATCGTCAAGGGCATCGCCGAGGGCTGCGCCCTGGCCGGCTGCGCGCTCATCGGCGGCGAGACCGCCGAGCACCCGGGCCTGCTCGGCCCGGACGAGTACGACGTCGCGGGCGCCGGCACCGGTGTCGTCGAGGCTGACGCCCTGCTCGGCGCGGACCGCGTCCGGGCCGGCGACGTGGTCATCGCGATGGCCGCCTCGGGCCTGCACTCCAACGGCTACTCGCTGGTCCGCCACGTGTTGCTCAACCAGGCGGGCTGGAAGCTCGACCGCCGGGTCGAGGAGTTCGGCCGCACCCTCGGCGAGGAGCTGCTGGAGCCCACCCGGATCTACTCGCTGGACTGCCTGGCGCTGGCCCGCGCCACCGAGATCCACGCCTTCTCGCACGTCACCGGCGGCGGCCTGGCGGCCAACCTGGCCCGGGTGATCCCGGACGGCCTACACGCCCGCCTGGACCGCGGCACCTGGACCCCGATGCCGGTCTTCCAGACCGTCGCCGAGGTCGGCGGCATGAAGGCGCTGGAGATCGAGAAGACCCTGAACATGGGCGTCGGCATGGTCGCCGTCGTCCCGCCGTCCTCGGTGGACGTGGTGCTCGCGCTGCTGGAGGACCGCGGCGTGGAGGCCTGGCTGCTGGGCGACGTCGTCGAGCGCACCGACGAGCACGACGGCGGCGCCGCGCTCTACAACTCCTACGAGGGCTTCACCCTCGCCTGAGCCCGTCCGCGGGCCCGCCCACGCCGGGCGGGCCCGCGGAGGCCCGGGACGGGCGCCGTACGGCTGCGGACACGCCGAAGACCGGCCCGGCGCTCGATGAGCACCGGGCCGGTCTCGTGCGTGCTGTCAGGCTCGGCGGCGGGAGTGACCGTTGTCGGCGGAGTCCTCGTCGTCTTCGTCCTCGTCGGCGTACAGATCCGCATACGCCGCGTAGGGGTCGTCCTCGTCGTCCTCGATCGGCTCAGGCTCGATCGCGGTGGACGGAGATACGCCCAGCTCATGAGACAGACGGTTCGCGTCGAACCCGCCGCTGTTGTACTTCAGCTCGCGGGCGACCTTCGTCTGCTTGGCCTTGGCCCGGCCGCGCCCCATGGGTCGACCCCCTCAACGATGGGGCTCACGGCCCCGAGTCTGACACGTGTTCATGATCAGGAGCGGCTTGCCCGGAGTGGGAGAGCCGTCCCTTGGAGCATTAACGGTACCTGTTTCCGCCGCCGGACGGTACGTCGCGCGTGTGACGTGGCGCGCACGGCCAACCTCCGAAACCGGGTCTTTCCAGGTCACAGGAGGTTTCTCGGGCTTCTGCAGGCTGCCCGGAGCGTACCCGGGCCCGTCGTTACGGTTCCGATTATCCCTCGCCAGAGGGTTCGGTATCGCCCGATCGGGCTACGAAGTGAGAATCCGGTTCCACATTGTGATCCGGAGGGGGGCGAAGCGACTTCGCCCCCCTCCGGATCACCGCACACGGTCGATCAGGACCGGCGGGCGCCCGGGAGCAGGATCGTGCGCAGGGCACTCACCTCGCGCATCCGCTTCTCCGCGAGCCGGTCGGCGGCGACCGCCGGCGGCACGCCGTCGGCGGCGGCCCGGGTGAAGATCTCCAGGGTGGTGTCGAAGATCTTGGTCGCCTTGTTCTTGGCGCGGTCGAAGTTGAAGCCCTCGATCTCGTCGGCGACCTGGATGACGCCGCCCGAGTTCACCAGGTAGTCCGGCGCGTAGAGGATGCCGCGGTCGGCCAGGTCCTTCTCCACGCCGGCGTGCGCCAGCTGGTTGTTGGCCGCACCGCAGACGATCGAGGTGCCGTTCGCGCCCAGCACGCCGACGGTCGCGTCGTCCAGCGCACCGCCCAGGGCGCAGGGGGCGTAGACGTCCAGGCCGGACTGCAGCAGCGCGGCGGTGTCGCCGGCGACCTCGACCTCCGGGTGGGCCGCGCGCACGCGGTTCACGGCCGCCTCCGAGACGTCCGTGACGACCACGGTGGCGCCGTCGGCGACCAGGTGGCCGACCAGGTAGTGGCCGACCTTGCCGACGCCGGCCACACCGACCCGCTTGCCGCGCAGGGTGGGCTGGCCCCAGCGGGCCTTGGCCGAGGCGCGCATGCCCTGGAAGACACCGAAGGCGGTCAGCACCGAGGAGTCGCCCGCGCCGCCGTACTCGGGGGAGCGGCCGGTGACGAAGCGGGTCTCGCGGGCCACCACGTCCATGTCCTGGACGTACGTGCCCACGTCGCACGCGGTGACGTAGCGGCCCTGCAGCGACTCGACGAAGCGGCCGTACGCGCGGAGCATCGCCTCGTTCTTGTCACCGCCCTCCGCGCTGGCGGCGGGGTTGCCGATGATCACTGCCTTGCCGCCGCCGAGGTCCAGGCCGGCCAGCGCGTTCTTGTAGCTCATGCCGCGGGACAGCCGCAGCGCGTCCTCCAGCGCCTCCTCCTCGGAGTCGTACTGGTGGAAGCGGGTGCCGCCGAGCGCGGGGCCCAGCGCGGTGGAGTGGATGGCGATGATCGCCTTGAGACCGGTCGACCGGTCGTGGCAGAGGACGACCTGCTCGTGGCCGTCCCCGGGGGCAGCGTCCTGCCCGGTCGCGAAGATCCTGCTGAGCACTCCTGATGCGGGGTGCGCGGCGGACGCGGTGTGTACGTCGGTCACTGTGGTGACTCCAGTATTCGTGGGCCCGCGGCGGTGGTGCGGGCGTCTGATCGAAGCCTAGCCCCGGGGCCGTCGCCCGATCTGCCCCCTGACGGTCCCATGGACATAACGACGGCGGGCGCCGTACGGCACCCTCCCCGGCGGCCCCGGGCCGTGCGACGATGCCGGGTGTGACCGCCGTGCGCACTTCGGTGCTCCCGCCCTACGCCGCCCAGCTGCGGGTGTACGAGCCGCTGGCCGCCTATCCGGAGCCGGAGCGGGCCCGCTGGCAGGCGTACGCGGCGGAGCACGGCCCGGACGCCGAGGGGGCCGCCGAACCGGTCGCCGCGGCCGCCCTGGCCGAGCAGCGGCAGGCCCTGGCGGAGCTGGCCGGGCGGACCCCGGGCGCGCTGCCCGACCGGGAGAGCGGGCGGGCGCTGGTACGGGTCGTCGACCGGGTCACCTACATCTGCCCGTGGACGGTCCGGCTGCGCAGCTGGCAGGCGATGGACGAGCTCCGTGCGGCGCTGCCGGCCTTCCTGCTGGACACCGTGCTGCCACCGGCCGTCCGGGCCGAGGCGGAGGCCGACCAGGCCCGCTGGCGGACGGCGCACCCGGACGCCCGGCCGTGGATCCTCACCTCCCGCTGGGAGGTGCCCGTCCGCTGGTGCCTGCCGTTCGGCGAGGAGGACCGGCACTTCGTCCCGGCCGGGCCCGGGCGGACGACCGGGGACCGGCCCGTGCCGGCCTCCCTCTTCTACCTGACGCCGATGGCGCAGGCGCGCCGGCGGGTCGCCCGCGGCTACCGGGCGCTGCGGACGGCGGTGCCCGGTTCGCAGAACGGGCCCGGCGGCGAGCTGGTGCTGGGCGTGGAGCAGGTCGGCCGGTGGCTGGAGGAGTTCCACCCGCGCTCGCTGGTGGAGCTCGACTACGGCGGCCTGGTGCACCTGCTCGGCGCCGAGCGACTGGCGGCGGAGCGCTCGGTGGCCGAGGTCGAGGCCGGGATCGGCGCACTCCGGGCCGGGGACACCGCGGCGGCGGTGCGGGCGTACGAGGCGGTGACGGCCCGTTGGCGCCGGGTGCTGGCCCTGCGGCACGCCAGCTGACACCGGGTCAGCGCGGCCGGGTAGCCGGGGGTCGGACGGGGGTAAGGGAAGGAGGGACCTTCGGCCCTTGCGCCGGGGGCCGAGGTCCCGAGCCGGTCAATCCCCCAGGAACGTGACACTACTCACCGTTGACGCGAACTTACCCCTATATGCAAAAATGGGACAACCAGCCCAAGTTCAACCTGGTGTGTCCACTTCTGGGTCGATCTGACGGTGGTGCGTACTTTGTGGGGAAGCGGAGGGTCTGGTCGTCTCGTCACTGGATGTCACGAAATCGTGACTGTCCGTTATGAGATGGTCCATGGCCATCCGTCTTGCTTGAACCCCTGAGGGGCCAATTTAGGCGGTTTGGCCGATGGGGCTGGACGGATGGTGTAGTTGTAGACATCAGGACAAGCCGTTCGTCCTATAACCGACTCGGTCCGTGTGTGCCATTTCGGGCATCGCGGGTCAAGGTGCAGAATTTGAAGGATAGAACCGCCCTGGTTCGGTTCTCCCGAGGAGGCCGCTCATGACCGCTCGTACCCCTGACGCTGAACCTCTGCTGACGCCGGCGGAGGTTGCCACCATGTTCCGCGTTGACCCCAAGACGGTCACTCGCTGGGCCAAGGCGGGCAAGCTCACGTCCATTCGCACGCTGGGCGGCCACCGCCGCTACCGCGAGGCCGAGGTGCGTGCTCTGCTGGCCGGGATTCCGGCTCAGCGAACCGAGGCCTGACAGGTCTCAGGGGTTTTCCCGAAGGGCCGTGTCCCCGACTCCGCCGGGTCGGGGGGACGGCCCTTCGGCATGCCGGAATCGGACATTCCCGATGGGGCTGATGGGGGTGGGGGGAATTGCCGGGAATGCATGTGCAATTTTACATATTAAATCTCCACCCCCGGCGAGGGTGCGTCCGGTGTCCGATCTCAAGAACGGATAAGTGACGACTGTCACGCCGTCGTTATCTTGAGGTCTAGACCTAGGCCGGTGTAGGGGCTGACCCGGTGTCAGCGATCCGGCGGAGCGAACGCCAGAGGCCCGGAACCTTACGGCTCCGGGCCTCTGCCTGTACTGCGATCCCGACGGGACTTGAACCCGCGACCTCCACCTTGACAGGGTGGCGAGCTAACCAACTGCTCCACGGGACCAGAGATTTCTGATCCGTCCGCTTGCTCTCGCTCGCGAACAAGACAGATCGTACTGCATGGCGGGGCCCCAGGTCGAACCGGCCGCGGCGGGCCCCGTCCGGGAACCGCTGGACGGGGCCCGCCGCGGTCAGAGGGTGGCCGCCGCGGCGTCCATCGCCTTGAGGATGCGCTTCTCCGAGACGGGCGCCGGCGTGCCCAGCCCCTGGGCGAAGAAGCTCACCCGCAGCTCCTCGATCATCCAGCGGATCGCCCGGATCTCCGGCGAGGGCTCGCGCCCGGCCGGCACCCGGGCCAGCAGCTCGCCGTAGGCCTGCTGCACGCCCTGCACCTTCAGCAGGTTCTGGGCGTCCCGCTGCGGATGGTCCGGCAGCGCCTCCAGGCGGCGGTCCACCGCCAGCAGATAGCGCTTCAGGTCCGGCAGCCGCTGCCAGCCGGTCTCGGTCACGAACCCCGGGTACACCAGCGAGGCCAGGTGCAGCCGTACGTCGTTCACCGCGTTCAGCAGCACCGGGCTGGAGACCGCCTTCAACCGGGTCGACGCGCGGTGGAAGGCGATCAGTGCGGTCGCCGTCTTCAGCGTGGCGTCCGCCGACAGGTCGTACAGGTCCGCCCGGACCTTGTCGAACAGCGCGGTGAACGCCGCCTCGTCCCAGGCCGGGCCGCCGTTCAGCTCCATCAGCCGGTCGACCGCCGCCCCGACCACGTCCTCGAACAGCGCCGGGATCGACCCGTGCGGGTTGTACGAGAGGGCGAGCTTCGCCTGGTTGCCCAGCCGGCCCTGGATCGACTTCGCCGGGGAGTTCACCCGGAGCATCAGCAGCCGGCGGGTGCCGGCCCACATCGCCTGCTCCTGGGCCTCCGGGGTGTCGAACAGCCGCACCGCCACCGAGTCGCCCTCGTCCACCAGCGCCGGGTAGGCCCGCACCGAGTGGCCGCGGGAGCGCTGCTCGAAGGTCCGCTGCAGCACCGGCAGCCCGGCCGGCCAGGCGGTCAGCCCGGCCTGCTCGATGCCCCGGCCGGAGGCGGCGCTGGAGAGCGTCGCCGACAGCTTCGGCTGCAGCATCCGGCGCAGCTCCTCCAGGTCCTTGGACTCGGCGAGCTTCTTGCGCCCGTCGACCACCCGGAAGGTGACCTTGAGGTGGTCCGGCACCCGCTCGTCGTCCCAGGCCTCCGGCGGGACCACCACCCCGCCCATCCGGTGCAGGATCCGCTCCAGGGTCGGCAGCAGCGGCTCCTGGCGGTCCTTCACCTGCCGCAGCGCGGCCGCCGCGAAGTCCGGCGCCGGCACGAAGTTGCGCCGGATCGCCTTCGGCAGCGAACGGATGTACGCGGTGACCAGCTCGGCCCGCAGACCCGGGATCTGCCAGTCGAAGCCCTCGTCGGTGACCTGGTTGAGCACCGGCAGCGGGATGTGCACCGTGACGCCGTCCGCGTCGCTGCCCGGCTCGAACTGGTAGGTCAGCCTGAAGCGAAGCTCGCCCTGGTGCCAGTGGTCCGGGTAGTCGGCCTCGGTCACGCCGTCGGCCGACTCGTTGATGAGCATCGACTTCTCGAAGTTCAGCAGGTCCGGCTGCTCGTGCCGGGCCTTCTTCCACCAGGAGTCGAAGTGCCGGGTGGAGACGATCTCAGCCGGCAGCCGGGCGTCGTAGAAGTCGAACAGGGTCTGGTCGTCGACCAGGATGTCCCGGCGGCGGGCCCGGTTCTCCAGCTCCTCGACCTCGCCGAGCAGCTTGCGGTTCTCCGCGAAGAACCGGTGATGGGTCTCCCAGTCGCCCTCGACCAGCGCGTTGCGGATGAACAGCTCGCGGCACAGCTCCGGGTCGATCCGGCCGTAGTTCACCTTGCGCTGGGCGACGACCGGCATCCCGTACAGGGTCACCTTCTCGTACGCCAGCACCGCGCCGGCCTTCTTCTCCCAGTGCGGCTCGCTGTACGACTTCTTGATCAGGTGGCCGGCCAGCGGCTCCACCCACTCGGGCTCGATCTTCGCGTTGATCCGCGCCCACAGCCGCGAGGTCTCCACCAGCTCGGCGGACATCACCCAGCGCGGCGGCTTCTTGAACAGGCCCGACCCCGGGAAGACCGCGAACCGGGCGCCCCGGGCGCCGCCGTACTCGCGCTTCTCCACGTCGAACAGGCCGATGTGCGAGAGCAGACCGGACAGCAGCGCCTGGTGGATGCGGTCGGCATCGGGCTCGGCATCGGGATGGGGCTCGTCGATGGTCACGCCGAGCTGCTTGGCGACCGTCCGCAGCTGGACGTAGACGTCCTGCCACTCGCGTATCCGCAGGTAGTTCAGGAACTCCTGCTTGCACATCCGGCGGAAGGCCGAGGAGGAGAGCTCCCTCTGCTGCTCCCTGACGTAGCGCCACATCGCCAGGTAGGAGAGGAAGTCCGAGGTCTCCGAGGTGAACCGGCGGTGCCGGTCGTCGGCGGCCTGGCGCTTCTCGGCGGGCCGCTCGCGCGGGTCCTGGATGGACAGCGCGGCGGCGATCACCATGACGTCGCGGACGCAGCCGAGCCGGTCCGCCTCCAGCACCATGCGGGCCATCCGCGGGTCCACCGGCAGCTGGGCCAGCTTGCGGCCGAGCGGGGTGAGCCGCTTGCGGTGGTCCTTCTCCGCCGGGTCGAGCGCGCCCAGCTCGTGCAGCAGGTTGACGCCGTCCTTGATGTTCCGCGAGTCCGGCGGGTCCAGGAACGGGAAGGCCGCGATGTCGCCCAGGCCCGCCGCCGTCATCTGCAGGATGACCGAGGCCAGGTTGGTGCGCAGGATCTCGGCGTCGGTGAACTCCGGACGGGAGAGGAAGTCCTCCTCCGAGTAGAGCCGGATGCAGATGCCGTCCGAGGTGCGGCCGCAGCGGCCCTTGCGCTGGTTGGCGCTGGCCTGGCTGACCGCCTCGATCGGCAGCCGCTGCACCTTGGTGCGGTGGCTGTACCGGGAGATCCGGGCGGTGCCCGGGTCGACCACGTACTTGATGCCGGGCACGGTCAGCGAGGTCTCGGCGACGTTGGTGGCGAGCACCACGCGCCGGCTGTTCGACCGCTGGAAGACCTTGTGCTGCTCGGCCGAGGAGAGCCGGGCGTACAGCGGCAGTACCTCGGTGGACTTCAGCTTCATCCGGTTCAGCGCGTCCGCGGTGTCGCGGATCTCACGCTCGCCCGAGAGGAAGACCAGGATGTCGCCCGGGCCCTCCGCCTGCAGCTCCTCCACCGCGTCGCAGATCGCCTGGACCTGATCGCGGTCCCGGTCGACCTCGTCCTCCTCGGCGCCCTCCTCCAGCATCGGGCGGTAGCGCACCTCGACCGGGTAGGTGCGGCCGGAGACCTCGACGATCGGGGCGTCGTCGAAGTGCGCGGCGAACCGCTCCGGGTCGATCGTCGCCGAGGTGATCACGACCTTGAGGTCGGGACGGCGCGGCAGCAGCTGCTTGAGGTAGCCGAGCAGGAAGTCGATGTTGAGGCTGCGCTCGTGCGCCTCGTCGATGATCAGCGTGTCGTACTGGCGCAGCTCCCGGTCGGTCTGGATCTCCGCGAGCAGGATGCCGTCGGTCATCAGCTTGACCAGGGTGTCCTGGCCGACCTGGTCGGTGAAGCGGACCTTCCAGCCGACCGCCTCGCCCAGCGGTGTCGCCAGTTCCTCGGCCACCCGCTCGGCGACCGTGCGGGCCGCGATCCGGCGCGGCTGGGTGTGGCCGACCAGGCCCTTCACCCCGCGGCCCAGCTCCAGGCAGATCTTCGGGATCTGGGTGGTCTTGCCGGAGCCGGTCTCGCCCGCGACGATCACCACCTGGTGGTCGCGGATCGCCGCCAGGATCTCGTCCTTCTTCTGGCTGACCGGCAGCTCCTGCGGGTAGCTGATCTCCGGCACCGCGCCGCGGCGCTGTTCGACGCGGAGCTCGGCCTGCGCGATCTCGGCGGCCAGCTCGTCGGCGATCTTCTGCCGGGCCTCCGGGCTGCGCACCCGCCGGGTGCCGTCCAGCCGCCGACCGATCCGCTGCTGGTCGCGGAGCATCAGCTCGGGCAGCCGGGCGGCCAGCTCCGCGATGGTGGACGCATCTGCGGACCGGGCTACGGGAGAACTCACTGCGGGCATCCCTCTAGATTCGCAAGGAGGCACGGGGCGGCGCACCTCGGTTTTCGAGCCCCTCCAGTGTCACAGCCCCGGCCCGGGATCTGCGAACGGCCCGGCGGGCGGGCGCCCGGCCGCCTCACCCCGGCGGCGCACACCGCGGTGCGCGGGCCGCGTCGGGCAACCGTTCGGGCCCGTTCGAGCGGCCGGTAGGGTGCTCGGGCCAGTCGTGACGATCAAGGGGGAGACCGTGGCCGGTGAGTTCGACGCGCACGAGCGACGGATGTGGGCGGGCAAGGCCGTCCCGTACGAGCGGACCTTCGCGGCGCTCTGCGGGGCCGCGGTGCCGGAGCTGGTGGCCGCGGCCGGTGTCGGCGTGGGGACGGCGGTCCTGGACGTCGGCACCGGGCCGGGGACGGCCGCCTCGTCCGCGGTGCGGCTCGGTGCCTCGGTGACGGCGGTGGACGCCGAGCCCGGGATGGTGGAGCTGGCCGCGAGGAACCTGCCCGGGGTGGACGTCCGGCACGCCGTCCTGCCCGAGCTGCCCTTCGCGGACGACTCCTTCGACGCCGTGGTGGCCAACTTCGTGATCAATCACGTGGAGGACCCGGCGGCCGCGCTGGCCGAGCTGCGGCGGGTCACCCGGCCCGGCGGGCGGATCGCCGTCACCGTGTGGGCGGCGAGCGGCAACACCGCGATGGGCCTCTTCACCGAGGCGCTGGACGCCGCCGGGGTCGGACGCCCGGTCTTCCCGTCGCTGCCGGTCGACTTCGAGCGGACCCCGGAGGGCCTGGCCGGCCTGCTGGCCGGCGCGGGGTGGCGGGACCCGGAGGGCCGGCAGCTGGCCTGGACGCACCGGGTCTCCCCCGAGGAGTTCTGGCAGGGGCCGGCCTCCGGCATCGCCAACCTCGGGCTGGTGATCACCGGACTGCCGTCCGCCACGGTCGCGACGGTCAAGGAGCACTACGACCGGATCGCCGGTGGGCGCACCGGCGGGGACGGGTTGCTGGCCCTGCCGGCCGCGGCCGTTCTCGCCGTCGCCCGCTGCTGACCGGGTCCGCCCGGTCGGCTAGCCTTTTGACCGACTATCAGCCTGTAGTGCAAGAGAAGCATGGGGGAACGGCTGTGGGACTGTGGGACGACGTCAAGGACCTCGGAAGCGCGGCGGTCAACGTCGTTGAAGACGTGTTCTGGGCACCGACCAAGATTGCCAAGTGGGTGCTCGGCGAGATGTTCGGCGACCCTGACGCCGAACTGGAGAAGTACGCCGCCGAACTGCAGCAGATGGGCAAGGACGTCGAGGCGTTCGGCAAGGAGATCAGCACCGCGCTGAGCCACCTCACCTGGCACGGCCCGGCCTCCGACGCCTTCGTCGCGCACGCGCAGAGCCGGGTGAAGGAGCTCAACACCGTCGCCGACGAGCTCGACGAGCTCGGCAAGGCGATCAAGGGCCTCGCCGACGCCTTCTGACCGGCCGTCGCATCACCCACCGTCCCAGGCACGTATCAGCAGGCACGAGGAGACACCGCGCCATGGCCGATCAGTTCGGCGTCCAGCTGCAGGAGCTGGCGAAGATCCAGAGCGACTTCCAGAAGATCAACGCCAAGATGACGGAGATGAGCCAGCGCGTCGGGGCCATCAAGAACGCCGTCGCCAAGGCCGCCGCGACCGACCTGAGCGCCGGCGGGCTGCTCGGCGTCGCCAACTTCTTCGCCGTGGCCGCCCAGGTGGCGTCCAAGGTCAAGGACATCTCCGACCGGGCCGACGCCCTGGAGAAGACCAAGAAGCAGCTCACCGAGGAGCTCGGTCAGGACGCCCAGAAGATCAAGCAGGTCCTCGCCGAGTACAAGGAGATCGAGCGCAAGATCGAGGAGGCGCTCAAGAAGCCCCACGCGGGACAGGAGAAGCCCAAGGGCCCGCACACCGGCATCGACGGCACCGGGAGCGGGAACGGCGGCGGCAACGGCGGCGGGAACCACGGCGGTGGCGGCCACACGGGCGGTGGCGGCCACACCGGCGGCGGGAGCACGGGCGGCGGCGGGAACCACGGCGGCAGCGACGACTCGGGCAGCGACGGCACCGGCATCAGCACCCGGCCCGGCGGCCGCCACGACGGCCCGAAGATCAAGGACCGCAGCCGCGGCGACTGGCAGACCCACATCATCAACGGCTCCGGCTGGGACTCCTGGAGCGACCACTGGCACCGCCACAACGGCCAGGGCCTCGGCCCCAAGGACCAGCCCATCCTGGACGGCGCCTCCGACGAGCGGAAGGCCATGGTCGAGCGGGCGATGGAGCGGGTGAACCGCAAGCTCGGCTACAGCCAGGGCGCCGAGACCAACGGCTACCGCGTCGACTGCTCCGGCTTCGTCTCCGCGGCGTGGGGCCTGCCCGGCCCCGGCACCACCACCGGCCCGCTGATCAGCGAGAGCGGCGGCATCGCCCACCACATCTCCAAGAGCTCGATGATGCCCGGTGACGCCATGGTCGTCCACCAGGCCCACGGCGAGCAGCACGTCGTCCTGTTCGGCGGGTGGGCGGACAAGCAGCACACCCGGATGGTCATCCTCGAGGACAACGGCAGCCTCGGCTGCGTCTCCCGGGAGGTCCCGCTCTCCAAGTACTCGGAGTACACCGCCATCCGCAAGAACGGCATGTGACGACGCCCGTCCCCGCAGGCCCCCGGCGGCGCACGACCGCCGGGGGCCCTTCGTGCCCGGTCAGGAGCTCCAGGTCTCCTTCAGCGAGGTGATGGCGCCCTTCGCGTCCACGGTGTACTCGTACATGTCCTGGTAGCAGAAGTAGCCCTTGGGCAGGCTGTCCGGGTCGGTCGCGTGGTTGCTCTCGGCGCAGGTCTTCACGTGCGCCAGGCCGTCGCCCGCGGTGCCCGACCGCACGGTGACGGTCCTGGTCTTCAGGCTCTCGTCCGTGTAGACGGTGATCTTCGCGTCGGGCGAGACGGTGTACGGCTTGGGCTTCTCGTCCGGGTTGAAGAAGAGGCCGTTGGGGCTGCAGTTCGCCTCGACGGAGTCCGCCGTCAGCTTGCCCGTGCCCTTGTCGACCGTCCGGACCCGGACGACCTTGTGGGTCTTGAAGTACTCCTTGCAGTTCGGCCCGCGACCGCCGTTGTCGGCGTCCGCCGCGCCGGGGGCGGCGGACCCGGCGCCCTTGCCGGCCGAGGCGGTGGCGGCCGGGTCCGGCCCGCCCGCCGACGGCTCGCCCGCCGGGGCCGACGGCGCCACGGCCGTCCTGCTCGGCGCGGCGGCCGCACCGTCGCTCCCGGAGCCCTCCGGGCCGCAGGCGGCCGCACCGAACACGGTCGCGACGAGCAGAGCGGCAACGGCCGCAGGACGGATACGCATGACGGACTCCCCCTGGATGACTCCCGTGCGGCCCGCCGTTCACGCCGGCCGGCCGCCCCCCGGGCCGCGGCGGTCTGCGCGCGGCCGTTCACGCGGAGCCTACTGGCCGGCACCGACCACCTGCGCCGCAGCCCGCCGGGATCCTGTCGCACCGTCGGCTGACGACGGGTCACATCGGCACGTCGACCCGCAGCCGGTCGCGCAGCTCGCGCAACCGGTCCGCAGGGGCGCCCAGGCCGTTGATCCGCTGCCGGGCGGCCTCGCTGCGCGGGCGGTGGTGGCCCGCGAACGCCAGGTTCGCCGACTGGTGCAGCATCCACTGGTGGTACGCCACCAACCGGATCGCCAGATCGCGGACGCCCGCCAGATCGCCGTCCGCCGGCAGTGCCCGCAGCCAGCCCGCCAGCCTCCCGTACCGGACCGCCTGCCGGGACAACTGCTCGGCCAGCCCCGGCGGCACCGGGCCCGGCTCCCCGCACACGGCGAGGGCGCGGTCCGCCGCGGCCTGCTCCGTCACCGCCGCGTCCAGCACCGCCAGCAGGGCGGCCGCCTGCGTCTCCCGGTCCGGCGGACGGTTCCCCGGGTCCGGCAGCGGACGGCTGCGGCCCCGCCCGAGCCCGCCCGCCAGCCGGCGCAGCACGGCCGAGGGGCCGCGCCGAGGGGTTGCCGGGGCTGAGGACACGGGCACCTCCGGGCCGGGGGCGGGCGGCGGACGGCCGGCCGCGGAGCTGCCACCGGTCCCTTCCGCCGCGCCGGAGCGCCCGGCGTGCACCTCCAGTGTGCGCCCGCCCCGCCCGCCGCGGGCGGCAGCGAGGGCCGTCCGGTGCCGGCGCGGCGCGGCG
>NZ_JAHTIK010000001.1:3931235-3990477 GCF_025655475.1 Kitasatospora sp. DSM 101779 | reverse complement strand
AGGCGCAGCGCGGTGGTGACCGCGGCCCGGACGAGGGCGGGCGGCCGGGGTGCGCCGAGCGAGGTGCGCAGGGGCTCGTCCAGCAGGGCGGCGGCCAGGACCGGGGTGAGCGGGGCCAGCGGGCCGGGGAGGCGGGAGGCGAGCAGGCCGCGGGCCGACGCCCACAGCTCCCGGGCCTGCGGGGTGGGCGCGAAGCGGCGGCCCTCGACCCCGCGCATCCATGCCTCGGTGCCCGCGAGGTCGCCGCCGGGCGGCTCGGGCAGGCCGAGCGCCTCGGCGAGTTCCCGGTGGAAGGCGTACGCGGAGTCCCGTTCCGGGGGAGTCGGCCGCCGCGGGCCGTGCTCGTCCATGAACCGCAGCGGGCAGACGGTGAAGCAGGCCAGCACGTAGTGCATCAGCTCGGGCGTGATGCCGGGGCGGTCGTGGACCCGGCGCAGCCCGTCCACGACCCTGCGGCCCTCGGGACTGTCCGGGCCGTGCCCGATCAGGGTGAACATCGCCGCTCCGGTCGCCTTGGCCCGGCTCTTCGGCTGCCCGGTCACCCGGCCCGTGCCGTGCAGCACCGCGGCGATCTCCGGTATGCCGAAGGTCCGGACGAAGCCCAGGGTCAGCCCGACCCGGGACTCCTCCGGCATCACCTCCAGCACCAGCCGCGCGTACGGGTCACGGGCGCCGCCGGGCGGCCGCGCGCCGCTCACGGCGTTCCCGCGGCGGCGAGTGCCTCGGCGGTCAGCGGGCCGTCGAGGCCGCGGGACACCCGGACGAGATGCGCCCGCTCCTCGGCCGGGTCCGCGTCGAGGCCGGGCAGCACGGCCTGCGCCTCGCGGGGCCGCGGCTGCCGTCCGGCGGCCAGCGCGGCGACGGCGGAGCGCAGCGCGGCGGCGACCACCAGGGCGGACCGCTCGGGATCGGCCAGTCCGGCCCGCTCGGCGATCCGGGCACTGCTGGCGACCACCGCCGGGTCCACCCAGGGCCGCAGGGTGAGCTGGCCGTCCCGGATCTCCAGGCCGCGCCGCGTGGTGCGCCACTCGAGGTCGCGCAGGGCGAGGCGCTCCGTCCAGCGGGCGGGCGGGGCCTCCAGGGCGAGGCGGCGGTCGGCGCGGTAGACGAGGTCCCACAGCGGGCGCAGCGCCCGGTAGTCGCGCCGGCGCCGGGCCCAGTTGGCGCCCGCCGGGCCGGCGAAGCCCGCGGTGATCAGCAGGGCGCCGGCGGCGGCGAAGGCCGGCCCGGCGGCGGTGCTCAGCCACTCCGTGCCGCCGATCCCGGCGGCCGCCGCCCCGATCGCGACGATCTTGCAGAGCACGTAGCCGCAGGCCGTGACCGAGCCGAGGGCGATCAGCCGGATGCCGCGGCGCAGCCAGCCGGCCGGCAGCCGGGCGGCGTGGCCCCGGCAGACCCGGGCGATGTCGATCAGTGCGAAGGCGAAGGCGCCCTGGTACAGCGCGAGGAAACAGGCGATGGCGGGCACCGTCGCGAAGGTGGTGTCGAAGGTGAGCGGGGTCTCCGGGGTGCTCGCCCGGCCGGCGGCGAACAGCACCGCCATCAGGGCGGCCAGCACCGCGAACAGGCTCAGCCTGGCCCGGATCCGCCGCCGGGTGCCGGCCGAGGAGACGTCCCAGATCCGGTCGCCGTCCCGTTCGCCCGGCGGGGTCCAGATCATGGCCAGCACCACGGTGGCCGCGGAGAAGCCGGTGATGCCCAGGTACACCAGCAGGGTGGCCAGGTTGCCGGTGTGCGCGGCCCGGTCGATCGCCCGGTAGAGGAGGGGCGAGGCCATCAGGAAGGAACTCGCCGGAGAGGCGATCGCCAGCGCCACCACCAGCAGGCCGGGCGAGGGATCGCGCCGCCAGGCCCGGAGCTTGAGCGCGGCGACCGTCCAGGCCGCTGCGCCGATCGCCAGGTAGACGGCATTGAACGGCGCCTCCGACACCGCGGGGGCCGCCAGGTGCTCAGACATGCTGGCCCTTGCGGTGCTCCAGGGCGGGTGCCAGCTGCGAGGTCGTCCCGGCGCCCGGAGCCAGCACCAGGATCCGCAGCAGTTCGGCGCCGAGCACCTCGGCCTCCTCCTCCGCCGCGTCGTCGTAGTGCGAGCGGCCGAGAACCAGCCGCAGGACGTCCGGGTCGATGGTGGACAGCTCCACCGCGGCGGTCTCCGCGTCCGGCGGGGCGGCCTCCGGCAGGTGCCCGCAGAGCAGGTGGGCGAGCTCGTGGCAGACGATGTGGGCCTGGTGCAGACCCGAGGTCTCCTGCTCGAAGTGGACGACGTCCTCGTCGGGCAGCCGCTCGACGAAGCCGGACGGCTCCCCCACCCGCATCCGGCGCGGTGCCAGCCGGACCGGACGGCCGGTCCGCTCGGCGACCGCCGTGCACAGCTCCTCCACCGTGCTCAGCGGAGGCAGCCCCAGCTGCCTGGCCACGGCCCGCATCCGGCGGCGGGTACGTCCCACACCTCGCACGTGCTCCCCTTCGGGAAGCCGCCAGTGGCCCAGCGGCGTCTCCTGCTGCCCGGTCACGTCACTCCGCCGCCGGGCCACCGTCGTCGGGCAGTCCGACCGCCCTGCGCAACTGTTCCACGACCGTGAGGGCGGCGTCCTGCATCTCCGGCGGAAGACCGGCCGCCCGCATGGCGATCCGCTCCACCCGGGCGTCGCGGAGCGTCTCGATCCGCTGCAGGTCGCGCTCGACGGCCTGCGCGGTCGCGGAGTCGCTGAAGTAGTCCAGGGGCACACCGAAGAACTTGGCGATCTTCACCGCGTTCTCCAGGCTCGGCTTCTGGGTGCCCTTGCGCAGGTTCCCGATGTACGTCCCGCTGAGGCCGGTGCCGAGGGCGATCTCCGTGTCCCGCCAGGGACGGCCGAGGTCCTTCGGGTAGATCACCTTGATCAGGCGCCGGAAGCGGGCCGCGAAGTCGGGGGAGCCCGTGGTGGGACCGGCACCCTCCCCGGACGGCCCGGCGGAGCCCTCCGGTCGCGCAGATTCGGTGGACATGCGCGGATCATAGAACGATCTGACGCTTCGCCAGAATCCCCCGACCGTCCCCTCTTGCACGATCGTTGAGGAAGAAGTGCCGTTCCGGTGCGTGAGCCGTGCCGGATTCCGGGAGCCCCTCCGGGGGCGATCCACGATAGTTGACAGCCAGTCATGCATTGAGCAGGATCGACCGCACCGGCCCGCCCCGCGCGAGGCCGACCGGCCGCACCCCCCGGCCCACACGCTCCGGCGCGCCGCTGCCCCACGGGGGTGGGCAACGGCGCCCGGCCCCGACCACGGCGGGCCCCTCTAGCGCAGCACCGCGCGGATCGCTGTCGGTGCGCGGTGATGGAATGGACGCACAACTGCCGTACTCGGAGGGGTGTTGTCGGTGATCACTGCGACTGTCGTGCGTCAGCGGGTCGGCGAACTGGCACCGGCCGAGCGCGACGGCTCGCGGGCGCCCCACCGACCGCTGTTGCTGCTGTGGGCCCTCGCGCAGGCCGTGCAGCGGCGCCCACGACTCCAGCCGTGGTCCCGCATCCAACCCGCGGCCGGCGCTCTGCTGACGCGGTTCGGCGGTGTGGCGGACCCGCGTGAGGCCGTCGTCTACCCCTTCTGGTCCCTGCAGAAGTCCGAGCTGTGGGAGATCGAGGACGCCGATTCGCTCGAACTGACCAGCCGCGACCGCCGCCCCAAGCGGTCGGCGCTGGACGGGATCGACCCCCGGGCCGGGCTGCTGGAGGACGTCCATGAGCTGCTGGCCGCCGACCGGGCGTTCGCCGCGGAGCTGGCCGCCACCCTCCTGGTCAGGTTCTTCAACCCCGTCCCCAAGGGGCTGGTGGAGGCACTGGGCCTGGACGACCTGCTGATGGGCCGGGTAGCGGAGTGGCTGCAGCCGCGGGTCGGCGACCGTTTCACCGGTCGGTTCGCCCTGTCCGAGGTGCACGGCGGCCAGCGCATCGCCGGGATCGGCAAGCTGCACGACGGCATGCTCAACGCCTTCTCGGACGACAAGGGCCCCTACCGGGACGGGCGCATCGCCGGCACCGACTGGATCGCGTACGTCGGTGACGGACAGCGCGGGGACCAGGCGCTGGTCCGCGGCAACAAGTCCATGGCGATCCACCAGGAGCAGCAGCGGCCGCTGCGCTTCTGGCACAAGCCGTACGGCGGTGAGTTCACCTTCGAGAGCTGGGTGGTGATCGCTCAGCGACGCCTCCGTTGGGGGCGCGGCAACGACGACCAGTGGCGCCGCGAATTCGTCTGGGTCCTGGCACCCGTCCCGTCCCCGCTGAAGGACCACTGGCCCCACGAGATTCTCGAGGTGCTGGCGGCGGAGGGCGCTGAGCTGCACGACGACACCGGGGACGTGATCCCGACCGAGGTCATGGGCGGGTCCAAGACTCCGGCCGAGAAGTACCGGCACCTTTGCATGGCTGCTGAGACCACCGAGAAGCGCCGCCAGGGGCAGCGGTCGCGACAGTCGACCATCGAACGGGTCCTGCGGTCCGCGGCTGCTCGGGACGCCGTGCTGCTGCGGAGCGGCGGCCGGTGCGAGAACCCCACCTGCCTCGGTCATCCGACGGAGCTCACCGATGCCGGGGCACCCCTGCTGGAGGTCGACCACGTCAAGGACCTGGCCCGCGGCGGCCCGGACCGGCCGGAGTTCATGATCGCGCTGTGTCCCAACTGCCACGCTCTGAAGACCCGGGGCACCTATCGCGAGCAGCTGCGCGGCCAGCTGCTCGATCGGGCCCGAGCGCTGCACGCGGCAGCGTTGGCATCCATCGGTTCGCTGACGGGCGAGATCCGCTCCCCCGACAGCTGACTGGTTGTCACCGATGCCGCTCGGGGGTGTTCGAGCCTGTACTACTGTGCGTCGGACGCCCGTGAACGGTGTGTGCGGGTGGCCGAGCGGAAGGTGCGTGCGATGAGTCTGCTGTCCCCTCCCGGACCGCTGGTGTCGGCCGACTGGCTGGCGGAGCACCTGGGCCGGCCCGGGCTGGTGGTGCTCGACGCGAGTGTCGGGGTGTACCGCGGGATCCGGCGGCCGATTCCGGGGGCGCGGACCTTCGACATCGACGGGGCGCTCTCCGACCCGGCGGACCCGCTGCCGCACACCATGCCCGGCCCCGAGCAGTTCGAGCGCGAGCTGCGGGCCCTCGGTGTGGACGACGACAGCGTCGTCGTGGCGTACGACAACGCCGGCATCTACTCCAGCGCCCGTGCCTGGTGGATGCTGCGGGCGATGGGCTTCGACCGGGCGGCCGTGCTGGACGGCGGCCTGCCGGTCTGGGAGGCCGCCGGGCTGCCCCTCGCCGGCGCCGCCGGCGCCGAGGAGGCGCCCGCCGCGCCCGGGAACTTCACCGCTCGGCCCCGCGCCGGGCTCCTGGTGGACCGCCGGGCCGTGGACGCCGCCCTCGCCGACGGGGCCACCGCCGTCCTCGACGCCCGCAGCCGGGACCGCTACACCGGCCGGGTGGAGGAACCCCGACCCGGGCTGCGCCGCGGCCACATCCCCGGCGCCGTGAACCTGCCCTACCTCGACCTCCAGGCGGACGGCCGGATGCGGCCCGCCGACGAGCTGAAGGCCCGGTTCGCCGCCGTCGCCGACGGGCGCGAGCGGCTGGTGGTCAGCTGCGGCTCCGGAGTGACCGCCTGCGTCCTGGCCCTCGGTGCCGAACTGGCCGGCTACCGGGACCTCGCCGTGTACGACGGCTCCTGGAGCGAGTGGGGCCGCCCAGGCGACCTCCCCGTCGAACAGGGCCCCGGCCCGGCGTGACCGCCGCCGGCGGGGGGCGCGGGCCCGCCCGCGCCGCCCGTGCCCGGGAACACGAAGAAGTCCCCGCAGCGATCTTCGCTGCGGGGACTTCGGCTGTGGCCAGGGCCGGGGTCGAACCGGCGACCTTCCGCTTTTCAGGCGTCCTCCGAGGTGGTCCCGGACCGGTGAGGGTTCACCTGCCACGGCGTGTCGGGGCTGACCGACTCTGCCGGCGCCCGCGAGCGTCCGTGGTTGTTGGCGTACGGGGTGGCATACGCCAACGCTAAAAAGTGAGGCTCCATCCGTTTCGTCTGAAGCAACCCTGGCACTCATCCGACCTGGGGACAGATACCTGTTGACCTGCACACAGCCCCCGAGCGTCTGTGGCCGTCCGCTCAAGTGCGGGTCTGTTGTAGCGCAGTCAGGCACTTGGCAACCTGGGGCCGCAAGGTAGTTGGCAACCAACTCAACTCCGGCAGAAGCAACTTAGACTTCTGGGCATGAGTGAAGCACCAGAGTGGACAGCTGCCACCGAAGTCGTCGTGGAGAACCCCAGACTGGCAAGAGCGGAGATCACCCACGCCTGGGACAGCGGTCGGCGGCGTACCGCTTGCGGTAAGGGTGTTGCAGGACTCGCCCTGCATGCTCGTCCGTGGGGGATCAGCCGTGATGGGCGATGCCAGGATTGCGAGCGCCAGACCTCACGATAGCCACGAGCTGCTGGCAGACTGAAGAAATGGGTGGTCGGCGATTGTCGTAGATGGGCGACGTTGGCCCATCTCGCACGGCCCAGCGAAGCTGAACTGGTCTGTGGCGAGGGTCCCGGAGGACTGGGCGTGGACATCGTAGGCCTGGATGGCCAGCACAGGTGCTTCTTGGTGTTCAAGGCTGACGGCGAGCGCTCATCGGGCTAGCCTCGGATGGTGATCACCTCTGGGGCGACTAAGGGCGCTGGCCGAGGAGCGTTCCCTGGGCGTGGGCTCGTATATGTGAACGCGACGTCCGGGGCCACTGCATGCCGGCCTCAACGTCGTCTACGGGCCTGCTTTCGAGCTGACTCGGAGGTCGATAGGGCTCTGGCGCTACTACGGTTGGGTCTCGACAGCTTGGAGCCCTGAGCACCGTTCGGCGGCACGATTCGGGGTCAGCAAGAATGTGGAGCCAATCGGCTCTACCAAGGGGAGGAAGCCGAAGCGTGAACGTGCAACAGCCCAAGGGCGGGAAGCCTGACTCGAATACCCAAGTACGGCAGGTGGGCAAAGCGCTCCGGAAGGTTTACGCCAATCTTCTGGACACTAGCGACCTCGCTGCGAAGTACACAGGGGAGGACTTCGAGAATCGCCGCACCTCCAGAGCGCTAGCCGCCCAAGCGGTGCGGATCGTTACTGGTTTCAGCCCCGGGGAGGCCGCCGCCACCGTCATTGACGGAGACCTTGATCAGGGTATCGACGCGATCGCCGTGGTTGAGGGGGCCAAGCCTCACGTCTATCTCGTCCAGAGCAAGTGGAGCCCCGAAGGTAAGGCCAAGGGAGACCGGCAGGCAGTGTTCGAACTCCTCGCAGGCTTCCGGCTCATCGATGAGGAGAACTTCGCCCCGTTCAATCCGCGCGGCCGGAGGCTGGCCGAGTATGCCAAGTCGGTCATGGACCAGGGGACCGTTCCCGTCACCCAGGTTGTGGTGATGATGCGACCCGACATGCCCGGCGAAGGCTTCATACAGGCGATCAAGAACGGGGAGGATGAGTTCAACCGGTATGGCCCGGTACTGGACAACCGGATCATCCTGGCTCCTGAGGTGTGGGCGTCCGTACGAGCTGACCAGGTGCCCGAGCCTGTGGTCCTGACCGCGGAGCTGTTCCCCTGGTTCGGCATGGGTTCTGACGCGCTGTACGAGTCTTATCAGGGAGTCGTCGACGCCGAACAGGTTGCCGATTGGGCGAAGCATGGGACGAATCTGTTCAATCTGAACATTCGTAAGCCCCTGGGCAGAACGCCTATCAATAACTCCTTGATCGCCACCCTCACTGAGGAGCCAGCCAACTTCTGGTACTACAACAACGGCATCACTGTGCTCTGCGACCGTGTGGAGAAGGTTGAACGGTCGGCGCGTGCTCCCCAGCAGAAGCCCCTGATGCTGACTCTACACAACGCCAGTGTGGTGAACGGTGCCCAGACCGTGCGCGCCGTTGCAGAAGCACTGGAGAAGGAGGACGCGACCGCCGAGGCCAAGATCAGTGTACGGATCATCGTCACACACGCGGCCAAGGAGTTCGCTAGCGATACCACGCGCGCCACCAATCGGCAAAACAGTGTTGGCGAACGAGACTTTGTCGCCCTCGATCCGATCCAGGGCGATATTCTGGACGAGATGCGGGCGGAACTCGGCCTGGAGTATGGGGTGCAGCGCAGCGAGGTCGAGCTTCCCGAGGAGTCCGGCTGCACCGTCGTCGACGCGGCCGTCGCCTTGGCCTGCGCCCATGCTGACAGTCAGTACGCAGCCCGGATCGCGCTCACACTCGACCCGCTGTGGGAGCGCGGATCGCAGGGAGTCTACGACGTGCTGTTCCGCCCGAGGCCGGGCGTTTACCTACTGTGGAACGCTGTCCAGGTGTTGCGTGAGGTGCGACGCTGTCTCCTCGACCTCCGCAAGCGCTACGAAGGCCGGGCAGCCGCGCTGACGGAACACGGCACTTACCTACTCGCCCATCTGGTGTTCCGGCTTCTCGATACCGAGGGGATTGACGAGCCCGACACCAAGCTGACCTGGGCCGAGGAGGCCAAGGTGCAGACTAAGGAAATCGTCCAGCGGCTGCTGCCCGTTACTATCCAGGTCATCGACGAGCTCTCCGAGCGGCGCCCGCAGATCCGGGCCGTGTGCTCGGACGCCGACCGCTGCCGCGAGGTCACTGAGCGGGTCATCGAGGCTATGGTGCAGGGCAAGAACGGTTCCGCCGCGGACGCGTACCGGCGCGCCCGGCCCACACGCAAGCGCCGCCGCCCCAACGCCGTGCAGGTCCTCGTCGACAAGCGGATCCTGAATGAAGGCGAGCCCCTCACGCTCAGCACGGCCTACCCGCTTGAGGCCGAGGCCCTCAAGGGCTGGCTCGCAGGGGATCCGCGGCGCTCTCGAGCCACGTGGACTAACCACCGGACGAAGCCGGTCGTTTGGACCGCGGATGGCCAGCAGTACTCACCGTCGGGCCTGATCACCCATATGTGGAAACTCGCCGAGTGGGCAGACCGGCCCACGGCTAACCAGGGCACGGCCCGCTGGGTCACGTCCTCGGGTGATACCCTCGCTGACCTCGCATGGCGGACGCTGGGGAACCTGGAAGAGCCGGACGAGTCCGACGAATCGGGCCCGTCTGAATGAGGATGCAACCGACCGGTAGAACCTTCGGGAGGCGGCTGCTCGGCCATGTGCCGCCTCGCCTTCGACATCGGTTTTGACCAGTTCCTCCCATCCCAGTTGCCGACAGGCCCGCCCGCGCCCCGTCTTACGGCGCGGAGCGGGCCTCCGCCGGAGCGGGGCGAAGATGGGAGCAGCACTGGTGCGAGCGAAGCGCCCCTTGATGAAGTGAAGAATGTTGTACCTGCTGCCTTAGCTAAGTGCTTTGGCGATGACGTGCATGGAGTCCACCACGGCAGCCGCACCGGCGGTAGCTAGCCGGGCATCCTTTCCTGGCTTGTTGGCGTAGCCAATGGTTGAGACCCCGGCAGCATGGCCAGCCTCCACATCGCGGGCGGCATCGCCGATGAAGACACACTCGGCGGGTTTGCTGGCTGTGGCTTTCATGGCATCCAGAAGGAGGCGTGGACTCGGCTTCATGGAGGACGGGTCGCCCGGAGCGCGACCGAAGACGCCGGACACGTAGGTGCTCAGTCCCCGACTGGAGATGTACGCCTCGATGGCCGGGCCTGAGTTGTTACTGACGATAGAGAGGGCGCGGCCCGTCTCGGCGCACGCACGCAAGACTGCCTCGCCGCCGGCGTTCGGTCGACCGATTAGCACGGCTTCGGTTTCAAGGATGGTCAGCTTCTGGTCCGTCGCTGCAGCGAGATCGGGCCGGGTATCGGCGACCAACCGGAACAGGGCCAGCGGGTCGGTCTCAGTCTCGCCGCTGGCAGGGACCTGCTCGCCGGTGGCGAGCAGGCTTTCACGGAGGCGGCGGGCGACTTCCGGGGCAGGCAAGCCTGCGAAGACCGAGCAGACCGGGCCATCGAAGTCGAGCAGGACGTGCTTCACCGGGCGGAGTAGCTCGGCGAGCGACGGGGAGGCGGCGGTCACGGCTGGCGCTCATAGGCGATGGTGGTCCAGACGCTGTCGAACCATGCCTGGGCTTGTTGGACGTACTGGGAGCCGAGCGAAGCGTCGTCGGGGCCGGCGGCGTGGTGGAACAGGGTCGTGTCCTTGCCGGTCACGTCGTAGAACGTGTGGCTGTCGCCGTTGATTGGGACCGTGCGCTCGCGGAGTGGGTAGAAGCCGAAGAACGCTTCTGAGCGGTTCAGGATGTAGAGCTTGAACAGGCTGGACGCTCGGTGGACCTTGACCTGGACGGTGGCCGACTGGACCAGTCCGAGTTCGGCGAGGACTTCGACCGAGTGTGCGATGCCGCCGGCGTTGGTCAGCGCGATGTTCCGGGCGCGCTCGCGGAGCGCGGGTTCGTCCTTGAGGCTGTCGACCAGGACGGGTACGGCCATCGGCTCCGTGGTGTCCGGCAGCAACAGCCGGACCGCGATCGACTCCGGGGCGAGGCGGCCGGATCGGATCTTGTCGAGCGGTTCCTGTAGGGCGTTGTGCAGCGTCTCGCTGGAGAAGCCGGCGAAGTCGAGCGTCACTTGGGGCTGTTCAAAGGCGGCTTCCAGGTGCGGGCGGAGACCCACCGGGCGGGACGTGCGCTCCCGCACGAAGGAGCCGCTGCCCTGCCGGGTCACGATCAGGCCCTCGGTGCGGAGCAGGTCGAGCGCCTTGTCAACGGTGCCGCGCGCCACGCCGAAGCGCTTCGCCAGCTCCGGGCCGGATGGGAGTTTGTCGCCGGTCTCGAAGCCTGGCTTCTTGGTGAGGATTGAGGCGCGCAGAGAGCTGCTGACCTGCTGGTACGGCGGGCGCGGGTCATCCGGGTCAAGGCTCATGTATCCATGGTAGGCGAGATGCCCAACACTGATGAGAAACCCAACACTCTTGACCTGCCTAGGCAGGTTGCTATGTTGCGAGTGTCGCAACGGAGAGAAGCCGGAGCGACACGGAGGGTCCTCTTTGGGCTGCTCTGAGCTGCACAAACGCGCCCTGATTGGCCTCTGGTCGACTCAGGTCGCGGGCCCGGGTTGAGCGGGCCGAGGCACCTGACTAGTTCAGGCCCAAGTCGGGGCCGCCGCGCGTTCCTTGGCCGGAGCGCGGCGACCCCTGCGGGCCTGTCGACTCTCCTGGAAGAGGTAGACCCGTGAAGTTGATTGTTGCAGGCCAACGCGCCATGGGCTCCGAGGAGTTCGCGGAGCTGGCGTTGGGCGTGGACTCGGAGCTTTGGTGGCGTGGCTGGTTGCCGCGTGGCTGCCGCACATCCCGCACCCGGTGCTCACCTTCAAGGGCGAGCAGGGCACCGGCAAGTCCAAGACCGCGTCCATGGTCGTCAACTTGATCGACCCGTCCCCGGCGACGAAGCGGTCGCAGCCTCGGGATGTGAAGGCGTGGGCGACGCAGGCGTTCAACTCCTGGGCGCTATGCCTGGACAACGTCTCCGCCATCCAGCCCTGGCTGTCCGACACTCTGTGCAAGGCCGTCACTGGCGACGGCATCGTCGACCGGGCCCTGTACACCGACGACGACGCCGGCGCGCTGGCCGGCGACCTCGCGGAGCGGCTGCTGGTGCTCGACCTGCAGCTCATCGGCGAGGACAAGCGCCGCACCGAGGAAGAGCTGGACAGCGCGTTCGACCAGGCCCGGCCGGCGATTGTCGCGGCCCTGCTGGACCTGCTCGCCGCCGTCCTCGCCGAACTCCCCTCCGTCCGGCTGGAGCGGATGCCGCGGATGGCCGACTTCGCCCGCGTGCTCGCCGCGGTCGACCGGGTCAAGGGCTGGCACACCCTCGACGCCTACACCGCGGCCTCCGCCAACGTGAACGCGGACGCCCTGGAGGGCGACCCGTTTGGCTCCGCCGTCGCCGAGTTCACCGAGGCGTGCGGCACCTGGACCGGCACCGCCGGCCAGCTCTTGGAGCTGCTGCCGCCGCCGGACGGCTCCATCCGAAGTGGCCCAAGGACGCCACCCGCCTCGGCGGCCAGCTCAAGCGCCTCGCGCCCGTGCTGCGTTCCATCGGGATCGAGTACGACGACACCCAGCGTTCCCGGGATCGCAAGCGCACCCGGCTGATCAGCCTCACAGCAGAGAACGGCTGCAAAACGGCGTCCGTGGCGGGAACAGTGTCCGGCACAGCCGTTGACCTGCTCACTCTCGCGGACCATGCCCAGCCCGCAAGCGTCCGCACGGCGCCATCGTAGCGTCCGCACCCGCCGACTGCGGACGCTACGAACAGCGGTGCGGACGCTCCTGCCGCCAGAGCGTCCACCGGACTCCAGGCCCCAGACCAGCACCGGAACCCTGACGCGGACGCTCGGGACGGTGCGGACACTGCAATGCAGCCGATCTCTGGACTGCACCCCCGCTGCACCGTGTGCACCCAGCCCCTCGACCGCGTCCTCGCCGACCTCGGCGCCACAAAGCACGCCACCTGCACGCCCACCCGCCGATGAACAGGAGCCCGCACATGAGCACCGTCATCCCGGTCGCCCTCACCGTCCCCGAGGTCATGGCCGCACTCCGGATGAGCCGCAGCAAGGGCTACGACCTCATCCGTGCCAAGAAGCTCGCCACCTTCACCGAGGGCCGCAGCCGGCGGATCCCGGCCGACGCCCTCGCCGCATACATCCGCACGAAGATGGAGGAGAACGCCTGATGCCCAAGCGCGCCAACGGCGACGGCAGCATCACCAAGGTCAAGGGCCGGGACCTGTACCTGGCCCGGGCCTACGTGACGACGACCTCTGGCCTGCGCAAGCGGGTCTCGGTCTACGGCAAGACCCGCGACGAGGCCCGCGAGAAGCTCACGGCCCTTCAGGCGCAGGACCACCAGGGCATCCCGGTCCCCGACACGAACGTGAAGATGGCCGAGTACCTGACCTACTGGCTGGGCGCGGTCGTGAAGGTCAACCGGCGCCCCAAGACCTACCAGGGGTACGAGAGCGTCGTGCGGGTCCACCTGACCCCCGGGCTCGGCAACAAGAAGCTCCGGACCCTCAAGGCCGCCGAGGTGCGGACCTGGCTCGCCCGGGTCGCCTTGACGTGCCAGTGCTGCAAGAACGGGTGGGACGCGGCCCGCCGCACGCCGGAGTGCTGCGCGGCAGGGGAGTGCTGCGACTCGCGGCTGTCCCGTCGCATGGTGCAGTCGATCCACGCTGTCCTCCGGAACGCCCTGGAGAACGCTGTGAGGGAGGAGCTGATCCTGCGGAACGTCGCCAAGCTGGTGCAGGTGCCCACGCCGGAGTACGGCACCGGCAGGGGGCTCACGGTGCCGCAGGCGCGCCTCCTCCTGAAGGCGGCCGGCGCGGACCGGCTGCACGCGCTCTACGTCCTGGCTCTGGCCATGGGGATGCGCCGCGGAGAGCTGCTGGGCCTGCACTGGGCGGCCGTGGACCTCGACCGCGGCACGCTGATCGTGTCCAGCAACCTCCAGCGGGTGGACGGCGCCCTGCAGCTCGGCCCGACCAAGACGACGTCCTCGCTCCGCACGCTGCCGCTCCCGCCACTCGTCACGGAGGCCCTGGAGGCCCACCGGGAGCGCCAGGCCCAGGAGCGGGTGGCGGCCGGTGAGCGGTGGATGGAGAGCGGCCTGGTGTTCACCAGCCGGGTCGGCACGGCGATCGAGCCGGACAACCTCCGACGGAGCTGGTACCCGCTCCGGGACCGGCTCGGCCTCACCCTTCGGTTCCACGACCTCCGGCACACCTGCGTGACCCTGCTGCTGGACCTCGGGGTGCCGCCGCACATCGTGCGGCAGATCGCCGGCCACAGTGACATCGGGGTGACCATGAAGGTCTACGCCCACGCCTCGCTGGACGAGCAGCGGAAGGCCCTCGGCTCGCTGAGCGACCGGCTCGCCTGATCGGTTGGCATACGGGTTGGTGCACCAGGCATGAAAACGGCCCCGGAGAGTGATCTCTCCGGGGCCGTTTTGCCTTTTCAGGCGCTTGTGGCCAGGGCCGGGGTCGAACCGGCGACCTTCCGCTTTTCAGGCGGACGCTCGTACCAACTGAGCTACCTGGCCGTACTTCACCGTCTCTTGCGAGACGAGCGATCCCGACGGGACTTGAACCCGCGACCTCCACCTTGACAGGGTGGCGAGCTAACCAACTGCTCCACGGGACCTGGTGCGGAAAATCCGCTCAGGCCTTGCGGCACTGCACTGTACTACGGTAACGCGTGCCCCCAACGGGATTCGAACCCGTGCTACCGCCTTGAAAGGGCGGCGTCCTGGGCCACTAGACGATGAGGGCTTGCGGCCCCCCGGCTGTTATCCAGCGTTCGGGGACGTCGAGAAGCATATGGGATGCCGGGCGGGAACACCAAAACGGTTTCCGGTCGCTCTGCCGGGTGTCGCGCTCCGCGGGTCACGACCAGCCCAGCTCGTGGAGCTCGTGGTCGTCGAAGCCGAAGTGGTGGGCGACCTCGTGGATCACCGTCGTCCGGACCTCGTCGGTGATCTGCTCGTGCGTCTCGCAGTACCGCAGGGTCGGGCCCATGTAGATGATGATCCGGTCGGGCAGCACCCCGGCGTACCACTCGCCCCGCTCGGTGAGCGGGGTGCCCTCGTACAGGCCGAGGAGGTCGGGGGAGGCCGGATCGGGTTCGTCCTCGACGAAGATCGCGACGTTGTCCATCATCGCCGCGAGCTTCGGGGGGATCTGGTCGAGGGCATCGGCGACCAGCGTCTCGAACTCGTCCCGGGTCATCTCCACCGCCTCATTGTCGGGTGTGCGGTGACGGTGTGCCAGGTGATCCACGCGGGTGATTCACTGGAGTGTGCGCTCGGACCGGACAAGCGGGGTCGCGGCGCCGCCGCGGACGGCCGCCGGCGGCCGTCCGCCGGTGCTGCGCGGCCAGGGGCCGACTATCGCCGTGGTGGCGCTCGGGGGCGCGTTGGGGGCCTCCGCCCGCTACGGTGCGGCCCTCGCCTGGCCGACCGGCCCCGACGCCTTCCCGTGGACGACGCTGCTGGTCAACACCGTCGGGTGCGCGGTGATCGGGGTCTTCCTGGTGCTGGTCACCGAGGTGTGGGCGCCGCACCCGCTGCTCCGGCCGTTCTTCGGCACCGGTGTGCTGGGCGGCTTCACGACCTTCTCCACTGCCACCGTCGAGGTCCAGCGCCTGGTCGACCACGGTGCGCCCGCCCGAGGCCTGGCCTACCTGGCGGCCACGGTGCTGGCCGCCCTGACCTCGGTCTGGATCGCGGCCGGCCTGACCCGTCGCCTGCTCGGCCGGCGGGTCGGATGACCACCGGCCGCAGCGGCCGACCGGGCCGCACCGACCACCGCACCGACCACCGCACCGACCACCGGGACCGCAGGAGGACGGGATGAGCCGACTCAGGGGTACGGCCCTGCGCCTGACCGTGCTGGTCGGTGAGAGCCGGATGTACCGCTCCCGCCCGCTGTACACCGAGGTGGTGCACCGCGCGCACGCCGCCGGCCTGGCCGGGGCGAGCGTCTTCCGCGGCATCGAGGGATTCGGCGCCTCCTCGGTGATCCACACCGCCCGGTTGCTCTCGCTCGGCGAGGACCTGCCGGTGGCGGTCGTGGCGGTGGACACCGCCGAGCGGATCAGGGCCTTCCTGCCCCGCCTGGAGGACCTCTCCGGGCTCGGCCCGGTGCTGCTGGAGGAGTGCGAGGTCGTCCGCTTCGGCCCCGCGGAGGCACCCGGCGTCGACGCGCCGGACGGGGAGTCGGCGGACGGGGAGTCGGCGGGCGGCGGGACGGCGGGCGGCGCCGAGCGGGAGGCGGACCGGTGACCTGGCTGCTGGTGATCGCCGGTGCGATGGTCGGCGCCCCGCTGCGCTACCTGACCGATCGGGCGGTGCAGGCGCGGCACGACTCGGTGTTCCCATGGGGCACCTTCACCGTGAACGTCTGCGGCTGTCTGGTGCTCGGACTGCTGACCGGCGCGGCGGCGCGCGGCGCGGCCTCCCTCGACCTCCAACTGCTGATCGGCACCGGCCTGTGCGGGGCGCTGACGACCTATTCCACGTTCTCGTACGAGACGCTCCGGCTGGCGCAGAGCGGCGCCCGGTTCATGGCGCTGGCCAACGTCGCGGGCAGCCTGCTCGCGGGCCTCGGCGCGGCGTACGCGGGGACGGCGCTGGCGCACGCGTTCTGGGGCTGACGCCCGGGCGGCCCCGACGCGGGCGGCCCGTGACGGCCCGCCACGGCCCGAACGGAGGGCTGCCGGCCCGATCGGCGGTGCCGGCCGTGTCCGCCGGGCCTCGCCGCGCGTTGGGCACCGGAGGGCAGTGGGCCCGGGTGGGCGGTGCGAGAGGTGGCTCGGGAGATGGCTGGGGTGAGGGCCGCGATGCGGCCGGGCGGGTCGAGGCGGCGGCGTGCGGTGGCAGGTGCCGCACTGGCGGCACTGGCGGGGCTGGGGCTCAGCGGGTGCATGGCGGTGGGGGCGGGGTCGGCCGAGTTGCAGGGCAGCGGCCGGAGCGCCGGCCAGGGCGACCTGTCGGGTGACTCCGGGGCGCCCGGGGCGCAGGCGGCGGGCGGCAAGCACGCCGGACACGGCGGGGTGCTGCCCGCGGCGGCCACGCGGCCGGGGGCGAAGCCGTCCGGTTCGGCTGCCGCGAGCAGTCGGCAGGAGAGCTCGGCCCCGGCCGGGCCGACGCCCGCCCCGTCGGCGTCGGTGCCGGCCAACCGGAGTGTGGAGACGCCCGAGCCGCACCCGACCGCCGGCCCCACCGGCAGCACCCCCTCGGCCACCACCGCCCCGGAACCGACCGGAACCGGGCAGCCCACGCCCTCCGACTCCGGTCCGCTGCCCAGCCTCCCCGGTTCCTCGGGTTCCGGCGGGGGATCGGTCGATCATTAGCGGGCTGGCCAGCACGTTTGCCTCTGATCCCCAGGCTCGTCTATGGTGGTAGATCGTTCGTTTGATCCATTTGACTGGCGCCCCCATTCCTCTTGAAACGGCGCCCTTGGCGCGTTCCGGCGATCCGTGGCTGACCGCATAGAGGCGGTTGTGAAACAGAACCCCGGACTTTGGCGCGTGCCACTTCCGGAAGGTTTTGCATGTCTCTCGTTGACGACGCCCGCTTCGCCATGCCCGCGAACGGTCTCGACGCCGCCGACACCACCGACACCGCCGAGCTGCTCGACGCCCTCGAGCCCGCCGAGGCGGACACCGACACCGACGCCGTGGACTCCGAGCCCACCGTGACCTTCGGCGACCTGGGCCTGCCGGACGACGTCGTCCGCGCCCTCGCCAAGCGCGGTGTCACCACGCCGTTCCCGATCCAGGCCGCCACCATCCCGGACGCGCTGGCCGGCAAGGACGTGCTCGGCCGCGGCCGCACCGGCTCCGGCAAGACCCTGAGCTTCGGCCTGCCGCTGCTGACCCGCCTCGCCGACGGCGAGCGCACCCGCGCCAAGCACCCGCGCGGCCTGATCCTGGTGCCGACCCGCGAGCTGGCCATGCAGGTCGCCGACGCCCTGGAGCCGTTCGGCTCGGTGCTCGGCCTGCGCCTCAAGGTGGTCTGCGGCGGCACCTCGATGTCCAACCAGATCTACGCCCTGGAGCGCGGCGTCGACGTCCTCGTCGCCACCCCGGGCCGCCTGCGCGACCTGATCAACCGCGGTTCGGCCGTGATGGACGACGTGCAGGTCGCCGTCCTCGACGAGGCCGACCAGATGGCCGACATGGGCTTTCTGCCCGAGGTCACCGAGATCCTCGACCTGGTGCCGGCCGGCGGCCAGCGCCTGCTGTTCTCCGCCACCCTGGAGAACGAGATCGACACCCTGGTCAAGCGCTACCTGAACAACCCGGTCACCCACGAGGTCGACCCGTCCGCCGGCGCGGTCACCACCATGACCCACCACATCCTCGTGGTGAAGCCCAAGGACAAGGCGCCGATCACCAACGCGATCGCCGCCCGCAAGGGCCGCACCATCATCTTCGTCCGCACCCAGATGGGTGCCGACCGCGTCGCCGAGCAGCTGGTCGAGGCCGGCGTGAAGGCGGACGCGCTGCACGGCGGCATGACCCAGGGCGCCCGGACCCGCGTGCTCGGCGACTTCAAGGACGGCTACGTCAACGTGGTCGTCGCCACCGACGTCGCCGCCCGCGGCATCCACGTCGACGGCATCGACCTGGTGCTCAACGTCGACCCGGCCGGCGACCACAAGGACTACCTGCACCGCTCGGGCCGCACCGCCCGTGCCGGCCGCTCCGGCACCGTCGTCACCCTGGTGCTGCCGCACCAGCGCCGCACCGTCTTCCGCCTGATGGAGGACGCCGGTGTCGAGGCCTCGCGCCACATCCTCGACCACGCCTTCGACGCCGAGGTCGCCAAGATCACCGGCGCCCGCTCGCTCGTCGAGGTGCAGGCCGAGTCGGCCGCCGGCATCGCCGGTGCCGCCGAGCGCGAGGTCGCCGACATGACCCGCCAGCTGGAGCGCGCGCAGCGCCGTGCGACCGAGCTGCGCGAGGAGGCGGACCGCCTCGCCACCCGTGCGGCGCGCGAGCGTGCCGCGCTGGGCATCGAGGACGAGCCCGCGGCCGAGAACGGCGAGACCGCCGAGGGCACGACCGTCGTCGAGGCGCCCGCCGCCGAGGCCCCGGCCGCTCCGGTCGAGGCCGAGCGTGCGCCGTCGTACCGCGAGGCCCGCAGCGAGCGTCCGGCGTTCACCCGGGACCGCGACCGCGAGCGCCCCTCCTTCAGCCGCGACCGTGACGACCGTGGTGGCCGTTCGTTCAACCGCGACGACCGCGGTGGCCGTTCGTTCGGCGACCGTGACCGTGGCGAGCGCGGCGGCTTCAACCGTGACGACCGTGGTGGCCGTTCGTTCAACCGCGACGACCGCGGTGGCCGTTCGTTCGGCGACCGTGACCGTGGCGAGCGCGGCGGCTTCAACCGTGACGACCGTGGTGGCCGTCCGTTCAACCGCGACGACCGCGGTGGCCGTTCGTTCGGCGACCGTGACCGTGGCGAGCGCGGCGGCTTCAACCGCGACGACCGCGGTGGCTTCAACCGTGACGACCGCGGCGGCCGTTCGTTCGGCGACCGTCCGGCGCGCTCCTTCGGTGACCGTCCGTCCTTCGGTGACCGTGACCGCGGCGGCAGCAGCCGTCCGTTCGCCCGCCGCGACGACCACCGCTCCGGCGGCCGTCCGCAGGGCTTCGGCCGTGACGACCGCGGTGGCCGTTCGTTCGGCGACCGTGACCGTGGCGAGCGCGGCGGCTTCAACCGCGACGACCGCAAGCCGCGCTGGAAGAACTGACGCCCCGACGTCCTCGGTACGGGCCCGCTCCACTTCGGTGGGGCGGGCCCGTCCGCGTTCCCAGGCGGATCCGGCCCGGTGTTGTTCTCGGAATGAGAATAATCGGTGGCGGACGGCCGGGGGTGGCGCGTAGCGTCACCGCCATGAGTCGAATGCACCAGGTGGCGGTCGAGAACGAGGAGATCGCCGAGCGGGGGAACTACCGGACGCGGGGCGGTGCGGTGGTGGAGATCGGGCCGGTCCTGGCCGCGGCGAGGGCGGGGACGGTCTCGTACGGGCCGGACGAGCCGCCCGGCCCCGGGGCCGGGCCGTACACGGGAGAGGTCGAGGTCACGGCCGAGGGCAGTGTCGAGGCCGGCGCGCGGCTGGTGGCGGCGGGCGGCGAGCACGTCGCGGTGCTGAACTTCGCCTCGGCACGCAACCCGGGCGGCGGCTACCTGCGCGGCGCCAAGGCCCAGGAGGAGGACCTCTGCCGCAGCGCGCTGCTCTACCGGTGCCTGCTGGAGGCCCCGGACTACTACGAGGCGCACCGGGCCTCCGCCGACCTGCGGTACAGCCACCGGGTGATCTGGTCGCCCCGCGTTCCGGTGATCCGCGGGCCGGGCGGGCTCCTCGCGGAGCCCTACGCGCTGTCCTTCCTGACCTCGCCCGCGCCCAACGCGGGCCAGTTGGCACTGCGCTCCGGCGGCCGTCCGGTGGACGTGGCCGGCGTGCTCGCCGAGCGGGCCGTCCGGGTGCTCTCCGCGGCGGCCCGGCACGGCGTCCGCGAGCTGGTGCTGGGGGCCTGGGGCTGCGGGGTGTTCCGCAACGACCCGGCGGTGGTGGCGGACGCCTTCGCCGCCGCTCTGGCGACCCACGGTGCCGCCTTCGACCGGGTGGTCTTCGCGGTCTGGGACCGCTCGCCGGTGTCGGCGAACCGGGCGGCCTTCGAGGCGCGCTTCCCGGCGGTCCGAGCGGTCTGAGCGTCTGAGTCGTTTGAGCGCTCTGAGCGGCGGGGCCGGTCACGTCCGGGTCGGGTGGGGGCGCCGGGGTCTTGGAAGGCGCGGACCGGCAGCCGCCCGAGGCCGGTGGGGTCAGTCGCCGCGGCGGGTGGCCAGCGCCGAGGCGGCGGCGACCACTCCGGTCACGGCGAGGACGGAGGGCCACGCGCCGATCTTCTTCGCCAGCGGGTGCGAGCCGCCGAACGCCGCCAGGTACAGCGCGGTCAGCGCCGCGGCGGTGGCCGGGCCGGCCTGGCGGTGCCACTGGACCGCCGCGGTGGCCCCGGCTGCGGCGAGCACCGCCCCGCCGAGCTCCCGGCGCCCGCTCCACCGCGCGGTGCCGTACCCGCCGATCAGACCGGCCGCCGCCACCGCCGTGCTCGGGACACCCGCCATTGCCGTACTCCTCGCTCCTGGGTCCGTCCTTCGACCATAACCCGCCGGGCCGGGCGTCCCCGGGCGGGGGCGCCCGGCCCGGCGGGCCGGTTCCGGCCGCCGAAATCCCGCCCGCGGGCCGCCGAGTTGATCCATACTCGCGCCCGTGACCACTGCCACCGGGACCACCGCCGTCGAGGGCGAGGCCGAACTGCGGGTCGGCCCGCTGGAGCTCTTCTTCGACCTCGTCTTCGTCTTCACCGTCACCCAGCTGACCGCCAGTCTGGTGCACCACCTGACCCCCGGCGGGCTGGTGCGGGTGCTGGTGATGCTGGCGGTGATCTGGTGGATGTACGACGCGTTCATCTGGCTCACCAATGCGCTGCCCCCGTCCACCCACCCGCGCCGGGCCTTCCTGCTGCTGGGCATGACGGGGTTCCTGGTGGTCTCGCTCGCCGTGCCGCACGCGTTCGACGGCAGCGGGGCCGCGTTCGGCTGGGCCTACCTGCTGGTGATCGCCGTGCACACCGGGATGTTCGCCTCGGCCGGGGTGGCCCGCGGGCCGGTACTGCGGATGGGCGGGCTGAACCTGGCCATCGCGGCCCTGGTGGTGGTCGGCGGCTACCTGCAGGGCTCCGCCCAACTCGCCCTGTGGACGGCCTCGCTGGCGCTGCAGATCGCCAACCCGTACCTGGTCGACCTGCCGCAGTTCCACCTGCGGGCGGACCACTTCGTGGAGCGGCACGGGCTGGTGGTGATCGTGGCCTTCGGCGAGTCGGTGGTCGCCCTGGGCGTCGGCGCCGCGGGCCACCAGGAGCTCACGACGGGGCCGGTGAGCGCGGCGGTCTGCGCGCTCGCGGTCTGCGTCGGCCTCTGGTGGGCCTACTTCGGCCATGACGACGACGAGCGGACGGTCGCCGCGATGGCGGAGCTGGACGACGCCCGGCGCAACCGGGTGGCGATCCGCGTCCACAACCTCGGCCACTACGCGCTGCTGCTCGCGGTGATCCTCTTCGCGGCCGGCGCCGAGTCGGCTGTCGCACACCCGACGGCGGCACTGCCCGCCGCCCGGGCCGCCGTGCTGGCCGCCGGTCCGGCGCTCTTCCTGGTCGCCAACGCCGGGATCCGCCGCACCTTCGGGCTGCACCCGCTGCTGCCCCGGCTGGTCGCGGCCGCCCTGGTCGCGGCGACCGTCCCGCTCGGCACCGGGCGGTCGGCGCTCGCCCAACTCGGGGCGATCGCCGCCCTGATGGCCGCGGCCTTCGTCTGGGAGGAGTTGCAGCGGCCGGGTCTCGACTGAGCCGGTGCAGCTCCGGGCAGGACCCGGATGATCAGCCCAACTTGCCCCGCAGCAGCACCAGTTCCTCCTCGGTGACACCGTGGGCGAGCAGGTAGCCCTCGATCGAGCCGTGCAGTTCGCGCATCCGGGCGAGCGCGGCGAGCAGGTTGTCCGCCTCCACCGGGTGCGAGAGCTGCTCCTCGCCGTTCTCGTCCAGGTAGGGCACGGGGCCCTTGTCCAGGCCGAGGTGTACGTTCGAGCGCAGGAAGTCCTCGACGATCTCCTCCTCGGACAGCCCGGCGAGGTGGTGCAGCACGGCGACGGCCAGGCCTGTGCGGTCCTTGCCGACGGCGCAGTGGACGACCGCGGGCAGCCCGTCCGGTGCGGCCAGTCGGCGGACGGTGCCGGCGATCGCGGCCCCGCCGGTCTCGGCCATGAACAGGTAGACCGCGAGCGAGCCGGACGGCCACTCGATGCCGGTCTCCGACCGGTCCGGCAGCAGCGGCAGGTGGTGGTCCAGGTAGTCCAGGCCGTGCCGCTCGTCGGGCCAGCGGCTGCGCTCGCTCGCGGTCCGCAGGTCGACGACGACCCGGATCCCGAGCGCCTCCAGTGCCCGGGCGCCCTGCGGGGTGAGCAGGGCGAGGGTGCCGGACCGGAACAGCACCCCGGGGCGGACGGTGCCCACCCCGGCGTCCCGGAAGTTCGGCACGTCCGGGACGGCCCGGTGCGGCCGGGAACGCTGGTGGTCGAGGCGGGCTGGGATGTCGGCGGCCGCCCCGGTCGTCACGGCGGTGGCGGTCGTGGCGGTTGCAGCGGCGTCGGTGTCGACGGCGTCGTCGAACTCGCTCTCGGTCATGAGGCCAACGGTAGGCCGCCCGGCCCGCCGACCGGGCCGGATCGCGAAACCCGTGCCGCCGCGCCGCTCACCGCCCGCCGGCGACGTCCAGGAAGGCCCCGGTGGTGTAGGAGGAGGCGGGCGAGAGCAGGAAGAGGATGCTCTCGGCGACCTCCTCCGGCTGCCCGCCGCGGCCCAGCGGCAGTCCCGGCGCGACCCGGTCGACCCGGCCGGGCTCGCCGCCGAGCGCGTGGATGCCGGTGTGGATCAGGCCCGGGCGCACCGCGTTGACCCGGATGCCCTCGCCGGCGACCTCCAGGGCCAGGCCGCGGGTCATCGAGTCCAGCGCGCCCTTGGAAGCGGCGTAGTCCACGTACTCGTTGGGCGAGCCGAGGCGGGACGCGGCCGAGGACACGTTGACGATCGCCCCGCCGCGGCCGCCGTAGCGGGTGGACATCCGGCGGACGGCCTCGCCCGCGCACAGGAACGGACCGGTGATGTTGGCCGCCCAGATCCGGGTCAGCCGGTCCTCGTCCAGCTCGTCGAGGCGGCACTGCTTCTCCAGCGTGCCGGCGTTGTTCACCAGCCCGGTCAGCGTGCCGAGGCGCTCGTCGACCGTCTCGAACAGCCGCCTCGCCCCCTCGGCCCGGCTGACGTCCGCCCGGACGGCGATCGCGGTGCCGCCGGCGGCCCGGATGCCGTCCACCACGGCCTGCGCCGAGACGCTGTCGTCGAGGTAGTTGATGCAGACCCGCTGGCCGCGGGCCGCGGCCAGCCGGGCGGTGGCGGCACCGATCCCGCGTCCGCCGCCGGTGACCACAAGGACGTCGTCGCTCATGGGCCCGACCGTAGCCGAACCCGCCGTGTCCGAAGTGTGGAATTCCCGGTCCGCCCGCCGACCGGCCCGGCACGATGGCCGCATGACCGCGCAGCCCGCCGACGCAGAGCCCGCCGACCTCGCCGCCGCCGACGACCCGGCCCACCTGGCCGCCGACGCGACGATCGACCACCACCACCCCGCGATCCGCGGGCTCGCCGCCGGCCTGCGCGGGGCGAGCGAGGAGGAGACGGCCCGCGCCCTGTACCTGTACGTCCGCGACGAGGTGGCGCACTCCTACGACGTGGACCGGTGGAGCGCCGCCGTCCGCGCCTCCGACGTGCTCGCCGCGGGCGACGCCGTCTGCCACGGCAAGGCCCACCTGCTGGTGGCCCTGCTGCGCGCCGAGGGCATCCCGGCCGGCCTGTGCTACCAGCGGCTCGAGGTGCTGCACGGCCTCGCCGCCTACCGGCTGCCCGGGCAGCCGGAGTGGGTCCGGATCGACCCGCGCGGCAACCGGCCGGGCCTGGACGCGCAGTTCGCCGCCACCCCGGCCGAGGAGCGGCTCGCCTACCCGGACGTCCCGCTGGAGCCCGGCGTCCACGCCGCCGTGCCGCCCGTGCTGGCCGCCGGCCTCGCCCGCGGCGTGCCGGGCGTGGCCTCCTTCGAGTACATCCCGACCGCGCTGTAGGTGCGTGTCTTCCGAGGCCTACGGATGCGATCCCAGCGGGAGGTACCCCCGCGCCCCTGTCTGCGCACCCGGGTGCCTTCGAAGAGACGTTCCGGGGCGTCGCCCCGGGTCAGCCGGCCGCCGCGCGGAGGGCTGCGATCCTGGGGGCGCGGCTCTTCGGCGAGTCCAGGCTGAACCCGCGGGCGTCCCCGAGGTCCTCGCGGACGAACTCCTCCGTGCGGTCGATCGCCTCCTGCAGCGCCGGTTCCATCGGCACGTACAGCTGGTGCACGATCTCGCGCTCCCCGGGGTCGTACTCCCAGAGCCCGACGATCCGGCCGCGGTCCACCACGACGTGGGTCTGCGGGTCGGCCTCGGTGCCGAAGCTGCGCCCGGCCCGCCCGCCCGGCAGCGTCCGCTCGGCGTCGGCCGGGTCCAGCAACCGGGGGAGGTCGCGGTGCAGCAGGTGGATGCCGTCGATCCCGGCGACCAGCGCGTACGAGGGCTCGGCGGGCGGCTCGAAGGCCTCGAACTCCTCCGCCAGGGCGGTGGGCAGCAGCAGGTCGGTGCCGGGCAGGGTCACCAGGTCGAGCGGGGCCAGAGCGGCCTTCGCGGTCGCCGCCGTGAAGCCGGTGAACCAGCGCAGGTGCCGGACGGCCGCCGGCGCCGCCCACGCCAGGTACCGCTCGGCGAGTTCCGCGGCCGAGCCCCGCACCGGCTGGTCCCACCGGACGTAGCCGTAACGCTGTTGGTCCAGGCGGCCGTTGACCGGCACCCGGCGGGCCTGGCCGCGGGCCTGCAGCAGCCCGAGCGCCAGCGGCAGCGTGGTCGACACCCCGCGCTTGCGGCCCGTCTCGCCGAGCGAGCGGACGGCCCCGCCCGCCACCTCGCGGATCGCCGCCGGCTCCAACGGCGCCTCCGGGGAGAGGAGATGGCCGATCGTCAGGCACAGCTTCTCGATCTCGTCCCGGGTGACGCCCAGGTGCTTCACCGCCGACGCGATCTCGCTCTCCGGAACGCCAGCCCCGGCGGCCAGGCCCAGCGCGTAGTCCGACGCCGGCAGGACGTAGGTGCAGCCGCGGGCGGACGGCAGCTCGTGCACCTCCAGGTCGGCCACCGCCGCGTCCACCGCCTCCCGGCGCAGCCCGGCCCGGGCGAACAGGCCCAGGTACGGGGCCGCACCGCCGACCGAACGGGCCCAGCCGGCCGCGGCGAGCACCTCGGCCGGGGAGGCGCCCTCGTGCGCCCGCCCGGGGCTGCCCGCCAGCCACTGCCGGTGCGCCCACCAGGCCCTGAGCTTCGCTGCCGGGACCACGCTGTCCTTCAGCCCGTTCGCCATGGGCCCAGTATCGGCGTGCCGGAGCACGGGCGGACGGAGCGACCTACCGACAATTCGGTCGCGCCCGGCGGCGGCCGCACGGCAGACTGCCCGTTCCAGCCCCCCACCGGTTCTGCCGGCTCCCCGACGGACGGAGACGCCCGTGCACGTCCTGCTCGCCGGCATCGTCGGCTCCACCGCCTACGGACTGGCCCACGCCGGTTCGGACATCGACCGGCTCGGCCTGTTCGCCGCACCCACCGTCGAGTTCCACGGCCTGCAGCGGCCCGCCGAGTCGCACGTCACCACCGCGCCCGACCGCACCCTGCACGAGGCGGCGAAGTGGTGCCGGCTCGCGCTGAGCTGCAACCCCACCGCCTCCGAACTCGCCTGGCTGCCCGAGGACCTGTACGAGGTGCGCACCCCGCTGGGCGAGGAGCTGATCGGCATCCGCCGGTCCTTCCTCAGCGCGCACGCCGTCCGCCGCTCCTACCTCGGCTACGCCACCCAGCAGTTCAGGAAGCTGACGACCAGGGACACCGCGGACCCGACCGCGCGGGCCCGGGCCGCCAAGCACGCCCGGCACCTCGTCCGGCTGGTCGAGCAGGGCCTCGCCCTGCACGAGACGGGCGAGATCGTCGTCCGGCTCGCCGACCCCGAGCGGGTCCGCGCCCTCGGCGAGCGCTACGCCGAGCGGCCCGGGGAGGCGGCAGGCCTGCTCGCCTCGGCGGAGGACCGCTTCGACCGGCCCGGTGTGCTGCCGGCGGCACCCGACGAGGCCCCGGCCGAGGCCTGGCTGCGCCGGGTCCGGGCCGTCCACCTGGAGCCGGCGGCCTGACGGTCGTCCGCGCACCGGTTCGAGCCGCGGCGCGGCGCACAATCCCCTGGCGGCCCCCCGGGGATCACCGGGTAGGATCGGCCCCGGCGAGCGCTGTACCAGCACGGTCGTGCCCGCCGGCGGGCCGCTAGCTCAATTGGCAGAGCTGCGGACTTTTAATCCGTAGGTTCAGGGTTCGAGCCCCTGGCGGCCCACCGCTTCGCCGAAGTCCGGCACCGCACCGCGGTGCCGGACTTCGGCGTTCCGGGGCGCTTCAGCCGTTGCCGCCCGCCCTGGTGAGGACGGGCCGGAGCAGGTCGAGGACGGCCGTCCAGCGGTAGGCGGCGCGGCCCTCGTCGGTGCGGGCCCGGTGCGGGACGGCGTCGCCGAACAGCACGCCCATCGCCCGCAGCCGCTCCAGGCTCGCCCCGTACGCGGGGTGGGCGGCCTGTGCCGCGTTGACGTACGGCTGGACGGCGGTCGGCGTGCCGAGGCCGTACGCCTCGCAGAGGATGCCGAGGGCCAGGGTGTCGGAGATGCCGGCGGCCCACTTGTTGACGGTGTTGAAGGTGGCGGGGGCGACCGCGATCGCGTCGGCCCAGGGCAGCGGCTGCGGGCTGCCCGGGGTGCGCCAGGCCGAGCGGACGGCGTGGCCGGTCTGCGCCTCGACGGCCTCGCGGTCGACGAAGCCGAGTGCGGTCGGGGTGGCGATGACGCCGACGCCCCAGCCCTCGTCCCGGGCGGCGCCGATCAGGGTGCCGACGTCGGCCGCGATGCCCGCGGCGCAGACGACGACGTAGAGGAACGGCCGGTGCTGCGCGGTCAACTGCTTGGTCAAACCTGGACTCCCCGGTGCGGTCGGCGGTGGTGCGGCAGGTACCGGGACATCCTGCCCCGTCGGCGGCCGACCGTCCCGGCCCGTGGCGGCGGACCGGAACGGGCGCCGCGTCAGAACTTCAGCAGCGGCGGGAAGAACGGCCGGGACAGCTTGAGCCGGTAGGCCATCGAGACGTCGTCGATCAGGAACGGAACCCGGTTGGCGGCGTCGTCCACCGAGAAGAACGAGATCACGGCGTGCTGCTCGGCGGAGGAGTAGAAGGCCTCCGGCAGGGTCACGGTGACCTGCTGGTAGCCACTGGCGCTGTCCTTGTTGGTCCGGGTGACGAGGGTGTACGGCGTGCCGTCCGGCGCGGTGGCCTCGACGGTGAGCTCGTGGTAGCCGAAGGTGGCCGGGCTCGGCGTGCCGATGTGCACCCAGAAGGTCAGCACCGGCACCCGCAGGGCCGGAATCGTCACCTGCTGGGTGATCCGGTCCATGCCGGCCCGGCCGTGGCCGCCGAGTTCGGCCTTCCAGCTGCCCGAGTGCGCGGGCAGCGCGGGGTCGTTCGTGATGATCCCGGTACCGAACGGCACCGAGAACGTGTTCCACCCGCTGGCGCCGGCCTCGAAGTCGGGGTTGGCGATGCCGGCCGGTGCGGCCTGCGCGGCCGGTGCGGCCAGCAGGCCGACGGCGGCCGCGGCGGCGAGGACGGAAGTGGCGATGCGCGCCTTCCGGAATATGGCCTTCATGGTTCTCCTGGTCGGGGTGGCCGCCCGCACCTGCTGTCGGTGCCCGGGGCGGCGGAGTTCCGTTGCGGCGCGGGGCCGCAACAGGAACGTACCGTCCACCACTGACTCCGCCGGGGTGGAACCGGTTCCCGATCTGACGGCCGGTCATGACCGCCGCCAGGTATGGGGGCGAACGGCCGGGCGGTGGCCTGGGCAGGGCTGCCCCGGCCACCCGGCCCGGTCAGTGGCGCGGCCTGTGGGTCAGGGCGATGCCGCCGGGCAGGAAGGCCGCCCCGAGGACGTCGGCGAGGACAGCGTCGGCGGTCTGCGCGGGCTCGTGGCCGGCGTCCATGACCGCGTGACCTGTGCGGCCGCCGGGTCGCCCGCACCGAGCCGGTGCGGGCCGCCGAAGCCCCGACCGAGCCCCGGCCGCGCGCCCTGCACCACTTCACAGGCTTCCGGCGGACCCACGACCCTGGCGGCTCCTTCGTCGCCCGTCCACCCTGACCGGTGCGTTCGGCGTGATCAACCCGCTGCGACGCGGCCGCTGACCTGCGCCGGTGACGCGGCGGCCCGCTCCGGTGGCGGCCCGCGGCCGCACCGGGAAGGGTGGTCCGAGGGGTGTCCCGTGCGGCACGGGGCCGAACCCTTCCCCAGGGAGGCACGATGCCCGAGGTAACCGCCCGCTACCGGCCCGGCACCCCCTGCTGGGTCGACCTGATGGCCAAGGACCAGCAGGCTGCCCTCGACTTCTACCGCGACCTGTTCGGCTGGCAGGGCGAGGTGGGCCCGGCCGAGTTCGGCGGCTACGCGATCTGTTCGCTGAACGGCCGTCCGGTGGCCGGCATCGCCCCGCAGTTGTCCCCCGAGGGCGAGCCGCTGCCACCGGTCGTCTGGACGACCTACCTGGCCAGTGACGACGCCGACGCCACCCTCGCCGCGGTCAACGCGGCCGGCGGCACCACGCTGATGCCGGCCGTGGACGTCGGTACCGTCGGCCGGATGCTCGTCGCCAGCGACCCGACCGGCGCCGTCTTCGGCGTCTGGCAGCCGGTGGAGTTCATCGGAGCCCAGGTCGTCAACGAGCCCGGCGCCCTCACCTGGAACGACCTGCACACCAGCGACGTCGGGGCCGCTTCCGCGTTCCTCGGCTCCGTCTTCGGGACGGAGACCGCCGAGATGGCGGGCAGGGTCGGCTACCGCGTCATCCAGGTCGACGGCCGGCCGGTCGGCGGCGTCACCGGCCTGCAGGACGACCCGCCCGGCACCCCCTCGCACTGGCGGGTCTGGTTCGCCGTCGACGACACCGACAGCACGGTCGACGCGCTGGTCAAGGCCGGCGGCACCGTCCTCGCCCCGCCCACCGACGGACCGGCCGGCCGCTCGGCCCTGGTCGCCGACCCGCAGGGCGCCGCCTTCGCCGTCGTCACCCCGGCCTGAACCGCCCCGAGCGACGCCGGCCGCCCGCCCCGGCGGGTCCAACACGCCGGGCCGCGAATGGGCGGCATATCGGCGGCCGCAGCGGCAAGACTTGCAGCCATGCTGGGGCTTCCGGACGACATCCACGCCTTCCTCTTCGATCTGGACGGCGTGCTGACGCAGACCGCGACCGTGCACGCCGCCGCCTGGAAGGACATGTTCGACACCTTCCTGCGGGCCGAGGCGGACCGCACCGGCGCACCCTTCGTGCCCTTCGACCCGGTCGGCGACTACGACGAGTACGTCGACGGCAGGCCCCGCCTCGACGGCACCAGGGGCTTCCTCGAATCGCGCGGCATCGGCCTGCCCGAGGGCGACGAGCAGGACGCCCCCGGCACCCGTACCCTGCAGGGGCTCAGCCGGGCCAAGAACGACACCGTGCTGCGGATGATCCGCGAGCAGGGCGTCGAGCCCTACCCCGGCTCCGTCGCCTACCTGCGCAGACTGCGCGACCTCGGCCTGCCGCGGGCCGTGGTCTCCTCCAGCGCCAACTGCCGGGACGTGCTGCGGGCCGCCCGGATCGACGACCTGGTCGATGTGGTGGTCGACGGCATCACCGCCCACCGCGACCACCTCGTCGGCAAGCCCGCGCCCGACACCTACCTGGCCGCCGCCCGGGCCCTCGGCACCGCGCCCGAGCACGCCGCCGTCTTCGAGGACGCGCTGGCCGGCGTCGCCTCCGGCCGGGCCGGCGGCTTCGGCACGGTGGTCGGCGTCGACCGGGTCGGCCAGGCCGAGGAGCTCCGCGCGCACGGCGCCGACCTCGTCGTCCGCGACCTCGCCGAGTTGCTCCCCGACGCACCCGGGGAGGCGCGGTGAACGGCCAGGACACCTTCGCCATCGACCCCTGGGGCGTGGTCGAGCACGGCCTGGACCTGGACGGCCTGGCCCGCGCCGAGTCCGTCTTCGCCCTCTCCAACGGCCACATCGGCCTGCGCGCCAACCTCGACGAGGGCGAGCCGCACGGCCTGCCAGGTACTTACCTCAACGGCGTCTTCGAGCTGCGCCCGCTGCCCTACGCGGAGAGCGGCTACGGCTACCCCGAGTCCGGCCAGAGCGTCATCAACGTCACCAACGGCAAGATCATCCGGTTGCTGGTCGACGACGAGCCCTTCGACCTGCGCTACGGCGGCCTGCACCAGCACCAGCGCAGCCTGGACTTCCGGGACGGCGTGCTCCGGCGCACCGCCGAGTGGACCTCCCCCGCCGGACGGACCGTCAAGGTCTCCTCCGCGCGGCTGGTCTCGCTCACCCAGCGCGCGGTCGCCGCCTTCGACTACACCGTGGAGGCGGTGGACGGGCCCGTCCGGATCGTGCTGCAGTCCGAGCTGGTCGCCAACGAGCAGCTCCCGGACGGCGAGCGCGACCCGCGGGCCGCCGCCGTGCTGGAGGCGCCGCTGGTCGCCGAGGCGCACGAGGCGGTCGGCACCAAGGCCGTGCTGGTGCACCGCACCCGGTACAGCGGCCTGCGGGTCGCCGCCGGCATGGACCACCTCATCGAGGGCCCCGACCGCTTCGAGGCCACCGCCGAGGCCACCGAGCACCAGGGCCGGATCAGCGTCACCACCGTGCTGCAGGCCGGCGAACGGCTGCGGCTGGTCAAGTTCATCGCGTACGGCTGGTCGGCGACCCGCTCGCTGCCGGCCGTGCGCGACCAGGTGGAGGCCGCGCTGACCGCCGCCCGCTACACCGGCTGGGACGGCCTGGTCGCCGAGCAGAAGGGCTTCCTCGGCGACTTCTGGGGCGGCAGCGACATCGAGGTCGAGGGCGACGTCGAGCTCCAGCAGGCCGTCCGCTTCGCGCTGTTCCACGTGCTGCAGGCCGGCGCCCGCAGCGAGGAGCGGGCGATCCCCGCCAAGGGGCTCACCGGCCCCGGCTACGACGGCCACAGCTTCTGGGACACCGAGACCTTCGTCCTCCCGGTGCTCACCTACTGCCTGCCCACCGCCGTCGACCAGGCGCTGCGCTGGCGGCACACCACGTTGCCGATGGCCCGCGAACGCGCCACCCAGCTCGGCCTGGCCGGGGCGGTCTTCCCGTGGCGGACGATCCGCGGCGAGGAGTGCTCCGGCTACTGGCCGGCCGGCACCGCGGCCTTCCACATCGGCGCGGACATCGCCGCCGCCGTCGTCCGCTACGTGCACGCCACCGGCGACGTCGAGTTCGAGCGCACCTGGGGCCTGGAACTCCTGGTCGAGACCGCCCGGATGTGGCGCTCGCTCGGCCACCACGACCCGGCCGGCCGGTTCCGCATCGAGGGCGTCACCGGCCCCGACGAGTACAGCGCCGTCGCCGACAACAACGTCTTCACCAACCTCATGGCGCAGGCCAACCTGCGCGCCGCCGCCGAGGCCGCCACCCGGCACCCGCTGGAGGCCGGCGCCCTCGGCGTTGACACCGAGGAGGCCGCCGCCTGGCGGGACGCCGCCGCCGCGATGTTCGTCCCCTACGACGAGAACCTCGGCGTGCACCCGCAGGCCGACGGCTTCACCGACCACCAGCTGTGGGACTTCGACAGCACCCCGGCCGAGAACTACCCCCTGCTGCTGCACTACCCGTACTTCGACCTCTACCGGAAGCAGGTCGTCAAACAGGCCGACCTGGTGCTCGCCATGCAGGTCCGCGGCGACGCCTTCACCGACGAGCAGAAGGCCCGCAACTTCGCGTACTACGAGCGCCTCACCGTCCGGGACTCCTCGCTCTCCGCCTGCACCCAGGCGGTCATCGCGGCCGAGGTCGGCCAGCTCGACCTGGCGTACGACTACACCGCCGAGGCCGCCCTGATGGACCTGCACGACCTCGGCGGCAACACCCGTGACGGCCTGCACATGGCCTCCCTCGCCGGGGCCTGCATCGCCCTGGTCGCGGGCTTCGGCGGGCTGCGCGACCGCGCAGGCCGGCTCTCCTTCCGGCCCCGGCTGCCCTCGGGGCTGCGCAGGCTCTCCTTCGCCCTGCGGGTGCGGGACAACCTGCTGCGGGTCGAGATCACCCACGCCACCACCACCTACACGCTCAGGCGCGGCGAGAGCATCCAGGTGCAGCACGACGGCGAGGTGCTGGAGGTGAAGGCCGGTTCGCCGCTGCACCGGCCCACCGTGGTCGCCGAGGTGCCGCCCGAGCGGTGCACCCAGCCGCCCGGCCGCGAACCGGCCCGGCGGCACCCGCAGGCCGGTGTGCACGCCCAGCCGATCGAGCACCTGCCCGCCGAGTGACGCCGGGCGGTCACCCGTTCGCCGCGGACCGGGTGCCCGCCGGTGGCCGCCGTCGCAGGGTGGTGGCGACCTGTGACCGGCGACCGAGAGGGCGGACCTTGTGGGCAGTGTGGCCGAACAGATGGTCGAGGTGCTGCGGCAGGCCGGTGTCGAACGGGTCTACGGCGTGGTCGGCGACAGCCTCAACCCGGTCGTCGACGCCATCCGCCGCGCCGAGGGGATCTCCTGGGTGCACGTCCGCAACGAGGAGGCCGGTGCCTTCGCGGCCGCCGCCGAGGCCGAACTCACCGGCCGGCTCGCGGTCTGCGCGGGCTCCTGCGGCCCCGGCAACACGCACCTCGTCCAGGGCCTCTACGACGCGCAGCGCAGCGGCGTCCCCGTCCTCGCGCTGGCCTCGCACATCCCGTCGGGGCAGATCGGCACCGGCTTCTTCCAGGAGACCCACCCGGAGCGGGTGTTCACCGACTGCAGCGGCTTCTGCGAGACGGTCTCCACCCCGGCCCAGCTGCCGCGGCTGATGCGGGTGGCCGTCCAGCACGCCATCGGGGCGCGCGGCGTCGCGGTGCTGGCCTTCCCCGGGGACGTCGCCGCGCTGCCCGCGGCCGGCCCCACCGGCAGCTCGTCCTTCCTGACCGAACAGGCCGTCGCCGCACCGCCCTGGGGCCAGGTCCAGCGGCTCGCGGTGGCCCTGGAGTCGGCCGCCACCGTCACGCTCTTCTGCGGCGCCGGCTGCCGGGACGCCCACGAGGAGGTGATGAAGCTCGCCGGCACCCTGCAGGCCCCGATCGGGCACTCGCTGCGCGGCAAGGAGTTCATCCAGTTCGACAACCCGTACGACGTCGGCATGAGTGGCCTGCTCGGCTACGGCGCCTGCCACGAGGCGCTGCACGGGGCCGAGCTGGTGCTGATGCTGGGCACCGACTTCCCGTACGACTCCTTCCTGCCGACCCGGCGGGTGATCCAGGTCGACCACGACGCCACCCGGCTCGGCCGCCGCGTCCCGCTCGAACTCGCCGTGCACGGGGACGTGTCGGCCACCCTGCGGGCCGTGCTCCCGCTGCTCGCGCAGCGCTCCGACCGAGGCTTCCTCGACGGCATGCTGGCGCGGCACGCCAAGGCCCTGGAGACCGTCGTCGGCGCGTACACCCGGGACATCGAGAAGCACACCCCGATCCACCCCGAGTACGTGGCCTCGGTGCTCGACGAGGTCGCCGCCGACGACGCCGTCTTCACCGTCGACACCGGGATGTGCAACGTCTGGGCGGCCCGCTACCTCACCCCCAACGGCCGCCGCCGGGTGATCGGTTCCTTCCTGCACGGCTCCATGGCGAACGCGCTCCCGCACGCCATCGGCGCCCAACTCGCCTTCCCTGGGCGGCAGGTGATCTCGATGTCCGGCGACGGCGGACTCGGCATGCTGCTCGGCGAACTGCTCACCGTCGCCAAGCACCGGCTGCCGGTCAAGACCGTCGTCTTCAACAACGGCGCGCTCGGCATGATCAAGCTGGAGATGCTGGTCAGCGGCTACCCCGAGTGGGAGATCGACAACGGCGACGTCGACTACGCCGCCATCGCCCGGGCGGCCGGCATCCCCGCCAAGCGGGTCACCGATCCGGCCAAGGTCCGGGAGGTGCTCGCCGAGGCGCTCGAACGCCCCGGCCCGGCCCTCGTCGACGTGGTCACCGACCCCAACGCGCTCTCCATCCCGCCGAAGATCACCGCGGCCCAGCTCCGCGGCTTCGCCCTGGCCGCCGGCCGCACCGTGCTCTCCGGCGGCGTCGGCCGGATGATCGACCTGGCCCGGTCGAACCTGCGGAACATCCCGCGGCCCTGACGCTCAGTCCGCCGGACCCGCGCCGCGGGCCGCCCGGCCGGCCAGGGCGCGCAGGTGCTCGGCGAGCTCCGGGGGTTCGTGGACCTCGAACTCGCAGCCCAGGGTGATCAGCCGGACGGCCAGCCACTCCAGCGGGTCGGCCCGGGTGTACAGCCGGCAGCGCTGCCCGTCGAGCGGCTCCAGTTCGCCGGCGCCCGGGTGGAGGCGGCGGGCGGCCTCGGCGTGCGGCAGGTGCAGGGTGGCGACCGCGCGGTAGGAGCGGGCCGGGCCGGCCAGCCGGGCGGCCACGAAGGCGGCGGCGTCCCCGCCCGGGAGTTCGCGCGGGGCGCAGCGCAGCCCCGTCCGCTGCGGGGCGGCGATCCGGTCGACACGGAAGAGCCGCCAGTCGTCCCGGTCGGTGTCGTGGGCGACGAGGTACCAGCGCCGGCCGGCCGAGACGAGGCGGTGCGGTTCGACGAGGCGGCGGGTCTCGGCGTCGTCCCGGGCCCGGTAGCCGAAGCGGACCTTCTCCCGGGCGGCGACCGCGGAGGCCAGGACGGCCAGGTCCTCGGGGTCGATCCGGGGGCCGTCGCCGGGCAGCATCGGGACGGTCGCCGTGTCGAGCGCGGAGACCCGGTGCCGCAGCCGGGACGGCAGCACCTGGACGAGCTTCGCCAGGGCCCGGACGGACGCCTCCTCGATGCCGTCCACGGCGTGCCCGGCGGCCGTCCGCAGGCCGACGGCGATGGCCACCGCCTCCTCGTCGTCCAGCAGCAGCGGGGGCATCGCGGTGCCGGCGACCAGTCGGTAGCCGCCGATCGGGCCGCGGCTGGCCTCCACGGGGTAGCCGAGGTCGCGCAGCCGCTCGACGTCGCGCCGGACGGTGCGCGGGCTGACGCCCAGCCGGTCGGCGAGTTCACTGCCGGGCCATTCGCGCGGGGTCTGCAGCAGCGACAGCAGGGACAGCAGCCGGGCGGGTGTGTCGGTCATGGCTCGGAGTCTGGCGCACATTGCGGTCAGGATCCGGCCTAATCGCGGCCTAGCGTCGGAGGCGGTCCAGCAAGGCCCCCGAGGACCCCGAGACCACTCCCACGCGCTTCCGAGGAGCACCATGACCCCCGAACGTCCCGACCGCAGGCGCTGGTTCGCGCTGGCCGTGGTGATGACGGCCAGCCTGATGGACCTGGTGGACGTCACCATCGTCAACATCGCGATGCCGAGCATCCGGGAGGAGACCGGCGCCTCGTTCAGCGCCCTGCAGTGGATCAGCGCGGGCTACGCGCTGGCCTTCGCGGTCGGCCTGATCACCGGCGGCCGGCTCGGCGACATCTACGGCCGAAAGCGGCTCTTCCTGCTGGGCATCGCCGGCTTCACGGCCGCCTCGGCGCTCTGCGGCTTCGCGACCGGGCCCGACATGCTCGTCGCGGCACGGGTGCTGCAGGGTGCGGCGGGCGCGCTGATGGTGCCCCAGGTGCTGGCGATCGTCCACGCGGGCTTCCCCGCGGAGGAGCGCGGCAAGGTGTTCGGCCTGTTCGGCGCGATGGTGGGCCTGGGCGCCGTGAGCGGGCCGCTGCTGGGCGCGCTGCTCACCGAGTGGGACGTGGCCGGCCTCGGCTGGCGGCCGATCTTCCTGGTCAACCTGCCGGTCGGCGTGGCCGGCCTGCTGCTCGGCCGGGTCTTCATCGACGAGTCGAAGGCGCCGCAGGCGCTCCGGCTGGACCTGGTCGGCATGGCACTGGCCAGCGCGGGCCTGCTGATGGTGCTCTACCCGCTGACCCAGGGCCGCGAGCTCGGCTGGCCGCTGTGGGGCTACGCGGTGATGGCCGGCGGACTCGCGGTGCTGGCGCTGTTCGTCCGGTACGAGCGGGCCAAGTCCCGCCGGGACGGCTCGCCGCTGGTGGAACTCTCGCTGTTCCGGGTGCGCAGCTTCGCAGCCGGGATCGGTGTGCAGCTCGGCCACGGCACCGCCTGCGGCGTGTTCTTCCTGGTCTGGACGCTCTACATGCAGCTCGGCCTCGGCTGGAGCCCGCTGAAGGCCGGGCTGACCGGCCTGCCGTTCTCGCTGGCGGTCTCCACCGCCGCCGGGCTCTCGGTGCAGAAGCTGGTGCCGCGGTTCGGCCGGGCGGTGCTGCGGGCGGGCGCGCTGGTGATGGCGGCGGGCACCGGCCTGTACCTCGCCCTCGCCGAGTGGCTGGGCACCGGCATCACCCCCTGGCAGATGGCCGCGCCGCTGGTGGTGATGGGCGCCGGGATGGGCCTGATCGTCGCCCCGCTGACGGACGCGGTGCTCTCCGAGGTGCCGCGGGAGCACGCCGGGTCGGCCTCCGGCCTGGTCAACACGGTGAACCAGCTGGGCGTGGCGCTCGGCCTCGGCCTGACCTCGGTGGCGTTCTTCGGGGTGGTCGACGGTGCGGCGCCGGCCGAACTCGCCGACGGGCGGGCGTTCACGGCCGCGTTCAGCGCCTCGCTGTGGTGGGTGGCCGGCGGCCTGCTGCTGGTGTTCCTGCTGATGGGGGCGCTGCCGAAGCGCCGTCCGCAGACCGGCGGACAGGAGACCGGCGGGCAGGAGACCGGCGGTGCCGGGCACGACGAGTCCGTCCGCCCGGAGGACGAGCGGGCGCTGGTCGGCTGAGAACGGGCCGGTTTGCCTCTGGGGCAAATTTCTTGCCCCGCAGGCACGGCGGGTGTGGACTGGTCGCATGAAGGACGACCAGGAGGTCGCGGGCCTCGGCACGCGACTGCGCGAGCACCGGATGGCGGGGCGGCTGACCCTGGAGGGCGCGGCCGCCCGGGTCGGCCTCTCCCCAGCCTATCTGTCGCGGTTGGAGACCGGGCGTCGGCAGCCCTCGCTGCCCGTGCTGCTCGGTCTCGCCCGCGCCTACGGCACCAGCGTCTCCGGGCTGCTCGGCGAGCAGTCCGGAGAGCCCGACCCGGTGGTCCGCGGCGGCGCCATCGAGCCCGGCCAGGCCGGCGGCTGGGGCTACCGGCGGGCCGGCGCACCCGGCCGCGCGATGCAGGCCCTGCGCGTCCAGGTGCCGCCGAGCGTGCAGGACGCGGTCGTCCGGGTGCACCCCGGCGAGGAATGGCTCTACGTGCTGCGCGGGCGGCTGCGGCTCACCCTCGGCGAGAGCATCCACCACCTCGACGAGGGCGACTCGGCGCACTTCGACTCGCTCACCCCGCACTGCATCGCCGCCGACACGCCCGACGGCGTCGAACTGCTGTTCCTGCACACCCTGCTGCAAAGCCCGGGCGGCGACCTGTGCCTCGGCGACGCACCCCGGATCTGACCGGCCCGACACCCCAGGAGGACGGACATGAGCAAGCCCACCACCACCGACGCCGGACGGCGCACCGACCGCCGGGTCCTGATCCGCGCCGCGATCTACATGGTCGCCACGCACGTCTTCGCCGGCTTCGTCATCCTGCTCTTCGAGATCGGCTCCCGGAAGAACGGATGACGGCGGGTCACGCCCCGGGCGCCGAGAGCCGGATCAGGCTGCAGAGCGCGTCCAGGGCCGGCTCGAAGGCCCGGTCCGACGGGGTGCCGTAGCCGATCACCAGCGCCGGCGGGCGGTCCGGCTCCAGGCCGGCGGACGGCGTCCGGCACCAGCCCAGGGTGTTCAGCGACAGGCCCAGCCAGGCGGCCTGGCGGCGCAGCTCCTCCTCGTCCAGCGAGCCGGGCGGCAGCTCCAGCACCGCGTGCAGCCCGGCCGCGATGCCGGTGACCCGGACCTCCGGCGCCCGCTCCGCCAGCACCGCCACCAGCCGGTCGCGCCGCCGCCGGTACTGCAGCCGGCTGCGCCGCACGTGCCGGTCGTAGGCGCCGGAGGTGATCAGCTCGGCCAGGGTCAGCTGGTCCATCACCCCGGACTGGCCGTCCGCCAGCTCCTTGCGGTGGGCCACCGGGCCGACCAGCGCGGCCGGCAGCGCCAGCCAGCCGATCCGCAGGCCCGGTGCCAGACTCTTGCTCACGGTGCCCGCGTGGACCACCCGCTCCGGGTCCAGCGCCTGCATCGCGCCGACCGGCTGGCGGTCGTAGCGGAACTCCCCGTCGTAGTCGTCCTCCACCACCAGCCCGCCGCTCTCCTGCGCCCAGGCGACGGCGGCCGCCCGCCGGGCGGCCCGCAGCGGCACCCCGGTCGGGAACTGGTGCGCCGGGGTGAGCACCGCCGCCCCGGCCCCGGTGCCGGCCAGCAGGTCGGTGCGGGCGCCGCCGGCGTCCAGCGGCAGGGCCGCGGTGGCCAGGCCCTTGGCGGCCAGCACCGCCAGCTGCGGCGGCAGCCCGTACTCCTCGACCGCGACGGTGCCGACGCCCTGCTCGCGCAGCACCTCGCAGAGCAGGCCGAGGCCCTGGGTGTAGCCGGCGCAGACGACCAGCCGCTCGGGATCGGTCCGCACGCCGCGGACCCGGGCGAGGTAGCCGGCCAGGGCGCGGCGCAGCTCGATCCGGCCGCGAGGGTCGGTGTAGCCGAAGGCCTCGTGCGGGGCGGTGGCCAGCGCGCGGCGGGCGGCCGCCAGCCAGGCGGACCGCGGGAACCGCGAGACGTCCGGGCGGCCCGGCATCAGGTCGTGCCGGACGGCCGGAGTGCGCGGCACGGGAGCCGCGGCGGTGGGCACGGACGGGGTGCCGCGGTCGGCCACCACCGTGCCCGAGCCCTGCCGGGAGGCCAGCCAGCCCTCGGCCGAGAGCTGCGCGTACGCCTCCGCCACGGTGTTCCGGGCGATCCCGAGGTCCCGGGAGAGCTCCCGCGAGGACGGCAGCCGGGTGCCCCGAGGCAGCCGCCCGGTGCGGACGGCCTCGCGCAGCGCGTCCTCCAGGGCGGCCCGCAGGCCCAGGCCCCGGGAGCGCCCCGCGGTCAGGTCGAGGTGCAGGTCGCCGCCGAAAGTGGCCCAGGATTCCATACCGCCAATGAACCACACCCGCGGGCCACTTCGCTCCTAGCGTGGGCCCATGACGACGAACGAGACTGCCTACGTCCCCGCCCCCGTCCAGCGGATCTCCCTCCCCGAGCAGGCTGCCGGCTTCTACCGCGCGATGATCGACCTGGACCGCGCCGCCCGGGCCGGCATCGAGTCCGCGCTGGCCGAGCTGGTCAAGATCCACGCCTCGGCGATCAACGGCTGCGCGTTCTGCCTGGACATGCACACCACCGACGCCCGCAAGGGCGGCGAGCAGGAGCACCGCCTCGCCACCCTGCCGGCCTGGCGCGAGGCCCCCTGGTACACCGCCCGCGAGCGCGCCGCCCTCGCCCTGACCGAGGCCGTCACCCTGGTCACCCAGGGGCACGTGCCGGACGCCGTCTACGACGAGGCCGCCAAGCACTTCGACCAGCAGGAGCTGGCCCAGCTGATCGCCCTGATCATCGCGATCAACTCGTGGAACCGGATCGCCATCACCTCCCGGATGAGCCCGGCCCCCAAGCAGGCCTGAGGGCCGGCCCGTTCGGTGTGCGGCGGCCGATCCGGGGCAGCCGTAAGGCATCTCACAGTCCGTCGGGCCCGGTCCGGTGAGGACCGGGCCCGCGGTGCCCGTATATTTGAACTGACTGGTCAGTTCAAAAACGGGGGAGGGGCGCCATGGCCGACCGGAACACCACCGGGGCCGCCGTCCGCGCCGAGGCGTTGTCACTGCGCGGAGGACGGGGCTGGGTCTACCGGGATGTCGGATTCGAGGCGCCACCGGGCGCCCTGGTCGCGCTGGAGGGCGAGGCCGGCACCGGCCGCACCTCCCTGCTGCTGACCCTCACCGGACGGATGCGCCCCACCGCGGGCCACGCCGCCGTCGACGGCCTGGAACTGCCGCGGCACGCCGCCAAGGTCCGGAGGATCGCCGCGCTCGGCCCCGTCCCCGGCGTCAACGAGCCCGACCCGGCGCTCAGCGTCGCCGCCCACCTGCGCGAGCAGCTCCACCTGCACGGGCGCCCGTTCGCTCCCCTGGTCCGCCGCGGCACCGACCGGCGGGCCGCCGAGGCGCTCGCCGCCGCCGGACTCGACCCGGCGACCCTGCCCGACGGGCTGCACACCCCCGCCCGGGAGCTCGGCGCGCTCGACCGACTGCGGCTCTCGACCGCGCTCGCCCTGATCGGCGGGCCCCGGCTGCTCTGCGCCGACGACATCGACGACCGCCTCGACGACACCGGCCGCCGCGCCGCCTGGCAGCTGCTCCGCGACGTCGCCGACCGCGGCACCACGGTGCTGGCCACCACCACCGACGCCGGCCGCGCCGCCGGCCTCGCCGACCTGACCGCGCGCACGACCCGCACGGACGACTCCGCGGAGACCGCCGCGGCACCCGAGGAGGAGGCCGCCGATGCGCGCGCTTAGCCTGGCCCGCCTGGAGTTCGGCCGCTTCTCCCGCGGCCGGCTGCCCCGCGCCGCGATGGCCGCCCTGCTGCTGCTCCCGCTGCTCTACGGCGCGCTCTACCTCTGGTCCTTCTGGGACCCGTACGGCCGCCTGGACAAGCTGCCGGTCGCCCTCGTCAACGAGGACCGCGCCGTCACCGTCGAGGGCAACCGGGTGGACGCCGGGCACGACCTGACCGCCAAGCTCCGGCAGAGCCACACCTTCGGCTGGCAGGAGACCACAGCCGCCGACGCCGAGAAGGGCCTCGCCACCGGCCGCTACTACCTGACCCTCACCATCCCCGCCGGATTCAGCGCCGGCATCGCCAGCAGCAACGGCGACCACCCGGAGCGCGGCACCCTGCAGGTGCGCACCAACGACTCCAACAACTACGTCGTCGGGTCGATCTCCAAGACGGTGTTCAGCGAGGTCCGGGCCGCCGCCAGCGCCAAGGCCTCCGCCGGGTTCTACGACAAGATCTTCCTCGGCTTCTCCGACCTGCACGACCGCACCGAGCAGGCCGCCGACGGCGCCCACCAGGTCGCCGACGGCGCGAACCGCGCCCACGACGGCTCGGCGAAGCTCGCCGACGGCACCGCCCGTGCCAAGGACGGCGCCGAGCAGCTCGCCGCCGGCGGCCGCACCGCCCGCACCGGCGCCGCCGACCTCGCCACCGGCCTGGACAAGGCCAAGCAGGGCAGCACCAGCCTCGACGACGGCATCGCCCGGATCGACGACAGCCTGGCCAAGCTGACCACCGGCGCCCAGCAGGTCGCCGACGGCACCCGCCAGCTCACCGACGAGGTCGACCCGCTGGCCCGCAGGATCTCCCCGGTGCTGCACACGTACCCGGAGCAGATCCGCATCGCCGCCCGGCTCACCGCCGACGCCGCCGGGAAGCTCTCCACCGACCTGAAGGACCTGCCCGCCCGCTCCGCGGCCGTCCTCGCCGACGCTCGCAAGGTGTCCGGCGAGATCGACGCCAGGTACGCCCGGGAGTGCCCCGGTGGCACGCCCGCCCCGGGCCACGACGCCGGCGACTGCCGGGAGGACGCCGAGCTCTCGAAGATCGGCCACCGCCTGGTCACCGCCGCCGAGGACACCGACGCCCTGATCCACCGGGCGACGCCCAGGCTGGACGAGGTCGCGGCCTACGCCGACGACGTGCAGACGGCCGCCCGGAAGCTCGCCGACCCCGACCTCGCCGCGAAGTTCGACGCCAAGGTCGCCGACCTGCACCGCCTCGACGACGGCGCCCACCAGGTCGCCGACGGCGCCGCCAAGATCAAGCAGGGCACCGCCGCCGCCCTCACCGGCATCCGCAGCCTCGACAGCGGCCTCGGCCGCCTCGACGACGGCGCCCACCGCCTCTCCGGCGGCATCTACCGGCTCTCCACCGGCATGACCGCCCTCGACTCCGCCACCGGCCAGCTCGCCGACGGCGCCGCCCGCCTCGACGACGGCCTCGGCACCCTTGCCGACGGTTCCGGCAGGCTCGCCACCGGGTTGCAGGACGGCGCCGCCAAGATCCCCGACTACACCGACGGCCAGCGCGCCGCCCGCACCGCCGCGATGAGCGACCCGGTCGCCCTCGCCCGCCAGGAGCTCAACAAGGCGCCCAACTACGGCACCGGCTTCGCCCCGTACTTCGTGCCGCTCGCCCTGTGGGTCGGCGCGATGGTCACCTACATGCTGATGCGCCCGCTCGGCCCGCGCGCCCTCGCCGGCAACGCGCCCTCCTGGCGGGTCGCGCTGGCCGGCTGGCTGCCCGCCGCCGCGATCGGCCTCGCCCAGGCCGCCGCACTGATCGGCGTGCTGCACTGGGGCCTCGGCCTGCAGCCCGAGCGGACGGCCGGCCTGCTCGGCTACCTCGCACTCACCGTGCTCTGCTTCACCGCGCTGATGCAGTGGATCAACGCCCGCTTCGGCCCGGCCGGCCGGCTGCTGGCCCTCGCCCTGCTGATGCTGCAGCTCACCTCGGCGGGCGGGACCTACCCGGTCGAGTCCAGCCCCGGATTCTTCAACGCGATCCACCCCTTCCTGCCGATGACCTACGTGGTCGCCGGACTGCGCAGGCTGATCAGCGGCGGTGACCTCACCGCCGTGTGGACGGGCAGCGCCGTGCTCGCCGCCTTCTGGGCCGGAGCGCTCGCGCTGACCGTGCTGACCGCCCGCCGCCGCCAGGTCTGGACGCTCTCCCGGCTGCACCCCGAGCTGTCGCTCTGACACCCCGCAGAACCCCTGCCGGGCGCGCGGTACGATCCGCGCGCCCGGCATTCTTCGTCCTCCACCCACCCGGCGCCGGCCGGCGTCCCCCACCCTCCCGGAAGCACCCATGAGCCAACGCCGCAGCGCGACCCGGCAGAAGCTGTACGAGGCCGCCGTCACCCTCATCGCGGAGAAGGGCTTCTCCGCCACCACCGTCGACGAGATCGCCGAACGCGCCCAGGTGGCCAAGGGCACCGTCTACTACAACTTCGCCAGCAAGACCGAGCTGTTCGAGGGCTTGCTCAAGCACGGCACCGGGCTGCTCACCGACTCGCTGCGGGAGGCCGCCGAGGGCAGACCGCCGCTGGAGGGCGTCGATGCGATGATCCGGGCCGGCCTGGTCTTCATCGCCGCCTACCCGTCCTTCGCGCAGCTGTTCGTCGCCGAGACCTGGCGGACCAACCGGGCCTGGCACGAGACGCTGCGGATGATGCGCGACAGCGCCGTCGCGGTGGTCGCCGGGGTGCTCGACGAGGCCGTCCACGAGGGCCTGCTCTCGGCGGACCTGGACACCCAGCTGATCGCCTCGGCGCTGTTCGGCATGGTGCTGGTGGTCGCCCTGGACTGGCTGGCCTTCCAGCCCGACCGCAGCCTGGACGACGTGCACGCCGCCCTGGTACGCCTCGTGCACGGCCGCATCACCCCGGCCCAGGGCGGTCTTCAAGGCGAAAAGGGGTAGCCACAAGGGGGGCGGGGAACTGCGCGACTCGGATGCGGCTCGCCGTACGAACCAGGGCCTTGCCCGAATTCGTCACGATGCCCAGTCCCGGACCGCGCAGTTCCCCACGCCCCTGAACCGCCCCCCCGAGCGCCCTCTGAAGACCGCTCCTGGCGGGGCCGGACGGCGTCAGCCGACCCGCACCGGCAGCTTCCGCACGCTGTTGGAGACGAACGAGGCGATCGGCTCGGGGGCCGGCCCGTCCGCCGCCACCAGCGTCGGGTAGCGGCCGAACAGGCCGCGCAGCGCGGTCTCCGCCTCCAGCCGGGCCAGCCCGGCGCCCAGGCAGAAGTGCGGCCCGTGCCCGAAGGACAGGTGCCGCGACGGCGCCCGGGTGAGGTCGAACCGGTCCGCCTCCGGGTGGTGCCCGGAGTCCCGCCCGGCGGCCGCGTACGAGGCCAGCAGCGCCTCGCCGCGGCGGATCAGCACCCCGCCGACCGCGATGTCCTCGGCCGCGTAGCGCAGCGGGAACTGGCCGACCGGCGAGTCGTAGCGCAGCGTCTCCTCGACCACCGCCGACCAGGTGGCCTTCCCGTCCAGCACCAGCCGCAGCTGGTCCGGGTGGGCCAGCAGCGCCCGCACCGCGTTGGTGATCAGGTTCAGCGTGGTCTCGTGCCCGGCCACCAGCATCAGCAGCAGGGTGCCCACCAGCTCCTGCTCGGAGAGCCGGTCGCCCTCCTCGCGGGCGGCGATGAGGTCGGTGGTGAGGTCGTCGCCCGGCTTCTCCCGCTTGGCGGCGATCACCGAGCCGAGCAGCGCGAACAGGCCCTGCTGGGCCGCGATCGCGGCCTGCGGGGTCGCCGAACTGGACACCAGGGTGTCGGACAGTTCGTGCAGCCCGTCCTGCTGCTCCACGTCCAGGCCGAGGAGTTCGCCGATGACCTGCATCGGCAGCGGGTAGGCGAAGTGCTCCCGCAGGTCGAACTCGCCCTCCAGCCCGGCCAGTCGGTCGAGCAGCCGTTCGGCGCGGGCCTCGATCGCGGGCGCGAGCTCGGCGATCCGGCGCGGGGTGAACGCCTGGGTGACCAGGCCGCGCAGCCGTCGGTGGTCGGCGCCGTCCGCGGTGACCATGCCGGGCACCGTGACGAAGTTGAGCAGCGGCCAGCCCTCGGGCAGCCGACCCTCGCGGAAGGTCGTCCACAGCTGCGCGTTCTTGCCGACCCGCGGGTCGGCGAGCAGCTCCTGCAGGGTGTCGTGGTGGGTTATCGCCCAGACCACCACCCCGCCAGGGAGTTCCACCAGGACCGCCGGCCCGGCTTCCCGGAGGAGGGCGTTCTCGGTGTGCTGGTCGCGTCCGAAGGGGTCGAGTCTGACGGGGGCGGGACGGTCGGCGGTGTCCATGTCGGCCTTTCGGACGCGGCGGCGGGGCGGGGCGGGGTGAACGCGCTGTAGAGCACCGGCAGGTCGACCAGGGCGCGCGACCAGGGCGACGGCCGCCACTTCAACTCGGCCGCCGGCACCGCGAGCTGCAGGTCGGGCAGCCGGTGCAGCAGGGTCTCGACGGCGGTCTCGACGATCAGCCGCGCCGGGTGCTGGGCCGGGCAGACGTGCCGCCCGGCACCCCAGGCGAGGTGGGCCCGGTTGCCGCCGATGCCGTCCGGGCCGTGCACCGCCGGGTCGGCGTTCGCCCCGGCGAGGCCGAGCACCAGCATGTCGCCGGCGCTGATGTACTGGCCGCCGAGCACGGTGTCGCCGGTCGCCCACCGGCCGGGGAAGTTCTGCGTCGGCGGGTCGCGCCAGAGCACCTCGTCCAGCGCGTCAGAGACGCTGAGCCGGCCGCCGGTCAGGGTGGAGCGGAACCGGCGGTCGGTCAGCAGCAGCCGCAGCGCGTTGCCCGTCCAGTTGATGGTGGTCTCGTTGCCCGCGACCAGGATCACCACGAGGTGGTGCACCGCCTCCTCGTCGGTGAGGCCCGCCTGGTGCGCCAGCAGCCAGGAGGTGAGGTCGGCGCCGGGCTGCTCGCGGCGGCGCCGCACCAGGTCGACCAGGATCGCCTGGAATTCGGCGTTGGCCCGCACCGACTTCTCGCTGCTGTCGACGAAGTGGCTGATCAGCTCGATCAGGTGGGGGCCGGCCTCGGCGGGCAGGCCGAGCAGCTGGGTGAAGACCAGCAGCGGCAGCCTGCGGGCGTACTGGGCGATCAGGTCGGCGGTGCCGTCCGGGCCCCAGCCGTCGATCAGTGCGTTGGCCGCCGCCTCGGTGGTGGTGCGCAGCTGCCGGTGGTCGATCCGGGCCAGGGTGTCGGCGACTGCGGCGCGCAGCCGCTGGTGCTCGGCGCCGTCCAGGTTGAGCAGGGTGGGCCGCCAGGCGGTCATCGGCAGCAGCCTGGAGTCCGCGGCGAGCCGGCACTCCCTGGCGACCCGCCAGCGCCGCGAGTCCTTGGAGAACAGCGCCTCGTTGCGGGTGAGTTCGAGCAGCTCCGGGTAGCCGAGGACGAGCCAGGCCTCCACGCCGGGCTCCAGCTCGATCGGCGCGACCGGCCCGTACTGCTCGCGGAGCCGGGCGTACAGGCCGTGCGGATCGTCGGAGACCGCCTGGCCGTACAGCGGCGCGGGGCGGCCGCCGCCGGCCTGGTGCATCGGGCAGCCCGGCGGCGGCACCGGCCCGGTCTCCGGCAGGGGGGTGGTCATGGCTGGAGCTCCAGTACGGCGGTGGCGTGCAGATGGGCGACGAAGTCGATCAGCACGTCGTAGGCGGCCTGCCGGTCGCGGGCGTCGCAGTGCAGGATCGGCACGTCGGGCAGCAGGTCGAGCGCGTCGCGCAGCTCCTGCTCGGAGTGGTGCACGGTGTCCGGGAAGACGTTGACCGCGACGGCGAACGGGATTCCCTGCTCCTCGAGTTGGCCGAGCACGTCGAAGCTCTCACCGATCCGGCGGGTGTCCACCAGGGCGATCGCGCCGAGCGCGCCGCGCGAGAGGTCCTCCCACAGCGGCCAGAAACGCTGCTGGCCGGGAGTGCCGAACAGGTAGAGCGCGAGCTGCGGGTTGAGGGTGATCCGGCCGAAGTCGAGGGCGACGGTGGTGGTGGTCTTGCCCGTCCGGCCGGTGAGGTCGTCGATGCCGACGCCGGCCGCGGTCATGGTCTCCTCGGTGCGCAGCGGCGCGATCTCGCTGAGCGACCCGACGAGGGTGGTCTTGCCGACGCCGAAGGGGCCGGTGACGAGGACCTTGACGGCGCCCTGCACGGTGGAGGGCAGATAGGACGGCTCAGCGGAGTTGGCGGAGGCCAACGAGTACCTCCTCGAGGAGCGACGTGGGCAGGCGCTCGGCCTGCGGGACGTCCGGCGGCCGGTGGACGGCGGTCGCCGGGGGCAGGACCTGGACGGCGCCGAGGTCCCAGAGATCGCCGACCAGTACCTTCACCACGCTGAGCGGCAGGTGCAGGTGGGCGGCGATCTCGGCGATCGCGAGCAGCCGCCCGCAGAGCGCCAGGATGCGCTGGTGTTCCCGGTTGAGCTCGGCCTCGCCGGTGTCGGCCCCGGGCACGGTGGAGACCAGGCTCTCCAGTGCCAGGACGTTCCGGCTGGGCCGGCTCCGGCCGCCCGTGATCACGTACGGCCGGACCGGGCCGCTCACCGCGCGTCCCCGGCCGCCTGCTCGATCCGGGGCGGACTGGTCAGGTGGGTGCCGATCCGCTCGACCATCACCTGCATCTGGTAGGCAACCAGCCCGGCGTCGACCGCCTCACCGGTGACCACCGCGAGGTGGGCGCCGGCGCCGGCCGCGACGATGAACAGGTAGCCGCCGCCGTACTCGACGACGATCTGCCGGGTCGCGCTGCCCGGCCCGCCGAAGCCCTGCGCCACGCCGCGGGCGAGCGACTGCAGTCCGGAGCAGGCGGCGGCGAGCCGTTCGGCGTCGTCACGGCCGATCCTGGCACTGCGGCCGATCTCCAGGCCGTCGTTGGACACCACGACGGCGTGCCGTACCTCGGGAACGGCGACGATGTCCGCGAGAAGCCAGCCGAGATCAGGATTGGTGGTCATAGAACTCTCCTGCGCGCAGGGGGTGTTGGGGGGAGGCGGGAAGCGTCCCGGTCGGCCCGGGGGCGGGCTCGGCCGGAGTGCCGTGCTGCTGGTCCTGCTGGTCCTGCTGGTGCTGCGGATTCTGCTGGTCCTGAACGGTGCGGCCGGTCGCCGACCGGCCGCTGGCGGTGCCGGCCTGGAAGAGCGCCATGAAGGCCTGCGCTTCCCGGGCCGAGCGCTGCGGTACGGCGGCGGGCTGCTCGGTGGCGTGCCGTCCGGGCGCGGGGGCGGCGCGGCGGCGATTGGTGCGGCGCGGGAGTGTGCCGTCGGCGGGCGCTGCCTGCGGGGCCGGTGCCGCGGCGGGGGCTGCGGTGGCAGCCGGTGTCGGTGTCGGTGTCGGTGCCGGTGCCGGGGGTGCCGGGGCGACGGCGGCCGGGACGGTCGGCGACTGCGGCAGCGGCTCGGTGAGCAGCGCGTTCGGCAGCAGGAGGACCACCCGCACGCCGCCGTACGGCGAGGGCGCGGAGCTGAGCGTGACCCGGAACCCGTACTGCTCGGCCAGCCGGCCGACCGCGGCGAGGCCCAGCTGCGGCACCTCGCCCAGCCGGGAGACCTCCAGCCCGCCCCCGCCGGCCAGCGCCGCGGCGGCCTTGTCCACCGCGCCCTCGGGCATGCCGACACCGGCGTCGTCGATCTCGATCACGGCGCCGTTGTGCACCGGCATCAGCGTGACGAACACCTGGGTGCTGGGCGGGGAGTAGCGGGTGGCGTTGTCCAGCAGCTCGGCGACCGCGTGGATCAGCGCCTCCGCGGCGGCGCCGACCACCGCGGTCTCCATCCGGCTGCGCACCACGACGCGCTGGAAGGGGAGGATGCGCGACTGGGCGCCGCGGACGACGTCCTCCAGCGCGACCGGCTCGGGCCAGTGCCGCCCTGCCCGGGCCCCGCACAGCACCGCCAGGGTCTGGGCCAGCCGGGCCTGTTGGGCGGCGGCGTGGTCGGCCTTGAGCAGCCCCTCCAGCAGCACGGGGTCGTCGTGGTTGCGCTCCATCTCGTCCAGCCCGGCCTGCTGGTCGTGAGCCATCACCAGGATGCGGCGGGCGACGCTGAGGAAGGCGCGCTGGGTGCCGGCGGTGAGCTCCTGCTCGCGCTGGACGGCCGCGCTCTCGGCGCTGCGCCGGGCCAGCTCGCCGGCCAACCGGCCGCGCAGCGAGTCGAGTTCGTGCTGCTGCTCGTCGAGCCGGCGGCGCAGGGTGCGGGTGACGGCCCGGTACCTCGCGGCGGTCAGGACCGCGGGGACGGCGAGGACAACGGCTGCCGCTGCGCACCACTGAGACATCGTCACGCGGCGAATTCTAGGATGATGATCCTACGTATGTGTGAACAGATCACCGGAATGGTGATCTGAACGCGTCAATCGCGCGGATTGCCGCATGATGACGCGTCAATCCTCACTGGCCGTCGACCTCGCCGTAGGGCTCCTGGGAGCGCGCCGGCACCGGCCGCAGGGTGCGCAGTCCGCGGGCCACCGCGACCGCGCGGCGCAGCGCGGCGACCGCGCCGGTACCGGGCTCGGCGGCGGCCGGGACGACCGGCGGCTCGACCGGCGGGCGCTGGCCGGGGATGAGCCGGGTGGCGGGCACGGTGCTGCGGGCCGTCTGCGTCATCTCTCCACGTCCTCCGTGTTCCTGCCGGCTGGCGCCGGACCGGGGCCGGTGCGGGCCGTCCACTTCCAGGCCTACCCCGCCGGACGGCAGCCGGTGTCCCGATTCGGTGACAGTGTTGTTCCGCTCGGCGCCGGCCGCGGTCACGGGGCGTGCTCCACGGCGATCATCGTGCCCTGGAGCAGCGCGACCTCCTTGCCGGGGACGCCGCCGGTGACCGATCGCACCTCGGCGCCGACCACGGTGACGGTCCGTCCGCTGCGGACGACGGTGCCGGTGGCCCGCAGCCGCTCGCCCACCCCGGGGCTGAGCAGGTTGAGCTTGAACTCCACGCTCAGTACGTCCTTGCCCTCGGGCATCAGGGAGAGCGCGGCCGCCCCGGCCGCCGCGTCGGCGAGCGTGGAGATGGCGCCGGCGTGCACGAACCCGTTCTGCTGGGTCACCCCGGGCCGCACGGGCAGGTCGAGCACCACGCGGCCGCGGGACAGCTCGACGATCTCCACCCCCAGGGTCGCCAGCATCGGCTGGCCGTCGAGGTTGCTGCGGAGTCGGTCGGTGAGGGTGTCCATGGCGCGGTCCTGGTGCGGGGCGGAGTGTTCCAGCACCTTCCGTCGCGGACCCGTCCCGCGTCAACCCGGTGGGCCCGTGCCGGAGAGCACACCGGGGCGGCCCCGGACAGCACGGAGGCCCGCGCCGGTCGGCGCGGGCCCGTGGGGGTGCGGAGAGCGGGCGGCGGCGGGCCGCCCGGGCTCAGGCGAGGTCGGCGTTCTCGGCGGCCTGCTCGGCGGCGGCGGCGGTGTCCGGGAGTTCGGTGCCGGTGACCGTCCTGGCGTCACCGGTGCGGTGCTGCGGCGCGTCGGCGTGGGCGCTCGGGGCGGTCAGCGAGGCGACGACGCCGACGGCGAGCGAGGCAAAGGCGAGCATGCTGCGCTTCTTCATGCCCTGCACAACGCGCGGGGCGCCGCCGGGTCACGGGCGGTTCAGCGCGGCCAGTCGCGCAGGCCCGCGACCAGCACCCCGGTGAGCCGCTGCCGGGTGGTCGCGACGTCCTCGGCCAGCCGGAACCCGCCGGCGGTGCTCAGCGAGGCGAAGCCGTGCGCCGCGGCGCGGACCGTCCGGGTGGCGTGGATCAGCTCGGAGCCGGCCAGTCCGTAGCCACGCAGCACCGCCAGGATCACCTCGACCAGCCGGCCGGCCGCCGCGGTCGACGCCGGGTCGTCCTGCGGCGCCTGCGGCAGGGCCGCGTAGCGGTGGGGGTACTGCACCGCGTACTCGACGTAGGCGTCGATCAGCGCGGCCAGCGCCTCGTCGCCGCCGCGGCCGAGGACCGCCCGGGAGAGCCGCTCGGTCAGCTCGTCGGTGACCCGGACGGCGATCAGCCGGCGCAGCTCGGCCAGTCCGCCGGTGACGTGCTTGTAGAGCGAGGGGGTGGCCACCCCCGCCCGGCCGGCGACAGCGGCCAGGGTGAGGGCCTCGGGGCCCTGCTCGTCGACGAGTTCCACCGCGCGGTCGACGACGGCGGCGGGGGTCAGTCCGGCCCGGGGCATCAGGCGACCTCGTTCACTTCGGTCAGGAAGGGCAGCAGGGCGTCGGCGGTGGCCTGCGGGTACCCGGCCATCGGGTAGTGGCCGCCGCCCTCGATGATCACCGTACGCCCCCGCAGGGCCCGGGCCTGCCGCTCGGCGACCGTCGCCGGGTCGGGGAAGTCCGGGTCCCGGCTGCCCATGACGACCAGGGCCGGGCACTGCACGTCGGCGCCCCAGCCGGTCGGCGCGGAGTCGCCGCGGACGTAGCCGCGGACCGCCCGGCGGCGCCCCGGCTGCTTCAGGGCGGCGACCAGCCGGGCCCGGTAGGCGTCGAAGTCCGCCGGGCGCGCGGTCGGGAAGTAGAACTTCTGGGCCGCGCCCCACAGTGCGGGGAACCAGGTGACGGCCGGGCCGAGCAGGCCGACCATCGCCTTCTGCAGCAGGTTCGGCGGGAAGTTCTCGAAGAAGGCGTCGACCAGGACGATCCCGGCGACCCGCTCCGGCGCGTCCGCGGCGACCCGGACGACCGTGGCGCCGGTGTACGAGCTGCCGACCAGCACCGCGCGCTCGATGCCCAGGTGGTCGAGCAGGGCGCGGACGTCGCCGGCGATCGCGGTCGGCGAGTAGTCGTCCCATGCCGTCGAGGACTCGCCGAGGCCGCGCAGGTCCATGGTGATCACCCGGTGTCCGGCGGCCGTGAGCAGCGGGTGCAGGTGCCGGTAGGCCGCCCGCAGGTCGAGCATCCCGGGGAGCAGGACGACGGGGGTGCCGGTGCCCTGCTCGGTGTCGTCGTACGCCAGGCGACCACCGGGGACGTCCAGGTGGCGGGTCTGCAGGGCGTGCTGGGTGTCGTTCACGGCCGGCCTCCTTGGCCTCACTGACGCGGCTGATTGCCTGTAGCCATAAAGCTACGGCTAATAGCCTTAGCCGTCAAGGGGCGGTTCCGCCGGGCTGCGGTACGTTTCGGCGGGGCCGCGGGGCCGCGGGACCGCGGGACCGAGAGGCCGAGAGACCGAGAGACCGGAGGCGTCATGCCCCTCATCACCGTCAAGCAGCTGGCCGGCCGCACCGAGCAGCAGCGCGCCGAGATCGCCCGCGAGCTCACCGCCGCCTACGCCCGGGCCACCGGCATGGACCCGGAGAAGGTCTGGGTGGTCGTCGAGGAGATCCCGGCCGAGAACTGGGCGGCCGGCGGCGAGACCTTCGCCGCCAAGCAGGCCCGCGCCGCCTCCGCCGGCTGACCGTCGCGGGCCGGGCCGCGCGGACGTCGGCCCGGAGGTCGGCTCAGAGGTTGTCCGCACGGAACGGGTCGTGCTCGGCCAGCAGCTTGTCCAGCCTGGCCTGGTCGACCCGGGACACCAATTCGCCGGCGTCCTGGCGGTCGCGGACCACCTTGGCCAGCGTGAACGAGGACGTGATCACGTACAGCAGGGCGACCGCCAGGAAGGCGCGCATCCAGGCGTCCACCGGGAGGCGGGCGATCCCGATCGCCAGGGCGGCCGTGGCGAGGGCGAAGGACAGGACGGCCTGCACGTAGTAGGCGGCCGTGGTGCGGGACTGCATCGGTGCGCTCATGCCTTGCAGGGTCCCGGAGCCGCCCCGGGCCCGCATGAGTACGGATACTCACCCCGGAGGGGTCGATCACCCTCCGTCAGAGCCCGATTCGCAATCCATGGCAAATCACCCATCTCGCGCGTAGCCCTTACGAATCCACCGCCGCAGACGCTTGGAATCAAGGCAGGCATACCATTAACGTTTGATAACGCAGCGCGGTCGGCAACGCCGTACCGACACGGCACCGTGCGCGTGTCGCTCAATCCCGCGGTCTGCCTTCGCCGGTGGCCCGAGGGAGCCGGGGAACCACCTTCCTTGGGGTGAATCGGCCGGGCCGGTGGCCCAGCCGTAGGAGACCTTCCTGCTCCGAACCCGTCAGCTAACCCGGTCGGCGAGGGAAGGAAAGGAGTGCGCCCCCGTGGCGTCGACGCACTCGGCGGAGTCCACCGCCGCAGCCACCCAGCTCCTCGACAACCCCTGGGAGCAGGCCGACCAGGCCCGCCACCGGATGCCCCGGCAGACCAGGGGCGGCAACCCGCTGCTGGGTGTCACCGCCACCGTGGCCGCCACCCTCGGCGCCGCCGGCATGACCGCGGCCGCCGCCGGCCCCGCCGCCGCAGCGGAACCCTCCGTGAGCGTGCCCGACCAGGCCGCCGACTCCGCCGACCCGGGCCTCGCCCTCTTCGCCCGCATCCAGCAGCAGGCCGACCACCGCACCGCCGCCGACGAGGCCGCCCGCCTCGCCGCCGCCCAGGAGGCCGAGGCGCGCCGCGCCGTCCAGGCCGCCGTGGAGGCCACCGCGCTCGCCCTGCCCACCTCCGGCTACACCCTCGGCGCCCAGTACGGCCCCGGCGGCCACTGGGCCCACCTGCACACCGGCCTCGACTTCCAGGCCGCCACCGGCACCCCCGTCACCGCCGTCGGCGCCGGCACCGTCACCTCGGCGGGCTGGGCCGGCTCCTACGGCTACCGCATCGTCGAGACCCTGCCCGACGGCACCGAGATCTGGTACTGCCACCTCAACCGGCTCGCGGTCACCGACGGCCCGGTCGAGCGCGGCACCGTCCTCGGCGCGGTCGGCGCCACCGGCAGCGTCACCACCCCCCGCCTCCACCTGGAGGTCCGTCCCGGCGGCGGCGCCCCCGTCGACCCCCTCGGCTGGCTCCGCTCCCACGGCGTCCAGCCGTAAGTCCACCCAGCGCCGCAGGGCTCTGCAGCGGTCACCCCGGGGCAAGGGGTCCGCAGCGCTCACCCCACGCGCCCCTGACGGGCCTGCCCCGGGTCAAGCAGCCCCCCCGTGCCCCTCCTGGTCTTCCTGCCTTGCTGCGGCGTAGGCCTCCAGTTCGGCGGTGCCCGGTTCGGGGGCGAGGTCCGGGTATTCGGTGACCAGCAGGGCGGGCAGCCCCGGTACCGTCCACTGCCCGCACAGCCACAGCGCGACGTCCGCCACGACCTGCTCGAAGTCCTCGAACTCCCCCCGCAGTTCGTACGGCATGGGCTCGCCCATGGCGGTCAGCGCCGCCAGGTTGCGGTAGCTGCGCTGCATCAGCCCGTACTCCAGCAGCCGCCGTGCCCCGTCCGTCGCCATGCCGATCGACAGCAGGTGTGCCTCGCCCCAGCCCAGTGCGGCGTCCGCCCCGGTCATCGGGTCGAGCACGCCGCGGTCGACCAGTGCCGCGTACGCCGCCGCCCGTTCCGCGGGCTCCAGTGTGCGGAAGCCGTCCAGCCAGGCCCGGACCGCGTCGGTGTCCGCGGTGTCCACCCCGTCCGTACGCAGCAGCAGGGTGTAGAGCCGGGGCCAGGTCAGCAGCTGCGGCCGCCGCAGCAGCGTCGCGAGCAGTTCGCCCTGCCACTCGGCCTCGGCGTGCAGCCGCTCCTGCCGCTTGGCGTTCAGCCGCCGGGCCGCCCGCTGGTGGTCGATCAGCAGCTGGACGGTCGCGCCGTACGCGCCGGGGTCGCCCTCCGGCTGGACGTACAGGTGGAGCCGTTCGTGCAGCAGCTGCTCCAGCACGGCCGAGCCGAGTTCGGGCCAGCCGTCGTGCAGCGGTGCGCCGCCGAGCTCCAGTAGGGCCAGGACCTGCTGTACTGCCTCCTCCGGCACCGCGGGCAGGCCCTCGGCGTCCGCCCAGGCGATCAGGTCCTCGGCGCGGGTACGGGGGATGAGCTGCAGGTCTTCGTCGTTCACGCCGGTACCGTAGCCGGTGCGGAGGCCGGCGCGCGGCATCCGGGCCTGCCGCGGGCCGGGTAGGGTCGGCGGCCATGACAGCCGAACAGGCCCGGACGGTCCGCCAGGTCCGCCTGGCCGGGCCACGCCTGGCGATCCGCGAGTTCCGGCTCGACCCGGAGGACGTCCACGCCCTGCACACCGTCCTCGGCGACCCTCAGACCGTCCGCCACCTCGGGTACGAGGTGTGCGACGAGGAGGGGTGCGCCGACCAGATCGAGCTGGGCCTCGACGAGGCGGAGCAGGATGCGCGCACCGTCTACCGGCTCGCCGTGACTCTGCCGGACCGGGGCGGGGAGGCCCCGCCGATCGGCCAGGCGGTGCTCGAACTCGAGGGCACCCGGGCCGCCTCCCTCGGCTGTGTGCTGCGCCGGGACACCTGGGGCCGGGGCTACGCCGGCGAAGTCCTGGCGCTGCTCTGCGGGTTCGGCTTCGAGACGCTCGGCCTGCACCGACTCGCCGCCCGGGTCGACCCGGAGAACCCGGCCTCGGTGCGCGTCCTCACCCGGGCCGGTTTCCGCCCGGAGGGCCGGATCCGGCACGACCTCCTGGTGCGCGGCGACTGGCGCGACTCGCTGCTGTTCTCGCTGCTGGAGGACGAGTGGGTGCGGCCCGCCGCAGCACGGGGGTGGGGAGAACCCCACCCCTGAGCCGCCGGCGGGCCGGATTACCCCGGGCGCTCCGCTCCGGCACCGTGGAGTCGTCAGTCCGAACGGACACCGAGGGGCCACAGATGACCACCGCACCGCTGCACCAGACCGCACCGCTGCACCAGACCGCCGGGCCGTACCCGGGCGAGGCGCCCGCCGAGCGCCGGCCCGGCTTCCTGCGGGCGCCGTTCGCGGCCGCCACCTACCGGGAGATCGGCTTCGTCCTCACCGGCCTGCCGGTCGCGATCGCCGCCTTCACCGTCGCCGTCACGCTCTTCTGCACCGGGCTCGGCCTGCTGGTCACCGCACTCGGCCTGCCGGTCCTGGCGCTGCTGCTCGTGCAGGCCCGCGGCTTCGGCGCGCTGGAGCGGCACCGGGCCCGTGTGCTGCTCGGCACGCCGGTCGCCGCCCCGGCGCCCGTCCTCGCGAAGCGCCCCGGCTTCTGGGGCACCGTCACCGCCCGGCTCGCCGACGGCGCGGGCTGGCGCGCGGTGCTGTACCAGGTGCTGATGTTCCCCTGGGCGGTGCTGAGCTTCGTCGTCACCGTGACCTTCCTGGTCACCGGCTGGGTGGTCGCGCTGTACCCGCTCTACCACTGGGTCTTCGCCCGGTACACCGACTGGCCGGGCTACCGGGTGTACGACTTCACCACCGGTGCCGGGCGGCACCACGAGCTCTACATCACCACGCCCGCCCAGATCGCCGGCACCTGTGCCCTCGGCATCCTGCTGGTGCTGCTCACCCCGCTGCTGGTCCGCGGTCTCACCGGGGTCAACCGGCTCGCCGTCCGCGGCCTGCTCGGCGGCCGCTGATCGGCCCTGCAGTGGAGGCCCCGCGGGCCCCGCGACCCCCGGAGCGCCCGGATGCGGGCCGCCGGGGGCCGTGGTCCGATGAGGCCGTACCGCGCCCCGGCACCTGCCCGGGGCGCACCGCCGTCCGCGAGGGGAGCCGCCGTGCTGGTGACGTCCCGTCCGCTCGACGAGTACTGCACGTCCTTCGGCCTCAGCCGGGCCGGGCTGCGCGGCCTGCCCGGGCCGCTGCTGGACTGCCCCGGCGGCGCCGCCGGGCTCGCCGCCGAGGCCCGCGCACTCGGCTGCCGGGTGGTCGCCGCCGACCCGCTGTACGCGGCGCCGCCCGCGGTGCTCGCCGGCCTCGCGCTCGCCGGCCGGGACGCCATGGCCGCACGGATGCGCAGCACCCCGCAGCGGTACCCCTCCGCCCGCCACCTGCGGCACGACAAGTACCTGCGCAGCTGGGACCGGGCCCGGGAGCTCTTCGCGGCCGACCGCGCCGCCCACCCCGAGCGCTACGTGGCCGCGGAGCTGCCCCGGCTGCCGTTCGCCGACGGGACCTTCGCGCTCACCCTCAGCTCCTACCTGCTGTTCGCCTATCCGGAGCGGTTCGGCCCGGACGAGCAACTGGCCGCCCTGCTCGAACTGGTCCGGGTGACCGACCCTGCGGGCGAGGTCCGCGTCCACCCGCTGCACGACGGGGACGGGCGGCGCTGCCCGCACCTCGACGGGCTCCGGGCCGCACTCGGCCGGCACGGTGTGGCCAGCGAGATCACCGTGCGGCCGGCCGGCGGGCTGAACCGCCGGGTACTGCGGCTACGGGCCGTCCGCCGCCGTCAGGGGACGCCCGGTCCCTCCGGCGCCTGCACCTGAGCCGGGATCGCCGGCACCTTCGCGGTCTGCGGGCCGCCGGCCGCTCCGCGGTCAGCCCCGTCCGGGCCGCTCGGGCCGCTCGGGCTGCCGTCGTCGCCGGCCGCCGGGGCGGGCACCCGCCGCAGGACCTCCTCGGCGACCGCGCGGCGCCGAGAGTAGGGCGGCACGTTCCGGGTGTTGCGGACCTTGTAGGCGACGGCCGCGCGCAGTGCCGCCCGCTGTTCCGCGGTGAGCTCGGACCGGCCGAGCATCGCCTTGGCGGCGAGCAGGGCCTGCAGCAGTTCGAAGGGCGACAGGTGCCGGTCGACGGCCGAGACGACGAGGTCCAGGTTCTCCGGGTCGGGCTTGCCCTGCAGCAGGGCGAGTGCCTGCACCCGCAGACCCTCGACGCCGGTCTCGAAGAGGTCGCGCACCTGCCGGGGTGTGAAGTTCAGCGACTCGGCGGCCAGCACCGTCTGGTTCACCGAGTCGGCGAGGGTCTGCCGGTCGGCGGCGGACAGCGCCCGGGCGAGCAGCAGCCGGGTCAGCAGCCAGCCCGCGAGGAAGCCGAGGACGGTGAAGTACACCGAGAGCGCCGCCGCGAAGCCGGCCGCGCCGGGCCCACCGCCGACCGCCGGGGCGAGCGCCTCGCCGAGGTCCCTCAGCCGGCGCGGCAGGGTGCCGATCTGGGTGAGTCCGGCACCGAGCAGGATCTTGGTCAGCCAGTCGGAGACCTGCTCCAGATTGGTGTTGGGGGCGTAGCTCGCGGTCGAGGTCGCGGACTGGTCGTCCGGATGCGCCGCCGCCCCGCTGGTCAGCAGCTTGGGGATGCCGAAGAGGAAGCCGAGCAGGCCGCCGCCGACCGCGAAGGTCGCCGCGACCACCAGGCCGCCGCCGAGCGCCCGCACTCCGTGCTCGCTCGCCAGGGCGTACAGCACCAGGCCGATCAGCCCGGCACCCACCACCCCGGCCAGCCCGATCCGCACCGCCGGCACCGGCTGTCCGCCGCGCTCCAGCTCCACCCGAGCCACCCCCACCCGTCCCCTGCGGTCCGCAGTGACTGTAGCGGACCGCCCGGTCACTCCGGGAGGTCACCGCACCGGGGGCGGCCGCGACTCCGTAGCGGGAGGGCCCGGACATGCAGACGGCCCGCGGGCTGCTTTCCTCGGCGCCGGTCCGCAAGGGACCTGCGGCCGAGGCACCGGGGATGTACCGGTGAGCCCGCGGGCCGGGTGACTGCTTGGGTCTGCGCCTGCCGCCGGAGGCCGTTCGGCCCCGCACACTGCACAGGCAGGGGCGGCTCTAGCGAGCAGCCACCTCACGCATCCTGGTGGTACTCAACTCAGGATCACCTCCTTTCAGTGTGCGGCCACCTTAGGCACGCGCTCCGGAGGAGGGCAATGGATTTTCCGGGTATCGCCGGTACCCGCCTGGCAGGGCCCGGAGGAACCCGGAGCGGCACCGTGCGTGCGCGGACACGACGAAGGCCCGGCAGAGAATCTGCCGGGCCTTCGTGCTACTGAGTAGCGGGGACAGGATTTGAACCTGCGACCTCTGGGTTATGAGCCCAGCGAGCTACCGAGCTGCTCCACCCCGCGTCGGTGAACCCAACACTACGTGACGGGCGCGCGGAAGGGAAATCCATTCCTCCCGGGGGCGCCGTTCACCCGTCCGGCAGGGTGCGGGCGGGTTGTCGGGCGCGCCGGGCGCGGGCCCAGACCGACAGGCAGACCAGGGTCGCGAAGGCGGGCACCATGACCAGCCCGTAGATCAGCAGGAAGCCGTCCGTGCCGAGGCTCGCGGCGCCGTTCCACACCCCGTGCAGGCCGATCGCCGCGACCAGGCCCACCGGGGCGGCGAGCCGGGCGAGCCAGCGCCGCCCGGTGGTGAGGGTGATCGCCACCCCGAGGCCGGTCAGGGCGGTGAACAGCGGATGCGCGAAGGGCGACAGCAGGGCCCGCAGCACGAAGGTGTGCACGGTGGAGTCGAAGTCGCGCAGGGTCGGCGGCTCGCCGAAGCCGATGGAGTCCAGCCGGGACTGCTGGTCGTCGGTGAAGGCACGGCCCAGGTAGAGGGCGTTCTCGGTGAAGGCGAAGCCGCAGGCGGTGATCGCGCCGAGGACGATGCCGGCGGCCAGCGTCCGCGGGCTCGACCGGGCCCGCGGATGGGCGCGGTCGCCCGGCCCGGGCAGCACCGGCGGGCGGAAGTACGGCAGCGGCCGCAGGTGCGGCCGTATCCGCGGCAGCGCGCCGCGCGGGCGGCGCGGCCCGGGG
>NZ_JAHTIK010000001.1:3922911-3931210 GCF_025655475.1 Kitasatospora sp. DSM 101779 | reverse complement strand
GGCCGGCACCGGCACGGGCGGGCCCGGGCCGTCCGGTGCGTCCGGGCCGGCCTCGGCCAGCAGTGCGCAGCGGTGGTCCTGCCGGCAGCTCGGCCGCCGGCGGACGGGCAGCAGCAGGAGGAGGATCGCCGCGCCCTTGCAGAGCTCCTCGATCAGCGGGGTGGCGACCTCGGCCCCGAGCGTCTCGCCGCGGCTGCTGCCCTGGTGGGCGACCAGGAAGTCACTGGCCCAGCCGTTGGCGAGCAGGGCCACCGTGGTGGCCGCACAGGCGCCCCAGGCCAGGCAGAACAGCGTGTGCCGCAGCGGGATGCGTGCGGTCTGGTTGAGCCAGGCCAGCGCGCCCAGCACGAAGGGCAGCGGCAGCAGGGCCAGCCCGAGCCCGACCAGCAGGCCCGTGGTGCCCGTCTGCCGCTGCACCAGGTGCAGGATCAGCACCCCGCTGCCGGCCAGTGCGAACGCGGCCAGCGAGGAGGACAGCGCCGGGTAGTGGAGCGAGCGGTGCAGGGCCTCCAGCCGGGCCCAGAGCGGCAGCAGGCGGCGGACCGCGCCGGCCCGGGGCCCCGGGATGGTCCGGGTGCCGGCGGGGGTCGCGGGCGGTTCGTCGGCGGCAGTGCGGGCCGTGGTGCGGGGGGACGGGCTGCCGCTGGGCGGACGGCTCACCCGGAAAGCGTAGGCGACGGCTCCGCCGCAGGGGGAGTCCCCGGAACGATCCGTGTGCCCATCATCACTTGGGGTGACGGGCCGTCAGCTCCCAGTGGCGAAGAGCCGCCACCGGGTTCGGCGGGAGTCCGCCGGTCGGATCAGCGGCGCCGGAAGAGCAGGTCGTGCACGATATGCCCCTTGGCCAGGCCGGCCCGTTCGAACTTGGTGAGCGGCCGCCAGTCCGGGCGCGGTGCGTAGCCGGGCACGCTCCCGGCCGGGCGCTGCTCGGGCTCCAGCCATCCGCTGCCGTCGCCCTCGGGGTGGAGGTTCTCCAGCTCGTCCGAGGCGGAGAGCACGTCCAGCATCTGCTCCGCGTAGTGCTCCCAGTCGGTGGCGCAGTGCACCAGCGCGCCGGGGGCGAGCTTGGGCAGCACCAGCTCCAGGAAGTGCGGCTGGATCAGGCGCCGCTTGTGGTGCTTGGGCTTCGGCCACGGGTCGGCGAAGTAGACCCGCAGACCGGCCAGCGAGGCGTCCGGCAGCATGTCGCGGAGCAGGATCACCGCGTCGCCGGCGGCGAGCCGCACGTTGCGGGAGCCGTCGCGCTCCAGCATCTGCAGCAGGTTGCCGTGGCCGGGCGTGTGGACGTCGGCGGCCAGAATGCCCGACGACGGGTCGGCGCCGGCCATCGCGGCGGTGGTCTCGCCCATGCCGAAACCGATCTCCAGGGTGACCGGGAGGTCGCCGAAGAGCGCGGGCAGGTCGAGCGGGGTGCCGTCGATCGCCAGGCCGTACTGCTCCCACAGCCGGTCCAGGGCGTCGGCCTGGGCGTTGGTCATCCGGCCGCGGCGCGGCTGGAAGCTGCGGATGCGCCGCTCCCGGTGCTGGGCCTCGGTGGCCTTGTGCGGGTACATCGGCGCCGGGTACGCGGCCGGGGCGGCGGAGAGCCGGGCGGACGGGGACAGCTCGGGGCTGGGGGCGGTGGCAGTCACAATCGCCCCAGTCTACGAGGGTCCGCCGGCGCCCCGGCGTGGCCCGCGTCTCATCGCACCGGCCCGCCCCGGTCCCTTCCGGGTGCCCCGCCGCCCGCCTCCAGCGCCGCGAGCGCCCGCCGGGCCACCTCGCGGCCGATCGGCAGCGAGGCGGTGGCGGCCGGCGAGGGCGCGTTCAGCACGTGGACGGTGCGCCGCGCCGACGCCGGGTCGTCCGGGTCGAACCCGGCGAAGGCGAAGTCGTCCAGCAGCGAGCCGTCCCGGGCCACCGCCTGGGCGCGCACCCCGGCCGCCGCCGGGACGAGGTCCTCGGCGCGGACGGCGGGCAGCAGCCGCTGCACCGCAGCGGTGAACGCCCGGCGGGACAGCGAGCGGTGCAGCTCGCCGAGTTCGTACCGCCAGTGCCGGCGGGCGATCCGCCAGGTGCCGGGGAAGGCCGCCGTCCCCGCGAGGTCGCGCAGCCGCACGGTGCGCCAGTCGTAGCCCTCCCGGGCCAGCGCGGGCACCGCGTTCGGGCCGACGTGCACGTCCCCGTGAACGCCCCGGGTGAGGTGCACGCCGAGGAACGGGAACGCCGGGTCCGGCACCGGGTAGACCAGGCCCCGGACGAGGCCCCGGCGGTGCTCGGCGAGCTCGTAGTACTCGCCGCGGAACGGGACGATCCGCACCCCCGGGTCGTCCCCGGCCAGCCGCGCCACCCGATCGCTGTGCAGGCCCGCGCAGTTCACCAGCACCCCGCAGCGCACCTCCCCCGCCGAGGTCTGCACGGTCACCCCGTCGGCCCGGCGGGCCACCGCACGCAGCTCCGTCCCGGTGTGCAGCACCGCGCCCTTCTGCCCGGCGAGCTCCGCGTACCGGCGGGCCACCGCCGGGAAGTCGCAGATGCCGGTCGTGCCGACGTGCAGCCCCGCCACCCCGCGCACCTCGGGCTCGTACCCGGCGATGCCCGCCGCGTCCAGCTCCGTCACCGGGATGCCGTTGGCACGGCCGCGCTCAGCCAGCGCGGCCAGCCGCGGCAGCTCCTCGGCCGAGGTGGCGACGATCAGCTTGCCGGTGACCTCGTACGGGATGCCCTGCTCGCGGCAGAACTCCACCATCTCGGCGGCGCCGCCCGTCGCGTACCGGGCCTTCAGCGAGCCCGGCCGGTAGTACACCCCGCTGTGGATCACCCCGCTGTTGCGGCCGGTCTGGTGCGCGGCGAGGCCCGGCTCCTTCTCCACCACCGCGACCTGCAGTCCGGGCTGCGCCCGGGTCAGCGCGTATGCCGTGGACAGGCCGACGATGCCGCCCCCCACCACCAGAACGTCGACGTCGTAGCGCACCTCGGCCCCTTCGATCGGCTGCCCCCGCCGCAGCGATCGTGCCACGACGGGGGCCCGCCGAGAAGGCGGCATCGGACCGCCTGGGCGCACCACCAGGGGCGCGCGGGGGCCAGCCGCCCAGGGGCGCGTGGTACCTCCCAGCCTTCGGCCGGAAGGTACCCCCACGCGCAGTTGCCCTATCGCTGCTCCCACGGCCAGTGGGCCTCGCGGCCGGCCTCCAGCAGCGGGATCAGGCGGAAGGCCGCGTCGGTCAGGCCGCCGAAGGTGTGTCGCCGGGCGCCGCCGGAGGGCGCGTGGCCCGCCCGGTAGCCGGCCAGGTTCCAGGTGTAGACCGGGACCTGCGCCGGGACCGCGGCGAGCGGGTCGCCCTGCCAACCGCCGTACGCCTGCTCGTCGGTGACGATCACCACCCGGTCGTGGCCGCGGTAGTGCTGCCGGACGGCCTTGCCGGTCTCGGTGCCGCCGAGGTCGGAGAAGCGGTCCAGCACCTTCAGCACCGCCTCGCCGCGCTGCAGCTTGATCCGGCGGCTGGTGGTGCCGAACTCGACGAGGTCGGCGTCGGCCGCGCGCAGCGCCAGCGCCGCGCCGAAGACCGCCGCCGAGTCCGCCCGGTTGAGCATGGTCTGCGCGCTCGGCCGGTCGAACATCGAGCCGGAGCGGTCGACCAGGACGAGCGTGCGGCCCGGCAGCACCGGGACGTTGGCGAGCGAGTGGCCGAGCGCCGTCTCCAGCGCATGGCCCCAGCGCAGCGAGGGCGCGTGCCGGTGCGCGGCGAGGTAGCGGAACGGGAACTGCTTGGACCGCTGCACCTCGCCCCGGTCGGAGATCCGCCGCGCGACCTGCTCGGCCACCGCGTCGGACACCCCGGCCTGGTCGAAGTTCCGCAGGTTGCGGACGAGTGCCATCGATCCCATCGACGGGATGATCGCCTCCCAGACCGCAGCGTCCAGCGGGCCCTGCAGCCAGCCGGCCAGCGCCTCCCAGGTCATGCCGGCCGCGGCCAGCCGCTCCGCGCCGCCGGGGCCGGTGACGACCGCGCGGCGCTGCTCGGCCGGCAGCGCGAGCAGGTCGCGGCTGGCGGTCAGCAGGGCGTCGCCGGTCGGCGGGACGGCCTCGTCCGGGCGGTGCCGGCGATCCAGTGCGTACTGGAACAGCGGGCCCTGCCACGGCTTGTCGGGGTGCGGCGCGGGGTGCGTCAGCTCCAGCACGTCGCCGAACCGGAAGCCCTTGGAGACGGTGTCGTACTTGAGCAGTGCGCGGCCGTTGTAGAGGCGGCGGGCGGCGTCGGCGACACCCCGCTTGAGCGGCTTCGGCAGCGCACGGCCGTACCGGGACGTCCAGTAGGCGAGCAGCTCACCGGGCTCGTCGGGGCGCTGCAGCACCGCGTCGACGGCCTGCCGGGAGTGTCCGGGCGCCTTGGCGTCGAGCCGGGCGCGGGTGAACTCGGCGGCGCCGACCAGCGAGGCGGTGCGCATCGCGGCGCCGGACCGCAGCCAGCGCAGCAGGCCGAGCGTCCACTCCGGGTCGCTCACCGCGAGGGAGCGGACCAGGGCGGTGTACCGGTCGTCACGGGCGCCGCCGCGCTCGTAGTAGGTGTCCTGGCCGACCAGGTTGGCGACGGCGAGGAGGAAGAGTTCGGACTTCTCGTCGCGCAGGTGGCCCGCACCGCCGGCGTGGTTGACGGTGCGCTGCCCGGTCGTGGTCACGGGCGAGGTCGGGCCGGTCTTCGGGCGGCGGATGTTGAAGCGAGACATGGTGGTTCCCCCTGCGGGGAGGCAGAACGAACCGGGGCGTCCGAGGTCGCGCCGGCCTCGTGGGCCGGCCGCGGCGGAGGTGACAGTCAGGTGCTCTGTCCGCTGAGCTACCGGCCGTGCTCGCGCACGGCCGTCCGGGACTCGAACCCGGAACCGCCTGATCCCAATGAAGTAACCCCCGCCTGCGCACCGGACGCCCCGGCGCGCTGCCTCCCGAGATCAAAAGTGGGTGCCGGCTCAATTCTTTGGAGGAAGTAACCGGTCCTGCGCACCGGGAGGTGGCAGTCGTATGCACGTGTGGGTGTCCAGAGAACCGAAGCGGCGGAGGTGACGTGTGCTGCTCTACCGACTGAGCTACACCGGCCCGGAAGCCGGCGGCGGGACTCGAACCCGCGACCTGCCCATTAACAGTGGAAGTAACCTCTGCCTGCGCACCTGGACGAGGACGACGTTAGCCACCCGGCGGCCCGGGGTGCATCCGAATATCCGCGGCGCCGTCAGGTCGAGGCGGCCAGCACCAGCCGCGCCCGCTCCGTCAGCTCCCGCACCCGGCGCTCGTCCTGGTACGGCTCCAGGCGGCGCAGCAGCTCCAGCACGTACTCCCGGCTGCGCTGCGAGGAGATCCGGCCGGCCACGTCCACCGCACGCTCCCCGGCCGCCACCGCGGCGTCCAGGTCGCCCGCCTCGGCCTCGGCCATCGCCGACACCACCAGCCGCAGCGCGTGCGAGCGCACGTAGCCCTCGGTCGGCCGGGCCAGCGCCTCCCGGGTGAACTGCCGCACCTTGGACGGCATCCCGAGGTCACGGAAGCACTCCGCGGCGTCCGCGGCCAGTCGGTCGTAGGTGTAGAAGTCGATCCAGGTCGGGTCGGCGTCGCCGGCCCGGGAGCGGTCCAGCGCCCCCTCCGCCGCGACCAGCGCCGTCGCGCACGCCGCCGCGTTGCCGGCTCTCGCCTGCGCCCGGGCCTCCACCAGGTGGAAGAAGCTCATGGTGCGGGCCGTGGCCAGTCCGCGGTTGCGCTCCAGAGCGGCCTGGGCGAGGTCCACGGCCTCCTCGGGGAAGTTCCGGTACACCGCCTGCAGGCTCATCGACGCCAGCACGTAGCCGCCGAGCGGCACGTCTCCGGCCGCCCGGGCGAGGCGCAGCGCCTGGATGTAGTACCGCTGCGCCGCCTCGTGCTGCCCGGTGTCGAAGGCCATCCACCCGGCCAGCCGGGTCAGTTCGGCCGTGGCACCGAACAGCGCCCGGCCGACCGCGTCGCTGTACGAGCCGAGCAGCAGCGGGGCCGCCTCCACCCGGAGGCACTCCGGCACCATCGACGAACGCCAGTCCCCGCCGCCGTACTTGGAGTCCCAGCGGCGGGCCTCCTGGGCGGCCTCGCGGAGCTTCGCGGCGTCCGAGTGGCCGACCCGCTGGCCGGAGCGGTCCGGCGCCGCGGCCTCCCGCGCGACCGAACCGTCCGCCGGGGTGATCAGCCAGCGGGAGACCGGTGTCGCGTACGCCGACACCGAGAAGGTGCCGGCCAGGCTGTCGCTCCACCGGCCGCCGCCGGGGCCCCTGCGCAGGTCCAGGTCGACCCGCCACAGCTCGGTCGCCGAGCGGACCGCCTCCGGCACCTCGCGCGGGAACTCCAGGCCGAGTTCGGGCGTGGGCTGGGTGTCGCCGAGGCCGATCTCCTCCAGCGGCACCGGGCGGCCCAGCTTGCTGCCGAGCGCGGTCGCGATCAGGTGCGGCACCGGCCGCTGCGGCACCATGCCCTTGGTGACCCACCGCGCCACCGAGGTCTTGTCGTAGCGCAGCGTCAGACCGCGCTGCGCGCCGAGGTCGTTGACCCGGCGGGCCAGTCCGGCGTTGCTGATCTGGGCGAGGGACAGGAGTGCGCCGAGCCGTTCGTTCGGCCCTCGTGAACTGGCGGTCATGGTGGCGGTGGCACCCCCTGGCGAGGTCCTGCGCGGAGGGTGGCGCGCGTATTGCGGCCACCCGCTGCACCTAGCGTAGTCGGACGGGTTCCGAGGGTTAAGAGGCCGCATTCCGGATGGCGGGATCGCGCGCACCAACGGCCTGTCGGCGACGGTCCGTCCGCCCCGGCCGCGGAACCCGCCGCTCCGCCGTGCTCCGGGGCGGACTCCCGTGCTCCGGTCCCGTGCCGATGTGCGCCCGCCCGTGCCCCCTGGCCGCAGCGGCAGGTGGGCGATTCGCTGGACCCCGTGGATCGGCCCGCCGTCGAGGACCCGGCGGGCCGGGGGAGACCGCTGCCGCATCCCCGCGGGCAGCGGTGGGTCCGGGAGGGCATGCGGATGCCCTCCCGGGCAGTGCGACGCCTTTCGGCCATTCGGCGATGTCCATGCCACGAGGCGCCAGGGGACGGCCCGGGCCACGGAGGGGGCGGCCCGGTCCCGCCCGCGGGGCACCCCGCCGCTCGGCCGGCCCGTCCGCCGGCCGAGCCGCGCCACCCCGCGGCCGTCGTCCCGTGTCACCGTCCTGCGGCAGCCGTCCTGCGCCTGCCCGACGCGCCCCCTGACCGCCCCGCCGTGCCGACGACGCGCCACCCGCCGCGACGTGCCGACGCGCGCCCGCCGTGATCCACTGCTGCAACTCGGGTCACACGCCGCACAACCGGTGGCACGATGTCTCCTGTGGCGCACCGCCCTTCCGGACACCCCGTGCGCCCGACCCCTCGTCAGGCGGAGGCGCGATGCGGTGGCTCACCGGCTGGAGCGGAGAGCCCCACGGCGCGGGCAGCCCCTCCCCGAACGGCGTCCGCCCGCTGGCCGGCACCGTGCTGTGGACGGGCCCCAACCCGCTCTGGGCGGTCGGCGACTGGCGGCCCGACGAGATCCGGCTCGTCATCCTGCGCCCCGGCGCCGACCCCGTGGTCACCTCGGGCCCGCCCCGCCCTGATCAGCCCGAACCCGAGGACACCCCCGCCACCACCCGGCTCGCCGTCCTCGGGCGCTGCGGCGCCACCGACGCCGAACTCGCCGCCGGCCTGGCCGCCGCCCGCGGCGGCGCCGTCCGCCACCTCACCGGCTGGCCCGGCAGCTACACCGCCGTCCTGCGCAGCGGCACCCGCTCCACCGTGCTGCTCACCGACCTCGCCGGTGCCCAGCCCGTCTTCCACACCCCCTGGCGGGGCGGCACCGCCTACGCCACCGCCGCCCTCCCGCTCGCCGACCTGATCGGCGCCCCGGTCGACACCGGCCACCTGGCCGCCCTGCTCGCCTGCCCCGAGTCCCCCGAGGCGCTCGGCCACGGCACCCCGTACGCCGGGGTGCTGCGGGTACCGCCCGGCCACTCCCTCGGCATCCGCGGCGGACGCCCCTACCTGGCCGGGTACGAGCCGGAGCCCGGGCCCGGCCGCCGCGAGGACGCCCCCGCCGTCCGTGAACTCACCCGCACGCTGCTGGAGGCCGTCCGCTGCCGGGTCCGCACCACCGCCGCCGGCGCCCCCGACCCGCAGGGCGACCCCGACCGGCCCCGGCTCGGCGTCGACCTCTCGTACGGCACCGCCTCCGCGACCGTCGCCCTGCTCGCCGCCGCCGTGCCGCTCGCCCAGGCCCCCGGCCGAGTGCCCGCCCGCACCCCCGCGGCC
>NZ_JAHTIK010000001.1:3916705-3922306 GCF_025655475.1 Kitasatospora sp. DSM 101779 | reverse complement strand
GCGGCCCCCGCCCGCACCGGCGCCGTCAAGGGCTCCTGGGCCCGCCGGCCCGCCGCCGAACCCGCCGAGGAGAACGCCGAGGCCCTCACCGCGGTCACCCACGGCGACGAGGACCGGCTGGCCATCGCCGTCGACGCCCCCCGGCTGCGCCACGTCGTCGTCCCGCCCGACCTGCCGTACACCGGACTCGGCGACGACCCGCTCGCCGGCCCGCTCACCGACGAACCCGGCCCCGCCCTCACCGCCGCCGCCCGGCTCGCCGCCCGCTTCCGCGCCGGCGGCACCGACCACCTCACCGGCTACGGCGCCCGCCAGGTCCTCGACGGCCACCCCGCCCGGCTCGCCGACCTCGTCCGCAGCGGCCGCGCCCGCGAACTCCTCGGCCCCGTCGCCGCCCTGGCCGGCGCCGACCGGGCCACCGCGGGCGCCCTCACCGGCACCGTCCGCACCCCGGTCACCGTGCTGCGGGCCGCCCACCGGCTCGCCCGCGCCGACTACGCCGACGCCCTCGACGACCTCGCCGTCCGCCTGACCGTCCGCCACTTCGCCGAACCGGCCGGCACCGCCGGCGCCAGCTCGGCCGCCGACCTCGCCTGGAGCGTCCCGGGCCCCGCAGCCCGCTGGCTCTCCGACGAGGCGCTCACCTCCGTCGCCCAGCGGCTGCGGATCTCCGCCCGCGGTCCCGTCCCGGTGGAGCACCCCGGCGCCCGCCGGGCCCGGCTCGCCCTCCACCGGCACGCCACCGCCTACCGCACCCTCGTCCAGGCCGCCGAACAGCGCGGACAGCGCCTGCACGCCCCGTTCCTCGACAACCAGGTCGTCCGCGCCGCCCGCCTGCTGCCCGACGACACCCGGCTGCAGCCCGGCGCCCGGCCCGCCCTGCTGCGCTCGATCCTCACCGGCGCCGGACGCACCGACCTCCCCGCCGACTGGGGCCGCACCCCGCGCCCGGACCGCGCGGGCGAGGCCCGGGCCGGACTGCGCCGGGCCGCCGACGGCCTCGCGGAACTCTTCCACCGCCCGCTGCTCGCCGATGCCGGGCTGATCGACCTGCCCGCCGTCCGGCAGACCCTCGCCGCGGCCGCCGAACCCGGACACGACCTGCCGCCCGGCGCCCTGGCCGGCCTCGCCGACCTGGTCGCCACCGAACTCTGGCTGCGCCGGGTCGCCGCCCGCCGGCACGGCTCCTGCTGGACGGGCCTGCCGCCGGTCGAACGCAAGGCACTGGCCCGCCCGGCCTGAGCGGTTGCCCGGCCCGGCCCGGCCGGCAGCCCGGCCCGAGCGGCTGTCCGGCCCGGGGCGGTGCAGAGCCGGGCGGCGCGTCCCGGCGCGTCCGTCGCGCCCGCGGCACGGCTGACCCGGCATCATGACCGGGTGGCTGCCGCGATGCTCCCCCTGCCCGTGCTCGACGAGCCGCCCCCGACGGCCCGGCCCGGCATCCTGGCCGCCTGCGACGGCTCCGACGGCTCGCTGTGGGCGCTGGACCGGGCGATGACCGAGGCCGAACTGTTCGGCCTGCCGCTCTACGTGCTGGCCGTCGTCAACCCCTCGCCCGCCGGCTACCCGCCCGGCATGGTCGAACTCGTCCAGCCGAGCATCGAACTGCTGGCCGACAGCATGGCGGACGGGCTGCGCCGCGCCGTGGACACCGTCCAGACGGCCCGCCCCCGGCCGTACGGCGGGGAGCTCTCGCTGCACGTGGTGCTCGGCAGCGTCATCGAGGTGGTGCTCGCCGCCACCGCGGGCCAGCACACACTGGTCGTCGGCACCCGCGGCAACGGGGGCTTCAGCCGGCTGCTGCTCGGCTCCGTCAGCACCGCGGCCGTCCATCACGCGAACTGCCCGGTGCTGGTGGTGCCCGCCCCACCGGCGGGCTGAGCCCCGGCCCGGATCGCGGGGCCCGCCGGGCGTCCAGGCCTCAGGGTCGTCATGGCGCCGGTCCGTCGGCCGGTCGTGCCGGTCCGTCGGCGGGGACCGTCCGTCAGCCGGTCGGGCGGTCCGTCAGCCGGGCGGTCGCGGCCCGCTGCCGGGCCGTGCTGCCGGTCAGGAACCGCGCGACGACCTCCAGCTCCTCGGTGCTGAACTCGTTGCAGAGCTCTCCGACCTCGCGCCCCCAGTCCTCGAACAGCTCGGCCAGCCGACCCAGCGCCTCCGGCCGGTGCTCCACGAGGACGCGGCGCCGGTCCGTCGGATGCTGCACCCTGCGGACGAAGCCCTTGCGCTCCAGCCGGTCGACCAGACCGGTCACCGAGGCCGGCGCCAGCCCGGACCGCTCGGCGAGCTCCTTCGCGGTGAGCGGGCCGCTGCGCTGGAGCAGGTCCAGGGTCTTCGACTCGGTGGCGCCGAGCCCGGCCTTCTCGGCGATCGCGGAGTGGAACATCACCGTCACCGCACTCGACTCGCGGCCCGCCTCGTAGATCCGGGCCAGCACCACGTCGCGGCGGTGGTCGGCGCCGGGCTCGGGGTGTGCCGCGGTGGTGGGGCGCTGCTGCTCGGGCATGGGGCCAGCCTAGCGGAGTCCTTCGACGGGGCGAATATTTAGTTCGATCGAACGAAAGGCTTGTGGCGCTCCGAACCCTGTGCAAGTCTTTCGTTTGGGCGAACGAAATAATCCTCCGCGCAGGGACCTCGACGCCCCGGCCCTGCGCCCCGAACTCCTGGAGGCAGAAGAAATGACCGCACTCGCACCCACGGCCGACAGCCCGCCGGCCGTCCCGCACCCCCGCCGCTGGGCCGCCGCGGCCGTGATGATGACCGCCGCACTGATGGACCTGCTGGACGTGACCATCGTGAACGTCGCGATCCCGTCCGTCGGCCGGGACCTGCACGCCTCCGAGGCCGACCTGCAGTGGCTGGTCTCCGCCTACCTGCTGGGGTTCGCCGCCACCCTGGTGGTGGCCGGCCACCTCGGCGACCGGTACGGGCGGAAGGCGCTCTTCCTGGCCGGCACCGCCGCGTTCGGCCTGGCCAGCCTCGCCTGCGGCCTCGCACAGGGACCCGGCCAGCTGATCGCCGCCCGTGCCGTGCAGGGCGTGGCCGCCGCCGTCCTCACCCCGCAGGTGATCGGGTCGTTCCGGACGCTGTTCCACGGCAAGGAGCGCGGCGCCGCCTTCGGCATGTACGGCGCGGTCGCGGGCTTCGCCTCCGGGATCGGCCTGCTGCTCGGCGGCGTGCTGACCGACGCCGATCTGTTCGGCCTGGGCTGGCGCGCGGTCTTCCTGGTGAACGTGCCGATCGCGGTGGTCTGCCTGGCCGCGGGGGCGGTGCTGGTCCCCGCCGACCGGGAGAGCTCGGCCGCCCGCCCCGACCTGGTGGGCAGTCTGGTCCTGGCGGCCGGGCTGGTCGCCGTGGTGCTGCCGCTCGTCCAGGGTCGGAGCAACGGCTGGCCGCTCTGGGGCTGGCTCTGCCTGGCCGCCGGCGTCGCCGCGGTGGCGGGACTGGCACTGGCCGAGTCCCGGCGGGGCGGTGGTACGGCGCCGCTGCTGCCCGCCCGGGCGTTCCGGCTGAAGGCGTTCTCGGTCGGCCTGCTGGTGCAGCTGCTGTTCTCGGTCGCCATGCAGGGCTTCTTCCTGGTCTTCGCGATCTGGCTGCAGGGCGGCCAGGGCTACACCCCGATGCAGGCCGGCCTGGTCACCGCCGCCTTCTCGGTCGGAGGCCTCCTCACCGCACCGGTCGCCGACGGCCTCGCCGTCCGGTACGGGCGGCTGGTGCTGTTGGCCGGAGCCGTCCTGATGGCCGGGGGCTGCGCCTGGATCGGACACGCGGTGACCGGCGCGTCCGCCGCGCACACCGGCGCCTGGCCGCTCGTCCCCGGCCTGCTGGTGGCCGGCGCGGGACTCGGCTTCCTGGTGGTGCCGCTGGTCAACGTGGTGCTGTCGGCGGTGCCCGCCGACACGGCCGGCGGCGCGTCCGGGATCTTCTCCACCGCCCAGCAGTTCGGCGGGGCACTCGGTGTCGCCACCCTCGCCACGCTGTTCTTCCAGCACACCGGTGACGGCCTCGGCCCGGCGATGACGGCGGTGCTGCCCTGGGTGGTCGGGGTGTTCGCGGCCACCGGACTGCTCTGCCTCGCCCTGCCGCGGACCGCCCTCTCCTCGCACGGGGGCTGACCGGCGCCGGCGACACCGGCGGGCGGCGCGTCCGGGCCGGCGGGAATGCCCGGTGGGCGGGAATGCCCGACAGACGGTTGACCGTTCAACCTGGTGGGCGGGCCCCGCACGCCCGCCCCCCGCCCCAACCCCGAACAGGAGCCGCACCCCCATGAAGGTCGAGATCTACTCCGACATCGCCTGCCCCTGGTGCTACATCGGCAAGCGCCGCTTCGAGCAGGCGCTGGACCGCTTCCCGGGCAAGGACGGCGTCGAGGTGGTCTACCGGCCGTACCAGCTGGTGCCCGACGCCCCCGAGCAGGCGAGCCCGCACCGCGCCTGGCTCGCCGAGCGGTACGGCCCCCAGTCCGTCGCCATGGACGCCCGGGTCACCGAGCTCGGCGCCGCCGAGGGCATCACCTACGACTTCGACGCCGCCCTGCACGCCAACACCTTCCTCGGCCACCGCCTGCTCCACCTCGCCGAGACCGAGTACGGGGCCGCCGTCCAGGCCGACGTCAAGGAGCGGCTGCTCAGGGCGCACTTCACCGACGGGGTCGACGTCGGCGACCGCGCGGCCCTCACCGCGCTCGCCGTCGCCGCCGGCATGGACGGGGAGCGGGTCGCCGGCTACCTCGCGGGCGAGGAGGGCACCGAGGAGGTCCGCGACCAGCTCGACCGGGCCCGTTCGCTCGGCATCACCGCCGTGCCGACCTTCGTCTTCGAGGGCCGCTGGGCCGTGCAGGGCGGCCAGGAGGCGGACACCTTCCTGCGCGTCCTGCAGCAGGTCGCCGAGGAGACCGGCGCCCTCGTTCCCGCCCCCGGCACCGCACCCGCCGACGACGCCGCGGCCTGCGCGGACGGCAGCTGCGCCGTCTGACCACAGCGCAACCGCGACACGCCCGCGACGCCCGGCCCTCCCCGACGGACGGCCGGGCGCCCGCCGTCCGATCGGGCAGCGGTTCGGCCGGGCGTCAGCAGGTGAGCCGGGCGTTCGCCCAGTCCGCGACGTCCAGCAGCGCCCAGCCGCCGTCCGCGCGTTCGGCGACCAGCCGGATCGAACGCTGACCCGCCAGCGGAGCGTGCACCCGCACCGGCCGGGCACCCGCCCGCACCGGACCGGAGCTCGCCAGCACCGAACCGTCCTCGCCCAGCACGCCGAACACGACGCTGCCGCGCCCCACCGCCAGGTCGTCGGGCCCCACCACCGCGTCGAACGCGGTGCAGCTGCGGTTCAGGTCCACCGTCACCCGGGACGGCACGTGCACGCTCAGCGCATGCCAGTACCACTGACCGGCGATCCACAGCCCCGGGCGGCGCGCCAGCGTCCCGCCACCGTGCCGGATGCTCGGCCGCCCCTCCTCCTGCGCGTCCCGCCGCCCGGAACCGGCGAACGGCAGGTCGTCCAGCCAGAACGCGGTCGGCGACGGTGCGGGCGTCCGGGTCGGCGTCGGGGTGGGCGTGGGCTCCGGCGACGGCGGCTCGGGAGCCGGACTCGACGGCTCGGGGGTCC
>NZ_JAHTIK010000001.1:3915224-3916693 GCF_025655475.1 Kitasatospora sp. DSM 101779 | reverse complement strand
GCCGCACCCCCATGAAGGTCGAGATCTACTCCGACATCGCCTGCCCCTGGTGCTACATCGGCAAGCGCCGCTTCGAGCAGGCGCTGGACCGCTTCCCGGGCAAGGACGGCGTCGAGGTGGTCTACCGGCCGTACCAGCTGGTGCCCGACGCCCCCGAGCAGGCGAGCCCGCACCGCGCCTGGCTCGCCGAGCGGTACGGCCCCCAGTCCGTCGCCATGGACGCCCGGGTCACCGAGCTCGGCGCCGCCGAGGGCATCACCTACGACTTCGACGCCGCCCTGCACGCCAACACCTTCCTCGGCCACCGCCTGCTCCACCTCGCCGAGACCGAGTACGGGGCCGCCGTCCAGGCCGACGTCAAGGAGCGGCTGCTCAGGGCGCACTTCACCGACGGGGTCGACGTCGGCGACCGCGCGGCCCTCACCGCGCTCGCCGTCGCCGCCGGCATGGACGGGGAGCGGGTCGCCGGCTACCTCGCGGGCGAGGAGGGCACCGAGGAGGTCCGCGACCAGCTCGACCGGGCCCGTTCGCTCGGCATCACCGCCGTGCCGACCTTCGTCTTCGAGGGCCGCTGGGCCGTGCAGGGCGGCCAGGAGGCGGACACCTTCCTGCGCGTCCTGCAGCAGGTCGCCGAGGAGACCGGCGCCCTCGTTCCCGCCCCCGGCACCGCACCCGCCGACGACGCCGCGGCCTGCGCGGACGGCAGCTGCGCCGTCTGACCACAGCGCAACCGCGACACGCCCGCGACGCCCGGCCCTCCCCGACGGACGGCCGGGCGCCCGCCGTCCGATCGGGCAGCGGTTCGGCCGGGCGTCAGCAGGTGAGCCGGGCGTTCGCCCAGTCCGCGACGTCCAGCAGCGCCCAGCCGCCGTCCGCGCGTTCGGCGACCAGCCGGATCGAACGCTGACCCGCCAGCGGAGCGTGCACCCGCACCGGCCGGGCACCCGCCCGCACCGGACCGGAGCTCGCCAGCACCGAACCGTCCTCGCCCAGCACGCCGAACACGACGCTGCCGCGCCCCACCGCCAGGTCGTCGGGCCCCACCACCGCGTCGAACGCGGTGCAGCTGCGGTTCAGGTCCACCGTCACCCGGGACGGCACGTGCACGCTCAGCGCATGCCAGTACCACTGACCGGCGATCCACAGCCCCGGGCGGCGCGCCAGCGTCCCGCCACCGTGCCGGATGCTCGGCCGCCCCTCCTCCTGCGCGTCCCGCCGCCCGGAACCGGCGAACGGCAGGTCGTCCAGCCAGAACGCGGTCGGCGACGGTGCGGGCGTCCGGGTCGGCGTCGGGGTGGGCGTGGGCTCCGGCGACGGCGGCTCGGGAGCCGGACTCGACGGCTCGGGGGTCCGCACCGGCGACGGCGGCTCCGGGGCCGGCGCATCCGGGGTCGAACCCGTGGGCGACGGGACGACCGGCGCGGCGAGCGGCGAACGCCGCGGCGGCACCGGCTGCGCCGCCGGCGACG
>NZ_JAHTIK010000001.1:3876654-3914022 GCF_025655475.1 Kitasatospora sp. DSM 101779 | reverse complement strand
CCCGCCTGGTCGGGCACATGCCCGGACGGGCTCGCACCGGCCCCCGGCTCGCCGCGCTCCTCGGCGCTCAACGCCGCACCCCGGCAGCCGCACCCGCCGCCGCACCGGCCGCCGGACGCGCGGCCACGGCGGCCACGCGGCCGCAGCGAGCTGCAGGAACACCGCGCAACGGGACAATGGCTCCAAGCACGGGCAAAGGATTGCATAGCACAGCGCCGGTCGGAAGCCGGACCTGCCGCGACCCACTCGTACGAGCAGGGCGAACGGTGCCCGGCCGCCACCAACTCCCGTGCTCAGTGCGCCTGCAGACCCTGCAGCAGGATCCGCAGCAGTCGCTGCGCCGGTACGTCGCCGAGTTGACCGTCCGTCGACTCCGCGTCGTCCGTGACCGCCGCGACGGCGTGCACCGGGACGGCAGCCGTCAGCACCAGCACCACGTCCGAGACGGTCACCCCGGGACGCAGCTCACCCGCCGCGGCCGCCCGCGCCACCAGCGCCGCCACCAACTGCAGCAGCAGCCGCGGATCGGCGTCCGCCGCCCCCGGCCTGGCACCGTCCGACGGCTCCGCCTCCGCCTCCGACCCGCGCTGCTCGGGCACCCGGCCCAGCTCCGCCGCGTACCGGAACGCCTCCGGCGGCAGCAGCCGCCCCGCGCCCGAGGCGACCGCCCGGCCCAGGAAGCCCGCCAGCGACTCCCACGCCGCACCGCCGCCGTACAGCGACTCGCGGGCCTGCGCCGTCAGCCAGGCGACCTCCTCCGCGGCGATCCGACGGACCAGCACCTCCTTGCTGGGGAAGCGCCGGTACACCGTGCCGACACCCACCCCGGCCCGGCGGGCCACCTCCTCCATCGGGGCGTCGTAGCCCAGCTCGCCGAACACCTGGCGGGCCGCCCGCAGCACGCTCTCCAGGTTGCGCCGTGCATCCACCCGCAACCGCCCCGGCCGCCCCGTCCCCGGGCCGGCCACCACCAGCTCCGGGCCGACCGGCCCGCGCTGCTCCGGCACCGAGCCGTGGCCCGCGCCGATCCGTCCGTGCACCGGCGACACCACGCCGCCTGCCAGACGCTCCTGATCCGTCACTTCAACCCTCCCCCGCGGACACCGAAGGCGCCCGCCCGAACCTTCCGCACCCCCCGGTGCGGCCCCAAGCCGTCCGCCACTCAACAGGTGCGGACTAACCCTTCCCCAGTTCCCCGCCGACCAGTCGGCCGCCGGGTCGATCGACCCCGACCTTGACGGGACACAATCCGACCATAGTTCAGGCGAGTTCGTGGCAGAAGCGGACCTCCCGCCCCCGGTCGGCAGTCGGCCACGGCCTCCGTCCGGCCACCGGGCACCCCCGGACCCGCCCCGGGCGGCAATCTCCGTCACATCCGACCCACCCGATCCCGTTCGCCCTGTGGACAAACGCACCCCACGCATTGCCTCATTGGAGGGCGTCCCGGCGGGACGTGAATCAGGTCACACGGCCCACGGACGGCAGGGGGTGCCCCATCAGGATTCTCATCGTCGGCGGCGGATGCGCCGGCATGGCCGCGGCCCTCGTACTGCAACAGGCGCTCGCCCCCCGACTGCGCACCGGGGACGCCGAGATCACCGTGGTCGAGCCCCAGCCGTACCTCACCTACCACCCGCTGCTCGCCGAGGTCGCCGCCGGCAGCATCGACCCCCGCCACGTCGTGGTGCCCCTGCGCCGGGTCCTCCGGCAGTGCCGCGTGCTCACCGCCCGGATCACCCGGATCGACCACGCCGGCCGGACCGCCCAGGTTGACACCGCCCCCCGCGGCGCCACCGCCGAACCCACCGAAATCGCCTACGACCACCTGGTCCTGACCCCCGGGTCGGTCTCCCGCACCGACCCCGTCCCCGGTCTCGCCGACCACGGCCTCGGCTTCGGCAGTGTCGGCGAGGCGGTCGCCCTCCGCAACCACGTCCTCGAACAGCTCGACCTCGCCTCCTCCACCCGAGACCCCGAACTCCGCCAGGCCGCCCTGACCTTCCTCTTCGTCGGGGCCGGCTACGCCGGCGTCGGCGCCCTCGCCGAACTGGAGGACATGGCCCGGTACGCCGTCCGCGGCTACCACAACCTCGCCGCCGACGACCTGCGCTGGGTGCTCGTCGAGGCGACCGACCGGATCCTCCCCCAGGAGAGCGCCGACCTCGCCGCCCACACCCTCGCCGAACTGCGCGAACGCAGCATCGACGTCCATCTCGGCACCACCCTGGAATCCGCCGCCGACCGGATCATGGCGCTCTCCGACGGCAGTCGCTTCGCCGCCCGCACCCTGGTCTGGACAGCCGGCGTCCGACCGGCCCCGCTGCTCCGCGAGACCGACCTCCCGCTCGACGCCACCGGCCGGGTCCGCTGCCTGCCCACCCTCCAGGTCCGCGGACCCGGCGGCGACCCGCTCGCCGGGGCCTGGGCGGCCGGCGACTGCGCGGCCGTTCCGGACCCGGCGGCCGACGGTGCGCTGTGCGCCCCCAACGCCCAGCACGCGCTGGCGCAGGCCCGGCTCCTCGCCGAGAACCTGCTGGCCGACCTGGAACGCCGCGCCCTGACCGCCTACCGGCCCGAGCGCATCCACTGCTCCACCTCGCTCGGCCTCGGTCGCGCCGTCGCCCACACCCGGCGGGGCCGGCTCACCGGCCGTCGCGCCTGGTTGCTGCACCGGGCCCGCCACCTGCGGCGACTGCCCAGCCTCGACCGCCGGGTCCGGGTCTTCACCGACTGGCTGCTCGGCGGGCTCTTCAGCCGCGAGGTCGTCTCGCTCGGCGCCGTGGAGCACCCGCGCGCGGAGTTCGAGTCGGGCTTCCTAGAGCGCCCCTAGCGCCCCCGCGCACGCCGGCCTGTAGCGAATGCGCCGGACCGGCGATACGACTTCCGAAACGACACCTCCGCCTGACAGGATCTGCCCAGCCGATCATCACGGCCCGTGCTGCCCCGAGCACATCATGTGATGACCCCTCAGAAACCGACCAGCCCCCACACCCGAGGAAGCGGCCGACGTTGAACCTCATGCGCTGGAGCGCCCGGCTCACCGGAGCCCCGAGGCGCACCGCTCCGTCCGCCCCGTCCTCGACGGCCACCGAACCCCTGCCCCTTCCCGGTCCCCGCGACCCGGCCACCGCGACCGCCGCCCTCGACCACCGCGAGATCCACGAGCTCTACGAGCTCCGCGGCGTCCTCGACCGGCTGCCCGCCCCCGTCGCGGTCACCTACGGCCCGCTCCACCAGCTCGGGTACGCCAACAACGCTTACCGCGAGCTCTTCGGCGAGCGGACGGCCGGCCTGCCCGCCGCCGACGGCCTCCCCGAGCTCGCCGCCCTCGGCGTCCTCCCCCTCATGGACCAGGCCCTGCGCGGCGGGCGCCCCCGCAGCGTCAAGGCGCGCTGCATCCTGGGCCCGGCCGGCAGCCGCTACTACAACGTCTCCTGCGTTCCGCTCGCCCCCGCCGACCCGCCGCTCGGCACCCTCGACCCCCGGCCCGGCCCGCGCCCGCCCGCCGGGCTGCTCATCTACGCCGCCGAGGTCACCGACCAGGTCCAGGCGGCGACCCGGGTCCGCGAGGCCGAGCGCCGGCAGCGCGAGGCCGCCGTCACCCTGCAGCGCAGCCTCCTCCCGCAGAAGCTCGAACAGCCCGCCGACCTCCGCGTCGCCGCCACCTACCAGCCCGGCGGCGCCGACGCAGCGGTCGGCGGCGACTGGTACGACGTGATCCGCCTCGGCGGCGGCCGCACCGCCCTGGTCATCGGCGACGTGATGGGCCGCGGCCTGCGCGCCGCCGCCGTCATGGGCCAGCTCCGCACAGCCGTCCGCGCCTACGCCCGGCTCGACCTCCCCCCGCACGAGGTGATGGGCCTGCTGGACGGCCTCGCCATGGAGATCGACGCCAACCAGATCGCCACCTGCACCTACGCGGTCTGGGACCCGGTCCCCGGCACGCTGGAGTACGCCTCCGCCGGCCACCTGCCGCTGCTGCTGCGCTGCCCGGACGGCAGCGTCCTCCAGGGCGAGGAGCAGAACGGCCCGCCGCTCGGCACCGGTGGCGGCAGCCACGTCTCCCACTCCCTCAAGCTGCTTCCGGGCACCACGGGCGTCCTCTACACCGACGGCCTCGTCGAGCGCCGTGACGAGGACATCGACCATGGCCTCGACCTGCTCGCCCGCACACTCGCCGGCGCCGCGGGCGGCCCGGAGGTCGTCTGCGCCCGCCTGCTGCGGGCCATGGGGGTCACCGCGGAGCACGACGACGACGTCGCGGTGCTGGCCTTCCAGCTGCCACTTGAACCCGACGGATCCGACGTGTAATGTTCTTCGAGTTGCCCGACAGGGAGCACCGGACGAGCGCTCTGCACGGCCGGTCCCGAGGCAGCCAATCCCTTGAAACACCACTTCCCGGCTCGGGCTGGGTCGCGCCTTGTCGCGCCCCTGTGCGAATTCGGCGTGCCTGTTTATAGGAATTGCACTTCGGATCGATGCCGATTCGCTTTTCGGAGCGGGGATCGGCTAAGGTTTGAAACGTCGGACGGGTCGTCAGGCCGGTTCCGACAAGGCGGTGAAGAAAGCAAGTCGGTGAAGAGCACGGACTCGGATCTGATAAGCTGGAAACACGAAAGAGCGAAACGCCCGGAGGGTCCGCTGGAAGGCGGTCCGAAGGAAGTGTCCGTTCCTTGAGAACTCAACAGCGTGCCAAAAGTCAACGCCAGATATGTTGACATCCCCGGCCGGTCGGGCAATCGATCGGTTGGAGATTCCTTTTGAAATAACACAGCGAGGACGCAGTGCGCGGGATCACCCTATTCCGGTGGTTGCCGTGCCGCTCAACGCGAGTGTGCACCGGATAGCCGGTAATCATTCACGGAGAGTTTGATCCTGGCTCAGGACGAACGCTGGCGGCGTGCTTAACACATGCAAGTCGAACGGTGAAGCCCTTCGGGGTGGATCAGTGGCGAACGGGTGAGTAACACGTGGGCAATCTGCCCTGCACTCTGGGACAAGCCCTGGAAACGGGGTCTAATACCGGATACGACCTTCCTCTGCATGGGGGTTGGTGGAAAGCTCCGGCGGTGCAGGATGAGCCCGCGGCCTATCAGCTTGTTGGTGGGGTAATGGCCTACCAAGGCGACGACGGGTAGCCGGCCTGAGAGGGCGACCGGCCACACTGGGACTGAGACACGGCCCAGACTCCTACGGGAGGCAGCAGTGGGGAATATTGCACAATGGGCGAAAGCCTGATGCAGCGACGCCGCGTGAGGGATGACGGCCTTCGGGTTGTAAACCTCTTTCAGCAGGGAAGAAGCGCAAGTGACGGTACCTGCAGAAGAAGCACCGGCTAACTACGTGCCAGCAGCCGCGGTAATACGTAGGGTGCGAGCGTTGTCCGGAATTATTGGGCGTAAAGAGCTCGTAGGCGGCCTGTCGCGTCGGATGTGAAAGCCCGGGGCTTAACCCCGGGTCTGCATTCGATACGGGCAGGCTAGAGTGTGGTAGGGGAGATCGGAATTCCTGGTGTAGCGGTGAAATGCGCAGATATCAGGAGGAACACCGGTGGCGAAGGCGGATCTCTGGGCCATTACTGACGCTGAGGAGCGAAAGCGTGGGGAGCGAACAGGATTAGATACCCTGGTAGTCCACGCCGTAAACGTTGGGAACTAGGTGTTGGCGACATTCCACGTCGTCGGTGCCGCAGCTAACGCATTAAGTTCCCCGCCTGGGGAGTACGGCCGCAAGGCTAAAACTCAAAGGAATTGACGGGGGCCCGCACAAGCAGCGGAGCATGTGGCTTAATTCGACGCAACGCGAAGAACCTTACCAAGGCTTGACATACACCGGAAACTGGTAGAGATATCAGCCCCCTTGTGGTCGGTGTACAGGTGGTGCATGGTTGTCGTCAGCTCGTGTCGTGAGATGTTGGGTTAAGTCCCGCAACGAGCGCAACCCTTGTTCTGTGTTGCCAGCGAGTAATGTCGGGGACTCACAGGAGACTGCCGGGGTCAACTCGGAGGAAGGTGGGGACGACGTCAAATCATCATGCCCCTTATGTCTTGGGCTGCACACGTGCTACAATGGCCGGTACAAAGGGCTGCGATGCCGTGAGGCGGAGCGAATCCCAAAAAGCCGGTCTCAGTTCGGATTGGGGTCTGCAACTCGACCCCATGAAGTTGGAGTTGCTAGTAATCGCAGATCAGCATGCTGCGGTGAATACGTTCCCGGGCCTTGTACACACCGCCCGTCACGTCACGAAAGTCGGTAACACCCGAAGCCGGTGGCCTAACCCTTGGGAGGGAGCCGTCGAAGGTGGGACCAGCGATTGGGACGAAGTCGTAACAAGGTAGCCGTACCGGAAGGTGCGGCTGGATCACCTCCTTTCTAAGGAGCGCACAGCAGCTTCGGACGAGTGTTCCGGAGTGCTAGCTCATGGGTGGAACGTTGACTATTCGGCACGGACAGAGTCATGGACGCTAGTACTGCTTCGGCGTGGAACGCGTGATGTGAACTGTTCGGGTCGGGCACGCTGTTGGGTCCTGAGGGAACGAAGGTTTCCTCGTGGATGCCGGCTCCACTTGAGGGTCGTCCTTGGGACGGTTCGAGGGTGGGTGTCTGGTCGTTGTTTGAGAACTGCACAGTGGACGCGAGCATCTGTGGCCAAGTTTTTAAGGGCGCACGGTGGATGCCTTGGCACCAGGAACCGATGAAGGACGTGGGAGGCCGCGATAGGCCCCGGGGAGCTGTCAACCGAGCTTTGATCCGGGGGTGTCCGAATGGGGAAACCCGGCAGTCGTCATGGGCTGTCACCCTTACCTGAACACATAGGGTAAGTGGAGGGAACGCGGGGAAGTGAAACATCTCAGTACCCGCAGGAAGAGAAAACAACCGTGATTCCGGGAGTAGTGGCGAGCGAAACCGGATGAGGCTAAACCTTGAGCGTGTGAGACCCGGCAGGGGTTGCGCTCGGGGGGTTGTGGGAATGAGCTTGATCGGTCTGCCGGCCGGTCGGCGAGTCAGAAACCGTTGGTGTAGTCGAAGGACATGCGAAAGGTCCGGCGTAGAGGGTAAGACCCCCGTAGACGAAACATCAGCGGCTTGCTTGCTCATCTCCCAAGTAGCACGGGGCCCGAGAAATCCCGTGTGAATCTGGCGGGACCACCCGCTAAGCCTAAATATTCCCTGGTGACCGATAGCGGATAGTACCGTGAGGGAATGGTGAAAAGTACCGCGGGAGCGGAGTGAAATAGTACCTGAAACCGTGTGCCTACAAGCCGTGGGGGCAGTCTTCGGACTGTGACTGCGTGCCTTTTGAAGAATGAGCCTGCGAGTTTGCGGTGTGTAGCGAGGTTAACCCGTGTGGGGTAGCCGTAGCGAAAGCGAGTCCGAATAGGGCGTTTGAGTTGCATGCCCAAGACCCGAAGCGGAGTGATCTAGCCATGGGCAGGTTGAAGCGCGGGTAAGACCGTGTGGAGGACCGAACCCACCAGGGTTGAAAACCTGGGGGATGACCTGTGGTTAGGGGTGAAAGGCCAATCAAACTCCGTGATAGCTGGTTCTCCCCGAAATGCATTTAGGTGCAGCGTCGCGTGTTTCTTGCCGGAGGTAGAGCACTGGATAGGCGATGGGCCTCACCGGGTTACTGACCTTAGCCAAACTCCGAATGCCGGTAAGTGAGAGCGCGGCAGTGAGACTGTGGGGGATAAGCTCCATGGTCGAGAGGGAAACAGCCCAGAACACCGACTAAGGTCCCTAAGCGTGTGCTAAGTGGGAAAGGATGTGGAGTCGCAGAGACAACCAGGAGGTTGGCTTAGAAGCAGCCACCCTTGAAAGAGTGCGTAATAGCTCACTGGTCAAGTGATTCCGCGCCGACAATGTAGCGGGGCTCAAGCACATCACCGAAGTCGTGTCATTGCAGCAATACTCCCAACGGAGGCTGTGATGGGTAGGGGAGCGTCGTGTGCCGGGTGAAGCGGCCGAGGAATCGAGTCGTGGACGGTTCACGAGTGAGAATGCAGGCATGAGTAGCGATACAAGAGTGGGAAACTCTTGCGCCGATTGACCAAGGGTTCCTGGGTCAAGCTGATCTGCCCAGGGTAAGTCGGGACCTAAGGCGAGGCCGACAGGCGTAGTCGATGGACAACGGGTTGATATTCCCGTACCCGCTTTGAAGCGCCAACGCTGAACCCTCTGATGCTAAGCCCGTGAAGCCGTCCCGGATCCTTCGGGTGAAGGGGAGTGGTGGAGCCGGTGGCCCAAGGTGGTAGTAGGTGAGCGATGGGGTGACGCAGGAAGGTAGTCCAGCCCGGGCGGTGGTTGTCCCGGGGTAAGGGTGTAGGCCGAGTGATAGGCAAATCCGTCACTCATTGAGGCTGAGACCTGATGCCGAGCCGATTGTGGTGAAGTGGATGATCCTATGCTGTCGAGAAAAGCCTCTAGCGAGTTTCATGGCGGCCCGTACCCCAAACCGACTCAGGTGGTCAGGTAGAGAATACCGAGGCGTTCGGGTGAACTGTGGTTAAGGAACTCGGCAAAATGCCCCCGTAACTTCGGGAGAAGGGGGGCCAGCCCTGGTGACGACCTTTACGGTCTGAGCTGGGGGTGGCCGCAGAGACCAGCGAGAAGCGACTGTTTACTAAAAACACAGGTCCGTGCGAAGCCGTAAGGCGATGTATACGGACTGACGCCTGCCCGGTGCTGGAACGTTAAGGGGACCGGTTAGTCCGATTTCGGTCGGGCGAAGCTGAGAACTTAAGCGCCAGTAAACGGCGGTGGTAACTATAACCATCCTAAGGTAGCGAAATTCCTTGTCGGGTAAGTTCCGACCTGCACGAATGGCGTAACGACTTCTCGACTGTCTCAACCACAGGCCCGGTGAAATTGCATTACGAGTAAAGATGCTCGTTTCGCGCAGCAGGACGGAAAGACCCCGGGACCTTTACTATAGCTTGATATTGGTGTTCGGTTCGGCTTGTGTAGGATAGGTGGGAGACTGTGAAGCAGCAACGCCAGTTGTTGTGGAGTCGCCGTTGAAATACCACTCTGGTCGTGCTGGATGTCTAACCTGGGTCCGTGATCCGGATCAGGGACAGTGTCTGGTGGGTAGTTTAACTGGGGCGGTTGCCTCCTAAAGGGTAACGGAGGCGCCCAAAGGTTCCCTCAGCCTGGTTGGCAATCAGGTGTTGAGTGTAAGTGCACAAGGGAGCTTGACTGTGAGACTGACGGGTCGAGCAGGTACGAAAGTAGGGACTAGTGATCCGGCGGTGGCTTGTGGAAGCGCCGTCGCTCAACGGATAAAAGGTACCCCGGGGATAACAGGCTGATCTTCCCCAAGAGTCCATATCGACGGGATGGTTTGGCACCTCGATGTCGGCTCGTCGCATCCTGGGGCTGGAGTAGGTCCCAAGGGTTGGGCTGTTCGCCCATTAAAGCGGTACGCGAGCTGGGTTTAGAACGTCGTGAGACAGTTCGGTCCCTATCCGCTGTGCGCGTAGGAGTGTTGAGAAGGGCTGTCCCTAGTACGAGAGGACCGGGACGGACGAACCTCTGGTGTGCCAGTTGTCCTGCCAAGGGCATGGCTGGTTGGCTACGTTCGGGAGGGATAACCGCTGAAAGCATCTAAGCGGGAAGCCTGCTTCGAGATGAGCACTCCCACCTCCTTGAGAGGGTAAGGCTCCCAGTAGACGACTGGGTTGATAGGCCGGATATGGAAGCCCAGTAATGGGTGGAGTTGACCGGTACTAATAGGCCGAGGGCTTGTCCTCAGTTGCTCGCGTCCACTGTGTTGGTTCTGAAACCACGAACAGGCCATGTGTCGGTTGTTCGATGTGTTTCATAGTGTTTCGGTGGTCATAGCGCGAGGGAAACGCCCGGTTACATTCCGAACCCGGAAGCTAAGCCTCGTAGCGCCGATGGTACTGCAGGGGGGACCCTGTGGGAGAGTAGGACGCCGCCGAACAATTCTTCAGAGAAGCCCCGCCCGGGGACACCGGGCGGGGCTTCTCGCATTTCCGGGTTCGGTACGGCGGGTGAGCGACGGCGACGTAGGGTCGCCCTATGGAGACCACCACGACGCCGCCCTCCGGCGAGAGCATCCGTGTCATGTCCGAGCTGACCGCGGAGGATCTCTTCCTCGCCCGGTCCGTGCTGACGGCGGCCGCCGTCGACGACGGCCGTGAGGCGGTCTCGGAGGCGGGCCGGCTGCGGCTCCGCGAGGGTTCGGCGCGTCCGGGGGTGCGGCACCTGCTGCAGACGCTGAACGGTCGTCCGGCGGGGTACGCGCAGCTGGAGGTGGCCGCGGACGGGAGCTCGGCGACGGCGGAGCTGGCGGTCCACCCCGAGCTGCGGCGACGCGGTCTCGGCGGCCGGCTGGCCGAGGTGCTGCTGACGGAGCTGGCGCCGGCCAAGGCCGTGGACTGCTGGGCGCACGGCGGCCACCCGGGTGCGGCCCGCCTGGCGGAGCGGTTCGGCGGCGAGCTGGTCCGCGAGCTGCGGCAGATGCGCAGGCCCGCCGGCCCGGAGGTGCCCGAGCCGGTGCTTCCGGAGGGTGTGGAGCTCCGTACCTTCCGCCCCGGCGAGGACGACGGGGCCTGGCTGGCGCTGAACGCGCTGGCCTTCGCCCACCACCCCGAGCAGGGGGCGTGGACGGCGGCGGACCTCGCGGACCGGCTTGCCGAGCCCTGGTTCGACCCCGCCGGTTTCCTCCTTGCCGTCCGCGGCGGCGCATTGGTGGGCTTCCACTGGACGAAGGTGCACCCCGACGGCCTGGGCGAGGTGTACGTGGTCGGGGTGGCCCCGAGCGAACAGGGCAGCGGGCTCGGGCGGGCGCTCACCGCGGCGGGTCTGCGTCACCTGATCCGCGACCGCGGCGTGCCGGCCGTTCTTCTTTATGTGGACGCTGACAATCCGGCGGCCGTGCGGGTATATGAACGGTTGGGTTTCACCGTCCACGAGGTGGATCTGATGTACCGCGTCCAGGAGGCCGGCCCGGCCGGTGGTTCCGGCCCACAGGGGTGACCGACTCAGCTTTCCTCCTGGCCATCCGGTGTTTACCGTGGATTCAATTGACGCCGCGAAGATCACAGGATGACGCCCGTAGTGCCTCGTCCGCGCTCCGCCCGCCGACCGGCTCGGCTCCGTCCGGCCGCTCCCGGCGGGTGGGCACTGGAGTGGCGGGACGAGGACGCTGCGTACGCCACACACACGTACGCCGCCGCGAGCACGGCTGACGACTGCGGTACGTGCGCCCGGGACTTCGCCCTGCATGAGGAGCTGGCACCGATGACCATCCCTGGCCCCGTCTCCGCCTCGTCCGGTGCGGCCCCCGGCCCCGCCTCCGGTGCGGGCTCCAAGCAGGCAGCCAAGCAGCCTTCCAAGAGCCGTGCCCGCGTGCCCAAGGCAGGAAGGTCCACGGCGGCGGAGTCCCGTCCGCCGGCCGCCGCGGCCCGGGCGGCCGCGGCGCAGGCGGCCCCGGCCGTCCCGGCGCCGTTGCCGAGCGCGATCACCAATGCGCTCGGCATGCCGGTCGACGACGAGCCGGCCGCCGTCCGGATCGCGCCCCGGTCGGCGACGGCCAGCTCCACGGGCGGGGTGCACTCCGCGCTCGCCGACATCGAGACGGAGTTCGGGCCCCTCCCCGAGGGCCGCTTCCTCGACCGCGAGCGGAGCTGGCTGGCGTTCAACGAGCGGGTGCTGGAGCTCGCGGAGGATCCGGGCATCCCCCTGCTGGAGCGCGCCAAATTCCTTGCGATCTTCGCCAGCAACCTGGACGAGTTCTTCATGGTCCGGGTGGCCGGCCTCAAGCGCCGCATCGCCACCGGCGTGGCCACCCGGAGCGCCTCCGGGCTGCAGCCGCGCGAGGTGCTCGACCTGATCTGGCGGCGCGCGCGCGAGCTGATGGCCCGGCACGCGGCCTCCTTCCAGCACGAGGTGCTGCCAGACCTCGCCGCCGAGGGCATCGAGGTGGTGCGCTGGCCCGAGCTGCTGGAGAAGGAGCAGGCCCGGCTGCACACGCTGTTCCGGCAGCAGATCTTCCCGGTGCTCACGCCACTGGCCGTCGACCCGGCGCACCCCTTCCCGTACATATCGGGCCTCAGCCTGAACCTGGCCGTCGTGGTGCGGAACCCGGTCTCCGGGCACAAGCACTTCGCCCGGGTGAAGGTGCCGCAGTCGCTGAACCGTTTCCTGGAGGCGTCCCCGCAGCGGTACGTGCCGCTGGAGGACGTCATGGGGGCGCACCTGGAGGAGCTCTTCCCCGGCATGGAGGTGCTCGCCCACCACGCCTTCCGGGTCACCCGCAACGAGGACCTGGAGGTCGAGGAGGACGACGCCGAGAACATCCTCAAGGCGCTGGAGAAGGAGCTCATGCGGCGGCGCTTCGGCCCGCCGGTCCGCCTGGAGGTCGAGGAGTCGATCGACCCGTACATCCTCGACCTGCTGGTGCGCGAGCTGAACGTCAGCGAGGCCGAGGTGTTCCCGCTGCCCGGGCCGCTCGACCTGACCGGGCTCTTCGGCATCGCCGACCTGGACCGGCCGGAACTGAAGTACCCCAAGTTCGTCGCCGGCACTGCGCGCGGTCTGACCGACGTGGAGTCGGCGTCCCAGCCGGACATCTTCGCCGCGATGCGCGAGCGGGACGTGCTGCTGCACCACCCGTACGACAGCTTCTCGACCTCGGTGCAGGCCTTCCTGGAGCAGGCGGCGGCCGACCCCAACGTGCTGGCGATCAAGCAGACGCTGTACCGGACCTCCGGTGACTCGCCGATCGTCGACGCGCTGATCGACGCGGCCGAGTCCGGCAAGCAGGTGCTCGTCCTGGTGGAGATCAAGGCCCGGTTCGACGAGCAGGCCAACATCAAGTGGGCCCGCAAGCTGGAGGAGTCCGGCTGTCACGTGGTCTACGGCCTGATCGGGCTGAAGACGCACTGCAAGCTGTCGCTGGTGGTCCGCCAGGAGGGCGAGACGCTCCGCCGGTACGCGCACGTCGGCACCGGCAACTACCACCCGAAGACCGCCCGGCTGTACGAGGACCTCGGCCTGCTGACCGCGGACCCGCAGGTCGGCGCGGACCTCTCGGACCTCTTCAACCGGCTGTCCGGCTACTCGCGCCGCGAGTCCTACCGGCGCCTGCTGACGGCGCCGCGCGGTCTGCGGGACGGCCTGGTCTCGCGGATCCACGGGGAGATCGCGCACCACCGGGCCGGCCGCCCGGCGTACGTGAAGATCAAGGTCAACTCGATCGTCGACGAGGCCGTGATCGACGCGCTGTACCGGGCCTCGCAGGCGGGTGTGCCGGTGGAGGTGTGGGTGCGCGGCATCTGCGCGATCCGTCCCGGCGTCGCCGGGCTGAGCGAGAACATCCGGGTGCGCAGCGTGCTGGGCCGGTTCCTGGAGCACTCGCGGATCTTCGTCTTCGGCAACGGCGGCGAGCCCGAGGTGTGGTTCGGCAGCGCGGACATGATGCACCGCAACCTGGACCGCCGGATCGAGGCGCTGGTGCGGGTCTCCGATCCGGCGCACCGGGCCGAGCTGTCCGGGCTGATCGACCTCGGGGTCTCCGACGAGACCGAGTCCTGGCACCTCGGCGCCGACGGGAGCTGGACGCGGCACTCGACCGACGCCGACGGCAGGCCGCTGCAGCACGTCCAGGACCTGCTCATCGCCTCGCGCAAGCGCCACCGGAACGCGTCCGCGGGCCGCTGACCACTGCCCGGGCCGCCGCCCGTGCCCCCGGTTCCGGCGGTGGCCGGGACGGCGGCCGTGGCGGCCCGGGACGACCACATGGGGGAGTCCTTGTCATGACCGATTCGCCGATGACGGCCCCGGCGGCGCCGAGCGCGTCCGCGGGGGAAGTCCTCTCCGGCTACCTCACCACCCAGGCCGGCGCGTTCCTGCGCGCGCTGCCGCAGGCGGTGGGCGAGGCCGGATCGAGACCGGGCTCGCTCCCGGCCTCGGCGGCGGGTGCGGACGACCTCCTGCGCGCCGTCCGGCGGATCGGCGGCGCCCTGCACACCTTCGGGGCCGCGTTCGAGTCCGGCTGGGCCGGTGAGCTGCGGACGGAGCTGGCCTGGCTGCTCGACCTGCTCGGCCGGGAGCCGGGATACCGGCGCCGGTCGTCCCGGCTGCTCGCCGCGCTGGACTCGCTGGGCGACGGCGGCGCGGAGTCGCCCGGCATGCTGGCCGGCCACGCCGGCGCCCCCAAGGCCCGCGCCCTGCTGGAGCGGCAGCTCACCCTCGCCCGTACCAGGGCGCACACCGCGCTGCTGCAGGAGCTGCGGACGGCGCGGCTGCACGCGCTCGCCGACCGGATGACCCTGCTGAGCGGCGAGGTGCCACTGCTGGACGAGGCCGCCGGGCGGGACGGCCGCGCGCTGGTGCAGCACGCGGCCGGCGCGCTCGCCGCGCTCGCCGCCGCGGCCGAGCGGCTGCCGCTGGCCCGCGCGGTCGAGCCGTACGGCGGCGACGGCCTGCACCGGCTCGCGGTGCTGCCCGCGGCCCGCAGCGCCTCCCCCGCGGACGCCGACGAGCTGCTGGCCGCGGACGACGAGCCCTGGCACCGGGTCCGGGTGCTGGCGAAGCGGGCCCGGTACGCCCTGGAGGTGTGCGCGGTGCCCACCGCCGAGCTGGACCGGCTGGACGCGGTGCTCGACCGGCACCGGGACGCCTCCGATGCCGCCGCCACCGCCTCCACCGCGGCCCGGACGCCGCGGATCACGCCGGCGACCGCGTACGTGCTCGGTGTGGTGCATGCTGATCAGCGACTGGAGGTCGAGGCGGCCAGGTACGCCTTCGGCCACCAGTGGCCGAAGCTCCCGCACCACGGATGGCATGAATGGGCGACCGTCTGACCGCAGCGCAGCACCGCGCTGCCAATCCGTTCCGCGTCCGGCTCGCCGGGCGGTCCCGGCGCGGCGGCGCGCCCGCGCTGCGGGCCGCCGTGCCCGGGTACGGGCCGACCGTGCTGGCGGCCGGCGGGGTGCTCTGGGTGCCCGGTGGGCCGAAGAAGGACGGCCGCGGTCTGAAGAAGCCGCGGATCGCGGTCATCCACCGGCCCAAGTACGACGACTGGAGTCTGCCCAAGGGCAAGCTCGAACCCGGCGAGGGATGGCAGGCCGCGGCGCTGCGCGAGCTGCGCGAGGAGACCGGGATGCACTGCGTGCTGGGCCAGGAGCTGCCCGCGCAGCATTACCTGGTGGACGGGCGGCCCAAGGAGGTCCGCTACTGGGCGGCGGTGCCGACGGGCGGTTCGTTCACCCCCGGGCGCGAGGTCGACCGGCTGGAATGGCTGCCCCCGAAGAAGGCGAAAGCCCGTCTCACGCACGTCCGGGACCGCGCGCTGGTGGACGCGCTGCTCACCCTGCTGGGCGGCGCACGGGCCTGACCGGGCGCCGCCCGGCGTACCTCGCGGCCGTGCTCCGCCGCAGGTCAGCCGCGGGTCGGCGGGGCCGTTCCGGGTGATCTCACCGCGCCCTCACCGTGACGCAACCGTTACTACCGGCCTCGGTTTCCCGCCAGCCGTTCGAGGTTCACCATCCGTTCATTTGTGACCGCCTGACGCGTCACCTGCCCGGCCTACCTTCGGGACCACCGGAGGGCCGAACGGGCCCCGGACCACAGCGAAACCCGCGCTGATCGAGCCATCGACGAGCTCGCCACGCGCAGGGTTTGCCTCAGAAAGGGACACCCCAGTGAAGCTCCAGCGGAACGGCTCCAAGGCCCTCGCCATCGGTGCCATGGCGCTCGTCGGCTCGCTGTCGCTCGCGGCCTGCGGTACGGACGACAACTCGACCAGCAGCTCCGGCACCAGCGCTGCGGCCTCCGGTGCTGCCCCGGCCGCGCAGATCGCCTGCGGCAAGGGCGGCCAGCTGCTGGGCGCGGGTTCCACCGCGCAGACCAACGCGGTCGACGTGTGGAAGGCCGCCTTCGGCTCGGCCTGCTCCGGCTCGACCATCACCTACGGCGGCGGCGGGTCCGGCGCCGGCGTGCAGCAGTTCAACCAGGGCAAGGTCGCCTTCGCGGGCTCCGACTCGGCCCTCAAGCCCGCCGAGGTCGACGCCTCGAAGCAGGTCTGCGCCGGCGGCCAGGGCATCAACCTGCCGATGGTCGGCGGCCTGATCTCGGTCGTCTTCAACATCGACAAGGTCGACAAGCTCGTCCTCGACGGCCCGACCATCGCCAAGATCTTCGACTCGCAGATCACCAAGTGGAACGACCCGGCGATCGCCGCCCTGAACCCGGGCGTCGCCCTGCCGGACGCGCCGATCCAGGCCATCCACCGCTCGGACGACTCGGGCACCACCGCCAACCTGACCGGCTACCTGGCCAAGGCCTCCGGCGGCGCCTGGACCTACCCGGCCAGCAAGACCTGGGCAGGCAAGGGCGGCCAGTCCGCCAACGGCTCGGCCGGCGTCTCCGCGCAGGTCAAGCAGGTCAAGAACTCGATCAGCTACGTCGAGCTCTCCTACGCCCAGACCAACAGCCTGAAGAGCGCCGCCATCAACACCGGCGCCTCCAAGCCGGTCGACGCGACCGCCGCGAACGCCGCGACCACCTTCTCCAAGGCGAAGATCGCCGGCACCGGCAGCGACCTGGCCCTGAGCCTCGACTACGCGACCAAGGACGAGGGCGCCTACCCGATCGTCCTGGTCACCTACGAGATCGTCTGCGACAAGGGCAACAAGGCCGACAGCCTCGACACCCTGAAGTCCTTCCTCACCTACACCATCAGCGACGCCGGCCAGCAGGCCATCGGCGCCAAGGGCTACGTCCCGCTGCCGAAGGAGCTCGCCTCCAAGGTCCAGGCCGTCATCCCGACCCTGGCCTGACCCCCGCACCACCGGCGGGGCGGCCCTCAGAGGGGGGACGGGCCGCCCCGCCGGAAGCACCACCCAGAGCACCACACGTCCGGGGCACCGCCGCCAGGTGCCGTCCCCCACGGGGGCAGCACCGTCAGACCGGAGTAGACGATCATGACTTCATCCCCCCCTGCCGCCGCACGGGGCAGGGCCCGCCGGAGCCGGAGCGACAGCCGGCTCGGCGACAGCATCTTCTTCAACCTCTCCCGAGGGTCGGGCATCCTGCTGCTGGTCATCATGGCCGCGATCGCAGGCTTCCTCGCCTACCGCTCGGGCATCGCGCTGTCCAAGGACGAGGGCAACTTCCTCACCACGTTCGAGTGGAACCCGGACGCGCCCAAGCCGGTCTTCGGTATCGCCGTCCTCGCCTTCGGCACCATCGTCAGCGCGCTGATCGCCATGGTGATCGCCGTACCGGTCGCCGTCGGCATCGCGCTGTTCATCTCGCACTACGCGCCGCGCCGCATCGCGCAGCCCTTCGCCTACCTGGTCGACCTGCTCGCCGCGGTGCCCAGCATCGTCTACGGCCTGTGGGGCGTGCTGTTCCTGGTCCCGCACATGGACGGCCTGACCGCGTGGATGGACCAGTACCTCGGCTGGACGTACGTCTTCGACCAGACCCAGGCCGGCGTCACCCCGCGGAACCTCTTCACCGTCGGCATCCTGCTGGCGATCATGGTCCTGCCCATCATCACCGCGGTCAGCCGCGAGGTCTTCCGGCAGGTCCCGCGGATGCACGAGGAGGCGGCCCTCGCCCTCGGCGCCACCCGCTGGGAGATGATCCGCACCGCCGTGCTGCCCTTCGGCCGCCCCGGCATCATCTCCGCCTCGATGCTCGGCCTCGGCCGCGCGCTCGGCGAGACCATCGCCGTCGCCATCGTGCTCTCCGCCAACAGCGTGCTCTCGCTGCACGTCCTCGACCCCGGCGGCGGCACCTTCGCGCAGAACATCGCGCTCAAGTTCAACGAGGCCCAGCCGTTCGGCCGTGACGCCCTCATGGCCTCCGGCCTGGTCCTGTTCGTGATCACCCTGCTGGTGAACGGCGCCGCCCGACTGATCATCGCGCGCCGCAAGGAGTACTCGGGGGCCAACGCATGAGCACCGCAACCACCATTGCGGACTCGACTCCGCAGCTCCGCCGCAACCTGACCACCGCGCGGCTCCCCAAGTGGGCGCCGGCCGGCGTCGCGCTGCTCTCGATCGGCCTCGGCTGCGCCGTCGGCGCCGGTGCCGGACTCGCCAGCCACCTCCAGTGGGGCATCATCGCCGCCGCGCTCTTCGTGGTGCTGAGCTACGCGCTCTCCGCCCGCGTCGAGGGCCGCCGCCAGGCCAAGGACCGGCTCGCCACCGCGGTGGTCTGGGTCGCCTTCATCCTGGCCGTCGTCCCGCTGGTCGCGCTGACCTTCTACACCGTGCAGCAGGGCCTGGAAGTGCTCGACGGCAACTTCCTGACCCACTCCATGAAGAACGTGATCTCCTCCGGCCCCGGCGGCGGCATCTACCACGCGCTGATCGGCACCCTGGAGCAGGTCCTGCTGGCGACCCTGATCGCCGCCCCGATCGGTCTGCTGACCGCGGTCTACCTGGTGGAGTACGGCCGCGGCCGGCTCGCCAAGTGGGTCACCTTCTTCGTCGACGTCATGACGGGTGTGCCGTCCATCGTCGCCGGTCTGTTCATCCTCTCGCTCTGGAACATCATGCTCGGGTTCGACTACTCGGGCTTCTCCGGCAGCCTCGCGCTGGCCATCCTGATGATGCCGGTCGTCGTCCGCTCCACCGAGGAGATGCTCAAGCTCGTCCCGAACGAGCTGCGCGAGGCCTCGTACGCCCTGGGCGTGCCGAAGTGGAAGACCATCCTGCGCATCGTGCTGCCGACCGCGATCGGCGGCATCACCACCGGTGTGATGCTGGCCGTCGCCCGCATCACCGGCGAGACCGCGCCGGTCATGATGCTGGTCTTCGGCGCCGACGCCATCAATGGCGACCCCTTCAACGGACCGCAGCAGTCGCTGCCGCTCTACATCTGGCAGCAGTACTCGATGGTCAACAACGACTTCGGCTACGCCCGCGCCTGGGGCGCCGCGCTGGTGCTGATCTTCTTCGTGATGGGGCTCAACCTCGTCGCGCGGGGCATCGCACGCTGGCGCTCGCCCAAGGGCGGACGCTGACCCGACTGACGTACGAGACGAGAGAAGAGAAAGACCATGGCCAAGCGCATCGACGTCAGCGGACTGTCCGCCTACTACGGAGCCACCCGCGCCATCGAGGACATCTCGATGACCATCGAGCCCCGCTCCGTGACGGCCTTCATCGGCCCCTCCGGCTGCGGCAAGTCCACCTTCCTGCGCACCCTCAACCGCATGCACGAGGTCATCCCCGGTGCCCGTGTCGAGGGCAAGGTGATGCTGGACGACGAGAACCTGTACGCCTCCAACGTCGACCCGGTCGCCGTGCGCCGCTCGGTCGGCATGGTGTTCCAGCGGCCCAACCCCTTCCCCACCATGTCGATCTACGACAACGTGGTGGCCGGCCTCAAGCTCGCCGGCGTGCGGAAGAAGGCCGTGCTGGACGGCGTGGTGGAGAAGTCCCTCAAGGGCGCCAACCTCTGGAACGAGGTCAAGGACCGGCTGAACAAGCCCGGCGCCGGCCTCTCCGGCGGCCAGCAGCAGCGCCTGTGCATCGCCCGCGCCATCGCGGTCGAGCCCCAGGTCCTGCTGATGGACGAGCCCTGCTCCGCGCTCGACCCGATCTCCACCCTCGCCATCGAGGACCTGATCGGCGAGCTGAAGTCCCAGTACACGATCGTCATCGTGACCCACAACATGCAGCAGGCGGCCCGCGTCTCCGACCGCACCGCCTTCTTCAACCTGGCCGGCGTCGGCCAGCCGGGCAAGCTGATCGAGCTGGACGACACCCAGCGGATCTTCTCCAACCCGTCCGTCCAGGCGACCGAGGACTACATCTCCGGCCGCTTCGGCTGACCGGGCCGGGCTCCCCGGAGCCCCACCGACTACTTCGCGGTGCTGCATGGCGGTGCCGCCGCGAAGTACGCAGGGCCCGCCCCCGTGATGTGGGGGCGGGCCCTGCACCCTTTGCGGGGCGGCCTTGCGGGATCAGAGCAGGAGCAGGTCCACGACGCCGTACATCGCCGCCGCCACCAGGGCCGCGGCCGGCATGGTGATGAACCAGCCGAGCACGATGTTCTTGGCGACGCCCCAGCGGACCGCGCGGATCCGCTTGGTGGCGCCCACACCCATGATCGCCGAAGTGATCACGTGGGTGGTGGAGATCGGCGCCGCGTAGACGAACGACGTGATGTACATGACGCTGGACGCGGTGGCCTCGGCGGCGAAACCCTGCGGCGGGTCCAGCTCGATGATCTTGCGGCCGAGGGTCCGCATGATCCGCCAGCCGCCCGCGTAGGTGCCCAGCGACAGCATCGTCGCGCAGGACACCTTCACCCAGATCGGGATGTCGCCGGTGGCCTGGTGGCCCGAGATGGTGAGCGCCATCACCACGATGCCCATGGTCTTCTGGGCGTCCTGCAGACCGTGCGCCAGGGCCATGGCGGCGGCCGAGGCGGTCTGCGCGACCCGGAAGTTGCGCTTGGCACGGTGCGGGTTGGCCCGGCGGAAGATCCAGAGGATCACCAGCATGACCAGGAAGCCGCCGATGAGGCCGACGACCGGCGAGACCACCATCGGAATGATGATCTTGTCGACCACTCCGCTCCAGATCACCGCGGTACCGCCGGCCAGCGCCGCACCCACCAGGCCGCCGAACAGGGCGTGCGAGGAGGACGAGGGCAGACCGAAGTACCAGGTGACCAGGTTCCAGGTGATCGCGCCGACCAGTGCGGCGAAGAGGATCGCCATGCCCTGGCTGCCCGAGGGCGTCTCGATGATGCCGCTGGACACCGTGTGCGCCACCCCCGAACCGAGGAAGGCGCCGGCCAGGTTCATGACCGCGGCCATCGCCAGTGCGGCGCGCGGGGTCAGTGCCCGGGTGGAGACCGAGGTGGCGATCGCGTTCGCCGAGTCGTGGAATCCGTTGGTGTAGGTGAAGAAAAAGGCCACGCCGATGACGGCGATCAGTGCTGCCGTGTCCACGGAGGTCAGGACTCCTTGACCGCGATGGTCTCCACCGTGTTCGCCACGTGCTCGAATGCGTCGGCCGCCTCTTCCAGGACGTCGACGACCTGCTTCAGCTTGAGCACCTCGATCGCGTCGTACTGACCGGAGAACAGGTGGGCCAGCAGCTTGCGGTGGATCTGGTCGGCCTGGTTCTCCAGCCGGTTGACCTCGATCCAGTACTCGGTGAGGTTCTGCATCGACCGCAGGTTCGGCATCGCCTCCGCGGTCAGCTCGGCCGCCCGCGCCAGTACCTCGATCTGCTGCTCGACACCCTTCGGCAGGGACTCGATGTCGTAGAGGACGACCAGGTCGACCGCCTCCTCCATGAAGTCCATGATGTCGTCCAGCGAACCGGCGAGGCTGTAGATGTCCTCGCGGTCGAAGGGCGTGATGAAGGAGGAGTTCAGCTGGTGGAAGATCGCATGGGTGGTGTCGTCGCCGGCGTGCTCGGCGGCGCGCATGCGCTCGACGATCTCCGCGCGGGCCGACACGTCTGATCCCAGCAGTTCCAGCAGGAGCTTCGACCCGACGACGAGGTTCTCCGCCGCAGCGGCGAACATGTCGTAGAAGCTCGTCTCCTTCGGGGTCAGGCTAAAACGCACGGATATCTCCGATGTGCGGGGTAGGGACTGAACGACTCTAGGCGCTCGTCGTCCCGGGTGTGCAAACGGGGTGTTGACGCGGTTCCCCAGTCTGGCGGAACCCGGGCGGGTTTGCTCCTGCCGTGCACGGGGAGATCCGAGCCGCCGTCCGGACGGCGGAACATGCAGGGTGCCGCCCGTGTTGGACACTGGAGGTCCAGGGACGGCGAGCAGGGAGACAGAGGCGGGCCGGATGACCACGATTCAGACGCGCACCGAGGACACCAGCACCCCCGAGACCGCGGCCGGCACTCCCGACACCGCGGCCGGCGGCGACGACGTCACCGCCGAGGCGGGTGCGGCCCACCCGCACGGCGGCCCGCACGGCTACAGCGCCCAGAAGAACGAGCACCTCAAGCGGCTGCGCCGGATCGAGGGCCAGATCCGCGGGCTGCAGCGCATGGTCGACGAGGACGTCTACTGCATCGACATCCTCACCCAGGTCTCCGCCGGCACCAAGGCGCTGCAGTCCTTCGCGCTCTCGCTGCTGGAGGAACACCTGCGGCACTGCGTGGCCGCCGCCGCCGAGCAGGGCGGCGCGGAACTGGACGGCAAGGTCGCCGAGGCCACCGCCGCCATCTCACGGCTGCTGCGCACCTGAGCGCGGGTCACCCGCTGACCGGTGCCGCCGCCGTCAGCCGGCGGGCGACCGCTCGGCGTCACCCTGTCGGGGTGCCGCCGTCGGCACCCGGTCGAGCAGCACCCGGTCGATCTGCTCGGTGGCCAGTTTCTCGTCGGAACTGGTCGATGCGGCGATCATGAGCTCGCCGGCCAGCTCGATCTCGTCGAGCGCGGTCTTGTCGTGGCCGCCCGTGCGGCCCTCCGAGGACGCCACCTGCACCACCCCTCCAGCGCCGCCTCCCGGCCAGGGCGGCGGTACCCCGTCCTCCAGGGTAAGGAGGAGCGGGGCCCCACCGTATGGCACGGACGGGTCATCTCTGCGGCCACAGGCACTAGGGCCGGCGGTCGAACCTCGGCTGCAGGCCCCCGGGCCGTCACTTCGCAGGTGCCGAGGCCTTCGGCGAGTAGACGTCGGCGGAGGCCGGCTCGGCCGCCTGCACCGCGGCGCCGAAATCGGCCAGCGATGTGGTCGAGACCACCTTCACCTGGTCCTTCGCCTCCTTGGACCCCGCCACCCCGGCGAAGGCGAAGGTCTCCACCGCCTTGTGCACCCGCCCCTGGGCGTCCAGCCACACCTCGTACGGCACCTGCTTCGCCGTGAAGGTCTGCGCGGCCATCCGCAGGCCGTCCGCTCCCCGGCCGCCGGTGGCCTCGGCCGCCTTGGCGAGGTCCAGGGTGCCCTTGTAGTGCTTCAGCTCGGTGCCGTCGACCGTCTCGGTGCCGACCAGCTCGGCCGTCTCCACGCCGCGCAGCGCGCCGGCGGCACTGGCCGGGTCCGTCGCGCCGCTGCTGACCAGATTGCCGTCGGGGAGCTGGCGCACGTCCAGCCGGACCCACTTGCCCGCGGGCACCTTGGCGCCGCTGTTCTGCAGGTAGACGGTGCCCGGCAGGACGATCTCCCTGATCGTGCCGGTGGTGGCGGCGCCGGGCGGCACGTTGATCTCCAGCGTGCCGATCCGCTTCACGTAGTCGTAGCCGCCGGTGCCGTTGAACACCGCCTTCTTGTCCGCCGACTCGGTGACCAGCTCGGTGGTGGTGCGGGCCGAGCCCGTCCGGCCGGTGATGTCGGCCGCGGAGCGCACCGCGGTCAGCGGGTCGGCGGAGAGCACGTCCGCCGAGCCGCCCTGAGGCTCGGCCCCGCCGCCCGAACAGGCGGACAGTGCGGCCAGCAGTGCCGCCGCCGCGGCGGTACGGACGGGCTTCAGCTTCTTCACGATCGACACAACCCCCTCGGGCCCCGATGCCCGGCAAGCAGCCACCCCGGGTGGGCAGAGCTCTCCAGGGCCCAACGAGCCCGGGCCGCAAGGGTTACGGCCGTCCCGGCGTACGGAGTCGTGCACGCGCCCCCGGTCGGCGCGTTACGGTGAAGCACGTGTCCAGCGACGTCCCGGCGGAGTCCGCACCGGCCCCGCCCGCCGCCCACCGGGTGGCACTCGAAGAACGCGGATCGTTCTGCTTCGCCAGCTGCAGCTGCGGATGGTTCGCGCCGGGGCGGCGCTCCCGCGACCGCGCCAGACGGGACGCCGACGAGCACGAACGCGACGGCCGGGCCTGACCGCCCCGCGGACGGCCGGACCGGGGCGCCGGGACTCAGGCGGCCAGGTCGGACTCCGGAGCCGGCTGCCCGGCCGCGACCGGTTCGCGCCGACGGCGGCTGCGGCCGTCACCGGCACCCCCGCGGCCGGGCCCGCGGGCCACGACCAGCGGCGCGGCCGCCGTCCTGGTGAGCGCGTGGCAGAACGGCACCAGCACCGCCATCGCCAGCGGCGCCAGCAGCAGCACCACGGCGGTGGCCAGGGCGAAGCCGCCGATCACGTCCGTCGGGTAGTGCACGCCCATGTACATCCGGCAGAAGCCCTGCAGCAGGGCGAGCGCGCCCGCGACCAGGCCGAGCCGGCGGTTCACCAGCAGCAGGGCGACGGCGATGCCCATCGACATCGCCGAGTGGTCGCTGACGAAGGAGAGGGTGCCCTCCTTGCCCTTCACCAGGACCTCCAGCTCGGGGTGGTCCACGAAGGGGCGCGGCCGGTTCACGATCGCCGAGATCGGCAGGTTGGCCAGCTCGGCGATCGCCACCGCCAGCGGCGCCCACAGCAGGCCGGCCACCGCCACCGGGGCGTCCGGCCGCCGGCGGGCCTGCAGCCAGGCCGTCACGCAGACCGCGGCCAGGCCGAGCAGGATGCCGTACTCGCCGATCCACGAGATCGCGGAGTCCAGCCAGCCCGGGGCCGAGACGGCCAGCCCGTTGACCGCGCGGAGCAGGCCCAGGTCGGGGTTGCCCGTGTCGGCGAGCAGCGTCGACACGCCGCACCTCCCTCTCTGTGTCCGGTGCACCGATCCGGTGCGCCGCCTGCGTTCCTCCGGGTACCGGCCGGAGCTCGGTCCGGTACGGAGCAACAACGTCCTGAGCAGGCCGAAGGGTTCCGCGGAGATCGCGCGTCACGGAAAATTGACTCACCGTCCACCGCCCGCCCACATGCGGGGCAGGCCGGCGGCTCAGCTCTGCGCCGGGCCCTGGCCGCCGCTGATCGTACCGTCGGCGTTCCGGACGGGCAGAGCCGCGGCACCGTCCGGGGTGACCCGGGTGGCGCCGATGTAGTCCCGCTGGTCGATGGTGTCGTAGCGGATCACCGCGCCGGTGTGCGGGGCGTCGATCATGTAGCCGCCGCCGACGTAGATCCCGACGTGGTGGATGGACCGCGGATCGTTCAGGTCGTTCGCGAAGAACACCAGGTCGCCCGGGCGGAGTTGGTCCCGGGAGGGGTGCTCGCCGGCATACCACTGGTCGTTGGCCACCCGGGGCAGGGTGATGCCGACGCTCGCGAACGCGGCCTGCGTCAGGCCCGAGCAGTCGAAGCGCCCCTGCTGCGAGGGCAGGCCCTCGCCGCCCCACAGGTACGGCGTGCCGAGCTTGGTCTGCGCGAAGTAGATCGCGCCGGCGGCCTGCTGGGACAGCCCGATCGCGGTCTGCGGGGCCGGCGCGGTGAAGCTCCTGGCCAGCGACTGGATGTTCTTCACGTAGCCCTGGGTCTCCCGGTAGCCCGGGACCCCGCCGGCCTCTATCACCGCGTACGGTCCGGCGTTGTAGGCGGCCAGCATGTTCGCCTGCCGGTCGCCGGGCACCCGGGAGACGTCCTTGGCGAGCGCGCAGTCGTAGGTGGCGGCCGAGGCGATGGCGTCCGCCGGGTCCCAGATGTCGCGCCGGCCGTCGCCGTTGGCGTCCACGCCGTAGCTGGCCCAGGTGCCCTCCAGGAACTGCGCCATGCCGTACGCCTTGGCCGGGCTCTTGGCGGTCGGGTCGAATCCGCTCTCCTGGTACAGCTGTGCCGCGAGCATCGGGGGTGAGATCTCGGGGCAGAGGGTGCCCCATTTCTCGATCAGCGGCCGGTACGCGGCCGGCACCGTCCCCGACGAGATCGCGAGGTTGTTGGTGCTCGACCGGGGCGTCCCGCTGGCGGCGAAGGTCCCCACCGTGACCAGCCCGACGAAACCGACCGTCACAACCGCTGCAGCGGCGGCCGCCGTGCCCGCTGTGCGGAGTACCATCAGCACCATCCCCGACGTGGCGTCAGTCGCGAGTGTTCCGGAAGGCGTTGCTCAGCGCAATCAACCCAGATACGAAGAGTGAGCGGTATCCTTCGTACGGTGGACATCCTGTCGTACGTGTCCTGTGCCTCACGACCAATCCGCGAGATATAGCCAAGTCGACATCAGATCTGGCCAAGAATAGGTCCTGCCCCTTCGCGAAGCCGTGTTCCGGGGCCTTGAATTTGCCTGATCGGGCGGTGAGATGGAATGAACCTGAGCAGCGTGGACAGCAAGGTGGTCGGCTACCTGGCCGAGGACCCACCCAAGAAGGCCAACATCGACACCATCATCGGCGGCATCGCCCCGGACTGGGGACCGTTCGCCAGCCTCGGGTCCGAGGCGCGGGTGATGGTCGAGGTCGTGATGGCGGTCGCCATCCTGGCCTGCCTCGCCATCGCGGTCTGGGGGGCCGCGAAGCAGCGCATCGGCGCCACCGCGATGCGCGACACGTTCAGTGCCGAGCAGGGCAAGGGACTGATCATCGCGGGATTGACCGGCGTGTTCATCATCGGATCGCTGGGCACCCTGTTCACCATTGTCTACGGCATGGCGATCTGACGATCGTACGGATCGGATAGTCATCCCGGCGGAGCGGCCATGCGACTCTGCCGGCACAGTCGTGTTCGCGTCACCGGGGCCCCGGCGGGGCCCCCAGCACCAGGAGGGCCGCCGTGCCGTTGTCCGACGACCAGCCGCACACCCGTACGCGGCTACCGGTCGGCGAACAGCCCTCCCACCAGATGACCGCACGTCAGCCGCGTCCGGTCCGGACCCTGCTGACCGTCCTGCTCGTGGTCACCCTGCTGGTGATCGCGGTCTCCATCGCCAACCGCGGCAAGCCCGACCCGGGCACCGCCGGCAGCGGCACCGCGGCCCCCGGCTCCGGGGACGGCGCCCAGGCCGGTGCGGCCGCCACCGCGCCGAGCGGCACCAAGCCCGTCGACACCACCGCCAACGGCATCGCCAACGGCTTCCCGCACACCGACCAGGGCGCCCAGTCGGCCGCCGCCAACTACGCGACCGCCCTCGGCTCCGCGGAGATGTTCCAGACCGCGAGCCGCCACACCATCGTCGACACCGTCTCCGACCCCACCGCCGCCGGCGGACTCCAGCAGCGGCTCGACACCGCCTTCACCGCCGAGAACAACGGCCGCTTCGGCCTCGACGCCCAGGGCCGGGCCCCCAAGGGCCTCACCTTCGTCAGCCGCACGATCCCCGTCGGCACCCGCACCACCAATTACGCCGACACGGCGACCAAGGTGGAGGTGTGGTGCACCGGGCTGCACGGGCTCGCCGGCGACGGCTCGACCAGGCCGGTCTCCCAGGACTGGTACACCCTCACCGTCACCATGCGCTGGAACGGCAGTGACTGGAAGGTGACCGACTTCGACCGGGCCTCGGGCCCTGCCCCCGTTCCGGGTGATCAGCAGGCGGCCACGGCCCAGCAGATCACTGACGCAGTCCAGAGGTTCGGAGGCTTCCGCTATGCGCGGTGACGGTTCGACCAGATCGTTCGTCCGGCGGGCCGGTGCCCTGGGCGGTGCACTCGCCGTCCTGCAGGCCACCGCGCTGATCACCGCCCAGCGGGTGTTCGCCGATCCGTCGCCCTCGCCGACGCCGTCGTCCACCTGCGCGGCGCAGAGCGTCCCGCTGCCCGGTGCGGGTGGGCAGTGCGCTCCGCCCGGCGCGGCGGTGGTCGGGGGTGACACGGTCGGCTCCGTCACCGACCCGCTCGGGTCGCTGGCCAAGGGGTGTGCGCAGGCCGCCGCGTGGGTGGTGCGCAAGCTGTCCGGGGCGATCGACGGCACGACGCAGGTGGACTTCACCAATGCCGCCTTCCTGCAGCAGTACGCCGTGGTGTTCGCCGGTTCGACGGTCATCACGCTGGTGCTGTGGCTGCTGGCGGTGACCAAGCGGGCGGTGCGCGGTGCCCCGCTGGCGCAGGCGTTCTCGGAGGCGATCGGCTTCCTCTGGCTGACGGTGGTGGCCTCGGCGTTCACCCCGCTGATCCTCTACACGGTGGTCTCGGCCACGGACGGTCTCACCGCGGCGATCTCGGCCGGCACCAAGTCGGACACCGGCACCTACCTGGGCGGCTTCGCGGACACCCTGGAGAAGGGCTCCCTTGGCGGCGGTCCGCTGATCCTGATCATCGTTTCGCTGGTGGCCGTGCTGGCCGCGGCGGTGCTCTGGATCGAGCTGCTGATCCGGGCCGCAATGCTGTACGTGGGCGCGCTGCTCGGCACCGCCGTGTACGCCGGCCTGGTGGACAAGCAGTTGTGGAAGCACGTCCGCCGGTGGGCCGGCCTGATGCTGGCGGTGGACCTGGCCAAGCCGATCATCGTGATCATCCTCGGTCTGGCCGGCGCGGTGGCCACCGGTGCCGGGGCGAACGACGACTTCGCCCGGGTGCTCTCCGGGCTCGCGATCCTCTTCCTGTCGATCTTCTCCAGTGCGGCCGTCTACCGCTTCGTGCCCGGCTTCGGCGACGAGTTGCAGCAGGTGCGCCGGGCCCGGGCGAGTGCGGTCAGCGCCGGTTCGGCGATGATCAACGGCCCGGCGAACCTGGTCAAGCAGGGCATCTCCGCGCACGGCTCGCGCGGCGGCCCGCAGGCGGCCAACGCCTCCTCCGGTGCCGGCGGCTCCGGCGTCGCGCCGGGCATCGCCGCGCACGCCGGCCGCTCCGCGGCGCCCGCCCAGCCCCCCGTTCCGGCCCCCGCCCCCGCCAGCAACCCCACGAAGGGAGGGTGACGGGTGAGCAGCGAACCGCTCGGCCAGTTCGGCGCCCAGTACGCCCAGCCGTACGTGCACCAGCGCCGCACCTACCTCATCGGCAAGTCCCGGCCGAACGCGCCGATCGGGCGCAACCGGGAGTCCGGCGAGATCGTGCTGATCATCTTCGGCGCCTTCCTCGGCATGATGTGGGGTCTGCTGATGCCGATCCTGCCGCTGCGGATCGCCGGCCTGGTCGGCTTCCCGCTGCTGGCGATCATGGCCGTCTACGTGCCGTACCGCCGCCGCACCTTCTACAAGTGGGTGGAGATCAACCGGACCTACCGGCGGACGGTGCGCAGTGGCCGGGCGGTCTGGAAGTCCGACGTGATCGACGCCGGCACCCGGCTGGACGGGCGCGAGGTGGAGGTCGGCCCGCCGCCCGGCGTCGGCCGGCTGCGCTGGCTCTCCGCGCCGTTCGGGCCGGACGAGGTCGGGGTGCTGATGCACCTGGAGCGCCGCACCGTCACCGCGGCGATCGAGATCGAGGGCCCGGGCGTCGGCCTGCGCGACTCGGAGGACCAGGAGGCCCTGGTCGACCGGTTCGGCACGCTGCTCAAGCACGTGGCCAACGGCGACGGCTTCGTCACCCGGCTGCAGATCCTGGCCCGGACGCTGCCCGCCGACCCCGACGCGCACGCCAAGGACGTGGAGCGCCGCGGCGACGACAAGGCGCCGCGCTGGCTCAAGGAGTCGTACGACCAGCTGCAGTCGATGGTGTCGACCTCGTCCGAGCAGCACCGCGCGTACCTGGTGGCCTGCATGCACTACACCCGCGACCTGGCGGCCGAGGCGCACGCCATGGGGCGGACGGCCGACGGCCGGCGGCAGCGCGACGACGAGGGCCTGGCGACGGTGATGGCCCGTGAGCTCACCGACATCTGCGCCCGGCTGGCCGAGGCGGACATCCGGGTCCGGCAGCCGCTGGGCCAGGCTCGGCTGGCCTCGCTGGTGCACTCGATGTACGACCCGGACCACCCGATCGACCACATCCAGGCGATGAGCCGGCGCAACGCCTGGCCGGCCGAGCTGGACGCCACCCACCCGCAGCACCTGGAGGCGAAGACCCGCGAGTCGGCGACCCGTGAGCCGTGGTGCCACGCCACGGCCTGGGTCAAGGAGTGGCCGCTGACCCCGGTCGGCGTGAACTTCCTGGCGCCGCTGCTGGTCCACACCCCGGACGTGATCCGCACGGTCGCCGTCACCATGGACCTGGAGCCGACCGACGTCGCCATCGAGCGGATGCTCACCGAGAAGACCAACGACGAGGCCGAGGCCAACCGCGCCGCCAAGATGAACCGCACCGTCGACCCGCGCGACCTGGCCCACACCGGCCGGGTCGACCAGCGCGGCGACGACCTCGCGTCCGGCGCTGCCGGCGTCAACCTGGTCGGGTACATCACGGTCTCGGCCCGCACCCCCGAGGCGCTGGCCCGCGACAAGCGGACCATCCGCGCCTCGGCCGGCAAGAGCTACCTCAAGCTGGAGTGGTGCGACCGCGAGCACCACCGGGCGTTCGTCAACACGCTGCCGTTCGCGACCGGCATCCGCCGCTGAGGGAGGGGACCCCGTGATCGGCAACCTCACCGACGCCTTCACCAGCCTGATGTTCGGCAAGGTGGAGACCACCCGTCTGCCCGTCCGCACCTCCACCGGGCAGGCCCAGGCGGTCTACCTGCCGACCGCGGCGCCCGGTCTGGGCGACTCGGGCGTCATCATCGGCCGCGAGGTGTACAGCGGCAAGGGCTACGTCTACGACCCGTTCCAGCTGTACGGCCAGCAGCTGCCGGCTCCGCACTGGCTGGTGCTCGGCGAGTCCGGCAACGGCAAGTCGGCGCTGGAGAAGACCTACGTGCTGCGCCAGCTGCGGTTCCGTGACCGGCAGGTGGTGGTGCTGGACGCGCAGGGCGAGGACGGCGTCGGCGAGTGGAACCTGATCGCCAACGCGCTGGGCATAAAGTCCATCCGGCTCGACCCGATGGCGGCCCGGGACGGCGGGGTGAAGCTGAACCCGCTCGATCCGTCGATCACCACCACCGGTCAGCTGTCGCTGCTGCGCACCATCATCGAGGTGGCGATGGGGCGGGCGCTGGAGGAGCGGGCCGGCTTCGCGCTGAAGGCCGCGCACGCCCATGTGCACGCCACGGTGAAGGACCGCCAGCCTGTGCTGGACGACATCATCTCCACCCTGCGCAGCCCCGACCTCTCCTCGGTGGAGTCGCTGGGGGTGCCCGTCGGGGACGTGCAGTCGTGGGGCCTGGACGTGGCACTGGTGCTGGACCGGCTGGTCGACGGCGACCTGCGCGGCATGTTCGACGGGCCGACCACGGCCGGCATCGACCTGGACGCGCCGCTGATCGTCTTCGACCTGTCGCACATCGACCGGAACTCCATCGCGATGCCGATCCTGATGGCGATCGTCGGGGTCTGGCTGGAGCACACCTGGCTGCGGCCGGACCGGGTCAAGCGCATCTTCCTGGTCGAAGAGGCCTGGCACATCATCAACAGCCCGTTCGTGGCCCAGCTCTTCCAGCGCCTGCTGAAGTTCGGCCGCCGTCTCGGCCTGTCCTTCGTGGCGGTGGTCCACCACCTCTCGGACGTGGTGGACGGGGCGGCCGCCAAGGAGGCCTCGGCGATTCTCAAGATGGCCTCCACCCGCACCATCTACATGCAGAAGGCCGAGGAGGCGAGAGCCACCGGCCGGGTCCTGGGCCTGCCGCGCTGGGCGGTGGAGATCATCCCCACCCTGTCGCCGGGCATCGCGGTCTGGGACGTCAACGGCAACGTGCAGGTGGTCAAGCACATCGTCACCGAGGCCGAGCGTCCGCTCGTCTACACCGACCGGGCGATGACCGAGGACGCCGTCGCGGAGCGTCAGCGGGCCGAGCAGCAACTCGCCTCCGAACCGATGATCTGACCGCTCCGGGCCGTCCGGTCGCCGAGGCTCACCGGAGTCCCTCGGCGGCTCCGGCCGCCAGCACGCCGGTCGCCGCCGCGGCGGTCAGCAGCGATGCGGCGCCGGTCTGCCACGGCCCCCAGGAGGACAGCAGTCCCACGGTCAGGGCGTGCGCGCACCCGTACCCGGCGGCGAGTGTCGCCGCGCCGCGGTCACCCCGGGCGTACCGGGCCGAGGCGTACAGCGCGAGGCCGGCCGGCAGCAGCAAGGCCAGACCGCAGAGGAGTGCGGGCCCGGCCTCGATCATGCGGACGAACTGCTCCTCGCCGTCCGGGTACCCGGACGCGTCGCGTGCGCGGCGAGCGGTTGCAGCACCAGGGCCGTGTACGCCGCGGCGCCGAGGGCGGCGGTGAACCAGAGCACCGAGGAGGCGGTCAGCAGCCACCAGGCGGTCAGGCTCGCGGGACGGGTCCGGGGTCGGTTCTCCACGGCGGCGACGCTACGGCCGCTGCCCCGGCGGCGCCTGAGTACGGCTGCTCAACATCGTGTCAGCTGCTGGAAACCCTCTCGTTACGTCAGAAGACCTGACAGCTACGCGCGTTGACCCTAGGCTTCACGGGTCATGCCACGATGGCCCCGGCGTCTGCCGGGCCCCAGACGGTACGGGGTACCCTCATGTCCACATCCGGTCAGAACGGCAGATACCGCCGTACGGCGCTCGCCGCGGCCGCGGCCGCGGGCCTGCTCGGCACGCTGCTCGTGCCGAGCGTCGCCGAGGCGCACGGCCACCACAAGCCGAAGGTCGAGGACCTCCAGCTCCTCGCCATCAACGACTTCCACGGCAACCTGGAGCCCCCGGCCGGCTCCTCCGGCACCATCAAGGAGGTCGACCCGGCGACCGGCCAGGTGGTCTCCACCCCGGCCGGCGGTGTCGAGTACCTGGCCACCGCGCTGCGCGAGGCCCGCAAGGGCCACCGGAACACCCTGACCGTCGCCGCCGGTGACATCGTCGGTGCGAGCCCGCTGCTGTCGGGCCTGTTCCACGACGAGCCGACCGTCGAGGCGATGAACAAGCTCGGCCTCGACGTCACCAGCGTGGGCAACCACGAGTTCGACGAGGGCTCCAAGGAACTGCTGCGCCTGCAGGACGGCGGCTGCCACCCGACCGACGGCTGCTACACCAAGGGCCGCAAGTTCAAGGGCGCCGACTTCCAGTACCTGGCGGCCAACGTCACCAACGAGAAGACCGGCCGCCCGATCCTCGACCCGTACTGGATCGCCGACGTGCACGGCGAGAAGGTCGGCTTCATCGGCGTCACCCTGGAGGGCACGCCGAACATCGTCACCGCCGCCGGCGTCAAGGGCCTCAAGTTCGGCGACGAGGTCGAGACGATCAACAAGTACACGGCCGTGCTGAAGCGCAAGGGCGTGAACGCGATCGTCGCCCTGATCCACGAGGGCGGCTACCCGGCCTCCACCACGTACAACTACGACTGCGGCGCGGGCGGCTCAGGCGTCTCCGGCCCGATCGTCGACATCGCGAAGAACATCGACCCCGCGGTCGGCGCGATCGTCACCGGCCACACGCACAACGCGTACGCCTGCGCCATCCCGGACAAGAACGGCGTGCCGCGTTCGGTCACCAGCGCCGCCTCCTTCGGCCGCCTCTACACCGAGATCAACCTGCAGATCGACAAGCGCACGGGTGCCATAGTCCGCCCGTCGGTCACCGCCGCCAACCACGTGGTGCGCCGCACCGTCGCCAAGGCGCCGGACATGACCAAGCTGATCGACACCTACAACAAGATGGCCGCGCCGATCGCCAACCGCCCGGTCGGCTACATCTCCGCGGACATCAACGGGCGCGGCTCCGCCGACCTCGAGAAGCCGCTCGGCGACGTCATCGCCGACGCCCAGCTGGCCGGCACGGCGCCCGCCGACAAGGGCGGCGCCCAGATGGCGTTCATGAACCCCGGCGGCATCCGCTCGGACCTGGTCTACAAGGCCTCCGCGGCCGAGGGCGACGGTGTGGTGACCTACGGCGAGGCGTTCACCGTCCAGCCGTTCACCAACATGATGCAGGTCAAGACGCTGACCGGCGCCAAGGTCATCGAGCTGCTGCAGCAGCAGGTCAGCGGCCTGAACGACGCCGCGCCGAAGATCCTCCAGGTCTCCAAGGGCCTCACCTACACCCTGGACATGACCAAGACCGGCGCCGCCCGCGTGGTCGTCTCCTCGATCAAGCTCAACGGCACCGCGATCGACCCCGCCGCGTCGTACCGGGTCGCCGCGAACGAGTTCCTGGCGGGCGGCGGTGACGGCTTCCCGGCCTTCACCTCCGGCACCAACACCCTGGTCGGCCCGTCCGACCTGGACCTGTTCAACGCCTACCTGGGCGCGAACAGCTCGGCCGCCAAGCCGCTGGCCCCGCCGGCCCGCGACCGGATCGCCCTGGTCGGCGACGGCACCGACAAGGACTGACGCGGTACCGCACGAGCCGCGGAGGGCGGGGCACCTGAGGGGGTGTCCCGCCCTCCGCCTTCCCGCTTCCCGCACGCGCGGGCTACTCCGGCGGGGTCTGCTGCCCGGGCAGCTGCAGGGTCGCCAGTGCCCCCGGACCGCCGTCCGTGGCGGGGCCGAGCGTCACCTCTCCCCCGGTGTCCCGGACGGTCTGCGCCACGATCGACAGCCCCAGGCCCGAACCGGGCAGCTGCCGCGAGGACGGCGAACGCCAGAACCGGTCGAAGACGTACGGCAGCTCGTCCTGCGGGATGCCCGGCCCGTGGTCCCGGACGGTCAGCCGGCCGCCGGTCAGCGCCACGTCCACGGTGCCGCCCGGGGGGCTGTACTTCACCGCGTTGTCCAGCAGGTTGATCACCGCCCGCTCCAGCGCCGCCGCGTCCCCGTGCACGTACCAGGGGTGCACCGTCACCTCGAAGACCAGCCCCGGCCCGCGCAGCCGGGCCCGTTCGACCGCCCGCCCGGCGATCTCGTGCAGGGCGACCACCGCGAGGTTCTGCCCGGGCTTCGGGGAGTCCGGCCGGGACAGCTGGAGCAGGTCGCCGATCAGCACGGTGAGCTCCTGCATCTGCGCCTTCATGTTGCCGAGCAGCTTGCTGCGGGTCGCCGGCGGCAGCGGCCGGCCGGTCTCGTCGCTGCGGATCAGCAGGTCGACGTTGGTGCGCAGCGAGGTGAGCGGGGTGCGCAGCTCGTGCCCGGCGTCGGCGATCAGCCGGGTCTGCCGCTCACGGGAGTTGAGCAGCGCGGTGGACATCGAGTTGAACGAGGTCGACAGCCGCGCGATCTCGTCGCTCCCGTTGACGGGAATGGTCGTCCCGACCTCTTCCGTCCGGGCGATGTGCTCCACCGCGTCCGTGAGCTGGTCCACCGGCTTCAGCGCCGACCTGGCCACCAGCCGCCCGATGAACCCGGCGCCGACCACACCGACCGCGGCGACGCCGGCGAGGATCAGCGCGAGCCGCTGCAGCGAATCCTGGACGGCGGTGACGTCCTGCGCGGTCAGCATGATCGCAGGTTCCTGGGACTGCACGAGGTAGACCTTGGTCACCCGCACCATGGCGGGGCTGCCGCCGACGAAGGTGCCGTCCCGGTAGTGGGCCGTGCTGTCCGGTTCGGTCAGGATCGAGCGGTCCGAGGAGTCGGTCTGGATGGCCTTGGTGGCGCCGATCGGCAGGCAGACCGCGCCGCCGGAGGTCACCAGCTGGTTGTCCCAGCGGTTCGGCCCGCCGTGGTCCGGTCCGCCCCGGTTGGGGTGGGTGGCGGCGAAGACCGCGTTGGCGGCCTGAGACTTGCTCAGCGCCTGCTGGGGCGTGGTGCCGCAGCTCGGGAGGGTGTCGCCGGCCAGCTGGCCGTTGGCGATGGTCCGGAAGTCGTACGGTGCGCCGGCGAGGTTGCTGCGGACCTGGTGGTAGAGCTGGTCCCTGACGAAGAACCAGCACGCGAGTGCCGACAGTGCGATCGCCACGGCGACCGCGGCGGCGGTGAGCATGGCCAGCCTGCTCCGCAGCGACCTGCCGCGGAACCACCCGGTGAGCCGGCCGACCGCCTTCACGCCGCCGCGCCGCTGGCGGGCCGCAGCGCGTAGCCGACGCCGCGTACGGTCTGGATGAGCCGGGGCATGCCGCCGTGCTCGGTCTTGCGCCGCAGGTACATCACGTAGACGTCGAGCGAGTTGGACGACGGCTCGAAGTCGAAGCCCCAGACGGCCTTGAGGATCTGCTCCCGGGTCAGCACCTGCCGCGGGTGGGAGAGGAACATCTCCAGGAGCATGAACTCCGTCCGGGTGAGCTCGATCGGCCGGCCGCCTCGGGTGACCTCGCGGGTGGCGGTGTTCATCCGCAGGTCGGCGAAGGCGAGCACCTCGCCGTCGTCCTCGGCGGCGGCCGCGCGGGCGGCGGCCTCGCTGGCGAGGGCGCTGCGGCGGAGCAGGGCGCGGACCCGGGCGAGCAGTTCGTCGAGTTCGAAGGGCTTGGCGAGGTAGTCGTCGGCCCCGACGTCGAGGCCGGTGACGCGGTCGCCGACGGCGTCGCGGGCGGTGAGCATCAGCACGGGTGCGGTGTCGCCGCGCGAGCGCATCCGGCGGACGGCGGTGAGGCCGTCCATCCGCGGCATCATGATGTCGAGCAGCACGAGGTCGGGCCGGTCGCGTTCGACGGCCTCCAGGGCCTCGAAGCCGTCGGTGGCGGTGGTGACCTCGTACCCCTCGAAGGCGAGGCTGCTCTCCAGGGCGTCCCGCAGGGCGGGCTCGTCGTCGACCACGAGGAGCCGCGCGGGGCCGGAGCCGGCGGTCTCGGCAGGGGTGCGGTCGTCGGCGGGGGGAGTCATGGGCTGCGGCCCTTTCTGGCTCTCGTGGGGGTGCTGCTGCGGGGGTGCTGTCATTGTCCTGCCGGAGGCGCCCGGGTGCGGGGAGTGTGCGGTCACAGGTTCCGGCCGGACTGCATGTCCGGGAGGACCTGCTTGACGGTGTCGATCGGGATGGCGAAGCCGAGGCCGACGCTGCCGGCGCTGCTGGAGTCGGCGGTGGAGTTGGATCCGCTCGCCGAGTACATGGCCGAGTTGATGCCGATGACCTGGCCGTTGGCGTTGATCAGCGGGCCGCCGGAGTTGCCGGGGTTGAGCGCGGCGTCGGTCTGCAGCGCCTTGTAGGTGGCGGAGTCGCCGGTGCTGCCGGAGCCGTTGGAGCCGGAGCCGCCCTGGTAGCCGGGCAGCTGCGGGAAGCCGAAGCCGCCGTTGCCGCGGGTGGTGCCCTCGTCGACCTGGACGGTGACCTCGCGGTTCTCGGCGCTGATGATGCCGGAGGTGACGGTGCCGGTGAGGCCCTCGGGGTTGCCGATGGCGACGACCGGGTCGCCGACCCGTACGCCGGAGGAGTCGCCGAGGACGGCGGGGGTGAGGCTGCTGACGCCGGAGGCTGTGATCACGGCGACGTCCAGGGACTTGTCGGTGCCGGTGACGGTGGCCTCGGCGGTGCTGCCGTCGTGGAAGGTGACGGTCATCCGCCCGCCGTCCACCGCGCCCGCCGTCACGTGGTAATTGGTGAGGATCTGGCCCTTGGCGGTGAGCACGATGCCGGTGCCGGTGGCCGTGCCGCTGCCGTCCTGCACCGTGATCTGGACGACGCTGGGGGAGACCGCGCCGGCGATCGCGGTGACGTCGGCGGTGCCGTCGGACTTGGCGGCGACCGGGCTGACCACCGTGCTGGTGGCGGCGGCCGTGCTCTCGCCGGCCTTGGTGACCACGCCGCCGGCGACCCCGCCGAGCACCGCTGCCACTGCGGCGACGGCCGCGGCCAGGGCGAGCCGGCCGCGCAGGAAGCCGCGCCGGCCGCTGCCGCCGGAGCCGTCCGACGCGCCGGC
>NZ_JAHTIK010000001.1:3848741-3876629 GCF_025655475.1 Kitasatospora sp. DSM 101779 | reverse complement strand
GGGTTCGGCCGCGGGCGCCGGGTGGGCGTCGGCCAGGTGCGCGGTCGGCTCGTGGGCCGGCCGGGCGGGGTGCGCGGCGGGCCACACCAGGTGGCCGTCGGCGGTGCGGTACGGGTCCTCGCTGCTGCGGTACGGGTCGCTCATGACGACCACGCTGCGCCTGCCGGATGAAGGCTTGATGAGAATGCGCTCAGAACGGTCCCAGAAGCCCGTCAGGTTCTCATAAAGCCTGGTCAGGCCACCGGTGCGGGCTCCTGGCCGGTGCAGCCGCAGGAACGCCGGACGACCAGGCGCGATTCGAATTTGCGCACCCGCTCGGTGTCCGAGCCGGGGACCATCAGCGAGTCGTCGAGCACCAGGTCGACCGCGGCGCGGGCCATCGCGTCGCGGTCGGAGGCGACGGTGGTGAGCGGAGGGTCGGCGAGGGCCGCCTCGGGCACGTCGTCGAAGCCCGCGACGGCGAGGTCCTCCGGAACCTTCAGGCCCACCTCGCGGGCGGCGCGCAGGACGCCGATCGCCTGGTCGTCGGTGGAGCAGAAGATCGCCGGCGGCCGGTCCGGGGAGCGCAGCAGTTCCAGCGCGACCTCGTAGGCGCCGTATCGGTGGAAGGGCGCGTCGACCAGGTGCGGCTCGGTCGGCAGGCCGTGCGCGGTCATGGCGCGCTGCCAGCCCTCGACGTGGTCGATGACCGGGTCGCCGGGCGCGGGGGACTCGACGGGGCCGCCGAAGCAGACCACGTACGGGTGGCCGTGCACCTCCAGCAGGTGGCGGACGGCGAGCTCGGAGCCGCCGACGTCGTCGGTGACCACGGCCACGTCGTCGATCGCCTCGGGCCGGCGGTGCAGCAGGACGACCTTGGCGCCCTCCATCGCGGCGAACTCCTCGGCGGCCCGCTGCGAGGGGCCCTGGCTGACGAGGATCAGGCCGGCGACCCGCATGCCGAGGAAGGCCCGCACGTAGTGGACCTCGCGGTCGTCCACGTAGTCGGAGTTGCCGATCAGGACGAGCTTGCCGCGCTCCGAGGCGGCGCGTTCCACCGCGTGCGCCATCTCGGCGAAGAAGGGCTGCCGGGCGTCGGGGACGACCATCCCGATCAGGTTGGTGCGGCGAGAGGCCATCGCCTGGGCGACGCTGTTCGGCCGGTACCCGAGCTGCTCGATCGCCGCGAGGACCTTCTCGCGGGTCGCCGGGGCGACCGGTCGGGGTCCGTTGTTGATCACGTAGCTGACGACCGCGGTCGAGGTCCCAGCCAGTCGGGCTACATCGTCGCGCGTCACCTTGGCCACGGAGGGAGTCTACGCGGGTGGCAGGTGGACGGTAGGAGGAGTCTCACGTACCGGAGGGTCACCTGCGGGCTGCGGAGGGGTGAACCCCGCCCCTTTCCGGGCAAGCCGGACACCAGGGGCTGCGCGGGCGGCGGCCGGAGCCGTGCTGCCGGCCGCCGCGCGGACTCAGACCTCGTGGACGGCGGCGGCGTGCTGTTCGGCGCCGGACCGGTCGCCGCCCTTCTCCGCCTTGTCCGGGACGACGAACCGGTAGCCGACGTTGCGGACGGTGCCGATCAGCTGCTCGTGCTCGACGCCGAGCTTGGCCCGCAGCCGCCGGACGTGGACGTCGACCGTGCGGGTGCCGCCGAAGTAGTCGTAGCCCCAGACCTCCTGCAGCAGCTGGGCGCGGGTGAAGACCCGGCCGGGGTGCTGCGCGAGGTACTTCAGGAGCTCGAACTCCTTGAAGGTGAGGTCCAGCACCCGGCCCTTGAGCTTGGCCGAGTAGGTGGCCTCGTCGACCGACAGGTCGCCGTTGCGGATCTCCATCGGCGAGTCGTCGGCGGTGACCTGGAGCCGGCCCATGGCGAGCCGGATCCGGGCCTCGACCTCGGCCGGCCCGGCGGTGTCGAGCAGCACGTCGTCGATGCCCCACTCGGCGGTCACCGCGGCCAGGCCGCCCTCGGTGACGATCAGCACCAGCGGGCAGCCGATGCCGGTGGACCGCAGCAGCTGGCACAGGCTGCGGATCTGCGGCAGGTCGCGCCGGCCGTCGACCAGGATCACGTCGGCGCTCGGGGTGTCGACCAGGGCCGATCCCTCGGCCGGGGCGACCCGGACGTTGTGCAGGAGCAGGCCCAGGGCGGGCAGCACCTCGGCGGACGGCTGCAGGGCGTTGGTCAGGAGGAGGAGAGAACTCATACCCGGTAGTCCCCTTTCCGGGTCGTCGCGGTCGCACTGCGCCTGCGGCGGGGGCCGGGCGGCGCGGCGGCGGTGAAGGTGGAGGAGGCGCTCGCAGGGCATCCGGGGGGAGCTCCGGTGGGTTCGCCGGTGCGCACGGCACAGCGGGGCGGACGGCAGGAGTCCCGCGACCCCTGGCGTACCGTTCCTGCCCTGCCCATCCGCGAACCTTCCGGTCTGCTCCCGCGCCGGGTGGGCCCGGCGCCGGTCCTGACGCCCCGTCGGGCCGCGGGCACTCCGTTGTGCCGCTGTCCTCGGGGTGTTCCCGCCTCCGGCGCGGGTGGCGCCGTTCGCAAGAACGTCCGTACTGGCGTCCTGAAAGCACAAAAGGACCCGGGGGCGACTCTGCCCGGATCCCTTACGCGTCGAGAATAGCCGACCACACCCCGCTCCGGGAGGGGCGCGCGGCGAGTGCTGGATCACGCGGAGTGCGCCCCCGGGCTCGCGGAGGCCCGCCGTCCGCCCGACCGAGCTGCGGCGTTGACGCCCGGGCGGCCGCCCGGTCCATCATGGGTGCAGCACCGGCCGCACCGTACGTGTACACCTTTGGCGTGGGCGGGCCGGCGGACGGAGCCGGGCCGCTGCACCGGGCGAGGGACGACGAGGAGGGCTTGCCATGGGCACCACCGCCGCTGCTTCACCCGGGGGAGTGGCCCCGGCCGCCGCACGGGTGACCGGGACGATCCGCTACTGGGCCGCCGCCAAGGCGGCGGCCGGCACCGCCGAGGAGCCGTACGAGGCCGCCACGCTCGCCGAGGCGCTGGCCGCGGTGCGCGAGCGGCACGCCGACCGGCCCAGGCTGCTCCAGGTGCTCGGGCACTGCTCGTTCCTGGTCGACGGCGAGCAGGTCGGCACCCGCGACCGCGCCGGGGTACCGCTCACCGAGGGCGGCACGGTCGAGGTGCTGCCCCCCTTCGCCGGCGGCTGAGCCACCGCCGCCCAGGAACCGCACGGGTCGGCCGATCGTCGTAGCACTCCGAACGGCACGCGACACGGAGCGACCACCGGGAGACATGATGCGCGGCTGGCTGAAGGCGACGATCGGCCTGGCGGCCCTGGCCGGGCTGCTGGCCGGCGCCGACCGGGTGGCCGCGGGCGTCGCCGAGGACGAGGCCGCCGACCGGCTGGCCGGCAGCGGCCGGATGGCCCAGCGGCCGACCGTGCACATCGACGGCTTCCCGTTCCTCACCCAGGCCCTCGCCAGGGAGTTCGACGACGTCCGGCTCTCCGGCGAGGGCATGACGGTCGGGAACGGCAGCCAGCAGGTCGCGCTGCGCTCCTTCAGCGCCCGGCTCTCCGGGGTCTCGGTCGGCGACGACTACCGCAGCGCCACCGTCCGGCACGGCAGCGGCACCGGGTTGATCAGCTACGCCGACGCGGCCCGGCTGGCGGCGCCGCAGGCCGGCGTGCCCGGCGCCGACCGCCTGGAGCTGTCGTACGGCGGCCCCGGCAAGGTCAAGGCCTCGTTGATGGGCGTGTCCATCGGCCAGGGCGACGTGCACAGCTCGGGCAACACCATCACCGCGGACGGCTTCAAGCTCACCGGCATGGCGTCGGTCCTGAACGGCGCGCTGGCCGGGAAGCTGGGGGCGCGCAGCTTCACCCTCACCGAACTGCCGGCCGGCCTGAACCTCGCCGGCGCCGTGCCCCGACCGGACGGCCTCCAGCTCGCATTCCAGGGCGAGAACGTCAGTCTGATCGGCTGAGGCCCCCCGGGTCCGGCGCCCGCGGCCGCCGGACCGGCCGCCTTCCGACCATCCGGCCCGTCCCGCACTGCGAGACGGGCTGTCCAGCAATGCCGTCCGCGCCGCTGCCCCGGGCGCCGTTCCGGTCGTGCCGGGGCGGCGTTCGCGCTGGCCGCGGCGGCCGTTAATCGGCAAATCCCAGTATTCGGGCCATCTGGTCTCACTATTCGACACGCTGATGACAGCGGGCGTGCGGTGTCCCTAGCATCGTCGACATGAAGCGACAGGCGGATCTCACGAAGCGGCGGGCGGTAGACCTGTGCCGCGTGTCCACCTGCCTGTGTCGAATGCGCTGACCGGGCAGCTCTGACCAGCCCGTCAGGCCCCGCCCGCCCCGCACGCCGGCCCCGCGCGGCCCGCTCCCGGACCGCCGGCCCCCGGCACCTCTGATCCGAACCGCCCGCCAGGCCCACGACCTGCGGTGTCCGAACTGTGGACGCCCGGTCGGAGCCTCGGCCTGCGGGCACCCACAGCAGCCTTCCGCAACCGCCCCCGGATGGAGACATCACCATGAGCCGCAGCGACGTCCTGGTCGACGCCGACTGGGTCCAGGCCCGCCTGGACGACCCGAAGGTCGTCATCGTCGAGGTCGACGAGGACACCTCCGCCTACGAGAAGAACCACATCCGCAACGCGGTCCGCATCGACTGGAAGTCCGACCTCCAGGACCCGGTGCGCCGCGACTTCATCGACCAGGCCGGCTTCGAGGCGCTGCTCAGCGCCAAGGGCATCGCCAACGACCAGACCGTGGTGCTCTACGGCGGCAACAACAACTGGTTCGCCTCGTACGCCTACTGGTACTTCAAGCTGTACGGCCACGGCGACGTCCGCCTGCTGGACGGCGGCCGCAAGAAGTGGGAGCTCGACTCCCGCGAGCTGGTCGTCGAGGTGCCCGAGCGCGCCGCCACCGCCTACAAGGCGCAGGCCGTCGACAGCTCGATCCGCGCCTTCCGCGACGACGTGATCGCCGCGATCGGCAACCTCAACCTGGTCGACGTGCGCTCGCCCGACGAGTTCTCCGGCAAGCTGCTCGCCCCGGCCCACCTCCCGCAGGAGCAGTCGCAGCGTCCGGGCCACGTCCCGACCGCGAAGAACATCCCGTGGGCCAAGAACGCCAACGACGACGGCACCTTCAAGAGCGACGACGAGCTGCGCGCGCTCTACCAGGAGGAGGGCGTGGACCTGGCCAAGGACACCATCGCCTACTGCCGCATCGGCGAGCGCTCCGCGCTCACCTGGTTCGTCCTGCACGAGCTGCTCGACCAGCCGAACGTGAAGAACTACGACGGCTCCTGGACCGAGTACGGCAGCCTCGTCGGCGTGCCGATCGAGCTCGGCGCCAACTGAGCCACCGGCTCGAACCGTAGGAAGGGAAGACAAGACATGTGCGGTGCGAAGGCCGGCGGCCCGGACCTGGCAGGAGTTGACGTGGCGAGCGAGACGATCATTCAGGGTTCGGTGACCCGCGACGGCGAGCCGGTCAACGGCTACGTCCGGCTGCTCGACGAGGGCGGCGAGTTCACCGCGGAGGTGCCCACCTCGGCGACCGGACAGTTCCGCTTCTTCGCCCGTCCGGGCACCTGGACGCTGCGTGCGCTGGTGCCGGGTGCGACCGTCGACCGCCAGGTCGTGGCCGCCCAGGGTGAGTTCACCGAGGTCGCGATCGCGGTCTGACCGCCGACGACCCGTACCGTGGCCCCCTGCCGTGCAGGGGGCCACGGTCATACGCTGGAAGGGTGCAGGCACACCGGCGGCACGTCCGCTACTTCGTCATGATGGGCGTCTGCCTCGGCATGTTCGTCCTGGCCTGGGGCGTCGTGCGCCTCTGGTCCGTCCCGGCCGCGGTCGGGATGTGCCTGTTCGCCATGGTCATCCCGCCGCTCGCCGCGGTCTTCGCCAACAAGCGCGACCCGGACGACGACTGGTGGAACGACCCGCGCTGGGACGACCCCGGCTGGGACAGGCCAGGTCACGACCGGGACCGCCCCGACCACGAGCCGCGTCAGTAGACCAGCGCCTGCGCCCCGTCCGCCATGATCTCGCTCAGGAAGACCTGGGCGCCCGCGATCCGGACACCCTCGACGGTGTCCTCCTCGCCGATGCCCCGGCGCGCCGCGCACTGGGTGCACAGCGTCACCGTGCCCGCCGCGAGGACCGACTCCAGCAGCTCCGGCAGCGGCGCGGCGTGCGGCAGCTCGAACTCGGCGGCCCGGCCCGGCAGCGCGAACCAGGACGACTCCCCGGTCAGCCAGAGCGACACCTCGACCCCGCTGGCGACCGCGACCGCCGCCACCGTGAAGGCCTGCGAGCAGCGCTCCGGCGCGTCCGCCCCGGCCGTGACCTTGATGACCAGCTTCTTCGACATGACGACCACCCTAGCGACGGCGTGGCGGGGCTCACCGAGACCGGCCGGAGGGCGGCCGATAGACTCGCGACGTCGTTCGTCTATCTGTCCGCCCGTCCGCAATGGAGCGCCTCGTGTCCGGTCTGGAAATCTTCTTCGACAGCCTGCTCGCGCTGATGGCCGTGCTGATCACCTGGTTCGCCATCTTCTCGGTGATGAAGCTCTACCAGGGCCAGCGCTGACGCAGCCCGACTGCCGTAACGTGTGGAGTCAGCAGACTCCGACGACAGCAGCAGGAAAATGATCGAGATCCCTTCCGACCTCCACCGTGACGTCGTCCCGCTGGCCTTCCTCCTGGGTACGTGGGAGGGCGCCGGCGTCTACGACTTCCCGGGCTCCGAGAAGTGCAACTTCGGCCAGGAGGTCGTCTTCCGGCACGACGGCCGGCCGTTCCTCGAGTTCCGTTCCCGTACCTGGGTCCTGGACGAGCAGGGCGAGAAGGTCCGTCCGCTGGAGAACGAGCACTCCTTCTGGCGGATCACCAGCAACCAGCACGGCACGTCCGGTGAGCGCGAGATCGAGGTCTCGTCCGTCCGCGACGACGGCACGGTCGAGATCTGGTACGGCAAGCTGCACGACGGCAAGCCGCAGATCGACCTCGCCACCGACGCGGTCGCCCGGATCGAGGGCGCCCCGGCGTACTCCGGCGGCAAGCGCCTGTACGGCATGGTCAAGGAGGAGCTCCTCTGGGTCGGCGAGAAGGCCGCCCCCGAGGTTCCGCTGCGGCCGTACATGTCCGCGCAGCTCAAGAAGGTGCTCAGCCCGGCGAAGCTGATCCAGGACATCAACGACCTGCCGGACGACGGCATCGCGTTCTTCCGCTGACCGCCCGCCGGGTCCGCCCGGCCCGGTCCGCGGGGCCGCACGACGTAGGGACCGACCCCGGGGTCGGTCCCTACACTTGTCCCATCACCTCCAACGGGCAGGGACCTACCGTGGCGAACACCGAAACCCCCACCGACTGGAAGAGCGACCTGCGGCAGCGCGGCTACCGGCTGACCCCGCAGCGCCAGCTCGTCCTGGAGGCGGTCGACGTGCTGGACCACGCCACCCCGGACGAGATCCTCGGCCATGTCCGCAAGACCGCCAGCGGGGTCAACATCTCCACCGTCTACCGGACGCTGGAGCTGCTGGAGGAGCTCGGCCTGGTCTCGCACGCGCACCTCGGCCACGGCGCCCCGACCTACCACCTGGCCGGCCGCCACACCCACCTCCACCTGGTCTGCCGGGACTGCGACAAGGTCACCGAGACCGACACCGCGATCGCCGCGCCGCTGATCGAGAGCCTGCGCGCCGAGCACGGCTTCGACACCGACCTCAAGCACTTCGCGATCTTCGGCCGCTGCGCCGACTGCACCGAAAAGCGCAACGGCGCACAGTCGTAAGCTGGCCGGTATGACCGGAACCAAGAGCCCGCTGCTCGACCTGCCCGGCGCCGTCCCCGCCGAGGGACCCGACGAGGGCGTCGCCGCCCACTACGGCGACCTCTTCCGGGAACAGCGCGAGCTCGCCGCCGGCCGCGGCTTCGTCGACCTCTCGCACCGCGGGGTGGTCACCGTCAGCGGCGCCGACCGGCTCTCCTGGCTGCACCTGCTGCTCACCCAGCACGTCAGCGCGCTGCCGCCGCAGCAGGCCGCGGACGCGCTGATCCTCTCCCCGCACGGGCACGTCGAGCACGCCCTCTACCTGGTCGACGACGGCGAGACCACCTGGGCGCACGTCGAGCCCGGCACCGCGCCCGCACTGATCGCCTACCTGGAGAGCATGAAGTTCTTCTACCGGGTGGAGATCGCCGACGCGACCGCCGACTTCGCCGTGGTGCACCTGCCGGCCGGCTCCGCGGCGTCCGCGGACGGCGCCGCAGCCGTCCGCGAACTCCCCTGGGGCCGCGAGCTGTTCGTGCCGCGTTCCGAGCTGGAGAAGCTGACGGCCGGTTACGGCCCGGCGGCCGGCGTCTGGGCGTACGAGGCGCTGCGGATCGAGGGCCACCGGCCGCGCCTCGGCTTCGAGACCGACCACCGCACCATCCCGCACGAGGTCGACTGGCTGGCCACCGCCGTCCACCTGCAGAAGGGCTGCTACCGGGGCCAGGAGACGGTCGCCCGGGTGCACAACCTCGGCCGCCCGCCGCGCCGGCTGGTCTTCCTGCACCTCGACGGCACCGAGGAGAAGCTGCCGCCGCACGGCGCCCAGGTCCGGCTGGCCTCGGACGGCGAGGACGGCCGGGCGCTCGGCTTCGTGACCTCCTCGGCCCGGCACTGGGAGCTCGGGCCGGTCGCCATGGCGCTGGTCAAGCGGAACGTCCCCGTCGACGCCGTGCTGCTCGCCGACGGCGTGCCCGGCACCCAGGACGTGATCGTCCCGCAGTAGGCGCGACGCGCGGCGGCTCAGACCTCCAGCAGCACGGTGAACGGCCCGTCGTTCACCAGCGACACCTTCATGTCCGCCCCGAACCGCCCGGTCTCCACCTTGGCGCCCAGCGCCCGCAGCTCGGCCACCACCGCGTCCACCAGCGGTTCGGCGACCGGGCCGGGCGCCGCGGCGTTCCAGGTGGGCCGGCGGCCCTTCCGGGCGTCGCCGTACAGCGTGAACTGACTGATCACCAGCAGCGGTGCGCCCAGCTCCTCGCAGGAGAGCTCGGGGGAGCCGGGGAACAGCCGCAGCGTCCACAGCTTGCGGGCCAGCTGGGCCGCCTTCGCCGGGGTGTCCTCATGGGTCGCGCCGACCAGCACGCACAGCCCCGGCCCCTCGATCGCGCCCACGCACTCGCCGTCCACCCGGACGGCGGCCTCCGACACCCGCTGCACCACTGCTCGCATGCCGCCATTCTGCCGGAGGCGCGCGGCGCCTCGGCGTGCGCCGGGTGGCGCGCGCGTGCGCCGAGGTCGGCGCAGGTCAGCGAGCGGCCGCCAATTGTCGTACCAGCCATGGCGGTTCGCCAGGGGGGCCGTTCGGGTGCCGGGCGGTGCGCGGCCGCCCGCCGGGGTGGCACGCTGTCCGGACGCCGCCCGCGCACGGCCCGTCGCCCCGTCCCGGGGCGCCGCTAGCCCGAGCGGGTGGCACCGGCGCCCGCCGGGAACCCCCGGGGGCGGCCGGTCGTGTTCGGGTACGGGCCGCACGGCCCGGGACGCAGGAACAACGGCAGGTGGTGGATGGACGCGAGCGACATCGGCGGGCTGGGCCTGGACCAGCTACGGACGCTCCGGCGGGACGCACAGGAGCAGGAGGCCGACCTCTCGTACCTCCGCCGCCTGCTGCAGGGCCGGATGGACATCCTGCGGGCCGAGCTCGCCCGCCGCCGGGTGCCGCACGACCTCGCCGCGCTCGCCCCCGCCGACCTGGTCGACCGGCTGCCGGCGATCCTGGCCGACCTGCCCTCCCCCGTCCGCCGCCCGGCCCGGCACGTGACGCTCGGCCCGCCGCGCGGCGCGGAGTACCGGCGGGAGGCCGACACCTTGATGGGCGACGTCCGGCTCGCCGACCTCGCGGCGCACCCCACCTCGGCCCTGCTGGCCGCCGTCGAGCGGCTCTCCCGGCACGAGCGCGAGGTCTCCGGACGGCGCCAGCTGTTGCAGCGGACGGCGGACGACTGCAGTGCGGAAATCACCCGCAGGTACCGTGAAGGGGAAGCACGGGTCGACGACCTGCTCACGGAGGGCTGAGGAGCGGGCGGCGACCGGGCCACCCTCACCCAGTGCACTCGCCGTCAGGAGTCTCCATGCCCCAGTCCGCCCTGCCCGCCCTCGCCGAGGTCATACGCTCCGGCTTCGTCGAGGGCCGCCACCGCGGCTCCCTGGTGATGCTCGCTGCCGACGGCTCGGTCGAGTACGCGCTCGGCGCACCCGAGGCGCCGATCTTCCCGCGCTCCACCGCCAAGCCGTTCCAGGCGGTCGCCACCCTGCGGGCCGGCCTCGCCCTGGAGGGCGCGGACCTCGCCCTCGCCGCCTCCAGCCACTCCGCGGAGGGCTTCCACCGCGACGCCGTCCGCGCCGTCCTGGCCGCCGCCGGCCTCACCGAGGAGGCCCTGCGCACCCCGGCCGACCTTCCGCTCGACCGGGTCGAGGCCGAGCTGCTGCTGCGCTCCGGCGGCAGCGCCGCACCGATCCTCATGGACTGCTCCGGCAAGCACGCCGGCTGGCTGGCCGCCAGCGTCGCCAACGGCTGGGACACCGCCGCGTACCTCGACGCCGCCCACCCGATCCAGCTGCTGGCCCGCGAGGCGCTGGAGGAGGCCACCGGCGAGCCCACCGCGCACGTCGGCACCGACGGCTGCGGCGCCCCGCTGCTCGCCGTCTCGCTGACCGGCCTGGCCCGCGGCTACCGCGCCCTGGTGCTCGCCGACCCCGGCACCCCGCAGCGCCGCGTCGCCGACGCCATGCGCGCCCACCCGGAGTACGTGGCCGGAACCCGCCGCGCCGACACCTGGCTGATGCGGGCGGTGCCCGGCGCGCTGTCCAAGATGGGCGCCGAGGCCGTCCAGGTGGTCGCGCTGGCCGACGGCCGGGCGCTCGCCTTCAAGATCGACGACGGTGCCGAGCGGGCCCGCGGGCCGGTGCTCGCCGCGGCGCTGCGCCGCCTCGGCGTCGAGCACGAGGTGCTGGACCGGATCGGCGCCGAGCCGCTGCACGGCGGCGGCACGGTGGTCGGCGAGGTCCGCGCCGCCTTCTGACCCGCGGCGCGGCGTCCCGGGCGTCCCCCGGGCGGCCGCGGCGCGGCCCGCAGGCGCCCGCTCGGCGCGCGAGCCGCGGCGTCCTGCGGCACGGTGGACGAGGGCCCGCACACCGTCCCTCGTCACCCACCGCTGGGAGATGCGCCATGACCGACCACGTCTACCGAGTCACCGAGATCGTCGGCTCCTCCGCCGAGGGCATCGACCAGGCGATCCGCAACGGCATCGACCGGGCGTCCCGGACCCTGCGGAACCTGGACTGGTTCGAGGTGACCCAGGTCCGCGGACACCTCGTGGACGGCCGGATCGAGCACTACCAGGTCGGACTGAAGGTCGGCTTCCGGCTGGACGACGCGGACTGACCCCGCCGGCGGACGCACGAGGGCCGGGGCGAGCACGCTGCTCCCCCGGCCCTCGCGTCACCTCGGAGAACCGAGGGGAGGGACGGCTCAGTGGCCGCCCTTCTCCTCCAGGCGCTTGATCGAGGCCGTGATCTCGGCCTCGGCCTCGGCGCGGCCCACCCAGTTGGCGCCCTCGACCGACTTGCCCGGCTCGAGGTCCTTGTAGACCTCGAAGAAGTGCTGGATCTCCAGGCGGTCGAACTCCGAGACGTGGTGGATGTCCCGCAGGTGCTCCCAGCGCGGGTCGGTCGCCGGGACGCAGAGCAGCTTGTCGTCGCCGCCGGCCTCGTCGGTCATGTGGAACATGCCGATGGCGCGGCACTTGATCAGGCAGCCCGGGAAGGTCGGCTCGTCAAGGATGACCAGCGCGTCCAGCGGGTCGCCGTCCTCGCCGAGCGTGCCCTCGACGTAGCCGTAGTCGGCCGGGTAGCGGGTCGAGGTGAAGAGCATGCGGTCGAGGCGCAGACGACCGGTCTCGTGGTCGACCTCGTACTTGTTGCGCGAGCCCTTCGGGATCTCGATCAGGACGTCGAACTCCAAGGTTCCTCCAAGGTAGAAACTGACAGAATCCAGTGTCTCGCACGGCAGGGAGTGCTCGGGAAAGGGGCCGGTCGGTGAACGCGCGTGCACGGGTGTGGAGGGGCCGCCGGGCCGTCGCCGCCGGAGCCGTCGCGACGGTGCTCGCGGTCGCCGGACCGCTCACCGTGCCCACCGCGGCGGCCGATCCCGGTCCGGCCGCCGGCCGGCAGGACCGGCACCGTTCGGGCGACGGCACCGACGGCACCCGCCGGCACGGGGCCGGCGACGCCGTCGGCGTCGACGACAGGACCGACAGGAGAAACGACTCCGGGCCCGGCAAGGGCACGGCCCGCCGGCACCGCAGCGCCCCGGTGAAGGGCCCGGTGCTCGCCGCCGCCGCGGACGCCGCCGGCATGCCCACCGGCGACGGCGTGCAGCGCTCCCTCGACCAGGCCGTCCACGACCCCGCCCTCGGCACGCTGGACTTCGCGGTCGCCGACGCCACCACCGGCAGGCTGCTCCACGGCTCAGGGGAGAACACCCCGGCCACCCCCGCCTCCACCACCAAGCTCGCCACCGCCGTCGCCGCGCTCGCCCTGATCCCGCCGACCACCCGGATCGCCACCACCGTCGTCCGCGGCGGCGCACCCGGCAGCATCACCCTCGTCGGCGGCGGAGACCCGACGCTCACCGTGCTGCCCGCCGACCAGGTCCGGATCGGCGGCCAGCCGGTGGACGCCGACACCGCCCCGGCCTCGCTCGCCGACCTCGCCGCCCGCACCGCGGCCGCGTTGAAGGCCGCCGGCACCACCACCGTCCGGCTCGGCTACGACACCTCGCTCTACACCGGCCCCCTGCTCCACCCGGAGCACGACGCCACCAACATCGCCGCCGTCACCCCGCTGATGATCGACGAGGGCCGGATCGACCCGAAGTCCCCCGACGAGGCGCCGGCCCGGGTCTTCGACCCCGCCGGACAGGCCGCCGCGGCCTTCGCCGACCGGCTGCGCGCCGAGGGCGTCACCGTCGACGGCGCCCCCGCGCAGACCACCGCCCCGGCCGGCGCGCCCACGATCGCCGAGGTCCGGTCGCCGACCGTCCCGCGGCTCGTCGAGCGGTTGCTCACCACCTCCGACAACACCCTCGCCGAGGCCGTCGCCCGGCAGGCCGCGATCGCCGCCAAGCGCCCGGCCAGCTTCGAGGGGGCCTCCGCCGCCACCCTCCAGGCGCTCACGACGCTCGGCGTCCCGACGGCCGGCGTGGTGCTGAACGACGGCAGCGGCCTCAGCAGGAAGAACCTGGTCCCGCCGATCACCCTGACCGAACTGCTCGCCCGGGCCGCAGCACCGGACCACCCAGAGCTGCGCCCGGTGCTGACCGGCCTGCCGGTCGCCGGGTTCACCGGCACCCTGGTCAACCGCTTCGGCGCCCGCTCCGGCGCGGCCGAGGCGGCCGGCATCGTCCGGGCCAAGACCGGCACCCTCGCCGGAGTTGTCACGCTGGCCGGCACCGTCGTCGACGCGGACGGCCGGGTGCTGGTCTTCGCCCTGATGAGCCGGACGAACGGGGGCGACGCCCGCGGCGCGGTGGACCGGATCGTCGCCCGGATCGCCGCCTGCGGCTGCCACTGACCCGCCCGCCGCGGTGCCCCGGCAGCGGGCACGGCAGGTTCCCTCCCTCCACCGCCCCGGAGCACGTACGGTGAGGGCATGACGAGCGCGAGCGGCGGAGCAGGAATGGTCGACTGGAACCTGGCGGTCGCGACCGCCACCAGGCTGGCCAGGCCCGGTCCGGAGGTGACCCGCGAGGAGGCCGTCAAGGTGGTCGCCGAGCTGCGCCGGCACGCCCTGGAGGCCGAGGAGCACGTCCGCGGCTACACCGGGCTCCGGCCCGCCCGGCTGTCCGACGCCGAGGCCACCCCGGTGCTGGTGGTCGACCGGGCCGGCTGGGTGCGCGCCAACGTGGCGGGCTTCCGCACCATCGTCCAGCCGCTGGTGGACCGCCTGCAGGCCCGCCGCAGCGACGGCGCCGGCGCCCAGGTCTTCGGCAGCATCGGCGAGAAGGCCACCGGCATCGAGGTCGGCGCCCTGCTGGCCTTCCTGTCCACCAAGGTGCTCGGCCAGTACGAGACGTTCGCGCCGGCCGAGCCGCCGCCCGCGCCGGACAGCCCCGCCGGACTGTTCGACAAGCCGCGCCGCGGCCCCGAGCCGCCCGGTCCCGGCCGGCTGCTGCTGGTCGCACCGAACATCGTCCAGGTCGAGCGGGAGCTGGACGTGGACCCGCACGACTTCCGGCTCTGGGTGTGCCTGCACGAGGAGACCCACCGCACCCAGTTCAGTGCCGTCCCGTGGCTGCGCGACCACATCCAGTCCGAGGTGCAGTCCTTCCTGGCGCAGACCGACATCGACCCCGGCGCGCTGCTGGAGCGCGCCCGCGAGGTCGTCGCGGACGGCTTCCCCGGCCTCGGCGGGCGCGGCGACGGCTCGGGTCCGCAGACCCTGCTGGAGGCCGTCCAGTCGCCCGGCCAGCGCGAGGTGCTCGGCCGGCTGACCGCGGTGATGTCGCTGCTGGAGGGCCACGCCGACGTGGTCATGGACGGCGTCGGCCCCGCCGTGGTGCCGAGCGTCGCCGAGATCCGGGAGAAGTTCCAGCGCCGCCGCGACCGCGGCGCGAGCCGGCTCGACCTGGTGCTGCGCCGGCTGCTCGGGATGGACGCCAAGCTGCGCCAGTACCAGGACGGCGCGGTCTTCGTCCGCGGCGTGGTGGACCGGGTCGGCATGGCCGGCTTCAACCGGATCTGGACGTCGCCGAACACCCTGCCGACCAAGGAGGAGATCCACGACCCGGCCGCCTGGGTCGCCCGGGTGGCCCGCTGAGCCCCGCGCCGGCGTCCGCACACCTGCCCAACCCGGGCCGACGGCGGCCGAATGAACGTTTTTCCATTCACCCGTACGTGGGACGGTGGACCCCTCGCTGGCGTGCACGGCCTGGCAGGGGGCCGCTTTCTGCGACCATCTGTGAGCATCCGGTGACCGTGAGCGTGCGAGGTTCCCCGCCCCGCCGCCCGGGCCGGCGCCGTCCCTCCCCGTCTCCGTCAAGGAGTGCACCCCGTGGGCCCTCATCCTGCCGTCGCGGCGATACGCCTCGCCGTCCGCCGCACCCTCGCCGACCTCGCGGCCGAGGCCGGCGTCCCCACCGCCGTACCGGTCCGCGCCCCGCACAGCCGGCCGGCCGCCGCCGCCCTCGTGCCGGCCGGCGCCACCACCCTGATCGGCAACGCCCGCCGCCACCCCTCCGGGCTGCCCCGCACCCCCGCCGCCCCCGGCTCCCCGCTCGTCCTGGTCGCCGTCAGCGGCGGCGCCGACTCGATGGCCCTGGCCACCGCCACCGCCTTCGAGGCGCCCAAGCTCGGCCTGCGGGTGGGCGCCGTCACCGTCGACCACGGCCTTCAGCCCGGCTCCGCCGAACGCGCCGAGCAGGTCGCCGTCCGGCTGCGCGAACTCGGCCTCGACCCGGTGGAGGCCGTCCCCGTCCGGGTCGGCCGGGACGGCGGCCCGGAGAACGCCGCCCGGGACGCCCGCTACGCCGCCCTCGACGCCGCCGCCGAACGGCACGGCGCGCTCGCCGTCCTGCTCGGCCACACCCGCGACGACCAGGCCGAGACCGTCCTGCTCGGCCTCGCCCGCGGCTCCGGCGCCCGCTCATTGGCCGGCATGCCCGCCCAGAAGGGCCGCTACCGCCGCCCGCTGCTCGAACTCGACCGCGCCGCCACCCGGCAGGCCTGCTCGGCGCAGTCCATCCCGGTCTGGGACGACCCCCACAACTCCGACCCGGCCTACACCCGCGCCCGGGTCCGCCACGAGGTGCTGCCGGTGCTGGAGAAGCACCTCGGCGGCGGCGTGGTCGAGGCGCTCGCCCGTACCGCCCGGCTGTTCCGCGACGACGCCGACGCCCTCGACCAGTGGGCCGCCCTCGCGGAGCGCGACCTCCGAACGGCCGAAGGCGCCCTGGACGTCGGCCGGCTCGCCGAACTGCCGCCCGCGGTCCGCCGCCGGGTGCTGCGCCGGGCCGCGCTGCGCGCGGGCTGCCCGGCCGGCGACCTGTTCGCCCGGCACCTGGAGAGCGTCGACCTGCTCGTCACCGGCTGGCGCGGCCAGGGGCCGCTGCACCTACCCGGGGGGGTCGAAGCGAGCCGCAGGTGTGGCACGCTGGTGTTTCGGCGGCAGAGCGACTAGCGGCAACCGGTCGCGGAGCCGCCGCCGACACAGACCCCGAACGTTTGAGGACGTATCCCCGGTGGATCAGAACGACATGGGCGCCGACCTGGCGAAGGTGCTCATCAGCAAGGACGAGATCGACGCCAAGCTGCTTGAGCTGGCCGAGCGGATCGACCGGGACTACGCCGGGAAGGACCTGCTGCTGGTCGGCGTGCTCAAGGGCGCCGTCATGGTGATGGCCGACCTCGCCCGGGCGCTGCACTCCCAGGTGACCATGGACTGGATGGCCGTCTCCTCGTACGGGATGGGCACCAAGTCCTCCGGTGTGGTGCGGATCCTCAAGGACCTCGACACCGACATCGCCGGCCGGGACGTGCTGATCGTCGAGGACATCATCGACTCCGGTCTGACGCTGTCCTGGCTGCTCGGCAACCTCGGCTCGCGCCGCCCCGCCTCGCTCGAGGTGTGCACCCTGCTGCGCAAGCCCGACGCCGCCAAGGTGGAGATCGACGTCAAGTACGTCGGCTTCGACATCCCCAACGAGTTCGTGGTCGGCTACGGCCTCGACTACGCCGAGAAGCTGCGCAACCTGCCGTTCATCGGCACGCTCGCGCCGCACGTCTACGGCGGCTGACGCCGTCCGGGCGACGGGTGGGAACAGCACACCGTTCCCACCCGTTGTGCCGAGGTAGGAAAATACGTCGTGCCGTCGTGCTCCCGCCACGCGTGGGTGGTACTGCGGTACGGTCCAATGAACCGCTCTTCTCATGAGCAGATACCGGATGCGCCGCGGCCGAGGCCGCGTAGCGCCGTCGAGTGGCAGGAGGGACGGGGCGGCAACGCCCCGCATGGATGGACGTCAAGCGATACTTCCGTGCGCCGATCATGTGGATCGTGCTGGCCGTCCTCGCCGTCATCGTGCTGATGCAGGTCGTCTCGGACTCGAGCGGCTACAAGACGGCGGACACCGGCCAGGTCATTGCGGCGATCAACAGCAACCAGGTCAAGCAGGCGCAGCTCACCACCGGTGACTCCAACCTGATCAAGATCGAGCTGAAGGACGGCCAGCAGCTGCCGGCCAAGGCCAACGGCAAGGCCCCCAGCGGCAGCAAGTTCCAGGCTTCGTACGTCTCGGACGGCCAGGCGAACGCGATCGCCGACACGCTCCAGCAGTCGTACAAGAACGGCCAGCTGCCCAACAACTACACCGTTACCCCGGAGCGGCAGTCGACCTTCGTCAGCCTCCTGCTGTCGATGCTGCCGATCGTCATCATCGTCCTCGTCTTCCTGTTCCTGATGAACCAGATGCAGGGTGGCGGCTCCCGGGTCATGCAGTTCGGCAAGTCCAAGGCCAAGCTGCTCACCAAGGACACCCCGAAGACCACCTTCTCCGACGTCGCGGGCGCGGACGAGGCGGTCGAGGAGCTCCAGGAGATCAAGGAGTTCCTGCAGGAGCCGTCGAAGTTCCAGGCCGTCGGCGCCAAGATCCCCAAGGGCGTGCTGCTGTACGGCCCGCCCGGCACCGGCAAGACCCTGCTGGCCCGTGCCGTGGCCGGCGAGGCGGGCGTGCCGTTCTACTCCATCTCCGGTTCCGACTTCGTCGAGATGTTCGTCGGTGTCGGTGCCTCCCGGGTGCGCGACCTGTTCGAGCAGGCCAAGGCGAACGCCCCGGCGATCATCTTCGTCGACGAGATCGACGCCGTCGGCCGGCACCGCGGTGCGGGCCTCGGCGGCGGCCACGACGAGCGCGAGCAGACGCTGAACCAGCTGCTCGTCGAGATGGACGGCTTCGACGTCAAGGGCGGCGTCATCCTGATCGCCGCCACCAACCGCCCGGACATCCTGGACCCGGCGCTGCTGCGCCCGGGCCGCTTCGACCGGCAGATCGCCGTCGAGCGCCCCGACCTCCAGGGCCGCCTGGACATCCTCAAGGTGCACCAGAAGGGCAAGCCGATCGCGCCCGACGTCGACCTCTCGGCCGTCGCCAAGCGCACCCCCGGCTTCACCGGCGCGGACCTCTCCAACGTCCTCAACGAGGCGGCCCTGCTGACCGCCCGCTCGGACAAGAAGCTGATCGACAACCTCGTCCTCGACGAGGCGATCGACCGCGTCGTGGCCGGCCCGCAGAAGCGGACCCGGATCATGTCCGACCGGGAGAAGAAGATCACCGCGTACCACGAGGGCGGCCACGCCCTGGTCGCGGCGGCCTCCCCGAACGCGGACCCGGTCCACAAGATCACCATCCTGTCCCGCGGCCGTGCCCTGGGCTACACGATGGTGCTCCCGGACGAGGACAAGTACTCGACCACCCGCAACGAGATGCTCGACCAGCTGGCCTACATGCTGGGCGGCCGCGCCGCGGAGGAGCTGGTCTTCCACGACCCGACCACCGGCGCGTCCAACGACATCGAGAAGGCCACCGCCACGGCCCGCGCGATGGTCACCCAGTACGGCATGAGCGAGCGCCTCGGCGCGATCAAGTTCGGCTCCAGCGACTCCGAGCCGTTCCTCGGCCGTGAGATGGCCCACCAGCGCGACTACTCCGAGGAGATCGCCGGGCTGGTGGACGAGGAGGTCAAGAAGCTCATCGAGAACGCGCACAACGAGGCCTGGGAGATCCTGGTCGAGAACCGCGACGTGCTCGACAACCTCGTGCTGGAGCTGCTGGAGAAGGAGACGCTGAACAAGGAGCAGATCGCCGAGATCTTCGCCCCGATCGTGAAGCGCCCCGCCCGCCCCGCGTGGACGGGCTCCTCCCGCCGCACCCCCTCCACCCGCCCGCCGGTGCAGTCCCCGAAGGAGCTGGCGCTGACCAACGGCGTCGCCTCCTCCCACGAGGCCAACCCGGTGGACGTCATGAAGCTGCCGCCCGCCGAGGGCTCCTCCGAGAGCTGAGCGGCCGCCGTACGGAATGAATGCCGCGCCACCGGGGTTTGTACCCTGGAGGCGCGGCATTCGTGCTGCCGGGCCCGGTGCCCGACGAACGAACCCCTACGGCAATGAGGCAAGCGAGGCCCCGCATGATCGACCCGGTGACTCTCGAGGGCGAGCCCGCCATCGGGCACTTCGACCAGAAGCGTGCGGAGAACGCGGTGCGCGAGCTGCTCATCGCCGTCGGCGAGGACCCGGACCGCGAGGGCCTGCTGGAGACGCCGGCCCGCGTGGCCCGCGCCTACCAGGAGATATTCGCGGGGCTCTGGCAGGAGCCCGAGGACGTGCTGACCACCACCTTCGACATCGGTCACGACGAGATGGTGCTGGTGAAGGACATCGAGGTCTTCTCGACCTGCGAGCACCACCTGGTGCCCTTCCGCGGCGTCGCGCACGTCGGCTACATCCCGGCCACCACCGGCAAGATCACCGGTCTGTCGAAGCTCGCCCGGCTGGTGGACGTCTACGCCCGCCGCCCGCAGGTCCAGGAGCGGCTGACCAGCCAGGTCGCCGACGCCCTGATGCGCATCCTGGAGCCCCGCGGCGCGATCGTCGTCATCGAGTGCGAGCACATGTGCATGTCGATGCGCGGCATCCGCAAGCCCGGCGCCAAGACCATCACCTCGGCCGTGCGCGGCCAGCTCCGCGACCCGGCCACCCGCGCCGAGGCGATGAGCCTGATCGCCGCCAGGTAGCAGCCGGCGCAGCACGCCCGCAGCACCCCGAACGGTCCGTCCGGCGGGCCGGTCCCCGACCGGCCCGCCGGACGCGTTCCCGGGCCCGCCGGACGGGCCGCGGGGGCAGGCCGCGGCTACTGCCGCGGCTCGCGGTCCGGCGGCGGGGCCAGGTGGTCGCTCATCCACTCCAGTGCCGCGGGCAGCTCCCGGCGCCAGGTCTCGAAGCTGTGCCCGCCGTCGTCCAGGAAGAGCGAGTCCACGGTGAAGTCGGGGTTGTTCGCCGCGGCCTGCTGGGCGGAGGCCAGGAACTGCTGGGTCGCCTGGTAGTTGTCCTCCGTCCTGGTGCTGACCACCAGCAGCGCCGCGTGCGGGGCCGGCAGGTTCTTCAGCCGCCAGTTCAGGTCGGACTGCGAGGCGGCCTGTGCGTCGCCGTGGAACAGGTCACCGTCCGTCCAGCGGTCGTTCGGCACCTGGTAGTCGGCGTGCAGCGCGGCCGCGTTCGGGAAGGCGTCCGGGCTGCGCATCGCCATCCGCAGCGCGCAGCTCCCCCCGGTCGAGTACCCGAACACCCCCCAGGAGGCGGGGGAGCGGCTCGCCCGGTAGGCGGACCTGATCGCCGTAGGGATGTCCTTGGTGAACCAGGTCTCCGAACGGGGCCCGCCCGCCACGTCCACGCATTCGGTGTTCCGGGGCGGTGCCACCGTCGGCCGGGCCATCACCACGATCGTCGGCGACATCCGGCCCCCCTGCTCCAGCTCCGACACCGTCTGCGGCACCCGCAGACCCTCCACCAGGTGCAGCGACGGGCCGGGGTAGCCGCCGATCGCCAGCATCACCGGGAACCGTTCGCGTGCGTACTTCGGGACGAAGTACTCCGGCGGCAGGTAGACGAAGACCTGGTCGGACAGCCCCGACTCGGCGCCCGTCACCTTCACCGAGTCGACCCGCCCGACCTCCTCCGGCTTGCCGGCCGGCAGCACGTCCTTCACCGTCTCCAGCCCGCCCTCGGAGGTCGGCTCGACCAGCTGCTGGGAGTCCGGCGCCGCACCCTTGGCGTGCTCCGAACTGGTCAGCGCCAGGGCCGCCCCGCCCGGGTGCAACAGGTCGTTCCACGAGGTGTAGAAGCTGTACGTGTTGTTGACCGCCAGCGCCATCACCCCCAGCACGGAGACCTGAACCACCGTCAGCAGGCCGAGGCGCCCGAGCATCGGCAGCGGTCGCTGGCGGGCCAGCCGGGGCCACAGCCAGAGGGTGGCGACCAGGCCCACGGCCGCCGTCGCGATCAGCGAGTACACCAGCGACCTGCTGGTCAGTTCCATGGCGGCGCCTTCCATCGGGCGGGGGTGGGCCAGGGTTCATCGTGCGTTCGCCCACCGGCCCGGGCCACCGGGGCTAGCCTGACCGGGCGTCGGATTCCGCCTCCACCCGGGGTGCCGATCCGCGTGCAACCGAGGCCCTAGAATGCGGCGTCCACCGAGTGCAGTGCGTGAACCACCGTCCCTGTCGCGACGGCCGCTGCGCGCCGTCACCCGCGACCGTCACCCGGCCCCCGGTCCCTGCCGGACCGGGCCGGGAGCGGTCCACCACCCGTCCCCCAGGCTCCCCTCGGCCCGGGAGGCCCCCGACCGGCATGCCCGCCGAGGGGGCCTTCTTGACCAGCGGATTGCCCGAGCAAGGAATAGTCATGAAGGTCCATCACAACTCCTACTTCGGAGTGACAGGACAACCCGGATCAGCCCCTACGCTGAGCTTCCATGAGCGTTCCCGTGTCCGTTGAGCCGTCGACCGAGCAGTCCCGCCGAGGCGGGCTGCAGACGCTGCGCACCCAGGCGGCGGCCGTCCCCCGCGCCTGGCTCCCGGGCGTGGTCGGCTACGCCTGCCTGCTGATCGGCCTGCTCGACATCTGCAGCGCCGTGTTCCCCAAGCTCCGCCACACCCGGATGCACACCTTCGCCGGGCAGCTGCCCGGCGCGACCACCACGCTCGCCGCGGCCGGCACGCTCATGGTCGGCATGCTGCTGGTGCTCCTCGCCCACGCCCTGCGCCGCCGCAAGCGGCGGGCCTGGCGCGCGGTCGTCGTCCTGCTGCCCGTGGGCGCCGCCCTGCACCTGCTGCGCTGGCACCAGACCGGCCCCGCCGTGATCTCCCTGGTGCTGTTCGCGGTGATCCTGGTGCACCGCCGCGAGTTCTACGCCAAGGCCGACCCGCGCACCCGCTGGCGCGCACTCGCCAACCTGGTCGTCATGGGCCTCTTCAGCGTCCTGCTCGGCCTGCTGATCGTGAGCGTCCACCCGAAGTCGGAGATCGGCGACCCGTCGATGGTCCAGCGCCTGCAGGAGACGGTCTACGGCCTGTTCGGCTTCGACGGCCCGATCCGCTACGGCTCCGACCGGATCTCCGACCTGGTCGCCTACTCGCTCGGCGCCCTCGGCCTGCTGACCGCGTTCACCTCCGCCTACCTGCTGCTGCGCCCGGAGAAGCCCGAGCCGGAGCTCACCGTCGAGGACGAGGTCAAGGTCCGCGACCTGCTCGCCCGGCACGGCACCCGCGACTCGCTCGGCTACTTCGCGCTCCGCCGCGACAAGAGCGTGCTCTTCTCGCCCTCCGGCAAGGCCGCCATCTCCTACCGCGTCGTCTCCGGCGTGATGCTCGCCTCCGGCGACCCGGTCGGCGACGTCGAGGCCTGGCCCGGCGCGATCAAGGTCTTCATGGCGGAGGCCCGCGAGCACGCCTGGGTGCCGGCGGTGATGGGCTGCAGCGAGGTCGGCGGCGAGGTCTGGACGCGCGAGGCCGGCCTGGACGCCCTGGAGCTCGGCGACGAGGCGATCGTCGACACCGCCACCTTCTCGCTCTCCGGCCGTGCCATGCGCAACGTCCGCCAGATGGTCAAGCGGATCGAGCGCAACGGCTACTCGTGCCAGGTCCGCCGGGTCGGCGACCTCACCGTGGAGGAGCGCCGGCAGATCGCCGACGCCGCCTGCCGCTGGCGCGGCACCGACACCGAGCGCGGCTTCTCCATGGCACTCGGCCGCTTCGGCGACCCGACCGACGACCGCTGCGTCGTCGTCACCGCCCACAAGGCGCCCGCCGAGGGCGAGCCGGCCGGCCCGCCCGGCAGCGACCTCAAGGCGGTGCTGCACTTCGTGCCCTGGGGCCCCGACGGCATCTCGCTGGAGCTGATGCGCCGCGACCGCGAGGCCGACCCCGGCCTCAACGAGCTGCTCATCGTCGCCGCCCTGCAGGCCGTCCCCGCGATGGGCATCAAGCGGGTGTCGCTGAACTTCGCGATGTTCCGCTCCGCCCTCGCCCGCGGCGAGCGGATCGGCGCCGGCCCCGTGCTGCGGGCCTGGCGCGGCCTGCTGGTGTTCCTCTCCCGCTGGTTCCAGATCGAGTCGCTGTACAAGTTCAACGCCAAGTTCCAGCCGGAGTGGGAGCCCCGCTTCCTCGTCTACAAGCAGACCCGGGACCTCCCGCGGATCGGCTTCGCGGCGATGCAGGCGGAGGCCTTCATCACCCTCGGCATGCCCCGCCTGGGCCGCGCCAAGCAGCGCCAGGGCCTCATGCCCGAGCCCGACCAGGCCCGGCTCGCCGCGGTGACCGAGGCGGCCTGACCGACCGGCCCGCAGCGGCCCGTACCACCCGCCCGCGGCGGGCACCGCTTCCCCGGTGCCCGCCGCGGGCGCGTTCCGGCGTCCTGATCGGGCCGTCGGGTGGCTCGATAATGGCCCCATGGACAACCCGCTGCCCGGCCTCCCGACCCTCGACCGCTGCGCCGTGATGGGGGTGGTCAACGTCACCCCCGACTCCTTCTCCGACGGCGGCCTGTGGCTGGATCCCGCCGCGGCGGTCGCGCACGGACTGCGGCTCACCGCCCAGGGCGCCGACCTGATCGACGTCGGCGGCGAGTCCACCCGGCCCGGGGCCCAGCGGGTCACCGAGGAGGAGGAGCTGCGCCGGGTCGTCCCGGTCGTCCGCAAGCTCGCCGCCGCCGGTGCGGTCGTCTCGGTGGACACCATGCGGGCGAACGTCGCCGCCGCTGCGGTGGAGGCCGGCGCCCGGCTGATCAACGACGTGTCCGGCGGCCTCGCCGACCCGGGGATGGCCGAGGTGGTGGCCGCCACCGGCGCCCCCTTCGTGGTGATGCACTGGCGCGGCCAGTCCGCCGACATGGACTCCCTCGCCGTCTACGACGACGTGGTCGCCGACGTCACCGCCGAACTCACCGCCCGGATCGCCGCCCTGCTGGCCGCCGGCGTCAAGGAGGAGCAGCTCGTCCTCGACCCCGGCCTCGGCTTCGCCAAGACCAGCGAGCACAACTGGGCGCTGCTCGGCCGGCTCGACGCCCTGACCGCGCTCGGCCGCCCGGTGCTCGTCGCCGCTTCGCGCAAGCGCTTCCTGGGTACGCTGCTCGCCAACCCGGAAACCGGGGAGCTGCGCCCGGCGAGGCAGCGGGACGACGCCACGGCGGCGGTCTCGGTGCTCTCCGCCCGGGCCGGCGCCTGGGCCGTCCGGGTGCACGACGTGGCCGGCACGGCGGACGCCGTACGAGTGGTCGCGGCCTGGCAGCAGGCCGCCCGAAGGGGGTAGGCGTGGCAGGAGCCCGGCAGGAGGCGCGGTGCGGGACGACGACGAGGCGGGCCCCCCGACCGGAGGCGGCGCGATGAGCGGCGACCGGGCGGCGGCCCTGGAAGTGGACCGCGAGGCCGTACTGGCGGCGAACCAGGCACTCTACGAAGCGCTGGAGAACGGCGACCTGGAGGCCGTCGAGGCCATCTGGCTGGGCGCCGGGGACGCCGACGACAAGGGCGGCGTGGTCTGCGTCCACCCGGGCTGGCCGGTGCTGCGCGGGCGGGCCCAGGTCACCCGCTCGTACATGCTGATCATGGCGAACACCGAGTACATCCAGTTCTTCCTGACCGACGTCGAGTGCGAGGTGCAGGGCGATGTGGCCCTTGTCACCTGCACCGAGAACATCCTCTCCGGCGGCGAGGCCGAGGAGGAGGGCGAGCTCGGCCCGCTGGTCGGCGGCAAGGTCGTCTCCACCAACCTCTTCCGCCGCACCCAGGACGGCTGGCGGATCTGGTCGCACCACGGCTCACCCGTTCTGACCAGCGGAGACGACGAGGACGAGGACTGACCCGGGAGGACGGCCCCGCAGCGTCGCCGGAGCGGCACGAAACGTTCACGTCAATCGCCGATCCGGCGCGCGTGGCGCCCGGCCCTGCCGGGTAGACGGTCTGGACCGCGGGCACCCGGAGGTAGATTCGAGGGACGGCGGGCGACGGTGCCCGCCTTCGCCCTGTCCTCGGTCGGGGCCGTCTTCCTGGGAGCAGTGATTCGTTTGCTGGACCGCGTCACCCTGCGGGGCCTGCGTGCCCGCGGCCACCACGGCGTCTTCGAACGGGAGCGCATCGAGGGCCAGACCTTCGTCGTCGACCTCGTGCTCTTCCTGGACACCCGGCCGGCCGCGGCGGGCGACGACCTCACCAAGACCGCCCACTACGGCGTCATCGCCGAGGAGGTCACCGCGGTGATCGCCGGCGACCCCGTCGACCTGATCGAGACGCTCGCCCAGCGCATCGCCGACCAGTGCCTCAAGCACGAGCCCGTCCAGGAGGTCGAGGTCACCGTGCACAAGCCGGACGCCCCGATCACCGTCCCGTTCGACGACGTCACCGTCACCATTCACCGGGGCCGCGCATGACCTGCCGGCTGCCCCGCCCCCGAGCCGCAGAGGGAACCCGATGAGCACCAGCGACCCGACCGCCTCGCCGACCACGTTCGACCTGGAGCGCCGGGTGGACAGTGCCGACTCCACCCTGCAGACCGTCCGCCACGCCGCGATCGCCCTCGGCGCCAACCTCGGCAACCGCCTGGAGACCCTCCAGGGCGCCGTCGACGCCCTCGCCGACACTCCCGGCATCAAGGTCACCGCGGTGTCCGGCGTGTTCGAGACGGACGCCGTCGGTGGCCCCGCCGACCAGCCGTCCTACTTCAACGCCGTGGTGCTGGTGCGCACCACGCTGCCCGCCCGGTCCCTGCTGGAGCGCGGCAACGCCGTCGAGGACGCCTTCGGGCGGGTCCGCGAGGTCCGCTGGGGCCCGCGCACCCTCGACGTCGACATCCTCGCCGTGGAGGGCGTCCTCAGTGACGACCCCCACCTGCTGCTGCCGCACCCGCGCGCCCACGAACGCGCCTTCGTGCTCGCCCCCTGGCTGGACGCCGACCCGGCCGCCGAGGTGCCCGGCCGCGGCCCCGTCGCCGACCTGCTCAAGGAACTCGGCGGCGAGGACGCCCAGGGCGTCCGCCGCCGCGCCGACCTGCAGCTGCGCCTGCCGGAATAGGACCGCCGGACGGCCCGGTACGGTGGGCTCGCACCGCCGCACCGCGACGGTCCGTCAGGGACAGCAGTCCGTCGCCTCCACCGGGAAGGACATCGTCCGCGTGAAGCCGCTCCGTCTGCGCCTGCTGCTCGGCATCACCGCCGTGGCGGGGGTGCTGTCCTGGTCCGGGGCCAAACTCTGGGGGTCGCTCGGCAGCCTGCCCGGCGTGCCGGCCGCGGCACCCCTGGTACTCGCGGCGGTCGCCGTGGTGCTGCTCGCCACCGCGATCTCGCTGCGGTCCCGACTGAAGGCGGTCCGCGACCGGCAGCCGGACGCCAAGGGGGTGGACCCGCTGCACGCCGCCCGGGCCCTGGTGCTCGCCCAGGCCAGCGCGCTGGTCTCCGCGGTGGTCACCGGCATCTACGCCGGCACCGGGGTCTACCTGCTGGAGCAGCTCGACATCGCCGCCCGCAAGTCGCAGGCGGTCACCGCAGGCTTCGCGGTGCTCGCCGGTGCCGCCGTGATGGCCGCCGCGCTCTGGCTGCAGCACATCCTCAGGCTGCCCGAGGACCACAACGGCCAGGGACACCCGGCCGAGCCCTCCCCGCGCTGACGCCCGGACCTCCGCACCGAGCCGGGCCTCCGAGGGGTTCAGCGCGGCGGCACCGCGGTGGTCTCCGCGCCCCGCCCGGCGACCACCCGGCCGATGTTCGCCAACGAGGCGGACGGCCCGTCCGGGGCAGCGTCGAAGTAGGCGGAGTGGCTGTCGAAGGGATGCCCGGGATCGCCCGGCGCCACCTCGAAGCGGTGCGCACCGAACCCGGCGTCCGCCGGATCCCGGCCGAACCACAGCTCGTCCGGGCCGGCCGCCTGCCCGATCACCGCGGCGGCCGGGCCGCCCAGCAGCATCCCGCCGGCCACCCCGGCACCGGCCGGCAGCCGGCCGACCGGGTCGTGCTCGGCCACGCCCACGTACACGTGGTCGGCACCCACCTTCAACCGGTCCGCCCGGTCCACCCCGGCGCCCGGGCTGCCCACCAGCACCACGTCGTCCATCCCGGCGCCGTCCTGCCGGGCGGCCAGCCCGACGACCAGCGAGCCGTAGCTGTGCCCGACCGCCGTGACGTGCGCCGGCTCGCCCGGCCGGGCGGCCCGCAGCCCGGCCAGGAATCCGTTCAGGTCGGCCGCGCCGGCCTTCGCCCGGGCGTCGCCCGCGACCTGCGCGGAACGCAGGCTCAGACCCTCGTTCGGCGGGGCGTCGTAGCCCAGCCACACCATCGAGGCCGTCGTCCGACCGCCCCCGCAGCCGGCCGCGGCGGTGCGGATCCGCTCCGCCCGATCGGCGTCCCCGCGGCCCGCGGCGGCCAGCTCGGTGCCGAAGCCCGGCACGTACACCGCCACGTCGTCCGCGGTGTCCGGGTCGCCGTAGCTGAGCACCGCCCGGCCCTGGCCCTCCGCGCGGAGTGCGAGCAGCAGCAGGTCGCTGCCGGCCGGATCGCCTCCGGCCAGCCGGGCGGCGACCGCCCGCAGGCCGTCCCGCAGCGGGCCGGGCAGCACGTCCGGATGCTCCAGCAGACGGGCCAGCTGCAGCCGGTTGGCGCGGTCCCGGTCGCGGGCGGGCAGGCCGTCCAGGGCGCCGACCAGATCCGGCCGACCCTCCGTCAGGGCCGCCCGGGCGCCCGGCGTCAGGCCGCGCCACCAGGCGGCGACCTGCGCGGGACCGGCCCCGGGCGGCGGCAGCAGTGCCCGCAGCGCGGCGTTCAACGGCTCCCGCGGG
>NZ_JAHTIK010000001.1:3846933-3848488 GCF_025655475.1 Kitasatospora sp. DSM 101779 | reverse complement strand
GCGGCCAGCGCCGCCAGCCGCTCGGCGGCCGCGGTGTCCGCCCGCTCCGCCGCCGCGACCGCACCAACCGGATCGCCGGGCAGTGCCGCCTGAGCGACCCGGAAGGCCTCGGCGGCCTGACGCAGCGTCTCCTGGACGAGCGTCAGCTCCACCCAGGCCGCCTGCAGTCGACCGGTGGCCCGGTCGACCGCCGCGCCCGCCAGTTCGGCGGCCCGGCCCTGCCAGCCGGAGCCGTGCACCCGGCCCGCGGTCTGCCGGGCCCACGCCTCGTGGTGCCCCTCCAGCGCGGCGGCCAGGGCGCCGTACCCGGCTGCGGCGGCGGGCAGTTCGGCCGGACGGGCGGCGCCCAGCGCAGCGGCGTCCACCTCAGCCCGCCGAGGTCAGGCTGCGGCGGACGGACTCGTCGGCGGCGGTGTAGCCGTCGGCCGTGCGCACCAGGTCGGCGCCGATCGTGCCGAGGTCGTCCGCCAGCCGCTCGAACAGCCGGTGCCACGCGTCGGCGCAGTCCCGCAGCGCGGCGGCCGTCCGCCAGCCGGGCAGCGCCGCCGCCGCCGCGTCGGCCGGACCGAGCACAGCGCGGGCGTCGGCGCGCAGCCGCTCCGCGGTGAGCCGGGCGGCCTGCCCGGCCGCAATCAACTCGCCGGGGTGCACACGGAAGCCGGGGGACACGGGCGCCTCGCTCTACGGTCGGACGGACGCCCGTCATGGTAACGGCCCGTGACGAGCGCGAAGCGCCGAGTATTTCCGACGGGCTGTCAAGAGCCGAATGAGTGGCGAGGCTGACAGCGCCCCGATTCGCACGCTAGTTTCTTGGCATGTCTCGTGGACGCCACCGTCATTCCTCCGTCCTCGGCCGCTACGCGCCACCTGTCGCCGTCGGTGTGCTCGTGCTCGCCGCCGTGGCCGCCCTGGTGGCCACACCGGATCCGGTGGTGGCGCGTTCGGTCGGCGTCGCCGCCGTGGTCGCGGCCGTCGGGCTGGGCCTCCTGCTGCGCCAGCGCGACCGTGCGGCCCGGGCCGCCCTGCAACTCGCCGCGACCAGGCGGCTGCGGCTGGAGGAGCGCTTCGAGGAGCAGCTCGCCGAGGCCGAGTACGCGGCCGAGGTCGCCGAGGAGCGGGCCACCCGCTTCGGCCGGCGGCTCACCGCGGAGAAGTCCCGGCTCGCCAAGGCCGAGACCGAGATCGCCCGGCTGCTGCGCGAGCGCGCAGTCGCGGTCGCCGAGCAGACGATGCGCGAGGCCGAGGCGGCCAAGCGCGCCCTGGAGGCCGCCCGCCCCAAGCACCCGGCCAGCCCGGCCGCCTACGTGCGGGCCGCCGCCGCACTGCGGCACCTGGAGCGCCTCGGCGACGAGGCGGAGGCGCGCCGCCGCGAGGGCGAGGCGCGGGCCCAGCTGGAGCTCCGTCCGCGGATGCCGGAGCCGGTGCCCGTCACCCGCCCGCTGCAGGCGCAGGAGACCGCCCCGCCGGCCCCTGTACAGGCCCCGGCGCCGGCCGTGGAACCGGCCGCGGGCCGCCCGCTCACGGCGCCGCCCGCCCTGCGTCCCCGCGCGGGCAC
>NZ_JAHTIK010000001.1:3814163-3846908 GCF_025655475.1 Kitasatospora sp. DSM 101779 | reverse complement strand
GGGGGCACCGTCGTCCCCGCCGCTCGCGTCCGGGCGGCCGGCCGCGGGGCCGGATTCAGCTTCTTCGGCCGGCCCGCCACCGCGGCGGCGCTGCGGGCCGCCGCCCCGGCGCCCGCCGTCGGCGACCTGGCCGACGTGGTCGGCGACGAGGCCCTGGCCGAGAGCGTCCGCTACTCGGCCCCCGCCCAGCAGGCCCTGCCGGCCGAGCAGACGCCGGCACAGCCCGCTCCGGAGACCGGCGCAGAGCACGGCCGCCCCGAGGTGGTCGACCTGACGCCGCACGAGGACACCGAGATGCTGCAGCTCCCCGAGCTGCGCGCGGGGCGCTCCTGACGGCGGCCGCCGCCACGGAAACGGGCGATGCCCGGGAACCCACTGGGATTCCCGGGCATCGCCCGTTCGTGGCGCGCCGGAGGTTGACGGACCGGCGGTTCGCCGATGCGTCAGACGTTGACGCCGAAGTCCTGCGCGATACCGACCAGGCCCGAGGCGTAGCCCTGGCCGATGGCGCGGAACTTCCACTCGGCACCGTTGCGGTAGAGCTCGCCGAAGATCATGGCGGTCTCGGTGGCGGCGTCCTCGGACAGGTCGTAGCGGGCGATCTCGGCGCCGCCGGCCTGGTTGAGGACGCGGATGTAGGCGTTGCGGACCTGGCCGAAGCTCTGGCCGCGGCTGACCGCGTCGTAGATCGAGACCGGGAAGGTGATCCGGGTGACGTCGGCCGGCAGCGCGGCCAGGTTGACGTTGATCTGCTCGTCGTCGCCGGCACCCTCGCCCGTCCGGTTGTCACCGGTGTGGACGACCGTGTTGTCCGGGGTGGCGGTGTTGTTGAAGAAGACGAAGTGACGGTCGGAGTACACCTTGCCGTCGTTGTTCAGCACGATCGCGCTGGCGTCGAGGTCGAACTCCGCACCGGTCGTGGTGCGGACGTCCCAGCCGAGGCCGACGGTGATGGCGGCCAGGCCGGGGGCCTCCTTGGTCAGCGAGACGTTGCCACCCTTGGAGAGGCTCACGGGCATGGTGTGTGTGTCCCTTCGGTCGCTTTTGTTCGGAAGAACGCTGCTCGCGGGGGCCATGGTTCCAGGCCTGGCCGAATTTCTCGTACGAACCGTCGTGCGGCGGCGTGCCGCGGGCGCGCGGGGCCGGCGGGGCGCCGGTCAGATCCGGGGGAAGCGGCCCTGCACCGACCAGATGTTCGGATTGTCGGCCAGGCCCTCGTGCAGGTCCGTCAGATCGGCGAGGACGTCCTGCAGGAAGTCGCGGGCCTCGCGGCGGAGATCCGCGTGGCGGACCACCAGCGGCTCGGCGTCCCGCAGCCAGGTCGCGGTGATCTCCACCCAGCCGAAGCGGCGGGCGAACCGGAGCAATTCGGTGTTCTGGGTGAAGTCGAGGTCGGCGGTCTGCACGGCGGCGGCGCGGCTGCCCTGCGGGTCCCGGTCCAGTTGCTCGGCGATGTCGCACAGCGCCCAGGCGAAGTCCAGCACCGGCACCCAGCCCCACCGGGTCTCGACGGCCTCGCCGTCCGCCTCCAGGTAGACGTCGCCGCAGAACAGGTCGTACCGCAGGCTCCGCACGGGGGCCTCCCGGTAGTCGGTCTGCGGCGGGTCGGGGAAGCGGTTGGACAGGGAGTACCCGAGCTCGATCACCGCCTCATTCTCGCAGGAACGGGAGGCACCCCCGGGGCGCGTGGGGCACCCGGTGCGCTGTCCCCCAGGTGCTGGCCTCCGTGCGGTTAACCGCGTGACCGCGGGCCGGTGGGGCGGGATGATGGACGTATGTCCGAGCCCATCCGCGTACGGGGGTCGGTGGTCGTCCCCGACGCCGAGCTCGTCTGGCGATTCTCGCGTTCCTCCGGCCCCGGCGGCCAGCACGTCAACACCTCCGACACCCAGGTCGAGCTGCGCTACGACCTGGCGGCGTCGGCCGCGCTGCCCCCGGTGTGGAAGGAGCGCGCCCTGGAGCGTCTCGCCCACCGCCTGGTGGACGGCCGGGTGCTGGTCGTCCGGGCCTCCGAGCACCGGTCGCAGTGGCGCAACCGGGAGACCGCCGCGGCGCGGCTGGCCGCCCTGCTCGGCGAGGCCACCGCTCCGCCGCCGAAGGCGCGCCGGGCGACCCGGCCCACCCGCGGCATGGTCGAGCGCCGGCTGGAGAACAAGCGTCACCGTGCGCAGCTGAAGCAGGGCAGGTCCCGGATCCGCCCCGCGGACTGACGCCGCGTCGGGCCCGCCGCGGCGCCGGGTCAGCCGAGCCGGCGGTAGTCGCCGCGGAAGTACAGCAGCGGCTTGGCGCCGGGCTGCTCCACCCGGGCCTCCAGCACCCGGCCGATCACCAGGACGTGGTCGCCCGCGGCCACCCGCTGCTCGGTGCGGCACTCGACGGTCGCCAGGGCGCCCTCGATCAACGGGGCGCCGCTGTGCTCCCCGCGGCGGTGCGGGGTGTCGGCGAAGAGCAGCCGGTCGCTGAGCCGGCCCTTCATGGCGAACCGGGAGGCGGCGGTGCGCTGCTCCTCCGCGAGCAGGGAGACCGCCCAGGTCTCGGCGCGGGTGAGCACGTCGTCCATCCGGGAGTCCTCGCGGACCGAGATCAGCACCAGCGGCGGCTCCAGCGACACCGACAGGAACGAGGTCGCCGTCATGCCCGCGTCCTCGCCGTCCTCGGGGTCGTTGGCGGTCACCAGGGCGACGCCCGAGGCGAGCTGCGAGAGGGCGGCCCGGAACTCGTCGGGGCCGGCCGTACGGATGGGCGAGGGTTGCGAGGAGGTGTGCACGTACCGCACGGTAGTCCGCGCCCGCGCAGAGCGGAATCGGGCCCTGGTCGTAGGACTGCGGGCCGGTGCGGGCGGTCCTGACGTGGTCCGATGTCCGGGTTCGTGGCGGTTTGCGGCTGCTCGAAGCGGAGTGGGCACGGGCAGATGGTGTGATTTGAGTCACAAGTGATGGCCTATTGCTGACCGAGCGTGCCTATCGCTGTGCTCGCTGTGATTCAGTTCTTCTGGCAATCGGACGATAACCATCACCGCCAATCCGAAGCAGCCGGGGAGCCCCCGCATGGAAGCCGAGTCGGAGCCCTACGTCCGCCTCGCGACCCTCCGCACCTTGCACCGGGTCGTGGCGGACCTCAACGCTGCCCGCAGCCTGGCCGGCACCCTGCAGGCCGTGGTGGAGGGCGCCGTGCACGGGCTCGGGTTCGACGCGGCCGCGGTGAGCCTCGTCCGGCCCGACGGCGACCTGGTGGTGGCGGCGGTCTGGGAGGTCGAGGAGAGCGGGGTGGCCGGCCCGGCGGTGCTGCTCGGCCAGGTCGGCTCGCGCGAGTCCTGGGACCGCATGCTCAGCGTCAGCGACCACTGGGGCACGCTGCGCTTCCTGCCGTACGACCGCGGCTGGGCGATCGGCACCGACGTGCCGACCTGGACGGGCGACGGCCCGCTGCCGGTCTACGCCAACGACTGGCACCCCCGCGACTTCCTGTTCGCGCCGATGTACAGCGCCGGCGGCGACCTGCTCGGGGTGCTCTCGGTCGACCGGCCGCGCAGCGGCAAACGGCCCGGGGCATGGACCCGCGAGGCCCTGGAGATGTTCTCCCTGCAGGCCTCCATCGCAATCGGCAACGCCCGGCTGCGCGCCGAGATGCAGCGCGCGCTCGCGCGCCTGGAGAAGGAGCAGCAGGCGCTGCGGGCCAGCGAGGAGAGCTTCCGTCAGGCCTTCGAGTACGCGCCCAGCGGCATGGCCATCACCGAGCTGCACGGCGCCGCCCGGGGCCAGCTCACCCGGGTCAACGACGCGTTGTGCCGGCTGCTCGGCCGCCCCCGGGCGACGCTGCGCCGGCAGAGCTTCGCCGACCTCGTCCACCCGGAGGACCTCGCCCTGCTGCAGCGCACCAGCGCCGAGGGCGGCCGGGCCGAGCTGCGGCTCTCCCGCCGGGACGGCGGCTACCAGTGGGTCTGCCTGCGCAACTCGGTGGTGGCGGACGCCGGTGAGGGTCCGAGCTTCCTGCTCACCCACGTCGAGGACATCGAGGACCGCAAGCGCCACGAGCTGCAGCTGGCGCACCGGGCCAGCCACGACGCGCTGACCGGCCTGCCGAACGGTTCCGAGCTGCGCACCCGGCTCGGCCGGCGGCTGTGCGGCCTGCCGCCCGCCGCGGCCGCCGAGCACGGTCCGGCCTTCGCCCACCCCGAGTTCTCCTACAGTGCGCACACCGCCTTCGACGGCCCGGGCGGCCCGACCGCGCTGGCGCACGGCTACGGCACCTCCGACCCGGCCTTCGACCGCGACCTGGAGGCCTTCGCCGCGGGCGAGGTGCTCAGCCGCTTCGACCACGACCCGGCCCACGTGCACACCGTCGTGCCCGCGGAGCAGCCGGACGGCCCGGAGCCCTGGAGCGGCGGGCACGGGGCCGGGGCGCACCGGGCGGCGGGTGCGCCGGACAAGGGCCTGGCGGTGCTCTTCTGCGACCTGGACGGCTTCAAGTCCATCAACGACCGGTTCGGCCACAACGCGGGCGACGCGGTGCTGATCGAGGTGGCCCGCCGACTGCAGCAGGCCGTCCGCGAGGGCGACACCGTCGCCCGGCTCGGCGGCGACGAGTTCGTCGTGCTCGCCGACGGCATCGGCCGCGAGGAGGCGAAGGACCTCGCCGGCCGGCTGCGGAACGCGATCATCCCGCCGATGCGGATCGACAACCGGGCGATGCGGGTCGGCGTCAGCCTCGGCATCGGCTGGGCGGGTTGCGGCATGTCGATCGAAGAGGTGCTGCACGCCGCCGACGAGCGGATGTACGACGAGAAGCGGGCGCGTGGAGGTTCGGTGAGGGGAACGCGGGGGGAGCGTTCCCACCGTCGAGCCGGGTAGCCGGGGCGTTGATCGGCTTTCCCCGCGGTCGGCCCCTGCAGGTAGGGTGCCGCTGGTACGAGCGTCCATCATCTGCCCGGGGAGTGAGCACCGTGACCACGGACGGCAGCAACGGCGCGCCCGAGGGCGCGGGCGACGACGACCCCTTCGCCTACCTCTACCGCCCGGCCGACGGCTCCGCCGCGCCCGCCCAGCCGCGCAGCTCGTACAGCCGCCCGATGGAGGTCGGCCGCGCGCAGTACGGCCAGCAGGCCGCCGCACGGCCGCAGCAGCCCTACCCGCCGCAGCAGCCGTACGGCCAGTCCTCGCAGACCACGCCGCTGCCGCCGCAGCAGAGCCGGTACGCCGAGCATTCCCGCCCGCAGCCGGGCGAGGAGCGGCAGGGCTCGGGCCGCGGCAAGGGCGCGGTGGTCGGCGCGGTGGCGGTGATCGCCGCGGTTGCGGTCGGTGTGGGCATCGCGCTCTCCACCGGCGACCCGGGCAAGAAGGACAAGGCCGCGCCGAACCCGACCGGGGCCTCCGCGCCGGCCTCGACCGGCGCGCCGGCCTCGCCCACGGCGTCGGCGAGCCCGACGGCGGACACCAAGCCGGTCGCCGACGCGTCCAAGCTGCAGGCCCAGAACGCCCCGGCGGCGAGCAGCGTGAAGGGCGCGATCTCCGCCGACGGCAGCTACCTGACGCTGCAGGGCGGGTCGACGGTGACCTGGACGGTGGTCGCGCAGCAGGCCGGTCAGACCAAGTTCTGGCTGCACTTCAACAACACCGGCGCGGACACGCCCGCGCAGGTCACCGTCAACGGCAAGGACCACCCCGGCGGAGTGACCTTCAAGAACTACTCGAAGGGCAACTCGGACGCGGACCGCGCCTGGTACAGCACGAACATATGGCCGCAGCTGGTGGCCGGGACGAACACCCTGACGGTGACCCTCCCGGCCGGCAGCGGCAGCATCCTGCTCGACCAGGTCGCGCTGACCGACATGTCGGTCAGCGACTACCCGAAGAGCTGACGACGGCGGCGAGGCGGGCGACCGCGGCGGCCGCCGCCGCGCGCCCGTCGGCGAGGTAGCGGCGCGGGTCGGTGACCCGGTCGTCCCCGGCGAGGTGCTCGCGCACCGCCCCGGTGAAGGCGAGGTTGAGCGCCGTGCCGATGTTGATCTTCACCAGGCCGGCGGCGATTCCCGCGGACAGTTCGCCGTCGGGCACCCCGGAGCTGCCGTGCAGCACCAGCGGCACGGGGACGGCCGCGGCGAGGCGGCCGATCAGTACGTGGTCCAGGGCGGCGGTCCGGGTGGTCATGGCGTGCGAGCTGCCGACCGCGACGGCCAGCGCGTCCACCCCGGTGTCCTCCACGTAGCGGGCGGCCTCCGCCGGGTCGGTCCGGGCGCCCGGGTCGTGCGGGGAGAGCGGCGGCTCGCCCTCCTTGCCGCCGATCCGGCCGAGCTCGGCCTCCAGGTGCAGCCCGTGCCGGTGCGCCCAGGAGGCGGCCTGCGCGGTCGACTTGACGTTGTCGTCGTGCGGGAGCCGGGAGGCGTCGTACATCGCGGAGGAGAAGCCGGCCGCGGGTGCGGCGTGCAGCAGGTCGAGGTCCTCGACGTGGTCGAGGTGGAGCGAGAGCGGCACCTTCGCGGCGGCGGCGATCTCCGCGCAGGCGCGGGCCAGCGGCAGCACCCGGCCTCCGTGGTGGCGGACGGCGTTCTGACTGATCTGCAGCACCGCGGCGGTACCGGCCCGTTCGGCGCCGGAGGCGACGGCCTCGGCGTGCTCCAGGGTGATCACGTTGAAGGCGGGCAGGCCGCGGCGTTCGGCCGCCGCCTGGGCGAGCAGGTCGGCGGTGGTGGCAATGGGCATGGGTGTCCCCCAGGGGATGAGTGACGGGACGCAGTGCCGCCACTCACCCCCGGTGGGACGGGGGATCAGACCGCGGAGACGGTCCTGGCGAGGCGGTCCGCGCCGGTGATCCACTCGCCGCGGCGCATCACCGCGACGAGGTCGTACGTGAGCGAGTCGAGGACGACGAGGTCGGCGTACTTGCCCGCCTCCAGCGACCCGACCGAGTCCGCCAGGCCGAGCAGCCGGGCCGGAACGGTGGACAGGGACTCGACGGCCTGGCCGAGGCTCAGGCCGTTGACGGTGACGGAGCGCCGGAACGCCACGTCGAGGGTGAGGGTGGAGCCGGCGATGGAGCCGCCCTCGACCAGCCGTGCGACGCCGTTCTCCACCCGGACCTCCAGCGGCCCGAGCGGGTAGAGGCCGTCGCCCATGCCGGCCGCGCCCATCGCGTCGGTGATCAGCGCGACCCGGCCGGAGCCGGCGGTGCCGTAGGCGAGGTCCAGCACCGAGGGGTGCAGGTGGACGCCGTCGTTGATCAGCTCGACGGTGACCCGCTCGTCCTCCAGGAGGGCGACGATCGGGCCGGGGGCGCGGTGGCCGATGGCGGGCATCGCGTTGAAGAGGTGGGTGGCGACGCTCGCGCCGGCCTCGATGGCCTCCAGGGTCTTCGCGTAGTCGGAGTCGGTGTGGCCGACCGCCGCGATCACCCCGAGGTCGGCGAGCATCCGCACCGACTCCAGGCCGCCGGGCAGTTCCGGGGCGAGGGTGACCATCCGGGCGGTGCCGCGGGCGGCGTCCACCACCTTGCGCACGACCGCCGGGTCCGGGTCGCGCAGCAGCGCCGGGTCGTGCGCGCCGCAGCGGCCCGGTGAGATGAACGGGCCCTCGAAGTGCACGCCGGCCAGCACGCCGTCCTCGACCAGCTCGGAGAGGACGGCCGCCTGCCGGCAGACCTCGTCGATCTCGCCGGTGACGGTCGAGGCGACCGTGGTGGTGGTGCCGTGCGCCTGGTGGGTGCGTGCCGCGACGAGCGCCTGCTCGGCGTCGCCGGCGGCGTACGAGGCGCCGCCGCCGCCGTGCACGTGCAGGTCGACGAAGCCGGGGACGACCGTGTACCCGGTGAGGTCGACGTCGGCGAGGTCCGGCTCGCCGCCCAGGGCCGCGATGCGCGGGCCCTCGACGGTGATCCGGCCGTTCTCGACGACGCCGCCGGGGAGGACGAGTCGGGCGCCAGCCAGGGCAATGCGGTCCGCGGTCACGCGGTCACCTCCGTGGAGAGCAGGTCCCAGGCGAGCAGACCCGCTCCCAGGGAAGCGGCGGTGTCTCTGAGCTCGGCCGGGACGACCACGGGGGGCATCTGGAAGGTCAGCCGCTCGGAGACCGCCGTACGCAGCGGTGTGAAGAGCGTGTCGCCGGCCTCGGCCAGCCCGCCGCCGACGATCACCGTGGACGGGTCGAGCAGGCTCTGCGCCAGCACGATGCCGTCCGCGAGGGCGTCCACGGCCGTCCGCCAGACCTCCGCCGCGCGCGGGTCGCCGGCCTCGACCGCGGCCGCGCAGGCCGCCGCGTCCGCGTCCGGGTCGCCGCAGGCGTCGGCCCAGGCCCGGGAGACCGCGGAGGCCGAGGCCAGGGTCTCCAGGCAGCCGCGGGCGCCGCAGCCGCAGGCCGGTCCGCCGGGGCGGACCACCACGTGGCCGATCTCGCCGCCGTAGCCGTGCGCGCCCGCCTCGATCCGGCCGTCGATGCCGATGGCGCCGGCGATGCCGGTGCCCAGCGCGACGAACAGGAAGCGGTTCACGCCGCGGCCGGCGCCGATCCGTCCCTCGGCCAGCCCGCCGGTGCGGACGTCGTGGCCGAGGGCGACCGGCAGGCCGCCGAGGCGCTCGCCGAGGAGCTTGCGCAGCGGCAGGTCGCGCCAGCCGAGGTTGGCGGAGAAGACCGCGATCCCGTTCTTCTCGTCGATCGTCCCCGGCACCGCGACTCCGGCGGCGACGGGAGCGCTCCCGAGACGGGTGCGGCCCTCGTCCGCCAGTTCGGCGGCGAAGTCGAGGATGGCGGTGACGACGGCGTCCGTGCCGTGCTCCCGCCCGGTCGGCCTCCGTGCTTCGAGCAGCACTGAGCCGTCCTGGGCGAGCAGCGCGGCTTTCATGCCGGTGCCGCCCACATCGAGTGCGATGACGTGCTTCACGGGGGACAGTCTCCCTTGAGCCGGTCCGAGAGGTCTAGTCCAGTTGCGTGATTGGTCTGGTCCATGACGGTGACGTTTGTCGCCATTGCGCCGCAGCTGAGAGGTTTGCTCCTTCCCGGCCCGCCACCCTTCTCATGCCCCGTCCGGGGCCAGTACCACCGACCGGGTCAGGTTCCTCGGCCGGTCGGGATCCAGCCCGCGGGCCGCGGCGACCGCCAGGGCGAGGCGCTGCACCCGGACGAGGTCGGCCATCGGGTCGACGCCGTCCGGTCCGGAGCCGGCCAGCAGCAGCGCGCCGGTGGCGCCGACCTGGGCGGCCAGGCCCTCCGGCAGGGCGCCGAAGGCGACCACCGCGCGGCCGGGTGCGGCGATGCTGATCGGCCCGTGCCGGTACTCCATCGCCGGGTAGGCCTCCGTCCAGGAGAGCGAGGCCTCGCGCATCTTGAGCGCAGCCTCCTGGGCCAGGCCCGCCGTCCAGCCGGTGCCGAGGAAGGAGAACTGCTCGCACCCGACCAGCCCGGGCGGCAGCGCGTCCTCGATCACGGCGTGCGCGTCCTCGGCGGCGCGGGCCACCGTGCGGACCCCGGGCGGCAGCGCGTCCTCGGTCTCCAGGTGGGCCCGGAGCAGCGCCAGCGCCGTGGTCGCGAAGCGGGTCTGCACCACGGAGCGCTCGTCCGCGAAGCCGAGGTCGACGACGGACCCGGCGAGCGCGGTGACCGGCTGCGAGGTGTCCGCGGTGACCGCGGTGGTCGGCGCCTTCGCCTGTCGCAGCAGGTCCAGCACCTCGGTGGTGGTGCCGGAGCGGGTGATCGCCAGCACCCGGTCGTAGCTGCGGGCGTGCGGGAACTCGGAGGCGGCGAAGGCGTCCGTCTCGCCGTGGCCGCCGGCCTCCCGCAGTGCGGCGTAGGCCTGGGCCATGAACCAGGACGTTCCGCAGCCGACCACGGCCACCCGCTCCCCGCGCTGCGGCAGGGCGGCGGACGACTCGGCGGCCAGGGTCGCCGCCGTGCGCCAGTCGGCGGGCTGGGTGGCCAGCTCCTCGGCGGTGAGGGATGGCTGGGGCATGGAGCGGCTCCTCGGGCTGATGCACCGGAACGGACGGAACTGCGTGAAGATGATTGATTTATAGCTCTTTCGCGCAGCAATGCGCAACGGTGCGCGCGGTTCGGGGTCGGAAACCGGCCGTCGACCCGGCGCGCCGCCGCCGGTGTGCAAAGCTGTGCAGGCTTCGCGCAGGTGCGCGCAGCGGTCGGATCCGGTCGGGAGGGCGGCGCACGGTGTCCAGGTACGAGCGGTGGAACGCACTGCTGGAACTGCTGGCCGAGCACGGGCGGCTGGAGGTCGAGGAGGCCGCCGAGGCCCTCCAGGTCTCCGCCGCGACCATCCGCCGCGACCTCGACCAGCTGGCCCGCCAGCAGATGGTCACCCGCACCCGTGGCGGCGCCGTCGCCCACCACGTCTCCTACGACCTGCCGCTGCGCTACAAGACCGCCCGGCACGCCGACGCCAAGCAGCGGATCGGCGCCGCGGTCGCGGGCCTGGTCGCCCCCGGCGAGGTGGTCGGCCTCAACGGCGGCACCACCACCACCGAGGTCGCCCGGGCGCTCGCCGTCCGGCCCGAGCTCACCGAGTCCTTGGAGGGCGGCGCCGGGCAGGGCCTCACCGTGGTCACCAACGCCCTCAACATCGCCAACGAGCTGACCGTCCGCCCGCAGGTGAAGATCGTGGTCACCGGCGGCGTCGCCCGCCCGCAGTCCTACGAGCTGATCGGCCCGCTGGCCGGCCTGATGCTCGCCGAACTCGCCCTGGACGTCACGGTGCTGGGCGTCGACGCGATCGACGTCGAGCACGGTGCGACCGCCCACCACGAGGGCGAGGCCGGGGTGAACCGGCTGCTCGCCGAGCGCGCCCGCCGGGTCGTGGTCGCCGCCGACTCCTCCAAGCTGGGCCGCCGCGCCTTCGCCCGGATCTGCGGCCTGGACGGGATCGACACCCTGGTCACCGACTCCGGCGCCGACCAGGAGCTGACACGGGCGTTCACGGAGGCCGGCGTGCAGGTGGTCACCGTCTGAACGTGCAGGCGGACTGTCCGGATTCGTCCCGTTCCGATTGCAGCCGGTGCAACGACATCTGACACTTCGATAACTACCGCGCGAACCGGTCTGGACCACATGCGCGGGCGCTTGGGAGGGTGGCGCAGCTTCCCCTTCCGAAGGCGGTCCCCGCGTGAACACCCTCACCCGCACGAACCCGCTCCGCGTCTGTCGCGTCCTGGCGCCCGCACTCGTCCTCGTCCTCGCCACCGGGTGCGGCACCCTCGACTCCGGCGGGGGCGGCGGCGACGTCACGCTGCGCCTGGTCGCCGCCGACTACGGCGACAGCGAGGCCAACAGCACGGCGCACTTCTGGGGCGACGTGATCGGCCGCTTCGAGGAGGCCAACCCCGGCATCACGGTCGAGCTCGACCTGCAGAGCTGGAACGACATCGACAAGCGGGTCGCGAGCCTGCTCGCCTCCGGCCGCACCCCGGACCTCGTGCAGACCGGCGGCTTCGCCGACCAGGTCGCCGCCGACCGGCTCTACCCGGCCACCGACGTCCTCTCCATCGACACCCAGGCCGGCATGATCGACGCGTTCTCGCGCGCCGGCCAGGTGCTCGGCAGCCAGTACGGCATCCCGTTCGTCGCCTCGACCCGGGTCTTCTTCTACAACAAGGCCGTCTTCGCCAAGGCCGGCATCACCGCCCCGCCCACCACCTGGGACGAGCTCCGCCACGACGCCGAGCTGATCAAGGCCAAGGTGCCCGGCGTCACCCCGTACGGGCTGCCGCTCGGGCCCGAGGAGGCCCAGGCCGAATCCATGATCTGGGCCATGGGCGGCGGCGGCGGCCTCGCCGACAACGCCGGCAACTACACCTTCGACTCCCCGCAGAACCGGGCCACCTTCGCCTGGCTGCGCACCAACCTGGTCGAGAAGCACCTCACCTACGCCGATCCGGCCGCGACCGACCGCAAGACCGTCTTCAACGACTTCGCCGCCGGCAAGGTCGCGATGCTCAACGGCCACCCCGGGCTGGTCGCCAAGGCCACCGCCGCGAAGATCGACTACGGCACGGCGGCGATCCCGCGCAAGGACGCCACGGTCAAGCCGGCCACCTTCGGCGTCGCCGACTGGATGATGGCCTTCAAGGCCAACGGCCACCGGACCGAGATCAAGAAGTTCCTCGGCTTCCTCTACCGCACCGACAACCAGCTCGCCTTCGACGAGCAGTACAACCTGCTGCCGGTCACCCAGGAGACCCGCACCGAGATGACCGGCAGCGGCCGCCACCGCGACCTCACCGAGTTCCTCAACGCCCTGCCGACCGCCAACTTCTACCCCTACGGCGACCCGTCCTGGGACAAGGTCAGCGGCCTGGTCAAGCAGCAGATCGGCGCCGCGGTGAAGCGCGATGGCAACGACGCGCTCGCCGCCCTGCAGGCCGCCGCGGCCACCGAGGCGGGCCGCAGCCGGCGCTGAGGACGGGCCGCGGGCCCGGTTCGGCCCGCGCTCAGGGCAGGGTGATCGCGTACGCCTTGCGGAGCGTCTCGTGCACCGTCCAGGTGGTGCGGTCGCCCGCGTGCAGCACGGCCGCGTCGCCCGGACCCACCTCCAGGACGGGTCCGCCCTCGACCTCGATGGTGGCCCGGCCGCTCACCACCACGAACAGCTCGTCCGCCTCGGTGTCGGTCACCGTGCCCGGGGTGATCTGCCACAGGCCGCGCAGCTGCCGGCCGTCCGGCGAGGACCACAGCACCCTGCCGGTCACCTCGGGCGTGCCGGCGACGATCTGGTCGGGGTCGAGCGGCTCCGGCTCGAGCTCGGCGTCGGGAATGTGCAGTGCGAAGGTCATGGACCGACGCTAGCCGGGCCGGACCCGGCACCGGGGCGGGCAGAGTGTGTCGCACCGGGCGGGCAGAATGACACCTCGTAAGAGGAGGTGGACGATGGCAGCCCTGACCGAGCGGGACCGCGCGGTGCTCGCCCTGGAGGCCCGGCCCTGGCGCACGGCCGGCGCCAAGGAACGGGCGATCCGCGCCGAGCTCGACATCTCCGCGACCCGCTACTACCAGCTGCTCAACGCCCTGCTGGACAATCCCGAGGCGCTGGCCGCCGACCCGGTGCTGGTCAACCGGCTGCGCCGGATCCGCGAGCGGCGGCGCGCCGAACGCTGACGGTGTCCGGCGCCCGAGCCTGGGTACCGTCCCGGACATGGGCATTCCTGAGCAGTTCACTCCGAGCACGGCCGCCGGGCGGGACGGTCTGGCGGCACTGCTGGCCGCACCCGGCGAGGCCGTGGTGGCCCTCGACTTCGACGGCACGCTGGCACCGATCGTCGCCGACCCGACCGCCGCCCGCGCCCACCCCCGGGCGGCCGCCGTGCTCTCCGCGCTGGCGCCCCGGGTCGGCGCCGTCGCCGTGGTCACCGGCCGCCCCGCCGCCGACGCGGTGGCCTACGGCGGCTTCGACGGCGTCCCCGGACTGGAGCACCTGACCGTGCTCGGGCAGTACGGCGCCGAACGCTGGGACGCGCACACCGGGGAGCTCACCGCCCCCGAACCCCCCGCCGGCGTCGCCGCCGCCCGTACCGCGCTGCCCGACCTGCTGACCCGCGAGGGCGCCCCCGAGGGCACCTGGACGGAGGACAAGGGCCGCGCCCTCGCCGTGCACACCCGCCGCACCGCCGAGCCGCAGCCCGCGATGGACCGGCTGCGCGCCCCGCTGGCCGCGTTCGCCGCCGAGCACGGGCTGGTCGTCGAGCCCGGCCGCTTCGTGCTGGAGCTGCGCCCGCCCGGCGTCGACAAGGGCGGTGCACTGGAGGCCTTCCTCGCCGAGCACTCCGCCCGCACGGTGCTCTACGCCGGAGACGACCTCGGCGACCTCGCCGCCTTCGCCGCGGTCGAGAAGCGCCGCGCGGAGGGCCTGCCCGGCCTGCTGGTGTGCAGCGGCCCGACCACCGGCGAGGCGCGGGTGCGCGAGCTGGCCGACCGGGCGGACCTGGTCGTCCCGGGCCCGGCCGGCCTGATGGACCTGCTCGCGGCCCTCGCCGAGGAACTCGGCACTCAAGCCTGAGACGGGCACCACACCAGGGGCGCCGGCGGCACCCGGCGCGGTGCCCCCGGCGCGGTGCCCCCGGTGCTCCTCATGGGTCGTCTCTCAGCCGAGGGCGTTCAGCTGGTCGAGGAACCACTGCTGCGGGGGCAGTGCGGTGGCTGCGGCGGCGAGCCGCTTGGTGCGGTCGGTGCGCTCCTCCGCGGGCATGGTCAGCCCGCGGTGCAGCGCCTCCGCGGTGGCGATCACGTCGTACGGGTTGACGGTGATCGCGTCGTCGGCGAGTTCGGCGAAGGCGCCGGCCTCCCGGGAGAGCACCAGGGCGCAGCCCGCGTCGGAGACCACGGGGATCTCCTTGGCGACCAGGTTCATGCCGTCCCGGATCGGGTTGACCAGGGCCACGTCCGCCAGCCGGTAGGCCGCCAGCGACCGCGGGAAGTCGTCGTTGACGTGCAGGATCAGCGGCTGCCAGTCGGGCGTGGCGAACTCGTCGTTGATCTCGCGGGCGATCCGCTGCACCGCCGCGGTGTACTCGCGGTACTCGGGCAGGTCGTGCCGGGAGGGGTAGGCGAAGGCGATGTGCACCACCTTGTCCTGCCACTCGGGCCGGCTGCGCAGCAGGTGCCGGTAGGCGAGCAGGCCACGGACGATGTTCTTGCTGAGTTCGGTGCGGTCGACCCGGACGATCGTCCTCCGGTCGCCCACCGCCTCGCGCAGTGCGGCCAGCCGGGCGTCCACGTCCGACCGGTGCGCGCGTTCGCGCAGGAAGTCGGCGTCCGCGCCGAGCCCGTGCACGCCCAGCCGGGTGGTGCGTCCGGCGTGGGTGACGGTGCGGGCCGCGCGGTCCACCTCGGCCCCGAGCACGGCCTCGCAGCAGTCGGCGAAGGCGAGCGCCCAGCGTTCGGTGAGGAAGCCGGCCCGGTCGGCGCCCAGGATGCCGGTGAGCACCTCGGCGGCGACGTCGTCGGGCAGCAGCCGGTAGTACTCCGGCGGGGCCCACGGGGTGTGCGAGAAGTGCCCGATCCGCAGGTCCGGGCGGAGCGCGCGGAGCAGCGCCGGGGCGAGCGAGAGGTGGTAGTCCTGCACCAGCACGGCGGCGCCCGGTGCGGCCTCGGCGGCCAGGGCCTCGGCGAAGGCGGCGTTGTACGCGGTGTAGGACTCCCACTCGCGGCGGAAGCGGTCGTCGAAGACCGGGGTGACCGGGGTGTCGTACAGCAGGTGGTGGACGAACCACAGGGTGGAGTTGGCGATGCCGTTGTAGGCGCGGGCGAAGGTGCCGGGCTCGATGTCCAGCATCCGGACGGCCTGTCCGCCGACGTCGTGGCCGGCCAGGTCGAGCCGGCCGTTCGGGGCCTGCCGGGAGGCCTGCCGGTCGGCGTCGCCGAGGGCGGCGCAGACCCAGACCGCCGAGGGGTCGTCGATCGCGGAGAGCCCGGACACCAGGCCGCCGCCGCCTCTCTTCAGGGTGAGCGCGCCGTCGTCCCCGCTGCTGAAGGACACCGGGCCGCGGTTCGAGGCCACCAGGACGGGGGCGGCGCCAGACTGCTGCGTACGTTCGAACGCGAGATCGGCCATATCCCCTAGCTTGCCGCGCGATCGGTGCGGCAAACCATTCGGCGGGTCCGCGGGTCCGCGGGCCCGCTCAGCGCCCGGTGTACTCCGGCACCGTGCGCATCGGCGGGCGCTCCAGGGCGGTCACCTCGTGGGTGTGCGCGGTGAAGCCCCGGGTGCCCGGATCGCGGCTGAACTGGGTGAGCAGCGGGTGCACCAGATCCTCGCCGGCCTTCAGCCGGTGGGTGCGGTCGAGCCGCTCCAGGGCCGTCCGGTAGATCGTGGCGGCCATCCGCCCGAGGGCCTGTCCGTCCTGGTGGCGGTGGTGCCGGACGCCGACGTCGACCTGGGCCAGCGCGTCCAGCCCGACCGCCTCCAGGGCGTCCACCAGCAGGCCGAGCTCCACCCCGTACCCGGTCGGGAAGGGCAGCCGCTCCAGCAGCGTGCGGCGGGCCGCGTACTCGCCGCCGAGCGGCTGGACGAAGCCGGACAGCTGGGGCCAGTGCAGGTTGATCAGCGGCCGGGCGACCAGTTCGGTGACCCGCCCGCCGCCGGCCGGCACCACCGCGCCCCCGGTCTCCAGCGGCCGGTCGTACATCGCCTTGACCAGCTCCAGCGCGGGGTCGGTGAGCAGTGGGCCGACGATCCCGGTGACGAAGGCCGGGTCGAACTCGCGCAGGTCGGCGTCGACGAAGCAGACGATCGCGCCTGAGGTCGCCAGCAGCGACCGCCAGAGCACCTCGCCCTTGCCGGGGGCGGCCGGCAGCCGGGGCAGGATGTCGTCCCGGTGCACCACTCGGGCGCCCGCCGACCGGGCGGTCTCGGCCGTCCGGTCGACCGAGCCGGAGTCCACCACCACCAGTTCGTCGACCAGCGGATGACGCTCCATCAACTCGCTGCGGACGGTGGCGACGATCTCCCCGACGGTGGGTTCCTCGTCGAGGGCGGGCAGCACCACGCTGACCGTTCCGGCGCTCCCCGCCGCCCGCTTGGCGGCGATCAGCCGCTCCACCGGGAAGTCGGCCGCCGCCCAGGAGCGGCGACGCAGCCAGGACGCGACCTCGGGGAGGACGTCGGGACGGGGCTGCTCGGTCACGGTCTCGCTCCTCGTAACTTCCATCTCGCGGATCGGACGCCGCCTTTCGGCGCCGGGGCCTTCGGATACAGTCTTCGTACTGCGGTGAAGCCTTCGCACGCCGGGGTCGCCGCAGCGGACAACACACAACTTCACAGAGCTCATCCAGAGGGACTGAGGGAACGGCCCGTCGACGTCCCGGCAACCTTCTCGCAGCGGCGGTCGCAGGCCCCCCGCGGGACAGGTGCCAATTCCGGCCTGTGGCGCAACCGCGCCGCGGGGAAGATGAGGAGAGAGGCCTCCGCCAGCATGGCTACCGCTACCCCTGCACCCGCTGCCACCGTCGACCTCGGTCCGGCCGCAGCCCTTTCCTGTCGCGAGTGCGGCACCCGCTTCCCGCTCGGCCCGAGCTTCGCGTGCCTGGAGTGCTTCGGCCCGCTGGAGATCGCCTACGACTACAGCGGCTACGACGCGGACGAGCTCCGCAAGCGCATCGAGGCCGGCCCGGCCAGCATCTGGCGCTACGCACCGCTGCTGCCGGTGCCCGCCGACGTGGCCGGCAAGCCGAACCTCAACCCGGGCTGGACCCCGCTGGTCAAGGCGGACAACCTGGGCCGCGAGCTCGGCTTCACCGCCCAGCTGCACGTCAAGGACGACTCGGGCAACCCCACGCACTCCTTCAAGGACCGCGTGGTGGCCTGTGCGATCGAGGCCGCCCGCGCCTTCGACTTCACCACGCTCTCCTGCTCCTCCACCGGCAACCTGGCCGGCGCGGTGGGCGCGGCCGCCGCCCGGGCCGGTTTCAAGTCCTGCGTGTTCATCCCGCACGACCTGGAGCAGGGCAAGATCGTCATGGCCGGCGTGTACGGTGGCGCCCTGGTCGGCATCGACGGCAACTACGACGACGTGAACCGTTTCTGCTCCGAGCTGATCGGCGACCCGGCCGGCGAGGGCTGGGGCTTCGTCAACGTCAACCTCCGCCCGTACTACGGCGAGGGATCCAAGACGCTGGCCTACGAGATCTGCGAGCAGCTCGGCTGGCGGCTGCCCGAGCAGATCGTGATCCCGATCGCCTCCGGCTCCCAGCTCACCAAGATCGACAAGGGTCTGCAGGAGCTGATCAAGCTCGGCCTGGTCGAGGACCGGCCGTACCGGATCTTCGGGGCCCAGGCCGAGGGCTGCTCGCCGGTCTCCGCCGCCTTCAAGGCCGGCCGCGACGTGATCCGCCCGGTCAAGCCGCACACCATCGCCAAGTCCCTGGCGATCGGCAACCCTGCCGACGGACCGTACGTGCTCGACATCGCCCGCCGCACCGGCGGCGCGGTCGAGGACGTCACCGACGCCGAGGTGGTGGCCGCCATCAAGCTGCTGGCGCGCACCGAGGGCATCTTCGCGGAGACCGCGGGCGGCGTGACCGTCGGCGTCCTCAAGAAGCTGGTCGAGACCGGGCAGCTGGACCCGTCGAAGGAGACCGTCGCCATCAACACCGGTGACGGCCTGAAGACCCTCGACGCGGTCGCCGACGCCGGACTGACCGCCACCATCCGCCCGACGCTGGAGTCCTTCCGCGCCGCCGGCCTCGCCTGAGCAGCCCACCCCTTCCGCCAAGGAGCAACCCCATGAGCGCCACCGTCCGCATCCCGACCATCCTGCGCACCTACACCGGCGGTGCGGCCGAGGTCACCGCCGAGGGCGACACCCTGGCCGCCGTCGTCGCGGACCTGGAGCAGAACCACACCGGCATCTCCGCGCGCATCCTGGACGACGCCGGCAAGCTCCGCCGGTTCGTGAACGTCTACGTGAACGACGACGACGTCCGCTTCGCCGAGGGCCTGGAGACCGCGATCAAGGACGGCGCCACGGTGTCGATCATCCCCGCGGTGGCCGGCGGCTGCTGAGCCCGGCATCCTTCCCGCGGAGAGCCGCCGCCTGGACCGGAACCCTATTTTCCGGTCCAGGCGGCGGCTCTCGCCGTGCCGGGTGCAATTCGACCGCCTGACGGGGAGTAGAGTTCGGACCGGCGGCCGTACTCCCCTCCGCGCCGCCCGTCCTGATCAGCGGTAATACCTGGAATTGCACATCCCGGCCGGGCCGGTCGGATCGTGTGCGCAAGGATTCGGTGCCGATCGCCCGCACGTCCGCCCGCTGAGACGGGGCACGGACGGCACGCAGGCGAACCTGTCAGGCAAGTGTCAGAATTCATGCGGCGACATGTCGTTTTCTGCCCGTTATGTCCGGCGTGAAATGCCGAGATCTGCGGCTTTCATCCCGTCATATCCCTTGTCGAGGCCCTCGATTTCCCCGAAGTTGGGCCTGTTGCACAGGGCACCTGTCCGGATACATTCAGCCGCGGTCGACGCATTCACCCGTCCGACGGGCCCGAGAAGGGCCCCGGCCGGTGGTCTGCGGCGTGCGCGGCTGCGCCCAGGGGGGGTTCCCTCGGGCCGGCCCACCGGACCTGGGCCCGCAAAGACTGCGGACCCGTGAATGGCCAGCACAGCACAAGGGGAGTTCGGAATGGCTCAGGGCACCGTCAAGTGGTTCAACGCGGAGAAGGGCTACGGCTTCATCGCGGTCGACGGTGGTGCGGACGTGTTCGTCCACTACAGCGCGATCCAGATGGACGGCTACCGCACCCTCGAGGAGGGCCAGCGGGTCGAGTTCGAGATCTCCCAGGGACAGAAGGGGCCGCAGGCGGACATGGTTCGTGCCGCCGCGGGCTGAGCTTCGAAACCTGCGGAGCCCTCGGCTCGTCACGAGCTGGTCGGCGATTTCTTCGCGTCAGGCCCGTACGACACGTCGTACGGGCCTGCGCCGTGTCCGGAACCGGTGCGGCCGGTCCGCGGGGACACGGCGAACGGGCTTGCACTCGCCACCGGTGAGTGCTAATCATTGGCGTTAGCACTCACAGCTTGAGAGTGACAAGCGGACCGGGTCGGTGAGGCCCCGGCGAGCGGTAGGGGAAAGGACCCCCGCTCACAGGGCCGTCCGTCGCGGGCACCTCTGGTCCGAGCAGTCGACCGTGTCCCGGAGGACCACTTCAGATGGCCAAGATCATCGCTTTTGATGAGGAAGCTCGCCGCGGCCTTGAGCGCGGCATGAACCAGCTTGCCGACGCCGTCAAGGTCACGCTCGGCCCCAAGGGTCGCAACGTCGTCCTTGAGAAGAAGTGGGGCGCCCCCACGATCACCAACGACGGCGTCTCCATCGCCAAGGAGATCGAGCTCGAGGACCCGTACGAGAAGATCGGCGCGGAGCTCGTCAAGGAGGTCGCCAAGAAGACCGACGACGTCGCGGGTGACGGCACCACCACCGCCACCGTGCTCGCCCAGGCGCTCGTCCGCGAGGGTCTGCGCAACGTCGCCGCCGGCGCCAACCCGATGGCCCTGAAGCGCGGCATCGAGAAGGCCGTCTCCGCCGTCTCCGACCAGCTGCTGGCCCAGGCCAAGGACGTCGAGACCAAGGAGCAGATCGCCTCCACCGCCTCCATCTCGGCCGCCGACACCCAGATCGGCGAGCTCATCGCCGAGGCCATGGACAAGGTCGGCAAGGAAGGCGTCATCACCGTCGAGGAGAGCAACACCTTCGGCCTGGAGCTCGAGCTCACCGAGGGCATGCGCTTCGACAAGGGCTACATCTCCGCCTACTTCGCCACCGACCTGGAGCGGATGGAGACCTCGTTCGAGGACCCCTACATCCTCATCGCCAACTCCAAGATCTCCTCGGTCAAGGACCTCCTCCCGCTGCTCGAGAAGGTCATGCAGAGCGGCAAGCCGCTCGTCATCATCGCCGAGGACGTCGAGGGCGAGGCCCTGTCGACCCTGGTCGTGAACAAGATCCGCGGCACCTTCAAGTCCGTCGCCGTCAAGGCCCCGGGCTTCGGCGACCGCCGCAAGGCCATGCTCGGCGACATCGCCATCCTCACCGGCGGCACGGTCATCTCCGAGGAGGTCGGCCTCAAGCTGGAGAACGCGGGCCTCGACCTGCTGGGCACCGCCCGCAAGGTGGTCATCACCAAGGACGAGACCACCATCGTCGACGGTGGCGGCGACAGCGAGCAGGTCGCCGGCCGGGTGAACCAGATCCGCGCCGAGATCGAGAACAGCGACTCGGACTACGACCGCGAGAAGCTCCAGGAGCGCCTCGCCAAGCTGGCCGGCGGCGTGGCCGTCATCAAGGCCGGCGCGGCCACCGAGGTCGAGCTCAAGGAGCGCAAGCACCGCATCGAGGACGCCGTCCGCAACGCGAAGGCCGCCGTCGAGGAGGGCATCGTCGCCGGTGGTGGCGTCGCGCTGCTGCAGGCCGGTGTCGCCTTCGACAAGCTGGAGCTGGAGGGCGACGAGGCCACCGGTGCCAACATCGTCCGCGTGGCGCTCGAGGCCCCGATCAAGCAGATCGCGACCAACGCCGGCCTCGAGGGCGGCGTCGTGGTGGAGAAGGTGCGCAACCTCCCCGCCGGCCACGGCCTGAACGCCGCCAGCAACGAGTACGTCGACCTCATCGCCGCGGGCATCATCGACCCGGCCAAGGTCACCCGCTCCGCGCTGCAGAACGCCGCCTCCATCGCGGCGCTCTTCCTCACCACCGAGGCCGTCATCGCCGACAAGCCGGAGAAGGCCTCCGCGGCCGCCGGCGGCGGCATGCCGGGCGGTGACATGGACTTCTGATCCTCCCGAGGATCAGCAGCCCGGAACGTCCGCGAGGGCGGTCTCCCCACACGGGGAGGCCGCCCTCGCGGCATTCCCGCGCCGATCACTCGCTCGTGCGACCGGGTGGCCGTGACCAGAACCGGCCGGTCGAGGTGCTCCTACCGTCGTACGCGGAGCACCGGCGACGGACGAGGGCATTCACGTGACGGACTGGCCGTGGGACTACAGGGTGATCAGCCGGCAGGAGACGGAGGTCCCCGAGGGCCGGCGCGCCGAGATCGGCGACGGATTGATCCGGCTCGTACCTCCGCCAGGACCTGGGCACAGCGCGATCGTCGAGGCGCGTCCGTCGGACACTGTCGGCGGGCCGGCCGGCCGGGGTCCGCACCCATTCGACGTACGCCGTCGAGATCGCGGTGCTGGAGGCGCTCTACGTCCCGGACCTGGCCGTACTTGCGGTGACAGCCGGAGATGTTCCGGGCACCGCCGACCTGATGATCGCCGTCGAGGTCGCCTCGCCCGGCACGGCAGAGCTGGTTCGTACCGAAAAGCTCCGGGGCTATGCCCACGCCCCCGTCCCGCTCTTCCTGCAGGTCGACCGGTTCGACGGTGAGGGGCCGACCGTCACGTTGCTCTCCGAGCCGGACCGGGGGCGGTACCAGCGGGGAGTCCGCACGCCGTTCGGGCGGCCGGTCGCCCTGCCCGCGCCGTTCGCGATCGATCTGGGCACGGAGGGGTTCCCGGTCGGCAAGTGAGCTGCGGGAGAATGGGCGGATGGCCAGTTCTGAGATCGAAGCCGCCCTGCACACTGCCCGTGCGCTGATCCTCGCCGACCTGACCGCCCGGGACGTGGCGGACGCGGCGGTGGTGTCGCTGGTGGAGGACGCGGTGACGCACCGGCGGTGGTGGCTGGAGCAGTGGCCGGACGGCACCGGGTTCGTCCTCGGGCTGGTCGCCCAGGACGTGCAGGACGCCCTGCTGGAGGCCTACGGGCGCTGGCCGCTGTGCGCCGACTGCGCCGCCGAGGACGATCCGCACGCGCTGAGCGTGGAGCCCGAACTCGGCCCCGATCCGCACTGGGTCTGCGGCAAGCGCGGCGTGGTGGTGGCGCCGGTCGGGGAGCTGTCGTGATCCTGGTGGACCCGCCGACCTGGCCCGGCCACGGCAAGTTCTGGTCCCACCTGGTCAGCGACGTCAGCTACGAGGAACTGCACGCCTTCGCCGCGCTCCTCGGCGCCCCGGCGAAGGGCTTCGAGCGGGACCACTACGACATCCCGGCCGCCTGGTACGAGCGGGCCGTCGCCCTCGGCGCCGTGCCGGTCGGCAGCAAGGAACTGGTCGCCCGGCTCACCGCCGCCGGCCTGCGCCGCCGCAAGGTCAGTCCTCCAGCCTCCTGAGTTCCTCCGCGAGGTTGGCCCGGGCGGCCGCGTCGAACCGGGCCAGCGCCTCGGGCGTGCGGTAGAGCGCGGGCAGCTCCAGCAGCTGCCGCAGGATCGCCGCCCGCCCGGCCCGGAACGCCTCCTCGGGGACGAAGCCGTACTCCTCGCGGACCGCCGCCGTGTAGGCCGCGTACCGCTCCGGACCGGAGCCGAGGATCGCGAGGTCCGCGTCGCAGAGCACCTCCCCGTTCCGGTCGCCCGGCTCGCAGCCGTGACCCGCCGTCAGCCGCACCAGCCGGGCCGTCTCGGCGACCAGTTCCTCGGCCAGCCCGGCCTCGCGCAGCGCCCGGACGGCCAGTTGGGCGCTGCGCTCCTCGTTCTCGGAGCGGTCCGGGCGGTACACCGCGTCGTGGAACCAGGCGGCCAGCCGCACCGCGTCGGCGTCCTGCGCCCGGTCGGCCAGCGCGTCCACGTGGTCGAGGACGGCGGCCAGGTGCTCCACCGTGTGGTACCTGCGCTGCGGCTCGGACCAGCGGTCCAGCAGATCCCGCCCGTACGGCACCGGGTCCACCGCGGCCCCGCAGCGGCGCAGCAGTTCGTTCCAACGGTCGAGCAGCGCATCGGTCATGACGTCCATTCTGCTCCCGCGGCCCTTTCGCCGATTCGCCGGACACCATATGTCGGCGACCGGTATATGTAGTCGACATGACGGAACGAAGCATGCAGGAGCCCACGCTGCTCCTGCTCACCGCGCTGGCGGACGCGCCCCGGCACGGCTACGCCCTGATCCAGGAGATCGCCGCCATCTCCGGCGGCCGGGTCCGGATGCGCACCGGAACCCTCTACGGCGCCCTCGACCGGCTGTTGCAGCAGGGGCTGATCGAGGTCGACCGTGAGGAGGTCGTCGACGGCCGGGCCCGCCGCAGCTACGCGCTCACCGGCGCCGGCCGGCAGGTGCTGGCCGCCGAGGCCGAGCGGCTGCGCGCCGTGGTGGCCGAGGCGGAGCGCCGGATGGCCGCCGCCGGCCCGAAGACGAGCCCGAAGGTCAGGGGGGCCTTCGCATGACGACACGTCCGTTCACCGCCGCGATGCGGCTGTATCCCGCCGCCTACCGTGCCGAGCGCGGTCCGGAGCTCTCCACCGTCTATGCGGACACCACGGCCGGCGCCGGCCGCCTCGCCGCCGCCCGCGAACTGGCCGGAATCGCCGGGTACGGCCTACGGCTGCGGACCGGGCTCACCTCGGCCGCGCCCGGCGGGCGGTTACTGGCCGCCGCCGCACCGCTGGTCCTGGCGGCGGGCGCCGGGACGGTGCTCCCCGACCTCCTGATGCTGGCGCTGGAGAACCGGTGGGGGGCGCCCGTGCCCGGCGCCGACAGGTGGCTGTTCCTGCTCGTCGCCGTCGGCCAGCTCGCGGCCGCCGCCGCGGGCCTCGCCGGCCGGTGGGCCGCCGCCCGGCTCCTGGTGCTGCCGGTGGTCCTCGGCGTCGCCGGCCTGGCGTGCCTGCGGATCGGCCATGTGATGAGCCCGGCCTCCCCCCGGTTTGGCGTCGCCACGGTCGTGTGGCTGGGCTCGGCCCTCCTGCCGCCGCTGATCTGGTCCGCCCTGGTGCTGGCCGCGCCGCCCGACCTGCTGCCCCGACCGTCCGTCCGGCGGGTGCTCGGTGCCGCGGTCCTCGCCGCCGCCTCGCTGGAGCTGTACTCCGAGTTCAGCCCGCTCCTGCACAGCGGCTCGGAGGTGTTTCTGCTGCCGCCGCTGCTCTCCGCGGCGCTGATCGCTCTCGGTCTGGCGGCCGCCTCCCGCGGCCGCGTCCTGCCGGTCGCCGTCGTCCTGGCACTGGTGCCCGCGATGGCGGGCGAGACCCTCGGGCAGCTGTACGTGGTGTTCGGCTATCTGCGCTCGTCGGAGCTGGTGCTCGTCGCCGCCGGCGGCCTGGCCGCGTCCATCGCCCTGCTGGTCCGCCGCGACCGTTCCGCGGAGCTGCCGCCGGCCGTCGGCTGACCGATCGGGGAGGGGGGCTCGCCCGGCGGGCCCCCCATGTGGCAGGGTACGCATATGTCTAGACCAATTGTCGAAGTCATCGCGCTGACCGCCCAGGACGCCCGGGCCGCCGAGTCCGGCGGCGCAGACCGGCTGGAGCTGGTCACCGACATGGCCGCGGACGGGCTCACCCCGTCGGTGGCCGACTTCGCCGAGATCCGGGCGGCGGTCTCCCTGCCGCTGCGCGTGATGCTGCGCATCCGTGACGGCTTCACCCCCGGTGACCTGGACGACCTGCTCGTCCGGACGTCCGCGCTGCGCGCCGAGGGGGCCGAGGAGTTCGTGTTCGGCTTCCTCGACCCGCAGGGCGAGGTCGACCTGGCCGCCACCGCGGCCGTCGCCGAGGCCGTGGCCGGCTGCCCGTGGACCTTCCACCGCGCCCTCGACCACAGCGCCGACCGGGCCGGGGTCCGGGCCGCGGTCGCCGCGCTGCCGGGCCTGGACACCTTCCTCACCTCCGGCGCCCCGGCGGGCGTCGACGCCGGCCAGGGCGTCCTGGAGGGCGAGCTCGCCAAGGCCGGCGAGCCCGGCTACGCCCAGCGGATCCTGGTCGGCGGCGGCCTGCGGGCCGAGCACGTGCCGGGGCTCAAGGCGGCCGGGTTCGACGCCTTCCACATCGGCGGCGCCGCCCGGGTGGACGGCTGGACGACCCCGGTCGACCCGGCCAAGGTGGCCGCCTGGCGCACCCTGGCCGACGCCTGACGCCTGACGCCTGACGCCTGACGCCTGACGCCCGACCGCCGGTGCCGCGCGATCAGCCCAGCTGGGCCGGCAGCGGCGCCGAGTGCAGCACCTGCAGTCCGGAGACCGCCCGGGTGAGCGCCACGTACAGCCGCCGCAGCCCCGTCCGCTCGTCGGGCTCGCCCGCCACCACCTCGGCGGGCTCGTCGAGCACCACGTAGTCGTACTCCAGGCCCTTGGCCAGCGACGCCGGCACCAGGGTCAGCCGGGCCTCCGCGGTGGTCTCCACGCCCGGCTCGACGAACGACAGGCCGGCCGCGGCCAGCGCCTCCGCGAAGAGCGGGACACGGGCGTCCGCGGCGATCAGGCCGGTCGAACCCTCGTGGCCGAGGGCGGTCCGGCAGGCCGCCACGACCTCCGCCACCTGGTCGCCGGTCACCCGGCGGACCGTCAGCGACCCGGGGGCGTCGCGCACCGAGGTCGCCGGCGCCAGCCCCGGCGCGATGGCCGGCAGCAGCCGCGAGGCGTACGCGATGACCTCCTCCGGCACCCGGAAGCCCTGGGTGAGCTCCTCGACGTGCGCGCCCGCCTTGCCGAGGTGGTGCAGCGCCTCCGGCCAGTCGGTGGTCGCCCACGGCGTGGTGCCCTGGGCGAGGTCGCCGAGGACGGTCGCCGAGCCGGTCGAGCAGCGCCGGCCCACCGCGCGGTACTGCATCGGCGAGAGGTCCTGCGCCTCGTCGAGGACCACGTGACCGAGCGAGGGGGTGCGCTGTACCAGGTCGGCGGCCTCGTCCACCAGGACGGCGTCGGCCGCCGACCAGCGGGCGGTCTTCGGCGAGCGGGCGGGCTTCTCCCAGCGGATCGCCCGCTGCTCCTCCTCGGTCAGCACGCCGTCCGCGCACCGCGCGAGGAACTCGGCGTCCGACAGCAGCCGGTGCACCAGCTTCACCGGGTCGACCGGCGGCCAGCAGGCCTTCACCACGGCCTTGACGGCGGCGTTGCGGGCCACCGCGTCCTGGACCCGGTCGTCCGGCGCCTCCCCGGACTGCTCCATCTTCACCAGGACGGCGTGCGCGATCCGCTGCGGCAGCGCCTCACCGGCGGCGCCGTAGCGGATCTCCCGGTTCTGCAGCTCCTCGATGATCTCGGTGAGTTCGTACGCCGGGACGCGCCAGCGCCGGGCACCGCGGACGACCACGCACGGCTCGGTCGGCAGCGTGACGCCCGAGCGCACCGCCCGTCGCAGCACCTCCGCCATCCGCGCGTCGCCCTTCACCAGGGCCGCCCCGGCGGGGTCCTGACCGCGCACCTCCACGTGCCCCACCAGCTGCTGCACGGTCGCCTGGGCGACGTCCAGCTCGCCGAGCGCGGGCAGCACCTGCTCGATGTACTGCAGGAAGGAGCTGTTCGGGCCGATCACCAGGGTGCCGGTGCGGGCGAGGCGCTCCCGGTGGGCGTACAGCAGGTAGGCGACACGGTGCAGGCCGACGGCGGTCTTCCCGGTGCCCGGGGCGCCCTGGACGCAGACCGTGCCCGCGACGTCGGCGCGGACGATCTCGTCCTGCTCGGGCTGGATGGTGGCGACGATGTCGCGCATCGGGCCGACACGGGGCTTCTCGATCTCCGCCGCGAGCAGTGCCGAACGGGTCTCGCCCTCGGCCGGATCGGTCAGGTGCTCGTCCTCGTACGCCGTCAGTTCGCCCGAGGTGTAGCCGAACCGGCGGCGCCGCTCGACGTCCATCGGGTCCTTGCGGCTGGCCCGGTAGAACGGCTGCGAGACGGGCGCCCGCCAGTCGATCACCATCGGGTCGCCGTTGGCGTCGTGCACGTGCCGCCGGCCGATGTAGAAGCGCTCGCCGGTGCCGCCCTCGGCGAGCTCCTCGCTGATCGCGTGCAGGTAGTCGAGGCGGCCGAAGAACAGCGGGGTGTGCGCCAGGTCGGCCAGCGCGGCGATCCGCTGCTGGATCTGGTTGTGCAGGACGGCGGCCGACACCCAGGTGCCGGTCACGTCACGGAGGTCCAGCGACTCGACGTCCTCGCGCATGGCCCGCAGGGCGGCCCGAGAGGAGGCCAGGTGGTCGCGCTCGCGCCGCAGCGGATCGGTGCCGGCGGCAGCGGCGTCGGTGGTGGGGGAGTGCACGGCGAACCTTCCCGGCTGCCCGGCCGGCGCACGCGGGCGCGGGGGCAGCGGACTCGTGGTGGTAGCTCACGGCAGAAGGACACCGGCCGGTTGCCGACCGGCCGGACCTCCCCCGGCTGCCGCACGACGGGGCACCACGGTTCGGGAGGGGGCAGACCGGCGATCATAGACGGCTCCCGGCGGCCGCACCAAACATTTCGCACACTTCCGGCCCAAGGCCGGCCTCAGGGTCGCCACCCCCGATCCTCGGGGTTGCCGTACGCCTGGAGGACGACGCCGGCCACCCGAGGAAACGGACTTCGGACCGATGCCCCCCGGATGGCCGAAAACCTACGGTGGAGGCATGAGGAACAGAACGCAGCACACTGCCGACCGCCGCTCCGCCGACCGCACCGACCAGGACGGCCCCCGCCACCGCGGCCCGGTGGCGAAGGCCGTCCGCAACGTCGGCATCATGATCGACACCGCCGCCCGGGTGGTCTTCCTCGGCCGCGACGGCGTCTCCTACTGACCCCGGGTACGACCCCGACCCCGGGTTCGCCCCTGAGTTCGAGCCCGACCCCGAGCCCGGCCGCCGGCCCCGCTCAGATGTCGTCCGCGTCGACGATCCGGTACGCGTAGCCCTGCTCGGCCAGGAACCGCTGCCGGTGCGCCGCGAAGTCCTGGTCCACGGTGTCCCGGGCGACGACCGAGTAGAAGTGCGCCATGTGCCCGTCCGCCTTGGGCCGCAGCACCCGGCCGAGCCGCTGCGCCTCCTCCTGGCGGGAGCCGAACGTCCCCGACACCTGGATGGCCACGGTGGCCTCCGGCAGGTCGATCGAGAAGTTCGCCACCTTGGAGACCACCAGCACGGAGATCTCCTTGTTCCGGAACGCGTCGAACAGCTTCTCGCGCTGCGCGTTGGTCGTCTCGCCCTTGATCACCGGGGCGTCGAGCGCCTCGCCCAACTCGTCCAGCTGGTCGATGTACTGACCGATGATCAGTGTCTGGTCCTTCTCGTGCTTGCGGACCAGCGACTCCACCACCCGCCGCTTGGTCGCCGTGGTCGAGCAGAACCGGTACCGCTCCTCCGGCTCGGCGGTCGCGTACGCCAGCCGCTCCGAGTCGGAGAGCGTCACCCGCACCTCGACGCAGTCCGCGGGGGCGATGTAGCCCTGCGCCTCGATCTCCTTCCACGGCGCGTCGAAGCGCTTGGGGCCGATCAGCGAGAACACGTCGCCCTCGCGGCCGTCCTCACGCACCAGGGTCGCCGTCAGCCCCAGCCGGCGGCGGGCCTGCAGGTCCGCGGTGAACTTGAACACCGGCGCCGGCAGCAGGTGCACCTCGTCGTACACCACCAGGCCCCAGTTGCGGGCGTCGAACAGCTCCAGGTGCGGGTAGACGCCCTTCCGGCGGGTGGTCATCACCTGGTAGGTGGCGATGGTGACCGGTCGGATCTCCTTGCGGGTGCCGCTGTACTCGCCGATCTCGTCCTCGGTCAGCGAGGTGCGCTTCACCAGCTCGTGCTTCCACTGCCGGGCCGAGACGGTGTTGGTGACCAGGATCAGCGTGGTCGACTTGGCCTCCGCCATCGCCGCCGCGCCCACCAGCGTCTTGCCCGCACCGCAGGGCAGCACCACCACGCCGCTGCCGCCGTGCCAGAAGCCCTCGACCGCCTGCTTCTGGTAGGGCCGCAGCTGCCAGCCGTCCTCCTCCAGGTGGATCGGGTGGGCCTCGCCGTCGACGTACCCGGCGTGGTCCTCGGCGGGCCAGCCGAGCTTCAGCAGCACCTGCTTGATCTGGCCGCGCTCCGAGGGGTGCACGACCACGGTGTCCGGGTCGAGCCGGGCGCCGACCAGCGGGGCGATCTTCTTGGAGCGGAGCACCTCCTCCAGCACCGGCCGGTCGGTGGTGGAGAGGACGAGGCCGTGCACCGGGTGCTTCTGCAGCTGCAGCCGGCCGTAGCGGGCCATGGTGTCGGCGATGTCCACCAGCAGGGCGTGCGGCACCGGGTAGCGCGAGTAACTGACCAGCGCGTCCACCACCTGCTCGGCGTCGTGGCCGGCCGCCCGGGCGTTCCACAGCCCGAGCGGAGTCACCCGGTAGGTGTGCACGTGCTCCGGGGCGCGCTCCAGCTCGGCGAACGGGGCGATCACGCGCCGGCAGTCCGCCGCTCTCGGGTGGTCGATCTCCAGCAGAAGCGTCTTGTCGCTCTGGACGATGAGCGGTCCGTCGTTCACGCGGGCAACCCTCCGTGTGGTCGTGTCGCAGACTTTCCAGTGTCCCGCACCCGGGCGGTGCCGGGTGACCGGGAGGCCGCGGACTCGTTGGTCAGGTCATGAACAAGCCGAACCGCCTCCTCGCCGGCCTCGCCCTCTCCGGCGCGGCCTTCGCCACCGTCCTCGGCGCGAGCCCCGCGCAGGCCGCCGAGCCCGGGCTCGACCAGGTCGCCGACATCGGTCAGCCCGGCGGCCTGCTGGGCGCCACCGCGTTCACCGCGACCGGCCTGCTGACCGGGGTGCAGCCCAAGATCCCCGACCCGCAGTCCTTCGTGGAGCAGGCCAAGCAGCAGAAGGCCGAGCAGGACGCCAAGGCCGCCCAGGGCCACTGACCCGGCGCGCACGGGCGACCCGGCGGCCTCAGGCCGGGTCGTCGACCTCGGCCACCCCGGTGATCCGGTGCAGGGCGAAGGTCCGCACCTCGTCCGCGTGGTGGTCGTACGCGGTGACGAAGCCGCCCTCCACCTTCACCGGGTCGACCACCCGCTGCGAGGCGATGCCCTCGGCGTTGATGTAGCCGATCCACATCCGCTCGCCGAGCAGCACCGCGGTCTGCAGCGCGGCCAGCGTGTCGGCGGCCGCGGTGCGCGGCAGCTGTCGCAGGTCGGTCCGGGCCGGGCCGGACTGCGGCATGTTCGCGGCCGGCCCGGCCACCGTCTCCCGGCGGACGGCGGTGGCCGCCCGGTCCCCCGCCCTGATCGCCTTCACCGCCGCACCGAGCAGTGCGTCGTCGGGGCGCGGCGGCCCGTCCGGCACGGGCACGGGCGCGCTGCGCGGCGGGGTGCGCCGGCTGTCCGGACGGGTGATCAGCACGTCGCCCTCGGCGGACTCCGCGGCCGGCGCGTAGCCCATCGCCCGCAGCACCGTGAGCAGCGTGTCCGGCGGCGCCTGCGCGGCCAGCACCGTCGGCGCCAGCAGCCGCAGCCGCAGTTCCGCGGCGCGGCGGTCCGCCAGCACCTCGTTCAGCAGCTGCGGGTCGTCGCAGCGCAGGTACGAGGAGGCGGCACCGGCCCGCAGCACGCCGTGCCGCCGCGCCACGTCGTCGATCAGGTAGTCGAGCGGCTGGGGCACCGGCGTCCGGGAGTGCTGCGCGAGGAAGGCGTGCAGGTCGGAGGCGGTCCGGCCGGCGTCCAGCGCCCGCCGCACGGACTCCGCGGTGAACCGGTAGACCGTCGCCCCGCCCTTGGACTCGATGTCCGCGCAGAGCGACAGCGCCTGGGAGAGCGGGGTGAGCAGCGGCCCGGGTGCGATCGCCGTCAGGTCGGGCTGCAGGATGACGTGGTCCAGCGGCTGCGGCAGCAGCTTGTCCAGGACGGCCGCCGGGTCGCCGCCCGCCAGCATCGCCCGGGCGGCCGTGCAGATCGCCCCCCGGCCGGTGATGCCGAGCAGCTCGGCCTCCTGCAGCGTCCAGTCGGTGAGGTGCTCGCGCAGGTCGCGGCCGTCCGGCCCGGTGGCGCCGCCGCGCAGCGGACGCTGCCAGCGAAGCGGCGGCATCAGCCGGTCGGCCCCGGCCGTGCCGCCCGGCGGCAGGTCGGCCAGCAGCCCGAGCACCGCCCGGCGGACGGACGGCGCCAGGGTGCGGTCGAGCTCCGGGCCGAGGGCCGCCCGCGGCCTGCCCTTGGCGTCCGGGCTGCCGGTCAGCCCGGCCACCCGGGTGGCGGCCAGCCAGCCCCGTGCCAGCACCTCCCACCGCTCGGCGACCGGGTCCTGCAGCCAGCCGTCGTACGCCGGGGTGGGCGCCCAGTGCTCGTCCGCCTCACCGTCGGGGGCGAGCAGGCCGGCGCCGTAGGCGAGTTCCAGCCAGAACGCGGCGACCGGCTCCGAACAGTCCAGCGCGAGCGCGGCCCGCTTGAGGTCGCGGACACCGAGTCCGCCGGCCCGCAGGGTGGGCGGCGGCTGCAGCCCCCAGCCCTCCAGCAGCTCCTCGACGGTCCGCACCGCGGTGTACGCCTGGCCGGCCGCGGTGGCGTCCACCACGGCCGGGTCACGCTCGGCGGCGGGCTCGACGACCGGCGGTTCCGGCTCCACCGCGCGGTGGCTGCGCCCGCCGCGCAGGTACAGGGCGAGCTCCCTGGGCAGCACCACCGAGCCCGGGCCGGACGGCAGCAGCAGGCCGCGGGCGAGCAGCCACTCCAGCGGGGTGTGCGCCTGCTCGGCGGTGACCGGGCGGGCCGCGTCCGGCAGGGTGCCGGTCGGCGGGCCCCAGACCAGCCGGTCCAGCAGGGCGAGCGCGGGCGCGGGTGCCTGCTCCAGCAGCGCCGCACAGCGCTTGCGGTCGGTGAACAGCCCGGCCAGTGCGGCCACCGCCGTCACCGGGTCGGGCGTGGCCGGCAGCCCGGCCCCGGCCAGCAGCTCCTGCAGCCGGGCCGGCGACATCCCCGTGGTGGCCTCGGCGACCGTCGGGCCGAGCCCCGTCCGGCCGGGGTTGGCGGCGCTCGGCGCCAGCGCCTCCCGGACGGCCAGCACCAGCCGCAGCGCCGAGTCGGGCCCCCACAGCAGCGCCCGGGCGCGGAGCGTCTCCAGCGCGCCCGGCAGCGCGGCGGTGACCGCGGCCCGGTCCACCGGCTCGGCGCCCTGGTGCGGCTTCACCCGGGCCGGGCCGGCCAGCAGGTTGCGGACGACGGTGTCGCTGCTGCCGTCCGGCGCGGCGGCGAGCGCCTCGGCGACCTGCAGGGTGAACCGGTCGAGGCGCTCCAGGGCACGCAGGGCCGACGCCCGGCTGGAGAGCCGCGCGGAGAGCTGGGTCAGATCCCCGGGCACCGGGTTCAGCAGGTCGGGTCGTGCGCGCAGCAGCCCGGAGAGGGCCTCGTCGCTGCGGGCGCGGAGCTCCTCGGCGAGCGTGCGGGGTGCGGCGGCCCGGGCACGGGACGGTCCGCTCTGCTGGGTGGTCATCCGACCCAGACTAGTCCGCCTGCCTCGCCCGGGCCCAGTGCCGAACGGCGCCCGGCCCGGAGCGGGGCCGGGCCGGGGGCGGAACGGCGGCCGGTCCGCGCCCGGCGACGGCGGCGCCTCTC
>NZ_JAHTIK010000001.1:3744031-3814138 GCF_025655475.1 Kitasatospora sp. DSM 101779 | reverse complement strand
GGCGGAGCGGCGGACGGCTCCGGACGGGGCGGCCGCGGGACCGGCGGCGGGACCGGTGGCGAGTGGTGGCGGTCCGAACAGCCCTGGCGGGTGATCGGCGCGCCGCGGCCGGCCGCCGACGACACCCCGGCCGCAACCGCCGCTCCGGCCGACGAGCAGAGCGTGTACGCCCCCGAGGGGGCGCCCGCGGCCGAGCCGCCGGGCGCCGCACCGGTCGGCCCGGCACCTTCGGACGGCCTGCTCCAGGGCGGCCCCGGCGCCGGCCTCAACCTCCCCGGCTGGGAGGTGGTGCAGTACCCCGACGGCGTCGACCTGCTCGGGCAGCCCGCCGCCGAGCTGCCCGCCCCGCGCACCGGGGCCGAGGCGCCCGCTCCCGAGGCGCCCGCCGAGCCGACCCCGGTCAAGCTCCGCAAGGGCCGCGGCCGCAAGGACACCGCGGGCAAGGACACCGGCGGCAGGGACACCGGGGTCGCCGACCCGGCCGCTGCCGCCCCGAAGGCCGGCGCCGGCGGCCTGCTCGCGGGCCGCCGGCCCTCCCCGCTGCTGCTGTTCGCCGCGGCCGCCCTGCTGGCCGGCGCGGTCACCGGCCAGCTGCTGGCGATGCTGCTCGGCTGGGGTGCCGCCTACCTCTCCCGGCAGTTCTCCGACCTCGCCCGCAAGATCGTGGTGCTCGGCATTCCGCTGGGCACCATGTTCGGCTCCGCGGTCTGGTACTGGGGCCGCACCAAGGGCCGCTGGGGGCAGCCACTCGCCGAGGGCGCGGCGATGAACCACGCGGTGTGGACGGCCGCACCCGACGTGCTCCGGGCGGCCGCCGTGATCACCGCGCTCGCCCTCCTCGCGGTGACGCTGCGCCGTCGCAGGGCGGCCGACTGAGCAGGTGACGCGGGCCGGCAGCGCCCGCCGGCCGGCCGGGCGCCGGCGGGCTCAGCCGCCGAGGAAGCGCTGCAGCTCGCCGAGCACCAGGTTGGCGCCGGTGTAGCCGACCCCCTGGAACCACAGCCCGTCCTCCACCGGGAAGGCCCGGTGCGCCCGTACGGCACCCAGGGCGAGCCAGGCCGGGCTGCGCAGCACCGCCGTCGTCCCGGCCAGGTCCGGGTCGCCGTAGGTGGCGTAGAAGAGGAAGTCGGCGTCGGCGCGGGCGAGCTGGTCGAGCGGGAGGTCGATCTCGTCCTGGTCGGTGTTCTGCACGTCCGGCCGCCCGAGGGCGGCGTCGGCGAGGACGCTGCCGAGCCAGCTCTGCCGCCCGTAGGTGCGGATGCCGGGCGGGGGGCCCTCCACGAAGCGCAGCACGCTGATCCGGCGGCCGCCGGAACCGGCGTCCCGGATCGCCCGGGCGGCGCGCTCGGCGTGCCGGCGGTACTCGGAGGTGACGGCGGCGGCCTGCTCCTGCCGGCCCAGGGCCTGCGCGTGCAACTGGAAGTTGTCCTTCCAGGGCGGGCCGGGTGCCTGGCTGAGGACGGTCGGTGCGATCCGCTGCAGCTCGGCCAGGTGCACGCCGTCGCGGGACGCGCTGCCGAGGACGACCTGCGGCTCCACCGCGCGGATCCGCTCCGGGTCGGGGCTGCCGGTGTCGCCGACGTAGGCGATGTCGGCGAGGCGGGAGGCCGGCCAGTAGTCCGGCAGGCCCGGGTCGAGGGCGGAGCGGGTGGCGCCGACCGGGGTGATGCCGAGGGTCATCGCCGAGTCCAGTTCGGGGGTGCCGAGCACCACGACGCGGACCGGGCCGCCGGGCACGGTGACCGGCCCGGTCGCTGTGGTCACCGTGGTGCTGGGAGTGGGCCGCGGACTGGGGCTGCCGGTCGCCGAGCCCTCGGCGTCCGCCGGCGCGGCAGCGAGGCCGCGCACGGCGGGCCCGGTGCAACCGGCCAGGGCGGCGCCGGCACTGGCGGCGATCGCGGTCAGGACCGCCCGGCGGGTCGGCCGGTGGGGCATCGGGACCTCCCGGAGGTCGGGCATCTGCGTCCGATTATGAACGAAATGTCCGATCCTCCTGAGGATCCGTCAGCTGCCGCGGCCGGGATCAGCGCGGGTCGGCGAGGTGTTCGCCCAGCCAGCCCAGCGAGGCCGGGAGCATCCGCGACCAGGTGTTGAAGTTGTGGCCGCCGGTGTCCAGCGTGATCGAGGAGACCTTCGTCTGCCCGCCCTTGGCGGCCGCGACGAACTTCTCGGTGTTGCCGTAGTAGTCGCCGTCGCCCTCGCGGCTGCCGCCGACGAGCAGCGAGACCGCCGGGCGGGGCCGGTGGGTGAGCCGCCAGGTCAGGTCGGCGTCCTCGCGGCGGGCGGCGTCTCCGCCGAACAGGTCCCCGGTCGTGGCGTCCTCGGCGGCCTTGTAGTACCCCGAGAGGGAGACCGCGGCGGAGAACACCTCCGGGCTGCGCAGCGCGAGCTTGAGCGCGCAGTAGCCGCCGGTGGAGTTGCCGATCGCACCCCAGCTGCCGGGGCCCTCGGCCACCCGGTAGGCGGCCCGGATCGCGGCCGGCACGTCGGTGGTGAAGTAGGTCGCCGCCTTCGGGCCGCCCGGCACGTCCTCGCACTCGGTGTCCCGCGGCATCGCCGGCGAGGGCCGCATCAGCACCAGCACCGTCGGCTTCATCTTGCCGTCGCGGACCAGCTGCAGCTCGGTGGCGGGGTAGTTCAGCTTGGTGATCAGGTTCTTGGCGTCGCCGGGGAAGCCGGTGATGGCGATCGCGGCGGGGAAGCGCTTGTCCTTGTACTCCGGCTGGAAGTACTGCGGCGGCAGGTACACGTAGCCGTCGGTGGCCAGCCCGGTGGTCGCGCCGGGGATGCGGATCCGCTCCAGCTTGCCGACCTGCGCCGCGTCCCGGCCGACGGTGTTGGTGCCGCGGACGTTCTCCGCGGACAGCCGCTGCACCCCGTGCTCCCGGCCGTCCAGCCGGTTCTGGATCGTCACCGGGCCCTGCTCGCCGGTGCCCAGCAGGTCGTCCCAGCTGCTGTAGAACGCGAAGTAGTTGTTGGCCAGCAGGCCGAGCGTGCACATCACCGCCAGCTGCGTGCCGACGATGGTGCCGATCCGGCCCAGCACCGCGGCCCAGCTCCGCTCGGCCAACCGGGGCCAGAGCCAGACGGTGCCCACGATCGCCGCCACCGCCACCAGGGCGGACAGCGCCAGCACTTTGTGGCTGGTGAGTCCCATTCTCTGCTCCCCCGTTACCCCGATTCCGGTCTCAGTTTCAAGGATCGCTGGGAGATTTCTGGGAGGACTCGGCGCGCAGGCTGAATCGTCCCCCGCCGAACGGCGGGGGGTGGAGAGCTGGGAGACTGATGGGGTCCGTGCTGTGAGGAGCCCGCTGTGAGCAAGCAGACCGCCGACCGTGGCGATGCCCTGGTCCGCGTCGGGGCGATCGTGTTCGCCGTCGGCGCGCTCGCGACCCTGGTCACCTTCGTCCCGCTGTTCTTCGACCTGACCAGGCTGCCCACCGCGGCCTACTGGATCTGCATGCTGATGCCGCTGGGCTTCCTGCTGTCCCTGGCCGGTCTGCTCACCACCGCCCGCGCCGAACGCCGCCGCGCGCAGGACTGACGCCGACGGGAAGCGCCGGGGCTGCAGGGCGTCCGCTACAGGGCGTCCGCGAGCCAGTCCGGGAAGGCCGTGAGGTCGTCCAGGACGGCGTCCGCGCCGGCCGCCCGGAGCTCCTCGGCGGTGTACGGACCGGTGGCCACCGCGACCGCGACGGCACCGGCCGCCCGCGCGCCGCGGACGTCGCCGAGGTGGTCGCCCACGTAGATGCCGGCGCCGTGCTCGCGCAGCGCGTCGCCCTTGGTCTCCGCCCACAGGTCGCCGACCAGGACGTCCACCTCCAGGCCGAAGTGCTCCAGGTGCAGCCGCGCGTTCCGCTCGTACTTGCCGGTGATCACCGCGACCCGGCCGCCGTGGGCGCGGACGGCGGCGATCGACTCCAGGGCGCCGGGCAGCACGCGGGTCGCGGGCAGCGCGTACTCCCGGTACATCTCGCGGTACCGGTCGGCGATCTCGTCCAGCCGCTCGGCCGGGAACCAGTTGGCGAGCTCGTGCACCAGCGGCGGCCCGAGCCGGCTGACGGCGAGTTCGCTGTCGATCCAGGTGCCGGTCTCGGCGGCGAGCGCGTCGTAGGTGGCCCTGATCCCGGGCCGGGTGTCCAGCAGCGTCATGTCGAGGTCGAAGCCGACGGTGAGAGCCATGACCGCCAGCCTAGGCCTTGCCGGACCCCGTCCGGCGGCCCCGCGGACCGCCCGCCACGTGCTCTCCGTCACTGCCCGCAGTTCCCCGGGGACCCAAAGTTTCGACCGCGGGCCCGACCGGGTATGCAGCCCTCGCACGGGGTGATCGATCACCCCGCTTCGTCTCTGGGGGTGTCTGCCTGTGGATTGCGCCGTGCCGCGTCCCTGCCGGGCCAGGCCCCCGTTCGGACGTGCCGCTCGGGAGTGAGCGGCTGAGGGATCATTAATCCGCTGAGCGTCGCCGATCGCCCGCGTAGGGTGGTCGGCTCGCCGTCCACCCGACGGGGTCCGGCCACCGCCGACCCCGCCCACACTCACAACGAGGACAGTTCGAGATGCCCACCGGCCAGGTCAAGTGGTTCAACGAGACGAAGGGATTCGGCTTCCTGTCGCGCGACGACGGGGGCGACGTCTTCGTCCACACCAAGGCGCTGCCCGCCGGGGTCACCACGCTGCGGCCGGGCCAGCGCGTCGAGTTCGGGATCGTCGCGGGCCACCGCGGCGACCAGGCGATGGGCGTGACGCTGCTCGACGCCCTGCCGTCGGTCGCCGCCGCCCAGCGCCGCAGCCCCGACGACATGGCACCGATCGTGCAGGACCTGATCACCACGCTGGACGACGTCCTGCCGGGCCTGCAGCGCGGCCGCTACCCCGCCAAGCCGGCCGGCCAGAAGCTCGCCGTGCTGCTCCGGGCGGTCGCGGACCAGTTCGACGTCTGACCGGCTGCCCGCCGAGAGCGCCACGAGCTCTCAAACCCACGAGCTCTCAAACCCACGGGCTCGGAACCCGTGGGCTCAGGAGGCCGTGGGCTCAGAAGCGCAGCGCACCCGGGTCGACCGAGGGCACCAGCCCCTCCGCGGCGGCCCGGGTGAGCAGCGTGCCGACCGCCGCGTACCCCTCCGCGCCGAGGTCCTCGGTGAACGCGTTGACGTACAGGCCGATGTGCTGGTCGGCCACCGCCGGGTCCATCTCCTGCGCGTGCTCCAGCACGTACGCCCGGGAGTCCTCCGGAGCGGCCCAGGCGGCCCGCACCGAGGCGCGCAGGGTGTCGGCCAGCTCCTTCAGCCGGTCGGCGCCGAGCGAGCGCCGGGCGACGATCGCGCCGAGCGGGATCGGCAGCCCGGTCTCCTGCTCCCAGGCCTCGCCCATGTCGGCGAGGCTGTGCAGCCCGTACCGCCCGTACGTGAAGCGGGCCTCGTGGATCACCAGGCCAGCGTCCACCCGGCCGTCCCGGACCGCGGGCATGATCTCGTGGAACGGCATCACGACGATCTTCCCGAAGCCGCCGGGCACGGCCTTCGCGGCCCACAGCCGGAACAGCAGGTAGGCCGTCGAACGCTCGCTCGGCACCGCCACCGTGCCGCCCGTCAGGTCCGTCCCCGGCTCCCGGGTCAGCACCAGCGGGCCGCAGCCGCGGCCCAGCGCCCCGCCGCACGGCAGCAGCGCGTACTCCTCCAGCACCCAGGGCAGCTGCCCGTAGCTGATCTTCAGCAGGTCGAGCTCGCCGCGCTCGGCCATGCCGTTGGTCAGGTCGATGTCGGCGAACAGCACCTCGGGGGCGTCCGCGCCGGGCACCAGGCCGTGCGCCCAGGCGTGGAAGACGAAGGTGTCGTTGGGGCACGGCGAGTACGCGACCCGCAGCGGCTCAGCCATCAGCGGCCTCCTGGAGCAGTTCGGGGTACGGCAGCACCGCGAAGGCCCGCTCCAGGGCCCCGAGCGCCTCGCCGATCCGCCAGGCCGCGCGGTCGCGCGGGCCGACGGGGTTGGACACGGTCCTGATCTCGAGGACGGGCAGGCCGAACCGGGCGGCGGCCTCGGCCACGCCGAAGCCCTCCATCGCCTCCGCGGCGGCACCCGGATGACGGGCCGCCAGCGCGGCGGCCCGCTCGGCGCTGCCGGTCACCGTGGAGACGGTCAGCACCGGGCCCGTCACGGCGTCCAGGGCCTTCGCCGCCAGGGCGACCGCGCCCGGCGCGGGGCGGTGCCGCACACTGCCGAAGCCCAGCTCGCCGACGTCCCGGAAGCCCTCCGGTGTCTGGGCGCCGAGGTCGGCAGCCACGATCTCCGAGGCGACCACCGTCCCACCGACCGGCGCGTGCGGGGCGAAGCCGCCCGCGATGCCGGCGGACACCGCCAGCCGGAACCGGCCGGAGGCCAGGGCCACCGCCGTCGCCGCGGCCGCCGCGGCCGGGCCGACCCCGCCGGCCAGCACCTCCACCGGCACGCCCGCAGCCCCGGCACGGTCGAGCCCGCGCAGCACCGCGTCGGCCTCGGCCTGCACCGCGACGACGACGAGCAGCCCGGCCGGGGGGCCGGACTGCTCGTCGTCGTGCCTGGGGCTCATCGCCGGAGGGTCAGTCCTGGGTCTTCATGTCGAAGTACCAGATGCCCAGGATCTCCTGGGTCTTCTGGTCGGCCTCGACGACCGTCACGGTGGTGGTGCCCGAGGAGTTCAGCACCTGCGAGGCCTGCACCGAGCCGGACCAGGTGGTGCCGCGGGTGTCCTGCGCGAGCGGGGTCTGGCCCTGTGCGCCGCCGTCGGTGAAGGCGAACCAGCCGCGGTCGGCGACGGACGGCGGGACACCCACGCCGATCCGGTCGCTCGCCTGCACGTCGGTCGACGGCAGCGTGTCGGCCTCGCGGGCCTTCTTCGCGTCCACCTGGCACTTGGCGAGGACGTCCTGCGGCAGCGCCTTGCCGTCGTTGTAGCAGAACGGCGCCGAGGTGATCGACGAACGGCCGACGGTCAGGGTCACGACGTGCGAGTCGGGCTTGCCCTGGCTGTTGGCGTACGCGATGGAACCGCCGACCGTGCCGGCGCCGATCACGACCACGGCGCCGATGGCGGCGATTGCACGGGTGCTGAGGCTCATGGGCAAGAGGCTACCGGGCTTTCGCGATCACGCGACGCGGGGGTGGCCGAGTCGCCGCGGCTATGCCACCCGTGGCCGAGTGGCCGTCCCGCGAAGCCCCACCTTGAACAGCGAGCGCAGCGTCCACAGCAGCATCGCCGTCATCACCGCCGCCGCCAGCGCCAGGCCCAGCGTCGCGTTCAGCGGCAGCGAGATGCCCACCACGCCGCCCGCCACCCAGCACAGCTGAAGGATCGTCTCCGACCGTGCGAAGGCGGACGTCCGCACCGACTCCGGCACGTCCCGCTGGATCACCGCGTCCAGCGCCAGCTTGCCCAGCGAGGCCGCCATGCCCGAGGCCGCCGCCACCACGGCGATCGTCAGCAGGCTGTACCAGATCGCCGCCACGGCCGACGCCACCGCCGCCAGCAGCAGCATCGCCGCCACCGTCGCCTCCGAACCGCGGGTCTTCAACCACGATCCGAACACCGAACCGAGTGCGTTCCCCACTCCCGCCGCCGCGGCCACGATGCCCAGCGCCGCCGTCTCCGGCACCCCGCTCACCGGCTCCTTGCGGACCAGGAACGCCAGGAACATCACCAGAAAGCCCACCAGCCACCGCAGCGAGGACACCGCCCGCAGCGCCAGGATCACGGACGGGCCGACCGTCCGCAGGATCGCCTTCGACGAGCGGGCGCCGTGCCCCTCGGCGTGCATCACCGCACGCTGCTCGCCCTTGGCCGAGTCCACTTTGTGCGGCAGGTGAAACGCCATCAGCGTGCCGATCACGAACACCAGGAACGCCCCGCGCAGCGGCCACCCCGGACCGGCCAGGTGCAGGAGTCCGCCCACCCCGGCCGCGACCATCGTCGCCAGCAGGCCGGCCAGCGTCACCCGCGAGTTCGCCTTCACGAGCGACAACTGCGGAGGCAGCAGCCGCGGCACCACCACGCTGCGCACCACGCCGTACGACTTGGAGGCGACCAGCACGCCCAGCGCTTCGGGATAGAGCGCGATCCCCCCTCCGGCGATCGAACCGGCCATCGTCCAGGCCAGGATCGCCCGGGCCAGCATCGACATCGCCATCGCCGAACGGCGACCGTGCGGCAGCTTGTCCAGCAACGGACCGATCACCGGGGCGAGCAGCGCGAACGGCGCCATGGTGATCAGCAGGTAGAGCGCCACCCGGCCGCGGGCCTCGCCGGTCGGCACCGAGAAGAAGATGGTGGAGGCGAGCGCGATCGTGATGAGCATGTCGCCGAAGGAGTTCAGTGCGTGCAGCTCGATCAGCTTCGCCAGGCCCGACTCGCCGGCGCCCTCCGCCGAGGTCGCCCTCCGGATCCGCCGGCCCGTGCCGTGCATCATCCGGCCGGTCCGCACTCCCGCCGCGGAAGCGCCCCTGACCACGGCGTTCTTCGGCTTGCCGGCTTTCGGCGGCAGCGGCCCACCGGCCGGATCCGGCGGCGGCACAGCCCTCACCTCCGAGGGGCCCTCCGGCTGCGGAGCGTCCACGCCGTGCTGCGAGGGGGTCTCGTCCGCCACATACGCCATCCTGCCCGAGAATCAGCCGCGGTACGACTGTGACCCGGCACGGGTTCCGCGGATCGCCGCGCGCCGCCCCGGACTGTGCCCGGACGCCGACCGGCGGGTAGCCTGCACTACGCGCACGGGGCTGGGACGGACCGGGCGGGGCGGCGCGGCCGGTGCCGGGCACGGACCTTGGTCGCGCAGAATAAGAAGTGCCCTTCGTACAGCTTCGGCGGGCGGGGCACCACCCCGGGACGGCGCACGCCGTGCGCGGGACCGCCGCCGGACAACAGGACTGGGAGAGAATCGACGCCGTGAGCGCTGCGATGCGAAGCCGTACCCCCGACCGGCTCTGTGCCGAGGCCGTCGAACTCGCCCGCCAGGCCGCCGTCGAGATGGTCGGACCGGAGACCGTCGGCGCCCACCTCGGCGTCCGCGCAGAGGCCGACCGCGTGGTCACCCACACCTTCGAGTGCCTCGACGCCGCCTACCGCGGCTGGCACTGGGCGGTCACCGTGGCCCGCGCCCCGCGCGCCAAGAACGTCACCCTCGACGAGGCCGTCCTGCTCCCTGGCGACGACGCCGTGCTCGCCCCGCAGTGGGTGCCGTGGAGCGAGCGGCTGCGCCCCGGCGACATGGGCCCGGGCGACCTGCTGCCCACCGGCGCCGACGACCTCCGGCTGGAGGCCGGCTGGAGCGGCGAGGACGAGCCCGCCCCCAACTCCGCGATGAGCGAGGCCGCGGAGGAGGACGTCGTCCTCAGCGACCCGCACATCCAGCCCGCCCCGGCCCGCGCCCGGATCGGCGCCGTCGCCGAGGAGCTCGGCCTCGCCCGGCCGCGGGTGCTCTCCCGGCTCGGCCTGCACCTCGCCGCCGAGCGGTGGGAGACCTCCTTCGGTCCGCAGACGCCGATGGCGCAGGCCGCCCCGGCCAACTGCGACACCTGCGGCTTCCTGATCCCGATCGGCGGCTCGCTCGGGCAGGCGTTCGGCGTGTGCGGCAACGAGTTCGGCCCCGCGGACGGCCAGGTCGTGGCCTTCGGGTACGGCTGCGGCGGCCACTCCGAGGCCGCGGTGCTGCCCGCCCCGCCCACCCCCTCCGAGCTGATCCTCGACGAGACCATCGTCGAGCCCCTCGCCCTCCACCCCGACCGCACCGGCGGTTCCGTCGAACCCGACGCCCCCACCGAGGAGCTCGGCCACTCCTGACGGCGTCTCCCGGCGCCGCTCCCGGACCGCGCGGTTCCCCACGCCCCCCGGGCGTGCCCTTCCCCTGTGGTCGGAGCTGTCCGTCCGGCAGGGGAGAATGCGGACCGTACGCAGGGTGCAGACGGCGGAAGGCGGCAGGGCCAGTGGAGCCTCGGATCATCGGCGGTACGGACGGGCAGACGGCGGACGTCTTCGACACGGCGGGCCTGCGCCACCGTGTCCTGGAGGCGTGGACGGCCGCTCCCGCACGCTTCCGGGAGGACGCCAACGCCGAGGAGGAGCTCGCCCTCGGCGGCTACCGCGACCGCCTGATCGTCGAGCTCGCGCAGAACGCCGCCGACGCCGCCGCCCGCAACGGCACCGCCCCGGGCCGGCTGCGGCTGATCCTCCGCGACGGCGTGCTGGCCGCCGCCAACACCGGCGCCCCGCTGGACGCCACCGCGGTGGAGTCGCTCTCCACCCTGCGCGCCTCGGCCAAGCGCCCCGAGGACGTCCCGACGGTCGGCCGCTTCGGCGTCGGCTTCTCGGCCGTGCTGGCCGTCGCCGACGAGCCCGCCGTGCTGTCCACGCACGGGTCCGTCCGCTGGTCGCTGTCCGAGGCCTCCGCGCTGGTCGGCGCCCGCCCGCAGCTGGCCGGGGAACTGCGCCGCCGCGAGGGCCACGTACCGCTGCTTCGCCTGCCGTTCCCCGCCGAGGGGTCGGCCCCGGACGGCTACGACACGGTGGTGGTGCTGCCGCTGCGCGACGCCGCCGCCGAGGACCTGACCCGCCGTCTGCTCGCCGAGATCGACGACGCCCTGCTGCTGACCCTGCCCGGGCTCGCCGAGATCGTGGTGGAGACGCCGGAGGGCGTCCGCACGCTGACCCGGTCCGCGGACGCCCCGCGTCCGGACGGCATCACCACCGTCACCATCACCGACGGCGACCGGGCCACCGTCTGGCAGACGGTCGGCGCCGAGGGCACCGTCGCCGCCGCGCTGCTGGCCGACCGGACGACCGAGGAGCGCGCCCGTCCCTACTGGTCGGTGGTCTGGGCCGTGCCGGTCTCCGACACCGGCGTGCCGCAGGCGCTGCGGACCACCGCGGTGGTGCACGCGCCGACGCCCAGCGACGAGCCGCTCGGCGTGCCGGCGCTGCTGATCGCCGGCTACCCGCTGGACTCCACCCGTCGCCACGTCGCCCCAGGCCCGCTCACCGACTTCATCACCGAGCGCGCCGCGGACGCCTACACCGAACTGCTGAAGGCCCGCGGGGCCGACCTCGGCTCGCTCTCCCTGGTGCCCGGCCGCCTCGGCCACGGCGCCCTGGACAACGCGCTGCGCGCCGCGATCCTGGACCGTCTGCCCGGCACGCCGTTCCTGCCGCACCCGGGCCCGGTCGAGGAGGGCACCCCGGCACTGCGGCCGCGTGACGCGACCCTGCTGGAGGGCGCGGACGGCTCGGTGGTGTCCGCGCTGGCACCGATCTTCCCCGGTCTGCTGCCGGCCGGGCTGGAGCGCCGCCCCGAGCTGCGGGCGCTGGACGTCCGCCGGGTGCCGCTGGCCGAGGTGGTCGACCAGCTCGGCGGCCTGGAGCGGGAGCCCGCCTGGTGGCGCAACCTCTACGCGGCACTGGCCGGCGCCGACCCGGAGGCACTGGGCGCGCTGCCCGTGCCGCTGGCGGACGGTCGGACGGTGACCGGCCCGCGCCGGGTCCTGCTGCCCTCCGACCCGGCGGACTGGGCGGGCTACGAGGGCTACCCGGACTCGCTCGCGGAGGCACTCGGCCTGCTCGACCTGCGGCTCGCCCACCCGGAGGCCGCCCACCCGCTGCTGGCCAGGCTCGGCGCCGTCACGGCGACCCCGGCCGGGGTGCTCGACACCCCGGAGGTCCGGGCCGCGGTCGCCCGCTCGCTGGAGGTCGGCGAGGACGACTTCGACGCCGCGGTCGACCTCGCGGACGCGGTGCTCGCCCTGGTGAAGGCCGCCGAGGCGGCCCCGGGAGACCACCCGTGGCTGGCCCGGCTGGCGCTCCCGGACGACGAGGGCGAGCTGACCCGGGCCGGCGAGCTGATCATCCCGGACTCGCCGCTCGCCGAGCTGGCCCGGGAGGGCGACGCCGCATACGTCGACGAGGACCTGCTGGAGCGCTGGGGGGCCGAGGTCCTGGCCGCGGCCGGTGCCATGGCCGGCTTCGTGCTGGTCCGCGCCGAGGACGTGGTGCTCGACCCGGACGACCTGGAGCGGCTCGACCCGACCGTCCCCGCCGACCGGGCCGCGGGGGGCTCCCCCACGGGCCTGGTCGACGAGGCGCCGGACGGCCTCGCCGAGTGGTGCGAGGACACCCTGGAGGCCCTGCACGCCGACGACAGCGGGGAGATCGGCGTGCCGCCGGTCGCCGCCGAGCTGCTCGCCGTCCGCGACCTCGACCTGGTCGACGACGCGGCCTGGCCGCAGGCGCTGAAGGTGCTCGCCCGCCCGCCGTACCGGGACGCCGTGGTGAACCCGGTCCGCACCCTGCTGCCGGACGGCCGCTACGTCGACCTCCCGCCCTACACGGCCTGGTGGCTGCGCGACCACCCGGTGCTGGACGGCCGGGAGCCGGCCGGCCTGCGCGCGGCCGGCGCCGACCCGCTGCTGCGCGGCCTGTACGACGAGGCCCGCACCGACCTCGACGACCAGTTCCTGCACGCCCTCGGGGTGCGCACCACGCTGGCCGCGCTGCTCGCCGAGCCGCACGGCCCGGAGGAACTGCTGGACCGCCTGGTGGACGAGGCCTCCGAGGTGACCCACCGCCAGCTGCACGGCATCCACACCCAGCTGGCCGCGCTGCCGGCCGAGCGGGTCGAGCCGCTGGACGTCGTCCGGGCGCTCGCCCCGCTGGACCCGGAGACCGGGCGCCGCCCCGACACCACGGTGATCGTGGACGCCGCGCGGGCGGTCGTCGCCGACGCCCCGGACCTGGTCCAGCTGCTGCACGACCACCCGGTGCTGCCGGTGGCCCCCGAGCTGGCCGCGGCGCTCGCCGAGCGGCTGAACGTGTCGCTGGCCAGCGAGGTGGCGGGCGGCCGGGTGCTCTCCGACGGTGTCCTGCACCGGGTGCCGGCCGTGGTCCGCGAGCTGCTGCCGGGCTGCCCGGCCGCCTACGAGGAGCACGAGGAGCTGCTGGTCGTCGGCCCGGACGGCGAGGAGGCGCACGTCGACTGGCGCTGGGACGCGGCCGCCGGCACCCCGGAGGTGCCGTACGCCCCGGAGGACGCCGAGGCGGGCGACGAGGACGACGAGTTCGAGGTGCCGCCGGTGCCGGGCCTGTTGCACGCGGCCACCCCGGAGGGGCTGGCGGCCGGCCTCGCCTGGGCGGTCGGCCAGTGGCACCGCCGCTTCGAGGTCCTCGCCGCCCTCGCCGAGCCGGACCGCGCCTACGAGCTGCTGAACGCCCGCGACTACGAGTCCTGACCGCCCCGGCCGGGGCCCGCACCCGCGGGTCCCGGCCGCAGGCCTCGGTCCGCGCCGTTCCCCGCCGGTTCGGAGCGGAGCACGATCACCCGCCAGCTGATCTCCAGCAGCACGCCCGCGATCCCGGCGATCAGCACCCCGAGCCAGGGGTCGCGGACGCCGGCCAGTTCGAGCTGGAAGAAGTCGGAGAGCCAGGGCACCATCAGCACCAGCGCGAACGCCCCGCCCATCGCCGCGATCAGCAGGATCCGCCACCAGGAGTACGGCCGGGCGACGATCGCCAGCACCCACAACGCCACCAGGAACAGCGTCAGCGTCGCCACGCTGGTGTCCGCCTTCAGCTCGGTGCCGTTGTTGGCCCGGGCCAGCATGTACGAGGTGAAGGTGGCGGCGCCGGCGATCACCCCGCCGGGGACGGCGAACCGCAGCACCCGCCGGACGAAGCCCGTCCTGGCCCGCTCGTTGTTGGGCGCGAGCGCCAGGAAGAAGGCCGGCACGCCGATGGTGAGCGTGGAGAGCACGGTGGAGTGCCGGGGCAGGAACGGGTACGGCACGTGGGTGAAGACGACCAGCAGGGCGAGCAGCACCGAGTAGACGGTCTTCACCAGGAAGAGGTTGGCGACCCGTTCGATGTTGCCGATCACCCGGCGGCCCTCGGCGACCACCGAGGGCAGGGTGGCGAAGGAGTCGTCGAGCAGCACGATCTGGGCGACCGCGCGGGTGGCGTCGCTGCCGGTGCCCATGGCGACGCCGATGTCGGCGTCCTTGAGCGCCAGCACGTCGTTGACGCCGTCACCGGTCATCGCCACGGTGTGCCCGCGCGACTGCAGCGCGCCGACCAGGTCGCGTTTCTGCTGCGGGGTGACTCGCCCGAAGACGGACGCCAGGTCGGCCGCGTCGGCGAGGCCGGCCGGGTCGTCGTGGGGGAGGGTGCGGGCGTCCACCGGCTCGTCGGCGCCGGGCAGCCCGAGGTGGCCGGCGACCGCGCCGACCGCCACCGCGGCGTCGCCGGAGATCACCTTGGCCCGGACGCGCTGCCGCTCGAAGTAGCGCAGGGTGTCGGCGGCGTCCGCGCGCAGCCGCTGCTGCAGGACCACCAGGGCGAGCGGCTCCAGTCCGGCGGCCGGGTCGGGGTCGTCCAGCGGCACCGGGGAGCGGCCGAGCAGCAGCACCCGCAGCCCACGGGCGCCGAGTCCGTCAGACTCGGTCAGCGCCGGGTGCCCGGCCGGCAGCAGCACGTCGGGGGCGCCGAGCAGCCAGCTGCCCTCGCCGCCCTGCGGTTCGGCGAGCCGGGCGGCGCTCCACTTTCGGGCGGACGAGAACGGCACGGACTCGACCACCTGCCAGCGGCCGTCCGGCGGCGGGCCGTAGGCGTCGATGACGGCCTGCATGGAGGCGTTGGGGCGGGCGTCCGCGGCGCCGAGCGCACCGAGCGCCTCGCGGAGGGTCTCGGGTCCGCCGTGCTGGGCCCGGCCGTCGGCGAGCGGCCGCAGCTCCAGCAGGTCCATGCCGCCCTCGGTGAGGGTGCCGGTCTTGTCCAGGCAGACGGTGTCGACCCGGGCGAGGCCCTCGATCGCGGGCAGCTCCTGCACCAGGCACTGGCGCCGGCCGAGCCGGATCACGCCGATCGCGAAGGCGACCGAGGTGAGCAGCACCAGGCCCTCGGGCACCATCGGCACGATGCCGGCGACCATCCGGCGGACGGCCTCCTGCCAGTCGTTGCGCTCCACCGCGAGCTGGCTGATGATCAGGCCGAGCGCGGTCGGCACCAGCAGCCAGGTGATGAACTTGAGGATCTCGTCGATGCCGCTGCGCAGCTCGGAGCGGACGAGGGTGAACTTGGTGGCCTCCTCGGCGAGCCGGGCGGCGTAGGCCTCCCGGCCGACCTCGGTGGCGGTGAACGCTCCCGATCCGGCGACGACGAAGCTGCCGGACATCACGTGGTCGCCGGGGCGCTTGAGGACGGCGTCGGGTTCGCCGGTGAGCAGCGACTCGTCGATCTCCAGTCCGTCCGCCTCGGTGACGGTGCCGTCGACGACGACCTTGTCGCCGGTGCCGAGCAGCACGGTGTCGTCGAGCACGACCGAGGAGGTGGCCACGGCGACGGCGGCGCCGTCCCGGCGCACCTGCGGCTTGGCCTCGCCGATCAGCGCGAGGCTGTCTAGGGTGCGCTTGGCCCGCAGCTCCTGGACGATGCCGATCGCGGTGTTGGCCACGATGACCAGGCCGAACAGGCCGTCCTGGAGCGGGCCGACCACCAGGATGATCGCGAACATCACGCCGATGATGGCGTTGAAGCGGGTGAAGACGTTGGCCCGGACGATCTCGCGGACGGAACGGCTGGAACGCACCGGGACGTCGTTGACCTGGCCGCGGGCGACCCGCTCGGCGACCTCGGCCGCCGTCAGTCCGCCCCGACGCCCGGGCGGCCCCGGGTGTCCTGCCTCGGCCGTACCCTCCGCGGGATGCGTCATGGGACCGACTCTAGGTGGGGCCCCGGACCGGTGCCGCTCCGCCGAGGGGCGGTCAGTCCAGACGAGTGGCGGGGCCCCCGGGGCTACCGGCGCCCGTTCCGCCCCCGGCCGCAGCCTCGGCTTCGGCGGCGCGGGCGCGGCGGATGGCGTCCCGGCGGGCGCGGCAGTACCAGAGGCCGATCAGCCCGAGCAGGCCGCCGGAGAGGCAGATCCACGGCCAGGTGCCGTGGCCGTGCTGCTCCAGGGTGCCCTTGAAGGGCAGCAGAGCGAGGAAGGCGACGAACCACAGCACCGTGCCGCCGCCGACGATGGCGACGTCGTTGGCCTCCAGGGGCGGGGGCGAGGGGCGCAGCGGGGTCTTGGGCATGGCCCCTAGGGTACGGGGACGACCGGCCGCCGGTGCAGGGGTGCTGGGCGCCCGACGACCGATTCTGTGGGCAGATGGCCGTAAGGGCCTTCTTCTACGCGCGAAGATGGCGTGCGAACGAGCGAAAACTCATACTTGAGCTTCCGGTTGCTGCTACGCGCGTCATTCCGCCCGTCCGGCAGGCCGCCGGTGGACCAGGTCAGCGCCGACCCGGGTCCCGCCGTCACCACCCCCGTCCGTGCCCCCCACCCGACGAGGACCCCGCATGTCTCCGCAGGCCCAGTCGACGTCCGCGATCGACGCGCCCTCCGCGCCCGCTGCCGCACCCCAGCCCCCCACCGGTGTGCTCGACCGCTTCTTCCGGATCACCGAGCGCGGCTCCACGCTGCCCCGGGAGATCCGCGGCGGCGTCGCCACCTTCTTCACCATGGCCTACATCCTGGTGCTGAACCCGATCATCCTGGCCAACGCCACGGACATGACCGGCGCGCACCTCGACAGCGGCCAGCTGGTCACCGCCACCGCCCTCACCGCCGGCCTGACCACCCTGCTGATGGGCGTCATCGGCAACGTGCCGATCGCCCTTGCGGCCGGCCTCGGCGTCAACAGCATCGTCGCCCTCCAGCTCGCCCCGAGGATGACCTGGCCCGAGGCGATGGGCATGGTCGTGCTGGCCGGCTTCGCGATCCTGCTGCTGGTCGCCACGGGCCTGCGCGAGCGCGTGATGAACGCGGTGCCGCTCGGCCTGCGCAAGGCCATCGCGATCGGCATCGGCCTGTTCATCGCCCTGATCGGCCTGGTCGACGCCGGCTTCGTCAGCCGGATCCCGGACGCCGCGCACACCACCGTCCCGCTGCAGCTCGGCGGCAGCGGCCACCTGCTCGGCTGGCCGGTGCTGGTCTTCGTGCTCGGTCTGCTGCTCACCCTCGTGCTGCTGGTCCGCAAGGTGCCCGGTGCGATCCTGATCGGCATCGTCGTCGCCACCGCCGTCGCCCTGGTGATCGAGCAGGTGGTCGGCCTCGGGCAGGGATGGGGCCTGACCGTCCCGACCTGGCCGGGCAGCCCGGTCGCCGCCCCGGACTTCGGCCTGATCGGCAAGGTCAGCCTGTTCGGCGGCTTCCACCACGCCGGCGCGCTCACCGGTGCGCTGTTCGTCTTCACCGTGCTGATGTCCTGCTTCTTCGACGCGATGGGCACCATCCTCGGCGTCGCCGACGAGGCGCACCTGCTCGACGAGAAGGGCGACCTGCCGGGCATCAACAAGATCCTCATGGTGGACGGCATCGCCACCGCGGCCGGCGGCGCCACCTCCTGCTCCGCCAACACCTGCTACGTCGAGTCCACCGCGGGTGTCGGCGAGGGCGCCCGGACGGGCTTCGCCTCGGTCGTCACCGGAGTGCTGTTCCTCCTCGCGCTGTTCCTGACCCCGGTGGCCACCATGGTCCCGGCGCAGGCCGCCACCCCGGCGCTGGTCGCGGTCGGCTTCCTGATCCTGGCCAACTCGATCAAGGAGATCGACTGGGCCGACCACACCATCGCGATCCCGGCGTTCCTGACCATCGTCCTGATGCCGTTCACCTACTCGATCACCAACGGCCTCGGCATGGGCTTCATCGCCTTCTGCGTGCTGCGCCTGGCGGCCGGCCGCGGCCGCGAGGTGCCCGCGGCGATGTACGCGGTGTCCGCGGTGTTCGCCTTCTACTACCTGATGCCGGCGCTCGGCCTGCTCTGACCGCCGCCGCCGTACGGGCCCTCCCTCCGGTTCCCGGGGGAGGGCCCGTCGCGTTCCCGGCGTCCTCGGGGTCCGCGAGTGCCCCACGGGTTCCCGGGAGGGGGAGCGGGCCGGCGCGCAAGGGGGCGTACGGGTGGTGATCCGGCGCCGATTCGACGGAGGGGTCGGCCGTTCCGGGCGGGTGTTGTGCAGGGGCCGTCAACACGCCCCGATCTGGCAACTTGCGTGTGCATGACCATGCTTGGATGGCCGGACCCCGCCCGGCGGCGGCCCGTCCGGCCGACCCGGGGCCCGGACCCGGTGACGCCGGCAGCGCTCCCGGGTAGGCATCTTCGGCATTCGGAGCCGACCGGTCGGGACACCCCCCACCACCGTGACATGTCGTCGGAGGGCCACCTTGCGCATCCTGCTGGTCGCCAGCGCGTTCAACAGCCTCACCCAGCGTGTCCACACCGAGCTGCGCGACCGCGGCCACACCGTGGCCGTCGAACTCGCCCTCGGTGACGAGCCCGTCCGCGCCGCCGTCGGCCGGTTCGAACCCGACCTCGTCCTCGCGCCCATGCTCACCCGGGCGGTGCCGGAGGACGTCTGGCGCAGAATCCCCGTCCTGATCGTCCACCCCGGCCCCAAGGGCGACCGCGGGCCGTCCTCACTCGACTGGGCCATCCACGAGGGCGCCGAGGAGTGGGGCGTGACCGTCCTGCAGGCCGTCGCCGAGATGGACGCCGGGCCGATCTGGGCGTCCGTCCCCTTCACCCTGCCCGCCTGCGGCAAGAGCGAGGCGTACCGCACCGAGGTGGCCGACGCCGCCGTGGAGGCCGTGCTGCTCGCCGTCGAGCGCTACGGGAGCGGCTGGTTCGAACCCGAGCCGCTCGACTACTCCCGCTGGGACGTCCGCGGAAAGCCGCGGCCCTACCACTCCCAGGAGTACCGGCGGATCGACTGGGCCGCCGACGGCACCGCCACCGTGCTGCGCAAGCTGCGCTCCGGCGACTCCCAGCCCGGCGTCCTCGACGAGCTGTACGGCCGCGAGTACTTCCTGCACGGCGGCCACCCCGAGGACCTGCTGCGCGGCGCCCCCGGCGCCGTCCTCGCCACCCGCGAGGGCGCGATCTGCCGGGCCACCACGGACGGCGCCGTGTGGATCCCGCAGCTGCGCCCGCGCCGCGCCCCCGGCGGCCCGGCCACCTTCAAGCTGCCCGCCGCCCGGGTGCTCGGCGGCCTCCTCGACGGGGTGCCCGAGGTGCCCGTCACCCCCTTCGACGCCGCCCGCCGCCGCACCTGGTCCCAGCTGCGCTACCGCGAGGAGGCCGGGGTCGGGTACCTGGAGTTCGCCTTCCCCGGCGGGGCGATGAGCACCGAACAGTGCCGCCGGCTGCTCGCCGCCTACCGGGAGGCCTGCGCCCGGCCCACCTCGGTGCTGGTGCTCGGCCCGGCCCGGGACTTCTACTCCAACGGCATCCACCTCAACACCATCGAGGCGGCCGCCGACCCCGCCGAGGAGTCCTGGCGGAACATCAACGCCATGGACGACCTCGTCGAGGCGGTCCTCACCACCACCGACAAGCTCACCGTCTCGGCCCTGGCCGGCAACGCCGCGGCCGGCGGCCTGATGCTCGCCGTCGCCGCGGACGAGGTCTGGTGCCGCGCCTCCGCCGTGCTCAACCCGCACTACCGGCTGATGGGCCTGTACGGCTCCGAGTACTGGACGTACACGCTGCCCCGCCGGGTCGGCGAGGAGACGGCCCGCCGGCTCACCACCGCCGCGCTGCCGGTCGGCGCCCGGGAGGCCGAGGCGGTCGGGCTGGTCGACCGGGTGCGCCGCGGCGGCGCCGCCGAGTTCCGCCGCTGGGTCGAGCGGGAGGCCGCCGCGCTCGCCGACTCGCCCGAACTGGGCGCCCGGCTGCTGGACAAGAAGCGCCGGCGGGCCTCCGACGAGGCCGTCAAGCCGCTCTCCGCGTACCGCGCCGAGGAGCTGGCCCGGATGCGGCGCAACTTCACCGCGCCCGACGAGCCGTACCACCGGCTGCGCCGCGACTTCGTGCACAAGGTCTGCCCGACGGCGACCCCGGAGCACCTGCGGGGCTGACCCGGGAACGGCAATGGGCCGGTCCGCCCCCGTGGCGGACCGGCCCGCTGCCGTACGTGCGGTTGCCCGGGTGTCGCAGGCTCAGTACTGCGGCTGTCCGTCGGCCTGCGGACCCGACCAGGCGGGCACGACCCGGCCGCTGACCGGGGCGGCCTGTGCCGGGCGGGCCCGCCGCCGACCGTTCTGCGCGGTCTGCCCCGCGCCGGGAGCGAACAGGTCCGGCCCGGCGGCGCCGCCCTGCAGCGGCCACTGCGGCCAGTCGTCCGGGGCACGGCGCGCCGCGGCGGGGCGGGACGGCAGCGGAGCCGCCGGCCCGGTCACCACCGGGCGGTGCTTGCTCGGCGCCACCGCGAAGGCCAGCGAACTGATGAAGACGTACGTGCCGAAGCCGACCGCCAGCGGGAAGACGAACTGCAGTGCGACCGGCCCCGGCGGGGCGTGCTCGGTGTCCGAGAGCCGCACCGAGACCGCCAGCATTCCGGTGTAGTGCATGGCGCACACGGCCACGCCCATCACCGGGGAGGCGGCCAGCACCGCCCCGGTGCCCTGGATGTTGAGGGCCGCCCAGAGCGCGGCGGTGGCGGCGAGGACGGCGATGCCGATCGAGGCGCCGACCAGCACCGGGTCGTAGTCGATCCGGCCGGGCAGCCGCATCGCGGCCATGCCCAGGTAGTGCATGGCGGCCACGCCGAGCCCGGTGGCGACGCCGCCCACCAGCAGGGCGGTGCGCCGGTGGGTGCTCTGGCCCACGGTGAAGATGCCGATGCCGACGAAGCCGATGGCGACCAGCAGGCTGACCAGGGTCAGCGGGACGTTGTAGTGGATCTCGACGCCGCTGACGGCGAAGCCGAGCATGGCGACGAAGTGCATGCTCCAGATGCCGCCGCCGAGGGAGATCGTGCCGAGCAGCAGCCAGTTGCGCCGCGAGCGCCCTTCGGCGATCAGTGCCCAGCGGGTGCTGCGCAGCGCCACCATGGCGCCGAGGCATGCGACGAGGTACGAGAACGCCGGTGTCACCCAGCCGTAGACAGCGTGGTGGATGTGACCCATGAGGACTCCCGGGGCGGAGTAGGGGTGCACAGTGCCGGCGTGCTGTGTTCCTGACAAGCCTGAACCCTAGCGACCCGCTCCGCTCGTGGGCAACGCCGGGAGATTCAGTGAACTCGCAGGTCAGTAGCGGTACTTCACGTTTGGCCCAAGATCTTGTCACCGGAGATCGACACGATGTCCCGCCGGTCTTCGCATCGTGGCGGGCGGTGCGCCGGTGGTGCCGGTAAAGGATTTTCCTTAGCGAGAGTAATGACATAGGCTAAGGACCATGCCCGAGATGTCCGAGGACGATCTCGCAGCCGTCAGCCAGCTGCGGTCGTCCACGATGCGCCTTGCCCGCCGGCTGAGACACCAGCGTGTCGAGGAGTCGCTGAGCCCCACCGAAATGGGGGTCCTCGGCACCCTGGCGCGCTGCGGCAAGGCAACCCCTGGCGAGCTCGCCCGCCGCGAGCACGTCCAGCCGCCGTCCATGACGCGGATCATCGCGATGCTGGAGGAGAAGGGGCTGGTACGGCGCGAGCCGCACCCGGACGACCGCCGCCAGGTGGTCGTCAGCAGCACCGAGCAGGCCGACGCGATCCTCGCGGAGAGCCGCCGGCGGCGGAACGCCTGGCTGGCCGAACTGGCCGAAGGGCTGAACGAGGAGGAGTGGGCACTGATCCGCGCAGCGGCACCGGCCCTCTACAAACTCGCTCACCTCTGAGTCGCGCACCCCGAGGAGCACGACGTCTCACGGCACCCGAACGAAGGAGTACCGCATCACCGCAGGACACATCCGCGACACCAGCCGCGCGGCGGCGCACCTGCCCGCCGCCGCGCCCCGAGGGGAGACCACCTTGACACCGCCGGCCGCAGCCAGCGCCGCCGCCACCCGCACCGACGACCTCGCCGCAGACCCCGCAGCCGACCGCGCTGCCACCGCCGAGAGCCAGGCACCCGCCCCCGTGGGCCTGCCGGGCACCGGCGACGACGACCCCGACGAACGCCCCGCGGCGGCCACCACCGCCGCATCCGCCCCTGCCGCCACCCGAGCGGGGGACGGCCCCACCGGGGCCCGCTTCACCCGGCCCGGCGGGATGTTCTCCTCCCTCCGGATCCGCAACTACCGGTACTACTTCGCCGGCCAGGTGGTCTCCAACACCGGTACCTGGATGCAGCGCATCGCCCAGGACTGGCTGGTGCTCAGCCTCACCGGCAGCCCCTTCGCGGTCGGCGTGACCACCGCCATGCAGTTCCTGCCGATGCTTCTGCTGGGTCTGTGGGGCGGCGTGCTCGCCGACCGGCTGCCCAAGCGCCGGCTGCTGCTCGCCACCCAGGGCGCGATGGGCCTGCTCGCCGCCGGCCTGGCCGTACTCACCGTCACCGGCGTCGTGACGGCCGGCTACGTCTACGTCTTCGCGCTGCTGCTCGGCCTGGTCACCGTGGTCGACAACCCGACCCGGCAGGCCTTCGTCAGCGAGATGGTGCCCGCCAAGGACCTCGCCAACGCGGTCAGCCTGAACGCCGCCAACTTCCAGACCGCCCGACTGGTCGGACCGGCCGTCGCCGGCCTGCTGATCGCCGCGGTCGGCAGCGGCTGGGCGTTCGCGGTCAACGCGCTGTCCTTCGCCGCCGTGCTCGGCGGCCTGCTCGCCATGCGCGAGAGCGAGCTGCGCCCCTCCGCCCCCGTCGCCCGGCAGCGCGGCCAGCTGCGCGAAGGCCTGCGCTACGTCCGCGAGCGGCCCGAACTGCTGTGGCCGATGGTGCTGGCCGGATTCATCGGCACCTTCGGCTTCAACTTCCCGACGCTGCTCTCCGGCTTCGCCTACGACACCTTCAAGGTCGGCGCCGGCGAGTACGGCCTGCTGAACACCGCGATGGCGGTCGGCTCGCTGGCCGGCGCACTGCTGGCCGCCCGCCGCGGCGCCCCCAGGCTGCGCCGGCTGGTCGGCGCGGCGATCGCCTTCGGCCTGTTGGAAGTGCTGGCCGCGCTCGCCCCCGGCTACTGGACCTTCGCCGCGCTGCTCACACTGATCGGCGTCTTCGGCCTGACCTTCAACACCTCGGTCAACTCGGCGCTCCAGTTGGGCACCGACCCCGCCGTGCGCGGCCGGGTGATGGGGCTGCTGGTCCTGGTCTTCACCGGCGGCACCCCGATCGGCGCCCCGCTGGTCGGCTGGGTCACCGCCGCGTACGGCCCGCGACTCGGCCTGCTCGCCTGCGGCCTGGTGTCGGCAGCCGCCGCGGCCGTGATCGCCGTGGTGCTGGCCCGCGCCGCCGACCTGAAGGTCCGGGTCGACCTGCACCCCGGTGCCGGCCGCCGGGTGGTCGCGGTGGTGCCGCGCACCCTGCCCAGGAAGGACCTCGCCACCGCCTGCTGAACCCCGGCCCGGCCGGCACCCGTCACCGGGCGCCGGCCGGGCCGCCGTCACACCCGGATCGCCGGGACTTGCCCCCGGGCGGCCAGCCCGGCGAAGGCAGCGTCGAGCAGGGCGAGGGTGGTGGCGGCGTCCTCGGGGCCTCCGGTTCTGATCTTCCTACGGATCGTCGTTCCAGCCGCGCGATCCGCCCGGCGGAAGGGCAGCGACGGGGAAGATGGGGCCCATGAGGCTCTTTGTGGCGGTCAACCCGCCGAGCGAGGCGGTGCAGGAACTGGTGGACGCCGTGGCCGCACTCCGCGGGCAGCCCGGTGCGGACCGGCTGCGCTGGAGCGGGGTCGACGGCTGGCACCTCACCCTGGCCTTCCTGGGCGAGATCCCGGTCACCGAGGTACCCGCACTGGAGGCCGTCCTCGCCCGGACGGCCGGCGAGCACGGCGCGCACCGGCTGCGGATCGCCGGCGGCGGCACCTTCGGCGACCGGGTCCTCTGGGCCGGCGTGGACGGCGAGGTCTGGGCACTGCGGCGGCTCGCCGAGGCCGTCCGCGGGGCGGTCGGAGAGGCCGGCGTGGAGACCGACGAGTACGGCTTCCACCCGCACCTCACCCTGGCCCGCGCCGGGTCGAGCCGCGGGCGGCGCCGGGCGGAGCAGCGGGTGGCCGCCGCCGAGCTGCAGCACCTCGCGGCGGGGCTGGACGGCTTCCGCGGGCTGGAGTGGGAGGCCGGCGAGATCCACCTCGTGCTCAGCGAAACCGGCTTCGGCCCCTCCCACTACCGCACCCTCACCACCTGGCCTCTCGCCCACTGGCAAGCGGACTAGCCCCGAGGGGCACGGGGGACTGCGCAGGTCTGGTGAGGCCGGAACAGGGCTGCCCCGTGCTACGGGTTGCCCCTGTGCGCGCCCGGCGGAGCCTGTCCCAGGTCGGGGGTGGGGCGGAGTTCGATCTTGCGGGGGTGGGTGTTGCCGAGTTCGAGGAGGGTGATCTCGTTGCGGCCTGGGCGGAGGAGGGGTTGCGGGCAGTAGAGCGTGGTCTGCGGGCCCCGGGCGTCGTAGCGCCCCAGCAGGAAGCCGTTGACCCACAGGTAGCCCCGTACGCCGCCCGGCACCGCGAGGAAGGCGTCCCCGGTGGCCGACAGGTCGAGCACGCCGCGGACGAGGCGCTCCGCCTCCCCCGCACCGTCCGCCGGCTCCGGCCCGAAGTCCGCTGCGGGCAGCGGGTCGAGCCGCAGCGGTTCGGCCCGCCACCCGTGCAGGTACTGCCGCTCGTGCCGGACGCCGTCGACGCCCTTGGTCTCGCCCACCAGTGGACCGTAGTTGACCCGGCCGAGCGACTCCGCGAGCAGTTCGACGACGACCCCGCCCGGCACCGCGACCTCCGGCTGCGCCGCGCCGCGGTCCAGGTCGGCCACCCGGACTCCGTCCACCCGCAGCACCGCCCGGTCCCGCAGCCCCTCCACGGTGAGCGGCAGGTCCGGCCGTCCGGCCGGTACCCGGGCGGTGTACCGGACCAGCCCGTGTTCCAGCCCGAGTTCCTCGAAGCGGGGCGGCACCGGCGAGTGGACCGCCGGGCCGAACGGCAGCGGGGCGGATTCGGTGAGGGCGATCGCGGGCGCCTCCAGCACCGGTGGCAGCTCGGGCAGTGCCGGTTCCCGGTCGTCCGGGAAGCGTGCCTCGTCCGGGTGCGCCGCGGCGAACTCGGCCAGCACCTCGCGGAGGAGCGCGAACTTCTCGGTGGGCGCGCCCCGCTCGTCCAGCGGGGCGTCGTAGTCGTACGAGGTGGTCACCGGCTGGTAGGGCGAGTGCGTCCACGCGGTGGAGTTGAACGGCGGGTCGGCGTGGTTGGCGCCCGCGCCGGTGCCGAAGTTGGTGCCGCCGTGCGCCATGTAGAGGTTGACGGAGGCGCCGGCGGCGAGGATGCGGCGCAGCGTGTCCGCGGCGTCCTGCGCGTCGCGGGTGTGGTGCGGCCGGCCCCAGTGGTCGAACCAGCCGTTCCAGAACTCCATGCAGAACGGCGGGTCGTCGGGCCGGTGCCGGCGCAGCGCCCCGAAGCCCTCCTCGGGGGCCGAGCCGAAGTTGACGGTGGCGAGCACGCCGGGCAGCGTCCCGCCGGTGAGCATGTGGTCCTCCGGTCCGTCGGAGGTGAACAGCGGGACGGTCACCCCGCGCCGCAGCAGGCCGTCCGCGAGGTGTCGCAGGTAGCCGGCGTCGCTGCCGAAGGAGCCGTACTCGTTCTCGACCTGCACCATCAGCACGTTCCCGCCCCGGTCGACCTGCCGGGCGACCACGCCGGGCAGCAGTTCGTCGAGGAAGGCGTCCACGGCCGCCAGGTACTCCGGGTCGGCCGTCCGCACCCGCCGCCCCACCCGTGCGGTCAGCCAGCCGGGCAGCCCGCCGTTGTCCCACTCGGCGCAGATGTACGGGCCGGGCCGGACGATCGCCCACAGCCCCTGCCGGGCCGCCTCGTCGAGGAAGGCGCCCAGTTCCGCCGTCCGCTCGTACCGGCCGGGCGCCGGCTCGTGCAGGTTCCAGGCGACGTACGTCTCGACGGTGTTCAGGCCCATCGCGCGGACGGCGGCCAGCCGGGCGGGCCACTGCTCGGGGCGGGTGCGGAAGTAGTGCACGGCGCCGGACAGGATGCGCAGCGGGCGCCCGTCCAGCCGGAAGCCCGTGGAATCGTAGGTCAGCATGCCCCCAGCCTGCCGGGGCGACCCGGCCGCGGCCATGGACAAACCCCGGGCGGGTGTTGGACTGTCGTCCCCGACCGTCCGTCCCCCGCTGCCGTCCCGGAGGTGAGCCGTGCAGCGCTGGTGGCACTACCTGACGCCCGGCCCGGCCCAGCTGGCCACCGGGCTCGCCTGCCTGGGCGTCGGCATGCAGCGCGGCCGGCTGCCCGTGGTCGGGCCGCGCACCCTGGACCGCTGGGTGGCGGTGGTGGTGACCGCGGGCCGCGGCTGGTACGCGGCACCGGACGGCTCCCGCCGCCCGGTGGCGGCCCCCGCGGTGGTCTGGCTGCGCCCCGGCGTGCCGCACCACTACGCGCCGGACGCCGACGGCTGGTCCGAGTCCTTCGTCGACTTCACCGGCCCGGCCCTGGCCGGCTACACCGAGCTCGGCCTGCTGCCGGAGGAGGAGGTGGTGCCGCTGCTCGCCGCCGACCGCGCCCAGCGGGTGATCGCCCGGATCGCCGGCGCCTGCCGCCGCGGCGGGCCGCTGGTGGACACCGAGGCCGCCGCCGCCGTCCACGAGCTGCTGGTCGAGCTGCACCGGCAGCGGGCCGACCTCGACCCGCGCGGCGGCACCGTGCTGGAGGCGCTGCGCCGGGACGCCTTCCTCCCGCTGCCGGTGGCCGAGCACGCCCGCCGCGCCGGGCTGACGGTGGCCGGGCTGCGCCGGGCCGTCCGCGCGGTGGGCGAGACCGGTCCGAAGGAGTACCTGCTGGCGGTGCGGCTCAGCGAGGCCAAGCTGCTGCTCGCCGCGGGGGAGCTGCCGGTGGCGGCGGTGGCCCGCCGGGTGGGCTACGAGGACCCGGCGTACTTCACCCGGCTGTTCACCCGACGGGTCGGGGTCGCGCCGTCGGTCTTCCGGGAGCGCGAGCAGCGGGGGGAGCGCCCGCCACGGGGCAGTGCCGGGGCCGCCGCGGCGACCGACTAACCTCGAAGCGTGGACCCGAAGACTCGCATGCGGATCGTGACCGGCGCACTGGTGCTGCTGCTCGTGGTGGTGGTCGTCAGCGCGCTCGTGGGGAAGTGACCGGTGCCGGGTCGGCCCGGCACCGGACGGCGAAGGGCCACCGCCCGCAGGCGGTGGCCCTTCGGTGTGTCGCAGCCGTCAGAGCTGGTCGACGACGTAGTCGATGCAGGCGGTGAGCGCCTGGACGTCCGCCGGGTCGATGGCCGGGAACATCGCGATCCGCAGCTGGTTGCGGCCCAGCTTGCGGTAGGGCTCGGTGTCCACGATGCCGTTGGCGCGCAGCGCCTTGGCGATCGCGGCGGCGTCGATCGAGTCGTCGAAGTCGATGGTGCCGACGACCTGCGAGCGCTCCTCCGCCTTGGCGACGAACGGCTGCGCGAAGGAGGACTTCTCGGCCCAGGAGTACAGGATCGAGGAGGACTCCGCGGTGCGGGCCACCGCCCACTCCAGGCCGCCGTTGCCGTTCAGCCACTCCAGCTGCTCGGCCAGCAGGAAGAGCGTGCTGATCGCCGGGGTGTTGTAGGTCTGGTCCTTCGACGAGTTGTCGATCGCCGTCGGCAGGTCGAAGAACGGCGGGATGTAGCGGCCGGAGCCGGCGATCTCGGCGGCGCGCTCCAGCGCGGCGGGCGAGAAGGTGGCCAGCCACAGGCCGCCCTCGCTGGCGAAGGACTTCTGCGGGGCGAAGTAGTAGACGTCGGTCGCGGCGATGTCGACCGGCAGGCCGCCGGCGCCCGAGGTGGCGTCGACCAGGACCAGCGAGCCGGCGTCCGCGCCCGCGGGGCGGCGGATCGGCATGGCGACACCGGTGGAGGTCTCGTTGTGGGTCAGCGCATAGACGTCCACGCCCGCCTCGGCGACCGGCAGCGGGTGGGTGCCCGGCTCGGTCTTGATCACCGACGGCTCGGACAGCCACGGGGCCGCCTTCACCGAGGAGGCGAACTTGGACGAGAACTCGCCGAAGTTCAGGTGCTGGGACTTCTCGCGCACCAGGCCGAAGGCGGCGATGTCCCAGAAGGCGGTGGAGCCGCCGTTGCCGAGCACCACCTGGTAGCCCTCGGGGAGGGAGAACAGGCTGCTCACACCCTCGCGGACGCGCTTGACCACGTTCTTGACCGGGGCCTGGCGGTGGGAGGTACCCAGCAGGGAGGTTCCGGTGGCGGCGAGGGCACTCAGGGCCTCGGGGCGCACCTTGGACGGGCCGCAGCCGAAACGGCCGTCTGCGGGCTTGATGTCAGCGGGGATCTGGATCTGGGCCACGGCGGCAGCCTACTGCCCCGGATGGTCGCGCGGGGGCGGACGTCCGCCCGCTGAGATGTGATCTCCGCACCGTTCGGGCGGGTCCGGGCGCGCCCGGACCCGCCCGAAGGAGCGAAGCGTCAGTGTGCGATCGAGTCGTAGCCCTCGACCTCGCGCGGGCTGCGCGGGCCCGGGCCGACGTAGCGCGCGGAGGGGCGCACGAGGCGACCGGTGCGCTTCTGCTCCAGGATGTGCGCCGACCAGCCGGCGGTGCGGGCACAGGTGAACATCGAGGTGAACATGTGCGCCGGGACCTCGGCGAAGTCCAGCATGATCGCGGCCCAGAACTCCACGTTGGTGGCGAGCACGCGGTCGGGGCGGCGGTTGTGCAGCTCCTCCAGCGCGGCCTTCTCCAGCGCCTCGGCGATCTCGAAGCGCGGGGCGCCGAGCTCCTTGGCGGTGCGGCGCAGCACGCGGGCCCGCGGGTCCTCGGCGCGGTAGACGCGGTGGCCGAAGCCCATCAGGCGCTCGCCCTTGTCCAGCGCCTTCTTGACGTAGCCGACCGCGTCGCCGGTGCGCTCGATCTCCTCGATCATGCCGAGCACGCGGGACGGCGCACCGCCGTGCAGGGGGCCGGACATCGCGCCGACCGCGCCGGAGAGCGCGGCCGCGACGTCGGCGCCGGTGGAGGCGATGACGCGGGCGGTGAAGGTGGAGGCGTTCATGCCGTGCTCGGCGGCGGACGTCCAGTAGGCGTCGACGGCCTTGACGTGGCGCGGGTCGGGCTCGCCGCGCCAGCGGATCATGAACCGCTCGACGACCGTCTCGGCCTTGTCGATCTCGCGCTGCGGCACCATCGGCAGGCCCTGGCCGCGGGCGGACTGGGCGACGTACGACAGCGCCATCACGGCGGCCCGAGCGAGGTCGTCGCGGGCCTGGTCGGCGGAGATGTCGAGCAGCGGCTTGAGGCCCCAGACCGGCGCGAGCATGGCGAGGGCGGACTGTACGTCCACCCGGATGTCGCCGGAGTGCACCGGGATCGGGAACGGCTCGGCGGCGGGCAGACCGGGGTTGAACTTGCCGTCGACCAGCAGACCCCAGACATGGCCGAAGGAGACGTGGCCCACCAGGTCGTCGATGTCCACGCCGCGGTAGCGCAGGGCGCCGCCTTCACGGTCGGGTTCGGCGATCTCGCTCTCGAAGGCGACGACACCTTCGAGCCCGGGTACGAAGTCGGACATCAGACGGCTCCTTCAGTGATCCGATCCGGCGCGCCGCGGCGAGTGGTGCGGCGGGCCGGGTGACCGTGGGTGGTTGGCACTCGGTGTCAGCCTGGCAGGCACGGCGTGCATTGCGCCATACACCACGACGGTGATGTTTCCCCCAAGCGACACCCGAACGCTCAGGCGTCCGGCGTCATCGGCGGACACCCGGGAGAAAACCGGCCCATAGCGGACGGTTCCCGGGGCGGCCACCGCCCAAGCGGTGGCGTGACACCTTAACTCCCCCCGGGGTTTGCCGGGACGTAGCAGCCCGCCACGCTTGTCGTACGGGATGATGTTGCCGTGCCTACCGCGGAGCGACCCCCGACTGCCCTGACCACGCCGGCCGAACCCCGGCCGGGCCCGGACCTCGCCGTCATGCGCAAGCACTACCAGCACGAGGGTCTGGCCGAGGGCGACGTGGCCGCCGACCCGGTGACCCAGTTCACCAGATGGTTCCACGAGGCGGACGACGCGGGCGTCGCCGAGCCCAACGCCATGGTGCTCTCCACCGCGGACGCGGCCGGCCGGCCCAGCTCGCGCACCGTGCTGCTCAAGGGGTACGACCTGCGGGGCTTCGTCTTCTACACCAACTACGGCTCCCGCAAGGGCGCCGAACTCGCCGTCAACCCACAGGCCGCTCTGCTCTTCCCGTGGATCGAACTGGCCCGCCAGGTGATCGTCTGCGGCCGCGTCGAGAAGGTCGGCCGGGACGAGACCGCCGCCTACTTCCGCACCCGGCCGCACGGCTCCCAGCTCGGCGCCTGGGCCAGCGAGCAGTCCAGCCCGGTCGCCGGCCGCGAGGTCCTGGAACAGCGCTACGCCGACCTCGCCGCCCGCTACCCCGAGGGCGAGGGCGTCCCCGTGCCCCCCTTCTGGGGCGGCTACCGGGTGGTCCCGGAGACGGTCGAGTTCTGGCAGGGCAGGGAGAACCGCCTCCACGACCGTCTGATCTTCGTCGCGGAGGGCGACGGCGACTGGCGCGTCGAGCGACTGTGCCCCTGATCGAGCATCCTGTCGCGCCGGGCTCATCCGAAGCGGTTCGGTATACCCGATTCGGAGCAAGAGGAAACCCTGATAGCGCGTCAAACCCGTTCTGGTTGGGCATAATGTCCCCGGGGCCACGGGCCCGGGGCCGGACGGGAGCTTTGACCGTACCGTACCGGAGCGGTGCCATTTCGGGTCTCGCCTTGCCGTATTCCCCCATTGGCGCTTTGATCTCGCAGAATCGAGACTTCCCATGGTCGCTGCACTCGCCACCCGGCCTGTCGACGACGCGTCCGCCGAGGAGGCCGTCACACGGCCTTCCCTTGCCGCGCTCGCCGCTCTGGGATCGGACGAACTGACCGCGCAGCTGCACCGCGCGCTGCCCGGCGCGGATGCCGGCCAGGTGGCCGTGGCCGCGTTCAACTCGTCCATCTGACCGGGCGTGGCAGCGTCCGGCAGCCCGCACGACGCGGCTGCCGCGCCGGTGGTCCCGTTCTCGCAGTTCGTGGTGAAGGTCCACAGTCGCTGCGACCTTGCCTGTGACCACTGCTACGTCTACGAGCACGCCGACACCAGCTGGCGGGGGAAGCCGAAGGCCGTCACGGGGGAGGTCCTCGCCCGGACGGCCGACCGGATCGCCGACCACGCCCGCACCCACGCCCTGCCCGCCGTGCACGTCGTGCTGCACGGCGGGGAACCCCTGCTGGCCGGCCCGGCGCTGCTGCGCCGGGCCGCCGAGGAACTCCACCGGGCGCTGCCGGACGGCTGCGCCCTCGACCTGCGGATCCACACCAACGCGGTGCTGCTGAGCAGCGCTTTCCTCGATCTCTTCGCCGAGTACGGCATCAAGGTCGGCGTCTCCCTGGACGGGGACCGGGCGGCCAACGACCGGCACCGCCGCTTCGCCGACGGCCGCTCCAGCCACGCCAAGGTCCTCGCCGCCCTGGAGCTGCTGCGCCGCCCCGAGTACCGGCACCTGTACGCCGGGCTGCTCTGCACGATCGACGTCGAGAACGACCCGATCGCCGTGTACGAGGCGCTCACCGCCCTGGAACCGCCGCGGATCGACTTCCTGCTCCCGCACGCCACCTGGGACACCCCGCCCCCGCGGCCCGAGCGCCTCGGCCCGCACCCCTACGCCGACTGGCTGCTCGCGATCCACGAGCGGTGGACCGCCGACGGGCGCCCGGTGCCGGTGCGGACCTTCGACTCGATCCACCGCACCCTGCGCGGCCGCTCCAGCCTCACCGAGTCCCTCGGCCTCGACCCCGCCGACCTGGTGGTGATCGACACCGACGGCAGCTTCGAGCAGGCCGACAGCCTCAAGACCGCCTACGACGGCGCCCCGGCCACCGGCTTCACCGTGTTCGAGCACAGCCTCGACCGGGTCGCCGACCACCCCGGCATGCGCGAGCGCCAGTCCGGCCTCGCCGGGCTGGCCGAGCAGTGCCGCGGCTGCCCCGTCGTCCGTTCCTGCGGCGGCGGCCTCTATGCACACCGCTGGCGCACCGGCGGCAGCGGTTTCGCCAACCCCTCGGTCTTCTGCGGAGACCTGATGCACCTGATCACCACTGTCCGCGACCGCATCGGCCCGGCCGTCACCGTGCCGGCCCAGGCCGTGCCCGTCGAACCCGACCTGACGGAGGAGCAGTTCGACCAGCTGGCCGCCGGCCACGGCGACCGTGCCACCGTCGAAGCCCTCGCCGCCGCCCAACTCGGCCTCACCCGGCGCATGGTGGCCGCCCTCGCGGACGGCCGGCCGGACGCCTGGCAGCTGCTCGCCGAGCTGGACGGCCGCGCCCCGCACGCCCTGGACGCCGTCCTCGCCCACCCGTACGCCCGGGCCTGGGCGGCCCGGTGCCTGCGCGGGGAGCCGGGCGCCGACCTCGGCGGGCTGGCCGAGCTGGCCGCCGCCGCCGCGATCCGCGCCGGGGTGGAGCTGGACCTGCCGGTGCCCGTCCGCGTGGGCGCCGTGCACCTGCCCACGCTCGGCCGACTGGTCGTCGGCGGGACGGGCGAGGCCCGGCTGACCGGCACCGCCGAGGGCTTCGCCGTGCGCGGCGTCCGGGTCGACCGGGACACCCCGGCCGGCACCGCCTGGCAGCCCGTCCGCCGGGTCGCCCTGCCCGGCTGGACTCTCGCCCTGGAGGACACCGACCCGCAGCGCGACAGCCACCAGTGGCCCGCCGCGGACCGGCTCCCCGAGGACGAACTGCTCGGCTGGACGGGCGCGCTGCGCGAGGCCTGGGAGCTCATCGGCCGCGACCTGCCCGGGCACGTGCCGGGGCTCGCCGCGGGCCTGTCCACCGTCACCCCGCTGCGGCCCGGTCCGCCCGGCCGCGACGTCAGCGCCGCCGCCCGGCAGGCCTTCGGCGCCGTCGGCATCGCCCGGCCCGCCACCGCACCGATCCTCGCCCTGCTGCTGGTCCACGAGTTCCAGCACGTCAAGCTGGGGGCGGTGCTCGACCGGCACGCGCTGTACGACCCCACGGACGACCGGCTGTACCACGCCCCGTGGCGGCCCGACCCGCGTCCGCTGGAGGGCCTGCTCCAGGGCACCTACGCGCACCTCGCGGTGACCGAGTTCTGGGCCGGCCGGGTGCGCACCTACGACGGCCTGCCCGGTGCGGCCGCCGAGCACGCCCGGCTGCAGCTGGCCCGCTGGCGGGCGCACACCGCCACCGCGGTGGAGGACCTCGCCGGCTCCGGCTCGCTGACCCCGCTCGGCGAGCGCCTGGTGGCCGGTATGCGCGCCGCGGTGACCCCGTGGCTCTCCGTGCCGGTCGGGGCCGCCGCCGAGGCCGCCGCCCGGGCCGGGACCGCCGACACACCCGCCGCCGTCCGCTGAAGCCCGCCGCACGCAGTCAGGAGGTACCCCCGCCGTGTCCACCACCGTCGCCGAACCGGGCACGCCGGCACCGCCGACCCTCCCCGTGGCCGGCGGGCCACCGGTGGTCGAGCGGGTCGAACGGCCGGTCGGCGGGCCGCAGCGCGTCCCCTGGACGGTCGGCGACCTGAGCCGCCAGCTCCGGGCGATGGGCCTGCGCCGGGGGGACACCGTCCTGGTGCAGTCCTCGCTCCGGCGGCTCGGCGAGCTCGCCGACGGCGCCGCCACCCTGCTCGACGCCCTGCTGGAGACCGTCGGTCCTGACACCGGCACGGTGGTCGTCTACACCGCCTCCCCGGAGAACAGCGACACCTCGCGGCTGGCCCGCGAGCTGACCGTCGGCATGACGCTGGAGGAGGAGGCGGCGCACAAGCGGGCGATGCCCCCGTACGACCCGGCGACCACCCGCACCTCGCCGGTGCTCGGCTGGTTCCCCGAGCACGTCCGCTCGCACGACAAGGCGGTGCGCAGCGACCACCCGCAGACCTCGTTCACCGCCGTCGGCCGCCGGGCGGTCGAACTCATGGCCGGCCACCGGCTGGACAGCCACCTCGGCCCGCACTCGCCCACCCAGAAGCTGTACGACGACCCGGAGGCCCGCGCGCTGCTGATCGGCCTGCCGGTGTGGTGCTGCACCGCCTTCCACCTCGCCGAGTACCAGCTGCCGCACCCGCCCTCGCAGGTCTACGGCTGCGTGGTGCCCGACGGGGACGGCGGGCACCACTGGGAGCACTTCAACGCCGTCAAGCTGGTCGACGAGCACTTCATGCCGATGGGCCCGGTGCTGGAGAAGACCGTCGCCGGGCTCGTCAGCGGCACGCTCGGCGACGCGGAGTGCTGGCTGGTACCCGTTCGCGCCGGTGTCGATGCGGCGCGCAACTACATCGAAACATGCGCCCGTTGACACGTTCACGCGCTGTTCCGCCGGGGAAGGTCACCTTCCTAGACTGATCCCGTTCGGGGGTCGAGGTGCGGACGGTCTCGGGGGAGGCGCGTGTGAACAGCCCGGCGGGATGGGGGAAGGACGCCGCGCGGCCGTACTTCTTCCTCAGCTACGCGCACACCCCGCGTGCCACCGGCAAGGCCGGCGACCCCAACCACTGGGTGGCCAAGCTCTACGACGACCTCTGCGAGGCCATCACCGAACTGACCGACGTCCCCGAGGGCGTCCCGGTCGGCTTCATGGACCAGTCCATGCACCAGGGGCAGTTCTGGGCCGAACGCCTCTCCCGCGAGCTCGCCGCCTGCCGGGTCTTCGTGCCGCTCTACTCGCCCCGCTACTTCAAGAGCCATGCCTGCGGCCAGGAGTGGCACATATTCAGCCAGCGTCCGGTCTACCAGCGGTGGCAGGACGGCGAGGTGACCAGCGGCATCGTCCCGGTGCTCTGGGTCGCCATGGACCACTACACGCTGCCCCGCTGCGCCAGTGAACTCCAGTTCAACCACGGCAGCTTCGGGCCCGACTACGCCGCCGAGGGCCTGTACGCGCTGATGAAGCTCACCGCGTACCGCGCCCAGTACGAACTCGCCGTCCACCGGCTCGCCCAGCGCATCGTCGAGGTCGCCGAGCGCACGATCATCCCGCTCTCTCGGCCGGCCGCCTTCGAGGACCAGCCGAGCGCGTTCGCCGGCACCGAGCCGGCCGGCAACACCCTGCGGATCTCGGTGTACTCCTACCGGCGCGGCGAACAACCGCCCGGCCGCAGCCCCGAGTTCTACGGCGCACGGCGCACCGACTGGCAGCCGTACCGCCCGGAGTCCCGCCGCCCGCTCGCCGACGACGCCGTGGACGTCGCCCGCAGCATGGGGTTCCAGGCCTCCGTCCACGAGTTCGAGACCGAGGCCACCGCGCTGCTCGGCGGCGCCGAGCCGACCTCGCCCGGCATCGTCCTGATCGACCGCTGGGCCCTCTACGACGGCCGCCGGCGCGAGACCGTCCGCCGGCTCGACCAACGCAATCCGGCCTGGATCACCACCCTCGAACCGTGGAACACCCAGGACGAGGAGAGCACCGCGCAGGACGAGGAGCTCACCCGTCTCAGCGACGACGTGCTGCGCGCCGTCCGGGCCAGGCGGCCCACCCTCCGCGGCGGCGGCTCGGGCGCTCCCGGCAGCCTGGAGGCCTTCCGCGGCGAGATGGAGTGGGCGGTGATCCGCGCCAACCAGGGCTTCGAACGCCGGGACGGGCCGAAGGCCCAGCCCCTGCCGGCCCCGCGCAGACCGAGCCTGCGGGGCGACTTCGACACCGGGCAGCGGACCCGCACCGTGCCGCTCGACGCACCACTGGACGACGAGGACGGCGGAGGCACCGGAAGGGCCGCGCCGGGGGGAGGACAGCCATGAGCAACAGCCAGACCTGGCCCGCCACGGCGGCCCGCCGCACCGGGCCCGAGCCGGCCGCCGAGAGCCGCTCCGACGAGGACCGCCAGGGCCGGATCGTCACCTTCTACTCGTACAAGGGCGGCACCGGCCGCACCATGGCACTGGCGAACACCGCCTGGATCCTGGCGGCCAACGGGTTCCGGGTGCTGACCGTCGACTGGGACCTGGAGGCGCCCGGCCTCGGCCGGTTCTTCCACCCGTTCCTCAACCAGGCCGCCGTCGACGGCACCACCGGCATGATGGACCTCTTCGCCGACTACTACGACGAGGCCCGCCGCCCCGTCGAGCGCGCCGTCGACTGGCACGAGGACTTCGCCCGGATCCACCCGCACGCCATCTCGCTCTCCTGGCGCTTCCCCGGCACCGGCGGCCTCGACTACGTGCCGGCCGGCCAGGTCAACCGTGACTACTCCGCCAACCGGATCGACTGGGACGACTTCTACGAGCGCTACGACGGCCAGCGGTTCCTGCAGTCGCTGCGCCAGGACATGAAGCACCACTACGACTACGTCCTGATCGACAGCCGCACCGGTCTCACCGACACCGCCGACATCTGCACCGTCGAGATGCCCGACGACCTGGTCGTCTGCTTCACCCTCAGCGACCAGAGCATCGACGGCGCCGCCCGGATCGCGCACACCGTCGACGGCCGGTACGCCGACCGCGGGATCCGCATCCTGCCGGTGCCGATGCGCATCGACGAGAACGAGAAGGAGAAGGCCGACGCCGGCCGGGCGCACGCCCGGATCCGCTTCTCCGGCCTGCCCGCCGGCCTCGCCGAGCCCGAACTCGCCCAGTACTGGGCCTCCGTGGAGATCCCGTACCGGCCGTTCTACTCCTACGAGGAGATCCTCGCCCCGTTCGGCGACGCACCGGGCCAGCCCGCCTCGCTGCTCTCCGCCTGCGAGCGGCTCACCGCCGTGCTCACCCGCGACCGGGTCACCGCGCTGCCGCCGATGGACGAGCTCGAACGGCTCCGCAACCTCGACTCGTTCATCCGGCGCAGGCCCACCGCCCCCGCCGACCTCTACCTCAGCTTCGTGCCCGAGGACCGCGTCTGGGCCGACTGGATCGCCGCCGTGCTCTCGGACGCCGGCTTCCGGGTGGTCTCCCGCGACCTCGGCGTCGGCGCCGACCCGCGTTCCTCCACCGAACAGGGCATCGACGCCGCCTACCGCACCGTCGCGGTGCTCTCCTCCGCGTACCTCGTCTCGCCGCAGGCCCAGGCGCTGTGGGAGCGCGCCGTCGGCGGCGACCCGGCCGGCACCCGCCGCCAGGTCATCCCCGTCCGCGTCGGCGACGTGCGGCTCACCGCGCCGTTCAACAACCGCAACCCCGTCGACCTGGTCGGCCGCGACGAGACCCAGGCCGCCGTCACCCTGCTGCGCGCCCTCGGGCACACCGACCCCGCACCCGTCGAGCGCAGCCCCGGCAGCCCGCGCTTCCCCGGCACCCGACCCACCTACTGGTCGGTGCCGCAGCGCAACCCCTCCTTCACCGGCCGCGCCAAGGTCCTCGACGACCTGCGCGAACAGCTCGTCGGCGGCCCCACCGCGGTGCTGCCCACCCCGCAGACCCTGTACGGCCTCGGCGGCGTCGGCAAGACCCAGGTCGCCCTGGAGTACGCGCACCGCTTCATGTCCCACTACGACCTGGTCTGGTGGATCGACGCCGAACAGGCCGAGTCCGTCGTCCTCTCGCTCGCCGAACTCGCCGACAGACTGGGCCTGCGCGTCGGCGAGAGCGTCAACGAGGCCGCCGAGTCCGCCCGCGAGGCGCTGCGCCGCGGTGCCCCCACCTCCCGCTGGCTGCTGATCTTCGACAACGCCGACGAGCCGTCCGAGGTCCGCCGGTACTTCCCCGGCGGCTCCGGCCACATCCTCATCACTTCGCGCAACCAGGGCTGGTCCGGGCAGGCCGGGGTGCTCGGCGTCGACGTCTTCACCCGCGGCGAGAGCATCGACCACCTGCGCCGCCGGGTCCGCGGGCTCACCCGCCAGGACGCCGACCGGGTCGCCGAGGCCGTCGGCGACCTGCCGCTCGCCGTCGAGGTCGCCGCCGCCTGGCTGGAGACCACCCGCACCCCGGTCGACACCTACGTCGCCCAGCTGCAGGCGGAGGCCACCAAGGCGCTCGCCGCCGGCGAGACCCCGGTCGACTACCCGACCCCGGTCGGCGCCACCTGGAACGTCTCCATCACCCGGCTGCGCGAGCAGTCCCCGGCCGCCGTCCGGCTGCTGCAGCTGTGCGCCTTCTTCGCCCCCGAGCCGATCTCGCTCACGCTCTTCTACAACGAGCAGATGACCCGGGCGCTCGCCCCCTACGACGACGAGCTGACCGACAGCTTCATGCTCGGCAAGGTGATCCAGGCGGTCAGCCGCTACGCCCTCGCCAAGACCGACGCCGCCAGCAACAGCTTCCAGGTGCACCGGCTCGTCCAGGCCGTCGTCCGCAGCGGCATGACGGAGGTCGAGCGCCAGGACGCCATGCACGACGTGCACCGCATCCTGGTCAGCGCCCGGCCCTCGCTCGGCGACACCGACGACCCGGGCAACTGGCCCGCCTTCGAGAAGATCTGGCCCCACCTCACCCCCTCCCGCGCCCAGGACTGCGACGAGCGCGAGACCCGCGAGCTGCTCATCGACCGTGTCCGCTACCTGTGGAAGCGCGTCGACCTCGACCGCGCGATGACCCTCGCCCGCAGCCTCGACGCCACCTGGACGGAGCGCTACGCCGCCGAGGGCAACAACGCCGAACGCCGCTTCCTGCGCCGCCAGATGCTCAGCCTCAACTTCCAGCTCGCCAACGTGCTGCGCTCGCAGGGCGCGTACAGCGAGGCGCTGGAACTCGACCGCGCCACCCTCGCCGGACAGAAGGAGCTCCTCGGCGACCACAACGCCTTCACCCTGATGACGGCCGGCTCGCTCGGCGCCGACCTGCGCAACCTCGGCCGGTTCCAGGAGGCGCTGATCCTGGACATCGACACCTACAACCAGTTCCGCGACCTGTTCGGCGACGACAACCCGCGCACCCTGTCGGTGGCCAACAACCTCGCCATCGACCACCGGCTGGTCGGCAACTCCCAACTCGCCCGCGACCTCGACCAGGAGACCTTCGACCGGCGCGCCGCGGTGCTCGGCCCGCGCCACCCGTACACCCTCTCCAGCAAGTCCAACCTCGCCCGCGACCTGCGCGAGATGGGCGACTACAAGGGCTCCGTCGAGCTGCTGCGCGAGGTCACCGAGGTCCTCGACGAGATCCTCCAGCCCGACGCACCGGAGAACCTCCGCAACGCCAAGTCCCTCGCCGTCTCGCTGCGCCGGGCCGGCGAGGTCCGCGAGGCACGCCGCCTCACCGAGCAGACCTACGAGCGGTACGTCGACCGGTACGGCCCGGACAACGCGGACGCCCTCGCCTGCCGGCTCAACCTCGCCGCCGACCACAGCGCCGCCGGCGACAAGGAGACCGCCCGCGACATCGCCGCGGCCGCCTACGAGGGCTACCGGCGGCTGCACGGCGACCAGCACCCCTTCACCGCCGTCTGCCAGAACAACCTCGCCATCTACCTGCGCGGCAGCGGCGACATCGCCGGCGCCATCCGGCACAACGAGGAGGCCGTCGCCGGACTCGCCCACTCCCTCGCCCCCGACCACCCGTACACCCTCAACGCCACCATCAACCTCGCCAACGCCTACGCCGACGACCACCAGCTCGGCCGGGCCGAGGAGCTCGGCCGCTCCGCCTACGCGGGCCTGCACAACCGCTACGGCCCCGGCCACCCCGACGCCGTGGTCTGCTGGCTCAACCTCGCCATCACCCTGCGCACCTCCGGCCGCCAGGAGGAGGCCGAGGCCCTGCGCCGGCAGGCGATCAGCGCGCTGGTCGAACTCTTCGGCGACGACCACCCGACGATCGTCTCCGCCCGCGGCTGGCAGCGGATCAACCGCGACCTCGAACCCCAGCCGCTCTGACGGCCCCGGGCCGGCCGCTCCGGCGGCCGGCCCGGCCGGGGTGTAGCGTGCGGCGGGTGAACGACCACGCACCCCGGCCCGCCGTCCTGGTCACCCGCCGGCTCGCGCCCGGGGTGGCGGAGCGGCTCACCGCCTGCGACCTGCGCTACCACGACAGCGAACAGCCACTGGGCCGCGCCGAGCTGCTCGCCGCCGCGGCCGGCTGCAGCGCCCTGCTCACCACCCTCGACGACACCGTCGACGCGGAACTCCTCGACGCGGCCGGCCCCACCCTGCGGCTCGTCGCCAACCACGCGGTCGGCACCCACAACATCGACCACGCCGCCTGCGCGGCCCGCGGCGTCGCCGTCTCGCACACCCCCGGCGTGCTCACCGAGTCCACCGCCGACATGGCCTGGGCCCTGCTGCTCGCCGCCACCCGGCGGCTCGGCGAGGGCGAGCGGCTGCTGCGCTCCGGCCGGCCCTGGGCCTGGGCGCCGACCTTCCTGCTCGGCGTCGAGCTGTCCGGCACCCCGCTCGGGATCCTCGGCATGGGCCGGATCGGCCGGGCCGTCGCCCGCCGCGCCGCCGGCTTCGGCATGCCGGTGAGCTACCACAACCGCAACCGGCTCCCCGCCGACCTCGAACAGGGCGCCCGCCACCTGCCGCTCGACGAGCTGCTCGCGAGTTCCCCCGTCCTGGTGGTGACCGCCCCGCTGAACGCCGCCACCCGGCACCTGGTCGACGCGGAGCGGATCGCGCTGATGCCCGCCGGAGCCGTCCTGGTCAGCATGACCGCGGGCGTCGTCGACGAGGAGGCGGTGGCCGCCGCCCTCGCCTCCGGGCACCTGTTCGCCGCCGCCGTCGACAACTTCGAGCACGAGCCGGCCGTCCCGGCCGCGCTGCTCGCCCAGGAACGCGCCGTGCTCGCCCCGCACCTCGGCAGCGCCACCGTCCGCACCCGCCAGGCCATGGGCAACCTGGCCGTCGACAACGTCCTCGCCGTGCTCGCCGGGGCCGAACCGCCCACCCGGGTCAGCCCGCCGCCGCCCACTGCAGCGCCTCGGTCATGACCTTGAGCGCACCGAAGTGCGCCGCCCCCGGCTCCAGGTAGAGGTCGGCCCCCGGGATCTGGTCGGCCAGCCACCGGGAGTGGTCGACCGGGGAGAACTGGTCGTCCGCACCGTGCCAGAGCCGGGTCGGCACCCGGATCGACGAGACCTCGAAGCCCCACGGCGCGGTGAACGCCAGCACGTCGTCGATCCAGCCGTCCGCGCCGTGCCGGAACGCCTCCTGGTACGTGGCCAGCAGCATCCGCCGGATCCCCGCGTCGGAGACCAGCGCCCGGTCGGTCGGCGGCAGCTCCGGCACCAGGTCGTTGATCAGCGCGTGCGGGTTGTCCCGGATCAGCCCGGACCGGAAGCGGAACGTGTCGGCGAAGTGCTCCACGCCGCGCTCCACGTCCGTGTACTCCCGCACGTTGGACGGCGTCATCCCGCCGTACCAGTCCAGCCCCTCGGCGTGCCGCGGCGCCAGGCTCACCAGCGCCGCCACCCGGGCCACCCGCTCCGGCAGCAGCGCCGCGCAGGCCAGCGCGTGCGGGCCGCCGCCGGAGCGGCCGAGCACGGCGAAGCCGTCCAGCCCGAAGGCGTCCGCGATGGCCACCACGTCCTCGGCCGCCTCCGCCACCCGGCGGCCCGGCCGCCGGGTCGACTCGCCGTATCCCGGCCGGTCGAACGAGATCAGCCGCATCCCGATCCGGGCCAGCACACTGCTGCGCGGCATCGGCCCCACCCTGCTGCCCGGTGTGCCGTGCAGCAGGAACACCGGCTTCCCGTACGGATCACCGGTGGTCTCGACCGCCAGCCTCCGCCCCCCCACGGCCTCGACCAGTCGTCGTACCACGCGGTTCCTCCAGGTCAGTTGGGCACGTCCAGGCTGCGCACCTCGCGGCGGGCCTGCCAGGTGGTGTGCTCCCGCGAGATGGCGTCCTCGGCGTCCCGGGCCAGCCGGGCCCAGGTCTCCTCGGCGTCCTCGGAGTCCGGCCGGAGCTGGTCCAGCTGGCGCTCCACCAGGACGAGTTCGGACGCGGCCAGCGAATAGGCGGCCGCCTGCGGCCGGTACTGCCGCAGCTGGGCCCAGGCGGCCACCGACGCGGCCACCGCGGAGACCGTGCCCAGCGCGTCGTAGCTGAAATACCCGAGCGCCCGCAGCACCGCCAGCACCAGACCCAGCATCGGCAGGGCGATCCCCAGCCGTCCGGCCCACCGGCCCGCGTTGGCGCACTGCCGAGCCTTGTTCTGGTACCAGGTGCGCTGGGCGTGCACCCGCTCGCGCAGGTAGATGTCCCGGCGCACGGTGAGCGGCTGCCCCCGCAGCTGCTCCATCTTCTCGGTGATCTGCGGATGCCGGGCCGGCCCCCGCCAGCCCTCCAGCTCCGCCCGGACCCGGGCCATCTGCGGGATCACCCGGTCGGTCTCGAACTCGCCGAGGATGCCGTCCAGCTGGATCGCGTACAGCCGCTCGGCGTCCGGCAGCTTCTTCGGCGGCGGCCGGTAGGAGTCGGCGCGCACCGCGTACTTCCAGGACAGCGTCTTCACCGATTCGGCCACCGCCCGGCCCTCGTACCAGAGGCCCTGCGGGTTCTGGACGCTGACCAGCGCCGCCATCAGCACGGTGCACAGGTACGCGGCGGCGGCGACCCAGGCCCACGCGGTGCCGTCGGCCGAGCCGGTCGCGGCGGCGCCGACCAGCAGTACCAGCTCCCAGCGGGCGAGCAGCACGGCCCGCCGCTGCCCCTGCAGCGAGGAGGAGTCGGCGGCCCAGAACAGCTCCGGCAGCAGGTCCTCCTCGCGCACCCAGCCGATCGAACGTACCGGCCCCGTCGTCATGTCGGCCCCCCACCGTCGCTCTGGCCCCAGCAGCCCCCAGCAGCAGCTGTTCTGCCCCGCCCGCCGACGCGGTACGCCTGGGGAACGGCCAGTATGGGTGCGGACCGTCCCGGACGGACAGGCACAGTTCGGACAGAAGCCGTACCCGGACCGCCCCGGAAGGGCTCCGCACCCGGCCGGCGGTCCGTCAGAAGGCGTAGTGGATCCGCTCCCGGTTGTCCGCCATGACCTTGGCGTTCCACTCCGTCCCGCCGTCCACGTTGCCGGACCGGAACAGCGGCGGGGTGATGCCCCGCTCGGTCAGCCGGCCGACCGCCGACACCACCACCGCCTGCATCAGCGCGCTGGTCACGATCGTGGAGACCGGGCCGAAGGTGGTCTCCGCCCCCGCGCAGGACAGCTCCCCGTCGCCGACCGCGATCTTGTTGTCCAGCACCACGTCGCAGTTGTCCTTGAGGTACGTCCCGGACGGGTGGTTGGAGGAGACCGCTCCCGGATAGGCCAGCGAGGTCACCCCGACCACCTTCATGCCGCGCTCCCGGGCGTGCCGGGCGAGCTCGACCGGCATCACCTGGCGGCCGGAGAGCGAGATCACGAACAGCAGGTCGCCCGCGGCCGCCGGGGTGAGGTCCAGGGTCGCGGTGGCCAGCCCGGAAACCCGCTCCAGCGCACTGCCCAGCGGCGCCGGCATCACGTTCACCCCGGTCATCCCCGGCACGTCCAGCAGGTTGATCACCACCAGGCCGCCGGCCCGGTACACCACGTCCTGGGCGGCCAGCGAGGAGTGCCCGGCACCGAACGCGAAGATCCTGCGACCCTCCGCGACCGCGTCGGCGAGCAGCGCGGCCGCCGCCCCGATCGAGGCCGCCTCCTCGCGGCGGACCCGCTCCAGATGGGCCACGGCGGCGTCGAAGTACTGCCCGACCAGGTCGGTCATCGAAATCTCCGAATCTGTGCGGGGCCCGGTGGTCCAGACCGCTCATGGAGGAAGATACGGCGAGCACGGTGCTGCCTGCGGCGGTCCGCTGTCAACAGCGATGAAAAGAGCCGGGCATGTACCACGACCGGCCCCTGTTGACACTGCGGTACGCCAGAATTGGCGGTGAGGACACCGAAGAACGGAGACCAGCGGCGATGTCTGGCCTGATCGACACCACGGAGATGTACCTCCGCACCATCCTCGAACTGGAGGAGGAGGGCATCACGCCGATGCGCGCCCGCATCGCGGAGCGCCTGGAGCAGAGCGGCCCCACGGTCAGCCAGACCGTCGGGCGGATGGAACGCGACGGCCTCCTCCGGGTCGCGGGCGACCGCCACCTGGAACTCACCGAGGAGGGCCGCCGGCTCGCCGTCCGCGTCATGCGCAAGCACCGGATCGCCGAGTGCCTGCTGGTCGACGTGATCGGCCTGGAGTGGGAGCAGGTCCACGAGGAGGCCTGTCGCTGGGAGCACGTGATGAGCGAGACGGTCGAGCGCAAGGTGCTCGCCATGCTCGGCCACCCCACCCAGTCCCCGTACGGCAACCCGATCCCCGGCCTGGACGAGCTCGGCGACACCAAGGCCGAGGGCGAGGGCTTCGACGCGGCCCTGCTCACCCTCGACTCGGTGGCCGGCAGCGGCAGCGCCAGCGTGGTCGTCCGCCGGATCGGCGAGCCGATCCAGACCGACGAGGAGCTGATGCGCACCCTGCGCCGCGCCGGTGTCCGCCCCGGCGCCACCGTCCAGGTCGCCCCGGCCGCCGGCGGCGTCCTGGTCGGCGCGGGCGAGGGCGCGGCCGAACTCGGCAAGGACATCGCCGCCCACGTCTTCGTCGCCCAGGCCTAGGCCCAGGCCTTCCACCGGGCCCCGGTCCGCGCCCCGTGCGCCGGGCCGGCCGTCGGTATGCCCGTGGTTCCTCACCGCAGCAGGGGCCCGGTGCTCCCCGGCACCGGGCCCCTGCTGCGCCCCACCCGTCCCCTCCCTGATCCCCCTGTGCACCGCGGCACCGGCCACCCCGAGCCGGGACGGTGCCGCAGCCCCCGATCCCCCCGTCCCCGCGTCCGGCTTCCCCGACCGAACGCCCCTCCCGGCCCCCCGGGTCCGTGCCCCCTCTCGTGCTCCCCGCCGTGCGTCCTCCCGCCGGAATTTCTCCCCTCGGCAGCTCCCGCCAATCCTTGAGAGCTGTCACCCGAACGAGCAGGCTTGCCGGCCTGACCAGCGGGTACACCCCTGCCTCAGGGCGAAGACACGTCAGGCGGGCCCCGCCCCCGGTGAGGGGCGGGGCCCGCCGGATGCGCGCGAGGGTGTCGCGCGGTTCCCGCCCTCACCCGATAGGAGCAGGGCGGCGATCGGCGGACGGGTGAATTCCCGTCAGGCCCGGTTCAGCGGACGGCCGCCGGCACCGGCCCCGGCTGCGGCCGGAGCGGCTGCAGGACCTCCCGTCCGCAGGCGTACGCGAGCGGATTGATCAGCTCGGCGGCGTCCGGCAGCCAGCGGTTGATCGCGGACGGCGGGCGGGCCCACTGGGCGAAGCCGTAGGGGCCGATCCTGGACGGCGGCGCCACCACGTGGTCGCCCTCGCCGCGGGCCACCAGGTCGAGCCGGCCGGGGGCCCAGCCCAGCTTGCGGAGCATCTCCGGCACCTTCGCCGCCACCCCGGGCAGCACCAGGAAGTGCAGCCGCCGGCCGGCCCGCCCGGAGGCTGCCGGGACGGCCACCACCGGACCGAGCTGCAGCCCCATCCGCTCCATCCGGGCCAGCGCCAGGCAGCCCGCCACCTCCGGCACGTCCAGCACGTCGAAGGAGCTGCCGGTGGGCAGCAGGACGGAGGCCTCCGGGCGCTCCGTCCACCAGCGGCGCACGACGCCCGGGCCCGCGCTGGCCCGACGGCGCCAGTCCTCCTCCGCCGGGTGCGCGCCGGGCAGCGCGCACCCGAGGTCGCCGCACGAGCAGTGGGCCGGCCCGTCGCCGTCGACCAGCCACGTGCCGGGGACGACCTCCCAGTGGCGGTCCTCCGCGTAACTGACGGCTTCGATGAGGAGCGGGGGCGGACCCTGCTCGCGGGCTCCTGGGGTGTTGTCCACGTGGTGCTCAACTACCGTGCGTGAAGGCGGTTACGGCCGAACGGCGGGTGGTCAGCCGACCGCGGCCGATGTCACCCTCGACGGTGAGCCGGCCGCCGTGTCGACCGCCGTTCCGGGGGCGGTAACGGGCGCAACGGGGGCGCACAGGGGCATTCACCAGGGCGCGTGGGGAGTGGATGCGTCACCCTGGGTATTCCGCTGGTGTCGCCGGGTTGCCGGCCGGGGGTCAGGACGCGCCCCCGCCGCCGGCGCAGGCACCAGCAGCAGAATCGTCGCCCCGCGGTCAGGGCCGGGGGCGTTGGGGAGGCGAAGTCCATGGCCGCGAGACCACTCGTCGCACGAGAGCCCAACGAGCGCTTGCAGCAACTGATCCAGGAAGCGGGCTGCTCGAACGCGGGCCTGGCCCGCCGGGTCAACCTCTGCGGCGCGGAGCACGGCCTGGACCTGCGCTACGACAAGACCTCGGTGGCCCGCTGGCTCCGCGGCCAGCAGCCGCGCGGCCAGGCCCCCGCGGTGATCGCCGAGGCGCTGGGCCGCAAGCTCGGCCGCGGTGTCACGGTGGACGAGATCGGCATGGCCGACGGCAAGGGCCTCAGCTCCGCCGTGGGCCTGCAGTTCGCCCCCAACCTGAACGCCGCGCTGGAACAGGTCTGCGAGCTGTGGCGCAGCGACGTCGGCCGCCGCGACTTCCTGGCCGGGGCGGCGGTGGCCGCCTCCGCGCTGGTGGAGCCCAGCCGGGACTGGCTGATCACCCCGCCGGACCCGGTGGTCGCCCGGGCCGGCGCCACCCGGGTCGGCCCGACCGACGTCGCCGCCGTCCGGGCCACCACGCAGATGCTGGTCGAGCTGGACCACCGCTTCGGCAGCGGCCACGTCCGCCCGGTCGTGGTGCACTACCTCAACAGCGTGGTGTCCAACCTGCTCTCCGGCGGATACCGGGACGAGACGGGGCGTCAGCTCTTCGCCGCCGTCGCCCGGCTGACCGAGCTGGCCGGCTACATGGCGGTCGACACCGGGCAGCCGGGGCTGGCCCAGCGCTACTACATCCAGGCGCTGCGGCTGGCCCAGGCGGCCGACGACCGCGGCTACGGCGGCTACGTGCTCGCCGCCTCGATGAGCCACCTGGCGGCCACCCTCGGCAACCCGCGGGAGATCGCCCAGCTCGCCCGGGCCGCCCAGGAGGGCGCCCGCGCGGTCGCCACCCCGACCGCGATGGCGATGTTCTACGCCGCCGAGGCGCGTGGCCACGCGCTGCTCGGCGACGCCCGGGCCTGCGAGGCGGTGGCGGCCAGGGCCCAGGAGGCGATGACGCACCGCAACCCGGCGGACGACCCGGACTGGATCGTCCACTTCGACGAGGCCTACCTCGCCGACGAGCTCGCGCACTGCCACCGGGACCTCGAGCAGGGCGCGAAGGCGGAGGCGTACGCCCGCACCGCGCTGGAACTGCATCCGGTGAGCCGGGTGCGCCGGCGCGCGGTGGACCTCGTGCTGCTCGCCACGGCGCAGCTGCAGCAGCGCGAGGTCGAGCGGGCCTGCGAGACGGGCACGCAGGCCGTGCGGCTGCTGAGCGGTCTGCGTTCGAACCGAGGGGTGGAGTACCTGCACGACTTCCGCAGCAGACTGGAGCCGTACCGGGAACACCGGGTCGTCAGGGAGTTCCAGGCGAGGCTCGCGGGGGAGGCGGCGTAGGGATCGTCCGGTCGTCGGGCCGCCCGGCTTCGTGAGGAGCAGGTGAGGAACGCCCTCCCTGCGTAGTCACCCGTGCAGGTGACGGGGTAGCGTGGGCGTGCTATGCAGCGTTACCCAGGTCGTCGAGCAGTTGTGGTCCGCCGTCAGCGAGCGCGCGGCACAGGTGAGGAATCGCGTTGAGCCAGCGCCGCTTCTCCCACTCCCATTCCTCCAGCGACTTCAATCTGGACGATCTGTTCAGGCCGGAGTCCGGAGGGGAGCAGGGTCAGCCGGGCGTGCCCGCACAGCAGGCGCCGCCCGTCCAGCAGCCGGTGCCGCAGGCAGCGCCACCGGTGCCGGGTCAGGGCGGCCCCGAGTACTGGGGTCCGCCGCCGTCCGGTGCCGCGCAGCCGGCGGCCCCGGCCGAGCACGCGCCGGAGACGCAGTACCTGCCGCCGTACCCGACGGCCGACCCCTCGGTCGGCGGTCAGCCGCAGACGCCCGGTCAGGCGACGCCGGGTCAGCCCGGCTACGGCGCGCAGTCCTACGGCGGCCAGCAGGCCTTCGGCGGGCAGCAGCAGCCGTACGGCGGCCAGACCTTCGGCGGGGGCTTCCCGGCGGAGGCGCAGCCGCAGCAGGCGGTGCAGCAGCCCGCGTACGGCGGCCAGCAGACCTTCGGCGGCCAGTCCTTCCCGGCGCCCCCGGCCGCGCCGCCGGCCGCCCCCGGCTACGGCGACCAGCGCGGTCGGGCGGGCTCCGGCTCCAACCGGCCGTCCAACAAGATCGTCATCGGTGGTGTGATCGCCGGCTGCGCGGCGGCGGGCATCCTGGTCGCGGTGCTGATGAGCGGTGGCGACGACAAGCCGTCCGGCACCGGGACGGCGCCCGTGGCCAAGGCGTCCAGCGGCGCCCCGGCCACGAGCGGCACCGGCGGGATGACGCCGGAGGCCAAGGATCAGGCGAAGGCGCTCTCCGACCTGCTGGGCACCGCCAGTGCCAGCCGGCAGGCCGTGGTCGGCGCGGTGGCGGCGGTCGGCAAGTGCGACAAGCTGCCGGAGTCGCAGGCGGCGCTGACCGGCGCGGCCACCCAGCGGCAGGGCCTGATGACCAAGCTCGGCGCGCTCAAGGTGGACAAGCTGACCGGCGGCGCCGAGCTGGCCTCCCAGCTGCAGAAGGCCTGGCAGGCCTCCGCCACCGCGGACACCGAGTACGCGGCCTGGGCGGGCGACGCCGCGGCCGGCTGCGACCCGGCGGCGATCAAGAACAACCCGCACCTGAAGGCGGCCAACGAGGCCAGCGGCACCGCGACCGGGGCGAAGGAGAAGGCGTCCTCGCTCTGGAACGCGATCGCCGGCCAGGCCGGGCTGCCGAACAAGGACAAGACGGAGCTCTGAGCTCCGCGGCCCGCGGGCCGGGAACGCCGAGGGGCGGACGGGAGTGATCCCGTCCGCCCCTCGGCCGTGTCCGAGTGCCCACCGCCGTCAGGACGGGCTCTTGCCCCCGGCGAGCACCCAGCGGACGTCGACGAAGCCCTTGTGCTGCTCGACCAGGCGGCCGCCCTGCACGTGCTGGAAGGTGACCGAGGTGTTTACCAGCCGCGGCGAGTCCGCGCTGGCGAGCATGTTGGTCATGCCCCAGCTGAGCGGCGGGGTGGCGCCGTTGGTCTCGATCGGGTCGCCGCTGTCGAGTACGGCGCGCAGCGTCTTGGCGGTGAGCGGCTTGCCGGCGTCCACCCGGGTCGTGGCGGCCCGCAGCACCTCGTAGGCGACCCAGGTGGTCTGCACGCCCGGGTCGGCGACGTCGATCGCGGTGTCGCCGCCGCCGTAGCCGTGGACGGTGCCGCGCAGCGCGTCCCACACGGGGGAGGACTCGGGCGGGAACCAGCCGGTCGCGTAGGCGCCGCCGAGCGGGCCGCCGTCACCGCCGGTGGAGTCCACCACGGACTGCTGGAAGCTGCCGATCACCGAGGCCAGCGCGGTGTGCTTGGGGCCGAGCCGGCGGAACGGGTCGAGCAGGTTGGAGGTCGGCTCGGGCCCGAGCGCGACCGTGATGCAGTTGCCGCTCCGGTCGTCCCCGATGGCCTTCTGCGCGATCGGGGTGTAGTCGTTGGACCGCTCCGGCGCCTTGACGTCGGTCAGCCTGATCCCGGCCGGCCGCAGCGCGGCGTCCAGGTAGCCGACCAGGGTGTCGCCGGCCCGGGTGTCCGGGCGGATCAGCGCGACCGACTTGCAGCCCGCCTCGACCAGCTGGCGGCCGCTGCCGGCGATCAGCGCGGGCGTGCCGCCGGCCACCGGGTAGGACAGCGGGCTGCTGAACTCCGGCGTCGACAGGCCGTAGCCGCCCAGGTAGGGGATGCCGGCCTGCTCCAGCGTGGAGACGAAGCTGTTGCCGTACTGGCTGTAGGAGCCGACCACCGCGACGGCCTTCGCGTCGATCGCCTGCCGGGCGCAGGCGGTGACCCCGTCGGCGGTGTTGTGCTCGTTGCAGGTCAGCACGCGCAGCTTGCGGCCGTGCAGGCCGCCCTTGGCGTTGATCTCGCGGCCGATCGCCTCGGCGAGCGCGGTCATGCCGGGGCGGTCCGCGGAGCCGGTGCCGGACGGCGCCCAGGTCATCACGGTCAGGTCGCTGGAGGCCGAGGCGGCGTCGGCCGGCCCCCCGCAGGCGGAGGTGGCGAAGACGGCGGGGACGAGGGCCGCTGCCGCGGCCAGGACGCCCGCTCTGCGGCGGTGCCGTCGGAGGCCGGTGCTCTGCCGGCCGGCGGGCCGATGGTCGTCGGGCGATCCGTTCCGCCTCATGGTGACTCTCCCCTCCCGGGTACACACCCTCGGCCGCACTGTGATTCGGCCGAAATCAAGCCTTGACCTGGCCGGGCAAGCCGAGAGGGACGAAAAGCGAACGGAAAGCCAACGCAGGCGGAACTCCGGGGGGTGACGCGTGTAGACCGACGGTCGGTGGCGACACGTACGATCGAGGCACGATGTCCGACTCCACAGATTCTTCGTATCGGTCCGCCAACACCTCTTCTCGCGGCGGCCGCCGCTCCAGCACGATGGGCCGCATGCCGCTCAACGATCTGCCCTGGTGGCGCTGGCGGGCCCGCATCCGCTCGGCGCTGCACATGCTCTCCGACCCGTCCTTCCAGCACCACACCTGGCTGGCCGGCCGGGACGGCTACGGCGACGTCACCGACGCCGTCTACCGTCTGGTCGAGGACAGCTGGCTGGACCGCTGGTCCGCCGAGAAGTACATCGGCACCGTCGTCCGGGACGCCACCGAGGCCGCCGCCCTGGACGCCGCGGTGCTGCGGGTGCTGCGGGTGCTGCACCAGGTCGGTGCGGACGCCCCCGCCGCCTCCTACCTCGGGCACCCGCTGTGGCCGGAGGCGGTCGCGGCCGCCCGGGAGGCCCACGTCCTGTTCACGGTCAACGACGGCGAGGACCCGGACGCCCCGCCGCGCAGCCTGGAGGTGCTGCGGATCATGACGCAGGCGGCCTGACCGGCGCCCCGGCACGCGGCGGCGTCCCGCACTCCGGGCAGCGGCGCGCCGGGCGTCCGGAATGTGACACGCTTGGCCGTCCGTCGCGAACGAGTGGAGGAACCCGCACGTGGAAGAGCAGAAGGCCGGCGTCCAGTACGTCCTCACGCTGTCCTGCCCGGACAAGCAGGGCATCGTGCACGCGGTCTCCAGCTTCCTGTTCATGACCGGCTGCAACATCATCGACAGCCAGCAGTTCGGTGACGCCGACAGCGGGCTGTTCTTCATGCGGGTGCACTTCTCCGCCCCCGGGCCGGTCACCGCGGAGAAGCTGAGGGCCAGCTTCGCCGCCGTCGGCGCCTCCTTCCACATGGACTGGCACATCCACTCGACGGCCGAGCGGATGCGTGTCGTGCTCATGGTGTCGAAGTTCGGCCACTGCCTGAACGACCTGCTGTTCCGCACCCGGATCGGTGCCCTGCCCGTCGAGATCGCCGCGGTGGTCTCCAACCACACGGACTTCCGCGAGCTCACCGAGTCCTACGGCATCCCGTTCCACCACATCCCGGTCACCCGGGAGAACAAGGCCGAGGCCGAGCGCCGCCTGCTCGACCTGGTCGCCGAGGAGAGCGTCGACCTGGTCGTGCTCGCCCGCTACATGCAGGTGCTCTCGGACGACCTCTGCAAGGAGCTCTCCGGCCGGGTGATCAACATCCACCACTCCTTCCTGCCGAGCTTCAAGGGCGCCAAGCCCTACCACCAGGCGCACACCCGCGGGGTGAAGCTCATCGGTGCCACCGCGCACTACGTCACCGCCGACCTCGACGAGGGCCCGATCATCGAGCAGGAGGTGGCCCGGGTGACCCACGACGTGACCCCGGAGCAGCTGGTCGCGATCGGCCGGGACGTCGAGTGCCAGGCGCTCGCCCGCGCCGTCAAGTGGCACAGCGAGCGGCGGGTGCTGCTCAACGGCAGCCGTACGGTCGTCTTCGCCTGACCTTACCGGGGCGTACGTCACGGTCCGGAGCGCACGTCCGTCCGGCCCTGCCCCCGGGCGTCAGGGCCGGGAGAGCAGCGGCAGCGCGTGCAGCACCTGCCGGATCGCGTCCCGGTCGCCCTCCCGGCCGACCGGGATCAGATCCGGGTCGCGGTGGGCGGCCGCCAGGTAGCAGAACTCCAGCCCGTCCAGCGCCATCTCCGCCACCGGCTCGGCGGACCCGCCCGACCCGTCCAGGGGGATCAGCCACTCGCCGGCCGCCGGGCCGTCGATCACCAGCCGCAGCGCCCGGCCCGGCGAACCGGCCGGGACGGGCTGGGCCCGGCGGGCGGCGAACAGCCGGGGAAGTATCCGCGCCCCGAGGTCGATCAGCCGGTGCAGGTGAGCCGGTGCGGGCGGCGGGTAGGGGTAGTCCACCGCGCGGGCGATGTCGTCGCCGTGGATCCAGCACTCGAAGGCGCGGTCCAGGAAGGCGTCGCGCAGCGGCAGCACGGCGAAGCCGTAGTCCACCGGCGCGCCGCCGTCGCCGTCACCCGCCGACGCGGCCTGCAGCAGCGCACGGCTCTGCCGCCGCCAGCGCTGCCGCACCTGCTCGGGGTCGTCCCCGCCGGCCGCGGTGATCAGTGCCAGGGTGCGGTCCAGGACGTCGGCGGGCTCGCCCCGCTGCGGCACCCGGGGAGCCGGCGGACGGCGGCCGACCACCGGCGGACGGGCGCCGCCGAGCGGATCGGGCAGGCCGACGGTGCGGGCGAGGTAGCCGTCGACGGCGGTCAGGTGGCAGACCACCTCGGCCGGCCGCCAGCGCTGCACCCCGCCGTGCCAGGGCAGCTCGGCGACCTCCTGCCACTCGGCCGGGCCGAGGTCGCGCAGCAGGGCGTCCAGCTTGGCGCTCTCCGCGGCGTACGGGCCGGCCCAGACCGGTATCGGCAGCTCGGGCGGACGGCGGCCCAGACACCAGTCGATCACCTGGCGGCGGAGCGTCGCGGAGAGGTCGAGCGGTTCGTCGGGGGTGAGTTCGGCGGCGGCACCGCGCAGCCGGGACGCCTCCTCGGCACACTCCGGGCAGTCGGCGAGGTGCCGGGCGACCTCGGCGGCCTCGTCCCGCGGGCAGGCGCCGAGCGCCCACGCCCCCAGCAGGGAGCGCAGCGCATCGTGCCGCCCGGGCGCCGTCACGGCCCCGGCCGTCCGGCCACCGGGACGGGCTCCGGGCAAAAGCCGTCGCAGGCACCCGTGTGGGCACCCGGGCGGGTGTCGTCGTGGCCGTCGTCGGCCCCGCCGTGGGGGGCCGCCAGCTCGCCGGCCACCAGCTGCAGGCCGAGCCGCATCCGGTGCTTGGCCGCGGTCTCGCTGATGCCGAGCCGGCGGGCGGTGTCCCGGTAGGTGCGGCCGTCGTGGTGGCCGGGGGCGATGGCCTCGCGCAGCGGGTCGGGCAGCGAGGCGACGGCGTGGTGGGCGCTGGCGGCGGCGGACCGGGCCGCGATCCTCCGCTCGTCGCCGCAGTCCTCGCGCAGCCGCTGCACCGCCCGCCGGTGGGTGAGCCGGCCCAGCCAGGACCGCAGGGTGCCCTGCCCGGGGTGCCAGCGGCCCGGGTCCGTCCAGACCTGGGCGAAGACGTCGCGGGTGAGCTGCTCGGCGGCGTCCTGGTCGTCGAGGACGCGCAGGGCGAGGCCGTGCACGAGCGGCGCGAACCGGTCGTACAGCTCGCCGAGCGCCGTCTCCTCGCCGCGGACGAGGCGGAGCGCGAGTCCTTCGTCGGAACTGCTCATCCGCTGCCGCGCTCTCTGCTCACGAGGGTGTCCCTCCCCGCTCTCCCCGGCGTGTCGCAGGCACCGGCCGCACCGCGTCCGCCCCGGCACGCCGGCCGACGGGCCATGCCTGCGACCACGGTATCCAAGACCGCGGACCCGCCGGGTGAAATGCGGAAATGAGGGGGCGGGAAGTTTCACCCCGTCAGATCATTCCGGTACCCCGGCTCGGACGGCGGGTTCGGACAGATGTGGGATGGGTGGTTCGCTCGTGGCGGGCACCCCGGACGGCCGCTCTGGCGGTACCGTCGTTGTGCTCGTGCACAGGCCCCGACCCGGCCGGACGATCGTCGGTGCGACGCTCGTCAGGGTGAGCGGGACAGTATGCACCGAGCTGTCCCCCGATCGCTGGAATATGCCCGAAGCGCTTGCTGCGACCACGCGGTCGAATCATCCTGAGGCGTATTCGTGTCGAAGCCATGGGTAATCCGACCAGGCAGACCGGCCGAGCGCGGCCGGCCGACCGGTGTGATGAAGGCGCTGCCGCCCGGGCCGGGCGGCAGGGTGTGGGTGGCCGATTACCGAGTGCGGGTGGTGGAGCGGTGCAGGTACTTCAGGTGCAGCTGGCGGTCCAGGCGGACCCGGCGGAGGTCGGCAGGGCGCGCCGGTGGGTACGGACCAGGCTTCAGGGGCACGGGCTCGACCCCGATGCGCCGATCGCCGAGACCCTGGTGCTGGTCGTCTCCGAACTCGTCACCAACGCCGTGGTGCACACCGGCTGTCCGGCCGTGCTGAGACTCAGCATGCCGGTGGCCGACGCCGCGTCGCCTGACGCCCTCTCATCGCCGGTCCGGGTCGAGGTCGCCGACGCCAGCCGCACCGCGCCCGCTCCCCGGCACGCCGGCCGGGACGCCACCAACGGCCGTGGCCTGGAGCTGGTCGAGCTGCTCTGCGTGCGCTGGGGCTGGTACCCGGAGGGATCCGGCAAGCGGGTCTGGTGCGAGATCGACCCGGCCGTGGAGACACCGGTCCCGGCCGCGGCGCCCGCCCTGGACGAACTCGCCTGGCAGCTCTGACCGCGGCTCCTCCTCGTCCGGCCCCGCACCGCTGCACCCCCACGCCCCCGCCGGAGACCGCCGCCCGCACGGCCGCACCCGGGGCGCACGGGTCGCCCGCACCGGCCCGGCCGTGCTCCGTATTCCGGCCGATGCGCCGCAACCTCGCCGAATTTACGACAAGCCATTGACGTGACGTATCCGACTGATCACGCTTGGGTGCAGCTCCGTCGCGAGGGGACGCCGAGGGAAGCCCGGGTGGTGCCAGCACATCAGGGGGACCGGCTGCCGACCGCCCGCAGGCCTCCTCGGCGAGTGCGGAGCGAAGGCGCGCGGGTTCAGGGCTCGCGCGTCGGCTCGGACGGTGTCCCGGCGTGCCGTGCTCGGGGCGTGCGCGGCGGGGCACCGTCCGGCGAGGGCTCGTCCAAGAAACAAATCGCGCCAACTATGGCTGCCCCATCGCCTGTGATGACGCCCTAGCGGCGCGGCGCGCGGGCTCCGTGGTGCGGAAGGTCCGCCGGTAGGCGCTCGGCGCGACGTCCAGCCGACCGCGCAGGTGCAGCCGCATCGAGGCCGCGGTGCCGAACCCGGCCCGCCGGGCCACCTGGTCCACCGACAGGTCGGTCTCCTCCAGCAGCCGCCGGGCCAGGTCGGTGCGCTGCAGCGCCAGCCACTCGCCCGGGCTGCTGCCGGTCTCCTCGCGGAACCGCCGGGTGAAGGTCCGCACGCTCATGCCCGCCCGGGCGGCCAGCTCGCCGAGCGGCAGCGGCCGGTCCAGCCGCTCCAGCGCCCAGGCCCGGACGGCGGCCGTGCCGGACCCGCCCTGCACCGGGTCGGGCCCGGGCGTCGCGACGTACTGCTTCTGCCCGCCCTCCCGCCACGGCGGCACCAGGCAGGTCCGGGCCACCGCGTTGGCGACCGCGCTGCCGTGGTCGCGGCGCACCAGGTGCAGGCAGACGTCGACGCCCGCGGCGACCCCGCCGGAGGTCAGCACGTCGCCGTCGTCGGTGAAGAGCACGTCCGGGTCCACCCGCACCTGCGGGAACATCCGGGCGAAGCGCTCGGTGTACGCCCAGTGCGTGGTGGCCGGGCGCCCGTCGAGCAGGCCGGCCGCGGCGAGGACGAAGGCGCCGGTGCAGATCGACACCAGCCGGGTGCCGGGACGGATCACCGCCAGGGCGGCCGCGATCCGCGGGTCGAGGACCCCGTCCACCACGTCGCCGGGGCCGTCCTGCTGTGCGGGGATCACCACGGTGTCGGCCTCGGCGAGGAGTTCGGGGCCGTGGTCGACCGCGATCCGGAAGTCCGTGCTGGTGGCGACCGGCCCGCCGTCCACGGTGCAGGTGGCCACCCGGTACAGCGGAACGCCGTCCGGGCCCTTGGCCGATTCGAAGATCCGTGCCGGGATGGCCAGTTCGAAGGCGATCACCCGGTCCAGTGCCAGCACCGCGACCCGGTGCTGCCGCGCGGCCCCTGCCATCCTGGTCTCCCTTCGTGCGGGCGGTGCCACATTGTGACCCGTAAACCACTGGCCCGCGGAAGTGGTCTGGACCAAAACTGCTGCTGTGCCTGAACTGAGACCCGCGCCCGCCCCGGCCGACACCGCCGTCGCACCTGCCGCCGGCCCGGCCATCTGGACCCGCAACTTCCGGCTCTACTTCACCGCCCGCAGCTCCGGTCTGCTCAGCGACGCGATGCTCCCGGTCGCCGTCGCGGCCGGCCTGATCGGCGCCGGCCGTCCGCTCGGCAGCGTCGGCTACGCCATGGCCTTCCTGATGGCCCCCTTCGCCGGGCTGGTGCTGGTCGGCGGGGTGCTCGCCGACCGCTTCACCGCCCGCCGGCTGATGATCGCCGCCGACCTGCTCAACCTGGCCACCAGGGTGCTGATGGCCTGGCTCTTCTTCACCGGCGTCGACCGGCTCTGGCAGCTGTACGTGCTGCTCGCCCTGGCCGGCACCGCCGCGGCGATGTTCCAGCCCGGCGCCGCCTCCACCGTCCCGCTGACCGCCCGCGACGTGCAGGGCGCCAACGGTGTGCTGCGCACCTCCGAGGCGCTCACCGCGCTGCTCGGCCCGGCCCTCGCCGGCCTGCTGGCGGGCGCCGCCGCCACCGGGTGGGTGATGGTGGTCGCGGCCTGCGCCTATGCGCTGAGCGCCTGCTGCCTGCTCGCCCTGCGCCTCGGCCCGGTGCCCACGCCGCCGCCCGGCGACAGCCTCTGGCGCAACCTGGTGGAGGGCTGGCACGAGTTCCGCGCCCGCACCTGGATGTGGGGCGTCATCGTGATCTGGCTGTTCTTCAGCGCGCTCTGCTACGGCCCGCTGCTGCCGGTCGCGGCCGGCCTGCTCGTCCCCGCGCACGGCTCCGCCGCGTACGGTCTCCTGAACGCCGTGTTCGGGGCCGGGACCGTGCTCGGCGGGCTGCTCGGCATCCGCGTCCGCCCGCGGCACCCGCTGCGCGGCGGGGCGCTGGCGATGCTGGCCTTCCCGCTGTACCCGCTGGGCATCGTGCTGGGGCTGCCCGTTCCGCTGCTCGCCGTCTGCTTCCTGGTCACCGGGGCCGGTGTCACCTTCTGGGGCGTCATGTGGGCGACCAGCGTGCAGACCCAGGTGCCGGCCGAGGTGCTCAACCGGATCCACGCCTACGAGGTCGCCGGGTCGGTCTGCATGGCCCCGGTCGGCGCGGCGCTGGCCGGCCCGGCCGCCGAGGCCTTCGGCCCGAAGGCGGTGCTCGCCGCAGGCGTCGCCGTCGCGCTGCTGGTGGTCGCCGCGCTGCTGCTCGTCCGGCCGGTGCGCGACCTGCGACGGGTGGCCGACCGCTGAGCGGGGCGGGGCGGCCGGGACGTTTGGCCCGATCCTGACGAAAGCTGGCAGTCAGGCCACTCGTTCGCTCCCGCCCCGCCCGGGACACTCGTCCGGTGACCGATCTGAGCACCCGCAGACCCGACGCCCCCGCCGACACCCGACCGGCCCGCCTCCACTACGCCTGGGTGGTGGCCGGCGTCGCGCTGGTCGTCCTGCTCGGCTCGGCCGGCTTCCGCTCCGCGCCCGGCCTGATGATGGACGCCCTGAACGCCGAGTTCGGCTGGTCGCACGCCACGATCGGCAGCGCCGTCTCGGTCAACCTCACGCTGTACGGCCTCACCGCGCCGTTCGCCGCCGCGCTGATGGACCGCTTCGGCATCCGGCTGATCGTGGTCAGCGCCCTGCTGACCATCGCCACCGGCGCCGGCCTCACCGTCCTGATGACGGAGAGCTGGCAGCTGATCCTCTGCTGGGGCGTGCTGGTCGGCCTCGGCAGCGGGTCGATGGCCGGCGCCTTCGCCACCACCGTCACCGGTCGCTGGTTCCACGCCAGGCAGGGCCTGGTCACCGGCGTGCTGACCGCCGCCGGGGCGGCCGGCAACCTGGTCTTCATGCCGGTGCTCGCCGCCCTGGTCGAGCACCACGGCTGGCGCACCGCGGTCGTCGTGGTCTCGCTGTCGGCCACCGCCGTCGCCGTTCCCGTGCTGCTGCTGATGCGCGAGCGCCCCGCCGACGTCGGCCTGCTCCCGTACGGCGCCACCGAGCAGCCGCCCGCCCCGGTGACCGACGGCAGCGCGCTCGCCCGCTCGCTGCGGGTGCTCCGGGAGGCCGCCCGCACGAGGGCCTTCTGGCTGCTGGCCGGCTCCTTCGCGATCTGCGGCGCGACCACCGCCGGCCTGGTCGGCACCCACTTCATCCCGGCCGCGCACGACCACGGCATGCCCGTCACCACCGGCGCGAGCCTGCTCGCCCTGGTCGGCGTCTTCGACGTGGCCGGCACCATCGCCAGCGGCTGGTTCACCGACCGCTTCGACTCCCGGCGGCTGCTGGTCGTCTACTACGGCCTGCGCGGTCTGTCCCTGCTCTTCCTGCCGCAGCTGTTCGGGCACTCGCTGCAGCCCCCGATCCTCGCCTTCGTGATCTTCTACGGGCTGGACTGGGTCGCCACCGTGCCGCCCACCGTGGCGCTCTGCCGGCGCCACTTCGGGGCCGACGCGCCGATCGTCTTCGGCTGGGTGCTCGCCGCCCACCAGATCGGCGCCGCCGTCGTCGCCGGGCTGGCCGGCCTCGTCCGCGACCGCTTCGGCGACTACGACCTCGCCTGGTACGCGGCCGGCGGACTGTGCGCCGTCGCCGTGGTGCTCTGCCTGGCGCTGCGCGGCAGCGCCCGGACGGGCGGTGCACCGGCTGCCGTGACCGCCTGAGGGCGCGGCTGCCGGCGGATGTCCGGTCGGGGGGCGCCCGAGCGGGGCCGAGCGGGGCCGGTCGGGGGTGTCCGGTCCGTGGACGCAGCGGACGGCAGCGGACGGCTGTCGTAAGGAGCAGATAGCCTCTACGGCTATGACGCTGTCCTTCACCCTGGACCCCGCCCTCACCCCGGGGCTGCGCGACGAGCTCGTGGAACTGTGGACGGACGTCAGCAACGCCGGCGGCGCGGTCGGCTTCGTCGCGCCGGTCACCGCCGACCGGGTGCGGTCCACCGCGGAGGAGCAGTTCGCCGGGCTCGGCCCCGGCGGCCCCGACCGGCTGCTGATTGGCCGCGAGCGCGCGACCGGCCGGCTCGCCGGTGCCCTCTTCCTCACCTCCATGCGCTTCGACCTCATGGAGCACTGGCGGATGGTCAAGCGCGTCATGGTCCACCCCGAGCTGCAGGGCCGCGGCTACGGCGCCGGCCTCCTCGCCGAGGCCGAGCGCACCGCCCGCGACCAGGGCCTCGCCGGCCTGCGGCTCACCCTGCGCGGCGGCCTCGGCCTGGAGGACTTCTACAGGCGCTGCGGCTACCGGGAGGTCGGCCGGGTGCCCGGCGCGATCCGGGTCGGGCCCGGCGACGACCGCGACGACGTCACCATGTGGCTGGACCTCCGCCACGACATCGGCTGACCCCGTGCGGGCGCCGCCGCCCGGCATGCTTCACTGGGAGACCGGCACCCGGCGAAGGCCGCTCCAGGCGGTCGTGCCCGAGCCGCCCGTCGTACCCCAGTCGTGAAGGACGCCACCCGTGAGCAGCCGCAAGTCGCACGCCACGCTCCGCTACACCTCCCTGCGGGCGAGTATTTTCCTCGGCTGTCTGCTGCTGGCCATCCTGCTCGGGCACTTCGGCGTGATCCCGGTCGCGGGCAGCAGCGGCGTCGTCTTCCTCATCCTGCTCGCCCTCCTGGTGTCCGCCCCGATCAGCTACGTCGTGCTCAGCAAGCAGCGTGACGCGATGTCCGAGCAGATCGTCGACAAGGTCGGCGGCATGCGCACCCGCACCGCGCAGCGGATCGCCGACCAGAACGCCGAGGAGGACGCGGCCGACGACGCCGCCCGCGCCGCCGCCGTGCAGGACTGACCTTGCCCGACCCCGCGCCGCCGCGCCGCCCGACCGGGCGGGACGTGGCCCGGCTGGCCGGCGTCTCGCAGGCCACCGTCTCGCTGGTCTTCTCCGGCGCCGGTGGCCACCGCGTCTCCGACGCCACCCGCGAGCGCGTCCGGGAGGCCGCCCGCACCCTCGGCTACCAGCCGCAGGCCGCCGGCCGCCAACTGCGGCTCGGCCGCAGCGGCATGGTGATGCTCGCCGTGCCCAACCTGCTCGGCCCGTTCTTCGGCCGGGTGCTCTCGGGCGTCCACGAGGAGGCCCACCGGCGCGGCCTCGCCGTGGTCGTCTCCTCCGGCTGGGACGGTGCCACCCTCGCCGAGGCCGCCACCGCCGGCCGCTTCGACGGCCTGCTGATCTGCTCGCCGGACGACAGCCAACTCGGCGAACTCCCCACCGACACCCCCGCGGTCTTCCTCGACGCCGACCCGGCCCGCAGCCCCGGCCGCCCGACCGTCGAGCTCGACGTCGCGGGCGGCATGCGCGCCGCCGTTGACCACCTCGCGGAGCGCGGCCACCGCCGGATCGGCCACCTGCGCTCCACGCTGTCCGCGCACACCTTCCGCACCCGCCAGGCCGGTTTCGAGGCGGCCACCGCGGGCCTGGAGGTCGTCGAGGTCGGGGTCAGCCTGAACGAGGGCGCCGAAGCCGCCCGCGCCGTCGCCCGCGACCTGCTGCAGCGGCCCGACCGGCCGGCCGCCGTGATCTGCGACGACGACGTGGTCGCGTCCGGCCTCTACCAGGCCGCCGCCGAACTCGGCCTGCGGATCCCCGAGGACGTCTCGGTGGTGGGCATCGACAACATCCCGGTGGCCGGACTGCTCGTCCCGCCGCTCACCACCGTCGACCTGCCCGGTGAGCAACTCGGCCGCACCGGCGTCATCGCCCTCGCCGCCCTCCTCGCCGGAGATCCGGTCACCCCCGTCCCGCCGCTCCCCACCACCCTGGTCGTCCGCGCCTCCACCCGCCCGGCCTGACCGAAGGCCCAAGGCCCGGCACGGGTACCGAACCGTGCGGGGCGGACGGTGCGGCGCGTTCCGTTCAGGCCGCCAGGACGGTCCGGGCCGGGGCGTCGGCCGCCGCGGGCCGGAACCAGCCGCGGCAGGCGAACAGCAGCACCCCGCCGACGCCGATCCCGGCCGCCGCACACACCGCGACCCGCAGCAGCGAGCCCTCGACCAGGGCGCCGGACACCGCATACCCCGCCGCGTTCCCGGTCGCGAACAGCGTGATCAGCCAGGCGAAGGCCTCGGTGACCGTCCCGGTCGGCGCCAGCTCGGCGATCAGCACGAAGGCGGCCGCCAGCAGCGGCGCCAGGCCGATCCCGGAGAGCAGCGAGAGCGCGGACATCGCGAACGGACCGGGCAGGGCGAGCAGCGGCAGGTACGAGGCCGCCATCAGCAGCGCGATCACCCAGGTGCGGGTGGCGGTGGTGCTCCTCCACCGGACGGCGCCGTAGCCGAGCGCGCCGAGCAGCCCGCCGAGCGCCGCGAGCGCCAGCATCACGCCCGCCCCGCCGGGCAGGGCGCCGGGGTGCTGCTCGGCGTAGGCGATGAACAGCACGCTCTGGGCGCCGACCGTCCAGCCGGCCCCGGCCAGACCGACCAGCAGCAGGACGAGCCCGGGCGAGCGCAGCGGTCCGAGGAACCCGGCGGAGGCGCCGCGCGCCGGTGCCCGCCAGGCCCGGGCGGGTGCGGCGGTGGCGACGACCAGCGAGCCGAGCAGGCCGAGCGCGGCGGCTGTCCACAGGGCTGTGGACGGGCCGAAGCCGGCGGCGATGCCGGCCACCGCGAGCGGGCCCGCCACGTAGAGGATCTGCTGGGAGGCGGAGTCGAAGGCGTACGCGGTGTCGAGCTGCTCCTCCTTCACCACGGACGGCCACAGGGCCCGCAGGCAGGGTTCGAGCGGCGGCATGGCGAGGCCTGCGAGCGCGGCGCCGGCCGGTGCGGCGACCGCGGAGCCGGGGGCGAGGGCGAGCAGGGCGTAGCCGAGCCCGGCCACCAGGGCAGTGGTGAGCAGCACCCGCGGCTGGCCGGTGCGGTCGACGATCCGCCCGAGCACCGGGCCGCCGATCGCGGCGGAGACGGCGTAGGCGGCGGTGGCGAGGCCGATCCGGCTGTACGGCGCACCCGCCTCGCGCAGGGCGAGGGCGATCACCAGACCGGTCATGCCGGCGGGGAGCCGGCCGAGCAGGGTGCCGAGGAGCAGCCGGGTGACGTGCGGGGCGCGGAGCAGCGCGATGTAGCCCATACCTGAAGTTATACGTATAACCGACCTCGTCGGTCAATCTGCGCCGACGGCGTCCGCTGCGGCCACTGGCTGGTTCGTGGCCATAGCTCAAACCAATACTTTGAACATCTCAAATGTTTACTGCTAACGTTCCGGCCATGACCACCGCAGGCGCCGCGCTCCAGGCCGGGTCGAGCACCCCGCTCGCCCCTCGCCGCGCCTGCACGCCCCGAGCCGTGGCCGGCCCCCGCGCCTGCCGCGCCTGCGGCTGTACCGGGGCGGCACGCCTCTCCTGACGGTCCCTCCGCGGCCCCGCCCGGACGGGCCCCGCGTGCCGCCGTGTCCGACCTCCCCCCGTCTGCCACCCGACCCGGAGTCGCATCCCCATGCCCGGACCCCTGTCCGCAGTCCGCCGCACGCCCTTCTGGGCGCAGATCGCCGGAGGCCTCGTCCTCGGCCTGCTGCTCGGCTGGATCGCCCGCGCCAGCGACGTCGCCTGGCTCACCACCACCCTCGACACCGTCGGCAAGACCTTCGTCCAGCTGCTGAAGCTGGCCGTCCCGCCGCTGGTCTTCACCGCGATCGTGGTCAGCGTCGCCAACCTGCGGAACGTCGCCAACGCCGCGCGGCTCGCCGTCCGCACCCTGCTCTGGTTCCTCGCCACCTCGCTGATCGCGGTCGCCGTGGGCCTCGGCCTCGGCCTGCTCACCGACCCCGGCAGCGGCGCCGGCCTCTCCACCGAGGGCCTCAAGGCCCCGGAGGAGGCCGGCAGCTGGGTCGACTTCCTGACCGGCATCGTTCCGACGAACATCGCCACCGCGTTCGTCGAGGTGAACGTCCTGCAGATCGTCTTCCTCGGCATCGTCACCGGTGCCGCCGTGCTGAAGATCGGTGAGAAGGCCGAGCCCGTCCGCCGGCTCGCCGAGTCCGTCCTCGACCTCACCCAGACCGCGCTCTGGTGGGTCATCAGACTGGCGCCGCTCGGCACCCTCGGCCTGATCGGCAAGTCCGTCGCCAAGTACGGCTGGGACCTGCTCGCCCCGTTCGCCACGCTCACCGCCGACGTCTACATCGGCTGCGCGATCGTGCTGTTCGCGGTCTACCCGCTGCTGCTGCGCTTCGCCGGCGGCCTCAACCCCGTGCACTTCTTCCGCGGTGCCTGGCCGGCCATCCAGCTGGCCTTCGTCTCCCGCTCCTCGGTCGGCACCCTGCCGGTCACCCGCCGGGTCACCGAACGCCTCGGCGTCCCGAGCGAGTACGCCAGCTTCGCCGTCCCGTTCGGCGCGACCACCAAGATGGACGGCTGCGCCGCGATCTACCCCGCGCTCGCCGCGATCTTCGTGGGCCAGGTCTACGGCATCCACCTCGGCGTCGGCGACTACCTGCTGATCGCCTTCGTCTCGGTGATCGGCTCCGCCGCGACCGCGGGCCTCACCGGCGCGATCGTCATGCTGACCCTCACCCTGTCGACGGTCGGCCTGCCGCTGGAGGGCGTCGGCCTGCTGCTCGCGATCGACCCGATCCTCGACATGGTCCGCACCGCCACCAACGTGGCCGGCCAGGCGGTCGTGCCGATCCTGGTCGCGGCCCGTGAGAAGACGCTGGACCGCGCGGCCTACGACCACCCGACCGGCGATCTGCTGGCCGAGCCCGCGCCCGCCCGGCCCGCCGAGCCGGTGACCGCCGCGGCCTGACGCCGGATCACCGCAGGACCCGCCCAGGGCCCCTTCCCCGAACCGGGGGAGGGGCCCTGGTCCGTGTGCGGCCCGGCGGAGGAGCCCGGGCATCGACCCGCAAGAACAGACGTATTCATCTGCATCAAATCAACAGATATTCGAAAATTACTTGCACGGTTCTTGTGGGGCCTCGCCGCGGAGCCCTACGCTCCGCCGCGAGCGCCTACGGCCGCCACCACCCCGAGAGAAACGAGCAAGCGATGTCACGGAGCATCAGAGGAGCGGAGCGCCGGGCCGGCGGGCCGCTGCGTCGTGCCGCGGCCGTGCTGGCGGCGGTGACCGCGGCCACCGTCGGCTACGCCGGGCCGGCCGCCGCCGGCACCGGGAAGCCCGCCGCCGGGGCCGTCGTGACACGGGTGGGCCTGGCGCCGGCGCTGGCCGCCGGACGCGGCGCCGACCTGGGCGCGGCCGAGCAGGAGGCCGAGAACGCGCGGAGCAACGGCACGGTGATCGGTCCGGACCGCACCGCCTACACCCTGCCCTCGGAGGCCTCCGGCCGCTCCGCGGTGAAGCTGACGCCCGGCCAGTACGTCGAGTTCACCCTGCCCGCGGCGGCCAACGCGATCACCGTGCGCTACAGCGTCCCGGACGCCCCGGGCGGCGGCGGCACCACCGCGCCGCTGGACGTCGCGGTGAACGGCCGCAAGTACAGCACCATGACGCTGACCTCGCAGTACTCGTGGCTCTACAACCAGTACCCGTTCAGCAACGACCCGCAGGCCGGGCTGCTCCACCCCGACTGGTGGATCACCGAGTGCTCCTGCGTGCCGAGCGCCACCACCCCGGCCCCGGAGATCGCCAAGCCGTTCCGGCCCACCCACTTCTACGACGAGCAGCGCCTGCTGCTCGGCCGCACCTACCGGGCCGGCGACACCGTGCGGCTGACCGTGCCGCGGGGCAGCAGGGCCGCCTGGACGGTGGTCGACCTGCTCGACTCCGAACTCGTGGCCGCCCCGCACGTGAACCCCGCCGCCGCCAACGTGCTCGCCTTCGGCGCCGACCCGACCGGCCGGCGCGACTCCGCGGACGCGATCGACCGGGCGATCGCCTTCGCCCGCGGGGTGCGCCTGCCGGTCTACCTGCCGCCGGGCACCTACCAGGTGAACCGTCACATCGTGGTCGACGACGTGACGATCGAGGGCGCCGGCAGCTGGTACACGATCGTCAAGGGGCACCGGGTCGAGCTCGCGACCCCGGCCCCATGGGGGTCTCCCCGGCCGGAGGCTGGGGGAGGTTCGGTGCACACCGGCGTCGGCTTCTACGGCAAGGACGCCGCCGCGGGCGGCAGCCGCAACGTCCACCTGTCCGGCTTCGCGGTCGAGGGCGATGTCCGCGAGCGGATCGACACCGACCAGGTGAACGGCATCGGCGGAGCGATGAGCGACTCCATGATCGAGGGCCTGTACATCCATCACACCAAGGTGGGCCTCTGGTTCGACGGGCCGATGAAGAACCTCAGGGTGACCCGCAACGTGATTACCGACCAGATCGCCGACGGCCTGAACCTCCACACCGGCGTGACCGACTCGGTGGTCTCGCACAACCTCGTCCGCAACAGCGGCGACGACGGCCTCGCCATGTGGTCCGAGAGGACCGGGGACGCCCGCAACACCTTCGACCACAACACCGTGCAGTCGCCGGTGCTGGCCAACGGCATCGCGATCTACGGCGGCACCGACAACACCGTCTCGGGCAACCTGGTCGCCGACCCGGTCCGCGAGGGCAGTGCCGTCCACGTCGGCTCCCGCTTCGGCGCCGAGCCGTTCGCCGGGCACCTGTGGATCACCGACAACACCACCGTCCGCTCCGGCACCTTCGAGCTGAACTGGAAGATCGGCCTCGGCGCGATCTGGTTCTACGCGCTGGAGAAGGACATCGCCGCGGACGTCCGGGTGACCGGGGACCACTTCCTCGACAGCACCTACAACGCGGTGATGGTGGTGGCCGACTGGCCGGTCAAGGACCTCTACGAGGTCACCGGCCTGCACTTCAAGGACATCCGGGTCGACGGCACGGGCGCCTCGGTGCTCAGCGCCCGCGCGGCAGGCTCCGCCGACTTCGAGAACGTGGACGCCCGCAACGTCGGCGCGGTCGGTGTGAACAACTGCGGCAGCTTCCACTTCACCCCGGCCGGGTCGGAGTTCTCGCTGACCGACCTCGGCGGCAACGACGGCGGCGGCACCACCGGTGCCTGGCTCGCGCCGTGGGAGCTGCCCAACACCATCACCTGCGACGACCGCCCTCCGGTGGTGGCGCCGCCGGCGCCGTCCGCCTGGTGACGGCGTGCGGCGGCCACCCCCGAGAAAGCCGTCGGGGCGCCCGTCCGGATCCCCCCTCCGGACGGACGCCCCGACGGCGTTCGGGTCAGCGCGTCACCACTTGTCCCAGGAGATGTTCCAGCCGCTCAGACCGTTGTCCGGCTTCACCTGCTGGCCGACCGAGTTCTGCACGGTGACCGGGTCGCCGACCATCGCGGCGTCGTAGAACTGCCCGGCCGACGAGCCCGGCGAGCCGTCCTTGGCCGAGGTGTCCTCCAGGCCGATGCAGCCGTGGCTGGTGTTGGTGTGGCCGAACACGCCGGGGGCGTACTTGCCGTGCACGTAGGTGCCGGTCGGGGTCAGCCGCAGGGCGTGCGGCATCTCGACCTTGTAGGCAGGGCCCTCGTGGTTGACCACGGTGGAGGAGTCCATGACGGTCGTCCCCTCCTTGGCCATGACCACCATCGTGCCGTTGAAGGTGTTCTGCGAGGCGGGCGAGCTGGCGCCGGCGCTGATCGGGATGGTGGCGTCCGGCTTGCCGTCCTCCTTGACCACCATCTGGTGGGTGGAGGCGTCCGCGACGCTGACCCGGGAGCGGCCGATGGTGAAGCTCTGGTCGCTGTCGACCTCGCCGTACACGTCCGGGGCGGTCTCGACGCTCTTCAGCCGGTAGTGCACGGTGACCTTGGTCTGCGGCTTCCAGAACGTCTCCGGGCGGAAGTCCACCCGGGTGTTGCCGAACCAGTGCGGCTTGACCACGGTGCCGTCGGAGGCCTCGAAGGTGACGGCCTTCTCGACCGCCGCCTTGTTCTCGACGCCCTTCTTGAAGTTCAGCGAGACGATCATGCCGACGCCGTAGGTCTGCTTGTCCGAGATGTTGTCGTACGGGCTCGCGCCCTTGGTCGGCGTCAGGGTGGTGAAGCTGCTCTCCGCGGTGGTCGCCACGCCGGAGGCGTCGGCGGCCTGGGCGCTCACCTTGTACTCGGTGGAGACGGCGAGGTTCTGCGAGGGCGTCCAGCCGAGGCCGTCGGGGGTGATGGTGCCCGGGACGTCCTTGCCGTCCTTGCCCGTCACCTTGACCGCGGTGAGCTTGCCGTTCGCCACCGCGACCTTGAGCGCGCCGGTCGGCTTCACCTTGGTGGCACCGTTGGCCGGCTCGATGCTCAGCTGGGCCTGGGACTTCTTCTGCTCCGCCTGCTTGTCGGGGCCCGAGGACGAACCCCCGCCGCTGCTGCTGCACGCGGTGGTGAGCACCAGCGCCCCACCGAGCACCGCTGCCGCCACGATCCTGCCTGCCGCCCGCTTCACTGCCATACCCCTTCGCCGTATTCCCTTCGATAGACGCGCGAAGGGCCCCGGCAGTTTCGCACCCGGGGGACCGTCCGGTCACGAATCGACAACAGCCCCCGGCCGCGTGGCGAGGATCACTCGATCGAGCGATGCCGCGTGGCCGACGGAGCAGTGCTCCCCGCGTGTCAGGGCCCGGCCGGGCGCGGAACAGGCAGGGGGGCCCGCCACAACGTGGCGGGCCCCCTTGGTACTGCTCTTCGTGCTCGTGTGGCGGCCCGGGTGGCCGCCGTGGACCCGGAGGTCCGGAGCGATCAGATCATCAGAGGATCGTCAGACAGCGGTGACGTTCTCCGCCTGCGGGCCCTTCGGGCCCTGGGTGACGTCGAAGGTGACCGCCTGGTTCTCCTCGAGCGACCGGAAGCCGGTCGAGTTGATGGCGGAGTAGTGGACGAAGACGTCGGGGCCGCCGCCCTCCTGGGCGATGAAGCCGAAGCCCTTCTCAGCGTTGAACCACTTGACGGTTCCCTGAGCCATGCCGTTCTCCTTGCGAGGGACGTATTGGAGGCCACACCGTGTGACCTCCGGTCCGCTGCGCTGATCGCCCTGCCTCCGGGAAGGTCCGGAGTTTTTCGCACAGTGCTCAATCAATGCTCAATTGCGCTGAAACTGCTGAAAAACTACGAAAAGCCCGCGGTTACATGCTCCGCAGGCTTCAAGTACTGCAAGGGGAATCAAACTGCAACTGGAGGAGACGGTAGCACGCGGGCGCGGCCCCGACCAGGGGTGACCGAAGGGCGCGCCGGTGTGTCGCCCGCCTGGTGTCGGGACCTGAACGCGGCAGGCATACGCTGCGGGGAGAGTACGAACATCAGAGGGAGCGCACGGTGACCGGTAGCGAGGCGGGCAGCTCGGCGGCGGTAAGGCCCCGAGTCGGACATATTCAGTTCCTCAACTGTTTGCCCCTCTACTGGGGGCTCGCGCGGACCGGCAACCTCCTCGATCTCGACCTCACCCGGGACACCCCCGAGAAGCTCAGCGACCGCCTGGTCGCCGGCGACCTCGACATCGGCCCGATCACCTGCGTCGAATACCTGCGGCACGCCGAGGACCTCGTGGTGCTGCCCGACATCGCCGTGGGCAGCGACGGCCCGGTGATGTCCTGCGTGATCGTCAGCAAGCTGCCGCTGGCCGACCTCGACGGCCGCCGCGTCGCCCTCGGCTCCACCAGCCGCACCTCCGTCCGGCTCGCCCGCCTGCTGCTGGAGGAGCGCGAGGGCGTCCGGCCCGAGTACTTCTCCTGCCCGCCCGACCTCGACGCGATGCTCGCCCGCGCCGACGCCGCCGTCCTCATCGGCGACCCCGCCCTGCGCGCCTCCCTGGAGCAGGCCCCCAGCCAGGGCCTCGCCGTGCACGACCTCGGCGCCATGTGGAAGGACTGGACGGGCCTGCCCTTCGTCTTCGCCGTCTGGGCCGCCCGCCGCAGCTACGCCGAACAGCAGCCCGGCACCGTCGCCGCCGTGCACCGCGCGTTCCTGGAGTCCCGCGACCTCTCCCTCACCGAGGCCGGCAAGGTCGCCGAGCAGGCCGCCCGCTGGGAGTCCTTCGACGCGCCGCTGCTGGAGCGGTACTTCACCGAGGCCCTGGACTACTCGCTCGGCGGCCGCCAGCTCGCCGGCATCACCGAGTTCGCCCGCCGGGTGGCCCACGACAGCGGCTTCGCCCCGGACGTGACGGTGCGCCTGCTGGAGTCCGTCCCGGCCGCCGGGTAACACCGGCGAGCAGGGACTCCGGTTGGTACTGTCCGGCGGGGCCCACCAGGGCCGGCGGGAGGCGGGGGCGATGGAACCACTGGGCGCTGCGGACCCGACACGGGTCGGCGGGTACCGGCTGCTGCGCCGCCTCGGCGCGGGCGGCATGGGGCGGGTCTACCTCGGCCGCACGGCCGGCGGCCGGACGGTCGCGGTCAAGGTGGTGCGCGGCGAACTCGCCGACGACCCCGAGTTCCGGGCCAGGTTCCGGCAGGAGGTCGCGGCCGCACGGCTGGTCGGCGGCCGCTGGACGGCCCCGGTGCTCGACGCCGACACCGAGGGCGACCAGCCCTGGGTGGCCAGCGGCTACGTCGCCGGACCCTCGCTGGACGCCGCCGTCCGCCGGCACGGCCCGCTGCCCGTCCCGGCCGTGCACACCCTCGGCGCCGCCCTCGCCGAGGCCCTGGAGCAGGTGCACGCCCTCGGCCTGGTGCACCGCGACGTCAAGCCGTCCAACGTGCTGCTCGCCCTGGACGGCCCCCGCCTGATCGACTTCGGTATCGCCCGCGCCCTGGACGCCGCCACCGCCCTCACCCGCTCCGGGTACGTGGTCGGCTCGCCCGGCTACCTCTCGCCCGAGCAGGCCGCCGGCGAACCGGCCGGACCCGCCGGGGACGTCTTCTCGCTCGGCGCCGTCCTCGCCTTCGCCGCCACCGGCACCGCGCCCTTCGGCGAGGGCGTCAGCGCGGCCGTCCTGCTCTACCGGGTCCTGCACGAGGAGCCCGACCTCGCCGGGATCACCGGCCCGCTGCACGAGGCCGTCCGGGCCTGCCTCCACAAGGACGCCGCCGACCGGCCCACCCCGGCC
>NZ_JAHTIK010000001.1:3729518-3744019 GCF_025655475.1 Kitasatospora sp. DSM 101779 | reverse complement strand
TGCCCGCGGCACCGCACGACACGCCCCACGACCGCACGCCGACCGAGCTCGACCGGCCCGCCGCCACGCGCCCGCGCCGCCGTTGGCCGGTGCCGCTCGCCGTCCTGGCGGTGCTCGCCGCGGGCGGTGGCCTGTGGTGGGCCCTGGGCGACGCGGGGAAGCCGGACCGGGGCAGCCAGGACTCCGCCACCAGCAGACCCGACGACGGCAGCGGCACCCCCGGCGGGCAGGCGGCCTCCCCGGCCGGGACGCAGTCCTCCCCGGCCGCGTGGGCCAGCGGCTCCGGCAGCCTCCCGACCGGCTACCTCGGGACCTGGCAGGGCACCATCACCACCCGCGTCGGCGGCCTGCCCAGCACCTTCAAGGTCGAGTTCGGCGGGGGCAAGGTCGGCGGGGTGGTCGGCCGGACCAGCAACGCCTCGGCCTTCAGCGACACCGTCTGCCGCGGCGAACTCACCCTGCTCGCGGCCTCCGCCGACCGGATCGAGCTGCAGGAACGCCCGGTGGGCACCGACCCGCGGTGCACCGGCGAACCCGAGAAGCAGACCTACACACCGGCCGGCAGCGGCGCGCTGCACCTGGAGGTGAGCGGCGCACCGCTCGGCATGGACCCCTCCGGCGACCTGGCCAAGCAGGGGTGACGGGGCGCAGAAAGGGGCTGGCGTAGGCTGGTTCGGTCCTGCCGTCCGGGTGTCCTCCCGTCCCGGGGGCGTCACGCCGCCCACCGGTGCCCGCCGTGGGACAGCCCGCCGCCGGAAAGCCCGCCGTTGGAAAGAAAGTAGGCCCGCCAGGTGTCCGAGCAGACCCTCGACTCCCCCGCCGCCGACCTGCAGGCCGTCCTCGACCGTGCGGCCGCGGGCGGCCGGATCACCCCCGAGGAGGCGCTGGAGCTCTACCGCTCCGCGCCGCTGCACGCCCTCGGTGCCGCCGCGGACACCGTGCGCCGCCGCCGCTACGCCGGCGTCGAGCACATCGCGACGTACATCATCGAACGGAACATCAACTACACCAACGTCTGCGTGACGGCCTGCAAGTTCTGCGCCTTCTACGTCCCGCCGAAGAGCGACAAGGGCTGGTCGCGCGACCTCGACGAGATCCTGCGCCGCTGCGCGGAGACGGTCGAGCTGGGCGGCACCCAGATCATGTTCCAGGGCGGCCACCACCCGGACTACGGCGTGGAGTACTACGAGCGGGCCTTCTCGGCCATCAAGGCCGACTTCCCCGAGCTGGTCATCCACTCGCTGGGCGCCTCCGAGGTCGAGCACATGGCCCGGATCTCCGGCGTGACGATCGAGGAGGCCATCACCCGGATCCACCGGGCGGGCCTGGACTCCTTCGCCGGCGCCGGCGCCGAACTGCTGCCGGAGCGGCCCCGCAACGCGATCGCCCCGCTCAAGGAGTCCGGCGAGCGCTGGCTGGAGATCATGGAGGCCGCGCACGGCCTCGGTGTGGAGTCCACCTCCACCATGCTGATGGGCACCGGCGAGACCAACGCCGAGCGCATCGAGCACCTGCGGATGATCCGCGACGTGCAGGACCGCACCGGCGGCTTCCGCGCCTTCATCCCGTACACCTACCAGCCGCAGAACAACCATCTGAAGGGCCGCACCCAGGCGACCGTCTTCGAGTACCTGCGGATGATCGCCGTCGCCCGGCTCTTCCTCGACAACGTCGCCCACATCCAGGGCTCCTGGCTCACCACCGGCAAGGAGGCCGGCCAGCTCTCGCTGCACTACGGCGCCGACGACCTGGGCTCCGTGATGCTGGAGGAGAACGTCGTCTCCGCGGCCGGCGCCAAGCACCGCTCCAACCTCACCGAGCTGATCCACCTCATCAGGGCGGCCGGCCGCACCCCGGCGCAGCGCTCCACCACCTACGAGCACCTGCGCGTCCTCGACGACCCGGCGAACGACCCGGTCGACCCCCGGGTCGCCTCGCACATCGCCTCCACCGCGATCGAGGGCGGCACCGCCCACCCCGAGCTGACGATCCTGTCGGCGACCTGATGCTCACCCTGCACCGCGCCGCCCTGCTGATCGCCGACCCGGCCGCCCCCGCGGCCCCGGCGAGCGCCGACGGCGCGGTGCTGGTCGACGGCGGCCTGGTCGCCTGGGTCGGCCCGTACGCCGACCGGCCCGATACCGCCGCCCGGCTGCGCGAGTGGCCGGGCCTGCTCGTCCCCGGCCTGCTGAACCCGTACGGGGCCTGCCAGCTGGAGCGGCGCTACCACCCCGACCCGCGCGAGGAGCTCGGCGCGGACCCACTCGTCCTCGACGTGCCCGACGAGCGGCGCGGCGGCTCCGCCCGGCGCGGCCTGCAGCGGATGCTCGGCCACGGCACCACCGCCGTCGCCGGGCCCTTCGCCCACCCCGCCGTGCGCACCGCGGTGGCCCGCTCCGGGCTGACCGCCGTGCCCGGTGACGGAGCCGACGGCGGCCTCGACCCGCTCGCCGGCCGCACCCTCGCCGAGGCGGTGCACCGCCCGCTGCGGACCGGCGGCCCGGCCGACTTCGCGGTCTTCGCCGCGGGCTCGGCGGCCGAACTGGAGCGCTCCGGCGCGGGCTGCTGCCTGGCCACCGTGCTCGGCGGACGGCTCCTCTACCGCGGCCGCTGACGCCCCGCCGCATCCCGGCGCCGCGCCGGACCCCGGCAAAGGTCGTACAAACCGCACACATCCTGCCGTGACCTGAGGCACCGCCAGCGGCTACGATCCCGGACAGCCCCTCAGGCACCGTCCCCGGGGGCGCCCCTCACCACCGGGCCCGATCGGGCCCCGGCCGCCAGGACAGGACCGATGCGACCCGCCACCGCCCCCCACCCGCCAGCCCCGCGGCTGGGCCGCGGCTGGTACCTCGGGGCCGTGCTGAGCGCCGTGCTCGCCGTCGGCATGTGCCTGCTCGGCTGGCGACAGGCCGACCAGGCCGACCGGATCACCGCCAACCCCGTCCGCGTCCAGGGCACCGTCACCCAGCTGCCCGGCGGCAGCGGCAGCTACAGCGAGGTGCTGTACACCGCCGAGGGACGCCGCCTGTCCGCCGCCGACCTCTGGCTGCCGGAGGGCGCCAAGGTCGGCGACACGCTCTGCCTGGAGCACGCCGCCGACGACCCGGCCGCCGTCCGGGTCTGCGGCAACCGCTACCCGCAGCCGGTCGGCATCACCCTGGCCCGCACCAGCGTGCCGGTCGCCCTGCTCCTCCTCGCCCTGTGCCTGGCCCGCATCCTGCGGCACCGCCGCACCCGCCCGGCCCGGGAGGGCGGCGCCGGGGTGCGCACCACCGTGGTGCTGGCCGCCGAGGGCATGCCCGCCCTGACCCGCGGCAAGCGCTCGCGCCGGCGCCGCCGCGGCGGCCGCCGGGCCCGTCCCTGACCCCCTGCGCTCCTCCCCCGGCCACCGCGCCGGTCGGTTCCGCCGCGAAGCATCCGGCCGTCGCCGGGGGCGCGGCACTCCGATGTGCACCCGTTGCCCGGGCCGGTGCCGCCAGGGTGAACAATGGGGGCGTGACCCGAGCCTCCCTGGACAAGCAGCCCCACGAAGTCGCCGCCATGTTCGACGACGTCGCGGCCAAGTACGACCGCACCAACGACGTGCTCTCCCTCGGCCAGGCCCGGGCCTGGCGGCGGGCGGTGGCCGACGCGGTCGCGGCCGAGCCCGGCCAGCTGGTCCTCGACCTCGGGGCCGGCACCGGCACCTCCTCGCTGCCGTTCGCCGAGGCGGGCGCCAAGGTGGTGCCCTGCGACTTCTCCACCGGCATGCTGGCCGAGGGCAAGCAGCGTCACCCCGAGCTGGCGATGACCGCGGGCGACGCGACGAAGCTGCCCTTCGCCGACGCCACCTTCGACGCCGTCACCATCTCCTTCGCGCTGCGCAACGTGCAGGACACCGACGCCGCGCTGCGCGAGATGCACCGGGTCACCAAGCCCGGCGGAAAGATCGTCATCTGCGAGTTCTCCACGCCGACCTGGACGCCCTTCCGCACGGTCTACACCGAGTACCTGATGCGGGCCCTGCCGCCGGTCGCCTCCGCGGTCAGCAGCAACCCGGACGCCTACGTCTACCTCGCCGAGTCCATCCGCTCCTGGCCCGACCAGCCCGAGCTGGCCGCCAAGCTGCAGCAGGCCGGCTGGTCGAAGGTCGCCTGGCGCAACCTCACCGGCGGCATCGTGGCGCTGCACCGGGGTTTCCGCGCGTAAGCGCTGGCTACACTCAGTCCCAGCCAGCCGTCCGCCGTTCCAGCGCAGGAGTGTGCCCGTGTCCGAGACCGCCATCGACCTGAGCGGCACCGTCGAGGCCACCGCCGACGTCATCGTGGTCGGGGCGGGCCCGGCCGGCTCCACCACGGCGTACTACCTGGCGCAGGCCGGGCTGGACGTCCTGCTGCTGGAGAAGACCGAGTTCCCGCGCGAGAAGGTCTGCGGAGACGGCCTCACCCCGCGCGCCACCAAGCAGCTCGTCGACATGGGCATCGACGTCTCCACCGACAACGGCTGGCTGCACAACAAGGGCCTGCGGATCATCGGCGGCGGCGTCCGGCTGGAGCTCGACTGGCCGGAGCTGTCCGCCTTCCCGGACTACGGACTGGTCCGCAAGCGCGCCGACTTCGACGAACTGCTGGCCCGTCAGGCCTCCAAGGCCGGCGCCCGGCTGTACGAGAACTGCAACGTCACCGGCCCGGTGCTGGACGAGCGCACCGGCCGGATCACCGGCGTCACCGCCAAGCTCGGCGACGAGAAGCGCCCGGTCGTCTTCCGCGCGCCGCTGGTCGTCGCCGCGGACGGCAACTCCACCCGGCTGTCGGTCGCGATGGGCCTGCACCGGCGCGAGGACCGCCCGATGGGCGTCGCCTACCGGACGTACTTCACCTCGCCCCGGCACGACGACGACTACCTGGAGTCCTGGCTGGAGCTCTGGGACACCCGGCACGGCCAGCGCAAGCTGCTGCCCGGCTACGGCTGGATCTTCGGCATGGGCGACGGCACCAGCAACGTCGGCCTCGGCATCCTCGACTCCTCGCCCGCCTTCGGCGACCTCAACTGGCGCGAGGTGCTGAAGAGCTGGTGCGCGAGCATGCCCGAGGAGTGGGGCTACACCCCCGAGAACATGACCGACCCGATCCGCGGCGCGGCCCTGCCGATGGCCTTCAACCGGCAGCCGCACTACACCCGCGGCCTGCTGCTGGTCGGCGACGCCGCCGGCATGGTCAACCCGTTCAACGGCGAGGGCATCGCCTACGCCATGGAGTCCGGCCAGATCGCCGCGGGCGTCATCGTCCAGGCGGTGGCCCGGGTCACCGACGCCGGCCGCGAGCGCGCCCTGCAGCGCTACCCGCAGATCCTCAAGGACGTCTACGGCGGCTACTACTCGATGGGCCGCGTCTTCGTGAAGCTGCTCGGCCACCCGAAGATCATGCAGACCGCGGCCGAACGCGGCCTGACCCACCCGGTCCTGATGAAGTTCCTGCTGAAGCTGCTCGCCAACCTGACGGACCCGCAGGGCGGCGACGCCATGGACCGCATCATCAACGGCCTCACCAAGGTCGCGCCCCGCGCCTGACCGGCGGGCCGTGCAACGCGGCTGGACAGGGAAGTTCTGCTGGTCGGACAATCCCTCCATGGCGTCAGCAGAGTTCGGGGCAGAGGTGGCCCGGCCGTCCGAGGCCGACCGCGAGCGGGCGCTCGGAGCGCTGCGCGACGGGGTCGGCAACGGACGGCTGTCCCACGACACCTTCATGCGGCGGATGGAGCTCGTGCTCGTCGCCCGCACCCGTGCCGAGATCGACCAGGCGCTGGCCGGCCTGCCCACCGGCGGGCGGGTCTCCCGCTTCGCGCTGCGCATGGTCGGCGGGGTCTCGGCCTTCCACGTCAGGCTGCGGCGCACCTGGCGGAACCAGCAGCTGCCCGAGCTCGGCCTGCCGCAGCCCGGTCCGCAGCCGCTGCTGATCGGCCGCAACCACGGCAGCGGTCTGCGGCTGTCCGACTCGACGGTGTCCCGCACCCACGCCGAACTGCGGTACCAGGACGGCGGCTGGGTGCTGCACGACCTCGGCTCGGCCAACGGCACCTTCGTCAACGGCCGCAGGGTGACCGGCCCGGTACGCGTCGCCCCCGGCGACCAGGTCGGCTTCGGCCGCACGTCCTTCCGCCTCACCGGCGGGTAGGCGCCTGCGCATCGGCCGGACGGGCAGCAGCTCCCCGAGCCGCTCGCCGCTGCCCCCTGCGTGCTGCCCCGGGGGTGTCAGCCTTCCCGGTGCACGGCCAGGGAGCGGGTCTCGATGCGGGCCAGGCGGTCCTCGAAGAAGGCCCGGGCGTCCGGGGTGAGGGTGCGCAGGGCGACCAGGGCGCTGACCACCACGTCGCACAGTTCGGCCTGGACGTCCTCCCAGCTGTGCGTGACGCCCTTGCGCGGGTTCTGCCCGGTGGCGCCGATCACCGCCTGCCCCACCTCACCGACCTCCTCGGTGAGTTTGAGCAGCCGCAGCAGCCGCTCCTCCCCGGTGGGCAGGGCGCTCGCCCCGTCCAGCCAGCCCACCAGGCGGTCGATGCTGTCCCAGCTGCTGGTCTCCATGCGGGCGGCTCCTGTGCGGCGGCGGACGGGCGGTCCTCCACCGTACGGGAGCGCGGCCGCACCCGGGCAGGGTGTCAGCGGGGGTGCCCGGCGTCGTCCGTGGTGAGGACCTGGGTGTCGAACTTGATCTGCCAGACCACGACCGACCCGGTGGGGTGCTCGCAGACCACGGCGCCGTCCTGCCAGGTGCCGTTGTCGTCCCACCACTGGCTGCCGTACGGATCGCCCTGGTTGAGGTGGACGTCGTGGACGCCGAGGCCGGTGTCGAAGCGCTGGCCGAAAACGTAGATCCGGCTCGCGGCCAGCAGGTACGGCTGGAGGACGTCGAGTGCGTTGTCGCCGTCGCTGGGCACCCAGGGGAAGGCCCGCACCGGCAGCAGCCCGGCGAGCCGGTCGGCGAGGTCGGGCCCGAAGGCGGGGGCGCCCACGGCGGGGCGCTGCAGCAGCAGCCTCAGCCGGCGGATCAGGGCGGCGAGCGAGGCGAGCCAGGTGACGTCCTGGAGCATCGGGCTGCGCACGTAGTCGAGGGCGCCGGAGGCCGGGGTGGAGGCCAGCGGGTGGAAGCCGTCCGGCAGGGCGCGGACGGCCGCGATGTCGGCGGTCGTGAGGCCGTCGACGACCCGGTAGGCGACGCCGTTGTCGTCCGGCGAGTCCACGTCCAGTGCCGCGTGGTACGGGCCTTCGGGCGTCGTCAGGGTGAGGTGGCCGTGGTACCAGTGGCCGAAGTCGTGCGAGGGGTCGCGGGTGAAGTCGTGGAATGTGCCGGCGGCCACGCCGTACCGGGGGAGGGGCATGGATCAAGGGTGGCGGGCGGCGGGCCGGGCGGCCAGCCGCTGAACGGGTGCGCGGTGCGCATTCGTGAGCTTGTGAATGAAAGGTCAATCGACCGTACCGCCCCCGCACCCGGGCGGGTGAGGTGCCTATATCACGCCCGACGGAGTGCTCAGAAATTTGCTCCGGGCGCAGCATGATTGATATAGGCGCAAGCCTCTGACCAGTCGCTTCAGAAGTGAATGCGACTGTTTGTGACCATTTGCCTTCATTGCGTGCTTGAGCCGTGGCTCGTGCCGGTTGATGGTCGTTTGCGAGGTGGCGCAGATCACAAAGATCGTTCAGAACCGCGTGTCGCAGATCACAAGCCGACGGGCATAGGATGCGCTCGATCCGGGCTTTGTGAACTGCCTCACATGGGGTCGATCTCACGGTTCGGATCACCGGATCACCCCAGCGTGACCCGGCAGTTCCTATCTGCAGTCAAGGACGACTGGACGGAGGGAGCGGGGGCTATGAATGCCTACGCGCCGATCCTCGTACTCGGTGCCATCGCGGCGGCGTTCGCGGTCGGCTCCGTCGTGATGGCCTCGCTGACCGGCCCGAAGCGCTACAACCGGGCCAAGTTGGAGGCGTACGAGTGCGGCATCGAGCCGACCCCGCAGCCGGTGGGCGGCGGGCGGTTCCCGATCAAGTACTACCTGACGGCGATGCTCTTCATCGTCTTCGACATCGAGATCGTCTTCCTCTACCCGTGGGCGGTCAGCTTCGACGCCCTCGGGATCTTCGGGCTGGTCGAGATGCTCCTGTTCATCGCCACCGTCTTCGTCGCATACGCCTACGTCTGGCGCCGCGGCGGTCTGGAGTGGGACTGACCGCTGACTTTGTGAACGGGCGGACAAGCCACCGGACTCGAGGGCATTGAGAGGGATCTGATGGGTATCGAGGAGAAGCTGCCGAGCGGCTTTCTGCTCACCAGCGTGGAGGCCGCCGCAGGGTGGGTGCGGAAGGCGTCGCTCTTCCCCGCCACCTTCGGCCTGGCCTGCTGCGCGATCGAGATGATGACGACCGGCGCCGGCCGCTACGACCTGGCCCGGTTCGGCATGGAGGTGTTCCGCGGCTCCCCGCGGCAGGCCGACCTGATGATCGTGGCCGGCCGGGTGAGCCAGAAGATGGCCCCGGTGCTGCGCCAGGTCTACGACCAGATGGCCAACCCGAAGTGGGTCATCTCGATGGGCGTGTGCGCCTCCTCCGGCGGCATGTTCAACAACTACGCGATCGTCCAGGGCGTGGACCACATCGTTCCGGTCGACATCTACCTGCCGGGCTGTCCGCCCCGCCCGGAGATGCTGATGGACGCGATCCTCAAGCTGCACGAGAAGATCCAGCACGAGAAGCTCGGCGTGAACCGCCGCCGTGCCGAGGAGCAGGCCGAGCAGGTCGCCCTGCAGGCCACCCCGGTCAGCGAGATGCGGGGGCTGCTGCGATGACCGAGCAGAACGGCGTGCCCGCCACCCGCAAGGAGATCCCCGTTGAGGTGATCGGTAAGCGCCAGGGCATGTTCGGTGCCCAGGACACCGGCGACACCTCCGGCTTCGGCGGCCTCACCCGCCCCGTCGCCCTGCCGCCCGCGAGCGCCCGCCCCTACGGCGGCTGGTTCGACGAGGTCGCCGACGAGTTCGAGGGCGCCCTGGAGGAGCAGGGGCTCGACGTGGCCGAGGTGGTCGAGAAGACCGTCGTCGACCGCGGCGAACTCACCTTCCACGTCGCCCGCGAGCACCTGCTGAAGGCCGTCCGCACGCTGCGCGACGACCCGGCGCTCCGCTTCGAGCTCTGCCTCGGCGTGAGCGGCGTCCACTACCCGGCCGACAAGGGCCGCGAGCTGCACGCCGTCTACCACCTGCGGTCGATCACCCACACCCGGCTGATCCGGCTGGAGGTCACCGCACCGGACACCGATCCGCACATCCCGTCCGTCGTCAGCGTCTACCCGACCAACGACTGGCACGAGCGCGAGACCTACGACTTCTTCGGCCTGGTCTTCGACGGCCACCCCGCCCTCACCCGGATCATGATGCCGGACGACTGGCTGGGCCACCCGCAGCGCAAGGACTACCCGCTCGGCGGCATCCCCGTCGAGTACAAGGGCGCGCAGATCCCGGCGCCCGACCAGCGGAGGTCGTACAGCTGATGACCACTCACCACTACGAAGAGGCCGGCGCCCGCGAGACCACCGAGGGGCGCGTCTTCACCGTCACCGGCGGCGACTGGGGCGAGGTCGTCGAGGCAGTCGCCCGCGCCGACGACGAGCGGATCATCGTCAACATGGGCCCCCAGCACCCGTCCACCCACGGCGTGCTGCGGCTGATCCTGGAGATCGACGGCGAGACGGTGACGGAGGCCCGCTGCGGCATCGGCTACCTCCACACCGGCATCGAGAAGAACATGGAGTTCAGGACCTGGGTCCAGGGCACCACCTTCGTGACCCGCATGGACTACCTGACGCCGCTGTTCAACGAGACCGCCTACTGCCTGGCCGTCGAGAAGCTGCTCGGCATCACCGCCGACGTCCCCGAGCGCGCCAACGTGGTCCGCGTCCTCATGATGGAGCTCAACCGCATCTCCTCGCACCTCGTGGCGCTCGCCACCGGCGGCATGGAGATCGGCTCCACCACGCTGATGATCTACGGCTTCCGCGACCGCGAACTCATCCTGGACGTCTTCGAGCTGGTCACCGGCCTGCGGATGAACCACGCCTACATCCGCCCCGGCGGCCTCGCCCAGGACCTCCCGCCCGGCGCCGTCGACAAGATCCGCGAAGCGGTCGCGGTGTTCCGCTCCCGGATGCACGAGTACGACAAACTCGCCACCACCAACCCCGTGTTCAAGGCCCGCCTGGTCGACGTCGGCCACCTCGACCTGGCCGGCTGCCTCGCCCTCGGAGCCACCGGCCCGATCCTGCGCGCCACCGGCCTGCCGCACGACCTCCGCAAGACCGACCCGTACTGCGGCTACGAGGACTACGAATTCGAGGTCGCCACCGCCGACACCGCGGACTCCTACGGCCGGTTCCTGATCCGGCTGGAGGAGATGAAGCAGTCCCTGCGGATCGTCGAGCAGTGCCTCGACCGGCTGAAGCCCGGCCCGGTCATGGTCGGCGACAAGAAGATCGCCTGGCCCGCCCAGCTCGCCGTCGGCCCCGACGGCTTGGGCAACTCCCTCGACCACATCCGGAAGATCATGGGCACCTCGATGGAGGCCCTGATCCACCACTTCAAGCTGGTCACCGAGGGCTTCCGGGTGCCCGTCGGCCAGGCCTACGCGGCCGTCGAGTCGGCCAAGGGCGAACTCGGGGTGCACGTGGTCAGCGACGGAGGCACCCGGCCCTACCGGGTCCACTTCCGCGACCCCTCGTTCACCAACCTGCAGACGATGGCGGCGATGTGCGAGGGCGGCCAGGTCGCCGACGTCATCGTCGCGGTGGCCGGGATCGACCCGGTGATGGGAGGCGTGGACCGGTGACCAACGTCGAACTCGGACTGCCGGCGCTGCCGGCCAAGCCGTACCCGCAGGACGTCCACGAGCGGCTCGCCGCCGACGCCCGCGAACTGATCGGCCGCTACCCGGTCGCCCGCTCCGCGCTGCTGCCGCTGCTCCACCTCGTCCAGTCCGAGGAGGGCTGCGTCACCCCGACCGGCATCCGCTTCTGCGCCGAACAGCTCGACCTCACCACCGCGGAGGTCACCGCGGTCGCCACCTTCTACACCATGTACCGCCGCCGGCCCGCCGGCGAGCACCACGTCGGCGTCTGCACCAACACCCTGTGCGCCGTCCTCGGCGGCGACCAGATCTTCGACGAGCTCAAGCAGCACCTCGGCATCGAGAACAACCAGACCACCGACGACGGCGCGATCTCCATCGAGCACATCGAGTGCAACGCCGCCTGCGACTACGCCCCCGTGGTGATGGTCAACTGGGAGTTCTTCGACAACCAGACCCCCGAGAGCGCCAAGCAGCTCGTCGACGACCTGCGCGCCGGCCGGGAGGTCCGCCCCACCCGCGGCGCCAAGCTCTGCTCCTTCAAGGAGACCTCCCGCATCCTCGCCGGCTTCCCCGACGAGCGCCCCGGCGCCGTCGACGAGTCCGGCGCCGGCGGCACCCCCTCCCTCGCGGGACTCAAGCTCGCCAAGGGCGAGGCCCTGCCCGGCACCGCGGGCACCAAGGTGGTCGCCCCCCGCCACGAAGGGACCGAAGCGTGATGACCTCCGCCGAACCGGCCGAGAAGCTCCTGACGCCGGTCCTCTCCGCCAGCTGGGACGACGACCGCCCCTGGACGCTGGAGACGTACCTCCGCCACGACGGCTACGCGGGCCTGCGCAACGCCCTCGCCATGCCGCCCGACGACGTCATCGCCCTCGTCAAGGACGCCGGACTGCGCGGCCGCGGCGGCGCCGGCTTCCCCACCGGCATGAAGTGGCAGTTCATCCCGCAGAACGACGGCAAGCCGCACTACCTCGTCGTCAACGCGGACGAGTCCGAGCCGGGCACCTGCAAGGACATCCCGCTGCTCTTCGCCAACCCGCACTCGCTGATCGAGGGCATGGTGATCGCCTCCTACGCGATCCGCTGCAACCACGCCTTCATCTACCTGCGCGGCGAGGTCGTCCCGGTGCTGCGCCGGCTGCAGGCCGCCGTCGCCGAGGCCTACGAGGCCGGCTACCTCGGCAAGGACGTCCTCGGCTCCGGCGTCGACCTCGACATCACCGTGCACGCCGGCGCCGGCGCCTACATCTGCGGCGAGGAGACCGCCCTCCTCGACTCCCTGGAGGGCCGCCGCGGCCAGCCCCGGCTCCGCCCGCCGTTCCCCGCGATCGCCGGCCTCTACGCCTGCCCGACCGTGGTGAACAACGTCGAGTCGATCGCCTCCGTGCCGCCGATCCTCAGCCGCGGCAAGGAGTGGTTCAAGGGCCTCGGCACCGAGAAGTCCCCCGGCTTCACCCTCTACTCGCTGTCCGGGCACGTCACCAACCCCGGTCAGTACGAGGCACCGCTCGGCATCACGCTGCGCCAGCTGCTGGAGATCAGCGGCGGCATCCGGGCCGGCCACCGCCTCAAGTTCTGGACCCCGGGCGGCTCCTCCACCCCGATGTTCACCGACCAGCACCTCGACGTCCCGCTCGACTACGAGGGCGTCGGCGCAGCCGGCTCCATGCTCGGCACCAAGGCCCTCCAGGTCTTCGACGAGACCACCTGCGTGGTGCGTGCCGTCACCCGCTGGACGGAGTTCTACGCCCACGAGTCCTGCGGCAAGTGCACCCCCTGCCGCGAGGGCACCTACTGGCTCGTCCAACTGCTCAAGCGGATCGAGGCCGGCCAGGGCGAGAGCGGCGACCTGGAGAAGCTCCTCGACATCGCCGACAACATCAACGGCAAGTCCTTCTGCGCCCTCGGCGACGGCGCCGCCAGCCCGATCGTCTCCTCGCTCCAGTACTTCCGCGAGGAGTACGAGCAGCACCTCACCGAGCGGCGCTGCCCGCTCGACCCCGCCGCCTCCACCGTCTGGGCAGGCCGGCACCACGCCCACGAGTCCGCCACCGAGAGGGAGGTGCACGCGTGACCACTGCGACCACCGGCGACTCCGCCGCAGGTTCCACCACGGCCACCGACCTCGTCACGCTCACCATCGACGGCGTCGAGGTCCAGGTGCCCAAGGGCACCCTGGTCATCCGCGCCGCCGAGCAGATCGGCACCCAGATCCCGCGCTTCTGCGACCACCCGCTGCTCGACCCGGCCGGCGCCTGCCGCCAGTGCATCGTCGAGATCGAGGGCCAGCGCAAGCCGGTCGCCTCCTGCACGATCCCGGTCGCCGAGGGCATGGTCGTCCGCACCCAGCTCAGCTCACCGGTCGCCGAGAAGGCCCAGCGCGGCGTGATGGAGCTGCTGCTCATCAACCACCCGCTGGACTGCCCGGTCTGCGACAAGGGCGGCGAGTGTCCGCTGCAGAACCAGGCGATGTCCACCGGCGACGCCGACACCCGGTTCGACGGCGTCAAGCGGACGTACCCCAAGCCCGTCCCGATCTCCACCCAGGTCCTGCTCGACCGAGAGCGCTGCGTGCTCTGCGCCCGCTGCACCCGCTTCTCCCAGCAGATCGCCGGAGACCCCTTCATCGACCTCGTCGAACGCGGCGCGCTCCAGCAGGTCGGCACCGGCGAGGGCGACGACTTCCGCTCCTACTTCTCCGGCAACACCATCCAGATCTGCCCGGTCGGCGCGCTCACCTCCGCCGCCTACCGCTTCCGCTCCCGCCCCTTCGACCTGGTCTCCTCACCCAGCGTCTGCGAACACTGCTCCTCCGGCTGCTCGCTGCGCACCGACCACCGCCGGGGCAAGGTCATGCGCCGCCTCGCCGGCGAGGAGCCGCAGGTCAACGAGGAGTGGAGCTGCGACAAGGGCCGCTTCGCCTTCCGCTACGCCCAGCAGCGCGACCGGATCGCCACCCCGCTGGTCCGCGGCGAGGACGGCGAACTCGTCCCGGCCTCCTGGCCCGAGGCGCTCGCCCGGGCCGCCGAGGGACTGCGCGGCGCCCGCACCGGCGTGCTCGCCGGCGGACGGGTCACCGTCGAGGACGCCTACGCCTACGCCAAGTTCGCCCGCCTGGTGCTCGGCACCAACGACGTGGACTTCCGGGCCCGCCCGCACAGCAGCGAGGAGGCGGACTTCCTGGCCGCCGCCGTCGCCGGCCGCGGCACCGACCTGGACGGCACCGGCCCCACCTACCAGCAGCTGGAGGACGCACCGGCCGTCCTGCTCGCGGGCCTGGAGCCCGAGGAGGAGTCGCCGATCGTCTTCCTGCGGCTGCGCAAGGCCGTCCGCGCCAACGGCCAGCGGGTCTACGCGATCGCCTCGCACGCCACCCGCGGCCTCGGCAAGCTGCGCGGCGCGCTGCTGCCCGCCGCCCCCGGCACCGAGGCCGAGTGGCTGGCCGCACTGGCCGGCGACGAGGTGCTCGCCGACGACGCGGGCCGGGCCGCCGACGCCCTGCGCTCGCCCGGCTCGGTGATCCTGGTCGGCGAGCGGCTCGCCGACACCGCCGGCGGCCTCACCGCCGCCCTGCGGCTCGCCCACGCCACCGGCGCCTCGCTCGCCTGGGTGCCGCGCCGGGCCG
>NZ_JAHTIK010000001.1:3726955-3728682 GCF_025655475.1 Kitasatospora sp. DSM 101779 | reverse complement strand
GGCCTGCCGGACGTCACCGCCGCCCGGCGCGAGCTCGACGGCTTCACCCCCTGGGCGGGCGGCCGCCCGGCCGCCCCGTCCGCGCACCCGGCGCCGCTGCCCCGCCCGGCCACCGGCCAGGCCGTGCTGGCGGGCCACCGGATGCTGCTCGACAACGGCACCCTCCAGGAGGGCGACGAGCACCTCGCCGGCACCCGGCACCCGGCCGTCGCCCGGCTCTCCGCGGCCACCGCCGCCGAGATCGGCGCCGCCGCGGCGCTGCGGATCACCGGCCCGGCAGGATCGGTCGTCCTGCCGCTGGAGGTCACCGAGGACATGCCCGACCGCACCGTCTGGCTGCCCCTCAACTCCACCCCCGGCGGCGCGCACCGCGCCCTGGGCACCACCGTCGGCCACCTGGTCACCATCGCACCGGCACAGGAGGCGTGATGCGAACCCTCGCTGCCCCCCAGATGCTCGCCGCCTACGACACGCTCGCCTTCTTCGGCCGCGACCCCTGGTGGCTGGTGCTGCTCAAGGCGGTCTTCGTCTTCGCGTTCCTGGTCGGCACCGTGCTGATCGCGATCGTGTGGGAGCGCAAGGTCGTCGCCTGGATGCAGCTGCGGATCGGCCCCAACCGGCACGGCCCCTGGGGCATGCTGCAGTCGCTCGCCGACGGCGTGAAGCTGGCCCTCAAGGAGGACCTGGTCGTCACCGGGGCCGACAAGGTGGTCTACATCCTCGCCCCGATCGTCAGCGCGATCCCGGCGTTCATGGCCTTCGCGGTGATCCCCTTCGGTCCGGCCGACGACCAGGTGTCGATCTTCGGCACCCGCACCCCGCTGCAGCTCACCGACCTGCCGATCGCCCTGCTCTACATCCTGGCGACCGCCTCCGTCGGCATCTACGGCATCGTGCTGGCCGGCTGGTCCTCCGGTTCGACCTACCCGCTGCTCGGCGGCATCCGGTCCTCCGCCCAGATGATCAGCTACGAGATCGCGATGGGCCTGTCCTTCGCCGCGGTCTTCATCTACTCCGGCTCGATGTCGACCTCGGAGATCGTCGCCTCCCAGCAGCCGACCTGGTTCGCGGTGCTGCTGCCGGTGTCGTTCATCGTCTACATCATCGCGATGGTCGGCGAGACCAACCGCGCACCCTTCGACCTCCCGGAGGCCGAGGGCGAGCTGGTCGGCGGCTTCAACACGGAGTACTCCTCGCTGAAGTTCGCGATGTTCATGCTCGCCGAGTACGTCAACATGGTGACCGTCTCGGCCGTCGCCTCGACGCTCTTCCTCGGCGGCTGGCGCGCCCCCTGGCCGATCTCGACCTTCTGGGAGGGCGCCAACCACGGCTGGTGGCCGATGCTCTGGATCATCGTCAAGATCCAGCTGCTGCTGTTCTTCTTCATCTGGCTCCGCGGCACGCTGCCCCGGCTGCGCTACGACCAGTTCATGAAGCTCGGCTGGAAGATCCTCATCCCGGTCTCGCTGGTCTGGCTGGTGATGGTGGCCAGCGTCCGGGCGCTGCGCAACGAGGGCTACGACTTCGCCAAGGTGGTGCTGTACGTCGGCGCACCGATCGCCGCCCTCCTGCTGCTCGCCCTGGTCTGGGACCTGCTGCGGAAGAAGCCCGCCGAGGCCGAGCCAGCCCCGCCCGCCGCGTTCGACCCGATGGCCGGCGGCTACCCGGTGCCACCGCTGCCGGGCCAGGAACTGCCGCCCGTCCCGCGCCGGCGCAGCCGCGCCCCG
>NZ_JAHTIK010000001.1:3724327-3726943 GCF_025655475.1 Kitasatospora sp. DSM 101779 | reverse complement strand
TGAAGATGTTGCAGTTCTGGTAGATCTCCACCAGGGCGGCGCCCTGGTGCTCGGCGGCGGCGCGCAGCACGGACTGCAGGTGCTGGCGGTCGGAGTCGATGGTGCGGGCGACGAAGGTGGCCTCGGCGCCGATCGCCAGCGAGAGCGGGTTGAAGGGCGCGTCCAGGGAGCCCATCGGGGTGGACTTGGTGATCTTCCCGACCTCACTGGTGGGCGAGTACTGGCCCTTGGTGAGGCCGTAGATCCGGTTGTTGAACAGCAGGATCTTCAGGTTGACGTTGCGCCGCAGGGCGTGGATCAGGTGGTTGCCGCCGATGGAGAGCGCGTCGCCGTCGCCGGTGACCACCCAGACGCTGAGGTCGCGCCGGGAGGTGGCGAGGCCGGTGGCGATCGCCGGGGCTCTGCCGTGGATGGAGTGCATCCCGTAGGTGTTCATGTAGTACGGGAAGCGTGAGGAGCAGCCGATGCCGGAGACGAAGACGGTGTTCTCGCGGCGGATGCCGAGTTCGGGCATGAAGGACTGGACGGCGGCGAGGATCGCGTAGTCGCCGCAGCCGGGGCACCAGCGGACTTCCTGGTCGGTCTTGAAGTCCTTGACGCTCTGCGGGCCGTCGGCCTTGGGGACCAGGGAGAGCGATCGGAATTCGGTCATCGCTGGTCCTCCGCGTCGAGGGTGCCGATCGCCGCGTGCAGCACATCGGCCAACTGGGCGGCCTTGAAAGGAAGTCCGCGGACCTGGTTGTAGGACTGGGCGTCCACGAGGTACTTGGCGCGCAGCAGCAGGGCGAGTTGGCCGAGGTTCATCTCCGGGACGATGACCCGGTCGTAGCCGTGCAGCACCTGGCCGAGGTTGGCCGGGAAGGGGTTGAGGTGGCGCAGGTGGGCCTGGGCGATGCGGCCGCCGTCGGCGCGGACCCGGCGCACGGCGGCGGTGATCGGTCCGTAGGTGGAGCCCCAGCCGAGGACGAGGACCCGGGCGTCGCCCTGAGGGTCGTCGACCTCCAGCGGGGGGACCTCGATGCCGTCGACCTTGGCCTGCCGGGTGCGGACCATGAAGTCGTGGTTGGCCGGGTCGTAGGAGATGTTGCCGGTGCCGTCCTGCTTCTCGATGCCGCCGATCCGGTGTTCCAGGCCGGGGGTGCCGGGCACCGCCCAGGGGCGGGCCAGCGTGCGCGCATCGCGCTTGTACGGCCAGAAGGCGCGGCTGCCGTCGGGCAGCTCGTGGTTCGGCTCGGTGGCGAAGTCGACCGTCAGGTCGGGCAGTTCGTCGACGGCGGGGATGCGCCAGGGTTCGGAGCCGTTGGCGAGGTAGCCGTCGGAGAGCAGGAAGACCGGGGTGCGGTAGGTCAGCGCGATCCGGGCCGCCTCCAGGGCGGCGGTGAAGCACTCGGCGGGGGTGGCGGGCGCGACGACGGGCACGGGTGCCTCGCCGTTGCGGCCGAACATCGCCTGCAGCAGGTCGGCCTGCTCGGTCTTGGTGGGCAGGCCGGTGGACGGGCCGCCGCGCTGGATGTCCACGACCAGCAGCGGCAGTTCGAGGGAGACGGCGAGGCCGATGGTCTCCGACTTGAGGGCGACGCCGGGGCCGGAGGTGGTGGTGACGCCGAGCGCGCCGCCGAAGGCCGCACCGAGGGCTGCGCCGATGCCGGCGATCTCGTCCTCGGCCTGGAAGGTCCGCACGCCGAAGTTCTTGTGCTTGGACAGCTCGTGCAGGATGTCCGAGGCCGGGGTGATCGGGTACGAGCCGAGGAACAGCGGCAGGCCGGAGCGCGTCGAGGCGGCGATCAGTCCGTAGGAGAGCGCCAGGTTGCCGGAGATGTTGCGGTAGGTGCCTGAGGGCAGCGCGGCCGGGGCGATCTCGTAGGAGACCGCGAAGTCCTCGGTGGTCTCGCCGAAGTTCCAACCGGCGCGGAAGGCCAGGATGTTGGCCTCGGCGATGTCCGGCTTCTTGGCGAACTTCTGGCGCAGGAAGGTCTCGGTGCCGCCGGTCGGCCGATGGTACATCCAGGAGAGCAGGCCGAGCGCGAACATGTTCTTGGCGCGTTCGGCGTCCTTGCGGGCGAGGCCGCTCTCCTTGAGCGCCTCCAGGGTCAGGGTGGTCAGCGGCACCTTGTGCAGCCGGAAGGCGTCGAGCGAGCCGTCGGTAAGCGGGTCGGCGGCGTAGCCGACCTTCGCCAGGGCGCGCTTGGTGAACTCGTCGGTGTTGACGATGATCTCGGCGCCGTGCGGCAGGTCCGGCAGATTGGCCTTCAGCGCGGCCGGGTTCATCGCCACCAGCACGTTGGGGGCGTCGCCCGGGGTCAGGATGTCGTGGTCGGCGAAGTGCAGTTGGAAGCTGGACACGCCCGGCAGGGTGCCGGCGGGTGCCCGGATCTCGGCCGGGAAGTTCGGCAGGGTGGAGAGGTCGTTGCCGAAGGACGCCGTCTCCGAGGTGAAGCGGTCGCCGGTGAGCTGCATGCCGTCGCCGGAGTCCCCGGCGAACCGGATGATCACCCGGTCGAGCCGGCGGGTAGGTTTGACGGGGCGCCCCTGCCTGGCCGCAGGAGGCGCCGAGCCGGCCCGGCCCTCGCTCCCGTCCGAGCCGTCCACTGCCTCTGACTGATCGACCTGACTGGT
>NZ_JAHTIK010000001.1:3702130-3724315 GCF_025655475.1 Kitasatospora sp. DSM 101779 | reverse complement strand
GGCCGAGGGCGAGCTGGTCGGCGGCTTCAACACGGAGTACTCCTCGCTGAAGTTCGCGATGTTCATGCTCGCCGAGTACGTCAACATGGTGACCGTCTCGGCCGTCGCCTCGACGCTCTTCCTCGGCGGCTGGCGCGCCCCCTGGCCGATCTCGACCTTCTGGGAGGGCGCCAACCACGGCTGGTGGCCGATGCTCTGGATCATCGTCAAGATCCAGCTGCTGCTGTTCTTCTTCATCTGGCTCCGCGGCACGCTGCCCCGGCTGCGCTACGACCAGTTCATGAAGCTCGGCTGGAAGATCCTCATCCCGGTCTCGCTGGTCTGGCTGGTGATGGTGGCCAGCGTCCGGGCGCTGCGCAACGAGGGCTACGACTTCGCCAAGGTGGTGCTGTACGTCGGCGCACCGATCGCCGCCCTCCTGCTGCTCGCCCTGGTCTGGGACCTGCTGCGGAAGAAGCCCGCCGAGGCCGAGCCAGCCCCGCCCGCCGCGTTCGACCCGATGGCCGGCGGCTACCCGGTGCCACCGCTGCCGGGCCAGGAACTGCCGCCCGTCCCGCGCCGGCGCAGCCGCGCCCCGCAACTCCAGGACGCCCTCAACGGGGCCGACCACACCGAAGGGAGCTGAGCCGACGTGTCATCCGACGACACCTCAGGGCACGACACGACAGCCAAGCCGTCGATCCTCGGCCCGGCCGCCGGCTTCGGCGTGACCTTCAGGGCCATGTTCAAGAAGCGGCTCACCGAGCAGTACCCGGAGCAGAAGAAGCCCACCGCCCCGCGCTTCCACGGCCGCCACCAGCTGAACCGGCACCCCGACGGCCTGGAGAAGTGCGTCGGCTGCGAGCTCTGCGCCTGGGCCTGCCCGGCCGACGCCATCTACGTCGAGGGCGCCGACAACCGGGACGACGAGCGCTACTCGCCCGGCGAGCGGTACGGCGCGGTCTACCAGATCAACTACGCCCGCTGCATCCTCTGCGGGCTCTGCATCGAGGCCTGCCCGACCCGGGCGCTCACCATGACCAACGAGTACGAGCTCGCCGACTCCACCCGGGCCGACCTGATCTTCACCAAGGAGCAGCTGCTGGTCGGCCTCACCGAGGGCATGGTCGACAGCCCGCACGCCATCTACCCCGGGGCCGACGAACAGGCCTACTACCGGGGCGAGATCACCCAGGCCGCGCCCGGCACCGTGCAGCAGGAGCGGCACCAGCACGAGAAGGAGGTGCAGCCATGACCTCCACCGGAGAGGCCGTCCAGTTCTGGGTCCTCGCGGTGATCGCCGTGGGCGGTGCGCTCGGCATGCTGCTGATGAAGAAGGCGGTGCACAGCGCGCTGTGCCTGGCGGCGACGATGCTGGCGCTCGCGGTCTGCTACATGGCCCAGGGCGCGGTGTTCCTGGGCGTGGTGCAGATCGTCGTCTACACCGGCGCGATCATGATGCTCTTCCTGTTCGTGGTCATGCTGGTCGGCGTCACCAGCGCGGACTCGCTGAAGGAGCAGCTCAAGGGCCAGCGGTTCGCCGCGGTGCTCTGCGGGCTCGGCTTCGGCGTACTACTGATCGCCGGCCTCGCCAACGCCAAGCTGCACAGCTTCACCGGCCTGTCCGAGGCCAACGCCGAGGGCAACGTGCAGGGCCTGGCCCGGCTGATCTTCACCAAGTACGTCTGGGCCTTCGAGGTCACCGGCGCCCTGCTGATCACCGCGGCGATCGGCGCGATGGTGCTGACCCACCGCGAGTACGTCCAGAAGCCGAAGACCCAGCGGGAGCTGGCCTCCCAGCGGGTCAAGGACAACCTGCAGGTGCCGCCGATGCCCGCGCCCGGCGTCTACGCCCGGCACAACGCCGTCGACATCCCCGGCCTGCTGCCCGACGGCACGGTCGCCGAGGACTCGGTGATGGGCACCCTGCGCGAACGCGGCCAGATCCGCGACGTCAGCCAGGAGATGCTGCAGCGGATGGCGGAGCTGGAGGAGTCCACCGCCGACTGGCTGGGCCGCCCGTCCTCCGCCCGCCCGGTCACGCCCGAGCAGCGCGCCGCGCTGGAGACGGTGCCGACGAAGGAGAAGAAGAAGGAGGACGAGGCGTGAACCCCGTCAACTACCTCTACCTCTCCGCCCTGTTGTTCACCATCGGCGCGTCCGGTGTGCTGATCCGGCGGAACGCGATCGTGCTGTTCATGTGCGTCGAGCTGATGCTCAACGCCTCGAACCTGGCCCTGGTCACCTTCTCCCGGATGCACGGCAACCTGGACGGCCAGATCATCGCCTTCTTCACCATGGTGGTCGCGGCGGCGGAGGTCGTGGTCGGCCTCGCCATCATCGTGAGCATCTTCCGGACCAGGCACACCGCCTCGGTCGACGACAGCAACCTGATGAAGCTGTAGGCGGAGGGCCCACGGTGAACTCACTCATTCCGCTGCTGGTCGCGGTCCCGCTGGCCGGCGCCGCCCTGCTGCTGCTCGGCGGGCGCGCGCTCGACCGGTTCGGCCACTGGCTCGGCACCCTCGCGGCCGCCGGCTCCTTCGGGATCGGCCTGGTCCTCTTCGCCGAGATGCTCGGCCGGCCCACCGACCAGCGCCCCGTCCGCGAATTCCTCTACAGCTGGATCCCGGTGAACGGCTTCCAGGCCGACGTCGCCTTCCAGCTCGACCAGTTGTCCATGACCTTCGTCCTGCTGATCACCGGCGTCGGCACGCTGATCCACGTGTACTCGACGGGCTACATGGCCCACGACGAGCGCCGCCGCCGGTTCTTCGGCTACCTCAACCTGTTCCTGGCCGCCATGCTGCTGCTGGTGCTGGCCGACAACTACCTGCTGCTGTACGTCGGCTGGGAGGGCGTGGGCCTCGCCTCGTACCTGCTCATCGGCTTCTGGCAGCACAAGCCGAGCGCGGCCACCGCCGCCAAGAAGGCGTTCATCGTCAACCGGGTCGGCGACCTCGGCCTGTCGATCGCGATCATGCTGATGTTCGTCGAGTTCGGCTCCTTCGCCTTCGGCCCGGTCTTCGGAGCGGCGGACGACGCGAGCGAGGGCAAGCTCACCGCGATCGGCCTGATGCTGCTGCTCGCCGCCTGCGGCAAGTCCGCCCAGGTGCCGCTGCAGTCCTGGCTCGGCGACGCCATGGAGGGCCCGACCCCGGTCTCCGCACTGATCCACGCGGCGACCATGGTGACCGCCGGCGTCTACCTGATCACCCGCTCCTCGGCGATCTTCGACCTGGCGCCGGACGCGCAGACCGCGGTGGTCGCGGTCGGCACGGTCACCCTGCTCTTCGGTGCGATCGTCGGTTGCGCCAAGGACGACATCAAGAAGGCGCTGGCCGGCTCGACGATGTCGCAGATCGGCTACATGGTGCTGGCCGCGGGCCTCGGCCCGATCGGCTACGTCTTCGCGATCATGCACCTGGTGACCCACGGCTTCTTCAAGGCCGGGCTCTTCCTCGGCGCCGGATCGGTCATGCACGGCATGAACGACGAGGTGAACATGCGCCACTACGGCGGCCTGCGCAAGTACATGCCGGTCACCTTCGCCACCTTCGGCCTCGGCTACCTGGCCATCATCGGATTCCCCGGTCTGTCCGGCTTCTTCTCCAAGGACAAGATCATCGAGGCGGCGTTCTCCAAGGGCGGCACGGAGGGCTGGATCCTCGGCCTGTGCGCCCTGGTCGGCGCGGCCGTCACCGCGTTCTACATGACCCGCGTGATGATGATGACCTTCTTCGGCGAGAAGCGCTGGCAGCCCGACCCGGAGACCGGCGAGGAGCCGCACCCGCACGAGTCGCCCAAGGTCATGACGCTGCCGATGGTGGTCCTCGCGGTCGGCTCGGTCTTCGCCGGCGCGCTGTTCACCTACGGCGACGCCTTCCTGAAGTGGCTGGAGCCGGTCACCGGCTTCGAGGAGGGCCACCCGCCGATCCCGGCGGCCGCCGTCACCGTGCTGACCACCGTCTGCATGCTGGCTGGCGTCGGCCTGGCCTACACGATGTACGGCCGCACCCGCGTCCCGGTCACCCCGCCGGTGGGCTCCGCGCTCACCCGGGCCGCCCGCCGCGACCTGCTCCAGGACGACTTCAACCACGCCGTCCTGGTCCGCCCCGGCTCGGCGCTCGCCGCGACCCTGGTCTGGTTCGACAGCCGCGGCCTGGACGGCTTCGTCAACGGCCTCGCCGCCACCATCGGCGGCGTCTCCGGCCGGCTGCGCCGGGTGCAGACCGGCTTCGTCCGGACGTACGCGCTCTCCATGTTCGGCGGCACGCTCGTGCTGGTCGCCACCACTCTGCTCATGAGGTCGGTCTGATGGAAGGTCACACCATGACTGCTGAGGCTCTGCGGGGAGGCCGGCCATGAGCTACCTGCTGACCGCGACCTGTGCCGTGCCCGCCGCGGGCGCGGTGGTCACCGCCGCGCTGCCGGCGGGCAACAGCGAGGCCCGCCGGCGCACCACCAAGGCCGTGGCCCTGGCCGTCTCGGCGGCCACCCTCGCGCTGACCGCCGTCGTCGCCGCCCGGTTCGAACCGGGCGGCCCCCGCTACCAGCTGACCGAGTCCCACAGCTGGATCCGTTCCTTCGGCATCTCCTTCTCGCTCGGCGTGGACGGCATCGGCGCCGTCCTCGTCCTGCTCACCGCGGTCCTGGTGCCGCTGGTGATGCTCGCCTCCTGGCACGATTCCGACCCCGCACCGGCCCCCGAGGGCAGCTTCGAGGCCAAGCGCCGCACCCAGGGCTTCTTCGCCCTGATCCTGGCCGTCGAGGCGATGGTGCTGGTGTCCTTCCTGGCCACCGACGTCTTCGTCTTCTACGTCTTCTTCGAAGCCATGCTGATCCCGATGTACTTCCTGATCGGCGGCTTCGGCGACCGGGCCGGCGGCCCCGACGCCGGGAAGCAGCGCTCCTACGCCGCGGTGAAGTTCCTGCTGTACAACCTGCTCGGCGGCCTGGTCATGCTGGCCGCGGTGATCGGGCTGTACGTCGTCGCCGCCGACCAGGACCTCGCCACCTTCGACCTGCCGACGCTCACCAACGCGATCGCCGACGGCAAGCTGGCGATCGACCCGACCGCGGAGAAGGCGCTCTTCCTCGGCTTCTTCTTCGCCTTCGCGGTGAAGGCCCCGCTCTGGCCGCTGCACACCTGGCTGCCGAACGCGATGGGCGAGTCCACCGCCGGAACGGCCGTCCTGATCACCGCGGTCGTCGACAAGGTCGGCACCTTCGCGATGCTGCGGTACTGCCTCGGCCTCTTCCCCGACGCCTCCAAGACCTTCGCCCCGGCGATCCTCGTGCTCTCGCTGATCGGCATCGTCTACGGCGCCCTGGTGGCCATCGGCCAGAAGGACATCAAGCGGCTGGTCGCCTACGCCTCCATCTCGCACTTCGGCTTCATCATCATGGGCATCTTCGCGCTGACCAGCCAGGGCCAGACCGGAGCCACCCTCTACATGGTCAACCACGGCATCTCCACCGCCGCGTGGATGCTCGTCGCCGGCTTCCTGATCTCCCGCCGCGGCTCGCGCCTGATCGCCGACTACGGCGGCGTGCAGAAGGTCGCCCCGGTGCTCGCCGGCACCTTCCTGATCGGCGGACTCGCCACCCTGTCGCTGCCCGGCATGGCGCCGTTCGTCAGCGAGTTCCTGGTGCTGGTCGGCACGTTCAGCCGCTACCCGGCCATCGGCATCGCCGCCACCTTCGGCATCGTGCTGGCCGCGCTGTACGCCCTGCTGCTGTACCAGCGCACCATGACCGGCCCGGTGAAGCCCCGGATGGAGGGCATGCCCGACCTCAAGGTCCGCGAACTCGCCGTCGTGGCACCGCTGGTGGCGCTCACCCTGCTGCTCGGCGTGTACCCGAAGCCGCTCACCGACATGGTGAACCCGGCCGTGGACGCCACGCTCTCCCAGGTCCACCAGACCGACCCGGCACCGGCCCACCCGGTCGCCGCCACCACCGGAGGTGAGCACGAATGAGCCCCACCCTGTGGCTCGCCGCCGCGGGCGGCAACAGCGCGAGCATCCCCGCCCCGCACATCGAGTACGGCCAGCTCTCCCCGATGCTGATCGTCTTCGCCGCCGCGGTCGCGGGCATCCTCACCGAGGCCTTCGTGCCGCGCCGGGCCCGCTACGGCGTCCAGATCGGCATCTCCCTGCTCGGCCTCGGCGGCGCCTTCGCCGCAGTGGTCGTGCTCGCCGCCCAGGGCCACGCCACCACGCAGGCGGGCCTGCTCGCGATGGGCTCGGTCGCGATCGACGGCCCGGCGCTCTTCCTGCAGGGCGTCATCCTGCTGACCGCGGTGATGGCCGTCCTCACCTACGCCGAGCGCCGGCTGGAGCCGCGCCTGAACGGCCACGGCGTCGACTCCTTCGCCGCCCAGGGCGGCGCCGTCCCCGGCGGCGACCAGGAGCGCGAGGCCACCCGGGCCGGCTTCACCACCACCGAGGTCTTCCCGCTCACCCTCTTCGCCGTCGGCGGCATGCTGCTCTTCCCCGCCGCCAACGACCTGCTGACCATGTTCGTGGCGCTGGAGGTGCTCTCCCTCCCGCTCTACCTGCTGTGCGGCCTCGCCCGGCGGCGCCGGCTGCTCTCCCAGGAGGCGGCCCTCAAGTACTTCCTGCTCGGAGCCTTCGCCTCGGCGTTCTTCCTCTTCGGCACCGCCCTGCTGTACGGCTACGCGGGCAGCGTCCAGCTCGGCGACATCGCCGACGTGGTCTCCGGGGTCGCCCCGGTCACCCCGGCGCTCACCGTCACTACCCAGAACGACGCGCTGCTGCTGATCGGCCTGGCCATGCTCTCCGTCGGCCTGCTCTTCAAGGTCGGCGCCGTGCCGTTCCACGCCTGGACCCCGGACGTCTACCAGGGCGCCCCGACCCCGGTCACCGGCTTCATGGCCGCGGCCACCAAGACCGCAGCCTTCGGCGCCTTCCTGCGCCTCTTCTACGTGGCCTTCCCCGGCCTCAAGTGGGACTGGCGACCGGTCATGTGGGGCGTCGCCATCCTCACCATGGTGGCCGGCGCGATCCTCGCCGTGACCCAGCAGGACGTGAAGCGACTGCTCGCGTACTCCTCGATCGCCCACGCCGGCTTCATCCTCACCGGCGTGATCGCCACCAACCGGCAGGGGCTCGGCGCCGTCCTCTTCTACCTGCTCGCCTACTCCTTCGTGACGCTCGGCGCCTTCGCCGTGGTCACCCTGGTGCGCGACTCCAAGGGCGAGGCCACCCACCTCTCCAGCTGGGCCGGCCTCGGCCGGCGCTCCCCGCTGCTCGCGGCGGTCTTCGCGCTGTTCCTGCTGGCCTTCGCCGGCATCCCGCTGACCAGCGGCTTCACCGGCAAGTTCGCGGTCTTCCAGGCCGCGGCGGCCGGCGGCGCCACGCCGCTGGTGATCGTCGGCGTGCTCAGCTCGGCCGTCGCGGCGTTCTTCTACATCCGCGTCATCGTGCTGATGTTCTTCTCCGACCCGCAGCCGCAGGGCCCCTCGGTGGCCGTGCCCAGCCCGCTCACCGCCACCGCCATCGGCGTCGGCGTGCTGGTCACCCTCGGCCTCGGCCTGCTGCCGCAGTACTTCCTCGACCTGGCGTCGAAGGCCTCGCTCTTCGTCCGCTAGGCCACCCGGCCCCGTGCCCGGCCCCCGCCGTTCGGCGGGGTCCGGGCGGGTCCGTGTCCGGCCCGGGCCCCCGACGGCCCCCTCGGAGCGCCTGCGCAGCGCGCCGACGCGCTGGTTGGGGACATGCCCGTGCAGTGATCCACTCGTGACCGGATACGCTGCCTAGTGCGTGCAGCAGTACGCACAGAGGCGGCGACCAGGGGGACCAGGCCGCTGGGAACGACCAGGGACAGGAGTGGTCTTCGTGACCGTCGTGGGGCCCTTCGGGCTGAGCGTGCAGGACCGCGATCTGACCCGTGACGTCCAGACCGGGATGGACGCGGTCGAGACCGCGCTCGCCGAGGCGGTGAAGAGCGAGGTTCCGTTCATCACCGTCACCGCCAGCCACCTCATCGAGGCCGGCGGCAAGCGCTTCCGCCCGCTGCTGGTCATGCTCGCCGCCCAGTTCGGCGACCCGTACGCGCCCGGCGTGGTGCCGGCCGCGGTCGTCGTCGAGCTCACCCACCTCGCCACGCTCTACCACGACGACGTCATGGACGAGGCACCGGTGCGCCGCGGCGCCCCCAGCGCCAACTCCCGCTGGGACAACTCGGTCGCCATCCTCACCGGCGACTTCCTCTTCTCCCGCGCCTCCCAGGTCCTCGCCGACCTCGGCCCGGAGGCCGTCCGGATCCAGGCCGACGCCTTCGAGCGCCTCGTCACCGGCCAGATCCTGGAGACCGCCGGCCCTCGCCCGGCCGACGACCCGCTGCAGCACTACCTGGACGTCATCGCCGGCAAGACCGGCTCGCTGGTCGCCGTCTCCTGCCGCTTCGGCGCCCTGATGTCCGGCGCCGAGCCGTGGATGGTCGACATCCTCACCCAGTACGGCGAGCGCATGGGCACCGCCTTCCAGCTCGCCGACGACGTACTCGACATCGCCAGCGACAGCCACGAGTCCGGCAAGACCCCGGGCACCGACCTGCGCGAGGGCGTCCCCACCCTGCCCGTGCTGCTGCTGAAGCAGACCCCGGTGGACGAGGACGACCCCGCCGACCTGCGGCTGCGCGAGATCCTGGACCGCGACCTCGCCGAGGACGACGAGCTGCACGGCGAGGCGCTGCGCCTGCTGCGCCGCCACCCCGCCCTGGAGCGCGCCCGCCGGGAGACCCTGCGGTACGCCGAGGAGGCCCGCGCGCTGCTCGACCCGCTGCCGGAGTGTCCGGCCAAGGCCGCCCTGCAGGGGCTCTGCGACGCGGTCGCGATCCGTACCATGTAGGACCGGGGCGGTCACGGGGGCGGCCCACCGTGAAGGGGGCTCGTCACTCATGCTGCGCGTCGTGATCGCCGAGGACTCCGTCCTGCTGCGGGAGGGCCTCACCAGGATGCTCACCGACCGGGGGCTGGAGGTGGTCGCCGGCGTCGGCGACGGCGAGGCACTGCTGAAGACCGTCCACGACCTCGCGCAGGCCGAGGCCCTGCCGGACGTGATCGTGGCCGACGTCCGGATGCCCCCCACCCACACCGACGAGGGCGTGCGCGCCTGCGTCACCCTGCGCGGCCTCTACCCGGGGCTGGGCGTGCTGGTGCTGTCGCAGTACGTCGAGGAGCAGTACGCCGGCGAGCTGCTGGCCGGCTCCACCCGGGGCGTGGGCTACCTGCTGAAGGACCGGGTCGCCGAGGTCCGCGAGTTCGTGGACGCGGTCGTCCGGGTGGCCGGCGGCGGCACCGCACTCGATCCGGAGGTCGTCCAGCAGCTGCTCATCCGCAGCCGTCGCGGGGACGTCCTGGAGGGGCTCACGCCGCGCGAGCGCGAGGTGCTCGGGCTGATGGCCGAGGGCCGCACCAACGCGGCGATCGCCCGCCAGCTGGTGGTCTCCGACGGCGCCGTGGAGAAGCACGTCAGCAACATCTTCCTCAAGCTCGGCCTCGGCCAGAGCCCCGAGGACCACCGCCGGGTGCTCGCGGTGCTCACCTACCTGAACTCCTGACCGAAACGGCCCCGAGCCCCTGACCGCACCGGCCCGCTCCGGGGTGCCCGCGATCGAAGATGGCGCATCCAGCCACTCCACGTGTCCGAGTTCCGGTCCGGTGATCCCCGTCCGCCTTAGGATGCGAGTGGTGCACCAGGCGGACGGGGCACACGGCTCACGCCCGCGGCTGGCGCCCACGAGGAGGTCCGCGGCAGTGACCAGTCAGGTCGATCAGTCAGAGGCAGTGGACGGCTCGGACGGGAGCGAGGGCCGGGCCGGCTCGGCGCCTCCTGCGGCCAGGCAGGGGCGCCCCGTCAAACCTACCCGCCGGCTCGACCGGGTGATCATCCGGTTCGCCGGGGACTCCGGCGACGGCATGCAGCTCACCGGCGACCGCTTCACCTCGGAGACGGCGTCCTTCGGCAACGACCTCTCCACCCTGCCGAACTTCCCGGCCGAGATCCGGGCACCCGCCGGCACCCTGCCGGGCGTGTCCAGCTTCCAACTGCACTTCGCCGACCACGACATCCTGACCCCGGGCGACGCCCCCAACGTGCTGGTGGCGATGAACCCGGCCGCGCTGAAGGCCAATCTGCCGGACCTGCCGCACGGCGCCGAGATCATCGTCAACACCGACGAGTTCACCAAGCGCGCCCTGGCGAAGGTCGGCTACGCCGCCGACCCGCTTACCGACGGCTCGCTCGACGCCTTCCGGCTGCACAAGGTGCCGCTGACCACCCTGACCCTGGAGGCGCTCAAGGAGAGCGGCCTCGCCCGCAAGGACGCCGAACGCGCCAAGAACATGTTCGCGCTCGGCCTGCTCTCCTGGATGTACCATCGGCCGACCGGCGGCACCGAGACCTTCCTGCGCCAGAAGTTCGCCAAGAAGCCGGACATCGCCGAGGCCAACATCCTGGCCTTCCGCGCCGGTTGGAACTTCGGCGAGACCACCGAGGACTTCGCGGTCTCCTACGAGATCGCCCCGGCCGCGCTGCCCTCAGGCACCTACCGCAACATCTCCGGCAACCTGGCGCTCTCCTACGGACTGATCGCCGCCTCGACGCGCTCCGGCCTGCCGCTGTTCCTCGGCTCGTACCCGATCACCCCGGCCTCGGACATCCTGCACGAGCTGTCCAAGCACAAGAACTTCGGCGTGCGGACCTTCCAGGCCGAGGACGAGATCGCCGGCATCGGCGCAGCCCTCGGTGCGGCCTTCGGCGGCGCGCTCGGCGTCACCACCACCTCCGGCCCCGGCGTCGCCCTCAAGTCGGAGACCATCGGCCTCGCCGTCTCCCTCGAACTGCCGCTGCTGGTCGTGGACATCCAGCGCGGCGGCCCGTCCACCGGCCTGCCCACCAAGACCGAGCAGGCCGACCTGCTGCAGGCGATGTTCGGCCGCAACGGCGAGGCACCCGTGCCCGTCGTCGCGCCCGCCACCCCCGCCGAGTGCTTCACCGCCGCCCTGGAGGCGGCCCGGATCGCGCTGACCTACCGCACCCCGGTCTTCCTGCTCTCCGACGGCTACCTCGCCAACGGCTCCGAACCCTGGCGCATCCCCGCCGTCGACGAACTGCCCGACCTGACGGTCGACTTCGCCACCGAGCCGAACCACGAGCTGCCCGACGGCAGCCGCGCCTTCTGGCCGTACAAGCGCGATGCGCGCACGCTGGCCCGCCCCTGGGCGGTGCCCGGCACCCCCGGCCTGGAACACCGGATCGGCGGCATCGAGAAGCAGGACGGCACCGGCAACATCTCCTACGACCCGGCCAACCACGACTTCATGGTCCGCACCCGGCAGGCCAAGGTCGACGGCATCGAGGTCCCCCCGCTGGAGGTCGACGACCCTCAGGGCGACGCCCGGGTCCTCGTCCTCGGCTGGGGCTCCACCTACGGACCGATCACCGCCGCCGTGCGCCGGGTCCGCGCCGACGGCGGCCGCATCGCCCAGGCCCACCTGCGCCACCTCAACCCCTTCCCGGCCAACCTCGGCCAGGTGCTGCACGGCTACGACCGGGTCATCGTCCCGGAGATGAACCTCGGCCAACTCGCCCTGCTGCTGCGCGCCAAGTACCTCGTGGACGCCCAGTCCTACAACCAGGTCCGCGGACTTCCTTTCAAGGCCGCCCAGTTGGCCGATGTGCTGCACGCGGCGATCGGCACCCTCGACGCGGAGGACCAGCGATGACCGAATTCCGATCGCTCTCCCTGGTCCCCAAGGCCGACGGCCCGCAGAGCGTCAAGGACTTCAAGACCGACCAGGAAGTCCGCTGGTGCCCCGGCTGCGGCGACTACGCGATCCTCGCCGCCGTCCAGTCCTTCATGCCCGAACTCGGCATCCGCCGCGAGAACACCGTCTTCGTCTCCGGCATCGGCTGCTCCTCACGCTTCCCGTACTACATGAACACCTACGGGATGCACTCCATCCACGGCAGAGCCCCGGCGATCGCCACCGGCCTCGCCACCTCCCGGCGCGACCTCAGCGTCTGGGTGGTCACCGGCGACGGCGACGCGCTCTCCATCGGCGGCAACCACCTGATCCACGCCCTGCGGCGCAACGTCAACCTGAAGATCCTGCTGTTCAACAACCGGATCTACGGCCTCACCAAGGGCCAGTACTCGCCCACCAGTGAGGTCGGGAAGATCACCAAGTCCACCCCGATGGGCTCCCTGGACGCGCCCTTCAACCCGCTCTCGCTGGCGATCGGCGCCGAGGCCACCTTCGTCGCCCGCACCATCGACTCCGACCGCCAGCACCTGCAGTCCGTGCTGCGCGCCGCCGCCGAGCACCAGGGCGCCGCCCTGGTGGAGATCTACCAGAACTGCAACATCTTCAACGACGGCGCCTTCGAGGTGCTCAAGGAGCCCGGCACCCGCGACGAGGCGCTGATCCGCCTCGAACACGGCCGGCCGATCCGCTTCGGCACCGACCAGGGCGTCTTCCGCGGCCCCGACGGCGAGCTGGCCGTCCGCACCGTCACCCCGGAGAACGAGGCCGAGGTGCTCGTCCACGACGCGCACACCCCGGGCCCCGCCACCGCCTTCGCCCTCACCCGGCTCGCCGACGCCGACACCCTGCACCACACCCCGATCGGGGTGCTCCGCTCCGTCGAGCGGCCGGTCTACGACGACCTGATGGCCGAACAACTGGAGCGCGCCACCACCGACCGCGGCCCCGGCGACCTCGGTGCCCTGCTCACCGGCCACGACACCTGGACGGTGGTCTGACCGCACGCCCGCGTACGGGCCCCGGGGGTGCGCCCCCGGGGCCCGCGCCGTTCCCGGCCGGCCTCATCGACCGGCCGGCCCGGCGGCCGGCCTCAGGCCCGGCCGCCGGCCGAGGCCATGCCGAGCCAGCTGTGCGGGTTGCCCTCCCAGCACCAGCCGAGCTTGGGCGCGCCCTTGCTGATCCACAGCGCGGGCACCCGGCGGTCGCCGCAGCGCGAGGCGCCGAGCGAGAAGCACTTGTTGGTGGCGAGCAGCTCCGGGTACTGGACGACCAGGGCGAGGCCCTCCTCGATCGTCAGCGGGGTGCGGCCGCGGTCGGCGACCACGGCCATCGCATCCCGGGGGACGGCGCCGCAGAACTCCTCGCCGCGGTCGACGTCCAGCAGCAGGTAGGCCCGGCCGTTCGGCAGCGGCACGGTCGGGGTGAAGCGGGCGAGGTCGCCCTCCGGGTAGTGCCGGTCCACGATCCCCGGGCGCTTGCGGCCGGCGAGCGTGGTCAGCGGTACCACCTCCTCGATCGGCACCACCTCCCTGGTCACCACCAGGACGAACGGCACCCGGCCGCCCTCCGGCCGCGCGCCCGGGTCGGGCCGTGACCGTCCGGCCGCCCCTCGCAACGGCTCCAGCAGTGCGGTGAAGCCGTCCTCCGGCAGGCCGGCCAGGGTGGGGTAGCCCAGCGCGGTCAGCCGCCGCACCTGCCGGTCGAACTCCCCGTCGACCCCGCGGTCGAAGTCCCCGTCGGACTCTCCGTCGTGCGCAGTCATACGCCTCCCATTCTCCGTACTGAGTACACTGTACAATGTACGGAGAATTGCGGTGGGAGAATTCCGGCCATGTCGACCGACCGCAGCAGTGCAGGTGACCCGGCGCGCACCCTCGCGCTGCTCTGGGGCGGGGGAGAGGAGCGGCCCGGCCGCCGCGGCCCCCGGCAGGCCCGGACGGTGCCGGAGATCGCCGCCGCCGCGATCGCCCTCGCCGACGCCGAGGGCCTCGCCGCCGTCACCATGCGCGCCGTCGCCCAGCGGCTCGGCCTCTCCCCGATGGCGCTCTACACCTACGTGCCCGGCAAGGCCGAACTGCTCGACCTCGTGCTCGACACCGTCTACGCCGCCATGCCCCGCCGCACCCCCGCCGACGACGGCTGGCGGGCCCGGACGGCCGCCGTCGCCGACGACAACGCCGCCCTGTTCGCCGCCCACCCCTGGGTCGCGGACATCGCCACCGGCCGCCCCCCGCTCGGCCCCGGCCTGATGGCCAAGTACGAGTACGAGCTGCGCGCCCTCGAAGGGCTCGGCCTCGGCGACGTCGAGACGGACGCCGCCCTCTCCTTCGTGCTCGGCTTCGTGCACAGCTGCGCCCGCGCGGCCGCCGACGAGCGGGCCGCCGAGCAGCAGAGCGCGATGAGCGACGAGCAGTGGTGGGCCGGCAACGCCGACCTGCTCGCCAAGGTCTTCGACCCGGAGCGTTTCCCGACCGCCGCCCGGATCGGTGCCGCCGCCGGCGAGGCCCACGGAGCCGCCTCCAGTGCGGCCCACGCCTACGCCTTCGGCCTGCAGCGGGTGCTGGACGGGCTGGCCGCGCTCGAAGCCGAAGCGCGCTCCCGGAGGGGCCTCGCCCCGGAATCGGATGCATAAGGCAACTGTCATGACCAAAATCTGGATACGGGCGTGACATCTTCCGCTTCCGCCGCTACCGTCGAGCCGGTACTTGCGTGCGTGAGGGACGGAGCGGCATGAAGGACGAGCACGACACCGGCCGCGGATTCTGGTACGGCGCCGCCGCCTACGGCATGTGGGGCCTCTTCCCGCTCTTCTGGCCGCTGCTGGAGCCCGCAGGAGCCGTCGACATCCTCGCCAACCGGATGGTCTGGTCCCTCGTCGCCGTCCTGCTGATGCTGCTCGTCCAGCGCCGCTGGGCATGGATCCGCCCGCTGCTCGCCCAGCCCCGGCGACTCGCCCTGGTCGCCCTCGCCGCCGCCGTGGTCTCCGTCAACTGGGGCGTCTACATCTGGGGCGTCAACTCCGGCCACGTCGTCGAGACCAGCCTCGGCTACTTCATCAACCCGCTCGTCACCATCGCCTTCGGCGTCCTGCTGCTCCGCGAACGGCTCCGCCGCGCCCAGTGGGCCGCCGTCGGGATCGGCGCCCTCGCCGTCGCGGTCCTCGCCGTCGGCTACGGCCGTCCGCCGTGGATCGCCCTCACCCTCGCGTTCAGCTTCGCCACCTACGGCCTGCTCAAGAAGAAGGTCGCCCTCGGCGGCATGGAGAGCTTCGCGCTCGAGAGCGCCGTGATGTTCCCCTTCGCCCTCGGCTTCCTGATCTGGCTGCAGCTGCGCGGCGAGGGCAGCTTCGGCCACGCCGTCGACGGCAGTTCCGCCTGGGCGCACTCCGGACTGCTCATGATCAGCGGCGTCATCACCGCCGTCCCACTGCTGTGCTTCGGCGCCGCCGCCGTCCGCGTCCCGCTCACCACCCTCGGCCTGCTCCAGTACCTCGCGCCGGTCTTCCAGTTCCTCATCGGGATCACCGTCTTCCACGAGTCGATGCCGCCCGCCCGCTGGGCCGGCTTCACCCTCGTCTGGGCCGCCCTCGCCGTCCTCACCTTCGACGCGCTGCGCCGGATCCGGGCCGACCGCGCCGCCCTCGCCGCGGCGGCCGCGGCAGCCGCCGCCGTGCCGGCGGACGGCGTCGCGACGGCCCCCGGAAACACCCCCGGAACGGCCTCGGCCGTCACCCGCTGAGACCGCCCGAACGCGCTCCGCGCGGGGGCCGTTCGCACCGGGAATCCCGCTGTGAAGAAGTCCCCGCCGGATCTCCTCAACCCAGGTCTCGGACTGCTAACGTCCGGGGTGCCACCGCCGCCGGCCGACGGAAACCCCGTTCCGCGCGGGCGCCCGCACGGCCACAGGAGGGTTGTGATGGTCCACCTCACGGGTCAACTCACAGGGCAGCTCGCCCGGCCGTTCCGCCGTGTCGCCGCGAGCCCCGGCCGAGCCGCGCAGACGCTGCGTGACGCCGCCGACGACCTCCTCGCCCGCGGCGCCGCCCTTCGACTGCCCGCCGTCCGGCGCGAGCTCGACGCCGCCGAGAGCGGCGACCTGCTCGTCACCGGCACCCCCAGCGGCGGCCCCGTCCGCATCGAGTGGCAGCGCCACGGCCGCCCCGCGATAACCCTCGACGGCCCCTACCGGCTCGACCGCGTCGACCTCAAGGGCTCCCACCGGGCCCGGCTGTACGGCCTGACCGCCGGTGTCCGCCTGGTCTGCCCCGAGTGGTCGCCGCTCTTCCTGATCGCCCCCGCCCAGCTGCCCGTGCTGGCCTGCGCGGCAGCCGCCTCCCGGACGTTCCCCGTCCGCTGACGAGCCGTTGGCCGCACCCCGGACGGACCGGCCGGATCAGACCGTGATGTCCCGGGCCGTGAAGCGCGCCCACGCCGCCGAGCCGAACACCGCCACGTACACCGCCTGCAGGCCCAGGTTCTCCAGCACGTTGTCCCAGTACATGCGCTCGCGCAGCAGGTCCGAGAAGCTCAGCCACTGATGGGTGAACAGGAACGGCTGCACCGCGTGCAGCTGCGGGAAGCTGTCCAGGATCTGCACCGTGATCACCAGGACCACCGTGGTGGCCATCGCGGCGATCCCGCTGCCCGTCAGCGTCGACACGAACAGGCCGACCGCCACCAGCCCGGCCAGCGACAGCGCGACCACCCCCGCCACCAGCACCGCCCGCAGCAGCGCCTCGCCGACCCCGATCGCGTCCCCCGACAGCAGCGTCACCTCGCCCAGCGGGAACAGCACCGCCCCGGTCGCCAGCGCCGACAGGGCCACCACCCCGGTGGCCGCCAGGCAGAACACCAGCGCCGCGGCGAACTTCGCCGCCAGCAGCCGCGTCCGCCCGGCCGGGGCGACCAGCAGGTAGCGCAGCGTCCCGGTGGCCGCCTCGCCGGCGACCGCGTCCCCCGCCACCACGCCCACCGTCATCGGCAGGAAGACGGGCAAAGTGACGGCCAAGGCCGTAAAGACCAGGAAAAGCCCGTTCTGGGTCACCTGGGCGACGAACGCCGGCCCCTCACCGCGGCTGCCGCCGGTGTGCACCCGCACCACGACGCCGATCAGCACCGGCAGCGCCGCCAGGATCCCCAGCATCGCGATCGTCCGCGCCCGGCGGAAGGTCATCGCCAGCTCACTGGTGAACAGCGCCGCGTACCCGGCCGCCCCCACCCGGGGCCGGACCGCCGCCACCGCGCCGCCCTGCGGCACCGCCTCAGCCCGCGACATCGAAGCCCTCCCCGGTCAGCGCCACGAAGGCGTCCTCCAGCGTGCCCCGCTCCACCGCGAAGCCCCGCACCCGCACCCCCGCACCGACCAGCGCGGCGCACAGCACCGGCAGCACGGCCTCGCCCTCCGGCGGCAGACCGTCCACCGACCCGTCCGAAAGCCGCAGATCCGTCACCCCGTGCTCCTTCAGCACCCGGACCGCCTCCTCCGCGTCGGCCGTCCGCACGACCAGGCGGCCCTGCGCCCGGGCGGCCAGCTCGGCCACCGTGCCCTGCACCACCAGCCGGCCGCGCGACATCACCGCGGCATGCGTGCAGACCTGCTCGATCTCGTCCAGCAGGTGCGAGGAGAGGAACACCGTCGTGCCGTCCGCCGCCAGCTCCCGCACCAACGCGCGGATCTCCCGCATGCCCTGCGGATCCAGGCCGTTGGTCGGCTCGTCCAGCACCAGCAGCTCCCGCGGGCGCAGCAGAGCCGCCGCCAGCCCGAGCCGCTGCTTCATCCCCAGCGAGTAGCCGCGCGCCTTGCGGCCCGCCGCGGCCGACAGCCCGACCCGCTCCAGCGCCGCGGCCACCCGCTGCTCCCTGGTCCGCGGATCGGCGGTCGGGTCGGCCGCGTCGAAGCGCACCAGATTGGCCCGCCCGGACAGGAACCCGTACAGCGCCGGGCCCTCGATCAGCGCCCCCACCCGCGGCAGCACCGCGCCGACCGACTGCGGCATCGGCGCCCCCAGCACCGACGCCGACCCCGCCGACGGTGCGATCAGCCCCATCAGCATCCGGATCGTCGTCGTCTTGCCGGAGCCGTTCGGGCCGAGGAAGCCGAACACGCTGCCGCGCGGCACCACCAGGTCCAGCCCGTCCACCGCCGTCCGGTCGCCGAACCGCTTGGTCAGACCGCTGGTGCGGATCACGTCCCCGGACACGCCGGCGGGGGCCGGGCCCGCGAGGGCCCGACCCGCCGACCGCTCCGCCGAGGGAGCGCCGGCCACTGCTACTTCACCCCGGCCGCGTGCTGCAGCACCGGCAGCGTCACGGCGCCGGCGAACACCCGGCCGTCGTCCGTCACCAGGACGTTCACCACCTTGGTGCCGATCAGCGTGCCGCCGCCGACCGGCTTGCCGAACGCCTTCACCAGGGACAGCGCGCTCTGCGGCGAGCCCTTGGCACCGTGGCCGCCGCCCTGCCCGGGCACCTCGCCGACCGGCAGCGCGGTCGACACCACGGTCGTCCAGCCCTCGCCCGTCACCCGGACGTCAGGCATGCCGCCGTCCGACTTCCCGAACGGCTTCCCGTTCGGCGCGCCGTGCCCGGCCGGCTGCTGGTCGGCCCGGTGCTCCGTGACCTTCGCGCCCTTCGGCGGGGTGAAGGCGAACACCGAGCCGGCCGGCCGGTCGAACGACACCTTGCTGTAGTGCACGTCCAGCACCGGACCGCCGGAGGCGGCCGTCGCCTGCACCGAGAGCGGCACGCCGTGCTCGGCGTCCACCGCGATCCGCACCCGGGCGATCGTCGAACCCTGGCCCTTCGGGGTCAGCGTCAGCCGGTACGCGTCCCGGCCGGCGACCGTCATGGTGCCGTCCACCGCGACCGTCGTGCTGCCCGAGGCGAAGGACACGAACTGCTTCGCCGCGTCCTGCGGGGTCACCGGCGCCGCCGAGGGCCGCTCGGACTTCCTCCCGGCGGAGCCCTGCGGGGCCGTCAGGTGCACGGCCTCGTTGGAGGAGCTGTCCCACGCCCAGACCTCCGTGCCGTTGCGCACCAGCTCGTAGCCGGCCAGGTTATCCACCAGACCGATCCGCTGCCGGTCCGGCCCGTCCACCGCCACCTGCAGGGTGTGCTGGCCGGCCAGCAACTCCGCCAGCTTCGCCTGCGGCTGCGCACTGCCCGAGCCCGAGGGGCCGCCGGCGCCGCCCGCGCCCTGCGCCGCGAAGCCGCCCGCCGCGCCGAGCAGCTGGGACGGCACGCCCAGGTCGGCCTTCACCTGGACGGTGCCGGACAGCGCCTCGGTGTCCGAGCCGAGCACCTTCGCCACCAGCTGCTCCGCCGTCACCGACGGCAGGTTCGGGCCGGAGTCGCTGGCCAGCGCCGGCACCAGGCCGACACCGGCGGCCACCGCCGCCACCACCGCGACCGGAACAGCCACCCGCACCAGCGTCCTGCGGCCGGACCGGTACGGCGCCCCCTGCTCCTGCTCCGCCATCTCGTTCAACCCCTCCGAGTCGTCGCTTGCTTGCCCCTCCATTAGAGGCGCCGCGGGCCGCCCCGGCATCGCCCCGCAGGGCTGGATCCGGGTACGCCCGTCGTCGCACCCGACCCTGAGGCGGTCTCAGGGTCGGATCGGCCCCGAGTCGTAGCCCGTCCGTGGCGGCGGCGCGCCGGGGCCGCGGGCCGGTGTGCGGGCGGCGTGGAGGTCCGCCACCCCGGCGCCTGCCCGTACGGTTCTTCGAATACAGTGCAGGCTCCCGATCCCGCCGCGGCCGCCGGCCCGCCCCGGACGAAAGGCGAAGACCCGTGATGCCCCTGTGGTCACGTGCGCAGCAGCAGGACTTCCGCAGCCGGGTCCGGGGCTGCCTGCTCGGTGGGGCGGTCGGCGACGCGCTCGGGGCCGGCATCGAGTTCGACTCGCTGGAGAAGATCCGCTCCGCCCACGGGCCGCTCGGCGTGACCGGCTACGTGCCCGCCTACGGGCGGCGCGGCGCGGTCACCGACGACACCCAGATGACCCTGTTCACCCTGGACGGCCTGATCCGCGCGCACATCGGCCGGGACGCCGGCACCTGGCACCCGCCGACCGACGTCCACAAGGCCTACCTGCGCTGGTACGCCACCCAGCAGGACTGGGGGCCGGACGAACGCAGGACCGAGCTCGGCTGGCTGGGCCGCCAGGAGTGGCTCTACACGCAGCGGGCGCCCGGCCAGGCCTGCCTGACCGGGCTCTCCGGGCCCGACGCGGAGCGCCTCGGCACGGTCGAGGCGCCGCGCAACCCGCACTCCAAGGGCTGCGGCACGGTGATGCGGGCGGCGCCGTTCGGCCTGCTGACCGCCTGGGACCCGGGCCTGGTCTTCCAGCTCGCGGTGGAGTGCTCCGTCCTGACGCACGGCCACCCGACGGGCTACCTGGCGGCCGGCGCGTTCGCGGTGATCGTCCACACGGTGGCTCGCGGCGGCACGCCGGAGGAGGGCGTGCACCAGGCGCTGGCCCTGCTCTCCGAGCGGCCCTCGCACGAGGAGACCACCACGGCCCTGCGCGCCGCCCTGGACGCCGTCCGGGCCGGCGAGCCCACCGCGGAGCGGGTCGAGTCGCTCGGCGAGGGCTGGGTCGCGGAGGAGGCACTCGCCATCGGCGTCTACTGTGCGCTGGTGGCGGAGGACGTGCGGTCCGGGCTGCTGCTGGCCGTCAACCACTCCGGCGACAGCGACTCCACCGGGTCGATCTGCGGCAACCTGCTGGGCGCGCTGCACGGGGAGACGGCGCTGCCCGCCGATCTGGTGGCGGAGCTGGAGGGACGCGGCACGATCCTGGAGATGGCGGACGACTTCGCGCTGGAACTGGTGCACGGGCCCGAGCTGCACGGCACGCCCGGCTGGGCGGAGCGCTACCCGGTGGGACGATGACCGCCGGGTAGCGCATCGCGGCGGCGGCCGTCAGACCTCGCCGAAGGCACCCGCCGCGACGGCCGTGGTGAAGGCGGCCCAGGCCGAGTTCGAGAACTGCAGTCGGGGGCCCTCCGGGTCCTTGGAGTCGCGCACCGCGATCGTGCGGGTGTCCGGGACGGCGATCTCGACACAGGCGCCGTTGCCGCCGCTGTGGCTGCTCTTGCGCCAGGTCAGATTGGTCGTGGACGTGGTGGTCATTACCTGAACCCCTCTGCAATGGTGTGCATCAGTGACCGACTGTCCGCGACACTGAGCGCCGCGGCCCGCAGGTGGTCGTACAGATTGGTATAGCGGCGCACGTCGGCCTCCTTCTCCAGGTAGAGATCGCTCGTCACCCCTTCGAAGTAGACAACTGTCGAATCGGCAGACTCGGGGAACTCCATCAGGGAGAATGTGCCGCTCATGCCCGGATGGGCCCCGTGGCTGAACGGGATCACCTGCAGGTTGATGTACGGCCGCTCGCTGAGCGCCAGCAGCTGGCAGAGCTGGTCCGCCATCACCGCACGGCTGCCGACCTCGCGGCGCAGCACCGCCTCGTCTATGACGACCCACAGGCTGCCGAGCCGGTCCTCGCTGTCGCCGTCTATCCGCAGCTGGCGTTTCATCCGGACCTCGACCCGGCGCTGAACCGCCTGGGCGTCGTAGTCGGGGAAGGTACCGGCGACCACCGCCGCCGCGTACTCCCGGGTCTGCAGCAGTCCCGGCACGAACGAGGACTCGTACGCCCGGATCGACGAGGCCTCCGCCTCCAGGCCGATGTAGACGCTGTACGGGATGTCGCCGAACTCGTGCCACCAGCCGCGCTGGCGGGACTCGCGGGCCATCTCCATCAGTCCGGCGCGGACCCGCTCGTCGGCGACCTCGTACACGTCGCACAGGTCCCTGACGTCCCGTTGGCTGATGCTGCGCCGACCGTTCTCCAGGCGGCTGATCTTGGACTGGGAGACCATCAGGCGGCCCGCGACCTCCTCGGCGGTCATGCCCTTGAGCTCGCGCAGGCGCCGGAGTTCGGCGCCGAGCCTGCGGCGGCGCACGGTGGGATTGACGCTGGCGGACACATCGACCTCCGGCCGGACCTCTGGCGCAGACGGCAGCGCTGCGCCTCGGAACAGTGTGGAAATTGGTACCAACCCCCCCTGACGTGGAGAGCATGCCATCTTGTCTCTGCTCCGTGCGGGGGAATCCTCCCAGCGGACTAGAACAGATCATCGGAAAAGTGTGTAATCGGGATGGCATGCCTTGCACTTGGTCGTCCCGCGCGGTACAAGCCCGCCCCGGCGCGGTTTCCGCACTCCTACCCCGTCGCGCCGCACCGGACGCCCTCAGGACGGGTGACACACAGAGGGGCGGCCCGCCCGACAGTCTTCCTGCCGGGCGGGCCGCCCCTCACGAACTCACTTACGGCGCGGGCCGATCAACGCGCGCCCACCCGGGTGGCGACCGGCCGGCCGCCCGCGGCCGGCCTCGCCGCCGGCGGAC
>NZ_JAHTIK010000001.1:3642830-3702105 GCF_025655475.1 Kitasatospora sp. DSM 101779 | reverse complement strand
CCGGCCTCGCCGCTGGCGGACGCCCCGCGGCCGGGTGCCCGCCCGCCGCCGGGGCCGCGCCCCGGTTCTGCTGGGCCGGCAGACCGTTCTGCACGTCCATCACGGCGTGCGCCACCATCCCGCCGAGCGGGTCGTAGCGGATCAGGTCCCGCAGCCGGGACCGCGAGGAGCGGCCCTCGTTGCCGGGGTAGAGGTGCTTGCCCAGACCCACCGCGTGCGCCAGCGCGGCCAGCGCGGCCGTCCGCGGGTCCGGCGGCACGCCCGTGCGGATCGCGGTGTCCAGGCGCTGCTTGATCGCGGCGTTGGTGCAGTCCTCCGACGCCTGGTACCGCGTCGTCGGCAGCACTCCGCACACCTGGCCCTGCACCGCGGTCACCATGCCGCAGCGCTCCAGGTGCGCCAGGTACGTCTGCCGCAGGCCCAACCGGGGCCCGCCGATCCAGTGCGCCGCCCGGACCGCACTGCCGCGCCGTCGCAGCAGCTCCAGGGCGTGGTCGAGGGTCGGATCGCCGGTCGGCCGTGCGAGAACCACGGCGATCCGGTCCCCGTCCGGGGCGATACGTCCGGCCAGGGACAGCTCGACCAGCTGTGCCCCGGCGAGTCCGAGGTCGAGGGTCTGGGGCTGCGCAGTGGTACCCGTGGCCGGGTCCAGTGCGAGCAGCAACAGCTCCTCGGGAATTGTTCTGCGGCTCCTGCCCATCCAAGCCTCCCCGCGTGGATGCAGACAGCGTGACGCCTCTCACACAGGCTTGTCGAGTACGCCTCCGAATCGTGACCTTGGCACGGCAGGCTGGAACCGGTGCCCCACGACCGGCGTCTGAGCCGGGGACGGGCCCGGACGGGCAGAAAAACGGCCGGTCGGGCGGGGTGTGCGCGACTGACGCGCCACCGGTGGCGGAGACTGTACAGACATCCCGACGGGACGAGAACCCGTAGGAAAAAATGAAGGATCGGCGCGGCCCGCGGCCCGCCGGCCCGGGCGGGCAGCCGGTCCGCCGGGCGGACGAGGAGGAGAGGGTCAGTGGGCGAGTCCCCCGACACAGGGCGGCGCGACGGGGCGGCCGAGGGTTCGGCGACGAAGGAGGACGCCGCAGCGGCGCGTACCGCCGGGTCGGCCGGGTCCCCGGAGTCCGCGGACCGGACCGAGCCCCAGGACAGCACCGAGCCGGACGCCGTCGAGTCCGAGACCGCCGAGCCGGAGCCCGTTGACCCGGACGCCGTCGAGTCCGAGTCCGAGACCGCCGAGCCGGACGCCGTCGAGTCCGACACCGCCGACGCCGCGGCCGAGCGGTCCGCCGAACGGGAGGGTGACGCAGCATCCGACGGTGAAGCCGGGGAGGCCGGGGAGGCCGGGGAGTCGGCGAAGTCGGCAGAGTCGGCGAAGCCTGCGGACTCTACGGACGATGAGCACCAGGACGAGGACTCCGACGAGGACCTCGCCGCCGCAGCCGCCGGTTCGGGCGGCTCCACCGTCCACCTCCGCCTTAGGACCGGGGACCAGGCCACCACCGCGCTCCGGCTGCCCGTGGACAACGCCACCACCGCGCTGCGCCTCCCGCCGGAGGCCCGCAAGACCGCCGCTCCCGCCACCGGGTCCGCCGAGGCGGGCGACCAGCCGCCGAGCGACGTGACCACCATGCTCCGGCTCCCCGCCGACGTGACCCGCAAGGCCGCCGACAAGAGCGGTGCGGACAAGAGCGGAGCCGAGAAGAGCGGTACCGAGAAGAACGGTGCCGACAAGAGCGGTACCGAGAAGAGCGGTACCGAGAAGAGCGGAGCGGACAAGGGGTTTGCCGGTAAGCCCGTCGCGCCCGCCCCGGACGCCACCACCGCGCTCCGGATCCCCGCCGAGGCCCGCAAGGCCGCCGACGCCCCGGCGACGCCGGCCGCCGCGGACAAGGCCGCGGACGCCGAGCCCGCCACTGCCGACACAGCCGGGGACACCGACGCCGCCGCCTCCACCGAGGCGACGAAGAAGTCGGCGGCTGCCGCCCCCGTCGACAACGCGACTCGTGCGCTGCGTCTCCCCGTGGACAACGCCACCCGCGCGCTGCGCCTGCCGCCCGAGGTCCGCACGCCCGCCGGCGCCTCCCCGGCCAAGGCCCCGGCCGAGGACCCCGACAAGCCCTCCGCGAAGTCCACCGACCCGCGCCTCGCCATGCGGGACAGCCGCGAGGTGGCCGGCGCCGCCCTCAAGGACACCCGGAAGCCGGTCGGCGGCACCGTCCCCGAGCCGCTTCCGGAGCCCACCCCGGCCCCCGAGCCGCACCCCGAGCCGGAGCCCGGTCCCGAGCCGGAGCCGCGCCCCGCCCCGCCGCGTCCCGAGCCCCGGCCGACCCCGCCCCCGCCCCCGGCGCCTCCGCTGCCCGTGCCGGACCCGGCTCCCGTGCCGGCGCCCGCCCCGCTGCCGGAGAACACCATCGAGGCGATGGAGGTGCTCGCCACCCTCAGCGCCCGCCCGGCCAGCCCGCTGCGCCGCGCCGCCAAGCGGACGGCGATCTGGAGCGTGTTCCTCGCCTTCGTGCTCGGCATCCTGGTGGTCGTCCAACTGCTGCGCCCGCTCCCGGACCCGGAGACCAAGCTCGGTCTGCCCACCGGCTACACGTTCCAGGGCGACCAGCTGGCCGTGGACTGGCCGGCCAAGGGGCAGTCCGCCGCCGCGGTGATCGGGGTCGGCACGGTCGGCAGCTCCGGCGAGCAGACCCCGGTGTCCATCGCCAGCGTCACCAAGGTGATGAACGCCTACCTGGTCCTCAAGGCGCACCCGCTCAAGAAGGGCGAGAGCGGCCCGAAGATCGTGGTCGACAAGGCGGCCGCCCAGGAGTCCACCGACAAGGACCAGTCGCGCGCCCAGCTGACCGAGGGCCAGGAACTCAGCCAGTACCAGGCGCTGGAGCTGCTGATGCTGCCCTCGGCCAACAACGTCGCCCGGCTGCTGGCGCGTTGGGACGCCGGCTCGGAGGAGGCCTTCGTCGCCAAGATGAACGCCGAGGCCACCAGGCTCGGCATGACCAACACCACCTACGCCGACCCGGCCGGCTACAACGACGACACCAAGAGCACCGCGACCGACCAGCTCAAGCTGGCCGAGGCGGCCATGCAGGACGAGGTGTTCCGGCAGATCGTCGCCGAGCCGGAGATGCGGTACAACAACGTGCGCATCCCGAACACCAACGACCTCGTCTTCACCGAGCGCGGCAGCGTGATCGGCATGAAGACCGGCTCCTCCACCGCGGCGCAGTCCGCGCTGATGTGGGCCGCGGTCAAGGAGATCGGCGGCACCAAGCGGACCATCGTCGGTGTCACCCTCCGGCAGCCGGCCGTCGCCGGCGTCGACCTGGCCAAGGTCGCCCAGGCGCCCAGCCTGAAGATCATCAAGTCGGTGCAGAACGGTCTCCACGGCCAGACCCTCGCCAAGCAGGGCCAGGTCGTGGGCCAGGTCGAGGACGGGCTCGGCGGCTCGGTGCCGATCGTCGCGGCCAAGGAGCTGACCGTCGCCGGCTGGTCGGGCATCACCGCCAAGCTGACCCTGGACGCCACCAAGCTCGGCCACACCGTCAAGGCCGGCACCCAGGTCGGCACCCTCTCCGCCGGCGAGGGCGAGGGCCGGATCGAGGTGCCCGTCACCCTGCAGGGCGACCTGGCCCCGCCGTCCATCATGTCGCGGCTGACCCGCATCCTCTGACCCCGCGGACGACGCCCGCATCCTCTGACCCCGCGGACGACGCCCGCATCCTCCGACCCTGCGGACGACGCCCACGGAACGGCATGAAGGCCCCGCCGTCCCCGCCCTCGCGGCGGGAGCGGCGGGGCCTCGCCGTGTCCGGTACCTCAGCCGGGTGCCGGGCCCGCCGCTGAGCCCGGCGGAGAACCCGGCGGCGAACCAGGTGGGGAGCCAGGTGGGGAGCCACCGTTCGGCTCCCCGGACGAGCCAGGACCGCCGCCCCCGGCCGCTCCCGCGGTTCCGGGGGGCGCGGGCGCCTCCGGGCCCTCGGGGGCCCCGGTGCTCGCCGGTGCCGCCGTGTCCACCGGCGGCTCGGGCAGCTCGACGCCCAGCAGCGCGGCCACCCCGGGCTCCTGCGTCAGCACCCGGCCCAGCGCGATCGCGAACGTCACCGCGCTGAACATCACGATCAGCCAGGACAGCAGCGTGAACACCACCCCGTACGGGCCGAACCGGCTGACGCTCTGCGTCACCGCGTGCGGCAGGTACACCGCGGCCGCCGCGTTCACGCCCACGACGGCCACCCCGCACAGCAACGCACCCGGCAGCAGCAGGCGCCAGGCGATCCGCCCGGCGAGTAGCAGGTACTGCGTCCACCACCAGAGCGCGGCGTCCATGAGGAAGGTCAGCGGGATGCCCAGCCACAGACCCGCGCCGAAGCCGCTGTGCAGCGAGTGCTGGAAGACCAGGACGACCAGCCACACCAGCAGCCAGGTCAGCCACCGCCAGGCGGTGATCCGGTGCGACGCCTTCGGCAGCTCCCAGCAGCGCTCGCACACCCGCTGCACGGCGCGGCTCAGCGCGGTCGCGGACAGCAGGGTGATGATCACGCCCACCGCGCCGAAGCTCTGCGACACCTCGTCGTCGTGCCCGGTGTTCAGGAACTGCGCCACCTGCTGCTGCGCCGCGCCCTTCAGACCGAGCTGCTCGCGCAGGGAGGAGACCACGCCGTCCTTGATCGAGGCAGGGGCGAACACGGCCAGTGCCATCAGCGCGGGCAGCGCACTGAGGAAGGCCTGTGCGGCCAGACGGGTGGCGCAGTCCAGCAGGTTGACCCGGACGACCTGGCGCAGCGCCCGGCCGACCAGCGGCACCTGGTCCGGCACGGCCTTGAGCGACCTGGCCTTTTCGGCCGCCCTGGCCCGCATCCCCGGCTGCTGCGACCCTGCCACACCGGCTCCCTCCGCGAGCGGGCACCCTGCGTGACCCAGCCCCATGCTCGCCCCGCCGGTGGGACGCCGCACCCGCTCCGTCCGGGCCGACGGTTACTTCTTGTTCTTGCCGGTGATCTTGTCGAGGCGGGAGGTGATGCCCCAGGTGGTGACGCGCCAGAGGGCCTCGACGACGATGTTGCGGCTCATCTTGGAGGCGCCGTGCTCGCGTTCGACGAAGGTGATCGGGACCTCGGCGACCTTGAAGCCGGCCTTGACGGTGCGCCAGGCGAGGTCGACCTGGAAGCAGTAGCCGGCGGAGGCGACCTCGTCCATGCCGAGGCCGAGGAGGGTCTCCTTGCGGAAGGCGCGGTAGCCGCCGGTGACGTCGCGGATCGGGACGTCGAGCATGAGGCGGGAGTAGGTGGAGCCGCCGCGGGAGAGCAGCAGGCGGGACTTGGGCCAGTTGACGACCTTGCCGCCGGGTACCCAGCGGGAGCCGAGGACGAGGTCGGCGCTGCGCAGGGCGGTGAGCAGGCGGGGGAGTTCCTCGGGCTGGTGGGAGCCGTCGGCGTCCATCTCGACGAGGACGGTGTAGCCCTGGTCGATGCCCCAGCGGAAGCCGGCGAGGTAGGCGGCGCCGAGGCCTTCCTTGCCCTTGCGGTGCAGGACGCGGACGTGGTCGTCCTCGGAGGCGAGCTTGTCGGCGAGGTCGCCGGTGCCGTCGGGGCTGTTGTCGTCGGCGACCAGGACGTGGACCTCGGGGACCGCGGTGCGGACGCGGGAGACGATCCGCTCGATGTTCTCGGCCTCGTTGTAGGTCGGGATGATCACCAGCACCCTGCCGAGATCGGCGAAGGTGGTCTCCTCAGGGGCAGTCACGGCACAGCCTTTCGGGTCGGCGGCGGGTCACGCATGGCCCGGCGCGGGCGCCGCACCGACCGCCGGGCGGCGGACCAGCAGCGACACCGTCAGCCCGGGGACGTGCCGGACCTCGGCCGGGACGAACGCCGCCCGCAGGGCCCGGGCCTGTTCGGCCGGGAGCCACTCGTACGGATCGTCGCCCGTGCCGATGGTAACGACCCAGACACGCCTCTCGTCACCGACGCAGGCCGCGGGCACCGGGCACTCGACCGCGAAGAGGTCGTGCGCGGCGGTCGCGCTCTCCCGGACGAAGAACTGCCGGGGGTGGACCCCGGCCGGCAGGTAGTAGGAGACGGCAGGGCCGACCATCATCCAGCTCATGTCGCCGCCGACCGCGACCAGCCCGTCGCCCGGCGCGTACCCGGCGGCCACCAGCCGGGCCGCCCCGCGGTAGTCGGTGTCGGTGTGCGAGGCGGCCGTCCGCAGCGACCGCTGGTGGTCCAGGCCCAGCCAGGCGGGGACGGCCGCCGCCGCGGCCACCAGCAGCACCGCCGCCGCTGCCGACAACGCCGCCGGCGCCCGCCGGGCGTCCCGGTCCGCAGGTGCTCGCAGGGCGGGGACGGCTCTGCGGAGCAGCGCGACCAGGGCACCGACGCCGCCGCCGGCGAGTGCCGCCCAGAGCGGCACCGTGAAGAGCAGGTAGCGAGGCAGGAAGAAGGAGGTGCTGCCGAGCCGCGACACCGCCCACACCGCGCCGACCGGGAGCGCCGCCGCGAGCAGCAGCAGGACGGCCGACCGCCGGGTGGCGCGCAGCAGCAGGGCCGGCAGCGCCAGCACGAGGAAGGCGTACAGCACTTGGTGCGAGCCGAACAGCTCCTGCCAGACGAACCGCAGGTCGCGAACGGTCGGTGCGGCCAGCCAGGACAGCTGGCGGCCGGACTGCATCCGGCCGAGCGCGATCACCGGCAGGGCGGGGGCCACGCCGGCCGCCACCGCGAGCGGCCACTGCCGGAGCACCCGGCGGGCATCCGGCCGCCGGGCCGCGGCGGCCACCATCGGCAGCTGGCCGACCAGGCAGGCCAGCGACACCAGGTGGAACACCCCGGCGACGCCGGTCGCCAGCGCGTACCAGGCCCAGCGGTCGACGGCCGGCCGCTCCAGGGCCCGCAGCAGCAGCCAGGTCGCGGCGGCCACCGCACAGGCCACCACCGCGTAGGCACGAGCCTCCTGGGCGTACCGGGAGATCTGCGGCACGGTCGCCAGCAGCAGGCCGCCGGCAAGCCCCGCGACGGGGGAGGCGAACATCCGCCGGGCGATCAGCGCGGTGAAGGAGGCGGCGCCGGCCACCGCCAGCGCCGACGGCAGCCGCAGGGCGGCGGGCGAGTCGCCGAACAGGCCCGCCCAGGCGTGCAGCAGCACGTACGAGGCGCCGTTGCTGGCGTCGACGTTGGCCAGTATGCCGAACAGCCCGCGCAGCGGCCGTCCGGCGGCGCTCCAGCTCGACACCTCGTCGCGCCACAGCTCGGGCACACCGATCCCGGCGAGCCCCACGGCCAGCGCGACCAGGCCCGGCACCAACCAGACGATCTCTTGTCGGATGATCTGTACGTATCTACTCATCAACTGCCAACCCGGACATAGCGGCCGGACAAGAATAGCCAGTTCCCGCCGGCGGGACCTGCCGCCGCACACGATCGCCGAGCGCTGGATCCGCTAGTCTGTCTGCCGTCGGCCGAACACCGCCCGCCCCACCGCAGGCACTCGGCAGGCCCCGCCTCAGTGGGACGTGTAGAAAACCTCAAAGCCCCAGGTCGGGGCGGGCTGCATCTGATCACCCGAAACGCGCATCGCTGGGTTCGGAAACGCGTCGCCGACCTTCAGGGCCTTCCGCCTGGCCTCACGTTCAGCCGGCCTGACTACTTCCTGCCTCGGATGGCGCGCTTGAGTAGCGCTCCGCAGCGAAGCCGCCATGATCGAGACATGTGCATGTATGCACCACTGGTGCGGCGGCAGGCAGTCCTTGTCGTTCTGGATGAAGTGGGGCGGGTCGCCCTCATTCCCGCGAGCAGATATGAGGGCGGGATGAGGGTGCCGGTGGTCGCTGTCCGCAGGACGGAGAGCTGGGCCGCGGCGGTCGCGCGGGGGATGGCCGCGTTGGGTATGCACTCGTTCAGATGGGGCAGCACCGTCGGACATCGCTGGGCCCATATCCCTCATGGAGCCGGCCAGGTTCGGGTGGCAGAACGGATCTACCTGGCCAGGGCTTCTTCGACCGAGAGTCGGCTCCAGGGCAGATGCCGTCCAACGGCCCGCTGGTCGGATCCAGAGCTGCTTTCCTCCTCGACAGTGATCGCCCCTTCGCCCGACCTGGCGGCCTTCGTCGCGGGCTACATCGAAGGTTGGATCCCGGACGGTCTGGTCGGCCTGGACTGAGCGAATCGCTGGCCGCAGGATGCGGAGGTCGGCTGCCGCCCGAGGCCGGATTCTGGCGACATGAGGCGCGCCATGGCCGGAGGATGGAGCCCGTTGCCTGTGAAGGCGTAGCCGCGGGGCGTGCGGCGATCACCGAGCTGGATCGAGCCCGTCGAGAGGTAACCAGCATGGGAGGCCGGCTCGTCCAGTCCCAAGGGCCCGCACGGCTGACGGTCGGGGTGCGCTTACTCCTCCTCGCCGTCAAGAGCAGTGCGGCCGGCCCAGACCACTACAGCTCCCATGGCCACTGCGGCTGCTGCCATGCCCCCTTTGCGCCCCACCTCTGCGGTCGCGTTCTTCAATTGCGCCGGGTCCCGGGCCGCGTCCCACCATCGTGTCACCTCCAGCGAGCGTCGACCGAACTCGATTCCGAGCGGTCTGTGGAAGCCATCGACGGCGATGCCGGCACGGTTGATCGAGCCCACCACGGTCCGGTGCGCGGGCAAGTGCAGCAGTACATTCGAGTTGGCCGTATCGGCGGCCGCATCCATACGTGCCATCAGGCGCTCAATCTTCCGCGAGATGAGTTCCCGCCGCTTCTGCCGGTCGTCCTTCAGCAAGAGCCGACGCCCGTCCAGCTTGTCCGGATACTCGTTCAGCACCCTCTGCAGTCGCAGCACGTCGAGCGCGTCCTGAAGTTCGAAGCAGCGAGCCACAACGGCGAGCAGCTCCTCAACCTCGGCCCCTGCTTCCTTGACCGTCTTGGCGAGATCGCCGATTTTGGCCGTGCTCTCCAGCCTCTCCGCAAGCGCGTCGAGTCGACCCAGTGTCCAGCCCAGGGCGTCCGTGATCGTATGGGTCCTCGCCTGCACGGTCGACCACGTGTCATCGTCGACCCGGCCCTCCCGTTCCAGAACGCTCATTGCGGACTCTATGTCGAGGCCCGCTCCGAACACCTTCCCCAACTCGGTGTCCTTCTGGGCGCGAATAATATCGTCGACCTTCTTGTCGATCGCCGCGAGATAGCTCTTGATCTCACCCATCTCATGCTGCATCGCTAGCTGCGCCATGATCCCCGCAGCGCCGGAAAGAATCGCCGGATTAGTCAGGAGCGAGCCAGGGCCCTCCGCGACCTGGAGCCATGACTTGATTGAGCCAGGATTCCCCACCATCGCATAACTGATGTCTGGTGTCTTGCTTTCCATCAACCCGAACTTCTTGACCAGATGTGCAGACTCCTTGGTCAACTTCAGCCAGTAAGCTGAGTTGGCGGAAATTTCAGAACCTGCCTGTGCGATTCCAGCTGCGGTGCGGAGGAGAGGTCCGAGTCTCTGAAATCCGAGGTCCTTCGAAAGCGGCAGTAGACCCTCTGAGATGAGGAAGCGCTTGACATCCGTCGGGTTCCCGATGACCGCAAGTCCATCGCCGTCACTGATCAGCCGAATCTTGTCCATCGCCTGCTCCTGTAGTGAATCATCGCAGTTGAGAGTAGTTGAGGTGGGCGTCGCACGAGCCGCTATCGCCGGAAAAGTTGGCCTCTGCCCGGCTGTCGACGCGCGCACTGCACCTCGCGGCGGATCCGGCTGCCCCGAACGTCGAACAGCCGGAAGTTACTGGACTGGCCAGCCCTTCTTCCACTTCTCCAGGACCAGCCAGAACTCGTGAGGCCATGACATCGTCAACGGATCAAACGCATAGTTCTCGGCCGAAGCCGTCTTCCAGAGAGTGAGCGCGTTCTCCGCCTCATCTGCAAGGAGTCTTGCGGTGGCCAAGAGCTCTCGTGCGGTGCCGTAGTCCCTGCGCTCTGCAGCGCCTGCGAGACTGGGCCAGAGTTCCCACACCAGGTGTTGCTGCAGTTCTCGAAGGTGATCGCCGGTCTTGCGCTCCACGCAGTCGCGCACGTTCTGGTCCACCTCCTCATCCTGGCGGTCGAGTTCACCAAGCTGGTTGTCATCCCAGCCATGCTTCTCGACGAGCTCCCTCCAAAACGCCCAGGCGCGCTCAGCCTCGGTCCGTGCGTACTCGTTAAGCCCTTCCTGAGTCAGCCGAGGGAATTGCCGGGCACCCAGCTCATCGGAGCCGGGAGCCCCCATCGGTGAACCCGGCCTGTTGCCGTACCGGATCTGCGTGAGGACCTCCAGCAGGCGGAGCGAGGATGCGACCTCCTCATCACGGATCACATGGCAGATGTCGGCAACATCCTGGATGACCTCTTCCCAGCTTTCCTCCGCGATGTGGTCATCGAGCTGATCGGCGAGTGAGTCCGCCGAGCCTCGCCCGCGCAAGTCGCCCAGAAGCTCCTCGATCTTGGAGTCAAGTCGCTCTACGGCCGCCTCAGGAGTCTCCCGGTCGCGCCTTGCCGCGGCTTCCTTCTCTGCACACTCGACAGCCTCCCGGCGCTGCTTGCGGGCTGTTTGGGAAGAAGGGAGACGGGTCTGCAAGGCTCGCATCTCCTCGGCTTTCGCCGGGTCGGCCTCGTCGAGCAGCCCGATAGCTTGCATGCGGTGTCCGGCCTGGACGATCGGATCCGATGCGAGGCGACAGAGCAGGCCCACGGCATCCTTCGGAGCACGTTTTGCCACGGCCACGGCAAGCGCGAGACGGGCCGCGCTCGGTGCACTCTGGTGTGCGACAAGCTGTTCCACGACCTCAGGCACGTACCCGGCGGGGTGCTTGTGCTCGGCGAGAGCCAGACCTACCTGCATGCGGGTAGTGAGCGGGGCGGTCTCGTCCGCGGCGAAGAGGTGTGCCGTCCACAGCGCCCACCCGTCACGTACGGCATCCGCCAGCCAATCCCAGCTGTTCCTGGGAAGCAGGTAGCGGGCTTCCAAGTAGCCCAGGTCATCACGGCCGTGCGCCAAGGCGTCTGCTGCCCGGTGCCTCAGTCCCGCAGGGAGGCCCTTGGCGCCGGCGACGTAGCAGAGACCGACGGTGTACTCGGAGGCGGAGTAACTGGGCCGGTCAACCTGCACTCTGGACAGATGCAGGATCCGCTGCAAGTCCTCGTGCCAGGGTCCCGGTGTCAGGACAATGAATGAGGCTGCCGCGAGTGCTGGGCCGCCGCGAATGTTGCATGCTTCCAGACTGGAAGTGCGCCAGTGGTCGGCTAGCGACTCATCTGCCAACCTGACGAGGCACTTCAGGGTGGCGTCGTTTGGCTTCCTGGAGTGTGCCGGTACCTCGCAGCCAGGCAGGAATTCAGGCCTTCCGGTGCTTCCCATTCATCCTCCTTGATCGACAGCCATGGGCATACTAGCCACGGCCCATTTGGTGCGGCGGCCATCTCACTTCTCTCGTGGCAGGCGGCTTGGAACAACGCTTCCAGCGCCACAAATGCTGTCCTGAGCCTGCATGCGTTCAGATGTGAAGGGCCCGCAGCACGAACTCGACCTCGTCCCGCCACCCGAGGAGCTCACCGACCGTCGGGGGCAGCGCGAATTGCTGGTAGTGGCAGGCCCCACTGAGGTTGCGCCAGACCGCCGCGAGCCGGCCGGCCAACCGGACGTCGAGGTGGTGGGCGAGCCAGACGACCTTGGTCTCCGTCCGGCAGCGGCCGAGGGCCGGCCGGTGGGTGGAGATGTAGGCGTCGAGTCCTGCTTCCAGGGCGCGGCGGAGCAGGAACACCGCGGCGCGAGGGTGCGGGGCCCCGGAGGCCTCGGTACCGAGAAGCGATGCGGCGGCGGTCATGCGGTCCGCCGAGGTCAGCACATCGGTTGCAGCAGTCACAGGGATCGCAGTCCTTCCGTGGCAGCGGCCACCCGGCTGATGAACGCCATGGCGTCGGCCGTGTCCGGGATGGTGGTGTGGGCACCCCTGTTGCACAGTCCGACGATGTTGCTCGCGTCGGGACCAAGCCGGCGGCCGATCTCCCGGTACACGTCGGCCTTGCCACGGATCTCTCCGAACAGGGCCAGCGCGGCCAGATCGGTCAGCTCGCGAGCCCTGCCGATGCGCTCCTCGATGGCGAGGTGCCCCATGCCGGTGCCGAGGAGGGTGCGGCGGGCCGACTCCTGGAGGGCGGCCTCCAGAGCGAGGCGGCACTGGCCGGGCAGGACTTCGCTGAGGATCGCGGCGGTGACCTTGTTGTCCCGGGCGACCGCGCGAGCGGCGGCCAGCTCACGCTTGACCGGGTCGTCGACGGACCGGACGGTCACCTTCGAACGCCGGAACCGGCCGACTTCGAGGATCGTGGCCTTGATCCGGTGGAAGCGCAGGGCGTCCGGCAGCCGGGTGTCGTGGGAGAAGACGACGACCTGGTGGGTCCGGGCGATCTCCTCCAGCAGCCGGGCGAGGCCTTCGACCTTTCGGGGGTCCATGGACTGCACCGGATCGTCGATGACGATGAAATCGAACGGGCTCTGTGCGGCCATCGCCCGGGGCAGGAACAACGCCAGCGCCAGGGAGAACAGTTCGCCCTGGCTGACGACACCAAGGGCAGAGGCATCGACGTCGTCCACGGTGACGTTGAGCGCCACGCCCCGGCCGGTGTAGGCCTCGGAGCCCTTGAGCGTGACGTCGCCCAGGGCGACGTTGCTCTCCTGGCTGAGGTACTGCCAGATGCTCTGGGCGGTTTCCGCGATGGAGCGCATGCGCGCTTCGCGCAGCTCGGCCTGCACCTCCTTCAGCCACGCCCTCGCCTTCTTGACCCGGGCCAGCAGCGGTTTGGTCTCTGCCACCGCGTCGGCCAGCGCGAGCCACGATGCCAGCTGGGGGACGACGCCGCGCCACTGCTCGTCCTGCTCCGCGAGCCGGCGTTCCGCCTCCTGGCGGACATGACGGCAGGCGTCAGCGAGTGCCGCCGCCTGCTTTTCGACTGCGACCGCGAGTTCGTGCGGGGCGCGGATGCCGCGGCAGGCAACCCACTCGTCCCAGAGGGCGTGCAGGTGGTCGGGCAGGTCAGCGGCGCGGTTACGGATCAGTGCCCGCAGGCCGTCCGCGGAGTCCCGTACGGCCTGCTGCGCGGACCGGGCCTCTGCCGCCTCCTCGCGGAGCAGGTCGGCCTGGGCGGCTGCCGCGGCGACCCATGCGTCGTCGAGGCGGTCCGTGCTCAGGCAGACCGGGCAGGTGTGGTCCGTGGGGTGCTGGGAGCGCAGCTGCAGGGCCCGGTCGAGGAGGTCGGCGCGGGCGAGTGCGTCGCCGGCGTCCCCGTGTCGTACGTCCTCGGCCGTGGCGACGGCTTCCCGCAGCCGGGCGACGGCCTCGGTTACCGCATCGGTGTCCGGGCCGCTGAGCGCGGCCGTCCGGCGCAGGCGGGCCAGCTCCGTCGTGTCGGCCAGCGGTGCCCCAGCGATCAGGGAGCGGATGCGCTCCCGGTCCGGGACGCGCTGCTGGAGCGCTGTCACCGCATCCTGAACGCGTTCGTCTGCTACATCCGTGAGGGCCGATACCAGGGGCGGCAGCGCTGCCTTTGCCTGCTTCTCGCTCAGCGCCAGCTGCTGTTCGCGTGCGGCGAGCCGCTCGCCCGCCTCACTGAGCGCTCCGAGGCCTAGGAGCGTGGCGAGCCGGTCGTACATCCGGCTGGGCTTGGCGGTCATCATCTGACCGAGCTCGCTGTAGGAGAGGATCGGCCGAAACGACCGGAGTTCCTCTGCCCAGCCGAGGGCGGAGAGCGGCAGCGGGGTCGGCCCGAGCCCGAGGACCGCCGGCTCGGACTCGGCGAACGATGCGCCGCCGGCCCAGGTACGGGTGAGCGTGAGAGGCCGCACCCGGCCGGAGGCGAGGAGCTCCAGCTCGAGGCGGTGCCCTCCGGTGTGGTGCAGGTTGCGCCAGCCGTCCTGCTGGGCGGTCTGCACGTTCTTGCCGTCCTCGTCCTCCCAGCGGCGGTTGCGTCCGGTGAGGGCGACCTCGATGCCCTCCGCGAAGCTGGACTTGCCGCTGCCGTTGCGCCCCTGCACCACGGTCAGGCCGGGGCCCGACGGGATGTGGAGCGTGGCGGCCTCTCCGATGCCGCGGAAGCCCTCGACGGTGATCGACTTCAGGTAGACGCCACGGATGACGGCGGCCTCGGAGTCGTCGACGCCTTCCAGGGCTTCGCGGACCAGCGAGGCGACTTCTTCGGAGAGTGCGGAGGACTCCAGCCGCTGGACGACGGCCGCGATCGGCGACGCCTGCGGCGCGGGTGTGGTGGGTGCGGGGCTGGTGCTGGTCGTCATGGTGCGCTCCCGGAGAAGAGGAGGTGGGGACGATGGCTGCTGCCGTCGTGGCGGACGGAGCACAGGCCGTGCAAGCAACTCCAGATAAGCATGCCACTGAAAGCATCGTCAATCGGATGTAGGCGCTGGCGTGATGGTGTAGTGTGTTTACTGTCCACTTCCGAGAGGGGCGGGACTTCCATGCCGCAACAGTCAGCAACGCAGCCGTCCGCGCAGGTGACGGCTGCTGAGATCTCCCGCATCGCCGGGGTCACCCGTGCCACCGTCAGCAACTGGCGGCGGCGCCACGCCGACTTCCCCGCCCCCAGCGGCGGGACCGAGAGCAGCCCGCTCTACGACCTGGGCACCGTCCAGGAGTGGCTCCGCGACCGTGGGCACACCTCTGCCGCATCGCCGGAGGAGGACCTGCGGACGGCGCTGCGGCTCCTCGGGACGGGCACGGATACCACCCGCTTCTTCCCACTGGTGGCAGGCGCGGCGAGGCTCCCGGAGCAGGAGCGGGGCCGCCTCTTGGAGTTGCCCGACGACCGACTTGCCTCAGTTGCGGATGACCTCGTGACCGGCGGGTCGGCACCTGAGGTCCGGGCCGTGCGGTACGAGACCGAGGACGCCGGCGTGATCCGCGCGCTGCTCGCGTGTGTACGCGGCGCAGGTGCGCAGGCCGCGCTGAACGTCCTGGCGGAGCGCGAACTCGACGAGGGTGCGGCCAGCGGTACCTACCGCACCCCCGAGGGCCTTGCCGACCTCATGGCGGGACTGCTGCCCGAGACCGTGGTGCGCGTGCTCGATCCCGCCTGTGGCAGTGGCACGCTCCTGGCCGCTGCCCGTAGGCGCGGCGCACGTGAGCTGTACGGCCAGGACACCCTCGCGGTCCAGGCACAGCGGGCTGCGGTGGCCCTCGAACTCGACGATCCCGCCCCGTCCATGGGGGGCAAGGTCATGATCGCCACCGGCGACAGCCTGCGCGCCGACGCCTTTCCCGGCCTGACGGTCGATGCCGTGCTGTGCAACCCGCCCTTCGGCGACCGAGACTGGGGCCACGACGAACTCGCCTACGACCCCAGGTGGGCCTACGGCATCCCCTCACGCTCCGAGTCTGAGCTGGCCTGGGTTCAGCACGCACTGGCGCATGTTGAGCCCGGCGGATACGTCGTCATGCTGCTGCCGCCGGCCCTCGCCTTCCGGACCTCCGCCCGCCGCATTCGTGCCGAACTCGTCCGCAGCGGGGCCGTGCGCGCAGTCGTCTCCCTGCCGGGCCGCGTCGCCTACCCGCTGCACATTGCCCTGCACATCTGGATACTGCAGCGACCCGAGCCTGGATCTGCCGAGCGCACCTCCGTGCTCTTCGTCGACGGAGACGGTGAGGCTGCAGACGCCAGACGTGCGGGCGCTCCCACGCGGAGCAGCTCGCGGGGGAGCGCCACCTTCGACTGGATCGGTCTTGCGGACCGCGTGCTGACACAGTGGAACGCGTACCGCGAACAGCCGGAAAGCTTTGCCGATGAGACGGGTCTGGCTCGAGCCGTTCCGGTAGTTGACCTCCTCGACGACATCGTCGACCTCACGCCAGGTCGGCAGGTCCGCGCGGCCGCAGCTGATGTCGACCCGGCGGTGCTCGCCCGCAGAATCACCGATCTGCACAACCAACTGAGCTCGCAGCTGGACGAACTGGTCGCGTTCAGTGGCAAGGGGGAGTGGGACACGGCCGGTACGTCGCCGCTTGAATGGCGTACCGCGACCGTTGCCGATCTCACTCGTGGTGCTGCCCTGGCAGTGATCCGGGCGGCGGCGCCGAGCGGCGGACGAGACTCCAAGAGTGGAGGTGGCATCGGGGACGGGAGCACCGAACACCGGCCAGTGCTGACAGCACGTGACGTTCAAGACGGCATCGCGCCCTCAGGGACCATCAGGGACGCCCATCCGGACACCACTCAGACGATCATCGAAGGAGACGTGCTGATGCGCGCGGTCGCCGGCGGGAGTGGCGTGGGGTCGATGACTCGGGTTGCAGACGAAAAGGACGCCGGTGCACTTCTGGGTGCCGCCCTGCACCTGCTCCGCCCGGACTCGTCACGCGTCGACCCTTGGTTCCTCGCTGGATTCCTCGGTGCAGCCGCCAACATCACTGCCGCGTCGACCGGTACCACCACGGTCCAGGTCAATCCCTTGCGGCTGCGCGTTCCCCTCATGCCATTGGCGGAGCAACGTCGCTACGGCGACGCCTTCCGCAGCGCCTACCAGCTGCGCGCCACCGCCCATCAAGCGGCTGCCCTGGCTGCGGAGGCCGCAGACGCGGTGACCGCAGGCCTCACCGCAGGTGCGCTCCTACCACCGGCATCCGGCGACCAGCGCCAATCCGGCTGAACCGCCTCAACTGGCACGCCACATCGACCAGACTGCATACGCTCCGCCCGTTCAGTGGGTGGACGGCCCGAGAGGAAACCGGGGAAACCCTTTGAACAGCAGCAAGCACACGGAGCTGGCGAACCACGCATGGTCCGTCGCTGACCTTCTGCGTGGTGACTACAAGCAGGCCGACTACGGCAAGGTGATCCTGCCCTTCACCGTCCTGCGACGGCTGGAGTGCGTGCTGGAGCCGACCCGCGAGAAGGTTGCCGAGAAGGTGGCCCAGCTCGCCGGCCAGGAGCTGGACGAGGACCGCTTCCTGCGCAAGGCCTCCGGTCACTCCTTTTACAACAGGACCTCCCTCACCCTGCGGAAGATCGCGGGTGACCCGCAGAACGCCGCCAAGAACCTGCAGCTCTACGTGGCTGGGTTCTCGGACAACGCCCGCGAGGTCCTGGAGAAGTACGAGTTCAACCAGCAGATCCGCAAGCTGGATGCTGCCAAGCTGCTCTACCAGGTCATCGGCCGGTTCACCGACCTCGACCTGCGTCCCGAGATCGTGTCCAACCACAACATGGGCTACATCTTCGAGGAGCTCATCCGGCGCTTCGCCGAGCAGTCGAACGAGACCGCGGGTGAGCACTTCACCCCGCGCGAGGTCATCAACCTGATGGTCAACCTGCTGGTGGGGCCCGACGCGGACGCCCTGAGTCTGCCCGGCGTGGTGCGTACGGTACTCGACCCGGCCTGCGGTACCGGTGGCATGCTCAGCGCTGCGGAGGACCACATCGCCGCGCTCAACCCGGGCGCCAAGGTGGAGGTCTACGGGCAGGAGCTCAACCCCGAGTCCTGGGCAATCTGTCGGTCCGACCTGATGATCAAGGGCCAAGACCCGGACAACATCGCCTTCGGCAACTCCTTCAGCGACGACGGCCACAAGCGCGAGAAGTTCGATTACTTGCTCGCCAACCCGCCGTTCGGCGTGGAGTGGAAGAAGGTCAAGGACGAGGTTGAGCACGAGTACGAGACTCTCGGCCACTCCGGCCGGTTCGGCGCCGGCCTGCCGCGGATCAACGACGGCTCGCTGCTCTTCCTGCAGCACATGCTCTCGAAGATGAAGCCGGTCGACGTCAACGGGGGCGGCGGCTCCCGGGTTGCCATCGTCTTCAACGGCTCCCCGCTCTTCACGGGCGCGGCCGAGTCGGGTGAGTCGAACATCCGTCGGTGGATCCTGGAGAATGACTGGCTGGAGGCGATCGTCGCCCTGCCTGACCAGCTCTTCTACAACACTGGCATCTCCACGTACTTCTGGATCCTGACCAACCGCAAGACGGCTGATCACAAGGGCAAGGTTGTTCTCCTGGACGCCCGGGACTACTGGGTGAAGATGCGGAAGTCGCTGGGCGACAAGCGCAAGGAGCTGAGCGAGCAGCAGATCCGCGAGATCACCCGGCTGTACGGGGAGGCCCTGCAGGTCGCTGGCGACCCGGAGCACCTGCTGCACGGCAAGGTCAAGGTCTTCAAGAACGAGGACTTCGGCTACCAGCGCATCACCGTCGAGCGGCCGTTGAAGCTCCGGTTCGAGGTGACGGAGGAGACGCTGGCGGCGCTGGCCGAGGCCAGGGCCGTCCTGAAGCTGGACCATGCGGGGGAGTTCGTCGCGGCAGTGCGGGCGTTGGTCGGCCAAAGCTGGCCGACCAAGTCCGAGGCGTTCGTCGCACTCAAGGATGCGGTCGTGGCAGCGGGTCTGCTCTGGCCGACGGGGGCGCCGTTTGTGAAGTCCGTGCGAGACGCGATCGGTGTCCGGGACGCGGACGGCGAGGTGCAGACGGTGAAGGGAACGCCGGAGCCGGACTCGGACCTGCGGGACTACGAGAACGTGCCTCTTGGGGAGGACGTTGACAAGTACCTCAAGCGTGAGGTGCTGCCCTACGTGCCGGACGCGTGGATCGACCACAGCAAGACCAAGATCGGGTACGAGATCCCGTTGACTAGGTACTTCTACGTCTACCAGCCTCCCAGGCCGCTCGCGGAGATCGACGCAGAACTGAAGTCCTTGGAAGCCGAGATCCAGATGCTGCTGGGGGAGGTCGCTGAATGACTTCGGTATGGACAACGCTTCCGCTCTGGCACCTCGTGACAGAAAGCCGTGAAGTTGTAGAGCCGTCTGACCTTGGCGAAGAAGTTATGCATTACAGCATCCCTTCTGTAGACGCAACAGGAACTGGCCAAGTCGAAAAGGCTGAATCAATCAAGTCGGCCAAGCTTAAACTGCGTGGCGGCGAGGTGCTAATCAGCAAGCTTAACCCGCGCAAGAGTCGTGCGCTCATCGTTGAGAGCTCAACCGTGCCGATGGTTTCATCGACTGAATTCGTTGGCTTGCGTGTTCGTGATGGCGTTGAGTCGCGGTATTTGCTCTACCTGCTCCAATCGGAGTTTGTGCGACAGGAATTGGATTCACGGGTCCAGTCGGTCACGCGCAGTCATCAGCGTGTTGCGCCGGAGGAGATTACGCACCTACAGGTAGCTGTCCCGGCGCTGGAAGAGCAACGTCGCATTGTCGAATTCCTTGACGCCGAGACGATGCGCATCGGTCAACTTCTGGCGGCGCGACAGGACGTCATGGAGAAGTTGGAGGAGCGTGAATCGGCACTTCTCGATCTGGAGATCGATGGCCTCCTGGCTACTAGCGCGGTAGCGCCCTTGCGTCGTTTCGTCTGGTCCGTTGATCAGGGCGCAAGCCCACAGTGTGAGGCCGTCCCTGCAGGAGAAGATGAGTGGGGGGTACTCAAGGTCAGTTGCCTTCGGCCGGGCTCCTTCTTCCCTGGCGAAAATAAGCGGCTGCCTTCCGGGGTTGACCCGATGGTCAGAAGTGAGGTGCGAGAAGGTGATTTGCTAATCACGCGAGCCAACACGCCGCAACTCGTTGGATCTACCGCAGTGGTCCCTGCTGTGCGATCAAAGTTGCTTCTTTCGGACAAAATCTTCCGTGTGCGCCTTACCAGAGGTGTGCTGCCTGGGTTTGTGGCGGAACTTGCTCGTGGAAGCCGTATCAGGGCTCTATGCGCAGCAAGCTCAAACGGTGCATCGCAGTCGATGGCAAATATCCGCTTCGAAGAGGTAAAGGCGTGGCCGGTTCCCGTCGTAAGCATTGCCGAGCAGCGTCTCGTTGTTGAGCGGATCGCCAGCAAGCGCAAGGTAATTGAAGTTCTGCGGCGCGCCATTGACTCTCAGCGCGCCCTCCTGGCCGAGCGCCGTCAGGCACTCATCACCGCCGCCGTCACCGGCCAGTTCGACGTGTCCACCGCATCCGGTCGAGGAGTTACGGAGTAACCGCCATGCCCCCGATCCACACCGAGGCCGCCTTCGGCGCGGCCATCGTCGCCGCGATGACCGAGCGCGGGTGGCGTGAGGCCCGGCCGGAGGACTACCGGGCCGAGCTCGGGCTGGACACCAACGAGTTGTTCGGCTTCATCGGCAAGACCCAGGGCGACGAGTGGGAGGAGCTGGTCACCACTCAGTACGCCGGCGACCAAGCCGAGGCGCAGCGCGGGTTCGCGAAGCGCCTCGGGCAGGCGATCGCCTCCGACGGGCTGCTTAAGGTGCTGCGCGAGGGTGTGAAGGACCGCAGCGTCCTCCTGCGGGTCGCGTACTTCCGCCCCAACCTGGTTGAGGACGACTCTGTCCTTGACGGTTACCGGGCCAACCGTCTCACCGTCGTCCGTGAGCTGGAGTACGCGACCAAGCAGGCCGATCGGGGCAACCGGCTTGACCTGGCGCTCTTCCTCAACGGCATCCCGGTCGCCACCGCCGAGTTGAAGAATCCGCTGACCGGCCAGGGTGTAGAGAAGGCGAAGGACCAGTACCGGACCAAGCGCGACCCCAGCGAGCTGATCTTCACCAGCCGTGTCGTCGCGAACTTCGCCGTCGACCCCGACCTGGTGTTCGTCGCGACCAGCCTGCGCGGGCTGAAGACGCACTTCCTCCCGTTCAACGCCGGCTCCGAGGGCCCGGGCGAGCCCGGTGGCAAGGGCAACCCCGTCCCCACCATCCCCGGCACCTATGCCACCTCCTACCTGTGGGAGCAGGTCTGGCAGCGGGACAACTGGCTCGATCTCCTGGAGCGGTTCGTCCATCTGCACAAGGAGAAGACGCCGGGCGGTGGCAGCACCCAGAAGCTGATCTTCCCACGCTTCCATCAGTGGGACGTGGTCCGGAAGCTCACCGCCCACGCGGCCGTCCACGGCGCGGGCCACAACTACCTGGTCATGGCCTCTGCCGGGTCGGGCAAGTCGAACACCATCGGCTGGCTCGCCCACCGGCTGAGCGACCTGCACACGCCCACTGATCCGGCGGATCTTGATCCGGACGCCCTCGCGGCCGGCCTCAAGCCGGGCGTGCCAGTGTTCGACAAGGTCATCGTCATCACCGACCGCCGCAACCTGGACGCCCAGCTTCGGGAGACCGTCGGCAGCTTCGAGCAGACCGCCGGCCTGGTGGTGAAGATCGACGAGAACCAGGGCGCGAAGGGGGCGCAGCTGGCGCGGGCGCTCTCCCGCGAGACCGGGAAGATCGTCACCGTCACGCTCCACTCGTTCCCGGCCCTGCTCAACTACGTCCAGCAGAACCCGACCGAGATCCAGGGCCACAACTTCGCGATCGTCGTGGACGAGGCCCACTCCTCCCAGTCGGGCGACGCTGCCACCGCCGTCAGGGCCGCCCTCCGGGACCTCGGTCTCGACTCGGACTCCGACGACGTGGGTGCCACCGAGGCCGCCACCGACGACACCCCCGCCACCCTGCAGGAGCGCCTCAAGCACAAGGCCTCGCAGCGCTCCCGCGCCGCGAACCTCTCCTACTTCGCGTTCACGGCCACGCCCAAGGCGAAGACCCTGGAGCTGTTCGGCACGCTCCAGGACGTCGACGGCGAGGCCAAGTACCGGCCCTTCCACACCTACTCGATGCGGCAGGCGATCGAGGAGGGCTTCATCCTCGACCCGCTGCGCAACTACGTCACGTACGACACCTACTGGAAGCTGGTCAACAAGAACCCCGACGAGCGCGAGGTCGACCCGAAGAAGGCCAACCCGCTGCTCGCCCGGTACGCACTCACCCACGACTACACCGTGGCGCAGCACGCGCAGGTGATCGTGGAGCACTTCCTCACGCACACCCGGGGCCGGCTCGGGGGCCGGGCGAAGGCGATGGTGGTGACGGCGTCCCGCCAGTCCGCCGTGCAGACGGCCCGTGCGATCAAGAGTTACATCAAGGACCGCGGCTACGACGCCAAGTACCCGGACGTCGGTGTGCTGGTGGCGTTCTCCGGTTCGCTCACCTTCGAGGGCGAGGAGACGACCGAGCCCAAGGAGAACGACGGGCTGTCCGAGGGTGCGCTGCCGAAGGCGTTCGCCTACACCCGTGCCGACGACAAGGCCGTCCGCGCCGGCGGTCCGGGCAAGCAGGAGTACCGGATCCTGGTCGTGGCGGAGAAGTACCAGACGGGCTTCGACCAGCCGCTGCTGACGACCATGTACGTCAACAAGACGCTGACCGGCATCTCCGCCGTGCAGACGCTGTCGCGGCTGAACCGTACCGCCGAGCGCAAGGCGCAGGGGGACCTCGCCGTCATCGACTTCGTCAACGAGGCCGAGGACATCCAGGCCGCCTTCCGTCCGTACTTCCTGGAGGCGCGGACGTTCCCGTCCGACCCGAACCTGCTCTACGAGGCGCAGAGCCGGGTCATGGCCGCGCCGATCCTCACGGCGAAGGAGATGGACGAGTTCGCCGAGGCCTACTTCGCGGCGCAGGAGAAGGCCGGCGGGTCGGTGGCGAAGTGGGAGAAGCTGCACGCGGAGCTGTACCGGCTGCTCGCCCCGGCGGTGGTCCGCTTCGAGGCGCTGCTGAACAGCGAGGACGAGGACGACCAGAAGACCGCCGAGGACTTCCGCGCGAACCTGCACGACTACGTGCGCAAGTACGGCTTCCTGGCGCAGATCGTCCCGTACACCGACCCCGACCTTGAGCGGCTCCACCTGTACGGGCGGTACCTGCTCAACCGGCTGCCGCGCCGGGCCGACGGCGGTGTCGACATCGGGGAGGTCGACCTCAGCCACCTGCGGGTGGAGAAGACCGGCGAGTACGACGTGGGCCTGACCACCGAGGAGCCGGCCCTGATCCGGAACGTCGGGGAGGGCGTGGGCGGCACGAAGGAGCAGGAGAAGTCCCTGCTGTCCGAGCTCATCGCGAAGTTCAACGACAAGTTTGGGACGGACTTCACCGAGCAGGACCTGCTGCCCGCCTTCAACGCGACCCTCGCGGAGACCGAGGTCCGCCAGGCCGCCGTCGTCAACGACGAGGACAACTTCGGCAAGGTCTTCGACCGGGTCTTCGCCGACAAGGTCGAGGACTACGTTGGCATCGTCACCGACCTCGGCAAGCGGTACTTCGCCCCGGACAAGGGCTTCCAGTCCAGTCTCAACCGCAGCGCCCGCCGCGCCGCCTGGCGCATGATCAGGCGCGAGGAGGGCGTGGACGACGCGGCCTGACAGCGGCGGCGCCACGGTCCGGCATGGTAGGCGGCCCATAACGATCTGCTTACCGTGCCGGGCGTGCACTCAAGAGCCTGGACCGGTGATCGCTACACCCGTCACACTGGGTGCGCGTCCCGGCACACCCGCGCACCCGGGTCCGCAGCCGGTCCGACCGCACATCCCGCACAACCCCGCAGCCATCGACCACGCACGCAGAAACGGGGGAGCCGCGTGCCGGCGACCGTGATCTCTGATCGCTACGAACTCCTGGACGAGCTCAACCACGGCGGCATGGGCGACGTCTGGCGCGGCTACGACGTCGTGCTCGACCGACCCGTCGCCGTGAAGCTGATCCGGCAGGCGGCGGTCACCTCGCCGCAGCTGGCTGAGGAACTGGCCAAGCGGTTCCAGCGGGAGGCGCGCATCACCGCACGCATCCAGCACCCCGGCGTGCCCCAGGTCTACGACGCGGTGCTGGACCATAGCTACGAGCGGCTGTTCCTGGTGATGGAACTTGTCGACGGCGTACCGCTCTCCGCCTACCTCCAGCCCGACCGCCCGCTGCCCGTCAGCTGGGCCGCAGCCGTCGCCGCCCAGGTCGCCACCGTGCTGTCCCACGCCCACGACCTGCCGGTGATCCATCGCGACCTTAAGCCGAGCAACATCCTCGTCGCCCGCGACGGCACGGTGAAGGTCCTCGACTTCGGCATTGCGGCGATCCTGCGGACCGACGTCACCAAGCTCACCGCAACGGGGAGCCCCATCGGCACCCACCAGTACATGTCGCCGGAGCAGGTCCGCGGCGGGCGGATCACCCCGCAGACGGACCTGTACGCCCTCGGCTGCGTGCTGCACGAACTCCTCGCCGGCCGACCGGTCTTCGATGGCAACGAGTACGCGCTGATGCACCAGCACCTCACCGCCGCACCGGTCCCACTGCGGCAGCTTCGCGGCGATGTGCCCGAGCCGGTGGAGAAGCTCGTCCTCCACCTCCTGCGCAAGGCGTCTGAGAGCCGCCCGGCCGACACCCAGGAGGTCTACGATCGCCTCCTGCCCTTCCTGCCGGAGGCCGGCTCCGTCCCCACACAGGCCGAGGCCGGCCCCCCCGGAGCTCCGGACCCGACTCGTCTCTTCCGCCACCCCTACGCGCCCCGCTCCCGGGCGCAGAAACCTCCTGCGGCCGTCCGCACCCCCACCACTCTCGAGCTCCAGCCGCTGCCCGTCCCGGACGAGTTGCGTGCTGCGATCAAGGAGGCGTACGCGCACTCCGACGCCCTCCTGGACGACGGGCGCTTCGCCCAGGCCGTCGAGATGCTCGGCGCCGTCATCGAACCGGCCGCCCGCGCACTAGGCAGCGACAGCAGGGACGTCCTCGGCCTGCGCAGGCGGCGCGCGGCGGTCCGCTTCCTCGGCGGCGACTACCGGGCCGCCCTGCCCGAGTTCGAGGCCCTCGTCGTCGCCTACGCTCGCACCGCCGGTCCCACCGGCACGTCCGCGCGCGAATGCCGCGCCCAGGCGGCCCGCTGCCGCGCCGAACTCGGCCAGGTCACCGAGGCCCTCCACGAACTCCAGGGTGTCCTCGACGTCGTCAGCAGGCTCGACGGCGACGTCAGCGAGGAGGCCATCGAGCTCCGCCACGGCATCGCCGTCCTCCTCCTCGCCCAGGGCCGGGTCATCGAAGCCCTGCGACTCCTGGAGCCCCTCCACGAGGACCTGGTCATGGTCTACGGCCCCGACGATGAGCTGGCCCTGGAGGTCGCGGAAATGCTCGCCCGCATCCGCCTGGACCTGAACGGCCGAGCCTCGGACTGACTGCAGCACCCCTGGTGGTGGATGGCACCTTCAAACCGCCCTCCACCACTCGTATCATCATCGAACTTCGTGCACGGTGACTGCTCAGGCCCGCGCACCTGTGCGACCGAATTCCTGGATGGATGAACATGCCGATGACCAGCACCCCCGCCGCGGCCGGTTCAGGGGATCCGGGGCGGGACAGGCTGCTGCGAGTGCTGGGCGACTGGCGCGAGTCCCTGCTGGACCTGAGCGGCCGGAACAAGCTGCTCAACTTCCGGCACACCCGCACCGCCACTCTCGAAATACAGTCCCCGGACGCCTCCACGCTGCTGGCCGGGCTGGCACGCGGCTGGGACTTCGTGTCTCCTGCGGAGAGCTCCGACGGAGACCGTGTGGTGCTGTCCAAGGACTTGGGACGGCCCGCCGGTCTGGTGACGCAGAAGACCACCGAAGCCAGCCTGGTCAGTGCAGTCAACCGGCTGCGCAACCAGTCCGGGCAGATGTACAACGACTTCGGCCTGTGGGTGCTCTGGCTCGGCGTGGGCATCCTCGACTGGCGCGAATCGGATGACCAGGAGAAGCCGTCCTCGGCGCCACTCCTACTGGTACCCGTCGAGCTTCGCCGAGACCAGAGCGGTCGCTCACGTCTTCATGCGGCCGAGGACCAGGACGCCGTCCACAACCCCGCACTCGCCGTCAAGCTCGCCCGTATGGGAGTGGATTGGACTGCCGTCGGAAAGGCCGACGTCTCCGATCTCAGCGCGGTGCTCGCGGCGGCTCGGCGTATCGCTATCGGCCGACAGGGCTGGACGGTGAACGAGCGGGTCGTCCTCAGCCTGTTCGCCTCCCACAAGGAGGCGATGTACCACGACCTGCAGCAGAACGAGGAGCGGATCCTCGCCCACCCGCTGGTCCGGGCGGTCGCCCTGGGACCGGACGCCGGGCTTCCCGGTGATCTTGTCGGCTTCGACCCGCCCAGTCTGGACCGGATCGACGATGTTCAGCCGCCCGAGCGCACTCCCCTCGTGCTGGACGCGGACGCCTCCCAGCGGCAGTGCATCGCGGCTGCCCTCGACGGCCGCTCCTTCGTCGTCAGTGGACCTCCGGGAACGGGTAAGAGCCAGACGATCACCAACCTGATCGCCGCCCTGATCCACGCCGGTCGTACCGTGCTGTTCGTCAGCGAGAAGGCAGCCGCCCTCGACGTGGTGCGCAACCGTCTGCGGGACGTCGGCCTCGCAGACTTCGTCCTCGCCCTGCACAGCGGCGACACGTCCAAGAAGGCCGTGGCGACCGAGCTGGGCCGGGTGCTGAGGACCGAGGTACGCGCCAACGGCGCCGCCGCACACGAACTCGACAAGGCCCGCGAACTCCGTGAGGCCCTGTCCGCCTACGCGGCCGCGATGAACGAACGCCGCGAACCCCTGGGACGCACGTTGCACGACGTCCTCGGCCGCCTGGTCATGCTCGAGCGGGGGGACGCCGGGCAGCCGGGAATGCGTCTCGACGGAGCTCGGATCAGCCGGGAGCTCTCCGCCTCCATGCTGCAGCAGATGCTTGGCGCGGCAGAGTCGATCAGCCGCGCCTGGCGCCCGGCCGTCGAGGGCGAGGACTTCCTGTGGCGGCACTTGATCGGAGCGTCGCCGCTTGACGTGCTGGCACAGGCGGACGACGCGCTGGAACAGGTCGAGGCGGCATGCCGACGGCGTCCCCTCGCCGAGTCCGCGAGCGAACCGAGCACCGCCCGGGAGCTCACGGCACTGATCCAGACGCTTCGCGTAGGGCTGCCCACAGCTGCCGCCCCGGCCCATACCTCGCTGCCGGACGATCCGTCGACCATGCTCGCCGAACTGGCCGATGCCTTCGGTATGCCCAAGCCCACGACCGCAGCAGCGGCCTTCAGCATGCTGGAACTCGCCGACCTGGCCGGGGCCGATCACCGGCCACTCGCCGCCTGGCTGGATGCGGGGACGTTGGCGCGTGCGGAGGCGGCGACGGCCGAACTGGCCGAAGCCGTCACCACGGAGCGGCTGGCGGCGGAGCGGGCAGCCGACGTATTCGGTGACCAGGTGCTCAAGGCCGACGACCTGGATGCTCTGGTACAGCGGTTCGCCGAGCAGCACCACGGTCTGCTGGTCCGCTTCTCCGGCCAGTACAAGGCCGACCGGGCTGCTGTGGCCGCCCTGACCAAGACCGGTGCCTGGCACAAGGACCTGCCCCGCCGACTCGGTGACGCGCTTGCCTGGCAGCAGGCCACAGCCAAGGCCGCCGCACTGCTCAGCGACCACGGCTCCCTGCTCGGCCGCTACACCCCACGCGACGCACTCGGCTTCGACCGGCTTCAGCAGGCCCTGGCAACCACCCGGCGCGTCGTTGCTCTCTCCGCAGCGGCCGAACGACCGGATCAAGTGGTGGCCCGGGTCGCTGACGGCGCTGACGCCGATCCCCAGATCCCACTGCTGGCTCGTGCGGTGCGTGGCGCTCTCGCGGGCTGGTGCGACATCGCAGACCGGCGACTCCGCCGATGGACCGAACAGGTCGGCGCGCTGATCGGGCTCTTCGCCGACTCCCGTGCCGTCCAGTTGTCACTCCAGCTGTCGGGCACCTTCGGGCAGGCGCGTGCTTTGGTCGACCGGCTGCTCCAGGACCCGCAGGGCGCGGAGGAATGGCGCGCCTTCAGTGCCGGCTTGGAGCAGCTGCGCCCGCTGCGCATCGATGAGCTGGTGCCGCGCAGCGTGGAGCGGGGTGTTGCGGCGGCGGACTTCCCCGCGGTCGTCGAAAGCGCGCTGCTGCGAGCTTGGGCTAACGCTGTCCTCGATGCGGATCCCCGGCTGCGGGTCAGCCGCTCGACCGACCTGGACGCGAGGACCGAGGACTTCCGGGAGGCGGACCGCCGGCTGGTAGCTGCAGCCAGAGGTGCGGTCATCGGGGCGGTCAACAGCCGCCGGCCTCGGAACTTCGCCGGTGGTGCTGCAGCAGTAATTGCCAAACAGGCTGAGCTGAAGAGCCGCCACATGCCGGTCCGAGACCTGCTGTCCCGGACCGGTGAGGTGGTGCGACTGGTCAAACCCTGCTTCATGATGAGCCCGCTAACTGTCAGCCAGTTCGTACCAGCGGACTATCAGTTCGACGTCGTCATCTTCGACGAGGCATCACAGGTCCGGCCAAGTGATGCGGCGAACTGCATCTACAGGGGTGCGGCCCTGATCGTCGCGGGAGACGAGAAGCAGCTCCCGCCTACATCGTTCTTCGACTCCGCGGTCGGAGACGACTCCGACGAGTGGGACGAGGACCTCCCCGACAGCTTCGAGTCGCTGCTCCACGCCTGCCGTGCCGGAGCAATGCGCACGCTGGACCTTCGCTGGCACTACCGCAGCCGTCACGAGGACCTGATCACCTTCAGCAACCGGTCGTTCTACGGCAACTCGATGGTCACCTTCCCCGGAGCCCATGAGTCCGGCAATCACGTCGGCGTCGAGTTCTTCCGGGCCAATGGCGTCTATGACCGCGGCGGGCGCGCAGACAACGTGGTCGAGGCAGAACTGGTCGCACAACGCGTCCTGCACCACTTCGACACCCGCCCCGGCCAGAGCCTGGGCGTCGTCGCTCTCTCGCAGGCGCAGGCGTCCGCCATCGAGCTCACGGTCGAGCAGGCCCGCCAGGCACGCCCAGACCTGGACCGCTACTTCACCGAGGACCGACTCGACGGATTCTTCGTCAAGAACCTGGAGTCGGTCCAGGGCGACGAGCGCGACGTCATGATCATGTCGGTCGGCTATGGGCCGGACCAGTACGGCAGGAGGTCACTGAACTTCGGTCCCATCAACCGGCCGGGCGGTTGGCGTCGCCTCAACGTTGCCGTCACTCGCGCCCGCTACCGCATGGAACTCGTTGCTTCCTTCACCGGGGACGAGCTCGGCGACAGCGACAACGAGAGCGTCCAGCATCTCAAACGCTACCTCCAGTACGCGCAGCACGGCCCAGCCGTCCTCACCCAACAGGTCGTTCAGGACCAGGCAGAGCCGGAAAGCCCGTTCGAGGAGTCGGTGCTGGAAGTACTTGAGGATTGGGGATACCAGGTCCAGCCGCAGGTGGGCGTGGCCGGATACCGCATCGACCTCGGTCTGAGACACCCGGACGCACTCGGCTCCTACGCTCTCGGCATCGAGTGCGACGGGGCCATGTACCACTCCTCGAAGGTCGCGCGCGATCGTGACCGGCTCCGTGAAGAGGTTCTTGCGGGCCTCGGATGGAAGCTGTACCGGATCTGGGGGACGGACTGGTACCGCGACCGCGTCGGAGCGCAGAGTCGCCTGCGGGCCGCCGTTGAGGCAGCTGTTGCCAAGTCACCCGGTGCGATGACACCCACCCCAGCGCCCGCTCCGGCAGCGGCACCCGGCGTGGGGCGTCAGCCGGACCAGAACGTAGACGGCCCGCACGGTGAGCCGGAGCGGGTAGCCGTCGACGCCGACCACGCACGAACGTGGGCGGTGCCGTACCGTACGGCGCAGGTCCAGGCCTTCCCCAGGTACGACATGCACACCGTGGAAGCGCGGCCCGAACTGCGTCGACTCCTGTCCGCCGTCCTGAAGACCGAGGGCCCCATCCACGAGGACCTCCTGATTCTCCGCGCACGTGAAGCCTGGGGTGTGGCCCGCTCCGGCAGTCGGATCCGCGACAACATCCAGGCCGTGCTGGCCGGCCTGGTGCGTGCCGGTAGCGCCAGGAAGATCGAGTCGGGGGTCTACGGCCCTGCGGGAGACGCCCCTCTGCTGGCCCGCACGCCTGACGCGTACGGGCCCCGCAAGGTGCTGCACGTGCCGTCGGCCGAGCGCAGGCTTGCTCTCTACGAGCTCGCTTCGGAGTGCCCGGGCATGAGCCGGGAGGAGCTTGTCCGGGCAACTTGCGACTTCTTCGGCTGGGGGCGCCTGGGAGCCGACATCCGTTCCGCGCTGGAGGCGGACATTGCTCAGATGTTCAAGGACGCGCGGCTGACCAGTACAGGCGACCGCATTACGGCTGTGCCGCTGACCTGACGAAGTCGGACCGCAGAGGCCCGTGGCTTTCTGCTCACGCGGCTCTTCGGAGTATCGGGCAGGCTCGATGAGGACAAGCGCGTCGCCCCGATTCCTGCGAGCGTCATGGGACCGACGTGCGGGTGCCATCTGCCGTTGCTCGCAGGACGCAGTTGTGGTCGGCGGGGCTGCAGCAAGCGCGGCCGATCTGCCGCGTGTCCCTTCGTAGATGCGGCAAGGCCATCGGGCCTCGCGGCCTGATCGCCCTTGATGTACTTGCCCCTGTACTCCAGATAGAGGCGTTCGGTGCCCCCACGTCGCCTGGGCGTGTGGGCCAGGCTCCTGCTTCTGCGGTACTGGACTGGATGACCTGATGCTCGATCGGCAAAGTTCGAACCTGATCGAGATGTCGGAATCACCCTTGAGAGGGAACTTTCAGCACCGTTTTTCGCGAGACAGGATGGCGTCCATCATTGCCTCCGAGGTGCCGCGAGCCGCCGCCCGGTTGCTGACTGTGCGCTGATTTCCCGCATGCTTCCTTGTGTCGCATGGGGTCATCCCGCCCGATATGCGACACAAGGATGCATGCGGCCACGTGCTACGTGAGCGCGCGAGCGGATGCCCGGTGCTTGGGGGCGGCCTTGGCGAGGCTTGCGACCGCGACTTTGCTGCCTCTAGCGTGATCGCTGCGACGCCCGCTCAGACCTTTTGGGGAGATTCGTATGGCCGGCGCATCTGAAGGTATGCGTGCGACGAAGCAGGTGCTTCCAACCGCACGTGTGCACCCGCCGAACGCGATCAAGCTGGCGAACGCCGTTGTGGACCTCAGTGGCGAGAATATCGAGCCCGTCAAGATCGAGAATGCCGCCGACCGGGTCGGTATGAGCCGGCAGCATGCAGCCATGGTGCCTCGTTTCATGATCTCTTGCGATCTGATGATGGCCGCAGACGGCGGAAAGTATGCCCCGACCACTGGACTGCTTCGGTTCTGTCGCCTGTGGAGGCAGGGTGGAGACCGCCAGCCAGCCCGCGAAGCGCTCGGCGAGATCCTCGGGCGTATGTGGTTCGCCACGGAGGCGCGATCGCTCCTCACGTCGGGGCCGCGACCCGTCGAGGACCTCACCGAACGGCTCCGCCTGGCGGCCGGTGTGGACACGAACAAGAACAGTGCGGTGGCCCTGGCCTACCTGGTCGAATGGATGATTATCGCGAACCTCGTGCAACGAGACGAGAAGGGTCGGATCGTCCTGCCGTTGCCGGCTCGAGAATCCCCGAACGAGGAGCCGATGAACACCGCCGGAACTGAAGGAAAGGTGCCTCCGCAGGCGAAGTCCGAGGATCGGCAGCAGCGCCGTGCCTCAGCATCGACTGCTGACGAAGTCTCGTACGCCGTCAGTGTGGATATTCGGTTGACGCCTGCAGATATCGCACTGTTCGACCCGAAGGAGTTCTCCGACATCATGATTGCGATGTGCAAGGTCATGCGAGTGCAGGCGGCCGAAGCTGTGGCCTAAAGCTGGAGCGCCCGAAGGGGTCGAATCTTCGAGGATTTCGTAACTCTTCGGGCGCTCCAATGGGTGGCGGCTGGTCCCGAGCAGGCCTCTGGAAACCTTTGCATCGGAGGGTTCAAGTCCCTCGCCATCCACGTGACGAACATGATGCCAGTTCTCTAGCGGACGCCTCACCGCCTCGGTGGCGGTTTCCTGCTGTTTTCCATGGCTAGCCGATAGCGGATTCACTCGATTGGGTGGTTCGTTGTGGCAGGCTGGCCAGTCCGGGCCACAGCTCGATGTCGAAGACGACCTCGAGTCGGGCGAGCGTCCCCAGGTCAGGAAGCACCTCGCCGCGCAGTACGCGTCCGATCGTGGTGTGCGTGAGGCCTGCCTCGTCGGCCAGAGTTCGCAGGCTGTGCCCGGAGGCGTGGAGTGCCGCCTCAAGGTTCCGAGCAAGAGCCTGCGAGTAATGGGCGCTGGCCGGCGCGTCTTCCCGAAGCTCCGCGCGTGGCCATGTCCCGGAGCTGACGTACTCCTTCGGGACTTGGTCGTTGCTGCTTCGGGGCATGCCGAGATCATCCCATGTACCCACGGCTCCAATCCCTTCCGGTTGCCGAGTCGCGTTACGACTTCCACGATGGTGCAAGTATGCACCGCACTCTATGTGGAAGAGCAGCCATGTCCCTCGCTTTCGGGCAGATGTCGCCGCGTGTCATCGCCGCCACGTCGGTGGGTAGTTGGCATGGCTGAGAGCGTGGCCCTGTCGGACGCTGTGGGTGACGTCCTCGCCGCATGGCATCTCGACATGGAGCGCGGTGCGCTGTCCGTTCAGTCCCTGGACAAGTTCGGGTTGCTGATCGGCCGGTTCAGCCGCTATGCAGCAGCGAACGGTGTAGAGCTCGTCGGGCAGGTTTCCGAAGGCCTCGCAGGCGACTTCATCCATGCTCGGGGCAGGACTCGCCATGGACGGATCGATGACGTTTCCCTGTCCACCAGGCACCTTCGCCGTTCCGTCCTTCGGATGTTCTTCCGAGGCGCCCGTCAGCTCGGGCTGGTCGACAACGATCCGACCTGGAGTATCGAGCTGCCTCCCCGCACCGGGCAATCAGCGAGACCGCTCACCGCAGAGGAGGCCGCCTGCTGCCGCCTCTTCGCAGAGTCGACAGCTGACCGCACCAGGCATGCCGCCGTGGCTGCACTGGCGTTGGCGGGAGCCAACACCGGTGAGATCGGCCATATCTGCGGAACAGACCTTGATCTGGCGGCCAATCGAGTACGGGTTCACGGGTCCAGCAAGACCGACGAACGTTGGTGCGCCCTCGATGCCTGGAGCAAGAGCATCCTCGTTCTGCGCATTCACCAACTGGCTGAACGGCACCCGGCGTCCTGGGGCGCGCAGCCGCTCGCCACCAGCCGTCACGGCAGTGACGCTCAACGCCAAGCGCGGGCCTGTGTGGCCCTGCGGGATGTCCTTGTGCGGGCAGGATTGGGGCGCGAGAGCGACCTCAAGCCCGCATCCGTCACGGCGTATGCCGGCCTGACTGCATTCACGGCCAGCGGCCGCATCGAGGACGCGACCCGCCTGCTGGTCCCTCGACCGTACTGCAGCGGTCATCGGCCACCGCTGGCGTGACGGGGGTGGCTGAGGCGTGCCCATGGACATCTTCGGAGAGGCCATTCCCAAGGGGGAGCGCTCGCCGCGCAAGAGCTCAAGGGACAAGGACGCGGTCACTCGCGATGACTGGATCGAAGCCGTCGCCGCTCACCCCACCGTTTACGAACTTGCCCGCCTCATCCCCCCGCACGCCACTGGAAGTGTTGGACGCCCCGGCCACTACCCGCCCTATGTCTACGTGATCTTCAACGCCCTGACCATGGTGTTCGGCTCGGCGCGGAGCACCGCGGCACACCTGCAATGCGGCGAGACCTGGGGTCGCGTCCGTGAGGGTGTCGCCGCCAACCTCGGAAGACAGGAGGCCGATGCGTTGCCGGCTTGCGGCCCCACCAGGCATCACTGGCTCTACAACCGTACGCGGCTGCTGTTGCCCCGCCTGGCCGACCTCCTGGAGGCACATCGGGCCTTGGCCGTGCGGCAGGCAGAGGCCCAAGGCCTCCTTGACCCTGGTGGCCCCAAGAATTGGTCCAATCCGATGAGACAGCAGCTCATCATCGGTGACGGCACGGTGGTCAAGGCACCCACGGCGGCCACTGCCGCCGAGACGGTCGACACCACCACCGGCGAAATCAAACGCCACCGCTTCGATCCTGGCTCCGGCCTGCACGCGGAGAGCGGGGACAAGACGATGGTGTGGGGTCCCAAGTTCGTCCTGTTCTCTGCGCGCGGCGACGACTACCGCGACCGCGTCATCCTCGAAGCGCGCCATCAGCCGGCCGGCCAAGAGGGTGGAGAGGCCCGGCTGGCCCTTGACGGTCTCAAGGAGTTGTTCCGGGAAGCCCGTGGCGCGCTCGGTACGGTCTGGGACGGCGCTTTCCGTGGGATCCATCGTGACGAGATCGCCCGCCAGGGCAGGCTGGTGGTCAACAAACAGCACGGCACGTGCGGCCCAAGGCGCCTCACGCCCTATCTCGGCTCCAAGTGCCGTCACGACCTGTGGGCCGTCGACGGGCGGGTGGCCGAGCGTCGCATCACCGAGGACGGCACAGGCGAGAACATTCCGTTGCCGGTCGTCAAGCTCGAGCAGCGCTCCTCCGCCAATGAGTGCAGGTGGTACCACGTGCTGCGGATCCCGTGCCGACATGGTGGGCACAAGGCACGCATCCGGGTGGCCACCAATGCGAGCGACGAGGACCTGGGGCAGATCAACCGCCCCGAGTGGCTCCGCCAGATCCCACCGGGCACCAGAGCCTTCCAGAAGCTCGCCGGCTACCGGGCAGACGCGGAGTCCACGAACGCTTCTCTGGACCGGCGGCTCTGGAACGGTCGCATGATCGCCTACGGCGCTCCCCGGCAGACCCTCGTCATGCTTGGATTCGTGATGGCGGAGAACGCTGCCAGCCGTGCCCTCCACCGTCGACGAAGTGGATCATCCGCCGGGTAGGTGCCCACCGTCAGGCGGCTCGTAGCTCGACTCCGCAAACCCGCACCAACATCACGGCGCTGGTCCGCTAGGCTGTCCCCAGGTCCACCACGGGACTCCGCCGGCTGCGCTACCTGCATGGGTTTCGCTAGCCCCGGAGCCTGCGAGGGGCCGATCGACTTGTTGGGGCCTTGACTGAAGACTTCGGTAGGAGTTTTCTACAAGGATTTCGACACGTCCCGCCTCAGTAGCTCAGGGGATAGAGCACGGCTCTCCTAAAGCCGGTGTCGCAGGTTCGAATCCTGCCTGGGGCACGCTGCCCGATCGGGGCACAGAACGCCAGAAGGGCCAGCTCACGAGGGTGAACCTCGGAAGCTGGCCCTTCGTGCTGTCGGGGGCAGCCGGGGCGGGGATACTGGCCGCGGTGCGCCAGGTCACGGTGGACCAGACGGCGTCGCTCGGGTTGGAGCCGTCGTGCCGGTAGATGACGAAGTTGCCGTCGTCCTGGAGCGTCGCGTGGGCGCCCCGGTTGTTGTAGGTGCCCGAACTCCAGACTGGCATCGTCCAGCCACTGCGGAGGACCAGGTTGCCGTCGTCCTGCATCATGGCGACCACCTCGGGCTTGCGCTCCGTGTGGCTGTTCCGCAGCACGGCGCCGTCCCGCTTGCGGAAGAGGACCATGTTGCCGTCGAGCTGCATGACCAGCCAGGCCTTGGCCGGCTGCAGCCACTCGCCGGGTGCCATGACGCTCGCCGGGCAGAGCTTGGGAACCATGCCGGGGTGGCCCCAGGTGCGGGTGGACCAGAGGGCGTCGCTCGGGCGGGTGCTGCCCTGGCGGTAGATGACGAAGTTGCCGTCGGACTGCATGACCGCGTGAGCACCGCGGTTCCCCAGGTGCCGGAGTTCCAGAGCGCCGGGCCCTGGCGCCCGTCGGGTGTCATCAGGTAGGTGACCAGGTTGCCGTCCCACTGCATCACCGTGCTGACGCCGGGAACGCTCAGGCGCTGGCCGGGAGCGAGCTCCTGACCTGGATTCACTCCGACGGTGGTGTCCCAGGCGACACCCGAGGTGATGTAGGTGGGCGTGTTGTTCGGCGCGAGCGCCGTGGCGGCGCCGGCCGACGGTACGCCGGCGGCGAGCGCTGCCACGGCGAGCAGCGCGACCGTCGAGCGTTTCACGAACTGGCTTGGCATATACGGAAGCTCCCCCCCTTTTCGGTCCGCTGGGCGGACATGTTCGGGCCCGTTCCACACGTCGGCGTGGCGGTCGCCGACGGCGGGTCCGGCTGCGGCCGTCGGTAGTGTCCGTCGACACCGCGTCACCTCTATCGTCTTCACCCCACGCCGAGGGGCCCCGAGTACCACCCGCACCCGCACCCGACGAAGGCACGCCGGCACTGACGGCCCGCACCGCCGCGGCCCCGATACGGAAAGCCGGAAGGGCTGGCTCCGAGGATCATCCACTGAGCCGGCCCTTCCGGCTGCCGGGAGCGGACGGAAGGCTCAGCGGGGCTGGACGGAGCCGTCGTAGACGTTGTCCGGGGTGGCGACCGCGGTGATCGCCCGGGCGAGGAGGGTCGAGGGCTCCTGGCCCTGACTGCCGACATCGGTGTTGATCATGATGACCAGTGTGGCCCGCTGCGAGGGCAGGTAGACGGTCACCGTCTCGTAGCCGGGGATCGAGCCGTTGTGGCCGATCCAGCCGTTGGTCTCGAAGATGCCGAGGCCGTAGCCGGTGCCGGGGAAGCCGGTCGGCAGGGTCTTGAGCCGCTCGGCCTGGGTCTGCGGGGTGAGCAGCCTTCCGGTGGCGACGACCTCGGCCCAGCGGCGCAGGTCCTGCAGGTCGGAGATCATCGCCCCGGCCGCCCAGGCCCAGCTGGGATTCCAGTCCGTGACGTCCTCGACCGCGCCGCTCAGCGTCTGGTCGGTGTAGCCGCGCGGGTGCGGCTCGGGGAACTCGGCGCCCCGCGGGAGCAGCGTGTGGCGCAGGTGCGCCGGGCGGAGCACCCGCCGCTGGACGAAGTCGGCGAGCCGCTGCCCGCTGACCTTCTCGACCACCAGACCGAGCAGGACGAGGTTGGTGTTGGAGTACTCGAACTCCTCGCCCGGATCGAAGGTGTTGTCGTGCTTGAACCCGTACGCGAGCACCTCCTGCGGGCTGAAGTTTCGGTACGGGTCGGTCTGCAGGGCGTGGACGAAGTCCGGGTCGGCGGTGTACGGGAACAACCCGCTGCGCATGTCGGCGAGCTGACGCAGCGTGATCCGATCGCCGTCCGGCACGCCGCCGACGTACGCGGAGATCGGGTCGTCCAGCCCGACGCGGTGCTGGTCGACCAGTTCGAGCAGTGCCGTGACCGTGAAGGTCTTGGTCTCGCTGCCGATCCGGACGTACGAGTCGGCGGACATCGGCCGGCCGGTGGCGGTGTCGGCGACGCCGGTCGCACGGACGTAGCTCCCGCGGCCCGGCATCCACAGTCCGACGACGACACCCGGGATGCCCGCCTGCCGGCGGACGTCCTCGACGGTGCTGTCCAGACGGGCGGTCAGCTCCGGTCCGAGACCGCCCGGCGGGCAGTCGTCCCGGTCGTACCCGACGACGTTCGCGGCGTGGACGGTCGTGGCGGGCACAGCTGTCATGGAGGCCAGTACGGACGCCGCGACCAGCGTTGCGGCGAACAGCCGGCGGTAGGGGGTGCGTCGCACGGCGCCTCTTCCGTCACGGGTTAGGACGGCAACATCACCACCGAAGTCCGTCGGGACGAGCGCTCCGCCGGTGCGCCCGCGGCGAGTCCACTCGTTCGGAGCCGGAGCCGGAGCCGGAGCCGGAGCCGGAGCCGGAGCCGGAGCCGGAGCCGGAGCCGGAGCACGGCCGCGGGGCCGGTGGCGTATTCACACAGGGCGCGGCCGGGTCTCTCTGAGTGTCACCGGCGCCGCGGCTTGCGGGCCTCCCGGCGATCGGTGGCACGTGCCGGGACATCGGTGACCCCCGCACGGGCACCGGCGTCGCCGCCGGTGCCCCCGAGCGGCCCCGTGCCGCCGGCCCCGGCCTTCGGTGCGGTGACGCCGGTACGGGTGTCCGGGAGGCGCTCGGCTGCCAACGCGGTGCGGCCGCCCGCGGATGCGGGCGCGGTGACCACGTCGACGTCGGTCGACCTGAGGAAGGCCAGCCGGTGGTCGTACCGGATCGGGTAGTAGGTGTCGCTGCCGACCACCAAGGTGCGGTCGTCCGGCGCGTCACCGCCGATGTTCTGCGCGTAGTAGTAGGCGCCGTGCACCGGCCGGTCCGCCGCCGCGAGGTAGCCCTGCCCGGCCGGGATCGTCGCGGTGTAGGGCGTCGGCGCGAGACCGGCCCGGTCGAAGACCGCGGCGACGGCCGGGTACGGCCGGTAGGCGTCGCGCTCGGGGTACGCCCGGCCGTACACCGGGATCGAGGCCCGGCCGGCCCTGGGCACGAGCACCGTCCGGCCGGCCCGGTTGTCCGCGGTGGCGCTCCGCCCGTGCGGATTGAGGAACCAGCCCTTCACACCGCCGTACCAGATCGCCGTCCAGTCGCCCTGCCGGTCCGCGACGACGTAGCCGGTACCGGAGACCGCCTTGGCCCTCCAGTCGGCGGCCCGGGTGGTGCCGCCGCCGATCAGCGGCGCGCCGGGGCTCGGCGAGGTGCGCAGGTAGACGAAGTTCTCGGGGCGGGCCGGGGTGCCGTCCACCGGGGGCGTGTTGCCGGAGTCGAAGGGTGGGGCGACCGTCACCGTGCCGCCGACCAGGATCGGACCGCCGGTGCCGGCCCGCACGGGTGCGCCGACCAGGTCCATGTAGTGGTTCCAGTCCCAGAACGTGCCCGGGTCCCAGTGCATGCCGGCGATGTCCTGCTGGCGCGGGCCGGGGACGTCGTCGTGCCCGACGATGTGCTGCCGGTCCAGCGGCACGCCGAACCGGTCCGCCAGGTAGCGGGTCAGCGCGGCCGAGGACCGGTACAGCTGCTCCGAGTACCAGGTCGCGTTGTTCGCCGGGAACGCGTAGCCCTCGTGCTCGATGCCGATGCTGTGCATGTTGACGGTCTTGTTGCCGGAGTGCCACGCGACGTTCCGGGTGTTCACCAACTGCGTGACGTGGCCGTCCGAGGACCGCACGATGTAGTGCGCGCTGGCCTGGGTGGACGGCTGCTGGAAGGCCGCGATCGAGCCGGCGAAGCCGCCCTCGGTGTCGTGGACGACGATGCGGTCGATCCGCTGGCCGTCGGCGGGGCGGTCGGCGATCGAGTAGTTGCCGAAGGAGCTCGGGTCGGAGGGATCGGTCAGTGCGTACGCGGCGGGCCGGAAGTCGCATCCGAGGCCGACCGGGCACTCGACCGGGCCGATCGCGTTCGCGTCGGACGCCCCGGGGACGCCGGAGGCGGGCACGCCGCCGGCCGGGCCCCTGTCGGTGGACCTGCCTCGGGTGACGGCCCCGGTTTCCACGGCGGGGTCCGTGGCCAGGGTGACCAGCTGGCCGTCCGTGGTGATCCGCGAGGCGCCGACCCTGACGGTGCCGAGCACGCGGCCGGCGAAGTCGTCCCCGCCCTGCGCGGCGGGGGAACCGCTGAACCGGGAGACCGCCGCGAACCAGGCCGTCGGGTCGCCCGACAGCGGCTTCCCGGCCTCCTGCTGGTACGCCACCAGCAGCGCGGCCGCGCCCCGGATGCTCTGCGCCGGGTCGTTCCTCAGCCGGTCCGCGGGGACGCCGACGAGCTTCGCGGCGCGGTCCAGGGTGTGCAGGGCCGGGCCGTCCTCGACCCGGACTGGAGGGGTGCTCCCGCGTGCGGGGGCGCCGTCGCCGCGGCCGTTCGCCTCGGGGACCGGACCGGCTCCGACGGCCCTGGCCACTGCGGCGGGGTCGACCTCGGTCAGACCCATCACGTTGTAGTTGCCGGTGGTGCTCGGATCGCCGTGGTGCGACTCCCAGCGGGTCTGCTGGTACGACAGCGCCAGCAGGATGCTCTGCGGCACCGCGAACTCGGCCGCCGCGTCGGCGAACCGCCGTTGCAGGACGCCGGCCTCCCGCGCCGCGGCCGGTGCGGTGACCGCGGCCGGTGCGGTGACCGCGCCGGCCGGCAGGACGAGGCCGGTGGTGGACGCGGCCACCGCGGCGGTGATCGCCAGTGGTGCCCGCAGCCGGTGCCACCGGCGGTGTGCGGCCCCTCCGGGCCCTCGGCCGGTGCTGTGCGCGGCAGTCAACGGAGTCTGTGGACCTTCCCGTGCCCGATACCGGCCGTGGGGGCCGGACCCGTCCGGAACTCCCGTGGGGCACTCGGCGGGAGGCCGCCGGCGTGCCGACGCACGGAGAGCGCGCGAAGCCGGTCCTCGGTGGGACCGTCCACCGCAGACCGGGTCCGCACCGGTCTAACGGGTCGGCAAGGGGCTCCGCAACGGGCAGCCACCCGGTGGGGCGAACCGTTCTGCTCCGAACGGGAGGCGGGCGGGTGTCAGCGGCCCGGGGCGGTGCTGCGCCCGGCGGCGGGGCGGGCCCGGAGGCCGGGCCCCGCCATCACGGACGGCGGCTCAGCGGCGGTGCTTGCCGTTGCCCGTGGCCACGGCCGGCTCCGGATAAGGGATGCGGAGCTTGCGGGCGAACGGGGCCACCGCCGCACCTGCGCCGAGCGGCCGAGCCAGGGCGAACAGCGAGACCAGGACGGCCAGCGAACCGGCGGCCAGGCCCACGACGCTGCTCAGCAGACCGCCGCCGGTGGCGTCGCCGATCCGGCCGGTCAGCCACACCGCGGCCGCGGCGCCCGGCAGGCAGGCCGCCGTGATGGCCAGGTGCAGGGCGATGACCGAACCGCCGTCGAGACCGCTGCGCGGCTTGCCGTTGCGGCGCAGGCCCAGCACCATCGTCGCGTCCGGGCTGGTCGGGGCCGCGGCCGCCGGAACGGGTGTGCGCAGCCGGCGGCCGAGCGCCCAACCGGTCAGGCCGACACCGACCAGGCAGGCGATGCTCTGCGCACCGGCCATGCCGATGATGATCCAGCGCGGGCTGAGCAGCCAGTACGCGAGCGCCGACAGACCCGAGTTGACCGTGGTCGACACCACCGTCAGCCAGAACGGGGTCCTGGCATCGCCCATCGCGTAGAAGCCGCGGGACAGCGCGTACTGGGCGCAGAACGCCGGGAGACCGATCGCGAAGGCGATCAGGGTCTGGGCGATCACCCACGAGTCGGCCGCGGTGACCTTGCCGTGCCCGTAGGCGATGTCGGCGATCTGCGGGGCGAGCGCGATGAACAGCACGGTGGCCGTGATGATCATCGCGGCCGAGGAGCGCAGCATGCCGGCCAGGTCCGAGCCGATCTTCGTCAGCTCGCCCCGGGTCGCGGCCCGGGACATGCCGGGCAGCAGTGCCGTCACCAGGGAGATGGTGATGACGCCCTGCGGGACGACGAACAGCTGGTACGCGTTGGTGTAGGCGAAGTTGCCGAGGCCCATCTTCAGGCCCTCCTTCGCGGCGCGGACGCCGGCGCCCGTGCTCAGCCGGCTGATCACGGCGAAGGAGAGCTGGGTGACCACGACCAGCAGCAGTGCCCAGCTCGCGGCGCGGATCGGCTTGGTCAGACCGGCACCGCGCCAGTCGAAGCGAGGCCGGAAGCGGAACCCGGAGGAGCGCAGCGAGGGCAGCAGACCGACCGCCTGGATGACGATGCCCAGGGTGCTGCCGAGGCCCAGCAGCATGGTCTGGCCGGTCGTCATCTGCTCGGCCCTGTCGGCGTCGTTGCCGACCAGGATGTAGAGGCCGAAGACGGCGATCGCGACCACGTTGTTCAGCACCGGCGTCCACATCATCGCGCCGAAGCGGTCGCGCGAGTTGAGCACCTGGCCGAGCAGGGTGAAGACGCCGTAGAAGAAGATCTGCGGCAGGCAGTACCGGGCGAAGGCGATCGTCAGGTCGCGCTGCGCGCCGTCGAAGTTCGAGTAGAGGTCGACGATCGTCGGGGCCAGCAGCCAGGCGCCCACCGTCAGCACGACCAGGATGACGCCGCAGAGGGTGAGCAACCGGTCGGTGTAGGCGACGCCGCCGTCCTTGTGGGTCTGCGCGGCGTGCACCAGCTCGGGGACGAAGACGGAGGCCAGGACGCCGCCCATGAGCATCATGTAGACGACGTTCGGCAGCGAGTTGGCGACGTTGAAGGAGTCGCCGAGCCCCGCCGCGCCGAGCGCGGCGATGATCATCGCGCTGCGGACGAAGCCGAGGGCGCGGGAGGAGAGCGTGCCGAGGGCCATGATCAGCCCGCTGCGGCCGACCGACGCGGCGGGTGCCGGGGCCTCGCCCTCGCCCTGGCGCTGCGCGGGGACGGTGGCGGGGGCCTGCGGCGGAACGCCCGGCTGCTGGAGTGCGCCCGGCTGGGCGGGGACGCCCGGGTACCCGGGACCGGCACCCTGCGACGGGGCGTCGAAGCGCCCGGCCTCCGGGGGCTGCGGCGGGATCTTGCGCAGGGCCATGGTGGGCGGGTCCGGGTGCGCATACGAGTCGGGGGACTCACCCGTGGTGTTCATGGTCATCGGATCCCCGTCACTCGGTGCCTGGGCGGTGGGGCTGTGGGGCCTCCGCACAGGTGCACCCAACCGGAGCAGTCTGCCAAACCGCGGCACTCCCTGGGGAGGCCGGTGTCGCGGGCGGCAGGCCTGCGTCCACGGAGGATATCGGGGGCCGGGAGGGCCCGGCCGCGCGAAGGGTGATGGATTGGGCGCCTATGTCCGGTTATGTCGGCGGGGGTTGCAATCCGTTCGGAGTGATCGGTCGTCATCGTCGTCCCTTCACCGTGGGGGCGGCGCCCGATCGTGTGAGCTTTATCACTGCATGTCAGCTGTGTCGGCGATGGACAGGGGCCTCGTCCGCGGCGTCGTAGCCACAGGGGTCGTCCAGGTCGTCCGCGTCCTCCAGCTCGTTCGGGTCGTCGGCGTCGTCCGGGACGGGCCGGTCGTCCCCGTCGTCGTCGGAGTCCTCGCCGTCGCCGCCGTCCCCGTCGTCGGGGCCGTTGCCGGTGCGACCTGCCGATCGCCCTGGTCGGCCGCGCCGTCCGCGGGGGGCCGGCCCTTCGACACCTCCGTCCGCGTCCCCCTCCTCGTCCTCGTCCCCCGGGGGCGTGCCGCGGGCGAGGACGCGCTGCACGCGGGGCCTGGTCCGCCGGTCGACGCGACGGAAGTCCCGGGCCAGGGCGCCGGGGCGCCACAGCTCCACGGCGACCGTCGCCCAGCCCAGCAGGGCCGCTGCGGCGAGCCACCCGGCGAGGACGTCGCTAGGCCAGTGGACGCCCAGCGCGATCCGGCTCCAGCCGACCGCCAGCACCGCCACGGCGGCCGCACCGGCGGCCCAGATCCGGCCCGCCCGTCCGGCCAGCGGCCAGGCCAGGGCCACCAGCACGGCGCAGGTGATCCCGGAGGCCATCGCGTGCCCGGAAGGGAAGGCCGCGCCGTCGGCGTGCGAGACCGGGTCGGCGAAGTGCGGCCGCTCGCGGCCGACGGCGTCCGCGAGGGCGATCGCCAGCACCCAGCCGAGGGCGCCCTGGACGGCGGCCCAGGAGGCGAGCGTCCGTGCCCTGATGGCCCACAGCCACGCGGCGGCGCCGAACAGCAGCACCCGCATGGTGACCGGCCCGTCGATGTCGCCCAGGGTCTGCATCGACGCCGTCCACGCGGTGTGGCGGCGGGCGTAGCCGTGCAGTGCACCGGCCCAGTTCTGGTCGAGTCGGGCCAGCGGGCCCCAGCCGCCCGCCACCAGCCCGAGCAGCGCACCGAACAGCAGAGTGCCACCGAGCGCCCACAGGGCGTGTCGGGCGACGGGCCGACGGGCGGCGGGAGCGGCGGACGGGTGCATGGCAGACACCTTCCCAGTGGCGGTGCGCGGAGCGGACCCGGCGCGATCGCGATTCGGCATCTTTTGTGCGGAGAAGGTGCGATCGGGAGGTGTTGTTCGTTGGAAGAGGCGGTGCTGCCCGAGGATGTCGCGCACGGTGGGCGTGAGGTGACGGAGCGCCGACCGTCGCGATGAAATTCGGCAGGATACTGCATGAGGCGCGAAAATCTGAGTGAGTTGGGAATGTTGTCCCATTTCTGCGCGTTGGATCGTTACGTGTGAGCCTCCAGGAGGCCCGCACTTGTATGAGCAGCGCAGCCCCGCGCGAGCCGCGCCGCCTGACCCGGCAATCCAGCAAGGGAGCAAGCATGGCCACTCGTGCCGTCGTTCGCGACAGGGCCGACCGGACTCGCTCGGCCCGGCCGACCAACCTTGAGGCCGACCGCGACCTCGTCGGCATGTACCTCGACGAGATCGCCAGGACGCCGCTGCTCGACGCCGCCGAGGAGGTCCAACTCTCGCTGCGCATCGAGGCCGGCGTGTACGCCCAGCACCTGCTGGACGAGGGCGTTCTGCCCGAGGGTGTGACGCGCGAGGAGCTGGAGGCGATAGCCGAGGACGCGGAGCGCGCCAAGGACGTCTTCATCAGGTCCAACCTCCGGTTGGTCGTCGCGGTGGCCCGTCGGTACCCGCGCAGCGGCCTGCCCCTGCTGGACCTCATCCAGGAGGGCAACGCGGGCCTCGTCAGGGCGGTCGAGAAGTTCGACTACGCCAAGGGCTTCAAGTTCTCCACCTACGCGACGTGGTGGATCCGGCAGGCGATCACCCGGTCGATCGCCGACCAGTCGCGCACCATCAGGCTGCCCGTGCACCTGGTGGAGGAGCTCGGCCGGATCCGGCGGGTGCAGCGCGAGAAGTCCAAGGAGCTGGGCCGTGAGGCCGATCCCGCGGAGATCGCGGCCGAGCTGGACACCACCGAGGAGCGGATCAAGGACGTGCTCGACTGGGCGCGGGACCCGGTCAGCCTGAACATGTCGGTCGACGACGAGGGCGAGACCCAGTTCGGCGACCTGGTCGAGGACACCGGCGCCGTCTCGCCGGAGGACGCCGTCATGGTGATGCTCCGCCGCGAGGAGCTGGACGACCTGATCGGGCGCCTGGACGACCGGACGGCCTCGATCATCCGGTCCCGGTACGGCATGGAGGACGGCCGGGAGCGGACGCTGACCGAGGTGGGCAAGCAGCACGGGCTCACCCGTGAGCGGATCCGCCAGATCGAGAAGCACGCACTGGCCGAGCTGAAGAAGATCGCCGACCACGCGGGCTTCGAGGCGGCCTGACCGCAGGTGTGGCGTTCGCGGGCCCCGTTCCGGGCAGTGTCCCGGGCCGGGGCCCGCGGCCGTCCGGCAGCACCTAGGCTGGTCGAGAAGAGAGCTGGAGGCAGGACGATGGGCGAGCAGACCGACGGACCGGACGGCCGGCCGGGCGTGGAGCCGGACGAGAAGCCGGGCCGGGAACCGGGGCGGTGGGGGGCCTCCACGGGGCGGCTGGTGTTCGGCGACCCGCTGGACCGGCAGACCGCCGACGACACCGACGCCGGCTGGGGCGAGCGCCCCGGCGGCGGTGGGGGTCGCGGGCTCGACTGGTACCTGAGCCAGCGACCGCCGCACCACGGCGACTAGGCCCCGCCCCTTCGGGTGCCGTCCGGCGGCCACGCTGCCGGTCAGCCCCGACGCACGAGGGCATCGCGGATCTCGGTGAGCAGGAGGACCTCCTTCTCCTCCGCCTCCAGGACCTCCTCCTCCGCGGTCTTCCGCTTCGCCATGAAGTGCAGCATCGGCAGGATGAAGACGAAGTAGACCACCGCGGCCGTGATCAGGAACTGCACCACGGCACTGAGCACCTCGCCCCACAGGATGAGGATGCCGGAGGAGACCGACCCGTCCGGGGCGAGCGTGCACGGGCCCTTCAAGCAGGACCGGTAGGACGCCAGGTCCTTGGTGCCGAAAAGGCCGATGATCGGATTGATGACGCCTTTCGCGAACGCATTGATGATGTTCGTGAAGGCTGCGCCGATCACCACGGCAACCGCGAGATCGACCACGTTTCCGCGGAGCAGGAATTCCTTGAAACCCTTCATCCCGCAACGACACCACAGGGGGTCGGCGTCGCAGGAATTCGGCACGCCGTTTTCGGTTCGCCATCGGGGGCCGCCGATCAGTGCGCCGGCGGGGCGGTGCCCGTGCAGCGGGGTGCGGCCCCCGGCTCGGGGGACGTCGCAGACGCGGCCGCCACCGGTGGCGGGCCGGGACGGAAGGGCCCGGCCGCGAGGGCGGTCGCGGCGGCGAGGAGCCCGGCGGCCAACACACCCGGACGGTGGCGCACCGCCTGCTGCAGTCGGTGGCGTCCGCCGGAGCCTCGGCGGATGGGCGGGAAGTCGGGCACACTCCGGCGGGGCGGTACGGAGCACGGCGGCGGCGGAGCGAGGTGGGAGGTCACGGTGTCGGCGGCCTTCGGTCGGCGGTCCGCGGACCCGGCCGGGCCCGCGGACAGCAGAATGCGCCGGCCCCGGCACACCGGGAATCGACTACCGATTTCCTGTGGACAACTCCGGGCTGTGGAAAATCCGTGTCACCCGAACGGCGGAATCAGCGGTCCGCGCCGCGCAGATCCGCCGCACGATGACCCGATCCCGGGACGGACCGGGTCGGCCGGAAAGCCCCGAACGGGCGGGCACGCCCGGACGCGCACCCGGACGTGGACGAGCGCCGAAGAATGCGAACAGGCGCCGGCGGGCGCACGCACAGGAGCCCGGTGCGAAGACTCAGCTCGCGGGACTCAGCTCGCGGCTGACGCCGAGGCCGTCGAGCCGGAGGACGCGGCAGCCGGCGCGGAGGCCGTCGAGCCGGTGGACGACGAGGCCGCGGACGACCCCGAGCTCACCGAGCTGCTGGAGGAGGAGCGGCTGTCGGTGCGGTAGAAGCCCGAGCCCTTGAACACGACACCCACGGCCGAGAAGACCTTGCGGAGCTTCCCCTGGCAGTCGGGGCACGTGGTCAGCGCCTCGTCGGTGAACTTCTGCACCGCCTCCAGGCCGTTGCCGCACTCGGTGCACTGGTACTGGTACGTGGGCACTTGCTTCCTCCTGGCACTCTCGCCTGATGAGTGCTAACGATCGTCAATGATGCGGTATTCCGCTGGAACAGTCCAGCGATGCCGGGTGTGAGATGGGTCCGGGCCGCCGGACCCGGGCCTCAGCGCCCCGTCCCCGCACCCACGAGCTGCCGCGGACCGGTGCCGTCGGAGGCCCGGGGCTCCGTGCCGGCGGGGGCCGGCGCGCCCGCCCGGACAGCCTCGTCCGCGGCCCGCGAGCCGGCGGGGGAGAGGACCGCGCCGGCTACGGCGGCGTCCCGCGGAGCGACCAGCAGCCCCCGCAGGGCGACCAGGGCGACCAGGCCGAGGCCCGCGCCGATCACCGGCACCAGGAAGCCCGTGGACGGCCCGCCCGCGTCGATGAGCTGGCCCGCGACGGTGGAGCCGGCCGCGAGGCCGAGACCGATGGCGCCGGTCAGCCAGGTGAAGGCCTCGGTCTTGGCACCGTCCGCGACGAGCGTCTCGACCAGGGTGTAGCCGGTGATCAGGGTCGGCGCGATGGCCAGACCGCAGAAGAGGCCGGCGACGGAGAGCGCGGTGAGGTTCGGCATCGCCCAGAGGGTCGAGCAGCCGAGCAGCAGCAGGGCGTAGCAGCCGAGCATCCGGCTCCGTGCCGAGCGGCGCCAGGCGACCAGTCCGTAGAGCACACCGGCGAGCATCGAGCCGCCGGCGAAGATGCCGTACACGGTGCCGCTGGCGCCGCCGCTGCCGACCGACTCGGCGAAGGCGGTCACCGAGACCTGCATGGCGCCGAAGACGGTGCCGACCCCGAGGAAGGCACCGGCCAGCAGCCGGACGCCGGGCGAGGACAGCGCGGACGGCCCGCGGCCGTCGACGGTCCGCGGGTGGCGGGCCGGGGCGGTGCGGCGCTGGGCGGCGAAGGCGAGGCCGCCGGCGACCGTCAGCGCGGCCTCGGCGATCAGCGCGGCGGAGGGGGTGACGGTGGTGGCGATGGCGGTTGCCAGCACCGGGCCGACCACGAAGGTGAACTCGTCGGTGACCGACTCGAAGGCGAACGCGGTGTTCAGGGTGGCCGGGGAGTCCGACAGCCGGGCGACCCAGCGGGCCCGGACCATGGCGCCGATCTGCGGTACCGAGGCGCCCGCGGGGGCGGCGGCGGCGAACAGCGCCCAGACCGGGGCGTGGCCCAGCGCCAGGCCGATCAGCGCGGCCACCGACACGGCGTGCACGGCGACGCTGGGCAGCAGCACGGCCGCCTGGCCGTAGCGGTCGGCCAGCCGGCCGGTCTGCGGGCCGATGACGGCCTGGGCGACGGCGGAGACGGCCGCGACCGCACCGGCGGTGCCGTACGAGCCGTGGGTGTCCAGGACGAGCAGCACGATGCCCAGGCTCAGCATGGCGTAGGGCAGCCGGGCGGCGAAGGCGGGGACCAGGAACGTCCAGGCGCCGGGGGTCCGCAGCAGTGCCGCGTATCCGACCCGGGCGGGTGCGGCGTCGGCACGGGCGTCGGCAGACGCGGGCGTGCCGGGGGACAGGGTGTCGTCGACCGTTCGGCGGGCCGTCACGGTCGGTCCTTCCTGCTGCCTGGTAGCGCGCCGGGGAACGGGTGGGCCCCGACGGCGCCGAGAGTCGTCCTCTCGCGCGTCGACCGGGGTAGATACCGGGTCCTGCCGGCTGTGGGGTGGTGCGGGTGCCGGCGTCAGGCAGGGTGCTGCGGACCGCGGCCGCCGAGCGGTCGCGCCAACTCTGCATCAGGCAGATGTTGCGGGTTTTCTAGGTGTAGCTCTTCCGTATCTATCGATTATATGGCAGCCGGGCGGCGTCGGGCTGTCGATGCAAGGCAGGTCACATTCGCGGCCCGGGCGGCCGTGCCGTTTCTCGGCAGCCGGGCCTCAGCGGTCGCGCAGCCAGCCCGCCAGCTTGCCGCCCCGGTCGACGGCGCGCAACCGGCGCTCGGCCGCCTCGCCGACCTCCTCGGTGGTGACGACCAGCAGTTCGTCGCCTGCCCGCAGGATCGTGGTGCGTTCCGGCACGAAGCTGCTGCCCTCCCGGACGACCAGCGTGACCGCGGCGCCCTTGGGCAGCCGCAGCTCGCCCACCTCGACGCCGGACATCCTCGAATCCGGGGCGAGCGAGACGGAGAGCAGGTGGCCGTGCAGCTTCTCCAGCGGCGCGGACTCGATGCCGAGGTCCTGCCCGAGGTCGCCCTCGCCGATCCGCAGCGCGCGGGCGACCGGCGGCAGGGTCGGGCCCTGCAGCAGGGTGAAGACCACGACCAGCACGAAGACGATGTTGAAGACCTCCTGGGCCCGGGGTGCCGCCGCCACCATCGGGATGGTGGCGAGCACGATGGGCACCGCCCCGCGCAGCCCGGCCCAGCTGAGCAGGGCCTGCTCCCGCCAGGGCAGCCGGAAGGGCGTGAGCGAGAGCAGCACCGAGGAGGGCCGGGCCAGGAAGACCAGCACGGCGCCGCAGACCAGGGCCGGGGCGATCGCCGAACCCATCTCGCTGGGCGTGACCAGCAGGCCGAGCACGACGAACATGCCGATCTGGCCGATCCAGGCGAGTCCGTCGGCGAAGCCGCGGACGGCCGGGCCGTGCGGCAGCTTGGAGTTCCCCAGGACCACCGCGGCGATGTAGACGGCGAGGAAGCCCGAGCCGTGCAGCAGCGCGCCGCCCGCGTAGGCCAGCACCGTCAGGGCCATCACCGCGATCGGGTAGAGGCCGGAGGAGGGCAGGGCGACGTGCTTGACCGCCCAGGCGCCGATCCGGCCGACCGCGAAGCCGACCGCTGCGCCCACGGCGAGCTCGCCGAGGATGGTGCCGACCATCACGTACCAGGGGTCGAGCGGTCCGGTGGCGGCGAACGCGACGACCAGGATGACCACCGGGGCGTCGTTGCAGCCGGACTCGGCCTCCAGCAGGCCGGTCAGCCGGCGCGGCAGCGGCACGGTGCGCAGGACGGAGAAGACCGCGGCGGCGTCGGTGGAGGAGACGATCGCGCCGAGCAGCAGCGCGGTGCGCCAGTCCAGGCCGACCAGCCAGTGCGCGCCGGCGGCGGTGACGAAGACGCTGACCGCGACGCCCACCGTGGCGAGGACGGCGGCGGCCGGCACGACCGGCCGGATCGCCCGCCAGCTGGTCTTCAGCCCGCCCTCGGCGAGGATCACCACCAGGGCCGCGTAGCCGAGGACCTGCGCGAGCGCGACGTTGTCGAAGGCGAGGCCGAGGCCGTTGTGCCCGAGGGCGATGCCGATGCCGAGGTAGACGAGGAGGCTGGGCAGCCCGGAGCGGGTGGAGATGCGCACGGCGACCACCGCGACCAGGAGGATCACGGAGAACTCGAGCAGGAACGCGTTCAGGTGGTCGACGGTCACGCAGGGGCACCTCTGCGGCAGGAGGGGCTGATGAGTCGTTACTCAGTCTAACATTTTACTTGATCTTTGATCGAGGCCCCTCGGCCTTCCCTTCCGGTCATCCCTCCGGGGTATCGTCCCCTCTGATCCAACCGTGGGCGTCCCCGGTGCACGTCCGCCACCTGAGCCGACCTAATGTGGTGAGCTGTCACCGCCGCCACGTCCCCCAGTCAAGGACCCAGATGCCCCGCTCGAAGAAGTTCCGGCGCGCCCGTCTGATCGTGATCGTGCTGGTCGTGCTGCTGATCGTCGGGCTGGGCGGGAGCGGTTACTGGGCGGTCCACACCGTGCGCGCCTCCTTCCCCGAGCTGACCGGTACCGTCCGGGTGTCCGGCCTGAGCGCCCCGGTCGACGTGAAACGCGACGACAAGGGCGTGCCGCAGCTCTACGCCGACACCTCCGAGGACCTCTTCCGCGCCCAGGGCTACGTCCAGGCGCAGGACCGCTTCTGGGAGATGGACGTCCGACGGCACATCACCGCCGGGCGGCTGTCCGAGATGTTCGGGTCCGGCCAGGTGGAGACCGACGCCTTCCTGCGGACCATGGGCTGGCGCCGGGTCGCGCAGCAGGAGTACGACACCGTCCTGTCCGCCGAGACCAAGAAGTACCTGCAGGCCTACGCGGACGGCGTGAACGCCTGGCTCGCCGAGCACCCCGGCGGGGCCGGCGCCTCCCTCGAGTACGCCCTGCTCGGCGCCGTGAACGGCAACTACAAGCCCGAGGAGTGGACCCCGGTCGACTCGGTCGCCTGGCTCAAGGCGATGGCCTGGAACCTCTCCGGCAACCGGCAGGAGGAGATCGACCGCGCGCTGCTGGGGCAGAACTTCCAGCAGGACGAGATCGACCAGCTGTACCCGGCCTACCCGTACGACCGGAACGGCACCATCGTCAAGACCGGCAAGGTCGCCCCCGACGGCAGCTACAAGCCCGCCGACGGCAGCACCGCCACCGCCACCGGCGCCACCGCCACCGGGGCGGCGGGCACCGGCACCACGCAGGGCCGGGCCGCAACCCAGGCCGTGCTCAAGGGCCTCTCCGACACGATGGCCGCCGTACCGCAGTTGCTCGGCCCGCAGGGCCAGGGCATCGGGTCCAACTCCTGGGTCGTCTCCGGCAGCCACACCACCACCGGCAAGCCGCTGCTCGCCAACGACCCGCACCTCGGCCCCGGCATGCCGTCCGTCTGGTACCAGATGGGCCTGCACTGCCGCACCGTCGGCCCCAAGTGCGGCTTCGACGTCGCCGGCTTCACCTTCGCCGGCACCCCCGGCGTGGTCATCGGCCACAACAAGAAGATCTCCTGGGGCTTCACCAACCTCGGCGCCGACGTGACCGACCTCTACCTGGAGAAGGTCACCGGCCCCGACACCTACCTCCGCGACGGCAAGGAGGTGAAGTTCCAGACCCGCAAGGAGACGATCAAGGTTGCCGGCGGCGAGGACCGCACCATCACCGTCCGCACCACCGTCAACGGTCCGCTGATCTCCGACCAGTCCTCCGAGCAGCAGAACGTCGGCACCTACGCCCCGGCCGGCAACGCCGCCCCGGACCGCGCCAGCGGCTACGGCGTCGCCCTGCAGTGGACGGCCCTGACGCCGGGCAGGACGATGGACGCCGTCTTCGAGCTCGACACCGCCGCCGACTGGAAGGGCTTCCAGAAGGCCGCCGCCGACTTCGCCGTCCCCGCTCAGAACCTGATCTACGCCGACACCGAGAACAACATCGGCTACCAGACGCCGGGCACCATCCCCGTCCGCGGCAAGGGCGACGGCCGCTACCCCGCCCCGGGCTGGGACTCGGCCTACGACTGGAAGAAGGACCCGGTCCCCTTCAAGTCGCTGCCCTACAGCTACAACCCGGCCTCCGGCTACATCGTCACCGCCAACCAGGCCGTGGTCGACAGCGCCTACCCCTACTCGATCACCACCGACTGGGAGTACGGCACCCGCGCCAAGGAGATCACCGACCAGATCGAGGGCCGGCTGAAGAACGGCGGGAAGATCTCGCCCGACGACATGCAGGCCATGCAGCTCGACAACACCAGTGTGATGGCCAGGACCCTCGTCCCGCTGCTGCTCAAGGTGAAGATCACCGACCCGTACGTCCGCGAGGCCCAGGACCTGCTCAAGGACTGGAACTACCACCAGGACGCCGACTCCGCAGCCGCCGCCTACTACAACGGCGTCTGGCGGGCGCTGCTCACCCTCGCCTTCGGGCAGAAGCTGCCGGCCTCGCTGCGCGCCGAGGGCGACTGCCTGCTCGTCCGTCAGAAGTCCAACTCGACGCTGCCCGACGACGCGGTCAACGGCGAGGTGAAGCCCGTCACCGAGTGCGGCACCCGCAAGCCCGACCAGGCCCAGCCGGACGGCGGCGACCGCTGGACGGAGGTCGTCCGCACCCAGCTGACGAAGCCGGACAGCACCTGGTGGAACTACATCGACTCCAACCACCTGCCGCAGCACGGCCTGAACAACCTGCTCGCCCAGGCGATGAAGAACGCCCGCCAGGACCTCACCGCCTACCTGGGCAAGTCCATCTCCACCTGGAGCTGGGGCCGCCTGCACACCCTGACGCTCAAGGAGACGACGCTCGGCAGCGACGACTCCTCGATCGGCTCCGGCTTCGTCCACCGACTGCTCAACCGCGGCCCCTACCGCCTCTCCGGCGGCAGCGCCGCGGTGAACGCCGCGGGCTGGAACGCCGCCGCCGGCTACCAGGTGGACTGGATCCCCTCCATGCGGATGGTCGTCGACCTCTCCGACTTCGACGCCTCGCGCTGGATCAACGTCGGCGGCGCCTCCGGCCACGCCTTCCACAGCAACTACAACGACCAGACCGAGCTGTGGGCCAAGGGCGAACTGCTGCCCTGGGCGTACTCGCCGGACGCCGTCACCAAGGCGACCGCGCACACCATGACGCTCACCAACGGCTGACCCGCCGCGGGGGCGCCGCCGCTCAGCCGGCGGCGCCCCCGCGGAAGCGGTGCACCCCCGACGGTGTCACCACCGCGTCCACCGGCAGGTCGTGGGGCTCGCCCGGCACCTCGGGCAGCAGTTCCTCCTCGTACAGCAGAGTCGCCAGCAGCGGCTCCGCGCCCGCCGCGGCCAGCCGGGCCAGCACCCGGTCGTAGCTGCCGCCGCCGCGGCCCAGCCGCACCCCCCGGCGGTCCACCGCCAGCCCCGGCAACAGCACCAGCCGGGCCCCGCACACCGCCTCCGGCCCCAGCCGCGGCCCGGTCGGCTCCAGCAGGCCCCGGGACGCCGGGGCGAGCGCCTCCCGCCCCGCGTACGGGGCCCAGTCCAGGTCGTTGTCGGCCAGCAGCACCGGCAGCAGCACCCGCACCCCGCGGGCCGCCAGCGCGTCCAGCAGCGGGCCGGTGCCCGGCTCGCCGCCGACCGACACGTACGCCGCCACCGTCCAGCCCGGTTCGGCCAGCGCAGAGGCGTGCGCGGCCAGCTCCTCGGCCGCCGCTGCCCGCCGAGCGGGTGACAGCGCGCGGCGTCCTGCGAGCAGGCGTGACCTCAGCGCGGCCTTGTCGTTGTGCAATGGATTGGCAGTCATGGGTCCCCACAGCTCGGCACCGATCGGTGCCCCGAGCCTGACATGCGGAAGGCGCCACATGTCCACCCCGCTCCTGGTCCAGGCACTCGCCGCGCTGAGCGCCCCCGCCCTGGCCGGCGCCGGGCTGCTCGGTGCACGGCTGCGCCGGTCCGCGGCCACGGCGGCCGAGCGGGAGGCGGCCCTGCAGGGCACCGTCGCCGAGCTCCGCCGGGAGCGCGACGAACTGCAGCGCACCGCCTCCTGCGACCCGCTCACCGGGGTGTGGAACTACCGCCACCTGCAGATCACCCTGGACAAGGAGATCGAGCGCGCCCGCCGCGCCGCGGCCGCCGACGAGAAGCGCCCGCTCGCCCTGCTGATGCTGGAGATCGCCGGCTTCGACGCGGTCGTCGCCGAGCACGGCCGCAGCCGGGCCGGCGCCGTGCTGCGCGACCTCGCCCAGCGCCTCGCCGTCGAGATCCGCCGCTCGGACACCCTCGGCCGCTACGGCGGCGAGGAGTTCCTCGTCCTGCTGCCCGACACCGGCGCCGAGGGCGCGGCCCAGGTCGCCGAACGGCTCGTCTGGACCGTCCGCCGGCACCGGCTGCTGGACTGGTCCGCCAGCGGCGCCGAGCCCCGCCCGGCCGGCCCCGCCGAGGCCCCCGCCGCCCGCGGCAACGGCCTCACCGCCGCGGTCGGCATCGCCGTCCTGCCACGCGACGGATCCCACGCCGCCCTGCTGCTGAGGGCCGCCGACCGGGCCCTCGCCGAGGCCCGCCAGGCGGGCGGCGACTGCTGGCGCGGCGCCCCGGTGGAGACCGTCCCCGCGGCGGGCCCCGCGCCCGTACCTGCGGTGCAGCCCGGCCGGAGGTCCGACGGGCCGACGGGGGCCGTGGGAAAGGCGGGTAGTCTGTCCGCCTGTACCGGCACCGAGGCCACCCTCACCTCCGTCGGCCACGCCCGCACCGCTGCCGCCACGGCCGCTGCTCGGGACGGGGTTTAACACCCGACTCACCTCGCTCTCACAGGGCGCTGAAACGCCTCAGTAAGGTCGACGCATGACGAAGACGCACGCCCGCACCCCCGTCACCAAGGCCGTGGTGCCCGCCGCCGGTCTGGGGACCCGCTTCCTCCCGGCGACCAAGGCGACGCCCAAGGAGATGCTGCCGGTGGTCGACAAGCCGGCCATCCAGTACGTCGTCGAGGAGGCCGCCGCCGCCGGCCTGTCCGACATACTGATGGTGACCGGCCGCAACAAGCGCGCGCTCGAGGACCACTTCGACCGGGCCTACGAGCTGGAGGAGCTGCTCACCCGCAAGGGCGACCACGACCGGCTGCGCCGCGTCCAGGAGTCCGTGCAGCTCGCCAACATGCACTACGTCCGGCAGGGCGACCCCAAGGGTCTCGGCCACGCCGTCCTCGTCGCGGAGCAGCACGTCGCCGGCCAGCCCTTCGCCGTCCTCCTCGGCGACGACCTGATCGACCCGCGCGACCCGCTGCTCTCCCGCATGATCGAGGTCCAGCAGGAGCTCGGCGGCTCGGTCGTCGCCCTCATGGAGGTCGACCCCTCGCAGATCCACCTCTACGGCTGTGCCGCCGTCAAGCCGAACGGCTTCGGCGACGACGTCTTCCGGATCACCGACCTGGTCGAGAAGCCCGACACCGAGGACGCCCCGTCCAACTACGCGGTGATCGGCCGCTACATCCTCGACCCCGCCGTCTTCGAGGTGCTCAGCAAGACCCCGCCCGGCCGCGGCGGCGAGATCCAGCTGACCGACGCGCTGCGCGAGCTCGCCGGCCGCGACGAGACCGGCGGCGGCCCCGTCCACGGCGTGCTGTTCAAGGGCCGCCGCTACGACACCGGCGACCGCGCCGACTACCTTCGCGCTATCGTCCGACTGGCGTGCGAGCGCGAGGACCTCGGCCCTGAGTTCCGGGACTGGCTCCGGCAGTTCGTCGCCACCGAGATGCACAGCTGACCCATCACGAAGGCGAGTGAGGCGATGACCGCGGGCCCCGCGCACGGCAGCAACGACCCCTGCTGCGAGGACGCCGGGGCCCCGGCCGCCCCCCGGACGTGGACCGTCGACGAGCACCTCGCCGACGTCCTGACCGCCGCCGCCCCGCTGCCCGCGGTCGAGGTCGACCTGCTGGACGCCCTGGGCCGCCCGCTCGCCGCCGACGTCACCGCCGCCGTCGACCTGCCGCCCTTCGACAACAGCTCGATGGACGGCTACGCACTGCGGTCGGCGGACGCCGCGCCGGTCGCCCTCGCCGTGGTCGGCGACATCGCGGCCGGCGCCGCCGAACTCCCCGAGGTCGGGCCCGGGCAGGCCGCCCGGATCATGACCGGCGCACCGGTGCCGCCCGGCGCCGACGCCGTCGCCCCGGTCGAGTGGACCGACGGCGGCAGCGGCACCGGCGAACCCGCCGACGCGATGACCGCGGCCGCCGCCGACGAGACCGTCCACGAGACCGTCCAGGTGCTCCGCCCGGTCGCCGCCGGCGCCCACATCCGGCGCCGCGGCAGCGACGTCACCGCCGGCAGCACCGTTCTCACCGCCGGCACCGTGCTCGGCCCCGCCCAGCTCGGCCTGCTCGCCGCGATCGGCCGCGCCACCGTCACCGTCCGCCGCCGCCCGCGGGTCGCGGTGCTCTCCACCGGCAGCGAGCTCGTCCAGCCCGGCGAGCCGATCGGTCCGGGCCGGATCAGCGACTCCAACAGCTTCACCCTCGCCGCCGCAGCCCGCGCCGCCGGCGCCGAGGCCGTCCGGATCGGCGGCGTGCCCGACGACCCGGCCGTGCTCCGCCGGGTGCTGCAGGAGCAGCTCGCCGACGCCGACCTGATCGTCACCAGCGGCGGCGTCAGCGTCGGCGCCTACGACGTGGTCAAGGAGGCCCTCCAGCCGCTGCACGGCGGCGAGGACCTCGGCGGGGTCGACTTCCGCCGGCTGCGGATGCAGCCCGGCAAGCCGCAGGGGTTCGGCCGGCTCGGCGCGGACGGTGTCCCGCTGCTCGCCCTGCCCGGCAACCCGGTCAGCTCGTACATCTCCTTCGAGCTGTTCGTCCGGCCGCTGATCCGCACCATGCTCGGCGCCCCCGACGTGCACCGGCCGGTCGTCCCCGCGGTCTGCACCGCGGACCTCACCTCGCCCGCCGGGCGCCGGCAGTTCCTGCGCGGCCGGTACGGCGGCGACGGCACCGTCACCCCGGTCGGCGGCGCCTCGTCGCACCTGGTCGGCGCCCTCGCGCACGCCGACTGCCTGATCGCCGTGCCGGAGGAGACCACCGTGCTGCCGGCCGGCAGCCGCGTCGACGTGGTCCTTCTCACGGACTGACCGCACGGGGGTTGTACGGTAGCGCGGTATTCGACCCGCGCCACTGGAGCCCCCGTGACCGAGACACCCCCCGGCGACCGCCTCACGCACGTCGACGACACCGGCGCCGCCCGCATGGTGGACGTCTCCGAGAAGGCCACCACCGTCCGCACCGCGGTCGCCGCCGGGCGGGTCGTCGTCGCCCCGCGGGTGGTCGAACTGCTCCGCGGCGAGGGTGTCCCCAAGGGAGACGCCCTCGCGGTCGCCCGGATCGCCGGGATCATGGGCGCCAAGAGGACCCCGGACCTGATCCCGCTCTGCCACCCGATCGCCATCTCCGGCGTCACCGTCGACCTGGCCGTCACCGACGACGCCGTCGAGATCACCGCCACCGTGCGGACGGCCGACCGCACCGGCGTCGAGATGGAGGCGCTCACCGCCGTCGCCGTCGCCGGACTGACCGTGGTCGACATGGTGAAGGCGGTCGACAAGGCCGCCGCGATCACCGACGTCCGGGTGCTCACCAAGACCGGCGGCAAGAGCGGCGACTGGGCCCGCGGGGGCGCCCGGTGACCGCCCCCGCCGGGCGCGCGCTCGCCGTCACCGTCTCCAACCGCGCCTCCGCCGGCGTGTACGAGGACAAGGGCGGTCCGCTGCTCGTCGAGGGCCTCGGCCGGATGGGCTTCGCCGTGGACGGCCCGCGGGTGGTGCCGGACGGCGACCCCGTCGAGGCGGTGCTCCGGGAGGCCGTCGAGGCTGGCTACGACGTCGTCCTCACCACCGGCGGCACCGGCATCTCGCCCATGGACCTCACCCCCGAGGCGACCGCCCGGGTGATCGACCGGCAGATTCCCGGCATCGCCGAGGCGATCCGCGCGCACGGCCGCGACAAGGTGCCCACCGCGGCGCTCTCCCGCGGCCTCGCCGGCCTCGCCGGTCGCACCCTGATCGTCAACCTGCCCGGCTCCACCGGCGGCGTGAAGGACGGCCTGGCCGTCCTCGAACCGCTGCTCGCCCACGCGGTCGACCAGCTCCGCGGCGGCGACCACCCGCGGCCGGACAGCACCGCCCGGAGCACGAGCTGAGCGCCGGCTGGCCGGTCGAGCTGACCGAGGGCGACGTGACGCTCCGCCCGATCCGGGTCCGCGACCAGCGCGCCTGGCAGGAGGTCAGCCGCCGCAACCGGGACTGGCTGCGGCGCTGGGAGGCGACCGTGCCCCCGCCGCCGGCGGGTCGCGGCGGCGTGGCCCGGCCGAGCTACCGGCAGATGGTCCGCTATCTGCGCGGGGAGGCGGCGGCCGGGCGGATGCTGCCCTTCGTGGTGCTGCACCGGGGCCGGCTGGTCGGCCAGCTCACCGTCGGCGGCATCACCTGGGGATCGATGTGCTCCGCCAACGTCGGCTACTGGATCGACGAGGACGTGGCGGGCCTCGGCATCATGCCGACGGCCGTCGCGCTCTCGGTCGACCACTGTTTCCGCACGCTCGGACTGCACCGGATCGAGGTGTGCATTCGGCCGGAGAACCGGCCGAGCCGCCGGGTGGTCGAGAAACTCGGCTTCCGCGAGGAGGGAATGCGCCCGCGGTATCTGCACATCGACGGCGACTGGCGCGACCACCTGGTCTACGCGCTGACCGTCGAGGAGGTGCCGGAGGGCATGCTGGCGCGCTGGCGTGCCGTCAGGAGCGGGCGCTCCTGAATGAATTGAATATTTGTTCGAAATAGATATCGATCCGGCATCGGACCCCGGGTCGAGTGGTGGCAAACACCGGCAAAATAGTCGGAGAATCAGCTTGATCACACGACACGCCGCGCCAAATTGCTGCCAGGCCTCACCGCGCCCCCGTACCGTGTGAATCGTGAGCAGTAGCGGCCTTATCTACGCGGTCATCGTGGGAGCCTGGGCCGCCTATCTGGTGCCGATGTGGCTCCGCAGGCAGGACGAGCTCAACGAGTCGCGTCCGACGGAACGCTTCAGTACCGCGATCCGCCTGCTGGCCGGCCGGTCGGCGCTGGAGCGGCGCGCATCGAGGTCCCTCACCGACGAGTCCGACGGCGACCGACCCGCCCCGGCCGAGGACGGCGCCCCCGGCGACGCCTCAGCCTCCGGCGTGCCCGCGGCCGCCGACGGCACCCCGGACGAACCGGAGCCGCCGGCCGCCGAGCCCGAGGACACCCCGGACGTCCCCGAGATCCAGGTCTCCGGCGCCGAGCTGCCCGCGGACCGGCCGGTGCACCGCCCGACCGCGCAGCGCCGAGCCCGGCTGCTCGCCCGCCGGCGACGCATGGTCACCCTGCTCTTCGTCGCCTTCGCCCTCGGCGCGGTGGTCGCGGCCGTCGCGGGCATCGCCTTCATCTGGGTGCCCGCCGTGCCCGCCGCCCTTCTGACCTTCTACATCGGCCACCTGCGCCGACTGGAGCGCCAGCGGTACGAGGTCAAGCTCGACCGGGTGCGGGCCGCCCAGGCCGCCGAGCGGCTGCGGGCCCGCGAGCGGGAGCGCGAGCAGGTGCGGGCCGATGCGCCCGCGCCGGCCGCCGCGCCGGAGGCCG
>NZ_JAHTIK010000001.1:3621197-3642805 GCF_025655475.1 Kitasatospora sp. DSM 101779 | reverse complement strand
GGCCGCCCGCGCCGTGGACGAGCCGGCCCGGCCGCACCTGCGGCTGGCCGCCGACCTGCCGGCGCACGGCCTGCCCGACGCCGCCACCACCACCTCCGCGACCGCGCTCGCCGAGGCGACCGACCACGAGGAATGGGTCGACGGGATGCGCGAGCGGGGGCCGGCCGGCGCCGACTCCTGGGAGCCGGTGCCCGTCCCGCTGCCGACCTACGTCACCGCGCCGGTCGCCCCGCGGGTCACCCGCGGCCTCGACCTCGCGGCCCCCGGCGTCCGCGACTCCGGCCGCCCGGCCGAGTCCCGCCGCACCCCGCTGTTCGACCAGTACGCGGAGAGCGCCGCACCGCCCGAGGAGGACTGCGCACCGCGGGCCCGAGCGGCCAACGAGTGATCTCCGGCGCCCCGCCCTCCGCCTCCGCGGACGGCGGGGCGCCGCACGTCGGGCGCGGGCCGGGCCGGCAGCGGGGTGTGCGGTGGAACGCCGAGGCAATGGTCACGAGGCGGTCCGCAGAGGTGATAGAGTTCTTTCTCGTTGGGGCTGTGGCGCAGTCCGGTAGCGCACCTCGTTCGCATCGAGGGGGTCAGGGGTTCGAATCCCCTCAGCTCCACCCAATGTCAAAGGCCCTTCCGGGTAATCCCGGGAGGGCCTTTGAGCGTTCGTACAGCAGCGAAGTACAGCAACTACCCCGGCTGCTCCGCCGCGTCGGTACTGATGTGCCGGCCGAGTTTCTTCAGCGCCCGCCGGGTCTCCTCGGACGGCACGTGGGTGTAGATCTCCATCGTTACCGCGATCTTGCTGTGCCGGAGGATCTGCATCGCGATCCGCGGATGCACGTCCAGCGCGGCCAGGAGCGAGCCACAGGTGTGCCGGGTGTCGTGCAGCCGGATCACCCGGACGCCGGCCAGTTCGCACCGTCGCTTGAACGACCGGTTGAAGTTCCGCGGCTCGAAGGGGGAGCCGGTCCGCGTGGTGAAGACGAAGCCGAGCCCCGCCCACATCTCGCCGGCCGCCAGCCGAGCCGCCACCTGGGCCCGGCGCCGGAGCTTCAACGCCGCCGTGCAGATGTCGGGTAGCGGAAGGACGGCCGTCGAGGCGTCGGTCTTGGTCTCGTCGTGGACCAGCTGACGGCGGATCCGCTGCAGCTGTGCCTGAACCATCAGCAGCTCCGCGTCCAGGTCGACCGAGTCCCACGTCAGACCCAGCACCTCACCACGGCGGAGCCCGAGCACCAGGATGAGCACGTACGCCGGGTACAGCGGGTCGCCATCGCGCCGGGCGGACTCCAGGAAGGTCTTGGCCTCCTCGACCGACCACGGCTTGCGAGCGGCCCTCCGAGGGGTGCGAAGCTTCACCAGGGCGGCGAGGTTCTTCGTGATCAGCTCCTCGGCCATCGCGTTGGTCAACGCCGATCGCAGCGTGTTGCGGGCGTCCCGGACGGTCCGTGCGGAGAGCCGCTGATCGCAGCACTGCCCGACGGCACAGCACCGCTGACGACGGTTCGGGTCACGGTGAGCCGCCGGCCTGGCAGCGTCCTTGCCCTGCTCGCAGCACTGGCAGGCATCGAGCAGCCGGTTGGTCCACTCGCGCACGTCGCGGACTGTGAGCTTGTCGAGCCGCTTCTTACCGAGCCCGGGGGCGATGTAGAGGCGGACGTGCATGTCGTACGTCTCGGCGGTCTTGGGCTTGAGGTTGGGATTGACCACCTGCCGGAGCCAGTAGTCGAGGTAGGCGCCGAGCGTGGGCACGCTGGTGGCGACCGGCCCTGCTTTGGCCGCGGTGTGGAGCTTCAACCACTTCTCGTGGACCTCGGCCCGGGTCTGGCCGTAGGCGTACTTCCGGTCGCGGCTGCCGTCGGGCTTGGTGACCCAGACGTACGCGGCGAAGCCGCCCTGCTTCCGAGGGTAGATCGAGCCTTCGCCGTTGCCGCGCTTGCCGCTCATGCGCTCAGCTCCTCTACCTCAGTAGCCAGCCGCTCCACGTACTCGTCCACCCAGCGGGGGAGGATCCGACGGTTCCTGCCGTCCTTGATCGAGCGGATCTTTCCGGTGAGGACGAGCATCTTGGTCTTGGACAGCCCGTAGCCGAGCATCTCGGCGACCTCAGCCGTGGTGTGCCACTTCCGTTCGATCACGGTCACGCTCATGAGGTCGGTTCTCCTTCCGTTCCGGGTGCGGGTTGCAGGGTTTCGGCGAGCCAGGTCTCTCCACGGGTCAGGCCCGTGCCGGCGAAGGCCCAGTGGGAGAGGACGAGGGTGGTCTCCTCGGCGGCCGGTGCATCCGGGCCGTGGATATGTTCGAGTACCTGGGCGCGGCGCCAGGCGGCGCGGGCGTCTCGGAGTGTGCCGAGCGTGGTCGAGTACTGCCGCGTCTTGGTGGAGAAGTGGCCGCGGAAGCCGAGCATGTGGGCCCAGGCCCGGAGTCGGAGGTCGGCCAGGTCGGTACGGCCGCCGAGGGACCAGCACGTGCGGATCATGCGGCGGGCATGCTCGGGGATGTCGAGTCCGGCCAGGGATCGGGCCAGGCCCGTGCCCTGGCAGGTGCCACAACGGGAGCTGAGTCCGGCGGGTGTGGGGATGCGTCCGCGTCCCGCGCACGGCTTGCAGCACAGGGAGCTGTCGAGCGTGCCCGTTGCCGTCTCGGCGCCCTTGGTCGCGTACTTGGCGATGTAGGCGGCGACGGCGCGTTCGCTCAGCTCGGAGCCGCCGACGAACTCGGCGGTCCGGATCGGGCGGATGTCGAGCTGAGTGCCGAAGGCGAAGCGGTAGTCGCGGCCGTCGATCAGCGGGCCGGGGATGTCGGACCGGCGCGCGGCTGCCCGGATGGCGTCGGAGAGGAGCTGGGTGGAGGCCCAGCGAGGGGGTCGGTCCGATCCGCCCCCGGGGCCGTCGAGCCGGATCACCGCGTGGAAGTGGACCAGGCCGCGGCGCTGGTACTCGGCGACCTTGGCGAAGGACACGCGGGCGTGCTGCCGGAAGGCCCGCTGGGTGAGCCCGGCCCGTGCGGCGATCTCGCGGCGCAGGTGGATGGAGAACCGGCGCCAGAGAGCCCCGGAGTAGGCGTTCCAGAGGACGGCGCCCCGGTAGTCGTAGCTGTCCGGATCGAGCGGGGTGCCGAGCTCGGGCGCGTCCTGGTCGTGGAGCCTGCCGCACCGACAGGGGCGGACCTGCCCGGCGGCGCCGGTCGGCCGGTTGTGGACGGGCCCGAACGACGGTGCGGTGAAGGTGGCGAACACCCGGGGGTGCGTGGCGACCTGGTCAGGGGTGCCCTTGCCGCCGCGGAGTCCGGCGGTGATCAGGTGGTAGGTGTCGCGGCGGTAGGTCTCGGCGCACGCGGTGCAGCGGGTGGCCCGACGGTTGTTGCAGCGGACCAGGAGCTGGCCGGCGGGCAGGTCGGTCGACGCCAACCGGCGCAGGATCTCACCGGTTGCGGCGCTGACCTCGGTGCTGTGCCCGTCGAGGCGGATCGGATGAATGCAGCCGCCGAGACCCTGGAGCTGGCGGGAGAGGGCGGGCAGGGTGCCGAGGCGGGCCAGGCTTGCCAGTTCGGCGACCGGGGACAGGGTCACTTACCGCCCCCGTTCACGATCTGGACGCCGGTCCGGGTGCCCGACTCCACCGCGGGGGCGAGCACGGTGTGGGCGAGGTAGAAGCCGAACAGGGCGATGGCGACGGCGACCCAGAGGCGGATGCCGAGGAACTTGATCGCGGTCCAGGCGATGATGCCGAGGACGACGACCAGGGGAAGGCTGACGGTCATGGCCGGGTGGTCCTTTCAGCGGGCGGGGCAGCGGTGGGTACGGGCGGCGAGCTCGGCGGCGGCGCGCGAGGCGAAGTCGGCGGAGAAGCCGCAGCGCGGGGCGGTGCAGGCGGCAGCGTGGCGCTCGCGGCCACGGCCGTCGTAGAAGGTGCCGACCTGGACGGGGCCGATCCGGATCACCTGGCGGAAGCGGCGGTTGAACATCGGGGTTCTCCTCTCAGAGCTGGGCGGCGATGGCCTCGGCCAGCGGAGCGGGGATGCCGAGCCGGGCCCGCAGCGCCGCCGCGTCGATGGGTGTCCCGGTCTGGCTGCGGTGGTGATCGGCGACCTTGCGGGCGTGGTCGACCAGGGCGGCCGGGACGGCGATCGGGGCCGGCGGTGGTCCCGGGAGCGGTGCGGGAGTAGTTGCAGGAGGCGACGGCGTGTAGACGGACGGGACGTCCTCGTTGCTCGGCACCGTCGCCGCGGTGGGCCGTTGGGGAGTGGTGCTGCCGGAGTGGGCGAGGAGCGTGCCGCCGAGGAAGGCCACGGCCGGCCATCCGGCGACGAGGATGCGCAACCAGGCCGGGACGGCGGCCAGGTCGAGAAGTCCGGCGGTGGCGATGTTGGCGCCGAGGGATGCAGCGAGCGCGGTGGCGAACCAGCACCAGCCGGAGGCCCGGTTCGCCCCGGAGCGCATCCGGCGCCAGGCGGCGACCAGCAGGAGGTCAACCGAGACCGGGTAGGCCCAGGCCTTCCAACCGTGCTGGCCGGCCGCTCCGGCGATGTCGTGCAGGTGGGCGAAGGAGAGCGCCGCGGCGATGACTGCTTGCACCAAGACGGCGTCCACGCGCCGTAGCTGGGCACGCAAGGGAACGCCTCCTTTCGGGCGTGACGATGTAGGGACTCGGCGCGGGAACGGCGCGCCACCGGGGTGAGGGAGGGATCAGGCCGCGCTCAGGCCGGCCAGGTGGGCACCGTCAGCAGAGGGGCGGAAGCGATCGAGCTCCGGCAGGTGCGGGACCAGGTGAGCGTTCGCGGCACAGACGGCGGCGGCCTGTGCGAGCGGGAGGTAGGGGGTGCGGATGCGGGCCCAGCCACCGGAGGTGTCCCCGACGACTGCCAGGCCCGGCCGCTCGGCGGCGATGGCACACGCTGCGAGGACTGCCTCCGGGGAGATGTCCCCGAGGGCCATCTTGGCTGAGGCCTCGTCGTTGACTCGGTGGCACACGCGGCCGGTGAGCTGGGCGCGGAGCATGGTGGCACCCTTGCCGAGCTCGGAGCCGAAGCGCTGCCCGCACACCTCCAGGTAGATGCCGGCGGCTCGGCCGAGCTGGGCGAGCCGGATGAGCTGGGTGACCATCTCGTCCCGCCGGTCCTCGTCCTTGCGGGTGGCGACGAGGAAGAGCTCCGCCACCTCGTCCACGAGGAGGATGATCGGGACGGGCCGTTCGGCCTCGGGGAGACCCCAGATGTCGGAGGTCATGTCCTCGGCCGGAACACCGGGGGATATCCCCTGGCGGGTGCGGATCAGGTGATAGCGGCTCTCCATCAGCTCGACCAGGGTGGGCAGCAGCTCGACCGCCTGCTCCTGGTCGGTGGCCAGTGCGGAGAGGCGGGGGGCGAACGGAGCGAACTCCACCCCGCGCTTGCAGTCGACGCCGACCAGCGCGACCGGTTGCGGGGCGAGCCCGGTGACCAGGTGCCGGAGGAACATCGACTTGCCGGAAAGGGTCGCTCCCAGCGTGAGCTGATGCGGGATGGCGCGGTAGTCCCGGACGAAGGCGGTGGCGTCCTCGCGGAGGGCCACCGGCACCTTGAGAAGGCCGTCGGCGGCCGTTCGCGGCATCCGGACGTGCCGCAAGACGTCGAAGCCGACCAACCGGAGGTCGACCACACCGGGCTTGACCTCGGTCACGTAGACCGCGTGCACGCCCCATGCGTGCCGAAGGCGTTCCGACGAGGCGGCGACGTCCGCAGGCTCCTGCCCCGGGGCAAGACGCAGCCGAAGCTGCAGCCCGGTCGGGGTCGGTCGGATGAGGCCCCGGCGGGGCGGTACGGGTCGTACTTCGCGGCGGGTCGTCGCCCGGACGGCCAGGACCCGCAGCCGGGACGGCGCCACGGTGAGCCCGCACGAGTCCATGACCGCCCCGTACGAGCCCAGCAGGCGGGCCGTTGTGCCGGCCAGGCCGAAGGTGCACCAGTAGGCGCTGGGGTGGCGTGCCTTGAGGTAGACGGCTCCGCCGCCGACCGCCAGGGCAGGACCGCCGAGCTCCAGCAGAGTCAGCAGGTCCGACACGTCACGCCCCCAGGGAGGACGGGAACACGGCGGGGGTGACGGCGGCGGCGCGGTACGCGATGCCGTGCCGGGGCTGCCCGTTGAACACCTGCTCCCAGGGGCGGGCCACCAGGCCCACCAGGGCGACCGGGCCGCCGAGGGTGAGGCCCTCGCCCACGCCGGACTGCGGAACGGTGACCTTGATCAGAGAGGACTCGCCGTCCTCGATGTGGACGACACCGACCGTCATCAGGACCTCGCCGGTCGCGGTGTCGGTGGCCAGCTCTCCGGTCCGCCGATCGCGGACCTTCTTCTCCGGAGCCTCGGTCAGCAGGATCGTCGCGCCCGAGGTCTCGACACGGATGGAACGCATGAGTTGTTCTCCCTTGCGCACCGCAAATGGGTGCAGTCAGTGACAAATGACTACGCAACGGGAGGTCGACCGCATATGGACTCGGCGCGATACGCTCGGGGAGCGTTGTGCCAACGACGCACCGAGCCTGAGTGGGCTGCCTCCCGCTCAGGCCACAGCTTTCGTGTGACCCTTTGCCGCTGACGCGCCGGGGCAGGTCTGCCTTCCTGCCACGGCGCGTTCGCATGTCCGCACACAAGCCCGCCGAAGGCGAGAGGCATGCCGACAGCAACGAGAGTAACCCGTACTCCAAGTACTGTCTAGTACTTTTGGTACCAGCTCACATTTCCAGTACGCCCAACTCTCTGGCCAGGCCTCGGAGCTGATCGGGCGTCGGCTGGCTCATGGTCAGTAGGTCCGTGACGAGCTGCTTGACCATCGGCATGGCGCGGACCATCTCCGGCGACAGGTCACGCGCCGTCAGAAGCTGGGCCACCGCGTCGTCTGTCTGTCGACGCTGTGTGTACGCCCTGGCCACGTCGATGTGGAAGCGGGTCTGGCGCTCCGTGGACAACACGGACGGATCGATGGCAGCTGCCGCGCGAAGCGCGATGCCGGCGTCGCCGAGGTCGACCGCGACGGCGACCTCGTGCAGTCCCACATTGGTGGGCCCGAACTCGGTGTTGTAGTCGTTGCGCCCTTCGCCCACCAGGGCCGCCATCTCCCGGGCTTCGCGCAGGTACTCGTACGCCGACTCGGCCTGATTCGCCCGTGCGGCGGCGACCGCCCGTTGCAGGGTCAGTGCCCCGCGCATGGCCACGGCCTCCACTTGCCCCGAGGCGGCGAGGGGGGTGAGTGCGTCTGCGGCACTGCCCGAGGCCCGCGCCGCCTGTTCGTAGTGGCGGGCGCCGAGGAAGACGATCGAGAGACGGAACTCGCCGGCCGCCATGAGCAGCGGGTCGCCGGCCCGCTCGGCTGCGACCACGGACCGGTCGATGGCGATCCAGGCGGCCTCGGGCTCGCCCATGTTCGAGAGTGCGGCGCTGCATGCGTGGTACATCCGGGCCAGCAGCCGGAACAGCTCGGGGCGCTGGTCCTCCGGGACTGAGCGGGCAGCCGACTCCAGGGACGGCACCAGCCCTTCGAGGAGCTCGGCGAGATCCGCGTAGCCGCCGGCGTGTGCGAGCGACCAGGCCCGCTCGACCTCGGCCCGGAGCGCGGCCACATCGGGCGTGCTGTGCGGGCCGAGGATCGCCTTGAGCGAATGTGCCGCGCTGAGGACCAGGCGGAGCCGGCTCGCGCCGGGCGCTTCACCTTCCGCTGCGGCGGCCACGATCGGCGCCTCGGCCGCCAGCTCGGCAACGGGGATCTCCAGGACTTCGGCGACCTTCTCCAAGACGGTCATCCGGTCGATGCGCCGCACGCCGCGTTCCACCTGGGAGACCCAGGCTTCCGAGCGGCCGAGGAGCTGGGCGAACTCCTTCTGTGAGAGCCCGCGGCGCTTGCGGTGGAAGGCGATCTTCTTGCCCAGCGCCTTCTCGTACTCAGTGCTCAACGTCCACACCCTTGGCGGACACGAAGTCGAGCCAGTCGACCTCGACGGAGGAGAGGTACTGGTCGCGTTCGCCGAGGAAGACCTTCACGTAGTCCTTCGACTCGTGCTCGTCGAAGGCGGCGCGGTCGCGGTAGAGCTCGTAGAAGATCCGCTCCAGCGGTCGGCCGTCAACCCGGTGGACGGCGTACACCACCGTGCCGGGCTCGTTCACCCGGATCAGCTCGCCGGTCCGTGCAACCAGGTCATCGAACGCGGCGGCCGCCGACTCGTCCTTGCAGGTGAAGCGCACCATCAGTCCGAACATGCTTCTTCCTCCCTCGTCGCGAACTTGAGCAGCAGCACTTGTCGCCGCACCAGCTAACCGTACGAAAAGTGCCATCCCGCACTCGAAGTACCCGCATCTTGAGTACGGTGCTAGTACTAAATGTACTGCCCGGGGGCTTTCGGCGACAGAGGAACGGCCGGCCAGGGCAGAACAGAGCAGGTCAACGCCACAGAGGAGCGCCATGACCACTCACCGCCGCACCTTCGCCGGCCACCCCCAAGAGCTCAGCGCAGTTCGGCGCTGGGCCCGGACAGTTCTCAACGACCACCCACGGGCCGACGATGCCGAACTGGTCGTCAGCGAGCTCAGCACCAACGCTCTTCAGCACACCGAGAGCGGCCGCGAGGCGGGCCGGTTCGAGGTCACCCTGACGTTGGCGGCTCTGCGGGTAGCGATCACGGTCACGGACGGAGGGGCGAGTTCGAGCACCCCGAACATCCAGCATCCCGGAGCCGACAGCACCCATGGGCGCGGGCTGGACATCGTCAGCGCCCTTGCCGACCGGTTCGTCATCTCCGGCGACTACCGTGGGCGAGCAATCACCGCAGAACTGTCACTCCCAGAGCAGCGACAGAGGATGGTGTCCTGGGGAGGCCCGTCCCTCACCCAGCTCGGGTACCTCTGCGAACACCGCGTGCGGAGCGAGGCCGGCACCGAGGACGTACGGGTGGTGAACACCCTGAGCGCGGCAAGCGCCGACGAGGCGATCCGGTGGGTTCGCCGGTCCATCACCACGCTGCTTCTTGCCCTCGACGTCGAGGACCGCGGGAGGCTGGGTCAGTGGGTCGAGGCCGACCATGTGAAGGCACTCGACAACCTCCGTCGAGGGCTTCCCTGCACCATTGCGACCTCTCAGACGGGCCACCAGTGGAGCGCCGGGCCGGTTCTCTTCCTCCCGTTGCTGCCACCCACGGGGAAGCCCGTCATCGCCTACCAGCCGACATGCTCAAGGGTTCGGCGTCGCAACGAGGTTGAGTAACAACTTTCTCTACGGGTTCAAGGCGCCTCGCTCCGCTCGGCGGGCGGGGCGGGCGGAGCCCACGGGGAAGGCACATCGCGGCGGGATCGGAGATCACCGGCGAGATTCCCGGCCTCCTGGAACTACTGGACGTAGCCTCACAATGTTCGGGGTGCCGCGCCTGCGGCGCGGCGGCGCCGGCCGTCCTCCGGCGCGCGCCCCGCCTCCTGTCTTCGCCCCGGCTGGGGCTTCGCCGTCGTCGGCCGCGCCCACAAGGGGCGAAGAGCTAAGGCCGGGGCAAGACGGACAGGTCCAAACTTCCACCCCCGCACGGCGGAGGACGGCGCAGAAGGCAGAGCTCAGAACCAGGCCCGTCGGGGCCGGGGCGGGCGGCTCCGCGGTTTTACCCACCTGCCCGGACTGGGACCCGCGTCGAGCAAGAACGGGGGGCCACTCGGCCACATTGCGGTCAGGCCCAAAGAGCCCTGACCGAGTCGCAACAGCTTACGGCCCCCCGATCATGCTCGACCCCAGACCGGACAGGACACCGGCCAAAACCACTCCACCACCCGTGTGCGCCGGCCGGCCGTGAATCCACCTGCGGCCGAGCCGGAGGCTGGCGCGTTCAGGTCGATCGTTGCGGCCGTTTGGCGGCGCGTTTGGCGAGCAGGCCCGCCAGCAGCATGACGATCAGGCTGATACCGGCGCCGCACACCGTCCACAGCACCCGGTAGCCCTCGGCGGCGTAGTGGGAGGGCTGCGGCAGGTCGGTCAGGATGAGCGCGCCGGCGGCGATGGCGGCGGAGTAGATGGCGTAGTTCAGGAAGCGGATCCCGACGGCGTGCACGAAGAGGACGAGCGCGACGACTTCCAGTCCGCGTGTCATCGCGAAGAATCGGAGGCCGGTCTCACTGGCAGGCAGTAGGAGCAGCAGCGCGGCCGCGATGGCGCCGATGAACGCACCCGTAAGGCGCTGGGCGGAGACGAGGGTGCTCTGCTCCAGGTTCGGCTTCATCGCGATGATGGCCGCGATCGGGATCCAGGAGCCGTACTGCAGGTCCAGCCCGAACGCGAGGGCGACGGTGCCGCCGATGACCAGGGCGCGGAGCACCACGAACACGACGATCGGTGGGGTCAGCTTCTTGTGGGAGGTGTCTCCGGGGATCTCGACGAACGGCTGGGGCAGGTCCCGGCGGCCGCGGATCAGCCACTCGACGAACGTCATCAGCATCCACAGTGCTGCCCCACCCGCCCAGGCGACCACCTGGGCCCATGTGTAGCTGGTGATGCGGGCGGCATGGTGGAGGTTGAACGCGAGCCCGACGGCGACGATGAACCAGACGTTGAGCAGCATGGCATTGACGAACCTGTGCACCCCGAACATGAGGGCCAAGCCGGCCACCAGCGTGACCACGAAGGCCGCGAGCGCCAGCCATCCCCAGGCCTCGCCCCCGATCCCGAACGCCAGCGCAGTGATCCCCGCGCCGATCAGCGCGAAGACGGCGTTGTGCGACGCGCGGTACCCGAACCCGCCACCCGGGTCGGCCAGCGACGTGAACAGCATGCCGAATAGGGCGCTGAGCAGATACACCTCGTGCCCGATCGCCCAGAAGACGATCAGCGGCACCAGCCCGACGTCCAAGAACACCACCGCTCGCCGCCAGTTCACGCCCGCGTGGTTGAACTCGAACACCTTCGACAGCCAGCTCATCACCTTCCCCCGGTGAACGGGCCGGCCGTCTCCTTCGGTTGCGCTGCTCATGGCCGCCCTTGGTCGCCTGCTGCCGGGTATGTCGCTCTGATCCCGCATTGTCTGGCTCCCCCGAGACCGCCGCGAAGCGACTCGCCGTACATTCCCCGATGCAGAACGCAGCCGATGCCGGGGGCCGTCCGAGCCGTGCCATAGCCGTGCCAGGTTGGGCGGGGAACCACGGGGAGTCGGGGGAGTCGCCGCGGGAGAAGCGGGCGACTGCCCAGGAGGGCGACGTTGCTGGTCACCCCAGATCCTGACGCCTGTTCTCCTAAGGCAGGGGCGCCCGCCTGCTCGCACCAAGGTGGGCAGCTGTACAGCAGCGAGGTACAGCAACCGTGGCGATCGCGAGTGGCCGCCAGCCGACGTAGGGGACGTGCGGACCACGGCGGGACGCCTTAGCGACCGGCCCGCCGGTAGTTCGCATCGAGGGGGTCAGGGGTTCGAATCCCCTCAGCTCCACCAGCGAAATCCCGTCCGGTCGTCGACCGGACGGGATTTCTGCTTTCGGCGGCCGTGCCCGAACTGAGCGGGTGTCAGCCGAGTCCGGCCTCGGCCGCGGCGGCGAGAGCGAAGCCGTGGTCCTGGGCGGGGGCGCCGCCGCCGATGCCGAGGGCGCCGACGAGTCGTCCGTCGCGGTGCAGCGGGATGCCGCCGGCGAGGAAGAGCAGCGGGCGGTCCAGCGCGGTGGGCAGGGTGTGGAAGGGGCCGCCCGGCTGCACGGCGTCGACCAGGTCGGCGGTCGGGGTGTCCAGCTGGAGGGCCGTGTAGGCCTTGCGGGTGCTGGTCTCGCCGGCGATCAGCACGGCCCGGTCGTCGCGGCGGAAGGCCAGCAGGTGCCCGCCGGCGTCCAGCACGGTGGCGGAGATCCGGACGCCCTCGGCCCCGGCGGCCCGGTGGGCGGCGGAGATCAGGTGGTCGGCGTCGGCGGTGGTCAGCGGGTTCATCGTGTACTCCGGTTCGGTTCGGTGGTGCGGTGGTTCGGTTGCTCGCTGCGGCGGTGGTCCGGTGGTGCGGGCGGATCCGCGGGGCGGACGGTCGGTCAGTGGTGGACGGCCACGCGCGGCTCGGCGGCCTCCGCGGCCGGCGCCGACTGCCCGGCCGTGGCCGGCCGGCGATCCAGCGCGGTGGAGAGGACGGCGAGGCCGAGGGCGGCCGCGGCCATCAGCGCACCGACCCAGTTGGGGGCGGTGGCGCCGAAGCCGGCCGAGAGGACGGCCCCGCCGAGCCAGGCGGCGAGGGCGTTGCCGAGGTTGAAGGCGCCGATGTTCACGGCGGAGGCGAGGGTCGGGGCGTCGCCGGTCCGGTCCAGGACGCGCTTCTGCAGCGGCGGGACGGTGGCGAAGCCGAGCGCGCCGATCAGCGGCACGGTGAGCGCGGCCAGCACCTTGTCGTGCGCGGTGAAGGCGAACAGGGCGAGTACGACGGCGAGTGCGCCGAGGGTCGTGATCAGCATCGGCATCAGCCGGCGGTCCGCGTACCGGCCGCCGACCAGGTTGCCGGCGACCATGCCGAGCCCGAACAGGACCAGCAGCCAGGTGACGGAGGACTCGGCGTAGCCGGCGGCCCCGGTCATCATCGGCGCGATGTAGGTGATCGCGGCGAAGACCCCGCCGAAGCCGAGCACGGTCATCAGCATCGCGAGCACGACCTGGACGTTGCGGAAGGCGGCCAGCTCGCGCCGGAGCCCGGGCCGGTGTGCGCCGTCCGTGCCGGGCCGCGGGTCGGCCGGGACGAGGGCGGCGATGCCGGCCAGACCGGCCACCCCGAGCACGGCGACCAGGGCGAAGGTGATCCGCCAGCCGACCTGCTGGCCGACCAGGGTGCCGAGCGGGACGCCGATCACGTTGGCGACGGTGAGCCCGGTGAACATCATGGCGATCGCCCCGGCCCGGCGCGCCGGGGCGACGAGGCCGGCCGCGACGATCGAGCCGATGCCGAAGAAGGCGCCGTGGGCGAGCGAGGCGGTGATCCGGCCGGCGAGCACCAGGCCGAAGGTGGGGGCGAGGGCGGTGAGCAGGTTGCCCGCGACGAACAGCCCCATCAGCAGCATGAGCATCCGCTTGCGGCTGATCCGGGTGCCGAGGACGGCGAGCAGCGGGGCGCCCACCACGACGCCGAGGGCGTAGCCGGTGGTGAGCAGCCCGGCGGTGGGGACGGAGACGCCGAAGTCCTGGGCCACCTGCGGCAGCAGGCCCATGACCACGAATTCCGTGGTGCCGATGCCGAAGGCGCCGATGGCGAGCGCCAGGAGTGCGAGAGGCATGGGTGGCCTTCCAGTGGTTGCGTGCAGGTCTTACGGGCTTCGACATTAATTGCATACGCCGATAGTTGCAAACGCGGGCTTTTTCGGAACTGGACTACCCTGGAGGGACACCCCAGCGAAGGGAGCAGTGGTCCCCCATGACGCGACCCGAACCGGGCCTGGCCCACGGCTGGTGCGCCCTCTCGGCCCTGCACGGCCGGATCGAGGCGCACATCGAGCGGGCCCTCCAGGCCGGGCACGGCCTGAGCGTGCGCGAGTTCTCCGTCCTGGACGTGCTCAGCGACCAGCACGACGGAGAGGGCGGGCACTTCCGGATGACCCAGCTCGCGGACGCCGTCGTGCTCAGCCAGAGCGCCACCACCCGGCTGGTCACCCGCCTGGAGGACCGCGGCCTGCTCGCCCGCTACCTCTGCCCGACCGACCGGCGAGGCATCTACACCGATGTCACCGAAGCCGGCCTCGCACTGCTGGAGCAGGCCAGGCCCACCAACGACCACGCACTGCGCGAGGCCCTGGACACCGCCGGCCGCCGCCCCGAGCTCGCCCCGCTGGTCGCCGCCGTCCGCGGCCTGGAGCGGGCCGAGGCACAGGCCGGTCGGGCTCCGGCCGCCCCGGCCCCGGCCGTACCGGTCGCCGTCGGCTGACCGGACGGACGGCCCGGGAACGGCGCAGGGCCCGGCCGCGGCGACGTGCTGTCGCTGCGGCCGGGCCCTGCGCGGTGCTGCCCCGGACGGGTCAGCTGCGGTACTGCGGGTGCTGCGGCGCCGGTGCCTGCGGCGGTACCGGGGCCGGTCCGGCGGGTCGGCGCCCGCGCGGGTGGCGGGTGAGGGTGTAGCCCCACACGCCGGCCAGGGCGGCCAGTGCGCCGCCCGCGACCGTCCAGTACCAGCGGGTGTTCCACCCGGAGAACAGGCCGCTGTACCAGTGCGACTCCGGCTCGGCCGGCGCCGCCACCTCGACCGTGCCCGGCGCCGCCGAGGCGGAGGCCGGGGCCGAGGGCTTGGCGCTCGGGGCGGCGGCGGTCGCGTCGGGTGCCGCGGTGGAGCCCGCGTTGACCGGTGGCACCAGCGGGGCCTTCAGCTCGCCGCCCTCCGGCTGGGCGTTGTCCGCCCCGCCCTTGGCGGAGACCTGCAGCTTCACCTGGGCCGCGAGGCCGAGGTCCTGCTGCGGCACGTCCGCCACGGAGAGCCGGACGTAGTAGGTGCCCGGCAGCGGGTCGCCCGACCACGGCTCGGCCCAGGAGCGGATCTGCCGCAGCGCGCAGCTCATCGACACCGAGGCGGTGCCGGTGTCCGCGGCGGCGTTCTGCGGACCGGCGGTGCAGGACTGCCGGCGGCGCAGGCCGTCGAACACCTCCACCGACCAGGTCTGCGCGCCGTGCCGGTCGGCGGACGGCGGCAGGGTGACCGTGACGTGCACGGTGTCGGTCTGCCCCTCGGAGGCGGCGAACGCCCAGTAGAGGTAGTCGCCGGTGGAGGCGGACACCGCGGCCGTCCGCCCGGCGGGCAGCGGCGTCGCGGTCAGGAAGGTCGTCCCGGCGGTCGTCACCGGGGCGGTGCCGGCCGAGCCGGACAGCGCCGGCGACGGGGAGGCCGCGGCGGCGGCGGGCGCGGCCGCCAGCAGCGCGCCGAGCCCGAACGGCAGCACGGCCGCGGCGCGGACGAGCGGCGAACGCATCGTCAGGGAACGCATCATCGGTGCACGCATCGTCAGTTCTCCCGCCAGACAGCGATCCGCCAGCGTGCCACCCAGCCGAAGACGAGGCCGGCCAGCAGGCCCGCGAGGGTCAGCACCAGCAGCAGGATCCAGCCGCGGCCGAGGCCCATCGCGGGGCCGTCCGGCGACGGGGAGGCCTTGGCGACGTCCACCGTCAGCTCGACCGGCAGGCCGGGCTCGGCCTGCACGCCGGCCTGGGCGGCGAAGGAGTTGCTGACGACCAGGCAGACGACCTTGTCGGCCGACCCGGCGGACCCGGCGGTGCCGTTGCCGGACGGCGACGGCGTGGCGTCCTCGTCCGCCGCCGGGGCGGACCAGCGCAGACCGGTGGAGGCGACGTCGGTACGGCCGCTGCCCGCGTCCGTACCGCGCACCAGCTCCTGGCCGCGGGTGTCGGTGGCCAGCAGCAGCACGCCGTAGTCACGGGCGACCGCCCGGTCCGGGGTGACGCTGACCGAGGCGCGCAGCTCCTCGCCCGCCTTCACCGGCACCCGGTAGACACGGTGCTCGGAGAACTTCTCGCGGTCGCTGTAGACACCGGGCCGCAGCACCGGCGCGTTCGGGCAGGCGTCGGCTCCCGCCACCTTGGCGGGCGTCACCCGGTAGGTCTCGCCGGCCCGGTTGACCAGCTGCTTCACCTTGTCGGTCAGCTGTTCCTTCGTCCGCACGTCGGTGTAGGTGCCGCCGGTGGCGTTGGCGATGCACAGCAGCTGCTGGCGGGTCTTGTCGTCGTGGGCGAGGCCCAGCGTGTCGACCACCAGGTTGATGCCCTGCGAGGCCAGTTCGCGGGCCACCTCGCACGGGTCCGGCGGGGCACAGGAGTCCTCGCCGTCGGTGATCAGCACCACCCGGCGGGTGGTCGGGCCGTTGCCGAGGTCCTGCGCCGCGCCGCGCAGCGCCAGGCCGATCGGCGTCCAGCCGGTCGGACGGAGCGTGGCGACGGCCGTCTTGGCCTCCACCTTGTTCGTCTTCCCGACCGGGTAGAGCTGCCTGGTGTCCTTGCAGCCCTCCGCCTTGTCGTTGCCCGGGTAGGTCGCGCCCAGCGTGCGGATGCCGAACTCGGTCTCCGCGGGCAGGGCGTCGATCACCTCGCCGATGGACTGCTGGGCGACCGAGATCCGGCTCCGGCCCTCGATGTCGGTGGCCCGCATGGAGCCGCTGACGTCGAGGACGAGGTCGACCTTGGGTGCCTCGGTGGTGGCGGCCGCGGTGCCGCTGGGTTCGTCGGCGTGCGCCGGGAGGGTGCCGAGCAGCATGCCGGCGGATATCGCCAGTGCTGACAGCAGCCCCGCCGCGCGGGTCGCCGTTCGTCGTCGGGTAGTCGTCACGCGCGCATCCTATGGATCATCAATTCGGTTCTCCCAATGTGCAGGGCCTGTGCGAACCAAGGGGGATTGTGCGGATCGGAGCACGGCGGCCCACCGCGGCGGAGCACCGTCTAGGCTTCCGCGGAGGGAGGGGGCGCATGCGGCTCGACGGGGTTGGACGGCGGTACGGCAGGCGCGGGCCGTGGATCCTGCGCGGGGTGGCGCTCGCCGTGGAGGCGGGCGCGCTGGTGCGGATCGGCGGTCCGAACGGCAGCGGCAAGTCGACCCTGCTGCGGATCGCGGCCGGGGTGGAACGCCCGACCGAGGGCACCGCCGAGCTGCCCGCCCACCGGGCCTACGTGCCCGAACGCTTCCCGCCCGCACTGCCCTTCGACGCCCGCGACTACCTGCAGCACCTCGGCCGCATCCGCGGTCTGGACGCCGCCGAGGCCGAGCGCCGGGCCGAGCACTGGCTGGACGTCTTCGGCATCGCCGACCGGGCCGGCACCCCGCTCGCCGAACTCTCCAAGGGCACCTGCCAGAAGGTCGCCGTCGCGCAGGCCCTGCTCGCCGACGCCGACCTGCTGGTGCTCGACGAGGCCTGGACGGGACTCGACCCCGCCGCCCGCGCCCGGCTCGACGAGGAGGCCGCCGACCGGGCCGCCCGCGGTGGACGGGTGCTCTTCGTCGACCACGACCCCGCCCGGCTCGCCGGGCTCACCACCGCCGCGTACGAGGTCTCCGACGGCGCCCTGCTGCCCGCCGACCCCGGGCCGGCCGACGGGCCGACCGTGCGGATCGAGGTCGAACCGGCGGGCTCCGACGCGCTGCCCGAACGGCTGCCCGGCGCGCCCCGCCGCACCGTCCTGCCCGACGGGTCCGTCCGGCTGGAGGTGGCCGGGGCGCACTCGGACGCCCTGCTGCGAGCCCTGCTCGGCGGCGGCCGCGGAGTGCACGTGCGCAGTCTGGCGACCGTTCTCGAGCAGACCGCCGGGGCAGCTGCGCGGGCCGTTCCGGAGGAGGCCCGGTGAGCGCCCTGATCCGCTATCAACTGGAGCTGCTGCTGCGCTCCCACCGCCTGGTGCCGCCCGCGCTCTGCTATGGGGTCCTGATGGTGCTCGGGCTCTCCGGCGGGGACGACCCGCTCGGCGGCCACGCGTGGAGTGCCGGGCTGCTGCTGCCGGTCACCGCCTGGCTGGTCCGCTGTGCGGTGACCGCCGAGCCGGCGGCCGCCCGGGCCTGCCGGGTGGCCGCGGTCGGCGCCCGCCGGGTGCACCGGGCCGACCTGCTGGCCGGGCTGCTGGCCGCCGCGGTGCTCGCCGTGGTCGGGGCGGCAGCGGTGCTGGCCACCGGCGGCCGTTCCAAGGCCGGTGCCGGGCCCGCCCTGGTCGGCGGACTGGCCGCCACGGCGGTCTGCGTGCTGCTGGGGCTGGCGGTCGGCGCACTGTGCAACCGCCCGGTGCTGCCCTCCGGTCCGTTCGGGATCCTCGCCGCGCTGGGTGCGCTGGTGCTGGTGCTGATGGTGCCCTTCGCCCCGGCCCACGTGGTGGTCCGGGCGCTCGTGCGGGCGGCCGAGCACGGCGAGCTCGACCTGTCGGGCGCGGTGCTGCCGGCAGTGCTGGCCGCCGCGCTGCTCGCGGCCGGGGCGGTGGCGGCGGCGGGGGAGCTGGCGGTGCGCCGGGGGGAGTGACCGGGATCGGAGGGACCTCCCCTCGTGATCGGAGGGTCCTCCCCTCGTTCTGTCGCCGAAAATCGGACACACCGCCACGATCCACCATAAATATGGCAAATCCTCGTTAGGCTGCGACCACCAGCAGCGGTGCGGCATTCGTCCCGCACGCTCGAGGACCGGAAGGAACCCGCGCGTGAGCAACCTCTTCGCGATCTCCTACCCCGATGTGGCGACCGCCCAGCAGGTCCGCGACACCGCCATCGGCCTGCAGAAGCAGAAGCTGATCGACCTGGAGGACATCGTCGTCGTCGAGCGTCGGCCGGACGGCAAGGTCAAGCTGCACCAGGCCGTCAGCACCACCGGCATCGGCGCGGCCTCCGGAGCCCTGTGGGGCGGCGTCATCGGCCTGCTCTTCTTCATGCCGTTCCTCGGCGCGGCGATCGGCGGCGCCACCGGCGCGGCGGTCGGCGCCGCGACCGACACGGGCGTCGACGACAACTTCATGCGGCAGGTCGGCCAGAAGATGGAGCCGGGCTCCGCCGCCCTCTTCATGCTGGTCCGCTCCGCCACCGCGGACAAGGTCGTCCCCCAGTTCGCCCAGTACGGCGGCGAGATCCTGCAGACCTCGCTCAGCGCGGACCAGGAGGAGCACCTCGTCGAGGCGCTCAAGGCGGCGAAGGCGCCCAGCGGCGCCTGACCCCGCCGCGGCCGCCCGCCCGGGCGGCCGCACTCCGCCCGCCCCCGCAAGGACCGGCCGTGGCCACACCCACCACCCCGGCGGCCGCGCCGCCCACCGCGGCCCCGGTGCCGCCGACCCGCCGCACCACCGAACTGCTGCTGGTCGTCGGAGCCGTGCTGATCGCGGTGTTCGGCTACGTCGAGGTCGGCGCCAACATCGACGGCCGGCCGCCGCCCGACGCCGCCTCCTACGGGGCGGCGCTCGGCGCGCTGGCCCTCGTCGCGCACGCCGCGGTGCGCTGGCGGGCCCGGTACGCGGACCCCCTGCTGCTGCCCATCGCGGTGCTGCTGAACGGCATCGGACTGGTCGTCATCTACCGCCTGGACCGGGCCACCCCCGGCTCGGCCGCCGCCCCCGCGCAGCTGCTCTGGTCGGCCTTCGGCGTGGCGCTCTTCCTCGCCGTGGTGATCGTGCTGCGCGACCACCGGGTGCTCCAGCGGTACGCCTACGTCTGCGCGCTGGCCGCCCTGGTGCTGCTGGTGCTGCCGGTGTTCTTCCCGCCGGTCTACGGCTCCCGGATCTGGATCACCGTCGGCGCGTTCTCGATCCAGCCCGGCGAGTTCGCCAAGGTCCTGCTCGCCGTGTTCTTCGCCGCCTACCTGGCCGCGCACCGCGACGCCCTGGCGCTGACCGGCCGCCGGATCTGGTGGTTCCAACTGCCGCGCGGCCGGGTGCTCGGCCCGGTGCTGGTGGTCTGGGCGGCCTTCGTCGGCGTGCTGGTGCTGGAGACCGACCTCGGCACCTCGCTGCTGTTCTTCGGCCTGTTCGTGATCATGCTGTACGTGGCGACCGCCCGCAGCGGCTGGATCGCCATCGGCCTGTTCCTCGCCGCGGCCGGGGCGGCGGGCGTCGGCTGGCTCTCCCCGCACGTGCACGGCCGGGTCACCGACTGGCTGGACCCGCTCGGCTCGATCGCCGCCGGGCAGGGCCCCAACCAGATCGCCCAGTCGCTGTTCGCGTTCGCCTGGGGCGGCCTGCTCGGCGCCGGACTCGGCCTCGGCCACTCCATCCTCATCGGGTTCGCCGCCAAGTCCGACTTCATCCTCGCCACCATCGGCGAGGAGCTCGGCCTGACCGGGCTGACCGCCGTCCTGCTGCTCTACGCGCTGCTGGTCTCGCGCGGCTTCGCCACCGGCCTCGCGCTGCGCGACCCGTTCGGGCGGCTGCTGGCGATCGGCCTGGCCGCCATCGTCGGCCTGCAGGTCTTCGTGGTGGCCGGCGGCGTGCTCGCGCTGATCCCGCTGACCGGCATGACCCTGCCCTTCGTCGCCCAGGGCGGGTCCTCCGTCGTCACCAACTGGATCATCGTCGCCCTGCTCGTGCGGATGAGCGACACCGCCCGGCGACCCCGCCCCGGGGTCCGCCCGTGATGACCCGCGGCGACAACTCCGCCCGGCCCGGCATCTCCACCACCGGCCGCCGGGCCGGCACCTTCTGCCTGCTGCTGATCGTCGCCCTCGCCGCCCAGGCCACCCGGGTCCAGGTGTTCCAGGCCGACGCGTACAACCACAACAAGGCCAACCAGCGGCTCACCATCGAGCGCTACGACCAGCCGCGCGGCAACATCCTGGTGGCCGGCGAACCGGTCACCGGCTCCGCGCCGACCGGCGGCCGCTACGACTACAAGCGCACCTACACCGACGGCCCCGCCTGGGCCGCCGTCACCGGTTACGCCTCCCAGGTCTACGGCACCACCCAGCTGGAGGGCGTCTACGACGACCTGCTCTCCGGCTCCGACGACCGCCTGTCCGGTTGGGCGGTGTGGGACGCCGTCTCCCGCGGGCAGAACCCCGGCGGCGACGTCCACACCACCATCAACCCGGCCGCCCAGCAGGCCGCCCTGCGCGGCCTCGGCCGCCAGCAGGGCGCCGTGGTCGCGATCGAACCCGCCACCGGCCGCATCCTCGCCCTCGCCAGCACCCCCTCGTACGACCCGGGCAGCTTCGCCGGCTCCTCCGCCGCCGACCGCGAGGCCTGGACGCGGCTGCGCGCCGACACCGACCAGCCGATGCTCAACCGGGCGCTGCGTCAGATCTACCCGCCCGGCTCCACCTTCAAGGTGGTCACCGCGGCCGCCGCGCTCGCCTCCGGCCAGGTGACGGACATCCACGCCCCGACCGGAGCGCCCTACCCGTACGTCATGCAGGGCACCACCACCGAGCTGGTCAACGACAGCCGGGCCTGCGACGAGGCCGGCCTGTCGCTGGACGAGGCGATGGTCAACTCCTGCAACAGCACGATGGGCTGGCTCGGCACCCAGGTCGGGCTGCAGAGGATGGTGTCCACCGCGCAGGCCTTCGGCTTCAACGACGCGACCCTCGACGTCCCGGTGCGCGCCGCCCGCTCCAACTTCGACACCGGGATGAACACCTCCCAGGTGGCGCTCTCCTCCATCGGCCAGTACGACACCGCCGCCACCCCGCTGGTCATGGCGATGGTCGCCGCCGGGATCGCCAACAACGGCACGGTCATGCATCCCCAGCTCGTGGACAAGCTGACCCGCAGCGACGGCACCGTCGTCCAGCTCATGCACCCGCAGACGTACCGGCAGGCGGTGAGCCCGTCCGTCGCCGCGAAGGTCCAGCAGCTGATGGTCGACGTCGTCGAGGAGGGCACCGGCAGCCGGGCGCGGATCCCCGGCGCCGTCGTCGGCGGCAAGACCGGTACCGCCCAGCACGGCACCGGCAACGGCGGCACGCCGTACGCCTGGTTCATCGCCTGGGCACGCCCGGCGGACTCCGGCGGCGTGCCGCCGGTCGCGGTGGCCGTGGTGGTCGCCGACAGCGAGGCCACCGACGTCACCGGCGGCACCCTGGCCGCGCCCATCGCCCGTTCGGTCCTGCGGGCCGTGCTGGACGGCGGCTGATCCGCCGGCCCTGCCGTCCGGCCGGCGCGCGCCCCGCCGACACGCCCCCCGACCGGCGCGCACGGCACCGCGGCCGACGGCCCGGACCGCCC
>NZ_JAHTIK010000001.1:3584514-3621172 GCF_025655475.1 Kitasatospora sp. DSM 101779 | reverse complement strand
CCGCCCCCGGCGCCGGGGACGTGCCCGCCGCCCGGGTGCCCCGCCCCCGGTCCGTCCGGCGCCCGACCGCCCGCCGGCTGGCCGGCCACCGCGGCGTCCAGGTACTCGGCTGCGCGATCGCGGCCGGCTGGGCCGCGGCCTTCCCGCTCGTCTCGGACCTGCCCAACCAGGTCTTCTGGGGGACCCTGGCCGGCCCCGCGTACGGCATCGCCGGGCTGCTCTGCCTGGTGCTGCCCCGGCGGATCGCCCCGCGGGCCGCCGCCACGGTGGCGCTGGTCGGCGCGGTGCTGCTGCCGCTGGTGCTGCTCGCGGTGCACGGCCGGCACCAGTCCGAGGTGATGGTCGTCGAGCGCTCCGCCCACCTGATGCTGCACTCCGGCGACCCGTACCTGGCCGCCCCCGTCCGGGCGGCCGACTACAACCCGTACCTGCCGACGATGGTGCTGTTCGGCCTGCCGCGGGCGGTGCTCGGCAGCACGGGGCCAGCGGCCGTGCTGCTCGGCGACGCCCGGATCTGGTTCGCGCTGACCTTCCTCGGCTGCATGCTGGGCAGCTGGTGGCTGCTGAGGCCCGCCCACGACCGTGCCCCGCTGCTGCCGCTCGCCGTGCTGACCGCCTCCCCGCTGATCGGACTGGCCCTCGCCGTCGGCGGAGTGGACCTGCCGCTGATCGGCGTCTGCTGCCTCGCCATGGCCCTGGCCGCCCGCGGCCGCGCCACCGGCGCCGGGGTGGTGCTGGCGCTCGCCTGCACCCTCAAGTGGACGGCCTGGCCGGCCCTGCCGGTGGCCGCCCTGCTGATCTGGCGGCTGTACGGCAGGCTGCCCGCCGCCCGGGCCGCGCTGATCGCGATCGGGGCCTCGGCGGCGGTGGTGCTGCCGTTCGCGCTGCTCGACGGGCGGGAGATGCGCGAGCAGGTGGTCCGCTTCCCGCTGGGCCTGGCCGCCGTGCAGACCCCGGCCGGCAGCCCGCTGCCCGGCAAGGTGCTGGCGGGCCTCGGCCCGACCGGGCACACCATCTCGCTCACCCTGCTCTGCCTGGGCGGCCTCGCCGTGGCGCTGTGGCTGCTGGCCTACCCGCCGACGTCGGCGATCGCCGCCTGCGACCTGCTGGCCGCGGGCCTGGCGATAGCGTTCGTGCTCGCCCCGGCCGGGCGGTTCGGCTACCTGGCGCTGCCGGCCGTCCTGGTGATCTGGCCGCGGCTGGCCTCCCGGACACTGTCCTGGAGGACGGCGGAGCCGGCCGCCCTGCCCCCGCGCACCGGACTCGTCCAGGTCTGAGCCCGGCCGCGGACGAGGTCGGATCCGGCGCCGGACCCCAGGTCCGACCCCACCGTCCGGCGTGTCCCGCGCCCTGCGCCACGATGATCCACAACACTCGTGCCGGGACGGCCGGCACGGCAGGGAGGGCGGCGGATGGCGCACAGCGACGGACCGGCGGGCACCGACCGCCGGCGCTTCCTCGGACTCGCGGTCGGCGCCGCGGCGGCCTCGGCGGCCGCCACCGCCGGCTGTGGCTCCACGGCGGGCAGCGCGCCCTCCGCCGACACCGGGACGTCCTCCGCGGCCCGCCCCGCTCCCTCCGCCACCGCGGCCGAGAACGCGCGGCCCGGCGACCCGGACTGGCGGATCACCCGGCCGGGCTCCGCCGAGGCGATCGAGGGCTTCGCCGACCGGGTGAGCGTGCTGCCCGGCGAGCCGTTCGGCCTGTACGTCTCCACCACGGTGCCCGGCTTCCGGATCCGTGCCTACCGGATGGGCTGGTACGGCGGCGCCCGCGCCCGGCTGGTCTGGCACTCGGACGCTCTGCCCGGCACCCGCCAGCCGGACCCGGAGGTGGACGCGGCCACCCGGCAGGTCCGCGCCGGCTGGCGCCGCACCACCACCGTGCAGACCCGCGGCTGGCCCGAGGGCAGCTACCTGCTGCGGCTGGACGCCGAGGACGGCTCCGCCCAGCGGTACGTCCCGGTCACCGTCCGCTCCCGGGCCGCCGCGGGCCGGACGGTGGTGGTCAACGCCGTCACCACCTGGCAGGCCTACAACGAGTGGGGCGGCCACAACCTCTACAACGGCCCGACCGGCGGCCTGGCCACCCGTTCGCTCCAGGTCACCTTCGACCGTCCCTACCGCTACGCCGACGGCGCCGGGCTCTTCCTGGTGTACGAGGCGCCGCTGATCGCCCTCGCCGAGCGGCTCGGCCTGCCCCTGGCGTACACCACCACCGTCGACCTGGCCCGCGACGCGCAGCTGCTGAACGGCGCGAGGGCGGTGCTCTCGCTCGGCCACGACGAGTACTGGTCACCCGAGCAGCGCGCGCACGTCGCCGCGGCCCGGGACGCCGGCACCAACCTGGCGGTGCTGGGCGCGAACTGCTGCTTCCGCCGGGTCCGCTACGAGCCGTCCGCGCTCGGCCCGGACCGCACGGTGGTTTGCTACAAGGGCGCCTGGCAGGAGGACCCGGGCCGCCGGGCCGGCCACCTTGCCACCAACGACTTCCGGGCCGCGCCGGACGCCGACCCGGAGAGCTCGCTGCTCGGGGTGATCTACGACGGCTACCCGGTGGACGCCCCCTACGTGGTCACCGAGCCCGGCCACTGGCTGTTCGCCGGGACGGGGGCGAAGGCCGGCGACGCCTTCGCGCACCTGGTCGGCGTCGAGTACGACCGGGTGAACACCGCCTTCCCCACCCCGCGCCCGATCGAGATCGTCGCGCACTCCCCGGTGGTCTGCGACGGCCGGCGGTCCTTCGCCGACACCGCCTACTGGACGGCGCCGAGCGGCGCCGGGGTGTTCGCCAGCGGCACCATGCGCTGGGTCGAGGCGCTGGACGCACAGGGCCCCGGCGGGCACGGCAACCACGGCATGGACGGCCGGACGGGCGACCTGGTGCGCCGGGTCACCGAGAACGTCCTCACCGCCTTCGCCGCCGGGCCGGCCGCCCGGGCGCACCCGGCCGCGGACAACGTCGCCGCCGTTTACGGCTAGACGCGTCTGGGTGCACCACCAGGGGCGCGGGGAACTGCGCAGTCCGGGAGCGGGTGTCCCGACAGCACGGGCCGAGCCGTGACCCGTACGGTGGCCCGCATCCTCATCGCGCGGTTCTCCCCAGCCTCCGGCCGGGAGGTGCCCCCCACAAGCCCCTGGTGGTGCACCCACTCCCCGCGGTGGATCAGCCGCCGTTGCCGATCCGCAGCAGCTTGGCGGCGGCCGGCGCGGCCGCCTGCGAGCCGTGCCCGCCGCCCTCGACCTCCGCGGACACCGCGAGGTCGCCGCGGTAGGCGGTGAACCAGCTGTTCGTCCCCTTGCCGTCGACCTCGGCGGTGCCGGTCTTGGCGTAGACGTCGCTGATCCCGGCCATGGGCTCGCGGGCGGTGCCCTCGGTCACCACGGCCCGCATCAGCGAGCGCAGGTCGGCCAGCACCTTCGGGTCGAGGGTGCGGGAGGCCTTGGCCACGTCCGTCTTGCCCGACACCAGGACGGGCTGGCGGAAGGTGCCGCTCTGCACGGTCGCCGAGACGGAGGCCATCGCCAGCGGGTTGGTGCGGATCGCGCCCTGGCCGATGAACTCCGGCAGCGCGCCGTTGATGTTGGACGGCACCGGGATGTCGGTGTCGAAGGCCGGCAGACCGGTGTGCCAGACGAGGCCCAGGCCGAAGACCTCCTTGGCGATCTTCGGCAGGCTGTCGGGCTGCAGCCTGTCGTGGCCGGTGTTGATGAAGGCCGTGTTGCAGGACTGCGCGAAGTCCTGCCGGAAGGTGTACTCCGGGTGGGCCTCGGGGAAGTCGTTCGACACGGTCTGCCCGCCGGCCGTGGTGGTGGGCGGGCAGGCGATCGGGGTCTGCGGGGTGACCCCGGCCTCCAGCAGGGCCGCACCGGTGACCACCTTCATGGTGGAGCCGGGCGCGGTACCGCCGACGAAGGCCCGGTTCTGCCCGTCGGCCGGGGCGTTGGCGAAGGCCAGGACGTTGCCGGTGCTGGGCTCGATCGCGACCAGCGAGGCCTTGTGCGTGCCGGCCTTGGCCTGCTCCTTCACCGCGTCCTCGGCGGCCTTCTGCAGGGTGGCGTCCAGGGTCAGCTTCAGCGAGGGCACCGGCTTGGGCTCGGTGATCACGAAGAGCTGCTCCGGCTTGGCCTTGCCGGCGTCGTCCGAGATCACCACGCCGCTGCCGGCGTCGGCGGGGTCGCCGGCGGTGCCCTGCTTGAAGACGTCCAGCAGTCCGAGCAGCGAGGGGAAGGCGGTCAGCTGGCGGCCCTTGCGGTCGGTGACCTGTGCGGCCTGCGCGAACACCGGCTTGACGTCGAGCGTCTTGCCCACCGCCAGGTGCGGGTGCACGACCGCGGGGCCCCACTGCACGGCGGCCTTGCCGTCGCTCATCTTCACCATCGGCAGCACGCCGCTGTACGTCCACGGCTTGCCGGAGCCGGCGAACTCGACCTTGGCGGAGAAGGACAGCATGACCGCCTTGGCCGCACCGGCCGAGGTCTGGACGGGGGCGCCCGCCGGGCCCCCGGTCGGGCCGCCCGCCGTCATGGTGACCGCCGTCGGCTTGAGTTTGCTCCGGAACGCCGCCAGGGCGGCGTTGGCGGTGTCCGGCCGGTCGGTCTCCTTGCCCGCCGCCTCCAGGTCGCCCTTGGACCACGCGGCCAGGAATGCCTTGGCGGCCTGCGCGGCCTGCTCCTCGGTCGGCGAACCCGCGACGACCGTGCGCGGCCCCTTCGGCTTGTCGCCGTCGCCGGTCAGCGCGGCGGCGATGTTGTAGGCGCCGTAGCCGCCGACCCCCAGCATCGCCACGCAGACGCCGCCGATGCCGATCTTCACGCCCTTGTGCACGGTGTCCCCCCACGGTGTAGCCCCGACTGTGGCCGACCGCACCCACGGTAGAACACGGAACGTGTGTGCACCCACGACACATCGGTCACTCGTGACACATCCGTTGCCCGCGGGCGGCGGTCAGATCCAGCTGGTGAACCACATCCTGGCCCGCCAGTCGTCCATCGGGATCGTCTCCCCCGTATACAGGGGATGGAAGTACAGAAAGTTCCACATGACCGCGAAAACGAGCAGTCCGGCCGCCGCGCCGCCGACCAGCCGGCGGTCCCGGCCGGCCCCGGCCGGGCCGAGCAGGGCGCCGATCATCATGGTCACCGCCAGCACGAGGAACGGCACGAAGGCGACCGCGTAGAACAGGAAGATCGTGCGCTGCTGGTAGCCGAACCACGGCAGGTAGCCCGCGGCCACCCCGCACAGGACCGCCCCGGCCCGCCAGTCGCGCCGCATCGCCCAGCGGTACAGGCAGTACGCCAGCGCCGCGATGCCGGCCCACCACAGCACCGGGGTGCCGATGCCCAGCACCTCGCGGGCGCACTCGGTCGCCGTGCAGCCCGCCTGGCCGGTCTTCGGGGACTCGTAGAAGAAGGAGACCGGCCGGCCGAGCAGCAGCCAGCTCCACGGGTTCGACTGGTAGGTGTGCGGGCTGGTCAGGTGGACGTGGAAGTCGTACATGGTGGCGTGGTAGTGCCACAGGCTGCGCAGGCCGGACGGGACCCAGCTCACGTCGTACTGCGGCAGCGGCAGGCCCAGCAGGTGGTCCGGCGACAGGCCGGCCCGGTGCTCCGCCCAGTCCCGGCCGTAGCCGCCCTTGCCGGGGACCGCGCTGCTGAGGAACCAGCCCGTCCAGGAGACCAGGTACACCCCGGCGGTCACCACGAGGAGCAGCGGCAGCGCCACCACGGCGTCGAACGCGCCCCACAGCACCCAGTGGCGGCCGCCCGCGGTCCGGCGGGTCGAGGCGTCCCAGAGCACGCTCATCACCGCGAAGGCCAGCAGCGCGTACAGGCCGCTCCACTTGGTCGCGGTCATCAGGCCCAGCGAGACGCCCGCCGCCAGCCGGTACGGCCGCCAGCCCAGGAACACCCAGTCCGGGCCGGCGCCGCCCTCCAGCCGGCGCGCGACGATGCCCCGCGTCCGGTCGCGGTCCAGCAGCAGGAAGCCGAACGCCGCCAGGAACCAGAACATCACCACCAGGTCGAGCAGCGCCGTCCGGCTCATCACGAAGTGCAGGCCGTCGACCGCCAGTAGCAGGCCGGCCACGCAGCCCAGCAGCGTCGAGCGGAACAGCCGCCGTCCGATCCGGGCGATCATCAGGATCGACAGGGTGCCGAGCACCGCCGTCATGAACCGCCAGCCCAGCGGGTTCATCCCGAAGAACTGCTCACCCAGGCCGATGATCCACTTGCCGACCGGCGGATGGACGATGTACGCCGGGTCCGTCCGGTACGGCACCGTCGGGTGCCCCGAGGTGATCAGGTTGTTGGCGTCGTCCGCCCAGCTGGTCTCGTAGCCGCCACGCCAGAGCGAGTACGCGTCCTTGGCGTAGTACGTCTCGTCGAAGATCAGCGCCTTCGGCGTGCCCAGGTGCCAGAACCGCAGCAGGCCGCCGAAGACCGCCACCAGCACCGGACCGATCCAGCCCGACCAGCGGCACAGCCACGACCACAGCCGGTCCTCCAGGTGCAGCCCCAGCTGCAGCAGCACGGGGGAGGGCGGCACCACCGCGGGGGTCACTCCCGGGCCGTCCGGCATCGGCGGCACCAGCCGCTGCGCCACCGGCACCGGCTCCGCCGCGCGGTACCCCGCGCGCTCCAGCCGCCGCTGCCAGAACGGCCGCTCCGGCTCCGGGCCGCGCGGCCCGGGCACGCCCGGAACCGCGGGTGCGCCGCCGGGCGCCGCCGTGGACGCGCTCAGCAGCGCCACGCCGCCCTGGTCGGTGTGGTCCGCGCCCCCAGGCGCCTCGGATGCCGTGTCGCCGCTCACGCGCCACATCGTAGGGGCGCTCCCCGCGAAGGAGGAGGGCCCCTCCGGACCTCCCCGCGAAGCCGCCCGGTTCGTCACCGTTCGCCCGGCCGTGCAGGTCGTGGCCCGGCACTCGCCCGGCCCTGGGAGGATGGTGCCCGTGACAGGTGTACTCGTGCTGGCAGGAACCCCCATCGGCGACGTGGGCGACGCCCCGCCCAGGCTGCTCACCGAGCTCGCCGAGGCCGACGTCGTCGCCGCCGAGGACACCCGGCGGCTGCGCCGGCTGACCCAGGCGCTCGGCGTCGCCCCGACCGGCCGGGTGGTGTCGTACTTCGAGGGCAACGAGGTCGCCCGCACCCCCGAACTCGTCGAGGCGCTGCGCGGCGGCGCCCGGGTGCTGTTGGTCACCGACGCCGGCATGCCCTCGGTCTCCGACCCCGGCTACCGGCTGGTCGACGCGGCCGTCGCGGCCGGCATCCGGGTCACCGCGGTGCCCGGCCCGTCCGCGGTGCTCACCGCGCTCGCGCTCTCCGGCCTGCCGGTCGACCGCTTCACCTTCGAGGGCTTCCTGCCCCGCAAGGCCGGCGACCGGGCCCGCCAGCTCGCCACGATCGCCGCCGAGCCGCGCACCATGGTCTTCTTCGAGGCCCCGCACCGGATCGCCGAGACGCTCGCCGCGATGGCCGAGGCGTTCGGCGGCGACCGCCCCGGCGCGGTCTGCCGCGAACTCACCAAGACCTACGAGGAGGTCCGCCGCGGCCCGCTCGCCGAGCTGGCCGCCTGGGCCGCCGACGGCGTCAAGGGCGAGATCACCGTGGTGGTGGCCGGCGCCCCGCCCGCCGCGCCCGAGGCGGTCGGCCCCGCCGAGCTCGCCCGCCGGGTCGCCGTCCGGGAGGAGGCGGGCGAGCGCCGCAAGGAGGCCATCGCGGCCGTCGCCGCGGAGCTCGGCCTGCCCAAGCGCGAGGTCTTCGACGCCGTGGTGGCCGCGAAGAACGCGGGCTGACCAGGCGTGCTCCCGGGGGGTGCCGCGCGTACCGTGGAGGGAAGCACCCCGGCAGTGCCCGCGTTTCACCGGCTGCGTACAGGTCTTCCCAACGCACGTCCAAGACTTGACAAGTCGGGTGGGAAACCGGCCCGCGCGGGCATTGTCCGAGATGGAAGACCCGAGCCGGACGACCGTCCGGCGGGCACCTGGGAGACGGCTATGAGCGAGACGATCGGTAGCCCTCTGACTGGCGAAACGCCCAGCGGCGTCGGACTGACCACCCGACGGCCCCCGAAGGTCGAGACCGTCCGGGAGGCGTACTCCTTCGCGTGCCTGAGCTGCGGCTACGGCTGGGAGCAGGCGTACGACATCGAGCACCACGTGGACCGGGAGGGCCGCATCGTCTTCGAGTACAAGGCGAACGGCGTCCGGGTGCCCTCGCCGCTGCGCGAGCCCACCTGCCCGGGCTGCGGCGGCCACAAGGTCCGGATCATGCGCGAGGGCCGGGTGGCCGGTGCCGAGGGCCAGGTGCACCACGCGCCCGGCTACCAGAGCCACCCCGAACCCGAGGAGAAGCGGCGCACGGCGCCCGAGGAACAGCAGCACGCGGTGCCCGCCGGGCAGCGCCGCCGCTGGTTCGGCTTCTTCGGCCACCGCGCCGACTGAACCCGGCCCGCCCGGCCCGCCGCGAACGCCGAGGGGCCGCCCCGGGCCGGTAATCGGTCGAGGGCGGTTCCTTCGCGCGACTAAGATTCGGTGGCATGGCGGCCACTGAAGACCACAGCACCACCGACGCCCCGCGCTCGGCGTACTACGTCACCACCCCGATCTACTACGTGAACGACCGCCCGCACCTGGGCCACGCGTACACCACGGTCGCGGGCGACGTCCTCACCCGCTGGCACCGCCAGCGCGGCGAGAACGTCTGGTACCTCACCGGTACGGACGAGCACGGCCAGAAGATCATGCGGACCGCCGAGGCCAACGGCGTCACCCCGCAGGAGTGGTGCGACAAGCTGGTCGAAGAGGCCTGGAAGCCGCTCTGGCAGCACCTGGACATCGCCAACGACGACTTCATCCGCACCACCCAGCAGCGGCACACCGACCGCGTGCAGGAGTTCGTCCAGGACCTCCACGACAAGGGCGAGATCTACAAGGGCGGCTACTCCGGCCCGTACTGCGTCGGCTGCGAGGAGTACAAGCTCCCCAACGAGCTGCTCCCCGGCGCCACCGAGGACGAGAAGCTCTGCCCGATCCACAAGCGCCCGGTCGAGTGGCTGGAGGAGGAGAACTACTTCTTCCGCCTCTCCGCCTACGGCCCGAAGCTGCTGGAGTTCTACGCGGCCAACCCGGACTTCATCGCGCCCGCCACCGCCCGCAACGAGGTGCTGCGCTTCGTCGAGCAGGGCCTCCAGGACCTCTCGATCTCCCGCTCCACCTTCAACTGGGGCGTGCCGCTGCCCTGGGACGAGAAGCACGTCCTCTACGTCTGGGTCGACGCGCTGCAGAACTACATCACCGCCGCCGGCTACGGCGCCGACCCGGAGCGCTTCGCCGAGCTGTGGCCGGCCTCCGTCCACCTGGTCGGCAAGGACATCCTCCGCTTCCACGCGGTCATCTGGCCGGCCATGCTGATGGCCGCGGGCCTGCCGCTGCCCAAGCGGGTCGTCGCCAACGGCTGGCTGATGGTCGGCGGCGAGAAGATGTCCAAGTCCAACCTGACCGGCATCGCGCCCACCGACCTCACCTCGCACTTCGGCGTGGACGCGTACCGCTACTACTTCCTGCGGGCGATCCCGTTCGGCACCGACGGCTCGTTCTCCTGGGAGGACTTCACCGCCCGGTACACCTCCGAGCTCGCCAACGACTTCGGCAACCTGGCCTCGCGCGTGGCCGCCATGGTCGGCAAGTACTACGGGGGCACGCTGCCCGCGGCCACCGCCGCCGGCGCCGCCGAGCAGGCCGTCGTGGACGGCCTGGCCAAGGCCGCGGCCGAGGCCGACAGGAAGATCGGCGAGGAGCTGGACTTCGCCGGCGGCATCGCCGCCGTCTTCGACTTCGTCAAGCTGGTCAACGGCTACCTCACCGAGCAGGAGCCGTGGAAGGTCGCCAAGACCGCATTCGGGGAGGGCGGCTCCGCCGCGGGCTCCGAGGAGGGGCAGGCCCGCCTCGCCACCATCCTCTACACCGCCGCCGAGGCGCTGCGCGCCACCGCCGTGCTGCTCAACCCGGTGATGCCGGCGACCTCCGCCAAGCTGTGGGACTCGCTCGGCGCGGAGGAGTCGCTCGGCGCGCTCGCCGACCAGACCATCGCCACCGTCGCCGACTGGGGCCGGCTGCCCGCCGGCGCCACCGTCACCAAGGGCGACATCCTGTTCCCCCGCCTGGAAGAGAAGCCCGCCTCCTGATGGCCAAGAAGGACGACGACCGGTCGACCCCGCCGCCGCTGCCGGACCCCCTGGCCGTGGCGGTGGCCGACTCGCACACCCACCTGGACATGCAGAACGGCACCCCCGCCGAGGGCCTCGCCAAGGCCGCCTCGGTCGGGGTGACCACGGTCGTCCAGGTCGGCTGCGACGTGCGCGGCTCGCGCTGGGCGGCGGAGCTCGCCGCCGAGTTCGAGGCCGTGCACGCGGCCGTCGCCCTGCATCCCAACGAGGCGCCGCGGATCTTCCTCGGCGACCCCGACGGCTGGTCCGGACAGCACCGGGCGCCCGGCGGTGCCGCCGCCCTCGACGAGGCGCTCGCCGAGATCGACGCCCTCGCCGCCCTGCCGCAGGTCAAGGCGGTCGGCGAGACCGGCCTCGACTACTTCCGCACCGGCCCGGAGGGCGTGGACATCCAGAAGGAGTCCTTCCGCCGCCACATCGAGATCGCCAAGCGGCACGGCAAGGCCCTGGTCATCCACGACCGGGACGCCCACGAGGACGTCATCGCCCTGCTCCTGGAGGAGGGCGCCCCCGAGCGCACCGTCTTCCACTGCTACTCCGGCGACGCCGAGATGGCCAAGGTCTGCGCCGAGCACGGCTGGTACCTCTCCTTCGCCGGCCCGGTGACCTACAAGGCCAACCACGCCCTGCGCGAGGCCCTCGCGGTGACCCCGCTCGACCGCGTCCTGATCGAGACGGACGCCCCCTTCCTCACCCCGCACCCCTTCCGCGGCCGCCCCAACGCCCCCTACCTGATCCCGGTCACCCTCCGCGCGATGGCCGCCCACCGCGGCCTCACCGAGGACGAGATGGCCACCGCGATCGCCGAGAACACGGCCCGCGCCTTCGGCTACTGAGACCCGAACGGAGGTTGCAATCCGGCGGAACGCTTCTGCATCCTCGCGCCACCCCCATGCTGGTTAGCATGAGTGCAGTGAGGGAGGTGGCGATGACCGCCGAGCCGATCGACTGGATGCATCCGCCGTCCCAGGGCTGGACGTACGAGCAGGTCAAGGACCTTGACCTGCCGTTCGAATGGGATCTGGTGGACGGAGTCATCGTGGTCCGGGGGCAGACGAATCTCTGGCACGACCAGGTGCGGGACAGCCTGTTCGTGGCCGTGCGCACCGCACGGGTCGCACCTTATGCGGCGAACGTCGAGCGGTGCGTGTTGATCGACGAGTACAACCCGGTCAAGCCCGATGTCGTGGTCTTCGACAAGACCGGACTCGACGTCTTTGAGGCGGAGTGCGTTCCTCCGGGGAACGTGGCTCTGGCGGTCGAGGTGGTCTCCCACGGCACACGTACCGCAGACCGCTTCCGCAAACCCGGGATGTACGCGGAGAAGGGCATCCCCTCCTACTGGCGGGTCGAACGCGGCGACGACGGCCTCCCGGTCGTCCACGAGTTCCGGCTGGACGAGGGGCAGGGCGTCTACCTGCCGGTGGCCGTCCACGAAGGACTGCTGGTCACGGCGGTGCCGTTCCCGGTGGAGATCGACCTCAAGCAGGCCGTCGAACTCTGAGGCGCCGGGGCGCCCGTATCCTTGCGGGGTGAGCAGCACCGATCCCGCACCCGCCGCCGACCACCACCTGCTCGGCGCGGCCGACATCCGCGAGCTGGCGGCCGCCTTCGGCGTGAAGCCGACCAAGCAGCGCGGCCAGAACTTCGTCATCGACGGCAACACCGTGCGGCGGATCGTCCGCGCGGGCGGGGTGACCGCCGAGGACAGCGTGGTCGAGGTCGGCCCCGGGCTCGGCTCGCTGACCCTGGCGCTGCTGGAGGTGGCCGCGCACGTCACCGCCGTCGAGATCGACCCGCTGCTCGCCCAGCACCTGCCCACCACCGTCGCCTCCCGGATGCCGGAGAAGGCGAAGGACTTCGACCTCGTCCTGAGCGACGCCATGGAGGTCACCGAGCTGCCCGGCCCGGCGCCGACCGCGCTGGTCGCCAACCTGCCCTACAACGTGGCGGTGCCGGTGCTGCTGCACATGCTGCAGACCTTCCCGACCATCGAGCGCACCCTGGTGATGGTGCAGAGCGAGGTCGCCGACCGGCTCGCCGCCAAGCCCGGCAACAAGGTGTACGGCGTGCCCTCGGTGAAGGCCAACTGGTACGCCGAGGTGAAGCGGGCCGGTGCGATCGGCCGCAACGTGTTCTGGCCCGCGCCGAACGTCGACTCCGGCCTGGTGTCGCTGATCCGCCGCGACCCGCCGAGGACCACCGCCACCCGCGCCGAGGTCTTCGCCGTCGTCGACGCCGCGTTCGCGCAGCGCCGCAAGACCCTGCGGGCCGCCCTGGCCGGCTGGGCCGGCTCGCCCGCCGGCGCCGAACAGGCGCTGCACGCCGCCGGGATCGACCACAAGCTGCGCGGCGAGATGCTGACGGTCGAACAGTTCGCCGCCATCGCCGAGCACAAGCCCGAGGCCCAGAAATGATCACGGTTCGCGTCCCCGCCAAGGTCAACGTCCAGCTCGGGGTCGGCGGCCTGCGCGCCGACGGTTTCCACGACCTGGCCAACGTCTTCTTCGCCGTCGGCCTGTTCGACGAGGTCACCGCCACCCCCGGCGAGGGCGTCACGCTCTCCTGCACCGGTCCCGACGCGGCGTCCGTCCCGCTGGACGACACCAACCTCGCCGCCCGCGCCGCCCGGCTGCTCGCCGCGCACCACGGCCTCGCCGACCCGGGCGTCCACCTGCACATCGCCAAGGCCATCCCGGTGGCCGGCGGGATGGCCGGCGGCAGCGCGGACGGCGCCGCCGCCCTGGTCGCCTGCGACGCGCTGTGGGGCCTGGCCACGCCGATCGGGACGCTGCTGGAGCTCGCCGCCGAGCTCGGCTCCGACGTGCCGTTCGCGCTGCTCGGAGGGGTCGCGCTGGGCCGCGGCCGCGGCGAGATCCTGGACGCGCTGCCGGTCTCCGGCTCCTTCCACTGGGTGTTCGCGGTCGCCGACGGCGGGCTCTCCACCCCGGCGGTCTTCCGCGAGTGCGACCGGCTCCGCGAGGAGGCCAGCACCGGCTCCTCGGAGGCCGACGTCCCCACCCCGGACGCCGACCCGGTCCTGCTCGCCGCCCTCGCCTCCGGCGACCCGGTGGCACTGGCCGCCGCACTCACCAACGACCTGCAGGCCGCCGCCCTCTCCCTGCGGCCCTCGCTCGCCGACACCCTGCGGGCCGGCACCGAGGCCGGCGCGATCGGCGCCCTGGTCTCCGGATCGGGCCCGACCTGTGCCTTCCTCGCCAAGGACGCCGAGTCGGCCGCCGCGATCGCCGCCGCCCTGCGGGCCTCCGGCACCTGCCGCACCGCCCACGCCACCCACGGCCCCGTCCCGGGGGCGGAGGTCAGCGCACCCAGGCCTTGAAGGGCTCGGTGTCCAGGCTGATCCCGACCGGGTCGGGCAGCGCCACGGTCTTGCCGAACGGCCGCCGAACCAGGCTCACGTACTGGCCGTCCTCGGGCTCGCTGTGGACCAGCACCTCGCAGCTGTCCCGGTCGACCAGCAGGTAGACCGGGATGCCGGTCTCCGCGTAGGTCCGCGGCTTCTCGTCCCGGTCGCGGCGGTCGGTGTCGGTGTCGTACGAGGTCACCTCGACCACCATCACGGCGCGGTCGGCATCGGCCCACTCGCCTTGACCGGCGAAGCTGCCCTCCGGGGCGAGCACACCGTCCGGCTTGGCGTGGCCCTTGCGGTAGGTCTCCACCCGCAGCCCGCGCTCGGGGTACAGCCAGAGGTCGGGGCGCTGCTGCAAGCACTGCTTCATCACCCAGCGGATGATCTCGTCGTGGTCGCCGTCGGGTGCTGCCTTGACGCCGATCCGACCGTGGACGAACTCCATCCGCACACCCTCGCGCCCGGCCGCCAGGGCGATGCGTTCGAACTCCTCGGGCAGCATCTGCGGCCGCCTCCCGGCTGCCGGCCCCGGCACACCTCCCGCTCTCCGGTCCGCTGCCGCGACTCTCGCACGGGCCGGGGCGTTCCCGCCTCCCACTAGGCTGGGTGGTCGGAGACACCTCCCGACCCCCTCCCAGGAGCGCAGCAGCAGTGGCCGTCAACCTCGCCACCATCGAGTCCGTCACCAAGGTGTACGGCACCCGTGCCCTGATGGACGGGGTGAGCCTCGGCGTCAGCGAGGGGGACCGGATCGGCGTCGTCGGGCGCAACGGCGACGGCAAGACCACCCTGATCCGGATGCTCGCCAAGCTGGAGGAGCCGGACAGCGGGCGGATCACCCACTCCGGCGGCCTGCAGATGGCCGTCCTCACCCAGCACGACTCCCTCGACCCCGAGGCCACCATCCGGCACGAGGTGATCGCCGACCGGGCCGACCACGAGTGGCTCGGTGACGCCCGGATCCGCGACATCGTCGAGGGCCTGTTCGGCGGTCTCGACCTGCCGGGCTTCGCCAACGGCCTGGACACCGTGATCGGCCCGCTCTCCGGCGGCGAGCGCCGCCGCATCGCGCTGGCCAAGCTGCTGCTCGGCGAGCCCGACCTGATCGTTCTGGACGAGCCCACCAACCACCTCGACGTGGAGGGCATCGCCTGGCTCGCCCGCCACCTGCAGGCCCGCCGCTCGGCGCTGGTCTGCGTCACCCACGACCGCTGGTTCCTCGACCAGGTCTGCACCCGGATGTGGGACGTCCAGCGCGGCGAGGTCCGCGAGTACGAGGGCGGATACTCCGACTACGTCTTCGCCCGCGCCGAGCGTTCCCGGATCGAGGCGACCGAGGAGCAGAAGCGGCAGAACCTGGCCCGCAAGGAGCTGGCCTGGCTGCGCCGTGGCGCCCCCGCCCGCACCTCCAAGCCGCGCTACCGGATCGAGGCGGCCAACGCCCTGATCGCCGACGTGCCGGAGCCGCGCGACAAGTCCGAGCTGATGAAGTTCGCCAACGCCCGGCTCGGCCGCACCGTCTTCGACCTGGAGGGCGTGAGCATCAAGGCCGGTCCCAAGCACCTGCTGGACCACCTGACCTGGCAGCTCGGCCCCGGCGACCGGATCGGCCTGCTCGGCGTGAACGGCGCCGGCAAGACCTCGCTGCTGCGGGCCATGCAGGCCGCGTACGCCACCGAGGGCGACGTGCAGCCGGCCGGTGGCGTCATCAAGGTCGGCAAGACCGTGCGCCTCGCCTACCTCTCCCAGGAGATCGCCGAGCTGGACCCGGAGACCCGGGTGCTGCAGGCCGTCGAGCAGGTCCGCGGCCGCGTCGACCTCGGCAAGGGCCGGGAGATGAGCGCGGGTCAGCTCTGCGAGCAGTTCGGCTTCGGCAAGGACAAGCAGTGGACGCCGGTCGGCGACCTGTCCGGCGGTGAGCGCCGCCGCCTCCAGCTGCTGCGCCTGCTGATGGACGAGCCCAATGTGCTCTTCCTCGACGAGCCCACCAACGACCTCGACATCGAGACCCTCAACCAGCTGGAGGACCTCCTCGACGGCTGGCCCGGCTCGATGATCGTCATCAGCCACGACCGCTTCTTCATCGAGCGCACCACCGACACCGTCTACGCACTCCTCGGCGACCGGCGGATGCGGATGCTGCCGAACGGCGTCGACGAGTACCTGGAGCGCCGGGCCCGGATGGCCGAGTCGGCCGCGCCCGCCGCCGCTGCGGCCCCGGCCGCCGCGGCGAAGCCCGCCGCGGACACCCGGGCGGCGAAGAAGGAGATGCAGAAGCTGGAGCGGCAGATCGCCAAGCTGGACGACCAGGAGTCCAAGCTGCACACCCAGCTCGCCGAGCACGCCGCCGACTTCTCCAAGGTCGCGGAACTGGACGCCAAGCTGCGGAAGGTCCGCGACGAGAAGGAGGAGCTGGAGATGGCCTGGCTGGAGCTCGCCGAACAGGTCTGAGAGGCACCGAGAGGGGCGCCCCGGCGGGGCGCCCCTCGGCGTTGGCCGACCCTCAGCGCCGGGGGCGGAACCGGCGGACGGTCTCCCAGCCGGCGGCCGGCAGCAGGACCGCGGCGAGGAGCACCCAGGCGGCCGAACCGCCGTGGCGGTACTGGCTGACGCCCAGGTCGAGCAGCAGGAGGGTGAGCGCGAGGCACAGCACGGCGAAGAGCTTGTCGAACACGCCGTTGTCGTCGAACACGTTGTTCACGTGCGCCCTTTCGGAGGCGGAGGCGGCCACCATACCGCCGCGCCCGGGGCGGCGCACCACCCCGGCTCCCTTCTGCCCGTTCGCTCCCGAATCACCCGTGTGCCTGCTGTCCTTGCAGCTCAACGCCTTGCCAGGGTGGGCGCCATGACGCATGACACCCCATCAGTCGGAGACCCGGCGGCGCTGCGCCGGGTGGCCGCCGCCGCCCTCCTCGGCACCGCGGTCGAGTTCTACGACTTCTTCATCTACGGCACGGCCGCGGCGCTGGTCTTCGGCCGGGTCTTCTTCCCCGGCCTGGGGGCGGTCGGTTCGCTGTTCGCCGCCTTCTCCGTCTACGCGGCGGCCTTCGTGGCCCGCCCGCTCGGCGCGGTGCTGTTCGGGCACTTCGGCGACCGGCTCGGCCGGCGGGCGACCCTGGTGGTGTCGCTGCTGCTGATGGGCCTGTCCACCGCGGCGGTGGGCCTGCTGCCCGACTACGGCCGGTGGGGCGGCTGGGCGCCGGTGCTGCTCACGGTGCTGCGCTTCTGCCAGGGGCTGGGACTGGGCGGCGAGTGGGGAGGGGCTGCCCTGCTGCTGGCGGAGCACGCCCCGCCCGAGCGCCGCGGCCGGTACGGCGGCCTGCTGCAACTCGGGCCGTGCGCCGGATTCTTCCTGGCGACCGGGGTGTTCCTGGTGCTGGGCTCGGTGCTGGACGAGGCGGCCTTCCTGGCCTGGGGCTGGCGGGTGCCGTTCCTGGCGTCCCTGGTGCTGGTGGCGATCGGGCTGTTCGTCCGGCTGCAGGTGTCGGAGAGTCCGCTGTTCGGGGCGGAGCGGGTGCGGCCGAGGGTGCCGGCGGCGGAGGTGCTGGGCCGGCACGGCCGCCCGGTGCTGCTCGGCGCGGGCGCGGTGATGTCCGGGTACGCGCTGTTCTACCTGACGACCACGTACGCGCTGGCGCACCTGACCGCGGACCTCGGGGTGGCCCGGACGCCGGTCCTCGGCCTGTTGATGGCGGGTGCGGTGCTGAAGGGCGGCACGGTGGTGCTCGCGGCGCGGGCGAGCGACCGGTTCGGCCGGCGGCGGACGCTGGCGGCCGCGACCGGCGCGGCGGCGCTCTGGTCGGCGGCGTTGTTCCCGCTGCTGGAGACCGGGCGGACGGCCTGGATCGCGCTCGGCCTGCTCGGGGCGATGGCGCTGCTCGGCGCGATGCTCGGGCCGGTCGCCGCGTACCTGCCGGAGCTGTTCCCGACCCGGGTGCGCTACACGGGGGCGGCGCTGACCTACAACCTGGCCGGGGTGGTGGGCGGTGCGACGGCCCCGCTGGTGGCGACCCGGCTGACCGCCTCGTACGGGACGGCCGTGCCGGTCGGCTGGTACCTGGCCGCGCTCGGCGGGGTGTCCGTGCTGTGCGTGCTCGGCCTGCCGGAGACCCGCGGGGTGGAACTGGACGCGGCCGGCCGCCGGACCCTCGCGCCGAGCGGGGGTGCGGCGGCCGGCCGGTGACGGTGCGTCGGTGCGTCAGGCGGCCAGGGCGGCGCGGCCGGCCAGGGTGATCGCGGCCTGCCGGGCGACCCGCTCGCCGAGGTGCTCGGCGGTGGCGATGTCGGCCTTGTGGACGCCCTCCGGGCCCTGGTCGTTGTTGGTCTGGGCGCCGGCGCCGAGGAACAGGCCGAGGCGGTTGAGGTCGTTCTCCGAGGCGGTGGTGGAGTTCCAGCCCGGGTGCAGGCCGAGGTTCACCCAGTGCATGCCGTGCTGGGCCGCGAGCACCGTGAAGAACTGCAGGGTGTGCAGCTTGTCGCCGCTCTTGGAGGCGGAGTTGGTGAAGCCGGCGGCCAGCTTGTCCTTCCAGGTCTGGCCGAACCAGCGCTTGGAGCTGGCCTCGGCGAAGGTGTGGAAGGCGCCGGAGGCGGTGCCCATGTAGGTCGGCGAGCCGAAGACGATCGCGTCGGCGGCGTCGAGCTGCGCCCACTGCTCCTCGGTGATGGCGTCCACGGCGATCTGCACCGCGTCGGCGCCGGCCGCGGCGGCACCACGGGCGACGGCCTCGGCCAGCACGGCGGTGTGGCCGTAGCCGGAGTGGTAGGCGATGGCGACGGTGGGACGGATGGCGGTCGTCATGCGGGATGACTCCTCGAAGAAGGCGGACGGATGCCCGGGCGGCCGAACGGACGGACGGGCCGGCCGGGCTTGACGGTCTCCAATGTAGACCAGGTCTCCGATGGTTACCAACTCCCGATTGGAGACCGCCGGCGCTACCCTTGCCCCATGGCCACCCCCCAGCAGACCGCCGACCCGCGACCCGCAATCCCTGACACCTGTCCCGACGGCGACCAGGGGTTCGACATCTTCGCCGCCGTCTGCCCCAGCCGGGACGTGTTCGCCGAGCTCGCCGACAAGTGGTCGCTGCTGCTCGTGCTGAGCCTGCACAGCTGCGGCGAGCAGCGGTTCTCCGAGCTCCAGCGCTCGGTCGGCGGGGTCAGCCGCAAGATGCTCACCCAGTCGCTGCGCGCCCTGGAGCGGGACGGGCTGGTGCTGCGCACCGTCCACCCGGAGACCCCGCCGCGGGTCGTCTACGGGCTGCTGCCGCTGGGCCGCACCCTGGCGGAGCGGATCGCGCCGCTCGGCGACTGGGTCGAGTCCTACGCCGGCCAGGTGGTGGCGGCGCGCGAGCGCTTCGACCGGGCGCACGGCGAGGGCTGCGCTCCGCAGGGGTGATCGACGGGCCCGGGCGGGCCCCGTCGTGGTGACCACGACCGATTTCCCTTTCCGGCCGCCCACCCTGTAATGTCTTCCTCGTTCGCGGGGAACACCGGGAACACGCCGAGAACAAGCCCCTATAGCTCAGTCGGTAGAGCGTCTCCATGGTAAGGAGAAGGTCTGCGGTTCGATTCCGCATGGGGGCTCCACGGAGTTCGAAGGCCCTCGCCGCAAGGCGGGGGCCTTCGGCGTTCCCCGGGGCGGTTCGGCCGCCCGTCCGGCCGGTTCCGGACCTCCCGGCGGCCTGGCGGAGCGGCTGCGGATGCGCTGTGATGGTGCGTCAAGCGCCGCGCCGGGTGCGGAGGCTCCACGTGGGCGGCGCGGGGGATGGGGGAGGGCGCCGTGGGCGTTCGGCTCGTGATCGTCGACGACCACCGCCTGCTGGCCGAGGCCCTGGCGGCCGCCCTGCGGCTGCGCGGGCACCGCGTCCTCGCGGTGGGCGCGCCCGCCGCCGCCGTCCTCGGCCTGGTCGCCGGACGGCGGCCCGAGGTCTGCCTGCTGGGGCTCGCCGAACCGGCCGGGGACGAGGACCCGTTCGCCCCGCTCCGGCGGCTGCGCGCGGAGCGGCCCGAGCTGGCCGTCGTGGTCCTCGGCCCGGTCGGCGATCCCGGACGGGTGGCGGCGGCCTTCGCCGCCGGCGCGGCCGGCTACGTGCGCAGCGACGAGCGGATCGAGGTGGTCGAGCGCGCCGTCGCCCGGGTCCGGGCGGGGGAGGCCGCGGTCGCCGTCGAGGTGCTGCAGGGGGCCTTCGAGGCGCTGCTGAGGCCGGCCGCCGAGCCGGACGACGACGCCGTCCGGCTGCTGCGGCTGCTCACCCGGCGGGAGGCCCAGGTGCTGGCCCGGATCGCCGAGGGCGAGGACACCGCGGCCATCGCCTCGGGCATGGGGATCGCCTCCAGCACCGCCCGTACGCATGTGCAGCGGGTGCTGGTGAAGCTGGGCGCCCGGTCCCGGCTGGAGGCGGCGGCGGTGGCCGCCAGGACCGGCCTGCTGGACCGGGTCAACCGGTCGGCCTGACCGTTCACGAACCCTCTTCGATGTTGACTCATGGTCGGTGATGTTCGATTATGTTGGAGAGCGAGGAGATCGGAGCAGTCCATCGTGAAGAAGACCGTCACCAAGCTCGCGGACGGCCGCGAGCTCATCTACTTCGACACGGACGGCTCCGTGCCGCGGGCCTCCGCCGACCTGCGCCCGCTGGAGCCCGCGGCGAGCCTCTCCGAGATCCGCCGGGACCCGACCACCGGCGACTGGGTGACCGTCGCCGCCCACCGGCAGGCCCGCACCTACCACCCACCGGCCGACGAGTGCCCGCTCTGCCCGTCCCGCGACGGCCGGCTCAGCGAGGTCCCGGCCGCCGACTACCAGGTCGCGGTCTTCGAGAACCGCTTCCCGTCGCTGGCCGCCGACGCCGCCGTGCACGCCACCGGCCGCCACCACCCGGTCGCCGAATCGGCGCCGGGCGCCGGCCGCTGCGAGGTGGTCTGCTTCACCGCCGACCACGCCAAGTCCTTCGCCGACCTCGACGAGCAGCGGGTCCGCCTCGTCCTCGACGCCTGGACGGACCGGACGGCCGAGCTGTCCGCCCTGCCCGGCGTCCGCCAGGTCTACTGCTTCGAGAACCGCGGCGCGGAGATCGGTGTCACCCTCGCCCACCCGCACGGGCAGATCTACGCGTTCCCGTTCGTCACACCGCGGACGGCCCGCGCCCTCGAACGGGCCGCCGAGCACCGGGCCCGCACCGGCCGCAACCTCTTCGAGGACCTGCTCGACGCCGAACGCGCCGACCCCGTCCGGGTGGTGCTCGCCGGCGAGCACTGGACGGCCTTCGTCCCGTTCGCCGCCCGCTGGCCCTACGAGGTGCACCTCTACCCCAACCGCCGGGTGCCCGACCTGACCGGCCTCACCGAGGCCGAACGCGCCGAGTTCCCCGCCGTCCACCTGGAGCTGCTGCGCCGCTTCGACCGGTTGTTCATCGAGCCCGGGCACAATGTGCAGGCCCAGCCGACGCCGTACATCGCGGCCTGGCACCAGGCGCCCGCCCTCGGAGGTGAGGAGCTGGCGCTGCACCTGGAGCTGTTCACGATTCGTCGTACGGTGGGCAAGCTCAAGTTCCTCGCCGGCGTCGAGTCCGGCATGGACGCGTTCGTCAACGACGTGTCGCCGGAGACGGCGGCACAGCGCATGCGGGAGGTCGCAACATGAGTAAGTACCTGGTCACGGGTGGCGCCGGCTACGTGGGCAGTGTGGTCGCCGCCCACCTGCTGGAGGCTGGGCACCAGGTCACCGTGCTCGACGACCTCTCGACCGGCTTCGCCGAGGGCGTCCCGGCCGGTGCCGAGTTCGTCCGCGGCCGGATCCAGGACGTCGCCGACGTGCTCGACGGCTCCTACGACGGTGTCCTGCACTTCGCCGCCTCCTCGCAGGTCGGCGAGTCCGTAGCCGACCCGGAGAAGTACTGGCGCAACAACGTGGCCGGCTCGCTGGAGCTGGTCTCCGCGATGCGCAAGGCCGGCGTGCGCAAGCTCGTCTTCTCCTCCACCGCCGCCGTGTACGGCGAGCCCGAGGCCGTCCCGATCGCGGAGACCGCCCGCACCGCGCCGACCAACACCTACGGCGCCACCAAGCTCGCCGTCGACCACCTGATCACCAGCGAGGCCGTCGCCCACGGCCTCGCCGCCGTCTCGCTGCGCTACTTCAACGTGGCCGGCGCCTACGGTGAGTACGGCGAGCGCCACGAGCCCGAGTCGCACCTCATCCCGCTGGTCTTCCAGGCCGCGCTCGGCCAGCGCCCGCACATCTCCGTCTTCGGCGACGACTACCCGACCCCTGACGGCACCTGCATCCGCGACTACATCCATGTCGCCGACCTCGCCGAGGCCCACCTGCTCGCCCTGGACGCCGCGAAGGCCGGCGAGCACCTGATCTGCAACCTCGGCAACGGCAACGGCTTCTCCGTCCGCGAGGTCATCGAGTCGGTCAAGCGCGTGACCGGCCGTGAGATCCCCGTCGTCACCGCCGAGCGCCGCCCCGGCGACCCGGCCGTCCTGGTCGCCTCCGCCGCCCGCGCCCACGAGGCGCTCGGCTGGCAGCCCCGCCGCCCGGAACTCGACGGGATCGTCGCCGACGCCTGGGCCTTCACCCTGGAGAAGCGAGCCTGATGACAGATTCCCAGTCCGTCCGCGACGGCGCCGCCCCGGCCGGGGTCTGGGCGGCGCCCGGCCGGGTCAACCTGATCGGCGAACACACCGACTACAACGACGGCTTCGTGCTGCCCGTGGCCCTGCCGCAGGCCGCCCGCGCCGCCGTCCGGCTCCGCACCGACGGCCTGCTCCGCCTGCACAGCGAGCAGGTCGACGGCGGACCGGTGGAGCTGACGGTCGCCGATCTCGCCCCCGGCAGTGTGGACGGCTGGGCCAAGTATCCGGCCGCGGTGGTGTGGACGCTGCGCGCGGCCGGGTACGAGGTCGGCGGCGCCGACGTCCGCATCGACAGCTCCGTGCCGACCGGGGCGGGCCTCTCGTCCTCGGCCGCCATCGAGTGCGTGGTCGCCACCGCCTACAACGACCTGCACGGGCTCGGCCTCGACGGCCCGGCCCTCGCCCGGCTCGCCCAGCGCGCCGAGAACGAGTTCGTCGGCGTCCCCTGCGGGATCATGGACCAGATGGCCTCGGTCTGCTGCACCGAGGGCAACGCGCTCTTCCTCGACACCCGCGACCTCGCCCAGCGGCAGGTCCCGCTCGACCTCGCCGGGGCCGGCCTGCGGCTCCTGGTCGTCGACACCCGGGTCAAGCACGACCTCGCCGACGGCGCCTACGCCGAACTCCGGGCCGGCTGCGAGCGCGCCGCCGCACTGCTCGGCCTGCCCGCCCTGCGGGACCTCGACCCGGCCGGGCTGGACACCGCCCTCGACCGGCTGCCCGCCGACCTGCGGCCGCTGGTGCGGCACGTGGTCACCGAGAACGCCCGCGTCCGGGAGGCGGTCACCCACCTCTACCTCGGCGACCCCGCCGCGCTCGGGCCGATCCTGACCGCCGGGCACGCCTCGCTCCGCGACGACTACGAGGTCTCCTGCCCCGAGACCGACCTCGCGGTCGACACCGCCGTCGCGGCCGGCGCCCTCGGCGCCCGGATGACCGGCGGCGGCTTCGGCGGCTCCGTCATCGCCCTGACCGCCGCCGACACCCTCGACGCGGTCGCCGCCGCCGTCACCTCCGCCTTCACCGACGCCGGCTACGAGGCCCCCCGCACCTTCACCGCCGTCCCCGCCGCCGGCGCCCGCCGCGTCGAGTAGGGGCGGCCGCCGAGGTGCCCCCATGTGCCCGCGGGCCGTCCGGCCCCGGGGGCTCGTGATTGCTGGGCGAAGGTCAAATCCCCAGGGGATGAAGAAACTTCACCAATCCCCCACCCTTCACGCGCCCCTCCCGTACGCTGAGTCCGGTACCGGTGGGGGTCGGCGCCGGAGCAGGGGGGACGAACGATGGGACGTATTCGCGTCCTGGTGGTCGACGACCACCGCATCTTCGCCGAGGCGCTGGCCACGGCGCTCGCCGCCGAGTCCGAGGTCGAGGTCGGTGCGGCCGGCAGCGCGGCCGCGGCCGAACGCGCGCTGGAGCGTGCCGCCGCCGAGGGTCGCCCGTACGACATCGCCCTGGTGGACGCCGATCTGACCCCCGCGGTCGGCCGTCCCGGCCAGGCCCGCGGCCGGTTCCCGGTCGCGGTGGTGCCGTTGCCGCGCCGCGAGGCGTCCGCCGCCCTGCCGCCCGGTGACGGGATCGCCCTGGTGGCCCGGGTCTGCCGCACCCATCCGGCGCTGCGCGCCGTGGTGCTCGCGACCGACGACGACCCGCGCCGCGCGGTGCGCGCGCTGCAGGCGGGTGCGTCGGGGTGGGTCGCCAAGGACAGCTCGCTGGGGCGGCTGCTGGCCGTCGTCCGCGGGGTGCTGCGCGACGAGACGCATCTGCCGCCGGCCCTGCTGACCGGCGTGGTACGGGAGTTGACCAGTGCCCGGCGCGACCGGACGGAGAGCGAGCGGCTGGTCGGCACGCTGACCCCCCGTGAGGAGGAGGTGCTGCGGTGCATGGTGGCCGGTCTCGGCCGGCAGGCCGTGGCCGAGCGGCTGTACCTCTCCCCGCACACCGTCCGCACCCACATGCAGAACGTGCTCGGCAAGTTGGGGGTGCACTCCACCCTCGCCGCCGTCGCGGTGGCCCGCCGGGCGGGGATCACGCCCTCCGAGCCGCTGCCCCCGCTCACCTCGGCTCCGCCACCGCATCCGCCGACCGTCGCCTCGAACGTAGGCCCGGGCGTCGGCTGAATCGTTTCCTCACGCCCTCGCCGGGCGGGGGAGCGGCCGACGCCACACCCAGGTACCGACTCCGTCAGGTCAGGAGACCGGAGGACAGATGTCGCCGAACAGCACTGCCGCCCGTCCCGATGCACAGCCCGTCCTCGCCGCGGGGGCGGCCGCCGGCCCGCCCGGCCTGCGCACCCTGGTGATCGGCGGTGGCGCCGCGGGGTCGGCGCTGGTCCGCGACCTGATCCGGACCCCGGAGTTCGGCCTCGCCCCGGTGGGCGTGCTGGACGACGACCCGGCCAAGGCGGGCACGGCCGTGGACGGCGTGCCGGTGCTGGGCCCGCTGGCCGGGCTGACGCCGCTGGCGGTGACGCACGGCGCGCAGGTGGTGGTGCTGGCGATCCCCGGGCTGCCGCACCAGCAGGTGCGGGCGCTGGCGACGGCGGCGGCCGCGGTCGGGGTGGCCGTCCGCTACCTGCCGTCCTTCCTGGCGGCGCTCCGCCGCGAGGTGGTCGGTTCGGACCTGCGCAGCCTGGACGTCAACAAGCTGATCGGCCGGCACGAGGTGCACGTGGTCTCGCCGGACGTCCGGGCGGTGATCGAGGGCCGCCGGGTGCTGGTGACGGGCGCGGGCGGGTCGATCGGCAGCGAGCTCTGCCGCCAGGTGCACGCCTTCGGCCCGTCCGAGCTGTACATGCTCGACCACGACGAGTCCAACCTGCACCGGCTCCAGTTGGAGATCTGGGGCGAGGCGCTGCTCACCGACGACTCGCTGGTGATCGCGGACATCCGCGACCGGCCGCGGATCCAGCAGATCTTCCGTGACCTGCGGCCCGAGGTGGTGTTCCACGCGGCGGCGCACAAGCACCTGCCGCTGCTGGAGCGACACCCGAGCGAGGCGGTGAAGTCCAACGTCCTCGGCACCGACCACCTGGTGGAGGCGGCGCTCGCCACCGGCGTGGAGCGGTTCGTGCTGATCTCCACGGACAAGGCGGCCGATCCGACCTCCGTGCTGGGGGCGAGCAAGCGGCTGGCCGAGCTGATCGTCCAGGCGAACGCCCGGGACGCGCGGAACCTGGGCACCGGGGTGTTCTCGGCGGTCCGGTTCGGCAACGTGCTGGGCTCGCGCGGCTCGCTGCTGTCGGTGCTGGAGGAGCAGCTGCGCAGCGGCGGCCCGGTGACCGTGACCCACCCGGACGTGACCCGCTTCTTTATGACCATCGAGGAGGCGGTCGGCCTGGTGCTGGAGGCCGGCCGGATGGCGGAGGGCGGCGAGGTCTTCGTGCTCGACATGGGCGAGCCGGTGCGGATCGTCGACCTGGTGCACAACTTCGCCCGGCAGGTGCAGCTGGGTGCGGAGGACGTGGAGATCCGCTACACCGGCCTGCGGGCGGGTGAGAAGCTCAACGAGGCGCTGTTCTCGGTGGGTGAGGAACGGCTGCCGACCGAGCACGGCCGGATCTTCGCGACGGCGGCGGGCGACGGCGGCCCGGAGGACCTGGCGGGCGGCCTGACCGGGCTGTACGCGGCGGCGAAGGTCAATGCGGACGCCGACGTGCGCGGCCGGCTGGCGGAGCTGCTGCCGGGCTACCGGACGCCGGAGGCCGTCCCGGTGCCGGCGCTGGCCACCCCGTACCCCGACGGCTTCTGAGGCCCGGACCGCCCGGCGTGCTCAGCCGGCCTGGTCGAAGGGGGCGACCAGGCAGCGGAGCAGGGCCGCGAGCTCGGTCTGCTGGTCGGAGCTGAGCTGGGCGAGGAGTTCGCGCTCGTGGGCGAGCAGACCGGCGAGCGCCTGGTCGGCCTTGTCGCGTCCGTCGTCGGTGAGCCGGACGAGCACGCCGCGCCGGTCGTCCGGGTCGGGCAGGCGGCGGACGAGGCCCTTGCCGGTGAGCCGGTCGATCCGGTTGGTCATGGTGCCGGAGGTGACCAGGGTCTGGGTGAGCAGCTGGCCGGGGGAGAGCTGATAGGGGGAGCCGGCCCGGCGCAGGGCCGTCAGCACGTCGAACTCCCACGGCTCCAGGCCGTGCTCGGCGAAGGCGGTGCGGCGGGCGCGGTCGAGGTGCCGGGCGAGTCGGCTGACCCGGCTGAGCACCTCGAGCGGTTCCACGTCGAGGTCGGGGCGCTCTCGGCGCCATGCTGCGACCAGGCGGTCGACCTCGTCCTCCATGGCGATCAGTGTATCGGGGGTTGTGTCGATGTGAAGTCTCTTGACATCGAGAGTTTTCACGCGCAGTCTCTCGATTGGATATCTTGATGTCGAGATACTTGGGAGGCCGTCATGCCCGCCACCGCCTGGGACCCCGCGCAGTACCTCCGCTTCGCCGACGAACGTACCCGCCCGCTGCACGAGCTCGTCGCCCGGATGCCCGCCCTGCCCGCCGCCCCCGTCGTCCTCGACATCGGCTGCGGCCCCGGCAACTCCACCGCCGTCCTGCGCGAACGCTGGCCCGACGCCCACCTCACCGGCGTCGACGACTCCGCGGAGATGCTCGCCACCGCCCGCGCCACCGGAGAACCGCACGCCACCTACCTGCGGGCCGACGCCCGCAGCTGGGACCCGGCCGGGTCCTCCCCCGACGCGATCGTCTCCAACGCCACCCTGCAGTGGCTCAACCCCGAGGGCGCCGACCAGGCCGACCACCTGCCCCTGGTGACCCGCTGGGCGGCCGCCCTGCGGCCCGGCGGGGTGCTCGCCTTCCAGGTGCCCGGCAACTTCGACGCCCCCAGCCACACCCTGCTCGCCGAGCTCCGCGGCAGCGCCCGCTGGCGGAACGCCCTCGGCGACGGCGCCGAACGCGCCGGCGTCCACCCGAGCGCCGAGTACCTGCAGACCCTGCTCGGCGCCGACTGCACCGCCGACGTCTGGGAGACCACCTACCTGACCCTGCTCACCGGCCCGGACCCGGTGCTGCAGTGGGTCAAGGGCACCGCCCTGCGCCCCGTCCTCTCCCGGCTCACGGACCCGGCCGACCGGGAGGAGTTCCTCGCCGCCTACGGCGCCCTCCTGCGCGAGGCCTACCCGGCCGGGGAACACGGCACCGTCTTCCCCTTCCGCCGGATCTTCGCCGTCGCCCGCCGCCGGTAGGAGGTGCCCCGGCACCCCTGCGGGCCGGGCCCTACTTGTGGAAGTGGTGGTGGCCCGGCATGGCCGGGTGGCGGCCCAGGAGGACCACGCCCGCCACCACCGCGAGCAGCCCCAGCACCTGGAAGGCCACCGCGACCGGGGTCACCCGCAGGCGGTCACCGAGGAAGCCCACCGCACACGCGATCCCGGTCAGCGGCTGGGCCGCGGTCAGTGCCGGCAGCGACATCCGCAGCGGCGCCGCCTCGAAGGCCGACTGCACCAGCAGCAGCCCGACCACGCCGATCACCACCACCGCGTACGGCTGCCAGCTGCGCACCACCGCGCCGATGCCCTGCTGGTCCAGCCGCTCGGTGGTCATCCGGGTCAGGGCGTCCTGCAGGCCGTAGAGCAGCCCGGCGGCGAGCGCCAGCAGGGTGGCCTCCTCCAAGAGCGGCATGTGCTTGGCGACGAGCACCAGCAGCACGGCCAGCCCGGCGACGATGCCGACCACCAGCCAGAAGCGCAGCCGGCCCGCCTCGGCGCCGCCGCCCTCGGGGCGGCCCGCCACGATGAAGGAGGTCACCCCCAGGGCGATCAGCGCCACCCCCGTCCAGCCGGAGCGGCCGAGCCTCGTTCCGGTGAGCCTGCGGGCCATCAACATGGCGAACACCAGGTTGGTGGCCAGCAACGGCTCGACCAGGGCCACCTCGCCCTGGCTCAGGGCGACCGCGCTGAGCACCAGACCGGCGATCATGAAGCCGAGGCCGATCAGCCAGTCCGGCATCCGTGCCAGGTCGATCAGCAGCCGCCAGTGCAGCAGGTCGCTCTTGGGGGCCCGCTGGGCGGCGTGCTGCTGCAGCACGAAGCCCAGGCCCAGGCAGCAGGCCGCCCCCACTGCCAGAATGAAGACCGCCACGCGACCACCTCGGTGCCGTCACACCCGTCGTTCGCCCACCAGCTTCGGATGCCGCTCCAGCCCCTCCAGGCCGTGCCACGCCAGATTCACCAGATGGGCGGCCACTTCGGACTTCTGCGGCTTGCGCACCTCCAGCCACCACTGGCCGGTGAGCGCGACCATGCCGACCAGCATCTGCGAGTACATCGGTGCCAGCCGGGGGTCGAAGCCCCGGGACTTGAACTCCAGTCCCAGGATGTCCTCGACCTGGGTGGCGATGTCGCTGATCAGCGAAGCGAAGCTGCCGGTCGACTGCGCGACCGGCGAGTCCCGGACGAGGATCTTGAAACCGTCGGTCGAGGTGTCGATGTAGTCCATCAGCGCGAAGGCCGCCTGCTCCAGCAGCTCGCGGGAGTGCCCGCCGGTCAGCGCCCCGGTCACCATGTCCAGCAGCAGCTGCATCTCGCGGTCGACCACGACCGCGTACAGCCCCTCCTTGCCCCCGAAGTGCTCGTAGACCACCGGCTTGGAGACTCCGGCCCGTTCGGCGATCTCCTCGACCGAGGTGCCGTCGTAGCCGCGCTCCGCGAAGACCGACCGGCCGATCTCCAGCAGCTGCTCGCGCCGCTGCTTGCCGGTCATCCGGACCCGGCCGCCCGCCCGGCCGCCCCGTGCCGCGGGCGCGGAGCGGGTACGGGCCACCGCGGCGCCGTCCCCGGTGGGTGCCTGCTGATGGCCGTCCGCGGTGTCTGCGTTGCTCCCGTTCACCCCTACATCATGCTGCAGCGGGCGGGTCATACGGCGCGGCGGGCGTCGATCCGCTCGGCCGCCGGCCAGCGGACGTCGGTCGCCCAGCCCGCCCGCTCGAACCAGCGGATCAGGCGGGCCGAGGAGTCGACCTGGCCGCGGAGCACACCGTGCCGGGCGCTGGTCGGGTCGGCGTGGTGCAGGTTGTGCCAGGACTCGCCGCAGGAGAGCACCGCCAGCCACCAGACGTTGCCGGACCGGTCGCGGGACTTGAACGGCCGCTCGCCGATGGCGTGGCAGATCGAATTGATCGACCAGGTCACGTGGTGCAGCAGGCCGATCCGCACCAGCGAACCCCAGAAGAAGGCGGACAGCGCCCCCTGCCACGACATCGTGACCAGACCGCCGACCAGCGGCGGGATGAGCAGCGACAGGGACGTCCAGAGCCAGAACAGCCGGGAGATCCGCCTTATCGCCGGGTCGGCGATCAGATCCGGCGCGTACTTGTGCTGGGGGGTCTGCTCCTCGTCGAAGAGCCAGCCCATGTGCGCCCAGAAGAGGCCCTTCATCAGGGCCGGCACGCTCTCGCCGTACCGCCAGGGGGAGTGCGGGTCCCCCTCCTTGTCACTGAACCGGTGGTGCTTGCGGTGGTCGGCCACCCAGCGCACCAGCGGCCCCTCCACGGCGAGGCTGCCGGCCACCGCCATGGCCAGGCGCAGCGGACGGGCGGCCTTGAAGGAGCCGTGCGTGAAGTAGCGGTGGTAGCCGACGGTGATGCCGTGGCAAGTCACGAAGTACATGACGGTCGCGATCGCGACGTCCGTCCAGCCGAGCCCCCAGCCCCAGGCCACCGGCGCCGCCGCCAGCAGGGCGAGGAAGGGGACGGCGATGAACAGGCCCAGGGTGATCCGCTCGGCCAGCCCCTGTCTCTCACCGCCGAGGGTCGCGGAGACCTGGGCGGGTGGCTTCTGCGCCGCCATGGTGGGTGCTGCACCGGCCTGCATCGTCATGGGGGCGTCCTCGGGGGAGGGAACGGTACCTACGTATGCGTAACCTACGGCATCGTAGGTTCGCGGGCATCCGATGGGAAGACGTGTCGCACCGGCGGGACTCCGGAGGGTGGTGGATGCAGAGCGGCGCACCCCGTACTCTTAGCCCTGCATTGCCCGCCGACGTCCGTCGGCGCGTCACCCGTGCACGGCATCCGTCCCGGATCGTCTAAGGGCAGGACAGCTGGTTTTGGTCCAGCTTATGGGGGTTCGAATCCTCCTCCGGGAGCTCCGCACACAGCCCCGACCGTCCGGCAGGCGCGCCCGACCCTCCCTCAGAACTGCCGAGGAGCCCTCCGCGTGACTGCCAAGAAGACCGCTGCCGTGATCGTGCTCGCCGCCGGCGGGGGCACCCGGATGAAGTCCAACCGGCTGCCGAAGGTGCTGCACGAGATCTGCGGTCGGTCCCTCGTCGGCCACGCCGTCGCCGCCGCGCAGGAGCTGCAGCCGGAGCACCTCGTGGTGGTCGTCGGCCATCTGCGCGAGCTCGTCACCGCCCACCTGGAGCAGCACTACGCCGGCGTGCGCACCGCCGTCCAGGAGCAGCAGAACGGCACCGGCCACGCCGTCCGCACCGCCCTCGACGCGCTCACCGCGGACGGCACCGTCCTCGACGGCACCGTGCTCGTCACCACCGGCGACGCCCCGCTGCTCACCGGCGCCACCCTGCGGGCCCTCGCCGAGGCGCACGCCGAGCAGGGCAACGGCGTGACCGTGCTGACCGCCGTCGTGCCGGACGCCAACGGCTACGGCCGGATCCTGCGCGACGACCACGGCGCGGTCGCCGCGATCGTCGAGCACAAGGACGCCACCGACGAGCAGCGCGCCGTCTCCGAAATCAACTCCGGCGTGTTCGCCTTCGACGCCAAGCTGCTCGCCGAGGCGCTCGGCCGGCTCACCACCGACAACGTCCAGGGCGAGGAGTACCTCACCGACACCCTGGAGATCCTGCGCACCGGTGGCCACCGGGTCGGCGCCGTCGTCGCCGACGACTTCCGCGACATCCTCGGCATCAACGACCGGGTGCAGCTCGCCGAGGCCCGCCGGATGCTCAACGACCGGCTGCTGGAGCAGGCCATGCGGGCCGGCGTCACCGTCGTCGACCCGGTCAGCACCTGGTTCGACGTCCAGGTGAGCTACGAGCCGGACGCGGTCGTGCTGCCCGGCACCCAGCTGCAGGGCACCACCCACCTCGGCGAGGGCTGCACCGTCGGCCCGAACTCCACCGTGACCGACAGCGTGATCGGCGCCGGCGCCACTGTGAGCAACGCCACGGTGATCGAGGCCGAGGTCGGCGAGTCCGCCTCGGTCGGCCCCTACGCCTACCTCCGCCCGGGCGCGAAGCTCGCCCGCAAGGCCAAGGCCGGCACCTACGTCGAGATCAAGAACTCCGAGCTCGGCGAGGGCGCCAAGGTGCCGCACCTCTCGTACATCGGCGACGCCACCATCGGCGAGGGCAGCAACGTCGGCGCGGCCTCCGTCACCGTCAACTACGACGGCGTCAACAAGCACCGCACCGTGATCGGGGCGCACTGCCGCACCGGCTCGGACAACATGTTCATCGCCCCGGTGACCGTCGGCGACGGCGCCTACACCGCGGCCGGCTCGGTGATCTACCAGGACGTTCCGGCCGGTTCGCTGGGCGTCTCCCGGGCGCAGCAGCGCAACATCGCCGGCTGGGTGGCCCGCAAGCGCCCCGGCACGGCCGCCGCGGAGGCCGCCGCCAAGGCCGAGGCGTCCGGGGCCCCCGAGGCCTGAGCGGCTGCTGGGGATCTTGGGATGTGATCCCGGGGCGGACGGTTTCCGGCGCACCGCGTAACCTGGAGTACATACGTGCGCCACTGGGCTTTCCGTCCTCGTCCCGGCGTACCCCGAATCCCCGCCGACCGACGTCCCGAGCGCTGCTGCCCGGGTGCGCCGTGGCGGGTCCATGTGCGGCAGCAACGCGAGGAGACGGTGCAGTGAGCGGGATCACGACGTCGGGTGAGAAGAAGCTCAAGCTCTTCTCCGGCCGTGCCCACCCCGAGCTGGCGGAGGAGGTGGCCCGGGAGCTCGACACCGAACTCGTTCCCACCAAGGCCCTCGACTTCGCCAACGGTGAGATCTACGTCCGCTTCCTGGAGTCGGCCCGCGGCGCGGACTGCTTCGTGATCCAGAGCCACACGGCTCCGATCAACCAGTGGATCATGGAGCAGCTGATCATGATCGACGCGCTGAAGCGGGCCTCGGCGCACAGCATCACGGCGATCCTGCCGTTCTACGGCTACGCCCGGCAGGACAAGAAGCACCTCGGCCGCGAGCCCATCTCGGCCCGCCTGGTCGCCGACCTGCTCCGCCAGGCCGGTGCCGACCGCCTGATGGCCGTGGACCTGCACACCGCGCAGATCCAGGGCTTCTTCGACGGCCCGGTGGACCACCTGTTCGCGCTGCCGATGCTGGCCGACTACGTGGGCGAGCGGGTCGACCGCTCCAAGCTCACCATCGTCTCGCCGGACGCCGGCCGGGTGAAGGTCGCCGACCAGTGGTGCGACCGCCTGGACGCCCCGCTGGCGATCATCCACAAGCGCCGCGACATGACGCAGGCCAACACCATCCTGTCCGCCGAGGTCGTCGGCGACGTCAAGGGCCGGGTCTGCGTCCTGGTCGACGACATGATCGACACCGCCGGCACCATCTGCGCCGCCGCCGACGCGCTCTACGACAACGGCGCCGCCGACGTGATCGTCGCGGCCACCCACGGCGTCCTCTCCGGCCCGGCCGCGGACCGCCTCAAGAACTCCCGCGTCAGCGAGTTCGTCTTCACCAACACCCTGCCCACCCCACAGCAGCTGCAGCTGGACAAGGTGACCACCCTCTCGATCGCCCCCTCGATCGCCGCCGCGATCAAGGAGGTCTTCGAGGACGGCTCGGTGACCAGCCTCTTCGAGGGCGTGCACTGACCGTCAGCCCGGACGTCCGGCCCCCGCACGCGACGCGTGCGGGGGCCGATTTCGCGGTTGACGCGGCCACCGGTTAGACTCGTGGGACTGCTCGGCGAGGGATGCCGTGTGCCCGTGCGGGTACCGCAACCGTGATCGACGCGCTGCTTCCAGTAGTCGTCCGCCGCCGAGCGACCCCCAAGGAACTTGAGGGTGTGGCCCGGCGGTTTTTGTCGTTCCTGCACCCGCGCCAGTCTTTCTCACGAGGAGTGCAGTCGTGTCCGAGATCCGCCTTGCCGCCGAGACCCGCACCGAGTTCGGCAAGGGTGCCGCCCGTCGCGCCCGCCGCGCCGGCTTCGTCCCCGGTGTCGTCTACGGCCACGGCCACGCGCCGGTCCACCTGAACCTGCCCGGCCACGACCTGATGATGGCCCTCAAGACCCCGAACGCCCTGCTGGTCGTGCCGATCGACGGCAAGGACGAGTACGTGCTGCCGAAGGCCGTCCAGCGCGAGGCCATCAAGCGCAGCATCGAGCACGTCGACCTGCTCCTCGTGAAGCGCGGGGAGAAGGTCACCGTCGAGATCCCGGTCCACACCGAGGGCGAGCTGGCCCCCGGCGGCAACCTGATCGAGAACGTGCTGAACGCCCTCCCGATCGAGGCCGAGGCCACCCACCTGCCCGAGTCGGTCACCGTCTCCGTCGAGGGCCTGGAGGCCGGCGCCTCCATCACCGCCGGCGACATCGCCCTGCCGAAGGGCACCACCCTCGCCGTCGAGGCCGACGCCGTCGTGCTGCAGGTCATCGGCGCCCAGGCCCCCGAGGCCACCGAGGAGGAGGCCGCCGAGGGCGAGGCCGTCGAGGCCTGATCCCCGCCGGATCCCCGCTTCCGCCGCCCCGGCCGCTCCTGACACCAGGAGCGGCCGGGGCGGCGGCGTTCCCGGGCACACGCCCGCGCCCGCCCGGCCCGCTCAGACGTGCCCGGGCAGCAGCCGCAGCCGGACCTCCTGCGGCACCGGCTTCAGCGCCTCCCGCAGCGTCAGCCCGGAGACCCGCGACAGCCGCCCGGCCAGCCAGTCGCAGACCTCCTCCGGATGGTGCTTGGCACCCTCCCGCAGCGACCAGCCCAGCGCCTTGCGCACGAAGAACCGCGGATCCGTCAGCAGCGGGTCCGCGAGCGCCCCGAACTCGCCGAAGAAGAGCGGGAACCGCTCCGGCGAGCGGAGCGCCGGCAGGTGGCCCAGCACCCCGCCCCGGCGCACCCACAACTCCTCCCGGCGGCTCCAGCGCAGCAGCACCTGCGCCGTCTCCGGGTACCGCAGCAGCAGCGGACCGGCCGCCTTCGGCGCGATCACGTCGACGTGCGCCCAGGTGTCGCACTGCTCCAGCATCCGCTCCAGCAGCGCCAGGTCGGCCGGCACCAGCAACCGCTCGCGCGCCTCCAGCAGGAACCCGGCGCAGCTGCGCGACTCGTGCACCGGCTGCGCCCACAGCTCCCCGACCAGCGCCAGCACCGCCTCGCGGTCCAGCCCCGGGTGGCGGCGGAGCAGGCCACGCACCGCGGCGCGCATCCCCGGCACCGGCACCCCGAGATGCTGCAGCGAACTCTTCAGGTAGGCCTTCTCCTGCTCGGCGCGGCCGGGCACCACGGCGCCCCGCAGCTCCGCGGAGAGCTCGGCGGCCAGTGCGGCGGTCGGTGCGGTCACGGGCGGTCCCTCGGCTCGGCGGCGGTCGGTCGTCACGACGGTACGCCGCCGCGGCCCGCCCCTGCCCCGGCCGGGCGCGGCGCCGCTACGGATAATGGACCCGCAGGAACGAGGCGAGCGGAGATCGGTGATGAGCGCGGTGGCGGACGAGTACACGGGACCCTGGCTGGTCGTGGGCCTGGGCAACCCCGGAGAGGGCTACGCCCGCAACCGGCACAACATCGGCTTCATGGTGGTGGACCTGCTCGCGGAGCGGATCGGCGCGAAGTTCAAGACGCACAAGAGCCGCGCCCAGGTCGCCGAGGGCAGGCTGGCCGGCCGGCGCGTGGTGCTGGCCAAGCCGATGACCTTCATGAACCTCTCCGGCGGCCCCACCACGGCGCTGCGCGACTTCTACAAGGTCCCCAACGCGGCGATCGTCGCCGTCCACGACGAGCTGGACATCGACTACGCGGCGCTGCGGCTGAAGTGCGGCGGCGGCGACAACGGCCACAACGGGCTGAAGTCCATCACCAAGTCGCTCGGCGCCGACTACCACCGGGTGCGCTGCGGCATCGGCCGCCCGCCGGGCCGGATGGAGGTCGCGGACTTCGTGCTGAAGGACTTCTCCTCGGCCGAACGCAAGGAGCTCGACTGGTTCGTGGACCGGTCGGCGGACGCCGTGGAGGCCCTGCTCTCGGAGGGGCTGGAGCGGGCCCAGAGCACCTACAACTCCTGAGCCCCGCCTGCCGATCGACTCCCCCTCGGCAGACTCCGGCGAGCGGTTCGTGAGGATTCGGCGTCGTACACAACGGTCCTGCAACGCTTGGTCGCTGGAACCTGAATCCCGGTCAGATCGAGCCGTTCCATCGGATACGGTCTGTCCCGTACGAAGGGGTTGAGGGGTTCGATCTGGGGGTAAGGAACGTGATTCGCTCCTACCGGGCGGCACGGATGGTCGGCGGCGCGGCAATCTGCCTGGCCGCCACCGGGATCGCCGCCCCGGCCGCGGCGGCCGCCGGCGCGACGGCGGGCCCGGAGCCGTCCCCCGAGCCCGCCGCGGCCCAGATGGTGCCGCCGGTCAGCGGCTCGGTCGGCGGCTCGGCCGGCCTGTACGCGGTGGCCGGCGGAATGGTCGTGGTCGCGGGCGGAGCGGCGACCTGGCTGCGCCGCCGCCGGGCCGACCGCGAGAGCTGACCGCCGAAGACGCAGGGCCGACCCCGCCGGGGTCGGCCCCTCGCGTTCCGGGCCCCCGCCCGTCCGCCCGCGATGATTTCTCCCCGGCCTGTCATCCGTTCCGTCCCGCCGGTGCGTCAGGTGGGCATGACGATGAAGGGTGACCCGTTCGACGCCTTCGTCGGAGCGCGGTACCAGGCGCTGCTCCGCGCGGCGTTCCTGATCACCGGCGACCTCCACGACGCCCGGGACCTGCTGCACGACGCTCTGGCCCGGGTGTACGTCCGGCGCCGGTCGATCCGCGACGAGTCGGCGACCGAGGCCTACGTGCGCCGCACCATGGTGCGCACACACATCTCGCGCTGGCGGCGCACCCGGCGGGAGGTCCTCACCGACCGCCTGCCGGACGCCGCCGGACCGGAGACCACGACGGGAGACGAGCAGCTGGCCACGGCCCTGCGCGCGCTCCCGCCGCGGCAGCGTGCCGCGGTCGTGCTCCGCTACTGGGCCGACCTGCCGGTCGCCGCGGTGGCCGAGGAGATGGGCTGCACGCTCGCGACGGCGAAGACACATCTCGGACGGGCGATGACCACGCTCCGGCGCGACCTCGCGCCCGAGCGGGAGGTGAGCGGACGTGGCTGACGACCTGTGGGAGATCCCGGCGGACGGGACCGGAGACGGATTCGATCGCATGCTGGCCGGCCGGCTGGCGGCGGCCGCCGGTGCGGCGGCCGCGGAGGAGGGCGCGGCACCGCTGGCCGAGGTGCGCCGGCAGGGCCGGCGCCGGCTGCGCCG
>NZ_JAHTIK010000001.1:3569662-3584191 GCF_025655475.1 Kitasatospora sp. DSM 101779 | reverse complement strand
CGGCCCGATCCGGCGTCAGCCGGTGTTGCGCAGGCCGGCGGCGATGCCGTTGACGGTCAGCAGCAGGGCGCGGGCCCGCAGCGGGTCCTCGCTCAGCCCCTTGGCGGCCTCGTCGCGCTGCCGGCGCAGCAGCGCCACCTGCAGGTACGAGATCGGGTCGAGGTAGGCGTCGCGGACGGCGAAGGTCTGCTTCAGCACCGGGTTGTGGTCGAGCAGTTCCGTCTCGCCGGTGAGCCGGAGCACCTCGCGCAGGGTCCGCTCGTGCTCGGCGGTGATCTGGTCGAAGACGTGGTGCAGGTCGGCGGGCACCAGCTGCTCGACGTAGTGGCGGGCGATCCGCAGGTCGGTCTTGGCCAGCGTCATGGCGACGTTGGACAGGAAGTTGCGGAAGAAGTGCCACTGGCCGTACATCTCGTCCAGCACGTCGCCGAGGCCGGCCTCGCGGGCGGCGGCGAGGCCCGCGCCGACGCCGTACCAGCCGGGGACGATCTGCCGGGACTGCGTCCAGCCGAACACCCACGGGATGGCCCGCAGGCCGTCCAGGCCGGCGCCGGAGTCGGGGCGGCGGGACGGGCGGGAGCCCAGGTGCAGCGAGGCGAGCTGGTCGACCGGGGTGGCCGCGAAGAAGTACTTCGGCAGGTCCTCCTGCTCGACCAGGGCCCGGTAGGCGGTGTGCGCCGCCGCCGACACCTGGTCCATCGCGGCGTCCCAGCGGGCCAGCTCCTCCGGGGCCTGCCGCGGTGCGGTGTGGAGCGCGGAGGCGGCGAGCGTCGCGGAGACGGTGAGTTCGAGGTTCTCCCGGGCCAGCGACGGCAGCAGGTACTTGTCGGAGATGACCTCGCCCTGCTCGGTCACCTTGATCTCGCCCTCCAGGGTGCCCCACGGCTGGGCGAGGATCGCCTCGTGGGAGGGGCCGCCGCCGCGGCCGACGGTGCCGCCGCGGCCGTGGAAGAGCCGCAGCCGGATGCCGTAGCGGTGGGCGACGTCGCGGAGCCGGCGCTGGGCGCGGTGGATCTCCCACTGCGAGGTGGTGATGCCGCCGAACTTGGAGGAGTCCGAGTAGCCGAGCATGACCTCCTGGATGTCGCCGCGCAGCGACACCAGCAGGCGGTACGACGGGTCGGAGAGCATCTCGTCGAGGATCCGGTCGGCCTGCTGCAGCTCGTCGGTGGTCTCCAGCAGCGGCACGATGCCGATCTTGGCGATGCCGGCGTGCAGGTCGATCAGGCCGGCCTCACGGGCCAGCACCGCGGCGGCGAACACGTCGTCCGCGCCCTGGCACATCGAGATGATGTACGACTCGACGATCTCGTCGCCGAACCGCTCGAAGCCCTCGCGGATCGTGTTGAACACTCCGAGGGTCTTGGCGCCGGCCGGGTCCAGCGGGGCCGGGACGGGCGCGAGCGGACGGCGCGAGCGCAGCTCCTTGGCGAGCAGCCGCTGCCGGTACTCGCGCGGCATGTCCGCGTAGCGCCAGGCCTCCTCGCCGAGCCGGTCGAAGAGCTGGCCGAGCGCGTGGTGGTGGGCCTCGGCGTGCTCGCGGACGTCCATGGTGGCGAGCTGCAGGCCGAACGCCTCGACGGTGCGGATGGCGCGGGCGAGCCGGCCGTCGGCGATCAGCCCGCCGCGGTGCGCGCGCAGCGAGTCCTGGATCAGGCGCAGGTCGGCGACCAGCTCGCGGGTGCCCACGTAGTCGCGGCCCTCGACGTGCGGGGTGCCGGCGGCCAGGCGGTCGCGGGTGTTCTCCAGCTTGAGACGGACGCAGGTGGCCTTGAGGCGGTACGGCTCCTCGGCGTTCATCCGCTTGTAGCGGGGGCTGAGCTCCGGCAGCGCCTTGAGGTCGGCGTCCAGCGAGGCGAGCAGCTCCTCGCTCGCCCCGGCCAGCCGGACCGAGGTGGAGAGCGAGTTGCGCAGGTCGTCGATGGTGGCGAGGGCGTCCTTGATGCCGTACTCGTGCTGCAGGTTGAGGACGTCCCAGGTGACCTGCGGGGTCACGTTGGGGTTGCCGTCGCGGTCGCCGCCGATCCAGGTGCCGAAGGTCAGCGGCCGCACCCCGTCGGGCAGGGCCAGGCCGACCCGGGCGAGCTCCTCGTGCAGCTCCTCCAGGACGGCGGGGACGGCCTCGCGGTACAGCTCGTCCAGGTAGTAGACGGCGTTGCGGGCCTCGTCCGTCGGCTCCGGGCGGGCGATCCGCAGCTCGTCGGTCTGCCACAGCAGGTCGATGACCTCGGCGAGCCGGCGGTCGGCCTGGCGCTTGGCCGAGGAGTGGCGGACGGGGTCGGCCTCGGAGAGGCCCGAGGCGAGGTGCTCGCGGTGGATGCGCTCCAGCAGCTCGCCGATCCGGCGCAGCTTGTTGAGGACGCTGCGGCGGGCGGCCTCGGTCGGGTGCGCGGTGAACACCGGCCGGACGGCCAGGTGGGCCAGGGTGTCCTGGAGGTGCTTGGGGTCGGCCTCGGCGAGCTGGTCCGCGGTCTGCGCGAGCAGCGAGCCCTCGCGCGCCCGGCGGGTGGCGAACTCGCGGCCGCGGTGCACCTGCTCGGTCACGTTGGCGAGGTGGAAGTAGGTGGAGAAGGCGCGGACCAGCTTGCCGGCGGTCTCCAGGTCGATCCCGGCGAGCAGCTCGGCGGTGGCCTCGCCGTCGGTGCGGCTGAGCAGGCGGACCTGCTCCACCAGGCCGAGCAGCTCGGGGCCCTCCTGCCGGACCAGCGTCTCGCCGAGCAGGTCGCCGAGTCGTCGGATGTCCGCGCGCAGGGCGGCGTTGTCGGCGTCGGGGCCGGCGGTCGCGGACGCGGTGTCCGACGAGGCGGGGACCGGAGCGGTCACGGCTGTCTCCCTGTGGTGGTGGGGGGTTCGGCAACGGCTCTCATCACCATGGTCACGGCGATGTGTGCGGACCGCGCTGTCCGTCGCGAACAGCATAGGTGGCACCGGGTGCCGCGTCCGAGAGGTGGCCGGATGGCGGACAGGGCGGCGCTCGCGCCGGGTGCCGGAGAACTCGCTGGGGAGGGCCCGAGGGGCGGCCTTACGCTGTCCCCCATGAGCAAGTCGCCGGAGGGGGGCGGGCCGGTCCACACCCTGGGGTGGTGGCCCCGGCGCCGCAGTGCGCTGCTGGACGTGGGACTGGCCGGACTGGCCGGACTGGAGTGCGCCGCGGGGGCGTACGGCATGGTGGGGGACCGGCTGCACCTCGGTGCGCCGGCCGCGGTGGTGTCGGCGGTGCTGGGGGCACTGGCCGGTGCGACCCTGGTGGTGCGGCGGCGCTGGCCGGCCGTACCGGTGCTGGTCGCGCTGGTGTTCGTGCCCGGCCTGTTCGGCATGGTGCTGCTGGTCGTCTCGCTGTACACGCTGGCCGCGACCTGGGAGTGGCCCTCTCGCCGCCGCCGGGTGGTGACGCTCTCCGGGATCGCCCTCGCCGAGACCTTCGGCATGGCGCTGGTGTACGTGCTCGCGCCCTCCCAGGTGCCGGCCGAGGAACTGCCGCCGACCTGGGTGTTCGTCGTGCTGGCCGGCCTGGTCGCGGTCGGCCTCACGGTGCCGCCCGTGGTGACCGGCCTGTACGTGGGCGCCCGCCGCCGGCTGGTCGAGTCGCTCAAGGACCGGGCGCACGGCCTGGAGGCCGAACTCGACCTGCTCGCCGAACAGGCCAGCGAGCGCGCCCGCCGCGCCCGGCTGGAGGAGCGCACCCGGATCGCCCGCGAGATGCACGACGTGGTCGCGCACCGGGTCAGCCTGATGGTGGTGCACGCCGGGGCACTTGAGCGGATCATCACCAAGGACCCGGAGAAGGCGCAGGCCAGCGCGAAACTGATGGGCGAGGTCGGCCGGCAGGCACTGGACGAGCTGCGGGAGATCCTCGGCGTGCTGCGGATGGCCGAGCCGGCCGCGGCGGCGGCCGAGACCACCGGCGGCCTCACCGAGGTGCCCGGGCTCGTCGAGCAGTCCCGGGCAGCCGGGATGCTGGTCTCGCTGACCGTCAGCGGCGAGCGCCGCCCCTACCGCGGAGACGCCGAGCAGACCGCGTACCGGCTCGTCCAGGAGGGGCTCACCAACGCGCACAAGCACGCCGGCGGAGCTCGGGTGGCGGTGCTGCTCGCCTATGTGCCGAACGGGGTGCGGGTGGCCGTGGTCAACGACTGCCCCGGCGGCGCCGAGCCCGTCCGCCTGCCGAGCGGCGGCAACGGGCTGGTCGGCATGCGCGAGCGGGTCGTCGCCCTCGGCGGCAGCTTCGACGCGGGGCCCGAGGCGGACGGCGGCTTCCGCGTCGAGGCGGTGCTGCCGTCCCGGCTGGCGGTGCCCTCGGAACGGCTGGCCTAGACGCCGTCCCAGGGGCGCGGGGAACTGCGCACTTCGGATGCGGGTTCCGTCCGGGCACACCCAGCCCGGGTTCAGCAGCCTGGGTGCGGCGAGCCACAGCGCGGCGAAGACCGTGGCCAGCGCCGCCGGTGCCCAGCGGCGGACGGCCGGACACCGCAGCAGCGCGAGGTGGTGCGGTCGCAGCACCAGGCCGAGCACGAACCACGGCAGGAAGGCGAGGGTGCGGCTGAGCGCGAGCTCCTCCGGCAGTGCCCGGACGGCGCCGGAGGCGGCCGCGATCAGCACGGCCACGGCCAGCGGATGCCGCAGCGCCGTCCACAGCGGCACGGTCAGCCGCCAGACGAACAGCGAGAGCAGGAACCAGGTCAGCCAGCGCGGCTCCAGCAGCGAGAAGGGCGCGAGCCGGCCCTCCAGCGCCATGCCGACGAGGTTGTACAGCACCTGGAAGACCAGGTAGGGCACGGCGACGCCGGTCACCAGGCGGCGGCCGTCCACCGCCGGCCGGCCCGGCCTCGGCCGGGCGAACCAGCCGCAGAGCGTCACGAACACCGGCATCGCGAAGGCCGCGACGGTGAGCACCGCGGCGGCGACCGTCCGGTCGGCGCCGACCAGCGGCATCCAGGTGTGGGCGCACACCACCAGCGCGACCGCCCAACTTGGCGTTGTCGAAGAGCGGCTGCCGCCCGGGGGCAGCGGTGGGGGCGGGGGTTTCGGTGCGGGCCGCGGCGGCGGTGGGGACGCTCATCGCGATTCCTCCCGGTCTTCTCCTCGGAATTGCCACACAGTGTGGACCCGGGGCGGGCGGGACGGGAGCGGTTCGGGCGAAAGCGGTGCGCCAGCGCACGAAGGGCGGGCGGGTGGTGCGCACCGGCCGACGATCCGTCAGCCGGTGCGGGGGAAAACGGCGGTGCGGATGCGTCAGGCGCGCAACCGCTCCGGGGTGAGTCCCATGACCAGGGTGGCGAGCGCCTGGTCGACCGTGGCGCCGAGGTACCACTCGCCGGTGTGGTCGAGGCTGAAGACCCGTCCGAGTTCGTCGATCGCGAGGAGCGCCTGGCCGTACCGCTCCTCGCCGAGCGGGGCGAGACGGGTGCCGAGCGCGCGGCCGAGGTCGGCCAGGGTGCGCGGCTGGTGCAGGCCGCAGCGCGGGTCGAGCAGGAAGGGGGTGCGGGCCAGCGCCCGGCCGGCCCCGTCCAGGTCGAAGGCCAGCCCGCCGAACTCGGCCCAGGCCTCGACGGCGGCGGGGAAGACGGCGTGCGGGGTGTCCAGGGGCCCGCCGTGCACGGCGAGCACGTCCGCCCAGGCCTCGGCCTGGCGGATCTCCCAGCGTCCGGGGTGCCAGCCGGCCTGCTTGAGGGCGGCGGCCACGTCGGCCGGGAAGCGCGGTTGGGTTCGTACGGCGGTCGCGTTCAGGGTCTGCTCCGTGGTTCGGGGACAGGGACGGCGCGCGTCAGCGGGTGGTGGGCCCGACGGCGACGCTCGCGACGTTCAAGTGGTCCAGCAGGGCCGCGCAGGAGCGGCACGGCGGTGCGTGCGTGCCGTGCGCCGGGTCGCCCTCCTCGCGGATGCGCAGGGTGGTCAGCCGCGCGCCCCGCAGCGCCTTGCGGGCGTCGTGCAGGCTCAGCGGCTTGCGCGAGGCACGCTTGGACCGCGCCCCGTCCACCGTGGTGAGGTACTGGGAGAGCAGCACCGCCTCCGGGCAGCGGCCGGTGAACCGCTCGCGGTGCTCGATCGGCAGGCCGGCGAGGAAGTCCCCGACCAGCGGGTGCAGCAGCGGGGCGAGGTCGGCCTTGTCGCCGGCCAGGGTGTGGACCTCGCCGTTCTTCAGCGAGAGCGCCGCCGCGACCGCGGGCAGCACGCTGTCCCGCAGGTGCAGCAGCCGCGGCACGGCCGGGGCCGCGGGCCGCTCGGCGGTGCCGGGCTCCGGGTCGGCCGTCGGGCTCGCTGACATGGTTCTCCTCGATCGCGTTCCGCTCGGGTCTCCGGGCCCGGTCGGTGGTCGGCTGGGGTGCTGACGGACGGTGGACGCCGATCCGCTCCCTCATTGTGGGCCTCAAGACTGTCAAACCCTTCGCAGCGCCGCGGACCCGGGGTGTACGGAGCGTTGCGAACGCCGTCACGGCGCGCCGCGGGTTTGCGGATTCGGCCCCCGGGGGCGTACGGCGGCCGGTACCGTTCCAGCGGCGGGGCCACCTGGGCAGCACCGTGGGGCGCCGTCGGCCGCAGGGCCGACGGCGGTGATCCGGTCCGGGCGGCCGCACGGACGCGGGGTGCTCCGGGGCAGTGACGCTCCGGCACCGGACAAGGGGGGTCTTGTCGATGTCGATGCAGCACGGGCCCGGGCACGCGCTGGCGCAGGAGGCGCACGAGGCGCCCGGCGAGCACGTCCCCACGCCGGGTGCGACCGGGTCCGCGCCCGGGCGCCGGATCGGGCTCGCCGTGGTCGGCGCCGGGTACTGGGGCCCCAACCTCGTCCGCAACGCACAGCAGACGCCCGCCCTGCGGCTCCACTGGCTGTGCGACCTGGACGAGGAGCGCTCCCGCCGGGTCCTCGGCGAGTACAGCACCGTCCGCACCACCACCTCCTTCGACGACGTCCTCGCCGACGACCGGGTCGAGGCCGTCGCCGTCGCCACCCCCGCCGCCGCCCACTACAAGCTGGTGCGCGCCGCCCTGGAGGCCGGCCGCCACGTGCTCGTCGAGAAGCCCATCACCACCACCGCCGACGAGGCCGCCGAATTGTGCGAACTCGCTGAAGAACGCGGTCTCGTGCTGATGTGCGACCACACCTTCTGCTACACGCCGGTGGTCCGCCGGATCCGCGAACTGGTGCACGGCGGCGAGATCGGCGACGTCCAGTTCTTCGACTCGGTGCGGATCAACCTCGGCCTCGTCCAGCCCGACGTCGACGTGCTGTGGGACCTCGCCCCGCACGACCTGTCGATCCTCGACTTCGTCCTGCCGCCCGGCGTCGAACCGGTCGGCGTCAGCGCCCAGGGCGCCGACCCGATCGGGGCCGGCCGCGCCTGCGTGGCGTACCTCACCGTCCGGCTCAGCAACGGCGCGCTCGCCCACTGCCACGTCAACTGGCTCTCGCCGACCAAGGTCCGCACCACCCTGATCGGCGGCTCGCGGCGCACCCTCGTCTGGGACGACCTCAACCCGCAGGCCAGGCTGGCGATCCACGACCGCGGCGTCGACCTCACCCCGCCCGACGAGCTCACCGATGCCATCCGGCACCGCGCCATGATCTCGTACCGGGTCGGCGACATGGTCGCGCCCGCTCTGGTCGAACAGGAGGCGCTGCGCAACGTGATGGCCGAGTTCGCCGCCGCCGTCACCGAGGGCCGGGCCCCGCTCACCGACGGCCGCTCCGGCCTGCGCGTGCTGCGCCTGCTGCACGCCGCCTCCCGCAGCCTCGAACTCGGCGGCGCCACCGTGCCCGTCGGGCCGGCCGCCGGCACCGGCCCCGTCACCGCACTGCCGAGCCCCGCACCGTCGAGCCCCGCACCGTCGAGCCCCGCACCGTCGAACACCGCACAGGAGAGGGCCGCCGCCCGATGAACGCAGTCCCCGTCCCCGGCTCCCGCTGCCTGGTCACCGGAGGCGCCGGCACCATCGGCTCCACCGTCGTCGACCAGCTGATCGAGGCCGGAGCCCGCGAGGTCGTCGTGCTCGACAACTTCGTCCGCGGCCGCACGGAGAACCTCGCCCGCGCGCAGGAGCTCGCCGCCCCCGGCCAACTGCGGGTCGTCGACGGCGACATCCGCGACCGCGCACTGCTGCGCGAACTCCTCGGCGACGACACCGACCTGCTCTTCCACCTCGCCGCGATCCGGATCACCCAGTGCGCCGCCGAACCCCGGCTCGCCCTGGAGATCATGGTCGACGGCACCTTCGACGTCATCGAGGCCGCCGCCGAGCAGGGCGTGCGCAAGCTGATCGCCTCCTCCACCGCCTCCGTCTACGGCCTCGCCGACACCTTCCCGACGCCGGAGACCCAGCACCCCTACAACAACGACACCTTCTACGGCGCCGCCAAGGCGTTCAACGAGGGCATGCTGCGCAGCTTCCACGCCATGACCGGCCTGGACTACGTCGCGCTGCGCTACTTCAACGTGTACGGGCCACGGATGGACGTCCACGGCAAGTACACCGAGGTGTTCATCCGCTGGATGGAGCGGATCGCCTCCGGCGAGCCACCGCTGATCTTCGGCGACGGCACCCAGACCATGGACTTCGTCTACACCGAGGACATCGCCCGGGCCAACCTGCTCGCCGCCGCGGCCCCCGTCACCGACCGGGTCTACAACATCGCCTCCGCCACCGAGGTCTCGCTGCGCGGTCTGGCCGACGCCCTGCTCGCCGCGATGGACCGCACCGACCTCGACGTCGAACACGGACCGGCCCGCGGCACCGCGGGCGGCGTGGTGCGCCGGCTCGCCGACATCTCCGCCGCCGAGCGCGACCTCGGTTGGAAGCCGGACCTCGGCCTCGACGACGGACTGCGCCGGCTCGTCGCCTGGTGGCGCGCGCAGTGACCACGACCGACCGGCAGGGCCCGGCCGAACCGCCAGCCTCCGGGAGCGCCCCCGTGTCCCACATCCCCGTCATGGTGCCGTGGCTCGGCGAGGAGGAGGCCGAGGCCGCCGCCGAGGCCGTCCGCTCCGGGTGGGTGGCCCAGGGCCCGCGGGTCGCCGCCTTCGAGCGGGCCTTCGCCGAGCACCTCGGCGTGCCGCACGCGGTCGCCGTCTCCTCCTGCACCACCGCCCTGCACCTCGCCATGATCGGCACCGGGGTCGGGCCCGGCGACGAGGTGGTGGTGCCCTCGCTCTCCTTCATCGCCACCGCCAACGCCGTCACCTACGTCGGCGCCGTCCCGGTCTTCGCGGACGTCGACCCGGCCACGGGCAACCTCACCGCCGACACGGTCGCCGCCGTGCTCACCGACCGCACCAGGGCCGTGATCGCCGTCGACCAGGGAGGCGTGCCGGTCGACCTCGACGCGATCCGGGCCCTGGTTGAACCGCGCGGCGCCGTCGTCGTCGAGGACGCCGCCTGCGGCGCCGGCTCCGTCCACCGCGGCCGCCCGGTCGGCGCCGCCGCCGCGATCGCCGCCTACTCCTTCCACCCCCGCAAGCTGCTCACCACCGGCGAGGGCGGCATGGTCACCTGCCAGGACGCGGACCTCGCCGCCCGGCTGCGCCGGCTGCGCGAGCACGGGATGAGCGTCTCCGCCGCCGACCGGCACAGCGCGGCGGGCGGCGCCGCCGTCGTCGAGACCTACGACGAGATCGGCTTCAACCACCGGATGACCGACATCCAGGCCGCCGTCGGCCTGGTCCAGCTCGGCAAGCTGCCCGCCATGGTCGCCCGGCGGCGCGAACTCGCCGAGCGCTACCGCGGCCTGCTCGGCCCGCTCGCCGAACGGCTGGTCGCCGACCCGGCCCACGGCACCGGCAACTACCAGGCCTGCTGGCTGCTGCTGCCGGACGGCGCCCCCGACCGCACCGAGGTGCTCGCCCGGCTCGCCGCCGCCGGCGTTTCCGCCCGGCGCGGCATCATGGCCGCCCACCTGGAGGCCCCGTACAAGGGCACCGCCCGGGTGCCGCTGCCCGCCACCGAACTGATCACCCGCCGCTCGCTGATCCTGCCGCTGTTCCACACCCTGACCGAGGAGCAGCAGGACCGCGTGGTCGCGGCCCTCCGGGAGGCCGTCGGGTGACCTCGATCCGGCACCTCGGGCACGCCGGCTTCGCGGTCGAGCACGCCGGCCTGCGGCTGCTGATCGACCCCTGGTTCCACCCGGCGTTCCTGGACGCCTGGTTCCCGTACCCGGACAACCGGCCGCTGCTGCCCGAGGTGGTGGCCGGCCGCTGGGACTACCTCTACGTCTCGCACACCCACGAGGACCACCTCGACGAGCGGCTGCTCGACCGGCTCTCCCGGGACACCACCGTCCTGGTGCCCCGCTACCGGACCCGGTCGCTGCAGCGCCGGCTCGCCGCGCTCGGCTTCACCCGGCAGGTCCCGCTCGGCCACCGGGAGACCCACCGGCTCGGGCCGGACGCCATCGCCACCATGCTGCTGGACACCAGCCACAAGGAGGACAGCGGCCTGCTGCTCGACCTCGGGGACGTGCGCTTCCTGGACCTCAACGACTGCAACCCGCCGCTGTCCGACCTGCCCGACGGCGTCGACCTGCTGGCCGCCCAGTACTCCGGCGCCATGTGGTACCCCAACGCCTACGACTACCCGCCCGCGCAGATGGCCGCGAAGACCGCCGCCGTCCGCGCCGACCTGATGGACACCCTGGTCCGCAAGGTCCGGCTCACCGGCGCCCGCCGCTACCTGCCCTCGGCCGGCCCGGCCTGCTTCCTCGACCCGGAGCTCGACCGCTTCAACGACCGCGAGCGGACGATCTTCCCGCACTGGGAGGACGTCGCCGCGGACTTCGCCGCCGCCTGCCCCGGGGTCGCCGTCGTCCGGACGGCCCCCGGCGACACCGTCGACGCGCTCCCCGGGCCCGACGGCCGGGAGGCGCCCGCGGCCCCGTCCGGCCGATGGCTCACCGACCCGGCCGGCTACCTCGCCGACTACCGCGAGCGCCGCCGCGACGAGTGGCAGGCCCACCACCGGGGCGAGCCCGCCCCGCCCACCGCCGAGGAGGTCGACGCGCACTTCGACCGGCTCCGGCGGCTCAACCGCCCGCTGCTCGCCGACTACCGCGGCCGGCTCGCCCTGGAGGCCGGCGGCGAGGCCTGGCGGATCACCCTCGGCGACCTCGCCGCCCGGGTCGACCTGGAGGACGAACCGGTCGACCCGGAGTACACCATCCGCGTCCCGCCGCGCGCCCTGCGCGCCGTCCTCGACGGCCGGGCCGGCTGGGAGGAGGCGCTGCTCTCCATGCGGCTCGCCCTGCACCGCGACCCGGACGTCTTCGACCTCACCCTGCTCTCCCTGCTGCGCTACGGCCACCAGCCCGCCCAGACCCGCCGGCTGGTCCGCGAGCGGGCCGCCTCCGACGAGACCGTGCAGCGCGACGGGCTGCGGCTGCAGCGCTGGTGCCCCCACGCGGGCGAGGACCTTGGCCACGCCGTTATCGCCGACGGGGTCGTCGAGTGCCCCCGCCACCACTGGCGGTGGGACGCCGTGACCGGCGCCTGCCTCTCCGGCGGCAGCCTGCCGCTGCGCGTCGAACCCGCGCCCGCCGCACCCGCGCCGGTACAACCCGCACCCGGACCCGCACCCGTGCCCGTGCCCGCACTGTCCACCGAACCCGCCGAGGGGCGAATCCCATGACCGACATCCCGCTCGCCGACCTGCACGCCGCCCACGCCGAGGTCGCCGAGGAGGTGCGCGCGGGCTTCGACGCCGTCCTGGCGAGCGGCGCCTACATCAAGGGCCCCGACGTGGCCGCGTTCGAGGCCGAGTACGCCGCCTTCTCCGGGGTGCGGCACGCGGTCGGCACGGCCAACGGCACCGACGCTCTCGAACTCGCCCTGCGCGCCCTCGACCTGCCGCCCGGCGCCGGCGCCGTCCTGCCTGCCAACACCTTCGTCGCCACCGCGGAGGCCGTCGTCCGGGCCGGGCTGCGGCCCGTCCTCGTCGACGTCGACCCCGAGCACCTCCTGATCGACCCGGCGGCCGCCGCCGACGCACTGCCCGGAGCCGCGGTGCTGCTGCCCGTCCACCTCAACGGCCAGCTCGCCCCCATGGCCGCGCTGCTGGACATCGCCGGGGACCGGCCGGTGGTCGAGGACGGCGCGCAGTCCCAGGGTGCCCGGCAGGACGGCCGGGTCTCCGGCTCCTGGGGCCGGATCGCCGCCACCAGCTTCTACCCCGGCAAGAACCTCGGCGCCTACGGCGACGCCGGCGCGGTCGTCACCGACGACGAGGGGCTCGCCGCCGCCGTCCGGCTGATCGGGGACCACGGCTCCGGCCGCAAGTACGTGCACGAGCGGTTCGGCTTCAACTCCCGGATGGACACCCTGCAGGCCGTCGTGCTGCGCGCCAAGCTGCGCCGGCTGCCCGCCTGGAACGAGGCCCGCCGGGCCGCCGCCGCCCGGTACGACGCGCTGCTCGCCGGCGTCGAGGGCATCACCCTGCCGCGCACCCTGCCCGGCAACGAGCACGTCTGGCACCTGTACGCCGTCCGGGTGGTGCGCGGCCGCGACGCCGTCCTCGCCGACCTGCAGGCCGCCGGGATCGGCGCCGGCGTGCACTACCCGGTGCCCGTCCACCTGCAGCCCGCCTTCCGCGGACTCGGCCATGCCGAGGGGGCCTTCCCCGTCGCCGAGCGGGCCGCCGCCGAACTGCTCACCCTGCCGCTGTTCCCGCAGATCACCGAGGACCAGCAGAGCCGGGTGGCGGAGGTGCTGGCGAAGGCGGTGCGCCGCTGACGCGGTGCCGTCCGCAACGGGAGTGACGCCCCTGGTCTCCAGGGGTGTCCCTTCCCCTACGCTGGTGCCCGCAACAGTGCAGAGCCAGTGGGGGAGCCCTGATGACGACAGGTCGGCCCGGCGCCGCCGCCGCGCCCAACTCGGCGTACGCGGGCCAGGTGGTGCAGTTCCCGGACCCGATCCGGGCCGAGAAGCACCCGGCCGGTGTCCGCGTGGACGAGTACGGCTTCCCGGACTTCGGGCCGTACGCCGCCGCGGCCGCCGAGGTCGCCGACCCGCCGGAGGGCTTCGGCGTGGACGAACTCCGGCTCACCGACTACGTGTCCGCCAACGCCGCGCTGTTCACCCAGGGCCACGAGCTGTGGGCCGACCTGGAGACCGCCGTCGCCACCCCGCCCGGCTGGACCTGGCACCACGCGGTCGGCCGGGCCGCCCCCGGCTGGCGCCGGATGGAGCTCGTCCCCGTCGAGGTCAAGGCGCTGCTGCGGCACCACGGCGGCCTCGCCCGTTCCTCCGCCGACCACGCCCGCCGCGGCACCCGCCCGCTCCAGGAGCGCCGGCCGGTGCACTTCCCGCTGGCCATGGACGGCGGCGACCCGGTGGCCGTCCCCGAGGACCTGGTGCAGCGCGCCGAGCAGCGGCTCGGGCACCCGCTGCCCGGCGCCTACCGCAGTTTCCTCAAGATCGCCGGCGGCCGGGCTCCGGCCGGCGTCGCCCTGGACGCCGACTACGGCGTCCTCCTCGACCAGCCGTTCCTGACGCTGAGCGAGGAGTACGGCGTGCACGACCTGGTGTACGCCAACAAGTGCCTGCGCGACCACCTCACCAAGGACTACCTGGGCATCGCCTACGTCCAGGGCGGTCTGCTGGCGCTCAAGGTGCGCGGCGAGCAGACCGGTTCGGTCTGGTTCTGCCCGTACGACGACGCACGGGACGGCGGCGGCGCCGAGCCGCCGGAGGAGAGGGTGGCGCGGCTGCTGCTGCCCTGCGGGGAGAGCTTCGACGCGTTCCTGCTCCGGCTGGCGGGCAGTCCGCCGGAACTGGAGACGGTCGCGGAGCTGATGGTGGACGGCGGGTTCGCCCGGGCCGTCCCGGTGAACTGAGCAACGGAGGGGTGAGCCGGGCGTGGTGACGTACGCGCAGGCGCAGGAGATCGCCGAGGACTGGATCAACGCCGGCGTGCCGCGCTCCCGGCAGCGCGAGGTACGGGTGCGGGAGTTCGACCTGGGCTTCGTCTGCTGGGCGGTGGAGGGGACCGAGGGTGAGCCCCCGGTCGGCAGCGAGGTGCGGCTGGTGATCGCCCGGGACAGCGGGGCGAGCACCCTGTGGCCGCCGCTGCCGGTCAACGAGGTGGTCCGCCGGTTCGAGGAGACGTACGGCGGCCGGACGGAGCCCAACCCGGCCGGTGCCGCCCGGCCGGTGCCCGGCGCGGTCGAGGCGACCTCCTTCCTGCTCAGCCCGCCGCAGTGGCTGCAGGAGGCCGGTGCGGCCGCGATCGCCGCCGAGAACGCCCGGCTGGGCGCGCCCGCCGCCGCGCCGCAGTCCGCCGTGCCGCAGCCCGCCCCGGCGGCCCCGGCCGTGCAGACCATGCCGCCCGTCTCGGACCGGCCGGCCGGCGACGCGCCGACCATGCTCGCCCCGCCCTCGAACCTGGACGCCCTGCGGGAGCGGTCCGCCGAGGCGGCACCGCCCGGCTCCGAGGGCCTGACGGTGCCGATGCCCGTCCCGCCGCCGCCCGGCTCGGAGGGGCTCACCGTGCCCATGCCGGCCACCGCCGCGCCGGCCGCCACCGTCGCGATGCCCGAGGGTTTCG
>NZ_JAHTIK010000001.1:3541067-3569637 GCF_025655475.1 Kitasatospora sp. DSM 101779 | reverse complement strand
CGCTCATGCCGGCCCGGCAGCCCCCGCCCCGGCCGCTCCGGACGCCGCCGGGGTGGCGCACGCCGCCACCCAGCTGGCGCATGCGATCGACCTGCCCGGCGGTCCCGGCGCGTCCGGTCCCGGTGCGCCCGCGCCCGGCCCGGCGGTGCCCCCGCCGCCAGTCGGCGTGGCTCCCGTCCCGGGCCCGCCGCCGCCCGGCTACGGCTACCCCGGCGCCGGCCCGGTGGGCGCCCCGCCGGCCGTGCCCGCGCCACCCGCTCCGGCGCCGCAGGCCGCCCCGGTGCCGCCGCCCGCGGCCGGGGTGCCGACCATCGGCCCGGGCACCCAGGCCGTGATCAGCTACCGCCGTCCGGACGGCTCCGAGCAGTCGCTGGTGATGGCCAGCGAGCCCGGCACCCCGCACCCGGAGTGGAAGGCGCTGCAGGAGATGCGCCGCCTCGGCGTGCCGCCGGACCAGGTGCTGGAGTTCCACACCGAGCTGGAGCTGTGCGACCTGCCGGGCGGCTACTGCGCCCGGATGGTGAAGTCCTCCTGGCCGAACGTGCGGATCACGCACACCGTCCCGTACGGCCGCGACCGGCAGGCCCGGCAGGCCGGCATGGCATTGCTGCTGGACCACCTGGACCAGCTGCACCAGCTGGCGGCCGCCCCGCAGCGGCCCCGGCCGGTGCAGGCCCCGCTGCCGCCGCCCGGTGCCGTCCCGCAGCTGCCTCCGATCCCGCCGCAGCAGCTCGGCGCGGAGCTGGCGCAGGCGTTCGGCGGTGCGGTGTTCCGCTTCGAGCAGCGTGCGGTCTCCCGGCAGGGTGTGCCCGAGGCGGTCGCCCAGACGCTGGTGTGGGCCGGTCTGCCCCGGGAGTTCCCGCCGTTCTTCTGGGCGCAGGCCCAGGAGGGCCGGCCGATCCCGACGCTGGCCGAGCTGGCCGCCGAGCGCGGCCGGCCAGCCGGCCCGGACTTCGGCGGCTACCTGGTGCTCGGCAACGACTACGGACGGCAGCTGTGCGTTCAGTACGGCACCGCCGCGGTGGTCGCCGTCGACCTGGAGGGAACCGGCGAGCCGCCGCGCTTCGTCAACACCGGCGTGCCGGAGTTCGTCCGCAGCCTCGCCGTCCTCGGCCGGATGTGGCGGCTCCGGTACGGCCTGACGCCGGAGCAGGCCGGTCGCTGGACGACCGACCTGCAGGCCCAGCTGCTGGCGGTCGACCCGGCGGCACTGCACACCCCCGAGGGCTGGTGGGCGGTGCTCCTGGAGCAGCTCTGGGACGGTCTGATGTAGCGGACCGGGGGCGGGCCGCACGGTCCCGCCCCCGGCCTCGCCTTGTTGGGCTTTCGACCGTATCTGCGCAAAATAGGTCAAGTGGGCGCCCCGTGGGACGCCCGCGAACAGATGCACACCCACAGCACAAGGGGAAGAGCCGATGAGCGACGCCGTCTCCCAGCACGGCTTCACGGTGGCCCGCCGCGGCTACGCCATGGAGCAGGTCGACGCGACCCTCCGGGCGCTGACCGCCGACCGCGACGAGGCCTGGGAACGGCTCAGCGTGCTCGGGGCCGGCCTGCGGGAGATGGAGAAGCGGCTCGGCGAGATCCTCCGGGCCAAGGAGGACGCTCCCGAGCCCGACTACGGCCAGCTCAGCGCCCAGGCCGGCGCGCTCATGCTGATCGCCGAGAACGAGGCCGCGGCCGTCCGGGACAACGCCGCCCGCGACGCCGAGCAGGCGCACGCGGACGCCGAGCAGGCAGGCCGGGCCGCCGCCCGTTCGGCCGAGGGGTACTCCGCGACCGTCCGCGGCGAGGCCGAGCAGGCCGCCCGCGCGACCGAGGACCGCAGCCGTGCCGAGGCGGAGTCGATCCTCGACCAGGCCGAGCAGGACGCCCGGACCACCCATGACACCGCCACCGCCGACGCCGCCCGCACCCGGGTCGCCGCGGCCGAGGCCGAGGAGCGGGCCGAGGCCAAGCTGGCCGAGCTGCGGCGCCGCTCCGACGAGATGTTCGCCGAGGCGGAGGCCCAGGCCGACGCCGAGGAGGCCAAGATCACCTCCGGTGCGGAGCGGCGCCTGCGGGAGGCCGAGCAGCACCGCGAGGACATCCTCGCGGAGATCCGCGCCATCGAGGGCGCCGCCCAGAAGCGGGCCGAGGAACTGCTGTCCGCCGCGCGCCGCAAGGCCGAGAACATCCGCTCCAACAGCGAGCAGGACCAGTCCGACTTCGCCGGCCGGCACGCCGAGATGCAGGAGCGCCTCGACACGGTCAAGAAGACCCTCGCCGAGCTGACCGGCGCCGCCCTCGGCAGCATCGAGCCCGGCAGCCGCCCCGCCGCCCTGGAGGCCGCGGCCAAGGAGGCGAACGAGCCCGAGCTCACCCTCGACCTGCTGCTGAAGAAGCCGCTGCCCACCGCGGACGCACCGGCCGCCGGGGCCGCCGGGGCCGCCGAGCAGGCTCCCGCCGAGGCCGCCGAAGCCGCTGCCCCGGCGGAGGACGCCGCGGAGGAGCCCGAGGCCGAGCAGAAGATCGTCCCCAAGATCGTCATCGTGGACGACGGCATCGACCACGACACCCGGCCCAGCCGGGTCACCCGCCGCGGCTGACGGACACGGCGCCCGGAAAGCACCGGAAACGGCTCCGCCCCCGCCCGGCAGCGAACTGCTGCCGGGCGAGGGCGGAGGTTTCTCCTACGGCTCAGGACCGTACTGATCGGCTGGATCAGACGGTGCCGAGGATCTGGCCCCAGTCGAGCCAGCCCGGGGTGGCGAAGTCGTCGCCGCCGTCGGAGAGCCGGGCCGTCGTGGCCCCGTTGGTGACCAGGTAGTCCAGGCGGTTGTCACCGTTGATGTCGGCGAAGTTCACCACGTTCTGGTCGGTCGTCGTACCCGAGGTGATCTTTGATCGGAGGAACCAGCCGCCGCCGACGTCGCCGCCCTTGTTGATGTAGGTGGTGACGGAGCCGTCGCCGTTGATGACGCTGTAGTCGGCCTTGCCGTCGCCGTCCTGATCGGCCCAGCGGATCCGGGTCCGGTCGCTGGTGACACCCAGGGCCACTTGACCGAGCGCGGTGAAACCGCCCCGGCCGTCGCCGCCCTTGTTGATGTAGACGTCGGTCGCACCGCTGGTGGCGATGCTGATGTAGTCCGTCTTGCCGTCGCCGTCGAAGTCGGCGAACCGCACCTGGTCGGGGTTGCTGGTGGTGCCGTAGGTGACCTGGCCGAGGCTCGTCCAGCCGCCGTGACCGTCGCCGCCCTTGTTCAGGTAGACGCTGACCGCGCCCGTGGCACTGAAGACCAGGTAGTCGGTCTTGCCGTCGCCGTCCCAGTCCGCGAAACGGACCTTCGTCCGGTCACTGGTGACACCGGTCGCGACCTGCCCGAAGTCGGTCCAACCGCCGTGGCCGTCACCGCCGTTGTTCAGCTTGACGCTGATCGCGCCGGTGTCCGAGATGATGATCGCGTCCGGCTTGCGGTCACCGTCGAAGTCGCCCCAGCGGACCTTGCCGTTGCCACCCGACTCGGTGCCGGCCGAGCGGCGGCCGCGGCTGTACGTGTCGGAGGCCCAGATCGCGGCACCGTCCGACTTGTAGATCACCAGGTTGCCGTCCGGCTGGAAGAACATGACGTCGCCCGGCGCGTTGTAGGTGTTGGTGCCCCAGAGGGCGGTACCCGTGGTGTGCGCCGCCTGCGGGTAGCTCACCAGGTTGCCGTCGGGCTGCAGCGTCAGCACCGCTCCGGTGTGGCCGTTGGTGCCCAGCGTCCACGTGCCGTAGCCCGGGTTGGAGACGATGAGCTGACCGCCGTCGAAGCGCATGCGGGCGTTGCCCGCGGACCAGGTGGTCCCGCTCGGGTAGTTGGTGTCGTCGCTCGGGAACAGCACGTACCCCGGAGTGCCCGACAGCAGCGCCGCCTGGCTGGGCGTCAGCGCGGTGCCGGCCCAGACCTGCACGTTGGAGACGGAACCCTTGTAGAAGGACTGGTGCGTACCGACGTTGAAGTAGTCACCGACCCGGAAGCCCTTGGTGAACCCGGAGACGGCGGTGTGCGGCGTCGAGTTGACCACGATGCCGTTGATGTACAGCGCCATCACACCGGAGGTGCTGTTGTAGGTCGCGGTCAGGTGCGTCCAGGCACCCGGCTGGACGTAGGTGCCCACTCCCGCGTGCACGCAGTCGTACGACCAGCCGCTGTCCACCTTGGCCAGGCAGAAGTACCACTGGTTGGTGCCGCCGTCCGGATAGAGCATGAAGCCGGACGTGCTGTTGCCGTCCTGCGACAGCAGGACGCCGCCCGCGTTGTCGGGCTTGGCCCACACCGAGACGGAGAAACTCTTCGACACGTCCAGCGCCGGGGTGCTGGAGCTCAGGACACCGGTCGAGGTGCCGTTGAGGCGCACGTCGGGGCTGAACAGGTCCTTGCTGCTCCAGGTCGCGCCGGCCTGACCGGTGAGGTTCAGGCTGCCGGTGCGGTCGGCGGCGGCGGTGACCGCCGCACCCTCGGTGGCGTTGTCGTCCAGCGCCCAGCTGTGGGTGGCCGTGATCAGGGTCTGCGCGGACTGGCCGCTGATCGTGGTGCCGTTGAACAGGTTGGCGGAGGCGGCGCCGTTGGCGTCCACCGACCAGAGGTCGAGGGTGCCGTTGCGGTCGATGTCCGCGGCCTGCAGCGCGGGCCTCGCGGCCTTGGTCCAGCCCGTCGACGCCAGGAGGGCCGGGGTGGCACCGTTGCCGAGGGTCAGGTCGAGCAGGTTCGCCGAGCTGAAGTAGTACAGCTGGCCGCCGGCGTCGGAACGGGCGAACAGCCCCGGCATGCCGTCACTGCCGAGCGCGGTGACGATGGTCCAGCCGGCCCAGGTACCGGTGCCGGTCGGGTTCGTGTCGCTGAGATCCACCTCGGCGGGGAAGAAGCCGCCGGACTGCGCGGTGGTCGGCTGCAGGTAGAGCGAGCCGTCCAGGATGCTCAGCAGCGAGGGGAAGGGGTTCGGCTCGCCCTGAGCCGCAGTCGTGTACAACTGCCCGGCGTTGGCGACCCAGGTGGCCTTCGCGCTCGTGGCGGGCGAGGTGAAGGCGACCGACGGGACACCCTTGCCGACCAGCGGCGACAGCGCGGAACCGTCGCCGTTGCCGTAGAGCACGAGGCCGGCACCGGTGGCCGGGTTGTACTGCAGGACGTCGTTGAAGCCGGATCCGGAACGGAAGTGTCCGACGATCGCCTGCGTGCCGGTCCAGTCCGCGGGGGAGGGGGTTGAGCCGGCCGTGCCCTCCGAACCGAGGTTGTCCGCGGCGGTGTTCAGCGACTTGTCGGTGGCACCGCTGGCGAGCCAGAGGCCTGCGGGCAGGGCGGACTGGCCGCCGACCGCCGCGAGGTCGGCCCGGCCGTCGCCGGTGAGGTCGTTCTCCGGCGCGGGCGCCGGGGGCGCGGCGTCGAGCTCGACGACCTCGCTGTCACCGCTGGGGTTGCCGCCCGCGGAGAGCGCGGTGACGGTCAGCACGTTGTGTGCGCGGGTCGGCTTGATGCTGACGGTGGCGGCACCCGAGACGGCGGCGACCGTGCTCGGCGCGGCCCCGTTCAGCTGGTAGACGTAGCTCGCGGGGACGGTGCCCACCGGGTTGGCCGAGATGGTCACCTGGGCCGGGGTGCCGACCGTGAACGGGCCGGAGCCGACGTCCGCCGTCGGCTTGCCCGGAGCGGTCGGGTCGAAGGTGAACTTGCAGGTCGCACTCGTACCGCTGTTGACGCTGTCGTCGTTGGTGTAGACGTTCCAGGAGAACGTCGTCGCCGCGCCGCCCGCCGCGGTCACCAGGGCCTGCCGCCCCACCAGGAGCTGTGCCGTGGTGCCCGAGTTCGCCTTCAGGCCGCTCGTCGTGGACGAGGCTACGACCGCGCCGGTGGACGTCTTGACCAGGCTGAAGGCGACGCCGAGGCTGCCGCCGTCGGGGTCGGACACGGCGGCGCGCAGCATGACGTCACCGTTGCCGACCACGGTCGGGGTGGCTGCGGTGCAGGAGGTCGCCGGCGAGGTGGTCAGCGTGGTGGGCGTGGTCGGCGCGTGGTTGTACGTCGTCGACATGTACATCGAGCTGGGCTGGAACTTCTTCCAGCCGTAGCCGTCGGACTCGTTCGACGCACGCAGGCCCAGGGTGATGTCGGCCCAGTTTCCGTTGGCCGCGCTCTGCATCAGACCGGTGGTGTCGAAGCCGACCGAGGCGGCGGGGCAGCCGCTGCTGTAGCCGTTGGCGACGTTCTTGGTCGCGCTCTTGGAGGTCCAACCCGGCTGGTTGTTCCACGTGGTGGAGGAAGAGATGGCGTCGGTCTTCCACAGCTCGACGTCACGCCCGCTGCAGGACGGCGCCCAGGTCTCCGTGGCGTAGAACGTGGACGTGGAGACCTGCGCGCCGTAGATGCTGTTGGGCACCGACATCCGCGCGAAGGCCCGGCCGACGTAGTAGGGCGACTCCCAGTTGTTGTAGCCGACCCGCAGGCCCGTGGCGTCGGTCGTCTTCCAGTAACTGGTCGTCGGGAAGGCCGAGCTGACGTACGTCCAGCCGAGCGCGGAACCACCGGCCGAGTAGCTCGGGTCGATGTAGAGCGGCCAGACGGTGTCCTTGCCCGAGAGCAGCGCCGAGTCGGGAGTGAGGGTGATGGCACCCTTCTTGTACTCCGCCTTCAGCGGCGCGGTGTGCGCGGTGGCGCCGGGGCCGGCCACGCTGGAGCGGGCCGGGCTGCCGCTGCGGGCGTCCAGCACCTTGCCGTTGGTCGGGTCGGTCACGGTCGGCACCGAAGTGTCCGCCGCCGAGTCCCAGACACCGCGGACGGGCGCGGGCGCGGAGAACGCGACCTTGCCGTGCTTGTCCTTGCCGGTGATGTTGCCGGCCGCGTCGGTGCCCAGGTCGACACCGGTGGCCTTCGTGGTGAAGGAGAGGCTCTTGAGGGCCGGGTTGGCGGCCGCGGCCGCGTCCTTGACCACCAGGACCTCGGAGAAGCCGCCCTGCGGATCGGCGGTGACCTTCAGGTCGACGCCGGCCAGCAGCTTGTAGGTCGCGGTGGGACCCTCCAGCGCGGGACTGGGCAGGTTCTTCACCAGCGCGGCCGGGAGCGACAGCGACAGCGAGCGGTTGCCGCTCTTCATCTCCGCCAGCGGGCCGGACCCGCCGCCGGAGAAGGTGAGGTCGCTGCTGGTCACCTTCGGCGCGATCGAGCCGTCGGCCTGCTTCACCAGGGTGGCGTCCAGCGACTTCCAGCCGCCGTCCTGGTACTTGCGGACAGGAGTGACCGCCTGCTTCAGGGTGAAGCTGCCGTCCGGATTGGCCGTCAGTTCGTCCGTCGGCGTGGTCGCGGCCTCGACCACGACGCCCTTCTTCGAGGACTTGGCCTTGGAGGACGCCTGCTCGGCCGTGAGCGGGCCGGTGGTCTGCTTTGCGGACGGCTGCGGCTTCGCGGTGTCCGCCTGTGCGGGTATCGCCGCGGTGAGTGTCAGTGCTGTCAGCGTCGCGCCCAGTGCTGCGGCGAGCGCGCGTCTTGACGTGGAAGGTGGCACGGAGAGCCCCCCACCCTTTCGTTCATCGGGTCTGACGTCGGCAGTGCGCCGACGTCGGGCAGGAGGGTTGCACAGTGTGAACCTTGCCTGAGAAGCACCCTGACGATTCATCACAACGAGTTGGGAGATTTATCGATCTTTTGCCCGCATATGTCGGTCGCGGACAGGGCAAAGAGTTCGCAAAATCAGGGTGATCGAGGGTGGTCGGCCAGTGACGGGGAGCGGCCGTTTTTGTCATAGTCATCGCCGAACCTGGCGATGATCATCACGCCGGGTAATCCGTGCTGCCCGCGCGCAGCCGACCTCCAGAGGTGTGGCCGAGCAGATGCTCAGTAGAAAAAACCTCCGAGTCGGAACATCCGACCCGTATTTGATACACCGTCGACAAAAAGCCTGGCAATGGGTGGGAGGGATTTCAGCCGCAGCGCTGATCTCGGCGCTGATCGCCACGCCGGCCCAGGCGGCCGACAAACCCCAGCCCTGGAAGCCCGGCACGCCGTCCACGGCAGCCGTGAAGGGCGTCAAGGACCTCAAGCCGAAGGTCGCCCAGCAGGTCAGCCAGGCCCAGCGCACCTTCACCCCGCACGCCACCACCTGGCCCAAGTCGGCCAAGAGCAGCGCCCGCCTGGCGGCGCCCACGGAGAAGACCGACGGTGCCAAGCAGACCGCCGCCGGCACGCCCGTCTGGCTCCAGGCGGCCAAGCCCGACAGCGGTGCCTACAAGGGCCCGTCCGACGTCGGTGTGACGGTGCTCGACCACCAGAAGTCCGCCGCCCTCGGCATCTCCGGCGTGGTCTTCACGGTCGACCCGTCCGCCACCGCCACGGCCACCGGTGAGGGCAAGGTCCGGGTCGGCGTGGACTACTCGGCCTTCGCCGAGGCCTACGGCGGCAACTACGCCTCCCGGCTGCACCTCGTCACCCTCCCGGCGTGTGCGCTGACCACGCCCGAGGTCGCGGCCTGCCGAGTGCAGACCCCGCTCCCGACCCTGCGGGACGCCAAGGCGTCCAGTGTGTCGGCGGAGGTCAAGCTCGGTCAGCCGTCGACCGTGCACGCTTCTACTGATGTGGAGGGCAGCCGGGCCGTCCCCGCCGTCTGGTCCGGTGACAGTTCGGCGGCGCTGAAGGCCGCTTCGACGTCCGGTGCGCAGGTGCTCGCCGCGACCGACTCGGGCGACCAGGGCGGCGGCCCGGGGGGCAACTACGCCGCCAGTTCGCTGTCGCCGTCCGGGTCGTGGACCGGCGGCAGCGCCGGCGGCTCCTTCACCTACGGGTACCCGATTCAGACCCCGGGTGCCACGAGCTCGCTGACGCCGAAGGTCTCGCTGGGCTACGACTCGGCCTCGGTGGACGGCAAGACCGCCTCGACCCAGGCGCAGGCTTCGTGGGTCGGTGATGGCTGGTCGACCCCGGACTCATTCATCGAGCAGACCTTCACCTCCTGCGCGGACAAGCCGGAGGGTACGGCCTCGCCGTCCGAGACGAACGACCAGTGCTACGCGGGGCCGATCCTGACCCTGTCGTTGAACGGCTCGTCGACGGCGCTGATCTGGGACTCCACCAAGAGCACGTGGAAGCCGCAGAGCGACAACGGCGAGAAGATCGCCCATGTCACCGGCTCCAACAACGGTACCGGCACCTACAACACCGACTACTGGACGGTCACGGACCGCTCCGGCACGGTGTACTACTTCGGCCGCAACCAGCTGCCCGGCTGGAGCTCCGGCAAGCCGGTGACCAACTCGGTCGACTCGGTTCCGGTCTACTCCTCGCACTCCGGAGACCCGTGCTACAACGCCTCCGGGTTCAACGCCTCGGTGTGCACCATGGCCTACAAGTGGCACCTGGACTACGTCAAGGACGTCCGCGGCCAGGCCATGTCCTACTGGTACACCCAGGACACCAACTACTACGGGCAGAACAAGGGCCAGAGCAACACCAAGTACGTCCGCGACTCCTACCTGTCCCGGATCGACTACGGCTTCCTCGACAACGGCGCCTTCGGCACCGTCCCGGACCAGGTGCACTTCATCACCGGCTCGCGCTGTGTAGCGACCACCTGTGACCCGATCTCGGCCTCGAATGCCGGCACGCAGTACCCGGACGTGCCGTTCGACCTGATCTGCAACAGCGGTACGACCTGCACCTCACAGGCCCCGTCGTTCTTCTCCACCGTCCGGCTGAAGCAGATCGTCACCAAGCAGTACTCGACGGCCTCCTCGCAGTACGCCGCAGTGGACACCTACGACCTGGCGCAGACCGAGCCGCCGACCGGTGACGGCACCTCGCCGACCCTCTGGCTGGCCTCCGTCACCCGCACGGGCAACGACACCACCGCCGGTGGATCGGGCTCGATCACGCTTCCGCCCGTGGTCTTCGGCGGCACCACCATGCAGAACCGGGTGGACACCACCAACTTCCCGGGCATGTACCGCTACCGGCTGACCTCGATCACCACCGAGCTCGGCGGTCTGATCGGCGTCACGTACGGCCTGCCGAACCCGTGCACCGCCTCCTACGTGGCGACGGCCAACGCCTCCACCAACACTAACTCCTGCTTCCCGGTCAGATGGACGCCGGAGTTCTACACCGATCCCATCGTCGACTGGTTCCAGAAGTACGCCGTCACCAAGGTCCTGGAGACCGACCGAACCGGCGGCGCTCTTGCCAAGGCCACCTCCTACGAGTACGGCGGCGGTGCGGCCTGGCACTACGACGACAACGAGGTCGTGCAGGCCAAGTACCGGACCTGGGGCCAGTTCCGCGGCTACGCCGACGTCACCACTTGGGTGGGAGACGGTACCAACGACCGCCGGACCAAGCAGAAGACCAGCTACTACCGCGGCATGGACGGCGACTGGCTCTCATCGAGTTCGTCTCGGTCCATCGCGCTGACCGACTCCCAAGGTGCCACTCACATCGACAGCGACGAGCTGTCCGGCAGGGAACTTGAGAGCACCACCTACAAGGGGGATGGCACGGCGGTTGACAACCTGGACATCACCTCGTATTGGGTGTCCGCGGCCACCGCGACCCGGAACCGTACCGGCCTGCCCGCCTTGAAGGCGACAACCGTCAAGGAAGCGGCGAGCTACAGCCGTCAGGCCGTCACCTCCGGTGGGCCCACCACCTGGCGGGTGACGGAAGCCAACAATAGCTACGTTTCCGACACCAGCAGCGCCGACTTCGGCCTGCTGACCGCCAGCTACACGCACACCGTGCCGGCCCTGCCGTCCTACGACCGGTGCACCACCTACACCTACGCGCCTGCCAACACCAGCCGGAACCTGGTGGGTCTGACGGCTTCGCAGGAGACGGTGTCGGTGGCCTGCGGCGGCTTCACCGAGGGCAGCATCGCCTCGGCCCCCGCTGGGTACAACACGCTGACCGCCCCCGCCAACATCAACCGCCCCGCGCAGGTGCAGGCCGCGACCCGGACCTTCTACGACGACCCGCAGTTCGCAACCACCTTCCCGCAGCCGAACCCGCCCACCGTCGGCAACGCCACCATGGTGCAGACCGCCTCCGACTACTCCGGTGGAGCCTACGTTTGGCAGACCAGTAAGCGCACCACCTACGACACCTACGGCCGTCCGCTGGCTTTGAAGGACGGCAACGGCAACATCACCGCCACGGCGTACACAGTCAACGCAGTCGGTCTGACTACCGGCACCGCGGTGACCAACGCCAAGAACCAGGTGGTCAGGACGACTCTGGCTCCGGCACGTGGCCTGACAATCTCGGCAACGGACGCGAACAACATCACCGCGACCAGCCAGTCTGACGCGCTCGGTCGCCTCACCGCTGTGTGGACGCAGTCCCGTCCAACTTCGGCTCCGGCAAACCTGAAGTTTAGCTATACCCTTTCGAGCACCGGCCTGTCCGGTACGACAACAGACAAGCTCAACGAAGCCTTGGCTTATGTGCGTTCCGTGACGGTCTACGACTCGCTCGGCCGAGTTCGTCAGACGCAGTCGCCGACCCCGCAGGGCGGCCGACTGGTCACAGAGTCGTTCTTTGACTCCCGCGGCTGGGTGCGCAAAACGAACAAAGCCTACTGGGATGCCGCGAACAGCCCTGCTCTGACAGTTGCCAGCACCCAGGACTCGCAGGTTCCGGTGCAGGATGTCATCACCTATGACGGCCTCGGTCGTTCGGTGCGGGTGGACTCCCTGAAGTACTCGGTGGTCCAGGAGAGCACGACCACCGTGTACGGGGGCGACCGCATTACGGTCGTTCCGCCGCTCGGCGGTACGGTGAAGACCACCGTCAGCGATCCGCTCGACCGGACGGTCGAACTCGACGACTACACCGTGCGGCCCACCGTGACCCCGCCTGCCGACACCTTCAACGGTGACTACACCGTTAGTGGCGGTCAGAGCCAGGCGATCACGTATGGTTTCGACGGTCACGGCAAGCAGAACACTGTCACCGCCTCAGGTTCCACCTGGACCAGTACCTACAACCTGCTCGGTCAGATCATTGGCAAGAACGACCCCGATGCTGGCGTCAGCGCCATGCAGTATGACGCGGCTGGCAATCTGATCCAGTCCACCGACTCGCGCGGGAAGAACGTCAGCTACACGTACGACGTGCTCAACCGCAAGACCGCGACATATATGTCTTCCGCGGCAGCACAGTCGGATGCCAGCAAGATCGCATCCTGGGTCTACGATAACGACAACAACGCCGTCGTTGGCATGACCAACCCCATCGGTCGTGTGACCACGACCACGTCCTACGCCAACGGTGCGGCCTATGAGACGCAGTCCGCTGGTTTCAACCTCTTCGGTGCGTCTCTCGGTGAGACGGTAAAGATCCCGTCGGTTGAAGGCGCCGCGCTCGGCGGCAAGTCGTACGTGTTCTCGCATACGTACACCGCTAACGCGGGGCTGGCTTACACCGACACCTATCCAACCGGAAACGGCTTGTCGGCCGAGACCGTCATGCATACCTACACGCCCACCTTTGACCTGCCGGCCGGTCTGGCCGCCGGCAGTTACACGTACACCCAGGACACGGTGTATGACGCCTACGGCCGGGTCTCCCAGTCGCAGATCGGCAGCCCGGGCAGCTACGGCGTCCTCACCAACACCTACGATGCCCACACCGGGCGACTGAACGAGCAGCTCGTCCAGCGTGCCACCACTGGTGCCCCGAGCGACGTCGACCGCCAGCACTACGACTACGACGAGGTGGGCAACGTCACCCGGCAGGTCTCGACCCGTCTCGGCGCGACCTCCGAGACGCAGTGCTACACGTACGACCAGCTCGACCGTCTGGCCCAGGCATGGACCGCCACCGACTCGTGCGCGACCACCCCGACCACGGCGGCGCACTCCCAGGTCGGCGACGCCGTCACCGGCGGCGCCTACTGGACCGAGTGGGCCTTCGACGCCCTCGGCAACCGCACCAGCCAAGTGGAGCACTCCACCACCGGCGGCGCTGACACCACCACGACCTACACCTACAACGGAAACGGCACCAACCAGCCCCACACCCTGACCTCGGCCACTGGGGGAACGAGCCTGCAGTACGACACAGCGGGCAACACCACCAAGCGTGTTACCCCTGCTGGCGGCACCCAGAACCTGACCTGGGACGACGCTGGCCGCCTCACTTCTATCAAGGGGGGTACGGCGGGGGACAGCTCGTACATCTACGACGCCGACGGCAGTATTCTGCTCCAGAAGGATCCGGGTACCACAACGCTGTACCTCCCGGGGCAGCAGTACACGCTCAGTACCGGTACCGGGACCGTCGCCGGTACCCGCTACCTCCCACTCCCTGGTGGTGGCACCGTCGTTCGCACGGGCAGCCTGAACAACTACCGGTTCGAGATTGCGGACCCGCACGGCACCGCAGGCCTGGTCCTCGACCGAACCTGTCAGACCCCGACCTGGCGCCAGTTCACCCCGTATGGTGCGCCTCGTGGTACTGGCATTGCCTGGCCCGACAACCGAGGTTTTCTCAATGCGCCGGCCTCCGCGGCTACCAGTCTGAGCATCCTTGGAGCCCGTCAGTACGACCCGGTCACCGGCCGTTTCCTCAGCATAGACCCGATCTTCGACGATGCCGATGCCCAACAACTCGGCGGCTACAACTACGCCGGTAGCAACCCCATCGTCAAAAGTGATCCGACAGGCCTGTGTCCACGGGACCGCTGCGATGGCTATGGCCAAAACCCGGGGCCCCTGCCTGGTGACCACGGAAGCCCCGACGACTTCCGCCCCGAACCCCCACCGGCAACCACGCCCACCAAAAAGAAGCGCAGTTTTTGGCGTGGTGTGGGTGACACTCTGCTTGGTATGGGACGCGCCGCCATTCAGCCGGCTGCTGATCTCGGCGGCTGCCTTAAGGGTCGAGCCGACGCCTGCTGGAATACCGTCACGAATGTGGTGCCTCCGCTCCTTGTTGCCAAGACTGCATCCGACATGTACGGAATGGCCGGCGCGGTTTACGACGAATGCAAGAACGGGGAATACTCCTATCTCGGCGGCCAGTTGGCGACCATCATTGTCGTCGGAATCATCACCAAGAAGGTAGCGCCGGTTCCTGCGGCTGCCAGCGGTGCAACTGCGGCAGACGCCGCTGCTGGAGCAGCGGCAGCCGATGCTGCAGGGACAAGTACCCTCGCCCGTCTGATGGCGGACTCGCCACTGAAGCTAGTTAGCCCGAAGAAGGTTTATCGCGGCGAATACGGGGCAACAACTCCTGACGAGGTATTTGCCAACGGGTTCGCATCGAAGGCTGGGGATGCGTCATTGTATGACTATGTGGCAAACAACTCTCCTGCGGGCCTGACCGGGACGTCCAAGTCGCTGAATATTGCAATTTCCTTCACTAATCAGCCTGGAAAGCTCGGCTTGAAGTCTGGCTGGGTTTTCGAGATTCGAAATCCCGGTCAGGGTATTGATATTAATGCCACGCTTGGAAAGAAGACTCCGTATCCAGCAGAGAGGGAGGTTGCGTTCCCGGATGGTGTTGATGGCGGTAAGGTGTATCGCGCCCGGCCCTATAAGTGGGGAATGCCGACAGGTCCGTGGGTGCTCAACCCGAACTTTGCCGGGTAGTGGCAATGGGTGAATTTTCGATCGATGTCATGTGTCTGGATGGCTCGCGCGAACGCTGGAATGTGTCGCTGGCCGATGATGAAGGCGCTGGCATTGTGCTCTCGGATGGATCGTCATTGGAGTGGAGGTCTGTGGGGGAAGATTTCTTTGAGGCCTTGACGGACATTCGACTCCGAGTCGAACCTTTGGGCTACTCGCTGCTCTGCAATGGGGCAAGGGTGGATGCTTATCCGTCTGGATTTTCGAGGGAGGCATCTCGGGGGCGTTCTCTCTATCTCCTGCAGATCGGTCGAGCTGCCCGGAAGCAGGTGGATATTTTTGCCTACGCGGCCCCTTCATCGGTCGGAACTGTGATGGAGCAGCGAAGCTTCTACGAATCTTGGCTCGCTGCGCCGAAGCGTCGAAGGCTTGCCGATTGGATTTTTGATGCAATGAAAGAGATGTGGGTGAGGTGGAGGGATCGCTGATTATGTCACTGTGTGCGGCCTGCCTAAAGTGAGATGGCGTCGGCCGTTTAAATTGGTCAACTAGCGACAGGGGGCCTCGCGGGATTCCTGCGGGGCCCCCTGTTAATTGGCATTTGGTTGCGATGGTCGACGTGTTGTTTCTCATTGAAATGGCGAGATAGTTTCACAATGTCTCCACTGTTGCCCCCGTCAGCCGCCGCCGGCAGTCCAGCACGTACCGCGCGTGGTCGGTGATCCCGGCGTAGTCGAACTCGTCGTGGTCGGCCAGCAGCACCACCGCGTCGGCCGCGGCCAGCTCCTCCGGGGTGGCCTCGACCCGGCGGACGGTGGCCAGCGGGTCGCCCTCGTGGTCGGGGGAGGTGGTGCGCTGGCCGGGTACGGCGGGTTCGGCGACGTGGACGCCGGCCACCACGTGCGGGTCGGCGGCGCGGACCTCGGCGCCCATCCTGGTCAGCAGCTCGACCACCCGGGCGGCCGGGGTCTCCCGGGCGTCACCGGTGTTCTTCTTGTACGCCAGGCCGAGGACGAGGATCCGGGAGCCGTTGACCGAGCGGCGGCGCTCGTTGAGCGCCTCGGTGAGGCGTTGCACCACGTAGTCCGGCATGTGGCTGTTGACGTCGTTGGCCAGCTCCACGAAGCGGAAGGACCGGCCGAGGGTCCGCTCCACCCGCCAGGACAGGTAGGACGGGTCGATCGGCAGGCAGTGACCGCCGACGCCCGGCCCGGGGGTGAAGCGGAGGTAGCCGAAGGGCTTGGTGGAGGCCGCGTCGATCGCCTCCCACACGTCGATGCCGAGGTCGTGGGCGAACATCGCCAGCTCGTTGACCAGGGCGATGTTCACGTGCCGGAAGGTGTTCTCCAGCAGCTTGGTCAGCTCGGCCTCCTTGCAGGAGGAGACCGGGACGGTGCGCTCCACCAGCTGCCCGTAGAAGGCGTCGACCGCGGCCAGGCCCTCCGGTGTGGTGCCGGAGACGACCTTGGGGGTGTTCTCCAGCCGCCACTGCGGGTTGCCCGGGTCGATCCGCTCGGGGGAGTAGCCGAGGTGGAAGTCGTCCCCGGCGCGTAGCCCGGAGCCCTCCTCCAGCAGCGGGGCGAGCAGCTCCTCGGTGGTGCCGGGGTAGGTGGTGGACTCCAGCACGACGGTCGCGCCGGGCCGCAGGTGGCGTCCGAGCAGCTGCGCGGAGGCCTCGATGTACGACAGGTCGGGGGCGCCGTCGCGCAGCGGGGTGGGCACGGTGATCACCGCGATGTCGAAGCCGGCCACGTCCGAGGGGTCGGCCGAGGGCAGGTAGGCGCCGCTGTCGAGGAGCGGCTGCAGCCGGGTGCCGGGGATGTCCTCCACGTAGGACTCGCCGACTGCGAGCCGCTTGATCCGCCGCTCGTCGACGTCGTACCCGACCACGGTGTGCCCCACCTCGGCGGCCCGGACGGCCAGCGGCAGCCCGACGTAGCCCTGCCCTGCGATGACCACGCGCATGACGAAGTACCCCCTCCATCGCGACGGCGCGCACACCCTCTGCGGGGCGGGCCCACACCTTCTTCACACGAGGGTACGGAGAGCGCACCCGTGCGCGGGCGGCTTCCGGCAAACGCGTCCCCCCGGGCCGCGGCGGGGCGCCCCGCGGGAAAGGGCGAGGCCCGGGCGGCCCCCGTGAAGGGGCGGCCCGGGCCTCCACAACTGCCGGCCGCCCCCACCCAGGGCCGTCCGGCCTTCGCACTCCCGACCCCCATCGGGCTGCGACGGCGCCGCTGCAGCCATCCCCCACGGTTGGGTGCGGCGGGCACGTGAACCATCCTGCGCGGCGTCCATGGACGGGCAGTGACAGGAGTATGTCGAGTTCTTGACGTTCTGCCCTGCTGTGTGCCGTCCGCCCCGCCCGGTGCACAAGGTGTCCGAGGTCGGCGCGGCGTAGGCTGGACACCCCCGGGGCGTTCCGCGTTCCGGGCCGTTCGCGTTGCCCGGCCGACCGCTCGGCGCCGGGCCCTCCAGCCGTGGAGCCAACAAGCATGAGCCTGTCCGGACTGCTCGATGTCGTCGTACGGGACGCCGCCCTCGCCGAGGCGATCGAAGCGGCGGCCACGGGCCACAGGCAGCACCTCGACCTCGTCGGCCCGCCGGCCGCACGGCCGTTCGCCGTCGCCGCGCTGGCCCGCTCGCTGGCGGCGAAGGCCGGCGAGAGCGGCCGTCCGGTGCTGGCCGTCACCGCCACCGGCCGGGAGGCCGAGGACCTGGCGGCGAGCCTGCGCTCGCTGCTGCCCCCGGACGCCGTCGCCGAGTTCCCGGCCTGGGAGACCCTGCCGCACGAGCGGCTCTCCCCGCGCTCCGACACCGTCGGCCGCCGCCTGGCGGTGCTGCGCCGGATCGTCCACCCGCGGGCCGACGACGCCGCGGCCGGGCCGGTGCAGGTGGTCGTGGCGCCCGTCCGCTCGGTGCTGCAGCCGCAGGTGAAGGGGCTGGCCGAGCTGGAGCCGGTGGCGCTGCAGCGCGGCGAGCAGCACGACCTGGAGGAGGTCGCGCACCGGCTGGCCGCGGCCGCCTACGCCCGGGTGGAACTGGTCGAGAAGCGCGGAGAGTTCGCGGTCCGCGGCGGCATCCTGGACGTCTTCCCGCCGACCGAGGAGCACCCGCTGCGGGTGGAGTTCTGGGGCGACGACGTCGAGGAGATCCGCTACTTCAAGGTGGCCGACCAGCGCTCGCTGGAGATCGCCGAGCACGGACTGTGGGCGCCGCCCTGCCGTGAGCTGCTGCTGACCGACGAGGTGCGGGCCCGGGCCGCCGAGCTGGCCGCCCGGCAGCCCGGGCTGGCGGAGATCCTCGACAAGATCGCCGAGGGCATCGCCGTCGAGGGCATGGAGTCGCTCGCACCCGTCCTGGTGGACGACATGGAGCTGCTGCTCGACGTGCTGCCGAAGGGCTCGATCACCGTGGTCTGCGACCCGGAGCGGGTCCGCACCCGGGCGGCCGACCTGGTCGCGACCAGCCAGGAGTTCCTGCAGGCGTCCTGGGTGGCCGCGGCGGCCGGCGGCGACCGGCCGATCGACATCGAGGAGATCGACGTCTCGGCGGCCTCGCTGTGGTCGCTGGCGGACGTCCGCGAGCACGCCGCGGAGATCGGGCTGCCCTGGTGGTCGGTCAGCCCGTTCGCCACCAGCGACTCCACGGTCAGCAGCATCCTCGAGTTCGACGCGGACACCCTGACGCTGGGGATGCACGCGGTCGAGGCCTACCGCGGCGACACCGCCCGGGCCATCGCCGACGCCAAGGAGCGGCTGAACGCCGACTGGCGGGTCGTCATGGTGACGGAGGGCCACGGACCGGCCTCCCGGCTGGCCGAGGTGCTCTCCGGCGAGGGAATCCCCGCCCGGCTGGTCGCCGACCTCGCCGAGGCGCCCACCCGGGACGTCGTGTACGTCTCCTGCGGCTCGATCGAGCACGGCTTCGTCGACGAGGCGCTGAAGCTCACCGTCGTCACCGAGACCGACCTGTCGGGGCAGCGCTCCTCCACCAAGGACATGCGCCGGATGCCGTCCCGGCGCCGCAACGCCATCGACCCGCTGGCGCTGGTGGCCGGTGACTACGTGGTGCACGAGCAGCACGGCGTCGGCAAGTACGTCGAGATGGTGCAGCGCACCGTCCAGGGCGCCACCCGCGAGTACCTGGTGCTGGAGTACGCGCCCGCGAAGCGCGGCCACCCCGGCGACCGGCTGTTCGTGCCGTCCGACCAGCTCGACCAGGTCACCAAGTACGTGGGCGGCGAGGCGCCGACCCTGCACCGGCTCGGCGGCGCGGACTGGGCGAAGACCAAGCAGCGCGCCAAGAAGGCGGTCAGGGAGATCGCCGCCGATCTGATCAAGCTGTACTCGGCGCGGATGGCCGCCCCCGGCCACGCCTTCGGCCCGGACTCCCCGTGGCAGCGCGAGCTGGAGGACGCCTTCCCGTACGCGGAGACGCCCGACCAGCTGACGACCATCGGCGAGGTCAAGGCGGACATGGAGAAGTCCGTTCCGATGGACCGGCTGATCTGCGGCGACGTCGGCTACGGCAAGACCGAGATCGCCGTCCGCGCGGCCTTCAAGGCGGTGCAGGACGGCAAGCAGGTGGCGGTGCTGGTGCCCACCACCCTGCTCGTCCAGCAGCACTTCTCGACCTTCGCCGAGCGGTACGCCAATTTCCCGGTGAACGTGAAGGCGCTCTCCCGCTTCCAGACCGACAGCGAGGCGAAGGCCGTCCTGGAGGGCCTCTTCGAGGGCTCGGTGGACGTGGTCATCGGCACCCACCGGCTGTTCTCCTCGGAGACCCGCTTCAAGGACCTCGGCCTGGTCATCGTCGACGAGGAGCAGCGCTTCGGCGTCGAGCACAAGGAGCAGCTGAAGAAGCTGCGGGCCAACGTCGACGTGCTGACCATGTCGGCGACGCCGATCCCGCGGACCCTGGAGATGGCCGTCACCGGCATCCGCGAGATGTCCACCATCACCACCCCGCCCGAGGAGCGGCACCCGGTGCTGACCTTCGTCGGCCCGTACGACGAGAAGCAGATCGCCGCCGCCGTCCGCCGCGAACTCCTGCGCGAGGGCCAGGTGTTCTACATCCACAACCGGGTCGAGTCGATCGACAAGGCGGCCGCCAGGCTGAAGGAGCTCGTCCCCGAGGCGCGGGTCGCCACCGCGCACGGCCAGATGGGCGAGACCCAGCTGGAGAAGGTCGTCGTCGACTTCTGGGAGAAGGAGTTCGACGTCCTCGTGTCGACCACCATCGTCGAGTCCGGCATCGACATCTCCAACGCCAACACCCTGATCGTCGAACGCGGCGACACCTTCGGCCTCTCCCAGCTGCACCAGCTCCGCGGCCGCGTCGGCCGCGGCCGCGAGCGCGGCTACGCCTACATGCTCTACCCGCCGGAGAAGCCGCTCACCGAGACCGCCCACGAGCGGCTCGCCACCATCGCCCAGCACACCGAGATGGGCGCGGGCATGTACGTCGCCATGAAGGACCTGGAGATCCGCGGCGCCGGCAACCTGCTCGGCGGCGAGCAGTCCGGCCACATCGCGGGCGTCGGCTTCGACCTCTACATGCGGATGGTCGGCGAGGCCGTGGCCGAGTTCCGGGAGTCGCTGGAGAGCGGCGGCGAGCCGGAGGAGGAGCCGCTGGAGGTGAAGATCGAACTGCCGGTCGACGCCCACGTGCCGCACGACTACGCGCCCGGCGAGCGGCTGCGGCTGCAGGCCTACCGCTCGATCGCGGCGGTCAACTCCGAGGAGGACATCGTCCACGTCCGCGAGGAGCTCACCGACCGCTACGGCAAGCTGCCGGAGCCGGTGGAGAACCTGCTGATGGTGGCGGGCCTCAGGCTCTACGCCCGGCGCTGCGGCGTCGCCGACATCACCCTGCAGGGCAACTTCGTCCGGTTCGGCCCGGTGGAGCTGCGCGAGTCGCAGCAGCTGCGGCTCAACCGGCTCTACCCACGCACCCAGGTGAAGGCGGCCACCTCGCAACTGCTGGTGCCCCGCCCGGTGAGCGGCGGCCGGATCGGCGGCAAGCCGCTGCTCGGCCGCGAACTCCTCGCCTGGAGCACGGAGTTCCTCACCACCATGTTCGACGACCTGGCGGGCGCGAAGCGCTGACGCGGTCGGCCGGGCTCCGTTCGCCCCTGATGCAGGCGGACGGAGCCCGGCCCGGTTCAGCCGTGGTGCGGGGCGGGCCGCCCGAGGCCGGCGCAGGCGCTGTGCTGGTGGCCGGTCCGGCCGTCGGCCGTGCGGACGCCTTCCGCCTGGAAGAGCGCGCCGACGACGGCCAGCGGCAGCACCGCACAGAGCAGAGCGTGCCCGGCACCCACGGAGCGCGAGCGGTCGCGGAACACCGACGCAAGCTGCCAGCCGCCCCAGAGGCCGGCTGCGGCGCCCGCCGCGAGTCCCGCCCAGGCCAGCGGCAGCACGTACCACGGAGCCCCCGGGCTGTCGTGGCACCGGGAGACCACGGCCTGCACGGCGCTGTCCGCCGCGAACGCGGGGACGGTGCAGGCCCAGCCCACGATCATCAGCAGAAGGGGGCCGCGGGCACCGGACCGACGCGACGGTGTGTGGCGGCGTGCCATCTCTAGTACCAATCCGGATTCACGCGCACGTAGTGCAGTTTCTGGTGCCCCCGATGTTCCTGGAAGGCATCGATCCGGCCGTCCACGCTGGCGTTCTTCATGCCGCCGCTGTGCTGGGTGTACCGGACGTCCCCGTCCGGGGTCACCGCCGTGACGACCGCGGTGTGGTGGACGGCTCCCTTCGTGTCCTGGGAGTCCTGGTCGGAGTCCTCCTCGTAGTAGACGATGTCTCCGGGGCGCACCTGGTCGGCCGGGATCTCCTGGCCGCCGTGGCGCATCATGAAGTCGTGCATGTTCTGGGCACCGGCCCAGGTCTTCGAGTAGTCGACCCGTTCGGACAGCCAGTCGTCCCCCGGATCGTTGCTGCGGCCCCAGGTGTCGTCGCCCCGCCAGCCGAACAGCGAGTCGCCCTTGCCGCGTACGCCGCCTTGATGCAGGGCTTCGGACGCGAAGTTGGTGCAGTTGTCGTCGAAGGCGTCGATGCTCTTGTCGTCCCAGTGCTCCAGGGCCCACTGCACCGTCTTCACCCGGTCGTACTTGGCCCCCGGGCCGCCGCGGAGTTCGAGTTTCACGTTGTCGGGAATGCCCGGGAGGTCGGCCAGGGTCACCGGGTCGGAAAGCATCAACTGCTTGCGCTGGTTGTCGGACAGAGCGGCCCACCAGTCGGAGACCAGGCGGGGGTCCTTGCCGTCGGGGATGCCTCCTGTGTACATGTTCAACTCAACCCGGGAGGCCTCGCCCTGGAGGTCGTCGAGCGCTTTCTCCGGGTCCGTCTCGCACGTGGCGGCGCCGAGTTTGCGGAGTTCCGCTGCAGCCTGCCGGTCGGCCTGGGAGGCCTCGCGCAAAGCCTCCCGGAGCAGCGCGTCGACCTCTTGGGCGACGTTGTCCGTGGACGAGTCCGCGCCGCCGGAGGGGCCGTGGACCGCGCCGGTCGCCTCGTCGACGGTCAGGCCGTGCTCCCTGGCCATGTCGAGTGCGGCGTTCATGGTCAGTTTGGCCCGGGTGATGGTGACACCGAGGCCGTCGAGGACCATGGCCACGCCGCGCATGATGTCCGCGCCGGCCTCCAGTATCCGGGCCTGCTCTTCGAGCTTGCGGCCCGCGGCTTCGCCGACCCGGTCCTTCCAGTCGGCCTTGAGCGGGTCGACACCGTTGGCGTGGATGTCGTCGACCGCCTGCCAGGACTCCCTGGAGAGTGCCGTCCACCCTCCGGCGGCGGCGTCGACATCGACACTGCGTGCGGACTTGAGTGCTGCGATGTCCATGGTCAGCGCTCCGTGGAGTGGAGATCGGCCAGGGCCGCGCCGAGTCGGCGGACGGACTCCTGCTCGGCCGTGTCGTAGGAGTGCGCCGAGTCGCGCAGTTGATCCGCGTAGGTGTGCAACTGGCCGACCACGGCCGTCATGTGGGTCTGCCAGGCTTCGGCGCAGGCCCGCAGCGCCGGCCCGGACTCCCAACCGGCCAGGGTGGCGGCCGCGGTGAAGCTGTCGTCCAGCCAGTGCCCGGCCGCCGGGCCGATCTGCCCGGCCGTGCCCTCCAGCCCGTTCGCAGACTGCCGGAGTACGTCCGTGCGAACGTGGATGTCGTTCAATGCTTCCCCCGAGTCCCCCGGCCCGCCGACCTCTCCGTCGGCAGGCACGCGAACCATTCTGTTCGGCTGGCCGGGGGCGGCGCGCCGGCGCCGGTGCCCTGTCGACGAACCGCAACGGAGAGATGGGGACACCTTTACCTTCCGTGGCGGCGCCCGGTGACAGGCGCGGAGGGGGCGTCGGCCCCGTTGTCGGACGCCTGGCGTTGTTGCCGGGACCAGGTGCCGGCGGTTGCGACGCGGTCGGCTCGCAGGTCTGCCGACTGCCCGCCGCCACGGCATGTGCGAGCTGTCGTGTGCGGCGCCGCACGCGCAGGCCGTCGGACTGCCGGGCCGGGAGCCCCGGTGTGGCGCTTCGCCGGGACGGCGGCCCAGAGGTTCGACCGTCAGGCGAGCTTCCACTGGCCGGTCTGGTCGGCCATGCCGCTGTCCAGGGTGAACTGGACCTTGTCGAGGACGACGCCCTTGGGCACCTCGAAGGTCAGGAAGCCGAGGCCGCTCTCGCCGGGGGCGATGTTCACCGAGCCGGAGAAGCCCTGGCCGGCCTTGGTGTCGTAGAGGCTGGTGGTGAAGGACTGGCCCTGGGCGTCCAGCAGCTTGGCGCTGTTGGCCGGGGCGTCGCTGTAGGCCTTGCCGGTGGCCTTGATCCGGAACTGGACGGCGACGAAGCGCTTGCCGTCGGCGGGCTTGCTGAACTCGTCCTCGCCCTCGGCGTTGTCGACGACCTTGACCACGGTGACGTCGGCGGTGCTGCTCTTCTCGAAGCCCTTGAGCGCGATGGTGTCGCCGACCTTGGCCGGGGCCGCGGCGGCCGGCTTCGCGCCGCCGGGGGAGGCCGGCGCGCCGGAGGCGGGCTTCTTCGCCTCGGTGGAGACCGAGGAGCCGCCGGTGTTGCAGGCGGTGGCGCCCAGGGCGACCAGCGAGGCGGCGAGCAGGGCGGCGGCGGAGCGGCGGGCGGTGCTGCGGTTCATGGCGTGAACTCCCAACGACGGCTGGTGGATTCGCCGGGGCTTCGGGCCGTTCCGGCGATGACCAGATCACACCATGGACTGTAAACACTGTCAACGGCGATTCATAAAACATCTCCGTTCACGTGTGAACGCCGCAGAGTGGCACATGGCTATGCTGGGCGGTCACACCCGCCGCGAACCGCTGCACCGCACCCCGTGGCACGCGCCCCGCCGCCCGACCGAGGAGCCCCGATGCCGGACCGTCCCGAGGTGACCGCCGTCGAGATCGCCCGGCTGGCCGGGGTGGGACGGGCCGCCGTCAGCAACTGGCGCCGCCGCCACCCCGACTTCCCGCAGCCCGCCGGCGGCACCGACACCAGCCCGACCTTCCGCCTCGACGAGGTGGAGCGCTGGCTCCGCGGCCAGGGCAAGATCGCCGAACTGCCGCTGCTGGAACGCGTCCGCCAGCAACTGGAGACCCTCCGCGACCCGGACGGCCACCCGGCCGCGCCGCTGCTCGCGGGCGGCGCCCTGCTGCTGCAGCTGCACCGCGACCCGGCCGGCTGGCAGGCGCTGCGCGAGGAGCCCGACACCCGGCTCGCCACCGCCCTGCCCCGCCTGCTGCAGCACACCGCGCAGACCGCCCTCGGCCCGGACGGCGCCGCCCTGCTCGCCCTGCCCCGGCTGGCCGGCGCCACCTACCTCGACCTCGTCCGGATGCTCGAACGGCTCGCCGCCGAGCACGGCCCCGCCGACGCGTACGAGCAACTGCTCGCCCGCCACGGCGAGGCCGCGGCCCGGCCGAGCGCCGCCACCCCGCCCGAGGCCGCCGCGCTCCTCGCCGACCTGGCCGACCTGGCCGGCCCGGCGGACCAGTCCGACCCGGACGGCGCGGACCGCCCGGCGGGCACCCTCGGCACCGTTCTCGACCCGGCCTGCGGACTCGGCGCCCTGCTCCTCGCCGCCGGCCCCGGTGCCGACCGTCGCGGCCAGGACCTCGACCCGGTGCACACCGCCCTCGCCCTGCTGCGGCTCGCCCTGCACACCCCGCCCGACGCGCCCGCCCCGCTCGCCCTGGACCTGCGCCCCGGCGATTCGCTGCGCGCCGACGCCCACCCCGGCCTCGCCGCCGACGCGGTGCTCTGCCAGCCGCCCTACAACGAGCGCGACTGGGGCCACGACGAGCTGCAGTACGACTCCCGCTGGCCCGGCGGGCTCGTCCCGCCGCGCGGCGAGTCCGAACTCGCCTGGGTGCTGCACTGCCTGGCGCACACCCGCCCCGGCGGCCTCGCCGCCCTGCTGCTGCCCCCCACCGTCGCCTCCCGCCGGGCAGGGCGCCGGATCCGGGCCGAACTCGTCCGCTCCGGCGCGCTGCGCGCCGTCGTCGCGCTGCCGGCCGGCACCGCCCCGCCGTACGGCGTCCCGCTGCACCTGTGGCTGCTGCGCGGCCCCCGCCCCGGCGACGACTTCCGCCGGGTGCTGCTGCTGGACGCCGCCGCGGCCCACCCCGCCGCCGAGGGCGGCCGCGACCGGGTCGACTGGCCCGCCCTGCACCGCACCGTCCTCGACACCTGGCAGGCCTTCGACACCGCCGCCCGCAGCGGCGCACCGCTGCCCGCCGACCGGCCAGGCGTCCACCGCGCGGTGCCCGCCCTCGACCTGCTCGACGACGAGACCGACCTCTCGCCGGCCCGCCACCTGCCCGCCGCCGCCCCCGACGGCGGCGCGGCCGCCCTGCACCACCTGCAGTCCCGGCTCGCCGAGCTGCTGGCCGGCCCAGCCGACCCGGTCTCCGCCCTGCCCGCCGTCGCCGACACCCCGTCAGTCGCCGGGCCGTCGCCGGTGACCGTCGGCGAACTCGCCCGCGCCGGCGCCCTGGAGGTGCACTCCAGCGGCCAGGGCGTGCTGCCGGGCCCGGCCGGCGACGGGCCGTCCGGCCTCCCCGTCCTCACCGACCAGGACCTGCTCGCCGGCACCGCGCCCACTGCCACCACCGCCGTCACGGCCGCCGCCGACGGGCCGCTCACCACCCGTCCGGGCGACGTCCTCGTCCCCGCGCTCGGCGGCGGCACCGCCCGGGTGGTGCAGACCGGCGGTCCGCTGGACGGCGTCGCCCTCGGCCCCCGCCTGCACCTGCTGCGCCCCGACCCCGCCCAGCTCGACCCGGACTTCCTGGCCGGGGTGCTGCGCGCCACCGGCAGCGCCCGCCGGGCCAGCAGCTACGCCTCCACCACCACCCGGCTGGACGTCCGCCGGGTGGAGCTGCCGCGCGTCCCGCCCGAGCGCCAGCGCGTGCTCGGCGCGGCCTTCCGCCGGATCGCCGAGTTCGAGGCCGCCCTCGACCGGGCCGCCGCCCTCGGCCGCAGCCTCGCCCAGGGGCTCACCGACGGCCTGGCCACCGGCGGTCTGACGGAGCAGCAGCACGGAGCCGGGCCGGTCTGACCGGGCGCAGGCCCGTCCGGCGGCGCCACGGGTCGGAAAGGCCCTGCTGGGTCCGGCGGTGTGACGGTACGGTGTGCGACACACCCTCGACCCCGCACAGGAGCGCCCATGTCCGGCCCCCTGTACGGGCAGCCAGGCCCCAGCGCCGGCGGCCCGTTCAGCCTGCTCCACAGGATCCTCGTCTGCCTGGTGCCGCTGCTGACCTTCGGTCTGCTCGGCATGGCGCCGTCGGTCCTGCTCGCCGTGCGCCGCCGCCGGGCGGTGGACGTGCTCGGCGCGGTGGTCTTCGGGCTCGTCCAGCTGACCATGTACGTCGTCCTCGGCCTCTCGCCGAAGGAGACCACCGGCACCTGGTACGCCGACGTGACCGGCCTGACCGCGATCGTGCTCTGGCTCGGTGCGCCCGCCCACTTCCTGATCATGGACAGTGCGGCGATCTGGGGCCGCGGCAACCAGGCCGTCCCCGCTCCGTGGCCTCCGCAGGGCCTCTACCTGCCGAGCCCGTACCCGCCCGGCGCCCCCACCCAGACCGCGCCGGTGCAGCAGGCTCCCGCGTACTACCAGCCGCAGCCGCAGCCGCAGCCGCAGTACCAGGTCCAGCCGCAGCCGCAGCCGCAGCACCCGGCCCAGCCGCAGCAGGTCGCGCCGACCCCGCACCCGCCCACCGTCCGTGCCGCCCCCGGCGACGACCTGCAGCAGCTCGGTGAACTGCTGCGCCGGCAGGCCGGGGACGGCCGGCCGTGAACGACGCCCGGGTCGTCGACGGCCGCTACCGGCTCACCGAGAAGATCGGGCACGGCGGCATGGGCCAGGTCTGGGCCGGCCACGACCAGCGGCTCGACCGCAGGGTCGCCGTCAAACTCCTCCGCACCGACCTGCTCGGCCCCGAGGACGCCACCCGCAGCCGCGGCGACGAACTGCGCCGCCGCTTCCTGCGGGAGAGCCGGATCAGCGCCGCCCTCGACCACCCCGGGCTGGTCACCGTCTTCGACGCCGGCACCGACGGCGGCGAGCTCTACCTCGTCATGCAGCAGGTGCCCGGCGTCAGCCTCGCCGACCTGCTCGCCGAGGACGGCCCGCTGACCGTCGAGCGGGCGGCCGCCACCGCCGCCCAGCTCTGCTCCGCACTCGCCGCCGTGCACGCCGTCCCGGTCGTCCACCGCGACCTGAAGCCCAGCAACGTGATGATCCGTCCGGACGGGCGGACGGTGCTGCTGGACCTCGGCATCGCCACCGCCCTCGACCCGGACGCCACCCGGCTCACCCTGACCGGCACCCCGATCGGCAGCCCCGCCTACATGGCCCCCGAACAGGCCCTCGCCGCCGGCGTCGACCCGCGCAGCGACCTCTACGCCCTCGGCTGCCTGCTGCACGAGATGCTCACCGGCGACGCCCCGTTCACCGCCCCGACCGCCCTCGGCGTGCTGCGCCGGCACGTCGACGAGCCGCCGCCCCCGCTGCGCGAGCTGCGCCCCGACGTCCCGGCCGCCCTGGAACGGCTCGTCCTCGCGCTGCTCGCCAAACAGCCCGCCGATCGCCCCGCCGACGCCCAGCAGGTCCACGCGGTCCTGCTGCCGCTGCTGCCCGGCCCGTCCGGCGAGCCGCAGTGGCCCTACGGCCCGCTGCCCGACCCGGCCCGCCCCTACCGCCACCCGCACCACCCGGCCCCCGCCCGCACCGCGGCGCCCGCCCCCGCGCGGCTCTCCCTGCCGGCCCCGGCGCCCCCGGCCGATCCGGCCCCCGTCCTGATGGCGGCCGTCCCGCCGCGCAGCGCCGACCCGGACGACGACCTCACCGCCGCCTGCGCCCGGCTCTCCGACCTGGTCGCCGCGCACCGGCACACCGAGGTCGTCGACCTCGCCGCCGGGCTGCTGCCCAGGATCGCCGCCGCCCACGGCGACGGCGCCCCGCTGCTGCACACCGTCCGAACCATCCGGGCGCGCACCCTGCTGCAGGAGGGGCGCGCCGAGGAGGCGCTCGCCGAGTACCGGCTGCTGGCCGCCGCGACCGCCGCCGAGCGCGGCCCCTACGACCCCACCGCGCTCGACCACCGGCAGCGCGGTGCCGAGTGCCTGGAGCACCTCGGCCGCACCCGCGAGGCGCTGGCCGAGTACCGGGAGCTCACGGCCGCCCTGCCGCCCGACTCCGACCGGGCGCTGGAGGTCCGCGAGCGGACCGGCCGGCTGCTCACCGCGGCCGGGGACCACGACGGCGCCTGGCACACCCTGCTCGAACTCCTGCTGGACACCGAGCGCCGCCGCGGACCGCACCACGCCGACGTCCGCCGGCTGCGGGCGCTGCTCGACCGGATCGGCGCCCTGCGCACCGCGACCCCGCTGCCCGGCACGACCCGCCCGGTGGCCGGCCCGCCGCCGAGTGCCGCGCCGCCCGGCCCGCGGCGGTTCGTCCCGGCCGCGCCGCCGCCGCCCCCGGGGCCCGGC
>NZ_JAHTIK010000001.1:3497639-3541042 GCF_025655475.1 Kitasatospora sp. DSM 101779 | reverse complement strand
CGGCTGTTCGTCCCGGCCGCGCCGCCGCCGACCCCGGTGCCCGGCAACCCGTACGCCGCCGGCGGCTGAGCCCGGACGGGCCCGCACGCCCGTCCCGGCGGCGGGGGTCTGGGCAACGCGCGGACGGCTCCCTATTGTTCACTCCAGTCAGGAGAACCACCGGGCGCCGGCCGCGCCCCACGCACCGGACCCGCACAGCCCCACCCACCGCACGGGAGGCACCACGTGATCCGCACCCGCTCCGTCCCCCGCCCGGCCCGGACGGCCGCCGGGATCCTGCTCGCGGCCGCCGTGCTGACCGCGTGCGGCGGCTCGCCGGCCCACCAGGGCGCCGCGGCCGTGGTCGGCGGCGAGCGGATCGAGATCGCCTCGGTGCAGGCCAAGGTCGGCGCACTGCGCGATGCGACGGCCGCGGCCGCCCCGGGCGGCACCGGCACCGAGCAGGCCGGGCTGGTCCGGCGGACGGTCGCCGAGCTCGTCCTCGACCGGGTGATCGCCCGTGCCCTCGCCGACCGCGGCCTGACCGTCTCCGAGGGCGAGATCGCCCGGGCCCGGCAGACCGACGCCCAGATGCTCGGCGGCGACGCGGCGCTGGAGCGCCAGCTGCTGCTCCGCCAGGGCGTCGCCCCCGCCGACGTCCCCGGCTTCTACCGGCAGCAGATCGGCATCAAGAAGATCGCCTCGGCAGCCGGTCAGGACGCCCGGACCGAGCAGGGCGACACCGTGGTCCGCAAGGCCCTCGCCGACGCCGGCCGGGAGCTCAAGGTCGACGTCAACCCCCGCTACGGCCGCTGGGACCCACAGAAGATCGCCCTGGTCGACAGCACCACCGACTGGCTGCCGCAGCGCGCGCCGTCCGCCTGACCGGCCCGACCGCGACGCCACGGGGACGCCCCGGGGCCCCGCCGCGGGACGGTAGGTTCGGGGTGTGGAGACTCCGAAGCTGATCCTGCTGACCACCACCCACCGGGTCGCCCCCGGCCTGCTGTCCTGGCCGGCCTGGGAGGCCCTGCGCTCGGCCAGCCGGGTGCTGGCCGCCGACCCGGAGCACCCGCAGCTGCCGGCGCTGCGGCAGGCCGGCGTCGAGGTGGAGACGGTCGAGCGGACGTCCGCCCCGGCGCTCGCCCGGATGCTGACCGAGGCCGCCCCGGTGGTCTGGCTGGGCAGCCCGGACGGCGACCCGGGCCTCACCGACGCCCTGGCCCGGCTCGCGGTGGAGGAGGCGGGCAGCGCCCCCGAGATCGAGCTGCTGCCCGGCTCGTACGACCTGCCGGGGGCGCGGCTGCTCGACCTGGCCTCGGTGATGGACCGGCTGCGCTCGCCCGGCGGCTGCCCCTGGGACGCCGAGCAGACCCACGAGTCGCTGGTGAAGTACCTGGTCGAGGAGGCGTACGAGCTCGTCGAGGCGATCGAGGAGGGCGACCGGGAGACGCTGCGCGAGGAGCTCGGCGACGTCCTGCTGCAGGTCTTCTTCCATGCGCGGATCGCCGAGGAGCACCCGGAGGACCCGTTCTCCGTCGACGACGTGGCCGGCGACATCGTCGAGAAGCTCATGTACCGCCACCCGCACGTCTTCGGCGACGTGGAGGCGACCGGCTCCGCGCAGGTCGAGGCCAACTGGGAGCAGCTCAAGGCCGCCGAGAAGCAGCGCGAGTCGGTGCTCGACGGCGTCCCGGCGGGCCTGCCCGCACTGGCGTACGCGGCGAAGCTGGTGTCCCGGGTGCGCCGGGCCGGCTTCACCGCCGTGCCGGACGCCCCGTACGAGCTGCCGCAGGAGCTGACCGCCGAGAACGCCGGTGAGCTGCTGCTGGCGGTGGCGCAGCGCGCCTACGACGCCGACGTGGACGTCGACGCGGCGCTGCGCGGGGCGGCGCGGCGCTACCGGACGGCCGTGCGGACGGCCGAGGGGCTGTCGGACTGACGCTGCGGCGGGACGACCTCGCTGATCGCCTCGCCGACCAGCGCGAGCAGTTCGGCCAGCGGGGCGAGGTTGTCGTCGAGGTCGGCGAAGGAGACGATCCGCTCGCCGTGCGGACCGGCGACGGCGAAGAGGTCGATCCGGCCGAGGTGCTTGCTCGCCGTGTCGACCAGGGCGGCGACGTCGCTGGGCTGGTGGACGTCGCCGCTGACGCCGACGACCGGGCAGCCGGGGCGGTCGAGCTCGGTGGCGAGGTCCTCCGCGACGCCCGGGCGCAGATCGGCGACGAGCATGCCGGCGGCGCCCGCGGCGGCGAAGCGGCGGGCCAGATCCGCCCCCTCGCCCCCGCTGAGTACGGCGATGACGACCACTGCCCCGGCTACTCGCACGGCCTGCTCCTCTCTGAGCACGACACCCCGCGGGCGGCTCCGCACGTCCGCCCTCACGGTTATCGGAGGATCGTAGGCACCTCGCGACCCTCCGCAACAGGGATTACCCCCCAGGTGACCAGGCTCACGCCCGTCCGGGCCGATCGGATCCGGCCGTCCCGCACGGCCGCTGTGCACGGCCCCTCCGCGCGGCGTCCCGGCGGCCGGAGCGGGCCGGTCCGAGGGGCGCCCGCCAGCGGATACGGTCGGGGCATGCCGGAGACCCCCCGACCCGACGACCGACCCGAACTCTTCACCTGGGAGTTCGCCGCCGACCCCTACCCCGCGTACGCCTGGCTGCGCGAGCACGCGCCGGTGCACCGCACCACGCTGCCCAGCGGGGTGGACGCCTGGCTGGTGACCCGGTATGCGGACGCCCGGCAGGCCCTCGCGGACTCCCGGCTCTCCAAGAACCCGGTGCACCACAGCGAGCAGGCGCACCGCTCCGGCCGGGTCGGCATCCCGGGCGAGCGGCAGGCCGACCTGATGACCCACCTGCTGAACATCGACCCGCCGGACCACACCCGGCTGCGCCGGCTGGTCTCCAAGGCGTTCACCCCGCGCCGGGTGGCGGAGTTCGAGCCGCGGGTGCAGCAGCTCACCGACCGGCTGATCGACGAATTCGCCGGGCGCGGTACGGCCGACCTGATCCACGAGTTCGCCTTCCCGCTGCCGATCTACGCGATCTGCGACCTGCTCGGCGTGCCGCCCGAGGACCAGGACGACTTCCGGGACTGGGCCGGGATGATGCTGCGACACACAAAGCCGGGGCACCCCGGCGGGCAGCGCGGCGGCGTCGGCCGGGCCGTGAAGCGGATGCGCAGCTACCTGGCGGAGCTCATCCACCGCAAGCGGGCCGACCTCGGCGACGACCTGATCTCCGGGCTGATCCGGGCAAGCGACCACGGCGAGCACCTCACCGAGAACGAGGCCGCGGCGATGGCCTTCATCCTGCTGTTCGCCGGCTTCGAGACCACCGTCAACCTGATCGGCAACGGCTTGTACGCGCTGCTGCGCAACCCCGGGCAGCGGGCGCTGCTGCAGGAGTCGGTGGCGCGCGGCGAGAGCGGCCTGCTGGAGACCGGGATCGAGGAGCTGCTGCGCTACGACGGCCCGGTGGAGCTGGCCACCTGGCGGTTCGCCACCCGGCCGCTGGCGATCGGCGGGGTGGATATCCCGGTCGGCGACCCGGTGCTGGTGGTGCTGGCGGCGGCCGACCGCGACCCGGCCCGGTTCCCGGACGAGAACACCCTCGACCTCGCCCGCACCGACAACCCGCACCTGGGCTTCGGCCACGGCATCCACTACTGCATCGGCGCCCCGCTGGCCCGGCTCGAGGGCCGGACGGCGCTGGCGACCCTGCTGACCCGGCTGCCGGACCTCGCTCTCGACGCGGACCCGGCCGACCTGCGCTGGCGCGGCGGCCTCATCATGCGGGGGCTGCGCGAGCTGCCGGTCACCTTCACCCCGGTGGGGCCGTCCGGGCGGCGCGACACGGTCTGACGGTGTGTCGTACCGATCGAAATCGGCCGGATCTGAACACTCGTCAATCAGGGCTCACCTGCATCGTTCGTGCGCGATAATCGGTTCTCCGTAATTCCTCCGTGATACCCGCGATATGAGCTTGTGATCGCTCGTTCGATCTGCTTACTCTCCCGAACAGTCCGCAGCAGCGGACCCCGGCACGGCAACGCCGAATCCTGTCCGCCGTGCCCGGGCCTCACGACCGAGACCAAGGACAGGGGCGGGGGAACCACGTTCGTCGCCGTCCCCACGGCTAGGGGTGAAGCCGCGTCAGCAGGGCCCCTCCTGCGGCCGCGGCCGGGCCAAGCCTCCCGGTCCGAACCCGACAGCTCACCTCGCAGGCGTTCGGAGAGGGACAACCCATGCTCTTCACCGGACCTGGCCGCCACCGCCGCAGGACGTCCGCCGAGAAGGCGGTCGCCGTCGCGGGTGTCACCGGAGTCGGCCTCGCCCTGCCGCTGCTCACCGCGGGCGGAGCCCATGCCGCCCCGGTCTCGATCTGGGACAAGGTCGCCCAGTGCGAGAGCGGCGGCAACTGGAAGATCAACACCGGCAACGGGTTCTACGGAGGACTGCAGTTCACCGCCCGCACCTGGAAGGGGTACGGCGGCGCCCGGTACGCCCCGCTCGCCCACCAGGCGAGCAAGGCCGAACAGATCGCCGTCGCCGAGAAGGTGCTGGCCTCCCAGGGGCCCGGCGCGTGGCCGGTGTGTTCCAAACGCGCCGGCCTGACCCGCGCGTCCGCCGCGAGTACCGGCGGGACGCGCAGCGGCACCGGGCAGGGCCCGGGTCCGTCGGCCCCCTCGTCTCCGGCGCCCCGGTTCCCCGGCCGCGGCGGCTTCGACGCCGACTCCGGCGTGTACTGGTACCAGAAGGACGACCAGTGGTACTGGACGGCGCACGAGGAGATCTACCAGCGCCATCTGCCGCCCGTGCCCACCGAGCCGGCCGGCGGTGACGACGGGGTCGCCGACGATGACGGGGCCGCCGCCGACGACGGCGAGCGCACCCTGCAGGCCGTCCCGGTGCCCGCCCTCGGCCGCGAGCCGTACACCGTGCAGGCCGGCGACACGCTGTCCGGCATCGCCGCCGCGCACGAGCTGCCCGGCGGCTGGGAGCAGCTGTACGCGAACAACCGGCAGGTCGTCGGCGCCGATCCGGACCTGATCCTGCCCGGCCAGCAGCTGCGCCTGGCCTGACGGGCCGGCACGGTACGAACGATCCGTCCGCCCGTGGGGCGACACCCGCGGGCGGACGGCCGGTTCTGTGGTCCTTCAGGTGAACTACCGGCGAGTAGTCCGGTCACACGGTGAGACAGGGCCATGCGCGGCACGGCCCGGCGGGCCCGTGCGGTTAGGCTCTGGTCGTAACGACCCTCATCCGCTTCCGCTAGGAGATGCCTCGTGCCGTCCATTGATGTCGTCGTAGCCCGCGAAATCCTCGACTCCCGCGGCAACCCCACGGTCGAGGTCGAGGTCGGCCTCGACGACGGCAGCACCGGTCGTGCCGCTGTCCCGTCCGGTGCCTCCACCGGTGCCTTCGAGGCCCTGGAGCTTCGTGACGGCGACAAGAACCGCTACTTCGGCAAGGGCGTGGAGAAGGCCGTCCTCGCCGTCATCGAGCAGATCGGCCCCGAGCTGGTCGGCTACGACGCCACCGAGCAGCGCCTGATCGACCAGGCCATGCTCGACCTGGACGCCACCCCGGACAAGTCCTCGCTCGGCGCCAACGCGATCCTCGGCGTCTCCCTCGCCGTCGCGCACGCCGCCTCCGAGGCCAGCGACCTGCCGCTGTTCCGCTACCTCGGCGGCCCGAACGCCCACGTCCTGCCCGTCCCGATGATGAACATCCTCAACGGCGGCTCCCACGCGGACTCCAACGTCGACATCCAGGAGTTCATGATCGCCCCGATCGGCGCGGAGTCCTTCTCCGAGGCCGTCCGCTGGGGCGTCGAGGTCTACCACACCCTCAAGGGCGTGCTGAAGGAGCGCGGCCTGTCCACCGGCCTCGGCGACGAGGGCGGCTTCGCGCCGAACCTGGACTCCAACCGCGAGGCGCTCGACCTGATCGTCGAGGCCATCAAGAAGGCCGGCTACACCCCGGGCAAGGACGTCGCGCTCGCCCTGGACGTCGCCTCCTCCGAGTTCCACAAGGACGGCGCCTACACCTTCGAGGGCAAGGCGATCTCCTCCGCCGAGCTCATCGACTACTACGCCGAGCTGGTCGCCGCGTACCCGCTGGTCTCCATCGAGGACCCGCTGGACGAGTCGGACTGGGACGGCTGGAAGGCCATGACCGACAAGCTGGGCGACAAGGTCCAGCTGGTCGGCGACGACCTGTTCGTCACCAACCCGGAGCGCCTGCGCCGCGGCATCGAGACCGGCACCGCCAACGCGCTGCTGGTGAAGGTCAACCAGATCGGCTCGCTCACCGAGACCCTGGACGCCGTCGAGCTGGCCCAGCGCAACGGCTACCGCTGCATGATGTCGCACCGCTCCGGCGAGACCGAGGACGTCACCATCGCCGACCTCGCCGTCGCCACCAACTGCGGCCAGATCAAGACCGGCGCCCCGGCCCGCTCCGAGCGCGTCGCCAAGTACAACCAGCTGCTGCGCATCGAGGAGATCCTCGACGACGCCGCCGAGTACGCCGGCCGGGGGGCCTTCCCCCGCTACAAGTACGAGGGCTGAGGGCTGACACCCGCGGGCTGACACACGGCCGCTGGACCGGTGCCCCGGCAACCACCCCGTAGGGTGGGGGCCGGGGCACCGGCGTGAGCAGGAGGGGTACGAGCGATGTGGAAGATCCCGGGACTGGCGGGGCGTCCGCGCTTCACCAGCCGCGCGACCGTGCTCGTGCTCGTCCTGTGCTCGCTGGTGGCGATACTCGCCTACCCCACCCGGCAGTTCCTGACGCAGCGCTCGGAGATCGCCGACCAGCGGGCCCGGGCGGAGAACGCCCGGCAGCAGGTCGACGAGCTCCGGCGGGCGAAGGCCCGCTGGCAGGACCCGGAGTACGTGAAGGCCCAGGCCCGCGAGCGGCTGCACTTCGCGATGCCCGGCGAGACTCCGTTCGTCTCGGTCGACCCCTCCGCGCCCCCCGGCCCGGCCTCCGCCGACGCGCTGCCCACCGGCCCGGTCAGGGCGGCCAAGCCCTGGTACACCACCGTCCTCGAGTCGGTCGACCTGGCCGATTCGACGCCCGCTCCTCACGAAGACAGCACGCCATGACCTCTGAACAGCACCCCGCCACCGACGGCACCGTGTCGGACGCCGACGTCGCCGCCATCGCCGCCCAGCTCGGCCGGGTCCCGCGCGGGCTGCGCGGGGTGGCCCACCGCTGCCCCTGCGGCAACCCCGACGTGGTCGAGACGGCACCCCGGCTGCCCGACGGCACGCCCTTCCCGACGCTCTACTACCTGACCTGCCCCAAGGCGGCCTCGTTGATCGGCACCCTGGAGGCCGACGGCGTGATGAAGGATCAGAGCGCCCGCCTCGCCGAGGATCCGGAGCTCGCCGCCGCCTACCGCGCGGCCCACGAGGACTACATCGCCCGCCGCGACGCCATCGAGGTGCTGGAGGGCTTCCCGAGCGCCGGCGGCATGCCCGACCGGGTCAAGTGCCTGCACGTGCTGGTCGGCCACTCGCTGGCGGCCGGCCCGGGCGTCAACCCGCTCGGCGACGAGGCCATCGGCATGCTGGAGGACTGGTGGGCCAAGGGCCCGTGCGTCTCCCCGGCCGAGGTCGAGGCGGCCGGCGAGCGGGTCGTCCGCAACCGGGCCAAGGACCAGGACCACGCCGCGGTCATCGCGGCCAAGGAGCAGAAGACGGCGGAGCGCGCGGCCAAGCGCGCCCGCGCCGAGGAGGAGGGCCAGTGACCGTCACCCGGGTCGCCGCGATCGACTGCGGCACCAACTCGATCCGGCTGCTGATCGCCGACCTCGACCCGGCCACCGGGGAGATCGCCGACCTCGACCGTCGGATGATCATCAACCGGCTCGGCCAGGGCGTCGACTCCACCGGCCGACTCCACCCGGACGCCCTGGAGCGCACCTTCGCCGCCTGCCGCGAGTACGCGGAGATCATCGCGGCGCACGGCGTCGGCCCGGAGCGGATCCGCTTCGTCGCCACCAGCGCCTCCCGGGACGCCGAGAACGCCGCCGAGTTCACCGAGGGCGTGCGCGGCATCCTCGGCGTCACCCCCGAGGTGGTCAGCGGCGACGAGGAGGCCCGGCTCTCCTTCACCGGTGCCACCAAGGAGCTCACCGGCGGCTCCCTCAAGCCGCCGTACCTGGTCTTCGACCTCGGCGGCGGCTCCACCGAGTTCGTGCTCGGCGGCGAGGAGGTGCAGGCCGCCCGCTCGGTCGACATCGGCTGCGTCCGGATGACCGAGCGGCACTTCGGCGGCGCCGAACTGCCGACCGAGGATCAGATCGCCCGGGCCAAGGCCGACATCCTCTCCGCGCTGGACACCGCCGCCGAGGCGGTGCCGCTCACCGAGGCGGCCACCCTGGTCGGCCTGGCCGGCACCGTCACCACTGTGGCCGGCATCGTCCTCGGCCTCCCGGAGTACGACTCCGCGAAGATCCACCACGCCCGGCTGGGCGTCGAGCAGGTCCGCGAGACCGCGACCCGGCTGCTGCACTCCACCCACGCCGAGCGGGCGGCGATCCCGGTGATGCACCCGGGCCGCGCCGACGTGATCGGCGCCGGCGCCCTGGTGCTGCTGGAGATCATGGAGCGCACCGGCGCCGCCGAGGTGGTCGTCAGCGAGCACGACATCCTCGACGGCATCGCCTGGAGTATTGCCCGCTGAGGCATGCGGGGGCTTACCCGAGCGGCCCCGGAGCGCCGAGATGCCACCCGGCAGGCGCCCGGGGCCGCCCGCTGCGCGGCGTGTCGCCAGAACCTTCGTGAATTTCTTCACATGGCCGACCAGCCTTTCGACGCACTCCGGTGTCCGCTCCGTCCGTTATGTGGGACCGAAGGTCGCCCTCCGTGTTCGACCAGCGGATCGCAGGCAGGGCTCGCCGATGGGCGATGGATTCGAAATTTCACGCGGGAACTCCGGTGCCACCGGGATCGTTGCTGCTCAGCAGGGCCGTGACCGCCCACCGGCTCACCCCGCACCCCCCGCCGCCGTGAACGGACGGCCACACCCCCGAAATGCGGGCGCGCAGTGTAGCAGAGGGTGTCCAGAGGCTTGTGACGGGCCTCACGAAGTGCCCGTCAGATGGGGGTGGATACTTTCCGATATGAGCACCACGGAGCGTCCTCGCATCCTCATTGTCGGCGGTGGTTACGTCGGCCTGTATGCCGCGATGCGCATCCTCAAGAAGATGCGTTACGGCGAAGCGACCGTCACGGTCGTCGACCCGCGGTCGTACATGACGTACCTGCCCTTCCTTCCCGAGGCGGCCGGCGGCAACGTCGCGCCCCGCAACCTCGTCGCGCCGCTGCGCAGCGCCCTCAAGAAGGCGGAGGTGCTCACCGGTGCGGTCACCGGTGTGGACCACGCCCGCAAGGTCGCCACCATCCAGCCCGCGGCCGGCGACTCGTACGAGCTGCCCTTCGACTACCTGGTCGTCGCCACCGGCTCGGTCTCGCGCACCTTCCCGATCCCGGGTCTCGCCGAGCACGGCATCGGCATGAAGACGGTCGAGGAGGCGATCAGCCTCCGCAACCACGTCATGGCGCAGCTCGACAAGGCCGAGTCCACCACCGACGCGGACGTCCGCCGCAAGGCGCTGACCTTCGTGGTCGTCGGCGGCGGCTTCGCCGGTGTCGAGACGATCGCCGAGATCGAGGACATGGCGCGCGACGCGGCCAAGATCTACAAGACCGTCAGCCGCGACGACATGCGCTTCATCCTGGTCGAGGCGGCCAACCGCATCCTCCCGGAGATGGGCCCGGACCTCGGTCTGTGGACCAAGGAGAAGCTCGAAGAGCGCAACATCGAGATCTACATCGAGACCTCGATGGACTCCTGCGTCGACCAGCACGTCGTCCTGAAGAACGGTGTCGAGGCCGACGCCTCCACCATCGTCTGGACGGCCGGCGTCAAGCCGAACCCGGTGCTGGCCAACTTCGGCCTCCCGCTCGGCCCGCGCGGCCACGTGGACACCGCGCCGACCCTGCAGGTCCAGGGCTTCGACTACGTCTGGTCCGCCGGCGACAACGCCCAGGTGCCGGACCTCGCCGTCGGCGAGGGTGCCTGGTGCCCGCCGAACGCCCAGCACGCGGTGCGTCAGGCGCTCGTCCTCGCCGACAACGTGGTCTCCGGCATGCGGGGCTTCCCGCAGAAGGAGTACAAGCACAAGAACCTCGGTGCGGTCGCCGGTCTCGGCCTGCACAAGGGCGTGGCGATCCTCTTCGGCAAGTACAAGCTGAAGGGCCGTCCGGCCTGGTGGTTCCACCGCCTGTACCACGGCAGCCGGGTGCCGACCATGAACCGCAAGATCCGCGTGTTCACCGACTGGACCCTCGCGATGTTCCTCAAGCGCGAGACCGTCGGCCTCGCCGAGATGGAGAAGCCGTTCGAGGCGTTCCAGGAGGCCGCCGGCCCCGCCAAGCCGATCCCGGCCCAGGCGAAGCCGGCCGCCGAGAAGGAGCTGGCGGCCAGCAAGTAAGCGACTGTGGCCCCGGCCGAGCAGGTCGGGGATGAGTCGGAGGCCCTCCGCCCGGCAACGTCGCCGGACCACGACCTCCGTGGTGCTCAGCCGGCCGTGCGAGCCGGGCGGAGTACAGAAGTGACCGAAGGCCCCCGCCGTAACCGGGCGGGGGCCTTCGGCGTGCCCGGGGCCGTCCGTGAGGCCTGCGGGGCGGCCCGGGGCAAGCCGCTCCGGGGAGGCGTCCGGGCTCCTCCAAAGGCCCCGGGAACACCGCAGGGCCCCCGGCACCGACGGGGTGCCGGGGGCCCTGCGGACGGTGCGTCAGTCCGTCTTGATGGCGCCCAGGATGTCCAGGCGGGCGGCCCGGCGGGCCGGCCAGATGGCCGCCACCATGCCCACCAGCCCGGCCAGCGCCAGGAAGACCAGCAGCTTGCCGTAGGGGAGGACCGTGGTGAGGCCCGGCAGGCTGGACTCCAGGGTGCCGTTGACCGCCCAGGCCAGGAAGCAGCCGAGCAGGACGCCGATCACCGCGCCGAACATCGAGATCACCACGGACTCCAGGCGGACCATCCGCTTGACGCCCCGGCGGTCCAGGCCGATCGCCCGCAGCATGCCGATCTCCCGCTTGCGCTCGAAGACCGACATCGCCAGCGTGTTCACCACGCCGAGCACCGCCACCAGCACCGACATCGCCAGCAGGCCGTACATCAGGTTCAGCATAAAGGTGATGATCTTGCTGAACTCGTCGCGGATGTCCTGCTTGGTCTTCACGTCGATCACCGGGTTGCTGCCGGTGGCGTCCTTGATGGCCTTGCGCAGGCCGTCGTTGGGGCCGTCGGCGGCCTTCACCAGGATCTGGGTGACGTACGGGTCCTCGCTGTGCTTGAAGACCTCGGTGTTGGCCATCACGACCGGGGAGAGCAGCTCGTTCTTCTTGAAGACGCCGCCGACGGTGACCTGGGCGGTGCTGCCGTCCGGGTACTCGACCGGCAGCACCGAGCCGACCGCCCAGTTGTTGCTCTTCGCCGTCTCCGCCTGGACGAGGACCTGCCCCTGGCCCAGCGCGGCCGTGGAGCCGCTGTCCAGGGTGAGCGCGACCACCTTGTCGACCGCGGCGGCGTCGACGCCGCTGATCGCCCGCTGGGAGCCGCCGAGCTTCCAGTAGACGTCCGACATCGGGCTGACTGCGGCGACCCCGGGGACCTTGGCGACCGCGGTGGCCAGCTTCGGGTCCGGCGAGATGCCGTTGGCGGTCTTGATGCTGTAGTCCGCCGTCATGCTGCTGGTGACCGACCGGTCGACGGCGTCGCCGACCGAGGCGCCCAGCACCGTCAGCGAGCTGACCAGGGAGAGGCCGATGGTGAGCGCGGCCGCGGTGGCGGCGGTGCGGCGCGGGTTGCGCACCGCGTTCTGCTGGGCCAGCCGGCCGGCGGTGCCCGCGGAGGCCCGCAGCAGCGGGCCGACCAGCGCGATCACCGGGCGGGACAGCAGCGGCAGCAGGATGAAGATGCCGATCAGGGCGAGGCCCGCGCCGGCCGCCACCGGCACCCGGCCGGAGGAGTTGCCGGACGCGGCGCCGAGCGCCACCAGGCCGAGGCCGCCGGCCGCGATCAGACCGCCGATGATGTTCCGGACGATCAGGCTCTTCTGCGCGGCGGGCTGGTCGCCGCTGCTCATCGCGGCCACCGGGGCGATCCGCGAGGCGCGGACGGCGGGAAGCAGCGCGGAGAGCGTCGTCACCACGACGCCGACCACCAGCGAGACCACCACCGTCGCGGGCGCGACCACCAGGGGGCCGGCCGGCAGGCCCGCGTCCAGCGCGTCGAGCACCGCCCGCATGCCGGCGCCGATCCCGATGCCGGTGGCGAGGCCGGCCGCCGAGGCGATGACGCCGATCAGCAGCGCCTCGATCAGCACCGAGCGGGTCACCTGGCCGCGGCCGGCGCCGACCGCGCGCAGCAGTGCCAGCTCACGGGTGCGCTGGGCGACCAGCATGGTGAAGGTGTTGGCGATGATGAAGATGCCGACGAAGAGCGAGATGCCGGCGAAGGCGAGCAGCGCCGTCTTCATGCCCGTGGTGCCGTCGGCGATCATCCTGGTCTGGCGGTCGGTCAGCTCCTGGCCGGTCTCGGCCTGCATCTGGTCCTTGCCGGGCAGCACGGCGGTGATCTTCTGCAGCAGCTCGTCCTGCGAGGTGCCGGGCTTCGCGGTGACCGCGACGGTGCTGTACTGGCCGGGCGCGAGGAGCAGCTTCTGCGCGGTGGCCCGGTCGAAGAGGGTCAGCGTGCCGCCGGACTCGACCTCGGGGTCGTCGGTGGTGAAGACGCCGACCAGGGTGCGCTCGGTGGCCGGGCCGTCGGAGGCGATCCGGACGGTGTCGCCCAGGTGGTAGCCGCCCTTGTCGGCGGTGCGGCGGTCGAGCGCGATCTCCCGCTCGGCCTGCGGGCCGCGACCCTCGGCCATCGGGTAGCGCGGGTCCTTGCCGGAGGCGTCCGGGGCGAAGTTGCCGCCGCGGGAGCTCCAGCCCTGGCCGATCAGGTCGCCCTTGCGGTCGGCCACTCCGACGAAGCCGCTGACGTTGCCGCGGGCCCGCTCGGTGCCGGGCAGCGCGGCGATCTTCGCGACGGTGTCGTCGGTCAGCTTGCCCCGGTTGGGGCCGCTGCGGTCCTTGGCACGGAAGGGGGAGTCCGCCACCGGGTCGGTGACCAGGACGGAGATGTCCGAGTAGCTCTTGGAGAGGCTGTTCTTCATGGCCTCGCCGAGCGTGTCGGAGAAGACCATGGTGCCGGCCACGAAGGCCGTGCCGAGCAGGACGGCGAGCGCCGTCATCAGCAGTCGGCCCTTGTGGGCCAGCACGTTGCGCAGTGCGGTGCGGTACATGGCTGTGTGAGTCCTGGAGGTGTGGGTGCGGGCGGGCGGCGGACGCCGTGTCAGCTGGTGCGGCCCTTGGCGTCGAAGCGGCGCATGCGGTCCAGGACGGAGTCGGCGGTCGGGGCGGTCAGCTCGTCGACGATCCGGCCGTCGGCGAGGAACACCACGCGGTCGGCGTACGAGGCCGCGACCGGGTCGTGCGTCACCATCACGACCGTCTGGCCGAGCTCGCGCACCGAGTTGCGCAGGAAGGAGAGGATCTCCGCGCCGGAGCGGGAGTCGAGGTTGCCGGTCGGCTCGTCGGCGAAGATGATCTCCGGCTTGGAGGCCAGGGCGCGGGCGCAGGCCACGCGCTGCTGCTGGCCGCCGGAGAGCTGGGACGGACGGTGCGAGAGCCGGCCGGAGAGGCCGACGGTGTCGACCACGCGGTCCAGCCACTGACGGTCCGCCTTGGTGCCGGCGATGTCCATCGGCAGGGTGATGTTCTCCAGCGCGGTCAGCGTGGGCAGCAGGTTGAACGCCTGGAAGATGAAGCCGATCTTGTCCCGGCGGAGCTTGGTCAGCTGCTTGTCGCGCAGCCCGACGAGCTCCGTCCCGCCGATCGTGGCGGAGCCCGAGGAGACCGTGTCGAGGCCCGCCATGCAGTGCATCAGGGTCGACTTGCCGGAGCCGGAGGGGCCCATGATCGCGGTGAACTCGCCCTGCCCGAAGGCCACGCTCACGCCGTCGAGGGCGACCACGCGGGTCTCGCCCTCCCCGTAGACCTTGCTCAGACCGGTGGCGCGGGCGGCCGCCTGGCCGGTGCGGGCGGCGGGTGCGGTCGTCGTGGTCACGGGGGACTCCTGTCGGGAGGGTACGGGCTCGTCCACTCGATCCTCCCGTGCGTGATCATGGAATCTGTCGCCCCGTCGAACGGTTGCACCCACCACCGCCAGACGTATCCGGAGGTCACCGTTCTCCTCCTGCGGTATGACACCGACCCTGAGGGCCGGTGGCCGGATATCGCTGCGCCGATGGCCGAATCACGGACTGTTCGTCAGATGGCAAGGAAACATGACAACTTCCGGGGGTCGGAACATGCGAAACCGGGACCTCGGCGACTAGGCTCGGGGGCAGCCCGCACGAGGGCGCGCGGTTCACGCCCGGGTGGTGGAACGCAGACACGGGCAGCTTAAAACTGCTTGGCCGCGAGGCCGTGCCGGTTCGAGTCCGGCCCCGGGCACCAGCGCCACCTCGGCGCCGCAGGAGATCCTCCTTACGGCGTACGCGCATTCCTTTGCCAAACCATTACCCTGGTCCCGTGGGCAGCGCCGTGCCGCCCCGGAGGGAATGAGATGAGAAGCAGCAACCCGGTCTTCTCGCGGGAGGGGTCCTTCACCCGCGAGGCCGGATACGCGGGGTTCGACACCACCCGGCAGCCCCACGCCGCCGACCCGTACGCCAACAACCCCTACGCGGCCAACCCCTACGGCGCCAACCCGTACGCGCGTCCCGAGGGCGCCCAGCTGACGGACGACCAGCTCGTCGAGATGTACCGGGCCCCGTCCGCGGGCCCGGCGCAGACCGGCCGGATGACCATGGACGACGTGGTCGCCCGGACGACGCTCACCCTGCTCGCCCTGGTCGGCGCCGGCGCCGTCGCCTGGTTCGCGCTGCCCGACGAGGGCTACGCCTTCGCCGCCGGCGCCGCGTTCGCCGCCTTCGTCGTCGGCCTGGTCATCACCTTCAAGCGCAGCGTCAGCCCGCCGCTGATCCTCGCCTACGCCGCCCTGGAAGGCTTCTTCCTCGGCGCGATGACCAAGGTCTTCAACACGATCTGGCCCGGCATCGCCGTCCAGGCCGTGCTCGGCACCGCCGTGGTCTTCGGGGCCATGCTGATCGCCTACAAGAGCGGCCGGATCCGGGTCACCCCCCGGTACACCCGGATCGGCCTCGCCATCGCGATGGGCTTCCTCGGCCTGCTCCTGGTCAACATGATCGCCTCGATGTTCGGCGCCGACTTCGGCCTGCGCTCCGGCCCGCTCGGCATCGCGGTCGGCCTGGTCGGCATCGCCCTCGGCGCGTTCTTCCTCTCGCTGGACTTCGCCGAGATCGAGAACGCGATCCGGTACGGCGCCCCCGAGCGGGAGGCCTGGCGTGCGGCCTTCGGCCTCACCCTGTCGCTGGTCTGGATCTACCTGGAGATGCTGCGCCTGATCGCCATCCTCCGCGGCGACGACTGACCCCGTCGCCCCCGCGCGCCGCAGCCCCCGGAAGCACCGCTCCCGGGGGCTGCCGCACGTCCGGGCGGCCCGGCCCGGCCGGGTGGACCGGCAGTGCCCGATACCCTCGCTGCATGTCCGAAGCACCCCCGCTGTCCGCCGCCGCCCTGGTCGAGGCCGTCGACCGCCTCGCGGACCGGTTCCGCTCGATGCCGCAGAGCCGGCTGCTCGCCGGGGTGCCCGGCCACCCGTCCCGGGCAGGGGCCGGTCTGGCGCTGGCCCGCAGCCTGGCCGCGGCCGCCCTGGAACTGGAGGGCGAGCCGCCGCGCGAGGTCCCGGACGCCGGCCCGTTCGCGGTCGGCGACCAGCTTGCCGTCGCCGGGCACGACCTGGTGATCGCCGCGCATGACCGCCCGGAGGCCGTGGCCGCCGCACTGGCCGCCGTCCGCGAGACGGAGCGGCTCACCAACTGAGGCACGGAGAACGCCGAGGGCCGGTCGCACGGCCCGGAGGCCGTACGACCGGCCCTCGGCCGGTGTCCCGTCGTCAGGTGGCTCAGATGCTCGCGACCACGCGGTCGGCCAGCACGTACACCGCGTCGTCGTCGGTGGAGAAGGTCAGCGAGTACGAACCGGAGAACCGGGAGCCGCCGAGCAGCCGGACGTCCTCGCCGGCCTGGACGGCGTCGATCAGGCGGTAGGCCGCCTCGCGGTCGCCGGGGGCCACGCAGAGCGTGGTGCCGTCGGCGAAGGCGTACACGTCCAGCGTGCCGAGCGGGCCGGGACGGACGTCGGTGAGGGCGATCTTCTCGTCGGCCAGCACGGCGAGCCGGGTGTCCGTCCACTCGCGGGACGGGGTCTGGCTCGGCACGAAGTCGGGGTGCGAGGGGTGGCGGCGCGGGTCCGGCGCGACGGCCGGCTCGGCCTCGGCCTCGGCGTCCAGCAGGCCGGCCTCCAGGCCGGTCGCGATCAGGTCGGCCTCGCGGCGGGCGCGGGCGTCCGCACCGGCCTCGGCCGGCACCGGCGAGCCGCCCTGCGAGGGGTGTCCGGGGTGCACGCCGCCCTCCGGGCCGCCCTCGTTGATGATGTCCTCGAGCGCGCTGCGCAGCGCCTCGCCGAATCCCGGGTCCATCGTCCCGTTGTCCGGGGCGTTCTCCGGACCGGTCGGCCGCGGGAAGAACAGCGGCCATTCCTCGCCGACGCTCAGGAACGGACCCTCGAACATCGGGGCGTCCTCCGCGGCGCGCGCCTCCTGCTCGGCCCAGAACGCCCGGGCCTCGGTGATCTCCCGCTCCCGGTCCGCCGCGAGCGCCTCGGTGACCGCCCGGCGTATCGCCGCCTCGTCGAGGGCGGTGCCGGCCGGTGCGGTCCGCCGCTCCTCCAGCCGGCGTGAGAGCGCCCGGACCTGGAGCAGCACGACAGTGGCGACGACGATCAGGATCAGCAGCAGAGAGATGTAGACGACGCTCACGGAATGTACTCCTTGCGAGGAGTGGAACGGGGTTGCACGTCCACACTGCCGCATGAGGGGCGGTTACTGCAGTGGTGGATGTCCCATTAATGCTGAACTTCCGCTCTTGTCCCCAAATTGTTAGGTAGTACCTGTCGACGGAGCGGAGTCGAGCCATTCCGCTCCGTCGACGAAACGCCCCGGAAATGCAAAATCGAGGGCCGGACCACGTTTCGCGTGTGATCCGGCCCTCAATTACGGAGTGTCACTCCGAACGGGTGGTTCCCCACCCCTCGTACGGCGTGTCGCGCAGGGCGGACTCGCCTCGCGTGATCAGCTCAGCCGCTCGTGTCCGCGGTCGCGCTGAGCTTCGCCTCCGCTCCGGGCGGATGCCGCCTCCCTCGTTCCTCGGTCGGCGGCCTCCACCCTGCGCTGCGACTCAGCTCAGCCGCTCGATCACCATCGCCATGCCCTGGCCGCCGCCGACGCACATGGTCTCCAGACCGAACTGCTTGTCGTGCCACTGCAGGGAGTTGATCAGGGTGGTGGTGATGCGCGCGCCGGTCATGCCGAAGGGGTGGCCGACCGCGATGGCACCGCCGTTGACGTTCAGGCGGTCGATGTCGATGCCGAGGTCGCGGTAGGAGGGGATCACCTGGGCGGCGAAGGCCTCGTTGATCTCGACCAGGTCGATGTCGCCGATCGACATGCCGGCGCGGGCCAGGGCCTGCTTGGTGGCCTCGACCGGGCCGTAGCCCATGATCTCGGGGGAGAGGCCGCTGACGCCGGTGGAGACGACCCGGGCGAGCGGGGTGATGCCCAGCTCGCGGGCCTTGGTGTCGGACATGATCACCAGGGCGGCGGCGCCGTCGTTCAGCGGGCAGCAGTTGCCGGCGGTCACCGTGCCGTCGGGGCGGAAGACCGGCTTGAGGCCGGAGACGGCGTCCACGGTGACGCCGGCGCGCGGGCCGTCGTCCTGGGAGACGACGGTGCCGTCCGGGGTGGTGACCGGGGTGATCTCGCGCTGCCAGAAGCCGGCCGCGATGGCCTGCTCGGCGAGGTTCTGCGAGCGGACGCCGAACTCGTCCTGCTCGGCGCGGCTGATGCCCTTGAGCGCGGCCAGGTTCTCCGCGGTCTGGCCCATCGCGATGTAGGCGTCCGGCAGCAGGCCGTCCTCGCGCGGGTCGTGCCACTCGCCGCCGCCCTCGGCGGCGCGCTTGGCGGTGCGGGCCTGGGCGTCGCCGAAGAGCGGGTTGGGGGTGTTCGGCATGCCGTCCGAGGTGCCGTTGATGCTCCGCGAGACGGTCTCGACGCCGGCCGAGATGAAGATGTCGCCCTCGCCGGCCTTGATCGCGTGCAGCGCCATGCGGGTGGTCTGCAGGGAGGAGGCGCAGTAGCGGGTGATGGTGGTGCCGGGCAGGTAGTCCATGCCCATCTGCACCGCGACGATCCGGCCGAGGTTGTGGCCCTGCTCGCCGCCGGGCAGGCCGCAGCCGAGCATCAGGTCGTCGATCTGCCGCGGGTCGAGCTCGGGCACCTTGGCGAGGGCGGCGCCGATGATCTGGGCGGTGAGGTCGTCCGGGCGGACGTCCTTCAACGAGCCCTTGAAGGCCCGGCCGATCGGCGAACGGGCGGCGCTGACGATGACGGCTTCGGGCATGGTGGGCTCCTCGCAGATCGGCCGGCTAGCGCGCATTCACTTGAGGGCGCGTATCGGCTCCCGATGACACTCGGGAGGAAAATTACCGCTTAGTAGCCCCGGCGTCACCCGATCCCGGGTGTGAGCTGGCCGACGCCGCCTCGGGCTCCGGCGTGCCCGGCAGGCCGAGCCGCAGCCGGTGCCGCATCAGCGCCCAGCGCCGCGCCGCGGGCCCGGTGCCGGCCGCCGCGACCTCGGTGCCGGAGCGGCCCGCCGCCGCCGCGGCCGCGACCTCGACCGGCAGCACCGCCTGCGCGGCCGGTGCCTCGCCCGAGGTGTCGTCCTCCTCCTCGGGCCACAGGTCCAGCGTCGCGCACAGCGAGGGCAGCATCGCCATCGCCGCCGTCGCGTAGCCCTGCGCCGAGGGGTGGTAGCGGTCGGCCGCGAAGAGCTCCGGCCGGGTCGCGAACTCCGGCCCGAGCAGCGAACCCAGCGACACCGTCCGCCCGCCGGCCTCCACCACCGCGATCGTCTGCGCCGCGGCCAGCTGTCGGCTCAGACGCCGGGCCACCCAGCGCAGCGGCGGCCGCACCGGCTTGATGGTGCCGAGATCCGGGCAGGTGCCGACCACCACCTCGCACCCGGCCGACCGCAGGATCCGCACCGCATCGCCCAGCTGTCGCACGCACTGCGCCGCCGGGCTGTGCCGGGTCACGTCGTTGGCGCCGATCATGATCACCGCGAGGGCCGGGCGGTGCGGCAGGGCCAGCGCCGCCTGGTCCACCAGGTCCTCCGAGCGCGCCCCCGACTTGGCCACGTTCACCAGCCGCACCCGGCGCTCGGCCACCGAGGCCAGGCCCGAGGCCAGCAGCGCGCCCGGGGTCTCCCGGCCGCGGTTCACGCCGAGGCCCGCCGCGGTCGAGTCGCCGAGGAAGGCGAGCACCAGCGGCGGTTCGCCGGAGGCCGGGGCGATCGTCCCGGCATCGGTGAAGGCGTCGCCGTACACGCCGTCCGCGCGCGGCGGATCGCCCTCCAGCAGCCCGATCGCCCGGATCGCCATCCTGCTCTCGGTCAGCAGCAGTCCGGCGAGCCCCACGCCCAGCAGTCCGATCCCGCCGCCGCCGTACGCCGCCGCGGTCGCGATCCGGCGGGCCACCCTGGCCCTCGACGCCTGTGCCCCTGGCATCCTGCACCCCCTTGTGCGGTCTTCCAGAGTCCTCGTAACCCCGTAGTACCCCTCCCGGCCGTGCCGCTATCGGCGGCCGTCGGCCATCCGTGGCCATACCCTTTAGACACCCACAGTCACACGCGCCACTACCGGGAGGACCCCCGTGCGGTACAGCAATTCGATCATCGAGCTGGTCGGCGACACGCCGCTGGTGAAGCTGAACAAGGTCACCGAGGGCATCAGCGCCACCGTGCTCGCGAAGGTCGAGTACTTCAACCCGGGCGGCAGCGTGAAGGACCGGATCGCGCTGCGCATGATCGAGGCCGCCGAGGCCTCGGGCGCGCTCAAGCCCGGCGGCACCATCGTCGAGCCCACATCCGGCAACACCGGCGTCGGCCTGGCGATCGTGGCCCAGCAGAAGGGCTACAAGTGCATCTTCGTCTGCCCTGACAAGGTGTCCACCGACAAGATCAACACGCTGCGCGCCTATGGCGCCGAGGTGGTCGTCTGCCCGACCGCCGTCGCGCCCGAGCACCCGGACTCCTACTACAACGTCTCCGACCGGCTGGTGCGCGAGACCCCGAACGCCTGGAAGCCGGACCAGTACTCCAACCCGGACAACCCGGCCTCGCACTACCACTCCACCGGCCCGGAGCTGTGGGAGCAGACCGACGGGAAGATCACCCACTTCGTCGCCGGCGTCGGTACCGGCGGCACCATCTCCGGCACCGGCCGGTACCTCAAGGACGTCTCCGGCGGCAAGGTCCAGGTCGTCGGCGCCGACCCGGAGGGCTCGGTGTACTCCGGCGGCACCGGCCGCCCCTACCTGGTCGAGGGCGTCGGCGAGGACTTCTGGCCGACCGCCTACGACCGCACCGTCGCGGACGAGATCGTGGCCGTGTCCGACAAGGACTCCTTCCAGATGACCCGCCGCCTCGCCAAGGAGGAGGGCCTGCTGGTCGGCGGCTCCTGCGGCATGGCCGTGGTCGCCGCGCTGGAGGTCGCCAAGCGGCTCGGTCCGGACGACGTGGTCGTCGTGCTGCTGCCGGACGGCGGCCGCGGCTACCTCTCCAAGATCTTCAACGACGACTGGATGGCCGACTACGGCTTCCTGCCCACCGCCACCGACGAGGCGCACATCGGCGAGGTGCTGGCCCGCAAGGACGCGCTGGAGCACGAGGGCATCCCGCAGTTCGTCCACATGCACCCCAACGAGACCGTCGCCGAGGCCGTCCAGGTGCTGCGCGACTTCGGCGTCTCCCAGATGCCGATCGTGTCGCCGGGCGCCGGCCACCCCGACGTGATGGCCGGCGAAGTGATCGGCTCGATCGTCGAGCGGGAGCTGCTGGAGGGCCTGTTCTCGCAGCAGATCAAGCTGACCGACAGCCTCGACAAGGTGATGTCCAAGCCGCTGCCGGTGGTCGGCTCCGGCGAGTCGGTGACCAACCTGATGACGGTGCTGGAGAAGGCCGACGCGGTGGTCGTGCTGGTCGAGGGCAAGCCGCAGGGCATCGTCACCCGGCAGGACCTGCTGGCCTTCCTCACCAGCCGGGCCGGCCACTGACCCTCGGTCACCGGGCGCGGCGGGCCGATCGGGTGAAGGTGCGCCGTCCCACCAGTTGGTACACCGACGTCACCTCGGCGCATCAGGCCGTTAACAACGGTCGTGCATCGTATTGGTCAACGGCAAGACGCCGAGCATGGTGACAGCGGAGGTCGGGAGCGGCTCCCCGGTCCCGCAGTCACCACGGACACGTCGGTCGGCCCTGACCCGGCCCTCCGTGTCCCGCCCGCGGGGGTTGCCGTCGTCCCGCCCCTGTTCGGTTCCGACCGATCAACAGGGTGCGGCGGCCCCCGCGGCACCCATCGCGCCGAAAGGCGCGTCTCCGCGGCTCCCGGGTGGGGGAGTCCCGGCGGAGGCGGAAGGGCCGGTCCCCGGTACGGGGGCCGGCCCTTCCGTGTTTCCCCGCCGACCGTCGCGCGTGCCGGCACCGGCCTGCGCGCGTTCCGGCGCACCGGTTTGGGTCCGCCCGCCCGCTGACCTAGGCTCGCCGCCATGACCAGCACTGACCTGCCCGCGCAGGACGCACCGCGTTACGTACGGCTCAAGATCGAGCTCATTGCCGAGATCACCGACGAGCAGGCCCTCAAGACCGCCGCCCTTGCCCAGGTCGAGAACGACGAGTACCTCGACGACGAGGAGCGCGCCCAGTCCGTCGAGGCCATCGAGGTGGACCCGTCCGGCTCGCTCGCCCACTTCATCGACCCGGTGGCACTGCTCGGCGACGTCCCCGGCATCGAGCTGACCTCGGCCACCTGGGAGTCGGCGCACACCGACTTCGACCCGGACGAGGAGAGCTGGGACGAGTACAGCGTCGAGTAGCCCTCGTCGCGCCCGCGCGGCACCGCCGCACGGCGGCAAGGCCCGGTCCGGATCCCTCCGGACCGGGCCTTTTGTCCGATATGGAGGTATGGCAAGTACTCTCGTACGATCTGGAACATGTGCGCCGAACGGGTGTATTCGCCCCGTTGTGCCGTGCTCACGATCCGTACCGGGCGCCGGGCGCCCCGCCGAGCAGCAGGGAGAACCACGTGACCGCACCCGAGAACCAGCAGGCCGGGAGCAGCAACTGGACCCGGCGCGGCGTCCTGGGCGGCCTGCTCGCCGCCCCCGCCCTGCTGGTCGCGGCCTGCAACGGCGACACCGGCGGCGGGAACGGCAACGCGGCCGGCAAGGCCGGCGCAGCGCCCTCCGGAGCGGCCACCACCAAGGGGGTCGACACCCCGAAGACCTCGGCCGCCCGAATAACCGTCACCCCGGCAGACGGCGCCACCGCGGCCCCCTTCACCCGGCCGATCAAGGTCGCCGTCACCGGGGGCACCCTGACCTCCGTCACCGCCACCGACGAGAAGGGCCGGGCGGTCGCCGGCACCCTCTCCGCCGACCGGCTCGGCTGGGCCTCCACCGACCCGCTCAGCAGCGGCACCCGCTACACCGTGGCCGCCGTCGCCACCGACCCGGACGACCTGGAGGCCGACGCGCACGCGGCCTTCGCCACCGCCGCCCCCGCCAACACCTTCGTCGGCCACTTCACCCCGGAGAACGGCGCCACCGTCGGCGTCGGCATGCCCGTCTCGATCAACTTCAGCCGGCCGATCACCAACCGGAAGGCCGTCCAGGAGGCGATCACCGTCACCGCGCGGCCCGGTGTCGAGATCGTCGGCCACTGGGTCTCCAGCACCCGGCTCGACTTCCGTCCGCAGGAGTACTGGGCCAAGGGCACCGCCGTCACCCTCAGCCTGCGGCTCAAGGACGTCGAAGGCGCCAAGGGCGTCTACGGCACGCAGTCCAAGGACGTCGGCTTCACCGTCGGCCGCAGCCGCACCAGTGTCGCCGACCTCTCCGCCGACACACTCACCGTCACCACCGACGGCGTGGTCACCGCCACGTACCCGATCATCGGCGGCGCGCCCGCCACCCGGACCTGGGGCGGCAAGCTCGTCATCGCCGAGCAGTACCTGCAGACCAAGATGGACTCCCAGACCGTCGGCCTCGGCGACGAGTACAACATCCCCGACGTGCCGCACGCCCAGCGCCTCACCACCTCGGGCACCTTCATCCACGGCAACTACTGGTCGCCCGAGAGCGCCTTCGGGGCGCAGAACCTCAGCCACGGCTGCATCGCCCTGCGCGACGTCAAGGGTGCGGGCGACCCGCAGACCGACGCCGCCGTCTTCTTCAAGGACTCCCTGGTCGGGGACGTGGTCGAGGTGGTCAACTCCGGCGACCGGCCGGTCGACCCGGCCAACGGCCTGAACGGCTGGAACATGAGCTGGGCCGACTGGAAGGCCGGCAGCGCCGTCTGACGGGCCGACGGCGTCCCACGGGGCCCACGGAGCCCGGTGGGGCGGGGCTCCGTGGGACTGCTCTGCCCGTCAGGACCGCTTGGCGTAGTCGGCGAAGCCCTGCCAGTCGATCGCCACGAACGCCTCGTCGCCGAGCACCCACGCGTCGTGCCCCGGCGGGCAGATCATGAAGTCACCCGGGCCGAACTCGTCCTCCTGGCCGTCGTCCATCACGATCTTCATCCGGCCGGAGATGACGTACCCCATGTGGGAGGCCTGGCAGCTCTCCGTGCCGGCGATCGGCTTGACGTGCTTCGACCACTGCCAGCCGGGTTCGAAGGTGCCGCGGCCCACCGCGCCGCCCTCCAGGTTGACCAACTCCACCTGGCCGCGGCCGTCCTCGAAGGGGCGGACCTCCTCGGGCGAGTCCAGGCTCATGCGGACAAGACCGGCCATCGCGCATCTCCTCCGAACGGGGGCGACCACCCGGTCCACCGCCCCTTGCGGCCTCCGGGCCACCCTGCCGACACCATCAGTCTCCGCCGCCCACCCGCCCCCCGCCACGGAGCCGGAGGCGGCCACGGGCCCGGGACGAACCGCGAGGGCGGTGCCGCCGCGCGGCACCGCCCTCATCGGTCGCTCAGCCGTTGGTCCTCGCGACGCCGATCGGGCAGGAGGCGCCGGTGCCGCCGAGGCCGCAGTAGCCGTTGGGGTTCTTGGCCTCGGAGAGGTACTGCTGGTGGTAGGGCTCGGCCGGGTAGAAGGCGGCGGCGGGGGCGATCTCGGTGGTGATCGCGCCGAAGCCGAGGGCGGTGAGCTCGGGCTGGAAGGCGTCCCGGGAGGCCTCGGCGGCGGCCTGCTGGGCCGGCGAGTGGGTGTATACCGCCGAGCGGTACTGGGTGCCGACGTCGTTGCCCTGCCGGAAGCCCTGGGTCGGGTCGTGGGCCTCCCAGAAGGTCTTCAGCAGCGTCTCGTAGGAGATCCGGGCCGGGTCGAAGACGACGCGGACGGCCTCGGTGTGCCCCGTGAGGCCGCTGCAGACCTCCTCGTAGGTCGGGTTCTCGGTGTGGCCGCCCTGGTAGCCGACCAGCGTCGTCCAGACGCCCGGCAGCTGCCAGAAGGCGCGCTCGGCGCCCCAGAAACAGCCGAGGCCGAAGTCGGCGACCTCCAGGCCCTCCGGGTAGGGGCCGGTGAGCGGGGTGCCGAGGACGGTGTGCAGGTCGGAGACGGTGAACAGCGGAGTCGTGCGGCCGGGCAGCGCCTGGTCGGCGGTGACGAGAGCGCTCTTGTGGCGGTTGAACAGCAAGGCCTGCTCCAGGGGTCCGGCGGGTCGGGTTGCGGTGGGTTCAACGCGCGCCGGGGCCGTCGGATTCCGTGGTGGACGCCGGCGGCAGCCACACCGCGCGGAGCTCCTCCTCGCTGCGGCCGCCGAAGGTCGGGGCGAGGGCGGCGAGCAGCCGCTCGCCGTACTCCTCGGCGGTGCCGACCTGCGGGTGCTCCTTGAGGAACTCGTCCCACTCGACGCGCTCCAGCGGCTCGGCGACGTCATCGGTGACCAGCGGCCGGGTGGCCCACCACGGGTGGGACGTGAGGAAGACGTCCCGCAGCAGCTCGTAGCGGAGCGGGGCGGACTCGGCGAGCAGGACGGCGTCGTACAGGTCCTTGCCCTGGGCGAAGCCGTCGCTGACCAGCCAGAGGATCTTCCAGGCGAGCGAGAGCTCGCGGTCGGCGGTGCGCAGTTCGGCGGGCGTGCCGGAGCCGGAGAGCGGAGGCACGGCGGTGCGGACGGGCTCGGTGGCCAGCGGCTCGGTGAAGACGAAGTCCAGCTGGACGGTGCCCTCGGGCAGGCCGTCGGCGCTCCACGGCAGGACGAGGCGGCGGCCCGGGACGCGGTCGTACGTCCAGATCTCGTCCCGGACGGCTCGGTCGGCGTGCAGCCGGACGGTGCCGGAGAGCCGTTCGGCGGCGGCCGCCAGTCCGGTGAGCAGGCCGTCGGTGCGCGGGTCGTCGAGCTCCCAGTCGGTCGGCGTCACGACGAAGTCGAGGTCGCCGGGCTCGCGGGCGTCCGCCCCGAACCAGGCGGTGAGCAGCACCGATCCGCGCAGCACCAGGTGCCCGGCCCAGGGTGAGGCGGCGACGGCGGCGAGCACGGTGTCCAGGGCCTCCCGCCGGGCGGCGTACCAGCGGGCGCCGGTGGCCGGGTCGGCGAACTCCGGGTCGCCGGCCCGCATCGCCTTGACGTAGCCCCGCAGCGAGGGGTCGAAGACCGCCCGCTGGACGACGCCCTCGCCGGCCACCGGGCGGATCGAGCGCGGGAGTTCGAGCTCGGTGAGTTCGCTGTCGGTGGGGCGCGTGTGCGGCAGGCTGAGCTGCTCGCTCCAGGGGCCGTAGCCGAGGTTCTGCCAGGAGGAGTCGGTCATCGGGCGGTCCTTTCACCGGTGTCCGGGGAGGGCTGGGCTTCCGCGGGGCGGGCTTCCGCGATCCAGCCGGCGTCGAGTGCCTCGGCGGTGTCGAGCACAGCGAACTCCCGCTCGACGGAGGTGATCCGGTGGCCGGCGAGGGCGGCGAGCAGCGCGTCCAGGCGGCGGCCGGCGGTGTCGGCGCCGACCAGGCGGCAGCGCTGGGTGACGAAGAACTCGGTCCGGCCGTCCGGCCGGGTGCGGCGCGCGTTGCGGGACAGGTGGGCGTCGTGGCGCTCGGCGGCGGCGGCCAGCTCGGGCCCGGGCGGTGCGTCCAGCAGCAGTTTGACGTGGTGTTCGAAGTAGTAGGCGGGGCCGAGGGCCCGGGCCCGGCCGTCGGTGGCGGGGACGCCGGCCGTCCAGGGCGCGGCCTCGATCTTGGTGCGGAGCACGGGGAACCCGGCGGCGCCCGCTTCCGCACCCGTCCGGGCGGCGAGTTCCTCGGCTTCGGCGAGCGTGCCGGAGACAGTCAGGGTGAGCATCGGCTGCCGGGGGACGGCCCCCCGGGCGAGCTCGATGTCGACGACCTTGAGACCGCGCCCCGCGGCCCAGGCCGCGAGCGCCGGGCCCTGCTGCGGGGCGACGGTCAGGTGGATCTCGAAGTCGCCCCGGAAGTCGGGGCGGACGGGTGTACGGGTGTCGGGCACCCGCGCATCCTGTCAGGCGGCTCCGACAGCGCCGCCGCGGGCCTCGGCGGCGGGTGCGGCCGGTCGGCCGGCCTTCTCCCAGCCGACCAGGGCGCGGTTGCGGACCTCGCAGAACCGGGCGACCGGGTCACCGCTGTAGGACCACGGCTGGCAGCCGATGTGCCGGCCGGCCAGCCGGAACTGCTCGACGGCCTCGGCGTACCGCTCGTCGAAGGTCAGTGCGTAGGCGAGGAGGTGCCGCATCTTCGGGACGCGGCGGTCGTCGGCGGGCACCGTCTCCAGGGCGGCGAGCAGCCGGTCGGCGGCGGCCCGGGCCGCGGGGGTGCGCCAGGCCGCGTAGGTGTCCTGGGTGAGCTCCAGCTCGTGCACGGCGAGCAGCGGCAGGCCGGCGAGCAGGCTCTCCGGGGGCGCCGCGGCGGCGGCGCGCTCGGCGAAGCCGGTCATCAGCTCGTGGGAGCCGCGCCACTTGGCGCACCAGTACTGCAGGGCGTTGAGGTGCGCGGTGAACAGGTGCGGCGAGCGCCGGACGACCTCCTGCCAGATCTGCCCGAACCGCTCGTGGTCCCAGCCGAGGCCCATCGCGACCGGGATCCGCTCCGCCCACGGGGCCGGGTCCTCGGGGGCGAGCCGGGCGGCCCGGTCGAAGGCCTCCTCGGCCTCGGCCAGGATCCGGTGGAAGGCGGCGAACTGCTCGCGGCTGACCTCCGAGGCCCGCAGCGAGCTGCGGACGTTCCAGGCGAGCGCGACCAGGGCGGTGGCGTGCACGACCGCGGCGTCCGGGGAGTCGGGCTGCTCGGTGCGCCAGGCGCGCAGCCAGCCGTCCTCCTCGGCGGCGTGCTCGGCGAGCGTGCGGATGCGCACGTGCCGCAGTTCGTGGTCGTCGCCGGCCTCCGCCAGGTGGGCCGCGAACGGGCGCCAGTCCCCGCCGTCGGCGGCGGCCGAGGCCCGGGCGGCGGCCTCGTCCGCAGCGTCGGGGGCGGTGCTCCGGGAGGCGTCGAGCTCGGAGCGGGCGGGCAGCCCGTAGGCGGCCGGGTCGAGGTGGGCGGCGCCGTTGCGGGCGTCGGCGATCCTCCGGTTCAGCTCGGCGGTGCGCCGGTTGGTGTACCAGGTGACCAGCTTGGCGGCGACGAAGATCAGCACCGGGATCAGCAGGATGAGGCGGGCCATGGGGCGGGGGCGGTCCTTGCGGTCGAATCGGATCGGGGCACGGGCGGCGGCGCTCGCGCCGCGCTACTTCCGCAGCGGGCCGTCGGCCGGTGCGGCGGAGGCGGGGACGAGGCCGGCCGCGGCGAGCAGGGCGCGCAGCGGGCCGGTCTCCGGGGTGTCGGCGACGGCGGCGTCCAGGGCGGCGGGGAGTTCGTCCTCCAGACCGTCGGGCAGCCGCAGCTCGGCCGGGACGGACCAGGAGAACTCCCAGTGGGCGAGGCCGGCCTCGGCGAGTTCGAGCACGGCCGCCCGGGAGAGCGCGGCGCGCAGCACCGGGCGGAGGAACTCGCGGGCGGCCCGGCCGGTCGCGGCGGCGGACTGCTCGCTGCGCGGCAGCCGGCCGGCGATCTCGAAGCCGCGGCCCGCGTCGACGGCGTCGAGCAGGGCCTGCAGGGTGGGCGGCAGGCCGCTGTCGGTGAGTGCCTGCCGCACCGGGCGGGCGGCCTCCCGGGAGCCGGCCAGCCCGGCGGCCTGGAGGAGCTCGGGCCAGTCGAGGTGCTGCTTGGTGGCGGCCTCGGGCACCAGGGTGGCGGCTTCCAGGGCGGCGAGGGTGCGCTCGGGGTCGCGCAGCAGGGCGAGGGCGGGTCCACCCTCGCCGGCGGTGCGGCCGTCGTCGGGCAGCGCCTCGACCGCGGCGATCCGCCGGTCGATCGGCGGGTGCGAGTCGTACGGGTCGGCGTCGCCCTCGGGCAGGCCGAGTTCCTCGAGTTCGCGGCGGCGTGCCGGGTCGGCGAGGAGGTGGGCGAGGCCGCCGTAGAACTGGCCGGGCAGCGGCAGCGCCCCGGCGTCCCAGCCGAGGGTGGCGTAGCGGTCGAGGTAGAAGCCCTGGGCGGCGTCGAGGGCGGGGATGCGCCGCAGCGCGGAGGCGGTGGCGGCGCGGCCGGCGACGGTCGCGGCCGTCCGGTCGGCGGCGTACTCCTGACGGCGGCTCACCGCCTCGGAGACCCGGAAGTAGAGCTTGGCGTAGAGCGTGAAGACCTTGGCCAGCGCGCGCTGGACGCCGCCGTCGGCCTCCTCCCCGGTGGACTTCCTGTCCTTGGCGAGACGCGCGGCGTCCTTGGCGGCGATCTCGGCGGCCTTCTCGGCCTGGTGCCGGTCGGCCCGCCGGTGGAGGGTGCCGACGGTGTGCAGGATCGCGCTGCGGCCGGCCACGGTGACGCCCGCCAGGCGGACGTCGCGGTTGCTGTAGTGCCCGAACTCGTGGGCGAGGACGGAGTCCAGTTCGCCCTCGGTGAGGCCGATCAGCAGCGGGGCGCCGATCACCAGGTGGCGCTTGCCGGGGATCAGGCCGAGCAGCCGGGTGTCCTCGCGGACGCCGGCGTTGACGTCGGGGACGAGCCGGATCTCGGCCGGGCCGCGGACTCCGGTGAGTTCGGCGATCCGGTCGACCCGGGCCCACAGTCCGGGCTGCTGCTCACGGGTGAGGAGCAGCCCGCCGTCGGCGTCCCCGCGCGGACGGCGGGTCAGGAAGACCACGCGCAGCACCGGGTAGGCGACGACGGCGGTGAGGGCCCAGATCTTCAGCAGGCCGAGGTTGACGTGGCCGAGCGCGGCGTACAGCGCGACGTCGAGGCCGAGCAGGCCGAGCACGACGGCGGCGGCGAGCAGGTAGAAGCCGGCGAGCAGCGAGACGGCGAGGACGGCGCGTCCTGCGGTGCTGGCGGCGGGCGGCGGGGTCGTGCCCACGGTTTCGGTTCCCCCCCGGGGACGGCCGATCGGATCTCTCGATCGGATGTGCGGACGCGCGATCGTAGCGGTCGGACCGGCCGCGGACGAAGGGATTTACCAGGCCGGACCGGGTCCCCCGGGCGGCGGCGGAGGGGCCCGCCCCGACCGGCCGCGGCCGCACCGGCCGCCGGCGCGGCGCGGGACGTGGGCTCAGCCCGTGCGGCCGGGCCCCTGCGGACTAGGCTCAAGGGCATGACCGAGCACCAGCTTCCCCAGGGCTTCGAGACCCTCGCCATCCACGCGGGTCAGGAAGCAGACCCCCAGACCGGGGCCGTCGTCACGCCGATCTACCAGGTGTCCACGTACAAGCAGGACGGGGTGGGCGGCCTCCGGGGCGGGTACGAGTACAGCCGTTCCGCCAACCCGACCAGAACCGCGCTGGAGGAGTGCCTCGCCGCGATCGAGGGCGGCGCCCGCGGCCTCGCCTTCGCCTCCGGCCTCGCGGCCGAGGACACCCTGCTGCGCACGATCCTCAAGCCGGGCGACCACATCGTGATCCCGAACGACGCCTACGGCGGCACGTTCCGGCTGTTCGCGAAGGTCCTCACCCGGTGGGGCGTGGAGTTCTCCGTCGCCAACACCCAGGACCTCGCCGACGTCCGCGCCCAGCTCCGGCCGAACACCCGCGCGGTGTGGGTGGAGACCCCGTCCAACCCGCTGCTGGGCATCACCGACCTGACCGCGCTGGCCGAGGTGGCACACGGCGCGGGCGCCCTGCTGGTGGTGGACAACACCTTCGCCAGCCCGTACCTGCAGCAGCCGATCGCGCTCGGCGCCGACGCCGTGGTGCACTCCACCACCAAGTACATGGGCGGCCACTCGGACGTGGTCGGCGGTGCGCTGGTGCTGGCGGACGCCGGCCTCGGCGAGGAGGTCGCGTACCACCAGAACGCGATGGGCGCGGTCTCCGGCCCGTTCGACGCCTGGCTGGTGCTGCGCGGCATCAAGACGCTGGGCGTCCGGATGGACCGGCACAGCGCCAACGCCGAGAAGGTCGCCGAGCTGCTCCAGGGCCACCCTAAGGTGAGCCAGGTGCTCTACCCGGGCCTGCCCGAGCACCCCGGCCACGACATCGCGGCCAAGCAGATGAAGGCCTTCGGCGGCATGGTCTCGTTCCGCGTGCACGGCGGCGAGGAGGCGGCGGTCGAGGTCTGCAACCGGGCGCAGCTGTTCACCCTCGGCGAGTCGCTGGGCGGCGTGGAGTCGCTGATCGAGCACCCGGGCCGGATGACGCACGCCTCGGTGGCGGGTTCGGCGCTGGAGGTGCCGGCCGACCTGGTGCGCATCTCGGTCGGCATCGAGTCGGTCGACGATCTGCTCGCCGACCTGCGCCAGGCGCTGGGCTGAGCCGGCGCGGCCCGCTCAGGGCCGGCGGTCCGCCGAGTACGACTCCAGCGAGTCGTTGAAGCGGGCCAGCAGGGCGCAGAAGGCCCGCCGCTCGTCGGCGGGCCAGTCCGCTGTCAGGCGATGCATCAACTCCTCGCGCCCGGCCCGCACTTCGGCGAGCCGGCGGCCGCCGAGCGGGGTCAGCGCGAGGTGCACGGCGCGCCGGTCGGCCGGGTACGGGACCCGGCCGACCAGGTCCGCCTCGACGAGCGGCGCGGCCTGCCGGGTGACGGTGGAGGAGTCGACGCCGAGGGCCGCGGCCAGGGTCTTCACGCTGGCCGGGCCGCGGCGCTGCAGCTCGTCCAGCAGCAGGTAGGCGGCGCGGTCCAGCGAGCCGACCGCGCCGTACCGGGCCTGCTCCAGTCGACGGGCGAACACCGCCACCTGGTAGTGGAGTTGGGTGTGGAGGGGGTCGTTGCCGGGGGCGGCCGGGGGCGAGGGGGTCGTCATCGCGGCTCACGTTCCAGAGGCGGTACGGGTGCTCGGAGCCAGCAGCGTACGCGCGACGGACCGGCCCGGGAACAGGCCCGGCGCTGCCGGTCGGGGGCCGTCCGCGGCCGTACGCTGATCCGCATGCAGAGCTGGCCGATCACCCTCGACGACGTCCGCGGCGCCCAGAAGATGCTGGCCGGGATCGCCCGGGTGACGCCGATGGAGACGAGCCGGTACCTGTCCGCGCTGGTGGGCTCGCCCGTCCACCTCAAGTGCGAGAACCTGCAGCGCACCGGCTCGTTCAAGCTGCGCGGGGCGTACGTGCGGATCGCCGGGCTGACCCCGGTGCAGAAGGCCGGCGGGGTGGTCGCCGCCAGCGCCGGCAACCACGCCCAGGGCGTGGCGCTCGCCGCCTCGCTGCTCGGGGTGCCCGCCACCGTCTTCATGCCGACCGGCGCCCCGCTGCCCAAGGTGGCGGCGACCCGCGACTACGGCGCCGAGGTGCGGCTGCACGGCGCCACCGTCGACGAGGCGCTGCGGGCGGCGCAGCGCTGGGCAGAGGCGACCGGCGCGGTGTTCATCCACCCCTTCGACCACTGGGACGTGGTCACCGGCCAGGCCACGGTGGGCCTGGAGATCCTGGAGCAGTGCCCGGAGGTCCGCACGATCCTGGTCGGGGTCGGCGGCGGCGGGCTGATCGCCGGGATCGCGGCGGCCGTGAAGCCGCTGCGCCCGGACGTGCGGGTGATCGGGGTGCAGGCGGCGGGCGCCGCCGCGTACCCGCCGTCGCTGTCGGCCGGCCATCCGGTGACGCTGCCCCGGATCGCCACCATGGCGGACGGGATCATGGTCGGGCGGCCCGGCGACATCCCCTTCGAGGTGGTGAACACGCTGGCCGACGGTGTCCGCACGGTCTCCGAGGATGCGCTGTCGCGGGCCCTGCTGGTCGGCCTGGAGCGGCTCAAGCTGGTCGTGGAGCCGGCCGGGGCCAGCCCGATCGCGGCCCTGCTGGAGCGGCCGGACGGGTTCGAGGGCCCGGTGGTGGCGGTGCTGTCCGGCGGGAACATCGACCCTCAGCTGATGATGCGGGTGCTGCGGCACGGCCTGGCGGCGGCCGGCCGCTACCTGTCGCTGCGGGTGCGGCTGGCGGACCGTCCTGGGTCGCTGGCCGACCTGCTGTCCGTGCTCACCCGGGTGGACGCCAACGTGCTGGACGTGGCGCACGTGCGGATCGACCCCCGGCTCGGGCTGACCGAGGTCGAGGTGGACCTGCACCTGGAGACCAAGGGGCCGGAGCACTGCGCCGCGGTGACCGGTGAGCTGCGCGCCGCGGGGTACGTGGTCACCCAGTAGGACCGTTCAGCCGTGCGGGTGGCGCACCGCCACACCCCTTGACGCGATATATCGCAAGCTGTCATCCTCTCGCGATACATCGCGAGATTCGGGATTCGCCCGACCGGGCACCTGTGTGACGATCAGACGACATGCCGGACATATAGGAGATGAGGCAGGCCATGGCGCCAGCCATCCAAGCCGAGAACCTGGTCAAGACCTTCGGTGACGTCCGCGCCCTCGACGGGGTCAGCCTCGACGTCCCCGAGGGCACCGTCCTGGGCCTGCTGGGCCCGAACGGCGCCGGCAAGACCACCACCGTGCGAGTGCTCACCACCCTGCTCCGACCCGACTCCGGCCGAGCCACGGTGGCCGGACTGGATGTGCTCCAGCACCCCAACAAGGTGCGCAGCCTGATCGGCCTCTCCGGCCAGTACGCCGCCGTCGACGAGTACCTCACCGGCCGCGAGAACCTCCAGATGGTCGGCGAGCTCTACCAGATGAGCGCCCGCGACGCGAAGGCCCGCGCCCTGGAACTGCTGGAGTGGTTCAACCTCGCCGAGGCCGCCGACCGCACCGCCAAGACCTACTCCGGCGGCATGCGCCGCCGCCTCGACCTCGCCGCCGCCCTGGTCGTCCGACCCCCGGTGATGTTCATGGACGAGCCGACCACCGGCCTCGACCCGCGCAACCGCCTCGCCCTGTGGGAGGTCATCGAGAACCTCGTCGACCAGGGCACCACGCTGCTGCTCACCACCCAGTACCTGGAGGAGGCCGACCGCCTCGCGCACGACATCGCGGTGGTCGACCACGGCCGGGTGATCGCCCGCGGCACCGCCGACGAGCTCAAGGCGACGATCGGCGGCGAACGCATCGAACTCGTGGTGCACCGCCCTGACGAGGTCGCCGAGGCCGTCTCCGCCCTGGCCCCCTTCGCCAAGGGCGCTCCGGCGGTGGAGCGCAACACCCGCCGGATCACCGTGCCGGTCAGCGGCGGCTCCAAGGTGCTCGCCGACGTCATCCGCGAGCTCGACGCCCGCTCCATCGAGATCGACGACATCGGCCTGCGCCGCCCCACCCTCGACGACGTCTTCCTGTCGCTGACCGGCCACGCCACCGAGGCCGACGAGAACGGCGGGAACGGCGGGAACGGGCAGCAGAAGCAGGCCCGGGGCCGGCACGGCCACGGAAAGGAGTCCTGAGATGGCCACCACCGCCACCGAGCACGCCATCGGCCGCGCCGTACCGCGCCAGCGCACCGGGCTCGCCGCGATGGCGCACGACTCCTGGGTCGTCGCCCGCCGCAACCTGCGCCGGATGCTCCGCATCCCGGAGATCGTGGTCTTCGGTCTGATGCAGCCCGTGATGTTCGTGCTGCTCTTCTCGTACGTGATGGGCGGCGCGATCCAGATCCCGGGGACGCAGGCCAGCCAGGACGCCTACATCCAGTTCCTGATGGCCGGCATCTTCGCGCAGACCGTCACCTTCGCGACGGCCGGCGCCTCGGCCGGCATTGCGGAGGACATGACCAAGGGCCTGGTCGACCGCTTCCGCTCGCTGCCGATGACCCGCTCGGCCGTCCTGGTCGGCCGCACCCTCGCCGACCTGGTGCAGACCGCCTTCATCCTGCTGGTGCTCGCCCTGGTCGCGCTGCTGGTCGGCTGGCGGATCCACGAGGGCATCTGGAAGGCGTTCGGCGCGTTCGGGCTGCTGCTCCTGCTGGGCTACGCCTTCTCCTGGATCGGCGCGCTGATCGGTCTGTCCGTGCGCAGCCCGGAGGCGGCCACCTCGGCCGGCCTGATCTGGCTGTTCCCGCTGACCTTCGTCTCCAACGCCTTCGTGCCGATCAGCTCGATGCCGGGCTGGCTGCAGCCGATCGCCTACTGGAACCCGTTCTCGGCGACCGTGCAGGCCTGCCGCGACCTGTTCGGCAACCAGGTCGGCCCGGTCGACGACGCCTGGCCGATGCAGCACGCGGTGCCGGTGTCGATCGGCTGGTCGCTGGTGATCACGGCGGTCTTCTCCTGGCTGTCGGTCCGCAAGTACCGCTCCGCGGCCGGCTGACCGGCCGGCGCGGCACGAGGGGACAGCACGAGGGGCGGCCCCGGCTTCGCGCCGGGGCCGCCCCTCGTGGTGCGCGCGGACTCAGCCGGCGTGCGGCTTGGCCTCGATGATCTTCACGCTGGCCTGCTTGCCGTTCGGCAGCTCGTAGGTGGCGTCCTCGCCGACCTTCTTGCCGTTGATGGCGCGGCCGAGCGGCGACTGCGGCGAGTAGATGTCCAGGTCGTCGCCGGCGACCTCGCGCGAGCCGAGCAGGAAGCGCATGGTGTCGTCCTCGTCGCCGTCGAAGGCGACGGTCACCACCATGCCCGGGGCGACGATGCCGGAGTCCGCGGGGGCCTCGCCGACCTTGGCGCGCTCCAGCAGCTGGGTGAGCTGGCGGATCCGGGCCTCGTACTTGCCCTGCTCCTCCTTGGCCGCGTGGTAGCCGGCGTTCTCCTTGAGGTCACCCTCCTCGCGCGCCGCCTCGATCTTCTGGGCGATCTCGATGCGCCAGGGGCCGGTCAGGTGCTCCAGCTCGGCCTTGAGCTGGTCGTAGCCGGACTGAGTGAGCCAGGTCACGTCATCGCTGGTCTGGGTCACGGGTGCTCCTCGTCGGTACTGGGCTGTGCTGAGGGTTGTTCGTCAGCAGGTTCGGTCGTAACTACAAAGCAACGCCCGCTCCCGGGCACTGGGGCTCGGAAGGGGCGAAACCACGAGCCTAACAATTTCCGCCCCCCGGCGGGAGGGGAGCTCGCGGACACCGGCTCGGCCTGCTGCCGCAGGGCCGGCTGCACTCCGTACGGATGCCCGCCCGTACGCTCGAATATGCGCCCGGGAGGGCGCGATGTGCAAAGGGGAATTCCGCTCGGCAGGCTCACCCGGACGGGCCTCGGATCAACGGCGCGGGGTACAGCCCAGCAGCTCCGCGGTCACCCCGCGGGCGGTGGTGCGCAGCGTCACCACCTGCGACCAGGTGCTGCCCTCGGCCGGCACCGGGAAGTCGTACTGGCCCACCACGGCCTTGTCCGCCGCCATCGAGCGCACCGTGCAGACGCCCGCTGTGCCCGCTTCCTTGCGCACCGACAACTGCAGCTGCATCTCGTGGTCGGAGACCGCCTCGAAGGCCGGCACGCTGCCGCTCATCACGCTCTCGCGCAGGATGTACGAGGCGCCCAGCCACGCCACCACGCCCAGGAACAGCACGCCGCAGACCACCGCGGCGATCCGCAGCCGACGGTCCGCCTCGGCGTCGGAGCGGCGGCTGTACCGGCCCTCCGGCAGGGCGGTGGTCGTACGGCTGGGGTCCATGGCCGGCTCGGTCCTTTCGACGAGGCGCGCTCGGGCTGGGGAGGGAATGGAGCGGCTCCTCAGTCCGTCACTATAGAAGGGGCACGTCCGCGCCGGAGGCGGCGGGGGAGCCGACCCGACGAACCGGACATACCTGGAAGGGAACCAGGCGTTGAGCGAGCAGTTGCGACTGATGGCGGTGCACGCGCACCCGGACGACGAGTCCAGCAAGGGCGCCGCCACGATGGCGATGTACGTCTCCCAGGGGGTGGACGTGCTGGTGGCCACCTGCACCGGTGGCGAGCGGGGGTCGATCCTCAACCCGAAGCTGCAGGGCGACGCCTGGGTCGAGGAGAACATCCACGAGGTGCGCCGCAAGGAGATGGACGCCGCCCGGGAGATCCTCGGCGTGCAGCAGGCCTGGCTGGGCTACGTCGACTCCGGGCTGCCCGAGGGCGACCCGCTGCCGCCGCTCCCCGAGGGCTGCTTCGCCCTGGAGGACGTGGACACGGCGGCCGGCACCCTGGTGCGGCTGATCCGCGAGTTCCGCCCGCACGTGATCACCACATACGACGAGAACGGCGGGTACCCGCACCCCGACCACATCATGACCCACAAGATCACCATGGTGGCCTTCGACGCCGCCGGCGACCCGGACGCCTACCCGGAGGCCGGCGCGCCCTGGCAGCCGCAGAAGCTGTACTACAACCACGGCTTCCCGATGGGCCGGATCCGCGCCCTGCACGCCTACCTCACCGAGAACGGGCACGACTCCCCGTACGGCGAGTGGATCGCCGGCTGGGAGAAGAGCGGCCGCAAGGAGCGCGAGATCACCACCCGGGTGGTCTGCGACGACTTCTTCGAGATCCGCGACAAGGCGCTGATCGCGCACGCCACCCAGATCGACCCCGACGGCCCCTGGTTCCGCGTCCCGCTGGACATCCAGCGCGAGGTGTGGCCCACCGAGGACTACGAGCTCGTCCGCTCGCACGTCGACACCGACCTGCCCGAGAACGACCTGTTCGCGGGCCTGCGCAAGTAACGCGCACCCCCTGCACCACCCCGGTGGCCCGGCCCGTGTAGGACCGGGCCACCATGGAGAGATGAGCACCCCCGTGAACCTCACCCACCTCGCCGCCGACCTCGCCCTCGACCAGAACAAGGTCACCCCGGGCCTGCTCGGCTTCGTCGTCTTCGCGGCCCTCGGCATCGCCACCTGGTTCCTGCTGAAGTCCATGAACAGCCGCTTCAAGAAGATCGACTTCGTCGAGGAGCCGGAGACCACCGAGGAGTAGTCACACCGGGAGCTGCCGCTCGCCGCCGTCGTCGAAGTACCGGTCGAGGTAGGCGTCGGGGTCCAGCGCGCTGTCCCGCAGCAGCGAGAACACCTCCGCCCCCGGCCCGGGCACGTCCACCGCCTCGTAGCACTGCGCGAGACCGGTGTACTCGACACCGGTGTCCTCGGCGTACCCGGCCGCCTCCGCCTCGGCCAGGGCGATCGCCCCGTCCGCCGAGGCCGCCCGCCACAGCGTGATCCGCTCCTCGTACGCGCCGCGGCCCGTCCACCGGAACACGCACCGCACCCCGTACCAGCCACTGCTGTCGATCAGTCGTCGCTCCACGACGCGGCAGTGTGTCACCCGGGCGGGGATGCGCGAGGATGGGCCCATGCCGAACCGTCTCGCCGACGCGACCTCGCCGTACCTGCTCCAGCACGCCGACAACCCGGTCGACTGGTGGCCCTGGGGGCCCGAGGCCTTCGCCGAGGCGGAGCGACGAGGGGTACCCGTCCTGCTGTCCGTCGGCTACGCGGCCTGCCACTGGTGCCACGTCATGGCGCACGAGTCCTTCGAGGACGAGGCGGTCGCCGCCTACGCCAACGAACACTTCGTGGCCGTCAAGGTCGACCGCGAGGAGCGCCCCGACGTCGACGCCGTCTACATGGAGGCCGTCCAGGCCGCCACCGGCCAGGGAGGCTGGCCCATGACGGTCTTCCTCACGCCGGCCAAGGAGCCGTTCTACTTCGGCACCTACTTCCCGCCCGAGCCCCGGCACGGCATGCCCGGCTTCCGGCAGGTCCTGGAGGGCGTCACTGCCGCCTGGCGCGACCGCCGCGAGGAGGTCGGCGAGGTCGCCGGCCGGATCCGCGCCGAACTGCAGGAGCGCGCCCGGGTCTACGGCGCCGGCGCCGGCGTGGTGCCCGCCCCCGGCGAGGCCGAGCTGCACGCCGCCCTGCTCGAACTCGGCCGCGGCTTCGACGAGCGCCGCGGCGGCTTCGGCGGCGCACCCAAGTTCCCGCCGTCCATGACCGTCGAGTGGCTGCTGCGCCACCACGCCCGCACCGGCTCCGCCGCCGCCCTGGAGATGGCCGCGCGCACCTGCGACGCGATGTCCCGCGGCGGCCTGTACGACCAGCTCGGCGGCGGCTTCGCCCGCTACTCCGTCGACGCCGACTGGGTCGTGCCGCACTTCGAGAAGATGCTGTACGACAACGCCCTGCTGCTTCGCACCTACCTGCACCTGTGGCGCGCCACCGGCGACGCCCGCGCCCGCCGCACCGCCCTGGACACCGCCGACTTCCTGCTCCGCGAACTGCGTACCCCCGAGGGCGGCTTCGCCTCCGCCCTGGACGCCGACTCGCCGGACCCGGCCACCGGCAAGCCCGCCGAGGGCGCCTACTACGCCTGGACCCCGGAGCAGCTCGCCGCCGCGCTCGGCCCCGAGGACGCCGCCCTCGCCGCCGAGACCTTCGAGGTCACCGGCACCTTCGAACACGGCAGCTCCGTCCTCCAGTTGCTCACCGACCCCGCCGACCCCGAGGCGTACGAGCGGATCCGCGCCCGACTCCTCGAGGCCCGCGCCGAGCGGCCCGCCCCCGCCCGCGACGACAAGGTCGTCGCCGCCTGGAACGGCCTCGCCATCGCCGCCCTCGCCGAGACCGGCGCCCTGCTGGAGCGCCCCGACCTCGTCGAGGCCGCCGAACGCGCCGCCGACCTGCTGCTCGCCGTCCACCTCACCGCCGACGGCCGCCTGCTGCGGACCTCCCGCGACGGTCGGGCCGGCGCCAACGCCGGCGTCCTGGAGGACTACGCCGACACCGCCGAGGGCTTCCTCGCCCTGTACGCCGTCACCGGCGAGGCCGAGTGGCTCGACCTCGCGGGCGGGCTCCTCGACACCGTCCTCGCCCACTTCACCGACGCCGCCTCAGGCGCCCTCTACGACACGGCCGACGACGCCGAGGAGCTGATCCGGCGTCCGCAGGACCCGACCGACAACGCCACCCCCTCCGGCTGGACGGCCGCCGCGGGCGCGCTGCTCGGCTACGCCGCCTACACCGGCTCCGAGCGCCACCGCACCGCCGCCGAGCGGGCCCTCGGCGTGGTCGGCGCGCTCGGCAGCCGGGCCCCCCGGTTCATTGGCTGGGGCCTCGCCGTCGCCGAGGCCCTGCTCGACGGCCCGCGCGAGGTCGCCGTCGTCGGCCCGGCCGGCGATCCCGCCACCGCCGAACTGCACCGCACCGCGCTGCTCGCCACCGCCCCCGGCGCGGTCGTCGCGGTCGGCGAGCCGGGCAGCAAGGAGGTCCCGCTGCTGGCCGACCGCCCGCTGCTCGGCGGCCGCCCCGCCGCCTACGTCTGCCGGCACTTCAGCTGCGACGCGCCCACCGCCGACGCCGCCGAACTCGCCGAGCGCCTCGGCTAATTCGAATGCGCACGGGTCGGGTGCGGCGCCAGGATGGGGCATGACCTGGACCCTGACCAACGACCCCGCGGCCTTCCGCGCCGAGGCCGGCGCCTTCCTCGCCGCCCACCCGGCCGACAACACCGTGCTGCTCACCCTGCTGGACCGGATCGCCAAGCTCGGCCCGCACGCCTTCGGCGACCGGGACCCGGTGTTCGGCCACTGGCGGGCCGCACCGGACGGCCCGGTCGAGGGCGTCTTCGCGCAGACCCCGCCCTTCCCGGTGCGGCTCGGCCGGATGCCGGCCGAGGCGGCCGCCGAGCTCGCCCGGGCCCTGCACGAGCACGGCAGGGAGGTGTCCGGGGTGGGGGGCGAACGCGCCGCCGCCGAGGCCTTCGCCGCAGCCTGGCCGCCCGCTTCCGCGGGCGCCGTCCGCGCCGGGACGGCCGTGGACGAGCGGCTCTACCGGCTCGCCGACCTGGCGGACCCCTCGCCGGTGCCCGCCGGCACCGCCAGGCCCGCCGGGCCCGCCGACCGGGAGCAGCTCGTCGAGTGGAGCGCCGCCTTCCTCGCCGAGATCGGCGAGACCAACCCGGTCGACCACGGTGCCTACGTCGACGGCCGGCTCGCCGAGGGCGGCCTGCACGTGTGGGAGGACGGCGGCCGCCCGGTCTCCTTCGCCGGCTCCAGCCCGGTGATCGCCGGGATGTCCCGGATCGGCCCGGTCTTCACCCCCGTCGCCCTGCGCGGCCGCGGCTACGCCAGCGGGGTCGTCGCCGCCGCCTCGGCGCACGCGCTGGCGGCCGGCGCCGCCGAGGTGCTGCTCTACACCGACCTCGCCAACCCGGTCAGCAACTCGATCTACCAGAAGCTCGGGTACCGGCCGGTGGCCGACCACGTGACCTTCGACTTCACGGCCGGCTGACGGGCGGTCAGTCCCAGGCCCAGCCGATGCCGAGCAGGCCGGGCGGCAGGCCGGTCGCCACCAGGTGCACGCTGTGGTGCCCGTCCAGGGTCAGCTCCTCCGTCTCGTGCGGCGGCTCGCCGGGGGCGCGGACGGCGAAGCGGTGGCAGCGGACGGGCAGCGCGGCCGGGTCGAAGGTGACCTGCAGGACGTACTGGCCGGCGCCGGCGTTGAAGCCGCGGACGTACTCGCAGCTCGGGGTCGGGGTCGGGGCGTCGTCGAAGCCGTAGCCGAGCAGGTGGGTGTCGCCGGCGCGGAGTCTGCGGTCCAGCAGCAGTTCGGCGACCAGCAGACCGTGCTCCGGGTCGCGGCGGATCCGGCCGGGCCGGCAGTTCTCCTCGGCGCGCAGCACCACCCGGTGCGGGTCCGCGCCCGGGTCGCCCTGGTGGATGGCGAGGTAACGGTCGACGCCGTCGCGGTGGGCGCGCAGCGCGTGCTGGGAGTCCCGCCGGGCCAGCCGGCGGCGGGCGTCGATCCGGATCCGCTCGATGTGCACCACCGTGTGCAGCCCGGAGTCGGGCGGGCCGGACACCGCCGCGATCAACTCGTCCACGGCGCGGCGCGGCCGGATCAGGGCTCGGTACGGCAGGGTGGCCGGCCCGGTGGGGCCGGCGGGTGCCCGGCGGGGTCCGAGCAGCCGGGTCAGCGAGTGCTCCGGCAGGTCGAGCACCTCCTCCAGCACCGCCACGGCGCGCAGCGACTCCGGACGTTCGGGCCGCCGCCTGCCCTGCTGCCAGTAGCTGAGGCTGGTGACGCCGACCCGGACACCGCGCCGGGCGAGGCGCTCCTGCACCCGCTGCAGGGCCAGGCCGCGCGCGGCGATGGCGGTGCGCAGGGCGAGCGGGAACGGTCCGGTGCGGAGCACGGCCGCGAGATCCGGCGGGACGGTCGGCTGCATGGCCACCTCCGGGGCTGGGGTGAATATTCACACCCCGTGCCCGTCGTGTCATCAGGTACGGACGTGGCGGGCTGGCCGCGTTCACATCCGGAGGGCGGCCGTTCACACCGCGGACGGCGCACCCCGGCCGCGCGTTGACCGCCGCCGGACGGCGCCCGATGCTCTTCGCACCGCGTCCGGACGCGCACCCCCACACCTCTTCCTACGCCCCACCGCAGGAGGAACCCCCATGCCGTCAACTCCCGTGCCGCCGGCACCGGGACGCCTGCGCCGTGCGGTCGCCGCACTCGCGCTGGGCGTGCTGGCCCCGGCCCTCACCGCGGCCGCAGCCTCCCCGGCGCAGGCCGCCCCCGTCCGGACCCCCGTCCCCGCCGCTCCGGCGTCCGCCGCCGGGCTGTCGGCGGCCCGCACCCTCGGCATCACCATGCAGCAACAGCAGCAGTCCAACTGGTGCTGGGCGGCGAGCGGCAACACCATCGCGACCTACTACGGCTACGGCTACAGCCAGAACCAGTTCTGCAACCTGGCCTTCGGCCGCGCCGTCGACTCCACCTGCCCGAACAGCCAGGCCACCCTGGGCGACGTCCAGAACGCCCTGTGGCGGATCGGCATCGGCCAGGGCCGCTACGTGAGCGGCTCGCTCTCCTACGCCACCGTCCAGGGCGAGATCGACGCCGGGCGGCCGGTGGAGACCCGCATCCAGTGGTCCTCCGGCGGCGGCCACATGCACGTCCTCTACGGCTACGACGCCGGCAGCAACTGGGTCTACTGGGGCGATCCCTGGCCGTCCAACTACCGCTACAACTGGGCGGACCACCGCTACTACACCGGCAACAGCAGCTTCAGCTGGACCCACTCCCTGTACCGGATCAGCGCGTGAGGAGACAGTCATGACCGGATACCCGAGACACCTCGCCGCGCTCGTCCTCGCCGGCTGCCTCGGCCTCGCCGCGGCGCCGCTCGCCTCGGCCGCGGACGGCCCCGCCGTCCCGGCGCCGATCGCCCCGGCGGAACTGGCCGCCGCCCGGTCCGCCGCCGCTGCCCCGGCCGCACTCGACCGGGTAGCGCTGTTCTTCGCCCGGGAGGGGCGTCCGGCCGGTGCGGCCGCGCTCTCCCCGGCGGCGGAGGCACAGGCCGCGGCGGCCGCCGCACCTCGCCTGACGGGGAGCGCGGTCGCCGTCTACGGCCTCAACGAGGGCTTCGTCGCAGGCGTGGCCGGCGCCCCGGTCGCGCGGGTGGAGTTCGTCGCCGGCCGGGCGGTCGCCGCGGACGGGCGGACCGCCTCGGTCTGGACGATCCGCGACTCCGGCGGCTGGCGGGTGGTCAACATCGCCTCCGGCGGCGACGAGACCGACTACCCGGCGCAGGCCGCCGCCACCGGCGGCGGCACCGCCTTCCGGGAGCCGCAGATCGACGCCTGGTACGTGCTGCGCGGCGACCGGGTGCTGCCGCTCGACAAGGACGCCCGCCGCTCGGTCGGCGCCGGCGGTACGACCCTCGCCGGCTACCGGAAGCTGGTGCAGCAGCGGTACGGCGGCCGGCTGCCGGGCTCGGCCTACGACCGGGCGGGCGCGGGCGGCGGCTGGGCGGACGCCGCCCCGTCCGCAGGGCCGACGCAGCCGTCCGGGAGAGGGCCGGCGGTGGCGGCGGGCGCGGCGCTCGCGGTCACCGCGCTGACGGGGGCGGGGC
>NZ_JAHTIK010000001.1:3451386-3497614 GCF_025655475.1 Kitasatospora sp. DSM 101779 | reverse complement strand
CCACCGTGCTGACGGGGGCGGGGCTGGCCGTCCGCCGGCGTGGCGCCCGGCGGTAGCCCCGAGGGTGCGCCCCCCAAGGGCGGCCCGTCCGGTCGACGACCGGACGGGCCGCCCGTCGGCACGTCCGGGTCCGCCGCGGGCGTTCCGTGTGCGTCCCGCCCTTGCCCGTGAACGCCGGGCGGACGTTTCGGAGGCGGAACGTCCGGTTGGCACGAGGTGTTGCCGCAGTGTTGACGCGGAGTTAGCCTCCGGGGGCTCTGAGCATGTCACCGTAGGCGGGGAGGAGTATCTGACGATCGGTCATGCGGTGGGAGGCGAGTCGATGGCGCTGCGGAGCGCACAGTTCTGGGGTGCAGTGGTGGGCGTGTCGGCCGCGTTGGCCGTCATCGTCGGCTACCTGGCCGGCGGGCCGCGGGCCGTCTGGATCGTGGCCGCGGCGGAGACGCTGCTGGTGATGGCCCACGTCGGCCGCAGGTTCCGGGCGAAGGCGCACCCCCGGCCGACCGGCGAGGGGCCCGGCGCGGCGCACTGTGAGCGCTGCCGCCGGGCCCAGGAGCGTCTGGAGCTGCGGGCGCCCTCAGCCGGCCGCGCTGTACGCGACCAGTGAGACGCCGACGTACTGGACGATGAACGCGCCCAGGGTGAACGCGTGGAAGACCTCGTGGAAGCCGAACCAGCGCGGTGACGGGTTCGGCCGCTTCAGGCCGTAGACCACGCCGCCGAGGCTGTAGAGGCCGCCGCCCACGATCATCAGGGTGAGCACCGCGGCGCCGCCGGTGCGCAGGAAGTCCGGCAGGAAGAAGGCCGCGGCCCAGCCGAGTGCCAGGTAGACCGGGGTGTAGAGCCAGCGCGGCGCGCCCACCCAGAACACCCGGAACGCGATGCCGAGCAGTGCTCCGCCCCACACCGCCCACAGCAGCATCTGCTGGCGGGCGCCGTCCAGCAGCAGGATGGTGAACGGGGTGTAGGTGCCCGCGATGATCAGGAAGATGTTGGCGTGGTCGAGCCGGCGCAGGATCGCCTCGCCGCGCGGGCCCCAGGTGAAGCGGTGGTAGACCGCGCTCACCCCGAACAGCAGCCAGGCGGTCACCGAGTAGATCGTGCACGCCGCCGTGGCGGCCGTCGAGTCGGCCAGACAGATCAGGACGATCCCGGCCGCCAGCGAGGCGGGGAACATGCCGGCGTGCAGCCAGCCGCGCCACTTGGGCTTCAGGGATTCGCCGGCGGCGGCGAGGTCCGCAGTGAGGTCCGCAGCAGTCATGCGCAGCATCTTACGGAACCGTAGGTTACTGCCAAGTAGTCAGTGGCGATCATCACTTTTGGACATTCTGGAGTGTTACCCACGTCTCAGTGCCGGTCCCGGTGCGGCCGAAATCGCTCGCTCGCGGCCAATGTCTTGGACATTACGGCGTAAGAATGTCGGACCGTACTACGAACTGCACCAAAGGGGGGTGGTGTACGGGGCTACCGTGTAACCACCCTCAAACCCCCGCGATGCCGTCTCCTGGCCGAGATGGTGTGAAACGGAGCGAACGTGTCGCCTCTGAAGTCTGCGCTCGCCGAGTCCGCGCCCACCCGCCACCAGCAGCTGCTGGACTGGGTCGCCGAGATCGCCGAGCTGACCCAGCCCGACCGCGTCGAGTGGTGCGACGGCTCGGAGGAGGAGTACCACCGCCTCGCCGAGCTGCTGGTCGCCCAGGGCACCTTCAAGAAGCTCAACGACGAGAAGCGCCCGAACTCGTTCTACGCCGCGTCCGACCCGACCGACGTCGCCCGGGTCGAGGACCGCACCTACATCTGCTCCGAGAAGGAGGAGGACGCGGGCCCGACCAACAACTGGAAGGCCCCCGCCGAGATGCGGGAGGTCTTCGCGGGCGAGAACGGCCTCTTCCGCGGCTCGATGAAGGGCCGCACGATGTACGTCGTGCCCTTCTCCATGGGCCCGGTCGGCTCCCCGCTGGCCGCGTACGGCGTCGAGATCACCGACTCCGCCTACGTCGCCGTCTCCATGCGCGTGATGACCCGCATGGGCCGGGCCGTGATCGACCAGCTCGGCGAGGACGGCGAGTTCGTCAAGGCCGTGCACACCGTCGGCGCCCCGCTGGCCGAGGGCGAGGCCGACGTGCCGTGGCCCTGCAACTCCACCAAGTACATCTCGCACTTCCCGGAGACCCGCGAGATCTGGTCCTTCGGCTCCGGCTACGGCGGCAACGCCCTGCTCGGCAAGAAGTGCTACGCGCTGCGCATCGCCTCCACCATGGCCCGCGACGAGGGCTGGCTGGCCGAGCACATGCTCGTCCTGAAGCTCACCCCGCCGAGTGGCGAGGCCAAGTACATCGCGGCGGCCTTCCCGTCGGCCTGCGGCAAGACCAACCTCGCCATGCTCCAGCCCACCATCCCGGGCTGGAAGGTCGAGACGATCGGCGACGACATCGCCTGGATGCGCTTCGGCGCCGACGGCCGCCTCTACGCCATCAACCCCGAGGCGGGCTTCTTCGGCGTCGCCCCCGGCACCGGCGTCGACACCAACGCCAACGCCATCGACACCCTCTGGGGCAACACCGTCTTCACCAACGTCGCCCTCACCGACGACGGCGACGTGTGGTGGGAGGGCCTCACCGAGCAGCCCCCGGCGCACCTGATCGACTGGCGCGGCAACGACTGGACCCCGGAGTCCGGCACCCCCGCCGCCCACCCGAACGCCCGGTTCGCCGTCCCGGCCGCGCAGTGCCCGACGATCGCCCCCGAGTGGGAGGACCAGGCCGGCGTCCCGATCTCGGCCATCCTCTTCGGCGGCCGCCGCGCCACCGCCGTCCCGCTGGTCACCGAGTCCTTCGACTGGCAGCACGGCGTCTTCCTCGGCGCCAACATCGCCTCCGAGAAGACCGCCGCCCAGGAGGGCACCGTCGGCGAGCTGCGCCGCGACCCGTTCGCGATGCTGCCGTTCTGCGGCTACAACATGGGCGACTACTTCGCCCACTGGCTGAAGATCGGCGCCGAGGCCGACGCCTCGAAGCTCCCGAAGATCTACTACGTCAACTGGTTCCGCAAGAACAGCGACGGCAAGTTCATCTGGCCGGGCTTCGGCGAGAACAGCCGGGTGCTCAAGTGGGTCGTCGAGCGCCTGGAGGGCACCGGCAAGGGCGTCGAGACGCCGATCGGCGTGCTGCCCGAGGTCGACGGCTTCGACCTCACCGGCCTCGACATCCCGCAGGCCGACCTCGACCTGCTGTTCTCCGTGGACGCCGACATCTGGCGCCAGGAGGCCGCGCTGGTCCCGTCCCACCTGGAGATGTTCGGCGAGCACACGCCGACCGAGCTCTGGGACGAGTACCGCGCGCTGGTGAAGCGCCTGGGCTGAGGCCCGGGTTTGAGGGAGCGCCGCCCCTCCTCCTCACCGAGGGGCGGCGCTGCTCGAACGCTTCGCTCTGAAAGGCAAGGCACAAGGGGCGCGTGGGAACTGCGCAATGAGGGGTTGGACCACCTTGAGGTACGGGCCAAGCACAAGTGCCCGCACCCGGGAGGTGAACCGATCCCGGATTGCGCAGATCCCCGCGCCCCTCTTGGCTGGCCCTGAGCGTCCGTTCGCCGGCTACGGCTGGGCGTAGCCGCTCAGGAACTCGCCGATGCGGGTCACGGCGTCGGCGATGTCCTCGGGGCGGGGCAGGGTGACCAGCCGGAAGTGGTCCGGGTCGGGCCAGTTGAAGCCGGTGCCCTGGACGACCAGGATGCGCTGGGACCGCAGCAGGTCCAGCACCATCTGCGCATCGTCCTTGATCTTGTACACCTGCGGGTCCAGCCGCGGGAACGCGTACAGCGCGCCCTTCGGCTTCACGCAGCTGATGCCGGGGATCTCGTTCAGCAGCCGGTAGGCGGTGTCCCGGGACTCCATCAGCCGTCCGCCCGGCAGCACCAGGTCCTTGATCGACTGCCGGCCGCCCAGCGCCGCGGCCACCGCGTGCTGCGCCGGCATGTTGGCGCACAGCCGCATCGAGGCGAGCACGGTGAGCCCCTCGATGTAGCTGGCCGCACGGTGCCGGTCGCCGGAGAGCACCATCCAGCCGGAGCGGAAGCCCGCGACCCGGTAGGACTTGGACATGCCGTTGAAGGTGACGCAGAAGAGGTCCGGCGCGAGCGTGGCCAGTGGCACGTGCTCGGCGTCGTCGTAGAGGATCTTGTCGTAGATCTCGTCCGCGTAGACCACCAGCCGGTTCCGGCGGGCGATCTCGACGATCCCCTCCAGCACCTCGCGCGGGTAGACCGCACCGGTGGGGTTGTTCGGGTTGATCACCACGATGGCCCGCGTCCGGTCGGTGACCTTGGCCTCGATGTCGGCGAGGTCCGGGTACCACTCGGACTGCTCGTCACAGCGGTAGTGCACGGCGGTGCCGCCGGCCAGCGAGACGGAGGCCGTCCACAGCGGGTAGTCCGGGGCGGGGACGAGCACCTCGTCGCCGTCGTCGAGCAGGGCGGTCATCGCCAGCTGGATGAGCTCGGAGACGCCGTTGCCGAGGAAGACGTCCTCGACCGTCAGGCCGTGCAGGCCGCGCTCCTCGTAGTGCATCACCACGGCCCGGCGGGCGGACAGCAGGCCCTTGGAGTCGCCGTAGCCGTGCGCGGAGGAGAGGTTCTTCAGGATGTCCTGGAGGATCTCCGGCGGAGCCTCGAAGCCGAAGGCGGCCGGGTTGCCGGTGTTCAGCTTGAGGATGCGGTGGCCCTGGTCCTCCAGCCGCATCGCCTCGTCGAGCACCGGGCCACGGATGTCGTAGCAGACATTGGCGAGCTTGCTGGACTGGATGACCTGCATGCCTGCCTACTTTACGGCGCCGTTACGGGGATCATCACGTGTTCCACGCCACAGGCCGCGTCGGCTGCGCGAGGATCGCGCCAGGATCGGGAGGACCGAGGAGGGGGGACGGGATGATCGGGCCATGGGCCGGCGCGCTGCTCGGGCTGGCCGCCGCACCGCTGCTGCGGGCCGCCGCGGTGCGCCATGCCGTGCCGTACGGGGAGCCGCTGCGGCAGTGCTGTCCGGCGGGCAGGTGGGGGAGGTGGCCGACCGGCCGCTGCGCGGGCTGCGGCCGGGCGGAGACCGGGCCGCGTCCGGGCGCGGTGGAGGCGGTGGCGGCCGCCGTCGGCGCCGCGCTGGGCACGGCGGCGGACGCCGGCAGCGCCGCGCTGTTCTGCTGGGTGGGCCTGTTCGGGGTGGTGCTCGGCTTCGTCGACGCGGCCGTGCTGCGGCTGCCGGACGCCCTGACCCTGCCGCTGTTCGCCGGCACCGTTGTGCTGCTGCCGATCGCCGACCACCGGCCGGCGGTGCTGTTGCGCTGTCTGCTGGCCGCGGTGGCGCTCGGCCTGCTGTACGGCGGGCTCGCCCTGCTGCTGCCGATCGGCCTCGGCGACGCCAAGCTGGCGCCGAGCCTCGGTGCGGTGCTCGGCCTGTACGGCTGGGGCGCGGTGGCCGGCGGGGTCTTCGCGGCCTTCCTGCTCGGCGGGGTGTGGGGCGCGGCGCTGTTGCTGACCCGCCGGGCGGGCCGCGGCGACGCCCTGCCGTTCGGGCCGCCGCTGCTCGCCGGCGCCCTGCTCGCGGTGCTGGCCGCGGCCTGACGCGTGGTCGGCGTCCCGTCGGGGGCGCCCCGGACATGGGCGGAGCCCGCCGTACCCCAGCAGTACGGCGGGCTCCTGAGCGACGCGCCGGCCCCCACCCTCAGGAGGCGGCGCGCCCCGTGCGGGTTACGGCATCGCGTGGGCGTGGGCGCCCACGTTGGTGGAGAAGTCGTTGCCGTTCTTGAGGTCCCAGTTGGTGGACCAGGTCATCGCGCCGCGGATGGTCGGCCACTTCGCCGGCGGGACGAAGCTGCCGCAGTGGGTGCCGGTGGCGAGGCAGTCCAGCGCGTTGTTGACCACGGTGGAGTTGACGTAGCCGCCGCCCGCCGCCTGGCTGGACGCCGGGACGCCGATGCCGACCTGGTCCGGCCGCAGGCCGCCCTGGATGTGGGTGCAGACCTGGGCGGTGATGAAGTCCACGGTGCCCTGGGTGTAGACCTTGCCGTCGCAGCCGTTCATGCCGCCCGAGTTGTAGAACTGGGTGTTGACGACCGTCAGGATGTCCTTGGTGTTGAGCGCCAGCTGGAAGTAGGCACCGGAGGTGCTGTACATCCCGATGGTCTCCGGGGCCATGGTCAGGACGAAGTTCGCACCGACCTTGGACTGCAGGGTGTGCAGCGCCTGCGACATGTACGTCGGGTCGACGCCGTTCTCCAGGTCGATGTCGACGCCGTCGAAGCCGTACTGCTGGATCAGCGCGTAGGCGGTGTTGGCGAAGTTGGTCGCGGCGGAGGCGTTGGCGACGCTGATCGCGCCGTTCTGGCCGCCGACCGAGAGGACGACGCGCTTGCCGGCCGCGTGCTTGGCGGCGATGTCCGCCTTGAAGTCGGCGCCGGTGTAGCCGCCGAGCTTAGAGGAGAGCGCCGGGTCCAGGGTGAAGCTGATCGCGCCGGGCGTGCCCGTCGCGTCCGCGAAGGAGACCGCGATGATGTCGTACGCGCTCTGGACGTCGCGCAGCTTCTGCACCGGGGCGCCGTTGTCGAAGTTCTGCCAGTAGCCGGTCAGCACGTGCTTGGGCAGGTTGCCGTTCGGCGGCGTCGGCGAGGAGGTCGGGCTGGAGGTCGGCGAGCTCGTCGGCGAGGAGGTCGGGGACGAGGTCGGCGAGGACGACGGCGAGGCCGAGGTGCTGGGCTTCGGCGAGGTCGGCGAGGAGCTCGGGGAGGCGGTGCCGCCCGGGCCGGTCAGCGTGATGTCGTCCGCGTTGTAGGCGCCCTGGCCGTACCAGCCGTGCACGTACAGCGTGATGCTGTTGGTGCTCGCGCCGGTGGTGAAGGTGGTGGACAGCTGGTTCCAGCTGCTGAGGCTGGACCAGGTCGACGGGTCGGTCGAACCGGTGCCGCGGGCGCCGAGGTAGACGTACGGGCCCTGCACGAAGCCGGCCAGGGTGTAGCTGGTGTTCGGCAGCACGCTGACGGTCTGGGTGCACTCGGCGGTGTCGGAGCTGCTCGGTGCGGCGCTCAGCGCGTACGAGCCGGCGTGCACCGGGGAAGAGGCGGCACTCGCGGTGCCGGTGCAGGTCCAGCCGGACAGGTTGCCGGCCTCGAAACCGCCGTTGGTGACCAGGTTGCCGACGGCGGCGCCGGCCCCGCCGGCGGTCAGCGCCAGGCCGGCGCCGGCCAGGGCGAGGGCCGTGGTGCCGGCGGCGACTGCGGCCGGGAGCTTGGAGCGGCGCCGCCGGTGGGACGGCTGCGCGAGGTGACGGGCCATGGGCGGGCTCCTGGAAGGAAGGAGGAGGGGGAGCCGCCGCGGTGGGGGGCGCGGCGGCTCCGCGTGGGGGAGGGACGGCTGGGGCCGCGGAGGTACGGGGAAGGCTCCGGTGTGCCCTCGCTCACAAGCTGGACTAGACCAATGCCGGGCGTCAAGAAGCGGGCGGCGGCTTTACGCCGCCTTACGGCTGGCTTAAGGAAGCGGAGACCGGATCGTGTCCGAGCGGCCCGCCCGGCCCCGGGACGCTCCCGGGGCGAAGCCGTGACCCCATCGGTACCTGCGGCTTTACCTCCTCGCACACGTCCGGAGTAGGCTGCGCCAGGTATTCCGCAGCAGGTGGGCGAGCGGCGAACGAGCACGGAGGGGCCGAGGAACATGGGTCTGCGCGATGTCGTCGAGCGCACGCCGGGTCTGCGGATCCTGCTGGACAACGCCTACCGGCTGTACGGCCGCCGGGTCGAGGTCCACCTCGACAACACCCCGCGCCACATCGGCGTGATCCTCGACGGCAACCGCCGGTGGGCGAAGGCCACCGGCGGCACCACCGCCCAGGGCCACCAGCGCGGCGCCGACAAGATCAGCGAGTTCCTCGGCTGGTGCGACGAGACCCACGTCAAGGTCGTCACGCTGTGGATGCTCTCCACCGACAACCTCTCCCGGCCCGCCGAGGAGCTCGTCCCGCTGCTCGGCATCATCGAGGACGCCGTCCGCGGCCTCGCCGAGGCCCGCCGCTGGCGGATCAACCCGGTCGGCGCGCTCGACCTGCTGCCCCCGCGCACCTCCCAGGTGCTCAAGGAGGCGGCCCACGACACCGCCCACATCGAGGGCGTCACCGTCAACGTCGCCATCGGCTACGGCGGCCGCCGCGAGATCGCCGACGCCGTCCGCTCGCTGCTCCAGGAGCACGCCGACCGCGGCACCTCGATCGAGCAGCTCGCCGAGATCCTCGACGTCGAGCACATCGCCGAGCACCTCTACACCAAGGGCCAGCCCGACCCCGACCTGGTCATCCGCACCTCGGGCGAACAGCGGCTCTCCGGCTTCCTGCTCTGGCAGAGCGCCCACAGCGAGTTCTACTTCTGCGAGGCGTACTGGCCGGCCTTCCGCAAGGTCGACTTCCTGCGGGCACTGCGCGACTTCCAGCTGCGCAACCGACGCATGGGCCTCTGAGTCCTCCGGCCGGACGGCACTGACGCCGGGTCAAACGAAATACCCGCAGGCCAAGACCCCAAAACGTGCTCCTGTTGTGATCCGGGAGTTCACGCCCGGGGGTATGCAGGGGCCGCCACCGGGGCATATACCGGTCAGACCGGTACCCCGGCCACCGGGGTCGCGGGGACCGGTGAGCCGCGGGTGACGCTGGGTCATCCGCTCTGGAGGCCTAGTGGTCAGTTCCAAGAGCCGCCGGACACCAGACCGGCGCACGTACGTTCTCGACACCAGCGTGCTCCTGGCGGACCCGCTCGCCATGACCCGCTTCGAGGAGCACGAGGTCGTCCTGCCGGTGGTCGTGGTCACCGAGCTGGAGGCCAAGCGGCACCACCCGGAGCTGGGCTACTTCGCCCGCCAGGCGCTGCGCCTCCTCGACGACTACCGGATCCGCCACGGCCGGCTCGACGAGCCGATCCCGGTCGGCGAGCTCGGCGGCACGATCCGGGTCGAGCTGAACCACTCCGACCCGTCGATCCTGCCGGCCGGCTACCGCGCGGGCGGCGGCGAGGCGGACACCCGCATCCTGGCGGTCGCCCGCAACCTGCAGGCGGAGGGGTACGACGTCACCGTCGTCTCCAAGGACCTCCCGCTGCGGATCAAGGCCAGCTCGGTCGGTCTGCTCGCCGAGGAGTACCGGGCCGAGCTCGCGATCACCTCCGGGTGGACGGGCATGACGGAGCTGCACGTCCCCGGCGACCAGGTCGACGCGCTGTTCGGTGCGCCGCACGACGCCGCGGTGGACGTCGACGGCGCCGCCGAACTGCCGGTGCACACCGGACTCGTCCTGCAGTCGGAGCGAGGCCGGGCGCTGGGCCGGGTCACCCACGACGGGCGGGTGCGCCTGGTGCGCGGCGACCGCGAGGCGTTCGGCCTGCGCGGCCGCAGCGCCGAGCAGCGGGTCGCCCTCGACCTGCTGCTCGACCCCGAGGTCGGCATCGTCTCGATGGGCGGCCGGGCCGGCACCGGCAAGTCGGCCCTGGCCCTGTGCGCCGGCCTGGAGGCCGTGCTGGAGCGCCAGCAGCACCGCAAGGTGATGGTGTTCCGCCCGCTGTACGCGGTCGGCGGCCAGGAGCTCGGCTACCTGCCCGGCAGCGAGGCCGAGAAGATGGGCCCGTGGGCGCAGGCCGTCTTCGACACCCTCTCCGCGGTCACCACCCCGGACGTGGTCGAGGAGGTCATCTCCCGCGGGATGCTGGAGGTCCTGCCGCTCACCCACATCCGCGGCCGCTCGCTGCACGACGCCTTCGTGATCGTGGACGAGGCGCAGTCGCTGGAGCGGAACGTCCTGCTCACGGTGCTGTCCCGGATCGGCCAGGGCTCGCGGGTGGTCCTCACCCACGACGTCGCCCAGCGGGACAACCTGCGGGTCGGCCGCTACGACGGCGTGGTCGCGGTGGTGGAGAAGCTGAAGGGGCATCCGCTGTTCGCCCACATCACGCTGACCCGCTCGGAGCGCTCGCCGATCGCGGCCCTGGTCACCGAGATGCTGGAGGACATCCAGCCGTAGGTGCCGCAGCGACAAAAGCGGACAAATCAGTATGAATGACCGTCAAGGGGCCTGCCGCATAGCGGCAGGCCCCTCGATCTGTCATCGGATCGGACGGGTCGTCGACGACCTTCCGGACAAAAGCCCAGCTCGCGAAGATTGTGAGATCCGCCACGCAACCGGGAATTGCGTAGACACGTCCCGGTGCGGCATGGTGAGGGTTCTGTCAGGCCCCGCGTACGGCAGAATCACGCCCGGCAACTCCGGTCGGCGGGCGCACAACTGAACACCGATGAGCCGTACGCCGCCCGTTCACCACGCCGTTCCGAGTCCGCTCGGCCCGGCAGTCGGGCCAGTGTCTCCCGTGACCAGCACCGACGGAGGCGAGCGGCAAGGGGCATGTTGCGCCCGTACGGTCACGCGCGGTCGCCGCCGGAAGGAAACCATGTGACTCGGATCTCGGTCCGGGGAGTTGCTGTGGCCTCCGCCACCGCCGTCACCGCTGTCGGTGCGGTCGTGGGCGCGGCCTCGGGCAGCGAGGGCACGACCACGCAGACGGTCGACGTCGCGAGCGCCACGCTGCTCGCCGACGTGCCCTCCGGCGCCCAGGCGCAGACCATCAGCGACAACTTCGCCCGCCAGGCGAGCGCCCAGCAGGTGTCCGCCGACGCGGCCGCCAAGAAGGCGGCCGAGGAGGCAGCGCGCCAGAAGGCCGCCGCCGACGCGCAGGCCAAGGCCGACGCGGAGAAGGCCGCCAAGGCCGCCGAAGAGGCGAAGCGCAAGGCCGACGAAGAGGCCGCCAACCGCGCTGCCGCGCGGACCGCCCTCGCCGCGGTCCCGGCCGGCTCGGTCCAGGCGATGGCCGCCCAGATCATCGGCGACGCCAACCAGTTCTCCTGCTTCAGCGAGATCGTGAAGCGCGAGAGCGGCTGGGACTACACCGCCACCAACGCGTCCTCCGGCGCGTACGGTCTGGTGCAGGCGCTGCCGGGCTCGAAGATGGCCTCGGCCGGCGACGACTGGAAGACCAACCCGGCGACCCAGATCAAGTGGGGTCTCAACTACATGAACAGCCGCTACGGCAGCCCCTGCGGCGCCTGGTCGTTCTGGCAGTCCCACCACTGGTACTGATCCTGCCGCACCCTCGTGCGCCGAAGGCCCCCGACCGTTCAGGTCGGGGGCCTTCCGCGTGCCGCGGACACCGGGCGGGCCGCGCCGCCCGGGCGGCGCTGACCAGGGCGCTCACGGGCGGTGCGGCTCGATGCGGACGCGGGGCGCCGGAGCGGGTCCTGGACCTCCGGCACCGGCCGGTCCGCCGGCAGATGGTCCTTTGTCCGGTGTCCTCCCCGCTCGAAGACGTCCGAAACCATCCGTTTCACGTTGATTCGTCATCTTCTGTGCAGCGGACGGGCGCCGGGGCGGACGGGACCCCGGGCACCCCGGGCGGGTACCGTCTGGCGGACAGGACGAACGGGGAGGGCGCCGACGTGGCAGCGGACAGAGCCGACGGGACACGGGACCGCAGGATGCTCAAGGCGCTCGCCAGAACGGGCGCCGTCGCCGCCGGCGTGTGGGCCGCACTGGAGCGACGCCGCCGGGCCGCCGCCCACGCCGACGCCTTCGCCCCCGCGGACGGCGGGGACGCGACGGCCGACCACGTCCCGGCGCCGCGGCAGGCCGAACCCGAGCGGCTGCCCCCGATCGTCCGCGAGATCCACAACCCCGGCCGCCCGGCCACCCCGGTCGAGGCGGTGCCGTGGGGTCTGCGGGTGGCCGCCGAGTCCACCTGGCGGCTGCTGCTCCTCGGCGTCGCCCTCTACGTGGTCTTCCGCGTCGTCGACATGCTGCGGCTGGTCGCCTTCGCCGTGCTCGCCGCCCTGCTGATCTCCGCCCTGCTGGAGCCGACGGTCTCCTGGCTGAAGCGCCTCGGCGTCCCCCGCTCGCTGGCCGCCGCCGGCACCTTCCTCAGCGGCATCGCCGGCATCGGCCTGGTCGGCTGGTTCGTGGTCTGGCAGGTGACCAGCAACCTGGAGTCCGTCACCGGCAAGGTCCAGGACGGTGTCAACCAGCTCCGCGAGTGGCTGGTGACCGGCCCGCTGCACCTGACGCAGCAGCAGATCAACGACTTCGCCCGGCAGATCTCCACCGCCATCGGCAGCAACTCCGAGCAGATCACCTCGGCCGGCTTCACCGGCGTCACGATCGCCGTCGAGGTGCTCACCGGCGTCGTGCTCGCCGCCTTCACCACGTTCTTCCTGCTGTACGACGGCGCCCGGATCTGGTCCTGGGCGCTGCGCTGCCTGCCCCGGCACTCCCGCTACGCGATGGCCGGCGCCGGCCCCAAGGCCTGGGCCACCCTCACCGCCTACGTGCGCGGGACGGTCTTCGTGGCCTTCATCGACGCGCTCTGCATCGGCATCGGCATCCAGCTGCTCGGCGTGCCGATGGCCATGCCGCTGGCCGTGATCATCTTCCTGGGCGCCTTCGTGCCGCTGGTCGGCGCCCTGGTCACCGGCACCATCGCGGTACTGATCGCGCTGGTGACCGTCGGGCCGTTCACCGCCCTGATGGTGCTGGTGGTGCTGGTCGCCGTCCAGCAGATCGAGGGGCACCTGCTGCAGCCGCTGATCCTCGGCCGCGCGGTGGCCGTCCACCCGCTCGCCGTGGTGCTGGGCGTGGCCGCGGGCTCGATCGTCGGCGGCATCGGCGGCGCCATCGTGGCCGTCCCGCTGATCGCGGTGACCAACACCGTCGTCTCCCACCTCCGCCGCCGCAACGCCGCCGGTCTGGAGGTCTTCGAGGCCTTGGAGAACGCCCGCCAGAAATGACGCCAGGGGCGCCGGGGAACTGCGCCGCGCGCAGTTCCCCGGCGCCCCTGGCGGGTTCGCGGGTGCGTCCTCAGATCGACGCGATCGCGGCCTCGGAGTCGAGGGTGGCGGCGACCGCCTGGATCACCGAGGCGATCCTGATCGAGGCCTGGATGACCTCGCGCTCGACACCGGCCTTCTTGAGGACGGCCTCGTGCGAGTCCAGGCACTGACCGCAGCCGTTGATCGCGGAGACCGCGAAGCACCACAGCTCGAAGTCGGCCTTCTCGACGCCCGGGGTGCCGATGATGTTCATCCGCAGGCCGGCCCGCATGCTGCTGTACTCCTTGTCGGAGAGCAGGTGCAGCGTCCGGTAGTAGACGTTGTTCATCCCCATGACGGCGGCGGCGCCCTTGGCGGCGTCGTACGCCTCCGGCTTGAGGTTCGCCTTCGCCTCCGGCTCCAGCTCGCGCAGCATGGCGGGGGAGCGGGTGGCCATGGCGCAGGCCAGCACCGTGCCCCAGAGCTGCTGCGCAGGGAGGTCGGAGTTACCGATGACCGCGCTCAGGTTGAGCTTGAGGTCCTTGGCGTAGCCGGGGAGCGCGGCCTTGAGGTCGTCGAGGGCCATCGGTCAGCCCGCCAGCAGGGCCTGGGCGTCGAGGGTGTCCTCGCCCTTGGTCCAGTTGCAGGGGCACAGCTCGTCGGTCTGCAGGGCGTCGAGCACCCGCAGGACCTCCTTGGGGTTACGGCCGACGGAGCCGGCGGTCACCATGACGAACTGGATCTCGTTGTTCGGGTCGACGATGAACACCGCGCGCTGGGCGGTGCCGTCGGCGGCCTCGACGCCGCAGGCGCGCATCAGGTCGTGCTTGACGTCGGCCAGCATCGGGAACGGCAGGTCGCGGAGGTCCTTGTGGTCCTTGCGCCAGGCGTGGTGCACGTACTCGGAGTCACCGGAGACGCCCAGGATCTGCGCGTCGCGGTCGGCGAACTCCTCGTTCAGCTTGCCGAACGCGGCGATCTCGGTCGGGCAGACGAAGGTGAAGTCCATCGGCCAGAAGAAGACGATCTTCCACTTGCCCTCGTAGGTCTTGTGGTTGATCTCTGCGAAGGCGTTCGCGGCGTCGAGGTCGACACAGGCGTTGAGTTCGAACTCGGGGAACTTGTCACCGATCGTGAGCACGTTCGCTTCTCCTGGTTTGAGATATGAGGGAAAGTGCCCGAATTGCCTATGGTTCGACGCATTCGGACGCCATCCACCCTCGCACACCATGGACTGATCGGGGAAATAGCTAGACTCGTCGCATCTGATCGGAGAGAGCTATCAGTACTGCCCAGCACCACGGCAAGCCCCGCACCCCCAGCGTCGCCCAGCTGCGCGCCTTCGTCGCCGTCGCCGAGCACCGGCACTTCCGCGAGGCCGCCGCCGCCACCGGAACCAGCCAGCCCGCCCTGTCCGGCGCGGTCGCCGCACTGGAGGACGCACTCGGCGCCCAGCTCGTCGAGCGTACGACGCGCCGCGTCATCATCACCCCGCTGGGCGAGCGCGTCGCCGAGCACGCGCGCCGCGTCCTCGGCTCGCTGCACTCCCTCACCGAGACGGTCGAGGCCGCCCGCCGGCCCTTCACCGGGCCGCTGCACCTCGGCGTGATCCCCACCGTCGCCCCCTACCTGCTGCCCGCCGTGCTGCGGCTGGTCCGCGACAGCTACCCCGACCTGGAACTGCACGTCCACGAGGAGCGCACCCCCTCGCTGCTGGACGGGCTCGCGGCCGGGCGGCTCGACGTCCTGCTGCTCGCCCTGCCCGCCGGCGGCGCCGCACCCACCCGGGACATCCCGCTCTTCGACGAGGACTTCGTCCTGGTCACCCCGCCCGGCCACGAGCTCGCCGGCCGCACCGACGTCCCGCGGGACGTCCTGCTCGACCTCGACGTGCTGCTCCTCGAAGAGGGTCACTGCCTGCGCGACCAGGCCCTCGACATCTGCCGTGAGGTCGGCGCCGACACCGCGGCCGGCACCACCCGGATCGCCGGGCTCTCCACCCTCGTCCAGCTGGTCGCCGGCGGACTCGGCACCACCCTGCTGCCGGCCACCGCGCTCGACGTCGAGGCCGGCCGCTCCGACCGGATCGCCGCCGTCCGCTTCGCCGCCCCCGCCCCCGGCCGCCGGATCGGCCTCGCCGCCCGCCCCGGCTCCGCCCGCAGCGACGAGTACGACCGCTTCGCCGCCACCCTCAAGAAGGCGCTGCGCGACCTGCCCGTCCGCATCGTCGAGTAGCTCCGCCGCTGCCGCACCCCCGTCGGCATCGCGGCACGGCGCGTTGGGCATACCTCCCTCGAAGATCCGAACGAAGGGGGTGGGCACGTGTACGTGTCGCGGATCAGGGTGACCGGCCTCAGGTGCTTCGACGGCCCGCGCGCGGCCGACCTCACCGTCGACCCCGGCCCCGGCTGGACCGTCCTCGCCGGGCCGAACGGCTCCGGCAAGACCACCCTGCTGCAGGCCCTCGCCCGCGCCCTCGGCGCCCCCGGCAGCCCGGAGCCCGCCGACGGCGCCCCCGGCACCGTCGACCTGCCCGGCATCGGCCACTGGACCAGCACCGGTGATTCGGCCCGCCCCGGCCGCACCCGCGCCCACCACCTCGGCGCCGACCGCACCCCGCCCGCCGCCCTCACCGAGGCCGCCGCCGCCCTGCTCGCGGAAGGGCTGCTCCCCGCCGGCTGGCGCATCACCGACCCCGGCCGCGCCCTGGTCGCCCCGCCGGACGGCCCCGCCCGCCCGCTCGCCGCACTCGGCAGCGGCACCGCCGCCCTCGCCGCGATCGTCTGCACCCTCGCCGGGGACGCCGGCACCGAGCCCGCGGACGGCGCGACCACCGTGCCGCGCCCGGGCATCGCCCTGATCGACGACGTCGACCTCCACCTGCACCCCGTCCGGCAGCAGCAGATCGGCGGCTGGCTCACCACCCGCTTCCCCCAGACGCAGTTCCTGGTCGCCACCCACAGCCCGTACGTCTGCCAGGCCGCCGACCCCGGCACCCTCGTCCGCCTCGCCGCACCCGGCACCGCCGAGGCACCCCGCGTCCTCGACGAGGACCTGCACCAACGCGTCCTGTACGGCAGCGGCGACGACACCGCGCTCTCCGAACTCTTCGGCCTGCCCAGCGTCTACTCCGCCGCCGCCGAGGCCGAGCGCCGCCTGCTGATCCGCCTGGAGCGCAAGCTCTACTCCGGCCGCGCCACCAGCGCCGAACTCGACGCCTACCGGCGCCTCGGCGCCAAACTCAACAGCTCCCTCGGCGCCCGCGCGGACGAGCTCGCCGCCCGGCTGCTCGGCGACCAGCCGTGATCCCGCTGCAGCGCCCGCCGCTCGCCCCCGCCCTCGCCGCCGAGCTGGCCCGCCGCACCGCCGCCATCCGCACCGCCGGCCCGACCACCGCGGCCGGCCGCGCCGCCTGGCGCACCGCCCGCCAGCCCAAGGCACAACTCCGCCTGATGCTCCGCCGGATGGCCCCCGGCCTGGAACGCTGCATGTACTGCGGAGACAACCTCGGCACCGACATCGACCACTTCGAGCCGATCGCCCGCGACCCGCTGCGCACCTTCGACTGGCAGAACCACCTGCTCGCCTGCGCCCACTGCAACAGCAACCAGAAGCGCGACCGCTTCCCCTGCGACCCGGTCACCGGCGAGCACCTGCTGGTCGACCCGGCCCGCGAGGACCCGGCCGAACACCTGGTGCTCTACCTGGAGTCCGGCGCCTACGACCCGCTCACCGCCAAGGGCGAGGCCACCATCGACGTCTTCGGCCTCAATGCCCGCCCGGAGCTGGTCCGCGGCCGCCGGATGATGTTCACCGTGGTCAAGTCGCTGCTCGCCGCGTGGCGCACGGCCGGGGAGGCGGGGCGCGCCGCCGAGCAGCGCGAGTACCTGGACTCGCTGCGGCTGCTCCACCACGCCGACGTGCTCCGCACCGTCCTCGCGCTGCGCCGCACCCCGCCCCTCGCCCACGCCGTCCTCGGCCCCGACCTGGCCGCCACCCTCGGCGAACTCGTCCAGACCCACCCGGAGTTCGAGCGGCCCTAGGAGTCGTCGTCGAAGGTTGCCCCATGGTCGACGTCAGGGGCGCGTGGTGCTACGCCGAGTCCCGGGCCTGCGTGGGGACGGCGCGGCAGCGGGTCGGGAGGCGCTGCTCGAACCAGACCACCTTGCCCGCGCCGAGCCGGGTGGCACCCCAGTCGTCGGCGCACCGGGCGACTATCTGCAGACCCCGGCCGTGCTCGTCGTCGGGACCGGCGCGGCGGGCCCGGGGCAGGGCGGGGCTGTCGTCGCCGACCTCGCAGCGCAGCCGCGAGGTCCGTACCAGGCGGAGCGTCACCGGCCGGGTGGCGTGGCGGATCGCGTTGGTGACCAGCTCGCTGACCATCAGCTCGGTGGTCTCCGACAGCTCCTCCAGCCCCCAGCGGCGCAGCGCGTGCGCGGCGAGGCGGCGGGCCCGGCCGGGCGTCTCGTGCCGGGGCTGCAGGTACCAGTAGGAGACGTCCTCGGCCGGGATGCCGTCGAAGGCCGCGGCGAGCAGCGCGATGTCGTCGGCGCGCTCGCCCGGCGGCAGCACCCGCAGCGCCTCCTGGCAGACGTGTTCGGGGGAGTGCCGGTGGGCGGCGGCGAGCCGGGCGCGCAACTGTTCCAGGCCGATCGTCAGGGGGCGGCGCCGGCTCTCCACCAGCCCGTCGGTGAAGAGCAGCAGGGCGGAGCCGGGCGGCGCCGGGAGCTCGGTGGAGGTGAAGTCGACGCCGCCGACGCCGATCGGCGCGCCCGGCGGCAGGTCGAGCAGTTCGGCGGTGCCGTCCGGGCCGATCAGCACCGGCGGCACGTGGCCGGCGTTGGCCACCACCACCCGGTTGGCGATCGGGTCGTAGACCGCGTAGACGCAGGTGGCCAGGTGCTGTTCGGCGCCGAGGTGCTGGGCCTGTTCGTCGAGGTGGTACAGCACTTCGTGCGGCGGCAGGTCGAGGCCGGCCAGGGTCTGCGCGCTGGTGCGCAGTTGGCCCATCACGGCGGCGGAGGTCAGCGAGTGGCCCATGACGTCGCCGACGATCAGTGCCACCCGGTTGCCGGGGAGTTCGACCGAGTCGTACCAGTCGCCGCCGACCTGGGCGCCGCGCTCGCCGGGCAGGTAGCGGTGGGCGAGCCGCACCCCGTGCGGCTGCGGCAGGTGCGCGGGCAGCATCCGGCGCTGCAGTTCGCGGGCGGTCTCGAACTCCCGGGCGTAGCGCAGTGCGGTGTCCACGGCGAGGCCGGCCTGGGTGGCCAGGTGGCGGGCCATCGCGGTGTCGGCGGGTTCGAAGCGGGCCGGGCCCGCCTTGCCCGGGCGGCGGATCAGCAGCAGCAGGCCGAGCACCGCCTTGCGCCCGCGCAGCGGCAGGAGCAGCAGTGCCGTCCCGGCGGCGAGCCGGCCGAGGGTACGGGCGCCGTACAGCTCGGTGAGCAGCGGTCGCAGCCGGTCGGCGGCCGGGGTGCCGAGCACCGCGGGCCCGTACGGCGCCGGGCCCGCGAGCATCCGGGCGAGCGGGCCGCCGGGGACGAGCCGGCACAGCCGGGAGCGCCGGCCGAGCCGGGTGCCGTGGCCGTGGTGGAGGCGCAGCGCGGCGGGCGGCCCCGGGTCGCGTTCCACCGGCGGCAGCGGGTCGCGCAGGTGCACCACGGCGGCGTCCGCCAGCGCCGGCACGATCGAACGGCCCAGGTCGCGCAGCGTGGTGCGGAGGTCCAGCGAGCCGTTGATCCGACGGGTGGCCGCCTCCAGGTACCCGAGCCGCTCGGCGAGTCCGGGCCGGTCGTCCCGCTGCGGCGCGGAGCGCTGGGCGCCGACCAGCGGCACGGCGGTGGTCGGCCGCCCTGCCTTGGGCGAGGAGTGGTCGCGCACGGGCTGCCCGTTCTTGAGATGTCGAGGGTGGTCGGGCCGGCTGGTCTCTCAGGTGGTGCGCCGACAGCGCAGGAAGAGCTGTTCCTCCGGCGGCAGGGCTGTCGACGCGGGGGCGTAGGGGTGACCGGTGCAGGCGTCGACCTCGAACCCGGTCGCGGCCAGCGTCTGGACCAGTTCCTCGCGCAGGTAACCGCTGATCCTCAGCTCGCGGCCGAGGAAGGGCAGCGGCGCGTCGTCGAGGTCCGCCTCGACCGTGCCGAGCGCCAGCAGCCCGCCAGGCCGCAGCAGGGTGCGGATCCGGCGGAGCACCGCGGCGATCTCCGCCCGCGGCAGCAGGACGAGGGAGAAGAACGCGGTGGCCGCGGCGAAGGAACCGGCGCCGTCGGGGCCCAGCTCGGGCACGCCCCAGGCTGTGGCGGCCCGCGGGGTCGCCAGGTCGTACATGTCCATCCGGTGCAGTTCGGCCTCCGGCACCGTCCGGCGGGCGGCCTCCAGCATCCCGTCGGAGAGGTCGATGCCGGTCACCCGCAGCCCGCCGTCGGTGAGTTGGCGGGCGGTCGGTTCGCCGGTGCCGCAGCCGACGTCCAGTACCCGGGCGCCGGGGGCGAGTTCGTTCAGCAGCCAGTCACCGCAGGCGGTCTGGCCGGTGCGGTCCGGGAAGACCTCGTCGTAGCGCGGGCCGATCGCGTCGAAGGCGACGGCCTGCAGGGCCCGTTCGGAGCGGCGCCGGTGACCGGCGTGCGCTGGGTCCGAGATCTGTCCGGTTGTCACGCCCTGGGCACCTCTCCACCTGGCTCCCCGGCGGGCGAGGCCCGCCACAGTGTCCGCCCCCGCGTCGGTTTGTCGATGTGTCTGCTGGCCTTCGAGGATAAGCGTGATCACTGTGCCGTGGGGCCCCTTTCCGGCCAACTCGCCGCAGTCGGCACCAGTTGGCCGCGTTTCGGACGAAACGGGCCGGGGCCGTGGGGGCAGACCGGAGCGGACCAGGGTGGTGCACTTGTCGGCGTGCGCCGGACAACTGCTCTGACCTGCGGAAACGGTGTGCATCCGGACGTCTATCGAACGTCAATCGGCAACTGCCAGAGTGTTCTCAGCGCCGGGGAAGCGTCAAAGCGTTCCCGCAGCCGGGGGGCTGCGGGAACGCCGGCGCCCCAAGGGGGAGAGGCCGCCCGTCGGGGGGACGGACGGCCTACGGCGCGGGGGGAGAGAAGGGCTCGGTGTGCTCCTGCACCGCGATGAGGTCCCGCACGGGCTGGGCCTCGGGCACACCGAGCCGGCTGAAGACCGAGTGCGCCTCCTGGAGGCAGGCCAGCCCGCGAGCGGGCTGCCCCAACTCCAGGAGCGCCTCGCCCAGCGCGGCATTGGCCAGGCCCTGGCAGTAGGCGGCGTCGATCTCCTGCGCGATCGACAGTGACTCCCCGGCCGCGGCGGCCGCCTCCGCGTACCGGCCCTCGTCCACCAGACAGGCCGCCAGCCGGGCCAGCGAGTAGCCCTCCCAGAAGCGGTACTGCTGGGACTGGAAGAGCTCGTGCGCCTCACGGAGGACCGTCGCCGCCTCCGCCGTGGAGCCGGTCGCCCGCAGCACCACGCCGAGCTGGTAGAGGGTGTCGCCCAGGCAGGGCGTGTTGCCGGAGGTCCGGGCGGCCGCGACCGCGGCCCGGGCCGAATCGACGGCCTCCTCGTGCCGGTCGAGACCCACGTACGCCCGAGCCATGTTGGCCAGCAGCCGCGCCTCGCCGATCGCCGCGCCGAGGCTGCGGCTGATCTCGTGCGCCTGCTGGTAGAACGGCAGCGCCTCGGCCGGGCGTCCGGCCAGGATCAGCACCACCGCCAGCTCGTTGGCCGCCGAGATCCGCAGGTGCGTGCAGGCCTCCGGCTCCTGGAGCGCAAGACTCTGCCGCAGCGAGGACTCGGCCTCGGCGAGCTCGCCCGCCATCTGCTGGAGATGGCCCAGCGCGTAGTGGATCCGCGCCAGGGCATCGGTGTCCTCGTACTGCTGCGCATTGGCCGCGGCCGTCCGCAGCGCCTCGCCGATCCGCCGCCCGAGCGTCGGGTCCTCGACCAGGGCGCGCAGGACGAGCACCAGGTCGACCCCGGGTCGGAGCAGCTCCACCGGCTCCCGAACGGCCCGCTCCACGGCACTGAGTACCAGGGAGAGTTCGGTCCGCAGCCATTCCCGGGCCGAGGCGCTGTCGTCCATCAGCAGGCCCGCAGTGGCCGGGGTGTGCAGCAGCTCCGTCAGCTCGTCGTCCGGCTCGATGACCCGGGCGGCGTTCTGCAGGCTGGCGAGCAGGAGGTCCAACAGCCGGGACAGGGCGCCCTGCTGGGTGCCGGTGTCACCGAGCTTCTCGTTCTGCCGCTGTGCGAACAGCCGGAGCAGGTCGTGGTAGCGGTACCGGCCCGGTGTGAAGCACTCCAGCATGTTGGCCTCGACCAGGGCCTCGGCGAGGTCCTCCGCGGTCTGCTCGTCGGTTCCGAGCAGTGCGGCGACGGCCGGCAGCGGCAGGTCCGGTGAGTCCACCACGGACAGCAGCCTGAAGGCCCGGGCCTCGTCCGGCTGCAGCTGGGCGTAGCCGAGGCCGATGGTGGTCTCCACCGCGAGGTTGCCGAGCTGGAGCTCCTGGAGGCGGTTGCGCTGGTCGGCTAACCGACGGGCCAGGTCGGAGACGCTCCAACGGGGGCGGCTCGCCAACCGGGCCGCGGCGATGCGGACCGCGAGCGGCAGGAAGCCGCAGGCGGTCACCACGGCCAGCGCGGCCGCCGGCTCGGCCGCCACCCGGTCGTGACCGACGATCGCGGAGAACAGCGCCAGCGCCTCGTCCGGGCTGAGCTCCTCGATGTCCACCAGGTGGGCGCCGGGGATCTCCGCCAGCCGCGAACGGCTGGTCACCATGACGGCGTTGCCGGAGACGCCGGGGATCAGCGGCGTCAACTGCCGTGCGTCCCTGGCGTTGTCGAGCAGGATCAGCATCCGCTTGTCGGCCAGCAGCGAGCGGTAGAGGGCCGAACGCTGGTCGAGCGAGTCGGGCGCGTCGGGGGCACCCAGCGCGTGCAGGAAGTCGCCGAGCACCACGGCCGGGTCGGCGGGCGAGGCACCGGCGCCGCGCAGGTCCACGTACAGCTGGCCGTCCGGGAAGTCCGGGCGCAGGCCGTGCGCGACGTGCACCGCGAGGGTGGTCTTGCCGACGCCGCCGATGCCGGCCAGCGAGGTGACCACCACGGCCTGGCCGGAGCCGCCCCGCAGCACGTCCCGCAGCTCGCTCACGATCTTGCTGCGGCCGCTGAAGTCGGAGACGTCGGCGGGCAGTTGGGCGGGCGGGACGAAGGCCGACGGCTCCTCGTCGGCGAGCGGAGCGGCCACCGCCGCGGCGGGCATCAGCGCGGGGTCGCCGGCCAGGATCCGCGCGTGCATGGCGGCGAGCCCGCTGCCGGGCTCCACACCGAGCTCGTCGATCAGCAGCTTGCGGGTGTCCGCGTAGACGCCGAGCGACTCCGCCTGCCGGCCGCACCGGTACAGGGCGAGCATCAGCAGCTCGCGCAGCCGCTCGCGCAGCGGGTGTGCCGCGGCGAGTGCGCTGAGTTCCGACACCACCTCCGCGTGCAGACCGACCTCGAGCGCGGTCGCGCAGCGCTCCTCCGCAACGGTGAGCTGCCGCTCGGACAGCCGGGTGCGCTGGGTCTCCGCATAGGGGCCGGGGATGCCCGGCAGCGGTCTGCCGCGCCACAGGGCGAGCGCCGCCAGCAGCGATTCGTGGGAGGTGCGGAAGTCGCCGTCGGCCCGGGCGTCGGCGGCCTGCGCGACCCGGCTCTCGAAGGCCGCGAGGTCGAGCGAGCCGTCCGGGATGCGCAGCGCGTAGCCGTCACTGACCGAGACCAGAATCTCGGCCGGTTTGCGTACGGCCCGGTTGGGCTCGATGACCGACCGCAGGCGTGAAATGTACGTGCGGAGCGCGGCCACGGCCTGCGGCGGGGTACGGTCGCCCCAGATGCCGTCCACCAGGTCGTCGGTGGTCACCGGCCGGCCCCGGTTGAGCAGCAGGGCCGCCAGTACCGCCTGTTGCTGCGGCGAACCCAGCGCGAGCTGCTCGTCCCCGCGCCAGGCCTGGACGGGGCCGAGCACCTGGAAGCGCAGCGCATCGGCCGGCGCCGTCCCCTGAAGCTCCATGTCCTCCCCCGAAGGCGTATGTCGGTGGTTCCCTGTCGCGTCTCCCGGCCGAATGGCGGGGCGTCAGCTTATGAGGAAGCGCGCAAACATCCGCGAACCGTGCGCAGGACGGGACGTTTATAAGACATTTAACGACCCCTACGATACTGGGCTGGCGCCCGGGACGATCCAGAGCGCCGAGATCTGATGACCTGAAAGGCGGCGCACCATGGCCGACGAGACCACCACCCCGACCGAGCCCGTCGCCGCCGAGCACACCGCTGCTCCGGTCGACCCGAACGCGATCGAGCAGGCGCTTTCGGTCCTCGCCGAGCAGCCGGAGGAGCCGGCCGGCGAGCAGCCGGTCAAGGCGGACCCGAAGACCGACGAGACCTTCGAGCCGCTCGGCAACGTGACCAGCTGCCCCTGACCTGAAGCACGCACAGCGCGCGCCCCGGTCCTCGCGGACCGGGGCGCGCGCCGTTGTGCGCCTACTCCGCGGAGCGGACCCGCAGGCTGGTGATCAGCGGGCCGTCCGTGACCTCGGCGAAGAAGTCGTTGCCCTTGTCGTCGACGACGATGAACGCCGGGAAGTCCTCGACCTCGATGCGCCAGACGGCCTCCATGCCGAGCTCGGGGTACTCCAGCACCTCGACCTTCTTGATGCAGTCCTGGGCGAGGCGGGCGGCCGGGCCGCCGATCGAGCCGAGGTAGAAGCCGCCGTGCTCGTTGCAGGCCTTGGTGACCTGCTTGGAGCGGTTGCCCTTGGCGAGCATGACCATGGAGCCGCCGGCCGCCTGGAACTGGTCGACGTAGGAGTCCATCCGGCCGGCCGTGGTCGGGCCGAACGAGCCGGAGGCGTAGCCCTCGGGGGTCTTCGCCGGGCCGGCGTAGTAGACCGGGTGGTCCTTCATGTACTGGGGCATGCCCTCGCCGGCGTCGAGGCGCTCCTTGATCTTGGCGTGGGCGATGTCGCGGGCGACCACCAGGGTGCCGCTGAGCGAGAGGCGGGTCTTCACCGGGAACTTGGAGAGCTGCGCCCGGATGTCGGCCATCGGCTGGTTGAGGTCGACCTTGACGACCTCGTCGTCCAGGTGGGCGTCGGTGGTGTCCGGCAGGTACTTCGCCGGGTCCGTCTCCAGCTGCTCCAGGAAGACGCCCTCGGCGGTGATCTTGCCCAGCGCCTGGCGGTCGGCGGAGCAGGAGACGGCCATCGCGACCGGCAGCGAGGCGCCGTGCCGCGGCAGGCGGATCACGCGGACGTCGTGGCAGAAGTACTTGCCGCCGAACTGCGCGCCGATGCCGATCTTCTGGGTGAGCTCGAAGACCTTCTGCTCCAGCTCCAGGTCGCGGAAGCCGTGACCGGTCCTCGCGTCGCCGGAGGTCGGCAGGTTGTCGAGGTAGTGCGCGGAGGCGTACTTGGCGGTCTTGAGCGCGAACTCGGCGCTGGTGCCGCCGACCACGATCGCCAGGTGGTACGGCGGGCAGGCCGCGGTGCCCAGCGAGCGGATCTTCTGCTCCAGGAAGGAGAGCATCGACGACTCGTTGAGGATCGCCTTGGTCTCCTGGTACAGGTACGACTTGTTGGCGGAGCCGCCGCCCTTGGCCATGAAGAGGAACTTGTAGGCGTCGCCGTCGGTGGCGTACAGCTCGATCTGGGCCGGCAGGTTGTTGCCGGTGTTCTTCTCGTCCCACATGGTGACCGGCGCCATCTGCGAGTAGCGCAGGTTCAGCTTGGTGTAGGCGTCGTACACGCCGCGGGCGATCGCGGCCTCGTCCTGGCCGGCGGTCAGCACGTTCTGGCCGCGCTTGCCCATGACGATGGCGGTGCCGGTGTCCTGGCACATCGGGAGGATGCCGCCGGCCGAGATGTTGACGTTCTTCAGCAGGTCGAGCGCGACGAAGCGGTCGTTGGGGCTGGCCTCCGGGTCGTCCAGGATGCGGCGCAGCTGGGCGAGGTGGGCCGGGCGCAGGTAGTGCGAGATGTCGTGCATCGCCTCGGCGGTGAGCAGCCGCAGCGCCTCCGGCTCGACCTTGAGGAAGGTACGGCCGTCCGCCTCGAAGGTGGAGACGCCCTCGGAGGTGAGCTTCCGGTACGGCGTGGGGTCGGTACCGATCGGGAGGAGGTCGCGGTACTCGAATTCCGGGGTGGCCATGGGGAGAGATCCTTAAGCGGGTCGGCTGCGTCTGCGAAGCACCCTCCAATGTAGGTGCAGGCGGCGCGGCGGCGGAGCGCAGGTGAGCCTGCGTGACGGGGCTCACGCCATTCTTCGCCGAACTCTCGTTCGGAGTGATCCCGGTGGCTAGGCTTTGGGCGTGGACACTTCGCCGTCGCCCGACGACCAGGGGCAGCAGCCCGTACCCATGACCACGCAGGAGCCGGCCGCCGTCCCGCAGGCGCAGCCCGCGGTCGCCGCGCCGGTCGCCGAGGCCGAGCTGCGGTGCTCGGACGCGGACCGAGAGCGGGTCGCCGACCTGTTGCGCGACGCGTACGCGGAGGGCCGGCTGACGGTGGAGGAGCACTCGGAGCGGATCGAGGCCGCGTACGCCGCGAAGACCTTCGGCGACCTCGTCCCGCTCACCCGGGACCTGCCGGCCACCGCCGGCGCGCCGCTGTCGATGGAGAAGCCGCCGCTGCAGCAGCAGCGCGCGCCGCTGCCGCCGGCCCGGCAGGAGGCGCCGACCATGGTGGCGGTCTTCGGCGGGGCGGAGCGCAAGGGCCGCTGGCGGGTCGGCCCGCACCTGAAGGCCGTGGCGGTCTTCGGCGGGGTGGAGATCGACCTCACCGACGCGGTCTTCGAGTCGCCGGAGGTGGTCATCGAGGTGACCGCGATCTTCGGTGGGGTGGACATCAAGGTGCCGGAGAACGTCAGCCTTCACGGCGGCGGGGTGGGCATCTTCGGCGGCTTCTCGGTGCGCGAGCAGACCGCGGCCGACCCGTACGCGCCGGTGGTGCGGGTGAAGGGCGCGGCGATCTTCGGCGGCTGCGAGGCCAAGCCGCGCCGCGGCAAGAAGCTCCGGGAGTGGGCGCGCAAGCAGCTCGACCGCTGACGGTGCCGGGTGCGGGCCGGGCGCGGAGCCTGCCGCCCGGCCAACTGCGCTGCGGGCACTCGCCGTTGTGTCGAGTGCAGGGAGTAGCCGGTTGCGTGCGGTGTGCATGAATCGGAGGGCGAGGGGGTAGTTCCCCACGCACATCGGTTCCTGTTACGGCTGTGATCCCGTACGGCGGCGGCGCCGCGGCGGGTGGGCACGGGGCAGTCGGGCAGGGACGAGCTTCCCCGAGTCCCGTACCGCGTCAGGAGTAGCCGTGCTGCATCCCATCGAGTCCAGCGCCACCGGCTCCGCCGCCGTCCGCCGCAGTCCGGTGGCGGTGGCGGCCCCTGCGGACCCGCTGGAGGACAGCCCGTGGCACACCGGGGCGGCCTGCCGCCGCGACGAGGCCGGGCTGTTCTTCGCGCCGTCCAAGGAGCCGACGGCGGCCAGGCTCTCGCGCGAGGAGCAGGCCAAGCAGGTCTGCGCCCGGTGCCCCGTGCTGCTGGAGTGCCGCGAGCACGCGCTGGCGATGCCGGAGCCGTACGGGGTGTGGGGCGGGCTGACCGCGGCCGAGCGGCGGGTGGTGCTGGCCCGGCGGCGGCGCCGGGAGGCGGAGCTGCGCGAGGCACGGCGGGTGTCGACGGGCCGGATAGCCGGCTGACGTGCGGCGGCCCCGGGCACGAGGTGCCCGGGGCCGCCGTTCCCGACGGACCGCGTCAGTTGGCGCGGTCGAAGTCGATGGCGCTGTAAGCCCGCAGCTTGGACAGCCGGTGGGTGGAGTCGATGCGCCGGATCGTGCCGCTCTTGGAACGCATCACCAGCGAGCTGGTGGTGGCGGTCTCCTGGCGGTAGTGGACGCCGCGCAGCAGCTCGCCGTCGGTGATGCCGGTGGCGACGAAGAAGACGTTCTCGCCGGAGACCAGGTCGTCGGTGCTGAGCACGCGGTCGAGGTCGTGGCCGGCGTCCAGCGCCTTCTGCCGCTCCGCCTCGTCCTTCGGCCACAGCCGGCCCTGGATGACGCCGCCCATGCACTTCATCGCGCAGGCCGCGATGATGCCCTCGGGGGTGCCGCCGACGCCCATCAGCAGGTCGACGCCGGTGCCCTCGCGGGCCGCCATGATCGCGCCGGCCACGTCGCCGTCGGAGATGAACTTGATCCGGGCGCCGGCCTCGCGGATCTCCTTGACCAGGCCCTCGTGGCGGGGGCGGTCCAGCACCACGACGGTGACGTCCTCGACGGCGATGCCCTTGGCCTTGGCGACCCGGCGGATGTTGACGGCCGGCGGGGCGGTGATGTCGACGAAGTCGGCGGCCTCCGGGCCGCAGACCAGCTTGTCCATGTAGAAGACGGCGCTGGGGTCGAACATGGTGCCGCGGTCGGCGACCGCGAGGACGGCCACCGCGTTGTGCATGCCCTTGGCGGTCAGCGTGGTGCCGTCGACCGGGTCCACGGCGACGTCGCACTCGGCGCCGGTGCCGTCGCCGACCCGCTCGCCGTTGTACAGCATCGGGGCCTCGTCCTTCTCGCCCTCGCCGATGACGACGACGCCGTTCATCGAGACGGTGGAGACGAGGGTGCGCATGGCCTTCACGGCGGCGCCGTCGGCGCCGTTCTTGTCGCCGCGGCCGACCCAACGGCCCGCCGCCAGCGCGGCGGCCTCGGTGACGCGTACGAGTTCCAGTGCGAGGTTGCGGTCCGGGGCCTCCGGAGCGACCTCCAACGAGCTGGGGAGGTGGTGCGGGTACTGCGTGGTCATCGTCGTTACCTCTCTGTACGCGACGGCCAGTGAGCGCCCGACTACTGCCAGGTCGGAACGCCGTGGTGAGGGTTGCTGCGATCGTATCCGCCGCCCGGACGGGTGTCTGTGGCGCACCCGGCGCGACCAGCCGGTATGCGGCGGTTCGTCCCGCTTCACCCCGTCGGGGGGTACCCGGTGGTCGGGGCCGCAAGGGGCATGGTCCACCATGGACGGGTGGCAGGCAGCAGCAGCAAGAGAGGCCGGCAGACGGTACGGGACATGATCCTGTCGATGCTGGCGGTCGGTGTCGTGGGTTTCTTCGGATACCTCTTCATCCCGCACGAGGGCGGCGACGGCGTGCACGTCGTCGACTACCGGTCGGCGCTGGCCTCGGCGAAGCGCGCCGCGCCCTACCCGGTGCTCGGCCCGCAGGGGCTCTCCGACCGGTGGCGGGCGACCTCGGTCGAGTACCGCAAGGACGGCAGGGGCAACGCCGTGTGGCACCTGGGCTTCGTGACCCCGTCCGGCCAGTACGCCGCGGTGGAGCAGTCCAACGGCACCCGCGACGACGTGATCGGCACCGTCGTGCCGGGCGGCAAGCCGGACGGCAGCGCGCCGGTCGCAGGCCAGGACTGGCAGCGCTTCCAGGGCACCAAGTACCGCGGTCTCGCCACCCCGGTCGGCACCGCCACCACGGTCGTCACCGGCTCCGCCTCCTACGACGAGCTGGCCCAGCTGGCCGCTGCGCTGAAGTAGGCGCACGGTCCCGGCGCGCGCCCCGCGCCGCCTGAACGGACGCACGGCGAAGGCCCCCGCGGTGAACCGCGGGGGCCTTCGCCGTGCCCGGGCGTGAACGGCCCGGAGCGGGATCAGACGGTGGTGACGACCTCGTCGTACTCCAGGCGCGGGGAGCGCGGGAACCAGGCGTCCTCGCCGGGCTTGCCGATGTTGACCACGGCCAGCACGGAGTGCTCGCCGTCGGCGAAGAACTCCTTGTTCAGGCCTGCGGCGTCGTAGCCGGTCATCGGGCCGGCGGCCAGGCCGGCGGCGCGCACGCCGATGATGAAGTAGGCGGCCTGCAGGGCGCCGTTCAGCGTGGCGGAGGCCTCGCGGACGGGGCGCTCGGAGAAGAACATGTCCTTCGCCTGCGGGAAGTGCGGCAGCTGGGTCGGCAGCTCCTCGTGGAACTCGTTGTCCTGCGCGAGGATGGCGACCAGCGGCGCGGTGGCGGTCTTGGCGCGGTTGCCCTCGGCCATGTGCTGCAGCAGGCGCTCGCGGCCCTCGTCGGTGCGGACGAGCACGATGCGCAGCGGCTGCTGGTTGAAGGCGGTGGGGCCGAACTTGACCAGGTCGTAGATGGCCCGGACCTGCTCGTCGCTGACCGGCTCGTCGGTGAAGGTGTTGGCGGTACGGGCCTCGCGGAAGAGCAGGTCCTGGGCGGCGGCGTCGAGTGCCAGAGTCATTGCGGAATCCACCTCAAACGGAAGACGGGAAAGCGGTCGAGTACGGCCGGGAGGACCGTTCACCGGGCTCCAACGTTAGGTGAAACTTAAACTATTCCGCAAGCAGACGTGACCCCGGTCACAGTCCCGCGGTGCGGTCGCGGTCACGTGCCGGCCCGGCAGCCGCCCGGTCACTCGCCGGCGGACTCCTCGGCGGCCAGCGCCGCGTCCAGTCGCGCCCGGGCGCCGTCCAGCCAGCGCTGGCAGACCTTGGCCAACTGCTCGCCGCGCTCCCACAGCGCCAGCGACTCCTCCAGCGAGGTGCCGCCGGTCTCCAGCTGCCGCACGACCTCCAGCAGCGCGTCCCTGGCCTGCTCGTACCCGAGCGCCTCGTCGCCGCCGGCCCCGCCCCGGACCGCCTGACCCGCGCCCGCCGTCTCCGGGCCGCCCTGCTGCTGATCTGCCATGCCGCCAGCGTAGGGGCTGCGGACGACAAACCCGGTGCGCCCGGGGCCGGCCCCGGCTAGCCTCCCCGGCCATGACGACGAACCAGCGGTGTGCGGTGCGCCCGGCCGGCGCGGCGGACGCCCCCGAACTCGTCCGGCTGCGGGCGCTGATGTTCGCGGCGATGGCCGCCGCACCCGGCGACGGGCCGGAGGAACCCGGCGGCGAGGGGCCCGACGGGCCGTGGCGCGCGACCGCCGAGCGGATGCTGCGCGAGCGCCTCGCCGTGCCCGGGGAGCTGCGCACCCTGCAGGCCTACGTGGTGGACGACCCGGACCGCCCCGGCCGGCTCGCGGCCTGTGCGATCGGCACCCTGGAGGAGCGGCTGCCCGCCCCCGGCCACCCGGACGGACGGTTCGGCTTCGTCTTCACCGTCAGCACCGACCCCGGCCGGCGCCGCCGCGGCCATGCCCGGGCCTGCATCGAGGCGCTGATCGGCTGGTTCGACGGGCGCCGGGTGACCCGGATCGACCTGCACGCCACCGCCGACGGCGAGGACCTCTACCGTGGCCTCGGCTTCGGCGAGCACGCCCGGCCGCTCTCCCGGCAGCGGCTCATCGCGGACTGACCGGCCGCCGGACGGAGGGGCTGCGGCGCTCGGCCCCGGTGCAGCGCTCGACGGGGGTGCAGCGTTCGACGGGGGTGCAGCGTTCGGCGGAGGCCGGCGCGAGGGTGCGGCGCAGGGTGCTGCGGGCCCGCCAGGTGAGGGTCTTCACCGCGCCCACCCGGATGCCGATCGCGTCCGCCACCTCCCGCGAACTGAGGTCGTCCCAGTATCGCAGCGTGAGTGCCGTCCGCTGGTGCTCGGTCAATGTCGCGAGCGCGGCGAAAACGCGCTCGGCCTCGACGAGCGAGACCACCAGGTCCTCGACGCAGATTCCCGCATCGGAATCCGCGACCGCCGCCACCGTCGACTCGCTGCGGGTGGCCCGCCGTTTGTCGTGGTCGAACATGATGTTCCGGGCGATGGTGAAAATCCACGCCCCCATGTCCTTGCCCGTCCAGTGGAACCCGTCAATGCAGGCCATTGCGCGGACGAACGTGTCCTGGGTCAGGTCCTCGGCGAGTGCGCGATTCCCGGTGCGGCGCGTGAGGAAGGCCAGGACGGGCCCCCGATAGCGGCGGTACAACTCCGCCCAGGCGTCCCGGTCGCCGGCCTTGGCGGCCTCGATCAGGTGCGGTGTTCCACGCGGCGTTCCACGCAGCGTCCCATCCATACCGGACCTCCCGGAGAGCAGGTGCCGCAACGATACGAGCGGGCATGCATGCGTGCAAGCGATTCCGAAATTCCGTCAGTTCGCCTCACTGCTACCCGGATTTGGCGGGACCTGACTGGCCGTCATTGGCTTGCACACATGCAAGTCGATGCATCTGGGACATGACACGCGCTAGCCTTGCCCGCCATGCAGCCGACTGAGGACACCGCCTCGGAGACCACCCCCGCCCAACGTTTCGGCGCCGTCGTGCACGAGGCCGCCCGGCGTGCGGGCTACGACCTCACCCCCGGCGCCGGCGGACGGCTCGCCCTCGCCCGGGACACCGGCATGAGCGCCTCCGCGGTCGGGCGCATGCTGCGCGGAGAGACCCTTCCCCGCCCCTCCCAATTCCAGAGAATCGCGCAGGTCGTCCACCTCGACCTGCACGAGTTGCTCGTCCGCGGCGGAGTGATTTCCCGGGAATCCGCAAACGATCTTCCCCGGGGAGTACGCTCACCCATCACCCCTGAGGAAGCGCTGGATGCCTGGGGTGTCACCCACCCCATGATCCGGAAATTCCTTCTCGCCTCCATCGACCAGGCGATCGGCCTGCAGCAGGAAAGCGAGCGCGGTTCTTTTCCGCCGGACGAGAACCGCGGGGGAGGGGCAGTGCACATGCAGAGGTGAGGCCAGGAATGCCGAGATTCTCTCCGGTGGCGGCCGACGCACTCAGAGCAGTGGGTGCGGTCGGCGGAACAGCACTGATCGTCGCCGGCACCTACGACACCCGTTGGATTCCGTTCCTCGGCTGCCTGGCCGTGGCGGCGCTGTCCACCACCGAGTACGCCCTCGCCAGGACGAGGCGCTGGATGCGCGAGACCGAGGCCAGGACGGCCCGCCAGGCCGAACTCGTCGCCGCCCGGGCGGCCGCCCTGCCGCCCGCCGCGCCGCCCGAGATACCGCCGCCCCCGCCCCCGGCGCCGCCGCTCGCCGACGGCCGACAGCTCGGCGCCGACGCCCTGCTGCGCCTGCTGGAGGCCGTGCACCGCGAACTGCGGCACGCCCACGAGGCCGCCGACCGGGCCCAGGCCGAGCTCGCCGACCTCAGCCGCGAGTGGAACACCCTCGTGCAGGAGAGCATGGGCCGCCCCCCGCACGCCCGCACACCGGTCGAATGAACCCGGGCCGATGAGCCCGATCGGGTGGGCCCGGTCGAACGCGGCGGCCCGCGCTCACTCCGGCGCGACCGTCACCCCGAAGCCGCCCTCCGCCACCCGCGCGTGCAACTCCTCGCCGGCGGCCACCTGCGCCGGGTCCGTCACCACCGCCCCGTCCGCCCGCTGCAGCACCGCGTACCCGCGCTGCAGGGTAGCCAGCGGCGACAGCGCCACCACCCGGGCCAGTGCGTGCCCGAGATCCGTCTGCGCGTGGTCCAGCCGATGCCCCAGCACCCGCCGGGACCGGTCCACCAGCGCCGTCACCTCCGCCGACCGGTCCTCCACCAGCCGGTGCGGCGCGGCCAGCACCGGACGGCTGCGCACCCCCTCCAGCCCGTGCAGCTCCCGCTCGACCCGGCCCACGACGCACCGCCGGGCGCGGTCCCGCAGCTGGCGCACCCGGGCGAGCTCCTCGCCCACCTCCGGCACCACCCGCTTCGCCGCGTCGGTCGGCGTCGACGCCCGGAAGTCGGCCACGTAGTCCAGCAGCGGCTGGTCCGGCTCGTGGCCGATCGCACTGACCACCGGCGTGCGGGCCGCCGCCACGGTGCGCACCAGGTCCTCCGAGGAGAACGGCAGCAGGTCCTCCACGCTGCCGCCGCCGCGGGCCACCACGATGACGTCCACCTCCGGGTGCTCGTCCAGCTCCCGTACCGCCGCCGCCACCTGCGCCGCCGCGCTGGGGCCCTGCACCAGCACGTTGCGCACCTCGAACCGGACGGCCGGCCAGCGCCGCCGGGCGTTCTCCAGCACGTCCCGCTCCGCCGCCGAGCCGCGGCCGGTCACCAGCCCGACGCAGTGCGGCAGGAACGGCAGCGGCCGCTTGCGCTCCGCGTCGAACAGCCCCTCCGCGCCCAGCTTGCGCTTCAGCTGCTCCAGCCGCGCCAGCAGCTCGCCCAGGCCCACCAGCCGGATCTCCGAGGCCCGCAGCGAGAGCGTCCCGCGGGCGGTGTACCACTCCGGCTTGGCGTGGACGATGATCCGCGACCCCTCCTGGACGGCCTCCGCCACCTGTTCGAAGACCGAACGGAAGCAGGTCACGGTGAGCGACACGTCCCGCTCGGGGTCGCGCAGCGTCAGGAACACCATCCCGGCGCCCGGGCGCCGGTTCAGCTGCGCGATCTGCCCCTCCACCCAGACCTCGCCCAGCCGGTCGATCCAACCGCCGATCATCGCCGACACCCTGCCGACCGGGACGGGCGCCTCGGGGGAGCTGCTGTTCGCCATGCCCACGAGGCTAGCGCCGCCCGCCGACGGTGCGGCCGCCCCGCCGGGGCCCCGGCCCGTCGGGCGGCGCGGCGGGTCGCCCGTACGATGGAGCCATGTCCACCACTGCACAGCGCCGCGTCCTGCTCGCCGCCCCCCGGGGCTACTGCGCGGGTGTCGACCGCGCCGTCATCGCCGTGGAGAAGGCCCTGGAGCAGTACGGGGCGCCGATCTACGTCCGCAAGCAGATCGTCCACAACAAGTACGTCGTGCAGACCCTCGAGAAGAAGGGCGCGATCTTCGTCGACGAGACGGAGGAGGTGCCCGAGGGCTCGATCGTGGTCTTCTCCGCGCACGGCGTCGCCCCGTCCGTGCACGACGAGGCGAAGGCCGGCAAGCTCGCCACCATCGACGCCACCTGCCCGCTGGTCACCAAGGTGCACAAGGAGGCCGTGCGCTTCGCCGAGGAGGACTACGACATCCTGCTCGTCGGCCACGAGGGCCACGAGGAGGTCATCGGCACCATGGGCGAGGCCCCGGACCGCATCCACCTGGTGGACGGTGCCGAGGACGTCGCAGGCGTGCAGGTCCGCGACGAGTCCAAGGTGGTCTGGCTCTCCCAGACCACCCTCTCGGTGGACGAGACCATGGCCACCGTCGGCGAGCTGCAGAAGCGCTTCCCGCTGCTGGTCAGCCCGCCCAGCGACGACATCTGCTACGCGACGCAGAACCGCCAGGTCGCGGTGAAGAAGCTCGCGCCCGAGACCGACCTGCTGATCGTGGTCGGCTCCAAGAACTCCTCCAACTCCGTCCGCCTGGTCGAGGTCGGCCTGGAGTACGGCGCCAAGGCCGCCCACCTGGTCGACTTCGCCGACGAGATCGACGAGGCCTGGCTGGAGGGCGTCACCACCGTCGGCCTCACCAGCGGCGCCTCCGTGCCCGAGATCCTCGTCGACGGCGTCCTGGAGTTCCTCGCCGAGCGCGGCTACGCCGACGTCGAGACCGTGAAGACCGCCGAGGAGCACCTGCAGTTCTCGCTGCCCAAGGAGCTCCGCCGCGACCTGCGCGCCGAGGCCGCCGGCAAGCTCTGAGCCGCCCGCCGGGGCCGCCCGCCGGCCCCGACCCGCCGCACCGGGCCCGGGCCCCGCACACCGCGGGCGCCCGGGCTTCGTGCTGCCCGCCACCGGGTACCAGAGCGGACGGCACGGCGGGCGGGGGCGGCCCCGCACCCGTAGGTTGGTGCGCAGCCCGTGGTCTGTGCACAGGCTGTGGACAACGCTTCGAGGGAGGAACGGCGGCATGGCGACGGTATTCGGCGTGGACATCGGCGGCTCGGGGATCAAGGGCGCTCCGGTCGACCTGGCGGACGGCCGCCTCGCCGAGGAGCGCTTCAAGGTGCTCACCCCGCAGCCGTCCTCGCCGAACGCCGTGGTCGAAGCGGTCGTCGAGGTCGTCCGGCACTTCGGCCACCAGGGGCCGGTCGGCCTCACCTTCCCCGGGGTGGTGGTCCGCGGCCGCACCCGCACCGCCGCCAACGTCGACAAGGACTGGATCGGCATGGACGCCGAGGGGCTCTTCCGCGAGGCCCTCGACCTGCCCGCCACCGTGATCAACGACGCGGACGCGGCCGGCATCGCCGAGGTCACGCACGGCGCCGGGCACGGCCGCGGCGGCACCGTCCTGATGCTCACCTTCGGCACCGGCATCGGCAGCGCGCTCTTCGTCGACGGGGCCCTGGTGCCCAACACCGAGCTCGGCCACCTGGAGCTGCGCGGCAAGGACGCCGAGCGGCGCGCCTCCTCGGCCACCAGGGAGCGCCACGGGCTGTCCTGGGCCGAGTGGGCGGTGCGCGTCGACGAGTACCTCGACCTGGTCGAGATGCTCTTCTCGCCGCAACTGGTGATCGTCGGCGGCGGGGTCAGCCGCAAGCACGAGAAGTTCCTGCCGCTGCTGCGCAAACGCGAGGCCGAGGTGCTCCCGGCCGAGCTGCGCAACAACGCCGGCATCGTCGGCGCCGCCATGGCCGCGGCCGCCCACGCGGGCTAGGAACAGGCGGCTGCCCCTGGTGGTGCACCCGTGCGGTGCCTACCTGGCGCGGCGGATCCGGCGCTTGGCCACGAACCGGGCCGCCACGATCACGGCCGCCAGGCCCGTCCCGGCGAACAGCCAGGCCGCCCGGACCGCGAGCCCGCTCGCCAGCGCGACCACCCGGCCGGTCACCCCGGAGGTGCCGACCGGCTGCAGCAGGGCCAGCGCCAGCGCGAACGCGATCGGCCCGGCGATCGGCGCCGCCGGCAGGTCCGGGTACCGCACCCGTACGGCCAGCTGGAAGCAGACCACCACGTAGCCCAGGCCGAACAGCACGCCGAGGCCGCCGAACAGCATCCGGTCCACCCCGGCGACCAGCAGTGTCCCGGCGACCGCGGCCACGCCGGCGCCGACCGCCGTCAGCCGGGCCGGACGCCCCGTCCGCTCCCGGTCGCGGCCCGCCCACGGCAGGCGCGCACGGCGGACCGGCATGCCGCCGGAGGCCGAGCGCAACCGGGAGTCGACGGGCGCGGCGGGGCTCGGAACGGCGGCCCGGTCGGCGCCGGACGGCGGCCGCCGCCGGGGCCCGGGGGGCTGGGTACGGATGCTCTGCTGCTCCACCCACCCAACGTACGGTCCGATCATCGCCACAGTGTGTAATGCCGGAATTCCCGACCGGGCGTGTCCGGGGGAGGGGTGGCGTCGTCCACGACCGAAGCGGTCCGCCGTCCGGCCCGGCAAGGGTCGGACGGAGACGAACCGGAGCAGGTGTGACCGGGCGCGATCACCGGTGGAGGGGTGCGACGACGGGCTTCGCCTTCGGGCGGGTGCACCACGTGCAGCTCGACATCCCGGCCGGCGCGGAGCCGGCCTGCCGGGCGTTCTGGGCGGGGGTGCTCGGGATGACCGAACTGGCCAAGCCGCCGGTGCCGGCCGCGCGCGGCGGCTGCTGGTTCCGCGGCGGGGGAGTGGAGGTGCACCTCGGCGTCCTCCCCGATTTCGCGCCCTCCCCCAAGGCCCACCCCGGCATCCTGGTGCACAACCTGGACGCGCTGGCCGCCCGGCTCGAGGAGCACGGCCACCCCGTCCGGTGGGACGGCTCCGGCCCTCGGCGCCGCCGCTTCCACAGCGCCGATGCGCTCGGCAACCGGCTGGAGTTCCCGGAGCCCGACCGGACGGGCTGAGCGGGCCCCGTAGACTGGGGGATCGGCCGCCTCCGGCCGCTCCACGCCCTCCAAGCCCACGGGACATCGCTTCATGTCGCTCACGATCGGAATCGTCGGCCTGCCGAACGTCGGCAAGTCGACCCTGTTCAACGCCCTGACCAAGAACGACGTGCTGGCGGCCAACTACCCGTTCGCCACCATCGAGCCCAACGTGGGCGTCGTCGGCGTCCCGGACACGCGGCTGGCGAAGCTCGCCGAGATCTTCGGCTCGCAGCGCATCCTCCCCGCCACCGTCGACTTCGTCGACATCGCCGGCATCGTCCGCGGCGCCAGCGAGGGCGAGGGCCTGGGCAACAAGTTCCTCGCCAACATCCGCGAGTCGGACGCGATCTGCCAGGTCGTCCGCGCCTTCACCGACCCCGACGTGGTGCACGTCGACGGCAAGGTCTCGCCCAAGGACGACATCGAGACCATCCACACCGAGCTGATCCTCGCGGACCTGCAGACCGTCGAGAAGGCCCTGCCGCGCCTGCAGAAGGAGGCGCGCCTCAAGAAGGACACCGCGTCGGTGCTGGCCGCCGCCGAGGCCGCCAAGGCGATCCTGGAGACCGGCAAGACCCTCTTCGAGGCGGGCTTCGACACCCACCCGATCCGCGAGCTGCACCTGCTCACCGCCAAGCCGTTCCTCTACGTCTTCAACGTGGACGAGGACGAGCTCGCCGACGAGGACTTCAAGGACGCCCAGCGCGCGCTGGTCGCCCCCGCCGAGGCGATCTTCCTCAACGCCAAGATCGAGTCCGAGCTGATCGAGCTCGACGACGAGGAGGCGCTGGAGCTGCTCCAGTCCATGGGCCAGGACGAGCCCGGCCTCGCCACCCTCGCCCGGGTCGGCTTCGAGACCCTCGGCCTGCAGACCTACCTGACCGCCGGCCCCAAGGAGACCCGGGCCTGGACGATCAAGAAGGGCGCCACCGCCCCCGAGGCCGCCGGTGTCATCCACACCGACTTCCAGAAGGGCTTCATCAAGGCGGAGGTCATCTCCTTCGGCGACCTGGTCGAGACCGGCTCCATCGCCGAGGCCCGCAGCAAGGGCAAGGCCCGCATCGAGGGCAAGGAGTACGTCATGCAGGACGGCGACGTGGTGGAGTTCCGCTTCAACGTCTGACGCGCCGCGGGCGCTGCGCAGCACGAGGGCCGGGTTCGGTGGACCCGGCCCTTCGCCGTCTCGGCGGCCGGCTCAGCGGGAGTGGCCCGGCACGAGGCCGGCCAGGTCGAGGCCGATCCCGAACGGCGGGGAGAGCCGGAGTGCATGACGGAAGATGCCGGCCGGCGCGTACGACCTTGTCGGGGTGTCGAGCTCCTAGACGTGGACCGCCGGGACGCCGTTCTCCTCCTCGACGCACCAGTAGTGCCGGATGCCGGCCTCGGCGTACTTCCGGAGCTTGACCGTTCGGTCGCGATGGGCGGACTCCGGCGAGACGACCTCGACGACGAGAAGCACATCCTCCGGGGAGTACCAGGTGCGGTCCGGGTCGTACGGGGCCGAGGTCACCAGCAGGTCGGGCTCCGGACGGTTGCGGGCGTCCAGGCGGATGGTCATCTCCCGTTCCACCTCGACGCCGTCCGGGGCCTGGGCCATGAGCGCCAGTGTGAGGCCGGTGACGATGCGGCCGCGCCATGATCGCTGCGGGGAGATCATGAAGACGAGCGCTCCGTCGATCAGCTCGGTGTGCGGGGCGCCTCGGGGAGGCGGTCCAGGTCCTCCGCGAACCAGCCTTCCGCGCGTGGCGGGCGCATCCAGTCGGGCAGTGCGGTCATGGTTTCGCGGTAGCGGGCCGCGGCCCGCGCCGACGTGCGGATCTCCCGGGAGCCGGAGCCCGGTCGGCCCTGAGGCGGAGGCGGCCGGGCTCGGGGTTGTCCCCGGTGCGGGATCGGGGGCGGGTGGGGGTTCGTCCCCGATGGATCGGCGGCCCGGGTTCGCCAGACTCCTGTGCGGGGCCGGGCGGACCGGCCCGTGATGACGAAACATCAGGAGATGTCGCCGTGGCTGCTGTTGCCCGCCGTACCCGTTGGACCGCCGTTGCCGCTGCCGGAGCGGTCCTCGCCGCGCTGGCGGTGGGCACGGCGGCCGGGCCAGCCTCGGCCGCGCCGGGGCCCGCCGCCTTGGTGCGGGTGCAGGACACCGCCCCGGTACCGCCGCTGGACCGGGCGGCCGTCCGCCGGGTGCTCGCCGGGCTGCCGACGGCCGACGTGTCCGGGGCGCTGGTGCACGTCTCCGGCCGGGCCGGCCGGCTGGACGCGGTGGGCGGCGTCGGCGACCCGGCCACCGGCCGGGCCCCGGACGCCGACGGGCGGTTCCGGATCGGCTCGATCTCCAAGGTGTTCACCGCGACCGTGGTGCTCCAACTCGCCGCCGAGCACCGCCTCGACCTCGACACCCCCGTCCAGCACTACCTGCCCGACCTGCTGCCGGCCTCCTTCCCGCCGATCGCGGTCGGCCGGCTGCTGAACCACACCAGCGGACTCCCGAACGGCGGTGACGGCCCGTGGGGAGACGGCACGGCGGCGTGGTTCGTCGACCACCGCTTCGAGTCCTGGTCGCCGGAGCGCATCGTGGCCACGATGGACGGCCAGGAGATGGCGTTCCCGCCCGGTACCGCGCAGCAGTACAACGGCATGAACACCTTCGTGGCCGGGCTGCTGGTCGAGAAGGTCACCGGGCACGGCTACGCCCACGAGGTGCAGCAGCGGATCATCCGCCCGCTCGGGCTGCACGACACCTCGGTGCCGGCCGCGGACGACCCGGCGCTCCGCCACCCGGCCGCCCGCCCCCGGCTGACGGTGCCCGGCCCGGACGGCACCCCGCGGCAGGTGGACGTGACCGAGCAGAGCCCCTGGCCGTGGGCGGAGGGCGGGTTGATCTCCAGCGCCGGCGACCTGGACCGCTTCATCACCGCACTGTTCCGGGGCCGCCTCCTGCCGCCCGCCCAGCAGGAGGCCCTGTTCACCGTCCCCGACCTGCCGACCCACCACAGCAGCCACTGCGAGACCGGGCCGGACGCCGGGCGGGCCTGCATGAGCATGGGCCTGGAGCGGGCGAAGGTCGGCGGCGTGGAGATCTGGGGCAAGACCGGTTCCCGGCCGGGCTGGACGAACGGCGTCTTCGCCACCCGGGACCTCTCCCGGACGGTGGTCTACTCGCTCAACCCGACCGGCCTGGACGGCGCCGAGACCCCGGTCGTCATGCAGCTGGCCGGCGCCGTCTTCGGCTGACGTCCGCGGCCGTCACCGCCGCTACGGCTTGATGTTGTGGTTGACCCGGAACAGGTTGCCCGGGTCGTAGGCCCGCTTGACCTCGACCAGCCGGGCGTAGCTGGCGCCGTAGTTGTCGGCGGCCCGGTGCTGGTCGTCGTCGGCCATGAAGTTGACGTAGCCGCCGGCCTCGGAGTGCGGGGCGACGGCCGCGTAGTAGTCGCGCACCCAGGCGGTGTTGGCCTCGTTGTCGGCGGGGTCGGGCCACATGCCCGCGATCACGGTGGCGAAGGTGGCCTCGCGGTGGGCGAAGGCGGTGGCCTCCGGCGGCATCCGGTGACAGGCCCCGTTGATCGAGTAGATGTGCATGGTGGAGCTCATGCTCGGCACCTTGGGCCCGTGCTCCAGGTGGGCGGCGATCGCGTCGTCGGTGAGCTCGGTCGAGAAGACGCCCTTCCAGTAGTGCTGCAGGCCCGGCGGCACCAGTGCGTCGAAGGCGCTGTTGAGAGCCGGGTACGGCATCGGGCCGACCATCTCCGCGACTCGCGGGGCGACCTCGCGCAGCGGCCGGATCGCGGCCTCGGCCTCCTCCGCCGGGCCCGCCCAGCAGGCCACCACGATGGCGAAGGTGTCGCCGTGTCGGTCCTCCGGGATGAACGGGAGTGGCGGGGCGATCTGGAACCCGGGGAAGGCGCCGAGCTCCTCCGGGGCCTCCTCGATGTACTCGCGGTACCGCTTCAGGATGGCCTCGGTGTGTTCCAGTTCGAAGAGCATCGGACCGCCGAACACGTCCTTGACCGGGCTGAGCGCGAACTCGAAGGAGGTGACGACGCCGAAGTTGCCGCTGCCGCCGCGCAGCGCCCAGAAGAGGTCCGGCTCCTCCTTCTCGTTGACGACCCGCAGCCGGCCGTCGGCGGTGACCACGTCCGCGGACAGCAGGTTGTCGCACGTCAGCCCCAATTTGCGGGCGAGGTAGCCGAATCCGCCGCCGAGGGTGAGTCCGCCGACGCCGGTGGTGGAGACGATCCCGCCGGTGACGGCGAGCCCGAAGGGGTAGGTGGCGGCGTTGAGGTCGCCGAGCGTGGCGCCGCCGTCCACCCGGGCGGTGCGGCGGACGGGGTCGACCCTGACGCCGCGCATGCCGGTGAGGTCGGCGACCACGCCGCCGTCGCAGGTGCCGTACCCGGGGACGCTGTGCGAGCCGCCGCGCGTGGCCAGCGCCATCCCGTTGCTCCTGGCGAAGTCGACCGTCGCCATCACGTCGCCGGCGTTGGCACAGCGCACCACGGCCGACGGCCTTCGGTCGATCATCGCGTTGTAGACCCTGCGGGCCTCGTCGTAGTCCTCGTCGCCGGGCCTGACCACGCTCCCGTGGACTGCGCCCGCCAGTTCCTCGATCGTCTTGGTGCCCATGACAGAAGCTCCTGACCGTGCCGACTCCCTGGGCCGGCCCGGGCGCGGAGCGCGGGGCCGACGATCCCCGGTCGGCCTCCCTCCACCGTACGACTCGCGGGCGCACCCCACCCGGCGGGCGTCCGGGCGCGACCCGGCCCGGAGCAGGGGGCGGTCGACGGCCGCCGACCGTCAGGAGGTGTTGCCGTGCCGCCGGTCGCCGGGCCGGGCGCAACCGTGCCGGACCCCGCCGGCCCCGGGGAACTGGCCGCCGTCCGCGGCGTGGTGACGGGCCGGGAGGTGACGTAGCGGGACGCCGGGGCCGACCGGGGCGGCCGCGCCCGCCGAGGGCTCACCCCGGACGGCCGGGCCCGCTCACCGGGCCTCAGCCGACGGTGATCAGCAGCGAGCCGTCCGGCTGCGGCGCGACCGCGACCTGCTCCAGGTCCTCCGCGTGCACGGTGGCGGGGTGCGGCAGCGCCCGCCGGCCGATGCCGACCACCGGCATGCCCGCGGCGAGGGCGGCGGAGATGCCGGCCTCGGAGTCCTCGAAGGCGAGGCAGTCGGCGGGGGCGAAACCGAGGGCGGCGGCGCCCTTGAGGAAGCCCTCCGGGTCGGGCTTGCTGGCGCCGACCGAGCCGGCGGTGATCAGGGTCTCCGGCAGCGGGAGCCCGGCGGCGCCCATCCGGGCGCGGGCGAGCGGCTCGTCGGCGGAGGTGACGAGGGCGTGCGGCTGTCCGCTCAGGGCGGCCAGGAAGGCCTCGGCGCCGGGGACGGGGACGACGCCGTAGGTGTCGGCGGTCTCCTCGGCCAGCAGCTGCCGGTTCTCGGCAAGGTTGATCTCCACCGGGCGCTCGGGCAGCAGCAGGGCCATGGTCAGGTGGCCCTGGCGGCCGTGCACGACCTGCATGACGGCGTCACCGTCGAGGCCGTGCCGGGCCGCCCAGCGGCGCCAGCAGCGTTCGACCACCGCGTCCGAGTTGACCAGGGTGCCGTCCATGTCGAGCAGCAGGGCGCGGGTGGTGAGCGTCGTGGCAGGCATGCGGGGCGGCTCCTCGGGAACGGCGTGTTTGTCTCTCCAGGATACAAAAGCGCCGCCGAAGCGGGCCGGGCCCGACGCGCCGGGCCGGATCAGCCGCCCAGCAGGTGCGCGTTGACCTCGCGGGCCGGCCCGGCCAGTTCCGGCAGTTCCACGACCTCCACGCCGGCCGCCTCCAGCAGCGCGGTGCCCTGACAGGCCTGCACGAACAGGTCCGGCTCGCGCCAGGCGACCACCACCCGCGGCACCCCGGCCGCGATGATCAGCTGGGCGCAGGTGCGCGGCCGCGAGGCGCGCTGGCCGCACGGCTCCAGCGAGCTGTACACGGTGGCGGTGCGCAGCCGCGGGTCGCCGGCCGGCAGCTTGGCCAGCGCGGCCTCCTCGGCGTGGTTCTTGTCGTCGGCCTCGCGGCTGTAGCCCTCGGCGAGCACCTCGCCGTCGGCGCCGACGATCACCGCGCCGACCGAGAAGGCCGTCTCGGAGGGCGGGCAGCGGCGCGAGAGCTCCACGGCGCGCGCGAGCCAGTACAGGTCGGTGCCGGGGGCGGCGTCGCTGGTCACGGGGTGGACTCCTTCGGGGCGTAGCGGAGCAGGACGACGTCGCCCACCGTACGTGCCTCCAGCAGCCGCATCCGACGGGCGGGTCCGCCCGGGTAGTCGGCCGGGCCGAGGAAGCGGGGCGCGCCGGGCTGGCCGACCAGCAGCGGGGCGACGGCGAGCTGGAGTTCGTCGGCGAGGCCCTGGGCGAGGAACTGGGTGTGGATGCTGCCGCCGCCCTCCACCATCAGCCGCCGCACGCCGCGTCCGCCCAGGTCGTCGAGGAGGGCGCCGAGCCCGACCTCGTCGCCGAGCGCGACGACCTCGGCGAGCCCGTCCAGCGCGCTGCGCAGTGCGGGGGCGGCGGCGTCGGTCGTGTAGACGGCCTTGGCGCCGCCGGTGTGCCAGAAGTTGAGCGCGGGGGAGAGGCCGCCGCTCGCGGTGAGGGTGACCTTGAGCGGGTACTCCGGGCGGCCGGCGGCGACCCGGGCGGCCCGCCTCTCGGGCGAGTTGACGAGCAGCCGCGGGTTGTCGCGGCGCAGCGTGGTGCCTCCGACGAGCAGCGCGTCGCAGCCGGCCCGGACCTCGTCCACCCGGTCGAAGTCCGCCGGGCTGGAGAGCAGCAGCCGCTCCGGTGACGCGTCGTCGAGGTGGCCGTCGAGCGAGACGGCGGCGCTCAGCAGGACGTACGGGCGGCGGGACACGGGGTCTCCGATCTGTCGGCTACCGCTCCACCGTACGGTCACCGTCCGCACGGCCGGGTGACCGGCCACGTCACGGCATCCTGCGCACGGTTCGTCGAGCGGTGCCGGTCGCCGTCCGCCCGCTGCGCCGCGGGCCTCAGCCGGTCCGCGGCGGCAGCGGCAGCGGTAGTGCGGGCAGGCCGTCGATGCTGGTGCCGACGTACTCCTTGCCCTCGCAGTAGGTGGCGAACTCCTCGTCCGTCTTCCGGTCGAAGTACTGGGCGTGCAGCTCCCGGTCGCCCCGGTAGTCCATGAACGGCACGGCGAACCCGCAGGAGTCACTGACCCGTTCGGCGTGCACGAGCACCACGGCGCGCAGCGCGGAGCCGTCCGCCGCCGGGTCGAAGTGCCCGATCAGCTCGGCGAAGCGCGGGTCGTCGCGGAAGACCGCCTCGCCCCGGCCGTGCACCCGCACCACGGTCGGCGGCCCGTCGAAGGCGCACCACATCAGCGTGATCCGGCCGTTCTCCCGCACGTGGGCCAGGGTCTCCGCCGTGCTGCCGCCGAAGTCCAGGTAGGCCAGGGTGAGTTCGTCGAGGACGGCGAGCGTGCCGGCCCGCCCCTTGGGGGACAGGTTGACGTGCCCGTCGCCGGCCAGCGGCGCCGTGGCGGTGAAGAAGACCGGCTGGCTCTCGATGAAGGCGCGCAGTCGGCCGTCGATGCGTTCGTACGTCTTTCCCATGCTCCGATTGTCGCCGTGCGGCCCGTGTGGTGACCATGTCGACGCTCCATCATCTTGAATGATGGGACGATATTTCTCGTCAAGCGAGACGGGTCTACGCTCGGCAGCATCGTGAGGAGCCGAGAGGAGCCGAACATGACGGACCGTCGGGCCGCCTACACCCACGGCCACCAGGAGTCGGTGCTGCGCTCGCACCGCAGCCGCACCGCCGCGGACTCCGCCGCCTACCTGCTGCCGGAACTCCGCCCCGGGCAGCGGCTGCTGGACGTCGGCTGCGGACCGGGCACGATCACCGCCGACCTCGCCGAACGGCTCGGCCCCGACGGCCGGACGGTCGCCGTCGACACCTCCGCCGAGGTGCTCGCCCAGGCCGCCGCGCACGCCGCGGAACGCGGGCTGGCCACGGTGGCGTTCGAGGTCGCCGACGTGCACCGGCTGCCGTACGCCGACGGCGCGTTCGACGTGGTGCACGCCCACCAGGTGCTCCAGCACGTCGCCGACCCGGTGGCCGCGCTGCGCGAGATGCGGCGGGTCACCGCGCCGGGCGGCCTGGTCGCCGTCCGCGACGCCGACTACGCCGCGATGGCCTGGTACCCGGAGCTGCCGGAGCTGGCCGAGTGGTCCGCGCTCTACCGCCGGATCGCCCGGGCCAACGGCGGCGAGCCCGACGCCGGCCGCCGGCTGGCCGCCTGGGCCCGCGCCGCCGGCTTCACCGACCTCACCGCGACCTCCAGCAGCTGGACCTTCGCCGACCCCGAGCGGCGGCGGTGGTGGGGCGAGACCTGGGCCGAGCGCACCGAGAGGTCCGCCAGCGCCGCCACCGCCCTCGCCGAGGGTCTGGCCGACACCGGCGACCTGGCCCGGATCGCGGCCGGCTGGCGCCGCTGGGCCGCCGACCCCGACGGCTGGTTCGCCGTCCTGCACGGCGAACTGCTCGCCCGCCGCTGAGCGGCACCGCGCGCACCGACACGCGCTCCCGCACCCGCCTGCGTCCGTACCGTCGGTACCCGCACCGCCTTACCGGGAGTTAACCCCGACCGTACCGGCCGGTAGCAATCGCGGCCTACGGTCGGCGCACGGGTCCGGCCTGTCCCCCACCGGGCCGGGCCCGTTACGGTGACGCCATGGACGATCACCGGGTGATGCGCCAGGACGACAACGGCAACCGCTACCTCGTCGCCACCGGGCTCGGCCGGGCCGAGGCCGAGGCGCTCGCCGCCGAGTTCGAGGCCCGCGGCCACAAGCAGCTCTACTGGGTCGAGGCGGTCGAGCCCCGCACCCCGTCGCAGGAGCGCACCCCGCAGTCGAGCCCCCCGCGGCCACCCGCCCCGCAGCAGGAGCGGCCGGGGGTCCGGTACGTGGTCGGCGGTGCCCTGGTGCACCGCGGCCGGGTGCTCGCCGCCCGCCGCAACTCGCCCCCCGAGACCGCCGGCTACTGGGAGTTCCCCGGCGGCAAGGCCGAACCCGGCGAGACCCAGGAGCAGGCCCTGGAGCGCGAACTCGCCGAGGAGCTCGGCGTCCGCGCCCGCGCCCTGCGCCCGCTGCCCGGCAGCTGGCCCGTCCGGGCCGGCCTGGAGCTGCGGATCTGGGTCGCCGAACTGCTCTCCGGCGAGCCCCGCCCGCTCGCCGACCACTCCGAGCTGCGCTGGCTCGGCCCCGCCGAACTCGACGACGTCGAGTGGCTCGCCCACGACCGCGAGGTCCTCCCGCACGTCGCCGAACTGCTCGCCGCGGACTGAGCCGCCGTCGGCCGGACCCGCCGTCGGCCGGACCCGCCGTCGGCCGGACCCGCCGGGGGCCGCTCCGTCGAAGGCCGGCCGATCCGCGGCTGAGCCGCCCCCTGGCCGGGTACGGACCCTGCGGGGCCGTCCCGCCGTCCATTGCTCCACGCAGCCGAACCGCTGCCGCCGGATCGCGGCCGAATCGGAAAAGTCGACCCGCTTGCCGGGATATCGACCCTTTGCATGGGGTATGTCACAGTTCGGCAGAATTCATCGGGACCGGCGGGGCGCGGCGGCGCCCCGCCGACCCCTCCCGCACCCGGCCCCGGCCGCGGTGCCCAGCCCACGAGCCGGAGGCGCCGTCGGTGTCGACCACGGGAAACGGCGGGGGAGAGCGGCGGGCCCGTCGCCTCCCCCGGCGCGGATCGCAGCGCACGGCCTCCCCCG
>NZ_JAHTIK010000001.1:3418867-3451361 GCF_025655475.1 Kitasatospora sp. DSM 101779 | reverse complement strand
GGCTGCGCCGCGGCGGGCGCAGCCGCCCCGCCGAGCAGACCCGGCCCAGCCCGCAGCCCCGCGACATCCCGCCCGCCGCCTCGCCCCGCGGCCGCCCGATCCTGCCGTTCCCCGGCACCCCCGCCGCCGGCGCCAAGGTCGCCGAGCCAGCCCGCGGCAGCCTCTTCGACGTCGTCAAGGTCGCCATCGCGATCCTCGACACCTCGGGCCGGGTGGTCCTGTGGAGCCCCGCCGCCGAGGAGATGCTCGGCTGGCCGAGTGAACTCCTGGTCGGCCGCCGGATCGACCAGCTGATCGACGACGCCGAGCTCATCGGCCAGGCCACCCAGGCAATCCACGAGACGCTGCGGGTCGGGGGCTGGCACGGCATCACCCGGCTCTCCGACCGCGACGGGGTGAACGTCCCCGTCGAGGTGCGGATCTCACTGCTCGTCGACGGCGACGGCACGCCCTTCCTGCAGGTGGCGCTCGCCGACGCCCGTACCGTCGCCGCGGTCGAACGCGACCTCGCCGTCCGGGACGCCCTCTTCGAGCAGTCCCCGCTCGGCATCGCCGTCCTCGACACCGAGCTGCGCTACACAGCCGTCAACAGCACCCTCGCCGAGATGAACGGCGTCCCGATGGAGGACCACGTCGGCCGCACCACCGGCGAGACCCTCCCCGAGCGGGCCGCCGACGAGATCACCGCCATCCAGCGGCAGGTCCTCGCCACCGGCGAGCCGGTCATCGACGTCACCCTCGCCGCACCGGTCACCGCCCGCTCCGGCTTCCGCTCGATCTCCTACAGCCGGATGACCGACCGGGCCGGCCGGGTGCTCGGCATCTCCGGCACCGTCATGGACGTGACCGAGCGCTACCGGGCCGTCTCCAAGGTCGAGCACGCCCGCCGCCGGCTCTCCCTGCTGAACGAGTTCGGCTCCCGGATCGGCGACCTCCTCGACGCCTCCCGGATCGCCCAGGAGCTCGCCGGCGCCGTGGTGCCGCGGCTCGCCGACTACTCCGCGGTCATCCTGCTGCAGGCCGTGGCGCACGGCGACGACCTGCCCCGGCACGGCCACGACCGCCGCACCTCGCTGCTGCAGCTCGGCACCGCCTCCGTCCAGGACGGCCCCGAGGTCGAGGTGATGCTCCGCCGCGGCGCCCGGATCACGTTCACCGAGGAGTCTGCCTTCGGCCGGGTGCTGCGCACCGGCATCCCCGAGCTGCTCAGCGGCAAAGAGGAGTCCGAGGACCTCAGCTACCCCGGCGACCCCAAGGCGCAGGCCGCGCACGAGCTCGGCGTGCACTCCCGGCTGGTCGTCCCGCTGCGCGCCCGCGGCATCGTCATCGGCCTGCTGGTGGTCAGCCGGGCCGGCTACCGCGAGGGCTTCGACCGCGACGACCTGGCCTTCGCCGTCGAACTCGCCGACCGGGCCGGCAGCTCCCTCGACAACGCCCGCCTCTACGCCCGCGAACGGACCGCCGCGCTCACCCTGCAGCGCACCCTGCTGCCCCAGCAGGTCCCGCAGCCCACCGGCGTCGAGGTCGCCTACCGCTACGTCCCCGGCAGCAGCGGCACCGAGGTCGGCGGCGACTGGTTCGACGTGATCCCGCTGCCCGGCGACCGCACCGCCCTGGTGGTCGGCGACGTCATGGGGCACGGCCTGCGGGCCGCCGCCACCATGGGCCGGCTGCGCACCGCCGTCCGCGTGCTGGCCGCCCTCGACCTGCCGCCGGAGATCTTGCTGCGGCACGTCCACGAGCTCGCCGACGACCTCGCCCAGGGCCCCGACGAGGCGCTGCTCGCGACCTGCGTGTACGCGGTCTTCGACCCCGTCCGGCGGCGGCTGACCGTCACCAAGGCCGGCCACATCCCGCCCGTCCTGGTGGTGCCCAAGGACGGTGACGGCCCGGCCCCGGCCGCCGGCGGCCCGCTGCCCGGCGGCGTCGGCCAGGTCCTCGACCTGCCCTCCGGTGCCCCGCTCGGCGTCGGCGGCGTGCCCTTCGAGTCGGTCGAGCTGGACGTGGCCGAGGGCACCCTGCTCGCCCTGTGCACCGACGGTCTGGTGGAGTCCCGGGACAAGGACCTCGACGTCGGCCTCGGCCGGCTGATCAGCGTGCTGGAGCAGCCCTACGCCTCCATCGAGCAGGCCTGCGAGGCCGTTCTCGACACGATGGAGCAGGGCCGCGAGCCCGACGACGTGGCCCTGCTGCTCGCCCGGCTCAGCCACGGCGAGGCCGGCACCCCGACCGCCGGCTGGACACTGCCCGCCGAGCCGACCGCCGTCTCCCGGGCCCGCCGCCTCGTGCGCGGCACCCTCGCCGAGTGGAGCGTCGAGCACCTCACCGACACCGCCGAGCTGCTGGTCAGCGAACTGGTCACCAACTCCGTCCGGTACGCCAGCGCGCCGATCGGCGTCCGGCTGACCCTCGGCGAGATGCTGCTGGTGGAGATCAGCGACCCACTGCCCGACCCGCCCCGCGAGCGGCACGCCGCGGAGGCCGACGAGGGCGGCCGTGGCCTGGAGCTCGTCCGCCGCCTCGCGCTGCGCTGGGGCGCACGGGCCGAGGGCATGGGGAAGGTCGTCTGGTTCGAGCTCTCCCCGGACGACCCCGAGGCCGGCTACTCGGAGGAGTAGGGCCGTCGCCCGCGGTAGCGGAGCGCGGTGCAGGCGCGCCGGTGCGGACGGTGGCGGCGGCGTCCGGCAGGCGGACCCATAAAGTCTGACTTTTCCGGTTTCGGAGTGCGGGCCGCGCCGGCCCTCCGCCGCCGGGCGACCGGTCCGTGACCCTCGCGCGACCTGCTGCGGAACACTGCGGAACCGGTATTTCGGCGGGCTGGCGCTGATGATGTGTCATGTGATGAAATGCCCGAATCCGTAGGCGTTTTCGAGACACACGCCGGATCGATCCTGCCAGATCCGTGCACGACGCAGCCATGTCCGACCGAGCTCTTGACCGAACTGCCCGATCCGTGCAGACCAGGCCGGTTCGAACAGCGACGGCCGGGTAAGGAGCACCGCGCGGGCCTCCCCCGATTCGATGTTGTGATGCTCGGGGGCGTGTGCGCTCGCACCCGGATGATGAATACTCGGTCTTCTCGACATCCGGATGGGCACTGGTTGGAGGGGTCGGTCCGTTGAACAGCATTCCGGCGCCGCAGGCGCCGAGCAGCAGCGGTCATGCCGCCGTGCCCGGACAGCCCGGCGCACCCGACGACGAGGGCGTCGTCCCGCGCGGCGACGCCGGCGGTCGCGGACCCGGCGAACCCGGCTCGATCTACGGCTACCTGAGGGTGGCCACCTTCGCGATCGGCCCCGACGGCCGGATCAGCCACTGGAGCGGACGGGCCGCCGAATTCTTCGGCGTGCCGTCCACGGACGCCCTCGGCGCCGACCCCATCACCACCCTCGTTCCCCGCGAGCACTGGCAGCGCGGCCGCGCCCGCCTCGAACGCGTCCTCGCCGGCGAGGAGTGGACCGGCACCACCCCGTACCGCGACACCGCGGGCGGCGAAGGGCTGGCCGAGCTCTACCTGATGCCCGTCGACAGCGGCCCCGCCGCCGGCGCCACCTGCCTCGCCGTCGACGTCGGCCGGCTGCGCACCGTCGAGGACGGCCTCGCCGCCTCCGAGGCGGTCTTCGGCCAGACCCCCACCGGCTTCTTCCTCTTCGGCCCCGACCTGCGCCTGCAGCGGGTCAACCCGGCCTTCGCGGCCTGCGTCGGCCGCGACCCCGAGGACCTCCCCGGCCTCGCCCCCGCCGAGCTCTTCGCCCCCAGCGAGGCCGAGCGGCTGCAGGTCGCCCTGCGCAAGGTGCTGACCGGCGGCGAGCCCATCCTCGACCTGCGCTTCAGCGGCGGCGTCCCCGCCCCCGGCACCCGCGACGGCCGCCGACGCTGGTCCGCCGCCCTGTTCCGGCTGAACGGTCCCGGCGGCGCCCCGCTCGGCGTGGCAGGCCAGGTGCAGGACGTCACCAGCAGGCACGTCGCCGAACGCGAGGCCGCCGGCGTCCGCCGCAGCCTCGCCCTGCTGAACGAGGCCAGCACCCACATCGGGTCCACCCTCGACCTGGAGACCACCGCCAAGGAACTCCTGGACGTGATCGTCCCGCAGTTCTGCGACCTCGCCACCGTCGACCTCTACACCGCCCTGCTCACCGGCGACTCCGGTCCGCTCTCCGGCGGTCCCGGCCTGCTCGACGGCTCCGGCGAACTGCGCCGGGTCGCCGTCTCCAGCGTCGTCGGCGGCGCCTCCTCCGTGCTCGGCGACGGCCTGGCCGCCGTCCCGGTCGCGGAGGCCGGCGGCACCCTCTGTTACCCGCCGCGCTCCCCGCACGCCCGCGCCCTGCGCACCGGCCGCAGCGTCGTCCCGCAGCCCGGCCCCGACCCGCTGCTGCGTTCCACCCTGGTCGTCCCGCTGGTCGCCCGCGACCAGGTGCTGGGCCTCGTCCAGCTCTCCCGGGCGATCGGCTCCGAGCCCTTCGACGCGCGGGACGTCGCCATCGCCGAGGAACTCGTCGCCCGCGCCGCCGTCTGCGTCGACAACGCCCGGCTCTACCGGCGCGAGCACGAGCGCGCGCTGATCCTCCAGCGCAGCCTCTTGCCCCCGGGCAACCCGGCGGCCACCGGCCTGGAGATCGCCCGCCGCTACCTGCCCAGCAACAACAACACCGAGGTCGGCGGTGACTGGTTCGACGTGATCCCGCTGCCCGGCAGCCGCACCGCCCTGGTCATCGGCGACGTCATGGGCCGCGGCCTGCGCGCCGCCGTCGCCATGGGCCAGCTGCGCACCGCGGTGCGCACCCTCGCCATGCTCGACCTCGACCCGGCCGAGGTGCTCGGCGCCCTCGACGAGATCGCCCGCGGCCTCGGCGACGGCGACACCGGCGGCACCTCCGGCGAGGGCAGCGCCGAGGTCTACCTCGCTACCTGCGTCTACGCCGTCTACGACGCCGTCACCCAGCGCTGCACCTTCGCCAGCGCCGGCCACCTGCCGCCCGCGCTGCTCAGCCCCGGCGAGCCGGCCCGGATGCTCGACGTCCCGCCCGGCCTGCCGCTCGGCGTCGGCGGCGAGCCCTTCGAGGAGGTCACCATCACGCTGCCGGACGGCGCGGTGCTCGGCCTCTACACCGACGGCCTGGTGGAGTCCCGCAAGCACCAGCTGGACGAGGGCCTGCGGGCCTTCCGGGCCGCGCTCACCCACGGCTCCAAGCACCTGGAGCAGCTCTGCGACGAGGTGCTCGACGAGCTGATCCCGCACCACGGCGAGGACGACATCGCCCTGCTGATGGCGAAGGTCCAGGCGCTGCCCGCCGAGTCGGTCGGGGACTGGAAGCTGCCCGCCGAACCCACCTCGGTGGGCAAGGCCCGCGAGAACTCCTGCGACTGGCTGATCAACCGCGGCCTCGACGAACTGGTCGACACCACCGAGCTGCTGGTCAGCGAGCTGGTCACCAACGCGCTGCGGCACGGCCGCGGCGAGATCCGGCTGCGGCTGATGCGCGACCGCACGGTGGTCTGCGAGGTCTGGGACGACGGCTACGCGCAGCCCCGGCAGCGCCGGGCCCAGGAGACCGACGAGGGCGGGCGCGGCCTGCAGCTGGTCAGCCTGCTGGCCGAGCGCTGGGGCAGCCGCCGCACCCCCAACGGCAAGATCGTCTGGTTCGAACTGGCGCTCTGACGCCGCTCCCTACGCCGCCCGGGTGGATCTGCCCGCCCGGGCGCCGTGTCGCTGCGGGCGGGCGCGCCGCATGGCCTTCAGTGGGTGCACTCCCGGATTCCTCGGGCCGGCCACACCCCGACGGAGGAGCGCATGCGCGCCAGCCGAGCCGCCGACCGGGCCGCCGCCGCGGCCGCCGCCCTCTGCCTGGCCGCCGGGCTCGCCGGCTGCACCGGGGGCTCCTCGGACGGCCCCGCCGTCTCCGACGTCACCGCCGCGGACCGCGCGCACACCCGGGACGGCGGCACCGTGCGCTGGGCGGTCGACGCCGTCCCGGCCACCCTGAACGTCTACCAGCCCGCGGCGGACGCCGACTCCGAACTGATCGCCCGCGCCCTGCTGCCGAGCCTGTTCCGGCTGGACGACCGCGGCCGGGCCACCCCCGACCCGGACTACCTGGCAGGCGCCGAGTCCACCCCGGCCGGCCGCAGCCCGCAGACCGTCACCTACCGGCTCAACCCCGCCGCGGTCTGGAGCGACGGCTCGCCGCTGTCCGCCGCCGACTTCACCGCCCAGTGGAAGGCCCTGTCCGGCGCCGACCCGGCCTTCCGCAGCGACCGCCCGGCCGGCTACGACGCCATCGCCTCCGTCACCCAGGGCAGCGGGCCGCACGAGGTCATGGTCGTCTTCAAGCAGCCGTACGCGGACTGGCGCTCACTCTTCTCCCCGCTGTATCCGGCCGCCCGGACGGCCACCGCGGACGCCTTCAACCAGCCGCTCGACGGCGGCTTCCGCACCTCGGCCGGGCCGTTCGCGCTGACCGGCTGGGACAAGGACGGCGGCCGCGCCGTGCTGACCCGCAACCCGCGCTGGTGGGGCGACCCGGCGAAGGCCCAGGAGATCGACTTCCTGGCCGTCCCCGCCTCCGGCCGGCTGGACGCGCTCGCCAAGAACGAACTCGACATCGCCGCGGTCACCGCCACCGTCGACCGGGCCGTCCCGGAGGGCACCACGGCCGCCGCGCCACCGGACGCCGCCGCCATGGTCGAGGCCTCCGCGCACGCCCTGCACCGGGCCGAGACGCTGCCCGGCCTCACCCTGCACCGGGCGCCCGCCGCGGCCTTCACGCAGCTCACCCTGAACACCGCCCGCGGCCCGCTGACCGACACCACCGTCCGGCAGGCCGTCGCCCGTGCCGTCGACCGGCAGAAGACCGCCACCGCCGCGCTCGGCCCGCTCGGCCTCGGCGCCGTCCCGCTCGGCAACCACCTGCTGGTGGCCGGCCAGGACGGCTACCGAGACAACAGCCGGGCGCTCGGCACGGCCGCCGCCGGCGCCCTGCTCGACCGGGCCGGCTGGGCCTCCTCGGACGGCACCCGCAGCAAGGACGGCAAGAAGCTCGCCCTCACCCTGCTCATCCCGGACGACTCCACCACCGCCCGCCGGACCGCCGACGCGCTCACCGCCGACCTCGCCGCCGCCGGCATCGCGGTCGCCGCGAAGCCCGTCCCCGCGGACACCTTCGTCAGCGACCACCTCGTCAAGGGCGACTTCGACCTGGCGCTGTTCTCCTGGCCGGCGAGCGCCTACCCCTCCGACACCCGGCCGCTGTACGCCAAGCCGCAGCCCGGCCCGGACGGCCTGCCGGTGGTCGGCCGCAACTACGGCCGCGGCGGCACCGCCGAGATCGACCGGCTGCTGGACCGCTCCGCCGCCGAGCTCGACCCGGCCGCCCGGCAGAGCCTGCTCCAGCAGGCCGACGCCCGGCTCTGGCAGCTCGCCGACGTCGTCCCGCTGTACCGCCGCCCCGACCTGGTGGCCGTCCGCAACGGGGTCGCCGGGGCCGGCGCCTACGGCTTCACCACCCCGCGCTACCAGGACGTCGGCTTCCGGCAGGACTGACCGGGCTCAGGCACCGGTCGCCCGTCGGACAGGCATCGGACGGGCATCGGACGGGCATCGGACGGGTACGGCTGGCCCCCCGGCCCGATGTGATCTTGCACCCGGTGCCACCGGCGGTTTCGGCCCTTGACACGAATCCCCGTACCATAGGAGGAGCCGTGGCATGGTGTGCCCGGCGGGTGGACCGGTAGTAGCAGGCGGAACGGGCGGCCGCGATCGACAGGGATCGCAAGTCGGCGTCACGCAGCCGGGCGCCGAAACCCACGAACCGGGAGATTCCGCTCCGCATGCCCACGCGCAACGACATCCGTAACGTCGCCATCGTCGCCCACGTCGACCACGGCAAGACCACCCTGGTCGACGCCATGCTGAAGCAGGCCGGCGCCTTCGCCGCCCACCAGCAGCTCGACGACCGCATGATGGACTCCAACGACCTGGAGCGCGAGAAGGGCATCACCATTCTCGCGAAGAACACCGCGGTCAAGTACCACCCCAAGGACGGTGGCGCGCCGATCACCATCAACATCATCGACACCCCGGGCCACGCCGACTTCGGCGGCGAGGTCGAGCGCGGTCTGTCGATGGTGGACGCGGTCGTCCTGCTGGTCGACGCCTCCGAGGGCCCGCTGCCGCAGACCCGGTTCGTGCTCCGCAAGGCGCTCACCGCGCGGCTGCCCGTCATCCTCTGCATCAACAAGACCGACCGTCCGGACGCCCGGATCGACGAGGTCATCAACGAGACCTACGACCTGTTCCTGGACCTGGACGCCGACGAGGACCAGATCGAGTTCCCGATCGTCTACGCCTGCGCCCGCGACGGCGTCGCCTCGCTGACCAAGCCGGAGAACGGCACCGTCCCGGCGGACTCCACCAGCCTGGAGCCGTTCTTCTCCACCATCCTGGAGCACGTCCCGGCCCCGACCTACGACGACGCCGCCCCGCTGCAGGCGCACGTCACCAACCTGGACGCCGACAACTTCCTCGGCCGCATCGCGCTGCTCCGCGTCGAGCAGGGCGAGCTGCGCAAGGGCCAGACGGTGGCCTGGATCAAGCGCGACGGCTCGATCCAGAACGTCCGCATCTCCGAGCTGCTGATGACCGAGGCGCTCACCCGCAAGCCGGCCGAGGTGGCGGGCCCGGGTGACATCTGCGCGGTCGCCGGCATCTCCGACATCATGATCGGCGAGACCCTGGCCGACACCGAGAACCCGATCGCCCTGCCGCTGATCACGGTGGACGAGCCGGCCATCTCGATGACCATCGGCACCAACACCTCGCCGCTGGTCGGCAAGGGCGGCTCCGGCAAGGGTGCCGACGCCAAGTCCGGCGCGAAGGTCGACCGCAAGGTCACCGCCCGCCAGGTGAAGGACCGCCTGGACCGCGAGCTCATCGGCAACGTCTCGCTGCGCGTGCTGGACACCGAGCGGCCGGACGCCTGGGAGGTGCAGGGCCGCGGTGAGCTGGCGCTGGCCATCCTGATCGAGACCATGCGCCGCGAGGGCTTCGAGCTGACCGTGGGCAAGCCGCAGGTCGTCACCCGCGAGGTCAACGGCAAGACCCACGAGCCGGTCGAGCGCCTCACCGTGGACGTGCCCGAGGAGCACATGGGTGCCGTCACCCAGCTCATGGGCATCCGCAAGGGCCGGATGGACAACATGTCCAACCACGGCTCGGGCTGGGTCCGCATGGAGTTCGTGGTGCCGTCCCGCGGCCTGATCGGCTTCCGCACGGAGTTCCTCACCAACACCCGCGGCACCGGCATCGCGCACTCGATCCACGAGGGCTACGAGCCGTGGTTCGGCGCGCTGACGACCCGCAACAACGGCTCGCTGGTCGCCGACCGCGCCGGTGTGGTCACCGCCTTCGCGATGACCAACCTGCAGGAGCGCGGCGTGCTCTTCACCGACCCCGGCACCGAGGTGTACGAGGGCATGATCGTCGGCGAGAACTCCCGCTCCGACGACATGGACGTCAACATCACCAAGGAGAAGAAGCTCACCAACATGCGGTCCTCGACCGCGGACGTGACCGAGTCGATCGTGCCGCCGCGCAAGCTCTCGCTGGAGCAGTCGCTGGAGTTCTGCCGCGAGGACGAGTGCATCGAGGTGACCCCGGAGACCGTGCGCATCCGCAAGGTCGTCCTGGACCAGAAGGAGCGCGGCCGCACCGCCTCGCGCGCCAAGAAGGGCTGACGCCCCGGTAAGCCCCAGCACGGCAGACGAACGGCCGGCTCCCACCCCTCCGCGGGGCGGGAGCCGGCCGTTCGTCTGCCCGCGGACCGGGCCGGGTGTCCGGTATCCGGAGTGCCGCCGATGTCCGGTAATCGTGCGTGACCGTCCGTCATGCGCGACGACTGTCCGTTTGATGCCGGTTGGGTATGCCCTCAATGTCCAATTTGTGAAACCAATTCGTCGCGCATGTGACCAAATTGAGATCCGTAATGGTCCGATCCGCATCTCGCGGTGTCCGATAGTGGGACAGTCGAGCTCGGGTCACGGGTCACGCGCAGGGGTGCGCGCCGAACCTCGGGCGAGGAGGCACCGTCCGGTTCCGGCGCCCAAGCCGTTCACCGCGAGTGCGGTGCCCTCCACGTTTGCAACACGGATTCAGGAGGCACACCCATGCGCGGTGCCAGCCAGGCCAAGTGGGTCGTCGCAGCCGTCGCGGTCGCCCTCGCCGCGACCGCCTGCGGCAGCAGCGGTACGTCCGGCGGTGGCTCGTCCGACGGCGCGGTCAACGCCCAGGGCACCTTCAGCTACCAGAGCGCCGAGCCGCAGAACCCGCTCCAGCCGGCCAACGCCATGGAGAACCAGGGCGGCCGCGTCATCAAGCAGCTGTTCAAGGGCCTGGTCGACTACGACCCCGCCACCGGCAAGCTGCGCAACCAGGTCGCCGAGAAGATCGAGACCACCGACGCCCAGCACTACACCGTCACGCTGAAGAGCGGCTGGACCTTCCACGACGGAACCCCCGTCACCGCGCAGTCCTTCGTGGACGCCTGGAACTGGTCCGCCAACACCAAGAACGGCCAGATCAACTCCGACTGGTTCTCCGACATCGCCGGCTTCGAGGCCGTCCACCCGGAGAAGGGCGACCCGACCGCGGACAAGATGTCCGGCCTCAAGGTCGTGGACGACACCCACTTCACCATCGAGCTGACCGGCCCGGTCTCGTACTTCCAGTACAAGCTCGGCTACACCGCCTTCTCGCCGCTGCCGAAGGCGTTCTTCACCGACCCGGCGAAGTACGGCCAGTCGCCGATCGGCAACGGCCCCTACAAGTTCGTCTCGTGGGAGCACAACAAGGCGATCACCGTCGCCGCCTACGACAAGTACGCCGGCGCCGACAAGGCGAAGAACGGCGGCATCGTCTTCAAGAACTACACGCAGGCCGACGCCGCCTACAAGGACCTGGTCTCCGACAACCTGGACGTGCTCGACCAGGTCGACCCGAGCGACCTCGCCTCCTACAAGAGCGACCTCGGCGACCGCGCCGTCGACCAGGCCCAGGGCGCCATCCAGAACATCAGCTTCGCGCTCTACCAGGGCGACTGGAGCGGTGTCGACAAGGCCAAGGTCCGTCAGGGCCTGTCGATGGCGATCGACCGCGACACCATCACCAAGACCGTCCTCAACGGCTCGCGCCAGCCCGCCGACAGCTGGGTCGCCCCCGGCGCGATGGGCTACAAGGCCGGCACCTGCGGCGAGTTCTGCAAGTTCGACCCGGCCAAGGCCAAGGAGCTGATCCAGGCCGGCGGCGGCGTCCCGGGCAACAAGATCACCGTCGTGTACAACTCCGACGGCGGCCACAAGGAGTGGGTGGACGCGGTCTGCAACTCCATCCGCCAGTCCACCGGCGTGGAGTGCCTCGGCGACCCGAAGCCGGACTTCAAGACCTCGCGGGACCTGATCAAGAGCAAGAAGGTCCAGTCGATGATGCGCACCGGCTGGGTGCAGGACTACCCGCTGAACGCCAACTTCCTGCGCGACGTCTACGGCACCGGTGCCGCGGCCAACGACGCCGGCTACTCCAGCCCGGACTTCGACAAGCTGGCCGCCGAGGCGGACAAGGCCACCACCGTCGAGAAGACCGCCGAGCTGTACCAGCAGGCCGAGGCCCAGCTGGCCAAGGACATGCCGGCCATCCCGCTCTGGTACTACAAGACCAACTCGGGCTACTCGAACAACGTCCAGAACGTGAAGTTCGACTCGTTCGGCGACCCGGTCTTCACCCAGGTCGAGGTCAAGCAGAAGTAATCCGAACCGGCACCGCACGGCTCGGACCGACGCGGCCGGTGTCCGGTCCCACCCCGAACGGGTGGCCGGCACCGGCCGCCGTCGCCCTGCCCGCGGGCCGCCCCGGCCCACCGGCGCCGGGCGGGCGCGCGCAGGCCATGGACCTCTGAACGGGACGACAGTCCGTCAGAGCATTGGATGGAGGCACGATGGGGCGATTTGTCGCGAGGCGACTGCTCCAAATGATCCCGGTCTTCCTGGGAACGGTCACCCTGATCTTCTTCATGGTGCACGTCCTGCCGGGCGACCCGGTCGCCGCGATGTGGGGCGACAAGGCCCCCGACCCCGCCCAGGTCGCGGCGTTCAAGCACGAGATGGGCCTGGACAAGCCGCTGGTCCAGCAGTACTTCGACTACCTGGGCAACCTCCTGACCGGAGACTTCGGCACCGCGATGGACCACCGCAAGGTGATCGACAAGATCACCGCGGCGTTCCCCGTCACGATGCGCCTCGCCCTGCTGGCCTTCGCGATCGAGATGGTGCTCGGCGTGGCGATCGGCCTGTTCGCCGGCCTGCGCCGCGGCAAGGCCTTCGACAAGAGCACCCTGATGCTCACCCTGCTGCTCATCTCCGTCCCCGTGCCGGTGCTGGGCTTCGTCTTCCAGAACGTCTTCGCCACCCAGCTCAAGTGGGTCACCCCCACCGTCCAGGACTCCATGAACATGGGTCAGCTCGTGCTGCCCGCCGTGGTGCTGGGCTCCCTGTCGCTGGCCTACGTCGCGCGCCTGACCCGGACCTCGATCGTCGAGAACATCAAGTCCGACTACATGCGCACCGCGATCGCCAAGGGCCTGCCGCGCCGCCGTGTCATCGGCACCCACCTGCTGCGCAACTCGCTGATCCCGGTGGTCACCTTCCTCGGCACCGACCTCGGCGCCCTGATGGGCGGCGCGATCGTCACCGAGGGCATCTTCAACGTGAAGGGCGTCGGCTTCGAGCTCTACCACGCGATCAACCTCAAGGAAGGCGCCACCGTCTCCGGCTTCGTCGTCGTGCTGGTGCTCGTCTACCTCGCCGCCAGCCTGATCGTCGACCTGCTCTACGCGGTCCTGGACCCGAGGATCCGGTATGCCTGACCTGATCGAGAAGAAGAACGCCGGGATCCCGGCCCAGCGTGCCGAGTCGGCCGCCGAGCCCAAGCCGGAGAAGGCCCGCAGCCTCGGCCTCGACGCCTGGCACGACCTGCGCCGCCGGCCGATCTTCATCGTCTCCTCGCTGCTCATCCTGCTGCTGATCGCCATCGCGATCGCGCCCGGCCTGTTCACCTCGGTGGATCCGCGCGCCGGCGACCTGCGCAACCACTACCTGAGCCCGCCGAACTACGGCCACCTGTTCCAGGCCGACTGGTTCGGCTACGACGGCCAGGGCCGCTCGATCTACGCCCGCGTCCTCTACGGCGCCCGCGCCTCGGTCGTGGTCGGCATCTGCGTCACCGCCGGTGTGACGGTCCTCGGCGGCCTCACCGGCATGATCGCCGGCTACTTCGGCGGCTGGGTCGACACCCTGGTCTCCCGGATCACCGACATCTTCTTCGGCATCCCGCTGCTGCTGGGCGCGCTGGTCATCCTGAACGCCTTCACCTCGCGCACCGTGTGGAGCGTCGTCTTCGCACTGATCGCGCTCGGCTGGACGCAGATGACCCGCGTGATGCGCGGCTCGGTGATCACCGTCAAGCAGGCCGACTACGTGACGGCCGCCAAGGCGCTGGGCGCCGGAACCTTCCGGATCCTGTTCAAGCACATCCTGCCGAACGCCATCGCCCCGGTGATCGTGGTCGCCACCATCGCGCTGGGCGGCTACATCGCCACCGAGGCCACGCTGAGCTTCCTCGGCATCGGCCTGCAGGACCCGACCATCTCCTGGGGCATCGACATCAACTCGGCCCAGAAGGTGATCCGTACCGCGCCGTTCGCGCTGTTCTTCCCTGCGGGCATGCTGAGCCTCACCGTGCTGGCCTTCATCATGCTCGGCGACGCGGTGCGCGACGCCCTCGACCCGAAGCTGCGCTGAGAGAGGCGGAGAGCACCATGACCACCGTCATCGAGAAGGCCGAGCCGGCCGATCGGCTCACCCCCGGCACGCCGCTGCTGGAGGTCCGAGACCTGCACGTCGAGTTCAAGACCCGCGACGGCGTCGCCAAGGCCGTCAACGGCGTGAACTACTCGGTCGCCGCCGGTGAGACCCTCGCCGTCCTGGGCGAGTCCGGCTCCGGCAAGTCCGTCACCGCTCAGACGATCATGGGCATCCTGGACATGCCCCCCGGCCGGGTCACCGCCGGCGAGATCCTCTACCGCGGCCAGGACATGCTGAAGATGTCCAACGAGCAGCGCCGGAGGATCCGCGGCCGCAAGATCGCGATGATCTTCCAGGACGCACTCTCCTCGCTGAACCCGGTGCTCTCCGTGGGCTACCAGCTCGGCGAGATGTTCCGGGTGCACGAGGGCGCCTCCAAGAAGGAGGCCAAGGCCAAGGCCGTCGAGCTGATGGACCGCGTCCGGATCCCGGCCGCCGCCCAGCGGGTCGACGACTACCCGCACCAGTTCTCCGGCGGCATGCGCCAGCGCATCATGATCGCCATGGCGCTGGCCCTGCAGCCCGACCTGATCATCGCGGACGAGCCGACCACCGCCCTGGACGTCACCGTCCAGGCCCAGGTGATGGACCTGCTCGCGGAGCTGCAGGCCGAGTACAACATGGGTCTGATCCTGATCACCCACGACCTCGGCGTGGTCGCCGACGTGGCCGACAAGATCGCCGTGATGTACGCCGGCCGGATCGTCGAGACGGCGCCCGTCCACGAGCTGTACAAGAACCCCGCCCACCCCTACACCAAGGGCCTGCTCCGGTCGATTCCGCGACTGGACCAGAAGGGCGGGGACCTGTACGCCATCAAGGGCCTGCCGCCCAACCTCTACAAGGTGCCGTCCGGCTGCGCGTTCAACCCGCGCTGCGACGCGGCCACCGACCTGTGCCGCACCGAGATCCCGGCGCTGCACCAGGTGCTCGACAAGGACGGCGCGGAGCTCGAGGGCCGCCGCAGCGCCTGCCACCTCTGGAAGGAGACCCTCCATGGCTGAGCCCATCCTGGAGGTCAAGGACCTGGTCAAGCACTACCCGCTCCACCAGGGCATCCTCTTCAAGAAGCAGGTCGGTGCGGTCAAGGCCGTCGACGGCATCTCCTTCGAGCTGCACAAGGGCGAGACCCTCGGCATCGTCGGCGAGTCCGGCTGCGGCAAGTCGACGCTCGCCAAGGTCCTGATGAACCTGGAGCGGGCCACCTCCGGCCAGGTCCTCTACAAGGGCGAGGACATCTCCCGGCTCTCCGGCGCCGCCCTGAAGGCCGTCCGCCGCAACATCCAGATGGTGTTCCAGGACCCGTACACCTCGCTGAACCCGCGGATGACGGTCGGCGACATCATCGGCGAACCCTTCGAGATCCACCCCGAGGTGGCACCCAAGGGCGACCGGCGCAAGGCCGTGCAGGACCTGCTGGACGTGGTCGGCCTCAACCCGGAGTACATCAACCGGTACCCGCACCAGTTCTCCGGCGGCCAGCGCCAGCGCATCGGCATCGCCCGCGGCCTCGCACTCAAGCCCGAGGTGATCATCTGCGACGAGCCGGTCTCCGCCCTCGACGTCTCCGTCCAGGCCCAGGTGATCAACCTGCTGGAGCAGCTCCAGAAGGACTTCGAGCTCTCCTACATGTTCATCGCGCACGACCTCTCGATCGTCCGGCATATCTCCGACCGGGTCGGCGTGATGTACCTCGGCCGGATGGTCGAGATCGGCTCCGACGAGGAGATCTACGAGCACGCCACCCACCCGTACACCCAGGCGCTGCTCTCCGCCGTCCCCGTGCCCGACCCGACCGGCCGCGAGGGCCGCGAGCGGATCATCCTCTCCGGTGACATCCCCTCGCCGGCGAACCCGCCGTCCGGCTGCCGCTTCCGCACCCGCTGCTGGAAGGCGGAGGAGCGCTGCAGCACCGAGCTGCCGCTGCTCGCCGTCCCGGAGATCGGCGAGGGCCCGGCCAAGCACGCCTCGGCCTGTCACTTCGCCGCGGTCCGCGAGCCCCTCGCGGCGGCCTCCTGACCGGTCGGACGACCCCTTCGCGGGCCCGTGGTGCGAGCGCACCACGGGCCCGTGGGGTTTTCGGCACCCATCCGGCCGTATCCAGCTCGCGCCGCCGGTGACCCGCTCCTTCGATGGGGTGTGATGCGTCATACACCCAGAGGAGGAAGCCTCATGCCTGCAGCGACCAGAGCGCGCTGGGCCGTGGTCGTCGCGACGAGCGTGGTCCTGGTGGCCACCGGCTGCGGCAGCAGCGGGGGCGGAGGTGGAAGCAGCGGCGCCAGCGGAGGCACCGGCGGCATCGTGACCGCCTGGTGGGGCGACCCGCAGAACCCGCTCGAGCCGGCGAACACCAACGAGGTCAACGGCGGCGCCGTCATTGACATGATCTTCACCGGCCTGGTCCAGTACGACCCGAAGACCAGTGAACCGAGCAACGCCAACGCCGAGTCGATCACCTCGGACGACCAGCAGAACTGGACGGTCAAGCTCAAGCCGGGCTGGAAGTTCAGCGACGGCACCACGGTGACCGCGAAGTCCTACGTGGACGCCTGGAACTACGGCGCCCTCTCCACCAACAAGCAGCTGAACAGCAGCTTCTTCTCCTACATCCAGGGCTACGACCAGGTCGCGCCGGCGTCCGGCAACCCGACCGCGCAGACCCTGTCCGGCCTGAAGGTCGTCGACGACAACACCTTCACCGTGGCGCTCACCCAGAAGTTCTCCACCTGGCCCGCGACGCTCGGCTACTCGGCCTTCGTCCCGCTCCCGGCGAGCTTCTTCTCCGACCATGCGGCCTACCTCAACAAGCCGATCGGCAACGGCCCGTACGAGATCTCCTCGTGGACCAAGAGCGCGAAGATGGAGCTGCGGCCGTTCACCGGCTACGCAGGCTCGGACAAGCCCAAGAACGGCGGTATCGACCTCAAGGTCTACACCGACACCAACGCCGCCTACGCCGACCTCCAGGCCGGCAACCTCGACGTCGACAACGGCCTGCCGAACAGCGCGCTGAAGACCGTCGAGACCGACCTCAACGGGCGCTTCCTCAACACCCCCGCCGGCATCATCCAGACCATCTCCTTCCCGCTCTACCAGGCGAACTGGAACACACCCAACGCGCAGAAGGTCCGCCTCGGCCTCGCCATGGCGATCGACCGGAACACCATCACCAAGGTCGTGTTCAACAACACCCGCACGCCCGCCAGCGACTGGACCTCCCCGGTGCTCGGCGCCGCCGGCGGCTTCAAGGAGGGCATCTGCGGCCAGGCCTGCACCTACAACCCGACCATGGCCAAGCAGCTCGTCCAGGAGGGTGGCGGCATCCCCGGCGGCCAGCTCACCATCTCCTACAACGCCGACGGCCCGCACAAGGAGTGGGTCGACGCCGTCTGCAACAGCATCAACAACGCGCTCGGCAACACCAGCGCCTGCGTCGGCAACCCGATCGGCACCTTCGCGGACTTCCGCAACCAGGTCACCAGCAAGAAGATGACCGGGCCGTTCCGCACCGGCTGGCAGATGGACTACCCGCTGATCCAGAACTTCCTGCAGCCCGTGTACACCACCGGCGCCTCGTCGAACGACTCCGGCTACAGCAACCCGCAGTTCGACTCCCTGGTCAACCAGGCCAACGCCAACCCGGACAAGTCCGGAGCGATCAGCCAGTTCCAGGACGGCGAGAAGCTGCTCGCCACCGACCTGCCCGCGATCCCGCTCTGGTACCAGAACGGCACCGTCGGCTGGTCCGACCGCGTCACCAACGTCCTGCTCAACCCGTTCAGCGTCCCGGTCTACGACCAGATCACCGTCAAGTAGTCGGCAGCGGCTGCCGGGGCCGCAAGGCCCCGGCGCCGCCCTTCCGGCGGCCCCCTGGAGGTTCGCATGGGACGCTACGTCATCCGACGCCTGCTCCAGATGATCCCGGTCTTCCTCGGGAGCACCTTCCTCATCTTCGTGATGGTCCACGCGCTCGGCGACCCCGTGAACGCACTGTTCGGCGACCGGGCCCCCGACCCGGTCGTCGCCGCGCAGATCCGCAAGCAGTACAACCTGGACGAGCCACTGTGGCTCCAGTACCTGATCTACATGGGGAACCTGTTCCGCTGGGACTTCGGCACCACCTTCAACGGCCAGTCGGTCACCTCGCTGCTCGCCACCGCCTACCCGGCGACGATCAAGCTGACCGCGGTGGCCTTCACCATCGAGGTGATCTTCGGTGTCGGATTCGGCCTCATCAGCGGCCTGCGCCGCGGCGGCTGGTCGGACAACACGGTGCTGATCTTCACCCTGATCGTGATCTCCATCCCCACCTTCGTCACCGGCTACGTGCTCCAGTACCTGGTCGGCGTCCAGTGGGGCATCCTGCCCGCCACGGCCGGCGAGGACCTCACCCTCGAATCGCTGCTGCTGCCGGGCATCGTGCTCGCCTCGGTCTCGCTCGCCTACGTCGCCCGCCTCACCCGCACCACCGTCGCCGAGAACTCCCGGGCGGACTTCGTGCGGACCGCGGTCGCCAAGGGCCTGCCACGCCGCCGGGTCGTGCTCAACCACCTGCTGCGGAACTCGCTGATCCCGGTCGTCACCTTCCTCGGTGCCGACCTCGGCGCGCTCATGGGCGGCGCGCTGGTCACCGAGCGGATCTTCAACATCCACGGCGTCGGCTTCTACCTCTACCAGGGCATCGTCCGCCAGAACACGGCCACGGTCGTCGGCTTCGTGACCATCCTGATCATCATCTACCTGGCGGCCAACCTGCTCGTCGACCTGCTCTACGCGGTCCTGGACCCGAGGATCCGTTATGCCTGACCAGGAGAAGTACAACAAGGCGGACCCGCTCGCGGACGCTGGCACCGAGGAAGAAGAGATCCAGAGTGCCGTCGAGAGCCGGACCTTCGACCTCGGCACCATGGAAGCGCAGACTTTAATCAAGAACGAACGCCTCGACGACGAGCCCGAGGTCGCCGCAGCCGACGACCGCGTCAAGCCACGCAGCCTCTGGCAGGACGCCTGGCGGGACCTGCGCCGCAACCCGATCTTCATCATCTCCGGACTGCTCATCATCTTCCTGGTGGTGATGGCGATCTGGCCCGGGCTGTTCACCTCCACCGACCCGCTGAAGTGCGACCTCTCGAAGGCCCAGCAGGGCTCCGAGTCCGGCCACCCCTTCGGCTTCGACGGGCAGGGCTGCGACGTCTACGCCCGCACCGTGTACGGTGCCCGCGCCTCCATCACCGTCGGTGTCTGCGCGACCGTCGGCGCCGCCCTGGTCGGCACCACGCTCGGCGGCCTGGCCGGCTTCCTCGGCGGCTGGTCCGACTCGGTCATCTCCCGGGTCGCCGACATCTTCTTCGGCATCCCGATCCTGCTCGGCGGCCTGGTCTTCCTCTCGGTCATCCCGAGCCGGTCGATCTGGATCGTGGTCGCCTTCATCGTGGTGCTCGGCTGGCCGCAGATCGCCCGCATCGGCCGAGGCGCCGTGATCACGGCGAAACAGCAGGACTACGTCACCGCGGCCCGGGCCCTCGGCGCGAGCAACTCACGGCTGATGCTCCGGCACATCCTGCCCAACGCGGTCGCCCCGATCATCGTGGTGGCCACCATCGCGCTCGGCACCTACATCGCCCTGGAGGCCACCCTGAGCTTCCTCGGCGTCGGTCTCAAGCCGCCGACCGTCTCCTGGGGCATCGACATCTCCTCGGCCTCGGCGACCTTCCGCAACGCCCCGCACATGCTGCTCTACCCGGCCGGTGCGCTGAGCATCACCGTCCTGGCGTTCATCATGCTCGGCGACGCCGTCCGCGACGCACTCGACCCGAAGCTGCGCTGAGAGGGGCCCCCACCAACCATGAACAGCGGCAACAGCGACGACGACGCCGGCGCCATCCTGATCGACTCCCGGGCGTCCGGTGGCGGTGCGCCCGGCGACGACCTGCTCGACGTGCGCGGCCTGCAGGTCGAGTTCCGCACCCGCGACGGCGTCGCCAAGGCCGTCAACGGCGTGAACTACTCGGTCGCCGCCGGTGAGACCCTCGCCGTCCTGGGCGAGTCCGGCTCCGGCAAGTCCGTCACCGCCCAGGCGATCATGGGCATCCTGGACAGCCCGCCCGGCTACGTCACCGGCGGCGAGATCGTCTTCAAGGGCCGCGACCTGCTCAAGCTCGGCAACGAGGAGCGCCGGAAGATCCGCGGCGAGCAGATGGCCATGATCTTCCAGGACGCGCTGTCCGCCCTGAACCCCGTGCACTCGGTCGGCATGCAGCTCGGCGAGATGTACCGGGTGCACCGCGGGGTCTCCCGCAAGGAGGCCAAGGCCAAGGCCGTCGAGCTGATGGACCGCGTCCGGATCCCGGCCGCCAAGGAACGCGTCAACGACTATCCGCACCAGTTCTCCGGCGGCATGCGCCAGCGCATCATGATCGCCATGGCGCTGGCCCTGGAACCGGACCTGATCATCGCGGACGAGCCGACCACCGCCCTGGACGTCACCGTCCAGGCGCAGGTGATGGACCTGCTCGCGGAGCTGCAGGCCGAGTACAACATGGGTCTGATCCTGATCACCCACGACCTCGGCGTGGTCGCCGACGTGGCCGACAAGATCGCCGTGATGTACGCCGGCCGGATCGTCGAGACCGCCCCCGTCCACGAGCTGTACAAGAACCCCGCCCACCCGTACAGCCGCGGCCTGCTCGACTCCATCCCGCGACTGGACCAGAAGGGCCAGGAGCTGTACGCCATCAAGGGCCTGCCGCCCAACCTGCTGCGGATCCCCCCGGGCTGCGCCTTCAACCCGCGCTGCCCGCGGGCCCAGGACATCTGCCGGCGGGAGGAGCCCGAGCTGTTCGAGGTCACCGGCGACGACGGCGCGCCCCTGCCGGGGCGGGGCAGCGCGTGCTTCTTCTGGAAGGAGACCCTCCATGACGTCTGACGGGGCGGGAACGGTGGACGCCGTGCCCGAGGACGCCGCGTTCGCCCGGGAGGTGCCCCGCGGCGAGCCGATCCTGCAGGTGAGGGACCTGGTCAAGTACTTCCCGCTGACCCAGGGCATCATCATCAAGAAGCAGGTCGGCGCGGTGAAGGCCGTCGACGGCGTCTCCTTCGACCTGATGCAGGGTGAGACCCTCGGCATCGTCGGCGAGTCCGGCTGCGGCAAGTCGACGCTCGCCAAGGTGCTGATGAACCTGGAGCCCGCCACCAGCGGCTCCGTCCGGTTCAAGGGCGAGGAGATCTCCCACCTCAAGGGCACGGCGCTCAAGCACGTCCGCCGCAACATCCAGATGGTGTTCCAGGACCCGTACACCTCGCTGAACCCGCGGATGACGGTCGGCGACATCATCGGCGAGCCCTTCGAGATCCACCCCGAGGTGGCGCCCAAGGGCGACCGGCGCAAGGCCGTGCAGGACCTGCTGGACGTGGTCGGCCTCAACCCGGAGTACATCAACCGGTACCCGCACCAGTTCTCCGGCGGCCAGCGCCAGCGCATCGGCATCGCCCGCGGCCTCGCGCTCAAGCCCGAGGTGATCATCTGCGACGAGCCGGTCTCCGCCCTCGACGTCTCCGTCCAGGCCCAGGTGATCAACCTGCTGGAGAAGCTGCAGAACGAGTTCAGCCTGTCGTACATGTTCATCGCGCACGACCTCTCGATCGTCCGGCACATCTCCGACCGGGTCGGCGTGATGTACCTCGGCCGGATGGTCGAGATCGGCTCCGACGAGGAGATCTACGAGCACGCCATCCACCCGTACACCCAGGCGCTGCTCTCCGCCGTGCCGGTCCCGGACCCGGCCGCCCGCGAGGAGCGGGACCGGATCGTGCTGACCGGCGACGTGCCCTCGCCGGCGAACCCGCCGTCCGGCTGCCGCTTCCGCACCCGCTGCTGGAAGGCGCAGGAGAAGTGTGCCGTCGAGGTCCCCCTGCTCGTCGTCCGCCCGTGGCTGGAGGGATGGGCCGCGCACGAGTCCGCTTGTCACTTCGCGGCGGAGCGCGACATCGAGCAGAGCGCGGCGGAGCGCGGCGTCGAGCAGAGCGCGGCGGAGCGCGGCATCGAGCGGGGTGCGGCGGAGCGCGAGTTCGAGCGGGGTGCGGCGGAGCGCGACACCGGACAGGGCCCGACGGAACCCGGCACCGGCACCGAGGGCACCGGACAGGGCCCGACGGAACCCGGCACCGGCACCGAGGGCACCGGACAGCGCCCGACGGAACCCGGCACCGGCACCGAGGGCACCGGACAGGGCCCCACGGAACCCGGCACCGGCACCGAGGGCACCGGGCAGAACGGCCCGCCCCCGCCGGCGTAGCAAGGGCGAAGGGCCCCCTCCACCGGAGTGGAGGGGGCCCTTCGCCGTACGTCCGCGGCGGTGCGCCGTCAGAGCTCCTCGGCCGTCTCCCGCTGCGCCGGAACGTCGGCGGCGAGGGTGGTGCCCTCCTCGGGGAAGTGGCAGGCCGTCAGGTGGCCCTCGCGGCTGCCGGAGAGCTGCACCAGCGGCGGCTCCTCGGTCGCGCACTTGTCCTGCGCCTTCCAGCACCGGGTGCGGAAGCGGCAGCCCGACGGCGGGTTGATCGGCGACGGGACGTCGCCGACCAGGCGGATCCGCTCGCGGGCGTCGTCCGGGTCCGGCTCCGGCACGGCGGAGAGCAGGGCGTGCGTGTACGGGTGCCGCGGCGCCTCGTACAGCGACTGGCGGTCGGCGATCTCCACGATCTTGCCGAGGTACATCACCGCGACGCGCTGCGAGAAGTGCCGCACGACGGCGAGGTCGTGGGCGATGAACAGGAAGGCGATGCCGAGGTCCTTCTGCAGCTGCTGCAGCAGGTTGACGACCTGGGCCTGGATGGAGACGTCCAGTGCGGAGACCGGCTCGTCGGCCACGATCAGCTTCGGGTTCAGCGACAGCGCGCGGGCGACGCCGATGCGCTGCCGCTGGCCGCCGGAGAACTCGTGCGGGAAGCGGTTGTAGTGCTCCGGGTTGAGGCCGACCGTCTCCAGCAGCTCCTGGACGCGCCGCTGGACGCCGCCGGGCGGGTTGATCCCGTTGATCTCCATCGGCGCGGAGATGATCGAACCGACGGTGTGCCGCGGGTTCAGCGAGGAGTACGGGTCCTGGAAGATCATCTGGATCTCGGACCGGATCGGCGCGAGCTCCTTGCGCGAGGCGTGCGTGATGTCGCGGCCCGCGTAGGAGATCGAACCGGCGGTGGGCTCCAGCAGGCGGGTGACCAGCCGGCCGGTGGTCGACTTGCCGCAGCCGGACTCGCCGACCAGGCCCACCGACTCACCGGCGTGCACGGTCAGGTCGATCCCGTCGACCGCGTGGACGGCGCCCACCTTGCGCTTGAACAGGAAGCCGTCCATCACCGGGAAGTGCTTCTGCAGGCCGGAGATGGTCAGCAGCGGGTCGCCGGCGGCCGGGGTGCCCTGTGCGGACTTGTCGAGGGTCAGCTCGTTGCTCATGGTGTCTCTGCCCGTCCTGTCAGCCGAGCCGCGGCTGGATCTGATCGATGAAGATGTCCTGCTTCTGGGCCGCCGTCAGGTGGCAGGCCGTCGCGTGACCGGCCTCCGGGAGGAGGGCCGGGCGCTCGCTGGTGCAGCCGCCGCCGACGACCTTCTCGCGGAAGTCGCAGCGGGGGTTGAACGGGCAGCCGGACGGCAGGTTGATCAGGCTCGGCGGGGTGCCGCGGACCGGCCGCAGCGGAACGTCGACCGGGCCGGAGAGGTTCGGCATGGAGGAGAGCAGACCCCAGGTGTAGGGGTGCTGCGGGGTCTTGAGCACCTCGCGCACCGTGCCCCGCTCCACCGCGCGGCCCGCGTACATCACCATGATCTTCTGCGCGGTGTTGGCGACCACGCCGAGGTCGTGGGTGATCAGGATGATGGCGGTGCCCATCTCCTGCTGCAGGTCCTTCAGCAGGTCGAGGATCTGCGCCTGCACGGTGACGTCCAGCGCGGTGGTCGGCTCGTCCGCGATGACCAGCTTGGGGTTGCAGACCAGCGACATCGCGATCATCGCGCGCTGGCGCATGCCGCCGGAGAACTGGTGCGGATAGTCGTCCACGCGCACGTTCGGCTGCGGGATGCCGACCTTGGTCAGCATCTCGATCGCCCGGTCCCGGGCCTCCTTCTTGGAGGCGCCGGTGTGCTTGCGGAAGGTCTCGCCGATCTGCTTGCCGATCGTGTGGAACGGCGACAGGGCGGTGAGCGGGTCCTGGAAGATCATCGACATGGTCTTGCCGCGGAGCTTCTCCAGCTCCTTGGTGGACGCGCCCACCAGCTCCTGGCCGGCCAGCTTGATCGAGCCGGTGATGTCGGTCTTCTCCGGGTTGTGGAGGCCGAGGATCGCCAGGTTGGTGACGGACTTGCCGGACCCGGACTCACCGACGATGCCGAGCGTGGTGCCCGGCTCCACGTCGAACGAGAGGTTGTCCACGGCCCGGACCACGCCGTCCTCGGTGCTGAAGCGGACCGAGAGGTCGCGGACTGAGAGGAAGGCGGTGCTGCTGCCGCCGCCGGCGGCCGCCTCCTCGGGCTTGGCCTGGGTGGTCATGGACTGGGCTCCTCGGTGCGGTACGTGAGGTGGGGATGCGGTTGCGGCCAGGGGTGCGGCCGTCAGGCCAGGCGGATGCGCGGGTCGATCAGGGCGTAGACGGCGTCGACCACGATGTTGAAGATCACGATGAAGGTGGCGGCCACCATCGTCACACCGACCAGCATCGACAGGTCGGAGTCGATGAAGGACCGGATCGCGAGCTCGCCCAGGCCGTGCAGGCCGAAGGTGCTCTCCGTGATGATCGCACCGCCGAGCAGGACGCCCAGGTCGATGCCGAAGACGGTGACGATGGTGCCCATCGCGCCGCGCCAGGCGTACCGCATGAAGACCGAGGTGCCCGACATGCCCTTGGCCCGGGCGGTGCGGACGTAGTCCTCGGTGAGCTGCTCGACCATCGAGGAGCGGGTCATACGGGTGTAGTTGGCCGTCCAGATCAGCGAGAGCACGATCCACGGGACGAGCAGGCCGGTGAACCAGCCGATCGGGTCCTCGGTGATCGGCACGTAGGTGGGCAGGTCCAGCAGGTCGGTGCTGTAGACGAGCGCCCAGAGCGCCAGCGGGCCGGCGACGTAGATCTGCATCGAGGTGGCGACCAGCGAGGCGGCACTGGCGATCTTGTCCGCCGCCTTGCCCTGCTTGTGGGCGGCCAGCATGCCGGTGCCGATGCCGAAGATCAGGAAGACGACGGCCGAGCCGACGGTCAGCGACAGCGTGGTCGGGAAGCGGTCCATCAGGGTGTCGAGGACCATGTCCTTCTTGACGAAGGACCAGCCGAAGCACGGCGCGTCGCAGTGCGGGACGTCACCGCCGGGGTACGTGTGGCCGACGAAGATGCCCGACAGCCAGTTCCAGTACTGCATGGGGACGGACTGGTCGAGCCCCATGCTGTGCTTGATCAGGACGAGGTTCTCGGGTGAACAGACCTTGCCGCAGTACAGCCGCGCCGGATCCGCCGGGATGGCGAAGAAGAGCGCGAAGGTGACCATGCTGATGATCAGCAGGATGACGAGGGCGCCGAGGGATCGGCGGACTAGGAATCGGAGCATGGGGTCGGGCTCTCCTGATCGGGGCGCCGGCTGCGGGTGCGGTGGCTTGCAGGGGCGGGGTAGGGCTGAAGGGGGCCGACCGGTGGGGCACCGGCCTTCCGGCCGGTGCCCCACCGCGGCTACTGCGTGGTGCCGATGACTACTTGACGTAGATGTTCAGCGGCGACTGCAGACCGAACAGGGTGTCGTACTTCACGCCGCCCAGGCCGGAGCCGTACAGGCTCAGCGAGCGCTGGTAGACGTCCGGGATGGAGACGGCCTTCTGCTGGAGCTTCTTGTCCAGGGCCGCCCACGCCTTGCCCTGCTCGACCGGGTCGGCGATCTTGACCGCGGCGTCGATCGCGGAGTTGACCTCCGGGTCGTTCAGGTGCGCGTAGTTGGAGGCACCGTCCGCGATCGCGCGGCCGTCCCACACCGGCTGCAGCGAGGTGTAGCCGGTCGGCCAGTCGGCGCCCCAGCCGCCCCAGTACAGGTCGTACTCGTTGTTCACGAGGCCGATGGCGTCGTAGTAGGTCTTGGCGTCGAGCGGCTTCGGAACGAACTTGAAGCCGGCCGCCTCCAGGGCGACGCGGATCGCCTCGGTGACCTTCTGCTGCAGCGGGGTGTTGTTGTAGGCGTAGACGATGGTCTGGCCCATCGCGTTGGCCTCGGTGAGCAGCTTCTTGGCCGCCTCCGGGTCGCCCTGCGGCTTCTTGAGCGTGTCGTAGACGTCGCTCTTCTCGTAGCCCAGGACGGTCGGGCTCATGTAGGTGGTGGCGTAGTCGCCGTAGCTGGTGCCGCCCTGGAGCTGACGGGTCTGCTGGTGCGGGAAGGCCCGGATGAGCGCCTCGCGGACCTTCTGGTCCTTGATGCGGGTGTTGTTGATGAAGTAGTAGTCGACGTACGGCGACAGGCCCTCGAGCGTGCGGGGCTTGAGCTTCTCGTCGGCCTTCACCTGGTCGATGAAGCTGGGGTGGACCTGGTTGTGGAAGCTGAAGGCGAGCTTGTCGGCACCGTTGTCCGCCATGAAGCGCTCGGTGGACTGCTGCGCCTGGACACCGAACTCCATGTGCCACTTGTCCGGGTAGGCGTTCCGGATCGGGTCGGTGGCCGGGTCCCAGTTGGGGTTGCGGACCAGGTCGAGCGACTTGTCGGTGACGTGCTCGACGATCTGGTACGGGCCGGACGAGAACGGCTTCTTGTCGTAGGCGTCCTTGGTGTCCTGGGCCTTCGGCACCACGCCGTAACCGGTCATCGCCAGGGTGAAGTTGGCGTCCGGGTGGGCGTCCTTGAAGGTGAAGACGACGGTCTTGGCGTCGGGCGCCTGCACGGCGTCCAGGCTCTTGCCGTCGTACGGACCGGCGTACGCCTCGCGGTACTTGTCACCGGCGAGCCAGGTCTGGACGTAGGTCGGGCCCGACTTCACGAAGGAGGCGAAGGTGCGCTCGATCGAGTACTTGACGTCGGCCGAGGTGATCGGGGTGCCGTCCTGCCACTTCACGCCGTCCTTCAGCGTGAACTTCCAGGTCTTGCCGCCGTCGGTGGTGGTGCCCGTGTCGGTGGCGAGGTCGCCGACCAGCTTCTGGGTGCCGTCCGGCAGGTACTTGTAGCCCGTCAGCTGACGGGTGAGCAGCAGCGAGACCTCGCTGTTGTAGTTCAGGTAGATCTGCGCCGGGTCGAGGTGCGAGAAGTCGTCGCGGTCGATCATGTTGACCGTGCCGCCCTTCTTCGCGTTCGGCTCCGCGGCCGCCGGGCCCTTGGAGTCCTCGGCCGTGCCGACCGAAATGCTGGCGGCCTTCACCGGCTCCTTGGAGGCGCCGGAGGCGGCGCCGTCGCCGTTGGAGTGGCCGCTGGAGCACGCGGTGGTGACGGTCAGGGCCCCGGCCACCATGATGGCGGCGGCGAGCCGCCGCGACTTGCGAGCGTTCATCTTCATCCTGCCTGTGGAAGGTGTCTGCATTTCAGTTGGGTGCCCGGGGCTGGGGTGCCCATCCCCCCGGAGTCTTTGGGGCTGCTCGGCGCCGCCGGTGGGGTCAGCGGTTGGCCTTCGGGTCGAATGCGTCCCGGACGGAGTCGCCGAGCAGGTTGAACGCGAGGACGAACAGCACCATCGCCAGACCCGGGAAGATCAGGAAGGTGATGTCGGTTCGCAGGTACTGGGCCGCGTCGGCGATCATGCGGCCCCAGTCGGGGGTGGGCTCGGTGACACCGACGCCCAGGTAGGACAGACCGGCCTCGGCCGTGACGAAGGCGGGGAGCGCCAGCGTCGACTGCACCAGGATCGGCGTCCACAGGTTGGGGAGGAGCTCCTTGAAGATGATCCGCGCCGGCGAGGCGCCGGTCACCTTCGCCGCCTCGACGAACTCCCGCTCGCGCAGCGACAGGGTGGTGGCGCGCAGGATGCGGGCCAGCGACATCCAGCCGAGCAGCGAGAGGACGATCGTCACCGCGGTGAAGGACAGCCAGGTCGGCTGCGCCTCGTTGTTGGCGACCAGCAGGCCGGTGACCACCGGCATGGTGGCGATCAGGAAGATCTGCGACGGGAACGACATCAGGATGTCGATGATCCGGCCGATCAGGTAGTCGGTCTTGCCGCCGAGGTAGCCGGCCGCGATGCCCAGCGCCACACCGATGACGGTGGTGAGCAGGGAGACCGCGAAGGCGATCAGCAGCGAGGTGCGGATGCCGTAGATCAGCAGGATGAACAGGTCGCGGCCCAGACCGGGCTCGAGACCGAACCAGAAGTCGCCGCTCATACCGCCGTTGGGGCCCATCGGCAGACCCGAGTCGGTCAGCAGGCCGTCCGCGTTCTGGCCGTAGTGGGTGACCGGGTCCTTGCCGTAGACCATCGAGATCACGGGCGCGAGGAGGGCGATCACCACGAAGGCCAGCACGATCACGCCGCTGACCACGCCGGTGCGGTCGCGCAGGAAGCGCCGCCACATGAGCTTGCCCGGGGAGAGGCCCCGGAAGCCAGGATCTGACGGAGCGTCGGCCGAGCTGTTGGCGGCGAGGTCCGACGTGGACCCGACCAGAACGCTGTCGTCGTCCGTCGTGGCCCCGGTTGGCGTCGTCATGGTGCTAAAGCTCCCGACCGTGGTCTGTGTGCAGCAAGGAGAAAAAGTTGGATGCACGGACTCTTGCAAGTCGTTAATCGAACGTCAAGAGTTCCTCACTTCGCGGACGCCCATTTCTTGCTTCGTGCTGCAATATCAACCACTTCGTAGTGCGGAATCGCTTGACATGCTCTCTGTGAGACGGTCAAAAGCGGACATATATCGGCATAGCGCGTTCACGCGTCCGTAACGTGCCGGGGTGGCATCCGCTATGTGGACGCCGAATCCCGCGGCGCCAAGAGTCGATGCGCGTAGACCTGTTGTCCGTTTTGGTCATTCCAGGGCGAATTGTCGACGGTGTTGCGGCGTCCGATAATCGGACACTAGTGTTTTGCGGTAGGCCGGGCGAATATTTGGGCATGCCCGGGGGTGGGTCGCCGAGCAATTCGCCCCCGCTCTTGGATGGCAAATTCACGCCACTGGCGAGTATTCGCCGTACATTCTTCCGCGGCTACTTCTGGAAGCCGATGTCCTCGTAGACCGGATCGGACAGTCCGGGCGCACCCAGGTTGGCAACCGTCCGCCGCGCCGCGTAGATCGCCGGTCGCTGGTACAGCGGGATGAGGCCGGCCACCTGCCACGCCTGTTCGTCGGCCCGGTTGATGGCCTCGTAGCCCTCCTTGGCGGTCTCGCCCGACGCGGCGTCAGCGATGGCCGCGTCGAGCGCCTCGCTGCCCACCTGGGAGACGTTCCCGCCCGCCCCCTGCTGGAAGGTACTGGCCAACGAGGTTGCCGGGAAAGGGGTTCCCGCGATGTCGAGCAGGGTGAGGTCGAAGTCGTGCCGGTTGACGTACCGGGAGAGGAAGTCGGTGTTCGGCACCTTCTGCACGGTGACCTGGATGCCGGCGAGCGCCAGCATCTCCAGCACCTGTGTGCTCTCGGCGGCCGCCACCTGGCCGGTGTCCGGCACGACCAGGCGGAGCGTCAGCGGCTTGCCGTCCTTGCTGCGCATCCCGAAGCCCGGCCGGTCCCATCCGGCCTTGTCGAGTTCGGCGTCCGCGGCGTCCACGTCGTACTGGCTCAGTCCGGCCGAGTTGTCGCGGTAGCCGTTCTGCCCCGGCACCAGGAAGTGGTTGTTCATCGGGGTGTACACCCAGTCCAGCCCCTTGAGGCCGGTGCGGGCGATGGACTCCCGGTCGATCGCCCGCAGCACGGCCCGCCGCACCGCGGCGTCGGTCAGCTGCGGGCTGCGGCCGTTCAGCACCAGCGCACGGACGTTCGGGCCGCCGGCCTTGCGGATCTCGCCGTTGTCGACGGCCGCGGCGCGGCGGTAGGCCGCGGCGTCCGGGCCGATGTCGAAGTAGTCCACGCTGCCCCGGGCGAAGGCGTCCGCCATCGCACCCGGGTCCATCGCGCGGAAGACGATCCGGTCCAGCAGGGGCTTCTCGCCCCACCAGCCCGGGTCCGCCTCCAGGGTGACCGCACCCGTGGCCCGGTCGATCCCGGCGGGCCGAAAGGGGCCCGCGGTGGCCGGGATGCGGTCCGCCCAGCCGGTGTTGAACTGCTCGGCGGTGCCGGCGTACTGGGCGGGCAGCAACGGGGTGTCCGCCGCGTTGTTGAACATCGACTGCCACTCGGAGAACCGGGTGCGGAAGACCATCACGGCCTGGAAGTCGTCCTTGCCGCGGGTCACCGACTCGACCCGGTCGAAGCCCGCCGCGGAGGCCGTCCGGTACTCCGGGTCGGTGCCGTTCAGCGCCCGCCAGGTGGCGGCCAGGTCGCGCCAGGTGATCGGAGTGCCGTCGGACCAGTGCGCCTTGGGGTTGAGGGTCCAGGTGACCGTCTGCCGGCCGCCCTCGGTGCCGCTCACCGCGCCCAGCAGGAACGCCTTGTTGGGGGTCTGGGTGCCGCCCGCGTCGGAGTGCCAGAAGCTCGGCAGCAGGGCCTTCATGACCGCCGTGGTGGCGGGCTCGGCGCCGTCCACGTGCAGCGGGTTGAACTGGGTGGGCAGGCGGTCCACTGCCCACTGCAGGGTGCCGCCCTTCTTCAGGGCCGTCCGCGGCCGGGGGTTGGTGGCGGACAGCGTCATGCGCTGCGTCCCGCCGTCCACCCGGGCGGTGCCGCCGTCGGATCCGGCCGACGGCTCGCCACTGCTCGCGCAGGAGCAGAGGGCGAGCGCCAGCGCGGCCGCCGACGCGGTCAGGGCGAGCGGGAACCTGGGTCTGGTCACGAGGGTCTCCCAGCGGAGCGGTGCGGCGGGGGTGGCCGTCTGCGCGGGTTGGGGCGGCTCGGCTGGGGGCACATCCTGCTGACCGGGCGCGCGCATTGTCGACCGGGCCCCGATCAAGGATTGGTAACGCGGGGCGGGAGGCGGCCGGGACGGGTGTCTTGCCCGGTTTTGCCCCGCCACTGGCGAGTAACCGCCAGAGCGCGGCGGAGGCCGGGCCCGGACCGGCGGGAGCCGGCGGGCCCGGCCTCCGGGGCCGTGCGCGTGGGTGGACCGGCCGGGGGAGGACGGTCCGTGAGGACGGGCGGGGATCAGGCGGGGAAGGTGAAGACCCGGTCCCTGCCGGTCTTGTCGATCACCGAGGCGACGCCGTCCGCGACGTCCTGCGGGGTGATCGGGGCGAGCGCCCCGTTCTTGCGGGTCTTCGCCTTGTCGAAGACGCCGTTCAGCGCGGCGTCCAGCTTGTCCAGGTCCCAGGTGAGGACGATCTTGCCGGAGGCGTCCGGGGCCAGGGTCAGCGCCTTGCTGGCCGTCAGCTTGCCGAAGTCCCACTTCACCTTGCCGGCCTTCAGCGTCACGTTGCCGTTGAGGACCTGCTTGCCGAGTGCGGCCGCGGCCGCCTTGAGGGCGTCCTCGCCGACCTTCGGCTGGGCCGCGGTCAGCGTCAGCGCGACCTCGCCCTCGGGCCGGCCGGCCGCGCGGTCGCGGTACGCCTGCTCGACCTGGGTCGCGGCGGCCGCCGAGTCCAGGCCCTGCCCGGGCTTGCCGGGGACGACCTCGGTCTGGCCCGTCTCGGTGAAGCGGACGTAGCCCTCCTTGAGGCCCTGGCCGGACTTCGCGGCCAGCTCGTCCAGGGCGGCCTTGAGCTTCGACTGGTCGACCTTGACCTCCGGCGCGACCGCCTTCGAGCCGCCCGCCAGCGAGCCGATCACCTCGACGGGGTTGTAGCTGTGCTTGGTCAGACCGTCCACGGTGCCGGTGGTGTCGAAGCTCAGACCGGCCGTCGCCGGGTCGAGGGTCAGCGCCTGGCCGCCCAGCTTGAGCTTGATCGGCTCCTTGCCCGTCTTGGCCACCGACGCGTCGAGCGCGCTCACCGCCTGGTCGCGGGTGTCGCCGCCGATGTCGGTGCCGAGCACGGTGGTGCCCTCGGGGATGTCGGCCTGGTTGAGCATCAGGCCGGTGCCGTACGCGGCGGCGCCGGCGAAGAGCAGGCCACCGACGGCGTAGCCGGCCAGCTTGCCCGCCTTGCCGCGCTTCTTGGGTGCGGGCTCGGTGGTCTCGGCCTTCGGGGGGGCCGGCTTCGGGGCCGGCGCGGGCGCCGCCTCGGCGGGGGCGGGGCGCCCCCGGTCGGGAGCGGCACCGCCGAACGGGCCGCCGAACGGATCGGCCTGCGCGGGCGTACCGCCGAAGGGATCGGCGAACGGGTCGGCGGCGGCCGGGGCCGCGCCGGGCGCGAACGGGTCCGCGGGAGCGGCGAAGGGGGTTGCGGGAGCCGCGAAGGGGCCCGCGGCAGGGGCGCCGAACGGGTCGGCCGGGCCGGCGAACGGGTCCGCCGCCGGGGGAGCCGAGCCGAAGAGGCTGGCGGTCGGCACACCCGGTATCGAACCGCCCGGGCGGGCCTCGTCACGGATCGGCTCGAAGCCGCCGACCTGGGTGTCCTCGGGCTCCGGCTGCGCGGCACCGGCCGCCCGGCCCGCGGCGAACGGGTCGGCCGGGCCGGTGCGGAACGGGTTCTCC
>NZ_JAHTIK010000001.1:3397097-3418842 GCF_025655475.1 Kitasatospora sp. DSM 101779 | reverse complement strand
GCCCTGCGGGGTCGGCCGGGGCGCACCGGCGGCGGGCCGCGGAGCAGTCTGCGGGGCGGCCTGCGCAGCGGCCTGGGAGGCCTGCGGCGCCGGCTGCGGTGCCGCACCCGGGGTGCCGGCCAGGACGGGGGCGGCCCCGGTGTCCTGACGGCCCTTCTGCCGCGGGCGGAACCAGGCGCCGGTGGACTCCGACTCGCTCGCGCCGTCGGGGCGGGCCTGGCCGCCGCCGCTGGGGCCGCCGGCCGGCGTGCCCTGGGGGCCGCCCTCCTGCCACTCCGGCGGCAGGTTCGGCGGGACCTCGGTGGTGCCGGTGTCCACCAGCCCGAGGACCGGCGAGCCGGCGGCCTCGGCGCGCTGCCGGGGCGCGCCCGGCCCGGCCGGGGGCTCCTCGTTCTTGACGGGGCTGCGCACCACGACCGGCGGGATCGGCCGGGAGCCGGGGATGTTGATCCGCACCCGGGTGGTCAGGGTGGTCTCGGTCCTGGGCACGTCGTCGACCGCGGCCTCCGGGCCGCCGAGGCCGGCGCCCTGGGTCGCGGTGCCGAAGGGGTCGTCGCTGCGGCCGTGCGCGAACGCCGCGGCGCCCGGCAGACCGGTGCCGTACGGCGGGGTGCCGGAGGGGTAGGCGTCCGCCCCGTCCGCGGTGCGGCGGCCGGGGTTGGCCCCGCGGGGCGACGGGTACGCGCTGTCAGATTCGCGGCTGCTCAATGCTGCTCTGCTCCGGGTTCGCGGCCGCGCCGACGGGCGGCGGCCGCGGGTAGTGGGACGTCCCCCCGCGTGCGGTGCGGCACCGCGCTGCGGACCGGACGGACCCTCCGACACCAGCTTGTTCACGTGTTGGCTGAGACGGCGCCGCCGCCACGCGACTGGGGCTGAAGGTACCCTCCCGCCCTGCGTCCGAGGCATCCGGGGCTGTCGTCCCCCGGGCCGATAGGACCGGAGGCACCCGCACCGGCACCACCATACTGGGAAGCGCCGGGCGGCGGCCCGGATCGGAAAGAAGCCGATATGTCCGATAATTCCGCTATCGGGCTATGCGTGCGGGTCCTTGACGGGCCGTGGCCGATCGCCGCCGACCGTGCCGAGGCCGAGGGCCGTCCGGGTCGGCAGCGTCGCGCAGACCACACCCGCGACCGCGCCCGCGAAGAGGTAGAGGTACGAGGTCAGACCCGCCGCCAGGACGAAATCGCCCTCGGGGCGCGGCGCCATCATCACCATCAGCACGGCGAACCAGCCGGCCAGCGGGATGCCCGCGCCGAGCTTCGTGCCCGTCAGCCGCAGACCGCCGTAGAAGACCCCGCCGGTCGCGGCCAGCGCCAGCAGCACGCCGAACGGAGGCCACAGAGCCTGCACGAACGCTCCGCACAACGAGACCGCGGCCCCCACGAAGAACAGCACCGTGTAGGCCGCCACCCGGAACCCGCGCGGCGGCAGCGCCTCGGCCAGGCGCGCCGACCGGGTGCCCAGCAGCACCTGCAGCGCCTTCACAGCGCCACCCCGGCGAAGAGGTCCGTCTCCGGCAGCGTCGTGCCCGGCTCGCCGTGCACCAGCTGGTAGTACTCGGTGGCCACCAGCGGCTGCCCCAGGTCGTTGCTGAGCGCGAAGTACGGCCCGGCCACGGTGATCTGGGTGGCGTGCGCCCGCATCGCGGCGGCCTTCGCCCCGGCGTACGCCGCCCCGTCCAGCACCGTCGTCACCACCGCGTCGTCCACCACGCCGGGCACGTCGCCCGTCGAGGCGGTGCCCGGGAAGACCGCGGCGTCGGCCGTCTCCTTCAGCCCCCGCTCGATCACCGAGCGCGGCATCCGGTTGTAGTACACCTTGGCGATCCGCCAGGCCCCGCCCAGCTCCGGGCGGTGGGCCGGGTCCGCGGCCAGCTCGTACGCCCGCAGGGCCACCCGGTGCGCCTGGATGTGGTCGGGGTGGCCGTAGCCGCCGTCCTCGTCGTAGGTGACCAGCACCTGCGGCCGGACCTCGCGGACCACCGCGACCAGGTGGTCGGCGGCCTCGTCCACGTCGGCCTGCCAGAAGCAGTCCGGCCGCTCGTTGTCGGCGACGCCCATCATCCCGGAGTCGCGGTAGCGCCCCGGGCCGCCGAGGAAGCGGAAGTCGGCGACGCCGACCGCGCGCATCGCCGCGGACAGCTCGCCGATCCGGTGCTCGCCGAGGGTGTCGTCCCGATCGGCCGTCAGATGGGCCGACTCGGGCGGGATCACCTCGCCGCCCTCGCCGAGGGTGCAGGTCACCAGCGTGACCAGGGCCCCCTCGGCGGCGTACCGCGCCATGGTGGCTCCGTTGCCGATCGACTCGTCGTCGGGGTGCGCGTGCACCAGGAGCAGGCGGCGGGGCGGGTGGTCGGAGGCTGCGGTCATGGCCGCCAGCCTAGTGCCGCGTCCGGCAACCTTCGCCCCGCCGCGGCCTGCGGGCGAGGGTGGCCTGACGCGGCACCGGCGACCGGCGATCCGTCAGAGCTTCAGGCCATTGATCATCCCTGCCACGTTGCTGGTGACCTCCTGGATCGACGGTGCGATCGAGGTGGAGGCGAGGTAGAAGCCGAGGAGCGCGCAGATGATCGCGTGCGCCAGTTTCAGGCCGGACCGGCGGACCAGGACCACCACGATGACCAGCATCAGCACGGCTGCGGAGACGGACAAAGCCATGACGGCTCACACCCCTTCTCGGGTGCGCCGCCCTGGGCGGGCGGCGGGTCGTGCGGGACGGACACTCGATCCGGAACCGGGAGGGAACGGGACGGTCCGGCTCCGTATCGCGATGAGCAACACATACCCGATCGGTGACCCCGGTATTACGTACCGTGAGGTCGCGAAGCGTGGCGCGACGGTGCTCCGGACGGCCGAACGGCCGGTGGGACACGGGCCGTGGGCCCCTCGGGGGCCGTTGCCCGGGGCTGCTCCGAACGAGTGATCACCGGCACGGGCAGGCCGTAGGGTCGGGTGCCATGACCACCGAGAACCCTGCGGACACCTTCCCCCGGCAGTACGCGCGGACCCTGCGCTACACCGTCGGCGCCCCCCGCTCCTTCGCCGTCGCACCCGACGGCAGCCGGGTCGTCTTCCTGCGCTCCGGCTCCGGCCGGGACCGCGCCAACAGCCTCTGGACCCTCGACCCCGCCACCGGCGAGGAGCGGGTCGCCGCCGACCCGGCCGCCCTGCTCGGCGGCGGCGAGGAACACCTCTCGGCCGCCGAGAAGGCCCGCCGCGAGCGCAGCCGCGAGGGCTCCGCCGGCATCGTCGGCTACGCCCTCGACGCCGCCGGCGCGCTCGCCGCGTTCGCGCTCTCCGGCCGGCTCTTCGCCGCCGACCTCGCCGCCGGCACCGCACGCGAACTGCCGGCCGAGGGCCCGCTGCTGGACCCGCGGCCGGCTCCCGACGGCAGCCACGTCGCCTACGCCACCACCGCCGGCGCGCTGCGCGTCACCCGCACCGACGGCGGCGGCGACCGGGCCCTCGCCGAGCCCGAGGCCGACACGGTCTCCTGGGGCCAGGCCGAGTTCGCCGCCCAGGAGGAGATGGGCCGCGACCGCGGCTTCTGGTGGTCGCCCGACAGCCGCCGACTGCTCGTCGCCCGGGTCGACGACGCCCCCGTCCGGCGCTGGTGGATCGCCGACCCGGCCAACCCGGCCGCCGCGCCCGCCGAGATCGCGTACCCGGCCGCCGGCACCCCGAACGCCGAGGTCGGGCTCTGGCTCGTCGACCTGGACGGCACCCGCACCGAGGTGGTGTGGGACCGCGAGGCCTTCCCGTACCTGGCCCGGGTGCACTGGTCGGCCGGCGGCGCCCCGCTGCTGCTCGTCCAGGCCCGCGACCAGCGCAGCCAGCAGATCCGCACCGTCGACACCGCGGACGGCAGCACCGCGCCGCTCGTCGAGGAGCAGGACGACGCCTGGCTGGAGCTCTTCGACGGCGTCCCCGCCCGGACCCCGGACGGCCGGCTGGTGCGGATCTCCGACGCTGGCGGCGCCCGCGCCCTGCTGATCGGCGAACAGGCCGTCACCGACGACTCGCTGCACGTCCGTTCGGTGTTCGCGGTGAGCGACGACGAGGTGCTGTTCACCGCCTCCGAGGGTGTTTCCGGCAGCGGCCGCCCGCCCGGCTGGACGGGCCTCTTCCGGGCCTGCGCGGACGGTGTCGCCCCGTTCGGGCCGGACGGCGACGGCGCCGCGGCCGCCGTCCACGCCGGTGGCACCACCGTGCTCTCCACCGCCTCCCCGGACCGGCCCGGCACCCTCGTCCAGGTGCTGCGGGACGGCGCCACCGTCGCCACCGTCGCCTCGTACGCCGAGACGCCGCTGCTCACCGCCCGTCCCGTCTTCCGCTTCGCCGGCACCCGGCGGATCCCCGCCGCCGTCCTGCTGCCGGCCGGCCACGACCCCGAGCGGGACGGCCCGCTGCCCGTCCTCATGGACCCGTACGGCGGACCGCACGGCCAGCGCGTCGTGCAGGCGCACAACCCGCACCTGACCTCCCAGTGGTTCGCCGACCAGGGCTTCGCCGTGGTGGTCGCCGACGGCCGCGGCACCCCCGGCCGCAGCCCCGCCTGGGAGAAGGCCGTCCGGCACGACTTCGCCGGCGTCACCCTCGACGACCAGGTGCACGCCCTGCACGCGCTGGCCGAGGAGTTCCCGCTCGACCTCGGCCGGGTCGCGATCCGCGGCTGGTCCTACGGCGGCTACCTCGCCGCACTCGCCGTGCTGCGCCGCCCGGACGTCTTCCACGCCGCCGTCGCCGGCGCGCCCGTCACCGACTGGCGGCTCTACGACACCCACTACACCGAGCGCTACCTCGGCGACCCCGGGCAGCACCCCGAGGTGTACGGCGCCAACTCGCTGACCGCGGACGCGTCCAAGCTGGAGCGGCCGCTGATGATCGTGCACGGGTTGGCCGACGACAACGTCGTCGCCGCGCACACCCTGCGGCTGTCCTCCGCGCTGCTCGCCGCCGGCCGGCCGCACACCGTGCTGCCGCTCTCCGGGGTCACCCACATGACCCCGCAGGAGCAGGTCGCGGAGAACCTGCTGCTGCTCCAGGTCGACTTCCTGAAGCGCTCGCTCGGGCTCTGACCCGCACGCGTGTCCTCGGCATGACATCCGTCATGCCGAGGACACGACGACCCGCACTGCCGCCCGCCCCCCACTCCGCGCGAGCCTGGTGGAGTCAGCGAAAAGGGCGTCGGAGGGACGGCGGGCGATGGGTACGGGCACGGGGGAGGTCGCGGCCTTCCGGAACGTCGGCAAGCGCTACGGCCGCGTCACGGCGGTGGACGGGCTGGACCTCGTCCTGCGGCCGGGCGAGACGGTCGCGCTGCTCGGGCCGAACGGCGCGGGCAAGTCCAGCAGCCTCGACCTGCTGCTGGGCCTGCGGGAACCGGACACCGGCAGCGTCGAGCTGTTCGGCGGGCCGCCGCGGACCGCGATCGAGGCCGGCCGGGTCGGCGCCATGCTGCAGAGCGGCGGCCTGATGACCGAGGTCAGGGTCCGCGAACTGGTGGCCCTCGCCTGCAGCATCCACCCCCGCGGGCGCGCGGTCGACGCGGTCCTCGCCGAGGCCGGCATCACCGAGATCGCCCACCGCCGGGTCGACAGGCTCTCCGGCGGCCAGCAGCAGCGCGTCCGCTTCGCCCTCGCGGTGGCCGGCGCCAACGACCTGATCGTCCTCGACGAGCCCACCACCGGCATGGACGTCTCCGTCCGGCAGGCCTTCTGGGCCGCCATGCGGGCCCAGGCCGCGGCCGGGCGCACCGTGCTCTTCGCCACCCACTACCTGGAGGAAGCGGACTCGGTCGCCGACCGGGTGCTGGTGCTGCACAAGGGCCGGCTGATCGCCGACGGCACCTCCGCCGAGATCAAGGCCCGGGCCGGCGCCCGCCGGGTCGGCTTCGAACTGCACCCCGGCGACGGCGAGGCCGACGAGGCCCTGCTGCGCGCCCTGCCCGGCGTCGCCGGCCTGGAGGTCGGCGGCCGGGCCGGCGGGGTGCGCACCGTGCGGATCCGTGCCACCGACGCGGACGCCTGCGTCGCCGCCCTCTACCGCGCCGGGCTGTACCCGCGCGGCCTGGAGGTCACCGGCCTCGGCCTGGAACAGGCCTTCCTGACCATCACCGGGCGGGCCGCCGCCGACGAGGCGGCCGCGGCGCCCGTGAAGGAGACCGTGCGATGACCACCCTGATCCGGCTGGAGATCCTGCGCACCCTGCGCAACAAGCGGTACCTGATGTTCACGGTGCTCTACCCGGCCCTGCTGTACGTCTTCTTCATCAGCGCCTACAGCGGCGGCGACGTGGCCGGCGGCGTCCCGGCGAAGTCGTACTTCATGGTGTCGATGGCCACCTTCGGCGCGGTCGGCGCGGTGCTGACCGGCTCGGCGCAGCGGATCTCGCTGGAGCGGCGCAGCGGCTGGGTGCGACAGCTGCGGCTGACAGCGCTGCCCGGGCGGGCCTACACGGTCGGCAAGATCGCCGCCTGCGCGGTGACCACGCTGCCGGCGATCCTGGTGGTCTTCGCGATCGGAGCGGTCGAGGGCGTGCAGCTGTCGGCCGGCCGCTGGCTGGGCCTTGCGGCGGTGCTCTGGCTCGGCAGCTTCGTCTTCGCCGCGCTGGGCGTGGCGCTCGGCTACGCGGCGGCGCCCGACGCGGTGCAGCCGATCGTGATGATCGTCTACATGCTGATGGCGTTGTTCGGCGGCACCTGGTTCCCGGTCGGCGACTCACTGGTGGCCTTCGCCCGCTTCGACCCGGTCTACCTGTACAACCGGCTGGCCGCCTTCGTGCAGCCCGGCCAGGGCCTGGACACCGTCGCGGTGGCCGGCATGGCCGGATTCCTGGCCCTGTTCGTCGCGGCGGCGGCCGTCCTGTACCGCCGGGACACCCGGGCGGCATGATGGCCGGCATGATCGACCAGGACACGCACACGGGGCCGGCGGAGTCCGGCACCTCCTTCCGGAACATCCCCGGCGCGAAGGTGGAGAGCCGCCGGCAGCTGCTGGTGAAGCTCTGCTGGATGTCGCTGTGGGCGATCTACCTGGTCTATCCGGTGAAGGACCTGGTGGACGGCCACCACGGCACCGCGGCGACGGTGTTCGGCTGGGCGGCGCTCGGCGTCTACCTGGCCTGCTACCTGTCGCTGGTGGCCTTCCGCTCGATCCGGCCGGGCACCTGGCGCGGGCACTACGCGCTGGTCGCGGTGATGGTCGTGCTGGCCCTCGTCACCCCCTTCGTGCTGGGCGAGGCCTGGCTGACCCTGTTCACCTACGCCTCGGTCTGCATCGCGGTGGTGGTGCCGACCCGGTACAGCGTGGCCGGGGTCGGCGCGGCCACCGCGACCTCCCTGCTGGTCGGCCTGCTGGTGCAGGCCGACCGGGACACCCTGGTCGCCATCGTCGTGCCCTGCCTCCTCTCCGGCCTCGCCATGACCGGCCTGCAGCGGCTGATCTCCACCATGCAGGAGCTGCGCGAGGCCCGGGCCGCGGTGGCCCACCTGGCGGCGTCCGAGGAACGGCTGCGGCTCGCCCGCGACCTGCACGACCTGCTCGGCCACTCGCTCTCGCTGATCACCATCAAGAGCGAGCTCGCCGGACGCTTCATGGACGCCGGCAAGCAGGAGCAGGCCCGCAGCCAGGTCGCCGACATCGAGAGCGTCGCCCGGCAGTCGCTGGTCGACGTCCGGGAGGCGGTCAGCGGGTTCCGCCGGCCCACCCTGCCGGTCGAGCTGGCCGCCGCCCGCACCGCGCTCACCACCGCGCGGATCACCCTGGAGGCCGCCCCCGGCCTCACCGACGCCCGGCCCGGCCTGGACGGCGAGGAGGCCGGCGCGCTCGCCTGGGCGCTGCGTGAGGCGGTCACCAACATCGTCCGGCACGGCACCGACGCCACCGTCTGTACCGTCGCGGTGGACGAGACCTGGGAGGACGACGGCCGGCGCTACGCCGTGCTGGAGGTCACCGACAACGGTCGCGGCCCCGGCAAGTCCGCGCCCGGCAACGGGCTGTCCGGCCTCGGCGAACGCCTCGCCCTGGTGGACGGCCGGCTGGAGACCGGCCCCGGCCCGCACGGCCGCGGCTTCCGGCTGCGCGCCCACGTGCCGCTGAGGGCCGTCCCGGCGGCCGCGGCGACCGATAGTGTGCGCGAATGATTCGCGTGCTGCTGGCCGAGGACCAGGGGATGGTGCGGGAGGCCCTCGCCGCCCTGCTGGGACTCGAAGGGGACATCGACGTGGTCGCCCAGGTCGGACGGGGGGACGAGGTCGTCGACGCGGCCGTCGCCCACGACGTGGAGGTGGCCGTGCTGGACATCGAGATGCCGGGGATGACCGGCATCGAGGCGGCCGGGGAGCTGCGCAGGCGCCGTCCCGGCACCAAGGTGGTGATCGCCACCACCTTCGGCCGGCCGGGCTACCTGCGCCGGGCGATGGAGTCCGGGGCGGACGCCTTCCTGGTCAAGGACGCGCCGGCGGCCGAACTGGCCGAGGCGATCCGCCGAGTGCTGCGCGGCGAGCGGGTGATCGACCCGACGCTGGCCGCCGCCGCGCTCGCCGAGGGCGCCAACCCGCTGACCGGGCGGGAGCTGGACGTGCTGGCGGCCGCGGCCGACGGTTCGGTCAACGCCGACATCGCCCGGCGGCTGCACCTGTCCGAGGGCACCGTCCGCAACTACCTGTCGATGGCGATCCAGAAGACCGGTGCCCGCAACCGGGCGGAGGCGGTGCGGGTCGCGAAGGAGAAGGGCTGGCTGTGACCGCCCGCCGGCACAGGAGCCGGGCGTCCCGGTTCAGTTGAGCCGGTGCCGGGCCGCCCGGGCGTCCTGCCGGGCCTTCGCCGCCGCCTCCGGGTCGAAGGCGTCCAGGATCCGCGCGTACTCCTCCATCTCGCGCGCCCCGGCGAGGAAGTCACCGGTGCGGACGAGGAGTTCGGCACGCTCCAGGCGCAACTGGGCCGGGTGGCGGGGGAGCAGCAGGGCGAGCTCGGTGGCCCACAGCTGGGTGCGGGCGTGCTCGGGGCGGTCCGCGGCCCAGGCGCGGATGTTGCCGAGCACCCGCAGCACGATGTCCAACGGCTGTGCAGGGGTGAGGAGTTCGGGGCCGAACTCGTGCCCGGCGGCGGTCACCAGCTGCGCCGCGTCCTCCAGGTCGAGCAGCCGGCCGCCGTGGAAGGGGTCGGCGAGCACGTAGTCGTTGCCGCCGGACGGGCCGGCCACCGCGACGATGAAGTGGCCGGGCAGCGCGATGCCGTGCACGACGAGGCCGGCCCGGGCGGCCACCCCCATCCACACCAGCGAGAGCGTGATCGGCAGGCCGCGCCGGCGCCGCAGCACCTCGGGCAGCAGCGAGGACTCCACCCGCCGGTAGTCCGCCTTGCGGCCGTGGAACCGCTCGCGGCCGCCGAGCACGGCGGCGAGCAGCGCCGCGGTCTCCTCCGGCCCTGCGGGCCGCCGTTCGGCGACGGCCCGGCGGACGGCGGCGGCGTGCCGGTCCAGTGCGGCCCCACAGGCCGTCAGCAGCTCGTCCAGGGTGGGCGGCGGCGCAGGGTCCCCGGGCGCGCCGAAGGTGTGCTCGGCGGCCGCGAGCAGGCACAGCAGCACGGGATCGGGGCGTTCGGCCCGGGCCTCGGCGCGGAAGCGGGATCTGCTCTGCTCGGTCACAGCAGCCTTCGTCGGTACAGAGGTGGCGGGGTGAACGCTACCGCTCGGGGAGGCGGGCGTAGTGGTAAGTGTGACTTGTGGTGAAGCCCAGCCGGTCGTAGAGGGCGATCGCGCCCGCGTTCTCCGCCTCCACCTGCAGGTATGCACCGGTCGCCCCCTCCTCGGCGGCGCGGGCGGCGAGCACCGCCATGACCGCGGTGCCGAGCCCCGAGCGGCGGGCCGACGGGTCGACCTCGATCGCGGAGAAGCCGGCCCACGGGCCGTCGACGGCGGCCCGGCCGATCGCCAGCGGGGCGCCGCCGTCCGGGTCGGGGACGGTCGCGAACCAGACCGAGGGCCCGCCGTGCAGCACCTCGGCGGCGGCGCGCTCCACCGCGGTGTCGGCACTCACCCGGCGGTAGCGGGACATCCAGCGGGCGTCGGCCGTCCGGGACAGCCGGATCCGGTCGTGCGACCCGGCGGCGGCCCGGGCGAGCGGGGCGAGCGGCGCGGTGCGGAAGAGCGTCTCGGCCTGTCCGGCGCCGAGCCGGGCGAGTTCGGCGGCGAGGTCGCCGGGCGAGCCGGGTTCGAGCACCTCGACGTACGCCGGTAGCGAACGGGCCGCGTACCAGGTGCGGACCTCGTCCAGGGCCTGCGCGAGCGGCCGTCCGGGGTCACCGAGGGCCTGGACGGAGTTGGCCCGCCGGGTGAATCCGGCGGAGGCGCGCAGCACCCAGGCGCCGAGCCGCTCCTGCTCGACGGCGGGCCAGCCGCGGGCGGCCGTCCGCTGCAGCTCGACGGGGTCGGCGGCCGGCTGCGGCGCCCGGCGGGCCGGGAAGGGCGGCACCGGCTTGCCCGCGACCAGCAGCTCCTCGGGGAAGACCACCGGCTCGCCGCTGCGGGGCACCACCGCGAGGCCGTTCTCGTCCCAGGATGCGAGCACCCCGATCACATCGCGGAACACGGGCCGCCCGTCGACCAGCTCCGCGATGCGCCGTACGGACACCCGTCGTCCCACGTCAGAGGGGTTCAGACGGACCTCCGGACGGCCGGTCGCGGGGGCTCTGTCCGCCATCGAGGGCACCTCCTGTGCATTTGCGGTCTCCGACCCGCGATACTAGGGGCGGGCATCGACGACGCCGCGCTCACCCGCGCACGCAAGCAAACAGTTTGGGCCGCCAGCCCTTCCGAGGAGGAACGACAGCGTGACCTACGTCATCGCGCAGCCTTGTGTCGACGTCAAGGACAAGGCGTGCATCGAAGAGTGCCCGGTTGACTGCATCTACGAGGGCGAGCGTTCCCTCTACATCCACCCGGATGAGTGTGTCGACTGCGGCGCCTGCGAGCCGGTCTGCCCGGTCGAGGCGATCTTCTACGAGGACGACACTCCCGAGGAGTGGAAGGACTACTACAAGGCGAACGTCGAGTTCTTCGACGACCTCGGTTCGCCCGGTGGTGCCTCGAAGCTCGGCCTGATCGAGAAGGACCACCCGTTCATCGCGGCCCTGCCGCCGCAGAACGCCGACCACTGACGACACTGATCGGTGACAACTGAGTCGTGAGCACCCATCACACCGCGCGCGCGCCGTTCCCGGGCCACCCGGGGGCGGCGCGCCGCGTTTCCGAGCTGCTTCCGGTCTTCCCGTGGGACCGGCTGGAGCCGTACAAGCGGACCGCCCTCGCGCACCCGGACGGGCTGTGCGACTTCTCCGTGGGCACCCCGGTCGACCCGGTGCCCGAGGTGATCCAGAAGGCGCTGGCCGCCAGTACGGACACCCCCGGCTATCCGACCGTCTGGGGCCCGCTGGAGCTGCGCGAGGCCGTCGCCGGCTGGCTGAACCGCCGCTGCGGCGCCGAGATCGGCCCGAGGGCCGTCCTGCCGACCGTCGGCTCCAAGGAACTGGTGGCCTGGCTGCCGGGCCAGCTCGGCCTCGGCCCGGGCGACCAGGTCGCCTACCCGCGCCTGGCGTATCCGACGTACGAGGTGGGCGCCCGGCTGTGCGGCGCCGAGCCGGTCGCGTACGAGGACGTCGACGAGCTCGACGGGTCCCGGGTGCGGCTGCTCTGGCTGAACTCGCCGTCCAACCCGACCGGCCGGGTGCTCACCGCGGACGAGCTGCGCCGCGCGGTCGCCTGGGCCCGCGAGCACGGCGTGCTGCTGGTCAGCGACGAGTGCTACCTGGAGCTCGGCTGGGAGGCCGAGCCGGTGTCGGTGCTCCGCCCGGACGTCTGCGGCGGCTCCCACGAGGGCCTGCTGGCCGTCCACTCGCTCTCCAAGCGGTCCAACCTGGCCGGCTACCGGGCCTCCTTCGTCGCCGGCGACGAGGTCGTCGTCGCCGAGCTGCTGGAGGTCCGCAAGCACGGCGGCATGATCGTGCCCGCCCCGGTGCAGGCGGCGACCGTCGCGGCGCTCGCGGACGACGCGCACGTGGCCGAGCAGCGGGCCCGCTACGCCGCCCGGCGCACGGCGCTGCGCGGCGCCCTGGAGGCGTACGGCTTCACCATCGAGCACTCGGAGGCCAGCCTCTACCTGTGGGCGACCCAGGGCCGGCCGTGCTGGGAGACGGTGGCGGAGCTCGCGGAGCTGGGCATCCTGGTGGCGCCCGGCGACTTCTACGGGCCGGCCGGCGCGCAGCACGTGCGGGTGGCGTTCACCGCCACCGACGAGCGGGTCCGCGCCGCGGTGGCCCGGCTCGGCGGCTGACGCCGGCGACCGACGGACGAAGGGCCGGCCCCCGCTCGGGGCCGGCCCTTCGGCGTGCGGTGCGGTCAGCCGCCGATGCCGCCGAGCAGGCCGCCGAGCGGGGTGCCGCCGAGGACGCCGCCCAGCAGGTCGGTCGGGTTGGAGCCGAGCGAGGGCACGCCGCCCAGGCGGTTGGCCGCGGCCGGGGAGCCGGTCAGGGTGCCGAGGGTGTCCGCGCCGGGCAGCGCCTGCGGGATGCCGCCGGTGGGCAGGGCGCTGGTCAGGGTGCCGGTGGGCAGGCCGCTGGTGGGCAGCGCGCCGGTGACGGTGCCGAGCGGGCCGCCGGCGCGCGCGCTGCGGGTGCCGGGCACCGCGGGCAGCACCTTCTCGGCGACCGCCGGGCCGGCGCGGTCGACCAGCGCGGGGGCGACCCGGCCGGCCACGGTGGTGAGCGCACCGGTAGCGGCGGTGGTCTTGCCGGCGGTGTTGCCCACCGGGCCGAGGGCCTTGTCGGCGTCCGGCAGCGCGGAGGCGACGGTGTGGCCCGCGGCGTCGCTCGCGGCCGGGACGCCGGTGGCGACCGTGGCGGCGCCGGTGGCACCCGCGGACTCGCCGAGCTCGTGGGCGGTGCCCTGCACGGTGCCGGAGGGGGAGTCGAGCTGGGTGAGGCCGGATCCCAGGTCGGTCCCCTGCGGCACCAGGTCGGCGGCCGAGGCGGAGCCGGCCGCGAGCAGGGGCGTCGCGCCGGCCGCGACGAGCAGTGCGGCCTGGGCGATCCGGCGCGTGAGGGGGTGAGACATGGTGCTCCTAAGACGAGAGGACATGGCCGTCCGCCGGGCGGACGACGTGAATACCGCTCAGGAGGCGGGAAGGTTTCGCCCGCCCAAGGTAAAGGGCGGGCAAAGATCGGACGATCCTCTTTGCGGCGCGCCCGGCGCCGCCTCCCCCGCAGGGGTGAGTGAAGAACCGTCACTCCCCTTGTCGGGACCGGTGCCGGCGGTACTCCGAGCGGCCCAGCGCCGCAGCCCGCGGCAGGGCCGAGGGAGGTCCACCGCGGTTGACCGCTGTCACCCGCCGGGTCGACACCCGCTCACGGGTTCGTCAACGTACCGTCACCGTGCTCACGGTGCCCCGAGGGTGACCAGCACCCGGTCCGTCCCCCCGGCCCCGTCCTTCGTCTGCCAGCCCCCGGTGGGCCGGTCGAAGCGCCACAGCCGTCCGTCGAAGGACACCTCGCCGATGCCGAGCTCCTGCGCGTGCGCCACCGCCCACTGGGCCACCGCCCAGCCGGACTGCCGCCGCCCCTCCGCACCGGAGTCGGTCGAGGCCGAGGCCTGCGGGGTCAGTGCCAGCACCGCCCGCGAGTCCTTGGGCGCCTTCGGCGCGTCGGACACCGCCACCACCCGTCCGAACTCGCGGCGGACCTTCTCGCCGACGTCCGCGGGGCGCGGCCCGCCCGACGGCGAGGCCGAGGCCGACGGCGAACCGGAGGAGGAGGCGGAGGCGGCCACGGCGACCGGCTCGGCGAGGTCGTGCACCACGCAGTTCAGCGCGGCGGGCTCGCGGCCGGTCAGCGCCGAGGTCACCAGCATCGCGTTGGACTCGTGCTTGGCGTACGCCTGCGGGAAGCCGCTCTTCTGCACCTGCTGCGCAGCGTCGGTCAGCGGCATCCGGGCGTAGCCGGGCACCTTCACCAGGCCGTCCAGGAACTTGTTGGTGGCGTACACCGGGTCCTTGATCTGCTCCGCGGTGCCCCAGCCCTGGGACGGCCGCTGCTGGAAGAGGCCGACCGAGTCGCGGTCGCCGCCCTCCAGGTTGTGGATCTTGGACTCCTGCATGGCGGTGGCCAGCGCAATCGTCACCGCCCGCTCCGGCAGGCCGCGGGACATCGCCACCGCGGCGATCGTCGAGGCATTGGCGGCCTGCGCCAGGTCCAGCGTCCCGCTGCCCGCCGCCGTGGTGATCTTGCAGCCTTCCGGCGGCACGATCAGCCGGTCCCGGTTGAGGTACAGCACCAGGCCGGCCACCAGCGCCACGGCCACCAGGCCGATCAACAGCCGGCGCAGCAGCCGAGGCCGTCGGCGGCGCCGTCCCGACGCCGTGGAGCCGTCCGCCCCACCCTCCGCCATTTCGGCCACCAGTGCCCCTCTCGCTCGCTGTGCGCACACCGTACCCACTCCGACGGCCGACCGGCGCCCGACGGTTGCGCCGCCCGCCGCCGCGAGCCGCGGCACCGATACGCTGAACCACCATGAGCAGCCCGAACACGCCCCTCGACCTGTCCCTCGACGGCGGTGCGCTGACCGCGCAGCTGGTCGACTTCCCGTCCGTCAGCGGCGACGAGCAGGCCCTCGCCGACGCCGTCGAGAACGCGCTGCGGGCACTGCCCCACCTGACGGTCGACCGACACGGCAACAACGTCGTCGCCCGGACGAACCTCGGCCGCGCCGAACGGGTGCTGCTCGCCGGCCACCTGGACACCGTGCCGATCGCCGACAACCTCCCCTCCCGGGTCGAGGGCGACCTGCTGTACGGCTGCGGCACCTCCGACATGAAGTCCGGCGTCGCCGTGCAGCTGCGGCTCGCCGCCACCCTCACCGAGCCGAACCACGACCTCACCTTCGTCTTCTACGACTGCGAGGAGATCGAGGCCTCCCGCAACGGCCTCGGCCACCTCGCCCAGGAACACCCCGACTGGCTGGCCGCCGACTTCGCGGTGCTCATGGAGCCCAGCGGCGCCGTCGTCGAGGGCGGCTGCCAGGGCACCCTGCGCGCCGAGATCGTGCTCACCGGCACCCGCGCCCACTCGGCCCGCAGCTGGCTCGGCGACAACGCCATCCACAAGGCCGTCGAGGTGCTGCGCCGGCTCGCCGAGTACGAGCCGCGACGGGTGCTGATCGACGGCCTGGAGTACCGCGAGGGCCTCAACGCCACCCGGATCGACGGCGGCGTCGCGGGCAACGTGATCCCCGACGAGTGCACCGTGCAGGTCAACTTCCGCTACGCGCCCGACCGCAGCGAGCAGCAGGCGGCCGACCACGTCCGCGAGGTCTTCGCGGGATACGAGCTCCGCGTCACCGACACCGCCCCCGGCGCGCTGCCCGGCCTCGACCGGCCCGCCGCGCGGGCCTTCCTCGCCGCGGTCGGCGGCGAGGCCCGGGCCAAGTTCGGCTGGACGGACGTCGCCCGGTTCAGCGCCCTCGGCGTGCCCGCCGTCAACTACGGGCCGGGCGACCCCAACCTCGCCCACAAGCGCGACGAGCACTGCTCGCTGAGCGCGATCGCCGAGGTCGAACGGCGCCTCGCGGCCTGGCTGACCGGCGCCTGACGTCCACCCTGCCGCCACCCGCCGTTCGCCGATTTCGGTGGACGGCGGGCGTAGGGTTTCGTCATGACAGGCACTGGAGACGTAAAGCACTACGGGCACGGTCCCGAAGAAGTCGACGCGCCCGCGCCCAAGAAGCCCTGGCCCGAGAAGCAGAAGGGCCCGGTGCTGCTGCGCCGCGACCAGGTCGGCACCAGCACCACCGACCAGCGTCTGCTGGACACCACCGGCCCGACCGACTGGCTGCACACCGACCCCTGGCGGGTGCTGCGGATCACCTCGGAGTTCGTCGAGGGCTTCGGCGCGCTCGCCGAACTCCCGGCCGCCATCAGCGTCTTCGGCTCCGCCCGGACCCCGGTCGACTCCACCGAGTACGCGACCGGCGTGGCGATCGGCCGGGCCCTGGCCGAGGCCGGCTACGCCGTCATCACCGGCGGCGGCCCCGGCGCCATGGAGGCGGCCAACCGCGGCGCCTCCGAGGCCGGCGGCCTCTCCGTCGGGCTCGGCATCGAGCTGCCCTTCGAGCAGGGCCTCAACGAGTTCGTCGACCTGGGCCTGAACTTCCGCTACTTCTTCGTCCGCAAGACGATGTTCGTGAAGTACGCGCAGGGCTTCGTGGTGCTGCCCGGCGGCCTCGGCACGCTGGACGAGCTGTTCGAGGCGCTCACCCTCGTCCAGACCCGCAAGGTCACCCGCTTCCCGGTGATCCTCTTCGGCACCGCCTACTGGGGCGGCCTGGTCGACTGGCTGAAGAACACCCTGATCGCCGAGGGCAAGGCCTCGCCCCAGGACCTCGACCTCTTCCACGTGGTGGACGACGTCGACGACGTGCTCAAGATCCTCGCCGAGACCCGCCGCCCGAACGGCAACCGGATCTGAGACGCGAGCGGGGCGCCCCCGGGCCGACCACCCGGGCACCCTCGGGACCCGCGCTACGCGAGCCCCCGGCGGGCCACCGCCGGGGGCCGGGTGCCGCGGATCGAGGCCACCATGTCGAGCACCTGCCGGGTCTCCGCGACCTGGTGCACCCGGTACACCTGCGCGCCCAGCCAGGCCGAGACCGCGGTGGTGGCGAGGGTGCCGAGCAGCCGCTCGTTGACCGGCCGGTCGAGGGTCTCCCCGACGAAGTCCTTGTTGGAGAGCGAGACGAGCACCGGATAGCCGGTTGAGGTCATCTCCGGCAGCCGCCGGGTGGCCTCCAGCGAGTGCCGGGTGTTCTTGCCGAAGTCGTGGCCCGGGTCGATGATCACGGCGTCCCGCCGCACCCCGAGCTCCACCGCCCGCTCCGCGAGGCCCAGGGTGACCTCCAGGATGTCGGCCATCACGTCCGCGTAGCCGACCCGGTGCGGCCGGGTGCGCGGCTCGGCGCCGCCCGCGTGGGTGCAGACCAGGCCGGCGTCGTACCGGGCGGCCACCTCGGCGAGCTTCGGGTCGACACCGCCCCAGGCGTCGTTCAGCAGGTCGGCGCCGACCTCGCAGACCGCCTCGCCGACCTCGTGCCGCCAGGTGTCCACGCTGATCACCGCGTCCGGGTGGCGCTTGCGCAGCTCGGCGACGAACGGCACGGTGCGGCGCAGCTCCTCCTCGACGGTGACCTCCTCGCCGGGGCCGGCCTTCACCCCGCCGATGTCGAGGATCGCCGCGCCCTCGGCCATCGCGCGGTCCGCGGCGGTGAACGCGGCATCGTCGGCGAAGGTCGCACCACGGTCGAAGAAGGAGTCCGGGGTGCGGTTGACGATCGCCATGATCACCAGCTCGTCCTCGCCGAACTCGCGCGGGCCAAGGCGCAGTGCCACCGGAATCTCCTCCACAGCTCGCCCGGGTGCAATGATGGGCCCCGGCCTGTCCGGGGACCATGATCCCACCATTGCCGGAGACGGGCCGGTGACTGACGGAGGCGGCTCGTGTTCTGGGTGATCGTGGCGGCGATGGCCGTGGTGGTCGGCGGTGCGGCGCTGGTGGCGCTCGGTGGCGGCGGCACGCTCCCGGAGGCGCTGCCCGACCGGATCACCGCCCGGCTGCCGCAGGACCGGCCGCTCGGCCGGCACGACGTGGACGAGCTGCGGCTGCCGATGGCGCTGCGCGGCTACCGCATGGACGAGGTCGACAACGTGCTCGACCGGCTCGGCGCCGAGCTCGCGCTGCGCGACATGCGGATCGCCGAGCTGGAGGCCGCCGCGGTCGTCCGGGGCGCGGTGGAGCTGGCGCCCGGGCAGCCGCAGGACGAGCCGCTGCCGGGCCTGGAGGCCTTCGCCGCGGTGGTCGGGCCGGCGGCAGCGCCGGCGCCCGCCGAGCAGCCCACGGCGGAGCCCTCGGCGGACGAGCAGCCGGCGGACGGGCCTGCCCCGGAGGAGCGGCCCGCGGACCCGCGCACCGACCTGTTCAAGAAGAACGGCCCGGAGCAGTCGTGACCGGCGCCGTCCTCGGCCCGGACGGGCTGCTGCGCTGCGGCTGGGGCGAGTCCGCGGACGACTACCGCCTCTACCACGACACCGAGTGGGGGCGGCCGGTGCACGGCGACGGCGCCCTGTTCGAGCGGATCAGCCTGGAGGCCTTCCAGTCCGGGCTGTCCTGGATCACCATCCTGCGCCGCCGGGAGGGCTTCAGGGCCGCGTTCGCAGGCTTCGACATCGCCGCGGTCGCCGCGTTCGGCCCGGCCGACACCGAGCGGCTGCTGCAGGACACCGGCATCATCCGCAACCGGGCCAAGATCGAGGCGACGGTGGCCAACGCCCGCGCCGCCCTCGACCTGGACGGCGGCCTGGACGAGCTGGTCTGGCGGTTCGCCGCCGACCCCGACCGGCCGGCCCCCCGCACGCTCGCCGAGGTGCCGGCCGTGACGCCGGAGTCCACCGCGCTGGCCAAGGAGCTCAAGAAGCGAGGCTTCCGCTTCGTCGGCCCGACCACCGCCTACGCGCTGATGCAGGCCTGCGGCCTGGTCGACGACCACCTGGCGGACTGTCACGTGCGCGGGGCGGCCACCGGTCAGCGCCCGACGTAGTCCGGCTTCTCCTTGGCGACGAAGGCCCGGACGGCGATCCGGTGGTCCTCGCTCTCGCCGGCCCGGGTCTGCAGCTCGTCCTCCTTCTCCAGCAGCTCGGTGAAGGAGTGCGAGGCGCCGTACGCCAGCGACTCCTTGACGGCGGCGTAGGCCACCGTCGGGCCGACCGCCAGTTCCGCGGCGAAGGCCCGTGCGGTGGCGGCGAGTTCGGCGGTGGGCACGACCCTGGTGGCCAGGCCCAGTCCGAGCGCCTCCTGCGACTTCACCGTGCGGGGGAGCATCAGCAGCTCGGTGGCGCGGGCGTGGCCGACCAGCCGGGGCAGCGTCCAGGAGACGCCCGAGTCGGCGGTCAGCGCGACGCCGACGAACGAGGTGTTGAAGCCGGCCGTGTCGGCGACGATCCGGAAGTCGCAGGCGAAGGCCAGCCCGGCGCCGGCACCGGCGGCCACCCCGTTCACCGCGGCCACGGTCGGCTTGGCCATCCCGGCGAGCGCCCGCAGCAGCGGGTTGTAGTGCTCGGCGACCGTCCTCAGGGCGCCCTCGCCGGTCTCGTCCGCCCGCTTGAGCAGGCCCAGGTGCTCCTTCAGGTCCTGCCCGACGCAGAACGCCTTGTCACCCGCGCCGGTGAGCAGCACCGCCCGCACCGCCGGGTCCTCGGCCGCCTGCACCACGGTGTCCCGCAGCGCCACCTTGGTGGCCACGTCGAGGGCGTTCATCGCCTCCGGACGGTTGATGGTGATGACGGCCAGGCCGCCGTCGAGCTCGTACAGCACGGAGTCGGACATCGGGTGAGGGCTCCCCTGGTCGTGGTGGGTGGCACGGCGGCGCCGCGGCCGGTGGCCGCGGCCACGGACTCAGCATGACGGAGCACGGGGCCGGCTGGGGAGTGTGAGGTACCGCACCTTCGAATGTCGTGCCGAGCGGCGGCGAAATGGGGCTTTGGGCAGGTGATCGTGCGGTTTGGGCGGGTGCGGGCACGGTTGCGCGGAGAGTGATGTTGGTCATCGGGGTGCGGGATGCGGGATAATGGCTTCCGATCAATGCGTTCGATACCGGTGGTGGACGGACCTCCGGTACGTAGCTGAGCGGTTGCAGGAAGGGGAACGAGCATGGCGGCCATGAAGCCGCGGACGGGTGACGGCCCGCTCGAGGTCACCAAAGAGGGGCGGGGCATCATCATGCGAGTTCCGCTCGAGGGCGGCGGTCGCCTGGTGGTGGAGCTGACGCCCGATGAGGCGGATGCCCTGGGCGAGGCCCTGAAGAAGGCCTGCGGCTGACCGCAGCGGGTGCTCCCCTCATCTCCTGGAGATGCCGACAGGGCCCGGATTCGAGCCAGAATCCGGGCCCTGTGCCATGCCCGGACACCCCGCCGCGCGTCCTGCGGGACGCGGCCGTCCGCCGGACGCCCTGTCAGCGCTTGACGGCGCAGAGCAGGCCGTCGCTGACCGGCAGCAGCGCGGGCAGCAGCCGGTCGCTCTCCCGAACGTCCCGGACCAGCTCGCGCACCGCGTGGGTCTGCGGGTCGTCGAGGTCCGGCTCGGCCAGTCGGCCCTCCTGGAAGACCCCCTCGAAGCAGACGATCCCGCCGGGCCGCAGCAGCCGCAACGATTCTGCGAGGTAGGCGCGGGACTCGGCCGGGTCGCCGTCGCAGAACACCAGGTCGTACTGGCCGTCCGCGAGCCGCGGCAGCACGTCCAGCGCCCGGCCCGGGATGAACCGCGCCCGGTTGGGGGCGAAGCCGGCCGCCAGGTACGCCTCCCGCGCGCACTGCTGGCGCACCGGCTCGGTGTCCACGGTCGTCAGCACGCCGTCCGGCCGCATCCCGCGCAGCAGGTAGACCCCCGAGACGCCGGTGCCGGTGCCGATCTCGGCGACCGACTTGGCGTCCAGCGCCGCCGCCAGCAGCCGCAGGAAGGCGCCGCCGCTCGGCCCGATCGCGCGTATTCCGGCCCGCGCCGACTGGGCCCGGGCGTAGGTCAGCACCGCGTCCTCGCCGACGTAGGTGTCGGCGAGAGCCGCCCGCTCGGGCCCGAACTCGGTGATGGCTGCCTCTCCGGAGCGCCTGATGCCGACCCGATGTCGACATTTTTCAGCCACAGATTACTGGCCGACCGGGAACCGCGTTCGGCGGCGGGCCGTTGATGGGAAGAGGACTTGGCGATCGGGGTGCGTACGACGCCGTCCGCGGCGGCCCGGCAGGGCGGCGGCGGAGGGGGTCGTGCACTTTATCCGGATCCGACGGGCGAGGTGGATATGGTGGTGGCCCTGCTGGGCAGAAGAGCCGACCGAGGAGGTGTGGCCGAGGGCGACGTCCCTGTGCAGCGCGATCCACGCCGCACCTCGTCGGCCCGTACGCCGAAGCCCGTGATGAACCAGCCCGCGCACTCCCCCCTGGACGCGACCACCGAGGCGGCCGGGGCCGCGACCGAGCCGGCCGCTCTGGCGACGTTCGCCGAGGGCCCCGACGCGCAGAGCTGGACGCCGCCGACCTGGGAGGAGATCGTCGAGGCGCACAGCGCCCGGGTCTACCGCCTGGCCTACCGGCTGACGGGCAATCAGCACGACGCCGAGGACCTCACGCAGGAGGTCTTCGTCCGGGTCTTCCGCTCGCTCTCCACCTACACGCCCGGCACCTTCGAGGGCTGGCTGCACCGCATCACCACCAACCTCTTCCTGGACATGGTGCGCCGCCGCCAGCGGATCCGCTTCGACGCCCTCGCCGAGGACGCCGCCGAGCGCCTCCCCAGCCGCGAGCCCAGCCCGGCCCAGCACTTCAGCGACACCCACTTCGACGCCGACGTCCAGCAGGCGCTCGACACCCTCGCCCCCGAGTTCCGCGCCGCCGTGGTGCTGTGCGACATCGAGGGCCTCTCCTACGAGGAGATCGCGGCCACCCTGGGCGTCAAGCTCGGGACGGTCCGCAGCCGGATCCACCGCGGCCGCTCGCACCTGCGCGCCGCGCTGAAGCACCGTGCGCCGGGCGTCGCGCCGGGCCGGCTCCGCCGCGGCGGTTCCGCCGAGCCCGTCCCGGTCGGCGCCGATCCCGGCCCGGCCGGCGGTCTGGACCGGGGGGGCTCGTGAACGCCGGCGCCCACCAGGGCCGGCCC
>NZ_JAHTIK010000001.1:3382656-3397072 GCF_025655475.1 Kitasatospora sp. DSM 101779 | reverse complement strand
CGGCCGGTCCCGGCGCGGCCCCTCCTGGGCCCAGCTCGGCCGCCGGGGCGACCACGCGCAGGCCCCCGCCGCACCGGTGGAGCAGCCGGTCGCCGAGGCGGTCGCGCCCCGGGCCGTCGCGGTGCGCCCCGCCGAGCCCGCGGAGGAGCACCATCTCGGCGACCGCCTCTCCGCCTACCTCGACGGCGAACTCGGCCACGACTCCCGCGAGCGCGTCCAGGCGCACCTCGCCACCTGCTCCGACTGCCTCGCCGAGGCCGACGAGGGCCGCGCGGTCAAGCACCTGCTGACACGCACCGACACCCCGGGCCCCTCCTCGATGCTGATGGCGCGGCTGCTCGCCGTCGCCGCCCTGCCCGAGGACGAGGACGGATCCGGTCCGGGCGGCGGCATCCCGGCCGTCCCCGGCACCCTCGGCGGCAGCCGGCTCACCGGCGGCTCCTTCGGCCGCGGCGCCGGCGCCTCCTTCGGCTCCGGCGCACTCGGCGCCGGGTCACCGATCCCCGGGGTCGACCCGCGGGCGGGCCGACCGGTGCTGCCGACGCCGGGCAACCGGCTCTCCCTGGTGCCCTCCGCCGCGCGTCCGGCGGCCGCGCTGCGCAGCCTCACCGAGCCGCGCGGGCGCCGCGCCGTGCTGCCCTCCCGGGGCCGTGCCGACGCCATGCCCGAGCCTGCGGCGGCCGCGGCCCGGCCCGGCCCGACGCCGTTCGGCCGCCGCTTCGTGTTCGCCGCGGCCGGCGCGTTCTCGGTGGCCGCGGTCACCCTGGGCGGTGTGGGCGGCCCCTCGGCCGTCGGCGGCGAGGAGCACGGCACCCGGGTCAGCCCGGTGAGCAACCCGGGCGGCGCCGCCGTCCCGGTCACCGCGCAGCTGCCGGCCGACTTCCCGGTCCCCGCCCTGGCCTCGGCACCGCCCGACTCCGTCCCGCAGCCCGGCCCGGCCGACGGCGGCGTGAACCGCCTCGGCCCACACAACCTGCTCCGTTAGGGCGCACGCGCTGGGCCGTCGAGGCGCACGCACCGGGCCGCCGGGTGGTCTGGACCGCAATCCGCAGGTGGCGGGGTCACAGACCGGCCGACGGCCATTACCCTGGTGGCGACGGCTGCCGCCGAGCTCGTCGGGTTGTCCATCAGGAGCTGGGAGCGTACGTGTTCAGTGACATAGGCCCACTGGAGGTCGTCGCGCTGGTCGTCATGGCTATCGTGATCTTCGGGCCGGACAAGCTGCCGAAGCTCATCCAGGACACCATGGGTTTCATCCGCAAGGTGCGGTCCTTCGCGGACAGCGCGAAGGACGACATCCGCAGCGAGCTGGGCCCGGAGTTCCAGGACTTCGAGTTCACCGACCTGCACCCGAAGACCTTCGTCCGCAAGCAGCTGATGGGCGGCAACGAGGACCCGCTGGGCTTCAAGGAGCTCAAGGACGGCCTCGACTTCAAGTCCGCCCTCAACGACGAGCCGCCGCGCCGGGTCGCCGCCACCCCGGACCTCACCAAGAGCGCGCCCGCCGAGACCGGTGCGCCGCTCGCCGCCGGTGAGCGCCCTCCGTTCGACCTGGACGCGACCTGACGCGACCCGCTGCGGCCGCGCGCCGCCGCACACTCCCTGCGCCCCGCCCGGGCTGCTTCGCCGGGCGGGGCGTCGGCGTCCGCGCCGCTATGGTGTTCAGGTTGACCGCACGCCGGATCCACTGTGCCGTCGGTCACGCCACGACGTGTCGGCGGCCAGACCGCACCGGGGCGGCGCGTCCGGTGCGCCACCATGGAACGCCGCCGCAGACGACAGGTGCATGGAGGAGGCCGGCGATGGACGTGACGAGCCGAGCGGGCGAGACGGTCGCCCCGGGCGGGCGGACGGCGCCCGTGGTGGGCGCCCAGGCCGGGCCCGCCGACCCGCTGGCGCCCTACCTGGCGGCGGACTTCCCCTGGTACGGGCTCGACGAGGGCTGGACGGGCCGCCGCTGGCCGTTCCCCGTCGGCGCGGGCCGCGCCGGCCAGGGCGCCGGCACCGACTACGGCTCGCTCGGCCACGGCGACGAGCCCGCCAGACCGTACGAGTCCCGGGAGGCCGGCCGCTTCGCCGTGGTGGTGACCGTCGCCCGCCGCCCCGGCCGCCGCAGCGCCGACAACACCGGCATCCTGGAGGCCACCTCCGCCTCCTCGGCCGCCTGGCTGGCCGGCTCCGGCCTGATCGCCACCGTGCCGCCGGGCCAGCTCGACCGCTCGCTGCGGCAGGACTGGCTCGACCAGCAGACCGCCCTCGCCTGGGACCTCGCGGACGACCTGGAGGGCCCCGGCTGGTCCGCCCTCACCCTGCCGGTGAACGGCCTCCCGCAGCCCTTCCGCTACCGCGAGTCCGAGTACGGCTGGGTGCTGGCCGGCGAGGCCCCGGGCGTCCTGCTCGGCGCCTACGGCCGCGGCATCAGCGCCTACGGGGTCGGCTTCAGCACCGTCCCCGACCTCACCGCGTACAACGGCCGCTGAACGACCCCGGCCCGGGACAGCAAGAACCGGGACAGCAGGACCCTGGCCGCCATGAACCGGCGGCAAGAAGGCAGCAAGAAGGGGCGCGGGGCCGCGTGACGGAGGGGCACGACCTGTGCCCCTCCGCGGCGCGGCCCCGCGCCCCTGTGGCGTTCGCTAGAACTTGTTCTTGGGGGTGAGCCCCAGGGAGAGCCCGGACAGGCCGCGCTGGCGGCCGCCGAGCTTGCCCGCGACGGACCGCAGGGCGGCGCCGGCGGGGGACTCGGGGTTGGAGAGGACGACCGGGCGGCCGTCGTCGCCGCCCTCGCGGAGGCGGACGTCGATCGGGATCGAGCCGAGCACCGGCACGGTGGCGCCGACGGAGCGGGTGAGGGCGTCCGCGACGGTCTGGCCGCCGCCGGTGCCGAAGACGTCGATCATCTCGTCGCAGTGCGGGCAGGGCATGCCCGACATGTTCTCGATGACGCCGACGATCTTCTGGTGGGTCTGCAGCGCGATGGTGCCGGCCCGCTCGGCGACCTCGGCGGCGGCCATCTGCGGGGTGGTGACGATCAGGATCTCGGCGTTGGGCACCAGCTGGGCCACCGAGATCGCGATGTCGCCGGTGCCGGGCGGCAGGTCCAGCAGCAGGACGTCGAGGTCGCCCCAGTACACGTCGGCCAGGAACTGCTGCAGCGCGCGGTGCAGCATCGGGCCGCGCCACACCACCGGGGCGTTGCCCGGGGTGAACATGCCGATCGAGATGACCTTCACGCCGTTCGCCGACGGCGGCATGATCATGTCCTGGACCTGGGTGGGCCGGCCCTCGACACCGAGCATGCGGGGCACGCTGTGGCCGTAGATGTCGGCGTCGACCACGGCGACCTTGAGGCCGTCCGCGGCCATCGCCGCCGCCAGGTTGACGGTGACCGAGGACTTGCCGACGCCGCCCTTGCCGGACGCGACCGCGTAGACCCGGGTGAGCGTGCCCGGCTTGGCGAACGGGATCTCGCGCTCCGGCGCACCGCCGCGCAGCAACTGCGACAGCTCCTTGCGCTGCTCGTCGCTCATCACGTCGAGCTCGACCTCGACACCGGTGACACCGGGCACCTTGGCGACCGCATCGGTCACCCGGCTGGTGATCGTCTCGCGCATCGGACAGCCCGAGACGGTGAGGTACACGGCGACCTTCACGGCGCCGCCCTCGGCGATCTCGACGGATTTCACCATGCCGATCTCGGTGATCGGGCGGTTGATCTCCGGGTCGTTGACGGTCGCCAGCGCCTTGCGGACGGACTCCTCCGTCACGCCTGCGGCAATCTCGGTCTCGTTGGCCATGCCTTGATGGTACGGCGCCGCGGGCGGCCCCCGACTCGCCGGTAGCGTGCCGCCCGTCACACGAGGTCACGGCCGTCGCCGGCAGCCGCAGGGCCGGCTCACACCAGGTCGCGGCTCTCCCGCCGGTCGTCCAGCTCCTTGAGCAGCGCCATCAGCTCGGAGCGCACGAAGTCGCGGGTGGCGACCTCGCCCAGGCCCTGCCGCAGCGCGGCGACCTCCCGGGTCAGGTACTCGGTGTCGGCGATGTTGCGGTCGCTCCGGGCGCGGTCCTGCTCCATGTTGACGCGGTCCCGGTCGTCCTGGCGGTTCTGCGCGAGCAGAATCAGCGGCGCCGCGTACGAGGCCTGCAGCGAGAGCATCAGGGTCAGGAAGATGAAGGGGTACTCGTCGAAGCGGACGGTCGCCGGCAGCAGGGTGTTCCACACCACCCAGGCGACGATGACGACGGACATCCAGACGATGAAGCGCCCGGTGCCGAGGAATCGGGCGATCCGCTCGGAGAGCTTGCCGAAGGCCTCCGGGTCGTAGGTCGGCATCGGGATGAGGGCGCGGCGGCCGGTGCGCGGCTGGTCCAGCCGGCTGCGCCCGGTGCTGCCCTCGGGCCGCTGCGGGCGGCCGCCCTCGCGGGTCCGCAGCTCGCGCAGCTGCCGCAGCTCCCGGAGCTCGCCCTGGATGCGCTGGCGGGGGCTGTCGTCGCGGCGGCCCTTGCGGTCGTCCCGCTTCCGGTCATCCATGGACGGTCTCGCTCTCGGCCGCATGCAGGGACGCCTCGCGCCAGTCGTCCGGCAGCAGGTGGTCCAGGACGTCGTCGACGGTGACGGCACCCACCAGGTGGTCGGCCTCGTCCACGACCGGTGCGGCGACCAGGTTGTAGGCGGCCAGGTAGCTGGTGACCAGCGGCAGCGGGGTGTCCGGCGGCAGCGGGTCGAGGTCGTCGTCGACCAGCGAGCCGACCAGGGTGAACGGGGGCTCGCGCAGCAGCCGCTGGAAGTGCACGGTGCCCAGGTACTTGCCGGTCGGCGTCTCGTTCGGCGGCCGGCAGACGTAGACCTGCGCGGCGAGGGCGGGCTTGTTCTCGGCGATCCGCACCCGGGCGAGCGCCTCGGCGACGGTCGCGTCCGGCTCCAGCACGATCGGCTCGGTCGTCATGAGGCCGCCTGCGGTGTCCTCCTCGTAGGAGAGCAGGCGGCGCACCGAGGCCGCGTCCTCCGGCTCCATCAGCCGCAGCAGCCGCTCGGCGTCCTCCTCGGGGAGGTCGGAGAGCAGGTCGGCGGCGTCGTCCGGGTCCATCGCCTCCAGGACGTCGGCGGCCCGTTCCTCCTTGAGCTTGCCGATGATCTCGACCTGGTCGTCCTCCGGCAGCTCCTCCAGGACGTCGGCGAGCCGGTCGTCGTCGAGGGCGGCGGCGACCTCGGCGCGGCGCTTCGCCGACAGGTGGTGCATCACGTTGGCGAGGTCTGCGGGGCGGAGCTGCTCGAAGGTGGCGAGCAGGTTGGCGGCGCCCTGGCCCTCCTCGGTGAGGGAGAAGCCGGTGAGCTCGGACCAGTCGAGGGTCAGCGACTCGCCGCGGGCCTTGCGCAGCCGGCCGACCCGGCCGACCTGGACGAAGACCTTGCGGATCTCCCACTCGCGCAGCCGGGCCTGCACCATGGCCACGTCGAGGACGGTGACCTCCTCGCCGGTCTTCGTCCGGACGACGGTGCGGTCCAGCAGCTCGGCGAGGACGAGGGTCTCCGAGGGGCGCTGCTCGAAGCGCCGCAGGTTGATCACCCCGGTGGTGAGCACCTGGCCGGACTCCAGGCTGGTCACCCGGGTCATCGGCAGGAAGATCCGGCGGCGGCCGATCACCTCGACCACCAGCCCGAGCACCCGGGGCGGGCGGCCGCCGATCCGCAGCGAGACGACGACGTCGCGGACGCGGCCCACCTGGTCGCCGTTGGGGTCGAACACCGGGAGCCCGGAGAGGTGCGAGATGAAGACCCGGCTGCCTGCGCCTGCCATCGGCTCCCTCTCTCCGGACGGGCCCGCGGGGTGCGGGCGGGTGTTCGCGTGGCCGCGGTACGGCCTGCGGCCCGTCGCGCCGTCGCCCGCATGGCTGCGTCCGGCGCGCCCTCCGGCGCCAAAGATACCTGCGGGAGTCTGCCGGAGCCCGCGGTGGCCCGCCACAGCCCGGCGCGTCAGCCCCGCCCGGCCGTGCGCGGACCCCGGCGGGCCGGGCGGACCCGGGGGCCCGTCGGGTGGCGGCCCGGCCGGCCGTCGGGGCGTCAGCCCTTGCGGCGCCGGAGCAGCAGCTTGGGCAGGCCGGCCGGGATCGGGCGGCGGGTGGTGGCGCCGGTCGGCATCGGCACGGCCGCGTGCGAGCCGTCCGGCATGGCACCGGGGCGCTCGGTGAGCGCGCCGACGGGCTCCAGCCGGAGCACCCGGCACTCGCGGGCCCAGCGGTCGCCGATGGTGTCGGTGTCGGGGGCGTTGAGGCGCTTGGACCTGAGCTCCTCGACGGCGCCCTGCCAGGCCTCGCTGTGCGGGGCGAGCTCGGTGACGGCGGCGAGCCAGCCGGTGAGCCGGCCCCCCTTGTCCTTGCTGCGGACGGTCACCTCGGCCCGGGCCCCGGCGGCCAGGCCGTGCAGCGGCTGCTCGCCGCCGTCGCCGACGACCACCACGGCCCCGTCGTGCCAGGCGTGCCACAGCGCCCGGCCGTTCGCCACGCCCTCCGGGCGGACCCAGAGCAGGCCGGACTTCTTCGCCGCCTCCTCCAGCAGGGCGCGGTCCAGGAAGTCCTCGGCAGGGGTCGTCGTACGCTCCATGGCCCACAGCGTACGGCCTGGCGGGCCGTCGGCCCGAGGCCGCTCGGCCCTTCGTCCCACGACCCGGGACGACAGCGCCGTCAGGGCATTTGAGGCCTTACGGTAGGACGGTCGCACCCGACCCGTTCGAAGGAGAGCCGTGCCCGCCCGGCCCGCCGCCACCGCCGCCCCCGCGGACCTCCGCCCCACCGCCCCCGCACCGGGCCGGCCGGCGCTTCCCCGGGTCGACCTGATGCTGCTCGCCGTCTCCATCGCCGGCATCTCGCTCTCCGCCCCGCTGATCAGTGCCACCGCCGCCCCACCGCTGGCGATCGCCTTCTGGCGCAACTTCATGTCGGTCGGCGTGCTCGGCCCGTACGCGCTGCTGCGGCACCGCGCCGAGCTGCGCGGCATCGGGCGGCGGGCACTGCTGTTGGCGGTCGCCGCGGGCGTGCTGCTCGCGGTGCACTTCGCGCTGTGGATGCCGAGCCTGCGGATGACCTCGGTGGCCTCGGCGACCGCGCTGGTCACCACCACCCCGCTGTGGACCATCCTGCTGCTGAGGCTGATGGGCGAGCGGGCGCCGCGGCTGGTGCGGATCGGCGTGGCGGTCGCCTTCGCGGGCGTCCTGGTGCTCACGGGCGTCGACCTGTCGCTCTCCCCGCGGGCGCTGCTCGGCGACGCGCTGGCGCTGGGCGCGGGGGCGGCGGCCGCGGGCTACGTGCTGCTCGGCGCCGAGGTCCGGCGGACCGTCAGCACCACCGCCTACACCCTGGTCTGCTACACCACCACGGCCGCGGCGCTGTTCGGCGTCTGCCTGGTGGCGGGCTCCCCGCTGTCGGGCTGGCCGGCCGGGGTGTGGTGGCAGATCGTGCTGTTGATGGTGGCCGCCCAGCTGCTCGGGCACTCGCTGAGCAACCGGGTGGTCCGCACCCTGGGCCCCTCGGTCACCTCGACGGCGATCCTGCTGGAGACCCCGGGTGCGGCCCTGATCGCGGCCGTGTGGCTGGGCCAGTGGCCGCCGGTGGCCGCGTACCCGGCGGTCGGCCTGATCCTGCTCGGACTGGTGCTGGTCGCCCGGGGCGGCCGGGAGGACCGCTGACGGGCCGCCGCGCGACCGGGCGTCAGAGCCACCCGTTGCGCCGGAACCCGCGGTACATGGCGATGCAGATCACCACGACGCTGCCCAGCACCATCGGATAGCCGTACTTGTGGTGCAGCTCCGGCATGTAGTCGAAGTTCATGCCGTAGATGCCGGTGATCATGGTCGGCACCGCGAAGATCGCCGCCCAGGCGGTGATCTTGCGCATGTCCTCGTTCTGCGCCACCGACACCTGCGCCAGATTGGCCTGGAGCAGCGAGTTCAGCAGCTCGTCGAAGCCGTGCACCTGCTCGGTGACCCGGGCCAGGTGGTCGGCGACGTCCCGGAAGTACTTCTGGATGTCCGGGTCGATCAGCCGCTGGATCGGCTCGGACAGCAGCTGCATCGGACGCAGCAGCGGCGCCACCGCGCGCTTGAACTCCAGCACCTCGCGCTTGAGCTGGTAGACCCGGCCGACGTCGGCGCCGCGGCCCGCCTTGCCCGCGAAGACGTCGAACTCGACCTCGTCCACGTCGGTCTGCAGCCGCTCGGCGACCAGCAGGTAGTTGTCCACCACGTGGTCGGCGATCGCGTGCAGCACCGCGGACGGGCCCTTGGCGAGCAGGCCGGAGCCGTCGGCGTCGCCCTCCAGCCGGCGACGCAGCTCGCGCAGCGAGCCGTGCCCGCCGTGCCGGACGGTGATGACGAAGTCCTGGCCGACGAAGACCATGAGCTCGCCCGTCTCCACGACCTCGCTGGTCGGGGTGAGCTGGTCGTGCTCGACGTAGCGGATCGTCTTGAAGACGGCGAACAGCACGTCGTCGTACCGCTCGACCTTGGGGCGCTGGTGCGCGTGCACCGCGTCCTCGACGGCCAGCGGGTGCAGGCCGAAGCGCTGGGCGATGCCCTCGAACTCGGCCTCGGTGGGCTCGTGCAGACCGATCCAGCTGAACGAGCCGGCGTCCTGCTGGCGGCACAGCTTGACCCGGGCGACGGCCTCGCGCGGGCTGCAGCTCTCGCCCACCCGCTTGCCGTCCTGGTAGACGGCGCAGTCGACCACGGCCGAGGGGGCGTGGCCGGGGCGGAGGGTGTCGAAGGACGTGTCGCGGCGGCGGTGCGGACGGACGGCCGCACGCAGGTTGTTGATCATCGACATGGCAGGCTCCTGAGGCAGGAACCGCCGCACGGCAGGCGGTGACGGCCGTGGTGCGACGGCGAGGAACACCGATGGACGCCCAGGTCGCAGGGGGCTCACCAGGAAATCGCCGAAGAATCGGCAAGACTTCGGTTTGGGCGCCCCGGCGCCCGGGAAGGTGCTCTCCCGGCCGGGTGTGACGCCGCCTCAACTACCTCGTCAGGGGTGGGAGCGGCGGAGAAGGACAGGCCGGGCAGAGCTGCCGGTACTGCATGGTCGGCTGGTATCCACCGCAACCACCTCCTTCATGCCGCGGCCCCAAGGATCAGCATCCCCGGTAGCCAGCCCCCCACACTAACAGTTGTCGGCGTGCCGCCGCTGGGGTGTGCGCGAAGCGACAACTCCACGGGCGCTAAGGTCGCGTGCATGGCCCACGACTTCCCGCTGTTCGGCGACTTCTCCGATCACTCCGGCGGCTCCGCGGAACTCTCCCGCACCGCCGTGCTGGCGGCCGTCGAGGCGCGCCTGCTCACCACCTTCGGCGAGAGCAGCGGCCGGGCCTCGGTCACCTTCCTCGGCACCGAGCGGATCGAGGTGCTGCGCTTCGGCCCGGACGCCGAGGGACTCGTCCGCTACGCCACCCTCGGCATGGCGGCGAGCCCGATGGCCGACCCCACCGCGGCCGTCGCCGACCCGGTGCGCGGCCCCCGCGCCGAGTTGGTGCTCACCGTTCGCGGAGGGCGCGACGACGTGCTCCGCACGCTGGCCACCTTCGCCGCAACACCGCAGGTCGAGGGGCTGGTGGTGGCCCCCGGCGGCTCCCTCGACCTGGGTGCCCCGCTGTGGGAGGGCGCGCCCTTCACCTCCGTCCTGGTGGCCGAGCCGGGCGGCCTGGTCGAGGACGTCGAACTCGCCGATCCGGCCGAGCCGGTGCGCTTCCTGCCGCTGCTGCCGATGACCCCGAACGAGGCCGGGCACAAGCGCGTGCACGGCGCCGCCGAACTCCAGGAGCGGTGGCTGCGGCACGGAACCGACCTGCGCGACCCGAACCGCAGGGCCGTTCCGCTCGACTGACCGGGGCCCGGCCGACGGCCGGTCAGGTGTAGGAGTCGATGAAGGCGAAGACGCCGTTCGCGACCAGCTGCACCGCGATCGCCGACAGCAGCAGGCCGGACAGGCGTGTGATGAGAACCACACCGCCGTCCTTGATGATGCGGATGATCACGAGCGAGAAGCGCATCGTCAGCCACAGCACCACGTGGATCGCCACGATGGCCGCCCAGACCGCCGCGTACTGCGCGGCGCCGTCCGCCGTCTGCACCGCGAGGATCACCGCGACGATCGCGCCGGGGCCGGCCAGCAGCGGCGTGCCCAGCGGTACCAGCGCGACGTTGACGTCCTTGGTCTGGGTCGGCTCCTCGATCTTGCCGGTCAGCAGGTCCAGTGCGATGAGCAGCAGCAGGATGCCGCCGGAGACCTGCAGCGCCGGGATCGACACGTGCAGGTAGTCGAGGATCTGCTGGCCGAACAGCCCGAAGCAGGTGATCACGCCGAGCGCGACCAGCGCCGCCTGCCAGGCCATCCGCCGCTGCACCCGGTGTGCCCGCCCCGAGGTGAGCGCCAGGAAGATCGGGATGGTGCCCGGCGGGTCCATGATCACGAAGAGGGTCACGAAGAGCGACCCGAACACCCTGGCGTCCATGGGTGAATTGTCCGGTTCGGTGGCGTCCCGTCCCGGTTCGCCGCGCCTGACGGCGGGTCGGACCGTCCGGCCCCGAGGAACCGACCCGGGGTCAGCCGCGGATCGGTACCGCCCCGGTCGCCTGGCCGAGCAACTGCTCGTACGCGGCCGGGTCGGTGGTGTACTCGCCGAGCCGGACGGTCTTGCGGTGCCCGTGGTAGTCCGAGGAGCCGGTGGTGAACAGGCCCAGTTCGGCGGCGAGGCCCCGCAGGTGCTCCCGGGTCGGCCCGTCGTGGTCGGTGTGGTCGACCTCCAGGCCGCCGAGCCCCGCGGCCGCCAGGTCGGCGATCACCTCGTCGGAGACGGTCCGGCCGCGCTTGACCGCGCCCGGGTGCGCGAACACCGGGACACCGCCCGCCGCTCGCACCAGCCGGACGGCGGTGACCGGGTCGGTCTCGTGCTTGCGCACGTCCGCGCGGCCGCCGTTGGCCAGCCACTCGGCGGTGAACGCGTCGGAGACGGTGGCCACCACGCCGGCCTCGACCAGGGCGCTGGCGATGTGCGGCCGGCCCACCGAGCCCGCCCCGGCGATCCGCTCCACCTGCTCCCAGCTGATCGGCGCCCCCAGCTCGCGGCAGCGCTCGACGATCGCCCGGCCGCGCCGGAACCGGTCGGTGCGGACCAGCTCCCGCTCCGCCGCGAAGGCGGGCTCGGCCGGATCGAACAGATAGGCCAGCAGGTGCATGCTGATGCCGTCGACGTGGCAGGAGAGTTCGGCGCCCGGCACCAGGGTCAGGCCGGTGCCCCGGACGGCCTCCGCCGCCTCGGCGTGCCCGGCGACCGTGTCGTGGTCGGTGAGCGCGACCACGTCCAGTCCGGCCGCGACGGCCGCCGCGACCAGCTCGGCCGGGCTGTCGGTGCCGTCGGAGGCATTGCTGTGGGCGTGCAGGTCGATGCGCACGGGAGGGGCTCCAGGGGCCGGTGGGGGCTGGTGCTGGCCCGGCCCAGCCTAGTGCGCCCGCGGGACCCGCCGGGGGCCGGGCGGGAATCCGCGGGCCGGCCCGACGGCCCGCGCGACGACCGGCCCGGCAGTGGGCCGGGCGGTCAGCCCAGCAGGCGCGGGGTCAACGCTCCGCAGGGCAGCAGACCCAGCTCCGCGCCGGCGTCCCGGAGGTCGGTGAGGACGAGCTCGTCGTGCATCAGCAGCGCCGACTGCTCGGGCCAGGCGATCGCCCAGAGCCACAGGCCGCGGGCCTCGCCGACGTACACCGCGCGGTCGACGGGGGCGTCGGGCACGTGGAACATCGGCGTCGGCCGGCCGGCCGCCATCAGCTTGGCGTCGGCGGGCTTGTAGAGGGAGACCGTCTCGCCCGGGTCCGGGCCGTCCAGGCCCGCGTAGCGGGCGCCGAGGCCCACGCCCAGCTCCTCCGCGACCAGCACCAGCTCGCCGAAGCCGCCGAGCGGGGCCGGGCCGGCGCAGGCGACGGCCGTCGCGCGGGCACCCGAGAGGTCGTCACCGACGTGCGCGATCCCGGTGAACAGCCAGCCGACCGGCAGCGGCCAGGGCAGCCAGACCGGGACCTGCGAGCGGGCCACGGCGACGTTCAGGGCTTCGACGCTGGGCGGCAGCACCGGCTGCATCGGGTGGACCGCACCGTGCTGGTCGCACTGCCAGGTGTCGGAGAAGAGACCGGGGGCGCGGACCCGACCGGCGCACCTCGGGCAGCTGGGCTCGCCCCTCATAGCCGACAACGCTCCTCCCTCCGGACCGCCGCGTCAAGGACGATCACCCGTACGGGGTGCCTCGCGTCGGGGCGCTCGGCCCCGTTGGGAAATGTCCCGTCCCGGGCGGCGGCAAACACCACCCTGGTCGCACCGGGTGCCAGGGGACGCACTGACGCCCCGTCGTCCGCACTCGGGATGACGGGGCGTCAGTGGGGTCTCGGAACGTCGGACGCGGCGGATGCCCGTCCGGCTCCGCTCACACGTTCTTGCACGGCCGGATGTACAGGCGCTCGCCGGTCGCGGCGGCATCCTTCACGTACTGGCCGACGGTCTCCGCGTCGACGATCAGTCGGTCGGTGGCGACGCCGGAGGCGTCGTCCAGTCGGAGGATCTCGAAACGCATGGGCCTCTCCCTTCCCCGCCCCGTGGGTCGCGGCGGATGCGGCAGGCCGCCGACCACCTGGTCGTCGGCCGGCACCTGCTGGGTCTGTCGTCCGGCTGCTGCTCGCATCGTCCCCCCTCGCGCGCCGTGCGGCCTGTGCAGCCGAGGCGACATCGCCTCAGGTGTTCACAGTGCCGCACCGCTGATTCCTGCTGGTTGCCCGTCCGTAAAGTCCCGGTTTCGGCGTATGCCGCAGTGAGGGGCAACCGGGCTCGTGGCGCAACGATTCCCGGACAGACTCAAATATTACCCGAGCTAAACAATTTTGTCCCTGATTTTGCCCGCCGGGCACGGCAGGCACCGGCGGGCACGGGCGAACCGGGCGTGGGTCGGGCCCGGTACAGGCCCCGGACCGGCCCGCTTCAGGCGCGGGTCCGGCCCGGTTCAGGCACGGGTCCGGCCCCCGGGCCGGGCCGGGATCAGGCCCAGAAGGCCGCCAGGGCGGCGGCGGTCGCGGCGGGCTGCTCGGCGTTGGGGGAGTGGCCGGCGTCCGGCACCGCCGTGTACGGGGCGTCCAGGCGACGGGCCATCGCGGCCTGCTCCTCGACCGGCCAGGCGTAGTCGCGCACACCCGACACCACCTGCACCGGCAGCCGTACCGCGGCGAGCTCGGCGACCCGGTCCGGGGCGGCCACCAGGTGCTCGCCCATCGCGGTCAGCGCCTGCGGCACGTTCGCCACCCACCGGCGGTGCAGGAACTCGGCGATCTCCGGCAGGGGAGCGGGACCGGCCCCGCTGCCCTCCTCCATCTGCTTCATGACCTGCCAGATCGCCTCCAGGTCCATCGCCGGCAGGGCGTCCAGCAGCAGCTTGGTACGGGCCGCCTCGGCCGGGTCGATGGCGCCGGGGCCGGTCGACAGCAGGGTCAGCGAACGCCACGGCAGCGGGCCGCGGACGTCCAGCGCGGCCTCCCGCACCACCTGACCGCCGAACGAGTGACCGAGCAGGTGCAGCGGCCCCCGATCGGCCAGCACCGCCGAGAGCGCCCGCACGTCCAGGGCCAGCTCCCCGATCCGGTACGCCTCCGGGTCGGCGGGACCGCCGGTCTCGTACTGGCCGCGCTGGTCGACCGCCGCCACCCGGTACCCGGCCGCCGCGAGCGGCTCCAGCAGCGCGATGAAGTCCTCCTTGCTGCCGGTGAACCCGGGCACCAGCAGGGCCGTGCCCCGCACCGGTCCCGCCGGCTCGGCCAGCAGCGCGGCGAACTCGCCGCGGGCCGTGGCCAGACGCAGCGCCCGGGCACACCCGGGAAGGGCCAGGAACGGCGGAGTGCTCATCGCAAGGGGCTCCAGACAGCGCAGCGGATTCGTCCTCCGAGCTTAGGCCGTCCCCGTGCCCGCCACGGCAAACCCATGGGGGATGTCGGGAGCACTCCCCGGCCGGAGCCGCGCCGGGGAGGGACCGGCACGCCGCGCCCATGCACGCAGGACCACTCGTCGCCGTCCTGCCCCGCCGAGCGATGCCACCCCTCGGACGGGACGGGGGCCGTGCCGGACCGGTTCGCCGCACCGTCCCCGGACATGCCCGAGGGCGGGCCCGATCGGCTCGGGCCCGCCCTCCGGTGCGTCGGGTCAGCTCTCCTGGACGGCCTCGGCGGCAGCCACAGGACGCCGGGTGCGCGTGCGGCGGCGCGGCGCGGCCTCGCCCTCCGCAGTCGCCTCGGCGGCGGCCTCGGTGCCCGCCTCCGCGGCAGCGGCCGGAGCAGCGGCCTTGCGGGTGCGCCGACGCGGGGCCGGGGTGGACGCCACGGCCTCGCCGCCCGCCGCCTCGGC
>NZ_JAHTIK010000001.1:3374824-3382594 GCF_025655475.1 Kitasatospora sp. DSM 101779 | reverse complement strand
GCTCACGGGTGCGGCGGGCCGGCTTCTCGGCGGGCTCGGCGGCCTGGGCGGTCGCACGGCCACTGCGGCCGCGCGTACGGGCGCCGCGGCCGCCGGTCTCGCCGAGGTCCTCGACCTCCTCCGCGTCCAGGCCGGCGCGGGTGCGCTCGGAGCGGGGCAGGATGCCCTTGGTGCCGGGGGCGATCCGGAGCAGCTCGTACAGGTGGGCCGAGGTGGAGTAGGTCTCCTCCGGCTCGTTGAACGGCAGGTCCAGCGCCTTGTTGATCAGCTGCCAGCGCGGGATGTCGTCCCAGTCGACCAGGGTGACCGCGGTGCCGGAGGCGCCGGCCCGGCCGGTGCGGCCGATGCGGTGCAGGTAGGTCTTCTCGTCGTCGGTGCACTGGTAGTTGATGACGTGGGTGACGCCCTCGACGTCGATGCCGCGGGCGGCGACGTCGGTGCAGACCAGCACGTCGACCTTGCCGTTGCGGAAGGCCCGCAGGGCCTGCTCGCGGGCGCCCTGGCCGAGGTCGCCGTGGACGGCGCCGGCGGCGAAGCCCCGCTTGGTGAGCTGCTCGGCGACGTCGGCGGCGGTGCGCTTGGTCCGGCAGAAGATCATCGCCAGCCCGCGGCCCTCGGCCTGCAGGATGCGCGAGACCATCTCCACCTTGTCGAGCGAGTGGGCACGGAAGATGTGCTGCTCGATGTTGGCGACGGTGGCGCCGGTGTCGTCCGGAGCGGCGGCCCGGATGTGGGTCGGCTGGCTCATGTACCGGCGGGCGAGGCTGATCACCTGGCCGGGCATGGTGGCCGAGAAGAGCAGGGTCTGCCGCTTGGCCGGCAGCATGGTGATGATCTTCTCGACGTCGGGGAGGAAGCCCAGGTCGAGCATCTCGTCGGCCTCGTCGAGCACCAGCGCACGGACCTTGGAGAGGTCCAGCTTGCGCTGGCCGGCGAGGTCGAGCAGGCGGCCGGGGGTGCCGACGACGATGTCGACGCCCTTCTGCAGCGCCTCGACCTGGGGCTCGTACGCGCGGCCGCCGTAGACCGCGAGGACGCGGACGTTGCGGACCTTGCCGGCGGTCTGCAGGTCGTTGGTGACCTGGGTGCACAGCTCGCGGGTGGGCACCACGATGAGCGCCTGCGGGCTCTCGGAGAGGTCGTCCTCGGCCGCGCGGCCGGCGTCCACGTCGGCGCGCACGACCACCCGCTCGATGAGCGGGAGGCCGAAGCCGAGGGTCTTGCCGGTGCCCGTCTTGGCCTGGCCGATGACGTCGTGGCCGGTCAGCGCGACCGGCAGGGTCATCTCCTGGATCGGGAAGGGGTGGACGATGCCGACGGACTCGAGGGCCTCGGCGGTCTCCGGGAGGATGCCCAGGTCCCGGAAGGTGGTCTTGGGGGTTTCGGTGGTGGACAGGGTGCTGCCTCTTCCATGGTGGGGGCCGAGAGCGAGTCAGGTGCAGCGGGCGTCCCCGCGCGTTCGGGCCGGAGGCCCGTCACTGCGTGGGGGACGCACAACCGCGCCCGCCCCTGGGCGGCCGGCCGGCGCCCCGTCGCGGGGCGTCGTCGGCGGCGCCGGGGAGGATTCCCGTGAGGGGCTGGCGCGGGACCTGCGCCGGGGGCGCGGTCCGCGGCGGCCCTCGCTCGGCCACTGATGCGGTGCCTGGGCCCGAAGTCCGGGCCAAGGTCGGAGCCGATCGGCTCTCCGACCGGGCATCCGCGTACGTGAGTGCCGGGTGCGTGTCGGTGCTGTGCACGTCTGCGCGGCCTGCCACCTGTGGCGGGCCGCGCGATCACACCAGGCCTCGCTACCACCATACAGGGGCGCGACGACTCGAACACGTGACGCGCCTTACTCCGTTCCCGACCGGCCCGGCTAGGGTGGCGAGCCATGGAGTCTCAGGAATCTGGCGATGTCACCTCGATCGGCGCGACCACCTCGATCGGCGACTGGGCGTCCTGCGCGGCGGACCCGGGCTACCGGGCCGCGGTGCTAGACCTGCTCGGTGCGCTCGCGTACGGCGAGCTGAGCGCGTTCGAGCGGCTGGCGGAGGACGCGAAGTTCGCGCCCGGGCTGGTCGACAAGGCCGCGCTGGCCCGGATGGCCTCCGCCGAGTTCCAGCACTACCAGCAGCTGCACGACCGGCTGGCCGAGGTCGGGGCGGACCCGACCGAGGTGATGACCCCGTTCGTCGAGCCGCTGGAGGCCTTCCACCGGCTGACCGCCCCGTCCGACTGGCTGGAGGGCCTGGTCAAGGCGTACGTCGGCGACGCGATCGCCACCGACTTCTACCGCGAGGTGGCCGTCCGGCTGGACGACGACACCCGTGACCTGGTGCTGAAGGTGATGGCCGACACCGGGCACGCCGAGTTCGCGGTGGAGCGGGTGCGGCAGGCCATCGAGGAGGACCCGCGGGTCGGCGGACGCCTGGCGCTGTGGGGCCGCCGGCTGATGGGCGAGGCGCTCAGCCAGGCCCAGCGGGTGGTGGCCGAGCGCGACGCGCTGTCGAACCTGCTGGTCGGCGGATCCGGCGTGAAGGGCTTCGACCTGGTCGAGGTCGGCAAGATGTTCACCCGGATCACCGAGGCACACACCCGGCGGATGGCGGCCCTCGGCCTCGCGTCCTAGCCGGGCTCCCCGCGGTCGGTGTCCCGGTCGCCGGTGGTTCCACCCCGCGTCCGGCGGCGCCTTCAGGCCGGGCGGTGGCGGCCCGGGCGCCGTCCGCCGGCGCGGTCGACCAGGTCGGGCCGGGCCAGGACGGAGACCAGCAGGGCCGAGCAGACCGCGCTGAGGGCCAGCGAGGCACCGGGCGCCTGCCCGTCCAGGGCGTAGCGGGCGATCAGCCCGGCGAGCAGGGCCGCGACCACGGCGGTGGAGACCGTCAGGGTGCGGGCCGCCGGGAAGTACTCGGGCAGCAGGGCCAGCACGCCGGCCCCGACGGCCAGGCCGATGAGCACGTAGGCGATCGTCTCCACCAGCACGGGCGGCCTCCCGGGGTCGTGGCTTGTGCCTGACCCGGCCCATACCCGGGGCCGCCGGTGCGTACGCGCTCGGCGGGCGATCTCCCCCTCCCGGCCGCGGCCCGGCCGGCCGGGACGGCCGGATCCGCCCGGGAACGGCGAAGCGCCCCGTCCTCACCGGGAGGACGGGGCGCTCGAGGCCCTGCGGGCGGCGCTTGCGGCTCAGAGCGTGCCGAACCCGACCTTGCGGACGCTGGGCTCGCCGATCTCCACGTACGCCAGGCGCTCGGCCGGGACGATCACGCGGCGGCCGTGCTCGTCGGCCAGCACGAGCAGCTTGGAGGTGCCCTCCAGAGCCTTGGCGATGGCGCCCTCGACCTCGTCGGCAGTCTGCGGGCTCTCGAGAACGATCTCTCGGGGCGCGTTCTGCACGCCGATCTTGACCTCCACGGCTTCCGTCCCTCCGGGTTGCAGCCATCCACGCGCGTTGTTCGAACAGGCGTCCGAGATCGCCGCGCCGTACGGCTTCACCTTAGAGCACCGGCCGGGCAGTACGGCGAAGCTCGCGGGATCGCTACTCGGCGGACGCCGGGCGCTCGCCGGCCTCGGCGTGCATCGGGAAGCCCTTCAGCCCGCGCCAGGCCAGGCTGGCGACCAGCCGGACGGCCTCGTCGCGCGGGATCTCCCGCCCCTGCGACAGCCAGTAGCGCGCGGTGATCTGGGCCAGCCCGCAGACGCCCGCGGCCAGCAGCTTGGCCTCGGCCTCCGGCAGGTCGGTGTCCTCCGCGATGACCTTGCTGACCAGCGTCGCGCTCAGGTCGGAGGCGCGCTCCACCCGCTCGCGGACGGCCGGCTCGTTGGTCAGGTCCGACTCGAAGACCAGCCGGAACGCGCCCGACTCGCTGGAGACGTAGTGGAAGTACGCCTCCATGGTCGCGGCGACGCGCTGCTTGTTGTCGGTGGTCGCCTCGAGCGCCTCGCGGGTGGCGTCGACGAGGGCGTCGCAGTGCTTGTCCAGCAGCGCGAGGTAGAGCTCCAGCTTGCCGGGGAAGTGCTGGTACAGCACCGGCTTGCTGACGCCGGCCCGGTCGGCGATGTCGTCCATCGCGGCGGCGTGGTAGCCCTGCGCGACGAACACCTCCTGAGCGGCTCCGAGCAGCTGTTCACGGCGGGCGCTTCGCGGCAGTCGGGCACCGCGCGGACGCTCCTGCGCCTCCTGGATGGCCGTCACGGCGGTCCTCACTTCACGATCTGGGCGTCTCCGGCAGGCCCCGAGTCTACTTTTCGGTAACCGGATCTGCGCCTGGGAAAGCCGAGTAAAGCGCAGAAATCGGCTTGTCGGGAGCCCACAATACGACCCGCGTGCGCCCCGTCCACAGGGTGAGACGGGCCGGGGTACTGGGGAAACGGCACCTGCGCTCACTACGATCGTCCTCCATGAGCGCTGATCAGCAGGTGCAGAGCGAGCCCGGGCCCCACCGCACGGTCGAGGTGCCGGGCGCGGTGCTCGCGGTCGGACCGCGCGTCCCCGCGGCGTCGGACGGCCTGCCGCCCGCGCTCTTCGTGCACGGCCTCGGCGGCTCCGCCGACAACTGGTCGGACCTCATGGCCGAGCTGGCCGGCGAGGTCTCCGGCGAGGCGATCGACCTCCCCGGCTTCGGCTGGTCCGCGCCGCCGCAGGACGGCAACCTCACCGTCAGCGGCCACGTCCGCGCGGTGATCGGGTACCTGGAGAAGACCGGCCGCGGGCCCGTCCACCTGTTCGGCAACTCGCTGGGCGGCGCCGTCTCCGTCCGGCTCGCCGCCCTCCGCCCCGACCTGGTGCGCAGCCTCACCCTGATCTCCCCGGCCCTCCCCGAGCTGCCCCCGCAGGTCAGCGCCTGGCCGACCGCGGCGCTCGCCGTCCCCGGCGTGCCCGCGCTGCTGCGCCGCCGCGCCGCCACCCACGGCAAGAGCGCCGAACAGGCCACCGACGAGCTGCTGCGCCTGGTCTACGCCGACGTCGACGGCATCCCCGCGGACCGCCGGGAGCGCGCGGTCGCCGAGTACCGGCGCCGCCTCGGCCTGCCGTACGCGCTGCAGGCCAGCATCGGCTCGGCCCGCGGCATCGTCTCCGCCTACACCGAGCGCGGCGAGCAGGCGCTGTGGCGGCAGGCCGCGCACGTCAAGGCGCCGGTGCTGCTGGTGTACGGCCTGCGGGACAAGCTGGTCTCGTACCGCTCCGCGAAGCGGGCCTGCGAGGCCTTCCCCGACGCGCGCCTGCTGGTGCTGCCCGACTCCGGTCACGTCGCGATGATGGAGCACCCGCAGCAGGTCGCCCGGGCCGTCCGCGAGCTGCTCGCCGAGGTCTGACGGGCCGGGATTCGACGACGCCGGCGACCTCCACGGCCTCGGCGGCTCCGGCGACCTCCACGGCCTCGGACCGGGCCGGCAGCTGACCGGCAGCGGACCGGCACCCGGCCGCTCGGAGCCGGGAACGACGTCGCGCGCGGGCGCGCGAGACACCTCCGAACGCCCCGCACAACGCGCCCGGCGGCGACAGGTCACGGCCTTTCACTCAATCAGGTGGCATGGCGGCGGGCGCTCCGGGAGTTGTCGGCGATCCGCTCTACCTTCGTGCTGTCGGACCGAACAGGTGTGGGGGAGAGGCGTCCGGCACCGGGCCCCCAGCGGCCGGCGCCGGCCGTACGGCGGGCCGGGGGTGCCGCCGCCGACTTCCCGAGCATCGCCGCCACCGGGTGATCAGGCTCCCTGTCTCGTCGTCGAATCCAGGTCCATCGCACCGTTCCGGAGGTCGTCGTGCGCATCGCTCTGCTCACCGAGGGCAACCTCTCCGTCGCCCAGCGCACGGGAGGGGGCTGGTGCGGCCGACTCGCCGGCGCGCTGGCCGAGCACGAGTTCCAGCTCTACCTGCTCGGCTCCGGGGGCGGCGCCGACCTCGCCGGCACGCCCCCGCGCGGCCTGCTCGCCGTCCACGAGCTGCCGATATGGGGCCGCCGCCCGGCGGGCAGACGGCCCCTCTCGCACCGCCGCCGCTCCTACTGCGCCGCCTACGAGGACCTCGTCCGGTCCCTGGTCCACCCCGCCGAGCGGGCCCGCTTCGGCCCCGCGCTCTACCGCCTCGCCGAACTCGCCCGCGAGGACGGCGCGTTGCCCGCCTTCCTCGCCTCCGGCCAGGCCCACCGCACCCTGGAGCGGGTCTGGCGGGCCCCCGGCGCCGAGACCGCCGCCGGCCAGCCGCTGGTCCGCGACGTCCTGGTCGCCGGCGACCTGCTGGAGCAGCTGCTCCGCCCGCTCTCCGCCCCCTGGTACGGCACCGGCCCGAGCGGCCTCGGCTCCGCCGACCTCTGCCACGTCGCGGGCGGCGGCCCCGCCGTGCTGCCCGCCCTGGTCGCCAAGCACCTGCACGGCGTGCCCTTCGTCCTCACCGAGCACGGCCTGCACCTGCGCGAGCAGTACCGCGGCTACCGCACCGCCCCGTACCGCTGGCCGGTGCGCGCCCTGCTGCTGGCCTTCTTCCGGCAGCTCACCGCCGAGACCTACCGGCAGGCCGCCGTGCTCACCCCCGGCAGCGGCTACGACCGGCGCTGGCAGGAGCGCTGCGGAGCCGACCCGGAGCGCATCCGGGTCGTCCACGAGTCGACCCCGGAGGCCGGCCGTGAGCCGGCCGGCACCGAGCCGGAGCGTCCCACCCTGGTCTGGGCGGGCGCCCTGGAGCCCGGCCGCGACCCGGAGTTGATGCTGCACGCCTTCGCCCGGGTCCGCGCCGACCTGCCCGCCGCCCGGCTGCGGATGTACGGCGAGGAGGCCGCCCCCGGCTACCTGGCGCACTGCCGCGCCATCGCCCGCCGGCTCGGCATCGACGCGGCGGTCGACTTCGCCGGCCGTCCGCCCGCCACCGCCGACGCCTGGGCGGCCGGCAGCGCGGTCGTCTTCACCGCGCTCTCCCAGCGCAGCCCGCGACTGCTCGCCGACGCCATGCTCAGCGGCCGCGCGGTGATCGCCACCGAGGTCGGGATCGTCCCCGAGGTACTCGGCCCGTCCGGTCTCGTCGTGCCGCCGCGCAGCCCGCGCGCCCTCGCCGACGCCTGCCTCGCCCTGCTCACCGACGAGGAGCGGCGCGCCCGGCTCGGGCTCGCCGGCCGGCTGCGCGCCCAGGAGCGCTTCGCCCTGGAGCCGGAGGCCGCGGCCTTCCGCGAGATCTACCTGGAGCTGGTCTCCCGCTGGCCGGCCTTCCCGGCCGCCGCCGAGCGGATGCGGCCCTTCGCCCGTCCCGCCGAGTACTGGGTCGCCGGAGCCCCCGTCCCCGCGCCGCAGATCCGACGCGAAACCCCGACGTCGGAGGGCGGTCCTTCCGGGCCCCCGGACGGCGCCGCCCTGGACGGTCCCGTACCGGCCGGCGGCCGGACCGAGCCCGGCGCGCTCGCGGAGGCGAGCCGATGAGCCGCCCCGGCCGCCCCCCGGCACCTCCCGACGCCCGCCCCGGCGACCCCGTCCGGGCGCTGATGGCCGAACACCGCCGGCTCTGCGAACAGGCCGCCGACCCGCTGGACATCGCCGCGGGCCTGGAGGACGCCGGGCTCTCCGACACCGCCGTGGCCCGCTACCGGCACGCCGACGTCTTCGCGCTCGCCGAGGAGATGTACGCCCGGGTGGAGCGCCGCCCGGAGCCGCCCGCCCCGGCCGCGCCCCCCGCCCCCTGGCTGCCGGACGCCGCCCGCGCGCTCGGCACCGCCGCCCTGCACCTGCCCGCGGCCGGGATGCTGGCCGCGGTGCCCTGGCTGGCCCAGGTGGTCGGCCCGGTCGCGGCCGTCCCGGCCGCGCTGCTCG
>NZ_JAHTIK010000001.1:3297580-3374180 GCF_025655475.1 Kitasatospora sp. DSM 101779 | reverse complement strand
CCGCTGCTGCCGGTCGCGGTCGCCGCCCAGCTCGCCGGTGCGGGCACCCTCGCCGCCCTGCTGCCCGCGGCGGCGGACGTACCGGCCGCGGCCGGAGGGGTACAGGCCCTGCTCGCCGTCCTGCTGCTGCTCGCCGCAGTGCTGCTGCGCAGCGGCCGCACGGTGGTGGCGGTGGCCGCCCCGGCCGCGGTCGGCGCCGTGCTGGCGCTGCTCGCGGCCACCGGGCCGGCACCACACCTGGTGCTGTGCGCCGCGGCCGCGGCGCTGCTGGCGCCGTACACCTGGCTGGTCCTCGTCGACCCGCGGACCGGCTGCGCGGAGTCCGAAGGCGGCCCGCCGGAGGACTGACCGGGCCCGTTCGCGCGCAATCCGTACGCATTCCGTAGTCCCGCCCGGCCCCCGCGGCCGGGCCTCGTGGAAGGACACCCCCGATGAGGGTGCTGCTGCTGGGCGCCGACGGCTTCATCGGCCGCCGGGTCGCCGACCGCCTGCTCACCGAGCCCGATCTGCAGGTCACCGTGCTCGGCCGGCGGGACTCGGCCGACATCCGCTTCGACCTGACCGCGGGCAGCCCCGGTGCGCTGTCCCGGTTCCTGGACGCGGTCGCCCCGCAGGTGGTGATCAACTGCGCGGGCGCCACCTACGGCAGCTCGCGGACGCTGATCCGCTCCAACACCCTGGCGGTGGCCACCGTCTGCGAGGCGATCCGGCGCAGCCGCGAGCCCGCCCGGCTGGTGCACATCGGCTCGGCCGCCGAGTACGGGCCGATGCAGCCGGGCGCGCCGATCGGCGAAGGCACCGAGCCCCGGCCGGTCGGGCCGTACGGCGTGTCCAAGCTGGCGGGCACCGAGCTGGTGCTGGCCTCCGGGCTGGACGCGGCCGTGCTGCGGGTCTTCGATGTGGTGGGCCCGGGCGCGCCGCCGGCCTCGCTGTTCGGACGGCTGGCGGACGGCCTGCGCCGGGCGCTCGTCCACGACGAGTTGCAGGTGCGAATGCCGGACCTGTCCGGATACCGGGATTTCGTCGACGTCCGGGACGTCGCCCGGGCCGTCCAGGCGGCCGCGGTGTCGGCCGCCACCGGGGTGATCAACATCGGCAGCGGGCACGCGGTGCGGGCCCGGGACGCGGCGCACCTGCTCGTCCGGGCCTCGGGTTTCGAGGGGATCGTGGCCGAGGACGGCCGCCCGGCGCTGGTGCCGAGCCAGGGCGGGGAGCACCACCGGGTGGGCGAGCCGCGGCCGCTGCCGGAGCCGGTGCCGTGGCGCCAGGCGGACGTCCGGACCGCGCGCGACCGTCTCGGATGGCGGACCCAGGTGCCGTTGGAGGAGTCCCTTGGCGACGTCTGGCTGGAAACGGCCTGCCGGGTCTGACCCGTCCGCAGGCCGCCGGATGCCGTGTGACCAGCGGCATCGCGGGAGAAGTCGGCAGTCTCGGCATCCGGTGTCGGCCATCTCACATGACGGACCTGCTGTCTCGGAATAGCAGCGGCACGTGACACTGTTGGCACAGCAAAGCCTTATGAACTGACGACCATCGGAGTCCCCGTGTCGCTGCCACCCCTGGTCGAGCCGGCCGCCGAGCTCACCGTCGACGAGGTCCGCCGGTACTCCCGCCACCTGATCATCCCCGACGTGGGCATGGACGGGCAGAAGCGGCTGAAGAACGCGAAGGTGCTCTGCGTCGGCGCGGGCGGCCTCGGTTCGCCCGCGCTGATGTACCTGGCCGCGGCGGGTGTCGGCACCCTCGGCATCGTCGAGTTCGACACGGTGGACGAGTCGAACCTGCAGCGCCAGATCATCCACGGCCAGTCCGACGTGGGCCGCTCCAAGGCCGAGTCCGCCCGCGACTCGGTGAAGGAGATCAACCCCTACGTCGACGTGATCCTGCACGAGGACCGGCTCGACAACTCCAACGTCATGGAGATCTTCTCCGGCTACGACCTGATCGTGGACGGCACCGACAACTTCGCCACCCGCTACCTGGTGAACGACGCCGCGGTGCTGCTCGGCAAGCCGTACGTCTGGGGTTCGATCTACCGCTTCGACGGCCAGGCCAGCGTGTTCTGGGCCGAGCACGGCCCCTGCTACCGCTGCCTGTACCCGGAGGCCCCGCCGCCGGGCATGGTCCCCTCCTGCGCCGAGGGCGGCGTGCTGGGCGTGCTCTGCGCCTCGATCGGTTCGATCCAGGTCACCGAGGCCATCAAGCTGCTCGCCGGTGTCGGCGAGCCGCTGGTCGGCCGTCTGATGATCTACGACGCCCTGGAGATGCAGTACCGCTCGGTGAAGGTCCGCAAGGACCCGAACTGCGCGCTCTGCGGCGACAACCCGACCGTCACCGAGCTGATCGACTACGAGGCCTTCTGCGGCGTCGTGTCGGAGGAGGCGCAGGCCGCGGCCGCGGGCTCCACCATCACCTCCAAGCAGCTCAAGGAGTGGCTGGACGACGAGGAGAACATCTTCCTGGTCGACGTCCGCGAGCCGAACGAGTACGAGATCGTCAACATCCCCGGCGCGACGCTGATCCCCAAGGGCGAGTTCCTGATGGGCACCGCGCTGGAGCGGATGCCGCAGGACAAGAAGATCGTGCTGCACTGCAAGACGGGCGTCCGCTCGGCCGAGGTGCTGGCCGTCCTCAAGTCGGCGGGCTTCTCCGACGCCGTCCACCTGGGCGGCGGCGTGATCGGCTGGGTCAACCAGATCGAGCCCGAGAAGCCGGTCTACTAGTCCGGACCCGACGGAAGGGCCCGCCCGGCAGCACGCCGGGCGGGCCCTTCCGCATGTGCGGGGCGGCTACAGCGCGCCCCTGCGCTGCAGCACGTTGTACGAGATCCAGCCGGGCAGCACCGGCAGCCAGAAGGTCAGCAGGCGGTAGAGGAACACCGCGGGGGTGGCCGCGGACGGCGGCACGTTGCCGACCGTCAGCGCACCGATCAGCGCGATCTCGACCGGGCCGATGCCGCCCGGGGTGGGGATCGCCGATCCGGCCGCGTTCGCGGTCAGGAAGACCACGGCCACCGCCGAGTAGCTCATCTCGCCGCCGAAGGCCCTCACCGAGGCGTACAGGCAGGCCGTGAACGACAGGGTCAGCAGCAGGATGCCGCCGAAGCCGGTGACCAGCTTGCTGGGTGTCTGCATCAGGTCGAGCATCCGCGGGACGACGCCGAAGAACAGCGAGCGGACGCGGGTCACCACGAAGCGGCGCAGCGGTGCCACGGCCGCCACGACGAGCGCCAGCACCGCGGCCGACAGCACACCGATGATCACCGCACGGGAGGCGCCGAGGTCGCCGTTCTTCTGCGTCCCGGTGATCAGGCCGAAGCTGAACAGCAGCAGCAGGTGACCGCCGAGGCCGGCCAGCTGCGAGGCGCCGACGCTGGCGACCGCCTGGCCGGAGCGGATCCCGGCCTTCTGCAGGTAGCGGGTGTTGAGCGCGATGCCGCCGATCGCGGCCGGCGCGACCAGCTTCACGAAGGAGCCCGCGAGCTGGGCGGCGACCGTCCGGCCGAAGGGCAGCCGCTCCGGGACGAAGCCGGTGAGGCTCATCGCCGCGGCGCCGTAGGTCGCGGCCGCCGCGGCCAGCGCGGCGGCGGCCCAGCCCCAGTCCATCTGGGAGAGCTTGAGCTGGCCGGGCTGGATCGTGGTCAGCGCCAGGTAGGCGGCGAAGGTCAGCGCGATGACCATGATCAGGGTCTTCGGCTTGAGCCGTTCCAGCTTGGCCGGGGCGAGCGGTGCCTCCGGGGCGATCTGCAGGATCTGCCGGCGGATCCGGCTGAGCAGGTCCTCGCCGGCCGCCGCGATGTCCTCCTCGGCCTGCTGCTGGGTGCGCTCGCCGGCGGCCACCTGCTCCAGGGCGAGCGCCTGCGCGGCGGCCTTGCGCTCCTTGGTCATCCGCTGCAGGTCGATCCGGGTGGAGCGGCTGAGACCGACCGGCTGCAGCAGCGGCAGCGCGGAGGCCACCCGGTCGGCGCCGAGCACCCGGTTGGCGACGTCCACCGAGCGCTCGGGGCCGACCCGCAGCGCGAAGGTGGTGAGCAGCTGGGCGATGTCGATGCGCAGCGTCAGGTCGCCGGCCGCGATGTCGCCGCCGGAGAGGTTCACCAGGCAGCCGGTCTTCTCGTCGACGACCAGCAGGGACTCGCCGGTGAGGCGGCGGTGCGCGATCCGGCGCTCGTGGAGGGCGGCGACGGACTCCCAGAGCGAGGCCATCAGGTCGTCGGCGATCTCGTCGTCGGCGAGCTCGTCCAGGGTGCGGCCGGCCACGTTCTCGTAGACCAGGATCGCGGCGTCCGGGCCGAGCTCCGAGGTGGCCACCAGCTGCGGGGCACGGGCACCCGAGGCGGCGGCCGCGTAGGCGATCAGCGCCTCCTGCTCCAGCGCCTGGCGCAGCGACTGGGGGCTGCGGCGCACCGCCACCGAGCGCAGCCTTATCCGCCGCCACGCGCGGTAGAAGAAGCCGGAGGCCTGCTGCTCGCGGTCGATGATGTGGACGTCCAGCAGCGCGCCCTCGTACTGGGTGACCAGATAGCGGCGGGTCTCGCCCGGAGCGTCGGGGGCGCGGTGCGCGCCGGACGGGGTGAAGCCGACCTTGCGCAGGCCGATCATCAGGTGCTTGCCGGTGGGCCGGATGTTCGGCGAGCCGATCGCGTACAGCGTGCCGTACGCCACCGACCAGCCGATGAGCACGGTGAGCAGCAGCGACAGCGGCGTGGTGTAGCCGCTGATCAGCTCGGTGGCGCCGCTGAGGACGACGACCACCCACAGCGCCACCCGCCAGCGCGGGCGGCTCGACATGCCGACGGCCGTCATGTAGGCGATCACGGGTGCGAGGTAGCCGTGCACCGGGTCGGTGAGCGTCTCGGTGCCGCCGGGCGGCACCTGGGTCAGCGCGTCCCGGATCGCCTGCGGTGCGCCCGCCGCGACCCACCAGTCGATGCCCAGCGAGACGCCGTAGGCCAGCACCGAGGCGAGCACGCCGTCGGCGACCCGCAGGCCGTCCCGCTTGATCAGCCGCTCGACCGCGAAGGCCAGCGGCACCGCCAGCACCGCCACGCTGGAGCCCAGCGCCGCGATGGTCGACAGCATGCCGGGCACCTTGTCGGCGTTGGACGAGATGTCCGTCTCGATGCCGGTGGTGGTCGACACGGCGACCTGGGCGAGCACGAAGACCGCGATGATGCCGAGCACGCCCGCCAGGAAGCGCAGCAGGTCGGACGGGCGGTGGGCGCGGGCGGCGAGCAACGGCTCGTCGACGGCCAGGTGCTCGCCGGTCGGCTCCTCGGGCGTGGGCTGCTCACCCTCCGTCCGGTGACCGTCCTGCGCGTCGTGCCCGTCCTTGCCCGGTGCCTGCCGCTGCGGCGAGACTGTCGGCGGTTCGGGTTCGGGCCCCGCAGACCGGTCGGTGGCGGACTCGTCGGAGCCCTTGTCCACGTTCACGTCTGCCGTCCCGGTCATCTGGTCTTGTCCTCGTATCACCCACGCTCTGCCCCGAAGATGCTGCCATGCCGCGGCTCCTCGTGTGGGACAGGGGCCTGATCGGGCGCGGCGGATCGCCCGCACGGGGCCCAGGAATCGACCGGATGGGGAGAAATGCCGCAGCAGTACGACACCACTTCCGACGGCGGCGGGCTGCCGCCCTTCGCCGAGGCCGTGCTCGACCTCACGGAGCGCATCCCGCCCGGCCGGGTCATGACGTACGGGGACGTCGCCGAGTACCTCGGCCAGGGCGGCCCGCGCCAGGTGGGCCGGGTCATGTCACTGTACGGCGGCGGAGTGCCCTGGTGGCGGGTGATCCGCGCGGACGGCCGGCCGCTGCCCGGTCACGAGCACCGGGCGCTGCCCGAGTACCGGGCCGAGGGCACCCCGCTGCGCGAGGTCGGCGGCGAACCCCGGGTCGACCTGCGCCGGGCCCGCTGGGACGGCGGCTGACCCCGGCCGGCGGATCCGCCGAACCGGGTGCGCGGCCGGGTCATGTCGGTGCAGGATCGTAGGCTCGGTGGGGCCGCCTCCGTCCCCGACGCCCCGACCGCCGGACCGCAGCTCCACCGCACGACCGCCGCACGACCGCCTGGACCGCAGTGACCTCCCCCTTCCGCCTGGTGCGCAGCCCGCTCGCACAGCCCGCCCCGCCCGCCCTGGACGAGTTCCAGCGGGCGGTGGCCGAGCATGCCGGCGGGCCGCTGCTGGTGCTCGCCGGACCGGGCACCGGCAAGACCACCACCCTGGTCGAGGCGGTCGCCCGGCGGATCGCGGCCGGCACCGACCCCGAGCGCATCCTCGTCCTCACCTTCAGCCGCAAGGCGGCCATGGAGCTCCGCGACCGGATGACCGCCCGGATCGGCGCCGCCGGGGCCGCCCCGCAGGCCACCACCTTCCACTCCTTCTGCTACGCGCTGCTCCGCGAGCACCAGGAGCCGGAGGACGCCGCCGAGCCGCTGCGCCTGCTCTCCGGCCCCGAGCAGGACGTCATGGTCCGCGAGCTGCTCGCCGGCGGCGCCGAGGACGCCCGGGACGGCACCGGCCGGATCTCCTGGCCGCTCGACCTGCGCGCCTGCCTCACCACCCGTGGCTTCGCCGACGAGGTCCGCGCCGTGCTCGCCCGCAGCCGCGAGCTCGGCCTCGGCGAGGACGAACTGGCCCGCTTCGCCGAGGGCGTCCAGCGGCCCGACTGGGCGGCCGCCGCCCACTTCCTCGCCGACTACCTCGACGTGCTCGACCTGCGCGGCGTCCTCGACTACGCCGAGCTGGTGCACCGCGCCGTCCTGCTCGCCGAACGCCCCGAGGCCGCCGACCGGCTCGCCGCCCGCTACGACGTCGTCTTCGTCGACGAGTACCAGGACACCGATCCCTCCCAGGTCCGGCTGCTGCGCCGGCTCGCCGGCAACGGCCGCGACCTCGTCGCGGTCGGCGACCCCGACCAGTCCATCTACGCCTTCCGCGGCGCCGACATCAACGGCATCCTCGACTTCCCCCGGACCTTCCGGCAGGCCGACGGCCGGCCCGCCGACGTCAGGGTGCTGCGGGTCTCCCGCCGCTCCGGCGCCGTCCTGCTCGCCGCCACCCGCGAACTCGCCCGCCGGATGCCGATGGGCCGGCTGCCCGCCGACAAGCTCGCCCAGCACCGCGCCCTGCTGCCCTCCCGCGAGGGCGGCCGCGTCGAGGTGTACACCTACCCGACCCCGGGCGCCGAACTCGACTCGATCGCCGACCTGCTGCGCCGCGCCCACCTGGAGGACGGCGTGCCCTGGGGCGAGATGGCCGTCCTGGTCCGGGCCGGCGCCCGCTCCATCCCCGGCGTCCGGCGCGCCCTCTCCGCCGCCGGCGTGCCGCTGGAGATCGACGGCGACGACCTGCCGCTGCGCGAGGAACCCGCCGTCGCCCCGCTGCTGCTCGCCCTGCGCACCTGCGCCGACCCCGTCGACCGGCTCACCCCCGACCTCGCCCACACCCTGCTGACCGGCCCGCTCGGCGGCCTCGACGGCTCCGACCTGCGCCGGCTCGGCCGCGCGCTGCGCGAGGAGGAGCGCGTCGCCCTGCGCGACAGCGGCGGGCAGACCGCCGTCCGCCCCGCCGAGGAGCTGATCCGCGAGGCCCTCGCCGAACCCGAGCGGCTCGTCGCCATGGAGCCGGCCCATGCCCGCCGCGCCCGCGACCTCGGCATGCTGCTCCGCAAGGTCCGCGAGCTGCTCGCCGGCGGCGGCAGCGCCGAGGAGGCCCTCTGGCTGCTCTGGGACGGCAGCCGCCGCTGGCGCGAACGCCTGGAACGGGCCGCGCTGCGCGGCGGCGCCGCCGCCCGCAACGCCGACCGCGACCTCGACGCGATCTGCGCGCTCTTCGAGACCGCCGCCCGGGCCGAGGACCAGGCCGCCGGCCACCGCAGCGCCCCCGAGTTCCTGGCCGAACTGGAGGCCCAGGACATCGCCGCCGACACCCTCACCGTGCGCACCGTCCGCCCCGAGGCCGTCCGGCTGATGACCGCCCACCGCTCCAAGGGCCTGGAGTGGCGTCTCGTGGTCGTCGCCGGCGTCCAGGAGGGCCTGTGGCCCGACCTCCGCCGCCGCGGCTCCCTGCTGGAGGCCGACCGGATCGGCCGCGACGGCCTCGCCGAACCGCTCTCCCCGGCCGCCCTCCTCGGCGAGGAGCGCCGCCTCTTCTACACCGCCGCAACCCGCGCCAAGGACCGGCTGATCGTCACCGCCGTCAAGGCCCCCGCCGAGGACGGCGACGAGCCCTCCCGCTTCCTGCGCGAGCTCTACCGCGAGGAGCTCGACCCGCGCACCGGCAAGGTCCGCTCCCGGACCCCGCAGGTCACCGTCGCCGACATCACCCACCGCCCGCGCCGCCCGCTCGCCGTCGCCGCCCTGGTCGCCGAGCTCCGCGCCGTCACCGTCGACCCGGCCCGCTCGCCCGCACTGCGCCGCGCCGCCGCCGAACGCCTCGCCCGGCTCGCCGAGGCCGCCGACGAGGACGGCGCCCCGCTCGTCCCCGCCGCCCACCCCGACCGCTGGTGGGGCCTGCACGACCAGACCGCCGCCCCCGAACCGCTGCGCTCCCCGGACACCCCCGTCCGGCTCTCCGGCAGCGGACTCGAACAGCTCGACAGCTGCGCCCTCCAGTGGTTCCTCGACAAGGACGTCCGGGCCGCCGGCACCGCCAGCGCCGCCCAGGGCTTCGGCAACGTCCTGCACGCCCTCGCCGACGAGGTCGGCTCCGGCCGCACCCCCGCCGACCTCGCCGTCCTCATGGAACGCCTCGACACCGTCTGGGACGCCCTCGCCTTCGACGCCCCCTGGAAGTCCCACCAGGAGAAGACCGAGGCCCGCGCCGCCCTCGAACGCTTCCTGCACTGGCACGTCCTCGAACGCGGCCGCACCACCGTCGCCACCGAGCACGGCTTCGACCTCACCCTCACCGTCGGCGGCGTCGCCGTCCGCATCCGCGGCTCCATGGACCGGATCGAGCAGGACGCCGTCGGCCGCGCCTACGTCGTCGACTTCAAGACCGGCAAGCAGATCCCCACCGAGAAGTCCCTCCCCGACCACAAGCAGCTCGCCGTCTACCAGCTCGCCGTCCGCAACGGCGCCCTCGACGGCCTGCCCGGGGTCCCCGAAGGGATCGCCTCCGGCGGGGCCGAACTCGTCCACCTCCGCGAGCCCGGCAAGACCGACAAGGAGGCCCCCAAGGTCCAGCAGCAGGCCCCGCCCGACGGCGAACCCTGGATCGAGAACCTGCTCGCCGACGCCGCCGGCCGCGTCCTCGCCGAACGCTTCGTCCCCACCCAGGGGGACGGCTGCACCCGCTGCACCTTCCGCAGCAGCTGCTCCGCCCAACGCGACGGCCGCCAACTGATCGAGTAGGGGAGAGCCACTCAGGGGGCGCTGGGGGGCACCTCCCGGCCGAAGGCCGGGGGCGGAACTGCGCAGTCCCCGGTCGGGGTGACCACTCAGGGGCGGGGGGACCTGCGCAGTCCGGGAGTGGTGATCGAAACAGATCAGGGATCGCCCCTGGTCCGTACGGTGGCCCGCATCCGAATTGCGCAATTCCGCCCCCAGGGGGATGCCCCACTTGGCGGAGCGGTTGTCCCCGCGCCCCTCAGTGGACCGCTCTGTCCGCGGAGCCGGTTAGCGTTGGGGGGTGCGTTCCGTGCTCGATGACCCCGGCCAGTTGAAGGAACTGCTCGGCATTCCGTTCAACGCCGAGCAGATGCAGGCCATCGGCGCCCCGCTGGAGCCCGCCGTGATCGTGGCCGGTGCCGGCTCCGGCAAGACGACGGTGATGGCCGCCCGGGTGGTGTGGCTGGTCGGCTCCGGGGCGGTGGCGCCGGAGCAGGTGCTCGGCCTGACCTTCACCAACAAGGCGGCCGGGGAGCTCGCGGAGCGCGTCCGTACCGCCCTCCTCCGCGCCCGCGTCCTCGACCCGGACGACACCGAGTCCCTCGGCGAGCCGGAGATCTCGACGTACCACGCCTTCGCCGGCCGGCTGCTGAAGGAGCACGGCCTGCGCCTGGGCATAGAACCCGACGTCCGGCTGCTCGCCGACGCGACCCGGTTCCAGCTGGCGGCCAAGGTGCTGCGCTCGGCCCGCGGCCCGTTCCCGGCGCTCACCGGCACGTTCTCGGCGCTGGTCGCCGACCTGATCGCGCTGGACTCCGAACTCGCCGAGCACCTGGTGCAGCCCGGGCAGCTGCGCGCCTGGGACGAGGCACTGCTGGACGGCCTGGCGACGGCGAAGCTGACCAACGAGGACCTGCGGGCCGTTCCGAAGGCCGCCCGGGCCCGCCAGGAGCTGCTGCACCTGGTGGAGGACTACCGGCGGCGCAAGCAGGTCGGCGGCCTGATGGACTTCGGCGACCAGATAGCCGCCTCGGCCAGGCTGGCGCAGGAGCGGCCGGAGGTGGGCCGACTACTGCGCGAGCAGTACCGGGTGGTGCTGCTCGACGAGTACCAGGACACCTCGGTGGCGCAGCGGCTGATGCTGGCCGGCCTGTTCGGCGCGGACGGCAAAGACGGCGGCGGCCACCCGGTGACGGCGGTCGGCGACCCGTGCCAGGCGATCTACGGCTGGCGCGGCGCCTCGGTGGCGAACCTGGACGACTTCCCGGTGCACTTCCCGCGCGAGGACGGCACCGCCGCCGCGCGCTACTCGCTGAGCGAGAACCGCCGCAGCGGCGGCCGGCTGCTGGCCTTCGCCAACCACCTCGCGGCCGACCTGCGGGCCATGCACGAGGGCGTGGAGGCACTGCGCCCCGCCCCGGGCGCGGAGGCGGACGGCTTCGTGCGCTGCGCGCTGCTGCCGACGCACGCCGAGGAGATCGACTGGCTGGCCGACCGGATCGCGCACCTGGTGCGCACCGGGACGGCGCCGGGCCGGATCGCGGTGCTCTGCCGGGGCGGTGCGGCCTTCCCCGACGTGCACGCGGCGCTGGTGGCCCGTGAGGTGCCGGTCGAGGTGGTGGGCCTCGGCGGACTGCTGCAGTTGCCCGAGGTCGCGGACCTGGTGGCGGTCTGCGAGGTGCTGCAGGACCCGACGGCGAACGCCGCGCTGGTGCGGCTGCTGATCGGACCGCGCTGGCGGATCGGCCCCCGCGACCTCGCGCTGCTGGGCCGCCGCGCCGCCGAACTGGTGCGCACCGAGCGGCTGCAGGGCGACGCGCTGGCCGCGGCGGTGGCGGGCACCGACCCGACCGAGGTGGTGTCGCTGGCGGACGCCCTGGAGACCTTCCTGGAGGCGGAGCAGCCCGACGAGCTGCCGTTCTCGCCGGACGCCCGGGTGCGCTTCGCCCGGCTGGCGCGGGAGGTCCGGGAGCTGCGGCGGGCCCTGGCCGAGCCGCTGATGGACGTGCTGCACCGGGTGCTGGCGGTGACCGGCCTGGAGGTCGAACTGTCGGCCTCGCCGCACGCGCTGGCCGCCCGCCGCCGGGAGACGCTGCACGGCTTCCTGGACATCGCGGCCGGCTTCGCCGACCTGGACGGCGACCCGGGGCTCTCCGCCTTCCTGGCCTTCCTGCGGGCGGCGCAGGAGTACGAGCGGGGGCTGGACGCCGGACTGCCCGGCGGCGAGGACACCGTGAAGGTGCTGACCGCGCACAAGTCCAAGGGCCTGGAGTGGGACGTCGTCGCGGTACCGGGCCTGGTGAAGGGCGGCTTCCCGTCCGGCCAGGGCCGCGAGCGCTGGACGAGCACCCGCCGGGTGCTGCCGCACGCGCTGCGCGGCGACGCCGACACGCTGCCCGGTGACCCGCCGTGGACGGCCAAGGGCATGGGCCTGTTCAAGAAGGAGATGGCCCACCACTCGGCGGTCGAGGAGCTGCGGCTCGGCTACGTCGCCTTCACCCGCCCCCGGGAGCTGCTGTTGGCCTCCGGGCACTGGTGGGGGCCGAACCAGAAGCGCCGCCGCGGCCCGTCGGACTTCCTGGTCGAACTGCGCGAGCACTGCGCGCTGCCCGGGAACGGCGAGGTCGAGGCGTGGGCGCAGGAGCCGCTGCCGGAGGCGGAGAACCCGGCGCTGGCCCGCTCCCTGGAGACCCCCTGGCCGCTGCCGCTGGACGCCGCCGCCCAGCAGGCCCGCCGCCGGGTGGCCGAGGTCGTCCGGCACCGGCTCGCCGGGGCGCCGCCGGCCGAGCCGGAGGACATCGCGCCGGAGGACGCCCGGCTGGTCGCCTCCTGGGACCGCGACCTGGACGCGCTGCTCGGCGAGTTGGCCAGGGCCAGGCGCTCCGTGCGCGAAGTGCCGCTGCCCCCCTCGCTCTCCGCCTCGCAGGTGATGCGGCTGGCCGCCGACCCGGACGGCTTCGCGCGGGAGCTGGCCCGGCCGATGCCGCGCCCGCCGCAGCCGGCCGCCCGCCGTGGCACGCGCTTCCACAGCTGGGTGCAGTCCCGTTTCGAGACCGAGGAGCTGCTGCTCCTGGAGCCGGACGCACTGCCCGGCGCCGAGGAGGACGGTATCGAGGACGAGCGCGACCTCGCTCGGCTCAAGGAGGCCTTCCTGCGCAGCCCGTACGCGGACCGGGTGCCGTACCGGATCGAGGCGCCGTTCCAGCTGCTGCTGGCGGGACGCGTGGTGCGCGGCCGGATCGACGCGGTCTACCGGGAGCGTGACGGTGGCTCAGGGTCACCACACCCGTGGCGCTACGAGGTGGTCGACTGGAAGACCCACCGGGAGGAGACCGCGGACCCGCTGCAGCTGGCCATCTACCGGCTGGCCTGGGCGGAGCGGGCGGGCGTCGAGCCCGAGCAGGTCAGTGCGGCGTTCCTCTACGTCCGCAGCGGCCGGGTCGTCAGACCCGCAGGACTTCCTGACCGAAAAGAGTTGACCAGGCTCCTGATCGGGAATAGTGAAGAATGAGTCACGCAGAGCATTCAAGCCGTCACGGGATCGTGCGAAATCTGTGCACTGTGCACTTTTCGCACCTATTGTGGGGTCGGTAACCGGTCAACCCCGTACTCCGGCCGCATGCGGGGGCCGCAAACCCCTGACCCCCCGTCATCACTGCAGGTGTCCCCTGGCACCGGCCACCTTCTGCTGGAGAGACCGACGTTGAGCGCGACCGGATGGATCAGAGACCGGCTCGCGGGGCCCACCCCGGGGGCAGACCCAGGCACGGTGACGGGCACCTGGCCGAGAACCGCACTGGCGCTGCCGTTCATCGGCATGGCGCTGGTGGTCTCCCTGGACTTCTTCAGCAACACCGAGGTGACGGTCGAGCCCGCGCTCACCGCCGTCCCGGCGCTCGCCGCCGTCGTCAGCCGGCGCACCTGGTACCCGCTGCTCATCGGCGTGCTGACCGAGCTGGCCGCCTTCCTGATGGCCGGCTACAACGACGTGCTCGGCGAGTCGGTGCACAGCGCGACCGTCTTCGCGATCGCCCTGGTCGCCGGCATCGGCTGGGTCTCCACCACGCTGCGGCTCCGTCAGGAGCTCGCCCTGGCGGAGGCCCAGCTGGTGGCCGAGATCGCCCGCCGGGTACTGCTGCGGCCCGTCCCCGACCGGGTCGGCAGCGTCCGCGCCGCCGTGCACTACGCGGCGGCGCACGCGCACGCCTCGATCGGCGGCGACCTCTACGAGGTGGTCAACACCCGGCACGGGGTGCGTGCGGTGGTCGGCGACGTCCGCGGCAAGGGCCTCGCCGCCGTGGAGACCGCCGCCGCGGTGCTCGGCGCCTTCCGCGAGGCCGCGCACCAGGAGGCCTCGCTGGACCGGGTGGCCGGCTGGCTCGCCGTCAGCCTCGACCGTGCCCTGCACGAGAACGACCACCCCGGCATCGAGGAGGAGTTCGTCACCCTCGTGCTGATCGGGATCCGCTCCGACGGCACCGCGGAGGTCGTCAACTGCGGGCACCCGGCACCCGTCCTGCTGCGCACCGGCGAGGACGTCGCCCTGCTGGAGCCCGCCGAGCCCGTCCCGCCGCTCGGCGTCCTCGACCCGGCGGACGTCCGCCCGCCGGTGCAGCGGCTGCCGCTGCGGCCCGGCGACCGGGTGCTGCTCTACACCGACGGCGTGATCGAGGCCCGGGACGGCGGCGGCGCCTTCTACCCGCTCACCGACCGGCTGCCGCACTGCGCCACCGGCTCCCCGGTCGAGGTGCTGCGGAACCTGCACCAGGACGTCGTCCGGCACGTCGGGCACAAGCTCGGCGACGACGCGGCGATGCTCCTCCTCCAGTACGAGCCGGTCGGCCCGCACCTCCCCGTCCAGGGCGGCCGCCCCATGCTCGCCAAGGGCTCGGGGCGGGTCTAGTACCCCAGGGCGGCACTTCAGGGGCGCGGGGAACTGCGCAATTCGGATATGGGCCACCGTGCGAACCAGGGGCGAGCCCTGGTCGGCAGGTGCGCCACCCCCGGACTGCGCAGTTCCCCGCGCCCCCGGGTACTGCCCTTGAGGCGGTGGCGCCTTCTACAGGTCGACCTCGACGACGAGGGGGCGGTGGTCGGAGACGGTGGTGCGGGGGGCCGCGGCGGGGCCGACGGCGGTGCGGGGGACTCCGACGGCGAGGACGTGGTCGAACTGCACGGCCGGCTTGTGGGAGGGGTAGGTGGGGGTGCGCGCCAGGTCGTACCAGCCCTGCGGACGGGGGCGGGGCTCGCGGACGCGGCGCCGCCGGCCCCCGTCCTGTTCGAGCCGGGTGCGGCGGGCGGCCCGCGCCTCGCGGACCCGGTCCCGTGCGGTGGTGCGGTCCAGTGCGGCGGCCCCGCCGAGCACCGTCCGCGGGACGGCCCCGATCAGGTTGAAGTCGCCGAGCACCAGGTAGGGCCGGGGCAGGTCGGCGATCCAGCGGCGGATCGCGGCCAGCTGCGAGACGTTCCAGCCGGGCACGAAGGACAGGTGCGCGGCGACCACGGTGAACGGCCCGTGCCGGCCTTCGAGCACGGCGGCGAGCGCGGCCCGCGGCTCGTCCGGCACCGGGGTCAGCCCGCGCCGCCCGGCGACCCGCAGCGGCAGTCCGAACGGTGCCGGGGCGAACCGGCGGGCCCGCCAGTGCCGGACCGGAAGGCGGGTCAGCAGCGCGGTGCCGTAGGAGGGCAGGCCGGTGGCGGTGTCGACCTCCGCGGGCCCGTAGACCTGCAGCGAGGTCATCGCCGGGTCGGTCAGCCAGCCGGCGAGCGGTGCGGGCCGGCCGTGCAGGGCCGCGGCGAAGCGCCAGTCGGCCGCGCCCATCGCCTTGGCGGCGACGGCGGCCTGGTCGACCAGGCCGGAGCGCTCCTGGTGGCGGTCGACCTCCTGCAGGGCGAGGACGTCGGCGTCGAGTTCGGCGATCGCGTCGCCGAGCGGCGCGGCGGGCTCGGCCGGATAGGGCAGCGGTGCCCCGTCGGCGGCGAGCGGCTGACCGTGGAGCAGGTTGAAGGTGGCGATGCGCAGCTGGCTCACATCCCCGACCGTACCCGCTGTCCGGCCCCGGACCGCCCGGTCGGGGCGGCGGGGCTTGAGGCTCCAGGGCATACCGGGTATACATACTCGGTATGTCGATCCGTCATGGTCTCCTCGCCCTCCTCGACCAGGGCCCCCGGTACGGCTACCAGCTGCGCTCCGAGTTCGAGGCCCGCACCGGCGCCACCTGGCCGCTCAACGTCGGCCAGGTGTACACCACGCTCGGGCGGCTGGAGCGCGACGGGCTCGTGGAGCCCGCCGGAGAGGACGACGAGGGCCACCTCTTCTACGCCGTCACCGAGGCAGGACGCACGGAACTGCGCCAGTGGTTCGACACCCCGGTGCCCCGGACCAATCCGCCCCGCGACGAACTCGCGATCAAGCTGGCGATGGCCGTGGGCGTCCCCGGGGTCGACGTCCAGGCCGTGGTGCAGTCGCAGCGCCGGCACAGCATGAAGGCCCTGCAGGACTACACCCGGCTGAAGGCGCAGGCGCTCAACGCCGGTGAGCAGCAGAGCGACCTCGCCTGGCTGCTCGTCCTGGAGCAGCTGATCTTCCAGACGGAGGCGGAGATCCGCTGGCTGGACCACTGCGAGAGCCGTCTCGCCCAGCAGGCCGCCCGCTCCGCCCCGGCGCCCGCACCCGCGCCGCCCGCCAGTACCACGGGCCGGCCGCGCCGGTCCCGCATCTGACCCATCCACAGCAGGGGGAAGCATGAGCACCACCCACACCGAACCGCGGCCGCCCGTGCTGCACCTCGACCAGGTCAGCCGCGTGCACGGCCACGGCGCCGCCGAGGTGCACGCCCTGCGCGGCGTCGAGCTGGTCGTCCACCCCGGCGAGCTGGTCGCCGTGATGGGCCCCTCCGGCTCCGGCAAGTCCACCCTGCTGACGCTGGCCGGCGGGCTGGACAGCCCGACCTCCGGCCGGGTGCTGGTCGAGGGCGCCGTGCTCGGCGAGCTCTCCCGCAAGCAGCAGGCCCAGGTCCGGCGCCGTTCGGTCGGGTACGTCTTCCAGGACTACAACCTGATCCCGGCGCTCACCGCCGCAGAGAACATCGCCCTGCCGCGCGAGCTCGACGGGGTCTCCGGCCGGACGGCCCGCCGCGAGGCGCTCGCCGCCCTGGAGGAACTCGGCATCCCCGAGCTCGCCGACCGCTTCCCCGACGACATGTCCGGCGGCCAGCAGCAGCGCGTCGCCATCGCCCGCGCCCTGATCGGCGACCGCCGCCTCGTCCTCGCCGACGAGCCCACCGGCGCCCTCGACTCCACCACCGGCGAGGCCGTCCTCGCCGTGCTGCGCGCCCGCTGCGACGCCGGCGCCGCCGCCATGATGGTCACCCACGAGGCCCGGCACGCCGCCTGGGCGGACCGCGTGGTCTTCCTGCGCGACGGCCGGCTGGTCGACCAGAGCGTCAGCCGCGACGCGGCGAGCCTGCTGGTCGCCGCCGCCACCAACAGCGTGAAGGGGCCCGGCGAGTGAGCCTCCGATCCTGGCGCGCAGCCCTGCGGATAGCCCGCCGCGACGCCACCCGGGCCAAGGGCCGCAGCGCCCTCGTCCTCGCCATGATCGCCCTGCCCGTGCTCGGTGTGGCCGGCGCCGACGTGATGTACCGCAGCGGCGAGCTGGAGCCCGCCGAGCAGGCCGTCCGCGTGATGGGCTCGGCCGACGGACTGCTCCACTCCTTCGGCCGCGGCACGATCGTGCTCCAGCCGCCGAACGCCGAGGACGGCGGCTGGGGCGCCCCGGTGGGGGAGGGCAAGAAGCCCACCGCCGAGCAGGTCCGCAGCGCGAAGACCGACCCCGTGACGCTCGCCAAGGAGCTGCTGCCGGCCGGCACCGTGCTGGTGCCCTTCCCGATGGGCGAGAACGCCTCGGCCACCAGCAAGGAGGGCCGCCTCGGCGTCGACACCACCGAGGCCGACCTCACCGACCCGATCTGGCGCGGCCGGCTGAACGTCGTCGAGGGCCGCGCCCCGAGCGGCGCGCACGAGATCGCCGCCACCCGGGCCTTCCTCGACAAGTCCGGGCTGAACGTGGGCGACCGCACGGTGCTGCACGGCCTGGACGGCACCCCGTTCCACATCACCGCCGTCGCCGAGTTCCCCGGCGAGCTGCGGGCCGTCACCCTGATCGGCCGCCCCGGCGAACTCGTCGCCCCGCTGCGCGCCGCCAACCGCGGCGCCGACCAGAGCGACCGCTTCGGCGGCGAGCGCTGGCTGGTCCGGCTGCCGCACGGGGCCGTCCTCGACTGGCCGAAGGTGCTGGAGCTCAACAACTACGGGCTCGGGCTGACCTCCCGCACCGTCCTCATGGACCCGCCGCCCCGCGCGCAGGTGCCGTACTACGTCGACATGGACCAGCACGGCTTCGGGGGCGTCGACACGATCGGCCTGGTCGTCGTCGGCACCGTCGTCGGCATGGCGCTGCTGGAGATCGTGCTGCTCGCCGGCCCCGCCTTCGCGGTCGGCGCCCGCCGCTCGCGCCGCCAGCTCGGCCTGCTCGCCGCCGGCGGCGGGGACCGCTCGCACATCCGGGCCGTGGTGCTGGGCGGCGGTCTGGTGCTCGGCCTGGCCGGCGCCGTGGTCGGTGTCGTCCTCGCCGTCGCCACGGTCGCGGTGCTCCGCCCGTGGGCCGAGGAGGTCGCCGGACAGCGCTTCGGCCACCTCGACCTGCAGCCGCTCGACCTGCTCTGCATCGCCCTGATCGGCCTGGTCACCGGCCTGCTCGCGGCGGTCGTCCCGGCCTTCCAGGCCGCCCGCACGGACGTCGTCGAGGCGCTCACCGGCCGCGGCTCCGTCCGGCCCCCGAGCCGCCGGCTCGCCGTCGTCGGCCTGCTGACGGTCGGCATCGGCGCCGCGCTCGCCCTGCTCGGCACCTTCACCGGTGCCGCCGGCCGCACCCTCGGCGTGCTCGGCGGCTCGGCACTCGCCGAACTCGGCATGATCGCCTGCACCCCGATGCTGGTCGGCCTGTTCGGCCGGCTCGGCCGCCACCTGCCGCTCAGCCCCCGCCTCGCGCTGCGCGACGCGGTGCGCCACCGGGGCCGCACCGCTCCCGCGGTCGCCGCCGTGATGGCCGCGGTCGCCGGCTCCGTCGCGGTCGGCATCTACACCGCGAGCTCCGACCTGGAGCAGCGGCAGCAGTACCGGGCCGAACTGCCCGCCGGCTCCGTCCGGCTGATGGCGGACCAGGGCCCGAGCTCCGCACCGGCCGACCTGACCGCCCTGCGGTCCGCCGTGGAGCGGTCCATCCCCGACCTCGGCCCGCGCGCCGACCCGCTGGCCACCCAGTACGGCACCAACTGCCAGCAGCGGTCCTGCGGCTGGGTCGAGGTGTCCGTCCCCAAGGAGCTGCGCTGCCCGGTCCGGGACCCTGACGTCGAGAGCGCGAGCATGTCGACCGACCAGGTCCAGCGGATCCTCCGCGAGGACCCGCGCTGCGCCGAGGAGCCGACCTACGGCAGCATGGCCGGCTACGTCCCGGCCGGCGACGCGACCGTGCTGCACAACATGTTCGGGGTGACCGACCAGGCCGCCGAGCAGGCGCTCGCCGCGGGCAGGGCGGTGGTCTTCGACCGGAAGCTGATCAAGGACGGGAAGATCACCCTCGATCTGACCGTGGAGCAGACGGAGACCAAGGAGGACGTCCTCAACCCGACGCCGGCCGGCCGGCCGACCGTGCACCACGTCACGGTCGACGCCGTCTACACCAAGCCGGAGACGCCGGCCGCCCAGGCGCTGGTCAGCCCGGAGACCGCGAAGCGGCTCGGCCTGAGCACCCGCCAGGCCGGCAGCGTCTGGCGACCCGCCACGGCGCCCTCCGACGGCGCGGAGCAGAAGGCGTCCGACGCGGTGGCCAAGCTGGACGACGGCGTCGGCGTCACGGTGGAACGCGGCTACCGCTCGCAGCAGACCCTGACCGGCCTCGCCCTGACCGGCTTCGCGGGCCTGGTCGCCCTCGGCGCCGCCGGCATCGCGACCGGCCTCGCCGCCGCCGACTCGCAGCGCGACCTGGCCACCCTGGCCGCGGTCGGTGCCACCGGCGGCATCCGGCGCCGGCTCTCCGGCTTCCAGTGCGGGGTGATCGCCGCGATGGGCACCGTCCTCGGCACGGTCTGCGGCGTGATCCCGGCGGTCGCGCTGCGCAAGATGGAGGCGTCCGCGCTGTACGACTCGCAGTACGGGATGATCAAGCCCGCCCACGCGGTGATCGCCTTCCCGTGGACGGACCTCGTGGTCACCCTGGTCGGCCTGCCGCTGCTGGCCGTGGGACTGGCGATGCTGTGCACCCGCTCCCGGCTGGTGCTCGGCCGCCGCGCCGCCTGACCCGCCCGCACCGGCGGGTCCTCTGCGACCCGCCCCCACCTCGGTCACCTCCCGCCCCGTCCGGCGCGGGAGGTGACCGAGGTTACGGGCGGCTGCGTCGACGGGGCGGGGCGCGCACCCGTCCGGGCGAACTAAAGTCGTCCGTATGACGAAAACCCCGGACAGCGTCGTCCGCTCCTACATCGACGAGCACGAGCCCGCCTTCCTGCGGGAACTCTCCGACTGGCTGAGCATTCCCTCCGTCTCCGCCGACCCGGACCGGGCCGGCGACGTCCGTCGCTCGGCCGAGTGGCTGGCCGGCGCGCTGCGCGGCTCCGGCTTCCCGGTGGCCGAGGTGTGGGAGACCGACGGGCTGCCGGCGGTGTTCGCCGAGTGGCCGTCCGGGGAGGCGTCCGCGCCGACCGTCCTGGTCTACGGGCACCACGACGTGCAGCCCGCGGCGAAGGAGGACGGCTGGGAGACCGAGCCGTTCACCCCGACCGTGGTCGGCCGGCAGCTGTTCGCCCGCGGCGCGGCCGACGACAAGGGCCAGGTCTTCTTCCACACGCTGGGGGTGCGCGCCCACCTCGCAGCCACCGGCCGCACCGCGCCCGCGGTCAACCTCAAGCTGCTGATCGAGGGCGAGGAGGAGTCCGGCTCGCCGAACTTCGCCGCCCTGGTGCGCCGCGAGGCCGAGCGGCTCGCCGCCGACGTGGTGGTCATCTCGGACACCGGCATGTGGTCCGAGACCACGCCGACCGTCTGCACCGGCATGCGCGGCCTGGCCGACTGCCAGATCGACTTCTTCGGCCCGGACACCGACATCCACTCCGGCTCCTTCGGCGGCGCGGTGCCCAACCCGGCCGAGGTGGCCGCCTCGCTGGCCGCCGCTCTGCACGACGCCGACCGCAGGGTCGCCGTCCCCGGCTTCTACGACGGCGTGGTCGAGCTGACCGACCGCGAGCGCGAGCTCTTCGCCGAGCTGCCCTTCGACGAGGCGCAGTGGCTGCGGGTGGCCAAGTCGTACGGAACCCAGGGCGAGGCCGGCTACTCCACCCTGGAGCGGATCTGGGCCCGCCCGACGGCCGAGGTCAACGGCATCTGGGGCGGCTACACCGGGCCCGGCGGCAAGACCATCGTGCCCTCCGAGGCGCACCTGAAGCTCTCCTTCCGGCTGGTCGCCGGGCAGGAGGTGGAGAAGGTCCGGGAGGCCGTCCGCGCCTGGGTCGCCGAGCAGGTGCCCCAGGGCGTCCGGTACGAGATCGTCTTCCCCGGTGCGACCCGGCCCTGCCTGACCCCGCTGGACCACCCGGCGCTGCAGGCGGTCGTCCGGGCGATGGGCCGGGCCTTCGAGCAGAAGGTCCTGTTCACCCGGGAGGGCGGCTCCGGCCCCGCCGCGGACCTGCAGGACGTGCTGGGGGCGCCGGTGCTGTTCCTGGGCATCTCGGTGCCCTCGGACGGCTGGCACTCCGTCAACGAGAAGGTGGAGCTGGACCTGCTGCGCAAGGGCGTCGAGACCTCGGCGTACCTGTGGGGCGAGCTGGCCGGGACCCGGCCGTGATCCGGGTGACGACGATTCGGAAGATGCGACTTCGAACGGGGATGGACCGAGTTGAGCAGCGCGTCTGACACCAGGCACCTGGCCCTGGCCCGCGCCGGGGTGGACCGTGCCGCGCACCATCGGTTCGACGAGCCGTGGCTGGCCGCGGCCTGGAGCCACCCGACCACCAAGGTGCTGCCGATCGCCGGCGGCGAGGCCTTCGTGGTCGACACCGAGCGGGGCACCGAGCTCGTCCTGCTGCCCTCCTTCGAGGCGCCGGACGGCGGCGACCGCTTCTACCTCGGCACCGACGACGACGGCGTCTCCTACTTCGCGCTGGCCGGCGAGAGCCTGCCGGGCCGGCTGGACGGCGACGCCCGCCCGGCCGGGCTGCGCGAGGTCGGCGCCGCGCTCTCCGACCGGGACGCCGGGCTGCTGGTGCACGCCGTCGCCCTGGAGCACTGGCACCGGCTGCACAGCTTCTGCTCGCGCTGCGGCCACCGCACCGAGAAGGCCGGTGCCGGCCACGTCCGCCGGTGCACCTCCTGCGCGGCCGAGCACTACCCGCGGACCGACCCGGCGGTGATCATGCTGATCACCGACGACCGGGACCGCTGCCTGCTGGGGCGTCAGGCGATCTGGCCGGAGGGCCGTTGGTCCACCCTGGCCGGCTTCGTCGAGCCGGGCGAGTCGATCGAGCAGGCGGTCGCCCGCGAGGTCTTCGAGGAGGCCGGCGTGCGGGTCAGTGACGTCGAGTACGTGGCGAGCCAGCCCTGGCCGTTCCCCTCCAGCCTGATGCTGGGCTTCGTCGGACGGGCGGACCCGGCCGGCACCGCGATCACCGTGGACGGCGAGGAGCTGGCCGAGGCGCGCTGGTTCTCCCGCGAGGAGCTGGCCGCCGGCATGGCGGCGGGCGAGATCCTGCCGCCGTCCGGGATCTCGATCGCCCGGCACCTGGTCGAGCTCTGGTACGGCGAACCGCTGCCGGCGGCGGCCCGCTGGTAGGTCACCGGCCCGGCCCGGTGCAGCCCGGGCCACCGTCGGGAAAGGGGCGCGCGGACATTGTCTGCGCGCCCCTTTCTGCTTCGGAATCCCTTTTCTTTCGTCCGTGCCGCCCGACCACGGCCGGCGTTCCGCCCGCCTTTCGTCCGACTTCCGTCCGGCTTCCGTTCAAGCGGCGATATCGGTGCGAAGTGCGACCGAAGCCGTTCGGACCGGCGCCCACCTGCGACGGAGTGCGCCCGTGTGCGCGGTTCGCGCCCGGTCGAAACCTCTCGACGGCGTTCTTGGCCCGTTTCCCTGAAATGCAGGAACCCGGCTGACTACATTCACCGGTGTGACGATCCCCCGAGCCGGAGTGCCCGCTCCCAAGTACCAGCGCCTCGCCGCCGACCTGCGCCGCCGGATCGAGTCCGGTGAGTGGCAGGGCGGGGCACAGCTGCCCGTCGAGACCGAGTTGGAGCACCACTACGGCGTGGCCCGGAACACCGTGCGCCTCGCGGTCGACGTCCTGGTCAACGAGGGGCGGCTGGTCCGTCTCCAGGGCAAGGGCACCTACCTGAAGCAGCAGCCGATGCTGGACCACCGGGCCTTCGGGCCGCCGCGGCAGACCGCCGGCCCGCAGGACTGCCTGTCCGCCCCCTCCGAGGTCTACGCCGAGGAGGCCCGGGCCGCCGGCCGCCGGCTCACCTGCGACTTCGAGATGCTCGTGGTGCGCGCCCGGGCCGACATCGCCGAGCTGCTGGGCATGCTGCCCGGGGAGGCCGTGGTGGTCCGCCGGCAGCTCCGGCTCACCGACCGCGAGCCGTACTCGATCGAGGAGAGCCACTACCGGGCGGGCCTGGCCGCCGGGACGCCGCTGATGGAGCCGGAACCGGTGCCCGGCGGCGACGAGACGGTGCTCGCCGCGATCGGGCGCTGCGAGTGCGCCGCGGCCGACCGGCTGGTGGCCCGGATGCCGGGGCCGGAGGAGGCCGCCTGGTTCGAGGTCGGCCCAGGGGTGCCGCTGCTGGTGCAGACCCGGGTCACCAGTGACGCCCGCGGCCCCGTCCGGGTGGTCGAGACCCGGTACGCGGCCGACCGCTGCCGGCTGCTCTACGGACTCGGGACGGCGCAGGCCGGCACCGACGCGCCCGCCCGGGCGGCGGCCGGCGTCCCCTGACCCGCCCGCACCGGCGCCCCGACGGTCCTCGGTCGACCTCGGGGGGCGGAACCGGAACGCGGCACGGCCCCGGCGGAGGACCTCCGCCGGGGCCGTGCAGGGCCTTCGGAACGGCGGTGCGTTCCGGTGCGCCGTCAGCCGGCCAGCGCCGCCTGGACCTGGCGCAGGCTCGGGTTGGTCATCACGACCTGCTCGCCGCCGCTCTTCGGCTCGACCAGCACGGTCGGCACGGTCTGGTTGCCGTTGTTCACCGACTCCACGAAGCTCGCCGAGGCCGGGTCCAGCTCGATGTTGATCTCGGTGTAGGAAATGCCCTCGCGCTCAAGCTGGCTCTTGAGGCGGTTGCAGTAGCCGCACCAGGTCGTGCTGTACATCGTGACGGTGCCGGACATGGCGGCGTGCTCCTTCGGAGAGGGGGCGTACGGTCAGGGGTCCCAACGCACGGCGCGCATCCGTCATTCCGCACGAGCCCGGCGCGTGCGGAAGGCCACACGCCGGGCGGCGGAGCGATCGTCGTACCGCTGCTGCCGGCCGCGGGGCGGACGCCTGTGGAGAACCCGGCCGCTGTCACCGCCGGCTGCCAGGATGTGCGGTCCGGTCCGCACCGCCCGCCGGGCTGAGAGGATGGTAGCCATGCAGGAAGAGCTCTCGGGCATGTCCGGCCCGTACGACCCGTACGGCTCCTACGCCGCCGCCCCCGCCGGCGCCGACGCGGTGCTCGCCGGGCTCGACCCCGAGCAGCGCGCCGTCGCCACCGCCCTCACCGGGCCCGTCTGCGTGCTCGCGGGCGCCGGCACCGGGAAGACCCGGGCGATCACCCACCGGATCGCCTACGGGGTGCGCAGCGGCGTCTACCAGCCCCAGCAGGTCCTCGCCGTCACCTTCACCGCCCGGGCCGCGGGCGAGATGCGCGGCCGGCTCCGCCAGCTCGGCGCGGACGGCGTGCAGGCCCGCACCTTCCACTCGGCGGCGCTCCGCCAGCTCCAGTACTTCTGGCCGCGGGCGGTCGGCGGCGAGGTGCCGCGGCTGCTGGAGCGCAAGGTCCAGCTGGTCGCCGAGGCCGCCGCCCGCACCGGCCTGCGGGTGCAGCGCACCGAGCTGCGCGACCTCACCGGCGAGATCGAGTGGTGCAAGGTCACCCAGATCGTGCCGGACGACTACCCGGCCGCCGTTGCCAAGACCGGCCGCGAGGCCCCGCGCGACCCGGCCGAGATCGCCCGGGTCTACGCGACGTACGAGCAGACCAAGCGCGACCGCGGCGTGATCGACTTCGAGGACGTGCTGCTGCTGACCGCGGCCATCCTGGAGGACCGGCCGGAGATCGCCGAGCGGGTCCGCGCCCAGTACCGGCACATCACCGTGGACGAGTACCAGGACGTCTCCCCGCTCCAGCAACGGCTGCTGGACCAGTGGACGGCCGGCGGCGCCAGCCTCTGCGTGGTCGGCGACGCCAGCCAGACCATCTACTCCTTCACCGGCGCGACCCCCGAGTACCTGCTGCACTTCCGCACCCGGCACCCGGACGCCACCGTGGTGAAGCTGGTGCGCGACTACCGCTCCAGCCCGCAGGTGGTGCACCTGGCCAACGGGCTGCTCGCCCAGGCCCGCGGCCAGGCCGCCCAGCACCGGCTGGAGCTGGTCTCGCAGCGCGAGGCCGGGCCCGAGCCCGAGTACGCCGAGTACCCGGACGAGCCGACCGAGGCGGAGTCCACCGCGCACCGCATCCGCAAGCTGCTGGACAGCGGTGTGCGGGCGAGCGAGATCGCCGTGCTGTTCCGCACCAACGGCCAGTCCGAGGTCTACGAGCAGGCCCTCTCCGACCTCGGCCTGCCCTACCAGCTCAAGGGCGCGGAGCGGTTCTTCGAACGACCCGAGGTCCGCGAGGCCGGGGTGCTGCTCAAGGGCGCCGCCCGGGCCGCGTCCGACCCGCTGACCGCCGACGAGCCCGACCTCGCCGGCCAGGTCCGCGCGGTGCTCGCCACCCGCGGCTTCACCGCAACCCCGCCGGCCGGCTCCGGCGCCGTCCGCGAGCGCTGGGAGTCGCTGGCCGCGCTCGTCCGGCTCGCCGAGGAGTTCGAGGCCGGCCGCCGCAGCGCGGGGGAGAGCACCGACCTCGCCGCCTACGTCGCCGAGCTCGACGCCCGAGCCGCCGCCCAGCACGCCCCGGCCGTCGAGGGGGTCACCCTGGCATCGCTGCACGCCGCCAAGGGCCTGGAGTGGGACGCCGTCTTCCTCGTCGGCCTCAGCGAGGGCACCCTGCCGATCATCTACGCCAAGACCGACGAGCAGGTCGAGGAGGAGCGCCGGCTGCTCTACGTCGGCGTGACCCGCGCACGGCAGCACCTGATGCTCTCCTGGGCGCTCTCACGTTCCCCCGGCGGCCGCGCGAGCCGCCGCCCCACCCGCTTCCTGGACGGCCTGCGGCCCGGCTCCGGCACCGCCCGCGCGGGATCCCGCGGCGGACGCGGCGGCGTCGAGCACGGCGAGGCCCGGGCCTCCCGCCGCGCCCCGCGCGGCCCCGTCACCTGCCGGGTCTGCGGCCGCACCCTCACCGAGGCGGTCGAGCGCAAGCTGCGCCGCTGCGAGGGCTGCCCCTCCTCGATGGACGAGGCCCTGTACGAGCGGCTGCGCGCCTGGCGCGCGGCCCAGGCGAAGAAGCAGGGCGCGCCCGCCTACGTGGTGTTCACCGACGCCACCCTGATGGCGATCGCCGAGGACGTCCCGGCGGACGAGCGCGAACTGTCCCGGATTTCCGGGGTGGGCGCCATGAAACTGGACAAGTACGGCGCCGCTGTGCTCTCGTTGTGCGCGGGGGAAGAGCTCGTAGACGTGGTCTCCGATGAGACCGCGGACGGGCTCGTGGGGGAGCCGACCGAGCCGGCCTGAGCCGCTCGTGGAGATCACTCCGGAACTCGCCGGAAAAATAGTTTGCGCCCCGTACGCCGCGCGCAATAGCCTGCCGGAGCGGTCAAGGGGACGAGATCGCAAGGCCGTGGAAGGCCCACTTCCGCGTGCCGTTCGAGCACGGCCGGGTCCGTGAGGACCTACCGGCCACCACAGCTCCACACAGCATCACCAGCAGGACCGACCAATATCCGAACACCGGGGCCCGGGGGACTGGGCACCGCGAGACGCCGAGAGGAGGCGAAGACAGTGGAAACCACGAAGACGATCACCAAACTGACTGGCCAGACCGTTTTCGCCATGCCCGTGTGCGCTCCCTCGATGTTCGGCACCCGTGGCACCTCGACCGTCGTCTCGCGTCTGCGCGGCGTGGTCGTGCTGGCCGAAAACGGGCTGGGTCTCCAGGGCACCGATGTCTCCGTTGTCAGTGGCTCCGGCTTCACTGGCCTCGGCGGCGCCGATTCCTTCGAGACGGGTCTGTCCCGTGACTGGGCGATCTTCGGCGGCGGCCTCGAGCTGCGCGACGAGCGACCGACCCAGGCACCGAAGGCAGTGGCAGTGGCAGCCAAGCACGGCGGCTATGTGCGCGTCTCCGGTGCCGGAGCAGCCAAGCAGGACGAGCAGCTGATCAACCAGGCCCAGGCCGCCCACACGGGCGCCCAGGCCATCCGGATGAGGGCCTTCCGCGGCCCAGCACCCTGGAGTGAACGAACCTGAGTCAGCCTCAGGTCGGTCTCCAGGGCCGCGGAACCCGTCACCACCGGGATCCGCGGCCCTTCTGTTTTGTCCGGTACGTCAAGACAAACCCAGGTCCTTCGGGGCCTCCGGTCCGGCCCCACCAGCCAGCTGGACCGGAACCACTGAGAAAAGACGAGGAAGAAGTGTCCACGGTCATCACACCGCCCCTCCCGTCCGTACCGACAGACAAGTTCACCAAGGCCGACCAGGCCGACCCCCCGGAGGTTTCCCTGATGCAGCAGCTCAACTCGCTCGACGAGGCCGACGCTCTCGGCCGCACCATCCCGTGCCGGGCCTTCGACCCGGAGGTGTTCTTCGCCGAGACGCCGGCGGACGTCGAGTACGCCAAGTCCCTCTGCGGCACCTGCCCGGTGAAGGAGGCCTGCCTGGCCGGCGCGCTGGAGCGGCGTGAGCCGTGGGGTGTCTGGGGCGGCGAGCTCTTCGTGCAGGGCGTGGTCGTGGCCCGCAAGCGGCCGCGGGGCCGTCCGCGCAAGACCGAGGTCATGGCGTGATCACCGCCGACATGTCCTCCGGTCACGGAACCGCAGGAGTCCGACGGGGAGAGCAGCCCCCGAAGGACAACCACCTGCGCCGCTCCGTACGCATCGCCGCCGCCAAGGCCGATGCCCTAGCCCACCGCCCCTTCCCGAGCACGCACCACGAGCAGGACCACCACATGACCCCCGTCGCCGATCACACCGCCAGCTTCGAGCACAACGCCGAACTCCGAATCCGGAACAGGAACTTCGACATGAATCTTCTCCAGGAATCCCTGGCCCGCGCCCATATGCACGAACGCATCCGCGAGGCCGAGCGCCAACGCCTCGGCGCGCGCGTCGCACGGGCCGACCGCCTCCGGCGGAAGGCCGAGCGTGCCTCGCTGCGCGCCCGCAGGGCGCTTGCCGTCGCTCTGATGTGACGGACCGCCGCCCCAACCCGGGACCCCCGATCCCGGGAACGGTGCGGCCCGTCCATGGACCAGGCAGAACACCACGAACGACGGCCGCCCCCCTGCGGAAGGGGGCGGCCGTCGCCGTTCACGGTGGAGGACGCAGCCGGCGCCGCGCGCCGTGCGGTGCGCCAGGCAAGATCCGCCAGACAGGCCTTAGTTAGTCGGTGAAGCCCGGCAGCCAGGTGGTCAGTTCCTCGTGCATCCGCACGGTCGCGCCGAGCTGGCAGAGCACGCCGATCGTGCTCAGCGTCACCCGGTGGATCAGCAGGTACGAGGGCGGCAGGTTGAGCTGCTTGCCGAGGTTGTAGGCGGGCGAACGGGGGTCGGCGATCCGGGCCGCCTGTGCGCGCATCCAGTCCCGGGTGAAGGTGAACTCCTCGACCCGGGTGGGCTCGATGATCGGCAGCAGGTAGTCCAGCACCGCGTCCGGGTCCAGCGTGATGGTGGGCCGGACGAAGCCCTCCTGCCGGAGCAGGTCGTAGACGGCGCCTGCCTCGCCGGCCAGCGCGAGCCGCAGCGAGGCGCCGATCGGCTCCGGCAGCCCGCCGGGCAGCCGGTCCACCGTGCCGAAGTCGAGGACGCCGAGCCGCCACTCCTCCACCGGGCCGTCGTCGCCCAGCAGCCGGAAGTTGCCCGGGTGCGGATCGGCGTGCAGCAGGCCGGTGCGGGTCGGCCCGGCGAACAGGAAGCGGGCCAGCAGCTGGCCGGCCCGGTCCCGCTCCTCCCGCGAGCCCGAGGCGATCACCCGGGCCAGCGGCGTGCCGTCCATCCACTCGGTGACCAGCACCTGCCCGGACCGGTCGACGACCTGCGGCACGGCGATGTCCCGGTCCTCGGCGAACTCGACCGCGTGGGCCCGCTGGGCCTCCGCCTCCAGGCCGTAGTCCAGCTCCTCCGTGACCCGGGCCCGCATCTCGGCGATCAGCGGCTTCATGTCCATCCCGGGGATCAGCGGCCCCAGCACCCGCGCGAGCCGGGCCAACTGGCCGAGGTCGCTCAGCAGGGCGTCCCCGGCGCCCGGGTACTGCACCTTGACGGCGACCCGCCGTCCGTCGTGCCAGACCGCACGGTGCACCTGCCCGATGGACGCCGCGGCGGCCGGCCGGTCGTCGAAACTGCGGAACCTCTCCCGCCAGTCCGCACCGACCTGCTCCGCCATCACCCGGTGCACGGTGGCCGCGGGCATCGCCGGGGCCGAGTCCTGAAGCTTCGTCAGCGCGGCCCGGTAGGGGCCCGCCACGTCCTCCGGCAGGGCCGACTCGAAGACGGACAGCGCCTGGCCGAACTTCATCGCGCCGCCCTTGAGCTGACCGAGCGTCGAGAAGAGCTGCTCGGCCGTGCGCTGCTGGAGCTCGGCGGTGACCTCCTCGGCCGGCCGGCCGCCGAGTCGCTTGCCCAGCCCGAGCGTGGCACGGGTGGCGAAGCCGAGCGGCAGCGCCGCCAGTCGCGCCGTCCGCGTCACGGCCTTGCGCGGAAGATCGCTCACCCCGGGGCCTCCCAGTCGGATCGCGCCCGCCGGGGCGGCCCGGCGCGGAGCACCGGACACGGCCTGCCGCCGGGCAGTGGTCACCACGCCATTGTGCCCGCTCGCCGCCCTGGATCCGGCGAATCATCCGGACTGGTATTCGGGCGCGCAAGCGGAGGAGGAGGCGCGCCCGGTGGAATTCACCCCCGCGGCCCATCGGCGGGGTCCTCGCCGACCCCGACCGCCTGCGTTCACCCGCCCGAGGGAGGTTCCCGTCAGCCGGCCCGAGTGCCCGGCCGCCCGAACGGGGGACCTCGCCAGAGCGCAGGTACTGACCGGACGAGGCCCCGGCAGCACGAGGGCCGATCGATGCAAGGCGGCCCGGCCGTACGGGACACCCGGTGCACGGGAGGTTCGGTGCACGGGAGGTTCGGTGCACGGGAGGTTCGGGGCACGGGACACCCGGTGCACGGGAGGTTCGGGGCACGGGAGTCCGGTCTAACCGGGCGGCCAGGGGGCGGTCGGCACCGGTGCGGTCACGTGCCACCCCGCCCGGTACCGGAGCAGGCGCCCGCCCCGGGGACGGCCAGCGGCGGCCGTCCGCCCGGCCACTGGCAGCCGCAGGAGGGGTGGGCCGGAAGTCGCAGCCGCCGCACCATCCCGTCCGCGGCGGAGAGCTCGCACCAGCCGTCCACGCTCGGCGGCAGCACACCGTCCAGGAAGAGCTGAGCGTGCAGCGCCGCCAGCCCGGCGACCGCAGTGGCCAGTGCGCTGTCGCAGGCCGGGCGGCCGTCCAAACCGGCGCCCTCCAGCTGCGCGAGCAGCCCGGGCCAGCCCTCGTCCTCGTCGGCGCGGGTGAGCGCGGCGCAGCTGCCGCAGGCGGACGCCCCGGGCACCACCAGCGGCCCGACCACACCCAGGTGCTCCAGCACACCCACGTACAGGTGCGGCACGCCGGCCCGGGCCAGCTCGTGCGCCTCGACGGCACGGCCCGTCCAGGCGCCGGCGCCGTCCCGCGGCGCGAGGACGACCAGGGCGGGCGGCCCGGCCGCCACCGGGGCGGGACGGTGCCGCGCGGCCGGAGCGGCCCCGGCGGCCCGGAGCACGGCCTCGCGCGCCGCGGTGCTGCGCAGCCGTCCGACGTCGGTGGACGGGATCCCGGCGGGGGAGCAGTCCCCGGGGTCGACCCGGCCGCCGTCGGCCACCGTCACGGTGCCGATGCCGCCCGCGGCCAGGACGGCGGCCAGCGCCGCCCCGACCCGCCCGGCACCCCGGACCTCCACCCGGGCCAGCCGGCGGGCGGCGAGCACCTCCGCGGCCTCGCCCGGCTCCGGATGGACGAGCGAGAGCCCGGCCGCATCCGGCCCGAGCAGCTCCCGCTGCGGCTGCGGGAAGCCGCCCAGGGCCTGCCGGAGGGCCTCGGCGTCGTCCAGCAGCTCGCCGCCGGCCAACGAGTCGAGCAGTGCCCGGCCCAGACCGGGGTCGAGGCCGAGCCGCTCGCCGGCCGTGATCAGTTCGGCGGTGTCGCGGGTGCCGTCGACGAGGTCGAGGAAGGCCGTGACGGTGGCGTCGGCCTGCTCGACCAGCCGGGCGTACCGGCGGACGGTGCCGAACTGCAGGGTCAGCTCGTCCCGCCGGAGGCGGGCGAGTCCGGGTTTGAGCATCGGGCGCATGGGCGTCACTCCGGTGCGGCGTGGGGCGGATCGGGCATGGACGGGCATGGACGGGCATGGCCGGGTGCGGACAGGTGCGGACAGGTGCGGGCGGGGCCAGTCGGGTGATCCCGGTGACGGCAGGATGCCCGAGGCCGGCCTGGCCCGTGAAACGCGTTGTCCACAGGCCCGGTCGGCTTGTACGACCATCTGTGCGTACACCCTGTGGACAACTTCTGTTCGCCCGGCGTGTGCCGACCCTGCACCCGGGCGGCGGCCCCGGTGGCGCCGATCCGTCGGACCCGACGGGTAACGTCGGGTGTCATGGCGGCCGAACCGGACACCCGATCCCCCTCGCCGCGCCGGCGTACCCGGGCCGCTTCCGGTTACGGTGCCGCGGCCGGCGGCGCGCGCGGGCGCGCCCAGCAGGCGGAGACCACCGCGCAGCAGCGGCCGGCCCCGGAGCCGTCCGCCCCATCAGCCCCGGCGGCGGTCGACCGGTCGAACGTCGAGGTCCGCCGCAGCACCCGTCGCAGCCGTACCGTGTCCGCGTACCGCGAGGGCGACCGCACCGTCGTGCTGATCCCGGCCCGGATGTCGAAGGCCGAGGAGCAGCGCTGGGTCTCCCAGATGGTCGAGCGACTGGCCCGCCAGGAGAGCCGCCGCACCCTCGGCGACGACGCGCTGGAGGCCCGCGCCCGCGAGCTGTCGGCGGCGTACCTGGACGGCCGGGCGGTGCCGCGCCGGGTCCGCTGGGTCACCAACCAGAACTCCCGCTGGGGCTCCTGCACTCCGGCCGAGGGCTCGATCCGGCTCTCCCACCGGCTGCAGGGCATGCCCGGCTACGTGGTCGACTACGTGCTGCTGCACGAGCTGGCGCACCTGCTGGTGGCCGACCACGGCCCGCGGTTCTGGGCGCTGCTGGAGGCCTACCCGCGCACCGAGCGCGCCCGTGGCTACCTGGAGGGGGTGGCCGCCGCAGGCCGGCTGCCGCACCTGCCGGGCGCCCGCGGCGGAGACGCCGGGGACGCCGCCGCCGACGGGCCGCCCACGGGCGGAACCGCGGACACCGACGGCTGCGACTGAGACGGAGAAACCGCTGTGGTCGGGGCTGCTGCGGGGGCGGGCCGCTGGGATAGGGTCTCCGGGATCAGCAGCCGTACGGGAGGGGGCCGGTCCGCGCCATGTCCAGGGAACTCGTCAAGGCGTCCCGTGTCCGGATCAGCGAGCTGACCCCGAGCACCGAGCTCTACCTCGGGGTGCACATCACGGCGCCGGGGCTGACCTTCGACATCAGCTGCTTCGGCCTGGACGCCGACGAACGGCTGAGCGACGACCGCTACTTCGTCTTCTTCAACCAGCCGGCCAGCCCCGAGCAGTCGATCCGGCTGCTGGGCGCACAGGGCGGCGACTCGGAGTCCTTCGCGGTCGCGCTGCCCGCCGTCCCGGAGGCCGTCCACAAGCTGGCGCTCACCGCCACCATCGACGGCGACGGACAGATGTCCCAGGTGGCCTCCGGCTACGTGCGGATCGTGGCCGGCGGCACCGAGGTCGGCCGGTACAGCTTCACCGGCGCCGAGTTCTCCACCGAGCGGGCCGTGATGCTGGCGGACGTCTACCGCCGGGGTGGCGAGTGGCGGTTCGCCGCGGTCGGGCAGGGCTTCGACGGTGGGCTGCGCGCCCTGCTGGAGAACTTCGGCGGCGAGGCTCTGGAGGACGAGCCCGCACCGGCCACTCCCGCCGCACCGGCGGCCCCTGCCCCGGCCGCCCCGGTACCGCAGCAGACCCCGTCCGCCGCCGTCCCCGCGCCGCAGCAGTCCCCCGATGCGACCCTGCTCGCCGTCCCCGTTCCCGTCCCCGTCCCCGCCGCGCCGCTGCCCCACCCGGACGCGACCCTGCTCGCCGTGCCCGTGCCGCCGGAGGCCGTTCCGTTTGCGCCGGCCGTGCCGCCCCAGGCCGCCGTGCCGCCCCAGCCTGCCGTCCCGCCGCAGTCCGCCGGGGTGCGCATCTCCCTGACCAAGTACGCGGAGCTGACCAAGTACACCGACGCCGCGGCGGGCCAGGACTGGGTGAAGCAGAACGACAAGCTCGTCCGGGTCAGCCTGTCCAAGGGCAAGGACGTGCTGGCCCTGCAGGGCAGCATGGTCGCCTACCAGGGCAAGGCCGACTTCGCGCACGAGAGCTCCGGCATGCTGCGCACGCTGGTCGGCAATCTGACGGGCCAGCAGCTGAAGCTGATGCGGATCACCGGCGAGGGGCAGGTGTTCCTCGCGGACGAGGCCTGCGACCTGCACGTGGTGCGGCTGGAGGGTGACTCCTTCTGCGTCGGCTCGGACCGGGTGCTGGCCTTCGAGGCCGGCCTGGAGCACGAGGTGCGCCGGATCGAGGGCGAGGGCCTGCCGAACGGCGGCTTCTTCACCCTGCAGTTCAGCGGCCACGGAACGGTGGTGGTGAAGACCAACGGCACCCCGGTGGTGCTACCGGTCACTCCGGCCCCGGAGACGTACGTGGACGTGCAGGCGCTGGTCGCCTGGTCGCGCGGCTCGCAGGTGATCACCACCGCGCCGGTGCGGATCCGCCGTTCCGCCTACGCCGGGCACGCGGCGGAGTCGTACAGCCTGCAGTTCCGCGGCGCCCCGGGGAACTTCGTCGTCGTCCAGCCGTTCGAGGTCTGAGGTCCAGGAGGAGTCATGCAGGCACAGTTCCTCTCCGGGGGCGGGCTCGACGCGTACCGGGCCGCCGACACCGGCGCGCGGATGAGCAACCACGGCACCGCCATGTGCCGGGTGGCGCTGACGTCCGCCTCCGACGTCTACGCCAAGGCCGGCGCGATGGTGGCCTACGACGGCTTCCTGCAGTACGAGCCGGTGCCGCAGTCGCTGCGGAGGGCGCTCGGCGAGTGGGCGTCCGGCGAGCGCAGCCCGCTGCTGCGGTGGGCCGGGGACGGCACGCTCTACCTCGCCGACCTCGGCGCCGACGTGCTCAACCTGCAGCTCGCCGAGGAGTCGCTGTCCGTGAACGGCTCCCACCTGCTGGCCATGGACGCCACTCTGGGCTGCACCGTGGAGAAGGTCCGCGGCCCGGCCCTGCTGGCCGGCACCGGCCTCTACAACGTCACCGTGACGGGCAGCGGCTGGGTCTCCGTCACTTCCCGCGGCGTGCCTGCGGTGCTGGACTGCTCGGAGACCGAGACCTTCGTCGACCCGGACGCGCTCGTCGCGTGGACCGGTGGCCTGGAGGTGCGCACCCGCCGCACGGTCAAGGTCGGCTCGCTGATCGGCCGCGGCAGCGGCGAGGCGCTGCAGCTCGGGTTCCGGGGCCACGGCTTCGTCGTGGTGCAGCCCAGCGAGGACACCGGCGACCGTCTCAAGATCCGCGGCTGAGAACCGAGTTCGAGGAGCCCCCGTGCAGAGCCCCCTCCTGGCGCACACCGCCGGCACCGGCACCGACCGCTTCGCGCTGCAGAACCCGCAGCTGCTGCGGGTCACCCTGGACGGCCGGTCCGAGGTGCTCGCCCGTACCGGCGCCATGGTCGCCCACGTCGGCAAGGTGGACTTCACCGGCTGGACGCCGCCCGCCGGGAACCGCCGTGGCAACCGCAACGGCGGCGGCAACGCCGGCAACCGGCACCGCGACGCCGGCGCGCTCGACCTGATGCGCTGCTCCGGCACCGGCACGGTCTACCTGGCCAACCTGGCCCAGCACCTGCACGTCCTGCAGCTGAGCCAGGAGCGCCTGGTCGTCACCAACAGCTACGTGCTGGCCCTCGACACCACCCTGGACTGGCACACCGTCGCGATCGAGAACGGCGACCGGATCGCCGGCGTCGGCAGCCGCTGCCTGGAGGTCTCCGGCACCGGCGGCCTGGTGCTGATGACCTCCGGCCGCCCGCTGGTGATGCCGGTCGAACCCGGCAGCTACGTCTACGGCGACGCCGACGCGGTGGTCGGCTGGTCCTCCGGCCTGGAGGTGCAGCTGCAGGCGCAGAGCACCAACACCGAGGCCTGGCGCCGGCGCGGCACCGCGACCGAGGGCTGGGAGCTGGCCTTCACCGGCCGCGGCTTCGTGATCGTGCAGCCCAGCGAGCTGCTGCCGCCGCAGCGCGTGCCGCGCGGCTGAGACGAGAGGGCCCGCCCCCGGTGCGCCGTCGGGCGCGGGGGCGGGCTGTCGTGTGCGGACCGGGCCGATCAGACCAGGGCGCGGGCGATGCCGACCAGGGTGCGCACCGAGTCGTCACTCAGCTCGGGCAGCTCGTCGAAGCCGAACCAGCGCAGGTCCAGCGACTCCTCGCTGATCAGCTCCTGCGCCCCGGGCGGGGCGACGGCCACGTACTGCACGTCGAGGTGGGTGTTCTCCGGCCTGTCCTTGCCGGCGCAGCGCACCTGGTGCCGGTCGAGCTTCACCGGCACCGGCAGCCCGTCGACGCCGGTGAGCAGGGACAGCCCCGCGATGCCGGACTCCTCGGTGGCCTCGCGCAGCGCGGCGGCCGCCAACGTGTCGTCACCGGGCTCGCAGTGGCCGCCCATCTGCAGCCAGCGGCCGACCTTCGGATGCAGGGTCAGCAGCACCCGGCCGGCGGCCGGGTCCACCACCACCGCGCTGGCGGTGATGTGGGCGGGCAGGCAGGCCCGCATCAGCCCGTCGGAGTGGCCGGCCAGGTGGTCCAGGTAGTCGAGCCGCAGCTGGTCCTGGCCGGGGTCGGCGGTCTTCCAGTCCTGCAGGGTACGGACGGCGTCCTGGTGCAGGGCGTCGCTCACTTGCCGCCGTCCTCGTCCTCGTCGTTGTCGGTGCCCGCGGTGCCCTCGGGGCCGCCGGTGCTCGCCGAGCCGGGCTTGTCCTCGCCGCGGGCGGCGTCGCCGAGCAGCTTGTCGAGCGCGTCGAAGTCGATGCCGCCCTCCTCCGCGCGGTGCACGAACCCGTCCGGGTCGTCCAGGTCGGCGGCGGTCGGCAGCATGTCCGGGTGCTCCCAGAGGGCGTCGCGGCCCTCGATGCCGCGGGCGTCGGCGAGCGAGGCCCACAGCCGGGAGGCGTCCCGCAGCCGGCGCGGGCGCAGCTCCAGGCCGACCAGGGTGGCGAAGGTCTGCTCGGCCGGGCCGCCGGTGGCCCGGCGGCGGCGCAGCGTCTCGCGGAGCGCCGCGGCCTGCGGCAGGTGCGGCTGGGCCGCGGCGTGCACCACCGCGTCCACCCAGCCCTCGACCAGCGCGAGCGCCGTCTCCAGCCGGGCCAGCGCGGCCTTCTGCTCGGGGGTGTCCTCGGGCTGCAGCAGACCGCCGGCCAGCGCCTCCTGGAGCGCCTCCGGGTTGGTCGGGTCGAGCTGGCCGACCAGCTCCTCCATCCGCGAGGTGTCGACCTTGATGCCGCGCGCGTACGCCTCGACCGCGCCGAACAGGTGCGCCCGCAGCCACGGCACGTGTGCGAACAGGCGCTGGTGGGCGGCCTCGCGCAGGGCGAGGTACAGCCGCACCTCGTCGGCCGGCACGCTCAGGCCCTCGCCGAACTCGGCGATGTTCTGCGGCAGCAGCGCGGCCTTGCCGGACGGCGCGAGCGGCAGGCCGACGTCGGTCGAGCCGACCACCTCGGCGGCGAGCGCGCCCAGCGCCTGGCCGATCTGGGTGCCGAACATGGCACCGCCCATCGAGCGCATGACGCCCATCAGCGGGCCGGCCATGGCCTGCATCTCCGGCGGCAGCACGCCGCCCATGGCGTTGCCGACCCGCTCGGCGACCGGGTCGACCAGGTCCTTCCAGACCGGCAGGGTCGCCTCGATCCACTCGGCGCGGCTCCACGCCACGGCGGTGGTCGAGCCGGACGGGAACTCGGTGGCCGCGTCCAGCCACAGCTCGGCGAGGCGGACGGCCTCGACGACCGCGTTGCGCTCGGCCGCACCGACCGAGCGGTCCTTGCTGCGGCCCTCGGCGGGCTCGGCGACGACCGTCTGCCGGGCGATGTTCTGCGCCAGCTCCCAGTTCACCGGGCCGCCGTCGAAGGACAGCATCTGGCCGAGCTGCTGGAAGGCCGCGCCGAGGTCGTTGGGGTTGAGGTTGCCCATCATCGCGCCGAAGGGGTTGTCGCCGCCGGCGCCGCCCATGCCGAACAGCGCGCCGAGCGGGTTGCCCGCGCCCAAGCCGAAGGGCTGCTGCGGGGTCTCGCCCTGGCCGCCCTTGCCCTCGGCGGCGGCGTCGCCCTGGTCGTCCTGCTTGCCCTTGCCGTCCTCGGGCTCCTCGGGCGGGACGGAGAATCCGAAGGGGAGGTCGCTCACGGGGTCCTCAGATCTGCTCGGCCGTCACGCGGGATGTGGCGGGGAATTCGTGTGCCCGCGGAGGCGGGACGTGTCCATGGTCTCGCGGCCCGATGGCGCCGGGTGCGCCCGCCGGGCCCTTGCCTCGGGCAGGATGGACGGTACGTGACACTCGTACGTACGCACATAAGCTAACCGTGGAGGATGGCCGGTGAGTTCCCCGCCTTCGGACGTTCGCTCTGGGCTGACCGGAGGTGAGGACGACCGCGCGGCCGCCGCGGGTTCACCGTCTCCAGCCTACGGCGGCAAGCCGCTGACCGTGGCCGTCACCGGGGCGGCCGGCGTGCTCGGCGAGCGGGTCGCGGCCCGGCTGGTCGACTCGCCGGGGGTCCGCCGGGTGCTGGCCATCGACGACCGCCGCGGCGAGGTGCCCGGCGTGCACTGGCGCATCCTCGACGTCCGCGACCCGGCCGTGGCGGAGCGACTGGCCGGGGTCGACGTGGTCGTCCACCTGGCCATGGACCTCGGCATGGAGACCGACCCGCGGGCCCGGAGCGCGTACAACGTGCGGGGCGCGCAGACCGTGGTGACCGCCGCCGCGGCGGCCGGTGTCTCCCGGGTGGTGCTGTGCACCTCGGCGATGGTCTACGGCGCGCTGCCGGACAACGAGGTGCCGCTCGCCGAGGACTCCGAGCTGCGGGCCACCGAGGAGGCCACGCTCGTCGGCGACCTGCTGGAGATCGAACGGCTCGCCCGGCGCGCCCCGCGCGCCCACCCCGGCCTGCAGATCACCGTGCTCCGCCCGGCCGTGGTGGTCGGCCCGGGCATCGACACCGTGCTGACCAGGCACTTCGAGGCGCCGAGGCTGCTGGTGGTGGCCGGCTCGCGGCCGTGCTGGCAGTTCTGTCACGTCGACGACCTCGCCTCGGCGCTGGAGTACGCGGCGCTCGGCCTGGTCGAGGGGGAGGTCACCGTCGGCTCCGACGGCTGGCTGGAGCAGGAGGACGTGGAGGAGCTCTCCGGCATCCGCCGCATGGAGCTGCCGGCCTCGCTGGCCCTCGGCACCGCGGCCCGGCTGCACCGTCTCGGGCTGACCCCGGCCCCGGCCGGCGACCTCGCCTACACCATGTACCCGTGGGTGGTCTCCGGCAGCCGGCTGCACGAGGCGGGCTGGCGCCCGGAGCACAGCAACGAGGAGGTGCTCGCCGAACTGCTCGCCCAGGTCTCCGGCAAGCACGCGGTGGCCGGCCGCCGGCTCGGCGGCAAGGAGGCGGCCACCAGCCTGGGTGCGGCCGGCGCCACCGTGGCGCTGGTGGGCACCGCCGCCCTGGTCCGGCGCGCCCGCAAGCGCCGAAGGTTCTGAGCCATCCCTACCCGTCCCGGCTTTCCGCACTGCGGAATGCCACAATCGTGATGCGGAAGCCCTTGCCGGGCGGCACCCGTCATGGGGAATCATGGTGACCATGTCCGAGAACCACGACCCGATCCGCCTGCTCGCCATCCGCGACACCCCGCTGTCGCTGGACGAGGTGTACGAGGCGGTCGGCGACGACGCGGCCGGCGGCACCACGGTCTTCGTGGGGACGGTCCGCGACCACGACGGCGGCAAGTCCGTCTCCGCGCTGGAGTACAGCGCCCACCCGACGGCCGAGCGGGAGATGCGCCGGATCGCCGAGAAGATCGTCGCGGACTTCCCGGTGAAGGCGCTGGCGGCGGTGCACCGGGTCGGCCGGCTGGAGATCACCGACAAGGCGGTGATCGTCGCCGTCTCCTGCGCGCACCGCGGCGAGGCCTTCGAGGCGGCCCGCCGGCTGATCGACGACCTCAAGCACCAGGTGCCGATCTGGAAGCACCAGGTCTTCAGCGACGGCGAGGAGGAGTGGGTCGGCGCGGGCACCTGCTGACCGCCGCCGTCCCCCGTTCGCCTCACTGCCCCCAGGGGCCGCTCCCGGTCCCGGCCCGGTGCGCGGCGGCCCCGCCGTGCTCTCCGCGGCCCCCGTGGTGGCCCTCCTGCAGCCCCGTCACAGGCGTGCCGCGACCCTGCTGAGGGTGAACCGTGGCCGTAACCCGGTGCCCGCCGCCGCCGTTGTCTGCGCGGACGGTTAATCTGCTGATAGACACGACGAGCTGGGAGTACGGACATGGCTGCGCTCGCCTGGTTGATCATCCCCGTCGCCGCCGCACTGGCCGCCATGGTCTGGGCGGGCTGGGCGGCCCGCACCCCCCGCGCCACCGGTGATCCGGCCTCGCTCGCCGAGCACGAGCGGTTCCGCGCCGCGATGGAGCGATCCACCGTCGGTTCCGGCGACGGCCCCCGCCGCTGACGCCCCGGCCCGGGCAGCGCCCCACCGCCGCCGTCCCGTACTGTCGATCCATGCCACGCCGCTCCGCGACGATGCTCGCCGCCACCCTGCTGCTCATAGGCCTGCTGTGCGCCTCCGTGCTGATGCGGGTGCCGTACACCGAGATGAGCCCGGGCCCGACCTACAACACGCTCGGTGAGCAGGAGAAGAAGTCGGGCGGCTCCGTCCCGGTGATCGCCATCAGCGGCCACGAGACGTACCCGACGAGCGGCCACCTCAACATGACGACGGTGCAGGTCACCGGCGCCAAGTACGAGCCGAGCCTGGTCTCCGCGGTGATCGGCTGGCTGCGCAAGGACGTCCTCGTCGTGCCGCACGACAACGTCTACCCGAAGGGCCAGACCGACAAGGAGGCCCAGCAGGAGAACGCCGAGCAGTTCGCCACCTCCGAGGACAGCGCCAAGACGGCGGCGCTCAAGCAGCTCGGCATCCCGGTCGGCACGCAGATCGTGGTCTCCTCGGTGGTGGCCGGCGGGCCCTCGGAGGGCAAGCTGCACGCGGGCGACCGGATCGTCGCGGTGGACGGCACCCCGGTGACCGCCAAGGAGCAGGTGGCGGCGCTGGTGACCAAGCACAAGCCCGGCGAGACGGTGGAGTTCACGGTCGTCCCGCACACCGCCGCGGCGGGCACCGGCGGCTCCGCGGGCACGAACGGCTCGGCGGGCACGAACGGCTCGGCCGGTACGAACGGCACGGCGACCGACAAGGCGGCCGAGAAGAAGGTCACCGTCACCACCGGCAAGGCCTCCGACGGCCGGGCCATCGTCGGCATCCTGCCGGGGACGGACCACACCTACCCGTTCACCATCGACATCGGCCTGCAGGACGTCGGCGGCCCCAGCGCCGGCCTGATGTTCTCGCTCGGCATCGTGGACAAGCTGACGCCCGGTGACCTGACCGGCGGCAAGTTCGTCGCCGGCACCGGCACCATCAGCGACGAGGGCGAGGTCGGCCCGATCGGCGGCATCCAGATGAAGCTGATCGCGGCCCGGGACAAGGGCGCCGAGTACTTCATGACGCCGGCCGAGAACTGCACCGAGGCGTCGAAGGGCACCCCGGGCGGGCTGACCCTGGTCAAGGTGGACAGCCTCGGCGAGGCGTTGAAGGCGCTGGACCAGATCCGCTCCGGCAACACCTCGGCGCTGCCGTCCTGCCCCAAGTAGCGGGGCGCCCGGCCGGGGCACAGCGAGCCGGCGCGCAAAGCCGCAGGAGCGCAACGCGCAGGAGCGGGCCGGGGCGCCCCGTGGGGGCCCCGGCCGGCCCGGTTCAGGAGAAGGTGGCCAGCAGGGCCTCGGTGAGCCCCGGCACCAGGTCGGGGCCGGTCAGCACCTCGCGGGCGACGTCCTTCTCGCGCAGCCGCAGGGCGATCTCCCGGGAGCCGTCGCGCAGCACGGCGGCGGTGATCCGGACCTCCTGCCGCTGCGGGTGGTTCGCCACCCAGTCGGCGAGCTCCTTCTCGGTGGCGTTCTTCGGGCGGGACTGCTCGGCACCCGGGGGAAGCATCAGCCGCTCGACGACCAGCGCACAGCCGGCCACCTGGTCCGGCCAGGCGATGGTGCCGAGGAACTTGTCCAGCTCGGCGCCGGCCGGCAGCTCCTCCTGCTCGACCGGGGTCAGCCCGGTGGCCTCGTCGTCGGCCAGGCCGAGCTGGCGGGCCAGCTTCGGGTCGGCCTTGCGCAGCGCGGCGGTGTCGACCAGCGCGAACAGCCGGGCCGGGAGGTCCCAGCCGAGGGTGGCCGCGTACTCGTCGATCTCCAGGGCGGCGCGGGTCAGCGGGGACGCGGCCGGCGGCAGGCCGTCGGCGGGCGTGAGGGGTGCATCGGACATGCCCCAATCCTCACATGCCCGCGGTGCCCGGAGGCCTTGCCGGGCCCGGTAACGGTCGGGTCTCGGGAGAGCGGGCGGGCGGCCCGGCGGGAACTCAGGTGAAGACGGTCTAAGTTGCACTGAGGACCGATCCGACCACCTTCACGACACAGCAGAGGTGCCACCTTGGTTTTCCAGATGCCGGACCGCCCGGAGCCGGGCTTCCGTGCCAGAGTCGGCCCGCCCTCGCGGCGCACCAGGGTCCTGCTGCTGACGGCGGGCGTGCTCGCCGTGCTGTTCATGCTGTTCGCGCTGGTGTCCGGATTCTGGACGGACTGGCTGTGGTTCAAATCGGTCGACTACGCCACGGTCTTCACCACCCAGCTGTGGACGAAGGCCGGGCTGTTCGCCGTCTTCGGCCTGCTGATGGCCGTGGTGGTCGGCCTCAACGTCTGGCTGGCCCACCGGCTGCGGCCGCCGCTGGCCGCGATGTCGGTCGAGCAGCAGAGCCTGGACCGCTACCGGATGGGCGTGGCCCCGTACAAGAAGTGGCTGCTGGTCGCGGTCGCGCTGCTGGTCGGCCTGGTCGCCGGCGCCGCGGCCTCCGGGCAGTGGCGCACCTGGCTGCTGTGGACCAACCGGACGCCGTTCGGGGTGAAGGACCCCCAGTTCCACCGGGACGTCGCCTTCTACGCCTTCGACCTGCCCTGGTACGAGTTCATCCTGGGCTTCGCGTTCAGCGCGGTGATCGTCTCGCTGATGGCCTCCGTGCTGGTGCACTACCTCTACGGCGGCCTCCGCCTGCAGGGTCCGGGCCGCCGCGCCAGCCGCGGTGCGCAGGGCCACCTCGCGGTGCTGCTCGGTGTGTTCGTCCTGCTGAAGGCCGTCGCCTACTGGCTGGACCGGTACGGCCTGGCGGTCAAGTCCGGTGCCTACAAGGGCGTGGACGGCTGGACGGGCCTGCGCTACGTGGACGCCAACGCCTTCCTGCCGGCCAAGACGATCCTGTTCTTCGTCGCCGTCATCTGCGCGCTGCTCTTCTTCCTGACGCCGATCCGCCGCACCTGGGCGCCGGCGCTGATCGGCTTCGGTCTGATGGCGCTCTCCGCGGTGCTGATCGGCGGGGTGTACCCGGCGATAGTGCAGCAGTTCCAGGTCAAGCCGAACGAGCAGGCCAAGGAGACGCCGTACATCCAGAAGAACATCGACGCGACCCGCAAGGCGTACGGCATCGCGGGCGCCGAGACCCAGCAGTACGACCCGAAGGAGGGCACCAAGGCCGGTGCCCCGGCGCCGGACGCGCAGACGGTTGCGGACATCCGCCTGCTGGACCCGAACGTGGTCGCGCCGACGTTCCAGCAGAACGAGGCGCTGCGCAAGTACTACGCCTTCCCGCGGACGCTGGACGTCGACCGGTACGGCAACCAGGACACGGTGCTCGGTGTCCGCGAGCTCGACCTCGCGGGCGTCCAGCAGCGGAACTGGATCAACGACCACTTCAAGTACACCCACGGCTACGGCGTCGTCGCCGCCAAGGGCAACCAGGTCGACGGCAACGGCAACCCGGTCTACACCCAGTCCGGCCTGCCGACCGACGGCACCTTCGGCGACTACCGCCAGCGGGTGTACTACGGCGAGAAGACCCGGACGTACTCCATCGTCGGCGGCAGCAACCAGGAGATCGACTACACCTCCGAGAGCGGCGCCGACCAGACCTTCACCTACGACGGCGGCAGCGGCGTCTCGCTGGACAACCCGCTGACCCGGGCCGCGTACGCGATGAAGTTCTCCGAGCCGCAGATCCTGTACTCGGGGGCGATCACCGACGGCGCCCGGGTGATCTACGACCGCACGCCCAAGGAGCGGGTGGAGAAGGTCGCGCCGTGGCTGTCGATCGACGCCGACCCGTACCCCGTGGTGCAGGACGGCAAGCTGGTCTGGGTGCTGGACGGCTACACCACCTCGGACGGCTACCCGTTCTCCTCCAAGACCACCCTGGGCGAGTCGACCAAGGACTCGCTGACCGACCAGCGCGGCCGCACCCTGACCGCCGTCAACACGGTCAACTACATCCGCAACTCGGTGAAGGCCACGGTCGACGCGTACACCGGCGAGGTGACGCTGTACCAGTGGGACGAGAGCGACCCGGTGCTGAAGACCTGGATGAAGGCCTTCCCCGGCACGGTCAAGGCCCGCTCGGCGATCCCGGCCGCGCTGATGCCGCACCTGCGCTACCCGCAGGACCTGTTCAAGGTGCAGCGCGATCTGCTCGGCCAGTACCACATGACCGACGCCGACGCGTTCTTCAACGGCACGGACATCTGGCAGGTGCCGCTCGACCCCACCACCAACACCGGTGAGGTCCAGCCGCCGTACTACCTGACGCTGAAGATGCCCGGCGCCCCCTCGGCGAGCTTCTCGCTCTCCAGCAGCTTCGTGCCGAGCGGCCGCGACAACCTGGCGGCGTTCATGGCGGTCAGCGCGGACCCGGGGCCGGAGTACGGCAAGATCCGGGTGCTCAAGGTGCCGGCCGGATCGGGTGCGCTCGGGCCCAAGCTGACCCAGGCGAAGTTCAACTCCGAGAAGGCGGTGGCCAACCAGCTCACCCTGCTGAAGACCGGCAGCGACTCGGACATCGAGTACGGCAACCTGCTGACCCTGCCGGTCGGCGGCGGCCTGCTCAACATCGAGCCGGTCTACCTGCTCGGCCGCGGCGCCAAGGCGCCGGTGCTGCAGAAGGTGCTGGCGGTCTACGGCGACAAGGTGGCCCTGGAGGACAACCTGGCCAAGGCGCTCGCCGCCGTGCTGCCCGGCGCGTCCGGCAGCGCGACGGCCACTCCGACCGCCCCCGCCACTCCGACCACGCCCGCTCCCACCACACCCGGCACGGGTGCCGGCCAGGACCTGCAGAAGGCACTGCAGGACGCCCAGAAGGCCTTCACCGACGGTCAGACCGCGCTGAAGAACGGCGACTGGGCGGCGTACGGGCAGGCGCAGAAGGCGCTCCAGGACGCGCTGGACCGGGCCGCCAAGGCGCAGCCGGGCAGCGGATCGGCGACCCCGGCGCCGTCCGCCTCGCCGTCGCCCTCGGCCTCGGCGACGCCCTGAGCTGCGAGAACCGATTTGTTGGTCCACCCCGCGTCCGTGCTATGGTTCTTTCACCGACGCGGGGTGGAGCAGCTCGGTAGCTCGCTGGGCTCATAACCCAGAGGTCGCAGGTTCAAATCCTGTCCCCGCTACTGAAGATCAGGGCCCGGAGGCCGCCAGAGCAATCTGGCGCTCCGGGCCCTGACGTTTTCCGATCAAGAGGGGGCGGGCTCCGGTAGTATCGAATCGGCCGCCCCGGTCCCGTTGTTGCTGCCGGGGTTTGTGCGGCCCGAGTGTCGGGAAATCGACAAAGCGCTGAAGCAAGTCCCGCAGGCTTCGGCCCGCTCCGCCCAGACGTGGTCCGGGGCAGGTGTACGCGGGTTCCGGGTGATGCGACGATGGACCACATGGGGGAAGCCGAACGGCTGTTGACTCCTTTTCGGACCGACACCCTTTCGGACCGGCAGGGGGCGGCGGCCGCCGACACGGCGCCCCCGGCGGATGCCGCAGCACTCTGGGGGAGCGGGAGTCGGCATGAAGCTGATCGGTAGGAACGACACGGGGGCGAGGTCCGTACCGGCCGCCGTGTCGGAGGCGCACGCCGTGGCCGACACCGACGCCTGGGCGCAGTCCGCCGAGGACACCCAGCAGGGCCTGCCGGCCCAGCGCAGCTACGGCCCCGAGAGCCTCGTCCGGATCTCCGCCCAGCAGCTCGTCGACGCCGTCGGCCGCTACCCGGCCGCGGACGACGACGAGCCCGCCGGCGAACCGGAGGACGCCGCCAGCTTCGAGACCGCCCTCGCCGCCCGCGAGCAGGCCGCCCTGGAGAGCCGCCACCGTTCCGCCGCGGACGCCGGCGACCCCGGCGCCGCCAGCCAGCTCGGCGCGATGCTGCTGCGCCGCGGCGACCTGGAGGACGCCGAACCGTATCTGCGCGCCGCGGCCGCGGCCGGGCTGCGCGCCGCCGCCAACAACCTCGGCGTGCTGCTGCACCAGCGAGGCCACCGCGCCGAGGCCGCCCAGTGGTGGCGGCAGGCCGCCGTCGCCGGTTCCGCGCCGGCCGCCCACGCGCTCGGCCTCCAGCTGCGCGACCAGGGCGAGGAGGAGGCCGCCGAGTACTGGCTGCACTTCGCCGCCGAGCACGGCCACCCCCTCGGGGCCTACGCCCTGGGTGATCTGATGGAGCATCGGCGCGACGTCCGCGCCGAGCGCTGGTTCAAGGTGTCCGCCGACGCCGGCCATCGCGAGGCCGCCTACCGCCTCGCCCGGATGCGCGAGGCGGCGGGCGACAAGGAGACCGCCGAGACCTGGTACCGCACCGCCGCCGCGCGCAGCCACGCCCGCGCCGCGCTGCGGCTCGGCGTGCTGCTGGAGGAGCGCCGCGAACTCGACGAGGCGGCCCGCTGGTACCGGCAGTCCGCGCAGAACGGCGAACCGCGGGCGGCCTGCGCCCTCGGCTTCCTGCTGCGCGACGCGGGCGACCTCGTGGCCGCCGCCGAGTGGTGGCAGGAGGCGGCCGAGGCCGGCGACGGCAACGCCGCCAACGCGCTCGGCGCGCTGCACGCCGGCCGCGGCGAGGCCGCCGAGGCGGAGCGCTGGTACCGCGCCGCCCTGGACGCCGGCGACCACAACGGCGCCTTCAACCTCGGCCTGCTCTGCGCCGGGACGGGCCGCGAGACCCAGGCCGAGCAGTGGTACCGCAAGGCCGCGTACGCCGGCCACCGGGAGGCCTGCAACGCGCTGGCCGTGGTGCTGCTGCAGCGCGGCGACGAGTCCGGCGCCGAGCCGTGGTTCTCCAAGGCCGCCGAGGCGGGCAGCGTCGACGGCGCCTTCAACCTCGGTGTGCTGCACGCCGGCCGCGGCGAACTCCCGCAGGCCCACGAGTGGTACGCCCGGGCCGCCGCCGAGGGGCACGGCGAGGCCGCCCTGCAGCTCGCCGTCGTCCACGAGCAGCGCGGCAACGCCGCCGGGGCGCTGGAGCGCTACCGGCAGGCCGCGACCGGCGGCTCCGCCGAGGGCGCCTTCCGGCTGGCCGCGGTGCTGGAGCGGCGCGGCGACGCGGACGTCGAGGTCGAGCACTGGTACACGGTGGCGGCCGAGGCCGACCACCGCAGGGCCCAGGTGCGGATGGGCGTGCGCGCCGCCGAGCGCGGCGAGCTGCAGACCGCCGAGCACTGGTACCGGCGCGCCGCCGAGGCCGGCAGCCGCAGCGCCGCGTTCAACCTCGGCCTGCTGCTGGCCCGCCACGACGGCGAGAGCGAGGCCGTGCTCTGGTACACCCGGGCCGCCGACGCGGGGCACGGGCGGGCGGCGCTGCGCCTGGCGCTGCTGGCGCTGCGCCGCGGCGAGCCGGTGCAGGCGGAGAACTGGTGCCGGCGGGCCGCGGAGTCCGGCCCGGCCGAGGTGGCGGAGCGGGCGGCGAGGCTGCTCGGTGCGCTGAGCGCCGAGCTGAGCGCGTAGGGCGCGCAGCGGGGTCAGGTGGGCGAACAGTCCGGACAGAGCCCGCGGTAGGTGATCTCGGCGCCGGTCACGGTGAAGCCGAAGCGCTCCGTGGAGGGGAGGGCGGCCATCGGGTCGCCCTCCGGACGGACGTCGCGCACGGTGCCGCAGCCGGAACAGACCAGGTGCTGATGGGCCTGGTGCGCGTTGGGGTCGTACCGCTTGGCGCGGCCGTCGGTGGAGACCTCCAGGATCTCGCCGAGCGAGACCAGTTCGCCGAGCGTGTTGTACACGGTGGCCCTGGAGATCTCCGGGAGTCTCGCCACGGCACGGGCGTGCACCTCGTCCGCGGTGAGGTGGACGTGGTCGCCTTCGAGGACCTCCGCCACCGCCCGGCGCTGCGAGGTCAGTCGCCAGCCGCGTCCACGAAGCCGTTCCAGCAGGTCGCTCATGAATCCACAGTAAGGCACGTTCTTGATTTGGTTCTAGTGTTGACTTGGACTAGGTCCAAGTTAGGATCAGCTCCGATACGACCGGACGACCGAAGGACCTCCCCATGACCACCCAGGACGAGCTGCGGCCCACCCTCACCACGGAGTCCGGTGCTCCGGTGGCCGACAACCAGAACACCGAGACGGCCGGCATCGGCGGCCCGGCGCTCCTCCAGGACCAGCTGCTGTTCGAGAAGCTCGCCCACTTCAACCGCGAGCGCATCCCGGAGCGCGTGGTGCACGCCCGCGGCGCCGGCGCCTACGGCACCTTCACCGTCACCGCCGACGTCACGCCCTGGACCCGGGCGGCGTTCCTCTCCGAGGTCGGCAAGCAGACCGAGACCTTCCTCCGCTTCTCCACGGTGGCCGGCAACCTCGGCGCGGCCGACGCGGTGCGCGACCCGCGCGGCTTCGCGCTGAAGTTCTACACCGAGGAGGGCAACTACGACCTGGTCGGCAACAACACCCCGGTCTTCTTCATCAAGGACGCCATCAAGTTCCCGGACTTCATCCACACCCAGAAGCGGGACCCGTACAGCGGCTCGCAGGAGGCGGACAACGTCTGGGACTTCTGGGGCCTGTCGCCCGAGTCCACCCACCAGGTCACCTGGCTCTTCGGCGACCGCGGCATCCCGGCCACCTACCGCCACCTCAACGGCTACGGCTCGCACACCTACCAGTGGCAGAACGAGGCCGGCGAGCATTTCTGGGTGAAGTACCACTTCAAGACCGACCAGGGCATCGAGAACCTCACCCAGGCCGAGGCCAACGCCCTCGCCGGCGAGGACCCCGACAGCCACCAGCGCGACCTGCGCGAGGCCATCGAGCGCGGCGAGTTCCCGACCTGGACGGTCCAGGTGCAGATCATGCCCGCCGCCGACGCCGCGACCTACCGCTTCAACCCGTTCGACCTGACCAAGGTCTGGCCGCACGAGGACTACCCGCCGATCGAGATCGGCACGCTGGAGCTCAACCGCAACCCCGACAACATCTTCGCCGAGGTCGAGCAGTCGATCTTCTCCCCGGCCCACTTCGTGCCCGGCATCGGCCCCTCCCCGGACAAGATGCTGCAGGGCCGCCTCTTCGCGTACGCGGACGCCCACCGCTACCGCGTTGGCATCAACGCCGACCACCTGCCGGTCAACCGCCCGCACGCCACCGAGGCCCGCACCAACAGCCGCGACGGACACCTCTACGACGGCCGCCACGGCCGGCAGAAGAACTACGAGCCGAACAGCTTCGGCGGTCCCGTCCAGACCGGCCGCCCGCTCTGGTCCGCCGTCCCGGTCAGCGGCCCCACCGGCAACCACGAGGCGCCCTCGCACGCCGAGGACGACGACTTCGTGCAGGCCGGCAACCTCTACCGGCTGATGGACGACGGCGAGAAGCAGCGCCTGATCGAGAACCTCTCCGGCTTCATCGCCAAGGTCTCGGCCGACCGCGACGACATCGTCGAGCGTGCGATCGAGAACTTCCGCAGGGCCGACGCCGACTACGGCCGCCGCCTGGAGAACGCCGTCCGCGAGCTGCGCAAGCAGAAGTGACGGCCTGAGACCGCGGGCCCCGGGAACGCCACGGCGCACCCGGGGCCCGCGAACCACGCCCGGCCCCGGAGCCCTAGAGCCGCAGCAGGCCGTCCCGGATCCGCTCCAGCAGGGCCACCGAGACGTCCTCCGCCGCCCGCTCGTGAACCCGCACGTACCGCTCCGCCGCCAGGTCGGCGACCAGCACCCGGGCTACCCCCAGCGGCACCGCCAGCAGTGCAGCCAGCTCCGCCACCGACCGCGGGTACTGGCACAGCTCCACGATCCGGTGCCGCTCGAATCCCAGCGGCGCCGCCAGCGCCGCCGGCTGCGCCGTCACCAGGGTCTCCACCCGCAGCTCGTCCCGGACCGGCTGCGTCCGGCCCGCGGTGATCACGAACGGGCGGACCACCTCGCCCGCGTCGAACCCGGTCATCCCGCCACCCCGACCGCCGGTACCTGCCGCACCCCGTCCGCCAGCAGCGCCGGCGGCAGCGCCACCGTCGCGGTCACCCCGTGCACCGGCGCCGGGGCGAGGCGCACCACCGCGCCCAGGCGCTCCGCCAGCCGGCCCACCACGTAGAGGCCGAGCTGGCCGCCGCCGTCCACCAGGAAGCTCTCCCGGGCCGCCAGCCGGGCGTTCGCCCGGTCCAGTGCCGACTCGTCCAGGCCCGGCCCGCGGTCCATCACCACGATGAGGCAGCCGTCCACGCCGAGCCGCGCGAACACCTCCACATCGGCGTCCTGCGGCGAGGCGGCCAGGGCGTTCTCGATCAGCTCGGCCAGCAGGTGCGCCACCTCCGCGACCGCGCCGCCGTCCACCAGGACCCCGTCCACCTGGCGCAGCACGACCCGGCGGTAGTCCTCCACCTCGCCCAGCGCCGAGCGGACCACGTCACCCAGGGCCACCGGCTGCGGCCAGCGGCGCGGACTCGCCTCGCCGACCAGCACCAGCAGGCTCTCCGCGTTGCGGCGCATCCGGGTCGCCAGGTGGTCCAGCTCGAACAGGCTCGCCAGCGCCGCCGGGTCCTGCTCACCCCGCTCCAGTGCCGACAGCAGACCGAGCTGACGCATCACCAGCGACTGGTTCCGGCGCCCCAGACCGGCCAGTGACTGCGCGGTGTTGCGGCGCAGGACCGACTGCTCGACGGCCAGCCGGACGGCCGTCCCCGCCACCCGGTCCAGCGCCGCACCCAGCACCTCCAGCTCCGCGGTGCCCGCCGCCGCGGCCGACCCCGGCGTGGCCGCCCTGTCGCCCGCCTGGGCCCGCTCCACCGCCTCCGGCAGCACCCGGTCGGCCAGCTCCTCCGCCTCCACGGCGAGCGCCGCCACCGGCCGGGTGATCGACCGGGTCGCCAGCAGGCCGAGCAGGACCGCGCCGACGGCCGCGGCGAGCGCAAGCCCGGCGTCCACCAGCAGGGCCCGCAGCGCCTGCGAGCGCAGCTCCCCGGCCCGCGCGGAGCTGTCGCCGGCCGCCTGGGACTGCACCACGTACAGGCCGTCGACCAGCTCCGTCGCCGCCTGCCACCAGGCGTCCGCGCGGACCGGCAGCCGGGTGGCCGCCCAGCCGTCCAGGGCCTGCTGCTCCATGCCGGCGGCGGCCACCGCGGCGGGGCCGCGCAGCGCGGCGTCCAGGGCGGCGGTCCGCTCGGGCAGGGCGGTGCGCGGCACCTCGGCGAGCGCCGCGCCCCGGTCGGCGGTGATCCGCACGAATGCCGGGTAGTCGCCGCCCCGGAACGAGCCGGCCGCGAGCACGCCGCTCAGCGTGCCGCGCTCCAGCGCCGCCGCCTCGGTGGCCCGGCTCAGCGCCTCCAGGGTGGCGAGCGCATCGGCCAGCCGCCGGTCGCCGGTGGTGTCCCGGTCGGCGAGGGCCGCCGCGTTCAGCGCGGTGACCGCAGCCGTGTAGAACCTCAGTGCCTCCGCCCGGTCGGCGGCGCCGGTGTCGGCCCGGCCGCGCAGCCCGGCCAGGGTGCTCAGCCCGCCGAGCGCCGTACGCACCCGTTCCGCGCCGGGCGGATCGGCGGCCAGCCGTCGGTCGAGTGCCCGCCGGGCCGTGTCGGCGGCCTCCCGCTGCGGACCGAGCCTGGCCCGGAACGACTCCTCACCGCCGAGCAGGCCCGCGGTCAGGCCCCGCTCGCGCTGGAGCTGATGGACGAACTCCTCGGTGGCGACCACCAGGGCCACCCGGTCGCCCGTCCGGGCGGCGTCGGCGAACCGCCCGGCCTGCGCGGCCGTGCCGACTGCGCCGAGGAGCACCAGGGCGCCGGTCGGAAGGGCCAGCAGCAGGGCGAGCCGGTGGCGGATGCTGCGGAGCTTGTGCACGTGGGGAGTCCCCCTCGGCAGTGGCCCGGCGGGGTGGGGCGCACGGGGAACGGAGGCGCGGTACCGGGTACCGGCCGTTGGCCCGACGAGCCTAGGGGCCTGCTGTTGCAAGGGAGTTGCCGCGCCCTCAGCGCCGTCCGGAACGCGCTGCGGGTGGCCGGCAACCTCGCCGACCACCCGCCGAAACACACCCGCCGAAACACGCCCGCCGAAACACGCCCGCCGAAACACGCCCGCCGGACGGGCCCGTCAGCCGTTCACACGCTCGGCCTTCAGACGCTCAGCCGGCGCAGCGTCTCCGCGTGCAGCAGTCCGTTGGTGGCCACCGCGTCGGCGCCGTTCGGGCCGTCCACCCCGTCCAGGCCGGTGAACCGGCCGCCCGCCTCCTGCACCACAATGCACGGCGCGGCCATGTCCCACAGGCTCAGCTCCGGCTCCGCCGCGATGTCCGCCGCCCCCTCGGCGACCATCATGTACGACCAGAAGTCGCCGTACGCCCGGGTGCGCCAGCAGGCCCGGGTGAGGTCCAGGAACGGGTCGAGGCGGCCGCGCTCCTCCCAGCCGGTCAGCGAGGAGTACGAGAAGGAGGCGTCCTCGACCCGGGACACCTCGGAGACGTGGATCCGGGTCGCCTTGGCGAGGCTGCGCCCGGCGTACGCGCCGAGGTTGCGCGCCGCCCACCAGCGGCGGTTCAGCGCCGGCGCGGAGACGATGCCCACCACCGGCTGCATCTCGCCGTCGATGCCCTCCTCCAGTAGGGCCACCAGGGTCGCCCAGACCGGCACGCCGCGGACGTAGTTCTTGGTGCCGTCGATCGGGTCGATCACCCAGCGGCGCGGGCCCGACCCCTGCAGGCCGTACTCCTCGCCCATCACCGCGTCGCGCGGGCGGGCCCGCTGCAGCACGCTGCGGACCAGCTCCTCCGCCGCCTTGTCGGCGTCGCTGACCGGGGTGAGGTCGGGCTTGGTCTCGACCTTGAGGTCCAGCGCCTTGAAGCGCTCCAGGGTGATCGAGTCGGCCGAGTCGGCGAGGACGTGGGCGAGTCGGAGGTCGTCGTGGTAATCGGCCATGCCCGCACCCTAGCGACCCGGGGCCCTTTCGGTCAGCGCGGCTCGCACAGCGGACCGAACCAGCGTGCGGATCAGTGTCCGGAGCCGCTCAGCTGGAGGCCCACCACGCCGGCGATCACCAGGGTGATCGACACCAGTTTCAGCACGCTGCTGGACTCCTCCAGGAAGACCATCCCGTACACCGCGGTGCCGGCCGCGCCGATCCCCGTCCAGACCGCGTACGCCGAACCGACCGGCAGCGACTTGAGGGAGAGCGTCAGCAGGCCGAAGCTGCCCAGCGCGAACGCGCAGAAGCTGATGGTGGGCCAGAGCCGGGTGAAGCCGTGGCTCAGTTTGAGGTTGATCGCGAAGCCGGTCTCCAGCAGACCGGCGAGGATCACCATGGCCCATGCCATCGGGCTGACTCCCTTGCCCCTCGGAGCATCCATGCGAGCGTGTCCCACGCTCCTAGGATCACCGGCCGGGCGCCGTCCGACACCTCGGACGGCCCGGAGTCCCCGCAGTGGCGGTCAGTCGCCCTCGCGCGTCTCGCGGCTCGCGAGCAGTCGGCGCAGCGAGTACAGCCGCGCGGGCTCGGCGTGCCCGTCCGCCACCCAGGCGTCCAGGGCGCAGTCCTGCTCGTCGTGGCTGCAGGCGCGCGGGCAGTCCGCCGTGCCCGGTTCGAGGTCCGGGAAGGCGAGGATGACCCGGGACGGGTCGATGTGGGACAGGCCGAACGAGCGGAATCCCGGGGTGTCGATCACCCAGCCCGGGTCGAGAGCCTTCTTCGAGCCCGGCTTGGCCCCGGGCGGCGGCGGCAGCCGCAGCGCCAGCGCCGAGACGGTGGTGTGCCGTCCGCGGCCGGTTACCGCGTTGACCCGCCCGGTCGTCCGCTGCCGCTCCGGCACCAGCGCGTTCACCAGCGTGGTCTTGCCGACGCCGGAGTGCCCGATGAAGACGGTCGACCGCCCGCGCAGGTACTCGCGCACCGCCTCCGCGCCGGTCGTCTCCAGCTCGTCCCGCCGGGTCACCACGTAGGAGATGCCCAGCGGCGCGTACGACTCCAGCAGCGGCTCGGCCGGCGCCAGGTCGGACTTGGTGAGCACCAGCAGCGGCTCCATCCCGGCGTCGTACGCCGCCACCAGGCAGCGGTCGATCAACCGCGGCCGCGGCTCCGGGTTGGCCAGCGCGGTGACGATGGCCAGCTGCTCGGCGTTGGCGACCACGATCCGCTCGTACGGGTCGTCGTCGTCCGCGGTGCGCCGCAGCACCGAGGTGCGCTCGGAGACCCGGACGATCCGGGCCAGCGTGTCCGGCTCCCCGGACAGGTCGCCGACCAGGCTCACCGTGTCGCCGACGACGACGCCCTTGCGGCCCAGTTCGCGGGCCTTCATGGCGACGACCTCGCGCTCCTTCTTCGTGCCCGCGTCGACCAGGCAGGTCAGCCGCCCGCGGTCGACGGTGAGGATCATCGCCTCGGCGGCGTCCTCGTGCTTGGGCCGGATCCGGGTGCGGGGCCGGGAGCCCCGGCGGGCCGGGCGGTTGCGGATGTCGTCCTCGTCGGCGTCCTTGCCGTAGCGGCGCATGCTGCTCTGCCCCCGTCAGCCCTGGCCGAGGAGGTCGGCCCACATCTGCGGGAAGTCCGGCAGGGTCTTGGCGGTGGTCGCCACGTTCTCCACCCGGACGCCCTCCACCGCGAGACCGATCACCGCGGCGGCGGTCGCCAGCCGGTGGTCCTCGTAGGTGTGGAAGACACCGCCGTGCAGCGGACGCGGCCGGATCCGCAGACCGTCCTCCGTCTCCGAGACGTCGCCGCCCAGGTCGTTGATCTCCTTGGCGAGCGCGGCGAGCCGGTCGGTCTCGTGCATCCGCAGGTGGGCGATGCCGTACAGGTGGGACTCGGAGTCTGCGAGCGCGGCCACCGCGGCGATCACCGGGGTCAGCTCGCCCACGTCGTGCAGGTCGGCCTCGATGCCGTGGACCTTGCCGGTACCGGTGAACTCCAGGCCCTCGTCGGTGAACCGGCAGGCGCCGCCCATCTGGGTGTAGATGTCGCGCAGCTGGTCGCCCGGCTGGTAGGTGTGCTTCGGCCAGTCGCGGACGGTCACCCGGCCGCCGGTGACCAGCGCGGCGGCGAAGAACGGCGCCGCGTTCGAGAGGTCCGGCTCGACTACCAGGTCGCGGCCGATCAGCGCGCCGGGGGTGACCCGCCAGACGTCCTTCTCGCCGCCGTCCTCGGGCGCGTCCACCTGGCCGCCGGCCTTGCGGATCATGTCGACCGTCATCCGGATGTGCGGCAGCGAGGGCACCGTCTCGCCGATGTTCCGGATCTCCACGCCGTTGTTGTAGCGGGCGCCGGACAGCAGCAGGGCGGAGACGAACTGCGAGGACGAGGAGGCGTCCACGTCCACCGCGCCGCCGTCCACCGCGCCGGTGCCGTGCACCGTCAGCGGGAAGCCGCCGCGGCCGCCGTCGTCGATGCGCACGCCGAGGGCACGCAGCGCGTCGATCACGCCGTGCTGGGGGCGCTCGTAGCAGCGCGGGTCGCCGTCGAAGTGCACCGCGCCGTCGGCGAGCGCGGCGAGCGGGGGCAGGAAGCGCATGACCGTGCCGGCGTTGCCCACGTCCACCCGGGCCGGGCCGAGCAGCCGCGGTGCCGGGATGACCCGCCAGGCCTCGCCGCCGCCGGTGCCGCCGCTGGCCTCGTTGACCGTCTCCTCGACCGTCACGCCGAGCGCCCGCAGGCCGTCCGCCATCAGCTGGGAGTCGCGGCTGCGCAGCGGCCGGCGGACCCATCCGGGGCCGTCGGCGAGCGCGGCCAGCACCAGCGCGCGGTTGGTCGCCGACTTGGAGCCGGGGATGGTGACGGTCGCGTCCACGGCTGCGGTGGCGACGGGGGCGGGCCACAGGGCATCGGTCATGCGCCAAGTCTAGGGGGCCGCCCGGCGACGGCCCGGTGCCCGATCGCATGGCGGACGGGGGGTCTGCGGCGATTCGGTGGGGACGGTGTGCCCACCCGCCGTCAGCGGCGCGCCGGTGCCGCCGGGTTCAGTGCTTCCAGTGCAGCAGCCAGCTCGCCCCGCCCAGCAGGCAGGAGAGCGACACCACCAGGAACAGCGCCACCCACAGCACCGCGCTCACCCCGGTGAGCCGGGACAGCTGGTCCGCGTCCGAGTCCGGGGCCCCGCCGGAGCGCCGCTTGGCCTGCAGCTCGACCACCGGACGCACCCCGGCCAGCAGCAGGAACCACACGCCGAGGTAGGCGAAGGCGGCCTGCACCTGGGTGCCGCCGTACCAGGACACCACCAGGAAGAGCGCGCCGGTGAGCACCACCGCGAGCAGGCCGAAGGCGTTGCGGATCATCACCAGCATCCCGGCCAGCAGCAGGATGGAGATCCACAGCAGCGCGGTGATCCGGCCGTCGGCGAGCAGCGCGGCGCCGCCGAGGCCGAGCAGCGAGGGCGCCACGTAGCCGGCCGCCGCGGTGAGGATCATCCCGGGGCCGGTCGGGCGGCCGGAGGAGATGGTCAGGCCCGAGGTGTCGGAGTGCAGCCGGATCCCGGAGAGCCGCCGCCGGGTCAGCAGCGCCGCCACGCCGTGGCCGCCCTCGTGGGCGATGGTCACCACGGTGCGGCTGACCCGCCACACCGGCGCCGGCAGGATCGCCAGCAGGGCCAGCGCGGCGGTGGTGAGCACCAGCCAGCCCGGCGGCTCGGGCTGGACGCCCGCCACCCGCTGCCAGACGTCCGCGATCTCCATGCTCGTCCTGCCTCCCGTGTGCTGCCGGTCCGGCAGCCTCCCATGCGAGGACGCCGCGGCGGTAGCGGTCGGTTCGCTCCGGTTCGTCCCCGGCCGGTCCCGGGCCCCGTCGCCGGCCCCCTCCCGGGGCGCCCGTCCGGCTGCCGGAACCGGCCCCGGGCGGGACGCCCGGCGTGGCAGGCTTGGCCCCCATGTGCGGTCGTTTCGCCTCCAGCAGCAGGCCCGAGGACATCGTCGAGGTGTTCGGCGTCGAGCAGTGGGACCCGGCCGGGACGATCGCGCCCAGCTGGAACGTGGCCCCGACCTCGCCGGTCTACGCGGTGCTGGACCGCCCGCCGAAGGGGCAGCGCCGGCCGGTGCGGCAGCTGCGGGTGCTGCGCTGGGGCCTGATCCCGTCCTGGGCGAAGTCGCCGGAGACCGCGGTCAAGATGATCAACGCCCGGGCGGACACCGTGCACGAGAAGCCGGCCTACCGCCAGCCCTTCGCCTCCCGCCGCTGCCTGCTCCCGGTCGACGGCTACTACGAGTGGCAGACCGCCCCGGCCGGACCCGACCGGCCGCCGCGCCAGCCGTACTTCGTCTCCCGGGCGGACGGCCGCCCGCTCGCGCTGGCCGGCCTGTACGAGTTCTGGCGGGACCGCACCCTGCCCGCCGACCACCCGCAGGCCTGGCGGGTGACCTGCACCGTGGTCACCACCGAGGCCGAGCCGATGCTCGCCCCGATCCACGAGCGGATGCCGCTCTTCCTCGACCCCGGCTCCTTCGACGCCTGGCTCGACCCCGGCCTGGACGACCCGGACGCGTTGCGCGGCCTGCTGGTGCCGCCGGCGCCCGGCGCGCTCACGGTGCACCCGGTGGGCGCGGCGGTCGGCAGCATCCGCAACAACGGCCCCGAACTCGTCCGGGAGCTCACCGAGGACGACCGCACGACGCTCTTCTGACGGCGCCGGTCCGAGGGCGGCGGCCCGGCGCGTCCGCCGGCACGTCCAGTGGCACGTCCTAGGCTCGGGCCCATGCAGAAGCTGGTGCCGACAGCGGTCGGCGATGCCCGGGTGACGATGTTCGCGGCCGAGGAGCCCCGGGTGCTGCTGGCGCTCGGGCACGGGGCCGGCGGAGGGGTGGAGGCGCGGGACCTGCAGGCGCTGGCCGCCGCCCTGCCGGCCCGGGGCGTGTCGGTGGCGCTGGTCGAGCAGCCCTGGCGGGTGGCCGGCAAGCGGCTGGGCCCGGCGCCGAAGACCCTGGACGAGGCCTGGCTGCCGGTGGCGGCCGGACTCGCCGCCGAGGGCCTGCCGCTCGTGGTGGGCGGCCGCAGCGCCGGTGCCCGGGTGGCCTGCCGGACGGGCCTCGCCTCGGGGGCGGCCGCGGTGCTCGCGCTGGCCTTCCCGCTGCACCCGCCGGGCAAGCCGGAGAAGAGCCGGGCCGAGGAACTGCTGAACACCGGCCTGCCGACCCTGGTGGTGCAGGGCGGCGCGGACACCTTCGGCACCCCGGAGGAGTTCCCCGTGCTGCCGGAGGGCCACCGGCTGGTCGAGGTGCCGTACGGCAGCCACGGCTTCGCGGTGCCCAAGCGGGCCCCGGTCGGCCAGGAGGAGGTCCTGGAGGGGCTGGTGGCGGCGGTCGGGGACTGGCTCGGATCGGTTCCGTCGATCGGGTGAGCGACGGCGGGAATGCGCGGCGGTGCCGGACGGTTGTCAGGACCGTCAGCAGAGTCCCGGGTGAAAGGCAGCGTCCATGGGTTCGATCGCGTGCCCCGAGCGGCCGGAGGAGCGCGCGGCGCAAGGCGCCTTCGTGCCCGACTGGTCGGAATGGATTGTCGCGGGCGAGAAGCCGGTGGGCCGGATATCCTCCATTTCGGGTCGGCCCGCGGTGGGTGGGCCCCGCAGCTCCGAGGAGGTGGGTCCGGTCGTCGGGACCGAGGACGAGGCCGTGCCGGGCGAGGGCCTGCCGGAGGGCGGGACGCTCACCGGTGACGAGCTTGCCGAGGCGATCGGTGAGGACACCTTCCGGGTGTCCGCGGACGAGAGTGAGGACGCGCGCCGCGAGCGGTTCGAGCGCGACGCGTTGGCCTTCCTCGACCCGATGTACTCGGCCGCCCTGCGGATGACCCGCAACCCGGCGGACGCCGAGGACCTCCTCCAGGAGGCCTTCGCGAAGGCCTACGCGTCCTTCCACCAGTTCCGCGAGGGCACGAACCTCAAGGCGTGGCTGTACCGCATCCTCACCAACACGTTCATCAACTCGTACCGCAAGAAGCAGCGCGAGCCCCAGCGCACCGCGGCCGAGGAGATCGAGGACTGGCAGCTCGCCCGGGCCGAGTCGCACATGTCGACCGGCCTGCGGTCGGCCGAGGCCCAGGCGCTGGACCACCTGCCGGACAGCGACGTCAAGGACGCGCTGCAGGCGATCCCGGAGGAATTCCGGATCGCCGTGTATCTGGCGGACGTCGAGGGCTTTGCCTACAAGGAGATCGCGGACATCATGGGTACACCCATCGGTACGGTGATGTCCCGGCTGCACCGTGGCCGCCGCCAGTTGCGCGGCATGCTGGAGGACTACGCCCGTGAGCGCGGACTCGTCCCGGCGGGCAGCGGCGCAGGGCAGGAAGCGAAGGGCGCGGGCTCATGAGCTGCGGCGATCCGCACGACACCGAGTGCGGCGAGGTGCTCGACCACCTCTACGAATTCCTCGACAACGAGATGGCCGAGGGCGACTGCGTCAAGCTGCGCGTGCACTTCGAGGAGTGCTCGCCCTGCCTGGAGAAGTACGGGCTCGAACAGGCCATCAAGGCGCTGATCAAGCGCTCCTGCGGCTGTGACGACACCCCGGCGGACCTGCGCACCAAGGTGCTCGCCCGGATCGACTCCATCCGGGCCGGCCAGCGCGCCGCCCAGGTGCCGGCCGAGGAGGGTGCCGGGCACGGCGCCACCACGGCCACGGCTGCCGCCACCGAGTAGCCTCCGCCCGCACGGCGGCCGTACCCCGACAGCACCGGCGCGGGCCGGCCACCGGTCGTGCCCGGTCGCCGGCCCGCGCCGCAGGTATCAGCAGGGGCCGTCGTCGGCCCAGACGCCCCACTGCCCGCTGTTGGTCGGGATCTCGTTCTGGGTCCACCACTTCGCGTGGTAGTTGTGCCCCTGGTACGAGACCTTGTTGCCGTTGGTGTAGACGGTGGACGCGTTCCACGCGGGCAGGGTGCAGGTGCCCGGCTTGCCCGTCGGGGAGGCCGACGAGGTGGGCGAGGTGGACGAGGTCGGGGTGGCGGTCGGGGTGCTGGTGGGCGGGGTCGCCCCGGCGAACTTCACCGTGAACTTGGTGAAGTCCCAGTCGTTCTGGGCCACGCTGGAGCAGGAGCCGGACAGGCCCGGGTCCACCGTGCCGGCGCACTGCCGGTCCCGGTTGACGGACCAGTAGGTGTAGCGGGCCAGCTTGTGCGCGGTCGCGAAGTCCAGCACCGTCTGGAAGTCGGCCTGCTTGAAGTACTCGGCGGCGTCGGTGCGACCGTTCATCAGCGAGACGCCCTCGTGGGCGTAGGCGGTGGCCTCGTCCCAGCCGAAGGTGGTCTGCAGGATCTTGTTGAACTTCACCAGCGCGTCGGTCTGGGCCGCGGCGCCGTTGAAGCCGCCGTCGAACGGCATGATCGAGTAGTTGTTCGGCGTGAAGCCCTGCGACTTGGCCTCGTTCAGCATCTGCGTCCCGAACCAGCCGGTGCCCGCGTTGGTGCCCGCGGTGGTGATCGAGATGTAGAGGCCGGGGTTGTTCTGCTGGAGGATCTTCGCCGCGCCGATCTCGTTGTGGATCGCCGCCGCGTTCTCGTACTCCGGCTCCTCCAGATCGAAGTCGATCGCCTTCAGCTGGTACTTGGTGATCACCTTCTGGTAGCCGGCCGCGGTCGCCTCCGGGGTGCCGCAGCCCTGGCCGAGCTTGTTGCCGCCGTAGCCGCCGACCGAGACGGAGACGTCGCCGCCCTTCGAGCGGATCTTCTGGATCACCGCGGGCATGGCGGTGTCGGTGTCGATGGAGGAGGTGCCGCCCCAGGCCGGGGTACAGCCGCCGGAGTCGAGGATGAAGGCCAGCTGGAAGGCCTTCTGACCGGTCGCGTCCATCACCGCGGCGGCGTCCGGCGGCGAGTTGTCCTCCGGCATCAGGTACGGGGCCGAGGCGTACCAGTTGCTGCCGAGCGGCGCCGCCGCGGTTGTGGAGGCCAGGGCGTCGCCACCGCTCAGCGCTGCGGCGGCGCCGGCGGCGACCAGGCCGAGTGCGGCGATCGCGGCCGCGGCGGTGGCACCGCGCCGGCGACGGTGCCGGCCGGGTGCGGGGGAGTGGAGCTGGGCACGTTCCATCGGGGACCTCTCCGGGGCATGGGGGACCGCCGCCCGGGAGGTTCGGGCGGCGCCGGGTACAAGGACGGTCGGCATCCGCGCACGATGCCGTGGATCAGCTGCGGCCGCGCTGGCGGCCGCCCCCTTCCGGACGGGGTCAATCCCCAAAATGGACTGGACCACTGGCCGGGTCAAGAGTCCTGGGCGAGGCTTGGGCCTCTCTTAAGGAAGCCTTCGGGAAGCGCTCTCAGGGCCGCGCCCGGGGTGAGGCGGACTCAAGTCGTCCCCACCATTGGATCGTTTCACTCGTTCGGGTGAGCTGACCCGGCGTCGGCAGCGTCATTGCGCGATCGTGCGCCCCGGCCCGCGAACCGGGCCCTATTCTCCTCACTGGCCCGCGAACGGGACGGGCCGGGCACGGCGGGGGAGGCTGACATCGCCAGTGAACGCGAGGGGGACGCCCTCACCGGCGCCGCGGCCCGGTACGCCGCAGCCGTACTGGCCGGCGCCCTCTGCTGCCTGATCCCGCTCGCCGGGACCGTCCGCGGCGCGCTCGGCGGCACCGTCGACTGGCCCCGCCTCGGGCTGCTCGCCTTCCTGCACACCTGCGCCGAATCGCTCGCCCTCGGCCTCCCCACCCCGTGCGCCCGGCTCGGCCGCCGACTGCTGCGCCGACCGCCCCGCGAGGCCCGCGAGGCGGCCCGGGCACTGCCCGGCCGCGGCTTCTTCCCGGTGCTCTTCGCCGGCGTGCTGCTGCTGCCGCCCGCCGCCGCGGCCCTGGTCGCCGTCCCCGGCGCGCTCACCGCCCACCTCCCGGCACCCCGCCGACTGCGCCGACTGTGGAACGCCGCCCAACTGGCCGTCGCCGCCTTCACCGCCGCCGCCGTCTACCGCCTGCTCGGCGGACCGCACCTGCTGCTCGGCGCGCACTTCCCGACCGCCGCCCTCGGCGCACTGGCCGCCGTCGCCGTGTTCTGCCTGGTCAACGCCGCGCTGGTCGGCGTGATGCGGCACCTCTGCGCCGCCCGCCCGGCCCGCGGCGCCCACGCCGTGGACCTGGCAAGGGCCACCGGCGCCGTCGTGCTGCCCGCCCTCGTCCAGGGCGCCGGCGGACTGATGGTCGCCGTCCTGTGGCAGGGGCCGTACGGCGCGTTCGCCGCCGTGCTCGCGCTGCTGCCGCTGTCCATCTCCGCCTGGATGTTCGCCCAGGGCCACCGCGAGGCCAACGCCCACCAGGCCACCGTCCGCGCCCTCGTCCAGGCCGTGGAGATCAAGGACGCCTACACCCGCGGTCACAGCGAGAGGGTCGGCCGCGCCGCCGTCCTGATGGCCCGCCAGCTCGGCATGGCCGAGGACCGCATCCGCACCCTGCACTTCGCCGGCACCCTGCACGACGTCGGCAAGCTCGGCGTCGCCACCGAACTGCTCCGCCGCACCGGCCCGCTCACCGAGGCCGAGCGCCGTGCCGTCGAGGTGCACCCCGTCTTCGGCCACGAACTCGTCCGCGACCTCGCCTTCCTCGGCGAGGCCCGCGAGGGCATCCTGCACCACCACGAGCGGCTCGACGGCCGCGGCTACCCGGCCGGGCTGGCCGGCGACCGGATCCCCGAGTTCGCCCGGATCATCTCCGTCGCCGACGCCTTCGACTCGATGACCTCCACCCGCTCCTACCGGCGCGGCCGCCCGGTCGCCGAAGCCGTCGCCGAACTCCGGCGCTGCGCCGGAAGCCAGTTCGACCCGGCGATGGTCACCGCCCTGGTCGCCGCCGTCGACCGGCACGGCTGGCAGCCGGAACCGCCGCCGCCCGGCGGCTGGGACGGCGAGGTGCCCGACATCCCGCTCGGCGTGCCCGAGCCCGCCCGCCGGGTGCCCGGGCCCGGCGGTCGGATCACCGCGGGCGGCGCCCCGTGAGAACCGGCCGGCGCGGCCTCCTGCTGCGGCCGTCCGCCGTCCACGCCGCAGCAGGGCTGCTGCTCGCCGCAGCCCTGCTGCACGTCGCCCTGCACGGCTTCGCCCAGCCGCGGGTGGCGCTCGCCTTCGGCGCGGTCGTCGCGGTCGGCGAGTGGGCGCGCATCACCCTGCCCGGCGACCGCGAGCAGGCGCCGCTCGGCAGCGCCGCCGCACTCGCCTACGCCCTGCTCGGACCGCTCCACTCGACCCCCACCGGCCACGGAACGCTGCAGGTCGTCGCGGTCACCGGCCTCGGCACCCTGGCCGGGCTGCTGCAGCTCGCGCTGCCCGCCGTCCGCGCCCGCCGCCGCCCCGACCCGGGCCGCACCGGCGGCTCCGGCCCCGACACCGTCCACACCGTCCGGGCCGACACCGCCGCCCGGCGGCTGCTCACCACGGCCTTCGCCGCCCTGCTCTTCCAGCCGGTCTACGGCAGCGGGCTGCTCGACCGCGACCCGCTCTCCGGACCGGTCTACGGGGCCCTGCTGACCGCCGTGGCGGCCCTGACCGCACTGTGCGACACCGTGCTGGCCGCCGTCCTGCACCGGGCCCGCGCCGGCCTGCGGTTCGGCGCCGCGCTGGAGGACGAGCTGCGCTCACTGCTCGGCATCGGCTCCGCGATCGTCGCCACCGGCATGCTGGTGAGCCTGCTGGCCGGCGAGGTCGGCCTGTGGGCGCTGCCGCTGTTCTGCACCCCGCTGCTGCTCGCCCAGGCCTCCTTCCGGCGGGCCGCCGAGATCCGCGCCACCACCGGCCAGACCATCGAGGCGCTCGCCCGGGCCACCGAGACCGCCGGCTACACCCCGCCGGGGCATGCGCGCCGGGTTGCCGACACGGCGTGCGCGCTGGGGCGCGAACTCGGGCTCGGAACCCGGGACCTCGCCCTACTGGAGTACGCCGCCCTGATGCACGACATCGGCCAGCTCTCCCTCGTCGAACCCGTTCCCGGCGGCGCCACCGCCCTGTTGCCCGCCGCCGAGCAGCAGCGGATCGCCCGCCTCGGCAGCGAGGTCATCCGGCGCACCGGCGTACCGCGGCGGGTCGGCGAGCAGGTCGCCCGGCTCGCCGACCCCTGCCGGCTGCCGGGCGGCGCCGCCGACCGCAGCCTGCCGCTGGCCGCGCGCATCATCCGGGTCGCCAACGCCCACGACGACCTGCGAACGGAGGCCCGCGCCCGGGGGCTCTCCGAGGCCACCGCCGGCCTGGCCGCGCTGGAGCGGCTGCGGCTGGAGCGGGGCGGCGCGTACGACCCCGCCGTCGTCGACGCATTGGCCAGAGCGGGCGCCGCGGGCCGCGAACCGGCATGAACCGCCGCGCAGGGAGCGCGGGCCGCCGCAGGCGTGGTTGGATGCGGTCGTAGCGTGGAACACCGGATGCGGGGCCACCCGGCACACCGGATCGTTCCCGTTGCAGCAGCCGGCCTCGGAGCAGGTGCTGAGAACTGGCGGACGACAACGGCAGGGACGGAACGTGAGGATCTTCCACCGCGCACGGCACCGGCCGTCGGCCACCTGGCGGCAGACGACCGACCGTGCCTTCACGCTCATCGGCGACGGCCGCTACGAGGACGCCGGCGCGCTGCTCGTCATGGCCGCAGACCTGGAGCCGTGGCTCTCCGACTCCTGGTTCAACCTCGCCCTGCTGCACAAGTTCCGCCGCGACTGGGAGCAGGCCCGCACCGCCGGCCTGCGCGCCGTCGCCCTGCTCGACCGCGAGACCGGCGCCCCCGACTGGTGGAACCTCGGCATCACCGCCACCGCCCTGCAGGACTGGCCGCTCGCCCGCCGGGCCTGGCAGGCGTACGGACTGAGACTTCCCGGCGGGCCCGGTGGCCCGGCGGACGGGCCCGTCGACCTCGACCTCGGCACCACCCCGGTGCGGCTCTCCCCGGACGGCGAGTCCGAGGTGGTCTGGGGCCGCCGGCTGGACCCGGCCCGGATCGAGGTGCTGTCCATCCCGCTCCCGTCCTCCGGCCGCCGCTGGGGCGAGGTCGTGCTGCACGACGGCGCCCCGCACGGCGAGCGGGTCGCGGACGGCGTCGCCTACCCCGTCTTCGACGAGATCGAGCTGTGGGCGCCCTCGCCGGTGCCGACCTTCGTCGTGCTGCTGCAGGCCGCCACCGCGGGCGACCGGGACGCCCTGGAGCGGCTGGTCGCCGACGCCGGGTACGCCGCCGAGGACTGGACGAGCTCGGTGCGGCTGCTGTGCCGGGCCTGTTCGGAGAGCCGGATGGCGATCGACGACGGCCACACCGCGCACCACGACCCGCACGACGACGGCGACCCGACCCACCCCGGCCACCTGAGCCACCTCAGCCAGGGCAGTGCCGGCACCTCCTGGCTCGCCGAGCGCGAGTGCGGGATCGCCGCACCCGCCTCGCTGGTGCGCACCCTGCTGGACCGCTGGGTGGCCGCCTCCCCCGCCACGCGGGCGTACCGGGACCTCGAGGAGGTCTGCTGAGCGGGTTCGCCCGTCCGTCCTGCGCGTCCGGTCCAGTCGTCTTTCCTGCGCGTTCGTCCTGCACGGGTGTCCTGTGCGGGCGTCCGTCCTGTGCGGGCGTCCGGTCGGGTCCGGCGCCGTACCCTTGAGCGGTACACCCGGACGGAACCACGGAGCGGAAACCAGCGATGGCCGACGAGCACGAGCACGACCACCCCGAGCAGGACGAGACGGCGGAGCAGCAGGTCGTCGGCGAGCTGCCCGACGTCTCGAAGGGCACCGCCCGCCCGATCACCGTGTTCGGCAACCCGGTGCTGCACCGCGAGGTCGCCACGGTGACCTCGTTCGACGGTGAACTCGCCTCGCTCATCGACGACATGTTCGTCTCGATGTACGCCGCCGACGGGGTCGGCCTGGCCGCGAACCAGATCGGCGTCGACCTCAAGGTCTTCGTGTACGACTGCCCGGACGACGAGGGCGTGCGGCACGTCGGCCACGTCGTCAACCCGGTGCTGGAGGAGCTGCCGGCCGGCCGCCGCGCACTGGACGACTCGCCGGAGGGCTGCCTCTCCGTGCCGACCGCGTACATGGAGCTGGCCCGACCCGACTTCGCCGCGGTGACCGGCCAGGACAAGGACGGCAACCCGATCCGGGTCGAGGGCACCGGATTCTTCGCCCGCTGCCTGCAGCACGAGACCGACCACCTGTACGGCTACCTGTACATCGACCGGCTCTCCAAGCGCGACCGCAAGGACGCACTGCGGCAGATGTCCGAGGGCACCCCCAAGTACGCCACCGTGCCGAACGACTGACGGCGCGGCGGAACGAACGGCGAAGGGCCGCACCCGGATCCCGGGTGCGGCCCTTCGGCTTGCTGCGGCCCAGAGGGCGGTCCGCACGCTGCGGCGCAGAATGCGGTGCGGCCTAGAAGTCGTCGTCGAAGGAGACCGAGCCCTCGACGGCGACCTGGTACGCGGAGACCCGGCGCTCGAAGAAGTTGGTCAGCTCCTGGACGTTCTGCAGCTCCATGAACCCGAAGGGGTTGGTGGAGCCGTAGCGGATCGGCAGGCCGAGACGGGCCAGGCGCTGGTCGGCGACGGCCTCCAGGTACTGGCGCATCGACTCGGTGTTCATGCCGGGCAGACCCTCGCCGCAGAGGTCGCGGGCGAACTGGAGCTCGGCCTCGACGGCCTCCTCCAGCATCTCGGTGACCTGCTTGGCCATCTCGTCGTCGAAGAGGTCCGGCTCCTCCTCGCGGACGGTGTCCACGACGGAGAACGCGAAGTCCATGTGCATGGACTCGTCGCGGAACACCCAGTTGGTGCCGGTGGCCAGGCCGTGCAGCAGGCCGCGGCTGCGGAACCAGTACACGTACGCGAAGGCGCCGTAGAAGAACAGGCCCTCGACGCAGGCCGCGAAGCAGATCAGGTTCAGGAGGAACGCGCGGCGGTCCTCCTTGGTCTGCAGCGAGTCGATGTGGTCGACCGCGTTCATGTACTTGAAGCAGAACTGCGCCTTCTGGTGGATGGAGGGGATGTTCTCCACCGCCGCGAAGGCCGCCGCGCGGTCGTCCGGGTCGGGCAGGTAGGTGTCGAGCAGCGTCAGGTAGAACTGGACGTGCACGGCCTCCTCGAACAGCTGCCGGGACAGGTAGAGCCGGGCCTCGGGCGAGTTGATGTGCTTGTAGAGGCTCAGCACCACGTTGTTGGCGACGATCGAGTCACCGGTGGCGAAGAAGGCGACCAGGCGGCCGATCATGTGCCGCTCGCCCTCGCTCAGCTTGGCGAGGTCGGCGACGTCGGAGTGCAGGTCCACCTCCTCCACCGTCCAGGTGTTCTTGATGGCGTCGCGGTACCGGTCGTAGAACGACGGGTAGCGCATCGGACGCAGCGTCAGCTCGAAGCCAGGGTCGAGCAGCATCTTCTGGCGGTCGTCGGTGCTCACTGGCAGGCCTCGCAGGACTCGGGGTTCTCCAGGGAGCAGGCGATGGCGTCCTGCTCCTCCTGGCTCATGGTCGGCGCGGGCACCGGCACGGCGGCGCGGGCGCCCGTGGCGGCCTGCGCGATCCGGGTCGCCGGGCGCGACCGAAGGTAGTAGGTGGTCTTCAGACCGACCTTCCAGGCGTACGCGTACATCGAGCTGAGCTTGCCGATGGTCGGCGCCGCCATGAAGAGGTTCAGCGACTGGCTCTGGTCGATGTACGGCATGCGGGCCGCGGCCAGGTCGATCAGCGCGCGCTGGGGCAGCTCCCAGGCCGTGCGGTACAGCGAACGGACCTCGGCGGGCAGCCAGTTGAGGTCCTGCACCGAGCCGTTGGTCTCGCGCAGCGCGTCCCGGGTCTGCTGGTCCCAGACGCCGAGCTCCTTCAGCTCGCGCACCAGGTACGGGTTGACCTGGAGGAACTCGCCGGAGAGCGTCTCGCGCTTGAACAGGTTGGACACCTGCGGCTCGATGCACTCGTAGACGCCCGCGATGGAGGCGATGGTCGCGGTCGGCGCGATCGCCAGCAGCAGCGAGTTGCGCAGGCCGGTCTCCGCGATCCGGGCGCGCAGCGCGTCCCAGCGCTCCGTCCACTGCGGCGCGGCGGCGTTGAAGTGGTCGATGTGCAGCTCGCCGCGGGCGGCGCGGGTCTCGCCGTACGCCTCGTGGCGGCCGAACTGCTCGGCCAGGTCGGCGGAGCGCTCGTAGGCGGTGAGCATGATGCGCTCGGAGATCAGGGTGGAGAGGATCTTCGCCTCGGCGGAGTCGAAGTCGATCCGCAGCTGGAAGAAGACGTCCTGCAGGCCCATCACGCCGAGGCCGACCGGCCGCCAGCGGGAGTTGGAGGTGCCGGCCTCGGTGGTCGGGTAGAAGTTGATGTCGATGACCCGGTCCAGGAAGGTCACCGCGGTGCGGACGGTCGCGTCCAGCCGCTCCCAGTCCATGGCGTTCAGCAGGTCGGCGGCGGTGGCACCGGCGGCCACGTGGGCGCCCAGGTTGACCGAGCCCAGGTTGCAGACGGCCGTCTCGGAGTCGTCGGTGACCTCCAGGATCTCCGTGCACAGGTTGGACGAGTGCACGGTGCGGCCCGGCAGCGCGGTCTGGTTGGCGGCCCGGTTGGAGGCGTCCTTGAAGGTCATCCAGCCGTTGCCGGTCTGCGCCAGGGTGCGCATCATCCGGGCGTACAGGGTCTGCGCGGGGATGGTGCGGACGGCCTTGCCGGCCTGCTCGGCCTTGCGGTACGCCTCGTCGAAGTCGGCGCCCCACAGGTCGACCAGCTCGGGGACGTCGGCAGGGGAGAACAGCGACCAGTCCTCGTTGGCGTTCACCCGACGCATGAACTCGTCCGGGATCCAGTGCGCCAGGTTGAGGTTGTGGGTGCGCCGGGCCTCCTCGCCGGTGTTGTCGCGGAGCTCCAGGAACTCCTCGATGTCGGCGTGCCAGGTCTCCAGGTAGACGCAGGCCGCGCCCTTGCGGCGGCCGCCCTGATTGACCGCGGCGACCGAGGAGTCCAGGGTGCGCAGGAACGGCACGATGCCGTTGGACTGGCCGTTGGTGCCGCGGATCAGGCTGCCGCGGGAGCGGATCCGCGAGTAGGACAGGCCGATGCCGCCGGCGTGCTTGGACAGCCGGGCGATCTGCGCGTAGCGGTTGTAGATCGAGTCCAGGTTGTCCAGCGGCGAGTCCAGCAGGTAGCAGGACGACATCTGCGGGTGCTTGGTACCGGAGTTGAACAGCGTCGGAGAGGACGTCAGGTACTCCAGACGGCTCATCAGCCGGTACAGCTCCGCCACCTCGGCCACCGACTGCTCGGTGTCGCCGACCGCGAGGCCGGCCGCCACGCGCAGCAGGAAGAACTGCGGGGTCTCGATCACCTTGCGGGTGATCGGGTGACGCAGCAGGTAGCGGGACTGCACGGTACGCAGGCCGAAGTACTCGAAGCGGTCGTCGCCCTGCAGGTCGACCAGCGCGTCGAAGGCGTCCGCGTGCTTGGCCACGAACTCGGCGGTGGTGTCGCCGATCAGGCCCTCGGTGTGGCCGACGGCGATCGAGGCGGCGAAGGAGACCGCACCCTGGGAGACCGCCTCGTCGCGGATCTCCAGCGCCAGCAGGCGGGCCGCGAGCTTCGAGTACTGCGGGTCCTCGGCGATCATCGACGCGGCGGCCTCCACGGCCAGCCCGCGGAGCTCGGCGAAGTCCGAACCGGCGTGGCGGCCGCGCAGCGCGGCGGCGGCGACGTGGCCGGGGTCCACCTGGGGAAGGTCGGTGCTGCGGTCGGTGAGCAGCCGGAGCAGCGCGGCACCGGGGTCGGGCCGGTCGTTGTCGGCGGATCCCTGGGAGGGCAGGGTGACTGAGGCAGCGACGGTCAAGGCGCACTCTCTCCTGTGGCGGCAGCGGACGCTTCGGACACCCCCGAGCCGTGGGCCGGGGGCGCGTCCGGGCATGCGCGCGGCAGGGGGGACCGGCACACCCGACCGTGTCGGAGGTGCGCGTCGCCACCCGGCCCACCCGCGAGGCCCGGACGTACAGCTGTGCTTCATGGCATCTGCGGGGAAGCCTGTGGCACACCGTCGGCAGGCCCTCGGACTGCGCGGGCCCGGGCGTTCACGGGCCTGCTCACCGTTGCGGGGCAGTCCCGGACTCGCACCGGGTTCCCCTGCGTCGACAGCGAGAGTGAGCATACATGTTGTGGTGTCTCCCTGATGTGCCCCCATATCTTGTGCACGTAGCGTGTCGCGTCCGTGGCTGGCGCAGCCCTGCCGGACGTGCCGTGCACACCTCGGCCACATCCGATCCACCCGTCGCCCCCGCGCCGCCCTCACGGAACGGCCACCACCCGGGAGGGGGGCCGCGCCGGATGGCCTACGATCTCCAGTCATGAGCGACGGTACGGGGGCACCGCCAGGTCGGTCGGGGTGGCCGGGGGCCCAGGGGGCGGCGAATCCCGCAGCACGAGGGGCATCGGCCCTGCCGCCCGGACCGTGGCCTCAGGTGCTGTCCCCGGCTCGGGTGTGGCGTCCGGCACGGGTGTGACGCCCGGCCTCGGTGGCGTTTTCGACCTCGGTGGGGCGTCCGGCCTCGGTAGGGCGTCCAACGTCGGTGTGGCGTCCGGCTTCCGGGCGGGGGTTTGCTCGCGGCAATGGCGGGTCCAGTGGCCTGAGGCGTTCTCCGTGTCCTGACTGCCTGTGTCTTCAATTCGACGGCGGTGGCGGGGTTGGCGGGTGGCCGGCCTGCCGGCCGAGGATCCCGGTCGACGAGTCCGGTCGAGGATCCCGGTCGACGAGTCCGGATCCCGGGTGCGACCAGGCGGGCCTCGGTCCCGGGCCGGGTGTCCGAGGAGCTTCGGCAGAGCGCCTTCGCCGGAAGGGCTTCTTCGGAACGTCTTCGTCAGAACGTCAGGGCGTAGACCATCAGGTCGATGCCGGGCATCGGGGCCCAGTCCCGCTCGGGGGCGCGGCGGAAGCCGAGCCGTTCGTAGACCCGATGGGCGTCCGTCATGTCCGGACGGGTGGAGAAGGCCATGCCGGCCAGGCCCAGTTCGCGGCTGCGGTCCATCGCGGCCTGGACGAGGGCGGAGCCGACGCCGCGGCCGCGGGCGGCCCGGGCGACCGCCAGCATCCGGATCTCCCCCTCGTCCGGCTGCGAGATGTCGGCCCAGGCCGTACCGCCCACCGCGAAGGTCACGCAGCCGAGCACATGCTCGTCCTGGGCGTCGACAGCGACGAGGAGCTCTGCCTCCTCGTTGCGGCGGCGGGTGTCGCGGAGAAGTCCGGAGTACGGCCCGCCGGCGAGGCTGAAGCCGTCACCGACGTAGACCTCGACCGAGAGCTCGCCGGCCGGTTCGAGATCCCGTTCGCGGGCGCGGCGGATGACGACGTCCATCCGTCCAGTCTGCCTTCCGTGACGTGGAACCGGGTGGCCGGGGGTCGGTGCAGTCGATCGGGGACGGACGGATCGGCCGGATAGCCGCCGGGGCGGTGCCAGTTGTCGCGGCCGTGCCGACCGGTGCGGTCGAGATCCCGGCCGACGACGGCCCCGATCAGGGCGAACACGCCGACGAAGACGGAGAGGGCGATGGCGTTCTCGAACACGGTGGAAGTCATGCCACTACTCTCCAGGCCGGTCGGGAGTACGACGAGTGGCAGGAATGCCCCCTTGCATCGAATTACTGCCAAGGCTCATCCTGGAGTCATGCCGAAGCCCGAATCCGTGCTGAAGAACGTGGTCGCCGTCGTGCTGGAGGAAGTCCATCCCTTCGAACTCGGTGTCGCCTGCGAGGTGTTCGGCCTCGACCGCAGCGAGGAGGGGCTGCCCGTCTACGAGTTCGCCCTCGCCTCGGACCGGCCGGGACCCAAGCGCACCCATGCCGGCTTCAGCATCGACGTCCCGCACGGGCCCGAACGCCTCGCGCAGGCCGACCTGATAGTCCTCACCGCCACCGGCCTGCGCGACGAGTACCCGCCCGCCCTCGTCGCGGCCCTCCGGGCAGCCGTCGAAGGCGGCGCCCGTGCCCTGTCCATCTGCAGCGGCAGCTTCCTGCTCGGCGCCGCCGGGCTCCTCGACGGCCGGCGCTCCACCACCCACTGGAAGCACGCCGCCGAGATGGCCCGCCGCTTCCCGCTCACCACGATCGAACCGGATGTTCTTTACGTCGACGAGGACCCGGTCATCACCTCCGCGGGCACCGCCGCAGGGATCGACGCCTGCCTGCACCTTGTCCGCAAGGTCCAGGGCGCCGAGGTCGCCCGCGGCATCGCCCGGCGCATGGTCGTCGCCCCGCACCGCGAGGGCGGCCAGGCCCAGTTCGTCAACCGCCCGCTGCCCGAACCCGGCGTCGACTCGCTCGCCCCCGTCCTCGACTGGATGCGCCACCACCTCGACGAGGAAGCGACCGTGGAGCGGCTCGCCGCCCTCGCCCACATGTCCCCGCGGACCTTCGCCCGGCGATTCCAGCAGGAGACCGGCACTACCCCGCACCGCTGGCTGACCGGCCAGCGCCTGCTGCTCGCCCAGCGGCTCCTGGAGGGCACCGCGGAGCCGATCGATGCCGTCGCCGCCCGCTGCGGCTTCGGCAACGCCGCCACCCTCCGCCACCACTTCGCCCGCCGCCTCGGCACCACCCCGCAGGCCTACCGCCGCGCGTTCGCCAGCCCCGAGATCGCGGCGGGGGTGTAGCGAAGGTGCGCGCAGCGGAACGTGCTTGAGGGGGTGCCAAGGCGTGGTGGGTGGTCCGGGCGAGGTGAGGGGGTGCGCGAGCACGTGGTGGTGGGGCGGCCGGCGCGGCCTCCCAGGCAGGGCGAACGTAGGACGGAGGGCGGCGGCCGCCTGACCGGGCGCGGGGCGCGGGAGGCGGGGCGCGGGGCGCAGGTCGCGGGTCGGAGTGCCTGCTGGTGGCAGCCCCGGTGCTACTTGCCCAGCGCGGCGACGCCCGCCTGGGCGAACTGCTCGTCGAGGTCGCCGCTCGGCGCACCGGCAACGCCGATGGCCGCCACCGGCGCACCCTTAGCCTGCACCGGGGCACCGCCGCCCAGGAACAGGGTGCCCGGTATGTCCTTCAGGTTCGGCGTCTGCGCCAGCCGCTTCGCCAGCTCGGAGGTCGGGGCGTTCCAGGAGACCGCGGTGAAGGCCTTCCGCTCCGCCGACTCGGGCGACTGCGGGCCGGCGCCGTCGCCGCGCAGCGCCACGATCGTGTTGCCGTTGCGGTCCACCACGGCGACCGAGACCTTGTAGCCGCCCTTGTCGGCTGCATCCATCGCCGCCAGCGCGGCCCTGGTTGCGGCGTCCACCGACAGGTGCGAGGAGGACACCACGCCCTTGCCACCGACCTCGGCACGGGCCACCGCGGGAGCGCCGGCGGCGCCAGGGGTCTCCGCGCTCGCCGCCACCGCACCGAAGGTGCCCGCCCCCAGGGCGGCCACCGCCACAGCGCCGCCCAGCACCCGTGCCCGCATCGACGTCCTCTTCATTCCGACTCCTCGGCGAATCACCGGTCCGGCCCCTGCGGCACGGACTCCACATCGATCCTCAGGGCCGCACCCCCTCCACCGCGTCGGCGTCCCGGCTGGTCTCCGCAGGCATGATGGAGGACACCTGGGTCAACCGATCGGCCGATGTGTGGCGCCGGTGGACCGGCAAGAATCCGAACCAGGCCACGGCCGGTTCGTGACCGGTCCTTGCGGCCCGGTCCTCGGCCGGCCGGCGGCCGGCGGGCGGTCCGCCGGCGGTCGGAGGGCGGCCGGAGGGCGCCGGTGACTGCCGGCCGGTGACGATGGGAGCGCCCCGTCCGCGGAGCGCCGCGGCCATCGCAGCGCCCCACCCATCGGGGGGCCTGCGCGCCGTCCCACACCGCCACGTCGGACCGACCAACCAACCGCCCCGCACCACACAGCGGAGCCCGTCAGCACAGCGCGGCAGAACAGGAGGAGCACGTGCGACCGCCGCAGCGCAACGACGCCGACACCGACGAGCGCCGCCTCGCGCTCGTCCTCGACGCGGCCTTTCTGCTGCTCCTCGTCGGGTCCCTCAGCCGCTTCCTCACCCACCACCCGGACAGCCCGGCCACCCCCTGGGTGATCGGCCTCTCCGCTGCCCTCGCCGCCGCCCAGCTCACCGGCTCCCGGCTGCTCGCCCCGCCCCGCAGGGGCGCCCCGGGCGCGGGTGAGGCCGACTGCGCCGACCGCGCCGACGGGGCCGACCGCGTCGACGGGGCCGCTCCCGACATCGCCGCCCCCGACATCGCCACCCGGGCCGGCGGCGGCAGCCCCGGCCCGGCCGACGGCCCGGCCGACGGCCCGGCCGACGGTCGCACCGCCAGGTACGCCACCCGCCGCAGCCGTACCGCGGCAGCAGCCCTCGCGCTGGTCGTCGCCCTCTGGGTGGTCCTCGTCCTGATGGCGCCCAGCTTCGCCTGGTGCGCCGTTCCGCTGGTCTACACCGCGCTGCGGACCCTGCCCACCAAGGCCGCGCTCCCGCTGGTCGCCGCGCTCACCGCGCTGGTCACCGTCGGCCAGGCGCGGCTGCCCGGTCAGGCCGACGCCACCCTGCTGATCCTGCCGCCCACCGTCGCGGCCCTCGCCACCGCGGTCTTCCTCACCATGCGGAGACAGACCGCCCGGCAACGGGCGCTCGTCGACGACCTCGTCCGCACCCGTCGCGACCTCGCCTCCACCGAGCGCCGCGAGGGCACCCTCGCCGAACGGGAACGCCTCGCCATGGAGATCCACGACACCCTCGCCCAGGGCCTATCCAGTCAGCAGATGCTCCTCCAGGCCGCCGACCGCACCTGGGACACCGACCCGGACACGGCCCGCCGCCACGTCCGTACGGCCGCCGCCGTCACCGGCCGCAACCTCGCCGAGGCCCGCCGCTTCGTCCACGACCTCGCTCCGGCCGAGCTGGCCGACGGCGGCGGGCTCGACCACGCCCTGCGGGCCCTCGCCGACCGAGAGAGCGCCGAGACAGGCCTGCCCGTCCGCTTCCACCTCGACGGCACGCCCGTCCCGCTGCCGCCCGCCGCCCAGGCAGCCCTACTGCGGATAGCACAGGGCGCCCTTGCGAACGTCCGCGAGCACGCCGACGCCTCGGCCGCCGCCCTCACCCTCTCCTACCTCGGTGACCAGGCCGTGCTCGACATAGCCGACAACGGCCGCGGCCTGCCCCTGGACACCTCCGGGGCCACCGCCTCCCGCGGCCATGGACTGCCCGCCATGCGGGCCAGACTGCGCCAGCTTGGCGGCACCCTCACCGTCGAGAGCACCCCCGGCGAGGGCACCGTGCTCTCCGCCGCCGTTCCCCTGCACACCGGGAGGCCGGGATGAACCCGCCGGTTCGGCTCCTCGTCTGCGACGACCACACGGTTGTCCGGGCGGGCCTGCTCGCGCTGCTCGCCAGCGCCGGCGACATCGAGGTGGTCGGAGAGGCCGGCAGCGGCGAGGAGGCCGTCACCCTCGCCGCCCGGCTCCGACCGCAAGTGGTCCTCATGGACCTCCAACTGGGCAGCGGCATCGACGGCGTCGAGGCCACCAAGCGGATCACCGCAGACCCCGACGGGCCGTACGTCCTCGTCCTCACCACCTTCGACACCGACGCCGACATCACCCGCGCCATCGACGCCGGGGCCACCGGCTACCTGCTCAAGGCCGAGCGCCCGGAAGAGCTGTTCGCCGCCGTCCACGCGGCAGCCGCCGGCCGCACGGTGCTCTCGCCGCCGGTGGCGAGCCGGGTGATGGCCCAGATGCGGGCCCCCGCCCCCCGGCTCACCGACCGCGAACAGGAGATCCTCGCCCGGCTCTCCGAAGGACTGGGCAACCGGGAGATCGCACGTGCCCTGTTCATCAGCGAGGCGACCGTCAAGACCCACCTCAGCCGGATCTACGACAAGCTCGGCGTCGACACCCGCGCCGGCGCCGTCGCCACCGCCAAGGAGCGCCGCCTGCTGCGATGACCACCCGCGCGCCGGCTCGCCTGCTCGGCCCACCCGGCGCGGCCCCGGCCCTGCTGTCCGGCCACCCGTCGCGGTCCCGGCCCTGCTGTCCGGCCACCCGTCGCGGCTGCCTGGCCACCCGGCTCGGCAGCGCCGCCACCCTGCCCGGCTGTCCCGCCACCCAGCCCTGCTGTCCGGCCAGCCCGCTCGGCCACCGGGCCCGGCTATCCGGCGCGGCTACCCGGCGCGGCTACCCGGCCCGGCCGCCCGGCAGGTGGTCGGTGGTGTTCCAGAAGTCCGGGTGCAGCCGGCCGTCCGAGGCGCGCCACAGACTGGTCGAGCAGTTGCGGACGGGCTCCAGGGCGAGCAGCTGTGCCTCGGTGAGTCGGTCCAGGATGTGCCGGAGCATCAGCACCGTGCAGTCGTGCGCAACCACCAGGACGGGCCGTCCCGCCTCCTCTTCGCAGAGGTCCCGCAGCACCCCCCGCACCCGCAGCGCCACGTCCAGCCACGACTCACCGCCGGGCGGCCGGTAGTACAGCTCGCCCATCCGTCGCCGCCGTGCGGCCTCCGCAGGGTGCTCCTTCTCGATGGCGGCCCGGGTGAGCATCTCCAGCACGCCGAGTTCTCTGTCCCTCAACCGCTCGTCGTACCGCACCGGGACGCCCACCGGCACCGCCCCCAGTCCGGAGGCCTGTGCCACGGCGATCCGCGCGGTCTCCGTGGTGCGGACGTACGGGGAGCACCACACCGCCCGCGGCCGGTCCGTGGCGGGCAGCTCGGCCCACCAGCGGCCGAGCGCCTGCGCCTGTGCCTGCCCGTGCAGGGAGAGCGGGATGTCGGCGTCGCGGCTGTTGATCGGGACGGTCAGGGCACCGGTCTCCTCGGCCAGCCGGAACTCGACGTTGGCGACGGACTCGCCGTGCCGGGTGGCGATCAGGACGGAGGGCAGCGGGCGGCTGTCCTCGCGTTCGGTGCGGTGCCCGTTCAGGATGGTGCCGGCCTCTGCCATCGCCCGTCTCCCCGTCTCGGTCGTGTCGCGCTGTGCCCAGCGCGGCGGCGCCCCTGGGTGGTGGGGGAGGGCGCGCCCGTGGGGAGTCGCGCCCGGACACGATGATCGCGCCGCCACCACCAGTGTTGACGGTGGTGGCGGCGCGAGCACAGGGCGCACGAAGCGTGGCACTGTGCGCCCCTTGGATCCGTGCGCTCGCCGACCCACCCGGCTCCGCCGGGCACCCGGCCGGGGGCACCATTGCCCCGGTCCCGCAGGCCGCGCGACCGGGTTCGACTCCGGCCCGGCCCTGCCCGGCCGCCGGGCCCTGCCCTGCCCGGCCC
>NZ_JAHTIK010000001.1:3251489-3297568 GCF_025655475.1 Kitasatospora sp. DSM 101779 | reverse complement strand
CCCGGCGGGGCCCCGGAGCGATGCGGTGCGTCGCCCCGGGGGCCGCCTCAGTGCGCGGCTGCGGGCTGCGGAGCCTTCGCCACGGCCTCGTCGCCGGCATCGGCGGTGTAGTCGCCGGTGCTGGTCTCGTCCGTGCCCTCGGGGGCCTTCGCGGCCTTGAGCACGAGCGTGAGCACCACCGCGACCAACAGGTTCAGCACGAAGGCGGTGAGACCGATGAAGCCGATCTCGCCGATGACCGGGATCTCGGCGGTGTTCCCGCCGAAGTGCTTGGTCGCCTTGGAGGAGATCCCGTACGCCGTCCAGGTGCCGTAGGCCATGCCGGCGGCCCAGCCGGCCAGCAGTGCCCAGCGGTGGAACCACCGGGTGAACAGGCCGCCGACGATGGTGACGAAGGTCTGCAGGATCCACAGGCCGCCGAGCAGCTGCAGGTTGATCGCGAACTGCTTGTCCATCGCCAGCACGAAGACCAGCGCGCCGACCTTCACCAGCAGCGAAGCGATCTTGGCGACCCGGGTCTCGTCCGCCGGAGTGGCGTCGGGCTTCAGGAACTCCTTGTAGATGTTGCGGGTGAACAGGTTGGCCGCGGCGATCGACATGATGGCCGCAGGTACCAGCGCGCCGATGCCGATCGCGGCGAAGGCCACGCCGGTGAACCAGTCCGGGAACATGTTCTCGAACAGCTGCGGCACCGAGAGCTGGGCGTTGAAGCCCTGGACGCCCTTGCCGATGCCGGCCGCGATCGCCATGAAGCCGAGCAGTGCCAGCAGGCCGAGCATCAGCGAGTACGCGGGCATGATCGCCATGTTGCGGCGCACGGTGTTCCGCGACTTGGAGGCGAGCACGCCGGTCACCGAGTGCGGGTACATGAAGAGCGCCAGCGCCGAGCCGAGGGCCAGGGTGGCGTACGTCCAGTGCGAGCTCGGGCCGAGCACCAGCGAGCCGGTGGGCTTGCCGGTGGCCGGGTTGACGGTGGAGAACTTCTGGGCGGCCGCGTCGAAGATGTGGCCGTACCCGCCGAGCCGCATCGGGATGTAGATCACCGCGACGATGATCACGACGTAGACCAGGGTGTCCTTGACGAAGGCGATCAGCGCCGGGGCCCGCAGGCCGGAGGAGTAGGTGTAGGCCGCGAGTACCGCGAAGGCGAGGAACAGCGGCAGGTCCTTCATGAACCAGTTGCCCGAGCCGCCGACGCCGAGCACGTCCAGCACCGCCTGGATGCCGACCAGCTGCAGCGCGATGTACGGCATGGTCGCGAGGATGCCGGTGAGCGCCACCACCAGGGAGAGCGCCTTGGAGCCGTACCGGCCGCGCACGAAGTCGGCCGGGGTGACGTACCCGTGCACCCGGGAGACCGACCACAGTCGCGGCAGGAACAGGAACACCAGCGGGTAGGCGATGATCGTGTACGGGACGGCGAAGAAGCCCGCCGCACCGGTGCCGTAGATCGCCGCCGGAACGGCCACGAAGGTGTACGCGGTGTAGAGGTCGCCGCCGAGCAGGAACCAGGTCACCCAGGTGCCGAAGCTCCGGCCGCCGAGGCCCCACTCGTGCAGGTGCAGGGCGTCGTCGGCGCGGCGCCACCGGGCGGCCAGGAAGCCCATCACGGTGACCAGGGCGAAGAACAGCAGGAAGACCGTCAGTGCGGTCACGTTGACGCCGGTGTGCATCACGCGTCACCGCCCCGGGCGGCCTTGCGGGCCTTCTCGTCGCGCTTGATCAGCAGGTAGGCGCCGACCGTGAAGAGTGCCGAGACCGGCACCCAGAGCAGCTGGTACCAGTAGAAGAACGGCATCCCGCCGAGCTCGGGGTCGGCCTTGGTGTACGAGGACACCCACAGGGTCGCCACGATCGGTACGGCGAGGCAGATCCCGGCCAGCACGCGGGCCGGGGTGACGGCGGGGAGGGGGCCGGCGGCCCCGTCCTCGGTGGGGGGTTGCACTTCTGACGACATGTCGCGGCTCCGGCTGAAGAGGGCTCACCTCGTCGGCGCCGCAGCGTGCGGGGTTGTCTCCCGCACGCCCGCCGAGCAGCACCTTTGGTGATCGGCAGTCAGTACGGGAGCGAAATGTAGGGCACGGACGTGACCTGTGTCACCAGTCCGCACGGAAACGGCCTGATTCGGTCGGCGGAAGGCCAACCGGATCAGGCCGTCGGAGCGGGCGGGGCGGTTCCGCGGCAGGGCGGTACGTGGGCAGAGCGGTCCGTGGGCGGAGGGGGCTCAGGCCTGCGGCTGCTGCTCGGGCCGCTGCAGGCGGGTGATGAACTTGTACCGGTCGCCGCGGTAGATCGAGCGCACCCACTCCACCGGGGCGCCCTCCGCGTCGAAGGAGTGCCGGGAGAGCTGGAGCATCGGCAGGCCCAGGTCGGAGCCGAGCAGGCCGGCCTCGCGCGGGTTGGCGAGCGTGGTCTCGATGGTCTCCTCGGCCTCGGCCACCGTCACCCCGTACACCTCGCGCAGCGCGGTGTAGAGCGAGTTGTGCTTGACCAGGTTGCGGCGCAGCGCCGGGAAGCGCTTGGCCGACAGGTGCGCGACCTCGATCGCCATCGGGTCGCCGTTGGCGAGCCGGAGGCGCTCGATCCGCAGCACCCGGCTGCCGGGCTTGATGTCCAGCAGCGGGGCGAGCCGCTCGTCGGCGCTGATGTAGCCGACCTCGATCAGCCGGGAGGTCGGCTCCAGACCCTGGGCGCGCATGTCCTCGGTGTACGAGGTGAGCTGCAGTGCCTGGGCGACCTTGGGCTTGGCGACGAAGGTGCCCTTGCCCTGGATGCGCTCGAGCCGGCCCTCGACGACCAGCTCCTGCAGCGCCTGCCGGACGGTGGTGCGCGAGGTGTCGAACTGGGCCGCCAGAGCCCGCTCCGGCGGCACCGGGGTACCGGCCGGCTGAGTCTCGGTCAGCTGCAGCAGGTGGCGCTTGAGCCCGTAGTACTTGGGCACCCGCGCGGCCGTACCGGTGGCCGCCGTGGACTGCGCCGGCACCGTGGTGCCCTCCGGGAGGGCCGCCGTGCCTCTGTCGCCGCTCATGGCCGCTCTCACTCCTCGCCCTGCAGCCGTCACCGGCTCCTCCGTCGTTGTATCAGCACATGGTCGCACGCGGGGGCCGCCGAATGTGAGCTCCCGCGGTCCCGGGTTCGGCCGGACGGTCCCCGGCCTGTCGGTCCCGGGTTCGGCCGGACGGTCCCCGGCCTGGAGGTCCCCCGCCGGCCGGAGCCGAACGCGACTGAGCCCCGTGCCCCCGTCGGCCCAATGCCCCCCCGTCGGCCCCGAAGCCATCCGGGCCCCGAAGCCCCCTGGCCTCGGAACCCTCGGGCCCCGCACCGCCCCGGCCCCGCACCGCCCCGGGCCCGCACCGTCCCGGGCCCGCACCGCCCCGGGTCAGGCGGACGCCGCGCCCAGCACCAGCCCGGCCAGCGCCTCGGCAGCGGCCACACCGCAGACCCGGGCGCCGCCGTGGGTGGCGAGCACGGCCGTGCCGCGGCCGCCGAAGGTGTCGGCCAGGGCGTGCGCCGTGCCGATCTCCACCACCACCGCGTCGGGACGGACGGCGGTCATCGCGAGCGCGGCCCGCAGCATCCACGGGTGCCGGTGCACGTCGCGGACGACGATCACCAGCGGGCGGTTGACCGCGGCGCCGAGCAGCGGCCGGACGTCGACGTCCGCGCCCTCGGCGGCGACCGCCACGTGCAGCAGGCCGGAGCCCTCGATCCGGGTGGCGGGCGCCCCGACCCGGGTGTGGGTGGTGCCGGGGACGAGTTCGGTGAGCGGGCCGGAGACGCCCCACGGGGTCTGGTCGCCGACGGCGATGTTGGCACCGGGGGAGAACTCCACCACGTGCGGCACACCCTCCAGCGGGCGCAGGTCGCCGTGGATGCGCAGCGCCCGGCGGGCGGCGGCCAGTCCGATGCCGACCTCGCCGTGCGAGCCGGCCTGGGCGGCCCGCTCGGCGGCGGACCAGCGGGCGACGGCCCGGTTCCGCTCGGCGGCCTCGTGCAGTCGCTCGGCGGAGAGCCGGCCCTCGCGGACGGCCCAGACCAGGGCGTCGCGGAGGTAGAGGAAGGCCGCCTCGTCCTGCAGTCCGCCGCCGACGCAGATGGTGTCGGCACCGGCCGCGATCGCCTTGACCGAGCCGGCGGCGACGCCGTGGGTGCCGGAGATGGCGCCCATCTCGATGCCGTCGGTGACGATCAGCCCGGTGTAGCCGAGTTCGCCGCGGAGCAGGCCGGTGAGGATCTCCCGGGACATGGTGGCGGGCAGGTCCGCGTCGTAGGCCGGGAAGAGGATGTGCGCCGTCATGATCGATTTCACGCCGGCCGCGATGGCGGCGCGGAACGGCTTGAGGTGCTCCTGCACCTGCTCCGAGCTGAGGTCGATCCGCGGCAGTCCGAGGTGGGAGTCGCCGGCGGTGTCGCCGTGGCCGGGGAAGTGCTTGGCGCAGGCCGCCACCCCGGCGGACTGCAGGCCGCGGACCCAGGCGGCGGTGTGCCGGGCGGCGAGGTCGCCGTCGGCGCCGAAGGAGCGGACGCCGATCACCGGGTTGTCCGGGTTGGAGTTGACGTCCGCGTCGGGGGCGTAGTCGAGGTTGATGCCGACCGACGAGAGGTCCAGGCCGATCGAGCGGGCGACCCGCTCGGTGAGGTCGGTGTCGTCGACCTCGCCGAGCGCCAGGTTGCCGGGGTAGGAGGAGCCGCTGGAGACCTCCAGCCGGGTGACGTCACCGCCCTCCTCGTCCGTGGCGATCAGCAGCTCCGGGTTGAGCGCGTACATCTCGGCGGTCAGCGCGGCGACCTGCTGCGGGGTACGGATGTTGCGGCCGAACAGCGCGACGCCGCCCAGCTCGCCCGAGCCCAGTCTGCGGCGCAGCCACTCGGGGGCGGTGAGCCCGGCGAAGCCCGGCTGGAGCACCGCGCCGGCGTCCGTGAGCAGTTCGACGCTTTCCGTACCGGGAATCGCCATGGTTCCTTCCCTGGGTGGGGTGCGGGAGGTGAGGGGGTGCGGGGCGGGACGCGCCTGTGGACGTCAGCCCTTGACCGCACCGGCGGTCAGGCCCGCCGACACCTTCTTCTGGAAGATCACGAAGAGCACGATCACGGGCAGCGAGACCAGCAGGGCGCCGGCCATCTGCGAGCCGTAGTCGGCGCCGCGGGTGGGGGTGGTGGCGTAGAAGGTCAGCCAGATCATCGAGGTCTTCTGGCCGCCGGTGGACAGCAGCACGTTGGCGACGACGAACTCGTTCCACGCCTGGATCCAGCTGTACACACCGGTGGTGATCAGGCCGGGCAGGGTGAGCGGCAGGATGACGCGGAAGAACGCGCCCCACTGGGTGCAGCCGTCGACCATGGCGGCCTCGTCGAGCTCGGCCGGGATGTTGACGATGAACGAGCGCAGTGTCCACACCACGTAGGGCACGGTGAAGACCAGGTAGGCCAGCATGGCGCCGAAGAGCGTGCCGGTCATGCCGGCCTTGTTCATCACCACGAACAGCGGGACGATGATCGCCAGCAGCGGCACCATCTGGACGACCAGCATGGTGACGATGAAGAAGTTGCGGCCGCGGAACCCGAACCGGGCGACGGCGACGGCGGCGAGGAAGCCGACGACCAGGCCGAGCACCACGGCGCCGAGCGTGATGACGACCGTGTTCTGGAGCCCCGGCAGGCACTCCTTGTCGTCGAAGATCGTCTTGTAGCTGTCGAAGGAGAACGCCTGCGGCCAGAAGGTCGGATCCTTGGCGATCAGGTCCTTGTTGGTCTTGAAGGTGGTGATGATCATCCAGTAGATCGGGAAGCCCATCACCACCGCGAAGCCGAGGCCGAGGGTGTTCCAGACCCAGGTCATCACCGGGTTCTGGCCGGTGGCGCGGACCTTGGCCCGGACCTTCGGCGCGGCGGCCGCGGCGCCCGCGGTGGCCGTGGTGTCGACGGTGGTCATCGGTCCTGGGCTCCGATCTTGAGCATCTGGCGGATGTAGAAGACGAGCACCGCCAGCATGAGGAGGATCATGGCGATCGAGATCACCGAGGAGTCGCTGTACTTCGAGGCGACGATGCCCTTCTGGAAGAGGTAGGTGCCGATCGTCCAGTAGCCGGGCTCGGGCGAGGTGTTGCGCAGCGAGAAGATCTGCGCGAAGACCTGGAAGTCCCAGATGAAGCTCAGCGCGGCGCTGATCATCAGGAACGGCTTGATGACGGGGATCACCACGTGCCGGAAGGCCTGCAGGCCGGTGGCGCCGTCCAGCTTGGCGGCCTCCAGCAGCTCCTTGGGCACCTGGGTGAGCGCGGCGTTGAGGCCGAGCACCAGGAAGGGCAGCGCACCCCAGACGATGACCGCGGCGCCGACCACGTAGAGGCCGACGGTGGGGTCGGCGAACCAGTCGTAGTGCTTGGTCTTCTCGTCGCCGGTGAACAGGTAGCCGATGTAGTCGACCACGCCGCCGTTGGAGGCGAAGAGCCAGCGGAAGATGGTGCCGGTGACGAGCGCGGGGATGGCCCAGACGAACATCATCACGGTGATGCAGATGACCTTGACCCAGCCGGAGACCCGGTTGAGGAGCAGGGCGAACAGCATGCCCAGGACCATGGAGAGGACGACCAGCTCCAGGGTGAACCAGATCGAGCGGAGCACGACCTCCCAGAACTGGTCGTCGCCGAGGACCTTGCCGTAGCCCTCGAACCCGATGTACTTCGACAGCGCCGGGTTGACCAGGTACGAGTACCGGTTGATGTTCTGGAACGACAGGTCGAACAGCTGGTACAGCGGGTACGCGAGGACGCCCACCAGGGCCGCGACGGCCGGCAGGATCATCGCGTAGGGGATGTAGTGGCCGCCCGCCAGGAAGCCGCGCCTGCGCGGCGGCGGGGCGGCGGCGGCCGCGGTCTCCTCGACCGCCACCGGCGTTTCGTTCGTTGTCACGCTCATCAGGGTCCTTCCCGGCCCGCGGAACTGATCGGTACCTGCGCGGGTGGGCAGTCCGCGCTTCCGCACGGACTGCCCACCCCCTGCACGCTTCGTCAGCCGTTCAGGTCCTTGAGGACGGTCTCCTCGACCTTCTTGAGCTCGGCCGCCGGGTCGCCGCCGGCCGCGATCGCGCCGAAGGCGTTCTTCAGCGCGGTCTCGTCGGCGCCGGACCACATCGGGGAGTTCGGGATGAACCAGGTCTGGCCCTCGGCGGCGTCACCGGTCGCCTTGTTGGCCGGCGCGGCGGCCTTGTAGGCGGCGACGAGGTTCTTGGCGTTCGGGATCGCGAACTTCGCCAGCTCGGTCTGCTGCTTGGTGTTGGTGAAGATCTGCAGGAAGGTCGCGCCCAGACCCGGGTTGGCGGACTTGGCCGGGACGGCCAGGTCGGAGCCGCCGAGGAAGGCGGGGGTGGGCTGGCCGGCCGCGGTGCCCGGGAGGGCGATGCTGCCGAGCTTGTCCTTCAGCGACGGGTCGCCGGTCTTCGGGTCCGCGACGGAGCCGAGCTCCCAGCCGTTGCCGACGATGGCGGCGATGTTGCCCTTGGCCATCAGGGCGTCCTGGGTGGCCTCGTCGGTGGTGGTGCCGCCGACCGAGAACTGCTTCTGCAGGTCGTTCCAGACCTTGACGCCCTCGACGAACTTGGGGTCGGTCAGGGTGCCGGTCCACTTGTCGCCGTTGCTCTTGGCGACGATGTTCTTCACGCCGAAGGTGCCGGCGCCGAAGGAGGCGGCGGTGTACCAGTTCTGGCCCGGGAGGTACAGGGCGGAGAAGTTCGGCACGGAGGCGTTGGCGGCCTTCACCTTGGTGAGGGCGTCCTTCAGCTCGGCCAGGGTGGTCGGCGGGTTGGTGACGCCGGCCGCGGCGAACAGGTCCTTGCGGTAGATCAGGACACGGGCGCCGGCGTAGTACGGGACGGCGTAGGTCTTGGAGCCGTCCGGGGTCTGGCCCGAGGCGGCCAGCGAGTCCAGGTACTTGTCCGAGTTCTCGAACTGGGACTTCACACCGGTCAGGTCGACGAAGGAGCCGGCCTCGATGTACTTGGCGGTCTGGGTGTTGCCGAGCTCGATGACCTCGGGGGCGTTGCCGGAGAGCAGGGCGGTGTCGAGCTTGGTGGTGTAGTTGGTCCAGGTCTGCCACTGGATGTCGACGTCGGCGCCGGTCTCCTCCTTGAACTGCTTCTTGGCAGCCTCGACGACCGACGGCCAGCCCTTCTGGGCGTCGTCCATCAGCCAGACCGTGATCTTCTTGCCCTTGCCGTCCTTGCTGAGGGTGGCCTGCTTGGCGTCGCCGGAGGAGCCGGACGAGGAGCAGGCGGACGCGACGAGAACGGTGGCAATGGCGGCCACGGCGGCGAGCTTGCGGTTCAAACCATCCTCCAGAGGGATGAGCAAGGTGTGGCACCGGGCTGTGGGGGCGTGGCCCTGAAGCGACGTGCCGGGGGAGTGTCACCGGTGATTGCGATGGGGGAACTGCAGGGGTGGAGCGGCAACCGGCCTGGTGGAGTAGACCATTGGTGTAGACCAACTGCCCTGGAGATTGGCACGTACCAAAGAAGACCGTCAAGGGCTCGCGAGGGCTCGGGGCACACCGTTATCAACGCTTGACACTGCCGTGGGCATCTGGTGGTCGACGGGGCTTGGACTGGACCATCTCGGCCGGCGAATCGGGCGAATCCCCCATGAACGGTGATAGATGGCGAGCGATCCTTCGCCGGACCTAACCCGCCCTCAAGTGGGCCTTAAGGGAGCCCTAATGGAGCCTGTGGTGAGTGTGCGCTCACCCTGCGTGCCTGCTTGACAACGGCTCTGCAACGACTGGTGCGTACGCCCCCACGCGCCGTTGACGCGACCGGTGGTCTGGTCCAGTCTCGGCGAACTGGTCTGTACCAATGCGCAGACCTTCCCCGACCCTCCGGAGGAAGCGTGAAGCGGCAGTTGACGGCGGCGATCGGCATGGCGGCCCTGCTGGCCACCGCGGCGGGGTGCGGCAGCGGCAGGTCCCCCGGCCAGGACCAGGCGGCCTCGGCCGCCGCGGCGAGCGGAACCATGACCGTCTGGCTGATGGGCGAGGCCCAGACCAGCTGGCCCGAACTGGTGCAGCAGGTGAACGACGAGTTCGCGGCCAAGTACCCGAAGGTCGAGCTCCGGCTCCGGTACCAGACCTGGAAGGACAAGATCGCCAACCTGGACGAGGCACTGAAGGGCGAACGGGTGCCCGACGTCGTCGAACTCGGCAACACCGAGACGATGAAGTACATCCTCAACGGCTCGCTCGCACCGGTGGACCGCACGACCTTCGACAACAACCAGACCTGGATCCGCGGTCTGGTCAACACCTGCACCTACCAGGACAAGCTCTTCTGCGTGCCGTACTACGCGGGCGCCCGCGTCGCCATCTACAACTCCGCGATGTTCCAGGACGCCACCGGCAGCTCCGCCGTCCCGGCCACCGAGGACGACCTGCTCGCGGCCCTCGACAAGGTCCAGGCGAGGAACCGCGGCACGAAGAACTTCTCGCCGCTCTACCTGCCCGGCCCCTACTGGTACGCCGCGATGTCCTACGTCGCCGCGTACGGCGGCGCCATCGCCCGCTTCGACAACGGCGGCCGCTGGCACGGCACCCTCGGCGAGGAGAAGGCGCAGCAGGGCATCCAGCACTTCGTCGACCTGGTGAAGCGGTACAACCACGACGACCTGACGGTGAACGAGCTCGACCAGGCCGCGGTGCTCGGCAAGCACCGCACCGCGATGCTCTACGGCAATGGCTGGGAGGCCGCCGCCGCGCTGGAGCCGCTCTCCGGCGACCCCAAGCTCAAGGACGTCGTGAAGGTCGCCGGCATGCCCGGCCCGAACGGCAAGCCGCTGCCCTCCTTCATCGGCGGCTCGGACCTCGCGGTCACCGCCAAGTCGCAGGTCCAGGATCTCGCCAAGGACTGGATCCGGATGTTCACCAGCGCCAAGTCGCAGCAGGTGCTGGCCGACAAGGACACCCTGCCGAACAATCTCACCCAACTCGCCCCGCTGAAGAGCAAGCCGGCGACCGCGGCCGCGGCCAACGCGGTGCCGGACGCCTGGTTCACCCCGGTCGCGCCGGGCTGGGCGGCGATCGAGAAGCAGAACGTCCTCGTCGACATGCTGAACGACATCTTCCGGGGGACCTCGGTGGCGGCGGCGACGAAGGCCGCCGACGCCAAGATCGACGAGCTGATCAATAACCCGTCCTGAGCCGTCCGGCCGGGCTCCGGAGTTCGTTCCGGGGCCCGGACACCGTAGGATCGAGCGGCAACACCTTTGCAGCGAGTGTGCGGACTCGCCGCCGTGAGGACCCGCCGGGCCAGGAGCCCGCAGCGGGCAGAACCATCTCAACGGAGGCACACCGATGTCCGACCCGCAGACCGTCCCCGGCAGGATCATGGCGGCGGAGATGGCCGAGCAGCCGGCCGTCCTGCAGCGCATCCTCGACGAGGGCGCGCCCAAGATCCGCGAGATCGCCGCCGAGATCGCCGCCCGCAACCCGCGCTTCGTGCTGCTGACCGCCCGCGGCACCTCCGACAACGCGGCCCTGTACGCGAAGTACCTGATCGAGGTCCTGCTCGGCAAGCCGGCCGGCCTCACCTCGATGTCCACGACCACCGCGTACGGCGCCAAGCCCGACCTGCGGGACTGCCTGGTCGTCACCGTCAGCCAGTCCGGCGGCTCGCCGGACCTGGTGGCCTCCACCAAGGCGGCCCGCGAGGCCGGCGCCATCACCCTCGCGGTGACCAACAACGCCGGCTCCCCGCTGGCCGAGGTCTCCGAGTTCCACATCGACGTGCTGGCCGGCCCGGAGAAGGCCCTGCCCGCCACCAAGACGTACACCGCCGAACTCCTCGCGCTGTACCTCTTCGTCGAGGGCCTGCGCGGCGGCGACGGCTCGGCCGCCAAGTCCCTGCCCGGTCTCGCCGCCGGCATCCTGGAGCGCCAGGCCGAGGTCAGGTCGCTGGCCGAGCGCTACCGCTTCGCCCAGCGCCTGGTCATCACCTCGCGCGGCTACGGCTACCCGACCGCCCGCGAGGCGGCGCTGAAGCTGATGGAGACCACCTACATCCCGGCCTCGCCGTTCTCCGGCGCCGACCTGCTGCACGGTCCGCTCGCCATGGTGGACAACGTCTCCCCGGTGATCGCCATCGTCCCGGACGGCAAGGGCGGCGAGGCGCTGCAGCCGGTCCTCGACCGGCTCCGCGGCCGCGGCGCCGACCTCGTCGTCATCGGCCAGGAGGCCCAGGTCGAGGCCGCCTCGGCGGGCTTCGCCCTGCCGGCCGGCGTGCCGGAGGAGGTGCAGCCGATCCTGGAGATCCTGCCCCTGCAGCTGCTCGCCTACGAGGTGACGATCGCCCGCGGCCAGGACCCGGACGCGCCTCGCGCCCTGGCCAAGGTCACCGAGACCCACTGACGCCCGGCGCGTCGGGCACGCGAGAGGGGCGCGCGGGGTGAGAGAACCCCGTGCGCCCCTCTCGCACGTCCTGGAGCTGCCGGCCCGGACTCCGGCGGTTGGAACACCGGCGGCTGGGAGGCCGGCTGGCCGGGAGCCCCCCGCCTTGGCGGTCCGCTCCGGAAGCCGCCCGGAAAGCACTACGGGCCACGGCGCCGACACAGGACCCTCAACCCGTGCGGCACCGCAGCCCGGAGCTGTCGCCGGCGGCCGGTGCGGCCGGGAGTTGTGCGGGACTCCCGGGCCACCGGTGCGCCGACCGAGGAGGGACCTCGCGCGGTCAGGGCAGTGTGCGCGGGGGCCTCTCCTTGGTGCGTTTCCCATTGTGGACTAGACCAATTGTGGTTGTCCAGGGGTCCGCCGACATTGGTCTGGACAACGCTGCGGAAGGTCCCGCGGGGCCGTTTTCGTTAGGCTCGCCCTGTGCCCTCGCTGAACGAACTCGTCCGCCGCCACACCACCCTCACCGGTGCCGACGTGGAGTGGCTGCACCTGCTGGTCTCGGAGTGGCAGCTGCTCTCCGACCTGTCCTTCGCCGACCTGGTGCTCTGGATCCCCACCTGGGACGGCATCCGGTACGTCTCGGTCGCCCAGATGCGCCCGAACACCGGCCCGACCTCCTACCAGGACGACATGGTCGGCCACCTGGTGCCGCGCGGCCGCCGCCCGCTGCTGGACGCCGCCTACGACGAGGGCCGGATCGTGCGCGAGGGCGATCCCGAGTGGCGCGAGGAGGTGCCCGTCCGGGTCGAGTCCATCCCCGTCCGGCGCGAGGGCCGGGTGCTGGGCGTGATCGCGCGCAACACCAACCTGTTGACCGTCCGCACCCCCAGCCGGCTGGAGCTCACCTACCTGCAGAGCGCCTCCGACCTGGCGCAGATGATCGCTGCCGGAACGTTTCCCTACCCGGCCGAACAGACCGACATGGACGCCGCGCCCCGCGTCGGCGACGGCCTGATCAGGCTCGACGCGGACGGCGTCGTCACCTACGCCAGCCCCAACGCGCTCTCCGCCTACCACCGGCTCGGCCTCACCACCGACCTGGTCGGCACTCACCTCGGACGCGCCACCGCCGAGTTGGCCCCGCCGTCGCGGTCCGCGGTGCACGAGGCGCTGGTGAAGATGGCCAGCGGCTGGGCGCCGCGGCAGACCGAGGTCGAGGCACAGGGCGGTGTGGTCACCATCCGCTCCATCCCGCTCAAGCCCAAGGGCACCCCCACCGGCTCGCTGGTGCTCTGCCGCGACGTCACCGAGCTGCGGCGGCGCGACCGCGAGCTGATGACCAAGGACGCCACCATCCGGGAGATCCACCACCGGGTGAAGAACAACCTGCAGACCGTCGCCGCGCTGCTGCGGCTGCAGTCCCGCCGGATGGACTCCGACGCCGGACGGGCCGCGCTGGACGAGGCGGTGCGCCGGGTCGGCTCGATCGCCATCGTGCACGAGACCCTCTCGCAGACCCTCGACGAGCAGGTGGCCTTCGACGAGATCGCCGACCGGGTGCTCGCCATGGTGATGGAGCTCTCCCAGGACGGGCTGGTCAGCACCAAGCGCACCGGCAGCTTCGGCATCCTCACCTCCGAGGTCGCCACCCCGCTCGCGATGATCCTCACCGAGCTGCTGCAGAACGCCCTGGAGCACGCTTTCGGCCCGAAGGCGGCCGGCAACCTGGAGGTCAGCGCGCTGCGCGGGCGGGCCCCGGCGACCGGCATGGGCTGGTCGGAGAGCTGGAACGGCGGCGCCAAGCCGGAGGAGTACCTGCTGATCACCGTGCAGGACGACGGCCGCGGCATGCCCGAGGGCTTCGACCCGCAGAAGGCCGGCAACCTCGGCCTGCAGATCGTCCGGACCCTGGTCACCGGCGAACTCGGCGGCACCTTCGACATGGTCGCCGCCCCGGGCGGCGGCACCAAGGTCGTCCTGGAGATCCCGGTGAAGTAGGGGCCGCCCCGGGGCACTGCCCCGGGAACGCCACGAGGCCCTGCCGACCGGGGGGGTGGGTCGGCAGGGCCTCTCAACCCGTTCCGGCCGTCGGGGGGAGTCGGCCGGAACGGGGGCTCTGTGGGTGCGACGCGCTCCCGTGCGTTGCACACGGTGAACGGCCCAGGTCCACAATATTGCTCTCAGTGAGCAGTATCAAGGCCCCTGGCGGCTCGGCGTCGTCCGGGTCGCGCCGTGGTGCGCGACCCCTCGTACGGAAGGTCCTGGGAACACTGGGAGACAGGACCTTTGATCATGAGTTGATCAGGTGGTGCTGGCGGCGTGTCAGGCGGTGCGGGCGCGGTTGCGGGCGGCGCGACGCTTCATCGCACGACGCTCGTCCTCGCTCATGCCGCCCCAGACGCCGGCGTCCTGGCCGGTCTCGAGCGCCCACTGCAGGCACTGGTCCATGACGGGACAGCGGCGGCACACGGCCTTGGCTTCCTCGATCTGCAGCAGAGCAGGACCGGTGTTCCCGATCGGGAAGAACAGCTCCGGGTCCTCTTCGCGGCAGACAGCGCGGTGGCGCCAGTCCATGGTCGTCCAACTCCTCCGGTCGGCGGGCGGTGGCCCGGGCCGACGCAATCGACGGCTTGTGAATGTGAACGCTTTCACGAATCCCGCAACAGCAAAAGTGACCAAAGGCCCATCGGGCCCGGGTGGTCTGCACTGGAGTGGGGTTCGGGCGATTCGAGGGAGTTCCGCGTGTCCCGCTGCGGCCCGTCCCGATCGCCATGTAGAGGTTCGCAAACCTGCGGCCCGGATACAACCCCCTTCGGCAAGGAATTTTTGATTCTTCGGTGTCGCATAGCTCACAGCCCGTACTTCTATGGGGTGAAGGGGGCTAGCGCGTTCGAGAAGAAGGGCGGGACCCCCTTCTGGTCACACAATCACACGCAGTGCCCGCCGAACGCCTGTGAAACTGACGCGACTCCTGTCTCCAAGGTGGTCCCCGTCGACCTGAAACGGGGCCGGTTCCTGTGAAACCAAGGTGAAGTGCCGGACGTCGTGATAGGAGACGACGTGCTTCCCGGTCGGCCCGGGGGCCGCGGCGGCGCCGTCCGCAGGGGTGTGCGACCGCAGAATCTGACGGACCGTTCGAGCCGTGCCGAACGCCGTCATTCGAGTGATGCCGAAGATGTCAAGGTGCGTCTCGAAGGACGCGGAGGGCGAGGGGTAGACCGGACGGTTCCCGAGGAAGGTCCACGGCGAGGTGTTGCTGATTATCGACAGCACCAGGCCCGGCACCGGCTCCTGCCCGTTGATCTCCAGGGTGATGGGGCCGTTCCGGCGGTGCTCACGCTCAGTGACGTAGTGCCGGAACGCCTGGTTGACGTAGAGGGCGTGCGTCGAGCGCCGCCCCGCCCTGCGCTGCTCCTCGACCCGGCCCACCACCCCGGCGTCGAAGCCCAGCCCCGCGGTGAAGGTGAACCAGCGGTCCGGCTGCCCCTCCGAGAGCGCCTTGCCCAGGCCGATGGCGCGCTCCCGCCGGACGGCCAGCGCGTCCAGCAGCGCACCGGTCGCCTCCACCGGGTCGTTCGGCAGCCCCAGCGCCCGGGCGAAGACGTTGGTCGAACCCCCCGGCACCACCGCCAGCCGCGGCACCCGCTCGGACGGGCCGTGCGCGAGCAGCCCGTTCACCACCTCGTTGACCGTGCCGTCGCCGCCCAGGGCGACCACCAGGTCCATCCCGCCGTCCTCCGTCGCGGCGCGCGCCAGGTCGCCCGCATGACCGCGGTACTGCGTCTGCGCGACCTCCAGCTTGAGGTCGCTGCGCAGCGCGTGGATCAGTACGTCGCGGGTGCGGGCACTGGTGGTGGTCGCCATCGGGTTCACGACCAGGAGAGCGCGCATGAACGCCAGCCTACGGGTCGGTACCGGAGGTGCGACGGTTACCCTGCTGGAGTGACCGCCAAGACCGCCCGCACCTCGACCGCCCCCGCCCCCGGCCAGGAGGGCGCTGCGAGCCCCGCCGGGGCCCGCCCGGCCCCACTGCTGACGGGTGCCGCGATCACCCTGCTGGAGGGCGCCGCGCTCGCCGGATGGGGCCTCTACGACGTCGTCTCCTCCCTCGTCGGGGACCAGGCCGCGGCCGGCCGCAGCGCCGCCGGCGCCGCCGTCCTGCTGCTGATGGGACTCTTCCCGCTGCTGGCCGGCCGGGCGCTGCTGCGACTGCGCCGCTGGGGCCGCAGCCCCGCGGTGCTCACCAACTCGATCTGCCTGCCGGTGGCCTACTACATGTGGCAGGGCGGCGGCGCCGTCCGGGTCGCCGCGGTGGCCGTCGGCCTGCTCGGCCTCGCCGGCATCGTCTCGCTGCTGAACCCGAAGGTCACCGCCGCCCTCTACGGCGAGCGCGACTGACGCACCCGCCCGAGCACGGGCGAAGGCGGAGGGGCGCGGTGTGAACCGCGCCCCTCCGCCTTCTGCGTCGAAGCCCCAGCCGTGTCCGGCCCGCCCTCACTCCTCGACGAGGAGCTTCTCCCGCAGCTGGGCGAGGGTGCGGGCGAGCAGCCGCGAGACGTGCATCTGCGAGATGCCCACCTCGGCGGCGATCTGCGACTGCGTCATGTTGCGGAAGAACCGCAGCACCAGGATCTTCTGCTCACGCGGCGGCAGCTGGGCCAGCAGCGGCTTCAGCGACTCCCGGTACTCGACGCCCTCCAGCGCCTCGTCGGTCGCGCCGAGGGTGTCCGCCACGGCGGGCGACTCGTCGTCGCTGTCCGGCACGTCCAGGGAGAGCGTGGAGTACGCGTTGGCGGACTCCAGGCCCTCCAGCACGTCCTCCTCGGAGATCCCGAGGTGCTCGGCCAGCTCGTGCACGGTGGGGGAGCGCCCGTGCCGCTGGGAGAGCTCGCTGGTCGCCGTGGTCAGCGAAAGCCGCAGCTCCTGCAGCCGGCGCGGCACCCGGACCGCCCAGCCCTTGTCGCGGAAGTGCCGCTTGATCTCGCCCACGATGGTCGGCGTCGCGTAGGTGGAGAACTCCACCCCGCGCTCGTGGTCGAAGCGGTCCACCGACTTGATCAGGCCGATGGTGGCGACCTGGGTCAGGTCGTCCAGCGGCTCGCCGCGGTTGCGGAAGCGCCGCGCCAGGTGCTCGACCAGCGGGATGTGCATCCGCACCAGCTGGTTGCGGATCTCCACCCGCTCCGGCGAGCCCTCCGGCAGCTGGGACAGCCGCACGAACAGCGCCCGAGCGGCCTCGCGGTCCGGCGCCGCCGAGCGGTGGCCCTGGGCGGGCACCGCACCGCGCACCACGGTCGCGGCGGACGACAGCTCCTCGTCCGCGGGCGCGGCCGCCGCGGCGGGCTGCTCCGGTGTCGGATCGGTGGGCTGGGTCATCCGCTGGGCGTCCTTCGGGTACGCGTCGTCGGTCGGGTTGGCGTCGGCGATGCGGGCAGCGCTCGCCTGGGGCGGTACGGCCACGTCTGCGGTGGCCGCCGGCACTGCCGCGGCCCCTGTGCGGTCCAGATCACTCACGGCGATCACCCGTTCCGTTCCGGGAGCACTTCTCACTGTCTGTACCGCAGCGGACTGCGGTACGGGGGAGCCGCACGCGCGGGACGCCGGCCCCGCCGGGCGGCACCTGCGCGTACGGCCCGAGGCGCACGGCGCTACGGCTGGGCAGGAGACCCGCCGCGCTTCTTGTGCAGGCTGATGACGACGGTGTTGTCCTCGCCCACGGACGAGTCCACCTCGCCGGCCAGCGCGGAGAGCACCGTCCAGGCGAAGGTGTCCCGCTCGGGGGCACGGCCGTCGGTCGTCGGCGCCGACACGGTCACCTTGAGCGAGTCGCCGACCAGCCGGAACTCGCAGCTCAGGACGGAACCCGGCACCGCCTGCTGGAGCAGGATGGCGCAGGCCTCGTCCACCGCGATGCGGAGGTCCTCGATCTCGTCCAGGGTGAAGTCCAAGCGGGCCGCGAGGCCCGCCGTCGCTGTTCGCAGCACCGAGAGGTAGGCACCCGCCGCGGGCAGCCGGACCTCGACGAAGTCCTTCACGTCGGGCTCACCGTCGATCTGGGACACCCTCACCTCCTGGGTGACGCGCGGTGCTTGCGGCCGGACGGCCGCGGCACTTCCTCTTGCTTCGCTCAACTGCTTCGCCCCAACTCGTCCGAGGGGTGGTGCGGTACGTACCGGTTCATACCCACCCGGGGGAGTCGGAACGCCGCGCATCCGCCCGAGACGTTACCGCTATCGGAGGGTCGATGTCGCGATCTCCGACCACGATCACGGGAACGGGCGACGGACGGCCGGTCACCGGCCCGCCGAGCCGCCCAGCTCGGCCAATGCACCGTCGGTCAGCCGGAAGACCGTCCACTCGTCCATGGGCACGGCGCCGAGCGACTTGTAGAAGCCGATCGACGGCTCGTTCCAGTCGAGCACCGACCACTCCAGCCGGGCGTAGCCGCGGTCGACGCAGATCCGCGCCAGCTCGGCCAGCAGCGCCCTGCCATGGCCGCCGCCGCGCGCCGAGGGCCGGACGTACAGGTCCTCCAGGTAGATCCCGTGGGTGCCGCGCCAGGTGGAGAAGTTGCGGAACCACAGGGCGAAGCCGACCGGCTCGCCGGCGTCGTCCTCGGCGATCAGCCCGAACACGGCCGGGTGCTCGCCGAACAGCGCGTCGTGCAGCTGCTCCGGGGTCGCCCGCGCCTCGTCCACGGCGCGCTCGTACTCGGCGAGCTCGCGGATCATGGCGTGGATGACGGGGACGTCGGCGGCCCGGGCGGTGCGGATCATACGGCGAGGGTACTCGGACGGACCCGCCAGGCGGAAAGGTTAATTGTGCGCACCCGCTCCGACCTGCGGTTCCGCCGGCTCCCGCACCCGCGGCGGTGGCCCCGACCTGGGTCCGGTCGGCGAGCCGGACCTCCGGCGGGTGCGCCGCCGGGACGGGTGGTGCCCGGGTGCCGCCGTGGTGCGCATCGCGGCCTCCCTCGCTCGGGGCGACGGGCCGGCCCGGGACGGCTCGACCCGTGCCACGAGCCTACGCCGACGGCCGCCGGGCGACCTGCCGGACGGCCCGGCACGCCGAGGGCCCGGCCGCGGGGTGCGCGGCCGGGCCCTCGGTTACTGATGCGTGATCAGGCGGCCTTCTTGGTCTCCCAGAAGATGCGGTCGATCTCGGCGATCAGGTCGAGCAGGGCCTGGCCGGTGGCCGGGTCCGTCGAGGCCTTGGCGGCCGAGGCGGCCTTGCCGGCCTTGTTGAACAGGTCGTGCAGCTGCGGGTAGGCCTCGAAGTGCGGGGCCTTGAAGTAGTCGGTGTGCAGCACGGAGAGGTGGTGCTTGACCAGCTCGGCGCGCTCCTCCTTGATGACGATGGCGCGCGCACGGAAGTGCGGGTCCTCGTTGGCCTGGTACTTCTCCTGAGTGGCCTTCACGGACTCGGCCTCGATACGGGCCTGGGCCGGGTCGTACACGCCGCAGGGCAGGTCGCAGTGGGCGTGCGCGGTGGCTCGCGGAGCAAACAGACGAGAGAACATGGGAGTCCTTCCTTAGATCGTCTTCCCGCGAGCGAGATTACCCCGCCGCCGCGGCCGTTTCGCGGTTGGCCCGGTGGCCTAGGGCAAAAGACGGAGCCACAACCGGTCGATATCGGGCGGGCGCCGGGCGTGCCGCCATGCTGGACACTGGACGGCGACACGGGCAGGGGAGAAGCGGATGGCCGAGGAGCGGGAGCCGGACGGCGGCGGGCTGCTGCCGCTCGGGGTGATCGACGTGGCGGGGCCCTCGATGCGGCCCGCGCTGCACGACGGGGACCGGGTGCTCGTCCGGTACGGCGCGCGGATCCGGCCGGGGGCGGTGGTGGTGGTCCGCCACCCGCTGCGGCAGGACCTGCTGGTGGTGAAGCGGGCGGTCGGCCGCCGCCCCGGCGGCTGGTGGCTGCTCTCCGACAACCCGCTGGTGACCTCGGACAGCCGGGAGTACGGGGCGGTGCCCGCCGAGCTGGTGCTCGGCCGGGTGCTGCTGCGGATGCGGCCCCGCCCGGCCTGGCTGGCGCCGCCGCGCGGCCTGGAGCGGGCCCTGAACGGTGCCGTACTGGGACGCCTCCCGGCCCTGGCGGCCCGCTTCGGCGTACACGCGCCACTGGACGTGGAGCCGTAGGCTGCCGTCCTCACGGCGTGCGGGTGCCTCGCAGGGGCGCGGGAACTGCGCGATCCGTGAGCGGTGTTCCCGAGGAGTCCGGATCACCCCTGGCCCGCACGGTGGCCCGCATCCCGATTGCGCAGTTCTCCCCCGACCTTCGGCCGGGAGGTCCCCCCACGCGCCCCCTGCGGGGTGCCGAGCGGCCTCAGCCGCGGGCGGCGAGGGCCGCGCGGGCGGCCTCCTCGCGCTTGCGGGCGCGGTAGGCGGCGACGTTGGCGCGGGTCGCGCAGCGGTCGGAGCAGTAGCGGCGCGAGCGGTTGGTCGAGGTGTCGAGGTAGGCGTTGCGGCAGGGCGCGGCCTGGCAGATGCCGAGCCGGTCGGCGCCGAGCTCGGTGAGGTGGATGGCCAGGCCCATGCAGGCCACGGCGGTGTAGTTGGCGGTGGCGGTGGCAGCGTTGTCGGCCAGGTGCAGGTGCCAGCGCGGCCGGCCGGCCTCGTCGAGGTAGTCGTGGCCGGAGACGAGCGGGCTGACGGGGTACTCGACCATCAGGCTGTTGAGCAGGTCGACGGCGCGGATCTCGTCGCCCTCGGCGGCGGCCTCGAAGACGCCGCGCAGCCGGGTGCGGACGGCCCGCAGCCGGGGCAGGTCGGCCTCGTCGGCGAGGGCGGCGGCCCGTCCGGACGTGCCGAAGAGGCCGCGGACGGCGTCCACCGAGGTGAGCGCGTCCCGGCCGCGCTCCGGCTCCTCGGTGTTCACCAGCCGGACTGCGTAGTCGGCGTACGAGGCGAGCTCCACGGATGGTCCTTCCAGGGCCGGTAACGGGCAAGCTGCCCCAAGGGTATTACCTCGGAGCCGGGACGCGAAGACGCCCGCCGCCCTCGGGGGCGGCGGGCGTCCTGCGGAGCGGGGGTCAGAGCACCTTGGACAGGAACAGCTTGGTCCGCTCGTGCTGCGGGTTGGAGAGCACCTCGCGCGGGTCGCCGGACTCGACGACCACGCCGCCGTCCATAAAGACCAGTGCGTCGCCGACCTCGCGGGCGAAGCCCATCTCGTGGGTGACCACGACCATGGTCATGCCCTCCTCGGCGAGGCCGCGCATGACGTCGAGGACCTCGCCGACCAGCTCGGGGTCGAGCGCCGAGGTGGGCTCGTCGAACAGCATCAGCTTGGGCTGCATGGCGAGCGCACGGGCGATCGCGACGCGCTGCTGCTGGCCGCCGGAGAGCTGGGACGGGTAGTTGCCGGCCTTGGCGGCCAGGCCGACCCGCTCCAGCAGCGCCATGCCGCGCTCCTTGGCGGCGGCCTTGGTCTCGCCCTTGACCTGCACCGGGGCCTCGATGACATTCTCGAGCGCCGTCATGTGCGGGAAGAGGTTGAAGTGCTGGAAGACCATGCCGATGTCGCGGCGCTGGCGCGCGACCTCGCTGTCCTTCAGCTCGTAGAGCTTCTCGCCCTTCTGCCGGTAGCCCACCAGGTCGCCGTCGACGTAGAGCCGGCCGGCGTTGATCTTCTCCAGGTGGTTGATGCAGCGGAGAAAGGTGGACTTGCCGGAGCCGGACGGGCCGACCAGCACGAACACCTCGCCCTGCTTGACCTCCAGGTCGATGCCCTTGAGCACCTCGACGAGGCCGTAGGACTTGTGGACGCGTTCCGCCCGGACCATCGCGCGGGTCGCGTCGGCGGGGGTCTTCTCCAGGTCGCTCACAGGTGACCGCCTCCTTCCAGACCCGGGACGACGTCGTGCGCGGTCGTCGGCTTGCGGCGGCCGGTGAACATGCCGCGGACGCGCTGCAGCGGGGTCGGCGGCAGGGTGCGGTTGGCGCCGCGGGCGTAGTGCCGCTCGATGTAGTACTGGCCGACGGTGAGGATCGAGGTCAGGACCAGGTACCAGATGCTGACCGCGATCAGGACCGGGATGGTCTGGAACGTGCGGGAGAAGATGTTGTGGCCGGCCTGGTAGAGCTCCTCCAGGGCGATGACGCTCGCCAGGGAGGAGGTCTTCAGCATCGAGATGGTCTCGTTGCCGGTCGGCGGGATGATCACCCGCATCGCCTGCGGGAGGACGATCCGCTTCATCGTCTGGAACTGGCTCATGCCGAGGGCGTGCGCGGCCTCGGTCTGGCCCTCGCTCACCGACTGCAGACCGCCGCGGACGATCTCGGCCATGTAGGCCGCCTCGTTCAGGCCGAGGCCCAGCAGCGCGGCGACGAAGACCGGGATCAGGGCGTTGGTCGAGCCCGAGACGAACTCGGGGCCGAACGGGATGCCGATCGAGAGCTTCGGCCAGATCGCGGCGAGGAAGTTCCAGAAGACCAGCTGCACCAGCACGGGGGTGCCGCGGAAGATCCAGATGTACACCCAGGCCACGCCGGAGAGCAGTGGGTTGGGCGAGAGCCGCATCACCGCGAGGATGATGCCGCCGACCACGCCCATCACCATCGCGAGGGCGGTCAGTTCGAGGGTGACGAGCAGGCCGTGCAGGATCTGGTCGTTGAAGAGGGTGTCGCCGACGACCGACCACTGGAAGGCCGGGTTGGTCACCAGGGCGTGGATCAGCATCGCCGCGAGGACGGCGACGACGACCGCTCCCGCCCAGCGTCCGGGGTGGCGGACCGGGACGGCCTTGATGGTCTCAGGCCGTCCCGTCTTCACCGACCCCTGATCGATAGGGTTCACGTTGAGTAGCCTCGGGGGGTTGGTTGGAGAACGTCAGCTCTTGGCGGCGTTGACCTCGGACGTGGCGATCGCGCCCGCCGAGACACCCCACTTGTCGAGGATCTGCTTGTACGTGCCGTCGGCGATCAGGGACTGGACGGCGCCCTGGATCGCCTTGGTCAGCTCCGAGCCCTTGGCGACGACGATGCCGTAGGGGGCGCTGTCGTAGGTGTCGCCGATCTTCTCCAGCTGCCCGTTGGTCTGCTTCAGCGCGTAGTCGACGACCGGGGAGTCGGCCATCATGACCTGGTCGCGGCCGGCCACCAGGGCCTGGGTGACGTCCGTCTGCAGCGAGAACTTGTCGCCGTCGCCCGGGATCGGCGCCTTGCCGGCCTTGACGCAGTCGGGGTTGCGGACGTCCTTGATCTCGTCGGCCTGGGTGGTGCCGGTCTGGACGGCGACCTTCTTGCCGCAGAGGTCCTTGGGGTCGATCTTGTCCGGGTTGCCCTTCTTCACGGCGATGGCGGAGCCCGCCGTGAAGTAGGTGATCATGTCGACGGTCTGCTCGCGCTCCTTGGTGTCCGTGAAGGAGCTCATGCCGAGCTGGTACTTCTTCGCGGCGATGCCCGGGATGATCGAGGTGAAGTCGGCGTTCTGGACGTCCGCCTGCAGCCCCAGCTTCGCGGCGATGGCCTTCGCCAGGTCGACGTCCATGCCGACGATGGCGCCCTTGTCGTCCTTGAACTCGTTGGGGGCGTAGGAGGCGTCGGTGGCGACGGTGAGCTTGCCGCCCGACTTCACGTCCGCCGGGACGAGAGCGGCGAGCGACGGGTCGGCCGACGCGGCCTTGACGGAGCTCGTCGGGGTCGCGGCACCCGAGCCGCTGCTGCTCGACGACGAGCTGCAGGCGGTGAGGAACAGGGTGCCGGCCGCGAGGGCGGCGCCTGCCGCGACGAGGCGGGGGCGCAGGGTGCGAGCGGTCATGAGGGGGATCTCCTCCTGGGGGAGAGACGAGCGAAGCGCTACGCCGGGGGGTGGCGGTCGCCCGGCCGTCGGTCGCACTCCGTCGTGCGACATCGGGCCGGCCGTTCACTTGTTCGAGATGTCAAGCCGTGCATGTCGCCACCCTCCGCCGAGGTGAGCGCACGTCGGACCGCCTCGTGGAGAGGGGCGCCGCCTCCGGGGAGGCAGTGTTCGATCCGAGTTGGGTGGAATCCTGCCACTCACGGACGGTGAACGGGCCCCGATTCAGATCAAAATCGGATAACGAGGGGCCTTCTTGTCCGCTATCCGGACGAATTCCGACCTCCTGTCACCCTGCGTATAAGTATGCAGACTTGGCGGCGCCCGGCCGGGAAACCCGGCCGGAGCGTCCCGGCTTAGAAGCCGCCGTTGACCACCGCGTTCTGCGCCGCACCTGCGGCGACGCCCCACTTCTGCAGGATGTTCTCGTAGGAGCCGTCGCGGATCATCTGGTTCAGCGCCTTCACCAGGACATCGCGCAGTTCTGTGTTCTTCTTGTCGACGGCGATTCCGTAGGGTGACGGCTGGAGCTGCGAGCCGGCCAGGTCGAACTTGGCGCCGTTCGGGCCGCCCTTCGCGGCGACGTAGGCGGCCACCGGGTAGTCGTTGAGGTCCGCTTCGGCGCGGCCGGCGGCGAGCTCGGCGAGCGCCTCGGTGTCGTTGTCGAACAGCTTCACCGTGAGCGGCTTGTGCGCCCGGGCGCAGGCGCCGACCTGCCGCTCGACGATCGCGTCCTGGGTGGTGCCGCGCTGCAGCGCCACGGTGTGGCCGCACAGGTCGTCCAGCTTGGCGATCTTCTCCGGGTTGCCCTTCGGCACGAGCATCTGGGTGCCGGCGATGAAGTAGTCGACGAAGTCGACGCCCGGGTTGACCGCCTTGCCGTTGTCGTCGGTGCCCTCGCGGCGCTGCCGGTTGTCCGTCATCGCGGACATCGCCAGGTCGAACTCGCCGGCCTGCAGGCCCGGTATCAGCTTGTCGAACGCGGTGTCGGCGATCTCCACCTTCACGCCGAGCTGCTTGCCGAGCTCGGTCGCGATGTCCGGGTCGATGCCGACCGGGGAGCCGTCCGAGGCCTTGAACTCCACCGGCGCGTAGTTCAGGTCGGAGGCGATCTTGAGGACGCCCTTGGTGCGGACCTTCTCCGGCAGCCGGGCGTGCAGGTCGTCCTCGCTGGGCTTGCCAGCGCCGGAGCTGCCGCACGCGGTCAACAGCATGGTTCCCGCCAGGAGGGCCGCCCCCGCGGCGAGCGTGCGGGCGGGGCGGGGCGCGAAGGCGTGCATGCGGTGGGTCCTCCTGTGGGAGCGGTGGTGCAGGCGAGGGTGGGCGCTGCTGGCTGGAAGGTACCGTCCGCGAGCGGAACGGGAGCGTCCGGATGCCGGTGTGGGAAATGTGATCCTGCCATCCCGCCCTCCTGCCCGAGGTCGCGGGTATGTCAGAATCTGGTATCGGGTAACCCCCGACGAAACGAAGGCAGACCGCCGATTCCGCTGCTCACAATCGAGCGACGCGGATTCGGGGTGCGCAGGACCGGAAGTCGACGACGCCGACTCCGTAGCCGAGGCACCAGCTCCCCTCCGTGTCTGCGTTCACTCCTGCGGGTGCGTGTACCGTCCTGCCGCAGGCCGGTCCGGGCGGTCGGATTCCACCGGGATCCGGGCGCTGTCAAGGGCCGCCGTGCGGTGAACGGTGCACGACGAGGACGAAAAGGCACAGGTGCGGTGCCTTTGTCCCACCTAGGCTCGCCGGTGTGTCACCGTCCGTTCCGATGCGGATGCGCCTGGGCACCACCGGACAGCACGCAGAACCCAAAACCCTCATTCGAGGGCGCCGCCCGACGGCCGCGCCCCGACCCCGGACACCGGGTACGCCTCGCGTACCCGGCGTCGCCGTCCCTCGCGTCGGCCTCCGCGGTGTCGATCGACCGTCGGTCCGAGCGTCCTCGCTGATCAATTGACGAAGAGGTCAACGTGGCAGCGGAGATCATCCACCCCAACACCCAGGACACCGACGATCCGGTCGACGCCGTCTTCGCGCTCCACCGCGGCGGCAAGATGGAGGTCCGGGCCACGGTTCCGGTGCGCGACGCGGACGACCTGTCCCTCGCCTACACCCCCGGTGTCGCCCGGGTCTGCACCGCCATCGCCGAGCAGCCCGAGCTGGTCAACGACTACACCTGGAAGTCCAACACCGTCGCCGTGGTCACCGACGGCACCGCCGTGCTCGGCCTCGGCGACATCGGCCCCGAGGCCTCGCTGCCCGTGATGGAGGGCAAGGCGATCCTCTTCAAGCAGTTCGGCGGCGTCGACGCCGTGCCGATCGCGCTGGCCTGCACCGGGGTGGACGAGATCGTCGAGACCGTCGTGCGGCTGGCCCCGTCCTTCGGCGGCGTCAACCTGGAGGACATCTCCGCGCCGCGCTGCTTCGAGATCGAGCGCCGGCTGCAGGACGCCCTGGACATCCCGATCTTCCACGACGACCAGCACGGCACCGCGATCGTGACCACCGCCGCGCTGTGGAACGCCGCCAAGGTGACCGGCCGCGAGGTCGGCAGCCTGCGCGCCGTCATCTCCGGCGCCGGCGCCGCCGGCATCGCCATCGCCAAGATGCTGCTCGCCGCCGGCATCGGCGACGTCGCCGTCTGCGACCGCCGCGGCGTCGTCCACCAGGGCCGCGAGGACCTCACCGACGTCAAGGCCGAGATCGCCGCCCTGACCAACCGGACCGGCCTCAAGGGCTCGCTGGCCGACGCGCTCGCCGGCGCCGACGTCTTCATCGGCGTCTCCGGCGGCACCGTCCCGGAGGACGTCGTCGCCACCATGGCCGAGGGCTGCTTCGTCTTCGCGATGGCCAACCCGAACCCGGAGATCCACCCCGAGGTCGCGCACAAGTACGCGGCGGTCGTCGCCACCGGGCGCAGCGACTTCCCGAACCAGATCAACAACGTGCTGGCCTTCCCCGGCATCTTCGCCGGCGCCCTGCAGGTCCGGGCCACCCGGATCACCGAGGGCATGAAGCTCGCCGCCGCCCAGGCGCTCGCCGCCGTGGTCGCCGACGAGCTGACCCCGCAGAAGGTCATCCCCTCGCCGTTCGACGAGCGGGTCGCGCCGGCGGTGTCCAAGGCCGTCGCCGAGGCCGCCCGCGCCGAGGGCGTCGCCCGCGCCTGACGGCCCATCGCCCGGGCGTACCACCCAGGGGGCGCGCGGAGGCAATGCCTCCACGCGCCCCCGGTGCGTTCCTGCGGTAGCGCAGGTCACACGGTTGCGTGGTACCGGCCGCCCCGCCCGCGCCGATATCGTCCGGACCATGTTCGCTGCCTACGCCGCCCGCATCGATCCGGACGACCCGCTGAGCGCACTGGAGTTGGGCGAACTCCCGGAGCCCGAGGCCCGCGAGGGCTGGAGCGTCGTCACCGTCAGGGCCGCCACCCTCAACCACCACGACCTCTGGTCGCTGCGCGGAGTCGGCCTGCCCGCCGAGCGACTGCCGATGATCCTCGGCTGCGACGCCGCCGGCGTCGACGAGCACGGCAACGAGGTCGTCATCCACTCCGTCGTCGGCCAGAGCGGTCACGGGGTCGGCCCGGACGAGCCGCGCTCCATCCTGACCGAGCGCTACCAGGGCACCTTCGCCGGCAAGGTCGCCGTCCCCACCTGGAACCTGCTGCCCAAGCCGGCGGAGCTGACCTTCGAACAGGCCGCCTGCCTGCCCACCGCCTGGCTGACGGCCTACCGGATGCTCTTCACCAACGCCGGCGTCAAGCCCGGCGACACCGTCCTCGTCCAGGGCGCCGGCGGCGGTGTCTCCACCGCGCTGGTCGTCCTCGCCAAGGCCGCCGGCCTGCGGGTCTGGGTCACCGGACGGGACGAGGCCAAGCGCGCCCGCGCGGTGGAGCTCGGCGCCGACGCCGCCTTCGAGAGCGGCGCCCGGCTGCCCGAGCGGGTGGACGCCGTGATGGAGACGGTGGGCGCCGCCACCTGGTCGCACTCGGTGAAGTCGCTGCGCCCGGGCGGAACCATCGTCATCTCCGGCGCCACCTCGGGCCCGAGCCCGAAGGCCGCCGAGCTGAACCGGATCTTCTTCCTGGAGCTCAAGGTGGTCGGCTCCACCATGGGCACCAAGGAGGAGCTCGCCGGCCTGCTGGCGCTCTGCGCCAACACCGGGGTGCGGCCGGTCATCGACTCCGTCCTGCCGCTCACCGAGGCCCGCGACGGATTCGCCCGGCTCGCCAAGGGCGACGTCTTCGGCAAGATCGTGCTGACGCCCTGACCCTGCGGACCGCGCCCTGACCCTGCGGACCGCGCCCTGACCCTGCGGACCGCGCCCTGACACCACGGAGGCCCTGGCGGACCGCAGTCCGCCAGGGCCTCCGCCGTGCCGTGTGCTCAGCCGAACAGCCGCTTGGCCGCGGCGGTCAGCGTCGCCTGTGCGCGGGCCAGCTGATCGCCGGTCACCCCGCTGTCGCGGGCGGTGTCCCGGACGTGGTCGCGGAAGCGGTCGAGCAGCCGCTCCAGCTCGCGGGCCGGGTCGGCGTCCGGATCGGTCCGCGCCCAGCCGGGCAGTTCCTCGGTGCCGTCGTCCGCGCCGTCCTCGTCGAGGTCGATCCGGGTGATCCGGACCTCCTCGGCCGGGGCGGGGTGGCCCCAGCGGGCGGCGTCCGCCAGACCGCCGAGGCTGCGGGTGAGCTCGGCCAGACCCTCGGCCAGACCGGTGGACCATTCGCCGCGGGCCGTGTGCTCGCGGACCTGCTCCTCCACCCGCCGCTTGATCCGCAGCGCCTCCTGCTGGGCGGCGGTGCGGGCGGCCCTGGACTGCTCGCGCAGCCGGCGGGCCTCCGCCTCGGCGGCCTTCGCCTTGGCCTTGGCGGCGCGCTCCTGCTCCTTGGCGCGCTTGGCCTGCTCCTTGGCCTGCGACTTGAACCGCTCGTACTCCTCCTTGGCGCGCTGCCAGGCCTCCTTGTCGCCCCAGGGGCCGGCCCACGGGTCGCCGCCGGGTGCGGTCTCCGGGCGGGGGGCCTTGCGGGCGGCGCCCCAGAGCTCCTCGCGGAGGTCCTTGGCGGTGTCCCGGACGTCCTCGCGGATCGCGCCGGCGAGGTGGGCGACCGAGTCGCGGATCTCCACCTCCAGCTCGGCGAGCTCGTCCTGACGGGCGGCCAGCTCGGCGCGGCCCGCGTCGGTGAGCCGGTAGATCTTGCGGCCGCCCTCCGTGCTGTGGGTGACCAGGCCCTCCTTCTCCAGCTTGGCGAGCCGCGGGTAGACCGTGCCGGCGGACGGCGCGTAGAGGCCCTGGAAGCGCTCCTCCAGCAGGCGGATCACCTCGTAGCCGTGCCGCGGGGACTCGTCGAGCAGCTTGAGGAGGTACAGCCGGAGCCGGCCGTGGCCGAAGACGGGGGACATCGCTCAGGCCTCCTTGGTCAGGTCGGGCTTGGTCAGGTCGGGGCCGCCGGTGAGCTCCTTGGCGGGGGGCGCGTCCTCGTCCTCCGGCCGGTGCAGCACCGTGATCGCGCCGGAGACCGTGGTCACCTGGAGGCGGCCGGTGCCGCTGCCGAGCTGGCCGGAGAGCCGCTTGGCGCCCCAGCTGCCGGCCACGGTGAGCTCGGCGAAGGTGGAGGTGACGTCGCCGGTGGTGGTGCCGGCCTCGACCTTGGCGTCGGCCACCGACGGCAGCCGGACGCCGACGGGGCCGCTGACCGTGCTGACGGTGATGTCGGTGGGCGTCTGGACGTCGAGGTCCAGGGTGACCGCGCCGCTGACCGTCCTGGCCTGCACCTTGTCGGCGGTGCCGGCGACCACGGTGAGCTGGCCGGACACGGTCTTGACCCGCAGCTCGCCGGAGACCGACTGGGCGTCCACGTCGCCGGAGACGGTGTTGGCCTGGATCCGGCCGGAGAGCCCGACCAGGGTGGTGGCGCCGCTGGCACCGTGCACGGAGACCGGGCCGGTGATCCCGGAGACCGTGGTGTCCGCGGAGGCGGAGCCGATCCGGACCTCGGTGCCGGCCGGTACGGCGAGCGAGACCACGGCGCGGCGCTTGCGGCGCAGCGAGGAGAGGAAGGCCTTCACCGACTGGACGGACTTCACCGTCTCGCTGAGCTCGTTCCAGTCGAAGTCCTTGTAGGCCACGGTGAGCACGCCGTCGGTCAGGTCGACGTTGAGGGGCTCGCCCTCCAGCTCGGTGACCTCCAGGCGGGCCGGGCCGTCGGTGGCCACCACGTTGACCGCGCCGCTCATGATCCGTACGTGCAGGGCCTCGACGGGCTCGTCGATGGTGATCCTGTCGGGCTGTTCGACCGTCCACTCGCTCATGGTTCCCCGTCCTCCCGTTTCGCGATGTATATCGCGTCGACTGATAGACACGATATATCGCGAGGTGGCGAAGTCAACCCCGACTCGACCCCGACTCGACCCCGACACCGCGACCCCGAGACGGGTGAGGGCCCGGAAGGCGGATGCCTTCCGGGCCCTCGTCACGCGGGTGCGTGCGGTGCTGCGGATCAGTCCTCGTCCTCGTCGTCGAGCCGGGCCAGCCAGGTGGCCAGCCGCTCGACCGGGATCTCGAAGTCCGGGTTGAGGTCGACGAACTCCCGCAGCCGCTCGGCCAGCCACTCGAAGGTGACCTCCTCGTCGCCGCGACGGCTCTCCAGCTCCTCGATGCCTCGGTCGGTGAAGTACACGCTGTGCTCCGGTCCGGTGGGGTGTGACCCGGTCAGAATAGTCCGCCGCAGGTCAGCCGTTGCGGCGGAAGTAGCTGATCGAGACCTTCGCCCGCGCATTGCTGGTGCTGCCCTGCTCGACCGTCCTCACCACGACGATGCCGCCGTTCTCCCGGTTGCGCAGGCAGAACAGCCCGCCGACCGGCAGCGCGTCGTACTTCACGTCGGCCACCGGCTGCTGCTCGACGCCCGCCGCGCACTCGGCCGGGGTGAGGTGGCTCTCGGTGGTCAGGAAGGCGTCCGAGCCGCTCGACCAGTTGAAGTGGCCGTAACTCGGCTCCAGCACCCAGGCCGGGGAGGTCGAGGAGGACACCACCTTGCCGGCCGTCAGGTCGAAGACGTACGAGTAGTCGGGGCTGGACAGCACCTGGTCGGTGTAGACCGCCGTGTACCCGCCGGCCGGCTTCCCGGTGGACCCGCCCTTGGCGCCCTGCGCGGCAGTCGGCGCCGCCGAGTCCTGCGAGCCGCCGGCCGTCGCCTGACCGGCCGTGCGGGTGCCGCCGGCCTGCACGGTCGGCGTGCCGCCGCCGGTGCCGCCGTCGTCGTCGCCGGAGGTCAGGGCCACACCGACGGCCGTGCCCACCACCGCCGTCGCCGCGGCCACGACCAGCAGGGTCCGCCAGGAGACGCCCCGGCGGACGGGCTCGCCCGGAGCGGGCCGGCCGGGCTGCGGGCCGGGCGCCACCGGCGCGGTCGGGGCGCCGGCCGGCTGCGGCGGCCCGAACACACCCACCGGCGGCGGCACCGCACCGGCCGGCACGGTCGGGTACGGGGCCGCCGGGTACGGGGCCGTCGGGCGGTGGGACTGCGGCGCCGGGTACTGCGGGGCGGCGGCCGGCGGGGCGCCGATCGCCGGCGCGGTGGCCGGGACGGTCGGCATCGGCGGCGTGGCGGGCGGCGCCGGCAGTGGGGTCGGCGGGGTGCGCGGCAGGTCCGAGCGGCGCGTGATCTCGGTGTTCACCTGGACGGGCAGCCAGTCCTCGGCGAACCGCAGCTGGCCGCCCACCGCGGGGTGGCTGCGCGCCGCCTCGATGACCTCGGCCGGAGTGGGGCGCTGCGCCGGGTCCTTGGCCAGGCAGCTGGCCATCAGCTCGCGCAGGCCCGCGGGGACGGCCGCCAGGTCCGGTTCCTCGTGCACCACCCGGTAGAGCACCGCGGTGTCCGGGCCCTCGCCGAACGGCGGTGCGCCGCCGGCCGCATACGCCGCCAGCGCACCGAGCGCGAAGACGTCGGTGGCGGCGGTGACCGGTCCGCCCTGCGCCTGCTCGGGCGACATGAACGCGGGGGAGCCGATCCGGTACCCCGTCCCGGTGAGCGCGGTGGCGTCCGCGGCCCGGGCGATGCCGAAGTCGATCACCCGCGGGCCGTCCGAGGCGACCAGCACGTTGGCCGGCTTGAGGTCCCGGTGCACCACCTGGACGCTGTGGATCGCCTGCAGCGCCTCGGCGATGCCGCCGATCAGCAGCAGCACGGTGCGCGGCGGCAGCGCGCCGTGCTCGCGGATCACCTGCTGCAGCGAGGGGCCGGGCACGTACGCGGTGACCAGCCACGGCGCACCGGCGTCCGGACCGGCGTCGATCACCTGCGCGGTGTACAGGCCGTGGATGCGCTGGGCGTTGGCGACCTCCTGGGCGAAGCGCCGCCGGAACTCCCCGTCCTCGGCGAACTCCGCACGGACCACCTTCAGCGCGACCGGCCGACCGCCCGGGGTGTAGGAGAGGTACACCCGGCCCATGCCGCCGGCGCCGAGCCGGGCGAAGACCCGGTAGCCGCCGACCTCCCTCGGGTCCTCCGGCTGCAGCGGCTGGAACACGGACGGCAGATCGTTGGACATGCGGCGGCTCCCCCGAAGGTGCGGTACGACGCGCCCTACCGTAGCGACCTGACGGCCCGGCAGGTGAGCCGGGGCGTCAGGGGCCGCCGCGTTCGTGGGGAAAGGCAGGGCCCGGCCCCGCCTGGACGGCGGGACCGGGCCCGGGTGACGCGGTGTCAGTGACGGTGCGTCAGAGTGCGAACACCTCGTCGACGAGGGCCTGCTGCTCGGCGGCGTGACGCTTGGCCGAGCCGACCGCGGGGGCCGAGGAGGCCGTCCGGGCGACGCGGCGCAGGCGGGCGCCGTTGGCGTTGCGGCCCACGACGACCTGCAGGTGGTCGACCAGGTTCATGGCGATGAACGGCCAGGCACCCTGGTTGGCCGGCTCCTCCTGCGCCCAGACGAACTGGACGTCGTCGCCGTAGCGGGCCAGCTCCTCCTGGAGCTCGGCCACCGGCAGCGGGTAGAGCCGCTCGACGCGGACGAGGGCGGTGTCGGTGACACCCCGCTCGGTGCGGGCCGCCTCCAGGTCGTAGTAGAACTTGCCGGAGGTGATGACGACCTTGCGCACCTGCGACGGGTCCACCGTGGTGTCCCCGATGACCGGCCGGAACGAGCCGGACAGGAACTCGCCGGTACCCGACGCCGCGGCCTTCAGACGCAGCATCGACTTCGGGGTGAAGACGACGAGCGGCTTGTGGTGCGGGTTGTGGGCCTGCCAGCGGAGCAGGTGGAAGTAGTTCGAGGGCGAGGTCGGCATGGCGACCGTCATGTTGTTCTGCGCGCAGAGCTGGAGGAATCGCTCCGGGCGGGCGGACGAGTGGTCCGGGCCCTGGCCCTCGTAGCCGTGCGGCAGCAGCAGGACGACGCCGGAGTGCTGGCCCCACTTCTGCTCGGCGGAGGCGATGTACTCGTCCACCATGGTCTGGGCGCCGTTGACGAAGTCGCCGAACTGGGCCTCCCACATGACCAGCGCGTTCGGGCGGGTCAGCGAGTAGCCGTACTCGAAGCCCATCGCCGCGTACTCCGACAGCAGGCTGTCGTAGACGGTGAAGCGGGCCTGGTCCTCGGTCAGGTACAGCAGCGGCGTGTAGTCCTCGCCGGTGTTGCGGTCGATGAGGACGGCGTGGCGCTGGCCGAAGGTGCCGCGGCGGCTGTCCTGGCCGGCGAGGCGGACGGGGTGGCCCTCCATCAGCAGCGAGCCGATGGCGAGGGTCTCGCCCATGGCCCAGTCGATGGTGTTGTCCTCGACCGACGCGGCGCGGCGCTGCAGCTGCGGCAGCAGACGCGGGTGGACGGTCAGCCACTCCGGCAGGTTGACCTGCGAGGCGGCGATCCGCTTCACCATCTCCTCGGAGATGCCGGTCTGGATGGAGACCGGGAAGTCGGCGACCGGCTTGCCGTTGGTGGCCGGAGCCGGCGCGGTGGCCGCCTCGCGCACCTCGGCGAAGACCTTCTCCAGCTGGCCCTGGAAGTCCTGCAGCGCCTGCTCGGCCTCTTCCATGGTGATGTCGCCGCGACCGATCAGGCCCTCGGTGTACAGCTTGCGCACCGAGCGCTTCTTGTCGATCAGGTCGTACATCAGCGGCTGGGTGAACGACGGGTTGTCGGCCTCGTTGTGACCGCGGCGGCGGTAGCAGATGAGGTCGATGACGACGTCCTTGTGGAACTCCTGGCGGAATTCGAAGGCGAGCCGCGCGACGCGGACGACGGCCTCGGGGTCGTCGCCGTTCACGTGGAAGATCGGCGCCTCGATCATGCGGGCCACGTCGGTGCAGTACATCGACGAGCGCGAGGACGCCGGGGCGGCGGTGAAGCCGACCTGGTTGTTGACCACGAGGTGGATCGTGCCGCCGGTGCGGTAGCCGCGCAGCTGCGACATGTTGAGGGTCTCCGCGACGACGCCCTGGCCGGCGAAGGCCGCGTCGCCGTGGATCTGGATGGGGAGCACCGGGAAGGTGGTGCCGCCCTGGTCCAGGACGTCCTGCTTGGCGCGGACGATGCCCTCGACGACCGGGTCGACCGTCTCCAGGTGCGACGGGTTCGCCGCGAGCGAGACCTTGATGGTCTCGCCGTCCAGGCCGGTGAAGGTGCCCTCGGCGCCCAGGTGGTACTTCACGTCGCCGGAGCCGTGCATCGACTTCGGGTCGAGGTTGCCCTCGAACTCGCCGAAGATCCGGGCGTACGGCTTGCCGACGATGTTCGCCAGCACGTTCAGACGGCCGCGGTGGGCCATGCCGATGACGGCCTCGTCCAGGCGGTGCTCGGCGGCGGCGTCGATCGTCGCGTCGAGCAGCGGGATCAGGGACTCGCCGCCCTCCAGCGAGAAGCGCTTCTGCCCGACGTACTTGGTCTGCAGGAACGTTTCGAAGGCCTCGGCGGAGTTGAGGCGGCGCAGGATGCGCAGCTGCTCCTCGCGCTCGGGCTTGGTGTACGGCTTCTCCAGGCGCTCCTGCAGCCACTTGCGCTGCTTCGGGTCCTGGATGTGCATGTACTCGATGCCGACGGTGCGGCAGTAGGTGTTGCGCAGCAGGCCGAGGATGTCGCGGAGCTTCATCATCTTCTGGCCGCCGAAGCCGCCGACGGCGAACTCGCGCTCCAGGTCCCACAGGGTGAGGCCGTGCTGGACGACGTCCAGGTCGGGGTGCTTGCGCTGCTTGTACTCCAGCGGGTCGGTGTCGGCCATGAGGTGGCCGCGCACGCGGTACGCGTGGATGAGCTCCATGACGCGGGCGGTCTTGTTGACCTCGTCGTCGTGGGTGGCGGCGACGTCGGTCGCCCAGCGCACCGGCTCGTAGGGGATGCGCAGCGACTCGAAGACCTCGTCGTAGAAGCCGTGCTCGCCCAGCAGGAGCTGGTGGATCGTGCGCAGGAACTCGCCCGACGCGGCGCCCTGGATGACGCGGTGGTCGTAGGTCGAGGTGAGCGTCATGATCTTGGAGACGCCGAGGCGCGCGAGGGTGTCCGGGGAGGAGCCCTGGAACTCGGCCGGGTACTCCATGGCGCCGACGCCGACGATGGTGCCCTGGTTCTGCATCAGGCGGGGCACGGAGTGGACGGTGCCGATGCCGCCGGGGTTGGTCAGCGAGACGGTGACCCCGGTGAAGTCGTCCATGGTCAGCTTGTTGGCGCGGGCGCGGCGGACGATGTCCTCGTAGGCCTGCCAGAAGCCGAAGAAGTCGAGGGTCTCGGCCTTCTTGATCGCGGCGACGACGAGCTGGCGGTCGCCGTTCGGCTTGACCAGGTCGATCGCCAGACCGAGGTTCACGTGCTCGGGCTTGACCAGGTAGGCCTTGCCGTCCTCGACCTTGTAGCTGTGGTTCATGCCCGGCGAGGCCTTCACGGCCTGAACGAGGGCGTAGCCGATCAGGTGCGTGAAGGAGACCTTGCCACCGCGGGCGCGCTGCAGGTGGTTGTTGATGACGATGCGGTTGTCGATCAGCAGCTTGGCCGGGACGGCACGCACCGACGTCGCGGTCGGCACCTCCAGCGAGGCGTCCATGTTCGAGGCGACGGCCTTCGCCGGACCGCGCAGCTGGACGAGCTCGGTTCCCTGCGCGGCCGGCGCGGGCGCAGCCGGAGCGGCGGCCTTCGGCGCGGGCGGCGCGGCAGGGGCTGCTGCGAGCGGCGCGGCGGCCGGCTGGACCGGCGCGGCCGGTGCAGCGGGCGCCGGCGCGGCGGGGGCAGCAGGAGCAGCAGGAGCAGCAACGGGGGTCGGCGCGGGGCCGACCTGGGTTGCGGCCTGGGTCACTGGAGTCACCTCGGTACCGGGCTTGTAGTCGGCGAAAAAGTCCCACCAGGCTCGGTCGACCGAGTTCGGGTCCTGGAGGTACTGCTGGTAGATCTCGTCGACGAGCCACTCATTGGGGCCGAAGCCAGTGGAGCTTGCCGAGCTGGGGGTTTCAGGGTGTGGCGACATCGGGGCAACCGCCCTCTTCCGCTTCCTTTTGGGATGGTGGACAGCGGGGATTAAGGCTACGCCTCCGACCAGTGATCGCGCAGTCCCCCCTGGCCAGGCGTCGCCCAGATCACAGTGATCGGCCGGAATTTGGCCGGTTGTGCGCGTTAGAAACCCGCAGACGCGGGTACCTGGACACGTTCGGTCCGCTCCATTATCCCCACAAAATCAGACAATATGGACACTTTGCGAGGTGAAGGGCCGGTCCGACATCGGACCGGCCCCCCTGTGTCCCAGTTGTGTGACAACGTTCGGATACGGCGTGTCACCCCGTGGGGAGGGCGGCCTCGCCGGGCAGCGTGACCTCGATCCGGCAGCCCCGGTCCGTCTCGGCGACGCGGATCTCGCCGCCGTGCAGATCCACCGCCCAGCGGGCGATGGCGAGGCCGAGTCCGGTGCCGCCGTCGCTGCCCGGGCCCTGGGCGGTCGCGGAGCCGCTGCGGCCGAAGCGCTCGAACACCCGCGCGCGGTCCTGCAACGGGATCCCCGGGCCCTGGTCCTCGACCTGCAGCAGCAGCGCACCGCTCTGCTCGCCCGACCGGGCCCGCACGGTCACGGTGCCGCCGGCGGGGGAGTGCTTGCAGGCGTTGTCGACGAGGTTGGCGACCACCTGGTGCAGCCGCTCCTCGTCGGCGACGGCGGTCAGGCCGTCCGGTTGCACGTCCAGGCTCAGCTGCACGTCGCCGCGGCGGCCGTAGGCGCCGCCCGCGGTGGCGCCGTCCACCGTCACCCCGCGCAGCACGCCGTCCAGGAACGGCCGCACCTCGAACGGGCGGGTGTCCAGCGGCACCACGCCGTCGTCGAGTTTGGAGAGGTCCAGCAGGTGGGTGATCAGCCGGCCCAGCCGCTCGGTCTGCTCCAGTGCGGCGCCCAGCGTCCTGGGCTCCGGCTGGACGACGCCGTCGACCACGTTCTCCAGGACGGCCCGCAGCGCCGCGATCGGTGTGCGCAGCTCGTGCGAGACGTTGGCGATCAGCTCGCGGCGGTGCCGGTCGGCGGCCTCCAGATCGGCCGCCATGCGGTTGAAGGAGTCGGCGAGCTCGCCGATCTCGTCCCGGGAGGAGGTGTCCACCCGGGTGCTGTAATCGCCGCGGGCCATCGCCCGGGCCGCGGCGGTCATCGCGCGCAGCGGCGCGGTCAGTCCGTGCGCGAGGAACTGCATGAACAGCAGTGACGCGATCATCGAGAAGATCATGATGATCCGGATCTGCGTCTCGGACCGGATCGCCACGACCACCATTCCGGTGGCCAGGAAGACGGAGACGATCACCAGCAGGGCGAGCTTGCCCTTGATGGACCGCACCGGGTCGAACGGTCGCATGTCGTCCCACACCCGGCGGGCGGCCCGGCCGGCCAGGCCGGGGGCGGGACGCTCGGCGGCGTCCCCTCTGCGTTGCTGTGGAAAGGTCATCGTGCCCCTGCGGTCGGAGCGGCGCATCGGCTGAAGGCGTGGGCCCCCCGGCGGCCCAGCCCTCGGTGCACCGGCTCAGGAAAGGGGTGCCTCCAGGGCGTACCCGACGCCGTGCACCGTGCGGATCCAGCTGGCGCCGATCTTCCGGCGCAGCGCCTTGACGTGGCTGTCGACCGTGCGGGTGCCCGAGGCGTCCGTCCAGTCCCAGACCTCCGCGAGCAGCTGCTCGCGGGTGAGCACCGCGCGCGGCTGGGCGGCGAGGCAGGCCAGCAGGTCGAACTCGGTCGGCGTCAGGTGGACGTCGCCCGAGCCGAGCCGCACCCGGCGCTGCACGTGGTCGATCTCCAGCTCGCCGAAGCGCAGCGAGCCGAGCGCCGGCGTCCTGGCCGCCTGCTGGGCGCGCTCCACGCGGCGCAGCAGCACATTGACCCGGGCCGCCAGCTCGCGCATGGAGAAGGGCTTGGTCATGTAGTCGTCCGCACCGACGCCGAGGCCGACCAGCAGGTCCGTCTCGTCGTCCCGCGCGGTCAGCATGAGCACCGGCACCGGGCGCTGCGCCTGGATCCGGCGGCACACCTCCAGGCCGTCGAAGCCGGGCAGCATGATGTCGAGCACCACCAGGTCGGGCTGCCAGGTGTGGAAGCCGTCCACCGCGCCGGGGCCGTCGTGCGCCACGGCGACCTTGAACCCCTCCGCGCCGAGGCGGGCCGCGATGGACTCCGCGATGGTCGGTTCGTCCTCCACCACCAGCACTCGCCGCTGCGTACCTACCGGGCTGCTGCCGGTCTCTTGCTGAATCTCTGTCACGGTCACGCCACCGCCCCCAGGGCTGCGGGCCGACACCTGTGGGGGTGGCGGCGCCGCGTCGTAGTCGTCTCGGTCCGTATGTGGGCTGTGCCCGGCCTGCCGCGTCGGCTGGGTGCCGTTCCGCCGTCGGCCCCCTGCGCGGCGTGGATGCGCCGTGTGTGGTCCGCACACCCGACCCGCACTCCACGCAGAGTACGGACACCGGGGGCGTTCCGGCAGGTGGCCCGGACACATCCGGGCCACGGATCGATGCCGATCCCCGTCGGGACCGGGCACGGGGCGATACCTTACCGGGCGAAATTCGCAGCTGTAACGATCCGTATGGTCGTGAATGCGGATTCTGCCCCTTACTTTCGGGTCGCTCCTCCGTGAACGGAGGGCAGGTACGGACCAAGGAGTGCAGCCGATGCGAGGAAGCTCAAGCATTCTTCACAGCTCTTCCCCAGCGGGCTCCCAGCCTCAGAACGTATCGTGGTCACGACAAGGGCCACCGGTGTCTCCGCGGGCACCGTCCGTGCGGATCGCCGCGCGCCCTCGACGCGTTGCACACGGGGGCGGGTGACGGCAGTCCGGCGGACGGAGGGCCCATGGCAGCGAGCGGTACGGGTCGCGCGGCGGTACGCCGCGACCGGATCGCCGACCGTGCGCGCGGCCTGCGCCGCAGCCTGGTCGCCGCGGTGCCCGCCCCGCGCCGGAACCCCTTCGCGCTCTGCTACCTCGCGCTGCTGCTCGGCACCACCCTCTTCGCCCGGTTCGGGGATCCGCAGCTGGTGCACCGGCTGCAGTCGCTCTCCTCGACCGACGTTCACAACCTCGCGCACCACCCCGTGCTCGCCCTCACCGCGAGCGGCCTCTGGGTGGCCGGCCCGGTCTGGACCCCTTATCTGTGGGCCTTCCTGCTGACCGTCGCCCCGCTGGAACGCCGGGTCGGCGGCCGCCGGGCGGCCGGGGTGTTCGCTGCCGGGCACGTCGGCGCCACCCTGCTCTCCCAGGCGGTCGTGCTGGCCGCCGTCGCCGTCCGCGCGCTGCCCGTCGACGCCCTCGGCGACCTCGACATCGGCGTCAGCTACGGCGTCCTCGCCAGCCTCGGCGCCCTCGCCGGACTGCTGCCCCCGGCCGGCCGGAACCTCGCCCTCGGCATCGCGGCCGCCCTCGTCGGCGAGCAGTTCCTCGACGGCACCGACCTCGTCACCGGCATCGGCCACCCGGCGGCCCTGCTGATCGGCATCGCCCTCTGGCGCCCGCTGCGGCGCGGCCCCCGGCGCCCGCTCCGGCGCCGCCGGACCGCCCCGGCCCCGCTGCCCGCCCGCGCCTGACCGGCGTGCTCCCGCCTCCCGCCGGTGATCGCTCAGAGCGAACGACGTCGGGGGAACATTCACGGCTCGCCAATCCTTAGTCAGGTCAGCTCAACTTCGCTGACTGGGGAGAGATCATGGCATCGACGTCCGTTCCGCTCACCCTGCCCGTGCTGCCGCTCGACGACGAGGTGGTGCTCCCGGGCATGGTCGTCCCGCTCGACCTGTCCGACGCCGAGGTCCGCGCCGCCGTCGAGGCCGCCCGGGCTGCGGCGACCGGCCCGGGCAAGCCCCAGGTGCTGCTGGTGCCACGGCTCGACGGCTCGTACGCCGCCGCCGGCACGCTGGCCACCGTCGAACAGGTCGGCCGCCTCGCCGACGGCGACCCGGCCGCGCTGGTGCGTGCCGTCCGCCGGGTGCGCATCGGCGCCGGCACCACCGGCCCCGGCGCCGCCCTCTGGGTCGAGACCACGCCCTTCCGGGAGTCCTCCGCCGGCACCGCCGTGGCCGGACGGGCCGCCGAGCTCGTCAAGGAGTACAAGGCGCTCTCCACCCAGTGGCTGCGCAAGCGCGGCGCCTGGCAGATCGTCGACCGGGTGGCCGCCATCGACGACGTCGGCGAGCTCGCCGACAACATCGGCTACGCGCCCTTCGCCACCGCCGAGCAGAAGCTCAAGGTGCTGCTGGAGGCCGACCAGCTGGCCCGCCTCGAGTACGCGCTCACCCTGCTGCGCGACCACCTCGCCGAGGAGGAGGTCAACGACACCATCCGCAAGGACGTGGAAGAAGGGGTCGCCAAGCAGCAGAAGGAGTTCCTGCTCCGCCGCCAGCTGGAGGCCGTCCGCAAGGAGCTCGCCGAGCTGAACGGCGAGTCAGCCTCCGAGGAGGACGACTACCGGGCCCGCGTCGAGGCCGCCGACCTCCCGGAGAAGGTCCGCGAGGCGGCCCTCAAGGAGGTCGACAAGCTGGAGCGGTCCAGCGACCAGTCGCCCGAGGGCTCCTGGATCCGCACCTGGCTGGACACCGTCCTGGAGCTGCCCTGGAACGAGCGCTCCACCGACTCCTACGACATCGCCGGCGCCCGCGCCGTGCTCGACGCCGACCATGCCGGCCTCGCCGACGTGAAGGACCGGATCGTCGAGTACCTGGCCGTCCGCAAGCGCCGGGCCGACCAGGGGCTCGGCCTGATCGGCGGCCGGCGCGGCGGCGCGGTGCTCGCCCTGGTCGGCCCGCCCGGCGTCGGCAAGACCTCGCTCGGCGAGTCCGTCGCCCGGGCGATGGGCCGCTCCTTCGTCCGGGTCGCCCTCGGCGGCGTCCGCGACGAGGCCGAGATCCGCGGCCACCGGCGCACCTATGTCGGCGCGCTGCCCGGCCGCATCGTCCGCGCGATCAAGGAGGCCGGCTCGATGAACCCGGTCGTCCTGCTCGACGAGATCGACAAGGTCGGCTCCGACTACCGCGGCGACCCGGCCGCCGCGCTGCTCGAAGTCCTCGACCCGGCCCAGAACCACACCTTCCGCGACCACTACCTGGAGGTCGAGCTGGACCTCTCCGACGTGGTCTTCCTCGCCACCGCCAACGTGCTGGAGGCCGTCCCCGAGCCGCTGCTCGACCGGATGGAGCTCGTCCGGCTCGACGGCTACACCGAGGACGAGAAGGTGGTCATCGCGCGCGACCACCTGCTGCCCCGGCAGCTGGCCAAGGCCGGACTGAAGGACGACGAGGTGGCCGTCGACGAGGGTGCGCTGCGCAGGCTCGCCGGCGAGTACACCCGCGAGGCCGGCGTGCGGAACCTGGAGCGGTCGATCGCCCGCATCCTGCGCAAGGTCGCCGCGCAGAGCGAACTCGGCGAGCGCGAGCTGCCCGCCGCGATCGGCGCCGACGACCTGCGCGGGCTGATCGGCCGGCCGCACCACACCCCCGAGTCCGCCCAGGAGCCCGCCGAGCGGCGCACCGCCGTCCCCGGCGTCGCCACCGGACTCGCGGTCACCGGCGCGGGCGGCGACGTCCTCTACATCGAGGCCTCGCTCGCCGACGCCGAGACCGGCTCCACCGGGCTTACCCTGACCGGTCAGCTCGGCGACGTGATGAAGGAGTCGGCGCACATCGCGCTCTCCTACCTCCGCTCGCGCGGCGCAGAGCTCGAACTGCCCGTCACCGGGCTGCGGGACCGCGGCATCCACCTGCACGTCCCGGCCGGCGCCGTCCCCAAGGACGGCCCGAGCGCCGGCATCACCATGACCACCGCGCTCGCCTCGCTGCTCTCCGGGCGGAAGGTGCGGACGGACGTGGCGATGACCGGTGAGGTGTCGCTCACCGGGCGGGTGCTGCCGATCGGCGGCGTCAAGCAGAAGCTGCTCGCCGCCGACCGGGCCGGGGTCACCACGGTGATCATCCCGCGGCGCAACGAGGCTGACCTGGACGACGTGCCCGCCGAGGTGCTGGAGCGGCTCACCGTGCATGCCGTCGCCGACGTCAGGGAGGTGCTGAAGCTGGCCCTGGAGCCGGCGGAGGTGCTGGTCGCGGCCTGACGGCGGCAAAGTAGAGGGGTGCGGGGCGCCGAGCGGCGCCCCGCACCCCTGCGGCGTACCCCCGGGACGCCGTTACCTCGTGCGGACGCCACGAGTACGCCGCAGAAACCTCTGCGTGCGAGACTGCCGAAATGCCCTCCCCTACGCAACGCGCGTTGGCCCGAGTCCCGGAGCGGTACCGGCCGTTCCTGGTGCAGCACCGCAAGCTGGTGAAGTTCCTGCTGGTGGGCGGCACCTGCTTCGTGCTGACCACCGTCGTCGACCTCGGGCTGAAGTTCACCGTGCTGCAGCACAAGCCGGTGGTCGCGCTGACCGTCGCGACGGTGATCGCGACGGTGGTGTCCTACGTGCTCAACCGCCAGTGGTCGTTCCGGGCGAACGGCCGACACCGCGAGGCGATCCTCTTCTTCGTGGTCAGTGCGCTCGCGGTGGTCGTCAACGACCTGCCGCTGATCTTCTCCCGGTACGTCCTGGACTTCCGCGAGCCGGACGTCACCCCGCTCGCGCAGGAGGTCGCCGACTTCCTCAGCGGCATGATCGTCGGCACCTTCCTGGCCATGATCTTCCGCTTCTGGGCGATGAACCGCTGGGTCTTCACCCGCACCCGGCTGCGCCCCTCCTCGGAGGACCTCGAACCCGAGCGGGTGTGAGTCCCGGCGGGCGGCGGAAACCGCCCGCCGGGGGGAACCCCGCGGGACGGGGAAGCGACCGGACGGCTCAGCGGACGCCGAGCAGGTGCTCCATGGCGAGCTGGTCGAGCTGCTCGAAGGCCATGCCGCGGGCGGCCGCCGCATCCACGTCGAAGTCCTCGAACGCGCCGCGGTCGGCGAGCAGCGCCGCCAGGCCGTCGCCGGCGGTCGGCCGGGCGAGCTCGTCCAGGCGGGACGCCCGCAGGGCCTCCTGCACCGCCGGGTCGGCACGGAACGCCAGGGCCTTCTCCTTGAGCATCAGGTAGTTGCTCATGCAGGCGGCGGCCGAGGCCCACACGCCCTCGAAGTCCTCGGTGCGCGGCGGCTTGAAGTCGAAGTGCCGCGGGCCGTCGTAACCGGCCGACTCCAGCAGGTCCACCAGCCAGAAGGCGCTGCGCAGGTCACCGGCGCCGAAGCGCAGGTCCTGGTCGTACTTGATGCCGGACTGGCCGTTCAGGTCGATGTGGAAGAGCTTGCCGTGCCACAGCGCCTGGGCGATGCCGTGCGCGAAGTTCAGCCCGGCCATCTGCTCGTGGCCGACCTCCGGGTTGAGGCCGACCCGCTCCGGGCGCTCCAGGCTCCCGATGAAGGCGAGGGCGTGGCCGACGGTCGGCAGCAGGATGTCGCCGCGGGGCTCGTTCGGCTTGGGCTCGATGGCGAAGCGCAGGTCGTAGCCCTGCTCCTCGACGTACTCGCCGAGCAGGTCGAAGGCCTCCTTCAGCCGGTCCAGCGCGACCCGGACGTCCTTGGCGGCGCCGTGCTCGGAGCCCTCGCGGCCGCCCCAGGCGACGTAGGTGGTGGCGCCGAGCTCCACCGCGAGGTCGATGTTGCGGATCGTCTTGCGCAGCGCGTAGCGGCGGACGTCGCGGTCGTTGGCGGTGAAGGCGCCGTCCTTGAAGACGGGGTGGGTGAAGAGGTTGGTGGTGGCCATCGGGACCTTCAGGCCGGTGGCGTCCAGGGCCGTCCGGAAGCGCTTGACGATCGCGTCGCGCTCCGCGTCCGAAGAGCCGAACGGAATCAGGTCGTCGTCGTGGAAGGTCACGCCGTGGGCGCCCAGCTCGGCCAGCCGGTGCACGGTCTCCACCGGGTCGAGGGCCGGGCGGGTGGCGTCGCCGAAGGGGTCGCGGCCCTGCCAGCCGACGGTCCACAGGCCGAAGGTGAACTTGTCCGCGGGGGTGGGGGTGGGCATGACGAGCTCCAGGGGTCTATTCGTCAGGGCAGAAAACAAACTAATATGCCCAGGCACGGAAGGGAAGTCCCGGCGCGGGCGGACGGAGAGGAAGTCATGGCAGGGATCGTCATCGGGGTGGACAGCTCCACCCAGTCCACCAAGGCGCTCGCGGTGGACACCGCCACCGGCGAGGTGCTCGGCGAGGGCCGGGCGGCGCACACCGTCACCGGCAGCGGCGGCGCCCGGGAGAGCGACCCGCGGCAGTGGTGGCAGGCCCTGCAGGACGCGATCGCCGGCACCGGCTGCGCCGACCGCGCCGACGCCCTCGCGATCGGCGGGCAGCAGCACGGACTGGTCGCCCTGGACGCCGACGGCGTCCCGGTGCACCCCGCACTGCTCTGGAACGACACCCGCTCGGCCGGGCAGGCGGCCGCCCTGGTCGACGAGCTCGGCCCGGACACCTGGGCGCGGCGCACCGGCAGCGTCCCCAACGCCTCCTTCACCGTCACCAAATGGGCCTGGCTGCGCGACCACGGCCTCACCGGCCGGGTCGCCGCCGTCCGGCTGCCGCACGAGTACCTCACCGAGCGGCTCACCGGCCGGCCCGCCGCCGAACGCAGCGACGCCTCCGGCACCGGCTGGTGGGGCGAGCACGGCTGGGACGCCGACATCCTCGACCTCGTCGGCCTCGACCCCGCCCTGCTGCCGCCGCTCGCCGAACCCGGCGCCGCCGCCGGCGAGACCACCGGCCGCTTCGGCGGACTGCGCCCCGGCACCCCCGTCGCCCTCGGCGCCGGCGACAACGCGGCCGCCGCCCTCGGACTCGGCCTCGGCGGCGGCAACGGCGCCGTGTACGGGCAGCCCGCCCTCTCGCTCGGCACCTCCGGCACCGTCCACGCCGTCACCCGCGGCCGGCCCGCCGACCCGACCGGCACCGTGGCCGGCTTCGCCGCCGCCCACGGCGACTGGCTGCCGCTCGCCTGCACCCTCAACTGCACCCTCGCCGTCGACCGGTTCGCCACCCTGCTCGGACGCGACCGGCAGGCCGTCGAACCCGGCGGCGAGGCCGTCGTCCTGCCCTTCCTCGACGGCGAGCGCACCCCCGCCCTGCCGCACGCCGCCGGCCTCGTCCACGGCCTGCGCCACGACACCACCCCCGGGCAACTGCTCCAGGCCGCCTACGACGGCGCCGCATACGCACTGCTCACCGCCCTCGACCTGGTACTCGCCGCCGGCAGCGAGCAGGCCGGCGCGGAACCGCTGCTGCTCATCGGCGGCGGCGCCCGCGGACGCGCCTGGCAGGACACCGTCCGCCGACTCTCCGGCCGGGCCGTCCAGGTGCCCGCCGCCGGCGAACTCGTCGCCCTCGGCGCCGCCGCCCAGGCCACCGGCCTGCTCACCGGAGAGCACCCCGCCGAGGTCGCCCGCCGCTGGGGCACCGCGGCCGGACCCGTCCTGGACCCGGTCGAGAAGGACGAGGCCACCACGGCCAGGATCGCCGCGGTACTGGCCGCCGGGGCGCCGCTGCTCGGCGCCCGCCCCACCGGCTGACACCGCCCGGAAGGAACGGGCCGCCGCCCACGGCCACGCCCGCCGCCACGGGCCCCGGTGCAGGCCGGGGCCCACGGGCCGAGTACCGTTCGCGCGGCTCCGAGTGCCGCGCGAACGGGACGGGCGTACGCGGATACCCTGCAACCGGTCGGCCAGGTGTTCGGCCGTCGAACGAGAGGTGACGAGGGGATGCGGGACACGGACGTCAGACGGGCCCGGCCCGCGAGTCAGCAGGGCATGCGCCGGGCCAACCTGGCCCTCGTCCTCGGCGAGTTCGCCGCCGGACCGCGCTCCCGCGCCGAGGTCGCCGCCGCCACCGGCCTCACCCGGGCGGCCGTCTCCTCCCTGGTCGACGAACTCACCACGGCCGGCCTCGTCGCCGAATGCGGCCCCGCCGTCCCCAGCGGCAAGGTCGGCCGGCCCGGCACCGCCCTCGCCCTCGACCCGCAGGGCCCCGCCGGACTCGGCGGCGAGATCGGCGTCGAACACCTCGCCGCCTGCGTCGTCGACCTCCGCGGCGAGGTCCGCGGCTGGCTCCGCCAGGACGTCACCAACCGCGACCGCCCGCCCGGCGCCGTCCTGCGCGACCTCGCCGTCCTGCTCCGCGACGTCGCCGACTCCTGCGGCCTCACCCCGGCCGGCCTCGCCGTCGCCGTACCCGGCCTGGTCGGCGCGGCCGAAGGCGTCGTCGAACGCGCCCCCAACCTCGGCTGGTCCGACCTGCCGCTCGGCGCCGAACTCCGCCGCGCCCTGCGCGAGGCCGACGCCCACGCCCTCGCCGAACTGCCCATCGACGTCGACAACGAGGCCAACCTCGGCGGCCTCGCCGAACTCTGGCTCGGCGAGGGCCCCGACGACTTCCTCCACCTCTCCGCCGAGGCCGGCATCGGCGCCGCCCTGGTGGTCGACGGCCGGCTGCTGCGCGGCGCCCGCGGCTACGCCGGCGAACTCGGCCACGTCCCCGTCCACCCG
>NZ_JAHTIK010000001.1:3241300-3251464 GCF_025655475.1 Kitasatospora sp. DSM 101779 | reverse complement strand
CCCCGTCCACCCGGACGGGCCCGCCTGCCCGTGCGGCGCCCGCGGCTGCCTGGAGCAGTACGCGGGAGAGGCCGCCGTGCTCCGCGCCGCGGGGCTCGCCGACGCCGGAGGCGACTGGGTCGCCCTGCTCGCCCGCCGGGCCGCCGACGGCGACCCGGCCGTCCGCGCCGCACTGGAGGCCGCAGGCTCGGCGCTCGGCGTGGCCGCGGCCGGCGCCGTCAACCTGCTCGACCCGGCGGCGCTCGTACTCGGCGGCGGCTACGCGGAGCTGGCCGAATGGCTGCTCCCCGCGATGCGGACCGAACTCGCCGGGCGGGTCACCGTCCGGGCCTGGCACGACGACTGGCTGACCGCGTCACGGCTGGGGCGGCGCGGGCCGCTGCTCGGTGCGGGGATCGGGGTCGTCCGCGCGGTCGTCGCCGACCCGGGCCGGTTCGCCGCCGCGGAGGCGTGAGGGCAGCGCCGCGGGGAACCGACCGGGCTGATCGGGCCGAGAACTGCGCCGCTCTGGTGGGGCGAACCGTCCGGAACACGGGCCGGCCCCGAACAGCGCAGCTCGCCGCATCCGGGTTGCGCAGTTCCCCGCGACTCTGGAGGTGCCCCCGTGCCCCTATGGAGCTGCCTCCGGCTGGGTCTCACCGGCACGGTCGGCGGTGAGAAGGGTGATGGCGACGCCGGCGACGGCCCAGGCGGCGAGGACGAGGAAGGGCGGGGCGAGGACGGTGCCGCCGAGGTAGGCGATGGAGCGGGCGGCGTCGGTGCCGGCGCCGTTCGGGATCCAGGAGCCGATCGCCCGCCAGAAGGGCGGCAGCAGCGGCGGTGGGTAGACCCCTCCCGCGCTCGGGTTGCCGAGGACCACGAAGATCAGCACGGCGATGCCGATCCCGACGACGCCGAAGAGGCACTGCATCGCCATGGTGAAGGCTCCGACCGCGAAGACCACCAGGGTGCCGAGTCCCCACAGCGGCCAGACCGAGCCCGGGAGGGCGTCCAGGACCGGGCCGGTGATCAGCGCGCCGCCGAGGCCGGCCGCGAGGGAGTAGAGGAGGAGCGTGCCGAGCCGCAGCAGGGCGCGGTCGGTGTTGGCGGGCCGCGAGCCGGCGCTGATGCCGAGGATCGAGGCCACCAGGTAGCCGCCGACGCACCAGCCGACCACCAGGTAGAAGGAGGAGAGGCCTTCGGCGTCGCCGGGGGCGAGCGGGAGGACGTCCTCGGTGCCGAGGGTCCGGTGCCGGGCGGACTCCAGCGAGCCGACGATCCGTTCGGCGGCGGTCGCCGCGGCGGGCCCGCGGGCGGTGGCCACCAGCAGGGTGTCCCGGCTGGTGGTGGGGTCGATCAGCCAGGCGGCGTAGACCTTCTGGTCCTCGATCAGCCGGACGGCGCTCTCCCGGTCCTCCGCCGTGCTGGGCCGGACGGCCTCGTCCGGGACGTCGTGCAGGGCCGAGGTGCCCTGGAGGACGGCCTGTGCGGGGCCGACCACGGCGATCGAGAGCCGGTGGGGGGTCGGGTCGTGGAGGGCGCCGACGTAGCTGGCGGTGAAGCCGAGTTGGAGCAGCAGCACCCCGAGCACGAGCAGGAAGGCGCGCGGGGTGACCGCGTCCTCGACCTCGGTGAGGAATCCGGGGCGCGGGCCGGCCATCGGCCGCCTCCTAGGGGCGTGGGGGCGCAAAACACGCGAAACGGATGCTTCATAACATGAAGCAGTTCTCCGGGGGTGGAGGCGCGGCCTACGGGATACTGGCGCCATGAATGACCAGGAGTCGGCCGACCAGGCGTTCCGCGCGGTCGAGCGGGAGGTGGCGCTGCTCTTCCGCCGCGGGCGGGCGCGGGCCGCGGAGATGGCGCGGCGGGTGCATCCGGAGCTGGAGGCGGCGGCGTACGTGATGCTGGCGTACGTGGAGGAGTCCGGCCGGGTGCGGCTGACCGACATCGGCCAGCACTTCGGGATCGGCAAGGCCTCGATCAGCCGGCAGGTCAAGCACCTGGAGGTGCTCGGGCTGCTGCGCCGCGAGGTCGACCCGCTGGACCGCCGCTCTTCGCTGGTCTCGCTCACCGAGGACGGTGCCGCCCGCTACCTGCGTGCCCGGGATGCCCGGATGGAGCGCTTCCGCGAGCTGATGTCGGCCTGGGCCGAGGAGGACGTGGAGCGCTTCGCCGAGCTGCTGCGCCGCTTCAACGAGCTGGCCGCGGAGTCCATGCGGGCCGAGGAGTCCGCCCCGGTCTGAGTGGCCCTTCGCGTGCTGCCCGGCTCGCCGCCGCTGCGGTGGGGCCGGGCTTTACGTGCGCTTGAAGAAAGTTGCCTAACTCAACCATTCGGCTTACGGTTGCTTTAGGCAACGAAAATTCACGCTGAAGGACCTCGATGACCCCGACGACCCCCATGACGCACCGGCAAGTCCTGGAAGCGCTGTCAGGCCTCCTCCTGGGCCTCTTCGTGGCCGTGCTCTCCTCGACCGTCGTCTCCAACGCCCTGCCCACGATCCTCAACGACCTGCACGGCGGCGAGTCCGCCTACACCTGGGTGATCACCGCCACCCTGCTGTCGCTGACCGCCTCCACCCCCATCTGGGGCAAGCTCTCCGACCTGGTCAGCAAGAAGCTGCTGGTGCAGATCGCCCTGGTGATCTACATCCTGTCCTCCGCCCTGGCCGGCCTGTCGCAGAACACCGGCGAGCTGATCGCCTGCCGCGTGCTGCAGGGCATCGGTGCCGGCGGCGTCACCGCACTCGCCCAGATCTGCCTCGCCGCGATGGTCCCGCCCCGCGAGCGCGGCCGCTACAGCGGTTGCTTCGGCGCGGTCTTCGCCCTGGCGACCATCGGCGGCCCGCTGATCGGCGGCGTCATCGTGGACACCGACTGGCTCGGCTGGCGCTGGTGCTTCTACGTCGGCATCCCGTTCTCGCTGCTGGCGATCGCCGTGCTGCAGCGCACCCTGCGGCTGCCGGTCGCCCCGCGGCGCAAGGCCCGCATCGACTACCTCGGCGCGCTGCTCGTCACCGCCGCGGCCAGCCTGCTGATGATCTGGGTCAGCCTGGCCGGCAAGAACTACGACTGGCTGTCCTGGCAGTCCGCCGCGATGCTCGCCGGCACCGCCGTGCTCGCCGTGCTCTTCGTCGCCGCCGAGCGCCGGGCCGCCGAACCGGTCATCCCGCTGCACCTGTTCCGCCACCGCACGGTGACGCTCTCCGCGGTCGCCAGCGTCCTGGTCGGCGTCGGCATGTACGGCGCGACCACCTTCCTCAGCCAGTACTTCCAGCTGGCCAAGGAGAAGTCGCCCACCATGGCCGGCCTGCTCACCCTGCCGATGATCCTCGGCCTCGCCGTCTCCTCGACCGTCGCCGGCAAGCTGATCACCCGCTACGGCCGCTGGAAGGGCTACCTGGTCGCCGGCACCCTGCTGCTCGCCGTCGGCTTCGGACTGCTCGGCACCGCCCGCGCCGACACCGCGTACGGCCTGCTCGCCCTCTACATGGCGGTGGCCGGCATCGGCCTCGGCCTGACCATGCAGAACCTCGTCCTCGCCGTGCAGAACACCGTGCCGCGCGAGGAACTCGGCTCCGCCAGCTCCGTCGTCACCTTCTTCCGCACCATGGGCGGCGCGGTCGGTGTCTCCGCGCTCGGCGCCCTGATGGCCGACCGGGTGGCCCGCTACCTCGCCGAGAACCTCGCCCGGGCCGGCGTCCACCCCGCCGGCAGCGCCCTCGGCGGCGGCGAGATCCCCGACCTGCACCGGCTGCCCGCCCGGATCGTCCCGCTGGTCACGGACGCCTTCGGCCACGGCGTCGGCGTCGTCTTCCTGCTGGCCGCACCGTTCGCGCTGCTCGCCTTCCTGGTCGTGCTGTTCATCCGGGAGACCCCGCTGCGCACCACCATGGACTCCCCGGCGGCGCGCACCCCGGTGCTCGTCGAGGACTGAGTCCCGGCCGGCCGGCCGGATCGGGTCCGGCCGGCCCCGGGCATGCGGAAGGGCCCGCGGGGTGCGTACCCCGCGGGCCCTTCGTCGTGCGTGCGGCTCAGCGGCCGGCGATCAGGGTGATCCCGTAGAAGACCACCGAGGCGCAGACGCTGAAGCAGAGCGCGGCGCCGGCCAGGGCCAGGTTGCCGCTGCCGGCCCCCGGGATCCCGGACCGGACGGCCTCCTGCGCGGCCTCGCGGCGCGACAGCGCCAGGATGCCGAGGGCGAAGGCCGCGACCACCGCGACGGTGATGGCGAAGCTGAGGCCCGCGGTCTGCGCGAGGGCGTCCCACTTGATGTGCATGGCTACCCGTCCTCTCTGACTGGTCGGCCGCTCAGGCCGCGACGGTGGTGGTGGCCGGGGTCGGGGCGGCGGTCTGCACCGGCACCTCGACCTCCTGGACGTCGTTGACGTTGCCGGCGTGCACCGGCTGGCGGCGGGAGGCGATCCACATCGCCCCGGAGCCGGCGACCAGCGTCGCGCCGACCAGGGCCACGCCCCAGGCGCCCTGGTCCGCGACGAAGGCCGCGAGACCGGCCACCGCGGCGGCGGCGGGCAGGGTCAGGCCCCAGGTGTAGACCATGCGGCGGACCAGGCTCCAGCGCAGCTCGCGCTTCGGGCCGCCGAGGCCGGCGCCCATGATGCCGCCGGAGCAGACCTGGGTGGTGGACAGGCCGTAGCCCATGTGGGTCGAGGTGAGGATGACCGTGGCGGCGGCCGTCTCGGTGGCGAGGCCCTGGCGGGGGCGGATCTCGGTCAGGCCGTTGCCCATCGAGCGGATGATGCGCCAGCCGCCCATGTAGGTGCCGAGCGCGATCGCCGCACCGGCGCTGACGATGACCCAGGTCGGGGGCAGTGCGCCGGGCTTGAGGGCGCCGACGGAGACCAGGGTCAGGGTGATGATGCCCATGGTCTTCTGCGCGTCGTTGGTGCCGTGCGCCAGCGAGATCAGCGAGGAGGTGAACATCTGGCCGCGCCGGAAGCCCTTCTCGGTGGTCTCCTCGCGGCCGCCGCGGGTGATCAGGTAGGCGAGGCGGGTGGCGCCCCAGGCGGCCAGACCGGCCACCAGCGGGGAGGCCACCGCCGGGATCAGGATCTTGGTGACGACGACGTCGAAGTTCACGCCGTTCAGGCCGACGCCGACCACGGTGGCGCCGATCAGGCCGCCGTAGAGCGCGTGCGAGGAGCTGGAGGGCAGACCCTTCAGCCAGGTCAGCAGGTTCCAGAGGATCGCTCCGACCAGGGCGGCGAAGATGATCGACGGCTGGAGGCCGGCCTTCTCGTTGACGATGCCGCCGGAGATGGTGGTGGCCACCTTCACGGAGAGGAAGGCTCCGGCGAAGTTGAGGACTGCGGCAATGGTGACCGCGACCTTGGGCTTGAGGGCTCCCGTCGCGATGGAGGTGGCCATCGCGTTGGCGGTGTCGTGGAACCCGTTGGTGAAGTCGAAGGCGAGCGCCGTGATGATCACAACGGCCACCAGGAACGTGATGTGTTCCATAACCAAACAATCGTCGTAGTTGTCGGACTGACGCTGCTGTCAGGCGTGACCGTAGGGAGCCCGGGTGAACGGAAGATGAACAGGGTTGGGAATCGTGGTTCCGATGGTGGATCGGGGGTGGCACGAACATTGCGAAAGTGTGGAAACCGAGGCTCTGTACGGCCGTTGTGTCCGCTTGGGTCCACCTTCGTGGGGGTTTGGTGAGACTTGCCTCACACCCCCTCGGTCGCGGCGGTGAGCCCCCGGATGAGGACTCGCTGAGAATTCACCGGACGGACCGCAGGCCCCCTGCCGTTACCTGTCGGTCACATGGCAGGATTCTCCGCAGAGATCACCGGGCGCGGACCCGGGCCGGGCTGGACTGGGGAGGGCGGCCGATGTCGGCTGGGCAGCGTACGGAGAACGGCGTCCGACCCTGGGTGCGGGCCGCCATGCGGTGCGGCGTCGTGCTCGCCGCGGCCGCCCTGTCGCTGCCGCTGGCCACCGCCGCGTACGCCGCGCCGGCCCCGACGCCGACCGTCACCGTGGCCGCCGGCGCCGACCCGCTGGCCGACGCCAAGACCACCCTCGGCCCGATGCTCGACCGGCTGCACCAGCTCTACCAGGAGGCCGAGGCCGCCACCGAGCAGTACAACGCCGCCGTCGCCCAGCAGGCCGCCCAGCAGCAGCAGGTCGCGGACCTCCGCGCCAGGGTCGCGTCCCAGCAGGCCGCGGTGAACGCCGGTGTCGACATCGCCGCCCAGCTCGCCGCCGCCCAGTACCGCAGCGGCCGGGCCTCCGACCTCGCCGACTTCATGCTCGCCGAGAACCCCTACCAGGCCGTCGTCATCGCCCAGTTGCTCGACGCCGCCGGCCGCTCCCAGAAGGCCTTCCTGGACCGCCTCAAGTCGGACCGCGCCACCCTGCTCGAGCTGCAGGCCCAGGCCGAGCAGGCGCTCGTCCGGACCACGGCGCTCGCCACCCAGCAGGAGGCCGCCAAGGCCGACGTGGCCAAGCGGCTCGCCGCCGTCGAGGACATGGTCGGCTCGCTGACCGGCGCCCAGCGCAGCGAGCTGGAGGAACTGGAGCGCCGCCAGGCCGACGAGGCCCAGCTCGCCTTCCTCGCCTCCGGCGCCCTCGGCAAGGGCGAGCGCACCCCGTCCGAGGCCGGCCGCAAGGCGGTCGCCTGGGCGCTCAAGCAGCTCGGCAAGGACTACGTCTGGGGCGGCGACGGTCCGGACGTCTTCGACTGCTCCGGCCTCACCTCGCAGGCCTGGCTGAACGCCGGCAAGCCGATCCCGCGCACCAGCCAGGAGCAGTGGGCGCAGCTCAAGCACGTCCCGCTGAACCAGATCCGCCCCGGCGACCTGGTGGTCTACTTCGGCGGCGCCACCCACATCGGCATGTACATCGGCGGCGGGCTGATCGTGCAGGCACCGCACACCGGCGACGTGGTCAAGGTCTCCAAGATCGGCGCCATGCCGATCCTCGGCGCCGTCCGACCCGACCCGGACTCGGCCGCCGACGACAAGGGCGGAGACTGGAAGGTGCCGCAGGTCACCGTCGGCGCCTCCCGGATCGCCCCGGCCAAGCCGACCACCCTGCCGCCGCGGCCCGCCCAGCCCACCCCGGCCAAGCCCACCCCGCCCCCCGCCACCGGCACGGGCACCCCGACCGGTACCGGCACGCCGAGCGGCAGCGGGACCCCGTCCGGTTCGGGCACCCCCTCGGGCTCCGGCACGCCGAGCGGCAGCGGCACCCCCTCCGCCTCGGCCACCTCCACCGAAGCCGCCTCCCGCTCGGCCTCGGCCCCGGCCTCCGGCACCCCGAGCGCCCCGTAGGCAGGGTGACCTCCCGCTCACGGGCAGGCCGCAGCGGCGCGCGGGGGCTCCTCCGCGCGCCGCTGCGGGTCGCGGCCTAGCCGACGGGCGCGCCGGTGTCCGGCTCGAAGCGGATCACCACGGCCTTGGAGGTCGGGGTGTTGCTGATCTCCGCCGTGGAGTCCAGCGGCACCAGCACGTTGGTCTCCGGGTAGTAGGCGGCCGCGCCGCCCCGGGCCACCGGGTAGTGCACCACCCGGAAGTGCGGCGCCCGCCGCTCCACGCCGTCCTTCCACTCGCCGACCAGGTCGACGTACAGGCCGTCGGCGAGGCCGAGCCGTTCGGCGTCGGCCGGGTTCACCAGCACCACCCGGCGGCCGCCGGTGATGCCGCGGTAGCGGTCGTCCAGGCCGTAGATCGTGGTGTTGTACTGGTCGTGCGAGCGCAGCGTCTGCAGCAGCAGCCGGCCCTCCGGCACCTCGGGCGCGGTGAGCGGGTTGACCGTGAAGTTGGCCTTCCCCGTCGCGGTCGGGAACGTCCGGCTGTCGCGCGGCCCGTGCGGCAGCGCGAAGCCGCCGGGGCGGCGCACCTTCTCGTTGAAGTCCTCGAAGCCGGGGACCACCCGGGAGATCCGGTCGCGGACGGCGTCGTACGAGACCGCGAACTCCTCCCACGGAGTCGGGTCCTGCGGGCCGAGGGTGGCCCGGGCCAGCCGGCAGACGATCGCCACCTCGGAGAGCAGGGTGTCGGACGGCGGCCGCAGCCCGCCGCGCGAGGAGTGCACCATGCCCATCGAGTCCTCGACCGAGACGAACTGCGCCCCGGCCTCCGTCCAGTCCCGGTCGGTCCGGCCGAGCGTCGGAAGGATCAGCGCCCGGGCGCCCGTCACCACGTGCGAGCGGTTGAGCTTGGTGGAGACGTGCACGGTGAGCCGGCAGCGGCGCATCGCGGCCTCGGTGACCTCGGTGTCCGGGGTCGCGGCGACGAAGTTGCCGCCCATGGCGAAGAACACCTTCACCCGGCCGTCGCGCATCCCGCGGATGGTGTCCACCGAGTCCAGGCCGTGCTCGCGCGGCGGCTCGAAGTCGAACTCCCGGCCCAGCGCGTCCAGGAAGGCCGCACTCGGCCGCTCGAAGATGCCCATCGTCCGGTCGCCCTGCACGTTGCTGTGCCCGCGCACCGGGCACACGCCCGCCCCCGGCCGGCCCACGTTGCCGCGCAGCAGCAGGAAGTTGACGACCTCGCGGATCGTCGGCACGGCGTGCCGGTGCTGGGTCAGGCCCATCGCCCAGCAGACGATGATCTTCTTCGAGGCCAGCACCAGGCGGCCCAGCTCCTCGATCTGCTCCCACGGCAGACCGGTCGCCTCCAGCACCTCCGCCCGGTCGGTCGACTTCGCCTCGGCCGCGAACTCCTCGAAGCCATGGCAGTGTTCGGCGATGAACGCCTCGTCAGTGCCGCCCTCCGCGGACAGCACCAGCTGGTTGAGCGCCCGGAACAGCGCCAGGTCGCCACCGAGCCGGATCTGCAGGAAGAGGTCGGTCAGCTTGGTGCCGTTGGCGGCCAGACCGCGCGCGTTCTGCGGGTTCTTGAACCGCTCCAGGCCGGCCTCCGGCAACGGGTTGACCGAGACGATCGTCGCCCCGGCCCGCTTGGCCCGCTCCAGCGCGGACAGCATCCGCGGGTGGTTGGTACCCGGGTTCTGCCCCGCCACGATGATCAGGTCGGCCTGGTAGAGGTCCTTCAGCGAGACGCTGCCCTTGCCCACGCCGAGCGTCTCGGTGAGCGCCGAACCGGACGACTCGTGGCACATGTTGGAGCAGTCCGGCAGGTTGTTGGTGCCGAGCCGCCGGGCGAACAGCTGGTAGGCGAACGCCGCCTCGTTGCTGGTGCGGCCCGAGGTGTAGAAGGCGGCGCCGTCCGGGGTGTCCAGGGCGCGCAGCTCCTCCGCCACGATCTCGAAGGCCCGCTCCCAGGAGACCGGCACGTACCGGTCGGATCCCTCGTCGAGCAGCATCGGCTCGGTCAGCCGGCCCTGCTGCCCCAGCCAGTAGCCGGAGCGCCGCGCCAGCTCGGAGACCGGGTGCGCGGCGAAGAAGTCGGCGGTGATCCGGCGCTCGGTGGCCTCCTCGGCGACGGCCTTGGCGCCGTTCTCGCAGAACTCCGCGGTGTGGGTCTTCCCGGGCTCGGGCCAGGCGCAGCCGGGGCAGTCGAAGCCGTCCGGCTGGTTCACCTTGCTCAGCACGGCCAGCGTGCGGCGGGCGCTCATCTGCTCGCCGGCCATCCTCAGGCTGTGCAGCACGGCCGGAACGCCGGCGGCCGCGTGCTTCGGCGCGGAAATCTGCGGCGCGTCCTGCACCGGATCGCTCTGCGGGGCCTGCTTGGCCATGACGGGTCCTCCTCCACCCGGGCGGCGGCATCGTCGCCGCGACCCGCATCCATCCTTGCACTGCGTCCGTCCGGGGGACCCGCACGGTCCCGGTCGGTGGGAGGATGGCGCCCGTCCACCACCGATGACCCGCAGCGAACGAGGACCGAGGATGCCGCCCATCGAGGAGCCCGCCGACCGCTTCGGCCCGGTGCCCGAGCCGACCGCCCCCGCCGTCCCGCCGCAAGCCCCCGGAGCCGCGCCGCAGCCCGCCGATGCCGTGCCCGTGGACGCCCTGCCCGTGGACGCCCTGCCCGTGGACGGCTGGGCGCTGGCGGCCCCTGCTGCCGCCGAGCCCGCTGCCGCCGGGCCGGCCGACTCCGCGCAGGACTACGTGCTGCCCGCGCCGGCGGCTCCGGCGGGGATCAGGCTGGCCAAGACCGGTGCGGCGGGGGCGTCCGCCCCGGCTCCGGCGGCCGGGTCGGCGACGGGCGGTGCGGAGGCCGAGGCCGTAAGGGTCGACGGCCCCCCGCCGAAGGC
>NZ_JAHTIK010000001.1:3207711-3241275 GCF_025655475.1 Kitasatospora sp. DSM 101779 | reverse complement strand
GGCTTCCCGCCCGCGCAGCCGGCACTCCCCGGACAGCTCGCGCAGCCCGCGCCCGCGGGCCCGGTCGGCGTTCCGGCCCAGTCCGCGGGCCTGCCGGGCTTCGGGCCCTCGCCGGGGCCGGCCGGGCCCGTCGCGCCGGCCCCGATCACCCCGGCGCCGATCACGCCGCCGGCCCCGATCACCCCGGCAGCGGCAGCGGCAGCGGCGCCGGCCGCCTTGCAGGGGGCCCCGGCTGCCGGCGCGGAAGCACCGTCCGCCGTCCGGGAGTTGCTGGTGCGGCTGCGGGACCGGGCCGACGAGGCGCCCACCCCGGACGCGGCCGTCCACCTGCTGGAGTCGGTGGCCCGCGAGATGACCGCGCTGCTCGGCCGGTACGACCGGGACTCCCTCGCCGCCTGGCGGCAGCTCGGCGGCCGGCGGTGCGCCGCGGGCGACCCCTCGGGCGCCGTCCACCTGCTCGGCCAGGTCGCCGCCGATGCCGCGCAGGCGCTCGGCCCGGGCGACCCGGACACCCTGGAGGTCCGGCTGGAGCAGGCGCGGGCGCTGGGCGAGGCCGGTGACCCGTTCGGTGCCGTGCACCTGCTGCGGGAGGTGCAGCCGGCGCTGGTGCAGGCGCTCGGCCCGTACGACGCCCGGGCGCTCGCCTCGCAGGCCCGGCTGGCGCATGCCGTCGCGCTGACCGGTGACCTGGTGCCGGCCTTCGGCATGCTGCTGGAGCTGATCCCGGTGGTGCAGCACCACCTGGGCCCCGCCCACCCGCTGGTCGGCGAGGCGCGCTGTTCGCTCGGCCGGCTGGTGCCGCAGTGGCGTCGCGCGGCGGGCGGTGGCGGGCTGCCGCCGGTCGCGGCGGTCGCGATGGTGCACCGGCTGCTGGTCTGGGACTTCGCGTCCGACCAGGAGGCGGACGCCTTCCTCACCGAACTGGAGCGGGCCACCGGCCACCGCAGCCTGGCGGCCCGACTGGCCGCCGTACCGGAGGAGATGACGGCGGAGCAGGCCACCCAGCTGATGCTGGGCCCGGCCTGACCCGCGCCCCCTGCGGCGCGGGTCACCAGCCGTGCGGAATGCGCTCCAGGACGCCGCCGGCGAAGACGTCGTACAGCGGCAGGCCCTCCAGGTGGACGTAGCCGATGTGGCAGTCGCAGACCGGCAGCGGGCACGGTCTGGGCAGCAATCCGGCACGGTAGGAGCCGTCGTAGAGGTTGCCGAGCGGCGGCCGGACGAAGTGGCAGCGGCGGACCGTGCCGTCGCCGTCCACCGAGACCACCGACTCGCCGGTGCGGCAGGGGCGGCCGCCGCTCGGGTGCGGGTCGCGGCTCCAGCCGAACAGCGGGTCGACCGCCGTCCAGGCGGCGGCCTGCTCGTCGGTGTAGCTGCGGCCGTCCGCGGCGTTCACCCACAGATAGGTCGAGGCGGGCAGATCGGCCCGCAACTCCCTTGCCGCTTCGAGGTGTTCCGGCTCGCCGACGATGCCGACGCTGTGCCGCACGCCGAGCCCGGCCAGCTCGTGGAGCTTCGCCAGGAGGCGCCCGCGGTCGACCTGCCCCGGGTGGTAGGTGATCCACAGGGCCAGGGTGTCGAGGTCGGCCTCGGCCAGCCAGTCGGTGCGGCAGCTGAGATTGGTCTGGATCGCCACCCGGCGCACGTGCGGCAGGTGCGAGAGCCCGACGAGCGCCCGCCGGTACCAGGAGCGCACCAGGCCTTCGCCCCAGGGCGTGAACAGCAGCGACAGGGTGTCCCCGGTCTGCGCCGCCGCCCAGCCGGTGAACCGCTCCAGTGCGGCGCGGTCCGCCCGGAGCTGCTCGGGGCTGTCCCGCCGCTTGGCGAACGGGCAGTACGCGCAGTCGTAGTCGCAGGAGGCCAGTGGGCCGCGGTACAGCAGGGTGAGGTCCAGCGGCGTCTGCGTCGGACGCGGCCCCGGCATCCCCAGGTCGACGGTCACTTCGCCTCGTACGCGTCCATCGCGGCCCGCACCGCGGGCGAGAACAGCATCGGACCGACGGCGTCCGAGTGCGCCAGGCCCTCGGCGGAGAGCAGCAGCCGTCCGGGCGCCTCGGCGAGCCAGCCGCGGGCCTCGAAGGCGGCCAGTTCGGCGGCGAAGTCCTCGGCCGGGAGGGAGTCGAACCGCCGCCGGTACGAGGTGAGTTCGAGGCCCTCGGCCTGCAGCAGCGACTGCAGCAGGTGGCGGCGGCGCGACTCGTCGGCGTCCATCGACCGGCCGACCTCGGCCCGGGTGAAGTCCTCGGCGGCGACGTAGTCGTCGATGATGCCGCGCACCTCGCGGGCGTCCACCGCGTAGTCGAAGGAGTAGTGCAGGGAGGAGGTGTAGGAGCGGGCGCCGCAGCCGAGGCCGACCATGCCGTCGGTCTGGCAGGCGTACTCGCCGGCGCTCGCGGTGGCGGCGCCCGTCCGACGGAACATCCGCATCGACACCTGCTCGTAGCCTGCCGCCAGCAGGTGGTCCCGGCCGGCGCGGTAGAGCGCGAGCCGCTGGGCGTCCCACTCCGGCGAGGGCCCGTCGGCGGCGCGCCGGCCGAGGCCCGTCAGCGGCCGCACGTACAGCGGGTAGAGGTACAGCTCCTCCGGCTGCCAGGCGAGCGCGGCGTCCAGGGAGGCCAGCCAGCTGGCCTCGGTCTGGCCGTCGATGCCGTAGATCAGATCGATGTTGAGCACCGGGATGCCCGCCGCCCGGACGCGGCCGAGCGCCGCCTCCACCGCGGCGCGCTTCTGCGGGCGGACGGCCGAACGGGCCTCCTCGTCGAGGAAGGACTGCACGCCGAGGCTGAGCCGGGTGGTGCCCCGCTCGGCGAGGACGGCGAGCCGGTCGGCCGTCGCGGTGTCGGGGGAGGCCTCCACCGAGAGGGGGACGGACCGCAGGTCGGCGCCCATCCGCTGCTCGGCGATGTCGCAGAGCCGCTCCAGCTCGGCCGCGGTCAGATAGGTGGGCGTGCCGCCGCCGAAGGCCGCCAGCGCGAACCGGGCGTCCGCGTCCAGCGCGTCCCGCACGGCCGTGGCCTGCCGCTCCAGCGCGTCCAGGTAGGCCGTGGTCAGCCCCTCGGGGCTGCCGATCCGGGTGAACAGGTTGCAGAACCCGCAGCGGACCTCGCAGAACGGGATGTGCAGGTAGAGCGAGAGCGCGTGCTGTGGCTCGCCCGCCCAGAGTTCGCGCAGCGGCGGCCGCCCCGGCAGCGGCCGGTACGCGGTCTTGTGCGGGTAGGCGTAGACGTACGCCAGGTAGGGGGAGTCGGTCGTCACCGTGGTCATCGTCCGGTCTCCTCGGTGGCGGGCAGCACGAAGTGGGCGTACGGGACCGTCCAGACGACGGGGTGGCCCAGCCGGTGGCCGGTGTAGCCGTCCTCGCCGTAGCAGGTGCCGTGGTCGGAGCAGACGATCGCGAAGCACGGGCGGCGCCGGCTCATCGCCGCGAACAGCCGGCCGATGTGCGCGTCCACGTACTCCAGCGCGGCGGCGTGGCTCTCCCGGGTGTCGCCGTGCTCGCGGGTCGCACCGGGCAGGTGGAACCAGTTCGGCTGGTGCAGCGCCGAGACGTTGACGAAGAGGAACAGCGGCTGTTCGTCCGGCTGTTCGGCGCAGACCCGCTCGGCGCGGGCGACCTGCGCCTCGAACGAGGTCGGGGAGGGCACACCCATCTCCGGTGCCCAGTGGGACTCCTGGAACAGCCCCGGCAGCACCGAGCCCAGCGGGCCCTGCTTGTTGAAGAAGCCGACCCCGCCGATGCAGACCGTCCGGTACCCGGCGGCGGCCAGCGCCGAGGGCAGGTCGGGGGTGTCGAAGACCCAGGTGCGCGGCTCGGTCGTCTCCGAGCCGGCGAAGCGGGCCGCGAACAGCCGCGGGTGCGGGCCGTCCGGGCCGGCCGGGGTCGGCAGGAACCCGGCCAGCATCGCCTGGTGCGCCGCGTAGGTGAAGCTGCCGGGGGTGTGCCGCTCCTCCCACCGCCCGCCGGGCAGGTGCGCCGCCAGGTGCGGGATGCGTCCGGCCGCGGCCAGCTCCTGTGCGACGTCCAGGCGCAGCGTGTCCAGGGTGACCAGCAGCAGGTCGTGGCTGCCGATCACATCGTTCATGTCGGGTATGTGATGGTTCATCGGGGTGGTTCCGTCCGGGTGGTGCGACCGGGCTCCCGGTGGGGGCCGGTGTGCAGCAGTGCGGCGATCTGGGCGCCGTAGGTGTCCAGGCCCTCGGCGGGCCCGCCCGGCAGGCCGGTGAGGCCGGGCAGCAGGTCGCCGAAGGCGTTCACCTCGCCGACCACGGCGCCCCGCCAGCCGGCGGTCGGCAGGACGTCCACGCCGACCACGGGGGAGTTCGGGAAGCAGGCCGCGGCCCGCTCCGCCGTCTCCAGCAGCCGCGGCCAGGCCGGGCCGGCGGCCTCCCGGGCGAGCGCCAGGTCGCCGCGGGCGCCGCCCAGGTGCAGGTTGGTCATCGGGCGGGTGCTGGTGCGCACCACCGCGTGGGTGGCCCGGCCGGCGACCACGACCACCCGCAGGTCGGCCGAGCGGCCGCCCTGGGAGGCCTTGGGCACCCACTGCTCGACGTGCAGGCCGTCCGGCGCGAGCGCGTCGACCAGGGCCGCGACCTCCGCCGCGGTGCGGTAGCGGCGCACCCGCAGCGAGTTGTGCAGGCCGTCCGGCGCGAGCTCGGCCGAGGTGGTGGCCTGCACCTGGCCGCGCGGCCCGAACTCCAGGGCCACCACGCCGGAGGCCGAGGAGCCGTGCACCGGCTTCACGAACACCCTGCGCATCCGGGCGGCCGCCAGCCGCTCCACCAGCTCGGCCCAGCCCTGCGGCGGTGGCCCGTCGAGTGCAAGCGGCACCGGCACGCCGGCCGCCGCGAGCCGCCGGTGCGCGGACCGCTTGTCGAACATCACCGCGATCTCCGCCGGGTCGCCGAGCAGCCGCACCCCGGGCAGGGCCGCGAGGCCGTGCAGCGCCGCGCACACCCCGGCGTACCAGGCGGCGCCGCCCTCCACCCGGGTCGGCGCGTACCCGGCGCCGAGCACGGGCCCGCGCAGCAGCGCGTCCACCGCCGCGTCCTCGCCGGGCGAGTCGATCCGCAGGACGGTGCCGGGCGGCAGGGCGTACCGGCCGCGCAGCACGTCCAGCCAGGGCAGTACGGCGGGCTCGGGCAGGCCGGCGGCCCGCGCCGCCGCCGCGAACAGTACGACGCGGCGGTGGCCCGGGTTGCCGAGGACGGTGAGCCGATCGGTCATGGGCTACTCGGAGACCGCCACGTAGCGGTCCTCCTCGTCCTCCTCGTCCTCCGCCTCGGACAGGTCGACGTCGACGCCGGCCAGCGCCTCGGCGACCCGCTGCTGCATCTCCTCGGTGAGGTAGTGGTGGTGCAGGTCGAGGGAGGCGAGGTGGGTGAGCGGCTGTCCCTCCAGCAGGGCGGCGGCGCCCTCGTCCGTCAGCACGCCCATGCCGAGGGCGAGGTGCTCCAGCCGCGCCACGACCGGGGCCTGCGCGACGGCGGCGGCGATGTCGTCCTGGTACTCGCTGTTCTGCAGGCCGAGGCTGCGCAGTGCGGGCAGCCGGGTGGCGGTGAGCAGCGGCGCGATGTCCTCCAGGGTGTGGTCGCCGCCGTACTCGTCGACGCCGAGCCACAGGTCGAGCTCCTCCAGCACGGGGAAGTCGCACTCGCCGACGGCGCGCACCACCCGGGCCGGCAGGCCGCCCGACTCGAAGGCCAGCGACCGCAGGCGCTCGTGGCGGACGGGCCGCAGCCGCAGGCCGTTGCCGCCGCGTACGGCGAGGTCGGTCAGCCGGGGGAAGGACTCGAAGAGCGGGGTGATGTCGCACATCTCCAGCCAGGAGATCTCGCACTCCTCCGAGCTGACGTCGGCGACGAAGAGCGCCTCCAGCGCGGGCAGCCGGTCGGCGCTGTCGACGATCAGGCCGAGCGGGCCGTCCAGGCCGTCGTAGTCGCCGGCCCACCAGGCGCCGATGACGAGTGCGCGCACCCGCGTGGTGTCGACGGCGTCCAGGAAGCGCTGCCAGGCCTCGGCGAACTCCGTCTTGCCGCCGTACCGGTAGCCGAGGCTGATCCGCCAGGCGGCCGCCCCGGCGGCTGGCAGCTCCTCGCCCGCGTCCAGGGTGGTCAGCACATTGCACACGGGAAGCCCGTGAAAGGTCCTGCTCATCAAAGGCTCCTGCCTGTCCGGGTCACTCGGAGACGGCGACGTAGCGCCAGTTGTCGTCCCACTTCTGGGCGTCGGAGAGGTCGATCGCCACACCCGGCAGGGCCTGGCGCAGCCGCTGCTGCATCTCCTCGGTGAGGTAGTGGTGGTGCAGGTCGAGGGAGACGAGGTGGGTGAGCGGCTGCCCCTCCAGCAGGGCGGCGGCACCCTCGTCGGTGAGCGCGCCCATGGAGAGCGCGAGATGCTCCAGGCGGGCCACCACCGGGGCGTGCGCGGCCCGGGCGCAGACCTCGTCCTGCTGGGTGGTGTTCTGCAGGCCGAGCCGGCGCAGCGCGGGCAGCCGGGTGCCGGCGAGGAAGGGCGCGAGGTCGTCCAGCGTCCAGTCGCCGCCGTAGTTGTCGACACCGAGCCACAGCTCCAGGCTCTCCAGCGCGGGGAAGTCGCAGGCCGCGACGGACCGCACGACGCGGCCGGGCAGGCCGCCGGCCTCCAGCCGCAGCCGGCGCAGGTGCTCGTGCCGCAGCGGGGCGAGCTCCAGCCCGCCGTTGCCGTCCCAGTCCTCGCCGGCGCCGCGCACGACCAGCTCCTCCAGCCGCGGGAAGGACTCGAACAGCGGGGTGAGGTCGCACATCTGCAGCCAGGAGATCTCGCACTCCTCGAAGGTGATGTCACCGACGAACAGGGCGCGCAGCGCGGGCAGCCGGCCCGCGGCACCGGTGATCTCGGCGAGCGGGCCGGCGAGCGGCTCCGGCTCCTCCTGCGACCAGTTGCCGATCACGACGGTGGTGACCCGCTCGGCGTCGACCGCGCCGAGGAAGCGCCGCCAGACCTCGGCGAAGGTCCGCGCGTCGTCGTACTCCAGGGCGATGCGCCAGGCGGCGGCGTCGGCGGCGGGCAGCTCACGGCCGTCCTCCAGGGCGGCCAGGACGTCCACGACGGGCAGCCCGCCGAACTCCTCGATGTGCTTGCTGATCGCCATGCGCTGCTCCTGGGGACGTCCGGTCGGCCGGGTTCTGTCTACCAGGCCGCGCCGACACCGCCGCGTGAGGGGCCGCCCGCCGACGCGCTGTCAGAGCCGGGCCCTAGCTTTCCCCTCGTCGCGGCCGACACCCCGTCGGCCCGGAGCCGGGGAGAGCCCACATGTACCGCCAGGGTGACGTGCTGATCGTGCCGGTGGAGGAGACGGCGGTGCCGCGTGTGGTGGCCGACCTGCCGCCACTGCCGCGGGACGCCCGCGGCCGGTTGGTGCTGGCCCTCGGCGAGGTCACCGGGCACGCCCACGCGGTGGTCGGGCCGGGCACCCTGCGGCGGGAGGCCGGCCCGTTCGGCACCGCCTGGCTGCACCTGCCCGAGGGCGGCCGGGTGGTGCACGAGGAGCACGCCGTGATCCCGCTGCCCAGGGGCTGGTACCGGGTGGTGCGGCAGCGCGAGTACGTGCCCGGCGCCGTCCGCGTCGTGGCGGACTGAGCGTGGACCGAGCACGCACCGAGCACGCACCGAGCACGGACGGGACGAGGAAGGACAGCACGATGACCGACACCCTGCAGCAGAGCGCCCCCGCGGGGGCGACCGCCCGCTGGCGCGCCGCCGCGGCGGCCACCGGAGCGGCGGACCGCGTCGCGGCGGAGCGGGCGGTGCGCGCCGCGTACCGCGCCGCCGGACTGCCCGAGCCCGCCGAGGTGCGCTGGTTCGACTCCCCGTTCGCCGCCGTCCGGGCCGCGCTCGCGCTGCGCGCCGAGGGCGCGGTCGGCGTCCGCGAGGAGATCCGCACCCGCCCCTGGGGGCAGGTCCGCGCCCGGGTGCACGCACGGCTCGGCGCACCCGGCTGGGCCGAGCTGTGGGCGCTCACCGGCGGTGACCTGTGGACGCAGAACCAGGCACTGGCCGGCCGGATCCGCGGCGCCGTCCTGGACGAGCTCGCCCCCGAGGCCGACCCCGACGACGACACCGAGGTCCGCAGCCGGGCCCGGGCCGCCCGGACGGCCGTCCGGGTCGCCCTGCTCGACGCCGTCCTCGGCCAGCACGACGCGCCCTGGCTCGCCGCCTTCGACGCCGCCGGTGAGCTCGACGGGGCCGAGCTCGCCCCGCTCGCCGACGCCGCCCGGCAGACCGGCTGGTGGTGGCCGTACGAGCAGGTCGCGCTGATCGCCGAGCGGCCCACCGAACTGCACCGGGACGAGGCCGGCCGGCTCGACCGCGCCGACGGCCCGGCCCTCGCCTGGGCGGACGGCAGCGCACTGCACGCCTGGCGCGGCATGCCCGTGCCCGCCGACTTCCTGGACGGCCTCGGCGGCCTCACCGCGGAGCGCATCCGGGAGGAGGAGAACGCCGAGCTGCGCCGGGTGATGCTGGAGCACTACGGCTACGACCGGTACCTTGCCGAGTCCGGCGCCGAGCCGCTGCACCGCGACGAGACGGGGGTGCTCTGGCGGATCGTCCTGCCGGACGACGAGCCGGTGGTGATGGTCGAGGTGGTCAACTCCACCGCCGAGCCGGACGGCACCTTCCGCACCTACTGGCTGCGCGTGCCGCCGTCGACCCGCACCGCGCGGGCCGGGGTCGCCTGGACCTTCGGGGTGCCGGAGGAGGAGTACCGGCCGGAGCGCGAGACCTGACCGGCGGGGGCCGCGGCGGTGGTTGTCAACCGTACGGCCACCCGATTCCGGCCCTTCCGCGATTGTGTGAATTGATAGGAATTCGCCGAAGGTAACCCACTGGTTCGCAGGTCAGAGGCGTTGATATACCTCGGATGCATAGGGCGGAGAGGCGTGTGAGCTCCCGTCGACACGCGACGAACCAGGTGGTGACGGCCAGTGAAGCTCCTCCGAGTCGGCCCCGCGGGCGCCGAGCGCCCCGCGGTCCTCGGCCCCGACGGCACCGCGTACGACCTCTCCGGGCGCACCCGCGACATCGACGGCGCCTTCCTCGCCGGCCTCGACCGGGCGGCCGCCGCCGCGATCGCCGCCGAGGCGGCCGCCGGCGCGCTGCCCCGGATCGACCTCGACGGCCGGCGGATCGGCGCCCCGGTGGCCCGCCCCGGCAAGGTGGTCGGCATCGGCCTCAACTACCGCGACCACGCGGCCGAGGCCGGCGCCGCGATCCCGGCCGAACCGGTGGTCTTCCTCAAACCCAGCAACACCGTGGTCGGCCCGAACGACACCGTGCTCATCCCGCGCGGCTCCGAGAAGACCGACTACGAGGCCGAACTCGCCGTGGTGATCGGCCGCACCGCCCGCTACCTGGAGAGCGACGCCGAGGCGGCAGCCGTCATCGCGGGCTACACCACCGCCAACGACGTCACCGAACGCGCCTTCCAGCACGAACGCGGCGGCCAGTGGGACAAGGGCAAGTCCGCCGAGACCTTCACCCCGCTCGGGCCCTGGCTGGTCACCGCCGACGAGGTCGGCGACCCGCAGCGACTCCCGCTCAGACTCTGGGTCAACGGGGGCCTGCGGCAGGACGGCAGCACCGCCGACATGATCTTCCCGGTGCTGGAGACCGTCCGCTACCTCAGCCGCTTCATGGTGCTGGAGCCCGGCGACGTCGTCGTCACCGGCACCCCGGCCGGCGTCACCCTCGGCCACCGCGGCGCGTCCTTCCTGCGCCCCGGCGACATCGTCGAACTCGAAGTCGGCGACCTCGGCCGCCAACGCCAACTCCTCGCGAACGCCTAGGGAGTTGTCATCGAGGTGCCGGGTGGTCGGTCCAGGGCGCCGGGAGGTGCCCCCAGCGCCCCTACGAGGCATCCATGCGCCTTTGAAGACGTCTCCCGGGGGAGTGGGAGCAGGGGCGCCGCGAGAGGGTCAGACCCCGTTCGCCGGTGCCTCCGGGAGGAGCGCCCGCAGCCGCGCCACCAGCGCGGCCGCGGGCCCGTCCGGCCGCTCCAGCGCCAGGACCCCGGCCAGCATCCGGGCCGCCTGCCGGTCGTGCACCGCCGCCGCGGCGCTCATCGCGACGAACTCGTCCACCAGCCAGTCCCGCAGCGACTCCTTCGGGATCTGCCGGCCCTCGTCCAGCCAGCTCAGCGCGGACGCCTCCACCACGGAGATCCACGACCGCACCAGCAGGGTCAGCCGAGGCCCCGCCGTCCGCACACCGAGGTGCCGCAGCGTCCGCCTCAGCGCCACCCGCCGCACCTCGTCGACGATCGCCGAGGTCCGCGCCGTCTCCACCACCGAACCGCCGCGCAGCAGTGCGCCGTAGCCCGCCGCGTGCTCCGCCACGAAGTCGAAGTAGGCGTCCAGCACGGCCGACAGCTGCTCGGTCGGCGAACCCCCGCCGGCCACCGTGAACCGTCGGCTCAGCTCCTCGGCCGCACTGCGCAGCGCGGCCTCGTACAACTGCTGCTTGCCGCCAGCGAAGTAGCGGTAGACCAGTGGGCGCGAGGCGCCGGCGGCCTGCGCCACGTCGTCCAGCCCGACCTCCTCCGGCGGTCGGGAGCTGAACAGCTCCAGCGCCACCGCGATCAGTTGCTCCCGGCGCTGCTCGACCGACAGCCGGCGGTACCCGGTGCGGCGCGGTCGCTCCTCCGTCGGCGCGTCGGCGGGAGCGGCGGGGGGAGTCGCTGATCTGGCTGCCATGGCCGCCAGCCTAGGGCTTCGGCCCGCCGCGGGGGAGCGCCCGCACCGCCTGTTTCCGCACCTCGCCGCGTTGGTGCGGGGACAGTGCCGTGCCGGTGCCGTCGGCAGGCGGCACCGGTGCCGCCTGCCGACGGCACCGGCACCCTCGGCGCAGGTCCGTGCACGCCCGGTGACGCACTGCGCCGCCGCGTCCACACCGGGCCCGGCGGACCCTCCGTCAATCGTGCGAGCCCGCACCGAGAGGGTCTTGAAATCGCCGGATGCTGCGACAGGATGGCCGAATGGTCCAAGAACCGATCACCCCCGCTGTCGACGGCCCCACCCCGCGCCGTATCGCCGACGCCTACGTCCACGCCCTCGCCGACCTCGACCCGCTGACCGCGGTGTACCTCGGCCTCAACCCGGACGACGACCGCATCACCGACCTCTCACCGGCCGGCCGCGCGGCGCTCGCCGACCTCGCCCGCTCCACCCTCGCCGAACTCGACGCCGCCGAGGCCGCCGGTGCCGCCGACGACGAGGCCGAGCGGCGCTGCGCCCGCCTGCTCCGCGAGCGCCTCACCGCCGAACTCGCCCTGCACGAAGCGGGCGAGGAGTACCGCGCGGTGCGCAACCTCGGCTCGCCGGTGCACGACGTGCGCGAGGTGTTCACCCTCATGCCGACCGGCACCGAGCAGGACTGGGAGCTGATCGGCCGCCGCCTCGCCCGGGTGCCGGTCGCGCTCGGCCAGTACCGTGCCACCCTCACCGAGGGCATGGAGCGCGGCCTGCTGTCCGGCCCCCGCCAGGTCACCACCGTGGTCGGCCAGATCGGCGAGTGGCTGGAGGGCGAGACCCCCGGCGGCTGGTTCGGCGCGTTCGTGCAGGACGCCCCCGAGTCGCTGCGCGAGGGGCTGACCGCCACCGCCGTCGCCGCCTCCGACGCGCTCGCCGGTCTGCGCGACTGGCTGCGCGACGTGTACGGCCCGGCCGCCGCCGCCACCCCGGACACCGTCGGCCGCGAGCGCTACACCCGCTGGGTCCGCTACTGGACGGGTGCCGCCCTCGACCTCGACGAGGCCTACGCCTGGGCCTGGGAGCAGTTCCACGACCTGGACGCCCAGATGCGCGCCGAGGCCGAGAAGGTGCTGCCCGGCGCCACCCCGATGGAGGCGATGCACTGGCTGGAGACCGACGGCCCGGCGATCAAGGGCGAGGAGAACGCCCGCGACTACCTGCAGGGCCTGATGGACGGTGCCATCGCCGACCTCCAGGGCACCCACTTCGACCTCGCCGAGCCACTGCTGAAGGTCGAGTCACGGCTCGCCCCGGTCGGCAGTGCCGCAGCCCCCTACTACACCCAGCCCTCGCTCGACTTCTCCCGTCCCGGCCGCACCTGGCTGCCGACCCTCGGCCGCGAGTCCTTCCCGGTCTGGGACCTCGTCTCGACCTGGTACCACGAGGGCGTGCCCGGCCACCACCTGCAGCTCGCGCAGTGGACGTACCTCGCCGACCGGCTCTCGACCTACCAGGTCACCCTCGGCAGCGTCAGCGCCAACCTGGAGGGCTGGGCGCTCTACGCGGAGCGCCTGATGGACGAGCTCGGCTACCTCACCGACCCCGGCCACCGGCTCGGCTACCTCAACGCGCAGATGATGCGGGTGCTGCGGGTCATCGTCGACATCGGCATGCACGCCGGCCTGGACTTCCCGGCGGACTCCCCGTTCAAGCCGGGTGAGGCGATGCTGCCCGACGACGCCCGGGAGTTCTTCGGCCGGTACTGCGGCCTGTCCGCCGACTTCCTGGACAGCGAGCTGGTCCGCTACCTCGGCATGCCCGGCCAGGCCATCGGCTACAAGCTGGGTGAGCGTGCCTGGCTGACGGGACGGGCCGCCGCCCGCGCCGCCGCCGAGTCCCGCGGCGAGGAGTTCGACCTCAAGGCCTGGCACATGGCCGCTCTCTCCCAGGGCTCGCTCGGCCTCGACGACCTGGTCGCGGAGCTCTCCGGGCTCTGACCGCCGCCGCTCGCAGCCCCGGTCCGGGGTCGCACCGGCCCGGCCCGCCGCGGCGGGCCGGTGCGACCCGGGGCCTCGGCCGGAGGGCGTCGGAGGTTTAGGACTTTAGTCCCAATTCCGACATTTACTGACAAAAAACCTTGCCCCTCGCCATCCCGAGAGATTCCCTGGGAGGAGCGCTGCGTGCGCCCTTCCCACCAATCCCCTCCGGAAGGCGGCCCACGGTGTCCCTCCAGCACGCACAGGACGAGCAGGCGGTCGACCCCCGTCGCTGGTGGGCCCTGGCAGTCATCGCCATCGCCCAGCTGATGATCGTCCTCGACGCGACGATCGTGAACATCGCCCTGCCCTCCGCCCAGAAGGACCTGGGCATATCCGACGGCAACAGGCAGTGGGTCATCACGGCCTACACCCTGGCCTTCGGCGGCCTGCTGCTCCTCGGCGGCCGGATCGGCGACCTCTTCGGCCGCAAACGGACCTTCCTGATCGGCCTGCTGGGCTTCGCCCTGGCCTCCGCCATCGGCGGATTCGCCACCGAACCCTGGATGCTGTTCGGCGCGCGCGCCCTGCAGGGCGCCTTCGGCGCACTCCTCGCACCCTCCGCGCTGTCGCTGCTCTCCACCACCTTCACCGACGCGAAGGAACGCGCCACAGCCTTCGGCATCTTCGGCGCCCTCGCCGGCGGCGGCGCCGCGATCGGCCTGATCATGGGCGGCCTGCTCACCGAGTACCTGAACTGGCGCTGGTGCCTGTTCGTCAACATCCCGATCGCCATCGGCGCAGCGCTCGCCGCCTATGCCCTGCTCAAGCGCGACCACGTCGCCAAGGGCCACCGCGTGAGGCTCGACCTGCCCGGCGCCGTCCTCGGCTGCGGCGGCCTGCTGCTGATCGTGTTCGGCACCTCCGAGGCCGTCTCCCGCGGCTGGGGCGACTGGCTGGTCCTGGCCTCGCTGTGCATCGGCGTCGCACTGCTCTTCGTCTTCGTGCTCTTCGAACGCCGCACCGACCACCCGCTGCTGCCGCTGCACATCGTCTCCGACCGCAACCGCGGCGGCGGTGCCATCGCCGTCGGCATGGCCGTGATCGGCATGTTCGGCCTGTTCCTGTTCCTCACCTACTACATGCAGGTGGTCAAGGGCTTCTCGCCGGTCATGGCGGGCGTCTCCTTCCTGCCGATGACCGCGGCCATCATCATCAGCGCGACCGGCATCGCGGCCAACCTGATGACCCGGATACCCTCGCGGGCACTCGTCGTCCCCGGCCTGCTGCTCGGCGCGGGCGGCATGGCCTGGCTGACCCAGATGAAGGTCGACAGCCCGTACGCGACCATGGTGCTGCCCGCCGAACTCCTGCTCGGCTTCGGCATGGGCCTGGTCTTCATGCCCTCGCTGAGCCTGGCCACCCTCGGCGTCGCGCCCAACGAGACCGGCGCGGCCTCCGCCATCATCAACAGCGCCCAGCAGGTCGGCGGTTCGATCGGTGTCGCACTGCTCAACACCATCGCGGCCAGCGCCACCGCCACCTGGCTGGCCACCCGCAACGCGGCCGATCCGCTCGTCCTCAAACAGGGCCAGGTGCACGGCTACGCGATCGCCACCTGGGTCGCGATGGGAATCCTGCTGGCCGCCGCCGTCATCGCCTTCCTGATGATCGACCACAAACCGGCGCCCGGCGAGGCCCAGCACGCCGCGGCCGAACCGGCCCAGGCCGCCGCCCGCCCCGCGGCCGAACCGCACTGACAGCACCCCCCCGGGCCCGGCGACACGCCGCCCCGGCCCTGGACTCCTCCGGGGCCGGGGCGGGATCGTGTACGGATCTCTCACCGCTTTCCCACCTTCGGATCACCCGGTTCACAGCCCGGCGGCCCAGAGTGGAGCCGACACCCCCGGCCAGGAGGAGTTCGCCGATGAGCAGCCCCCGCACGTCCCGCCCCCGGCTCCGGCCGCTGCTCGGCACCCCGGCAGCGGCCCTCGCCACGGTGGGACTGCTCGCCGCCGCCCACGTGCTCGGCAGCTCGCCCGCCACCGCCTCGCCCGCCGCCACCGCCGCCCTCGACGCCGTACCGGCCCTCGGCACCACCGCCACCGCCCCCGCCGACGCGTCGGCCGCCCGGGTCGGCGCCCTGTTCAGCGGCACCGTCGCGGCCGGCCACCACTTCTGCTCCGCCAGCGTGCTGCAGAGCCCCACCCGCGACCTCGTGCTCACCGCCGCCCACTGCGTCGGCAGCACCGACGGCCTGAGCTTCGTCCCCGGCTACCGCGTCGGCAGCGCCCCGTACGGCACCTGGAGGGTCACCGCGATCTACGCCCCCGACGCCTGGACGAACGACCGGGACGAGGACGCCGACTACGCCATCCTCCGGGTCGCCCCGGCCTCGGACGGCCACCGGATCGAGGACGTCGTCGGCGGCAACGCCCTCGGGCTGGACGACAGTTTCACCTCGCAGGTCCGCCTCTACGGCTACCCGGCCCGCGCCGAGGCCCCGCTGCTGTGCACCGACACCACCACCCGGGCGTCCGTCACCCAGCGCCGCATCGACTGCCCCGGCTACCCCGGCGGCACCAGCGGCGGGCCGTGGATCAGCACCCGCACCGGCGAGGTCATCGGCGTCATCGGCGGCTACCAGGAGGGCGGCGACACCGACGACACCTCCTACAGCTCGTACTTCGACCACACCATGACCACCCTCTACCGTCAGGCCGTCACCGCGGCGCCCTGACGGCCCGGCAGCGCCGTGCCGCACAGCCGGCAGCGCGGCGCCGGGCCGGGCGTCGACGCGGCGACCGCGGTGACCGGGACGGCCAGGACACCGGCGGCCCGCGGGCCGCTCCCCGCCGCAGGCCCGGGCGCTCCGGTGACGGCCCCTTCGGTGGGCGTCGCGGGGCCTTCGGGTCCGGTCTCCTGCGCTGCGCGGCCGTCCCCCGGGGCGGGCGCAAGCTCGGCCCAGACGGTGCGCCGCCCGCCGGCCTCGCCGACGGCCCCCCAGTGCTCCGCCAGGGCGTCGACGATCCGCAGGCCCCGTCCGAAGTCGCCCGCGTCGACCGGCGGCCGGTGCGCCGGGCGGCCCTCCGCCGTGCCCTCGTCGGTGACGGAGACCCGCACGACCCCGTGCCGGCGGCGGACCTCCACCCACAGGACGCCGCCGGTGCCGGACCGGCTGTGCATCACGGCGTTGGTCACCAGCTCGGAGACGATCAGCACCGCGTCCTCGGCCCGCGCCGAGGGTTCGAGCGCGTCGCGGACCATCCGCCGCGCCGCTCGCACGGACTCGGGCACACCGGGGAACCGGGCGATCCACATCATGCTGCTGCACCCCTCCGACGGACACTCCGCAGTCGGTCGACCACGCATGGTCAACCTCGAATGCGAGCTTGAAAGCTCGGGTACGGCGTTGTCAAGCTGAGCCGACATTCCGTGAGACGGGGGTTGACGTGGGCGAGTTGGGGCGACCGGCCTATCTGCGACTGGCCGACGTGCTGCGCTCGCGGATCCTCTCCGGCGAGCACCCGCCGGGCACGCGGATGCCCAGCATCGCCGACCTCTGCCGCCGGCACGGGCTCTCCGAGCAGCCCGTCCGGCAGGCGCTGCGGGTGCTCAACGCCGAGGGCCTGACCGAGGGCCGCCCGGGCTCCGGCACCTACGTCCGGTGCCGTCCGGCGCCGGCCCGGATCCCGCGCGGACGCTACGACGCGGCCGGCAGCCCCTTCGCCGGCGCGTCCCGGGACCCCGGCCCCGGCGGCGTCCCGCACTGGACGCACGACTCCCAGAAGACCTGGGCCACCGGCGCGCTCGCGCTGCGGCTGGGGATCGCCGAGGGCGACCCGATCATGCAGACCCAGTACGTCTTCCTCGCCGCCGACCGGCCCGCCCAGCTGTCCACCAGCTGGGAGCCGCTCGCCCTGACCGGCGGCACCGTGGCGGCCCGGCCCGAGTACGGCCCGCTCGCCGGGCTCGGCGTGGTCGAGCGGATGGCCGGCATCGGACTGACCGTCACCCGGGTCACCGAGGACGTCACCGCCCGCCCGGTGCTGGAGGCCGAGTCCGGCCCGCTGGGCGTGGCCCTGGGCTCCACCGTGCTCTCCATCGAGCGCACCCACTGGGCCGGCGGCCTCCCCGTGGAGACCGCCGACATCGTCCTCGCCGCCGAGCGCAGCCGGCTGGTCTACGAGATCGGCGTCCCCACCGAGATCACCCCGGAGAGTGACGTCCTCCGCTGATCCGGAGGCATTCGCCCCGGCACCGTGCGCGCCGGGGGCGCATTCCCGCTTGCGTGCGCCGCTTGCCCCGTACACTCCCGGCACCGGGACAACGGGAGGTGCCGAACACCGTGACCGCCGCCGACAGCGCGCCGACCGGAGCCGAGCCCGAGGAGCGCCGGGCGGACTGGTTCGAGCTCTTCTTCGACCTGGTCTTCGTCGTGACCGTGGCCATCCTCGCCCGCGGCCTGCACGGCGACCCGGGCGGCGCCGAGTTCGGCAGGTTCCTGGTGCTCTTCTTCCCGGCCTGGTGGGCCTGGGTCAACCTGATGGCCACCGTCAACGTCTCCGGCCGGGACATCGACCGCTCGCTCAGCCAGCCCATGCTGATCGCCGCCATGCCCGGCCTCGGCGTGATGGCCGCCGCAGCCCCCGAGGGCCTCGGCGGGCACGCCTGGCTCTACGCCCTCGGCGCCGCCTGGGTGCGGGTGGTCTGCTTCCTGGTGTGGCTGCGGCCCGCCCTGCGCCGGGAGACCGCACTGCCGCTCTGGCGCCCGGTGGCCTACTGCCTCGTCCCGGCCGCGCTGTGGGCGGTGTCCGCCCTCCTCCCGGACGGATGGCGGTTCGCCCTCTGGGGGATCGCCATCGCCCTGGAGGCCGTCCTGCTGGCGATCCGCAGCGAGTACGGCACCGCGCTGTACGCCCAGCTGTCCGTCGAGCACCTGGTCGAGCGGATCACGCTGTTCGTGGTGATCGTCCTCGGCGAGAGCGTCTTCACCGTCGTCGCGACCTTCGCCGACCACCTCACCGCCGCCTCCGGCGCCGCCGCCCTCGCGGCCTTCCTGCTGGTCGCCGAACTCGCGGCGGTCTTCTTCGTCTGGGGCACCACGGTCGCCGCCCGCGGCCTGGGCCGCGCCCAGGCCGGCCGGGCCCACCGGATCATCCGCGACACCGTGATGTACCTGCCGTACTTCCTGGTCGCCGCGATCACCCTGCTCGCCGCGGCCCTCGGCACGGCCGTCGCCGAACCCACCCACCACCTGCCGTCCGGTGCGGACTGGGCGCTCTGCGGCGGCGTGCTCGGCTTCTACACCGCCAACGCGGCGATCGCCCTGCGCTACGGCGAGCCGACCCGCTCGGTCCTCGCCTGGTACGGCCCCTGCCTCGTCCTGACGGCCGTCCTGCTCGTCCCCGGCGCCCTGCTGCTGCCCGCCTGGGCGGCCGTCCTGTGCGGGGCGGTCGAGGTCCTCGCCCTCACCCTGCTCGTCAAACACCGCACCCACCGGATCCGCCTGGCCTGACCGGACGTCGTCACTCGTACCCGGTGGCGGAGTCCAGCACCCGGGCGAAGAACGCCCAGTCGCCGTCGGCGGGCACCTCCCGGCCGGCGTTCGGGTACCAGCCGGGGGAGCCGCGGACGCACGCGGCGAGCGCCTCCAGGAAGTCGCCGAGCGTGGCGTTCTCCCACTCCTCGCCGCGCTCGCGGTGGTCGGCCAGCAGCCCGTCGATGTGCGCCGCGAGGTCCTCCCGGGTCCGTACCCCGTCCCACGGCAGCGCCCGGCCGCCGGCCCCCTCCTCGACCTCCACGCCCGCCCCCGCTCCCTCGATGTCCCGCGCGCCCACCTGCTCCCGATACGCGCCTCGGTGCCCGGACGGTACCCGTCCGACGACTACGGCCGCTCGCCGCCGTCCTCGGCGAGCGCCTTGACGCCCGCGAGGGTGGCCTCGATGCCGGTGCGCAGCTCGTCGAGCCGGCCGGCCACCAGCTGCTCCTCCCGCTCCGGCATGCGGTCGATCCACAGGCTGATGCCGGAGCGGCCGGGCCCGATCAGCACGGACTGCCGCACCCGCGTGCCGGCCCCCTCGGGCGCCAGCTCGAACCGCCAGGTGGCCATCCGGTCCGTGAGGTCGTCCGCGGCGTCGCCGTACCGGCCGTCCGCGTCCAGGACGGCCCAGCCGAAGAGCCGCTCGACGTCGAACTCGACGATCTGCGAGACCGTCCGCCAGTCGCCGGCCAGGGGGTGCCGGTTGAAACCGGCGAAGCGCGCACCCACTGCGGGGGCGTCGGCTCCGCCCAGCCACTCGACCCGCTGCAGCTCGGGGCTGAGCCTGGCCGGCAGCCCGATGTCGGTCACCAGCTCCCACACCCGCGAGGGGGCCGCCCCGACCCGGACCTCGCCCTGCGCCGCGGGCCCGTCCGCGTACCGCATGCCGCCTCCCCCGCCGTCCGGAGCACCTTGTGCGGCCCAGTCTGCCCCAGCGCCTGACGGACACTCAGGCCCGGGGGCCGGCAGGCGGCCCGGAAGTCCGGCGTGCGGGCCCGGAGAACGACGAAGGCCCAGGTCCACTGGACCCGGGCCTTGCGCGGCACTTGCTGTGAAGTGCCCCCGGTAGGATTCGAACCTACGCACCCGCCTCCGGAGGGCGGGAGGTAGACCCTCCGCGTGACCTGCGTGCATAGCACTCTGGCCCAGGCCGGCGAACTGACCCCTGGTGACTCCAACTAGCCGTGGCGTACCGCTTGATCTGGCACGCCTCTGGCACGGCTTGTCAGCTACTCAGGAGCGACTGGCTCAGCTGGGACGCTGTGCTTTCACAAGGATGCCTAGGCCGCAGAGGCCCAGGCAGAGGCCTGCGGTTGTTCCAACCGTCCATGCAAGAGCGTGCCACTGCGAGCTGATCATCCCGGTTGTGATGCCCAGGCCCAGTGTGATCTGACCAGTTCCCCACAACCGTGGCGACGGAACGTGGCCCCTCAACCAGGGAAGCAGCCAGCCACAGGAGACCGCTGCTGTGCCTGGCACCAGCGTGACAGCCCAGGCGGCCACAAGGCCTGCCCATTGAAAGGCGCCCATGCAGAACACATCCCCTGACACGTGAGCTGCGGCTTCATGCCGCGCCGCATGGATCTTGCCACCTCATCGGTGAGACGGGAAGACAGTTGCCAGGGTGGCGGAGTGGTTTTGGCCGGTGTCCTGTCTGGTCTGGGGTCGAGCATGATCGGGGGGCCGTAAGCTGTTGCGACTCGGTCAGGGCTCTTTGGGCCTGACCGCAATGTGGCCGAGTGGCCCCCCGTTCTTGCTCGACGCGGGTCCCAGTCCGGGCAGGTGGGTAAAACCGCGGAGCCGCCCGCCCCGGCCCCGACGGGCCTGGTTCTGAGCCCTGCCTTCTGCGCCGTCCTCCGCCCGTGTGGGGGTGGAAGTTGGACCTGTCCGTCTTTGCCCCGGCCTTAGCTCTTCGCCCCTTGTGGGCGCGGCCGACGACGGCGAAGCCCCAGCCGGGGCGAAGACAGGAGGCGGGGCGCGCGCCGGAGGACGGCCGGCGCCGCCGCGCCGCAGGCGCGGCACCCCGAACATTGTGAGGCTACGTCCAGTAGTTCCAGGAGGCCGGGAATCTCGCCGGTGATCTCCGATCCCGCCGTGATGTGCCTTCCCCGTGGGCTCCGCCCGCCCCGCCCGCCGAGCGGAGCGAGGCGCCTTGATGAAGTAGCGAAACTCGTAACAGCCAACTCCCTTCCCTCCTCCCCGACGGGCCAGTGGCAGGGCTACGCTCGGCGGATGTTGTTCCTTCGCTGCACGAGCCCGGATCACCAGGGACCCCGGGCTCAGTACTCGGTTGTCGACATGACCGGTGAGGCTGAGCGCCCTCTGCTGGACGGCGCCTGTCCCATGTGTCCGGCCCAGAAGATCGCGAGTGACCCGGACAGGCTGCCGGTCTGTCCGTGCTGCGGTTCCACCTGGGCGGCCTCGGGTAGCGAAACGACCTGCCTGCCTGGCGCCGCGACCGAGTACATGAGCTAGCTGGTCAGCCAGGCTCTGCATCGCTACTCTTGTAGAAGAGCGCGCAGGAGGAGCGGAGCCATGGAGATCGATCCGAACAGCGACCGACCAGTCTTCAAGCAGATCGCGGACCACTTCCGGGATCTCATTGACCGGGGAGAGCTTGCCCCTGGCGCCGCGCTGCCCAGTGAGGCACAGCTGTCCAGGACCTTCGGTGTAGCGGGTGGGACTGCCCGGCGAGCCCTGGAGGTGCTTCGGAGCGAAGGGCTCGTGGTCACCGAGCATGGACGCGGCACCCGGGTCCGTGAGCGCGGGCCCATGCTGCGGCTCGCCTCGCAGCGGCTGACCCGGGCGAACCGCGCGGCCGGCCTCGGCGGCTTCGCTGCCGACATGCGCTCACTGGGCCTGGACTACAAGCAAGAGATGCTCCACCTGGGCGAGGTTCCTGCGCCGCGCCGCATCGCCGAGCGGCTCAACATCGAAGAGGGCAGCCCGGTTTTCGTCCGCCGCCGGCGGATGTGGGGTGGGGGCGAGCCCATGCAGCTGGCCGACAGCTACTACCCGCTCGACCTGATCGAGGGCACACCGATCACCGAGGAGAACGCGGGCCCCGGAGGCAGCTACGCCCGGCTTGAGGAGCGGGGGCACCGGCTTGCATCCTTCCGCGAGGAACTGCAAGCGCGCATGCCTTCGGAGGACGAGAAGAAGGCCCTCCGGCTCCTGCCGGGCGTCCCCGTCGTCGCGCTGGTGCGCACGGCCATCGACACCGGAGGTCGCGCCGTGGAGGTCTTCGACTCCGTGATGTCGGCCGACAAGCACCTCTTCCAGTACGACTTCGCCGCCGACTGACGATTCGTCATGATCCAAGCCCCTGCCTGGCGGCGGGGGCTTGTTTGATGGCCGGCAACTCCTATATAACAGTAGAGGAGTACCTGAGTGAAGGTCCTACTCGCTGGAGGCTGCCATGCCCGCCGCTGCTTCTCCCGCCCCGGTCATCCCGCTCCGTCCCGCCCGCACGCTGCCGATTCGGCTCGTGCGCGGCGGTCGGGAGTGCCCGGTCTGCGCCGAGGTCCGTTGCGTTGCCCCGAGTGACTGCGCTGCTGAGTTCACGGCCCGCACGTGGATCAAGTGCCCCGACTGCAATGGGTCCGGGTGGGACTCCACCGGTGCTGGCATCTGGTGCCCGACCTGCGTGGGCTCCACGGTTCTGGAAGCGGCCCAGTGAACGCGCGGGGCTTACCCGGGGAGCGGGACCTGCTTGCGGTTGCGGACCTGGCCCGCCTCGCCACCCGCGGGGACCTGCCCCAGCTTCAGGACCAGATCCGCCGGACCGGTGGCTGCGCGAACCCGATCCACCTGCAGGGCTTCCGCACCCTCACCCACGCCCCGACCGGCGCGGTCTGGCACCGGTACTCGACCCAGCACGAACCCGGCCACCGCCTCAAGGTCGCCTGCGGGAACCGGCGGGCCTCCCGCTGCCCGTCCTGCGCCCGCACCTACTCCGCCGACACCTTCCACCTGATCCGCGCCGGCCTCGCCGGAGACCAGGACAAGGGCGTGCCGGTGGCCGTGCGGTCACACCCGCGGGTGTTCGCCACCCTCACCGCGCCGTCCTTCGGCCCGGTCCACAACCGGCCCGAGCGGGGCGTCTGCCGCTGCGGCACCGCCCACCCCGACGGCTCGCCCGCCCTCGGCACCCCGCTCGATGCGGACCGGTACGACTACGCGCACGCGGTGCTGTGGAACAACCACGCCCCGGACCTGTGGCGGCGCTTCACCATCTACCTGTTCCGGGCCATGGCGAAGATGGCCGGCCTCTACCAGTACGAGTTCAAGGAGCAGGCGAAGCTGTCCTTCGGGAAGGTCGCCGAGTTCCAGCGCCGCGGGGCGGTGCACTTCCACGCCGTGATCCGGATCGACGGACCCACCGGACCCGACTCACCGCCTCCGGCCTGGGCGACCGTGGCCCTGCTGGACGCCGCGATTCGTGCCGCCGCCGACCGCGCCGCCGTGCCCGTAGCGTCCGCCGGGGAGGACCCGGCCCGCATCCTGCGCTGGGGTGAGCAGGTGGACGTCCGCCCGATCGGCGCCTTCGGCTCCGGCGAGATCTCCGAACAAGCCGTCGCCTCCTACGTCGCCAAGTACGCCACCAAGTCCGCGGAGACGACCGAGACCGTCGACCGGCGCATCCTGGAGCGCCACGAACTCGACCGACACCAGCTGCCCACCCACACCCGGCGCCTCATCGAGACCTGCTGGGACCTGGACGGCCTGTACCCGGACCGGCTGCTGGCGCACTGGTCGCACATGCTCGGCTTCCGCGGCCACTTCTCCAGCAAGAGCCCGACCTACTCGACCACCCTCGGTGCCCTCCGCCAGGTCCGCGCCGACTACCGCGCCGCCGAAGCACACCGGGGCCTGCGCGAGCGGCTCCTCGCGGCCGGCCTGCCCGACCTCGACGACCTGGCCGACGCCGAGACCTTCGTCCTCGCGCACTGGAGCTTCGCCGGAGCAGGCAACTCGCCCGGCGAATCGATGCTCGCCGCGTCCATCGCCCGCGAGCTGCACGAACGCCGCACCACCGACCGCCAGGAACTCATGACCCAACTCGCCAATGAGGAGGACAACAGCACATGGACCGCCTGCTGACCGTGGAGGAGGTTGCCAAGCTGCTCGGCACCTGGGAGACCAGCAAGGAGCGCTTCCCGCGACGCCTGATCGCCGAACGCCGGATTGCCTTCGTGAAGGTCGGACGCCACGTCCGCATCAAGGAGAGCGTCCTCACCGACTTCATCGAGTCGAACACCGTCCGGGCCATCGCCCGGCCGCGCCGCCTGCGGGTGGTGGCCTGATGGCGAACACGAAGGGCAACCGTCGGCGCTTCGGCTCGGTCCGCCAGCTCCCCTCCGGCCGTTGGCAGGCCCGCTACCGGCACCCGGTGACCGGCCAGCTCCGCTCGGCCGAGCAGACCTACCCGACCAAGACGGACGCCGAGCTGGCCCTGACGCTGCTCGAAGCCGACATGGCGCGGGGCCAGCTCAAAGACCCGGACGCGGGGCAGGTGAACTTCGGCGACTACGCGGACACCTGGCTCCGGGAGCGGGGTCTCGCCGATCGGACGCTGGAGAGGTACGAGGGCGTCCTCCGCCTCTACATCAAGCCGACCTTCGGGGCCGGGACGGTCGCAGCCATCACGACGGCCGGTGTCCGGTCGTGGCGCTCCGCGATGCTCGAAGCCGAGGTCGGCGCCGCGACTGTCGCGAAGTCGTACCGGGTGCTGCGGGCCATCCTGAACACGGCCGCGGACGAGGACGGCCTGATCGAGCGGAATCCGTTTCGGATCAAGGGGGCAGACAAGGAGGTCTCCGCCGAGCGTCCGGTGCTCACCATCGCGGAGGTCTACGCGATCGCCGACTCGATCGAGCCGCGCTACCGGGCACTGGTGCTGATGGCGGCCTTCTCCACGCTCCGGTTCGGGGAGTTCGCCGCGCTCCGCCGGCGGGACGTGGACCTGGACAAGGGGATCGTCCGGGTGCGGCGGGCTCAGGCCGAACTCCAGACCGGCCAGCTCAAGGTCAAGCGGCCCAAGAGCGATGCGGGCGTGCGGCCGGTGGCCTTCCCCTCCTCGATCGTGGCCGAGCTGGCCGAGCACCTGCGCTGGTTCGGCGAGGACGGGGCCGCCGGGCGGGTCTTCGTCGGGCCTCGGGGAGGCCTGTTGCGGCGGAGCAATTTCCACAGCGTGTGGACAACTGCGCTGGCCGACTCCGAGGTGGACTGGAGCCGGGCCCTCGGTGAGACCGAGGCGGACAGCATCCGCTTCCACGATCTTCGCCACACCGGCAACAACCTGGCGGCCGACACCGGGGCGAGCACCCGGGAGCTGATGCACCGCATGGGGCACTCGACCATGGACGCGGCGCTGCGCTACCAGCACATGCGGGGCGAGCGGGATCTCCTGATCGCCCGCGGGATGGACTCCGCGATCAAGAAGGCCCGGGGGAGGGGCCGCCGGCGGGTTCCTGAGCCGAGGGAGCCGGACGCATCTGGCACGTGAGTGGCACGGGCGGATCCTGCCCCGGAAACGACGAAGGCCCGGCCTGGCGGTGTGATCCGCTGGGCTGGGCCTTTGCTGCACTTGCTGTGAAGTGCCCCCGGTAGGATTCGAACCTACGCACCCGCCTCCGGAGGGCGGTGCTCTATCCCCTGAGCTACGGGGGCCTTTCGGCCGTCGCTTGCTGCGACGTGGAGAACACTACCAGGCCCGCCGGGTGATCCGTGCACGGGTTTCGCGGGGCGGCGCGGCCGTTCGCCGGGGGGTGGAAGTCGGGAAAGGCCGGACGCGGGGGTGGGCGCGCGGCTACCCTCGGTGATGTGCCGGGAACGTCCGGGCGGGTCCTCGTGGTGGACGACAGCGAGGTGATCCGCCAGCTGATCAGAGTGAACCTCGAGCTCGAAGGCTTCGAGGTGGTCACCGCCGCCGACGGCGCCGAATGCCTGGAGGTCGTCCGCCGGGTGCGCCCCGACGTGGTGACCCTCGACGTGGTGATGCCGCGGCTCGACGGTCTGAAGACCGCCGCCCGGCTGCGGGCCTCCGCGGAGACCAGGGCCCTGCCGATCGCGATCGTCAGCGCCTGCACCCCGGCCGACCTCGACCGGGGCGAGTCCGTCGGTGTGGACGGCTACCTCGCGAAGCCCTTCGACCCCGCGGACCTGGTCGCGCTGGTGCGCCGGCTGCTGCAGCAGGACCCGGAGGCCGGGCCGGGCGGCGAGCGCCCGGCCGGCTACGCCTTCGGCGGCGGCGAGCGCTCCGAGCACGCCACCGCATTCCGCTCTCGGCGAACAGATCGCCCTTGACGGTCCCGCTCCCTGGTGCAACTCGTCTCAACGGGTAAACCGGGTGGCGGACGGACACCCCGTCTCGCCTACGCTTGGCGTCGTGACACCCGCAGAGCTTTCCCAGGCAGTCCAGGCCGCAGTGAGCGCCGCCGTCGAGGCGGGCGAGCTGGCCGTCGCCGTGCCCGAGCACGTGACGGTCGAGCGGCCCAAGAACAGGGACCACGGCGACTACGCCACCAACGTGGCCCTCCAGCTCGCGAAGCCGGCAGGCATGCCGCCGCGAGCCGTCGCGGAACTGCTGGCCGCCCGCCTGCGAGAGACCACCGGCGTCGCGAAGGTCGACATCGCCGGTCCGGGCTTCCTGAACATCACCCTCGACGCCGCCGCCCAGGGCCTGCTGGCCCGCACGGTGGTCGAGGCCGGCCAGGCGTACGGCCGGAACGAGGCCCTCAAGGGCCTGAAGATCAACCTGGAGTTCGTGTCGGCCAACCCGACCGGCCCGATCCACATCGGCGGCGTCCGCTGGGCGGCCGTCGGCGACTCGCTGGCCCGCGTCCTGCGCGCCACCGGCGCCGACGTCACCACCGAGTACTACCTCAACGACGCCGGCGTGCAGATCACCAAGTTCGCCCGGTCGCTGCAGGCCGTCGCCAACGGGAAGCCCGTCCCCGAGGACGGCTACGTCGGCGAGTACATCGGCGACATCGCCAAGGCGATCACCGACGGCGTGCCGGGCGTGCTCGACCTGCCCGAGGACGAGCAGCTCCAGGTCTTCCGCGCCGAGGGCCTCAAGCTGATGGTCGCCGAGATCAAGCGGTCGATGGAAGAGTTCGGGGTGCACTTCGACACCTGGTTCTCGGAGAAGTCGCTGCACGAGTCGGGCGCCGTCGAGCAGGCCATCGACCGGCTGCGCGAGCAGGGCCACGTCTTCGACCAGGACGGCGCCATCTGGCTGCGCACCACGGACTTCGGCGACGACAAGGACCGCGTCCTGATCAAGGCCGACGGCGAGACCACCTACTTCGCCGCCGACGCCGCCTACTACCTGAGCAAGCGGGACCGCGGCTCCGAGGTCTCCGTCTACATGCTCGGCGCCGACCACCACGGCTACGTCAACCGGCTCAAGGCCATCGCGGCCTGCGCCGGCGACGACATGGACCGCAACATCGAGGTCCGGATCGGCCAGTTCGTCAAGATGCTGCGCGACGGCCAGGAGGTGCGCCTCTCCAAGCGCGCCGGCAACATCATCACCATCGACGACGTCGTCGACTGGATCGGCGTGGACGCGGCGCGGTACATGCTGGCGCGTTCCTCGACCGACTCCACCATCACCATCGACATCGACCTGGTCACCAGCCAGTCGAACGAGAACCCGGTCTTCTACGTGCAGTACGCGCACACCCGGATGTGCGGCGTGGCGCGCAAGGCCGCCGAGCTCGGCGTCGACAAGGGCGCGGCCGAGGACTTCAAGCCGGAGCTGCTCGCCACCCAGTGGGAGAGCGACATGCTCGGCGCGCTGGGCGAGTTCCCGCGGGTCATCGCCACGGCCGGCGAGCTGCGCGAGCCCCACCGGGTCGCGCGCTACCTGGAGGACCTCGCGGGCAAATACCACCGCCTGTACGAGAACTGCATGTTCCTGCCGAAGGGCGACGAGGAGCTCACGGACACGCACCGTGCGCGCCTCTGGCTGGTCGAGGCGACGCGCACGGTGCTCGCCAACGGCCTGACGCTGCTCGGCGTCTCCGCCCCCGAGCGGATGTAAGCACGACCCCCATGCGCACGACGGGGGCGGCGGACGGTCGAAGGAGACCGTGCGCCGCCCCTCGCCATAAGCCAAGGAAGTAGCCACAGATGAGCCGCTCCGCCCACCCCGCAGGCCCCCGCCACGGCGACGTGCTGCCCGAGGGGCACTACCTCGCCCCGCCGAGCGACGTGAACGCGCTCGACCCGAAGGTGTGGTCGAGGACCGTCACCCGCAACGAGGACGGCGTCGTGACCGTCGGCGGCCTCGACGTGAAGGCGCTGGCGGCCGAGTTCGGCACCCCCGCCTACCTGATGGACGAGGCGGACTTCCGGGCCCGGGCCCGCGCCTGGCGGGACGCCTTCGGGGCGGACGCGGACGTCTACTACGCCGGCAAGGCCTTCCTCTCCAAGGCGGTCGTCCGCTGGCTGCACGAGGAGGGCCTCAACCTCGACGTCTGCAGCGGCGGCGAGCTGGCCGTGGCGCTGGCCGCCGGCATGCCGGGGGAGCGCCTGGCGCTGCACGGCAACAACAAGTCGGTGCACGAGCTGGAGCAGGCGGTGAAGGCCGGGGTCGGCCACGTCGTCGTCGACTCGTACGAGGAGATCGAGCGGCTGGCGGCGGTCGCCGAGCGGCAGGGCGTCCGCCAGAAGGTGCTGATCCGGATCACGGTCGGCGTCGAGGCGCACACCCACGAGTTCATCGCCACCGCGCACGAGGACCAGAAGTTCGGCCTGTCGCTGAACGGCGGCGCCGCGGCCGAGGCCGTCCGCCGGGTGCTCGCCCACCCGGCGGCCCTGGAGCTGCGCGGCATCCACTCGCACATCGGCTCGCAGATCTTCGACACCGCCGGCTTCGAGGTGGCGGCCCGCCGGGTGGTCGGCCTGCTGGCGCAGATCCGGGACGAGCACGGCATCGAGCTGCCCGAGATCGACCTGGGCGGCGGCCTCGGCATCGCCTACACCAGCGAGGACGACCCCCGGGAGCCCGCAGAGATCGCCGCCTCGCTGGCGGAGATCGTCCGCCGCGAGTGCTTCGCCGCGGACCTGGCCGCGCCGCGGCTGTCGGTGGAGCCGGGCCGTGCGATCGTCGGCCCGACCGCCTTCACCCTGTACGAGGTCGGCACGGTGAAGCCGCTGGACGGCCTGCGCACCTACGTCAGCGTGGACGGCGGCATGTCGGACAACATCCGCACCGCGCTGTACGACGCCGAGTACTCCGTCGCGCTGGTCTCCCGCACCAGCGATGCCGAACCGATGCTGGTCCGCGTGGTGGGCAAGCACTGCGAGTCCGGCGACATCGTGGTCCGCGACGCCTTCCTGCCGGCCGACCTGGCCGCCGGGGACCTGATCGCGGTGCCGGCCACCGGCGCGTACTGCCGGTCGATGGCCAGCAACTACAACCACGCCCTCAAGCCTCCCGTGGTCGCCGTCCAGAACGGTGCGGCGCGGGTGATCGTCAGGCGCGAGACGGAGGAGGATCTCCTGCGTCTGGATATCGGCTGACGAAATCCTTGTCTCAGATCATGGACCGGCCGTAGATCCGTGCGGAAAGTCCCGGAGACTGGTAGAGACCGAATACCGTCGGGCATCGGGAATTGCCCGGCGGAGACCGAGAATGCAGAGCGGAGTCGGATGATGCGTACGCGCCCGCTGAAGGTGGCGTTGCTGGGCTGTGGTGTGGTGGGCTCCGAGGTGGCGCGCATCATGACGACGACGGCCGACGACCTCGCCGCGCGGATCGGCGCGCCGGTCGAACTCGCCGGGATCGCCGTGCGCCGGGCCGGCCGCCCGCGCCCCGGGGTGCCCGAGCACCTGATCACCACCGACGCGCAGGCCCTGGTCAACCGCGGCGACATCGACGTGGTGGTCGAGGTGGTCGGCGGCATCGAGCCGTCCAAACAGCACATCCTGTCGGCCTTCGCCAACGGCGCCTCGGTGGTCTCCGCCAACAAGGCGCTGCTCGCCCAGGACGGCGCCGAGCTGCACGAGAAGGCCGCCGCGGCCGGTGTCGACCTGTACTACGAGGCTGCGGTGGCCGGTGCGATCCCGCTGATCCGCCCGCTGCGCGAGTCGCTGGCCGGCGACAAGGTCAACCGGGTGCTGGGCATCGTCAACGGCACCACCAACTTCATCCTCGACAAGATGGACACCACCGGCGCCGGGTACTCCGAGGCGCTGGAGGAGGCCACCGCGCTGGGTTACGCCGAGGCCGACCCGACCGCGGACGTCGAGGGCTTCGACGCCGCCGCCAAGGCCGCGATCCTGGCCGGCATCGCCTTCCACACCCGGGTGACCGCCGCCGAGGTGTACCGCGAGGGCATCACCGAGGTGACCGCCGCGGACATCGCCTCGGCCAAGCAGATGGGCTGCGTGGTCAAGCTGCTGGCGATCTGCGAGCGCGCCGCGGACGGCGAGTCGGTGACCGCCCGCGTCCACCCGGCGATGATCCCGCTGTCGCACCCGCTGGCCTCCGTCCGCGAGGCGTACAACGCGGTGTTCGTGGAGTCCGAGGCGGCCGGCCGGCTGATGTTCTACGGCCCGGGCGCCGGCGGTTCGCCGACCGCCTCCGCCGTCCTCGGCGACCTCGTCGCGGTCTGCCGCAACAAGCTGGCCGGCGCCACCGGCCCGGGCGACTCGGTGTACACCCGCCTGCCGGCCAAGCCGATGGACGAGGTCGTCACCCGCTACCACGTCAGCCTGGACGTCGACGACCGTGCGGGCGTGCTCGCCCAGGTCGCGTCCGTCTTCGCCGAGCACGGCGTCTCCATCGACACCGTGCGCCAGCAGGGCCGCGACGGCGACGCCTCGCTCGTCGTGGTCACCCACCGCGCCACCGACGCCGCGCTGTCGGCGACGGTCGACAAGCTCCGCGCGCTGGACAGCGTGCGCGACGTGGCCAGCATCATGCGGGTCGAAGGGGAGTAATCGACATGAACGCCATCGCCGAGAGCAGAGTGAGCGGCGCCCGCACCCACCAGTGGCGCGGCCTGATCGAGGAGTACCGCGACCGGCTGCCGGTCACCGAGGCGACGCCCGTGGTGACCCTGCTGGAGGGCGGCACGCCGCTCGTCCCCGCCCGGGTGCTCTCCGAGCGCACCGGCTGCGACGTGTACCTCAAGGTCGAGGGCGCCAACCCCACCGGGTCCTTCAAGGACCGCGGCATGACGATGGCCATCTCCAAGGCGAAGGAGGACGGCGCCCAGGCCGTCATCTGCGCCTCCACCGGCAACACCTCCGCCTCCGCCGCCGCCTACGCGGTGCGGGCCGGCATGGTGCCGGCGGTGCTCGTCCCGCAGGGCAAGATCGCCCTCGGCAAGATGGGCCAGGCCATCATCCACGGCGCGCAGATCCTGCAGGTGGACGGCAACTTCGACGACTGCCTCACGCTCGCCCGCGAGCTGTCCGAGAAGTACCCGGTGGCGCTGGTGAATTCGGTGAACCCGGTGCGCATCGAGGGCCAGAAGACCGCGGCCTTCGAGATCGTCGACATGCTCGGCGACGCCCCCGACATCCACGTCCTGCCGGTCGGCAACGCGGGCAACATCACCGCGTACTGGAAGGGCTACCGGGAGTACGCCGCGGACGGCCTGGCCACCCGCACCCCGCGCATGTGGGGCTTCCAGGCGGCCGGTTCGGCCCCGATCGTCGACGGCGCCCCCGTCCGCTCGCCGCAGACCATCGCCACCGCGATCCGGATCGGCAACCCGGCCTCGTGGGACTTCGCGATCGCCGCGCGCGACGAGTCCGGCGGCCTCATCGACAAGGTGACCGACCGTCAGATCCTGTCCGCCTACCGGCTGTTGGCCTCCAAGGAAGGCGTCTTCGTGGAGCCCTCCTCGGCCTCCGGCGTGGCCGGCCTGCTGGCCAAGGCCGAGGCCGGTCTGGTGGACCCGGGCCAGCGGATCGTCTGCACCGTGACCGGCAACGGCCTCAAGGACCCGGACTGGGCGGTGGCCGGCGCCCCGCAGCGCCCGGAGATCGTCCCGGTCGACGCCGAGTCCGCCGCGCGCCGCCTCGGACTGCTCGACTGACGGCGGCTCAGCCGCGCCGCGTGCCCCGGGCCGACCCTTTCGGGGGTCGGCCCGCGGCCGTCCGGCGATGACACGTACGTGTTGATTCCGCGCTGATTTCCCGGCTCATTTCCGCATCGTTTCCGGCCACAAACGGCAACACGGCGGATCGGTGCCGAGCAGGGTGTACCGCTGTGGAACCTGTCTTCGATAGGCTGGTTCCGTCGGGACGCGCATCGGCGCACACATTCCCGCACTGCCGGGTTCCTGGAGTCCAGGGCCCCGCTGCCGTACCACCGCTGGCCCCACCCCATCGGGCAGCCCTCACTCCCCAGGAGAGTCCACCGCATGGCCGGTCCTGCGTTCCGTGCCGCCGCCGTCCGGGTCCGGGTCCCCGCGACCAGCGCCAACCTCGGCCCCGGCTTCGACGCCTTCGGACTCGCCCTGGGTCTCTACGACGACATCGTCGTCCGCGTCGCCGACTCCGGTCTCTCGGTCGACATCGCCGGCGAGGGCAGCGACAGCCTGCCGCGCGACGAGCGCCACCTGGTCGTCCGCTCGATGCGGGCCGCCTTCGACCGCCTCGGCGGCCAGCCCCGCGGCCTGGAGGTGGTCTGCGCCAACCGCATACCGCACGGCCGCGGCCTCGGCTCGTCCTCCGCCGCCATCTGCGCCGGCATCGTCGCCGCCCGCGCCGTCACCATCGGCGGGGCGCACACGCTCGACGACGACGCCCTGCTCGCCCTCGCCTCCGACCTGGAGGGCCACCCCGACAACGTGGCCGCCTGCCTGCGCGGCAACTTCACCGTCGCCTGGACGGCCGAGGACGGCGCCCGCACCATCGTGCTCGACCCGTCCGACCAGGTCGTCCCGGTGGTCTTCGTCCCCGCCACCGAGGTGCTCACCGAGACCGCCCGCGGCCTGCTGCCCAAGACCGTCCCGCTGGCCGACGCCGCCGTCAACGCCGGCCGCGCCGCCCTGCTGGTCGAGGCGCTCACCCGCCGTCCCGAGCTGTTGCTCACGGCCACCGAGGACCGCCTCCACCAGGACTACCGGGCCTCCGCGATGCCCGACAGCGCCGCCCTTGTGGCCGCCCTGCGCGCGCACGACGTCCCGGCCGTGATCTCCGGCGCGGGCCCGACTGTGCTGGCGCTCACCGACGAGGCCTCGGCGGAGAAGGTGCTCGGCCTCGCCGGGCCCGAGTTCGCCGCCCACCGGCTGGAGTTGGACCGTGCCGGTGCGTGCGTCCTGCCGCTCGACGTCTGAGCCGAAACCGAACGCGGCCACACCCGCGGGAACGGAAACGATTGACAACAACAGGGCTGGGGAATGTGTCAGGGGGTCGGTAGTGTTAATCTCATTGCTGCACCAGACACCCTCCGGGGTTCGGTGCGCCACGTCCCGATCCCGCCCCTTCAGGTTGGCACCGTCCGCACCTGCAGGGTCCGGAAGGACGGGACCACGATTTTCCGGGAGCCCACCACAGCGCGTACGCAGCCTGCCTGCGCGACTGAGGCGCATCCCGAAGCCGTGACGGCACCTGACTCCCACCCGCGGCCTCCGCACTGAGGCACGGGCGGGCGGAGCCCGAGGTACCGCCACGCGACGGGGGCCCGGGAACCACAGGCAGCGAGGCCGGCACGAGACCGGCCCACCGCGCCACTTCGCACCACAGTGCACCGCACTTTCGCAGCGTCCACCCGATCGGCTGGTCCTTTCGGGGGGACGACCGCCTCGGACCAGCGTGATTCGGCGTTGGTCAGGACAGCACAACCGGTCGCCGAGCCAGACAGGCCGACGTCCGCTCCAGGGAAGGACCCTTAGTGAGCGACACCACCGATCTGATGGGCGCGCGCCCGGACGCAGAAGCGTCGGACGCAGCCGCCGCCCCCGCGGCCCCGGCCAGGCGCCGTCGCAGCGCCGCCGCAGGCCTCGACGGCCTGGTCCTCGCCGAGCTGCAGAAGCTCGCCACGGGCCTCGGTATCAGCGGTACCGGACGGATGCGCAAGAGCCAGCTCATCGAGGCCATCAAGGAGAAGAGCGGCGGCGACCCGCTGCTCGCCGGAGCCGCCGCGCCCGCTCCTGCCGCCAAGCGCACCGCCGCCAAGGCCGCCGCCCCCGCCGAGGAGGCGCCCGCCGCCGCCAAGGCCGCCGAGGAGAAGCCGGCCCGCCGCACCCGTGCTGCCGCCGCCGCTGCCGCCGCCCCCGCGGAGCAGCCGCAGGCCCAGATCGAGATCCCCGTCCAGGCCGCCGCCGAGGCCGCGCCGGCCCGTAC
>NZ_JAHTIK010000001.1:3170471-3207686 GCF_025655475.1 Kitasatospora sp. DSM 101779 | reverse complement strand
AGCGCCCCGAGGCGGCCGAGGGCCAGGACGCCGAGGGCCGCGAGTCCCGCCGCGACCGCCGCAACCGCCGCGACCGCGACCGGGCGGAGCGCCAGCCCGGTCAGGGCCAGCAGCAGGCCGGCACCCAGCAGGACAGCCAGGCCGGCCGTCAGGGCCAGCCCGCCGGGCAGCAGGCTGGCGGCTACGACGACGACGAGTTCGGCGAGGGCCGCCGGGGCCGTCGCGGCCGCTACCGCGACCGCCGTGGCCGCGGCCGCCGCGAGGGCTTCGAGGGCGGCACCGTCGAGCCGCAGATCGGCGAGGACGACGTCCTCATCCCGGTCGCGGGCATCCTCGACATCCTCGACAACTACGCGTTCGTCCGCACCTCCGGCTACCTGCCGGGGCAGAACGACGTCTACGTCTCGCTCGCCCAGGTGCGCAAGCACGGCCTGCGCAAGGGCGACGCCATCACCGGTGCGGTGCGCCAGCCCCGCGACGGCGAGCGCCGCGAGAAGTTCAACGCGATGGTCCGCCTCGACTCGGTCAACGGCATGGACCCGGACGGCGCCCGCAACCGTCCCGAGTTCGGCAAGCTGACCCCGCTGTACCCGCAGGAGCGGCTGCGCCTGGAGACCGACCCGGGCGTGCTGACGACCCGGATCATCGACCTCGTGTCGCCGATCGGCAAGGGCCAGCGCGGTCTGATCGTCGCCCCGCCGAAGACCGGCAAGACGATGATCATGCAGGCGATCGCCAACGCGATCACCCACAACAACCCCGAGTGCCACCTGATGGTCGTCCTGGTCGACGAGCGTCCGGAAGAGGTCACCGACATGCAGCGGTCGGTGAAGGGCGAGGTCATCTCCTCGACCTTCGACCGCCCGGCCGAGGACCACACCACCGTCGCCGAGCTCGCCATCGAGCGTGCCAAGCGCCTGGTGGAGCTGGGCCACGACGTGGTGATCCTGCTCGACTCGATCACCCGTCTCGGCCGGGCCTACAACCTGGCCGCGCCGGCCTCCGGCCGCATCCTGTCCGGTGGTGTCGACTCGACCGCGCTCTACCCGCCGAAGAAGTTCTTCGGTGCCGCGCGCAACATCGAGAACGGCGGCTCGCTGACCATCCTCGCCACCGCCCTGGTGGAGACCGGCTCCCGCGCCGACGAGGTGGTCTTCGAGGAGTTCAAGGGCACCGGCAACATGGAGCTCAAGCTCGACCGCAAGCTCTCCGACAAGCGCATCTTCCCGGCGGTGGACGTCGACGCGTCCTCCACCCGCAAGGAGGAGATCCTGCTCGGCAACGAGGAGCTGGCGATCGTCTGGAAGCTCCGTCGGGTGCTGCACGCGCTCGACTCGCAGCAGGCCATCGAGCTGCTCCTGGACAAGATGAAGCAGACCAAGAGCAACGCCGAGTTCCTGATGCAGATCGCCAAGACCACCCCCGGTTCCGGCGACTGACGCGGCCCGTTCCGCAGGGCGAGGCCCCGCACCGCATCCGCGGTGGGGGCCTCGCCCTTTCGCGCACCGGGCGCCGAGGTGCTCGAGACGGCCCCTGCACGGCCTCCCGGCCTCCGCCGATCGGCGGCGGCCGGATTCCCTTATGCTCGAAAAGCCCCGTTCGAGCAGAAAGGGGAAGGGATGTCCGATCAGCGAGAGCCCCGGAGCAGACGCCGCAAGGTGCTGCGCATCGCGGTCTTCACCGCGATCGGGCTGCTGCTGGTGGGTGTGGGTGCGGCCGGTTACGCGTACTGGAAGCTCAACGGCAACATCCGCAGCGTCGACATCGACACCCAGCTCGGCCCGGGCCGCCCGCCCGCCTCGGTCGGCGGTGCCTTCAACATCCTGCTGCTTGGCTCGGACTCCCGGGCGGGCGCCAACCACGCACTGGCCGGCGGCGCGGTCGGCGACACCGCCCGCTCGGACACCGCCATGGTGGTGCACGTCAACCGCGAGCACACCGCCGCCTCGGTCATCAGCATCCCGCGCGACACCCTGGTCGCCCGTCCGGCCTGCACGGCACCGAACGGCACCAGCACCCCGGCCCTGCGCAGCGCGATGTTCAACTCGGCGTACGAGGTCGGCGGCCCGGCCTGCGCGGTGAAGACCACCGAGCAGCTCACCGGGATGCGGATGGACCACTTCGTCGAGGTCGACTTCGCCGGCTTCGCGGGCCTGATCGACGCCATCGGCGGGGTGGACGTCACCACCACCGTCGACATCTCCGACCAGGACAGCGGACTGCACCTGGCGGCCGGCAGCCACCACCTCAGCGGCGCCCAGGCGCTGGCCTTCGTCCGCACCCGGCACGGGGTCGGCAACGGCAGCGACCTCGGCCGGATCGAGCTGCAGCAGCAGATGGTGAAGTCGATCATGAAGCAGATCGGGGCGCTCGGACTCACGTCCAACCCCGCGCACCTGTGGTCGATCGCCGACAAGCTCACCAAGTCGATGACCACCGACTCCGAGCTCGCCTCGGTGAGCGCCCTGGTCGGCCTGGCCAACACCCTCAAGGGCATCGGGCCGGACCAGATGACCATGGTGACCCTGCCGGTGGTGACCGCTCCCAGCGACCCGAACCGGGTCGTCCCGCGCAGTCCCCAGGCCACCCAGCTGTGGGCCGCCCTGCAGGCCGACGGGGCCGTCCCGCAGTCGGTGGTGAGCATCCAGCCGTCCAACCCGGCCGACAGCACCCCCAGCCCCTCCGCGGGCACCGCCACCCGCACCCCGGGCGGCGCGACCCGCAGCCCGGTCGGCGCGGCGGGCCGGGAATAGTCCGGGCCGCCTCCCGGTTTGGGAAGACACGGCCGGTGCTGGCACACTGGTCCGTCGGTCCCGGTTCACGCGCGGCTGCCTGCCGCCGACCCGGTGCCCTCCCGAAACCTAGGAGAGACCCTTGAAGGCCAACGTTCACCCCGAGTACGTCGTGACCAAGGTGACCTGCACCTGCGGTAACGAGTTCACCACCCGCTCGACCGAGACCAGCGGCGAGATCCGCGCCGAGGTCTGCTCGGCGTGCCACCCGTTCTACACCGGCAAGCAGAAGATCATGGACACCGGTGGCCGCGTGGCCCGCTTCGAGGCCCGCTTCGGCAAGAAGCACAGCGGCGGCAAGGCCTAGCGCTTCCACGGCGCCGGTCTCGGCGTCCCCGCGCATCCGCGGGGACGTCGGGCCGGCGCCGTTCGCGTCTCCCCGGTCCGCGCCGCCGCGCGCCGCGACCCCGTCCGTCCCACCGCCACCCCAAGGGAAGTAGGCCCACCCCATGTTCGAGGCAGTCGAAGAGCTCCTCGCCGAGCACGCCGACCTCGAGACGAGGCTGGCCGATCCCTCGGTGCACGCCGACCAGGCGAACGCCCGCAAGCTCGCCAAGCGCTACGCGGAGCTGACCCCGATCACCCGGACCTACCGCGCCTGGCGGCAGACCGGCGAGGACATCGAGGCCGCCCGTGAGCTCGCCGCCGAGGACCCGGAGTTCCTCGCCGAGGCGAAGGCCGCCGAGGCCCGCCGCGACGAGCTGACCGAGGAGCTGCGGCTGCTGCTCGTCCCGCGGGACCCCAATGACGACAAGGACGTCATCCTGGAGGTCAAGGCGGGCGAGGGCGGCGAGGAGTCCGCGCTGTTCGCCAGCGACCTGCTGCGGATGTACCTGCGCTTCGCGGAGCGGGTCGGCTGGAAGACCGAGATCATCGACTCCAACGAGTCCGACCTCGGCGGCTACAAGGACGTCTCCGTCGCCGTGAAGACCAGGGGCGGCGCCGAGCCCGGCCAGGGCGTCTGGGCCCGGCTGAAGTACGAGGGCGGCGTGCACCGCGTGCAGCGCGTCCCGGCCACCGAGTCGCAGGGCCGCATCCACACCTCCGCCGCGGGCGTGCTCGTCACCCCGGAGGCCGAGGAGGTCGAGGTCGAGATCCACGCCAACGACCTGCGGATCGACGTCTACCGCTCGTCCGGCCCCGGCGGCCAGTCCGTCAACACCACCGACTCGGCCGTCCGGATCACCCACCTGCCGACCGGTATCGTGGCCTCCTGCCAGAACGAGAAGAGCCAGCTGCAGAACAAGGAGCAGGCGATGCGCATCCTGCGCTCGCGCCTGCTGGCGGCGGCCCAGGAGGAGGCCGAGCGTGAGGCCTCCGACGCCCGCCGCAGCCAGGTCCGCACCGTCGACCGCTCCGAGCGCATCCGGACGTACAACTTCCCGGAGAACCGCATCTCCGACCACCGCACCGGCTTCAAGTCCTACAACCTGGACCAGGTGCTGGACGGCGACCTGAACGCGGTGATCCAGTCCTGCGTGGACGCCGACGCGGCAGCCAAGCTGGCCGCCGCCCAGGAGAACTGAGAACCGGGCCCGGCGCCCGAGAAGTCAGAGGTGTGGTCGGATGAACCTGCTGCTCGCCGAGGTGGCGCAGGCCACCCAGCGGTTGGCCGCGGCCGGCGTGCCGTCGCCGCGCTTCGACGCGGAGGAGCTCGCCGCGCACGTCCACGGCGTCAAGCGCAGCCAGCTGCACACCGTGCCCGACGCCGACTTCGACGCCCGGTACTGGGAGGCGATCTCCCGCCGGGAGGCCCGTGAACCGCTGCAGCACATCACCGGGCACGCGTTCTTCCGCTACCTGGAGCTGGAGGTCGGCCCGGGCGTCTTCGTGCCCCGGCCGGAGACCGAGACCGTCGTCGAGTGGGCCATAGACGCCGTCCGCGACATGGACGTCGCCGAGCCCCTGGTGGTCGACCTGTGCACCGGCTCGGGCGCCATCGCGCTCGCCCTCGCCCAGGAACTGCCCCGCTCGACCGTGCACGCCTTCGAGCTCGACGAGGGCGCGCTCGCCTACACCCGGCGCAACATCGCGACCAGCCCCGACCGCGCCCGGGTCTTCCTGCACGAGGGCGACGCCACCCGCGCCTTCGAGGACGACCGCTCCTGGGACGGCCGCTTCGACCTGGTCATCAGCAACCCGCCGTACATCCCGCTCACCGAGTGGGAGTACGTCGCGCCCGAGGCCCGCGACCACGACCCGCAGATGTCGCTGTTCTCCGGCGAGGACGGCCTCGACACCATCCGCGGCATCGAGCGGGTCGCCGCCCGGCTGCTGCGCCCCGGCGGCGCGGTGGTCATCGAGCACGCCGACACCCAGGGCGGGCAGGTGCCCTGGATCTTCAACGAGGAGGGCGGGTGGACGGACGCCGCCGACCACCGCGACCTCAACAGCCGGCCGCGCTTCACCACCGCCCGCCGGGCGATGCCGTGACCGGCCGCCGCGGCAGCACCGCGCGCCGCGCCGCCCTGTGACTTCGTGACTTCGCCGTGAACTTCGGAAGGGGACCGCACCGATGAGCCGCCGCTACGACTGTGCCGATACCGGGGACCGCGCCACCGGGCTGCGCGAGGCCGCTTCGGCGATCCGCCGCGGCGAGCTCGTCGTGCTGCCGACGGACACCCTGTACGGCGTGGGCGCCGACGCGTTCTCCCCGGAGGCCGTGGGCGCCCTGCTCGACGCCAAGGGCCGCGGCCGCAACATGCCCTCCCCGGTGCTCGTCGGCTCGCCGACCACCCTGCACGGCCTGGTCACCGACTTCTCCGAGCAGGCCTGGGAGCTCGTCGACGCCTTCTGGCCGGGCGGCCTGACCCTGGTCGCCCGCCACCAGCCCTCGCTGCGCTGGGACCTCGGCGACACCCGCGGCACCGTCGCTGTCCGGATGCCGCTGCACCCCGTCGCCCTGGAGCTGCTCAACGCGACCGGCCCGCTCGCCGTCTCCAGCGCCAACAAGACCGGCGGCCCCTCGCCCGCGACCTGCGACGAGGCCCAGGGCCAGCTCGGCGACGCCATCTCGGTGTACCTGGACGGCGGCCGCGCGGACCACGCCACGGCCTCCACCATCGTCGACGTCACCGGCAAGACCCCCGTCGTGCTGCGGGCGGGCGCGATCAGCGTCGAGCAGCTGAGGGAGGTCGTTCCGGACCTGGAGGCCGGCAGTTGACCGCTGCGTCCCTGTACGCCGCGGGCCCCGGCCCGGCCCGGTTCGCGGCCGTCCCGTACCGGGCGACCGCGCCGCAACCGGTCGACACCTTCCGGATCCTCTTCGTCTGCACCGGGAACGTGTGCCGCTCGCCGATCGCCGAGCGGCTCACCCGCCACGAGCTGGCCGCCCGGCTCGGCGCCGCCTCGCACCGCTTCGTGGTGGAGAGCGCCGGGACGTGGGGCCACGAGGGCGCGCCGATGGAGGCGCACGCGGCCACCGTGCTCGGCGAGTACGGCGTGGACAGTGCCGGCTTCGCCGGCCGGGAGCTGCTGGACGAGCACGTCATCGACGCCGACCTGGTGCTCACCGCCACGCTCGACCACCGCGCCCAGGTGATATCCATGGGCCACGCGGCCGGCCTGCGTACCTTCACGCTCAAGGAGTTCACCCGGCTGGTCCGGCGGATCGACCCGGTCACCCTGCCCGAGCCCCGCGGCGGCGCCCAGCTGCCGGAGCGGGCCCGGGCCCTGGTGCGGGCCGCCGCGGCGCTGCGCGGCTGGCTGCTGGCGGCCTCCCCGGAGTCGGACGAGGTCGACGACCCGTACGGCGCGCCGATCGGCATGTTCCGCAACTGCGGCGAGGAGATATTCGACGCCCTCGACCCGGTCGTCACCGCCCTGACGGGAGTGCACGGCAGGTCCTGACCCGTGCGTCCGCGAGGGCCGCCGGGGCCTCCGGGCGCCCCTGACGGCGCATCCGGGCACCGCGCACCCGTCCACGGTGGGGGATTGCGGGGGATCAGGTGGAGGAACCGTGCGCGCGGCGTGCCCGGGGCGTGCGTGGCTGTCGACGGCGGTCGACGGGCCGTCCGCGGCGCCGAGCGCCGGGCGCTCTCCGACGGCGCAACGCGGCCGTGTGCGGGCGGGCCACCGGGGCGGCCCCGACCTACGCTGGAGGGACCCGCCCGCCGCTTCCGGGAGCTGCGCCATGTCCGTCACCCCCACCGTGCACGGCCCGACCGAGATCGATGCTCCCGCCGCCGGGGAGCGCTGGGAGGCCGCGGAGGCGCTCCGCCGGGCCGACCCGCTGCTGGCCGACCTGCTCACCGCGGAGGCCGAACGACGGGCGGAGAGCCTGCAGCTGCTGGCCGGCGAGAACATCACCAGCCCCGCCGTGCTGGCCGCGCTCGGCGGCCCGCTGATCGACAAGTACGCCGAGGGCTACCCGGGCCGGCGCCACCACACCGGCTGCGCGCTGGCTGACACCGCCGAACTGCTGGCGGTCGACCGGGCCCGCCAGCTGTTCGCCGCCCCGCACGCCAACGTCCAGCCCCGGTCGGCGACTTCGGCGATGCTCGCGGCCTACGCGGCGCTGCTGCGCCCCGGCGACACGGTGCTCGCGATGTCGCTGGAGCACGGCGGCCACCTCAGCTGCGGTTCGCGCGCCAACTTCTCCGGCCGGTGGTTCGAATTCGTCGGCTACGGCGTCCGCGAGGACGACGGCCGGATCGACCTGGGGCAGGTCCGCGAACTCGCCCACCGGCACCGCCCGAAGGCGATCATCGCCGGCGGCATCTCCTACCCCCGGCACGTCGACTGGGCCGCCTTCCGCGCCGTCGCCGACGAGGTCGACGCCTACCTGATCGCCTCCGCCGCCCAGACCACCGGGCTCGTCGCGGCCGGCCTGGCGCCCTCCCCGGTGCCGTACGCGGACGTCACCGTCGCCGCCACGCACAAGCTGCTCCGCGGCCCGCGCGGCGGCCTGCTGCTGTCCACCGTGGAGCTCGCCGACCGGATCGACCGGGCGGTCTTCCCGTTCACCCAGGGCGGCGCCGCGATGAACGAGGTGGCCGGCAAGGCCGTGGCCCTCGCCGAGGCCGCCGGCGCGGACTTCGCGGCCTACGCCCGGCGGGCCGTGGACGGCGCCCGGGCCCTCGCGGGCGCGCTCGCCGAGCACGGCGTCCGGCCGACGACCGGGGGCACCGACACCCACCTGGTGACCGCCGACGTCAGCCCGCTCGGCCTCAGCGGCGTCGACGCGGAGCGGCGCTGCGCCGCCGCCGGGCTGATGCTCGGCAAGTGCGCGCTGCCCTTCGACCCGGCGCCGGCCGCCGAGGCCTCCGGGATCCGGCTGGGCACCGGTGCGGCGGCCGCCCAGGGCATGGGGCCGGCCGAGCTCGCCGAGGTCGGCGGCCTGATCGGGGAGCTGCTGCGCGGCGGCCCGCAGGCCCGGATCTCGGGGCGGGTGCGCGAGCTCGCACGGGCCTTCTCCGGGCGCCGCTGAGGCGGCGCGGCGGGACCGTCCAGAGCCCTCTCCGGGGTCCGAGCGGGGCCTGCGCACCGTCCGGGGAGAACCGCGGTGCACGCCCCGGTCGTCCGACTCAATAAGGTGTGACCGTGGCGACGCACCTCGAACCCCGAACCATCCCGGGAGTACGCTCCGTACTCATCCGTCGGACCGTGATGCAGGAGGCCAGTGGTGCGTGAGTATCTCCTGGTGCTCTTCGTCACCGCAGCGGTGACGTACCTGCTGGTCAGCCCGGTGCGGAAGTTCGCGATCGCGGCCGGTGCGATGCCGGCTGTCCGGGCGCGCGACGTGCACCGCGAGCCCACCCCGCGGCTCGGCGGCATCGCGATGTTCGGCGGGCTCTGCGCCGGCCTGCTGGTCGCCTCCCAACTGACCAACATCGGGCGGCTCTTCATCCAGAGCGCGGACGTCAGGGCGCTGCTCTCCGGGGCCGGGATCATGTTCGTCCTCGGTGTGCTGGACGACAAGTGGGGCGTGGACGCGCTGGTGAAGCTGGGCGGCCAGATGATCGCCGCCGGCGTCATGGTCTGGCAGGGCGTGACGGTCATCTCGATCCCGGTGCCCGGCGTCGGCCCGGTGGCCGTCACCCCGACCCAGGGCATGATCATTTCGGTGGCGCTGGTCGTCGTCATGGTCAACGCGGTGAACTTCATCGACGGCCTGGACGGCCTGGCGGCCGGCATGGTCTGCATCGCCGCGATGGCGTTCTTCCTGTACTCGTACCGGCTCTGGATCGGTTACGGCGTCAACGACGCCGCCCCTGCCGTGCTGTTCACCGCCGTGCTGATCGGCATGTGCCTGGGCTTCCTGCCGCACAACCTGCACCCCGCCCGGATCTTCATGGGCGACTCCGGCTCGATGATGCTCGGCCTGATGCTGGCCGTCGCCGCGATCTCGATCACCGGCCGCGTCGACCCCGACCTGATCACCGCGCAGACCGGTTCGCAGACCGCCACCGTGCACACCCTGGTGCCGATCTACATCCCGCTGCTGCTGCCGCTGACCGTCATCGCGCTGCCGCTGGCCGACCTGCTGCTCGCCGTCGTCCGCCGCACCTGGGCCGGCAAGTCGCCGTTCGCCGCCGACAAGCAGCACCTGCACCACCGCCTGCTGCAGGTCGGCCACTCGCACAGCCGTGCGGTGCTGATCATGTACTTCTGGGCCGCACTGATCGCCTTCGGCACCGTCGCCTTCTCGGTCACCCACACCGGGCGCACCGTGGTGCTGGCCTTCGCCGGGCTCTGCCTGGTCGGCCTGGTCGTGCTGCTGATGCCGCGCTTCCGCCCGCACGCGCCGCGGGCCGTGCAGGCCGTCGTGCCGCCCCGCTACCGCAAGGCCCGGGCCGAGGAGCCGGCGACCGGCCCCGCGGCCGCCGTGGAGGCCCTCACCGCCGCGGCCGACGACGCCGGCGAGGCGGCCGGGACTCCCGCGATGGCCGAGCTCTCCGCCAAGGACAAGGCCCTGCTGAGCCGGATCGGCAGCGGCGCCACCGCGATCGGACAGCGGAGCCGGGCCAAGGGCTGACCGGGCCCGTCCGCGCGCCCCGCGGCCGGCCCGGGCGCGCCGCGGGAGGGCATCCGCGACACGCCCGCCGCAGTGTCTGACCCGTCGTCAACAGCCCTCACCCGTACGGCGGCACCCTTGGGCCATCGGTGTGACAGGTACCACACGTTCATGGTAAAGCTCTCATCAAATAGTTTGTGATACCGTTCACGAGTACCGAGAACACGCCGAAAGACCTGACGGGTGGAGCGCTTTCCACCCCGGTCGGTCCACTCGACTGGCTCGCCGTCGAGCGGCCGGCCTGCGGCCGTGGTTCCCGGTGCGGCGTTCCCCCGCCGCGCACACCCACATGCCAGTCCCCCGTTGCCGACATGCCGCCGGAGTTGCCGACATGCCGTCCCACGACGCCCGGATCATCCGAGGCGCCGCAATCCCCACTGCGGTCGCCGGCCTGATTGCCGCTGTGATCGCCTTCGCAGTCGTGGGGGCCAAGGGACTGATCGGCGCAGTCTTCGCGACGCTGCTGGTGATGGCGTTCTTCAGCTTCGGCCAGGTCGCGCTCGACCGGCTCACCAGGAACAACCCGCAGATCATGATGGCGGCCGCGCTGCTGGTCTACACGACGCAGATCCTGCTGGTCGCGGTCGTCCTGGCGGTGTTCAAGCACACCACCCTCTTCGACACCAAGGTGTTCGGCTTCACGCTGCTCGGCTGCGCGCTGATCTGGACGGGCTTCCAGGTGCGCGGCGCGATGAAGGCCAAGATCTACTACGTCGACCCCGAATCCCGGGACGACAAGCCCAAATCGGGGCGTCAACCGTGAGTGGGGCAGGCTGTCCCCCTCGCGAGGGGGGCGGTGTTTATGCCCTCCTGACGGGCTGCTATCGTCCGTCCCAACGGCGGAGTACGGGATGCGGCCGGGTCCCTCCGATCATCGGACGGATCGCCCCCCGACTCCCCGAAGTCTTCGAAGATCCCGCGGCAGGGATACGCGCCGCGCAGGGTCCGCGAGAAATCCAACAAGTTCCAGTGCCGCTCCGTGGCCGCAGGCCACGCCGACACACCGAGGTTGCCGTAACCATGCGTCATGACGAAGGAGTCTGTGGTGGGTGCTGACGTTCAGCTCGCCTCCGAGGCCGGGTGCCACCTGAACTCCGGCTGCGGCTTCCCGGCCCCTGGCCTGAACGAGTTCGACTTCAAGCCGATCTTCACGGTCGGCGGTGTTGACTTCACCAAGCCGATGCTGCTGTCGATCATCTGTGCGGTCCTGGTCGTCGTGTTCTTCTGGGCCACGTTCGCCAAGCCCAAGCTGGTGCCCGGCAAGCTGCAGATCGTCGGCGAGATCGGCTACGACTTCGTCAAGCGCAGCATCGTGCTGGAGACGATCGGCAAAAAGGGCGAGAAGTACGTCCCGATGCTGGTCTCGATGTTCTTCTTCGTATGGATCATGAACATCATGTCCATCATTCCGTTCGCCCAGTTCCCGGTGATGTCGCGGATCGCGTACCCGGTCGGTCTGGCGGCGGTCGTGTGGGTCACCTACATGACGCTGACCTTCAAGAAGCACGGCTTCGTGGGCGGTCTGAAGAACCTCTGCTGGCCCTCGGGCATCCCCGGCTGGGTCATGTTCATCCTGGTCCCGATCGAGTTCTTCTCGAACATCTTCGTGCGCCCCTTCACCCTCGCAGTGCGAGCCTTCGCGAACATGTTCGCCGGCCACCTGCTGATCGTGGTGTTCTCGGTCGCCTCCTGGTACCTGCTCAGCCCGAGCATCGGCGCCCTCTACGGCTCCGTCTCGTTCGTCGTGGCCGCCGGCCTCACCGCCTTCGAGCTGCTGGTCCAGTTCCTGCAGGCCTACATCTTCGTGATGCTCGCCAGCAGCTACATCGCCGGTGCCCTCGAAGAGGCGCACTGAGCACCGCAGCCCGAAGGCTGCGCCCCGAACTCCCGGTGGCCAACACCCACCGGTTCTCCACCCTGTAAAGGATGAGCTGAGATGTCCGCTCTCGCCGCTGTTTCCGGTTCCGTCGCGTCGATCGGTTACGGCCTTGCCGCGATCGGCCCCGGCATCGGTGTCGGTCTGATCTTCGGCAACGGCGTGCAGGCCATGGCCCGCCAGCCCGAGGCTGCCGGCCTGATCCGCTCCAACATGTTCATCGGCTTCGCGCTGACCGAGGCGCTCGCGCTCATCGGTATCGTCATGCCGTTTGTGTACGGCCAGTAAGTCCGACACACACCGGTAGCCCGTTTAGACGAAAGGTTCAGATATGAACCCCGAGGTCATCCTCGCGGCGGAGGAGAAGATGAACCCTCTTCTCCCCGCGTGGCCCGAGGTCATCATCGGCCTGCTCTGCTTCTTCATCGTCTTCGGCATCCTCGGCAAGAAGCTCCTCCCCAGCATCGAGAAGGTGCTGCAGGAGCGCCGTGACGCCATCGAGGGCGGCATGGAGCGTGCGGAGACTGCTCAGGCCGAGGCCCAGGCCCTGCTGGAGCAGTACCGCGCCGAGCTCGCCGAGGCGCGTCACGAGGCCGCTCGGATCACCGAGCACGCCCGTGAGCAGGGCGCTGCCCTGGTCGCCGAGATGCGCGAGGAGGGCCAGCGTCAGCGCGAGGCCATCGTCGCCGCCGGCCACGCCCAGATCGAGGCCGACAAGAAGCAGGCGACTGCCGCCCTGCGCCAGGACGTGGGCTCGCTGGCCTCCCAGCTGGCGTCCCGCATCGTGGGTGAGTCCCTGGAGGACCACGCCCGGCAGAGCGGTGTGATCGACCGCTTCCTCGACGAGCTCGAGGCCAAGGCCGCGGCCTCGGCGGGTGCCAAGTGATCGGCGCCAGCCGCGAGGCCCTGGCCGCCGGCCGGGAGAACCTCGAGAGCCTGACCGACAACACCTCGGTGGACGCGGCCGAGCTCGCCGAGGAGCTCACCGCCGTCACGGCCCTGCTGGACCGCGAGGTCTCGCTGCGCCGCGTGCTGACCGACCCCTCGCGGTCGGGCCAGGACAAGGCCCGGTTCGTCGGCACGCTGCTGTCGGGCCAGGTCTCCGGTGAGACGGTCGACCTGGTCTCCGGCCTCGTCCGGTCCCGCTGGTCCGGTGCGCGCGACCTGGTCGACGCGGTGGAGGAGCTCTCCGCGTACGCCGAGGTCATCGCCGCCGACAAGGCCGGTGCCCTGGACGACGTCGAGGACGAGCTGTTCCGGTTCGGCCGGATCGTCGCGGGATCGCACGAGCTGCGCGCCGCGCTGACCGAGCCCAAGGCCGACGCTGCCGCCAAGGCGGCCCTGGTCAAGAAGCTGCTCGGCGGCCGCGCCCACGCGGGCACCGTCCGCCTGGTCGTCTCCCTGGTCACCGCCCCGCGTGGCCGTAGCCTGGAACAGGGCCTCGAGTCCTACTCCAAGCTCGCTGCCGCCCGTCGCGGCCGCGTGGTGGCCCTGGTCACCAGCGCCGTGCCGCTGTCGGACCGGCAGAAGGAGCGGCTCGCTGCCGCCCTGGCCGGCCTGTACGGCAAGCAGGTCCACCTGAACATCGACGTCGACCCCGAGGTCGTCGGCGGCGTGAAGGTGCAGATCGGCGACGAGGTCATCGACGGCACGGTGGTGAGCCGCCTCGAAGGCGCTCGCCAGGGCCTCGAAGGCTGACCGAAGAAGAGCATCATCCGACCCTCGGTCGGGCGTCGGTTCACACCGAGTGAACCGGCAAAACGTACGGCCGGTTCACCCCGACCCGGCCGAGAGTCGAGCACTTGCGGCCCTCAATGGCGGGCCGAGGATCGCAAACTAGGAGAGCAGGGAAGCCTGATGGCGGAGCTTACGATCCGTCCGGAGGAGATCCGGGACGCGCTGGCCGACTTTGTCCAGTCGTACCAGCCGGACGCCGCCTCGCGTGAAGAGGTCGGCACGGTCACCGAGGCCATGGACGGTATCGCCAAGGTCGAGGGTCTCCCCTCGGTCATGGCCAACGAGCTGCTGAAGTTCGAGGACGGCACCCTCGGCCTCGCGCTGAACCTCGACACCCGCGAGATCGGTGTCGTCATCCTCGGTGAGTTCTCGGGCATCGAGGAGGGCCAGACGGTGCAGCGCACCGGCGAGGTCCTCTCCGTCCCGGTCGGCGAGGGCTACCTCGGCCGTGTCGTGGACCCGCTGGGCAACCCGATCGACGGCCTGGGCGAGATCGCCTCCACCGGCCGCCGCGCCCTGGAGCTGCAGGCCCCCGGCGTCATGGTCCGCAAGTCGGTCCACGAGCCGATGCAGACCGGCATCAAGGCCATCGACGCGATGACCCCGATCGGCCGCGGCCAGCGCCAGCTGATCATCGGCGACCGCCAGACCGGCAAGACCGCGGTCGCGATCGACACGATCATCAACCAGCGCGACAACTGGCGCTCGGGCGACCCGAAGAAGCAGGTCCGCTGCATCTACGTCGCCGTCGGCCAGAAGGGCTCCACCATCGCGTCCGTCCGCGGCGCCCTGGAGGAGGCCGGCGCGCTGGAGTACACCACCATCGTGGCCGCTCCCGCCTCCGACCCGGCCGGCTTCAAGTACCTCGCCCCGTACACCGGCTCCGCCATCGGCCAGGAGTGGATGTACGACGGCAAGCACGTCCTGATCATCTTCGACGACCTGTCGAAGCAGGCCGAGGCCTACCGCTCCGTCTCCCTGCTGCTGCGCCGCCCGCCGGGCCGCGAGGCCTACCCGGGTGACGTCTTCTACCTGCACTCCCGCCTGCTGGAGCGCTGCGCGAAGCTCTCCGACGAGCTGGGCGCCGGCTCGATGACCGGTCTGCCGATCATCGAGACCAAGGCCAACGACGTCTCGGCGTACATCCCGACCAACGTCATCTCCATCACCGACGGCCAGTGCTTCCTGGAGTCCGACCTGTTCAACGCCGGCATCCGCCCGGCCGTGAACGTCGGCATCTCGGTCTCCCGCGTCGGTGGCTCCGCCCAGATCAAGGCCATGAAGTCGGTCGCCGGCCGCCTGCGCCTGGACCTGGCCCAGTACCGCGAGCTGGAGGCGTTCGCCGCCTTCGGCTCCGACCTGGACCCGGCATCCAAGGCCCAGCTGGAGCGCGGTGCGCGCATGGTCGAGCTGCTGAAGCAGGGCCAGTACCAGCCGTTCCCGGTCGAGGAGCAGGTCGTCTCCATCTGGGCCGGCACCACCGGCAAGCTGGACGACGTCCCGGTCGCCGAGATCCGCCGCTTCGAGCGCGAGTTCCTGGACCACCTGCGCCTCGAGCACAAGGGCATCCTCGCCGGCATCGTCGAGACCCAGAAGCTCGAGGACGGCACCATCGACGCGCTGACCAGCGCGATCGAGGGCTTCAAGCAGGGCTACACCACGGCTGACGGCAAGCTCCTGTCCGAGCAGGCCTGAGTCCGGTAACGAGGGAAAGGACGTAACGACCCAATGGGAGCACAGCTTCGGGTCTACAAGCGCCGGATCCGCTCTGTCACCGCGACGAAGAAGATCACCAAGGCGATGGAGATGATCTCCGCGTCGCGCATCGTCAAGGCGCAGCGCGCGGTGGCCGCCTCCACTCCGTACGCCGATGAGCTCACCCGGGCGGTGACGGCGGTGGCCACCCGGTCCAACGCCAAGCACCCGCTCACCACCGAGAACCCGCAGGCCACCAAGGCCGCCGTCCTGCTGATCACGGCGGACCGCGGCCTGGCCGGCGGCTACTCGACCAACGCCATCAAGCAGGCCGTCGCGCTCGCCGCGAAGCTCCGCGACGAGGGCAAGGACGTGGTGACCTACATCGTCGGTCGCAAGGGCGTCTCGTACTACAACTTCCGCAACCTGCAGGTCGCGGGGTCGTGGACGGGCTTCTCCGACAAGCCGACCTACGGCGACGCCAAGACCGTGGCGGGCGACCTCATCGAGGCGTTCACCGCGGAGACCGGCGGCGTGGACGAGATCCACCTGGTCTCGACGAAGTTCGAGTCGATGCTGACGCAGACCGCGGTCGACGCGCGCCTGCTGCCGCTGAAGCTGGACGAGGTCGAGCTCAGTGACGAGTCCAAGGCGAAGAACGAGATCTTCCCGCTGTACGACTTCGAGCCGTCGGCGGAGGGCGTCCTCGACGCGCTGCTGCCGCGGTACGTCGAGAGCCGGATCTACAATGCGCTGCTGCAGTCGGCCGCTTCGGAGCACGCCGCCCGTCGGCGCGCGATGAAGAGCGCGACCGACAACGCGGGAGAGCTCATCAAGTCGCTCACGCGGCTTGCCAACTCGGCCCGTCAGGCCGAGATCACCCAGGAAATCAGCGAGATCGTCGGTGGCGCCAACGCGCTCGCTGACGCCAGCCGCGGGAGCGAATGAGTATGACCACCACTGTTGAGCCGACGGGCGCCGGACTGGCCACGGGCCGGGTCGCCCGGGTCATCGGCCCGGTCGTCGACGTGGAGTTCCCCGTCGACGCGATTCCGGACATGTTCAACGCCCTGCACGTCGAGGTGGACAACCCCGACGGCACGGGCAAGAAGACCCTGACCCTCGAGGTTGCGCAGCACCTCGGCGACGGCCTGGTCCGCGGCATCTCGATGCAGCCGACCGACGGCCTCGTCCGTGGCGCCCAGGTGTCCGACACCGGTGCGGCGATCTCCGTCCCCGTCGGCCAGATCACCAAGGGCAAGGTGTTCAACGCCCTCGGTGAGGTGCTGAACGTCGACAAGGCGGAGTTCGAGGCCGAGGTCACGACCCGCTGGCCGATCCACCGCAAGGCCCCGAACTTCTCCGAGCTCGAGTCGAAGACCGAGATGTTCGAGACCGGCATCAAGGTCATCGACCTCCTCACCCCGTACGTCCAGGGTGGCAAGATCGGTCTGTTCGGTGGTGCCGGTGTCGGCAAGACCGTTCTGATCCAGGAGATGATCTACCGCGTCGCCGAGAACTTCGGTGGTGTGTCGGTGTTCGCCGGTGTCGGCGAGCGCACCCGTGAGGGCAACGACCTCATCCACGAGATGGTGGACTCGGGCGTTCTGGACAAGACCGCGCTGGTCTTCGGTCAGATGGACGAGCCGCCGGGCACCCGTCTGCGGGTCGCGCTCTCCGCGCTGACCATGGCGGAGTACTTCCGCGACGTCGAGAAGCAGGACGTGCTCCTCTTCATCGACAACATCTTCCGGTTCACCCAGGCCGGTTCCGAGGTGTCGACCCTGCTCGGCCGCATGCCCTCCGCGGTGGGCTACCAGCCGAACCTGGCCGACGAGATGGGCCTCCTGCAGGAGCGCATCACCTCGACCCGCGGTCACTCGATCACCTCGATGCAGGCGATCTACGTCCCCGCGGACGACCTGACCGACCCGGCGCCGGCCACCACCTTCGCCCACCTGGACGCGACCACCGTTCTGTCGCGCCCGATCTCGGAGAAGGGCATCTACCCGGCCGTCGACCCGCTGGACTCCACGTCCCGCATCCTGGACCCGCGCTACATCGCGCAGGACCACTACGACACCGCGGTGCGCGTCAAGGGGATCCTCCAGAAGTACAAGGACCTCCAGGACATCATCGCGATCCTCGGCATCGACGAGCTGAGCGAGGAGGACAAGATCACCGTCCACCGCGCCCGCCGCATCGAGCGCTTCCTCTCGCAGAACACCTACGTGGCGAAGCAGTTCACCGGCGTCGACGGCTCGACCGTGCCGCTGTCGGAGACCATCGAGGCCTTCAACGCGATCGCGGACGGCAAGTACGACTCCGTCCCGGAGCAGGCCTTCTTCATGTGCGGTGGCATCGAGGACCTCGAGAAGAACGCTGCCGAGCTGGCGAAGAAGTAATCAGGCCGACGTGATGGCCGAGTGACTGTGAGGGGTGGTCCCCGTCTCCCGGGGGCCACCCCTCACGGCGCACAGCGGCTGTGATCCCGGTCATCTCCGTGTCCCTGGTTTCATGACAGGGGTGCGGGCCCGTTATTCTTACCGAAACCATCGAGTAATCGACGGTTTCAAGAGCCTAGGAGCCCACGTTGGCTGAGCTGCACGTCGAGCTGGTCGCAGCCGACCGCAAGGTGTGGTCCGGTGCGGCCACCATCGTTGTCGCCCGTACGGCCTCCGGTGACACCGGCATCATGCCCGGTCACACCCCGGTGCTGAGCGTGCTGGAGAGCGGTCCGGTCACCATCCGCACCACCGACGGCGGGACGGTCCTCGCCGCGGTGCACGGCGGTTTCATCTCCTTCGCCGACAACAAGCTCTCCATCCTCGCCGAGGTGGCCGAGCTGGCGGACGAGATCGACATCGCCCGTGCCCAGCGCGCGCTGGAGAACGCGCAGTCGGAGCTCGACGCGCACGCCGAGCGCCGTGCGGAGGTCCGCCTGGTGGCGGCGCGCGGTCTCAAGGCCCACGCCTGAGCACCCGACCCTGAGAGCGGGGTCGACCGACGGTCCCGGGGACGCGGAAGCGTGACCCCGGGACTGTCGTATCAGTTGGTAGGACAGGGCGGCCGGTGACACGGCCGTCACGGGGAACGCAGGAGCGAGGAGGTCGGTGAGCATGGTCCTCGCCCTTGTGGTGTGCGCGGCGATCGTCGCCGCCGCCGTGGTCGGACTGATGGCGTTCGCGGTACGCCGCCGCGTCATCCAGCGAGTAGGCGGCACGTTCGACTGCAGTCTCCGGCTCAAAATGCCCGCCGACGCCTCGACGCAGCCCGACCTCGACGAGAACGGCCAACCCACCCCGGCCCCGGTCCACCCGACCGACGGCAAGGGGTGGGTTTTCGGTATCGGGCGGTACAGCGGCGACTCCATCGAGTGGTTCCGCGTCTTCTCCTACGCCCCGCGGCCGCGACGCGTCCTGCCGCGCACCGAGATCGAGGTCCTCGGCCGGCGCTATCCGGAGGGCCAGGAGGAACTGGCCCTGCTCTCCGGCTCGGTGGTGCTGCGATGTCTGCACGACGGCGCCCCGCTGGAGCTCGCGATGAGCGAGGACGCCCTCACCGGCTTCCTCGCCTGGCTCGAGGCGGCCCCGCCCGGGCAGAGGGTCAACGTCGCCTGACCCGGTGGCGTGTGGGCTGGTTAACACCGCCTAACAGGCGCCCCGCGTCGGCGCTAGGCTGCGGCCATGGTGAACCTGACGCGCATCTACACCCGCACCGGCGACGACGGCACGACCGCCCTCGGCGACATGAGCCGCACCACCAAGACCGACCCGCGGCTGATCGCGTACGCCGACACCAACGAGGCCAATGCCGCGATCGGCGTGGCCCTGGCGGTCGGCGGGCTGCCGGCCGACGTGTCCGCGGTGCTGACGCGGATCCAGAACGACCTCTTCGACGTCGGCGCCGACCTCGCCACCCCGGTCGTGGAGAACCCCGAGTACCCGCCGCTGCGGGTCGAACAGGGGTACATCGACCGGCTGGAGACCGACTGCGACCACTACCTGGCCGGGCTGGAGAAGCTCCGCAGCTTCATCCTGCCCGGCGGCACCGCGGGGGCGGCCCACCTGCACCTGGCCTGCACGGTGGTGCGGCGGGCCGAGCGGTCGACCTGGACGGCGATCGAGGTGCACGGCGACACCGTCAACCCGCTCACCGCCAAGTACCTCAACCGGCTGTCGGACCTGCTCTTCATCCTGGCCCGCACGGCCAACAAGGAGATCGGCGACGTCCTGTGGGTGCCGGGCGAGAACCGGTAGGGACACCGGCCCGGGCCTTTCAGGAGCGGCGGTCCGGTGCGGTGCCGGGCTCGCGCTTGGGGAAGACGGTGTAGCTGGTGGCGATCGCCAGGTTGATGCCGACGACCAGGGCCATCCGCGGGTACCAGGAGTCCAGGCCGTCGGTGCGATCGGCGTCGCCGACCAGCCACTGGACGGCGGCTATCAGGACGACGGTCAGGACGGCGGCCACCAGGGTGCGGGCGAACATCCGCCACTCGTGGGCGGCCCTCGCCGAGCCGTACTTCGGCGGCCCGGCCGGGCGAGGTGCGCCGGCGAGCAGGTGGGCGGCGCGGCCGTCCGCCCACCGCACCAGGGAGTGGCCGTAGGCGACCGAGAAACCGACGTAGCTCGCGGCCAGCCCGTGCGTCCAGTCGGCGACCTCGCCGCCGCGCAGGTCGGCGACGGTCGCCGCGAGGATCGCCAGGTCCACCACCGGCAGCAGCATCAGCAGGACGGCGCCCGTCCGGCGCAGCCGCAGCCCGTACCGGACCGCGAGCGCGACGGCCAGCACCACCCAGAAGCCGATCTCACCGGCGACGATCAGGGACACCATGCCGTCCAGCCTGTCGCGCACCCGGCGCCCGCGCGTCGTCGCCGAGGGTGACCCCCGGTGCGACCTTCGATGTACGGCGGGTTCCTCCCCCAGGTCGGCACCGGTGCCCGCGGCGGATGGTGGGATGGTGCCGTGACCCTCACCCCGCGCCGGCACGACGCGCTCATCGCCCTGGCCGGCCTGTGCGGCGGCCTGGTGCTGATCGCGTTCGGCGCCTACGACCGCAGCGACAGCGTGCCGCGCTGGGCGGCGGCGCTGCCGCTGTTCGCGATGGCCGCGCTGGAGCTGTTCCGGCGCACCCGGCCGATCTGGACGGTCTCGCTCGGCGGCCTCGTCCTCGCGGCCGGCATCTTCGGCGGCTCGCTGCTCGCCACCCTGGTGATGTACACCGACCTGCTGTACGCGGCGGTGCTCTACGGCCCGCCGCGGATGGCGAAGGTGCTGCACCTGACCGGCGGCGCCACCACCCTGGTGCTGTCCGGGCTGACCGCGCTGTACGCCCACGTGCCCGACGCCCTGCTGGTGGCCGGCTTCTGCGGGCTGATCTTCCTCGCCCCGGTGTGGACGGCCGACCTGCTCCGCCGGCACCAGGACCGCGCCGAGGCGGAGCGGCTGCGCGCCGAGCAGACCGCGCTGCTCGCCGAGATGGACCGCCGGGCCGCGGTCTCCGCCGAGCGCGCCCGGATGGCCCGCGAGCTGCACGACGTGATCGCCAACCACCTGTCGGCGATCGCCATCCACGCCACCGGGGCGCAGTCCGTCGCCCGCCGCCAGGACCGTCCGGCGGACGACCCGGTGGTCGCCGCGCTGGCGGTCATCCGGGAGAACGGCGTCCAGGGGCTGGCCGAGATGCGCCGCATGATCGGCCTGCTGCGGCGGGGCGCCCCGGCGGGTCCGCTCACGGTGGGCGAGAGCGGCGAGGAGTCGTACGCCGCACCGCGGCTCGCCGCCCTGGACGCGCTGCTGGACCGGGCCAGGGCGGTCGGGCAGGGCGCCGGCCTCGCCTTCGAGGCGGCGGCCTCCGGCGAGCCGGGCGAGCTGCCCGCCCCACTGGAGCTGGCCGCCTACCGGATCGTCCAGGAGTCGCTGACCAACGCGGTCAAGCACGCCGCCCCCGGCACCGTCCGGCTGAAGGTGGACTACCGGGCCGCGGACGTGGTGATCGCCGTCGACAGTCCGTACCGTGAGGACGTCGCCGGCCGAGCGCTGCACGGCGCAGGGGCGGGGCTGGTCGGGATGGGGGAGCGCGCCGAGCTGCTGGGCGGGGACTTCGAGGCGGGGCCGCGGCACGGCCGCTGGCGGGTGCGGGCGGTGCTCCCGCGCGAGACGAGGGGGGCGGACGGATGACCGTCAGGGTGCTGGTCGCGGAGGACCAGGCGGCGGTGCGGGCCGCACTGGTGATGATCCTGCGGGCCGAGCCGGACATCGAGGTGGTCGGCGAGGCCGCGGACGGCGAGGCGGCCGTCCGGATGGCGCTGGAGCTGCGCCCCGACGTGGTGCTGATGGACATTCAGATGCCCCGGCTGGACGGTGTGGAGGCCACCCGGCAGGTCGTCGCGGCGGATGCCGCGCGGGTGCTGGTGCTGACCACCTTCGACCTCGACGACTACGTCTACGGCGCGCTGCGGGCGGGCGCCGCCGGCTTCCTGCTCAAGGACGTCGACGCGGAGGGGCTGATCGAGGGCATCCGTACCGTCGCCCGCGGCGACGGCATGCTGGCGCCCTCGGTGACCCGTCGGCTGATCTCGGCCTTCGCGCGGCCCGCCGGCCGGGACACCGCGGAGGCCCGGGCCGCGGTCGCCGAGCTGACCGGCCGAGAACGGGAGGTGCTGGCCTGCCTGGGCGCCGGGCTGTCCAACGCCCAGATCGCCGACTGGCTCGGCACGGCCGAGGGCACCACCAAGACGCACGTCAGCCGGATCCTCGGGAAGCTCGCGCTGCGCAGCCGGGTGCAGGCCGCCGTGCTGGCCCAGGAGCTGGGCATCCTGCCCGTCGACGGGCCGGGGCGGGCGGCCGGGCCCGGGGGCGGCCCGGCGGCGCGGTGACGGGCCGTCAGCGGCGGTCGAGCGCCTGCCGGGCCTTCGCGGAGTCGTCCGGCCACACCATGAGCCGCGGGCCCGCGCTGGTCTCCACCAGGGTGTGCCGCACCCCCTCGGCGGTGAGCAGCGCCGACATCCGCAGGGCCTCGTCCGGGTCGGCCGGCGCGGCGACGCTGACCAGCAGCCCGTACTCGTCCGGGTTCCCGGCGTGCGGCCGGCGGGCCACCAGGGAGCGCCCGCGCCCGTACGTCCAGCGCAGCAGCAGCACCAGCACCCCGGTCAACCCCAGGCCGATCAGGAGGGCCAGCAGCGGGTGCACCGCGGTCATCGCGCCAAACCCTTCAGCCGTCGGGTACAGATCACACTCCACATTCTCACCGTTCGGCGGCCGGGGGCATTAGAGTCACGGGCCGTGAGCGGCGCGGCTCCGGGGGAGGCCCCCGCCCTGACCGCGCCCGGCCCAGCGTCCCCCGGCCACCGCCGGCGACGGGCGCCCACCAGGACTCGGGAGACCCTGCCATGAGCAACGCATCCACCCAGCGGATCGCCGTGATCGGCGCGGGCCTGATGGGCGCCGGCATCGCCCAGGTCTCGGCGCAGGCCGGACACCCGGTGGTGCTGCGGGACGTCACCGAGGCCGCCCTGCAGCGAGGCCTCGACGGCATCCGGGCCTCGTACGAGAAGTTCGTGGGCAAGGGCCGGATGACCGCCGAGGAGGCGGAGGCGGCGCTCGGCCGGATCACCACCACCACCGACCTGGGTGCGGCCGGCGAGGCCGACATCGTCGTCGAGGCGGTCTTCGAGCGGCTGGACGTCAAGGAGGGCGTGTTCCGCGAGCTCGACAAGATCGCCAAGGACGGTGCCGTCCTCGCCACCAACACCTCGGCCATCCCGATCACCCGGATCGCCGCCGCTACCTCCCGTCCGGAGAGCGTCGTCGGCGTCCACTTCTTCTCGCCGGTGCCGCTGATGCGCCTGGTCGAGCTGGTCCGCGGATACAAGACGAGTGACGGGACGCTGGCCGCCGCCCGCGCCTACGCCGAGGGCGTCGGCAAGGAGGTCGTGGTGGTCAACCGCGACGTCGCCGGCTTCATCACCACCCGCCTGATCACCGCCCTGGTCGTCGAGGCCGCCCGGCTGTACGAGTCCGGGGTGGCCACCGCCGAGGACATCGACACCGCCTGCCGGCTCGGCTTCGGCCACCCGATGGGCCCGCTGCAGACCGCCGACCTCACCGGCGTCGACATCCTGGTGAACGCGGCCCGCAACATCTACGCCGAGACCCAGGACGAGAAGTTCGCCGCCCCGGAGGTGATGGCCCGCATGGTCACCGCCGGCGATCTCGGGCGCAAGAGCGGCCGCGGTTTCTACCCCTACGAGGACTGAACGCCGGGGCCGGGTCGCCGGAACGGGGCGGCGACACCCCCCGTGTGACCCGGCCCTCACAACGGCGCACCCGCGCGGGTGAGTTTGCTCACGATGCTGCCGCAGACGGGTGATTTGGGCGGTAATCGAGCGTAGGTATGGGGAGTTCCTGCGTATATTCCCTCGGACGGGTGAAGTTGCCACGCACTCCGCCGAAGGGGAGAAACCTGCGGAGTTGGTTGACCGTCAGACGAGGGGGATACCGGCGCGGCCCCCGGTGCGCGGCGTCCACGTACGCCCGGCCGGCCCGGGCCCCGGGACACCCGAACGGCGAGCGGAGGAGGAGAGCGTGCGCATCACCGGCGACCACAGCGGTCTGGCCATCGAGGGCCGGCTCGATGTGCGCAGCGCCGCCGACGCCCGTGCCGTCCTGCACGCCGCCGTCGACGGCGGCCAGGGCGACCTGGTGCTCGACCTCGGCCGACTGGAGTTCTGGGACGCCACCGGCCTCGGCGTCATCATGGGCACCCACCGGCGGGCCGGCCGCATCGGCCGCCGCCTCGTCCTGCGGCACGTCCCCGCCCAGCTGCAGCGGCTGCTCGTCGCGACCCGGCTGCACCGCATCCTCGCCGTCGAGGGCACCGTCCCCGACGCCTACGGCACCTCGATGCCCGCCCTCGGGAGCCTCCCCGCCGGGCCGCTGATCCTGCCGACCGCCTGACCCCGCGGGCCCGTCCCGCCGGCCCCGTCGCCCGGTCCTGACGGCCCCGGCGCCCCCTTGCGCGACCACCCGAAACGTTACTTGGGGGTACCGGTCTGTGCTGCACGCGTCGAGTGTGGAAAAGTCTGCGCTCACAAGCACGGCCGCGCGGGACTCGACCCGGTGAGCGGCCGTCCGACGCCGTCCGGCACGAGCCCGGCGGCCGACCATGGGGCGGAGCACGAACGTGGGACAGCCGACCGGTGACTTCGGGCAGGAAGGCGCTCGCCCCCGCACCGGCGAGGTCGTCTCCGGAGACCTGCTGCTGGCCGTCGGAGGCCCGGACGGCTCTGAGGCCCGCCCCTGCCCGGACGGCTGGCGCCCGGAGCCGCGCCGCGTCCGCGACCGCCGCCAGGACCGGCCCGAGCTCGGTCCCAGCCCCGCCGTCGGCCCGCTCGCCATGGGCAGCGCCGCCGCCGACCTGCCGCTGCTCGACCGCGAGGACGACATCGCCCGGCTCGTCGCGGCACTCTCCGAGGGCCGCTCCATCCGTCTCGTCGGCCAGGCCGGCTCGGGCCGCAGCACCCTGCTCGCCGCCGTCGCCGACGCCGCGGCCGGGATCGCCCCGGACGGCGTCGTCCGGCTCAGCGGTCACCACCGCACCGGCGCCGACCTGCTGCAGGACCTGTTCGCCGCGACCCACCACGCCCCCGGCTACCGGCCCGACCGCCGCGCCCTGGCGTCCCTGCTCTCCCAGGTCGGCGCCGTCGTCGCGATCGACGACCTGGACGTCGACGACGAGGAGCTCGGCGAACTCCTCGACGCCGCCCCCGACTGCGCCTTCATCGCCACCGTGCCGCCCGGCAGCCCGCTGCTCACGCCCGGCCTGCGGATGGAGGACCACCCCGTCGCAGGCCTCGCCAAGTCCGCCTGTCTGACGCTGGCCGGCCGCCTGGCGGGCCGTCAGCTCGACGAGACCGAACGTGCCTGGGCGGTCGACCTCTGGTTCGAGTCCGAGGGCCTGCCGCTGCGCTTCGTCCAGGCCGCCGCCCTGCTCCGCCAGCGCGACGTCTCGGTGGACACCCTGGTCGCCGCGCAGGAGGACCGCCACAACGTCTTCGGCCTGGTCAAGGAGATCGCCGACCCGGACGACCCGGCCGTCCTGGAGGGCGAGCTGCGGCGTACCGTCCCGCTGCCGACCGTCGCGGAGAGCGCGGCGCCCGCCGTCCGGCTCGCCGAGGGGCTCAGCGAATCCGCTCAGGCCGTACTGCGGCTGGCGCTGGCCTTCGGCGGCGAGTGCCCGACCGCCCCGCACCTGCCGGCCCTGATCGACGTCGGACTCGGCGAGAGTGCCCTGCGCGAACTCGTCGACGCCGGCCTCGCGGTGTCCGTCGGCGGCCACCACAGGCTCACCACCGGCGTCCCCGAGCTCCTCGCCGGCCGCTTCGACCCCGGCACGGTCGCCTACGGCGCCGCCGAGCACTTCTCCTGGTGGGTCGGGCACGGCTCGGTCACCACCGAGCAGATCTCCGCCGAGGCGGAGGTCCTCGTCGGCGCCCTGCTCGCCGACCGGGCCGCCGACCGCCCGGAGGCCGTGCTGCGGCTCGCCCGTGCGGCCGCCCCCGCACTGGCCCTGTCGCTGCGCTGGGGGGCCTGGGAGCGCGTCCTCAAGCTCGGCCTGGAGGCCGCCCGGGTGCTGCGCGCCACCGCCGAGGAGGCCTGGTTCCACCACGAGCTCGGCGTGCTCGCGCTGTGCGTGCACTCGGACCAGCGGGCGCTCGCCGAACTGGAGTCCGCGGTCGCGCTGCGGGCCGCGTTCGGAGACCCGAGCTCCGGGGCCGCCGGACGGCGGATGCTGGACCTGCTGAAGTCGGAGGCCCGCCAGCTGCCCGCCGGCGAGGAACTGCCGAGCGTCGGCCGACGACCCGTCATCAGGGCCATCGCCAAGGCCCCTTGGCGGCTCGCCGCGGCGAAGAAGGGGTCGGACGCCAAGCGGGCCGCGATCGCCGCGGCGGCTGCCGTGGTCGCGCTGGGCGTGCTGGGCACCGCGATCGGGCTCAACGCGGGCGGCGAGGACTCCGCGGGCACCGGCCGCACCTCGCCCGGCACCTCGGTGGACGACAGCTCCCTCGGCGACGACCTGCCCGCCACCGCCTCCGGCTCCCCGACGGCCGCGCCGAGCGACAGCCCGTCCGAGAGCCCCTCGGCGTCGGTCTCGGCCTCGGCCTCCGAGTCGGCGTCCGCCTCGGCGAGCACCACCGGCACCCGCAAGCCCACCGCGACCAGGACCACCGCGCCCGCCCCGGGCCAGACCAGCAAGACCCCGACGACGGGCACCAGCACGACCACGTCGCCGCCGCCGACCAGTGCGTCGCCGACCAGCAGCGCCAGCCCGTCGCCGACCGCCGACCCCTCGGGCAGTCCCTCGACGCCGTAGCACGGGGACGCCCGCCAGGGGGAAGCCCTCCCGGGACGGGGAGGGCGGCGGCCTAGAACAGCTTCAGCTTGTCGTCGTCGATGCCGCGCAGCTCGTCGTAGTCGAGCACGACGCAGCCGATGCCGCGGTCGGTGGCGAGGACACGGGCCTGCGGCTTGATCTCCTGGGCGGCGAAGACGCCCTTCACCGGGGCCAGCAGCGGGTCCCGGTTGAGGAGTTCGAGGTAGCGGGTGAGCTGCTCGACGCCGTCGATCTCGCCGCGGCGCTTGATCTCCACGGCCACCGTGGCGCCGTCCGCGTCGCGGCAGAGGATGTCCACCGGGCCGATCGCGGTCGGGTACTCGCGGCGGATCAGCGACCAGCCGGCGCCGAGGACCTCCATGCGGTCGGCGAGCAGCTCCTGCAGGTGCGCCTCGACGCCGTCCTTCACCAGACCGGGGTCGACGCCCAGGTCGTGCGAGGAGTCGTGGAGGACGTCCTCCAGCGTGATGATCAGCTTTTCGCCGGCCTTGTTGACCACCGTCCAGGTGCCGTCGGCCTCCTTGAGGGTGCAGGGCGGCGACATCCAGTTCAGCGGCTTGTAGGCGCGGTCGTCGGCGTGGATGCTGACGCTCCCGTCGGCCTTCACCAGGATGAGGCGGGTGGCGGACGGGAGGTGGGCGGAGAGCCGTCCGGCATAGTCGACGGAGCAGCGGGCAATTACGAGACGCACGGTCGACCACGCTAGCCCACCGGGGCCAGTTGATGCGATTCCGCGAGGACGGGGTGAAGAATTCGCGCATCCGGCGAACCATGGTGTCCGCACGGTCACACGCCGTGCACGCGGCCTCCGCCCGGCGGGAGCCGACCCACGGGGACGGAGACTCGCGATGAACGCTGCGACACGATCCGGCCAATCTGGCCGCTGCGGCACCGATTCCGATGGTATTCGACGCATTAGCTCGTCGCACTGAGCAATCGCCTGTCACCCTGGTGTGAGCGTCCGTCGTCCTGCGCGACCGCACGCTGCCGCGCCGGCGCACGCCCGCGCGGCGGTGGTGCGCCCGGATGCCACCCGCCCACCGTCACCACCGCTCCCGCGGCGCCCGCGCCGGGCTCCCCGGGCGCGGACTGATCCATCGTCACTCCGACCGATCGTCAGGTCGGCGGCGGTGGCGGCCGGTTCGCGTGCACGGACCGAGCAGGACCGCACCACCGAGCACGACCGCACCAACCGCAAGACCACCCCGGCGGGCCGCGCCGCGGTGGACCGCGAGAGGAGAACCCAATGTCGCTCGACGTCTCACCGGCCCTGCTCGAGAAGGCCGAGAGAGGCGAGGTCGACGAGAGGGAGTTCGTCGACTGCGTCCGTACCTCCCTCCCGTACGCCTGGGAGCTGATCAGCTCGCTGGTCGCCCAGACGAAGGTCGACGGCACCGACTTCGCCGACAACCACGTCCCGCCGCCCAGCGAGCAGGCCCGCGGCCAGCTGCTGCGCGCGATGGCCAGCGACGCGATCCGGGGCGCCCTCCAGCGGCACTTCGGCGTGCGGTTGGCGTTCCAGAACTGCCACCGGGTGGCGGTCTTCACCCCGTCCGAGGCGAACGAGGAGCGGCACGCGCGCTTCACGTCCGTCCGGGCCCAGCTGCTCAACCAGTCGCCCGAGCTGCGCGACTGCTGACACCGGCCGACGGGGCCGGCCGGGACCGCACCGGCCGGCCCCGTCGGCTGTCCGGGAACCCGCCGTCAGCCCAGTTCGGGGAGGACTTCCGAGCCGAGCCGCTCGATGTTGTGCAAGGTCGCCTCACGGTCGCCGGAGCCCTCGGCGAGCAGCGCGAAACGGCGGATCCCGGTGCACTCGGCGGTCGCCAGCAGCCGGTCCGCGCACTGCCGCGGCGTACCCACCGCGTGCAGGTCGCACAGCAGCTCGGTGTACGCGCGCGGGTCGCGCATCCGGCGTTCCCGCCCGTCGACCGTGCGGTGCGCGCCGAGCCCGTACTCGAACCAGCCCGGCATCGACCGCAACAGGTCCGCCCGGGCCACCGCCGTCCGGTCGGCCACCTGCACCACGCCCGCCGCGACGTGCTCCCGCTCGACCCGCACGAGCTGCTCCTCGCCGCGCCCGCAGGCCCGCCAGGCCTCCCGGTAGGCGGCCAGCATCTGCTGCTTGTCCTCGTCGCCCGAGTGCATGCCGAGCAGCATCGGCAGGCCTCTCTCGGCGGCCGTGCGCACCCCGGTGGGCGAGGTGCAGGCCATCACCACCGGCGGCCCGGACCGAGGGCGCCCGCCCGCCTCCTGGCGCTGCCGGGGGAAGTGCCGTAGCAGGTCCGCCTCCGCCTCGGGTCCGGCGAGGCCGAGCCAGTCCGCGAGCCCGGCCGGGCGGAGCGGCTCGGAGGCCCGCGGCACCACCGCCACCTCCGGGAACGAGAACTGCGGCCCGTCCGCCCCGACCCGGGTGCCGTGCAGCCAGCGCAGCAGCAGGTCCAGACGCTCCGGGAAGCCCGACTCGTAGGCGTCCACACCGGCGCCGAAGACGTCGAGGTCGATCCACGGACCGCCGCGGCCCACCCCGAGCGTGAACCGGCCGCCGGAGACCAGGTGCAGCAGCGCAGCCCGCTCGCCGAGCGCCACCGGGTGCGCCGTGGACAGCACGCTGACCGCGGTGCCGACGCCGATCCGCCGCGTCCGCCCCAGCAGCAGCCCGGCCAGCGTCGCGGCGTCCGGACAGACGCCGTACGGCACGAAGTGGTGCTCCGCCAGCCAGACCGCGTCCAGGCCGGCCCGTTCCGCGGCGACGGCCGCGTCCACCGTGCGGGCCAGCGCCTCGCCGTGGCCCTGCCCGGGGAACTGCGCGGAGAGCAGGAACGCGCCGACCGCGATCCGGTCGGTGGCCGCGGGACGGGGCAGCAGGGCCGTCGCCGGAGCCGGCCCACCCCCGGGGCCGGGCTGCTGGTCGGTGTCGGGCCGCTGGCTGGTCTTGGTCATCGGGTGCCTCCTCGGGGGTGCGCAGGGACTGCGAACCCCGCTGTCTCACCACGTGAGTAGCCGATGTCATGTGCCAAAGGCACGCCGTTTCACCAATTTCCCAGGAGAACGGGTGGATCTCACCCAAAACACCGGAGATCGCGCGGATGTCGTGATAGGGGCCCGGAGGGCGGTGCGGCGGCCCGTACCCTGGAGGGGTTCCCGTGCCCGGTCCGAGAGGTGGTTCGGCGTGTCGCCGCGTCGCAATCGTGAGAAGAGCTCCGCCCCCCGCGAGGACGCCCCGGCGGCCCCGCTCGGCGGCTCGCTGCGCCGCGTCGAGAGCTACCGCGGCGAGGACTGGGTCGTGCAGACCGTCGCCGGCTCGCAGGGCCGCCACTACCGCTGCCCCGGCTGCGACCAGGAGATCCCGCCCGGCGTCGGCCACGTCGTCGCCTGGCCGGACCACGGTCCCGGGGTGGAGGACCGCCGGCACTGGCACCGCGCCTGCTGGGGCGCCAGGGAGCGCCGTGGCGCGGGCATCCAGCGGGGGCGTGGAGCCCCGCGCTACTAGAGCACGTCGCCAAGGCGCACAGGTGCCTCCCACGCGCCCCGGAGTGGCCCTGCGGTGCCCCCGGGGTGGCCCTTGCGCGCCGCTGAGGTGATCGCGGGTCAGGCGTCGCGGGTGCGCAGGACCAGGACGCCGCCGGCGAGGGCGGCCAGGGTCCAGGTGAGGCAGATGAGGAAGCCCGCGCCGGGGCCGAACGGCTGGTTGTGCTCCTGGTAGACCAGCAGCATCCGCTGGCCCGCGTAGTCGGGGAAGTAGTGGGCGACCGTCTTCACCTTCGGCACCGCGCCGAGGATCGGCGACAACAGGAAGAAGAACGGCACCAGCACGCCCAGGGCTAGCGTCTGGTTGTGCAGCATCGCGGTGACCCCGGCCGAGAAGAGGCAGATCATCGTCAGGTAGCCGGCGGCGCCGAACACCGCGCGCAGCACGTGCGGCTCGGTGATCTCCGTGCTGTGGCCGCCGAGCAGGGCCTGGCCGGTGAAGAAGGTGATGAAGACGGTGGCCAGTGACACCGCGAAGGCCGCCAGCGCGATCACCACGGCCTTGCCGATCAGCAGGGTGGCCCGCTGCGGCACGGCCGCCAGCGACACCCGGATCATGCCGCTGCTGTACTCGTTGCCGACCGCCAGGACCCCGAAGACCACCATGGCGATCTCGCCCAGGATGATCCCCGCGAACGCGGTGCCGGTCGCGTCGAACGGGGCGTTCTTCGGCGCGAAGTCGGCGAAGTTGTTGTTGGCCAGCGTGCAGATCAGCGCGCCGAGGCCGAGCGTGACGACGAAGGCGAGCCCGAGCGTCCAGACCGTGGAGCGGACGGTGCGCAGCTTCGTCCACTCGGACTGCAGGATCGCGGGGAACGCGGCCATCTCAGTTCTCCTTCTGCTTGCCGCGGGCCTGCCAGTCGGAGCCCCAGGCCGGCGCGGGCGGTGCGGACGGTGCGGCGGGGGAGCCGTCCACCGCGGCCCCGGCCGGGCCGACCGGGCGCGCCGAGCCGGCGTGGTACTCGACCGACTCCGAGGTCATCTGCATGAACGCCTCCTCCAGGGAGGCCTGTTGCGGGCTCAGCTCGTGCAGGGTGATCCGGTGGTCCGCGGCGAGTTCGCCGAGGAAGGCCAGGTCGCCGTCCGGGACTTCGTAGCAGCCGTCAGGGCCGGGATCGGCGTGCAGGCCCGCCCGGTGCAGGACGTCCAGCAGCAGTTCGGGCTGCGGGGTGCGCACCCGCACGGCCGAGCGCGAGTTCTGCTTGATGAAGTCGGCCATCGGCAGGTCGGCGAGCAGCCGGCCGCGGCCGATCACCACCAGGTGGTCGGCGGTCAGCGCCATCTCGCTCATCAGGTGCGAGGAGACGAACACCGTCCGGCCCTCCGCGGCCAGGCCCTTCATCAGGGTGCGGATCCAGACGATGCCCTCCGGGTCGAGCCCGTTCACCGGCTCGTCGAACATCAGGATCTCCGGGTTGCCGAGCAGGGCCGAGGCGATGCCCAGGCGCTGGCTCATGCCGAGCGAGAAGCCGCGGGACCGCTTGCGGGCGACCGCGCTCAGGCCGACCAGTTCGAGCACCTCGTCGACCCGGTGGGTGGGGATCCGGTTGCTCTGCGCCATCCACAGCAGGTGGTCGCGGGCGGTACGGCCCGGGTGGACGGCCTTCGCCTCCAGCAGCGCGCCGATGTAGCGGAGCGGTTCGGCGAGCTGTCCGTACCGGCGGCCGTCCAGGGTGACCCGCCCGGCCGTCGGTCGGTCCAGGTCGAGGATCATCCGCATCGTGGTGGACTTCCCCGCGCCGTTCGGGCCCAGGAAGCCGGTCACCACGCCGCGCGGGACCGCAAAGCTCAGCCCGTCCACGGCCAGCGTGTCGCCGTAGCGTTTCGTCAGCCCGTGCAACTCGATCATGTCCGCTCCCTCAGTCCTCGTCAGGCTATGACAAAAGGGACATACGGTTGCGGTGGCTGCGTCCCCTCGGCGAGCCGCAATACGGTGGCTGCATGAGCCTCCCCAGCGCGCCGGCCGCGCACGAGAACGGCACCGGGACCCCGATCGTCCTGCTGCACGCCTTCCCGCTCTCCGCCCGGATGTGGGCCTGCCAGCTGGAGCGGCTGCCCGGCCCCGCCGGCGAGGCCGCCCGGGTGATCGTCCCCGACCAGCGCGGCTTCGGCGGCGCCCCGCTCGGCCGGGACGAGCCCTCGCTGGACGCCGTCGCCGACGACGTCGCCCGGCTGCTGGACACGGCCGGCCTGGAGCGGGCCGTCGTCGGCGGCCTGTCCATGGGCGGCTACGTCGCCATGGCCTTCGCCCGCCGCCACGGCGACCGGCTCGCCGGACTGCTCCTCGCCGACACCAAGGCCACCCCCGACGCGGACCGGGCCCGCGCCAACCGCGAGCGGATCGCCCGTGCCGTCGAGGCCCGCGACAGCGTCCAGATCCTCGCCGACGAGAAGATCGAGGACGGCCTGCTCGGCCCCGCCACCGACCCCGCGCTGACCGCCCACGTCCGCGCGATGATCGCCGAGGCCCCGCCGCGCGCCGTCGCCTGGGCCCAGCGCGCCATGGCCGCCCGCGGCGACTCCCTGGAGGTGCTGCGCGGCGTCCGCGTCCCGGCCGCGGTCATCGTCGGCGAGGCGGACGCCGTCACCCCGCTCGCCGAGGCCCGCCTGATGGCCGACGCCCTGCCGGACGCCGAACTCACCGTCATCCCCTCGGTCGGCCACCTCAGCTCGCTGGAGGCCCCGGAGACCTTCAACGCCGCCGTCCGCGACCTGCTGCGCCGCGTCCGCGGCTGAGTCCGCCCACCGGGCCGGGGCGGGGCGGGGCGGGCTCAGCGCACCCGCCCCGGCCCGCGGCTCACCGCCGCGACAGCGAGAGCGTGCCGGCCGGCAGGGTGTACCGGTCGACCCGGCTGACCGCGTTGTTCGGCACCACCGCGCCGTCCTTCACCGAGTCCACGCCGAAGTCGTTGTCCCCGACCAGGAACAGCTCGACCGCGCCCCGCTGCGCCGGCAGCAGCGCGACACCCTCGATCTTGCCGTTGGCGAGGCCGGCCGACGCCGCGTCGAAGACCAGCCGCTTGCTGCCCGGCACCACCGCCGACGGGTCCAGCTCCAGCGCCGGCACGGTCGCCGGGTCGTCCCAGCGGGTGCCGTGCAGGTCGGTCGCCGACCGGAAGTCCACCTCGAACAGCCGGGTGTGCACCGTCGGCCGCAGCGCGTCCCGCTCCTCCACCAGCAGCCGGTCCGGGCCCAGCCAGTCGATCGCCGAGGTCGCCCAGCCGCCGTCGGTGGCGCTGTCCGCCTCCCGCGCGAAGGTGAACTCGCCGGTCAGCCGCGGTGTGCGCGACACGTCGATCCGGAACACCCGCTGCACCAGCGACTTCTTCGCCGCCTTCGAGTCCGGGTTGGACAGCTGGGTCTGCTGCGCCGCGTACAGCGTGCGGCCGTCCGCGGAGACGGTCAGGCCCTCCAGGCCCTTGTTGTTCTTCTGCTTGGCCTCGACGGCCGGCAGGACCGGCAGCACCCGCACACCGGGCGCCGAGTACGTCGAACCGGCCGGCACCAGCACGGTGTCCAGCACACCGGCTGCGGAGAAGTGCAGCAGGCTGGAACCGTACTCGCTGCTGATCCAGAACGAGCCGTCCGGCAGCCGGACCAGTCCCTCGCTGTCGAGCCCGTACGGGTCGTTCGGCAGCACCCTGCCCGCCAGGTCGACCGGCCGCTCCGCGGTCAGCGCCGCGGGCGGCAGACCGGTCAGGAAGCGCGTCCCGGTGACCGGGTCGGTCCGGCCGTGCGGCACCCGCAGCGGAATGCGGCGGACGACCTCGATGCCGCCGCCGCGGGTGAGCCGGATGCGCAGGATCTGCGGGGTGTAGTCGGGCTTCAGGAAGATCTTGTCGGTGTCCGACGGGGCGTCGGCGTTCGGCCCGCGGTCGGTGACCGTCCAGAACTCCCGGCCCGAGGAGTCGGCGGGGACGAGGTCGCTGAAGCCGCCGAGGGCGAGAGCGCCGCCGATCGGCGCGGGGGAGCGGTACGTCCAGGCGCCGTCGTGGTGCGGCGCGGGCAGGTCCGCGGCGGAGGCGGTCGCCGAGACGGCGGTCCGGGCGATCAGGGCCAGGGCGGCCGCCGCGAGCACGGCGGTACGGGTGAGTCGCATGGCCGATCAGCCTCCCGCGCGGACGGCGGACGGCACGCGGATTCGGACTGACGGAGCGTCGACCATCCGGTGAACGGCGAAGCGGCCCCCGCCCGGAGGCGGGAGCCGCTGTCACGGCACGGTCGTCAGCGCGACTGCTGCACCGGCACGCCCAGACCGTCGTCGGACGGCGAACCGGCCGCGGCCACCGCCGCACCGGTCAGCGTCGCCAGCATCTCGCGGACGTTGGTCAGCTGCGCGTTGATCGAGTCGCGGCGGTTGGTGAGCGCCGCCAGCTCGCGCTCGGACTCGCTGCGGACCCGGTCGGCCTTGGCGTTGGCGTCGGCCACGATGTCCTCGGCCTGGCGCTGCGCGGTCTCCACCGTCTGGCGGGCACGGCGCTCGGCGTCGGTGCGCAGCTTCTCCGCCTCCAGGCGGAGCTGCTCGGCGCGGTGCTCGATCTCCGCGAGGCGCTTCTCCGCCTTCGCCTGGCGGGCCGCCAGGTCGCGCTCGGACTGCTCGCGGCGCTTGGCGAGGTTGGTCTCGAACTCCAGCGCGGCCTGCGCGGCCTTGGTGCGGGTCTCCTCGAAGAGGGCGTCCGCCTCCTCGCGCTTGTTCTGCGCGTCCTTGTTGGCCTCGGCCCGCAGCTGCGCCGCGTCGCTCTTGGCCTTGTCGACGATCCGCAGGCCCTCGTCCTCGGCCTTCGCCTTGCGGTCCTTGGCGTAGTTCTCCGCCTCGGTGCGGACCTGCTGCGCGGCGGCCTCGGCCAGCTCGCGGTGCTGCTCGGCGGCGCGGTGCGCCTCGTCGCGCAGGTCCTTCGCCTCCTCCTCGGCGAGGCGGAGGATCTTCTCCACCCGGGCACCGAGGCCGGCGTAGGACGGCTCCGCCTCGGTCACCGCGGCCTGGGCCGTCTGCGTCTCCAGGTGCAGCTCCTCGATGCGCTTCTCCAGCGCACCGATGCGGGCCAGCGCGCTGTCCCGGTCGGCCACCAGCTTGGTGATCCGCTCGTCGACCTGGGCGCGCTCGTACCCACGGCGCACCAGGTCGAAGCCGTGGGGGGAGTGACTGTCGCTCATGGGGATTAGGGCTTCCTGTCGTCAGACCGCTGAGGTGGTTGAGGGAATCCTGACACGTTATCGGAGTGTCATCGGCAAAATGCCGATGAGTCACGGACAATGTCCGCTCAATCGGGTGGCGGGCTCCCGGGGCGATTGCCTCCCGACCGCTGGGCGCCCACGCCGGCCCCGGCCCGGGGCGCCCCGTCCTTCTTGCTTCCCCCGTTGGCCTGCTGCACCGGCGACGGCGCCTCGAACGCCTCCAGAGCGGACAGCACGTCCTGCACCCTGGAGATCTCGGTGTTGATGTCCTTGCGGCGCCGCACCAGCTCGTCGAGTTCGCGCTTGCCCTCGTCGGTGATCCGCTTGGCCTCGGCCCGGGCCTCGGCGAGCACCCGCTCGGCCTCCTCCTCGGCCAGCCGCAGCTGCTCGGACGCGGACTCGTCCGCCTTCTGCAGCCGCTTCTCGGCCTCCTCGGCGGCGGCCTCGATCTTGCCCGCGGCCTCCTCCTCGGCACTGGTGAGCTTGGCCTCGGCCTTCTCGATCAGCTTCTCGGCGCGGTCGGTGGAGTCGGCGAGCTTCTGCTCGGCGCCCTTCAGCAGGCCCTCGGCCTTGCGGACGGCCGCGATCCGGACCTTGCTCGCCTCGGCGGAGGCCTCCGACGTCAGCTCGGAGGCCCGCTCCTCGGCGGCGGCGACCAGCTTCGCGGCCCGCTCCTCGGCCTCGGCGACCGTCGCGACGGCCTGGTCCTCGGCCTCGGTGAGCTGCTCCTGCGCGGCCGTGACCAGCGCGTCGACCCGCTCGCCGGCCGACTTCATGGCCTGCGCGTTCTCCTTGCGGGCCCGCTCGTGCAGCGCCTCGATCTCGGCGTCGGTGCGCTCGCGCAGCTCCTCGGCGCGATCACGGATCGCGGTCGAGTCCCGGCGGGCCTCGGACAGCAGCGCGTCCGCGTCCGACCGGCCCTTCTCGACCTCGGCCTGGCCGGCCGCCTCGCCGGCCGCCACCAGTCGCTCGGCCTCCTTGCGGGCGGCGGCCACCATCGCGTCCGCCTGCTCCTCGGCGGCCGCGGTGGTCGCCAGCGCCGAGGTCTGCGCCTCCTCGCCGAGCTGCTCGGCGTCCGCGAACGCCTTCTCCAGCACCGAGGTGGCCTGCTCCCGGGTGGACCGGTCGAACAGCTCGGCGGCCTCGCGCAGCTCGATGTCGTACGCGTCGGCCCGGCTGCGCGTGGACGCGTCGTAGTCGTCCGCCAGCTGCCGGGTGGCCAGCGCGTACTCCTCGGCCTCGGCGCGCAGCGCGGCGGAGAACTCCTCGGCCTCGGCGACCGCGGCGGTGGCCCGCTCCTCGGCGTCGGCCAGCGTGCGGCGGGCCTCGGCCTCGGCCTCGGCGCGTCGCTGCTCGGCGAACGCGTCGGCGGCGGCCCGCTCGTTCTGGGCCTCCTCGCGCAGCGCGGTGTCGAAGGCGACCGCCTCGGCACGCTGCTGCTCGATGTCGGCGGCGGCGGCCTCCCGGTCGGCGGCCAGCTCGGCGGAGATCCGCTCGCGCAGCTCGGCGGTCTCCCGCTCGGCCGTCTCGCGCAGCTCCCTGCTCTCGCGCTCGGCGGTGGCCCGCAGCTCGGCGATCTGCCGGGAAGCGGCCTCGTGCAGACCGGCGACCGAATTGCGGATCCCGGCGGCCTCCTCCTCGGCCGCGGCGGTGAGCGACTCGGCATGGGCCCGGGCCTTGCGGAGCGTCTCCTCGGCCTCGGTGCGGGCCTTCTCCAGCTCCTCGGCGGCCTCGGCGGCCAGCGTGCGGGCCTGCTCACGGGCGGCGTCGAGCGCCTCCGCGGCCTCGGTGCGCAGCTCCCGGGCCTCGGCCTCGGCGGCGTCGCGCACGGCGGCCGTCTCGCTCGCGGTGCGGATGGTCAGCTCGGCGGCCTCGCGCTCGGCGGCCTCCCGCGCGGCGCGGGCGGCGGCCAGCTGTTCGGCGGTCTCCTCCTGCTCGCGGCGCAGCCCCTCGGAGGCGGCCTCCCGCTCGCGGCGGGACTCCTCGCGCAGCGCGGCGG
>NZ_JAHTIK010000001.1:3169364-3170201 GCF_025655475.1 Kitasatospora sp. DSM 101779 | reverse complement strand
GTCGGAGGCCTCGCGGCGGACGCCCTCGGCAGCCTCCTCGGCCTCCGCCCGGCGGGCCTGCGCGGCCTCCTCGGCGTCGGCGCGCATCCGCTGCACGTCCTCGGCCGCGGCGCGGCGCAGGTCGGCGGCCTCCCGTTCGGCGGTGGTCCGGGTGTCGGCGGCCGCGGCGCGGGCGGCGGCCAGCGCCTCCTTGGCCTCCCGGTCGGCGGCGTCGAGGAGCTTCTCGGCCTCGGTGCGGGCCCGGGCCAGGGTCTGCTCGGCGCGGCCCTGGGTGGCGAGCGCCTGGTCCTTCGCCTCGGCGCGCAGCCGCTCGGTCTCGGTGGCGGCGCCGGCGCGCAGCTCGTCCGCGTCCTTCTTGGCGCGGGTGAGCAGTTCCTCGGCGCTCTTGGCGGACTCCTCGATCTGCACGACGGCCTGGCGGCGGGCGTCGCCGCGGACCCGGTCGGCCTCGGCGGCGGCCTGGGCGCGCAGCTCCTCCGCCTCGGCGCGCAGCCGGGCGGCCTCCTCGTGCATCCGCTCCATCTGCTCGCGGATCGAGGCGGCGTCGTCGAGCGCGGCGTTCTGCGCCTCCTCGACGGCGGCCATCGCCTGCTCGCGCAGCCGGTCGGCCTCGGCGGCGGCCTCGGCGCGCAGCCGGTCGGCCTCGGTCGCGGCCTCCTCGCGGGTGGTGTCGGCGTCCCGGGTGGCCCGGGCGAGCACCTCCTCGGCCCTGCGGGCGGCCTTGGCGAGGTGGACGGCGGCGTCCTTCGCGCCGTCGGCGCGGCCGCGCTCCTCGGCCTCGGCGCGCAGCGCCTGCGCGGCGGCCTCGGCCTCGGACCGCAGCGCGGCGACCTCGCC
>NZ_JAHTIK010000001.1:3134298-3169339 GCF_025655475.1 Kitasatospora sp. DSM 101779 | reverse complement strand
TCGGCCTCGGACCGCAGCGCGGCGACCTCGCCCTCGGCCTCCGCCCGGAGGTCGGCGATCTCCGCCTCGGCCTCGGACCGCAGCTGGGAGGCCACCGACTCGGCGGTGGCGCGCAGCCGCTCGCTCTCCTCGGCGGCGGCGGCCCTGGCGGCGTCGGCCTCGGCCCGCGCGGTCGCCGCGGCGGCCTTGATGATCTCCGCCTCCTTGGTGGCGGCGGCCACCATCTTGGCGATCTCGGCCTTGGCGGTGAGCGAGCGCTGCTCGCTGGCGGCCTCGCCGTCGGCGACCCGCTGCTCGGCTGCGGCGGCGGCCTCGGCCTGCAGCCGTTCGGCGGCGTTGCGGGCGGCGTTGAGCTGGTCGGCGGCCTCCTGGCGGGCCCGCTCGGCCTCGGCGAGGGCCTCGGCGCGGAGCCGTTCTATCTCGGCCTGGGCGCGGCCGAGGGCGGCCTCGGCGCGCTCCTGGTCGTCCAGGGCCCGGCGCTTGAGTTCGCCGATCTCGGCCTGCGCGGCGGCGAGCCGGCGCTCGGCGGCGGCGTGCGCCTGCGCGAGCTGCTGCTGCGCCTCGTTGGCGGCGCTGCCGCGGAGCTCCTCGGCCTGGGCGCTGGCCTGCTGGGCCTGCTCGGAGGCGGCGCGCAGCAGGCGCTCGGCGTCGGTCTGGGCGCGGTGCAGGGCGGCCTCGGCGGCGGCCTGGGCCTCGCCGCGGGCGGCGTCGACGTCGGCGGCGGTCTGGGCGCGGGCCTGGTCGGCGAGGGCGGTGGCCTCGGCGCGGGCGGCGGCCATCATCCGCTCGGCCTCGATGCGGGCCTCCTGCAGCAGGCGCTGGGCCTCCTGCTCGGTGCCGGCCCGGGTCTGCTCCGCCCAGGAGACGTTCTCCTTGACGTGGCGCTCGGCGGAGCGGCGGAACTCGTTGAGCTCCTCCTCCAGCTGGTGGCGCCGGGTGGCGAACTCGGCCTCCAGCCGGGCAGTGCGTTCGGCGGCCTCGGCCAGCAGACGCTGGGTGGCCGCCTGGGACTCGCGCAGCTGGCGCTCGGCGTCCGCGCGGAGCTGCTCGGCCTGCATCTCGGCGTTGCGGAGCAGTTGCTCGGCCTGGCCGGAGACGGAGTCGAAGGCACGCGGCTGCGCGAGCTGCCGACGGGCCTCGTGCAGCTTGGCCCGGAGCACCTCCACCTGGTAGGCGAGGTCCTCGGCATGCTGGACGGTCTTGTCCCGCTCCTTGCGAGTCCGTTCCATCTCGGCCTCGAACTGGGAGAGGTGATCCTCAACCTCGTAGCGGTCGTTGCCCCGCACTCCGCGGTCCCATCCATCTCCTGGTCGCGTCCTCGACCCGGCCGTTCCGACGCCCCGATTCCTGCGCGGGGCCGGACCGGCTGGTCCTTGCAGCCGCGGCACCTGCCGCGGTCGGAGTCTGCGGGCGGCGGACGCGCGGCGGTGCCGCGTTCCCTCGTCCGGGTGGACTCCTGGGCGAACTCTTGCCTAGTGGAGAATGGTGACAGATCCGACCTGCGACTGTTCAGCCGTGCCCGCTCAATGGACTCCCCTGCGGCGGGCCCGTCCGGGTCTCCCCGTCCGTGACCGCCTTCGGCCGTGCGCCTCGCCGGTCCTCCCGGTGTTCTGGCGCACCCGGGCATTGTAGTGTGCCCGGCTTGCAGCGGAATGGCCGAGTGGAGGTTTTCCGAGGTTACCGGCGGGTCGGGAAGGGGGCCGTTACGGTACGACCCCCTCCGTTTCCGTCGGTGTTCGTCGGTGTTCGTCGGTGTCCGTCGGTTTCCGTCGGTGTTCGTCGGAATCCGACGGTGTCCGTCGCATTCCGCCCGGGCCCGCTCCGGTCTCAGTGCTCCGCAGCGGCCGAGGTCACCAGCTCGGTCAGCACACCGCCGCAGTCCTTCGGGTGCAGGAAGGTGATCCGCGAGCCCATCGAGCCGATCCGCGGCTCGTCGTACAGCACCCGCACGCCCTTGGCGCGGATGTCCGCGGCGTCGCCGTCCACGTCGGCGGTGCCGAAGGCGATGTGGTGCACGCCCTCGCCGTTCTTGGCCAGCCACTTGGCGACCGTGGAGTCCTCGCGGGTCGGCTCCAGCAGCTGCAGGTAGGACGCGCCGCCGTCACCGGTGTCGTTGATCTTGAGCATGGCCTCGCGGACGCCCTGCTCCTCGTTGACCTCGCTGTGGAACACCTCGAAGCCGTAGGTCGCGCGGTAGAACTCGACCGTCCTGTCGAGGTCGAAACAGGCGATGCCGATGTGGTCGATGCGGGTCAGCACGGCGGAGGCCTCCATGGTGGGAGTCGACGAGGGTGGCACCAGTGCAGCGCATGCGGCGGAGGCTTGGCCACCGCCCGCGGTGCGAGCCTGCTCACAGTCTCGCCCCCTCGGACGGCCCGCCCGCCCTCGCCGGCGAATGTCACCCGGACCGCCGTGACACGGTGTTGACTGGAGGGTGACAGTGCCACTGATCACACCCCGGCGCCGGTGACGCACGGGTTACGGGTCAGTACATTGAGCCGCATCCCCACACCCTCATGGCCGACGCGCGAAGGGGCCCGTCTCATGACTACTTCTGTGATCGTCGCAGGTGCACGCACTCCAATGGGCCGACTGCTCGGCTCACTGAAGGGCTTCTCCGGCGCCGACCTCGGCGGCATCGCCATCAAGGCCGCCCTGGAGCGCGCGGGCATCACCGGCGACCAGGTCCAGTACGTGATCATGGGCCAGGTGCTGCAGGCCGGCGCGGGCCAGATCCCGGCCCGCCAGGCCGCCGTCAAGGCCGGCATCCCGATGAACGTCCCGGCGCTGACCATCAACAAGGTCTGTCTCTCCGGCCTGGACGCCATCGCCCTGGCCGACCAGCTGATCCGCGCGGGCGAGTTCGACGTCGTCGTCGCCGGCGGCCAGGAGTCCATGACCAACGCCCCGCACCTGCTGCCGAAGTCCCGCGAGGGCTTCAAGTACGGCGCGATCGAGATGCTCGACGCGATGGCCCACGACGGCCTCACCGACGCGTACGAGAACATCCCCATGGGCGAGTCCACCGAGAACCACAACACCCGCCTCGGCATCACCCGCGACGTCCAGGACGCCATCGCCGCCGCCTCGCACCAGCGCGCCGCGGCCGCCCAGAAGAACGGCCTCTTCGACGCCGAGATCGTCCCGGTCGAGATCCCGCAGCGCCGCGGCGAGCCCGTCCTCTTCAGCCAGGACGAGGGCATCCGCGGCGAGACCACCGTCGAGACCCTCGGCAAGCTGCGCCCGGCCTTCACCAGGGACGGCACCATCACCGCCGGCTCCGCCTCGCAGATCTCCGACGGCGCCGCCGCCGTCGTCGTGATGAGCAAGGCCAAGGCCGAGGAGCTGGGCCTGAGCTGGATCGCCGAGATCGGCGCCCACGGCAACGTCGCGGGCCCGGACAACTCGCTGCAGTCGCAGCCGTCCAACGCGATCGCGCACGCCCTCGCCAAGGACGGCCTGACCGTCGCCGACCTCGACCTGATCGAGATCAACGAGGCCTTCGCGGCCGTCGCCCACCAGTCGATGAAGGACCTCGGCGTCACCGACGAGAAGGTCAACGTCAACGGCGGCGCGATCGCTCTCGGTCACCCGATCGGCATGTCCGGCGCCCGTCTCGTCCTGCACCTGGCCCTTGAGCTGCAGCGCCGCGGCGGCGGCACCGGCGCGGCCGCGCTCTGCGGCGGCGGCGGCCAGGGCGACGCCCTGATCATCAAGGTCCCCGCCCAGGGCTGACCGTTCGGCGTTGAACTCCGGGGGCGCACGGCGTGGACGACCACGCCGTGCGCCCCCGCTTCCGATCGAGGAGACGGACTCTCATGGTCGATGTGGCGACGCTGGTCGAACAGGCGCGGACCGGGCAGCCGAGGGCCGTGGCCCGGCTGATCTCGCTGGTCGAGAACGCCGCCCCGCAGCTGCGCGAGGCCATGGCGGCCCTCGCCCCGCACACCGGCAACGCCTACACCGTCGGCCTGACCGGCTCGCCGGGCGTCGGCAAGTCCACCTCGACCAACGCCCTGGTCTCCGCGTACCGCCGCCGCGGCAAGCGGGTCGGCGTACTCGCCGTCGACCCCTCCTCGCCGTTCTCCGGCGGCGCCCTGCTCGGGGACCGGGTCCGCATGCAGGACCACGCCACCGACCCCGAGGTGTTCATCCGGTCGATGGCCACCCGCGGCCACCTCGGCGGCCTCTCCTGGGCCGCCCCGCAGGCCCTGCGGGTGCTGGACGGCGCCGGCTGCGACGTGATCCTGGTGGAGACCGTCGGCGTCGGCCAGTCCGAGGTCGAGGTCGCCGCCCAGGCCGACACCACCGTCGTCCTGCTCGCCCCCGGTATGGGCGACGGCATCCAGGCCGCCAAGGCCGGCATCCTGGAGGTCGGCGACGTCTTCGTCGTCAACAAGGCGGACCGGGACGGCGCCGACGCCACCGCCCGCGAGCTCAACCACATGCTCGGCCTCGGCGAGGCCCGCCGGCCCGGCGACTGGCGGCCGCCGATCGTGAAGACCGTCGCCGCCCGGGGCGAAGGCGTCGACGAGGTCGTCGAGGCCCTGGAGAAGCACCGCGCCTGGCTGGCGGAGACCGGGGAGCTCGCCGCCCGGCGTACCCGGCGGGCCGCCCAGGAGATCGAGGCGATCGCGCTCGCCGCCCTGCGGTCCCGGATCGGCGACCTGCACGGCGACCGCCACCTGCTCGGACTCGCCGAACGGGTCGCCGCCGGCGAACTCGACCCCTACGGCGCCGCCGACCACCTCGTCGCCGGCCTCACCGAGAGCAACCAGTAGCGGGCGAGCTGCCGGAGGGGTAGACCCCAGGGTCCGTCTCGCCCCGAAGCACAAGGGGACCCCCTGTACTACCGGGACCTGCGCCGTCAGGCGCGGCCGCGGAGGGTGCGGAGGTGTTCGGCGACCGGGGCGAGGGCCTCGTAGAGGGCGTCGATCTGCTCGGGGGTGAAGCGGTCGACGAAGTGGGCGCGGACGCTGCGGACGTGGTCCGGCGCGACCTTCTGGAGCGTCTCCCAGCCGAGTTCGGTGAGGTGGGCGTAGAGGCCGCGGCGGTCGCCCGGGCACTCCTGCCGCAGCACCAGCCCGGCGCTCTCCATCCGGGTGATCTGGTGGGAGAGCCGGCTCTTCGACTGCAGGGTGGCGGTCGCGAGGTCGGTCATCCGCATCCGGCGTTCGGGCGCCTCGGAGAGGACGACGAGGATCTCGTAGTCGTTGATGGCGAGGTTGTGCGGCTGGAGTTCGCGGCTGAGCTGGTAGTCGAGCAGCTTGCTCACTTCCAGGTGGGCGCGCCAGAACTGCTGCTCGCGGGTGCTCAACCACGGCGTCTCCTCCGCGGTGGCCGAGGAGGAGACGGCGGGGGCGTCGGTGACGTGCGTGTCCATGGCCCCAGCATAGCCGTGCTTGTTAAATGTTGTACAAGTTTACGAATCCGGCGGCGCCGGGTTCACCGGTTCGGCCCCGTCAGAGGCCGAACCTGCGACCGAGGTCGCCGAGGTTGCCCAGGCCCGGGATGTTGACGTTGGGCAGCTGCTGCCCGCCGCCGTGCGCCCCGGCACCCGGCTGGTGCGGCACCCCGCTGCCGGGAACGCCGGCCTCGGCGTGCACCACACCGACCGAGCGCTCGGCCATCAGGGTCTCGGTCGACTGCAGCAGCACCTGGCCGGCCCCGATGAACTCGAACTGGTGCTCCTCGCCGGAGGCGCCGCCGAGCCCGGTCAGGTGGCGGAGCCCGCCGATCAGGCCGTGCATGTAGCCGTGATCGTAGTGGTGGCAGGGCGCGGGGCAGTCGGCCCAGCCGACCAGCGCCTGCGGGTCCACCCGGATGGGGGGTTCGACGAAGTGGACGGGGCCGTTGGAGGCGGCCACGAACTTGCCGGTGCCGATCAGGGTGAGGAAGCCCGGGATGATCGACTGCTTGAGCTTGAGCGTGGGCTCGAAGGCCAGCAGGTTGCCCGACCGGACGGTGAGGTTGCCCTCCTCCAGGTCGTACGAGTTGAGGTCGAAGGCCCGGTCGGCGAGCAGCAGCTTGCCGCGGCCCTCGGCGACGACCCAGTCGGACGCGTGCAGCGGGGAGTTGAAGTTCCGCTCCAGCATCTGGTCGATGACGCCGCGTCCGATGCCCGAGAAGCGCATGTCGCCGTAGTAGGCGATCATCTTGCCCTTCTGCAGGTAGTAGGCGCCGTTGAGGTCGACCGAGAAGGCGTACGGGTTGACGTTGTCGTTGACCGGCAGGCTCATGGCGTCGTGCACCACCGGACCCTCGCCGCCGTTCTGCGGCAGCGGCGCGCCGAAGTTGCCCTGCGACGGGGCCGGGTAGGGCTGGCCCTGTGGCGGGTACGGCTGGCCGGCCTGGGTCGGCTGGTACGCCTGCTGGTAGCCGGGCTGCGGCTGGCCCTGCGGCGGGTACGGCTGCCCCTGCGGGGGGTACGGCTGGCCGGGCGGCGGGTAGCCGGGCTGGCCGTAGGGCTGGCCGGGCTGGGGCTGACCGTAGGGCTGCTGCCCGTACGGCGGCTGCGGCGGGTAGGACATCAGAGCTTCTCCTCGCTCGCCTGCACGTACACCACTCCGTGGCCGGAAAGCTCCAGCTGGAACGCCTCGCCGGAACCGCGGCCGACCATGTCGCGCCAGCCCAGGGCGGTGGACAGCTTGTTGGTCACCTGGCCGCGGTGGGCCACGTACGCCTGCGGGTCGACGTGCACCGGCTGGCCGGGCCCGATCGGCAGCTCGAACACGCCGCCGTGCGCCATCACGGCGACCGAGCCGTGGCCGTCGAGCTTGGTGGTGAACAGGCCCTGGCCGGTCACCTGGCCGCGGACCATGCCCATGACGCCGCCCTGCTGGCCCATGAACATGGTCGACTGCTGCAGGGTGCCGTCGAAGGCGAGCAGCCGGTCGGCCTCCACGTAGAGGGTGTCGCCGGTCAGCTCGATCACGTGGATGTTGTGGCCGCCGTGGCCGAACATCACGCTGCCCTGGCCCTCGACGGTCATCAGCGGGGTGTCCTCGTTGGCCACCCGGCGCCCGATCATCGACATCACGCCGCCCTGGCCGCCCATCACGTTGGGCGTGAAGGAGACCTCGCCGGTGTAGGCGAGCATCGAGCCGCGCTGGCTGAAGACCCGCTGGCCGGGCATGACCTTCGCCTCGACCATCTTGTTGTTGATCTTGGTGAACGGCATTAGACGTCCCCCCCGAAGGTCATCTTCTCGGAGGGCTGCACGTAGACCAGGCCCTCGCCGGCGAACTCGACCTGCATGGCCTCGCCGCCGCCCTCGCCGATGATCGTCGTCCAGCCCGCACCCGACTTCAGGCTGCGGTTGAGGTTGCCGGTGTGCGCCACGTACGCGCCCGGGTCGACCCGCAGCGGCATCCCCTGGGAGACCCGCAGGATGATCGCCGGGCCCTTGGAGGTCAGCGCCGCCCAGCCGTGTCCCTCGACCTTGGTGGTGAACAGGCCGTTGCCGGACGCCATGCCGTTGAGTCCGGTGAAGGAGGTGCCGGTGTGCAGGGTCGCCTCGGTGCAGAGCAGGTTCTCGGACTCGACGTAGAGCGTCTCGCCGTTCAGCCGCACCAGGTTCACCTCGGTGGCCTTGTCGGCGAAGTAGCAGGTGCCCTGCCCCTTCACCTCCATGACCTCCATCTGCTCACCCGTCAGCCGGCGGGTGACCATGCCGCGCAGGCCGTCACCACCGCCGGACATCTTCTTGAAGTTCATCTGGCCCGTGTAGGCCACCATGGTGCCGTTGCGGGCCTTGACCGAGTCTCCCGCCATGTCGACGGCGAGCACCTTGGACCCCTGGAGTCGAAACTGTGCCACCGGGCGAATGTAGCGGCAGCCGGCCCGCGCCCGGGAGGGGGCGCGGGCCTCTGGTACCGACCTGCGACAAATGAGACGGGGTCAGACGGCCGGGGCCGGATGCGTCCCGTGGGCGGTGCCGGCGGCGGTCTCCACCTCCAGCAGCGAGGCCGAGTGCTTCTCCGCCTCGAAGGCGACCACTCCGCCGCGCAGACCGAACAGCCGCTTCGACAGCATGATCCACAGCACCGCGAGGATGTTCAGCACCAGCGTGCCGATCTTCAGCGCGCTGACGTGCTCGGTGAGTTCGTACACCTCCAGCGGCAGGAAGGCCGCGGTCGCCACCACCGTCAGGTACTCGGCCCAGCGGGCGCCCACCCACAGACCGACCGCCTCCACGATCTCGATCAGCGCGTACAGCACCAGCGCGCCGGCCACGATCAGCAGCGTGCTGTGCTTGTACTCGAACGTCCTGCGGATGGTGTCGACGATCGGCGAGTGCTCCAGGTCCCAGTGGAAGTGGTCGGTGACGGGACGGAAGACCGAGAGGTTCTCGTCGAAGATCCGCCGCACCGCGTCCTGGCTGTTGGAGAACCTCCACACGCCCCAGGCGACGATCAGGATCAGCAGGCCGCGCAGCGCCCGCTCGACGGCGAGGAAGCGCAGGATGAACAGGTCGCGCAGGGCCTTGCCGCGCGGCACCAGCGGAGCCTCGTCGGCCGGGCCGGAGCCGTGCGGAGCACCGAGCGCGAAGTCTCCGCAGCGCAGGCAGCGCCAGGCGTCGCCGAGCGCGGTGTGCGCGTGCAGCCGGCCGCGCAGGTCGGCCTCGTCGGGCGCGTAGGTGATGTGCCCGCGCCGCGAGCAGGTCCGCCGGTTCCAGTCGATGCGGAACATGTCCACCCCCGTGGTCGGTCGGCCCGGTCGTCGGGCCGTGCCGCAGCAGGATAGGGCTGCCCGCCGTGAAACCGGCCACCCCGGCCCCGGCAAGGCCGTTCGGTCGGTGATAATGAACGAGGCTTGTGATCGTGTTCACGAGCTCACTCGCCGACCCCTCCCGAGGTGACCCGTGAAGACCAGCCCCGCCGTCCACCGCCTGCGACTCGTGTCCGGCCCGGAGGGCCTGTCCTTCCTGCTGCTGCTCGTGTGCTCGGTGCTCAAGCGGACCACCGACTTCAACGCGGTGCCGGTGATGGGCTCGATCCACGGCGCGCTGTTCGTGCTGTACGTGGTCTTCCTCGCTCTGGCCTGGCAGCAGCAGCGCTGGGACGCCAAGCGCGGCATCCTGCTGTTCGTGCTGTCGGTGCTGCCGACCGGCGGCTTCTTCGCCGAGCGGATGCTCGCCAAGGAGGAGCGCGGCGAGGTGCCGGCGGCCGCCGCCGCGGCCTGACCTCCGGAACGCAGCCGGAAACCCGACGGCCGGGCCCCCGCGAGGGGAGCCCGGCCGTCGCCGTGCGCGGGGAGGGGTCAGCTGACGTTGACCCCGCTCCAGGCCGCACCCACCGCCTTGTACTCGGCGGAGGTGCTGCCGTACAGGTCCTTCGCCGCGTTCAGCGTCGCGGTGCGCGCCGCCTTGTAGTTGGTGGTGGAGGTCATGTAGACGGTCAGCGCGCGGTACCAGATCTGCGCCGCCTTGGCCCGGCCGATGCCGGTCACGGTGGAGCCGTTGGAGGTCGGGCTGTTGTAGCTGACGCCGTTGATCGTCTTCGCGCCGCTGCCCTCGGCCAGCAGGTAGAAGAAGTGGTTCGCGACGCCCGAGGAGTAGTGGACGTCCTTGTTGCCGACCGTCGAGGACCAGTAGTCCGCCGAGGCGCCGTCCTTGGAGGGCTTGTCCATGTAGCGCAGCGGGGTGCCGTTGCCGTTCAGGTTGAGCCGCTCGCCGATCAGGTAGTCCGGGGTGTCCACCGGCAGGTTGGCGTAGAACTCGACCATGGTGCCGAAGATGTCGCTGGTGGCCTCGTTCAGGCCGCCGGACTCGCCCGAGTAGTTGAGGCCCGCCGTGGCGGAGGTCACGCCGTGCGTCATCTCGTGGCCGGCCACGTCGATCGCGGTCAGCGGGTGGGTGTTGCCCGAGCCGTCGCCGTACGTCATGCAGAAGCAGCTGTCGCTCCAGAACGCGTTGACGTAGTTGGTGCCGTAGTGGACCTTGCTGTAGGCGCCGACGCCGTTGTTCTTGATGCCGTTGCGGTTGAAGGTCGACTTGTAGAAGTCCCAGGTGGCCGCGGCGCCGTACTGGGCGTCCACCGCGGCGGACTGCCCGTTGGAGGCGCTGCCGTTGCCCCAGACGTTGTCGGCGTCCGTGTACAGCGTCCCGTTCTTGTCGACGGTGTACTGCCCGCCGCGGGTGTTGTCCTTCAGCTGGTACGTCGAGCCGGTGTAGTTGGTGGTCAGGGTGACCGAGCCGACGAAGACGCCCTTGCCGCTGCCGGTCGCGTTGGAGGTGCGGATCTGCTCCTCGGAGGAGAGCACCGCGCCGGTCGCGGCGTCGGTGACGACCAGGCGGCTGCTCGGGGTGCCGTCGGCGCGCATGCCCTCGACGGACGTCCGGTAGGCGAGCCGCGGGGTGCCGGAGGCGGCCCACACCACCAGCTCGGCGCCGCCCGCCGAGCCGACCGAGGTCAGCGCCGGCTCGTCGGCGTCCGCGGACGTCCCGACGGTGGCGGCGACCGCGCCGTGTGCCTTCGAGGCGGCCTGGGCGGCGGTGAGCTTCGGGGTGAGCGAGGCGGGCGCGACCGAGCCCTGGACGGCGCGGTCCACGGACTTCACGGCGCCCTTGGCGTCCTGGTGCACGACCAGGTCGCCGCCGAGCACCGGCAGGCCGGCGAAGGTCCGGTCGAACCGCAGGTGGCGGGTGCCGTCGGCGTCCACCACGGCGTCCTTGACGACGAGCTGCTCCTGGCCGGAGAGGCCGAGGGTGCGGGCCGCCGCGGGCGCCTCGGCGCCGGCCTGGGCGAGGAGTGCGGCCCGCTGCTGCGCGGCCGCGGGGGCGGGGGCGGCCTGGGCGCCCGCGGCGACCTGGATCGCGCCGGCGAGCAGGGCCGAGGTGGAGAGGACGGCGCCGAGGGCGAGCTTTCGCTTCACGTACGGGTTCCTTCCGGATCAACCGCGTGTGCGCGGTCGCGCATCGCTCCGGGGCGCCGGGTCCGGCGCCGACTGGGGCGGAACGAGCGCTGACGTGCAGCTCCGTGCGGTCATGCGGCACCGGACCGGTTGGGGTGGCCGGTCGGGCGCCGCACGGGGCTGGAAGGAAGCATGACAAGATTGGTCGTCAAATGACAGGTGTAAGACAGCAGTTGGCGCATTTCTGTCATGTGGTGATCGAGGGCCGGACATGGCAGCAGCCGGGCCTCCCCTCCGGAGGGCCCGGCTGCTGCGTCTTCAACCGCGGCGTGTCAGTTGACGTTCACCGCGGCCCAGGCGGCGGCGACCTGGGCGTACTCGGTGGAGGTGGCGCCGTAGAGGTCCTTCGCCGCGTTCAGGGTCGCGGTGCGCGCGCCCTTGTAGTCGGTGGTGGAGGTCATGTAGACGCTCAGCGCCCGGTACCAGACCTGCAGCGCCTTGTCGCGGCCGATGCCGGTGACGGTGGAGCCGTTGGAGGTCGGGCTGTTGTAGCTGACGCCGTTGATCGTCTTCGCGCCGCTGCCCTCGGCCAGCAGGTAGAAGAAGTGGTTGCCGACGCCGGACGAGTAGTGGACGTCGAGGTTGCCGACGCCGGAGGACCAGTAGTCCGCCGAGCCGCCGTCCTTGGAGGGCTTGTCCATGTAGCGCAGCGGGGTGCCGTCGCCGTTGATGTTGATCAGCTCGCCGATCAGGTAGTCGCCCTTGTCGGCGGCGAGGTTGGCGTAGAACTCCACGCCGGTGCCGAAGATGTCCGAGGTGGCCTCGTTCAGGCCGCCGGACTCGCCCGAGTAGTTCAGGCCGGCGGTGTTGGCGGTGACGCCGTGGCTCATCTCGTGGCCGGCCACGTCGAGCTCGGTCAGCGGGTGGGTGTTGGACGCGCCGTCGCCGTACGTCATGCAGAAGCAGGAGTCGTCCCAGAACGCGTTGACGTAGTTCCGGCCGTAGTGGACCCGGCTGTAGGCGCCGACGCCGTTGTTCTTGATGCCGTTGCGGCCGAAGGTGTTCTTGTAGAAGTCCCAGGTGACGGCCGCGCCGTACTGGGCGTCCACCGCGGCGGACTGGGTGCTGGAGACCAGGCCGGTGCCCCACGCGTTGTCGGCGTCGGTCAGCAGGGTGCCCGCGCCCGAGGTCTTGTTGTTCAGCGTGGTGGTGTACTGGCCGCCTCGGGTGGCGTCCTTCAGCTGGTACGTCGAGCCGGTGTAGTTGGTGGTCAGGGTGACCGAACCGACGAAGACGCCCTTGCCGCTGCCGGTCGCGTTGGCGGTCTGCACCTGCTCGTGGGTGGAGAGGACCTCGCCGCTCGCGGCGTCGGTGACCAGCAGCTGGCGGCTCGGGGTGCCGTCCGCGCGCACGCCCTCGACGGTGGTCTGGTAGGCCAGGCGGGGCTTGCCGGAGGCGGCCCAGACGACCAGCTTGCCGCCCGCGGGGGCGGCGACCGAGGCGAGGGCGGCCTCGTCGGCGTCCTTGGCGACACCCACGGTGGCGGCGACCGCGCCGTGCGCCTTCGAGGCGGCCTGGGCGGCGGTGAGCTTCGGGGTGAGGGTGGCCGGGGCGACCGAGCCCTGGACGGCGCGGTCCACCGACTTCACGGCGCCCTTGGCGTCCTGGTGTACGACCAGGTCGCCGCCGAGCACCGGCAGACCGGCGAAGGTGCGCTCGTAGCGCACGTGGCGCGTGCCGTCGGCGTCGACGACCGCGTCCTTGACGACGAGCTGCTCCTGGCCGGCGAGGCCGAGGGCGCGGGCCGCGGAGGGGGCCTCGGCGCCGGCCTGCGCGATGAGCGCGGCACGCTGCTCGGCGGGGGCGGCCGGGCCGACCGGCGCGGGGGAGGCCTGCGCGATCCCGGCGCTGACCTGGATGGCACTGGCGAGGACCGCCGACGCAGAGAGAACGGCTCCGACTGTCAGCTTTCGCTTCACGTACGGGTTCCTTCCGGATCAACCGCGTGTGCGCGGTGGCGCCGCGTCCCGGGGCACCGGGGTTAGTGCCTGCTGGGGCGGAACGGGCGCGGACGTGCTGCTCCGTGCGGTCTGACGACGTCCGCCGAGGGGTGGGGGCCTGGCGGGTCGAACGAAGCTGGCGAGAAGCATGACAATGCAGATCGTGAATTGACAGGGCCTGATCGGGAGTTGGCCACCACTCGCCATCCGGACGCGAGCGTGTAAAAGGCGCCAAGCGCCCAATTCGCCCGTCCGATCGGTCGGTTCCATACGGAGGAAACCCGAATGATCGCGTTCCGGGCTCAACTCCCGTCACTGGAAGCAAGATTGCAGGCGTGTTTCGGCCACCCGAAGCGCTGGTACGGACCAGTAACCGCTTGGCGTGATCCCGCCAGAACCGGCCCTTGTCCACCATCGTGGACACCTGCTACCCCGTCCCCCGTACGCCGGTACGGTGGAGGAGTGCCCAAGCCCCTCGCCCTAGATTTCGACCCGATCGCCCGCGCCGGCGAACTGTGGACCCGCCGCTGGGGCGCCGTCCCGTCCATGGCGGCGATCACCTCGGTGATGCGCGCCCACCAGATCCTGCTGTCCCGGGTGGACGCCGTGGTGAAGCCCTACGGCCTCACCTTCGCCCGGTACGAGGCCCTGGTGCTGCTCACCTTCAGCCGGGCCGGCCAGCTGCCGCTCTCCAAGATCGGGGAGCGCCTCATGGTGCACCCGACCAGCGTCACCAACACCGTCGACCGCCTGGAGCGGGACGGTCTGGTCGCCCGCCGCCCCAACCCGGCCGACGGCCGCGGCGTCCTCGCCGCGATCACCGACCGCGGCCGCGAGGTGGTCGAGCAGGCCACCCGCGAACTGATGGCCATCGACTTCGGCCTGGAGGGCTACGACGACGACCAGTGTCAGCAGGTCTTCGAGCTGCTCCGCCCGCTGCGGGTGGCGGCCGGGGACTTCTCCCCGGCCGCGGAGACCGGCGAGCACTGAGCCGGCGGCCCGCCCCCGGGGCCGCCGCCCCGGCGCGTGCGGATGCGCCGGCGGGGGTGCGGCCGGGAGGGCCGCGGCGGGCGGTTACCCTCGTCGGTATGAAGCAGAGCGTGCTGACCCGATACCGGGCGCTGGCGTACATCACCGGCGTCCTGCTGATCCTGCTGACCGCCGGCGTGATCGCCAAGTACGTGCTGGACGTCTCGGGGGCCAGCGGCTTCACCAGCGCCGTCGGCATCGCGCACGGCTGGCTGTACGTGGTCTACCTGGTGCTCGCCTTCGACCTGGGCACCAAGGCGAAGTGGCCGATGGGCAGGCTGGCCTGGGTGCTGCTGGCCGGCACGATCCCGACCGCCGTCTTCTTCGTGGAGCGCAAGGTCTCCCGCGACGTCGCCCCGCTGATCGAGACCGCGGAGCCGGTCTCCGTCTGACCCCCCGCCCGCCTCTGCGACCGAGCCCCTCCCCGCGTCCGGGGAGGGGCTCCGGCATGTCCGGGGGGCGCACGGAGGCGGGAAGCGCCCGCGCCGTCGACGGATAGTAGGACGTCCGAGTAAATTGGCAGGAGGTTCTGGCCACTGCCGTCGTCCCGCACACGGCGGCCGCACGGAGTGGGAGCCACAGCCATGGACGCCGAAGAGATCGAGGCCGGCCGCCTGCGCTGGCAGCAGCGCTACGACCGGGCCCACAAGCGCGCCGCCGACTTCACCACCCTCTCCGGCGAGACGGTCGAGCCCGTCTACGGCCCGCCCCCCGGGCAGCCCCACGAGGGCTTCGAGCGCATCGGCTGGCCGGGCGAGTACCCCTTCACCCGAGGCCTGTACGCCAGCGGCTACCGCGGCCGCACCTGGACCGTCCGCCAGTTCGCCGGCTTCGGGAACGCCCGGCAGACCAACGAGCGCTACCGGATGATCCTGGAGGCCGGCGGCGGCGGCCTCTCGGTCGCCTTCGACATGCCGACCCTCATGGGCTACGACTCCGACGACACCAGGTCGCTCGGCGAGGTCGGCCACTGCGGCGTCGCCGTCGACTCCGCCGCCGACATGGACGTCCTCTTCGACGGCATCCCGCTCGGCGAGGTCACCACCTCGATGACGATCAGCGGCCCGGCCGTCCCGATCTTCTGCATGTACCTCGTCGCGGCCGAACGCCAGGGCGTCGACCCGGCCGTGCTCAACGGCACCCTCCAGACGGACATCTTCAAGGAGTACATCGCGCAGAAGGAGTGGCTCTTCGCCCCGGAGCCGCACCTTCGCCTGATCGGCGACCTGATGGAGTACTGCGCGCAGGGCATCCCCGCCTACAAGCCGCTCTCCGTCTCCGGCTACCACATCCGCGAGGCCGGGGCCACGGCCGCCCAGGAACTCGCCTACACCCTCGCGGACGGCTTCGCCTACGTCGAACTCGGCCTCTCCCGCGGCCTGGACGTCGACGTCTTCGCGCCCGGCCTGTCCTTCTTCTTCGACGCCCACCTCGACTTCTTCGAGGAGATCGCCAAGTTCCGCGCCGCCCGCCGCATCTGGGCCCGCTGGATGCGCGACCGGTTCGGCGCCGGGACCGACCGGGCCCAGTGGCTGCGCTTCCACACCCAGACCGCCGGCGTCTCGCTCACCGCCCAGCAGCCCTTCAACAACGTGGTGCGCACCGCGGTCGAGGCGCTGTCCGCCGTCCTCGGCGGCACCAACTCCCTGCACACCAACGCCCTGGACGAGACCCTCGCGCTGCCCTCCGCCCAGGCGGCCGAGATCGCCCTGCGGACCCAGCAGGTGCTGATGGAGGAGACCGGCGTCGCCAACGTCGCCGATCCGCTCGGCGGCTCCTGGTACGTGGAGGCGCTCACCGACCGGATGGAGGCCCGGGCGGAGGCGATCTTCCGGCGGATCCTCGACAAGGGCAGCGAGGACCACCCGATCGGGCCGGTGACCTCCGGCATCCTGCGGGGCATCGAGGACGGCTGGTTCACCGGAGAGATCGCCGAGGCCGCCTTCCGCCACCAGCAGTCCCTGGAGAAGGGCGCGAAGCGGGTCGTCGGCGTCAACTGCCACCCGGGGTCGGTCACCCCGGAGCTGGAGATCCTGCGGGTCAGTCACGAGGTGGAGCGGGAGCAGGTACGCCTGCTCGCGGCGCGGAGGGCGGCCCGTGACGAGGCCGCCGTCGGGGCCGGCCTGGCGGCCGTGCTGGCGACGGCCCGCTCCGGCGGGAACATGATCCCGCCGATGCTCCGGGCCGTCCGGGCCGAGGCCACCCTCGGGGAGATCTGCCACGCGCTCCGCGAGGAGTGGGGCGTCCACCGCGAGCCCGCCACCTTCTAGGGCCCGTCATCAAAGAGCAGTGGAGTGGTTGGTTCTGGGGCGCGTGGGGGCACCTTCCGGCCGAAGGCCGGGGAGAACTGCGCAGTCCGGGAGTGGGTGCCGTGGTGACACGGGCCGCGCCGGGGTTCGTACGGCAGTCCACATCCGAGCTGCGCAGTTCCCCGCGCCCCTCATCGGTTCCCATGTGCCCTTGAAAACGCGCTCCACCGACCGGCCGGGGCCGTGGCCCCGGGCCTCAGGTGTCCAGACCGACGAGGGCGCTGAGCATCAGGGTGGTGAAGCGGTCGAGCCAGCGGGGGGTGATGGGTTCGCCGGCGACGAGGAGGCGGTGTTCGACGGCGCCCGCGATCATGTCGAAGACCAGGTCGATCTCCTCGCAGGCGGCCGCCTCGTCCTGGTCCGAGCGGAGCTCCCCGCGGGCCTGGGCGTTGGCCCGTCCCGTCCGGACGAGGTGCTTCTGCGGGTCGACGATGCGCTCGCGGATGCGCCGCCTCAGCTGCGGGTCCCGGCTGCCCTCGGCGAAGAGCGCCATCAGGGCGGCCTGGGACTCCGGCCGGGCCAGCAGGTCGGCGAACTGGGCGACCGTGGCGGCGATGTCCGCCCGCAGGCTGCCGAGGTCGGCCATCTCCAGCTCGTCGAAGAGACTGGCGACGGCGTCGACGACCAGTTCGTTCTTGGACGGCCAGCGCCGGTACAGGGTGGTCTTGGCGACACCGGCGCGGGTGGCGACGTCGCCCATGGTGAGACCGCCCCAGCCGAGTTCGGCGAGGGCTTCACGGGTCGCGTCGAGGATCGCCCGGTCGGCGGCAGCGCTGCGCGGACGGCCCTTGCCGCGGGGGAGGGCGGTGGCGTCCGGGGCAGCAGGCTGCTGGGTGGTGGGGGCCACCGAGCCTCCTAGCTAAAAATTTACCAGTTGGTAACTTGGTCGTCCGGGTAACGGTAGCGACCGAAGCCCCCGGTCAGCAGCCATCGGCGGGCGGAAAGTGGGGCAGGTCACGTCCCGCGGCGCCGAGGGGGTCTTGCGGGACGGGCCCGGGATGGAGATACGCTACGACTCGTAGCGAAAGAGCGACAACCACGCGTCGTGCCCATGGGATCGGGCCGGCGCGGGGCGCGAATGGGGATTCGCGCCGGCATCGCGCTACACCGGGAGGCAAGCCCCCGCCGCACGGGCGGGTGGCGCAGGCGCGACGGCTCGGCGAGGTTTCCGGCCGGTTGGCGCCCGTCACCCGTGCGGACGGGGGAGGATGGTGCCATGCAGTCACGGAATTCGCGTCTCAATAGCGCCGCCCTTCGTGGAGCGGTCGACCTCGCCGCGGTCAAGGCGGCCGGCGAGGCAGCCCAGAAGGCCGAGCAGGCCCGGGCCGATCGGGCCCGGCAGGCCGCGGCCGGCGGCGACACCGCACCGGCGCCCTACCGGCTGGTCCTCGACGTCACCGAGGACACCTTCGAGGCCGAGGTCGTGCAGCGCTCGGCCGAGGTCCCCGTGGTGGTCGACTTTTGGGCCGAGTGGTGCGGCCCCTGCAAGCAGCTCAGCCCGATCCTGGAGCGCCTGGCCGAGGAGTACGCCGGCCGGATCGTGCTCGCCAAGATCGACGTCGACGCCAACCAGTTGATCGCCCAGCAGTTCGGGATCCAGGGCATCCCGGCCGTGATGGCGGTGGTGGCGGGCCAGCTCGTCCCGCTGTTCCAGGGCGCCGAGAACGAGGCCAACGTCCGCAAGATCCTGGACCAGCTGATCGCGGTGGCCGAGCAGCGCTTCGGCATCACCGGTCTGCCCGCGGGCGCGGCCGGCGGCGAGGCGGCGGCACAGGCGCCGCGGGTGCCGTCCGACCCGGCGCTGGAGGCGGCCCACGACGCGCTGGACCGCGGTGATCTCGGCGGTGCCGTCCGGGCGTACCAGAACGTGCTGTCCGACCAGCCCGGCAACACCGAGGCCAAGCTCGGCCTGGCGCAGGCCCAACTGCTGCAGCGGGTCGAGGGCATGGACCCGCAGCAGGTGCGGGCGGCGGCGGCCGCCGGGCCGAAGGACGTCGAGGCCCAGCTGCAGGCGGCCGACCTGGACCTGGTGGGCGGGCACGTCGAGGACGCCTTCGGACGGCTGGTCGACACCGTCGGCCGGACGGCGGGCGAGGACCGCGACGCCGCGCGGGTTCGGCTGCTGGAGCTCTTCGAGGTGATCGGCCCGGAGGACCCGCGGGTCGTCGCTGCGCGCAGCGCGCTCGCCCGGGTGCTGTTCTGACGGCGCCGTTCCGGCGGCACGGGTGCACCGCCCCGGTCCGGGGCGGGTGGCACGGCGTGTGACCTGCGGTGTCGCTGGGGATTTGGCGACATTCCAGGAGATTTCGTAGAGCTTAATCAAATCTTGACAACCACCCTCGGCCGGTCACGCTCAGTGGCCGGCCGGGGTGTTTCGGCGCCGTTTCCTGCGGATTGCAGAAGCGTCGCACGCGGTGAATGTCACCGAGGGTGACCATGTCTTCGATTCCATGATCAACAGTGCGGACTGTTGGATTACCCGTCAGTAATCGACCCCTTGTGTTCGGCCCGGGATTCCAGCACGATCGGCCCACGCCCGGTCCCGTTCAGGGAATCCCCATCGGGTAACCGCCGGCCCCGGCCGGCGGTTGGAGGGCAGGGGGGTAGCCGCAGATCCCACACGCGGTTCCTGTCCTTCCTGCGACCGCTCAGCCGTGCGGTCGCCGGTTGTCGCTCGGGGGTGATCGCCATGTCCGTCGGCCCACGACGCGCTGGCGCTCTCCGCTACCGAGGACGTAGCTCTCTCCCATCCCAGGCCCGGGCCGGTGCGGGACGCACCGGACACGGCCGGAGATGTACGTCCTAGAAGGAGGACACACGCATGTCCCAGACTTTCGGCAAGACCAGCTGGAAGCGCTTCGGCATCGCCATGGTGCCGGGCATCGCCGCCACCGCGGCGATCGGTGTGGCGCTGGCCAACAACGCGCTCGCCGCCTCGTTCAACGTCTCCGGCCAGCGTTTCAAGGTCACCGCCGAAGACCTGCAGGGCGACAACTTCGCCCAGTTCGGCTCCTTCGACGTCGAGACCAACGGCACGCCGCACGCGGTGGCCATCTCGGCGTTCGACTCCGCCACCATCAAGGGCATGTGCCAGTCCGTGGTCAGCGAGCCCTCGCTGCTCGGCCTGAAGCTGCCCAAGGTGACGCTGCGCCTGGAGGCCGGCAAGAGCGACGACGTCAACAAGCAGGTCAGCGCGAAGAACCTGCTGATCGACCTCGACCAGCTGTCCGCCGACGCGGAGTTCACCGACATCAACATCGGCCAGGACGCCTCCACCCTCAAGGGCACGGCGACCGCCAACTGGAAGAGCGCTCTCGGCACCCCGAAGCCGTCCGGCGCGCTGGGCTTCGCGCAGGCCGCTCCCCACGCGCACCTGAGCAACGTGAAGCAGACCGCCTGGGCCACCTCGGCCGGCACCTTCAAGCTCAACGGCCTGGACCTCAAGCTGTACGTCGGTGACGACGGCAACGGCAAGGAGTGCTACTGATCCTCGTCTGACGGCGCGCCGCACGGCGCACCGCACTGACGGATCTTCCGCGGCCGGGGGCGGGGCAGCCGCCCCCTCCCGGCCGCTGCTCAGGAGTTCTCTCCACCTCGCAGCGAACCATCGAGGAGTTGCATCGTGTCCAGCGCAACTGCCCAGGCGTGGCCCGAGCAGGACGGCGGAATCAACCTGCGGCTGCGGTTCCGCAACTGGCGCCGCTCGCGGCCCTTCTGGGGCGGCCTGCTGGCCATGATCGCCGGCGTGCCCATCCTGTACTTCCCGTACGCCAAGCTCAACCTCAGCGGCATGACCGTGTCGATGGCCACCACCGCGGGCGCGGGCTCGCTGATCATCGGCGTCCTGATGATCTGCCTGGGCCTGACCGCGTGGTTCCAGCCGCTGGTGCGGATCTTCTGCGGCGTGGCGACCACGCTGCTCGCACTGATCTCCATCCCGGTCTCCAACCTCGGCGGCTTCGGCTTCGGCCTGGTCCTCGGCCTGATGGCCGGCGGCCTGCTGATGGCCTGGGCGCCGCTCAAGCCGGTCGCCGCCGTCGAGGACGTCCCCGCCGAGGCGACCACGGCGGAGTTCACCGGTGAGACCCCGGCGGAGACCACCCAGCCGCTGCTGCCCGCCCAGCAGACGCCCGCCGGCGCCGCCGACGACGCCGCACCGGCGGCCGACCCGGGGGAGCAGCGGTGACCGACCGGGACGAGTCCGCCGCGGCCTCGGTGCCCGGGCCCCGCCACGCGGCGCCGCGGGCGAGCGTCCGCCGCCGCATCCGCGGCCGGGTGATGGCGATGGCCGCCGTGCCCACCGCCATGCTGGTCGGTGCCGCCTACACCCCGACCACGCTCGCCGTGGCCGACACCCAGAGCGACAAGGCCTGCGCGAGCGCGCCGGACACCGTGCTCGAGGAGACGCCCGTCCCCAAGAGCGAGATCAAGGTGCTGCCGGCGCCGTCCAGCACGGTCAAGGCCGCGACCAAGAAGTCCGGTGCGACGGCCTCGCCGTCCACGGCCAAGGTCCCCGTCCCGACCGCCACGGCCACCGCCGCGCAGCCCGCTCCGTCGGCCGACACCGCGCCCCGGAACGTGATCGGTGACATCCTGACCGGCATCGACGGCATCTTCCACCCGCAGAGCGGCGCCACGTCGACGCCGGCCGCGGTGCCGACCACCGCCGCCAAGGCGGCCACCACGCCGGCCGCGACCGCCCAGCCGACGACCGCCCCCGCGCCGAAGGCGGCGGCCGCGACGACCGCCCCCGCCGCCAAGCCGGCCACGCGGTCGGCGAGCCCGTCGGCCTCCCCCTCGCCGTCCGCCACCGGCCCGAACTGCCTGGTGGACACCAGCAAGGAGAAGGCCCTCGCCGCGCCGACCGGCCACGTGGTGCCCGACCAGAACTGGGTGCTGCACTCCAGCAGGCTCGCCCTGCACGGCTCGGTGTTCAACGGCGTGTACGACGTGAAGACGCCGACCGGCACCAAGCGCGTCCTCAAGTTCACCACCGCCTCGGTGGACATCGGCGACCTCGACATGTCGACGATCGAGGTGAAGGGCAAGACCTTCCACGTGCAGGCCGCGCCCGGCACCACCTCCACCATGCGCAACGGCCCGATCACCATGTACGTGGAGAGCCTCTCCGGGCACCTCTCGGCGATCTACGGCCTGCCGATCCCGATCGACCTGGGCGAGATCACCCTCACCCCGGACACCCTGCCCAAGTGGCTGTGGGACCTGATCGGCTCCGTGCCGATCCCGCTGGACATCACCCTGGACAAGGCCAAGGCCGTCCAGGCCGGCCAGTTCGGCGGCACCCTGAAGATCCCGGGCATGCACCTCTTCAACGACGACCAGCCGTACGACGGCTGAGCGCCACCCCCGTCGTACCCCACGGCCCGGCCGGACCCCTCCGGCCGGGCCGTCGGCGTCCCCGCCGCCCGGTGGACCCGGACGGGCGGAACGCCGCGGGGCGGCTCTCCTCCGATCGGAGGAGAGCCGCCCCGCGGGCTCGCTGCGCCTGGTGTCAGTGGTGGTCGCGGCTGCCCAGGTGGTGGACCTGGACCATGTTGGTGTTGCCGGGGACACCGGGGGGCGAGCCGGCGGTGACGATCACGGTGTCGCCCTCGGTAAGGCGGTTCAGGCGCAGCAGCTCACGGTCGACCTGCTGCACCATCTCGTCGGTGGTCTCGACCTGCTCGGTCACGTACGCCTCGACGCCCCAGCTCAGCGAGAGCTGGTTGCGAGTGGAGGCGTCCGGGGTGAACGCGATCACCGGGATCGGCGAGCGGTAGCGGGACAGCCGGCGGGCGGTGTCACCGGACTTGGTGAACGCGACCAGGGCCCGGCCGTTGAGGAAGTCGCCGAGCTCGCACGCGGCGCGGGCGATCGAGCCGCCCTGGGTGCGCGGCTTGCGGCCCGGGTTCAGCGGCTGGAGGCCCTGCGAGAGCAGTTCCTCCTCGGCCTTCTCGGCGATCCGGCTCATCGTCCGGACCGTCTCGACCGGGTACTTGCCGACGCTGGACTCGGCGGAGAGCATGACCGCGTCCGTGCCGTCCAGGATGGCGTTGGCGACGTCGGAGACCTCGGCGCGGGTCGGGCGCGAGGCGTGGATCATCGACTCCATCATCTGGGTCGCCACGATCACCGGCTTGGCGTTGCGGCGGGCCAGGGTGATCAGCTGCTTCTGCACCAGCGGCACCCGCTCCAGCGGGTACTCCACGGCGAGGTCGCCGCGGGCCACCATGATCGCGTCGAAGGCGAGGACGATCTCCTCCATCGCCTCGACGGCCTGCGGCTTCTCGATCTTGGCGATGACCGGGACGCGGATGCCGACCTCGTCCATCACCTTGTGGACGTCGTGGATGTCGGCGGCGTTGCGGACGAAGGACAGCGCGACCATGTCGACGCCCAGCTGGAGGGCGAACCGCAGGTCCTCCTTGTCCTTCTCGGAGAGGGCGGGCACGTTGACGGCCGCACCGGGCAGGTTGATGCCCTTGTTGTTCGAGAGCACGCCGCCCTCGACCACCACGGTCTTCACCCGCGGGCCGTCGACGCTGACGACCTCCAGGGCGATGACGCCGTCGTTGATCAGGATCGGGTCGCCGGGCTTCACGTCGCCGGGCAGGCCCTTGTAGGTGGTGCCGCAGATGTGCTGGTCCCCGGGCACATCCTCGGTGGTGATGGTGAAGGTGTCGCCGTTGTCGACGGTCACCGGTCCGTTGGCGAAGGTGGCCAGCCGGATCTTCGGGCCCTGCAGGTCGGCCAGCACGCCGATGGTGCGGCCGGTGTCCTCGGACACCTGGCGGACCTTGCGGTACCGCTCCTCGTGCTCCCCGTGGGAGCCGTGGCTCATGTTGAGTCGGGCAACGTTCATGCCCGCTTCGACGATGGCCTTCAGCTGTTCGTAGGAGTCCGTCGCCGGACCCAGGGTGCAGACAATTTTCGCTCGGCGCATATCCGTCAGTCTATCCGTTCGAGTTATCGGTGCATCACGCCCGAACCAGGAGAAATCGTCAACGAACCATCCCGAGGGGTGGGACGCTGACGGGATGTCATCTCAAATGCCGTCGTGCACCAGCGCGAAGGCCTGGCGGGCGATCTCCAGCTCCTCGTCGGTGGGCACCACCGCGACCGCCACCCGGCCGTGCTCGGGCGAGATCATCCGCGCCGCACCCGAGCGCACCGCGTTCAGCGCCGGGTCCACCTCGATGCCCAGCGCCGACAGCCCCGCGCAGGCCGCCTCCCGGACGGGCGCCGCGTTCTCGCCCACCCCCGCGGTGAACACCACCGCGTCCACCCGGCCCAGCACCGCGTAGTACGCCCCGATGTACTTGCGCAGCCGGTGCACGTACACGTCGAAGGCCAGCTGCGCGTCCTCGTCGCCCTCACCGGCCCGGCGCAGCACCTCGCGCATGTCGTTGTCCCCGCACAGGCCGATCAGGCCGCTGCGCCGGTTCAGCAGGTCGTCGATCTCATCGATCGTCAGACCGCCCACCCGGTGCAGGTGGAAGACCAGGCCCGGGTCGGCGTCCCCGGAGCGGGTGCCCATGACCAGACCCTCCAGCGGCGTCAGGCCCATGGACGTCTCCACGCACACCCCGCCCGCCACCGCCGAGGCGGAGGCCCCGTTGCCCAGGTGCAGCACGATCACGTTCAGCTCGGCCGGGTCGCGGCCGAGCAGCCGGGCGGCCGCCCGCGAGACGTACTGGTGCGAGGTGCCGTGGAAGCCGTAGCGGCGCACCCGGTGCTGCTCGGCCGTCTTCCGGTCGATCGCGTAGGTGGCCGCGGCCTCCGGCAGCGTGCTGTGGAAGGCGGTGTCGAACACCGCGACCTGCGGCAGGTCCGGCCGCAGCGCACGGGCCACCTCGATCCCGGTGATGTTCGCCGGGTTGTGCAGCGGCGCCACCGGGATCAGCCGGCGGATCTCCGCCACCACCTCGTCGTCGATCAGGGTCGGCGCGGCGAACCGCTGCCCGCCGTGCACCACCCGGTGGCCGATCGCCGCGAGGCCGGGGGAGCCCAGCCCCAGGTCGTCCGCGGCGAGCTCCTCGGCGACCGCGGCCAGTGCCGCCGTGTGGTCGGCGAACACCTCCAGCCGCTCGCGCCGCTCGCCCGCCGGCCCGGTGTGCACCAGCCGGCCGTTCACCTCGCCGATCCGCTCCACCAGCCCGGCCGCCGCACGCGAGCCGTCCAGCATGTCGATCAGCTGGTACTTCACCGAGGACGACCCGGCGTTCAGCACGAGGACCAGCGTCGATTCGGTCACTGCTCGGCTCCTTCGGCGGGGCGCTGCGACTGGATGGCGGTGATCGCGACGGTGTTCACGATGTCCTCGACGAGCGCGCCGCGCGACAGGTCGTTGACCGGCTTGCGCAGGCCCTGCAGCACCGGGCCGACCGCCACCGCCCCGGCCGAACGCTGCACCGCCTTGTACGTGTTGTTGCCGGTGTTCAGGTCGGGGAAGACCAGTACGGTCGCCCGGCCCGCCACCTCGGAGCCGGGCAGCTTGGTCGCCGCCACGTACGGGTCCACCGCGGCGTCGTACTGGATCGGCCCCTCGACCAGGATGTCCGGGCGCGCCCGGCGGACGAGCTCCGTCGCCTCCCGCACCTTGTCCACGTCCGCACCGGACCCGGAGGTGCCCGTCGAGTACGAGAGCATCGCGACCCGCGGCTCCACCCCGAACTGCGCCGCCGTCTCCGCGGACTGCACCGCGATGTCGGCCAACTGCTGCGCGTCCGGGTCCGGATTCACCGCGCAGTCGCCGTACACCAGCACCCGGTCGGCCAGGCACATGAAGAACACCGAGGAGACGATCGCCGCACCGGGCGCCGTCCTGATCACCTCGAAGGCCGGCCGGATGGTCGCCGCGGTCGAGTGCACCGCACCGGACACCATGCCGTCGGCGATGCCCTCCTGCACCATCAGCGTCCCGAAGTACGAGACGTCGGTGACCACGTCCAGGGCGCGCTCGAGCGTCATGCCCTTGTGCGCCCGCGTCCTGGCGTACAGCTCGGCGAAGCTCTCGCGCAGCGGACTGGTCGCCGGGTCGACGATCCGCAGCCGGGCCCGGTCCGCGGACTCCTCCGGATGCGGCAGCTCCAGACCCAGCGACGCCGCCCGCCGCTGCACCGCCTCCCGCTCGCCCAGCAGGGTCAGGTCGCAGATGTTGCGGCGCAGCAGCACCTCCGCCGCCCGCAGCACCCGCTCCTCGGTGCCCTCCGGCAGCACGATGTGCCGGCGCTGCGCCCGGGCCCGCTCCAGCAGCGCGTGCTCGAACATCATCGGGGTCACCCGCTCGGAGGGCGACAGCTCGATCCGCCTGGTCAACTCCGCGGTGTCCACATGGAGTTCGAACAGGCCCAGGGCGGTCTCGGCCTTCCGGTGGCTGTCAGGACCGATCCGGCCCTCCAGGTGGGTCAGTGCGGCCGCGGTCAGCCAGCTGCCCTCCGGCACCACCGCGACCGGCGTCCCCGGGGCGAGCCGCGCCGCCAGCGCCATCACGTTCGGCCCCGGGTGCTGCCCGAGGGTGAGCAGCACGCCCGCGATCGGCGGCGCCCCCGCGGCGTGCGCCGCCAGCGAGCCGATCAGCAGGTCCGCCCGGTCGCCCGGGGTCACCACCAGGGCGCCCTCGGTCAGCGCGTCGAGGAAGGTCGGCAGCATCGCGCCGCCGAAGACGAAGGAGCGCACGTCCCGGGCCAGGCCCGCGGCATCGCCCAGCAGTACCTCGGCACCGGTCGCGTCGACCAGCTGCGCCACGGTCGGCGCCGACAGCGAGGGCTCCTCCGGGATCACGTACACCGGCACCGGGAGCTTCTCGCTCAGCGTCCGCTGGATCCGCTGCTTCGTGGAGGGGGCGACCCGGTTGGCGATCATCGCGAGGGCGGAGCAGCCGAGGTCGGTGTAGGCCCGGTGGGCGTTGCGGACCTCCGCGACCACCGCCTGCGCGTCCTCGTCCTGGCCGCCGACGACCGGCAGCACCCAGGCGCCGAACTCGTTGGCGAGGCGGGCGTTGAAGGCCAGCTCGTCCGGGATGTTGGTGCCGGAGAAGTCGGTGCCCAGCACCAGCACCGCCTGGCAGCGCCGCTCGACCGCCCGGAACCGGTCCACCAGCACCGACACCAGCTCGTCCTGGCCCTGTGCGGCCTGCAGGGCGGCGGCCTCCTCGTAGGAGAGGCCGTACAGGTCGTCCGCCGGCAGCTCGACCCGGTAGCGGGAGCGCAGCAGCTCGACGACGTGGTCGGAGCCCTTCTCGCCGGGCTCGTCCGCGTGCACCAGCGGCCGGAAGACGCCGACGGCGTCCACCTGGCGGGCCAACAGTTCCATGACCCCGAGTTCGACGGCCTGGCGGCCGTCCCCCCGGTCGATTCCGGTCACGTACACGCTGCGGGCCACGCGGCTCACTCCGTCCTGCCGTCCGGAAAGCGGTCACTGTTGACCTTACCCGGGCAGGTGTTCCCCTGCGGACGCGGGCGTACGGGGGAGGAAGCGGCCGGGCCCCGGGGCGGATCGCCCCGGGGCCCGGCGGTCGCGCGGGCCGCGTCAGGCGGGCCGGAACCAGAGGGTGGCGAGCGGCGGGAGGACCAGCTCGGCGCTGCGCTCCTGGCCGTTCCACGCGATGGCCTCGGCCTTGACGGGATGCGAGTTGCCGAGGCCGCTGCCGCCGTACTCCTCGGCGTCGGTGTTCAGCGCCTCCTCCCACAGCTGGTCGCCGCCGGGCAGCTCCGGCAGGCCGACGCGGAAGCCGTGCCGGACCACCGGGGAGAAGTTGCAGACCGCGACCAGCGGGGTGCCGTCGGCCGCGTACCGGACGAAGGACAGCACGTTGTCGTCGGCCGCTCCGCCGTCCAGCCAGCGGAAGCCGGCCGGCACGGTGTCCTGCTCCCAGAGCGCAGGGGTGTCGAGGTAGGTGCGGTTGAGCGCGCCGACCAGACGGCGCACCCCGAGGTGGTCCTCGGCGGCCGGCCAGTCGTCCGCGAGCACCCACCACTGCGGGCCGTGCTCGTGGTCCCACTCGGCGCCCTGTGCGAACTCCTGCCCCATGAAGAGCAGTTGCTTGCCCGGGTGGGCCCACATGAAGCCCAGGTACGCCCGGTGGTTGGCCCGCTGCTGCCACCAGTCACCGGGCATCTTGGCGACCAGCGCCTGCTTGCCGTGCACCACCTCGTCGTGGGAGATCGGCAGCACGTAGTTCTCGGAGTAGGCGTACACCATCGAGAAGGTCATCTCGTTGTGGTGGTACTTGCGGTGCACCGGCTCCTTGGACATGTACACCAGCGAGTCGTGCATCCAGCCCATGTTCCACTTCAGGCCGAAGCCGAGGCCGCCGCTGTCGGTGGGCCGGGTGACGCCGTCCCAGGCGGTGGACTCCTCGGCGATGGTGACCACACCGGGGCAGCGGCGGTAGACCGTCGCGTTCATTTCCTGAAGGAACGAGGCGGCGTCGAGGTTCTCCCGGCCGCCGAAGGCGTTCGGCGCCCAGGCGCCGCCCTCGCGCGAGTAGTCGAGGTAGAGCATGGAGGCGACGGCGTCCACCCGCAGGCCGTCGACGTGGAACTCCTCGCACCAGTACACCGCGTTGGCGACCAGGAAGTTCCGCACCTCGGTGCGGCCGTAGTCGAACTCCAGGGTGCCCCAGTCCGGGTGCTCGGCCCGCAGCGGGTCGGCCGGCTCGTAGAGCGGCTCGCCGTCGAACCGGGCGAGGCCGAAGTCGTCCTTGGGGAAGTGCGCGGGCACCCAGTCGACGATCACGCCGATGCCGGCCCGGTGCAGCGCGTCGACCAGGTACTTGAAGTCGTCCGGGCCGCCGAGCCGGGCGGTCGGCGCGAAGAAGCCGGTGACCTGGTAGCCCCAGGAGCCGCCGAACGGGTGCTCCATCACCGGCATGAACTCGACGTGGGTGAAGCCGAGGCCCGCGAGGTAGCCGGGCAGCACCTCGGCGATCTCGCGGTAGTTCGTCAGGTCCGGCCGCCAGGACGCCAGGTGCAGCTCGTAGACGGACATCGGCGCCGTGTGGTGCACGGTGCCGGCCCGCCGGGCCATCCAGTCCCCGTCGCCCCAGGTGTGGTGCGAGGTGTGCACCACGGAGGCGGTCTCGGGAGGGCACTGGGCGGCCCGGGCCATCGGGTCGGCCTTCTGCAGCACCCAGCCCTGCCGGGTGCGGATCTCGTACTTGTAGGTGGCGCCCTCGGCGAGGCCGGGGACGAACACCTCCCAGATGCCGGACGAGCCGAGCGAGCGCATCGGGTGGCCGGTGCCGTCCCAGTGGTTGAAGTCGCCGACCAGCCGCACGCCGACCGCGTTCGGCGCCCACACGGCGAAGGACGTGCCCGCCACGCCCCCGACCTCGCGGACGTGGCTGCCGAGCACCCGCCACAGCTGCTCGTGCCGGCCCTCGGAGATCAGGTGCAGGTCGAGCTCGCCGAGGGTGGGCGCCGCCCGGTAGCCGTCCTCCTGCTCCAGCGGCTCACCGCCCGGGTAGCTCACCTGCAGCCGGTACGCCGGGAACTCCCGGCCCACCAGCAGCCCGGTGAACAGGCCGGACTGCTGGTGGGTCAACTCCGCCGGGCCCTGGTCCGTCAGCACCACGACCCGCTCAGCGAACGGGCGCAGCACCCGGATCGCGGTGCCGTCCAGGGTGGCGTGCGCGCCGAGCAGGGCGTGCGGGTCGTGGTGCACGCCGGAGACCAGCCGGTCCACCTCGGCCGGCGGCAGCGGTGCCTCCGGCAGCCGCAGCGAGGAGGACGCCGACGGGCCGGACCGCGGCGGCGCCACGGGCTCGCGCCGCTTGGCCGCCCGGGCCCGGCGGGCGGGTGCGGACGCGCCGGCGCCCGCCCGGAAGGTGGGGGGCACGGCGGTGGTGGAGCTGTCGTGCGTGGGGCCGAGCGGGTTCACGTCGGGTCCTCCAGGAGGCGGGTCGGGGCGTCAGACGGTCAGGGCCAGACGGTTGATGGCGGCCAGCGGGATCGGCAGCCAGCTCGGGCGGTGCCGGGCCTCGTACACGACCTCGTACACCGCCTTGTCGATCTCCAGGGCCCGCAGCAGCTCCGGCGCGGTGGCCGGGTCCATCCCGCCGCCGGCCGTGTAGCCCGCGCAGTACGCGGCCCGGTTGCGGGCCGCCCAGGCGTTGGCGAGGTGGGCCAGCTCCGGGTCGGGGCCCGGGGTCCCGGCCAGCAGGTGCGCGGCCGCGTAGTCGAAGGAGCGCAGCATCGCCGCCACGTCCCGCAGCGCCGGCTGCGGCAGCCTGCGCTCGGCCAGCGGCTTCGCCGGCTCGCCCTCGAAGTCCAGCAGCACCCAGCCGTGCGGGGTCCGCATCGCCTGGCCGAGGTGCAGGTCGCCGTGGATCCGCTGGACGGGCAGGCCCTCCAGGTGGTCCGCGGTGAGCTGCTGGAACGCCGCGCGCAGCGCCGAGCGGTAGCGCAGCAGGCCGGGCACCGCGGCGACCGCGCTGTCCAGCCGGTCGGCCATCGCGCAGGCCAGCCGGCCGGTCTCGTCCCGGTCGAGGCGGGCGGTGGGCATCGAGCGGGCCAGCACCCGGTGCACCTCGGCGGTCGCCCGGCCGAGCCGGTGCGCCTCGACCGCGAAGTTGCCCGGCGACGGGTCGCCCTTGAGCCGGGCCACCTGGTCGAGGGCGAGCTCCCAGCCGTCCTCGGCGTCCGGCAGGTAGCGCTGGAGCAGGCCGAGAGTGGCCGGTTCCGAGCGCTCCAGCCGGGACTCGAACCAGGCGGCGACCCGCGGGATGCGGGTGGAGCCGGCCCGGGAGAGCGCCAGTGACAGTTCGAGGTCCGGGTTGGTGCCGGGGCTGATCCGGCGGAACAGCTTGAGGATGAAGGAGGTCCCGTAGATCACCGAGCTGTTGGACTGCTCGGCCGTGGAGGCCCGGCCGGGCAGGTTGCTCGGCAGGCCGGGGCCCGGCGTGCGCCGGAAGGAGAGCGCGCCGAACCGGTCGCCGGTGGCGAGGTGCTCCAGCAGCCGGCCGGTCAGCTCCGGGTCGTGCACCGCGTCGTAGAGCACCGCGCCGTCGTGCGGGCCGCCGCCGGCCAGCCTGCCGAGGACGGCGCCGGGGCCGATCCCGGACGGGTCCTTGGAGCGGATGCCCAGCAGCAGCTGGTAGATGTCCCCCTGGGCGGCCGCCCCGGTGCCGTGCTCCACCCGCAGCAGCAGGTGCAGCAGGGTCGGGTCGCCGACCTGCAGCGGGGTGCCCACCACCGGGGTGAGCCCGCTGATCGCGCGCCCCTTGCCGGCGTACCAGCGCTGGGTGGGGAGCCAGTCGGCGATCAGCGGCAGGGCGGCGCCCACGAGCTCGCTGACACCCGCGGTGGTTCTCCGCCCCGTGGTCCCGCGCGCGCCGACGGGCCCGGGGGCGCCGTCGGGTAGGTCGCGGTGCACGTGGGCTTGAGAACGGGAGGTTTCGGACATGACTCCCTTTCCCCGGAAGCGGGCCGGCTGCCCGAGGTCGTCACCGGGCCTGTCAGTCTTCCGGATTTCGGCGGCGCGGCGGCGGAGGCACGCGAGCGGGGCTCGGGTGTCACGCCATAGTGTGGGTGGCCGTTGGGCTGTTCTCCGTACGCAATGGTGCGAAGACCCCTGCGGGGCGCGGGGGTCGTGACTCTCGCGCCCCGCAGGGTGGTCGCCTCGGACCTGGCTGGTGGATCGTTACTTCGGGTGCCGGGCGGCCGCCGCTACTTGATTCCGGGCTTCCTGAGCTGGAACCAGTAGAAGCCGTGCCCGGCAAGAGTGAGCAGGTAGGGCCACTCACCGATGGACGGGAAGCGCACGCCGCCGATCAGCTCGACCGGGTAGCGCCCCCCGTACCGCCGCAGGTCCAGTTCGGTCGGCTGCGCGAACCGCGAGAAGTTGTTCACGCACATGACCAGGTCTCCCTCGTGCTCGCGCACGAAGGCCAGCACCGCGGGGTTGCTGGAGGGCAGCTCGGTGTAGCTGCCGAGGCCGAACGCAGGGTTGAGCTTGCGGATCTCGATCATGCGACGCGTCCAGTGCAGCAGGGAACTCGAACTGCTTTGCTGCGCTTCGACGTTGGTCACCTGAAAGCCGTACACCGGGTCCATGATGGGCGGCAGACTGAGCCTGCCCGGGTCGGCGGAGGAGAAACCCGCGTTGCGGTCCGGCGTCCACTGCATCGGGGTGCGGACGCCGTCCCGGTCGCCGAGCCAGATGTTGTCGCCCATGCCGATCTCGTCGCCGTAGTAGAGCACCGGCGAACCGGGCAGCGAGAGCAGCAGGGCGGTGAAGAGCTCGATCTGGTTCCGGTCGTTCTCCAGCAGCGGCGCGAGCCGCCGGCGGATGCCCACGTTGGCCCGCATCCGCGGGTCCTTCGCGTACTCCGCGTACATGTAGTCGCGCTCCTCGTCGGTGACCATCTCCAGGGTCAGCTCGTCGTGGTTGCGCAGGAAGATGCCCCACTGACAGCCGGAGGGGATCTCCGGCGTCTTGGCGAGGATCTCCGAGACCGGGTAGCGCGACTCCCGGCGGACGGCCATGAAGATCCGCGGCATGACCGGGAAGTGGAACGCCATGTGGCACTCGTCGCCGCCGGAGGCGAAGTCCCCGAAGTAGTCGACGACGTCCTCGGGCCACTGGTTGGCCTCGGCCAGCAGCACCGTGTCCGGGTAGTCCGCGTCGATCTCCTTGCGGAGCCGCTTGAGGAACTCGTGGGTCTCCGGCAGGTTCTCGCAGTTGGTGCCCTCCCGGGCGTACAGGTAGGGGACCGCGTCCAGCCGGAACCCGTCGATGCCGAGGTCCAGCCAGAACCTCAGGGCCGCGATCACCTCCTCCTGCACCCGCGGGTTGTCGTAGTTGAGGTCCGGCTGGTGGGAGAAGAACCGGTGCCAGAAGTACTGCTTGCGGACCGGGTCGTACGTCCAGTTGGAGGTCTCGGTGTCGACGAAGATGATGCGGGCGTCGGGGTACTGCTTGTCGTCGTCGGCCCACATGTAGAAGTCCCCGTACGGCCCGTCCGGGTCGTTGCGGGACGCCTGGAACCACGGGTGCTGGTCGCTGGTGTGGTTGACCACGAAGTCGATGATCACCCGCATGCCGCGGGCGTGGGCGGCGTCGACGAACTCGACGAAGTCGGCGAGGTCGCCGAACTCCGGCAGCACCGACTTGTAGTCGGCCACGTCGTACCCGCCGTCCCGCAGCGGGGAGGCGAAGAAGGGCGGCAGCCAGAGGCAGTCCACCCCCAGCCACTGCAGGTAGTCGAGCTTCGAGGTGAGCCCCTTGAGGTCACCCACGCCGTCGCCGTTGCTGTCCTGGAAGGAACGGACCAGGACCTCGTAGAAGACCGCGCGTTTGAACCACTCCGGGTCGCGGTCCCTGGCCGGCGTTTCGGCGAAGGTGTCGGGAACGGGCTCGTTGACTGTCACTGAGGGTGCCTCCGGACGGTGAGGAGGTGGGCCGGCTCGGTGGATGGGTCGAGCCGGACGTAGTTGCGGCGACCCCAGTCGTAGGTGGCGCCGGTGAGCTCGTCGTGCACCGTCAGCGGCAGGTCCGAGTCCAGGGTCACGGTCGCCTCCTGGACGTGGTGCGGGTCCAGGTTCACCACGGTGATCACGTGGTCCTCGATGCCGTCCTCGCTGGTCGCCCGCTTGGAGTACGCGATGACCTGGTCGTTGTCCGTGGGGTGGAAGCGCAGGTCGCGCAGCTGCTGCAGGGCGGGGTGGCGCCGGCGGAGCCGGTTGAGGGCGGTGAGGAGCGGGGCGAGGGAGTCCTGCCGGCTCCAGTCGCGCGGGCGCAGCTCGTACTTCTCGGAGCGCGCGTACTCCTCCGACCCGGGGTGGACGGGCTCGTTCTCGTAGTGCTCGTAGCCCGCGTAGACGCCGTAGCTGGGGGCGAGGGTCGCGGCCAGCACGGCGCGGACGGCGAACGCGGCCGGGCCGCCCTGCTGCAGGTACTCGTGCAGGATGTCCGGGGTGTTGGCGAAGAAGTTGGGCCGCATGTACGAGGCTGCGTCACCGGTGAGTTCGGTGAGGTACTCGGTGAGTTCCTGCTTGGTGTTGCGCCAGGTGAAATAGGTGTACGACTGGTGAAATCCGATCTTCCCCAGGGTGTGCATCATCGCCGGGCGGGTGAACGCCTCGGCCAGGAAGATCACGTCCGGGTCGGTCCGGGCGATGTCGCCGAGCACCTTCTCCCAGAACGCCACCGGCTTGGTGTGCGGATTGTCCACGCGGAAGATCCGCACCCCGTGGCCCATCCAGAAGCGCAGGACACGAATCGTCTCCTTGACCAGCCCGTCGAAGTCCTGGTCGAAGTTGATCGGGTAGATGTCCTGGTACTTCTTCGGCGGGTTCTCGGCGTGGGCGATGGTGCCGTCGAGGCGGTGGCTGAACCACTCGGGGTGCTTGTTGACCCAGGGATGGTCGGGGGAGCACTGCAGGGCGAAGTCGAGCGCGACCTCCAGCCCCAGCGAGCCGGCCTCGGCGACGAAGCGGTCGAAGTCCTCCAGCGTGCCGAGGTCCGGGTGGACGGCGTCGTGGCCGCCCTCCGGCGAGCCGATCGCCCAGGGGGAGCCGACGTCGTGCGGACCGGCCGTCAGGGCGTTGTCCGGGCCCTTGCGGTAGGCGCGGCCGATCGGGTGAATCGGCGGCAGGTAGACCACGTCGAAGCCCATGGCGGCGACCGCGGGCAGCCGCTCGGCGGCGGTGCGCAGTGTGCCGGAGACCGGCGGCTGCACGCCGGAGGGGTCGACCACGGCACCCTCGGAGCGCGGGAAGAACTCGTACCAGGCGCCGTACAGCGCCCGCTTGCGGTCCACCTGGAGCGGCAGCGGGCGGGTGGCGCTGACCAGTTCGCGCAGCGGATGGCGTTCGAGCAGGGCGAGCACCTCGGGCGCGAGCGCGGCCGCGTAGCGGCTCAGCGGGGGCAGGCCGGCGTCGCGCAGCGCGTCCACCGCGGCCAGCACGTGCGCCCGGCCCTCCTTCTTCGGCACCCCGGCAGCGGCCCGCTCCAGTAGCTGGGCGCCCTCCTCCAGGACGAGCGCGGTGTCGATGCCGGCCGGGAGCTTGACCGCGGCGGTCCTCCGCCAGGTGGCGACCGGGTCGCTCCAGGCCTCCACCAGGTAGGACCAGCGGCCGGGCGCCGTCGGGGTGACGTGCGCGCCCCAGCGGTCGGTGCCGGGGGCGAGTTCGCGCATCGGCGTCCACGGGCCGCTGCGGCCCCGGGGGTCGCGGAGCACCACGTTGGCGTTCACCGCGTCGTGGCCCTCGCGGAAGACGGTGGCGGTGACCTGGAAACTCTCGCCCTCGACCGCCTTGGCCGGGCGCCGCCCGGAGTCGACGAGGGGGCTGACGTCCAGGACGGGGATGCGGCCGATCACGGTGTCGCTCTCTGTCTTGCGGGTGGTGCTCTTGCGGGCGGTGGTCTTCTTCGCCGTGGTTTTTTTCGCCGCGGTCTTCTTCGCGGCGGCCGTCGCGGCGGCCGTCGTGGCGGCGGTCTTCCTGGCGGCGGTCTTCCTGGCCGGGGCCTTCTCGGCGGCCGTCGTCGTGGTCCTCGTGGTGGTCGTGGACCCGGTGGCGGCCCTGCCGGTGGTGGTCCTGCGGCCCCCGGTCCGCTCGGCCGCGGGGGCGGCCGGTGCGGTGCTGCGGGCGGCGCGCGGGGCCGGCAGCGGCGGCTCCGTGGTCGGCGGTGTGTCGGGGCCCTCCGTCGTTGCGGTGGACTGGTCCCGCGTGTCGCCCTGCATGCCAAACTCCTGCCCGAATCGGCGGCGGCTCCCGACGGCCTGTGCGGTGCCGGGGGAGTACCGGGAGGACTGTGGGGTGGGGTGGCCGTGCGTTCGGAACGGTGCCGTGCCGGCGGGCCCGGCGCCCCGACCGCCGGCCGGCGCGGCCCGTCCCGCGAGGC
>NZ_JAHTIK010000001.1:3069456-3134273 GCF_025655475.1 Kitasatospora sp. DSM 101779 | reverse complement strand
GCCCCGACCGCCGGCCGGCGCGGCCCGTCCCGCGAGGCGCGTGCGTCCCGGCGCGCGCCCCGAGGGACGCGCCCCGGAGCGACCCGACCCACCCGAAAAACGATCGGGTGAGGTGTGAGGACACGCCGAGGGGCAGCGGCAGCGGCCGAATGGGCGATGGAGGGTGAGGGCTCGTCAGCAGGGCATGTTCCGGACATGGAACAGCAGGGGGCGCCTTTCGGCCTGCACTCCCTGCCGCACCAACGACCTTTCTGCATCCTCGCACCACCGGCAAGACCTACGGGCCGGTAATCGCGCGATTTCGGACGGTATGCAGGGGCATATCGGCCAGTGGAAACGCGGCCGTTGCGGGGAATTCACGCGCCAGGGGCGCGCCTTTTCGGCAACGTGCGCCCCGTGCGCCCCCCGTTCGCAGCACTGCGCCGATTGCGATCTCACCAATACGCCGAACGGGTGTGCAAAGCGTCCGCTGACACCCGTTCAGGCGGCGTGGAGGCTCTAGGCTTCACGTTGTGAAGGCAATCCGCAGATTCACCGTCCGCACCGTCCTGCCCGAACAACTCCAGCCGCTGCACGAGCTCGCGCTCAACCTGCGCTGGTCCTGGCACCCGGAGACGAGGGAGCTGTTCCGCTCCGTCGATCCGGAGGTCTGGGCGGCCGTGGGGGAGGACCCGGTCCGGCTGCTCGGCGAGGTGCCGGCCGCCCGGCTCGCCGCGCTCGCGGCCGACCGCCGCTTCCTGCGCCGACTGGGCGACCTCCACGACGACCTGAGGGACTATCTCGCCGGGCCCCGCTGGTACCAGTCCGCGCCGCCGGTCGGTGGGGCGGGCAGCCCGCTGCCCGAGGCGATCGCCTACTTCTCCCCGGAGTACGGCATCGCCGCCGCGCTGCCGCAGTACTCCGGCGGCCTCGGCATCCTGGCCGGCGACCACCTCAAGGCCGCCAGCGACCTCGGCGTGCCGATCATCGGCGTGGGCCTGTTCTACCGGCACGGGTACTTCCGGCAGTCGCTGGACCGGGACGGCTGGCAGCAGGAGCGCTACCCGCTGCTCGACCCGGACGAACTCGCCGTCAGCCTGCTGCGCGAGGAGGACGGCAGCCCCTGCCGGGTCGACCTCGCGCTGCCGGCCGGCCGCACCCTCGGCGCGCGGATCTGGAAGGCCCAGGTCGGCCGCGTCCCGCTGCTGCTGCTGGACTCCGACATCGAGTCCAACGCCCCGGCCGACCGGGACGTGACGGACCGCCTGTACGGCGGCGGCAGCGAGCACCGGCTGCTCCAGGAGATGCTGCTCGGCATCGGCGGCGTGCGCGCGGTGCGCACCTACTGCCGGCTCACCGGTCACCGCGCGCCGGAGGTCTTCCACACCAACGAGGGCCACGCCGGCTTCCTCGGCGTGGAGCGCATCCGCGAGCTGGTCGCGCCGGTCGAGCAGGGCGGCCGCGGCCTGGACTTCGGCGCCGCGCTGGAGGCCGTCCGGGCCGGCACGGTGTTCACCACCCACACGCCCGTCCCCGCCGGCATCGACCGGTTCGACCGCGACCTGGTCGCCCGTCACTTCGGCGGCGACGCGGCGCTGGCCGGCGTCCCGGCCGACCGGGTGCTGGCGCTCGGCGCGGAGAGCTGGCAGGGCGGCGACCCGAAGCTGTTCAACATGGCGGCCATGGGCCTGCGGCTGGCGCAGCGGGCCAACGGCGTCTCCACGCTGCACGGCGAGGTCAGCCGCTCGATGTTCAACGGGCTCTGGCCGGGCTTCGACTCCGCCGAGGTGCCGATCGGTTCGATCACCAACGGCGTCCATGCGCCGACCTGGATCGACCCGGCGGTCGTCCGGCTCGGCGCCGGGCAGATCGGCGCCGAGCGCGCCGACGAGGCCATCACCACCGGCGAGGCCCGCCGTTGGACGGGCATCGAGCGGATCGGCGACGAGGAGATCTGGGAGGTCCGCCGCATCCTGCGGGCCCAGCTGGTCGAGGAGGCCCGCCGCCGGCTGCGCAACTCCTGGCGCCAGCGCGGCGCCGGCGACGCCGAGCTCGGCTGGACGGCCGGCGTGCTCGACCCGGACGTGCTGACCATCGGCTTCGCCCGCCGCGTCCCCTCGTACAAGCGGCTCACGCTGATGCTGCGGGACCGGGCCCGGCTGCGGGCCCTGCTGCTGGACCCGCAGCGCCCGGTGCAGATCGTCGTCGCGGGCAAGGCCCACCCGGCCGACGACGGCGGCAAGCGGCTCATCCAGCAGCTGGTCGCCTTCGCCGACGACCCGGCGGTACGCCACCGGATCGTCTTCCTGCCCGACTACGACATGGCCATGGCCAAGCACCTCTACCCGGGCTGCGACGTCTGGCTGAACAACCCGCTCCGCCCGCTGGAGGCCTGCGGCACGTCCGGGATGAAGGCCGCCCTCAACGGCTGCCTCAACCTCTCGATCCTGGACGGATGGTGGGACGAGTGGTTCGACGGCCGCAACGGCTGGGCGATCCCCACCGCGGACGTCTCCGGCCCCGAGCGGGTCGACCCGGACAGCCCGGAGGCCGAGCGGCGCGACGACATCGAGGCGGCGGCGCTCTACGACCTGATCGAGCACCAGGTCGCCGCCCGGTTCTACGACCGCGGCGCCGACGGCCTGCCGCACCGCTGGATCTCGATGGTCCGGCACACCCTGGTCACCCTCGGGCCCAAGGTGCTGGCCGGCCGGATGGTGCGCGAGTACGTCGAGCGGCTGTACGCCCCCGCGGCGGCCGCGCAGCGCACGCTCGCCGCGGCGGTCGGCGGCACCGACCACGCGGGTGCCCGCGAGCTCGCCGAGTGGAAGGCCCGGGTCCGCGAGGCCTGGCCGGCCGTCCGGGTCGAGCACGTCGAGGCGGACGGCTGCCGCGAGGCGCAGGAGCTCGGCTCGGCGCTGGAGCTGCGGGTGCAGGTGTCGCTCGGAGCGCTGGAGCCGGCCGACGTGGAGGTCCAGGTGGTCTCCGGCCGGGTCGACGAGTCCGACCGGATCTCGGACGCCGCGGTGCTCGCCCTCAAGCCGGCCGGCGGCCCGGACCTGGAGGGGCGCCACCGCTACGAGGGCCCGCTGGCGCTCGACCGCACCGGCCCGTTCGGCTACACCGTGCGGGTGCTGCCCACCCACCGGCTGCTGGCCTCGCCGGCCGAGCCGGGGCTGGTCGCGGCGCCGGCGGAGTCGGGCGGGATGGACACAGGCGTGCTGCGCTGAGCGGGTAGGGCGAATGCAGGTGCCGGGCGGGCCGATCGGCCCGCCCGGCACCTGCGCGTGCCGGTGGTCGGCCCGGTACCGGTGTGGTCAGCCCAGCGCGGAGGCGTCCAGTCCGCCGGGGGAGCGGTGCCCGGAGAGCGCCAGCGTCAGCTCGAACTCGGCGAGCAGCGAGCGGATCACGTGCGCCACCCCGGCCTGCCCGTCCAGGGCGAGCCCGTAGGCGTACGGGCGGCCGAGCAGCACCGCGTCGGCGCCCAGGGCGAGGGCCTTGAACACGTCGTCGCCCGTCCGGATGCCGCTGTCGAACAGCACCGGGATCCGCTCGCCCACGGCGGCCGCCACGGCGGGCAGTGCGGCGGCGGCACCGATCGAGCCGTTGACCTGGCGGCCGCCGTGGTTGGAGACCACCACGCCGTCCACACCGGCCTCGACCGCGGCCCGGGCGTCGTCCGGGTGCAGGACGCCCTTGAGCACGATCGGGCCGTCCCAGCGCTCCCGCAGCCAGGCCAGGTCCGGCCAGGTCTTGCCGGGGTCGGCGAAGAGCGAGACGAAGTGCAGGACGGCCGCGTTCGGATCCTCGTGCGGAGGCTTGGCCAGCCCGGCGAGGAACGCCGGGTCGGTGAAGTAGTTGGCGGTGCCCACGCCGTGCAGGAAGGGCAGGTACGCCTGGTCCAGGTCGCGCGGACGCCAGGCGAGCAGCGGGGTGTCCAGGGTGACGAACAGCGCGGTGAAGCCGGCCGCCCTCGCCCGGTCCAGGAAGGACCGGGTGACCTCGCGGTCCTTGGACCAGTAGAGCTGGAACCAGCGCTCGCCGTCGCCCATCGCCGCGGCGACCTCCTCCATCGGCGTGCTGGAGGCGGAGGACAGCACGAAGGGCACGCCCTCGGCGGCGGCCGCCCGGGCCGCGGCCGGCTCGGCGTCCGGGTGCAGGATCGACAGCACCCCGACCGGTGCCAGTGCCAGCGGCGCCGGCAGGGACCGGCCGAACAGCTCGGTGCGCAGGTCGCGCGCGGACACGTCGCGCAGCACCCGGGGCACGATCCGGTGCGCGTCGAGCGCGGCCCGGTTCGCCCGCTCGGTCGCGCCGCTGCCGGCACTGCCCGCGACGTAGCCGAACGGGCCGGGGCCCAGCCGGTGCTCCGCCAGCTGCTCCAGCCGGGTGAGATCGGTCGGCAACCGCGGCACGCTGCCGCTGATCAGGCCGTTCAGGTAGATCTCGTACTGGAAGGACGCCCAGTCGCGCGGGGGCTGCGTCGTCACACCAACTCCAGCACGAGCTTGCCGACGTTCTCGCCGCGGAAGAGCATCTGCAGGGTCTCGGGGAAGTCGTCGACGGTGCCGCGCACGATGTGCTCCTTCACCTTGAGCCGGCCCTCGGCGATCCAGCCGGCCATCTCGACGGCGGCCTCCTTGTAGCGGGCGGCGTGGTCGAAGACGACGAAGCCCTCCATCCGGGCCCGGCGGACGAGCAGCGACAGGTAGTTGGACGGGCCCTCGACCTTGGACTCGGCGTTGTACTGGCTGATCGCACCGCAGATCACCACCCGGGCGTGCATCGCCAGGCGGGTCAGCGCGGCGTCCAGGATCGGGCCGCCGACGTTGTCGAAGTAGACGTCGATGCCGTCCGGGCAGTGCTCGCGCAGCGCCTTGCGGACGTCCTCGCCGCGATAGTCGATCGCGGCGTCGAAGCCGAGCTCCTCGGTGAGCAGCGCGCACTTCTCGGCGCCGCCGGCGATGCCGATCACCCGGCAGCCCTTCACCTTCGCGATCTGGCCGACGATGCTGCCGACGGCGCCCGCGGCGCCGGAGACGACCACGGTCTCGCCGTCCTTGAGGGCCCCGACCTCCAGCAGGCCGAAGTAGGCGGTCATGCCCGGCATGCCGAGGGCGCCCAGGTAGGTGGAGAGCGGGGCGGCGGCCGGGTCGACCTTGATGGTGCCGCGGCCGTCCGAGACCACGTGCTCCTGGACGCCGAAGGTGCCGACCACGTGGTCGCCGACCCGGTACGTGGGGTGGTTGGAGGCGGTCACCTCGATCACCGAACCGGCCCGCATGACCTCGCCGAGGCCGACCGGCGGCAGGTAGGAGGGACGGTCGTCCAGCCAGCCGCGCATCGCCGGGTCCAGCGAGAGGAAGCGGGTACGGCCGGCGAACTCGCCCTCGCCGGGCTCGGCGGCCGGCGCGGTGGCGTGCTCCCAGTCGGTGGGCTTGAGCGCACCCTGCGGCCGGGCGGCGAGTCGGATCTGGCGGTTGGCTGCGGTCATGGCAGGCTCCTGTCGCTGTCGGCCGTGCCGCAGCGGCGCGGCACCCGGCCCGATTCTAAGCAAGCGCTTAGTCACCTGGCTAGACGGCATCGGGCAACCACTCAGGGCCGCGTGGGGGCACCTCCCGGCCGAATGCCGGGGGAGAACTACGCAGTCCGGACGCGGCGCTCGGGCCGATTCCGGGCAACCACCGAGGGGGGCGGGGAACTGCGCGGGACGAGAGGCTACGGTCCGTGCCCTCCGTCCCGCGCAGTTCCCCGCGCCCCTCGGGATACCCACACAGGCCGGGGCCCGCGCCCCTGGGTGGTTGCCCGTCAGACCAGGCTGTCGCGCCAGGTGCGGTGGAGGTCGGCGAAGCGGCCGCGGCCGCCGATCAGGTCGGCCGGGCGGCCGTCCTCGACGATCCTGCCCTGGTCCATCACCAGGACCCGGTCGGCGATCTCGACCGTGGAGAGGCGGTGGGCGATGACCACCGCGGTGCGGCCGGCCAGGACCGTCCGCATGGCCCGCTGCACCGCCTGCTCCCCCGGCACGTCCAGTGAACTGGTCGCCTCGTCGAGGATCAGCACCGCCGGGTCGGCCAGCAGCGCCCGGGCGAAGGCCACCAGCTGCCGCTGCCCGGCCGAGATCCGGCCGCCGCGCTTGCGGACGTCGGTGTCGAAGCCCTCCGGCAGGGCCGCGACGAAGTCGTACGCGCCGATGTCCCGGGCGGCCTGCTCGACCTCCTCGCGGGTGGCGCCGGGTCGGCCGATCGCGATGTTCTCGGCGACCGTGCCGGAGAACAGGAAGGACTCCTGGGTGACCATGACGATGTTGCGCCGCAGCTCCTCCCCGGACAGCTCGCGCAGGTCGACGCCGTCGAGCGCGACCCGGCCGTCGGTCGGGTCGTAGAACCGGGCGAGCAGCTTGGCCAGGGTGGACTTGCCGGCGCCGGTCGCGCCGACCACCGCGGTGGTGCGCCCGGCCGGGAGCACCAGGTCGAACCGGGGCAGCACCTCCTTGCCCGTCCGGTAGGCGAAGCGAACGCCGTCGAAGGAGACCGTTCGGCCCTTCACGGGGTGCTCCGGCAGCGGTGCGGGGTCGGCCGGCTCGGGCACCGAGGGCTCGTGCGCCAGCAGGCCGGCGATCTTCTCCAGCGCGGCGGCCGCCGACTGGTAGCTGTTCAGGAACATCGCCAGCTGGTCGAGCGGCTCGTACAGCCGGCGCAGGTAGAGCACGAAAGCGGTGAGCACGCCGAGTTCGACGGAGCCGTCGGCGACCAGCAGGGCGCCGGCCACCACCACGCCGGTGATCCACACGTTGGCGATCGCCCGCGAGGTGGTGACGTACCTGGCCATCTCCAGCAGGCCGTCCGCGGTGGTGCCGGCGTACTGGTGGTTGACCGTGCCGAAGGCCTCGTCGTTGGCCCGTTCGCGGCGGAAGGCCTGCACCGGGCGGATGCCGTTCATGGTCTCGGTGAAGCGCACGATCACCGCGGCGACCGCCGTCCGCGAGCGCCGGTAGACCCGCTGCGAGCGCCGCCGGAACGAGCGGATGCTCAGGTACATCGGCAGGAAGGACAGCAGCGACAGCAGGCCGAGCCGCCAGTCCATCACCATCAGGACCAGCGAGATCCAGAACACCGAGAGGACCACCGAGAGCAGCTCCTGCAGGCCCTCGGCGAGCAGTTCGCGCAACGCGTCCACGTCGCTGGTGGCGCGGGAGATGATCCGGCCGGAGGTGTAGCGCTCGTGGAAGTCCAGGCTGAGCCGCTGGGCGTGCCGGAAGATCCGGCCGCGCAGGTCCAGCAGCACGTCCTGGTTGATCCGGGCGGAGAAGCGGATGAAGGCGCGCTGCAGCACGGTGCTGAGCGCGGCGCAGCCCAGGTAGGCCGCGATCACCGCGATCAGCGGTCCGCTGTCGTGGTCCCGCAGGGCCGGGATGCCGCGGTCCATCGCGAAGGCCACCAGCAGCGGCCCGGTCTGCAGGGCGGCCTGCTGGACGAGGATCACCAGCATGGCCAGGGCGATCCGGCCGCGGTGCGGGCCGAGCAGTTCGCCGAGCAGCCGGCGGGCGGCGCCCGCGGGGACGGGGATGTCCTCGTCCTCGGCGGGCGCCGGGAGTTCCTCGGCCAGCTCCTCGGCGGCGTCGACCGCGGTGGTGCTCATCGGGTGCTGATCCCTTCCGGTACGGGGGCGGCCTCGCCCGTCATCAGCTCCCGGTAGACGGCGGAGCTCTGCAGCAGTTCGTGGTGGGTGCCCACGGCGGCGATCCTGCCCTCGTGCAGCACGGCCACCCGGTCGGCCAGCATGACCGTGCTCGGGCGGTGCGCGACGACCAGCGCGGTGGTGCCGTCGAGGACGCGCCGCAGCGCCTGCTCGACCAGCGCCTCGGTGTGCACGTCGAGGGCGGAGAGCGGGTCGTCCAGCACCAGGAAGCGCGGGTCGCCGACGACGGCGCGGGCGAGCGCGAGGCGCTGGCGCTGGCCGCCGGAGAGGCTGAGGCCCTGCTCGCCGACCTGGGTCGCGGTGCCGGCCGGCAGCCGGTCGACGAAGTCCGCCTGGGCGGTGTCGAGGGCGGCGGCCAGCCGGTCGGGACCTGCCGCCGGTGCGCCCATCAGGACGTTCTCGGCGACCGAGGCGGAGAACAGCGTCGGCTCCTCGAAGGCCACGGCGACCAGTTCGCGCAGCTCGGCCCGGGGGATCGTGCGGATGTCCCGGCCGTCCAGCGCGACGGTGCCGCCGGTGGCCTCGTACAGCCGCGGCAGCAGGGCGGTGAGGGTGGTCTTGCCGCTGCCGGTCGCACCGACCAGGGCCATCGTCTCGCCGGGCCGGACGTGCAGGTCGATGCCGCACAGCAGGTCGGGGCTGTCCGCGGGGGCGTCCGGGTAGCGGAAGCGCACCCCGGACAGCCGGATGCCCCGCTCGCCGTCGGCGGGGCCGGGCCCGTCCTGCCCGGTGTCGGCGGGCTCGGGCTCGTCCATCACCTCGTAGAAGCGGTCGGTGGCGGTGGCGGCCTCGTTGGCGTACGCGACCAGCCAGCCCAGCGACTCGACCGGCCAGCGCAGGGCCAGCGCGGTGGAGAGGAAGGCCACCAGGGTGCCCGCCGACATCTCGTCGTGGGCGACCAGGACGGCGCCGAGCGCCAGGGCCGCGCCGAGCGCGAGCTCCGGCAGGCCGACGATGACCGCCCAGAGGTTGGCCAGCATCCCCGCCTTGCCGAGCTCGGTCTCGCGCAGCGAGCGGGACTGCTCGGCGAAGCGCTCGGCCATGGTGCGGTGCCGGCCGAAGGCCTTGAGGATGCGGATGCCGAGCACCGACTCCTCGACCACCGTGGCGAGGTCGCCGTTCTGGTCCTGCGCCCGGCGGGCGGCACCGGAGTACCGCTGCTCGAAGTGGTGCGTCAGCCAGGTCAGCGGACCCATCGGGATCAGCGCGATCAGCGCGAGCCGCCAGTCCAGGGTGAACATCAGGCCGGTGCCGACGAGGAAGACCGTGCAGTTGACGATCAGGAAGACCAGCGGGAAGGCCAGGAACAGCCGCATGGTGAACATGTCGGAGGTGGCCCGGCTGAGCAACTGACCGGAGGGCCACCGGTCGTGGAAGGAGACCGGCAGCCGCTGCAGCTTGGCGTACAGGTCGCCGCGCATGGCGGCCTCGACCCGGGCCAGCGGGCGGGCCACGACCACCCGGCGCACCCCGAACAGGCCCGCCTCGGCGAGGCCGAGCAGCAGGAGCAGGCCGGCGAGCGGCCAGAGCGCGGCCATGTCGTGGTCGGCGATCGGGCCGTCGACGATCCGGCGGAGCACCACCGGCACGGCGAGCACGCTGACGGAGGCGGTGAGCGCGGCGGCGACCGAGCCGGCGATCCGCCATCGGGCGACCCGGGCGTACGGCCACAGGCGCAGCAGCGAGCGCACGGTGGACCGTCGGGGGCCGTCGGGGGCTTGGTTCGTGGACATCGCGGCCGAGGGTAGGCGTTGCCCGGTCATTTCTCATCCGGTTTTTCGCACCTGACGTCGGGTTCCGGCCGGACCGTCCGAGGTCGCGCGCAGCGCAGGAGGTGCCCGGGGGGCGTGCGGCCATTCGAGTGCATCCGTGGCACCCGGGCACCGCGCGCGCCTCGGCCGTCCGGGTGCGGCCGTGCGATGTGATCCGTGTGCGGAGAGTGGCCGCCGACCTGCCATGGCGGCCTCCCACGACGTTCGAGAGGTGTCCCATGACGGTCGAGACACAGCCCGCGCCGCAGCCGGCCGGCGCACAGGACCGGATCCAGCTCAGCCTCAGCACGGCGGCGGCGCGCAACCTCGCCACCACCACCAAGTCGCAACCGCAGATGCAGGAGATCAGCTCGCGGTGGCTGCTCAAGGCACTGCCGTGGGTCCGGGTGTCCGGCGGCACCTACCGGGTCAACCGGCGGCTGAGCTACGCCGTCGGCGACGGCCGGCTGACCTTCGTGAAGACCGGTTCCCGGGTCCAGGTCGTCCCCGCGGAGCTCGGCGAGCTGCCGCTGCTGCGCGGCTTCGACGAGCCGCTGGCGCTCGGCGCCCTCGCCGGCCGCTTCGTCCAGCAGGAGTTCGAGCCCGGCCAGGTGATCGTCGAGCGCGGCCGCCCGGCCGACCACGTCTACCTGATCGCGCACGGCAAGGTGGAGCAGATCGGCGCCGGCAAGTACGGCGAGGAGACCGTCCTCGGCGTGCTGGCCGACGGCGCGTCCTTCGGCGGCCACGTGCTCGGCGGGCTCGACGGAGACTGGGACTTCACCGCCAAGGCGGCGACCGCGGTCACCGTGCTGGCCCTGCCCCACCAGGCGTACCAGCTGGTCGCCGCGGAGTACCAGCAGCTGCGCGACCACGTCCAGGGCCTCTCCGGCAACGGGCACCGGCCGCAGAACAGCCACGGCGAGGCCGCGATCGAGATGTCCGCCGGCCACACCGGCGAGCACGAGCTGCCGGCCACCTTCGTCGACTACGAACTCGCCCCGCGCGAGTACGAGCTGAGCGTCGCGCAGACGGTGCTGCGGGTGCACTCCCGGGTCGCCGACCTCTACAACAAGCCGATGAACCAGACCGAGCAGCAGCTGCGGCTGACCATCGAGGCCCTGCGCGAGCGCCAGGAGCACGAGCTGGTCAACAACCCGGAGTTCGGGCTGCTCAGCAACGCCGACTACGACCAGCGGATCCAGACCCACTCCGGGCCGCCCACCCCGGACGACCTGGACGAGCTGCTCAGCATGCGGCGGCAGACCACCCACCTGTTCGCCCACCCGCGGGCGATCGCCGCGTTCGGCCGCGAGTGCAACCGGCGCGGCCTGTACTTCGGCACCGTCGAGGTCGGCGGCCACCACCTGCCGGCCTGGCGCGGCGTGCCGATCCTGCCCTGCGGCAAGATCCCCGTCACCGGCGGCCACACCACCTCGATCGTCGCGATGCGCGTCGGCGAGGCGGAGCAGGGCGTGATCGGCCTCAACCAGACCGGCCTGCCCGACGAGTACGAGCCCGGCCTCAACGTCCGCTTCATGGGCATCGACGACAAGGCCGTCATCTCCTACCTGGTCAGCACCTACTACTCGGCCGCCGTGCTCGTCCCCGACGCGCTCGGGCTGCTGGAGAACGTCGAGGTCAACCGGCCGCTCGGCTGAGCCACGGGGCCCGACCGCCCGGGCCGGTCCGCGGTCAGGCCGGGGCGGGCGCCCGCAGCAGCTGCAGCGAGCGCCCGCCCAGCAGCACGCTGCCCGGCGCCGGGTGGTGCGGCCCCGGCCCGTCCGCCGGCGCTGCGGTGTCGACGACCGTCTCGTAGGAGTCCGCCCACGGCGCGCCGGGCAGCGCGAAGACGACCGGTTCGGCGCCGGCGTTCACCAGCAGCAGGAAGCTGTCGTCGGCGAGCGGCCGGCCCTGCTGGTCCCGCTCGGACATCGCGCTGCCGGAGAGCAGCATGCCGAGCACGGCGGTCGGCGCGAACCAGTCCGCCTCGGTCATCTGCTCGCCTCGCGGGGTGAACCAGGCGAGGTCGCGCTGGCCGCCGGGCACCGTCTCCCGTCCGGAGAAGAACGCCCGCTGGCGCAGCACCGGGTGGGCGCGGCGCAGCCGGACCAGTCGGGAGACGAGGTCGGTGAGCGAGGCCCACTCCGGGTCGTCCAGCAGCGACCAGTCCATCCAGCCGGTCTCGTTGTCCTGGCAGTAGGCGTTGTTGTTGCCCTGCTGGGTGCGGCCGAGCTCGTCGCCGGCGGTGAGCATCGGCACGCCGCCGGAGAGCAGCAGGGTGGCGAGCAGGTTGGCCAGCTGACGGCGGCGCAGGGTGCGCACGGCCGGGTCGTCGGTCTCGCCCTCCACGCCGTGGTTCCAGGACCGGTTGTCGTCGGTGCCGTCGCGGTTCTGCTCGCCGTTGGCCTCGTTGTGCTTGCGGTTGTAGGAGACCAGGTCGCGCAGGGTGAAGCCGTCGTGCGCGGTGATGAAGTTGACCGAGGCGTAGGGGCGGCGGCCGCCGCGCTGGTAGAGGTCGGAGGAGCCGGAGAGGCGGTAGCCGAGCTCCCGGACGTCGGGTCTGGCACCGCGCCAGAAGTCGCGGACGGTGTCCCGGTACTTGTCGTTCCACTCGGCCCACAGCGGCGGGAAGCCGCCGACCTGGTAGCCGCCCGGGCCGACGTCCCACGGTTCGGCGATCAGCTTGACCCGACTGAGCACCGGGTCCTGGGAGACCGCGGCGAGGAAGGGGTGGTGCATCTCCACCCCGTCGTGGCCGCGGGCGAGCGCGGCGGCCAGGTCGAAGCGGAAGCCGTCGACGCCCATCTCGCCGACCCAGTACCGCAGCGAGTCGGTGATCAGCCGGACGACGTGCGGCTGGCGGGTGTCGAGGGTGTTGCCGCAGCCGGTGTAGTCGGCGTAGCCGCGGCGGCTGCGGTCGAGCCGGTAGTAGCCGCCGTTGTCGATGCCGCGCAGCGACAGCGCCGGGCCCATCACGCCGGCCTCGGCGGTGTGGTTGTAGACGACGTCGAGGATCACCTCGATGCCGGCCGCGTGCAGCGCCCGCACCATCCGCTTGAACTCGCCGACCTGGCCGCCGCGGCTGCCGGAGGCGGAGTAGCCGGCGTGCGGGGCGAAGTAGCCGAGCGTGTTGTAGCCCCAGTAGTTGGTCAGGCCGCGGGCCTGCAGGTGGTCCTCGCTGACGTGGTGGTGGACGGGCAGCAGCTCCACCGCGGTGACGCCGAGCCGGGTCAGGTGGGCGATCGCCGCCGGGTGGGCGAGGCCCGCGTAGGTGCCGCGCAGCTGGGGCGGCACGTCCGGGTGGCGCATGGTGAAGCCGCGCACGTGCACCTCGTACAGCACCGTCCCGGCCCACGGGGTCTTCGGTCGCTGGTCGTCGTACCAGTCGTCGTCGTCGTGGACGACCACCGCCCTCGGCACGTAGGGCGCCGAGTCGCGGTTGTCGCGCACGGTGTCCGCGACGTCCGGCTCGGGCCAGCCGCGCACCGCGCTGCAGGTCGCGTCGTGACTGGTGAAGTGCCCGTCGATCGCCCGGGCGTACGGGTCGAGCAGCAGCTTGGCCGGGTTCCAGCGGGCGCCCGTCCACGGGTCCCAGCGGCCGTGCACCCGGTACCCGTAGCGGGTGCCGGGCAGTACGCCCGGCAGGTAGCCGTGCCAGGTCTGGAAGGTCTGCTCGGTGAGCCGGTGCCGGGTCTCGGTGCCGTCCTCGGCGAACAGGCACAGGTCGACGGCCTCCGCGCCGGCCGCCCAGAGCGCGAAGTTGGTGCCGCACGTGCCGTCCGGGGCGGTGCGGAAGCGGGCGCCGAGCGGCTGCCAGCTGCCCGGCCAGGGCTCGGCGGAGGGCGCCGGCTGCGCGGCGGCGGAACGTTCCGGCCCGGACGCGGGTGGGCGGCCGGTCTCCCGGCGCGTGCTCCGTGCCAGCTCCTGCCACGCCGTCATCGCCGCACCCTCCCTGCGCGGGGGTCCCGTACCCGCCCTCCAGTTGTTCCCTGATCCCGTGCAGGTGTCACGTGGCCGATCGTGTTGTGACGCTGGGTGAACGGGACGGCGTCCGCCGGGTGGCGCGCCGGCTCGTGTCCGGCGCCCTGCGGCCTCGTTTGACCGGGTGCCGGGCGCCCCGGGCGTGACGGCGCACGGCGGGACGGGCAGCGGCGGGACGGGCAGCGGTGTACGGGAAAGGGGCAGCATGCTCGCGGTGGCACGGCGTTGGGCGGTGGCGGCGGCCGCCGGGCTCCTCGCGCTGCCGGCGGGGTGCACCGGCGGACCGGCCGCGGGCGGGGACGGCGGACCGGCCGGCCGGCCGCGGATCTCCCGCGCGGCGATCGCCGTGCTGCCCGCGGACGGCGCCCAGGAGGTGCACTCCGACGCCGAGGTGTCCGTGACCGTCGCCGACGGGCGGCTGCTGTCGGTGCGGCTGCGGGACGACCGCGGGGTGGCCGTACCCGGCCGGACGGCTCCCGACGGCACCCGGTGGACCCCGGAGGAGCCGCTCACCCCGGCCACCCCGTACACCGTCGACGCGGTCGCCCAGGACGCGGACGGACTGCGCGCCGACCACCACTCCGCCTTCGTGACGGCCGGTCCGGCGCACACCGTGGCCGCCTTCGTCACCCCGGAGGACGGTGCCCTGGTCGGTGTGGGGATGCCGGTCTCGCTGCGGTTCACCCGGCCGGTCGCGGACCGTCCGGCGGCGGAGCGGGCCGTCGAGGTGGCCGCCGACCCGCCGGTGCCGCTCGCCGCGCACTGGTTCGGCAACCGGCGGCTGGACGTCCGGCCCGAGTCGTACTGGGCGCCGGGCACCCGGGTGACCGTCACCCTGCGGCTGAAGGACGTGGAGCTGGCGCCGGGCGAGTTCGGCACCCAGACCAAGGAGGTGGCGTTCACCGTCGGCCGGGCTCGGGTGTCCACCGTCGACCTGGCGAGCAGCACGCTGACGGTGCGCGAGGACGGGGCGCCGGTGCGCACCCTGAAGATCACCGCGGGTGGCCCCCAGCACCCCACCTACCGCGGCGTCATGGTCGTCTCGGAGAAGTTCGAGGAGACCCGGATGAACGCCCGGACGGTCGGCCTCGGCGACGAGTACGACATCAAGGACGTCCCGCACGCGATGCGGCTGACCGACTCCGGCACCTTCGTGCACGGCAACTACTGGGCCGACGACGAGGTGTTCGGCACCGCCAACACCAGCCACGGCTGCATCGGGATCGCCGATCGGCAGGGCGGCGACGCGGACTCGCCGGCCGGCTGGTTCTTCGAGCACACCCTGGTCGGCGACGTGCTGGAGGTGCGCGGTGACACCGGCGCGGTCGTCCAGCCGTCCAACGGCCTGAACGGCTGGAACCTGCCCTGGGCGGCCTGGCTGAAGGGCAGTGCGCTGGGCGCCGCACCGCGCTGACCTGCGCCGGGGATTCACCGAACCGGCACCCCCCACCCGCGGAAGATTCACTCATCTGCGGCGGTTATCCTGGCGTGCCGCGCGGACCGGGGACCGTTCCGCGCCGACGGCGTGCGGAAGACGTCCGGCTCCCGGTGAAACCGACCCGGGCGTGGATGCGTGTATCCAGCGTGGATACCGGGAGGGGAGCAACCGAGTGAAGCCGGTTCAGGCGGCCGAGGCCGCGATAGTCAGAGGTGCGGCCGGCGCCGGCCGCACCGGTCGTACCGCCCGCACCGCGGCCGTCGCGCTGGCCATGGGCGGCGTGCTGCTGTTCACCGCCGCCTGCAACGACGGCGGCTCGGGCGGCTCCGGGGGTTCGGGCGGGGCGAGCGCGAACGCGGCCGGCACGGGCGGCGGAGGTGGCGGCTCCACCACGCAGGCCGCCCCCAAGGCGTCCGCCGCGGTGCTCACCGTCAGCGCCAAGGACGGCGCCACCGACGTCCAGCCGAACGGCCTGACCGTGACGGTGGCGAGCGGCAAGCTCACCTCCGTCGAGGTGAAGGACAAGAACGACAAGGCGGTCGCCGGCACCATCGCCACCGACGGCCTCAGCTGGAAGCCGAGCGCGCCGCTCGCGGTCGGCATGGCCTACACCGTCAACGCGCAGGCCAAGGACGACGCCGGCCTGCCCGCCGCGATCTCCTCCGGCTTCACCACGCTGACCCCGGCGAAGAAGGTCGCGACCAACGACAACATCGCCGACAACGGCACCTACGGCGTCGGCATGATCGTCTCGGTGGCGTTCAGCAAGCCGGTCAAGAACAAGGACGCCGTCGTCAACGGCATCACCGTCGAGGCCAGCGACGGCACCACCGTGAAGGGCCACTGGTTCGGCGCGCAGCGACTGGACTTCCGCCCGGCGGAGTACTGGAAGCCCGGCACCAAGGTGACCGTCAAGTACCGGCTGAAGAGCGTCGAGGTCTCCCCGGGCGTCTACGGCGACGTGGACCGCGACGAGCCGTTCACCATCGGCCGCTACCAGGTCAGCACCGTCGACGCGGCCAAGCACATGATGACGGTGGCGAACGGCGGCGGCGCCACCAAGAGCATCCCGATCACCGCGGGCAACGACCAGAACCCGTCCTGGAACGGCACCATGGTCATCTCCAGCAAGGAGAAGGTGACCCGGATGAACTCGGCCACCGTGGCCAACGTCAAGGGCGACGAGTACGACGTCCCGGACGTGCCGCACGCGATGCGCCTCACCACCACGGGCACCTACGTGCACGGCAACTACTGGGGCAACGCCTTCGGCAAGTCGAACGCCAGCCACGGCTGCATCGGCCTGAAGGACGTCAGGGGCGGCAGCGAGTCCTCCTCGGCCGGCACCTTCTTCAACAGCTCGCTGGTCGGCGACGTGGTGAAGATCGTCAACGCCAAGGGCCGCACGGTCTCCCCGGACAACGGCCTCAGCGGCTGGACGCTCCCCTGGAGCAACTGGTAGGCCGCACCCCACTGCCCGGCGCCCGGCGGTTCCCGCGACGGCCCGGCCGCTCCCCGTGAGCGGCCGGGCCGTTGCAGGTTCGTGACCGGATCGTCGCGCTGCGGGCCGCAACCCCGGCCCCGCTCGGAGCGTGTATTCGGTGGGTACCGCGCCGGGGAGCGCGCGGCAGGTTCGGAGGGGGGGCCGGCAATGGGGTCGGTGCGCAGAGGTCTGACGGCGGGGCTGCTCGGGGGAGCACTGGTACTGACGGCCGCGGCCTGCGGTCCGTCCGGGTCGCCGGGAGGTGCGGCGTCCGCCGCGGGGACGACGGCCGCCCGGCCGCGGCCCACCGTCCCGGCCGCGGTCGTGGCCATCGAGCCGAAGAGCGGCGCCACCGACGTCAAGCCGTCCGGGGCGCTCAAGGTCACCGCGACCGGAGGGAAGCTGACCGCCGTCAAGGTCACCGGCAAGGACGGCCGGGAGGTGACCGGTGCGCTCGCCGCCGACGGCCTCAGCTGGACGCCCGCCGCCGCGCTCGCCGTCTCCGAGCAGTACACGGTGACGGCACGGGCCACCGATCCGAACGGCCTCGTGACGACCGCGGAGAGCGGCTTCACCACGCTCACCCCGGCCAAGAAGAACGGCTCCTACGTCAACGTCGACGACGGGCAGACCTACGGCGTCGGCATGATCGTGTCGCTGCGCTTCCGCAAGGCGGTGCAGAACCGCGCCGAGGCGGAGCGGGCGGTGGTCTTCGAGACCTCCGACGGCACCGCGGTGAAGCCGCACTGGTTCGGCGACGACCGGGTCGACTTCCGCCCGGCGGAGTACTGGAAGCCGGGCACCAAGGTGACGGTGAGGTACCGGTTGAAGAGCGCCGAGCTGGCCCCCGGCGTGTACGGCGACACCGACGGCGAGGACCACGTCACCATCGGCCGCTCCCGGGTGAGCACGGCGGACGTCGCCACCCACCGGATGACCGTGGTGGAGAACGGGCAGACCGTGGACACCGTGAAGTTCACCGCCGGCAAGGCCGGTTTCGACAGCTTCAACGGCGCGATGGTCATCGAGGAGATGGCCCGCAAGACGCGGATGTCCTCCAACGGCGTCAGCGGCATCCGGGCCGGCGACGAGTACGACCTGGACGACGTGCCGCACGCCATGCGGCTGACCGACACCGGCACCTACGTGCACGGCAACTCCTGGGCGATCGGCTCGATGGGCCGGGCCAACGCCAGCCACGGCTGCATCGGCATCGCCGACACCCGCTACGGCAGCGACGGCACCGACGCCGGCCGCTTCTACAACGCGTCAATGATCGGCGACGTCGTCACCGTGGTGAATTCCAAGGGCCCGCAGGTCTCCGGCGAGAACGGCCTGAGCGGGTGGAACGTGCCCTGGACTGCCTGGTAGGCCGTCAGGCGTGCCGCTGTCATATGTCCCCCGCCGTGATCGTTTGCTCATTGTCCGTACGCACCCGCATGCGTTCCGCAATGATGGGCGCCATGGCGGGATGGCGTGAGGCGGACCAGGCGTCGAATCGGGTGCTCGGCACGGCCGGTGACGATGCGTCGGCCAGCCGCGGCCTCGCGCTGGCGGCCCTGGAGCGGCTGACCGCGGACGAGCTGGAGCAGGCCGCCTTCGAGCGGCTGCGCGACCCGGCGGCCGAGGAGGAGGTGCGGCTGCCCTCCCGGCCCGAGTCGGCGGGGATCGCCCGCCGGCTGGTCGTCGCCGTGCTCCGCGCCTGGGAGCTGGTGCACCAGCGGGACGCCGGCGAGCTGCTGGCCGGCGAGCTGGTCGCCAACGCCGTCCGGCACGCCGGGGGGCGCACCGTCGGCCTGAAGATGGCCCGCCGCCCGGGCTGGGTGCGGATCGAGGTCCGGGACTCCTCGCGGGCGCTGCCCTGCATGATCGTGGCGGCCGAGCGCGGCGGAGCGGAGAACGGCCACGGGCTGGTGCTGGTCGACGCGGTGTCGGACCGCTGGGGCGCGGACCTGCTGCCGCGCGGCAAGTCCGTCTGGTGCGAGCTGCGGGTGCGCGAGCGCGCCGCCTGACGCGGTGGGCGCGGCCCCGGACACCGGCGGGGCCCCGACATGAGCAGGGCCCCCGTGCCGCTCGGTGTGCGGCGTCGGGGGCCCGTGCGCGTCACCACGCGGCCAAGGGGGTGCGCGCCTCGCGGTGGAAACGGCCGAACCGGGTCGGTGGAGGCCGTGGAATGCCTCTACTGTCGCATGCCGGGACCGGTCTGGACAAATCGATCCAAAGGTGCAGACCCTCTGTAACCTTCGAAGACGTACCAAACCCGGATGAACGGCCTATGAATGCTTGCCGTCCGGCGCTGTGGCCCGAAGTGGCCTCACGGTCGGGGCGGCGCCCGGCCCGGTCAGCACTCGATGACGTTCACGGCGAGGCCGCCGCGCGAGGTCTCCTTGTACTTGATCTTCATGTCGGCGCCGGTCTCCTTCATGGTCTTGATCGCCTTGTCGAGGGAGACGTGGTGCCGGCCGTCGCCGCGCAGCGCCATCCGCGCCGCGGTGACGGCCTTCACCGAGGCCATGCCGTTCCGCTCGATGCAGGGGATCTGCACCAGGCCGCCGACCGGGTCGCAGGTCAGGCCGAGGTTGTGCTCGATGCCGATCTCCGCGGCGTTCTCGACCTGCTCGGGGGTGCCGCCGAGCACCTCGGCGAGGCCGCCCGCCGCCATCGAGCAGGCCGAGCCGACCTCGCCCTGGCAGCCGACCTCGGCGCCGGAGATCGAGGCGTTCTCCTTGAAGAGCATGCCGATCGCGCCGGCCGCCAGCAGGAAGCGCACGATGCCGTCGTCGTCGGCGCCGGGCACGAAGTTCAGGTAGTAGTGCAGCACGGCCGGGACGATGCCCGCGGCTCCGTTGGTCGGTGCGGTGACCACCCGGCGGCCGGAGGCGTTCTCCTCGTTCACCGCCATCGCGTAGAGGGTCACCCACTCCATCGCGTTGGCCGGGCCGATGCCCTCGGCGCGCAGCGCCCGGGCGCCCGAGGCGGCCCGGCGGCGGACCTTGAGCCCGCCCGGCAGGATGCCCTCGCGGCCGAGGCCGGCCGCGACGCACTCCTGCATGACGTGCCAGATCTCCAGGAGCCCGGCCCGGATCTCGGCCTCGCTGCGCCAGGCCTTCTCGTTCTCCAGCATCAGGCCGGAGATGGACAGGCCGGTCTCGCGGGTGAGCCGCAGCAGCTCCTCGCCGGTGCGGAAGGGGTAGCGCAGCGCGGTGTCGTCCGGCTTGACCCGGTCGGCGCCTATCGCGTCCTCGTCGACGACGAAGCCGCCGCCGACCGAGTAGTAGGTCTTCTCCAGGACGGGCGCGCCGGCCTCGTCGTACGCGGCCAGGGTCATGCCGTTGGCGTGGTACGGCAGCGAGCGGCGGCGGTGTAGCACCAGCTGGGTCGCCGGGTCGAAGGCGATCTCGTGCTGGACGTCCTTGTCCTGGGCGAGCAGCCGCAGCCGCTTGTCGCGCTCGATGCGCTCGACGTCCAGGTCGGCCTGGTCGACGTCGACCGTGCGCGGGGAGTTGCCCTCCAGGCCCAGCAGGACGGCCTTGGGGGTGCCGTGGCCGTGGCCGGTGGCGCCGAGCGAGCCGAAGAGCTCGGCCCGGACGGAGGCGGTGCTCTCGAGCAGCCCCTCCGAGTGCAGGCGGCGGGCGAACATCCGGGCCGCGCGCATCGGGCCCACGGTGTGCGAGCTGGACGGCCCGATGCCGACGGAGAAGAGGTCGAAGACGCTGATGGCCACGGGGGGACGTCCTTGTCTGGTCTCGTGGAAGGACTTGCGGGTGGTACGGAACGGGGCACCGCGCGCACTGTCCAGTGTGCGCGGTGCCCCGGAATTCCTGGCGTCCGGCCGGGGTGAGGCCGGTCACCGGGGGACGAACTGCTGGGACCGACCCGGTCGGTCCTACCGCGGGGTGCGGGTCACAGCTCGGGGTAGAGCGGGTACTTCGCGGCGAGCGCGGTCACCCGGGCCTTGAGGGCGGCCGCCTTGGCCTCGTCGAAGCCGGGCAGCAGGGTCTCGGCGATGACGTCGGCGACCTCGCGGAAGTCCTCCGCCTGGAAGCCGCGGGTGGCCAGCGCCGGGGTGCCGACGCGCAGGCCCGAAGTGATCATGGGCGGGCGCGGGTCGTTCGGCACGGCGTTGCGGTTGACCGTGATGCCGACCTCGTGCAGGCGGTCCTCGGCGTCCTGGCCGTTGAGCTCGCTGTTGCGCAGGTCGACCAGGACGAGGTGCACGTCGGTGCCGCCGGAGAGCACCGAGACGCCGGCGTCCACGGTGTCCTGGCGCAGCAGGCGCTCGGCCAGGATCTTCGCGCCCTCCAGGGTGCGGCGCTGGCGGTCCTTGAACTCCTCCGAGGCGGCGACCTTGAAGGCCACGGCCTTGGCGGCGATCACGTGCTCCAGCGGGCCGCCCTGCTGGCCGGGGAAGACCGCGGAGTTGATCTTCTTGGCCCACTGCTCCTTGCAGAGGATGACGCCGCCGCGCGGGCCGCCCAGGGTCTTGTGGGTGGTGGTGGTGACCACGTCCGCGTACGGCACCGGCGAGGGGTGCAGGCCCGCGGCGACCAGGCCGGCGAAGTGCGCCATGTCGACCATGAGCAGCGCGCCGACCTCGTCCGCGATGCGGCGGAACTCGGCGAAGTCGAGCTGGCGCGGGTAGGCGGACCAGCCGGCGATGATCAGCTTCGGCTGGTGCTCCTTGGCGAGGCGCTCGACCTCGGCCATGTCGACCTGGCCGGTCTTCTCGTCGACGTGGTACGCGGCCACGTTGTAGAGCTTGCCGGAGAAGTTGATCTTCATGCCGTGGGTGAGGTGGCCGCCGTGCGCCAGGCTCAGGCCCAGGATGGTGTCGCCCGGCTGGATCAGCGCGAACATCGCCGCGGCGTTCGCCTGCGCACCGGAGTGCGGCTGGACGTTCGCGTGCTCGGCGCCGAACAGCGCCTTCACCCGGTCGATGGCGATCTGCTCGGCGACGTCGACGTGCTCGCAGCCGCCGTAGTAGCGCTTGCCGGGGTAGCCCTCGGCGTACTTGTTGGTCAGGACCGAACCCTGGGCCTCCATGACCGCCACCGGGGCGAAGTTCTCGGAGGCGATCATTTCGAGGGTGGTCTGCTGGCGGTGCAGCTCGGCGTCGACCGCAGCCGCGATCTCCGGGTCGAGCGCGTGCAGGGACTGGTTCAGAACCGTCATGAGGTGGGGTCTCCCCGTGGAGCGAAGGGCTGTGGCGGGGCGGCCGCCGCACTGCGACCGCCCCGGTGGCAGGGCGGTCAGCCGCCGATGAACGCGGTGTACGCCTCGGCGTCGAGCAGCTCGTCGGTCGCCTCGACGCGGACCTTGAACAGCCAGCCATCCTCGAACGGGGAGCTGTTCACCAGGGCGTTGTCGTCGAGGACGGCCTGGTTGACCTCCACGACCTCGCCGGTGACGGGCGAGAACAGGTCGCTGACCGACTTGGTGGACTCGAGCTCGCCACAGGTCTCACCGGCGGTGACGGCGTCACCGACCTCCGGGAGCTGGACGTAGACGATGTCGCCGAGGGCGTCGGCCGCGTGCGCGGTGATGCCGATCGTCGACACCCCGTCCACGGCGGCGGTCAGCCACTCGTGCTCCTTGGTGTACTGCAGGTGCGTGGGGTTGCTCATGGCGTCATTCTCCAGGATCGCAAGGGGGAGGGGCGTGGCCGTCCGCTGGACGGACCGCCACGGGGACGGCGGTGAAGCGGGGTGCGGAGGTGCTCAGCGGGCGCGCTTGTAGAACGGCAGCGCCACGACCTGGACCGGCTCGGCCTTGCCGCGCACGTCGACCGCGACGGCGGTGCCGGGCTCGGCGTGCACCGCGTCCACGTAGGCGATGGCGATCGGCTTGCCGAGCGTGGGGGAGGGGGCGCCCGAGGTGATCCGGCCGATCGGGTTACCGTCGGCGTCGACCACCGCGTACTCGGCGCGCGGCACCCGCTTGCCCTCGGAGACCAGGCCGACCAGCTTGCGCGGCGGCGCGGACTCGGCCTCGGCGGCCGCCTGCTCCAGGGCCTTGCGGCCGACGAAGGCGCCCTCGTTGGTCGTCTTGTCGAAGCGCACCACGCGGCCGAGACCGGCGTCGAACGGGGTCAGGTCGGTGGACAGCTCGTGGCCGTACAGCGGCATGCCGGCCTCCAGGCGCAGCGTGTCGCGGCAGGACAGACCGCACGGGACCAGGCCCCTGTCGGCGCCGGCCGCGGTCAGCGCCTGCCACAGGTGCTCGGCGTCGGCCGGGGCGCAGAAGACCTCGAAGCCGTCCTCGCCGGTGTAGCCCGTACGGGCGAGCCAGACCTGCTTGTCGGCGACGGTCGCGGGCAGCAGCGCGTAGTACTTCAGGCCGGGCAGGTCGGCGTCGGTCAGCGAGGCGAGGATGCCGTTCGCCTCCGGGCCCTGGACGGCGATCAGCGCGTAGGCGTCGCGGTCGTCGCGGACGACCGCGTCGAAGCCCTCGGCGCGCTCGGTCAGCGCGTCCAGCACCACCTGGGCGTTGGAGGCGTTCGCGACCACCATGTACTCGTCCTCCGCGGTGCGGTAGACGATCAGGTCGTCGAGGATGCCGCCGTCCTCGCGGCAGATCATGGTGTAGCGGGCGCGCAGCACGCCCAGCGCCGAGATGAAGCCGACCAGCGCGTGGTCCAGCATCTCGCCGGCCTGCGGGCCGGAGACGGTGATCTCGCCCATGTGCGAGAGGTCGAACAGACCGGCCTTCGTGCGGACGGCGAGGTGCTCCTCGCGCTCGCTGCCGTAGCGCAGCGGCATGTCCCAGCCGGCGAAGTCGGTCATGGTGGCACCGAGCGAGCGGTGCAGCGCGTCGAGCGCGGTGAGGCGGAGGGACATGACGGCAGGACTCCTTGGCTGCTCTGCGGGCACACGGGCGACCCTCCTGTCCGGAAACGGGCAGGACGGCGGGTGGAGTCTCCCCGTCTGTCGTCAACAACCTGAGAGCTTCACCGCCACCTCAAGGATGGCGGCTTGCACCGTGGGTGGGCGCACGGCGCGGCCGTGTCCACTTTCCAGATGTGCCTCGCCCGTGCGGTATGGGTGCCTGAGAGATTCCGGGGAGGACTTGCTCCTTCGGCGCCGGCCTCGCCCCAGGGGGCGTTCCGGACTCTCCCGCGCGGGTTCGAGCGGCCAGTATGAACTTGGAGGGTCGAGCGCGCTCATCATGGCATGCCGCCGGGCCTGATGGGAGAGGGGGCGGCCCGCTAGGCTCTGTACAGGGGACGAGCGAAGGGGCCGTACATGGGGTATCCGGCGGGCGAGGCACAGGCGTGGGCCGCACCCGGCACGGCGCCGGAGGGCGGCGGATGGCCGTCCAACGAACTGGAGCAGGTGCTCACCGCCGCGCTCGGCGACCCCGGCGCCACGCCGCGGGTGATCGAGGTGCTCGCCCGCAGCCAGGTGTGGATCCCGCTGCCGGCCGGCGCCGACCCACAGGGCACCTCGCTGGACCTGCCGACCATCGAACTCGCCGGCACGCCCTACGTTCCGGTGTTCTCCTCGCAGGAGCAGTTCCTGCAGCACGCCCCCGGCATGCCGTTCGCGATCGCACCGGTGTGGGAGTTCGCCCGCGGGCTGCCGCTCGGCATCGGCATCGCCGTCAACCCGGAGGCGCCGGTGGGCATCCCGGTGCCGCCGGAGGGCGTCGGCGAGCTGCGCCGCGGTCCGCAGGGCGACCGGATGCCGGGCGAACCGGCCTCCGAGGGCGCCGCGGTGGCGCTGCGCGAGCCCGAGCCGCACCAGGAGCCGTACGCCTTCCTCGCCGCGGCCACCGCAGAACTCTCCCGCCTGCCGGGCGTCCTGACGGCCCGTCGGGCGCTCGCCCGGGTGGAGGCCGACGCCCCGCAGCTGTACGTCGGCGTGCAGCTGGACCCGGCCTGGCCGGCCGAACCGGTGCAGGTCAACGAGGCGCTCGGCCGGGCGCTCGGAACCGCCCCGCCGCCGTGGGGCGTCCACCTGGTGCTGCTGGACCTGGCCGACGACCCCGTCGTCGAGTGGCTGGTGACCCGCGTCGCACCGTTCTACGTCCGGGCGTGACCGCCGGCCCGGCCGGCAGCGGCGGACGGCGGCAGCGCCCGGGGCGCCACGACGGGGTATGCGGCATGACGTCTGTCGGCCGCGCGCAATAGGGTGCTGCCCGGCAGTGGGCACGAGCGGCGGAAGACAGAACAAGACGGGGCACGGCGACGTGAGCGAGCGGAGCGAGGCGGGCGCATGAGCGCGGCAGCGGCAGGCGGCGGGCCGGGCCCGTGGGGCCAGGCACCCGTGGCACGGCCCAGCGGTGACCCGGGCGCCATCGAGCGCGCCCTCGGCGCCGTCGGCCCGGAGCGCTACGACGCGTACGAGAACCTGCTGCGGGCCCTCGCCCAGGGGCAGGTCTGGATGCTGCTCTGGCACGGCACGCCCGGCAGCCCGGACGCCCAGTACGGGAACATGGACATCGGCGGGCACGGCTACGCCCCCGCCGTCACCTCCGCCGAACAGCTCGCCGCGAGCGGCTGGGCCCGCGCGCACGAGGTCGTCTCCGGCCAGGAGATCGCCGCCGCGCTCTTCCGCACCCGCTGGGGCCTGTGGCTGAACCCGCACGCCCCGGGCGGCGGCGTCGGCATCCCGTGGGCCGACCTGAGACGCATCGCGGTCGGCCTGGACCGGCTGCCGGCCGGTCCGCTGCAGATCTCCGAACCGCGGCTGAACGCGCCGCAGTTCTACGGCCTGCTGGAGCAGCAGGCCGCGCAGATCCGCCCGCTGCGCTCGCTGCGCCAGGCGTGGGTGCAGCCCGTGCTGGGCGAGCCGTACCTGGCGGTCGGCCTGGACCTGTACGACAACTCCCCGCCGTCGGTGGAGGCCGCCCGCGCCCTGGTGCAGCGGGCCGCCCAGCTGGCCCCGGAGGGGCTGGCGGTCTCGACGGTCGCGATGGCCGACGAGTTCGACCCGGTGGCGATGTGGATGCGGGCGAACGCCCGCCCGTTCTTCGACCGCGACACCCAGTACGGACGTCCGCAGGGCGCGGCCCCCTACCCGCCCTATGGTTACTCTCCGCAGTCGGCGCCGGCGCCGCAGCCGTGGCCCCAGCAGCCCTGGCCGGGCTACCCCGGCCGCTGATCCTCTCCCTTTCCCTCCCCTTTACCCGTCCTTGTGGCGGTGTTCCGCCAGTGGCGGGTTCTGCCCAGGTGGTGGCGGCTTCCCGCCGTTGGCGGGCTTCCGTCAGTACCCGTCTTGACAGTCTTGTTTCAGCCGTGTGAAGAGGCGTATTCGGGGACGAACGGACCTGCATGCCGGCAGATCACAGTTAGGCATCCTTCGGTTGCCCCCTCTGGCGGAACCCTTCTCCGATGACAGAGAGTGCTGCCCACAGCAGTGCGCGAGCCGATCCCCACAAAGGTGATCGCGCCCTGATGACGCCGAACCGCGCGATGTGCATGCCGCGCACTCCGGCACCACGCAGGACCCGCAGTACCCCCGCAATGCCGTGATCCGCCCTCCGGCCCCGTGCCCGACGGCCGGATCCGGCACCCCGAAAACGAACTCTGCACCGCCGCACCGGCGTACGGAACCACCGCACCGCTCTGCACCGCACCTGTCGCGAACTCCGGACCGCACCGGGGTCCGGGCCCTGATCGGGCCCGGGTCGCCCCGCCGGACCGGGCCGTGGGCCGGCCACCGTCGGCGAGGGGAACGAACTGACTCATGACCACACCCACCGAGACCACCGGCTCTGCCCGGCCCGAGGCCGCCACGGCCGCCCCGGCCAAGCGCATCCAGGGCCGCTCTCCGGGCCGGATCGCCTGGGACCGGCTGAAGCGTGACAAGGTCGCCCTCGCGGGCGGCACCGTGGTGCTCCTGCTGATCCTCGCCGCGATCTTCGCGCCGGTGCTGACGGCGCTGTTCGGCCACCCGGTCGACGAGCCCCACCCGGACCAGATCAACCCGGACCTCGGCCTTCCCAAGGGCGCGTTCGGCGGAATGAGCGGCGACTTCCTGCTCGGCGTCGACCCGACCTTCGGCCGCGACGTCTTCAGCCGGATCCTCTACGGCGCCCAGATCTCGCTCACCGTGGCCTTCCTGGCGGCCGGCGTCTCCGTCCTGATCGGCGTCGTGCTCGGTGCCGCGGCCGGCTACTTCGGCGGCTGGGTCGACGCGGCGATCAGCCGGGTGATGGACGTGCTGCTGGCCTTCCCGCAGCTGCTCTTCTCCATCGCGCTCGTCTCGGTCATGCCGAACTCGCTGCTCGGCCTCGGCGGCACCGCCCTGCGCATGGGCATCCTGGTGCTGGTCATCGGCTTCTTCGGCTGGCCGTACATCGGCCGCATCGTCCGCGGCCAGGCACTGTCGCTGCGCGAGCGGGAGTTCGTGGACGCCGCCCGCAGCCTCGGCGCCGGCAGCATCCACATCCTCTTCCGCGAGCTGCTGCCGAACCTGGTCGCCCCGATCCTCGTCTACACGACGCTGATCATCCCCACCAACATCCTCAGCGAGGCGGCGCTCAGCTTCCTGGGCGCCGGTGTGAAGCCGCCGACGCCGTCCTGGGGACAGATGCTCTCCGAGGCGACCCGGATCTACCAGGCCGACCCGACCTACATGGTCGTCCCCGGTCTCGCGATCTTCGTCACGGTGCTCGCGTTCAACCTCTTCGGCGACGGCCTCCGGGACGCGCTCGACCCCAAGGGCAACTAGCCCTTCCTCTCCCCCCACATACCAGGCAGGTCCCTCTCAGCCTGCCCACCCCCGGCGGACCGTTCGTGCCCGCACATCACCAGGAGGACTCCGTACCCATGAAGCGCAACAGGACACTTGCCGCAGCCTCCCTCGTGGCTGCGCTCGCCCTGACCACCGCGGCCTGCGGCGGCACCAAGGGCGGTGGCACGAGCGACAGCGCGGGCAAGGGCTCGGCCAGTGGCTTCAACGCCGCGGTGGACAAGGTGCTGAACCCCTCCGACAAGAAGGGCGGCACGCTCAACCTCTGGACGAGCACCGACGTCGACTCGCTCGACCCGGGCCGCGCCTACTACGCCTCGGTGTGGAACTTCGAGCGCTACTACGCCCGCACCCTCCTGGCCTTCGACGCGAAGCCGGGCAAGGACGGCCTCAAGCTCGTCCCGGACCTGGCGGCGAACCAGCCGGCCGTGTCCTCCGACGGCAAGACCTACACCTTCCACCTGAAGCAGGGTCTGAAGTTCGAGGACGGCTCGCCGATCACCTCGAAGGACATCAAGTACGGCATCGAGCGCATCTTCGCGCAGGACGTCGTCTCCGGCGGCCCGACCTACCTGATCCAGTCCCTGGACCAGGGCCAGAACTACCCCGGCCCGTACAAGGACACCGACCCCAACAAGCTGGGTCTGAAGTCGGTCGAGACCCCCACCGACACCACCATCGTCTTCAAGCTGGCGAAGGCCGACTCGTCCTTCCCGTTCCTGCTCGCGATGGGCTCCGCCTCGCCCGTCCCGCAGAAGCTGGACACCGGCGCGAAGTACGGTGACAAGCCGGTCTCCTCCGGCCCCTACAAGTTCGCCAAGGTCGAGCCGGGCAAGGGCTACGAGCTCGTCCGCAACGAGAACTGGGACCCGGCCACCGACCCGTTCCGCAAGGCGCTGCCGGACACCGTCAAGCTGACCGTCACCTCGAACGCCGACGACATGGACGCCCGCCTGCTGGCCGGCTCCGTCGACATCGACTTCGGCCAGACCGGCCTCTCCCAGGCCGCCCAGGTCAAGGTCCTGCAGGACGAGAAGCTCAAGGCCAACACGGACGACCCGTACAACGGCTTCATCCGCTTCATCGCGCTGAACCAGAAGGTCGCCCCCTTCGACAACATCCACTGCCGCAAGGCCGTGCTGTACGCGGCCGACACCACCGCGCTGCAGACCGCCCGCGGCGGTTCGGTCGCCGGCTCCACCTACGGCAACATGCTGCCCCCGAACATCCTCGGCTCGGACGACTACGACCCGTTCGGCCTGACCAAGGGCAAGCCGGACCTGGAGAAGGCCAAGGCCGAGCTCAAGGAGTGCGGCAAGGCCGACGGCTTCACCACCACGATCGCCGTCCGCGGCAACAAGGCCAAGGAGGTCAACTCGGCCGTCGCGCTGCAGACCGCCCTCAAGGCCATCAACGTGACGGTGAACGTCGACCAGTACGACGGCAAGCTGCTCGCCTCCGTCGCCGGTGCGCCGGACGTCGTCCACCAGAAGGGCTACGGCCTGATCGTGGCCGGCTGGGGCGCCGACTACCCGAACGGCGCGGGCTACATGCAGCCCCTGATGGACAGCCGCTTCATCACCAAGAACGGCAACAGCAACTACCCGGAGACCTCGGACCCCGAGGTCGACAAGCTCTTCGACCAGGCCGCCGCCCAGACGGACCCGGCCAAGGCCGCCGAGCTCTACAAGCAGATCAACCACAAGGTCGTCGACACCGCGGTGTGGCTGCCGATCGTCGCCGACAAGGCGCTCAACTACCGCAACCCGCGCCTGACCAACGTCTTCATCAACGACGCGTTCGGTGAGGTCGACTTCCAGGCCCTGGGCGTCTCCGACGGCAAGTGACCTGCCCCGCCCGCACCCGTAGTTCGCACAGCTAGTCCGAAGGGCAGGTGAAGGCTCCGCCCGGGTCGGCCGGCGTCCCCACAGGGACGCGGCCGGCCCGGGGCGGGGCCGACCGCAGTGCTCGTATATCTCATCCGACGGCTCGTCAATGTCGTCGCCATGCTGCTGGTGGTCTCCGCGGTCACCTTCGGCATCTTCTTCATGGTGCCGAAACTGACCGGGACCGACCCCGCGCTGCTCTACGTCGGCAAGATCGCCGACAAGGTGGCCGTCGAGGGTATCCGACACAAGATGGGCCTCGACAAGTCCATCGTCGAGCAGTACTTCCTGTTCCTGAAGGGCCTGTTCGTCGGGCGCGACTACAGCACGGGCGTGGACATCACCCACTGCTCCGCCCCGTGCTTCGGTTACTCCTTCAAGACCGAGCAGGAGGTGTGGCCCGTCCTGCTGGACCGACTGGGCGTCACCGCCTCGCTCGCCGCCGGCGCGGCCACCCTGTGGCTGGTGTTCGGCACCGCGACCGGCGTCGTGTCCGCACTGCGCCGCCGCACCCTGCTGGACCGCTTCACCATGACGACCGCCCTGGCCGGCGTCTCGCTGCCGATCTACTTCACCGGCATGCTCGCCAGCGCGATCTTCGTGTACCAGCTCGGCTGGTTCCCGCACGACTACGTGAACCTGGGCGACGACCCGGTCGCGTGGTTCCAGAACCTGGTGCTGCCGTGGGTCACCCTGGCGTTCCTCTACGCCGCGACCTACGCCCGCCTCACCCGCGCCACCCTGCTCGAGGTGCTCGGCGAGGACTACATCCGCACCGCCCGGGCCAAGGGCCTCGGCGAGCGGACGGTCATCGGCAAGCACGCCATGCGCTCCACCCTCACCCCGATCCTCACCGTCTTCGGCATGGACCTGGGCGCCCTGATCGGCGGCGCGGTGCTCACCGAGTCGACCTTCAACTTCCGGGGTCTGGGCTACGAGGCGGTCTCCGCGGTCAGCTCCAGCGACCTTCCGGTGATCATGGGTGTCACGCTCTTCGCCGGCTTCTTCATCATCATCGCCAACCTGCTGGTTGACGTGCTGTACGCCGTTGTCGATCCTCGGGTGAGGCTGGCATGAGCAAGACCCTGAACAACACCAAGCCCTCCGCCTTCCTCTCGGTGCGCGACCTGCGGGTGCACTTCCCCACCGAGGACGGACTGGTCAAGTCGGTCGACGGCCTCACCTTCGACCTGGAGAAGGGCAAGACCCTCGGCATCGTCGGCGAGTCCGGCTCCGGGAAGTCCGTCACCTCGCTGTCGATCATGGGCCTGCACCGCACCGGTACCAAGCGCGGCGCCCCGCGGATCACCGGCGAGGTCTGGCTGGACGGCGAGGAGCTCGTCGCCGCCGACCCCGAGCGGGTCCGCAAGCTCCGCGGCCAGAAGATGGCGATGATCTTCCAGGACCCGCTGACCGCGATGCACCCGTACTACACGGTCGGCGCGCAGATCATCGAGGGCTACCGGGCCCACCACCCGGGCGCCAGCAAGAAGCAGGCGCGCACCCGCGCCATCGAGATGCTCGACCGGGTCGGCATCCCGCAGCCGGACAAGCGGGTGGACGCCTACCCGCACGAGTTCTCCGGCGGCATGCGCCAGCGCGCCATGATCGCCATGGCCCTGGTCAACGACCCGTCCCTGCTGATCGCGGACGAGCCCACCACCGCCCTGGACGTCACCGTCCAGGCGCAGATCCTGGACCTCATCCGGGACCTGCAGAAGGAGTTCGGCTCGGCCGTCATCATCATCACGCACGACCTCGGCGTGGTGGCCGAACTCGCCGACGACATCCTGGTGATGTACGGCGGCAAGTCCGTCGAGCGCGGCCCCGCCGCGTCCCTCTTCGAGGCGCCCGAGCACCCCTACACCTGGGGCCTGCTCGGCTCGATGCCCCGGCTCGACCGGGAGCTCCAGGACCGGCTGATCCCGGTCAAGGGCACCCCGCCGAGCCTGATCAACGTGCCGTCCGGCTGCGCCTTCCACCCGCGCTGCCCGTACGCCGAGCTGACCGGCGGGCGATCCACCTCCGAGGTGCCCGTGCTGGCCGAGGCCGCCCCCCGGCACCTCGCGGCCTGCCACCTGCCGATCGCCGAACGGCACCGGATCTTCGCCGAAGAGATCGCGCCCCGGCTGTGACCCGGCCGCCAGCAACACACTCAGGAGACAACCGATGACGGACTCGAAGACGGCGGCGATCCCCGCACCCGCGCCCGCCTCCGACCGTCAGCCCCTGCTCAAGGTGACCGGGCTGACCAAGCACTTCCCGATCACCAAGGGGCTGCTGCGCCGCCAGGCCGGCGCCGTGCGCGCCGTGGACGGCCTCGACTTCGAGGTCAGGGCCGGCGAGACCCTCGGCGTGGTCGGCGAGTCCGGCTGCGGCAAGTCCACCATGGGCCGCCTGGTGACCCGCCTGGACGAGCCGACCGGTGGAAAGATCGAGTTCGAGGGCCACGACATCACGCACCTCGGCGTCTCGGCGATGCGCCCGCTCCGCCGGGACATCCAGATGATCTTCCAGGACCCGTACTCGTCGCTGAACCCGCGGCACACCGTCGGCACCATCGTCGGCGCGCCGTTCCGGCTGCAGAAGGTGGCCACCGAGGGCGGCGTCAAGAAGGCCGTCCAGGAGCTGCTGGAGCTCTGCGGTCTGAGCCCGGAGCACTACAACCGCTACCCGCACGAGTTCTCCGGCGGCCAGCGCCAGCGCATCGGCATCGCCCGCGCGCTGGCCCTCAAGCCGAAGATGATCGTGGCGGACGAGCCGGTCTCCGCGCTCGACGTGTCGATCCAGGCACAGGTGGTCAACCTCCTCGACGACCTGCAGAACGAGCTGGGCCTGACCTACCTGATCATCGCCCACGACCTCTCGGTCGTCCGGCACGTGTCGGACCGGGTCGCGGTGATGTACCTCGGCAAGATCGTCGAGATCGCCGACCGCGACTCGCTGTACGGCTCGCCCATGCACCCGTACACCAACGCGCTGATGTCGGCGGTGCCGACGCCGGACCCGCGCCGCAAGGAGCGCCGCGAGCGCATCCTGCTGACCGGTGACGTCCCGTCGCCGCTCAACCCGCCGAGCGGGTGCCGCTTCCGCACCCGCTGCTGGAAGGCGCAGGACGTCTGCGCCACCCAGGAGCCGCCGCTCGTCGCCGCGCGGCCGGGCCACCAGGTGGCCTGCCACTTCCCGGAGAACGACGGCGACCAGGCGGTCGGCATGCGCAAGCCGGGCATCCACGCCCAGCGCGGCGCGGACCACCGCTGACCCGCAGCACGCCCGGCAGTACCCACCCCGGCCCGGGTGCCTGAATCAGGCACCCGGGCCGAGGCGTTCCAGGGCGTCGATCACCGCGGCCCAGTGCGCCCGCTGCCGCTCCCGCTCCGCCGCGTCGGCCAGCCGTTCCTGGTGGAAGCGGAGCACCGCCCCGTGCGGTGCGGGCGAGACGGTCACCTGCAGCACGGTGTCGCCGGCGCGGCCGGGCGGACGCCGGGTCAGCCGCAGCCGCGAGCCCGGACGGTGGCTGCGCACCTCGCCGGTCGTGCCGTCCGCCGTCCCGTACCGGGTGCCGGGGCCGCCCAGCGGGTGGACGCCCTCGCCCAGCCAGAGCGCGGTGCCCCGGGCCGAGGTGACGAGCCGCCAGAGCTCCTCGGGCGGGTGCGGCAGGGTGCGTGAGACGCCGATCTGCCAGCCGGCGTCCCCGGTGAGTCCGGTGGGCATCAGCCCTCTCCTCCTCCGGCCTGCCGGGCGCGCAGCGCCCGGACCTTGTGGCGGTTGCCGCAGCGCTCCATCGAGCACCAGCGCCGCCGGCCCGGCCGCGAGGTGTCGACGAAATGCAGTTGGCAGTCGTGGCCGCCGCAGACGCGGATCCGGTCCGCGTACGGCCCGGTGAAGAGGTCGACGGCGTCCCGGGCCACCGCGGAGAGCACCGCGCTCGCGGTGGTGGGTCCGGGTGCCGCGCGCCGCCCGTCGGGGCCGATCCGGGGGGCGGGCGGGGGAACGGCGGCGGCCCGGTTGACGGCCGCGTAGTCCTCGGCGGTGCCGGCGAGGCCGGCGGCCCTGGCCTCGGTGAGACGCCAGAGCGCGTCGCGCAGTTCGCGGGCGGCGGCCAGCTCGGAGTCGTCGACGGAGACCTCGCCGGTGTGCAGTCGACAGGCGGCGATCCAGTCGGCGAGGTCGGCGGGCCGGTGCAGCACCTCGTAGCGGGCATAGGCGCCGGGCCCGCCGGTGGGCAGCAGCTCCAGGCAGAGCGCGCCGGGGTCGAAGCGGAAGGCGGCGCCCTCGCGGGGGTGGAGCACGAGTCCGGTTGCCGCGTCGTCCATGTAACCACTATAACCGGTAGCATGACACTCGACTTTAAGATCGTCGTGGACTGCGCGGACCCGCACCGCCAGGCCGTGTTCTGGAGCGAGGCCCTCGGCTACCTCGTCGAGGACAACAGTCCGATCGTGGAGCAGCTGGTCTCCGGCGGCATGCTGCCCGCCGGGGCCTGGACGGTCGTCGACGGCCGCAAGGCCTTCCGCACGATGGCCGCCGTCCGGCACCCCGAGGACCCGTTCGACCCGGCCACCGGCATCGGCCACGGCCGGCGCCTGCTCTTCCAGGCCGTCCCCGAGGCGAAGACCGTCAAGAACCGGCTCCACCTCGACCTGCACGCCGGGCCCGAGCGCCGCGAGGAGGAGGTGGACCGGCTGGTCGGCCTGGGCGCCACCGTGCTCGCCCGGATCGATGAGCCCGGCGGACGGCATGTCACCCTCGCCGATCCCGAGGGCAACGAGTTCTGCGTCCAGTGAACGGCGGGCGGGCGGCGGACTTCGCCGCATTCGAACGGCGCGGCTGGGCCGCGCGCAGCGCCACCTACGGCGAGGGCTTCGGCGCGATGACCGCCGGAGTGCACCCGGCCCTGCTCGACGCCGTCGGCGCGGGCCCCGGCAGCCGACTGCTGGAGGTCGGCTGCGGTACCGGCCGCCTCGCCGCACTCGCCTTGCGGCGCGGCGCCGAGGTGACGGCCACCGACGCCGTCGCCGAGATGGTCGCGGCCGCCGCCGCGGCCCTGCCCGGCGCCCGGGTCGAACAGGCCGCCCTGCCCGGACTCCCTTACCCGGACGGCTGGTTCGACGCGGCGGTCGGCGCCTTCGTGATCAACCACGTGCCCGACCCGCCCGCGGCCGCGGCCGACCTGCACCGGGTGCTCGCCCCCGGCGGCCGGCTGGCCCTCTCCTGCTGGGACACCCTCGCCGCCAACCGGGCGCAGGGCCTGGTCTTCGACGCCGTCCGCGCGGTCGGCGGCCCGCCCCCCGCCGGACTCCCCGGCGCCGCCCCCTTCACCCGGTACGCCTCGGTGGACGGCCTCACCGCCCTGCTGACCGGCGGCGGCTTCACCGACGTGACGGTGACGCCCGTCCGCTGGACGCACCGGGTCGACCCGGCCGACTGGTGGCGGCACGTCCTCGGGGGCACCGTGATCACCGCCGCACTGGTCGAGGGCCGCCCGCCCGCCGAGACCGACGCGATCCGCACCGAGTACCTCCGGCTGGCCGCCCCGTACGCGGACGAGGGCCTGCCCGTGGCCGCCCTGGTCGCCACCGGCACCCGCGGCTGACCGGCCGGCGCCGCGGGTCCTTCGTCCGGCGCAGTGGGCGCGGCCTGCTGTTGCAGGTGCGCGGGAGGCTGCGTTCACTGACGGTGTTCGGAACCGATCGACGACGGCGCCTGCCCGGGCGGCCGGGGGAGGTGGGCCAGATGCTCTCCGCACGCAGCCTGTTCCAGGAGATCCACGACAACGACGACTCGTTCCGGCTCTTCTGCAGCATCGCCGCCAAGGGCGAGGACCAGGGCGGATGGGAGAACGGGCGGATCTCCAAGCTGGTCACCGACCAGATCCTCGCCCCGAAGATCGCCCGCCACGGCGCCGACGAGGACAAGCACGGCCGGATCTTCAACGCGCTGCTGCACAAGCGCGGCCTGGCGCCGGTCGACGTCCCCGACGACACCGACTACACGATGATGCTGGAGCGCCAGGGCATCGGCCTCGCGCACGCCCGGCTCAAGCGCGACGAGCCGCTCACCGAGCAGGACGTCATCACCTACCTCGCGCACAGCCGGGTCACCGAGCAGCGCGCCGCCGAGCAGATGCAGCTGCTGAAGAAGGTCTTCGGCGACCACCCGGTGGTCGGCCGCGCGGTCCGCATGATCTCCAACGACGAGGACAACCATCTCGCCTTCTGCCACGAGGAACTGCTGCGGCTCGCCGCCGAGGGCCACGGCCGGTCGATCCTGACCACCCTGCAGCAGACCGCCCACGCCGAGATCCGCACCTATCGCGACGTCAGCCTCGCCGTCATGGCCCACATGGGTGCGATCCTGCGCTGGCCGCGCGCCAAGTCGGCCGGGCTCGCGGCCGGCATCCACGCCGTCTACCTCTACGAGCGGGCCGTCGGCTGGCGGCGGATGACGACCCTGGCGATGCCCGAGCGGCGCAACGCCCTCGGCGGGCCCGCGCCGCAGGAGTCCTTCGCCTGACGACCTCCCGTGCGGCGGTGCCGACGGGTGGGGATGCACCAGAACAGGGGTGCGTGGGGGGCACCTCCCGGCCGAAGACCGGGGGAGAACTGCGCAATGCCGGTGGGGCCGCTGCCGGAGGCGGGGGCCACCGGAGTCAGGAGACGCCCCGACCACCGGAAGTACCCTCTGCGAACTGCGCAGTTCCCCGCGCCCCTGTTCGGGCCTGGCCGTATCGGACCTGCATGGCTGCAGGGTGGTGCAAGATCGGACAATCCGACCAGGGAGGATGGGGCGGTGAGTTCGCAAATCTTCCCCTCGGGGCTGCAGCAGGCCCTGGACCTGGTCGGCATCTTCGTCTTCGCCCTGTCCGGCGGCCTGCTGGCCGTCCGCAAGAACATGGACATCTTCGGCATCTGCGTCCTCGCCGAGGCGACCGCCCTCGGCGGGGGCATCATGCGCGACCTGGTCATCGGGGCCACACCGGTGGCGGCCTTCAGCAACCTCGGCTACTTCTCCACCCCGCTCGCCGCCGGGCTCGTCGTCTTCTTCCTGCACCCGCAGGTCGAACGGATCAACACCGCCGTGCAGACGCTGGACGCCGCAGGCCTCGGTCTGTTCTGCGTCACGGGCACCATCAAGGCCCACGACTACGGCCTCGGCTTCGTCGCCTCCGTCGCCCTCGGCATGCTCACCGCGGCCGGCGGCGGTGTCGTCCGCGACCTGCTCGCCCTCGAACCGCCCGCCCTGCTGCGCTGGGACCGCGAGATCTACGCCGTGCCCGCCCTGGTCGGCGCCACCGTCGTCGCGGTGCTCGTCGCCGGCAACCGGCTCACCCCGCTCAACGCGACCGCCGCCGCGCTCAGCGCCTTCGCGATCCGGATGCTCGCGCTCAGGTACGGCTGGCGCGCACCACGTGCTTGGCACCGCAACGATTCTCGCACCAGCGAGGAGTAGGCGAACCGCCGTACGCCAGCGAGATCGCCTCCGCCGTGCAGAGCAGCTCCGGCAGCAGCCGGCTCAGCTCGGCCTCCGGCGCGAGGCGGGCCGGCGCGGAGATGGTGCACACCGCGATCGACCGGCCCTCGGAGCCGACGATCGGTGCCGCCAGACAGTCCACGGAGTCCCGGTAGCCGCCCTGGCCCGCCGCCCAGCCCTGCCGGCGCACCGCCGCCAGCTCCGCCCGCAGCCCGTCCGCCGCGCGCGCGGCCGTCGAGGGGCCGCCGTCCAGGCCGTCCAGAAGGGCCGTCAGCTGTTCCTCCGGCAGGTCGGCCAGCAGCACCTTCCCGGCCGCGCTCGCCGCCGCCGGGACGCGGGTGCCGATCCGGCCGGCCGCCTCCGGGGCGCCGCTCGGCGCCGCCGGGTACCGGCCCTCGACCCGGTCCAGGTACAGCACCGAGCCGTCCTCCAGTACCGCCAGCTGCACCGTGTGCCCGTACCGCTCGCACAGCGAGGCCAGGTACGGCGCGGCGACCTGCCGGATGTCGATGCACTCCAGGGCCTGCTGCGCCAGCCCGAACAGCCGCCCGCCCAGCCGGTAGCGGTGGTCCGGCTGCCGGTGCACGAAGCCGTGCTCCTGCAGGGTGCGCAGCAGCCGCAGCGCCGTCGACTTGTGCACGCCGATCCGGGCCGCCGCCTGCTCCAGCGAGGCGGGGCCCTCACCGAGCGAGGCGAGGATCGTCAGGGCCCGGTCCACCGTCTGCGACATCCGTCCACCCCTCAACGCACGGCAGTGAGGCAGGAGGCTAACCGCGCGTTGCACGGGCTGCAATGGCCAAATCGTGACCCCGGCGGACCTCCCGCCCGGCGCACCCGGTGACGGCCCCTACACTGGGAGCCGCCATGCCATACCTCGACCACGCGGCCACCACACCGATGCTGCCCGAGGCGGTCGCCGCCATGACCGCCCACCTCGGCGTCGTCGGCAACGCCTCCTCGCTGCACGCGGCCGGCCGCCGCGCCCGCCGGGTGGTCGAGGAGTCCCGGGAGTCCCTCGCCGAGTCCCTCGGCGCACGCCCCAGCGAGATCGTCCTCACCGCCGGCGGCACCGAGTCGGACAACCTCGCCGTCAAGGGCCTCTACTGGGCCCGCCGCGACGCCGACCCGGCCCGCCGCCGCATCCTGTGCAGCCCCGTCGAGCACCACGCCGTCCTCGACGCCGTCCACTGGCTCTCCGAGCACGAGGGCGCCGAGGTCGACTACCTGCCCGTCGACGCCCACGGGCGGGTCCACGCCGACGCGCTGCGCGAGGCGGTCCTCCGCAACCCGGCCGACGTCGCCCTGATCACCGTCATGTGGGCCAACAACGAGGTCGGCACCCTCCAGCCCGTCCTCGAACTCTCCGCCGTCGCGCGCGAGTTCGACATCCCCATGCACGCGGACGCGGTCCAGGCGCTCGGCCAGGTCCCGGTCTCCTTCGCCGACTCCGGACTCACCGCACTCACCGTCACCGGCCACAAGATCGGCGGCCCGTACGGCATCGGCGCCCTGCTGCTCGCCCGCAACGCCACCCCCGTCCCGCTGCTGCACGGCGGCGGCCAGGAACGCGACGTCCGCTCCGGCACCCTCGACGTGCCCGCCGCCGCCGGCTTCGCGGCCGCGGCCGCGCTCGCCGTCGAACGGCGCACCGACTTCGCCGGCACCGTCGGCGCGCTCCGCGACGGACTCGTCGCCGCCGTCACCGCCGCCGTCCCCGACGCCGTCCTCAACGGCGACCCCGACCCGGGCGGACGGCTCCCCGCCAACGCCCACTTCTCCTTCCCCGGCTGCGAGGGCGACGCCCTGCTCATGCTGCTCGACGCCCGGGGCGTCGAATGCTCGACCGGCTCCGCCTGCTCGGCCGGGGTGCCGCAGCCCAGCCACGTGCTGCTCGCCATGGGGGCGGACCCGCTGCTCGCGCGCGCCAGCCTCCGCTTCTCGCTCGGCCACACCTCCACCCGCGGGGACGTCGACGCCCTCGCCGACGCCATCACCCCGGCCGTCGAACGCGCCCGCAACGCAGGCCTCGCCACCGCCCGCCGCTGACGCGCTCCGCCCGGGCAAGGAGGGGCCAAGCGACATCAGGGGCGCGTGGGGGTGCCTCCCGGCCGGAGGCTGGGGGAGAACTGCGCAATGGGGGACAGGCGCACTGTACGGATTCGGGGTCGGCCCTGATCAGCACGATTCGCCACATCCGGGTTGCGCAGTTCCCCGCGCCCCTGAGTGTGGTCGGGTGGAGCACGTAGGCTTGGGGCATCATGAGTGACTTCGCCGGTGCCCCGACCGCCCCCCGCCTCCGTGTGCTCGCCGCGATGTCCGGCGGTGTGGACTCCGCCGTCGCCGCGGCGCGTGCCGCCGAGGCCGGCCACGACGTGACCGGCGTGCACCTGGCGCTGTCGTCGAACCCGCAGTCGTTCCGGACGGGCGCCCGCGGCTGCTGCACCATCGAGGACTCCCGCGACGCCCGCCGCGCCGCCGACGTGATCGGCATCCCCTTCTACGTCTGGGACCTCGCCGAGCGGTTCCGCGAGGACGTCATCGACGACTTCGTCGCCGAGTACGCGGCGGGCCGCACCCCCAACCCCTGCCTGCGCTGCAACGAGAAGATCAAGTTCGCGGCGCTGCTCGACAAGGCGATCGCCCTCGGCTTCGACGCGGTGTGCACCGGCCACTACGCCCGGATCGTCGACCTCCCCGGCGGCGGCCGCGAGCTGCACCGCGCGGTGGACGGCGCGAAGGACCAGTCGTACGTCCTCGGCGTGCTGGACGCCGCGCAGCTGGCGCACTCGCTGTTCCCGCTCGGCGACACCACCAAGGACGAGATCCGGCTGGAGGCCGAGCGCCGCGGCCTGGCCGTGGCGAAGAAGCCGGACAGCCACGACATCTGCTTCATCGCCGACGGCGACACCCAGGGCTTCCTGGCCAAGCACCTGGGCACCGCCACCGGCGACATCGTGGACGCCGACGGCACCAAGCTGGGCGAGCACGAGGGCGCGTACGGCTTCACCATCGGCCAGCGCAAGGGCCTGCGGATCGGCCGCCCGGCCGCGGACGGCAAGCCCCGCTACGTGCTGGACATCTCGCCGGTGACCAACACCGTCACCGTCGGCCCGGCCGAGGGGCTGGACGTGCTGGCGCTCACCGCGGTCAAGCCGCGCTGGTGCGGCGAGCCCGCCGCGGGGGAGGGCCGGTACACGGCGCAGCTGCGCGCCCACGGCGAGGAGGTGCCCGTCACCGCCGAGCTGGACGGCGAGGTGCTGCGCGTCCGGCTGGACACCCCGGCCCGCGGCATCGCCCCCGGCCAGGCCGTGGTGCTGTACGACGGCACCCGGGTGGTCGGTTCGGCGACGATCGCCACCACCGAGCGCCGCACCGTCGCCGTCTGAGCACCGCACCGCCGCCGTCCTCGCACGGCCGCGGCCGGGCGCTGCGCGGCCGCGCACCGACATTGCCCGCAGGGCGGGATGCCGCCCGTGGTAGATCTGGGGTCCTGTGAACATCACCGTCTTCTGCTCCGCGTACTCGCTCGACGAGCGCTACACCGCACCCGCCGCCGAGTTCGCCCGGCTGCTCGGCGAGCGCGGCCACACCCTGGTCTGGGGCGGTTCGCACGCCGGCCTGATGGGCCTGCTGGCCGACGGTGTGAAGGAGGCCGGCGGCCGGCTCGTCGGCATCTCCGTCGAACTGCTCGCGCACAAGGCCTACGAGGGCGCCGACGAACTGGTCACCTCGCCCGACCTGGCCGCCCGGAAGGCCCAGTTGCTGGAGCGCGCGGACGCCGTGGTCGTCCTGGTCGGCGGACTCGGCACCCTGGACGAGGTCACCGAGGTGCTGGAGCTCAAGAAGCACGCCCTGCACGACAAGCCGGTGGTGCTGCTGGACACCGAGGGCTTCTACGCGGGCCTGCGCACCCAGCTGGAGCGGATGGAGACCGAGGGCTTCCTGCCGCGTCCGCTGGACGAGCTCGTCGTGTTCGCCACCACCCCGGCCGAGGCCTTCGCGGCCCTCGACCGCCTCTGACGACAGGACCACCCCATGGGAACCCACCTGATCACCGGCGCCGGCTCCGGCATCGGCGCGGTCGTCGCCGAGAGACTGCTCGCCCGCGGCGAGGACGTCCTGCTGCTGGCCCGGGACGCCCGGCGCGCCGCCGAGCTGCGCGAGCGCTTCGCCGGCGCCGCCACCCTGGTAGGCGACCTCGGCGACCCGGCGAAGCTGTCCTGGGCGTTCGGCCACCAGAGCCTGCCGGTCGAGCTGGACTCGCTGCTGCACATCGCCGGGGTGGTCGAGCTCGGCCACGTCGGCGACCTCCCGGTCAAGGCCTGGCAGGAGCAGCTGAACGTCAACGCGGTCGCGCCCGCGGAGATCACCCGCCTGCTGCTGCCCTCGCTGCGGCAGGCCCGCGGCCACGTGGTCTTCGTCAACTCCGGTGCCGGGCTGCGCGCGGACGCGAACTGGAGCGCGTACGCGGCCAGCAAGTTCGCCGTCCGGGCGCTCGCCGACGCGCTGCGCGCCGAGGAGCACGGCAACGGCGTCCGCGTCACCACCGTGTACCCCGGCCGCACCGCCACCCCGATGCAGGAGAAGGTCCACCGACAGGAGGGCCGCGCGTACGACCCGGCGCAGTGGATCGCGCCGGAGTCGGTCGCCACCGCGATCCTCACCGCGATCGACCTCCCGCGCGACGCCGAACTCACCGAGATCACCGTCCGCCCGGGCCGGTAGCCCCCGGCGCCGCCCGGGCCGGCGGGCGGGCCCGGGCGCTTGCCCTAGGCTCGGGCGGTGTGAGCACTGAATTCCCCTTCCCCGAGCTGTACGGCGCCGCCACGGGTGTCGGGTCGATGCCCGGCACCGACGCCCGTGAGGCGGCCCGGACGGCGGTCGGCGCGCTGGAGCAGCTGCCCCACCTGCCGGAGCTGCCGGCCCGCGGCCCCGGCGCCGACATGATCGGCCGCGGTGCCGGCCTGCTGGTCGAGCTGTTCGCCCAGGTGGAGCCGAGCGGCTGGCGGTTCGCCGACCGGCCCGGCCGCGACACCCGACGGGCCCACTCCTGGCTCGGCGAGGACCTCGACGCCCTGGAGGAGTTCACCCAGGGCCATGAGGGCCCGCTCAAGCTGCAGGCCGTCGGCCCGTGGACGCTGGCCGCCTCGGTGGAGCTCAAGCACGGCGAGAAGGCCCTCGCCGACCCCGGCGCCTGCCGGGACATCGCCGAGTCGCTCACCGAGGGCCTGCGCCGCCACCTCGCCGACGTCCGCCGACGGGTACCGGGCGCCCAGGTGGTCCTGCAGTTGGACGAGCCCTCGCTGCCCGCCGTGCTGGCCGGCGCCGTGAAGACCGCCAGCGGCTTCCAGCGGCTGCGCGCCGTCGACCGGCAGGTCGCCGAGGAGTCCCTGCGTTCGGTGGTCCGCGCCCTGGACGTCCCCGTGGTGGTGCACAGCTGCGCCCCCGGGGTGCCGGTCCCGTTGCTGCGCCGGGCCGGGGTGGCCGGAGTGTCGCTGGACTTCTCGCTGCTGACGGAGCGTGAGGACGAGGACCTCGGCGAGGCCGTCGAGGCGGGCACGGTGATCCTCGCCGGTGTCGTGCCCTCCACCGACGCGGCTGTGTCCGACCCGGCCGGTAGTGTCCAGGGTGTCAGGACGCTGTGGAAGAGGCTCGGGTTCGGCCCGGAGCTGCTGGCCCGCCGCGTGGTGGTGACACCGACCTGCGGGCTGGCGGGGGCGTCCCCCGCGTACGCGCGCCGGGCGCTGACGTACAGCGCCAGGGCGGCGCAGAGCCTGGCGGACAACCCGGAGTGAGACGGTAGGAGGCGCACGGTGGCGGCGGTCGAGGGCTGGGAGGACGTTCCCGCGGAGGTCCGCAGGCGGCACGCCGAGCTGGCGGCCGAGGTGGAGGACCACCGCGCCCGCTACTACGAGCAGGACGCGCCGGTCGTCAGCGACGCCGAGTTCGACGCCCTGATGCGTGAACTGCAGGCGATCGAGGCCGACCACCCGGTGCTCCGCACGCCCGAGTCGCCCACCCAGAAGGTGGGCGGCGCCGTGGCCGAGGGCTTCGCCTCGGTGGAGCACCGGGAGCGCCTGCTCAGCCTCGACAACGCGATGGACGACGAGGAGCTCGCCGCCTGGGCCGAGCGCGTCGCCCGCGAGCTCGACGGCCTCGACTACCACTACCTGTGCGAGCTCAAGGTGGACGGCCTGGCCGTCAACCTCACCTACGAGCGCGGCGAGCTGGTGCTGGCCGCGACCCGCGGCGACGGCCGGGTCGGCGAGGACATCACCGCCAACGTGCGCACCATCAAGGAGATCCCGCACCGGCTGCGGGGCGACAACGTCCCGGAGCTGGTGGAGATCCGCGGCGAGGTGTACTTCCCGACCGAGGCCTTCGAGGCGCTGAACGCGTCCTTCGCCGCCGAGAACGAGCGGCGCCGGCAGGAGAACGAGGAGCGGGCCAAGGAGGGCAGACGGCCGCGCGCGATGGTCCGGCTGTTCATGAACCCGCGCAACGCCGCCGCCGGCTCGCTGCGCATGAAGGACCCGCTGGTCACCGCCTCCCGCCCGCTGCACATGGTGGTGCACGGCATCGGCGCCCGGGTCGGCTTCGACATCGACTGCCAGTCGCACGCCTACGACCTGCTGCGCGAGTGGGGCCTGCCGACCGCCCGTCACAACCGGGTGGTCGGCACGCTGGACGAGGTCCGCGCCTTCATCAAGCAGTACGGCGAGCAGCGGCACTCCGTCGAGCACGAGATCGACGGCGTGGTGGTCAAGGTCGACGAGATCCCGCTGCAGGGCCGGCTCGGCGCCACCTCCTCGTCGCCCCGCTGGGCGATCGCCTGGAAGTACCCGCCGGAGGAGGTCACCGCCAAGCTCGCCAGCATCAAGATCGGCATCGGCCGCACCGGCCGGGCCACCCCGTACGCGGTGATGGCCGAGCCGGTGAAGGTGGCCGGCTCGATGGTCCAGTACGCGACCCTGCACAACCAGCAGGTCGTCAAGGCCAAGGGCGTCCTGCTGGGTGACACCGTGGTGCTGCGCAAGGCCGGCGACGTGATCCCAGAGATCCTCGGCCCGGTCGAGGACCTGCGGGACGGCACCGAGCGGGAGTTCGTGATGCCGACGCACTGCCACGAGTGCGGTACCGAGCTGCGTCCGATGTCCGAGGGCGACATCGACCTGCGCTGCCCCAACGCCCGGTACTGCCCGGCCCAGGTGCGCGAGCGCCTGGCGTACCTCGGCGGCCGCGAGTCGCTGGACGTCGAGGGCCTCGGCTACGTCGCGGCCACCGCACTGACCCAGCCGCTGGAGCCCGCAGAGCCGCCTGTCAAGAACGAGGGGGACATCTTCGGCCTCACCGAGGAGCAGCTGCTGCCGATCAAGGTGCTGGTGCGCGACCAGAAGACCGGCATGCCCAAGCTGGACGACGAGACCGGCGAGGAGAAGGAGGTCTTCTTCTTCGCCACCACCACCGGCGCCCCCAAGAAGGCGCTGAACGCGCTGATCGACAACCTCGCCGCGGCGAAGGACCGCCCGCTGTGGCGGTACCTGAACGGCCTGTCGATCCGCCACGTCGGCCCGGTCGCCGCCCAGGCGCTGGCCCGCGAGTTCCGAGACCTGGACCGGATCTTCGCCGCCACCGAGGAGGAGCTGGCGGCCGCCGAGGGCGTCGGCCCGAAGATCGCCCGGGCGGTCAAGGAGTGGTACGCCGAGGAGTGGCACCGGGAGATCGTGGAGAAGTGGCGGGCCGCCGGCGTGCAGTTCACCGAGGCCGGCGCCGAGGACGAGGGCGAGCGGCCGCTGGAGGGCCTGACGGTGGTCGTCACCGGCACCCTGGCCGGCCACACCCGGGACGGCGCGAAGGAGGCGCTGACCTCGCGCGGCGCCAAGGTGACCGGCTCGGTCTCCAAGAAGACGCACTTCGTGGTGGTCGGCGACAACCCCGGGTCCAAGTACGACAAGGCGGTGCAGCTGGGCGTGCCCGTCCTGGACGACGCCGGGTTCGCCGTCCTGCTGGAGCAGGGTGCCGACGCGGCCCGGGCCCACCTGGGCCTGGACACCGGCGAGGGGACCGCGGACGGGCCGGCCGAGAAGTCCGTCGAGGGCTGACGACCCGATCCTGTTATCGTCCTGACACCGCGTCACCGGGTGTACGCGCCGGAAACCGGGCATTGTGTCACTGTCCGGCATCGGTCTGCCGGTGGCGCGCCCGGGGTTGTCCGAAAGTCCGCCCTGCCGGCGGACTCCGGCTTACCCTTGGCGCAACAGAGTGTCAGCAGGGGTGATTGGCGGCGGCTTCGGCCGGCGCTCGTGGGGCATCCCTGTACCTGACGTCCACCGGCACCGAACGGTGCCTCACCGTAAGGCGGCCTGGCGGGGCGGGCCCGACGGAGGACAGGGCATATGGATCGTACGACCGGCGGCGCGCCCACACGCCCGCCGCAGGGGGTGGCAGGGGCGGTCCTGCTGCTCGGCGTGCTGTTGGCCGGGGCCGCACCGCTCATCCCGCTGGCCGTGCTGGTCTACCGGTACGAACCGGAGCTGCTGCCGCTGTTCGCCGTCCCGCTGGCGGTGCTGGTCGCCGCCTGGCGGATCGCCCGCGACCGCGCGCGGGACCAGCTCACCGACCCGCTCACCGATCTGCCGAACCGTCAGGCCCTGCTCCTCGCCGCCCAGGACGCGATCGCCCGGCATGACGGCGACGAGGACTACAGCGTCGGCGTCGTGCTGCTCGACCTGGACAGGTTCCGCTCGCTCAATGACGCCCTCGGCCACACCGCCGGCGACCGGCTGCTGGTGCACATCGCCCGCCGCCTGCACCGGGCGCTGCGGACCGGCCATTCCCGGCCGACCGCCCCCGCCCGCACCGGCCCGGACGAGGTGGCCGCCGCACTGCCCTCCCCGCTGCACCGCGGCGGCCGGCCGGTGGTCGCCCGGATGGGCGGCGACGAGTTCGCCGTCCTGCTGCCCGGCGTCGGCCGCCCGGAGACCCTGGAGCGGATCGCCAAGGCACTGATCGCCGAACTGGCCGCCCCGATCCGGCTGGACGGCCTGCTGCTCGTCCTGGAGGCCAGCGCCGGCGTCTGCGTCTACCCGGCGCACGCCCGGGACGCCGAATCGCTTCTGCGCCGCGCCGACGTCGCCATGGGCCACGCCCAGCGCGGCCGCAGCGGTGTCGAGGTCTACCACGAGGCCCAGGACACCGACACCCCGTACCGGATCGGCCTGCTCGGCGACCTGCGGCGGGCCCTGGAGACCGGGGAGGTGCAGCTGCACTACCAGCCGAAGGTCGCCTTCGACGGCCGGGTGGTCGGCCTGGAGGCGCTGCTGCGCTGGGAGCGGCCCGGTCAGGGCCGTGTCCCCCCGGACGAGTTCATCGGTCTCGCCGAGTCCAGCGGTCTGATGCCGCGGCTCACCGACTACGTGCTGGAGGCGGCGGTCGGCCAGCTCGCCGCCTGGCGCGACCAGGGCCTGCAGGTGCCCGTCGCGGTCAACGTCTCGCCCCGGGACGTCCTCAACCCCGGGTTCGCCACCCGGGTCGCCGGCCACCTCACCCGGCACCGGGTGCCCGCCCACGCCCTCCAGCTGGAGATCACCGAGCGCCTGCTGCTCGACGACTCCCGGCGTGCCGCCGACACCCTCGCCGAGCTGCGCCGCTACGGCGTCGGCATGTCCCTGGACGACTTCGGCACCGGGCACTCCTCGATGGCCCGGCTGCGCAGCCTGCCGGTCGGCGAACTGAAGATCGACCGCTCCTTCGTCTCCCGGATGGTCGCCGACGACCACGACGCCGCGGTGGTGCGCTGCTCCGTCGAGCTCGCGCACTCGCTGGGGCTGACCGTGGTCGCCGAGGGCGTCGAGGACGACGAGACCTGGGAGCGGCTGCACAGCATGGGTGTGGACGCCGTGCAGGGCTGGCTGGTGTCGGCCGCGCTGCCCGCCGACCAGGCGACCGCCTGGCTGATGGTCAGGCAGACCGGCACCGCCCGGGTCGAGCGGCTCGCCCCGCAGCAGCCGCTGTCCCCGCCCGTCCCGCAGCCGCGCTCGCTGCCGACCGTCCAGGCGCAGGCGGAACTGCCCGCGCCCACCACGCCGCTGCCCGCCCCGACGACCCAGCAGTAGCCGCCGCCCGCGCGTTCCGGCGGCCCGGTCGTGTGCCGGGGGCGTCCTGGGACGGCCGGCGGGGCTCGCGCCGCGGGGTGCCGCGGTTGCGGTCTCCTTCGCACGCCGCCCTTGTTGCGGATGCGGTGGTTCCGGTTGAGTGTGACCCTCTGAGCACACACCGGACCGTCGAAGGAGACAGCCGTGAGCGAGCAGCGGACGGCGCGGATGCCCGCCGTCCTGGCCGGCCTCGTCCTGCTGGCCTGCGCCACGGCCTGTGCCGGCGGCACCGCGGGCGGGGCACCGGGCACCGCCCCGGGCAGCTCCGCCGGCGGCACGGCGGCCCGGTCCTCCGCACCCGCCTCGGCCCAGCCGGAGAACGGCGTCGCGGCGCTGCCCGGACCGGAGATCGTGCAGCGCTCGGTGGCCGCGCTCAAGGAGGCCGGCTCGGTCCGGATCACCGGCCGCGGCAGCAGCCAGGGGCAGACCGTGACCTTCGACCTGTCCGCCGACACCGCCGGCAACTGTGCCGGCACCATGGGCCTCAGCGGGCAGGGCACCTTCCGCCTGGTCAAGCTCGGCACCCAGCTGTGGGTCAAGCCGGACGAGGTGTTCTGGCGCACCCACGGCGGCGCCGCCACCGAGGACCTGGTCGGTGACAAGTACCTGAAGACCACCACCGACAACACCGACTTCTCCGAGATCGGCACCGTCTGCGACCTCGACGCGCTCGGCAGCGCCCTGGTCGAGCAGACCCCGGGCGGTCTCGCCGTCGGCAGGCCCGTCACCGTCGACGGCACCCCCGCAGTCCCCGTCACCGGCACCGCCGACGGCGCGACCAGCACCCTCACGGTGGCCACCCGCGGCCGCCCGTACCCGCTGCGGATGGAGCGCACCGGCGGCGAGGAGACCGGCCGGGTCGAGCTCAAGGAGTTCGGCACGCCGGTGCCGACCCAGACGCCCGCCCCGTCCGACACCATCGACCTCGACCGGCTGAACGGCGGCGGCGACGAGCCCACCGACCCCTCCACCCTGTCGCTCTGACCGTCGGTCGCGGCTCGCGCGGCCGCCGTTCCCGACGGCGGTCGGCCGCTCCCCGCGGTGCGCCAGGGCCCGTGCGGCGCCGGGCGCGGTGGCGCGCGCCATAGGATGTGTCCCTAGACCAAGAGGACGGGCAAGCCCCCGGTCTCACCCGAACCCGAACCTGAGGATCGCTGCATGCCTGGCATCACGCGCGAGGAGGTCGCCCACCTCGCTCGGCTGTCGCGTCTCGAATTGCAGGCCGAAGAGCTGGACCACTTCGCCGAGCAGCTCGACGTGATCATCGGCGCGGTCGCCCGCGTTTCCGAGGTCGCCGGACAGGACGTCCCGCCGACCTCCCACCCGCTGCCGCTGACGAACGTCATGCGCGCGGACGAGGTGCGGCCGTCGCTCACCCCGGAGCAGGCGCTGTCCGGCGCCCCGGCCAGCGAGGAGCAGCGTTTCCGTGTGCCCCAGATCCTCGGGGAGGACTGACCGATGACCGAGCTGATCAAGTACACGGCCGCGCAGACCGCCGCCGCCGTCGCCGCCGGAGAGGTCTCGGCCGTCGAGGTCGCCCAGGCGCACCTGGACCGGATCGAGGCCGTCGACAAGAAGGTCAACGCCTTCCTGCACGTCGACACCGAGGGCGCGCTGAAGGCCGCCCGCGCGGTGGACGACAGGCGTGCCCGCGGCGAGGAGCTCGGCCCGCTGGCCGGCGTCCCGCTCGCGCTCAAGGACGTCTTCACCACCGAGGGCGTCCCGACCACCTGCGGCTCGAAGATCCTCGAAGGCTGGATCCCGCCGTACGACGCCACGCTGACGGCCCGTCTGAAGGACGCGGGCGTGGTCATCCTCGGCAAGACCAACATGGACGAGTTCGCGATGGGCTCCTCCACCGAGAACTCGGCCTACGGCCCGACCGGCAACCCGTGGGACCTCGCCCGGATCCCCGGCGGCTCCGGCGGCGGCTCCGCGGCCGCGCTGGCCGCCTACGAGGCCCCGCTGGCCATCGGCACCGACACCGGCGGCTCGATCCGCCAGCCGGGCGCCGTCACCGGCACCGTCGGCGTGAAGCCGACCTACGGCTCGGTGTCCCGCTTCGGCCTGGTCGCCTTCTCCTCCTCGCTCGACCAGGGCGGCCCCTGCGCCCGCACCGTGCTGGACGCGGCGCTGCTGCACGAGGCCATCGCCGGCCACGACCCGCTGGACTCCACCTCCATCGACGCGCCCGTCCCGGCCGTGGTCGAGGCGGCGAGGATGCGCGACATCCGCGGCATGCGGATCGGCGTCGTCAAGGAGTTCGCTGGCGAGGGCTACCAGGCCGGCGTCATGCAGCGCTTCAACGAGTCGGTCGAGCTGCTCCGCGAGCTCGGTGCCGAGGTCGTCGAGGTGTCCTGCCCGTCGTTCACCCTGGCGCTGCCCGCGTACTACCTGATCGCGCCGAGCGAGGCCTCCTCCAACCTGGCCCGCTTCGACGCCATGCGCTACGGCCTGCGGGTCGGCGACGACGGCAGCCGCAGCGCCGAGGAGGTCACCGCCCTCACCCGCGAGGCCGGCTTCGGCCCCGAGGTCAAGCGCCGCATCATGCTCGGCACCTACGCCCTCTCCTCGGGCTACTACGACGCCTACTACGGCTCGGCGCAGAAGGTCCGCACGCTGATCTCGCGGGACTTCGACGCCGCCTTCGCCGGGGTCGACGTGCTGGTCTCCCCGACCACCCCGACCACCGCCTTCCCGATCGGCGAGCGCGCCGACGACCCGATGGCGATGTACCTGGCGGACCTGTGCACCATCCCGTCGAACCTGGCGGGCAACGCGGCCATGTCGCTGCCCTGCGGCCTGGCCCCGGAGGACAATCTCCCGGTCGGCCTGCAGATCATCGCCCCCGCGATGGCGGACGACCGCCTGTACCGCGTGGGCGGCGCCGTCGAGGCCGCTCTCAACGAGAAGTGGGGACACCCCCTGCTGGAGGAGGCACCGGCACTGTGAGCAGGATCGAGAAGGCCAAGGGCTTCAAGCACAGCAAGCCCGGCCTGTGGCTGTCCATCGGCACCAGCGCGTTCGGGGCGGTCACCATCGCCAAGGACGTCAAGAAGGCCCGGACCGAGAACGACACGCTCAAGCTGATCAACGCCCTGATCGGCGCCGCCGCCCTGATCACCGGCACCGCGCTCCTCGTCCGCGAGCTCCGCCAGCTCGGCGACGACGACGTGCTGCTCGGCTGACGGACCTCGAAGAAGAAGTGAAGGAAACGCTGTGAGCGTCATCAGTCTGGTCTCGTACGAGGACGCGCTGGCCTCGTACGACCCGGTGATGGGCCTTGAGGTCCACGTCGAGCTGGGTACCAGGACCAAGATGTTCTGCGGGTGCTCGACCGAGCTCGGCGCCGAGCCGAACACCCAGACCTGCCCCACCTGCCTCGGCCTGCCCGGCTCGCTGCCGGTCGTCAACCGGATCGGCGTGGAGTCGGCGATCCGCATCGGCCTCGCCCTCAACTGCGAGATCGCCGAGTGGTGCCGGTTCGCCCGGAAGAACTACTTCTACCCGGACATGCCGAAGAACTTCCAGACCTCCCAGTACGACGAGCCGATCGCCTTCAACGGCTACCTCGACGTGCAGCTGGAGGACGGCGAGGTCTTCCGCGTGGAGATCGAGCGCGCCCACATGGAGGAGGACACCGGCAAGTCGACCCACGTCGGCGGTGCCACCGGCCGCATCCACGGCGCCGAGTACTCGCTGCTCGACTACAACCGGGCCGGCATCCCGCTGATCGAGATCGTCACCAAGCCGATCGTCGGCGCCGGCGCCCGCGCGCCCGAGGTCGCCAAGGCGTACGTCACCGAGCTGCGCGAGCTCATCCGCACCCTCGGCGTCTCCGAGGCCCGGATGGACAAGGGCCAGATGCGCTGCGACGTGAACCTGTCGCTGCGCCCGATCGGCCGCGAGAAGTTCGGCACCCGCAGCGAGACCAAGAACGTCAACTCGCTGCGCAGCGTCGAGCGGGCCGCCCGGTTCGAGATCCAGCGGCACGCCACCGTCCTGGCCGACGGCGGCACCATCGTCCAGGAGACCCGCCACTTCCACGAGGACAACGGCACCACCACCTCGGGCCGGATCAAGGAGGAGGCGGAGGACTACCGCTACTTCCCCGAGCCCGACCTGGTGCCGATCGCGCCCTCCCGCGAGTGGGTCGAGGAGCTGCGGGCCGCGCTGCCCGAGCTGCCGCGGGTCCGCCGGGCCCGGCTGCAGGCCGAGTGGGGCCTGTCCGACAAGGACATGCAGGCGGTGCTGAACGCCGGCGCCGTCGAGCCGATCCTGGAGACCGTGGCCGCCGGCGCCCCCGCCGACCAGGCCCGCAAGTGGTGGCTGGGCGAGCTCGCCCGGCGCGCCAACGAGACCGGCACCGAGCTCGCCGACCAGCCGATCACCCCGGCCCAGGTGGCCCGGGTCTGCGCGCTGGTCGCCGAGGGCAAGCTCAACGACAAGCTGGCCCGCCAGGTCATCGAGGGCGTGCTGGCCGGCGAGGGCGAGCCGGACGAGGTCGTCGAGAAGCGCGGCCTCGCCGTGGTCTCGGACGACTCCGCGCTCGGCGCCGCCGTCGACCAGGCGATCGCCGACAACCCGGACGTCGCCGCGAAGATCCGCGACGGCAAGGTGCAGGCCGTCGGCGCCCTGGTCGGCGCCGTCATGAAGGCCACCCGGGGCCAGGCCGACGCCGCCCGCGTGAAGGACCTGATCCTGGAGCGCCTCGGCGCCTGAGGACCCGCCCGGCCCGCTCTGAGGTGGCCCTGAGGTACCTCAGGCCGGCCGACGGCCCGTGCCAGCCCCGACTAAGGGGCCGGCACGGGCCTTCTCCGTTCCCGGGGCCCGGCTTCTGAGCCCGGGCACCCCGGAAGATCGGGCAGCCTCCCGATGTGCCCGACCCCCCGCGGAGAGGAATCTCGGTACCAGGACGACAGAACCGGTACAGAACGAGGTGAACCGCCGTGATGGAGTACGAGCTCTTCCTGCAGCGCCAGCGGGAACTCGAGCACCGGGCCGGAACGGAACGGCTGGCCCGAGAGGCCGCACGGGCCGGCGCACCGCGAGCCGGCAGAGTGCGCCGGTTCGCCCGGAGCCTGCGGCACGCCGCCCCGGCGGCAGCGCCGCTGCGCACCGCCGGACCGGCCGGATGCTGATGTCGGGCGGTCAGGGGGACCGCGCGGGGGAGGACGCCCACGGCGCCCTCCCCGTCGGCCGTCCACTCCCTGGGACCGCGTCTCAGTTCGTGTCCGAATCCTGTGCCATGCTCGCCAGCATGGAGCAGATTTCGGTCAGCCCTGTCTTCGTCGGCCGCGGCCGTGAGACCGAGCTCCTCGCCACCGCACTGGCCCGGGCCGCAGCGGGCGAGCCCCAGGCCGTCCTCGTCGGCGGCGAGGCCGGCATAGGCAAGACCCGCCTGGTGGAGGAGTTCCTGTACGGCGTCGGCGCACCCGCCGCCGTCGCCGCCGTCGGCGGCTGCCTGGAGGTCGGCGCCGAGGGCCTGCCCTATGGCCCGCTGGCCACCGCGCTGCGCCGGCTGCACAGCGAACTCGGCCCGGCCTTCGAACAGGCCGCCGCCGGCATGGAGGGGCACCTCGCCCGGCTGATGCCGGAGTTCGGCGAGGCCGACGCCGGCTCCAACGACGAGTTCGGCCGCGCCCGGCTCTTCGACCACACCGCCCGCCTGATCGAGCGGCTGGCCGAGGACCGCACGCTGGTGCTGGTCGTCGAGGATCTGCACTGGTCCGACCGCTCCACCCGCGACCTGCTCGCCTACCTGATCCGCACCCTGCACCGGGCCCGGGTACTGGTCCTCGCCACCTACCGGAGCGACGATCTGCACCGCCGCCACCCGCTCCGCCCCTACCTGGCCGAACTGGAGCGGCTGCGCACCGTCCAGCGGCTGGAACTGGAGCGCTTCGGGCCCGCCGAGACCGCCGCCCAGCTCGCCGGCATCCTCGGCGTCGCCTCACCCGACCGCGTGCTGGTGGACCGCATCCACCGCCGCGCCGAGGGCAACCCGTTCTTCGTCGAACAGCTGGCCTCCGCCGCCCGCGAGGGCTGCACCGCCGGCATCCCCGACAGCCTCCGCGACATCCTGCTCGTCCGGGTGGAGACCCTGCCCGACCACACCCAGCAGATCCTGCGGATCGCCGCCGAGGGCGGCACCCGGGTGGAGCACGACCTGCTCGCCGCCGTCCTCGACGACCCCGAGGAGGTGCTGATCGAGGCGCTGCGCACCGCCGTCGGCGCCGGCGTGCTGCAACCCGACACCGACGGCGACGGCTACTGCTTCCGGCACGCCCTCGTCCGCGAGGCCGTCTCCGACGACCTGCTGCCCGGCGAGCGGCACCGCATCAACCGCCGCTTCGCCGCCGTCCTGGACGCCGACCCGGGACTCGTCCGCGGCGAGGCCTGCGCGCCCCGCCTGGCCAACTACTGGTACCACGCGCACGAGTCCGACCGGGCGCTGCCCACCGCCCTGGAAGCCGCCCTGCAGGCCCGCCGCCGCAACGCCTTCGCCGAGCAGCTGCGCATGCTGGAGCGCGTCCTGGAGCTGTGGGACGAGGTGCCGGACGACGTCCGCAGCACCCCCGTGCGCCCGTACGACCGCGCCGAGACCTACCCCTCCTGCGGCTGCACCGGTGAGGCGCACGAACCGGCCTGCGCCGGACTGCAGCTCGTCGACGTGCTGGCCGAGGCCGTCGTCGCGGCCCGCCGCAGCGGCGACTGGGACCGTGCGATCGCCCTCGTCCGACGCGCCCTGGACCTGCTCGACGAGGACACCGAGCCGGCCCGCGCGGCCTGGTTCCGGGTGCAGCTCGCCAAGACCTGCGGCCACCTGGAGCGGCCCGACGGCGGCGAGATCCAGTACGCCTACCGGCTGGTGTCCGGACTCGGCCCGTCCGCCGTCCAGGCCGAGGTGCTCGCGATGGAGGCCGCCCAGGGCATGCTCGGCCACCCCAGCCGCTCGCACATGGCCGTCGCCGAACAGGCCGCCGGGATCGCCCGGGAGGTCGGCGCCGGCGCGGTCGAGCAGCACGCCCGGATCACCCTGGCCGGCCTCTACAGCGAGTTCGGCGAACCGGAACGCGCCATCGCCCTGCTCGGCGACGCCATCGGCCGCGCCCGCGAACTGGGCGCCGCCGACGTGCTCTGCCGCGGCCTCAACAACCTGTCCTGCCTGATGCAGAGCCTCGGCCGGTCCGCGGAGGCCGTGGACCACTCCCGCGAGGGCATCCAGGTCGCCGGACGCACCGGGCTGCTCGGCACCGCCGGCGGCTGCCTGACCGGCAACCTGGTGGAGGCGCTCACCGCCCTCGGCCGCTGCGCCGAGGCCGCCGCGACCCTGGACGCCTGGGAGTACGGGCCGCCGCTGGACCCGTACCACGAGTTCCTCGACCGGCTCCGCGGCGAGCTGCGCTTCCTGGCCGGCGACCTGGACTCCGCGGCCGAGCTGAACCGGCGCGCCCGGGCGGCGGACCTCGCCCGCCAGCCGCAGAACGTCCTGCCGTCCGCGATGCTGGCGGTGCGGATCCACGCCCGGCAGGGCAGGCCGCTCGCCGCCCGGTCCGAACTGCTCGCCGTGCTCGACGTCGAACTCACCGCCGGCCACGAGGCGCTGATGCTGCCGCTGCTGGTGCACGGCGCCGGTGCGGAGGCCGACTCGCACGGCCTGCCCGCCGCCGACCTCGGCCGGCCGGTGGTGCTGCGGCGGATCGCCGAGGCCGCCGCCCGGCTCGAACCGCAGGTCCCGCTGCACCGGGCCTGGGCCCGGCTGCTGGACGGTGAACTCGCCCGCGCCGAGGGCCGCGACGCCCGCAGCCACTGGGCCGCGGCGATCGGGCTGCTGCGCCCGGTCGGCCTGCCCGGCCCGCTGGCGCTCGCGCTGCTGAGGGCCGCCGAGAGCGCCGCCGCGGCGGGTCACCGGGACGAGGCCCGCAGCCTGCTCGAGGAGGCCACGGACACCGCCCGGGCGAGCGGTGACCGCTACCTGGAGTCCGAGGTCGCCCACCTGGCGGAGCGTGCCCGCCTCACCGGCGAGCGGGCCGGGGCCCAGGCCGGCGGGTCGGACGGCACGGAGAGCGCCGGCGACGGGCCCGCGCTCGGCCTCACCCGGCGCGAGCGTGACGTGCTGCGGCTGCTCACCCTCGGCCGCACCAACCGGCAGATCGCCGAGGAGCTGTACATCTCGCCGAAGACCGCCAGCGTGCACGTCTCCAACATCCTCGCCAAGCTCGGCGTGAGCGGCCGCGGGGAGGCGGCGGCGGTCGCCCACCGGCTGCGGCTCTTCGAGACGGAGAACGCCGTCTAACCGCGACCCGACGGCGACCTGACGACGGGCCGCCGGCAGACTGCCGAGCAGTCCGACGGCAGGCGGCGGCCGATCGGCCGAACGGGGGGGCGCGAGGGGCGCGTACAAGCGCGCGCCCCTCAACCGTGCGCCGCCGACACCCTCCGGAAGGACTGGACCAGCGCCGTCGCCGCCCGTCCGGTCATTACTCTAAGTTGAATGCACGTGCCGTTGAGTGACGGCAGTGGTGTAGTGTCCCGAGTGGGAACACCGGTACGGCGTGGCGGAACGGGCCCCCCGCGACATGATGTTGACATGGCGTCAGATCGTGCGGTCGCGCCGCCGCACAGCCGTGGTCCGGGCACGGACGAGCCCCGGGCCGGAGGGGGAGATGTCGAGTGAACTCCACCGATGCGGTGCTGCCCGCCGAGGTCCCGGCCCCCGCGCCGGCCACTGCCGAACCGGCCGCGACCGCGGCGCCGCGCCCCCGCACCGGCCTCTGCCGCACCGTCGGCCGCAGGCGCAGCCGCCGCTCCGCGAGACCCGGCGGGTCCGGGCGGCCCGCCCGCCGCATCGGCGTCCCGGCCGCCCTGCTCCTCCTGCTCGGCGCCGGCTACACCACCGGTGCCGCCCTCGGCTGGGGCTCCCGCGAAGTCTCCCTGATCATGGGTGACTTCGGCCTCGCCGCGGCCGCCGCCGCGGCCGCCCTCTCCTGTCTGGTGCACGGCTGCCGGGCCGGCCGCCCGGCCCGGTCCGCCTGGCTGCTCTTCGGCCTCGCCTCCGCCGTGGTGGCCTTCGGCAACGGCGCCTGGGGGTGGTACGAGGTCGTCCTCGGCACCCCGCTGCCGCAGGACTCGCCCGCCGACTACGCCTTCCTGCTGTTCGCCCCGCTCGCCATCACCGGCCTGCTGGTGCTCGCCCAGCGCCCGCGCACCCCGGCCGGCTGGTTCTGCCTGCTGCTGGACGGCTGGCTGGTCGCGGGCTCGCTGTTCACCCTCAGCTGGAGCCTCGCCCTCGGCCGGACCGCCCAGGGCCAGTCCGGCGACCCGATGGAGGTCGCGCTCGCCCTCGCCTACCCGGTGATGGACATCCTGCTGGTCAGCCTGGTCGTCGGGCTGCGCTTCCGGCGCCGGGACGGCAACCGGGCCGCCGTCCACACCGCGATGCTCGCGCTCGCCGTCACCGTGGTCTGCGACGCCCTGTTCACCGCGCCCGAGCTGCGCAACAGCTACCACTCCGGCGAGCTGCTCGACGCCGGCTGGTTCGCCGGCAGCCTGCTGCTCGCCTGGGCCCCCTGGTCCCCGGACGCCCGCCGCTCCTCCCGGGAGCACCCCTCGGCCGGCGGCCTGCCCCGCCGCCGGGTCGCCTCCACCTTCAGCGCGCTCACCCCGTACGCCGCGGCCGCCGTCTGCACCGCCGGCATCCTGTACAACGCCCTCGGCGACGGCCACCCCGTCGACCGGGTGGTGCTGGCCGCCGCGTGCACCGTCGGCCTCGCCCTGATCGTCCGGCAGGGCGTGATGCTGCTCGACAACCTCTCCCTCGCCCAGGAGCTCGCCCACAAGGAGGCTCACTTCCGCTCCCTGGTCCAGGGCTCCAGCGACGTCATCATGATCGCCGCCGCCGACGGGGTGCTCTCCTACGTCAGCCCCGCCGCCCTCGGCGTCTACTCCCGCGACCCGGAGGACCTGGTCGGCGGCAACATGCTCGACCTGGTGCATCCCGAGGACGTCGAGCAGGTGCTCCGCGAGGTCCGCCGCTTCCTGGCCCGCGGCCAGCTGCCCGGCCTCGCCGAGAGCACCGAGCCCTCCGCCCGGGTCGAGTGCCGCATCCGCTCCGGCACCGGCGAGTGGCTGCACGTGGAGTCCACCCTCAACCGGCACCGCGACGGGTTGATCCTCAACAGCCGCGACGTCACCGAGCGGGTCGCCCTCCAGGCCCAGCTGCAGCACAACGCCTTCCACGACCCGCTCACCGACCTGCCCAACCGGGCCCTGTTCGTCCAGCGGCTCGGTGCGGCCCTGGGTGCGGCCGCTCCCGAGGGCGGCCGCGGCGGCTCCCGGGCCGGCGACCGGGACGGCGTCGCCGTCCTCTTCCTCGACCTGGACGGCTTCAAGGCCGTCAACGACACCGTCGGCCACCAGGCCGGCGACGAACTGCTCGTCCAGGCGGCCGGCCGGCTGCGCCGCGCCGTGCGCTCCGGCGACACCGTCGCCCGCTTCGGCGGCGACGAGTTCGCGGTGCTGGTCTGCGGCCGGCTCGGCCCGGAGCGCGTCCGCGACCTCGCCGAACGGGTCCGCGCCGCGCTCTCCGAGCCGTACTGGATCGGCGGCACCGAGCTCGGCGTCGCCGCCAGCATCGGCATCGCCTTCGCCTCGCCCGGCCGCGGCCCCGACGCCGACCCCAAGGCCGCCACCGACGAGCTCATGCGCAACGCCGACCTCGCGATGTACCGCGCCAAGTCCCAGGGCAAGGGCCGGGTGGTGCTCTACCGGCCCGGCATGCGGGCCGAGGTCGAGCGCCGCAGCGAGCTGGAGGCCCGGTTGCGCACCGCCGTCCGCGAGGGCGGCTTCACCCTGCTCCACCAGCCGGTGGTGGACCTCGCCACCGGCGTGGTCGTCGGCGTCGACGCCCAGCCCCGCTGGCGCTCCGCCCAGGGCCTGCTGCTCACCCCGACCGAGTTCCTGCGCACCGCCGAGCACGGCGACGCGGCCGCCCGGTTCGCCCGCTGGCTGCTCCAGGAGGCCGTCGCCGCGGCCGCCGCCCGCCGCCGCGACCGGGCCGGCTCGGTGCCCGTCCGGGTCCGGCTCACCGCCGAACGGATCTGCACCCCCGGCCTGTACGAGGCGGTCGCCGGCGCGCTGCGCGAGAGCGGCCTGCCCGCCGACCTCCTCGTGGTCGAACTGGCGAGGACGGGTCCGGACCGCACCGCCGACGAGGTGGCCCGCAGACTCGCCGCACTGCGCCGCCTCGGGGTGTCCACCGCGGTCGGCGGCTTCGGCGCGGGCGGCGGCTCGCTCGGGGCGCTCGCACGGTTGCCGCTGGACACCCTCGGGCTCGACCGCAGCCTCGTCCAGGAGGTCGCCGACTCGGCACTCGCCCGGGCCCTGGTCGGGCACGCGCTGCGGCTCGGCCGGGACCTCGGCCTGGTGACCTCCGCCGAGGGCGTGGACCACCCGCGGCAGGCCGCCGTGCTGCAGGAGCTGGGCTGCCGGCAGGCGCAGGGCCCGGCCTTCGCGCCGCCGCTGGACGAACCGCGGCTGCGGCGGGCGCTGGCCCGCCGCTCGTACCCGGTGCCGCGGCCGGCCGCGGCGGCGTCGGGGCGCCGTCCGCACCTCGCCGCGGACGCCCGGGCGGGTGGCCGCCCGGAGGCCGCGCAGGGGCGGTCCGGACACCACCACACCCCCTCCGACCTGCCGGAACGCCATGCCGTGGGGGGTCCGTCCGGGGGTCCGCATGGTGAGACCTCCGTCCCACCAGCTTGACACCCCCTGCCGCGGGGGAGGAAGGTCGGTGCCATGCGCACCCGAATTCTCGTACTTGGCGGGCGCGTCGGCTGAGTGGGCCCGTGTGCTCCACATCAGAGAGACCGACGCGCCACCCCTCGCATGCCCTGGGCACGAGGGGTTTTTTGTTGCACGCGAACCGTTCCATCCCTGCAAGACCACTGGCCCCAAGCGCCGCAAATCGGGACGATTGGGGCAGAGCCGGCTTACCGGTCCGACGCACGGCAGGACCCTCAACTGCCCGGGCCGGCAGAACCCGAGAAGAGACAGGCAGATGACTGAGCACGCCGCATCCCCCCGCCGCGGGGACACCCCGGCAGCCCACGCTCCGGGTCAGCAGACCACCGTCGAGACGATGACCGGAGCGCAGTCGCTCATCCGCTCCCTCGAGGCCGTAGGGGCCGACACGGTCTTCGGCATCCCCGGCGGCGCGATCCTCCCCGCGTACGACCCGCTGATGGACTCCACCAAGGTCCGCCACATCCTGGTCCGCCACGAGCAGGGCGCCGGCCACGCCGCCACCGGCTACGCGCAGGCCACCGGCCGCGTCGGCGTCTGCATGGCCACCTCCGGCCCGGGCGCCACCAACCTGGTCACCCCGCTCGCCGACGCCTACATGGACTCCGTCCCGGTCGTCGCGATCACCGGCCAGGTCGCCTCCAAGGCGATCGGCACGGACGCCTTCCAGGAGGCGGACATCTGCGGCATCACCATGCCGATCACCAAGCACAACTTCCTGGTGACCGACCCGGCCGAGATCCCCCGCGTGATCGCCGAGGCCTTCCACATCGCCGCCACCGGCCGCCCCGGCCCCGTCCTGGTCGACGTCGCCAAGGACGCCCTGCAGGCCACCACGGTCTTCCGCTGGCCGGTCGAGACCTCGCTGCCCGGCTACCGCCCGGTCACCAAGCCGCACGCCAAGCAGATCCGCGAGGCCGCGAAGATGCTGGTGAACGCCAAGCGCCCGGTCCTCTACGTCGGCGGTGGCGTGCTCAAGGCGCAGGCCAGCGCCGAGCTGCGGATCCTCGCCGAGCTGACCGGCGCCCCGGTCGTCACCACGCTGATGGCGATCGGCGTCTTCCCGGACAGCCACCCGCAGCACCTCGGCATGCCCGGCATGCACGGCTCCGTCCCGGCCGTCACCGCCCTGCAGAAGGCCGACCTGCTCTTCACCCTCGGCGCCCGCTTCGACGACCGCGTCACCGGCAAGCTGGACAGCTTCGCCCCCTACGCCAAGGTCGTCCACGCCGACATCGACCCGGCCGAGATCGGCAAGAACCGCCCCGCCGACGTCCCGATCGTCGGCGACGCCCGCGAGGTCATCGCCGACCTCATCGTCGCCGTCCAGGCCGAGTACGACGCCGGCCACAAGGGCGACTACGCGGACTGGTGGGCCAAGCTCGACGAGTGGAAGCGCACCTACCCGCTGGGCTACGAGCCCGCCCCGGCCGGCGAGCTGTCGCCCCAGCAGGTCATCGAGCGGATCGGCCAGTTGGTCGGCCCGGACGCCATCTACGCGGCCGGCGTCGGCCAGCACCAGATGTGGGCCAGCCAGTTCATCCGGTTCGAGAAGCCGGCCACCTGGCTCAACTCCGGCGGCGCGGGCACCATGGGCTACGCCGTCCCGGCGGCCATGGGCGCCAAGGCCGGCAAGCCCGACACCGCGGTCTGGGCGATCGACGGCGACGGCTGCTTCCAGATGACCAATCAGGAGCTCGTCACCTGCGCCCTGAACAACATCCCGATCAAGGTCGCGGTCATCAACAACGGCTCGCTCGGCATGGTCCGCCAGTGGCAGACGCTGTTCTACAACCAGCGCTACTCCAACACCGTGCTGCACTCCGGCCCGGAGCACGACGGCAAGGAGCCGCCGGCCCAGGGCACCCGGATCCCCGACTTCGTGCTGCTCTCCGAGGCGATGGGCTGCGTCGGCCTGCGCTGCGAGCGCCCGGAGGACCTCGACGCCGTGATCAAGCAGGCGATGGAGATCAACGACCGTCCGGTCGTCATCGACTTCATCGTCCACCAGGACGCCATGGTGTGGCCGATGGTGGCCGCCGGCACCAGCAACGATGAGATCCAGTTCGCCAAGGGCGTCCGGCCCGACTTCGGCGACGACCTCGACTGACGGCCCCGACCAACCGATAGAGAGCCCATGACCGCCATGTCCAAGCACACCCTCTCCGTCCTGGTCGAGAACAAGCCGGGCGTGCTCGCCCGGATCGCCTCGCTGTTCTCCCGCCGGGGCTTCAACATCGACTCCCTCGCCGTCGGCCCGACCGAGCACCCGGACATCTCCCGGATGACGATCGTCGTCAACGTCGAGGACCTGCCGCTGGAGCAGGTGACCAAGCAGCTCAACAAGCTGGTCAACGTGATAAAGATCGTCGAGCTCGACCAGAGCCAGGCCGTCCAGCGCGAGCTGGTCCTGGTCAAGGTCCGCGCGGACGCCGAGTCCCGCTCGCAGATCGTCGAGATCGTCCAGCTCTTCCGCGCCAAGACGGTCGACGTCTCGCCGGACGCCGTGACCATCGAGGCCACCGGCAGCTCCGACAAGCTGGAGGCCATGCTGCGCATGCTGGAGCCGTACGGCATCAAGGAGCTCGTGCAGTCCGGCCTGGTGGCGATCGGGCGGGGCGCCCGTTCGATCACCGACCGCTCGCTGCGCGCCCTCGACCGCAGCGCGTAGCGGCACCGGCGCGCCGCGCGGGCGCGCCGTCTCACCCCCTGAAGCACCGCCCCCGAACCCCCGCCGGGTCACCTACGGTGGAGACCGCACCACCCGGCATCACCATCACTGCAAGGAGATGTGCCCCCGTGGCCGAGCTGTTCTACGAAGACGACGCCGACCTGTCCATCATCCAGGGCCGCAAGGTCGCGGTCATCGGCTACGGCAGCCAGGGCCACGCCCACGCGCTGTCCCTCCGCGACTCGGGCGTGGACGTCCGCGTCGGCCTGAAGGAGGGCTCGAAGTCCAAGGCCGTCGCCGAGGAGGCCGGCCTGCGCGTGGTGACCCCGGCCGAGGCCGCCGCCGAGGCCGACGTCATCATGATCCTGGTGCCGGACCCGATCCAGGCCGACGTCTACGAGGAGTCCATCGCGCCGAACCTGAAGGCGGGCGACGCCCTGTTCTTCGGCCACGGCCTGAACATCCGCTTCGGCTTCATCAAGCCCCCGGCGGACGTCGACGTCTGCATGGTCGCCCCGAAGGGCCCGGGCCACCTGGTCCGCCGCCAGTACGAGGAGGGCCGCGGCGTCCCGTGCATCGTGGCCGTCGAGCAGGACGCCACCGGCAACGCCTTCGCGCTGGCCCTGTCGTACGCCAAGGGCATCGGCGGCACCAAGGCCGGCGTCATCAAGACCACCTTCACCGAGGAGACCGAGACCGACCTGTTCGGCGAGCAGGCCGTCCTCTGCGGTGGCACCGCCGCCCTGGTCAAGGCCGGTTTCGAGACCCTGGTCGAGGCCGGCTACCAGCCGGAGATCGCCTACTTCGAGTGCCTGCACGAGCTGAAGCTCATCGTCGACCTGATGTACGAGGGCGGCCTGGAGAAGATGCGCTGGTCGGTCTCCGAGACCGCCGAGTGGGGCGACTACGTCACCGGCCCCCGCATCATCACCGCCGACACCAAGGCCGAGATGAAGAAGGTCCTCGAGGAGATCCAGGACGGCACCTTCGCCAACACCTGGATCGCCGAGTACAAGGCCGGTCTGCCGAAGTACAACGAGTACAAGAACGCCGACGCCGACCACCTGCTGGAGACCACCGGCAAGAAGCTGCGCAAGCTCATGAGCTGGGTCGACGAGGAGGCGTAAGCACCTCCCGGGGGTCCTCCCCCTTGTACAAGTCGGCTGTTCCCGTCCGGGTGATTTCTCCGGACGGGAGCAGCCCGCCCCAAAGCCCGCCGATACACTTCCGAGTGCGCGTCAGGCCCACAGCGTCGTGCGTCTAGCTACGCGGCATGCCACCTTCCCCCGCTGGTCACGCCACCTTCGTGCCGGGGCGAACCGGACAGTTAAGGACACACTGTCGTGAGCAAATCCGTAGTACTCATCGCCGAAGAGCTGTCTCCCGCCACCGTCGACGCCCTCGGCCCGGACTTCGAGATCCGCCAGTGCAACGGCGCGGACCGCACCGAGCTGCTGACGGCGATCGCCGACGTCGACGCGATCCTGATCCGCTCCGCCACCAAGGTGGACGCCGAGGCGCTGGCCGCCGCCAAGAAGCTCAAGGTCGTCGCCCGCGCCGGCGTCGGCCTGGACAACGTGGACGTCTCCGCCGCCACCAAGGCCGGCGTGATGGTCGTCAACGCGCCGACCTCCAACATCGTCACCGCCGCCGAGCTCGCCTGCGGCCTGCTGATCTCCGTCGCCCGCAACATCGCGCCGGCCAACGCCGCGCTCAAGCAGGGCGAGTGGAAGCGCAACAAGTACACCGGCGTCGAGCTCTCCGAGAAGGTGCTCGGCGTGGTCGGCCTCGGCCGGATCGGCGTGCTGGTCGCCCAGCGGATGTCCGCCTTCGGTATGAAGATCGTGGCCTACGACCCCTACATCCAGGCCGCCCGCGCGGCCCAGATGGGCGTCAAGCTGGTCTCCCTGGAGGAGCTGCTGGAGGTCTCGGATTTCATCACCGTCCACCTCCCGAAGACCCCGGAGACCATCGGCCTGATCGGCGACGAGGCGCTGCACAAGGTCAAGCCGACCGTGCGCATCGTCAACGCCGCCCGCGGCGGCATCGTCGACGAGGCCGCGCTGGCCAGCGCCCTGCGCGACGGCCGGGTCGCCGGCGCCGGCCTGGACGTGTACGCCAAGGAGCCGTGCACCGACTCGCCGCTGTTCGCCTTCGACAACGTGGTGGCCACCCCGCACCTGGGCGCCTCCACCGACGAGGCCCAGGAGAAGGCCGGCATCGCCGTCGCCAGGTCGGTGCGCCTCGCGCTCGCCGGCGAGCTGGTGCCGGACGCGGTCAACGTCCAGGGCGGTGTCATCGCCGAGGACGTCCGCCCGGGCCTGCCGCTCGCCGAGAAGCTCGGCCGGATCTTCACCGCGCTGGCCGGCGAGGTGGCCGTCCGCCTCGACGTCGAGGTCCGCGGCGAGATCACCCAGCACGACGTCAAGGTGCTCGAACTCTCCGCGCTGAAGGGCGTGTTCGAGGACGTGGTGGCCGAGACGGTGTCGTACGTCAACGCCCCGCTGTTCGCCCAGGAGCGCGGTGTCGAGGTGCGGCTGACGACCTCCAGCGAGTCGCCCGAGCACCGCAACGTCATCACCGTCCGCGGCACCCTCGCCAACGGCGAGGAGGTGGCGATCTCCGGCACGCTCTCCGGCCCGAAGCAGATCCAGAAGATCGTCGGCGTCGACGGCTTCGACGTGGACGTGGCGCTCACCGACCACATGGCCTTCTTCACCTACGAGGACCGCCCCGGCGTGGTCGGCACCCTCGGCCGCATCCTCGGCGACGCCGGCATCAACATCGCCGGCATGCAGGTCGCCCGGGACGGCTCCGGCGCGCTCGCCTCGATCACCGTCGACAGCGAGATCTCGCAGGACGTGCTGAACGCCATCGCCGCCGAGATCGGCGCCAAGTTCGCCCGCGCGGTGAACCTCGGCTGAGCCGCCATCAGGCCGCTGACCTGGGCCCGGACCGCCACGGCGGTCCGGGCCCAGGCGTTTTGCGGGCCCCGGTCACCCCGTCGGCCGGCGCTCGCGTCTCAGATACTAGGAAATCCAACTATTCGTGCAGACATCCACGGTCCGTCGTCGTACCGTGGAAGAGCCATACGGTGAGCCACCCCTGCAAGCCCAGGGTGACGGCCCGTGTTGCCCGTACGCGCATCGGCAGGCGATCCCTGCCCGGCGTACCCACCCTCCCCGTTCTTCGCGCCCTGCAGCTGGCGCACGCACCAAGGAGCCGGTATGCCCCACACCGCAGACCGCCACGCCACCACCGCCACCGCCACCCCCACGCCGCGCCGCCGCCGGCGCACCGAGCCGACGCCGCGCTCCGCCGCCGACGCCCTGCAGCGGGCCCTGGACCGCCGTGACAACGGCGGGGTGACGGGCCACCACCTGGGCTGACGCCCCACTGGGCCGAACGACTGACACCTCGTCACACGGACGAGTGCACAGTGGCCCCCGACGAGCGAAACGGCTCGCCCTGCCCGGCGCGATGATCCTAATTTGGGCCGTCCGGGAGGGGGATCGACGTCCGCGCGGTGCGGGCGGCGCACGATCAGGCCACCCCTGCCGGGGAGACCGCTCCCGTGCGTACGCCCGCAGCCCTCGCGCTCGCCCTCGTCACCTTCGCCGCCCCCGCAGCCTGGGCCGCCCCCGCGGCCGGACGGGCCCCCGCCCCGCCCGGCACACCGGTCACCGTGCTGCTGGAACTCGGCACCGAATCCGCAGCCCCCGCCTGGCAGCGGGCCGCCGCCGACGCCCGCCGGCAGCGGCGTTCCCCGGACGCCGTCCGGGCCGCCGCGGCCGCGGCCGG
>NZ_JAHTIK010000001.1:3047645-3069431 GCF_025655475.1 Kitasatospora sp. DSM 101779 | reverse complement strand
TGCAGGCCGTCGACCGGCTGGCCGCGGGCGTCCGGGCCGCCGCGCCCGCCGCCCGGGTGGTCTACCGCACCCAGACCCTGCTCAGCGGCGTCGCCGTCACCGTGCCCGCCGCCGCGGTGCCCCGGCTGGCCGCGCTGCCCGGCGTGCGCGCCGTGCACCGCGTCACCCTGCAGCACCGGGCCAACGCCCACTCCGTCCCGCTGACCGGCGCGCCCGCGGTCTGGTCCGGCCCGGGCGGCAACACCGGCCGCGGGGTGCGGATCGGCATCGTCGACTCCGGCATCGACTACACCCACGCCGACTTCGGCGGCCCCGGCACCCCGGAGGCCTTCGCCGCCGTGGACGGCGCCCGCCCGGCACCGGCCGCGCTGTTCCCCACCGCCAAGGTGGCCGGCGGCCAGGACCTGGTCGGCGACGACTACAACCCGGACCCGTCCTCCCCGCACCACCAGCCCGTGCCGCACCCGGACGCCAACCCGATCGACTGCGCCGCCAACGGCCACGGCACCCACGTGGCGGGCACCGCCGCCGGCCTCGGCGTCACCAGGGACGGCAAGCCGTACCGCGGCCCCTACCGGGAGGGCCTCGACCCCGCCGCCTTCTCCGTCGCGCCCGGCGCCGCGCCCGGCGCCACCCTGTACGCCCTGCGCGTCTTCGGCTGCGACGGCTCCACCGACCAGCTCGCGCACGCCCTCGACCTGGCCGCCGACCCGAACGGCGACGGCGACCTCTCCGACCGCCTCGACGTGGTCAACCTCTCGCTCGGCAGCTCCTTCGGCAGCCCGGACGACGCCGACTCGCTCGCCGCCGACAAGCTCTCCGCCCTGGGCACCGTGGTGGTCGCCTCGGCCGGCAACGAGGGCGACCTGTACGGCATCGGCGGCAGCCCCGGCACCGCCGCCCGGGTGGTCACCGTCGCTGCCTCCGTCGACCCGCACGGCGACGCCGACGGCATCCGGGTGCTCGCCCCCGACTCCCTCGCCGGTGTCGTCCCCGGCCACTGGAGCGCCCAGTACACCAGCTGGGCCGACCGGGACGTGACCGCCGAACTCGCCCTGCCCGCCGACCAGCAGGACGGCTGCACCGCCTTCGACGCGGCCGACGCCGCCCGGCTGAAGGGCCGGATCGCCGTACTCGCCTGGCGCAGCAAGGACGCCGACCGGGCCTGCGGCTCGGCCCCGCGCGCCGACCACGCCGCGGACGCCGGGGCCGTCGGCACGCTGTTCACCGCCGACGGCGAGTCCCTCGCCGAGATCGCCGGGAACAGCCGGATCCCGGCCGTGCTGCTGGCCCGCACCGACGCCGAACGGATCCTCGCCGCGCTGGCCGCCGGGCCGGTCGAGGTGCAGCTCGCAGCCCCCGGCAACACCCTGCACGGCGCCGTCGCCCAGGACCGGCCCGAGCGCACCGACATGCTCACCCCCTTCACCTCCCGCGGGATCGGGGTGCCCGGCATCGTCAAGCCCGACGTCGCCGCACCCGGCGAGACGATCTGGTCGGCCAAGGCGGGCAGCGGCAGCGGCGGCATGCGCGAGGACGGCACCTCGATGGCCGCCCCGCACGTCACCGGCCTCGCCGCCCTCCTCCGCGCCGCCCACCCGGACTGGCCGGTCGCCGAGGTCAAGGCCGCGCTGATGAACACCGCCGTCGACACCCGGCACGACGCCGACCCCGACAGCCCGGTGTACGGCCCGGAGCGCACCGGTGCCGGCCGGGCCCGGGTCGACGCCGCCGTGGCAACCCCGGCGGTCGCCTACGCGGCAGGGGAGGGCGCCGTCGACGGCGCGGTCGGCGTCTCCTTCGGCCCGGTCGAGGTCACCGGCCCGGTCGAGCTGGAACGCCAGGTGGAGATCCGCAACCACGGCGACGCCCCGCTCACCTACGGCACCGGCTACGCGGCGGCCACTGAGCTGCCCGGCGCCTCCTTCGGCATCAGCCCCGCGCAGGTCACCGTCGAACCGGGCGGCACCGCCCGGGTCACCGTCACCCTGCGGGTGCCCGGCAGCCTCGGCCGCACCCCCGACCCGACCCTCGACCTCGAACAGGCCGGCCGGGCCCGCAGCTACCGCGGCGAGCTCTCCGGACGGCTGCTGCTGACCCCGGCCCGCACCGACCTGCCGACGCTGCGGGTGCCGCTGTTCGCCGCCCCGCGGCCCGCCTCGCAGTTCACCGCCGGGCCGCAGCTCGCCGCCGGACGGGCCGGCGCCACCATGCTCGCCCTGGCCGGCACCGGTGCCCCGACCACCGACGGCGCCGGCCTGCTCAGCGCCTTCGTGTACGGCGGCGAGGCCGCCCGTTGGCCGGACTGCGCGGACGCCGGCGACGCCGACGACATCTGCGTGGAGCGGCCCGGCGAGCGCGCCGCCAACCTGCGGTTCGCCGGCGCGGCCAGCGACGCCCCGGCGCACGGCGACCCGCTCGGCGAAGGCACCCTCTACCTGGCCGCCGCCCTGTGGGGCCCGGCCGACAGCCCGGTCGGCATGTTCGGGGTGCGCGCCTCGCTGGACACCGACGGGGACGGCCGCACCGACGCGATCGTTGCCGCGGGCCGGCTGCGCGGCAGCGACGTCCTGGTGGCCCGCACCACGGACGCCCGCACCGGCAAGGAGCTGGACGTCCAGCCGCTGAACGCCCGTTGGGGCGACACCGACACCGGCCTGCTCGACGGTGACGCCCTGGTGCTGCCCGTCCGGCTCTCCGCACTGCCCGGTCTCAAGCCGGGCGCGAGCACCGTCCGTTACGCGCTGTGGACGGGCCAGGTGCTGCCCGGCGCGCCGAACGAGCAGGACGCGCTCGGCTCGATCGGCCTCACCGACGGGCGGCCGACCCTCGCCCTCGACGTGCTGCACCCGGCGCTGGACGTCCGCGACGGCACCGACGGCACGGCCGGGCCGGCCGCCGTCGCCGTGCCGGAACGGCCGGGCAGCGTACTGCGGGTCGCCCGGGCGGACGGCGCGGCCCGGCTGCTACTGCTCCACCACCTCAACCCGGACGGCCGCCGGGCCGAGGTCGTCACCCTGCGCTGAGCCGCCGGCGGGGCCCGCGCCCCGCCCGGTCAGCACCAGCTTCGACAGCACGTAGGTGATCGGGATCGCGACCGCCGCAGCCAGCAGCGGCGCGATCCGGTCGTCCACCCGCGCCCACTCCACCAGCACGAACACCCCGCCGCTCTGCACCAGGTAGTTGGTGATGTTCGGCAGCGGGAAGAGCAGGAACTTCCGCCAGGTCGGCCGGGTCCGGTACGTGAAGTAGGTGTTCAGGAAGAACGAGCCGACCATGCTCAGGAAGAACGCCGCGCTGAACGCCGCGAAGTACGGCAGGTACGGGTGGAACGCCAGGTACAGCAGGTAGAAGGTGCCGGTGTTGACCACCCCGACCAGGCCGAACCTGACGATCTGCCACAGCTGCGGGCTCACACCGGCTCCCCGGTGCGGTCGCGGTGGCTCTCGGCGCGGAACGCGGCCCGCGGCACGTTGGTCTCCTTCACCAGGAAGTGCGGCCGCCGCTTGGTCTCGTAGTAGATCCGGCCGATGTACTCGCCGATCAGACCGAGCATCACCATCTGCAGGCCGCCCAGGCCCACGATGGCGACGATCAGGGTCACGTAGCCGGGGGAGTCCACGCCGTCGACCAGGGCCACGCCGGTGATCCACGCCGCGTACAGCGCCGCCACCCCGACCAGGGCCAGACCCAGGTAGATGGCGATCCGCAGCGGCCGGTTGTTGAACGAGATCAGGCCGTCCATGCCGTAGTTGAGCAGAGCACCGAAATGCCACTTCGTCTCGCCGGCCTCACGGGCCACGTTCTGGTAGTCGAAGGTGACGGTGTCGAAGCCGATCCACGAGAACAGGCCCTTGGAGAACCGGTTGTACTCCGGCAGGGACAGCAGCGCGTCCACCGCGGCGCGCGACAGCAAGCGGAAGTCGCCGACGCCGTCCTGGAGTTCGACGTCCACCCAGCGGTTGACCATCCGGTAGTAGAGCCGGCTGACCGCCGTGCGGACGGGCCGGTCGCCCTCCCGGGTGCGGCGGGCGATGACCTGGTCGTGGCCCCGGTCGTACAGCTCCAGCATCCGCTCGATCAGCTCCGGCGGGTGCTGCAGGTCGGCGTCCATCAGCACGACCGCGTCACCGGTCGCCTCGCGCAGGCCGGCCAGCATGCCGGCCTCCTTGCCGAAGTTCCGGCTGAAGGAGACGTAGCGGGTGGTGTCCGGGTGCTCCGCGGCGATCTTGCGCAGCCGCTCCAGGGTGCCGTCCGCGCTGCCGTCGTCGACGTAGCAGAGCTCGTACTCGACCGGCAGGGCGTCGAGGCTCGCGCGGATCGCGGTGTCGAAGAGCTCGATCACCGCTTCCTCGTTGTAGCAGGGCACCACCACGGACAGCCGCACCAGTCCACCTCCGGCCTCGACGCAGTCGGCGGCCGCACGCACTGACCCCTCACCCTGCCTGTCTGATTTCACACAGATGGTACCGGTCCGCCGTCGGCCGCCCGCCCGTTCCGGCGGCGCAGCCGCGTGAGCAGCGCCACGCCGAGCAGCACCGCGGCGGCGACGCCGCTCGCCGCGAGTCCGGGCAGCAGGCCCGGCGGACGGTAGCCGCAGGAGACCTCGGAGGCGCCCGCGCCCAGGTCGACGCCCGTCATGCCCAGCACCGACCGGGGAGCCCGCGCCGGGCCGCCGTCCACCGAGCACTGCCAGCCGTCCACGGCGGGCATCGAGATCAGCGCGGTGCCGGTGGAGCCGGCCGGAAGCTCGGCCCGCAGACCGTGGCCGCCGGCGGTGACCTCCGCCGCCCCGTGCAGGCCGCGCAGCGCGGACGCCAGCGCGGCGCCGTCCAGGCAACCGAGCGGCAGCTCCGGGATCTCCGCCTTCGCCGCGGCCCGCAGCTGGACGGTGACCCGCCCGTCGGCGGGCACCGGGCCCAGCTCGCGGATCGGCATCGCCGTCATCGGCTGCCGGCCCCAGCTGGTGTACTTGCCGCCCGCGCCCATCACCGTGCCGCCCAGCCAGGGCGCGTACAGGAAGGCGGTGCGCCCCGGGGTGCAGGACGCGGTGAACGTCGTCCAGGTGCCGCCCTTCGGGGTGGCCGGAACCCGCCAGCCGCCGGGCGAACGGGCCGGCCGCGGGCCGGCCGTCCACTCCGGGGCCGGCGTCTCGTACACCCGGGCACCGAGCAGCGACTCCTGGCGGCTCCACACCGAGCGGGTGTCCGGGGCCGCCGTCGGGTGCACGGTGACCAGCGGCGCCGCCGGGGCGTGCTTCACCGCGAAGCCGCCCGGTGCGCCGGTGGAGTCCAGGTAGGTGGTGACGCCGAACAGCGCCCGCCCGACCGGGTCGGCCGGGCTCAGGGTATGCCGGCCCTGGATGTACCAGCCGGCGCCGAGCCCCTGCAGCATCCCGGCGGTCACCGCGGGCAGGTAGCTGCTGTAGTACGAGCCGCCCTGGCCGCCGAGCAGCAGCGGGTCGTTGTTGGCGAACTCGTGCGGACCGGGGTCGGTGCGGCCGTTCGGCCAGTCGTCGGCCGCGCGCAGGGCCTCGGCAGCGGCCTGCGACTGCGCCGAGACGGTCGTGCGCGGCTGGTAGAAGGGCAGCCGGTCGCGGATCTCGGTGACCGCCCAGGCCGTGTGCACCGCCGAGGCGAAGACGGTGAGCACCAGCACCGCGCCGGCGGACCGGCGTACGAGCGGGCGCGTGCGCCACCGGGCGAGCGCCAGCAGCGCACCGAGCAGCAGGGTGCCCCCCGCCCCGACCTCGATCCAGGTCGACCAGCGGACCGAGCTCTGCCCGTGCCCGACCAGTGCCAGCAACGCCACCAGCCCGGCGCCGCCCAGCAGGGCACGGACGTCCGGACGGCGCGCCAGCGAGGCCCAGGCGGCCATCACCAGCATGCCGCTGAGCACGAACGACGCCCGGTACGGGCTGCCGTTGGGGATCGCCAGCCCGTGCCAGAGCAGGATCGTCGGCTCCCAGACGAAACTCGCCCCGACCAGCAGCAGCAGCGCGTACCAGCCGATCCGCTCGGCGGGGCGGACCCGCCGGTTGAAGGGCAGCGAGGCGACCAGCAGCAGCGCGAGCACGCCGACGAAGACGTTCGGCACCGAGTGGTCCGAGCGCCCGCCGGGCAACAGCTGCGCCAGGTAGTCGGTGAGGCCCGGCGCGCCCTCGTAGGCGGCGGCCGGGGCCGGCTGCGAGGCCTTGCTGGCCTTCAGCGAGACCGTCATCGCGGGCGCGGCCAGCAGCACGCCGACCGTGAACATCCCGGCCGCCCGCCCGGCCGTCCGCAGCCGCTCCCGCCACGGCGTGCCGGCCAGCGCCAGACGCAGCAGCAGCACCAGGCAGGAGGCGATGGTCGCCATCGCCCCGGTGTAAAAGTTGCCCGTCCAGGCGAGGGCGACCAGCAGGGTGCCGAGCACCCACCGGCGGCCGCGCAGGCACCAGTCGCAGGCCAGGCCGACGGCCGGGAGCGAGACCAGGCCCCACATCCACATCGGGTCCGGCGAGCCGTCGTTGAGCACCCAGGCGCAGAGCCCGTAGCCGACCGCGAGCAGGGCGCGCAGCCACGGGCTGCCCGGCACCAGGCGGCCGAGCAGCACCGTCATGGCGGCCGCGCCGAGGCCGATGCTCAGCAGGGTGACGAGGAACACGGGAAGGTTGACGGCGTCCCGCGGGAAGAGCCCGACCAGCCAGGAGAACGGGTTCATCAGGTAGGTGACGAAGTCACCGAGGAACGGCGAGCCGTAGCCGCTGTTCCAGTTGAACAGCAGGTCGCCGCCGCCCCGGCCGTGCATCAGGTCCCACAGGTGGGCGTGGAACGGCACGAACTGGTTGCCGAGGTCGTTCACCGCCCGCGACCGGGCCCCGAACGGATACGTCCCGCGCAGGGCGGAGGCCAGGCAGAACGCCGCCATGGACAGCGCGGCGGCCAGCGCGGCGGCGCCCGCCTCGCGTCCGCGGGTGTGTCCGGCCACCGGTGCGGGGGTCGTGTCCCGGGCCGTCCCCGCACCGGCGGCCTGGGCCGCCGGCCCGTGGCCGGCCGGGCGGGTCGGGGCCGTCTCCTGGCTCACTGCGCGGTGCTCCTGCCTGGCCCGGGCGGGCCGAAGGGGTGGTACGGGACCGGCCGGCGGGCATGCGGCGGCCGGCCGGGGCACGGGGGATGCCCACCGAGCATATGCAACGGCTCAGCCCGCCTGGCTCCAGGCACCGAACGGGGCGCCGGGCACCGGCTGGCGGGCGGTGTACAGGTGGCCGTCGCAGCCGATCGCCGCGGCGACCACCCGGCCGTCCTGGTCGGCGGCCAGCGCGGGGGTGTGGGCGAGCAACGGGCCGTCGTGCTGCCAGTCCCGGCCTTCGGCGCGCAGCGCCGTCCGGCCGCGGTCGTCCCGGACGGCCAGCGCGCCGACGGCGGTGGCGATCCGGCCGAACCCGCCGGGCGGCGCCGACTCGGCGACCACCCGCCACACCTCGGAGCCCGGCGCCCGCTCCGCGGTGAGCACCCTGGCGCTCTTCGGCTCTCGGAAGCGCACCCGCAGCGCGCCCTCCTCGCCCAGCTCGGCGGTGACCGCGCCGCCCGGCACGGGCAGGCCGGTCGGCGGCGCGGGCCGCAGCGGGCCGCCGGGCACGTCCGAGGCCCAGTGCACGACGGTGCGCGCACCGGGAGCGAAGACATGGGTGTTGCCGTAGCCGTCGACGACCGCGCCCAGGCCGTCCTGGACGCCGCCGCCGGCCTCCGGCGGCAGGGTCAGCGCCGTCCACGCCGCCGACGGGCCGTCGAGGGTGCGGACGGCCACCGTGCCGCCCCACGTGCGGGCCGTGACCTGCACGGTGCCGTCCGCCAGGGCGAGCCCGACCGGGTAGCCGAACTCCATCGAGCGCACCGGGTCCTCGCCGTCCGGCGCACCGAGGCTCTCCCACGGTCCGAAGGAGTCCGGGCCGGTCTGCACGGCGGTGACGATCTCGCGGCGGTGCTCGTCGGCGGAGTACCGGAGCATGGTGCGCACCCCGAGCAGGCGTATCAGCCCGTCGTTCTGCTGGAAGGCCTGCAGCTGGCCCTCCAGCCCGGTGCCGGCGAGCCGCCGCGGGCCGTCCCAGCCGCGCGGGGACTGCGTCCACTGCACCGCGGCGCCGTTGAGCAGGCCGAACGCGGCCAGCCGCCCGTCGCGCAGCGGCACCAGCCAGGCGCCGCTGCCCGGGGCGCGGTAGCGGGTGGACTGCGCCCACCCGTTGCGCAGTGCGCCGGCCCCGACCTTGCGGTCGCCGCAGCCCGCCGGGTCGCCGCAGCGCCGGTTGTCGGCCCAGCCGTAGCTGTTCAGCGCCAGCACCTTGCGGCCCACCGCGGCCTGGTCGAGGTTGTGCGGCAGCGCGGCGTTCACGTAGCCGAGGTAGTGCTCGACGGTGGCGTTCCTCGCCCGGTCGCCGGCCCAGTGCCGGGCGAGCGCGGCCTGCGCGAAGTACGCGGAGTAGGTGTGGTCCTGGTGGTCCAGGTAGACGTGGCCGGCGTGCGGGTCCTTCGACGGCTTGGGGGAGTGGTCCGGGTTCGGGTCCAGGGTGCGGACCACGGTCGGGCGGTAGTGGTCGAAGACGGCGTGCAGTGTGGCGATCAGCTGCTCCCGGCTGTAGCCGGCGCCGGCCGACAGCCCGCTGCGCACCGGCGGCAGGATGTCGAGGGCCTCCGTCTCGCCGAGCCACAGGCCGCGCAGGCTCTCGGCGCGCGGCAGGCTGACCGAGCGGGCCTCGACCAGGGCGAGCAGGATCAGCTGCACCTGCGGCGCGGCCCGCAGGGTGTGCTGCTCGACCAGCCGGCCGTCCAGGTAGCTGACCAGCGAGACGTCCCAAGGGCTGGTCTCGTCGCCGGTGGTGAGCAGTGCGAGGGCGGCCGTCAGTCCGTTGATCCGGGCCCGGGTGTAGGCAGGCCGGTCGGCGCGGGTGACCCGGCCGAGCTCGGAGTGGAGCACGTTGCGGCCGTCGGACTCGCCGTCGGTGAGGCAGACCGTGACGCAGGCGGCCCCGGAGGCCAGCGCGTGGTCGAGGTCCGGATTCATGAAGTACAGGTTGTCGTCCGGGTGCGCGATGACATGGACGAACGACTGTGTGATGCTGTGATGTGCGACACCGCTCACCGGGGTCGGCCCGTCCGGGTCCGGTTCGACCGGCCGGTCCTCCCGTACCGCCAGGCCCACGCCGCAGCCGACGGCGGGCAGCGCCAGCGCCCCACCGGTCAGCCAGAGCGCGCGGCGTCTGCTGATCGGACCCCCCATAGCGCTTCCCCCGTGCATTCCCTGTGTAGATCTGTCGGATTTTAACGGAGCGGTCCGGTACGGCTCCGTACCCCCCTTTGTCTCCGCCCCGTCCCCGAATGTCCGGATAATGGACACAAGGTGTCAGTGGCTGGGACGCGGAGTAGGGTCCCGAGCATGTCTCGCAGCCTTCGTCTCGCAGTGATCCCCGGTGACGGCATCGGCCAGGAAGTGGTGGCCGAGGGCCTCAAGGTGCTGAGCGCCGCCCTGCCCGCCGACGTGAAGCTGGAGACCACCGAGTACGACCTCGGCGCCCGTCTCTACCACCGCACCGGCGAGACCCTGCCGGACGCCGTGCTGGAGGAGCTCAAGGACCGCGACGCGATCCTGCTCGGCGCCATCGGCGACCCCAGCGTCCCCTCCGGCGTGCTGGAGCGCGGCCTGCTGCTCAAGCTCCGCTTCGCCTTCGACCACCACATCAACCTCCGCCCGGGCAAGCTCTTCCCCGGCGTGAAGTCCCCCCTGGCCGGCGACCCGCAGATCGACTTCGTGGTCGTCCGCGAGGGCACCGAGGGCCCCTACGTCGGCAACGGCGGCACCCTGCGCGCCGGCACCGAGCAGGAGGTGGCGACCGAGGTCAGCCTCAACACCGCCTTCGGCATCGAGCGGGTCGTCCGCGACGCCTACCGCCGCGCCCAGGCCCGCCCGCGCAAGAAGCTCACCCTCGTCCACAAGAACAACGTGCTGGTCCACGCCGGCCACCTGTGGACGCGGATCTTCCAGGAGGTCGGCCGGGAGTTCCCCGAGGTCACCACCGACTACCTGCACGTCGACGCGGCGACGATCTTCTTCGTCACCCAGCCCGAGCGCTTCGACGTGATCGTCACCGACAACCTGTTCGGCGACATCCTTACCGACCTCGCCGCGGCCGTCACCGGCGGCATCGGCCTGGCCGCCTCCGGCAACATCAACCCCACCGGCGCGTTCCCGTCGATGTTCGAGCCCGTCCACGGCTCCGCCCCCGACATCGCCGGCCAGGGCAAGGCCGACCCGACCGCCACCGTGCTGTCCGTCGCCATGCTGCTGGAGCACCTCGGTTACACCGCCGAGGCCGCGAAGGTCGAGGCCGCCGTCGCGGCCGACCTCGCCGAGCGCACCGGCCCCCGCTCCACCTCCGAGGTCGGCGACGCGCTCGCCGCCCGAGTATCCGGCTGACGGGCCGGGAGCAGCACACGTTCCGGCCGGAAGGCCGGAACCGCACAGCACGACAGCCCGACCGGCTGTTCGGCACGGCCCTCTGGATGCGAGTATCGACAGTGGGCCGTGCCGTCGTGCGTTCTACCCCTTCGGCGGAGGCGGCCCGGACCAACCCCACGGTGAAGGACAGACAGTCATGAGTACGCCCACCCAGGCGCCCATCACGTTCGAGCTCAAGCCCTCCGCGCACCCGCTGTCCGACGCGGAGCGCGAGGCCCGGCTGGCCAACCCCGGCTTCGGCCGGATCTTCACCGACCACATGGTCACCATCCGGTGGACGGAGGGCCTGGGCTGGCACGACGCCCAGCTCACCCCGTACGCGCCGCTGGAGATCGACCCGGCCAACATGACGCTGCACTACGGCCAGTCGATCTTCGAGGGCCTCAAGGCCTACCGCCAGGCCGACGGCTCCATCGCCACCTTCCGCCCCGAGGCCAACGCCGCCCGCTTCCAGGCCTCCGCCCGCCGGCTCGCCATGCCCGAGCTGCCGGTCGAGACCTTCGTCGAGGCCGTCGAGCTGCTCGTCCAGCAGGAGCAGGACTGGGTGCCGAACCAGCCCGAGCAGAGCCTCTACCTGCGACCGTTCATGTTCGCCACCGAGGTCGGCCTGGGCGTCCGCCCGGCCAACTCCTACCTGTTCATGATCATCGCCTCGCCGGCCGGCGCGTACTTCCCCGGCGGCATCAAGCCGGTCTCCGTCTGGCTCTCCGAGGAGTACGTCCGGGCCGCGCCGGGCGGCACCGGTGCCGCCAAGTGCGCCGGCAACTACGCCGCCTCGCTGATCGCCCAGGCCCAGGCCGCCGAGAAGGGCTGCGACCAGGTCGTCTGGCTCGACGCCGCCGAGCACCGGTGGATCGAGGAGATGGGCGGCATGAACCTCTACTTCGTCTTCGGCGAGGGCGAGGACGCGAAGATCGTCACCCCCGAGCTGTCCGGTGCCCTGCTGCCCGGCATCACCCGCGACTCGCTGCTGCAGCTCGCCTCCGACCTCGGCTACGCGGTCGAGGAGCGTCGGATCTCCACCGACGAGTGGAAGCAGGGCAACGCCGACGGCACCCTCACCGAGGTGTTCGCCTGCGGCACCGCCGCCGTCATCACGCCGGTCGGCTCGGTGAAGTCGGCCCGCGGCGACTGGACGGTCGGCAAGGGCGAGCCCGGCCCGACCACCATGGAGCTCCGCAAGGCCCTCCTCGCCATCCAGGGCGGCCAGGCCCCGGACACCCACAACTGGCTCCACAAGATCGTCTGATCCCGGGCCGCGCCCGGGTCCGCCACCCGTGCAGGGCCGGCCATTCAGGGGTTGCGCGGTTCCCCGCGCCCCCGAGTGGTCGGCCGCCCGGCCGCTGCCCCCGCGCGCCCCCGTCTTCGCGCCCCTCGTTCCGTGTTCGTGTGCCACCGGAGCTGCAGCGTCTCGGGATGCGGATGGTGCGGGCCGGATGGCGGATGGTGTGCAAAACTGCCGACGTGTCCTCGCTCTCGCTGATTATTAGCAGCAGGCGCGCCGGTCCGCAGTGACCGCTCCGCACCACCCCGTTGCGGAGCGACCACGAGCGTCCAGACCCGCGCGCAGACCTCTCGCACTCGCGAGGGGTCTTTTGTTTTGCCCCCGGACCGGCCCAGGCCCCCACAAGGAGCCAGGAGACACCGGGGAGCGCGCGGGATGCTGGACAGTGGAGCCGGATCAACCACCGGCAACAGCAGTACTCCACCGAACGGAGAACCCAGGGCCATGACCGAGGCCAGCAGCCACCCCAACGACAGCTTCCACGTCTTCGACACCACGCTGCGCGACGGCGCCCAGCGCGAGGGCATCAACCTCACCGTCGCGGACAAGCTGACCATCGCCCGGCACCTGGACGAGTTCGGCGTCGGCTTCATCGAGGGCGGCTGGCCCGGTGCCAACCCCCGCGACACCGAGTTCTTCGCCCGGGCGGCGGCCGAACTCGACCTCAAGCACGCCCAGTTGGTCGCCTTCGGGGCGACCCGCCGGGCCGGCGGCCGGGCGGCGGACGACCCGCAGCTGGCCGCCCTCGTCAACTCCGGCGCCCCGGTGGTGACCCTGGTCGCCAAGTCGCACGACCGGCACGTCGAGCTGGCCCTGCGCACCACCCTGGACGAGAACCTGGAGATGGTCCGCGACAGCGTCGAGTACCTGCGCTCCCAGGGCCGCCGGGTGTTCATCGACTGCGAGCACTTCTTCGACGGCTACAAGGCGAACCCGGAGTACGCCCTGGCGGTGGTCTCCACCGCGCACCGGGCCGGCGCCGACGTGGTGGTGCTCTGCGACACCAACGGCGGCATGCTGCCGCTGGGCGTCCGCGAGATCGTCGCCGAGGTGCTCGCCGCGACCGGGGCGAGGATCGGCATCCACGCCCAGGACGACACCGGCTGCGCGGTCGCCAACACGCTGGCCGCGGTGGACGCCGGCGCGACCCACGTGCAGTGCACCGCGAACGGCTACGGCGAGCGGGTCGGCAACGCCAACCTCTTCCCGGTGGTCGGCGCACTGGAGATCAAGTACGGCCGCCGGGTGCTGCCCGAGGGCCGGCTGGCCGAGATGACCCGGATCTCGCACGCCGTCGCCGAGGTGGTCAACCTCGCGCCGTCCACGCACCAGCCCTACGTGGGCTTCTCGGCCTTCGCGCACAAGGCGGGCCTGCACGCCTCCGCGATCAAGGTCGACCCGGACCTGTACCAGCACATCGACCCGGAGCTGGTCGGCAACACCATGCGGATGCTGGTCTCCGACATGGCCGGCCGGGCCTCCGTCGAGCTCAAGGGCAAGGAGCTCGGCTACGACCTGTCCGAGGACCGGGACCTGGTCGGCCGGGTGGTCGCCAAGGTGAAGGCGCAGGAGAACCAGGGCTACACCTACGAGGCCGCCGACGCCTCCTTCGAGCTGCTGCTGCGCGACGAGGTGCGCGGCCGCCGCGAGCGCTTCTTCACCCTGGAGTCCTGGCGGACCATCAGCGAGCAGCGGGCGGACGGCACCCCGGGCAACGAGGCCACGGTGAAGCTGTGGGCCAAGGGCGAGCGCCGGATCGCGACCGGCGAGGGCAACGGCCCGGTCGACGCCCTCGACAAGGCGCTGCGGAGGGCGCTGGAGCGGATCTACCCGCAGCTCGCCCAGCTGGAGCTGGTGGACTACAAGGTCCGCATCCTGGAGGGGCAGCACGGCACCGGCTCCAAGACCCGGGTGCTGGTGGAGTCCGGGAACGGGGTGGCGTCCTGGTCCACGGTCGGTGTGGCGGACAACGTCATCGCGGCCTCCTGGCGGGCCCTGGAGGACGCCTACACCTACGGGCTGCTGCGGGCCGGCCTGGTGCCGGACGAGACGGAATGAGGCTCCCGGGCCGCCCGGGGCTCTTGGAGCGCAGGGGGGCGTGAAGACGCCGGAGGGGGCGCGGTGTTCCGCGCCCCCTCCGGGGTGTCCGGCACCTCCGTGGCCCCGTCTCAGCGGAGGCGGGCCAGGAGGGCGTGCTCGACGAGGGTGATGAGGGCGCTCTTGGCGCTGTCCCGGCGTCGGGCGTCGAGGGTGATGATGGGGGTGTCGGGGCCGAGTTGGAGTGCTTCGCGGACCTCGTCGGGGGTGTGGGGCTGGTGTCCGTCGAAGCCGTTGAGGGCGACGACGAAGGGGAGCCCGGAGTTCTCGAAGTAGTCGAGGGCGGGGAAGCAGTCGGCGAGGCGGCGGGTGTCGACGAGGACGACGGCGCCGATGGCGCCGCGGACGAGGTCGTCCCACATGAACCAGAAGCGGTCCTGGCCGGGGGTGCCGAACAGGTAGAGGATGAGGTCTTCGTCGAGGGTGATGCGGCCGAAGTCCATGGCGACGGTGGTCGTCGTCTTGCCCGCGGTGTGGGTGAGGTCGTCGATGCCGGCGCTGGCGCTGGTCATGACGGCTTCGGTGCGCAGGGGGTTGATCTCGGAGACGGCGCCGACGAGGGTGGTCTTGCCGACTCCGAAGCCGCCGGCGACGACGATCTTCGCGGAGGTGGTGGCGCGGCTGGGGGCGGCCGCGTTAGAGCTTGCGAAGTCCACTGAGGACCCTTTCGAGCAGCGTGACGTCGGGCTGGTTGCCGGATTCGCCGCCGGCAGCGGGCTGGTGGATGGTGACCAGGCCGGCCTCGGCCAGGTCGGCCACGAGGATCCGGGCGACACCGAGCGGGAGACCGAGCAGCGCGGAGACCTCGGCGACGGACTTCACGTCCGTGCAGAGCGTGCAGATCCGCTGGTGCTCGGGCAGCAGCGAGGCCAGGCGGGCCGGGTCGACGCTGGCGGAGACCAGCGCCTCGATGGCCAGCTCGTAGCGCGGCCGGGTGCGGCCGCCGGTCATCGCGAACGGCCGGATCAGGGGGCCGGAGTCGGCGTCCTCCTCCAGCTCCTCCACGTGGCCGGGCTCCTGGGGCGCCTGTTCAGGGAAGGGCTCGGGGCCCGGGTAGTCCTGGTACCCGGCCTCCGTCCCGTAGTGCCCCTGCTCCGGCGGCACGCCGTAGGGCTGCTGGTCGCCGTAGGGCTGGGTGAAGTACTGCTGCTGGCCCGCGGGCGCGGCGTACTGCTGCTGGTACGGCTGTCCGTGGCCGACGCCGGGGGCTCCGAACGCGTCATGGCCGGTACCGGGGTACGGGACGCCGTACTGACCGCTGCGGTCGTCTGGCGGTGTCACGGTTCCTCTCCTCACAGGGTGCGGCGGTGCGGTGCTGGCCCGGACACGGGGGTGTCCGGGCCGGTGGTGCGAAGGCCGTACAACGCCCGAACCCGAGTCCGCCGGCGGGTGCCGGAGGACTCGGGGACGGGCAATGAGGTCTTTCGAATACCAGGACGGTATCCGACGAACCGTCAGTGCAGCAGGCTGCCCTGCAGTTCTGCCCGGAGGGCGGGGGTGAGGACGGCGCCTGCGCGGTCGACGAGGAGTGCCATCTCGTAGCCGACGAGGCCGATGTCGGAGTCGGGGGCGGCGAGGACGGCGAGGGCGGAGCCGTCGCTGACCGCCATGAGGAAGAGGAAGCCGCGCTCCATCTCGACGACGGTCTGGTTGACGTCGCCGCCCTCGAAGATCCGGCTGGCGCCGGAGGTCAGCGAGGTGAGGCCGGAGGCGACGGCGGCGAGCTGGTCGGCGCGGTCCCGGGGGAAGCCTTCGGACATGCACAGCAGGAGACCGTCGGCGGAGACCACCACCGTGTGCGACACCCCGGGGGTGTTGTCCACGAAATTGGTGATCAGCCAGTTCAGGTTCTGTGCGGCCTGGCTCATCTGACTCAACTCAACGCTCCTGGTGGTTCGAGCCGCCGAAGAGATCGGTGCTGCTGTTCTGGTTGCTGCCGCGACCCTGGTTCGGGTCGAAGCGGAAGCTGCCGGTGGCCCCCGGGTCACCGCCGGCGCTGCGGCCCTGCTCGACGCCGCGGCGCAGGTTGGTCAGCCGGCCGCGGACCTCCTCCGGGTTGCGGGAGACCTGCGGGCCTTCCTGCGGAGTCGGCTTGGCGTTGCCGGGCACGAGGTTCTGCTTGGGCACCCGGCGGGGCAGGCCGGCCTGGGTGGTGCCGGCGGACGACGGCTCGCGGACCTGCTCGGCCCGCTGCCAGCCGCCGTCGTTGGCGGACTGCCAGGCGCTCGACGCGGTCGGGCCGGTCGGGCCGTAGCCGCCGAGCGCGGACACATCGTGGCCGCGGTTCTCACCGGGGGCGCCGGAGGTGTCCTTGGCACCGGCGAACCAGTTCGGCTTCTCCTCGGCGCCGCCACCGCCGCCGGCCAGCTGCTGGCCGGGGCGACGCTGCGGCAGACCGCCGCCCGCCGAGGGCGCCGGGGGCAGCGCGGGCTGCTCGTCGGCCCCGTACGGGTGCCCGGAGGGCTGGTCGGCCTGGTACTGGTCCTCGTAGCCGTACGGCTGGTAGGCGTCGTCCTGGGCGCCCTGCTGCTGCGGGATGCCCTGGTAGCCGTTCTGGTCGTACTGGCCCTGGTACTGGTCGTAGCCGCCGTCCTGGCCGTACTGGTCCTGGGCGTAGCCCTGGTCCTGGAAGCCGGACTGCTCGTACTGGCCCTGGTACTGGTCGTAGCCGCCGTCCTGGCCGTACTGGTCCTGGGCGTAGCCCTGGTCCTGGAAGCCGGACTGCTCGTAGCCCTGGGCCTGGTACTCGTCGGCGTACGGGGCCTCGGTGGTCTCGATCGCCTCGGCGTCGATGACCTCGTCCTGCGGGCCGGGCTCGATGGCCGCGGCGCGCCGGCGCTGCGAGCGCTGCATGGCCTCCAGCGCGGGGCTGAAGCCGCTGCCGCCGGTGCCGGTCAGGTGGTCGTCGAAGCCGAGCTCGGCGGCGCTGCGCTGGCTCCAGTCGTCCTGCCAGGCCTGGGTCGGCTCCTGCTCGGAGAAGATCCGGGAGACGGTGAACTGCTCCTCCGGCTCCGGAGCGGCATTCATCTGGGTCAGGCCGACCGGGAGCATGACCAGCGAGGTGGTGCCGGCGGACTCGCCGGACGGGCGCAGCTGCACGCGGATGTCGTGCCGCTGGGACAGCCGGCCGACCACGAAGAGGCCCATGCGGCGCGAGATGGTGGCGTCGACCGTGGGCGGCTCGGCCAGCTTCTCGTTGATCTCCGCGAAGTCGTCGGCGGTGAGGCCGATGCCCTTGTCGTGGATCTCGACCAGCACGCGGCCGTCCGGCAGGCGGGTGGCGTTGACCAGGACGCGGGTCTGCGGGCTGGAGAAGGTGGTGGCGTTCTCCAGCAGCTCGGCGAGCAGGTGGACGAGGTCGGTCACGGCGGCGCCGACGACCTCGGCCTCCGGGATGCCGGCGAGTTCGATGCGCTCGTACTGCTCCACCTCGGAGGCGGCGGCGCGGAGCACGTCGACCAGCGGGACGGGGGTGTTCCAGCGGCGGCCGGGCTCCTCGCCCGCGAGGACGAGGAGGTTCTCACCGTTGCGGCGCATACGGGTCGCGAGGTGGTCCAGCTTGAAGAGGTTCTCCAGCTGGTCCGGGTCGGCCTCGTTGTTCTCCAGGTCGGTGATCAGTGCCAGCTGGCGCTGGATCAGGCTCTGGCTGCGGCGCGACAGGTTGGAGAAGATCGCGTTCAGGTTGCCTCGGAGCAGGGCCTGCTCGGCGGCGAGCGAGACGGCCTGCGAGTGGACCTGGTCGAACGCGCGGGCGACCTCGCCGATCTCGTCCTTGCCGCGCAGCGGGATCGGCTCGACCGAGGTGTCGACCCGGTCCGGGTCGGTCTTGGAGAGCTTCTCGACCAGGTCGGGCAGACGGTGGTTGGCGATGTCCAGCGCGGCGGTGTTCAGGGTGCGCATGCCGAGGATCATCGAGCGGGCGATGAAGCCGGTGAGCAGACCGGCGAGCGCCAGCGCGGCGATCACGATGCCGGAGTTGAGGAAGGCGTCGGTCTGGGCGCGGTCCTTGATGTTCTGCGCGTCGTCGACGACCTCGTTGAGGAGGGCGGTTTCCGTGGCGCGCAGGGCGTTCATGTGGCCGGCGGAGGCCTGGTTCCAGTTCTGGACGGTCAGACCGGCGTTCTTCGCGTTCTCGAAGAGCTTCTCCGCCGCGTCCTTGCCGTCCTGCTGGCCGCGCATGGCGGCGTCGGAGTAGGCCAGGCCGATGTTCATCAGGCCGTTGACGGTCGGGATGGTCTGGTTGTCGGGCATCCGCAGCGGGGCGCGCTGGTCGGCCGCGGCCTGGGCGACCAGGGCGTCCGCGAAGACCTTGGCGTCGTCGGCGGTGGAGCCGGTGGAGAACTCGCTGATGGCGGTCGTCTCGAGCTTGCTCGCCACCAGGAGCGAGATGATCAGTTCCTGGTTCTCGTACCGGCTGACGGTGCCCTGGGCGATGCCGGCGAGCAGGTTGATCATCAGCGCGCGCTGGGTCGAGGCGGAGGCCTTGGCCAGCGACATGGCGTAGATCGCGCGGCCCTTGCTGGTGACGCTGGAGCTGCCGAAGCCGACCGAGTTGTCGATGGCCAGCAGCGGGGCGAACATCACCGAGTAGGCGGCCTGGGTGGCCGAGGCGAGCAGCTCCGGCTTGTAGGCGTTCTCGCGCAGGTGCGGCAGGAAGACCACGAGCTGCTGGAAGGCCGTGTCGCGGCGCTTGAGCGTGTCGTCGTCGGAGATCTTGCCGTAGGCCGTGTTGTACGCCTTGAGGGCGTCGTCGGTCTTCTTGCGGAGCTCGCCGAGCCGGCCCTGCGGGTCGGATCCGGTCAGGATCGGCACGATCGAGAGGTCGCGCTCGTTCTCCAGGGCGTCCGCGAGGTCGGTCGCGGCGTGCGCGAGCTTCGCGGTCTTCACCGCGCGGTCGGCCTTGTGGAAGTCGTCCAGCGAGGTGTTGACGCGCAGGCCGCCGAAGACCAGGCCGATGATGACCGGCACGATGAGGATGGCGATCAGGCGGGTCGGCACGCGCCAGTTCCGGGGGGCCAGGAACTCGTACCGGCCGCTCTCACCGCCCGCCTCGGGGGCGGCGGAAGCGCCGGGCCTGGAGGCGCCGCCCGGGCGGTTGCCCGGGCCGCTGAGTATCTGGGTCGGCGGGCCGGCGGCGCCGCGCGCCTGCGGCCGGTCCTCGGCCGCGGTGAACGCGGAGAAGCCGGCCGGTGCCTGACCGCCGGGTCCCTGCTCGTTCGGGCGGGGCTCGGACCGCCGCTGCGGGGTGTCTGGCTGCTTACGCCTCACTCGACAACAACCTCTCGGCCGATGGTGCGGCCATGGATCAATCCAGCGGCTACCCCCGCCGGCCGCAGCCCGCTGCTGGGTGGAACTGCCATATGGGGTGACTACGGGGTAGCTGGAATTTCAGCACGTGGAGGGGTGCGGGACAAACAGCTCTCCGTACCCGAGATGTGCCGAATAAATCGGACATTTGGGGACGATTGTGGAGTAAGCGAAAGGTCGACAGTGCACAGTGGATCGAAAACCTCACGCTGTGTCGCTGTTGATCTCGAAATGCCTACCGAACTGTTATGGACGGAGAAACGCGCGCCCGCTCCCGTGCCCGTGGGGGCACCGGAGCGGGCGCGCTGCATCATCCGTCCTGGGTTCCTGTCCTACCGGAGGCGGGCCAGGAGGGCGTGCTCGACGAGGGTGATGAGGGCGCTCTTGGCGCTGTCCCGGCGTCGGGCGTCGAGGGTGATGATGGGGGTGTCGGGGCCGAGTTGGAGTGCTTCGCGGACCTCGTCGGGGGTGTGGGGCTGGTGTCCGTCGAAGCCGTTGAGGGCGACGACGAAGGGGAGCCCGGAGTTCTCGAAGTAGTCGAGGGCGGGGAAGCAGTCGGCGAGGCGGCGGGTGTCGACGAGGACGACGGCGCCGATGGCGCCGCGGACGAGGTCGTCCCACATGAACCAGAAGCGGTCCTGGCCGGGGGTGCCGAACAGGTAGAGGATGAGGTCTTCGTCGAGGGTGATGCGGCCGAAGTCCATGGCGACGGTGGTCGTCGTCTTGCCCGCGGTGTGGGTGAGGTCGTCGATGCCGGCGCTGGCGCTGGTCATGACGGCTTCGGTGCGCAGGGGGTTGATCTCGGAGACGGCGCCGACGAGGGTGGTCTTGCCGACTCCGAAGCCGCCGGCGACGACGATCTTCGCGGAGGTGGTGGCGCGGCTGGGGGCGGCCGCGTTAGAGCTTGCGAAGTCCACTGAGGACCCTTTCGAGCAGCGTGACGTCAGGCGCACCGCCGGACTCGCCCGCAGCAGCGGGCTGGTGGATGGTGACCAGGCCGGCCTCGGCCAGGTCGGCGACGAGAATACGGGCGACACCGAGCGGGACACCGGCCAGGGCCGAGATCTCCGCGACGGACTTGACCTCGCGGCAGAGTCCGACGATCCGGGCGTGCTCGGGCAGCAGACCGCCGGAGCGCTCGGCCGAGCCGGTGGTCGAGATCAGCGCCTCGATCGCCAGCTGGTACCGCGGCCGGGTGCGGCCGCCGGTCATCGCGTACGGACGGACGAGCGGCTGCTGCTCGTAGCCGCCGGACTGCTGCTGCCCACCGTAGCCGCCGGCCTGCTGGCCGCCGTAGCCACTGCCGTACCCGTTGCCGTACGAGCCGGCCGGTGTCGGGGGCGGGGTCATAGGTCCTCCTCGTGCTGCCGCCGTTCGCAGCGGGGTTCCAGCCGGTCGGTGCCGGCTGAGGCGGTCGGCCACCCGGGGGCGGCCGATGGTCGGGCGGGCCGGGCGCATTGCGGGGGTCGGGAGTTCAGTGCAGCAGGCTGCCCTGCAGTTCTGCCCGGAGGGCGGGGGTGAGGACGGCGCCTGCGCGGTCGACGAGGAGTGCCATCTCGTAGCCGACGAGGCCGATGTCGGAGTCGGGGGCGGCGAGGACGGCGAGGGCGGAGCCGTCGCTGACCGCCATGAGGAAGAGGAAGCCGCGCTCCATCTCGACGACGGTCTGGTTGACGTCGCCGCCCTCGAAGATCCGGCTGGCGCCGGAGGTCAGCGAGGTGAGGCCGGAGGCGACGGCGGCGAGCTGGTCGGCGCGGTCCCGGGGGAAGCCTTCGGACATGCACAGCAGGAGACCGTCGGCGGAGACCACCACCGTGTGCGACACCCCGGGGGTGTTGTCCACGAAATTGGTGATCAGCCAGTTCAGGTTCTGTGCGGCCTGGCTCATCTGACTCAACTCAACGCTCCTGGTGGTTCTGGCCGAAGCCGTCGAAGCCCTGCTGCTGGCGGCCGAAGTTGTTCTGGCCCTGTGCCGGACCCTGTCCCTGGCCGGCCTGGCGGCCCTGCTGGATGCCGCGGCGCAGGTTGGTCAGCCGGCCACGGACCTCCTCCGGGCTGCGGGAGACCTGCGGGCCGGTCAGCGGCGCCGACTCGGCGGTGCCGGAGACCAGGTTGGCCTGCGGGGTGCGGCGCGGCAGGCCCGAGGTGGTCAGGCCGCTCGTCGAGGGCTCGCGCACCTGCTCGGCACGGCGCCAGCGCTCGTCGTTGGCCGACGGGCGCCACGGGGCCTCGGCGGCCTCGCGACCGCCCTGCGGACCGACGGGCTGCTGCGGCGCCTGCGGGCGCTGCTGCTGACGCGGGGCCTGCGGGGCCTGCTGCTGCGGGACGCCCGGCGCCGAGGTGCCGGGGCGCTGCGGCTGGTACTGCTGCTGCTGCGGGCGCGGACGGGCCTGCTGCTGGCCGCCGTCCTCCGGACGGAACCACTGCTGGGTGTCCTCCGGGCCGGGGCCGGTCGGCAGTGCCATCGGCTGGGCCTGCTGCTGCGGCTGGGGCTGCTGCGGGGCCCGCTGCTCGAACGGCTGGCCGCCGCCCGGCTGGGTGGCCGGGTCCGGCAGGACCGGCTCCACCAGGCCGAGGCCCAGCGGGTCGCGCGGGTCGATGTCGCTGGC
>NZ_JAHTIK010000001.1:3046269-3047633 GCF_025655475.1 Kitasatospora sp. DSM 101779 | reverse complement strand
CGGGCGGGCCGGGCGCATTGCGGGGGTCGGGAGTTCAGTGCAGCAGGCTGCCCTGCAGTTCTGCCCGGAGGGCGGGGGTGAGGACGGCGCCTGCGCGGTCGACGAGGAGTGCCATCTCGTAGCCGACGAGGCCGATGTCGGAGTCGGGGGCGGCGAGGACGGCGAGGGCGGAGCCGTCGCTGACCGCCATGAGGAAGAGGAAGCCGCGCTCCATCTCGACGACGGTCTGGTTGACGTCGCCGCCCTCGAAGATCCGGCTGGCGCCGGAGGTCAGCGAGGTGAGGCCGGAGGCGACGGCGGCGAGCTGGTCGGCGCGGTCCCGGGGGAAGCCTTCGGACATGCACAGCAGGAGACCGTCGGCGGAGACCACCACCGTGTGCGACACCCCGGGGGTGTTGTCCACGAAATTGGTGATCAGCCAGTTCAGGTTCTGTGCGGCCTGGCTCATCTGACTCAACTCAACGCTCCTGGTGGTTCTGGCCGAAGCCGTCGAAGCCCTGCTGCTGGCGGCCGAAGTTGTTCTGGCCCTGTGCCGGACCCTGTCCCTGGCCGGCCTGGCGGCCCTGCTGGATGCCGCGGCGCAGGTTGGTCAGCCGGCCACGGACCTCCTCCGGGCTGCGGGAGACCTGCGGGCCGGTCAGCGGCGCCGACTCGGCGGTGCCGGAGACCAGGTTGGCCTGCGGGGTGCGGCGCGGCAGGCCCGAGGTGGTCAGGCCGCTCGTCGAGGGCTCGCGCACCTGCTCGGCACGGCGCCAGCGCTCGTCGTTGGCCGACGGGCGCCACGGGGCCTCGGCGGCCTCGCGACCGCCCTGCGGACCGACGGGCTGCTGCGGCGCCTGCGGGCGCTGCTGCTGACGCGGGGCCTGCGGGGCCTGCTGCTGCGGGACGCCCGGCGCCGAGGTGCCGGGGCGCTGCGGCTGGTACTGCTGCTGCTGCGGGCGCGGACGGGCCTGCTGCTGGCCGCCGTCCTCCGGACGGAACCACTGCTGGGTGTCCTCCGGGCCGGGGCCGGTCGGCAGTGCCATCGGCTGGGCCTGCTGCTGCGGCTGGGGCTGCTGCGGGGCCCGCTGCTCGAACGGCTGGCCGCCGCCCGGCTGGGTGGCCGGGTCCGGCAGGACCGGCTCCACCAGGCCGAGGCCCAGCGGGTCGCGCGGGTCGATGTCGCTGGCCTCGAAGCGCGGCCGGCCGAACTGCACGGTGGACTCGACCGGGTTCTCGGCCGGACCCTGCTGCTGCGGCGCCAGCGGGCGCTGCTGGCCGGGACCCGCCGGACGGCCGCCCTGCGGGCCGGCCTCCGGACGCGGACGCTCGGGCATCGGGGCACGGCCGCCGGGGCCCTGCTCCGGGCCGCGGCGCGGCATGCT
>NZ_JAHTIK010000001.1:2913733-3045888 GCF_025655475.1 Kitasatospora sp. DSM 101779 | reverse complement strand
CGGCATGCTGCCGGGCTGGCCGCCGGGGCCGCCCTGCACGCCCGGGGCACCGGAGGCGCCCGGAACCCGCCGCGGCTGGCCCTGCAGGCCCTGCTGGCCCTGCTGGTTGGGGTGGCCCTGCGGGGCCTGCTGGCCCGGCTGGTTCGGCGAGGAGTTCTCGCGCAGCGCCTGGCCGGCGTCACGGGTCGGCAGGCCGCCGGCGGGACGGCCGCCCTGGGGCTGCTGCTGCGGGACACCGCCCTGCGGGCCCTGGCCGAGCTGCGGACGGGCGGGCGCACCGGCCGGTGCCTGGTTGAGCGCGGCGGCTGCGCGGCCCGCGAGGGCCTCCGCCGCGGTGCCGCGGCCCTGCTGGCGCGGGGTCGGGGTGAGACCGCGGCCCTTGCCGGCGGCGGCACCGCCGGCCGGGCGCTGGCCCGGGCGGCCGGCGGCGTTGGTGACGTCGACCGGCAGCATGACGAGTGCGGTGGTGCCGCCGGAGTCGCTGGGGCGCAGCTGGATGCGGATGCCGTGTCGCAGGGACAGGCGGCCGACCACGAAGAGGCCCATGCGGCGGGAGACGGAGACGTCGACGGTGGGCGGGCTCGCGAGGCGCTCGTTGATGTCCGCGAGGTCGTCCGGGCTCAGGCCGATGCCGGTGTCGTGGATCTCGACCAGCACGCGGCCGTCGGGCAGCGCGTGGCCGGTGACCCGGACGCGGGTCTGCGGGCTGGAGAACGAGGTCGCGTTCTCCAGCAGCTCGGCGAGGAGGTGGACGAGGTCGTTGACGACGCGGCCGGCGACCTCGGTCGACGGCACCGCGGCGAGTTCGATGCGCTCGTACTGCTCCACCTCGGAGGCGGCGGCGCGGAGCACGTCGACCAGCGGGACGGGGCGGGTCCAGCGGCGGCCCGGGTCCTCACCCGCGAGGACGAGCAGGTTCTCACCGTTGCGGCGCATACGGGTCGCGAGGTGGTCCAGCTTGAAGAGGCTGGCCAGCTGGTCCGGGTCGGCCTCGCGGCTCTCCAGCTCGGAGATGAGCGACAGCTGGCGCTGGATGAGGCCCTGGCTGCGGCGCGAGAGGTTGGTGAACATCGCGTTGATGTTGCCTCGCAGAAGGGCCTGCTCGGCGGCGAGGCGGACGGCCTCGCGGTGCACCATGTCGAACGCGGAGGCCACGTGGCCGATCTCGTCCGCGGAGTCGACGCCGACGGGCTCGACGGTGACGTCGACGTCGTGCGGGTCGCTCTCGGAGAGGGTCTTGACCAGCTCGGGCAGACGGCGCTCGGCGACGTCCTCGGCCGCGGTCTGCAGACGGGTCAGCGAGCGCACCATCGAGCGGGCCACGATGGCCGCACCGGCGATGGCGACGATGAGGACGAGGGCGATCAGCGCGGCGTTGACCAGCGCCTGGGTGTCGGCGTCCGACTGCAGCTTCTGGGCCTTGCCGTCGAGGTCCTCGAGCAGCTGGGTCTCGATGCGCTGCTCGGCGTTGATCTTGACGCTGGCGGCGTCGTACCAGTCCGTGTAGGTGCGCGGGTCGGTCTGCCGGATGCCGTTGGTGTTCAGCACCTGCTGGGTGTACCGGTCGGTGTCCGCGATGGTCTGGTTGAAGCTCAGGCTGGAGCGCTTCTTGCGGGCCTCCTCGTCACCGTAGATGGCGGTGAAGTTGGCGAGCGCGGACTCCTCGGAGACCTGGAGCCGGATACCGAAGGTCTCGTCCGAGGGGGAGAGGTCGGCCTTGCCGGGGCGGGCCAGCGCGGCGGAGATCAGCGCGCGCTGCATGGAGGCGTTCTCCTTGGACAGCGCGAACTGGCTGAGCGCCCGGGTGATCTTGATCAGCTCGGTCGAGTTCGACGCGATCGCGATCTCCTCGGTGATGCCGATGAGACCCTTGATGATCACGTCGTAGTTCAGGACGGTGGCCTGAATGTTGTCGATGTTTGTGTACGCGGAGCCACGTGCCTCCGACAGCTGGTTGAGGTCCTTGCGGACCTGCAGCAGCAGTGCCTTTCCACCGGCGAGGTCGAGCTCGTCGAACTTGTCGGCACTGGTGGCGAAGGCCTTGCTCAGCTGGTCGGTGTTCTTCTGGGCGTCCATGACGTCCGGGTCCTGCCGCTCGCCGGGCTTGGCGGTCAGCGGGCCGGCGCTGATGTCGCGCTCGGTCTCCAGGGCGTCGGCCAGCGCGGTCGCCCGGCGGGCGAGGTCCGCGAGGTCGGTCATCTGCGCCAGCTGGCGGGAGTTCTCCATAGAGGTCTGCACACGCAGACCACCGAGGACGAGCGCGACCATCACGGGGAGCAGCAGCAGCGCGATCAGGCGCGTGCGGATGCGCCAGTTGCGCAGCGCGAACCTGTTCAGGCCGGTGGCCCGGCGGTAGTTGAGCGTACTGCGGAGCCGCGAACGGCCCGACTTGCCGTCGGCCGTGTCGTGGCCGTCCGTGACCGTGTCGTCGGCCGGCTCGGCGGTACCGCCGGCCTGGCCTGCTGTCGGCGCTGCCTGGTGGGGGCCGGCCGGCTCGCGCGACTCCGGGTCACCCGCGGCGCCGCTGCCCCTCTTGAAACGTCCCTGCACTGGCGTCGCAACCTCTGGACCGGGCGCCCCTCCCCGCTGGCGCGGAGGGGGACGGTGTCGAGTTTTTCCGTGGCATTCCAGCACAGCGCGAGAAGTCCAACAAGGGCCGTTATGACTCGGTGTCCTGAGCTACCGACCGCGCGCAGGCTCTCACGGTCCGTGCGGTTACGCGCTGGTAATACGGCTCTTTTCGGACACGCAGCACCCTTCGGCCGACCGGGTGCAGCCCGGACATGTGCAACCAATGTCCGAAATGGGAGCTATGTCGGAATTCTCGAACCGTCCCGAATGCCCCGAAAGCCGAAATGGATCACGGAATTGTGACCAAAGTCACAGGTTAATGTGTAGCTTTGGTCACGGCTCCTGTGACAGGAGATCCTTACCCTTGGCGGGGCCGCGGAGAGCCTTCCCAGGCCCGCGCCCGTCCAAAAGTCCTCCTCGCGAAACCAAGGTGCCCCGCCCATGTCCCAGCCGACGAAGGCTCCGAAGTCCACGCTCACCGTCCGGGCCACCGCCAACCCGCGCCGGACGACCCTGGCCTCCGTCGAGGACTTCGCCCAGCTCCCCGGCGCGCTCGCCTCCCAGCAGCCGCGCGAGTACGCCGTCGAGCTGCCCGACAGCACCGCCAACCCGCGCCGCACCCAGCTGATGGTGGCGCCCGCGCCGCGTCTGCCGCTGGACTGAGCACGGCCGTCCGGGCGCACCCGCCCGGTGGAGGGGCGCCGACCGCAGCGGTCGGCGCCCCTCCGTGCTTCGGGGGGTGTCCGGGCGCCCGTGCGCCCCCGTGGCCGCGCGCCCCCGGGCCGGCGGCACCCCGCGCGATAGCCTGGGAATGATCGAGCAGGTCCCCTATCGAGAGGCTGCAGGGTGCGCATCGCCAGGTTTTCCGTCCGGGAAGGGAGTCCTGCCGCCGGCAGCGTCTCCTTCGGCGTCGTCGAGGGCGATGCGGCCCAACCCGATTCCCTGGTGGTCCACGCGCTGGCCGGCCACCCGTTCGGGCCGCCGCAGCTAACCGGCGAGAGCTTCCGGATGCAGGACGTCCGGCTGCTGGCGCCGATGCTGCCCAACAAGATCGTCGCGGTCGGCCGCAACTACGCGGCGCACGCCGCGGAGCTCGGCAACGAGGTGCCGGACGTCCCGCTGACCTTCTTCAAGCCGTCCACCGCGGTCGTCGGCCCGACCGAGTCCATCGCCTACCCGCCGTTCTCCTCGGACGTGCAGCACGAGGCGGAGCTCGCCGTGGTGATCGGCCGGATGTGCCGCGAGGTGCCGCTGGAGCGCGTCCCCGAGGTGATCCTCGGCTACACCTGCGCCAACGACGTCACCGCGCGCGACGTCCAGCAGCGCGAGGGCCAGTGGGCCCGGGCCAAGGGCTTCGACACCTCCTGCCCGCTCGGCCCGTGGATCGAGACCGAGCTGGACCCGTCCGACCTGGCGATCACCTGCACCGTCAACGGCGAGCTGCGGCAGACCGGCCGGACCTCCCTGATGGTGCGTTCGATCCCCGAACTGATCGCGCACATCTCCGAGGCGATGACGCTCCTGCCGGGCGACGTCGTCCTGACCGGCACCCCCGCGGGCGTTGGCCCCCTCAGCATCGGCGACGAGGTCGCCGTCTCCGTCGAAGGCATCGGCACTCTCGCCAACAAGGTGATCAAGCGTGGCTGACTCTCCCGCGGGCTCCGACATCCGGGTCCGCTTCTGCCCGTCCCCGACCGGCAACCCGCACGTCGGGCTGGTCCGCACCGCCCTGTTCAACTGGGCCTTCGCCCGCCACCACGGCGGCACCCTGGTGTTCCGGATCGAGGACACCGACGCGGCCCGCGACTCCGAGGACTCGTACAACCAGCTGCTCGACGCCATGCGCTGGCTCGGTTTCGACTGGGACGAGGGCCCGGAGGTCGGCGGCCCGCACGCGCCCTACCGGCAGTCCCAGCGGATGGACGTCTACGCCGACGTCGCCCGCCGCCTGCACGAGGCCGGCCACGCCTACCACTGCTACTGCTCCACCGAGGAGCTGGACGCCCGCCGCGAGGCCGCCCGCGCCGCCGGCAGGCCGTCCGGCTACGACGGCCACTGCCGCGAGCTGAGCGAGGACCAGGTCGCCGTCTACAGGCTGGAGGGCCGCTCGCCGATCCTGCGCTTCCGGATGCCCGACACCGCGCTCTCCTTCGACGACCTCGTCCGCGGCCCGGTCACCTTCGACCCGAAGGACGTGCCGGACTACGGCATCGTGCGGGCGAACGGCGCGCCGCTGTACACCCTGGTCAACCCGGTCGACGACGCGCTGATGGGGATCACCCACGTGCTGCGCGGCGAGGACCTGCTCTCCTCCACGCCCCGTCAGATCGCGCTGTACGCGGCGCTCGCCGACATCGGCGTGGGCGCCGGCACCACCCCGCGCTTCGGCCACCTGCCGTACGTGATGGGCGAGGGCAACAAGAAGCTCTCCAAGCGCGACCCGCAGGCCTCGCTCAACCTGTACCGGGAGCGCGGGTTCCTGCCCGAGGGCCTGCTCAACTACCTCGCGCTGCTGGGCTGGTCGCTCTCCGAGGACCGGGACCGCTTCTCCATGGCCGAGATGGTCGCGGCCTTCGACATCGCCAAGGTCAACGCCAACCCGGCCCGCTTCGACCTCAAGAAGTGCGAGGCGATCAACGCCGAGCACCTGCGCGCCCTCGACCCGGAGGACTTCGTCCGCCGGCTGGTGCCGTACCTGCAGGCCGCGGGCCTCCTGCCGGCGGAGCCCACCGCGCACCAGCTGGACCTGCTGGCCGCGGTCGCCCCGCTCACCCAGGAACGGATGGTCGTGCTGAGCGAGATCGTCCCGATGGCCGGCTTCCTGTTCGTCGACCCGGCCGACTTCGCCGTCGACCCGGACGACGCCGCCAAGGCGCTCGGCGCGGACGCCCGGCCGGTGCTGGAGGCCTCGGTGAAGGCGCTGGAGGAGCTGGCCGACTTCACCCCGGACGCGATCCAGGCCGCCCTGCGCGAGGCCCTGGTGGACGGCCTCGGGATCAAGCCGAAGTTCGCCTTCACGCCGCTTCGGGTGGCGGTGACCGGGCGCCGGGTCTCCCCGCCGCTGTTCGAGTCGATGGAGCTGCTGGGCCGGGCCGAGACGCTGCGCCGGTTGACGGCCGCCCTGGAGGCCGCGCCGGCCTCGTGAGGCCGGCCTCCGCGCCTGCGGCCCCGGTGCGCTGACCAGGGCCGCAGGCGTCCGGCGCCCTGCCTGCGGTTATCGATTTTGGAGCCGGGCCTGGCGTCGGGTAATGTTCTTTCTGCGCCGCCCGGGCAGGGAGGCGCGAGACACCGAGCGAAGGCCCCGCAGGGGTTGAACTCTGGTGGGGTATGGTGTAATTGGCAGCACGACTGATTCTGGTTCAGTTAGTCTAGGTTCGAGTCCTGGTACCCCAGCGCAGTACAGCAGTAGTGCAAGCCCCCGTTGTGTAGCGGCCTAGCACGCCGCCCTCTCAAGGCGGTAGCGCCGGTTCGAATCCGGTCGGGGGTACGCAGTTTCTTCGGAAAATTGCAGAGTGAATGAGTATGCCCCCGTTGTGTAGCGGCCTAGCACGCTGCCCTCTCAAGGCAGTAGCGCCGGTTCGAATCCGGTCGGGGGTACTCAGCGCCACCTCGGTGGTGCGGGCCCCCGTTGTGTAGCGGCCTAGCACGCCGCCCTCTCAAGGCGGTAGCGCCGGTTCGAATCCGGTCGGGGGTACTTTTGGGGTATGGTGTAATTGGCAGCACGAGTGATTCTGGTTCATTTAGTCTAGGTTCGAGTCCTGGTACCCCAGCCAACAAGCTCCGGGTGACCGGGGCTTTTTTGTTTTCCGGATCCGGGCCTTTCGTGAACAGGTCCGAACGGGCCGGAATTCCCGCGCGCAATCCGAAGGGCCCGCCCCCTGTTCCGGGGCGGGCCCTTCGGTCGTTCTCCGGCGTCCGTGGCCGTCAGCCGCGGCGGAGCGCCTCGGTGAGGCGGTTGGCGGCCTCGATGATGGCCTGGGCGTGCAGCCGGCCCGGGTGGCGGGTGAGGCGCTCGATCGGGCCGGACACCGAGACGGCGGCCACCACGCGGTTGGAGGGGCCGCGGACGGGCGCGGAGACGGACGCCACGCCCGGCTCGCGCTCGCCGATCGACTGGGCCCAGCCGCGGCGCCGCACGCCGCTGAGCGCCGTCGCGGTGAAGCGGGCGCCCTGCAGGCCGCGGTGGAGGCGCTCGGGTTCCTCCCAGGCCAGCAGGACCTGGGCGGCCGACCCGGCCTTCATCGGCAGGGTGGAGCCGACCGGGACGGTGTCCCGCAGGCCCGAGAGCCGCTCGGCGGCGGCGACGCAGATGCGCATCTCGCCCTGGCGGCGGTAGAGCTGGGCGCTCTCGCCGGTGACGTCGCGCAGGTGCGTGAGCACCGGCCCGGCGGTGGCGAGCAGGCGGTCCTCGCCCGCGGCGGCGGAGAGCTCGGCGAGTCGGGGGCCGAGGATGAACCGGCCCTGCATGTCCCTGGTGACCAGGCGGTGGTGTTCGAGTGCGACGGCAAGTCGGTGGGCCGTGGGCCGCGCCAGACCGGTGGCGGCGACCAGCCCCGCCAACGTGGCGGGGCCCGACTCCAGTGCGCTCAGCACCAGAGCGGCCTTGTCGAGAACGCCGACGCCGCTAGTGTTGTCCATGTCTCGATACTGCAGTCTCAGTGGGCGAGACGCAAGTTCAATCTTCCGAGAAAAGCGCCACTCTTGATGCAGCAGCCCGGGAGACACCCAGGATGGACCTTCACCCAAGCGTCCACATCCTGGACAGACGATCCGGCGTGCAGGTCGCGACTCCGCAGCGAGCCTCACCAGGGCGGCACCGGAAGAGACCTCGACGACACGAGAAGGCCGGCAATGCGGCCGGCTGGAGGGAAAGCGATGGGACGGACACTCGCAGAGAAGGTCTGGGACGACCACGTCGTCCGGCGCGCCGAGGGCGAGCCCGACCTCCTCTTCATCGACCTGCACCTGCTGCACGAGGTCACCAGCCCCCAGGCCTTCGACGGCCTCCGGCTGGCCGGCCGCAAGGTCCGCCGTACCGATCTGACGATCGCCACCGAGGACCACAACACCCCCACGCTCGACATCGACAAGCCGATCGCCGACCCGGTCTCCAAGGTCCAGCTGGAGACGCTGCGCAAGAACGCCGCCGAGTTCGGCGTGCGCATCCACTCGCTGGGCGACGTCGAGCAGGGCGTCGTGCACGTCGTCGGCCCGCAGCTGGGCCTGACCCAGCCCGGCACCACCGTGGTCTGCGGCGACTCCCACACCTCCACCCACGGCGCCTTCGGCGCGCTGGCGTTCGGCATCGGCACCAGCCAGGTCGAGCACGTGCTCGCCACCCAGACCCTGCCGCTGGCCCCGTTCAGGACCATGGCCATCACCGTCGAGGGCGAGCTGCCCGAGGGCGTCACCGCCAAGGACCTGATCCTGGCCATCATCGCCAAGATCGGCACCGGCGGCGGCCAGGGCTACGTCCTGGAGTACCGCGGCTCCGCCATCCGCAGCCTCTCGATGGAGGCCCGGATGACCATCTGCAACATGTCCATCGAGGCGGGCGCCCGGGCCGGCATGATCGCCCCCGACGACACCACCTTCGAGTACCTCAAGGGCCGCCCGCACGCCCCCGAGGGCGAGGACTGGGACGCCGCCGTCGCCTACTGGCGCACGCTGACCACCGACGAGGACGCCGTCTTCGACGCCGAGGTCTTCATCGACGCCAACTCGCTGACCCCGTTCGTCACCTGGGGCACCAACCCGGGCCAGGGCGCCCCGCTCGGCGCCAACGTCCCGAACCCCGAGGACTTCGAGGACCCGCAGGAGCGGATCGCCGCCGAGAACGCCCTGAAGTACATGGGCCTGGAGGCCGGCACCCCGCTGCGCGAGGTCTCCGTCGACGCCGTCTTCGTCGGCTCCTGCACCAACGGCCGGATCGAGGACCTGCGCGCCGCCGCCGACATCCTCGACGGCCGCCAGGTCGCGGAGGGCGTGCGGATGCTGGTCGTCCCCGGTTCCGTCCGGGTCGCCCTGCAGGCCGTCGAGGAGGGCCTGGACAAGGTCTTCACCGCGGCCGGCGCCGAGTGGCGCCACGCGGGCTGCTCGATGTGCCTCGGCATGAACCCGGACCAGCTGGCCCCGGGAGAGCGCTGCGCCTCGACCTCGAACCGCAACTTCGAGGGCCGCCAGGGCAAGGGCGGCCGCACCCACCTGGTCTCCCCGCAGGTCGCCGCCGCGACCGCGGTGCTGGGCCGCCTCGCTTCGCCCTCCGACCTGTCCGACCGCGTTTCCGTGGAGGCCTGAGCCATGGAGAAGTTCACCACCCACACCGGCCGGGCCGTCCCGCTGCGCCGCAGCAACGTGGACACCGACCAGATCATCCCGGCGCACTGGCTGAAGAAGGTCACCCGCTCCGGCTTCGAGGACGGCCTCTTCGAGGCCTGGCGCAAGGACGAGGACTTCGTCCTCAACCGCCCCGAGCGGCAGGGCGCCAGCGTCCTGGTGGCCGGCCCCGAGTTCGGCACCGGCTCGTCCCGCGAGCACGCCGTCTGGGCGCTGCAGAACTACGGCTTCCAGGCCGTCATCTCCTCGCGCTTCGCCGACATCTTCCGCGGCAACTCGCTGAAGAACGGCCTGCTGACCGTCGTCCTGCCGCAGGAGACCGTCGAGCGCCTCTGGGAGCTGGTCGAGGCCGACCCGGCCGCCGAGATCACCGTCGACCTGGAGGCCCGCGAGGTCCGCGCCGAGGGCGTGACGGCCTCCTTCGAGCTCGACGACAACGTCCGCTGGCGCCTGCTGAACGGCCTGGACGACATCAGCATCACGCTGCAGAACGAGGGCGACATCGCCGCTTTCGAGGCGACCCGCCCCTCGTTCAAGCCGCGCACCCTGCCGGTCGCCTGACCGGCGGCAGTTCCCCGCGTACGCCGGATGGCCCGCCTCCCCTCGGGGGGGCGGGCCATCCGGCGTTCGGCCGCCCGAGTGCTTCGCCGCGGCTCTCCGGGCCGACCGGAGTTCGAGTCCGAGTTCGGGTCTGACACCCACTCGGAACGCCAGCGGGCATTTGCCCAAGAGCCCCCTTGCGCAGGGCACATCACAACAGATGGCACAATCGTTGCATGCACCGGCACGACGAACCTCCGTACGCGGGCGGCGATCCCGCGCACCCGGAGGTGAACGGCGGTGCAGCCGGCGGTCGAATTGACGGCCGGACGGACGACCAGACCTCACCTGCTGAGGAACCGGACGACCCGGAAGCCGAGGCGCTCTACGCGCTTGTGGCCGAGCGGTTGAAGCAAGCCCACGCTCGCGTATCTGCGCTGAACGTGTCAGCGGAAGCAAAGACCGCTCTCACCCGTCAACTGCTGATCGTCACGGAGACCGCCAAGCGTGATCTCCCGGGGGCGGCCCGGCGGTTGAGTCGCTTTGTGCAGGACCTCGACGCGGGGCGCCCGCCGCTCGGCTGAGGTCGCGAACGCGCAAATCCATTGCGACACTAGGGTGATTCACGCGTTTGGTAATTGAAAGTCCGCAGATACATACCTAACGTGCGAAATGAACGGATGGATTCATCCGGCGCCCGTTTCCGAAGGGGAAGACGTGAACAAGGCTCAGCTTGTCGAAGCGGTGGCCGAGCAGCTGGGCGGTCGCAAGGCTGCCGCAGAGGCCGTCGACGCAGTGCTCGACACCATGGTGCGTGCCGTCGTGGCCGGTGACCGGGTCTCGGTCACCGGCTTCGGCACCTTCGAGAAGGTGGAGCGCTCCGCGCGCTTCGCCCGCAACCCGCAGACCGGTGAGCGGGTCAAGGTCAAGAAGACCTCCGTCCCGCGCTTCCGCCCGGGCCAGGGCTTCAAGGACCTCGTCAGCGGCTCCAAGAAGCTGCCGAAGGAAGGCCCCTCGGTCAAGAAGGCCCCCAAGGGCTCGCTCACCCCGGGCAAGAGCGGCGCCACCGCGGCCGCGACCAAGCGCGCCGCCACCAAGCGCGTCGCGGCCGCCGCCGGCACCGCGGCCGCGGCCACCAAGAAGACGGCCGCGAAGAAGACCACCACCACGACCCGCACCACCGCGGCGGCGAAGAAGACCACCGCGACGGCCAAGAAGGCGGCCCCCGCCAAGACCACCGCGGCGGCGAAGAAGACCACCGCGACGGCCAAGAAGGCGGCCCCCGCCAAGACCACGGCCGCGGCGGCCAAGAAGACCACCGCCACCGCCAAGAAGACCACCGCGACGGCCAAGAAGACCGCCCCGGCGAAGAAGACCACGACGCGCAAGACCACCGCGCGCAAGACCGCCGCCAAGTAGGCTCTGTCGGCCCTTCGGGCGACGGCCGGTCAGAGCACGGCGAGAGCTGCGGCGGCCCGCGGATCCGGGATTCCGGAGGCGGGCCGGCGCAGCTCTTTCGTGTCCTTCGGGTTCGGCGGTGCCGTCCCGGACCGGCCGGGCGGCGGCGCGCCGGAGGGGCTCAGCCCTCGGCGCCCGGGTCGGGGAAGGTCTGCAGGGTCACGAAGACCACCCGGCGCTCGGCGCCCTCGCCCTCGGTGCGGATCCGCACCCGCTGGCCGGGCCGCAGCAGCCGCAGGCCCCCGGCGTCGAAGGCCGCCGCGTCGAAGGGCACCGGCGTGCCGTCGTCGAGCAGGACGGAGCCCGCCCGGGTGCCGGGGTCGAAGGTGAACGCGGTGGCCTGCATGGCCGACAGCATAGCGAGCGGTCACACCAGGGCGGCCGCCGCGGCGGCCGTCAGCGGCCCCACACCGAGGGCCAGCGCCTCGCGCAGGTCCTCCCCGGTGTCCACGTCCCGCCGCACCGAGGCCACGTCGGCCAACTCCAGTTCGCACGCACCGCCGAGGGCGTGCCGCCGCCGCGACCCGTCGCCGAAGGCGGGCCGCAGCTCGGCGGCGGACGGTGCGGCGAGCAGCGTGGTGCCCAGGCCGGGGGCGTCCGCCAGGAAGGCCCGGCCGCCGGGCGGCACCGCGGCCAGCACACGGGCGAGTTCGGCGGGCCGCAGCGCCGGCAGGTCGGCGGAGAGCGCCGCCACCGGAGCGTGCGGTGCGAGCACCGCGGCGCGCGCGGCCCCGTGCTCCAGGGCGGCGTTGAGGCCGCCGCCGGGCTCGTCCGGCACCACCAGCACGCCGAGGCGAGCGAGTTGCTCCGCGGCCGCGGCGTCCCGGGTCACCGCCAGCACCCGGGCGACCGCCGGGCAGGCCAGCGCGGCCCGCGCGGTGTCCAGGGCGAAGGCCAGCGCCAGCCGCGGGCGGTGCGGTCCGGCGAACGGCTCCAGCCGGCTCTTGGCCACCGCGGGGGGCTTCACCGGCAGCACCAGCGACCACAGCGCCGGAGCCGGTGGCAGCGGCGGACGGCCGGCGGGGCGTACGGTGTCCTCGGTCATCGGCGCCATTGTGGCGTCGGGTCCCGGGCCCGGGCCAGGCGGCCGCGATTCGCGTGCGTTTGGTCACTCGCCCGGGGCCTGCCCAGGGCGGCTGCTCGACAGCCGGTCCGCCCGCGGGTGAGACTGGTCGGCGCCCCGGGCCCTCCCGGCCGTCCCGGCCGGTGGAGAGCAGCAGGTCACACCCCGTCGAAGCGCGGCAGCGAACGGCGTACGGGGGCCGGCGCCGGGGCCCCGACCGGGCACACCGGGCGGCGATCGAGGACCGCGGCACCCCACGTGCCGCACCGGATGAGGAGGAGCTGGGTGGCCCGCCGCTCGTACGCCAGTTTCGGCAACGCCGACTACGGGATCTGGTACCGCTTCGCGGCGGTCCTCGTGAAGCCGGTGACCAATGCGCTGGCGAAGACCGAATGGAGCGGCTGGGAGAACCTGCCGAAGGAGGGCGGCTTCATCGCGGCCGTGAACCACAATTCGGTGATCGACCCGGTGTTCTACGCCCACTGGCAGTACAACAGCGGCCGCCCGCCGCGGATACTCGGCAAGTCCCAGCTGTTCTCGGTGCCGTTCATCGGCTTCATGCTGCGCAAGACCGGCCAGATCCCGGTGTTCCGCGAGTCCACCGACGCCGCCGAGGCGTTCCGCGCCGCCATCGACGCCATCAACGGCGGCCAGTGCGTGCAGTTCTACCCCGAGGGCACGCTGACCCGCGACCCCGACCTCTGGCCGATGACCGGCAAGAGCGGCGCCGCCCGCGTCGCGCTGATGACCGGTGCGCCGGTCATCCCGGTCGCCCACTGGGGCGCCCACGAGATCATCCCGCCGTACGGCCGCGGCGGTAAGGGCAAGTACCACCTCTTCCCGCGGCACAAGGTGACGGTCGCGGCCGGCCCGCCGGTCGACCTGAGCAAGTACCAGGGGCAGGAGCTCACCGCCCAGGTGCTCAGGGACGCCACCGAGGACATCATGGCGGCCATCACCGCCGTCCTGGAGGGCATCCGCGGCGAGAAGGCCCCCGCCGAGCGCTACGACATGCGCAAGGCCGCCCGCGAGCGGGCCGCCGCCGCGGCCGCCAAGCGCGACCGCGCCCGCGAGGGCGCCGCCGAGGAGCGTGCCGAGTGACCCGCTGCGCCGTGTTCGGGACCGGATCCTGGGGCACCGCCTTCGCGATGGTGCTCGCCGACGCCGGCTGCGAGGTCGTGCTCTGGGGGCGCCGCAAGGAGCTCGTCGACGCGATCGACCGTACCCACGAGAACCCGGACTACCTGCCGGGCATCGAACTGCCCGCCCGCGTGCGGGCCACCACCGACGCCGCCGAGGCACTGGCCGGCGCCGACTTCGCGGTGCTCGCGGTGCCCTCGCAGACGCTGCGCGCCAACCTGGCGGCCTGGGCGCCGCTGATCGAGCCGCAGACCGTCCTGGTCAGCCTGATGAAGGGCATCGAACTCGGCACCGCCGAGCGGATGAGCGAGGTGATCCAGGAGGTCGCCGGCGTCGGCCCGGAGCGCGTCGCGGTCGTCTCCGGTCCCAACCTCGCCATGGAGATCGCCCGCCGGCAGCCGGCCGCCAGTGTGGTCGCCTGCACCGACGAGGCGGTCGCCCAGCGCTTCCAGAAGGCCTGCCACACCCCGTACTTCCGGCCTTACACCAACACCGACGTGGTGGGCTGCGAGCTCGGCGGCGCGGTCAAGAACGTCATCGGCCTGGCCGTCGGCATGGCGGCCGGCATGGGCCTCGGCGACAACACCAAGGCCACCCTGATCACCCGCGGCCTGGCCGAGACCACCCGGCTCGGCCTCGCGCTCGGCGCGGACGCACACACCTTCGCCGGCCTCGCCGGCATGGGCGACCTGGTCGCCACCTGCTCCTCGCCGCTGTCGCGCAACAACACCTTCGGCATGAATCTCGGCCGGGGCATGACCCTGGAGGAGACCGTGGCCGCCACCAAGCAGACCGCGGAGGGTGTGAAGTCCTGCGAGTCGGTGCTCGACCTGGCCCGGCGCAACGGGGTCGACATGCCGATCGTGGAGGCCGTGGTGGACGTCGTCCACAACGGGCGCCCCACCCAGGAGGTGCTCGCCGGTCTGATGGCGCGCTCGGCGAAGCCGGAGCGACGGTGACCGGAACCGCGGGTTTCGCACGGTAGTCTCACGTCCGATATGAGCATCGAACAGACCTCCCCGAACCAGCCCGGCGGCAAGCCCCGGGTCGCGATCGTCTTCGGTGGCCGCAGCTCCGAGCACGGCATCTCGGTCGTCACGGCCGCGAGCGTGCTGCGCGCGATCGACCGGAGCAAGTACGAGGTGCTGCCCATCGGCATCACCCACGAGGGCCGCTGGGCGCTCGTCGGCGACGAGCCGTCCCGGATGGCCATCACCGACGGCAAGCTGCCCGACGTGGACCAGGTCGCCGAGTCCGCCGAGGGCCAGGTCTCCCTGCCGGCCGCCCCGGGCAACCGCGAGGTCGTCCTGAGCGAGCCCGGCAGCACCCCCAAGGTGCTCGGCGAGGTCGACGTCGTCCTGCCGCTGCTGCACGGCCCCTGGGGCGAGGACGGCACGCTGCAGGGCATGCTGGAGCTCTCCGGGGTGCCGTACGTCGGCTCCGGCGTGCTCGCCAGCGCGGCCGGCATGGACAAGGAGTTCACCAAGCGGATCCTCGCCTCGCACGGCATCGGCGTCGGCGACTGGACGGTCGTCCGCCCGCGCGAGTGGGAGACCGAGGAGGGCCGGGCCGCCGCCCGCGAGCGGATCGCCGCGCTCGGTCTGCCGCTGTTCGTGAAGCCCTGCCGGGCCGGCTCGTCCATGGGCATCAGCAAGGTCAAGGACCTCGCCGACCTGGACGCGGCGATCGAGGAGGCCCGCAGCCACGATCCCAAGGTCATCGTGGAGAAGGGCGTCGAGGGCCGCGAGATCGAGTGCGCCGTCCTGGAGTTCGAGGACGGCCCGCGCGCCAGCCTGCCCGCCGAGGTCCTGGTCGGCGGCGACTTCGAGTTCTACGACTTCGAGGCCAAGTACATCGACTCCTCCGAGGTCGAGATCCCGGCGAGGCTCACCGCCGAGGAGACCGCCGAGATCCGCCGCCAGGCCGTGGCCGCCTTCGAGGCGCTCGGCTGCGAGGGCCTCGCCCGGGTCGACTTCTTCCTGCTGAACGACGGCCGGTGGATGGTCAACGAGATCAACACCATGCCCGGCTTCACCCCGATCTCCGCCTACCCGAAGATGTGGGAGGCCACCGGGATGCCCTACCCGGAGCTGATCGACCGTCTGCTGCAGGCGGCGCTGCGCCGCTCCACCGGCCTGCGGTAGCCGCCGGGGCGGCCCCGGGGCGACCACTCAGGGGCGTGTGGGGGGCACCCCCCAGCCTTCGGGCGGGGAGGTGCCCCCCACGCGCCCCGTGGTGCTGCCCTCCCTGGCCCCTTTAATGCCGTTCTCAGAGGCCCTCGGGGACCGCCGTCTTCACGGCGTCGGAGATCGCCGGGATCGGGTCGGCGTAGTTCGGGTACGCGCCCTCGGGCACCAGCACCTCGACGTACGCCTTGCGCAGCGTGGTGACGAAGCGGTACCCGCCGTTGCCGTCCTTGGAGAAGCCCCACTGCACCCCGTTGACCTCGGGGGAGTTCTTCAGCGGCTCGTCGTCCAGGTACCCGGGGCGGTCGATGCCGCAGCGCAGCACCGTCCGCGGCGAGCTCGCCCAGGCGGCGGTGTACGGCGAGGCGGGCGACGGATCGCGGCGGGCGTGGCCCTGGACGGACCCCGGCAGCGCCCGGTCGAGCGCCGCGCAGTACTGCGCGACGGCGGCCGACGGCACCGGCGGTGCGACCTCCTCGCCGCCGCCGTTGCCGACGAGCAGCAGCACGCAGCCCAGCAGCGCCGCGGGCGGGGCGAGCCAGCGGACGGGGGCGGGGAGCGACGCGAACGGACGGGAGGATGCCACCCGCCGATGGTATCCGCGCCTACAGGCGCACCACCGGACAGGTCAGCGTGCGCGTGATGCCCTCGATCTGCTGCACCTGGGCGACCACCAGGCGGCCGAGGTCGTCGATGGATTCGGCCTCGGCGCGCACGATCACGTCGTACGGGCCGGTGACGTCCTCGGCCTGGACGACGCCTTGGATCTTGCCGATGGACTCGGCGACCGCGGTGGCCTTGCCCACTTCGGTCTGGATCAGGATGTACGCCTGTACCACGGGGGACCTCCAGGCGGCTGGGGGGTGGGCTGGCCGTCAGTCTGATCACCACGCTACCGCGCCCCTCCCCGGGGAGGGGAGACTTTCTGCAGGGCTCGAGGGCGTACGCTGCGCGCGGGGGCGCGCGACCACCGCGCCGGTTGAGTTGAGAGGACGGCAGATGCAGGGGACCGTGGGCGAACTCGGCGAGTTCGGACTCATCAGGGAGCTCACCGCCCGGCTCACGCCGACACCGGCCGTCGACCTCGGCCCCGGCGACGACGCGGCCGTGGTGAAGGCCCCGGACGGCCGGGTGGTGGCCACCACCGACGTGCTGATCGAGGGCCGGCACTTCCGCCGGGACTGGTCCACCGCCTACGACGTGGGCCGCAAGTCCGCGGCGCAGAACCTCGCGGACGTGGCCGCGATGGGCGCCGTGCCGACGGCGATCCTGCTCGGCTTCGTCGCCCCGGCCGACCTGCCCGCGACCTGGGCCACCGAGCTGATGGACGGGCTGCGCGACGAGTGCAAGGTGGCCGGGGCCGCCGTCGTCGGCGGCGACGTGGTGCGCGGCGACGCCGTCACCCTCGCCATCACCGCCCTCGGCGACCTGCAGGGCCGCCGCCCGGTGCTGCGCTCCGGCGCCCAGGTGGGCGACGTGGTCGCCGTCACCGGCTGGCTGGGCTGGTCGGCGGCCGGGCTGACGGTCCTCCAGCGGGGCTTCCGCTCGCCGCGGGCCTTCGTCGAGGCGCACCGCCGCCCCGAGCCGCCGTACCACGCCGGCCCGGCCGCCGCGGACCTCGGCGCCACGTCGATGGTCGACGTCAGCGACGGCCTGGTGGCCGACCTCGGCCACGTCGCCGCGGCCAGCGGGGTGGACATCGACCTGCGCGCCGCCGACTTCGACGTCCCCGCGCAGATGGCCGACATCGGGCAGGCGGTCGGCGTGGACCCGCTGCTGTGGGTGCTGTCCGGCGGCGAGGACCACGCCATCGTGGCGACCTTCCCCAAGAGCGTGCAGCTGCCCGCCCGGTGGCGGGTGGTCGGCGAGGTCGTGCGCACCGCCCGGCCCGGCCGCGGCGGCCGGGTCACCGTCGACGGGGCGCCGTGGGAACGGGTCGGCGGCTGGGACCACTTCGCCGCCGAGTGACCCCGAACGGGTGAGCCGGGGCCGGGCGCGGTGGGGCCGCCGGGACGGTGGCAGCGCGTAGTCTTGCCGTGGTGCCGGGGCGGCCGACCCGTCCGGCCCGGCCGCCCGGTGCCGACCGGCCCGGACCGTTGACGACTCGGGGCCGCCCCGCCCCAGGGAGACCAGGCCACCATGCGTATCGGCGTCCTCACCAGCGGCGGCGACTGCCCCGGCCTCAACGCGGTCATCCGCTCGATCGTCCACCGCGGCACCGACGTGCACGGGGACGAGATCATCGGCATCGAGGACGGCTTCCTCGGCCTGATCGAGGGGCGGGCCCGCACGGTCTCGCACGACGACGTCACCGGTCTGCTCACCCTCGGCGGCACCGTACTCGGCTCCGCCCGGGTACGGCGGGACCGCATCGAGCAGGCCGTCCGGGAGTCCCGCTCCCTCGCCGCCGGCCTCGGCATCGAGGCCCTGATCACCATCGGCGGCGAGGGCACGCTGACCGCCGCCGGGATGTTCAGCGACGCCGGGCTGCCGGTGGTCGGGGTGCCCAAGACCATCGACAACGACATCGACGCCACCGACGTCACCTTCGGCTTCGACACCGCCGTGCACGTCGCCACCGAGGCGATCGACCGGCTGAAGACCACCGCCGAGTCGCACCAACGGGTGATGGTGGTGGAGCTGATGGGACGGCACACCGGCTGGATCACCCTCACGGCGGGCATGGCCGGCGGCGCCCACGGCATCCTGATCCCGGAGAAGCCGTTCGACATCGAGGCCGTGGCGCGGATGGTCGAGGAGCGCTTCCGGCGCGGCAAGAAGTTCGCCATCATCGCCGTCGCCGAGGGCGCCCGGCCGATGCCCGGCACCCTGCGCTTCGACCACGGCGGCCTCGACCAGTACGGCCACCAGACCTTCGGCGGCATCGGCAACAAGCTGGCCCGCGAGCTGGAGGAGATCCTCGGCACCGAGGCCCGGCCGGTGATCCTCGGCCACACCCAGCGCGGCGGCTGCCCGACCGCCCGCGACCGGGCACTCGCCACCCGCTTCGGCTGGCACGCCGTCGAGGCCGTCCACAAGGGCGCCTTCGGGCACTTCACGGCCCTGCGCGGCACCGAGATCGAGCTGCTGCCGATCGCCGACGGCGTACGCGAACTCAAGACGGTCCCCGAGTACCGGTGGCTGGAGTCGGAAGCGGTGCTCTGAGGCCTCCCCGGTAGGTTGTCGGGCATGGCTTCGACTGAACCGTCCTCCGTGTCCGCCGCCGGCTCCGCCGCTCCGCCCCGTGTGCTCACGGTGGCCGGATCGGACAGCGGCGGGGGTGCCGGCATCCAGGCCGACCTCAAGGCGATGCTCGCGCTCGGCGTGCACGGGATGAGCGTGATCACCGCCGTCACCGCGCAGAACTCGCTGGGCGTCCAGGGCTACTGGGAGCTGCCCGCGGAGGCCGTCCGGGCGCAGTTCCGCAGCGTGGTCGACGACATCGGCGTGCAGGCGGTGAAGACGGGCATGCTGGCCTCGGTCGAGCTGGTCGAGACCGTCTCCGAGCTGCTGACCGGCATCGGCGCGCCGGTCGTGGTCGACCCGGTCGGGGTGTCCAAGCACGGGGACGCGCTGCTCGCCGCCGAGGCGGTCGCCACCGTCCGCGAGCGGCTGCTGCCGGTCGCGACGGTCGCCACCCCCAACCTGCACGAGGTGGCGCAGCTCACCGGCGTGGTCGTCGAGGACGAGAAGGACCTGCCGGCCGCCGCCGAGGCCGTGCTCGCCCTCGGGCCGCGCTGGGCGCTGGTCAAGGGCGGCCACCTGGCCGGCGAGGCCGTCGACCTGCTGGCCGGCGCCGACGGGGAGCGTCACTGGTACCGGGCGGCGCGCTACGACAACCGGCACACCCACGGCACCGGCTGCACCCTGGCCAGCGCGGTCGCCGCCGAGCTCGCCAAGGGCAGCGCCGTGCCGGAGGCCGTCGGCGCCGCCAAGGAGTACGTCACCGGCGCGATCGCGGCCGGCTTCGCCCTGGGTGCCGGGATCGGCCCGGTCGACCACGCGTGGCGCATCCGCGGCTGACCGCCACATCCCCGCGGGGGCCGGCGACGGCTCCCGCGGACCGCGCCGCGCGACCGGCCGGGCCGATCGGGCCGGCCGGACGGGAAAAGCAGGAAAGCCGACCCACCCGAGGGTGGATCGGCTGTCCGGAGGACCGGCTTACCGGTCTGCGCGTCAGCGCGAGACCTTACCGGCCTTGATGCACGAGGTGCAGACGTTGAGCCGCTTCGGCGTCCGCCCAATCACAGCGCGCACCGTCTGGATGTTGGGGTTCCAACGACGGGGGGTACGGCGGTGAGAGTGGGAGATGCTGTTGCCGAAGCCCGGCCCCTTGCCGCAGACGTCGCAGTTGGCAGCCACAGGAGTCACTCCAAGACTTCAGATCAGGTACGTTCGAAAACCCCGGCTGAACCCACCGGCACCACGCACGTGGAGCGAATCGGATCAAGGGGTGAGCCCGGGTTGTTCCAGGCAACCGGGAGAGCATACAACGGCTGCTCCCGAGCTACGAAACTACCATGTCGGGGCCGGTGATCGTGCCCGGGCGCCGCGCGGGCCCCGGACGCTCCCGGCCGCGACGCCCCCGCCCGGCCCCGATAACCTGCCAGCATCGCCCCACAGCCACCGCCTCCGGTCAGCCCGCGCGCCGGCGGGCGTTCCCGTGGCGTTCACCCGGAGGAGACCTGGTGCTGGACACGCTCGACGCCACGGCCGTCCGCACCTGGTGCCGCCTGGCGCTGACCGCCCTCGGTCAGGCCCGGGAGGAGATCGACGCGCTCAACGTCTACCCCGTCCCGGACGGCGACACCGGCACCAACCTCTACCTGACCGTCGAGGCAGCCGCCGAGGCCGCCGAGGAGGCCGCCGGCGACCCGGCCTCCGACGGCGACGGCCTCGGACCGATCACCGCGGCGATGGCCCGCGGCGCGCTCATCGGCGCCCGCGGCAACTCCGGCGTGATCCTCGCCCAGTGGCTGCGCGGCCTCGCCGAGGGCCTGGCCGACGGCGGCGACGCCCCCGCCCTGCGCCGCGCCCTGCCGCGCGCCGCCGAGGCCGCCTACCGGGCCGTCGCCGACCCGGTCGAGGGCACCCTGCTCACCGTCGCCGCCGAGGCCGCCCGCGCCGCCGCGGCCGAGGACGGCAGCCTCGCCGACACCGCCCGCACCGCCTGCGCCGCCGCCCGTACCGCCCTCCAGCACACCCCGGAGCAGCTCGACGTCCTCGCCGAGGCCGGCGTGGTCGACGCCGGCGGGCGCGGACTGGTCGCCGTCCTCGGCGCGCTCGCCGACACCGTCCTCGGCCACACCCCGATGGGACCGATGGCGCTGCGGCACGAGACCGTCCGGCCGCTCCCCGCCCACCACGACAGCTGCGAGGGCCACGCGCGGCTGCCCGGCCACCCCGCCTTCGAGGTCATCTACCTGCTGGAGGCCGAGGAGGACGCGATGCCCGCCCTGCGCACCCGCCTCGCCGCCCTCGGCGACTCCCTGGTGGTCGGCGGCGGCGACGGCCTGTGGAACGTCCACGTGCACGTCGACGACGCCGGCGCCGCCGTCGAGGCCGGCGTGGAGGCGGGCCGGCCCTACCGGATCCGGATCACCCACTTCGCCGAGGCGGCGGCCCGTGCCGGCGCCACCGGAAGCGGCTCCGAGCCCTCCGCCCCCGCCCGGGCCGTACTCAGCGTGGTCAGCGGCCACGGCCTCGCCGAGCTCTGCGAGCAGGCCGGCTCGGCCGTGCTGCACGCCGACCCGGACCGCCCGCCGGTCAGCGCCGAGCTCGCCGACGCCGTCCGCCGCTGCGCCGCCCGCGAGGTGATCGTGCTGCTCAACGACCCCGAACTGCGCGCCGCCGCCGGGGCCGCCGCCGACCAGCTCCGCGAGGAGGGCCTGCGGATCGCCGTGCTGCCCACCCGCTCCCCGGTCCAGGGACTCGCCGCGCTCGCCGTCCACGACGCCGGCCGCCGCTTCGACGAGGACGTGGTCGCCATGACCTCCGCGGCCGGCGCCACCCGGCACGCCGAACTCGCCGTCGCCGAGGGCGAGTCCTGGACGATGGCCGGCGTCTGCCAGGCCGGCGACGTGCTAGGCCTGATCGACGGCGACGTCGCCGTCATCGGCACCGACACCGCCGAGACCGCCGGCACCCTGCTCGACCGGATGCTCGCCGCCGGCGGTGAACTCGTCACCCTCGTGCTCGGCGCCGACGCCCCCGAGCACCTCGCCGAGGACCTCGTCGCCCACGCCCGGCGGCAGCGCCCCGAGGTCGACACCGTCGTCTACCACGGCGGCCAGGAGTCCGAGCTGCTGCTCATCGGCGTGGAGTGAGTCCGGGTGGGCCCGCACTGTCGTCGCCGTGGTGTCCAATAGGGCGTGATGGGCGCTCTCGATGAACCACTGACCAAGCTGGTCGGCGACCGCACCGCCAAGGTCCTCGCCGACTCCCTCAAGCTGCGCACGGTCGGCGACCTGCTGCACCACTACCCGCGGCGGTACGTCGAGCGCGGCCAGCTCACCAGCCTCGACGAGCTGGAGGTGGACGAGCACGCCACCGTCCTCGCCCGGATCGAGAAGGTCACCCTCATCCCGTTCCGCGGCCGCAAGGGCGACCGGCTGGAGGTGATCGTCACCGACGGCCGCAGCCGGCTCACCCTCGTCTTCTTCAACCAGGGCTGGCGGCAGAAGGAGCTCCGCCCCGGTGCGCAGGGCCTGTTCGCCGGCAAGGTCGGCCTCTTCAACCGCACCCGGCAGCTCGCCTCGCCCGACTACCAGCTGCTCGACGAGGACGCCGACAGCGGCGCCGCCAGCGCCTTCGCCGGCCGGCTCATCCCGGTCTACCCGGCCAGCGCCCAGATGCCCAGCTGGAAGCTGGTCAAGTGCGTCGAGGTCGCCCTGGACAAGCACCTCGAGGACGTCGGCGAACCGCTGCCCGCCGAGCTGCGCACCGCCCACGGCCTGATCCCGCTGCCCGAGGCCCTCGAACTCATCCACCGGCCGCGCACCCAGGCCGACCGCGAACGCGCCCAGGACCGGCTGCGCTGGGACGAGGCCTTCGTCCTGCAGGTCGCCCTCGCCCGCCGCCGCGCCGCCGACTCGGCGCTGCCCGCCACCGCCCGGCACCGCCGCCCCGCCGGCCTGCTCGACGCCTTCGACGAGCGGCTGCCCTTCCGGCTGACGGACGGTCAGCAGAAGGTGTGCGCCGAGATCTTCGACGACCTCGCGAGCGAGCACCCGATGCACCGGCTGCTGCAGGGCGAGGTCGGCTCCGGCAAGACCCTCGTCGCGCTGCGCGCCATGCTCGGCGTCGTCGACGCGGGCGGCCAGGCCGTGATGCTCGCCCCCACCGAGGTGCTCGCCCAGCAGCACCACCGCTCGATCGTGGAGATGATGGGCGACCTCGCCGAGGGCGGCATGCTCGGCGGCTCCGAACTCGGCACCAAGGTGGTGCTGCTCACCGGTTCCATGGGCGTGCCCGCCCGCCGCCAGGCGATGCTCGACATGGCCTGCGGCGACGCCGGGATCACCGTCGGCACGCACGCCCTGATCGAGGACAAGGTGCAGTTCCAGGATCTCGGCCTGGTCGTCGTCGACGAGCAGCACCGGTTCGGCGTCGAGCAGCGCGACGCGCTGCGCGCCAAGGGAGAGCGGCCGGCGCACCTGCTGGTGATGACGGCGACGCCGATCCCGCGCACCGTCGCCATGACCGTCTTCGGCGACCTGGAGACCTCCGTCCTCGACCAGCTGCCGGCCGGCCGCTCGCCGATCTCCAGCCACGTGGTGCCGGCCGCCGAGAAGCCCAACTTCCTCGCCCGCACCTGGGAGCGGGTACGCGAGGAGGTCGGCAAGGGCCACCAGGCGTACGTGGTCTGCCCGCGGATCGGCGACGAGCCCGAGGAGCCCCGGAAGAAGCGGAGGTCCTCCGAGGAGGACCTGGAGGACGTCGGCGCGGAGAGCGACGACCGGCGGCCGCCGCTGTCCGTGGTCGAGACGGCCGAGATGCTCGTGAAGGGGCCGCTCGCCGGCCTGCGGATCGAAATCCTGCACGGCCGGCTCGCGCCGGAGGCCAAGGACGACGTCATGAAACGCTTCGCGGCCGGCCAGGTCGACGTGCTGGTCGCCACCACCGTCATCGAGGTCGGCGTCAACGTCCCCAACTCCACCGTGATGGTCATCATGGACGCCGACCGCTTCGGCGTCTCCCAGCTGCACCAGCTGCGCGGCCGGGTCGGGCGCGGCAGCGCCGCCGGGCTCTGCCTGCTGGTCACCGACATGCCGGCGGCGAGCCCCGCCCGGGCCCGGCTGGACGCGGTGGCCGGCACCCTGGACGGCTTCGAGCTCTCCCGGATCGACCTGGAGCAGCGCCGCGAGGGCGACGTGCTCGGTCAGGCGCAGTCGGGCGTGAAGTCCTCGCTCAAGGTGCTCAGCGTCCTGGCGGACGAGGAGGTCATCGCCACCGCCCGCGAGGAGGCCACCCGCCTGGTCGCCGCCGACCCGGATCTCGCGGCCCATCCCGACCTGCGCACCGCCCTGGAGAGCCTGCTCGACGAGGACCGCGCCGAGTACCTGGAGAAGGGCTGACGGGCCGGCCCCGGGGCCCGGCGACTGTCAGTGCCCGGAGGGAGAATGGTGTTGTTCGGGCGCACTCCCAACATGCTTGCCCGGCACGACACTTGGGGGTCTCCATGGCATTCCGTCATCTCAACGAGCTGCCGCTCGGCGACAAGGTCTTCCGGATCGAGCTCGCGAGCGAGGACGACCGCGAGGTCACCCTCACCCTGAACGGCTGGCGCGAAGGGGCGGCCGCCACCCCGTTCGCCTCCGGCCGGCTCCGGCTGCCGGTGGAGGACGTCGCCAGCCTGCGCATCGCGCTCAACCGGGCGCTGCGCGCCCTCGCGATCGTCGCCGACGTCTCCGAGCCGATCCCCGACCGCGACGTGCTGCGCGAGCTGTACCCGGGCCACGGCGCCCCCTGGGTGCCGCAGCACGAGGAGGAGCTCGTCCGCCGCTTCCACGGCGGCGAGACGATCGCCCGGATCGCCGCCCGCTATGGCCGCACGCCGGACTCCGTCCGCACCAAGCTCCGCGAGCTCGGCCACGACCCGCGCCGCCCCGAGCACTGCCCGCCGGACGGCTGCCTGTCCTGGTCGCGGTTCGCCTCGCCGGCGCTGCTGGGGTCGGCCGCACCGGCCGAGTGACGCGTCCGGCCGCGCGGCGCGCTTGAATGGGGGAGCCCCGCCGCTCGCCGGCGGGGCTCCCCAGCGACAGGCACGAGAGGACCGCGCACCCCATGACCCGCGTCATCGCCGGCACCGCCGGCGGCCGCCGGCTGGCCGTACCGCCCGGCCGGACCACCCGCCCCACCTCCGACAAGGCGCGGGAGGCGATGTTCTCCACGCTGGAGGCGCTGCGCGGCACCGTGCACGGGGCGCGGATGCTCGACCTGTTCGGCGGGTCCGGCGCGGTCGGCCTGGAGGCGCTCTCCCGCGGCGCGGAGCACGCGCTGATGGTGGAGTCGGACGCGAGCGCGGCCCGGGTGATCCGGGAGAACGTGCGCACCCTGGGCCTGCCGGGCGCCGAGGTGCGCGCCGACCGGGCCGAGCGGGTGATCGCCGGGCCCGCCCCGGCGGCCCCGTACGACCTGGTGTTCATGGACCCGCCGTACTCGGTGACGGACGACCAGGTGCGCGAGATGCTGATCACACTCCGTGCAGGGGGCTGGATCGCGGAGGACGTTCTGGTCACCGTGGAACGCAGCACCCGCGGTGGCGGGTTCGGCTGGCCGGAGGGCTTCGAAGCGCTGCGCTCGCGCAGGTACGGCGAGGGCACCCTCTGGTACGGTCGCGCCGCCGACGAGGCCGATCGACACTCGTAGCACCGGTTACCCCACAAGGGAGCACACGACATGCGCCGCGCCGTCTGTCCGGGGTCCTTCGACCCCATCACCAACGGACACCTCGACATCATCGAGCGGGCCTCGCGGCTCTACGACGTGGTCCATGTCGCCGTCCTGATCAACAAGAACAAGCAGGGCATGTTCACCATCGAGGAGCGCATCGGGCTCATCGAGGAGACCACCGCCAAGCTCGGGAACGTGCAGGTCGAGTCGCACAACGGCCTGCTGGTCGACTTCTGTCGGGAGCGCGGCATCCCGGCGATCATCAAGGGCCTGCGGGCGGTCAGCGACTTCGACTACGAGCTGCAGATGGCCCAGATGAACCACGGGCTCACGGGTGTCGAGACGCTCTTCGTGCCCACGTCGCCGACCTACAGCTTCCTCTCCTCGACCCTGGTCAAGGAGGTGGCCTCGCTCGGCGGCGACGTCTCGCACCTGCTGCCCGCGACGGTGCACCGCCGGCTGGTCGACCGGATCGCCGAGCGCAGCGGCTGACGACGCCGAGCGCAGCGGCTGACGACGCCGGGCGCAGCGGCCGGCGGTGGGGGGCGCGCCCGGGTCGGAACGACTGCGGCCGAAACGGACAATCCTGGCGAACCGTCACAACCCCCGGCCGGCCGGAACGGTCCGGCCGCGCCGGATGTTGTGAGCCGCGCCCCCTGTGGCCGTACAGTCTGTAGTCCTGCCCCGCGGCGACTCTGTGCCGCCGGGGCCTGCCTCCGCCAGGATCCCCGGCGGCACACGGAAAGACAGAAGCGCCCGTGGACGTGCAGCAGCAACTGGACGAGATCGTCGCGTCGGTGGAGAACGCCCGCGCCATGCCGATGTCGGCGTCGTGCGTGGTGAACCGGGCCGACCTGGTCGGCATGCTCCGCGACCTGAAGGCCGCGCTGCCCGCCGAGCTCGCGCAGGCCCAGTCGGTGGTCGCCGACCACCAGCAGATGGTCGCGGACGCGCACGCCCAGGCCGAGGAGATCATCCGCGGGGCGCACGACGAGCGCGGCTCGCTCATCTCCGACACCGAGGTCGTGATGCGCGCCCGGGCGGAGGCGGACCGGATCCTCGCCGAGGCCCGCGCCGAGGTGGAGGCCAAGCGCGCCGAGGCCGACGACTACGTCGACTCCAAGCTCGCCAACTTCGAGGTCGTGCTGACCAAGACGCTCGGCGCGGTCGGCCGCGGCCGGCAGAAGCTGCGCGGCGCGGGCGTGTACGAGCCGGAGGACGGCACGGGCGAGGACGGCGAGGAGTTCCAGCCGCGGGTCAGCCCGAGCCCGGAGGCCGACGAGTACGTCGACGCCAAGCTCGCCACCCTGGAGGCGGTGCTCGGCGCCACCCTGGAGGCGGTCGGCAAGGGCCGCGACAAGCTGCTCGGCAAGAAGCCGATCGACGAGCTCGGCGCCTACCTGGCCGCCGCCGACGAGGCCCAGCAGCAGAAGGACCGTGCCGAGGCGGTCGCCGCCGGCTTCGCGACCGAGGGCGAGGAGCAGCCCTGGTACCGCGAGGAGGTGCCACAGCAGCAGGCCTGGCCCGACCAGACGCCCGCCGCGGCCGGCTGGCAGAACCCGGGCGAGGACCCGTACGGCAACCAGGGCGCCCCGCAGTACGCCGACGTGTACGGCGGCGGCTACGACCCCTCCGCGGGCGGCCAGGCCGACCCGTACGGCAACCAGTACGGCTACCAGCAGCCCGCCGCGGCCTACCAGGGGCAGGAGGGCGTGGCGGACGGCTACTACCAGCAGCAGGGCTACCAGGCCGACCCGTACGGCAACCAGTACGGCTACCAGCAGCAGCCGCAGGCCCAGCTGCCGCACCAGCAGCAGGCCGGTCTGGACGAGACGAGCTTCTTCGACACCAGCATGATCGACATGACCCGGCTGAGGGAGCTCGGCGGCCGCTGACGGACGGAGGGTCGGGCACCGACTTTGGGCCTGGCCCGAGTCTCCGGTAGTCTGACCACTCCGGCCTGTTCGCACCGGCCCCGTCGCGTGCCCGCACACCGGCCACGCACACCCCCGAAGAAGGATCCGCGGAACGCAGGGATGCGTACCGCCCCCCAGGAAGTCAGGACACCTTGAACCGCCTCGACCACCGCGACCCACTCGTGTTCGACACGCACGAACTCGGTCGTCGCCCCGGCTCGATGCGCACGGTGTCGCGGACCCTGGAGGCCCCGCAGGGCCTGGGCATCGCGGACGTCATCGGGGTGCCGGAGAAGAGCGGGATCTCCCTGGAGCTCCGCCTGGAGTCGGTCGTCGAGGGCGTGCTGGTCACCGGCACCGCCGAGACGCACGTCGAGGGCGAGTGCGTGCGCTGCCTGGAGCCGATGGAGGACGACCTGGAGGTCGACTTCCAGGAGCTCTACTACTACCCGGAGTCCGACGAGCGCCACCGCGCCCGGACGGCCGGGACGGAGGACCTCGACGAGGACTCCGAGGACGAGACTTACCGACTGGAGGGCGACTTCTTCGACCTCCAGCCGGTGCTGCGTGACGCGGTGGTGCTCGCACTGCCGCTGCAGCCGGTGTGCCAGGACGACTGCCTGGGCCTCTGCCCCGAGTGCGGGGCACGCCTGAGCGACGACCCGGCCCACCACCACGACGCCGTCGACCCCCGGTGGGCGGCTCTGCAGGGACTCTCCGCCGCCCCCGGCGACGAGGGTGACGAGAACAAGAACAGCGACACCCGTGAGGGTCTCGCCGAGAACCAGGAGAAGTAGCCGTGGCTGTTCCGAAGCGGAAGATGTCGCGCAGCAACACGCGCCACCGCCGGTCCAACTGGAAGGCCGTCGCGCCCGCGCTCGTCGCGTGCGACCGCTGCCACGAGCCGAAGCTCGCGCACATCGCGTGCCCGAGCTGCGGCACGTACAACCGTCGCCAGGTCCTCTCGGTCTGATCGGCGGGGTGCACGGATCGATGTCGGACGGCAACTCCTCCCGCAAGCCGGGCCCTTCGAACGGGGGCAAGGGCGGCGGGCCGGCCTCGACCGAATACGACGTCCTGGAAGGGCGCCTCGGGTACGAGCTCGAGCGCGCCCTTCTGGTACGCGCCCTCACCCACCGCTCGTACGCGTACGAGAACGGCGGGCTGCCCACCAACGAGCGCCTCGAGTTCCTCGGCGACTCGGTGCTGGGCCTGGTGGTGACCGACACCCTCTACCGCCTCCACCCGGAGGTCGCCGAGGGCACGCTCGCCAAACTCCGCGCCGCGGTGGTGAACTCCCGCGCGCTCGCCGAGGTCGGCCGCGGCCTGGAGCTCGGCACCTTCATCCGCCTCGGCAAGGGCGAGGAAGGCACCGGCGGCCGCGACAAGTCGTCGATCCTCGCCGACACCGTCGAGGCCGTGATCGGCGCCGTCTACCTCGACCGCGGCCTGGACGCCGCCACCGAGTTCGTCCACCGGCTGTTCGACCCGCTGATCGAAGAGTCCTCGCAGCTCGGCGCCGGCCTGGACTGGAAGACCAGCCTCCAGGAGCTCACCGCCGCCGTCGGCATCGGCGTGCCGGAGTACGTGGTCTCCGAGTCCGGCCCCGACCACGAGAAGACCTTCGACGCCGCCGCGCGCGTCGCCGGCCAGGACTTCGGGCACGGCAGCGGCCGCTCGAAGAAGGAGGCCGAGCAGAAGGCCGCCGAGAGCGCGTGGCGCGCCATCAAGGCCAAGTACGCCGAGAGCACGCCCGACACCACCGGCTGAGGCGGCCCGCATGCCCGAGCTCCCCGAGGTCGAGGTGGTCCGCCGCGGCCTGGCCCGCTGGACGGCCGGCCGCACCGTCGCCGAGGTGCAGGTCCTGCACCCGCGCTCGGTCCGCCGGCACACCGCCGGCGGCCAGGACTTCGCCGCCCGCCTCGTCGGCACCACCTTCGGCGAGGCCCACCGCCGCGGCAAGTACCTCTGGGTGCCGCTCCCCGGCACCGGCCACTCGATGGTCGGCCACCTCGGCATGAGCGGACAGCTGCTCGTCCAGGACCCGGCCGCCCCCGACGAGACCCACCTGCGGGTGCGGTTCCGGTTCACGGACGGCGGCCGCGAACTGCGCTTCGTCGACCAGCGGACCTTCGGCGGCCTCGCGGTCGAGGAGGCCGAGGACGGCGATCCGGAGGCCACCCCCGTCTCGCTCGCCCACATCGCCCGCGACCCGCTCGACGGACGCTTCGACGACGCCGCCTTCGTCACCGCACTGCGGGCCCGGCGAACGACCGTCAAGCGGGCCCTGCTCGACCAGACGCTGATCAGCGGCGTCGGCAACATCTACGCCGACGAGTCGCTCTGGCGCGCCAAGCTCCACTACGACCGGCCCACCGCCGGCATCACCCGCCCCCGCGCCGCCGAACTCCTCGGCCACGCCCGGGACGTGATGAACGCGGCGCTCGCCGTCGGCGGCACCACCTTCGACAGCCTCTACGTCAACGTGAACGGCGAGAGCGGCTACTTCGCCCGCGACCTCGACGCCTACGGGCGCGAGGGCGCGCCCTGCCACCGCTGCGGGACACCGATCCGCCGCGCCGCGTGGATGAACCGCTCCAGCTACTTCTGCCCCCGCTGCCAGCCCGTACCGCGTCAGCGGTAGATGCACGGCAGACCGCCAGGGGCGCGGGGAACTGCGTAATGGGGGAGCGGGCCGCCGTAGAGACTCAGGGCCTGATCGACTGCGTACCGGTGCCCAATCCCGGACTGCGCAGCTCTCCCCCCCCAGCCTTCGGCCGGGAGCGGCCCCACGCGCCCCTGAGGTGCTGCCCCCCGGGGTGCTGCCCCCGGGGGGAGTGCTCAGCGCTCGGCGAGCTCGGGCTGGTGGGGTTCGACGCCGTGGAGGGCACCCTCGTCCTCGCCGAACCAGGCGACGCCGACCGCGCTCACCACCGCCAGGACGAAGCCGATCGCGGCCAGCCAGCCCAGGCCGTCCCGCGAGGAGTCGCCCAGCCAGATCACCCCGACCGCGCCCGGCACCACCGTCTCGCCGACCACCAGCGCGGCGGTCGCCCCGTTCACCGAGCCGACCTGCAGGGCCACCGTGTGCAGGTACATCCCGCCGAGGCCGCCGACCAGGATGGTGTACAGGGCCGGGTCCGACACCAGCGCCACCAGGTCGAACGGGTCGACGCCGTCCAGGATCCGCACGCCGATGCCCAGCGCGCCGAAGCCGAGGCCCGACAGCAGGCCCGCCACGATCGCCCCGCTGCGCCCCATCCGCCGCACCAGCAGGCTGCCGCCCGCGATCAGCACCACCGTCACCGCCAGCAGCCACCAGTGCACCGCCCGCGCGACCACGTGGCCGCCCTCGGGCCCGGCCGCCACGGCCAGCATCACCAGGGCCCCGCACAGCACGCCGATCGACACCCATTCCAGCTGCTTGAGCCGCAGCCCCAGCAACTTGACGCTGAGCAGGGCGGTGATCACCAGGTTGGCGCTGATGATCGTCTGGGAGAGGAACAGCGGCAGCAGCCGGGCCGCCAGCGCACCCAGGCCGAATCCGACGAAGTCCAGCACCGTGCCGAGGATGAACTCCCAGGTCACGGCCGCCTTCGCGGTCGACGACAGGCTCGGACCGCCGTGCTCGGTCAGCGACACCCCGCCCTCGGACCGGGCCGCCTCCTCGCGCGCCGAGCGCCGGGCGCCGAGCGCCTGCAGGACGGAGCCGGTGCCGTAGCAGGCGGATGCCGCGACGGCGGTGACGAGACCGATGAACACTGGGGCTCCGATCATGAGCGGGCTGGCAGGCACCACTATGCCGGGTCCGCGGCGCAGCCCGTTCCCACCGGGGGGTGTTCCGGCCGGTCGGCGGGGGCGGGATCAGACCGGGGGTGCAGATCCGGGCGCCTGCCGTGCGACCGCAGGAGGGGGAGCACCCGCCGGGGCGGTAGCGTCGGAGACATGAGAACCCTCCTGCACCGCCCGGCGCTCGCGCTCACCGCGCTGCTGACCGGCGTGCTGCTGCTCCTCGCCCCGGCGGCGGCGTCCGCGGCCGGGGTGCCCGACGCCGCGGCGGCCCTCAAGCAGGGCAAGGTCTACGTCGACCCGTCGATGACCGGACGCTTCACCGAGGCCCAGGCCGCCGACCTCACCAAGAAGATCGCCGACACCGGCAAGCCGATCTTCGTCGCGGTCGTCCCGGCGAACGACCAGTACCCCGCCGCCACGGTCGCCGGCGACCTGCGCGCCGAGGTCGGCATCGTCGGGGTGTACGCGATCTGGCGCGGCGAGCAGTTCAAGGCGTTCTCCGACCGCCAGGCTCTGCCCCCGGTCTCCGCCGACCGGATCGCCGGTGCCGCCTTCCGGGCCCACCCGAACGACATCAACGGCACCCTGAACGACTTCGTCGACCAGGCCGCCCCGCAGACCCGTGGACACGGCGTGGCCTCCGGCGGGGTGAGCACCGCCGCGATCGTGGTGCCGCTCGTCCTGCTGGCCCTCGCCGGCGGCGGCGTCCTGCTGCTCTTCCGGCGCGCCAAGCGGCGCAAGGAAGAGCAGCGCCGGACCGAGCTCGCCCAGCTGCGCACCGTCGTCGACGAGGACATCACCGCCTTCGGCGAGGAGCTCGACCGGCTCGACTTCGACCCCCGCGCGGCCGACGCCGACGACGAGCAGCGCACCGACTACACCCGGGCGCTGGACGCCTACGAGCAGGCCAAGCAGCGAATGGACGCGGCCGCCGGGCCGGAGGACGTCCGGCCGGTGACCGAGGCGCTGGAGGACGGCCGGTTCTCGCTGGCCGTGCTCGCGGCCCGCCGCGAGAAGCGGCCGCTGCCCGAGCGCCGCCCGCCGTGCTTCTTCGACCCGCGGCACGGCCCGTCCGTGGAGGACGCCGACTGGGCGCCGGCCGGCGGGGCGCCGCGCGGCGTGCCCGTCTGCGCGCAGGACGCCGCGCGGCTGCGCTCCGGCCTGGACCCGGACGTCCGCACCGTGCCCACCGCGCACGGCCGCGAGCCGTACTGGAACGCCGGGCCCGCCTACAGCCCCTGGGCCGGCGGCTACTTCGGCTCGGGCATGCTGCCCGGTCTGGTGGCCGGCACCGTGCTCGGCTCGGTGCTCGCCTCGCCCGGCAGCGCCTGGGGCGCCGACGGCTACCAGGGCGGCCCCGAGGGCGGCGAGTACTCCGGCGCGGACTTCGACCAGAACGACTTCGGCGGCTTCGACGGCGGTGGCGGCGGAGACTTCGGCGGCGGAGGGGACTTCGGCGGCGGCTTCTGAGCCGTCACGCCACACTCCGCCGCGCGCGCCGGGCGGCCGGCGCACGGCCGGGCGGGTGATTCCGTCCGATCGCATTCCGCTCACCCTTCCGAGGGACTCGCGAAGGGCTCCGCGGGGTCGCGGAGGTGCCGTGCGGGTGCGGTGAAACCGCTTCGCACCGGCCGTCCGGGGGCGCACTATGGTCGTGGCATGCACGGTCACGACAGTTACGGCCATCACACGCTGGGGCACGACGGTGTCCGGCCCGTCCGGGTCACCGCCTGGGTCCGCGGCCGGGTCCAGGAGGTCGGCTTCCGGTGGTGGACCAGGGCCCGCGCCCTGGAGATCGGACTGACCGGGTACGCCGTGAACCTCGGCGACGGCCGGGTGCAGGTCGTGGCCGAAGGACTGCACGCCGACTGCGAGGAACTCCTCGTCCTGCTGCGCGGCCCGGACACTCCGGGCCAGGTCAGCGGGGTCACCGAGATCTGGACCGCGACCGGGGACGGGTACGACGGATTCGCGATCCGCTAGCACACCGCAGTTGCCGGAGGGGTGGAGAGACCCTCCGGCAACTGCCGGTGTCGTCCGGTTGCCATTCGGGCAGACTCGTGGTTGACTCCGCACCAGCAGTGATCCACCGGCTCTGGTGGCCCGCCCTACCCCATGGTGTGACCTGTCCGCCATGCAGGTGAGAGGGGTGCGGTAGCGTGCGGTGATCGTGTTGACCCGTACCGTCTTTGGTGAGACGCTGGAAGCCCGCGCACCAGTCCGCGTTTACCCGGCAGGGTCGAGCCGTCGTGTGCCCAGCTCACTGCGGCCGCCCTGGAGTGCCCAGCCAGCACGTTCGGGTGGACGAGGAGTGCGCACCCCTTCCCCCTAGACCAGTACCGCAAAACGGTTCGGTCACTCAGCGTGGAGGACCATACATCATGGCAAAGGCGCTTCTCGGGTACGTCGGCGGCCCCGACCCGCGAATGCTCTCCGAGATGCGACGGCTGCAGCAGCGTGTTCAGGATCTGGAGGCCGAACTTCTCCGGCTCCGGACGGAGAACGACGCTCTCGCCGCTGTCGCCGACGAGCACTCGCTGCTCACCAGCATCGACATGGATCACCGGGAGCCTGCGCTGACCTGATCCTCGCACGATCCGATCGATCGACGCCGTCGGTGCACTGAGCTTCCCGAAAGGGATCGCAGCCTGCAAGGGACGTCCGGTGTGGCGTCCCTTCGTCGTGTCCGGAGCCCTCCCCGCGCGAATGCTGCCCATGCCGCGTCGCAGTCAAACCGCCTCCTGACGCCGTCTCCTGCCCATGGCCGGATACAGTCGCCAGCACAGCGCCGCACGCTGGCGAGGAGGTCGGACGGGTGCACCTGAAGAGTCTGACGCTGCGCGGGTTCAAGTCGTTCGCCTCGGCCACGACCCTGCGGTTCGAACCCGGCATCACCTGCGTGGTCGGCCCGAACGGATCCGGGAAGTCCAACGTCGTCGACGCCCTCTCGTGGGTGATGGGCGAACAGGGCGCCAAGTCGCTGCGCGGCGGCAAGATGGAGGACGTCATCTTCGCCGGCGCCGGCGGCCGCGCCCCGCTCGGCCGCGCCGAGGTCAGCCTCACCATCGACAACACCGACGGCGCGCTGCCCATCGACTACTCCGAAGTCACCATCACCCGGACGATGTTCCGCAACGGCGGCAGCGAGTACGCGCTCAACGGCACCGTCTGCCGGCTGCTCGACATCCAGGAGCTGCTCTCCGACTCCGGCATCGGCCGCGAGATGCACGTCATCGTCGGCCAGGGCCGGCTGGACTCCGTCCTGCAGGCCGACCCGATGGGTCGCCGCGCCTTCATCGAGGAGGCCGCCGGCGTCCTCAAGCACCGCAAGCGCAAGGAGAAGGCGCTGCGGAAGCTCGACGCGATGCAGGGCAACCTCAACCGCGTCCAGGACCTGGTCGCGGAGCTGCGCCGCCAGCTCGGCCCGCTCGGCCGACAGGCCCGGATCGCCCGCCGCGCCGCCGGAATCCAGGCCGAACTGCGCGACGCCCGGCTGCGCCTGCTCGCCGACGACCTGCTCGCCCTGCGCCGTGCCGTCGAGGCCGAGATCGCCGACGAGCTCGCCCTCAAGGTCCGCCGCACCACCGTCGAGCAGCAGCTCGCCGCGGCGGTCCAGCGCGAGGCCGTCCTGGAGGCGCAGGTCGAGCAGCTCGGGCCGCGGCTGGAAGTCGTCCGGCAGACCTGGTACCGGCTCTCCGCGCTCACCGAGCGCACCCGCGGCACCATCGGACTCGCCGAGGCGAAGGTCCGGCACGCCCAGGCCGGCGTCCAGGGCGAGGAGCGGCGTGGCCGCGACCCCGAGGAGCTCGCCGCCGAGGCCGCCCGGGTCCGCGAGGAGGAGACAGCCCTCACCGAGGCCCTGGAGGAGGCGCAGTACGCCCTCGCCGAGGCCGTCGAGACCCGCGGCGAGCTCGAACGCTCCCTCTCCGCCGAAGAAGCCCGGCTGAAGAGCGCGGCCCGCGCCATCGCCGACCGCCGCGAGGGCCTCGCCCGGCTGCAGGGCCAGGCCGCGGCCGCCCGCTCCCGGGCCGCCGCCGCCGGTGCCGAGATCGGCCGGCTCACCGAGGCCGCCGCCGAGGCCCGGCAGCGCGCCGACACCGCCCAGCAGGAGTACCGGCAGCTCCAGGAGGAGAGCGACGGCCTCGCCGCCGCCGACGACGACCAGGAACGCGCCCACGAACAGGCCCGCGCCGACCTGCAGGAGGCCGAACGCGCACTGGCCGCGGCCCGGGACGCCGCCGCGGCCGCCGAACGCGAACGGGCCGGCCTGACCGCCCGCCACGAGGCGCTCTCCCTGGGCCTGCGCCGCAAGGACGGCAGCGGCACGCTGCTCACCGCCGCCGACCGCCCCGCCGGCGTGCTCGGCTCCGCCGCCGAACTGATCACCGTGCACCCCGGCCATGAGACCGCCCTCGCCGCCGCGCTCGGCGCCGCCGCCGAGGCCGTCGCCGTCGACGGACCGGACACCGCCGCCGAGGCGCTCCGGCTGCTGCGCAAACAGGACGCCGGCCGCGCCGCCCTGCTGCTCGCCGACGCCCCCGGCCCGACCGCCGCACCTGCCACCGGGCCGACCGAACGGCCCCAGCTCCCCGACGGCGCCCGCTGGGCGGCCGACCTGGTCGACGCCCCCGCCGGCCTGCGCGCCGCCGTCGACACCCTGCTCGCCCGGACGGCCGTCGTCGCCGACCTCGCCGCCGCCGGCCGGCTGACCGCCCGGCACCCCGGACTCACCGCCGTCACCGCCGACGGCGACCTGTTCGCCGCCGCCTGGGCCCAGGGCGGCGCGGCCGGTGCGCCCAGCCTGCTGGAGACCCAGGCCCAGGTCGCCGAGGCGGCCCGCCGTATCGACGAACTCGACACCCAGTGCGAACAGTTGGCGGAAGAACTCGCCGCCGCTGCCGAACGCCGCCGCGAACTCTCGCTCGCCCAGGACGAGTCGGCCGCCGCCCGGCGCCGTGCGGAGAAGGAACGCGCCCAACTGGCCGGTGCCCTCGGCCGGTCCGCCGGACAGGCCCGGGCCGCCGCCGACGAGTCCGAACGCCTCGCCGCCGCCGCGCAGCGCGCCGAACAGGGCCTGGTCGAGGCCCAGGACGCAGCGGAGGAACTCGCCGCCCGGCTGGAGGCCGCCGAGGAACTCGACGCCGCCGGCGAGGACGAGCCCGACACCGCCGAACGCGACCGCCTGGCAGCCGCCGGAACCGCCGCCCGGGCGGCCGAGGTGGAGGCCAGGCTCGCCGTCCGCACGCATGAGGAGCGGGTCCGTTCGCTGGCCGGCCGCGCCGACCAGCTCGACCGCGCCGCCGCCGCCGAACGCGAGGCCCGCGCCCGCGCCGCCCGCCGCCGCGCCCGCGCCCGGCACGAGGCCGCGGTCGCCACCGCGGTCGCCGCCGGCGCCCGGGTGCTGCTCGCCGCCGTCGAGTCCTCGCTCGCCGCCGCCGACGCCGAACGCACTGCCGTCGAGGAGGACCGCACCGGCCGGGAGGCCGAACTGCGCACCGCCCGCGAGCACGGCCGCGAACTCAAGGCCGAGCTCGACCGCCTCGTCGACGCGGGCCACCGCGACGAGGTGCTGCGCGCCGAGAAGCGGCTGCGCATCGAGCAGTTGGAGTCCCGTGCGCTGGAGGAGTTCGGCATCGGCGGCCAGGAGCTGATCGACGGCTACGGCCCCGACCAGCCCGTCCCGCCGCCCGTGCCGGAGGACGGTGCCGAGCCCGGCGAACCCCGCCCGTACGACCGGGCTGAACAGGAGAAGCGGCTCAAGGCCGCCGAACGCGCCTACCAGCAGCTCGGCAAGGTCAACCCGCTGGCACTGGAGGAGTTCGCCGCGCTGGAGGAGCGGCACCGCTTCCTCGGCGAGCAGCTCGACGACCTCAAGAAGAGCCGACGCGACCTGATGGACATCGTCCGCGACGTCGACGCGCGGGTCGAGCAGCTGTTCAGCGCCGCGTTCCAGGACACCGCCGCCCAGTTCGAAGGCGTCTTCTCCCGGCTCTTCCCCGGCGGCGAGGGCCGGCTGGTGCTGACCGACCCCGAATCCATGCTCACCACCGGCGTCGAGGTGGAGGCCAGGCCGCCCGGCAAGAAGGTCAAGCGGCTGTCGCTGCTCTCCGGCGGCGAGCGCTCGCTGACCGCGGTCGCCCTGCTGGTCTCCATCTTCAAGGCCCGCCCCAGCCCCTTCTACGTGATGGACGAGGTGGAGGCGGCGCTCGACGAGACCAACCTGCGCCGACTGATCGCGATCATGGAGGAGCTCCGGGAGAGCTCCCAGCTGATCGTCATCACCCACCAGAAGCTCACCATGGAGGCCGCCGACGCCCTCTACGGCGTCACCATGAAGGGCGACGGCATCTCCCAGGTGATCAGCCAGCGCCTGCGCGAAGAGCACAAGGAGAGGCGCACCCCGGCCCCGGCCGGCTGAGCCCCGGCCACGGCGGCCCACGGATGGTGACCGAGCCACGCCGTCCGGCTACTCCCGGCGGCACGGGGGCGTCGCCGATACTGGGGGGGTTATGGAATACGTGATCCTTGCCGTAGTCATCGCCGTGGTCGCCATCGGCGCGATCGCGGGACTCGTCGTCAACGGCAGACGACGCAAGCCGCTGCCTCCCAAGTCCGAGGCACCCGTCATCACGCCGCCGCGCGAGCCGCAGGTCGGCGAGGAGTCCGCCCCGCCCGTCGAGGCGCCCGTCCAGACCATCGAGGAGGTACAGCTCCCCGAGGCCCCCGAGGCCGCCCCCGTCCCCGAGGCCCCCGAGGTTCCGGTGGAGGCCCCGGCGGAGGCCGCGGCCCCGCCGGCGGTCGAGGTTCCCGAACCCACCGCGGGCCGGCTCGTCCGGCTGCGCTCCCGGCTCTCCCGTTCGCAGAACGCGCTCGGCAAGGGCCTGCTCACCCTGCTCTCCCGGGACCGCCTCGACGAGGACACCTGGGAGGAGATCGAGGAGACCCTGCTCACCGCGGACATCGGCGTCGCGGCCACCCAGGAGCTGGTCGACAACCTCCGCACCCGGGTCAAGGTGCTCGGCACCCGTACCCCGGCCGAGCTGCGCGGCCTGCTGCACGAGGAGCTCGTCGCGCTGATCGGCCCGGACGCCGACCGCACCGTCCGCTCCACCAAGCACGAGGAGGGCCCGGCGGTCGTCCTGGTCGTCGGCGTCAACGGCGTCGGCAAGACCACCACCACCGGCAAGCTCGCCCGCGTGCTGGTCGCCGACGGCCGCCGGGTGGTGCTCGGTGCGGCCGACACCTTCCGTGCCGCCGCCGCGGACCAGCTGCAGACCTGGGGCGAGCGGGTCGGCGCCCACACCGTCCGCGGGCCCGAGGGCGGCGACCCGGCCTCGGTCGCGTTCGACGCCGTCAAGGAGGGCATCGCCGAGGGCGTCGACACCGTGCTGATCGACACCGCGGGCCGGCTGCACACCAAGACCGGCCTGATGGACGAGCTCGGCAAGGTCAAGCGCGTCGTCGAGAAGCACGGCCCGGTCGACGAGGTGCTGCTCGTCCTGGACGCCACCACGGGCCAGAACGGCCTCGTCCAGGCCCGGGTCTTCGCCGAGGTCGTCGACATCACCGGCATCGTGCTGACCAAGCTCGACGGCACGGCCAAGGGCGGCATCGTGGTCTCCGTCCAGCGCGAACTCGGCGTGCCGGTCAAGCTGGTCGGCCTCGGCGAGGGGGCCGACGACCTGGCGCCGTTCGAGCCGGCAGCCTTCGTGGACGCCCTGATCGGCGACTGAACCGCACGGCCACCACAGCACAGCGGCGGGCCGCCGCCCCGGCACCGGGGCGGCGGCCCGCCGCTTTCGGTACGACGCGGCTCAGGAGGCCAGCCAGGCCGGCTCGCACTCGCGGGCCCGCCCGCGGTGGCAGGCGTACGCCAGCGTGCCGAGCAGGAGCCGGGCCTCGGGCGGACAGGCCGCGCTCTCCCGGGTCGGGCGGCGCAGCCAGCGCATCGGACCGAGCCCGCCGAGCACGGTCGGCGGCGCCGCCACGTACGACCCCGCGCCATGGCAGACCAGGTCGAGAGAGGCGTCGTCCCAGCCCATCCGGTAGAGCAGTTCGGGGAGCCGGCGCGCGGTGCCGGGGGCGACGAAGAACAGCAGCCGGCCGGCCGGCGAGGAGATCACCGGTCCGACCTGGGTGCCCATCCGCTCCAGCCGGACGAGCGCCTGCAGACCGGGCTGCTCCGGGACGTCCAGGACGTCGAAGTGCAGTCCCACCGGCAGCAGCACCGGCGCGTCCGCGGCGAGCAGCGTCCGCAGTTCGTCCGCCGGGGTGCCGGGCGCTGCCTTCGGGCCGGGCACCGCGTGCAGACCGGGGGCGGCGCAGTGCGCGGCGGCGCAGTCGCAGACCGCGGGGGAGCGGTGGTGGGCGCGGGCCGCCCCCGCGACGACCGTCCAGCCGAGGCGGGCGGTGTACTCGCCGGCCGCCCGGAGGGTGGTGGCCCTGGTGCGCCGCAGGGTGCCGCGCGGCGCCAGCCGCAGGTGCCGCAGCCGGAGTTCGCCGAACAGGTTGTCCATGCCTCCCCCAACAGGTTCTGGATGCCGGTGGTTACGGGACTGTGACGGTGCGTCGGACGGTCCGCGCGGTGCGGGTGGTGCACCGGAGGCGCGCGCCGTCGGATGCGCTCCGATTCGTGTGGCGCGTTCCAGCAGCCGGCGGGCCCCGGAGCTGCGCAGACCGGGAGGTCGCAGTCGCACGAGGGTTCCTCCGTCGTCTGGCGTGCCGTCAAAACCGGTAGCATCGGCGGCAGTTGATCCGCCCCCAGGGCGGGAGCCCATTCGTCGGGCATGTGCCGGGGTCACTGCGAACCGGCTACCTAGTGAAGCGCGACGCAGCCACTGTTTGTTCACTCTCAGGGGTGGCGAAAGGTGGCGTTTCCTCGGCGGTGCTCCCCCGGATGGCGGAAATCACGTTACGTTCGGCACACGGAGCACAGCGGACCGTCCACAGTACGGGGGTCCGCCTCCTCGGCAGTCGAGCAGGCACGGTACGTCGAGCAAGCGCCCGAACCGTCGGGCACCACGAGCGGGGCCCCGAGGCGGGGCCGGGCGGGATGGGGACGTTCCCATGGGAGAGAAGCAACCGAACGAGAAGCTGACGTCGTGGTTCGCCCGAAGCGGCTGGTCCAAGGGCGAGTTGGCACGTCAGGTCAACCGTCGGGCCCGCCAGATCGGCGCCCACCACGTCAGCACCGACACCTCCCGGGTGCGCCGCTGGCTCGACGGCGAACAACCGCGCGAGCCCATCCCGAAGATCATGTCCGAACTGTTCTCCGAGCGCTTCGGCTCGGTGGTCTCGGTGGAGGACCTCGGTCTGCGCGCCGCCGTCCCGGTGTCCACCGTCGGCGGCGGCGTCGACCTGCCCTGGAGCGGCGACCAGACCGTCCAGCTGATCAGTGAGTACTCCCGCAGCGACCTGATGCTCAACCGCCGCGGCTTCCTCGGCACCTCGCTCGCCCTGACCGCCGGCGCCGCCCTGATCGAGCCGATGCAGCGCTGGCTCACCCCCGGCCCCGGCGGCGCGCCGACCCCGATCCTCACCGCCGCCAACGGCGGGGAGCCGTACACCGGCCGGCTCTCCGAGCCCGAGATCCAACTGCTCGAACAGACCACGGTGATGTTCCGCCAGTGGGACGCGCAGAACGGCGGCGGCCTGCGCCGCAAGGCCGTGGTCGGCCAGCTCCACGAGGTCACCGACCTGCTGCAGGAGTCCTACCCGGAGGGCACCACCAAGCGGCTGTTCCGGCTCACCGCCGAACTCGCCCACCTGGCCGGCTGGATGTCCTACGACGTCGGCATGCACCCCAGCGCCCAGAAGTACTACGTGCTGGCCCTCCATGCCGCCAAGGAAGCGGGGGACCGCCCGTTCGGCGCCCTCATCCTGACCGACATGAGCCGCCAGATGATCCACCTCAACCGCGGTGAGGACGCCCTGGAGCTGATCCACCTCGCCCAGTACGGCAGCCGCGACACCGCCACCCCCCGCCAGCAGGCGCTGCTGTACGCGATGGAGGCCCGCGCCTACGCCACCATCGGCGAGGTCAACCGCTGCGCCCGGGCCGCCCGCCTGGCCGAGGACACCTTCAGCGACTGCCGCACCGGCGACGCCGATCCGAACTGGCTCAAGTTCTTCTCCGAGGCCGAGCTCAACGCCGAGAACGCGCACTCCTTCCGCGACCTCGCGTACCACTCCAGCCGCAGCCAGCTGTACGCCTCGATGTCCGCGCCGGTGATGGAGCGCGCCGTCGACCTGTTCCGCCAGGACGGCGACCACGTCCGCAGCTACGCCTTCAACCTGATCGGCATGGCCAGCGTCCACCTGCTGCAGAACGAACCGGAGCAGGCCGCGGTGATGGCCGAGCAGGCCGTCGACATCGCCACCAAGGTCCGCTCCGAGCGGCTGAACACCCGGGTGCGCAAGACCACCGAGGCCGCCAACCGGCAGTACAAGGGCGTGCCCGAGGTCGCCCGGCTCGCCGAGCGGGTCGTGCAGGACATCCCGGAGTTCGCCTCGGCGGTCTGACCGCCCCCGCGAGGGCCGGATTCCGGCCACTCGCACCCCCGACCCCGACCGTGGGGGTCCGTGCGGCCTCGTCACCGTACGGGCTCCCCCGCCCTCCGGCCCGCGGGCCTCCACGGTCGGTGAACCACCCCGTACCCGCTGTATCGAGCGGCGGAACGGTATCGCAAGATCTGTCATGGCACGGCCGTGGTTCACGCGCTCGTAACGCTCCTGTCGGTTGCGTCACGGCAGCGAAACACCGAGCCGCATCGGCCGAAATCAGCCTTCGGCACTCTCCTTCACATCGCCGACACCCCGGGTGGCACGGGACAGGGATCCCGGGCGTGGAGCGGCTTCCATTCACGAGGAGACGCCGATGCCGGACGGCTTCAGCGCGGGCGATACCGCCTTTGTGTTCATCTGTGCGGCCCTGGTCATGTTGATGACACCGGGTCTGGCCTTCTTCTACGGAGGCATGGTCAGGGTAAAGAGCACCCTCAACATGCTGGTCATGAGCTTCATCACGCTCGCGATCGTCAGCGTCCTGTGGGTCCTCTACGGCTACAGCCTCGCCTTCGGGCCGGACGCCGGCGCCGGTCTGATCGGCAACCTGGACTTCCTGGGCTTCCGCGGCATCGGGCTGAACGACCTCAGCGGCACCATCCCGGTCACCGGGTTCGCCGCCTTCCAGCTGATGTTCGCGATCATCACCCCGGCGCTGATCAGCGGTGCCATCGCGGACCGCGCCAAGTTCACCGCCTGGTCGCTGTTCGTGGCGCTGTGGGTCACCGTGGTCTACTTCCCGGTCGCGCACTGGGTGTTCGCCTTCGACAAGGGCAACGGCGGCTGGCTCGGCGACCGCAACGGCGTCATCGACTTCGCCGGCGGAACCGCCGTCCACATCAACGCCGGTGTCGCGGGCCTGGCGCTCGCCCTGGTCCTCGGCAAGCGGATCGGCTTCAAGAAGGACCCGATGCGTCCGCACAGCCTCCCGCTGGTGATGCTCGGCTCCGGCCTGCTGTGGTTCGGCTGGTTCGGCTTCAACGCCGGTTCGGCGCTGGCCGCCAACGGCGTCGCCGGCATGGCCTTCCTCAACACCCAGGTGGCCACCGCCGCCGCCGTCCTCGGCTGGCTCGCCTACGAGAAGATCAAGCACGGCGCGTTCACCACGCTGGGCGCCGCCTCCGGTGCGGTCGCCGGCCTGGTCGCCATCACCCCCGCCTGCGGTTCGGTCTCCGCGCTCGGCGCCATCGCCATCGGCCTCATCGCCGGTGTCGCCTGCGCCGCGGCGATCAGCCTCAAGTACAAGCTCGGCTTCGACGACTCGCTCGACGTGGTCGGCGTCCACCTCGTCGGCGGCGTCATCGGTTCGCTGCTGATCGGCCTCTTCGCCACCGGCCACGTCGGCCAGACCGCCCAGGGCCTGTTCTACGGCGGCGGGTTCGAGCAGCTCGGCAAGCAGGCGCTCGGCGTCGTGGCGGTCGCGGTGTACTCCTTCGTCGTCACCGGCATCCTCGGCCTCGCCATCCACAAGACGATCGGCTTCCGGGTCTCCGAGGAGGTCGAGGTCTCCGGCATCGACCAGGCCGAGCACGCCGAGTCCGCCTACGACTTCACCGCCGTCGGCGCCAGCCTCGCCCGCGCCGTCTCCGCCGCCCCCGCCCCCGCCACCGCCGAGAAGGCCGAGGTCGACGCCTGATGAAGCTCATCACCGCAGTCATCAAGCCGCACCGCCTGGACGACGTGAAGGAGGCCCTGCAGGCCTTCGGCGTCCACGGCCTGACCGTCACCGAGGCCAGCGGCTACGGCCGGCAGCGCGGCCACACCGAGGTCTACCGGGGCGCGGAGTACACCGTCGACCTGGTGCCCAAGGTCCGCATCGAGATCCTCGTCGAGGACGACGACGCCGAGCAGCTGATCGACGTCGTGGTCAAGGCCGCCCGCACCGGCAAGATCGGTGACGGCAAGGTCTGGGCCGTCCCGGTCGACACGGCGGTGCGCGTCCGCACCGGCGAGCGCGGCCCCGACGCGCTCTAGGACCCGTCGGACGGTTCGCGCGCGGCGGGAACCGTCGGACGAGGCCTAGCATCAGCACCACACGCTCTTGGCGGACCTGCCCACCGGCAGGTCCGCCGGACGCGTATCCGGCACCCCGCCCCACGGATGGGATCTCCGACGTGACCGCGACCGAAGCCCACCCCTCCGACCCGGCCCGCCCGGACGACCACGGCGCGGCCCGCACCCGGCTGCTCGCCGACCCCGGTCTCGGCGGCGCCGCCCGCCGCACCGCGCTCGCCCGGCTCACCGACGGCTGGCTCGCGGGGCTCTACCGGGACGCGGGCGCTCCCGCCGGCACGGCCCTGGTCGCCGTCGGCGGCTACGGCCGCGGCGAACTCTCCCCGCGCAGCGACCTCGACGTCCTGCTGCTGCACGACGGGCCCATCGACCCCCGGCTGCCGGAACGCATCTGGTACCCGGTCTGGGACTCCGGCGCCGCCCTCGACCACGCCGTCCGCACCCTCGACGAGGCCCGCACCGTCGCCGCGGACGACCTGAAGGCCCAGCTCGGGCTGCTGGACGCCCGCCACATCGCCGGCGACGCCGCGCTCACCGCCTCGCTGCGCTCCACCCTGCTCGCCGACTGGCGGGCCGGCGCCGCCGGCCGGCTGCCCGAACTCCAGCAGCTCTGCGCCGAACGCGCCGAACGCCACGGCGAGCTCTCCTTCCTCCTCGAACCCGACCTCAAGGAGGCCCGCGGCGGCCTGCGCGACGTGGTGGCGCTCAACGCCATCGCCGCCACCTGGCTCGCCGACGCCCCCCGCGACGGCCTGGAGGCCGCCGCCGCCCGCCTCGCCGACGTCCGCGACGCCCTGCACCTCGCCACCGGCCGCGCGACCGAGCGCCTCAGCCTGCAGGACCAGGACCAGGTCGCCGCCCGGCTCGGCGTCCTCGACGCCGACACCCTGCTGCGCCAGGTCTACGAGGCCGCCCGCACCATCACCTACGCCTCCGACGTCACCTGGCGCGCCGTGGACCGCGTCCTCGCCGCCCGCAGCAGCCGCGGCCGCCGGCTCGCCCGGATCGCCTTCCCGTTCAGCGGCACCGGCCGCGGCTCCGGCGCGGTCGCCAAGGGCGCCGTCGAGCGCCGCCCGCTCGCCGAGGGCGTCGTCGAGCAGGACGGCGAGGCCGTGCTCGCCCAGGGCGCCCGCCCCGCCCAGGACCCGGTGCTGCCGCTGCGCGCCGCCGCCGCGGCCGCCCAGGCCGGCCTCACCGTCGGCTACGCCACCGTCCGGCGGCTGGCCGCCGAGACCAAGCCGCTTCCGGTGCCCTGGCCGGACGAGGCCCGCGAGCAGCTGATCACCCTGCTCGGCGCCGGAGAGGCATGCCTGCCGGTCTGGGAGGCGCTGGAGGCGGAGGGCCTGATCACCCGGCTGCTGCCGGACTGGGAGCGGGTCCGCTGCCGCCCGCAGCGCAACGCCGTGCACCGCTGGACGGTCGACCGGCACCTGATCGAGACCGCCGTGAAGGCCGCCGCGATGACCCGCCGGGTGGCCCGCCCCGACCTGCTGCTCGTCGCCGCCCTGCTGCACGACATCGGCAAGGGCTGGCCCGGCGACCACTCCGAGGCCGGCGAGGTCATCGTCCGCGACGTCGCCGCCCGGATGGGCTTCGACAAGACGGACACCGACACCCTCGCCCTGCTGGTCCGCCACCACCTGACCCTGATCGACACCGCCACCCGCCGCGACCCCGACGACCCGGCCACCGTCGACGCGCTCACCAAGGTGGTCGGCACCCTGCCGCACCTGGAGCTGCTGCACGCCCTGACCGAGGCCGACGCCACCGCCACCGGCCCCGCCGCCTGGAGCAGCTGGCGCGCCTCGCTGGTGGGCAACCTGGTGGCCCGCGCCGCCGCGCGCCTGGCCGGCGGCGTCAGCCACCCGCCGGCCGGCGACCCGACCGCCGAGGAGGAGCGGCTCGCGGTGGAGGCCGCCCGCACCGGCGGGCCCGCGCTCTCGCTGCACGCCCACGCCGAGCAGGACACCACCGGCACCGAGCCGATGGGCGTCGAACTCACCCTGGCCATCCCGGACCGCCCCGGGCTGCTCGGCACCGTCGCGGGCGTCCTGGCGCTGCACCGGCTCACCGTCCGCTCCGCCTCGCTGCGCGAGCTCGACCCGATCGACGCCGGCCCGGTCCTGCTGCTCTCCTGGACGGTCGCCGCCGAGTACGGCGAACTGCCGGAGGCGGCCCGGCTGCGCGCGGACCTGCGCCGCGCCCTGGACGGCTCGCTGGACGTCGCCCGCAAGCTCGCCGAACGCGACGCCGCCGCGCCCCGGCGGCGCGGCATCGCCACCCCGCCCCCGGTGGTCTCGGTCGCCCCCGGCGCCTCATCCAGCGCGACCATCCTGGAGGTCCGCGCGCACGACGCACCCGGTCTGCTGCACCGGATCGGCCGGGCCCTGGACGCGGCCGGCGTGCGGGTGCGCACCGCACACGTCTCCACCCTCGGTGCCGACGCGGTGGACGCCTTCTACGTGACCGACGCGGAGGGCCTGCCGCTGGCGGCGGCCCGTGCGGCGCAGGTGGCCGCAGCGGTGCAGGAGGCGCTCGGCTGAGCCCGGCGCGGGCGCCCGGGACACCGGTGCGCCCGCCGGGATTCCGGGGTGGAGACCGTTCGCCGGGCGGGCGGATACCCTGGGGGGCGACGACAGTACCCGTACCGATGCCGCAAGGGACCCGCGACCGACGTGTTCGACACTCTCTCCGACCGCCTCGCAGCGACGTTCAAGAACCTCCGGGGCAAGGGCCGCCTCAGTGAGGCGGACATCGACGCCACCGCCCGCGAGATCCGGATCGCGCTGCTGGAGGCGGACGTCGCTCTCCCGGTGGTGCGGGCCTTCATCAAGCAGGTCAAGGACCGCGCCCTCGGCGCGGAGGTCTCCGGCGCGCTGAACCCGGCGCAGCAGATCATCAAGATCGTCAACGAGGAGCTCATCAGCATCCTCGGCGGCGAGACCCGGCGCCTGCGCTACGCCAAGAACGGCCCGACGGTCATCATGCTGGCCGGTCTGCAGGGTGCCGGTAAGACCACCCTCGCCGGCAAGCTCGGCCACTGGCTGAAGAAGCAGAAGCACACCCCGCTGCTGGTCGCCTGCGACCTCCAGCGCCCCAACGCGGTCACCCAGCTCGGCGTCGTGGCCGAACGCGCCGGTGTGGCCTTCTACGGCCCGGAGCCGGGCAACGGCGTCGGCGACCCGGTGAAGGTGGCCCGCGACTCGATCGAGTACGCCCGCCAGAAGCAGTACGACGTGGTCATCGTCGACACCGCCGGCCGCCTCGGCATCGACGCCGAGATGATGCAGCAGGCCGCCGACATCCGGGCCGCGATCAACCCGGACGAGGTCCTGTTCGTGGTCGACGCCATGGTCGGCCAGGACGCGGTCACCACCGCGCAGGCCTTCCTCGACGGCGTCGACTTCACCGGCGTGGTGCTCTCCAAGCTCGACGGCGACGCCCGCGGCGGTGCCGCGCTCTCCGTCGCGCACGTGACCGGCCGCCAGATCATGTTCGCCTCCAACGGCGAGAAGGTCGACGACTTCGACGCCTTCCACCCGGACCGGATGGCCTCGCGCATCCTCGGCATGGGCGACATGCTCTCGCTCATCGAGAAGGCCGAGCAGACCTTCTCGCAGGCCGAGGCCGAGAAGATGGCCTCCAAGCTGCAGGGCGGCGGCAAGGACTTCACGCTGGACGACTTCCTGTCCCAGTTGGAGCAGGTCCGCAAGATGGGGTCGATCTCCAAGCTGCTCGGGATGCTGCCGGGCATGGGCCAGATCCGCGACCAGATCAACAACATCGACGACAAGGACGTCGACCGCGTCGGCGCGATCATCAAGTCGATGACCCCGGCCGAGCGCACCGACCCGAAGCTGATCAACGGCTCGCGCCGGCTGCGCATCGCCAAGGGCTCCGGCGTCCAGGTCGGCGAGGTCAACAACCTGGTCGAGCGGTTCTTCGAGGCCCGCAAGATGATGTCCGCGATGGCCTCGGGCAAGGGCATCCCCGGCATGCCGGGCATCCCCGGGATGGGCGGCGGCGGCAAGCGCTCCGCCAAGAAGGCGCCCGTCGCCAAGGGCAAGCGCAAGTCCGGCAACCCGCTGAAGCGGGCCCAGGAGGAGGCGGCGGCCGCCGAGCGCCGCGCCCTCGGGCCCGGCCAGCAGCAGACCACGCCGGGCGGCGCCTTCGGCCTCGGCGCGGGCAAGGGCCCGGCCGACTTCGAACTGCCCAAGGAGTTCAAGGACCTGCTCTGACGGGTCCCCGCCCGCCGGCCCGCCGCCCCTCGCCCGGGGCTGCGGGCCGGCGGCGTCCCCGGTGCCCCGGCGCCGGTCCCGTCGCCCGCGGCGCCGGTTCCGGCGTCCCAGGACCCGCGGCGGCCGTCCGCGCGGGGTCGCCCGGCGTCCGACCGCACACATGCCCGATGATGGTGGTGTGCGAGTGAGGATCAGGGAACCCCGACCGGACGACGTGGCCCCGTACGCCGAGGCGGTGCGGCGCTCGGCCGAGCACATAGGGCGGTGGAACCCGGTGGAGCCGGACGGCCTCGCCGAACTGCTGGACCGTCAGGGGCCGGGCCTGCGCACCTTCCTGATCGAGGACATCGCCACCGGCGGGCTCGTCGGCAAGTGCAACGTGGCCAACATCGTGATGGGCCGCTTCTGCAACGGCGCCCTCGGCTACGACTCCTACCTGCCCTACGCGGGCACCGGGCGGATGTCCGAGGGCATGCAGCTGGTGGTCGACCGCTGCTTCGCCCCCAACGAGCGCGGCGGACTCGGCCTGCACCGGCTGGAGATCAACGTGCAGCCCGACAACACCCGCTCCATCGCCATGGCCGAGCGGCTCGGCTTCCGGCACGAGGGCTTCACCCCGCGGATGCTCTTCCTCTCCGGCGCCTGGCGCGACCACGAGCGGTACGCGCTCACCGCCGAGGAGTGGACCCCGCTCGACCGCTGACCCGCGGCCGCCCCGCTCGGCCGGGCCGTGCCCGGAGCGGACGGTCGTCGGCCCCGGGCCAGCGGCGGCTCAGCGGGGCTGCTCGGCCACCACGTACCGGAACACGTTGGCCATCCGGACGGAGGCGTCCGCCTGCACGAAGGGGTGCAGCGCCTCCTCCAGCTCCTTGGTCACCAGGGCCGGTCCCCACTCCTCGATCGCACCCTCGTACAGACCGGTGGAGAGCATGCCGCGTACCGCGCTGTCGAGGTCCGGGTAGGCGAAGGGGCAGGAGACCCGGCCGCTGCCGGCGGGTCGGAGCCCGACGCCCGCGCACAGCTCCTCCAGTGCGCCGGGGGAGCTCAGCGCGAACGGGTCGACCGACGGTGTCCGGGCCGACCGGCGCCGGGCCACCTCCAGCACGCTCGCGCTCTCGCACCGCTCCGGCGGGCCCCAGCCGGCCAGCACGACGTGCCCGCCCTGCAGGGTGAGCGCCGCCGCCTCCAGCACCAGCACGGCCGGATCAGCCACGTAGGCGAGCTCCTCGAAAACGGTGACCAGCGAATACGCCGAGCGGGGGACGGGTTGACCCGACCGGTCGACGCCGCCGACGCCCGCCACCCGCAGCCGCCGGCCCTCCGCGAGCTCGCGCAGCTCCGCCTCCGGCTCCAGCCCGGCCACCTGCGCGCCGCGCTCCGCGGCGAGCAGCAGGGCGAGCCCCGAGCGGCATCCGAGGCCGAGCAGGCTGGTCGCCGGACCGACCTCCAGCCGCCGGTAGACCGCCTGGTAGAGCGGCACCAGCATCCGCTCCTGGATCTCCGCCCAGTCACGCGCCCGACCGTGCGACCCCGCTCCGCCACCCGCGTGCGGGCGCTGCGCGGTCGTACCGGTCACCTGCGCTGAAGCCATCGCGGCCTCCCAATCGGTGTGTGCGTCCGATGCTCCGGCTCCCCCCGGTCGTGTCCCGCCCCGCCTTCCAGCGAACAGCGCCCCGGCCCCGACGTCCAGAGGTGTGCAGGGAGTGTCCGTGCGCCGAGGTGTGCGCCCCCGCAGTGCGCCGGTGAAACGGATTCACGGTCGGCACGTCGATCGCCGTACCATTCGCCCCATGGCCAAGACACCCGTACTCACCCCCCAGTCGGAAGACTTTCCCCGCTGGTACCAGGACCTGATCAACAAGGCCGAACTGGCCGACAACGGTCCGGTGCGCGGAACGATGGTGATCCGACCGTACGGGTACAGCCTGTGGGAGCGGATGCAGCAGGAGATGGACGCCCGCATCAAGCGAGCCGGCGCCCAGAACGCCTACTTCCCGATGTTCATCCCGCAGTCCTACCTGACCAAGGAGGCCGAGCACGTCGAGGGCTTCGCGCCCGAGCTCGCCGTGGTCACGCACGGCGGCGGCAAGGAGCTGGAGGAGCCGGTCGTCGTCCGCCCCACCTCCGAGACGATCATCAACGAGTACTTCTCGAAGTGGGTCCAGAGCCACCGCGACCTCCCGCTGCTGATCAACCAGTGGGCCAACGTCGTCCGCTGGGAGCTGCGCCCGCGGGTCTTCCTGCGCACCACCGAGTTCCTCTGGCAGGAGGGCCACACCGCCCACGCCACCTACGAGGACGCCCGCGCCTACGCCTCGCGCATCCACACCGAGGTGTACGGCGACTTCATGACCAACGTGCTCGGCATCGACGTGGTGCTCGGCCGCAAGACCGCCCGCGAGCGCTTCGCCGGCGCCATCAACACCCTCACCCTCGAGGGCATGATGGGCGACGGCAAGGCCCTGCAGATGGGCACCAGCCACGAGCTGGGCCAGAACTTCGCCAAGGCGTTCAACACCACGTACCAGCTGCAGGGCGCCGAGCGCGAGTACGTCTGGCAGACCTCCTGGGGCGTCTCCACCCGCATGGTCGGCGGCCTGATCATGTCCCACGGCGACGACAGCGGCCTGCGGGTGCCCCCGCGCCTCGCCGCCGTCCAGGCCGTGGTGCTGGCGATCAAGGGCGACGACGCGGTGCTCGCCAAGGTCCGCGAGATCGGCGCCGCGCTGGAGGCCGCGGGCGTGCGCACCGTGGTCGACGACCGGACGGACACCCCCTTCGGCCGCCGCGCGGTCGACTGGGAGCTCAAGGGCGTTCCGCTGCGCATCGAGATCGGCCCGCGCGACCTGGAGAACGGCACCGCGATGCTGGTCCGCCGGATCGCCGGCGGCAAGGAGCCCGTCCCGGCCGACTCGCTGGCCGCGACCGTGCCCGGCATCCTCGACGAGGACCAGGAGCTGCTGCTCCGCCAGTCCCGCGAGCGCCGCGAGGCCCGCACGGTCGACGTCACCTCCATCGAGGAGGCCGTCGAGGCCGCCGCCACCGGCTGGGGCCGCATCTCCTGGGCCGACCTCGGCCCGGAGGGCGAGGCCAAGCTGGCCGAGCAGGGCGTCTCGGTGCGCTGCATCGTCGCCGCCGACGGCTCCGTCCCGGAGACCGACGACCAGCCCGGCAACGTCGCGATCGTCGCCCGCGCCTACTGACCGGCTCCGCCCGCTCCGGGAGCCAACGATCGTGGAGCGGGCGGGTGGCACCGTGCAGGGAACGGTACAAACCGAAGCCGTTGCGGAACCGGTTCCGTTGCAATTCGGTGCCGATTCAGCGGATTGTTAACCGTGGTTTGCACACTGCTCGTCGATGCTACTCGCCGGTCAACTCCCGGCGGTGCGAAACAAGCGGTACGGTATACGGCCCGTGGCCCTGTCAATTTTGACCGGGCTGCGGCCGTCCGCCTAGGGGCGGCGTGCGCGTTCCCGGGTGATAGCCGAGAGCCCGCCGAGAATCGACGGGTCCACAGATGCAGGGGGTTGGTCTTGCGTCAGGTCAGAACAACGCAATTCAGGAGCGAGTGCGCATTCCTGAGAGATAGCTGGGAATTCCCGGTGAACGGGAACTCGCGGAACATCGGCCCTCTCTCCATCGTTGGTCCAGCGTGAGCACGACACAGCCTCTCGTCCTCGCGGCCGAACTGGCCGCCGCCTGGAGCGACATCCAGGCCCACCACCAGGACCTGCCCGATCTCGCCTCGCCCGAGGCGCTGATCGGCGAGTCCTCCTCGGCGTGCGGCACCCGGCTCGGTTTCGAGCGCCTGCTGCACGAAGCCGCCCACGGACTGGCCGCTGCGCGGGAGATCCGCGACACCTCGCGGGCCGGTCGCTACCACAACCGGCGCTTCCTGATGCTCGCCTCCGAGCTCGGGCTGGCCCACCCGGTCGAGCCGCACGCCAGCAGCGGCTTCTCCCAGGTGACCATGCTCAAGGAGACGCAGGACAGGTACGCCGACACCATCGAGCGACTGGAGCGCGCCCTCGGCGCCCACCAGCTCGCCGTGGCGGGCGAGGGCGGCCACCGGGCCTTCCGCGGCCCGGCGGCGAGGCACGGCTCGTCCGGTGGCGGCGTGCGCGTCAAGGCTGTGTGCGGTTGTGGGCGGAACGTCCGTGTCGTCCCCTCCGTGCTCGCACAGGCGTCCATCGTCTGCGGTGCCTGCCAGCAGCCGTTCAAGATCGGCTGAGTACCGGCCGGCGGCCGTGCGCCGTCGGTGACCACCCTCCAACTCGACAGTTCGCTGTGCTCGGCTCTACCGGGGGCGGGGGCCCTCGGTCGGGCCGATCTGCAGTGCTGTCGTCCGTGCTGTCGTCCCGCTCGTCGCCGTGCACCGCCCCCGGCAGATCTGCCGGGGCTCCGTGCCGTGCCGGCGTCGCCCTCCCCGGGTCATCGGCGGTCTCCGCGTCCTGCGTGCCCCTGCCGCCGCCCTACCTTCCGCCCCCCCGTCGCTCCCCGTCCACCGCTCCGGCGGCGGCGGCCCCGCGCGGGCCGGTTCGGGGCCTCGGCCCGACTGTGGCAGAATGGACAGCTGAGTACTCGGCAGCCGGGCAGGACCCCTCTCTCCTACGGCTGGCGTGTCCCTTGAACGGCCGGTCGCCGCAACCCCACGCGGTGGCAGCGGCCGCTCACCCACGTCAACACCAGGAGAATCCACTCCCGTGGCAGTCAAGATCAAGCTGAAGCGTCTCGGCAAGATTCGCTCCCCGCACTACCGCATCGTCGTCGCCGACTCCCGCACCAAGCGTGACGGCCGCGCGATCGAGGAGATCGGCATCTACCAGCCGACCTACAACCCCTCGAAGATCGAGGTCGACGGCGACCGCGCCCAGTACTGGCTGTCCGTCGGCGCCCAGCCGACCGAGCCGGTCCTCGCCATCCTCAAGCTGACCGGTGACTGGCAGAAGTTCAAGGGCCTGCCCGCGCCGGAGCCGCTGAAGGTCGCCGAGCCCAAGGTCGAGGACTTCTCGCACCTGTTCGCCAAGGCCGTCGCCGGGTTCGAGGACAGCACCACCGGTGTTGCCATCACCCCGAAGGCCAAGAAGGCGGACAAGGCCGAGGCTGACGCCGAGGCCGCCTCCACCGAGGCCTGAGCATGATCGAGGAAGCCCTCGACCACCTGGTGAAGGGCATCGTCGAGCACCCCGACGAGGTGCAGGTGCGCTCGCGCAACCTGCGCCGGGGCAACACCATCGAGGTCCGGGTCCACCCCGACGACCTCGGCAAGGTGATCGGCCGCGGGGGCCGCACGGCCCGCGCACTGCGCACCGTGGTGGGTGCGCTCGGCGGCCGCAACGTCCGGGTCGACCTCGTCGACGTGGACAGCATCCGCTGACGCGGAGCCGTCAGGTCATCGTCAGGTACCAGGGGCCGGCCGGGACGCACGTCGTCCCGGCCGGCCCTTCTGGCGTTCACCGCCGGCCGCGGCGCCGGACGCCGCCGGGTCGGCCCTCCATGGGGTCGGCCCTCCGCCGGGCAGGCCCTCCGCGGGGTCGGACGGATCCAGATCCGCCAGTGCCAGATCCGCCAGTGCCAGGTCAGCCAGCCAGGAACGCGCCGTGGGGCGCGGCAACACCCAGGAGAACGATCACCGTGCAGCTCGTCGTCGGCCGGATCGGCCGTGCCCACGGCATCAGGGGCGACGTCAGTGTCGAAGTCCGCACCGACGAACCCGAACTCCGGCTCGGGCCGGGCGCCGTCCTGCTCACCGACCCGGCGTCCACCGGCCCGCTGACGGTCGAGTCCGGCCGGGTGCACAGCGGCCGACTGCTGCTCCGCTTCGCCGGCGTCAAGGACCGCAACGCCGCCGAGGCGCTGCGCGGCACCATGCTCATCGCCGAGATCGACCCGGACGAGAGCCCCGACGACCCGGACGAGTACTACGACCACCAGCTGATCGGCCTGGACGTGGTGCTCGCCGACGGCACCCTGGTCGGAGAGCTCTCCGAGGTCCTCCACCTGCCGTACCAGGACCTGCTGACCGTCACCCGGCCGGACGGCACCGAGGTGCTGGTGCCGTTCGTCGAGCAGATCGTCCCCACCATCGACCTGGAGAACCAGCGCGCGGTGATCACGCCGCCGGCCGGGTTGATCGAGCCGCTGGAGTCCTCCGACGAGTCCGGGGCAGACTCCGACGGGCCGGTGTCCGGGAGCGGTGAGTCCGAGGCCGGGGCCGGTGACGCCGACGGCGGCGAGGCACCGGCGGGTGGTGCCGGGCGTGAGTGAGATGCGGATTGACGTCGTCACGATCTTCCCCGAGTACCTGGAGCCGCTGAACGTCTCCCTGGTCGGCAAGGCGCGGGCGCGCGGCCAGCTGGACGTGCACCTGCACGACCTCCGCAGCTGGACGACCGATGTGCACCGCACCGTCGACGACACCCCGTACGGGGGCGGGCCCGGCATGGTGATGAAGCCCGAGCCGTGGGGCGCCGCCCTGGACGCCGTCCTCGCCCAGGGGCCGGAGGGAGAGGTGCCGACCCTGGTCGTCCCGACCCCCAGCGGCCGCCCGTTCACCCAGGAGCTTGCCCAGGAACTGGCCGGCCGCTCCTGGCTCGCCTTCGCCCCGGCCCGGTACGAGGGCATCGACCGCCGGGTCATCGAGGAGGCCGCCACCCGCATGCCGGTGGTGGAGGCGTCGATCGGCGACTACGTGCTGGCGGGCGGCGAGGTGGCCGTCCTGGTGATGGTCGAGGCGATCGCCCGGCTGCTGCCGGGTGTGCTGGGCAACGCCGAGTCCCACCGGGACGACTCCTTCGCCCCGGGTGCCATGGCAGACCTGCTCGAAGGCCCCGTCTACACCAAGCCCGCCGAATGGCGCGGCCGCGAGGTGCCGGAGGTGCTGCTCAGCGGCCACCACGGCAGGATCGCGCGCTGGCGCCGTGAGCAGGCCTTCGCCCGGACCCTGGCCAACCGGCCCGACCTGGTCGAGCGTTGGCGGCTCGGCGCCTTCGACAAGAAGGAGCGCGAGGCGCTCAACCTGCTCGGCCTGGTCTGGGACGAGGAGGCCGGCCGATTTCGGCCGACGGCCGGAGCTGTGGAAGAATAGGCGACTGTTGTCTGTCGCTGGGCGTCCCCTCGGGGCCGTCACGTGGCCCGATGCGCTCGCCACAGGGGGTTCGTCGCCAGCCGATGCGGCCCGCAGCACCATCCTTTCTCACGATTTTCCGTGGACGGCCTGTGGCGTCTGCGATGGAGAGCACCATGAGCAACAAGCTCGCTGCTGTCGACGCGGCCTCGCTGCGGTCCGACATCCCCTCCTTCCGTCCGGGTGACACCCTCAAGGTTCACGTCCGGGTCATCGAGGGCAACCGCTCCCGCGTCCAGGTCTTCCAGGGCGTCGTCATCCGCCGTCAGGGCTCCGGCATCGGTGAGACCTTCACCGTTCGCAAGGTCAGCTTCAACGTCGGCGTGGAGCGCACCTTCCCGGTGCACACCCCGGTCGTCGAGAAGATCGAGGTCGTGACCCGCGGTGCCGTTCGCCGCGCCAAGCTGTACTACCTCCGTGACCTGCGCGGCAAGGCCGCGAAGATCAAGGAGAAGCGCGACAACTGATCCGTCGTCCCGGCTCGCCGGGGCACGGAGTCTCGGGTCGGGCCCAAGCTCCCGGGCCGTAGGCCTTGGCCTTTCAGGCCTGGGGGATAAGCTCAGCCCGATGACCACGCACGAACCTTCCACGGACTGCGACGGATGGTCCGCACCCGACGGTGCGGACCATCCGGCGCGGTCCGTGGTCGTTTCCGCCGGTCCGGACCGGGAGCCCGGTCCGGAAGGAGGGCAGGAGGAAGGCCCGGAGGACGAGCCCGGCAGGGGGTGGGGGCGCGACCTCCTGCTGATCGGCGGGACGTGCCTGATCCTGCTGCTCGTGGTGAACGCCTTCGTGGCACGGCCGTTCGCGGTGCCGTCCGGTTCGATGGAGAACACCCTGCGGCCCGGCGACCGGGTGGTCGCCAATGAACTCGCGTACGCCTTCGGCGGGCACGTCCGGCGCGGCGACATCGTTGTTTTCGACGGCACCGGTTCCTTCCTGCCGTACGCGGACGAACCCTCGGCCGGTCGGCGGCTGCTCGACCGGCTGGGACTCGCTCCCGGAGGCGACTCGGTGTTCGTGAAGCGGGTGATCGGCGTGGGCGGCGACAGGGTGACGTGCTGCGGATCGGACGGACGGCTCAGGGTGAACGGGGTACCGCTGGACGAGAGCGCCTACCTGGCGCCGGGGGACGCGCCGTCGCGCGTGCCCTTCGACGTGGTGGTGCCGAGCGGACGGCTCTGGGTGATGGGGGACCACCGCAGTGACTCCCGTGACTCGCGCGACCACCTCGGGGAGCCCGGCGGCGGCACGGTCCCGGAGTCCAAGGTGATCGGCCGCGCCGAGTGGGTGGTCTTCCCGTTCGGCCGATGGACGTCGCTCGACCGGCCGGAGGCTTTCGCCGCAACAGGGGGGACTGGTGGCCATGGGCACCCGAGGTAGGGGAAGGACGATCGAGGCGGAGCCGGTGGACGGCCGCTCGACCGCCCCGGTACGCGGTCGCGCCGACCGGCGCCGGACGGCACAGCGGGCCGCCCGCCGGCGGCGGCGTTCGCTGCTGCGCGAGATACCCCTGGTGGTGGTCGTCGCCCTGGTGATCGCGCTGGTGCTGAAGACGTTCTTCGTCCAGGTCTTCGTCATCCCCTCGGGGTCGATGGAGGAGACCATCCAGATCGGCGATCGCGTCCTGGTGGACAAGCTCACGCCCTGGTTCGGCAACGAGCCGGGCCGGGGCGAGGTCGTGGTCTTCCGCGACCCCGGCGGCTGGCTGGAGACCGACCGCGGGACGTCCGACGACGGACCGGTGGTCAAGAAGGTCAAGCAGGTCTTCTCCTCGGTGGGCCTGCTGCCCTCCGACAACGAGCACGATCTGATCAAGCGGGTCATCGGCGTCGCCGGCGACACCGTGGAGTGCTGCGACGCCAAGGGCCGGGTGAGCGTCAACGGCACGCCGGTGGACGAGCCCTACCTGGCACCGGGCAACGTGCCCTCCCGCCAGCCGTTCAAGGTCAGCGTGCCCGCGGGGCGGCTGTGGGTGATGGGCGACCACCGCGACCTCTCGGCGGACTCCCGCTTCCACATGTCCAACCCCGGCAACGGCACCATCCCGGTGAGCAACGTCGTCGGACGCGCCTTCCTCATCGCCTGGCCGCTGCCGAGGCTCGGTCAACTCGACGTGCCGACGTCACTCTCCTCGATCCGGGCCGGTTCCGCGGTCGGAACGTCCCCCGTTCCGACCGGTTCGACGGCACGGGCTCAGGCCGCGGCGCTGCCCGCGCCGACCGGATTGGTCGGCCTTCCGCCGACTCCTGCGGAACCCTCGCTCGTTATGGGTGTGTTGGGCGTCCTTCCGTTCGCCGTCAGGCGGAGGTCGGCCGGGTCGCGGCGGACACGCCGGTCCGGTTGATGTCCGGTTGATGGATCGGCCCGCCGTGTGGGAGCACGGACGGGCCGATCGGGAGTGATAGAGAAGTGCTGGAATGCTCGGCGCATGGTCTCTCGTGACCTTCCCGGGTTCCCGGGTCGCCACCGGTGTCGGACAAGCCCTCGACGGGCAGGCTGATGCGGGTCGACGGTCGGTTACGGAGCGTGGTGCCCGCTGTGCGGCACTGGTGAGCGCGGGCGCGCGGGCGTCCGCACAGCAGGGAGGAGATGTCGTGGGGGATCTGGTGGTCGGTGCCCGCTCGGGCGCCCCGGAGCCCGAGGGCACGGGGGGCCGCGCGGTCCGGTCGGCCCAGTCCGCACAGGCCGTGCAGCCCGTCGACGCGGGCACGGCTGCCGCGGCCGGCGGTAGGCTCGTCGGTGCCCCGAACGACGCGGAGGACGTGGTGAGTGAGGCCGCGGAGGAGAACGACACCGCGCAGGACAGCCCCGATCAGGCTGCGCCGCGGCCGCAGCGGCAGCGGTCGTTCTGGAAGGAACTGCCGATCCTGATCGGCATCGCGCTGATCCTGGCGCTGGTGATCAAGACCTTCTTCGTCCAGGCCTTCTCGATCCCGTCCGGCTCGATGGAGCAGACGCTGAAGATCGGCGACCGCGTCCTGGTCGACAAGCTGACCCCCTGGTTCGGATCCGAGCCGGAGCGCGGTGAAGTCGTCGTCTTCCACGACCCGGGCGGCTGGCTGAACGACGAGCCGACCCAGCAGAACAACAACGCCTTCGTCCGCGGCATCCAGAACGTGTTCAGCTTCATCGGCCTGATGCCCTCCTCCAACGAGAAGGACCTGATCAAGCGGGTCATCGCGGTGGGCGGCGACACGGTCGAGTGCCAGGGCAGCGGCCCGGTCAAGGTGAACGGCGTCGCGCTCGACGAGCCGTACCTCTACCCGGGCAACACCCCCTGCGGCGAGAAGCCCTTCGGCCCGGTGAAGGTCCCGGAGGGCCGCATCTGGGTCATGGGCGACCACCGCGGCGACTCGCTGGACTCCCGCTACCACCAGGACCAGCCCGGTGGCGGCACGGTGCCGGTCAAGAACGTCGTCGGCCGCGCCTTCGTCGTCGCCTGGCCGATCGGCGACTGGGCCACCCTGCCGGTGCCGGACACCTTCGACCAGAAGGGCCTCTCCGCCTCCGCGCCGCTCGTGCCGCCGATGGCGGGCGCCGCGGCCGCCGTGCCGGCCGTCTGGTGGCTGCGCCGCCGCCGCTGACACGGACGCCGGCCGGAGGAGCCGGTCGGGCGGGTCCTGGGAAACGGACCGCTGCCGATCCGCCGCCGACTCTTGCGCGAGCCGCGGTACCGACGAGTAATCTGCTCGGACGTGCCGCGGCTCGCCGGCTCTCCGGAGCCCGGTGCAGTGCCCGTACCGCAGGCGCGGACCACTCGGGAGCGGGCCGGACGGGCCCGCACCGACCAGGAAGGTGCGACCGCGATGAGCAGTGTCACGGAGCGTCCGCCCACCGCGGCGACACCCCGCAGGCCCCGCCGGAGCATCGCCTCGGTGCTGCAGGGCGTCGCCATCGCCGTCGGCTTCGCGATGCTGGTCGGCGGATTCGCCCTCCTTGCGCTGCAGTACGAGCCGTACCGCATCCCCACCACGTCGATGACGCCCACCCTGCAGAACGGCGACACCGTGCTCGCCCACCGGACCGACGGCGCGTCGGTCGGCCGGGGCGACATCGTCGTCTTCAGCGAACCCCTCTGGGGCGGCGCGACCATGGTCAAGCGGGTCGTCGCCGTGGGCGGCGACACCGTCGCCTGCTGCGGCTCGGACGGCCGCCTCACCGTCAACGGCACCCCCGTCGACGAGCCCTACACCGACCAGCACCTCGGCCCCGGCGAGGGGTACCGCATCGCCGTGCCCGAGGGACGGATCTTCCTGCTCGGCGACTCCCGGTCCAACTCGCTCGACTCCCGCAGCCACCTCGACCTCGCGAGCGGTACCGTGGCCGCGACCGACGTGGTCGCCCGGGTCGAGGGCATCGTCTGGCCCTCGGCCAGGATGGCCGCCGTGCCGCGGACGACGGCCTTCGACACCGTGAAGGGGCCGGCAGCCTCGAAGCACGGGCTGCTCGTCCCCGCCGCGTACGCGGCGGTCGGCGGCGGCACCCTCGTCCTCGCGGCCGGGGCCGCCGGCTGGGCGGTGTCGCTCGTCCGCTGGGCGGCCCGCCGATCCCGCCGCTGACACCGCCGGCCGCCGCGGCGGACCCTGGGACCAGGAGGTGACCGGATTGGCCGTCCTGCGCCGGCGCGCCGCCCGCGTCCTGCTGCTGGACCGCAGTGACCGGGTGCTGCTCCTCCGCGGCCTCGACCCGGCCGTCCCCGGCACCACCTGGTGGATCACCCCGGGCGGCGGGCTGGAGCCGGGCGAGAGCGTCCGCGAGGCGGCTCTGCGCGAGCTGGCCGAGGAGATCGGGCCGGCCGAGGTGGAACTGGGGCCCGTGGTCGCGTACGGCATGGTGTCGTTCTCCTTCCGGGGGCAGGCGTACGAGCAGGAACAGTGGTTCCACCTGGCCCGGACCGAGGCCGAGCCGGACGCCTTCGGCCTCGTCGACGCCGGGGCGGCAGGTCCCGAACCGGCGACCACCGGCACGACTGGTGGCGGCGGGGCGAGTGCCGGCCCGGTGAGTGGCGGGGACGGTGAGCACGCCCAGCTGCTCGCCGCCCGCTGGTGGACGGTCGACGAGCTCCGCGCCACCGCCGAGACGGTCTACCCGGTGGGCCTGGCCGAGCTGGTCGAACAGCTGCTCACGGAAGGCCCGCCAGTCCCGCCGGTACGGCTTTGACGGCGGGTGCGGTGGTCCACAATGGGGTGGACGTGACGAGTGAGGGGACGCCTGGATGAGTGCCGAAGACCTCGAGAAGTACGAGACCGAGATGGAGCTCAAGCTCTACCGGGAGTACCGGGACGTCGTCGGGCTCTTCAAATTCGTGATCGAGACCGAGCGACGGTTCTACCTCACGAACGACTACGACCTGCAGGTCCACTCGGTGCAGGGCGAGGTGTTCTTCGAGGTGTCGATGGCGGATGCGTGGGTCTGGGACATGTACCGGCCGGCCAGGTTCGTCCGCAAGGTGCGGGTCCTGACCTTCAAGGACGTCAACATCGAGGAGCTGGCGAAGAGCGACCTGGAGCTGCCGTCGGACGACGCCTCGTTCGGCAACTGAGCCGCGAGGCGTCCGGCGCGCCTGTCGGGCGCGGATGCCACGGCCGAGAGCGATCGGCGGCATCGGCTGTCGGCAGCGGGCATCGCCGCGTCCGGAGCACCGAGCATGGACGGGCCGATCGCCCGGTGTCCAGAGCGGCTCCCGAAAGCCACCCCTGAGGGGGACCCGGGTTATCCACAGGCCCCGGTTGTCCACAGGTTCTGACACTGCACCGCTCCCGCCACGGCCCGCACGGCAACCTCCCTGGCACGGAGGTGATGGCCGTGCAGAGTCCCAACAACGGTCTCGGCCGCTACGGCGAAGAAGTGGCCGCCCGCAGGCTCGCCCACGAAGGCCTGCACATCCTCGAACGCAACTGGCGGTGCGCCGAGGGTGAACTCGACATCGTCGCGCTGGACGGCGACACCCTCGCGATCTGCGAGGTCAAGACGCGTTCGGAGAACGCGTTCCAGCAACCCACCGAGGGCATCGACAGGTCGAAGGCCGACCGGCTGCGAAGACTCGCCGAGCGATGGCTCGCCGAACGCTGGCCCACCTACTTCGAACTGCTCGCCGAGCGAGTGACCTACCTGCCCCGGAGCGACGGCCTGGTCGCGCCGTCGACGGCGGACGGGCTCCCACGGCCGGACTGCCCGGATCGGGATCGCTCGGACCGGGACCTCGCGGCGCCGGCGGAAGCCGCTGGTGGGCGCCCGAGGATGAAGACCGCGCGGCGTACCGGGAGTCCGGCCCGGGAGCGGTCGGAGCAGGAGCGGTCGGCCCAGGAACTGCCGGCCCGGGAACACGCCGAAGCGCCGGGCGACAAGCCCGTGGCCGGGAAGGGCCGGGCCCGGAAGCGGACCGCGACGAAGGGCGGCGCCACGTGCGCCCCGGACGCGGCAGTCCTCCGTGCCGGCCCGCCGACGCCACCGCCGCCCGGCGGTGTCCGCATCGACCTGGTGGCCGTCGTCAACCGGCTCAAGGGCGCTGCCCAGGTCGAGCACCTCCGAGGGGCGGTCTGAGATGACCTTCGCCCGCACCTGTTCGGTCGCGCTCGTCGGCGTCGACGGCGTGGTGGTCGAGGTCCAGGCCGACCTCGAACCCGGCGTGGCCGCGTTCACCCTGGTCGGACTGCCCGACAAGGCGCTCTCGGAGGCCCGCGACCGGGTCCGCGCCGCGGTCGTCAACAGCGGAGAGAGCTGGCCGCAGCGCAAGCTCACCGTCGGCCTCAGCCCGGCCTCCGTACCGAAGAGCGGAAGCGGCTTCGACCTGGCCGTCGCGTGCGCCGTGCTGGCGGCCGCGGACCGGATCGATCCTGCCGTCATCGCCGAACTCCTCATCATCGGCGAGCTGGGCCTGGACGGCCGGGTACGGCCCGTCCGGGGCGTCCTGCCGTCCGTCCTCGCAGCGGCCGATGCGGGTTACCGCCAGGTCGTCGTGGCGGAGCAGACCGCGGCGGAGGCCTCCCTCGTCCCGGGAGTCTCCGTGATGGGCGTCCGCAGCCTGCGCCAACTGATCGCCCTGCTCACCGACGCCACCCCGCCCGACGACGAGCCGGAGACGCTCCTCGGCCGGCCGGACCCCCTCCTGGCCGGGCTGCTGCTGCCCGGCATCGGCGTCCGCGACATCGCAGCCGAGAACGCGATCCGGCCCGACCTCGCGGACGTCGCCGGCCAGTACGAGGCCCGCCACGCCCTGGAGATCGCGGCCGCCGGCGGCCACCACCTCTACCTCAAGGGGCCGCCAGGCGCGGGCAAGACCATGCTGGCCGAGCGGCTGCCCTCGCTGCTCCCGCCGCTCACCGAGACGGAGGCGCTGGAGGTGACGGCCGTGCACTCGGTCGCCGGACTGCTGCCGCCCAACCGGCCGCTCATCGACAGCCCGCCCTACTGCGCGCCGCACCACTCCACGACGATGCCCGCCATCGTCGGAGGCGGCAGCGGGATGCCGCGACCCGGGGCCGTCTCCCTGGCCCACCGCGGAGTGCTCTTCCTGGACGAGGCGCCCGAGTTCCCGGTGCGGGTCCTCGACGCCCTGCGGCAACCGCTGGAGTCCGGCGAGGTGATGATCGCCCGCGCGGCCGGGTCCATGCGCCTGCCGGCCCGCTTCCTGCTCTGCCTGGCGGCCAACCCGTGCCCGTGCGGGCGTCATTCGATCCGCGGCGAGGGCTGCGAGTGCACACCGACCATGGTCAACCGGTACCAGGCCAGACTGTCCGGCCCCCTGCTGGACCGCGTCGACCTCCAGGTCCAGGTGACCTCGGTCTCGCGGGCCGAACTGATGACCCGCGACAACGCCGCCGAGACCACCGCCGTGGTGGCCTCCCGCGTCCTGGCCGCCCGCCAACGGGCGGCCGCCCGGCTCGCCGAGACACCGTGGCGCACCAACGCGGAGGTTCCCGGTCACGAGCTGCGGACGCGCTGGCGACTGCAGCCCGACGCGCTCACCGACGCCGAACGCGACCTGGAACGTGGACTGCTGACGGCCCGCGGGCTCGACCGGGTGCTGCGGGTGGCCTGGACGATCGCCGACCTCTCGGGCCGCGACCGACCCGGGCGGTCCGACGTCCGGACGGCCCTCGCCCTGCGGACCGGTGTGCACCGCGGCCCGATGGCCGAGCGCCCCCGACTCCCGCGTGACACCCACCTCGACCACGGCGAGTGCATCGCCGACGTCTGACCGCACGGCCCGCCGAACCGGCGCAGCTTCCCGAGGAGTCCGGCATGGACAGCACCACCAGCACCAGAACCATCGGCACGAGCACCGGAGGCATCTCCACGGCTTCGCCGCACACGGCCGACATCGAGGACGCGCCTGCGGAGGTCCGCCCCCGCACGTGCCTGCCGGGCGAAGCGGCGCGGGAGTCGCCGCCCGGCGGAGCTCCACCCCCGTCACCCGAGCGTCTGGCCAGGGCCGCCCTCACCCGGTTGATCGAACCCGGCGATGCGGTGATGGGGCGTTGGCTCGGCGAGCTCGGCGCCACCACGGTCGTCGATGTCGTGCGAGGCCGGTTGCATCCCGGACCGCTCGGCCTCGACCCGGGCCGGGTCGCCGACTACCGGGCCCGCTGCGGGGCGCTCGATCCCGTCGCAGACCTCCGCCACGTCCGGGGCCACGGCGGACGGTTCATCATTCCGGGCGATCCCGAATGGCCCAGTCAGCTGGACGACCTCAAGGAGGGACGGCCGGTCGGCCTCTGGGTGCGGGGCACCGGGTCACTCCGATTGCTGGCCCTGCGCTCGGTCGCCCTGGTCGGCTCCCGGGCGTGCACCGCCTACGGTGCGCACGTCGCCGGCGAGATCGCCTCGCAACTGGCCGAGCGCGGCTGGGTGGTGGTGTCCGGAGCGGCGTACGGGATCGACTCGGCCGCACACCGGGGTGCCCTCGCCGTGGGCGGTGCCACCGTCGGCGTCCTCGCCTGCGGGGTCGACATGAGCTACCCGCCCGGCAACGCCGAGCTGATCCGCCGCATCTCCGAGCAGGGGCTGCTGGTCAGCGAGCTGCCACCGGGCGTCCACCCCAACCGCTTCCGCTTCGTCCTGCGGAACCGCGTCATAGCGGCGCTCACCCGTGGCACCGTCGTCGTCGAGGCGGCCGTCCGCAGCGGAGCACTGAGCACTGCCCGGCGCGCGCGGGACCTCAACCGGCACACGATGGGCGTCGCCGGACCGGTCACCTCGGAGCTGTCGGCCGGTGTGCACGCGCTGATCCGCAGCGGCGGCGCCACGCTGGTGACCGACGCCGCCGAGATCGCCGAACTCGTCGGAGCGATCGGCGACGACCTCGCACCACCCCGGTCCGGCCCGGTCCTGCCCCGGGACCTGTTGGAGCCGTCGGTGGCCCGCGTCCTGGAGGCCGTACCCGCATGCGCGGACGGCGCACCGGTCGACCGACTCGCCCGGGAGGCAGGACTTTCTCCGGATGCGGTGCTGCAGCATCTGTACGAGTTGGTGTCGCTCGGCTACGTCGAGCGATTCGGCGCCCACTGGCGGCTGGTGAGGCGTCGTTGAAGGTCGCGACACACCCCGGCGCGCGTCGCGGGCACGCGCCGGGTGGGCCACCGGATCGGGCGACGACCGAGTGGCGGTAGCACACCGCAGCGACGTGGTCACGCTACGCTCCTTTGTGGCTTCCCTATCAGCACATGACTCGGCAGAACGGCGCAGACCAACGCATGCCCACAAACATTCCGGGACACAGGGTGACCGGTGACGCCCGGTCTGCGGGAAGGGCTGGGGCCGGGGCCCGTCCCGCGGCGGACCTCGGACCGCAGGGGCCGACGCTGTTGAACCCCGCCCGGTCGGTGGGCCCGACCCGCGTACCGGGTCGGCCGCTCTCACCAGGCCAGCAGGACGCCCGCAGCGCAGGAGCCCCGCCCTCCCCGCCCCAGCGGCCCGGACCGGCGGCACCCACGCCGTCCGCGGCGCCCGCCGCCCCGCCCACTCCGGCGCAGCCGCTGGTGCCGCGCGCCCCCATGGGCCCTGCTGCCGCGGCATCGACCGAGGTGTCGGGCGCGCCGGCCGACCCCGTGACATCCGCCCGTCCGCCGGCCGTCCCGTCCGCCGCGGCCACCACGCATGCACGGTCGGTCGGTCTGCCGACGGCCCCGGACGCGGCCTGCGGTCCGCAGTCGCACGAGTGGCAGCGCGCGGAGCTGAGGGACCGCACGGACGGCACGGACAGAGCCCGGCTGGGTGCGGCCCGCCAGCGGTACCCGGAGGCACGTCCCGAGCAACGGCGCCCCGCCGAGGGCGGCGCAGGCGAGCGGTCCTTCCGCGGCGGCGCACGCATCACCGAGTACGAGGCCGAGCCGAGCCACGCCCGTGTCCATGCCCGCGCTGACCAGCCCCCGGCGGCCCTGAGCACGCCGTCGGCGTCGGGCGGGGACGGGCGCTGGCCGACCGCCCGCCGCGCCGGATCCGACGGCACCGTGGGCTCCGGCGGAGCCGGGAGTGCAGAGCGGTCGGCGGCGCGACGGCTGCCGGGCCCAGTCCGGCCGGTGCCGATGCGTCCGCCCGGCGGGGGAGGAGGACACGAACGGGTGCCGGACGGCGTCGAGACCGTCGGACGGCCGGTGGCACCCCGGGAGCCCGCCCACCCGGAACCGGCCGAAGCGGACCAGGCCCGGAATGGCTCGTCCGCAGCGAAAACCGTCCGCCCGACGCCGACGCCGACCTCCACCTCGACCCCGACGGTTCCGACACCCGGGCAGCCGCCGACACCGCAGGCGGTTTCCGCCACGGACTCGGGCAGGGCGGACGACGTCCGCACGGAGCCCGGCGGCCACCGATCGGCTGACCCCGAGCCGGGCACATCGGCAGTGCCCCACCCGGAGATCACGGCCACCAAGCCGGTGCCGTCGCCCGTCAAGCCACCCGTGTCACCCGCTGCGGCTCAGCCTGCGGTGTCGCCGTCCGGGAGGCTCGGTCAGCAGCCCTCGGGGGGCCGTGCGGCGAAGGTTCCCGCCGAGCGCAGTGCGCTGGAGATGCTCTGGCGCTCCTACAAGGAGTCGGGGGACCCGCGGCTCCGTGAACAGCTGATCCTGCACTATTCGCCACTGGTCAAGTACGTGGCGGGCCGGGTGGGCGTGGGCCTGCCGGCCAATGTGGAACAGGCCGACTTCGTGTCCTCCGGGGTGTTCGGGCTGATCGACGCTATCGAGAAGTTCGACATCGATCGCGCGATCAAGTTCGAGACCTACGCGATCAGCCGGATCCGTGGCGCGATCATCGACGAACTCCGTGCGCTCGACTGGATCCCCCGGTCGGTGCGGCAGAAGGCCAAGACCGTTGAGCGAACGTACGCCACCCTGGAGGCCCGGCTGCGGCGCACGCCGCACGAGCCCGAAGTGGCCGCCGAGATGGGCATCACGCTGGAGGATCTGCACGCGATCTTCAGCCAGCTGTCGCTCGCCAACGTGATGGCCCTCGACGAGCTGATCCATCCCATCGGGGAGAGCGGCGACGCCCTCACGCTGATGGACACCCTGGAGGACACCGGCGCGGACAATCCGGTGGAGATCGCGGAGGACCGCGAGCTCCGCCGCCTGCTCGCCACCGCGGTCAGCACCCTGCCCGAACGGGAGAAGACGGTGGTGACGCTCTACTACTACGAGGGCCTCACCCTGGCGGAGATCGGTCAGGTGCTCGGAGTGACCGAGAGCCGGGTCAGCCAGATCCACACCAAGTCGGTGCTGCAACTGCGGGCGAAGCTCTCGGACGTCCGCTGACGCCCTTGACGCGATCGGGCAGCTGCTCAGCGGCCACGCCGGGGTCGAGCGTGGCCAGCAGACCGGTTCGGACCGGACAGGTTCGGACCGGCTCGAATCGGACCGGCTCGAATCGGGCGGGATCGGACTGGACGGGATCGGACTGGACGGGGTGGCGCCGTGTCGGGACGCGGCGCGCGGATCGGGCTGTGCGCCGGGGCGCGCCGGGAGGTTCGCGTGGTGGCGGTCGGCCCTGCCGTAAGGCTCCGTACAGTAGGGGTGTGCCGAAGATCAGGGCCGCCACGGTGGCCGAGCATCGCCAGTTGCAGCGGGCCGCCCTCCTGGACGCCGCCCGCCTGCTGCTCGCCGAGGGTGGCCGGGAGGCCTTGACCTTCGCGGCCCTCGCCGCCCGGACGGGGCTGGCGCGGTCTTCCGTGTACGAGTACTTCCGCTCCCGGGCGGCCGTGGTGGAGGAGCTCTGCGCTGTCGACCTCCCGCTCTGGACCGCCGAGATCGAGGCGGGGATGGCCGTGTGTGACAACGCTCGGGACCGGCTGGAGGCGTACGTCCGCGGGCAGCTGCACCTGGCGGCCGACCCGCGGCACCTCGCGGTGACGGCTATCTCCGAGGTGGAGCTGGACGATGCGGCCCGCGAGCGGATCCGGGCGGCGCACAGCGGCCTGGTCACCCTGGTCGTCGAAGCCCTGGCCGAGCTCGGCCACGCGAATCCGCGCCTCGCCGCTCTGCTGCTGCAGGGCGTGGTCGACTCGGCCTCGCGCCAGGCGGAGCGGGCCACACCGGAGGAGGCCGCGGTGATCGCCGACGCAGCCGTCGCCCTGGCCCTGGACGGGCTGGCGGGCTCCGACCGCAGGTAGGCCGGCCCCGCAGACAGCCGCCGCTCCGGATCCGGCCGTCGACCGCCGACAGTCGGACTCCGCCTCAGGGGACTCCACCTCGGGGGACGCCGGCTGAGGTGCCCGGTTCGCAGTCACCGCCCGGCTGCCACCGTTACTGCCAGTGCGATTGCCGAAGGCGCGGTGGTCCAGCGGGAGCAGCCGGACGCGGCCGGTGCCGAGCAGGGCGAGCGGGTCGAGGTAGCGCGGGCCGCGCAGCAGTCCCCAGTGCAGGCAGTTCCCGGCGGGGCAATGGTGGCCGCTGTCGGCGAGCGTCCCGATGACCTCGCCGGCGCCGACGGCTGTACCAGCGGCGACCGAGCCCTCGACGGGCAGGTAGGTCGTCCGCAGCGGGGGATTGCCGGAGGCCGGGTGCGTCACCGTGACCACCGGGCGCCCGGCCACCGATCCGGAGAACGAGACGACGCCGGGAGCGGCGGCCCGGACCGAGGTACCGGCGGGCGCCGCAACATCGACGCCCCGATGCCCGGCCGCCCATCGTGCGGGCGGCGGCTCGAACCGACGAAGCAGCGCAGACGGCCCGCCCACCGGCCACACCCGGCCGCCACCCTGCCCGGGCGTTCCACCCTGCCCGGGCGGCGCACCCTGTCCGAGCGTTGCACCCTGATCGGGTCGGACGCCGTCCGACCCTTGTCCGTCCTGCCAGACGGCTGTCCTCAAAGCCGCATCCGAAGCCTCCGCACCGACCAGTCGGACCGCACTCGGCCGGCCGGCACGATGGCCGCCGGGCCCGGGTTGCGCCGCCGGAAGCATCAGGGAGACGGTCCCGGCGAGCATCAGCGCAAGCAGCAGCCCGCCGCGGTAGTCCGGCGCGGGCGGCGGCGCCGGACGGGCTGTGAGGACCCGGCCTTGCGTGGGGCGCACCCCGAAGGCCTTCCCGACCCACCGGAGCGGGCCCGACGAAGCAACCGCCTCCGGGGAGGGCGACGGCGACAGCGGAGACCCACGGAACAGGGCCCGCCGGGACAGGGGCTCCCAGGGCACGGACTTCCAGGACAGGGACTTCCAGGGCACGGACTTCCAGAACAGGGACTCCCAGGACAGGGCCCGCCAGGACACGGACTTCCAGGACAGGGGTCGGCAGGACGGTGGCCACCGGCGCGGCAGAAGGATCGGACGGTTCATGCCGGCCAGGCTGGCCCCCGCGGGCCCGGACCGTGCGCCCCGCCACAAGGCCTGTGGACAACCCCGCCCTGTGGACAACCGCTGTCACCCGGCAGGGTGAACAACGCCGGACCTCTGGGGAGCGGGGCCCGGCCGGGAGTGAACGCCGTCTCACGCCGCGCTGAAATGATCCCCGCTCGCCCCTGCCCGCCCCGGTGCACCGGACCGCCGGAGTCGCCCGCAACTCGGGCCTTCCCGTACACTTCACACGCGACCCGGTCCACCGGGTCGACTTCGCACGCCCCGCCACTGGTGGAGCGGCCGCCCCGCAAGGGGTCGGCGTGGTCTCCGTCCGGTGCGAGTGCCGCTCGGTCCGCCGAGCCTGCCGGCCCAGTGCCGCCCAGGCCGCGGCGGCTTGGCACGTCCGGGGCGTCAGGCGTGGCGGTCACCCGGCCGTCGCGGACACAACCGAGAGACCCGGTTCCCCGACTCCTCCGCGGAGCGGCGCGCCGGGCGTAAAACTGAGGAGCACGGCCATGGCCGTCGTCACGATGCGGGAGCTGCTGGAGAGCGGCGTCCACTTCGGTCACCAGACCCGTCGTTGGAACCCGAAGATGAAGCGCTTCATCTTCACGGAGCGCAACGGCATCTACATCATCGACCTCCTGCAGTCGCTGAACTACATCGACCGCGCCTTCGAGTTCGTCAAGGAGACCGTTGCCCACGGCGGCAGCATCCTCTTCGTCGGCACCAAGAAGCAGGCCCAGGAGGCCATCGCCGAGCAGGCCACCCGCGTGGGCATGCCCTACGTGAACCAGCGCTGGCTCGGCGGCATGCTGACCAACTTCTCGACCGTCTACAAGCGTCTGCAGCGCCTCAAGGAGCTCAGCGAGATCGACTTCACGGATGTGGCCGGTTCCGGCCTCACCAAGAAGGAGCTCCTGGTCCTCCAGCGTGAGTACGACAAGCTGGAGAAGACCCTCGGCGGTATCCGCGACATGCAGCGCGTTCCCAGCGCCGTCTGGATCGTGGACACCAAGAAGGAGCACATCGCGGTCGGCGAGGCCCGGAAGCTCAACATCCCGGTCGTCGCCATCCTCGACACCAACTGCGACCCCGACGAGGTCGACTACAAGATCCCGGGCAACGATGACGCGATCCGTTCCGTCACCCTGCTGACCCGTGTGATCGCCGACGCCGTCGCCGAGGGCCTGAAGTCCCGTGCCGGTGTCGCCAAGGGCGACGCCAAGGCCGAGCCGGGCGCCGACCAGCCGCTGGCCGACTGGGAGAAGGACATCCTCGAGGGCCAGAAGGCCGCCGAGGCCCCCGCCGCCGAGGCACCGGCCGCCGAGGCGCCGGCCGCTGAGGCCCCCGCCGCCGAGGCTCCGGCCGCCGAGGCCGAGCAGGCCTGACGTACCAAGGGTGAGGGGCACCCACCGGGTACGACACCGGTAGGTGCCCCTCTCTCCCGTGCCGGGGCCGAACCAGCGGCCCCCGGCACCACCCCACGCAGACACGCGAGACGTGAGAAGAGATCACACCATGGCGAACTTCACCGCCGCGGACGTCAAGAAGCTCCGTGAGCTCACCGGCGCCGGCATGATGGACTGCAAGAAGGCCCTGGACGAGGCCGAGGGTGACGTCCAGAAGGCCGTCGAGCTCCTCCGCATCAAGGGCCAGAAGGGCGTGGCCAAGCGCGAGGGCCGTGACGCCTCCAACGGCGCCGTCGCCTCGCTGATCGCCGAGGGCAACAAGGCCGGCGTCCTGGTCGAGCTGAACTGCGAGACCGACTTTGTCGCCAAGGGTGGCAAGTTCGTCGAGGTCGCCAACGCGATCGCCGCGCACGTCGCCGCCACCTCCCCGGCCGACCTCGAGGCCGCCCTGGCCTCCGAGATCGCCGCCGGCCAGACCGTCCAGCAGTTCGTGGACGAGGCCAACGCGACCCTGGGCGAGAAGATCGTCTTCCGTCGCTTCGCGCAGTTCGACGGTGACGGCTACGTCGGCGTCTACATGCACAAGTCCGACCCGGACCTCCCGCCGACCATCGGTGTCCTCGTCGAGCTCGACAAGGAGAACGCCGAGGTCGCCAAGGACGTCGCGCAGCACATCGCCGCCTTCGCGCCGAAGTACCTCTCCCGCGAGGACATCCCGGCCGAGGACCTCGAGAACGAGCGCCGCGTCGCCGAGGCCACCGCTCGCGAGGAGGGCAAGCCCGAGGCTGCCCTGCCGAAGATCGTCGAGGGCCGCGTGACCGGCTTCGTCAAGGAGAACTCCGTTCTGGAGCAGGCGTTCGCCAAGGACAACAAGAAGACCGTCGCCAAGGTCCTCGAGGAGAACGGCGTCGCCCTCAAGCGCTTCGTCCGCTTCCGCGTCGGCGCCTGAATCCGTTCCCCGGCGCTTCCGGCCTAAGGTAGGAAGCGCGCCGGGCCGCAGCAGCGGCCGGGAACGCGCCGATCGGGCTCTCCAGCACCCCTCGGGGGGCGCGTCGGCACCATGAACGACGAGGAGGCCATTGCCGTGCAGGACACCGTACCGGTTCCCGCGGCAGTGGCCTCCTCGCGTGTACGCGCCCAGCGTGTACGCACAGAGCCGGGCACCGCACTCCCGGTGTTGTGAGCAGCACATGCAGCCCTGCGAGTCCGCAGGTGAAGAAGGAGAAGCCCATGCAGGAGACGCTGGAGACCGGCCGGGACACGCAGGACGGTTCGCGCCGCCGGGTGCTGCTCAAGCTGTCGGGTGAGGCCTTCGCCGGCGGCGGCGGCCTCGGCGTGGACCCGGACGTGGTGCACGCCATCGCCCGCGAGATCGCCACCGTCGTCCGCGCCGGCACCGAGGTGGCCGTGGTGATCGGCGGCGGCAACTTCTTCCGCGGCGCCGAGCTGCAGGTCCGCGGCATGGACCGGGCCCGCTCGGACTACATGGGCATGCTTGGCACCGTGATGAACTGCCTGGCGCTGCAGGACTTCCTGATCAAGGAAGGCATCGAGACCCGCGTCCAGACCGCCATCACGATGGGCCAGGTCGCCGAGCCCTACCTGCCGCTGCGCGCGGTGCGGCACCTGGAGAAGGGCCGAGTGGTGATCTTTGGCGCCGGTATGGGCATGCCGTACTTCTCCACCGACACGACCGCGGTGCAGCGCGCGCTGGAGATCCACGCCGAGGTGCTGCTGATGGGCAAGAACGGCGTCGACGGGGTCTACGACTCCGACCCGCGGACCAATGCGGCGGCGGTCCGGTTCGACTCGCTGGACTACACCGAGGTGATCGCCCGCGACCTCAAGGTGGCGGACCTGACGGCCATCACCCTGTGCAAGGACAACGACCTGCCGATCCTGGTCTTCGAGCTGCTGGCCGAGGGCAATATCGCCCGGGCGGTGAAGGGTGAGAAGATCGGCACACTCATCAGCCAGGAAGCCGCCCGGCCCTGAGCAGCAATCAGCCGTCCGGGGCACCGGTACGGGACTACAGCAGATGAACCGGACAGGGAGCAGACAGTGATCGAAGAGACCCTCCTCGAGGCCGAGGAGAAGATGGAGAAGGCCGTCGCCGTCGCCAAGGACGACTTCGCCGCCATCCGGACCGGCCGTGCCCACCCGGCGATGTTCAACAAGATCGTCGCGGACTACTACGGCGCCCTGACGCCGATCAACCAGCTCGCGTCGTTCTCCGTGCCGGAGCCGCGGATGGCCGTCATCACGCCGTTCGACAAGAGCGCGCTGCGCAACATCGAGACCGCGATCCGCGACTCGGACCTCGGCGTCAACCCGTCCAACGACGGCTCCATCATCCGCGTGGTGTTCCCGCAGCTGACGGAGGAGCGCCGCAAGGAGTACATCAAGGTCGCGCGCGGCAAGGGCGAGGACGCCAAGGTCTCGATCCGCTCCATCCGCCGCAAGGCCAAGGACGCCATCGACAAGCTCATCAAGGACGGCGAGGTCGGCGAGGACGAGGGCCGCCGCGGCGAGAAGGAGCTCGACGACACCACGGCCCGCTACGTGGCCCAGATCGACGAGCTGCTGAAGCACAAGGAAGCCGAGCTCCTCGAGGTCTGATGAACGACGCCCCCGACGCCCAGGGCATCCGGGGCGGAACCGAAACGCTCGCCACCGAGTTCTCTGCTGCGGGTGGCCCCCGTGCCGACGGCCCCCGTCGGCCCCGAACGGGTCACTCGCAGCAGCCTGTGGTGTACCGAAGGGGCACTGCGGCACAGAATCGGACCATGCCCCCCGCGCAGGAGACACCCGTGGCCCCAACCGACCAGCAGCCCCGCAAGCAGCGCGGCGGCCGCAATCTGCCGGCCGCGATAGGCGTGGGGGTCGGCCTCGGCGCTGTGATCGTCGCCTCGCTGTTCTTCGTAAAGGCGCTCTTCCTGGTGGTCGTGGTCGCGGCCGTCGCGGTGGGCGTCTGGGAGCTGAACTCCCGTCTGGCGGAGACCAAGGGCGTGCACGTGCCGATGGTCCCGCTGATCGCCGGCGCGGTGGCCATGCCGCTCGTCGGCTACACCGCGGGCGGGCAGTGGGCGTCCGCCGTGCTGGCGCTCACCGGCCTCGCGGTGCTGGTCTGGCGGATGAGCAAGCCCCCGGAGAACTACCTGCGGGACATAACGGCCGGTGTCTTCACCGCCTTCTACGTCCCGTTCCTGGCGACCTTCGTGGCGCTGATGCTGGCCGCCGACGACGGGGCCTGGCGGATCCTGATCTTCCTCGTGGTCACCATCTGCAGTGACACCGGCGCGTACGCGGTGGGCTACAAGTTCGGGCGGAACAAGCTCGCGCCGACGATCAGCCCCGGCAAGACCCGCGAGGGCCTGGCCGGCGGAATCGGCCTGTCGATGATCGCGGGCGCGCTGCTGATGGAGTTCGTGATCGACGGCGGTGCCTGGTGGCAGGGCCTGATCCTGGGCGGCTGCGCGGCGGTCACCGCGACCCTGGGTGACCTGGCCGAGTCCATGATCAAGCGCGACATGGGCATCAAGGACATGGGCACCCTGCTGCCGGGCCACGGGGGCATCATGGACCGGCTCGACTCCCTGCTGCCGACGGCCCCGGTGGCCTGGCTGCTGCTCGCCGTCTTCGTCGGCGGCTGAGCCACACCACCCGCTCCACCCCCTGCGAGCCCCGGGCGTCCACCGCCCGGGGCTCGCGGCGTTCCCCACCTTCGAAAGCCGGGCACCCACGGCGCCGGGCCGAGGACGAGTCGGCATCTGCGACACTGGATGCACCATGCCTAAGCCCGGAGAACAGCACCGGGCGGACGCAAGAAGGGCCCTCTACCAGCGGGTTTTCCGCCAGGAGAGGGCCCTTCTGTGTTCCCTGGGCCGTGTCGGGGCCGTCAGGTGGTGGACTTCCCTTCAGTGGCGCCTACGGCCGAAGGCACCAGCAGGAACAAGGCAGCCACTGCCGGCACCTTGTGGGCCCCTCTGCATGATGTCCGCATGAAGAATGCAAGAGTGGATCTCTCAGCGGATCGCGCGGACCTCTACGAGCCGCTGATGAGGTCCGCTTCCCCATCCTGCGAGGGCGAGGCGGCAGTCAGGTTGGTCTTCCGGGTCGAGGCACTCTGGGACTGGCTGCTCCGGTGGCAGTGCATCAAGCACGTACCGACAGACAGGTACGACTACTTGCAGGTCGACTTCGCCAAGGCGCTTGAACTCGCCCGGACTGTCGAAGGCGATCCACAGAACGCACGGGCCCAGCTGGATCGTTCCGCCAGGTCCGCCCTAATGGTGGCGGCCAACCTGGCCGGAGCGGAACAGTCGTCGCTGCGGAACGTCCTCTACTACCTGGAGGAGGCCGACATGCGGCATGTTGCCGAGGCGATGATGTTCAGCGCGGGCTTCGTGGACGGCACAGTCGATCTCTGGGGCGGCGAAGGAGAAGACGATTCCCGTGGATTCGGGCCGAACAGCAGGGAACAGCAGGAACGCTGGGAGGAGATCTGACCAACGGCCGCCCAAGACCGGCAGAGCCTCTGGCTCGGTGATTCGTTACTGACCTGGGGCCTGTGGTCGAGCGCCTGAAGGCGCCGGAGTCAGTGCTCAAAGTCGTCAGCAGGTCCAAATAGCTGATCGACGGCCTTCCGAGCGCGATCCTGGCTGTTCGGCATGAGGTGCGCATAGACCCGCAGCGTCAGGGCGGGATCGGCGTGTCCTAGGTAGTCACTCACGGCCCGGAGGCTCTCCCCGGCATCCAGCAGCACCGACGCGTAGAAGTGCCGGAGGGCGTGCATGCCGTGCTCCCGCGCGGGTGCGTAGGGTTCGCCTCGGCGCGGAGTCGGGATGAGGCCGGCGGCGGCGATGGCGGGCTTCCACTCCTGGAGGTTGAAGTTGCTACGCCAGACCAGACCGCCCGCGGTGTTGGTGAAGAGAAGGCGGAAGGTCACCTTCGGCCCGTCCGGGGTCTTCCATGGGAGCGTCACGGGGACTGGCTTGTACGTGTCCATGTGGGTGCGGACAGCGGCGGCTACCGTCCGGGGGAGCGGTACGTCACGCTCCTTGTTGCACTTCGGAGGGGCGAAGACTGCCTTCCCCCGGATGAGCTTCACCTGACGGAGGACACGGATCGTGCCGGCCTCGAAGTCCAGGGCGTCGTCCTCCGCCAGGCCGATGATCTCGCCCTGGCGGAGACCGCACCCGCCACCGAGATTCGCCATCGCCCGGTACCGCTCCGGGAGCGCGGCCCGCACCGCGAACACCTGCTCCGGGAGCCAGGGCACGACCCGCCGGGTCTCAACCGCCGGGGGTCGGACCGACTTCGCTCCACAGGGGTTCCGGCTCAGCAGGCCGTCGTCCACGGCGGCAGAGAGCACCGCCCGCACGTCGGAGTAGATGTTCCGGGCGTACCCGCCAGTGATCGGGCTGGCCTCCAGTGCCTTGACCAGCTCCTGGATGTGGGACGGGCGGAAGGAGTCGAGAGGGCGTCGCCCGATACGGGGGAAGACGTGGAGCCGGAGGTGGGTCTCCACGAGAACCTGGGTCGCAGGGTCCGTGGTCTGCATCTTGAGCCATCGCTCCGCGAACTGCTGGAACGTCGTCCGGGCGGCCCTGGGGTCGATGTACTGGCCCCGCGACATGTCGGCGCGGACCTGGGCGAGCCACTGCTCCGCGAGGCGGCGCTCCCGGTCCGCGAACGACTTGCTCTTCTCGTTTCCGTCGGGGCCGACGTAGCGGGCCCGGTAGCGAGAGCCGGTGCCGTAGCGGTCGGTGCGGACGCGGCGGGGCTTGCCGTCGGGGCCGATCTCGGTCTTGTACCAGCGGTCTTGGATGTGTCCGGCCATGGGTGGCCTGCTCCTCGGGGGTAGCGGGTGTGGGTTGGCGCGTGCGGGCCCGCTTTGAGCCTGTTTTGGGGCGCACTGGGGTAGGCCGCTGGCTGCTAGCGGCCTGCTCAGGTGGGGTGTGGGGTGCTAGCGGGGGTGCTACCGGTAGCGGGGTGGGCCGCTACCGGTAGCGCGAATCACGCAGCGGGGCTGCTCTGGTCGGCGACCCACCGGGCGACGGCGTCGGGGTGGTACCGGACGTGGCGGCCGGCGCGGAATCCGGGCGGACCGGTGCGCTTGCGGCGCCACTGGTAGACGGTCTCCAGGGGCACGCCGAACAGCGCGGCGACGTCCTCGGGGGTGAGGAACCGTGCGGGCAGGGTGAGGGGTTCGGCCGATGGGGCGGTGGGCAGTGCGGTGACGCTGGCGGTGCGGCGGGGCATGCTGCGTTCTCCTCGCGGGTCGATGGGTCCAAGCAGTGGTGGAGGGCAGTGCGGCGGGGCTGGGGCCGGGGAAGGCGCTGTTCCCGGCCTCGCCCCGGCGCTCTGGTCGCTGGGTGGGTGCGAGCCGGATTGAGCGGCTGGCCCGGCTGGCCCGCTATCTGCTAAGTGCCTGGTCAGGTCGTGGGTTGCCCGCTATCGGCCCTGCTATCGATAGCGGCCGGGTGCGCTATCGATAGCAGCCCGTCGCCCTGCCGAATGAGGACGAGAGGGAGGCTCAGGCAGGGCGGTTGGGGCATGTTCCGGATGCTCTGAGGCTTGCCTGTGGGGTGCCTCCCTGCCTCCCTGGGAGACGGATTGTGCTGGCTGGAGCGGGTGGGCGGGGTCAGGGAGGCGGTGAGGGAGAACTCCCTGCCTCCCTGGCGTCCCCCCCTGCTGCGGGCTGGCTCTTCCGAGCGGGTCGCGGGTGCCGGTTGGCTGCCTGAAAGCAAGAAGAGCACCGGCGGCCAGGGGGAGTGCTCCTCTTGTTTTTCGAGCGAGCGTGGGCGCCTGCTGGTGCGGCTGCTAACCGCTAACCACCTGGTCGGCAACCCTGTGGGCCGCTATCGGGGCCGCTAACGTTAGCGGCCTGCCCCGCTAGCGTTAGCGGGCATTGGGCGGTCCACCGCGGACTCTGGCTGGTCTTGAGAGCTGACGGCGGGTGGGACACGGGTTGATCCTTTCGAGGGCCGCGGGCGGCTGGTCCTGGTGTCGGGCTGCCTGTCGTGCGGGGGTGTCTGTCGCCTGTTGCCTGTCACCTGTCTGTCGCCTGTAAGGCGCAGGTCGCAGGGGGTGCGTGGCCGCGGGGGCACTGTTGGGAGCACCGATGGCTACAGGTGACAGGTGACAGGTGACAGGTGCGCGGGTCGGCCAGAGCGGCTTGTCACTTGTCTTGTCACTTGTCGTCTCGGATGTGGCGGGTGGTCTCGTGCGGTGCCGGGACGGTGGATGGGGGAGCCGCACAACAAGTGACAAGTGACAAGCCCGGCGACAGTGCTGGGTGCCTGTCGGGGTGCCAGTCGGCTCGCGCGCGTTACCCGGGATTTCGGGAGGCCGGGTGACGGTCGGCGACTGGCGCCAGTCACTGGCGATGGTCACGTTCCGTGCGGGCTACTGGGTACTGGGTAGTGGGGAATCCCCGGGGTGAGCCCGGTTTTAGGCCCCTGGGAGCCGTTTCGGGCTACTGGGGTGCGCCCCAGTAGCCATTACCCGGTAGCTCTGCGTGATCGTCTCTCGTTGTCGGTGGGTGTCAGGTTGGGCGCTGCGAGGGTGTCTGACACCTGGAGGCGCGGTGACCGGTGTCAGGTCGGGGTGTCTGGGTCGCCGGGCGGGGTGTCAGACGGAGTGTCAGACACTGTCTGACGGCCCTCGCGCGCGCGTTACCCGGGGAAATGGGGCCGGTTGCCGTCCGGGGTGTCTGACACCCGGCGGTGGAGTGCATGGGCGCCGGGTGGCGGTCACGGGCAGTGGTGGGCTGGCGGGCAGGAGGGCCAGGGAAGGCGCTTTCTCTGGCCCCGCCCCGCCGGCCTGGTGGTCGCATGAGCCGGGGGCGGGGTGGGCTCTTAAGAGCGGTGATGGTGGGGAGCGGGCCCGCGGCTCGGTCGGCCGTGGGATGGGGGTGTCTAGTTTTCTGGACGGTTCGGGCCTGCTGGGGTCGGGGGTCATGGTGGTCTCCTGTCTTCGGGGGTGGTCCGGAAAGGTCGGAAAGGTCGTAAAGGGGTCTGACCTGCGGTTTTGGGTGGCGGAAAGTGGTCCGGAAAGGTCCGGAAAGGGGTCCGCGAAGGGTGCGGGCCGGAGGGGCTCGGGGGCTTTCCGGACCTTTCCGGACCACTTTCCGCCCGGTGTTTTTGCTGGTCAGGGGGCTTTCCGACCTTTCCGACCTTTCCGGACCGGGGGTCAGTCGTCGCCGGGGGCGTAGAGGTAGACGGTCTGGTGTCGTCCGCTGCCCTGGACGGGGGCGGCGGTGAAGCCGGGGAGCTGGCAGAGCCGGGCGGTCAGCTCGCCGCGCCAGGTGGCGTTCTGCCGTTTGAACATGACCTGGACCTCGGACTGGGTCAGCCCGCCGGGCCCGGCCGCCTTGACGGCCGCCGCGAGCTTGTCCAGGTTCGGGTCACCGGTGCCGCCGGCGGCGGCGCCGAGGATGTGGGCGGCGCTGGCCCGGGCGTAGCGGATGAGCGCCCACGCCGCGCGCAGGTGCTGTTCTTGGATGCAGGGCTTGCGGTCGAGCAGGGCGTAGACCATGGCGGTCCGCTTGGCGTAGGGGGCGGCGCGGGCGGTGAACTCCGCCAGCGGTCCGTCGTCGTCCTCGCCGCCGGACAGCGCCGGATACACCTCCTCCCGCCAGAGCTGCGCGGCCTGCTCGGTGAGCTTGACCTCGCCGACGCGGCGCGCGTCCGCCAGGACGGTCCGCCAGGCACCGGCGAGGTTGGTCACCAGGTCCTCGGAGGCGCCCGCGGCGTCCGGCAGCAGCAGATTGCGGTGCACGAAGACCGGCAGGAAGCGGTTGTAGGTGCCTCCGGCCAGTTCGGAGTCCTGCATCTTGGCGCGCAGTTCGCGCGGGGAGATGTGGCCGATCAGGGCAATGTGCGGGGCGGTGGCGTGCATGGCCTGGCGGTTCATCACGCCGAGGTCCTCGCCGTTCCACGCCTGCCGCAGCACACCGCCCAGCGAGGAACCTTCGCGGCGGGCGCGGGCCATGGTGATGCCGTACTCGGACTCCACGACCCACAGGCGCTTGTCGGTGACGCCTTCGGTGTCCTTGCCGGTCTTGGGGTCGGGGCCGCCGTCGCGGACGGCTTCGATCAGGCCCTCGCCGGAGGACAGGCCGGAGGGGGTGTTGTCCGCGACGAACTCGGGGACGGCGGCCTTGAGCAGGCGGCGCACGGTGTTGGAGGCGGCGCCCTTGCGGCCGGCGGCGGTCGCGCCCACGGTCAGGGCCCAGATCAGGGCGGGGTGGCGGTCGTTGCCGATCCACAGGAACGGGCCGGGGCCGATCACGGCGCCGCCCGCGGAGAGCAGGTTCACCAGCACCCCGACGGGGTCGGCCTCGGTGGTCGGGTCCAGGGCGCGGACGGTCTCGCCGACCCACCCGCAGAACACCTCGGGGTCGGGGACCGGCCCGGGCCGGGTCGGGCGGTCCACGCCGGGGGCGGGGTCGTAGAGCGGGTTGGCCGCCCGGGTTGGTCGATCGTCGGTCTGGTGGATCAGGTGGAGTTCTGGGCTCATCGGCGGATCTCCAAGTCGGCGGTCGGTCGGGTCCGATCGGGCGGCGGTCGGGTGGCGGGTCGCGCATCGGCTGGCCTCACGGGTTGTGCGGCGGTCGGGCGGGTGTGCCGAGGAGAAAGCGCTGCTCCGGCCGCCCGCCGGGTGGCGAGGGGGCGGCCGATCGATCGGGTGGTGGATCGGCGGATCGGTGCAGGCCGGAGGGCGACCGTCGGCCGGTCGGGGCGGGGCCGGAGAAGCGCTGTTTCCTTGACGGGAGTCGGGCTGGCGGTCGGCCGATCGCTCACCCGATCGCGGTGGGTGCTCACCGCCCGGCGGCCGGTGCTCACCGCCCGACTGGTGGCCGCTCAACGGTGCGTGGCGGGTGCTCAGAAGAGGCCACCCGCCCGCTCACGGCGGGCCGGTCGGTGCTCACGGGTTCGGGGGTGGGCGCTCATCGATCGGCGGCGGGTGCCCACCCCCGGCCGGTGGGCGCTCACCGGTGCTCACCGGGTGCTCACTGGCCGGTCGGGTACGCGTACTCGGGGCGTTCCCGCCGTACCCGGTACGGATAGCGGGCAGGTCGGGCCGGGTGTGCTGCCCGGCCGACCCGGTGGTCGGGCCGGGCGGTGTACCCGGTGTGGGTACGGGGCGGGAACGGTTCCGGGTACACCCGGTGGGCGGTGCGGGTACGGCGGTCAGGCGGCGGCCAGCGGGCGGGTGCGCACGGTGGGCAGGGCGGTGGTGAACACGTGGTCCAGGCCCAGCAGGTAGGCGCCGGTGAGCGGCGCGGCCTCCAGCCGCGTCAGGTGCAGGACCGGGGCGGCGGCCGGCGGGCAGCCGTCCACTCGGGGCATCACCAGCATCTGGTCGTCCGCGCGGACGACGTCGTTGGCGATGCCGCCGTGCCGGGCTATCCGCACGCCCGGCACCGCGTGCAGGTCGGCGAACAGGTCCTCCACCAGCAGCAGCCGGGTCGCCTCGGCGTGGGTCGCCGCGAGCGTCGGGTCCGGCAGCGCGATCCGCACCCGCACCCCGGCGGCGGCCCGGTCCGTGAGCAGGACCACCAGGTCGGGCACCGCGTCCAGCAGGAACAGCCCGCAGGACAGGGCGAGGTCGATCCGGTCCCCGGCGCCGCGCGGCACCTGCGACCACAGGGCGGCCGGGACGGCGGCGCGCGTCGGGTACCAGGTCAGCAACTCGTCCCGGGGCGCCGGGGTGGCCTTGTGCCGGGTGCCCAGGGTCGGCCACAGCCGGTACGGGTCGGCGTGCAGCATCCTGGCCACCGCGTGGGCGTGCCGGGCGTAGGGGGTGCGGCCCGGCTCGTTCAGCCAGCGCTCCACCGTGCGCGGGTCGGTGCCCACCTCGCGGGCCACCGCCTCGATCGTCAGCCCGGAGGCCACCAGGGCGGTCCGCAGGCGGGCGTTGCCGTGAACGGCGCGGTCGGCGCTCACCGGGCCACCCCCAGCACACCCACCGGGATGCCCCGGGCCTTGAGGTAGGCGCGGAACGCCTCCCGCTGGATGCGGATCGTGCCCCGGCCCGTGCCCACCCGGTAGGACGGCAGCCGCCCCGAGCGGACCTCGCGGTACGCGGTCTCGTCCGAGACGCCCAGCGCCCGGGCGACCTGGACGACCCGCAGCGGTTCGTCCGAGCCGTACCCGGCCAGCTCTGCGAGAAGTGCGGCCTGTGACAGAGATGCGGTGCTCATGCGCGCACTCCGCCCCGGCCGATCAGCACCTGGGAGGCCGCGAGCGTGGCGGGCGGCTCGGGGGCGGTCACGCCGAACAGGTGCGTGATCACCTGGCCGAGGCGGACCGCGAAGTCCAGCAGGTTCGAGGACCGGCGGCCGGTGTAGACGTCCATCGCCATCTCGGCGAAGTCCTCGGCGGCGCCGATGTCGGTCTGGGTCAGGCCGAACCACAGGCACTCCAGGATGCGGGCCTCGCTCGGCCCCTCCAGGTCCTCCCGCATGAGCATCGACCCGGGCGTGAACAGCAGGCGGCCCATGATCTCCGCGAACGTCAGGTTGATCGTGAGCTGGACCGCCACACGCGGCGCGCTCTCGGCCGTGTCCGGGTCGCCGAACACGTCGACCTGGTGGCGGATGGGGCCGGCCGACAGTGGCTGGCGAGCAAGCGAAACGGGCATGATGGAACTCCCTTCACTGGGGCATGGAGCGGCGGTCTTTCTTGGCGGTTAGGGCGCCGCTCCTACTGCGTCTACCTGGACTCTTACGGGCACCCCCGTGGGGGCGGACCGTCGTTCAACTGGTGCGCACCAGCAGGATGGCAACTGGTGCGCACCAGTGTCAAGCGCTTCTCTGTCGGTCTGTCAGTTCCGGCCGTATCTCTATGGAACGACGTAGGCCAACGGCCCGGTAGGCAGCTGGGGTTAACCCAGTTTTGTTAACCCGTCATGTGCGCGTCGGTTCTGCAGGATGCTGAGGTGGAACGGGCATCACCAGGGCAGGGGGAGTGCATGGCAGAGCGGCTACGTCAGGCCCGCAAGGAGCGCGGCTGGTCGCAGGACCGGCTGGTGCGGGAGATCGTCCGGTATGCCGAGCGACGCCTCATCGATGTGGCCTCGCCGACCAGCTTGAAGGTCTACATCTCGGAGTGGGAGAACGGTCGCAGGACTGTCTCTGGCACGTATGCCGCCATCCTGCGGGCGCTGTTCGGGAAGACGGACGACGAGCTGTTCGGAGCTCCTGAGCCCGCCCCGACGACTGCCGATGGCTACGACGATCTGCTCGGTCGGATCGACTCAGCCCGGGGACTCAGCCTCGGCATGGTGGACACCCTGCTGAACCAGACCGAGTTACTGCGGAGCTTTGATCGCCAGATGGGTGCGGCGGCGCTAGTCGACCAGATGCGTGCGCACCTGGATGCGCTGGAGGACGCGCTGACCTTTGCAGTGCTCCCTGACGCTCGGCGGCCCGTGGCTACGGCCCTGGCGGGGGCGGCCACGCTCGCCGCCTGGCAGGCGCTCGACGTGGGGGCAGTGGAGCGGGCCTGGCGCCACTACGAACTGGGCAAGCGCGCGGCGGCAGAGGCTGAGCAGCCGATGTACCTCGCTCACGCGATGGCGGAGCAGGCGTACGTGCTCGCCGACGCAGGGCGCCCGGAGATGGCGGTGGATCTGGTACGCGATGCCCAGCGGGTCGGAGGAACTAAGGTCTCCCCGCGGCTTGCAGCGTGGCTGTATGCGGCGGAGGCAGAGCTATGTGCGAAGGCGGGCCTGGCGGGTGACTGCCGCCATGCGATTGACCGCGCTGCGTTGGTGCTACCGGCTGGTGACGAGGCGCGCGATCCGGACATGCTGAGCATCTTCCTCAACGCCAATCACCTGGCCCGATGGCGCGGGAATGCGCTTGCCATGCTGGGGGAGGAAGCTGCCCTGGCGGAGCTCTACGTAGCCCTTGAGCGGATGGACCCGGCGTTCACGAGGGCAACGGCCGGCCTGCGCTGCGATCTGGCGCAAGCGCACCTGGTGCGAGGGGAGTTCGGACAGGCGAAGGAGCATTTGCAACAGGCCCGCCTCCTGGCGAACCGAACAGGGTCAGTCCGGCACAGGAGGCGGATTGAAGGTCTTACCGGGCGCCTGTAGGCCGTTGAGAGCGGCTGGCCAGCAGGTGAAGCAGGGCGACGAGCGTTCCCGACCCCAGCAGCTCATCCCGGGCGATCAGGCCCGGGACTTCGGCGAGAGGAATCCACTCGATCCGTCCGGCTTCCTCGGCGTCCGTCGGCTCCCCGACTAGGGTGGCTCCCCGGGCTACGAAGATCTCGTGAGGGGAGTCCACCATCCCCACCATGGGCTGGTAGGTGACTACGTGCTCGATGCTGCCGGGCCGCCAGCCGGTCTCCTCCTCCACCTCCCGAGCGGCGGCGGCGGCAGGCTCCTCGCCAGCGTCCACGATGCCGCCGGGGAGCTCCCAGCCGAAGCGGCCCGGTACGAAGCGGTAGCGCCAGAGCATCAGGACGCGGTCTTGGTCGTCCACCACCGCCGTGATGGCGACGTGCTGAAGCCGTACGACGTGGTGCTCGAAGCGCTCGACGCCGGGGGGTTCGACATCCACCAGGGCGAGCTTCACCCACTCGTTGTCGTAGACCAGCCGCTCACCATGGATGCGCCACGGCTCAAGCTCCCCGTGTGGTGCCTTGACTGTCACGTGCCCCTCCGGGTTGCTGGTGCTGACGTAGTAGCCGCTTCCATGCTGGGCAACTACCAGGCCCTCGGCGGCGAGTTTCGCCAAAACCAGCCGGACTGTCGTCCGTCCGACGCCAAGATCGGCCGACAGTGTGCGCTCGGACGGCAGCTTCGCGCCGCCGGCCAGCTCGCCGGAGCTGATCCATTCACGGACGGTTCGCTCCACCCGGTCGGTCTTCTCTCCCATGGCCTTTCGCACTCTCCCGCCCTCCATAACTGGTGCGCGCCAGTCTAGGTCAACTCAAAGCAGACGCAGAGGCGTTCCCACCGGCTTGGCGAGGCTTCTTCTCCCCCTCGCAGCTACGAACAGCGCAAAGCCGCTTCACTAGCCGCACGCGTACTGGAAGATGCCAGCATGATCGTGCCGTCTGGGGGAGGTCGGGCTGGTGGGGAGAGTAGGAAGAGTGGGGATCAGAGATCGCATGTTGCGGCGCCTTCGAAGGCGTGCGCGGGCTTCCGTTCGTAATTCTGTTCTTTTTTGGAACTTCGTTCTTCACGCCATGGATATTTCGGAAAGGGTTCCGGTATCCGTGCGCTGGGCGCTGGCGGCCTATCATTTTGGGCGGTTCCGTAGGCTATGTTCATACTTGTTGATGGCTGTGCCGATGATTGTTTTTGGGTATGCCGCCCCGCTTATTGTCATGCGACACCCTGGATCCTTCCCCTCCTGGCTTATCTGGCTAAATCCTTTCCATGGGAATATTGTCGGCTCGATCGTTTGGCAATTCTTGCTGCCGGTGTCGTCCTATGTGGTGCTGCGCACATCTATGCCTCTCGGCAGAACTGAAGATCGCAGCACCTATAGATTGATAGCAAAGATCTCCGCGGCAATTCAATCGTGCGGTGCCGCATATCGCCAGACTGCTCCTCGCGATGCGGTAATCATGCAGCTCCTTTCTTCTAGGATTAGATCGGTTGAGAGGGGGATACTTCAGGGTCCATTGAGGCGCGGCACGATGCCCAGGCGATCGCACCGGCGACAGGCTCTGACCGTGCATGCTCGTTTGGTGGTCGCCTCGTTGCGGCGTGTGGAGGAGTCCGTTGACGTGAACCCTGAGATTGCATGCAAAGAATTGGCCCGCATGCTTACGCATATTGCCGAAAAATATGCCCAAGGGAGGCTTGGTGCGTTGCTGCCGGATGGTGATCTAGAGGGACTCGAACCCGTTCGGGACCACGCCACGCTGCTATCCGCATGTCGCACGGTAGTGGGCTTCGCTTTTGTCGCCCTGGCCGGTTGGGCCGGTACGGTATATGGCAAGCCGTATGGCGTTGAGGCGCCATGGTCGCTGGTTCCGGCTGTGATGGTGGCGCTCGTAGCTTTTCCTGCATTGCGCCCGTCGGTTCCAGAAATCGCTCGATCGTTTCTTCCTGGAGCCAAGTAGTCGATGCCTGGGTCGAGTTCGGGTCGCGGGCGGCCCCCCTCCTCGATCTGACCCCCCATGGGCGTACCCGGAACCTCCAGGGGCCGCCAAGGCCGAGCGCAAGCGTCACGAAGTGAGCCTTAGCGGCCCCTGGAGAACCCGGGTGCGGCGAAGCTGCCCGATCGAGGAGGGAACCACCCGCTCAGCCCGGCCGTGGCCGCAGGCCAGCCAAGCTGCTCCGCCGGGAGCGCGATACGGTGCCCGCATAACGCCCGAAGACCGAGTCGAAAGCCGGGAAGACCTCGCGGCATTCATCCGTGATCTCCACTCCGAGTACCTTGAACGGGGCGCCGAGTGGGAGAACGCGACGCTCGATCGCTTCCTGGAGGCCCTTGCCAGCTGGGTCGAGGATTCGCCCGGCTGGTACCGCAACTTCAAGCGCGAGATGCCTGCTGACGGCGACTGGGGCTTCTTCGCCCGTGCCCTCGGAGCAGCCACTGTCTACGAGTGAGCTGACGGCCGTACCAGATGAGTACCAGATCGGGCGGTCAGTCGCCGTAAGTGGCGGGAAGGGCGAGCGCACGAAGAGGGCTTGCAGGTGATGTTCGCCCAGCTCAGGGGTTAGTTCGTGGCGGGGACACTGCTGATTCCCAAGCTCAGGTGGTAGGCGGGCGGTCGTAGCTGGCAGCGTCGGACGGGGTGAGAATCAAGGATGCCCCCAGAGCCGCCAGCCTCGCCTGCTTGGACGTCTTTCGGAAGTTCTTGTCCGACGTCACGAATACGTCGGCGCGAGCCATGATGTGGGTGTGGAGCACCATCACGTCCAGCTGCTGGTTGCGCCACTTACGTTCGGCCTGCTCCCTGGCCTGGCCATCGAGCCCGAGAGGTACCGCATCGACATAGTCGAACGGTGCAGTCGGAAACAGGACCGAGTGGAGATTACGAGCCTCCGCCTCAGCCTCGTCATGGGCGAGGACGCACCAGTCCAGGTAGCTCAGATCGAGCACGCACACCGGGCGAAGAATCTCCAGATCTTCCAGGCCAAGCTTGTGAAGGCGTTCCTGGAAACCGGCGAAGTTGTCCAACACGGTTCCGTCTCGCTGGTTCTCTGCCGCCGTTGTCGCCACCACGCGTACCAAGCTGGCTCCCGCCCGGTGGCGCGCCACCAGCTCGTTGACGGCAGCCGCTTCATGCCGGCGCTCTTCCAACGCTATGAGGCAGTTGGTGTCGAGCGTGAAGGTAGGCATAGGCAAGGGTTCTCCAGGCGCAGGTCGTGCTGGCGATCGGCGACAGGTGCCGCTTGCCACGGGGCGTACCCACGCCGACCGGTGTAGATGCAACGCAGGATCTGGGCCTCACCGGGCCGTCTGTGGGCCGTGCGAGGGCGGCCAACGATGACAGATGACGGCCGAGGCCGAATGCCACTCCCCAAGTGGGAGCTGGGCCAACGTTGGGGATCTGCGACACTGGATGCACCATGCCTAAGCCCGGAGAACTGACCTTCGTCGCGCCGCGCGGCGCTAAGCCCCCGCGACACCTCGCCGACCTCAGCCCCGCCGAGCGCAAGGAGGCCGTCGCCGAGCTGGGCGAGCAGCCGTTCCGCGCCAAGCAGCTGTCCAACCACTACTTCGGCCGGCTGTCCGACGACCCGGCGACCTGGACGGACATCCCGGCGGGCAGCCGCGGGAAGCTCACCGAGAGCCTGCTGCCGGAGCTGATGTCGGTGGTCCGGCACGTCTCCTGCGACGACGACGCGACCCGCAAGACGCTGTGGAAGCTCTTCGACGGCACCCTGGTCGAGTCGGTGCTGATGCGCTACCCGGACCGGGTCACCATGTGCATCAGCTCGCAGGCCGGCTGCGGTATGAACTGCCCCTTCTGCGCCACCGGTCAGGCGGGTCTGACCCGTAACCTGTCGACCGCGGAGATCGTGGAGCAGATCGCCTCGGGCATGCGGGACCTGAAGAGCGGTGCCGTCCCCGGTGGCGAGGCCCGGCTCTCCAACGTGGTCTTCATGGGCATGGGCGAGCCGCTGGCCAACTACAACCGGGTGCTCGCCGCGGTCCGCCGGCTCACCGACCCGGCACCGGACGGCTTCGGCCTCTCGCAGCGCGGCATCACCGTCTCCACGGTCGGCCTGGTGCCCGCCATGTACCGCTTCGCCGACGAGGGCCTCAGCTGCCGTCTGGCGCTGTCCCTGCACGCGCCCGACGACGAGCTGCGCGACGAGCTGGTGCCGGTGAACACCCGGTGGAAGGTCGACGAGGTGCTGGAGGCCGCGTGGAACTACGCGGACAAGTCCGGCCGCCGGATCTCCATCGAGTACGCGCTGATCAAGGACATCAACGACCAGGCGTGGCGGGCCGACCTGCTCGGCCGGCTGATCAAGAACCGCCGGGTGCACGTGAACCTGATCCCGCTGAACCCGACGCCCGGGTCCAAGTGGACGGCGTCCCGCCCGGAGGACGAGCGTGAGTTCGTCCGGCGGCTGCAGGCGCACGGGGTGCCGACGACCGTCCGCGACACCCGTGGCCAGGAGATCGACGGCGCCTGCGGCCAGCTGGCCGCCGCGGGCTGACCGGGCACCGGAGGAACGGAAGGGCGGTGGACACCCGACGGGTGTCCACCGCCCTTCCGTCGTCCGGTCTCAGACCAGGCAGGCCGCCGCGAAGAGGGCGGTCAGACCGCCGGTGATCAGCAGTGCGCCGGCGGCAGCGGCGGCGCGGACGGCGACCGCGGCGCGCAGCGTCGCCGGCTCGGCGCCGAGCCGGACCAGCGAGGCGGTCACCTCGCGCCGGGCCGCGCGGATCTCCAGGGCGCGGGCCACCACCGCGCCGACCGCGCAGCCGGTGACCAGGAGGACGGCCGCCCGGACCGGCAGGTCGGGCTCGTCGCCGTAGGCGAGGGCCGCGAGGAGCACGGCGAGGCCGAGGACGAGCACCGCGAGCGGACCGGCGAGCGGCCGGGCCTCCGCGGTGAGCGACCGGGCGGCGAGCAGCCGCACCGGGCCGGGCCGGCGCAGGGCGAGCAGCCGGCCGGCGAGCGCCAGCAGCGGTGCGGTGAGCAGGGCGAGCCCGAGCGCGGTGAACGCCCAGCCGGTCAGTGCGGCGGTACCGACCGATCCGAGGTGGGCGGGGAGTTCGACGGGCCGGCCGTCCTGTTCGGCGCCGGGCCGCAGTCCGTACAGCTCCAGGGCCATGCCGACGACGGTGAGTCCGGTGGGTACGGCGATCCGCACCGGGTGGAAGCCGGTGCTGTGGGGCACGGCGGTCCGGCCCGGCAGGGCGTCGGTCAGCGGGACGGCCGCGGCGGCCGCGCAGCCGGCCACCAGCGGCACGAGGACGAGCAGGGTGACCGGCGCGGCGGCCGGCAGCGAGCTGCCGAGGCCGACGTCGGCGGCGAGCCCGGGCCCGGCGATGTCGTTGCGCAGGACGAGGAAGAGCAGCAGGGCGAGCACGCTGCCGAGGGCGGCGGCGAGCGCCGTCTCGACGGCGATCAGCAGCCGGATGCGGACGGGGCCGTAGCCGGCCGCGGCGAGGCCGGCGATCCGCTCGGGGTGCTGGACGGGCACGGCGCGGGCGGCGGCGGCGGAGAGCCAGCCGACCGCGGCCAGCGCGGGCAGGCACCACAGCAGCCGGGGCACCGAGGTGGCGGAGGGTTCGCCGAGGGCCCGGCCGAGGGAGCGGAGCAGGAAGGCGGCGGCCGTCGCGGCGGCGGCCGCGGTGAGCAGCCAGCGGACCAGGTCGAGTGCCCGGTAGCCCCTGACCAGTCGGAGTGGGAACACGTCGTTCTCTCCGCTCTCAGCGCGCGGCCGTGACGGCGGTGGAGCCGGTGGCCGTGGAGCCGGTGGCGCCTGCGATGGTGGTGCCCGCGGCGGGGCCGGCCGTGCTGCTCGCCGGGCCGGCGATCCGGCCGTCGATGAGGGTGAGGGTACGGTCGGCCTGGCCGGCCGGCTCCGGGTCGTGGGTGGCCAGGAGCATGGTGAGGTTGTGCGAGCGGGCGGCGCTGGCCAGTATCCGCAGCACCTGCTCGCGCTCCTCGCGGTGCAGCGGGGCGCCCGGGTCGTCGGCGAAGACCACCCGCGGCAGCGGTGCGAGGGCCCGGGCGACGGCGATCCGCTGGCGCTGGGCCTGGGTCAGCTCGGCGGGGCGGCGGGCGGCGCAGTCGGCGACGTCGAGCCGTTCGAGCCACTCGGAGGCGGCGGTGTACGCGGCGCGGTGGCCGGTGCCGGCGAGCAGCAGCGGGAGGGCGGTGTTCTCGCGGGCCGTCAGTTCCGGCACCAGGTGAGGTTCGGAGCCGACCCAGCCGAAGCGTTCGCGGCGGAGCTTCTCACGGCCGAGGCGGCCGAGGGTGTGCACGGGAGAGCTGTGGAACCAGATCTCGCCCTCGTCGACCGGCAGCTGGGCGGAGAGGCAGCCGAGCAGGGTGCTCTTGCCGGAGCCGCGGGGCCCGGTCACGGCGAGCACTTCGCCCTCCCGGACGGCGAGCGAGACTCCGCGCAGGGCGGGTGTGCCGTGCTGGGACTTGACGATCCCTCGGGCCCACAGCACGTCGTTGTCTGGCGGGGCCGCTGACATGGAGAACCGTCCTGGTGCCTTGTCGGGATATGACAGTCGTCAGATTAGAACGAACAGGTCGGGGTGCGGTTGCGGCACACTGGCCCATCCCCGGGCAAATCACCGTCATTCCGGCGGTCGGATCCGGTATCCGGGGGCCGGACACGCCGAAGGGCGGCCCCGGTGGACCGGGACCGCCCTGGCGGAGGGTGGGAGGAGGCTCAGATCTTCGCCCACGCGTCGGTGAGGCTGACCCGCAGGATCTGCTCGATCTCGTCGAAGGTCGACTGGTCGGAGATCAGCGGCGGGGCCAGCTGGACGACCGGGTCGCCACGGTCGTCGGCGCGGCAGTACAGGCCGTTGTCGAAGAGCGCCTTCGACAGGAAGCCGTAGAGGACGCGCTCGACCTCGTCGTCGTTGAACGACTCCTTGGTGGCCTTGTCCTTCACGAGCTCGATGCCGTAGAAGTAGCCGTTGCCGCGGACGTCGCCGACGATCGGCAGGTCGCGCAGCTTGTTCAGGGTGCCGAGGAAGCGCGACTCGTTGTCGAGCACGTGCTGGTTGAGGCCCTCGCGCTCGAAGATGTCGAGGTTGGCCAGCGCCACCGCGGAGGACACCGGGTGGCCGCCGAAGGTGTAGCCGTGCAGGAAGGTGTTGTCGCCCTTGTAGAACGGCTCGGCGATGCGGTCCGAGATGATCGTGGCGCCGATCGGGGAGTAGCCCGAGGTCATGCCCTTGGCACAGGTGATCATGTCGGGCTGGTAGCCGAACTTGTCGGCGCCGAACATGGTGCCGAGGCGGCCGAAGGCGCAGATGACCTCGTCCGACACGAGCAGCACGTCGTGGCGGTCGCAGATCTCGCGCAGGCGCTGGAAGTACCCGGGCGGCGGCGGGAAGCAGCCGCCGGCGTTCTGCACCGGCTCGACGAAGACGGCGGCGACGGTGTCCGGGCCCTCGAAGAGGATGGCCTGCTCGACCTGGTCGGCGCACCAGCGGCCGTAGGCCTCCGGGTCGACGGTGCCGTCCGGGCCCTCGAGGTACTCGGGGGCGCGGTAGATGTTGGTGTTGGGAGCCTTGTGGGTGCCGGGCACCAGCGGCTCGAACGGGGCCTTCAGGCCCGGCAGGCCGGTGATCGACAGGGCGCCCTGGGGGGTGCCGTGGTACGCGACGGCCCGGGAGATGACCTTGTACTTGGTCGGCTTGCCGGTCAGCTTGAAGTACTGCTTGGCCAGCTTCCAGGCGGTCTCGACCGCCTCGCCGCCGCCGGTCGAGAAGAACACCTTGTTCAGGTCGCCCGGGGCGTAGTTCGCCAGGCGCTCGGCGAGCTCGACGGCCTTCGGGTGGGCGTAGCTCCAGACCGGGAAGAAGGCGAGCTCCTTGGCCTGCCGGGCAGCCGCCTCGGCGAGCTCCTCGCGGCCGTGGCCGGCCTGGACCACGAACAGGCCGGCGAGGCCGTCGAGGTACTTCCGGCCCTTGTCGTCCCAGACGTAGGTGCCCTCACCGCGCACGATGGTGGGGACGGGGGAGTTCTCGTACGACGACATGCGGGTGAAGTGCATCCACAGGTGGTCGTAGGCGGTCTTGGAAAGGTCCTTCTGCGCCGGGTCGGCTGTCATCTGGTGCCCCAGGTGTAGGTCTGTTTCCGGAGCTTCAGATAAACGAAGCTCTCGGTGCTCCGCACGCCGGGAAGCGCGCGGATGCGCTTGTTGATCATTTCGAGCAGGTGCTCGTCGTCCTCGCACACCAGCTCGGCCAGCAGGTCGAACGAGCCTGCGGTGCAGACGACGTAGTCGACCTCGTCGAACGCGGCCAGGGCGTCCGCGACCGGTTCGATGTCGCCCTCCACCCGGATCCCCACCATCGCCTGCCGGGTGAAGCCGACGGTGAGGGGGTCGGTGACGGCGACGATCTGCATCACGCCCTGGTCGAGCAGCTTCTGGACGCGTTGCCGCACGGCGGCCTCCGACAGGCCGACGGCCTTGCCGATGGCGGCGTACGGGCGTCGCCCGTCCTCCTGGAGCTGTTCGATGATCGCCTTGGAGGCGGCGTCGAGGGGAACGCTGGCGTTCCGGTCGCGGTTGGCCACGACGCCACTGTGCACGATCGCCGGGCGCCGCGCAAGCCGCCGGGGTGCTGATTTCGTCGCTGTTTCCAAGATTGCATGCGGATTGCGTCGTGTCCGAGCGGGAACCCTGTCGATACCGTCGGTCATTGGGTAGCCTGGATGACGTGCACGCGCAGGCGTGCACACCCCCCCAGTGGACCGCGGCCGGTCCGACCCGGCCAGCCGTGCGCCGGAGGTACCCTGGCGCCGGATTCTGCAACGCCGCAGGCCCAGACCGAGGAGAGACCCGTGAGCGACCTTCGTACGCTGCGCAACTACATCAACGGCGAGTTCGTCGATGCGGCGGACGGCCGCACGCTGGACGTGATCGACCCGACGACCGGCGAGGTGTACGCGACCTCCCCGCTCTCCGGCGCCGCCGACGTCGACGCTGCGATGGCCGCCGCCGCCGAGGCGTTCCCCGTATGGCGCGACGCCACCCCCTCGACCCGCCAGAAGCTCCTGCTGAAGATCGCGGACGCGGTGGAGGCCCGTGCCGACGAGATCGTCGACACCGAGTGTCGCAACACCGGCAAGCCGCGCGGGCTGACCCTCTCCGAGGAGATCGGCCCGATGGTCGACCAGATCCGGTTCTTCGCCGGCGCCGCCCGCCTGCTGGAGGGCAAGGCCGCGGGCGAGTACATGGACGGCATGACCTCGATCGTCCGCCGCGAGCCGGTCGGCGTCTGTGCCCAGGTCGCGCCGTGGAACTACCCGATGATGATGGCGGTCTGGAAGTTCGCCCCGGCCATCGCCGCGGGCAACACCGTCGTCCTCAAGCCCTCCGACACCACCCCGGCCTCCACCGTGCTGCTCGCCGAGATCATCGGCGGCATCCTCAAGGACATGGAGCTGCCGGCCGGCGTCTTCAACGTCATCTGCGGCGACCGCGAGACCGGCAAGCTGATGGTCGAGCACCCCACCCCGGCGATGGCCTCCATCACCGGTTCCGTCCGCGCCGGCATCCAGGTCGCCGAGTCCGCCTCCAAGGACGTCAAGCGCGTCCACCTGGAGCTCGGCGGCAAGGCCCCGGTCGTGGTCTTCGAGGACGCCGACATCGCCGAGGCCGTCGAGGGCATCTCGGTGGCCGGCTTCTTCAACGCCGGCCAGGACTGCACCGCCGCGACCCGCGTCCTGGTGCACGAGTCGATCCACGACGCCTTCGTCGAGGCCCTCGCCAAGGCCGCCGCGGACACCAAGACCGGCGGCATCGACGACGAGGACGTCCTCTACGGCCCGCTGAACAACGCCAACCAGCTCGCCCAGGTCACCGGCTTCATCGAGCGCCTGCCCGAGCACGCCAAGGTCGAGGCCGGCGGCCACCGGGTCGGCGACAAGGGCTACTTCTACGCCCCGACCGTCGTCTCGGGCCTGCTGCAGGACGACGAGATCATCCAGCGCGAGGTCTTCGGCCCGGTCATCACCGTGCAGAAGTTCACCGACGAGGACCAGGCCGTCGGTTACGCCAACGGTGTCGAGTACGCCCTCGCCTCCTCCGTCTGGACGAAGGACCACGCCCGCGCCATGCGGATGTCCCGCCGCCTGGACTTCGGCTGCGTCTGGATCAACACCCACATCCCGCTGGTCGCCGAGATGCCGCACGGCGGCTTCAAGAAGTCCGGCTACGGCAAGGACCTGTCCTCCTACGGCTTCGAGGACTACACCCGCGTCAAGCACGTCATGACCGCCATCTGACGACCCGACGCGACCGGCGCACCCAGGGGGCGCGGGCAGCTGCGCGCACAGCGCGGCCGCCCGCGCCCCCGGCGCCTTTGCCACCCTGTCACGGCGACGCGGCGATCGGGTGACATGGTGCAACTGCCTCGCGGCCGCCCTCCTCCCTAGGCTGGCCGCATGAGCATCCCCACCGCTGACTCAGCCGCAGGCCAGGCCGTCAAGGCCGCCGACCGCGCGCACGTCTTCCACTCGTGGTCCGCCCAGGCGCTGATCGACCCCCTCGCGGTGGCCGGCGCCGAGGGTTCGTACTTCTGGGACTACGAGGGCAACCGCTACCTCGACTTCTCCTCCCAGCTGGTGAACACCAACATCGGCCACCAGCACCCGAAGGTCGTCGCCGCGATCCAGGAGCAGGCGGCCAAGCTCTGCACCATCGCGCCCGGCTTCGCCGTCGAGCCGCGCAGCGAGGCCGCCCGGCTGATCGCCGAGCGCACCCCCGGCGAGCTCAACAAGATCTTCTTCACTAACGGCGGCGCCGAGGCCAACGAGAACGCCATCCGGATGGCCCGTCTGCACACCGGCCGGCAGAAGGTGCTCTCGACCTACCGCTCGTACCACGGCGCCACCGCCAACGCGATCGCGCTGACCGGCGACCCCCGCCGCTGGGCCAACGAGACCGGCGTCTCCGGCATCGTCCACTTCTGGGGCCCCTACGCCTACCGCTCGGTCTTCCACGCCGAGAACGAGGCGCAGGAGTGCGAGCGCGCGCTCGCCCACCTGGAGCAGGTCATCGCCTTCGAGGGCCCGGCCACCGTCGCCGCGATCATCCTGGAGACGGTCGTCGGCACAGCCGGCATCCTGATCCCGCCGCCCGGCTACCTGCAGGGCGTCCGGGAGATCTGCGACCGGTACGGCATCGTCTTCATCCTCGACGAGGTGATGGCCGGCTTCGGCCGCACCGGCGAGTGGTTCGCCGCCGACAACTGGGCCGTCACCCCCGACCTGCTGACCTTCGCCAAGGGCGTCAACTCCGGCTACGTCCCGCTCGGCGGCGTCGCCATCAACCCGGAGATCGCCGCCACCTTCGACGAGCGGGTCTTCCCCGGCGGCCTCACCTACTCCGGCCACCCGCTGGCCTGCGCCTCCGCGATCGCCACCATCAACGCGATGGCGGAGGAAGGCATCGTCGAGAACGCCAAGCACATCGGCGAGAGCGTGATCGGCCCCGGCCTGCGCGAGCTCGCCGAGCGCCACCCCTCGATCGGCGAGGTCCGCGGCCTCGGCGTCTTCTGGGCGCTCGACCTGGTCAAGAACCGCGAGACCCGCGAGCCGCTGGTGCCCTACAACGCCGCCGGACCCGCCAACGCGCCGATGGCGGAGCTGGCCGCCGCGTGCAAGCAGCGCGGCCTGTGGCCCTTCGTCAACATGAACCGCTTCCACGTGGTGCCGCCGTGCACCGTCAGCGCGGAGGAGGCCAAGGCCGGCCTCGCCATCCTGGACGAGGTCCTCACCCTCACGGACGCGCACACCGCCTGACGCACCGACGGGAACGGCCCCGGGGCAACCGCCCCGGGGCCGTTCCGCGTGGCCGCGCAGGACGGCGGTGCGGCTTCAGCGGCGCACCGCGTCCAGCGCCAGCAGCGCGACGTGCAGCGACAGGCAGGACTCCACCTGGTCCAGGTCCACCCCGAGGATCCGCTCCACCTTGTGCAACCGGTCGTAGAACGACGGCCGGGACAGGTGCGCCGCGTCCGCAGCCGCCGACTTGTTGCGGCCCTGCTCCAGGTAGATGCGCAGCATCCGCACCAACTGCCCGCCGTGCTCGGCGTCGTACGCCAGCAGCGGCCCGAGCTCCCGCTCCACGTACGTCTGCAGCCGCTCGTCGTCGCGCAGCAGGTGCAGCAGACCGCGCAGCCGGACGTCCGGCAGCCGGTAGTAGGCGGCCGCCCGGCCGCCCGGCGCGTCGTGCAGCGCCGCGTCCGCGACCTGGGTGGCCTCCAGCAGGGTGCGCCGGGCGTCGCGCACCGACCCCACCGAGGAGCCCACCGCTATGACCGGCTCCGGCGGCGGCGCCGACGCGTCCCGCGCGCCGTCCGCCACCAGCTTGCGCAGCGCCGCCGCGAACGCCTCCAACGCCGTGTGCTCGTCCTGCTGCGAACCGAGCGCGATCAGCATCCCGACGCCCTCGTCGTCCAGCGCGCCGACCAGCGCCGGCAGCCGGCAGCCGCGGATCGCCGTGGCCGCCAGCTCGGTGAAGTCCCGCAGCCGCGCCTGCGCCTCCAGCGCGGCCGGCACCGGTCCGCGGCGCTGCCGCAGCACCACGCCCACCAGCCGCCGGCCCTCCAGCGGCACCCCCAGCGCCTGCGCGCGCAGCGCCACCTCACTGACCGTCAGGGCGTGCGTGAGGATGCCCGAGAGCAGCGTGCGGTGGGTCTGCCGCTCCAGGCTCTCCCGGTCGCGCACCACCAGCCGGTTCAGCGCCAGCGTCGCCGCGCCGCGCTCCAGCATCATCGCGTGCGGGTGCGGGGTGCCCTCCGGCAGCGCGCCCGGCTCGCCGATCAGCACCAGCCGCCCCCAGTCCTGGCCGCGCGCACCGACCGCGGTGACCAGCCAGCCGCTGCGCGGATCGTGCCCGGTGCGCCCCTGCGGGCGGACCCCGCGCGAACGGGCCTCCCAGCCCTCCAACAGCTCCGCCTCCGGCCGTCCGGCGCTCTCGTGCGCCAGCACCTGGTGCGCCAGGTTCTCCAGCACCACCGGCGCACCGGCCAGCTGCGCCACCTGCCGCACCACCTCGCCGGGTTCGGCGCCCTCCACCGCCAGCTCGTTGAAGACCTGGTGCACCGCCTCGGAGGTGCGCAGCTGCTCCAGCTGGGCGTTGACCACCAGCGCGTGCACCGCCTCGGTGACGGCGACGAAGCGCAGCTCGCGGCGGAGCGCGATCAGCGGCAGGCCGCGCTGTTCGGCGGCGTTGACCAGGGCGCGCGGCAGCGAGTCGAAGTAGCGGCGGCCGAACTCGACGACCAGGCCGGCGGCGCCGACGTCCGCGAGCTCGTGGACGTAGCGGGCCAGGCCCTCGCGCTGCTCGGGCAGGGCGATGCCGGTGGTGAGCACCAGCTCGCCGCCCTGCAGGACGCCGGCGACGTCCGGCAGCTCGCTCACGTGGACCCAGCGGACGGGTCGCTCCAGGTGGTCCGCACCGGCCACCACGTCGGGCAGTCCGCGCCGCATCACGTCCAGGTCCAGCACCCGGGCGACGGTGGGGAGCATCGCGGGCCTCCAGCTGATCAGGGGTGTCAGAGAAATCTTGCCTCGGCACGGTGCCCGCCCACCCGCCGTGCGGCCTTGCACCCTGTAAACCCCTTGCCGCCGGGCCTGTCGGAGTGACCCTTGTCACCCGATCGCCCGAGACGGCATGGTCGGGCCATCGGAAGTGGCGAAAACCGGGACGCGGCAGCGGAATCCGCAGCGTAACCAGAAGGCAACAGCGGAATCCCTTGTGGAAGAAAACTGGGCCTGTCAGGATCGCGCAATCCCGGTGAACCACCGCTTCGGATCTCTCCGTCTGCTATGCGGCGACTGGACCAGTCGCCGGCCATGGCGTACGGGCATCGCCGCACCGCCGAGGAAGCATGGGCGTGCAGCGGGTTCCGCGCCCCGGGGCGCGGAGGCCGAACCACCGGGCACATGGAGGACAGCAGATGGACCTGACCAGCTTCAGCGCCGGCGCGCAGCACATCGCCGGGCGGGTGGTCCGGGGGAGCGGCGACGAGCGGTTCAGGGTGGTCAACCCGGCCGACGGCAGCACCGTGGAGGAGGTCGTGCTGGCCTCGCCCGCCGACGTCGACGCCGCGGTCGACGCGGCCCGCGCCGCCCTGCCCGAGTGGTCCCGCGCCACCCCCGGCACGCGCTCCGAGGCCCTCAACCGGCTGGCCGGCGTCCTCGCCGACCACGCGGAGGAGTTCGCCCGCGTCGAGACCGCGCAGACCGGCAAGCCGATCAAGCTCTCCACCGAGTTCGACGTCCCCGGCACCATCGACAACACCGCCTTCTTCGCCGGCGCCGCCCGCAACCTGGAGGGCAAGGCCGCCGGCGAGTACTCCGGCGACCACACCTCGTACGTGCGCCGCGAGGCGATCGGCGTGGTCGGCTCGATCTCGCCGTGGAACTACCCCCTGCAGATGGCCGCCTGGAAGATCCTCCCGGCCATCGCCGCGGGCAACACCATCGTCCTCAAGCCGGCCGAACTCACCCCGCTCACCTCGCTGATGTTCGCCGCCGCGTGCACCGAGGCCGGCATCCCCGACGGCGTCGTCAACGTGATCACCGGCGCCGGCCGCACCGCCGGCGAGCACCTCGTCTCCCACCCCGCGGTGTCGATGGTGTCCTTCACCGGCTCCACCGCCGTCGGCAAGCGGGTCGCCGAACTCGCCACCGCCTCCGTCAAGCGCACCCACCTCGAACTCGGCGGCAAGGCCCCGTTCGTGGTCTTCGACGACGCCGACCTGGAGGCCGCCGTGCACGGCGCGGTCGCCGCCTCCCTCATCAACAGCGGCCAGGACTGCACCGCCGCCACCCGCGCCTACGTCCAGCGCCCGCTCTACGACGCCTTCGTCGCCGGGGTCGCCGACCTGTACGCCGCCGTCCGCCTCGGCGACCCGCGCAACCCGCAGACCGACCTCGGCCCGCTGGTCTCCTTCGCCCACCGCGACCGGGTCGCCGGCTTCGTCGAGCGCGCCCGCCGCGACGGCGCCACGGTCGTCACCGGCGGAAGCACCGGCACCAAGGGTCACGACGGCACCGACCTCACCCTCGGCGCCTACCACCTGCCCACCCTGATCACCGGCGCCGCCCAGGACAGCGAGGTCGTCCAGGGCGAGATCTTCGGCCCCGTCCTCGTCGTCCTGCCCTTCGACGGCGACGAGGAGGGCCTGCGGCTCGCCAACGACACCCCCTACGGCCTCGCCGCGTCCGCCTGGACCCGCGACGTCCACCGCTCGCTGCGCGCCACCCGCGAGATCGCGGCCGGCTGCGTCTGGGTCAACGACCACATCCCGATCATCAGCGAGATGCCGCACGGCGGCTACAAGGCCTCCGGCTACGGCAAGGACATGTCGCAGTACTCCCTCGACGAGTACACCCAGGTCAAGCACGTCATGTACGACACCACCGCGGTCGCCCGCAAGGATTGGCACCGCACGATCTTCGGGGACCGATAACCCCGTCCGTCCCCCACGCCCGAGCCCCCATCAGGAGGGTGTCCCCGCATGCAGCTCCACGAGATCACCGACGGCCTGCCGGAGCCGGTCCGCAAGGCCTGGGAACGCAGCCTGACCAACGGCCGGGCCGCCCTCAGCCGCCGGACCGTGCTCCGCGCCGGTGCCCTCGCGGCCGGCGCGGGCACCCTCACCGCCTGCGGCATCCCGCCGGCGAAGAGCACCAACGGCACCTCGGGCGAGGCCGCCAACGCCGCCGCGAAGGACCTCTCCGACAGCGACAAGGTGGTCAACTTCTCCAACTGGCCGCTGTACATCGACGTCGACCCCAAGGACGAGCAGAAGCACGCCACCCTCGACGCCTTCACCACGGCCACCGGCGTCAAGGTCAAGTACACCGAGGACGTCAACGACAACGTCGAGTTCTTCGGCAAGGTCAAGCCGCAGCTCGCCGCCGGCCAGGACACCGGGCGCGACATCATGGTCCTCACCGACTGGATGGCCGCCCGGCTGATCCGCCTCGGCTGGGTGCAGAAGCTCGACCAGTCCGAGATCACCACCGCGATCACCAACCTGGAGTCCCGCTTCCGCGCCCCCGACTGGGACCCGGGCCGCCTCTACTCCTACCCGTGGGCGGGCATCCAGGTGGTCATCGCCTACAACAAGAAGGCGACCAAGGGGAAGGCCGTCACCAGCGTCTCCCAGCTGCTCGACGACCCCGAGCTCAAGGGCCGCGTCACCTTCCTGTCGGAGATGCGCGACACCATCGGCATGACCCTGCTCGACATGGGCAAGGACCCGGCGAAGTTCACCGCCGACGACTACGCCGCCGCGATCGCCCGCCTCCAGAAGGGCGTCGACAGCAAGCAGATCCGCAAGTTCACCGGCAACGACTACGGCCAGGAGCTGTCCTCCGGCGACATCGCCGCCTGCGTCGCCTGGGGCGGCGACCTCATCCAGCTCAAGGCCGACAACCCCGACATCGAGTTCGTCGTCCCGGAGGCCGGCTACGTCGCCTCCACCGACAACATGCTGATCCCGGCCCGTGCCCAGCACAAGAAGAACGCCGAACGCCTCATCAACTTCTACTACCGGCCCGAGATAGCCGCCCAGCTCACCGCGGGCATCGGCTACGTCTCCCCGGTCACCGGCGCCCAGACCGAGCTCGCCAAGCTCGACGCCGACGCCGCCGCCAACCCGCTGGTCATCCCCACCCCGGAGATGGCCGCCAAGGTCCACAACTTCCGCAGCCTCACCGAGGCCGAGGAGAGCGACTTCGAGGACAGGTTCTCCAAGCTCATCGGCGCCTGACCACCGCCCCCGACCCCCGGCCTCGGAAGAAGGACCCCACGACCATGACCGATCAGGCGACCGCCACCACCGCACAGGCCACCGGCCCCGCCAAGACCCCCTCGGGCGGCGACGTCCGGCTCACCGGCATCAGCAAGACCTACGGCAGCTCCACCGCCGTCCACCCGCTCGACCTGACGATCCCCCAGGGCTCATTCTTCGCCCTGCTCGGCGCGTCCGGCTGCGGCAAGACCACCACCCTGCGCATGATCGCCGGCCTGGAGGACCCGACCTCCGGCACCGTCCTCATCGGCGGCCAGGACGTCACCGCCCTGCCCCCGTACAAGCGGCCGGTCAACACCGTCTTCCAGAGCTACGCGCTCTTCCCGCACCTCGACATCTACGAGAACGTCGCCTTCGGCCTGCGCCGCCGCGGCAAGAAGGACGTCAAGAAGCAGGTCGAGGACATGCTGGAGCTGGTCGAGCTCGGCCCGCTCGCCCGCCGCAAGCCGCACCAGCTGTCCGGCGGCCAGCAGCAGCGCGTCGCCGTCGCCCGCGCCCTCATCAACCACCCCCAGGTCCTGCTCCTCGACGAGCCGCTCGGCGCACTCGACCTCAAGCTCCGCCGCCAGATGCAGCTCGAACTCAAGCGCATCCAGACCGAGGTCGGCATCACCTTCGTCCACGTCACCCACGACCAGGAGGAGGCCATGACCATGGCCGACACCATCGCGGTGATGAACGCCGGACGCATCGAACAGCTCGGTGCCCCCGCCGACCTCTACGAGAACCCCGCGACCACCTTCGTCGCCAACTTCCTGGGCCAGTCCAACCTCATCCCCGCCGAGGTCACCGGGAACTCCGGCGACGACCTGCTGCTCAGCGCCGGCGGCACCCGCCTCGCCGTCCCCCGCTCCCGCTGCGCCACCGACGCCACCAAGGTCCACCTCGGCGTCCGCCCGGAGAAGATCACCATCGCGCACTCCTCCGCCGACGTCCCCGAGGACCGCAACCGCCTGGTCGGCACCGTCGTCGACTCCAGCTTCATCGGCGTCTCCACCCAGTACACCGTCCGCACCGGCACCGGCCAGGACATCGCCGTCTTCGAGCAGAACATGGAGCGCGACGGCCGGATCGTCCCCGGCGCCACCGTCCAGGTCCACTGGAACCCCGCCCACTCCTTCGCGCTCGACGCCTCCCAGGCGATCGACGCCGGCACCGCGGAGGAGGACGCGTGACCACCACCACCGAGGCGGCCCCCCTCCAGGAGGCCGCAGCACCCCCCGCACCCCGGCGCACCCGGCGCAAGCTCGTCCCGTACTGGCTGCTGCTGCCCGGTATCGCCTGGCTCGTGGTCTTCTTCGCGGTGCCGATGGTCTACCAGGGCTCCACCTCCCTGCAGACCGGCTCCCTGGAGGAGGGCTTCCGCGTCACCTGGCACTTCGCCACCTACTGGGACGCCTTCACCGAGTACAAGTGGCACTTCGTCCGCTCCTTCGCGTACGCCGCCACCGCCACCGTGCTCTGCCTCGCCATCGGCTACCCGCTCGCCTACACCATCGCCTTCAAGGCCAGCAAGCGGTGGCGCAACGTCATCCTCATCCTGGTGATCGCGCCCTTCTTCACCAGCTTCCTGATCCGCACCCTGGCCTGGAAGACCATCCTGTCCGACGGCGGCTACGTGGTCGGCGCGCTCAACGCCCTGCACGTCCTCGACGTCACCGACGGCCTCGGCCTCACCGCCGGCCACCGCGTCCTCGCCACCCCGCTCGCCGTGGTCTGCGGCCTCACCTACAACTTCCTGCCGTTCATGATCCTCCCGCTCTACACCTCACTGGAGCGGATCGACCCCAGGCTGCACGAGGCCGCCGGCGACCTCTACGCCAAGCCCTTCACGACCTTCCGCAAGGTGACCTTCCCGATCTCCCTGCCGGGCGTCGTCGCAGGCACCCTGCTCACCTTCATCCCCGCCTCCGGCGACTACATCAACGCCCAGCTGCTCGGCTCCCCCAGCGAGCAGATGGTCGGCAACGGCATCCAGAAGCAGTTCCTCAACGTGCTCGACTACCCCACGGCGGCCGCCCTGAGCTTCATCCTGATGGCCCTGATCCTCGGCGTGGTGACGGTCTACATGCGCAAGGCCGGAACGGAGGACCTGGTCTGATGAACAAGGTGTCCAGCTGGCTGCGCCGCAACCTCGTCACCCTCGCGGGCGTCCTCGCCCTCGCCTACCTCGTCCTGCCCAACCTGGTCGTCCTGCTCTTCTCGTTCAACAAGCCCGCCGGCAAGTTCAACTACGAGTGGGCCCAGTTCTCCACCGACGCCTGGACGGACCCCTGCGGCGTCGCCGACATGTGCGGCTCGCTCGTCCTCAGCCTGCAGCTCGCCCTCGCGGCCACCGCCGGGGCCACGATCCTCGGCACCATGGTCGCCTTCGCCCTGGCCCGCTACCGCTTCCGCGGCCGCTCCGCCACCACCGGGCTGATCTTCCTGCCGATGGCCATGCCCGAGGTCGTCATGGCCGCCTCGCTCGGCACGCTCTTCCTCAACATGCGCATCCCGTTCGGCTTCACCACGATCCTGATCGCCCACATCATGTTCTGCCTCAGCTTCGTGGTCACCGCCGTCAAGGCCCGCGTCATGAGCATGGACCCGCGCCTCGAACAGGCCGCCCAGGACCTCTACGCCACCCCCGTGCAGACCTTCCTCAAGATCACCCTGCCGCTCGCCGCCCCCGGCATCGCCGCCGGCGCGCTGCTCAGCTTCGCCCTCTCCTTCGACGACTTCATCATCACCCAGTTCAACTCCGGCCCCACGACCGTCACCTTCCCGATGTTCGTCTGGGGCGCCTCGCAGCGCGGCATCCCCGTCCAGGTCAACGTGATCGGCACCGCGATGTTCGTCGCGGCCGTCGTCCTCACCGTCGCCGGACAGTGGATCGGCAACCGCCGGAAGGCCCGCGCCTGATGAACCGTCACACCACCGCCCCGTTCTACTGACCAGAGTCCGGACGACCACCAGAAAGCGGCTGATACGGCATGGACTCCGCCCGTGCGCTCAGTGACGTCAAACCCACCTCGTTCTGGCTGGAGGACCCGGGTCGGCCCGAGGCCCTCCCCGCCCTCGTCGGCGACACCACCTGCGACCTGCTGGTCGTCGGCGGCGGCTACTCCGGCCTGTGGACGGCACTCCTCGCCAAGGAACGCGACCCCTCGCAGGACGTCGTCCTCGTCGAGGCCGACGAGGTGGGCTGGGCGGCCTCCGGGCGCAACGGCGGATTCTGTGCCGCCAGCCTCACCCACGGCTTCGGCAACGGCCTGCAGCGCTGGCCCGCCGAACTGAACCGCCTCGAAGAACTCGGCCGCGCCAACCTCGACGCCATCGAGAACACCCTCAAGCAGTACGACCTCGACTGCGAGTGGGAACGCACCGGCGAGATCGACGTCGCCACCGAGCCCCACCAGCTCGACGAACTCCACGAGGTCGCCGAGGCCCTCGCCGAGCACGGCCTCGACATCACCGTCCTCGACGCCGACCAGGTGCGCCGCGAGGTCGACTCGCCCACCTTCCTCGGCGGGCTCTGGGACCGCGACGGCGTCGCCATGGTCCACCCCGCCAAACTCGCCTGGGGCCTCAAGAAGGCCTGCCTCGAGCAGGGCGTCCGCATCCACGAGCGCACCAGGGCCCTCACCCTCACCGAGCACGGCAGCGGCATGGCCGTCCGCACCCCCTACGGCCGGGTCTTCGCCCGCCGCGTCGCCCTCGGCACCAACGTCTTCCCGTCCCTGCTCAAGCGCGTCCGCCCCTACATCGTCCCGGTCTACGACTACGCCCTCATGACCGAGCCCCTCGACGACGAGCAGATGGCCGCGATCGGCTGGCGCGGCCGCCAGGGCCTCGGCGACAGCGCCAACCAGTTCCACTACTTCCGGCTCTCCGCCGACAACCGCATCCTCTGGGGCGGCTACGACGCCATCTACCACTACGGCGGCAAGGTCCGCGCCGAACACGACCAGCGCCCCGACACCTTCCGCACCCTCTCCCGGCAGTTCTTCGAGACCTTCCCCCAACTCGAAGGACTCCGCTTCACCCACGCCTGGGGCGGCGCCATCGACACCTGCAGCCGCTTCTCCGCCTTCTTCGACACCGCCCACCGCGGCCGCGTCGCCTACGCCGCCGGCTTCACCGGCCTCGGCGTCGGCGCCACCCGCTTCGGCGCCGAGGTCATGCTCGACCTCCTCGCCGGCGAACGCACCGAACGCACCGAACTGGAGATGGTCCGCAAGAAGCCGCTGCCCTTCCCGCCCGAACCCGTCCGCTGGGCCGGCATCGAACTCACCCGCTGGTCGCTCGACCGCGCCGACCGCCACGGCGGCCGGCGCAACCTCTGGCTGCGTACCCTGGACCGCCTCGGCCTCGGCTTCGACAGCTGACCGCGGCGCCGGCCCGACCGCCGGCGCCACAGCGGGGCGCACCGCAGCCACCCGGCCCGGTGCGCCCCGCGGCGCGTCCGCGTTCGTGCCCGTGCGCACCTTCCGTCCGTCACGGGCGCCGGAAATCCGAACCGGCCGGAACCGCCGAAACCGTGTAAGAACCCGCACCCGCCGCCCTCTCCCCGGTGAGCGACCCCGACCCGTCCCCCGAGGAGCACCGATGCCGCCCACCGCCCGCACCGCCGCAGCCTGGCTCGCCGCGGCCGCCCCCGACCCCCGCGCCTTCCTGCGCACCTGGGAACGGAACGGCCGTCGCCCCGCCCCGCTGCCCGCCGGTCGTCAGTGGGACGCCGTCCTCACCCCCCGCCCCCTCGGCCGCACCGCCCTCGACGCCCTCGCCCGCCTCCCCGGACCGGGCCCCGTCCTCCAGGACCGCACCGCCGGCACCGTCGCCTTCCTCGTCCCCACCGGCACCGCCGACGGCTGGCTCGCCTCCGGCATCCGCACCCTCGGCCACGGCACCGCCCTCACCGTCCCCCATCCGGACGGGACCGACCGCACCCTCCACTGGCTGATCCCCCCGGACGCCACCGGCCGACTCGTCGACCCCCGCAGACTCGAACTCGCCCTCCACGCCGCCGCCGCCCGCCTCACCGGACTCCCGTGAACCCACCGGCCTCCCGCGGACCCGCGGTCGAACGGACGGCCGAACCACCCGCCGCCCGGCCACCGCGAGGCCGAACCGCGCCAGACTGGACGCATGACCGCAAGCGCGCTCGCCGACGAGCACCTCCGGCTGCTGGAGACCGCCCAGCCGCTCTGCCTCCGGTACGCCCTCGCCCTCGCCGGCCCCGACGCGCTCGCCGCCCACGGCCTCCCCGCCACCCGCTCCACCGGACTCGTCCTCGTCACCGCCGAGGGCCCGCCCCTCGCCGACATCGCAGCCGGCCTCGCCGAACACCTCCGCGCGGCCGGCCACCGCGCCGTCGTCCAGCCCGGTACCCCGCGCCAGATCCAGCTGACCGGCACGCCCTGCCCGATCGAACTGCGCAAGGAACCCCTGCGGCACCCCGCCCTGCTGCTCCCCGGCACACCCGTCCCGGTGGTCGCGCTGCCGGACGCCGCCGCGCTCGCCGTGCTCCGCCTCTGCGACCGGGGCCTCCCGGAGGACCTCGCCGCGCTGCACGTGCTGAGCGGCCCGTTCACCGAGGGCGAGCTGCTGGCGCTGGCCGGCGGACTCGACGAGGACTTCCAGGCCGCGGTGCTCGCCGACCGGCTGGAGTCCGCCGCCGCCCTCGTCCACCCGGACGCCGCAGCCCGCTCCGCCTGGGCGCAGGCCTGGGCACAGGACCTCCGACTGGACCTGATGGAGGTCCGGGAGGACCTCGACGGGCTGCACGACCCCTATCTGGAGGACGTCGAGGCGGAGCAGCCCGACGACCTGTAAGGGTGAATCTCCGTTCCCCGTCATGCTGCTCGTTGAGGCTCGGCGGCAGGGTCCGCAGACTGGATTACGAGCGCGGGAGCCCCGTGATCCCGTCGTCCGGACGAAGCCGGGCGGCGCCGTTACCACGTACCGGCGGCCCACACACCGCACGGGACTTCGGAGGCAGACGATCTTGAGCAAGTCCAGCCCGAACAAGCACGTCACCCACTGGATCGGTGGCGCTCCCGTCGCCACTGCCGGCGCCGCGCCCCGCCGCGGTGACATCTTCGACCCGGCCACCGGACAGGTGTCGGGCCAGGTCGACTTCGCCGAGATCGCCGAGGTCGACCAGGCCGTCGCCGCTGCGGCCTCGGCGTTCGCCGAGTGGCGTCGTTCGTCCGTGGCCAAGCGCACCCAGGTGCTCTTCCGCTTCCGCGAGCTGTTCAACGCCCGCAAGGACGAGCTCGCGTCGATCATCGTCTCGGAGCACGGCAAGGTGCACTCGGACGCGCTCGGCGAGCTCGCCCGCGGCCTGGAGGTCGTGGAGTACGCCTGCGGCATCCCGCAGCTCTCCAAGGGCGGCTTCTCCGAGCAGGCGTCCACCGGCATCGACGTCTACTCGATCCGCCAGCCGCTCGGCCCGGTCGCGATCATCTCGCCGTTCAACTTCCCCGCCATGGTGCCGATGTGGTTCTTCCCGATCGCCATCGCGACCGGCAACACGGTCGTCCTGAAGCCCTCCGAGAAGGACCCGTCCGCCGCCAACTTCCTCGCCGAGCTGTGGAAGGAGGCCGGCCTGCCGGACGGCGTCTTCAACGTCGTGCACGGTGACAAGGTCGCGGTCGACCGCCTGCTGGAGCACCCCGACATCAAGTCGGTCAGCTTCGTCGGCTCCACCCCGATCGCCCGCTACGTCTACGAGACCGGCACCCGTTACGGCAAGCGGGTCCAGGCGCTCGGCGGCGCGAAGAACCACATGCTGGTGCTGCCCGACGCCGACCTCGACCTGAGCGCCGACGCCGCCGTCAACGCGGGCTTCGGTGCGGCCGGCGAGCGCTGCATGGCGGTCTCCGTCCTGGTCGCCGTCGACCCGATCGGCGACGAGCTGGTCGAGAAGATCAAGTCCCGCGTCGCCACGCTGAAGGTCGGCCCCGGCTGCAACGGCGACTCCGAGATGGGCCCGCTGGTCACCGGCCAGCACCGCGACAAGGTCACCTCGTACGTCGAGTCCGGCCTCGCCGACGGTGCCGAGCTGGCGATCGACGGCCGCAAGCACGACATCGCCGCCGAGGACGTCAACGGCGCCCCGACCGCGGACGGCTTCTGGCTCGGCCCCACCCTGTTCGACCACGTGAAGCCGGGCATGTCCGTCTACAGCGACGAGATCTTCGGCCCCGTCCTCTCGGTCGTCCGGGTCTCCAGCTACGAAGAGGGCCTGGCCCTCATCAACAGCAACCCGTACGGCAACGGCACGGCCATCTTCACCAACGACGGCGGCGCTGCCCGGCGCTTCCAGAACGAGGTGGAGGTCGGCATGGTCGGCATCAACGTGCCGATCCCCGTCCCCGTCGCCTACTACTCCTTCGGCGGCTGGAAGGCCTCGCTCTTCGGCGACGCCCACGCCTATGGCCCCGACGGCGTGCAGTTCTTCACCCGCGGCAAGGTCGTGACCCAGCGCTGGCTCGACCCGTCGCACGGCGGCATCAACCTCGGCTTCCCCACGAACAGCTGAGCCGCCCCCGCTCCACCGACCGACGACCGGCCGGACCCTTTCCCCCAGGGTCCGGCCGGTTCGTTTGCATCCGCTCCCCGTTCGGCGTAGTGTTGACTGGTCGCTCGGCAGGGAGCACCGGACACGCGTCTGCGCGGACGGCCCCGGAGCGGCCAATCCCTTGAAACACCACTTCCAGATCCTCACCGGGTCGCGTCTTGTCGCGTCCCCGTGCGAATTCGGCGTGCGCGTTTTGGGGATTGTGTTCGGGCTGGCGCCGGATTCGCTTTTCGGAGCGGGGATCGGCTAAGGTTTGAAACGTCGGACGGGCCGTCAGGCCGGTTCCGACAAAGCGGTGAAGAAAGCAAGTCGGTGAAGAGCACGGACTCGGATCTGATAAGCTGGAAACACGAAAGAGCGAAACGCCCGGAGGGTCCGCTGGAAGGCGGTCCGAAGGAAGTGTCCGTTCCTTGAGAACTCAACAGCGTGCCAAAAGTCAACGCCAGATATGTTGACATCCCCGGCCGGTCGGGCAATCGATCGGTTGGAGATTCCTTTTGAAATAACACAGCGAGGACGCAGTGCGCGGGATCACCCTATTCCGGTGGTTGCCGTGCCGCTCAACGCGAGTGTGCACCCGATGACGGGTAATCATTCACGGAGAGTTTGATCCTGGCTCAGGACGAACGCTGGCGGCGTGCTTAACACATGCAAGTCGAACGGTGAAGCCCTTCGGGGTGGATCAGTGGCGAACGGGTGAGTAACACGTGGGCAATCTGCCCTGCACTCTGGGACAAGCCCTGGAAACGGGGTCTAATACCGGATACGACCTTCCTCTGCATGGGGGTTGGTGGAAAGCTCCGGCGGTGCAGGATGAGCCCGCGGCCTATCAGCTTGTTGGTGGGGTAATGGCCTACCAAGGCGACGACGGGTAGCCGGCCTGAGAGGGCGACCGGCCACACTGGGACTGAGACACGGCCCAGACTCCTACGGGAGGCAGCAGTGGGGAATATTGCACAATGGGCGAAAGCCTGATGCAGCGACGCCGCGTGAGGGATGACGGCCTTCGGGTTGTAAACCTCTTTCAGCAGGGAAGAAGCGCAAGTGACGGTACCTGCAGAAGAAGCACCGGCTAACTACGTGCCAGCAGCCGCGGTAATACGTAGGGTGCGAGCGTTGTCCGGAATTATTGGGCGTAAAGAGCTCGTAGGCGGCCTGTCGCGTCGGATGTGAAAGCCCGGGGCTTAACCCCGGGTCTGCATTCGATACGGGCAGGCTAGAGTGTGGTAGGGGAGATCGGAATTCCTGGTGTAGCGGTGAAATGCGCAGATATCAGGAGGAACACCGGTGGCGAAGGCGGATCTCTGGGCCATTACTGACGCTGAGGAGCGAAAGCGTGGGGAGCGAACAGGATTAGATACCCTGGTAGTCCACGCCGTAAACGTTGGGAACTAGGTGTTGGCGACATTCCACGTCGTCGGTGCCGCAGCTAACGCATTAAGTTCCCCGCCTGGGGAGTACGGCCGCAAGGCTAAAACTCAAAGGAATTGACGGGGGCCCGCACAAGCAGCGGAGCATGTGGCTTAATTCGACGCAACGCGAAGAACCTTACCAAGGCTTGACATACACCGGAAACTGGTAGAGATATCAGCCCCCTTGTGGTCGGTGTACAGGTGGTGCATGGTTGTCGTCAGCTCGTGTCGTGAGATGTTGGGTTAAGTCCCGCAACGAGCGCAACCCTTGTTCTGTGTTGCCAGCGAGTAATGTCGGGGACTCACAGGAGACTGCCGGGGTCAACTCGGAGGAAGGTGGGGACGACGTCAAATCATCATGCCCCTTATGTCTTGGGCTGCACACGTGCTACAATGGCCGGTACAAAGGGCTGCGATGCCGTGAGGCGGAGCGAATCCCAAAAAGCCGGTCTCAGTTCGGATTGGGGTCTGCAACTCGACCCCATGAAGTTGGAGTTGCTAGTAATCGCAGATCAGCATGCTGCGGTGAATACGTTCCCGGGCCTTGTACACACCGCCCGTCACGTCACGAAAGTCGGTAACACCCGAAGCCGGTGGCCTAACCCTTGGGAGGGAGCCGTCGAAGGTGGGACCAGCGATTGGGACGAAGTCGTAACAAGGTAGCCGTACCGGAAGGTGCGGCTGGATCACCTCCTTTCTAAGGAGCGCACGGCAGCTTCGGACGAGTGTTCCGGAGTGCTAGCTCATGGGTGGAACGTTGACTATTCGGCACGGACAGAGTCATGGACGCTAGTACTGCTTCGGCGTGGAACGCGTGATGTGAACTGTTCGGGTCGGGCACGCTGTTGGGTCCTGAGGGAACGAAGGTTTCCTCGTGGATGCCGGCTCCACTTGATGCACTCTCGGGTGTGGATGGTGGGTGTCTGGTCGTTGTTTGAGAACTGCACAGTGGACGCGAGCATCTGTGGCCAAGTTTTTAAGGGCGCACGGTGGATGCCTTGGCACCAGGAACCGATGAAGGACGTGGGAGGCCGCGATAGGCCCCGGGGAGCTGTCAACCGAGCTTTGATCCGGGGGTGTCCGAATGGGGAAACCCGGCAGTCGTCATGGGCTGTCACCCTTACCTGAACACATAGGGTAAGTGGAGGGAACGCGGGGAAGTGAAACATCTCAGTACCCGCAGGAAGAGAAAACAACCGTGATTCCGGGAGTAGTGGCGAGCGAAACCGGATGAGGCTAAACCTTGAGCGTGTGAGACCCGGCAGGGGTTGCGCTCGGGGGGTTGTGGGAATGAGCTTGATCGGTCTGCCGGCCGGTCGGCGAGTCAGAAACCGTTGGTGTAGTCGAAGGACATGCGAAAGGTCCGGCGTAGAGGGTAAGACCCCCGTAGACGAAACATTAGCGGCTTGCTTGCTCATCTCCCAAGTAGCACGGGGCCCGAGAAATCCCGTGTGAATCTGGCGGGACCACCCGCTAAGCCTAAATATTCCCTGGTGACCGATAGCGGATAGTACCGTGAGGGAATGGTGAAAAGTACCGCGGGAGCGGAGTGAAATAGTACCTGAAACCGTGTGCCTACAAGCCGTGGGGGCAGTCTTCGGACTGTGACTGCGTGCCTTTTGAAGAATGAGCCTGCGAGTTTGCGGTGTGTAGCGAGGTTAACCCGTGTGGGGTAGCCGTAGCGAAAGCGAGTCCGAATAGGGCGTTTGAGTTGCATGCCCAAGACCCGAAGCGGAGTGATCTAGCCATGGGCAGGTTGAAGCGCGGGTAAGACCGTGTGGAGGACCGAACCCACCAGGGTTGAAAACCTGGGGGATGACCTGTGGTTAGGGGTGAAAGGCCAATCAAACTCCGTGATAGCTGGTTCTCCCCGAAATGCATTTAGGTGCAGCGTCGCGTGTTTCTTGCCGGAGGTAGAGCACTGGATAGGCGATGGGCCTCACCGGGTTACTGACCTTAGCCAAACTCCGAATGCCGGTAAGTGAGAGCGCGGCAGTGAGACTGTGGGGGATAAGCTCCATGGTCGAGAGGGAAACAGCCCAGAACACCGACTAAGGTCCCTAAGCGTGTGCTAAGTGGGAAAGGATGTGGAGTCGCAGAGACAACCAGGAGGTTGGCTTAGAAGCAGCCACCCTTGAAAGAGTGCGTAATAGCTCACTGGTCAAGTGATTCCGCGCCGACAATGTAGCGGGGCTCAAGCACATCACCGAAGTCGTGTCATTGCAGCAATACTCCCAACGGAGGCTGTGATGGGTAGGGGAGCGTCGTGTGCCGGGTGAAGCGGCCGAGGAATCGAGTCGTGGACGGTTCACGAGTGAGAATGCAGGCATGAGTAGCGATACAAGAGTGGGAAACTCTTGCGCCGATTGACCAAGGGTTCCTGGGTCAAGCTGATCTGCCCAGGGTAAGTCGGGACCTAAGGCGAGGCCGACAGGCGTAGTCGATGGACAACGGGTTGATATTCCCGTACCCGCTTTGAAGCGCCAACGCTGAACCCTCTGATGCTAAGCCCGTGAAGCCGTCCTGGATCCTTCGGGTGAAGGGGAGTGGTGGAGCCGGTGGCCCAAGGTGGTAGTAGGTGAGCGATGGGGTGACGCAGGAAGGTAGTCCAGCCCGGGCGGTGGTTGTCCCGGGGTAAGGGTGTAGGACGCAGGGTAGGCAAATCCGCCCTGCACGTAGTCTGAGACCTGATGCCGAGCCGATTGTGGTGAAGTGGATGATCCTATGCTGTCGAGAAAAGCCTCTAGCGAGTTTCATGGCGGCCCGTACCCCAAACCGACTCAGGTGGTCAGGTAGAGAATACCGAGGCGTTCGGGTGAACTGTGGTTAAGGAACTCGGCAAAATGCCCCCGTAACTTCGGGAGAAGGGGGGCCAGCCCTGGTGATGACCTTTACGGTCTGAGCTGGGGGTGGCCGCAGAGACCAGCGAGAAGCGACTGTTTACTAAAAACACAGGTCCGTGCGAAGCCGTAAGGCGATGTATACGGACTGACGCCTGCCCGGTGCTGGAACGTTAAGGGGACCGGTTAGTCCGATTTCGGTCGGGCGAAGCTGAGAACTTAAGCGCCAGTAAACGGCGGTGGTAACTATAACCATCCTAAGGTAGCGAAATTCCTTGTCGGGTAAGTTCCGACCTGCACGAATGGCGTAACGACTTCTCGACTGTCTCAACCACAGGCCCGGTGAAATTGCATTACGAGTAAAGATGCTCGTTTCGCGCAGCAGGACGGAAAGACCCCGGGACCTTTACTATAGCTTGATATTGGTGTTCGGTTCGGCTTGTGTAGGATAGGTGGGAGACTGTGAAGCAGCAACGCCAGTTGTTGTGGAGTCGCCGTTGAAATACCACTCTGGTCGTGCTGGATGTCTAACCTGGGTCCGTGATCCGGATCAGGGACAGTGTCTGGTGGGTAGTTTAACTGGGGCGGTTGCCTCCTAAAGGGTAACGGAGGCGCCCAAAGGTTCCCTCAGCCTGGTTGGCAATCAGGTGTTGAGTGTAAGTGCACAAGGGAGCTTGACTGTGAGACTGACGGGTCGAGCAGGTACGAAAGTAGGGACTAGTGATCCGGCGGTGGCTTGTGGAAGCGCCGTCGCTCAACGGATAAAAGGTACCCCGGGGATAACAGGCTGATCTTCCCCAAGAGTCCATATCGACGGGATGGTTTGGCACCTCGATGTCGGCTCGTCGCATCCTGGGGCTGGAGTAGGTCCCAAGGGTTGGGCTGTTCGCCCATTAAAGCGGTACGCGAGCTGGGTTTAGAACGTCGTGAGACAGTTCGGTCCCTATCCGCTGTGCGCGTAGGAGTGTTGAGAAGGGCTGTCCCTAGTACGAGAGGACCGGGACGGACGAACCTCTGGTGTGCCAGTTGTCCTGCCAAGGGCATGGCTGGTTGGCTACGTTCGGGAGGGATAACCGCTGAAAGCATCTAAGCGGGAAGCCTGCTTCGAGATGAGCACTCCCACCTCCTTGAGAGGGTAAGGCTCCCAGTAGACGACTGGGTTGATAGGCCGGATATGGAAGCCCAGTAATGGGTGGAGTTGACCGGTACTAATAGGCCGAGGGCTTGTCCTCAGTTGCTCGCGTCCACTGTGTTGGTTCTGAAACCACGAACAGGCCATGTCTGTGTCGGAGAGTTTCATAGTGTTTCGGTGGTCATAGCGCGAGGGAAACGCCCGGTTACATTCCGAACCCGGAAGCTAAGCCTCGTAGCGCCGATGGTACTGCAGGGGGGACCCTGTGGGAGAGTAGGACGCCGCCGAACAATTCTTCAAAGAGAAGCCCCCTCCCCTTTGGGAGGGGGCTTCTCTGCGTTAGCCTTCGCCAATGCAGAACCTGACGCTCACCTGGCAGGCCTCGGCCGGCGCATCCGCGGCGCTGTACGCCTCGGCCTTCGTCGCCGGGCGGGCCCGTCGTGCGACGCCGGCGGCCCTGCTGAGAGAGGCCGGCACGCTCCTCGCGCTGTTCGCACTCTGGCAGGTGGTCGGTCATCTCTCGGTGATGAGCACGGACCACGCGCTGGACCGGGCGGAGTGGATCCACCGCACGGAGCTGGCCTTCGGCCTGCCCGACGAGGTGGCCTGGCAGCGGGCGGTGGTGCCGCATCCGTGGCTCGTCCAGGGGGCGAACTACTACTACGCCACCATGCACTTCGGGGTGATGCTCGTCCTGCTGCTGTGGCTGTTCCTGAAGCACCGGGAGAACTACGCCTGGGTTCGGACCACGGTGGTGGCGACCACGGCCGCCTGCCTGCTCATCCAGTTCATTCCGGTCGCGCCGCCGCGCATGCTGCCGGGGAACGGGTTCGTCGACCTGGCCGTGCAGTACGGGCAGTCCGTGTACGGCGGCGCGGTGGCCGGCGTGGTGCCGGACCAGCTTTCGGCGATGCCCTCGGTACACGTGGCCTGGTGCGTGATCGTGGCGGTGGCCGTCGTGGTGGTCGGCCGGAGCCGCTGGCGCTGGCTGGTCGTGCTGCACCCGGTGCTGACCGTGGTGGTGGTCGTGGTGACCGCGAACCACTTCTGGGCGGACGGGCTGGTCGCGGTGGGCCTGCTGCTGGTGGTCTACCTGGTGCAGCACGCCATGGCGGGCTGGCGGGGTCAGACCGGTGTTCCGGGTGTGGTGCAGGTCCGGGCGGAGGACGGCAGCCGGGACGTGCAGGAGCACAGCCCCGCCGTCCGCTGAGAGGCGGAGCAGGCGGGGCTGCAGGGCTGTGGGGTTGCAGGACTGCGGTTCCGGACACGGCGGTGGGCCGGGCCCCGTGGGGGAGAGGTCCGGCCCACCCGTTCCCGGGGGGGTTACTTGACCGGCAGTGCCGCCCGGCCCCAGCCGCTGTTGGTCAGCGACGCGGTCGCCCAGTACCAGGCCGCGAGGCCGGAGACCGCGGCGACCCAGCCGGCGAGCTTGCCGAGGCCGGAGCTGTCGCCGAAGGCGGCGACCGCACCGAGCAGCAGGGAGACCGTGAGCAGACCGTAGACGGCGCGTCCCAGCCAGCCGCCGCTGTTCCAGCTGGCGAGGGCGAGGGTGAGCGCGAGGAGCGCCCAGAGCAGCAGGAAGAGCCCCGCGGCGTTCTTGCCGGCGCCCTCCGCCGTCGACCAGGTCGCCCAGAACGCGCCGAGGCCGGTGAACGCGGTGCCGGTGAAGCCCTCACCGACGTGGAGCTGCCACAGGCCCGCGACGAACAGCGCGATGCCGCCGACCAGGTGGGTGAGCGACACGGCGTCCTTGACGCCGGCACCGCTGAGGATGCCGGTGGAGAGCAGGCCGTATGCCAGAAGGGTCAGTCCGAGGGCCAGGTATCCGAGAGGACCCGCGTCGGCTCCTGCGGGTCGGGCGTCCGCCCCGGTAGCGACATTGCTCACCGGAGGCTCCTTTCACTGCGTGCCGGGATGGCGGCGTGTTCTGTGGGGGCGCACCGCGACATGGGGGAGCGCGGCGCGTGACGGTGCACGGAGGTGCACAGGAGGTGCGGTGCGGTGCACGGAAAGGTGCGTGAGGTGCTGCGCGATGCCGGGCCGCGGGCGCACGGACGTGGACGTGCGGGCGGTTTCCGGCAGGTGAGGACCGGCGGCGCGGCCGTCGGTCGGTGCCCCTCCGGGGTGATCCCCCGGTGATGGATGTGTACCCGGTCCTGGCGCCTTGTACCCTTGTGAATCACACAATTTGTGCAGTCGTCAGCTGTGTGGTGCCGCGGTCCGACCACCCGGTGAACGGGATTGAACGCCCGGGTGCCCCCGGGACGTTCGCGGCGCCGTCAGGCGTGGCGCTGTTCGGGCACCCGCAGGGTGAGGATCGCCATGTCGTCCGAGGGCGGCTCGGGGGCGAACCGCTCGACGGCGCGCTGGACCCGAGCGGCGACCGCGCCGGCGGTCAACCCGGTGCAGCCGGTGAGGACTTCGGCGAGACCGTCGTCGCCGAGCATCCGTCGGCCTTCGCGGCGCTCGGTGACGCCGTCCGTGACGCAGAGCAGGACCTCGCCCGGGGCGAGGACCAACTCCTCGGCGGTGAGGTCGAGTTCGTCCATGACGCCGAGCAGCGGCTGCGGTGAGGCGGCCTGGTCGACCTGCCCGTCGGTGCGCAGCCGCAGCGGCAGCGGGTGGCCGGCGCAGACCAGGGAGAGCGCGGTGGATCCGTCCGGCCGGGGCGTCAACTCCCCGTACAGCAGGGTGAGGAAGCGGCTGCGGGTGCCCTCGCCGAGGATGGCCGAGTTGAGCCGGGAGAGGACCTGGGGTGCGTCGAGGCCCTCGCGGGCGAGCAGGCGCAGCGAGTTCCGGGCGAGGCCGGTCACCGATGCGGCCTCCGGTCCGGTGCCGCAGACGTCGCCGATGGCGAAGCCGTAGGTGCCCTCGCGGATCGGGAAGATGTCGTAGAAGTCGCCGCCGACCTCGTTGCCCTCGCCGGCGGCCTGGTAGAAGACCTCGACCTCGACGCCGGGGATCTTCGGCAGCTCGGGCGGCAGCAGCGCGCGCTGGAAGGCCTGGCTGGTGGCGGTGCGCTCGGAGTACAGGCGGGAGTTGTCCAGGGCGAGCGCGGCGCGGCGGGAGAGGTCCTCGGCGAGTTCGAGGATCTCCTGGCGGAAGCGGACGCCGCTGCCGACGCCGAGGACGAGCAGGCCGATGACCCGGTTGCGGGCGGCGAGCGGCAGGACGACGGTCTCGCCGAGCAGGCCGGCGAGGGCGGGGCCGTCGCTGAGTCCGAGGCTGCGGGCGGTCTCGACCGGAGCCTTCCAGAACCGGGCGCCCGCGGCGGGGACGGCCTCGGGGGAGGGGGTCTTGTCGAGGACGTCGCGCAGCGGGTCGATGCGGTCCTCGTCCTCGTGCAGGAGGAAGGCGAGGTCGGCGCCGCCGTTCTGCTCGCCGGTGGTGTAGACGGCGCACCAGGCGGCGAGCTTGGGGACGGCCATCTGCGCCATGAGGGCGAGCGTCTGCTCGTGTTCGAGGGTGCCGGCGAGCAGGTCGGAGGCCTCGACGAGGAAGGAGAGCGAGCCGCGGCGCAGCTGTTCGAGCTCGGTGAGGCGGGCGCTCTCCAGCGCGAGGGCGATCCGGTCGGCGGCGAACTGCAGGCGCAGCGCGTCCTCGTTGTCGTAGCGGGCGGGCGCGGCGGCGGCGACGCCGAGCGTGCCGGTGAGGCGGCCCTCGACCTTGAGCGGGACGGTGATGAGGGAGCGCAGGCCACTGCCGTTGAGCAGGGGTGCGGCGGAGGGGCGGACGGAGAGGTCCTCGTGGACGGCGGGGAGCCGGGCGGAGTCGTAGCGGCCGGCGCCGCCGTCGATCGGCAGGCGGGCGTAGCGGCGGCCGGAGCCGGGCAGGCCGGTGGCGGCGCGGACCTCGAACTCGGTCTCGTCGTCGGTGGTGAGCAGCAGGTAGGCGGCGTCGGCGTCGAGCAGGTCGCGGGCGCGGTCGACGATCCGCTGGAGGAGTCCGTCGAGGTCGCCGAGGTCGCCGGCGGAGAGCGGGCCGACGAGCAGGTCGAGGGGCTCGATCGCGGCGGGGACCTCGGCGGCGGTGCCGGGGCTGCGCAGGACGGCGCGGTCGCCGTCCTGGACGAGCAGGCAGAGCGTGGAGGGGATGCCCCGGGGGTCGCGGAGCCGGACCTGGACGCCGTAGACCTCGACGGTCCGGCCGTCGCCGGCGTGGACGCCGAAGCTGCCCTCCCAGCGGGCCAGTCGGAGGGTCTCGGCGAGGCCGAGCCCGGTGCCGGGGGACTGCGGCCAGGCGGCGAGGTCGGACCACGGGCGGCCGAGGGCCTGGTCGGCGCCCTGCCGGAAGAGCGCCTCCGCGTCCGGGTTCCAGCCGCGGACGACGCCCTCGTCGTCGAGCTGCACGACGGCGACGCGCACCGGCCCGTCGGTGTCGGGGAGTTCGCCGCCGGGCAGGCTCGGCACGGCGTAGCGGGTGCCGTGGACGTGCTCGGGCAGGGCGAGCCGGAACCAGACGGTCTTGCGTCCGGCGGCGTACTCGACGCCCCAGCAGGAGGAGAGGGCGGAGCACATGAGCAGGCCGCGGCCGCCCTCGCCGTCCGGGTCGGCGTAGCGGTCGGAGGCGGTGGGTACGTTGGCGAAGGCCGGCAGGCCGCGCTCGGGGTGGTGGTCGGTGACCTCGATGCGGACGGTGTCGACCTCGCGGACGCAACCGACCTCGGCGGCGGTGCCTGCATGGACCACGGCGTTGGTGACGAGTTCGCTGACCAGGACGACGGCGTCGTCGACCACCTCGGGCAGGCCCCAGCCCAGCAGCGCGTCGCGGACGAATCCGCGTGCGGCGGCGGCCGAGCGGCCGGCCGGTTCGAAGGTGGCGGCTGCGCGCGCGGTGACCACGTGCCCACGTCTCCTCTGCTCTGGTCCGGTCTGCTCTTGATCCGGTCTGCTCCGGTCCGGCTGTTCGCTGCCGGGAGGGTCCGCCACGGGGCCCGGTGCAGCGTTCCACCCTACTTTCCGCTTCGTTCCCCGCGTGCCCCGGGCGCCGAAACAGATCCCTGGGGGTGATTCTGCCCAAGGATTCCGTGCGCGTGCCGTGAACGCTGCGCAAGCGGACGGACACCGGGCGCAGGTGCTGACAGACTGGGGGGTCCGCAGGACAGCACCGGCCACGTACGGTCGGGAGGGGTCCCGCCGCCGTTGACGGCGGCCGGGCCGCCCGAGCGGTACTGGAACGGTACCGGACAGTCACGATGTGGGAGGGTCCCGTTGAGTTCGGCCACCAAGGACGCCATCGCCACGACCGGGGACGCGGACCGCGCCGGCCACCGGGCCCGCGGGGTGCCCGGGCGGCGGTCCGGGCACGCCAGGGGCGCCGAGCCGGCAGACCTGCGCAAGCTGCTGGCTGCGCTGACCGCGATGCGGGACGGCAACTTCCGGCGGCGGCTGACCTTCCCCGGCGACGGTCCGCTGGCGGAGATCGCCGCGGTGTTCAACGAGGTCGCGGAGCGCAACCAGCACCTCACGGGCGAGCTGGCGCGGGTGCGGCGCGCGGTCGGCCGGGAGGGCCGGCTCTCCGAGCGGCTGGAGACGGGCGTCGGCGAGGGCGCGTGGATGGCCGCCATCGACAACTGCAACGCGCTGATCGACGACCTGGCCCGGCCGATGGCCGAGGTGGGCCGGGTGCTGACCTCCATCGCGGAGGGCGACCTGGACCAGCGGATGGAGCTCCGCTCGGTGCACACCAGCGGGGCGAGCTACCCGCTGCGCGGCGAGTTCCTGAAGGTGGGCCGCACCGTCAACGGGCTGGTCGACCAGCTGTCGGAGTTCACCGACGAGGTGACCCGGGTGGCGATCGAGGTGGGCACCGACGGCAAACTGGGCGGCCAGGCCCGGGTGCGCAGCGTCTCGGGCAGCTGGAAGGACCTGGCGGACTCGGTCAACACCATGGCCGGGCGGCTGACGGCGCAGGTGCGCAACATCGCCGAGGTGACGACGGCGGTCGCGAAGGGCGACCTGTCGCGGAAGGTCACGGTGGACGTGGCCGGCGAGATGCTGGAGCTGAAGAACACCGTCAACACGATGGTGGACCAGCTGAATTCGTTCGCCGCGCAGGTGACGACGGTGGCCCGCGACGTGGGTACGGAGGGCCGCCTCGGCGGTCAGGCGCAGGTCCCGGGCGTGGCCGGCGTGTGGCGCGACCTCACCGACTCGGTGAACTTCATGGCGGCGAACCTGACGGCGCAGGTGCGCAACATCGCCGAGGTGACGACGGCGGTCGCCAAGGGCGACCTGTCGCGCAAGATCGAGGTGGACGCCCGCGGCGAGATCCTGGAGCTGAAGAACACCATCAACACGATGGTCGACCAGCTGTCCGGGTTCGCGGAACAGGTGACGAGGGTGGCCCGGGCGGTCGGAACCGAGGGCATCCTCGGCGGCCAGGCGCAGGTGCCGGGCGTGGCCGGTGTCTGGAAGGACCTGACCGAGAACGTCAACTCGATGGCGAACAACCTGACCAGTCAGGTGCGCAACATCGCCCAGGTGACGACGGCGGTCGCGAAGGGCGACCTGTCGCAGAAGATCCAGGTGGACGCCCGCGGCGAGATCCTGGAGCTGAAGAACACCATCAACACGATGGTCGACCAGCTCGGCGCCTTCGCCGACGAGGTGACCAGGGTCGCCCGGGACGTGGGCACCGAGGGCATCCTCGGCGGCCAGGCGAGCGTGCCGGGGGTGTCCGGCACCTGGAAGGACCTCACCAACAGCGTCAACCTGATGGCGAACAACCTGACCAGCCAGGTCCGCAACATCGCCGAGGTGACGACGGCGGTCGCCCGCGGCGACGTCTCCAAGAAGATCACCGTCGACGCCAAGGGCGAGATCCGCGAGCTGGTGACGACCGTCAACACGATGGTCGACCAGCTCTCGGCGTTCGCGGACGAGGTGACCCGGGTCTCCCGCGAGGTGGGCACCGAGGGCATCCTCGGCGGCCAGGCCCGGGTGCGCGGGGTCTCCGGCATCTGGCGGGACCTCACCGACAACGTCAACTTCATGGCGTCCAACCTGACCAGCCAGGTGCGCAACATCGCCGAGGTCGCCTCCGCGGTGGCCCGCGGCGACCTGTCGAAGAAGATCACCATCGAGGCGCAGGGCGAGGTCAAGGCGCTCGCGAGCACCATGAACACGATGGTCGACCAGCTGTCGGCGTTCGCCGTCGAGGTGACCCGGGTGGCCCGCGAGGTCGGCACCGACGGCACCCTGGGCGGCCAGGCCTCGGTGCCCGGCGTGGGCGGCATCTGGAAGGACCTCACCGACAACGTCAACCTGATGGCCAACAACCTCACCGGCCAGGTGCGCAACATCGCCCTGGTCATCACGGCGGTGGCCCGCGGCGACCTGTCGCAGAAGATCGACGTCGACGTGCGCGGCGAGATCCTGGAGCTCAAGACCAGCATCAACACCATGGTCGACCAGCTCGGCGCGTTCGCCGACGAGGTCACCCGCGTCGCCCGCGAGGTGGGCACCGACGGCCGGCTCGGCGGCCAGGCCCGGGTGCCCGGCGTGGCCGGCCGCTGGCAGGACCTCACCGAGTCGGTGAACGAGCTGGCGAACAACCTGACCCGGCAGGTGCGCGCGATCGCCCAGGTCGCCACCGCGGTGACCCGCGGCGACCTCTCCCCGCGGATCGACGTGGACGCGTCCGGCGAGCTCGACGAGCTCAAGGACAACATCAACCAGATGATCGCCAACCTGCGCGAGACCACCCGCACCAACAAGGACCAGGACTGGCTGAAGACCAACCTGGCCCGGATGTCCGGTCTGCTGCAGGGCCGCCGCGACCTGGAGGCCGTCGCCTCGCTCATCATGACCGAGCTCACCCCGGTGGTCTCGGCCCAGCACGGCGCCTTCTTCCTCGCCCAGCCGTCCGGGCGGACGGCCGAACTGGTCACCGAGGACGACGACGAGAACGACACCGTGCTGCGTCTGATCGGCAGCTACGGCTACCAGCGGCGCACCATGCCGACGACCTTCCGGCCCGGCGAGGGCCTGGTCGGCCAGGTCGCGGTGGAGCGCCGCTCGATCGTGATCAGCCACACGCCGCCCGGCTACCTGAAGATCGCCTCCGGCCTGGGCGAGGCCTCCCCGGCGCACGTGGTGGTGCTGCCGGTGCTGTTCGAGGGCCGGCTGCTCGGCGTGATCGAGCTGGCCTCGTTCAGCGCCTTCACCGCCGTCGCGCTGGACTTCCTGAACCAGATCGCCGACCTGATCGGCGTCACCGTCAACACCATCAGCGTCAATACCAAGACCGAGGGCCTGCTCCTGGAGTCCCAGCGACTCACCGCCGAACTCTCCATGCGGTCCGCCGAGTTGGAGGCGCGCCAGGAGGAGCTGGAGCGCACCAACGAGGAGCTGCAGGAGAAGGCCGAGCAGCTCGCCCAGCAGAACCGCGACATCGAGATCAAGAACAGCGAGATCGAGGAGGCCCGGCAGATCCTGGAGGAGCGCGCCGAGCAGCTCGCCCTCGCCTCCCGCTACAAGAGCGAGTTCCTCGCCAACATGTCGCACGAGCTGCGCACCCCGCTGAACTCGCTGCTGATCCTCGCCAAGCTGCTCTCGGACAACAACGAGGGCAACCTGTCGCCCAAGCAGGTCGAGTTCGCCGAAACGATCCACGGTGCGGGTTCCGACCTCCTGCAGCTGATCAACGACATCCTCGACCTGTCCAAGGTCGAGGCGGGCAAGATGGACGTCCGCCCGGCGCGGATCGCGCTGGTGCAGCTGGTCGACTACGTCGAGGCGGCGTTCCGGCCGCTCGCCGAGGACAAGAGCCTGGACTTCGCGGTCCGGGTCTCCGACGACCTGCCGGTCACCCTGCACACCGACGAGCAGCGCCTCCAGCAGGTGCTGCGCAACCTGCTGTCCAACGCGGTGAAGTTCACCGACGCCGGCGCCGTCGACCTGCTGATCCGCCCGGTCACCAACGGCGAGGTGCCGCAGCACGTCCGCGAGCAGCTCCTGGAGGCCGACGCGATCGGCGACCCGGACGAGGACCTGATCGCCTTCTCCGTCTCCGACACCGGCATCGGCATCCCCGGGAACAAGCTGCGGGAGATCTTCGAGCCGTTCCGGCAGGCCGACGGCGGCACCAGCCGCAAGTACGGCGGCACCGGCCTCGGCCTGTCGATCAGCCGGGAGATCGCCCGGCTGCTCGGCGGCGAGATCCACGCCGAGAGCGAGCTCGGCCGCGGCTCGACCTTCACCCTCTACCTGCCGCTGCGCGCCGACGCTCCCGACACCGTCCCGCAGGACCGTGCGGCGGACCGGCCGGTGCGCGCTGCCGTCGGCGTCACCCCGGTCGGGACGCCGGTGCCGGTCGGCGAGAACCCGGCGGAGCACTGGGCCCAGGAGGTGCGCGAGCTGGCCGAGGAGCGCCGCCGGGGCGCCGCCGAACGGCGCCGCGCCGTCGAGGGCCGCACCCCGCGGCGGGCCCTGGAGGGCCGTGCCGCCGCGGAGCCCGTCGCCACCGAGCGGGAGCAGTTCCCGCGCCAGCCCGAGCGGCCCGCCGACCGGGCCGGCTCCGCCGGCCAGTTCCAGGGCCGCTTCGAGGGCCAGCGGGTGCTGATCGTCGACGACGACATCCGCAACGTCTTCGCCCTCACCAGCGTGCTGGAGGAGTACGGCCTGGCCGTGCTCTACGCGGAGAACGGCCGTGAGGGCATCGAGGTGCTGGAGCAGCACGAGGACGTCGCCCTGGTGCTGATGGACATCATGATGCCGGAGATGGACGGCTACGCGACCACCGAGGCGATCCGGCGGATGCCCCAGTTCGCCGGGCTGCCGATCGTCGCGCTGACCGCCAAGGCGATGAAGGGGGACCGCGAGAAGAGCCTGGAGGCGGGCGCGAACGACCACGTCACCAAGCCCGTCGAGACCGACCACCTGCTGGCGGTCATGCGCCAGTGGCTGCCGGTCGGGTAGCCGCCAGGTCCACCGGTCGGTCCGCACTGGCGGGTCCGACCGGGAACCCGGTAGTGTGCCGCAATCGTTGCGAAAGGTGACCGAACGGTGACTCGGAGTCCCGGATCGGCAGTCCCGGGGACCCGAGTTGCCGGGAGCGATGTGGCGGGCGAGGGGGTACGGCTAGCATGACCGGGTCAGTAGTGGGCGGCACGGGCGTGCCGACCCTGGGCAGGCAACCGGCAGGAGGGCGGGTCCTGGTGCAGAAGGCGAAGATCCTTCTGGTCGACGATCGGCCGGAGAACCTGCTGGCGCTGGAGGCCATCCTCTCCGCGCTCGACCAGACCCTGGTCCGGGCCTCGTCCGGCGAGGAGGCGCTCAAGGCGCTGCTCACCGACGACTTCGCCGTGATCCTGCTCGACGTCCAGATGCCCGGCATGGACGGCTTCGAGACGGCCGCGCACATCAAGCGCCGCGAACGCACCCGCGACATCCCGATCATCTTCCTGACCGCGATCAACCACGGGCCGCACCACACCTTCCGCGGCTACGCGGCCGGCGCGGTGGACTACATCTCCAAGCCCTTCGACCCGTGGGTGCTGCGCGCCAAGGTCTCCGTCTTCGTCGACCTCTACATGAAGAACTGCCAGCTCAAGGAGCAGGCAGCCCTGCTGCGCCTGCAGCTGGAGGCGGGCGAGGCCCCGGCCATCGGCGGCGCCCTGCTCGGCGAGCTCTCCGCCCGGCTGGCGACGGTCGAGGAGCAGGCGGAGGCCCTCACCAAGCAGCTGGACGGCTCCTCGGAGACGGCCGCCGCCGCGGGCGCCGCCCACCTGGAGCGCAAGCTCGCCGGCCTGCGCCGCGCCCTCGACGCCCTGCGCCCCGGCTCGTCCTGACGGGTCGCCGGGCGCCGGCCCACGTCCACCCGGTCGGGTGACGCGACCGCGGTGACAGGACGTCGGCGACACGCCCCCTTGCTCGCACTCGGTCACATGTGCAGGCGTGCCGCCCGCCGGTAGGCTGCTGTGCCATGGCCACACGTACGCCCGGAAGCCAGGCACGCAACCCGAAGCCCGGGCCGGCCAAGAAGGCGCCGGCCAAGAAGGCCGCCGCCACGCCCGCGGCGCCGCGCAAGGCGGCCGCGAAGAAGGCGCCCGCCAAGAAGGCCGCGGCACCCGCACCGCCGCCGCCCCGCCCGATACTCTTCCGCGCCGTCCGGGCCGTCTGGCTCGGCCTCGCGCACTCCGTCGGCGCGCTCTTCCGCGGCTTCGGCCACGGCGCCCGCAACCTCGACCCGGCGCACCGCAAGGACGGCGTGGCCCTGCTGCTGCTCGCCCTCGCGCTGGTCACCGCGGCCGGCACCTGGTTCAGCCCGCAGGGCTGGCTCGGCGAGGCCGCGACCAACGTCGTCTCCGGCCTGTTCGGCCGGCTCGACGTGCTGGTGCCGTTCCTGCTCGGCGGCGTCTCGGTGCGGCTGATGCGGCATCCGGAGGTGCCGGAGGCCAACGGCCGGATCGCGATCGGCCTGACCGCGCTGGTCGTCGGCATCCTCGGCCTGGTCCACATCGGCTGCGGAGCGCCCGTCATGTCCAGCGGGGCGTCCCGGATACGGGCGGCCGGCGGCATCGTCGGCTGGGCCGCCTCCACGCCGATGATGGCCGCCGCCGGTCCGCCGCTCGCGGTGCCGCTGCTGATCCTGCTCGCCTTCTTCGGCCTGCTCGTGGTCACCGCCACTCCGGTCAACAAGATCCCCGAGCGGCTGCGCGGTCTCGGCGAGCGGCTCGGCGTGGTCGAGCCGGCCCTCGCCGGCGGTCCCGCCGCGGACGGCCCGGCCGCCGGCACCGCCCGCGAGCACTCCACCGAACCGCCCGAGGACGCCGACCCCGACGCGCTGCCCTTCACCATCGACGACGAGGACGCCCCGCCCCGCAGGCGCCGCCGCCGCAAGCAGGTCGACGACCCGGAGCTCGGCTCCGCCGTCCCCGACATGTTCGTCAAGGACCCGTACGAGACCCGCGACCTCGCGGCCGGCGTCGCCGCGGACCTCGACGGCGCCCTGCTGTACGGCGTCCCGGGTTCGCCCGCGGTCGCCAGCATGCTCCACCAGGTCAAGGACAACACCGCCCCGCCGGAGGATCCCGCGGTGCCCGCCGCCCGCTCCGAGGGCGCGCCCGAGGGCCACGGCCCGGCGCCGGTGCGGATGGAACAGCTCACCCTCGCCGGCGACATCGCCTACTCGCTGCCGCCGCTGGACCTGCTGGAGCACGGCGCCCCGGCGAAGGCCCGCTCCCGGCTCAACGACGAGGTCGTCGCCCAGCTCACCGGCGTCTTCGCCGAGTTCAAGGTGGACGCCCGGGTCACCGGCTTCACCCGCGGCCCGACGGTCACCCGCTACGAGGTCGAGCTCGGCCCCGCCGTGAAGGTCGAGCGGATCACCGCGCTGGCCAAGAACATCGCCTACGCCGTCGCCAGCCCGGACGTGCGGATCATCTCGCCGATCCCCGGCAAGTCCGCGGTCGGCGTGGAGATCCCCAACCGGGACCGCGAGATGGTCAACCTCGGCGACCTGCTGCGCTCGCGCGCCGCCGCCGAGGACGACCACCCGATGGTCGTCGGCATGGGCAAGGACGTCGAGGGCCACACCGTGATGGCCAACCTCGCGAAGATGCCGCACATCCTGGTCGCCGGCGCCACCGGCGCGGGCAAGTCCTCGTGCATCAACTGTCTGATCACCTCCGTCCTCGTCCGCTCCACCCCGGACGAGGTGCGGATGGTGCTGGTCGACCCCAAGCGCGTCGAGCTGACCGCGTACGAGGGCATCCCGCACCTGATCACGCCGATCATCACCAACCCGAAGAAGGCCGCCGAGGCCCTCCAGTGGGTGGTGCGCGAGATGGACATGCGCTACGACGACCTGGCGGCCTTCGGCTTCCGGCACGTCGACGACTTCAACGCCGCCGTGCGCTCCGGCAGCGTCAAGCCGCCGCTCGGCAGCGAGCGCGAGCTGACGCCCTATCCGTACCTGCTGGTCATCGTCGACGAGCTGGCCGACCTCATGATGGTCGCGCCCCGGGACGTCGAGGACTCGGTCGTGCGCATCACCCAGCTGGCCCGCGCGGCCGGCATCCACCTGGTGCTCGCAACCCAGCGGCCCTCGGTGGACGTGGTGACCGGCCTGATCAAGGCCAACGTGCCGTCCCGGCTCGCCTTCGCCACCTCGGCGATGGCCGACTCCCGGGTCATCCTCGACCAGCCCGGCGCGGAGAAGCTGATCGGCAAGGGCGACGCGCTCTTCCTGCCGATGGGCGCCTCCAAGCCCGTCCGCATGCAGGGCGCCTTCGTCACCGAGGCGGAGATCGCCAAGGTCGTCCAGCACTGCAAGGACCAGATGGGCGCCGTCTACCGGGAGGACGTCACCGTCGGCGGCGGCCCCAGGAAGGAGATCGACGAGGAGATCGGCGACGACCTCGACCTGCTGATCCAGGCCGCGGAGCTCGTCGTCTCCACCCAGTTCGGCTCGACCTCGATGCTCCAGCGCAAGCTGCGGGTCGGCTTCGCCAAGGCCGGCCGGCTGATGGACCTGATGGAGTCCCGGGGCATCGTCGGCCCCAGCGAGGGCTCCAAGGCGCGCGACGTCCTGGTGAAGCCGGACGAACTGGACGGTGTCCTGCTGACACTCCGTGGATGAGCCGCTTCTCACTCGTTCGGAGGAATGTGATAAGTAGGGGGAACCGCGCCGAGCAGTCGGCGCGTCCCTATCGGGGCGGGGACGAATTGTGCGCCCGGCCTGCGCTGACCTGCCGTCAGACGCGGCCGGCAAGCCGCCACGTTCGGGCCTATTCCGCTTGAGATTCGTTCCACCCCCGCCCCTAGACTGTTTTCTCAGCAGGTGGCCAACGCTCGAAAGGCGCGTCCAGTGACCATCGGCAAGTCCCCCGACCGTGGCAGCAGCCGGCCCTCCGCCCGCAGGTCCCGGAACGACCCGGGGCAGCCGGCGCCGGCGGCCGACCAGCCTGCCGCTGACCTCCCGAGCATCGGTCGTGTGCTCACCACCGCCCGCATCGACGCCGGCCTGACCGTCGATCAGGTGAGCACCCGCACCCGCGTCCGCGTCCCCCTCGTCCACGCCATCGAGCAGGACGACTTCTCCCGCTGCGGCGGCGACTTCTACGCCCGCGGCCACATCCGCGCCCTGGCCCGCGCCGTCGGCGTCGACGGCGACGAACTGGTCGCCCGCTACGACGCGGCGCACGGCGGTTCGCCCGCCGACCGCCGCCCGACCCAGCTGCTCGACACCACCCCGATCAAGGTCAACGACCACCGCCGGCCGAACTGGACCACCCCGATGGTGGTCGCCATCCTCGCCGTGGTCGCCCTGATCGGCTTCAACCTGTTCGGCGGCCACTCCAACACCCCCGCCACCGGCGCCGCCAGCTCCCCGCTGGCCAGCGCCGCCGGCTCCGCCCCGGCCAGCGCCTCCGCCCAGCCCCCGGCGCCGGCCCCGAGCCTCGCCCCGATCGCCGCGGCCCCGGCCGACAAGGTCACCGTGAAGCTCGTCGCCGAGAAGGCCACCAGCTGGGTCTCGGCCAAGGACGGCAAGGGCAAGGCGCTGTTCTCCAACAACCTCGAGACCGGCCAGGACCAGACCTTCACCGACCCCAAGCAGATCAGCCTGGTGCTCGGCAACGCCGGCGCCGTGCACGTGTACGTCAACGGCAAGGACCTCGGTCCGGCCGGTGCCGACGGCCAGGTGGTGCACGTCACGTACACCCCGGGAGACCCGCAGGCAGGCTGAGTCGGGGCCTTGGATCGGCGCGCACGGCCTCCGGGGCGAACGGCACCGGGGGCCGCGCGTTAATCTTGGCGTCATGCCTGAACGCCGTACTGTCGCCCTTGTCACGCTCGGATGCGCCCGCAACGAGGTGGACTCCGAGGAACTCGCCGGGCGGCTGGAGGCGGACGGCTGGCAGCTGGTCGACGACGCAGCCGACGCCGACGTCGCCGTCGTCAACACCTGCGGCTTCGTCGAAGCCGCCAAGAAGGACTCCGTCGACGCCCTGCTGGAGGCCAACGACCTCAAGGGCCACGGCCGCACCCAGGCGGTCGTCGCCGTCGGCTGCATGGCCGAGCGCTACGGCAAGGAGCTCGCCGACGCGCTGCCCGAGGCGGACGGCGTGCTCGGCTTCGACGACTACACCGACATCTCCACCCGGCTGCAGACCATCCTCGCCGGTGGCCACGTCGAGGCCCACACCCCGCGCGACCGCCGCAAGCTGCTGCCGCTCACCCCGGTCGAGCGCCAGGCAGCCGCCGCCGAGGTCGCCCTGCCCGGCCACGGAGCCCCCGAGGACCTCCCCGAGGGCGTCGCCCCGGCCTCCGGCCCCCGCACCCTGCGCAAGCGGCTCGACGACAGCCCGGTCGCCTCGATCAAGCTGGCCTCCGGCTGCGACCGCCGATGTTCGTTCTGCGCCATCCCGGCCTTCCGCGGCTCGTTCATCTCCCGCCGCCCCTCCGACGTCCTGAACGAGGCCCGCTGGCTGGCCGAGCAGGGCGTCCGCGAGGTCGTCCTGGTCAGCGAGAACAACACCTCGTACGGCAAGGACCTCGGCGACATCCGGCTGCTGGAGACCCTGCTCGCCGAGATCGCCGACATCGACGGGATCGAGCGCGTCCGGGTCAGCTACCTGCAGCCCGCCGAGATGCGGCCCGGACTGATCGACGCCATGACCTCGATCGACAAGGTCGCGCCCTACTTCGACCTGTCCTTCCAGCACTCCGCCCCGCCCGTGCTCCGCCGGATGCGCCGCTTCGGCTCCACCGACCAGTTCCTGGAGCTGCTGGACGGCATCCGCGCCAAGGCCCCGCAGGCCGGCGCCCGCTCCAACTTCATCGTCGGCTTCCCCGGCGAGACCGAGGAGGACTTCGCCGAGCTGGAGCGCTTCGTCTCCGGCGCCCGCCTCGACGCGATCGGCGTCTTCGGCTACTCCGACGAGGAGGGCACCGAGGCCGCGACGCTCGACGGCAAGCTGCCCGAGGACGTCGTCGCCGACCGCCTCGCCCGGCTCTCCCGGCTGGCCGAGGAGCTCACCGCCCAGCGTGCCGAGGAGCGGATCGGCACCGAGGTGCTGGTGCTCGTCGAGTCCGTCGAGGACGGCACCGTCGAAGGCCGCGCCGCCCACCAGGCCCCGGAGACCGACGGCCTCACCACCCTGCTCGGCGCGGACGACGCCGAGGTCGGCCGGTTCTACCGGGCCGTGGTGGTGGCCACCGAGGGCGTCGACCTGGTCGCCGAGCTCGTCGGCGACGCCGTCCCAGGAGCGGACGCGTGACCAAGGGGCCCGGCGCCCCGACCGCGGCCCCGCCCGGCCGCCCCGGGGCCGCGCCGTCGCCGCAGCCGGGCCTCTGGAACATCGCCAACGTCCTGACGATGATCCGCCTGCTGCTGGTGCCGGTCTTCGTGCTGCTGCTCTTCGCGGACGGCGGCCACGACCCCAAGTGGCGCTCGGTCGCCTGGGCCTCCTTCGCCATCGCGATGATCACGGACGTCTTCGACGGCGAGCTCGCCCGCCGCAAGGGCCTGATCACCGACTTCGGCAAGATCGCCGACCCGATCGCCGACAAGGCGATCATGGGTGCCGCCCTGATCGGCCTGTCGATCCTCGGCGACCTGCCCTGGTGGATCACCGTGGTGATCCTCGCCCGCGAACTCGGCATCACCCTGATGCGGTTCTGGGTCATCCGGTACGCCGTCATCCCGGCCAGCCGCGGCGGCAAGCTCAAGACCCTCACCCAGGGCATCGCGGTCGGCATGTACGTGCTGGTGCTGACCGGGCCGCTGGCCACCGCCCGCGCCGTGGTCATGGGCGTCGCCGTGCTGCTCACCGTCGGCACCGGCCTCGACTACGTCGGCCAGGCGATCCGGCTGCGCCGCGAGGGCCTGGCCGAGCAGCGCGCCGCCGAACAGGAGGCCGCCGGCCGATGATCACTCCCCACGGCAGCACGGCCGACGGCGGCCCCTCCGACGGCAGCGCGGCCGGTGACGGTCTCGCGGAACGCGTTCATGCCGCGCTCCGCGGACGGCACGCCACCGTGGCCGTCGCCGAGTCGCTGACCGGGGGTCTGCTGGCGGCCGCTCTGGTCGACGTCCCGGGCGCCTCCGCCACGTTCCGAGGCTCCGTCACCGCGTACGCCACGGACGTCAAGGCGTCCGTGCTGGGCGTGGACGAGGGGCTGCTGGCCGTCCACGGCCCCGTCCACCCGGTGGTGGCCCGCCAGATGGCCGAGGGCGTACGGACGCTGCTCGGTGCCACCTACGGGCTGGCCACCACCGGGGTGGCCGGACCGGAGCCGCAGGACGGGACGCCGGTCGGCACGGTCCACATCGGCTTCGCCGGTCCCACGGGAACACGGGCCGACTCCCGGGTGTTGTCAGGGCAACGTGCAATCATCCGTCGCACGACGGTGACGGCCGCTCTGGAGCTTCTGCTCGAGCGCCTAGCGAGTGACGGCCCGTCGCGCTGAGCTTTCGCGAAATCTCCGAATCGGCCGCCCGAGCTGGAGGATCGTGTTAGAGCACAGGCCCTGGGCGGGCAGAACAGAGCCAAGCCGAGTCACCGCGTGGTGACGCCACGGGCCCGGACGACGCACTGCGGACGCCCGGGCCGGGTACAGAACGGGAGGGGACGGCCTTGCAGCCCAGAGTGAACACGACCACGGTCCCCGCACGCGATGCGGACGAGGCGGTACGGTGGGGTCGTGACATCTCGATCCGCAGTCCGAGGAGGGAGGCACCGATGATCCTGCTCCGTCGCCTGCTGGGCGATGTGCTGCGTCGGCAGCGCCAGCGCCAGGGCCGCACACTCCGCGAGGTGTCGGCGGCCGCCAGGGTTTCGCTCGGCTACCTCTCCGAGGTGGAGCGGGGGCAGAAGGAGGCTTCCTCCGAGCTGCTCTCCGCCATCTGCGACGCGCTCGATGTCCGGATGTCCGAGGTCATGCGCGAGGTCAGCGACGAGCTGTCCCTCGCCGAACTTGCGGCGATGGCCACCCTCTCCGAGGGTGATCTGCTGAGGCCGGTCCTCGAACCGGTTCCGCTGCCGGCCCCCGGTGTCGATCGGGCCGGCACGACCGTGCCCAAGGCAGCAGCCATGGACGTGGTCGCGGCCTGACCGGACCTCGCCCTCCCCGACCAGGGGAGCGAGTGAAGGAGGCCCCGGTGCGCAGAGTCGTTACGGCACGAGCCCAGGTGCTCGTCAGGGCGGCCGGGCGGGCCCACCTCAGGTGGGTCGGCCCGGCCGCCCTGCTGTGTGCGGCCGCCGGATGGTGGCTGTTCGGTCCCGTCGCAGGCGGCGACGGACCGGCGCTCGGCATACTCGCCGCCGGCGGCTGGGGGCTCGGGCTGCTGCCCGTCCACACCGACCGCCGGCTGACCGGCCCGGCCCGGCGTCCCCGCACCACCCCGCCGGACCACGACGGCGCCGGCCCGGCGGCCGGCCCGGACGCGTCGGGGGCGTCACACCCCTGAGCGGCTCGTCCGGGCGCCCCGGGGGCTACTGGCCGCGGTCCCGGGGCCGCAGGCGGTACCCGCGGGGGGTGGGGTGGAATCCGGCGGCCTCCAGGACGGGGCCGAGCGGCGAGGTGAGGGCGGACTCGCCGTTGGCGCGCTCCACCGTCACGCTGCCGAGCGCCCCCTCGCGGGCCGCACGCCCCAGCGCCTGCGCGGCCGTCGCCAGCACCTCGCCGTCCGACCAGGACAGCAGCGACTTGCCACCGCGCTCCACGTACAGCACCAGCTCGCCGTCGACCAGGACGACCAGGGCGCCCGCCTTGCGGCCCGGCCGATGGGCGGAGCCCTTCGCCGGGGAGGCACCCGGCGGCTCGGGCCAGTCCAGGGCCGCGCCGTAGGCGTTGGCCGGGTCGGCCGCGGCCAGCACCAGGGCCTCCGGCTGGTCGGTGGAGCCGGGTCCGCCGGTCGTCCAGCCCTGCGCGCCGGCGCGTTCCAGCCGCCCGCTGACCGACCGCAGCCGGTCGGCGGCGCCGTCCATGGCGAACTGGGCGCCGCCCAGGCCCTCGACGAAGTACCCGCGGCGGGCCCGGCCGCGCTCCTCGAAGGCGGAGAGCACCCGGTAGACCCCGGCGAAGCCGCCGGGGACGCGCTCGGCGGCGACAGTGCCCCGGGTGAGGACGCCGTGCCGGTCGAGCAGGCTCTGGGCCCGGGCGGCGGCCCGGGCGGTCGCCTCCGCGGAGGGCTCCGGCAGCAGCGACCAGCGGCCGGCCGTCGTGGGCGGGCCGGGGCGGCGCGCACCGTACGCCCGG
>NZ_JAHTIK010000001.1:2886096-2913708 GCF_025655475.1 Kitasatospora sp. DSM 101779 | reverse complement strand
CCCGGCCGGCGCCGCCGAAACGGCCGCGCGGGGTGGCCCGCGGCGCCCGGTGCGCCGTCGACCCGGCGGTGCGGCCGGAGCCGAGCAGCGCGCGCAGCGGGGCCAGCGAGTCGTTGGTGACGTACCCCGCCCAGACCAAGTCCCAGAGGGCGTCGGCGAGGGCGGTCTCGGGGGTGTCCGGCTGCCGGTCGGCGAGCTGGCGGAAGAGCAGGCCGTAGCCGCCGGCGAGGGCCTCCAACAGCTCGGTGTGGACGGGGGTGAGGGCGGGCGGCACCGGATCGGGACGCAGCAGGTGGGCGTTCTCGGCGAGGTGGAGGCTGATCCAGCCGTCCTTGCCGGGCAGGGCGCCCGCGCCGGCCCAGCCGACCTCGCCGGCGACCATCAGCTCGTTGAGCATCTCCGGGGTGAAGTCGCCCAGCCGGGCCGGCAGGATCAGCTTCTCCAGGGCGGAGGCGGGCAGTGCGGTGCCCTGGAGCTGCTCGACCACCCGGTAGAGGCCGTCGAGGCCGCGCAGCCGGTGCCCGGCGAGGTGCTGCCACTGGGGGAGGAAGGCGGCCAGCGAGCGGGGCGGTACCGGCTCGACCTCCTGGCGGAGAGCGGCGAGTGAGCGGCGGCGCAGCCGGCGCAGCACCTCGGCGTCGCACCACTCGACGGTGGCGGTGTGGCCCTCGATCGGCCGGAACTCGCCCTGGACGAGGCGGCCGGCGGCGGTGAGCCGGTGCAGGGTGCCGGTGACGACGGCGGTGCCGAGGCCGAAGCGGACGGCGACCTCGGGGGCGGTGAACGGGCCGTGGGTGCGCGCGTAGCGGGCGAGCAGATCGCCGAGCGGGTCCTTGACCGGCTCGGTGAAGGCCTCGGGGACGCCGACCGGCAGGGGGGTGCCGAGGGCGTCGCGGAGCCGGCCGGCGTCCTCGATCGCGGCCCAGCGCAGCTCCCCGCCGACGCGGACCTGGATGGCCCGGCGGGCGGACTCCAGCTCCAGCGCCCAGAGCGGCTCGGCGCCGCGGGCGGTGAGCTCGGCCTCGGAGAGCGGGCCGAGCAGCCGCAGCGCGTCGGCGACGCCCTCGGCGTCCTTGATCCGCCGCTCCGGGGTGAGGCGCTGGAGTTCGGCCTCCAGCTGGGCGAGCACCTCCGGGTCGAGGAGTTCGCGCAGCTCGGCCTGGCCGAGCAGTTCGGACAGCAGGCGGGAGTCGAGGGAGAGCGCGGCGGCGCGGCGCTCGGCGAGCGGGGAGTCCCCCTCGTAGAGGAACTGGGCGACGTAGCCGAAGAGCAGCGAGCGGGCGAAGGGCGAGGGCTCGGGGGTGGTGACCTCGACCAGGCGGACGGCGCGGGACTCCAGGTCGCCCATGAGCTCGACCAGGCCGGGCACGTCGAAGACGTCCTGCAGGCACTCGCGGACGGCCTCCAGCACGATCGGGAAGGAGCCGTACTCGGCGGCGACCTCCAGCAGTTGGGAGGCGCGCTGGCGCTGCTGCCAGAGCGGGGTGCGGCGGCCGGGGCTGCGGCGGGGCAGCAGCAGGGCCCGGCCGGCGCACTCGCGGAAGCGGGAGGCGAACAGCGCGGAGCCGCCGACCTGGTCGGTGACGAGCTGTTCGATCTCGGCGCTGTCGAAGAGCGCGGCGTCCGCGCCGACCGGGGCCTCCTCGGCGGGCGGCGCGTCGGGGGAGGGGAAGTCCAGCAGGTCGGCGTCGGGCAGCCGCAGCACGATGCCGTCGTCGGCGTGCATGACCTGCGGGTCGAGGCCGTGCTTCTCGCGCAGCCGGGCGCCGAGGGCGAGCGCCCAGGGGGCGTGCACCTGGGCGCCGAAGGGGGAGTGGACGACGATCCGCCAGTCGCCGAGCTCGTCGCGGAAGCGTTCGACGACGATGGTGCGGTCGTCCGGCAGGTGGCCGCAGGCGGCGCGCTGCTCGGCGAGGTAGGTGAGCAGATTGCCGGCGGCCCAGTCGTCGAGGCCGGCGGCCCTGAGCCGCTCGGTGGCCGCCTCCGGCGGGAGCGAGCCGAGTTCGCGGACGAAAGCGCCGACGGCGCGGCCGAGTTCGAGCGGGCGGCCGAGGGTGTCGCCCTTCCAGAAGGGCAGCCGTCCGGGCACCCCGGGGGCGGGGGTGACGAGGACCTTGTCGTGGGTGATGTCCTCGATCCGCCAGGAGGTGGTGCCCAGGGTGAAGACGTCGCCGACCCGGGACTCGTAGACCATCTCCTCGTCGAGCTCGCCGACCCGGCCGCCGCCCTTCTTCCCCGTCTTCGAATCGGCGCCAGTGGTGCCGGCGATGAAGACGCCGAACAGGCCGCGGTCGGGGATGGTGCCGCCGGAGGTGACGGCGAGCCGCTGGGCGCCGGGCCGGCCGGTGACGGTGCCGGCGACGCGGTCCCACACCAGGCGGGGGCGGAGCTCGGCGAAGGCGTCGGACGGGTACCGCCCGGCGAGCATGTCGAGGACGCCGTCGAACGCGGACTGCGGCAGGGAGGCGAAGGGGGCGGCCCGGCGGACGAGGGCGAGCAGCTCGTCGACGTCCCAGGTGTCCAGGGCGGTGAGGGCGACCAGCTGCTGGGCGAGGACGTCCAGCGGGTTGCGGGGGATCCGCAGCGCCTCGATCCGGCCGGCGCGCATCCGCTCGGTGACGACGGCGGACTGCACCAGGTCGCCGCGGTACTTGGGGAAGACGACGCCGGTGGAGACCGCGCCGACCTGGTGGCCGGCCCGGCCGACGCGCTGCAGCCCGGAGGCGACCGAGGGCGGGGACTCGACCTGGACGACCAGCTCGACGGCGCCCATGTCGATGCCGAGCTCCAGGCTGGAGGTGGCGACCACGGCGGGCAGCCGGCCGGCCTTGAGATCCTCCTCGACCTGGGCGCGCTGCTCCTTGGAGACCGAGCCGTGGTGGGCGCGGGCGAGCAGCGGCGGGGCGCCGCCGGCGGCGCCGGAGCCGCCCATCAGCTGGGCGGGGGCGTGGGCCCCGGGCAGCGGCTCGCCGGTGGCCCGCTCGTGGGCGATCTCGTTCAGCCGGTTGCAGAGGCGCTCGGCGAGGCGGCGGGAGTTGGCGAAGACGATGGTCGAGCGGTGCGCCTGGACGAGGTCGACGATGCGCTCCTCGACGTGCGGCCAGATCGAGGCTTGCCGGGACGGGTCGTCGTCGCCGGCCGCGGGCAGTTCGTCGAGGTCGGCGACCGGGACGACCACCGACAGGTCGAACTCCTTCGCGGCCGGCGGCTGGACGACGACGGCGCCGCGCTGCGGGCTCAGGAAGCGGGCGACCTCGTCGACCGGCCGGACGGTGGCGGACAGGCCGATCCGGCGGGCCGGCGCGTCCAGCAGCGCGTCCAGCCGCTCCAGGCTGAGCGCGAGGTGGGCGCCGCGCTTGGTTCCGGCGACCGCGTGCACCTCGTCGAGGATCACCGTGTCGATGCCGCGCAGTGCGTCCCGGGCGGCCGAGGTGAGCAGCAGGAAGAGCGACTCGGGGGTGGTGATGAGGATGTCCGGCGGGTGCGAGGCGAAGCGGCGCCGGTCGGCGGCGGGGGTGTCGCCGGAGCGGATGCCGACCTCGATCTCCGGCTCGGGGAGGCCGAGTCGGACGGCGGCCTGGCGCAGGCCGGTGAGCGGGGCGCGGAGGTTGCGCTCGACGTCCACCGCGAGGGCCTTCAGCGGCGAGATGTAGAGCACCCGGCAGCGGCGCTTCGGGTCGGCCGGCGGCGGGGTGGAGGCGAGCCCGTCCAGCGCGGAGAGGAAGGCCGCCAGGGTCTTGCCGGAGCCGGTGGGGGCGACGACCAGGACGTCCGTCCCCCGGCCGATCGCGGCCCAGGCCTCGGCCTGGGCGGCGGTGGGCGCGGTGAAGGCGCCGGTGAACCAGGCCCTGGTCGCCGGGGCGAATCCGGCGAGGGCGTCCGAGGGGCTGTGCTGCGCCATGCCCCCATGGTGCCCGGTGCCACTGACAGGGCGGGGGCACCGACGGGCCGTCCGTCTGCCGCAGCCCAGCAAGCAGAACCGGACATTCCGCTCATATGGTGAAGATTCAGTCACACTTTCCGGAGCCGCGTGCCCCGGGAGGAGGACTCCACCACCAGGCCCGGCCGCCCCGCGCCCGGTCCTGCGGAGAGCGGAGGTCGCCATGGAACCGGGCGCCCCGGCGACCGGCCGCCCCGTCCGCGGCCCCCGCCGGCTCCTCCAGCTGCTGCTGGCGATGCTGCTCGTCGCCCTGGTCGTCGGCGGCGCCGTCCCGTACGTCTCCGGCGCCGGCCGCGCCTACCTCAGCTACCTGGTGCTCGCCGAGCGGCAGGACGCCGAGGGCGCCTCGCTCGCCGCCGCGGAGGCCCGGGCCGCCGGCGGACGGGTCGTCCAGGGCTACCCCCAGATCGGCGCGGTGCTCGCCTACGCCTCCGGAGGCTTCGCCCAGCGGCTGCGCGAGCGGCCCGGCATCGCCGCCGTCGGGGCCACCCGCACCGCCACCGTGCCGAGCCCGCCCGGCCCGCTCGCCGGCGCCGACTTCCGTCCCGGCAACGAGGCCGCGGCCGCCGCCGACACCGCCCAGGGCAGCCTCTCCGACCCCGCCGAGCAGGACGACTGGAACCTCGCCATGATCGGCGCGGGCGACCCGCCGTCCGCCTCCGACGCACTGCTGCGCACCGCCGCGGACCGCGCCGCGGCCGCGTCCGCGCCGACCGCCGCGGCACTGCGCGGGGTGCTCGTCGCCGTGCTCGACTCCGGCGTCGACGACACCCACCCCGACCTGCGGGACGCGGTCGACCCGCAGGCCTCGGTCTCCTGTGCCGACGGCCGCCCGGACGCCCGCTACGGCGCCTGGCGGCCCGACGAGGGCGTCTCCGAGAGCGGCCACGGCACCCACGTGGCCGGCATCGTCGGCGCCGCCCGGGACGGCCGAGGCGTCACCGGCGTCGCCCCCGGCGTCCGGATCGCCGCCGTGCGGCTGCTCGGCCCGCTCGGCCAGTACTACGCCGAGAACATCGTCTGCGGCATGCTCTGGGCCGCCGACCACGGCGCCCGCGCGATCAACGACAGCTACTTCGCCGACCCCTGGAAGTACAACTGCCCCGAGGACCCGGACCAGGCCGCGATCACCCAGGCCGTCGCCCGGGCCGTTTCCTACGCCCAGAAGCGCGGCTCCGTGGTCGTCGCCTCGGCCGGCAACGACGGCCAGGACCTCGCCGCCGACCGGGACGACCTGCGCAGCCCCAACGACCGCACCTCGGGACCGCCGCAGGACCGCCACCTCGGCACCGAGTGCATTCGGCTGCCGGGGGAGCTGCCGGGCGTGGTCACCGTCAGCGCCGTCGACCGCTCCGGGGTGCCGGCCGGCTACACCAACTACGGCGGCGTCACCATCGCCGCACCCGGTGGCGACCCCGACGGCGGGGTGGACGGTGCGATCGTCTCCGACTGGCCGGGCGACCGCTACGCGGCGCTCGCCGGCACCTCGATGGCCGCCGCGCACGTCACCGGAGCCGTCGCGGTGGTCGCCGCCGAGCACCCCGGCTGGGGGGCCGGGCGGATCACCGACGAACTGGAGTCGGCCGCCGCCGCCAACTGCCCGACCGGACCGGACACCTGCGGCGACCGCAGGTTCTTCGGCGCCGGCCTGCTCGCGCTGCCCTGAGGCCCGGGCCGCCGGACGCGCGCGGGACCCCGCCGGGCCCCGGCCGGCGCCTGCCCGGCTCGGGGATACTGGGGCCATGAGGCTGACCGAGTTCTGGCGACGGATGCACGAGCACTTCGGCGAGGCGTACGCGGAGTCGTTCGCGCGGGACCACGTGATGAGCGAGCTCGGCGGCCGGACGGTGCTCCAGGCGCTGGACGGCGGCTGGGAGGCCAAGGACGTCTGGCGGGTGGTCTGCGGCAACCAGGGGGTCCCCGCCCGGCTGCGCTGACCGGCGCCGCGGCGCCCCGGCCGGAATTCCCGAAGGCCCGTCCGTCCGATGGGCGAGACTGGGCGGGTGGACAGCAGCCCAGAGCAGAGCAGCCAGGTGCCCGCGGCCCCGGAGGGGCGACCCGCCCGCGACGACTGGTTCGGCCGCAGACCCCAGCTGCGCGGCGGGGCCATGCCGCGGTGGCTGCCCAGGGCGATGGTGCTCGCCCTGGTGCTGGTCGGCCTCTTCCAACTCGCCGACTGGGCGTTCCACCAGCTGATCGACCTCTTCGTCATGCTGCTGGTGGCCTTCTTCCTCTCGCTGGCCATGGAGCCCGCGGTGGACCGGATGGCGGCCCGCGGGGTGCGCCGCGGGCTCGGCACCTTCCTGGTGTTCATCGCCGCGGTGATCGCGATCGGCGGCTTCCTCGCAGCGCTCGGCACCCTGCTCGTCGACCAGGTGACCCGGGTCGCCGGCGAGCTGCCGCACCTGCTGGAGAACCTGATCGGCTGGATCAACCGGACCTTCCACCAGGACCTCTCGCTGGACGAGCTGCAGAAGCGGGTCCTCAAGGACTCCGGCACCGTCGAGAAGTACGCCCAGCAGGCGGCCGGCAACGTCTGGGGTGTCTCCAGCACCGTGATCGGCGGCCTCTTCCAGCTCTTCACCGTCGGCCTGTTCAGCTTCTACTTCACCGCGGACGGCCCGCGGGTGCGGCGCACCGTCTGCTCGCTGCTGCCGCCCGCCAAACAGGCCGAGGTGCTGCGCGCCTGGGAGATCGCGCTCGCCAAGACCGGCGGCTACCTGTACTCCCGGGCGCTGCTCGCGCTCATCTCGACGCTGGCGCACTGGCTGGTCTTCCAGGTCCTCGGACTGCCGTACGCGGCCGCGCTCGGTATCTGGGTCGGCGTGATGTCGCAGTTCGTGCCGACCATCGGCACCTACATCGCCGGTGCGCTGCCGGTGCTGGTCGCGCTCACCGGCCAGCCGGTGGACGCGGTCTGGGTACTCGGCTTCGTCATCGTCTACCAGCAGATCGAGAACTACGTGCTGCACCCGCGGATCACCGCGAAGACGGTGGACGTGCACCCCGCGGTGGCGTTCGGATCGGTGATCGCCGGGGCGGCGCTGCTCGGTGCGGTGGGCGCGCTGATCGCCATCCCGGCCGCGGCCACCCTGCAGGGATTCGTCGGCACGTACGTGCGCCGCTACGAGGTGGCGACCGACCCGCGGATCGACCGCGGTGAGGAGCGCAAGGAACGCCGGGAGCGCAGGCGGCAGGCCGCACGCCGGCTGCGGCGCATGATGCGGAGCGGATCCTCGAACGAATCCGCAGGTCGGGGCCGGGGCGACGGAGAGGAGTAGGAGTCTTCGCGGGATTCGAACGGTTGTTCTCTATACTCGTCGTCGGCGAGTTTTCCACAGGCGCGGCCCGATCCGGGTCGATTGTCGGTGGGACGCGCTAGCGTCGAGGACGATGAAGCGCACAGCACAGAACCCGAGGGTGGAAGCCATGGCAGGAACGGACCGCGAGAAGGCCCTTGAGACCGCACTCGCCCAGATCGAGCGGCAGTTCGGCAAGGGCTCGGTGATGCGCCTCGGCGAGAAGGCCAACGAGCCCATCGACGTGATCCCGACCGGCTCCACCGCGCTGGACGTCGCGCTCGGCGTCGGCGGCATCCCGCGCGGCCGCGTGATCGAGATCTACGGCCCGGAGTCCTCCGGCAAGACCACGCTCACGCTGCACCTGGCCGCCAACGCGCAGCGGGCCGGCGGCACCGTCGCCTTCGTCGACGCCGAGCACGCCCTCGACCCCGAGTACGCCAAGAAGCTCGGCGTCGACACCGACGCCCTGCTGGTCAGCCAGCCGGACACCGGCGAGCAGGCCCTGGAGATCACCGACATGCTGATCCGCTCCGGCGCGATCGACCTGGTGATCATCGACTCGGTCGCGGCGCTCGTCCCGCGCGCCGAGATCGAGGGCGAGATGGGCGACTCGCACGTCGGCCTGCAGGCCCGGCTCATGAGCCAGGCGCTGCGCAAGATCGCCGGTGCGCTCAACCAGTCGAACACCACCGCCGTCTTCATCAACCAGCTCCGCGAGAAGATCGGCGTCATGTTCGGCTCGCCGGAGACCACGACCGGTGGCCGCGCGCTGAAGTTCTACGCCTCGGTGCGTCTGGACATCCGCCGCATCGAGACCCTGAAGGACGGCACCGAGGCGGTCGGCAACCGGACCCGCGTCAAGGTCGTCAAGAACAAGGTGGCGGCCCCGTTCAAGCAGGCCGAGTTCGACATCCTCTACGGCGTCGGCATCAGCCGTGAGGGCGGCCTGATCGACATGGGCGTCGAGCACGGCTTCATCCGCAAGTCCGGCGCCTGGTACACCTACGAGGGCGACCAGCTCGGCCAGGGCAAGGAGAACGCCCGCAACTTCCTGCGGGACAACCCGCAGCTCGCCGACGAGATCGAGCGGAAGATCAAGGGCAAGCTGGGCATCGGCCCGAAGACCGAGGAGTCGGCCGACGCTGCCGCGGCACCCGCCGCCGAGGCTCCGGCGCCGGCCACCAAGACCGCCGCCAAGAAGACGGCGGCCGCCGCCAAGGCCTGATCCGCCGATGCACATCCCCGACCGCCCATCGGGCTCGGCCGCACCCGCCGCCGAGCCCGATGACGCCGGCCCGCCCGACTGGTTCGCCGCCGTCGCCCTCCCCGAGGAGGAGGCGGACGGACCGTCCGGGCCCGACGACCACCACGGCCCCGTCGCGCCGAGCCTCGACGAGATGCCGGGCCTGCGCTCGGCCTCCGCGCTGCCCGCCGGCCGCCGGCGCCGCCGCAGCGCCCTCGCCCCCGAGGAGGGCGAGCCGCCCGCCGGGGGTGCGACCCCGCGGCCCCGGGGCGAACGGGCCCCGCGGTCCCGGCACTCCGGCCGGGACGACCGCGAAGAGCGGAGCGAGCGCAAGGAGCGGAGCGAGCGGGCCGACCGCCCGGGCGAACGCCGCCGGCAGGCCGGACGGGGCGAAGAACCCTCGGGCACCCCGGCCCGGCGTGCCGAAGAGCAGGCCGACCCCGCGGGGCGGGCCCGCGACATCTGCCTGCGCCTGCTCACCGGCAGCCCCCGCACCCGGAAGCAACTCGCCGACGCCCTGCGCAAGCGGGAGATCCCCGACGAGGTCGCCGAAGAGGTGCTCTCCCGCTACGAGGAGGTCGGGCTGATCGACGACGCCGCCTTCGCCGCCGCCTGGGTGGACGCCCGGCACGGCCGCCGCGGCCTCGCCCGCCGCGCCCTCGCCCAGGAGCTGCGCACCCGCGGTGTCTCCGGCGACCTCGTCGAGGAGGCGCTGGCCCGGGTCGACTCCGACGACGAGGCCGAGGCCGCCCGCGCCCTGGTCGACCGCCGGCTCCGCACCACCCGCGGCCTGGAGCCGCAGGCCCGCACCCGCCGGCTGGTCGCGATGCTCGCCCGCCGCGGCTACTCCGAGGGTCTCGCCTTCCGCGTCGTCCGGGAGGCCCTGGGGGAGGAGAGTGAAGGCCTCGGCGAGGAATGGTGACGGATCATCAGTCATCGGCATCAACTCTCGATCGCATCTTGACCGTTTCGTAACCTGCGCCTAGCCTCGCAGGCAGTGAGGGATCACTTCGATCGCGCTACGGCCCGCCGTGCGCAGGATCGGTCGGAGTCGGTTCCGCGTACCACCCCCCGGTCCCCGGCAGTTCCCTCACCGCCGCACCGACACCGCGCGCAGGGACGGGGAGTGAGACCGGGATGAGGATCGCGATGGGCACCGGATCGGTCGCCTCCCTGCTGCTGACCGTCGTCCTCTGCCTCGTGCTGGCACTCACCTGGCTGATGATCCGCCGCCTGCAGGGTGCCCAGCGGCGGGCCGTCGGCGAGGCCGAGCGGGCCCGCGGCTGGGCCGAGACCCAGGCCGCCCAACTGCGCGCCGAACTCGACCGCCGCGAGGAGCGGTTGGCCGAGGAGCTGCGTCGGCTGCGCGCCCAGGAGGACGAACTCGACCGCCGCGCGAACGAGCTGGACGCCACCCGGGCCGATCTCGCCGAGCTGGAGTCCGAACGCCGCCGCGCCCTGGAGACCGCCGCCGGGCTGACGGCGGCCCGCGCCCGAGAGGAACTCACCCGAGCGGTCGAGGCCGAGGCCCGGCGGGACGCGGCCGTCACCGTCCGGGAGATCGAGCGCCGGGCGAAGACCGACGGCGACCAGCGGGCCCGCGAGATCATCGCCGGGTCGATCCAGCGGCTGGCCGCCGAGCAGACCGCCGAGACCGTGGTGGCCGCCTTCAAGCTGCCCAACGAGGACATGAAGGGTCGGGTGATCGGCCGCGAGGGCCGCAACATCCGCGCCTTCGAGGCCGTCACCGGGGTCAACCTGATCGTCGACGACACCCCCGAACTCGTCCAGCTCTCCTGCTTCGACCCCGTCCGCCGAGAGGCCGCGCGGCTGACCCTGGAGGCGCTGACCGCCGACGGCCGGATCAACCCGCTGCGGATCGAGGAGGTCCACGAGCGCAGCCGTGCCGAGGTCGAGCGGCTCTGCGTGCGGGCCGGCGAGGACGCGCTGCTCGCCGTCCAGCTCGACGGCATGGAGCCGGAGCTCGTCCGGACCCTCGGCACCCTGCGCTACCGCACCTCATACGGGCAGAACGTGCTCGGGCACCTGGTGGAGTCGGCGCACATCGCGGGCATGATGGCGGCCGAACTCGGCGTCGACCAGGACCTGGTGAAGCGCTCCGCGTTGCTGCACGACATCGGCAAGGCACTCAGCCACGAGCTGCCGGGCAGCCACGCCGCGATCGGCGCCGAGTTCGCGCGCCGGCACGGCGAGTCCGCCGAGGTGGTGCACGCGATCGAGGCGCACCACGGCGAGGTCGAGCCGAAGACGGTGGAGGCGGTGCTCACCCAGGCCGCGGACGCCTGCTCCGGCGGCCGCCCCGGTGCCCGGCGCGAGTCGCTGGAGGCCTACGTCCGGCGGCTGGAGCGGCTGGAGGAGATCGCCCGCTCGCACGACGGCGTCTCCAAGGTCTTCGCGATGCAGGCCGGGCGCGAGGTGCGGGTGATGGTCCAGCCCGAGAAGGTGGACGACCTGCGGGCCAAGACCATCGCCCGCGAGGTCGCCCGGCAGGTCCGCGAGGAGCTGACCTACCCCGGGCAGATAAGGATCACCGTGGTCCGCGAGAGCCGGGCCACCGAGTTCGCCCGCTGAGTCCCTGCCGGCCCTCTCCGACCGCGCCGGCGCGACGGTTTGTCAGCGGCGGCCGGCACCGTCCCTGGCGGCGTCCTCCCGGGCGGCCTCCGCCGCCGGCCCGTCGCTCTCCGCCGACCGCCTGCCGATGCCCGCCGCCTGCCCGGCGCGTTCCGCGGTCGCCTCCGGGCCCTCGGCCGGGCCTAGTGAGGCCGGACCGCCGCGGGCACCCTCGACGAGACTGCGCAGCTCCTCGGCCCGGCAGCCCTGGGTGGCGCCGACCAGGTGCCCGTCCGGGCGCACCAGCAGCACGGTGTGCGGCTCGGCCCCCGGGTACTCCTCGGTGACCAGCACCTCGGCCGGCACGGGCAGCGCGGCGGCCACCTCGGTGAGCCGCGGCATCATGCCGGCGCCGAGCCAGTGCCGCGACGACCAGACGGCCGTACCGGGCGCGACCAGCACCAGCAGGAAACCCAGCCCGAGCCGGGCGCGCAGCCGGTCCGGCGTGCCCTCGGTGGTGACCACCGGCAGGTCGGGCACCTGCACGCCCGGCGCGGTCGGCGGCAGGTTCTCGGTGAGCGAGGTGCCCCGGCCCGCCGCGCGCTGCTCCGGCACCCGCCCGGGCACCCCGGACGGTGCGGCCGGGTAGGCGGGGGCGCCGCCGAAGCGGCCGGTGCCGAGCTGGCCGTCCGCCAGCAGCGGGGCGTGCTTGCGGAACGAACCGGTGAAGAACGAGCGCCGGGTCTGCTGCCAGCCGCGCAGCGGCCGCAGCAGCGGCATCGCCTGGTCGACGGCGCGCAACCGGGCGCCGACGGCACTGCGCCGCTCGGCCTCGTAGCCGTCCAGCAGGGCCCCGCCGGGCTGCGGCCCGCCGGAGTGGAGGTGCCAGGCCAGGGCGAGCCGCCAGGCGAGGTTGTCGGTGTCGCGGAGCCCGTCGACGAGGTTCTGCATGCCGAGGGCGCCGTGCAGGTGGGCGGCGTCGCCGGCGAGGAAGCAGCGGCCGGAGCGGAAGCGGGCGGCGAGCCGCTGCTGGGCGGTGTGGTCGGCGGCGGCGAGCAGCTCGTACGCGGGGAGTTCGCCGCACCAGCCGGTGAGGGTGGCCCTGACCCGGGTGAGCAGGGTGTCGCCGGTGACGATGCCGGGCCAGGTGGCGTGCGGGTCGACCGGTTCGGTGGGGGCGGGCCGGCCGGGGGGCAGCCGCCAGTCGAGGCGCCACAGGCCGTCGGGCAGCGGGCGGGCGGAGGCCTCGCGGTCGCCGCGCCACGGGGGTTCGCGGTGCAGCCGGGCCTCGCCCGCGAAGGGCAGGTCGACCCGGACGGTGGCGACCGCGTGCCGGTCGACGGCGGGCCGTCCCGGGAAGCGGATCTTCAGCAGCTTGCGGACGGTGGAGCGGGCGCCGTCGCAGCCGACCAGGTGGCTGCCGCGCCACCAGGTGGAGGCGCCGTCGCGGGTACCGGCGGTGCGGACGCTGACGCCGTCCCGGTCCTGTTCGAGCTCGACGACCCGGGTGAGCGGCACCAGCTGGATCAGCGGGGTGGCGGTGACGGCGTCCCGCAGGCCGCGCTGCAGCCGGTGCTGCGCGAGGTGCAGCACCGGCTCCCCGTCGAGCGGGATGCGCAGGACCTCGGCGCGGCGGCGCCAGACGGTGAAGGCGTCCCAGCGGGCCGCGTCGGAGGAGGCCCGGGTGTAGCCGAGGCGTTCGAGCAGGGCGGTGGTGTCGGGGCCGAGGACGACCGTGCGGGGGCTCTCCGGGCACAGGCCCGCGCCCTCGTCGAGGAGGATGCTCGGCACCTCGTGCCGGGCCAGGGCCAGGGCGAGCGACAGCCCGACCGGCCCGGCCCCGACGACGATCACCGGGTCCACGCGGGGACCTCCGGGCGTGCGGGATCAGCATATGCCGCGGGGGTGGTCCCTGGTGGTGTCACGAAGAGCAATGCAACAGATCACCTGGGTTGACGTCAAGCAGCAGCAGGTGTGCGCCGGTTCGCGCCGCGTCGGCCGCGCGCCTCGAGCCACTTGGCGAGCCCGGTGAGGGCGAGGCACAGGCCGATGTAGAGCGTGCCGACGACGATCACCACGGGGATGTACGGATAGCCCGTGGAGTTGCTGGCGATCAGCTTGCCGGCGTAGAGCAGCTCGGGGTAGGTGATGACGAAGCCGAGCGAGGTGTCCTTGAGGGTGACCACCAGCTGGCCGATCATCGCCGGCAGCATCGACCGGACCGCCTGCGGCACCAGGATCAGCGTCATCACCTGGGTCTTGCCCATGCCCAGGGCGTAGGCGGCCTCGCCCTGGCCGCGGGGCAGCGCGAGGATGCCGGTGCGCATGATCTCGGCCTGGACGGCGCCGTTGTAGAGGGTGAGCCCGAGGACGAGGGCCGGCATCGGCTTCGAGGGGAAGACCGCGTGGTACAGCGCGAAGATCATGATGAGCAGCGGCATGGCGCGGAAGAACTGCACCACCGCCGAGGACACCGCGCGCACCGGGAGGTGGTCGGAGAGCCGGCCGGCGGCCAGCAGCGCGCCGAGCGCGATCGAGAGCACGCCGGCCAGCGCGAAGGCCTTGAGGGTGGCCAGCATGCCGTCGAGGATGCGCTGCTGCACGGCCGTGTACTGGAACGCGTCCCACAGCTGGGGGTCGAACTGTCCGGCGGCGTCCAGCTTGGCCCACACGTACCAGCCGAGGCCGGCGATGGCGATCAGCGACAGGATGCCGAACAGCCGGTAGCGGAACCTGGCCTTCGGGCCGGGGGTGTCGAAGAGGACGGTCGCGGTGGCGGTGCGGGTGCTCATCGGACCACCGCCAGGCGGCTCTCCAGGAAGCGGAACACCCCGCCGACGGTGAAGCTGACCAGCAGGTAGGCCAGCGCCACCCAGAAGAAGATCGCGAGGATGTCGTACCCCTTGTCGCTCAGAGTCGCCTGCACGCTGTAGAGCTCGGCGACGCTGAACGCGCCGGCGATCGCGGAGTTCCTGGGCAGGGCGATGAAGATGCTGCTCATCGGCGGCAGTACGGTGCGGGCCGCCTGGGGCAGCACGACGTGGAGGAGGGTCTGGCCGAAGGACATGCCCAGGCTGCGGGCCGCCTCGGCCTGCCCGAACGGCACCGTGTTGATGCCGGCGCGCAGCACCTCGCAGACGAACGAGCCGGTGTAGGCGCTGAGCGCGATCACCGCGAGGGTGAAGTTGTCGAAGTGCACGTCCAGTCGCGGGAGTCCGAAGACCACCGCGAAGAACAGCAGGGTCAGCGGGGTGTTGCGGAAGGTGTTCACCCACACGGTGCCGAACACCCGCAGTGCCGGGACCGGGGAGACCCGGAAGGCCGCCAGCACGGTGCCGAGCAGCAGCGCGAGCAGCGCGCTCACCGCGCTGAGCTCGATCGTCTGCAGGAAACCGTCGCGGAAGAGCGCGAAGTTGTCGCCCTCGAACAGTATGCCCACGCCGGCGGCCCTCCTCTCCTTGGTCGTTCAGCCGGTCCCGGACCGGATCAGTAGCGCTCGAGCGCCGGCACGGCCGGGGCGGCGGCACCGGACAGGCCGAGGGTCGCGTCGTACGCCTTCTTCCAGTCGCCGTTGTCCTCGTGGGCCTTCAGCGCGTTGTTGATGGCGTCCCGCAGCACCTTGTCGTCGTGGTTCAGGCCCACGCCGTACTTCTCCTTGGAGAAGGTCTTGCCGACGACCTTGAGCTTGCCGGCGTTCTTGGCGCCGAAGCCCTTGAGGATCGCGTCGTCGGTGGTGACCGCGTCGATCTCGCCGGTCAGCAGCTTGTCCACGCACTGGGCGTAGTTGTCGTACTGGACGACCTTCTTGCCCTCGCCGACGTACTTCTGGATCTGGGTCACCGAGGTGGAGCCGGTCACCGAGCAGACGTTCTTGCCCGCGACCGACTCCGGGCCGGTGATGGCGGTGTTGTCCTTCTTCACCAGCAGGTCCTGGCCCGCGATGTAGTACGGGCCGGCGAAGGAGACCGAGGCCTTGCGCTTGTCGTTGATGCTGTAGGTGCCGACGTAGTAGTCGATGCCGCCGCCGATGATCTCCGTCTCGCGGTTGGCGGAGACGATGGTCTTGAACTCGATCTGGTCGGGCGCGAAGCCGAGGTCGGCCGCGATCATCTTGGCGATCTCGATGTCGAAGCCGGTGCGGGTGTTGGCGGTGACGTCCTCGAAGCCGAGGTACGGCTGGTCCGCCTTGGCGCCGATGGTGAGCTTGCCCTTCGCCTTGGCCTTCTTCCACACCGGCGAGGCGTCCAGGTTGGCGGCCTTGTTGACGGCGTAGGTGGGCAGGGTGGGCGCGGCGGCGTCCGAGCCGGCAGGCGAGCCGTCCTTGCCGCAGGCGGCGACGGCGGTCAGCGCGAGCACCGACAGGGCGGCGGCGATGGTGCGACGAGTCCTCATGAGGTTGGCTCTCCTCGGTAGTGGCCACCGGGCGACCGGGGCGCTGGGCTGGACCTTCCGTGACTGCGGCCGGGCACCCCTTCGGGCCCGGCCGCTGTGGGTCGGCGCGCAGTGGGCGCCGCGGCGTTCAGTGACTCAGGATCTTGGACAGGAAGTCCTTGGCGCGGTCCGTCCGCGGGGCGGTGAAGAACGCGTCCGGGGTGTTCTCCTCGACGATCCGGCCGTCCGCCATGAACAGCACCCGGTCGGCGGCGGAGCGGGCGAAGCCCATCTCGTGCGTGACCACGACCATCGTCATGCCCTCGGCGGCGAGCTGGCGCATGACCTCCAGCACCTCGGTGACCATCTCCGGGTCGAGCGCGGAGGTCGGCTCGTCGAAGAGCATCACCTTGGGCCGCATCGCCAGCGCCCGGGCGATCGCCACGCGCTGCTGCTGGCCGCCGGAGAGCTGCGCCGGGTACTTGTCCGCCTGGGCGCCCACGCCGACCCGCTCCAGCAGCTCGCGGGCGGTGGCCTCGGCCTGGGCGCGCGCGATGCCGCGCACCTTCACCTGGGCCAGGACGACGTTCTCCAGCACCGTCTTGTGCGCGAACAGGTTGAAGCTCTGGAACACCATGCCGACCTCGGCGCGCAGCCGGGCCAGCTCCCTGCCCTCCTCGGGCAGCGGCCGGCCGTCGATGGTGATGGTGCCCGAGTCGATCGTCTCCAGCCGGTTGATCGTCCGGCAGAGCGTGGACTTGCCGGAGCCCGACGGGCCGATCAGCACGACCACCTCGCCCTGACGGATGCTCAGGTCGACGTCCTGGAGCACGTGGAGGGCGCCGAAGTGCTTGTTGACGCCGGACAGCACCACCAGCGGAGCGGTTGCGGCCGCGGCATCGGTGACGGCGGTCTCGGTCATCGCGCGGTAGCTCCTCGTCTCTGGCCCGGGGTCAACTCCCGCGGGTGGCAGTGCTGGTGGTGCGAAGTGGGTCGAACTGGTACGTCGAACTGGTGCCGGGGGCCGGAGCCGGCGGAGCCCGCAGCCCCCGGTGGGCCGACCATAAGAGGCCCGACGATGCCATGTCAGTCGATCTGAGCGGAACTTGAGGATCACGATCAGGCCACGCACGGCCGCCGGGGGGTCACCCTGCGCGTCCGCCGTGGGCCGGGCAGCCGCGGGTATCGGCTCGGTAACGGCCCGCGGCCGCCGCCCCCGGTGGCCGGCCGTGTGCGGTGCGATGGGCCGGGGCGCCGAGTCCGCCCCGCAGACGTCGCTGTCGCCGCCCCCGGGGCGGACGGCACAATACTCCGAACCGCGTGGCCGTACCGGTCGGGCCGCCCGCCCGGCACACTGGCCGGACAGGCCACCGCGGCAACGGGAGAAAGAGGAGGTACCGGATGCGACTGCTGCTCGTCGAGGACGACGACCGGGTCGCCGCCGCGCTCACCGCTGTCCTGGGCCGGCACGGCTTCCAGGTCAAGCACGCGCGCAGCGGGCACGAGGCGCTGGACGCCCTCGTACCCGACGGCAACGAACCGTTCCGGGTGGTGCTGCTCGACCTCGGGCTGCCCGACCGGGACGGCTTCGAGGTGTGCAGCCGGATCAGGGCCGGCAGCGGCGTCCCGGTGATCATGGTGACCGCCCGGGCCGACATCCGCTCGCGGATCCACGGCCTCAACCTCGGCGCGGACGACTACATCACCAAGCCCTACGACATGGGCGAACTGCTCGCCCGGATCCACGCGGTCTCCCGGCGCGGCCTGCCCGCGACCCCGGCCGGCACGGGCGAGCAGGCCGGCGGCCCGCTCGCCTCCCGCGGCATCGAAATCGACCGCGAGCGCCGCCGCGTCAGCGTGCACGGCCGCGACGTCCCGCTGACCCGCAAGGAGTTCGACCTGCTGGCGCTGCTCGCGCAGAGCCCCGGCGTGGTCTACCGGCGCGAGCAGATCTTCAGCGAGGTCTGGCGCAGCGGCTGGGAGGGCAACGGCCGCACCCTGGAGGTCCACATCGGCTCGCTGCGCACCAAGCTCGGCCTGCCCGGCCTCGTCGAGGCCGTCCGCGGCGTCGGCTACCGGCTGATCGCCGAGCAGCCCGCGGACGGCGCGGCCCGGGCCGACGCACCCGACACCGGTAGCGCCGACGCCGCCGGCTCGGGCACCGCGGAGCGCTGAGCCCGACGTGCAGAACCGCCTGCTCGGCATCCTGCTCTCCCTGATGGCCTGCGTGCTGGCCGCCCTCGGGCTGCCGCTCGCCGCCGCCGTCGCCGCGGCCGAGCAGAGCCGGGTGGTGGTCGACCGGATCGACGACGCCGCCCGCTTCGCCCAGGACCTGCCGACCCAGGGCCGGGCGGGCACCGACACCGCCGTCAAGGGCAGCACCGAACCCGACGCCGGGGACACCACACGACTGCGCATGCTCGCCCTGGAGGCCTCCCGCTACCACGACCTGTACGGCACCCGGGTCGGCATCTTCCAGCGGGACGGCATCGCCGTCGCCGTCGCCCCGGCCGGCTGGACGGTGCCCGAGGCGGGGCCCGGCGCACAGGCCTTCCAGGAGGCGCTGGACGGGCGGCGCAGCCACAACCCGCCGCAGGTCTGGCCGTGGACCCCGGACCGCACCATCACCGTCGCCCTGCCGGTGGTCCGCGACGGCGACGTGGTCGCCGTGGTGATCACCGAGTCGCCGACCGGGCCGATGCGGGCCCGGGTGCTGCACAGCTGGCTGTGGATCGGCGCCGGCGAGGCGCTCGCCATGATCGTCGCCGTGCTGCTCGCCCTCCGGCTGACCCGCTGGGTGCTGCGGCCCGTCCGCACCCTCGACCGGGCCACCCACGACATCGCCACCGGCCGGCTCAACGCACGGGTCGCCGCCAGCGGCGGCCCGCCGGAGCTGCGCCGCCTCGCCCGCTCCTTCAACGACATGGCCGACCACGTGGTGCTCGCCATCGACCAGCAGCGGGCCTTCGTCGCGGACGCCTCCCACCAGCTCCGCAACCCGCTGGCGGCCCTGCTGCTGCGGGTCGAACTGCTCGGTCTGGAGCTGCCCGAAGGGCACCAGGAGGAGGTCGGCGCCGTCCGCGAGGAGGGCATCCGGCTGGCTCGGGTGCTGGACGACCTGCTGGGCCTGGCCACCGCCGAGCACGCCCGCCCCGAGCCGGAGCCGGTCGACCTCACCGCGCTGGTGCTCGCCCGGGTCGACGCCTGGCGTCCGGTCGCCGACCAGCGCGGCATCGACCTGGCCTGGGACGGCCCCCCGGTGGCGTACGGCCTGGCCGACCCGATCGGCTTCGGCAGCGCACTGGACGCGGTGCTCGACAACGCCCTGAAGTTCACCCCGGCCGGCCGCCGGGTGGCCGTCGACACGGTGCTGCGCAAGCACGAGGTCAGCGTGGCGGTGACCGACTCCGGCCCCGGGCTCACCGAGGAGGAGCTCGGCCGGATCGGCGACCGCTTCTGGCGCAGCCCCCGCCACCAGAACGTGGACGGGTCGGGGCTCGGCCTGTCCATCGCCCGCACCCTGCTGCTCGCGGGCGGCGGCTCGCTGGACTTCGCGCAGGCCGAGCCCTCCGGGCTCACCGTGGTGCTGTCCGTGCCGCGCCGCCGCGACTGAGCCCCGCCCGGCGGGGCCGGTCCCTCAGGGCTTGATCGAGGTGTAGTACCGCCGGGCGCCCTCGTGCAGGGGCAGCGGGTCGGTGTAGACGGCGGTGCGCAGGTCCACCAGCTGCGCGGCGTGCACCTGCGAGCCGATGGTGTCCCGGCTGTCGATCACCGCCCGCGTCACCCCCTGCACCAGGTCGGGGTCGACGTCGTCCCGGGTGACCAGCAGGTTCGGCACCGCCACCGTCGCCACCGCGGTGCCGGCCGGCTCCGCCCTCGGGTAGGCGTCCTTGGGGATGGTCGCGGCCCGGTACGCGTCGGTGCCGCCGCCGCCCTCCTGCTGGTGCAGCGCCTCGGCGAGGTCGGCCAGCGGCACGATCCGGATCCGGTAGCGCTCCGACAGGTCGGTGAGCGCGTTGGTCGGCAGGCCGCCGGACCAGAAGAACGCGTCGATCCGGCCGTCCCGCAGCTGGTCCGCCGCGTCGCCGACGCCCAGCATCGCGGGCCGGATGTCCTTGTCGATGTTCAGGCCCGCCGCGGCGAGCAGCTTGCGGGTGACGAGGTTCACGCCGGACTTCTCCTGGCCCACCCCGACCCGCAGCCCCCGCAGGTCGGCCGTCCGTCGCACCTTCGAGTCGGCGGGCACCACCAGCTGCAGGTAGTCGTCGTACAGCCGGGCGATCGCCCGCAGCCGCCACTTGGAGGGGCTGTTGAAGCCCGCCACCGAGTCCGCGGTCGCGATCGCGAAGTCGTCCTGGCCGGCGGCCACCCGTTCCAGGTTGTCCACCGAGCCCTGCGAGTTGTCCAGGCGCATCCGCACGCCGGGCATCGCCGTCGACACGTAGCCGCGCAGCAGCTGCCCGTAGCGGTCGTACACGCCGCGCTGCACGCCGGTCGAGAAGCCGATCTCGCCCTTCGGGTAGCCGGGCGACGCGGTCGAGGAGAGCCACCAGCCGGTCAGGGCGCCCGCCACCAGCAGCAGCACCAGGCCGATCGGCACCGGCCGGCGGCGGGCGGCGCGGCGCACGGCGGAGCCGAACCGGGCGGGTATCGAGGACTGGGCCATGCAGGGATACTGCCAGGCCGGGCGGCCCTGCGGGAGGGCCGTCCCACTGCCCGTACCCTTGCTGTCGTGGGTATGGAGGAGAGCTTGCGAACTTACAAGGTCGTCACGTACGGCTGCCAGATGAACGTCCACGACTCCGAGCGGCTGTCCGGCCTGCTGGAGGAGGCGGGCTACGCGAAGGCCGCCCAGGACGCCGACCCGGACCTGGTGGTCTTCAACACCTGCGCGGTCCGCGAGAACGCCGACAACAAGCTGTACGGCAACCTGGGCCGGCTGGCCCCCGTCAAGCAGCAGCACGCGGGCATGCAGATCGCCGTCGGCGGCTGCCTCGCCCAGAAGGACCGCGACACCATCGTCCGCAAGGCGCCCTGGGTCGACGTCGTCTTCGGCACCCACAACATCGGCCACCTCCCCGCGCTGCTGGAGCGGGCCCGGGTCGAGGAGCAGGCCCAGGTCGAGATCCTCGAGTCGCTCGAGACCTTCCCCTCCACCCTGCCGACCCGCCGCGAGTCCGCGTACGCCGCCTGGGTCGCCATCTCGGTGGGCTGCAACAACACCTGCACCTTCTGCATCGTCCCGGCGCTGCGCGGCAAGGAGGAGGACCGCCGCCCCGGCGACATCCTCGCCGAGGTGGAGGCCCTGGTCGCCGAGGGCGTCGTCGAGGTCACCCTGCTCGGCCAGAACGTCAACTCGTACGGCTCCGACCTGGGCGACCGCGAGGCCTTCTCCAAGCTGCTGCGCGCCTGCGGGGAGATCGAGGGCCTGGAGCGCGTCCGCTTCACCTCGCCCCACCCGCGCGACTTCACCGACGACGTGATCGCCGCCATGGCCGAGACGCCGAACGTGATGCACCAGCTCCACATGCCGCTGCAGTCCGGCTCGGACACCGTGCTCAAGGCGATGCGCCGCTCCTACCGGCAGGCCCGCTACCTGGAGATCATCCGCAAGGTCCGCGAGGCCATGCCGGACGCCGCGATCTCCACCGACATCATCGTGGGCTTCCCCGGCGAGACCGACGAGGACTTCGAGCAGACCCTGCACGTCGTCCGCGAGGCCCGCTTCACCAACGCCTTCACCTTCCAGTACTCCAAGCGGCCCGGCACCCCGGCCGCCGAGATGGAGGACCAGATCCCGAAGGCGGTCGTCCAGGAGCGCTACGACCGGCTGATCGCCCTCCAGGAGGAGATCTCCTGGGAGGAGAACAAGAAGCAGGTCGGCCGCCGGCTGGAGATCCTCGTCGCCGAGGGCGAGGGCAAGAAGGACGACCGCACCGACCGGCTCTCCGGCCGCGCGCCCGACAACCGGCTGGTGCACTTCACCCGGCCCGCGGAGCCGGTCCGGCCCGGTGACGTGGTGACCGTCGAGATCACCTACGCGGCCCCGCACCACCTCCTCGCGGAGGGCACCCCGATCGCCGTCCGGCGCACGCGGGCCGGCGACGCCTGGGAGAAGCGGCAGGCGGCCCCCGCGGCCAAGCCGGCCGGCGTGATGCTCGGCATCCCCACCATCGGCGCCCCGGTTCCGGCGGCGGCCCCGGCGGGGCCGGGCTGCGGCTGCGACTGACGTTCCCGTCGGGCCCGTACCCGGGGGCGGGTGGGGGCGGGAGGTGCCCCCACCCGCCCCTTGGGTTCGCCGCGAGTCCTGGGCGGGCCTGCGCCGACTAGAGTGATCGGCATGCTGGTTGCCGCCGCCGTCTGTCCTTGCCCGCCGTTGATCGTCCCGGAGGTGGCGGCAGGTGCCGCACCCGAGCTGGACGGGCTGCGGGCCGCCTGTGCGGAGGCGGTGGGGGAGCTGCTCGATTCCGGGGCGGAGCTGATCGTCCTGGTCGGGACGGGCCCCAGGGCGGAGGTCTGGACGGAGGGCGGGGCCGGTTCGTTCCGCCGCTACGGGGTGGACCTCGCGGTGCGGCTGCCCGCCGCCGGGGTGTCCGGCCCCGAGCTCGCGCCCTCACTGACCGTGGGGGCCTGGCTGCTCGGCGAGGCGGGGGCCGTGCTGCCCGCGCACGCCTGCGCCGTCCGCCCGGACACCGCCCCCGACCGCCTGGCGGGCCTCGGCAAGGGCCTGGCCGACCTCGCGGACCGGGTCGGCCTGCTGGTGCTGGGCGGCGGCAGCGCCTGCCGTTCGGTGAAGGCCCCCGGCTACTGGGACGAGCGCTCCGAGGCCTATGACGCGGCGGCCGCGGCCGCCCTGGCCGCGGCCGACACCGGTGCGCTGGCCGCCCTCGACCCGCAGCTCTCGGCCGAGCTGCAGGCCGACGGACGGGCGCCCTGGCAGGTGCTGGCCGGGGCCGCGGAGGGGGCGGGCCTGCGCGGCCGACTGCTGCACGACGAGGCCCCGTACGGCGTGGGCTACTTCGTGGCCTCCTGGCGCTGAGCCCATTACCGGGGCCCGGCCCCGTCCATGCCCGGCCGGCCCGGCCGGCCCGGGCGGGTCAGGAGGTCCCGCCCGCGTCCGGCTTGGTCGCGAAGTCGTTGACCATGTGCTTCGCCTTGGCCGTACCGTGCTCGATCTTCTCGTGGTACTTGTGCTTGGTCGCCTTGTCGACGGCCTGGCCGGTCTTGTCGACGACGTCGTCGATCTTCTCCTCGTGCCGGCCGGTGAGTTCGCTCGCCTTGACCTTGAGCTCGTCGGCCTTGACCTTGAGGCTGTCCTTCAGTCCCATGGCTGGTCTCCTCGTCCGGTGGGGGAGGGCCGGACCCGACGGGCCGGCGTCCCATCTCCTCCAACGCTCGGATGTGCCCCGTTGTTCTCCGCGGCAAACCGGGCGTAATCGGACAAAACGATACGGCGGTGCGAACCCGGCCGCAGGGTTTGGGAGACTGGGCGGGTGAGCAGCTCCAGCCCCGCCCCCTCCCGCGTCGTCTCCGTCGTCGGCGCCACCGCCGCCGGCAAGTCGGACCTCGCCGTGGCCATCGCCAGGGCCCTGGGCGGCGAGGTGATCAACACCGACTCGATGCAGCTGTACCGGGGCATGGACATCGGCACCGCCAAGCTCACCGAGGAGGAGCGCGGCGGTGTCCCGCACCACCTGCTGGACATCTGGGACGTCACCGAGGCGGCCAGCGTCGCCGAGTACCAGCGGCTCGCCCGCGCCGAGATGGACCGGCTGCTCGCGGCCGGCCGCACCCCCGTCCTGGTCGGCGGCTCCGGGCTGTACGTGCGGGCCGCCGTGGACGAGATGGAGTTCCCCGGCACCGATCCGTCCGTGCGCGCCCGGTTGGAGGCCGAGCTGGCCGAAAAGGGCTCCGGCGCGCTGCACGGCCGTCTCGCCGCGGTGGACCCGGCGGCCGCCGCGGCGATCCTGACCAGCAACGGCCGGCGGATCGTCCGCGCCCTGGAGGTCATCGAGATCACCGGCCGGCCGTTCACCGCCAACCTGCCCGGCCACACCGCCGTGTACGACGCCGTGCAGATCGGCGTCCGGGTGCCCCGCCCGGAGCTGGACGAGCGGATCGAGCTGCGGGTCGACCGCATGTGGCAGGCCGGACTCCTCGACGAGGTGCGGGAGTTGGAGAAGGCCGGGCTGCGCGAGGGCCGGACGGCGTCGCGGGCGCTCGGCTACCAGCAGGTCCTGGCCCACTTCGCCGGCGAGTGCACCGAGGACGAGGCCCGCGCCGAGACCGTGCGTGCCACCCGGCGGTTCGCCCGCCGGCAGGAGTCCTGGTTCCGCCGCGACGACCGCATCCACTGGCTGGACCGCCCGGCCGGCGCCGACCCCGTCGAGCTGCTGGCGCGCTCGCTGGAGCTGATCGGCGACTGATCCCGCAGGTGCCCCGGGCGCCGCCCCGGAGTACCCTCCGGAAGCACCCGCCCGGAACGCCCCGCAAGACCCCGGAGGCCACGGGGGCGCTTTCCGGCCATGTCGTTCGTGCAGCTGCGCACGCAACGGCAGGTGCACGACGAACCGGCGGTTACGGCCCGATCACGTCATGGCCACGGATCACCCGGAGACCCCGTACGACGCACTGTCGGCAACCTTGGACATGCCATCATCGTCAGTACCAGGGGTCGGTCTGCGCGGGCCGGCTTCACCGTTCACGAGTCCGTGAACTCGTGTCGATCCGTCAGGGGAGGCCGCGTGTCGACGGGTACCGGCCCCGAAACCGAGGAGCTCAGGCAGGGCACCGACCGGGTGCTGCCCGAGCTCGTGGTGCCCACCTCCTATGCGATCGCACTGCCCGCCATCGAGGACCTCGCCGCCCCCGGCGTCGTGCACGAGCGGGAGATCCGACCGCGCCGCCGGCTGCGCTGGTGGCAGCTGCTGCCGATCGTGCTGATGGCGACCTTCGGCTCCCTGATGTTCGCCTTCCCGCTGGCCTTCTCCGGCGACGCCGCCTCCTCGATGATCGGCATGCTCGGCCTGCTGCTCACCGCGGCCTCCGGCGGCTGGGGCGCCATGGCCGCCCGACGGGCCGGCTACAAGTGGCCCGGCCTGCCTCGGCGCGGCAGCGGCGTCCGGGCCGGCTGGCGGGCGATCGCGGCCTACACCCTGATCGCGGGCGCGGCGGTGGCCCTGGCGCTCTGGCGGGTCGTCCACCTGCGCGGCTGATCAGTACCATCGGCTCCGTGAGCGCACCCACCGATTCCGGCCTCCCCTTCCTCAAGGGCCACGGCACCCAGAACGACTTCGTGATCGTCCCCGACCCGGACGGCCGCCTGGACCTCGGTCCGGCCGTGGTCGCCCGACTGTGCGACCGGCGCGCGGGCATCGGCGGCGACGGTCTGCTGCGGGTGGTGCGCTCCGCCGCCGACCCGGCCGCCGCCCACCTGGCCGGCGAGGCCGAGTGGTTCATGGACTACCGCAACTCCGACGGCTCGATCGCCGAGATGTGCGGCAACGGCGTGCGGGTCTTCGCCCACTACCTGGTGCAGGCCGGGCTGGCGAAGCCCGGTGCGCTCGCGGTCGCCACCCGGGCCGGGGTCCGGCAGGTCCGGGTCGCCGGGCCCGCCGCCGACGGCACGCCCGGCGAGGTCACCGTCGACATGGGCCGCGCGCTGCTCCCCGGCCCGGACGGCATCGAGGTCGCGGTGGACGACAGGGTCTGGCCCGCCCGCAACGTCAACATGGGCAATCCGCACGCGGTCGCCTTCGTCGACAGCCTGGACGACGCCGGGAACCTGTACACCGCGCCGCGCACCACCCCCGAGGGGGTCTACCCGGACGGCGTGAACGTCGAGTTCGTGGTCGACCGCGGCCCCGGACACGTGGCCATGCGGGTGCACGAGCGCGGCTCCGGCGAGACCCGCTCCTGCGGCACCGGCGCCTGCGCGGTGGCCGTCGCCGCCGCGCGCCGCGACGGGCTCGACCCGGCCGTCACCGGCGAGGCCGTCCGCTACACCGTGGACGTCCCCGGCGGCCGGCTGGTCATCGAGGAGTTCCCGGACGGCAGGGTGGAGATGACCGGCCCCGCCGAGATCGTCGCCTCCGGCACCCTGGACCCGGCCTGGCTGGCCGGCTCCACCGCCTGACACCCGGTTCCGGCTCGCCGACGGTCCGTCGGCTCCCCTCCGCCGGCTGTGCGGCGGGCGTCCGCGAGGTCGCCCGCCGGCCCGTCCGCGAGCTCGTGCGAGCGCGAGGTCGTTCGCGCCCGAAGGTGTCCGGCGGGCCGTCAGCTCCGGCCGGGGCGCGGTGTTTTCCCGTTTCGGTCCCGGGCAAATCCGCCCGATCGGGTGATCCTGGTCACGGACCGGGAGCATGGCGTCGCGGATCGTGCTGTCCTCGGTAGCATGGACCACCGGGTCGGGAGCCCGCTCCGGTGATCGCTGCCGGAGGTGCGGATGGCCATCGAAGCAGGACCGATCGAGACCGCTCAGCCCGGCGCCGGATCCAGGCGCCCGCTCGGCCGGCTGAGCCGCAGCGCGCTGACCCGGGCGGGCCGTGCCGCCCTGCTGGCCACCGGCCGCGCCCCCGTCCCGGACGCCATCGAGCCGATCGTGCAGGCGCACCGGCGCCACCATCCGCAGCCCGACCTCGCCCTGCTCACCCGGGCCTACCGGCTCGCCGAGGAGGGCCACCGCGGCCAGACCCGCAAGAGCGGCGAGCCGTACATCACCCACCCGCTCGCCGTCACCATGATCCTCGCCCAACTCGGCGCCGGGACGACGACGTTGGTCGCCTCGCTGCTGCACGACACCGTCGAGGACACCGAGGTGACGCTCGATCAGGTCGCCGCGGACTTCGGCCCCGAGGTCGCGTACCTGGTCGACGGCGTCACCAAGTTGGAGAAGGTGGACTTCGGCGCCGCCGCCGAGGCGGAGACCTTCCGCAAGATGCTGGTCGCCACCGGCGACGACGTCCGGGTGATGGTGATCAAGCTCGCCGACCGGCTGCACAACATGCGCACCATCCGGCACATGAAGCCCGCCAGCCGCGTACGGATCGCCAAGGTCACCCGGGACGTCCTCATCCCGCTCGCCGAGCGGCTCGGCATCCAGGTGCTCAAGACCGAGCTGGAGGACATCGTCTTCGCCACCCTCCACCCGGAGGAGTACGCCCGGACGCGCGCCGTGGTCGCCGCGCACGAGGCCCGGCCGGACGAGCTGCTGCAGCCCTTAGCCGAGACGCTCGCCCACCAGCTCGCCGAGGCCGGGGTGGCCGCCGAGGTCACCGTCCGCCCCCGGCACTGCGTCTCGGTGCACCGGGTGCTGCTCAAGCGGGCGGCCGCGGCCGGCCCGGACGGGCGGCCGCAGGCACTGCAGCCCGCCGACTTCGGCCGGCTGATGGTGGTCGTCGAGGAGAACGCGGACTGCTACGCCGTCCTCGGCGAGCTGCACACCTGCTGGACGCCGCTGCCCGGCGAGTTCAAGGACTTCGTGGCGGCCCCCAAGTTCAACCTCTACCAGTCGCTGCACACCGCGGTGCAGCTGCCCGGCGGCGAGGTGGCCGAGGTCCTGGTCCGCACCCGGCAGATGCACCGGGTGGCCGAGTTCGGCGTGGTCGCGCTCGGCGACCCGCACCAGCCCCCCGCCCAACCGGCCTCCGCCCAACCGGTCTCCGCGGGCCCGGCCGCGGCCGGCACCACGGCGGGCGGCGACGAGCTCGACCGCACCGACCCCGCGAGACCCGGCTGGCTCAGCCGGCTGCTCGCCTGGCAGCAGGAGACGCCGGACCCGGACGCCTTCTGGACGACCCTGCGGGACACCCTCTCCGACGACGGTGAGATCACCGTCGTCACCGAGGCCGGCGACACCCTCCACCTGCCGGTCGGCGCCAGCTGCGTGGACGCCGCCTACCTGCTCGGCGAGGAGACCGGCCACCGATGTATCGGCGCCCGGGTCAACGGCCGGCTCGCCACCCTCTCCACCGTGCTGCGCGACGGCGACATGGTGGCCGTGCTCACCGCCCCGACCGACGAGCCCCCGGGCCCCTCCGCCGCCTGGCTGGACCACGCCCGCACCCCCGCCGCCCGCCTCGCCGTCGAACGCTGGCTGGCCGGCCGTCCGGCCGCCGCACCGGTGGTGGAGACCGGGCCCGCGGACGGCAGACCGGTGCCCCAGCCACCGCCGCCACCCCCGGCGG
>NZ_JAHTIK010000001.1:2864114-2886071 GCF_025655475.1 Kitasatospora sp. DSM 101779 | reverse complement strand
GGCCGCGCCCCGGTCGCCGTGGCCGGCCGGCCCGGCACACCCGTCCGGCTCGCCCGCTGCTGCACCCCGGTGCCCCCGGACGCGGTCACCGGCTACCCGATCCGCGGCGGCGCCGTCGCCGTCCACCGCACCGGCTGCCCGGTCGGCGAGCGGATGCGCGAGGACGGCCGCGGCCCGCTGCGGCTGACCTGGGTCCCCGGTGCCGCGCCGCCGAACGGCTACCGGGTCGCGCTGCAGGCCGAGGCGCTGAACCGCCCCCGGCTGCTCGCCGACCTCACCGCCGCCATCTCCGGCGAGGGCGTCGGCATCTTCTCCGCCGACGTCGAGGCCCCCCGCGATCTGCGGGTACGGCACAGCTACACGATCGAACTGCCCGGTGCCGAGACGCTGCCCGCGGTGATGCGGGCGATGCTGCGCGTCCCCGGCGTGTACGACGTCTACCGGTCGGGCGCCCCGCGGGAGGAGACCGCCGACGGCCGCTCGGCCGACCCGCGGGACGGTGCCGGAGGGGTGACCGCGGGGCGAAATGGGGGTGACCCGGCCGACGGGGCCGTGCGACCATCGTGGGGAATGCACGGCCGGTCCGCGGCGTTCACCGGAGGAAGCAGTGCCGGTGACGGCAGCGGTCCACAGGGGTAGCTCGTCCCGCCCGACGGTAGAAGGGGCGGCAGCCGGGCAGACTCCTCGACGCAGTCCGTCTGCGCCGGCCTCCCGACACCGCAAAGGATGAGATGACCTCCACGTTCGACAGCCGCACCCAGACGCGCGAGTCCGCCCGACGGCTCGCCGACCTCAGGGCAGGTGCCCTGATGGACGAGGACCTCGCGGCGATCGACGAGGACCTCGACCACTACGACGGGGAACAGTACGACCGCTCCGAGCGCGCGGCCCTGCGCCGCGTGGCCGGCCTGTCGACCGAGCTCCAGGACGTCACCGAAGTCGAGTACCGCCAGCTCCGCCTGGAGCGCGTGGTGCTCGTCGGCGTGTGGACGGACGGCACGGTCGAAGAGGCCGAGAACTCGCTGGCCGAGCTGGCCGCGCTCGCCGAGACGGCCGGTTCCGAGGTGCTGGACGGTGTGATCCAGCGCCGTGACAAGCCCGACGCGGCCACCTACATCGGCTCCGGCAAGGCACAGGAGCTGCGCGACATCGTCGCCTCCACCGGTGCCGACACCGTCGTCTGCGACGGTGAGCTCACCCCCGGCCAGCTGATCCACCTCGAGGACGTCGTCAAGGTGAAGGTCGTCGACCGGACGGCCCTGATCCTCGACATCTTCGCCCAGCACGCCAAGTCCCGGGAGGGCAAGGCCCAGGTCTCCCTGGCGCAGATGCAGTACATGCTGCCGCGCCTGCGAGGCTGGGGTCAGTCGCTCTCCCGGCAGATGGGTGGTGGCGGCTCCGGTTCCTCGGGCGGCGGCATGGCCACCCGTGGTCCCGGTGAGACCAAGATCGAGACCGACCGGCGCCGGATCCGCGAGAAGATGGCGAAGCTCCGCAAGGAGATCGCCGAGATGAAGAAGGGCCGCGACACCAAGCGCCAGGAGCGCAAGCGACACCAGGTGCCGTCCGTGGCCATCGCCGGCTACACCAACGCCGGCAAGTCCTCCCTGCTCAACCGGCTGACCGGGGCCGGCGTCCTGGTGGAGAACGCCCTGTTCGCCACCCTGGACCCGACCGTCCGGCGCGCCCAGACCCCGAGCGGCCGGCTGTACACGCTCGCCGACACCGTCGGCTTCGTGCGCCACCTGCCGCACCACCTGGTCGAGGCCTTCCGCTCCACCATGGAGGAGGTCGCCGACGCCGACCTCATCCTGCACGTGGTGGACGGCTCGCACCCCGAACCGGAGACCCAGCTCGCCGCCGTCCGCGAGGTGATCGTCTCGGTCGAGGCACAGGACGTGCCGGAGATTGTGGTGATCAACAAGGCCGACGCCGCTGACCCGGCCGTGCTGCAGCGCCTGCTGCGCCGCGAGCCGCACGCCATCGTGGTGTCGGCCCGCAGCGGCCAGGGCATCGACGAGCTGCTGCAGCTCATCGACGACGAGCTGCCCCGCCCGGCCGTCGAGGTGCAGGTGCTTGTCCCGTACACCCGCGGCGTTCTCCGGTCACCGCTTCAGGGTGCTCATGTAGTCGAACATCGCCTTCGCCTGCGCGCCGAGCGCCGGGCCGGCCATCCAGGCCGCCGGACGCGGGCCGATGGAGTTGTTGCTGACCAGGGCCGGCTTGCCGTTGCGCAGCACGAACCAGCCGCCGCCGCTGGAGCCGCCGGTCATGGTGCAGCCGATCACGTACATGGTCGGCCGCTCGGCGTCGAAGGAGAGCCGGGACGGCTTCACCCGGGAGTCGCAGTACTCCAGCTCCCGGCCGTCGAAGGGCGCGCCCTGCGGGTAGCCGTACGCGGAGACGCCGGCGATCTGGGCGCGCGGTGCGTCGAACCAGACCGGCACCGAGCTGCCGACCACCTCCTCCAGCGAACGGCCGTCGGAGGAGTCCTCGTTGTGCACCCGGAGGATGCCGAAGTCGTACTGGCTGGCGGGGCCGCCCCGCTCGCCGCCCTCCTCCGCCCACTGCGGGGAGACCACCGCGTAGTCGGCCGTCCAGGCGCCGTACGGCGCGACCTGCTCGAAGGTCGCGTCCCGGCCCTTCGACGCGGCGCCGGAGCGGTTGTACGAGGGCACGAACGCCATCTTCTTGAACCAGGTGCCGTTCTTGCCCTCGTGCAGGCAGTGCGCGGCCGTCCAGACCAGGTTGGACTTGCCGGGGTGGGCAGGGTCGCTGATCACCGTGCCGGAGCAGACCGCGCTGGTCTGTGCGTCCACCTGCATGAAGATCTTGCCCAGCACCGCGGAGGCGGGGGAGTAGGGGTGCGGCTGCGGCTTGGCGGGGATCTTCGCCGGCGGCTGCGGGTCGTTCTCCGGTGCGGTCTTCTCGGACTGCAGGGCGGCGTCCTGGGTCTCCATGCCCTGCGCCTTGTCCATCCGGGTCCGGTCCCAGAAGCCCTTGAGCTTCTCCGGGGTGAAGCCGTGCGCGCCGGCCCACTTCGCCCAGTCGTCCGTGGTCCAGTTCTTGAGGTTCTTCAGCGCCTCGGACAGGTCGAGGCCGGGCTTGGCGGCGCCCGAGGCGCCGGCGGAGGCCGGCGCCGCGTCGGCGCCGCCACCGGCCTCCGGGTCGCAGGCGGTCGCGGTGAGGGTGAGCACGGCGGCCGCCGCGACGGCGGCTGCGGTCCTGCGGAAGGTGGAAGGCATGTCTGTCCCCGTCTGCTGTGTCGGTGTGCCCGCGGCGGCCGTCCCGGGGGAGTGCCCCGGGACCGCCGACCGCGTTCGTACGTGTCTGCCGGTCGGTCCGGACCGACGTGGGCCGGATCTACTTCTGGGCGATCCAGGCCAGTGCCTGCTGGGCGACGCCCTCCAGGTAGGGGCCGCTCAGGGTGGTGTGTGCGCTGGTGCCGATCGAGGTGTTGCTCACCAGCGCGAGCCGGCCGTCCGGCATCGGGGCGAACCAGCCGCCGCCGCTGGCACCGGCGGTCATGGTGCAGCCGATGGTGAGCATCGCCGGGCGGGCCGCGTCGAAGGACAGCCGGCTGGGCCGCCCGCCGTCGCACCGGTCCAACTCCTGGCCGTTGAACGGCTTGACCGCCGGATAGCCCCAGGCGGAGATCCGCAACTGCTCGCGCGGTGCGCCGAACCACACCGGCATCGCGGTGCCGATCGTCTCCTCCAGCGACTTCGAGGCGTCCTGCGGGTTGTGCACCCGCAGCACCGCGAAGTCGTACTGGTTGGCGGCGTCCCCGCTGTGCCCGCCCTCGACCGGCCACAGCGGTGAGGTGACCACCTTGTCGGCCCACCACTGGCCGAGCGGCGCGACCTCGGCGAGCGGCGCCTTGCGGCCACCGCTCGCCGCCCCCGAACTGTTGTAGGCCGGCACGAAGATGATGTTCTTGAACCAGTCGCCGCCCTTGCCCTGGTGGACGCAGTGCGCGGCCGTCCAGACCAGGTCCGACTTCCCCGGGTGTGCCGGATCGGCGACCACCGTCGCCGAGCACTGGCCGATGCCGCCGCCCGGCGCGTTGCTGAACACCTTCCCCGAGGCCGGGTAACGGGTGTACGGACGCTCCACCGGAACGGCCGGCACCGGCGCCGGGTCCGGCTCGGTGCCGTTGTCACCGGGCGGCGGCGGAGCGGCGGGCGGCGCCGGCTGCTGCGGAGCCGCGGCGTCCATCCGGTCCGGGTTCCACAGGTCCCGTACCACCGGGTTGTGGAAGACGTGCTTGGACGCCCAGTTGTCCCAGTCCGCGTACTTCCAGTGGCGCAGCTCGTCCCAGCTCCGCGGCAGCCCCGCCAACAGCCCCGAGGGCAGGTCGGTGGGCAGCCGCAGCTTGCCCGCCCGTGCCGAGGCGGCGCTGCCGGACGGCTCCGGTGCGTCCCCGCCGCCGTCCGGAGTGCAGGCCGCGACGGTGAGCAGCAGTGCCGCGACGAGGGCCGACAACGGCCCCGCCCTCCCGATGTGTGCCATGGCTACGTCCCCCCTGACGTCGCTGCGGTCGGATCGCCGCCGGTGAAGTCTGCCACCACCGCCGTCGCCGAAGCGGCCGGGGTGCACGCCGGTTGACAAGAGGTCACCGAACCGTGACCCGGACGCACCGTCAGCACACACCACCCCCACGGGTGAGCGATCGGCGAGGATTCACCACAACGAGTGAGGTGATCTTGTGGTCGGGCGCCCCAGGTAGGTAACCCTTACCTGTCGCCTTCCGGGTGCCGTCCCCCGCCGCACCCGTTCGACCCCCGCGCCGGCCGACGGCGCGCACCCAAGGAGCAGCCTTGAGCACTGCCCTCACCGGAGCCCCGACCCCCGCCGTGCCGCCCGGACCAGCTGCCCCCCGAACGCGCCGCGCCCCCGACGACCCCCTGCCCGACCCGCTGCTGCACCACCCGACCGCCGGCACCGCCGCCGAACCCGACGACCCGCTGCTGCACCCCGACCCCGCCACCGCCGCCGAACACGCGACCACCGAGGCCGTGCTGCGCTGCTGGGCCCGCGAGACCGGCACCCGGCCCGACGCCGCCGGACGACTCACCGCCCCCGTCCTCGGCGGCGCCGCGCACCTCACCGCCCCCGTCCGCTACTGGTCCCCGTGCGGCCGCCACCGCTTCGGCCCCGCCACCGTCGGCACCGGGGCCGGCGGCCCCGCCGCCGCCGTCGACGCCGTCACCGCCACCGCCCTGCTCGCACGCGCCGCCGACGGGGACGGCCGGCACACCGACCCCGGCCGGATCGCCGACCTCGTCGCCCGGGTCGCCGACTCCGTCACCCGCACCACCGAGATCCTCGCCCACCGCCGCACCGCCGCCGACCCGGCCGGCCACACCCCCTTCCTCCGCTCCGAACAGGCCCTGCTGCTCGGCCACCCGCTGCACCCCACCCCCAAGAGCCGCGACGGCCTCGGCCCCGCCGAGAGCCGCGCCTACTCGCCCGAACTCCACGGCTCCTTCCGTCTCCACTGGTACGCCGTCGACCGCTCCCTGCTCGCCGCCGACTCCGCCGACGGGCAGAGCGCCGACGCGATCACCGAACAGCTCCTCGACGCCCCGGGCCTCCTCCCGCCCGGCACCGCAGCCCTGCCGCTCCACCCCTGGCAGGCCCGCGAACTCGCCCTGCGCCCCGCCGTCGCCACCCTGCTCGACCAGGGCCTGCTGCACGACCTCGGCCGACACGGCGACCCCTGGCACCCGACCTCCTCCGTCCGCACCGTCACCCGCCCCGGTACCCCCTGGATGCTCAAGCTCTCGCTCGGCCTGCGGATCACCAACTCCCGCCGCGAGAACCTCCGCAAGGAACTCCACCGCGGCACCGAGGTCCACCGCCTCCTCGAAGCCGGACTCGCCGCCGAGTGGCAGGCCGCCCACCCCGGCTTCGACATCGTCCGCGACCCCGCCTGGATCGGCGTCGACCACCCCGCCCTGACCGACCCGGACGGGTTGTCCACCGTGCTTCGCCGCCAGCCGTTCGGCCCGGCCGACCGCGCCCACTGCCTCGCCGGCCTGCTCGCCGAGCATCCCGCCGGGCAGCGGCTCGACTCCCACCTCGGCCGCGTCCTCGCGGCCCTCGCCACCCGCACCGGCCGCCGCCGGGACACCGTCACCGCCGAATGGTTCCTGCGCTACCTCGACGCGGTCGTCCTGCCGGTCCTCTGGCTCGACGGCACCGCCGGCATCGCCCTGGAGGCCCACCAGCAGAACAGCCTCGTCCTGCTCGACGAGGACGGCTGGCCCGTCGGCGGCCGCTACCGCGACAACCAGGGCTACTACTACCGCGACTCCGCCGCCGAACGGCTCACCGCCCGGCTGCCCGGCCTCGGCAGCACCAGCGACACCTTCGTCCCCGACCGGGTCGCCGACGAGCGCTTCGCCTACTACCTCGGCATCAACCACGTCCTCGGCCTGATCGGCGCCCTCGGCGCCCAGCGGCTCGCCGACGAGGAGGTGCTGCTCGCCGCCCTGCGCCGCTTCCTCGCCGGCCCGCGCGCCGCCGCCACCGGCTCCGGCCTGCCCGCCCACCTGCTCACCGCCCCCACCCTGCGCTGCAAGGCCAACCTGCTCACCCGGCTGCACGGCCTCGACGAACTCGTCGGCCCGGTCGAGACGCAGTCCGTCTACGTCGACATCCCCAACCCGGTGGCCGCCGTATGACCCCGCCCGCCGCAGCCGCAGCCGCAGCCGCAGCCGCAGCCGACGGTGCGGAGCGGGCCGGCCCGCGGGCCGGCGGGGACCTGCTCGACGGCATCGCCGACCGGGGCCCGATCGCCACCCCCGCCGGGGAGTTCCGGCTCCGCCCCGTCCGACTGCCCGACGACCTCCCGCTGATCGCCGGCTGGATGAACGACCCCGCCGTCGACACCTGGTGGCGGCTCGCCGGCCCGCCCGAGCGCACCGAGCAGCACCTGCGCGCCCAACTCGACGGCGACGGCCGCAGCCTGCCCTGCCTCGGCCTGCTCGACGGCGCACCGATGAGCTACTGGGAGGTCTACCGGGCCGACCTCGACCCGATCGCCGCCCACTACCCGGCCGAGCCCCACGACACCGGCCTCCACCTGCTGCTCGGCCCGCCCGACACCCGCGGCCGCGGCCTCGGCGCCGTCCTGCTCGACGCCCTCGCCGCGCACCTCCTCGCCCACCGCCCCGCCTGCCGCCGCGTGCTCGCCGAGCCCGACCTCCGCAACACCGCCTGCCGCCGGTCCCTCGAACGGGCCGGCTTCCGGCAGGTGGGCGAGCTCGAACTCCCCGACAAGACCGCCGCGCTGATGGTCCGCCCCCGGACCCGCCCGCTCCCCGCACCCCGGCCCGGCGGCGAACCCCACGACCTCCTCGGCGTCGGCATCGGCCCGTTCAACCTCTCCCTCGCGGCCCTCGCCCACGGCGCCGCCGACGCCGTCTCCGCGCTCTTCTGCGAGGCCGAGCCCGAGTACCGCTGGCACCCCGGCATGCTCGTCGAGGGCGCCCGGATGCAGGTGCCCTTCCTCGCCGACCTGGTCTCCCTCGTCGACCCCACCAGCCCCTGGTCCTTCCTCAACTACCTGCGGCACCAGGAACGCCTCTACCCCTTCTACTTCGCCGAGCGCTTCCAGCTCTCCCGCCGCGAGTACGCCCACTACTGCCGCTGGGTCGCCCACCGGCTGCCCAACTGCCGTTTCGGCGCCCCCGTCACCGCCCTGCGCTGGGACACCGCCGAGCGGCTGTTCCGGGCCGAGACCGGGGGCGAGGAGATCCGCGCCCGCAACGTCGTCCTCGGCGTCGGCACCCGCCCGCACCGGCCGGCCGCCTTCGCCGGCCTCGCCGACCACCCCCGGGTCTGGCACTCCGCCGACTACCTCGCGCGCCGCGACAGCCTCGACGGCGCCCGCGACATCACCGTCCTAGGCTCCGGCCAGTCCGGCGCCGAGGTCTTCCTCGACCTGCTGCGCCACCGGGCGGACGACGGCACCCGGCTGCGCTGGCTCAGCCGCACCCGCGCCCTCGCACCCATGGAGTACTCCAAGCTCGGACTGGAACACTTCACCCCCGACTACACCCGCTACTTCCACAGCCTGCCGCGCGAGGTCCGCGACCACCTGGTGCCCGCCCAGTGGCAGCTCCACAAGGCCGCCAGCGCCGAGACCCTCGCCGAGATCCACGACCTGCTGTACGAGCGATCCGTCGGCCGCCCGCCCGGCGGCGACCCGGTCGAGATCGTCCCCGGCACCGCCGTCACCGCCGCCGGCACCGGGCCCTGCGGCGGCCTCGAACTCCACTGCCGGCACACCGACTCCGGCGCCGACCACACCCTGCGCACCGACGCCGTGGTGCTCGCGACCGGCTACCGCGCCACCCGGCCCGACGCCCTCGACCCGATCGCCGACCTGATCGACTGGGACGAGCAGGGCCGCTACCGCGTCGACCTGGACCACCGGGTCGCCACCCGGCCGGAACTCACCGGCGGCCTCTACGTGCAGAACGCCGAGCTGCACACCCACGGCGTCGGCACCCCCGACCTCGGCCTCGGCGCCCACCGCGCCGCCGTCATCCTCAACGCCGTCGCCGGCAAGGAGCTCCACCCGCTGCCCACCCGCACCGCCTGGACCAGCTTCGCCCCGCCGGACGGGGCCTGAGCACCCCCCGGCACCGGACGGCCGCGGGGGCCGGGGGCCGCGGACGATGCGGGGCGGGCCGGCGCCGGGCGGGGCGCACGCGGCTCCCGGCCCGGCGGGCGGCCCGGCCCCGCCCGCCGCAGCGCTCACCGATTGTCGGCCGCGCGCAATAAAGTGGGCGGCGTCATGACGAACGACTCCGCACCCCTGCCCCTGCCGGACGGCGACGCGCCGGCCCCCGTACCGCGCTCCCGCATCCCCGAGCTGCTGCACGCCGCCGTCACCTCGGTCGGCGGTGTCGAGCGCCCCGGCCAGGTCAGGATGGCCGAGGCCGTCGCGGACGCGGTCGACGAGGGCGAACACCTGCTCGTCCAGGCCGGTACCGGCACCGGAAAGTCCCTCGCCTACCTGGTGCCCGCCCTCGCCCACGGCGACCGCGTCGTGGTCGCCACCGCCACCCTCGCCCTGCAGCGCCAGCTCGTCGAGCGCGACCTGCCGCGGACGGTCGACGCCCTGCACCCCGTGCTGCGCCGCCGCCCCCTCTTCGCGATGCTCAAGGGCCGCTCCAACTACCTGTGCCTGCACCGGGTGCACGAGGGCACCCCGGCGGACGAGGGCGAGGGCCTGTTCGACGCCGCCGAGGTGCTGGGCGGCCCGAGCAGCAAGCTCGGCCAGGACATCGTGCGGCTGCGCGACTGGGCGGACGAGACGGAGACCGGCGACCGCGACGACCTCTCGCCGGGCGTCTCCGACAAGGCCTGGGCCCAGCTGTCCGTCAGCTCCTCCGAGTGCCTCGGCGCCTCCAAGTGCCCGTACGGCCAGGAGTGCTTCGCCGAGGCCGCGCGTGAGCGGGCCAAGCTGGCGGACGTCGTCGTCACCAACCACGCGATGCTCGCGATCGACGCCATCGAGGGCGCCCCGGTGCTGCCCGAGCACGGGCTGCTGATCATCGACGAGGCCCACGAGCTGGTGAACCGGGTGACCGGCGCCGCCACCGCCGAGCTCACCGTGCACGCGGTGAACCGGGCCGTCCGACGGGCCGCCAAGCTCGCCAACGAGAAGTCGGTGGACGCCCTCCAGGCCGCCGCCGAGAACTTCCACGGACTGATGGAGACCGCGCAGCCCGGCCGGGTCGAGGAGCTGCCCGAGTACCTCGCCTACGCCGTCACCGCGATCCGGGACGCCGCGCGCCAGGTCATCACCTCGCTCGGCGAGACCAGGGACCGCTCGCTCTCCGACGAGGACGCGGTGCGCAAGCAGGCGATGGCCTCCGCGGAGTCGCTGCACGAGACGGCCGACCGGCTGCTCCAGGACTCCGCCTACGACGTGGTCTGGATCGAGCGCAGCGACCGGTTCGGGGCCGGCGCGGCCTCGCTGCGGGTCGCTCCGCTGTCCGTCTCCGGCCTGCTGCGGGAGAACCTCTACCGGGACCGCTCGGTGGTGCTCACCTCGGCGACCCTCAAGCTGGGCGGCGACTTCAACGGCGTCGCCGCCTCGGTCGGCCTGCCGGCGGAGGGCCGGCTGCCGGACGAGCGGACCGAGGGCGAGCCGGCGCCGGACGGCGGCGAGGACGCCCCGCCGAGCTGGCGCGGCCTGGACGTCGGCTCGCCGTTCACCTACCCCAAGCAGGGCATCCTCTACGTCGCCAAGCACCTGCCGCCGCCCGGCCGCGAGCCGGACCGGCCGGCCATGCTGGACGAGCTCGCCGAGCTGATCGGCGCGGCCGGCGGGCGCACGCTCGGCCTGTTCTCCTCGATGCGGGCCGCCCAGGCCGCGGCCGAGGCGCTGCGCGAGCGGCTGGACAACCGCATCCTGCTGCAGGGCGAGGAGACCCTCGGCGAGCTGATCAGGGCGTTCGCCTCGGACGCCGAGTCCTGCCTGTTCGGCACCCTGTCGCTCTGGCAGGGCGTCGACGTGCCCGGCTCGGCCTGCCAGCTGGTCGTCATGGACCGCATTCCCTTCCCACGGCCGGACGACCCGCTGATGAGCGCCCGGCAGAAGGCGGTGGAGGAGGCCGGGGGCAACGGCTTCATGGCGGTCGCCGCGACCCATGCGGCGCTGCTGATGGCGCAGGGCGCGGGCCGGCTGGTCCGTGCGGCGGACGACCGGGGCGTGGTGGCGGTGCTCGACCCGCGCCTCGCCACCGCCCGGTACGGCGGCTTCTTCCGTTCGTCCATGCCGGACTTCTGGTACACCACCGACCGCAACCAGGTCCGCCGGTCGCTGGCGGCGATCGATGCCTCGGCCCCGCCGGTGAAGCCGGTCAAGTAGGGCCGTCAGCCGTCAGCCGTCAGCCGGTCGTGCAGGAAGGGGCAGGGGCAAGCAGAAGGGGGCGCGGGGAGCCGCGCGGGCCGTGTGCCCCGCGCAGTTCTCCGCGCCCCCGGGTGCCTGCCGGATGTCTGCCCCGTCAGAGGCGCCGCAGCACGGCGACGACCTTGCCGAGGATGGTCGCGTTGTCGCCCGGGATCGGGTCGTACGCGGGGTTGTGCGGCATCAGCCAGATCTTGCCGTCCTCGCGCTTGAGGCGCTTGACGGTGGCCTCGCCGTCGATCATGGCGGCGACGATGTCGCCGTTCTCGGCGACCGGCTGGCGGCGGACGGTGACCCAGTCCCCGTCGCAGATGGCCGCCTCGATCATCGAGTCGCCGCGGACGGTGAGCGCGAAGAGCTCGCCCTCGCCGACCAGCTGACGCGGCAGCGGGAAGACGTCCTCGACCGTCTGCTCGGCGAGGATCGGGCCGCCGGCGGCGATCCGGCCGACCAGCGGCACGTACGAGGTCGACGGGCGGCCGGCCGTCTCGGCGGTGTTGGGGCGCGCGACCTCGACACCGCGGACCTCGTACGCACGCGGGCGGTGCGGGTCGCGGCGGAGGAAGCCCTTGCGCTCCAGGGCCATCAGCTGGTGGGCGACGGAGGAGGTGGAGGAGAGGCCGACCGCCTGGCCGATCTCGCGCATGGACGGCGGGTACCCCCGGCGCTGGACCGAATCCCGGATGACCTCGATGACCCGGCGCTGGCGCTCCGTCAGGCCGGCCTCGTCGGTGCGGATGCCGGGCGGGCGGCCGGGCAGGGAGCGGGTGGGGACGGGCGCGCCGAGCACGGCATCCTGCACGGCGGCGTGCTCGATCGGCTGGCTACGGCTCATGCTGTGGTCCACGCCTTGCTGGTCCGTGGTGCGCGCGGAGCGCTCCTGCACCGGGATGGAGTTGCTCTTGAGTTCTACGGTGTTCATCGCGGCCCCTCATTGGACAGGCGTTTCTCCCTTGCCCTGCTCAACTGGTGCCCCTATCGAAAGGTTGCGCCAAACACACGTTCGAGTGAATTATTTAGCAGTCTGCTGACTCGATCAAGGCTTTGGGTGTACATCGATTAAATGTTCGACTCCGGCAGTCTATTTCACCCGCCCCGGAGATTTCGACCCGGTCCGCGGAACGCGCGGCACGAACGGCGGCGCCGGCACTGCGGACGAACCGGATCCGCTCGGCGTGGCGAACCCCCCGAGCGCTAGATCTTGTGCCAGTCTCTCCGGTCGGGCCCACAGGTTGTGGTCGCGCTTGCTGCGGACCCCTGCTCATCGCGTAGAGTGTTCCGGTCCGCTGTCATGCCCTTCGGGAGGGAGTCCTCAGGTGCACTGCCCCTTCTGCCGGCATCCTGACAGCCGGGTCGTGGACAGCCGGGCCAGCGACGACGGCAGTTCCATCCGCCGCCGCCGCCAGTGCCCCGACTGCGGCCGCCGTTTCACCACGGTCGAAACCGCGACCCTGATGGTGATCAAGCGCAGTGGCGTCACCGAGCCCTTCTCCCGCGAGAAGGTGATCTCCGGCGTCCGCAAGGCCTGCCAGGGCCGGCCGGTCACCGAGGACGCGCTCGCCCAGCTGGGCCAGCGGGTCGAGGAGTGCGTGCGCGCCTCCGGCAGTGCCGAGCTGTCCACCCATGACGTCGGCCTGGCCATACTGGGCCCGCTCAAGGAGCTCGACGTCGTCGCGTACCTGAGGTTCGCGTCGGTCTACCGGGCCTTCGACGGCCTGGAGGACTTCGAGACCGCCATCGCGGAGCTCCGCGCCGAGCGGCCCTTCGTCCCGGAGGACGGCGCCGCGCTGCCCTCCCCCGTCGCCGCGCCCTAGGGCCGCGGCAGGTCCACCACTCCGACCGTCCGCGGTCGGCGCGTACCCACGCAACGGGTACAGAACACAACACAACGTGCGAAAGCGGTCGGCGTCCGAGGCTGCCCGCACACCAGGAGAAGCGAACCACCGGATGCCCCGTAAGCCGGAAGCATCGGGGCGTCCAGGGCGTTTGCCCAGGAGGAGGAAGAAGCAGTGACTGACACGACGAGCGGTTCCGCACGCGGGTCGAAGTCCGCGAAGGCGACCAAGGCGGCCGGCAAGGCCCCCGAGGGCGGGCTGCGGATCGAGCGCATCTACACCACTCCTGGCGTCCACCCCTACGACGAGGTGACCTGGGAGCGTCGCGACGTCGTCATGACCAACTGGCGTGACGGCTCGATCAACTTCGAGCAGCGCGGCGTCGAGTTCCCCGACTTCTGGTCGGTCAACGCGGTCAACATCGTGACCTCGAAGTACTTCCGCGGCGCCGTCGGCACCCCGCAGCGCGAGTGGAGCCTCAAGCAGATCATCGACCGCGTGGTGCTGACCTACCGCGCCGCCGGCGAGAAGCACGGCTACTTCGCGAGCCCGGACGACGCCGAGGTCTTCGAGCACGAGCTGACCCACGCCCTCCTCCACCAGGTGTTCAGCTTCAACTCGCCGGTCTGGTTCAACGTCGGCACCAAGCAGCCCCAGCAGGTCTCCGCCTGCTTCATCCTGGCCGTCGACGACTCCATGGAGTCGATCCTCGACTGGTACAAGGAAGAGGGCATGATCTTCAAGGGCGGCTCCGGCGCCGGCCTCAACCTCTCCCGCATCCGCTCCTCCAAGGAGCTCCTCTCCTCCGGCGGCAACGCCTCCGGCCCGGTCTCCTTCATGCGCGGCGCCGACGCCTCCGCCGGCACCATCAAGTCGGGCGGCGCCACCCGCCGCGCCGCCAAGATGGTCGTCCTCGACGTCGACCACCCCGACGTCGAGGCCTTCATCGAGACCAAGGTGAAGGAGGAGGAGAAGATCCGCGCCCTGCGCGACGCCGGCTTCGACATGGACCTGGGCGGCGACGACATCACCTCCGTCCAGTACCAGAACGCCAACAACTCCGTTCGCGTCTCGGACGAGTTCATGACGGCGGTCGAGAACGGCACCACCTTCGGCCTGCGCGCCCGGATGACCGGCGAGGTCATCGAGACCGTCGACGCCAAGCAGCTGTTCCGCAAGATGGCCGAGGCCGCCTGGGCCTGCGCCGACCCGGGCATCCAGTACGACTCGACCATCAACCACTGGCACACCTGCCCGGAGTCCGGCCGCATCAACGCGTCCAACCCCTGCTCCGAGTACATGCACCTGGACAACTCCAGCTGCAACCTCGCCTCGCTCAACCTGATGAAGTTCCTCCGCGACGACGACTCGTTCGACGCCGCGACCTTCGCCAAGGTCGTCGAGCTGGTCATCACCGCGATGGACATCTCCATCTGCTTCGCCGACTTCCCCACCGAGAAGATCGGCGAGACCACCCGCGCCTACCGCCAGCTCGGCATCGGCTACGCCAACCTCGGCGCCCTGCTGATGGCCACCGGCCACGCGTACGACTCCGAGGGCGGCCGCGCCCTGGCCGGCGCCATCACCTCCCTGATGACCGGCACCGCCTACCGCCGTGGCGCCGAACTCGCCGCCGTGGTCGGCCCGTACGACGGCTACGCCCGCAACGCCGCCGCCCACCGCCAGGTCATGCAGCAGCACGCGGACGCCAACGCCGCCGCCGTCTCGGTCGACGACCTGGACGCCCCGGTGTGGGCCGCCGCCACCGAGACCTGGGGCGACGTCGTCCGCCTCGGTGCGGCCAACGGCTTCCGCAACGCGCAGGCCTCCGTGCTCGCCCCGACCGGCACCATCGGCCTGATGATGGACTGCGACACCACCGGCGTCGAGCCGGACCTCGCGCTGGTCAAGTTCAAGAAGCTCGTCGGCGGCGGCTCGATGCAGATCGTCAACGGCACCGTGCCGCGCGCCCTGAAGCGCCTCGGCTACCAGGACGAGCAGGTCGAGGCGGTCGTCGCCCACATCGCCGAGCACGGCAACGTGATCGACGCCCCCGGTCTGAAGGCCGCCCACTACGAGGTCTTCGACTGCGCGATGGGCGAGCGCTCCATCTCGCCGATGGGCCACGTGCGGATGATGTCGGCGATCCAGCCGTGGATCTCCGGCGCCATCTCCAAGACGGTCAACATGCCCGAGAACGCCTCGGTCGAGGACGTCGAGGAGATCTACTTCGAGGCGTGGAAGCTCGGCGTGAAGGCTCTCGCCATCTACCGCGACAACTGCAAGGTCGGCCAGCCGCTCTCGGCCAAGACCAAGACGCCGGCCGTCGAGGAGAAGGCCGTCGAGGCGCCTGCCGCGGTCGAGAAGGTCGTCGAGTACCGCCCCGTCCGCAAGCGCCTGCCGAAGGGCCGCCCGGGCATCACCACCTCCTTCACGGTCGGCGGTGCCGAGGGCTACATGACGGCCAACTCCTACCCGGACGACGGCCTCGGCGAGGTCTTCCTGAAGATGTCCAAGCAGGGTTCGACCCTCGCGGGCATGATGGACGCCTTCTCCATCGCCGTCTCGGTCGGCCTGCAGTACGGCGTGCCGCTGGAGACCTACGTCTCGAAGTTCACCAACATGCGCTTCGAGCCGGCCGGTCTGACCGACGACCCGGACGTGCGGATGGCGCAGTCGATCGTCGACTACATCTTCCGCCGCCTGGCGCTGGACTTCCTGCCGTTCGAGACCCGTTCCGCGCTCGGCATCCACTCCGTCGAGGAGCGCACCCGGCACCTGGAGACCGGCTCGTACGAGCCCGTCGAGGAGGACGTGGACGTGGAGGGCCTCGCCCAGTCCGCGCCGCTCGCCGCCCCCAGGGCCGCCGAGCCCGCCCCGGCGAAGCCGCAGGCCGCCCCGGCCCAGGCCCACAACTCCACCGAACTGGTGGAGATCCAGCTGGGCCTGAACGCCGACGCGCCGCTCTGCTTCTCCTGCGGCACCAAGATGCGCCGCGCCGGCAGCTGCTACCTCTGCGAGGGCTGCGGCTCCACCAGCGGCTGCAGCTGACCTGACGCCGCACGCGGGGGCACCGGGCACCGCCCGGTGCCCCCGCGCACGTCTGTGCGGACGGCGGGAGCGTCCGCGTGGCGCCGTCGTGCCCGGCACGGAGGGCAGTGCGGTGCGGCCCGATGGGCGGATGGAACTCGAGTCTCACCGGCGTGAGTTGGGGGCGTACTGCTACCGGATGACGGGCTCGTTCCACGAGGCCGAGGACCTGGTGCAGGAGACCATGCTGCGCGCCTGGAAGGCCCGCGACCGCCACGACCCGGCGCGAGCCTCGGTCCGGACCTGGCCCCGAGCTCGTCCGGCTGCCGGCCGAGGACGCCGTGCTGGAGATGCCGCCGGTGCCGCTCTGGTACCGGGGTAGTCGGGACCACGGCCGGTTCCTGGAACGCGTCTTCCGGATGCGCGGCACCGGCTGGGGAATGCTGCAGCTCACTGCCAACGGGCAGTCTGCGCTCGCCGCCTATGCGCCGGAGCCCGACGGCGGACTCCTTCTGCACACGGTGCAGGTCCTCACCGTCGTCGGCGGCCGCGTCACGCACAACGTGGTGTTCGCGGATCCGCGCGTCCTCGAAGCATTCGACCTGCCGCGACGGATTTCCGCCGATGAGTTCCGGCGGCGGCGATGAGTTCGGGCGGTGCGGCCGGTACGTACCGGTGAACACCGCACCGAAGGGAATCCGTCGTGAGCGTCATCGTCATCGAATTCATCACCCTGGACGGCGTCGTGTCCGACCCGGCCGGGTCCGGGGGAACGCCGCTGGGCGGCTGGGCCTTCCGGTCCGGCCGGGAGGCGGTCGCCGGGGACAAGTTCCGGCTCGGAAGCATGCTGGACGAGGGGGTCATGCTGTTCGGGCGGGAGACCTGGCCGCTGTTCTCGCGGCTGTGGCCGGGACGCGACGACCCCTTCGCCGTCCGGCTGAACGCCGTGCCGAAGCTGGTCGCCTCCCGCACCCTCACCGACACCTCGGCGTGGGGGGAACTCCCGACTGCTGGAGGGCGACCTGGTCGACGCGGTCAAGCGTGAGCAGCGCGACGTGATCGTCACGGGCAGCCTGAGCGTCGTGCACCGGCTGATGGCCGAGGACCTGGTCGACGAGTACCGGCTGTTGACCTTCCCCACCGTCCTCGGCGCCGGCCGGCGTCTCTTCCCGGCCGAGGGCCCGCACGCGGACCTCGAGTGCCGCTCGGTCCAGCAGATCGGCGCCGCCGTCCTGGCCTGCTGGGCCAGGCCCGCCTGAGCCTGCCGGCGCGGGCAGGCCGCCCGCAGTGCCGAGGACCGGGGTGCGGCGCGGGCGGTCAGGCAGCCGGGGGCGGGTGACGTGTGGCGGCCGCGGCGGCCGCCGCACGGAGCTTAGCGAAGTAGGTACGGCAGTACGCCTCGTCGATCAGCGGCACCACCCGGTCGAGTTCGGTGATGCACCTCCGGAGCACGGCGAGCCGGTCGCCGTCGAGTCCGTCGTTCAGCGCGCGCTGGACGAGTCCGGCGACATCGGCGTCCAGGAGGATCAGTTCGACCCCCGCGATGTCGATGCCGCGGAAGCTGTCGGGGTACGGGGCGCGCCGGTGTTGGCGAAGTCGGGGAGGAGGTCGCGGGCCCGCGGGCGGTGGTGCCAGTGGATTCGCATGCAGAGGGCCGGACCCCGGTGGGGTCCGGCCCTCGGGCTCGCTTCGGATCAGTGGGTGGTGCTCAGGGAGGGCAGGGGCCACTCGCGGTGGAAGGCCGGGAGGGGGAGGTCGGCCTTAAGGAGGGGGGTGCCGAGGATCTTGATCTGGGAGTAGAGCCTGCCGTTGATGTCGAGGCCGGCGGTGTTGGTCCAGCTGCCCTCGACGTGCGGGGGCTTGCCGGTGGTGTCCAGGGACACGGAGCCGGCGACCCGGGTGCGCAGGTAGGGCTCGATGCCGGCGGCGACGCCGACGGTGTTGTAGAGGCCGACGGACGCCTCGGCGGTGAGGCCGGTGCGCAGGGCGGCGTCGCCGCTGAGCTTGGCGCGGACGGGGCCGACGGTGGTGGTGCCGGGGTCGGCGGTGGTGGTCCAGCCCTTGCCCTTGGCGTAGTCGGCGTGGACGGACCAGGCGCCGTCGAGGTCCTGTTCGGCCTCGACGGTGACCTTCCCGTCGGCGCCGACGGTCAGGTAGCAGGTGAGGTCGAGGTTGACCACCACGGGGAAGCCGGCGACCGTCAGCACGGGGCTGGCGCTGAGCTTGGCGAGGGGGACGCGCAGCGGGTTGGGGCTGGCGGCGAGGGTGGCGCTGACCTTCCAGTCGGCGTGGGCGCCGAGGCCGAAGCCGACGCGGGCCTTCTCGATGCCGCCCTTGAGGATGCCGCGGCCGTCGTAGGAGAAGTCGACGGAGGGGTCGAGGCGGATGCCGGCGGCGAGGTCGGCCTTGGCGCCGCCGGGGAGCGGGACGCTGGTGCTCGCGTCGAGGGAGAGCTGGGCGGAGGCGGAGCCGTTGCCGCCGCCGGGGCGGGTGGTGAAGCCGACCTTGAGGTCCTTGACCAGCGGCTGGACGTGGATGCCGTGGACGTCGATCGCCTTGTGCTGCTCGGTGGCGGTGGCGCCGAGCAGTTCGGCGACCTCGGCGGGGCGGGTGGTGACCTCGACCCGGTCGCCGTCGGTCTTCTGCACGCCGGTGACGGCGAACAGCGCGCCGCGGGGCGCGGCGGGGGTCGGCGGGCTGGCGATCAGCTGGCCGGTGCGGACGGTGTCCGGTGCCGCGGAAGCGGAAGCCGAGGCGGAGGCTGTGGCGCTCGGGCTCTGCGGGGCGCCGGTGGTGCGGGAGGCGCCGGGGGCAGGAGTGCGCCCGGTGCTGCCGGTGTTGCCGGTGTGCAGAGTGGCGCGGCCGCTGGCCGGGTCGTAGGCGACCAGGGCGACGGTCTTCCCGGTGCCGGCGGCCGGTTTGCCGGAGGCCGCCGGGCTGGCGACGGCGGCGGTCGGCGTCGCTGCGCCGGAGGTGTCGGTGCTGCTCGGGGCGGTCGGTGTCGGGGCCGGCGCGGTCTCCGTGGAAAGGGCCGCGGCGGCGAGGGCCGGTTCGGCGGCGGGTGCGGAGGCGGCGCAGCCGGTGGCGGTGAGCAGCAGGCCGGTGGCCAGTGCGGGGAGCGCACGGGAGCGTATGGACATGCAGAGGGTTCGCCTTCGAGGTGGTGAGGGCAGGGTGAGGCCGGGCGGGGGTGGCCGACCGACGCATTCCTTGGCATGTTACTGACGAGTCATCGGTTGGACGAAAGTGACGCAGGCTCAACTTTCTGGAGGTGGATGCCGGATGAGTTTCGGATGGCATGCCCGGCGGGTGGCGGATTCGAGGTTGCCGCTCCGGGTGAGGGTGGCGGCGCTGCGGTCGTGCGTGCAGCTGTATCGGCCGCTGGGTTTCCACGGGACGCTGGACCGGTTGGCGTGGCTGGCCGGGCCGTTCCAGCGGGACGAGGAGGCGCTGTTGCGGGCGCTGGCCGTGCTGGAGGAGGACCGGAGCCGCTGGCTGGCCGAGCTGGATGCGTACGCGCGCTCGCGGCGGACGGGCAAGCGCTGCGGTCGCCGCATGCCGAGGGAGGGGGAGCGGAACCCGAACGACCGGGCGTACTGGTCCGTGTGAGGTGCCGCCGGTGTGATCGCCCCGCGCCACATGTCAACCTGGGTTGACAGGAGGCATCCGTCAACCTAGGTTGACAGTATGAGCGAGACGAGACAGCTCGCCGCTGACGCGAGCAGCCGCGACCCCGCGATCGGCCTGCGGGCCGTCCGGGCGCTGCGGGACCTGGCCGACCGGCTGGAGGACCTCCAGGTCGGCAACGCGCGCGAGCAGGGCTGGTCCTGGCAGGAGATCGCCGCCTGCCTCGGGGTCAGCCGACAGGCGGTGCACAAGAAGTACGCCAGGCGGATCTTCGGTTCGAGAGGGGAGGGCTGACCGTGTTCGAGCGGTTCACGGACGGCGCGCGCCGCGTCGTCATGCAGGCCCAGGTGGAGGCGCGCGAGCTCGGTCACGAGAAGGTCGGCACCGAGCACCTGCTGCTCGGCATCGTGCACGACCCGGCCGACCCGGTGGCCGCGCTGCTGGCCGCCGACGGTCTCGACCATGAGGCCGCGCGGGCCGAGGTCGTCCGGCTGTCCGGTGGTCACGTCGACGGCCGGGCGCTGGCCGCGATCGGCGTCGACCTCGACGCCGTCCGGGCGGCCCTGGAGTCCGCCTTCGGCGAGGGCGCCCTGGAGCGCAGGCCCGCCGACGGACGCCGGGCCGGGAAGCACAGCCGGCTCACCCCGCGTGCCCGCAAGACCCTGGAACTCTCGCTGCGCGAGACCCTCCGCCTCAAGCAGAAGGAGATCGCCACCGGCCACATCCTGCTCGGCCTGATCCGCGAGGGCCAGGGCCTGGGTGCGGCGGTGCTCTCCGGCCGCGGCGTGGACTTCGCCAAGCTGCGCCGGGACGTGGAGGCGGTCCTCGGCTGATCCGGCGCGAGCCCCGAAGCGCGCCCCCCGGCGGGCCGTTCCCGCATCGCGGAACGGCCCGCCGGACGTCTTCGGTGGCCCTTCCGCCAGGCGGCCAAAGGGTGGTACGGGCGCGGAGCGTCATGCTGTGCGACTGTGTGTCAACTCGGGCATTGAGTCGAAAACCTGAATGGATATGATCTGGCGACCGCGTGTACCGATCAAATGAGCGGAACGCGCCCGGCCGTACGCTGCGCGGGCCCGACCGGCGTGCCCGTGGCCGGTCCCGCGGTCGCCCTGCTCCGCCGCCGACGCCGCACGAGGATCAGACAGATGAGAGCTCGCACGCGCCCCGCCGGGGCGGCGCACCAGGGATCCGACGGCGCTCTCGCGGTCCGCGCCGGGGCCGGGATGGTCCTCGGCGCCGCAGCCGCCGCCGCAGCCGTCGCCCTCACCCCGTCCGTCCACCGCGCCGCCGTCGCGGGCGTGGCCGCCGTCGCCGCCCTGCTCTGGTGCGGTCTCGTCGGCTGGACGGCCAAGCTCGGCCTCCGCGCCCGCGCCGCCGAGCGCACCCTCGCCGGCGTCCGGCGCGAACTCGCCGAGACCGGCGCCGCCGCCGGCGCACTGCACACCGAACTCACCGCCGCCCACACCGCGGCCGGTGCGCTGCGCGCCGCCCTCGCCAACGCCCAGGCGGAGACCGCGGAGATCCGCACCGACCTGGAACAGGCCCGCGCCGACGAGCAGGCCCTGCGCGCCGAACTCACCGCCCTGCACGAGGCGCACAGCGCGGCCGTCCGGGAACGCACCGAACTGGCCGCGCTCCGCGACCAGGTGCTGCCCCGGGTGGTCGAGAAGCTGCGCGCGGGCGCCTCGGTCGACACCGCCCTCGCCGGGCACGACCTGCCCGCCCACCACGCGCTGATGCGCGCCGTCGCCGAGGCCGTCGGACGCGGCGAGCGCCAGCGCGCCGCCGCCCTCGCCGTCTGCGCCACCGCCGCCGGCCGCGTCCAGGCGCTGGCCACGAGCATGCACGCGGAACTCCGCGACATGCAGCACCGGCACGGCGAGGACGTCCTCGGTGACCTGCTCGTCCTCGACCACTCCACCGCCCAGGTCGGTCGGATGGCCGACTCCATCGCGGTGCTCACCGGCGCCCGCTCCGGCCGCCGCTGGACGAAGCCGATCGGCGTCGAGTCGATCCTGCGCGGCGCCCTCGGCCGGATCGGTGCCTACCAGCGCGTCCGGCTGCACAACGCCTCCACCGCCGCCGTGGCCGGCTTCGCCGCCGAGGGCGTGATGCACGTCCTCGCCGAACTCCTCGACAACGCCGCCAACTTCTCCGCCCCGCCGGCCGAGGTGCACGTCTACGTCGAGGAGGCGCACTCGGGCCTCGTCATCACCGTCGAGGACGGCGGACTCGGCCTCAGCGACAGCTGGCTGCGCCGCGCCGAACAGGCCGTCTCCGCCCGGCCGCTGGACCTCAGCGCGCTCTCCGCCGGCACCCGGCTCGGCCTCGCCGTGGTCGGCTCGCTGGCCCGCAAGCACGGCCTGTCGATCTCCTTCCGGCCGTCCGCCCGAGGCGGCACCGGCGTCGTGGTGCTGATCCCCGAGCAGCTGATCAGCCACCCCGCGCCCGCCCTCGCCCGGGCGCTGGAGGCCGAGCGCCGCGCCGCGGCTGCCGCCCCGCCCCCGGTCGTCGGCCGGACGCCGTGCTCGG
>NZ_JAHTIK010000001.1:2840990-2864089 GCF_025655475.1 Kitasatospora sp. DSM 101779 | reverse complement strand
GGCGGGCCCGCCCGCTCCGGCGGCGCGGACCGAGCGCTCCGCCGCCCTCTCCGCGGCCCGCTTCGGCGCGTTCCGCAAGGCCCTGCAAGGGGCCGAGTCCCCCGACGCCCACTCGAAGGACGATGACCGATGAGCAGCAGCACCGACCGCGACCTCGACTGGCTGCTGGAGAACCTGCTGACGGCCACCCCCGGTGCCCGGCACGCCCTGGTGCTCTCCGCCGACGGCCTGAAGCTCTGCCACACCGCCGGCCTCGGCACCGACCAGGCCGACCAGCTCGCCGCGATCGCCTCCGGCATGCAGAGCCTCGCGCACGGCGCCTCCATCGAGTTCGGCGACGCCGCCGGTGGCGTCCGCCAGTCGATGACCGAGTTCCACGGCGGCATCCTGTGCATCGTCGCCGCCGGCGAGGGCGCCCACCTCGCGGTCGTCACCGACGACGACGCCGACGTCGGCGTCGTCGGGCACAACATGCACGGGCTGATCGAGCAGATCGGGGTGTTCCTGAGTGCCCCGCCGCGCGAGATCGAGGCCGGGGTGTGACGCGGCCGCTCGCCGGCCGGGACGAGGACCCAGACCGGCTCTACACCGTGACCCGCGGCCGCAGCCGGCCGCCCGAGCACGCCTTCGACCTGGTCACCCTGATCGTCACCGAGCAGGAGCCGGTGCCCGGCATGCAGTCCGAGCACGCCCGCATCCTCACCCTGTGCGCCACCCCGACGGCCGTGGTCGAGCTCGCCGCCGAACTCGCCCTGCCGGTCAGCGTGGTGAAGATCCTGCTGGGCGACCTGCTGGAGGCCGGCCGGATCACCGCCCGCCACCCCAGGTTCGCGCCGTCCAAGGCACGCCTGCCCGACCTCGACACGCTGAAGCAGGTACTGCATGGTCTCCAACAGCTCTGACACCCTCGCCTCGGCCGGCAGAGCCCCGCTCAGCAGCACCGCCGCCAACGGTCTGAAGATCGTCGTGGTGGGCGGCTTCGGCGTCGGCAAGACCACCCTGGTCGGCTCGGTGAGCGAGATCCGCCCGCTCAACACCGAGGAGACGATGACCCGCGCCGGCGAGGGCGTGGACGACCTCACCGGGGTGCAGGGCAAACGGTCGACGACCGTCGCCTTCGACTTCGGCCGGATCACCCTCGGCGCCGAGAACGTGCTCTACCTCTTCGGCGCACCCGGCCAGGAGCGCTTCTGGTTCCTCTGGGACCGGCTGTTCAGCGGCGCCCTCGGCGCCGTCGTGCTGGTCGACACCCGCCGGCTGGAGGAGTCCTGGTACGCCATCGACCGGCTGGAGCACCACGGCACGCCCTTCGTGGTCGTCCGCAACAACTTCGGGCCGCCCGAGCACACCCTCGCCGAGGTCAGGGCCGCCCTCGACCTCGCCGACCACGTCCCGCTGGTGGAGTGCGACGCACGGGACCGCGAGTCGAGCAAGCAGGTGCTGATCGAACTCGTCCGCCACCTGCACCGCATGGCCGAGGCCGAGGCCTCCGGAGAGGACACCCCGTGACCGAGCCCGTCACCACCCCGCCGCCCGGCTGCCCGGCCCACGCGGACGCCGCCCCGCTGTACGGCCCGCGCTTCCAGACCGACCCCGGCGCGCTTTACCAGGAGCTGCGCGACCGCCACGGCCCGGTCGCTCCCGTCGAACTCGCCGGCGGCGTCCCCGCCTGGCTGGTCATCGGCTACCGCGAACTCCAGCTCGTCACCGGCCAGCCCAAGGTCTTCGGCCGGGACTCCACCCGCTGGAACCAGTGGCCGACCATCCCCGAGGACTGGCCGCTCAAGCCGATGATGGCGCCCGTTCCCTCGATCCTCTACGCGGAGGGCGCCGAGCACCAGCGCCGCTCCTCCGCCGTCACCGACGCGCTCTCCGCCGTCGACCCGTACGAACTGCGGATCCACGCCGAGGAGATCGCCGACCGGCTGATCGACGGCTTCGCCGGACGCGGTGAGGCCGACCTGGTCGCCGAGTACGCCCACCGGCTGCCACTCCTGGTGCTCTGCCGGCTGTTCGGCCTCGACGAGGACGAGGCACCGGTGCTGATCCGCGGCCTGCTCGCGATGCTCGACGGCGGCGCCGACGCCCAGGAGGGCGCCCAGCAGCTGCTCACCGTCATGCTCGGGCTCGTCCACCGGCGCCGCGAGATCCCCGCCGCCGACGTCACCTCGCGGCTGCTCGCCCACGAGGCCGGGCTCAACGACGAGGAGGTCATGCGGGACCTGCGGGTGCTGCTGATCGCCGGTCACCAGCCGCTCGCGTACTGGATCTCCAACGCGCTGCGGCTGATGCTCACCGACGAGCGGTTCGCCGCCTCCCTCTCCGGCGGCCGCCGCTCGATCGGCCAGGCCCTCGGCGAGGCCCTCTGGGAGGACACCCCCACCCAGATCTTCGCCGGCCGCTGGGCGACCCGCGACGTCCACCTCGGCGGCCAGCGGATCGCCAAGGGCGACATGGTGCTGCTCGGCTTCGCCGGCGCCAACGCCGACCCGACGGTCCGCCAGGACTCCGGCCGCCCGGCCGAGGGCAACCGGGCCTACCTCAGCTTCTCCGCCGGCGACCACGGCTGCCCCTACCCGGCGCGGGAGGCCGCCGAGGTGATCGCCAACACCGCGATCGAGGTGCTGCTCGACCGGCTGCCGGACCTGCGTCTCGCGGTGTCCGAGAGCGCCCTGGTGTGGCGCCCCTCGGCCTGGGTGCGCGGACTGATGGCGCTGCCGGTGGCCTTCACCCCCGGCTACGTGGCGGAGTGACGAGACCCGAGGAGGGGCAGGGATGACCGAACCGACCGCAGTGACCTCAGCGACTGCAGTGACCTCAGTGACCTCAGCGATCCCAGCGACCCCAGCGATCCCGGTGACCTCGGTGGCCGGGGCGACCACGCCGACCGTGGTGACCGAACCGGCCCCGCCGACCGCAGGCGGGCCGACCGCCGACGCGCCGTTCGTGATGGACCCGCTGGCCCGCGACAACGCCGCCGAGGGCGCCCGGCTGCGCGCCGCCGGCCCGGTGGTGCCGGTCGGGCTGATGGGCGTCCGCGGCTGGGCGGTCACCCGGCACGCCGAGGCCCGAACGCTGCTGACCGACGCCCGGCTGGTCAAGGACGCCGCGCACTGGGCGGCGTACCAGAAGGGCGAGGTGCCGAAGACCTGGCCGCTGATCGGCCTGGCCGTGCCCGGCCCGTCGATGGTCACCACCGACGGCGCCGCGCACCGCCGACTGCGGGCGATCGTGGCCCAGGCCTTCACCCCCCGCCGGGTCGAACTGATGAAGCCCCGCATCGAGCGGATCACCGCCGAACTGCTCGACCGGCTCGCCACGGCCGGCCCGGTGGTCGACCTGAAGACCGCCTTCGCCTTCCCGCTGCCGATGTCGGTGATCGGCTGGCTGCTCGGCGTGCCCGAGCACGACCACGCCTACATCCGCGAGCTCTACGAGCGCTTCTTCTCCAGCACCACCGCGCCGGCCGACGTGCCGGCCACCATCGCCGCGCTGAACGCCTTCGTCGCCGACCTGGTGGCGCTGCGCCGGGCCGAGCCCGGGGACGACCTGATCAGCGCCCTGCTGACGGCCGATGTCGAGGGCGGCCCGCTGACCGACGCCGAGGCCGCGGCCACGCTGCGCGTGATCATCGCCGCCGGGCACGAGACCACGGTCAACCTGATCACCAACGCGGTCCGGGCGCTGCTCACCCATCCGGACCAGCTGGCGCTCGCCCGTGCGGGCGAGGTCGGCTGGCCGGCGGTGGTCGAGGAGTCGCTCCGCTGGACCCCGCCGACCAGCAACTTCCTGTTCCGCTTCGCCACCGCCGACATCGAGGTCGGCGGCACGGTGATCCCCGCCGGGGACGCCGTCCTGATCTCCTACAACGCGATCGGCCGCGACCCCGCGCAGCACGGCATCACCGCGGAGGTCTTCGACATCACCCGCGACGCGGGGCGGCACCTCTCGTTCGGTCACGGGCCGCACGTCTGCCCGGGCTCGCCGCTGGCCCGACTGGAGGCCGCGGTGGCGCTGCCCGCCCTCTTCGAGCGCTTCCCCGGACTCGCCCTCGCGGTGCCCGAGGAGGACCTGCAGCCGAACCCCACCATGGTGGTCAACAGCCTGCGCGAGCTGCCCGTCCGGCTCTGAACCGGCGGTGGAGGGCCGTGCGCAACCGGCCCTCCAGCACGGCCGGATCACGACCGGGACACCGGCCGATGAAGGTCGAACGCGCACCTTGGCGTGCGGTAGCCGGTGAGTTAACGTCTTCAAGCCAGCGATACTGCTGGGTACAGCTCGATCAACCGGTACAGCGCAGACTAGTAGTCCCACGCCGGCATCTCGGGTGCCCTGGCCAGGAGGAGCGCATTGTCCACCACCACGATCGCCTGTGAGGCCCGCCGATGACCACACTCCAGCGGCGGCGCCTGCTCGCCGTCCCCGCCGTGCTCGCCCTGGCCCTCGCCGCGGCCTGCTCGAACAGTTCCTCGAAGGACGGCGGCGGCACCTCGGCGGCACCCACGCTCACCGGTGACTGTGCCAAGTACCAGGCCTACGCGGGCCACTCGGGCACCAAGGTGACGATGTTCGCCTCGATCCTCAGCCCGGAGTCGGACTCGCTGGAGAAGTCCTGGGCGGAGTTCAGTTCTTGTACGGGCATCAAGATCTCGTACGAGGGCTCCAACGACTTCGAGTCGCAGCTGCCGGTGCGGGTGAGCGGCGGGAACGCCCCCGACTTCGCGATCATCCCGCAGCCCGGCCTGCTCGCGCAGATGGTCAAGACCGGAAAGGTCGTGAAGCCGCCGGCGCAGACCGTCGCCAACGAGGACAAGTGGAGCCCGGTCTGGAAGACCTACGGCTCCGTCAACGGCACCTTCTACGCGGCGCCGATGAGCGCCAACATGAAGTCGCTGGTCTGGTACTCGCCGAAGGCCTTCAAGCAGGCCGGCTACGAGGTGCCGAAGACCTGGGCCGATCTCATGGGCCTCAGCAACAAGATCGCGACCTCGGGCGGCGCCAAGCCGTGGTGCGGCGGCATCGCCTCCGGCACCGCGACCGGCTGGCCGGCCACCGACTGGGTCGAGGAGGCCGTCCTCGGCAGCTACGGCGGCGACGTCTACGACCAGTGGGTCAGCCACAAGGTCAAGTTCAGCGACGAGAAGATCACCGGCGCCATGAAGACGGTGGCCGACTGGATGCAGAACCCGGCCTGGGTCAACGCGGGCATCGGCGACGTGAAGTCGATCGCCACGACGACCTTCCAGGACGCGGGCGCGCCGATCCTCTCCAACAAGTGCTACATGCTGCAGCAGGCCTCGTTCTACCGGGCGCAGTGGCCCAAGGGCACCAAGATCGGGCCGGACGGCGACATCTTCGCCTTCCACCTGCCGGCCGTGAACCCCGCGGTCACCAGCCCGGTCGAGGGCGGCGGCGAGTTCCTGGCCGCGTTCTCCAGCCGGCCCGAGGTGCAGGCGGTGCAGAACTACCTGTCCACCAGCGACTGGGCGAGCAGCCGGGTCAAGGTCGCCTCCGGCTGGGTCTCCGCCAACCAGGGCGTGGACAAGAGCCTGTACACCGACCCGATCGACAAGCTCTCCGCCGAGGCGCTCACCGACCCGGCCGCCACGTTCCGCTTCGACGCCTCCGACCTGATGCCGGCGGCCATCGGCTCCGGCCAGATGTGGAAGTCGTTCACGGCGTGGTTCGCCGAGGGGCAGTCCATCCAGAAGGTGGCGGCCGACATCGACGCGGCCTGGCCGCAGTAACGCCGGCCGCCTCCGGGCAGCGCGGGTCCCACCCGCCCGCGCTGCCCCTCCCCATGTCCGAGGAAGGACCCTCCGCATGCCCACGGCCACCGCCGTGCACCTCGCCGACTCGGCGTGGACGGATGCGACGATCAAGTTCACCAACACCGTGGGAGCCGTCGCCGGCTTCCTCGGCGTGCTGCTGCTGATCTTCTTCGCGGCAGGCCGGGCCACCGGACGGTTCTCCCGCCCGCTGGCCGTCCTGGTGATGATCGGACCGGCAATCCTGCTGCTGCTGGTCGGCCTGGTGATCCCGCTGATCCGCACCGTCTACCTGAGCTTCTACAACGACGACTCCACCAAGGCGGTCGGCGGCAGCAACTACGGCTGGGCGCTCACCACCGAATCGATCCACCAGGTGCTGTGGAACACCCTGCAGTGGCTGGTGGTCGCCCCGCTGGTGGCCACCGGCACCGGCCTGGTGCTGGCCCTGCTGGTGGACCGGCTGCGCGGGCAGGCGCTCTACAAGTCGCTGCTGTTCATGCCGATGGCGATCTCCCTGGTCGGCGCGTCGATCATCTGGAAGTTCGTCTACCAGGACCGCGACCCCTCCCAGCCGCAGATCGGCCTGCTCAGCCAGCTCGCGATCAGCCTGGGCTGGGACGACCCGCCGAACTGGATCCTCTCCCACCCGCTGAACAACTACCTGCTGATGATCGTCATGATCTGGGTGCAGACCGGCTTCGCGATGGTGGTGCTCTCCGCGGCGATCAAGGCCATCCCGGACGAGATCACCGAGGCCGCCCGCCTCGACGGCGCCCGCGGGTTCCAGCTGTTCCGGCACGTCACGGTGCCGATGATCCGTACCACGCTGATCGTCGTGCTGACCACCGTCATGATCACCACGCTGAAGGCCTTCGACATCGTCCGCACCATGACCGGCGGCAACTTCGGCACCCAGGTGCTCGCCAACGAGATGTACTCGCAGTCCTTCGTGCAGTTCAACGTCGGACGCGGCAGTGCGCTCGCCGTGATCCTCTTCCTGGCCGTGATCCCGCTGGTGGCCTACAACATCGTCCAGCTGCGCAAGGAGCGTGAGCACCGATGAGCGAGCAGCTCGCCCCGGCCCCGCCGCCGCCGGGGGCGGGGGACCGCGAGCCCCCGGTGAAGGCCGTCCGCCGCGTGTTCAGCAACCCGCTGGCCTCGCTGCTGATGGTCGTGGTCACCGTGCTCTGGACGATCCCCACGATCGGCCTGCTGGTCACCTCGCTCCGCCCGGAGGAGGACGTCTCCGACAGCGGCTGGTGGACGGTCTTCAGCGACCCGAACCTCACCCTGGAGAACTACCACACGGTGCTCTTCGAAGGCGGGTTCGGCGTCAGCGGCGGCCTGATGCCGTACATGGTCAACTCGTTGGCGATCAGCATCCCGGCGACGGTCTTCCCGCTGGTGCTGGCCGCGATGGCGGCGTACGGACTGGCCTGGGTGAAGTTCCGGGGCAGCGACGTGGTCTTCTTCGCGATCTTCGCGCTGCAGGTGGTGCCGCTGCAGATGGCGCTCATCCCGCTGCTGCAGCTGTTCTCCGGCGGCGCGCACATCGGCTCGGTCACGGTGATCCCGGCCTTCGACCTCAGCGGCACCTACGCCCCGGTCTGGCTGGCGCACACCATGTTCGCGATGCCGCTGGCGATCTTCCTGCTGCACAACTTCATCGCCCAGCTGCCGCGCGACCTGATGGAGGCGGCGGTGGTCGACGGGGCCACCCACTTCAAGATCTTCCGGTCGATCGTGCTGCCGCTGTCCGCCCCGGCGCTGGCCTCCTTCGCGATCTTCCAGTTCCTCTGGGTCTGGAACGACCTGCTGGTGGCGCTCACCTTCGCCGGCGGCACCCCCGAGGTCGCCCCGATGACCGTCCGGCTGGCCCAGCTGTCCGGCTCCTTCGGCGGCCGCTGGGAACTGCTCACCGCCGGTGCCTTCCTGTCCCTGATCATTCCGCTGATCGTCTTCTTCGCGCTCCAGCGGTACTTCGTCCGCGGCCTGCTCGCGGGCTCGGTCAAGGGCTGAGCCCGCCGTCCTGGCGCCCCGCCGTCCTGCTCCGCCCCGCCCCTGCGCCGAGTGCGCGGGGGCGTTGTGCGCCCGGCTCCTGACGGACCGTGACATGGATCGGGAATGTGGGGATTTCGAGGACGCGCCACCCGTGCAGCCGGTACACCGGTAGCGGCGATTCCGCCGCCGATCCGGTTGTCCGACTAGTGGGGGATGTGGCGTGAGGTTCAGAAGACGTCTGGCGTGCCTGGTGGCCGCCGTGCTGGCGGGGGCCGTCCTGGCCGCCGCACCGGCCGGGGCGGCGGGCACCGCGACCCTCGGCACCACCGCGGTCGGCTCGGCCACCGACTCGGGCGACTCCAACTACATGAACACCTCGCGCTTCGTCACCGGTGCCAACGGCGGTGCCCTGAGCAGCATCAGCGTGCACGTCGGGGCGGTCGGCGCCGCACCGAACAACCAGTACCAGGTCGCGGTCTACGCCGACGCGGCGGGCAAGCCGGGCGCCCTGGTCGCCGCCAGCTCCTCCGGCACGCTCACCGCCAACGCCTGGAACACCCTGCCGCTGACCGGCACGCTCGCCGCCAACACCGCGTACTGGCTGGCCTACAACAGCAACGGCGCCAGCGCGGCCGTCAACAACCTGCACTACAGCAGCGGCGGCACCAGCGGCTACTCCACCGGCGGAGCCCCGTTCGGCACCTGGCCGGCCACCTTCGGCGCGAGCAGCACGATGAGCGCCACGTTCTCGATCTACGCCACCTACACGCCCGACGGCGGCGGCACCGCTCCGCCCGGCAGCGGACCGGGTGCGGAGGGACCGATCCTGCTGGTCGGCAACGCCGCCAACCCGTACACCGCCTACTACACCGAGATCCTCAAGGCCGAGGGCCTCAACTACTACAAGCAGACCGACCTGTCGGCGGTCACCGCGGCGATGCTCGCGAGCTACGACGTGGTGCTGCTCGGCGAGACCGCGCTCACCCCGGCCCAGGTCTCCATGTTCACCACCTGGACCAACGGCGGCGGACGGCTGGTCGCGATGCGCCCCGACAAGCAGCTCGCCGGCCTGCTCGGCCTCACCGCCACCACCGGCACCCTCGCCGATGCCTACCTGAAGATCGACACCTCGGCCGCCCCCGGCGCCGGCCTCAGCACCGACACCATGGGCTTCCACGGCACCGCCGACCGCTGGACGCTGAACGGCGCCACCGCCGTCGCATCCCTCTACGACGACGCCACCACGGCGAGCACCAACCCGGCCGTCACCCTGCGCACGGTCGGCAGCGGCCGCGCCGCCGCCTTCACCTTCGACCTCGCCAAGTCCGTCGTCCAGACCCGCCAGGGCAACATCGCCTGGGCCGGCCAGCAGCGCGACTCCACCGACGGCTACGAGGCCAGCGAGATGTTCTTCGGCACCAACGGCCAGCCGAACTGGAACAACCTCGACAAGGCGCTGATCCCGATCGCCGACGAGCAGCAGCGGCTGCTCGCCAACCTGATCACCCTGATGGACTCGGCGAAGAAGCCGCTGCCGCGCTTCTGGTACTTCCCGCGGGACGTCAAAGCGGTCGTCGTGATGAGCGGCGACGACCACGGCATCGGCGGCACCGTCGGCCGCTGGGACAGTTACATCTCCCAGTCCCCGGCCGGCTGCTCGGTCGCCGACTGGCAGTGCGTGCGCGGCTCCTCGTACATCTACACCGACGATCCGATGACGCCCGCCCAGGCCCAGTCCTACACCGACGAGGGCTTCGAGGTCGGCGTGCACGTCACCACCAACTGCAAGCCCTGGGGCACCACGGCCAACCTGCAGCAGTTCTACAGCGACCAGCTGGGCGCCTGGAAGGCCAAGTACGGCTCGCTGCCGAACCCGTCGAGCAGCCGCACGCACTGCGTGGAGTGGGACGACTGGGCCACCCAGGCCAAGACCAAGCTGGCCAACGGCATCCGGCTCGACATGGATTACTACTACTACCCGTCCGCCTTCGTGCAGGACCGGCCCGGCTACTTCAACGGCACCGGCATGATCATGAAGTTCGCCGACACCGACGGCGGCGTCATCGACGAGTACCAGGCGACCACCCAGCTCACCGACGAGTCCGGCCAGTCGTACCCGTCCACCGTCACCACGCTGCTCGACGGCGCGTACGGCGCCAAGGGCTACTACGCGGCGATCGGCGCCAACATCCACACCGACTTCGCGGCCTCCAGCGCCTCGGACGCGGTGGTCGCGGCAGCCAAGGCCCGCGGCGTGCCGGTGGTGTCCGGGCGGCAGATGCTGACCTGGCTGGACGGCCGCAACGGCTCCGCCTTCTCCAAGCTCGCCTGGAGCGGAAACTCGCTCACCTTCGACATCACCGGCGGCACCCGCGGCCTGCGCGCCATGGTGCCGGTGAATTCCGCCTCCGGCACCCTCACCGGGATCTCCAAGCAGGGCCAGTCCGTGCCCTACCGGATCGAGACGATCAAGGGGACGGCGTACGCCTTCTTCGACGGCGCCGTCGGCTCCTACACCGCGACGTACGGGCAGGACACCACCGCGCCCACCGTCACCGGCACCGCACCCGCCAACGGGGCCACCGGGGTCGCGGTCGGCAGCGCGGTGAAGTTCTCCTTCAGCGAGCCGCTCGACCCCGCCACGGTCACCGCGTCGGCGCTCACCCTGAAGACCACCACCGGCGGCACGCCGGTCGCCGGCACCGTCAGCTACGACGCGGCCACCAGTACCGCCGTCCTCACCCCGAGCGCCGACCTGGCGCTGACGACCGGTTACACCGCCACCGTGCAGGGCGTGAAGGATCTGGCGGGCAACACCCTCGCCGGTCCGGTGACGGCCGCCTTCACCACTGCCGGTCTGCCGCCGAAGACCATCGGGTCGAACGCGGTCGGCACGCTGGTCGACGACACCGACTCCAACCACCTCAACGGCTCCAAGGTGACCACCGGGTCGACCGCGGTCGCGCTCACCTCGCTCAGCGTGCACGTCGCCGGGGTCAGCGCGGCGCCCAACAACCAGTACCAGCTGGCCATCTACACCGACAACGCCGGCTCGCCCGGCGCGCTGGTGGTCGCCACCGGCTCCGGCACGCTGACGCCCAACGCCTGGAACTCGCTGCCGGTGACCGTCACCCTCGCGCCCAACACCACCTACTGGTTCGTCTACAACAGCAACGGGACGAGCTCGACGGTGAACAACATGCACTACTCGACCGGCCCGGCCGGCTCCGGGGCCTACAGCAACACGGTGGTGCCGTTCGGCACCTGGCCGACCAACTTCGGAACCGCCGTCAAGGACAACCTCGTCTACTCGCTGTACGGCGCGTACTGACGATCCTTCCGGCAGGGCCGCTCCGGCCGCCGACCGGACTGCCCGTCCACTACGGGGCGCTTGTGTCACAACTTCGCGACACAAGCGCCCCGCAGCACTTTTGAACCTGTTCAGAATTGTCCCCGGCGCCCTAGAGTCACGATCACCCGCCGCGGGGCCGCACACCGGCCACCGCGTGTCCTGTGACGCTTGAGGGGGACTCATGTCGACACCGTCAGACAGCACACCGCCGTCCACGCCGCCCACGCCACCCGCACCGGTTACGCCGGTCACGCCCTCCGGGTCGCCCAAGCCCTCCGGGTCGGTCACGCCCCCGGGGTCGGCCGAACCGGCCGGGTCGTCCGGGCGTGTGGAGACTCGGCAGGGTGCGGAGGCTGCGGGGAGCGTTCCGGTGGAGGGCGGCGACTCGGGATCGGGTGCGGCTCCTTCAGGTGCGGCTCCTTCGGGTGCGACCGTGCCCGGTTCCGCCGTGCCCGGTTCCGCCGTGCCGGGTGGTGCCGTGCCGGGGGCCCGGTCGGAGTCCGGTGCAGGGGGAGCCGTGGCGGAGTCGGAGGGTGGGGACGGCGGGGTGGAAGCCGGCCGCGTCGCTGCCGAGTTCCGCAAGACGGCCGGGGAGACCGGTCGGGGTTCGGCCGCCGGCGCGGCGCCGCGGCCCGGTGCGGACTCCGGTGCGGGCTCCGAAGCGGATGCGGGCTCGGCGCCGCGCCCCACGCCCCGTCCGGGCGGAGGCGGGTCGGAGGGCGGAGCCGGGACGGCCGGCAGAACGGCGAGCGGCCCGAGTGCGGGAACGGGCCCGAGAGCCGGAACGGGCCAGAGAACGGGGGCGGGCCCAGGCGCGGGCGCCGGCCCGGGGTACGGCGGCCGTCCGGGGGCCGGACCCGGTGTGTGGATGCCGCCCGCACCCCCGCCGGACCCGCTGTGGATCGTCGCGACGGCGCCGGCCCGGCCCGCTCTTCCGGGCTTCGGGGTCCTCGGGGCCGGCGTCGCGTCCGGCCTGCTCGCGGCGGCCCTGTTGACCGACGGACTCGGCGTCAACGTCCTGCTGTGGGCACTGGTCGGCACCGTCGGGGCCGCCCTCGCCGCTTCCGCCGCCGGCCGCAAGGTCAGGCCGTGGACAGTGGTGTGGACGGTCACCGCCCTGGTGCTGCTGCTCGTGCCGGCCCTGGTGGAGGCCTCCTGGCCGGTCGTGCTGGCACTGCTCGCCGCTGCGGGCGCCGGATCGCTCGCCCTGCACGGCGGCAAGCGCTGGCCCGGCGTGCTGCTGGGCCCGTTCGGGATGTGGCCGCACCTGATTCCCGGCCTCGCCTGGGGCCTGCTCTCCCTGCGCAACCGCCAATACCCGGCCAGGGCCCGGGTGGTGTCCGTGGTCAAGGCGGCGGCCGTCTCGCTGGCGCTGCTGGTGGTCTTCGGCGCGCTGTTCGCCAGTGCCGACGCCGCGGTCGCCGAACTCCTCGGCGACCTCGCACCGAGCATCGACACCGAGAACCTGCCGATGCAGGTCCTGCTCTTCCTGGTCGGCCTGCTGGTCGCCCTGGCGGCCGCGCACACCGCGGCGGCGCCGCGCCGCTTCGACCGCTTCCCGGTGAAGCCGGGGCGCGAGCGCGGACGTCTGGAGTGGGCGGTGCCGCTGGTGGCCCTCAACCTGCTGTTCGGCGTCTTCGTCGCCGTCCAGGCCGTGGTGTTCGTCGGCGGCTACGAGTCGGTGATGAGCAAGCCCGGGATGATCCCGGCCGAGTACGCCCGGCAGGGCTTCTGGCAACTGCTGATCGTCACCCTGCTGGTGCTGGTCCTGCTGGCCCTGGCGAGCCGCTGGGCGCCGCGCTCCACCTCGCGGGACCGCGCCATGGCCAAGACCCTGCTCGCGCTGCTCTGCGGCCAGACGCTGGTGGTGGTCGCCTCGGCGCTGTACCGGATGCAGCGCTACGTGGACAACTTCGGCCTGACCCGGCTGCGGATCTCGGTGGCCACGGTGGAGATCTGGCTGGGGGTCGTCCTGCTGCTGGTGCTCGTCGGCGGCATCCTGGCCTCGGCCCGGTGGCTGCCGCGGGCGGTCGTGCTGAGTGCCGCCGCCACCACGGCCGTCTTCGGCCTCATCAGCCCGGACGCGATGATCGCCGAACAGAACGTCCACCGCTTCGAGCAGACCGGCCGGATCGACGTCGGCTACCTCCGCGACCTCTCCGCCGACGCCGTGCCCGCCCTGGACCGGCTCCCGGAGGACCAGCGGACCTGCGCCCTGCAGGTGATCGCCAGGGACCTCGACAACGGCCGACTGCCCTGGTACGCCACCAGCCTGGCCGAGGACCGCGCCCGCGAGATCCTGAAGGACCGCCCGGTGCCGGTCACCGGGCGCCAGGCCTGCAGCAGGATCGGCGTCCGCCTGGACGACCCGTACTACGGAGGGGGCTACGACTACTGATGCCGTCTGCCCGGAGCCGGACCGGCTCTGAGCAGTCGCGGCCGGACGGAGTATCGGGTGTGGTGGCGGGCCCGGGAGCCCGCCACCACACGGTGCGTCAGAGTGCCACGCCGGCCGCCCCCTCCGACGGCAGGTCGCTCGCCTTCGCCTTCACCACGAGCAGCGCGACCAGCAGGGCGACCACGGCCAGCGAGGCGCCCACGATGAACGCCTGGCCGATGCCGTGCGCCAGCGTCTCGCTGTACGCGGCGCTGCCCACCGGGAACTCGTGCGCCTTCTGGAAGTGCTGCGCCTGCTCGGGAGTGGCGGACTGCAGGAAGCCCGGCACCAGCTCGGTGGCCTTGGACTTGGCCGCGTGACTGAACACGGTGGTGAGGATCGACAGACCCAGGGCACCGCCGATCTGCTGCACCGAGTTGAGCAGGCCGGAGGCCGCGCCGGTCTCGCTGTTCGGCACACCGGACACCGCGATCAGCATGACCGGGACGAAGATCAGGCCCATGCCGAAGCCGAAGATCACCGTGGGGCCGAGGATCCCGTCCACGTAGCCGCTGTCCGCCTTGAGCTGGGTCAGCCAGCCCAGGCCGACCGTGACCAGGGCGGCTCCGCCGGCCATGAACACCTTCGGGCCAAGCTTCGCCTGGAGCGCCGAGGCGATCTGCGCCGCCACGATGATCGACGCACTGATCGGCAGGAAGGCCACACCTGCCTTGAGCGGGCTGTAGTGGATGACCGTCTGCACGAAGATCGTGATGTAGAAGAAGATGCCGAACATCGCCGCGGCGAGGCAGAGCATCATGATCAGGCCGCCGGTGCGGTTGCGGTCCTGGAACAGGTGCAGCGGGGTGATCGGCTGCGACGTCCGCCGCTCGATGACGACGAACGCGACCACCAGGACCACGCCGGCGGCGAACGAGGCCAGCGTCAGGGCGTCGCTCCAGCCGTCCGACGCGGCGCGGATGAAGCCGTAGACCAGGGCCACCAGGCCGAGGGTCGAGGCCAGCGCGCCCGGGAGGTCGAAGCGGCCCTCCGTCCGCTCCGACTCGTTGATGAACCGCGGCGCGGCGAGCGCGATCAGCGCGGCGATCGGCACGTTCACGAAGAACACCCAGCGCCAGTCGAGGTACTCGGTGAGCAGGCCGCCGGCCAGCAGACCGATCGCGGCCCCGGAGCCCGCGACGGCGGAGAAGACGCCGAAGGCGCGATTGCGCTCCGGGCCCTCCTCGAAGTTGCTGGCGATCAGTGCGAACGCGGTCGGTGAGCAGATCGCGCCGCCGAGGCCCTGCAGGGCGCGCGCGGCGAGCAGCATGGTCGAGTCCTGCGCGAGGCCGCCGAGCAGCGAGGCGAAGCCGAAGAGCAGGGTGCCGACGATGAACACCCGCCGCCGGCCGAGGATGTCGCCGAGGCGGCCGCCGAGCAGGAGCAGGCCGCCGAAGGTCAGGGTGTAGGCGTTGATCACCCAGGACAGCGTGGTGTCGGAGAAGCCGAGGTCGTTCTTGATGTGCGGCAGCGCGATGTTCACGATTGTCGCGTCCAGCACGACCATGAGCTGGGTCGCGGCGATGACGGTGAGGGTGACGCCCTTGCGCTGGGTGCGTCCCGCCTTCGGTGGTGCGGGTGAGCCGACCGTGTCGGAGATTGCCACTGATTGCCCCCTGTTGATCCTGCACCGTGGGGTGGTGCCGGAGAATTGCGCCCGTGACGTGCGCGGTTGTGCGACCGCGCACGGCCGGTGGCGGAGCGCGGACACTGTGAAGGAACGGAGTCGTTCACTATCATGTGGACGATATCCGGAAAGAGATTGTGAACGCAAGCGTTCTCTAGGGTGGTGACGATGGATCAGTTGGTGCGGCGTCAGGCGTCGGTCGGGTCGTCGGGTGCGGTGGCGGCCAGGTGCGCGCCGTCCGCCCCCGCCGGCGTGACGCGGGCCGTACCACTGCAGGCCTGCGCCGAGGAGCCGGCCGGGCCGCCCGCCGTCGCGCCCGGGGGCGCGGGGCCGGAGTCCGTCGAGTCGTCGGCGGGACCGTCCGGCGTGCCCGCGGCGCCCGCCGCGGCCCGTCGACGGGGCCCCGCCCTGGAGGCCGCGATCTTCGAGGCGACCCTCGAACTCCTCGTCTCCGGCGGCTTCGCCCGCCTGACCATGGAGGGCGTCGCCGGGGCGGCGCAGACCGGCAAGGCCGCGCTGTACCGCCGCTGGGCGTCGAAGGCGGATCTGGTCGTGCACGCCCTGGCGGCCACTCTGCCACCTCCCGTCGACATCCCCGACCTCGGGTCGGCCCGTGCCGAGTTGATGCAGCTCATGGCGGGCTTCGGCGCGATCATGTGCTCGCCGGCCGGCACCGCCATCCGCGTGCTGATGGCCGAGCTCGACCACGAACAGGCCGTCGCCTTCAAGGACTTCCTCGACGGCCGGGTGATGCGCCCGGCCAATGCGGCGATCCTGAACATCCTCGGCCGCGGCGAGCGGCGCGGCGACGTCCGGCCCGGCGCGGCCACGCCGATCGTCGCCGACGTGGCCCCCGCGATGCTGCTCTACCGGGCCAAGGTCGGCGGGGGCGTGGTCGACGGGGCTTTCTGCACGGAGCTGGTGGACCAGGTGCTCATGCCGATGGTGGGCGCCTACTAGGGCCTGTCGGACGGTTTGCCGCACGGGCTCGGCGGTCGGCGCGCTCGGCCGTCGGGTCGCTCGGTCGCAGGGTCTGCTCGGTCGTCGGGTCGCTCGGTTGTCGGGTCGCTCGGTTGTCGGGTCCGGTACAGGGCGGGTCGGTGTCGGTCGCGGGGACGGCTCAGGCCCGTCCCGTGCGCCGGCCGCCGGTTCCGTGCCGGCCGTCCGGGGCGCTCCCGCCGGGGACGTAGGCTGGTGCTGCCGGAGCGACACGAATGGACCAGCCATGCCCTACGACCCCCCGACCCACTCGGTCGAGCGCTCGCTGCGCCGGGCCGGAGCCGGCGTGGTCGCCGGGCTCGACGAGGTCGGACGCGGAGCCTGGGCGGGCCCGGTCACCGTCGGCGCCGCCGTCACCGGGCTGCGACGCCCGCCGGAGGGCCTCACCGACTCCAAGCTCCTCACCGTGAAGCGCCGCGAGGCGCTCGCCCCGGTGCTTGCCGCCTGGGTCACCGCTTACGCCTTGGGGCACGCCTCCCCGCGCGAGTGCGACGAACTCGGCATGACGGCGGCGCTGCGGCTCGCTGCCGAACGTGCCCTGGCGGCGCTCCCGGTCCGGCCGGACGCCGTGATCCTCGACGGCAAGCACGACTACCTCGGCGGCCCCTGGCGGGTCCGCACGGTGATCAAGGGCGACCAGTCCTGCGTCTGCGTGTCCGCGGCCTCCGTCCTCGCGAAGGTCCAGCGGGACCTGATGATGGCGGAGCTGGGCGCCGACCACCCCGCGTACGGCTTCGAGGACAACGCCGGATACCCGTCGCCGGTGCACCGCGCCGCCCTGGAGGAATTCGGCCCGACCTCGGAACACCGCCTGTCCTGGGCCTATCTCGACGGGCTGCCGCAGTGGCGGCACCTCAAGCGGGGCCGGATCGCCGAACCCGCGGACGAGCAGCTCTCGCTGGGCTTCTGACGTCCCGTCGGGCCTCCGCGGCGCCCTCCGCGGGCCGCTCCGGGTGCCCAACAGGTGGGGTGCCCGTGCGCATCCGACCGGCATTTGATAGATATCCGGGTATGCCTGTCTTCCCCGAGGAGCCGGAGATTCACGAGAGTATCCCGGGCCCCGGCGTTCCCTTCCCCCACAAGTCGGACGCATCCAGCCCCCGTACGCCTTCCGCCAACCCTGCTGCGTCCGGCGTCGTGCCGGGCCAGCGGCCCGCGCCGCCCCGCCCGGCGCCGCCCCGTCCCGCTCCGCCGCGAGCCGCCGGTGCCACCCCGGGTCCCCGCCCCGGGCCGAAGCCCGGTCCCGGTGCCCGCCGTTCGTCCCCGGCCGTCCGGCTCGTGCCCGCCGACCCGCAGGAGGCGCTGGAGCGCGCCGACGAGACGGTGGACCAGCTGCTCGAGTCCGGCCGCCGTCCCGGCGACGTCCTCGTGCTCACGGTCGGCGAACCGCACCCCTGGCAGCAGCACGAGCTGTCCTTCGGCGAGGAGCGCTACTGGGCGCAGCTCGCCGAGGCCGAGGACGTGTTCTACGCCGACGCCGCCACCGGTGGGCCGCTGCACCGCGAGGTGGTGGTCCTGGTGGTCAACGCCGCCGGGGTCAACCGCATCGCCGGGGCCGCGGTGCGCGCGGCCGAGCGCGCCGGCTCGCTGCTGGTGATCTGCGGCGGCACCGACGCCGTCGCATCGCTGTTCCCGGGAGCGGACCGGCCCGTTCCGGCCTGAGCCGTCGTGCCCGCGGCCGGGCCTCGCACCTTCGTGGCCCGGGCGTGCTCGTGGCCCGGGCCGGCCCGTTGCCGGTCGTCACGTTCGCGGTGCCGCCCGCCCCATCGGGCGGGCGGCCGCGTGAACGGTCAGCGCGAGGCCGTGAACGGTCAGTGCGAGGCGGCGGGGCGCAACGCGTCGAGTGCGGTCACCGCCGCCACGTGGGGTGTCCGTGCGGTCCGTCGGACCCGCTCCCGTACGTGGCGCGGCGGCAGCTCGGTGACGGTGTGCAGCGGACCGTCGGACCACGATCCGGAGTGCGGATTGCGGCCCTGCCGCCCGTCGCCGATCACGTGCCAGCCGGCCGGCGTCAGCGTGATGTAGGAGCCGCAGCGCAGCCCGTGCAGCGCGGCGGCGTCCTGCAGGGCCCACATCCACGCGCCGTCCTGGGCCGTCCACTCGGGTGAGCCGTCCCGGCAGCGCAGCAGCACGGCCGTGCGGACGGGAGCGGCGAGCCGTAGGTCGTGCGGGACGACCTGCCGCAGGTGCGCCAGGATCGCGTTGCGGTGCTGCCACCCGTCGGTGAGGTGCTGGCGGGTGCTGAAGGAGGCCGAGGCGATCAGCTGGTGCCTGGCGTCCAGCACGGCGACGACCGTGGTGCCCGGTTGCGGCAGGTGCCGTTGGTGCAACTCACGGACGAAGTCGCGCGGGGCGCGCAGCAACGGCACGTCGGACTCGGACCAAGCCTTCGGGCCGATGCTCCGTCTTGCGGTGGAAGGGTCCTGACCGTGGTCTCTGCGGTTGATCACGATCCTCCTTCCGGCCCGCTGGCACGGCGGTGACGTGGGTACGCCGAATACCGGGTCTTCCGACCAGGCGTGGGGTACGGCTCAATTCTCCCGTCAGATCGGCCCGAGCGGCAATGATGAAATGCCGAGCGCCGCCCGAAATTCAGTGTTCTGCCGGATATATTCCTTCACTCCGATGCGTCCATTTGCCTGACGGTCGGCCGACGGCTGACCGAAGTCCGGTTTGCCCGCTGATGTCCATCCGGTGAACGGCGTCCCCCTCTGCGCGCGGGCGGGATTCGCGAGGGCCGAGGTCCGGGTGCGTCGGGGCTCAGGCCTGGAGCGCGAGGACCAGGGGGAGAACACCCGTCGCCCCGGCACGCCGGAGCAGCCGGGCGGCCACGGTCACCGTCCAGCCCGAGTCCACCAGGTCGTCGACCAGCAGCACCGGGCCGTCGGCCGCGGCGAGCGTCGCGGCCAGCTCCTCCGGGACGACCAGCGTCCCCGCCAGCGAGTGCAGCCGCTGTGCGCTGTTGCTCCGCGGGCCGTGCGGGGGCCGGCCGGCCGCGTACTCGATCCGGCCGAGCAGCGGCAGACGGCCGACCGCCGCGATCCGTGCGCCGAGGCTCTCCACCAGCTGGGGCCGGGTCGCCGAGGCCATGGTGACCACGCCGACCGGCCGGGCGAGCCGTGTCCCGTCCGGGGCCTCCGGCCCGGCCCAGCCACCGGGCCCGCGGGCCCAGTCGGCCAGGACGCTGACCAGCGCGTCGACCACCTCGGCCGGGACGGGGCCGTCCGGCGCCGACTCGGCGAGCAGTGAGCGCAGCCGGGTACCCCAGCCGATGTCGGACAGCCGGCCGAGCGCCCGGCCGGTCTCCGCCTGCTCCCCCGCGGGGATGCGGCCCTTGAGCGGCACGCCCAGGGCGTCCATCCCGGTCGGCCACAGCCGGCGCGGCTCGAACTCCGCACCGGGCCGGCCGAGCGCCGCCCGGGCCGCGGCGAGCGCCTCCGCCGACACCTCCGGACCGTGCACGGGGCCGGCACAGTTGTCGCACCGCCCGCAAGGGGCGGCCTCCGGGTCGTCGAGCTGCCTGCGCAGGAACTCCATGCGGCAGCCGGCCGAGGCCGCGTACTCCCGCATGGCCTGCTGCTCGGCCTCCCTCGCGGCCGCGACCTTGGCGTAGCGCGGCGCGTCGTACGCCCAGGGGCGGCCGGTGGCCTCCCAGCCGCCGCGGACCTTGCGGACCGCGCCGTCGACGTCGAGAACCTTGAGCATGGTCTCCAGCCGGTTCCGCCGCAGGTCCACCCGGGCCTCCAGCGCACCGGTGGACAGCGGGCGGCCGGCCTCGGCGAGCGCGTCGATCGTCCGCCGGACCTGCTCCTCCGGCGGGAAGCCCAGCGAGGCGAAGTACCGCCAGATCGCCTCGTCCTCCCGGCCCGGCAGCAGCAGCACCTCGGCCCGGTCGACGCCACGGCCGGCCCGTCCGACCTGCTGGTAGTAGGCGATCGGCGAACCGGGCGAGCCCAGGTGCACCACGAACCCCAGGTCGGGCTTGTCGAAGCCCATGCCCAGGGCCGAGGTCGCGACCAGCGCCTTGACCCGGTTGGCCAGCAGGTCCGCCTCGGCGCTGCGGCGCTCGGCGTCCTCCGTCCGGCCCGAGTACGAGGCCACCGGGTAGCCGCGCGAACGCAGGAAGGCGGTCACCTCGTCCGCCGCCGCCACGGTGAGGGTGTAGACGATGCCGGAGCCGGGCAGCTCGGCCAGGTGGTCGGCCAGCCAGGCCAGGCGGTGCGCCGGGTCGGGCAGCGTGAGCACACCGAGGCTGAGGCTCTCCCGGTCCAGCGGGCCGCGGAGCACGAGCGCGGTACGGTCCGCCGGCGGCGCACCCGCGTCGTCGGGCGCACCGGTGCCGAGTTGGTCGGCCACGTCGGCGGTGACCCGCGCGTTCGCCGTCGCGGTGGTGGCGAGGACCGGCACACCGGGGGCGAGGTCGGCCAGCATGGTGCGCAGCCGGCGGTAGTCGGGCCGGAAGTCGTGGCCCCAGTCGGAGATGCAGTGCGCCTCGTCGACCACGAGCAGGCCGGTGGAGGCGGCGAGCTTGGGCAGGACCTGGTCGCGGAAGTCCGGGTTGTTCAGCCGCTCCGGGCTGACCAGCAGGATGTCGACCGCTCCGGCGGCGACCTCGGCCTGGATCTCGTCCCACTCCTGCGGGTTGGCCGAGTTGATCGTCCGGGCGTGGATGCCGGCCCGGGAGGCCGAGTCCACCTGGTTGCGCATGAGGGCCAGCAGCGGCGAGACGATCACCGTGGGGCCGGCGCCCGCCGAGCGGAGCAGCGCGGTGGCGACGAAGTAGACGGCGGATTTGCCCCAGCCGGTGCGCTGCACCACCAAGGCCCGGCGGCGGTCCACGACGAGTGCCTCGATGGCCCGCCACTGGTCCTCCCGCAGCACGGCGGACGGCCCGGCCAACTCGCGCAGGACGGCCTCGGCCCGCTCCCGAACGGCGGCGCGGTCCTGCCCGGCCCGGTCCTGCGCCGAGCGGTCCTGCCCGGCCCGGTCCTGCGCCGCGGGGCCCTGTCCGGCGGGGTCGGCCGGACCGGTCGCGTGTCCCCGGTCGGGGGCGTGCCCGGCGGCCGGCCGGCTGCCGGAGCGGTCCGGTGCGGCCGGTGCGTCCGGCGTGTCCGCGGACTCGGATTCGGGGCGGGTGCTGCGCTCGTCCATGGCCCCATGCATACCGCGTGCGACCGACAATGGGCCAATGCAGTGCCCGGCCTGTGGATGACCTGTCATCAGATCGGTTGACGGGAAAGGATGATGTGGCCCGAACGGTGGAATTCCCGCGGAATGATCAGCCCGGAACGGGCGCGAAACAATCCCCAATCCCGGGTTATCCACAGGCTGAACGCAAGGCTCGGAAAAAGCAGCATGCTTCGGGCCATGAACCACGACGAACACCGCACCCCGCCCGCAGCCCCGGTCCGGGGACTGCCCGCCACCGTGCTGCCCACGCCGATGCGCGGCCCGGCCGACATGGCCGAGATGCTGCCCTACCTGCTCGGCTTCTTCCCCGACGACAGCATCGTCGCCGTCGGTCTGCAGGGTCCCTCGCTCCACCAGGGCGCCGTCGTCCGGGTCGACCTCCCCGACGCCCCCGAGCAGTGGGAGCCGGTGGCCCGCGACGCCGCCGCACTGCTGCTGGACCTCTCGGAGAAGCGCGACCGACGGCCCGACCAGGTGCTGCTCTACCTCGTCCGGGATCCCGCCGACCCGGCGGAGGCACAGAGCGGCGCGCCGCCCGGTGACGATCCGCGGCCGGCCGAACCGCTGCGCCCGCTCGCGGACAGCCTGGCGGCGGCCTTCCGCACGGCTGGGGTGGCGGTGAAGGAGTCGCTGTTCGTCTCCCGCGGCCGCTGGTGGTCCTTCCTGTGCACCCGTACCGGCTGCTGCGACCCCGCCGGCACCCCGATCAGGCCGTCCCACCGGCCCAGCCCCGTTGCGGCCGCCGCGGCCTTCGCGGGCCTGGCCCCACGCGGCAGCCGGCGGGCCATGGTCGCCGGGCTCGCCCCGGTCGGGCCGCCGCTCGCCGACGTCCAGCGGCAGGAGATCGAGCGGGCCGGCCCGGGCTTCCTCCAGGAGCTTGCCGCGGGGCGGACGACCGCGGTCGACCGGACGGGCGAACTGATCACCGACGTGATGGCCGAGTTCCGAGCCGGCGCGCGGGAGATCGACACCGAGCGCACCGCCCGCCTGCTGCTCGGCCTGCAGGACAAGCTCGGCCGCGACCGCGGCGCCGAGTTCGCCGAACCCGATGAGCTGGCCGTCGCCCAGCGTGTGTGGCGGTTCCTCGTCCAGCGCTGCGTCAACCCGTTCGAACACCTCGCGGCCCCGCCGCTCACCCTGCTCGCCTGGACGGCCTGGATCGCGGGCGACATCGCCACCGCCCGGATCATGCTCTCCCGGGCGCTGGAGGTGGACTCGCGCTACACCCTGGCCCTGCTGCTGTACGAGTCGATCAACGGCGGCCTGGCGCCGGAACGGCTTCTGGAGAGCGTGCGCGAGCAGCGAGCCAACCGCGCCGTCACCCGGGCCGCCGACCAGCGGAGCGAGCCGGCGGACGGGTGCGCGGAGGGGCCCGGGGCCGATGCCGGTGATCCCGACGCGCCTCACGGAGCGCCAGCCACCGAACCCGCACCGCACGCATCGGCCGCCCGACCCGGTACGCCCGGCACACCGGGCGCAGAGGCGCCCCCGCCGCGGCCGACGCAGCGCCCCGAGCCGGTCGCGCCGCCCACGAACACCGGACCGGCCGCCAACAGCGGATCGACCGTCGGTGGCGGATCGGGCTCCGGGGCACCGCCCGCCACCTGCTCCACCCCTGGCCGTGGCAGTGCCGTCGCGCAGGTCCACCGGCCCACCGGGCACGGCGGCGGCGCAGCGCCCCGTGCCGCGGCACCGGGCAGGCCTCCCGGCACCCCGTCGCAC
>NZ_JAHTIK010000001.1:2838411-2840965 GCF_025655475.1 Kitasatospora sp. DSM 101779 | reverse complement strand
GGCACCCCGTCGCACGCCCTGCCGCGCCGGCCCGCCGGGCCGGCCGGTGCCAGGCCGAGGCCGGCGGCCCCGCAGGCCCGCGACCGTGCGGCCGGTCATTGGCACGCCTCACGGCCGGGCAGCGGCTGAGATGTACCGCTGCCGCCCCGGCGATCGGGCCCTCCTGCTACGCCTCTCCGCGCGCCATCCGCACCAGGCGGTCGAGCACCACCCGGCCGCTCACCCGCAGCGCGTCGTGCTCCCACTCGTTGGTCAGCCAGAAGCGAAGGTTGCCCACGGACTTCGCGGTCTCCAGCGACTCCGCGGTGTCGACGTACATGTCGTCGAAGTACACGGCCGCGTAGACCGGCACCGTGTTGGCGGCCAGCCGCTCGGGGGAGTACAGGTCGGGCCAGTCGCGGCGCTCCGCGAGCAGCTGGGCCGTCTCGCGCAGCGGCTGCAGCGCAGGGTCGGTCTCGAACATCCAGGGGTAGATCATCTCGCCGGTGAGCAGCACCGGGGCGTCGGTGCCGAGCGCGGTTTCGGCGTCGAAGGCGGGGAACTCCTTGCGGACGCGCTCGGCGGCCCACCCTGTGCCCGCCGGGTCCACCGAGCGCTGGCCGTAGATCGACTCGTGCAGCACGGCGTACAGCGGGTTCTGCGCGAAGGAGAGCTGGGCCTGGGCCCCGGCGAGGAAGGTGTCGGACAGCTCCGGGCCGTCCACGCCCTCCACCCAGGCCTCCTCCAGCAGGTAGTGCAGCGCGCCGGAGCCCGACGCGGCGCCGAGCATCAGGCCCAGTGCCTGGAAGGCCCGGACAGTCAGCAGTCCGCCGTCCGGCAGCCGGGCCGGCTGCTGCGCGAGGTGGGCCGCGATCCTGCGGACGGCCGCCACGTCCTGCGGGTAGCGGGCGTAGTGCGCCACGTTCTTGGCCGCCACCCGTGGGTACGCCGCGCGGTAGACGTCGTCCGCCGAGGCCCGCAGGCCGGCCAGGCCGCCCGTGACGAACGCCTCCCGCAGGCCCTCCGGTGCGAGCGACAGGTAGGTCAGCGTGCAGAAGCCGCCGAAGCTCTGACCGAGGAGGCTCCACCTGCCCTCCTCACCGAGCAGCAGGCGACGGATCAGCTCGGCGTCCCGGACGATCGAGTCGGCACGGAAGTGGGCGAGGTAGTCGGCCTGCTCGACCGGGCCTCCGCGGCGGGCGAGGGTCTGCCGGTTGGCCGGGGCGGACCGGCCGGTGCCGCGCTGGTCGAGGAGCAGCACCCGGTAGTCGTCGAGGGCGCGGTTCAGCCAGTCGTCGCGCCCCAGCGGTCGCCCGGCCTTCCCGCCCGGCCCGCCCTGCAGGTAGAGCAGCCAGGGCAGGTCGTCGTGCTCCCGCCCGGATGCCACGACCTCGCGGGCGTACACCTCGATCCGCTCGCCCCCGGGCCGCTCGTGGTCGAGCGGCACCCGGAAGACGTGGTCCGTGGTGACGATTCCGGGCAGGCGGCCGACGGTGGACATGGAGCTCCTCGGTACGTGCTGGTCGCAGGCGCGATGCGACGCGCGTCAACCATGTTCCGGGTACGGGCGCCGCCGAAGCGCACCGTATCCTGACCGCGGACGGGAGCCGACGGGGGAGGGCCATCGAGGTGGCCGCGCCGCCGTCGGTAGCCGGATCGGGCAGCGCCGACGGGGGTGGCGCGACAAAGGTCGGGCGGTCGCGCCCCGCCTGCGCGCCATCGCCGCCGCGCCGGCCGGCGTGACCTGTGGCTGGTGCAGGACGTTCATCAGGGGGCGCGGGCGGCACCGTCCGTCCGCAGGCCCTGCACCGAGTCGACGCGCACCGCACCACCGGTGTGCGCGGACCGCAGCGCGGCCCGTCCGGGCAGAGCACCGGCCGTACCCGGCCGCGCCGCGCATCGGTGCGGCCCCGGCCGCTCCCGCCGATCGACCTGCCGCACGGCAGAGCAGCACAGACCGCGAACGAGCACGCTCGCGGTCGACCGGCCCAGCAACAGCCGGCCGACCGAGGGGAGGAGAGCCCGGTGACCGCTTCCAGGCCGCCACAGCCGGCCGCACCGCCGCCGGCAACCGAGCCGAACCCGGCGCCGGCTGCACCCTCGCCGTCGGCTTCGGCGGCGACCTTCCCACCGGTGCCGCCCCTTCCTCCCGCACGTCCCGCACCTCCCGCACCGCCCCTCGGGCCCGTGACGCCGGGGCGGCCAGCCGGTCCGGCCGTGCCACCTGCGTCTGCACCCCCGGCACCTTCTGCACCGCAGGGCACCCCCGTGGCGCCCGCGCCTGCGCCGCCGCCCGCACCCGCGGTCCCGCCCACCCCGACCGCACCCCCGTGGCACGCCGCCGCGCCGTCCGCACCCGTAGCCGGCCGGCCCGGCGGTCCGGTGACGAGTCCCCCCGTGGGCCCCCCGTCCCCCCGGACCCCGCCGTACGGCATCCCCACCCCTCAGACCGTGCAGACCCCGCCGTACGGCGTCCCGACCCCGCCGCATGCGGGCGCGACCCCGCCCTACGGCGTGCCGCTGCCGCCTTCGGGCGCGCCGTCCGGCACGGCGCCCGGCCAGCCGCGACCGCCGG
>NZ_JAHTIK010000001.1:2784042-2838324 GCF_025655475.1 Kitasatospora sp. DSM 101779 | reverse complement strand
CGTCCGGCACGGCGCCCGGCCAGCCGCGACCGCCGGCGCCACCGCGCACCCAGGCGGCGGCCGCCGCCCACGACCTGCTGTTCTGCGCGGCCGCCCCCGCCCTCGCCGCGTCCGGCCTCGACGGCCAGCTGCGCGGCCAGGGGCTGCAGGGCTTCTACCGGTCCGGCATCCGCACCCTGGCACGAATGGAGCTCCGCCTCGGCGGCATCGAGCCGATGCCGCTCCAGGGTGCGCTCACCTCCGCCGCCGAGGCGCGCTTCGTCGGCAGCGTCCGCATCCCCGGCGACCCCGATCCGGACCCGGCGCTCACCGTCGAACGGCTGCGCCACGCCGACGGGACGGAGACGGTCACCGTCCGCAACGCCGGCGGGCGGCCCGCCCGCCTCCCGCTGGAGATCACCTTCGGCACGGACCTCGGCCTGCTCGGCGACATCGCGGCGGGCCAGCGCAACGCCGACCTGCCGAGCAAGGTGCAGTCGGCCGGTCTGCGCTGGGCCGGCCACGGTCGCAGCGCCACCGTCTCGGCGCGACCCACGCCGCACGCCGTCCTGGCGGGCGCGGGCGTACTCCGCTGGGACCTGGAGGTGCAGCCGGGCGCCCGCTGGTCGGTCGACCTGCAGGCCGAGCTGGAGAGTGTCCCGCCCGGGGGCCGCCCGCCCACCGGACGCGGCCAGGGCGTCCCACTGCCCTGGTCCGAACCCGAGGTGCGGTGCGACGACGCCCGGGCGCAGCGCCTCGTCCCCGCCTCGCTCGACGCGCTGGGCGCCCTGCTGCTCGCCGACGCCGACCGTCCGACCGACCTCTACGCCGCCTCCGGTGCGCCCTGGCGGTTCGGCCTGACCGCCTCCGACGCCCTGTGGGCCGCCCGCTGGACGCTGCCCTTCGGCACCCGGCTGGCGGCGGGGACCCTCCGAGCGCTGGCGCGCCGTCAGCACATTGGCCGTCAGAGCGGATCCGCTGCCGCACCGTCATCGGGCGGCCCTGCCGCTACGAGCCCGGGGGAGGGGCTGATCCCCGGCCCGATGCGGCACGGCGGCCCCGAGCTCCCGCCGACCTGCACCGCGACCGAGGCCACCCTGCTGTTCGTCACCGTGCTGGCGGAGGCCTGGCGATGGGGCCTGCCACGGCACGAGGTGATAGAGCTGCTGCCGGCGATGGAGCGCGCCCTGGCAGCGCTCCGCGCCTCCGTCGCCGAGGCGCCGGACGGGCCCGAGGGCTTCGTCGTCGACCTCGGCCGAGCCCTGGAGGAGAGGTCGAGCCGTACTGCGGTGGCCCGCTGCGAGGTGCAGGCGCAGGCGTACCGCGCGGCACTGCACGGCGCGGAGCTGCTCGCGGCCTTCGCCCGGCCCGGCGCGGCCGAATGGTTGAGCTGGGCCGCGGCGCTCCGGGAGCGTTTCCGGGAGCGGTTCTGGATCGACGACCTGGGTGGCGGGCGTCCCGCGGCGGCGCTGCTCGGCGGCGGGCGGACGGTCCCCGCGGTCGCCTCCTCCTTCGTCCACCTGCTCGACGTTGGTCTCTCCCGAGAGGGCGACCTGCACGAGGGCCTGCTCGACCGGGAGCAGACCAGGCTGCTCGCCCAGCGCCTGACGGCCCCGGAACTCGACTGCGGCTGGGGGCTGCGGACCCTCAGCGCCAAATCGCCGAGGTTCAACCCGCTCGGCCACCGCAGCGGTGCCGTGCGGGTGCACGAGACGGCGCTCGCCGTGGCGGGTCTCGCCGACGCGGGTTTCGAGCGCGAGGCGGGTCTGCTGCTGGAGGGCCTGCTGGGCGCGGCCGAGCACTTCGAGGGCCGCCTGCCGGAGATGTACGCGGGGGAGCAGCGGGTGACGGGGTGTCCGCCGGTGCCCCATCCGGCGGCCTGCCGGCCGGCCGCGTTGTCCGCGGCGGCCGGTATCCATCTCGTCCTGTCGATGGCGGGCATCCGGCCGGACGCCCCCGGCGGACGGGTGGTGGTCCGCCCGGCCTCCAGCACACCGCTCGGCGAACTGCAGCTCACCGGCCTGCGGGTGGCGGGCGAGCCGTTCTCCGCCCGGGTCAGCCGGATCGGCGTGGCCGTCGTCGAGGAGGCCTCGCCCCAACTCCAGCTGGGCGCCGGCTGAACCGCACCGCCGTCGCCGTCGCCTTCACCGCGGAGCCACTGTAGGACCGGGCCCGTGACGGGACGGCCCGTCCCGGCCCGTCCCGTCCCGGCCCGGCCCGGCACCGAGGCGATCGATCGGTCGGTCGGGGTCAGCCGTGCACGGGCGGCGGACTGCGACCGATCCGTACCGGAGTTGCCCGGCCCACGCAGGCACTCTGTGTTTATCGTCAGAGAGACGACTATCATCATCGCCATGTCGCGCTATGACCCGTCGGCCTTCCCTCCGTTCGCCGTCACCGTGGACCTGGTGGTGCTGACGGTCCGGGACCACGAACTGTGCGCGCTGCTGGTCAGACGGGGCGAGCCGCCCTTCCAGGGGTACTGGGCGCTGCCCGGCGGGTTCGTCCGCCCGGACGAGGGCCTCGCCGAGGCGGCCTCCCGTGAACTCGCGGAGGAGACCGGACTGCGCGCGTCCGCACCCGGCCAGTCCGCCGCGGGCGTGCACCTGGAGCAGCTCGCGACCTACGGCCACCCCCAGCGCGACCCGCGGATGCGCGTGGTCAGCGTCGCCCACCTGGTGCTGGCACCCGACCTGCCCACCCCGCGTCCCGGCGGCGACGCCAGCAGCGCCCGCTGGGCTCCCGTCCACGAACTGCTCGACGACGGCCCTGCGGACGGCGTTCCGCTCGCCTTCGACCACGGCCGGATCCTCGGCGACGGTGTCGAGCGCGCCCGCTCGAAGATCGAGTACTCCTCGCTGGCCACCGCCTTCTGCCCCCCGGAGTTCACGGTGGGGGAGCTTCGCCGCGTCTACGAGGCGGTGTGGGGCGTCGTGCTGGACCCGCGGAACTTCCATCGCAAGGTGACCGGCACCCCCGGCTTCCTGCTGCCGTCTGGCGGTACGACGACCCGGCAGGGCGGGCGTCCCGCGCAGCTGTTCACCGCCGGCGGCGCGACGGTCCTCAACCCGCCGATGCTCCGCCCCGAGGCCTGACCACCGGTCCCGGGCGGGCATCCGGTCCGCGCACCGCACAGGTTGCACGTGCCGGCGCACACACCACCGCCCGCACCGTCGTGCGCACACGGGACGGCCCGGGAGCGTGCTCGCACCCGTTCAGCACCCGCCAGAACCGTTCCGCCCCGGTTCGCCCCGCTTCGACCTGCTTCGCTCCCCTTCGACCTGCTCCGCCCCGCGCCGACCTACTCCGACCTACACAGGGTCGGAACTCGTAAAGCCGCGACCGCACTGACGATCGGTCAACACGCCATTCCCGTCACCTGATCGAGTGAGGTCGGTGGGCGCGCTCCCCCCTGGCTTCCGCAATGCCCGGAATCCTCCCTGCTGGGGCCTAGGGTGCTGGGCGCGGGCAGGCGGAGCGCCGCGCTCCCCCAGGGCCGGCGCACCCGGTCGGCCGAGGCGTGGGAGCAGGCAGCGATGATCCAGATCACCGGACTGACCAAGGTCCATCGGCGGGGCGGCCCGCCGGCGCTGCTCGACCTGACCTTCGACACCCGTCCCGGCACGGTCACCGCCCTGCTCGGCGACGAGGGCGCGGGCAAGACCACCGCGATCAGGCTCATGGTGGAGCTCGAACGCGGCCGCGGAGCAGCCCTGTTCGACGGCCGTACCTACCGCAGGCTGCCCCGTCCCGAGACCCGGGTCGGCCTGGTGCCGGAGACCGCGCCGTCCTGCCCCGGCCACCCCGGCCGGAGGGCCGCGGACCACCTACGGATGCTCGCCGCCGCGATCGGCGTGCCCGCACGCCGCGCCGACGACCTGCTGGAGCAGACCAGGCTCGCGGGCGTCGCCGCCCACCGGCTGCGTTCCTTCTCGCCGGGCATGAACCGCCGGCTCGCCCTGGCCACGGCCCTGCTCGGCGATCCGCAGGCCCTGCTGCTGGACGACCCGACGGCCGGCCTCTCGCCGCGCAGCACCGAGTGGCTGCACTCCTTCCTGCGCTCCTTCGCCGCGGCAGGCGGCACGGTGCTGATGACCACCTGCTCCCCGCTGGAGGCCGGGACGGTGTCCGACCGGGTGATCACCCTGGTGCGGGGGCGCCAGGCGGCGGACCAGAGCGCTGCGGACTTCCGCGGGACCCGGCTCTGCCCCGAGGTGGTGGTACGAGGGCCGCAGATGGCCCGGCTCGCCGACCTGCTGCTCGCTCAGGGCGCGCGCGTCCGGTCGGACGGCCGCTCCGGCATCGCCGTCGGCGGCCTCGCCCGCGCCGAGGTCGGCGAACTCGCGCACCGTCACGGCATCCTGCTCCACGAACTCACCGACCGTGCGATCGGCCGCCCGATGCCCCACACCGCGCTGCCCATCGGCTCCGGCCGCTCCGGCGAGGTCGTCCGTCTGCACCGCACCCCGCCTCCGCCGTCCCCGGCGCCATCCCTGTCAGCGCAGTCGTCGCTGTCATCCCCATCACCGTTGCCGCCGTTGTCACCGCTGTTCCCGGACCCGCCGGACGACGTCGGGACCGCCCGGCACCGTCCCGGGGCCCTGCCCACCGTCGGCGCCCCCGCCGCAGGCCCGCGCCCACGGCCGGTGCCCGCATCGGCCGAGTGCCCGCCACCCCCACCCCCACCCCTGCCGCTACCCCTGCCCTCGCCCACTCGGCCATACCTCCGAACGGACCGCCCGTCGGCACGAACAGCTGCACGAACGGCTGCACCCGCAGCGGCAACCACCACAGGACCCGCAGCGGCAACCTCCACAGGACCCGCAGCGGCACCCACACAGCCACCCACGCCCGCCGACGAGGACCCGCCGACCCGCCCCCTACCGCCGGTCCGGCCGGAGCAGGTCCTTCCCACGGCGGCGACCCCAACCGCGTACCCGCACCCCCACCCCCACCCCCACCTCCACCTGAACCCGAACCCGAACCCGGACGGGCTCTCCCGTCCGGAGTCCTACGCAGACCACCACCGGAGCGAGGCCCCGTGAACGCGCAGCCGTTCCACGCGCTGTCGTACGAGGTCCGGCGACTGCGCGGTCTGCGGTCGACCTGGCTGATCGCGGCCGCCGTACTGGTCGCCGGCGCTGCGGCGGCCGCCGTGGCGGTCCGCCAGCAGCTGCCGGGCCCGCTGTCGGCGGAGGCCGGGCTGCGGACGGTCGCCGCCGTCGTTCCGCTGTCGCCGCTGCCGGTCGCCGCACTGGGGGCGTGCCTCCTCGGTGCACTCTCCTACGCGCACGAGGTCGGACACCCGGGTCTGCCGGCCTCCCGGGTCGCCCTCTCCCGCCGGGCGGCACTGCTCCTCGCCAAGCTGCTGGTGATCGGCGGAGCCGCCCTGCTGCTGACCGCCGCCACCGTGCTGGTGAACGCCGCGGTGGTGTGGCTCGCCCTGCCCGCCGGCGTGGACGCCGGCGCGCTCCTCCCGGGTGCGACCCCGGGCCCGACCGCACACCCGGAAGCCGCCGCCCCGGCCTGGGGGGCCGTCCTGGAGGCCGCCCCGACGGTGGCCGGCCGGCCGCTCGGGATCTTCGCCGCGGTCGTGGTGCTGGCCGGGTGGGCCGGGCTGGTCGCCACCTCCCTGGTCCGGCAGGCCCGGGCGGGCCTGGTCCTGCTGGGCACGGTCGTCGTGCCCGGGGAGCTGTTCGCGGGCCTGCTGCTGCGCCGGTCCCCGGTCGGCGGCACCGCCTCGCCCGGGGGCCTGCCTGCCGTTCGCGACCTGCCCGTCGTCCATGACCTGCAGACATTGCTGCCGCTGCACAGCGGACTGGCACGGCTGCGCGTCCGCGACGGGCGCGCGGTGGCCGACGTCCTGCAGCTGCCGCTGCCCCTGCTGTTCGCACTGCTGCTGGTGCCGCCCGCACTCGGTCTGGCGGCCGCGGTCGCGCTCCAGCTCCGGCGTCGTGAGCTGTGAGGACGGACCCGGTGCGGGCCGCCGGTCCGCCCCGCGGGGCAGGACCGGAAGTGGTGTCCGACTGATCGAAAGAGGACGGACTGCCTGATAAGAAGTCAATGATCCAGCCGCAGACGATCACCCTTTCGTGTGCTTTTCACGAGAATCCTCAAGCCGGGTGGGGCGATCGCCGACAAAGGACGTGTGAGTACCCTTGCGCACCCCGCCATGACCACCGCCCGTCCGGCCGACACCATCGCCGCCGCCGAGATCGACCGCTTCCCCTACGCCGAACGGCCCGTCCCGCCCGCCCCCCGCTGGGAGGGCGCCGAGTCCGAGCTCGCCCGGGTCGGCCGCAAGACCACCAGCAGCCGCGGCCGCGGCCTGCACGGCCAGCTCGTCCAGCAGCTCGGCCAGATGATCGTCTCCGGTGACCTCGGCGCCGACCGTCCTCTCGTCCCCGAGGAGATCGGCCAGCGGTTCGAGGTCTCGCGCACCGTCGTCCGCGAATCGCTGCGCGTGCTGGAGGCCAAGGGCCTGGTCAGCGCCCGGCCGAACGTCGGCACCCGGGTTCGTCCGGTCACCGACTGGAACCTCCTCGACCCCGACATCATCGAGTGGCGCGCCTTCGGCCCGCAGCGCGACGAGCAGCGCCGCGAGCTGTTCGAGCTGCGCTGGGCGATCGAGCCGCTGGCCGCCCGCCTGGCCGCCGGCCACGGCCGCGAGGACGTCCAGCACCGCCTGGTCGAGCTGACCGAGATCATGGCCCACGCCGCCACCCAGGGCGACGGCGTCGGCTACGGCCGGGCCGACGCGGAGCTGCACGGCCTGGTCCTGCAGATGGCCGGGAACCGCATGCTGGAGCACCTCTCCGGCATCGTCTCCTGTGCCCTGCAGGTCTCGGGCGGCCCCGGTTCGACCTGCGAGCGCCCCTCGGACGCCGCGATCGGCCTGCACGTCCGGTTGGTCGACGCACTCGGTACGGGCGACGGCACCGCCGCCGAGACGGCCGTGCGGGCGCTGCTCACCGTCCATCCCGACATCGAGCACGCCGTCCCGGCGCCGCGCGAGCACTGAGCGGCGCGCCCGGCGCGCCCGTGGTCCCGCCCGGCCGCACCCCCGAAGCACGTGAGCGGGATCGCGGCCGTACCTCGCTCCACCGTCGCCGCACGGCCCTTCCGCCGCCCGAGCCCCGTCCCCCGGGGCGGCCGGAGGGCCGTGTCGCCCGGCGCCGGAGGGGGTCGGCAGCGGTTCCGCCGGTGGTGTGACCCGCGCCACGAACAGGATGCGTAACACTTGAGGGGTGGCAGCGATGTGTACGGAGCGGAAGCAGCTCCGGAATACCACCACCATGTCAGAATGCTGTGTTGGTCTGCGGCGCTGCTGCCGTCCCGCAAACCCAGTCCTCGTCCTCAAGTCCGAGTCGGTCGGAGTCGACCCCGCACGTGATCGTGCGTGATCGTCTCCCGTCCTCTCGTACGGTCGGGTACGGGTTCGAGTCCACTCATCGTCCGAGAGGTTGTTCGTGTCGGCCAGCACATCCCGTTCGCTCCCCCCCGAGATCGCCGAGTCCGCAGCACTGCTCGCGCTCATCGAGCGGGGCAAGGCCCAGGGGCAGATCGCCGGTGACGACGTGCGTCAGGCGTTCGAGGCGGACCAGATCCCGGTCACCAAGTGGAAGAACGTCATGCGCAGCCTCAACCAGGTGCTGATTGAGGAAGGAGTGGACCTCATGGTCAGTGCGGCCGAACCGGCCGGCTCCAAGCGCAAGAGCGTCGCGGCCAAGAGCACCACGAAGCGCACCGCGACCAAGACGGTCACCACTCGGACCCCGGCCGCCCCGGCCAAGCCGCCAGTGCGCATCGCACCGGCCGCCACGCCGGCCGCCCCCGTGGCCGCCCCGGCCGTGGTGGCCGCGGTCGCCGCCGAGGTCTCCGTGGTCGAGTCCGCGTCCGTCGAGGCGAAGCCCGCCGCGAAGAAGGTCGCCGCCCCGGCGAAGAAGGCCGCGGCGAAGAAGACCGCCGCGCCCGCCAAGAAGACCGCCGCCAAGAAGACCGCCTCCACCAAGACCGGCAAGGCCGGCGAGGAGGAGCTGCTCGGCGAGGAGGAGCTCATCGAGGAGGTGGCGCTGCCCGGCGACAAGGCCGAGGGCGAGCCCGAGGAGGAGTCGGAGGGCTTCGTCCTCTCCGACGACGACGAGGACGACGCCCCGGCCCAGCAGGTCGCCGTCGCCGGTGCCACCGCCGACCCGGTCAAGGACTACCTCAAGCAGATCGGCAAGGTCCCGCTGCTCAACGCCGAGCAGGAGGTCGAGCTCGCCAAGCGCATCGAGGCCGGCCTGTTCGCCGAGGACAAGCTGAGCCAGGCCGACAAGCTCGCGCCGAAGCTCAAGCGCGAGCTGGAGATCATCGCCGAGGACGGCCGCCGGGCCAAGAACCACCTGCTGGAGGCCAACCTCCGCCTCGTGGTCTCGCTGGCCAAGCGCTACACCGGTCGCGGCATGCTCTTCCTGGACCTCATCCAGGAGGGCAACCTCGGTCTGATCCGTGCGGTCGAGAAGTTCGACTACACCAAGGGCTACAAGTTCTCGACCTACGCCACCTGGTGGATCCGCCAGGCGATCACCCGCGCCATGGCCGACCAGGCCCGCACCATCCGCATCCCGGTGCACATGGTCGAGGTCATCAACAAGCTGGCCCGCGTCCAGCGCCAGATGCTCCAGGACCTGGGCCGCGAGCCCACCCCGGAGGAGCTGGCCAAGGAACTCGACATGACCCCCGAGAAGGTCATCGAGGTCCAGAAGTACGGCCGTGAGCCGATCTCGCTGCACACCCCGCTCGGCGAGGACGGCGACAGCGAGTTCGGTGACCTGATCGAGGACTCCGAGGCGGTCGTCCCGGCCGACGCGGTCTCCTTCACCCTGCTCCAGGAGCAGCTGCACTCCGTGCTCGACACCCTGTCCGAGCGCGAGGCGGGCGTCGTCTCGATGCGGTTCGGCCTGACGGACGGTCAGCCGAAGACGCTGGACGAGATCGGCAAGGTCTACGGCGTCACCCGCGAGCGCATCCGCCAGATCGAGTCGAAGACCATGTCGAAGCTGCGGCACCCGTCGCGTTCGCAGGTCCTGCGCGACTACCTGGACTGATCCCCCGGGGCCGTACGGCCCGGCCGCAGCCCGCCCGAAGGGGCCCGGAGCACCACGCTCCGGGCCCCTTCCGCATACCCGGACGCTCTCCACCCGCCGCCCCGCGCAGGCCGCACCCCCGGCCGCACCTGCCGGCCCGTCCCGGCTGCACCCCCGGCCGCACCTGCCGGCCCGTCCCGGCTGCACCCCCGGCCGCGCCTGCCGGCCCATCCCGGCTGCACCCCCGGCCGCACCTGCCGGCCCATCCCGGCTGCACCCCCGGCCGCACCGAGGCCGTCCCTCGTACGGGTGGCTGCAGGCACGGTGACGACACGTTGGGTGACGGCTCGACTACGCTGTGCCGGTTGTCCGTCGTCGAGCCAGCTTGGAGATCCGGTGCCCTCCCTGGACGTCCCCGCCATCCGGCCCCGCCCCCGTGACCTCGCCAGCGACCCCGGACGGGCGGCCGCGGCCCGTGTCGGCGGCCGCCGCACCCGCCGCGCGGTGGCCGTGGCGCTGCTGGCCTCCCTGCCAGCCTCGCTGGCGGTGCTCGGCGCGGCCGGCCCCGCCGAGGCGCAGCGCAGGATCGTCGGTGGCGCAGCCTCCTCCACCGCCGACCACCCGTGGATGGTCGCCGTCGCCAGCCGGCAGCAGTTCGGCAGCGGCCGGTCCGGGCAGTTCTGCGGCGGCGTCCTCGTCTCGGCCACCAAGGTGGTCACCGCCGCGCACTGCTTCTACGACGAGCGCACGGGCCACCGTGAGGACCGGCCGGGGTTGCAGGCCGTGATCGGCCGTGACGACCTGCGCACCCGGGACGGCCGGGAGGTCACCGTGCGGAGCGTGTGGATCGACCCCGGGTACGACTTCACCCACAACCTGCGGGACGTGGCGGTACTCACCCTCGCCGAGCCGCAGGCCGGCCGGCCGGTGATCGGCATGGTCGGCCAGGGCGAGACCGAGCCCTACGCCGCGGGCACCGAGGCGCGGGTCTACGGCTGGGGCGACACTCGCGGGAACGGCAGCTACTCGCCGACGCTGCGGTCGGTCGCCGTGCCGGTCGTCTCCGACGACGTGTGTTCGCGCGCCTACCCGGCGGGCGGGGACAGCCCGTACGACGCCCGGGTCATGGTGTGCGCCGGTACCGAGCAGGGCGGTCGGGACGCGTGCCAGGGCGACAGCGGCGGGCCGTTGGTGGTGGCGGGCCGGCTGGCCGGGCTGGTGTCCTGGGGAACGGGCTGCGCCGAGGCGACGCACCCGGGGGTCTACACCCGGCTCGCCGCGGTGGCGGACGATGTGCGCTCCGCACTCTGACGGTCACCGTCCGACGTGGTGTCAGTCCGCCCGCGGGCGGTGGCAGTCCGTGCGCGGAATCTGCCGTTCCGTAGGCGCGCCCTCACGGAAGGCGACGCCGGGCACGCAAAAGGGCCGGGCGGCAGGTCGTTCGACCTGCCGCCCGGCCCCGTGCCCGGGTGGACCCGGCTCGCCGACGGGGCGCTGCGGTCAGCGCTCGTCGTCGGAGGCCGTTGCGGGCGTCGTGCCCAGACGACCCGTCTCGTCCTGTATCTCCACAGAGATCTTCTTGAGCTCGGGCTCGAACTTCCGGCCGTGGTGGGCACAGAAGAGCAGTTCTCCGCCGCTGGCGAGGACAACGCGCAGGTAGGCCTGGGCGCCGCAACGGTCGCAGCGGTCAGCCGCGGTGAGCGGGCTCGCAGGGGTCAGAACAGTAGTCACGTCGCCTCTTCTCTAGCTCGACGAGCTGTCGTACCAGGGTGAACATCCAACCAGGTCGATTTCGTTCCCGCTCGTGGCTTTTCTTCTCTGAGGATTCTGCTGTGTTGATGAGGACGTGCCCCGGGGCCCGGCGGTTCATGCGTGCCGATTCCCGTGGCGGCCACCCCTCCTCGAACGCCCGATCGAGGCGATGTCCGAGGTCCGCGTAGCATAATCCTCTGCTGGGTTGGAGCATAAGCCCCGTCCCGAGCACCGGTAGCCTGCATCGCAGCAGCTCCGCCGCCTGCGCCCGGTGCCACGGTCCGCCAGGAACCGTGGTGGCAGGAGGAGATGGCGTCCCGGGGCGCCGGTGCCCGGCCAAGGTCGTGTTCGCGCAGCGCGTACAGGCTGCGACGGGCGCCACACTCCGCCGTCTCGCCCTGTGAGAGCGCGTCGGGGGCAAGGGGCCGTCCGCGCAGACGAGTCAGAGAACTTCATTGAGGAGTGCAACGCCGCATGAGTGCCGAATCAGTGCCGTCCGCCCTGCTGGCCAAAGACGACGGGTCCAACTACACCGCTCGGCACCTGCTCGTCCTCGAGGGCCTGGAGGCCGTCCGCAAGCGGCCGGGCATGTACATCGGGTCCACCGACAGCCGCGGCCTGATGCACTGCCTGTGGGAGATCATCGACAACTCGGTCGACGAGGCCCTCGGCGGCTTCTGCGACCGGATCGAGGTCCTGCTGCACGAGGACGGCTCGGTCGAGGTCCGTGACAACGGCCGCGGCATCCCGGTCGACGTCGAGCCGAAGACCGGCCTGTCCGGCGTCGAGGTCGTGATGACCAAGCTGCACGCCGGCGGCAAGTTCGGCGGCGGCTCCTACGCCGCCTCCGGCGGTCTGCACGGTGTCGGCGCCTCGGTCGTCAACGCCCTCTCCGCCCGCCTGGACGTGGAGGTCGACCGCGGCGGTCACACCCACGCGATCAGCTTCCGCCGCGGCACCCCCGGCCACTTCACCGAGCTCTCCCCGGACGCGCCGTTCGACGCCGCCTCCGGCCTCACCAAGAAGGGCAAGGCCCCGCGCGGCCGCACCGGCACCCGCATCCGCTACTGGGCCGACCGGCAGATCTTCCTCAAGGACGCCCGGCTCTCCCTGGAGAGCCTGCACGCCCGCGCCCGGCAGACCGCCTTCCTCGTCCCCGGCCTCACCATCATCGTCCGTGACGAGCGGCTGACGGAGAGCGAGACGGTCGACGAGGCGACCTTCCGCTTCGACGGAGGCATCGCCGAGTTCTGCGAGTTCCTCGCCCCCGACAAGCCGATCTGCGACGTGCTGCGGCTGCACGGCGAGGGCAACTTCAAGGAGACGGTGCCCGTCCTCGACGACCTCGGCCACATGACCCCGACCGAGGTCACCCGCCACCTCGGCGTGGACATCGCGCTGCGCTGGGGCGCCGGCTACGACACCACCATGCGCTCCTTCGTCAACATCATCGCCACCCCCAAGGGCGGCACCCACGTCACCGGTTTCGAGCGCTCCCTCGCCAAGACCGTCAACGAGGTGCTGCGCAGCGCCAAGCTGCTGCGCGTCGCCGAGGACGACATCTCCAAGGACGACGCCCTGGAGGGCCTCACCGCGGTGGTCACCGTCCGGCTCGCCGAGCCGCAGTTCGAGGGCCAGACCAAGGAGGTGCTCGGCACCTCGGCGGCCAACCGGATCGTCGCCGCCGTGGTCGCCAAGGAGCTGAAGGCCTTCCTCACCTCGGCCAAGAAGGACGAGAAGGTCCAGGCCCGCGCCGTCCTGGAGAAAGTCGTCGCCGCCGCGCGCACCCGGGTCGCCGCCCGCCAGCACAAGGAGGCGCAGCGCCGGAAGACCGCGCTGGAGACGTCCTCGCTGCCGGCCAAGCTCGCCGACTGCCGCAGCGACGACGTCGACCGCAGTGAGCTGTTCATCGTCGAGGGCGACTCGGCGCTGGGCACCGCCAAGCTGGCGCGCAACTCCGAGTTCCAGGCGCTGCTGCCGATCCGCGGCAAGATCCTGAACGTGCAGAAGGCCTCGGTGGCCGACATGCTCAAGAACGCCGAGTGCGCCTCGATCATCCAGGTCATAGGAGCGGGCTCCGGCCGCACCTTCGACATCGACCAGGCCCGCTACGGCCGGGTCATCTTCATGGCCGACGCCGATGTCGACGGCTCGCACATCCGCTGCCTGCTGCTGACGCTCTTCCAGCGGTACATGCGGCCGATGGTCGAGCAGGGCCGGGTGTTCGCCGCGGTGCCGCCGCTGCACCGGATCGAGCTGACCAACCCCAAGCGCGGCCAGGGCAAGTACCACTACACCTACTCGGACGCCGAACTGCGCCGCACCCTGCTGGAGTTCCAGTCCAAGGGGCTGCGCTGGAAGGACCCGGTGCAGCGGTACAAGGGCCTCGGCGAGATGGACGCGGACCAGCTGGCGGAGACCACCATGGACCCGCGCCACCGCATCCTGCGCCGGATCAACCTCGGTGACCTGGACGCGGCGGAGAAGACCTTCGACCTGCTGATGGGCAACGACGTGGCCCCGCGCAAGGAGTTCATCGTGGACTCCGCGGCGACCCTGGACCGCTCGCGCATCGACGCCTGAACGGCCGCAGGACGCCCGGTCCGGCGGATCCGGCCGCAGGCGCCTGCCTGTGCCGCCCGCCGGCCCCGGGCCCGTCCGCCGGCCCCGGGCCCGTCCGTCGCGCCGCGCCCGTCCGTCGCGCCGGGGGTTCTCCACCCGAGGGTGGAGAACCCCCGGCGCGTTGCCGTCGTGGATCTCGACCCGCGCTCCGAGGTGCGCGGAGCTCCCGGTCCGTAGCGTCGGAGGGGTCAGCCAGCCTCTCCACGGGAGCCCGCCATGCCGTCCCTCGCCGCCCTCGCCAACGTGCTGATCGCCCTTGCGGTGGTCGTCCTGGTGGTCACCCGCCAGATGAAGGCGCGCCGGATCGACACCGGGGGCCGCTTCTGGCTGGTGCCGCTGGTGCTGGCCGTGGTCGCGCTGCGCAACCCGGCGCTGATCGACCGCGCCCACGAGGCGGCGGCGGTGGCCGTGCTGGCCGGTTCGCTGGTGACGGTGCTCGCCATGGGCTGCGTCTGGGGGTGGACGGTGCGGCTGTGGCAGGAGGCCGACGGCACGGTCTGGGCGAAGGGCACCCGCGCCACGGTGGCCGCCTGGGCGGGCATGATCGTGCTGAGGATCGGCTGGTTCGCCCTCGGCGGCGCACTCCACGTGCACCAGAGCACCGACGTGCTGCTGCTGTCGCTGGGTGTGCTGCTGCTGGTCCGCGGTGCGGTGCTGAAGCTGCGGGTGGCGCAGACCTTCGAGCGGGCCGCCGCCCTCTGACCGTCCGGCTGACCGTCCGTGAGGAGCCGTAGGTGACGCTGGAGTTCTGGACCGGATGGCCCACCGGGAGCGTCCCGCATAGGGAGTCGTCGACCTGGCCGCGACGGGTGATCACCGTCGGCGGCCGGGTGGTCCTGCTGGTCGTGGTGGTGTGGGGCACGTTCTCCGCGGGCGGCTTTACCGGGTGGGCGGCCGTCGTCGCGGGCGGCTGGCTGGCGGAGTCGGCCGCGCTGCTGGCCGGGTTCCGGCTCGCCTCCCGGGCCCGCCGGCTGTGGCCCGCGCTGGCCTGCGCGGCCGGCCTGCTGGTGGTGGCCGCACTGGCGAAGGACGGCGGCGCGGACACCCTCGCCGGGGTGCTCTGGGCCGGTCTCGGCATCCTTGCGCTCGTCCGCCTGCCGCTGGCCGCCGGGTCCGCGGTCGCCGGCACCGCCCTCGTCTCGTACGCGCTGATGAGCGGCGAGGCGCTGGTCGCGGGGCTGACCACGGCCGGCGGCCTCGGCCTGCTGGGCTACCTGCTGCGGCTGGACGCCGAGGCGCGCGGCACCCAGCGGCGGCTGCTCGAACAGGAGCGGGCGGCCCGGGCGGCCGAGGCGGAGAGCGCCGCCCTCGCCGAACGGGCCCGGATCGCCCGGGAGATCCACGACGTCCTGGCGCACAGCCTCTCCGCGCAACTCGTCCACCTGGAGGCGGCCCGGCTGATGCTGGACCGCGACGCGGACCGCGCGCAGGTCCGCGAGCGGGTCGTGGCGGCCCGCAGGATGGCGCAGGAGGGGCTGGCGGAGACCCGGCAGGCGCTGTCCGCGCTGCGCGGCGAACTCACCCCGGTCGGCGACTTCCTGGTCGAGCTGACGGGCCGTGAGCAGGCCTCGCTGGCGATCGAGGGCACGCCGCGGCCGCTGCCCGCCGAGGCCGGTCTGGCGGTGCGCCGGGTGGCGCAGGAGGCGGTCACCAACGCCCGCAAGCACGCGCCGGGCGGCCGGGTCGCGGTACGGCTCGTCTACCTGCCGGACGCCGTCGACCTGGAGGTGCGCAACACCCGCACGACGCGCGGCGGCGCCCCGGAGGGTCTCGCCGACAGTGGCTCCGGGTACGGTCTGCTGGGGATGCGGGAGCGCGCCGAACTGCTCGGCGGTGAGCTGTCCGCCGGTCCCGAGGACGGAGGTTGGCGGGTGCTGCTGAGGGTGCCGGCGTGAGCGCGGGGCCGCTCACCAGGGTGGTCGTCGCGGACGACCAGACCGTGGTGCGCGAGGGCATCGTGATGCTGCTCGGTCTGCTGCCGGGGATCGAGGTGGTCGGCGCGGCCGCCGACGGCGACGAGGCGGTGCGCCTGGTCGCCGAACTCGCGCCGGACGTCGTGCTGATGGACCTCCGGATGCCGCGCTGCGACGGTGTCGAGGCGACCCGGCGGATCCGGGCCGGGCACCCCGGCACCGAGGTGGTGGTGCTCACCACGTACGCCGACGACGACTCGCTCTTCCCGGCGCTGCGGGCCGGCGCCCGCGGCTACCTGACCAAGGACGCCGGGGCGGAGGAGATCGCCCGGGCGATCGCGGACGTCCGTTCCGGTGCGGCCGGGCTGTCGCCGCAGGTGCAGCGGCGGCTGCTGGAGAGCCTCTCCGGGCAGCCCGCCGACCCGCAGCGCACGGACCCGCAGCCGCCGGGGCCGGAGCGGCCTCCCGCACGGGCTGGGCTGTCGGACGGACTGCCGGCCGGACTGTCGGCAGGACTGCCGGACGGGCTCACCGCGCGGGAGGCCGAGGTACTGGCGCTGATCGCGGAGGGGCTCTCCAACGCGGAGATCGCGGCCGAACTGTTCGTCAGCCCGTCCACGGTGAAGACGCACATCAACAACCTCTTCGCGAAGACCGCGGTACGGGACCGCGCGCAGGCCGTGGCGTACGCCTATCGGCATGGAATTTCCCGGAGTTCGTGAGCGCGGACCCCGCTCATCAGTTTGGGTGAACGTTCCTGCGTCGATTGGCGCAGCCGCGGATGCCGGTCCCATTCTGGTCGGGTCAGCGGCCGGAGGCTTCCGTTCCGGCGCCGAGCCGGACGCCGTGCGTGCGTCCCCGTCCAGGAGCGTTCGTGGCGCAGCAGCAGAGCTTCGACTGGTGGGACGGCCGTCTGCCGGGCCGGCCCGCCGCCCTGTGGGCCGGGGTGCCGGCGCAGGCCACCCCGTCCCCGTCCGCCTCGTCCGCCGCGGCCGCCGCGGGCGCCGGCGACGCACCCGCACCGGCGGTCCCCGCCCCCGGAGCGGTGGACGCCGCCGAGGTGTACCGGGCGGTGCAGTCCAGCGAGGCCTTCGCCCGGATCCGCCGCGACCACCGGGGTTTCGCCCTGCCGGCGACGGCGCTGTTCCTCACCTGGTACCTGTTCTACCTGGTCGCCCAGGCTGCCGCGCCGGAGCTGATGCGACGTCAGCTGGCCGGGCCGCTGAACGTCGCCTGGCTGCTCGCCCTCGGCCAGTTCGCCTCGACTTTCCTGCTCACCTGGCGGTACGCCCGCAACGCCCGCACCAAGCGGGACCGGGCCGCGCTGGAGCTGCGCTGGGACACCCAGGACCGGCTCCGGTGAGCGCCCGCGCCGCCCTCGCCGCGGGCGCCTGGTCGTCCGGCCGCCACGGACTCGCCGTCGCGCTGTTCGCCGTCGTCGTCCTGGTCACCCTGGGCATCACGCTGTGGGCCGGCCGCCGCGGCCGGGCCGCCGAGGACTTCTATGCCGGGGGCCGCGGCTTCAGCCCGCTGCAGAACGGCCTCGCCCTCTCCGGCGACTACCTGTCCGCCGCGTCCTTCCTCGGCGTGACCGGGCTGATCGCGCTGTACGGGTACGACGGCGTGCTCTACAGCATCGGCTTCCTGGTGGCCTGGCTGCTGGTGCTGATGCTGGTCGCCGAACTCGTCCGCAACGCCGGCCGCTACACCCTGGCCGACGTGCTCGCGGTGCGGATGCGCGCCCGGCCGGTCCGGGCCGCCGCGGGCACCGCAGGGCTCGTGGTCTCGCTGCTCTACCTGGTGGCGCAGATGGTCGGCGCGGGCAGCCTGGTCGCGCTGCTGCTCGGCACCGGGGACGGTCCGGCGAAGACCTGGACGATCGTCGGCGTCGGCGCCCTGATGATCGTCTACGTGACGGTCGGCGGGATGCGGGCGACCACCTGGATCCAGATCGTCAAAGCGGTGCTGCTGGTCGCGGGTTCGGTGCTGCTGACCGTCCTGGTGCTGGTCCGCTTCCACGGCGACCTCGCCGGGCTGATGCGGACGGCGGCCGAGCGCAGCGGCGCCGGTGACGCGTACCTGGAGCCCGGACTGCGCTACGGGGCGAGCCTCACCAGCCGGCTCGACTTCGTCAGCCTGGGCCTCGCCCTGGTGCTCGGCACCGCGGGGCTGCCGCACATCGTCTGCCGCTTCTACACCGTGCCGACGGCGCGGGCCGCCCGCCGCTCCACGATCTGGGCGATTGGCCTGGTCGGCGGCTTCTATCTGATGGCCGTGGTGCTCGGCCTCGGCGCCGCGGCCCTGGTCGGCTCGGCGGCGGTGCGGCGCGCCAACCCGGCCGGGAACACCGCCGTGCCGCTGCTCGCGGCCGAGCTCGGCGGCGGCCCGGGCAGCACCCGAGGGGTGCTGCTGTTCGCGCTGATCTCCGCCATCGCCTTCGCCACCATCCTCGCGGTGGTCGCCGGGCTGACCCTCGCCTCGTCCGCCGCCTTCGCCCACGACCTGTACGCCGGGGCGTGGCGGCGCGGCGACGGCACGCAGGTGACGGAGCGCCAGGAGGTGCTGGCGGCCCGGCTGTCCGCGGTGGCGATCGGTGCGCTGGCGATCGTGCTGAGCCTGTTCGCACAGCGGCTGAACGTGGCCTTCCTGGTCGGTCTGGCCTTCGCCGTGGCCGCTTCGGCGAACCTGCCGACCCTGTTGTACAGCCTGTTCTGGAGTCGTTTCACCACCCGTGGCGCGGTGTGGGCGGTGTACGGCGGGCTGGTGCCGGCGGTGCTGCTGGTGGTGTTCTCGCCGGTGGTGTCCGGTACGGCCGCCTCCGTGCTGCCGGGCGTGGACTTCCACCTCTTCCCGCTGGAGAACCCGGGTCTGGTGTCGATCCCGCTGGGCTTCCTGGCGGGCTGGATCGGCACGGTGACCTCCCGCGAACCGGCCGACCCGGCCCGCTTCGCCGAGATGGAGGTCCGCTCGCTCACCGGCGCCGGGGCGGTCTAGAGCTCCCCCACGGACGCTCCAGGCCTGACCGCGGCGCCGGTGACGGTGCCTCAGAGCGTGCAGTTGGTGCTGTGCAGCTCGGGCGCGTCGGCGGGGCCGCCGGTGGCGCAGACGATGGTGCGGTAGTCGGTGCGGACGGCCGGAGTGGTCAGCGAGAGCGTCCCGGTGCTGGCGACCAGCGTGGAGCTGGCCACCGTCTCCCAGGGGCGGCCCCAGGCGCGCTGGATCCGCACCTCGACGCGGAGCATGGTGGGCCGGGTATGGTCGGCGGTGTCGAGGCGGGCGGCGCCCACCACGCCCTCGGTGCTCGGCTGCTGCCAGACGCACGGCCGGGTGATCGACGCGGGGCATGCGGGCTGGGGCGCAGCAGCCGCGGTACCCGAGGTCAGGGTGCTGATCGTTGCCACAGCTGCGGCCAGGCCTGCGATACGTGAAATCATGGCTCTCGTTCTCCTTTGAATCAGAGCCTTGTCGGGGTTGCTGTGGCGACTATGTCATGTCCGTGACAGAATCGCCACCGTGAGTGCCCGACAAATGACCGAACGTCAGACGGCCGCCGCCCCAACGGCGTGGGAGACCGCGCGCGCCGCGGCCGGCCGGCCCCGCGACAGACCACGGGCGGGCGGGGCGTGCCCCGGGGCTCGTCCGACGGTCCCTAACGCCCGGCGGGGAGCCCGTACCGGTGCTCCGGCCGACCCGTGTCGCCGTACCGCAGGCCCAACCGCAGCCGCCCGTCCCGGGCCAGCTGCTTCAGGTAGCGCTGCGCCGTCGACCGCGACAGGCCGGTGGCGTCCGCGACCTCCTGGGCGGACAGCGGCTGCCCAGCGGCGCGCAGCGCCCCGAGCACCAGGTCCGTGGTCGGCGCGGAGTGCCCCTTGGGCAGCGCGGCCGGCGCGGCGGCGCTCCGCAGGGCCGCGAACATCCTGTCGACCTCGTCCTGGCCGGCCTCCCGGGTGGCCGCGCCGGCCAGGGCGTGGCGCAGTTCGGCGTACCCGGTGAGCTTCTCCCGCAGCCCGGCGAAGGTGAACGGCTTCACCAGGTACTGCAGGGCGCCGTGCTGCATCGCGGCGTGCACGGTGGTCACGTCCCGGGCGGCGGTCACCATCATCACGTCGCAGCCGATGCCGCCCTCGCGCAGCCGCCGCACCAGGGCGAGACCGGTCTCGTCCGGCAGGTGGTGGTCGAGCAGCACCAGGTCCACAGGGGAGCGCTCCAGGCTGGCGAGGGCCTCGGCCGCGCTGTGCGCCCGCCCGGTGACCCGGAATCCGGGCACCTTGGCGACGTACGCCGCGTGCACCTCGGCGACCCGGAAGTCGTCGTCCACCACCAGTACGTCGATCATGCCGTCTCCACCGGGTGCAGGGCCTCGGGCAGCTCCACCGTGAACCGGGCGCCGCCACGCGGCCCGGTGCCGACCGCCAGCCGGCCGCCGGACCGCTCCACCACCCGGCCGACCAGCGCGAGGCCCAGGCCGCGCGGCCGGTGCGCCGGGGCGTCCTTGCTCGTCCAGCCCTCCTCGAAGACCAGCGTGCGCAGCTCCTCGGGCACGCCGGGGCCGCTGTCCGCGACCTCGACCAGCAGGGTCGCGCCGACGGGCCGCAGCCGCACGTCCACCGCACCGGGGCCGGCGCCGACCGCGTCCAGCGCGTTGTCGACCAGGTTGCCGACCACCGTCACCAGCGCCCGCGCGTCGACGGCGGCGTCCGGCAGGTGGCTGTCCGCGGTGACGGCCAGCTCCACGCCCCGCTCGGCGGCGACCGCCGCCTTGCCCGCCAGCAGCGCGCCGACGTGCGGGTCCTGCACCTGCTCGGAGATCCGTGCGGTCAGCGCGGAGTGCGAGCCGGACTGCTCGGAGATGAACGCCGCAGCCTGCTCGTGCCGGCCGAGCTCCAGCAGGCCGAGCAGCGTGTGCATCCGGTTGGCGTGCTCGTGGTCCTGCGCCCGCAGTGCCTCGGTGAGACTCCGCGTGTTGTCCAACTCCCGGACCAGCGATTCGAGTTCGGTGCGGTCGCGGAGCGTGGTGACGGCGCCGCCGTCCGCGGTGGCCATCCGGTTCACCACCAGCACCCGGTCGTCGCGCACCGCCGGCAGGTCGGTGCCGGTGATCCGCCCGGTCAGGACGTCCGCCAGGCGGCCCGGCGGCAGCAGCGCGTCCACCGTCCGGCCGGCGCAGTCCTCCGGCAGCGCCAGCAGCCGCAGCGCCTCGTCGTTGGCCAGCCGGATCCGGCCCGCCCCGTCGAGCGCCAGCATGCCCTCCCGGATGCCGTGCAGCATCGCCTCCCGCTCGACGAGCAGCGCGGCGATGTCGGCGACCGCGATGTTGTGGGTGCGCCGCTTGAGCCCGCGGGCCAGCAGCAGCGTCGCCGCGAGACCCGCGGCCAGACCCGCGCCCGCGCACAGCAGGATGCCGTGCGCCATCGACAGCAGCCGGCGGCGGATCGAGTCGTCGCTGATCCCGACGGAGACCTCGCCGACGATCCTCCCGTCCGCGAGCCGCAGCGGCACCTTGCCGCGGGCGGTGCGGCCGAGCGTGCCGTCCTGGATCGCGGTGACCGACTCGCCGCGCAGCGCCGGTTCCGGGTCGGTGGACACCCGCAGCCCGATCCGGGACGGGTCGGTGTGCGACAGCCGGATGCCCTCGGTGTCGGTGATCACCACGAAGCTCGCGCCGGTCGCCAGCCGGATCTGCTCGGCGCCCTGCTGCGCGGTCCGCGAGTCCCGGGCGGCCGCCGCCCGGGCGAGCGCGTCGTCGGCGGCGGTGGCCTGGGCGATCGACAGGGCCCGCTGCATCGCGTTCCGGTCGAGCTCCCGGCTGACCGGCGCGAGGAAGAGGCCCGCGGTCACCGCGGTGACACCGACCGTGACCACGGTCTGGCTGAGCAGCAGCTGCGCGAAGACCCTGCGCGGCCAGTGCGGGCGCCTCATCGCGGGCTCCTTCCGTGCTCAGCGGGGGCGGGGTGGACGGTCACCCTACGTTTCGTCCGTATTTCGTGCCAGCCCCGCCCAGTCGTTGTAGCGGAAGCAAAAGGAGCAGAACAGCCCTCAACGCGGCAAAGCCGCGTTACGCCCGCAAGCCTCCCGCCGCGGCCGGTGCCGCTCGTAGCGTCCCGGAGCACAGCACCGAGCCGGCGACGACGCCGGCCGAGGAGGTAGGTGGTTCACGTGAGCCCGCACAAGGCCGGCGCCGTCCCGGCGATCGAGTTGACCGGGGCGACCAAACGCTTCCGGACGCCCTCCGGCACCCTGCACACCGCCGTCCGGGACCTCGACCTGACCGTCGCCCCCGGCGAGTTCGTCGCCGTCGTCGGCCCCACCGGCTGCGGCAAGTCCACCACGCTGACCCTGGTCAGCGGCCTGGAGGAGCCCACCGAGGGCGAGGTGAAGGTCTACGGCGAGCACGTCGACGGGATCAACCCGAACGTCGGCTTCGTCTTCCAGCAGGACGCCGTCTTCCCGTGGCGCACCGTGCTCTCCAACGTCACCGCGGGCCCGCGGTTCCGCGGCGTCGGCGCCGACGAGGCCCGCGAGAAGGCCCGCGACTGGCTCGCCCGGGTCGGCCTCGCCGCCTTCGAGGACCGCTACCCGCACCAGCTGTCCGGCGGCATGCGCAAGCGCGTCGCACTCGCCCAGACCTTCGTCAACGACCCGAAGATCCTGCTGATGGACGAGCCGTTCTCCGCGCTCGACGTGCAGACCAGGGCCCTGATGTCCGACCAGCTGCTCGAACTGTGGGCCGGCACCGGCTCCTCCGTCGTCTTCGTCACCCACGACCTCGACGAGGCGATCGCCCTCGCCGACCGGGTCGTCGTGATGACCGCCGGCCCGGCCACCGTCAAGGAGGTCTTCACCGTCGACCTGCCCCGGCCGCGCACCGTCGAGGCCGTCCGCCTGGAGCCCCGCTTCGTCGAGCTGTACCGCGAGATCTGGGCCTCCCTCGGCGAGGAAGTCCGCATCACCCGTGAGAGAGGAGCGGGTCGTGCCGCTTGAGACCGTCCCCGCCGACCCTGTGGCCGCCCCCGCTGCCACCCGCACCGAGGTTCGCGAGCGCGCCGCCCGCAACCGCCGCAACAGCGTGTTCGCCGCGCGGGCCGGCGTCCTCGTCGCCTTCCTCGGCCTGTGGGAGGTCTGTGCCCGCACCGGCGTGATCGACCCGTTCAACTTCTCCCAGCCGTCGAAGATCTGGGCCCAGATCTGGCAGTGGATCACCCACGGCACCGCCCAGGGCTCGCTCGGCGAGCAGATCGGCTACACCCTGTACGAGGCGCTCAGCGGCTGGGTGATCGGCGTCGTCACCGGTGTCCTGCTCGGCATCGCCCTCGGCCGGATCCGTTTCCTCGCCGACGTGTTCGGGCCCTACATCAAGGTCCTCAACGCGATCCCGCGGATCGTCCTCGCGCCGATCTTCCTGATCTGGTTCGGTCTCGGGCCGGCCTCCAAGGTCGCCTCCGCCGTCGTGCTGGTGTTCTTCCCGGTGTTCTTCAACGCCTTCCAGGGTGCCCGCGAGGTCGACCGCAACCTGGTCGCCAACGCCCGCATCCTCGGCGCCGACAACCGCAGGGTCACTCTGCAGGTGGTCATCCCCGCCGCCACCACCTGGATCTTCACCAGCCTGCACGTCAGCTTCGGCTTCGCCCTGATCGGCGCCATCGTCGGCGAGTACATCGGCGCCACCAAGGGCCTCGGTCTGATGGTCGCCGCCGCCCAGGGCACCTTCAACGCCGCCGGCGTGTACGCCGCGATGACCATCCTCGCCGTCGTCGCCCTGCTCACCGAGGGCCTGCTGACCTTCGCCGAGAAGCGGCTCTTCCGCTGGAAGCCCGCCGACTCCGGCGACGGCCGCTGAGCCGCACCCCCAGCCGCAGACCACCGCAGCACCCACCGCACAACCCCCTGCAGGACCCACCCCCTCGCAGCACCCCCGCGCACCCAGGAAGGCCCCCACCCATGCGCAGAACCGTCGCCGCCGCCCTCGCCGCCACCCTCCTCCTGCCGCTGGCCGCCTGCGCCAACGACGCCGCCTCCACCTCGCACAACGGCGCCGCCCCGGCCGGCCCCACCGTCGAGGGCCCCAAGGTCAAGATCATGGTCGGCGGCCTCGACAAGGTCATCTACATGCCCGCCATGCTCACCCAGCGGCTCGGTTACTTCGCCGAGGCCGGCGTCAACGTCGAGCTGATGAGCGAGCCCGCCGGCGTCAACGCCACCACCGCCCTCCTCGCCGGGGACGTCCAGGGCGCCGTCGGCTTCTACGACCACACCATCGACCTGCAGGCCAAGGGCAAGAGCGTCGAGTCCGTCGTCCAGTTCTCCCAGGCCCCCGGCGAGGTCGAGGTCGTCTCCGCCAAGCAGGCCGCCGCCATCAAGAGCGGCGCCGACTTCAAGGGCCGCAAGCTCGGTGTCACCAGCATCGGCTCCTCCACCGACTTCCTCACCAAGTACCTCGCCGTCAAGAACGGCGTCGACACCAGCCAGTTCAGCCCCATCGCCGTCGGCGCCGGCCAGACCTTCATCGCCGCCATGCAGCAGGGCTCCATCGACGCCGGCATGACCACCGACCCGACCGTCGCCAACATCGTCTCCAAGAACATCGGCACGGTGCTGTACGACATGCGCACCCCCGAGGGGTCCAAGGCCGCGCTCGGCGGCCTCTACCCCTCGTCCTCGCTGTACATGAACACCGCCTGGGTGAACAGCAACAAGGACACCGTGCAGAAGCTCGCCAACGCCTTCGTCAAGACCCTCAAGTGGATGAGCACCCACACCCCCGAGGAGATCGCCGCGAAGATGCCCGCCGACTACGCGCAGGGCGGCGCCGAGCAGTACGCGGCCGCCATCAAGGCCACCCTGCCGATGTTCACCACCGACGGCGTCATGCCCGCCGACGGCCCGAAGACCGTGCTCGCCGTCCTCGGCGCCTTCCACCCCGACGTCAAGGGCAAGGAGGCGAGCATCGACCTCGGCAAGACCTACACCACCGAGTTCGTCACCAAGGCCGCCGGCTGACCCGGCCACGCGACCTGTGACGGCCCCCCGCCCTCCCGGACAGCGGGCGAGGGGCCGTCACAGCCGTTCCACCGGCCCCGCCACCATCCGCGACGGCAGCCCCGCAGCCTTCCCGCAGCTCTCCGGACGCGGCGGCTCCGACACCCCCTCCGACACCGGAACCCGCCAGCCGCGGCCGTCCACGTGCCGCACCTCCACCGACCAGCCGCCGTCCACCGCGGCCTGGCGCACCGTCAGCGCCTCCGCCGAGGTCTCGCCCACCGCCAGGCGCACCGCGTGCTCCGCCGCCTGACCCGGACGCTCCCAGCACGACCGGCCCCGCGAGAACTCCGGCACCGTGTGCCCCGCCGCCGTCGACGCCAGCACCTCCTTCGCCGCCGCCCCCGACAGCCGCCCGTACGCGTACCCGAACGGCAGCACCAGCATGGTCGGCGAGAACCGGTGACCGCCCAGATGCGTCACCTCCCACACCTCGCCCAGGCCCGACGCCGCCAACTCCGCGGCCAACGGCCGCCCCAGCAGCGCACAGCACCGGTCCCGGCGGCCGTTCGTGCAGACCAGCGCGATCGGGCCGCCGTCGTGCTCCACCCCCAGACCGCCGTGCACCCCCGCACCCAGCGCCGCGAAGTCCAGACCCAGCAGCTCCGCCGGATCCGCCACCGACCATCGCCGCACCCACGACCGGCCGGGCACCGTGTGCGCCACGACCACCTGGTGCCGCGCGTCCGGCCGGGCGTCCGCATGACGGCCCGGCGAACGCACCAGCGCCACCCGCACCCCCGACCCCGCCGCGGCCGCCTCCAGCGCAGCCCCCACCGCGGTGTCCAGATGGCTCTCCACCAGCGCCTTCGCCCCCCACGGCCCGGCCTGCTCGACCAGCAGCCAGGTCGACGCCGTCGCCGCGGTCGCGGCCAGCGGCTCGGACAGTTCCAGCGACAACGTCGCACAGGTGCTCACCCAGGCAAGCCTACCCTCGCCACCCCCGGCGGCCACGGCGGCGAAGCACCGCCCCGCCCGCACCACCGGCCCGCCGACAACGCCGACGGGGGCGCCGCCGAAGCAACGCCCCCGTCCACGAAAACCGGCCCTACATCCGGGCGCCGACCGCCGCGACCTGCCCCGACACCGGCGAACCCGAACCGTCCCGGCGCGGATCCCGCTCCGGCAGCACCACCGGCGAACCGTTCGCCGCAGCCGCCAACGCCGGAGCCGCACCCGCCCACGCGAACGCCAGCACGTCCTCACCCCGCAGGAACCGCTGGCAACGGACACCGCCCGTCGCCCGGCCCTTGCGCGGATAGACCTCGAACGGCGTCACCTTCCACGTCGTCTGCTCACCGCCCGACAATGTGCCCGACGCCGCCGCCACCGACAGCACCACCGCGTCCGCACCCGGATCCACCGCCGTGAACGACAGCACCCGGGCCCCCTCCGACAGCTTGATGCCCGCCATACCCCCGGCCGGGCGACCCTGCGGCCGGACCTGACCCGCCGGGTACCGCAGCAACTGCGCGTCCGAGGCGATGAAGACCAGATCCTCCTCACCCGTCGCCAACTCCACGGCACCGACGACCTCGTCACCCTCCCTGAGGGCGATCACCTCGAACTCGTCCTTGTTCGCCGGCCACTCCGGCACCACCCGCTTCACCACACCCTGCGCCGTGCCCAGCGCCAGACCCGGCGAGGACTCGTCCAGCGTCGTCAACGCCAGCGCCCGCTCCCCGGCCTCCAGCCGCAGGAACTCCGACACCGCCGCCCCACCGGCCAGCGACACCGCGCCGCCCGGCGGCAACTGCGGCAGATCGATCACCGGCAGCCGCAGCACCCGGCCCGCCGTCGTCACCAGACCCACGTCGGCCCGCGCCGTCGCAGCCACCGCCGACACGACCACGTCGTGCTTCGCCCGCTGCTCCGACACCTCCACCGACTCGCCGTCCGCCGTCCGCGCCAGCAGACCCGTCGACGACAGCATCACCCGGCACGGATCGTCCGCCACCTCCAGCGGCACGGACAGCGCCGCACTCGGCAGCGCGCCCGCCTCCAGCAGCACCGTCCGCCGCGGCGAACCGAACTGCTTCGCCACCGCACCCAGCTCGGACGACACCACGCTGCGCAGCCGGGAGTCCGACTCCAGGATCTCCGTCAGCTCCGCGATCTCCGCCGTCAGCTTCTGCTGCTCGTCCTCCAGCTCCACCCGGTCGAACCGGGTCAGCCGCCGCAGGGGAGTGTCCAGGATGTACGCCGTCTGCACCTCCGACAGCGAGAAGCGCTCGATCAGCCGCTCCTTCGCCTGCGCCGCGTTGTCGCTCGACCGGATGATCGCGATCACCTCGTCGATGTCGACCAGCGCCACCAGCAGGCCCTCGACCAGGTGCAGCCGCTCCTGGCGCTTGCGCCGCCGGAAGTCACTGCGCCGACGCACCACCTCGAAGCGGTGGTCGACGTAGACCTCCAGCAGCTCCTTCAGACCCAGCGTCAGCGGCTGCCCGTCCACCAGCGCCACGTTGTTGATGCCGAAGGTCTCCTCCATCGGCGTCAACTTGAACAGCTGCTCCAGCAGCGCCTCCGGCACGAAGCCGTTCTTCACCTCGATCACCAGGCGCAGACCGTTCTCACGGTCCGTCAGGTCCTTGACGTCCGCGATGCCCTGCAGCTTCTTCGCGTTGACCAGGTCCTTGATCTTCGCGATCACCTTCTCCGGCCCGACGCCGTACGGCAGCTCGGTGACCACGATCCCCTTGCGGCGCGCCGTCACGCTCTCGATCGACGTCGTCGCCCGGATCTTGAACGTCCCGCGGCCGTTCTGGTACGCGTCCCGGATCCCCGACAGGCCCACGATCCGGCCGCCCGTCGGCAGGTCCGGGCCCGGCACGAACCGCATCAGCGTGTCCAGGTCCGCGCTCGGGTGCTTGATCAGGTGCCGGGCCGCCGCCACGACCTCGGACAGGTTGTGCGGCGGCATGTTCGTCGCCATGCCGACCGCGATGCCCGAAGTACCGTTCACCAGCAGGTTGGGGAAGGCCGACGGCAGGACCAGAGGCTCCTGCTCACTGCCGTCGTAGTTCGGCCCGAAGTCGACGGTGTCCTCGTGGAGCGACTCCACCAGCGCCATCGACGCCGCCGTCAGCCGCGACTCCGTGTACCGCATCGCGGCCGGCGGGTCGTCGTTGCCCAGCGAACCGAAGTTCCCGTGCCCGTCGATCAGCGGCAGCCGCATCGAGAACGGCTGCGCCAGACGCACCACCGAGTCGTAGATCGACGCATCGCCGTGCGGGTGCAGCCGACCCATCACCTCGCCCACCAGACGCGCGCACTTCACGTGCCCGCGCTCCGGGCGCAGACCCATCTCGTTCGCCTGGTACAGGACCCGCCGTTGCACGGGCTTCAGACCGTCCCGCGCATCGGGCAGCGCGCGCGAGTAGATCACCGAATAGGCGTACTCCAGGAACGAGCCCTGCATCTCGTCCACCACGTCGACATCGAGAATCCGCTCCTCGAAGTCACCGGGCGGCGGGGTGGGCGAACTGCGGCGGGCCATCGCGGCGGGGCTCCTTGCGTGTCGGGCTTGCGTGTGTCGAACGGCGGCCGACCAGCGGCCGCCGCGTCGAACCCTACGGGGGCACGGCGCCCCCCATTGTGGACCCTCCCACCCACAGCCACGCCCACCCCCGCCGACCCGGACCGCACCGCCCCCGCCCGGCCCGCACTCCGTCCGCCCGCGTACCCGCCCCGCCGCGTCCGCCCCTGGCGAACGCCGCCCCTGCGCGGACACATCCCGGGCCCCCGCGCGTTGCACCACAATGGGGGCACGCACACAGCCCCCGACCTGCACAACCACCAGGGAAGGACCCACAGCGCATGGCCCAGCCGGCCCCCGCCTCCCACCGAGGCCTCGCCATCACCGAACACCGCCTGGCCAACGGCCTGCGCGTGGTGCTCTCCGAGGACCACCTCACCCCGGTCACCGCCGTCTGCCTCTGGTACGACGTCGGCTCCCGCCACGAGGTCAAGGGCCGCACCGGCCTCGCCCACCTCTTCGAGCACCTGATGTTCCAGGGCAGCCGCAACGTCTCCAACAACGGCCACTTCGAACTGGTCCAGGGCGCCGGCGGCTCCCTCAACGGCACCACCAGCTTCGAGCGCACCAACTACTTCGAGACCATGCCCGCCCACCAGCTCGAACTCGCCCTCTGGCTCGAGGCCGACCGCATGGGCTCCCTGCTCGACGCCCTCGACGACGCCTCCATGGAGAACCAGCGGGACGTCGTCAAGAACGAGCGCCGCCAGCGCTACGACAACGTCCCCTACGGCACCGCCTTCGAGAAGCTCACCGCCCTCAGCTTCCCCGACGGCCACCCCTACCACCACACCCCCATCGGCTCCATGGCCGACCTCGACGCCGCCACCCTCGAGGACGCCCGCGCCTTCTTCCGCACCTACTACGCCCCCAACAACGCCGTCCTCTCCATCGTCGGCGACCTCGACCCCGAGCAGACCATCGCCTGGGTCGAGAAGTACTTCGGCAGCATCCCCGCCCACAACGGCAAGCAGCCCCCGCGCGACGGCACCCTCCCCGACACCATCGGCCGCGAACTGCGCGAACTCGTCGAGGAGGACGTCCCCAGCCGCGCCCTGATGGCCGCCTACCGCCTCCCCCACGACGGCACCCGCGAGGCCGACGCCGCCGACCTCGCCCTCACCATCCTCGGCTCCGGCGAGTCCAGCCGCCTCTACAACCGGCTCGTCCGCCGCGACCGCACCGCCGTCACCGCCGGATTCGGCCTCCTGCGCCTCGCCGGCGCCCCCAGCCTCGGCTGGCTCGACGTCAAGACCAGCGGCGACGCCACCCTCGACGCCGTCGAGACCGCCGTCGACGAGGAACTCGCCCGCTTCGCCGCCGAAGGCCCCACCCCCGAGGAACTCGAGCGCGCCCAGGCCCAGATCGAGCGTGAATGGCTCGACCGGCTCACCACCGTCGCCGGCCGCGCCGACGAACTCTGCCGCTACGCCGTCCTCTTCGGCGACCCCGCCCTCCTCAACGAGGCCCTCCCCAAGGTCCTCGACATCACCGCCGAAGAAGTCCGCGCCGTCGCCGCCGCCCGCCTCCACCCCGAGAACCGGGCCGTCCTCGCGTACGAGCCCACCACCACCGGCCCCGACGCCGACGACACCACCGAGCAGGAGACGGCCGCGTGACCAGCCAGATGACCTTCCACCCGCAGCCCACCGCCGGCACCCCCAGCCCCTGGGCCTTCCCGGCACCGCAGCGGCTCACCCTCGGCAACGGCATCACCGTCCTGCACTGCCACCGCCCCGGCCAGCAGCTCGTCGCCGTCGACCTCGTCGTCGACGCCCCCCTCGCCGCCGAGCCCACCGGCCTCGACGGCGTCGCCAACATCCTCGCCCGCGCCCTCAACGAAGGCACCGAGCACCACACCGCCGAGGAATTCGCCGGTGAACTCGAACGCGCCGGCGCCACCCTCGACGCCCACGCCGACCACCCCGCCATCCGCGTCAGCCTCGAAGTCCCCGCCTCCCGCCTGGAACGCGGCCTCACCCTCCTCGCCGACGCCCTCCGCGCCCCCGCCCTCCCCGAGGACGAGATCGAACGACTGGTCGCCAACCGGCTCGACGAGATCACCCACGAACTCGCCAACCCCGCCCGGCGCGCCGCCAAGGCCCTCTACGCCGCCCTCTTCGACGCCACCGACCGGCTCTCCCGCCCCCGCAGCGGCACCGCCGACACCGTGCGCACCATCGACCGGGCCGCGGTCCACGCCTTCTACCGGGCCCACGTCCGGCCCGGCACCACCACCGCCGTCGTCGTCGGCGACCTCACCGGCACCGACCTCCCCGCCCTCCTCGAGAACACCCTCGGCACCTGGACGGCCGACGCCGCCGAGCCCTCCGTCCACGCCCCCGTCGCCGCCGACGACAAGGGCCGCGTGATCATCGTCGACCGGCCCGGCTCCGTCCAGACCCAGCTCCTGATCGGCCGCATCGGCCCCGACCGCCACGACCCCACCTGGGCCGCCCAGATCCTCGGCACCTACTGCCTCGGCGGCACCCTCACCTCCCGGCTCGACCGCGTCCTGCGCGAGGAGAAGGGCTACACCTACGGCGTCCGCGCCTTCGCCCAGCCGCTGCGCTCCGCCGCCGACGGCTCCGGCCGCGCGCTGCTCGCCATCAGCGGCTCCGTCGACACCGCCTCCACCGCGCCGGCCCTCGCCGACACCTGGACGATCCTGCGCACCCTCGCCGCGGAGGGCCTCACCGACGCCGAGCGCGACGAGGCCGTGCAGTTCCTCGTCGGCGTCGCCCCGCTGAAGTACGAGACGGCCGGCTCGGTCGCCGCCACCCTCGCCGACCAGGTCGAGCAGTACCTGCCCGACGACTACCAGGCCGAGGTCTACCGGCAGCTCGCCGAACTCGGCACCGAGGCCGCCACCGAGGCCGTCGTCGCCGCCTTCCCGCCGGACCGCCTGGTCACCGTGCTGGTCGGCGACGCCGCCGTGATCGGCGACGCCGTCCGCGACCTCGGCATCGGCGAGGTCACCGTCGTCGCCAACTGACGTACGGCGGCGCGGGCCCGGCGGAGCATCAGCTCCGCCGGGCCCGCGCCCTTTATTGCATTGCGCGGCACCGAGCCGGCGTGGGTAGATACTCCCGCAGCCGCACACCGCGGCCGAAGCACACAGCGCGAGAGGAGGCGGTCACCATGCGGGTCGAGCGCGACTACCGATGCTCCCCACGACCGTCCTCCGGCCGCACCACCGCCTGAGCGCGGCCCCACGGACTTCCCCGAGCCGCGCCGGGACCCATCGCGCGGCACCCCCCTACGCTGGAAACAAGCGACCTGTGGAGGTCGAACCACCATGTCGTACACCGAGGTACCCGGCATCCGCGTGCCCATCCGGATGTGGACCGACCCGGCCACCGTCGAGGGCCAGGCCATGCAGCAGCTGCGCAACATCAGCTCGCTCCCGTGGCTGCACGGCCTCGCCGTGATGCCGGACGTCCACCTGGGCAAGGGCGCGACGGTCGGCTCCGTGATCGCCATGAAGGGCGCCGTCTGCCCGGCCGCGGTCGGCGTGGACATCGGCTGCGGCATGACCGCGGTCAGGACCTCGCTGACCGCGAAGGACCTGCCGGACGACCTGTCCCGGCTCCGCTCCAAGATCGAGCAGGCCATCCCGGTCGGCCGCGGCCTGCACACCGACCCGGTCGACCCGGGCAAGCTGCACGGCCTCGCCACCGGCGGCTGGGACCGCTTCTGGGACGGCTTCGACGGCATCGCCCCCGAGGTCCTCTGGAAGCGCGAGCGGGCTGCGCAGCAGATGGGTTCGCTCGGATCCGGAAATCATTTTATCGAGGTATGTGTCGATGCGACCGGTTCGGTCTGGCTGATGCTGCACTCCGGATCGCGCAACATCGGCAAGGAGCTCGCCGAGCACCACATGGGCGTCGCCCGCTCGCTGCCGCACAACCAGGGCCTGATCGACCGCGACCTCGCGGTGTTCATCGCGGACACCCCGCAGATGAACGCCTACCGCCAGGACCTGTTCTGGGCGCAGGACTACGCCAAGCGCAACCGCGCGATCATGATGGCGCTCTTCCAGGACGTCGTCCGGCGGGAGTTCCCGAAGGCGAAGGTGGCCTTCGACCAGATGATCAGCTGCCACCACAACTACGTGGCGGAGGAGCGGTACGACGGCGTCGACCTGCTGGTCACCCGCAAGGGGGCGATCCGGGCCGGCTCCGGCGACTACGGGATCATCCCGGGCTCGATGGGCACCGGTTCGTACATCGTCCGTGGTCTCGGCAACGACGCCGCGTTCAACTCGGCCTCGCACGGCGCCGGCCGCAAGATGAGCCGCACCGCGGCCAAGAAGCGGTTCACCACCCGCGACCTGGTCGAGCAGACCAAGGGCGTGGAGTGCCGCAAGGACTCGGGCGTCGTCGACGAGATCCCGGGTGCGTACAAGTCCATCGAGAAGGTGATGGACCAGCAGCGCGACCTGGTCGAGGTGGTCGCCCACCTCAAGCAGGTCGTCTGCGTGAAGGGTTGAGCTCAGGCCGGGGTGCGCGGGCAGCGCACCCCGGCCTTCGGGCGTTGCGGCAGAAGAAGTCCGCCGGTGATTCGCTCGCGGTGGTCGGACCCACATGGGGCAGGTCCTTGGCCGTGCGCCCCAGTGACCCGTCGGCGTCGATCAGCCCGCGCAGGTGGTCGCGTTCCGGGAAGGGGTGCTCGGGCGGTGCCACGGTGTGCGACTTGCGGCCGGCCGGAAGGCCCAGTTCGACGAGGCGCTCACGGAACTCCCGGGCGTGGGCGGTCCAGATGACCGAGACGTGCTCGTTGGCGAAGTCGGTGGCCCGGGTGCGGTGGCGGATGCTGCCGGGCCAGGGGCGGATCCCGCTGGAACGCCTCCGGGAGGGGCGAGTCGCGCGCGGACAGTTCCACGCTGATTCGTCCGCGGTTGCGGGTGCCGGCGTACAGGTGCCCGTCCGCCTGGAGGAAGCCGAACATGTAGGCGTGGTCGGGGTTTTCGAGGTCGAATCCGGTCATGGCGCCGAACTCCGTCTGCTGGTGCCCGCAGTGCGGCGGTTCGTTGGCGGATCATCCGATGGTGTGGTTGTCCTCGAGTCGAAATGTCGGATTCCGGACCCGGGCGGGGTGCTGCGGGAGGCCGGGGACACAATGGCCGCGTGGACTACCAGGGACTTCTGCGGGAATCGATGGAGACCGCCCTCGCGGCACCGGCGCGCGGGCGGGCGGCGGACTACATCCCGGCGCTGGCGCAGGCCGATCCGGAGGCCTTCGGGATGGCGATCGCGACGGTGGACGGCGGCGTCTTCGGGGTGGGCTCCTACGAGGAGCCGTTCTCGATCCAGTCGGTGTCGAAGCTGTTCACGCTGGCGCTCGCGCTGGCGGAGGGCGACGACGGGCTGTGGCGCGGGGTGGGCCGGGAGCCGTCCGGGAACCCGTTCAACTCGCTGGTGCAGCTGGAGACCGAGCAGGGGATCCCGCGCAATCCGTTCATCAACGCGGGGGCCCTGGTGGTGACGGACCGTCTGCTGGAGCTGACGGGCGATGCGGTGGGTGCCGTCCGGGAGTTCCTGCGGCGGGAGTCCGGGAACGACGCGGTGGCCACGGACGACACGGTGGCGGCCTCGGAGGCGCGGCACGGGCACCGCAACGCGGCAATGGCGCACTTCATGGCGAGCTACGGGAACCTGCGCAACCCGGTGGACAGCGTGCTGGCGCACTACTACGCGCACTGCGCGATCACGGCGAGCTGCCGGGACCTCGCGCTGGCGGGCCTGTTCCTCGCGCGGCACGGGGTGCGGGTGGACGGTTCGCGGCTGCTGACCCGCAGCGAGGCGAAGCGGATCAACGCGGTGATGCTGACCTGCGGGACGTACGACGCGGCGGGGGAGTTCGCGTACCGGGTGGGACTGCCGGGCAAGAGCGGCGTCGGCGGTGGCGTGCTGGCGGTGCTGCCGGGCCGGGGCGCGGTGTGCGTGTGGAGCCCGGGCCTGGACGCGGCGGGGAACTCGGTGCTGGGGGTGGCGGCGCTGGACGCGCTGACCACCGCGACCGGCTGGTCGGTGTTCTAGCCGGAGCGGAGGAACGCGAAGGGGTGCACCCGGCGGGAACGCCGTGGTGCACCCCTTCGTCGTGTCGGTCCGCGGGTCAGGCCGCGGGGAGCTCGTCGAGGCCCTCCTGGACGAGCTTGGCGAGGCGGTCGAGGGCCTGGTCGGCGCCGTCGGCCTCGGAGACCAGGACCACGGTCTCGCCGCCCGCGGCACCGAGGGCGAGCAGGCCGAGCATGGAGCCGGCGTTCACGGGGTTGCCGCCGTCCTTGGCGATGGTGACGGGCACGCCCGTGGAGGTGACGGCGCGGACGAAGATGGAGGCGGGACGGGCGTGGAGGCCTTCGGCCCAACCGACGGTGACGCGGCGCTCTGCCATGGGACGTGCCTTTCGGTGCTGGGTGGAGCCAGTTGTCTAGACCAGTGTCGCACGTCCGTCGCACGTCCGGAACGGTGCGGCGACCGGCAGTCCCACCTTGGCCCCGCCGGTCGGGAACCGCCGGTCGGCCGGCGCCGGGCGGCTCGCCGCGGGCCCCGCCGGATAACCTGGCGGTTGTGGACGACTCCGGGACTTCACCGAGCACCGAACCGAGCACCGAACCGAGCACCGAACCGAGCACCGAACCGAGCACCGAACCGAGCACCGAACCGAGCACCGAACCGAGCACCGACCGGGCCGACGAGACCGGCTACCCGCAGCACTGGGAGGCCGACGTCCTGCTGCGCGACGGCGGCGCGGCCCGGATCCGGCCGATCACTCCGTCCGACGCCGAGCGGCTGGTCGAGTTCTACGACCAGGTCTCCGACCGGTCGAAGTACTTCCGCTTCTTCGCCCCGTACCCGCGGCTCTCCGACAAGGACGTGCGGCGCTTCACCCACCACGACTACGTGAACCGGGTGGGCCTCGCGGCGGTGGTGCGGGACCGGTTCATCGCCACCGTCCGCTACGACCGGATCGACGGGAACGGCCGCCCCTCGACCACAGGCACGGACGCCGAGGTGGCCTTCCTGGTGCAGGACGCCCACCAGGGGCGCGGGGTCGCCTCGGCGCTGCTGGAGCACATCGCGGCGGTCGCCCAGGAACGCGGCATCCGCCGGTTCACCGCGGAGGTACTGCCGGAGAACCGCAAGATGGTGAAGGTCTTCACCGACGCCGGCTACACCCAGCACCGCAGCTTCGCCGACGGCGTGGTGCACCTGGAGTTCGACCTGGAGCCGACGGCGGCCTCGCTGGCGGTGATGCGCGGCCGGGAGCACCGGGCCGAGGCCCGCTCGGTGCAGCGGCTGCTGACGCCGCGCTCGGTGGCGGTGGTCGGGGTGTCGCGCAATCCGCAGTCGGTCGGGCGCGGCCTGCTGCGCAGCCTGGCCGGGTTCCGCGGCGAGGTGTACGCGGTGAACCGGAGCGCGCCGGTCGGGACGGTGCTGGACGGGGTGCCGGTGCACCGGTCGCTGCTGGAGATCCCGGGGCCGGTGGACCTGGCGCTGGTGGCGGTGCCGGAGGCGGCGGTGCCGGCGGTGGTGGCGGACTGCGGTGCGCACGGGGTGCAGGGCCTGGTGGTGGTGACGGCCGGGTACGCGGAGACCGGCCCGGAGGGGCGGGACCGGCAGCGGGCGCTGGTGCGGCAGGCGCGGGCGGCGGGGATGCGGGTGGTGGGCCCGAACGCGTTCGGGCTGGTGTCGACGGATCCGGAGCGGCCGCTGAACGCGTCGCTGGCGCCGGTGCTGCCGGCCCGCGGCCCGTTCGGGGTGTTCTGCCAGTCGGGGGCGATCGGGGTGGCGCTGCTGGAGGCCGCGCACCGGCGGGGTCTCGGGGTGTCGTCGTTCGCCTCGGTGGGGAACCGGGCGGACCTGTCGGGCAACGACATGCTGCAGTTCTGGGAGGAGGACGCCGCCACCGAGGTGGTGCTGATGTACATGGAGTCGTTCGGCAATCCGCGGAAGTTCACGCGGATCGCGCGGCGGCTGGCGGCGTCGAAGCCGGTGGTGGTGGTGAAGGGCGCGCGGCACACGGGGAGCCTGCCGCCGGGGCACGCGGTGCAGCCGGCGTCGAGCCGGCTGCGGGACGCGACGGTGGACGCGCTGTTCCGGCAGGCAGGGGTGGTGCGGGTGGAGACGATCACCGATCTGTTCGACACGGGGGAGCTGCTGGCGGGGCAGCCGCTGCCGGCGGGCGACCGGGTGGCGGTGGTGGGGAATTCGGATTCGCTGGGCCTGTTGACGTACGACGCGTGCCTGGGCAGCGGCCTGCGGCCGCGCTCGCCGGTGGACCTGACGACGGCGGCGACGGGGGAGAACTTCCGGATCGCGCTGGGGACGGCGCTGGGCGATCCGGGGGTGGACGCGGTGATCGCGGTGGCGATCCCGCCGATCGGGGTGCACGGCGGCGGTGCGCCGGAGCCGGACGACGAGCCGGAGGTCGCGGCGGCGCTGCTGGACGCGGGGGTGCGGGCGCGGGAGCTGGGCAAGCCGCTGCTGCTGACGCACCTGGCGCTGGGGGGTCTGGCGGAGCGGTTGCGGGCGGGGCGGATCCCGTCGTTCCCGGCGCCGGAGCGGGCGGTGCACGCCCTGGCGAACGCGGTGCACTACGCCGAGTGGCGGCGGCGCAGCGCGGAGGCGGAGCGGACGGCGCGGATCCCGGAGCTGGCGGGGGTCGACGAGGCGAGGGCGCGGGCGCTGGTGGAGGGGGCGCTGGGGACGCGGCTGGCGGTGGCGGCTCGGACGCAGCCGGGCGGTGCCCGGTTCACGTTGCCGGATGCGGACGCGGAGGCGCTGCTGGGCTGCTACGGGATCGCGGTGCGGCCGGTGCTGCCGGCGCCGGACGAGGAGTCGGCGGTGCGGGCGGCGCGGCGGTTGGGGTACCCGGTGGCGTTGAAGGCCACGGCGGACCACCTGCGGCACCGGCCGGACCTGGGGAGCGTCCGGCTGGACCTGGACGGCGAGGAGGGGCTGCGGCGGGCCCACCGGGAGTTGGACGCGCTGCTGGGCGGGGCGGCGCAGGCGCGGCTGGTGGTTCAGCAGCTGGCGCCGCGCGGGGTGGACACGGTGATCGGTGCGGCGGTGGATCCGGCGGTGGGCGCGATCCTGAGCTTCGGCCTGGCGGGGGCGCCGGCGGAGCTGCTGGGCGATCTGGCGCACCGGTTGGTGCCGGCGACGGACCGGGACGTGGCGGCGCTGATCCGGGAGGTTCGGGCGGCTCCGCTGCTGTTCGGCTGGCGGGGGGCGGATCCGGTGGACACGGGGGCGTTGGAGGAGCTGCTGTTGCGGGTGTCGCGGCTGGTGGACGACCTGCCGGAGGTGGCGTCGGTGGATCTGGAGCCGGTGGTGGTGGCGCCGCAGGGCCTGGCGGTGCTGGGGGCGGTGGTGCGGATCGCGCCGCTGCCGGTGCGGACGGATCTGGGTCCGCGGGCGATGAGCAGCCTGTAACCTTGCTTGGCTGCGCCGCTCGGCGGCGCTGACCAGCCCCCCGCAGGGCGGGCCCGGCAAGGCGGGTCCGGAAGCTCGGCGCAGTGCCGCCCGCTTCGTCGGCGGGACATGCCAGGATGGAGACATGGCCAAGACCGGTACCACCACCACGCAGGACCTGCGGTCCGCGATCGAGCGCAGCGGCTACTACCCGGCCCTGGTGTCCGAGGCCGTGGAGTCCGCGGTGGGCCCCGAGCCGATCAGCTCCTACCTGGTCCACCAGGAGACGACGTTCGACGCGAACGAGGTGCGCCGGCACGTGACGGTGCTGGTGCTGACGCCGTCGCGCTTCGTGGTGAGCCACACGGACGAGCAGAACGGCGATGCGGCGACTCCCGTCCCGTACGCGACGACCTCGACCGAGAGCGTCCGGCTGGACCGGATCAACTCGGTGGTGCTGAGCCGCATGGTGGCGAATCCGGAGACGTACACGCCGGGGACGCTGCCGCGCGAGGTGGTGCTGACGATCGGCTGGGGTGCGGTGCAGCGGCTGGACCTGGAGCCTGCGGGCTGTTCGGATCCGAACTGCGACGCGGACCACGGGTACACGGGTTCGGCGACGGCGGACGACCTGTCGCTGCGCGTGTCGGAGGCGGGCGACGGTCCGGAGACGGTGGCGCAGGCGCTGGTGTTCGCGCGGGCGCTGTCCGAGGCGACGATCGCCGACCGGGTCTGAGGCCGCCGTCACGCATGCTCGGTTACGACGCTTTCGAGATTCTGGATCCTTCGGACGCTCCGGCTCCGGCGTACGGCTGCGGTTCGCTGGCGGATCTGCTGCCGGCCGTGGCGGCGGGCCTCGGCGTGCCCGGTTTCGAGAGCGGGCTGCTGCTGGAGCCGGCGGACCGGGTGTGCGTGTTCCTGGTGGACGGCATGGGCTGGGAGCTCGTGCGCCGGCATCCGGAGTACGCGCCGTTCCTGACGTCGCTGTCGGCGGGGGCGAGTCCGATCACGGCGGGGTTCCCGTCGACGACGGCGACCTCGCTGGCCTCGGTGGGGACGGGTCTGACGCCGGGGGTGCACGGCCTGGCCGGGTACACGGTGCGGGTCCCGGGCCGGAACGAGCTGATGAACCAGCTGCGCTGGGTGCCGCCGGTGCCGCCGCGGGAGTGGCAGCCGCATCCGACGGTGTTCGAGCGGGTGGCGCAGGCGGGCGTGGCGACGGCGCAGGTGTCGTCACCGTTGTTCGCGCAGACGCCGTTGACGCAGGTGGCGCTCTCGGGCGGGACGTTCCTCGGCCGGACGACCGGCGAGGAGCGGATGGACCTGGCGGCGGGCTGGCTGGCGGAGAACGACCGTGCGCTGGTGTATACGTACGTGAGCGAGCTGGACGGGGCGGGGCACCGGTTCGGTGTGGACTCGGACGAGTGGCGGATGACGCTGAACACGGTGGACCGGCTGGTGAAGCGGCTGGCCGAGCAGTTGCCGCCGCGGTCGGCGCTGTACGTGACGGCTGACCACGGCATGATCGACATCGCGCCGGAGGACCGGGTCGACTTCGACGAGGACTGGGAGCTGTCGGCGGGCGTGGCGCTGCTGGGCGGCGAGGGCCGGGCGCGGCACGTGTACGCGGTGCCGGGTGCGGCGGCGGACGTGCACACGGTCTGGAGCGAGGTGCTGGGCGACCGGATGTGGGTGGCCACCCGGGAGCAGGCGGTGGCGGCGGGCTGGTTCGGTCCGGTGGTGGACGAGCGGGTGCTGCCGCGGATCGGTGACGTGGTGGCGGCGGCGCGCGACGACATCGCGGTGATCGCCTCGCGGAACGAGCCGGGGGAGTCCTCGATGGTCGGCCTGCACGGGTCGATGACCGCGGTGGAGCAGCTGGTGCCGCTGCTCGACGTCCGTACCTGATGCTGTCCGCACCGTTCTTCCCACGATCGAAAGGCCCTCGTCCCACCCATGGCTGAACTGGTGTTCTTCTCGGGCACGATGGACTGCGGCAAGTCGACGCTGGCGCTGCAGATGGACCACAACCACGCGGCGCGCGGCCGCCAGGGCATCATCTTCACCCGGCACGACCGGGCGGGCGCGGCGACGATCTCCAGCCGGCTGGGGCTGCGCGCGGACGCGGTGGAGGTCGCCGACGACTTCGACTTCCAGGCGCACGTGGTGCACCTGCTGTCGGCGGGCGGCAAAGCGGACTACCTGATCTGCGACGAGGCGCAGTTCTTCTCGGCGGAGCAGATCGACCAGTTGGCCCGGGTGGTGGACGAACTCGGCATTGACGTCTACACGTTCGGCATCACGACGGACTTCCGGACGAAGCTGTTCCCGGGCTCGCAGCGGCTGATCGAGCTGGCGGACCGGGTCGAGGTGCTGCAGGTGGAGGCGCTCTGCTGGTGCGGGGCGCGGGCGACGCACAACGCGCGGACGGTCGGCGGGGTGATGGTCGTCGAGGGCGCGCAGGTGGTGGTCGGGGACGTGGCGGTCTCGGAGGACCAGATCGGCTACGAGGTGCTGTGCCGGCGCCACCACCGGCGGCGGCTGACGGCGGCGACGGCCCGGGCGTCGGTGCTCTCCCCGGACGTGCTGCCGTTCGAGGGCTGACGGTCCCTCGGGGGCGCCGCGGCTTGCCACAATGGCAGGCATGACCTCTTCGGGTGTTTCCCCGCTGATCTCCGTCGACGAGCTGGCCGCCGCCCTGGCGGGGCCGCTGCCGCCCGTCCTGCTCGACGTCCGCTGGCAGTTGGGCGGCCCGCCCGGTGCGGGCGAGTACGCGGCCGGGCATCTTCCCGGTGCGCACTACCTGGACCTGGACACCGAGCTGGCCGCCGCGCCGGGGCCGGCGGGCCGGCATCCGCTGCCCGATCCGGAGGTGCTGGGTGCGGCGCTGCGCCGGGCCGGGGTGTCGGCGGGCCGTGCGGTGGTGGTGTACGACGCGGGGCCGGCGACGTCGGCGGCGCGGGCCTGGTGGCTGCTGCGCTGGGCGGGGCACGACGGGGTGCGGGTGCTGGACGGCGGTCTGGCGGCGTGGCGGGCGGCGGGCCGGCCCGAGTCGGTGGAGCGGCCGGCCGACGGGGCGGGCGACTTCGTGCCCGCGCCGGGGTCGCTGCCGACGGTGGACGCGGACGGCGCGGCGGAGCTGGCGCGCAAGGGCGTGCTGCTGGACGCCCGGGCGGGCGAGCGGTACCGGGGCGAGGTGGAGCCGATCGATCCGCGGGCGGGGCACGTCCCGGGCGCGGTGTCGGCGCCGACGACCGAGAACGTGAGGGCGGACGGCACCTTCCGTCCGCGGGCGGAGCTGGCGGCCCGCTTCGCGGCGCTCGGCGCGGACGGCTCGGTGCCGCTCGGCGTGTACTGCGGGTCGGGGGTGACGGCGGCGCACGAGCTGCTGGCACTGGAGAGCGCGGGGATCACCGGTGCGGCGCTGTACCCGGGGTCGTGGAGCGAGTGGTCGGGCGACCCGGCGCGTCCGGCGGCGACCGGGGAGCTCCCGGGCTGAGCGCACAGAAGGGGCGGCCTCCCGTACGGGTGGCCGCCCCGACCTGTTCGTGGCCCGGCTACTCCTGCTTCTTGCGCCGGCTGCCGAAGACGATCTCGTCCCAGCTGGGCACGGTGGCGCGGCGGCCGGGGCGGACGCCGTCGGCCTCGGCCTGCCGGTCGGTGGTGCCGACCAGTCGCTCGCGGTGCGGGGCGACCGCCCGCGGCATGAGGATGTCGGCGTAGGCCGAACCGGCGCCGACGCTGGCGGCGGGCGCGGCCGGCTCCTCGGCCTCCTCCGGCTCCTCGGCGGTGACCGGCTCCGGTGCGGGGCCGATCGCGAGGTCGCCGCGGTAGGCGGGCACCACGTCGAGCAGGCTGGTCAGCGAGTCGCGGTTCTCCGCGGACGCCTCCCGGGCCTCGCGGACCTCCCGGCCGGACATGATCCGGTCGGCGGAGGGCCGCTCGATCATCGCGCGGGCCGGCCGCTCCTGGGGGAGCCGGGCGATCCGCGGGATGAACGGGAAGACCGAGTCCTCGTCGCGGTCGACGTTCTCGCCGATCAGGGCGCGCGCCTCGTCGTCGTTCGGCTGGACCAGCCGGCGCGGGGGGTCGTACGTCCAGCTGGCGCGGCGGTGCTCGCCGTCCGCGCGGTAGCTGAGGATGACCTCCCAGGTGCCGTCGTCGCGGCGCCAGGAGTCCCACCGCTCGGTGTCCTTCTCGGCGGCGCGCAGGGTCAGCCGCTCGGCGACCGCCTCGCCGAGCTGCGGGCCGGTGGACTCGCCGTGCCGGCGGATCGCGGTCTTGCGGGCGCGCTCGGCCATGAAGGCGCGTTCGGCCAGCACCGGGCCCTCGAAGCGGCGGACCCTCTCGACGGAGATCCCCGCGGCCTGTGCGACCTCCTCCGCGGAGGCACCGGCTCGTATCCGCGCCTGGATGTCACGGGGCCGCAGGTGGCTCTCGACCTCGATCTCGATCTGGCCGAGGCGCGGCCGGTCGCCGCGGACGGCGGCGCGCAGCCGCTCGTCGATGGGAAGGGTGTACTCCGTGCTGTCGGCAGCCTTGAGCACCAGCCGTGTGCCGTCGTTGCTGACGGCCACGACGCGCAGTTCGGGCACGGTTACCTCCCGGGTGGTGCCTGCCGACGTCACCTGCGTCGCTGCTCCCGTACTGAGTGTGGCCTGCCCGCCTGCGACTGGCCACAACCTTGCAGAGTTACCCGGCGTGTCGGGCTCACGCCCGGGCACGCCGCTGTGGCACGGTTGCCTGTTCGCCACGTCGCCGGTCGACGTCGCGCCCGGGCCCCTCGGCCGCTGTCAGACGGGCAGTCAACAGGAACGCCGAAGGCTCAGGCCCAACGAACAGTACTCCATTCGTGGCACCCAGCGGGGCGGCTCGCCGCTCAAGTCTCCCCCGATTCACCGGAATCTCAAGAGCGGCCACACCGTAGAGCGGTTCTCGATCGCCGAACGGTGATCATCTTCACATATATCGACCGGGTCGAAGCAGAATTTCGCCCGTTGTGTCCCGTGCCGTGCAGGATCGACAGAATTGTTCGAGTCTCCGGCACGTGACCGAGGAAACTGCTTCCGATCCTCCGTCAGTCCCCGAGCACCCGGCGGAGGTAGTCGTTGGCGAACACCCGACCCGGGTCGACCTTGTCCCGCAGCTCCGTGAAGTCGCCGAAGTGCGGGTACGCACCGGCGAGGTACTCGGCGTCCCGGGTGTGCAGCTTGCCCCAGTGCGGGCGGCCCTGGTGGGCCGTCATGAGCCGCTCCACCTCGGTGAAGTAGCCGCTGTCCGCGGTGCCCCGGTAGAGGTGGACGGCGATGTAGACGCTGTCGCGGCCGCTCGCGGTGGACAGCCACAGGTCGTCGGCGGGCGCCACCCGGACCTCCACCGGGAAGCTGATCCGCCAGTCGGAGCGCTCCACCAGCGCCTTGAGCTCGCGCAGCACGGTGGTCGCGGCCTCCCGCGGCACGGCGTACTCCATCTCGATGAAGCGGACCTTGCGCGGGCTGGTGAACACCTTGTACGCGGTGTCGGTGTAGGTGCGCTCCGACCAGGCCCGGCCGGCGACCTGGGCGATGGCCGGGATCGTCGCGGGGAAGCGCCGGCCGAACCGGCAGACGCCCTCCCAGACGGTGTTGGACAGGAAGTCGTCGTCCAGCCAGGCCCGGAATCCCGGCAGCGGCGCGGCCGGGCCCGCGCTGCGGTTGTTCCGCTTGGTGGTGCACAGATCGGTGTGCGGGAACCAGTAGAACTCGAAGTGCTCGTTGCCCGAGGCCAGGTCGTCGAAGCCGGCCAGCACCTCGTCGAAGCGCATCGGCTTCTCGTGCGCGGTCAGCAGGAAGGCCGGCTCCACGGCGAAGGTCAGCGCGCTGACCACGCCGAGGGCGCCGAGGCCGAGCCGGGCGCCCTGGAAGAGCTCCGGGTCCTCGGCGGGGGAGCAGGTGCGGACGCTGCCGTCGGCGAGGACGATCTCCACCGCGCGGATCTGCGCGGCGAGCGAGCCGGAGTCCCGGCCGGTGCCGTGGGTGCCTGTGCTGGTGGCGCCGGCGACGGTCTGCACCTCGATGTCGCCCATGTTGGTCAGCGACAGCCCGGCGGCGGCGAGCAGCCGGTTGAGGCGGGAGAGCGGCAGCCCGGACTCGACGGTGACCGTGCCGGCCTCGCGGTCCAGCGAGCGGACGGCGGTCAGTGCGTCCGGGCGGACGAGCACGGCGTCGCCGGCCGAGGCGATCGCGGTGAACGAGTGGCCGGAGCCGACGGCCTTGACCCGCTGCCCCTGCTCGGCGGCCCGGCGCACCGTCTCGGCGATCTCCTCGGCGGAGCCGGGCGTGACCACGCGGGCGGGCCGGGCGGTCTGGTTGCCGGCCCAGTTGCGCCAGGTGCCGGTGGTGGTGCCGTGGGGCATGCCGAGTGCCTCCTGCTCACGAACTACCAGTGGGTAGGGTGAGCGTAGTCACTCGGGTGCCGCCGGTCCATGCCCCGAAGGTCCCCGTTCGGCCCGTGGTCACCGGGCCGCGGGGGTGCGTATCGGCTCCGGTTCGGGGGACCGCAGCCCGCCGCGCAGCCGGGGCAGCCCGGCCAGGGCGGCGACCGCGGCCAGCAGGGCGGCCGTGACGGGCACCCAGTAGGCGGTGGCGGCGCCGGCGGCGTCCACCACCCAGCCCGCCACCGAGGAGCCGATCGCGACGCCGATCGCGAGACCGGTGGTCGTCCAGGTCATCCCCTCGGTGAGCTTGGCGGCCGGGACGAGCCGCTCCACCAGCGCCATGGCGGTGATCATCGTCGGGGAGATGGACAGGCCCGCGACGAACAGCGCGGCGCCGATGCCGACCAGACCGGCCGTGCCGTGCAGCAGCGCGGCGGCCACCACCAGCGGCAGCATGCCGGCCGCCATCGCACCGACCCCGCCGAGGAACCGCCCGGCCAGCGACCCGCGCGGCTTGAACGCGCCGAAGACCACCCCGGCCAGGCAGGAGCCCAGCGCGTACACGGCGAGCACCAGGCTGGAGGCGGCGGTGTGGCCCTGCTCCTTGGCGAAGGCGACGGTGACCACCTCGACCGCGCCGAAGATCGCCCCGGTGGCGACGAAGGTCAGCACCAGCACCTGCAGCCCCGCCGAGCGGATCGCCGAGCCGCCCTCGTGGTGCGAGGCCGGGTGGACGGGCGGCTCGGTGGACCGCTGCGCGGTGAACCACACCACGCCGACCAGCAGGAAGACACCCGCCAGGGCGACGCCGGCCTCCGGGAAGAGCGAGGTGGCGAGCCCGATGGACAGGATCGGCCCGACGATGAAGCAGACCTCGTCCATCACCGCCTCGAAGGAGTACGCGGTGTGCAGCCGGTCGGGCCGGTCGCTGTACAGGTGCGCCCAGCGGGCGCGGACCATCGAGCCGGTGCTCGGCATGACGCCCATGCCGGCCGCGAAGAGGAACAGCGTCCAGTCGGGGGCGCCGAGCCGGGCGCTGGCCAGCAGACCGGTCGCGGCGGCCATGGTCACCGCGGTGGCCGGCAGGGCGACCCGCCGCTGCCCGTACCGGTCGACCAGACGGGAGACCTGCGGGCCGAGCACCGCCGCGGACACCGCGAGGACGGCGGAGACCGCACCGGCGATCCCGAACGAACCGCGGAGCTGGGCGAGCATCGTGACGATGCCGATGCCGGTCATCGAGATCGGCAGGCGCGACACGAAGCCGCTGGAGGAGAAGGCCAGACTGCCGGGAGCGGCGAAGATCTGGCGGTAGCTGGACAGCACTGGTGCTCCGCAGGAGTGGGTAAGGAACGTCGTTCGTATGGACAGCTTACGAACAGCCTGCACCTGCCCGCGAAGACATTTGCCGGCGGACGGGTGGCCCGTCACCGGCCGGACACCGCCGGGTGGCAGGATCGGAGCCATGCCCGACTCGCGCACCTCCACCGACCACGCCCCCTACGACGCGCTGCTGCTGCTCTCCTTCGGCGGCCCGGAGGGACCAGAGGACGTCGTGCCGTTCCTGGAGAACGTCACCCGCGGCCGGGGCATCCCCAAGGAGCGTCTCGTCGAGGTCGGCAAGCACTACTTCCTGTTCGGAGGGGTCAGCCCGATCAACGAACAGAACCGCGAGCTGCTGGCCGCGCTGCGCAAGGACTTCGCCGACCACGGTCTCGACCTGCCGGTCTACTGGGGCAACCGGAACTGGGCGCCCTACCTGGCCGACACCCTGAAGGAGATCGCCGCCGACGGCCACCGCCGGGTGCTCACCCTCGCCACCAGCGCCTACGCCGGCTACTCCGGCTGCCGCCAGTACCGCGAGAACCTCGCCGACGCCCTCGCCGGCCTCGCCCGCGACGGCCTGCCCACGCTGCGCGTCGACAAGCTCCGGCACTTCTACAACCACCCCGGCTTCGTCGGCCCGATGATCGACGCGACCCTCGCCGCCCTCGGCGAACTGCCCGAGGAGGTCCGCGCCGGGGCGCATCTCGTGTTCACCACGCACTCCGTACCGAACGCCATGGCCGACAGTTCCGGCGCCCCCGACGACCCGGCCCGCGGCACCCCCGGCGGCGCCTACGTCGCCCAGCACCTCGACGTCGCCCGGCTGGTCGCGGAGGCCGTCGCCGGGGCCACCGGCGCCGCCGACCGCCCCTGGGAGCTCGTCTACCAGAGCCGCAGCGGCGCCCCGCACGTCCCCTGGCTGGAGCCGGACGTCTGCGACCGGCTGGAGGAGCTCCACGCCGCAGGCGCGCCCGCGGCGGTGATCGTGCCGATCGGCTTCGTCTCCGACCACATGGAGGTCAAGTACGACCTCGACACCGAGGCCGCCGCGAAGGCCGCCGAGCTCGGCCTGCCGGTCGCCCGCGCGGCCACCGTCGGCGCGGACCCGCGGTTCGCCGCCGCCGTCCGCGAACTCGTCCTGGAGCGCGCCGCGGTCGAACGCGGCGCCGCGGTCGAACGCCGCGCCCTCGGCGCCCTCGGCCCCAGCCACGACGTCTGCGCCGCGGCCTGCTGCCCCAACCCGCGCGCCCCCCGGCCCGCGGCCGCCGAACAGTGACCAGCACCCCGAACCCGGGAGGACCCCGCGTGACCGGCACCGTGCCGACCGACCCGCCGCCGATCCACCCGCTCGCGGCCGAACTGCTCGCCGTCGCCGAGGAGGCCGCCCGCGCCGCGGGCGAGCTGCTGCACCGCGGCCGCCCGGCCGACCTCGGCGTGGCCGCCACCAAGAGCAGCCCCGTCGACGTGGTCACCGAGATGGACCTCGCCTCCGAGAAACTCGTCCAGGAGCTGATCGCCGCCCGCCGCCCCGAGGACGGCTACCTCGGAGAGGAGGGCACCGACCGGCCCGGCTCCAGCGGCGTCCGCTGGGTCGTCGACCCGCTCGACGGCACCGTCAACTACCTCTACGGGCTGCCCTCCTGGGGCGTCAGCGTGGCCGCCGAACTGGACGGCGAGGCGCTCGTCGGGGTGGTCGCGGTGCCCGCCCGCGGCGAGCTCTTCCGGGCCGTCCGCGGCGGCGGCGCCGACCTCGACGGCCGCCCGCTCGCGGTGCGCCCCGCCCCCCCGTGGGGGCAGGCCCTGGTCGCCACCGGCTTCAACTACGTGCAGGCCGAACGGGCCCACCAGGCCGAGGTGCTGCTCGCCCTGATGCCGGAGGTCCGCGACATCCGCCGGGCCGGCGCCGCCGCCGTCGACCTGTGCGACCTCGCGGCCGGCCGGGTCGACGCCTTCTACGAGCGCGGCCTCAAGCCCTGGGACATGGCGGCCGGCCTGCTGATCGCCCGCGAGGCCGGCGCCCTGGCCGGGGGCCGCCCCGGCCTGCCCGCCGACGGCGACCTCGCCGTGGCCGCCGCCCCCGGCGTCTTCGAGCCGCTCCAGGACCGCCTGGACGCCCTCGGCGCCTGGCACGGCTGACGGGGGCCGGGACACGGCGAAGGGCCCGCCACCACCCCGTGGGGGGACGGTGACGGGCCCTTCGGGCCGAGGGCGAGCCCTCGCGGCCGGGTGCGCCCGGGCAGTGAATGGGCCCTGGCACGCGGGAGGTGCCAGGGCTCGCTGATTCGAACTGCGATGTGGTGCTGCTGTGGTTCCGGTGGTGCGGAGCCCCGCGGGGGCGGGGCGGGTGTCGGTCCTGCAGCCGGATCAGGCAGCCGACCGGTGCATCTCGTGCACCGGGTCGACGCCGTGCTCGGCGGCCAGCCGACGCAGGTCCTCCAGCTCGGACTGCTCGACCTCGGCCAGGAACTCGTCCCCGGACTCGAGAGCGCGGTGGAGATCCTGCTCGGCGTTCTGTATGCGCTGCAGGATTCCGGCGGTGAAGGCGTCCATACGGCCCCCTTGCTGTGTCGGACGGGCACGGGCCCGCATGCTCCCCGGTTCGGTGGACGTGCCACGGGACGCCGAACGATCCGGACGCTGCCGGCCCCGGTGGGCGCGGAGACGGCTCGCCGGCCGCTCCCGATGACGTGATCCCCCGATCCGGTGCGGATGAGCACGCGGCGGGTGGGTGCGATCCGCGCACGGCGCGATCGCGTGTGAGCTTGTCCTCCCCAACCGCGCGCCGGGGAAACCTCCCCGCCGCCGGAAAGTTGCCCGTGTCACAGTCCAACCGGAGGGAACGCTTTCGGTCCGCCCCGGCGGCCGGCCCACGCCCGGGAAGTCCCCGCAGGTCAACCTACCGGAAGCAGCCCGCAGCGGCCCGGAATCGGCCGCTTACAGCTGCTTTACCCGCGGACCAGGCAGGATGGAGGCACCGTCGGAGCCTGGCCGCAGGGCGCGGCTCCGCGCCCGGCGCACCACGGCCCGCACGGGCGGACAGCACGGCCGGGCCGATCGGATGAAGGGACAACCACCGTGCGGGTACTCGTCGTCGAGGACGAGCAGCTGCTCGCCGAGGCCGTCGCCACCGGGCTGCGCCGCGAGGCCATGGCCGTCGACGTCGTCTACGACGGGGAGGCGGCCCTGCAGCGGATCGCCGTCAACGACTACGACGTGGTCGTCCTCGACCGCGACCTCCCGCTCGTCCACGGCGACGACGTGTGCCGCCGGGTCGTCGAGCAGGGCCTCGCGACCCGCGTCATCATGCTCACCGCCTCCGGCGACATCAGCGACCGCGTCGAGGGCCTGGAGATCGGCGCCGACGACTACCTCCCCAAGCCGTTCGCCTTCAGCGAACTCGTCGCCCGGGTACGGGCGCTGGGCCGCCGCGCCACCGTCCCGCTGCCGCCGGTGCTGGAGCGCGCCGGCATCAGCCTCGACCCCGGCCGCCGCGAGGTGCTCCGCGAGGGCAAGCCCGTCCAGCTCGCTCCCAAGGAGTTCGCCGTCCTGGAGGTGCTGATGCGCGCAGGCGGCGCCGTCGTCTCCGCCGAGCAGCTCCTGGAGAAGGCCTGGGACGAGCACACCGACCCCTTCACCAACGTCGTCCGCGTCACCGTGATGACCCTGCGCCGCAAGCTCGGCGACCCGGCCGTCATCGTCACCGTGCCCGGCTCCGGCTACCGCATCTGACCCGGCCACCGGCGGGACCGGCCGCACCGGCCGCCCGCCCGAGCCCCCGCCCCGCCGGCACCGCCGGCACGGCAACCGCCCACCGCAGCACCCGAGAGGACAGGCCATGACCACCCCGCCCCCCGCCGGCGGGGCCCCCGGCGCGCCCGCCGGCGGCCCGGGCCCGGTCACGCGGCACCAGGCCCGCACCCCGTTGGGTGCGGCCGCGGAGCAGGAGACCGCGAGCCACTACCACCCGGGCGACGGCCTGTTCGCCTGGCTGTCGCTGCGCCCCACCGTGCGGATCAGGCTGACCCTGCTCTACGGCGGGATGTTCCTGATGGCCGGCGTCGTCCTGCTGCTGCTGATGTACTACTTCGTCCGCGAGGCCATGCAGAACGCCACCCTGCCCTCGCTGCGGCTGGGCCCCGGTGTCTCCCTCACCACCCCCGACGGCGACGTCATCCGCAGCCAGACCGAACTCACCGCCTGGCTCAACCACTACCAGGACCTCCAGGCCGAGCACTCCCTCAACACCCTGCTGCGCAAGGCCCTCACCGCCCTGATCTGCCTCGCCGTGATCGCCTTCGCGGCCGGCTACGCGATGGCCGGCCGGGTGCTGCGCCCGCTCGGCCGGATCACCCGCACCGCCCGCGAGGTCGCCGGCTCCGACCTGCACCGCCGCATCCAGCTCGACGGCCCCGACGACGAGCTGAAGGAGCTCGCCGACACCTTCGACGACATGCTGGACCGGCTCGACCGGTCCTTCGACTCCCAGCGCCGCTTCGTCGCCAACGCCTCGCACGAACTCCGCACCCCGCTGGCGATCAACCGGACCCTGCTGGAGGTCCAGCTCGCCGACCCGGAGGCCTCGCCCGAGGTGCAGCAGCTCGGCAAGACGCTGCTCGCCACCAACGAGCGCAGCGAGCAGCTCGTCGAGGGCCTGCTGCTGCTCGCCCGCAGCGACAACGAGATCACCGACCGGCGCCCGGTCGAGCTCTCCGAGGTCGCCCTGCGGGCCCTGGAGCAGCTGAGGCCGGAGGCGGCGACCCGCGAGGTCGAGCTGCGCTCCGAACTCCACCCGGTGACGGTCTCCGGCAACGGCGTGCTGCTGGAGCGGATCGCGCTCAACCTGCTGCAGAACGCGGTGCGCTACAACACCCCGGACGGCTGGGTGGAGATGTCCACCAGCCCGGCCCCGGGTGGCGTCGGCGAGCTGATCGTCTCCAACACCGGCCCGGTGGTGCCCGGCTACGAGATGGAGCACATCTTCGAGCCGTTCCGCCGGGTGAAGGGCGCCGACCGCACCCGCAGCGACAAGGGCGTCGGCCTCGGCCTGTCCATCGTCCGCTCGGTGGTCCGCGCGCACGGGGGCACCATCGAGGCCGCTCCGCGGCCCGGTGGCGGCCTCACGATCCGGGTGCGCATCCCCGGGCCCTGAGCGCCTCCCGCCCCGCTGAACCCCTTCCACAGGCCCTTCAGGGCTCCTTCAGGGTTCCTTCGGGACCCTTCCGGTGCCCTCCCGGTGCCCTTCCCCCCTCCGCCGTCGTCCGGGACCTCTCCGGGCGGCGGCGGAGGCCGTTCACGCCCGCCGCCGCACCCGGCCGCGCCGCTCCGTGCGCGACCGATCACCGACCGCCCTCCGTGCCCCCTCCAGTCGTGTCAAGACGACATAAGCGCTGGCAGGGGGCGGCTTGTCTTTTGCCGCCGAAACAACTTACGGTGTCGTAACCTACGCAGCCGTAGGTGGGTCGACCCGGGACGGCCGCCGCGTCCGCCTCCGCGCTCGTGCCACCCGCCCCCGTCCCCGTTCCGCCACCGTCCGCGCCGCCGCCGTCGGCCCATCCCCGCCCGACGCGCCGGACGCCGCACACAGGAGCACCAGCCGTGACCATCGCACCCGTCCAGCGCACCGCCCCGCCCGCGTCGACCGCCTGGAGCGACGCCAAGCTGATCCTGGCCCTCGAAGAGGTCGTCGAGAACGAGCTGAACCGACACCTCAAGGTCGCCAAGGAGTGGATGCCCCACGAGTACGTGCCGTGGGGCCAGGGGCGGGACTTCGACGGCGTGCTCGGCGGCGAGGCGTGGGCGCCCGAGCAGTCCAAGGTGACGCCGCTGGCGCGGATCTCGCTGGTGGTCAACCTGCTCACCGAGGACAACCTCCCCAGCTACCACCACGAGATCGCGACCATGTTCGGCCGCGAGGGCGCCTGGGGCACCTGGGTGCACCGGTGGACGGCCGAGGAGGGCCGGCACGGCATAGCCATCCGCGACTACCTGCTGGCCACGCGCGCCGTGGACCCGGTCGAGCTGGAGCGGGCCCGCATGGCGCACATGTCGGAGGGCTTCGAGTCCGACAACGCGCACAGCATGCTGCACTCGGTCGCCTACGTGGCCTTCCAGGAGCTCGCGACCCGCATCGCCCACCGGAACACCGGCCACCACTCCGGCGACCCGCTGTGCGACCAGCTGCTGGCGAAGATCGCCAACGACGAGAACCTGCACATGGTCTTCTACCGCAACCTGCTGAAGGCCGCGCTGGAGATCGCCCCGGACGAGGCGATGAACGCCATCACCGAGGTCGTCACCAACTTCCGGATGCCCGGCCACGGCATGCCCGGCTTCGAGCGCTCCGCCGCCCAGATCGCCATCGGCGGCGTCTACAACCTGCGCATCCACCACGACGACGTGCTGCAGCCCGTGCTGCGCAACCTGAAGGTCATGGAGATCACCGGGCTCGGCGGCTCCGGCCAGCAGGCCCAGGAGCAGCTCGGCGCCTTCCTGGACGGCCTGGACGCCCAGGCCACCAAGTTCGACGAGCGCCAGGCCGCACTGCTCGCCCGCCGCGCCGCCGCGGCCGCCGCGAGGGCCTGACCCGGGCGCTGTCGCGAGGGCGTCCGCGGGGCTGTCCGGCGCACCGGGAATGTCCGGGATCCTCCGGAAAGGTGTGAGATGTGACCAAGTTCACATCGGGCCATTCGATGCATCCCCGCGGCGCCGCCCGGCACTCGCCCTGCGGCCGGGCGCCGTGGCGCAGGGTGACCGTCGCGGAGCCTCCTGCAAATGTCGATCTGTCGCCAAATGCGCTGTGGCCAGGGTCAATTGGTGAAGGAACGGCAGGGCGGCCGCTACCCAAGGTAGTCGCCCGGAGCCGTTCCCGACCCGTCCGGGCCGACCACCCGGTGCAGTGTTCGAACCCCGTTCGGTCACCCCAACGGGTCCGAAACTGGGTGTCGATTGAGTAACGGGGCTTGAAGTAAGGCAAAATCTCCGCCTCGGGTCGGGCACAAGACCGACCCCCCATGCGTTACGTGCGCTGGAGATACCGCACACACCCAAAGGGGGAGAGCGAAACATGGCTACGGACTACGACACCCCACGCAAGACCGATGACGACCTCAACGAGGACAGCATCGAGGAACTGAAGGCGCGGCGGAACGAGAAGACGACCGGTTCGGTCGACATCGACGAGTTCGACGCGGCGGAGGGTCTGGAGCTCCCCGGCGCCGACCTCTCGAACGAGGAGCTGTCGGTCCGGGTGCTGCCGCGCCAGGCCGACGAGTTCACCTGCATGAGCTGCTTCCTGGTGCACCACCGCAGCCAGCTCTACAGCGAGAAGAACGGTCAGCCGATCTGCCGGGACTGCGGCGCCTGAGCACGGTGCGGATTGGCCCGGGCCCGACGCCTCACCGTCGGCCCGGAAGGCCACCCCGCCGGCCCTGGGCAGCGAGGCCGGAGGCAGCAGACGCGGGCCCCGCAGGGGGTTCGCACCCGCAGGCCGGGCGCCTGCGACCACAGGAGCAATGGGACGGTCCGCCACCCGCGGAGCCGTCCCTCCTCCGTTTCCGGGCCCTCGGCGGTGCGTCCGCCCGGGCCCGGCGGCCGTTCCGGCGCGGCTCAGCGCTGGGCGGCCCGGCGGGCGCCCTGCAGTGCGTCGGCGAGCTTCTGCGGCGAGCGGGTGGACAGGTACAGGTACGGCGTCGGGTCGGACGGGTCGGTGACCTCCACCCGCAGCGCAGTCGGCACGTAGCTGCGCAGCAGCATGAAGGCCCGCGGGTCCGCCTTCACCCCGCGCCAGGCGACCGCCTCCGCCGGGGTGAGTACCTCGGCGGCGCCGAGCGCGTCCACCGGGATGCGGGCCTGCCCCGCCACCAGCGAGCCCTGGACCACCCGGATCCGGGCCGAGCCGTAGGAGCTGAGCGCGGCCGCCGCGGCGGCGATGCCGACCACCAGGCCGATCAGCGCCCCGAGGGCGCTGAAGCGCAGCAGGACGAGGCCGAGGGACAGGCCCGTCACGAGCGGGAGCAGCCACCAGGACCGCGGGACGGTGAGGCGTTCGTCGTACATGCCCCCTATTGTGGGCGCCCGCACGGCCCCTTCCGCGCACGCCCCTCCCGTCCTTTGCTACTGGCGGGTAGCATCGCGAGCGTGACCGGTTCCACCGCCCCCGCCGCCGCGCCGCAGAGCGCCGGTGCGCCGCTGCCCCGCCCCGCCGCCCCGACGCCGACCACACCGCCCGACGACGCCGTGCTGCCGCCCCGCGCGCCCGGTGCCCCGGCCCCCGGCACGCCGATCGGGCCCCACTACGACCTCTGCTTCGGCTGCGGGCCGCAGCGGGCCGACGGACTGCAGCTGACCGCGGTGGCCGGCGAGGGCCTCACCGTGGACGCCAGGTTCACCGTCCGCCCGGTTCACCAGGGCGGCCCCGGACTCGCCCACGGCGGCCTGCTCACCACCGCGATGGACGAGACGCTCGGCACCCTCAACTGGCTGCTGCACGCCCCCGCGGTGACCGGCCGGCTGGAGACCGACTTCGTCCGCCCGGTGCCGGTCGACACCGAGCTGCACATCCACGCCTGGGTGACGGGCGTGCACGGCCGCAAGGTCTACAGCGCGGCCGAGGGACGCATCGGCGGCCCCGACGGGCCGGTCGCCATCCGGGCACAGGCGCTCTTCATCCAGGTGAAGCTGGAACACTTCACCACGCACGGTCGTCCCGAGGACATCAAGAAGGCCTTGGACGACCCGGACCTGTTCAAGCGCGCCAGAGCCTTCGAGGTGAACCCGTGACCAGCACTGCCCGTCCGCCGGTGGACGTCCTGATCCGGCGGATCGACGCCGATCTCCCCATGCCAGGCTACGAGCACCCCGGCGACGCCGGTGCCGACCTGCGCACCACCGTCGACGCCGAACTCGCCCCCGGGGAGCGGGCCGTCCTCCCCACCGGTGTCGCCATCGCGCTGCCGGACGGTTACGCGGCGTTCGTGCACCCGCGTTCGGGCCTCGCAGCTCGTTGCGGAGTTGCCCTTGTGAACGCCCCGGGGACGGTCGATGCCGGGTACCGTGGTGAGATCAAGGTGATCGTCGTCAACCTGGACCCGCACGAGGCCGTCAGCTTCCGTCGAGGGGACCGCATCGCCCAGCTGGTCATCCAGCAGGTGGAGCGGGCGCGTTTCCACGAGGTGGCCGAGCTGCCCGGGTCGGCGCGAGCCGAAGGCGGGTTCGG
>NZ_JAHTIK010000001.1:2739042-2779042 GCF_025655475.1 Kitasatospora sp. DSM 101779 | reverse complement strand
GCCCTGGTGACGACCTTTACGGTCTGAGCTGGGGGTGGCCGCAGAGACCAGCGAGAAGCGACTGTTTACTAAAAACACAGGTCCGTGCGAAGCCGTAAGGCGATGTATACGGACTGACGCCTGCCCGGTGCTGGAACGTTAAGGGGACCGGTTAGTCCGATTTCGGTCGGGCGAAGCTGAGAACTTAAGCGCCAGTAAACGGCGGTGGTAACTATAACCATCCTAAGGTAGCGAAATTCCTTGTCGGGTAAGTTCCGACCTGCACGAATGGCGTAACGACTTCTCGACTGTCTCAACCACAGGCCCGGTGAAATTGCATTACGAGTAAAGATGCTCGTTTCGCGCAGCAGGACGGAAAGACCCCGGGACCTTTACTATAGCTTGATATTGGTGTTCGGTTCGGCTTGTGTAGGATAGGTGGGAGACTGTGAAGCAGCAACGCCAGTTGTTGTGGAGTCGCCGTTGAAATACCACTCTGGTCGTGCTGGATGTCTAACCTGGGTCCGTGATCCGGATCAGGGACAGTGTCTGGTGGGTAGTTTAACTGGGGCGGTTGCCTCCTAAAGGGTAACGGAGGCGCCCAAAGGTTCCCTCAGCCTGGTTGGCAATCAGGTGTTGAGTGTAAGTGCACAAGGGAGCTTGACTGTGAGACTGACGGGTCGAGCAGGTACGAAAGTAGGGACTAGTGATCCGGCGGTGGCTTGTGGAAGCGCCGTCGCTCAACGGATAAAAGGTACCCCGGGGATAACAGGCTGATCTTCCCCAAGAGTCCATATCGACGGGATGGTTTGGCACCTCGATGTCGGCTCGTCGCATCCTGGGGCTGGAGTAGGTCCCAAGGGTTGGGCTGTTCGCCCATTAAAGCGGTACGCGAGCTGGGTTTAGAACGTCGTGAGACAGTTCGGTCCCTATCCGCTGTGCGCGTAGGAGTGTTGAGAAGGGCTGTCCCTAGTACGAGAGGACCGGGACGGACGAACCTCTGGTGTGCCAGTTGTCCTGCCAAGGGCATGGCTGGTTGGCTACGTTCGGGAGGGATAACCGCTGAAAGCATCTAAGCGGGAAGCCTGCTTCGAGATGAGCACTCCCACCTCCTTGAGAGGGTAAGGCTCCCAGTAGACGACTGGGTTGATAGGCCGGATATGGAAGCCCAGTAATGGGTGGAGTTGACCGGTACTAATAGGCCGAGGGCTTGTCCTCAGTTGCTCGCGTCCACTGTGTTGGTTCTGAAACCACGAACAGGCCATGTCTGTGTCGGAGAGTTTCATAGTGTTTCGGTGGTCATAGCGCGAGGGAAACGCCCGGTTACATTCCGAACCCGGAAGCTAAGCCTCGTAGCGCCGATGGTACTGCAGGGGGGACCCTGTGGGAGAGTAGGACGCCGCCGAACAATTCTTCAGAGAAGCCCCGCCCGGGGACACCGGGCGGGGCTTCTCGCATTTCCGGGCCGGAACGGTCAGATTCGGGCGACCAGTGCGTACCGCTCGTCGGAGACCGGGCCGCCCCAGAGGGTCGCCTCGTCGCTGAGCGGGGTCACCGCAAGCTCGGTGACGTGAGGGCTCAGGGCATCGGCGAGGTCCCGGGCGGGCACACCGCCGGCCCAGGGGAGCGGATGGGCCTCGGGTGCGTACATTGAGGAGGTGTCGCCCGCCTCGCGCCAGCGGCCCTCGACGAGCACCAGCGTGCCACCGGGCCGCAGCAGGGTGACCCAGTGCCGCAGCGCGGCCGGCGGGTCGGGGAGGGTCCACACCAGGTGCCGGGAGAGCAGGGCGTCGTAGCCGCCGGGCCGTCCGGGCGGTCTGCCGGCGTCGCCGACGAGGAACGTGGCTTCCAGACCCGAGGCGGCCAGCTTGGAGCGGGCTCGGGTGATCATGCCGGGGGCGAGGTCGATGCCGGTGACGTGGTGGCCCTGTCGGGCGAGCAGCTCGGAGAGCGAGCCGGTGCCGCAGCCGAGGTCGAGGACGTGGGCCGGCGGGTCGGGGAGCCACCCGTCCAGGTGAGCGGCCCAGGCGGCACGGGTGGCGGGGTCCCGCAGGCCGTGGTCGGGCTCGTCGTCGAAGGTGTCGGCTGCCGCGTCCCAGTAGGCCGCGATCGGAGCTCGGGGGTCGGTCATCGGTCGAGTCTGCCAGGGGGGTACGACAACCGGGCCGTTGGCGGCGGGCGCCTGCGGGTGCCTAGTCCTGCGGCCGCAGGGCGAGTTTGAAGCCCAGGTGGGAGGCGGTGAAGCCGAGACGTTCGTAGATAGCGGTGGGCGTCGGTGCGGGTGGCGTCGGAGGTCAGCTGGACGAGGGTGGCGCCCAGTGCCCGGGAGTGCTCGACGGCCCACTCGATCAGGGTGGTGCCGAGGCCGGTGCCGCGTTCCTCGGCATGGACCCGGACGCCCTCGACGATCGTCCGGGTGGCGCCGCGGCGGGAGAGGCCGGGGACGACGGTGAGCTGCAGGGTGCCGACGGTGCGGCCTTGGCGTTCGGCGACGACCAGGTGTTGGTGCGGGTCGGCGGCGATCCGGGCGAAGGCCTCGCGGTAGGGGGTGAGGTCGTCGGGGGACTCGCGGGTGGCACCGAGCGGGTCGTCGGCCAGCATCGCGACGACGGCGTGCAGGTCGGCCTCGGTCGCGGGCCGGATGACGAGGTCGCTCATGGACCGACCCTACGCCGGTCCGACGGGCCGTCACCCGGCGGGGTGGTGCGGGGTCGTGCGACGGCCGGGGAAGTGCCCCGGGAGCGGTGTTCTACCCGGTGGCCTGCTCGGCTGTCCGCGCCGGGAGGTACCGTGCGTGACACAACGGTCGCCGGCGGCGGGCGTCGCCAGTACTGGGAGGGCCTCGTGACCACGGAGCAGCAGCGGACCGGGCGGCAGGACGCCGGGCAGCAGAACTCCGGCCCGTCGGGTGCCCCGCGGCAGCTCGCCCAGGTCGAGGGCGTGCTCGAGCGGATCACGTACGCGAACGAGGAGACCGGCTACACGGTGGCCAGGGTGGACACCGGGCGCGGCGGGAACGACCTGCTCACGGTGGTGGGGGCCCTGCTGGGGGCGCAGCCGGGTGAGTCGCTGCGGATGTTCGGGCGGTGGGGGTCGCATCCGCAGTACGGACGGCAGTTCACGGTGGAGAACTACACGACGGTGCTGCCGGCGACGGTGCAGGGCATCCGGCGGTACCTGGGGTCGGGGCTGATCAAGGGCATCGGGCCGCGGTTCGCGGAGCGGATCGTGGACGCCTTCGGGGTGGACACGCTGGAGGTCATCGAGAACGAGCCGGCCCGGCTGATCGAGGTGCCGGGGCTGGGGCCGAAGCGGACGAAGATGATCGCGGTGGCGTGGGAGGAGCAGAAGGCCATCAAGGAGGTGATGGTCTTCCTGCAGGGCGTCGGGGTGTCGACGTCGCTGGCGGTGCGGATCTACAAGAAGTACGGCGATTCCTCGATCGGGGTGGTCAAGAACGAGCCGTACCGGCTGGCGGCGGACGTGTGGGGGATCGGCTTCCTGACGGCGGACCGGATCGCGCAGGCGGTGGGCATTCCGCACGACTCGCCGGAGCGGGTGAAGGCGGGGCTGCAGTACGCGCTGTCGCAGAGCAGCGACCAGGGGAACTGTTACCTGCCGGAGGAGCGGCTGATCGCGGACGGGGTGAAGCTGCTGCAGGTGGACGTGGGCCTGGTGATCGACTGCCTGTCCGAGCTGGTGGCGGAGGAGGGGGTGGTCCGGGAGCGGGTGCCGGGGGAGGGCGGCGAGCCGATCACGGCGGTGTACCTGGTGCCGTTCCACCGGGCGGAGGTGTCGCTGTCGAACCAGTTGCTGCGGCTGCTGAACGCGGAGGGCGACCGGCTGCCGGGGTTCGCGGGGGTGGACTGGGAGGCGGCGCTGGGCTGGCTGGCGCGCCGGACCGGGGCGGAACTGGCACAGGAGCAGCGGGAGTCGGTGAAGCTGGCGCTGACCCGGAAGGTGGCGGTGCTGACCGGTGGTCCGGGCTGCGGGAAGTCGTTCACGGTGCGGTCGGTGGTGGAGCTGGCGCTGGCGAAGCGCGCGAAGGTGGTGCTGGCGGCGCCGACCGGGCGGGCGGCGAAGCGACTGGCGGAGCTGACGGGGGCGGAGGCGTCGACGGTGCACCGGCTGCTGGAGCTGCGGCCGGGCGGGGAGGCGGCGTACGACCGGGACCGGCCGCTGGACGCGGACCTGGTGGTGGTCGACGAGGCCTCGATGCTGGACCTGATCCTGGCGAACAAGCTGGTGAAGGCGGTGGCGCCGGGGACGCACCTGCTGTTCGTGGGGGACGTGGACCAGTTGCCGTCGGTCGGGGCCGGCGAGGTGCTGCGGGACATGCTGTCGGAGGGCAGCCCGATCCCGTCGGTGCGGTTGACGCGGATCTTCCGGCAGGCGCAGCAGTCAGGGGTGGTGACGAACGCGCACCGGATCAACGAGGGGCTGCCGCCGGTGACGGAGGGGCTGCCGGACTTCTTCCTGTTCGCGGAGGAGGACGCGGAGCGGGCGGCGGGGGTGACGGTGGACGTGGTGGCGCGGCGGATCCCGCAGCGGTTCGGCCTGGATCCGCGGCGGGACGTGCAGGTGCTGGCGCCGATGCACCGCGGTCCGGCGGGGGCGGGGAACCTGAACACGCTGCTGCAGGCGGCGGTGACGCCGGCCCGGGAGGGGTTGGCGGAGCGGCGGTTCGGCGGGCGGACGTTCCGGGTGGGGGACAAGGTGACGCAGATCCGGAACAACTACGAGAAGGGGGAGAACGGCGTCTTCAACGGCACGGTGGGGGTGGTCGTCTCACTGAGCGTGGAGGAGCAGCGGCTCACGGTGCGCACCGACGAGGACGAGGAGGTGCCCTACGACTTCGACGAGTTGGACGAGCTGGCGCACGCGTACGCGGTGACGATCCACCGGTCGCAGGGGAGCGAGTATCCGGCGGTGGTGATTCCGGTCACTACATCGGCATGGTCGATGCTTCAGCGAAATCTTCTCTACACGGCTGTGACGAGGGCGAAGAGACTGGTTGTACTGGTGGGGTCACGGAGGGCGATCGGGCAGGCGGTGAGGGCCGTCAGTGCAGGTCGTCGGCACTCTGCGCTCGATCATCGGCTGGCGATTGGATGATCCGCCGGGGGTGCGGTACGGTCCCGGGTTGTCTTGACGTGAAGAGATTTAGGGCGGAACCTGGTCTGGTGCCGATCTTGTCCGGTTCACACCGGCTTCGGCGACAGGTTTTGTATGGCGGGCCCCTTTTCGGCCCACCCCGGGTGCGCGGCTGTCCTCCGGATGGGGGATCGTAGGAACGTCAGGGCACTCGGATGAGGATTCATTTCGTCGGTGAGGAAGACGTGAGCGACAACTCGGTAGTACTGCGGTACCAGGACGGCGAGTACGAGTACCCCGTCGTCGAGAGCACTGCGGGCAACGCCGGCTTCGACATCTCGAAGCTGCTCCCGCAGACCGGCCTGGTCACCCTGGACAACGGCTTCGGCAACACCGCCGCCTACAAGTCCGCGATCACCTTCGTGGACGGCGACAACGGCATCCTGCGTTACCGCGGTTACCCGATCGAGCAGCTCGCCGAGCGCGGCAACTTCATCGAGACCGCTTACCTGCTGATCAACGGTGAGCTGCCGAAGGCCGAGGAGCTGACGGCCTTCAACACCGAGATCACCCAGCACACCCTGCTGCACGAGGACGTCAAGCGCTTTTACCAGGGCTTCCCGCGGGACGCCCACCCGATGGCGATGCTGTCGTCGGTGGTCGGCGCGCTGTCGACCTTCTACCCGGAGAGCCACAACCCGTTCGACGCGGCGCAGCGCCACCTGTCGACGGTGCGTCTGCTGGCGAAGCTCCCGACGATCGCCGCCTACGCCTACAAGAAGGCGATGGGCCAGCCGTTCGTCTACCCGCGCAACGACCTGAGCTACGTCGAGAACTTCCTGCGGATGACGTTCGCCGTCCCCGCCGAGGACTACGAGCTCAACCCGGTCGTGGTGAACGCGCTGGACAAGCTGCTGATCCTGCACGCGGACCACGAGCAGAACTGCTCGACCTCGACGGTGCGCCTGGTCGGCTCCAGCCACGCCAACCTGTTCGCCTCGATCTCGGCGGGCATCTCGGCGCTGTGGGGCCCGCTGCACGGCGGCGCCAACCAGGCCGTGCTGGAGATGCTGGAGGCCATCCAGAAGGACGGCGGCGACGTCGACGCGTTCATCCGCAAGGTGAAGAACCGCGAGGACGGCGTCAAGCTGATGGGCTTCGGCCACCGCGTGTACAAGGCGTTCGACCCGCGTGCCGCGCAGGTCAAGCTCCTGGCGCACGAGGTGCTCGGCCAGCTCGGCAAGAGCGACGAGCTGCTCGACATCGCGCTGAAGCTGGAGGAGCACGCGCTCAGCGACGACTTCTTCGTCTCGCGCAAGCTCTACCCGAACGTGGACTTCTACACGGGCCTGATCTACCGCGCCATGGGCTTCCCGACCAGCATGTTCACCGTGCTGTTCGCGCTGGGCCGGCTGCCCGGCTGGATCGCCCACTGGCACGAGATGATCAACGACCCGACCAGCCGCATCGGCCGTCCGCGGCAGATCTACACCGGCACCGCGATCCGCGACTACGTGGAGCTCGGCGACCGCTGACCGGTTCGTGCGAAGGGCCCGGCCGCTCCCCTCGGGGCGGCCGGGCCCTTCGGCGTTCCGCCGGCCCTCGGGGCCGCGGGGAAGACCCGGCGCACGGCACCCGGGTGCGACCGTGCCGGGAACGGCCGCTCAAAGCGTTCCCGGCCCTCGCACCCCGGCGCCGTGCGCTGTGCCGCCGAGCGCGTCGGCGGCGGTACCGGGGCCCGCCGGAGCCCCGTTCGCGGCAGCCCGACCGGTACGGAGGCGTGAAGCCGTTCGCCACACCGCCGCGGGGCCGGAGAAAACTGCCGCAGTACACACGGTATGACGTATCCGGGGTCCGGGAGTTACGTTCCCGGAGTGTGACTTGCCTCTCTCCACGCTCCGTGTGCGCGCGGTGCCGGAGCCGAGCCGAGCGGTCCGTCCCCTTATCACACGCTTTCCGGCGCGCTGCGTCACCCTCCCCGCAGTCTTCGCAACCCAGCGTGATAGGAATCGTCCCATTCCGGTACGGACCGTCCGCACACGCCTGCGGCGGCGTCGGGGCAGGGAGGGAGAGCGCAGATGACCAGGAACGTCGTCGTCACCGGTGGCGGCACCGGCATCGGGTACGAGGTGGCCCGCCGGTTCGCCAAGGCGGGGGAGCGCGTGGTGATCGTCGGGCGCCGGCGCGCGGTGCTCGAACGGGCGGCCGCCGAGCTCGGCGAGAACGTCTCCACCCTGGTCTGCGACCTCGCCGACCCGGACGCGGTGGAGCACGCCCTGGACTCCCTGCCGGCGACCGTCGACGTCCTGGTCAACAACGCGGGCAGCCGGGAGACCGTGATCGGGGCCGGCCCGCACGCCGTCCTGGCGCGCTGGCGCGGCGACTTCGAGCGCAACGTGCTGACGGTGGTGCTGCTCACCGAGTCGATCCGGGAGCGGCTGACGCCGGGCTCGGGCCGGGTGGTGACGGTCAGTTCCATCGCGGCGCTGCGCGGGGCCGGCTCGTACGGGGCGGCCAAGGCCTCGCTGCACGCCTGGAACAACTTCCTGGCGGCCCAGCTGGGCCCGTCCGGGATCACCGCGAACATCGTCGCCCCGGGTACCGTCTCCGGCACCGAGTTCTTCGGGCCGCGGCTGGACGAGGCGGAGGTCTCCCGCCGCGCGGCGCGCACCCTGCTGGGCCGGATCGGCGAGCCGTTCGAGGTCGCCGCGGCGGTCTACTTCCTGGCCTCGCCGGAGGCCGGGTTCATCACCGGCGAGATCCTGCACTGCAACGGCGGCGAGCTGCTCGGCCGCTGAGCACGACCACGACGGCCCCGGGCGGATCTCCGCCCGGGGCCGTCGGCCTGCCGCGGACGGTTCAGGCGGAGGCGTCGAAGCGGCGCAGCCGCAGGCTGTTGGTGACCACGAAGACCGAGGAGAAGGCCATCGTGGCGCCGGCGACGACCGGGTTGAGCAGCCCGGCCGCGGCGAGCGGGATCGCCGCGACGTTGTAGGCGAAGGCCCAGAACAGGTTGCCCTTGATGGTCCCGAGGGTGCGGCGGGCGAGTCGGATGGCGTCGCCGGCCGCGCGGAGGTCACCGCGGACCAGGGTGAGGTCGCCGGCCTCGATCGCGGCGTCGGTGCCGGTGCCCATGGCGAGGCCGAGGTCGGCCTGGGCGAGTGCGGCGGCGTCGTTCACACCGTCGCCGACCATGGCGACCGAGCGGCCCTCGGCCTGCAGGCGCTTCACCGCGGTGACCTTGTCCTCGGGGAGGACCTCGGCCAGGACGTCCTCGGCGGGGATGCCGACCTCGGCGGCGACGGCCTCGGCGACCGCCCGGTTGTCACCGGTGAGCAGCACCGGGCGCAGGCCGAGCGTGCGCAGCTCGGCGACGGCGGCGGCGCTGGTCGGCTTCACCGTGTCGGCGATCTCCAGGACGGCCCGGGCGGAGCCGTCCCAGCCGACCACGACGGCGGTGCGGCCGGCCCGCTCGGCGCCGGCGCGGGCGGCGGCCAGCTCCGGCGGCAGCGGCAGCGAACGGGCGGTGAGCAGGGCCTCGCGGCCGGCGATCACGGTGCGGCCGTCGACGGTGCCCTGCACGCCGAGCCCGGGGATGTTGGCGAAGGCGTCGACCGGCGGCAGCTCGCCGGTGCGCTCGGCCGCGGCGGCGGCGATCGCGGCGGCGACCGGGTGCTCGGAGGCGTGCTCGACGGCGCCGGCGAGGCGCAGCGCCTGCCGTTCGTCGGTGCCGTCGGCGGTGTGCACGGCGACCAGGGACATCCGGCCGGTGGTGACGGTGCCGGTCTTGTCGAGGACGACGGTGTCGACCCGGCGGGTGGTCTCCAGCACCTCGGGGCCCTTGATGAGGATGCCGAGCTGGGCGCCGCGTCCGGTGCCGACCATGAGGGCGGTCGGGGTGGCGAGGCCGAGGGCGCACGGGCAGGCGATGATCAGCACGGCGACCGCGGCGGTGAACGCCTCGGTGGGGGCGGCGTCGAGCAGCAGCCAGGTGACCAGGGTGCCGAGGGCGATCAGGATGACGATCGGCACGAAGACGGCGGAGATCCGGTCGGCGAGGCGCTGGGCGGCGGCCTTGCCGTTCTGCGCCTCCTCGACGAGGCGGGCCATCCGGGCGAGCTGGGTGTCGGCGCCGACCCGGGTCGCCTCGACGACGAGGCGCCCGCCGGCGTTGACGGTCGCGCCGGTGACGGTGTCGCCGACCGAGACCTCGACCGGGACGGACTCGCCGGTGAGCATGGAGGCGTCGACGGCGGACGCGCCCTCGACGACCGTGCCGTCCGTGGCGATCTTCTCGCCGGGGCGGACCACGAAGTGCATGCCGGGGGTCAGCTGCGCGACCGGGACGCGCTGCTCGCGGCCGTCGCGCAGCACGGCGACGTCCTTGGCGCCGAGGTCCAGCAGGGCGTGCAGGGCGGCGCCGGCCCGACGCTTGGACCTCGCCTCCAGCCAGCGCCCGAGCAGGATCAGGGTGGTGACGGCGGCGGCGGTCTCCAGGTAGAGCGTCGAGGAGGCGTCGCCGGTGCCGACCGCGAGGGTGAAGCCGTGCCGCATGCCCGGCATGCCGGCGTCACCGAGGAACAGCGCCCACACCGACCAGCCGAACGCGGCGAGGGTGCCGAGCGAGACCAGGGTGTCCATGGTCGCGGCGCCGTGCCGGAGGTTGGTCCAGGCGGCGCGGTGGAACGGCAGGCCGCCGTACACGACGACCGGCCCGGTGAGGGCGAAGGCCAGCCACTGCCAGTTGTCGAACTGCAGGGCGGGGACCATCGACAGCAGCACCACCGGCACGGTCAGCGCGGCGCTGACCAGCAGCCGCTCGCGCAGCGGGTCCGGCTCGCGGTCCGCGCCGGCCGGGGGTCCGCCCCCCGGCTCGGCGGCGGCCGGCTCGGGGACGGGCGGCGGTGGGAGCTCCGCGGTGTAGCCGGTGCGCTCGACGGTGGCGATCAGGTCGTCGACGGTGACGCCGGTGGTGAAGTCCACCCGGGCCTTCTCCGTGGCGAAGTTGACGGTGGCCTCGACGCCGTCCATCCGGTTGAGCTTCTTCTCGATCCGGGCGGCGCAGGAGGCACAGGTCATCCCGCCGATCGACAGCTCGACGCGCTGCTGGGCGGTGTCCCCGGTGGCGTGCATGGTCGTGCTCATCTCATCTCCTCGGACGAGCGTACCGGGGGCGCGGGCTCGAGCCGCGCCCCCCGCGGCGGTCTCAGGCGGTGCGGCCGACGAGCTCGTAGCCGGCCTCGTCCACGGCGGCGCGGACCTGCTCGTCGTCCAGCGGCGCGGCCGAGGAGACGGTGACCGTGCCGGCCTTGGCGTCGGCGGCGACCTCGGTGACACCGGCGATGCCGGACACCTCGGCGGTCACCGACTTCTCGCAGTGGCCGCAGCTCATCCCGGCGACGGTGTAGGTGACGGTGCTGGACATCGGTGCCTCCGGGCGGGATCGGGGGCGCGGCCTTCTGCCGTGCGCCTTCCTCTGCCAACACCATACCCCCCAGGGGTATTCCATCGGGCGGCGGGTCGGCTGTGGTGTGGATCTCGGAACGTACACCGGCCCGGCGGGCGGTGGCCGTGCGGGCGCGCTCCGCACATCCGTGGTGCGCGCGGGTGTCACCCCGTCGGCGGGCGGCCGCGGACGGCGCGATGTGGCGATGTGTCCGATATGTTCGTTGTGTGTTCCGGAGCAGCCGAGTCCAGCGCGCCGCCGCGCGTGACGCCACCGGGCTGGCCCCGGCCCGCCGCAAGTCCGCCCTCCTGGCCGCCGACCTCCAGGACCTCTCCTTCCGCCGCCGCGCCACCCCGGCGCTGCTCGCCGTCCTGGCCATCTCGCTGATCGACTTCTTCACCGGCCAGGACCGCTACCTCGCCCCGCTGATGGTCGTCGTACCGCCCATCTGCGCGCTGCTGCTCACCCCCGTCGAACTCCTGCTGGTCTGCGGCGTCGGCTTCCTCTCGCTGCTGTGGCTCAGCAACTACGACCAGGTCGCCACCTTCAGCGACGGCCGCTTCCTGATCGGCGCCATGCTCAGCTACGTCGCGCTCACCGCGATCAGCGCGTACATCGCCGCACTGCGCATGCGCCGGGCCGCCGCCTTCGCCGCCGTCAGCTCCGTCGCCGAGGCCGCCCAGCGCGCCCTGCTGCGCCGACCCGGGCCCACCGTCGGACCCCTGCGTCTCGCCGTGCGCTACGTCTCGGCCGCGGACGAGGCCCGGATCGGCGGCGACCTCTACTCGGCGCTGGACACCCCGCACGGCACCCGGCTGCTGGTCGGCGACGTCCGCGGCAAGGGCCTGGGCGCGGTGCAGACCGCCGCCGTGGTGCTCGGTGCCTTCCGCGAGGCCGCCTACGACGAGGAGAAGCTGGGCAGGGTCGCGGCCCGGATCGAGGCGAGCGTCGAGCGGCACGTGCCGGACGGCGAGTTCACCACCGCCCTGTTCGCCGAGTTCGGCGCGCCCGGAACGGTGGAGCTGCTGCACTTCGGCCACGTCCCGCCGATCCGGGTCGGCGGGGACGGCACCGTCGCGGTGCTGGAGGTCGCCGACCCGTGGGTGCCGCTCGGCCTCGGCCCGCTCGCCACCGGTGAACCCACCAGCGTCCGGCGGCCCTTCGGCCCCGAGGACGTGCTGGTGCTCTGCACCGACGGCGTGGTCGAGGCCCGCCACCACCGCACCGGCGAGTTCTACCCGCTCGCCGAACGGGTCGGCCCGCTCGTCCGCGGCTCCGCCCGTTCCGCCGCCGAACTGGAGACCGCGGTCGGCCGGGTCTACGCCGACCTGCTGCTGCACACCGGCGGCGAACTCGGTGACGACGCCCTGCTGATGCTGGTCAGCCGGCCCGCCGACCACTCCCACCACCACCGCCAGTAGGCACGGCACGGACGGCCCCCGAGCGGTTCACCGTTCCCGGCACGCTTCGGCCAGCGCGGCGAACAGCAGCGCCGTCGACACCGCCCCCGGGTCGAGGTGGCCCGCGCTGCGCGGCCCCAGGTACGAGGCACGGCCCTTGCGCGCCACCAGCGGCAGCGTCGCCCGGGCCCCCTGCTCCGCCGCAGCGGCCGCCGCCGCCGAAGCCGCCGCCAGCCCCTGCCCCGCCGCCTCCGCGAACGTCGCGGCGGCCGGCGCCCACGCGTCCACCATCGTCTTGTCGCCGGGCTGCGCACCGCCGAGCGAGCGCACCGCGCCGAGCGCCTCGCCCAGGGCCGCGGCCACCTCGTCCGGCCCGGCCGACGCCCCCGGCAGCGCCCGGCCGGCAGCGCGCAGCGCGCTGCCGTAGAGCGGTCCCGAGGCGCCGCCGACCGTCGAGATCAGGGTGCGGCCGGCTGCCGCGAGCAGGATGCCCGGGGAGCGGTCTGCGGCCGCCGTACCCCCGGCCTTCTCGGCGTCCAGGCCGGCGAGGACGGCGGTGAAGCCGCGGCGCAGATTGCTGCCGTGGTCGCCGTCGCCGATCGCGGTGTCCAGGGCGGTGAGTTCGGCCTCCCGGGCGGTCACGGCGGCGGCCGCGGCCCGCAGCCACGCCTCGGTGCGGGCGGTGTCCAGCTCCATGCGGCTCTCCTTCCGGCCGTCCGGGCGCGGGGCCGGGTCTGGACCGGGTCAGCACCAGGTCAGGGCGGGCGTGGCGACCGGCGCGTCCCAGAGCCGCAGCAGCTCGGCGTCGGCCCGGGTGAGGGTCAGCGAGAAGCCCGCCATGTCGAGGCTGGTCACGTAGTTGCCGACCAGGCTGCGGGCGATCCGCACCTCGGCGTCCGCGAGCCGGTCCGCCACCTCGCCGAAGACCACGTACAGCTCCAGCAGCGGAGTCGCACCCATGCCGTTGACCAGGGCGATCACCTCGTCGCCCGGCGCGAGCCCGTGGTCGGCGAGGACGGTGTCGACCACCTCGGCGGCCAGCTCCCGGGCCGGGCGCAGCGGTTCGCGCCGGCGGCCCGGCTCGCCGTGGATGCCGACGCCGGCCTCGATCTCGTCCTCCGGCAGCTCGAACCCGGGCCGTCCCACGGCCGGCACGGTGGCCGCGGTCAGCGCGACCGCGTAGGAGCGGGAGGCGGCGTTGACCCGCCGGCCGAGGGCTGCCACCTCGGCGAGCGGTGCGCCGAGTTCGGCGAGGGCCCCGGCGGCCTTCTCCACCACCAGGGTCGCGCCGGTGCCGCGGCGGCCCGCGGTGAAGGTGGAGTCCTGCACGGCCACGTCGTCGTCGACCAGGACGGTCGCCACCTCGATGCCCTCCTCGGCGGCGAGCTCGGCGGCCAGGGCGAAGTTCATCACGTCACCGGTGTAGTTCTTCACCACGAACAGCACCCCGCCGCCGGTGTCGACGGCCCGCGCGGCGGCCAGCACCTGGTCGGGGACGGGCGAGGTGAACACCTCGCCCGGACAGGCGGCGTCCAGCATGCCCGGCCCGACGAAGCCGACGTGCAGCGGTTCGTGGCCCGAGCCGCCGCCGGAGACCAGGGCCGTCTTGCCGGGCGCGCCCGGGCGGGCCCGGCGGACCACCCGGGCCGCGGCGTCCACCGCCAGTTCGGGGTGGGCGGCGGCGAGACCGGCGAGGGCGTCCGCCACGACCGTCTCCGGACTGTTGATCAGCTTCTTCACGCGGCACTCCCTCGGGCGCGGCTCTCCGCGCCCGACGTTACGCCCGGCACCCCCGGTGACCGGGCGCTGCGACACGCCGGATCACCCCTGCCCGGCCGGCCGGCGCCGGGCCGGGGCTCGTCCGGTACGAGGCCGACACGGCAACGCGCCCGGCCGGGCGCCCCGCACCGCGCGCCGCTGCGGCGCGAACAGCCGGACGCGCCCTAAGGTGCGGGCATGACCGCATCGGTGGGCGTCGTCCTGGTCTCGCACAGTCCCGCGCTCGCCGCCGGGCTGGCCGAGCTGCTGGCCGAGCTCGGCGCCGGAGAGGTACGGGTGGCGGTCGCCGCGGGCAGCGCCGACGGCGGGCTCGGCACCAGCGACGCGAAGGTCGCCGGGGCGCTCGACGAGGCGGACGGCGGAGGCGGCGTCGCCGTCCTCGCCGACCTGGGCAGCGCCGTGCTGACCGCCCGACTGGTGCTCGCGGAGCGGCCCGGCGCGGTGCTGGTGGACGCGCCGTTCGTCGAGGGCGCCGTGGCCGCGGCCGTGACCGCCTCCACCGGCGCCCCACTGGACGAGGTGGTGGCCGCCGCCGAGGAGGCCCGCGGTCACCACAAGCTCTGACCGGCCGGTACGCCTACTTGGCGTCGGCGTAGCAGTCGACCACGGCGGTGCTCATCGGGAAGCGGACCGGGGTGTCGCCGAAGACCAGCGCCCGGGCCTCCTCGGCCGCGCCGGCGACCTCCTCGGCGACCCGGTCGGCGAGGTCGGCCGGAGTGTGCACCACCACCTCGTCGTGCTGGAAGAACACCAGGTGCGGCCGGTCCGCACCGGAGGACAGCCCGGACAGCCGGCGGCGCAGCGCGGCGAGCAGGGCGAGCGCCCAGTCCGCGGCGCTGGCCTGGATGACGAAGTTGCGGGTGAAGCGGCCGCGGGCGCGGGCCGAGCGGCCGCCGGCCTCGCCAGCGGTCTCGGGCGCCTCGGTGAGGTCCAGCCAGTCCGCGGACGGCGGCGGACAGGCGCGACCGAGCCTGGAGCGGACGACGCCGCCGTCCTCGCCCGTCCGGGCGGCGGCCTCCACGTAGCCCATCGCGGCGGGGTAGCGGCGGCGCAGGGTGGCCAGCAGCGGGCCGACGTCGCCGCTGGTCTGCCCGTACATGGCGCCGAGCAGGCCGAGCTTGGCCTTCGACCGGTCGCCGTGGAAGGCCGTCGCGGCGAGCGCCTCGTACAGGTCGCCCTGCGCGGCGGTGCGGGCGAGGCCGGCGTCCTCGGAGAGCGCGGCGAGGACACGCGGTTCGAGCTGGGCGGCGTCGGCGACGACCAGCGACCAGCCCGGGTCGGCGACCACGGCGCGGCGCAGGATCCGCGGGATCTGCAGGGCGCCGCCGCCGCGGGTCGCCCAGCGGCCGGAGACCACCCCGCCGACGACGTACTCGGGGCGGAAGCGGCCGTTGCGGGCCCAGGCCGCCTGCCAGGCCCAGCCGTGGGCGGCGTGCAGCCGGGACAGCTCCTTGTAACGGATCATCAGCTCGGCGGCCGGGTGATCGACCCGGCGCAGCTCCCAGCTGCGGGTGGAGCCGAGCTGGATGCCCCGGTCGGCGAAGGCGCGAAGCACCTGGCCGTGCGAGTCGGGGTTGAAGGGGCGGCCGCCGAGCGCCTGCTGCAGCTCGGCGGCGAGTTCGGCCAGCCGGCGCGGCGGGGCGCCGGGGACCTGCGGGCGCGGGCCGAGCAGTTCGGTGAGCAGCAGGTCGTGCAGGTCGCTGCGCCAGGGCAGGCCGTCGCGGGCCATCTCCGCGGCGAGCAGGCCGCCCGCCGACTCGGCGGCGGCCAGCAGACGGAAGCGGTGGCGTTCGGCGGGATCGGCGATCGCGGCGGTGCGGCGCAGCTGCTCCGCGTGGACGGCGACGACGGCTTCCAGCGCGTCGGTGCCGGGCGGCAGCTGCAGCCGGTCGGGGGCGAAGAGGCCGTCCTGCCCGTCCTCGGCGGTGCTCTCGGGCAGGTCGGCGGGGACGGGCAGCCGGCGCAGCCGGGCCCAGGCGGCGCCGAGCGAGCGGGGCTCGCCGAAGCGGCCCTCCTGGCCGAGCAGCAGCGGCTCGGCCAGCCGCAGGTCGTGGCTGCGGGCGAGGCGGACGGGCAGCAGCGGCGCGTAGGCGCTGTCGGTGGCGGCGAACACCCAGCGCGGGCGGTCGGCGGCCTCGCGCTCCGCGACGGCGGCGGCGAGGGCGGGGACGTGCTGCGGCGGGCCGAGCGGGGTGCCGTCCTCGGCGAGCGGCTGCAGCCGGCCGCCGGGGCCGTGCTGGTCGGGGACCAGGGCGTACCGGGGGGCCATCGGCGGCCTCCTTCCTCGCTCGTACTCGTCGCACCCGTGTGCGGCCGGGCCTGCCCCCGACCGTAGCGCGCCGCACCGACAGGTCCCGTTCGGCGCGGCGCTGCGGGGACGGGACGGCGCACCCGCGGCGAGGTTCCGCCAGCGGTCGGAAGCCGCCTCCGGAGGCCGTAGGCAGCGGTGGTGACAGCGCATAGGGTCGGCGAAATGAGCGACAACCCCTTCTTCTCGACCAGCACCCTGGTCCACGAGCTGCCGCCCTTCGCCGAGATCCGCGAGGAGCACTACCTGCCGGCCTTCGAGCAGGGCATGGCGCTGCAGCTCGCCGAGATCGCCGGGATCGTGGCCGACCCGGAGCCGCCGACCTTCGACAACACGGTCGTGGCGCTGGAGCGTTCGGGTGCGCTGCTGAAGCGGGTCGCCGCGGCGTTCGAGAACCAGGGGGACTCCGACACCAGCCCGGGGCTGCAGGAGCTGGACGCCGAGATCAGCCCGCGGCTGGCCCGGCACCGGGACGCCGTCCACCTCGACGCCGGGCTGTTCGCCAGGATCGACGCCCTGTACCGCCGCCGCGCCGAGCTCGGCCTCGACCGGGAGTCGCTGCGGCTGCTGGAGCGCCGGCACACCGCGTTCGTCCGGGCCGGCGCCGAGCTGCCGGCCGCCGAGCAGCAGCGGCTGCGCGAGATCAACGCCGAGCTGGCCACCGCCGCCACCGCCTTCCGCCGCAACCTGATGGACGACACCCGGGCCCGGGCGATCGTGCTGGACGGGCCCGAGCAGCTCGCCGGGCTGTCCCCGGACGCGGTCGCGGCGGCCGCCGAGAACGGCCGGGCACTCGGCCTGGACGGCTCCTACGTGCTCAGCCTGAAGAACTTCTCCAACCAGACCGAGCTCGCCCAGCTCACCGACCGCTCGCTGCGCGAGCGGCTGCTGGCGGCCTCGCTCGGCCGGGCGGCCGAGGCGAACGGGCCGCTGGCGATCCGGACGGCCGCGCTGCGGGCCGAGCGCGCCGCCCTGCTCGGCCACCCCAGCCACGCCGCGTACGTGGTGGCGGACGAGACCGCGGGCAGCGTGGCCGCGGTGGACGCGATGCTCGCCCGGCTGGCCGGCCCGGCGGTGGCCAACGCCGAACGGGAGGCCGCCGAACTGCTCGCCGCCGCCCGCGCGGACGGCCTCACCTCGATCGCGGCGCACGACTGGGCGTACTACGCGGAGCGGGTACGGCAGTCCGCGTACCAGGTCGACGCGGCGGAGCTGCGCCCGTATCTGGAGCTCGAACGGGTGCTGCACGACGGCGTGTTCTTCGCCGCCCAGCTGGTGTACGGCGTGGTGCTGCAGGAGCGGCCGGAGCTGGTGGCGTACCACCCGGACGCCCGGGTCTTCGAGGTGTTCGACGGGGACGGCGGCTCGCTCGGCCTGTTCATCGGCGACTTCTTCGCCCGCGACTCCAAGCGCGGCGGTGCCTGGATGAACGAACTGGTCAGCCAGTCCCACCTGTTGGGCAAGCGGCCGGTGGTGGTGAACAACCTCAACATCGCGAAGCCGGCGCCGGGCGAGCCGGCGCTGCTCACCTGGGACGAGGTGCGCACGCTCTTCCACGAGTTCGGGCACGCGCTGCACGGGCTGTTCTCGGACGTCCGCTACCCGATGTTCGCCGGCACCGAAGTGCCGCGCGACTTCGTGGAGTTCCCCTCGCAGGTCAACGAGATGTGGATGGTCCGGCCGGAGGTGCTGGCCAACTACGCCCGCCACCACGCCACCGGGGAGCCGCTGCCGGCCGAGCTGGTGGAGCGGATGGCGGCGGCGGAGTCCTTCGGGCAGGGTTTCCGCACCGTCGAGTACCTGGGCGCGGCCGTGATCGACTGGGCCTGGCACACCCTGCCGGCCGGGGCCGAGGTCGAGGATGCCGAGGAGTTCGAGGCTCAGGCGCTGGCCCGGGCCGGGCTCGCCGTGGCGGCCGTGCCGCCGCGCTACCGGACGGCGTACTTCAGCCACGTGTTCGCGGGCGAGTACAGCGCCGGGTACTACGCGTACATCTGGTCGGAGGTGCTGGACGCGGACACCGTCGAGTGGTTCGCCTCGAACGGCCTCGGCGTGCGGGAGAGCGGTGAGGTGTTCCGCCGCGAGCTGCTGGCCCGCGGCGGCAGCCGGCCGGCGCTGGACTGCTTCCGCGCGGTGGTCGGCCGCGACCCGGAGATCGGCCCGCTGCTGGCCCGCCGCGGCCTGGCCTGAGCCGGCCCGGGCCCCGGCGGTCAGGGCGACAGCAGGACGGTGACCGGGGTGCCGGGCCGGGCGGCGGGGTGGACCAGCCGCACCGACCCGGCCCGGTCGCCCTGCGGCGGGCGGACCTCGATCCGGGCGCCGGGGGCCTGCACCCGGAAGCCCTGCGGGAAGGCGTCGGCGGGCACGGTGATCGTGGTCGCCGTGCCCCGCCGCCCGGTGGTGAAGGCCAGGCGGTAGCGGCCGCCCTCGAAGGACTCGGCGGCGGGCTGCCCGGCGAGGGCGGTGGCGTACGGGCCGAAGGCGGGGCCGTCGCCGGGGGCGGGGCGGCCGTCCGGCCCGAGGGCGCAGTACCCGCCGTCGCCGCGGCACCAGTACCACATCGTCCAGCCGGCGGCGAAGCCCGCCATGGCGGCCACCTGGCGTTCCACCAGGAGTGCGTTGCCGGGGGTGCGGGCGCTCGGCGGGCCCCACTCGCCGACCAGGACGGGCAGCCGGCCGGCCCGCGGGTAGTCGGTGATCGCCGCGGTGTACCGCTCGACGAAGCCGCCCGCCGGGTCCCAGTCGTGGCCGGCCTCCACGGCGGTGTCGTAGAAGTGCGGGGCGTAGCCGATCCGGGCCGCACCGGGGCGCGGGTCGGCGAACTGCGGCAGCCGGGTCGGCACGCCCAGGCCGACCAGCACGGTCGGCTCGACGAACAGCCAGGCACGGTCGTCGACGCGGCGCACCGCGGTGATCAGCCGCCGGTACATGTCGGCGAGCCGTCCCTGTTCCAGTGCGGCCGCGGCGGCGGCCAGGACGGCCGGGTCCGCCGGGTCGCCGTCGACCGGGCCGAACGGCTCGTTGAACAGGTCGTAGCCCAGCAGGGCCGGGTGGCCGCGCAGTTCGCGGGCGACCGTGGTGTACAGCCCGGCCTGGGCGCGGCGCAGGTCGGCGTCGTCGTAGAGGTGGCGGAACGCGGCCTGCACGGCGGGTTGGAAGTAGCCGGCGAACCAGTCGTCCGGGTCGGGCTCGAAGGGCAGTCCGTCGTCCCGGGTCGCCCAGACCGGGACGCCGCGGTCGCCGCCGCCGAAGGCCGGCCCGTACACGTCCTGGTGGAAGTCGACCACCGCCAGCAGTCCGTGGCGGGCCGCGGCGTCCAGCAGCCGGTGGACGCGGGCGAGTTCGGCCCGGTCGTAGCGGCCGGGGGCGGGTTCGAGGCGGGTCCAGGAGACGGCGATCCGGACGAGGGTGAAGCCCCGGGCGGCGATGTCCCCCAGGTCGCCGGCGTCGGCCTCGGCGTACTTGTCGAGGTTGAAGCCGCGCAGCTGCAGGACGCGGCCGTCCCGGTTGGTGAAGAGGGTCCGGCCGTCGGGGCGGGTGGTGGTGCCGGTCGGCGTCCGGGCGGCACCAGGGACCGGTCCGGCAGCCGAGGGCGGTGCGGCGCCGAGCAGGACGGCGGCGGTCAGGAGCAGTGCCGCAGCGGTACGGAGGACGCGCACGGGCCACCTCGCACGGGGGAGTGGGTGTGAGCGCGATGATGCGCCGTCAGCTCCCGCCCCCGCAAGAGGTGAGCAGTGCTCAGGTTTCCTCGGGGGTCGTGGGCCCGGCGGCGTCCTCGGGTCCGGGTGCGGGGGGCGCCACCACCGGCGGCAGCGCGGCGGCCGCGGCCAGCCGGCCCCAGAGCAGGTCGGCCAGCGCCTGCACCATCCGCGGCCGCGGGCAGGGCCGCTGGTCCAGCCACCAGTCGCCGGCCGCCAGCACCATGCCGGTGATCGCCCGGCCCCAGGCTTCGGAGAGCAGCGGGGTGTCGGCGCCCAGGTCGACCTGGGTCTGCACGGCCCGGGTGATCTCCTCGGCGATCTGCTTCAGCGCCGGCGCGAGGGCGTTGCCGGCGCCGGTCGGGTCGCCCGGCTCGGGGTGGGTGAGCAGCCGGTACACCTGTGGACGGGACTCGATCGCCGCCAGGTAGGTGTCGATGACGTGCTCGACCTGGTCGCGGCGCTCCAGCGGCTCGCTCAGTGCCGCGCGGACGGTCTCCAGCAGGCCCGCGGTGTGGCGCTCCGTCAGGGCGGCGATCAGGCCGTTCCGGTCGCCGAAGTGCCGGTAGAGGATCGGCTTGGTGATGCCCGCCTCGGCCGCGATGGCGTTCATGCTGGCGCCCGGCCCCTCGCGTTGGACGACCCGGTCGGCGGCGTTGAGCAGCTGCTCGCGACGGGGTTCGCCGGCCGGTGCTGCGGCGGGGGTCGACACGGTGCTGGGTCCTCCTCGATCGGGCGTTGACATCGCTACCAATGAGTAGCAGACTCCCCTCGATGTTACCCGAGGTAACACCCGGTCGCGGCCCCGCCGCCCCCTTCCTTCCCTTGCGCACGCTCCTGCGGAGGCATTCCCGATGAGCACCTTCTCCCTCGACCCCGGACCGGACCAGATCGCCGTCCGCGACTGGCTGCACGGCTTCGCCGCCGACGTGATCCGGCCCGCCGCCGCCGAGTGGGACGAGCGCGAGGAGACCCCCTGGCCGATCATCCAGGAGGCCGCCAAGGTCGGCATCTACTCCCTGGACTTCTACGCCCAGCAGTACTTCGACTCCTCCGGCGTCGGCATCCCGATCGCCATGGAGGAGCTCTTCTGGGGCGACGCCGGCATCGGCCTGGCCATCGTCGGTACCACCCTGGCCGCCGTCGCCGTGCTCGCCAACGGCACCGACGAGCAGATCGGCACCTGGGCCCCGCAGATGTTCGGCACCCCCGACGACGTCAAGGTCGCCGCGTTCTGCTCCTCCGAGCCCGACGCCGGCTCCGACGTCTCAGCGCTGCGCACCCGCGCCGTCTACGACGAGGCCAAGGACGAGTGGGTGCTCAACGGCACCAAGACCTGGGCCACCAACGGCGGCATCGCCGACGTCCACGTGGTCGTCGCCACGGTCGACCCGACCCTCGGCGCCCGCGGTCAGGCCTCCTTCGTCGTCCCGCCCGGCACCCCCGGCCTCTCCCAGGGCCAGAAGTTCAAGAAGCACGGCATCCGTGCCTCGCACACCGCCGAGGTCGTCATCGACGACGTCCGGGTGCCCGGCCACTGCCTGCTCGGCGGCAAGGAGAAGCTGGACGAGCGGCTCGCCCGGGCCCGTGAGCGCGCCGCCGGCGGCGCCGGCTCCGCCAAGGGCAAGAACGCCGCGATGGCCACCTTCGAGGCCTCCCGCCCCGCGGTCGGCGCCCAGGCCGTCGGCATCGCCCGGGCCGCCTACGAGGTCGCGCTCGACTACGCGAAGACGCGGGTGCAGTTCGGCCGCCCGATCATCGACAACCAGGGCGTCGCCTTCCAACTCGCCGACATGAAGACCCGGATCGACGCCGCCCGGCTGCTGGTCTGGCGGGCCTCCTGGATGGCCGCCACCAACCAGCCCTTCCACAACGCGGAGGGTTCGATGTCCAAGCTCTACGCCGGCGAGACCGCCAAGTGGGTCTCCTCGCAGGCCATGCAGATCCTCGGCGGCAACGGCTTCACCCGCGAGTACCCCGTCGAGCGGATGCACCGCGACAGCGCCATCTACACCATCTTCGAGGGCACCAGCGAGATCCAGCGCCTGGTCATCTCCCGCGCCATCTCCGGGATACCGATCCGCTGACCCGCCGCACGGCACCTGCGGGCGGCGTCGGCCCCGGGCTCAGAACCGGGGCTCGCGCCGCTCCAGGAAGGCGGCCAGCCCCTCGCGGACGTCCGGCGCCTCACGGGACCTGCGCTCCCACGGCGCCACCGCCGCGGCCGCCTCCTGCGGCGGCACCGACAGCGCCGCCTTCACCGCGCCGATCGTCTGTGGCGACCGCTTCGCCAGCAGGCCGGCGAACTCCCGCGCCCGCTCGTCCAGTTCGGTGGCCGGCAGCACCTCGTCCACCAGACCGAACCGCTCCGCCCGCTCCGCGCCCACCAACTCGCCGGAGAACAGCAGGTACTTGGCCCGGGCCGGTCCCACCAGCGAAGCCAGCCGCACCGTCGGTACCGACGGGTACACCACGCCCAGCTTCGCCGGGGTGATGCCGAAGCGCGCATCGTGCGCCGCGAACCGCAGGTCGCAGGCGACCGCCAACTGGCAGCCCCCGCCCACGCAGGCGCCGTGCACCACCGCGACCGTCGGGTGCGGGAAGGCGGCCAGCGCCTCCTCCGCCGCCACGTTGTCCGCGTGGTACGCGTCGGCGCGGGCCGGATCGCCGTACACCTCGGACAGTTCGCCGATGTCCGCGCCCGCGCAGAACGTCCGCGCCGCACCCGTCACCAGCAGCGCCCGCACGCCCGGCTGCGCCGCGATCAGCCCCAGCACCCCGGGCAGGCCCCGCCACATCGCCAGCGTCATCGCGTTGCGCCGCTCGGGCCGGTCCAGCACCAGCGTGGCCACCGGACCGTCGAGTTCCACGCGCAGCCCGGCGACACCGGTCTCGAGCACTTGGGCCATCACTGCCTCCGGGGACGGATCGGGATGCCCCTCACCCTTCCACAGCGGCGTCCTCGCGGACCACGGCGGTCACTGTGATCTCCACCAACTGGCCGGTGTAGCCGAGGCAGGCCACGCCGAGCAGCGTCGACGTGTGCGGGCCCTGGGCCAGCCCGGAGGCGTTCACCACGTCCCACACCTCGGAGAGCGGCCCCGGCTCGGGCGAGACCACGTACACCGTGCTGGCCACCACGTCGGCGAGGGTGCTGCCGGCGTGCCGCAGCGCCTCCTCCAGATTGGCCAGCACCTGGCGGGCCTGTGCGGTGCGGTCACCGGGGCCGACCAGCTTCCCTTCCGCGTCCAGCGGCACCCCGCCGGCCAGGAACACCAGGCGGGTGCCGGGCTCCACCACCGCCGTGTGCGCGTAGCCGGGCGGCGGGAAGAGGCTCGGGACGATGCTGCGCTGGACCATGCGACGGGGCTCCTCGGGCTCGGCGGGACCGGTGCCGGCGTCGGCCGACTCCCGATCGTCCGCCGGGGGCGCGGGCGCTGTCATCCGGTTTTCGTCGGTGCCGGGAGCGTCCGGCCGCCGGCGGGGCCGTCCGTGCTGCGCGCGGCCGCCGGCCGGGGTCACCCCGCCGGCGCGCCGCCGTCGGTGCCGGCCCGCCACTCGTGCGCCAGTACCGACCACACCTCGTAGTCCTGCCGGACCCCGTTGTGCAGCACGTGCTCGCGCATGGTGCCGTCGTGGTGCATCCCCATCCGCTGCGCCACCGCCCGGCTGCGCGCATTGCCGCTGCTGTTCCACCACTCGACCTTGTGCAGCCCGCGTTCGACCAGCGCGTAGTCGATCAGCCGGCGGACGGCGGCGCTGATCAGCCCGCGGCCCTCACCGCCCTTTTCCGTCCAGGCACCGATTTCGCACACGCCGGACGCGGCGTCGAAGTGCACGAACATCACGCCGCCGACCAGCGTGCCGTCGAGCCGGATTCCGAAGATCCGGCCGGTGTCGGCGGCCTGCCGGTCGGCATATCCCTGCAGCGTCGCCCGGGCCGATTCGAGATCGGTGGACCGGGTGGCCCACGGTATCCACGGGTCGGTGTTGCCCCGGGCGCGCTCCATGTGGTCGAAGAATTCCCCGGCCTGCCACGGCTCCAGCGGGCACAGCTCGGCACCCTCGGCGAGCGGTACGGCGTACACGGCGGTCGTCCCTCCGGTCGGCGGCGACCGGCGGGCGGAAGGCGCCGCCGGTACGTAACAAACGTTTGGTAGGTACCATAGCGCGCATGACGCCAGCCCGCGGAGACCACGACGCCCGCCGCCGAGACGTCTCCGAAGCGGTCTGGCGGGTGCTGGCCGACCGGGGCTTCGGCGGGCTCACCCTGCGCGCCGTGGCCGCCGAGATGGGCGCCAGCACCGGGCTGCTCACCCACTACTTCCCCAACAAGCGCGCCCTGGTGGCCCACGCACTGGAGGTGCTGGACGAGCGGACGGCGGCCCGGCCGCGGCCCGCGGCCGAGAGCGCGGCCCCCGCCGGCGGCCTGCCGATGCTGCGCGCCGTCCTGCTGGACGTGCTGCCGCTGGACGCCGGGAGCGCCGCCGACAACCGGATCTGGGTCGGCTCCTGGGACGCCGCGCTGGCGGACGGCGGGCTGGCCGAGGAGCACGCCGGACGCTACCGCCGGTCGCGCGAGCGGATGGCCGAACTCGCCGCCGAGGCGCAGCGGCTGGGCGAACTGCCGCCAGGACGGGCGCCGGAGGAGATCGCGGCCGCCGCGCAGGCCTTCGTCCTCGGCCTGGTCGTACAGGCGCTGTTCGCACCGGAGGAGTTCCCGGCGGAGCGCCAGGTCGCGCTGCTGGACGGGTACCTCGCGGGCGTGGCCGCGGGCTGACCCGCGTGCGGGCGGTGCGTCGTCGGTGGGGGCGGGGTGCGGCCGGCGGCCGAACGGGACGCTGCAGGGTGGTGCCGCGTGCTGGCGCCCCCAGCAGGATTCGAACCTGCGACCTACCGCTTAGAAGGCGGGTGCTCTATCCGCTGAGCTATGGGGGCATGACTGGTGCGGCCCGGAGGGGTGCCGACCTGGGCGGCGGCGGACCTGCGGGCGTTCGGGCGGTGCCCGCGCGGGGCTCCTGGGTACGGCGGGGTGGGGCGGGGCCTCGGCCCGTCCGGCACGGGACGCCCGGGACAGGATAAGGGTGACCGCATCCTCCGCCGGGCCTTCCGGCACCGCTTCGGGTGTGTCGGGCTCGGCGGAGCGGTCCGATAATCGCAGGTGGCGGCCGGACGTGCAGCGGTCTGAGGGGATCTGGACCCGGACGTTGTGCAGTCGTTACGGGGCTGCCTCCCCACCTGTTATGGATTCGGCGTGTGAATCGTCCCGCCGTCCGCGCGGTGGGGGTCGGATTTGGGTTACTTCGGTTGGATGACCTGGTCGGAAGCGGACGGCGGCCACCCGTTAGGGGCTCTGCGGGCGGCGCGGACCGGGGGCGGCGTTGTCATGACCTCGCGGGATGGGTCGTTCGCGGAACCTCGAATTCCTGTTCATATTCACTCGCGCGAGTGGGCCGGGTTTTCCACACCCCCGGGTTTTCCACAGGTTTCCGCGCGGCCGCCCGGAAATTCCGCCGGTGCGACAGCATCGGGGTGCGAGCGATTCAGCTCGGACATTTTCCGCCCGGAGGGAGTTCCCGTGAATGAGACCCTGGTGACGATCGTCGGCAATGTCGCCTCGACGGTCACCTACGCGCAGACGCCGGCCGGCGTGCCGGTGGCCAACTTCCGGATGGCCACCACCGAGCGCCGCTTCGACCGCGGCACCGGCGACTGGATCGACGGCGAGACGACCTGGGTGACGGTGGTGGCCTGGCGGTGGCTCGCGACCAATCTGGTGAGCTCGGTGAACAAGGGCGATCCCGTGGTCGTCAGCGGTCGGCTGCGGGTCCGTGAATGGGGCGAGGAGGACCGCCGCCGGACGGCGGTGGAGATCGACGCCCGGTCGGTGGGCCACGACCTCTCCCGCGGCACCTCCGCCTTCCGATGGGCCGTCCGCGGACGGGCCGACCAGGAGAAGGGCGGTTCGGATGCGGTCGGCCCGCCGGACGGTCGTCGCGCGGGCGAGCCCGCGCCGGTCGGCGAGGCCGTGCCGGAGTGGATCGTCGCGGCGGTGGAGGCCCGGCGGGCGGCCGAGCGGGCTACTTCGGGCGCGGCGGCGACAGTTGGCCCGGTGTCACCGTCGGTGCTGGCGGGCGCCGCCGGCGGTCCCGGCACCAAGACCGGCTGACGGGGCGCCACCGAGCCGGCGGCAGCCGTGGCCGAGCAGCCGGGCGGAGGTGTCGACAGGGCTGCCGCAGGGATGGTGCGATGACGATCCGTAAGATCTGGTGAAGCGTCAACCAAAACGGTTCCCTGACGGCTTGATAACGGAACGGCAACGGAACTGTCCTGGTTCAGTACAACTAGGGGAAGTGTCCCGACCCTCAATATGATGCGTCGGGTCCACACATGTGCAGCGGTGTCACAGGGGGCACCGCTTTGCAGGGCGGGCTGCCATCGGCAGAGCCCGGCCCGGAGGGATCACTCATGTTCCACAGCCAGAAGCGGGCTGCCTCCCGCATAGGTACTGTCATGCTCGCGACCGGCATTGCCGTGGCGAGCGGCCTGTACGTCGCCGGCGCGGCCTCGGCCGACAGCGGCGCGGGCATCACCGCGACGATCCAGCCGACCATGGTCAGCGGTGCCGTCGACACCGGCGGCGGCCACGTGATCCAGGGCGGCCTTTTCACGCTGAAGACGGATGACGGCAAGCTCATCCAGACGTACTGCATCGACATCGACCACGGCGTCAAGATCAAGGACGCGGTCAAGTACCAGGAGTCGAACTGGGCCTCGAGCTCGCTCGGCGCCCCGGGCAAGGAAGAGGCCGCGGGCAAGATCCGCTGGATCCTCGAGCACTCCTACCCGAAGCTCTCGCTCGACGCGGTGAAGGCCGCCGTCGGCATCAAGGGCGAGTTCACCAAGGAGGACGCGGCGGCCGGCACCCAGGCCGCGATCTGGCGCTACTCCGACAACAAGACCGCGGCCACCCCGGTCGACGCCGAGGCCAAGCAGCTCACCGAGTACCTGGCGGGCAGCAAGAACACCGGTCTGAAGGAGGAGCCGGCGCCCTCGCTGGACCTCGACCCGGCGTCGGTGAACGGCAAGTCGGGCAGCAAGCTCGGCCCGTTCACCCTCAACAGCAGCGCCTCGACGGTCAAGCTGGCGCTGTCCGGCGACACCTCCGGCGGCAAGGTCAAGCTGGTCGACAAGGACGGCAAGTCCGTCGCCGACCTCAAGGGCCCGGTCGCCAAGGACACCAAGCTGTTCCTGGACGTCCCCGCGGGCACCGCGGCCGGCTCGGCCACCGTCAAGGCCTCCGCCACCACCTCCGTGCCCACCGGCCGCGTCTTCCTGAGCGTCGGCTACACCCCGGAGAAGCACAGCCAGACCATGATCCTGGCCGGCTCCGAGGAGCTGAGCGTCGCGAAGACCGCCAAGGCCACCTGGACGCAGGCCAAGGGCCCGCTGCTGGAGGCCACCTCCAAGGTCGACTGCACCAAGAACGGTGTCCAGGTCACCGTCACCAACAGCGGTGACGAGCAGGCCACCGTCACGGTCACCCCGGGCAAGTCCGTCACCGTCGGTGCCGGCAAGACCGAGACCGTGTTCGTCCCGGTCGCCGAGGACGCCACCTACGACATCAAGGTGAGCGGCCCGAACCTGACCGAGGAGTTCAAGGGCATCCTCGACTGCAAGACCACCAGCACCACCGGTGGCACGACCGGCGGCACCACCACCGGCGGTACGACCGGTGGCACCACCGGCTCGACCACCGGCGGCAGCCTGGCCAGCACCGGTGGCGGCAGCCACACCGGCATGATCGCCGGCATCGCGGGCCTGCTCGTCGCCGCCGGCGGCGGTGCGGTGTTCGCCCTGCGCCGTCGTGGCCGCCACGGCCGCTCCGCGGCCTGAACCACCCCGGGTGCGAGCCGCTCCCACGGCAGCGGCACCCGCGGTGTGACCCCCGGGTGACACCCGGGTCGTGACACCGGGCCCGGCCCCGTCCTCCGACACCGGAGGGCGGGGCCGTCGTCCTTCCCGCCCCGCCTGCCCCGCCCGTCCCGTTCGCGGCCGGCCGCACCGTCCCGCACCCCGGGCGGACCGGCCCGTGTGACCGGCGGGAGTTCGGGCGGTGCCGCGCAGTGCGGCACAATGGAAGGCTGCAAGCCGAATACACCCGACGACGCCGGAGCGATCTCACGTGGCGGAATACATCTACACGATGCGCAAGGTGCGCAAGGCACACGGCGACAAGGTCATCCTTGACGACGTGACGCTCTCCTTCCTCCCCGGAGCGAAGATCGGCGTGGTCGGCCCCAACGGCGCCGGCAAGTCCACGGTGCTGAAGATGATGGCCGGGCTGGAGCAGCCGTCCAACGGCGACGCCTTCCTCTCGCCGGGCTACACCGTCGGCATGCTCCTCCAGGAGCCCCCGCTCGACGAGTCCAAGACCGTCCTGGAGAACGTCCAGGACGGCGTCAAGGAGGTCAAGGGCAAGCTCGACCGGTTCAACGAGATCGCCGAGCTGATGGCGACCGACTACTCGGACGAGCTGCTCGAGGAGATGGGCCGGCTCCAGGAGGACCTGGACCACGCCAACGCCTGGGACCTCGACGCCCAGCTCGAGCAGGCCATGGACGCCCTGGGCTGCCCGCCCGGCGACTGGCCGGTCACCAAGCTCTCCGGTGGTGAGAAGCGCCGCGTCGCGCTCTGCAAGCTGCTGCTGGAGGCCCCCGACCTGCTGCTCCTCGACGAGCCCACCAACCACCTCGACGCCGAGTCGGTGAACTGGCTGGAGCAGCACCTCGCCAAGTACGCGGGCACCGTCGTCGCGGTCACCCACGACCGGTACTTCCTCGACAACGTCGCCCAGTGGATCCTGGAGCTCGACCGCGGCCGGGCGTTCCCCTACGAGGGCAACTACTCCACCTACCTGGAGACCAAGCAGACCCGTCTCAAGGTCGAGGGCCAGAAGGACGCCAAGCGCGCCAAGCGGCTCAAGGAAGAGCTGGAGTGGGTCCGCTCCAACGCCAAGGGCCGTCAGGCGAAGTCCAAGGCGCGTCTCGCCCGCTACGAGGAGATGGCGGCCGAGGCCGACAAGATGCGGAAGCTGGACTTCGAGGAGATCCAGATCCCGCCGGGCCCGCGCCTGGGCAGCGTCGTCGTCGAGGTGGACAACCTCTCCAAGGGCTTCGGCGAGAAGCTCCTGATCGACGACCTGAGCTTCACCCTGCCGCGCAACGGCATCGTCGGCGTGATCGGCCCGAACGGCGCCGGCAAGACCACCCTGTTCAAGATGCTGCAGGGCCTGGAGACCCCGGACGACGGCAAGGTCAAGGTCGGCGAGACCGTCAAGATCAGCTACGTCGACCAGAACCGCGCCAACATCGACCCGAAGAAGACCCTGTGGGAGGTCGTCTCCGACGGCCTCGACTGGATCAACGTCGGCCAGGTCGAGATGCCGTCCCGCGCCTACGTCTCCGCGTTCGGCTTCAAGGGCCCGGACCAGCAGAAGCCGGCCGGTGTGCTCTCCGGCGGTGAGCGCAACCGCCTCAACCTGGCGCTCACCCTCAAGCAGGGCGGCAACCTGCTGCTCCTCGACGAGCCCACCAACGACCTGGACGTCGAGACGCTCTCCTCGCTGGAGAACGCGCTGCTCGACTTCCCCGGCTGCGCCGTGGTCATCTCCCACGACCGCTGGTTCCTGGACCGCGTCGCCACCCACATCCTCGCCTACGAGGGCGACAGCAAGTGGTTCTGGTTCGAGGGCAACTTCGAGTCCTACGAGAAGAACAAGATCGAGCGGCTCGGCCCGGACGCCGCCCGCCCGCACCGCGCCACCTACAAGAAGCTGACCCGCGGCTGACCGTCCGCAGGACGACAGCCGCCGGCAACGCCGGCGCAACAACGGCCGGGCAGGCTGCCCCTCGGGGCGGCCCGCCCGGCCACCCGCCCGCGGCCCGGCCGCGGGCGACCCGAAGTCTGAGGAGATCCTTCGTGGCACGCCACATCTACGCCTGCCCCCTGCGGTGGTCCGACATGGACGCCTTCGGCCACGTCAACAATGTGGTCTTCCTGCGCTACCTGGAGGAGGCCCGGATCGACTTCATGTTCACCCAGGCCGCCGAGGCGGGCGCGGGGGAGTTCGCGGGCGGCTCGGTGGTGGCGCGCCACGAGATCGAGTACAAGAAGCCGCTGGTGCACCGCCCGGCCCCGGTGACGGTCGAGACCTGGGTCACCAAGATCGGCGGCGCCTCGCTCACCGTCTCCTACGAGATCAAGGACACCGCGGAGGACGGCACCGAGACGGTCTACGTCAAGGCGTCCACCGTCGTCGTCCCCTACGACCTGGCCGAGGGCCGGCCGCGCCGGATCAGCCCCGTCGAGCGGGAGTTCCTCTCCCGCTTCATGGACGCGGTGCCCGCCGCCGTGGCCGCAGCCTGAGCCGGACGGTACCGACGACGTGAGCAGCACCCCCGTGACCGGTCGGCCCGCCGGACTCGTCCTCGCCGAGAGCGGCGGGGCGGCGGACCTCGCCGCCTTCCTCGGCCGGCTGCTGCGCTTCGACCGCGCCGCCGCCGTCCGCCTCCAGGCCGTGCCCGGTCCCGGGTCCGGCGGCGTCCTGGCGGTCTTCGGCCGGCTCCCGCTGGGATCGGCCGGTGCGATCGCCGTCCGCACCGCGCTGCTGGCCGGGCCGACGGCGGGGACGGACACCACCGTCTCCGCCGGGCAGCTGCTGGAGGCCGTGGACGCGGAGGGCGGCACCGTCGCCGTGCCGCCGCCGGTCACCGGTCCGGCGTGGGCCGGCCTGCTGCCGCCCCGGGCCGGCTGGCAGCTGATCGCCGAGCCGCAGGCCTTCGAGGTGCTGCCGGAGGTGTCCGCCGCGGTCGGCGAGTTCCGCCGGCGCAGCGAGGACGTCCCCGAGCACCACCGTTCGCGGCAGGTGCTGGACGCGCTGGCCGACGAGATCTGGTCGCGCCCGCTGAGCGCCGTCCCGGAGCTTCCGCTGCGTGCCGCGCACGCGGCCTACGTGATCGGCTTCCTGCGGCCCGCGGTGCCGCTGACCGTGCACCGTGCGGGCGGCTGGCTGCGGTTGAGCGCGCCGGCGGGTTCGGTCGCCGTCCGCAGCGCCGCCGCGCCCGGCGCGGGCCTGGGCCTGAGCCCGCTTCGCTAGCCCGCCGGTCTCGGCCTGGGCCCGCTGCGGTGGCGCAGCGCGGCTCCGTCCACGCTCAGCCCGCGGTGTTGATCATCGAGGCGGCGGCGTAGGTCAGGTAGTCCCAGAGCTGGCGCTCGGCGTCCTCGGGCAGGGCCAGCTCGTCGAGGGCGGTGCGCATGTGCCGCAGCCAGGCGTCGTGCGCGGCGCGGTCGACCTTGAACGGGGCGTGCCGCATCCTCAGCCGCGGGTGGCCGCGCTCCTCGCTGTACGTCCGGGGCCCGCCCCAGTACTGCATGAGGAAGAGCGCGAACCGCTCCTCGGCCGGGCCGAGGTCCTCCTCGGGGTACATCGGCCGCAGCAGCTCGTCCTCGGCGACGCCCTGGTAGAAGCGGTGCACCAGCCGGCGGAAGGTGGCCTCGCCGCCGATCGCGTCGAAGAAGGTCTCCTCGGGAAGCGTGCTCTGCGGGATCTCGTTCACCCGACCATGGTCGCAGACGGCCGCAGGGGCCGTACACCGGTCTTCCGGCCTACGACCCCTGCGGATTTGTCCCTCGTCCCGGGTGCCGACTACACGTCGTCCCAGTTGAAGAAGCGCCAGGCGATCAGGCAGAGCACGGCCGAGAAGGCCAGCAGTCCGCCCATCGCCGGCAGCGCGTCCATGACGCCGCCGCCGCGGCTGAGCACCGACTGGGAGGCGGTGACCAGGTAGCGCAGCGGGAAGACCTTGGAGACGGTCTGCAGCCAGCCGGGGCTGCCGTCGAGCGGGATGAACGCCCCGCCGAGGAAGGACATCGGCAGGATGATCAGCTGGTTGATGCCGTTCGCCGCCTCCTCGGTCTTGGCGAGCCCGCCGGTGAGCAGGCCGATCGACATGAAGGCGACGGTGGCGCAGAGCACCAGCGGCACGATCAGCCACCAGTTGCCGGTGAGCTTCAGCCCGAAGAACGGCGTGGTGGCGATCACCAGGAAGATCGCCGTCTGCGCGAGCGCGATCACGCAGTTCACCGCGACCCGGGCGCCGATCACCGCGGGGATGGAGACCGGGGCGAGCCGCAGCCGCCGCAGCACCCGCTTGGTGCGCCAGTTGATCAGGGTGAAGGAGGCGCCGTAGACCGCGCCGGAGGCGATGGCCCAGCCGAGCAGGCCCGGGGTGAGGTACTGGATCGGTTTGAGCGACTGGTCCTCGACCTGGACGGACTGGATGGTGAACGCCGGCGGCCTGCCGGACGCCGCCTGGTTGGCGGCCTTCACCAGGTTGTCCACGATCGCCTGCACGCTGCCGGCCTTGACCATGTCGGCGGCGCTGTGGCGGACCACCACCTGGCCGTTCGGCCCCTGCTCGACGAGGGCGTCGAGGTCTCCCTTGCGGACCTTCTCCAGGGCGGCGGCCTCGTCGTCGATCTTCGTGACGGTGAGGACCTTCTCCAGTTCCTTGCGGTCCTCGCCCTGCACGGCGTCGAGCACCTGGACGGCGCCGACCTGGGCGACCTTCACGTGCGGGGCGCCCGCGCTCTTGAAGAGCGTGCCGAACATCAGCAGGAAGATCAGCGGCATCATCAGGGTGAAGAAGAGCGCGCCGCGGTCGCGTACGAAGCCCAGCAGCATGACCCGGGCGAGTCCGACGAAGGCGCTGGCGCGCTCCGGCGCCTCGGGGGCCGGGGCGGCCGGCTCGCGGTCGGTCGCGGTGGGGGCGGTGGCGGTCATGCCCGGTACTCCCGTCCGGTGAGGCGGAGGAAGACGTCCTCCAGGGTGGCGCCGCGGACCTCCAGGCCGCGCAGCGCGTTCTGCTCGGCGAGCACCGAGAGCACCGGCGCCGGGACGCGGGTCGAGACGGACAGCGAGACGCCGTCGTCCTCCAGGCCGGCCAGTTCGGCTCCGGCCGCGGTGAACAGGTCGCGTGCGGTGTCGGGCGCGAGCAGCCCTGACTCGACGCTGATCCGGACGGTGTCGTCGATCTCGCGGACCAGGGCTGCGGGCGCGCCGGTCTTGAGCACCTTGCCGTGGTCCATCACCGAGACCCGGTCGCAGAGCACCTCGGCCTCGTCGAGGTAGTGCGTGGTGAGGACGACCGTCCGGCCCTCGGCGTTGATGTCGCGCAGCAGGTCCCACAGGTTGCGTCGGGCCTGCGGGTCGAGACCGGTGGTGGGCTCGTCGAGGAAGACGAGCTCCGGGTCGTGGACGAGGGCGCAGGCGATGGACAGGCGCTGCGCCTGGCCGCCGGACATCTTCTCGGTCTGGACGGCGGCGGAGTCGGCCAGGCCGACCTTGTCGAGCATCGCGTCGGCCCGCTTCGGGCCGACGCCGTAGAAGGAGGCGAAGGTGCGGATCGTCTCACGGGCGGTCAGCCGGTTGAAGAAGGACGACGCCTGGAACTGCACGCCGATGCGCGGCAGCAGTGCGGTGTTGCGCGGCCAGGGCTTGAGCCCCAGCAGTTCGACGCGGCCCTCGTCGGGCTCGCGGATCCCCTCCAGGATCTCCAGAGTGGTGGTCTTGCCGGCCCCGTTCGGCCCGAGAATCCCGTAGAACTCGCCCGCCTCGACGGTGAGTGACACACCGTCGACGGCCTGGACGTCCCCGTACCGCTTCCGTATTCCGTCAGCGGATATAGCTGCAGTCATGTCACATGACACTAGGGGTTCCTGTGCCCGTGCGGTGAGGATTACCGGGCAAAACCGGGGAAAAACCCGTCGGGCGCGGTGCAGCGTGATCGTCGTCCAGGCGCCGATGTGGATCCGGTCGCCGTCGTTCAGCGGGATCGCGGTGTGCGGCGGCACCGGGTCGGCGCCGCCGTTCATGGTGGTGCCGTTGGTCGAGTCCTGGTCCACCAGCACCCAGCTGCCGTCGGGCTGTTCGGCGAGCATGGCGTGCAGGTGCGAGGCCCCCGGGTCCTCCGGCGGCACCGACAGGTCGATCTCCGGCACGGTGCCGCGCTGCTGGCTGCGCCGGCCGATCCGCAGCTGGCCGCGGCCGGTCAGCGGGATGCGCCGCTCGGGGCAGTACGGCGGGAAGAAGAGCCCCGACGCGTCCGGACCGCTGCGCGCCATCATGTCGGCGAAGTAGTCCCGGTCGGCGCTGACCACCGCGATCCACTGGGTGCGGGTCGGCGGCGGGGGCGGCGGCGCGGCCGGGCCGGGGCCGTGCTGGCCCTGCGGAGCGTGCTGGCCGTACTGGCCCTGGTGGCCCCGGACCGGCTGGCCCTGATGGCCCGGTCCGGGCGGGGCCAGTCGGAAGGACGTCCCGAAGCCGTCGCTGCCCGGCCCGCCGGCGGGGTCGGCGTAGACCGGACCCGTCCGCTCGTAGCCGTCGGGCTCCGCGTACGGCGCCGGGGCCGGCCGGTCGAAGCCCTGCTTCTCCAGGCTGGGCGGCTGCCCGTACCCGGAGTCGCGGCCGGGCGGGCCGCCGGGGGCGGGGTGGGCGCCTGCGGCCGCTGCGGCGCGGACAGGTCGTAGTCGTAGCCGCACTCCTCGCAGTACCGGCCGGTCTGCGGGCTGCGGCAGATCGGGCAGGTCACCAGGCCGGCGGTGATGTCGGGGGAGCCGCCGTGCGACGAGGCACCGTACGCGGACCCGCCGTGCGACGGCTCGCCGTACGCGGACCCGCCGCCGATGGACAGCCCGCCGAGGCCGCCGCGGCGCTCGGGGGCCGGCTCCTCGTAGGGCGGCTGCCCGTACCCGGAGTCGCGGCCGGACGGCTCGTAGGAGGGCCGCTCGTAGCCGCCCTGGCCGCCGTAGGCCGGACCGCCCGGGGGCGGCCCCGGCGGGGCGGGTGCAGGCGGTGCGGAGGCGGGCGGGGGCGGCGGGTAGCCGGCCCCGGCGGGCGCACCGAACGGCGAACCCTGGGCCGGCGGGGCGCCCGGGACGGCCAGACCGGGCGGCGGAGTCATCGGGAAGCCGCAGAAGTCGCACCAGTCCTCGGCCTGCGACTCATGGCCCCTAGGGCAGATCGGCATCAAATCCCCCACATCAGCAGGTCCGGCCCAGGGAATCGGCCGGTCATCTCTTCACTCGCACGGTCTTGGTCGACCGGGTCTCGAGTGTCATCGAGTCGGCCTCGCTCACGTTCTTACGGAATCGAACCGTACCCTCCTTCGGATCCACCACGTCGACCACCTTCTCCAGCAGACGGAACGTGCCGTCGTTGCCGGTCACGTGGGCGAGCCGGACGGCCGCGCCCAGCTTGGCGGTGGCCCGGTCGACGTCCCCGGCGCGGTGGGCGGCGAGGCCCTCCTGGATGGACGCCGCCAGCTCGGCCTGACCGGTGTAGTGGGCCACCTGCTGGTTGATCCGGGTGGAGGAGGCCAGGTCGTCCGTCCACACCGCCCGGACGAGGCCCTGGGAGAGCGTGTCGGCGGTGCCGTCGGGCCGCGGCAGCACCAGGCTGACCCGGGCGGCCAGCATCTCGTCGCCGACGGTGGCGGCCGGCACCTCGACGCAGACGTGGTAGTCGCGGCTCTCGTCGCCCCAGGAGCCGGTCGGGTAGTCGCCGGCCCGCGGTCCGGCGCCACTGCGGCGGCCGGTGAGGTCCTCGACCGAGGGGGCGACCTGCTTGACGTACTTCACCACGGCGTTGGCCGGGGTCCAGATCCGCAGGGCGACGTCCGCGACCTGCTTGCCCATGGCGGTGGACATCATCGCCCGGAAGTCGTCCGCCAGGCCGGAGGGCTCGGCGACGATGTCGACGGTGCCGAGCAGCGCGGAGGAGATCCGGCGCAGCTCGTCGACCTCCCAGTCGGTGCCGACGCCGCGGCAGTCGGCGGTGAAGTACCCGGCGGCCCGCTCCAGAACGGCCTGCAGATCGGCGGGCTTCTCGTGCTCGTTGCGGCCGTCGGTGAGCAGGATGCCGTGCCGGATGGAGCGCTCCGGGCGGCTCTCGAAGAGCCGCTGGGCGAGCGCCAGCCAGGTGCCGATCGCGGTGCCGCCCATCGGGGTGAGCCGGCGCAGGGCGGTCCTGGCGGCGGCGCGGGTGGACGGGTCGGCGACCGCCAGTTCGCCGCCGCCCGGGTAGACCTCCGCGGCCTCGTGGGTGCCGGCCACCACGGCGAAGGCGACGCCGTCGCGCAGGGTGTCGATGGCCGCGGCGGTCGCCTCGCGGGCGTTGCGCATCTTCGAGGCCGGGTAGTCCATCGAGCCGGAGCAGTCGATCATGATCACCACGGCAGCGTCGCCGCCGTCGGCGGAGGCCGGCAGCCGGCCGGCGGAGGTGCCGCCGCCGGTGGCGGTGACGGTCACGATCGCGTTGACCTCGCGGGCGCCCTCGGCGAGGTACTCGTTCTGGAAGATGTCGACGTCGAATCGGGGCGCGTTCGGCTTGGACAGACTTGCCATGGGCTGAGGGCTCCTGTCGAGCGGGCGGGCGGGGGCCGGTGTGGTCGTCCTGCGGCTGTCGTGCTGTCGGTCGTCGTGCTGGTGGTTGTCGTGGTGTCGGTCGTCGTGCGGTCGTCAGGGGGCGGGCGTCGTCGGGCCGCACCCGTGCGGCGGGCGCGCGGGCGGTGGCGCGCCGCTCCTGCGGTGCGCCCGAGTGCGGCCCTCGTCAGTCGAGCGGTGCCGGGGCCGGCGGGAACGGCGGCATCGGAGGGGCGGGCGGTGCGGGCGGTGCCGACGGCGGCCCGTCCGGCAGGGTGGCGGCGTGCCCCTGCGGTGCGGGGGCGGCCTCGGCGGCGGGGCGCTGCACGGGCAGGTCGAGCAGGGTCGGCTCGTGCTCGGGCTCGCCCGGGGTGATCGGCAGTACGGCGACGGTGATGTTGTCGTGCCCGCCGGCGGTGACCGCGAAGTCGACCAGGGAGCGGGCGGCGGCCAGCGGCTGTGTCCGGGCGTCGGCACGGACGAAGAAGGCCAGGTCGGTGGCGGCCTCCGCGTAGTTCCACAGCCCGTCGGTGCAGATCAGCACCACGCCGGGCACGTGCGGGGTGAACGAGACGGTGTGCGGGACGAGCTCCTCGGCGTCGGCGCCGAGCCAGCCGGTGATGGCGTGCGCCCGCGGGTCGGCGTACGCCTCGGCCTCGCCCATCAGCCCGGCGGCCACCATCCGGGCGGCCCAGGAGTCGTCCTCGGTGAGCCGGTAGGGCTCGGCCGACTCGCGGTCGTCCGGGATCCAGTAGGCGCGGGTGTCGCCGACCCAGCCGATGGTGACCAGGCCGTCCGCGGCGATGGCGCTGACGTAGGTGCAGGCGGGTGCGTTGAGACCGCCGTCCGGCCGGGCGCGGTTCTTGTCGTCGTAGGCGAGCTCGGTGACGGCCCGGGCGGCGTCGGCGATCGCGCGGCGCATCGCGGCCGTCGGGTCGTCGCCGCGTTCGAGCGAGCTGAGCAGCGACTCGGAGGCGGCGTCCACGGCGGTCGCGGAGGCCTCGTCCGGTCGGGCGGAGGAGGAGACGCCGTCGCAGACCACGGCGACGACGGCGGGCCGGCCGCCGGGCAGCGAGGTGCCGGCGACGGTGAAGGCGTCCTCGTTGCGGTGGTGGCGCAGGCCGCGGTCGCTGACGCCGGCGACGCCGGCCATCGCCCGCTCCTGGTGGTCCCGCGGCTTCGGCTGCGCCTTGCCGCAGGACTCGCAGTACCCGTCGGGGGCGAGGCCGGCGGCCCCGCAGTGCACGCAGGTGCCCGCGGCCGGTCCGGCCGCCGGCAGGTCGGGCACGGTGGCCCCGGGGCCCCGGGCATCGGTGACCACCCGGGTCCCGGCGGGTTCGGCGGTGCTGTGCCCGCACGCGCCGCAGTAGGCGTCGTCCGGGCCCAGCGGCTCGGCACAGCTCGGGCACACGGTCTGCTGCTGCGGCATTGCTCACACCCACGTCCGTGGACGGGCACGGTTGGCCCGCTCCACCATCTCGATCCTTGTTTCGGCCCGGTCGGACAACCGTGCCAGCACCCGGTAGGAGTGCTCCAGGGCGAAGCGCAGTTCCCGTTCGCCGGCAGGATGTCCGAGCACCTCGTACGCCGGGGCCGCGGTGTCCGCGGCGGCCTTCCCGGCGGCGTCCGGGCGGCCCGCGACGACCCAGCCGAGGGCCGCGTCCAGCAGCTCGACGGAGAGCTCCTCGTGCCGCCGGGCGTCCAGGCCGAGCGCGGTGATCTGCTCGGAGCAGCGCGCCAGGTCGGGGCCGAGCGGATCGGTCGCCGGACGGTCGCGCAGCCGGGCGCGGACGGCGGCGATCCGGGCCGCGGTGTGGTGCGCGGAGGACTCCGGCACCCCCTCCAGGGCGGCGACCGCGCCGGCCCGGTCGCCGGCCGCGAGCAGGACGCGGGCCAGCCCGAAGGCGGCGCCGACGTAGCTGCGGTCGGTGGTGGCGACCAGCCGGTGGAACGCGGCGGCGTCCTCACCGTTGCCGAGCAGCTCGGCGCAGAGGGCGAGGGCGAGCTTGGGGGCGGCCTCGCCGGGGAACGCGTCGTACAGCGCGTCGAAGGCGTCGGCGGCGGCCTCGGCGCGGCCCGCGGCGAGGGCGGTGAGCCCGCGGTACCAGACGGCCCGCCAGTCCCCGGGGTGGTCCTGCTCGACGACGTCGAGGTCGCGTGCGGCGGCCTGCGGGTCGCCGAGCTCCAGGTGGGCGCGCAGCGCCCGCAGGCGCAGTTCCAGCGAGGGCGCGGGCGCGGTGGCGAGCGCGGCCAGCGCCTCGCCGGGGGCGGTGCCGGCCAGGGCGGCGAGGAAGCCTGCGTTCGGGTCGGCGGTGTCCACCCGGGGTGCCGGCAGGGCGAGGGCGGCCGCGGCCGGGTCGAGGGCGCCGGCGGCGAGCTCGGCGTCGAGCACCCGCACCTCGGGCCCGAACAGGGTGGAGAGCGCGGGCCGCGGCCGGCCGTCCTGCAGGGCGAGCACCTCGCGCAGGACGCCGGTGAGCTGGTCGGCCATCTCCTCGGCGGAGCCGAAGCGGCGGGCCGGGTCCGGGTCGGTGGCCCTGACGAGCAGCCGGTAGTACGACTCGTAGGCGGCGAACAGCGGCGCCTCGTCGGGGCCGGGCAGGTCGTGCCGGTGCGTGGTGTCGTAGCCGCGGAAGTCGAGGCTGAGCACGGCCAGGGTGCGGGCCACGGTGTAGAGGTCGGAGGCGGGTGACGGTCCGTCGGTGGCGATCTCGGGCGCCTGGTAGCCGACGGTGCCGTAGATCGGGCCGTCGTCGTCGAAGCGGCGGACGGCGCCCATGTCGATGATCTTGAGCGAGTCCTCGCTCTGGATCACGTTGTCGATCTTGAAGTCGCAGTACACCAGGCCGCGGGCGTGCAGGTAGCCGAGCGCGGGCAGCGCCTCCAGCGCGTAAGCGATCGCCTGCTCGACCGGCAGCGGGTCGCGCCGGCCGTCCGGGGTGCGGCGTTCGTTGGCGATGTCCTTCAGCGACTTGCCGCCGACGTACTCCATCACGATGTAGCCGTCGGACGCACCCGTCCGCAGGTCCGGGTGCTCGGCGAAGTTGATGATGCGGACGATGTTCGGGTGGTCCACCTCGGCGAGGAAGCGCCGCTCGGCGAGCGCGACCGCCAGCGCGTCCTCGTCGCCGGTGTCCAGCAGGCCCTTGAGTACCACCCACTTGTCGCTGACCCGGCGGTCGATCGCCAGGTAGATCCAGCCGAGTCCGCCGTGCGCCAGGCAGCCCACCACCTCGTACTGGCCGCCGACCAGGTCGCCGCGGCGCAGCTTGGGTGTGAAGGAGTAGGCCGTGCCGCACTTGGTGCAGAAGCCCTCCGGGCGGCCCGGCTGGTCGCCCTTGGACCGGCCGACCGGGGCGTCGCACTTGGAGCAGAACCGCTTGCGCTCCGGCACCTCCGGATTCTCCAGCACGGCCGCAGACGGGTCGGGCCGCGGCACCGCGGGCACCGTCACCAGGCCGGCGCCCAGGTTGCCGCGCCGTCCCGTCCCGGCGGTGCCGCCGCTGCTGCGCACCGAGACCGAGCGCCCGCCGCCCGTCCGGGCGGAGCGGTGCGAGCGGGACCGGCCGGACATCGTCCGCGAGGAACCGGTGCGGGACGCTTCGCTGCGGACGGAGCCGGCGCGCGCGGCGTCGGGGGAGACCCGCGCGGCGGGCACCTGCGGTGCGCCGGCCTCGGCGGCCAGCCCGCACTCGTCGCAGTAGCCGTCCGCGTCGATCGTGCCCGGGCAGTCCCGGGTGCACCGCCCCGGTTCGGCCGGACCGGGCGCCGCCGTGCCCGTGGCCGTCGCCCCCGCGGGCCCGGCGGCCGCGGC
>NZ_JAHTIK010000001.1:2736363-2739017 GCF_025655475.1 Kitasatospora sp. DSM 101779 | reverse complement strand
GCCGCCGTGCCCGTGGCCGTCGCCCCCGCGGGCCCGGCGGCCGCGGCCCGTCCGGTGCCCGCCGCCGCGGCGGCCAGCCCGCACTCGTCGCAGTAGCCGTCCGAGTCGATCACGCCGCTGCCGGAGCACTCCGGCCGCGTGCACGCCTCACCCATCGTCTTCCCCGCCCCCCTCGACGTCCCCCGGCCGTCCGTCCTGCACCGCCGGGGTCTGGTGGTCCTGCCCGTTCCCGCCGTCCGCAACCCCCGGACCGGCCGCGACCCCCGGACCGGCCGGGAGCGCCGGCGCCGGCCGCACCGCCTGCTGGAAGCGGGCGACCGCCTCCGCCGCTGCCCGCAGGTCGCACGGCGCGCTCCACAGCAGCCAGCGCGCCTTCTCGAACCGCTCGACGACCTCCGGGTCCTCGGTGATCCGCAGCCGCGCCGCCATCGCCTTGTACGCCTCCAGCCGCCCGCGCAGCTCGGCCCGCACCGCCAGCGGCTGGGCCACCTCGGTCAGCGAGTGCCGGGCGCGGGCGAGCTCCTTGGCGGCCGCATCCTCCAGCGCGTCCAGCAGCGGTCCCAGCCGGTACCACTGGCCGCCGTGCTGCAGCTCCACGGCCTGCCCGATCCGCTCGCGGAGCGCCGAGGCCGGGCCCGGTACGGCCGGCACCTCGGTCGCGGCGATCTTCGCCAGCACCTCGCCGCGGGCCCGCCGGGCCTCGGCGAGCGTGGCGTCCGCCCGCTGCAGCAGGTCGGCGACCTGCTGCAGCCGCTCGTGCGACTCGTCGCGCAGCCGCAGCAGCCCCTCCAGCTCCACCCGGACGTCGTCCAGCGCCCGGCCCGCCCGGTCGAAGCGCGAGGTGTCGACCACCCCGGAGGCCGTGCCGGCCGTCATCGCCGCCGTGGCGGGCCCGTCCTCCGCCCGCTGCGCGGGCACCCGGGCGGGCCGCCACAGCGCCAGCGGGTCGGAGACCACCTCGGTGCGCTGCGCCGCCAGGTCCTCGGCCAGTTCGGCGAGGTCGTCGGCGAGCGGGTGGCCGCCGGGCCGCACGCCGACCGACAGCGCCAGCATCTGCACCCGGTGCAGTTCGGCGAGCAGCAGGTCGATCCGGGCGGGCAGCGCCGACCAGACGGCGTCCGCGGCCGCGGCCACCTCCAGTACCGTCGCGTACCAGGCGTTCATCCGCTCCAGCAGCTCGGCGAGGCTGATCCGTTCGACCAGCCGGGCCGGTGCGCCGAGCCGGGCGCCGCCGTCCGGCAGCTTCCCGCCGGAGACGGTGACCGAGGCTCCGCCGAGCAGCTCGCCGAGTTCCGCCAGTTCGGCGGCGCCGGGCCGGTTGCGGCGCGAGCGGACGGCGCGTGCCGAGGCCAGCGCCTCCGAGTAGCGGTCGAACAGCGCCCAGAGCACGGACAGGCCCTGCCCGGCGACGGACCACCGCTCGCGGGTGCGCCCGGTCAGGGCGGCACCCTCCAGCAGCCGGCGGCCCGGATGGTCCTGCAGGTCGAGCAGCGCCGCCTCCACGGCGTCGCGCTCGGCGCCCAGCCGCGCGAGTGCGCGGTCCACCTCCTCCCGGCTCATCGCCGGGCCGGCAGTTCCTGCCAACGGTCCTTCCTCTCCGGTGCGGTCGTCCGGCGCCGGTGCGGCACCGTCCGCGCCCTGCGGCGCGGCCTCGTCGGTGACGGTGCCTCGTGTGACGGGACGACGGGTGACGGGACGATCGGGTGACGCGACGATCGGTTTGACGCGACGATCGGGTGGCGGGGACGAGTGGGGTGAACGGGACGAGTGGGTGACGGGGTGACGAGACTACGGCAGGTACGGTGCGGCGGAGGCACCCATGGTGGGCGCCAGCCAGCGCGCGTAGCTGCGCTGCCACCCCCCGCCCGCGCGGTACTCCGCCAGCACCTGGTTCACCCAGGCCACCAGGTCGGGCGCCCCCTTGTTGACCGCCACCCCCATGTAGGCGTCGGAGAGGGCCTCGTCGAGCACCTGCACGGTCGGGTCCTGCGCGGCCTGGGCGGCCGCCAGCGAACCGTCGGTGAGCGTGGTGTCGACCTGGCCGAGCTGCATCAGCACCAGGCAGTCCAGCTGGTTCTCCACCACCCGCACCGCGCTGGTGCCGCGCGGGTCCCGCTTCAGCTCGGCCTCCGAGGAGGACTGCGCGGCCACGCAGGCCCGCCGCCCCTTGAAGGCAGCGGCCAGTGAGGTCACCTTCGCCGCGCGCGGCACCACCACCTGCTGGCCGGTGCGGAAGTACGGCACGGAGAACGCCACGTCCTTCAGCCGCTCGCAGGTGATGGTCATGGTGCGGGTGATCAGGTCCACCTCGCCGTTCTTGATCGCGTCGATCCGTCGGGCGGTCGGCACCGTCCGGAAGGTGATCTTCTCCGGGTCGCCCAGCACCGAGGCGGCGATCGCGTGCGCCAGGTCGATGTCGAAACCCTCGATCCGGCCCGTCCGCGGGTTGCGGTAGCCCCAGTTGAAGCTGTTCTGGTCGACGCCGACGACCAGCGAGCCGCGCTGCCGGATCCGCCGGATCGCCGCCCCGTCCGGGTCCTCGGCGGGCGGCGCGCTCTTCGTCACGTCGCAGTCCGCGGACGGCGCCAGCGCGGGTGCTGCGGCCGCCGCCGGGACGGCCTCCACCGCCGCGGGCCCGGCGGGGCCCGCCGTGC
>NZ_JAHTIK010000001.1:2690895-2736338 GCF_025655475.1 Kitasatospora sp. DSM 101779 | reverse complement strand
GCCGTGCCGCCCGCGAGCAGCCCGGCGGCCGCCGCGAGCGCCGCTGCGGCCGCCGTGCCGCCCGCGACGGCCGCCCGCACCCTGCGGGCCTTCACCGTGCGCACCGTCATCCCCCGCCCCCTCACCGGTACTCGGCCAGTCGACGGCCGATGCCCCTGACCACGCCCGCCGCCGCCAGGACGGCCAGCACCGCCGCCCCCGCGGCCAGCGCCTCGTACCCGCCGGCCACGCCGGAGGTCTCCGCGGCGAAGCGGGCCTGCTCGGCCTCGCCTGCCGCGGCCAACTGTCGGTCCATCGCGGCCCAGGCGGCCTCGGTGGTGGTGTCCGAGGCGACGGCCACGGTCGCCCGCAGCGCCGCCTCGTAGTCGCCGGCCCGGTCGCTCGCCGCGGCCGCGTCGTGCCGGGAGTCCCACTGCGCGAACTGCTTGCCGGCCTCGTCCAGCCGGCGTTCCGCCTCGCCCGCGGGGGCCAGTTCGGCCGCCCGTGCCAGCGTGCCTCCGCCGGCCCGGCCGCCGCCCGGCACCGGCGTACCGCCGAGCGACCCGGTGACCGTCTGCCAGCGCTTGCCGTAGCTGTCGCTCGCGCCGCGGGCGACCAGGTTGAGGTTCTCCGCGGCGCGGGCCTGCAGCGCCTCCGTCCGGGCCTGGCCGAGCACCCGCAGCGGTTCGGCGCCCCCGGTGCGGCCGGCCGCCAGCGAGGCGCTGGCGACCGCGCCGCCCACGGCCAGCCACAGCACCACGGCCAGCACCACCGCCGAGGCCGCCACCAGCCCCGGGTTGAACACCCGGTTGGTCCGGCGGAAGAGCAGCACCTGCTGGCCGCCGAGCGCGGCCAGTGCGGCCAGCCCCAGCAGCAGCGCGGCCACGGGCATCGCCCCGGCCGCGGCGAAGTCCTCGTCGAGCTGCCCGGACTCCGCGGCGACCAGCTGCTGCGCGGACGGCAGCATGGTGTTCTGCATCAGCCCCGAGGCGTACCGCAGGTAGGCGCCGCCGAGCGGCAGGCCGAGCCGGTTGTCGGCCCGCGCGGTCTCCACCAGTCCCGCGTACTGCGGCAGTTGGCGGCTCAGCTCGTCGATCCGGTGCTGCGCCTCGGAGTTGGCGGCCGTCCGGGCGGCGGCCCGGGTGAGCAGCTCGCCGGCCGTGGCGAGGTCGTCCTCGTAGCGCTTGCGCAGTCCGGCCGGCTCGTCGCCGGCGAGCAGGAAGCCGCTGGCCGCGGTGGTGTCGGCGTCGGCGAGGGAGCGGTAGATCTCGGCCGCGTCCCGGCTGAGCGGCTGGCTGTGTCCGACCACCCGGTCGGTGGCTGCGGCCCGCCGGTCGGCCTGCCGGGCCGCCGTCCCCCCGAACAGCAGCAGCAGTGCGACCAGGGCGGCGCCCGCCAGCCGCAGCCGGCCCGGCGGGGTGCCCGCCGCCCGCCGCAGTCCGGCCAGCCGTTCGCCGGCGTCCTGCAGCCCGGGCAGCCGTGCCGCGGCGCCGCGTCCCGCCGGCGGCGCCGTGCCCTCGACGACCGTCGGTCCCGTCACCCGCCCCACCTCCCCCTGTGTGCCCCGGATCCCCGGGCGCCCCGCAGGGCGCCGGCCCCCTGATGCCAGCAGTATGGCCGCCGGATGTGACGACCACACGCGAGTTGTGCCGATCTTGAGACTGCACCAAAGGGCCGTTCCGCCCGAACGCGGACGTTCTGTGTGCGCAGCTGCCCGCCCGGGAGCCCGAACACCGCCGCCCGGGGCTCCGCGGCGGCGGCCGTAGCATGGCGGCATGCGTCTGCTCGGCACCATCACCCCGGACCGCCCGCTGCTCGTCGTCGCCGTCCGGGAGGAGGCGGCCCACCTGGGCGAGCGCCTCCCCGTCCTGCTCACCGGCATCGGCAAGATCAACTCGACGGCCGCGCTGGCCACCGTGCTCGCCCAGGGCGCGCGGCCGGCCGAGGTGGTGAACCTCGGGACGGCGGGAGCGCTGCGCGCCGGCCTGGCCGGCACCACGCACGAGGTCTCCCGGGTGCTGCAGCACGACATCGACACCCCGGTGCTGCGCGCGCTGACCGGCCGCAGCTACGGCGCGCCGATCACCCTCAACGACGGCGTCGGCCCGACCCTGGCCACCGGCGACCTCTTCGTCTCGGACGGCGCGGCCCGCGACCGCCTCGCCGAGCAGGCCGACCTCGTCGACATGGAGGGCTACGCGATCGCCACCGTCGCCCGCCGGGCCGCGGTGCCGGTGCGGCTGGTCAAGTACGTCAGCGACGAGGCCGACGACGGCGCCGCTCACACCTGGCGCGAGTCGGTGGACGCCTGCGCGAAGATCCTCGCGGCCTGGGCGGACGAGCACCTCTGAGCCCCGCGTGCAGACACGGCGGAGGCCGGGACCGCTGTGGTCCCGGCCTCCGGCCGTCTGCGCGCGGGGCTCAGCCGGTGATCTGCACGCCGGTCAGCGCGGGCACGAACTGGTCCAGCTCGGAGCGCCAGTAGCGGGCGACGTTCAGGCGGGTCGGCTTCTGCTCGCCGGGGAAGTGGAACTGCATCGAGCTCCACATCGCGGCCCGCTTCACCTCGGTGATCAGGGTGCGCGCCTGCTCCAGCGGCACCACGTGCACCAGCTCCTGCGGCCGGTTGCTCATCCGCGAGGCGCGGTGCACGACGACGACGCGCTCGGTGAGGGTGACGAAGTAGTACTTCACGAACAGCTGGCCGATCAGGCCGAGCTGGCTCATCAGCCACGGGCTCGGGCCGGTGACGGTGTGGAAGGTGACGACGGGCCGGTCGTTCGGCTCGATCGCCGCGATCGCCTCGGCGACCTGCTCCTGCATGGTGGACTTACGGATCGCCATCTGGCGCTTCCCCCTGGGGATCGGGTGGGCGCCCCGTGGACGGGCGCCGTACGAAGCCGGGAGCGTAGCGTTCGTAGGACCGTCCGATCAACGTTCAAACCTTCCGACCCGGATTCTTGACCGTCCCTTGACCGGCAGGTCGCCCGCGGTCCACCGGCGGACCCGCCGCCGCCCGGGGTGTGCGGGCCCCGGGCGGCGGCGGGGGATCAGGGCGCCGGAGAGCCGGACGAGGGGTCAGGCGGCCGCCGGGCGCACGGGTTCGTACGCGGCGCGCAGCCGCAGCTGCGCGCCGTCGCCGGCGCCGATCCGGTCGAGGCCGAGCAGGGCGGCACCGAGGACGGGCGGTGCGACCACGATCCGCGGCTCGGCGAGCGGCGCCACGGCGGCCAGCCGGGCCGTCACGTTGTCGACCAGCAGCGGCAGCCGGGCGGCGAGCACACCGCCGCCGAGTACCACCGGGACGGCCTCGTCCAGCAGGTCGAGCCGCCGCAGCGCCACGGTGGCGAAGCGGACGATCTCGTCGGCCTGCCGGTCGACCAGGCGGAGCGCCACCCGGTCGCCCGCCCCGGCGGCGGCGAACAGCACCGGGACGATCTCGTGCAGCCGGTCCGCGGCGATCTCCCCGAGGTGCATCCCCTCGGCCACCGCGGTGGCGGTGGGCCGCCCGAAGTGCGCGCCGATCGCCGCGGCGAGCCCGGTCGGCGCGCCCCGGCCGTCCTCGGCCCGGGTGGCGTGCCACATCGCCTCGGCGGCCAGTCCGCCGCCGCCGCCCCAGTCGCCGGTGAGCCGCCCGAGGGCGGGGAAGCGCGCGGTGCGCCCGTCCGGCAGCAGGCCCACGCAGTTGATGCCGGCGCCGCAGACCACGGCGACGCCGCGCGGGCCGTCGGTGCCGGCCCGCAGCAGCCCGAAGGTGTCGTTGGCGACGGCGCTGGTGGTGCCCCAGCCGCGGGCCTGAAGGGCGGCGAGCAGCCGCTCCTCCTCGACCGGCAGGTCGGCGTTGGCGAGGCAGGCGGACACGTGCGCGGCCACCGGGGTGCCGGGTCTCAACCCGGCCTGCTCGGCGACCGATTCGACGAGTGGGGCGAGGCCGCCGATGGCCTCGTCGGCGCCGTCGAGCTGCGGCTGGAAGCCGCCGCCGCGGGCGGAGCCGAGCACGGTGCCGTCGGCGGCGACCAGCGCCACGTCGGTCTTGCTGTTCCCGGCGTCGACGGCGAGGACGCCGGGGAGCGGGGCGTCGTGCTGGCGGGTCATCGGTTCCCCTCGGTGCGGTTCGGGGCGGGGTGGTGCGAGGCGGTCATCGTCGGGTCACGCCCAGCCGAGGTGGGCGCGGTTGTGGGCGATCAGCCGGTCGGTGAGCCGGTCGGCGAGGTCGATCTGGCCGACCAGCGGGTGGGCGAGCAGGGCGTCGAACACGCGGTCCCGGCCGCCCTTGAGCGCGGCCTCCAATGCCAGCTGCTCGTAGCCGGTGACGGCGGCGATCAGGCCGGCGTACAGCGGCTCGACGGGGCGCTGCGGCAGCGGGCGCACGCCCTGCGGGTCGACCTCGGCGGGGACCTCGATCACCGCGTCGTCGGGCAGGAAGGGCAGCACCCCGTTGTTGCGGGTGTTGACCACCTGCACGCCCGTGGTGCCGTCGGTGCCGAGCAGGGCGGCGATCAGCTGGACGGCGGCCTCGGAGTAGAAGGCGCCGCCGCGCCTGCCGAGCAGTTCGGGCTTGGTGTCCAGGGCCGGGTCGGCGTACATCTCCAGCAGCTGCCGTTCGATCGCGGCCACCTCGGCGGCCCGCGAGCCCTTCTCCTTCAACTCCTCGACCACCAGGTCGTGCTGGTAGAAGTAGCGCAGGTAGTAGGAGGGGACGACGCCGAGCCGGCGGACCACGTCGAGCGGCAGGTGCAGGTCGGCGGCGATCGCCTCGCCGTGGCCGGCGAGGAGTTCGGGCAGCACCTCGCGGCCGGTGGCCGCGCCGGGGGCGTCGAGCAGGGTGACGCCGCGCTCCCAGGTGAGGTGGTTGAGGCCGACGTGGTCCAGCCGGATGCGGTCGGGCTCGACGCCGAGGTGGCCGGCGAACTTCCGCTGGAAGCCGATCGCCACGTTGCACAGGCCGACGGCCTTGTGGCCGGCGGTCTGCAGGGCGCGGGTGACGATGCCGACCGGGTTGGTGAAGTCGACGATCCAGGCGTCCGGGTTGGCCCGGCGCACCGTCTCGGCGATGTCCAGCACCACCGGCACGGTGCGCAGCGCCTTCGCCAACCCGCCCGCGCCGGTGGTCTCCTGGCCCACGCAGCCGCACTCCAGCGGCCAGGTCTCGTCCTCGTTGCGGGCGGCCTGCCCGCCGACCCGCAACTGCAGCAGGACGGCGTCGGCGCCCTGCACCCCGGCGGCGACCTCCGACGCGGTGGTCACCACCGCGTCGTGGCCCTGCCGCGCGAAGATCCGCCGGGCCAGGCCGGCGATCAGCTCCAGCCGATCGGCGGCCGGGTCGACCAGGACGAGTTCGCCGATCGGCAGGGTGTCCCGGAGCCGGGCGAAGCCGTCGATCAGCTCGGGTGTGTACGTGGAACCGCCGCCGACGATTGCCAACTTCAGTGCGGACATCAGCCCTTGACCCCTGTCAGTGTCACGCCTTCGATGAAGGCCTTCTGTGCGAAGAAGAAGAGGATGATCACCGGCGCCATCACCAGCAGGGTGGCCGCCATGGTGAGGTTCCAGTCGGTGTGGTGGGCGCCCTTGAACGACTCCAGGCCGTAACTGAGCGTCCAGGCGCCCGGGTTCTCGCTGGCGTAGATCTGCGGGCCGAAGTAGTCGTTCCAGCAGTAGAAGAACTGGAAGAGCGCGACCGCGGCGATCGCCGGCCGGGCCATCGGGAGGACCACCCGCAGCAGGGTGCGGACGTCGCCGCAGCCGTCGATCCGGGCGGCCTCCAGGTACTCGTTCGGCACGGTCAGCAGGAACTGCCGCAGCAGGAAGATCGAGAACGCGTCGCCGAAGGCCATCGGCACCAGCAGCGGCCAGAGCGAGCCGGTGAGGTGGAGCTGCTTGGCCCAGAACAGGTACATCGGGATCACGGTGACCTGCGGCGGCAGCATCATCATCGAGACCACCGCCATCAGGGCGAGCCGCCGGCCGCGGAAGCGGAACTTGGCCAGGGCGTACGCCACGGGGAGGCTGGAGACGACGGTGAGCAGGGTGCCGAGGCCGGCGTATAGCAGGCTGTTGCGCCACCAGGTGAGGAAGCCGGGGGTGCGCCAGACCTGCGCGTAGTTCTCCCAGTGCCAACTCGTGGGCCACAGCTCGGAGGTGAGCGCCTGGCGGTCGCTCATCACCGAGGTGAGCAGCACGAAGACGAAGGGCAGCAGGAAGAACAGCGCGGCGGCGATCGCCAGCGAGTGCACGGCGACCCACTGGAGGGCGGCGCGCCGGCGGGCGGTGCGGGCGGCGGCCGTCCGGACGCCGGCCGGCAGCGGCAGAGCGGGGTTGAGCGTCATGGCTCAGTCCTCCACCAGGCCGGAGCCGCGCCGCAGCAGCAGGGCGGTGAAGGCCATCGAGATCGCGAACAGGACGAGGGCGGCGGCACAGGCGGTGCCGGTGTCGAAACGCTGGAAGCCGAGGTTGTAGACCATCTGCGGCAGGGTCCAGGTCGAGCCGTGCGGGTAGCCGGGCTCGAACTGCTGGCCGGAGCCGCCGATCACGCCGCTGGCGACCTTCCCGGCGACGATCGCCTGGGTGTAGTACTGCATGGTCTGGATGACCCCGGTGACCACGGCGAACAGCACGATCGGGGTGATGTTCGGCAGGGTGACGAAGCGGAACCGCTGCCAGGGGCCCGCGCCGTCCAGCTCGGCGGCCTCGTACTGCTCCTTCGGCACATCGAGCAGCGCCGCCATGAAGATGACCATCAGGTCGCCGATGCCCCACATGGCGAGCAGGGTGAGGGCCGGCTTGGACCAGTCCGGGTCGGTGAACCAGCCGGGCTGCGGCAGGCCGAGCTCGCCGAGCAGGTGGTTGACCGGGCCGGTGCCGGGGTTGAGCAGGAAGGCGAAGGCCATCGTGGCGGCCACCGGCGGCGCGAGGTAGGGCAGGTAGAAGGCGGTGCGGAAGAAGCCGGCGCCGGTCTTGACCTTGGTGATGAGCACGCCGACGCCCAGGCCGAAGGCGACCCGCAGGGTGACCATGACGGCCACCAGCCACAGGGTGTTGCGCAGGCCCTGCCAGAAGAACGGGTAGTGCTCGAAGAGGTACGTCCAGTTCTTCAGGCCGTTGAAGGTCGGTGCGGTGAAGCCGTCGTACTTCATGAAGGAGAAGTACGCGGTGGAGACCAGCGGGTAGGCGAAGAACAGGCCGAAGCCGATCAGCCAGGGGGAGAGGAAGGCCAGGGTGCGGACGGCCTCCCGGCGGCGCTTGCGGCGCAGCGCCGCCGGCCGGGGGGTGTCGAGGAGTGCCATGGCGCGTCCGTCACTTGGCCTGGTCGATGGCCGCGTCGATCTCCTTGGCGGTGGCGGTGAGCCCGGCCTTCAGGTCGGTGAGTCGGCCGGACTCGTACTCGTAGCCGAGGTTCTGCAGCGAGACCTGGTAGGCGCCGCCGTTGACCGAGGCGGGCGTGGTGGAGGAGTTCGGGTTCTTCGCGATGGCCAGGAAGGTACGGAAGTTCGCGTCGGCGTCGAGCTTCGGCGAGTCGAGCGCGGCGAAGGTGCTGGGCACGTTGTGGATGGCGTTGGCGAAGCCGACGACCGCATCGGTGTCCGTGGTCAGGTACTTGACGAGCTGCCAGGCGGCGGTCTGCTTCCGGCTGCCGTTGGCGATGCCGATGATGGTGCCGGTCTGGTAGCCGCGGCCGTAGGTGGCTGCCTGGTCATCCGGGACGGGGAAGGGTGCGGTGGCCCACTCGAAGGCCGGCTTGTCCTCGGCGAGCGAGGCGGTGCGCCACTCGCCGTCGATGGCCATCGCGACCTGGCCGGTGGTGAACGGGTTCTTGGCGCTGAACTCGTCGCCGAAGCCGGTGCGGTACTTCTCCAGCTTCTCGAAGCCGCCGAGCTTGTCGGCCAGGCCCTTCTGCCAGGCGAACATCGCGGCGACCCGGGGGTCGGAGGCTATGTCGGACCTGCCGTCCTGCCCGAAGTAGCCGGCGCCGTACTGGCCGAGGAAGTGCGAGGGGGTGGACTCGTAGCCATGGTAGTTCGGCATGAAGCCGAGCTGCTTGTAGCCGTCGCCCTGGGCGGTCGTCAGCTTGACGGCGTCCGCCTCGAACTCGCCGAAGGTCTTCGGCGGGGCGGTGATGCCGGCCGCGGCGAAGGCGGTCTTGTTGTAGTAGAGGCCGTACGCGTCGCCGAGCAGCGGCAGCGAGCACTGGTTCCCGCGGTAGCCGCTGTAGGAGAGCATCGCGGCCGGGAAGGTCCTGGCCGGGTCGATGCCGTCCTTCTTCAGGAAGGGCGTGAGGTCGGCCCAGACCTTGGCGGAGCAGAACTTGCCGACGTTGTCGGTGGTGAACGAGGAGACCACGTCGGGGGCGTCGGCGCCGCCGGCCCGCAGGGCCTGCTCGCTCTTGTCGTCGGCGATGTTGCCGACCACCTTGACGTGGATGTTGGGGTGGAGCTTCTGGAAGGCGGCGATGTTGGCGTCGATCGCCTTGGTCTCGTTGTCCTGGCTCCAGCCGTGCCAGAAGGTGATGGTGACGTCCTTGCCCTCGGCGGAGCCGTCGTCCCCGCCGCCCTGGGGGGTGCCGGTGCAGGCGGTGAGCAGGGCGAGGGCGGCGGCGGCACCGGTGGCGGCGGCGAGCGTCCGGCGGGTTCTGCGCGGGGTGTGCACTTCGGGGTCCTCCTGGGGGTACGCGGGCAGGGGGCATCGCCCCTCGGCCCGTGTGCGGGAGACGGTGGCGTGGCGGTGGTGCGGGTCAGTGGGTGGAGAAGGCCGCTTCCCGGGCGGTGGCCAGGGCGCGCTGGAGCGCGCCGTGCAGGACGGGGGAGCCCGGGACGGCGCTGCAGCGCACCTCGGGGCGGGGGATGGAGATCAGGGCGAGCGACTCCTGGACGAGGGCGCGCAGCCGCTCGCCGCCGGCGGTGGGGATGCCGCCGGAGAGCACCAGCAGTTCGGGGTCGACGACGGAGACGATGACGGCGAGGCCGACGGCGATCCGCTCGGCCAGCTCCGCGAGGAAGGCGTCGCCGTCGCCCTCGGTCCGCAGGGCCAGGGCGACGGCCTCCTCGGCGGTGCCGGCGGTCAGGCGGTGCGCGGCGGCGAGCTCCAGGACGGCGTCGGCGCCGGCGAGTTCCTGGAAACCGCCGGAGTTGCGCCGCCGCACGTCGCGGACGACCGGGGCGCCGGGCACCGGCATGTAGCCGACCTCGCCGGCGCCGCCGGTGAAGCCGCGGTGCAGCCGCCCGGCGATGACGATCGCGGCGCCGATGCCCTCCTCGGCCCAGAGCAGGACGAAGTCCTCGCAGCCGAGCGCGGCGCCGAAGGCCTGTTCGGCGATGGCGGCCAGGTTGACGTCGTTCTCGATCGAGAACGGGGTGCCGAGCGCGGCCTCCAGGTCGGCGAGCAGCCGCGGGGAGTGCCAGCCCGGCAGGTGGGAGGCGTAGCGGAGCTTGCCGGTGGCCGGGTCGAGCGCGCCGGGCACGCCGATGACGACCTGGTGGAGGCTGCCGGGGGCGAGGCCGGCCCCGCGGACGGCGTCGGCGACGGCCTCGCCGACCTTCTCGACGGTGCCGGCCGCGGACCAGCCCTTGGTGGCGACCTGGTGCTCGGCCAGGGTGGTGCCGGTGATGTCGGCGACGGCGATCCGCACGTGGGTGGTGGTGACGTCCAGTCCGGCGACGTATCCGGCGGCCGGGTTGACCTGGTAGAGCTGCGCGTTCGGCCCGGGCCCGCCCGCGGTGGTGCCCACCGGTACCACCAGTCCGGCGGCCTCCAGCCGGGTCAGCAGCTGGGAGGCGGTCGGCTTGGAGAGGCCGGTGAGGGTGCCGATCTGGGTTCTGGAGAGCGGGCCGTTGGCGAGCAGCAGTTCCAGGGCGGCGCGGTCGTTGATCGCGCGGAGCAGGCTCGGGGTGCCCGCGAGCGGGGGTCGGGTGGTGTCGGTCACGGCTCGATCCTCCTCTGCGGGTGCAAAACGGTCACCCGCGGGTCCGCCGGGTGACGCGGTGAACTGTTAGGAAAGTTTCCAATTGCTTCGAGAGGACCGTAGATCCCGGCCGGAGCAGGTGTCAATGACCTGATGTCGAAGCGTTACCCCGGGTACGCGGCCCGGCACGGAAAAGGGCCCCGTTCCCACCCGGGAACGGGGCCCTGCCGAACACCTGCTGCCGCTAGGGCTGCTCCACCGACTGTGCCGGTATCGGCTTGACCGCGGCGGACTGCGGCGACGCCGGGTCCGAGAGCGCCGAGGGCGCTGCGATGTCGGCGGCCGGGACGGCGGCGACCGGTGTGGCCGACACGGTGACCGCCTCGTCCTTGAGCTTCACCCCGGCCTCGTCGAAGGCCTGCTTGAGTCGCTGCCGCAGCGCCCGCGCCACCTGCGCCGACCTGCCCGGCGTCGTCCGGGCCTCGACCTTCAGCACCAGCGAGTCGGTCGCCACCGAGTCCACGCCCAGCACCTTGACCCGGCCCCAGATCAGCTCGTCGTACGGGGTCTCCTTGGACAGCTGCTCGGCCGCCTCGGTGATCAGCCCCTCGACCCGGACGAGGTCCTCCTTGTAGCCGACCTGGACGTCCACCGTGGCGGTGCCCCAGCCCTGGCTCATGTTGGCGATCCGCTTCACCTCGCCGTTGCGGATGTACCAGATCTCGCCGCCCACACCGCGCAGCTTGGTCACCCGCAGGCCGACCTCCAGCACCGTGCCGGTGGCCACCCCGGTGTCGATCTCGTCGCCGACGCCGTACTGGTCCTCCATGATCATGAAGACGCCGGACAAGAAGTCCGTCACCAGGTTCCGCGCGCCGAAACCGATCGCCACACCGGCCACACCGGCACTCGCCAGCAGCGGCGCGAGGTTCACGCCCAGCGCCGAGAGCACCATCAGCGCCGCCGTGCCGAGGATGGTGAACGAGGCCACGCTGCGCAGCACCGAGCCGATCGCCTCGGAGCGCTGCTGGCGGCGCTCGGTGTTCACCACCCCGCTGTTGGCCAGCAGGCCGCCGAGGCGGCCCATCATCTCGTCCTCGTCCTCCGAGGGACGGCCCATCCGCGACACCAGCTGGGTTATCAGCTTGCGGACGACCGCGCGCAGCACCAGCGCGAGGACCACGATGAAGACGATCCGCACGCCGCCCTCGACCCAGCTCTGCCAGTTCTGGTCGAACCAGCTGGCGGCCTGCTTGGTGGAGGCCGTCACCTCGTCCGCGCTGGTCGGCAGCTTCAGGTCGAGGGTGGGTTGGGCGGGCGAAGGGGTGGCTTCGGCCAGGAGGCCGGTGACACCGGAGCGGAACACGTGCGGGCCTTCCGTGGTGCGGGGTACGGCCGGCGCACGGCGCCGGCACGGCCCGGCTGGCGGACCGTCCCGTCCCACCCTAGCGGCCCGGGCGGGCACGCCCGGACGGCCCGTCAGCCTGCCCCGGCACCCGCACACACCCCCTCACCGGCGGCGACGCGTGCACCGGGCCCGGCGCGCGGGCATACGTCCTATGACGGATTCCACATCCGGTCCGTTACACAGGAGTGGTGGCGCCGTACGAAGGCGTAAGGCGACACTGGGGGAGATCGCGCCACAGCGCGATCACCGCTCGTCCCGGCGCGAGCCACGCGCCGCAGGCGTCCAAGGAGGCATCCGTGCCGCATGTCCTGGTCCTCAACGCGTCGTACGAGCCACTCGGAGTGGTCTCCACCCGCCGCGCCCTCATCCTGGTCCTCAACCACAAGGCGGTCAGCCTCGAGGACTCCGGAACCACACTGCACAGCGCCACCACCACCGTGACGGCACCGTCCGTCGTCCGTCTGACCCGCTTCGTGCGGGTCCCGTTCCGCGGGCCCGTCCCGCTCACCCGCCGCGCACTGTTCGCCCGTGACCACGGGCGCTGCGTGTACTGCGGGGCCGCCGCGACCAGCGTCGACCACGTCATTCCGCGCAGCCGGGGCGGCCAGCACCGGTGGGACAACGTGGTCGCCGCCTGCCGCCGCTGCAACCACGTCAAGGCCGACCGGCACCTCTCCGACCTCGGCTGGCGCATGAAGCACGCCCCGGCCCCGCCCAGCGGCCTCGCCTGGCGCGTCATCGGCACCGGGATCAAGGACCCGCGCTGGCGCCCCTACCTGGAGCCCTACGGCGGCCTCGACCAGTTCCGTGAGTACGAGCACCACGACCATACCGACCATGCGGGTGCCCTGCCGGCCCCGGCCGCGAGGACCCACCCGACCCGCCGCCGCGGGGAGCCCGAACCGCTCTCCGCCTGACAGACAAGGGCCTGCCCGTCACACTTCGGTACGCCTCATGGGCCGCCGGCGCACCCCCCAGCGGGAGCGTCGGCGGCCCGCCGTCTGCATCCCAGGAGCCCGCACCGTGCCGCCCGAGAGCCGCCGCCCCGCCACCGCCGAACCGCTGTCCTCCGACGCCGTCTCCTTCGACGCCGTCTCCTTCGACGGCGACGACACCCTCTGGGACTTCGCCGCCGCCTTCGCCCCGGCCATCGCCCACGCCGCCGACCTGCTCGGCGCCGAGCTCGGCGCGCCCGTGGAGGTCGACTGGCTGCAGCGGATCCGCGAGGAGGTCGCCGCCGGCCTGCCCGGTGCCACCCTGCCCGAGCTGCGCCTGGCCGCCTTCGCCGAGGCCGTCCGCCGCCGTGCCGGCCGCCCGGAGCTCGCCGACCGGGCCTTCGAGGCGTTCATGGCCGCCCGCGCCCGCTCCACCCGGCTCTTCCCCGAGGTCGCGGAGGTCGTCGCCGCACTCGCCGCCCGGATGCCGCTCGCGCTGACCACCAACGGCAACGCCGAACTCTCCTGGACGGGCCTCGACCCGTACTTCAGCGCGGTCGTCCGCGCCGTCGACTGCGGTCGCTCCAAGCCCGACCCGGCGATCTACCTGATCACCGCCGAGCGGCTCGGCGTCGCGCCGGCCCGCATCCTGCACGTCGGCGACCACCCCGTCGAGGACGTCGCCGGGGCCCTCGCCGCCGGGTTCCAGGCGCGGCTGATCGACCGGACCGGCCGCACCCCCGGCGCCCTCACCTCACTGGCCGGGCTGCTGCTCAGCCGGTGACGGCGTACAGCTCGACGCCCCACAGCGAGTAGCCGTACTTCGTCGCCCGGGTCACCCCCTGCACGCGCAGGAACCGGGTGCCCGGCGCGTCGAAGCGCACCGTCTCCACGCCGCCCTCGCCGTCGTCCACGGTGGCCACCGTCGTCCAGGTCACGCCGTCCGCCGAGGTCTGGACCTTGTAGGCGGCCGCGTGCGCGTCCTGCCAGTGCAGCACCGCCGAACCCAGCCGCGCCGCCTGGGGCAGCGCCAGCTGCACCCACGAGCCGTCGGTCGCCGGCGAGGACCAGCGGGTCCGCGGATCGCCGTCGTTGATGTTGGCGGCCGGGAAGGCCGGCGTCTCGTCCGCCGAGGAGGTGGCGGTCGCGGCCCGCGCCAGGTCCGGCCCGCCGGCCGGCGGCACCACGTGCACCAGCAGGTCCTGCCGGACGGTCAGCGTGCCCGCGGTGAACGTCACCGGCAGCCGGTAGGTGCCCGAGGGCGTCCCGGCCGCCGCCACCACCTGCAGCGGCACCCCCACCCGGCCGCCGCGCGGCACGGCCACCGCGGTGCCCTGGGTGACGGTCAGCCCCTTGGCGACCGCAGGCACCTCCACCTTCAGCTCGCCGCTGGTGCCCTCCGGCCGGCCGGTCTCGAGCACCGCCTTCGTCACCTGCGGCACGGCCTGGCCGGTCACCACGTCCAGGCTGGAGTCCGACAGGCTGAGCCGCGCCGCCGGGGTGTCCGCGTACCAGGGCACGATCTGGTTGACCACCGGGGCCTGGAAGCCGGGCGCCCACACCAGCCGGATCGCGTCGGCCGGCCGCCCGCCGGCCGGGAGCTCGTTGTAGCCCGGCTTCAGCGTGCCGATCGCCGTCCAGAGGCCGTCCGCACCGCGCACCGCCACCGTCGCGACCGCCTGCACCGTCGGGTCGGTCAGCACGGTGACCCGGTCCAGCGGCCGGGCCGCGCCCAGCTCCACCGTCAGCGGCGCCGAGACCGACGTCGGCGCCTCCGCGGCGCGGAACGCGGTGTCCGGGTCGCCGTCCAGCACCGCGTCCGGCGAGGAGCCCGGCGCCGCGGCCGGGCCGGTCACCACCGCGGGCGTGTCGTCCGGCGCCGCGACCGAGAACTCCCGGACGGCCACCGCGGTCTTCTGCGCCGTCCGCGCGCGCAGCCGCACCGCCTTCGCCACCGTGCCGGCCGGGGCGGTCACCGACACGCTCTTCTGGCCGTGCACGACCGCCAGCTGCTTCCAGCCGCCGCTGCCCGTCGAGTACTCCAGCACCCCGTCGCGCAGGTAGTCGTCGGCCGCGGTCGCGGCGTCCGGGCCGTCGCCCCACGAGCCCATCAGCACGGTCACCCGGCCGAGCGGACGGCCGTTGCCGAGGTCCAGGCCGACCGCGTCGCCGGCCTGCGGCGGGGACGCGCTCCAGTAGAAGGTGTCCGCGGCGCCGTCCGTCATCAGCGCCGGCCCGTGGTCGTTGGCCGTGCCGATCGTGGTGGTCGGCGTGCCCGCGCCGGCGTCCACACCGGCCCAGGTGTCCGCGTCCTTGAGTGCCCGCTCCAGGAACGGGTCCAGCACCCCGGCGCCCAGCGTCACCGTGCCCTGCCCCAGCTGCTCGCGCAGCTGCCGCAGATCCACCCGGGCCTGCCAGGCCGCGCTGCCGTCCCCGCCGCGCTGCGCCAGCAGCATCGCGACCGCCGCCTGCCCGGCCCGGCCGTAGGTGGCCAGCCGGACCAGCCACGGGCCCGCGTCCTGCGCCACCGCCTCGCCGGCGAGGGCCTGCGGCGCACCCGCCATGGTGGCGAAGGCCTCCTGCAGCGGCGCGGCGGCCGCCTGCAGCGCCGCGCGGTCCGGGGTGCCGCCCGAGGACGGCTCCAGCGCCGCCCAGAAACGCTCCATCAGCGGAGTCAGGTAGCCCGACTCCTGCTTGTCCAGCGGCGAGGACGAGCTGTTCCCGGCCAGCGCCGCGAGCGCCGCCTCGGCGCCGCCGCTGCCGGACATCGCGTGCACCGCCGCCTTCAGCGAGTCCGCGGACCGGTAGCCCTCCGGCTTCCAGCCGAAGTCGGCGGCGGTCGCCAGTGGCAGCCGGGAGGCCACCGGCTGCGCCATCGCCGCGGTCAGCAGCACCGCCGAACGGGTCGCCACCGCCGGGTCGCGGTTGGTGTAGCCGCCGAGGAACAGCCGGTCCGGCGTGGAGTCGTTGACCGGGTAGTTGTCCATGGTCACCAGCGGACGGTCGAAGAGCGCCGCCGTCTCGGCGAGCTGGTCGCCGGTCACCTTCGGCGCGATCACCGCGCCGCCGCTCCACGCCACCTGCACGCCCGCCGGCAGCGCCGCCGCCAGCGCCTTGCGGTACGGCGTCGCGCCCTGCTTCTGGTACTCCGTCGGCACCACCGACAGCGGCGCCAGCTCGGGGTGCGCGGCGATCAGCCGCTTCTGCACCTTGGCGGCCAGCTCCGCCTGCGCCTTCGCCGCCGCGGCCGGGCCGGTGCCGTAGGTGCGGCGGTCACCCGGGCAGTGCCACTCGTCGTAGCTGACGTCCAGGAACTGCAGCTGGAAGGCGCCGAAGCCGAGCCTGCGCAGCCCGTCCAGCTTGGCGACCAGCGCGTCCACGTCCTTGCCGGAGCCGTAGCAGAACGACTGTCCGGGGTCGATGGAGTAGCCGAGCACCACGTGGTTGTCCCGGGCCCGCTCGGCCAGCCGGCGCAGCGCGTCCTGCTGCGCCTGCGGGTACGCCTCGCGCCAGCGGGAGGTCCGGTACGGGTCGGCGCCGGGCGCGTAGAGGAAGAAGTTCTGCTTGGTGCGGCCGAGGAAGTCGATCTGCTCCAGGCGCTCCGCGGTCGTCCACGGGGTGCCGTAGAAGGACTCGGCGGTGCCGCGGACGGGCGCGCCCGTCGGCCAGTCCCGCAGGACGACCCCGGGGAAGCCCCGGCCGGCCTCGGCCGGGCCCTGGCCCTGGCCGGACTGGATCGGCGCGAGCAGCTGCCGCAGGCTCTGCGCCGCGTAGAAGGTGCCGGTCGCGTCGGCGCCGGACAGCACCACCGCGCCGTACGTCCCGCCGCCCGCCGCGGGCAGCTGCCCGGCGGCCAGCACGTAGCCGCCGGCCGGCAGCCCGGTCACCGACACCTCGGAGGCTGCCCGCCCGGCGGCCGAGGCCAGCCGGCGCAGGACCTGGTCGGTGTCGCCTCCGGCACCCTCGCCGGGGCCGCCCACGTACACCACCAGCGAGCCGGCGGCGGGGGAGGCGCCGGGGTCGGCCTCGACGATGTCGGTGGCGCCCGCGGCGCCGAGCACCTGCCGGACGGCGGCTAGCGCGGGGCCGTCGGCGTGGTGCGGTGCGACCAGGGCGACGGTGTCCGGCACCGCGACGGCGCCGCCCGCGGCCTGCAGCTGCTGCGGGCGCGGGTACACCTGCGGCTCGGTGATCGAGCCGAGCGGGGTGACCGGGGCGGTGGTGACGGGGCGGTCGCCGATCGACGGTGCGGCGAGGGCCGCCGGCCCGGCCAGCAGACCGCCGACCACCGCGGCCGCGGACAGCGTCGCGGCCAGCTGCAGGGCGCTGCGGCGGCGGCCGGCGGGGGTGCGCCGCTCGGCACGGACGGACGCGAGCAGCGGCTCGGTGCCCTTGATGTCGGCGATGAAGCGGTCCGCGGCGCGGGGCGCCAGCTGGCGGGCCGTCCGGGCGGCCGTCCGGCGCGCCGTCAGCGCGGCCGGGTGGTTGAGGAGTTCGCGCAGCGCAGGGCTGTGGTCCAGCTGCTGCCTGAGCCGCCGCCCGGCGGCCACCGACACCCGTGCCTGCACCGGACCTCCTCCACGCTCCGGGCAGCCGGTCCGCCGGGCCCGCCACCCGGGGTCACCGCCGTGCCCGCCTAGCGGGCCAGCCCACCAGGTGACCGGCCGGGTGTCAACGCCGTTGGCGGGTATGCCCGATTTGCGCATCTGTCGGTCGGTGACCGGGTCCGGCCCGGCGCGCGTCCGCCGATCTGCGTCGGCGTGCCCGGTCGGTCCCGTGTCGGTCGGGGTCGCGAAGGGTGCGGGCGGGTAGGACTGTGCCTGTTCGCGTTCGGTGATGTCCCGACTCCAGGGAGCCGCGAGTGGCCGCATACCTTGACCGTGACCAGGCCGGGGAGCAGGTCCCCGCCGAGGACGCTCCGCCCCCGCCGCCGGACCTGGTGGCGCTGGCGCACGCGTACGGGGTGGACAGCACGTACAACCCGGGCGGCGGGAACGTCCCGGTCGGGTCGGACACACTGGTCGCGGTGCTGGCCGCGCTCGGGGTGGACGCCTCGACGCCGGAGTCCGTCCGTGCGGAGCTGCACCGGCACCGGGTGGAGACCGCCGCCCGGCTGCTGCCGCCGACGGTGGTGGTCCGTCAGGGCCGCCGCACCGCGCTGGACGTCCCCGCCGAGGCCGAGCTCGCGGTCGAGCTGGAGGACGGAGGCCACTGGGGCCTCCCGAAGGGCCACTCGCACTGGCTGCCCGCCGACCTGCCGCTCGGCCGCCACCGCCTCACCGCCAAGGCCGGCCCCCGCGAGGCCTCCGCCGCGCTGATCGTCGCCCCGGAGCGGCTGCCGGAACTGCCCGGCCGCTCCTGGGGCTTCCTCGCCCAGCTCTACTCGGTGCTCTCCGACCGCTCCTGGGGCATGGGCGACCTCGGCGACCTGGCCGACCTCGCCCAGTGGGCCGGCCACACGCACGGCGCCGGCTTCGTGCAGATCAACCCGCTGCACGCGGGCATGCCGGGCACCCCGTCCGACCCGTCGCCCTACCGTCCGTCCTCGCGCCGCTTCGCCGACCCGGTGCACCTGCGGATCGAGGCCGTCCCGGAGTACGCCTACGCGGGCCTCGACGGGTACGCGGAGCGGGCCGGCCGGCTGCGCGCCGAGGTGCTCGACCACGACGGCCTGATCGACCGGGACGCCGTCTGGGCGCTCAAGCGCGAGGCGCTGGAGGCGCTGTACGCCGTGCCCCGGACGGCCGGCCGGGAGGCCGCCCTGCGAGCCTTCACCGAGCGCGAGGGCGAGTGGCTGGAACGGTACGCCACCTGGTGCGCGCTCGCCGAGGTGCACGGCCCGAACTGGCACGGCTGGCCGAAGGGCCTGCGCCGCCCCGACGGCCCGCACCTCGCCGCGGCCCGGGCGGAGCTGGCCGAGCGGATCGGCTTCCACCGCTGGCTGGCCTGGCTGGTCGACGAGCAGCTCGGCCGGGCCCAGCAGGCCGCCGAGGACGCCGGCATGGCGGTCGGTCTGATCCACGACCTCGCGGTCGGCGTGCACCCGGACGGCGCCGACGCCTGGGCGCTGCAGGACGTCCTCGCCAACGGCATCTCGGTCGGCGCCCCGCCGGACGCCTTCAACGCGCACGGCCAGGACTGGGGCCTGCCGCCCTGGCGCCCCGACGCGCTGGCCGCCACCGGCTACCGGCCGTTCGCCGACCTGCTGCGGGCCGCCGCCCGGCACGCGGGTGCACTGCGGATCGACCACGTGATGGGCCTGTTCCGGCTCTGGTGGGTGCCGGCCGGCCATCCGCCCACCCGCGGCGCCTACATCCGCTACGACGCGGAGGCGATGCTCGGCGTGCTCGCCCTGGAGGCGCTCCGGGCCGGCGCGTACGTCATCGGCGAGGACCTCGGCACGGTGGAGCCGGGCGTCCGCGAGGAGCTGGCCTCCCGGGGCGTCCTCGGCACCTCGGTGCTCTGGTTCGAGCGGGACTGGCAGGCCAAGGGCGAGATCCTCCCGCCGGAGCGCTGGCGGGCCGGCTGCCTGGCCACGCTGACCACCCACGACCTGCCGCCGACCGCGGCCCGGCTCGGCGGCGAGCACGTGGAGCTGCGCCACCGGCTGGGCCTGCTCGCCCGCCCGCTCGGCGAGGAGCAGGACGCGGCCCGGACCGAACTCGCCGAGTGGGCCGCCGAACTCACCGCCCGGGGGCTGCTCCCGGAGGGCGCCGAACCGACGCCGGAGGCGCTGTACGCCTTCCTGCTCGCCACCCCGGCGGCCCTGGTCGGCGTCTGGCTGCCGGACGCGGTCGGCGACCCGCGCCCGCAGAACCTGCCCGGCACCTGGGACCAGTACCCGAACTGGCGCCTCCCGGTGGCCGACCGGGAGGGCCACCCGGTCACCCTCGACGCCCTCGCCGCGGCCCCCTCCACCGCCCGCCTGGTGGCCGGTCCGGCGGCCCGGCTCGGAAGGCGCACCCCGCCGAGCGGCGGCGTGTGAGCGGCCGGTACGGTGGCAACGTGGACAAGAGGAACGCTATGCGCGCCGGTGCGGTCACCGCGGCGGCCACGCTGATGATGCTGATGACGTCGCCCGCGATGGCCCTGACCCGCGACGACGGTGACCAGCCGGGCTCCGGGATCAGCACCGCCGAGGTCGTCGGCATCTACGTGCTGCTGCCGATCGCGCTCTTCCTGGTGATCGCCGGTCTGGTCTGCCTGCCCTCGCTGAAGAACAAGGGCAAGAACAAGTAAGACGTCCGTCCGAGCGCCGTCGGGGCACCGCCCCGGCGGCGCTCCGGCATGTCCGGGGCGCTCCGGCACCCGGTCGGGGCCGTCAGGAGGCGGCGGCCGGGTGCCAGTCGGCGGGGCCGGCGGGCGGGAGGTGGCGGGGGAGTCCGTCCGTCCACCGCTTGGTGCCGTCGGGCAGCACGGCGAGCGCCTCGACGCCGGGCCGGCGGGCGGCCCAGGCGAGGGCGCGGTCCGGGCCCATGGCGAAGGCGGCGGTCGTCCAGGCGTCCGTCCGCGCGATCCCGGTGCCGGGGTCGCCGACCAGGGTGAGCGAGGCGAGTCCGCCGGCCGGGCGGCCGGTGTGCGGGTCGACGACGTGCGCGCCGCGTTCGGCGGTGCCGGAGGTCGCCACCGCCAGGCCGCGGCCGCCCAGGACGGCCGCCAGCCGGCCCGGCCGCAGCGGATGGGCGACCCCGACCCGCCACGGTCCGCCCGCGGTCTGCACGTCCCCGCCGCCGCTGACGCAGTGCTCCCGGGAGCCGGACGCGTGCAGCATCCGGGCGGCCTCCTCGATCGCCCAGCCCTTCACCCAGCCGCTGGGGTCGAGCCGTCCGCCGGGCCGCTCGGTGAACCAGCCGTCGGTCTCCGCCGCGACCTCCCGGCAGGCCGCGAGGACGGCCGGCACCTGGGGGTCGCAGGCGTCGAGGCCGAGTTCGCCGCGGTCCAGGCGGCTGATGTCGCTGTCGGTGCGGTACGGGGAGAAGACCGCGTCGATCCGGTGCAGCCGTTCGGCGATCCGGTCGAGCACCTGCGCGGTGTCCGGGCCGGGGTCGCGCACGGCGAAGGAGAAGACGGTGCCCATCACGGGCTCGGCACGGCGGAGCACGGGCGTCACCGCCCCGCCTTGTCGAGGGCGCTCTGCAGGGAGCGGGTGTAGCCGGCACTGGTGTAGGTCGCGCCGCTGACCACGTCGATCTGGGCGCTCTGGGCGGCTATCGCCTCCTGGTTCAGCAGCGGCAGCGCATAGCTGTTGATCTCCTGGTCGCGGTGGTCGTTGGAGGGGTACTGGATCACGTCGACGTTGGTGATCCTGCTCCCGTCCAGGGTGACCTTGACCTGGACGGGGCCGTAGCGGGTGTTGGCGGCGTCGCCGGTGACCGTTCTCGTCGACGACGACCCCGACGACCCCGACGACCCCGAGGAGCCGGCTGATCCGGACGAGCTGCCGGACGAGGTGTCGGTGGCGCCGCCCGTGCCGCCCGAGCTGATCACCGGGGCGGCCCCGGCCCCGCCGTGCGGCTTCAGGGAGAGCAGCAGCACGATTCCGGCCGCGGTGGCGGCGCTGCTGACGACGGCTCGGCGCATGGGTCCTCCTGGGGACGGGGGGATCAGAGGGCGAAGGACTCGCGGTGGATGCGGTTCGGCCGCACGCCGGCGGCCCGCAGCGAGCGGACGGCCTCCGCGGCCATCCCCTCCGGCCCGCACAGGTAGACCTCGTGCTCGGCGAGGTCGGGGACGAGCCGGCGCAGCGCGGTGCCGAGGTCGCCGACCTGGGAGCGCGAGCCGACCAGGGCATGCACCCGCCCGCCGCGCCGCCGGGCGATCGCCGCCAGCTCCTCCCGGAACATCAGGTCCTCGGGCCGGTGGGCCCGTTGCACCAGGGTCACCCGGCCGGGCAGCGTCTCGAACAGCGCCCGCAGCGGAGTGATCCCGACCCCGGCGCCGAGCAGCAGCACCCGGTGTTCCCGCTGCAGCCGGCCGGTGAACGCGCCGTACGGGCCCTCGGCGCGCACCCGGGTGCCGGGGCGCAGGGCGGCCACGGCGGCGCTGTGCCCGCCGAGGTCCTTGACGGTGAACCGGAGGAAGCGCGGGTGCGGCGGCGCCGACAGCGAGTACGGGTTGGCGGCCCAGCGCAGTCCGGGCGCCTGGAACTGCAGCCGGAAGAACTGCCCGGGTTCGGCCCGCAGTTCGTCCAGCCGGTGGCCGGTCAGGAAGAGCGACACCACGCCGGGGGCCTCCGGCCGGACCTCGGCCACCTGCAGCCGGTGGCGGCGGTCGAGCAGCCACGGCCGCACCAGCCGGTACCAGCCGACGAGGACGGCGGTGCCCAGGTACAGCGCGTACCAGAGGGCCTCGGCCTTGGGGTCGCCGAAGTCGGCTCCGGTCGCGAGCTGGTGGCCGAAGGTGAGCGCGACGGCCACGTAGGTGGCCAGGTGCAGGTAGTACCAGGTCTCGTAGGAGAGCCGGCGGCGGGCCGCCCGGGCCGAGACGGCGCCGGTGCCCAGCAGCAGGAGCGTGCCCAGCGTCGCCTTGATCATCTCGGGGTAGTGGAAGACGATGTCGACGCCCTCGGCGACCACCCCCCGGTCGTTGGTGAGCGCGTACCCCCAGACGATCGTCAGCACGTGGACGGTCACCATGGTGACCATCCAGCGTCCGCCGAAGGCGTGCCAGCGGGCCAGCCGGTCGGCGCCGACCTCCCGTTCGAGCGGGGGCAGCCGGGCCATCAGCAGGATCAGCACGGGTGCGGCGTAGCCGGCGAGCAGTCCGGTGAGCCGGCCCGCGTTGGTGAGCCAGCCGGCCGCACCGACGACCGAGGCGGTGTCCTTCCACCAGAGCGCGGTGACGCCGAGCGCTCCCGCCGCGATCAGCGCGAGCACGGCGGCCGGCGCGGCGGCGACCGGACGGCGCGGGGCCGCCCGGTGCGTCCGGGCGGCGGACCGCGGTGGGGCTGCGGTGGCCATCGGGAACCTCCTTCGAACCCGGCGGCGAGTACCGCCGAGGTGGCCCACGATGGCACCGCAAGCTCTCAGTTGCCTCTGAGTGCGAAGCGCCCCGACAGCCGCCGGGAGGTGTGTCTCCGCAGGTCGAGGCCGGTACGAGGGGTCCGGGCGGCGCCGCCGGATCTCAGCGCTTTCTCATCGCGGCGGGCCAGAATGAGAGCCCTGACAACGTACCGAGGGAGCACCATGGACGACTCCGCCGACCGGCAGGCCTGGCGGGTCCTCGTCGTCGACGACGAACCGGACCTGGTCGAGGTGGTCTGCGGTGCGCTCCGCTACGAGGGCTGGCAGGCGCTCGGCGAGACCACCGGCGAGGGCGCCGTCCGCACCGCGGCCGCCTGGCGGCCGCACGCCGTGGTGCTCGACATGATGCTGCCCGACCTCGACGGCATGGAGGTGCTGCGCCGCATCCACGCCGCGCAGCCCGAGGTGCGGGTGCTCTTCCTCACCGCCAGGGACGCCGTCGAGGACCGGATCGCCGGGATCGCGGCGGGCGGCGACGACTACGTCACCAAGCCGTTCAGCCTGGCCGAGGTGGTCGTCCGGCTGCGCGGACTGCTGCGCCGCGCGGCCCCGCCCGCACCCGCCGGGCAGCCTCCCGGGCACGCCCTGGTGCTGGGCGACCTCGTCCTCGACGAGCGGGCCCGCGAGGTCACCCGCGGCGGCGAGCCGATCGACCTCAGCCCCACCGAGTACGCGCTCCTCGCCCACCTGATGCACCACCCCCGGCAGGTGCTGAGCAAGGCGCAGCTCCTGGACGCCGTCTGGTCGTACGACTTCGGCGGGCAGGCGCACGTCGTGGAGCTGTACATCAGCTACCTGCGCAAGAAGATCGACGCGGGCCGGACACCGATGATCCACACCGTGCGCGGTGCCGGCTACCTGATCAAGGCGCCCGCGTGACGGCCGCTCGGCCGCGAACCCTCCGGCCGGGCGCCGCCCGGCTGCGGGCGCGCGCGGGTCGGCTCGTGCCGCGGACCCTGCGGGCCCGGCTGATCGCCGGACTGCTGGTGCTGCTGGTCGTCACCTGCGCCGCGGTCGGCTTCGCCACCACCGCGGCCCTGCGGCACTTCCTGGTCGACCGGCTGGACCAGCAGCTCGCCGACACCGGCGGGCGGTACGCCGCCAGTCTGGAGCACACCGGCCAGGGCGGCGCCGACACCCGGGCGCAGCCCCCCGGCACCTTCGGCGCCCGGCTGCTGGACGGCCGGGCCACCGCGGCCGGCGTGGTGGACGGGGACGCCGACGACGCCGACCGCCCCAACGCCGACGACCGGGTCGACCTCTCCGCAGCCGACCAGCGCGCCCTCGTGGCGCTGCCCGTCGGCGGCCCGGCGCGCACCGTCCGGCTGTCCGGCCTCGAAGGCCCGTACCGGATGCAGGCGGTCGCCGGCCGGGACGGCGACGTGCTGGTCAGCGGCCTGCCGCTGCATCAGGTCGAGGACACCGTGGAGCGTCTGACGACCCTGGAGCTGACGGTGTTCGCGATCGCGGTCTTTGCGGCGGGGGTGGCCGGCGCGCTCTGGGTCCGCTGGTCGCTGCGGCCGCTGGACCGGGTGGTCGCCACCGCCGAGCGGGTCAGCACCCTGCCGCTCGCGAGCGGCGCCGTCGACCTCTCCGAGCGGGTGCCCGACGACGACCCGGCGACGGAGGTCGGCCGGGTGGGCGCCGCGCTCAACCGGATGCTCGGCCACGTCGGTGCCGCGCTCGCCCGACGCCACGCGGTGGAGGAACGGCTGCGGGCGTTCGCCGCCGACGCCAGCCACGAGCTGCGCACCCCGGTCGCCGCCGTCCGGGGGCACGCCGAGCTGGCGCTGCGCCACCCGGGTGAGGTGCCGGAACCGGTGGTGCACTCGCTGGAGCGGATCGGCGCCGAGGCCGGGCGGATGGGCGCCATCGTCGAGGACCTGCTGCTGCTCGCCCGTCTGGACGCCGGACGGCCGCTGGCCGACCAGGAGGTCGACCTGACCCGGATCGCGCTGGACGGCGTGGCCGACGCCCGCGCCGCAGGGCCGGACCACCGCTGGCGGCTGGTGCTGCCGGAGGAGCCGGTGCTCGTCCGTGGGGACGCCGGCCGGCTGAGCCAGGTGACGGCCAACCTGCTGGCCAACGCCCGCACCCACACACCGCCCGGCACCGTGGTGGAGCTCGCCCTGGAGCGGGTGGGCGCGGAGGTGCGGCTGTCCGTCGCCGACACCGGCCCGGGCATCCCGCCGGAGCTGGCGGACCGGGTCTTCGAGCGGTTCGTGCGCGGGGACCGGGGCCGGTCGCGGGCCACCGGCTCGACCGGGCTCGGCCTGGCGATCGTGCAGGCGGTCGTGCAGGCGCACGGCGGCACGGTGGAGGCGGCGAGCCGGCCGGGCCGCACCGTCTTCACCGTCCGGCTGCCGGCCGTGCCGTCGCCGCGGACATGAGCCGCGGCGTGAGGGCCGGCGGCCGGACGGGGTGTGCCGCCCGGCCGCCGGAACGGGTCAGTGCCGCTCGCCGGCCGCGCGGTCGGCGGCCTGCGCCCTGAGGGCGCGCTCGATGCCGGCGCGGGACTCGACGACCTGGCGGCGCAGGGCCGGCGCCGGGTCGGCGGAGGCCAGCCAGGCGTCGGTGGCGTCCAGGGTGGCCTGCTCGACCTGGTACGACGGATACAGGCCGACGATGATCTGCTGCGAGATCTCGTGGCTGCGGCTCTCCCAGACGCCCTTCACCGCGGCGAAGTACTTCTCGCGGTAGGCGGCGATCAGCTCGCGCTGGTCGGGCTGCTGGAAGCCGCCGATGACGGCCTCCTGCACGTAGTTGGTGAGCTTGTCGGACTCCACCACGGAGGCCCACGCCTCGGCCTTGGCCTCGGCGGTCGGACGGGAGGCCCGGCAGCTGGCGGCGTGCTCCTGGCCGGATGAGGTGTTGTCGCGCACCAGCTCCTCGTCCACGGCCTTGTCGTCGGCGCGGCCGGTGGCGACCAGGCGGGCCAGCAGGCTCCACCGCAGCTCGGTGTCGACGGCCAGGCCCTCGATCACCTCGGAGCCGTCGAGCAGGCCGGCGAGCAGGCCGAGCTGGGCGTCGGTGCGGGCGGCGGCGGCCAGGGTGCGGGCCCAGGCGAGCTGGTGGTCGCTGCCGGGGGCGGCGGCGCGCAGCTGCTCCTCGGCGGCGGCGGCCCAGCGCTGCAGGCCCTCCTCGCGCCAGGCCGGGTCGGCGTACATCTCCAGGGCGAGCTTGACCTGGCGCTGCACGGACTGCACGACGCCGATGTCGGACTCGCGCTGCAGGCCGGAGAGGGCCAGCGCCAGGTAGTCGCGGGTGGCGAGCTCGCCGTCGCGGGTCATGTCCCAGGCGGAGGCCCAGCACAGGGCGCGCGGCAGCGAGTCGGCGAAGTCGCCGAGGTGGCCGGTGACGACGGCCAGCGAGTCCTCGTCGAGGCGGACCTTGGCGTACGACAGGTCGTCGTCGTTGAGCAGCAGGACGGCGGGGCGGTGCCGGCCGACCAGCTCCGGGACCTCGGTGCGCGGGCCGTCGACGTCGAGCTCGATCCGGTCGGTGCGGACCAGGGCGCCGTCGACCAGCTCGTAGAGGCCGATCGCGATCCGGTGCGGGCGCAGCACGGCCTCGCCGCGGGCGCCAGCGGGCAGCGCGGGGGCCTCCTGGAGGACCGTGAAGGACTCGATCTCGCCGTCGGTGTTGATCCGCAGCTCGGGGCGGAGCACGTTGATGCCGGCCGTCTCCAGCCAGGCCTTCGACCAGGTCCGCAGGTCGCGGCCGCTGGCCTCCTCGAGCGCGCCGAGCAGGTCGGGGAGGGTGGTGTTGCCCCAGGCGTGGCGCTTGAAGTAGGCCTGCACGCCCTGGAAGAAGGCGTCCTGGCCGACGTAGGCGACCAGCTGCTTGAGCACCGAGGCGCCCTTGGCGTAGGTGATGCCGTCGAAGTTGACCTGGACGTCCTCCAGGTCGTTGATCTCCGCCATGATCGGGTGGGTGGACGGCAGCTGATCCTGCCGGTACGCCCAGGTCTTCATCTGGTTGGCGAAGGTCGTCCAGGAGTGCGGCCACTTGGAGCCGGGGGCCTCGGCCTGGCAGACGGCCTCGGCGAAGGTCGCGAAGGACTCGTTCAGCCAGAGGTCGTTCCACCACTCCATGGTCACCAGGTCGCCGAACCACATGTGGGCGAGCTCGTGCAGGATCGTCGCGGCGCGCATCTCGTAGGAGGCGTCGGTGACCTTGGAACGGAAGACATACTGGTCACGCAGGGTGACGGCGCCCGCGTTCTCCATCGCGCCGGCGTTGAACTCCGGGACGAACAGCTGGTCGTACTTGGCGAACGGGTAGGCGAAGTCGAACTTCTCCTGGAAGTAGTCGAAGCCCTGCTTGGTGACGTCGAAGATCGCCTCGGCGTCCAGGAACTCGCGCAGCGAGGGACGGCAGTAGACGCCCAGCGGCACCCGCTGGTCACCGTTGGCGTACTCGTCGAAGACGCCCACGTAGGGGCCGGCCACCAGTGCGGTGACGTAGGTCGACATCCGCGGCGTGGGCTCGAAGGCCCAGGTGCGGGTGGCGCCCTCGCCAGCCGGCTCGGGGGTGGGGGAGTTGGAGACCACGACCCAGCCCGCCGGGGCGGTCACGGTGAAGCGGAAGGCCGCCTTGAGGTCGGGCTGCTCGAAGGCGGCGAACACCCGGCGGGCGTCCGGGACCTCGAACTGGGTGTACAGGTAGGTCTCGCCGTCGACGGGGTCGACGAAGCGGTGCAGGCCCTCGCCCGTGTTGGTGTAGGCGCAGTCGGCGACCACCCGGAGCTCGTTCTCGGCCTGGACGGCGGGCAGTGCGATCCGGCTGTCGGCGAAGTTGGCGACGTCCAGCGACTCGCCGTTCAGCACGATCTCGGAGACGCTCGGCGCGACCAGGTCGATGAAGGTGGCGGCACCCGGGGTGGTGGCGGAGAAGCGGACCACGGTGGTGGACCGGAAGGTGCCCCCTTCGGGGGCCGAGCCCAGGTCGAGCTCGATGTCGTACGACTCCACATGCAGGAGTGCGGCCCGGGTACGGGCCTCCTCACGGGTCAAGTTGGTGCCAGGCACTCGCAGGACTCCTTCGTCAGGCTTGGTTGGGGGCATCCTTTCACGAGCGTCCCCCGCGCGGACCTGCGATTTCCGGGGCTGTCGGGCGGTTCGGGCGTTCGGCTACGACACTCGACGTAGGGCGGCGGCTGAGGTTTCGCAACGATCTGCCTTCGCCCTTGACTCTGTATTGCGGACTTGGCTGAGCTTAGAGTTCAGAAGTTGAAGATGAACGCCCGGTTGAGGATTCGACACCGCAGGGTGACGGCCCGGCCGGCCACAACGAGCTCCGCCGCAAGGGCGCGGCAGGGACGGGAGCGGTCGGGTTCCCGTGCCCTGGGAGGGTGAATCATGTCGATGGACACGCCGGGATCGCAGTCGTCGCTGCACCGGGCGAACCTCGAGAGGGTGCTGCGGGCCGTGCGGATGGCCGGCTCGCTCACCCAGGCCGAGATCGCCAGGTCCACGGGGCTGTCGGCGGCCACGGTGTCCAACATCGTCCGCGAGCTGAAGGAGAGCGGCACCGTCGTGGTGGCCGACACCTCCTCGGGTGGCAGACGGGCGCGCAGCGTCTCGCTCAGCGGGGACGCCGGGATCGTGGTCGGCGTCGACTTCGGCCACACCCATCTGCGGGTCGCGGTGGGCAATCTGGCGCACCGTGTGCTGGCCGAGGAGAGCGAGCCGATCGACACCGACGTGTCGGCGCAGCAGGGCTTCGACCGGGCCGAGACGCTGGTCGGGCGGCTGCTGTCGCAGGCCGGGTTCCGGCCGGACAAGGTGATCGGCGTGGGTCTGGGCGTGCCCGGCCCGATCGACGTGGAGACCGGCGCGCTCGGCTCGACGGCGATCCTGCCGGGCTGGACGGGCGTCAACCCGGGCCGGGAGCTCTCCCAGCGCCTGGGCATGCAGGTGTACGTCGACAACGACGCCAACCTGGGCGCGCTGGGCGAGTTGGTGTGGGGTGCGGGCCGCGGCCTGAGCGACCTCGCGTACATCAAGGTGGCCAGCGGCGTGGGCTCCGGACTGGTCATCAACGGGCAGATCTACCGGGGCCCCGGCGGCACCGCCGGCGAGATCGGGCACATCACGCTGGACGAGGCCGGACCGGTCTGCCGGTGCGGCAACCGCGGCTGCCTGGAGACCTTCGTCGGCTCGCGCTACCTGCTCAACCTCTTGAACGCGAGCCACCCCGGTGAGTTGACGCTGACGAAGGTGGTGCAGCTGGCGCAGCAGGGCGACCTCGGCTGCCGGCGGGTCATCGCGGACGCCGGACGGCAGATCGGCTCGGGCGTCGCCACCCTGTGCAACCTGCTGAACCCGCGTCGGGTGATCCTCGGCGGCGAGCTCGCGGAGGCCGGTGAGCTGGTGCTTTCCCCGATCCGGGACTCGGTGGCGCGGTACGCGATCCCGAGCGCTGCGCGGCAGCTCTCGGTCGTCCCGGGCACGCTCGGCGGCCGCGCGGAGGTGCTCGGCGCGCTGGCCCTGGTGATGAGCGAGATGGGTGAATCGGGCGCGATCCGGCACACCGGGCTGGCGTCCGCGTCCAGTGCCTGAGTGGCCCGCGAGCAGCCTCTGAGCCCCCTCTGAGCTGCGCCGATCGGCCCCCGACCTGTTCCGGCAGGCGGGGGCCGAGGTCGTTTGATCTCGGCTTCGCCTTCAGGAAGATAACGAAAGGGTTCGGATCACCGCAGTTGCGGTTTTACTTATTGACGACAAGGTGCGGGCCGGGTTGACTCCACTCAACCTCGCCGCAAGGTTGCGGCACTGTCAGGGAGGCACCCCCACCATGAACGCAATGATGCGTCGCGCTGTCATCGGCACCGCTGCTGTTTCGATGGCCCTCTCCATGGCCGCCTGTGGCAAGGCGGGCAGCGACAAGAAGGACGACGCCAAGGGCGGCGACAGCAAGTCGATCGGCCTGCTGCTCCCGGAGAACGCGTCCTCCGTCCGCTACGAGTCCTTCGACAAGCCGTTCATCGAGGCCAAGGTCAAGGAGCTGTGCGGCGACTGCACCGTCAAGTACAGCAACGCCGAGGGCTCGGCCGCCAAGCAGAAGCAGCAGTTCGACACCCTGATCGCCCAGGGCGTCAAGGTGATCATCCTGGACGCGTTCGACGCGGCCTCCACCCAGTCCTGGGTGAAGGAGGCGGCCGACAAGGGCGTCAAGGTCATCGCGTACGACCGCCTGGCCACCGGCCCGGTCTCCGCCTACGTCTCCTTCGACAACGAGAAGGTCGGCGAGCTGCAGGGCCAGGCCCTGCTGGACGCCCTGGGCGCCAAGGCCGCCGAGTCCAACATCGTCATGATCAACGGTGACGACGCCGACCCGAACGCCGGCAAGTTCAAGTCCGGTGCGCACAAGGTCCTCGACGGCAAGGTCAAGAAGGTCGTCTACGAGCAGTCCGGTGAGTGGAAGCCCACCGTGGCCGGCCAGAAGATCGGCGCCGCGATCACCCAGCTCGGCAAGGACGGCTTCCAGGCCGTCTACTCGGCCAACGACGGCATGGCCGCCGCGATCATCACCCAGCTGAAGTCCGCGGGCATCAACGTCCCGGTCGGCGGCCAGGACGCGGGCCTCGACGCCATCCAGCGCCTCGTCAGCGGCGAGCAGTCGTACACCATCTACAAGGCGTACAAGCCGCTGGCCGACTCGGCCGCCGAGCTCGCCGTCGCCCTGCTCCAGGGCAAGGACGTCAAGTCGATCGCCGCCGCCAGCATCGACAGCGACACCAACAAGGGCATCCCGGCCAAGCTGCTCGACCCGAAGGTCGTCACCAAGGCCAACATCAAGGACACCGTGATCGCCGACAAGCTGTACACCGCCGCCGACATCTGCACCGGCGCCTACGCCGAGGGCTGCAAGGCCGCGGGCCTGCAGTAAGTCCACCCGGGTGGGCGCTCCCCGGCGGGAGCGCCCACCCTGCTGCGAGGCCGGCCTCCACCCCTCGTGACGGGGCCCCACCCGGGCCGGCCGGTCCCCACCCCTTTTCTCGCACTAACCTTCGCGCCCGGGTCGGCGCGCGGCAGGCCGTGTCATGCCCAAGTCCGGGGGCTGGCACGGAACGAAGGAGATGGTTCACGTGACAGGCGCACCCGTACTGGCGTTGCGCGGTGTCTCCAAGCGCTTCGGTGCCGTTCAGGCGCTCACCGATGTGCACCTGGAGGTCCACGCCGGCGAGGTCGTCGCCCTGGTGGGCGACAACGGTGCAGGCAAGTCGACGCTGGTGAAGACGATCGCCGGCGTGCACCCCATCGACGAGGGCGCGATCGAGTGGGAGGGCAGCAAGGTCGCGATCAACCGGCCGCACGACGCCCAGGCCCTCGGCGTCGCCACCGTCTACCAGGACCTCGCGCTCTGCGACAACCTCGACGTGGTCGGCAACCTCTTCCTCGGCCGCGAGCTGCGTCGCTTCGGCGCGCTCGACGAGGTCGCCATGGAGAAGCGCGCCAAGGAACTGCTCGACACCCTGTCGATCCGCATCCCCAGCGTCCGCATCCCGATCGCCGCCCTCTCCGGCGGCCAGCGCCAGGTCGTCGCGATCGCCCGCGCCCTGGTCGGCGACCCCAAGATCGTGATCCTGGACGAGCCCACCGCCGCCCTCGGCGTCGAGCAGACCGCCCAGGTCCTCGACCTGGTCGAGCGCCTGCGCGACCGCGGCCTCGGCGTGATCCTGATCAGCCACAACATGGCCGACGTCAAGGCCGTCGCGGACACCGTCGCGGTGCTCCGCCTGGGCCGCAACAACGGCGTCTTCGAGGTGGCCGGCACCTCGCACGAGGAGATCATCTCCGCCATCACCGGCGCCACCGAGAACGCCGTGACCCGGCGTCAGGCACGTCTCGCGGAGGAAGCGAAGTGACGACCGACCAGACCACCAACGAGGCCGCGGAGCAGGCTCCCGAGCCCGCCGCCCCGGCCGCCGCCCCGGCGGTCGACCCGCGCCTCCTCGTCCGCGAGGCGGGCTTCGCCGGCTACATCGCCGAGTTCAAGCGCAAGATGAAGAGCGGCGACCTGGGCTCCGTCCCGGTCGTGCTCGGCCTGATCCTGATCGGCGCCATCTTCCAGGGCATCACCGGCGACTTCCTGAACGCCGACAACCTCACCAACATCACCAAGTGGGTCGCCGGCCCCGGCCTCATCGCCGTCGGCATCGTCTTCGTGCTGCTGCTCGGTGAGATCGACCTCTCGCTCGGCTCGATCGCCGGCGTCTCCGCCGCGATAGCCGCCGTCCTCTCGGTGCGCTCCGGCCTCAACGAGTGGCTCGCCTGCCTGATCGCCATCGCGGCCGCCGTCGCGATCGGCGCCCTGCACGGCTTCTTCTTCGCCAAGATCGGCGTCCCCGCCTTCGTCGTCACCCTGGCAGGCCTGCTCGCCTGGAGCGGTCTGCAGATGTACGTCCTCGGCGACAAGGGCACCGTCAACGTCCTGAACGACGGCGTCCTCGCCAACCTGGACACCTACTTCCTCGGTGACGGCGACGTCGCCTTCACCTGGGGCTTCGCGATCCTCGGCATCGCCCTCTTCGGCGCCGGCCAGTTCCTGGACGCCAAGCGCCGCGGCGACGCCGGCCTGCCGGCCCGCCCGATGAGCGAGATCGCCCTGCGCACCGGTGTGCTCGCCGTCATCGGCCTGGTCGCCGCCTACATGCTGAACCAGGACCGCGGTCTGCCGCTGCCCCTGGTGATCTTCCTGTCGATCGTCGTCATCACCGACTTCGTGCTCCGCCGCACCTCCTACGGCCGGCAGATCTTCGCGGTCGGCGGCAGCGTCGAGGCGGCCCGCCGGGCCGGCATCAACGTGGCCTGGGTCCGGATCTCGGTCTTCATGATCTCGGCCGGCATGGCGGCCCTGGGCGGCCTCTTCATCGCCTCCCAGCAGGGCTCCGCGGACAAGCTGCTCGGCAGCGGCAACGTCCTGATGAACTCCATCGCGGCGGCCGTCATCGGCGGCACCAGCCTCTTCGGCGGCCGCGGCAAGACCTGGTCCGCCCTGCTCGGCATCCTGGTCATCCAGTCGATCATCACCGGCCTCGACCTGGTCCACGTGAACCAGGCGATCCAGTACATGATCACCGGCGCGGTGCTGCTCGGCGCCGTCGTGCTCGACTCCGTCTCCCGCCGGACCCAGAAGTCCAGCGGCCGGGGCTGACGACACGCCCGGAGCAGTGTGAGGCCCGGCACCCGAACCGATCGGGTGCCGGGCCCCGTCATGTGTAACCGGAGCCCCCATGCGCCGCATGGTGTCCGCCAGCCGGACATTAGACTCTTGCAGTCGGGGAAGCCCGGCCAGGCCGGACAGAGAGGTCTGGGAACAGTGAACGAGGAGGAACGGGTGGCCCTGCTGACCCGCATTAGGGGACCGCGCGATCTCGACCGGCTCACCCCGGCGCAGCTGGCCGACCTGGCCGAGGAGATCCGTGGCTTCCTGGTCGAAGAGGTCTCGAAGACCGGCGGCCACCTCGGCCCGAACCTGGGCGTGGTGGAGCTCACCATCGCGATGCACCGGGTCTTCGACTCGCCGCGCGACCGGATCCTCTTCGACACCGGCCACCAGAGCTACGTCCACAAGCTGCTCACCGGCCGCCAGGACTTCTCCCGGCTGAAGATGAAGGGCGGCCTGTCCGGCTACCCGTCGCGCGCCGAGTCCGAGCACGACGTGATCGAGAACTCGCACGCCTCGACCGTGCTCGGCTACGCCGACGGCCTCGCCAAGGCCAACAAGATCCAGGGCCACAAGGACCGCCCGGTCGTCGCCGTCATCGGCGACGGCGCGCTCACCGGCGGCATGGCCTGGGAGGCGCTCAACAACATCGCCGACGCGAAGGACCTGCCGGTCGTTATCGTCGTCAACGACAACGAGCGCTCCTACTCCCCGACCATCGGCGGCCTGGCCAACCACCTCGCCACCCTGCGCACCACCCAGGGGTACGAGCGGTTCCTCTCCTGGGGCAAGGACGCGCTGCAGCGCACCCCCGTCGTCGGCCAGGCGATGTTCGACACCCTGCACGGCGCGAAGAAGGGCCTGAAGGACTTCATCGCCCCGCAGGGCATGTTCGAGGACCTCGGCCTCAAGTACATCGGCCCGATCGACGGCCACGACCTGGTGGCGCTGGAGTCCGCGTTCACCAAGGCCCGCGGCTTCGGCGGCCCGGTCATCGTGCACTGCATCACCGAGAAGGGCCGCGGCTACCACGCCGCCGAGAACAACGACGAGGACCGCTTCCACGCGGTCGGCGTCATCCACCCCGACACCGGCCTGCCGGTGAAGTCCTCCGGCAAGGACTGGACGTCCGTCTTCGGCGAGGAGATGGTCGCCCTCGGCCGCGAGCGCAAGGACATCGTGGCGATCACCGCCGCCATGCTCCACCCGGTCGGCCTGGCCCCCTTCGCCAAGGCCTACCCGGACCGCATCTTCGACGTCGGCATCGCCGAGCAGCACGCGGCCGTCTCCGCCGCGGGCCTGGCCACCAACGGCCTGCACCCGGTCGTCGCCGTCTACGCGACCTTCCTGAACCGCGCGTACGACCAGGTCCTGATGGACGTCGCCCTGCACAAGCTGGGCGTCACCTTCGTCCTCGACCGGGCCGGCGTCACCGGCACCGACGGCGCCTCCCACAACGGCATGTGGGACATGTCGATCCTGCAGACCGTCCCGGGCCTGCGGCTCGCCGCCCCGCGCGACGCCGACCAGGTCCGCGCGCAGCTCCGCGAGGCCGTCGAGGTGCCGGACGCGCCCACCGTCGTCCGCTACTCCAAGGGCAGTGTCGGCCCCGCCGTCCCCGCGGTCGGCAAGGTCGGCGGTATGGACGTGCTCCGCGAGAGCGGCGAGAGCGGCGGCGACAGGCGCGCCGACGTGCTCATCGTCTCGGTCGGCGCGATGGCCCCGCTCTGCCTGGAGGCCGCCGAGCTGCTCGACGCCCAGGGCATCACCTCCACCGTCGTCGACCCGCGCTGGGTCAAGCCGGTCGACAAGGCCCTGCCCGGCCTCGCCGCCGAGCACCGCGTCGTCGTCACCGTCGAGGACAACGGCCGCGTCGGCGGCGTCGGCTCCGCGATCGCGCAGGCCCTGCGCGACGCCGACGTCGACCTGCCGCTGCGCGACTTCGGCATCCCGCAGGAGTTCCTCGACCACGCCAAGCGCGAGGAGATCCTCGCCGAGATCGGCCTCACCGCCCCGGACGTCGCCCGCCAGGTGACCGCCCTGGTGGCGCGCCTCGACGCCCAGCCCGTCCAGGCCTGACCGCCGCCCGTCCGTCGGAGCCCCGGGTGCCGCTGCACCCGGGGCTCCGGCATGCCCGGAACCGGGCAGATCGGGCGCGATCCCGGGCCAGCGCGCCCGCCGACACGGGCGCCCGGTAGGTTGTCACCCGTGCCCACACCGACCTCCAGCCGCCCCGCCGTGACCGCCCGCCTCCGCGAGCAGGTCCGGACGGGCTACTGGACGAGGCTGGTGCCGGTGCTGGCGCTGCTCGCGGTGGCCACCCACATCCCGTCCTTCCTGCGGCCGGTGTGGAGCCCCGACGAGGGCTACCTCGCCACCCAGGCCCGCATGCTGGCCGACGGCGGGGTGCTCTACGACACCGTCGTCGACCGCAAGCCGCCGCTGCTGCCCTGGCTCTACCAGGCCTGCTTCGCGCTGTTCGGCTCCGGCTCGCTCTGGCCGCTGCGCAGCCTGGCGATCGTCGCCCACCTGGTCACCGCCGTGCTGCTGGCCTCCATCGCCCGCGGGCGCTGGGGCAACCGGGCCGGCGGCGCGGCCGGCGTGCTCTATCTGCTGCTGTCCATCGGCCTGTCGCCGGAGGACACCCAGGCGGCGACCTTCGAGGTCTTCATGCTGCCCGCGATGGTCGCCGCCTTCCGGTACGCCGAGCGGCGCCGCTGGCTGGCCGCGGGCATCGCGGTGGCGGTCTGCTCGCTGACCAAGCAGACCGGCGGCGCCGTCCTGCTGCCGGTGCTGTGGATGCTGCTGCAGGACGCCCGCCGGCGCGGGGTGCGCTGGCCCCCGGTGCTGGCCGCCATCGGCTTCGGCTTCGCGCTGCCGATAGCGCTGGTCGCGCTGATCCTCACCAAGCCCAAGGGGTTCCTGTTCTGGGTGGTCACCGGCAGCGGGGACTACGCCTCGCTCGGCGGCGCCTGGCTGCAGATGACCGGCCGGGCGCTCGGCAACTCCGCGATCCTGCTCGCCGCCGGCCTCGGCTTCGTGGTGCCGATCGGGTACCGGCTGTGGCTGCGGCGCGGCCGCCGCAGCGTCCCGGGCGCGGGCGAGGAGCACGGCTCCACCACCGACCTGTGGGTATGGCTGCTGTCCTCGGCGATCGCGGTCAGCGTGGGCTTCCACTTCTTCGGCCACTACTACCTGCAGCTGATGCCGTCGCTGGTGCTGCTCGGCGTCGGCGCGGTCTCCACCTCGGCGGTGCGCTGGCGGCCGGTGCTCACCTACTCGGCGGTCGCCTGCACCTTCTTCTGGGGCCTCGCGGTGTTCTGGCCGGGCCAGAAGCTCACCCAGACCACCGAGGTCGCCACCGCGGTCGCCAAGCAGACCACCCCCAAGGACACCGTGCTGGTCTGGGGCATGCACCCCGAGCTGTACTGGCTGGCCGACCGCCGCCCCGCCAGCCGCTACCTGACGGCCGGCTTCCTGACCAACTTCAGCGGCGGCAAGGACGGCCAGAAGGTCGGCGAGCAGTACAGCGTCAGCGAGGCCTGGCAGACCTTCGACGAGGAGCTGGCCGCCAAGGGCCTGCCCGAGATCGTCGTCGACGACTCCGGCACCGCCCCCTACCAGCCGCTGCTGATCCCCCGCATCGAGAGCCTCCTCGACACCCACTACGAGGTCGTCGGCGTCACCGGCGACACCGTCATCTACCGCCTCAAGAAGCGGTAGCCCCCACCGCCGGGGCAACGGACCGCCCGGGGCGCCGGCACGGGGGCCTGCGTGCGCTGCGACCGGCCCACCCCTGTCCGGCGGCCCGGAGGCGGCCGCAGCGGCCCTCCAGGACGCGCGAAGGCCCCCCGCCGGGTGGCGGGGGGCCTTCGTGGTGCTACGGGGCTCAGGCCGGGACGGAGGCCACGCCCTGGGCGAGGAAGCGCTTGCCGTTCACGCGCTCCGCGACGCCCTCGCGGTCCAGGTACGGCGTGATGCCGCCCAGGTGGAAGGGCCAGCCCGCGCCGGTGATCATGCACAGGTCGATGTCCTGCGCCTCGCCGACGACGCCCTCGTCCAGCATCAGGCCGATCTCCTGCGCCACGGCCTCCAGGGCGCGGGCGAGGACCTGCTCCTCGGTCAGCACGGTGTCGCCGAAGGACAGCAGCGCGAGGACCTCGGGGTCGAGGACCTGCTGGCCGTCCTGCCAGACGTAGAACCCGCGCTTGCCGGCCTTGACCAGCTTGGTGAGGTTCTCCGAGACGGTGTACCGGTCCGGGAAGGCGGCGGCCAGGGTCTCCGAGACGTGCAGGGCGATGGCCGGGCCGACCAGCTCCAGCAGGACGATCGGGGACATCGGCAGGCCGAGCGGCAGCACGGCCCTCTCGACGGTCTCGATCGGGGTGCCCTCGTCGATGGCGCCCTGGATCGCGTCCATGAAGCGGAGCAGGATCCGGTTCACCACGAACGCCGGGGCGTCCTTGGTCAGGACGGCCGTCTTCTTCAGCTTGCGGGCGACGCCGAAGGCGGTGGCCAGCGAGGCGTCGTCGGTCTTCTCGGCGCGGACGATCTCCAGCAGCGGGAGGATCGCGACCGGGTTGAAGAAGTGGAAGCCGACGACCCGCTCCGGGTGCTGCAGCTTCGAGGCCATCTCGGTGATCGACAGCGAGGAGGTGTTGGTCGCCAGGATGGTGGTCGGCGAGACCACGGCCTCCAGCTCGGCGAAGACGTTCTGCTTGACGCCCATCTCCTCGAACACGGCCTCGATCACGAAGTCCGCGTCGCCGAAGGCGACCGCCTTGTCCAGGTGGCCGGAGACCAGGCCCTTGAGCTTGTTGGCCTTGTCGCCGTTGATCCGGCCCTTGGCGAGCAGCTTGTCGATCTCGCCGTGGACGTAGCCCACGCCCTTGTCGATGCGCTCCTGGTCGATGTCGGTCAGCACGACCGGCACCTCGAGGCGGCGGGCGAACAGCAGCGCCAGCTGCGAGGCCATCAGGCCCGCGCCGACGACGCCGACCTTGCTGACCGGGCGGGCCAGCGACTTGTCCGGCGCACCGAAGGGGCGCTTGGCCCTGCGCTGCACCAGGTTGAAGGCGTAGAGGCCGGCACGCAGCTCGCCGCCCATGATCAGGTCGGCCAGCGCCACGTCCTCGGCGTCGAAGCCGGCCTGAAGGTCGCCGTCCTTGACCTGCTGGATGATGTCCAGCGCCTTGTAGGCGGCCGGCGCGGCGCCGTGCACCTTGCCGTCGGCGACCAGGCGGCCCCAGGCGACGGCGTCGTCCCAGGCCTTGCCGCGGTCGATCTCCTCGCGCTCGACGACGGTCGCGCCGGTGAGCACGGAGGCCGTCCAGTGCAGCGACTGCTCCAGGAAGTCGGCCGGCTCGAAGATCGCGTCCGCGATGCCGAGCTCGAACACCTCCTTGCCCTTGAGCTGCTTGTTCTGGCTCATCGAGTTCTCGACGATGACCTTGACGGCCTTCGCCGGGCCGATCAGGTTCGGCAGGATGGTGCAGCCGCCCCAGCCCGGGACGAGGCCCAGGAAGACCTCCGGCAGCGAGAACGCCGGGATGCCGGAGCTCACGGTGCGGTAGGTGCAGTGCAGGCCGACCTCGACGCCGCCGCCCATCGCCGCGCCGTTGTAGTAGGCGAAGGTGGGGACGGGCAGTGCGGCGATCCGCTTGAAGACGTCGTGGCCGCCCTTGCCGATGGCCAGCGCGTCGCTGTGCTCCTTGAGCACCTCGACGCCCTTGAGGTCGGCGCCGACCGCGAAGATGAACGGCTTGCCGGTGATGGCCACGGCCGCGATCTTGCCCTCGGCGGCCTCGGCCTCGACCTGGTCCAGCGCCTCGGAGAGCTTCGCGAGCGAGCCCGGGCCGAAGGTGGTCGGCTTGGTGTGGTCGAAGCCGTTGTCCAGGGTGATCAGCGCCAGCTTGCCGGCCTGCTGCGGCAGGTCGAGGTGGCGGACGTGCGCGGTGGTGACGACCTCGCCGGGGAACAGCTCGGCGGCGCGCTTCAGCAGCTCGGTGGTGCTCACGGTCACTTGTTCCCCTCGAAGTGCGGGTTCTCCCAGATGACCGTGCCGCCCATGCCGAAGCCGATGCACATGGTGGTCAGGCCGTAGCGGACGTCGGGGCGCTGCTCGAAGCGGCGCGCCAGCTGGGTCATCAGGCGGACGCCGGTGGAGGCCAGCGGGTGGCCGAAGGCGATCGCGCCGCCGTACGGGTTGACGCGCTCGTCGTCGTCGGCGATGCCGTAGTGGTCGAGCAGCGAGAGCACCTGGACGGCGAAGGCCTCGTTGATCTCGAAGGCGCCGATGTCGTCGATGCCCAGACCGGCCTTGGCCAGCGCCTTCTCGGTCGCCGGGACGGGGCCGATGCCCATGACCTCGGGCTCCACGCCGGCGAAGGCGTAGGAGACCAGGCGCATCTTGATCGGGAGGCCGAGCTCCTCGGCGACGTCCTCGGCGGCCAGCAGCGAGGCGGTGGCGCCGTCGTTCAGGCCGGCCGCGTTGCCCGCGGTGATGTTGCCGTGCGGGCGGAACGGGGTCTTGAGGTTCGCCAGCGACTCCATGGTGGTGCCGGGGCGCATCGGCTCGTCCGTCGTCGCCAGGCCCCAGCCGGTCTCGCCGACCTCGGGGTTGGTGTTGCGGATCGCGATCGGCACCAGGTCCGGCTGGATGTCGCCGTTGGCGTACGCCTTGGCAGCCTTCTCCTGGGAGCGCACGGCGTAGGCGTCGCAGCGCTCCTTGGTGATGTGCGGGAGGCGGTCGTGCAGGTTCTCCGCGGTCATGCCCATGAACAGCGCGGACTCGTCGACCAGCTTCTCCGACACGAAGCGCGGGTTCGGGTCCACGCCCTCGCCCATCGGGTGGCGGCCCATGTGCTCGACGCCGCCGGCGACGACGATGTCGTACGCGCCGAAGGCGATGCCGCCCGCGGTGGTGGTCACGGCGGTCATCGCGCCGGCACACATGCGGTCGATGGCGTAGCCGGGGACGGACTTCGGCAGGCCGGCGAGCAGGCCGGCGGTGCGGCCGATGGTCAGGCCCTGGTCGCCGATCTGCGTGGTCGCGGCGATGGCGACCTCGTCGATGCGCTCGACGGGCAGGTTCGGGTTGCGGCGCACCAGCTCACGGATGCACTTGACGACAAGGTCGTCCGCGCGGGTCTCGTGGTAGATGCCCTTCGGGCCTGCCTTGCCGAACGGGGTGCGGACGCCGTCGACGAAGACGACGTCCCTCGCGGTACGAGGCACGGGGGCTCTCCTCCCAGGGGACATGACGTTAAGCGCAGACCGCACGGCTCACGGGTGGAGCGGCGCTGCTTCACAGTCATGCTACCCGTCGGTAACTAACTTGCCCAGGGGCCACACCCCCCGGACGGGGTGTGTCGCCCAGCACACCGGCCGGGCGGAGCGGGAACAGGGGAGCGGGTGCGTGTGCGGCGAAGTGAGAACAGGGGCGCGTGGGGGCACCTTCCAGCCTTCGGCCGGGAGGTGCCCCCACGCGCCCCTGATTTGGGTTGCCCGTGTCTGCGGGCCGTGCCCTAGCTCGCGGCCTGGTCGAAGGCGGTCACCAGGGCCGGGGCGACCAGGTCGGTCTGCCACTGGCGGGCGCCGAGCCGGCGCAGGGAGGCGGCGATGTTCTCGGCGTCGGACACCGCCGGAGGCTCCCAGCAGACCCGTCGCACGAGGTCCGGCGTGATCAGGTTCTCCGCCGGCAGGTGCTTCTCCTCGGCGATCGCCGACACCGCGGCCCGCGCCGCACTCAGCCGCGCCGCCGCGACCGGGTCCTTGTCCGCCCACGCCCGCGGCGGGGGCGGCCCGTCGTGCGGTGCCGTCGCGGCGGGCAGCTGCGACTCGGGCAGCTCGCGGGCCCGCTGCAGCGCGGCGAGCCACTGGTCGACCTGGCGCCGGTTCACCCGCGGGCCGAAGCCCTGCACGGCGACCAGGCCGGCGGCGTTGGTGGGCATGGCGAGGGCGGCGTTGACGATGGCGGCGTCGGGCAGCACCCGGCCGGGGGACACGTCGCGCTCGCGGGCCATCCGGTCGCGGGTCTGCCAGAGCTCGCGGACGGCGGCGAGCTGGCGGCGGCGCCGGACCTTGTGCAGCTGGGAGGTGCGCCGCCAGGGGTCGACCCGCGGGCTGGGCAGCGGTGCGGCGGCGAGCGCCGCGAACTCCTGCAGCGCCCATTCGAGCTTGCCCTGGGCGTCCAGCTCCTGCTCGAGTGCGTCGCGCAGCTCGACCAGCACCTCGACGTCCAGAGCGGCGTAGCGCAGCCAGGGCTCGGGCAGCGGGCGGGTGGACCAATCGACGGCGGAGTGCTCCTTGGCCAGGGAGAGGCCGAGGACGCTCTCGGTCATCGGGCCGAGGCCCACGCGGGGGAAGCCGGCGAGCCGCCCGGCCAGCTCGGTGTCGAACAGCGACTGCGGGCGCATGCCGACCTCGCCGAGGCACGGCAGGTCCTGGGTGGCTGCGTGCACCACCCATTCGGCGTCGGCGAGGGCCGCGCCGAGGGCGTGCAGGTCGGGGCAGGCGATCGGGTCGATCAGTGCGGTGCCCGCGCCCGCCCTGCGGAGCTGGATGAGGTAGGCCCGCTGGCCGTAGCGGTAGCCGGAGGCGCGCTCGGCGTCGACGGCGACCGGCCCCGTCCCGGCGGCGAAGGCCGCGACCGTGGCCGCGAGCGCCCGCTCGTCGGCGACGACGGGTGGCAGCCCCTCCCGCGGTTCGAGGAGCGGGACCGGGGCTGTCTCTTCTGGGATGGCTGCTACGGCGTCGGTCACCCCCCAAGGGTACGACGGCGTACGGGGCCGGGAGTGTTGTCGGACTGGTCAGACCGCGTTCGGACATATGCCCCCGGCCCGTGGCCGGGCGGCCATCCGCCCCGGGCGGGTCCGCCACCTGCTCCGGACCGGGTCGTGCACCCCGCCGGACGGTGCGCCGGAGCCGGCCCGCGCGGGGGCCGGGCCGGTCCGGGCGTCAGTGGATGATGCCGGTGCGCAGGGCGACCGCGACCATGCCGGCCCGGTCGCCGGTGCCCAGCTTGCGGGCGATCCGCGCGAGGTGGCTCTTGACGGTCAGCGCGGACAGGCCCATCGCCACACCGATCGCCTTGTTGGACTGGCCCTCCGCCACCAGCCTCAGCACCTCGACCTCACGGCCCGACAGCTCCCGGTAGGCGGTGGGCTGCGCACCGGGGGCACCCGGCGCGCCGGGGGCTCCGGGCGCCCCCGCGGCTCCGGGGGCGCCGGGGACTCCCGGCATGCCGGGCCGGCGCATCCGGCCGGCCAGGTGGGCGGCGCCGAGCGGCAGGCCGGGGCGGCCGGGCATGGCGAGGTTGGTGCGGGTGCCGGTGACCACGTAGCCCTTGACGCCGCCGGCGAGCGCGGAGCGGACGGCCCCGATGTCGTCGGCCGCGGAGAGCGCGAGGCCGTTGGGCCAGCCCGCGGCGCGGGTCTCGGCCAGGATGGTGAGCCCGGAGCCGTCCGGGAGGTGCACGTCGGCGATGCAGATGTCGCGCGGGGTGGCGACCCGCGGGCGTGCCTCGGCGATCGAGGAGACCTCGATCACGTCGCGCACACCCAGGGCCCACAGGTGCCGGGTGACGGTGTTTCGGACGCGCGGGTCGGCGATGACCACCATGGCGGTGGGCTTCGTCGGACGGTACGCGGCCACGTGTGCGGGGTGCTCGAGAAGGACCGACACCAGGCCTCCTGTGGGGAGTGGCGGACGGAACCCCGATGGGGGCGGTCGGAGTGTTCCGCGTTCGGAAAGGGTCACTGACACCTTCGGCATCATCCGTGCCCGGCTTTAGCGAAAGATCACGATCTAGTGAGTAACAATACGGACAAATCGCGCAGGTGACTGATACGACATGCCCTGGAATCGTACGGATTCGATCGCAATCGGATCGAAATGATCAATTTCAACCGAGTAATTGACACAGACCGGGACGGAAGTCACACTCCATCAGCCCTGGGGGTGGCGCTGCGCCGGGCCGTCCGGGGCGTCCCCCGGAAGGGCAGCGGCCCGGGAACGGCAGAGGCCGGCCCGCCGACGGGCCGCCGTGCGGACGGACCCCCGGCGGGCGGACGGACCCCCGGTTGCGGACGGGGTCTCGGCGCGGGGCGGAGTCTCAGTGCGGGCGCGGCCGGCGCCGGGCGGGCATCGGCACCACGCCGCCGAGTGACGGGGCGTCCGGCATCGGCGCCCCCGCGGTCGGCGGCAGGCCGGCGCAGATGCACAGCAGGTCGCCCCAGGCCGCGAGGTGGCGCTCGAACCGCTTGTCGGCCGGCGTCCAGGACGCCCGCACCTCGATCTCGGTCGACGCCTGCCGCTCGGCCAGCGCGCCGAAGTAGTGCGAGGCGCAGCGGGTCACCGTGCCGCCCGGCTCCGCGTACCCGGCCCCGTGCGCCTGCAGCGCGTCCATCAGCCAGGCCCAGCCGACCTCGCCGAGCATCGGGTCGCCGGCGATCTCGGGCTCCAACTCGGCGCGGGTCATGGTGACCACGCGGAAGTCGCCGTTCCAGGCGGACTGCCCGGCGGGGTCGTGCAGCAGCACCAGGCGGCCGTCCGCGAGCTCCTCGCCGTCCACCTCGACCGCGGCGGTCACCGCCCACGCGAACGGTGCCAGCCGTCGGGGCGCCGGCGCGGGGGAGAGCTGCACCTCGGGCCGGAGCCGGGCGCCCGCGAGCGCCTCGACCGCACGGCGGAACTCGATCGGCGCCGCCTCCTTGTCCGTTCCGCCACCTTGTGCGGGGTGTCCGCCGACCGCTGCCATGGAGGGAAGCCTAGGTCGCCCGCGGCCCCAATCCGAGCAACTTCCCGCGGTGCGGCGCGCCGTAGCGCCACCGGCCGGACATCTCGGACGAACCTACGAGGCGCCCGTGGCCGCCGCGCGTACGGCGCGTGCGAAGATTTGACCCGTGAGCGAGACACCCGCGGCGAGCCCCGCAGCCGAGACCGACCAGCAGTCCACCGTGCGCCGCGGCGCCGCGTACGACTCCGTCTTCCTGCGCGCCGCCCGCCGCGAGCCGGTGCCGCACACGCCGGTCTGGTTCATGCGGCAGGCGGGCCGCTCGCTGCCGGAGTACCTGAAGGTGCGCGAGGGCATCCCGATGCTGGAGTCCTGCATGCGGCCCGAGCTGGTCAAGGAGATCACGCTGCAGCCGGTGCGCCGGCACAAGGTGGACGCCGCGATCTTCTTCAGCGACATCGTGGTGCCGCTCAAGGCCGTCGGCATCGACGTGGACATCAAGCCCGGCGTCGGCCCGGTGATCGCCGACCCGATCCGCACGGTCGAGGACCTGCAGCGGCTGCGCCCGCTGGAGCCGGACGACATGCCGTACATCACCGAGGCGGTCGGCCTGCTCGTCGACGAGCTCGGCACCACCCCGCTGATCGGCTTCGCCGGTGCCCCGTTCACCCTGGCCAGCTACCTGGTCGAGGGCGGCCCGTCGAAGAGCCACGAGAAGACCAAGGCCATGATGTACGGCGCGCCCGAGCTCTGGGCGGGCCTGGTCGACCGGCTGGCCGGGATCACCTCCGCCTTCCTGAAGATCCAGATCGAGGCCGGCGCCTCCGCCGTGCAGCTCTTCGACTCCTGGGTCGGCGCGCTCGCCCCGGACGACTACCGCCGTTCCGTGATGCCCGCCAGCACCAAGGTCTTCGAGGCGGTCGCCGACTACGGCGTGCCGCGGATCCACTTCGGCGTCGGCACCGGTGAACTCCTCGGGCTGATGGGCCAGGCCGGCGCGGACGTGGTGGGCGTCGACTGGCGGGTGCCGCTGAACGTCGCCGCCGACCGGGTCGGCCCCGACAAGGGCCTGCAGGGCAACCTCGACCCGGCGGTGCTCTACGCCCCCACCCGCGTCGTCGAGACCAAGGCGCGCGAGGTGCTGCACGCCGCTGCCGCGCTCGGCGACAGCGGCCACATCTTCAACCTCGGACACGGCGTCATGCCGACCATGGACCCGGACGCGCTGACCCGCCTGGTCGCCTTCGTGCACGAGGCCAGCGCCCGCTGACCGGCCCGGCGGGGCCGGCCGCCCGGCCCCGCCGCCCCGTCACTCCCCGTCCGCCTGCGGCGGAGCGGCCGGGCGCTCCGGCTCCGCGTCCGCCTGCGGATCGGCAGCGGCCCGCGGCTCGGCGGGACGCTGCGCCTCCGCAGGCCGTGCCTGCGGGTGCTGCGGCTGCGCGGGCGCCTGGACCGGAGCACCGGCCTGCCGCGGCACACCCCAGACCGGCACCGGCGGCACCGGCCGCGCCGGCCTGGACGCCGCCCGCCGCTTCAGACCGCGGCGCAGCAGCCAGGCGCCGGGGGCCAGCACCACCAGGAACGGCGCCAGCGCGGCCAGGGCCACCAGCAGTCCGCGCACCAGCAGCAGCAGGGCGTGCCAGCCGCCCGCGAAGGCGTGCCCGACCGCCGCCCACAGCCCCCGTTCCGGCTTCTTCTCCTCGACCGGCGCATCGGCGGGCCGGCGCAGCTCCACCGTGATGGTGGAGAGCGAGGTCTGCGAACCCAGCTCCTGGAGGCGCTGCTTCAGCGACTCCAGGTCCGCCTCCCGGCGGGTCAGCTCGCTCTCCAGCGACACCACCTCGGAGAGCGACTTCGCGTCCGCGAGCAGCGCCCGCACCCGGTCCACCGACGCCTGCTGGGTCTTCAGCCGGCTCTCGGTGTCGACCACCTGCTCGGTGAGGTCGTCCGCGTCGCTGCTGCGGGACACCACCGTGCCGAGGCCGGCCAGCCGGTCCATCGCCTGCTGGTAGCGGGCCGAGGGCACCCGCAGCACCAGCCGTCCGGCCTCCGCGCCGCCGCTGTCGGAGAGCGACTCGCTGCCGACGTAGCCGCCGGTGTCCACGGCCGTCCTGCGGACCGCGTCCGCGGTGCCGCCCTTGTCGTCCGCCTTCAACTGCAGCAGCAGGCGGCCGGAGTAGGCGATGTAGCGGTGGTCGGCGGCGTTCCCGACGGGGGCGCCGGACGGGTTGCCGGTGCCCGCCGCGGTCGGCTGCCCGGCCGGCCGGTCCGCCGCCCCCGCCCCGGCCGCGGGCCC
>NZ_JAHTIK010000001.1:2641476-2690870 GCF_025655475.1 Kitasatospora sp. DSM 101779 | reverse complement strand
GCCGCCCCCGCCCCGGCCGCGGGCCCGCCCGCGGTGGGTGCGGCCTTCGGCGCCACCGCCTGGGCGGGTGCCGCGGCGTCCGAGGAGGACCGGCCGCCCTCCGCGCCGCACCCGCTCAGCAGCAGCACCGCCGCCAGCGCGGTGCCGGCCAGCACCCGTCTGCCCGCGAGCCCCGTGTCCGTGCGCCCCATGTCCGTCCTCCCCTGGTCCCTCCGCGCGGTGTTCCGCGCCGGTCGCACCATTGGACGCGCCCGCGGCCTGTCCGGACCCGTCCCGGTGATCCCGAACCGGTCACGGTCCGGCCTCGCCCCGGTGAACACCGCCCGTGCGGGGCAGCGGAGTTGACGGACCGCCGACAGCCCGGCCGGGCCGGACCGGCCGCGGCCGAGCGGGGCAGCCCGGGGGCGCGCGTAAGGAGTGGAAGACTGCCGGACATGGCAGAACCTCATGTCGTGGTGATCGGCGGCGGCATCGCCGGACTCGCCGCAGCGGTGTTCCTGAGCGACGGCCCGCACCGGGTCACCGTGCTGGAGGCGTCCGAGCGCCTCGGCGGCAAGCTCATGGCGGGGGAGGTCGGCGGCGTCCGGGTCGACCTCGGCGCCGAGTCGATGCTCGCCCGCCGCCCCGAGGCGGTGGAGCTGGCCCGCGCCGTCGGCCTCGCCGACGAGCTGGAGCCGCCCACCGGCGCGAAGGCCGCCATCTGGACCCGCGGCGCCCTGCGCCCGCTGCCCGGCGGACAGCTGATGGGCGTGCCCGGCGACCTCGACGCCCTGGCCGCCTCCGAGGTGCTCTCCGCCGACGGCCTGGACCGCGCCCGGCACGAGCGCCCGACCCGGGTCGGCGAGGACGTCGCGATCGGCGCCTACGTCTCCGCCCGGCTCGGCCGCGAGGTCGTCGACCGGCTCGTCGAACCGCTGCTCGGCGGTGTCTACGCCGGCCACGCCGACGAGATCTCGCTGCGCGCCGCCGTCCCGCAGCTGCTCCCGCTCGCCCGCGGCGGCGGAGCCCTGGTCGACGGCGTGCACGAGCTCGTCGGCCGGGCCCGACCCGACGCCGGCCCGGTCTTCCAGGGCATCCGCGGCGGGCTCGGCACCCTGCCGGAGGCCGCCGCGGCCCACCTGCGGCGCGGCGGCGCCGACCTGCGCACCGCCAGCCCCGTCGACGAACTGCGCCGCACCCCCGAGGGCTGGCGGGTGGTCGTCGGCGGCGAGGCACTGCACGCCGACGCCGTGGTGCTGGCGGTGCCCGCCCCGCAGGCGGCCGCGCTGCTGCGCACCGACGCCCCGGCCGCCGCGGCCGAGCTGGACACCGTCGAGTACGCCGGGATGGCCCTGGTCACCATGGCCTTCGAGCGTGCCGACGCGGCCGCCCTCCCGTACGGCAGCGGCTTCCTGGTGCCGCCGGTGGACGGCCGGGCGATCAAGGCCTCGACCTTCTCCTCGTACAAGTGGGGATGGCTGGACCGCGCCGCGCCGGAGGCGTTCCTGCTGCGCACCTCGCTCGGCCGGCACCGCGAGGAGGCCGCCCTCGACCTGCCGGACGAGGAGCTCGTCGCGCGCTCGCTGGCCGACCTGGAGCGGGCGACCGGGCTGCGCGCCGCGCCGTACGCCACCGCGGTCACCCGCTGGCGGGCCGGCCTGCCGCAGTACCCGGTGGGCCACCTGGACCGGATGACCCGGGTCCGCCGGCTGGTCGCCGAGGCCGGTCGGCTGGCGGTCTGCGGCGCCGCCTACGACGGGGTGGGCATCCCCGCCTGCATCGGCAGTGCCCGCCGCGCCGTCAACGAGTTGTTGACCCCGGCGGACGGCGCCGGAGCCCCGGAAGGGACAATGAGGACATGACTGAGAGCACTGAACAGCAGCCCGTGAAGAAGAAGGCCCGCGACCTCAACCAGGTCATCCGCTACACCATGTGGTCGGTGTTCAAGCTCAAGGGTGAGCTGCCCGAGGACCGCGCCACCCTGGCCGCCGAGGTGGACGAGCTCTTCGCCCAGCTCGACGCCAAGGACGTCACCGTGCGCGGCACCTACGACGTGTCCGGCCTGCGGGCCGACGCGGACGTGATGATCTGGTGGCACGCCGAGAACTCGGACGACCTGCAGGAGGCGTACAACCGCTTCCGCCGCACCGCCGTCGGCCGTGTCCTGGAGCCGGTCTGGTCGAACATGGCGCTGCACCGCCCGGCCGAGTTCAACAAGTCGCACATCCCGGCGTTCCTCGCCGACGAGCGCGCCCGCGACTACGTCTGCGTCTACCCGTTCGTCCGCTCCTACGAGTGGTACCTGCTGCCCGACGAGGAGCGCCGCGCCATGCTCGCCGAGCACGGCATGATGGCCCGCGGCTACCCGGACGTCCGGGCCAACACGGTCGCCTCCTTCGCCCTCGGCGACTACGAGTGGCTGCTCGCCTTCGAGGCGGACGAGCTGCACCGGATCGTCGACCTGATGCGCGACCTGCGCCCGTCCCGGGCCCGACTGCACGTCCGCGAGGAGGTGCCGTTCTTCACCGGTCGCCGCAAGCCGGTCGCGGAGCTCCTCGCCGGCCTGGTCTGAGCCGACCCGGACCGGGCGGACGCGGTCCGAACCGGCACGGTCCTGCCGCACGGGCGGCGCAGCGGACTCAGGTCCGCAGCGCCGCCCGCAGCCGTTCGTCGGTGAGGGCGGCCGGGCCGACCATGGCCACGGCCGTGAGCAGCGCCTGCTCCGGGTCCCGGTCGTGGCCGAGCTGGCGGGGAACCCGGGCGGTGCGCAGCACCTCCAGGCCCGCGGGCGCGGCGAACCGGGTGTAGGTGTGCACGTCCACCCGGGCCATCAGCAGGGTGCCGCAGGTGAGGATCAACGGCAGCGAGAACCAGGCGATCGCCGCACCGGCGTCGCCGGTGCCGGGGGCGGCGAGGGCGAGCGACGCGGCCAGCAGCAGGACGCACAGCAGCAGCGCCATCCGGACGTGCCGCACCGCCCGCGAGGTGTCCCGGCGGACGGTCTCCGGAGTCGCCAGACCGGCCCGGGCGAGGCGGTCACCGATCTCCCGGACGGTCGGGTGCGCCGCCAGCGAGGCCCGCAGCGGCGCCGTCCGGCACTGGCCCTCCGGCCCGATCTGCTCGATCAGCGCCCGCTCCAGCCGGCTGCGGCCCCGCGGGTCGACGACGGTCGTCCAGCCGGTGTGCGCGAGGTGCAGCCGGCCGCGGCCCGCCATCAGCACCAGCGCCAGCTCCACCACCCGGCCGGGTCCGCCGGCCAGGTAGGCGGTCTCGTACAGGCCGATCCCCACCGCTTCGGGGGGCCGGGAGCCGAGGCCGTCGAGCAGGTCGGCCCTGGTGGCGACCCGGACCAGCTGCAAGCAGGAGAACGCGGCAGCCGCGCAGGCCGGGATCAGGAGGAGCACCCACATGGGCTTGTTCTAGTCCCGGCAGGGGCGGGCGGGGAACACGTGCCCCGCCCGCGATACGAAACTGTGACAAGCCGGATCAGGACCCGCCGCACCCGCCGCCGCCGCAGCTGGACCCGCAGGAGCTCCCCGACGAGCAGGAGCTGCCGGAGGATCCGCACGAACTGCCGGACGAACCGCAGCCCGACGACGAGCCGCAGCTGGACGAGGAGGACCCGCAGCTGGACGAGCCGCAGCTCGACGAGGAGCCGCTGTCCGAGCCGGACCCGCACCAGGTCGCCGTGGAGCAGGACGAGGACGACGACGCCGAGGACGAGGCGGCCAGCTGCCGGGCCGTCAGCGCCGCCCGCATCTCATCGTCCAGCTCGTCGGTGCCCTCCAGGGCCAGCGCGCCGAGCACGGTCAGTGCGGCGACGGGCGCCACCACGTCGTACGGCCGCCAGGCGCCGCCCTCCTTCATCATCGACAGCTGGCGGCGGCCCGCCGGGGTGACCCGTCCCTTGTCCGGCCTGGTCGCGGCCATGTAGAACACGCCGGCGACCAGCAGCACGGCGAACGGGAAGACCGGCGGCGCCCCGGTGTACCGGCCGTCGAAGGTGCGGCTCGTCCAGTCGACCATCGCGAACACGCCGAGGACCACCGTCGCCAGCAGCGCCAGGCCCATCAGGCGGCGGGCCCGCACCACCGCCCGGTGGCGGTCCGGCCGGCGCATCAGGCCGCGGTCGGCCAGCCGGTCGCCGATCTCCTGGACGGCAGCGCTGCGCGCCACCTGGCGGCGCAGCACGTCGGCGTCCTGCTGCCGGCCGGGGCCGGCCGCGTCGATCAGCGCAGCCTCGACGGCGTCCCGGGGAGCCGGGTCGGTGACGGTGACCAGGCCGGACCGCGCCACGATCACCCGGCCCTCCTGCTGCATCCGCACCAGGGCGGTGACCGCGACCCGGGCCGGGCCACCGGCCAGGAAGGCCGTCTCCATCAGTTCCAGGCCGCGCCCGGACAGGCCCCGCGGGTGCGGCACCCGGCGCAGCCGCGCGTGGGTGACGCCCACTGCCGCCCCGGTGGCCAGCACCAGGACGAGGGCCACGGTGAACTCCGTACTCCACATCGTTGTCTCCCCCGTGGGTCGAACGGGTCCGGCGGACCCGGTGGTGCCGTGCTCAGCCCCGGGACGGGGCCGGCCGGCCGTGGGTGTCCGCACCGCCGCGGCGGCGCAGGCGGTCGTGCACCGTGCGGGCCAGCACCGTGCCGGACAACACCGCCCGGGCCGCCCGCAGCGGACCGGGCGCGTGCGCCGCCGCCGCGGGCCGCAGCCAGTGCTCCAGTTCGGCGTGCCAGGCGGCGGCCGGTTCCGCGGCCAGTGCCCAGGCGGCGAACTCCCGCGCGTCGGCCCGGTACCCGCCGCGCTGCGGGCCCTGCCGGGCGTACCGGTCGAACAGCGGCCGCCAGTCGGCACCGAGGATCCGGGCCGGCTCGGGCACCACCCGCGCGGTGGTGTCCCGCCGCTTGGCGAGCAGCCCGCGGGCCTGGGTGGCGACCTGCGCCGGGTCGAAGCCCTCCGGCACCGGGCCGCCCGCGACCAGCGCGGCCATCAGCTCGGTCTGCCGCCGGGCGAGCCGGGCCCGGGCCACCGCCAGCTCGGCGTCGTCCCCGCGCAGCAGGTACTCGTCGGGCTCAGCCACCGTGCCGCACCCCCTCGGCGAGCGGCGCGCGCTCCAGGACGGCCCGGATCGCGTCGAGTTCGCCGGCCAGCTCGGCCGGCGGCGGGAAGGCGTCGTCCCGTTCCAGCAGCACGCCGGGCGGCACGGCGCGCCCGCACAGTTCGGCGAGCACCTCCAGCACCGGCTCGGTGACCGGGTGGGCGTGGGTGTCGTGCCAGACGCCGTCCCGCTCCACCCCGCCGGCGACGTGCACGTAGGCGAGAGCCTCCAGCGGCAGCCTGGCCAGCTCGGCGGTGACGTCCAGGCCCAGGTTGACCCGGTTGGTGTGCAGGTTCGCGACGTCCACCAGCAGCCGCACGCCCGTCCGCTCCACCAGCTCGGCGAGGAACTCGCCCTCGGTCAGCTCGTCGTCCGGCCAGCGCAGGTGGGCCGCGATGTTCTCCAGCGCGAGCGGCACCGGCAGCTGGTCCTGGGCGATCCGGACGTTCTCCGCGACCACCCGCAGCGAGTCCCGCGACCGCGGCACCGGCAGCAGGTGCCCCGACTCCATCCCGCCCGCACGGACGAAGGCCAGGTGCTCGGTGACCAGCGGCGCACCGAGCGCCTCGGCCACCCCGGCCAGCCGCTCCAGCCGGTGCCGGGCCGGCGGCTCGGCACCGCCGAGGCCGAGCGACACCCCGTGCGGGACGACCGTGACGCCGCGCCCGCGCAGCACCTCCAGCGAACGCGGCAGATGGTCGGCGCAGACGTTCTCCGCGACCACCTCCACCCAGTCCACGCCGGACAGCCGCTCGACCGCGGTGTCGATCTCCGCCCGCCAGCCGATCCCCACCCCCAGCCGGGGCGGCTCCGTCGAGTGCGCCATGCGCGCTCCCCCCTCTCCTGCGTCCGACGCCGCCGGTGTCCGCTGCTGAGGGTGTACCGGCCGGACACGGCTGCCAACCACCGGCGGCCGAACTCAGAGCTGAACTTGAGCTTTCTCCGGGGCGGCGCCCGATTCGAGGGCAACTCCCGTCCCGGAGACCGATATTCGAGGGCGCCGAGGCGGCCGAGTCGTTAACGTGACGTGTCTATGACGCTCACGATCCGCGCCTTCCGGCCCGACGACGCGCCCGCGGCCTGCGCCGCCCTGCGCGCCGGCCGCCCGTATCTTGTCACCACCCCCGAGACGGTCGCCTGGCAGGTCGCCGCCCAGCCCCACCTGCGGATGCTCCTCGCCGAGGCGGACGGGCGGATCGTCGCCACCGCGCGGTTCGGCGCCTACCCCGACAGCGAGGAGCCGGGCCACGGCTTCGCCGCCGTCCACGTCGTCCCCGCACACCGCAGGCAGGGCGCCGGAACCGCCCTGCTGGCCGCCACCGAGGAGGCGCTCGTCGCCGAGGGCGTCCGCCACGCGCACTGCTGGGTGGACGACGATCCGGCCGCGCACGCCTTCGCCGCCGGCCGCGGCTACACCTGCGGCCGGGTCGCCTACTTCGCCGGACGCGACCTCACCGCCCCGCTGCCACCCCTGCCGGCCCGCCCGCCGGGCGTCGAACTGCGCACCGCCGCCGACTTCGCGGACGACCCGCACCCGCTCTACCTCGTCGACGTCGAGGGCACCCGGGACGAGCCCGGCGACGTCGACCTCGCCGACCAGGGCTACGCGTCCTGGCTGGCCGAGATCTGGCACCGGCCCGACCTCGACCGGAAGCTCACCACCGTGGTGCTCGCCGACGGACGGCCGGTCGGCTTCTCCGCCGCACAGACCGACGGCGAGGGCCGCTACTGGTCTTCCTTCACCACCACCGTGCGGGCCCACCGCGGCCGAGGCCTCGCCAAACTCGCCAAGGCCGACTCGCTGCACCGGGCCCGCGCCGCCGGCATCACCGCCGCCTACACCCACAACGACGGCAGCAACGCCCCGATGCTGGCGGTCAACGACTGGCTCGGCTACGAACGCTGCGCCGCCGAGTGGAAGTACAGCCGCGAGCTCACTGCGTGACGTTGCTGGGAGGGCAGGACGTCAGGGGCGCGGGGAGCTGCGCAGCCCGAGGGTGGCTGTCACTACGGAATCGGGCCGACCCCTGATCCGTGCAGTGGCCCGTATCCGACTTGCGCAGTTCCGCCCCCAGCCTTCGCCGCGGGAGGTACCCCCAGCGCCCCTGACGTGCTGCCCCCGGGAGTCCCTTCAGCCGACGTCGACGCCGTGGGCGCGGGCCAGGCCGGCCAGGCCGTCCGCCCAGCCCTGGCCGACCGCGCGGACCTTCCACACCTCCGCGCCCCCGGCCGGCCGGTGCCGGTAGACCTCGGCGACCAGCATCGCGGACACCGCGGGGTCGGACGGCGGCCGGAACGACCAGGCGGTGCCGTCCGCGGCGTGCAGCAGCAGGTCGGCGTCGATGAGCCCGGCGCAGGTGAGGGCGGTGTCGGCGTCCATGTTGACGGAGACGGCGACCCGGTGGACGTCCGCCGGGAGGTCCGCCGGCCGCAGCACCGCCGACTCCGTGCGCCGCCCGTCCGCGGCCGCCTTCTCGCCGAGCTGCACCGCCCCGCCGGCCGCGCTGCGCTGGTGGTAGAAGACGAAGTCCCCGTCGGAGCGCACCCGGCCCTCGGCGGTGAGCAGCAGCAGCGTCAGATCGGCGTCCGCACCCGCGGAGGAGAAGCGGACGGTCAGCGCACCGAGCGCGCTCTCCGGCAGCACTGCGTTCTGCCCGGGCGCGAGCACCGTCGGTGCCGGAGGCGCCGCCTGCCGTCGGGTGCCGCGACCCGCCGCACCGTCCGGTCCGAGTCGCCCGGCCAGGCCGTGCTCGCGCAGCAGGGCGACCAGCATCGGCCCGTCCACCAGGGTCAGCGGCCGGCCCTCCACCCAGCGCCGCGAGCCGGGGCCGAAGCCGGAGGTGGTGACGAGGATGCCGCGGTTGGCGCCGCAGCGGGCCATGGTGGCGTCCAGGTCGCGGACGGCGGTGGGCGGCACGGTGTGCCGGTAGCGCTTGGCCTGGATGACGATCCGGCCGCCGGTGATCGGGTCCGGGTCCTCGGCGAGCACGTCGACGCCCTCGTCGCCGCTGCGCGCGGTCGTCCGGGTGTGCAGGCCGCGCCGGCGGAACAGTTCGGCGATCAGCTCCTCGAAGGCGATCGGATCCATGGTGAACAGGTCCGGCCCCTCGTCGCCCTCCGGTGCGGCCGCGGCCGCGGACGGGGACCCGGTGGCGTGCGGCCGGACGGCCTCCGGCTTGTCGGGCCGCGCCGACAGCCGGCCGTCCAACGCCTCCACCAGGCAGTCCACCGCCGCGACCCGCTCCAGGTCGAGCGCCAGGAACCCGGCCCGTTCGGCGGCCACCGAAACCAGGCAGCGGCTCTCCTCACGGCCGGTCGCCGGATCGACGGCCTCCACCACGCCGTGCACCACGACCGACGAGAGCAACTCCCCGTCGTCCGCACGGAACGCCTCCGCCAGCACCCGCAGCGCGCACTGCGCCACGACCTCCCGGTACAGCGTCCGCCGCTCGCCGGCCGGCCGGGCCACCTCGGCGTCCCGGTCGTCGGCCTTCACGTACCGGTGCCGGGCGACCGCCGGCACCACCGATGAGTCCGGCAGCGGCCACTCCACCACCAGCTGCCGGGCCCCGGCGTCCCAGACGGCCTCGGCCGTGTGCGGGAAGCCCTCCGGCCAGTCGTCCCGCCAGCCCAGCGCCGTCTCGAAGTACTCCTCGACCGCCTCCGGCGCCTCCGACCGCAGCCCGGCGACCAGCTGCCCGGCCCGGGCCGCCAACTGCTGCCGGGAGGCCAGCCAGGCGTCGAACTCGGCCCGGTACTCGGCGAGCCGGCGCTGCCGCTCCTGCTCGGCGGCCTGCGCGGCGTACCAGTCCTGCTCGAACCGGGCGCGGGCCTGCGCCGCCTGCTCGTCCCACGTCCGGCGGGCCGCCGGGTCGAAGGCCTGCGCGCCCGTCAGCGGCGGTATCAGGTACCAGGACTGGTCGGGCATCGGCACCGGCACCCCCAGCTGCCCGGGGTCGAAGGCGGCCGCGGGCGCCGCCAGATCGGCGGGCGAGAAGGGCCGCCCGCGCAGGCCCGCGGCGAGCGTCCCGCGCAGCGCCGCGACCCGCTCCTCCAGCTCGGCCGTGCGCCGGGCCGCGTCCGCCTCCCGGCTCTGCCGGTAGGCCCTGAGCGCCTCCCGCTGGCCCTGGGCCGCCGCCCGCTCGGCCTCCCGCCGGGCCCGCTCGTACTGGCGCTGCGCGGCCGCGTCGGCGCGGCGCTGCGCCTCCTCCCGGCGGTGCTGTTGGCGCTGTGCCTCCGCCAGCATGGCCAGTACTCCGGAAGTGCGACGCCCTGCCACCGTTGTCCTCTCGTGCGGTTCGACCGATGATCAGTCTGGCACGGTGTGGCGCTGCGGTGACAGGGCGTGCGGGTGCGTGCTCGCGGGGCCCGGTCCTACTCGGCGGGCTTGAGCGTCAGCGAGATGCTGTTGATGCAGTAGCGCTGGTCGGTCGGGGTGTCGTAGCCCTCGCCCTCGAAGACGTGGCCGAGATGGCTGCCGCAGCGGGCGCAGCGGACCTCCACCCGGCGCATCCCGAAGGTCGTGTCCTGGATGTACTCGACGCGGTCCTCGGCCAGCGGCGCGAAGTACGAGGGCCAGCCGCAGTGGCTCTCGAACTTCGTCTCACTGCTGAAGAGCTCGGCCCCGCAGGCCCGGCAGCCGTAGACGCCGACCGTCTTGGTGTCGGTGTACTCGCCGGTGAAGGCGCGCTCGGTGCCGGCCTCGCGGAGCACGTGGTACTCCTCGGGCGACAGCTGGGCCCGCCACTCGGCCTCGGTCTTCTGGATCTCGTGGGTCACGGATGTCCTCCCATCAGGCACCGGGTGCAACGTCGGCGAGGCGGGCGAGAATTTCCGGACCCAGGTTGGTCACGTCGCCCGCGCCCATGGTGAGCACCAGGTCGCCCGGCTTCGCCAGGGCGGCCAGCCGCTCCGGGGCGGCGGCGAACTCGTGCTCCGCGGCGACGTCGGCGCCGGCCCGGCGGGCGGCGTCCACGATCAGGGCGCTGGTGACGCCGGGGATCGGGTCCTCGCGGGCCGGGTAGATGTCGAGCACCACCGAGGCGTCGGCCAGGGCCAGCGCGTCGCCCATCTCGTCGGCGAGCTGCTGGGTCCGGCTGAACAGGTGCGGCTGGAAGACCACCAGCACCCGGCCGGCGCCTGCGGCCTCGCGGATCGCCTCCAGGTCGGCGGCCATCTCGGTCGGGTGGTGCGCGTAGGAGTCGATCACCTGCACGCCCGCGGCCTCGCCCTTGAGCTGCAGCCGGCGGCGCACGCCGGTGTAGGCGCCGAGCGCCTTCGCCAGGTCCGCGGCGGGCACGCCGAGCGCCACGCCGGCGGCCAGCGCGGAGACCGCGTTGTGCGCGTAGTGCCGGCCCGGCACGGAGACGGTGAAGGAGAGCTCCTCGCCGTCCAGCCGCACGGTGACCTCGCTGGTCATGCCGCGCGGGGAGACCGAGAGCACCCGCACGTCGGCGTCCTCGGCGGCGCCGACCGTCACCACGTTCAGGCCCACCCGGCCGCGGACCCGGCGGGTCAGCTCCCGGGCGCCCTCGTGGTCGGCGGAGACCACCAGGGTGCCGCCGGGCACGATCCGGCCGACGAAGGTCTCGAAGGACTGGTGGATCTCCTCGATCGAGGCGTAGTTGGCGTGGTGGTCCAGCTCGACGTTGAGGACGATCGCCACCTCGGGCGCGTACTTGTGGAAGCTGCGGTCGCTCTCGTCGGCCTCCGCGACGAAGATGTCGCCGGTGCCGTGGTGCGCGTTGGAGCCCGGCGCGTCCAGGTCGCCGCCGATCGCGTACGAGGGGTCGAGGCCGAGCTCGCCGAGGCTGACCGCCAGCATGCTGGTGGTGGTGGTCTTGCCGTGGGTGCCGGCGACGGCGAGCGCGCGGCGGCCGCCCATCAGTGCGGCGAGCGCGTCGGAGCGGTGCACGACCGGGATCCCGCGCTCCCGGGCGGCGGCGAGCTCCGGATTGTCCGCGCGGATCGCGCTGGAGACGACCACGCTGCTAGTGCCGGCCGGCAGGTTCTCCGCGGCGTGGCCGACGGCGACCCGGGCGCCGAGCGCGCGCAGCGCCAGCACCGTCTCGGACTCCTTGGCGTCGCTGCCGGAGACCCGGGCGCCCCGCACCGCGAGGATCTTCGCCAGTCCGGACATCCCGGCGCCGCCGATGCCGATGAAGTGCGGGGCGTGCAGGTCGTGCGCGGCGTCGTTCAAGGGATGCTCCGTACAGCCGGGGACTAAGAGGACGAGAATCGCCCTCGCGGTGGTTCCGCAAGGACGATTCTGCACCACCGGCGGAGGAGCTCAGGAGTCGCTGGCGAACAGCTTGAGGACGGGGACACCGACCTTGTGCCGCGCCCGCGACGCCCAGTCGCGGTGGAAGAACTCCTCCACGAAGTGCGGCGAGGTCAGCACCAGGACCTCGTCCGCGCCGTGCTCCTCGACCACGCTCCGCAGGCCGTCGAGCGGGTTCTGCTCCACCACCCGGCCGGTCGCCTCGGCGCCCGCCTCGCGCAGGTGGCGCAGGCTGTGTTCCAGGGACTCCTCGGCCACCGTGGGCACCGACTCGTCGTCGTGCTCGTGCACCGCCTTGTCGAGATGGCCCAGCGCCACGTCGTCGAGTGCTCTCAACAGCTCGTCCTGTCTTCCTCTCGGCTGCATCAGCACCACGAAGGAGACCTTCTCGTCGCCGTGCAGCGTGGTGACCAGCTCGACGTCCGCGTCGGACAGCGCCTTTTCGATCATCAGTACGGTCTTGAACACGTGAGTCCCTTCGTACAGTGCAGGCCCCCCGGTCCGCTGCCCTCATCTTGCCCGGCGGAAGCTTTCCTCACGCTGCACACGCACCACACGGACCACGGCGGGCGGCCGGGTCACCCCGTGGCCGGACCGGCCGGACCGCCGTCCACCCGGACGTAGCGGCCGAACAGGAAACCGCCCTCCTCGATCAGCGACTCCAGCCGCATCGCCCGCACCTTCTCCACCGCGGCGCCGTACGCGATCCTCGGCGCATCGCCCGCCGTCATGAGCGGCGCCAGCGACAGGCACAGCTCGTCGAGCAGCCCGGCCGCCGCCAGCCCGCCCAGCAGCCGCGGGCCGCCCTCGGTCAGCTGCCTGGTCCAGCCCCGCGCCGCCAGCGCCGCCACCGCCGCCGGCAGGTCCACCGACTGCTCGCCGGCCACCACCACGTCCGCCACCTCGGCCACCGCCCGGCGCGCCTCGGCCGGGGAGTCCTCCGTGGTGAGCACCACCGTGCGCACCAGCGGCTCGGTGAACAGCGGCGCCGACAGGTTCAGCGCGAGCCGCCGGCTGACCACCGCGATCACCGGCGCGGGGGCCTGGCCCGCCGCCGCCCGGGCCGCCGCGAACTCCTTCCGCGCCCGGGCCGGCCGGTACCCCTCCGCCCGGACCGTCTCCGCCCCCACCAGCACCACGTCCGCGAGCGCCCGCAGCACCCCGAAGATCCGCTTGTCCGCGGCGCTCGACAGGCCCTCCGACAGGCCCTCCAGCCGCGCCGAGCCGTCCAGGCTGGACACCATGTTGGCGCGCAGCCACGGCCGCCCGGCGCCCGCCTCGTCCGGGTACGCGTACAGGGCGGCGAGCGACTCCAGCGCGGCCGGGTCTGCGACGGGGGCTGTGAGCGGATTCATCAAGAGCTGCATGGTGGCGAGTCTTCCACGGGGCGTACCCTGTACTACCGTGCCCGCAGCCCCCCACGCCGACGTCACCGCCACCGAGACGGCCACCGTGACAGCCCTCACCGATCGCCGACCGGTCGTGCCCGCCGAGCGCCTGGTGGCCGAGATGGTCCCGCCGCCGCGGTTCGCCGGCGTCAGCTTCGGCAGCTACATCCCGGACAGCACCCAGCCCAGCCAGTACGAGGCCGTGCAGGTCCTGGAGCAGTTCGCGGCCTCCCTCAACGGCAGCGGCGCCGCCCCGAAGCGCGGCTGGTTCCGGCGCGCCGCCGCGGCCCCGGCCGCCCCCGCCGGCATCTACCTCGACGGCGGCTACGGTGTCGGCAAGACCCACCTGCTCGCCTCGCTCTGGCACGCCACCCCCGGGCCCAAGGCCTTCGGCACCTTCGTCGAGCTGACCAACCTGGTCGGCGCCCTCACCTTCAAGGGCGCCGTCGAGACCCTCTCCGGGCACCGGCTGCTCTGCATCGACGAATTCGAGCTGGACGACCCGGGCGACACCGTCCTGGTCTCCACCCTGCTCAGCCGGCTCGTCGAGAACGGCGTCAAGCTCGCCGCGACCTCCAACACCCTCCCCGACAAGCTCGGCGAGGGGCGCTTCGCGGCCGCCGACTTCCTCCGCGAGATCCAGGGCCTGGCCGCCCACTTCCGACCCGTCCGGATCGACGGCCAGGACTACCGCCACCGCGGCCTGCCCGAGGCCCCGCCGCCGTACACCGACGACGAGGTCACCGCCCGGGCCGCCACCGCCCCCGGCGCCTCGCTGGACGACTTCGACGCCCTGCTCGAACACCTCAAGAACGTCCACCCGAGCCGGTACGGCGCACTGCTCGACGACGTCCACGCCGTCTTCCTGCGCGGCGTCCGGCCGGTCGACGACCAGTCCACCGCCCTGCGGCTGGTCGTCCTCGCCGACCGGATGTACGACCGCGAACTCCCCGTCACCGCCTCCGGCGTGCCCTTCGACCAGGTCTTCCCCGAGGACATGCTGCGGGGCGGCTACCGCAAGAAGTACCTCCGCGCCGTCTCCCGCCTGGTGGCCCTCGCCCGCGACAGTTCCAAGGTCTGACACCGGGTCGAGTTCGTCCCCGCTCGGCCCCGGGATGTGCGCGCCGTCCGCACGGGACGGCCTCGTCCACGGCGGACGCCCCGCCGACCGCCGCACCGGCCGCCGTCCAGGCCGGGACCCCGATCGTGGGGCCGCCCGCGGGTGTCACCGTGACGGCGTCGACCTGCACGACGGGCGGATCCAGAAGTTCGCGGTCTGCGCCGGGTACTGGACGTCGCCGGCCAGCCTCGGCGTCGGCCGGCCCGAGAACGGCCGCCGCCAGATCTCCGCACACAGCTGCGGCGGCCAACCCGACACCGTCCCGGTGATCGACGGCCAGGCCTGGCAGAAGATCAACCTCTGGACCGGTTCCACCGCGCCCGCCGGTTCGGACATCCACGTCGAGCCGCTGGTCCACACCCCGGGCACCGGAACCCCCGGGGACGGCGGTCTGTGGCGCCCGCCGTCCGCACCGTTCGTCTGCACCTGGGGCCGCTCGCCCGTAGGGCCCGACACTGTCGGTGCTGGGCCGTACGGTGGAGTGGTGCGCCCCAACACGAGTATCGAGCGGTCCACGACGCCCTTCGAGGTCGTCAGCCCCTACCAGCCCAACGGCGACCAGCCGGCGGCCATCGCCGAGCTGGAGCGCCGCATCCGCGGCGGCGAGAAGGACGTGGTCCTGCTCGGTGCGACCGGCACCGGCAAGTCCGCGACCACGGCGTGGATGATCGAGAAGCTGCAGCGCCCCACCCTGGTGATGGCGCCGAACAAGACCCTGGCCGCCCAGCTGGCCAACGAGTTCCGCGAGCTGCTGCCCAACAACGCGGTCGAGTACTTCGTCTCGTACTACGACTACTACCAGCCCGAGGCGTACGTCCCGCAGACGGACACCTACATCGAGAAGGACTCCTCGATCAACGAGGAGGTCGAGCGGCTGCGCCACTCCGCGACCAACTCCCTCCTCACCCGCCGCGACGTGGTCGTGGTCGCCTCGGTGTCCTGCATCTACGGCCTCGGCACCCCGCAGGAGTACGTGGACCGGATGGTCCCGCTCAAGGTCGGCGAGGAGATCGACCGGGACGCGCTGCTCCGCCGCTTCGTCGACATCCAGTACACCCGCAACGACCTCGCCTTCACCCGCGGCACCTTCCGTGTCCGCGGCGACACGATCGAGATCTTCCCGGTGTACGAGGAGCTCGCCGTCCGGATCGAGATGTTCGGCGACGAGATCGAGGCGCTCTACACGCTGCACCCGCTGACCGGCGAGATCATCAGCCAGGACGACTCGATCTACGTCTTCCCCGCCTCGCACTACGTCGCCGGCCCGGAGCGGATGGAGCGCGCCGTCAACGACATCGAGAAGGAGCTCGGCGAGCGCCTCGCGGTGCTGGAGAAGCAGGGCAAGCTGCTGGAGGCCCAGCGGCTGCGCATGCGCACCACCTACGACATCGAGATGCTCCGCCAGATCGGCACCTGCTCGGGCGTCGAGAACTACTCGATGCACTTCGACGGCCGGTCGCCCGGCTCCCCGCCGAACACCCTGCTCGACTACTTCCCGGAGGACTTCCTCCTGGTCATCGACGAGTCGCACGTCACGGTGCCGCAGATCGGCGCGATGTACGAGGGCGACGCCTCCCGCAAGCGCACCCTGGTCGACCACGGCTTCCGGCTGCCCTCCGCGATGGACAACCGCCCGCTGAAATGGGAGGAGTTCCTGGAGCGGATCGGGCAGACGGTCTACCTGTCGGCGACCCCGGGCAAGTACGAGCTGTCCCGCGGCGACGGCGCGGTCGAGCAGATCATCCGCCCGACCGGCCTGATCGACCCCGAGGTGATCGTCAAGCCGACCGAGGGCCAGATCGACGACCTGGTGCACGAGGTCCGCACCCGCGTCGAGCGGGACGAGCGCGTCCTGGTCACCACCCTCACCAAGAAGATGGCGGAGGACCTCACCGACTACATGCTCGGCCTGGACATCCGGGTGCGGTACCTGCACAGCGACATCGACACCCTGCGCCGGGTCGAGCTGCTGCGCGAGCTCCGCGCCGGCGAGTACGACGTCCTGGTGGGCATCAACCTGCTCCGCGAGGGCCTGGACCTGCCCGAGGTGTCGCTGGTGGCGATCCTGGACGCCGACAAGGAGGGCTTCCTCCGGTCGGGCACCTCGCTGATCCAGACCATCGGCCGTGCGGCGCGCAACGTCTCCGGCCAGGTCCACATGTACGCGGACCGGATCACCCCGGCGATGGAGCTCGCGATCGAGGAGACCAACCGCCGCCGGGCCGTGCAGCAGGCGTACAACGAGGCGAACGGCATCGACCCGCAGCCGCTGCGCAAGAAGATCGGCGACATCCTCGACACCCTCGCCCGGGAGGACGTGGACACCGAGGAGCTGCTCTCCACCGGATACCGCGCCCCGGGCGGCAAGACCCGCACGCCCGTCCCGGCGCTCGGGGCGGACCGCAAGCCGGCCAAGAGCCTGCCCGCGGCCGAGCTGGCCCAGCTCATCCAGGACCTCACCGACCGGATGCACGCGGCCGCGGCCGAGCTGCAGTTCGAGGTGGCCGCGCGGTTGCGCGACGAGGTCGGCGAGCTGAAGAAGGAGCTCCGGCAGATGCGCGAGGCCGGGATGGCCTGATCCCTTCCGGACGCGCTCCCACGGGGGCACTCCCCGGTGCGGGAGCACCCTGCATGACATGTGCCCGCAGGCCCTAGGCTGGCCTGCGGGCACCGGTCGTCGAACAGGACCCGGCCGCGCAGCTGCGGCGGGCGGTGGCGGTGCGGCCGCAGGGCACTGGGGGCCTCAGCCGGGGGACGGCAACGGGGTGTTCCGTCGGAGTGCGGTGGGACCGCTCCCGCCGGGCTGAGGAGAGAGAGGGAAGCACCGTGTCGGTGAATCTGGCCAAGGGGCAGAGCGTCAGCCTGCAGAAGAGCTCGGGGGAGTCGCTGACGGTCGTCCGGATGGGCCTGGGCTGGCGGGCCGCCGTCCGCAAGGGGCTGTTCGGCAGCCGCAGCCGTCAGGTCGACCTGGACGCCTCGGCCCTGCTGTACGCCGAGCGCACCCCCTCCGACGTGGTGTTCTTCCAGCACCTGGCGAGCAACGACGGCTCGGTGCAGCACACCGGGGACAACCTGACCGGTGGTGCCGGCGGAGGCGGCGACGACGAGGCGATCCTGGTCGACCTGCTGCGGGTGCCGGTGCACATCACCCAGATCGTGTTCACCGTCAGCTCGTACACCGGCCAGAGCTTCGCCGAGGTGCAGGACGCGCACTGCCGACTGGTCGACGAGTCCACCGGCCAGGAACTGGCCCGGTACGAGCTGGCGGCCGGCGGCCGGCACACCGGGCAGATCATGGCCAAGGTGTACCGCGAGCCGGCGGGCGGCTGGGCGATGCAGGCGATCGGCGCACCGGCGCGGGCCAGGACCTTCCAGGACATGCTGCCCGCGATCGAGCCCTACCTCTGAGGCCGCCGGCGCTGTCCCGCGGCACCCCCGACCGGCCCCGCGCCTGACAGTTCTTTACCTTCTTTACCTTGTCTTGGGGATTCTGTTAGCCTCGGCGTAGAGCGGAGGGGAGTACTCCCCAGCGGCAGCCCCGTCATCACGGACGTCCGCCCATCGGGTGTCCCGGGGTGCCGGCCCGCGTGCTCCTTGGGTGAGCCGCAGGGTGGAGGAGACCTCCGGCAGTGACGATGCCTGTTCGCCTACCTGCCGGAGGAGCAGACGTGGACGTTTCCCTTGGCCTGTGGATCGGCACGATCGGGGTGCTGGTCGCCCTGATCGTGGCCGACTTCTTCATCGGCGGCCGCAAACCGCACGAGGTCTCCGTCAAGGAGGCCGGGATCTGGACGGTCGTCTGGATCGTCCTCGCCGTGCTGTTCGGCGCGTTCCTCTGGAAGCAGTACGGCTCGCAGCCCGCGAGCGAGTTCTTCGCCGGATACATCACCGAGAAGTCGCTGAGCGTCGACAACCTCTTCGTCTTCATCCTGATCATGGGCAAGTTCGCGGTGCCGCGGATCTACCAGCAGCGCGTGCTGATGTTCGGCGTGATCATCGCGCTGGTGCTGCGGGCGGTCTTCATCGCCGGCGGCGCGGCCCTGGTCTCCACCTTCTCGTGGGTCTTCTACATCTTCGGCGCCTTCCTCGTCTGGACGGCCTGGAAGCTCATCCAGGACGCCCGCTCCGACGAGGAGGAGGAGTTCGAGGAGAACCGCCTGCTCAAGGCGATCGAGAAGCGCTTCCCGGCGACCGACAAGTACCACGGCACCAAGCTCTTCGTCGTGGAGAACGGCCGCCGGCTGATGACCCCGATGCTGATCGTCATGCTGGCGATCGGCACCACCGACGTGCTGTTCGCCCTGGACTCGATCCCCGCGATCTTCGGCCTGACCCAGGACCCGTACATCGTGTTCACCGCGAACGCCTTCGCGCTGATGGGCCTGCGCCAGCTGTACTTCCTGATCGGCGGCCTGCTGAAGAAGCTGGTCCACCTCGCCTACGGCCTGTCGGTGATCCTCGGCTTCATCGGCGTCAAGCTGGTACTGCACGCGCTGCACGAGAGCGGCGTGCACGTGCCGGAGGTCAGCATCGGCGTCTCGCTGGGGTTCATCGTGGCGGTGCTCGCCGTCACCACCGTCACCAGCCTGATCGCCTCCCGCCGGCAGGAGCGCGCGGCCCTCGAATCGGCGGACGAGCGCGACGGCGCGGACGTCTGACCCACCCGATCCCGCAGCGGCGGGGTGCGACCGCGGGGACCGGTCACACCCCGCCGCTGCGTCCGCGTGCGGCGGCCACCGCGTCGGTGTACGCCTCGGCCGTGAGGTCCGCGGGCGGCACGCCGAGCTCGGCGAGCACACCGCGGACGGCCGCCAGTGCCGCCGGCAGCTCGTCCTCGCCGCAGACCGTCTCCACCTCCAGGAAGGCCCCGGCGAGCTCCGGGACCTCGACCAGGGTGGCCAGCAGGTCGCGGCCGTCCCGGTGCAGCGTGTGGTTGCGGCAGTGCTTCTCGAAGGCCAGCACCGGCCGGTAGCCGAGGCCCCGCAGCACCGCGGCGGCGCCCGCCGGATCGGTGACGGCCGTCTCGGCCTCCGGCTTGGCGCCGGAGACCGCGTCGACCCGGGCGTCCTTCCAGGTCAGCAGGGTGCGGCTGTCCGCCGGGCCGGTGACGGTGCGCAGCCGCAGCTCGCGGTCGCCGTGGGCCAGCGAGCCGTCCGGCAGGTCGTAGTAGGTGTCCCGGTACACCTCGGCCCGGCCGGGACCGGCCAGGGCGTCGAGCCGGGCCCGGAGGGCGGTGGGGTCGCGGACGACGGCCTTGAGCTCGGCCTCGACCGCGCGGCCCCGCCGCGCACCTCCGCTCATCCGGCGGTCACCAGCCGCGCTCGCGCCACTCGCCGAGGTGCGGGCGCTCGGTGCCGAGCGTGGTGTCGTTGCCGTGGCCGGGGTACACCCAGGCCTCGTCCGGCAGCACGTCGAAGATCTTCTCGTTGACGTCGCGGAAGAGACTGGCGAAGGCCTCAGGGTCCTTCCAGGTGTTGCCGACGCCGCCGGGGAAGAGGCAGTCGCCGGTGAACACGTGCGGATGGCCCTGCGGGTCGTCGTAGATCAGCACGATCGCGCCGGGGGTGTGGCCCACCAGCTTGCGCACGGTGAGCTCGACCTGGCCGACCCGCAGCACGTCGCCGTCGTCCAGCAGCAGCTCGGTGGGGACGTCGATGGCCTCGGCGTCGATCCGGCCCGCCGCGGTGCGGGCGCCGGTGACGGCCACCACCTCGGCCAGCGCGGCCCAGTGGTCGTGGTGCCGGTGCGTGGTGACGACCGTGGCCAGGCTGTCGCCGACCGTCTCCAGCAGGGTGGGGGCGTCGGCGGCCGCGTCGATCAGCAACTGCTCGTCGGTGGCGCGGCAGCGCAGCAGGTAGGCGTTGTTGTCGTACGGGCCGACCGCCACCTTGGTGACGATCAGGTGGGCGAGCTCCCGCACGTCGGGCGGGCCGCCGACCTTGACCGCTCCGTGGTAGGTCATCGCTCTGCTCCTCGATCGTCGTGGCCGGGCACCGCGGTGCGACCGGGTGCCGGCTGAGAGTCCGTCACCTGCATCATCGCCTGTTCAGTTCAGCGGCGGAAGCTGCGGCAGCACGGTCCGCGGGTCGGGCAGCAGCACACCGGCCCGGTGCACCTGCAGGCCGTCGCCGTCGGAGCGACCGGAGAGCCAGGCCGTGAGCGCCCGGACGGGGCCCTCCACGGCCAGCTCGGGGCCGGCCGGCTCGCCGATCCTGGCCACCGCCCCGGTGTCCTCGGCGGTGAGCGCGACGCCGGGCAGCCCCTCGACGCCGTCCAGCCGGCCGGCGAGGCGGGCCAGCTCGGCGGAGGCGAAGGACTCCGGCCAGTGCGCGGGGGTGTAGCCGGCGTCCAGGTCGACGTGGTGGTACTCGACCTCCATCAGCCGCTTCCAGGGCACGTCGTAGGCGGGGAAGACGTAGCCGGTGCGGTGCCGCAGCGGCACCGTCCAGGCGGTGTCCGGCAGGCTCTCGGCGGCTGCGGCCAGCCGCTCGGCGGTCCGCCGCAGGTCGGCGAGCTGCTCGTCGAGCGGGCGGCCGGCGCCTTCCCGGATGCCCTGCTCGCGTGCCTCCGGGCTCGCGTACTGCGGGACGTCCACGCCGGTGCGGGCGGTCTCCAGCAGGTTCACCAGGGAGTCGGCGTTGCGCGACAGGTGGGCCAGCACGTGCCCCCGGGTCCAGCCGGGCAGTGCGGACGGGCCGGCGACGTCGTCCGGGGCGAGGTCGGCGACGGTGCGCAGCAGGTGATCGGTGCCCTCGGCGACGGCCTTGAGGCTCTCGGCGGCCCTGGCGGCCGCCTCCTCGGGCAGGATGCCGGCGGCTGCGGGGTCGGTCATGGCGGTCTCCCGGGTGGTGCCGTGGTGCGTCCGGCGTTTCCCGCGGGGGCCGCCGGTCGTTGTCACGGCGACGCTACCGCCCGCCGACCGCGCCGAGCAGCGGCTTTCCCCGCGCCGGCGATCAACGTGTCGAGGCCGCGTCACTCATTCGGGTGGTCCCCACTGGACAAGGTCGATATTCGAACGCCTGCGCTATAGGCTTACTGTCCCGAGTCGGAAGAAATCGCTCGTCCAGCTGGTTGCCTTCCCTGGGGCTTGTTCGCGGCCGCCGCCGAGGCGGCCGCTGCCGCCAGGGCCGGGCCGCGGTGGGATCCGAGGACGCGCCGACCGCCCGTACGCATGCCCAGAAGCCCCAAGCCCGACGTCCTGCAGCTTCCAGAAGTCCCCCCGAAGCCCCACCTCCCCGGAGAAAGGCGCCAGAAGCAGTGGCCGACCGCCTGATCGTCCGCGGTGCTCGCGAGCACAACCTCAAGAACGTCTCGCTCGACCTGCCCCGCGACTCCCTTATCGTCTTCACCGGCCTCTCCGGGTCCGGCAAGTCCTCGCTGGCCTTCGACACGATCTTCGCCGAGGGCCAGCGCCGCTACGTCGAGTCGCTGTCCTCCTACGCCCGGCAGTTCCTCGGCCAGATGGACAAGCCGGACGTGGACTTCATCGAGGGCCTGTCGCCCGCGGTCTCGATCGACCAGAAGTCCACCAGCCGCAACCCGCGGTCCACCGTCGGCACCATCACCGAGGTCTACGACTACCTCCGCCTGCTGTTCGCCCGGATCGGCAAGCCGCACTGCCCGCACTGCTCCCGGCCGATCGCCCGGCAGTCCCCGCAGGCCATCGTCGACCGGGTGCTGGAGCTCGCCGAGGGCACCCGCTTCCAGGTGCTCAGCCCCGTGGTGCGCGAGCGCAAGGGCGAGTTCGTCGACCTCTTCGCCGACCTGCAGTCCAAGGGCTACGCCCGGGCCCGGGTCGACGGCGCGACGGTGCAGCTGACCGAGCCGCCGACCCTCAAGAAGCAGGAGAAGCACACCATCGAGGTGGTCGTCGACCGCCTGACGGTCAAGGCGAGCGCCAAGCGCCGGCTGACCGACTCCGTCGAGACGGCGCTCAAGCTCTCCGGCGGCATGGTGGTGCTCGACTTCGTCGACCTCCCGGAGGGCGACCCCGAGCGCGAGCGGATGTACTCCGAGCACCTGTACTGCCCGTACGACGACGTCTCCTTCGAGGAGCTGGAGCCGCGCTCCTTCTCCTTCAACTCGCCGTTCGGCGCCTGCCCGGAGTGCTCCGGCCTCGGGAACCGGATGGAGGTCGACCCCGAGCTGGTGATCCCGGACGAGGAGAAGTCGCTCGACGAGGGCGCCATCCACCCGTGGTCCCAGGGTCACACCAAGGAGTACTTCCAGCGTCTGATCGACGCGCTCGCCGGCGAGCTCGGCTTCCGCACCGACATCCCCTGGGCCGGGCTGCCCGCCCGCGCCCGCAAGGCCCTGCTGTACGGCCACCGCACCCAGGTCGAGGTCAAGTACCGCAACCGGTACGGCCGCGACCGCTCGTACACCACGTCCTTCGAGGGCGCGGTGCCGTTCGTGCAGCGCCGCCACTCTGAGGCCGAGAGCGACTCCAGCCGGGAGCGCTTCGAGGGCTACATGCGCGAGGTGCACTGCCCCGCCTGCAACGGCACCCGGCTCAAGCCCGTGGTCCTCGCCGTGACGATCCAGGACAGGTCGATCGCCGACGTCTCGGCGATGTCGATCAGCGACTGCGCCGAGTTCCTCGGCGCGATGAAGCTGACCGCCCGCGACAAGAAGATCGCCGAACGTGTCCTCAAGGAGGTCAACGAGCGGCTGCGCTTCCTGGTCGACGTCGGCCTGGACTACCTCTCGCTCAACCGCGCCGCGGGCACCCTCTCCGGTGGCGAGGCCCAGCGCATCCGGCTCGCCACCCAGATCGGCTCCGGCCTGGTCGGCGTGCTCTACGTCCTCGACGAGCCGTCCATCGGCCTGCACCAGCGGGACAACCACCGGCTGATCGAGACGCTGGTGCGGCTGCGCGACATCGGCAACACCCTGATCGTCGTCGAGCACGACGAGGACACCATCAAGACCGCCGACTGGGTCGTCGACATCGGCCCCGGCGCAGGCGAGCACGGCGGCAAGGTCGTGCACTCCGGCTCGCTGAAGGAGCTGCTGGCCAACGACGAGTCGCTGACCGGCCAGTACCTCTCCGGCCGGCGTTCCATCCCCACCCCGGCCGTCCGCCGCCCGCGCGACAAGAAGCGCCAGCTCATCGTGCACGGCGCCCGCGAGCACAACCTGCAGGACGTCACGGTCGGCTTCCCGCTCGGCACCTTCACCGCCGTCACCGGTGTCTCCGGCTCCGGCAAGTCCACGCTGGTCAACGACATCCTCTACACCCACCTCGCGCGCGAGCTCAACGGCGCCCGCAGCGTGCCCGGGCGGCACACCCGGATCACCGGTACCGACCTGGTGGACAAGGTGGTGCACGTCGACCAGTCGCCGATCGGCCGCACCCCGCGGTCCAACCCGGCCACCTACACCGGCGTCTTCGACCACGTCCGCCGCCTCTTCGCGGAGACCCAGGAGGCCAAGGTCCGCGGCTACCTGCCCGGCCGGTTCTCCTTCAACGTCAAGGGCGGCCGCTGCGAGAACTGCTCCGGCGACGGCACCATCAAGATCGAGATGAACTTCCTGCCGGACGTCTACGTCCCGTGCGAGGTCTGCCACGGCGCCCGGTACAACCGGGAGACGTTGGAGGTCCACTACAAGGGCAAGTCCATCGCCGAGGTGCTGGACATGCCGATCGAGGAGGCGCTGGCCTTCTTCGAGGCCGTCCCGGCGATCGCCCGGCACCTGCGGACCCTCAACGACGTCGGCCTCGGGTACGTCCGGCTCGGCCAGTCCGCCCCGACCCTGTCCGGCGGCGAGGCCCAGCGCGTCAAGCTCGCCTCCGAGCTGCAGAAGCGCTCCACCGGCCGCACCGTGTACGTCCTCGACGAGCCCACCACCGGCCTGCACTTCGAGGACATCAGCAAGCTGATCAAGGTGCTGGAGGGCCTGGTCGACAAGGGCAACACCGTGATCGTCATCGAGCACAACCTCGACGTCATCAAGACCGCCGACTGGATCGTCGACATGGGCCCGGAGGGCGGCAACGGCGGCGGCACGGTGGTCGCCGAGGGCACCCCGGAGGAGATCGCCGCGATCACCGCCAGCCACACCGGCAAGTTCCTGCGGGACATCCTCGGCGGGGTCTCCGACGCTGCCGTCCCCGCCGCCCGCCGCGGTGGCAGCCGCAGCACGGCGGCCGGCGGCACCGCCCGCAAGCGGGCCGCCGCCAAGAAGTAGCGGGGCACACGCTCACCGAACCTCCCCGGCCCCCGGCCGGCCGGGGAGGTGGTGTGTCAGTACCGCTCGGCCGGGCGGAACGCCCAGGTACGGCGCATAGACTGCGGTCGGTCCGCCCGTACCCGCGTCCGAGGAGCCGCCCGCATGAACGAGCCCGTCGCCACCGCGTCCGCCGCCGAGACCGACCGCGGCCCCGCCGCCTCCCGCCGCACCCTGCTGTGCGGCGCGGCCGCCGTGCTCGCCGCGGGCGGCACCGTCGCGGTCACCGGCTGCTCGTCCTCGTCCTCCTCGGGCTCGTCCGGCTCGTCCGGTTCCACGGGCGGTTCCGGCGGTGCCCAGGCGCAGAACGCGGCCCCGGTCGACCTCGGCCCGGCCGCCGACATCCCGGTCGGCGGCGGCAAGGTCTTCCGCGACCAGAAGGTCGTGGTCACCCAGCCCGCCGCGGGCGAGTACAAGGCGTTCAGCGCCAAGTGCACCCACGCCGGCTGCATCGTCGACGAGGTCAAGGACAAGACGATCGACTGCCCCTGCCACGGCAGCCGCTTCTCGATCACCGACGGCGCCGTCGAGGGCGGCCCGGCGCCCAAGCCGCTGCCCTCCTACAAGGTGGCCGTCGTCAACAACAACGTCCAGGTCACAACGGTCTGACCGGTTCGCGGCCGCACCCCGGGAAACCGGCCACGGGGGGTCATCGGCAGTCGGTACGGTAGGGGCATGGCAGACCCGTCCACCTACCGTCCGGCGCCCGGTGCGATCCCGCTCTCACCCGGGGTGTACCGGTTCCGCGACGAGCACGGCCGGGTCATCTACGTCGGCAAGGCCAAGAGCCTGCGCCCGCGGCTCTCCTCCTACTTCCAGGACCTCGCCGGCCTGCACCCGCGCACGGCCACGATGGTCACCACCGCCGCCTCGGTCGAGTGGACGGTGGTCGGCACCGAGGTCGAGGCGCTGCAGCTGGAGTACTCCTGGATCAAGGAGTTCGACCCCCGCTTCAACGTCAAGTACCGCGACGACAAGAGCTACCCCGAGCTCGCCGTCACCCTCAACGAGGAATTCCCCCGCGTGCAGGTCATGCGGGGGGCGCACAAGAAGGGCGTGCGCTACTTCGGCCCGTACGGCCACGCCTGGGCCATCCGCGAGACCGTCGACCTGCTGCTCCGCGTCTTCCCCGTCCGCACCTGCTCCAACGGCGTCTTCAAGCGCGCGAGCCAGGTCGGCCGGCCCTGCCTGCTCGGCTACATCGGCAAGTGCGCCGCGCCCTGCGTCGGCAAGGTCTCCGCCGACGAGCACCGCGCCCTCGCCGAGGAGTTCTGCGACTTCATGGCCGGCCGCACCGGGGGCCACCTGCGCCGCCTGGAGCAGCAGATGCAGGAGGCCGCCGCCGCCATGGAGTACGAGAAGGCGGCCCGGCTGCGCGACGACATCGGCGCCCTCAAGCGCGCCATGGAGAAGAACGCCGTCGTCCTCGCGGACGGCACCGACGCCGACGTGCTCGCCCTCGCCGAGGACGAGCTGGAGGCCGCCGTCCAGATCTTCCACGTCCGCGGCGGCCGGGTCCGCGGCCAGCGCGGCTGGGTCACCGACCGCGTCGAGGACGTCGACACCGCCTCCCTGGTCGAGCACGCCCTGCAGCAGCTGTACGGTTCCGGCACCGAGAACGTGCCCCGCGAGGTGCTCGTCCCGGCCCTGCCCGAACCGTCCGGTCCCGTCCGCGAGTGGCTCACCGGCCTGCGCGGCGCCCAGGTCGACCTGCGCGTCCCGCAGCGCGGCGACAAGAAGGACCTGATGGCCACCGTGCACCGGAACGCCCAGCAGGCGCTCGCGCTGCACAAGACCAAGCGCGCCTCCGACCTCACCACCCGCAGCCGCGCCCTCCAGGAGATCGCCGACGCGCTGGAGCTCGACTCCGTGCCGCTGCGCATCGAGTGCTTCGACATCTCCCACCTGCAGGGCGAGGACGTGGTCGCCTCGATGGTCGTCTTCGAGGACGGCCTGGCCCGCAAGAGCGAGTACCGGCGCTTCCAGATCAGGGGCTTCGCCGGTCAGGACGACGTCCGCTCGATGCACGAGGTGATCGGCCGCCGCTTCCGCCGCTACCTCCAGGAGCGCGAGCAGACCGGTGAGTGGGCCGTCCCCGAGGACACCGGCACCGACGAGGCGCCCGACGGCATCGACGGCACGGCCGAGCCGGTCGAGGACCCCGCGGCCGGCCCGGTCGACCCGGAGACCGGCCGCCCCCGCCGCTTCGCCTACCCGCCGCAGCTGCTGGTCGTCGACGGCGGGCAGCCGCAGGTCGCCGCCGCCCGCCGGGCCCTCGACGAGCTCGGCATCGACGACGTCGCCCTCTGCGGCCTCGCCAAGCGGCTGGAGGAGGTCTGGCTGCCCGGCCAGGACGACCCGGTCGTGCTGCCGCGCACCAGCGAGGGCCTCTACCTGCTGCAGCGCGTGCGCGACGAGGCGCACCGCTTCGCCATCGCCTACCAGCGGTCCAAGCGCTCCAAGCGCCTCACCACCGGCGGGCTGGACGCAGTGCCCGGCCTCGGCGAGACCCGCCGCCAGGCACTGCTCAAGCACTTCGGCTCCCTCAAGCGGCTGCGGACCGCCACCGTGGACGAGCTGTGCGAGGTACCCGGGATCGGCCGCCGCACCGCGGAGACTGTTGCGGCCGCGTTGGCCTCCCGGCCACCTGCCGCACTCGCGGTGAACACCGCCACCGGCGAGATCATTGACGACAGCGCCGACCCTGCCGGGGCCGGCGCACCCCGGGAGACGCCATGACGGCCGAAGACGCCCGTCGCCGCGCGGCCCCCGGCGCCGCCCCCGCCGGCGGTGCCGGGAAGCACCGCCGGGTCCGGGGCGTTCTTCCGAAGCGAACCACCGAGAGCGGGGAACCGAAGTGAACGTGTCCGACGTGGGCGACAACGCACCGGAGCTGGTGATCATCTCCGGCATGTCCGGCGCCGGCCGGAGCACCGCGGCCAAGTGCCTGGAGGACCTGGGCTGGTTCGTGGTGGACAACCTGCCGCCCGCGCTGATCCCCACCATGGTGGACCTCGGCGCCCGCTCGCAGGGCTCGGTGCCCCGGATCGGCGCCGTCGTCGACGTCCGCGGCCGCAGCTTCTTCGACGACCTGCTCACCTCGCTGGAGGAGCTGGAGAAGCGCGGCGTGCGCCTGCGCGTCGTCTTCCTGGACTCCTCGGACGAGGCGCTGGTGCGCCGCTTCGAATCCGTCCGCCGCCCGCACCCGCTGCAGGGCGACGGCCGGATCGTCGACGGCATCGCCCAGGAGCGCGAGCTGCTGCGCGACCTGCGCGGCGAGGCGGACCTGGTGATCGACACCTCCAACCTCAACGTGCACCAGCTGCGCGCCAAGCTCGACGCCCAGTTCGCCGACCACGACGAGCCCGAGCTGCGCGCCACCGTGATGTCCTTCGGCTTCAAGTACGGCCTGCCGGTCGACGCCGACCTGGTGGTGGACTGCCGCTTCCTGCCGAACCCGCACTGGGTGCCCGAGCTGCGGGCCCACACCGGCACCGACAGCGACGTCGCCGACTACGTGTTCAAGCAGCCCGGTGCCCAGGAGTTCCTGGACGGCTACGCAGAGCTGCTGAAGATCGTGACCGAAGGGTATCGCCGCGAAGGCAAGCGCTACATGACACTTGCCGTAGGCTGCACCGGTGGCAAGCACCGCAGCGTCGCCATGTCCGAGCGGCTGACCAGGCGTCTGATCGCGGACGGCGTCGAAACGGTGCTCGTCCACCGCGACATGGGCCGGGAGTGACCGGCCGGGGCTGACCCGGCCGGGCCGTCACCGGCCCGCCCACGGGAGCACGAGACAGGAACATGGGGTCGGTGTGACGGGATACTCGCCAGCACGGCAGTTCCAGCAGAGGTCTGGCGAGCGAGCCCCGGCCGGAAGCAGTCCGGCTGCCCAGAAGTCGCGCCCCGGCGCGCCGAGGATCACCGCGCTCGGCGGCGGCCAGGGGCTGTCCGCCTCGCTGTCCGCGCTGCGCCGGCTCACCAACGAGCTGACCGCGGTGGTCACCGTCGCCGACGACGGCGGCTCCAGCGGGCGGCTGCGCACCGAGCTCGGGGTGCTGCCCCCGGGCGACCTGCGCAAGGCGCTCGCCGCGCTCTGTGGCGACGACGACTGGGGTCGCACCTGGTCCGAGGTCATCCAGCAGCGCTTCACCGGCGACGGCGACCTCGGCGGCCACGCCGTCGGCAACCTGCTGATCGTCGCGCTCTGGGAGAAGCTCGGCGACCCGGTCGAGGCGCTCAACTGGGTGGGCCGGCTGCTCAACGTCCAGGGCCGGGTGCTGCCGATGTCGGCCGTCCCGCTGGACATCGAGGCGGAGGTCCGCGGGCACGACCCGGCCCGGCCGCACGAGCTCACCGCCGTCCGCGGCCAGGCCAGCGTCGCCGTGACCCCCGGCACCGTGCAGTCGGTCCGGCTGCTGCCGGAGGAGCCGCCGGCCGTGCCCGAGGCGGTCGAGGCCGTGCTGGAGGCGGACTGGGTGGTGCTCGGCCCGGGCTCCTGGTTCACCAGCGTGCTGCCGCACCTGCTGGTGCCCGAGCTCGCCAAGGCGCTGGTCGAGACCCGCGCGCGCCGGCTGCTCACCCTCAACCTCGCGCCCCAGCCCGGCGAGACGGAGGGCTTCAGCCCGCAGCGGCACCTCGACGTGATCGCCGACCACGCGCCCGACCTCGCCGTCGACGCCGTGCTGGTCGACGAGCGGGCGGTCACCGGTGGGGCCTTCGGCCTCGCCGACCTGGCCGGACTGGAGAAGGCCGCCGAGCGGATGGGCGCGGCCCTGGTGCTGGGCCGGGTCGCCCGGGCGGACGGAACCCCGCGACACGACCCGGAGCTCCTGGCGGCTGCGTACGACCGGATTTTCCGGACACATGGAAGGATCGGCCCATGGCGATGACTCCTGCGGTGAAGGACGAAATCTCCCGGCTCCCGGTCACCCGGGCCTGCTGCCGGAAGGCCGAGGTCTCGGCGATCCTGCGGTTCGCCGGCGGGCTGCACATCGTGAGCGGCCGGATCGTGATCGAGGCGGAGCTGGACACGGCCATCGCGGCCCGGCGTCTGCGCAAGGACCTGCTGGAGATCTTCGGGCACTCCTCGGACCTGGTGGTGATGGCGCCCGGCGGGCTGCGCCGCGGCAGCCGGTACGTCGTCCGGGTGGTCAAGGACGGCGAGCTGCTGGCCCGGCAGACCGGCCTGGTGGACGGCCGCGGGCGCCCGATCCGCGGGCTGCCGCCGGCCGTGGTGTCCGGTGCGACCTGCGACGCCGAGGCCGCCTGGCGCGGTGCCTTCCTGGCGCACGGCTCGCTCACCGAGCCCGGCCGGTCCTCCTCCCTGGAGATCACCTGCCCCGGCTCCGAGGCGGCGCTCGCCCTGGTCGGCGCGGCACGCCGGCTCGGCATCCCGGCCAAGGCCCGCGAGGTCCGCGGCGTGGACCGGGTGGTCATCCGGGACGGTGACGCGATCGGCGCGCTGCTGACCCGGCTGGGGGCGCACGAGGCGGTGCTCGCGTGGGAGGAGCGCCGCATGCGGCGCGAGGTCCGCGCCACCGCGAACCGGCTCGCGAACTTCGACGACGCCAACCTGCGCCGTTCGGCGCGCGCGGCGGTCGCGGCGGGCGCGCGCGTGCAGCGCGCGCTGGAGATCCTCGGCGACGAGGTGCCCGAGCACCTGGCGGCCGCTGGCCAGCTGCGGATGCAGCACAAGCAGGCCTCGCTGGAGGAGCTGGGCGCGCTGGCCGACCCGCCGCTCACCAAGGACGCGGTGGCCGGCCGGATCCGCCGCCTGCTGGCGATGGCCGACAAGCGCGCCGCCGAGCTGGGGCTGCCGAGCACGGAGGCCAACCTCACCGACGAGATGGCGCTCAGCTGACAATCCGTGTCGCGCTATTCGGACACATATAGGGGCGCGGGGAACTGCGCGAATCGGAAGGCGTGACAGCGCCTCCGCCGATTCGCCCAGTTCCCCGCGCCCCTTTTTGCACGACAGCCACAGGAGTTACTCGCCGGTAATCCGGAGGGTCGCTCAGGGCCGTCCCGGGCGGAGAGGCGATGTGCCCAGCGGAGCCGCGGGGAGGTAGGGTCATGGGTGGTCGGGGACATCCCATTTCAACCCCCGTCGGAATTCAGTCCGGCGTACCTAAGAGGAGATCGGTTCGTGACGATCCGGGTAGGCATCAACGGATTTGGCCGTATCGGCCGCAACTTCTTCCGTGCGGTTCAGGCTCAGGGCGCGGACATCGAGATCGTCGGTGTCAACGACCTGACCGACACGAAGACCCTCGCGCACCTGCTCAAGTACGACTCGATCCTCGGCACCCTGCAGTCCGAGGTCTCTCACACCGCCGACAGCATCACCGTGGACGGCAAGACCTTCAAGGTCCTCGCCGAGCGCGACCCCGCGAACCTCCCCTGGGGCGAGCTGGGCGTCGACATCGTCATCGAGTCCACCGGTATCTTCACCAAGGCCGAGCTTGCAAAGAAGCACGTCACGGCCGGCGCGAAGAAGGTCATCATCTCGGCGCCCGCGACGGACGAGGACGTCACCATCGTCATGGGCGTCAACGACGACAAGTACGACCCGGCGAACCACACCGTCATCTCGAACGCCTCCTGCACCACCAACTGCGTCGCCCCCCTGGCGAAGGTGCTGAACGAGAACTTCGGGATCGTCAAGGGTCTGATGACCACCGTCCACGCGTTCACCAACGACCAGGTCACGCTGGACTTCCCGCACAAGGACCTGCGCCGTGCCCGTGCGGCGTCGCTGAACATCATCCCGACCTCGACGGGTGCCGCGAAGGCCACCGCCCTGGTCCTGCCCGAGCTCAAGGGCAAGCTCGACGGCACCTCGCTGCGCGTCCCGGTGCCGACCGGCTCGATCACCGACCTGGTGGTCACCCTGGAGCGCGAGGTCACCGTCGAGGAGGTCAACGCGGCCTTCCAGAAGGCGGCCGAGGGCGACCTCAAGGGCATCCTGCAGTACACCGAGGACCCGATCGTCTCCTCCGACATCGTCAACTCGCCGTTCTCCACGATCTTCGACTCCCTGATGACCATGGCTCAGGGCAACCAGGTCAAGGTCTTCGGCTGGTACGACAACGAGTGGGGCTACTCGAACCGTCTCGTCAACCTGACCACGCTCGTCGGCGGCCAGCTCTGACCCTGCGCGGGAGCTGACGTGATGTGAGGTGCGGGGCCCGGAAGGCTGACGCCGTCCGGGCCCCCGCTTCGCGTCCCGACCCTCGCCCGTCGTGTTCCTGGTGGCCCGCCGCCGTGCCGCCGACACGCACCACCTTCCTCGGGAGACCCAAGACCGTGAAGACGATCGAAGACCTCCAGGTCGCCGGCAAGCGGGTGTTCGTCCGCGCCGACCTGAACGTGCCGCTGTCCGGCGGGACGATCACCGACGACGGCCGGATCCGCGCCGTCGCACCGACCATCGCCAAGCTGGTGCAGGCCGGCGCCAAGGTGGTCGTCGCCTCGCACCTGGGCCGCCCGAAGGGCGAGCCCGACCCGCAGTACTCCCTCGCGCCGGTGGCCGTCCGCCTCGGTGAGATCCTCGGTGTCCCGGTGTCCTTCGCCACCGACACCGTGGGCGAGAGCGCGAAGGCCACTGTCGCCGCCCTGGCCGACGGCGAGGTCACGCTGCTGGAGAACCTGCGCTTCAACGCGGGCGAGACCGCCAAGGACGACGCCGAGCGCGGCGCCTTCGCCGACGAGCTGGCCGCCCTGGCCGACCTCTACGTGGGCGACGGCTTCGGCGCGGTGCACCGCAAGCACGCCTCGGTGTTCGACCTGCCGGCCCGGCTGCCGCACGCGGTCGGCGACCTGATCGCCACCGAGGTGGGGGTGCTGAAGCGCCTCACCGACGAGGTCGAGCGCCCGTACGTGGTGGTGCTCGGCGGGTCGAAGGTCTCCGACAAGGTCGGCGTGATCGAGAACCTGCTGGGCAAGGCCGACAAGATCCTCATCGGCGGCGGCATGATGTACACCTTCATCGCGGCCCAGGGCCACGGCGTCGGTGCCTCGCTGCTGCAGGAGGACCAGATCCCGGTCGTCCAGGACTACCTGAAGCGCGGCGCCGAGCAGGGCGTGGAGTTCGTGATCCCGGTGGACACCGCGGTGTCCGGCTCGTTCCCGGACGTGAAGAACCAGGCCCCGGTGGACGACTACCAGGTGGTCGACGTGGAGGCGATCCCGGACGGCGCGCTGGGCCTGGACATCGGCCCGCGGACGGCGCAGCTGTTCGCCGAGAAGATCGCCGACGCAAAGACCGTGTTCTGGAACGGCCCGATGGGCGTCTTCGAGCACCCGGCGTTCGCCGACGGCACCCGGGCCGTGGCCCAGGCGCTGCTGGACAGCGACGCGTTCACCGTGGTCGGCGGCGGCGACTCCGCCGCGGCCGTCCGCACCCTGGGCTTCGACGAGACGGAGTTCGGGCACATCTCGACCGGCGGTGGCGCAAGCCTCGAGTACCTGGAGGGCAAGACCCTCCCCGGTCTCGCCGCCCTGGAAGGCTGAGGAAATGACTGAGCGCCTCCCGCTGATGGCGGGCAACTGGAAGATGAACCTCAACCACCTCGAGGCCATCCAGCACACCCAGAAGCTGGCCTTCGCGCTGGCCGACAAGGACTACGAGGCCGTCGAGGTCGCCGTACTGACCCCGTTCACCGACCTGCGGTCGGTGCAGACGCTGGTCGACGGCGACAAGCTGAAGATCAAGTACGGCTCGCAGGACATCTCGCAGCACGACTCCGGTGCCTACACCGGCGAGGTCTCCGGCCCGATGCTCTCCAAGCTGAAGTGCACCTACGCGGTGATCGGCCACTCGGAGCGCCGCCAGTACCACGGCGAGAACGAGGAGATCGTCAACGCCAAGGTGAAGGCCGCCTACCGCAGCGGGATCACCCCGATCCTGTGCATCGGCGAGCCGCTGGACGTCCGCAAGGCGGGCACCCACGTCGAGTACACCCTGGCGCAGCTGGACGGTGCGCTGGAGGGCGTGCCGGCCTCGGACGCGGAGACGGTCGTCGTCGCGTACGAGCCGGTCTGGGCGATCGGCACCGGTGAGGTGGCGACCCCGGAGGACGCCCAGGAGGTCTGCGGGGCGATCCGCGCCCGCCTGGCCGAGCTGTACGACGCGGAGCTGGCCGGCAAGGTCCGCATCCTGTACGGCGGTTCGGTGAAGTCCTCCAGCGCGGCCGGCCTGATGGCCAAGCCCGACATCGACGGCGGTCTGATCGGCGGGGCCTCGCTGGACGCCGAGGAGTTCGTCAAGATCGTGCGCTACCGCGAGCAGGCAGTAGGCTAACGCCGCCGCAGCAACGTAGGCTTTGGGGCCGGACCGCTTCCACGCGGCCCGGCCCCTTCGCCGAAGATACGAGAGAGTTGGTCCCGCCGTGGTTCTCGGGTTCTCGATTGCCCTGATCATCTTCAGCCTGCTGATGATCCTCCTGGTGCTGCTGCACAAGGGGAAGGGCGGCGGCCTGTCCGACATGTTCGGCGGTGGCGCGATGTCCACCGGCGGCGGCTCCGCGGTGGCCGAGCGGAACCTCGACCGCATCACGATCCTCGTGGGCATCGCCTGGTTCGCCTGCATCGTGGTGCTGAGCCTGCTGCTCAAGTACAAGTAGCTCTGACGTCCCGTCCGGCCCCCGGCGGGCCGCTCGGCGCCCGGTCCGGCAGGCGGTGGTGGCAGAGCTTTAACTCCCGCTTACACTAGGACGACTTCGCCACCGTCCGCACAGCCGCGGCCGGGCGGCACCAGCACGCAGGGAGTCCAACCGTGGCAAGTGGCAACGCCATCCGAGGAAGCAGAGTCGGCGCAGGCCCCATGGGCGAGGCGGAGCGCGGCGAGTCCGCCCCCCGTAACCGGATCTCCTTCTGGTGCGCGAACAAGCACGAGACGCGCCCCAGTTTCGCCGCCGAGGCGGCGATCCCGGAGACCTGGGACTGCCCGCGCTGCGGGTTCCCGGCAGGCCAGGACGAGCACAACCCCCCGGCCCCGGCCCGCAACGAGCCGTACAAGACCCACCTCGCCTACGTGCGCGAGCGCCGGACCGACGCCGACGGCGAGGCGATCCTCGCCGAGGCGCTGGCCAAGCTCCGCGGCGAGATCTGAGGAGAGCACGCGAAGGGCGCCGCCGGTGACGGCGGCGCCCTTCACGCTGTCTCCCGGCGAGTCGTCCCCCGTAGCACCGACCTGGAGTGACCCGTGCGCAAGCTGACCCACGCCGAGTACCTGGGGATGCGCAGGTTCGACGCGCTCGACGGTCTGCGCGCCTTCGCCGCGGTGATCGTGGTGCTCTTCCACTTCGCGGGTCCGCGCGCGGCGTTCCTCTCCGGCTGGATCGGGGTGCACGTCTTCTTCGTGGTCTCCGGGTTCCTGATCACCACGCTGATGCTCCGCGAACGGGACCGGACCGGTCGGATATCCCTGCGTGACTTCTACCTGCGCCGGATCTTCCGCATCATGCCCCTCTACTACGTGGTGCTGGCGGCGACGGTGGTCACCCAGTACCGCAACGGCGGGGGATGGACGCTGCTGCGCGACCACCTGCCGCACTACGCGACCTTCCTCAACGAGTACGACGTGGCCGCCGGCACGCCGTTCCTCCATTCCTGGACGATCGGCATCGAGCAGAAGTTCTACCTGGTCTGGCCGCTGGCGCTGATCCTGGCCGGCGCGGTCGCGCTCCGGCTGCGGATCCCGGTGGCGCTGCTCGGCATCGCGGTGCTGCTGGTGCCGTTCTCCGCGGCGTGGGAGTCGCTGGCCGTCCACTACGCGGTGCTGATGACCGGCGCCCTGCTGGCCCTGGTCCTGCACAGCCGGCGCGGGTTCGCGCTGCTCGCCCCGTTGACCCATCCCGCGGTCGGGGCCGTGGCGGGGGCCGCGTTCGTGGTGCTGCACCTGTCGGTGCCCCGGCTCACCGAAGCCCTGCACGGCCAGCGCCACACCGTCGTGGTCTACGGCGTGGGTGTGGCGCTGCTGCTGCCCTCGCTCCTCGGTCCGGGAGCGGGGCGCTGGATCCTCTCCCGCCGCCCGCTGGTCTTCGTCGGCGAGCGCTCGTACGGCCTCTACCTGGTGCAGGTGCTGGCCGCGTCCGCGGTCTTCGGCATGGCGCCGAAGCTGCATCACGGCTCCCCTGTCGCGGGTCTGGCGGTGGTGGCCGTCGCGCTGCTCGCGGCGGACGTGCTGTACCACCGGGTCGAGCAGCCGATGATCGTCCTCGGCCGGAAGCTGATCGAGCGGCTGGACGCCCGCGGCGCCGCGGGCCGGCCGACCCCGCCCGCCTCGGAGCCCGTGGCGGGGACCGGGCCGGCCACCGAGGAGCGGGCACCCGCCCCGGCCACGGCCTGACCCCGCACATACGCGCGCCCCGCCGGACAGGACGTCCGGCGGGGCGCACGTGCGTGCCGCGGGCCTCCTCAGGCCGAGGCGGGCGGGTACAGCTGGGGCGGCAGCTCGGACGCCGCGGAGCGGTCGAGCAGCCAGAGGGTCCGGGCGGTGCCGTACGCGCCGGAGGCGGGCGCCTGGAGCTCCCCGGGGCCCCGCAGGGCGAGGGAGACCGCCGCCGCCTTGTCCTCGCCGGCCGCGAGCAGCCAGACCTCGCGGGCCGCCCGGATCGCCGGGAGGGTGAGCGAGATCCGGGTGGGCGGCGGCTTCGGGGCGCCGCGGACACCGATCACGGTGCGCTCGGTCTCCCGGACACCGGGGTGCTCCGGGAAGAGCGAGGCGACGTGGGTGTCCGGGCCGACGCCGAGCAGCAGCACGTCGAAGGCCGGCACCCCGGCGTGCTCGCCGGGCCCGGCGGCCTTGGCGAGCTCCTCGGCGTACCGGGCGGCGGCCGCCTCGACGTCCGAGCCGTCCACGCCGTCCGAGGCCTGCATCTCGTGCACCCGGGCCGGGTCCAGCGGGACGCGGTCGAGGAGCTCGGCGCGGGCCTGGACGGCGTTGCGGTCCGGGTCGCCGGCGGGGACGAAGCGCTCGTCGCCCCACCAGAGGTCGAGCCGCGCCCAGTCGACCGCGTCGCGCGCCGGGGAGGCGGCGATCGCGGCCAGCAGGGCGTTGCCGTTCCGCCCGCCCGTCAGCACCACCGAGGCGGTGCCGCGGGCGGACTGGGCGTCGACGATGCGGGTGATCAGCCGGGCCGCCGCGGCCTGCGCCATCAGCTCCTTGTCCCGGTGCACCACCAGCTGCGGGGTCGCCGCCGTCACGAGTCGCCCCGCTTGCGCGCAGCGGACTTCCTGGCGGCCGGCTTCTTCGGCGCCGTCCCGGCCGAGGGTTCGGCCTCCGCCGGCTCCGCATCCGCCGCTTCGCCGGACGGCAGCTTCGCGGTGACCCGGGCCGGGGCCGCGACCTCGGCCGGGACGCTGCCGGCCGACGGTGCGGCCTCCTCCGGCAGCTTCTCGCGCAGCCGCTCCACCGGGGTGCGGACGGCCGTCGCGTAGATGTCGTCCGGGTCGAGCCGGCGCAGCTCCTCCGCGATCAGCTCGGCGGTGTCGCGGCGCTTGAGCGCGACCATCCGGTCCGGCGAGCCGGGCATGCTCAGCGTGCCCATCAGGCCGTCCGGACGGTCCAGGACGATCTCGCCGTCCTTGGTGCGGAGCCGGACGGCGGTGATGCCGGGGCCGCCGGTGATGATCCGCTCGACCGGTACCCGCAGCCGGTTGGTCAGCCACAGGCCGAGCAGTTCGACGCTGGGGTTGTACGACTCGCCCTCGACGACCGCGCCGGTGATCGCGGTGGGCCGCTGGTCGAGCGCGGCGGCCAGCATGGAGCGCCAGCCGGTGATGCGGGTCCAGGCGAGATCGGTGTCGCCGGGGGTGTAGCTGGCAGCCCGCTGGGCGAGCTGGCCGACCGGGGACTCGGCGGTGACCGCGTCGGTGATGCGGCGCTGCGCGAGCGCGCCGAGCGGGTCGTTCGCCGGGTGCAGCGGGGCGTTGTCCGGCCACCAGACGACCACCGGGGCGTCCGGCAGCAGCAGCGGCAGGACGACCGACTGGGCGTGCGCGGCGAGCTCGCCGTGCATGCGCAGGACGACCGTCTCCCCGGAGCCCGCGTCGCTGCCGACCAGGATCTCGGCGTCCAGGCGGGTCTCGGCGCGGGCGCGCGGCGAGCGTCCGGCCCGCTTGATGACCGCCAGGGTGCGCGAGGGGTGCTCGCGGGAGGCGTCGTTGGCGGCCTTGAGGGCGTCGTAGGCGCTGCCCTCGTCGGTCACGATCACCAGCGTGAGCACCATGCCGGCCGCGGTGGAGCCGCTGGCCCGGCGGGCGTCCATCAGCGCCGCGTTGATCCTGCTGGAGGTGGTGTGGGTCAGGTCGATCTTCATGGCCGGCGCCAGCTCCTGCCGTCTCGTGCGAGCATCTCGTCAGCCTCGATCGGGCCCCACGTCCCGGCCGCGTACTGCGCGGGCTTGCCGTGGGAGTCCCAGTACTGCTCGATCGGGTCGAGGATCTGCCAGGAGAGCTCGACCTCCTGGTGCCGCGGGAAGAGGTTGGCGTCGCCGAGCAGTACGTCGAGGATCAGGCGCTCGTACGCCTCCGGGCTGGACTCGGTGAAGGACTCGCCGTAGGCGAAGTCCATCGTGACGTCGCGGACCTCCAGCGCGGTGCCGGGCACCTTGGAGCCGAACCGCACGGTGACGCCCTCGTCCGGCTGCACCCGGATGACCAGGGCGTTCTGCCCCAGCTCCTCGGTGGCGTAGGAGTCGAACGGCAGGTACGGGGCGCGCTGGAAGACGACCGCGATCTCGGTCACCCGGCGGCCGAGGCGCTTTCCCGTCCGCAGGTAGAACGGGACGCCGGCCCAGCGCCGGTTGTTGATCTCCAGCTTGATGGCCGCGTAGGTGTCGGTCTTGGACTCGGGGTTGATGCCGTCCTCGTCCAGGTAGCCGACGACCTCCTCGCCGCCCTGCCAGCCGGCCGCGTACTGGCCGCGCACGGTGTGCTTGCCGAGGTCGGCGGGCAGCTTGACGGCGCTGAGCACCTTGAGCTTCTCGGCGACCAGGGCCTTGGGGTGGAAGGACGCGGGCTCCTCGATGGCGGTGAGCGCCATCAGCTGGAGCAGGTGGTTCTGGATGACGTCGCGGGCCGAGCCGATGCCGTCGTAGTAGCCGGCACGGCCGCCGATGCCGATGTCCTCGGCCATGGTGATCTGCACGTGGTCGACGTACGACCGGTTCCAGATCGGCTCGAACATCTGATTGGCGAAGCGGAGCGCCAGGATGTTCTGGACGGTCTCCTTGCCGAGGTAGTGGTCGATCCGGAAGACCTCGTCCCGGGGGAAGACCTCGTGGACGATCCGGTTCAGCTCCTGGGCGCTCGCCAGGTCGTGGCCGAACGGCTTCTCGATCACCGCGCGGCGCCAGGAGCCCTTCGGCGGGTCGGTCAGGCCGTGCTTCTTGAGCTGCTGGACGACGGTCGGGAAGAACTTCGGCGGCACCGACAGGTAGAAGGCGAAGTTGCCGCCCGTGCCCTGGGCCTGGTCGAGGTCCTCGATGGTCTTCCGCAGGGTGTCGAAGGCATCGTCGTCGCCGAAGTCGCCCTGGACGAACCGCATGCCCTTGGCGAGCTGCTGCCAGACCTCCTCGCGGAACGGCGTGCGCGCGTGCTCCTTGACCGCGTCGTGCACCTCCCGCGCGAAGTCCTCGTCCTCCCACTCGCGGCGGGCGAAGCCGACGAGCGAGAAGCCCGGCGGCAGCAGCCCGCGGTTGGCGAGGTCGTAGACGGCCGGCATGAGCTTCTTGCGCGAGAGGTCGCCGGTCACGCCGAAGATCACCAGGCCGGACGGCCCGGCGATCCTCGGCAGCCGGCGGTCGGCCGGATCGCGCAGCGGGTTGGAGGGCTGCAGGGGGTCACCCTGCCCGACCTCGGCCCCCTCGACATCGGGAAAAGCAGGGGTGTTGCTCACTGGTGTTGGCTCCGCTCTCCGTGCGCTTGGTCGTGAGCAGTTGTGTCAGTTCTGGTCGCCGTGCGCGGCGAGCGAGGCCGCGACCGTGTCCAGCAGTTCCTTCCAGGACGCCTCGAACTTCTCGACGCCCTCGTCCTCGAGCACCTGGACGACGTCGTCGTAGTCGACGCCGGCCGCGGCCACGGCGTCCATGACGGCCTTGGCGTCGGCGTAGTTCGGGGTGATGGTGTCGCCGGTGACCACGCCGTGGTCGTCGGTGGCGTTGAGGGTGGCTTCCGGCATGGTGTTGACGGTGCCCGGGGCGGCCAGCTCGGTCACGTACAGGGTGTCCGGCAGGTTCGGGTCCTTGACGCCGGTGGAGGCCCACAGCGGGCGCTGCGGCTTGGCGCCGGCGGCCTCCAGGGCCTTCCAGCGGTCCGAGCCGTCGCGCTTGGCGTCGACCGAGCCGAAGACCTCCTCGTACGCCTGGTAGGCGAGGCGGGCGTTGGCCACACCGGCCTTGGAGCGGAGCTCCTTGGCGTCGCCGCCGATCTTGTCGAGGCGCTTGTCGATCTCGGTGTCCACGCGGGAGACGAAGAAGGAGGCGACCGACTCGATCTGCGAGAGGTCGAGGCCGGCGGCCTTGGCCTTCTCCAGGCCGGCGAGGAAGGCGTCCATCACGGCGCGGTACCGCTCGAGCGAGAAGATCAGCGTCACGTTGACGCTGATGCCCCGGCCGATAACCTCGGTGATGGCGGGCAGGCCGGCCTTGGTGGCGGGGATCTTGATGAACACGTTCGGGCGGTCCACCAGCCACCACAGCTGCTTGGCCTCGGCGACGGTGGCCGCGGTCTCGTGCGCCAGGCGCGGGTCGACCTCGATCGACACCCGGCCGTCGCGGCCGTTGGAGGCGTCGTAGACCGGGCGCAGCACGTCGGCCGCGTCGCGCACGTCCGAGGTGGTGATCATGCGGACGGCCTCGTCCACGGTGACCTTGCGGACGGCCAGGTCGGTCAGCTGGCCGTCGTAGGCGGCGCTGCCGGAGCCGATGGCCTTCTGGAAGATGGTCGGGTTGGTGGTGACACCGACGACGTGCTTCTCCTGCACCAGCTCGGCCAGGTTGCCGCTGTTGAGCCGCTCGCGGCTGAGGTCGTCCAGCCAGATCGCCACGCCTTCGTCGCTGAGGCGCTTCAGAGCGTCAGTCATGGTGCTACATCCTCTTTTTTCGTACGTCTGCTGTGGGGTCGTCAGACAGGCCGGGCGTCCGATGTGCGGTCGGACACCCGGCCTGGAGAGCACTGCTAGCGGGAGACGGCCTCGACCGTGCGGAGCGAGGCGCGGGCGGCGTTGGCCACGGCGTCGGCGGTCAGGCCGAACTCCTGGAACAGCACCTTGTAGTCGGCGGAGGCACCGAAGTGCTCCAGGCTGATGATCCGGCCGGCGTCGCCGACCAGCTCGCGCCAGCCCTGGGCGATGCCCGCCTCGACGGAGACCCGGGCGCGGACGTTCGGCGGCAGCACGCTGTCGCGGTACGCCTGGTCCTGCTCGTTGAACCACTCGATCGAGGGCATCGAGACGACGCGGGTCGGGATGCCGTCCGCCTCCAGGGCCTCGCGGGCCTGGACGGCGAGCTGCACCTCGGAGCCGGTGCCGATCAGGATGACCTTCGGCGAGGCGCCCTCGGCCTCGGCCAGCACGTAGCCGCCCTTGGCCGCGCCCTCGGCGGAGCCGAACACCTCGCGGTCGTAGGTGGGCACGCCCTGGCGGGTGAGGGCCAGGCCGACCGGGCCGGGGTGGCTGGTCTGCCGCTCCAGGATGGTGCGCCAGACGACGGCGGTCTCGTTGGCGTCGCCGGGGCGGACGACCGCGAGGCCGGGGATGGCGCGCAGCGCGGCCAGGTGCTCGACCGGCTGGTGGGTCGGGCCGTCCTCGCCGAGGCCGATGGAGTCGTGCGTCCACACGTAGGTGACGGGGAGCTTCATCAGCGCGGCGAGGCGGACGGCCGGGCGCATGTAGTCGGAGAACACCAGGAAGGTGCCGCCGTAGATGCGGGTGCGGCCGTGCAGCGCGATGCCGTTCATGATCGCGCCCATGGCGTGCTCGCGGATGCCGAAGTGGATCGTCCGGCCGTACGGCGAGGCGGTCTTCAGCGGGTTGCTCGCCGGGAGGAAGGAGGACTCCTCGTCGATGGTGGTGAGGTTGGACTCGGCGAGGTCCGCCGAACCGCCCCACAGCTCCGGGATGTGCCGGCCGACGGCCTTCAGCGCGTCGCCGGAGGCCTTGCGGGTCGCGACGTCCTTGCCGGCCGGGAAGACCGGGAGGGCCTTCTCCCAGCCGTCGGGCAGCTCGCCGATCTGGATCCGGTCGAACTCGGCGGCGCGCTCCGGGTTGGCGGCGCGCCACGCGTGGAAGGACGCCTCCCACTCGGCGCGGGCGGCCTTGCCGCGGTGCACGACCTGGCGGGCGTGCTCGACGACCTGCTCGGTGACCTCGAAGGTCTTCTCCGGCGAGAAGCCGAGCACCTTCTTGGTGGCGGCGATCTCGGCGTCGCCGAGCGCGGAGCCGTGCGCCTTGGCGGTGTCCTGGGCGTTCGGGGCCGGCCAGGCGATGATGGTGCGCATCGCGATGATCGACGGGCGCTCGGTCTCGGCCTTGGCGGCGGCCAGCGCGGTCGCCAGCGCGTGCACGTCGACGTCGCCGTCGGACTTCGGCGTGATCCGCTGGACGTGCCAGCCGTACGCCTCGTAGCGGGCGAGGACGTCCTCGGAGAAGGCCGTCTCGGTGTCACCCTCGATGGAGATGTGGTTGTCGTCGTAGAGCGCGACGAGGTTGCCCAGCTTCTGGTGGCCGGCCAGCGAGGACGCCTCCGCGGAGACGCCCTCCTCCAGGTCGCCGTCGGAGACGATGGCCCAGATCGTGTGGTCGAACGGGGACTCGCCCTCGGCGGCCTCCGGGTCGAACAGGCCGCGCTCGTAGCGGGCGGCCATCGCCATGCCGACCGCGTTGGCGATGCCCTGGCCGAGCGGGCCGGTGGTGGTCTCGACACCCGCGGTGTGACCGTGCTCGGGGTGCCCCGGGGTACGGCTGCCGGCGACCCGGAAGGCCTTCAGGTCGTCCAGGGACAGACCGTAGCCGGAGAGGTAGAGCTGGGTGTAGAGAGTCAGCGACGTGTGTCCGGGGGAGAGGACGAAGCGGTCGCGGCCGACCCAGGCGGGGTCGGTCGGGTCGTGGCGCAGGAAGCGCTGGAAGATCACGTATGCAGCCGGGGCCAGCGACATCGCGGTGCCGGGGTGTCCGTTGCCCACCTTCTGCACGGCATCCATCGCGAGGACGCGGGCCGTGTCGACGGTCCGCTGGTCCAGTTCGGTCCATTCGAATGCGTTCGTCGGCGTGGTGCTCACCCTGTCTCAGGGCTCCTTCCTGGTGGTGAAGAGTGACCCCGTGAAGGGGACCGGTCGGCCACGTCGCTGTGGTCCTGACGTTCGCTGGTGCCGGTCACGGAGGGTTGATCCCGCTTCTCTGTGCGAGCCTACCGCTCACAAGGGGCCTCACCTTGCGTGCCGGGGCAACCGGGGTGGCGCTATCGGCATTCCCGAAGGGCTTCGCGGGCTCTGTCCTACCCTCACCCGGACCCGAACGGTCCGCTCGTCCGAGGGGCAAGACGGGCGGGCCGGCCGTCCGCGGTGCGAGCTGCGGCGATTCACCCGCGGGTGTGCGGCTCCGGCTCGCCGGGGCACCCCGGGGCGGGACGGGACATATGGAGCGTCTAAGGTGGCGTGGTACGCGCAGCGCGGACGCACCGGAGCCCACGGGCCCAGAGGACGCCTGTGGAAGTTCATCGTGAGTTGGGGTGTTCGTGACCGCCGTCGAATCCCGCCCCGCCGGGGCGGTCGGGGCGACGCCTGCGCACCGGCCGTTCGGGGCCCGTGTCGGCGCATTCGTCGCACTGACCAAGCCGCGGATCATCGAGCTGCTGCTGATCACCACCGTTCCGGTGATGTTCCTGGCGCAGCACGGTGTACCCGACCCGTGGCTGGTCGTCAAGGTCGTGGTCGGCGGCTACCTCTCCGCGGGCGGCGCCAACGCCCTCAACATGTACATCGACCGCGACATCGACGCGGTGATGTCCCGCACCGAGCGCCGGCCGATCGTCACCGGCATGGTGTCGCCGCGCGAGGCGCTGGTCTTCGGCATCGCGCTGGCCGTCGGCTCGACGCTCTGGCTGGGCCTGCTGGTCAACGCGCTCTCCTCGGCGCTGGCGCTCGGCGCACTGCTGTTCTACGTCTTCGTCTACACCCTCGGCCTGAAGCGCCGGACGACCCAGAACATCGTCTGGGGCGGCATCGCCGGCTGCATGCCGGTGTTCGTCGGGTGGGCCGCGGTGACGAACTCGCTCTCCTGGTCCGCGCTGGTGCTCTTCCTGGTGATCTTCTTCTGGACGCCGCCGCACTACTGGCCGCTGTCGATGAAGGTCCGCGAGGACTACGCCAAGGCGGGCGTGCCGATGCTCCCCGTCATCAAGGGCAACCTGGCCGTCGCCCGGCAGATCGTCGCCTACTCCTGGGTGATGGTGGCCGTCTCGCTGGCCCTGTGGCCGCTCGGCCACACCAGCTGGCTGTACCCGGTCTCCGCGGTGCTGCTCGGCGCGTTCTGGCTGAAGGAGGCGCACGGCCTGCACGCCCGCGCCAAGGCCGGGGTGGTCGGCGCCAAGCTCAAGGAGATGCGCCTGTTCCACTGGTCCATCACCTACCTGACCCTGCTCTTCGTGGTCATCGCGGTGGACCCGTTCATCACGTGACGGCGAGCGCCCGACACCGACCGGAGCCCCGGGGCCTGCGCCCCGGGGCTCCGTCGTTCCGTCGTGGCCGTGCGGTCACCGGCCGAGGACGGCCATCGCGGCGTTGTGCCCGGGGATGCCGCTGACCCCGCCGCCGCGCACCGCACCGGCCCCGCAGAGCAGCACGTTGGGGTGGCCGGTGGCGACGCCCCAGCGGTCGGCCGGGTCCTCGCCCCAGGGGAAGGCCAGCTCGCGGTGGAAGATGTTGCCGCCGGGCAGGCCGAGGTCGGCCTCCAGGTCCAGCGGGCTCTTCGCCTCGATGCAGGGCCGGCCCTCGCCGTCCACGGCCAGGCAGTCGGCCAGCGGCTCGTCCAGGCAGTCCTGCAGCGGCGCGAGCACCGCCTCCAGCGCCGCCGCCCGGGCCTTCTCCGGATCGTCGGCGAACAGCCGGGCCGGCTGGTGCACCCCGAACAGGGTGAGCGTGTGGAAGCCCTGCGCGGCGAGTCCCGGACCGAGGATCGACGGGTCGGTCAGCGAGTGGCAGTAGATCTCGGACGGCGCCGGGGCGGGCACCCGGCCCTCCGCGGCCTGCCGGTAGGCGGTCTCCAGTTCGGTGTACGACTCGGCCAGGTGCAGGGTGCCGGCGAAGGCGTCCCGCGGGTCGGCCGCGGCGTCCTTCAGCCGGGGCAGCCGGCGCAGCAGCATGTTGACCTTCAGCTGGGAGCCCTCCGGGGCGGGCTCCGGCGGGGCCTCGCCGAGCAGCCTGGCGAGGGCCTGCGGGGCGGCGTTGCACAGTACAGTCCCGGCGCCCACCCGGTGCTCGCGGCGGTCGTGCCGGAAGACGACCTCGGCGGTGCCGCCGGCGGTGCCCGGGTCGATCGCGGTGGCCTCGCAGCCGGTGCGGATCTCGGCGCCGGCGGCCCGGGCCGTGTCCGCCAGTGCGTCGGTGAGCGCACCCATACCGCCCACCGGCACGTTCCAGTCGCCGGTGCCGCCGCCGATCACGTGGTAGAGGAAGCAGCGGTTCTGCGGCAGCTGCGGGTCGTGGGCGTGGGTGAAGGTGCCGATCAGGGCGTCGGTGAGCACCACGCCGCGGACGAGGTCGTCGGCGAATGCGCCCTCCACGGCCTCGCCGATCGGCCGCTCGAAGAGCGCCTCCCACGCGGCCGGGTCGTCGATCCGCCGCCGCAGCTCCGCGCGGGTCGGCAGCGGTTCGGTGAGCGAGGGGAAGACCCGTTCGGCGACCCGGGCGGTCCGCCCGTAGAACTCCTGCCAGGCCGCGTACTCGCGGTCGGAGCCGGTCAGGGCGCGGAAGGACGCGGCGGTGCGGGACTCGTCCGCCCGGTCTACCAGCAGCCCGGTCGGCCGGCCGCCGCGCACGGCCGGTGTGTACGAGGAGATCCGCCGCGGACGCACCGCGAAGTGCAGCCCCAGCTCGTCGACGATCTTCTGCGGCAGCAGGCTCACCAGGTACGAGTACCGGGACAGCCGGGCCGCGACCCCGGGGAAGGCCTCGGTGGAGACCGCGGCCCCGCCGGTGCGGCCGAGCCGTTCCAGCAGCAGCACGCTGCGGCCGGCCCGGGCCAGGTAGGCGGCGGCCACCAGGCCGTTGTGGCCGCCGCCGACCACGACCACGTCGTAGCGGCCGCGGACGGGGGAGGAGTCGGGCGTGTTCGCGTCACCTCGGGAGGGCTGCATGCGGCAGGTCTACCAGAGGCCGTGCGGGGCGGCCAGGGTGCGGACAGGAGGGTCGTGCGGGCGGACGGACGTCAGCGCGGCGGGAGCTCGCTGGGGCCGACGTGGCCGTCCAGCCAGTCCTTGAGCGGCCGGGAGGAACGGAGGAAGCCGGTGATCCGCTCGTACGCCTGCGCGGTGCCCAGCCAGGCCGCGGGCTCCCACTCCTGCCAGGCGATCAGGCCCTTGTTGCGCAGCAGCCCGATCCGCGGGTGGTCCTTGGGGTAGCCGCGCGGCGCCGACTTCAGCGGGTCCCGGCCGACCACCGAGGGCCCGGCCTCCTCGACCGCGGCGATCACCCGTTCCAGCTCGGCGCCGGTGACGTCCTCCGCGACCGCCGCACGGTAGCGGGTCAGCTGGTCCGGCGCCAGGTGGTACATGCCGTTGCCGCAGGCCAGGCCATCGGCCGAGAGCTGGACGTAGCCGCCGGCCTCCAGGAAGGCGCCGATGTGCGTCTTGTACGGCGACTTGTCGGCGCTGAAGCGGACGTCCCGGTTGGGACGGAAGATCTTCCCCGGCCCGAACTCGTCCTCCAGTGCGTCCAGCAGATCGGCCATCGGGGCCCGGACGGACTGCTCGTAGCGGTCCTTGTGCGCCGTCCAGAAGGTCTTGGAGTTGTCCGCCTCCAGCTGCTCGTAGAACTCGAGCGCCTCGGCCGGCCAGCCATCGAAGGTCATCCCGTCAGCCTAGGGTGCGGCGGTGTGGCCCGCTGCACACCTCGCTGCCGTCGCCACCGTGTCTACCGCTCGGTAGCATGCGGGCATGACCAGCGCAGAGACCGCCACCCCCACCGCGCAGGACGCGCGCGCCGAGCGGCGCGCCAAGCGCATCGCCAAGCACATCACCGCCTTCACCGCCCAGCACGGCGGCAGCGCGGACGGCGTCGTCGAGTACGTCGGCCGCACCGCCACCCGGATCGTGCTCGTCGGTGCGGACGGCGCCTGGGGCGACCAGGTCGCCCCGACCTACGCCATCGGGCAGCGCGCCGCCCAGCTGGCCGGCGTCACCCTGCACGACACCTTCGAGGGCGAGCTCGGGCTCAAGGTGAAGACCGGCGCGTACGAGTGGAAGCGGATGGCCGGCATCCAGATCTGAGGCCTGCTGAGAACCACGGAGGGGCGCGGGGAACTGCGCGATACGGGAGAGGCCGACGGTGGCCTTCCGATTCGCGCAGTTCCCCGCGCCCCTGTCTGTGGCCGGGTGTCTGCCTCAGCTCGCGGGGACGAGCTGGGCGGGGACGGGGGCCGGGTCGGTGGCGGGGCGGGTGCGGAGGGCCAGGGGGATGCGGAGGGCGGCGGCCCAGGTGAGGGCGGCGCCCAGCATGTGCAGGCCGACCATGATCTCGGGGGCGTCGGTGAAGTACTGGACAAAACCGAGGACGCCCTGCAGCAGCAGGACGACGAGCAGGTCCCGCACCCGTGCCCGGGCCGCCAGCGGCGCCTTCACCGCGGCGAGCACGAACACCGCCGCCAGCGTGAGGCCGATCGACAGGAAGGCCAGGTCGGCGTGGGCCTGGGCGAGCCGGTCGTAGTCGACCGGGATCCGCCAGACGTCGCTGGAGGAGCCGGGGTGGTGGCCCGCGCCGGTGACCAGGGTGCCGGCGGCGACCAGCAGGCCGACCACCGAGACGAGGACGTACGACAGCTGCTTCAGCGGCCGCGGCACGAGGAGTTCGGGGGCGCCGTCGCCCTCCGCGGTGCGCTCCCACATCAGCACGGCGACCCAGACCAGGCCCATCGCGGCGACCATGTGCAGCGCCACCACGTACGGGTTCAGGCCGGTGAGCACGGTGATGCCGCCGATCACGGCGTTGCTCATGACCAGCCAGAACTGCGCCCAGCCGAGCCGGGTGAGCGAGCGGCGCCACGGCGTGGCGCAGCGCGCGGCCAGGGTGGCCCAGGCGATCGCCGCGCAGAGCACGTAGGTGAGCATCCGGTTGGTGAACTCGATGACGCCGTGGATGCCCATCTCGGGCGTCGGCGTGATGCTCTCGCCGGTGCAGCGCGGCCAGGTGGTGCAGCCGAGGCCGGACGCGGTGAGCCGTACGGCGCCGCCGGTGAGCACGATGACCACGCTCATCACCAGGGCGGACAGCGCCGCCCGGCGGACGGTCACGGCCGTCGGGTGCCAGCGGTCGGCGAGGAGTGCGGTGGGGGTGAACACCGCTTCATCCTAGATTGCCCTTATCCGATCACCGACCGCGGCCCGGCTGCGGGCCGCCCCGTGCGGGCGGTCCGCGGCCGGGCCGCGGTCGTTCAGCCGGCGGCCCGCCGTTTTCCGCGGGCCTTGCGGGGATACGGGAAGAGCCGTGGCGAGCGTTTCGCCGCGACGTCCTCGATCCAGCCGAAGGTGAGGACGAACAGCCCGATCAGCGGGATCGCCGCAAAGAGCTGCGGATAGGGGCTGCCCAGCACCGAGCCCCAGTTGTCGGCGAGGTAGTCGACCCGCCAGAGCTGGTCGACCACCGGGACGGACAGCTCCAGGGCGAGCGTGTGCCAGAGGTAGACGCTGACGGCCCGGGCGTTCAGCAGGCTGATGATGCCGCTGAACGGTTCCAGGCGCCGCGGCCACTGCTCCCACGAGGGGCTGAGGTGGAGCAGCAGCAGCACGTAGCCGAAGGACCAGACGGCCTGGGCGATCGGCACGCCCTCCAGGTCGCCGACCTCCGTCGGGTCGAGCACCGGCCGGCTGACGTACCACCAGTACCCCGCGACCATGATCATCGGAGCCACCGAGGGGGCGACGTACTGCGGGAGCTTCTTGAGCAGGCCCTCGTTGTGGGCCATGCCGAGGATCCAGCAGGAGCCGAAGATCGTGAAGTCGGACCAGGTCTCCCAGATCCGGCCGTCCTCCGGGAGCAGACCGGAGAAGAAGGTCAGCACCAGCGGGGTGAGCACCGTCACCAGCGGGAAGCGGCGCAGGGCACGCAGCAGCAGCGGCGACAGCAGCACGTACCAGAGGTAGGCGCGCAGGTACCAGAGCGGCACGCCGACCTGGGTGCCCCAGCTGTCCTCCATGAGGCCGCCGAAGCCCGGCAGGTCGCCCTGGGGGTAGGGCGGGGTGCTCACCGGCAGGATCCAGAAGGCGAGCTTGCCCCACCACCAGTTGGGGTGGCCCTCGGCGTCGGGGCCCCAGCCGTCCAGGATCCACAGGGTCATCACCACGACGCCGAACAGCCACATCGGCGGCAGCAGACGGCGCAGTCGGCCGCGGATGACGGTCACCGCGGGCCGCTTCAGCGAACGGGCCATCAGCGAGCCGGCCAGTGCGAACATCACACCCATGGACGGGAAGACCAGTGGCAGCCAGGCCCAGCTGAAGTTGTGGTAGAGCACGACGCGGACGAGGGCCAGGCCGCGCAGCAGGTCGAGGTAGCGGTCACGGCCGCCGCCCGTCCGGGCGGGCTTCGCCTCCGGGTCGGCGGCCTCCTCCGCCTCCCCGGCGGGGGCGCCCGGCGGGCGGGCGTACTGGGCGTCGAAGGCCTTGGCGAGTGCGGCGAGCTCGTCCGGGACGCGGAGCTTGAGGGTCTCCTCGTGCCGGGGCACGGTGCTGCGGCCGGCGGCGGGCGAGGCCGTCCAGCCGTCCTCCGCGGGCCGGTCGTGCGCCGGCTTGTCGAAGGAGGGCCGCTCGGCGGTGCGCTGCGCGCTCGGCGGGGCGGGACGCGGCTCGGTGCGGTCGGGGCCCGGCTGCGGACGGCCCGGGGCCGCGGACTCGGGCGAGCGGCGCTGCGGGGGCAGGCCGCCGCGGCCGCCGGGCGGCGGCGGAACCCGCAGGGCCATCGTCTCGTCGGGGGAGAAGCCGCTCCGGGGCGCGGACGCGGGGCGGTCCCCGTTCCCCGGCCGTTCGGCGGGGCGGGGGCGCTCCGCGGCTCCGGGGCGTTCCGGGGGGCGCTGCGGCGGGG
>NZ_JAHTIK010000001.1:2639156-2641451 GCF_025655475.1 Kitasatospora sp. DSM 101779 | reverse complement strand
GCCCTGCGGGCGGTACCCGCTGCCCGGTGCCTGCGGCCGGTTCGGCGCGGCCGGCCCCTGCGGCCGGCCCTGTGCTCCGGGACGGCCCGGGCCGTCGGCCGGGCGGGGCATGCCGGGACGGTCGGCTAGGCCGCGGCCCGCACCGGTCTCGCGGGGCGCGCCGGTGCTGCGCGGAGCGCCGGGCGCGCCGGAAGTACCGGGCGGGGGGCCGGACGGTGAGCCGGGACGGCCCGGTGCGGTCGGGCGGTCGCTGCCCTCGGCGGGCTGGGGGCGCTTGCGCGGGGTGAAGAAGCTGTCGGCGCTCTCGGGCCGCTCGGTCGGTTCGGACACGGTCAGACCTCCACGATCGGGGCGGAGACCTCACCGGTGCGCCGCAGTTTCTGCCAGCGCAGCCGTCCGCCGGTGACCGCGGTGATCGACGACTGCAGCAGCACGGGGTACATGGGCTGCCGGTAGACCATCTGCTGGACCGGCAGGGTTATCGGGTGCCAGGGCCTCTCGCGGTCCAGCCGGAAGGCGTAGGAGGCGAGCAGGCCCTGGACGGCCAGCACACCGAACCAGGCGGCCAGGGTCTTCTGCGCGTCGACGAAGAGCACGCCGTGGAGCAGGAAGCGGTCGATGACCGGGGCGAGCAGCGGGGCGAGCACACCGAACAGCACGACCATCGGCAGGCCGAGCCGGCCGAAGCGGCCGCCGGGGCCGGGCTCGACCAGCGTGTGCGGGTGCTTCCACATCGCCTGCACGGTGCCGTAGCTCCAGCGGTAGCGCTGGGACCACCGCCCGCCCATGCCCGCCGGGGCCTGCGTCCGGGCGCGGGCCTTCCCGGCGTAGACGATCCGCCAGCCGTCGCGCAGCAGTGCGAGGTCGGGACGGGTGACGGTGTGGGGGCCGATCTCGTGGCCCTCGTCGACCATGCGCCGGACGATGTCCGGGTGCTGGGCGGCCGTCGAGCCCGGGATGAAGAGGCTGGCGTGCACCCCGCGGTCCTTGAGGATGTCGAGGAGCTTCGGGGGCCAGGTCGGATCCGGGCCTTCGTCGAGGCTGGGCACGATGGTGCGGTCGGGGATCCGGTAGCTGACCGGAGCGTCGTTCCTCTCGCCGCGGGCGTCGACGACCCGGCCGCCGGTCGGCAGGTCGGGCGGGACGGTACCGCTGTCGGCGGAATCGGCGGTGCGCTCGTCGTGGAACACCTCGGTGGTCGCCATGCCGCGGAGCACCATCAGGCCGCGCAGGCAGACCGGGAGGGTCACCGGCAGGAAGAACCTCAGCGGCGGCGCGGCGAGGCGGCGGGGGCGGAGCACCGACTGCCGACGGTGCTGACTGCGGGACATGGGCGTTCCTGGTGGGCCGGTACGGGGCGACGGGCGGCGGTGCGCAGGCTCAGTGGCCGACGGAGGCGGTGGTCGTGGTGGCGCCCGTTGTGCCGGTCCTGGTGGTGGTGCCGGTCTTCACCGTGGTGCCGGGCTTGGCGGTGGTCGACGCCTTCGTGCCGGCGGAGTGCGAGGCGGTGGCCTTGGCGGTGACGGACTTCGATGCGGAACCGCTCGGCTTGCCGGACGCGCCGGTGTGGCCGATCTGCGTGGCCCTGCCCGAGGCCGAGGGGCTCACCGACACGGAGGGCTCGGGCTGCGGGCTCGGCACCGCGGTGGGCGAGGCGAGCGAGTCGGGCAGCTCCAGCGGAGGGGCCTGGGCGACGGCGCCGAAGAGGCTCACCACCATGCCGACGGTGAAGAGCAGGCCGCTGCCGCCGACCAGCCAGCCCAGGTGCCGCAGGCGCCGACCGCGGGCCCCGGACTGGTCCACGAAGACCGGCGCGGGCTCGGCTCCGGCGGGTATGGCACTCCGGTCGTCGGTCCGGGGTTGGGAGATCGACATCGGGATCCGGGCCTTCCAGGGTCAGGCGGGCAGGCAGAACCGCCGTGTGGCAGACCGTAGTCCACCCGGTCGACCTGAATCAGTGTCAATGTCCGATGTGGGGAGATATGCGGTGAGCTTGTGACCGGATCGAGACGTGCGGCGGGCGCCTTCGGTGCGGACCGGACCACCTCGCAGGATGCCCGGACACGCCGACCGCTCCCGCCCGGTCGGTCCCCCGCGGCGCATCGGCACAGGGGCGCACGGCCCCGTGGCCAGACGACTTCCGGCGCCCGGCGCCGCCGCGGGCGCGGGGCGCCTGCTCGTTGCGCTGTTGCTGCCGCTGGCTGCTGCTCGCCACCGGCTGCTCGCGCGAGCGCCCGGTGCCGGACGCGGTGCCCGCCGGCGGCCGCGACGAGGGCGAGGGCGGCGGCGACACGG
>NZ_JAHTIK010000001.1:2566258-2639131 GCF_025655475.1 Kitasatospora sp. DSM 101779 | reverse complement strand
AGGGCGAGGGCGGCGGCGACACGGCGAGCGCCTCGCCGGCCGCCGGCGGCCCGGAGCCGTACGACGCCGCCCTGCTGCGCAGCCCGCAGGGGCGGATGCTCGCCGTCGCCTCCGCGGGCGGTCCGGGGCGACCTCGGGCCGGTGACCGCGTTCACGGCGAAGACCGGCAAGAAGCCCGGCCTGCGTGAGTACCGCCTGCTGTGGGGTGCGCCGTTGGACGCGGCCGGGCACTCGGCGCTCCGGGACAACGGACAGGTGCCGGTGGTCTCCGGGGTGCCGGGCTCGACCGCGCTCGCCTCGATCGCCGGCGGCGACCGGGACGAGTGCCTCGGCCTTCGCCGACCAGGTGGCCGGCTGCCGCAGCCCGGTGGCCATCGCCCTCGCGCCGGAGATGAACAGCGGCTGGAACCCGTGGGGGGTCGGGCAAGGCCACCGTGGAGGACTTCGTCCGGCCCGGAAGCACGTCCCCGACGTGTTCACGGAGCAGGGCGTCTCCAACGCGCTCCGGGTGTGGGCCCCGCACGTCTCCGACCAGCACTCCTCGGTGTCGCCGCGCCCGTGCTGCCCAGGCGGCGGCTACGTGGACCGGGTCGCCAGACCAGCCCGATCGGCCCGCCGGTGCCGGCCGCGCCCCCGAACAGGTCGTCGACCTGCTGGATCTTGCGCGCGCCCTCGGCCACCCCGGTCTCCGAGATCAGCGGCGGCTGCCCGGTGAACGAGCACGTACCGGACGGACCGGGTCGACAGCTCGCCTGGCGCCGCCGCGGCGGTGAAGAAGGGCATCGGCGCGCACGGCTTCGGGTATCCGGCGCCGCGGGACTGACGGGCCGTCGGGTCGGCGGGCCGCCGACCCCCGTGGGCCTCCCCTCGGAAACCGGTGCAATCGGCGCACTCCGGGCATTGGTCTTGACCAATGGCCCGGCGGGTCGGGAGAGTGCGCACTGATCACTCCCACTCTCTCCGCGGAGCCCCTCTTCCCATGCGCATATCCCGACCCGCCGCCGCCCTGGCGCTCGGCGGTTCCCTCGCCCTCGGCGCCCTCTCCGCCCCGGCCGCGCACGCCGCCCCGGTCGGCGGCAGCTGCCGGAGCCTCGGCACGGCCAACCTCTACGGCGAGTTCGTCGAGGGCGACGACACCCACTCGCCGGACGCCGAGGGCGCCGTCGCGGTCGGCGGCAACGCCGACTTCCGCGGCGGCTTCTCGGTCGGCAACGAGCTGGCGGACGCCCAGGTCGCCGCGTTGCCCGGCGGCAACGCCCTGGTCGTGGCCGGCGGCATCACGGGCAGCGTCCAGGTCATGAAGGGCAACGGCGTCTACGGCGGCACCCTCGCCGGCACCGCCGAGGCCCACCGCGGCAAGGTGGTGCACGGCGCCTCGCCGATCGACTTCGCCGCCGAGTTCGCGAAGCTGCGCGCGGTCTCCGCCGAACTCGCCGCGCGGACCACTCCCGGCACCGCGATCAAGGCCGCCGGCGACACCCTGACCCTCACCGGCACCGACCCCGGCCTCAACGCCTTCGTCCTGACGGCGGCCCAGCTGCAGGGCGCCAAGGAGGTTTACCTGCACGTGCCCACCGGCGCGGTCACCGTGGTCAGCGTCACCGGTGACGGCTACGACCAGGCGGCGGCGCACACCACCGGCTTCTTCCTGTGGGACGCCGGCACCCGGAAGTACGTCCTGGACGACAAGACGCAGTCCGCGGCGGGCGGCGCCGTCCGGGCCCGTCTGCTGTGGAACTTCCCGACCGCCGCCAAGGTGGTCAAGAACAGCGGCAACGCCTGGCCGGGCAGCGTGCTCGCGCCGAACGCCGCCGTCGACCTCGGCTCCGGCGGCCCCGTCAACGGCTCGGTCATCGCCAAGTCGCTCAAGGGCAGCGGCGGGGCCGAGACCCACCACTACCCGTTCGAGGGCTGCCTGCCCGGCACCGACACCCCGAGGCCCACGCCCTCGGGCTCCACACCGCCCGCCACCACCGGCGGCTCCACCGGCACGACGGGAACGACGGGCACGACGACGGTCGGCGGCACCTCGACCGGGGGCACCACCACCGGCGGCGGCAGCCCGTCCCCGACGCCCTCCGGCTCCACCCCGGCCACCCCGCCCGCGAGCGGCGGCGGCACCACCGGCGGCGGCCTCGCCTTCACCGGCGCGGACGGTGTGATCCCGCTGGCGGTCGGCGGCGTCCTGGTGCTCGCCGCGGGCGGCGGCATCGTCCTCGCCGTGCGCCGGCGCCGCGCCTGACCGGCCCCGGACACGGCGGTGCCCCCGCACCCGAGGGGTACGGGGGCACCGCCGCGCCGGGACTCACTCCCAGCGGAAGAACCGCGCCGCCGCGGCCAGCCCCAGCACCGACCAGAGGGCCAGCACCCCGAGGTCGGACCAGGGCACCCCGGCGCCGTACTGCAGCACCGAGCGCAGCCCGTCCGAGAGCGCGCTGATCGGCAGCAGTTCCAGCACCGGCCGGACGGCCTCGGGGAAGCGCGACAGCGGCACGACCACGCCGCCGACCAGCAGCAGCAGGACGAAGACCAGGTTCGCGCCGGCCAGCGTGGCCTCCGCCTTCAGCGTGCCGGCCATCAGCAGGCCCAGGCCCGAGAAGGCGGCGGTGCCGAGCACCAGCAGCCCGGCGACGGCGAGCGGGTCGCCCTGCGGCGACCAGCCCAGCGCCAGCGCGATCACGGTGAGCAGCGCGACCTGTAGCACCTCGGTCACCAGCACGCAGCCGGTCTTCGCGGTGAGTAGCGCCCAGCGCGGCAGCGGCGTCGCGCCGAGCCGCTTCAGCACGCCGTAGCGCCGCTCGAAGCCGGTGGCGATCGCCTGCCCGGTGAAGGCGGTGGACATCACCGCGAGCGCCAGCAGGCCCGGCGCCAGGAAGTCGACCCGCTTGCCGGGGCCGTCCGCGGCGACGATGTCGACCGAGCTGAACAGCACCAGCAGCACGGTCGGGATGATCACCGTCAGCAGCAGCTGCTCGCCGTTGCGCAGCAGCATCCTGGTCTCCAGCGCGGTCTGCGCGAGCAGCATCCGGCCGACCGGGGCGGCGCCCGGCCTCGGTGAGAAGTCGGTCACGAGCGCAGCTCCCGTCCGGTCAGCTCCAGGAAGACGTCCTCCAGGCTGCGCCGCCCGACGGCCAGCCCCTCCGGCATCACGCCGGCCTCCGCGCACCAGGCGGTGACGGCCGCGAGCAGCTTCGGGTCGACCGGGGCGTCCACCCGGTACGAGCCGGGCGCGTGCTCGACGGCCACCGCTCCGGCCGGCAGCACGGCCCGCAGGCCGGCCAGGTCGAGCCCGCCGGGCGCGCCGAAGCGCACCCCGGCCTCGGCCCGGCAGAGCTCCTCGGGGGTGCCGGTGGCGACGACCTTGCCGTGGTCGACGATGGCGACCGCGTCGGCGAGCTCCTCGGCCTCGTCCATGTGGTGGGTGGTGACGACCACGGTCACCCCGTCGGCCCTCAGTTCGCGGACCAGCTCCCAGGTGGCGCGGCGGGCCTGCGGGTCGAGGCCGGCGGTCGGTTCGTCCAGGAAGACCAGCTCGGGGCGGCCGACCACGGCCATGGCGAGGGCGAGCCGCTGCTGCTGGCCGCCGGAGAGCCGGCGGTAGGCGGTGCGCCCGCAGGAGCCGAGGCCGAGGCGCTCGACCAGGGCGTCCACGTCCAGCGGGTCGGCGTACAGCTTCGCGGTGTGCCGGAGCATCTCGACGGCCCGGGCGCCCGGGTAGACGCCGCCGGCCTGCAGCATCACGCCGATCCGCGGGCGCAGTGCCGCGCCGTCGGCGACCGGGTCGAGGCCGAGCACCCGGACGGTGCCGGCGTCGGCGCGGCGGTAGCCCTCGCAGATCTCTACGGTGGTGGTCTTGCCGGCGCCGTTCGGGCCGAGGACGGCGGTGACGGTGCCGCGGGCGATGGTGAGGTCGAGGCCGTCGACGGCCGTCTTCTCGCCGTAGCGCTTGACCAGCCCGGCCACCTCTACGGCGGGTTCGAGTCGCATACCGGCGAGTGTAAGAGGGCGGCCCGCCTGCTCCGGACACCGGGCCGCCCCGCCCGTCACCGCAGGCCAGGTAAGCCTTGCCTGCGTGACTGAGGACACCGCTGAGGCGTGGGTCACGGCTTGTTCCACCGGAACGAATTACGCAACAATGGTGTTGTGAAAAACATGCGCGAGTACTCAGCACAGGACGGGGCGGCCGAGACGGCCCCCGGCTGCGCCGTGCCCGCGACGGCGGCGGAGGTCCTGCTGGAGGGCCATCGGGCGACCCGGGACCGGGTCGCCCGCTCGATCCTCGACCACGGCCCGTCCTCGGCCGCCGACCTGGCCAGCCGCCTCGGCCTGACCGCCGCGGCCGTCCGCCGCCACCTCGACTCGCTGGCCGCCTCCGGCCTGGTGGAGTCCCGTGAGCAGCGCGTGTACGGCAGCCGTGGCCGCGGCCGTCCGGCAAAGGTGTTCGCCCTCACCGAGTCCGGACGGGACGCCTTCTACCAGGCGTACGACCAGATCGCCGCCGACGCGCTGCGCTGGATCTCGGAGTCGGTGGGCGGCGGCAAGGCGGGCGAGGAGGCGGTCGCCGCCTTCGCCCGGGCCCGCTTCGCCAAGCAGGGCCAGAAATACCTGAGCAGCCTGGAGCAGGCCGCGGCCGGCCACCGTGCCGAGGCGCTTGCCGAGGCGCTGAGCGCCGACGGGTACGCTGCGACGGTGCGGCGCGTGCCCTCCGCCGCGGCGGCGAAGGCCCCGGCGGGCGCCCAGCTCTGCCAGCACCACTGCCCGGTCGCGCACATCGCCGAGCAGTTCCCGCAGCTCTGCGAGGCCGAGACCGAGGTCTTCTCGCAGCTCCTGGGCACCCATGTGCAACGGCTGGCCACGATCGCCCACGGCGACGGGGTCTGCACCACCTATGTGCCGGCATCCGGTGCCGCACCGTCGTCCGCCGAGCGGGCGCCCGGTGCCGTGCCGACTGCCGGTACGTCCCCCAATGAAACGGCTCGTCCGCGCGGAGGAAATTCGCATGACTGACATCGCACACCCCGAGCTCGAGGGCCTGGGCACCTACGAGTACGGCTGGGCCGACTCCGACGAGGCCGGCGCGGTCGCCAAGCGCGGTCTCAGCGAGGAGGTCGTGCGCGACATCTCGGCGAAGAAGAACGAGTCCGAGTGGATGCTCAACCTGCGTCTCAAGGGCCTGAAGCTCTTCGGCAAGAAGCCCATGCCGACCTGGGGCTCCGACCTGTCGGGCATCGACTTCGACAACATCAAGTACTTCGTGCGCTCCACCGAGAAGCAGGCCGAGTCCTGGGAGGACCTGCCCGCCGACATCAAGGCGACGTACGACAAGCTGGGCATCCCGGAGGCGGAGAAGCAGCGCCTGGTCGCCGGTGTCGCGGCGCAGTACGAGTCCGAGGTCGTCTACCACCAGATCCGCGAGGACCTGGAGCAGCAGGGCGTCATCTTCCTGGACACCGACACCGCGCTGCGGGAGCACCCGGAGCTCTTCAAGGAGTACTTCGGCACCGTCATCCCCGCGGGTGACAACAAGTTCGCCGCGCTGAACACCGCGGTGTGGTCCGGCGGCTCGTTCATCTACGTGCCGAAGGGCGTGCACGTCGACATCCCGCTGCAGGCCTATTTCCGGATCAACACCGAGAACATGGGCCAGTTCGAGCGGACGCTGATCATCGTCGACGAGGACGCCTACGTCCACTACGTCGAGGGCTGCACCGCGCCGATCTACTCCTCGGACTCGCTGCACTCCGCGGTGGTCGAGATCATCGTCAAGAAGGGCGGCCGCTGCCGCTACACGACCATCCAGAACTGGTCGAACAACGTCTACAACCTGGTCACCAAGCGCGCGGTGGCGTACGAGGGCGCGACCATGGAGTGGGTCGACGGCAACATCGGCTCCAAGGTCACCATGAAGTACCCGGCCGTCTACCTGATGGGCGAGCACGCCAAGGGCGAGACCCTGTCGATCGCCTTCGCCGGCGAGGGCCAGCACCAGGACGCCGGCGCCAAGATGGTGCACATGGCGCCGCACACCTCGTCGTCCATCGTCTCCAAGTCGGTCGCCCGCGGCGGCGGCCGCACCTCGTACCGCGGCCTGATCGAGATCGGCGAGGGCTCGCACGGCGCCAAGTCCAACGTGCTCTGCGACGCGCTGCTGGTCGACACCATCTCCCGCTCCGACACGTACCCCTACGTGGACGTCCGCGAGGACGACGTCTCGATGGGCCACGAGGCGACGGTCTCCAAGGTCAGCGAGGACCAGCTCTTCTACCTGATGAGCCGCGGCATGACCGAGCAGGAGGCCATGGCGATGATCGTCCGCGGCTTCGTCGAGCCGATCGCGCGCGAGCTGCCGATGGAGTACGCGCTGGAGCTCAACCGGCTGATCGAGCTGCAGATGGAGGGAGCGGTCGGCTGACGCCCCGCCGCCCCCGTCCGTCCCGTTCCCCAGGAAGAGAGCACTACGACAGCCATGGCTGACGTCAACACCCCTAGCGGTGCCACCACCGCCGGTTCGATCGAGGTCGGCACCGCCGGCGCCGGCGCGCAGCTGGCCGGCCCCGGCACCGGCCGCGGCACCGCCGTGCAGCAGCCGATCGACGCCCGCGTCGCGGTCAAGCCGTCCTACGACGTGAACGACTTCCCCGTGCCGCACGGCCGCGAGGAGGACTGGCGGTTCACCCCGCTGCACCGCCTGAACGGCCTGCACGACGGCACCGCCGCCGAGGGCGCCACCGGCCAGGACAAGCTGGAGCTGGCCCTGCCGGACGGCGTCACCGCCGAGACCGTCGGCCGCGACGACGCCCGCCTGGGCACCGCCGGCAAGCCGGTCGACCGGGTCGCCGCGCAGGCGTTCAGCGCTTTCGAGCAGGCCCTGGTGGTGACCGTCCCCAAGGAGCAGGTGCTCACCGAGCCGGTGAAGATCGACGTGCACGGCGAGGGCGGCGTCCGCTTCGCCCACGTGGTCGTCGACGTCAAGCCGTTCGCCGAGGCCGTCGTGGTGATCAACCACACCGGCACCGGCACCCGCGCCGCCAACGTCGAGCTGCTCGTCGGCGAGGGCGCCAAGCTGACCTTCGTCTCCGTCCAGGACTGGGAGCGCGACGCGGTGCACGCCGCCCAGCACACCGCCCTGGTCGGCCGCGACGCCACCTTCAAGTCCGTCGCGGTCACCTTCGGCGGCGACCTGGTCCGCATCCACCCGCGGGTGACCTACGCGGCGCCCGGCGGCGAGGCCGAGCTCTTCGGCCTGTACTTCGCCGACGCCGGCCAGCACCTGGAGCACCGCCTGGTCATCGACCACGACACCCCGCACTGCCGGTCCAACGTGGTCTACAAGGGCGCCCTGCAGGGCCAGGACGCGCACGCGGTCTGGGTCGGCGACGTGCTGATCCGCGCCGCCGCCGTGGGCACCGACACCTACGAGCACAACCGCAACCTGGTGCTCACCGACGGCGCCCGGGTCGACTCGATCCCGAACCTGGAGATCGAGACCGGCGAGATCGTCGGCGCCGGCCACGCCTCCGCGACCGGCCGCTTCGACGACGAGCAGCTGTTCTACCTGCAGGCCCGCGGCATCCCGGCCGAGGAGGCCCGCCGCCTGGTGGTCCGCGGCTTCTTCGCCGAGCTCGTCCAGCAGATCGGCATCGCCGAGATCCAGGACCACCTGATGGAGAAGATCGAGGCCGAGCTGGAAGCGACGGTCGCATGAGTTTCCTCCGTGCGTGTTCGCTGAGCGACCTGGCCGAGGACGTCCCCCGCCGGGTCGAGCTCAACGGTGTCGCGGTGTCGGTGGTCCGCACCGACGAGGGCGTGTTCGCCGTCAACGACACCTGCTCGCACGCCAACGTCTCGCTGTCCGAGGGCGAGGTCGAGGACTGCATGATCGAGTGCTGGCTGCACGGATCGAGCTTCGACCTGCGCACCGGCAAGCCGTCCGGGCTGCCCGCCACCAAGCCGGTCGCCGTCTACCCCGTAAAGATCGAAGGGGACGATGTGCTCGTCTCCGTCAACCAGGAGTCCTGAGTCCCCATGGCAACGCTTGAAATCCGCGACCTGCACGTCTCCGTCGAGGCCGAGACCGGCCCGCGCGAGATCCTCCGCGGCGTCGACCTGACAGTGAAGCAGGGCGAGACCCACGCCATCATGGGCCCCAACGGCTCCGGCAAGTCCACCCTCGCCTACTCGCTGGCCGGGCACCCGAAGTACACCGTGACCGGCGGCTCGGTGCTGCTGGACGGCGAGGACGTCCTGGCGATGTCCGTCGACGAGCGGGCCCGCGCGGGCGTCTTCCTGGCCATGCAGTACCCGGTCGAGGTCCCCGGCGTCTCGGTCTCCAACTTCCTGCGCACCGCGGCCACCGCGATCCGCGGCGAGGCCCCCAAGCTGCGCACCTGGGTGAAGGAGGTCAAGGAGGCCATGGCCGCGCTCCAGATGGACCCGGCCTTCGCCGAGCGCAACGTCAACGAGGGCTTCTCCGGCGGTGAGAAGAAGCGGCACGAGATCCTCCAGCTGGAGCTCCTCAAGCCGAAGATCGCGATCCTCGACGAGACCGACTCCGGCCTCGACGTCGACGCGCTGCGCATCGTCTCCGAGGGCATCAACCGGGTCCGCTCGACCGGCGAGGTCGGCACCCTGCTGGTCACCCACTACACCCGCATCCTGCGGTACATCAAGCCCGACCACGTCCACGTCTTCGCGGCAGGCCGCATCGTCGAGTCCGGCGGTGCCGAGCTGGCCGACAAGCTGGAGGAAGAGGGCTACGAGAGCTACGTGAAGGGCGGCGCTTCCGAGTGACGACGACTCATACCGGCTCGGCGCTGACCGGGCTCCTCGACACCGACGCGATCCGCAAGGACTTCCCCGTCCTGCAGCGCCTGCTGCACGACGACAAGCCGCTGGTCTACCTGGACAACGCGGCCACCTCGCAGAAGCCGCGCCAGGTGCTGGAGGCGCTGAACGCGTACTACGAGCGGCACAACGCCAACGTGCACCGCGGCGTGCACGTGCTGGCGGAGGAGGCCACGGCGCTGTACGAGGGCGCCCGCGACAAGGTCGCGGCCTTCGTCAACGCGCCGAGCCGGGACGAGGTGATCTTCACCAAGAACGCCTCGGAGTCGCTCAACCTGGTCGCCAACATGCTCGGCTGGGCCGACGAGCCCTACCGCGTCGACGCGGACGCCGAGATCGTGATCACCGAGATGGAGCACCACTCCAACATCGTCCCGTGGCAGCTGCTCTCGCAGCGCACCGGCGCGAAGCTGAAGTGGTTCGGGCTGACCGACGAGGGCCGGCTCGACCTGTCGAACATCGACGAGCTGATCACCGAGAAGACCAAGGTGGTCTCCTTCACCCTGGTCTCCAACCTGCTGGGCACGCTCAACCCGGTCGAGGCCATCGTCCGCAAGGCCCAGTCGGTCGGTGCGCTGGTCGTGATCGACGCCTCGCAGGCCGCCCCGCACATGGTGCTGGACGTGCAGGCGCTGGAGGCCGACTTCGTCGCCTTCACCGGCCACAAGATGCTCGCCCCGACCGGCATCGGCGTGCTGTGGGGCCGTCAGGAGCTGCTGGAGGACCTCCCGCCGTTCCTCGGCGGCGGCGAGATGATCGAGACCGTCACCATGGGCTCGTCCACCTACGCCCCGGCGCCGCACAAGTTCGAGGCCGGCACCCCGCCGATCGCCCAGGCGGTCGGCCTCGGCGCGGCCGTCGACTACCTGTCGGCGATCGGCATGGACAAGATCGCCGCCCACGAGCACGCGATCACCGAGTACGCGATCGAGCGCCTGCTGGAGGTCCCGGACCTGCGGATCATCGGCCCGCGCACGGCCGTGGACCGCGGCGCCGCGATCTCCTTCACGCTCGGCGACATCCACCCGCACGACGTGGGCCAGGTGCTCGACGAGCAGGGCATCGCCGTGCGCGTCGGCCACCACTGCGCGCGGCCGGTCTGCCTGCGGTACGGAATTCCGGCGACCACCAGGGCGTCGTTCTACCTGTACTCGACGCCGGGCGAGGTCGACGCGCTGATCGACGGTCTGCACCACGTCCGCAACTTCTTCGGCTGAGGTGACGGGATGAAGCTCGACTCGATGTACCAGGAGATCATCCTGGACCACTACCGCAACCCCCACGGCAAGGGGCTGCGGGAGGGCGACGCCGAGGTGCACCACGTCAACCCCACCTGCGGCGACGAGATCACCCTGCGGGTGAAGCTCGACGGCGCGACCGTGGCGGACGTCAGCTACGAGTCGCAGGGCTGCTCGATCAGCCAGGCCAGCGCCTCGGTGCTGAACGACCTGGTGGTCGGCAAGAGCGTCGGCGAGGCGCAGGCCGTCCAGGAGGCCTTCCTGCAGCTGATGCAGAGCAAGGGCCAGGCCGAGGGCGACGAGGAGGTGCTGGAGGACGCCGTCGCGTTCGCCGGCGTCTCCAAGTACCCGGCCCGGGTCAAGTGCGCCCTGCTCAGCTGGATGGCCTGGAAGGACGCCACCGCCAAGGCCCTGGGCGAGCAGCCCGCCATCAACGACTGAAACGGACGGACTCTCCCATGAGTGACAGCGAGACCCCGGCCGAGCAGGCCGCCGAGCCCCAGGCCGACACCCCCGTCGCCTTCACCACCGCCGGCACGGTGTCCGTCGAGGACCTCCACGAGGCCCTGATGGACGTCGTCGACCCCGAGCTCGGCATCGACGTGGTCAACCTCGGCCTGATCTACGGCATCCACATCGACGAGGACGACGTGGCGACCGTCGACATGACGCTCACCTCGGCGGCCTGCCCGCTGACCGACGTCATCGAGGACCAGGCGAAGACCGCCACCGACGGCCTGGTCAAGGACCTGCGGATCAACTGGGTCTGGATGCCGCCGTGGGGCCCCGACAAGATCACCGACGAGGGCCGCGACCAGCTCCGCGCCCTCGGCTTCAACGTCTGATCCGCGTCCCGCGCGGTGCAGCCCGCCGCCCCCGTCCTGCTCGCCGGGCCGGGGGCGGCGGCGTTCCCGGCCGGGGCGTCCCTTTGCGCCGTACGGGTCCGGGCAGGTGTCGCCGGCCGCCCCGACCGGGAATGTCATCCCCTCGTCCGCACCGGTCGAGGGCAGGAGCACAGCGTGGCGACGGGCAGTTGGCAGGTCCCCCAGGGCAGCATGCCGCTGGAATTCCTCCCCGAGCTGGACATCCCGAAGGCCGGGCCGCAGCGGCGCTGGACGATCCTGCTTCGCTGGCTGCTGCTGATCCCGCAGTTCATCGTGGTGTGGGTGCTGGGGGTGCTGGCGATCCCGGCCGTCATCGTCGGCTGGTTCGGCGCCCTTTTCCTCGGCCGACTGCCGGAGCCGATCGAGGAGTACCTCTCGGGCTTCGTCGGCTGGGACACCCGGGTGCGGGCCTCCGCCATGCTGCTGGTCGACGACTACCCGCCGTTCGCCTGGCGCCCCGAGGACTACCCCGTCCGGGTGGAGCTGCGGCCCGGCGAACTGAACCGGCTCGCCGTCTTCTTCCGCCTGATCCTGATGATCCCGGCGGCCATCGTGCAGAGCCTGGTGCTCAGCGGCTGGTACGCGGCCGCCTTCGTCATCTGGCTGATCGCGCTGATCCTCGGCCGGATGCCCGAACCGCTGTTCGGCGCGACCGCCGCGACCCTCCGCTACGCGATGCGCTTCAGCGCCTATGTACTGATGCTCACCTCGGCCTACCCCAAGCGGCTCTTCGGCGACGACGGGCTGCCGCCGGTGGCGGCAGCCCGTTCCGCTACCCGCCCGCTGATCCTCTCGGGCGGCGCCAAGGCGCTCGTGGTGGTCTTCCTGGTGCTCGGCCTGGTCAGCGGAAGCGTCCGGGCCTTCGTCGAGGACGACAACAACAACTACTACGGCCTGCGGGCACCCCGCGGCAGCAGCACCGCGCCCGCCAGCCCGAGGCAGACCAGCGCCGCCACGGCAGCGAAGCCGCTCACCGCGGGCAGCAGGCCGTAGCGCTGGGTCAGCCAGCCGACCGCCACGATCGGCAGCGAACTGCCCAGGTAGACGATCACCCAGAGCGCCGACAGCTCACTGCCCCGGCGCTCCGGGTCCATCGCCGAGACCGCGGCGGTGAACAGCGAGCGGAACGCCACGCCCTGGCAGGCCCCGCCCAGCACGCTGCCGATGAACAGCAGTGCCGGCGTGCCCGTGTACCCGGCGGCCACCACCAGCACGAGGCCGGTCGCCAGCCCGCCGAGGCCCGCGGCGATCACCGGCCGGTCCGAGGTCGGCGGCACCAGCAGCTGCGCCGCCGCGGAGGAGCCCAGCAGCAGTGCCGCGACCACCGCGCCGGTCAGGTGCGAGTCCGTGTGCAGCAGCCGCGCGGCGAAGGCCGGCGCCAGCGACAGGTACACCCCGAACACCGCGTACGAGACGAAGCCGGCGCCGGCCGCCAGCAGGAAGGTCCGCCGGCCCCGGCGCGGCAGCCGCAGCCGCTGCGGACGCAGGTGGGCCGGGGTGGTGATGCGCGGCGGCGTCGCAGGCGGGCGCTCCCGGCCGGGCATCCGCGGGTGCACCACCGCCAGCGGCACGCACAGCGCCAGCAGCGCCAGCGCGTGCAGCAGGAACGGGGTCAGCAGCGGGTGCGCACCGGTGGCGAGGGTCGCCCCGACCACCGGGCCGAGCGCCACGCCGCCCGCCGAACAGGCCAGGGTCAGCTTCGCGGCCAGCGACGGCCGGTCCGGCAGCAGGTCGCCGAGCGCCGCACCGGCGGCCCCGGTCGACAGGCCGACCGCCACGCCCTGGACGGCGCGGCCGGCCACCAGCAGGCCGAAGCCGTGCGCGTTGGCGAACATCAGGTCGCCGACCGCGGCCAGCCCCACCGCCGGCAGGATCAGCGCCCGCCGGCCCAGGTGGTCCGACCAGTGGCCGACCACGGCGAGCACCGGGACGAGCGCGAAGACGTACACCGTGAACAGCACGGTGGTGTGCAGCGGCGTCAGGCCGAGCTGCTGCTGCAGCAGCGGGTAGATCGGCGTGGCCAGGTTGGCGCCGACCAGCATCAGCAGCAGGGCGCCGGCCACCAGGCCGACGCGGATGCCGCGCAGCGCGTTCCAGCGGCTGATCGCGGCGAGGCGGAGCTGCGCGCGCGGCGCGAGTTCCGGGGGGAGCAGGGCCTCCGACAGTCGGCGTCCGGGGAACTGCGCGGAGCGCAGGCCGGGGCCGGCGGGGGAGAGGTCCGCCATGGCAGGGGTCTCCTGTGGCCGGGCACCACCGGGGACGACGTGGCCAGGGGTGGCGGCCGCGACAACGAGCCCGGGCGGCGCGGTGAGCGTACGGACCCTCCGGCCCGTGGGAGGGAACGGAGGGAGGAGGGCTTCGTTGCCCGAGGGGCCCGCGCGGGGTGTGCGCGGCGCCCGCAGCAGTTTACGCGCCCGACCGGGGCCGCCGGGCCGTCCGGACCCCCGGCGACCGGCGGTTTTCCGTCACACCCGGGCGGCGCGCGCTCCACGGGCACGGCAGCGGGCCGCGCCGCCCGATACGCTGAGTGGATGGGCCGACACGCGACGGCCCGGGCCTACCACAGCCACCACGGGAGATCGCCAACGATGGCCGGACGACGCCGCAACACCCCTGACCACTCGGCCGGTGCCGGGCCGCAGGCGGCACCCGCCGAGAGCCTGCTGCCCGCCGACTACGACCTGGCCGAGCTGTACGGGGCCGGCGGCCGCGACGAGGACGACGAGGACCTCGACGACACCGCGGTGCTCGTCCCGCCGATCGCGCTGCCCCCGGAGACGGAGCTCGCCGCCGCCGCGCTGGCCGTCCCGCTGATCGCCCAGGCGGTCAAGCTGGCCCGCTGGGCCGCGCCGCACCGGGTCGTCGACGAGTTCGGCGACCTGGTGGAGGACGACCGCGGCCCGGCCGCCCGGCTGATCGGGCTCGCCCCGGAGGAGGGCGAGGTGTCCGAGGAGGCCGTGGTCGAGGTGCTGCGGGCCTGGTCGCTGGCGTGCGACCTCGACCTGGTCGAGCTCGGCACCACCCAGGCCGGCGAGCACGTGGCCGTCCCCATGGAGGAGGTCGCGGACGCCGAGGCCGGCGACCCGGCCACCGTCCTCGACCTGTGGCTCACCGCGGCCGGCATCGTCCGGGAGCTCGCCGTCGACACCGACCTGCTCGACATCGAGGGCACGGACGAGGGGGAGGGCCAGGGGACGGGGGCCGGCGGGGACACCGAGGACGAGGAGGCCGCCGAGAGCGCGCTCGCCGAGGTCGAGGAGGCCAGCGAGGCCGCCGCGGAGCTCCTCGACGAGGCGCTCCAGGTGCTGTACGAGCTGACCGCGTTCGCCGAGCCCGGCGAGGAGACCGTGCCGCTGGGCGTGCTCGCCGCACTGCTGGTCGTCCCCGAGGGCGAGGAGCCCGACGAGGAGATGCTCGGCCAGATCACCGACCTCATGGTCGAACTCGACCCGATGCTCGCCGACCTCGCCGAACTGGGCCTGGTCGAGCACCGGCCGATCGACCCGGAACTCTTCGAGGAGGAGGAAGAGGACGGGGAGGCGGGAGAGGGCGCCGAGGCGGCCGCAGGGGAACCCACCGAGGAGGACGCCGCCCGCTTCGGCCTCGTCCGGCTCACCCCGCTCGGCCAGTACGGCGTCCGCGAGTGGCTGCTCGCCGACGGCTACGACGCCCCGCTGATCGGCGACCTCGCCCAGGGCGACGCCGCCGCGCTGCTGCGGGGGCTCGCCGAGTCCCCGAACGTGCTGCCCGAACGGGAGGTCCAGGTCTGGCTCGCCCGGCGCGAGCCGCTGGAGGGTGCCCGCGAACTGCTCGCCGCCTCCCGCGGACTGGACGCGCACAGCCCGGTGCGGCGGATGTACACCGCGGCCGCCCTCGACGAGCTCGGCGAGGCCGGGGACACCGCCCTCACCGAGGTCGTCGACGACCCGGAGCTCGGTGGGCTCGCCCGCGAGCTGCTGCGCACCCACGGCCACGACGTCGCCGCCGCCGAGCGGCCGGTCGCCCTCTGGCGGACCGTCGACCACTTCGCGGCCGTGCTGCTGGTCGGCCGCGGAGACGCCGGCCAGCTGCGCGAGCTGGTCGCCGGCCTGCCGGTGACCGACAACCCCGCCTCCTACTTCGGCGAACTCTGGCGGGTGCCGCACCCCTACACCGCCCTGGTGCTCGACACCGTCGGCGAACTCCACACCGACCGCACCGTCGCCAAGGAGGCCCGCAAGGCCGCCTTCAAGGCCAAGTCGCAGCAGGGCCACGGGTAACGGCCCGTCCGCCGCGGGCGCCCCACCGGTCGACGGCCGGCGGGGCGCCGCCACTCGGAGCCCGGCAGGCCCTGGGAGTCGTCCTCAAAGGCGATCGGGCAGCCGTAGGTGCCCCACACGCCCCTGAATCGACCGTTGAGCACCTTTGGGACGACTCCTACGGCAGGTCGAGGCTGCCGTCCTCGGTGAAGGGGAAGAAGGGGTTGTGGGCCAGCTCCCAGAGGTGGCCGTCCGGGTCCTCGAAGTAGCCGGAGTAGCCGCCCCAGGAGGTGGCGGTCGGGGGCTTGACCACCGTGGCGCCGGCGGCGACGGCGGTGGCCAGTGCGGCGTCCACCTTGGCGGTGGACTCCAGGTTCACGGCGAGGGTCACCCCGCGGAAGGACGGCTCACCGGCCGCCGGGACCCCGGCGTCGGCGGCCAGCTCGTCGGTGGGGAACAGGCCGAGGACCGAGTCGGCGGTGCGGAACCAGACGATCTCCGGGCTGGACGCGGCCGAGCGGCGCCAGCCCAGCGCCTCGTAGAAGGCCGTGGACCGGCCCAGGTCGGTGACCCCGAGGGTGACGATGCTGATCCGGGCCGGGAAGTCGGTGGTCGAAGTCATGCCGCTCAGGGTAGGCAGCACCGCCGACATCCGGCGGGTGTTCCCGGGCGGTCGGCGGGTCGTGCGGCCTGATGGCCTGCCAGGTGCGCCGACCCGTATCGTGGGGCGGACGCGGTGCGGTGGTCGGGGGGTCGGCGCCCGGCGGCCGCCGCGGACGGCGCGGCGAGGACCGGGGGTGCGGCGAGCATGACCAGACAGCAGGTGGGTGGGCCCCACGACCCCGAGGACACCCCGGCCGGCCCCCCGCGCGGACCCGGGCATCGGGACGGCAGCGAGCCCCGGGAGCCCCGGGAGCACGAGGAGCACGAGGAGCACGAGGAGCACGAGGAGCACGAGGAGCACGAGGAGCGCGACCGCAGGGTGCTGTTTGGCGCGGACTTCCCGTTCTACGCCGCCGTCGGTCCCGGCACCGACGGCCCCGCCGACCGCGCCTGCCTGGCCGGGTACGAGGTGCTCGACGGCCGGCTCCGCTGGGTCGAGCTGCGCTCCGGCGACTGGACGGACCCGCGGGGCCCGCACGTCACCGTCCGCACCCAGCGCGCCGCCGATCCCGCCGAGCCCGACCGGGTGCTGCCGCTGCCGGAGCTGGAGGACGTCGTCGAGGACGAGCGCGACCGCGTCTACGACCAGGTGGGCATCGACGAGGGCGACGGCCCCGGGCTGACCCGGGCACTGCGCGGCTGGATCTCCCTCGACGGCGAGCCCTGCCCGGTGGAGATCCACGAGGACCGCCGGCCGGTCGGGCCCGACGGCACCGCCCCGGCCGCCGGGGGCGCACCGGTCTGGGCCGGCCGGCTGCAGCTGGACGGTGTCGCCGTGACCGTCACCGCGCGGGGCCTGCCGCCGGACGGGGTCGAGCTGCTCAGGGTCCTCGACGTCGAGCCGTTCGTCCGCGGCCGCACCGCGCAGGCCCGGAAGATGACGGAGCGTCAATGGCGGCGCGCCGTCCCGGTGGAGGAGCGGGAGCTGCCGCCGGCCACCGGGCTGGACGCCCACCGGGCGGTGGTCGACCACGGCATCCAGGAGGCCATCGCGGTGGAGGCGCAGCTCTGTTCGCGGCGCGCCGGCCGGATCCCGCGGCGGTTGCGCGGCGAGGCCGGGGCGGAGTGCTGGGAGTCGGCGGTGCGGCAGCAGATGCGGCTGGCCTCGGAGTCCCGCCAGGAGGCGGTGGAGGCGGTGTCCGCGCTGGTCAACCAGCTGACCCGGCTGGCGCAGCGGACGGACTGGCTGGTGGGGACTGCGGAGGGCGAGGCGGCGGTCGCGGAGTCCGTCCGGTACACCGTCTTCGCCAGTGAGGTGCCGAGCCTGTCGGCGCAGCTGGCCTGGGCGCGGCTGTGGGCGGGCGGCGCGCCGGGCGGTCCGGACGGCGCCGAGGAGGCGTGGCTGGCGGCCTGGGAGGACTGGCGGGGCCTGCGCCGCGGCTGAGCCGGCGGCGCGTACGGGCGGCTCGAAGGGCGGTTGTGGCGGCCGGTGCCGACGGCGGCGAAGGTGAAGAGCAGGTCATGGGTTCGCATGAGGACGGCAAAACACCACTGCGCCGCAGCCCCCGGTTCACACCGGGTTCACCCGCCGCGAAGAGTCTGCTGCGCGTCCTTCCCGTACGCCCACCCTCAGGAGTGACCGACATGTCGCTGTCCCGCCGGGACTTCGTGAACCGCTCGACCGTGCTCGGGGCCGGTGTCCTCATCGCCGGCAGTGCCGAGGTGCTGGCCACCGCCCCAGGCGCGATCGCGGCCCCGCTCGGCGGCGACGCCCCGGCGGCCGGGAAGGGCGCGCACACCGCGCTCGGCTACGGCCCGCTCGTCTCCGACCCGGACGGCATCCTGGCCCTGCCCAAGGGCTTCAGGTACCGGATCATCACCCACACCGGCAGGACCACGCTGGTCACCGGCGAGTCGACGCCCAGCAACCACGACGGCACCGCGGCCTTCCCCGGCCGGCACGGCGCAACCCTGCTGGTCAACAACCACGAGCTGAAGGGCAGGCGTGCCAACTGGCCGCACCCCGTGCCGCTGCTGGAGGGCCACGTCTACGACCCGACCGCGGCCGGCGGCTGCACCGTCGTCGAGGTCGCCAGGCACGGCAAGCAGGTCCGTGAGTGGGTCGGCATCGCCGGCACCTCCACCAACTGCGCGGGCGGTGCCACCCCGTGGGGCACCTGGCTGTCCGGTGAGGAGACCGAGGACAGGGCCGGCCAGAACGGCATGACCAAGGACCACGGCTACATCTTCGAGGTGGACCCGTACGACCAGGACGCCAACCGCGACCCGAAGCCGGTCAAGGCCTTCGGCCGCTACCCGCACGAGGCGGCGGTGGTCGACCCGAAGCGCGGCCACGTCTACCTGACCGAGGACGCGTCCGGCCCGAACGGCCTGCTCTACCGCTGGACCCCGCCGGCCGGCTTCCACCACGGCCGGGGCAAGCTGCGCACGCTGGCCGACGACGCCGGCGTGCTGGAGGCCTTCAAGTGCTTCGACTCGCACGGCAAGCCGGTCGACGACCTGTCCCGCGCGACGGCGATCGGCACCACGTACGGCGTGGACTGGGTGAAGGTGCCGGACCGCGACGCGAAGACGGTCTCCGTCCGCAAGCAGTTCAAGGACGGCGAGATCACCCGCTCCCGCAAGCTGGAGGGCATGTGGTGGGGTGACGGCGGCACCTATTTCGTGGCGAGCTACGCCCGCGAGGAGAGCCCCGTCCAGCACGACGGCCAGGTGTGGTTCTACAACCCGGCCCGCCGCACCGTCACCCTGAAGGTGCTGCTCGGCGTCAACAAGGACGTGTGGGCGGACAACGGCAACTTCGACGGCCCGGACAACATCACCGTCTCCCCGCACGGCGGCCTGGTGATCGCCGAGGACGGCGAGGGCCAGCAGCACCTGTTCGGCACCACGGACGAGGGCCGGACCTTCCCGATCGCCCGCAACGAGCTCAACCTCGGCACCGCGGAGAAGCCGGAGTTCAGTGAGTTCACCGGTGTCACCTTCTCGGCCGACGGCGAGACGCTGTTCGCCAACATCCAGGAGCCGGGCATCATGCTCGCGATCACCGGCCCGTGGCACCGCCTGCGCCGCCACTGACCGGACCCGGCCCGCGGGCCGGCCGCAACCCTCCGCGCGCTGCCCGTCGTCGACGCCCCGTCAGGCGTCCTCGGCGGGCAGCCGCAGTTGCAGCATCGCCAGCAGCCGCTGCTGCGGCTGGGCGAGGTCGAGGCCGGTGATCTGCTCGGCCCGGCGGACCCGGTAGCGCAGGGTGTTGGGGTGGATGTGCAGGGCGTCCGCGGCGACCCGGACCTCGCCGAGCGCGTCCAGCCAGGCCAGCACCGACTCGGCGAGCCGGGTGCCGTGCTTCCGGTCGTACTCGGCGAGCTCGGTCAGCCGCGGGTCGCGCAGCCCGGTGTGTTCCTGCAGCAGCGCCAGCACCTCGCTGACCAGCACCTCCGCCTGGACGTCGGAGAGCGCCGCGACCTGGCGGGCGACCCCGCCGCGGACCATCGCGTCCAGGATGCGGTCGGCCTGCGCCCGGGACTCGGTCACCTTCGCCAGGCCGTCCACGGTGGTGCCGATCGCCGCCCGCAGCCGCACCCCGAGGTGCTCCTGCGCCGCGTCGACCACCTCCTGCGCCCAGCCGCGCAGGGTGGCCGCGGGCAGCGCGGGCGGCAGCTCGGGCAGCAGCACGTAGACCCGGGACTCGATCGGGGCGAGCAGTGCCCCGCGGTGCCGGGCCGCGGCGTGCACCGAGATCAGGCCGATCACCTCGGCGCGGGTGAGCTCGGGGTCGGCGCCCTCGGTGGGGGAGTCGGCGGCGTAGGCCAGGACGGTCGCCGGGCGGCGCAGGCCGAGGCCGAGGTGGGTGGCCAGCGACTGCGGTCCGGTCGAGCCCTCCAGCAGGCCGGTGAGCAGGGTGCGGGTCAGCCGGACGTCCGCGGAGAGCTCGCGCCGCCGCCGCACCAGCTGCCCGGCCGCCACCCGTGCGGCGCCGACCAGCGCCTGTTCGGACTGCTCGGCCAGCGGCTGCGCGCCCTCCTGGACCCAGATGGTGCCCAGCGGCTGGGCACCGGCCCGGATGCCGATCGCGAGGCGCCGGCGGATGCCGAGGTCCGGGTGGGCGTCGATCTCGATCACCGCGTCCGAGCCGCGCAGGTGCTGGAAGACGCCCCACTCGCGCAGCTTGGACAGGTACGGCTCCGGGCCCTGCCACCCGAGGATGGACAGCCGGCGCAGGTCGTCCAGCTCGTCCGAGTCGGAGGAGCGCGAGTAGGCGAGCACCCGGCTGGAGGTGTCCTCGATGGAGACCACGCCGTGGGTGAGCACCGCGACCGTCTGCGCGAGCGAGAACAGGTCGCCGGCGTTCGGCTCGGCGGCCTCCGGGGTGTCGGGGCCGGCGATCAGCATCCGCGCCAGCCCGTCGAGGTGCTCCCAGCGGGTCTCCGGGCGGACGGACAGCAGCGCCACCCCCGCCTCCGCCGCGGCCTCCCGCAGCGCGTCCGGCACGCCGCCCGCATCCAGTTTGACGGCGACCCGCCGCGGCCCCGCCCCGGCCCGCCGCGCGGAGCACCGGCAGGGCGGCCCGGCCGCGGACGCCGATCGCCAGCACCAGCTCGCCGGGGCCGGCCGCGGGCGGCTCCTCCGGGTCGAGGATCGCGACGTCGCGCACCGGCACGTCCAGGCCGGCCGGGGCGGCCTGCAGCTCGACCAGCGGCTCGCCCAGCGACATCAGCAGCTGCCGCAGCGGCAGGCCCGGAACGGCGGTCACCGGGCGGCCCCGGGCACGGAGCGGGCGGCGCTCATCGGGCGGCGGCCTTCGGCCGGTCGGCGGGTCTGTTCACACGTACAAGGGTATCGGCCGCACTTTGGCGGCCCGGCCAATCAAGCGGACCCCGGCCGCGGCATAGCGTTGCCGCATGGCCGACGTGCGACCCCCGCCGGCCGACCCATGACGAGAAGGAGAGCGTGCGCGCCATGGATGCTGTGACCCAGGTCCCCGCGCCGGTGAACGAGCCGGTCCACAGCTACGCCCCCGGCAGCCCGGAACGGGCCCGCCTGGAGGCGAAGCTGAAGGAGCTGGGTGGCCAGGAGCCGCTCCAGCTCACCATGACCATCGGTGGCGAGCACCGGATGGGCGGCGGCGACGAGATCCACGTCGTCCAGCCGCACAACCACGCCGCCCGCCTCGGCACCCTGCGCAACGCGACCCGGGACGACGCGCAGGACGCGGTCGAGGCCGCCCTCGCCGCCGCCCCGGCGTGGCAGGCGCTCTCCTTCGACTCCCGCGCCGCGATCTTCCTCAAGGCCGCCGACCTGCTGGCCGGCCCCTGGCGCGAGACCCTGGCCGCCGCCACCATGCTCGGCCAGTCCAAGACCGCGCAGCAGGCCGAGATCGACACCCCCTGCGAGCTGGTCGACTTCCTGCGCTTCAACGTGCACTTCGCCCGGCAGATCATCTCCGAGCAGCCGATCTCCTCGGACGGCGTGTGGAACCGCAGCGACCACCGCCCGCTGGAGGGCTTCGTCTACGCGATCACCCCGTTCAACTTCACCGCGATCGCCGGCAACCTGCCGACCGCGCCCGCGCTGATGGGCAACGTGGTGATCTGGAAGCCTTCCCCGACGCAGCAGTTCGCCGCGCACTACCTGATGCAGCTGCTGGAGGCCGCCGGCCTGCCCAAGGGCGTCATCAACATGGTCACCGGCGATGGCCTGGCCGTCTCCGAGGTCGCCCTCAAGCACCCCGCGCTCGCCGGCATCCACTTCACCGGCTCCACCGCCACCTTCCAGCACCTGTGGCGCGAGGTCGGCACCAACATCGCCGGCTACCGCACCTACCCGCGGATCGTCGGCGAGACCGGCGGCAAGGACTTCCTGGTCGCCCACCCGTCCGCCGACAAGGCCGTGCTGAAGACCGCGATGACCCGCGGCGCCTTCGAGTTCCAGGGCCAGAAGTGCTCGGCGCTCTCCCGCGCCTACGTCCCGGCCTCGCTCTGGGCCGAGCTGAAGGACGAGTTCCGCGACGAGGTCGAGTGGCTCACCATGGGCGACGTCTGCGACCTGTCCAACTTCATGGGCGCCGTCATCGACGACCGCTCCTTCGCCAAGAACAAGGCCGCGATCGACCGCGCCAAGGCCGACCCGAAGGTCGAGGTCCTGGCCGGCGGCACCTACGACGACTCGGTCGGCTACTTCGTCCGCCCGACCGTCCTGGTCTGCGAGGACCCGGCGAGCGAGTACTTCCGCGACGAGTACTTCGGCCCGATCCTCGCCGTGCACGTCTACCAGGACGAGAAGTACGACGAGATGCTGGCGCAGATGGAGTCGGTCGCCGCGTACGCGCTGACCGGCTCGATCATCGCCCAGGACCGCGAGGCCGTGCAGCACGCCATGCACGTGCTGCGCCAGGCCGCCGGCAACTTCTACATCAACGACAAGCCGACCGGTGCCGTCGTCGGCCAGCAGCCCTTCGGCGGCGGCCGCGCCTCCGGCACCAACGACAAGGCCGGCGCCAAGCAGAACCTGATGCGCTGGACGTCCACCCGCTCCATCAAGGAGACGTTCGTCCCGCCGACGGACTACCGCTACCCGCACATGGGCTGACACCCCGTTGCACCCCGGTGCGGCGGCCCCCTCCCACCCGTCGCCCACCGCCACCCTCGCGGGACGCGCTGCGCGCGACACCCCCTGAGGGCCGCCGCGCCGCCCTCTCCACCACTCCGGAAGAAAGCCCAGGAGTCACCGATGCTCCGTTCCGCCCTCCTCGCAGCGTCCCGCTCCCCGCAGGTGCGCACCGTCGTCGAGAAGTTCCCGCCGACCCAGGCCATCGTCAAGCGCTTCGTCGCCGGCGAGACCCTGCAGCAGGGCATCGACGCCACCGCCGAACTCGTGGCCAGCGGCCGCAGGGTGACCCTGGACCACCTCGGTGAGGACACCGCCGACGCCGCCCAGGCGGCGGGCACCGCGGAGGCGTACGAGCACCTGCTGGCGGCCCTGAAGGAGACCGGCCTCGCGGCGAACGCCGAGGTCTCGGTCAAGCTCTCCGCGGTCGGCCAGTTCCTCCCCGCGGACGGCGAGAAGATCGCGCTGGAGAACGCCCGGCGGATCTGCGAGGCCGCCGCCGCGGCCGGCACCACGGTGACCCTCGACATGGAGGACCACACCACCACCGACTCCACCCTGGAGATCGCCCGCGAGCTGCGCGCCGACTTCCCGTGGCTCGGCGTCGTCCTCCAGGCCTACCTGCGCCGCACCGAGGCCGACTGCCGCGACCTCGCGCACGCCGGCTCCCGCGTCCGCCTCTGCAAGGGCGCCTACAAGGAGCCCGAGTCGGTCGCCTTCCAGGGCAAGGAGCAGGTCGACCTCGCCTACGTCCGCGCGCTCAAGGTGCTCATGGGCGGCGAGGGCTACCCGATGATCGCCAGCCACGACCCGCGCATGGTCCGCATCGCCGGCCAGCTCGCCGAGTGGAACAAGCGCGACACCGACAGCTTCGAGTACCAGATGCTGTACGGCATCCGCCCCGAGGAGCAGCTGCGCCTCGCGGAGGAGGGCAACACCATGCGCGTCTACCTGCCCTACGGCCAGGAGTGGTACGGCTACTTCATGCGCCGCCTCGCCGAGCGCCCGGCGAACCTGACCTTCTTCCTGCGCGCCATGGCCACCCGCGGCTGATCGCACCGTCTGCCGCGGGGGATGTAGGACCGACCGGTCCGAGGAGGGGACGGGCGTGTGGGCGCCCGTCCCCTTCGTCATGCCGTGCTGCGGGGCTGCTAGAGCATGCGGGCGGCGGGGTCGACCATGCCGCGGGCGGTCTTGGCGTCGACGTACTCGCCGAGGGCGGTCATCACCCATTCGCCGGAGAACTGGCGGACGAGTTTGCACATGGCGACGCCGGTGCGCGACTCGGCATGGGTGAGGTCGAAGCGGACCAGCTCCTGGCCGCTGCCGGCGTCGAGCAGACGGCAGTAGGCGTTCTTGACGTCGGTGAACTTCTGGCCGGAGAAGGAGTTGACCACGAAGACCAGGCCGCACACCTCGGGCGGCAGCCCGTCCAGGTGGACGGTGATGGACTCGTCGTCGCCGGCGCCGGCTCCGGTGAGGTTGTCGCCGGAGTGCGCGATCGCGCCGTTGAAGATCGACAGCTTCATGAACCAGGCCGTCTCGAGCTTCTTGCGCTGCGCGTCGAAGGCGATGCAGGAGGCGTCCAGGTCGACGTTGCGGCCACGCCCGGCCGGCTCCCAGCCGAGGCCCATCCGGACGGCGGAGAGGAACGGCTTGCCGCCCTTCTCCAGCGAGACCGAGCCGCCCTTGGTGAGGCTGACCCGGCCCTTGTCCAGGGTCACCTTGTTCATTGCGGGCACGGCGGGCGCTGCGGCTGCGGGGGCCGCCGGGGGCGCCGCGGGCTGCGGCGGGGCGGCGGGCTTCTGCATGTCCTGTACCGGCGGGGCCTGCAGGGGCGGGGCCGCGGGCATCGGCGGCGGCGCCGCGGCGGCCGCCGGACCGGGGTCCTCCACGTTGACGCCGAAGTCGGTGGCGATCCCGGCCAGGCCGTTCGCGTAGCCCTGGCCGACCGCGCGGACCTTCCAGACACCGCCGCGGCGGTAGACCTCGACGACCACCAGGGCCGTCTCGCTGCTCAGTCTGGGCGGGGTGAAGGTCACCAGCACCTCGCCGCTGCCGGCGTCCCGCACGGTGGCGGTCGGCTCGGTGCCGGCGAAGGTCGCGCCCGCCTCGTCGAGGCTCGCCGTCACCACGATCTTGTCGATGCCGTCCGGCACCGCCGCGGTGTCCACGGTGATCGCGTCGGGCGTGCCGCCGCCGCCCGGGCGATGGGTGACCCCGGGGCCGTGCGGGGCGTTGAAGAAGACGAAGTCGTCGTCCGAACGGACCTTGCCGGCCTCGGTCAGCAGCAGGCCGGAGACGTCCAGGGCCTTCGGCGCCGTCACCTCGACCGTCACCCGGCCGGCGTTGAGTGGGGCGTTCCCGCCCTGGGTCAGGACCGTGGTCACGGTGCTCCTCCTCGCTCCTCGCGGCGTCCGGGCCTCTCCCCGGCCACCCTAGGGCACCCCGGCGGCCGGACGCCGGGTGACCCGCTGTCAGGCGCTTCCCGCTGTGAGAGAACAGGGCTTGTCGCACCCGCCCGGCTGGGAAAGCATGCTGGAATGCCAGCTCTGCAACGTTCCGAGGCCGCCGTCCGTGCCCAGCTTCTCGACGTGCGGTCGTACTCCGTCGACCTCGACCTCACCCGAGGCGAGGACCTCTTCCGCAGCACCGCCGTGATCCGGTTCGGCTGCACGGAGCCCGGCCGCGACTCGTTCGTCGACGTCCACCCCGCCGCGCTGCTCCGCGCCGAGCTGAACGGGCGGCCGCTCGACACGGCAGCCCTGGACGGCAACCGCCTCGCGCTGCCCGGACTGGCCGCCGAGAACGAACTGCTCGTCGAGGCCGACATGGCCTACTCGCGCACCTGCGAGGGCCTGCACCGCTTCGCCGACCCCGCCGACGGCGCCGTGTACGTCTTCGCCAGCCTCGGCCCCGACCTCGCGCCGCAGATGTTCGCCTGCTTCGACCAGCCGGACCTGAAGGCGCCGTTCACCGTCACCGTCACCGCACCCGACGACTGGACGGTGATCGGCAACGGCACCTCCGCCCGGCTGCCCGACGGCCGCTGGGAGATCGCCCCGACCGGCCCGATCTCCACCTACCTGGTGACCGTCGTCGGCGGTCCGCTGCACGCCGTCCGCACCGAGCACGACGGCATCCCGCTCGGCCTGTACGCCCGCCGCTCGCTCGCCGCCGAGCTGGACCGCGAGGCCGAGGAGCTGTTCGAGGTCACCCGGGCCTCCTTCGACCGGCTGCACGGCCTCTTCGACGAGCGCTACCCCTTCGGGAAGTACGACCAGGCCTTCGTCCCCGAGTTCAACTGGGGGGCGATGGAGAACCCCGGCTGCGTGGTCTTCCGCGACGAGATGCTCTTCCGCTCCGCGCCGACCGAGGCGCAGCGCGAGATGCGGGCCATGGTGGTCTGCCACGAGATGGCGCACATGTGGTTCGGCGACCTGGTCACCATGGCCTGGTGGGACGACCTGTGGCTGAACGAGTCCTTCGCCGAGATGCTCGGCTACCGGACGGCCGCCGACTCCACCCGCTTCACCGGCGCCTGGACCTCCTTCGCGGTGAAGCGCAAGGGCTGGGGCTACGACGCCGACCGGCGCGGCTCCACCCACCCGGTCGCCGCCATCGGGATGGGCTCGGTCGCCGAGGCGCTGGTCAACTTCGACGGCATCTCCTACGCCAAGGGCGCCTCGGCGCTGCGCCAGCTGGTGCACTGGCTCGGCGACAAGGCCTTCTTCGCCGGCCTCAACGCGTACTTCGCCGAACACCGCTGGGGCAACGCCGACCTCGCCGACTTCCTCGCCGCGCTGAGCGCCGCCGGCGGCCGGGACGTGCCCGCCTGGGCCGAGGCCTGGCTGCGCACCAGCGGCGTCGACACGCTGCGCCTGGAGGTCGAGGCCGAGGGCGACACGCTCACCTCGGTCGCGCTGGTCAACGACGGCACCCGCCCGCACCGGGTGCGGGTCGGCGTCTACGACCGGGCGGACGACGCGGTGGTGCTCCGCGAGCGGATCGACGCGGAGGTCGCCCCCGGCGGCCGCACCCCGCTGCCGGAGCTGGCCGGCGCGGCCCGCCCGGCCCTGCTGCTGCCCAACGACGGCGACCTCACCTGGGCGCTGATCCGCCTCGACGAGCACTCCGCCGCGACCGTCGGCACGTCGCTCTCCCGGATCCAGGACGAGCTCGCCCGCGCAGTGCTCTGGGAGCACGCCCGGGACCTGGCGCGCTCCGCCGAACTGCCGGCCGCCGGATACCTGCGGCTGGTCGCCGACCACCTGCCCGCCGAGACGGCGGTGACCATCGTCGAGGCGGTGCTGAAGTTCGCCGTCGAGCACGTCGTCGCCCGCTACCTCGACCCCGCCGACCGGCCCGCCGCGCTGGCCCTGGTCGGCGACGCCGCCCGCGCGGTGCTCGCCCGGCCGGACGCCGGGGAGAGCCTGCGGATCGCCGCGCTGCGCGCCGCCGTCGCCACCGCCCGCGGCCCGGAGCGGGTCGCCGAGCTCGCCGGCTGGCTGGACGGCCGTGACCTGCCCGGCGGGGTCCCCTTCGACGCCGAGCTGCGCTGGTCGGCGCTGGTGCAGCTGGCCGCCGCGGGCGAGGTCGACGAGGAGCGGATCGCCGCGGAACTCGCCGCCGACCCCAGCGACACCGGAGAGCAGGGCGCCGCCCGGGCCCGCGCCGCACTGCCCGACGCGGCCGCCAAGGAACGCGCCTGGCAGGCGATGTTCACCCCGGACGGACTCTCCAACCACCTGCTCGTCGCCACCGCGGACGGCTTCTGGCGCTCCGGCCGCCCGGACCTCCAGCAGGCCTACATGCGGCGGTACTTCGAGCAGATGCCGGCGGTCGGCGAACGCGGCGGCGCGGTCGTGAAGGCGCTCGGCCACTCGCTCTTCCCGGCGGGCCTGGCGCTGCCGGGCACCGTCCGGGCGGCCGAGGCGTGCCTGGCCCGCACCGACCTCACACCCACCGTGCGCCGGGTGCTCGCCGACGAACTGGACGACCTGCGGCGGGCACTCGCCCACCGGGTCTGACCCGCGTCGGTGCTTCCCCGCCCCGCGGGGCGGGGAAGCACCGACGGGACGCCGGACTCAGGAGCCGCGCGGCCACTCGAAGACGCCGCGGACGGCGACCGCGTGCGGATCGCGGCCGTAGGGGACGAACGCCGAGGCGCTCCAGGTCTCCTGGGCGCTGCCCGCGGGCGTGCCGCTGCCGGGCAGCCGGGTGCCGAGCACCTCAAAGGCGTACGTGCCGGGCTCGATGTCCAGCCCGCCCGGCAGGGTGTACCGGTGGATCAGGGTGCCGTGCTCCTGGGAGACGGTGGTGACCGCTCCGGGCAGGCTCGTCCACGGAGCCGTGCCGGGCAGCACGACGGGGCGCAGCAGGCGCAGCTCCACCTGGAGTGCGGTCATCGGCTCGCGCACCTCCAGCAGCAGGGTGTGCCGGGTGCCGGCCGGGCCGATCAGCTCGACGTTCGTCCGGCCGGAGAGCGGCTCGATCCCGGTCGGTGTGTCCGGGGTCGGACGGCCGGTCGGCGTCGCCGGGCCGGGCCGGGCGGGCTCCGGGGCGAGCGGCCGCGGGGTGGTCGGCTGCGGGGACGGCGAGGTGCCCGTGGTCGCGCCGGTGGTCGCGGAGCCTGACGGCGAGGGCGATCCGCTCGGCGCCCCCGCGGACGGCGCGCCGCTGCCGGACGGCGCCGCCGAGGGGCGCCCGGAGGCGGCCGCGGGCGCGCTGCCGGTGTGCGTGCTGCGGGTCGGCGCGGTGGGCGCGGTGTGCACGGTCTCCGCCACCGCGGCGGCGCTGGTGGTGCCGTGGCCGTCCGGGCTGGGCAGCGGCGGGCTGGCACCGACGTTGGACATGCCGGGGCGGCGCCCGACGCCCTGCTGCTCGTTCAGCAGCCAGGTCGTCGCGATGCTGATGCCGACGACGGTGGACATCGCCACCGCCGCGCCGGAGAAGCGGATGGTGGGCAGCCGGAACCTGCCCCCGATCGGCTTGGGCCGGCTGTGCCGTCCGTACCGGACGGCCGTGCGGACCGGCCCGGTGTCCTCGCGGAGCGCCACCGGCTCCCCTCCTCCCCACCCGATGCCGTTGCTCCCGGGCTCGCCACGGGCCCCGCCCGCAAGGGCGAGGGGGCCGCAGTGACAAGGGCACGAATGTAGCAGCGGTGACCGCGGTCTCCGCCAGACCCGGAACGCAACGGATGTGTTAACCGTAATGACGTACTGTGGCGGATAACTGACGCACCGTCCAATCGTACGGCCTCCCGATCGCTGCAACCTCTTGCAACCGTTGCCGCGCGCGCCCGCGTGCCGCAGGCTTGAGCGAACCCCAGCCGCCTCGGAGAGACCGTCATGCCGCGCGACCCGCTGTCCGTACCCTCCGACCCGATCGCCGCCACCCCCACGGGCGACGACCCGGGCCGAACCAGCACCACGCGAGCGGTGCTGGACGAGGTGATGACCCTGCGGATCGCCCTGGACGACGACCAGGTGGGAGAGGTGCGTACCAGGTTCCGGTACGACACCGGGCGGCCCTGCGAGGTGCTGCTCACCTTCCACCTGGGGCGTCCCGACGAGGCGGACTGGGTGTTCTCGCGCGAGCTGCTGCGCGACGGGACGGACGTCATCAGCGGACAGGGCGACATCAAGCTGTGGCCCGCCTACTGCCCCTGCCACGGCTCCACCCTGCACATCGCGCTGGACTCACCGCACGGCAGCGCCATGCTGGAGGCTCCGCTGCCGCGGGTGCGGGCATGGCTGGACCGCACCTACGCGCTGATCTCCGCCGACGAGGAGCTGGGCGCGGGCCCGACCGACGCCGAACTCGCCGCCCTGCTCGCCACGGGCTGACCGGGCGCGCCCGTCCCCCTGCCTGCCCGTCCCCCTGCGCGGTGGTTCGCCCTGCGCGGTGTTCGCCCTATGCGGGCAGGCGGGCGGTGCCGGCGTGGAGGGCGGCGCGGAGGTCGCGGACGGCCGGGGCGGAGGAGGTGGCGAGCAGGTCCAGCGGTTCCGCCGGGCCGTCGACCGAGACGGCGGCGGTGGCGGTCAGCCGGTACGGGCGGTGGTCCAGCAGGGCGCCCAGGTAGCGCCGCAGCCGGGAGAGTTCGGCCCGTACGGTGACGGTGCGCGCCCGGTCCCCGAACAGTCCCTCGGCGAGCTGGGCGGCGCTCAGCCCGGTGCGGTGCACCGCGAGCAGCAGCAGCACCTCGGCGTGCCGCGGGCTGAGGACGTGCGACCAGCTGCCGGCGCCGCCGGAGACGTGCAGTTCGGGCCGTCCCGGCTGCCGCAGGTCGAGCCGGACGCGGGTGCCGATGCTCTGCTCGGCGACTTCGGCGGGTGAGGTGCCGAGCGGGCGGACCAGCCAGCCGCCGCCGAGCGGCTCCACCGCGCACTCGCCGAGCGTCGGCAGCCACTCCACCGGCCGGCTGCCCCAGCCCTCGGCGGGCAGCCGCAGCCGTTGCACCGGCGGGACGCCGACCGCGGCGGCCGTCCAGCCGGCGCCGTCGACGACCAGGGCCGGCCCGCTGACCCGGGCGAGCAGCCCGGTGGCGAGGGTGCGCAGGCGGTGCAGCGACTCCAGTTGGGCGGCCCGCAGTTCGGCCTCGGCGAGCCGGGCGGCGGTGGCGGTGAGCCGTATCAGGTGGGGCTGCACCTGGTGGGCGGGCCCGCTGAGGTCGAGGATGCCGAGCAGCCGGCCGGTGCGCGGGTCGTGGACGGGCGCGGCGACGCAGGTCCAGGCGTGGTGGCTGCGCAGGTAGTGCTCGGCGGAGTGCACCGCGATCGGCCGCTCGGTGCGCAGTGCCATGCCGATGCCGTTGGTGCCGACCTCGTCCTCCGTCCAGCGGGCGCCCGTCTCGAAGCCGATGTCGTCGGCGTTCCGGCGCAGGTGGCGGGCGCCGTCGAGCCAGAGCAGGTGGCCCTCGGGGTCGGTGACGGCGAGCAGGACGGGCGCGTCGTCGGAGGCCAGCAGGGTGGTGCGGAGCATCGGCAGGACGGTGTCGAGCTGGGACGTGCGGCGGCGGTGCTGGACGTCGGCGACGCCGATCCGGCGGACGTTGCGGCCGGCGTCCGGGTCGAGGCCGAGCCGGCGCAGGCGCTCCCAGGAGTCGGTGATCTCGGGTCTGGGGGCGGGGCCGGCGAAGTCGGCGTCGTGCGGGCCGCTGCCGAGGACGAGGTCGTAGGTGGTGGTGAGGGCGGCGGCGGAGAGCGGTGCACGGTGTTTCGGGGCAGGCCGGTGTGTGCTGCGCATACCCATCACCCGCCCCTCGTCGACTCTCCCCGGTCCGCAGACAGGGTAAGGCTGCTCGATCTGGACATGGCGAGGGAGCCGGAATTCTCATATTTCCCGTCCTGGATCGGCCATGATGGCCGGTTCGCGTGGTTGCGGGGCCGGGCTGTGGCGTGGATGTCCGCCGCGTGCACGGGTGGTGACGTTGCGTCAGGGAACGGGGCGGGTTGGCGCGCAGGTGTGCGGGCCGGCGGGCCGGTGGGTGCGGCGGCGGGTTCTCCGGTGATCGTCTACAGTCGTGTCGACCGTCTACGTTCATGTAGACGATTGCGGCGTCCCCGGCGGATGCCGCTGCAACGCGCACCGGAGGTCCGCCGATGACACCTGCACTGCTCGCCTACGACGGCAGCGGGATCGACGGCGGTCTCTACACCCGGGTCGTCGGATGGGCCGGCTCCGCCCCGGCCTGGCTGGACGGGCTGATCGCCGACTGGTCGGCGCTCGGCCTCGGGGCGTTCGCCCTGCTCATGCTCTGCGGCTGGTGGCAGGCGCGGGGCGCCGCACCGGCGGTGATGGCCCGGGCACTGGCGGCACCGGTGGTGGTGGTCGCCGCGTACGCCGCGGACACCGTGTTCAAGTCGGCCGTCGAGGAGGTCCGGCCGTGCCGGCAGCTCGCCGTCCGGGCCACCCTGGAGGGCTGCCCGGCCGCCGGGGACTGGTCCTTCCCCAGCAATCACACGGTGATCGCCTTCGCCGCCGCGGCGGCCCTGTGGACGGCGAACCGGAGGCTCGGCGCAGTCGCGCTGGCCGCCGCCGTGCTGATGGGCGCCTCCCGGGTCTGGGTGGGCGTGCACTACCCGCACGACGTGCTGGCGGGCGCCGTGATCGGGCTGCTCGCGGGGGCGCTGCTCAGCGTGGCGGCGGGGCGGGCCGCACCGCTGGTGGAACGGGCCCGGGCGGGGCGGCTGGGCCCGGTGCTGGGCGACGGCGCACCGGCCTGAGGGCGGTCCCACGGTGACCGGGCCCGTCGGGCTGCCCGCGGCCCGGCGGCCGGGGCGGTCAGCGGCGGATGAGGCCGCGGCCGGTGGCGGCGGCGACGGCGGCGGTGCGGGAGTCGACGCCGAGCTTGGCGTAGATGTGCACCAGGTGGGACTTCACGGTGGCCTGGCTGATGTGCAGTTCGCGGGCCACGTCGAGGTTGGCCAGGCCGCGGGCGACCAGTTCCAGGACCTGCACCTCGCGCAGACTGAGCGCCGTCGCGGGGGTGCGCATCCGGTGCAGCAGCCGGTCGGCCACGGCCGGGGCGAGCGCGGTGCGGCCGGCGGCCGCGTCCCGGACGGCGGCGGCCAGTTCGGCGGGCGGCGCGTCCTTCAGCAGGTAGCCGGTGGCGCCGGCCTCGATCGCGCTCAGCGTGTCGGCGTCGCTGTCGTAGGTGGTCACCACCAGTACCCGGGGCGCCCCCGGTCGTGCGGTGATCTCGGCGGTGGCCTGCGAGCCGTTCATCCCGGCGCCGAACTGCAGGTCCATCAGCACCACGTCGACCGGCTGCTCGGCCGCGAGCCGGACGGCCTCCTCGGCGGTGGCCGCCTCGGCGACGATCACCAGGTCCGGTTCGGTCTCCAGGACGGCGCGCAGCCCGGCCCGCACCACCGGGTGGTCGTCCGCGAGCAGCAGCCGGATCGGGGCGGTCATACCCGCTCCTCCTGCACCTCGCGCGCCGCCGGCGCGCCCAGGTCCGCCGGCTCCGCCGACACGACGAACACCGCCGGCTCCGCGGCCCCGGACACGCCGTGGTGCCCGGCCGGGGCGGGCAGCGGGAGCTGGGCCGCCACCGCGGTGCCCTGGCCCGGCGCGGACTCCACCGTCAGGCTGCCGCCGAGGGCCCGCACCCGGTGCCGCATCGCGGCCAGCCCGAAGCCGCCACTGCCCGCACCGCCGTTGCCGCCGCTGCCGCCGGCCACGGCCGCCGGCTCGAAGCCGGAGCCGTCGTCGACCACGTCCAGGGCGACCTCCGCGCCCATGTAGCTGAGGGTCACCTCGACCTGCCGGGCCCCGGCGTGCTGCGCCGCGTTGGCGAGGGCCGACTGCGCCACCCGTACCAGCGCGGGCTCGTACGGGCCGGGCAGTGGGGTCGGGGAGCCGGAGAGCGTGAAGTGCACAGGCAGCCCGTACCGGTCGGCGGAGGTCGCGCAGAGCCGTTCCAGGGCGCCGGCCAGCGGCAGTCCGTCCAGCAGCGGCGGGGCCAGCTCGCGGACGAACCGGCGGGCCTCCGCCAGGTTGTCCTGGGCGGCCTCCCGGGCCACCCGGACATGCCGTTCGGCGGCAGTCGGGTCGCCCGGCAGGGCGCGTTCGGCGGCGCGCAGCAGCAGCTGGATCGAGGAGAGGCCCTGCGCCAGGGTGTCGTGGATCTCGCGGGCGAGCCGCTCGCGTTCGGCGAGCACCCCGGCCGCGTGGTCGGCCGCGGCAAGGTCGGCCCGGGTCGCCCGCAGCTCGTCGATCAGCCGCCGACGCTGCTCGCTCTCCCGGTACAGCGCCTGGTAGCCGAGCACGGTCGCGGTGGCGACCGCCGCGCCGAGCACCGGCCCGATGAAGACGGCGGCCTCCAGCGTGCCCTGGTGCAGTGCGAAGCCGCCGGCCGCGGCCAGCGCGGTGGCGAGCACCACGGCGAGGCCCGCCCGGCGCGGCAGCAGGTGCAGCTGGACGAAGTACAGCGGGAAGGCCAGCCAGACGCCGTCCCGGCTGACCGCCAGCAGGGCCAGCCAGGCGGCGCCCAGCGCGGCCAGCCACAGCACGGTCGCCGCGCGTCGCCGGCCCACCGCGGGGGTGAGCGGGCCCGCCGCGTACACCGCGCCCGCGGCCAGTGCGGCGAGCACCGCGCGCGGGGCGTCCGGCCCGCCGCCGTGCACCGCCCGGGCGGCGGCCAGCGCCAGCAGCCCGGCGACCAGCAGGTGCAGGCAGTGGTTGACGACACGCAGCACGGGGGTCAGGGCGCGGGGGTTCATGGTGCCTCCACGGTACCCGGCGGGCCCCGGCCGACCGATCGATCAAAAGGTTGATTCCGGTCACCACCCTTCGATTCCGGAGGATCGAACCGCGGCGCGATGTGAAGACAAGGCGCGGTGGCGAGAGTGGATCCCGTCCACCGGAACCACCGCGGAAGGAGCCCGCGCCGTCATGTTCGTCGCCTGGAGGGACCTGAGGTTCGCCAAGGGCCGGTTCGCCCTGATGGGGGCGGTGGTCGTGCTGATCACCGTGCTGGTCGGGCTGTTGTCCGGCCTCACCGCGGGCCTCGCCCGGGGCAACATCTCCGCCGTCACCGGACTGGACGCGGACCACCTGGCCTTCGCCGCCCCGGCCGACGGACGGGGACCGTCCTTCGCGGACTCCGTCCTCACCGAGCGGGTCTGGCAGCAGTGGGCGCGGACACCCGGCGTCCGAGCCGCCGAACCGCTCGGCGTCGCCACCGCCAAGGCCGTCGCCGGCAGCCGCTCCACCGCGGTCTCCGCCTTCGGCAGCCGCCCCGGCGCCGGCCTCGCCCCGCAGCCCGTCCGGGACGGCGCCGCCGTGCTCTCCGCCACCGCGGCCGAGGAGCTCGGGGTGCACCCCGGCGACACCGTCGTCCTCGCCCGCCGCTCCCTGGCCGTCGCCGCGGTCGCCGGGGACGCCGCCCACAACCACACCCCGGTGGTCTGGACGAGCCTCGCCGACTGGCAGGCGATCGCCCCCGGTGCGGCCGGGGACGGCCCGCATGCCACGGTGGTCGCCCTGCGTACCGGCCCCGGCGCCGACCTCGCCGGCGCCGACGCCCGGCTCGGCACCCGCACCCTCAGCCGCGGCGACTCGCTCACCGCGATCGGCGCCTACACCTCCGAGAACGGCTCGCTGCAGCTGATGCGCGGCTTCCTGTTGGCCATCTCCGCTCTGGTGATCGGTGCCTTCTTCACCGTCTGGACGATCCAGCGGACCGGCGACATCGCCGTTCTCAAGGCGCTCGGCGCCTCCACCCGCCGCCTCACCGGCGACGCGCTCGGCCAGGCCGCCGTGCTGCTGGTGCTCGGCACCGCGCTCGGCAGCGGCATCGCGGCCGCGGCCGGCGCCGCAGTCTCCGGCACGGTGCCCTTCGTCCTCGACGCGCCGACCCTGCTGCTGCCCGCCCTGGTGATGGTCGCGCTCGGCTCCGCGGGCGCAGCCCTCGCGGTGCGCCGCATCACCTCCGTCGACCCGCTGACCGCCCTGGGGAGCACCCGATGAGCCTCCACCTCACCGACATCACCCTCAGCTACCCCGACGGCGACGGCCGCCTCACCGCCCTCGACCGGGTCGGCCTGGAGGTGCCGCGCGGCTCGCTGACCGCCGTGGTCGGCCCGTCCGGCTCCGGCAAGTCCAGCCTGCTCGCCGTCGCCGCCACCCTGATCACCCCCGACAGCGGCCGGGTCCTCGTCGACGGCACCGACACCGCCGGCCTCACCGCTGCCGGACGGGCCGAGCTGCGCCGCGACCGGATCGGCATCGTCTTCCAGCAGCCCAACCTGCTGCCCTCGCTCACCGCCGCCGAACAGCTCCAGCTGATGGCCCACCTGGCCGGCCGCCCGGCCAAGGCGGCCCGGGCCCGCGCCCTGGAGCTGCTCGACACGGTCGGCCTCGCCGACCTGGCCGACCGGCGCCCCGGCCGGCTCTCCGGCGGCCAGCGGCAGCGGGTCAACATCGCCCGGGCGCTGATGAACGAGCCCCGGGTGCTGCTGGTCGACGAGCCCACCAGCGCCCTCGACCACGAGCGCGGCGCCGCCGTCGTCGACCTGCTCGCCGCCCTCACCCGCGAGCGGTCCACCGCGACCGTGCTGGTCACCCACGACCGCACCCACCTGGCCGCCGCCGACCAGGTCGCCGAGGTCCGGGACGGCCGCCTGAGGGTGCTCGCGGGGGCGTAGCAACCGCGGCCCGGTAGGGGGCAATTGGGGGCAATTCGGCTGCGGGCCAGGTCGGGGACCACGGCTCGGCCCGAATTGCGGTGACGGCCACCCCCGGATTGCTCAGTTCTCCCCCCAGCCTTCGGCCGGGAGGTGCCCCCACACGTCCCTGAGGCGCCGTCGGCCCGGATCGCACAGATGCCCGCACTGCTGCTTGCCGGGGCGCCGGGGAGGGTGCTCTGCTGGTGCGGTGCCTGATGCCGGGGGTCTGACCGTCGCGATCGTGCGTGCCTGTCTGCGGGAGGGGCGCGGCGGCAGCCCCACCGCGGTGGTGGTCGGGGAGGGCCCGGGCGGTGAACAGTGCCGTGCGGTGCCCGCTCGGACGGGGGCCTCGCACGCCGTCCTCGTGTCGGCGGAGGACGGCGGTCCGGGCGGCCCGGAGGTGGCGCTGCGCTTCTTCACCGCCGCGGGCGAACTGCCCGCGTGCGGGCACGGGACGCTGGCGGCGCTGGCCTTCCTGGCCGAGCGTGCCGGGGGCGGGGAGTACCGGGCCACCGTCCGGACGGCGGGTGGTGTCTCCGCGGGCAGGGCCGCCCGGGTCGGCGGTGTGCTCACGGCCTCGTTCGACGTCGGAGCCGTCGAGGTGCACGGGCCCGCGGCGGCCGGCGGCCACGACGACGTGCTGGACGCGCTCGGCCTCGCCCCCGGTGGCCCCGCCGGCGGCGTCCGGGTCGCCTCGACGGGGCGGCCGCGGCTGCTCGTCCCGGTGCCCACCCGGTCCGCGCTCGCCGCCCTCGCCCCGGACGCCGACCGGCTCCGCGCGGCCTGCGACCGCCTCGGGCTCCTGGGCTGCTACGTGTACAGCGTGCCGACGGCCGGGGGCCGACTGGCGGCGCGGATGTTCGCGCCCTCGATCGGCGTCCCCGAGGACATCGCCAACGCCAACAGCACGGCCTGCCTCGCCGCCCACCTGGCCGGCGCCGGCCTGCCGGGCATCACCGTCGACATGGGCGACTCCCTCGGCGCACCCGCCACCGTCACGGCCGCCGTACGCGGGAGCGGACCCGGTGCGCCGGTCGGCATCGGCGGGACGGCGGTCGTGGCACGCACCGTCCGGCTGCGCTGACGGCCGCCCGGGCAGGGCCCCCGGGCGGCCGTTTCGGCCATCTTGTCTGTACAACTTTGCGGCCGGTTCATCTGCGGGCCGCCGACCGGACGACCCGTGGACACCCGGGCGCCGGAGGCTGGCCGCATGAGAGTCATCGTCGTAGGAGCCGGGGTGCTCGGCACCATGCACGCCTGGCAGGCCGTCGAGCGCGGCCACGAGGTCGTCCACCTGGAGCGCGAGGCGGAGGCCCGCGGCGCCTCCGTCCGCAACTTCGGTCTGATCTGGGTCGGTGGCCGCGCCTCCGGTGAGGAGCTCGCCACCGCACAGCGCGCCCGCGACCTGTGGCAGCGGATCGGCGAGCGCGTCCCCGGGCTGCACTTCCGCGCCAACGGCTCGCTCACCGCGCTGCGCACCGAGGCCGAACTCGCCGTCGCCGAGGAGGTGGTGAAGGGCGAGGAGGCCGCCGAGCGCGGCTACCGGCTGCTCGACGCCGCCGAGACCCGGGCCGTCAACCCCGCGCTGCGCGGCAGCCACCTCGGCGCCCTGCACTGCACCCGCGACGCCGCCGTCGAACCCCGCGCCGCCCAGCCCGCGCTGCGCGCCGCCCTGGAGGCGACCGGCCGCTACACCTTCCTGCCCGGCCGCGAGGTCCGCGAGGTGATCGGCAGCTCCGCCCTCCGCGACGACCACGGCCGGGTGCACCGCGGCGACCTCGTCCTGCTCTGCACCGGCGCCTGGACGGGCGGCCTCGTCCGCGAACTCGCCCCCGAACTGCCCGTCCGCCGCGTCCGGCTCCAGATGATGCAGACCGACCCGCTGGACGAGCCGCTCACCACCTCCGTCGCCGACGGCGACAGCTTCCGCTACTACCCCGCCTACGCGGGCGCCGCCCTGGACGCCCTGCGGGCCGCCCAGCCGCAGACCGAGACCGCCGCCGAGCACCGCATGCAGCTGCTCGTGGTCCAGCGCGTCGACGGCGGGCTCACCATCGGCGACACCCACGAGTACGAGCAGCCCTTCGGCTTCGACACCGTCGAGGAGCCGTACGAGCACCTCACCGCCGTCGCCGAGGACCTGCTCGGCCGGCCGCTGCCCCGGATCCGCCGCCGCTGGGCCGGCGTGTACGCCCAGTGCCTCGACACCACCCGCGTCGTCCACCGCGAGCGGATCCGCGACGGCGTCTGGCTGGTCACCGGGCCCGGCGGCCGTGGCATGACCTGCTCCCCGGCCATCGCCGAGACCACCGCCGACCTCGCCGAGCTGTAAGGAACACCCCGCATGAGCACCGACATCCGCCTCGTCGTCCTCGACATGGCCGGCACCACCGTCGCCGACGGCGGCCTGGTCGAGCAGGCCTTCCGCGCCGCCGCGGCCGAACTCGGCGTCGCCGACGGCAGCGACGAGCACGCCCGCATGCTCGACCACGTCCGGGCCACCATGGGCGAGTCCAAGATCTCCGTCTTCCGCCACCTCTTCGGCGACGAGGACCGCGCCCAGCAGGCCAACCGCTCCTTCGAGGCCGCCTACCACGACCTCGTCGACGCCGGTCACTGCACCCCGCTGCCCGGCGCCGCCGAGGCGATCGAGCGGCTGCGCGGCGCCGGCCGAACGGTCGTCCTCACCACCGGCTTCTCCCGCGCCACCCAGGACCGGATCCTCACGGCCCTCGGCTGGCAGGACATCGCCGACCTCACCCTCTGCCCCGCCGACGCCGGCCGCGGCCGCCCCTACCCGGACATGGTGCTGACCGCGCTGCTGCGCACCGGCACCGACTCCGTCCGGCAGATCGCCGTCGCCGGCGACACCGGCTACGACATGCTGACCGGCGCCCGGTCCGGCGCCGCCGTCGTGGCGGGCGTCCTCACCGGCGCGCACCGGGAGCAGCGGCTGCGGGCCGACGGCGCCACCCACGTGCTGGCCTCCGTCGCCGACCTGCCGGAGCTGCTCGGGCTTGTCTGACAATTCCCGGCGCCACGCGCCGATGCGACGCGAATGGCCAGACAAGCCCTGGGCGTGGCCAGACAAGCCCTGGGCGTGGCCAGACAAGCCCTGGGCGCCTGCGGCCGGCCGTCAGGCCGCCTTCAGCCGGGCCACCACGCGGGCCCGCTGGTCGAGGTGGGCGACCGTCCGGTTGCCCAGGTGCGGGCGCAGGCCGCTGCGCAGCGCGCCGAAGTGCTCGTCGCCGCGGACGCTGCTGATCCCGGCGTAGTCGTCCAGGAAGGACGACCAGGTCGCTGCGGCGGCCTCGACGTGGCCGTGCTCCATCTGGCGGCGGGCCAGCAGGCCGAGGCCGTGCACGCGGCCCTGCCGCTCCGCCCGCGGCCGCACCCGGTTGGAGGTCTGCAGCGCCGAGATCGAGCCCGGCAGGTCGCCCAGCTCGTACAGCACGTGCGAGAGGTGGAACTGGTAGGCCGCCAGGTCGTAGCCGCCGACGGCGTCGTTGCGGCCGTCCGCCCGGGAGAGCGCCGCCTCGGTCTCGGCGAGCCGGGCGAAGGCCTGCCGCCGGTCCTTCACCATCGCCGCGCCGTGCGCCTGCTGGCCGCGCAGGAAGGCCGTGAGACGGGGACCGGCGGCGGGCGCGGCCTGCGCCGCCGAGTCCGCGTACTCCAGGGCGCGCGGCCCGTGGCCCAGGCTGGACGCCTGCAGCGACATGCCGCGCAGCGTGCGGCAGTACGTCACGTGGTCGCCGGCCTGGTCGGCGAGGCGCAGCGCCTGGACGTAGTACGACTGGCCGAGGCCCTGCGCGAGCTCGTACACCGCGGACCAGCCGGCCAGGTAGGTCAGGTCCGCGGCGGCGGAGAGCATTTCGCCCTTCGACCGGTCGCTGCCGGCCGCCTGCAGCCACGGGCCGACGCTGTTCACCAGGAAGCTCGCCATCATCGGGCGGGCGTGCGCGGCCCCCAGCTCGTCCAGGATCCCGGCCAGCCGGTCGGTCATCGTCCGGACGGTGGCCACCTCGCCGTCGCCGATCCGCACGGTGCGGCCCGCGGCCGCCCGGTCGATCCGCTCCGCCGCCTCGCCGAAGCCGGGCACCGCGAGCGCCGCCGAGTACAGGCCGGCGGCCAGCACGCTGCGGCGGGACGGGTCCATGTCGGCCCGGCCGAGCGCCACCAGCCCGGTGACCGGGTCGGTGGCCTCGCGGGCGCCGAGCCCGGTCTCCTCGGCCGCCACCGGCCGGCCCAGCCGCCGCGCGAACGCCTCCCGCACGACCCCGGCGACCTCCGCGCGCGGCCGGGACCCGGCCAGCCAGTGCGACACGGTGGTCTTGTCGTACGTGAGTCTGAGCCCCGCCTCCGCGCCGGTGCGGCGGACCGCCCGGGCGAGCTGGTCGTTGCCCCAGTCCGCCTCGCGCATCAGCGCGGCGAGAGCGGCGTTCGGTGTACGCGTGCGTCGTCCCATGTCGGCCTCGACTCGTGTTCAACCGGTTCAACCCTGTCCACAGCATGGACTGTTCTCTCCTGTGGAGTAAACGAGTTGACTGAACGTGAGCCGTTGGAGGGACTGGATCCGGCGGCTCCCCGCGGCCTGCCCCGGTTTCCCCCCGCCGGCGGCAGGCCGCGTCACCCGCCGTCCCGGGAGAGCAGGAGCGACCCATGACGACCGCCGCGAGGTCATCGACCGCCGTGACGCGCCAGGCTCCGCCCGCCGCGGCCGAACTGCCGTGCGAGGAGCGGTCGGCACAGCTCGCCCGCGGTCTCGTCCGGGCCCGTCTCGACCACCTCGGGCTGGCCGCGCTCGTCGAGGACGCCGAACTGGTGGTCTCCGAACTGGTCGGCAACAGCGTCCGGCACTGCGGCGGGCGGCGGATCCGGGTCGCCGTCCGCCGCCGGCTCGACGGCCGGGTCCGGATCAGCGTCGAGGACGCCTGCCGCACGCCGCCGACGCTGCTCACCGCGGCCGAGGACGACGAGTGCCACCGCGGGCTCGCCCTGGTCGACACCCTGGCGGACCGGTGGGGGACGGCGCCGACGGCGTGCGGGAAGGTGACCTGGGCCGACCTGCGCTGAGGGGGCGTCCGCACCCGGGTGCACCCGTGCGGTGTCGCCCGGACGGCGTGCGTGGCTCGGGCGGCGACGCGGGCGGCGCGGTCTAGCGTGAGGGGGGCGGCCGGACCGGTCGCAGCCGAGGAGGGCGCCCGTGTCGTCGCATGCCCGCTGGTTGATCGTCTCCCTGGTGATGCTGATGGCGGCCTGCGCGACCGTGCCGCAGACCAGTGCCGGGCAGTCGTCCGCGGCCCTGCGGCCGGGGGCGCCGTCCGCTTCGAGCCCGAGGAGAGCCCTGATGAGCCCGTCGCAGCCGCCCTCGTCCGGATCGGCCGACTCGGCGGAGCCGTCCTGGCAGACGCTGACGCCCCCGGCGGCCGGGCCGGCGACCGACGAGCAGCTGGCCGGACAGCGGATCGTGTACTCCTACCCGGGGCCGGTCGTCCCCGAGTCGGTGCTGGCGGCCGTCCGCGGCGGGCGGGCCGCCGGGGTGATCTTCTTCAAGGACAACATCCCGGACATCGCCACGCTGCGGACGGCGGTGGAGCGGCTGCGCGAGGCACAGCGGCAGAGCCCGGTGGCGGCGCCGCTGCTGCTGATGACCGACCAGGAGGGTGGCAAGGTCCGGCGGCTGCCGGGCGCGCCGGAACTGTCGGCGCGGGCGGTCGGCGAGTCCGCGGACGCCGTGGCGGTGGCCGCCCGCACCGGCACGGAGGCGGGCAAGAACCTCGCCGCCGCCGGTCTGAACGTCAACCTCGCGCCGGTGCTGGACGTGTACGAGACACCGGGCAACTTCATCGACGCCAAGCAGCGCTCGTACGGCCAGGACCCCGCCAGGGTGGCCGACCTGGCGGCGGCGTTCGCGGTGGCCCAGCGGCAGGAGGGGGTGGCGGCGACGGTCAAGCACTTCCCGGGGCTGGGCACGGCGCCGGCCGGGATGAACACGGACACCGGGCCGGTGAGCCTGCCCGTGTCGCTGGAGCGGCTGCGGTCGGTGGACGAGAAGCCCTACCGTGCGGCGCTGGCGGTGGGGGTGCCGCTGGTGATGCTCTCCTGGGCGGTCTATCCGGCGCTGGACGGCGAGCGGCCGGCCGGGCTGTCGCCGGCCGTGGTGGGCGGCGAGCTGCGCGAGCGGCTGGGCTTTCGCGGGGTGACAATCACGGACGCCCTGGAGGCCGGGGCGCTGAACGGCTTCGGCGGCACCGGCGAGCGGGCGGTGGCGGCCGCCGCGGCCGGCATGGACCTGATGCTCTGCTCGGCGCGGGACGCCGAGCAGGGCGACATGGCGGCGCAGGCACTGGCCGGGGCACTGGCCGACGGCCGGCTGGACCGGGTCGGCTTCACCACCGCGACCGCCCGGATCGCCGCCCTGCGGGGCGCCCTGCGGTGAGCCGCCGGGCGCCCCGCAGGGCGGGACGTCAGTGCAGGGTGCCCGCGTACCGGCGCAGGAAGCGGGTGCCGGTGCCGGCGGTCACCACCACGTCGTAGCGGCCCTGGTCGAGCGGCCAGTCCACGGTGGCGGCGGAGCCGGGGGCGACCCAGACCGTCCGGGCGGTGCCGGCGAAGTCGTTCGGCGTCAGCGTGAAGGAGCACTCGGTGCGGCCTTCGTTGGCCAGCCGCAGCGTGATGCTGCCGGTGCCCGGGGTGGCTGTGACCGACGGCACGGCGACGTCGTCCTGCGGGGCGCGCACCACGGTGCCCGCGAAGCGGCGGACGAAGCCGTCCGGGCCGTGCACGGTGAAGTCGTAGCGGCCGTCGGTGGACGCGGCGTCCCAGGTGTACGTGCGGCTCGCGCCGGCGGGGACGGTGTACGGGGTGCCGGCGAACGGCAGCAGGATGTTCGGGTAGACGGTGTACGGGAAGGCCACCGCACCGGAGTTGGCCAGGGTGCAGGTGATCGCGCCGGTGCCGCGGTCAACCGCGGCGTCCGCCCACGGCCGGTACGGCAGCTTCCGGTGCGGGCGGCCGCCAGGCTCCTGGGCGGGCATCGCCTGTGCCCCGGTGGCGGGCAGCTTGACCGCGGGCAGCTTGGCGCCGGCGTCCGCCTTGGCCATCAGGGCGACGGTGTCGGGCAGCGCGGGGATGCTGAAGTCCGGTGCGGTGAAATCGAGGCAGCTGGTGAGGTCGCCGCAGACGGACCGCCGCCACGCGGAGATGTTCGGCTCCTGGACGCCGGTCACCAGCTCCAGGAAGCGCAGCACCGACGTGTGGTCGAAGACCTGCGAGTTCACCCAGCCGCCGCGCGACCAGGGCGAGGCCACCCAGAGCGGCACCCGGTTGCCCAGGCCGATCGCCCGGCCCTGGGTGTACTCCTCCGGGGTGCCCGGCTCCGGGGTGGGCGGGACGACGTGGTCGAAGTAGCCGTCGTTCTCGTCGTACATCACCAGGAAGACGGTGTGCTGCCAGACCGCCGGGTTCGACATCAGCGACTGCAGTGCGGTGTTGACCCAGTGCGCGCCGTAGTCCGGGCTGGCGCTGGGGTGTTCGCAGAACAGGTAGGGCGCGACCAGCCAGGAGACGGTCGGCAGGGTGCCGTCCTTGCAGTGCTGGTCGAAGGCGGTGAGGTCCCACTTCGTCATCGCGTTGACGTACCGCGGGTCGGTGGCGGGGAAGGTGTGGAACTGCTTGAAGTAGGAGAGCGCGTTGTCGTCGTAGTCGCCGGTGCGGTCGTCCTTGCTCGGGTTGTGGTAGACCCGCCAGCTCACCCCGGCGGTCTGCAGCCGCTCGGCGTAGGTCGTCCAGTCCGCGACGGGGTTGTCGGTGACGGGGGTGTTGTCGATCCACGGGCCGGTGGTGCCGTCCCGGCCCGGGCCGGCGGTGCCCGTCCACAGGTAGAGCCGGTTGGGGTCGGTCGGGCCGGCCATCGAGCAGAAGTACGCGTCGCAGAGCGTGAAGGCGTCGGCCAGCGCGTACTGGTAGGGGAGGTCCTCGCGGGTGAAGTAGCCCATGGCGCGCTCGCCCTTGGCGGCGATCCACTTGTTCATCGCGCCGCCGTTGATGGCCTGGTGGCCGGTCGCCCAGTCGTGCGCGAGGCCGCCGGCGTTCTGCGCGTTGTACGTGGTGGTGTCCATCCGGAACGGCAGCATCACGCCGCCGTCGCTGCGGCCCGCGTCCGGCTGGCGGAAGACGTCGGTGCCGTCCGGGAACTGCAGCGCCTGCTTGTCGGCGAAGCCTCGGACACCGTTCAGGGTGCCGAAGTAGTGGTCGAAGGAGCGGTTCTCCTGCATGAGGATCACCACGTGCTGCACATCGGCGATCGAACCGGTCGCAGCGGCGGCCCGGGCGGCCGTGGCGGGCAGGCCGACGGCGGCGGCCGCGCCGGTGGCCGCCGTCGCGGCGACGAAGCTGCGGCGGCTGAGCTGGGGGGTCATGGCACGGCCTCTCAGAGGGTGAAGGTGGCGACGGCGGCGGCGGTGTCGCTCGGCCAGCCGTTGGCGGCGGCGTTCGGCTCGGCCTGCGGCCAGCCGGTGGCGAGGGTGTGCGCCTCGACGAGGGTCAGCGCGCCCGCGAACTGGACCTGGTCGATCCGGTCCTGCGGCTCCGGCCTGCTGCCGCGCACCGTCCGGGTCGGCGACCAGGTGTTGCCGGGGGAGGCGACCGGGTCCGGGTGCGCGCTGCGGTAGGCGTCGGTGAGACCGGCGTCCCGCAGGGCGGTGGTGACCGGCCAGGCGAGCGCCGGACGGCCGCCCTGGCCCGTCCAGTCCAGGTGCGAGGGCGAGGCGAGGCCGGCGGCGAGCACCACCCGCTGCCCGGCGGCGATGTCGGCCTGCACGGCGGCGGCCAGCGCGGCGGCCTGCCTGCCGCGGGTCGAGGCGGCCTCGGCGGCCTGCACCTGGGCGGCGGTCTGCCCGTCCTGGATCGCGTACGGGCCGTAGTTCGCCTCGTCGAGGTGCGCGGCCCAGAAGCGGACGGTACGGCCGCCCGGCAGCTGCACGGTGGCGCCGGCGGCGGGCAGCGAGGCGGTCGGCGCGGTGACCGCGGCGAGCGGCCAGCGGCTGAGGATGCCCACGCTGCCGGAGCTCTGGTACGCGTACCAGCCGAGTGCGGTCGCCAGGGTCCGGGCGGCGGTGCCGGCGGTCTCCTGCAGGGCGACCACGTCCAGGCCCTGGGTGAGGACGGCGGCCAGCTGCTTCTCGACCGCGTCGGTGAACGCCGCGCCGGCGTTCGCCAGGTTCCAGGTCGCGGCCTTGAGGGTGAGCGGGCCGGCCGGGTCGCGGACCGGGATCTGCACGGTCACCGTGTCGGTGGCGCCCGCCGGGTCCTTGATACCGACGGTGACCAGCGCGGGGTGCGCCTGCGCGGCCGGCGCGGTGCCGCTCACCGTGCCGTCGGCCGCCACCGACAGCCAGGAGTCGCCGGAGACCTTGCGGTACACGGCGGTGCCGGTGCCCTTCACCCACAGGCCGGCCAGCTTCACCGAGACCGTGGCGCCGGGCGCCGACTGCGCGGTCGTCAGGGCGTCCACCACCGCGTGCGGCCGCGGCGCCGCAGGCTTCGGACGGAAGGTGAACGGGGCGGTCTGCGCCAGGATGCCGTAGCCGTCCTTGGCCAACAGGTAAGCGGTGTACGGGCCGCCGGTCAGCGCCGAGGTGTCCAACTGGACGTCCCCGGCGCCGCCCGGTGTGTACTTCCACAGCAGCGAGGACCCGTTGCCGGGCTGCCGGGTGCCGTCGTAGATCCCCACCCAGTTCTTCGGGTCCGGGGAGCCGGTCGTCCAGTGGAAGGTGATCCGGTCGCCCTCGGTCGGGTTCGCCGGCGTCGCGATGACGAGCGTCGAGCCTGTCGCCACGGAAGTCCTGTCCGCCGCACCGCCCTTGGTGCAGCTGGTTCGAGTTGGCTGAACAACTCGGACCATTGACCCGGCCCCCGGCGGCCCCTGCGTGAACGCGACATGACGTGCCGTCGGGCGAACCGCGAACCCTGCGCCGAACCGGCGGGTCACAAGGCGCCGCCGACTGTCCGACCCGTGCGGGAGGCTGACGCCATGACGGTGCTCGGATGGTTCTACGGCACGCTGCTGCCGCTGTGGTTCGCGGTCTTCGGCCCGCTGGTCGGCCTCCTTCTCTGCGGCGAGACGGTGCTGCTGCGAGGTCGGGGCAGACGGCTGCTGTTCCGGCCGGGCGCGGGCCGCTCCGGGGCGGCGGCCCGAAGGGCGAAGGCCAGGTGCGCAGGAGTGAACCGGGATCATCTGCCGGCCGCGGTGCGCGGCCCGAGCACGGTGCTGGAGGAACGGCTGGCCGGCTGGTGGGCCGTGGAGCGTCGCAGCGAGGTCGAGCGCGTGTGGGTGGCCGTCGTCGCGCTGCTGCCCCTCGCCGCCGCGCTGGTCGCCTGGTACGCGCTGGGACCGACCCGGCTCGTCCTCTTCGTGGTTGTCCTCCCCGCCTTCTGCCTGCTGGGAATGTGCCTCGCGCTGCTCCGGCTCGACCGCATCGCCGTCGGACGCCGCTACAGCCGTGAGTTCGTGGACTTCGCCGTCACCATGGCGCTGCTGGCCTGTGCGGAGGACCTGGCGGCGGCGACCCGCGGGACACGGGCGGCACTCGACGAGGCCGTCGGCCGGGTGGCGGAGGCACTCGACCGGGACGCCCGGTACGGGGTCTCGCTCCGTGCCGGGATGCGGCAGAAGCTGGTCGCCGAGGCGGGAGCGGCTGCGGCCGCGCTGGACGCAGCACTGGAGGACCTGCTGCAGGGGCGGTCGGACGCGGCCGGGACGGCCGCGGAGCTCGAGCGGATCCGGGCCGTGTCCGAGGTGTGCCCGTTGGCCCTTTCTCCGGGGCAGGCAGGCCCCGCGCCGGTGGTCGCCGGTTCACGTCCCGGGGTGCGGGCGCTGGCCGTCGTCGCCGCCCTGCTGGTCGGCCTGGGCATCCTGCTGGCGGCGGGCCGGGCCGGGATCGATGCCGACATGCTGGCGCTGATCGCCCCTGTCGTCCTGCTGGCCACCCAGGTCCCCGGGATGCTCCTGGGGTACGCCCCGCCGGTCGGGCCGTCCGCGCCGGCCGGTCCCACCGCGTCTCTTGTCGGTCCGGCCGAGGTGCCGTCACCGCGGGAGGCCGCGCCGCCGCCCGCCCGCGCCGACGTCAGTGGCCGCCGCGGAGGTTGATGACGACGACGCCCGCGATGACCAGGGCTATGCCCAGCCACTGGAGGCGGCCCAGGGGTTCGGCGAAGAAGGTGGCGCCGATCGCGGCGACGGCGGCGGTGCCGGCGCCGGACCAGACGGCGTACGCCACGGACACGGGGATGTGCTTCAGGGCGCGGCCGAGCAGCAGGAAGGAGAGCACGTAGCCCAGGGCCACCCCGATGCTCGGCCACAACCGGCTGAAGCCGTCGGTGAGTTTGAGCAGGCTGGTGGCGCAGACCTCGCTGGCGATGGCGAGTGCGAGCAGCAGGTACGGCATCAGGCCGGCCGGGCGGCGGCGAGGGCGTGCAGCAGGGCCACGTCCGCGTCTTCGAGGCTGTCGAGGAGGGTGATCCGGCCGTGCGCCGCGATCGGGACGGTGGACGGCACGGCGAGCACCGCGCAGCCCGCCGCGGCGGCGGAGGCGACCCCGGCCGGGCTGTCCTCGACGGCGATGCAGGCGGCCGGGTCGAGACCCAGGCGGGCGGCGGCGGCGAGGTACGGGTCCGGGTCGGGCTTGGTGCGTTCGGTGTCCTCGGCGGCGAGGGTGGTGGTGAACCAGCGGTCGCCGATGGCGCCCAGCACCAGGTCGACGACGCGCCGCGGCGAGGCGGAGACCAGCGCGGTGGGCACCTCGGCGGTGCGCAGGGCGGCGAGCAGGTCGAGGGCGCCCGGCCGCGGGACGACCTCGGCGGCGACCTTGCCGGCGAACGACCGGTTGAGCTGCTCGACGAGCTCCGCCTCGGCCCGGTCCGTGCCGCTCGCCCGGTGCAGGTGGGCGGCGGTGTGCTCGGCGGCCCGGCCGAGCACCTCGGGCAGGTCGTCCTCGGTCAGGGCGAGGCCGAGTGCCGCCGCGGTCTCGGCGGCGGCCTGCCACCAGAGCGGTTCGGTGTCGACGAGCGTGCCGTCCATGTCGAACAGGACGGCGGCGGGGGTGTGGGGCATGGGTGCACCTTACGCAAGGCGGCCACCCCGGGACGTTACAGGGCGTCCGGGGTGACCGCAGGGACCAGCGGGGTCGGGACCGGGGCTTCGGACGAGCCCTACCGGCGGCGGTCGACGAGGACGGCGCGGTCGGGCAGGACGAGGTGGGCGCGGCTGCCGGGCGGCAGGGCGGCGGCCGCCTCGGTGGCCAGGTCGGCCTTGACCTCGGTGCCGTCGGTGAGCCGGACGGTGAGCCGGGTGACCGCGCCGAGGAAGGAGGCGCCGGTGACCTGGGCGGGGCCGTCCGCGTCTGGGCGCAGCACGACGTTCTCCGGCCGGACGAGGACCTCCAGCGGCCCGTCCGCGGGCAGCGTGCCGTCGACCGGGTACGTCCGCCCGAGCAGGGCGACGCCGGCGCCGGCGCGCTCGCAGGGGATGCGGCTCATAGTGCCGACGAACTCGGCCACGAAGGCGGTGGCCGGGCGGGCGTACAGCTCGGCGGGTGCCGCGCACTGCTCCAGGCGGCCGGCCCGCAGCACCGCGACCCGGTCGGCCATCGAGAGCGCCTCCTCCTGGTCGTGGGTCACGAACAGGGTGGTGATGCCGAGTTCGCGCTGCAGGCGGCGGATCTCCTCGCGCAGGGTGAGCCGGACCTTCGCGTCCAGGGCGGACAGCGGCTCGTCCAGCAGCAGCACGCGCGGCTCGAGGGCGAGGGCGCGGGCGAGTGCGATCCGCTGCTGCTGGCCGCCGGAGAGCTGGTGCGGGTAGCGGCCGGCGTGCTGCGGCAGGCCGACGAGTTCCAGCAGTTCCTGGGCGCGGGCGCGGCGTTCGGCCTTGGCGGTGCCGCGCATCCGCATCCCGAAGGCGACGTTGTCGAGCGCGGTCAGGTGCGGGAAGAGGCTGTACGACTGGAAGACCATGCCGGCGTCGCGGCGGTGCGCCGGGATGCCGGTGACGGGCTGCCCGTCGACGAGGACGTCGCCGGCGTCGTGGGTCTCGAAGCCGGCCAGGATGCGCAGCGCGGTGGTCTTGCCGCAGCCGGACGGGCCGAGCAGGGCGAGGAGTTCGCCGGGGCGGACGTCCAGGTCGAGGCCGTCCAGGGCGGTGGTGGCGCCGAACGAGCGGCGCAGAGCGCGGAATTCGACGGTGGCACCGCCCGCGGCGGTCGCGGCGGGCAGGGTGTGCGGGGCGGCGGTGCTCATGCGGGGTCTCCGGGTCAGGAACGGGCGGGTGCGGGACGGCGCTCGCGGCCTGCGGCGGCGAGCAGGAGCAGCAGCACCCAGGTGATCAGCAGGCTCAGCACGGACACCGCGACGGACATCTGGCCCTGGCTGTTGCCCACCGAGTACACCCAGACCGCGAAGGGCTGGTAGCCGAGGATGGAGGCGGCGGTGAACTCGCCGAGCACCAGGGCCAGGGTGAGGAAGGCGGCGTTCAGCAGGGCGCCGCGCAGGTTCGGCAGGACGACGGTGACGACGGCGCGCGGCCAGCTCGCGCCGCAGCTGCGGGCGGCCTCGACCAGGGTGCGGACGTCGACGGCGCGCAGGCCCGCGTCCAGGGCGCGGTAGGCGAGCGGCAGCGACATCAGCACGTAGGCGATCACCAGGACGAGCGGGAACTCGGGCTGCTGGACGAAGACGATCGTCTGGAAGAACGGCGTGTCCATCAGGTGGTCGGGGCCCCAGCGCAGCACGCCGATGAGTCCGGCGGTGAAGGCGACCGGCGGCACCACCAGAGGCAGGGTGCAGACCACTTCGAGCACGGCGCGCATCCGGGCGGTGCCCAGCCGCGCGGCGATCAGTGCCGGGACGAGCAGCACCAGCAGCACCACCACGGTGGCGGCGGCGAGTTCGAGGGTGAGCAGCAGGGCGTCGGTGAAGCCGGGCGCGCTCAGCAGGCCGGTGTAGGCGTCGAACTGCACGCCGCCGTTGGGGTCGTCGACCGAGAACCACACGGAGGCGGCCATCGGGACGAGGAAGTACAGGCCGGCGACGAGCAGCACGGCACCGCGCCACGGGCGCGGGCGCCGGCCGCTGCCGGCCGTCGGGGTCAGCTGAGCCATCGGGCGCTCCGGCGCTGGAGGGGCAGGTAGACGGCCATCACCAGCACGGCGACGACGATCATGTCGAGGCTGAGGGCGAGGGCGAGGTTGCCCTGGCCGACCAGGACGTTGCCGGAGAGCGCGTCGGCGATCGACCGGCTGATCAGGGGCACCGTCGCGCCGACCATCGCGGCGGCGGTGGCGTAGGCGGCGAAGGCGCTGCCGAACAGCAGCACGTAGCCGCCGAGCAGCGAGGGCAGCAGGATCGGCAGGGCGACGTGCCGCCAGTACTGCAGGGTGGTGGCCCGGTTGTTGGCGGCGGCCTCGCGCCACTGCCGGCGCAGCCCGTCCAGGGCCGGGGTGATGGTGAGGACCATCAGCGGCACCAGGAAGTACAGGTAGGCGATGGTCAGGCCGGTGAAGCCGTAGAGCGTCCAGCCGTGGTCGGTGAGGTGGAACAACTTGGTGACCTCGCCGGCGTTGCCGAGGGTGGCGACGAAGGCGAAGGCCAGCGGCAGCCCGCCGAAGTTGGCGAGCACGCCGGAGGCGGTCAGCACCGCCTCGCGGACGGCCCGGAAGCGGGAGGTCACCACGGCCTGGGCCAGCGGGAGGCCGACCACGGTGCCGATCAGGGCGGTGAGCGCGGAGAGCTTGACGCTGCTCAGCAGGGCCGTCCAGTAGGCGCCCTGCACCGAGTCGGTGACGTTGGCGGTGGTGAACGAGCCGGCGCCGGCCTCGGCGTCGGAGGAGAGCGTGAACGCGCCGGTGGCGATGGCGATCGCGGGCAGGCCGAAGCCGATCGCGAAGAACGCCAGCAGCGGCAGTGCGGCCAGCCAGGATCCGCCGCGCAGGCGGCGGGCCCGGGTGGCGGGCGGGGGAGTCGCGGGCCCGGCGGCCACGGCGCCCGGGCCGCCGCTGGGGTCAGCGGCGGCCGGGGCCGGCACCGGGGTGGGAGCCGTGGTCATGGTGTCGATCAGCCCGCGATCGCCTTGGTCCAGTTCTCGGTCACGACCTTCTTCGCGGCCGTGATCTGGTCCTGGGTCGGGAAGGTGGTGAAGGGCTTCTCGACGGTCGGCAGCTTGGCGGCCGCGGCGGTGTCGAGGGTGCCGTCCTTCTTCATGGCGTCGAACAGCGCCGGGGTGGCGTAGCCGCCCAGGTAGAGGTTCTGGCCCTCGGCGCTGAACAGGTACTCCTGCCACAGGCGGGCGGCCGCCGGGTGCGGGGCGAACTTGTTGACGCCCTGGTTGTAGTACTGGGCGTAGGAGCCGTCCGAGGGGACGGAGACCTGCCAGTCGATGCCCTTGCCCTTGAACTCGTCGGTGTAGCCGGCGTTCAGGTAGGACCAGTCGATCGAGATCGGGGTCTCGCCCTTCTCGACGGTGGCCGGGGTGGACTCGACCGGGTTGAAGTTGCCGGACTGCTTCAGCTTGGCGAAGAAGTCGATGCCGGGCTGGATGTTGTCCAGCGAGCCGCCGTTGGCGAGCGCCGCCGCGTACACGCCGCCGAAGGCCGAACCCGACTTGGTGGGGTTGCCGTTCAGCGCGACCTTGCCCTTGTACTCGGGCTTCAGCAGGTCGGCGAAGGTCTTCGGGCAGGTGCCGACGCGCTTGGCGTCGCAGCCGATCGAGATGTAGCCGCCGTAGTCGTTGACCCGCAGGCCGGCCGGGTCCTTCATGGTGTCGGCGATCTTGTCGAAGCCGGCGACCTTGTACGGGGCGAGCAGGCCGTCCTTGGCGGCCTGCAGGGCGAAGGCGCTGCCCAGGTCGACCACGTCGGGGGCGCGGTCCTGGCCCTTGCGGGAGGTGATCGCGTTGATCTCGTCCTGGCTGGAGCCGTCCGGGTTCTCCTCCTCGACGGCGATGCCGTACTTGGCCTTGAAGCCCTCGAGGATCTTGCCGTAGTTCGCCCAGTCGTGGGGCAGCGTGATGACGTGCAGCTTCCCCTCCTTCTTGGCGGCGGCGACCAGGGCGTCCATGCCGCCGAGGTCGGCGGCGGAGGCGGCGTCCTTGGCGGCCTTGGCGCCCGCCGCGGGCTTGCCGGCGTCGCCGGAGGCCGCGGAGGAGCCCGCGGAGCCGCAGGCGGACAGGGAGAGCGCTGCGGCGGTCAGCACGGCCGCGAGGGCGGCGGCACGGGCGCGGTGCACGGTCACGGATGGTTCTCCAGGGTGAGGGGCGCTGCTGCGGGGTTCGCTTCGGGAGGCGCCGGTCGGTCGGGCCAAGTTGGCCAGCCAACTTTCGGCGACGCCGGTAAGTACGCCGGAGGGCGGTGACGGGAAGGTGAACGGACGCCCCAGGGCAGGGGGCGGCTGCGGGAACGGTGGAGACCGGCCCGCCGATCGGTGATCGAAAACGGTTACAGTCGGTGCCGTCCGCCGCGTGCCGAATGCGCCGGACACCTGCCAGGAAGGACCACACCGCCGTGCCAGCAGACCCGGACCGCGCAACCGGCGCCCTCTACCGCACGGTGGCCGCCGACCTCCGCGAGGCGATCACCGCCGGCCGCTACGGCGAGGCCGGCCGCCTCCCCGCCGAGGGCGCCCTCGCCGAGCGGTACGGCGTCTCCCGCGGCACCGTCCGGCAGGCCCTCGCCCTGCTGCGCGCCGACGGCCTCGTCACCTCCCGCCGCGGCACCCGCCGCGTGGTGCTCGGCACCGCCCGTGTGCAGAGCTTCTCCGAACTGCTCAGTTTCACCCACTGGGCCCGCTCCATGGGCGAGGAACCCGGCGGCCGGCTGGAGTCGCTCGTCCGCCGCCCGGCCGACGCCACCGAGTGCGAACTGCTCCGCCTGGAGCCGGGCACCGAGGTGTACGTGACTCTCCGTCTGCGCACCCTCTCCGGCACCCCGGTGATGGTCGAACGGACGGTGTACCCGCCGCGGGTCGGCGAGATCGTCGCCGAACTCCCCGCCGACGCCGTCTCGCACACCGAGCCGCTGCGCGAGCACGGCATCCTCTTCACCGACGCCGACCACACCATCGACGTGGTCGCCGCCAACACCGAGGACGCCCGTCTGCTCGGCTGCCGCCGCGGCAGCCCCCTCCTCCGCGAGAAGCGCCGCACCACCGACCCCACCGGCACCCCCGTCGAGTGGTCCCAGGACCGCTACCTGCCCGGCACGGTCGCCTTCTCCATCCACAACTCCCTGGCCTCCTCGGCCCTCTCCCGCCACGCCCGCGACGGCGACTGACCGGGGCGGCGACCGACCGGGACGGCGACTGACCGGGGCGACCGACCCGGACGACCGACCGGGGCGGTGACCGGGACGACCGACCGGGACGACCGACCGGGACGGCGCCGTCCGCGGTCGGCCGGGCGTGCGAAGGCCGGGTTGAAACCTCGTCAGGTGTCACCCGATCGGGTCGAGTGTGCGGCGACTCGGGTGCCGCGGCTCGCCCGGGCGGCCGTGGGTTGGTGCACTCGTGCTGCACGGTCCGCCGGGGCCGCTGCGCGAGGGAGGGGGCCCCATGGCACGGACCGGACCGACCGGGCGGGTGGACCGGCTGCTCCGCCGGGCGGCCACGCTGGCGCTCGCCTGCGCTGCGGCCACCGCGGCGGCCCCGCCCGTCCCGGTCGCCGACCCGGACGGCCGGGTCGACCGCGCCGTCCCCGGGGCGGTTGCGGTCGCCGGCTGGCACGCCGTCCGGCTGCCGCCCGCCGCGCGCAACCAGGAGCTCCGCTCGGTCGCCGCGCTCGGGCCCGGTGCGGCGTGGGCGGTCGGCTACGAGGAGAGCGAAGCCGGCGGTGCCCCGCTGGTCGAGCGGTACGACGGCCGGGTGTGGCGCCGGCTGCGGGTGCCCGGTCACCGCGGCGCGGGCAGCCTGGAGGCCGTCCTGCCGTTCGGGCCGGGCGACGTCTGGGCCGTCGGCAGCCGCAGCGACCCGCCGGCCGGCGAGGATCGCGGTCTCGCCCTGCACTGGGACGGCCGCGCGTGGCGCGAGGTCCCGCTGCCCGCCGACCCCGCCGACCGGTCCGTCCACCCGCTGGCCCTCGCCGCCGCCGGCCCGAACGACCTGTGGGCGGTCGGGGCCACCGCACAGGACCGCACCACCGCCCCCCGCCCGCTGGCCCTGCACTGGGACGGCTCGGCCTGGCACACCGTCCCCACCCCGGGAACGGAGGGCGACGCCCTGCTGCTCGGCGCGGCCGCCGACCGCGCGGGCGGCCTCTGGGCCGTCGGCGTCGCCTACGACCCGGACGGTACCGGCCGGCCGCTCACCGAACACTGGGACGGCCGTGGCTGGCGCATCGTCGACGCCCCCGGCGAGGACGACCGCAGCACCACCCTGGAGTCGGTCGCCGCGCTCGCCCCCGACGACGTCTGGGCGGTCGGCTCCAGCACCGACGAGGACGGCCCCGCCCGGCCGTACCTGCTGCACTGGGACGGCCGCGACTGGCGGCCCGCCGACCCGCCCGCCGACGCCGAGGGCCAGCTCCACGCGGTGGCCGCCGCCCCCGACGGCACCCTCTGGGCGGCCGGCGAGCAGCCCGGCGCCGCCGTTCCCGCCCTCACCCTCCGGTACCGCGACGGCGCCTGGACGCGACAGCCGGCGGACCCGGCCGCCGCCGGCGCCTCCTTCTTCTCGGTCGCCGCCGTCCCCGGCACCGGCACGCTCTGGGCCGTCGGCTCCACCCAGCCGCAGCTCCAGGACGTCTGGCACCCGGTCGTCGAGTCGTACACCCCGTGACGGCGGGCCGGGCCGCCGTGGCACAGTGATCGGATGCTGCTGCCCCCCGAGAACGCCCACTTCGTCACGGGCCCGGTGCCCCCGCTGCTGCTGCTCGGCGCGGCGCCCGTCCACACCGGGCTGCCCGCGCTGGCCGACGGCCCCGACGGGGCCATGCCGGTCTGCGTGGGGTGGACGCTGGTGCCGAGCCTCGTCATGTGCGTGGTCGACGGGCCGGGCGGGGCCGGCTGCGTGATCCCCACGCTCACCGCACCCGGCGATCCGGAGGAGGCCGCGCACATCGACGCCTGGTGTGCCGCGGTCGAGGAGGCGGGTGGAGCCGTGGTGGTCTCCCTCGACGCGATGCCGGAGCAGGTGGACTGGGCCGAGGTGTTCGGCGGCGACACCGCCCGGGGCGGGTTCGTCCCGCTCGCGGCGCTCGCCTGACACCTGATTCCCCGCCCTGGCCGCGGCGGCCCGTCGGTAGAGTGCGGGACATGAGCGACGGTGCGGTGCTGCACATCAAGGGGCGGGTGCTGGTCGGGCCCGAGGACGTCCGGGACGAGCTGTGGGTGGTGGACGGGCGGGTCAGCTTCGACCGTCCCGCGCACGCCGCCGACGTCCGGACGGTCACCGGCTGGGCGATGCCGGGCCTGGTCGACGCGCACTGCCACGTCGGACTGGACGCGCACGGCGCCGTCGACGAGGCCACCAGCGAGAAGCAGGCGCTCACCGACCGGGACGCCGGCACCCTGCTGATCCGCGACGCGGGCTCGGCCGCCGACACCCGCTGGATCGACGACCGCGAGGACCTGCCGCGGATCGTCCGGGCCGGCCGGCACATCGCCCGCACCCGCCGCTACATCCGCAACTACGCGCACGAGATCGAGCCCGGCGACCTGGCTGCGTTCGTCCGGCACGAGGCCCGCCGCGGCGACGGCTGGGTCAAGCTGGTCGGCGACTGGATCGACCGCGAGGAGGGCGACCTCACCGCCTGCTGGCCCGGGGACGCACTGCGCGAGGCGATCGCCGCCGCGCACGAGGAGGGCGCCCGGGTCACCGCGCACTGCTTCGCCGCCGCGTCGCTGCCGGACCTGGTGGCGGCCGGCATCGACTGCATCGAGCACGCGACCGGGCTGACCGAGGAGTTGATCCCGCAGTTCGCCGAGCGCGGGGTGGCCATCGTGCCGACCCTGGTGAACATCGCCACCTTCCCGAAGCTGGCGGCGGGCGGCGAGCAGAAGTTCCCGGCCTGGTCGGCGCACATGCGCCGGCTGCACGAGCGCCGGTACGACACGGTGGGTGCCGCGCACGACGCGGGCATCCCGATCTACGTCGGCACCGACGCGGGCGGCTCGCTCGCGCACGGCCTGGTGGCCGAGGAGGTGGCCGAGCTGGTGAAGGCCGGTCTGTCGGCCGCCGAGGCGCTGTCGGCGGCGAGTTGGGCGGCCCGCGAGTGGCTGGGCCGGGACGGCCTGACCGAGGGTGCGCCGGCCGACCTGGTGGTGTACGCGGAGGACCCGCGGGCGGACGTCCGGGTGCTCGCCGATCCGCAGGCGGTGGTGCTGCGCGGCCGTGTGGTGGCCTGAGCGGCGTGGCCTGAGCGGCTGGCCTGAGCGGCGCGGCCTGAGCTGCTCCGCCCGAGCTGCGCCGCCTGCGCTGCCCGGGCGTCGCGGTCGGCGAGTACGGGCACCGGCCGGACGTCAAGCTCCCCGACGGCGTGTCGGCGGGGGCCGCTAGGGTGATCACCATGGCACCCCGTCCCCTGCACGAGATCGTCGAACCAGGCTGGGCCCGCGCCCTGGAGCCCGTCGCGCCGCGCGTCGCCGCCATGGGCGACTTCCTGCGCGCCGAACTGGCCGCCGGCCGCACCTACCTGCCCTCCGGCCCGAACGTGCTGCGCGCCTTTCAGCAGCCGTTCGACCAGGTACGGGTCCTGATCGTCGGTCAGGACCCGTACCCGACCCCGGGCCACGCGGTGGGCCTCAGCTTCTCCGTGGCGCCGGACGTCCGGCCGATCCCGGCCAGCCTGGTGAACATCTACCGCGAGTACGGGACGGACCTCGGCTTCCCGCCGCCGTCCAACGGCGATCTCACTCCGTGGACGCAGCAGGGTGTGCTGCTGCTCAACCGTGTGCTCACGGTGGCGCCGCGGACGCCCAACGCGCACAAGGGCAGGGGCTGGGAGGAGGTGACCGAGCAGGCGATCCGGTCGCTGGCCGCCCGCGGCGGGCCGCTGGTGGCGATCCTCTGGGGCTCGGCCGCCCGGAACCTCCGCCCGCTGCTCGGCGGGATCCCGGCGATCGAGTCGGCGCACCCCAGCCCGATGTCCGCGGACCGCGGCTTCTTCGGCTCCCGCCCGTTCAGCCGGGCCAACGAGCAGCTGGTCCGGCAGGGTGCGCAGCCGGTGGACTGGCGTCTGGTGTAACGGAGTCGGCGTCAGTTTCGGGCGCCGCAGCCCGCGCCCGTCAGGCTGCGGCGTCAACCTCACCCGAAGGAGTGAACTGACACTCCGTGGTGCTCGGGTGACGCGCGGTTCGAGTGAGACTGAGTGTCAGTCCAGAGAGCACGAGCCCCTTCCCCCGGACCGGTGCGCGCCCCGTGTCGTCCGCGCCCGCGCGGGGGCGACGTCTCCGCGCCCCGCGCGGGGTGACGTCGGTGGCGCGCTTCTCCTCGTCCACGTGTGGGGGTCACTCCGTCATGCCGTCCCGTTCTTCCGTCCGCGCCGCCGCCGCCTCGCTCGCCGCCTCCGCGCTCGCCGTCTCGCTGCCGGCCGCGGCGGCGCAGGCCGCCGGGCCCAAGGGGTCGGCGGGCAGTGCCCGGGCGGTCACCGCCGAGGTCGACCTGGAGGTGTCGCTGCTCGACAGGGCGGTGCGCGTCCCCGTCGAGGCCACCCTCAACAAGGTGCAGACGCCCGCCGAGCGGGACGCCTCGATGCTCACCGCCGCGGTGGACGGCGTCGACCGCGGCCGCCCGGTCACCCTGGTCAAGGCGGACGTGGGCCGTTCGGTCACGCACGCCGACGAGCACGGCACCTCGGCCTCCGTGACGCTCGCCGACGCGGACGTGCACGCCCCCGGCCTGCCCGGCACCACCCTGCTCGGCCTGCAGGCGCTCTCCGCCGAGGTGACCTGCCCGGCGGACGGGCAGCCGACCGCCAAGGTGACCTCCCCGCTGAAGCTGACCGTGCTGGGCCGTCCGGTCGGCGTGGGCCTGAACAGCCCGAGCCGGGTCGTGGTGCCCGCCGTCGGCACGGTGGAGGTGGAGTTCTCCAAGAAGACGGTCACCTCGGCGACCGCCGCCGCCTCCGCTCTGGAGGTGTCGGTCGACGTCAACCCGCTCGATCTCAATGTCGCCCGGGTGACGGGCAAGGTGACGGTGGCCTCCGTCTCCTGCGAGAAGCCCTCGCCGGCGCCGGTGGTCCAGACCTCCTCGCCCGCTCCGAAGCCCGCCGCGGCGAACCTGCCGGCCCCGGCCAGGCAGCCCGAGGCGCTCGCCTCCACCGGCAGCAGCGGCACCGGCACGCTGGTCGGCGGGGCGGCGACGCTGCTGGTCACGGGCGGTGCGGCGCTCTGGGCCACCCGTCGGCGGCGGGCCCACGCGCGCCGTCGCTGACCGCCCCCGGTGGACCAGCCGTCCCACCGGTGTGCCCACATCCCGAGACGTGCACTGTCCGAGGGTGAGCGTGCCGCCGCGGACGGTTGGTTCACATGGGCGTTACATAGGAGGAACAACCGGGAAACGGCGACTTGCAACGCTACGCGGGCACCCACCACCCAAGCAGTGAGGTTCACCGCAATGGCAATCAAGGCCGAGTACATCTGGATCGACGGCACCCAGCCGACCGCCAAGCTCCGTTCCAAGACTCGGGTGCTGCCGAACGCGGACAAGATCCCCACCTGGGGTTTCGACGGTTCCTCCACGAACCAGGCCGAGGGTCACGCCTCGGACCGGGTGCTCGAGCCGGTGAAGGTCGTCAAGGACCCGATCCGCGGCGGTGACAACATCCTGGTGCTGTGCGAGGTCTTCGAGATCGACGGCACCCCGCACGTGTCCAACACCCGTGCGAAGCTCCGCCCGATCGCCGAGCAGTACGCCGCTCAGGAGTCGATCTTCGGCATCGAGCAGGAGTACACCTTCTTCAAGGGCTCCCGCCCGCTCGGCTTCCCCGAGGGCGGCTACCCGGCCCCGCAGGGCGGCTACTACTGCGGCGTGGGTGCCGAGGAGGTCTTCGGCCGCGAGATCGTCGAGCTGCACCTCGACCGCTGCCTGGACGCCGGCCTCGCGATCTGCGGCATCAACGCCGAGGTCATGCCCGGCCAGTGGGAGTTCCAGATCGGCCCGGTCGACGCGCTGACCGTCTCGGACGACATGTGGATCGCCCGCTACCTGCTCTACCGCACCGCCGAGGAGTTCGGCATCGACGCCACCCTGGACGCCAAGCCGGCCCGTGGCGACTGGAACGGCGCGGGTGCGCACACCAACTTCTCCACCAAGGCGATGCGCGAGGGCTACGACGCGATCATCACCGCCTGCGAGTCGCTCGGCGCCTCTCAGGAGAAGGTGCTGGAGCACGTCAACCAGTACGGCGAGGACATCCAGTCCCGCCTCACCGGCAAGCACGAGACCGCCCCGTGGAACGTCTACTCCTACGGCGTCTCGAACCGCGGTGCCTCCGTCCGCATCCCGTGGCAGGTCGAGGTGGAGCAGAAGGGCTACATCGAGGACCGTCGCCCGAACGCGAACGTCGACCCCTACGTCGTCACCCGCCTCCTGATCAACACCTGCTGCGAGGCCCTGGAGAAGGCCGGCCAGGTCTGATCCGCGCTCCCCGGAGCTCCTGCCCGCCGCTCCCTCCGCACCGCGGAGGCGAGCGGCGGGTGCTTTCCGTACCTGCCGCGCACGGCCTTCCGTAGGGTGGTGCCATGGTGGACGACTCCGACGTGGACGACCCCGACGTGGACGACCCCGACTTCACGCCCGAGCAGGTGGCCCGCGGCCGTGCCCTGCGGCGCGCCCAGGTGCCGTGGCTGCTCGGCGGTGCGCTCACCGCGCTCGCCCTGACGCTGGTGCTGGGCCTCACCCCGGCCGGTGCCGGGCTGGTGACCTGGGCGGGCGGCCTGTTCGGCGGCTCGCGCACCGCCGAGGTGCTGGGCGGTGCGGCGGCGCTGGCGCTGCTCGGCCAGGCCATCCGGATGCCGTTCGGGGCCCGGATCAGGGCCGTCCGCGCCCGCTACGGCCTGGTCACCCAGGGCTGGGGCGGCTGGGCCCTGGACGCGCTGCGCGGCCTCGGCCTCGGACTCGCGCTGTTCCTGCCCGCCGCGCTCGGCCTGTACGCCCTCACCGGCCGCTCCCCGGACCGCTGGTGGATCCCCGGCGCCCTCCTCGCCGCACTGCTGGTGACGGCCCTGTCCTTCCTGCACCCGCTGCTGATCGAACCGGTCTTCAACCGCTTCTCGCCGATGCCGGCCGGCCCGCTGCGGGACGCCCTGCTGGGCCTCGCGGACCGGGACGGCGTCCGGGTGCGGGACGTCCTCGTCGCCGACGCCTCGCGCCGCACCACCGCCCTCAACGCCTATGTCTCGGGCCTCGGTTCGACCCGCCGGATCGTCGCCTACGACACTCTGCTGAAGACCGCCGAGCCGCGCGAGGTGGAACTCGTCGTCGCCCACGAACTCGGCCATGTGAAGCACCGGGACGTGCTGACCGGCACCCTGCTCGGCGCGGCCGGGGCCGCCGTCGCCACCGTGCTGATCGGGCTGGCGGCGAACTGGCAGCCGCTGCTGGACGCGGCGGGAGCCGACAGCGCCGCCGACCCCCGCTCGCTGCCGCTGCTGGCCGCCCTGGCCGCGCTGATCGGCTCCGCGACCGGCCCGCTGCAGGCCGCCGCCAGCCGCCGGATCGAGGCCCGCGCCGACCGGCACGCCCTCGAACTCACCGACGACCCGGAGCAGTTCATCGCGATGCAGCGGCGCCTCGCGGTGGCCAACGTGTCCGACGTCGATCCGCCGCGGCTGCTCGTGCTGCTCTTCGGCACCCACCCCAGTGCCACCCGCCGCATCGCCGCCGCCCGCGCCTGGCGTCCGGCGGCCGCAACGCCGGGCGCCTGAGGCCGAGGTGGCCGACCGCGATGCGGGCGGGGCCGGTGTCCGGCCGTAGACTCACCGGAGCCGTCACGGAACGTATCGAACAAGGAATCTGATTCATGGTGGACAGCTCCCCCAAGGTCGTCGTCGTCGTACCCACGTACAACGAGCGGGAGAACCTGCCGGTCATCGTCGGCCTCATCGCCGACCTGGGGATGCCGAACCTGCACGTGCTGGTCGTCGACGACAACTCGCCGGATGGCACCGGCGAGGTCGCCGACAAGCTGGCCGCCGACTCGCCCGGTACCGTCGGCGTGCTGCACCGCACCGAGAAGGACGGCCTCGGCCGCGCCTACATCGCCGGCATGACCAGGGCGCTCGACGAGGGCGCCGACGTGGTCGTGCAGATGGACGCCGACCTGTCGCACCCCACCGCCGTCGTCCCCGTCATGATCGAGACCCTGCTGTCCGGCGACGCCGCGGTGGTGCTCGGCTCCCGCTACGTGCCCGGCGGCTCGACCGCGGCCGAGTGGCCGTGGCACCGCAAGGCGCTCTCCGCCTGGGCGAACTTCTACGTCAACGCGATCCTGCGGCTGCACGTCAAGGACGCCACCGCCGGCTTCAAGGCGTGGAAGGCGGACACCCTGCGGGCGATCGACCTGCAGTCGGTCCACAGCAACGGCTACTCCTTCCAGGTCGAGATGAACCACCGCACCGTCCGCCGCGGTCTGCGGATCGCCGAGGTGCCGATCCGCTTCGAGGAGCGGGTCAAGGGGGCCTCCAAGATGAGCTTCGGCGTGCAGATGGAGTCGGCGCTCGCGCCGTGGAAGCTGCTGTTCGCCAAGCGCGGCTGACCGTCCGGCACCCGGCGGGACCGTCCGCGGTCCCGCCGGAGGCCGGGTGGGGGCCGATCGGACCAACCGGGAGCCCGTCGGGGTGACGTGTCGTCACCGACCGGCGCGCTGACCGGCGTCGGCCGGTACACGCGTTCCTATTCTGCGACGTCAGGCCCGGTGCGACCGGCTTCCGACTCCCGAACGGTTGAACGCATGCGAGTGAAGACCCGGAGCTGGCGGGTGTGGGTCGGCATCGGCGCCGCGCTGATCGGCGTCACCGCGACCACCGGTGCGGCCGCCCCGCCGAAGGCCCCGCGCCAGGACCTCGGCCCCGCGATCAGCGCGATCCTGGACCAGCCCAGGTACCAGCACTCCCAGTGGGGCATCCTGGAACAGGACCCGCAGACCGGCCGGACGATCCACGACCTGCAGGGCGGCAAGTTCTTCATCCCCGGCTCGGTCGCCAAGCTGATGAGCGTCTCCGGCACCTGGGACACCCTCGGCGGCGACCACCGGTTCACCACCCCGGTCAACGCCCTCGGCAGCCGCTCCGGCTCCGTCCTCACCGGCAACCTCGCGATGGTCGCGCAGGGCGACCTCACCATGGGCGGGCGGACCGCGCCGGACGGCCAGGTCTCCTACACGCCCGTCGACCACACCTACGCCAACGACGTCCCGGGCGCCACCCTCACCCCGGAGGACCCGCTGGCCGGCCTCGACTCCATTGCGGAGCAGATCCGGTCGGCCGGCATCACCCAGGTCCGCGGCAACGTCGTCGTCGACCCGCGGCTCTTCACCGCCGAGCCGCCGCTCGACCCACTGCCCACGCCGATGATCGTCAACGACAACGTCATCGACCTGCTCACCACCCCGACCGCCCCCGGCCGGGCCGCCCAGCTGTTCTGGCGGCCGCAGGTCGCCCCGTACCAGGTCACCTCGAACGTGCGGACCGTCGCCGCCGGCGGCACCACCGACATCCAGGTCTCCGCCAACCCCGACGGCACCCGGATCACCCTCTCCGGCACCATCGCCGCCGACGCCGACCCGGTGCTGCGGATCTCGCACGTCCAGGACCCGAACGCCTTCGCCCGCACCGCCCTGATCGAGGCGCTCGCGCGGGCCGGCGTCACCGTCGCCGCCCGGCCGGTCGGGCCCAACCCGGTGGACCTGCTGCCGGCCTCCTACCCCGCCGGCTCCCGGGTCGCCGCCTACGTCTCCCCGCCGTTCGAGCAGTACGCCCGGCTCATCCTCAAGGTCAGCCACAACCTCGGTGCCAACCTCGGGATCTGCCTGATGGCCGTCGCCGCCGGCAGCCACGACTGCGCGGACGGCTTCCCCGTCCTACGGGCCTTCCTGGAGCGGGCCGGCGTCGACCTCACCCAGGTCCAGCTCGCCGACGGCCGCGGCGGCGACCCCGTCGACCGGATCACGCCCGTCGCCGTCAACCAGATCCTCGCGTACTGGCTGCGCACCCCCGAGGCCGACACCTTCCGCAACGCCCTGCCGATCCTCGGCGTCGACGGCACCCTCGCCGACAACTGCACCGACTGCCCGGCCAAGGGCAAGGTCTGGGCGAAGACCGGCACCGTCGCCGGCTTCGACTACCTCAACCAGCAGTTCGCCGTCGGCGCGGAGACCGTCGCCGGCTACCTGGACGCGGGCAACGGCCGGCTCCACACCTTCTTCGCCGGCGTCAACAACACCCAGGCCGCCGACTTCGACGACTTCCTGGAGGTCATCGACGACGTCACGAACGTCGCCGCGCTCCTCCAGCAGCAGGCCGCCCGCCACCCGCACCACTGACGGGCCGCCACCACCGGGGCGCGGACGGCACGGCCGTCCGCGCCCCGCGGCGTGCCCGCCGAAACCCGGTGGCCGGGCGGCACCGCGCCCGACCACAATGCGCGGAAGGACCGCGTCGGGGGAGGGGCCGTGGAACAACCGGGGGACGACGGGCGGCCGTTGCTGCTGCTGGACGTGGACGGGCCGCTCAACCCCTACCGGGCGAAGCCGCAGCGCCGCCCCGAGGGCTACCTCACCCACCGGGTCAAGCCCGCCTCCTGGCTGGAACGGCACCGCGGGACGCCGCCCGCGTACGTGAAGCCGCTGCGGCTGTGGCTCAACCCGGAGCACGGGCCCGCCCTGCTCGCCCTGCCGTACCGGCTGGTCTGGTGCACCACCTGGCAGGACGAGGCCAACGACTGGATCGGGCCGCCGATCGGCCTGCCCCGGCTGCCCTTCGTCCCCTGGCCGCGGATGCACCACGGCGACCCCGACGGGCTGCACTGGAAGACCCGCCAGCTGACCGAGTGGGCCGCCGGACGCCCGTTCGCCTGGGTGGACGACGAGATCGAACCGCAGGACACCGCCTGGATCGCGGCGCACCACCCCGCCCCGGCCCTGACCCTGCCCGTCGACCACCGGCACGGCCTGCGGGCCGCGGACTTCGCCGCCCTCGCCCGCTGGGCCGAGGACCTCCCGGCGGCCGGGCGGTGACCGTCGGGACGGTGCGCAGCCTGCACCGCCACCCGCTGAAGTCCGCGCTCGGCGAGGAGATCGCCCTCGCCCGGGTCACCGAGCGCGGCCTCGACGGCGACCGGGTCCGCGCCCTGCTCGACACCGCCACCGGCCGCCTGGTCAGTGCCAAGAACCCGCGGCTGTGGCGCGCCCTGCTCACCGTCGCCGCCCGCACCACCCCGCACGGGATCCGCCTGCTCGCCGCCGACGGGCGGGAGTTGGACGAGGCCGGGCTCACCGCTCTGCTCGGCCGCGAGGTGCGGGCCGTCGACGCGCCGCCGCCCGGTGCCGAGCTGGAACGCAGCGTCCCCGAGGCGGTGCTCGACCGGGGTGTGGAGGTCGACGTCCCGTCCACCGTGCACGCCTTCGGCGGCGCGGCGCCGCCCGGGACGTTCTTCGACTTCGCGCCCGTCCACCTGGTCAGCACCGCGACGCTGGCGGCCCTCGGTGCGGACACCGGCGGCGGCGGGCCCGCCGAGGCGGCCCGCTACCGGCCCAACCTGGTGGTCGACACCCCGGGGGAGCGGGGCTTCCCGGAGAACGGCTGGGTCGGCCGCGAGCTGCTGATCGGCGACGCCGTCCGGCTGGAGGTGCTGGCGGCGACCCCGCGCTGCGCCGTTCCGACGCTGGCGCACGGCGCGCTGCCGCGGGACCCGGAGGCGCTGCGTGCGGCGGCCCGGCTCAACCGGGTGGAGCCGCTGCCCGGCATGGGGCCGATGCCCTGTGCCGGGGTGTACGCGCGGGTGCTGGCGGGCGGCAGCGTCCGCCGGGGGGATGCCGTCAGCCTGCGGTGACCGGGGCGCCGACGGCGGCGGACAGCGCGGCGAGGAAACGGTCGCTGGTGGCCCCGTCCCGGACGGCGATCCGCAGCCAGTCCGGCCCGAGGCCGGGGAAGGTGTCGCCGCGCCGCACCGCGAACCCGGCCTCCCGCAGCCGCTCCCGCACCGCGGCCGCGCCGGCGAGCTCCGCCAGCAGGAAGGAGGACGCCGGGACGCCGTGCACCCGGACCCCGGGGACACCGCGCAGGCCCTCCAGCAGGTGCGACCGGTGGGCGGCCAGGGTGCGGGCGGCCTCCTCGGCCTCGGCGAGCGCGGCCGGCGCCGAACAGGCCTCGGCGGCGGCCAGCGCCGGGGTGGAGACCGGCCAGAGCGGCTGGGCGGCGGCGAGTTCGGCGATCAGCTCCGCCGGGCCGAGCACGTAGCCGATCCGCAGCCCGGCCAGGCCCCAGGTCTTGGTGAGGCTGCGCAGCACGACCACCCGGCCCGGCAGGCCGCGCACCCCGGCGAGGGCCGCGCTCTCGCCCGGGACGGTGTCCATGAAGGCCTCGTCGACGACCAGGGTGCGGCCGGGGCGGGCGAGCGCGGCCACGTCCTCGGCCGGGTGCAGCACGGAGGTGGGGTTGGTGGGGTTGCCGATCACCACCAGGTCGGCCTCCTCGGGTACCGCGCCGGAGGTCAGCCGGAAGCCGTCCTCGGCGCGCAGCACCGCCCGGTGCACGGTGTGTCCGGCGTCCCGCAGTGCGGCCTCCGGTTCGGTGAACTGCGGGTGGACCACACAGACGTGACGTGCCGTCAGTGTGCGGGCGAGCAGGACGAAGGCCTCGGCGGCGCCGGCGGTGAGCAGCACCTCGCCGACCGGGCGGCCGTGCCGGGCGGCGACGGCGGCGCGGGCGGCGGCCGGGTCCGGGTAGGCGGCGAGGTCGCCGAGGGTGGCGGCGAGCCGGTCGCGCAGCCAGCCGGGAGGGGTGCCGGTGCGGACGTTGACGGCGAGGTCGACCAGGCCGGCGGCGCGGACCTCCGCGTCGCCGTGGTGCCGGAGGTCGAAGTCGGTGCTCATCGCGGTGTTCTCCCGAGGGGTCGCGGGGCGGTCGGGGCTGCCCGGGTGTCCGGTCCGGCCGGCGCCGGCCGGGGCGGCCGCGCGGCGGGCGATTGCGACCGTGGCCGTCCGGGACGCCGTCTTGGGCACCACCAGGCGCCCGCCGGGGGCCTCGGCCAGGGCGGCGGCCTCGGCGACTCCGGGGGTGCCGAGGGCGGCGCGGACGGCCGCGGAGGGGTTCGGTACGGGCACCGCGGCGAGCACGGCCGCCGGGTGCGCGGTCAGCGGGACCCCGAGGATCCGGGCGGCCTCGCACAGTCCGGGCTCGGCCGCCCTGGCCTCGACGGTGGCCAGCAGCACGAGCTCCGTGCGGTCGAGACCGGCGCCGGCCAGCGCCTCGTCGAGCAACGCCAGGACGGCGTCGGCCGGGGTGCCGGGGCGGGCGCCGACACCGGCGACCAGCGGGCCGTCCAGCTCCACCACCGTGCCTCCGCAACCCCTCCGACCTGCCGGAAATCCCACCACGGGCGCGACGGGCGGGTCAATCGCGGCGGGTGTGAGATGGGACGTACCGGCGTCGGGTGCTGTTCTTCCGTTCTTCACTTCCCAGGCGCGGCCCCGGCCACCGGCCCCCGCCTAGGGTTTGGCCGCTCGACCGGTCGCAGTACGCAGCACCCCCGTTCCACCCCGTCAACTGCCGCCCCTCGTACGGAGGACAGCATGACCGCCGCTCGGACCCCGAAGCGCAACCGGCGCACCTTCACCGCCCTCGCGGGCGCCGTGGCAATGGCCGCCGGATCGCTCGGCATCTGGGCCGTCACCGGCGCCACCGCCCAGGCCGCCACCCTCCCCACCCCCGACCACGTCGTGGTCGTGGTGATGGAGAACCACGCCTACTCGCAGGTCATCGGCAGCTCCAGCGCGCCGTACCTGAACAACACCCTGAAGGCCGGCGGGGCCAACCTGACCCAGTCCTACGGCCTCACCCACCCCAGCGAGCCCAACTACTACCAGCTGTTCTCGGGCTCCAACCAGGGCCGCACCGACGACAGCTGCGTCACCGTCGGCTCGATCTCGGCGCCGAACCTCGCCTCCGAGCTGATCGCCGCCGGCCAGACCTGGGCGAGCTACAACGAGGGCCTGCCCAGCCAGGGTTCGACCGTCTGCAGCAACAGCGCGACCAAGTACGCGCAGAAGCACAACCCGTGGTTCGGCTTCTCCAACGTGCCGACCTCGACCGCGAAGACCATGACCCAGTTCCCGACCGACTACACCACCCTGCCCAAGGTGTCGTTCGTGGTGCCGAACCTGTGCAGCGACATGCACGACTGCTCGGTCTCCACCGGCGACACCTGGATCCAGAACAACCTGGGCGCCTACGCGACCTGGGCGAAGACCCACAACAGCATGCTCGTGGTGACCTTCGACGAGGACAACAAGCTCTCCGGCAACCGCATCCCGACGATCCTCTACGGCGAGCACGTCGCCGCCGGCAGCTCTACCGCCACCACCTACAACCACTACAACGTGCTGCGCACCCTGGAGGACCTGGCCGGCCTGACCAGCCACGCGGGCAACGCCGCGACCGCCTCCGACATCACCGGCATCTGGAACTGACGCCCGTGTACCTCGCGGACTCCCGCAGCACCAAGGCCACCGCCGCCGGGGCCGGCAGCACCACGGTCGGCAGCGACGACGCCGACAGCGCCGCGAGCCGCAGCACCGATCCGGCCGCCGTCCCGGGCATCCGCCCGGGGCGGCGCGCCGCCGCGGTGCCCGGCACCGTCCTGGCCCTGGGCACGGTCAGCCTGATCACCGACGTCTCCTCGGAGATGGTCAGCGCGGTGCTGCCGCTGTACGTGGTCGCCGGACTCGGGCTCTCCCCGCTCGGCTTCGGCCTGCTCGACGGCGTACACAACGGCGTCGGCGCGCTCGTCCGACTGGTCGGCGGGCACGCCGCGGACCGCGGCCGGGGCCGGCACAAGGCCGTCGCCGCGATCGGCTACGGCCTGTCCGCGGTCTGCAAGCCGCTGCTGCTGCTCGTCCACACCCTGCCGCTGCTCAGCGCGGTGCTGGCGGTCGACCGCACCGGCAAGGGGTTGCGGACCGCCCCGCGCGACGCCCTGATCTCGCTGGCCACCGCACCCGAGCACCGCGGGCGGGCGTTCGGCGTGCACCGCGCCATGGACACCACCGGCGCGCTGCTCGGCCCGCTGGTCGCCTTCGCCCTGCTCCGGCTCGCCACCGACGGCTACGACGCGGTCTTCGCCGTCTCCGCCTGCATCGCCGCCCTCGGTGTGCTGGTGCTGCTGCTCTTCGTCCCCGGCCGTACCGCCGCCGCCCCCGCCGACGGGCCGCGCCCCGCCCTGCGCGACTCGCTGGCCCTGCTGCGGCTGCCCGCGCTGCGGCGGCTCACCCTGGCCGCCGTCCTGCTCGGACTGACCACCGTCAGCGACTCCTTCCTGTACCTGCTGCTGCAGCGCCGGCTCGAGCTGCCGGCGCACCTCTTCCCGCTGCTGCCGCTCGGCACCGCGGCCGCCTTCCTGCTGCTGGCCGTGCCGCTCGGCATGGCCGCGGACCGGATCGGCCGCCGCCGGCTCTTCCTGTTCGGCCACCTGGTGCTGCTCGCCGGGTACGGGCTGCTGCTCGCCCCGCTGCACGCCTGGTGGGCGGCGCCGGTCGTGCTGCTGCTGCACGGCTCGTTCTACGCGGCGACCGACGGCGTGCTGGCCGCGGCCGCCTCCGCGACCGTGCCCGCCGAGCAGCAGGGCGCCGGGCTCGCCCTGGTCGGCACCGGACAGACGCTGGCCCGTTTCGGCTGCTCGCTGGCGTTCGGCGCCGGCTGGACCCTGTGGGGCGGGCAGTCCGTGCTGGCGGTCGCCGCCGCCGCCCTCGCCGTCGCCGCCGCGGCGGCGACCCTGCTGATCCGCACCCCCGACTCCCCCCACAGCCCCGACTCCGCCCGTTGGGGCGGCACCACCGAGGAGCACCCCGCATGACGCGCACCACCCGCCTGCTGACCCTGCTGGCCGCCGTCCTGCTGCTCGGGGCGGTCGGCACGGTGGCGGTGCTGCACGCCGCCGACCGCTCCGGCCGCAAGGACCGGGAGCAGGCGGGCGGGCCCGTGATCACCCCCGGGCCGGTCTCTCTCGCCCCGGACGGTTCCCGCCGGCTGCTGTTCCGCTCCACCGCCTGGGGGCCGCACCGTGACGAGATCACCGCGGTGCCCGCCGACCGGCCGGACGGCCCGCGGACCGCCTCCGGTGTCACGTGCCTGCGGTTCCATGCCGCCGCGGGCACCGGCATCTGCCTGCAGGGCGAGCAGGAGGGGCTGGGCGACCGCTACACCGCGGTCGTCCTCGACGCGGGCCTGCACGAGCTCAGGCGGTACCCGGCGGCGGGCATCCCCACCCGCTCCCGGGTCTCGCCCTCCGGCCGCCTGGCCGCCTGGACGGTCTTCGTCAGCGGCGACTCGTACGCGGGCACCGACTTCTCCACCCGCACCTCGATCGTCGACACCCGCGGCTGGACCCTGTACGACAACCTGGAGGCCTTCACCGTCCTCGACGGCGGCAGGCCGCTGAAGGCGCCCGACACCAACATCTGGGGCGTCACCTTCGCCGACGACAACGGCTTCTACGCCACCGTCGCCACCGGCGGGAGGACCTACCTCGTCCGCGGCGACCTCGGTGCCCGGACGCTCACCACCCTGCACCAGAACGTGGAGTGCCCCTCGCTGTCGCCGGACGGCACCCGCGTCGCCTACAAGAAGCGGGTGGCCGGCGCCTCCCCGGACGCCCCGTGGCGGCTGTACGTGCTCGACCTGGCCACCATGACCGAGACCGCCACCGCCGAGCAGCGCACCATCGACGACCAGGCGCTCTGGGCCGACGGCCACACCCTGGTCTACGCCCTGGCCGGCGACTACGGCGCCGACCTCTGGACCGTCCCCGCCGACGGCACCGGCGGCCCCGCCGTCCTCACCCGCTCCGCGGTGGCCCCGGCCTACCTCGGCTGAGCCGGCGTCACCCCGTCCGGGTGTCACCCCGTCGGCAGCCGCCAGTCCAGCAGTGACGCCGCCGCCCGGACGGCCGCCCGCTCGGGCAGCCGGCCGACCGCGGCGAGGAAGGCGTCCCGCAGGGCGACCGCCGGGGGGCGGCCCGCAGTGCGACCAGCCGGCCGACCTGGCGGGAGCGGGCCGCGACGGTGGTGGTGCGGGGCAGCCGGGAGGGTGGCGGCGCGTTCGTGCACCACGACCTGAGTACGCCGCGCGCCGCCCTGATCGCCGACACCGTCATCGCCCTGATCGCCGACCGCGGCCTGCGCGGCCTCACCCACCGCGCCGTCGACGAAGCCGCCGGGCTGCCGGCCGGCTCCGCCTCCAACCACGCCCGTACCCGGGCCGCCCTGCTGGCGCTCGCGCTCACCCGGATCGCCGACCTGGAGACCGCCGGGTCCGGGTCGGCGGCCGCCGACCCGGACCGGCCACCGCGCGACCTGCTGCTCGACGGGGTCGCCTCCGGGGTGCACGGGGCGCTGACCGGCGGCCTGCCGCTCACCCTGGCCCGGCTGGACTCGCCCTGGAGGCCACCCGGCGCCCCGAGCTGCGGGCCGTCTACGACCGGCTGGGTGCGGGTTTCGCGGAGAGGGCCGCGGCGCTGCTGGCCGCCGCCGGCTCGCGCGACCCGGCCGGGGACGCCCGGCGGCTGGTCCGCTGGTGCGAGGGCGTGATCTTCCATGCGGCGGCGGGGGCGGGCCGCAGGTCCGGAGCCCCGGGCCCGCAGGACCTGAGGGTCGAGGCCGCCCGCTACCTGGACGCGCTGCTGCCGTCCTGAGCCCGCGTCAGAGCGCGCCGGCGTCCTGGGCCTGCGTCAGGGCCGCACGCAGCTGCTCACGCCGGTCGTGCCAGCGGCCGAGCAGGGCCGGCAGCTCCTCGCGCATGAAGCCGAAGAAGGCCAGCGACTCGGCCAGCCGGGCCCCGGCCGGGGTATCCGGGCCGAGCGCCTCGATGCCCTCGCGCAGGCTCGACTCCCAGCGGACGAGCTCCCGGTCGCGGTGGACGGAGGCCTCGTACCAGGCGTCGTCGTGCACCCGGTAGCGGTCCCGGCGGGAGCCCGCCTCGCGTTCGCGGGTGACCAGGTTGACCTGGCCGAGGAAGCGCACCGCGCCGGACACCGCGGCGGGGCTGATCTGCAGCGCCTCGGCGAGCTCGGCGGCGGTCAGCCGGCCGGAGTCGCTGGCGAGCAGGGCGGTGAAGACCCGGGCGGGCATCCGCGGGAAGCCCGCATCCGCCATCACCGCGGCGAAGCGCTCCACGAAGGCCCCGACCGCCGCGCCGTCCCGTTCCACCGCGCCGCCTCCCGCCTCCGTGCCACGACCGTTCGGACCATCATCGGGGACCGGTCGGCCCTTGCGGAAATCCACTGAATTCATGAACTTCACGAATCTGTGAATCGAGAGTACCGTCGAGCCATGACGACCGCCATCTCGGTGACCGGCCTGGTCAAGGACTTCGGCCGGACGCGCGCCCTGGACGGGCTGGACCTCACCGTCACCCGCGGCGAGGTGCACGGCTTCCTCGGCCCGAACGGCTCCGGCAAGTCGACCACCATCCGCGTCCTGCTCGGCCTGCTGCGCGCCGACGCCGGCACCGTGCGGCTGCTCGACGGCGACCCGTGGCGGGACGCCGTCGAACTGCACCGCCGCCTCGCCTACGTGCCGGGCGACGTCACCCTCTGGCGGAACCTCTCCGGCGGCGAGGCCATCGACCTGCTCGGCCGGCTCCGCGGCGGCCTCGACCCGGCCCGCCGCGCCGACCTGCTGGAACGGTTCGAGCTCGACCCCACCAAGAAGGGCCGCACCTACTCCAAGGGCAACCGCCAGAAGGTCGCCCTGGTCGCCGCGCTGGCCTCCGACGCCGAACTGCTCGTCCTGGACGAACCCACCTCCGGCCTCGACCCGCTGATGGAGGAGGTCTTCCGCAGCTGCATCGCCGAGGAACGCGACCGCGGCCGCACCGTGCTGCTCTCCAGCCACATCCTGTCCGAGGTCGAGGCGCTCTGCGACCGCGTCAGCATCATCCGCGCCGGCCGCACCGTGGAGACCGGCACCCTGGCCGAGCTGCGACACCTCACCCGCACCGCCATCGACGCCGAACTCGCCGGCCCATCGCCCGAACTGACCGGCGTGCACGACCTCGTGACGGACGGCCGGCGGCTCCGCTGCCAGGTCGACGCGGACCGGCTCGACGAGGTGCTGCGCGCCCTGACCGCCGTCGGCGTGCGCAGCCTCACCAGCCGGCCGCCCACCCTGGAGGAGCTGTTCCTGCGCCACTACGAACAACCCGGCGGCCGGCCCGGCAAGCAGCCCGGCGACCAGGCTCCCGACCCGGCGGTGGCCCGGTGAACACCCTCGCCGGGACCCCCGTCCTGCTGCGCCTGGCGCTGCGCCGCGACCGCATCGTGCTGCCCGCCTGGGTCTACGTGCTGGCCGCCTCGGTCGTCTCCACCGCCGTCTCCTTCCGCTCGCTGTACGACACCGAGGGCGCCAGGCTCCGCTTCGCCGCGGGCATCGCCGCCAACACCTCGCTGCGCGCCCTGTACGGCCCGCTGCACGACGCGTCCACCATCGGCGGACTGACGGCCTGGCGGATGGGCGTCTTCGGCGCCGTGCTGGCCGGCCTGATGAGCACCCTGCTGGTCGTCCGGCACACCCGGGCCGAGGAGGAGGACGGCCGGCTCGAACTCGTCGGCGCCGGCGCGGTCGGCCGCCGTGCGCCGCTCACCGCCGCGCTGCTCGCCGCCGCCACCGCCGACCTGGTGCTCGCCGGGCTCGTCGCCGGCTGCCTCGCAGCCACCGGGGAGTCCCCGGCGGGCTCGATCGCCTTCGGACTCGCCCTCGGCGGCTGCGGCCTGGTCTTCGCCGGCACCGCCGCGGTCACCGCCCAGGTCGCCGGCACCGCCCGCGCCGCCAACGGCCTGGCCGGCGCACTGCTCGGCACCGCATTCGTGCTGCGCGCCGTCGGCGACGCCGGCCCGGCCTGGGTGGGCTGGCTCTCGCCGATCGGCTGGGCCGAACAGGTCCGCCCCTTCGCCGGGGACCGCTGGTGGGCGCTGCTGCTGCCCGCGGTCGGCACCGCCCTCGCCGTCACGGCCGCCTACGCCCTGGTCGCCCGGCGCGACCTCGGCGCCGGCCTGCTGCCGCAGCGTCCCGGCC
>NZ_JAHTIK010000001.1:2564989-2566233 GCF_025655475.1 Kitasatospora sp. DSM 101779 | reverse complement strand
CCCGGCCCCGCCGCCGGCGCCCCCGCGCTGCGCACGGCCGCCGCCCTCGCCGTCCGCCTGCACCGCGGCACCCTGATCGGCTGGGCGGCCGGGCTCGCCGCGGCCGGACTGGTCTTCGGCGGGGTCTCCCGCGGTGTCGTCGACCTGGTCGGCGACAACGCCCGGGTCGCCGACGTGATCGCCCGGCTCGGCGGCCGCCAGGGCATCCTGGACGCCTACTTCGGCACCATGACCAACCTCTTCGGCATGGTCGTCGCCGGCTACGCGGTGCAGGCGGTGCTGCGGCTGCGCACGGAGGAGACCTCCGGCCGGGCCGAGCCGGTCCTCGCCACCGCCGTCTCCCGGCTCCGCTGGGCCGCCGGGCACCTGCTCTTCCCGCTGGCCGGCAGCGCCGTGCTGCTGACCGTCGCCGGGGTCTGCACCGGCCTCGGCCAGGGCGCCGCGATGGGCGGCACCGGGCGGGCCGCCGCCCGGCTGGTCCCCGCCGCGCTCGCCCAACTGCCCGCGGTGTGGCTGACGGCCGCGGTCGCGCTCGCGGTGGTCGGACTGGCACCGCGGTGGAGCACGGCCGGTTGGGGAGCGCTCGCCGTCTTCCTGCTGATCGGCTGGCTCGGTCCCGTCCTGCGCCTCCCGCAGTGGGCGCTGGACCTCTCCCCGTTCACCCACACCCCGCACCTGCCGGGCGGCGCGTTCACCGCCGTCCCGCTGCTCTGGCTGACCGCGCTCGCCGCGGCGCTGACCTGCGTCGGCCTGGCCGCGCTGGACCGCCGCGACCTGGGCTGAGCCGCGGCGCCGGGGCCGGCGGACCGGCCCGCACCGGGCGCCGTGACGACCCCTCCGTCCCGACGGGCCGCGTCGCGGACGGGAGTTCGCCGGCCGGTGCGTCCGGTGCCCCCCATATGGTCGGACGGCCGTCCGAATGATCCGCTATATTCGCGCCGCCGTCGAACGATCAGTGTCCGGCGTGCACCAGCGCACAGGGAGCCCGCATGCCGTCCGACCCGTACAGCCCTCAGCCGGACGACCGGGCGGCCCGGGACGACGCCTTCGCCAAGGCCTTCGCCCCGCCGCAGGACCCGCAACAGCCCCCGCAGCCCCTGTCGCAGACCCCGCCGCCCTACGGCGCGCCCGTGCCGAACCCGTACGCGCCACCGGCCCAGGACGAGGCGCTCGCCCGGGCGTTCGCCCCGCCGGCGCAGACCCCGCCGTTCGGTGCGGTCCCGCCCGGCGCCGTGCCGCCCGGC
>NZ_JAHTIK010000001.1:2559266-2564785 GCF_025655475.1 Kitasatospora sp. DSM 101779 | reverse complement strand
ACCCCGCCGTTCGGTGCGGTCCCGCCCGGCGCCGTGCCGCCCGGCGCCGTCCCGCCCGCCGCTCCGTGGGGCGGCGGGAGTTGGGGGGCCGGCGCGGGCCCGTACGGCTGGCAGCAGCCGCCGCTCGGCCCGCCGACCGCCTGGAGCGGTTACGCGATCACCTCGTTCGTGCTGGGCGTCCTCGGCTTCGCCTGCTGCATGTGGGTCGGCGCGATCGCCTTCGGGGTGGCCGCCCTGCGCACCGTCAGGGCGCGCAACGAGCGCGGCCGCGGGCTGGCGATCGCCGGTGTCGTGCTCGGCGGCGTCTGGGCCGTCCTGCTGGCCGTGCTGATGGTGCTGGGCGTGGTCTTCGGTGACCGCGGCCCGCTGGGCACCGGCCCGTTCGAGGACGAGAACGGCTCCGACCGCTCCACCTCCACCGGGGTCTTCGACCTCGCCGCGGGGGAGTGCTTCGTCAAGCTGGGCAACGGCAAGGGCGAGGACCTGACGGACGTGGAGACGGTGGACTGCTCCGAGGAGCACTACGGCGAGGTGTACGCCACCCCGCGCTTCACCGCTTTCGTCTACCCCGGCAAGGACGGCGTCGTCGCCGACGCCAAGAAGGGCTGCGGCGATGCGCTCTTCGACTACGCGCCGGACAGCTGGGCGATCCCGGAGGACATGGAGATCCACTTCTTCTACCCGGACCAGGCGACCTGGGCGCTCGACAACGACCACTACGCGACCTGCTTCATGACCGACGGCAGTTCCGCAGCCAAGGGCATGGTGCGCCAGGACCGCACGGCGCTGAACGACGACCAGATGGCCTACCTCCGCGCCGAGCACCGGGTCGACCGGGCCTACGACGAGCAGCCGCAGGCGAAGCCCGCCCAGGACCCGGCCGCTTACCGCGACTGGGCGCAGAAGCTGTCCGTGGCGGTCGACTGGGAGGTCGACGACCTGGGCCGGCGCAGTTGGGGCGGGCAGGCCGCCGCTCCGGTCGGCGCGCTCAAGGACGAGCTGAAGCAGGCGCAGCCGCACCTGAAGGCGGCCAAGGGTGCCACCGATCCGAAGGTGCTGGAGCGCGAACTCGCCGCGGCCGAGGAACTGCTCGGCTTCGAGCGGACGGCGGCCGTCCGTGCCGCGCTGGGCCTGGCGACCGGTGACGGCAAGCGCGACGGCGCGGGCACGCCCGGAGGCGTGCGGACGGAGAGCCCGGCGCCGGTCGCCGACCTGCGCGGCACCGGCCGCCCGAAGGCGAACGGCGGTGCCCCGGCGCGCGCCTGACCCGGTGCCGGCCCGGTCCGTCGGGTCCGGGCCGTCGGGTCCGGGCCGTCGGGTCCGGGCCTCAGACCTCGGCCGGCAGGCCGACCAGGTCGGCCATCTCCTCGACGGCGTGCGCGAAGAAGGCGTCGGCGGGGTCGAAGGAGCCGGCCAGGTGCCCGAACAGCTCGAATCCGATCATGCCGAAGAGCTGGGTCCAGGCGATCGCGGCCCGGGCCAGCACGGCCTCCGGCAGGTCGGGGGCGAGCTCCGCGCGGAGCCGGGCGAGCTGCTCGCCGAGCGGCCCGGCGGGCGCGGGCGGGGCGGGGGTGTCCTGCGCGGGCGTGTCCGGGCGGCCCTCGCGGGCCACCGCGATCAGTGCGAGCGGGAGCCGGGCGGCCGGCTCGATCGTCTCCTGCGGGGCGCGGTAGCCGGGCACGGGCGTGCCGTAGACCAGCGCGTACTCGTGCGGGTGGGCGAGCGCCCAGCCCCGTACGGCGGTGCACAGGGCCCGCCAGCGGGCGCGGGGCGTGGTCGGTGCGGCGGCGAGGGCCGCGTCGGCGGTGTCGGCGAGGTCGGTGTAGGCGTCGACGATCAGTGCGGTCAGCAACTCGTCGCGGCTGGGGTAGTACCGGTAGATCGCGGACGAGGCCATGCCGAGTTCGCGGGCGACGGCGCGCAGCGAGAGGCGCTGGGCGCCCTCGGAGGCGAGCTGTCGGCGGGCCTCCAGCTTGATCTCGCGGGTGAGCTCCTCGCGGGCCCGTTCGCGGGCGGTCCTGATGGCGGTCATGCGGACAGCCTGCCACAGATCTGAGCATGGAACTGAAACGAGAGCACTGCTCTTGACTCCGGTCGGGAGCAGTGGCAGAGTCGTGCCCAAGAACGAGAGCACTGCTCTTGGAAGAGTCCGCCGCTCACACCTCGGGGGTCACCGTGTCCGACACCGCCAACCGCTACGTGATGCCCACCGGGCGGGTCAGCGCCGCCCTGCTGGGCCTGTCCAACCGCACCGTCGCCGCCCTCACCCGGGCCGGTCTCAGCCTCTGGGGCTCCCGCGTCCTCGCGGTGCGCGGCCGCAAGAGCGGCGAGTGGCGCACCACCCCGGTCAACCTGCTCACCCACGAGGGGCAGCGCTACCTGGTCGCCCCGCGCGGCCACACCCAGTGGGTGCGCAACCTGCGCGCCGCCGGCACCGGCGAGCTCCGGCTCGGCCGCCGCGCCGAGGCCTTCAGCGCCGTCGAACTCCCCGACGCCGAGAAGCCCGCGGTGCTCCGCGCCTACCTCGAGCGCTGGAAGTTCGAGGTCGGCGTCTTCTTCGATGGCGTCGACGCGGGCGCCTCCGACGCCGAGCTGCTGCGGATCGCGCCCGGCTACCCCGTCTTCCGGCTCGGCTCCGCCTGACCGCGGCGTGTCCCGGGCGTCAGGGCGCGGCGCGTCCCGGGCGTCAGAGCGCGGCGCGGACGAGACGCTCCGCGAGCTGCGGCGCCCCCGCCCAGTGCAGGTGCAGGTACGAGCCGTGCACCGCGCCCTGCACGAAGCCCTCGACGGCGGGCCCGGCCGGGCCGCGCCAGCCCCAGGCGGGCTGCTCCCCGGCCCCAGGCTCGCAGACCGTGCGGTGGAACTCGTGCCCGCGCACCCGGGTGCCCGCGGCCGCCAGCGGACTGTCCGCCAGCGCGACCGCCTCGCGGTAGCCGAGCGTGAGCCGCTCGGTCATCCGGGCCGTGTGCGGCAGCACCCCGCACATCTGCTTCCCGTCCAACTCCCGCCCCAGGTAGAGCAGTCCGGCGCACTCCGCGGCGATCGGCGCCCCGCCGGCGGCCAGTTCGGCGATCTCCGTCCGCAGCGCCGCGTTGGCGCTCAGCTCGCCCACGTACATCTCCGGGAAGCCCCCGCCGACCACCAGCGCGCGGGTGCCCACGGGCAGCTGCTCGTCCCGCAGCGGATCGAAGGGCACGACCTCGGCGCCCGCCGCGGCCAGCAGCTCGGCGTTCTCCGCGTACGAGAACGAGAACGCCGCCCCGCCCGCCAGGGCGACCCGCGGCCGGCCCGCGACGGGGGAGACCGCCGAGGCCGCGGACCACGGCTCGGCGTCCAGCGGCGGGGCGCTGCGGGCCAGCGCCAGCAGCGCGTCCAGGTCCACCGAGGCGGCGACCAGCTCGCCCATGTCCCGCACCGCCCGCAGGGCGTCCGCGGAACGCTCCACGGCCGGCACCAGGCCCAGGTGGCGCGAGGGCGTCGCCACCGAGGCGGTGCGCCGCACGCAGCCGAGCACCGGCACCCCGGAGCCCTCCTCCAGGGCCTCGCGCAGCAGCTGCTCGTGCCGGTCGGAGGCGACCCGGTTGAGGATCACCCCGGCGAGGCGCACCTGCGGGTCCCAGGAGGCGAAGCCGTGCACCAGCGCCGCCACCGAACGGGACTGCGAGGAGGCGTCCACCACCAGCACCACCGGCGCCTTCAGCAGCTTGGCGACCTGCGCGGTCGAGGCCAGCTCGCCCCGGCCCGCCGCGCCGTCGAACAGCCCCATCACGCCCTCGACCACCGCCACGTCGGCGCCGGCCGCGCCGTGCAGGAAGAGCGGCGCGACCCGGTCCTCCCCGCACATGAACGCGTCCAGGTTGCGGCCCGGGCGGCCGGCGGCCAGCGCGTGGTAGCCCGGGTCGATGTAGTCCGGGCCGACCTTGTGCGGGGAGACCGCGAGGCCGCGCGCGGCGAGCGCGGCGATCAGCCCGGTGGCGACGGTGGTCTTGCCCGCGCCCGAGGAGGGCGCGGCGACGACGAGACGGGGGATGTTCAACGGACTACCACTCGATACCGCGCTGGCCCTTGCGGCCGGCGTCCATGGGGTGCTTGACCTTGGTCATCTCGGTGACCAGGTCGGCGAGATCGGTCAGCGGCTCCTTGGCGTACCGGCCGGTGATCACCACGTGCTGGCTTCCCGGGCGGTCCTTGAGCACCGACACCACCTCGTCGACGTCCACCCAGCCCCAGTGCATCGGGTAGGTGAACTCGTCCAGCACGTAGAAGCGGTAGGTCTCGGCGGCCAGGTCGCGCTTGACCTGCTCCCAGCCCTCCTTGGCCGCCTCCTCGCTGGACTCCATGCCGCGCTGCACCCAGGACCAGCCCTCGCCCATCTTGTGCCAGGCCACCGTGCCGCCCTCGCCGGAGGCGCCGAGGACGCGCAGCGCGTTCTCCTCGCCGACCTTCCACTTGGCGGACTTGACGAACTGGAACACCCCGATCGGCCAGCCCTGGTTCCAGGCGCGCAGCGCCATGCCGAAGGCGGCGGTCGACTTGCCCTTGCCGGGGCCGGTGTGCACCGCGGTGATCGGCAGGGTGCGGCGCTGGCGGGTCGTCAGACCGTCGTCGGGGACACTCTCGGGCACTCCCTTGGGCACGGCTCAGGCCGCCTTTCGCTGGGTGGAGACGGAACGGTGGTCGCGGACGAGCGCCGCCACGCCCTCGGCGCGCAGCTCGTCCAGGGTGACGGCGGGGCCGCCGAGGCGGGCCGCCAGGGTGCGGGCCAGACCCAGCCGGACGTGGCCGGACTCGCAGTCCAGCACCACGCTCGCCACGCCCTGCCCGGCCAGCAGGCCGGCGGCCCGCTCGGCCTGTGCCAGGGCGTCCCGGCCGCCGGTGGCCCGGCCGTCGGTGACGACGACCAGCAGCGGGCGGCGGTCCGGGTCGCGCATCCGCTCGACCCGCAGCACCTCGTGGGCGCGCAGCAGCCCGGCGGCCAGCGGCGTCCGCCCGCCGGTCGGCAGCTGCTCCAGCCGGGCCGCCCCGACCTCCACCGAGGAGGTCGGCGGCAGCACGAGCTCGGCGCCGGTGCCGCGGAAGGTGATCATGCCGATCTTGTCCCGCCGCTGGTAGGCGTCCATCAGCAGCGACAGCACCGCGCCCTTGACGGCGCCCATCCGCTGCCGGGCCGCCATCGAACCGGAGGCGTCCACCACGAACAGCACCAGGTTGGACTCCCGGCCCCGGCGCACCTGCTCCCGCAGGTCGTCCTTGGCCAGCACCAGCGCCCGCCCGGACCGCCCGCGGGCGGCCTGCTGCGGGGCGGCGGCCTGCAGCGTCGCGGTCAGGTGCAGCCGGGCCAGGCGGCCCTGCGGGCGGCGGGCCCGCACGGTGTGCCCGCCGTCGGTCTCCGCGGCCGAGCGCCGCCCCATCGCACCCCGGCCGGTGCCGGGCACCTTGAACAGCCGGGTCCGGTACGGGTCCGCGCTCGCCACCGGGGCCGCCTCCCGTCCGGCGCCGGGCGCGGGGCGGGGCGGCGG
>NZ_JAHTIK010000001.1:2525124-2559241 GCF_025655475.1 Kitasatospora sp. DSM 101779 | reverse complement strand
GGGCGGCGGCGGGGCCTGCCCGGGGGCGCCGGCCGGATCCGAGGCGGGGTCGGAGGCCGCCGAGCCGTCCGGTCCGTCCGCGGGCGCGGGGGCGCCGCCGGGGCCGTCAGGGCCGCCGTCCTGCGGGCCGCTGCCGTCGGGATCGGTGTCCGGGTCGGTGTCGTCCGGGCCGTCCTCCTGGGCGGCGTGCTCCGCCAGGGTGCGGTCCAGTTGCTCCTCGTCCAGGCCCGGCGCGTCGAAGGGGTTGCGGCGCCGGCGGTGCGGCAGCGCCAGCTGCGCGGCCTTGCGGACGTCCTCCTCCAGCACCTCGGTGCGGCCCGCCCAGGCCGCCAGCGCGACGGCCGTGCGGGCCATCACGATGTCCGCGCGCAGGCCGTCGACCTCGAAGGCGGCGCAGACCGCGGTGATCTGACGCAGCGCCGCGTCGGTCAGCTCCACCTTCGCCAGCAGCTCCCGGGCGGCGGTGATCCGTTCCGCGAGGGCCCGCTCCTCCTCGGCGAACCGCTCGGCGAAGCCGGCCGGGTCGGCGTCGTACGCGAGGCGCCGGCGCACCACCTCGGCCCGCTCCTGCGGGTCCCGGGTCGCCGCGATCTCCACCGTCAGGCCGAACCGGTCGAGCAGCTGCGGCCGCAGCTCGCCCTCCTCCGGATTCATGGTGCCCACCAGCAGGAAGCGGGCCGCGTGCCGCACCGACACGCCCTCCCGCTCCACGTAGGAGCGGCCCATCGCCGCCGCGTCCAGCAGCAGGTCGACCAGGTGGTCCTGCAGCAGGTTGACCTCGTCGATGTAGAGCACGCCGCGGTGCGCCCTGGCCAGCAGGCCCGGCTCGTACGCCTTGACGCCCTCGGCGAGCGCCCGCTCCAGGTCGAGCGAGCCGACGATGCGGTCCTCGGAGACGCCGACGGGCAGCTCCACCAGGTGCGCGGGCCGCTCCACCGAATCGGTGCCGGTGTGCGCGCCGTCCGGGCACTGCGGGTCCGGCGCCGCCGGGTCGCAGGCGAACCGGCAGTCGGCGACCGTGCCGATCGACGGCAGCAAGCCCGCCAGGGCGCGCACCATCGTCGACTTGGCGGTGCCCTTCTCGCCGCGCACCAGCACACCGCCGACGGCCGGCGAGACCGCGTTCAACAGCAGCCCGAGCCGCAGGTCGGCCATGCCGACGACCGCGGTGAACGGATAACGGGCGTCACTCATCTGCTCTCCCTTGCTCACGGCGCACCCGGCGGCACGAACGGCAGCCCCTGCGGTGCCCCGCCCTCGATCAGCTTCCACAGCGCGTCGGTGTCCGCATGCTCCTCGATCAGGTCGCCCAGCCGGTCCAGCCGTTCCTCGCGCGCCGCGGCGAACGAGGTGTCCGGCGCCGGCACGAACGCCCGCCCGGCCGCCGCCGCCACCTCGCGCAGCAGCGCCCGCCGGAAGCCGTCGTTCTCCAGCGCGCCGTGCCAGGTCGTCCCCCACACCGCACCGACCCGGCAGCCGTCGAGGAAGGCTTCCCCGCCCTCGACGGACACCACGCCGTGGTGGATCTCGTACCCCTCGACCCGCTCGCCGTACGCCTCGCCGACCGGCCGGCCGAGCACCTTCTCCGCGCCGAACTCCACCCGGGTCGGCAGCAGCCCGAGGCCCTCGACGGCGCCCGCCTTGGACTCCACCGCGTCGACGATCTCCCGGGACAGCATCTGGTAGCCGCCGCACACGCCGAGGACGGGCAGTCCGGCCGCGGCGCGGGCCTGCAGGGCGGTGTCCAGGCCGCGCTCGCGCAGCCAGGCCAGGTCGGCGACGGTCGCCCGGGTGCCGGGCAGCACCACCAGGTCGGCGTCGGCCAGCTCCTCCGGCCGGGTCGCCCAGCGCACCAGCACGCCCGGCTCCTGCGCCAGCGCGTCCACGTCGGTGAAGTTCGACAGCCGCGGCAGCCGCACCACGGCCACCCGCAGCACCTCGGCGCCGTGCGGGGCCGCGGTCGGACGGTTCTCCACCGCGGTCGACAGGTCCAGCGAGTCCTCGGCGTCCAGCCACAGGCCGGAGAGCATCGGCAGCGTGCCCAGCACCGGGCGGCCCGTCAGTTCGCGCAGCATCTCCAGACCCGGGGCCAGCAGCCGAGCGTCCCCGCGGAACTTGTTGACGAACCAGCCCGCCACCAGCGCCTGGTCCTGCGCGGACAGCAGCGCCAGGGTGCCGTACATCGCCGCGAACACGCCGCCGCGGTCGATGTCGCCGACCACCACCACGGGCAGGTTCGCGGCCGTGGCCAGGCCCATGTTGGCGATGTCCCGGTCCCGCAGGTTGATCTCGGCGGGCGAGCCAGCGCCCTCGCAGACCACCACCTCGTACCGGCTGCGCAGGTCCGCCAGACACTCCAGCGCCCGCTCCAGCAGGACGGGCTTGCGCTCGCGGTAGTCCAGCGCACCGACCTCGGCGACCGGCCTGCCGAGCAGCACCACCTGGCTGCGGCCGTCGGCCCCCGGCTTCAGCAGCACCGGGTTCATCGCCGCCTCGGGCTCCACCCGGGCGGCCTGCGCCTGCATCGCCTGGGCACGGCCGATCTCGGCGCCGTCCGCGGTGACGAAGGAGTTCAGCGACATGTTCTGCGCCTTGAACGGCGCCACCCGCACCTCCTGCCGGGCCAGCCACCGGCAGATCCCCGCCGTGACCACGCTCTTGCCCGCATCCGAGGTCGTCCCTGCCACCAGCAGAGCCTTCGTCACGTGACACTCCCTTGCTTACGTGTGCGCCGCACCTGAAGGGCCGCCCGAGGGGCGCGCCGGACCTCGACGCGCCCCTCGGGTGCTCCGATCAGTCCGGTGAGGCCGCGGGTGGCCGTCGTCACCGCCAGGGCCAGGATGCCGACGCGGCGGGAGAGGCGGCAGGCGCGTTCGATGTCCGCGACGGCGACCGGGCGGAGTTCGGCGCCGAGGACGGGGCGGTGCTCCACGCGCTCGCCGTACTGCAGGGTGCCGCCGAGCCGGACGCCGAGGCCGCCAGCGAAGGCCGATTCGGCCTGGCCTGCGTTGGGGCTGGGGTGTGACGAACCGTCGCGACGCCAGACCTTCCAGGCGGCCCGCGGGTGCTCCGCCGCGGCGACGGTCAGCAGCGCGGTGAGCCGGGCCCCCGGCCAGCCCGCCACGTCGTCGAGACGGGCGGAGGCCCAGCCGAAGCGCAGGTGGCGCGGCGAGCGGTGGCCGACCATCGCGTCCAGGGTGTTGACGGCCCGGAAGGCCAGCAGCCCCGGGGTGCCCGCAAGGGCGCCCCAGGTGAGCGCGTTGACGACCGCGTCGGCGGTGTTCTCGGCGACGGACTCCACCACGGCGCGGGCGATCTGCTGCTCGTCCAGGGTGCTCGGGTCGCGCCCGCACAGGTGGGGGAGCCGTCCGCGGGCGGCGGCCAGGTCGCCGGTCTCCAGGGAGCGGCCGATCGCCCGGGCCTCGCGGGTCAGCGAGGTGCCGCCGAGGACCGTCCAGGCGGCGGCCGCGGCGAGCGCGGCTCGGGCCGCGGGACGGCGCCGCAGGGCGTGGTCGGCGAGGGCGGCACCGGTCGCGACCGCGCCGACGCTCAGCGCGGTGAAGGCGGTGCCGGCGCCCCGGTGGTCGCGCCAGAGCCGGCGTTCCAGACGTCCGGCGGCGCTGCCGAAGAGGGCCACCGGATGGCCTCGGCGGGGGTCGGCGAGGGCGGTGTCGGCGAGGTAGCCGGCGAGGGCGCCCAGCAGGTAGGGGGCGGTGCTCACCCGGGCCACGGCCCGGCTCCCCGGTCGGGGCGCAGCGGTGACCGCTGGGCAGCCTGCATGGCGTGCGTGTCCTCACTCAGGGTCCGCGCCCTGGATCGACGAACCGGCGGCGAGAGTCTCCTGGCTTCCGGGTCCGGCGCGCGCTCGGGCCTTCCAGCGGCCCTGTGGCGGACCGCCGTGACCATGCAGGTCGAGCGTGCTCCCCGGTGACAGTGGCGGGACCGCGCCGGACTCGCACCGGCTTCCTCTGCATGCCTCCGTATGGCCCCGAGATCCCATCACGCCCTCCGACCACCAGTCAACAAAGCCTCCGGAGGGCTTGGTCACACTCCGTCGCGCACTCCGTCGCCGCACCCGGTCGCCGACCGCCCCGTACGATCCTCCAGTCTCCGGCGCGGCCGCGGGGGCCCGGTTCGTGCGTTCGGCGTGTGGGTGGTGCCGCGCGGCCGCCCGTACGTTCTTGTCGCATGCGACGCAGACCGTCCGCACCGCCTCCGGTGCCCTTCTCCCCGCGGGCCGCGCGGGCGCACCGCGCCGGGCTCGGCCTGACCCCGGAGCAGGTCGCCGAGGCCATGGCCGCGCACGGCGTCCGGCTGCTGCCCGCCCACGTGGCGGCCTGGGAGGCCGGTGAGTTCCTCCCGTCGGAGGAGGAGTTCATCGCGCTGTCCCGCGCACTGTGGTGCCCGCCCGCGCAGCTGATGGGCGTCACGCCGGCCACCCTGCGGGACTTCCGGCTGGCCCGGGAGCTCACCCGGGAGCAGGCCGCTCACCGGATCGGGGTGGGCGCGGCCACCTACGCCAAGGCCGAGGCCACCGGACGCTGGGACGCGGACGGGGAGCAGGGCCTGGCGCTGGCGCACGTGCTCGGGCTGCCGCTGCGGGTGCTGGTCCGGGTGACCGGACGTCAGGACGACCTCGACCGGCGGCTGCGTCAGGTGGTGGACGGCCGCTGGCAGGCGCAGCTGCGGGAGGTGGGCCGGATCGTGCCCGTTCCGCACGACCTGCTGGGCGGGGTGCTGGCCGAGCTGCAGGACGAGTACCTCGTCCCCGGGCACTGGGGCTCGTCGGTGCCGGACGCCGCCCGGCCGCCGGCCCGGCCGCTCGCGGAGCGGTTCTGGGAGCTGCTGGCCCGCCGGGGCCCCGACGTTCCGGTCTAGGCCTTCTCTCTCGGATCTTGCCGGGCGTGCGACGCCGGGCATCTCTCCAGCCCCGAGGGTGCGGGGCGGCGCCCCCAGCCCGACCACACCGGCGAATCGTCCACGTACGGCCCAGTGCGAGGACGATCCGTCGGCGCGCCCGGCCGGGCGCGTACCGCCGCACGCTGATCCGGCAGGATCCGAAAGAGAGGGCCCGGCCGCCCGGACGGACCGCCCGGGTGGCCCGCCTCCGGGCGCGGGCGTGGACTGGGATCGCCATGTCCGTGCCGCCACACCGGGAGCGCCATGCGTTGGGGAACCGCCGCGATCGTCGCGGCCGCCGCCGTCGGGACGGGTGCCGCGGCACTGCTGATCGGCCGCCGGGTGTCCGAACGGGCCGTCCGGCCCGGTCTCGGGGGCGCCTTCGCGGGCGCCGGCTCGGCGGGCGGGCCGGGCATCCGGGTGCAGGAACTGGCCGCGGACCGCGTCGTGCTCACCCGCAGCGTGGAGACCGAGCGGCCGGGCCGCTACGCCCTGGAGTGGGCCGAGGGCGGGCACGCGGTGGTCGGCGACGTGCTGTCCACCGGGCCGCAGAGCGTCACCCGCCGGCTGCTCGCCACCGGCGCCGGCTCGCTGTACAGCGGGACGGAGGTCCGGGTGACCGCCCGGGTGCACCTCGGCGACCCGGCCTCCGCGCTCGGCCTGGACTTCACCCCGACCGACGTCGACGGCGAGCTCGGCCCGATGCCGGCCTGGTACCTGCCGGGCATCCGCGGGCTGTGGGCGATCCTGGTGCACGGACCGGGTGCCGACCGGCAGCAGGCCCTCCCGGTGCTGCCGGTGCTGCACGCGCTGCGGATGCCCGTCCTCGTCGTCACCCATCGCGGCGACGAGGGCGCCCCGCCCTCCCCGGACGGCCTCGGCCACTTCGGCGAGACCGAGTGGCGGGACGTCGACGCCGCCGTCCGCCTCGCGCAGGCGAACGGCGCCGGCCGGATCGTGCTGTACGGCTGGTCGCTCGGCGCCACCATGGCGCTGCACACCGCGGCCCGCTCGGCCTGGCGCGACTCGATCGCCGGCCTGGTGCTGGACTCGCCGGTGCTGGACTGGCCCGCGACCGTCCGCCGGGAGGCCGCCCGGGCCGGCGTGCCCGCCCCGCTCGCCGAGCTCGGCGCACTGGCCGCCGAGGGCCGCACCAAGGTCGACCTGGCGGGCTTCGCCCGGCTGGCCGACGGCACCGACCTGAACGTGCCGGCCCTGCTGCTGCACAGCCCGGTGGACGCGGTGGCGCCCTTCGCGGCGGCCGAGCGCCTCGCCCGGCGGCGCGACGACCTGGTGAGCCTGCACCCCGTCCCGGACGGCGCGCACGCGGCCCTGTGGAACGCCGACCCGGACGGCTACGGCGAGGCGCTGCGCCGCTGGCTCACCCCGCTGCTGTGAGCCGGCCGGGCCCGCCCGAGAAGAGCGTGCTCATGCCAGGTTTTCCCGCTCCGGTGACCCGGTTTGGCGGCTGTTGCCCGATCTCATCCCCTGTCCGCGGAGCGGACCTACGATCGCGCGTAGAACTCGATGTGACAGAAGGCCCGTGCACGGGGAAGACTGCTCGGCGTGACGTCTCGGAACCCGCGCGACCGTGATGCCCCGCTCCAGCCCGCGATCCGCACCGGAGCGACGGTGACCCGTCTGCCAGGAGCGGCCCGCCGAGCCGAGAGCACGCCTCCGGGCGGGCCAGTCCGCCGCCGTACCCCAGCGCCCAAGCCGGGCCGCGGCCGGGTGCCGGTGCCGGACGGCTTCCCCGCTCCCGCAGAGCTGGCGCCGCTCGCCCGCAGGATGCTCGCCGACGCGGTGCGCATCTCCCGCTGGGCCGGCGAGCTCGGCGAGGTCGACAAGCGCGGCGAACTCCTGCCCGACGACGCCCGGGCCGCCGGGCGTGCCCTCGCCATGACCGTCGGCGCCGCCGCCAAGGCCTGGGGCCAGGCCCTGCTGGTCGGCCTGGTGGAGCTGCGCGACGGCGGCGCCGGGCCCGGCTGGCGGCTGAACGCCTGGGAGCACGACGACGAGGCGGTGATCCGCGGCTGGTCCGCGCTGTTCGACGCCTGGACGCTGCTCGCCCCCGTCCCGCCGGCGGCCCTGCGCGGCGTCTTCGCGCTGCTCGCCGGCCAGGCCGTCGACCAGGCACCGCACCTGCTGTCCTTCCTGCACCTGGTGGACGGGCCCGTGCCCGACAGCGAGCTCCTGGAGCTGCTGCGCCGCGGCCTGGACGAGCGCCGGCACGGCGCCGGCACCGGCTCGTTCGGCCCCTCGCCGGTGCCGCACGCCGCCTCCGCCATGTCCGCCGTCCGCGGCACCTGCCGGGAGCCGCAGATCGACACCCCGACCTCCGCGGCCGACGTCGCCGCGGTCCTCGACTGGATGCTGGACGGCCTGGCCGCCGTCGGCGCCCTGGAGCGCCGCAACGACGCCGCCGAGCTCTCCCCGCTCGGGCACTGGGCGGTCCGCGCCAAGCTGGAGGAGATCTGCACCGTCGCGCAGACCGCCGCCGGCCACATCGAGCAGGACGCACTGGAGCTGCTCGCCGCCTGCGCCGACTACACCCCGGGCCCGGCCCGGGCCGAGTACCGGGCCTGGGTCGCCGCCCGCCCGGCCGACCGCGCGGTCGCCGAGCTGCTGGACGCCGCCCGCGGCGAGGACGCCCTGCTGCGCGGTCTCGCCTTCGAGGCCCTGCGGGTCGCCGGCGGCCCCGCCGAGCAGGCCGTCCGCGCGGCGGTGGACGAGCAGGTGCTGCGGCCGTACGCGCTGCTCTGGCTGGCCGAGCGGTCCGACGACGGCCCGGTGTCCCCGGCCGACGTGCTGGGCGCGGAGGACGCCGCCTGGCTGTGGGTGGACACCGCCGCCGCCGTGCTCGACCACGGCGACACGGCGCTGCTGGTGCCGCACGTCGAGGGTGCCTCGGCGGGCGAGCCGGTGCGGCTGTTCAACCGCGCCCGGCAGTCCGGCCACCCGCGGGCGGCCTCGGTGCTGACCGCCGTCTCCGGCGTCCACCCGGACCCGGCCGTGGCCCGGGCGGCCCGCCGCTCCGCCTTCAGCGTCCACGACGGCGGTGCCGGCCGGTAGTCGGTCGTCCCGGACCTCCGGGCATGCGAGAGGGGCCCGTGTCCGGTTCGGACACGGGCCCCTCTCGTCGGGACTGCGGGGTGACCCCGGGCTCAGCAGCCGCGGGACTCCGCGCGGCGGGCGCGGACGTCGCCGACCTTCTCGCCGACCTTGCGGCGGATCACCAGCAGCGGCGCCATCGCGGCGAGCGTGATCTGGGCGACGGCGCCGATGTGCATCAGCATGTCGCCGCCGGGCAGACCGGCCGCCCAGGCCGCCAGGCAGCCGATCGAGACGACGATCCAGCAGAGCGTCGCGGTGGCGAGCAGACCCTGCGGCTTCGGGTACTCGATGCGGCTGACCATCAGGTACGCCACACCGAAGATCATCAGCAGGCCCGGCACGAACGGCGGGTCGAGGAGCACGATGGCGATCACCGTCATCGCGCCCATCGGGCACGGCATGCCCTGGAAGATCCCCGGCCGCATCTTGACGGCCGAGAACCGGGCGAGCCGCAGCACCACCGCCAGCAGGACGGTCAGCGCGATGAACGCCGAGAGCTGCTGGTTGCTGTCCGGCGACACGATGCCCCAGACCGCCACGAAGTACGCCGGGGCGATGCCGAAGCTGATCAGGTCGGCCAGGTTGTCCAGCTCCGCACCCAGCGCCGAGGAGCGCAGCTTGCGGGCCACCAGGCCGTCGAACAGGTCGCACATCGAACCGATCAGCAGCAGCGTGACCGCGGTGGCGGCGCTGTTGCGGTTCGGCGCGGTGGTCTCGCCGGTGAGGTGCGGCATCAGGACCCCGGTGGTGATCGAGTAGATCGCCAGGAAGCCGCAGACGGCGTTCCCCAGGGTCAGGAAGTCGGCGGTGGACAGGTGCTGCGGCGAACGGGGCGCCCGCAGCTCGCGGTCGCGCGCCCAACGGCGGCGCCGCAGCTCCGTCTCCTCCTCGTCTCCGAGGCCGACGAGAGTCTCAGGATCAGTCACGGTCAAGGCGCGTCACCCCGGCGGTGGTCTTCTGGCCGACCTCGACGCCAACCTCGACGCCTGCCGGCAGGTACGTGTCGACGCGGGAGCCGAAGCGGATCAGACCGATCCTCTCGCCCTGCTCGACCTTGGTGCCGGCGCTCACGTACGGCACGATGCGACGGGCCACGGCCCCTGCGATCTGCACCATCTCGATGTCGCCGAGCTCGGTGTCGAAGTGCCAGACGACCCGCTCGTTCTGGTCGCTGTCCTTGTTGAACGCCGGGACGAAGCCGCCGGCGACGTGCTCCACGGAGGTCACGGTGCCGGGCAGCGGGGCCCGGTTGACGTGCACGTTGAGCGGGCTCATGAAGATGGCCACCCGGGTCCGGCCGTCCGGCCAGGCGTCGATCGACTGCACCACGCCGTCCGCGGGGGAGATGACTCTGCCGGTGCCGATCTCACGCTCCGGGTCGCGGAAGAACCACAGCATGCCCGCACCGAGGGCGCAGGCCGGGACAGCCGCCAGGGCCCACTTGCCGGAGCGCCGGGTGAGGGCGGTCGTCACGGCGGCGGTGGCCAGGGTCGGGGCGAACCAGGGGGTCGCGCCGCGCGCGATCGTCACGCGCGGACGCCGACCGGCCGTCGGTACGGCGAAGGAGTCGCCGCCCGGGACGGAGGTGTGAGGGGACGGGCTGATGGGCATCGAAGACCTTAGTCGCGGGGGATCATGGCCGCTGGACGGGGGCCACCGCGGGGATCGGGTACATGGGGACGCTGTCCCGGTGGATGCTATCGGGACCAGGCGGTAGGTGGGCAAGCCGCCTGTTCGTGGATATGCCGGGCACGGTGCCGAACCATGCCTGCTATGTATACGACCGTAGCCGAGGCGGGGTGGTTCCCCAAGGGCTCGGGCGTGGCGCGTGACCCACCTCTCATCACGCGCCGGACGCCCCGGACGAGGGGCGGGCACGCCGGAGGACGCGGTCGCGACCGCGGTGTACAGAGGCGGCCGCAGAGCGCGTACCTGCTGGTATGCGCCCTGCGGCCGCCTCCGGGCCCGCCGCACCGCCCCCCACGGCTGACCAGGCCGTGCCGGTGCGGCAGGGGGTCGGACCGGGCCCGCACGCCCTCGTCCGACCATGCGGAAAGTCGGGGACCGGGCCGATCAGTCGGCCAGGCGGTACTCCTCCAGCAGCCGGCGACCGACGATCATCTTCTGGATCTCCGCAGTACCTTCACCGATGAGCAGCATCGGGGCCTCGCGGTAGAGGCGCTCGATCTCGTACTCCTTGGAGAAGCCGTAGCCGCCGTGGATGCGGAAGGCGTCCTCGACGACCTCCTTGCAGTACTCGGAGGCGAGGTACTTGGCCATGCCGGCCTCGAGGTCGTTGCGCTCGCCGCTGTCCTTCTTGCGGGCGGCCATCACCATCATCTGGTGCGCGGCCTCGACCTTGGTGGCCATCTCGGCGAGCTTGAACTGGATCGCCTGGTGCTCGGCGATCTTCTTGCCGAAGGTGGTGCGCTGCTGGGCGTAGGAGATGCCCAGCTCGAAGGCGCGGCGGGCGACACCGCAGCCGCGGGCGGCGACGTTCACGCGGCCGACCTCGACGCCGTCCATCATCTGGTAGAAGCCGCGGCCGGGGACGCCGCCCAGGATGCGGTCGGCCGGGATGCGGACGTCCTGCAGCACCAGCTCGGTGGTGTCGACGCCCTTGTAGCCCATCTTCTCGATCTTGCCGGGGACGGTCAGGCCCGGGACCTTCGGGTTCGGGCCGAAGCCCGGCTCCTTCTCGATCAGGAAGGTGGTCATGTTCTTGTACGGGGTGGAGCCGCCCTCGTCGGTCTTGCAGAGCACCGCGACCAGGGTGGAGGTGCCGCCGTTGGTCAGCCACATCTTCTGGCCGTTGAGGACGTAGAACTCGCCGTCCTTGACGCCCTTGGTGGAGATCGCCGCGACGTCGGAGCCGAGGCCCGGCTCGGACATCGAGAAGGCGCCGCGGATCTCGCCGGCCGCCATGCGCGGGAGGAAGTACTCCTTCTGCTCCTGGGTGCCGTGCGCGTTGATCATGTGCGCCACGATGAAGTGCGTGTTGACGATGCCGGAGACGGACATCCAGCCGCGGGCGATCTCCTCGACCACCAGGGCGTAGGTCAGCAGGGACTCGCCCAGGCCGCCGAACTCCTCGGGGATGGTCAGGCCGAACAGGCCGAGCTGCTTCATCCCCTCGACGATCGCGGTCGGGTACTCGTCCTTGTGCTCCAGCTCGGTCGCGACCGGAATGATCTCCTTGTCGACGAAGTCCCGCACGGTGGCGAGGATGTCCCGCTGGATCTCGGTGAGGCCGTCGGTCTGTGCGAGGCGTCCCATCGCGCGGCTCCCTATCTAAAGGCGTGAGGGTGGGGGGAGGTCGTGGCAGAGCACGGAAGTCGTTGTCGGGGGCCCTGCCGGCGTGGCTGCGGCAGCAGGGCCCCCGGGCCGGGTGGGGTGAGGCCGATGACGGCGGCCTACCCGTCCGGGGTCTCAGGAAGCGGGAGTCGGGCGGCCGGGCTGCTCGCCGCCGCGCTCCTTGATGTACGTCTCGGTCGGCACCATCACCTTGCGGCGGAAGATGCAGACGACCGTGCCGTCCTGCTTGTAGCCCTTGGTCTCGACGTAGACGATGCCGCGGTCGTCCTTGGACTTGGACGGCCACTTGTCGAGGACGGTCGTCTCGCCGTAGATCGTGTCACCGTGGAAGGTCGGGGCGACGTGGCGCAGCGACTCGATCTCCAGGTTGGCGATCGCCTTGCCGGAGACGTCCGGGACGGACATGCCGAGCAGCAGGGAGTAGATGTAGTTGCCCACGACGACGTTCTTGCCGAAGTCCGTCGTGTTCTCCGCATAGTTGATGTCCATGTGGAGCGGGTGGTGGTTCATGGTGAGCAGGCAGAAGAGGTGGTCGTCGTACTCGGTGACCGTCTTGCCGGGCCAGTGCTTGTAGACCGCGCCGACCTCGAACTCTTCGTAGGTGCGTCCGAACTGCATGGGAGTGTCCTTAGGAAGCCTCAGAAGGGAGGAGAGCGGGTCAGGCCTGCGGGGGCTCGAACTTGCTGGTGCGCTCCATGCCGGCGGCGCGGCCCTTGCCGGCGATGACCAGGGCCATCTTGCGGCTGGCCTCGTCGATCATCTCGTCGCCGAGCATCGCGGAGCCCTTGGCGCCGCCCGCCTCCGAGGTGCACCAGTCGTAGGCGTCGAGGATCAGCTCGGCGTGGTCGTAGTCCTCCTGCGAGGGCGAGAAGATCTCGTTCGCGGCGGCGACCTGGTCCGGGTGGAGCACCCACTTGCCGTCGAAGCCGAGGGCGGCGGCGCGGCGGGCGACCGCCTTGTAGCCGTCGGCGTTGCGGATCTGCAGGTAGGGGCCGTCGATGGCCTGCAGGTCGTTGGCGCGGGCGGCCATCAGGATGCGCATCAGGATGTAGTGGTACGCGTCCGCGTCGTAGCCGGGCGGCTGCTCGCCGACGACCAGCGACTTCATGTTGATCGAGGCCATGAAGTCGGCCGGGCCGAAGATGATGGTCTCCAGCCGGGGCGAGGCGGTCGCGATCGAGTCGACGTTGATCAGGCCCTTGGCGTTCTCGATCTGCGCCTCGATGCCGATCTTGCCGACCTCGAAGCCCATGGTCTTCTCGATCTGGGTGAGCAGCAGGTCGAGGGCCTTCACCTGCTCGGCGTCCTGGACCTTCGGCAGCATGATGCAGTCGAGGTTCGGGCCGGCGCCCTCGACGACGGTGATGACGTCGCGGTACGTCCAGTGCGTCGTCCAGTCGTTGACGCGGACGACCTTGGTCTTGTTGCCCCAGTCGCCGTTGTTGAGGGCGTCGACGATGTTGTGCCGGGCGCTCTCCTTGACCAGCGGGGCACAGGCGTCCTCGAGGTCGAGGAAGACCTGGTCGGCGGGCAGGCCCTGGGCCTTCTCCAGGAAGCGCGGGTTGCTGCCGGGCACGGCCAGGCAGGAGCGGCGCGGCCGGAGGCGGTTGACGGTGGTCATGAGGGTGGTGATTCCTTCCCGGTCAGCTGGTCGCGGTCGTGTGCGGCGCCGCGGCCCACGGCTGGAGCCTGTTGGCCAGCCGGATCTCGTCCACGATCCGGCCGATGATGGTGGTGATGCCGAAGTCCTTCGGGGTGAAGACCGCGGCGACACCGGCGGCCTTGAGGGCCTCGGCGTCCGCAGCGGGGATGATGCCACCGACGATCACGGGCACATCCTCCACCCCGGCACGGCGCAGCCGCTGCAGGACGTCGGGCACCAGCTCGGGGTGGGCGCCCGAGAGGATGGACAGACCCACGCAGTGCACGTCCTCGGCGACGGCCGCGGAGACGATCTGCTCCGGGGTGAGCCGGATGCCCTGGTAGACCACCTCGAAGCCGGCGTCGCGGGCCCGGACGGCGATCTGCTCGGCGCCGTTGGAGTGCCCGTCGAGGCCAGGCTTGCCCACCAGCAGGCGGAGCTTGCCGGTGCCGAGCTCGGCGGCCGTCGCGGCGACCGCCTCGCGGACGGCGGCGAGCTCGCCGCCGGCCTCGGCCGCCACCGCGACCGGGGCGCCGCCCACGCCGGTGGGGGCGCGGTACTCGCCGAAGACCTCGCGCAGGGCGAAGGCCCACTCGCCGGTGGTCACGCCGGCGCGGGCGCAGGCGAGGGTGGCCTGCATGAGGTTGTCGGTGGTCGCGGCGGTGGCCTTGAGCTGCTCCAGGGCGGTCTGGGCGGCCGCCTCGTCGCGCCCGGCGCGCCACTTCTCCAGGCCGGCGAGCACGGAGCGCTCGGAGGCCGGGTCCACCACCATGATCGCGGTGTCGAGGTCCGCGGTGAGCGGGCTCTCCTCGGTGGTGTCGAAGCAGTTCACCCCGACGATCTTGTCCTCGCCGGCCTCGATCCGGGCGCGCCGGGCCGCGTGCGAGGCGACCAGGTTGGACTTGAGGTAGCCGGACTCGACGGCCGGGATGACCCCGCCCATCTCCAGCACCTTGGCGATCTCGGCCTCGGCGCCGGCGAGCAGCTCGTCGGTCTTGGCCTCGATCACCGTGGAGCCGTTGAAGATGTCGCCGTACTCGAGCAGGTCGGACTCGTAGGCGAGCACCTGCTGGATGCGCAGCGACCACTGCTGGTCCCACGGGCGGGGGAGGCCCAGGGCCTCGTTCCACGCGGGCAGCTGGACGGCGCGGGCGCGGGCGTCCTTGGAGAGGGTGACGGCGAGCATCTCCAGCACGATGCGCTGGACGTTGTTCTCCGGCTGGGCCTCGGTGAGGCCCAGCGAGTTCACCTGTACGCCGTAGCGGAACCGGCGCTGCTTGGCGTCCTCGATGCCGTAGCGCTCGCGGGTGACCTTCTCCCACAGCCGGGAGAAGGCCCGCATCTTGCACATCTCCTCGACGAAGCGGACGCCCGCGTTCACGAAGAAGGAGATCCGGCCGACGACCTCGCCCATCCGCTCGGCCGGCACCTGGCCGGAGTCGCGGACGGCGTCGAGGACGGCGATCGCGGTGCACATCGAGTACGCGATCTCCTGGACGGGGGTGGCCCCGGCCTCCTGCAGGTGGTAGCTGCAGATGTTGATCGGGTTCCACTTGGGGATGTTCGCGACCGTGTAGGCGATCATGTCGGTGATCAGCCGGACGGACGGACCGGGCGGGAAGACGTGCGTCCCGCGCGACAAGTACTCCTTGACGATGTCGTTCTGGGTGGTGCCGGTGAGCTTGGCGATGTCCGCGCCCTGCTCCTCGGCGACCACCTGGTAGAGCGCCAGCAGCCACATCGCGGTGGCGTTGATCGTCATGGAGGTGTTGGTCTGCTCGAGCGGGATGCCGTCGAACAGGGTGCGCATGTCGCCGACGTGGCCCACCGGGACGCCGACCCGGCCGACCTCGCCGCGGGCGAGGACGTGGTCCGAGTCGTAGCCCGTCTGCGTGGGCAGGTCGAAGGCGACGGACAGGCCCGTCTGACCCTTCGCCAGGTTCCGCCGGTAGAGCGCGTTGGAGTCGCTCGCGGTGGAGTGTCCGGCGTAGGTCCGCATCAGCCACGGACGGTCGCGATCTGCCATCAGATGTCCCGGAAGCGGTTGATCGCCGGCAGGTGCTTGGCACGCAGCTCGTGGTCGCGGACGCCCATGCCCTCCTCGGGGGCCAGGCAGAGCACGCCGACCTTGCCCTGGTGCTTGTTGTGGTGCACGTCGAGGGCGGCCTGGCCGGTCTCGTCCAGGGAGTAGACCTTGGAGAGGGTCGGGTGGATCTTGCCCTTGGCGACCAGGCGGTTGGCCTCGAACGCCTCGCGGTAGTTGGCGAAGTGCGAACCGACGATGCGCTTCAGCGACATCCACAGGTAGCGGTTGTCGTACTGGTGCATGTAGCCGGAGGTCGAGGCGCAGGTGACGATGGTGCCGCCCTTGCGGGTGACGTAGACCGAGGCGCCGAAGGTCTCGCGGCCCGGGTGCTCGAAGACGATGTCCACGTCCTCGCCGCCGGTGAACTCGCGGATCTTGCTGCCCAGGCGCTTCCACTCGCGCGGGTCCTGGGTGTGCTCGTCCTTCCAGAACTTGAAGCCCTCGGCGGAGCGGTCGATGATCGCCTCGGCGCCCATGGCGCGGCAGATCTCGGCCTTGGACTCGCTGGAGACCACGCAGATCGGGGTGGCGCCGCCGGCCAGGGCGTACTGGGTGGCGTAGGAGCCGAGGCCGCCGCTGGCGCCCCAGATCAGCACGTTGTCGCCCTGCTTCATGCCGGCGCCGTTCTGCGACACCAGCTGGCGGTAGGCGGTGGAGTTGACCAGACCCGGGGAGGCGGCCTCCTCCCAGGTGAGGTGCTTCGGCTTGGGCAGCAGCTGGTTGGTCTTGACCAGGGCGATCTCGGCGAGGCCGCCGAAGTTGGTCTCGAAGCCCCAGATGCGCTGCTCCGGGTCCATCATCGTGTCGTTGTGGCCGTCCGGGGACTCCAGCTCGACCGAGAGGCAGTGCGCGACGACCTCGTCGCCGGGCTTCCAGGCGTTGACGCCGGCGCCGGTGCGCAGGACGACGCCCGCGAGGTCCGAGCCGAGGATGTGGTGCGGCAGGTCGTGGCGCTTGGTCAGCGGCGACAGGCGGCCGTAGCGCTCCAGGAAACCGAAGGTGGAGACCGGCTCGAAGATCGAGCTCCACACGGTGTTGTAGTTGACGGAGCTCGCCATGACGGCGACCAGGGCCTCGCCCGGGCCGAGCTCGGGGAGGGGGACCTCGTCCAGGTGGAGGGACTTGCGGGGGTCCTTGTCGCGGCTGGCGAGGCCGGCGAACATCTGCTCCTCGTCCTTGTGGAGCGTCACCGCCCGGTAGGACTCCGGCAGCTTGATCGCGGCGAAGTCCGCCGGGGTGCTGTCGGAGCTGAGGATCGCGTCGAGGATTTCGTTCATGGCTGCCTCCGAAGGCGTACCTGTGTGAGGGCACAGGGCGTCTGGGGGAGCCGGGAGCGGACACCGGCTTCGCTGAGGGTCTGGGTGGGATTGGGCCGACGGTCTGCGACGGATGTGGTGTCGCCGAAGTCGTGATTGCCCCCGAGGTGTGGGGACGCCGGACACGGCGCGCCGAGGTGGGGAGCCGCGGCGCCGCGACTGGTGGGTAACAAGGTAATGGCACCCTGTGCCACTCGTAAAGACACCGGGTGTCATCAGTTCGAGTGATGTGGATCGCTGTTCGAGGTGCGCCCGGTGCGGTATGCGCGAAGGCCCGCCCCGGATGTCCGGGACGGGCCTTCGAAACGCTGTTGAACTGCGGAAACGCCGGGAATCAGGCCGACTTGGCGGCACCCAGGGCGGACTTGATCGAGTCCAGCACGAGGTCCAGCGGGGCGTCGGTGCGGGCCACTGTGATGAGCACCTCACCGCCCGGGCTGGCGCTCAGGGCGCTCACCGCGGTGCTCTCCAGCACCGACCCGGTGTCACCACTGGCACTGGGTGCCACAAGAGTGCCACGGCGTCGCACGCCGCTCGGCGAGGTCGCCCAGAAGGTGCCCCGGATGACCTCGAAGGAGTGGTCCAGCTGCGCCTCCACGTCGCCGTGGCCGCCGGCCCGCAGCCAGCGCCGCAGCACGTGGTTGTGGGCCGCCACCACGGCCGCCGCCGACACCTCGGCCAGCATCGAGTCGTCGTCCCCGCCGCGCTGCCACCCCGGCGGGATCTGCTCGGCCGCGTCGAAGCGCCCCAGCAGGTACCGGGTGAACAGCCGCTCGTACCGGGCCACCACCGCGATCTCCCGCTCCCGCAGCGCCGGCACCTGCCGGATCAGCTGGTAGCGCGCCACCGAGACGCCCGGGGTGGAGGCGTACATCCGCAGCACCTCCTTGATGCCGCGGCACACCACGTCCAGCGGGTGCTCCTCCGGCTCGGCGCTGGCCAGCAGGTCGGCCACCCGGACCAGGGTGTCGTCGTGGTCCGGGAAGATCGCCTCCTCCTTCGAGCGGAAGTAGCGGAAGAATGTCCGCCGCGCCACGCCCGCCTCGGCGGCGATCTGATCGACCGTCGTCTCCTCGTACCCCTGGTTGGCGAACAGGTCCATCGCCGCCGACGCCAGCTCCTGGCGCATCTGCCGACGCTGCGCCGCGGCCCGTCGGCCGCCGGTGCCGCCCTCGGGGCGGGCGCCGTCCAGCGGTTCGCGGGGCGGCTGCTGCTGCGCGGATGACTGTTCCCGATCCATGCCCGGAACGCTACACGCCCCGGGCGCCGCTCCGGTCGCCCGCGCCCGGCGGACCGGGGGTGCCGGCGGCAGCACGGCGGGCCGCGGCCAGCGGGGCGGCAGCGGACCCTGGTTCCACGCCGGCCGGCCGGCCGGCGCGACGTTGCTCCGAGGCAGTCTGCCTCCGGGCTCGGTGTTCATGTCGACTCCTTGCTGCGAGGCGGCCGTTCGGTCCGTGGATGTGCCGTGCGCCCCGCCCCGCCCGTCGCGGACGGGTCGGAGCGGGACGGCCCGTGGTGCGTCAGCGCCGGGCGTGGTCGCGGAAGCCGCGGCCGGTCTTGCGGCCCAGGCAGCCCGCCGCGACCAGGTGCTCCAGCAGCGGGGCGGCCGCCAGGCCGGGCTCGCGGAACTCCTGGTGCAGCACCTGCTCGATGGTCAGCGAGACGTCCAGGCCGACCACGTCCAGCAGCTCGAACGGGCCCATCGGGTAGCCGCAGCCGAGCTTCATCGCGGTGTCGATGTCGTCCACCGTCGCGTAGTGCTCCTGCAGCATCCGCACCGCGTCGTTCAGGTACGGGAAGAGCAGCGCGTTGACGATGAAGCCGGCCCGGTCGCCGCACTCCACCGCGTGCTTCTTCACCTTCGAGCAGAGCTCCAGCACGGTGGCGGTGACGTCCGGCGCGGTGAGCACCGTGGACACCACCTCGACCAGCTTCATGGCCGGCGCCGGGTTGAAGAAGTGCATGCCGATCACGTCCTGCGGCCGCGAGGTCGCGGTCGCGCAGCTGATCACCGGCAGGCTGGAGGTGGTGGTGGCGAGCACCGCACCCGGCTTGACGATCTTGTCCAGGGTGGCGAACAGCTCGCGCTTGACCTCCAGGTCCTCGGCGACCGCCTCGACCACCAGGTCCACCCCGGCCAGGTCGGCGTAGCTGCCGGTCGGGGTGACCAGCGCCAGCGCCGCGTCCCGCGCCTCGGCACTCAGCCGGCCGCGGGAGACCGAACGCTCCAGCGACTTGGCCAGCTGCGCCTTCGCGCGGTCCGCCTTCTCCTGGCTGCGCGCCGCCAGCAGGACGGGCAGGCCGGACTTGGCGAACACCTCGACGATGCCGGTGGCCATGGTGCCCGAGCCGCAGACGCCGATGCTCCCGACCGCCCGGCCCGCGACCCGGGTGCCGGCCGCGGCGGAGGCCTCGGCGACCACCCGGGAGGACCCGGGCGCCTCGTAGCTGTAGAAGCCGCGGCCGGACTTGCGGCCGAGCAGGCCGGCCGCGGCCAGCTGGCCGAGGATCGGCGCCGGGGCGTGCAGCCGGTCCTTGGACTGCTCGTACATCGCCTCCAGCACGGTGCGGGCGGTGTCGATGCCGATCAGGTCGAGCAGGGCCAGCGGGCCCATCGGCAGGCCGCAGCCGAGCCGCATCGCGGCGTCGATGTCCTCGCGGGTGGCGTACCGCGACTCGAACATCGCGGCGGCCTGGTTGAGGTAGGCGAAGAGCAGGCCGTTGACGATGAAGCCGGCCCGGTCGCCCGCCGCGACCGGCTCCTTGCCCAGGTCGCGGGCGAAGGCGGCGGCGTCCTCGGCGGCCTGCGGCGAGGTCAGCACGGTGCGGACGACCTCGACCAGCTTCATGGTGTGCACCGGGTTGAAGAAGTGCAGGCCGAGCACCCGCTCGGGGCGGGCGGTGGCGGCGGCGATCCGGGTCACCGAGAGCGCGGTGGTACCGGTCGCGAGCACCGTCTCCGGCGGGCAGATCCGGTCCAGCTCGGCGAAGACCTCCCGCTTCAGCTCCAGCTGCTCGGGCAGCTCCTCGATCACCAGGTCGGCCTCGGCCGCGACGTCCAGCCGGTCGCCGACGGTGATCAGGTTGAGCAGCGCGGTGCGCTCCTCGGCGGTGAGCCGCTCGCGCTGCACCGCGTGCGCGGTGGCCTCCTCGATCCGGGCGAGGGCCCGGCCCGCCGCGTCGGCATCGGCCTCGATGCCGAGCACCCGGCGGCCGCTCTTCGCGACGGCCACGGCGACGCCGGCACCCATGGTGCCGAGGCCGACCACGGCGACGGTGGGGAAGGGACGCTCCATTGTCCTGACTCCTTGTCATGGGCCCGCGCAGCACTCGGGCGCGGCCGGCCGCTCGACGGCGAGCGGCGGCCGGGGCACGCCGGAGGAGGGTGTGGCGACGCGGGTGTGCGGGAAGGCGGGGCGGCCCCGCGGAGCACGGACCGGTCCGCTCCGGTCGTGCCGCGGGTGTGCCGAAGTGCTCAGGCGCGCTGAGAGGAAGGACAGGCGGCGCTGAACTGCTGCAGGGAGGAAGACGGCCGCGAGGGCCGGAGATCACGCACCGGGGCGTCCGCGCAATGCCGCGGCGCCGACCACGCCGGTGCGGCTCCCGAGGCCCGGCGCTGGTGCGTGCCGGTCACTGTAGCGGAGTTACCGTCGAGTAGGAAGAGTGCCGCGCGGGTCGGGAAGGGACGGGGAACGCGCAGCGGCCCGCCGGGAGAACCCGGCGGGCCGCTGCGGTGGCGGGGGAGGTCAGTGCGCCATCACGGGGACGGCGTCCTCCTGGGCCGCGCCCTCGGCGGTCGCGTGGACCTCGGGACGGCCGGTGTTGATCAGGGTGGCGGCGACCCCGGCGGCGATCACCAGGATGCCGAAGGACCACCAGATCGCGGTCGAGAAGCCGTGCACCATGCCCTGCAGCTGGAGCAGCTGCTGCGGCGCGCCGTCCTTGGCGTGGGAGGTCAGGTACGCGGTGGTGGCGCTGGCCGCGATGGTGTTCAGCAGCGCGGTGCCGATGGCGCCGCCGACCTGCTGGGAGGTGTTGACCATCGCCGAGGCGACGCCCGCGTCGCGCGGCTCGACGCCGTGCGTGGCCAGGCTCATCGCCGGCATGAACGCGGTGCCCATGCCGAGGCCCATCAGGATCAGACCGGGCAGGATCAGCGCCGGGTAGGAGCTGTGCACGTCGATCTGGGTGAGGACGAGCATGCCCAGCGCGGCGACCAGGAAGCCCGGCACCATCAGGTAGCGCGGCGGGACGCGGGTCATCAGCCGGGCGCCGATCTGGGTGGAGCCGGTGATCATGCCCGCCACCATCGGCAGGAAGGCCAGGCCGCTGGTGACCGGGCTGTAGCCGAGCACCACCTGCAGGTAGTAGGTCAGGAAGAGGAACAGGCCGAACATGCCGATCACGGCGAGGCCGAGCGACAGGTAGACACCGCCGCGGTTGCGCTCGGTGACCACGCGCAGCGGCAGCAGCGGCGCGGAGACCTTGCTCTCCACCACGGCGAACGCGGCGAGCAGCACGGCGGCGGCGACGAACAGGCCGACGGTGACGGGGGCGCTCCAGCCGTCCGACTCGGCGCGGGTGAAGGCGTACACCAGGGCGACCAGGCCGGAGGTGACCAGCAGTACGCCGGGGATGTCCAGCTTGTTGCGGTTGCGGCTGCCGACGGGCTCGCGGATCACCAGCACCGCGCCGAGGATCGCGACCACGGCGAACGGGATGTTGACGTAGAAGGTCCAGCGCCAGTTCAGGTACTCGGTGAGCAGACCGCCGAGGATCAGGCCGATGGCACCGCCACCGCCGGCGATGGCGCCGTAGATGCCGAACGCCTTGGCACGCTCCTTGGCCTCGGTGAACATCACCGCGAGCAGCGAGAGCGCGGCCGGGGCGAGCAGTGCGCCGAAGACGCCCTGGAGGGCGCGGGCGCCGAGCAGCATCGGGGTGTTGACGGCGGCGCCGCCGAGCGCGGAGGCCAGCGCGAAGCCGCTCAGGCCGATGATGAAGGTCCGCCTGCGGCCCCACAGGTCGGCGATCCGGCCGCCGAACAGCAGCAGTCCGCCGAAGGCCAGCGCGTAGGCGGTGATCACCCACTGGCGGTTGCCGTCGGAGATGCCGAGGTCGTGCTGGGCGGAGGGCAGTGCGATGTTCACGACGGTCGCGTCGAGGACGACCATCAGCTGGGCCAGGCCGATGAAGGCGAGTGCCTTCCAGCGGCGCGGATCGGCCTGGAGGCCGGTTTCGGACATGGGGGTACCCACTAACGTGCGTTGCGTGCGGTCGGGACGGTCAGTCGGCGCGCTTGAGGTCCTCGAAGGACGCGGCGCGGCCGGGAAGTACGGAGGTCGCCGGGGCTCGCAGGCCGTCCAGGAAGACCTGCAGGTGGCGATGGACGAACTGGTCGAGGTCGAGGCAGCCGGTGCCCGGGAGCGGGCGGGTGAGCTGGGTGACGCCGAGGAAGTAGTCGCCGACCCCGATGTCGGCGCGCAGCTGCCCGCTCGCGTGGGCGCGGGCGATGAGCTCGGTGGCGGCGGCCTTCAGCCGCAGCCGGGCGCCCTCCAGCTCGGGGTCGTCGTGGTCGATGTGGTCGGAGACCATCGGGCAGAGCGCGCCGATGCGCTCGTCCGCGGCGGCGTGCGTGAACCGGGTCAGGCCCTCGAAGGCGTCCGGGTCCGCGAGTCCGGCCTCCGCGTGCTCCAGCACCCGGGTCAGCACCGAGAGGGTGACGTGGTGCAGGAGCTCGCGCCGGTCGGAGAAGTTACGGTAGAGCGTGGCGTTGCCGACCCCGGCCCGGCGGGCGATCTCGTCGAGCGGCGCCTCCGCGCCGTGCTCCACGATCGCCTCGCGGGCGGCGGTGATGATCCTCGCCCGGTTGCGGCTGGCGTCCGCACGGAGCCGCTGGCCCGCCGGCTTGGCGCTGACAGTGGTCATCGGACTCCCTTCCTTTCCGGGGACTCGTTCCCCGTTTGTGCGGACACCCGGTTAAACGGGGAGTCGGTCCCCGGAAATTCCCCGTCCGGTGTGACCTGCGACACATTCGCGGAGTTGGCCGATTTCACCCTCCCAGGCCGCCCCCACCGCGGGGCGTTCCCCCGCCCCGGCCGCTCCGGACGGCAGCATGGGCGCATGGGCAGCGTGCAGACGAGGGACGAGACGGTGGAACGGGCCGAACAGGCCGCCGCGGAACTCGCCGGGGCCGGGGTGGACGCCGTCGCCCTCGGCTGGGTGGACAACGCCGGCATCACCCGGACCAAGGCGGTGCCGGTCGCCCGGCTGCCGCACGCCGTCCGGCACGGCATCGGCGCCTCGCCCTGCTTCGACTCCTTCCTCGCCGACGACTCGATGGCCCCCGGCGGCGGCCCGGTCGGCGACCTCCGCCTCGTCCCGGACCTCGACGCCCTGGTGCCGCTCGCCGCCCAGCCCGGCTGGGCCTGGGCGCCCGTTGACCGCCGTCGCCAGGACGGCGCGGCGCACCCCGGCTGCCAGCGCTGGTTCGCCCGCCGCACCGAACAGGCACTCGCCGCCCGCGGCCTCGCGGTGCGGGCCGGCTTCGAGATCGAGTGGGTCGTCGACCGGGACGGCGTACCGGAGGGCGGCTCCGCCTACGGCATGGACCGCCTGGTCGAACGCTCCGACTACCTGCTCGACGTGCTCCGCGCCCTGGAGGCGCAGCAGCTCGCCGTACTGCAGATCCACCCCGAGTACACCCCCGGCCAGTTCGAAGTCTCCGTCGCCGCCGACACCCCCGTGCGGGCCGCCGACACCTCCCTCCTGGTGCGGCAGACCGTCCGGGCGGTCTCGGCCCGGCACGGGCTGCGCACCTCCTTCGCCCCGGTGGTCGCGCCGGACGGCGTCGGCAACGGCTGCCACCTGCACCTCAGCCTCTGGCAGGACGGCCGGAACCTGCACACCGGCGGGCCCGGCCCCCACGGCCTCACCGAACAGGCCGCGGCCTTCCTCGCCGGAATCCTCGAGGAACTGCCCGCCCTGCTGGTGCTCGGCGCCCCGAGCCCCGCCAGCCACCTGCGACTGGTGCCCGGCCGGTGGGCCGGCCCCTACCGCTGCTGGGGCCTGGAGAACCGGGAGGCCGCCCTGCGACTGATCACCGGCTCCGCACCCGAGCAGGCGAACGCCGAGGTCAAGTGCTTCGACGCGGCCGCCAACCCCTACCTCGCCGTCGGCGGCGCACTCGCCGCCGGCCTCACCGGACTCGACGCCAACCTGAAACTGCCGCCCGAGGTCCCCGGCGACCCGGCCCGCGAACCCGGCGTCGAACGGCTGCCGCACGGCCCGGCCGCCGCACTCTCCGCCCTCCGCGCCTGCGCCCCGCTGCGCACCGCACTGGGGGAGGAGCTCTACCACGCGGTGCTCGACGTCCGGGAGGCCGAGATCGCCCGCTACGGCGGGCTCGACGCACACCAGCTGGTCGCCGCCACCCGGTGGCGGTACTGACCGGTGCTGGTCGACCACCACTGCCACAGCGTCCTCGCCGACGAACTCGACGGGACCGCCCTCGGCGCACTGATCACCGAGTCCGACCGGCCGCCCGCCCCCGGCACCTCGCCCTTCGACAGCGCCATCGGGCTCGCCGTCCGTCGCTGGTGCCCGCCACTGCTCGGGCTGCCCGCACTCGCCGAACCGGCCGACTACCTGGAGGCCCGCCGGGCGACCGGCGCCGCGGAGGCCACCGCCCGGATGCTCGCCGGCGCCGGCCTCGCCGAACTGCTGGTCGACACCGGCCTCACCGAGGCCGGCGGCCGGCCGCTGCTGCCGCCCGGCGACCTCGCCGCCCTCGCCGGGGCACGGCTGCACGAAGTGGTGCGGCTGGAGGCGGTGGCCGCCGAGGTCCGCGCGCCCGCGCCGCACTGGCCGGACGCCGTCGCCGAGGCGCTCGCCGAAGCCTGCGCCGGGGCGGTCGCGGTGAAGTCGGTGCTCGCCTACCGCGCAGGCCTGGACATCCCGGGCGGCCCGCCCACCCGCTCCGAGGTCGTCCGGGCCGCCGGGGCCCGCCCACCGGGCCGGATCACCGACCCCGTCCTGCTGCGCCACCTGCTGTGGACGGCCGTCGGCCTCGGGCTGCCGATCCAACTGCACACCGGCTTCGGCGACCCGGACCTGCAGCTGCACCGGGCCGACCCGGCCCTGCTGGTGGACTTCGTCCGCGCAGTGGAGCCCGACGGCGTCCCGCTCGTGCTGCTGCACGGCTACCCGTACCACCGGCAGGCGGCCTGGCTGACCCAGGCCTACCCGCACGTGTACGCCGACGTCGGGCTGACCCTCTCGTACACCGGGCCGCGGGCCGCCGCGGTGCTCGGTGAGGTGCTCGAACTGGCCCCCTTCGGCAAGGTATTGGCCTCCACCGACGCCTACGGGCTGCCCGAGCTCTACCCGGTCGGCGCGTCGCAGTTCCGCCGGGCGCTCGCCACGCTGCTGGACGGCTGGCAGACAGCCGGCGACTGCACCGAGGCGGACGCTCTGCGGATCACCGAAGCACTCGGATCGGGCAACGCCCGCCGCCTGTACCGAATCTGAGAGGCCGGGCCTGAGAGCGCGGAGCACCCAGTCGGGGGCGCGTGGGGGCACCTCCCGGCCGAAGGCTGGGGGAGGGCTGCGCAGGGGAGTGGGTACCGCAATGAACCGGGGTTGACCGCGATCCGTCTGTGCGCCGCCTCCGAATTGCGCAGTTCCCCGCGCCCCTGCGGGTTTGCCGCACGCGAGCGGTCATTCCAGGGGCGCGGGGAACCGCGCAGTCCGGGGGTGGTCGCCGTAGCGGTACGGGGCAAGCCCGATGTCGTACGGTGGGCCACCGTCCGATTGCGCGGTTCCCTTGTGGTGCAACCCCGTGACCAGGCGTCAGCCGATCGCGCGGAGGTGGTCGCGCAGGCCGGCGCCGAAGTCGGTCGCGGTGCCGTCGTAGTTGCTGATCAGCGACGGTCCGGAGCTGCAGTCCCAGGTGTTCCAGGTCCAGCCGAGGTAGCCGAGCTTGCGGGCGTCCAGCCAGGCCATCACCTGGTCGATGAAGCCGTGGCTGCAGGTGTTCTCGCCGATCTCCCCGGCGACCAGCGGGACCTTGGCGGCCACCGGGGCCAGCGTGGAGTCGAAGCAGGAGGTGCTGGCGCAGGTGTTGAAGTTGTACACGTGCCAGGCCGCGGCGAGGTTGCCGGTGGGGTCGGTCGGCCGGTGGGTGAGCCACTGGCCGAGGTCGTTGGAGTAGGCCAGGCCGCCGAGCATGATGACGTTCTTGGCGCCGGTCGCCCGGACGGTGTCCACCAGCGTCTGGAAGCCGCTGACCTGGTACGGAATGCCGGGGCAGGCGCTGCCGCCGTCGCGCCAGCAGAGCCAGCTCTGGGTGGTCGAGGACTCGGAGCGGTCCGGGTAGGGCTCGTTGAAAAGGTCGAAGACCACCTGCGTGGTGTCCTTGAAGGTGTCCGCGACGGAGCTCCAGAACGGCACCGCGTTGGCGCCCGGCATCGGCTTCTGACAGGTGGCGTTGACGTCCGCGCAGCCGGAGGAGTAGCCGGTGTACTGGCCGCGGCTCCAGTGCATCTCGACGATCGGGGTGAGGCCGGCGTTGCGCAGTGCGTCCACCCAACCCTTGATCGCTGCGCGGTAGTTGGCGCCGGCGTACTCGGGTTTGACGTTGCTGGTGCCGATCCAGCAGTCCTCGTTGAGCGGGACGCGGACGGCGTTGGCGTGCCAGCTCTTGATGGCCGCGACGGCCGCGGCGTCGACCGGGCCGTCGAAGAAACCGTAGCCCTGGACGCACATGAACTCGGTTCCCGAGCGGTTGACGCCGTGCAGGGTGACGGGCGTGCCGGCCTCGTTCACCAGGGAGGTGCCCGAGACGTGCAGTGCCGGGGCGCCGGTGCTGCCGGTGGGCGACGACGAACTGCTCGGTGACGCCGAGCTGCTGGGGGAGGCGGAGTCGCTCGGCGAGGCGGAGGCGCTCGCGGAGGGCGAGGCCGAGGCGCTGGCCGAGCCGGACGGGGTCGGGCCGGTGCCCGTGCCCGTGCACGCGAGCCCGTTCAGTGTGAACGAGGTCGGTGTCGCATTGCTGCCGCTGTAGCTGAAGTTGGCGCCGGCGGTCACGGACTGCCCGGCGCCGATGCCGGTCGCCCAGGCCGGGTTGGTGACGGTGACGTTCTTGCCGGACTGCGACCAGGTGCCGTTCCAGCCGGTGCCGGAGAGCGTCTGGTTGCCGGTGTAGGCGTAGGCCAGCGTCCAGCCGTTGATCGCATCGGTGCCCTTGTTGCTGATCTTCACGTTGGCGGTGAAGCCGGAGCCCCAGTCGTTGGTGCTGTAGTCGACCGTGCAGGCGGTGGTGGCGGCCGTGGCGGTGCCGGGGCCGACCATGGCGAGCCCTGCGGCGGCGGTCGCGACCAGCGCGGACCCCAGTGCCAGGGCGGTGGTGCGGAGGGACATGTCCACTCCTCGACGAGAGTGCTTCATGGGCGCGCTCCCACATGCCCGGGCTGAAACATAGCCAGCGGCACGGGAGTTGCCAAGCCGCCCTGCTGCGCAGTCTCTTGACATGCCTGTAACGCGTCACCATCCTTGGGAGCGCTCCCACAGATCCACGCACTGAAGCGAGAGCCGTGCATCGCCGCCTCGCCGTCGATCTCCCCCCACCTCCAGGAGCCGTGATGTCACCCCCCGCCATCTCCCGCACCACCCGCGTGTCCACGCTCGGCGTGGCGCTTGCCATGCTCGCGGCCGGCCTCACCACCATGGTCGCGAACCCCGCCGCGGCCGCCGCCCTGCAGTGCTCCGTCGACTACAGCACCAACGACTGGGGCTCCGGCTTCACCGCCAACGTGAAGATCAGCAACAAGGGCACCGATGCGATCAACGGCTGGACGCTGGCCTACGCCTACACCGGCAACCAGACGCTCTCCGGCACCGGCTGGAACGGCACCTGGTCGCAGTCCGGCAAGAACGTCACCGTCACCAACCCGGCCTGGGCGACCGGCATCGGCGCCGGGCAGTCCGTGACCGCCGGCGCCAACTTCAGCTACAGCGGCAGCAATGCGGCACCGACCTCGTTCGCGGTCAACGGCACCGCCTGCATCGGTGCGCACACCGCCCCCACGGTCGCGCTCACCAGTCCCCCGGCGGGCGCGAACTACGCCGCCGGCGCGGCGATCCCGCTGGCAGCCACCGCCGGTGCGGCGGACGGCGCATCCATCGGCAAGGTCGAGTTCTACGACAACACCACGCTGATCGGCACCGTCACCACCGCGCCGTACACCTTCAGCTGGACGGGAGCCTCCTCCGGCAGCCACTCCGTCTACGCCAAGGCGTACGACAGCCTCGGCGCGACCAGCGAGTCGACCCCGGCCGGCATCACGGTCGCCGCCGGCCCGGCGATCACCGCGGTGCCCACCACGCTGTCGGTGACCCAGGGCAAGACCGGCACCTTCGCGCTGAAGCTGTCCTCGCAGCCGAGCGGCAACGTCACCGTCACCACCACCCGCACCTCCGGCAACACGGGGCTCTCCATCGGCTCCGGTGCCACGCTCACCTTCACCCCGTCGAACTGGTCGACCGCGCAGACCGTCACCCTGACGGCCGACGCGGCCTCCACCGGCTCGGCGAACTTCACCTCCACCGCCACCGGCTACACCAGCTCGGTGGTCACGGTGACCGAACTCGCCGCCGGGACGGGCGTCTACGACGACCGCTTCCTGCAGCTGTACAACAAGATCAAGGCACCGGCGAACGGCTACTTCTCGCCCGAGGGCATCCCCTACCACTCGGTGGAGACCCTGCTGGTCGAGGCGCCGGACCACGGCCACGAGACCACCTCGGAGGCCTACAGCTACCTGCTGTGGCTGGAGGCGCAGTACGGCCGGGTGACCAAGGACTGGTCGAAGTTCAACGCGGCGTGGACGCTCATGGAGACGTACATGATCCCCACGCACGCCGACCAGCCCACCAACAGCTTCTACAACGCCGGCAAGCCGGCGACCTACGCCCCCGAGCACCCGCTGCCCAGCGACTATCCGTCGCAGATGGACAGTTCGGTGACGCCGGGCAACGACCCGATCGCCGGGGAGCTGAAGTCCGCCTACGGCACCGACGACATCTACGGCATGCACTGGCTGCAGGACGTGGACAACGTGTACGGCTACGGCAACTCGCCCGGCAAGTGCGAGGCCGGCCCGACCGACACCGGACCGTCCTACATCAACACCTACCAGCGCGGCCCGCAGGAGTCCGTCTGGGAGACGATCCCCCAACCCACCTGCGACAAGTTCGCCTACGGCGGCAAGAACGGCTACCTGGACCTGTTCGTCAAGGACGCGTCCTACGCCAAGCAGTGGAAGTTCACCGACGCCCCGGATGCCGACGCCCGCGCCATCCAGGCCGCCTACTGGGCGGACACCTGGGCGAAGGCCCAGGGCAACGGCTCGCAGGTCGCGACCACCGTGGCCAAGGCCGGCAAGATGGGCGACTACCTGCGCTACTCCTTCTTCGACAAGTACTTCAAGAAGATCGGGAACTGCGTCGGCCCGACCGTCTGCGCGGCCGGTTCCGGCAAGAACAGCGAGCACTACCTGCTGTCCTGGTACTACGCCTGGGGCGGTGCCACCGACAGCAGCGCCGGCTGGGCCTGGCGCATCGGCGACGGCGCCGCGCACGGCGGCTACCAGAACCCGATGGCCGCCTACGCCCTGGTGAACAACACCGCCATGGCCCCCAAGTCGGCCACCGGCAAGACCGACTGGACGACCAGCCTGGGCCGCCAGGTCGAGTTCCTGCAGTGGCTGCAGTCCAGCGAAGGCGCCATCGCGGGCGGCGCCACCAACAGCTGGGACGGCGCCTACGCCACCCCGCCGGCCGGGACCCCGACCTTCTACGGCATGTACTACGACGAGGCGCCGGTCTACCACGACCCGCCGTCCAACCAGTGGTTCGGCTTCCAGGCCTGGGGCATGGAGCGGCTCGCCGAGTACTACTACGCGAGCGGCGACACCAAGGCCAAGGCCGTGCTGGACAAGTGGGTCACCTGGGCGCTGGCGAACACCACGTTCAACAGCGACGGCAGCTTCAAGATCCCGTCCACGCTGGCCTGGACCGGCAAGCCGGACACCTGGAACGCGGGCTCGCCCGGCAGCAACGCCTCGCTGCACGTGACCGTGGTCGACCAGACCGGCGACGTCGGCGTGGCGGGCTCGTACGCCAAGCTGCTGTCCTACTACGCGGCGAAGTCCGGCAACGCCGCGGCGAAGACCGCCGCGCAGAAGCTGCTGGACGGCATGTGGGCCAACGACCAGGACACGCTCGGCATCTCCGTCCCGGAGACCCGCACGGACTACAGCCGGTTCAAGGACTCGGTCTCCGTCCCTTCCGGCTGGACGGGCACCATGCCCAACGGCGACCCGATCAACTCGGCGTCCACCTTCCTCTCGATCCGCTCCTTCTACAAGAACGACCCGGCCTTCGCCAAGGTCCAGTCCTACCTGGACGGCGGCGCCGCACCGACCTTCACCTACCACCGCTTCTGGGCCCAGGCGGACGTCGCGACCGCCCTCGCGACCTACGGAGAGCTCTTCAACTCCTGACGGCACCAACGGGTTTCGGCCCGGTATGACCCGACGGACGAACAGGACAGGTGCCCGGCCCGGCTGACAGCGGGCCGGGCACCGCTGTTGTGCACATTTCGTGTCCGCGGTCTTGCGGATCACCACGCGCGTTCAATAGCGTCCGGTCCACCTCACGTGCCACCGCCACCAGCGGGGCACACTTCGAGACTCCGGAGGGTCAACCCCTATGAGTGTTCCTCGGATACGCCGGACCAGGACGGCGGCGCTGGGCCTCGCCCTCGCCACCGCGGGCGCGATCGCGCTGCCCACGGGAACCGCCGCCGCGGCCGGTGCCGCGGACGCGCCAGGCCCGCTCCTCAGCTACGTGGTCAACACCAAGGCCAACCACGGCCAGGTCAAGAAGGCGGAAAAGGAGATCACCGCCCTCGGCGGCACCGTGGTCGTCTCCTACGAGCAGATCGGCGTGGTCGTCGCCCGCTCCACCGACAAGGACTTCGCGGCCAAGCTGCGCTCCTCGAAGACCGTCGACTCGGTCGGCGCCAGCCGCACCGCCGGCATCGTCCAGAGCAACGACGTGGAGGTGGCCGAACCGGCCGCCGTCCCCACCGCCGCACCCGCCGACGGCTCCGAGCCGCTCTGGGCCAACCAGTGGGACATGCGGAAGATCGGGGTCGACAAGGCCCACGAGAAGACCCTCGGCAGCCGCCGGGTGGTCGTCGGCGTCCTGGACTCCGGCATCGACGCCACGCACGAGGACCTCGCCGCCAACGTCGACGCCTCCCTCTCCGCATCCTGCATCAACGGCGGCAAGGCCGACACCTCCTGGCAGTCCTGGCAGCCCACCTCCAGCGACCACGGCACCCACGTGGCCGGGACCATCGCCGCCGCCAAGAACGGCAAGGGCATCGAGGGCATCGCGCCGAACGTCCGCCTCGCCGCGGTCAAGGTCGTCGACGACGGCGGGTTCATCTACCCCGAGTACGCCATCTGCGGTTTCATGTGGGCCGGTGAGCACCACTTCCAGGTGACCAACAACAGCTACTACATCGACCCGTGGCTGTTCAATTGCAAGACCGACCCCGACCAGGCCGCGATCGTCACCGCAGTCAAGCGGGCCGTCGCCTTCTCGCAGCGCAACGGCGTGCTCAGCGTCGCCGCCGCCGGCAACGAGAACATCGACCTCGCCCACAAGACCACCGACACCACCAGCCCCGACGACACCACCCCCGCCCCGCGGCCGGTCGACGACAACTGCCTCTCGCTGCCGACCGAACTGCCCGGCATCGTGGTGACCACCTCCGTCGGCGACAAGGGCGACAAGTCCTTCTACTCCAGCTACGGCCTCGGCAAGGCCACCGTGGCGGCCCCTGGCGGCGACTCCCGCTACCAGCTGCCGGACACCCCCGACAAGAACGGCCGGGTCCTCTCCACCGTCCGCGGCAACAAGTACGCCTACATGCAGGGCACCTCCATGGCCTCCCCGCACGCCGCGGGCGTGGCCGCGCTGCTCGCCTCGACCCACCCGTGGGCCGGCCCGGACGAGCTGCGCGCCATGCTGCAGCACCAGGCCGACGACCACAGCTGCCCGGCGACCTTCGACCCCAGCGGCGACGGCGCCTGGAAGGCGGTCTGCGAGACCTCCGGCCACGGCAACGGCTTCTACGGCGCGGGCATCGTCAACGCCGCCAAGGCCGCCGACTGGTGGCGCCTGTGACATCCGTGACGTCCGTGACCCCCAGGGCTTCGGCCGGCTGAACGACGGACGAACTCCCCTGCCCCGCCCGAGTATCCGTACTCAGGCGGGGCAGGGCCGTTTCCGGCGACCCTCGGTGCGGGGGGCCGACGGAGGGGGACGGTGGTCGGGGTGGACGGACGGCGCAGGGCCGGCACGGTGCTGGTGCTCGCGGGCAGCCTGGTGGTCGCGGTGCCGGGGCTGGTACTGCTGGCGATCGGCGTCTGCATCGGCGTGGGCGGCTCGGTCGCGGCCGGACCGGGGGACTGGCTGCAGGCGCTCCTGCTGGTGCTCGGCGGACCCCTGGCCGGCCTCGCCGCCGCCGGACTGCTGCTGCGGACACCGCGGGTACGCCGGCTCGACCCCCTGGAGCGGGCCGCACTGGTGGCGTTCTGCCTCTTCTGCGGCACCCTCACCGAGGGCCTCCTGCTCGCGGCCGGCGCGGAGCCCGTTCCGCCTCTGTACTAGGGGTGAGCCAAGAGGGGTGCGGGGAACTGCGCAGTCCGGGATCGGGCATCGTGGCGAGTTCGGGGCGAGCCCTGGTTCGTACGATGCGCCGCATCCGAATTGCGCAGTTCCCCGCGCCCCTGGTGGTGTCCTCCGCAGGTCCGCTCCCAGCTTCTGGCCGGGAGATGCAGCCCGCGCCCCTGAGGTGCTGCGCTGCCCCCTGAGGGGCTGCCCGCAGTGCTGTGCCGTTCAGCCGATGTGGCGGGTCCAGTCGGATTCGACCTGGGCGAGGCCGTGGCGGTTGGGGACCTGCTTGAGCCAGGCGGGGCGGGCGGCCAGGGTGGCTGCGGCGCGGCGCTCCTCGGCGGCCCGCAGTTCCTCCGGGGAGGCGAACTCGGTCGGCAGCCAGGCCGCGGAGCCGGCGGCCCGTTCGGCCAGGTGCGCCACGTACGCCTCACGGACGGCCTGCGGCGAGTCGAATCCGGGTTCGTCGGCGAGCCAGGGCTCCGGTACCAGGCCGACCACCTCGCGCAGCAGCTCCTCGGTGACCTGCGGTGCGAACTCCTCGTCGGCGGCGGCCACGGCGGGCCGGAAGGCGCCCAGGGCGTGCGCGTTCATCGGGTACGGCTTGAGGACCGAGGCGGCCGCGCCGGACCAGCGGTGATGGAAGATCAGCCCGGCGCCGTTGTCGATCAGCCAGAGCCGCCGGTGCCAGACCATCAGGTTGGGGTTGTGCACGGTGCGGTCGACGTTGCCGGTGAGTGCGTCGAGCCAGACGATCCGGCCGGCCTCCAGCGGGTCGACGGGCAGGGCGCCGGGCGTGAAGTCGCGGGCGCCGGGCAGCAGGTCCATGCCGAGGTTGAGTCCGGCGCTGGCCCGCAGGATGTCCTGGATCTCGGTGTCCGGTTCGTGGGCGGCGACCGCGGGGTCGAAGTCGACCAGGACGAGCGGCGGCACCCGCAGCCCCAGCCGGCGGGCCAGCTCGCCCACGATGACCTCGGCGACCAGGGCCTTCGCGCCCTGCGCCGCGCCGGTGAACTTGACCACGTAGGTGCCCAGGTCGTCCGTCTCGACCACGCCGGGCACCGAGCCGCCGGCGCGCAGCGGATCGAGGTAGCGGAGGGCGGTCACCTGATCGAGCACACCGGCAAGCCTAACCCGCGCCCCGGGGTGAGTCGCGGGTGCGGCGGGGCCGGTGTGGTTGGCTTGGGCGCGATCGGCCGGCGCCCCCGAGCGGCGGCGGCGAAGTCCAGTGAAGGAGAGCCCCCATGGGCAAGGTCCAGGCCACCACCGAGCGGGTCTACCAGGCGTCCCCGCAGCGGGTGTACGAGGCGCTCGCCGACTACGCCACTGTCCGGCCGCGGCTGCTGCCCGAGCAGTACAGCGAGTACGAGGTCCGCGCGGGTGGCACCGGCGCCGGCACCCAGGTGCACTGGCGGCTGCAGGCCACCGAGAAGCGCGTCCGCGACTGCCTGTTCTCGGTCACCGAGCCGCGGCCGCAGACCCTGGTGGAGACGGACGCCAACTCCAGCATGGTGATCACCTGGACGGTCACCCCGGCCGGTGAGGGCGCCAAGGTCGTGGTCGACGCCTCCTGGCAGGGCGCGAGCGGCATCGGCGGCTTCTTCGAGCGGACCTTCGCCCCCAAGGGCCTCAACCGGATCCACGGCGCTGTGCTCGACCGGCTCTCCACCGAGGTCGAGTAACCGGTCGGGCAACCGTACGACCCTGCGCACACCCGTGCGGACGGCCCGCGCCGTACGGGTGGTGCCACGTCCCCGGGACGGGTGATCCCGGGGACGTCGGACGCCGAGCCAACCTAGGCTCGCGCCCGTGTATCTGACGCTCCTTCATGCTGCTCAGCCGGTCGACGGCGGGGTGGCCCGGGTGGTGGTGGACCTCGTCCGCGGGCAGCGCGCGGCGGGCCACCGGGTGCTGCTGGCCTGTCCGCCCGGCGGGCGGCTCGGCGCGGAGGCCGCAGCGGCCGGCGCGGAGCTGCTGGACTGGCCGGCCGGCCGCGCG
>NZ_JAHTIK010000001.1:2440850-2525099 GCF_025655475.1 Kitasatospora sp. DSM 101779 | reverse complement strand
GGGGCCGGCCGCGCGCCCGGCCCCGCCACCGCGGGGGAGGTGCGGAGGCTGCGCCGGATCGTGCGCGCCGCCGAACCGGACGTGCTGCACCTGCACAGTGCCAAGGCCGGGCTCGCCGGCCGGCTCGCTGTGCGCGGGTCCGTCCCGACCGTCTTCCAGCCGCACGCCTGGTCCTTCGCCGCCGTCGAGGGCGCGGTCGCGCGGGCCACCCGGCGCTGGGAGCGGTACGCCGCCCGGTGGGCGCACGCGTTGCTGTGCGTCAGCGAGCAGGAGCGGGCCGACGGCGCCGCGGCGGGGATCGCGGCAGCCTGGCGGGTGGTGCCGAACGGGGTCGACCTGGAGCACCACGGGCCCGCCGACGCCGCCGCCCGGCGGGCCGCGCGCGCCGCGCTCGACCTGGCCGGCGCCGGCCTGGACCCGGAGGCCCCGCTCGCCGTCTGCCTCGGCCGGCTCTGCCGGCAGAAGGGGCAGGACGTCCTGCTGGACGCCTGGCCGCGGGTGGCCGAGGAGCTGCCCGGCGCCGGACTGGCGCTGGTCGGCGGGGGCCCGGACGAGGCCGCGCTGGCCGAGCGGGTCCGGGCGCTGCCCGGGCCACGCCGGGTGCTGATGGCGGGCGGCGTGAGTGATCCGCGGCCCTGGCTGGCCGCCGCCGACCTGGTGGTGCTGCCCTCCCGTTGGGAGGGCATGGCGCTCGCCCCGCTGGAGGCGATGGCCGCCGCGCGCCCGGTGCTGCTCACCGATGTGCCCGGCGCCCGCGAGTGCCTGCCGCCCGGGGCCGCCGCACCGCCGGTGCCGCCCGGGGACGCGGCCGCGCTGGCCGAACGCCTGGTCGAGGAGCTGGCCGATCCGGTCGCCTGTGCGCACCGCGGCGGCCTGGCCAGGGCGCACGTGGCGGACCGGCACGACGTGCGCAGCACGGTCGAGCAGGTGGAGGCGGTGTACCGCGCCGTGCTGCCCGTGCGTCCGCCCGGTCGCCCGGATTCCCGTGTCCCCCACGGATTCTGATCGTTTATCCGACCGTGGGAGCCCCCGCGGGCCGCTGCCCAGTCCGCAGCCGCCGCCGGGTCGGGGGCGCCGCGTACGAGTCGTCCGACAGTCCGACCAGTGAGCAGGTGGCATGACACGGCACGTCAACTCGCCGCAGTGACAACGGCGATCGCTATTGTCTGATTTCGCCTGATTCGCACCTGTTCGGAGGGTCCACTTCGCCGCGCCCGGCACCGGGCCCGGTTCGGGCCGGTCGGCCGCCCCCGCGACCGCGGGTACACCACAGGGGAGTTCGCGCACCGATGACCATTGACCACGAGAGCGTGCCGCGGCCGGGGGGCCCCCTGTCGGCCCGGCGGCAGCTCGGCACCGAGCTGCTGGAGCGGCCCGCCGCAGGTCCCCGGGCGCGCCCGGCACCGCAGGTCGGCCGCCACCGCCGCCCGCTGCGCTCTCGGGTCGCCCTCCCGGCCGGACTCCTCGGCTGCGACGTCCTCGCCCTCGCCGCCGGCGCGGCCCTCACCGCCCCCGGCCCGCCGCCGCTGACCGCCGCGCTGCTCGGCCTGCTCCTCCCGCTCAATCTGGCCGGCGGCCTCTACCGCAGCCGCCTCACCGTCTCGGCCCTCGACGACCTCCCCGCGCTCGCCGGACGCGCCGCCGTCTCCACCGCGTTCGCGGTCACCCTGGCCGCCTGCCTCGGCCGGTTCGTCCCCGGCCCGGCGGCGTTGCTGAGACTCGCCGCGCTGCTCACCGCCTTCACCCTGATCGCCTGCCTGGGCCGGGCCGCCGCCTACGCCCTGCTGCGCCGCGCCCGCCGTCGGCGCCCCAGCCCCACCCTGGTGCTCGGTGCCGGCCAGCTCGGCCAGCGGATCGCCGCCGTCCTGCTCGAACACCGCGAGTACGGGCTGCGGCCGGTCGGCTACCTCGACTCCCAGCCCGTCCTGCTCGCCCCGGACGCCCCGCTGCGGCTCCTCGGCGGCCACGGCGCGCTGGAGAGCCAGATCCGCCGCAAGCGCATCCACCACGTGATCGCCACCGAGGGTGCCGCGGACGACGCCGCCACCGCCGCCGCACTGCGCACCGCCGCCCGGCTCGGCTGCCGGGTCTGGGTGGTGCCCCAGCTGCGCGAGTACGCGGCCCTCGGCCGGCGCGGCACCGACCAGCTGTGGGGCTTCCCGTGCCTGCCGCTGGAGCGCCCCGCCGTCCGCCGCCCCGGCTGGATCGCCAAGCGGGCCCTGGACATCGCGGCCGCCGGGTTCGGCCTGCTGGTGCTCTCTCCGGTGCTGGCCGCCTGCGCGCTCGCCGTCCGCTGCGACACCGGCCCTGGGGTGCTCTTCCGCCAGCAGCGCACCGGCCTCGACGGCCAGGTCTTCACCCTGCTCAAGTTCCGCACCCTGCGCCCCAGCAACGAGCACGAGTCGGCCACCCGGTGGAACATCTCCCAGGACCACCGGATGGGCGCCGTCGGCCGGCTGCTGCGCCGCACCTCGCTGGACGAGCTGCCGCAGCTGTGGAACGTGGTCCGCGGCGACATGAGCCTGGTCGGCCCCCGCCCCGAGCGGCCCTACTTCGTGATGCGCTTCGGCCAGGCCTATCCCGAGTACCAGGACCGGCACCGCGTCCCGGCCGGGCTCACCGGCCTCTCCCAGGTCAACGGCCTGCGCGGGGACACCTCCATCGAGGACCGGGCCCGCTTCGACAACCGCTACATCGAGAGCTGGAGCCTCTGGCAGGACGCCAAGATCCTGCTCCGCACCGCCGTCCTGATGCTCCACCCGGACGGGAGCTGACATGGCGTCAGGAGCGCTGCCCGCCCGCACCGCACCGCTGTCGCAGCGGTGGCGGCGGCTGCCCGCCGCGCCCCGGCCCGCAGCCGCGGCCGCCGCCGCCACCGTGCTGCTGGTCTGCGTGCCCACCGGGGAGAAGGACGTCACCGCCGCCGTCCACATCACCCCGGCCGACCTCGCCTCACTGCTGCTCGTCGCCCTCACCGCCGCCGACCTGCTGCGCGGCCGCGCCCGGCTGGACCGCACGGTCTGCCTGCTGTTCGGCGCGGTGGTCTGCGCGGCCGCCGCCGCCACCCTCGCCTCGATCGACCCGCAGGCGAGCACCACCGGCTTCGTCCGACTGGTGCAGATCTTCGTGCTGGTGCCCGCCGCCGTCGCCTGCGCGCTGCGCACCCGCCGCGACCGCCGGCTGGTGCTGGGCGCCTTCGTCGCCGCCGCACTGGTCGAGGGGGCGGTCGGCGCGCAGCAGTACCTCACCCGCACCGGCGCCTCGTACGCAGGGCAACCGGTGCGCGCCGTCGGCACCTTCGGCGCGCTGGACATCATGGCGATGTCCACCGTGGTCAGCTTCGGACTGCTCGCCGCACTCGCCCTGGCGCTCGGCGAGCGCGGCCCCGGCGGCCGGCCCGCCCTGCGCCGGGCGCTGTACGCCGCGGCCGCTCTGCTGACCTTCCCGCTCGCCGTCTCCTTCAGCCGCGGCAGCTGGATCGCGTGCGCCGCGGCCGTCGCCGTGCTGATGCTGCGCGCCGACGCCCGGCTCGCCCTGCGCTGCGCCGTGATCGGCGCTGCCGCCGCGACGGTCCTGGTCGGCGGCCTCGGCCTCGGCGCCTCCGGCGTCGCCGAGCGGCTGGGCAGCATCGGCTCCGTGCAGACCGCCCCCGACCAGTCGGTCAGTGACCGCTACGACCTGTGGGCCACCGCCGAACGGATCTGGCAGGACCACCCCGCCACCGGCGCCGGGCCGAAGGCCTTCCAGCAACTGCGCGACAGCCACGCCCCGCTGCGCCTCTCCTCGGGCAGCGACGCCGAGGACGCCACGATCGGCTTCCGGCGCGAACCGCTGCTCTCACCGCACAACATGTACTTCCTGGTGCTCAGCGAGCAGGGCCTGCTGGGCATCACCGCGTACGCCGCGCTCTTCCTCGCCCTGCTGACCGGCTGCCTGCGCCGGGCCCGCGGCGACGCCCCGGCCGCGCTCGCCCTGCTGGTCTGGATCCTGGTCGACTTCCTCTACGCCGACATCGGCGGCACCACCACCGTGCTGACCTCGGTGGTGCTCGGCCTCGCCGCCCGGGCCGCCTTCCCCGGCCCTGCGGACCCGGAGGCACGATGAGCGGCGACCGCCCGACCGCGACCGCCCAACCCGGCCGCAGCGCCGTCCCCGGCCCCCGGCACGCGGCCGCCCGGCCCCGGCGAGGCGGCTTCGTCGCCCGCGCCTTCGGTGTCACCGCGGTCCTCAGCGCCGCCGGCTCCGGCCTCGGCCTGCTCCGCGACCTGCTGCTCGCCCGGTACTTCGGCGCCAACCAGGGCACCGACGCCTTCCTCGTCGCCTGGACGGTGCCGGAGACCGCCGCGCCGCTGCTGATCGAGGACGCGATGGCCTTCCTGATGGTCCCGGCGTTCAGCCTGGCCCTGGTGCTGCGCGAGGAACACCCGCACGGGCCCGACCCCGTCCGGCAGTTGGTGCGCGCCACCCTGCCCCGGCTGCTGCTCGCGCTGTGCACCCTCACCCTCGCCGCGGCGGTCGGCGCCGGCCCACTGGTGGGCCTGCTCGCCCCCGGCCTGGCCGACCCGGCGCTCGCCGTCACCTGCACCCGGATCACCGCCCTGACCGTGCTGCCGTTCGGCGTGGTCGGCTACCTCTGCTCGATGCTCCGCGCCCACCACCGGTTCACCGCCCCGGCCTGCATCTACGTGGCGTACAACCTGGGCATCCTCGCCGTGCTGCTCGGCGGGCACGCCCTGCTCGGGGTGCGCTCCGCCGCGCTCGGCGTCACCTGCGGCAGCCTGCTGATGGCCGGGCTGCTGCTGGCCGCCGCCCGGCGGCTGCACGGCACCCGGCGGACGGGCCGTCCGGCCCGCGGCGCGTCCGACGGCGGCCTGCTGCTCATCCCGCTGGCGATGCTGCCGGTCGCGGCCTTCACCCTCACCCGGCAGGCCCAGGTCTTCGTCGAGCGCTTCCTCGGCTCCGGCCTGCCGCCGGGCACCATCTCGCACCTGAACTACGCCGCGAAGGTCTCCCAACTCGCCATGACGGCGGGCATCCTGATCGTCACGGTGACCTTCCCGCTGGTTGCCAGGGCGCTGGCCGCCGGCGACCTCGCCGCCGCCCGCGACCGGGTGGAGAAGGACCTCGGCCAGGCCGCCGCCGTCGTCCTGCTCGGCACCGCCTTCCTGATGGCCTGCGCCCCCTCGGTGGTGGCGCTGCTCTTCCAGCGCGGTGCGTTCGGCCCGCACGACACCACCGCCACCGCCGAGGTGATCCGCGTCTACAGCTTCGGCCTGCCCGCCCAGGCGCTGATCGGCGTGATGGTCCGGCCGTTCTTCTCGCTGCGGCCCGTCGTCCGCCGGGCCGGCGACCCGCAGCCGGCCGGCTCCCGGCTGAGGCCGCTGGACTGGTACCCGGTCGCCGCGATGGCCGTCGGCCTGCTGGTCACCGCCGGCGTCGGACTCGCCGCCACCCCGCGGTACGGCGCGCTCGGCCTCGCGGCCGGCAACGCGGCCGGCATCACCACCGCCGCGGTGCTCCTGCTGCGCGGCCTGCTGCTGCGCGGCATCGCGCTGCGCCTGCGCCGGGTGCTCGGCGGCCAGGCCCGGCTGCTCGCCGCCGCGGTCGGCGCCGCCGCGGCCGGTACGGCGGCCGCCTCCGGCCCGTCCGCGCCGCTGCCGGCCACCCTGCTCGGCGGTCTCACCGTCGCACTCGTCTTCGCCGGGCTCGGCACGGCCCTCGGCGCGCCCGAGGTCCGTGACCCGGTGCGCGCCCTCCTGCGGGCCGCGGGTCCGGTCACCCAGGCTGCTGAGAGGAAGCCCCATGGACGCTGAACCGGCCCGCGGCCCCGCCCTGCCCGCCCGGCCACTCCCGGCCAGGACGGCGCCGTGGATCCTGATGTACCACTCGATCACCCACGAGGAGCACGACCCGTACCTGCTCACCGTCAGCCCCGAGCGGTTCGCCGCCCAGATGGCCTGGCTGGCCCGCAGCGGCCGGCGCGGGGTGAGCGTCCGCGAACTCCTCCGCGCCCGGACCGCGGGCGCTGCCGCCAAGCTGGTCGGCCTGACGTTCGACGACGGCTACGCCGACTTCGCCCGGTACGCCGTGCCGGTGCTGCGCCGGCACGGCTTCACCGCGAGCGCCTACGTGGTGCCCGACCTGCTCGGCGGGCAGAACGGCTGGGACCCGGACGGCCCGCGCAAGCCACTGCTCACCGTCGACCAGGTCGTCGAACTCGCCGCCGCCGGCTGGGAGATCGGCTCGCACGGGCTCTCCCACCGGGCGCTGCCGGGCCTGTCCGCGGACGAGCTCGCCGACCAGGCGCAGGGCAGTCGGCAGGCCCTGGAACAGCTGGTCGGCGGCCCGGTCACCGGCTTCTGCTACCCGTACGGGGCGGTCGACCGGCCCGCCGCGGAGGCCGTCCGCGACGCCGGCTACCAGTACGCCTGCGCCATCGAACACGGCGAGCTCACCGGCCGGTTCGCGCTGCCGCGCTGCTACGTCGGCGACCGCGACGGCGCGCTGCGACTGCTCGCCAAGCAGGGCCGCCACCACTGGCGGGACGCCGTCACCGGCCTGCGCGGCGCCGCCCCGGTGCCCGCCGCCCGCCAGGAGGCCGCCCGATGAAGGTCCTGCACGTGGTCACCGGTCTCGCCGCCGGCGGCGCCGAGCGCCAGCTCCACCTGCTGCTGCGCCATCTGCCCGACCGGCACCACTGCGAGGTGGCCACCCTCACCAACCCGGGCACGGTCGCCGAGGCGCTGCGCGCGGACGGCTTCGCGGTGCACGAGCTCGGCATGCGCGGCAACCGCGACCTCGCGGTGCTGCCCCGGCTCACCCGGCTGATCCGCGCCCGCCGCTACCAGGCTGTGCACACCCACCTCTACCGCGCCGGACTGTACGGCCGGCTCGCCGCCCGGCTGGCCGGCGTGCGCACCGTGCTGGCGACGGAGCACTCGCTGCACCCCGGGGTGATCGAGGGCCGGGCCGCCGGCCGCGGCGTCCGGGCGCTCTACCTGGCCGCCGAGCGCCTCGGCCGGACGACCGTCGCCGTCTCCGGGCAGGTCGCCGGGACCCTGCACGACTGGGGCGTGCCGCCGCACCGTGTCCACCTGCTGCCCAACGGCATCGACGCCGCCGGGTACGCCGTGCCCGCCCGCACCCGGGCCGCCGTGCGGGCCCGACTCGGCCTGCCGGAGGCCGCGTTCACGGTCGGTGCGGTGGGGCGGCTGGTGCCCGGCAAGCGCTTCGCCGTGCTGGTGGACGCGGTCGCCGCCCTGGCCGCCCGGCCCGGCCCCGACACCCGGCTGCTGCTGGTGGGGGCGGGGCCGGAACGCGCCGCCCTGGAGTCGCAGGCCGCGCGGGCCGGGGTGGCCGCGGTGTTCACCGGCGAGCGCGACGACGTCCCCGAGCTGCTCGCCGCCATGGACGTGCTGGCGGCTCCCTCGACCGAGGAGACCTTCGGGCTGACGGTGCTGGAGGCGTTGGCGGCGGGCCTGCCGGTGCTGCGCACCGCCTGCCCTGCCCTGGACGTGCTCGGCCCGGATGCCGCCCCCGGCGCCCGCCGGCTGCCGTCCACCGCCGGGGCCTACGCCGAGGCGCTGGACGGACTGCGCGCCGCGCCCCCGGGCCGGCTGCCGCCGCCGCCCGCCGTCCACCACTACGACATCGCGCGGATCGCCGCCGAACTCGCCGACCTCTACGACCGGCTCGGCCCCGCCCGTACCGCGCCGCCCCGACCGGCCGCGCTGCGGGTCTGAACGCGCGAAACCACCCACCGAGTCAAGGAGTTCCGATGTCCGAACCGCGCCGATCCCTCCGGGCCGCCGTCCACCGTTGGTGGCCGGTGGCCGTCGCCGTCCCGCTGGGTGCCGCCGCGGGCGCCGGCTACGCCGCCGTGGCACCCACCGCCTACACCGCCAACTCCTACGTGGTGGTGGTGGCGCAGAACCCGGGGGAGGGCGCCACCGCGGTCAACTTCGCGCAGGCGTACGGCCGGCTCGCCGGGCAGCCGCAGGTGCTGGTCGCGGCCGCCGCGAAGACCGGCCGCACCGTCTCCGCCCTGTCGGACAGCGTCCGCGGCACCACCTCGCCGGACGCCCCGATGATCGAGATCACCGGCACCGGCCCGCGCGCCGCCGATGCGGTGCGGGCCGCCGACGCGGTGGCGACCTCGCTGATCGCCTTCGCCAACACCAGCAGCCAGGACACCGGCGTGAAGCTCGTCCCGCTCGCCGAGGCCGCCTCCCCGGACGGCCCCTCCTCGCCTTCCGCCGCGCTGGACACCGCGGTCGGCGGCGCCGCCGGCGTGCTGGTCGGCGCGCTCGCGATGGCCGCCCGCCGCCGCCCGGCCGAGTCCGGAGGCCGGGACGCGGCCGCGGCGGTGCCCGGGCAGCCGCTGGAACGGCAACCCGCCGGGGCCGTCCGATGACCACCGACACCCCCGCGCCGACCCAGGCCGAAGCGTCCGCCGGAGCCCCCGCCGGGGTCTGGACGGCGGAGGTGGACCGCGGCGACGACGCCCTCGACCGGATCGCCGCGGAGTGGGACGGGCTCGCCACCCGTTGCCGCACCGCCACGCCCTTCCAGGACAGCGCCTGGTTGCGCTCCTGGTGGCGCCGGTACGGCCGGCCGGGCGCGCTGGTGCTGGTGCTCGTCCGCCGGGACGGCCGACTGGTCGGCGCCGCTGCACTGTGCCGCCGCGGCGTGCTGGGGGGCCTGACCAACCTCGGCGGCGGGCTGGTCGACTTCACCGATGTGCTGCTCGACGACGACTGCCGCGGTCGGGCCGCCGCCGAACTGGCCGCCGCCCTGCCGCTGCGCCGCCCCTGGCACAGACTGGAGCTGCGCGAGGTGCACCCGGAGGCGGCCGTGCAGCAGGTGCTCGCCCACCACCGCGGCACCGTCCGGCGCTACCGGGACTCGCTCTGCCAGCAGCTGCCCGCGCTGCCGGTCGAGGAACTGCTCGAGCGGCTGTCCGGCAGGACGGCCCAGCGCGGTCGGGTCAAGCTGCGGAAGATCGCCGCCTCCGGGGTACAGGTGGACACCGCGCCGCCGGAGGAGGTCCCGCAGGCGGTGGCCGACCTCTTGCGGCTGCACTTCCTGCAGTGGCAGGAACGCGGGGTCACCGCCGAGCACCGCACCGAGCGGTTCGCGGCGCACCTGGCCGAGTCGACGGCGTCGATGGCCGCCCGCGGCCGGGCCGCCGTGCACCGCTTCCGGCTGGACGGCGAGCTGGTCGCGGTGAACCTGGTGGTGCTCTGCCCGTCCTTCGGCGGCCTCTACCTGTACGGCGCCCACCCGCGGCTGCGCGAGCGGCTGGACATCGCCGGGCTGGTGTTCGGCGCGGCGCTGGACGAGGTCCGGGCGGCGGGCATCCCGGTGCTCAGCCTGCTGCGCGGCCAGGAGCGGTACAAGCAGCGCTGGCGTCCGGACGCCCTGCGCAACGAGCGGCTGGTGGTGGGCCCGCCGGGCCCGGCCCCGGCGGCGGCGGTGCTCGCCCTCCGGGTGCTGGCCCGGCAGCTGGCGGTGATGCTGCTGACCGCCCGGCTGCCGCGGCTGAAGGAGGCGCTACAGCGTGTCTTCAACGGCGATTGGGCAGTCATGAGGGGCGCGGGGCACCGCGCAACCCGGATGCGGACCGCCGTACGAACTCCGGCTCGGCCCGTGTCACGACGGTGCCCGCCCCCGGACTGCGCAGGTCCCCGCGCCCCTGAATCAACGACTGAATCGACGACGCGACTGCCTTTCGAAGACACGCTCTAGCGGCGCGCCGGCGCGCGTGAGGAGACGCCGCCCGGCGAGCCCTTCGAGCCGGACATCAGCTGCCGGAAGACCGCGGCCGACCGCGGGTTGCGGTCGCAGCCCCAGAAGCCGTGCGGGCAGTAGTCGGTGACGGTCTGGTAGGCGGTGTCGTGGGTGCGCATCCACTCGATCATGTGCCGCACGTACTCCGGGTTGTCGCCGTTGCGGAACAGCCCCCACTCCGGGTACGACACCGGCTTGCCGCGCCGGGCGGCGAACTCGACCTGGTCCTGCAGCCCGTAGGGCTCGGTGGCCATCTCCTCGAAGGAGGCGCCGGCCGGCATGTCGTAGGCGTCCATGCCGATGATGTCGACCACGTCGTCGCCGGGGTAGCAGCGCGTCCAGGGGATCGCGTCGAGCCCGCGGGTGGGGGTGAAGTCGAAGCGGAAGTGCTGGCCCGGCACCGAGCGCATCACGGTGACGATCCGGCGCCAGTAGGCCTTCCAGGCCGCCGGGTCGGGCCGGCAGCGGGAGCTGTAGGTGGTGCCGTTCATCTCCCAGCCGAGCGTCAGCACGGTGTCGCCGCCGCCGAAGGCGACGAGCTTGCGGGCGAGTTTGAGGAAGTGCTGGTCGAACTCGCCCTTGTTGCCGCGGGCGAGCAGCGCGGCCACCTGCCCGTCGCTGAGGTTGCCCTCGTTGGGCACCAGCATCGGCACGCCGAGGACGAGGGTGCGGGCCGGGTCGCGCAGCCGCCACTGGGACCACAGGCCGAGCACCTGGTTCTCGCCCTCGACGTCGGCCCAGCCGTTGCCCGCCAGATAGGTGTGGCCGACCTGCAGGTCGGCGCCGCGCAGCCAGGTGGAGAGCTTGGCGATCTGCGGGATGTAGCTGTCCCAGGAGCCGACGAAGGCACCGAACGGCACCTCGTGCGGTGGACGCAGCACGGCGGGCTTCGGCGCGGCCCCACGCCGGTCGTCCCGCGCGGTGTCCGCGGAGAAGACGTCGTGCCGCGCGGTCTGGCTGAGCGGCGTGCCCGAGGGCACGCTCGCCGTGGTCAGCAGCAGCAGCGCGCTGGCGGCCAGCGCGAGACGGCCGAATCGCATGGGGCACTCCAGGGCGCGGTGCGGGGGCGGGTGCTGCTGGTCCGACAGTAATCCCACGGAGCGTCAGAAATATCCCATATCACCCGAAAGTGGCGGTTCGCACGGGCGCCCGCCCCGGCCTCGCCCGGGCGCAACGCACGGTGATCATTTCGGTGCTGCCTGTACCACCTGTGTAACAGTCGCTCCGCCCGCCGGACCGCCCGGGCGGCCCGCGGGGCCGCGCACCGCGCCGCCGAGCCGCAGGTCGACGGCGTCGCACCGGTGCCGTCGTGACGCTGCGCACATCCGTGGGCCGCCCCGAATTCCGGCTGACGTACAGGCGTGCGGCAGGTACGCTCCGCCCGTGTCCTGGAAGCCGCTGCGAAGCCTGACCCGCCGTTCCGTGCTCCCCGCGCTCGCCGCGCTGCTGGTGCTCGGCGCGGGCGCCGCCGCGCACGCCAACCGCCCGGTGCCGTTCGGCGACCGGGTCGCGGAGCCCGGCGTCGCGGACGCCAGTCCGGTCGGTGCGCAGGTCCTGGACGCGGGCGCGCTGGAGCTGAAGGTCGGCCCCGGCCTGGAGGCGTACGACCGCGCGAGCGGGGACCACCTGTGGTCCTACCGCCGCGAGGACGCCACCGCCCTGCACCTCGCCATGGCCGGCGAGAGCGCGGTCGTGGTCTGGGACGACGGCCTGGTCACCTCGGTGCGCCCGAGCGACCACCAGGTGCGCTGGCACCGGGCGGTGCCGGGCCTGGCGGACTGGCTGCGCGCGGACGGCGAGCCCGGCGCCGCCGACCGCACCGAGGAGCAGAAGCAGGCCACCGCGATCCGCCGGGCCACCGCAGCACTGCAGACGGCCCTGGAGGGCGAGCCCTGGGTGGCCGTCGTCACGCCCTCGCTCACCATGGGCTTCCGCGACCGCGACGGCGACCTGCGCTACAACTCCCGCCCGCCGCAGGGCTGCTCCTACGATCCGTTGCGCGCCGTGCACACCGACAACGCGGTCCTGGTGCCGCGCACCTGCGTCACCGGCCCGGGCACCGGCAAGCTGCTGCCGGGCGGCATCAACGGGTTCCGGCTGGCCGGCCGCGGCTGGCAGCTGAACGCGGGGCCGGACGTCGTGCTCAAGCGCCTGGACGGGCACCGGGTCACGATCGAGGACGGCCCGATCCTCGGCACCAGGGTCTTCGACACCCGGCGCGGTGCCCCCGAGACCGTCTGTGCCAGCCCGGAGCTGCCGTTCGCGGCGGTCGCCCCCCAGGAGGGCTGTCCGGCGGGCTGAGCGGGCTGCGCCCGGCAGGCCACGGGGGAAATCCCGGCCGCCCGGTAGACTGGGCCGTATGGCTGTGTTCCCCGGGCATTAGGCGCCGGTCGGCGAGCTTTCGAAGGCCCGCCGCCGCCCCGCCCTTCCGCCTGCATTCCGCCCGGCCGCCGGGCCCCGCCACCGTCCCTGGAGAGACCCAGCCATGATTTCCGCGAACGCCCTGGAGCTGCGCGCCGGCGCCCGCGTCCTCATCGAGTCCGCCTCCTTCCGCATCGCCCCCGGCGACCGGATCGGCCTGGTCGGCCGCAACGGCGCCGGCAAGACCACCATGACCAAGGTGCTGGCCGGCGAGGGCATCCCGGCGGGCGGCACGGTGACCCGCACCGGCGAGGTCGGCTACCTCCCGCAGGACCCGCGCACCGGCGACCTCGACGTCCTCGCCAAGGACCGCATCCTCTCCGCCCGCGGCCTCGACACCGTGCTGCGCAAGATGCGCGAGAACGAGGACCGGATGGCGAACGGCCAGGGCACCACCCGCGAACGCGCGATGAAGAAGTACGCCAACCTGGAGACCGAGTTCCTCACCAAGGGCGGCTACGCGGCCGAGGCCGAGGCGGCGACCATCGCGGCGGCGCTCGGCCTGCCGGACCGCATCCTCAACCAGCCGCTGCACACCCTCTCCGGCGGTCAGCGCCGCCGCGTCGAGCTGGCCCGGATCCTCTTCTCGGACGCCGACATCCTGCTGCTCGACGAGCCGACCAACCACCTCGACGCCGACTCGATCGCCTGGCTGCGGGACTTCCTGAAGACCTACAAGGGCGGCTTCATCGTCATCTCGCACGACGTCGACCTGGTCGAGACGGTCGTCAACAAGGTCTTCTACCTGGACGCCAACCGCGCCGCCATCGACATCTACAACATGGGCTGGAAGCAGTACCAGCAGCAGCGCGAGGACGACGAGAAGCGCCGCAAGCGGGAGCGCGCCAACGCCGAGAAGAAGGCCGCCACCCTCAACGCGCAGGCCGACAAGATGCGCGCCAAGGCGACCAAGACGGTCGCCGCGCAGAACATGGCCCGCCGCGCCGAGAAGCTGCTCTCCGGCCTGGAGCAGGCGCGGGTCTCCGACAAGGTCGCCAAGCTGCGCTTCCCCGACCCGGCGCCGTGCGGCAAGACCCCGATGACCGCCTCCGGCCTGTCGAAGTCCTACGGCTCGCTGGAGATCTTCACCGACGTCGACCTGGCCATCGACCGCGGCTCCAAGGTGGTCGTGCTCGGTCTCAACGGCGCCGGCAAGACCACCCTGCTGCGGATGCTGGCGGGTGTGGAGAAGCCGGACACCGGCGAGGTGATCCCCGGCCACGGCCTGAAGATCGGCTACTACGCCCAGGAGCACGAGACCCTGGACCCGGACCGTACGGTGCTGGAGAACATGCGCTCTTCCGCGCCGGACACCGACCTGGTGCAGATCCGCAAGATCCTCGGTTCCTTCCTGTTCTCCGGCGACGACGTCGACAAGCCGGCCGGCGTGCTCTCCGGCGGGGAGAAGACCCGGCTGGCGCTGGCCACCCTGGTGGTCTCCAGCGCCAACGTGCTGCTGCTCGACGAGCCCACCAACAACCTGGACCCGGCCAGCCGCGAGGAGATCCTCGGCGCGCTGCGCTCCTTCACCGGCGCGGTCGTGCTGGTCACCCACGACGAGGGCGCGGTCGACGCGCTCCAGCCGGAGCGGATCATCCTGCTGCCGGACGGCGTCGAGGACCTCTGGAGCCCCGCGTACGCGGATCTCGTCTCGCTGGCCTGAGCACCGGACGAATGCCGGCCCGAGTGCCGACTTCCCGTGCCGAGTAGACACCAGATCAGCTGATCTCCGTAGAAATCCCGGTCCGCCGGAGATCGCGGGAATGCGGCTTCCGGTGATTGTGTTGACGACGGCCCCGCCGCGATTCCGCGGCGGGGCCGTCCGTTCTGATCAGCCGATTCTCGCCCGGCGGCCGACGCCCGCGGGGGCGCGTGCACCCAGGGTGAGCGCCCTTGTGCACTGCGGGTACCACCGGCAGACTGCGCTTTCCCGGGACAGACCTTGTCGAATGGGTGGCCAGGAGACTGGCTATGGGTGATCATGGGAATCTGACCGAGCACAGCTACGAGGAGGCACGGGTGGCCGAGACTCTGAAAAAGGGCAGCCGGGTAACAGGTGCCGCGCGTGAGAAGCTCGCGGCCGATCTCAAGAAGAAGTACGACTCCGGGGCGAGCATTCGCGCGCTGGCGGAGGAGACGGGTCGCTCCTACGGCTTCGTGCACCGCATGCTCAGCGAGTCCGGGGTGAATCTCCGGGGTCGCGGTGGTGCGACGCGCGGCAAGAGCAAGGTGACTGCTGCAGCGGGTTCCTGACGGTTCATCAGATACGACGGCTCCGCGCCGGGCGGTCGGGGAGTGTCCCCGGTCCGGTCGTGGACGAGCATAGATCCGGCGGTGGAGCAGCCGAGCCGGGTCGGTTCCCGTGCGGTTGCCGGCGGCGCCCGAGGCGCGGTCGGCAGGTGCGGACGGCACGGCGGCCGGGTCTCCCGGGCCGCCGTTCGTCGTTTCCGGCACGGCCCTGTTCGGCCGCCCCCGCTTTTGTTACTCTCCAGTAGCTCTACTGTCCCCCGCTGGAGGTAACCCCCATGACCGCTCCCGCCGTCGGTACCGACCCCCAGGACTGGGCGCAGGTCGGCGTCCGCCTCGACGTCGAGGGCGAGCTGGCGCTGGTCACGCTCTGCAACCCCGCACGCCGCAACGCGCAGAGCCCGGCGATGTGGCGCGCGCTCGCCTCGGTCGGACGCGCCCTGCCCGGCACCGTCCGCGTGGTGGTGCTCCGCGCCGAGGGCGTCTCCTTCTCGGCCGGCCTGGACCGCCAGATGTTCACCCCGGAGGGCATCCCCGGCGAGCACTCCTTCCTCAAGCTCGCCGCCGGCACGGACGAGGAGACCGGCGCTGCCATCGCCGAGTACCAGGAGGCCTTCACCTGGTGGCGCCGCCCGGACGTGATCACCATCGCCGCCGTCCAGGGCCACGCCGTCGGCGCCGGCTTCCAGCTCGCGCTCGGCTGCGACCTGCGGGTGGTCGCCGAGGACGTGCAGTTCTCCATGAAGGAGACCTCGCTCGGCCTCGTCCCGGACCTCGGCGGCACCAAGCCGCTGACCGACCTCGTCGGCTACGGCCGGGCGCTGGAGATCTGCGCGACCGGCCGCTGGGTCGGCGCTGAGGAGTCCGTCGCGATCGGCCTGGCCAACCTGGCCGTCCCGGCGGAGGAGCTGGAGGGTGCCGCCCGCGACCTGGCCGCCGCGCTGCTCGCCGCGCCGCGCAACGCCGTCATCGAGACCAAGGCCCTGCTGCAGGGCGCCGGCGGCCGCTCGTACGACGAGCAGCGCAGCGCCGAGCGGGCTGCCCAGCACCGCCGGATGAGGGACCTCGCCGGCATCGGCGACTGACCCCGGCCGCCCCCGAGGGCCCGGACCGCACCCGGCGGTCCGGGCCCTCGGCGTTCCCCGGCCCGCGGGCCGTCCCGTTCCGGCCCCGACGCGCGGCTCGTGCGGTGAAATGTCAGAGTTGGGCTGATTTGCGATATAGCTGGAGACGACACAGGAGACCCCGCCATGCCGCAGACCCCCACCCCCGCCGACCTGCAGAAGGGCCACACCGGGCCCGAGGAGGCCACGCTCGCGTCCGAGCGCGGCCGCACCGCACTCGCCGTCGGAGTGATCGAGAAGATCGCCGGGATGGCCGCCCGGGAGATCGCCGGGATCCACGCCCTCGGCTCCGGCTTCACCCGGACCTTCGGCGCCGTCCGCGACCGCGTCCCGGGCTCGAAGTCGGGCGCCGGCCGCGGCGTCAAGGCCGAGGTCGGCGAGAAGCAGGCCGCCATCGACATCGCCCTGGTCGTCGAGTACGGGGTGGTGATCCCGGCGCTGGCCGCCGAGGTCCGGGCGAACGTCATCGACTCCGTCGAGCGGATGACCGGCCTGGAGGTCGTCGAGGTCAACATCGCGGTCAACGACGTACACCTGCCGGACGAGCCGGACGAGGAGGAGCCGGAGCCGGTCGGCCGCGTCCAGTAGCGCACGCACCGCGCCGAGCGCCGCAGCACCACCTCAGCACCCCCCCAGCGCCGTCTGTCGCCGTACACGAGGAGGAGCGGATGAACCTGGCCCTGGTCGGCCTGGTCGCCGGCATGGCCCTGGGCTTCGCCGGGTACTTCGGCGGTTTCGCCGCCTTCCTGCTGGTCGCCGCGCTCGGAGCGGTCGGCTTCGTCCTCGGGCGGCTGCTGGAGGGCGACATCGACCTCGGCGACCTGGGCGACCTCATCCGCGGCCGGGAGCGCCGGCGGTGACCGCCGCCGCCGCGATCCCCGCGGCCCGCCGCGGACGGCTCAAGATCGCCGACCGGGTCTACGCCCGGCTCGCCGAACAGGCCGTCCGGCAGGCCCTCGCCGAGATCTGGGCGGCCCGCACGGCCCGCGGCAAACCGCCGCGGGCCACCGTGCTGGTGGTCGGCGGCAAGGCCCGGGTCACCCTCCACCTCGACCTGCCCTACCCGGCCGACCTCGCCGGGCTCTCCCACCTGTGCCGGGACGCCGCCGCCGGCCAGGTGGCCGAACTCACCGGCACCCCCGTGACCGAGGTCGCGCTGCTGGTCGAGCGCCTCGTTCCGGAGTCCGCCCGGTGAGCGCACCGCCGACCCCGCCCCGACCGGAGGAGCCCCGACCGGACCGGCCCGTGCCGTACCCGGCCGAGCCCGCCGGGCCCGACCCGGAACAGCTCATCGGCGCCGGCGTCGCGCTGCCCGAACGCATCGGCCTGGAAGCCGAGTTGCCGCACGCCGCGGAGGAGCCGGGCGGCGCCGGGCCCGAGGAGTGGGGGCCGACCGTGCCGTACGAGCGCCCGCACCGGCCGCGGTCGGCGCGGACGGCCGTCACCGCCCTGGTGGTGACCTGCCTGCTGGTGCTCGGCGGGGCCGCGCTGTACGACGCGATCGCCGAACGCACCGGGCATGCCGCCCGGCAGTGGCGCGCCGACCTCACCCGGGAATTGGCGACCCGTCACCTCGACGACGCCTGGGTGCTCGGGATCGCCGGGGGCGCCGCGGCGGCCGGGCTGCTGCTCTGCTGGCTGGCCTTCGCCCCGGGGCTGCGCCGCTGGCTCCCACTGGTCCGGCCGGGCGCGGCGATCGACCGGGCCGGGGTGGCCGCGCTGCTCTCGGCCCGGGCCGCCGGGATCGAGGGCGTGGAGCGGTGCACCGTGAAGGCGGGCCGCCGGCGGGCCGTCGCCACGGTCACCGGAAGCGCCGAACCGATCACCGTGGAAGGGGAGTTGCTGGAGGAGCTGGCAGCGGTGCCGCTGCTCGGGCCGTACCGGCTGGACCTGCGGATCCAGCCCGTCCGCCCCGCCCGGCCGGACGACCGGCGGCACGGCCACCGCCGACTCGCCCAGGAGGCGCCCCGATGAGCATGTCCGCGGTGAACCGGACGATCCTCGCGGTGACCGGGATCGCCCTGCTGCTCGCCGGCCTCCTGGTGCTGGCCGGCGGACTCGACCTGTACGGCCGGCTGAACGCTTCGATGCCGGACGGCTGGCCGCTCACCTCGCCGCACCAACCGGTGCTCAGCGCCGCCACCCGAACGGACTGGTCCCACCAGGGCTGGTTCTGGCCCGTGGTCATCGCCGTCCCGGCGGTGGTGGTGGTCGGCGCCCTCGGCTGGCTCTACGCGCAGCTGCACCGGGCCGGCCCCAGCACCGTCACCGTGCCCGTCCCCGGCGGGGACGGCGTGGCGCTCAGGATGCGCAAGCGCGCCCTGCAGGACGCGGTGGAGACCGAGGTGATCGACCTGACCGGGGTCGACAAGGTGACCGTCCGGGCGAGCGGTGCCTCGCACCGGCTGCTGCTGCGGTCCACCGTCCGGCTGACGCCCGGCGCCGACCCCGCACGGCTCGTGCGGAGCCTCGACGACGGCCCGCTGGACAACGCCCGGACGAGCCTCGGCCTCGCCGAACTCCCCTGCCGGCTCCGGCTCACGGCGTCGGCCCGGCGCCCCGGCGCCGGGCCCAAACCGCCCCGGGTGGTCTGAAGTCCCGAACCCCTGCGGCGATGTGTCGGACGGTCAGAGTCCGCGCAGGGCGCCGCCGTCGACCGGCACCATCACGCCCGTCAGATAGGAGGCGGCGGGGGAGAGCAGGAAGGCCGCGACTTTGCCGAACTCCTCCGGGGTGCCGTACCGGCCGAGCGGGATCGCCGCACTCGCCCGCGCCCGGGCCGCCGCCGCATCGCCGCTCAGCGCGTCCAGTTCGCGCACCCGGTCGGTGTCGATCCGAGCCGGCATCAGGCCGACGACCCGGATGCCGCGCGGGCCGAGCTCGTCGGCCAGCGACTTCGCGGCCATCGCCAGGCCGGGCCGCAGCCCGTTGGAGATGCCGAGGCCGGAGATCGGCTCGCGGACCGAGCCGGACAGCACGAATCCGATCACACCGCCCTCCGCCAGCTCCGCCGCAGCCGTCCGGGCGATCCGCAGCGCACCGAGGAAGACCGACTCGAAGGCGCCCCGCCAGGCCTCGTCCCCGGCCCCGAGCACCGGGCCGGCGGTCGGGCCGCCGACGCTGATCAGCACGCCGTCGAACCGGCCGAAGCGCTCGCGTGCGGCCTCGACCAGACGGCCCGCGGTCGCCGGGTCGCCGTTGTCGGCGACCACGCCGTGCGCGTGCTCTGACCCGCCCAGCTCCTTCACCGCCGCGGCCACCGATTCCTCGTGCCGGCCGCTGACCACCACCCGGGCGCCGTCGGCGACCAGTTCACGCGCGGAGGCCAGGCCCAGGCCGCGGGTGGCGCCGGTCAGTACGTACACCTTCTGCTGAAGTCCGAGATCCATGCGCCCATCCTCCCCGGTCGGGGCCGGGGGCGTCGATCGGGTCCCACCCTGCGGCGCCGGGTTGACGTACGGGGAGAACTTAGGAAAACCTAACCTCGCTTTCGCCCTCCCCCACCCCCACGGAGCACCACCATGCCTGAGTCCGACGAGCTCGCCCCGCTGTCCGGGACAGTCGCCCGTTGCCTCCTGGTCTCGGTGGGGCTCTGTGCGCTCTGGGCGGGCAGCGCCTGGACGGCCGGCCACGTGCAGACCGACGCCTCGCTGCACACCGTCGCCCTCTTCGTGCACCTGGTGGCCCTGGTGGTCGGCTTCGGCGCCGTACTGGCGGTGGACTACATGGGCGCCCTGTGGCTGCTCGGCCGCCGCACCCTGGCCCAGGTGGTGGAGTCCACCGGCCCGCTGCACGTACCGGTCTGGGCCGGCCTGGCCGGCCTCACCGCGAGCGGCATCCTGCTGGAGCCCCGGCTCGACTCGCCGCTGACCCAGGTCAAGCTGCTCCTGGTGCTGCTGATCGCGCTGAACGGCGTGCACGCCACCGCCCTGACCAGGCGGCTGGAGGCCGGGGGCCCGGGCCGGCCCGGGCGCCGGCTGCTGCTGCGCGGCGCCCTCTCCGCCCTGGTCTCCCAGCTCGGCTGGTGGGGCGCCCTCGCCATCGGCTTCTGGAACACCCAGCACTGACACACGAGTGCCGGGGCACGCGCCCCCGAGCGGGCTGCCCCGTTCGGGTACGCCTACGCGGGGGCGAGCTCCTCGGCCCGGGCCGCGGCGGCCGCTTCGGCGACGCGTTCCTTGGCCTCGCGGCGGGCCAGGATCACCAGGCCGACCGGGAGCAGGCCGGCGAACAGCCACCACTGCACGGCGTACGCCATGTGCGGGCCGATGTCCGAGTGGTTCGGCTCGGCCAGCAGCTCCGGGGAGCCGCCGACGGCCGGGGTGGCGGTCACGAGCTCCAGGTAGCCGCCGAGCACGGTGGCGCCGGTGGCCTTCGCCTGCTGCCCGCTGTTGATCAGCTTGTACTGCCGCTCCGGCAGGCCGCCGCGGTCGCGGATGCCGCTGCTGGCGGTGGTCTCGTCGGCCCGGAGCCGACCGGTCACGGTCACCGGGCCGGCGGGCGGCGCCGGCACCGCCGGGTAGCTGGTGGCGTCGTTGCCGGACTCCACCCAGCCCCGGTTGACCAGCACCGAGCCGCGGCCGTCGGCCAGCTTCAGCGGCGTGACGACGAAGTACCCGATGCTGCTGCCGCCCGGCTCGGTGCGCCCGCGGATCACGAACTCGTGCGCGCTGTCGTACGTACCGGTGGCTGTCACCGTGCGCCAGGTCAGATCGCCCGGCACCGCGAAGCCGGGGGAGGACAGCGAGTCGAACGCGACCGGCGCCGCCTTCAGGCTGCGGCCGATCAGCTCGTTGCGGGCGACCCGGGCCTCGTGCCGGTGCAGCTGCCAGAACCCCAGGCGGATCATCACGGGGATCAGCAGCAGCACGGTCAGCGCGATGACCGCCCAGCGCCGGGACAGCAGAAATCGGTACACACCCGGCACGCTACGCCCTACTGATCCGCGGCCCGGACACCGGGGTGGGGTGCGACCTCCCGCAGCAGCTGGAGGAAGGCGTCCTCGCCGACCACCGGCGTGCCGTGCTCGCGGGCCTTGCGGGCCTTGCCGCTCCAACTGCCCGGCTCGTTGGTGACGAGCAGGCTGGTGAGCCTGCTCACCGAGGTCGCGATGTGCAGTCCGGCCTCGATCGCGCGGTCCTCCAGCAGCTCGCGCTCGGTCGCGGTGTCGCCGGTGATCGCCACCCGCATGCCCTGGACGAGCGGGGAGCCGTCCCGCCAGCGGCCCGGGTTCGGGTACGGGCAGGCCGGCCGCTTGCGGCTCGGGCGGTAGGAGGACGACCAGGTCGTGCCGCGGGCCGGCGCGGGGGAGTCCTCGCCCAGGTCGGTGACCGCCACGCAGGCGGTCAGCGGCAGCGGCACCCCGAACTCCCGGGCCAGCTGCAGGCTGGGCCGGAACGCCTCGGCGAGCACCCGGGCGTCGTCCAGCGCGTTGTGCGCCTGCCGCTGCTGCACCCCGAAGTGCGCCGCCAGCGAGGCCAGCTTGCCGTTGGGCAGCGGCAGGCCCAGGTCGCGGGAGAGCACCATGGTGCACAGCCGCTGCTCCACCGGGGCGCGCAGACCGGCCCGGGCGAACTCGCGGGCGATCATGTTCCAGTCGAAGAGCGCGTTGTGGGCGACCATGACCCGGCCGCGCAGCCGGTCGGCCAGCTCCCCGGCGATCTCGGGGAAGGTGGGCGCGTCGGCCAGCATGTCGGCGGTCAGTCCGTGGATCCACACCGGCCCGGGGTCGCGCTGCGGGTTGACCAGCGTGTACCAGTGCCCCGTCACCTCGCCCTGTGCGTCCAGCTGGTAGACGCCCGCCGAGATGACCCGGTCGGCGCGGCCGAGCCCGGTGGTCTCGACGTCGACGACGGCGAAGCCGGTGCCGGCGTCGGCGGCGGGGCGGGGCGCCGGGAGGGCCGCGGGCGCCGTGAGGCCGTCCCGCGGGGACTGGATCGCATGCATGGTGCACCACTCTAAGGCCGACCGGCGTCCGGGCCGGGCCGATCGGCGGCGGGCGGTCGCCCGGAGCGGGCCGGAATAGAGTGGTCGTCGGAGCGGTCGTACATCCTCGCGGCCCTTCCCGGTCGTCAGCACCCCGACGGACCACCCCCCACCCCGTAAGGAAGCTCCATGCGCGCCACCGTGATCCACGGCCCCAACGACATCCGGATCGAGGAGGTGCCGGACCCGGTCGTTCAGCGGCCGACCGACGCCGTGGTGCGGGTGGTGAACGCCTGCATCTGCGGCAGCGACCTGTGGGCCTACCGGGGTGTGGCGTCCCGGGTGGCCGGCCAGCGGATCGGCCACGAGTTCCTCGGCATCGTCGAGGAGGTCGGCCGCGACGTGACCGGATTCACCCGCGGCGACTTCGTCGTCGCCCCGTTCGTCTGGTCCGACGGCACCTGCGACTACTGCCGCGAGGGCCTGCACACCTCCTGCCCGCAGGGCGGCTTCTGGGGCGAGGTCGGCTCCGACGGCGGCCAGGGAGAGGCCGTCCGCGTCCCCTTCGCCGACGGCACCCTGGTCAAGCTGCCGAAGGAGGCGGCCGGCGAGGAGAAGCTGCTGCCCGGGCTGCTCGCCCTCTCCGACGTGATGAGCACCGGCCACCACGCCGCGGTCGCCGCGGGCGTCCGCCCCGGTGCCACCGTCGCCGTGGTCGGTGACGGCGCGGTCGGCCTGTGCGGCGTGCTCGCCGCTCAGCGCCTCGGCGCCGGCCGGATCATCGCGCTGGGCCGGCACGAGCAGCGCACCGCGATCGCCCGCAGCTTCGGTGCCACCGACGTGGTCGCCGAGCGCGGCGAGGCCGCCATCGAGGCGGTCAAGGAGCTGACCGGCGGTCAGGGCGCGCACGCCGTGCTGGAGGCCGTCGGCACCGAGGAGTCGATGCGCACCGCGATCTCCATCGCCCGGGACGGCGGCGCGGTCGGCTACGTCGGCGTGCCGCACGGCGGCAGCGCCGGTGTCGACATCGCCCAGATGTTCGGCCGGAACGTGACGCTGGCCGGCGGTGTCGCCCCCGCCCGCGCGTACATCCCCGAGCTGCTGCCGGACGTGCTCTCCGGCGCGATCGACCCGGGTCTGGTCTTCGACCGCACCGTCGGCCTCGACGGGGTGCCGGACGGCTACCGCGCGATGCACGACCGCGAGGCGCTGAAGGTCCGCATCTCGTTCTGACGCTCCGTCACATCCTCTGCACCTCCGGGGCGGTGTCGCACGCGCGGCACCGCCCCGGGCGGTTTGCGCGGACGGTTTTCGGCCAGATCGGGGACAGCCCGCGGCCGATCGTGCGCGGACGCTGTCGCGGGCCGCGCGGGTGGATCTAGCATGCAGCCGCACCGTGCCTGTGATGCCCCTCACACCCCAGTGATCCACCCGCGCACCCGCCGACGTCAGGAGACACCGCGTGGACACTCCACCGGCCGCCGAGGCCGCCGCCGCAGACGTGCAACGGATCGAGGAGGGCGAGGAGTTCCGCGGCCTCAGGTCAGCCTTCCGGAGCTTCGCCTTCCCCGTCACCATCGGCTTCATCCTCTGGTACCTGCTGTACGTGCTGCTGTCGAGCTACGCCCCGGCATTCATGGCCACCAAGGTCGTCGGCCACATCAACACCGCCCTGGTGCTCGGCCTGCTGCAGTTCGCCTCCACCTTCGCCATCGCCGCCTGGTACGCCCGCTACGCGGACCGGCGCCTCGACCCGCCCGCCGAGGCGATCCGCGAGAGCCACGCGCCCACCGCCGTCCACGCCCCCCGGGAGGCCGCCGAATGATCCAGCTGGCCAGCGCCGCGAGCGACCACCGCGGCCTCACCATGACCCTGTTCGGCCTGTTCGTGGCCGCCACCCTCGGCATCACGATCTGGGCCGGCCGGCAGACCAAGGACGCCGCCGACTTCTACGCCGGCGGCCGCGGCTTCACCGGCTTCCAGAACGGCCTCGCCATCTCCGGCGACTACATGTCCGCCGCGTCCTTCCTCGGCATCGCCGGCGCCATCGCGCTCTTCGGCTACGACGGCTTCCTCTACTCGATCGGTTTCCTGGTGGCCTGGCTGGTCGCCCTGCTGCTGGTCGCCGAACCGCTGCGCAACTCCGGCCGCTATACCATGGCCGACGTGCTGGCCTTCCGGATGCGGCAGCGCCCGGTGCGCACCGCCGCCGGCGTCTCCACCATCGTGGTGTCGATCTTCTACCTGCTGGCCCAGATGGTCGGCGCGGGCTCGCTGGTCGCCCTGCTGCTCGGGGTCAGCGGCGAGGGCGCCAAGCGCTGGACGATCGTCGCGGTCGGCGCACTGATGGTGATCTACGTAGCGATCGGCGGCATGAAGGGCACCACCTGGGTACAGATCGTCAAGGCGGTGCTGTTGATCGCCGGCACCGCGCTGATGACCGTCCTGGTGCTCGCCAAGTACCACTTCAACCTCTCCAGCCTGCTCGGCGCCGCCTCCGAGGCCAGCGGCAAGGGCGCCGCCTTCCTCGAACCCGGGCTGAAGTACGGCACCACCGGCACCACCAAGCTGGACTTCCTCAGCCTCGGTCTCGCCCTGGTGCTGGGCACCGCCGGCCTGCCGCACATCCTGGTCCGCTTCTACACCGTGCCCACCGCGAAGGCCGCCCGGAAGTCCGTGCTCTGGGCGATCGGCATCATCGGCGGCTTCTACCTGATGACCCTGGCGCTCGGCTTCGGCGCCGCGGCCCTGGTCGGCCCGAAGGCCATCAAGGCCTCCAACGCGGCCGGCAACACCGCCGCCCCGCTGCTCGCCCAGGAACTCGGCGGCGGCGCCGGCTCCACCGGCGGCGCCATCCTGCTGGCGGTGATCTCGGCGGTCGCCTTCGCCACCATCCTCGCCGTGGTCGCCGGTCTCACCCTGGCCTCCTCGGCGTCCTTCGCCCACGACCTGTGGGCCAACGTGATCCGCCGCGGCAAGGCCTCGGAGAAGGAAGAGGTCCGCTCGGCGAAGCTGGCCGCGGTGGCGATCGGTGCGATCGCCATCCTGCTGTCGATCTTCGCGGACAAGCTGAACGCGGCGGCCCTGGTCGCGCTGGCCTTCGCGGTCGCGGCCTCGGCCAACCTGCCGACCCTGCTCTACTCGCTGTTCTGGAAGCGCTTCAACACCACCGGCGCGGTCAGCTCGGTCTACGCCGGCCTGATCACCTCGGTCACGCTGGTGATCTTCTCGACCGTGGTCTCCGGCGGCAAGAACTCGCTCTTCCCGCACAGCGACTTCCACTGGTTCCCGCTGGAGAACCCCGGACTGGTCTCCATCCCGGTCGGCTTCCTGGCCGGCTGGATCGGCACGCTGCTCTCCAAGGAGACCGCCGACCAGGCGAAGTACGCTGAACTGGAGGTCCGCTCGCTCACCGGGCTCGGCGCCCACTGACCGGCGCCCACGGACCGGACGTACCCCGGACGGGTACCGCCCCGATCGATAAGCTGGCCCGGCCCGCCCGCAACGGCGGCCGGGCCCGCGGGTTTTGAGCCCACGCACTTCAGGAAGGGGGCCGCGATGCTGCTCGACACCTTCGGCCGACAGGCCGTGGATCTTCGTGTGTCCCTCACCGACCGCTGCAACCTGCGGTGCACCTACTGCATGCCCGAGGAGGGCCTGCAGTGGCTGGCCAAGCCGTCGTTGCTCACCGACGAGGAGATCGTCCGGCTGGTCGGCATCGCGGTGCGCGACCTCGGCGTCCGCGAGGTGCGCTTCACCGGTGGCGAGCCGCTGCTGCGGCCCGGCCTGGTCGGCATCGTCGCCGCCTGCGCCGAACTGGAGCCCCGGCCCGAGCTCTCGCTCACCACCAACGGCATCGGCCTCGCCCGCACCGCCGCCGCCCTCAAGAAGGCCGGACTGGACCGGGTGAACGTCTCGCTCGACACCCTCGACGAGGACACCTTCCACACCCTCACCCGGCGCCGCCGCCACCACGACGTGCTGGACGGCCTGGCCGCCGCCGAGGCCGCCGGCCTCAGCCCGGTCAAGCTCAACGCCGTCCTGATGCGCGGCGTCAACGACCACGAGGCCGCCGACCTGCTCGCCTGGTGCATCGAGCACGGCTACGAGCTGCGGTTCATCGAGCAGATGCCGCTCGACGCCCAGCACGGCTGGGACCGTTCGCAGATGGTCACCGCCGAGGAGATCCTCGGCCTGCTGCGGGCCCGCTTCGAACTCACCCCGGAGCCGAGCGCCGTCCGCGGCGCGGCGCCCGCGGAGCGCTGGCTGGTGGACGGCGGCCCCGCCCGGGTCGGCGTGATCGCCTCGGTGACCCGGCCGTTCTGCCGGGCCTGCGACCGCACCCGGCTCACCGCGGACGGACAGGTCCGCAACTGCCTCTTCGCCACGGACGAGACGGACCTGCGGGAGGCGCTGCGGGAGGCGCTGCGGTCCGGTGCTGGGGACGAGGAGATCGGCGAACTCTGGCGGAAGGCCATGTGGGGCAAGAAGGCGGGCGCCGGCATCGACGACCCGACCTTCCACCAGCCGGACCGCCCGATGTCCGCCATCGGCGGCTGAGCGCGGCAGCCACTCGGGGGGCGCGGATCACCCCTGATCCGACCACCCGTGTGCCTCGGGCAGGTGCCCGCTACCCCTCGAAGTCCTCGAAGGGGAGGACCTCCTTCAGGAAGCCGCGGACGCCGAGGAACTGCGAGAGGTGCTCGCGGTGGTCGTCGCAGGCCAGCCAGGTCTTCCGGCGGTCGGGGGTGTGCAGCTTGGGGTTGTTCCAGACCAGCACCCAGCGGGCGTCCTCGCGGCAGCCCTTCGCCGAGCAGGCCGGCGGACCGTCGGGGCCGGCGGGGGCGTCCGCGGTGCCGAAGAGGCCGAGCGAGGGGGTGTCCATGGTGGGCCGTCCTGGGGGAGCTGCCGGAGCTGTCACGGCCAGTCTCGCACCCCGGGAAAGCGCTTCCGCACCCGGGCATGACGACGCCGGGCAGCCACGGGGGGAGCCGCCCGGCGTCGGTCTGTCGCTCCGACGGGGGATGCGGAGCGCGTACGCAGTATGTCACGCCACAACCCCCGCGTGGCTAGGCCTTTCATGATTAATCTGAGCCTCCGTTGAGGCTTCTGCCGGGCAAATGCCGGCAGAACCGGACGGATCGGGCAATCCATCCGTATGCGTCTCAGTCGGCGGTCGGGTCGGCCGGGGTGTCCGTGCCGTCCTGGCCGGCGTGCGGGCCCGCGTCGGCGCCCTCGGAGGGGCGCCCGCCGCCGCCCGTCCCGCCGGGGCCGAGCATCAGCGGGGTCTCCGGCGGCACCGCGAAGGTGCTCGGCAGGCCCGGGGCGCGTTCGCGGCCGGCGTTGGCGATCACCACCGCGAAGTACGGCAGCAGTACGCCGCCGGCCAGCGCGATGAACGCCAGGACCCGCTGGACGTCCCAGAGCACCACTGCCAGCAGCACGCAGAGCGTGCGGACCAGCATCGAGATCACGTACCGCCGCTGGCGGCCCCGCACGTCCTCCGTGAGGCCGGTCCGGGCCCCGGTGATCCGGAAGACCTGCCCGTTGCCGGAGCTCTTCGCCATCGCCTACCGCCTTCGTCCGTCACCGCGCCCCCGTGGGTGCAGCCAATTCACGGTACGCCGTGCCGGCCGTCACAGGGGCTCCGGGGCTCAGGCTTTCCGCAGGTACGCGGGCGGGACGGCGTCGGTCAGCCAGACGCCGTTGGCGCTGACCCGGAAGACGTGGCCGTCGCGGGCCATCGCCGCGGCGTCCACCACCAGGACGACCGGTCGGCCGTGCCGGGAGCCGACCCGGGTGGCCGTCTCGGTGTCGGCGGAGAGGTGCACGTCCTGGCGGGCCATCGGACGCAGCCCCTCGTGGAAGACCGCGTCCAGGACCCGCCCGGTGGTGCCGTGGTACAGCACCGCGGGCGGGTCGCTGGGCGGCAGGCCGAGGTCGACGTCGACCGTGTGGCCCTGGCTGGCGCGGATGGAGAGGCCGTCGTCGGAGAAGGCGAAACGGCGCTTGTTGTTCGTCTCCACGACGTGGTCCAGCTCGGCCCGGCTGACCGCCCGGCCGTGCCGGGCCAGCGCCCCGAGCAGGGTGTCCACCCGTACCCAGCCGGCCCCGTCCAGGGTGATGCCGACCGAGCCCGGGTCGTGCCGCAGGATGCGGGACAGCCGCTTGGAGACTCTGACCGTCTGCTTCTCGTCCATCATGTCGATGCCTTCCCCCCGCCGGCCCCCGCTAGGAGGCCTGGCTGACCGAGCTCATGTTGAAGTCGGCCACCCGGACCGGCGGCATGGCCGCCCGGGTGAACCAGTCGCCCCACTCGCGGGGCAGGCAGCGCTCGGTGCGTCCGACCTCGGTGATCCGTCCGAGGATGTCGACCGGCGACTCGTTGAAGCGGAAGTTGTTGACCGCGCCGACGACCTCGCCGTTCTCCACCAGGTACACGCCGTCCCGGGTGAGGCCGGTGAGCAGCAGCGTCGCCGGGTCGACCTCGCGGATGTACCAGAGGCAGGTGAGCAGCAGGCCGCGCTCGGTACGGGCGATCATCTCCTCCAGGGTCGGTGCCGACGCCTGGTCGGCCGTCTCCAGGACGAGGTTGTCGACCGGCGGCTGCAGCGGCAGGCCGGTGAGGCCGGCGGAGTGCCGGGTGGTGAGCAGGTTGGCCAGCTCGCCGTCGCGGATCCAGTCGGTGGCGGTGAGCGGGTGGCCGTTGTCGAAGACCGAGTCGTTGTCGCCCGAGGCGTGGGTGAGGACGAACGGCGCGGCCTCCAGGCCGGGCTCGGCCGGGTCGGAGCGCAGGGTCAGCGGCAGCGGGCTGAGCCGCTCGCCGATCCTGGTGCCGCCGCCCGCCTTGGAGAAGACGGTGCGGCCCTCGAAGGCGTCCCGTCCGCCGGAGGACCAGCTGAGGTAGACCAGCAGGTCGGCGACGGCCGAGGGCGGCAGCAGCGTCTCGTAGCGACCGGCCGGCAGGTCGATCCGCTTGCGGCCCCAGCCGAGCCGCCGGGTGAGCCCGGTGTGCATCGCGGTGACGTCGATGTCGGTGAAGTCGCGGGTGGCCGCGCCCGCCCAGGCGGAGCCGGTCAGGTCGGCCGTCTTGGCGTTCAGCTCGACGGTGCCGGTCGGCTGGTCGTGCCGCAGCCGCAGACCGGTGGAGGTGCCGAGGTAGCTGCTGGTCACCTCGTGCCGGGCGAAGCCGTACAGCAGCTCGCCGTTCTTGCGGGCCCGGGCGAAGGCCTCGCCGAGGGCCGGGGCGAAGGCCGCGAACACCTCGGCGGAGGTCTCGGCGGGCGGCGCGGTGAAGTCGGCCGAGGCCGGGCGGGACGGGATCAGGGGCTGGGCGTCCTCGGCGGGCCCGGCGTCGCGGGCGGCCGCCTCGGCGGCGCGGACCAGCGACTCGACCTCGTCGAGGGTGACGGCCTCGCGGGAGACCACGCCGGAGGCGGTGCCCTCGGCGCCGTCCACGGTGGCGATCACGGTGAGCCGACGGCCGCGGGTGACGCCGTTGGTGGTGAGGCCGTTGCCCGCCCAGCGCAGGTTGGCGGTGGACTCCTCGTCGGCGATGACGACGCAGCCGTCCGCCCGGGAGAGTTCCAGGGCGCGCTCGACCAGCTCGTGGGGCTCGATGGCGTTCATCAGTGACCGGCCTCCTGCTGGGTGTTGAGCACGTTGACGTTGCGGAACAGCGCGGACGGGCAGCCGTGGCTGACCGCCGCGACCTGGCCCGGCTGGGCCTTGCCGCAGTTGAAGGCACCGCCGAGCACGTACGTCTGCGGGCCGCCGACGGCGCTCATCGAGCCCCAGAAGTCGGTGGTGGTCGCCTGGTAGGCGAAGTCCTTGACCTGCCCGGCGAGACGGCCGTTCCTGATCGCGTAGGCGCGCTGGCCGGTGAACTGGAAGTTGTAGCGCTGCATGTCGATCGACCAGGAGCGGTCGCCGACGATGTACAGGCCGTTCTCCACCTGGGAGATCAGGCCGTCCGTCGCCGGGCCGCCGGCCGCGGGCTGCAGCGAGACGTTCGCCATGCGCTGCACCGGGACGTGCGCGGGGGAGTCGGCGAAGGCGCAGCCGTTGGAACGGCCGAGGCCCTTGAGCCGGGCCATCGCCCGGTCCAGCTGGTAGCCCACCAGCACGCCGTCCTTGACGAGGTCCCAGGACTGGGTGGCGACGCCCTCGTCGTCGTAGCCGGTGGTGGCGAGGCCGTGCTCGGCGGTGCGGTCGCCGGTGACGTGCATCAGCTCGGAGCCGTACTTCAGGCTGCCGAGCTTGTCGAAGGTGGCGAACGAGGTGCCCGCGTAGGCGGCCTCGTAGCCGAGCGCGCGGTCCAGCTCGGTGGCGTGGCCGATCGACTCGTGGATGGTCAGCCACAGGTTGGAGGGGTCGACCACCAGGTCGTAGCGGCCGGCCTCGACGCTCGGCGCCTTCATCTTCTCGGCCAGCAGCACGGGCAGTTCGGCGAGTTCGGCGTCCCAGTCCCAGCCGGTGCCGCGCAGGTACTCGAAGCCGCGGCCGGCCGGCGGGGCGAGGGTGCGCATCGAGTCGAAGGCGCCGGTGCGCTCGTCGACCGAGGTGGCCTCCAGCGAGGGGTGCAGCCGGATCCGCTGCTGGGTGGTGACGGTGCCCGCGGTGTCCGCGTAGAACTTGTTCTCCTGCACCGTCAGCAGGGCCGCCGAGACGTGCGAGACGCCCTCGGCGGCCAGCAGCCGGCTGCTCCACTCGGCGAGCAGCGCGGTCTTCTCCGCGTCCGGCACCTCGAAGGGGTTGACCTCGTAGGAGGAGACCCAGACCGCGTCCGCGTGCACGGGCTCGTCGGCGAGCTCGACCACGTCCTCGGAGCCGGCCGCCCGGCTGATCCCGCCGGAGAGCCGGGCCACCGCCACCGCCTGCTCGGCGACCCGGGCCGCCGCGGCGGTGGTGAGGTCGACCCCGGCGGCGAAGCCCCAGGCGCCGTCCAGCAGGACGCGGACGGCGAAGCCGAGCTGCACCGAGTCCGAGGTGCCGGACGGGCGGGCGTCGCGCAGGCGCCAGGAGGCGCTGCGGACCCGCTCCAGGCGGAAGTCGGCGTGGCCGGCGCCGAGTTCGCGGGCCCGGGTGAGGGCGGCGTCGGCGAGGGCCTGCAACGGATAGCCGAGGAACAGCGGGTCGACGGCGCGGCTTGAGGGCGGCATCGGGCTCCCTGGGTCGAACGGTCTGGGGCGGCGGGCGTCCCGGGCAGGGGAACCCGCATCGCATCATGGACCGCCGAACACACCCGGGGCCAGCGAATTCACCCGAAACCGCGCGCGTCGCCCGCCGCACAACCACCCGGACGGGCCGTCAGGCGACCGTCTCCCACCAGCCGTCCAGCTCCTGCGGCTGATCGACGTCGACCCGCTCGCCGGGGCGCGGCACGACCAGCGGCACGGCCTGCGCCTTGGCCTCCACCAGCAGCCGCTCGATCGGCTCGGCCCACGGGTGCAGGCCCAGGTTGAAGGTGCACCAGTGCACCGGCACCAGCAGTCCGGCCCGCAGCTCGCGGTGGGCGCGGACGGCGTCCTCCGGCGTCATGTGGATGTCGGCCCACGCCTCGTCGTACGCGCCGATCTGCACCAGCGCGGCGTCGAACGGGCCGTGCTGCTCGCCGATCCGCGCGTAGCCCTCGAAGTAGCCGGAGTCGCCGGTGTAGTACACCTTGCGGTTCGGCCCGGCGATCACCCAGGAGCCCCACAGCGTCGTGTTGCGGGTGGTGCCCCGGCCGGAGAAGTGGTGTGCCGAGGTCAGGGTGAGGGTGAGCGAGCCCAGGGTGCAGGTCTCGTCCCAGTCGAGCTCGATGATCCGGTGCTCCGGCACGCCCCAGCGGCGCAGGTGGCTGCCGATGCCCAGCGGCACCAGGAACGGCGCCGACTGCAGCGTCACCAGCCGCTTCACGGTGGCCATGTCGAGGTGGTCGTAGTGGTCGTGCGAGATCAGCACCGCGTCGACCTGCGGCAGCTCGGCCAGGCCGACCGGCACCGGGTGCAGCCGCTTCGGCCCGACGTGCGCGGACGGCGAGCAGCGGTCGCTCCAGATCGGGTCCAGCAGCACCCGGCTGCCCTCGATCTCCACCAGCGCGGACGCGTGCCCGTACCAGACCACCTCCACCCCGTCGGCGGCCCGCCCGGAGTGCTGCGGGCGCACCGTCGGCACCGGCAGCGCGGGCGTGCGGCCCTCACGGTCGAACAGCATCCGGCGGACCGTCTCGGCACCGGGGGTCGACGCCCGTGCGAGGTCCGACGGGGCGTTGTGGAACACGCCGTCCCGGTACTGCGGGGAGCGGCGGATCCGCTCCTCGCGTTCGCCGTCCGGCCGTCCGCCGAACGCCGCCGGCAGGTCGCGCAGCGCCCACGCCGCGCCGCCCACCGCGGCGGCCAGCGTGGTCAGGGCCAGCAGGCGGCCGCGCCGCCCGGTGGAACCGCTGGGCTGTGCCTCGGTCATCCGTGCTCCCGCTCTCTCGTCACCGACCGTGTGCCGGGCCTCGCTGATGGTGCGGCCCGCGACCGGGACGCCCAGAGGGCAACGGGTACGGCCCGGCCGGTTGTTCCCGTCCAAGTCGGACGCGTTGTCGGGATGCGACAGTTCCCGCCGGACGGACCTGTGGGAGGTCGATTCGTCGCGGGCTCACCTGGACCGATAGCGTCACAGTGCGTACGCGTCACCGGCGTACCGCTGCGGCCCGGCGGCCAACCGGCCGCCGCTCGACGGGCCGCCGCCAACTACGGAGAGAGGTGGATCGTTGAGCCGCTCGGTTCTCGTCACCGGAGGCAACCGGGGCATCGGCCTCGCGATCGCCAAGGCCTTCGCCGAAGCCGGCGACAAGGTCGCCATCACCAGCCGCTCGGGCGAGGTCCCGGCCGAGCTGGCCGCGCACGAGGTCCTCGCGGTCAAGTGCGACATCACCGACGCGGCCCAGGTCGACGCGGCCTTCGCGGAGATCGAGGAGAAGCAGGGCGCCGTCGAGGTGCTGGTCGCCAATGCCGGCATCACCAAGGACACCCTGCTGCTGCGCATGTCCGAGGACGACTTCAGCTCCGTCATCGAGACCAACCTCACCGGTACCTTCCGGGTGGTCAAGCGTGCGGCGACCAAGATGCTCCGCGCCCGCAAGGGCCGCGTGGTGCTGATCTCGTCCGTGGTGGGCCTGCTCGGCTCGCCCGGCCAGGCGAACTACGCCGCCTCCAAGGCCGGCCTGGTCGGCTTCGCCCGCTCGCTCGCCCGCGAGCTCGGCTCCCGCAACATCACGATCAACGTGGTCGCGCCCGGCTTCGTCGACACCGACATGACTGCCGTGCTCAGCGAGGAGCGCCGCAAGGAGATCGTCTCCGGCGTGCCGCTCGGCCGCTACGCCGCACCCGCCGAGGTCGCCGCCGCGGTCCGCTTCCTCTCCTCCGACGAGGCCGCATACATCACCGGAGCCGTCATTCCCGTCGACGGCGGATTGGGCATGGGTCACTGAACCATGAGTGGAATCCTTGAGGGCAAGCGCATCCTGATCACCGGTGTGCTGATGGAGTCGTCCATCGCCTTCCACACCGCGAAGCTGGCCCAGGAGCAGGGTGCGGAGATCATCCTCACCGCCTTCCCCCGGCCGAGCCTCACCGAGCGCATCGCCAAGAAGCTGCCGAAGCCGGTGAAGGTCCTGGAGCTGGACGTCTCCAGCGAGGAGCAGCTGGCCGGCATCGCCGACCAGGTCCGCGAGCACCTGCCGACCCTCGACGGCATCGTCCACTCGATCGGCTTCGCCCCGCAGGACGCGCTCGGCGGCAACTTCCTCAACACCCCGTGGGAGTCCGTCGCCACCGCCATGCACGTCTCCGCCTTCTCGCTGAAGTCGCTGACCATGGCGCTGCTGCCGCTGATGCAGGACGGCGGCTCGGTGGTCGGTCTGACCTTCGACGCGCAGTTCGCCTGGCCGAAGTACGACTGGATGGGCCCGGCGAAGGCCGCCCTGGAGGCGACCAACCGGTACCTCGCCCGCGACCTCGGCGAGCGCAACATCCGCTGCAACCTGATCTCGGCGGGCCCGATCGGCTCGATGGCCGCCAAGTCCATCCCGGGCTTCGGCGAGCTGGCCGACACCTGGAACCAGCGCTCGCCGCTCAAGTGGGACCTCTCCGACCCGGAGCCGGCCGGCCGCGGCGTCGTCGCCCTGCTCTCCGACTGGTTCCCCAAGACCACCGGCGAGATCGTCCACGTCGACGGCGGCCTGCACGCCATCGGCGCCTGAAACCCGGCGCACCCGGTGCGCCACTGAGGGGCGCGGGGAACTGCGCGAACCGGAAGACGGCCGACCTCGGCCCTTCCGGTCTCGCGCGGTTCCCCGCGCCCCTTTTCGCCTTTGACCGTCCACAGGGCCCGCCGCTCCCGACTCGCGCGGTTCCCCGCGCCCCTGGAGCCGCTGCCACTAGTGGCCCTGGGCGGCCTCGCTGCCGCAGGCGCCGATCGCGCGGCCGGCCTCGGCTGAGGCGCGCTGGGCGTCGCCGCCGCGGATGGCGTCGAGGATGCCGTGGTGGCCGACGTACCGCTCGGCGATCAGCTCGGGGCCGACGTCGTGTCGCAGGTGCGCCCGCATGACCTCCCCGAGGTCGGCGTACACCGCGGCGAGCACCTCGTTGTGGGCGGCCGCGACGACCGCCGAGTGGAAGGCCGCGTCGGCCTGCACGAAGTCCTCCGGGTCGCCGGAGTGCCAGGCCCGCTCGCGCCGGTCGAGCGCCGAGCCGAGCAGTTCGAGGTCGCGGTCGGTGCGCCGGGCGGCGGCCAGCCCGGCCGCGGACATCTCCAGGGTGGCGCGCAGCTCCGCGACCTGGGACTGGTCGGCCTCGGCGAAGCGGCGGTGCATGACGCCGGCGAGTTCGCTGGTGGCCAGCACGTACGTCCCCGAGCCCTGCCGGATGTCGAGCAGGCCGTTGTGGGCGAGTGCCTTCACCGCCTCGCGGACGGTGTTGCGGGCGACGCCGAGCTGCTCCACCAGGGCGGTCTCGGTGGGGATGCGGGAGCCGACCGGCCATTCGCCCGAGGTGATCTGGGTCCGCAGCTGTGCGATGACCTGATCGGACAGCGGGGTACGGCGGGTGCTCGACAGCGCCATGGACTCGGACTCCTCTTCCTCGCTCCCCCGGGGGAGGAGCCTCAGACCTTAGCCGTTTCGGGACGTTCTGGCGTAAGCATTCATCCCATCATTCTATGATGGGCGCTATGTCGACCGCAGCGGACTCCGCCACCCACCGCCGCGCCGAGCCCGTCCCGGCCGCGCCCGCGCCCTCCCGCGCCCGTCTCCTCTCCCTGCTCCTCGCCGCCGGCATCGCGCTCGCCGCCGTCAACCTGCGTCCCGTGGTCACCAGCCTCGGGCCGCTGCTCGACGACGTCCGGGCCGACCTCGGCATGAGCGCCGGCGTCGCCGGCCTGCTCACCGCGGTGCCCTCGCTCTGCTTCGCGCTGTTCGGCCTGGCCGCCCCCGCGCTCGCCCGCCGGATCGGCCCGATCGCCGTGGTCGCGGCCGGCATGGGCGCGATCACCATCGGCGTGCTGGCCCGCTCCTACGCCGGCGGCACCGCCGTCTTCCTGCTGCTGACCGCCGTCGCCCTGGCCGGCGTCGCGGTCTCCAACGTGCTGCTCCCGGTGGTCGTGAAGCGCTACTTCCCGCACCGGGTCGGCCCGATGATCGGCCTCTACTCGATGGCCCTGTCGGTGGGCACCTCGCTGGCCGCCGCCGCGACCGTGCCGCTCACCGCCGAGATGGGCGGCAGCTGGCGGGCCGGCCTCGGGATCTGGTCGGTGCTCGCCGCCGCGGCGCTGGTGCTGTGGGCGGTCATCGTGCTGCTGCGCCGCGAGCGCTCCGTCACGAAGGGCCCGGCGGCGGAGGGGCATGCCGCAGCGGGGGCGTCCGGGCCGATCGTCCGCAGCCGCACGGCGTGGGCGCTCGCCGTCTTCCTCGGTCTGCAGGCCACCAGCGCCTACGCCACGATGGGCTGGCTACCGAAGATCTACCAGGACGCCGGCGTCTCGGACGGTGCCTCCGGCGTGCTGCTGGCCGTGGTGATGGCGGTGAGCGTGCCCGCCTCGTTCGTGCTGCCGAACCTTGCGGCTCGGCGCGGCGACCAGCGGCTGTTCGTCGTGGTGCTCGGCGTCTGCGGGATCGCCGGCTACACCGGTCTGGCGTTCGCCGCGGGCACCGCCTCCTGGCTGTGGGCCTGCCTGGTCGGCCTGTCGATGTGCGCCTTCCCGCTGGCCCTCACCATGATCGGCCTGCGGGCGCGGACCCCGGGCGGGGTGGCGCGGCTCTCCGCCTTCTCGCAGTGCGTCGGCTACCTGATCTCCATCCCCGGCCCGATCGCGGTCGGCGCGGTCTACCAGGCCACCGGCAGCTGGTACCTGCCGCTCGGCCTGCTCGCCGTCCTGCTGGTGCCGCAGATGGTGTTCGGCGCGCTGGCCGGCCGTCCCCGGCACATCGAGGACGAACTGCCCCGCGTCCCCGCCGCGGTCTGACCCCGGTTTCCGGGCGGAACCGTCGGAATGCGACACTCGGCGCATGCCAGTTCTCGAACCAGAGCCGCAGGACGGCCAGAAGAAGCTGCTCCAGCTCATGGGCGTGATCGCCGGTGTGGTCGTGCTCGTCGCCGTGATCGCCATGGTCGCCGCCCGCCTGGGCTGACGGGGTCCGTACGCCGCCCCCACTCCTGCGGGTGGCGACCGCACGGACCCCGCGCCCGGCGGCGCATTTTCTGCAAAGCTCTAGGGGTATGAGCGCCGACACACCCCGAAGGATCATCGTTCTCCGCCACGCCAAGGCCGACTGGCCGAACCAGGTGGCCGACCACGAGCGGCCGCTGGCCGACCGCGGCCGTCACCAGGCGCCGGAGGCGGGCCGCTGGCTGGCCGACTCCGGCATCAACCCCGACTACGTGCTCTGCTCCACCGCGCTGCGCACCAGGGAGACCTGGAAGCTGGCGGCGCACGAACTGCCCAAGCGCCCGCGCCGCACGGTCTACGAGGACCGGGTGTACGAGGCCAGCCCGGGCGAGATCATCGCGGTGCTCCAGGAGACCCCGGACGAGTTCGCCGACCTGATCCTGGTCGGCCACAATCCCGGCGTGCTCGGCCTTACCCAGGTCCTCGCCGGCGACGAGGGCGACGCGGACGCGCTCAACCGGCTGAGGCTCAGCAGCTTCCCGACCGCGGCGATCGCGGTCCTCAGCTTCGCCGGGCCGTGGAAGTCGGTCGAGCCCGGGGTCGCCAAGCTGGACTCGTACCACACGCCGCAGGACTGAGGGCCCGCACACGGGACGGCCGGTACGCGAAGGGTGGCCGGGGCGTACGCCCGAGCCACCCTCCGTGCTGTCGCCGTGCTGCCGGGGTCAGTCGGTGACGCTGCCGTCCAGCGCGTCGGCCGCCTCGACTTCGTCGCGGGAGATGCCCAGCAGGTAGAGCACGGTGTCCAGGAACGGCACGTTGACCGCGGTGTGCGCGGCCTCGCGGACCACCGGCTTGGCGTTGAAGGCCACGCCCAGCCCGGCCGCGTTCAGCATGTCGAGGTCGTTGGCGCCGTCGCCGATCGCCACCGTCTGCGCCAGCGGCACCCCCGCCTGCTCGGCGAACCGGGCCAGCCAGCGGGCCTTGCCCGCGCGGTCCACGATCTCGCCGGTGACCCGGCCGGTGAACCTGCCGTCCGCGACCTCCAGGGTGTTGGCGGCGGCGAAGTCCAGCCCCAGCTGCTCGACCAGGTGGTCGGTGACCTGGGTGAACCCGCCGGAGACGATCGCCACCTGGTAGCCGAGCCGCTTCAGGGTGCGGATCAGCGTGCGGGCGCCCGGCGTCAGCCGCACCTCGGCGCGGACCTTCTCCACCACCGCGGCGTCCAGCCCGGCCAGCAGCGACACCCGGGCCCGCAGCGACTCCGCGAAGTCCAGCTCGCCGCGCATCGCGGCGGCCGTCACCTCGGCGACCTCCTCCTCGCAGCCGGCGTGCGCGGCGAAGAGCTCGATCACCTCGTCCTGGATCAGCGTGGAGTCGACGTCCATCACGACCAGCCGCTTGGCCCGCCGGTGCAGGCCGGCGCCGACCACGGCGATGTCCACGCCCAGCGCGGACGCCTCCGGGGCCAGCTCCGCGCGCAGCTGCTCGGTCGGCAGACCGGACACGGCCAGCTCCACGGCGGTCACCGGGTACTTCGCCAGCCGGAACACCCGGTCGATGTTGCCGCCGGCCCCGCTGATCCGGCCGGCCAGCGAGGCCACCGCCTCCGCGGTCAGCGGGTGGCCGAGCACGGTGACGTGCGAACGGCCCTCGCGGCGCGCCGGGTTGTCGCCCGTACCGGAGATGATCTCGGCCTGCAGCTTCAGCGTCTCCGCCCAGCGGTGCACGGTCGAGCGCAGCTCGCCCTCGACGCCGCCGGCGGCCGGCGGCGTCACCAGGGCACACAGCGTTATCCGGCCACGGGTGACGACCTGCTCGATGTCGATCACGTCCACGCCGAACTCGGCGAGCGTGGCGAACAGGCCCGCCGTGATGCCGGGACGGTCCTTGCCGAACACCTTGACGAGCAGCGTGCGCTCGCCGTCGGTCCGTGGCTGCGGGGCGGGGAGGGGCGCGGCGGCCGGATCAGTCGCGTTCATGGTGCCTCCCACGCTACCCGCCCGCGTGTCCCGGCCACGCCCCGCGTCCGCACGCTGGGACGACGCCGGTGCCCCGGTTTCGTTGCCGGCCGGTCACAAAGCCCGAGGTGACTTTCAGGTACGGCAGAAGGGCTGGAATGATTCCCCCGTCAGATTCACAGGCGCAACTCCCCGGTCGGGGAGCCAATCGGGGGACCGAGAGAGCGGGGGCAGGCGGACGTGCCGCAACTCGTACTGGAGCTCAACGGGCAGCAGACCGTCCTGGAGCCGGGCCGCGCGTACACCATCGGAAGGGACCCGGCATCGGACTTCGCGTTCGACGACGCCAGGGTCTCCTGGCGGCACGCCACCATCTCCTTCGACGGCGCCGGGTGGCACCTGCAGGACCACGGCTCCACCAACGGCACCTACGCGGGCGGCGCCCGCACCCAGCACGTGCCGCTCCCCCCGGGTGCGGTGGTCCACCTCGGCAACGCCGAGAACGGCCCCAGACTCGCCTTCTCCGCGCCGGCCCAGGCGCCCGCGCCGCAGCCCGGCGTCCACGAGGCGGTGACCAGCCGGGCCGCACAGCCGCCGGCGGCCCACCAGGCCCCGGCCCAGCAGCCCTGGGCGCAGCACCCGCAGCCGCCCGTCCACCAGCAGTGGGACACCCCGGCGCCGCAGCCGGTCGTGCCGCACCAGGGGCAGCACGCGCCCGTCACGCCGCAGGCGCACGTTCCGCAGCAGGGCCAGCCGCCGCTGCCGAACGGGCTCGGCAACCCGACGATGGTGCGCAACCTCACCGCCGGCATGCGCACCATCCGCATCGGCCGCGCCCTGGACAACGACATCGTCGTCTCCGACCTGCAGGTCTCCCGCCACCACGCGGAGCTTCGGCAGCTCGCCGACGGCCGCTGGGAGATCGTCGACCTCGGCAGCCACAACGGGATCTTCCTCAACGGCCAGCCGGTGCAGCGTCAGCTGATGGGGCCGCAGGACCGCCTGACGGTCGGCCGTTCCAGTTTCGTCCTGGTCGGCGACCAGCTGCAGGAGTTCGTCGACACCGGCGCCGTCACCTTCTCCGCCCGCCACCTGACCGTCGAGGTCGAGTTCAAGGGCGGCAAGAAGGTCCTGCTCAACGACGTCTCCTTCTCCGTCCCGGAGAAGTCCCTGGTCGCCGTCATCGGCCCGTCCGGCTCCGGCAAGTCCACCCTGCTGCGCGCCCTGACCGGCTACCGCCCCGCCGACCGCGGCGAGGTGCTGTACGACAACCAGAACCTGTACCAGCAGTTCGCCGAGCTCCGCTCGCGCATCGGCCTGGTGCCGCAGTCCGAGATCCTGCACAAGGAGCTCACCGTCCGCAGCGGCCTCAAGTACGCCGCCCGGCTGCGCTTCCCCGGCGACACCGAGGCCGCCGAACGCGAGCGCCGGATCGACGAGGTGCTGTACGAGCTGCGTCTCGACAAGCGCGCCGACAACCGGATCACCGCGCTCTCCGGCGGCCAGCAGAAGCGCGTCTCGGTCGCCCTGGAGCTGCTCACCAAGCCCTCGCTGATCTTCCTGGACGAGCCCACCTCCGGCCTCGACCCGGGCATGGACCGCGAGGTCATGCAGACCCTCCGGGGTCTGGCCGACGACGGCCGCACGGTCCTCGTCGTCACCCACTCGGTGGCCGAACTCGCGCTCTGCGACCGGCTGCTGGTCATGGCGCCGGGCGGCTCGGTGGCCTACTTCGGCCCGCCGTCCGAGGCCCTGCACTTCTTCGGCTACGAGACCTGGGCCGACGTCTTCCAGGCCTTCGAGAACTACCCCGACCACGACTGGGCCGGCCGCTACAAGGGCTCCGTCCACTACCGGCAGTACTCCGCCGACGTGGACGCCCCCGTGCAGCACGCCACCGCGAGCGTGCCGCTCGCCCAGGTCCGTCCGCCGAAGCCGCAGAGCTGGGGCTCCCAGCTGTGGACGCTGATCAGCCGCTACCTCGCGGTCATCGGCTCCGACAAGGGCTTCATGCTGCTCTCCCTGGTGCTGCCGCTCGTCCTCGGCGGCGTCTCGGTGCTGATCCCCGACCACTGCGGACTGGCGGCCTGTGCCGCCTCCGGGCGCAACGACATCGCCAAGATGATCCTGCTCGTGGTGGCCTTCGGCGCCTGCCTCTCCGGCTCGGCGAACTCCGTCCGAGAACTGATCAAGGAACGGGCGATCTACGAACGGGAACGGGCCACCGGCCTCTCCCGCTCCGCCTACCTGGTCTCCAAGATCGTCGTGCTCGGCCTGGTCAGCTTCGTCCAGGGCGGCGTCATCTCCGCGATCGCCTTCAAGACCCGCGACCTGCCCGCCGAGGGCCTGCTGCTGAAGAGCATGCCCGCCGCCGAGATGGCGATCGGCGTGATCCTGCTGAGCTTCACCTCGATGCTGGTCGGCCTGACCATCTCGGCGCTCGTGAAGACTGCCGAGAAGACCATGCCGCTGCTGGTCATGTTCGCCATCGTCCAGATGGTCTTCACCGGCGCCATCTTCCAGGTCTTCGACAAGCCCGGCCTGGAGCAGTTCGCCTGGCTGATGCCCGGCCGCTGGGGCCTCGCCGCGAGCGGCAACACCCTCGACCTGGCCCACACCTCCGCCGTCACCTACAACACCGACGTCCGCCCGCCCAAGCCGGTCGTCGACCCGCTGTGGGACCACACCGTCGGCCACCTCTTCCTCAACTGGTTCGCCCTGATCGCGATCTCCGTCGGCCTCGCCTTCCTCGTCCAGCGCTTCCTGCGCCGCCACGAGCCCGAGGTCATGCAGAAGGGCTGACCCGCCCCGCACCGCACACGACGGGCGGCATCCCCCGGGCCGGGATGCCGCCCGTCGCCGTGTCCGCGCCGCGGCGCCCGCCGGGACGGCATCCCGCGCCCGCCGTACGCCCCCGGACCTAGGCCGGTCGCCTCATGCCCCGGCGGCCCGCCCGGCGGTAGCGTGGGGGACATGCCGCCCGAGGAACCCGCCCCCGCCTGCGACCCCTGCCTGGGCGGGATCGAGGCGATCAGCACCGCCGTGCTCGCGATGAGCCGCCACCTGGAGGTCCGCGAGGTCCTCCAGCGGATCACCGCCTCCGCCCGTACCCTGCTCGGCGCCGAGTACGCCGCCCTCGGCGTCCCCGACGACCACGGCGGCTTCGCCCAGTTCGTCGTCGACGGCGTCACCGACGAACAGTGGCGCGCCATCGGCCCGCTGCCCCGCCAGCACGGCGTCCTCGCCGCGATGCTCCACGAGCTGACGCCCACCCGGCTCGCCGACGTCCGCACCGCCCCGGACTTCGGCGGCTGGCCCGCCGCGCACCCCGAGCTCACCGACTTCCTCGGCATACCGATCGTCGACGGCACCGAGATCCTCGGCGCCGTCTTCCTCGCCAACAAGCCCGGCGGCTTCACCGCCCACGACGAGGAACTGCTGCGCATCCTCGCCGCGCACGCCGCCCTCGCCCTCTCCAACGCCCGCCTCTACGAGCGCAGCCGCGAACTCACCCTCGCCGGCGAACGCGCCCGCATCGCGCACGACCTGCACGACGCCGTCTCGCAGAAGCTCTTCTCACTGCGCCTCACCGCCAAGGCCGCCGCCACCCTCGTCGACCGCGACCCCGCCCGGGCCCGCGCCGAACTCGCCGAGGTGGCCCGGCTCGCCGCCGAGGCCGCCGACGAACTGCGCGCCGTCGTCGTCGAACTGCGGCCCGCCGCACTGGAGGAGGACGGCCTCACCGCCACCCTCGCCTCCCAGGTGCAGGTGCTGGACCGCGCCCACACCGCCGCCGTCAGCTTCAGTGCCCGGCACGTGAAGGCACTGCCCGCCGCCCAGGAGGCCGCGCTGCTGCGGGTCGCCCAGGAGGCCCTGCACAACGCGTTGCGGCACTCCGGCGCCCGGACGGTCGACGTCTCGCTCGCCGGGACCCCGGCCCGCGGGGCCGTCTTGCGGGTCACCGACGACGGACAGGGCTTCGACCCGGACTCCGTCCGGCGGGCCGGCCGCCACCTCGGCCTGGTCTCGATGCGGGACCGCGCCGCCGCCGTCGGGGGCACCCTCACGCTGGAGTCGGCCCCGGGCAAGGGGACGGTCGTGGAGATGGAGGTCCCCGGTGCCTGACAGCCAGTCGATGATCCGCGTGCTGCTGGTCGACGACCACCAGGTGGTCCGGCGCGGACTGCGCACCTTCCTGGAGGTCCAGGACGACATCGAGGTGGTCGGCGAGGCCGCGGACGGCGCCGAGGGCGCCGCCCTCGCCCGGGACCTCGGGCCCGACGTCGTGCTGATGGACCTCAAGATGCCCGGCGTCGACGGCATCGAAGCCCTCAAGATCCTCCGCGACCAGGGCAACCGGGCCAAGGTCCTGATCGTCACCAGCTTCACCGAACACCGCACCGTCGTCCCCGCCCTGCGGGCCGGCGCCGCCGGCTACGTCTACAAGGACGTCGACCCGGAGGCCCTCGCCGGCGCCATCCGCTCGGTGCACGCCGGGCACGTGCTGCTGCAGCCCGAACTCGCCGAGGCACTGCTCTCCGACGACGGCCCGCGGCCCGCCCAGGGACGCGGCGGCACCCTCACCGACCGCGAGCGCGAGGTCCTCGGCCACATCGCCGACGGCCGCTCCAACCGGGAGATCGCCCGCGCCCTGCACCTGTCCGAGAAGACGGTGAAGACCCACGTCTCCAACATCCTCATGAAGCTCGACCTCGCCGACCGCACCCAGGCCGCCCTCTGGGCCGTCCGCAACGCCGAAGCCTAGGAGCACCCGCAGGGGCGCGGGTCCAACCCCCAGCGCCCCTGGTGGTTGGCTACCGCGGTTCGTCGACGAGGGCGTTGTAGGCGGCGACCTGGGCGCGGCGGGCCGTGCGCTCCAGCGGGGCGAGGACCTCGCGGCGGGCCGCCATCTCGGAGGCGGACACGGCCGCCCCGTGCCCGCCGGAGGCGATGGAGAGCAGGGCCGACACCTGCCGGGCGGACTCCAGCACCCGCACGGCCCGCAGCGGGTACCCCGGCGCCAGCAGTTCGGAGTGCCCGCGCCGCCGGTACGCCTCCAGCGCCCGCAGCGCCTCCGGCCCGGCGCCGGCGACGTCGAGGCGGGTGAGCAGCGCGGTGGCCTGCCGCAGTCCGTCGGTGAGCTCGAACTCGGCCTCGTGCAGCGAGGGGACGTCCGCCGGCGGGGTGTCGTTGACCTCCGAGCAGCGCCACAGCACGGTCGCCGAGCGGTCGCCCTCCGGCCCGAACACGCTGACTTCGGGCACCAGCCCGATCGGTACGCCGACGGCCAGCACCGCCTCCCCGGCGGCCATCGCCCCGGCGTTGAACGGCGCCGGTCCGGTCAGCCCCAGCGGGTGCCCGGCGGAGGGCAGGGCCAGCCGCAGCCCGCGGACGCCGAGCACGCGGAGCCGTCCGAGGGCCCAGGTGAGGCCGTGCAGCTCGCCCTCGGCGTCACCGGGCAGTCCGGTGACCCGGTGCGACTCGTCGCCGCCGAGCACGGCCGCAGCGGCGTCGTCGGGCGACGCGGAGCCGGCGAGCAGGGCGTTGCCCCAGGCGGTGAGCCGGGCCGAGCGCGGCTCCTGGAAGGGATTGGCGGCAGGTGTGGCGAGCATCCCGCCAGCCTACGGACAACTCCGCCATCCGCGTGGCGTAGGTTTGGGCTGTGCTGCGCGCGGCGCATCCCGTCCCGCCCGCCGGACCGGCGGGAGTACGCTGCCCGCGCGCACCGACTGTCGAGACCACTGGACCGCACCCCGAGGCCCGATGCCGCCGGCCCTCGGACGGCCGACATCTGCATTGGGGAAGGCTAGGCATGAGTGACGTGCTGGAGCTCGTCGACGTTTCCGTGGTCCGGGAGGGTCGCGCGCTGATCGACCGGGTCTCCTGGTCGGTCGCCGAGGGCGAGCGCTGGGTGGTCCTGGGCCCGAACGGGGCGGGCAAGACGACCCTGCTGCAGGTCGCCTCCACGTACCTCTTCCCGACCTCCGGCACCACCGCGGTGCTCGGCGAGAAGCTCGGCTCGGTCGACGTCTTCGAGCTCCGGGCCCGCATCGGCCTGGCGAGCGCCGCGATGTTCGACAAGCTGCCCGGCGAGCAGACCGTGCTCCAGACGGTGCTGACCGCGGCCTGGGGCATGACGGCCACCTGGAACGAGCAGTACGACAGCAGCGACGAGGCCCGGGCGCTGGCCCTGCTGGACCGGCTCGGCATGGCCGGCTACACCACCCGCAAGTTCGGCACCCTCTCCGAGGGCGAGCGCAAGCGCACCCTGATCGCCCGCGCGCTGATGACCGACCCCGAGCTGCTGCTGCTGGACGAGCCGGCCGCCGGCCTCGACCTCGGCGGGCGCGAGGACCTGGTGCGCCGCCTCGGCGCGCTCGCCCAGGACGCGTACGCGCCGTCGATGGTGATGGTCACCCACCACGTCGAGGAGATCGCCCCGGGCTTCACCCATGTGCTGATGATCCGTCAGGGCAAGGTGCTGGTCGCCGGCCCGATCGACACCGAGCTGACCGCCCGCAACCTGTCGCTCTGCTTCGGCCTGCCGCTGACCCTGGAGCGCCGCGGCGACCGCTGGTCCGCGCAGGGCCTGCCGCTGGGCTGACCGCACGTCCGCGACGGCCGCCGGGCCGCGCACCCGCTCCGGCGGGTGCGCGGCCCGGCGGCCGTTACGGTGTCCGCGGCGACGAGGTCCGGCGGTGCTGAACCACTGAACTCCGCTGAACACCCGGCCCCCGCGCGGGCGGCCGGTTTCCGCCTGTTCACCTGCGGGAAGCTAGGCGTCACAAGCATTCCCCTCCCTAGGATGGCCTCGTGGACAGCTGGATCTGGTGGCTCCTGGCCGCCGTCGGCCTCGGCATACCGCTGGTGATCACCGCGATGCCCGAGTTCGCCATGTTCGCGATCGGGGCGGGCGCCGCGGCACTCACCGCGGCCCTCGGAGCCGGGGTGGTGCCGCAGTTCCTGGTGTTCGTGGCGGTGTCGGTCGCACTTCTGGTGTTCGTCCGGCCGATCGCGTACCGCCAGCTGCAGAAGGGCCCGGCGATCAAGACGGGCATCGAGGCGCTCGAGGGCGCCACCGCAGTCGTACAGGAGAAGGTCGACGGGGAGGGCGGCCGGATCAAGCTCAACGGCGAGATCTGGTCGGCCCGGGCACTCCACCCCGGCAGTGTCTACGAGCCGGGGCAGCAGGTCGACGTCGTCGAAATCCAGGGCGCCACCGCCCTGGTCGTCTAGGGGAGAATCGTGGAACCCGTCCTCATCGTGCTGGTCGTCCTGGTCGTGGTGGCCTTCATCGCGCTGATCAAGACGATCCAGGTGATCCCGCAGGCCAGCGCGGCGATCGTGGAGCGCTTCGGCCGCTACACCCGCACGCTGAGCGCGGGGCTGAACATCGTGGTGCCGTTCATCGACACCATCCGCAACCGCATCGACCTCCGCGAGCAGGTCGTGCCGTTCCCGCCGCAGCCGGTCATCACCTCGGACAACCTGGTCGTCAACATCGACACCGTCATCTACTACCAGGTGACCGACCCGCGGGCCGCGACCTACGAGGTCGCCAGCTACATCCAGGCCATCGAGCAGCTCACCGTCACCACGCTGCGCAACATCATCGGCTCGATGGACCTCGAGTCCACCCTGACCTCCCGCGAGGTCATCAACGCGGGCCTGCGCGGCGTCCTCGACGAGGCCACCGGCCGCTGGGGCATCCGCGTCAACCGCGTCGAGCTGAAGGCGATCGAGCCGCCGACCTCCATCCAGGACTCGATGGAGAAGCAGATGCGCGCCGACCGCGACAAGCGCGCCGCGATCCTCACCGCCGAGGGCGCCCGGCAGGCCCAGATCCTGCGCGCCGAGGGCGAGAAGCAGGCAGCCGTCCTGCAGGCCGAGGGCGAGGCGCAGGCCGCGGTGCTGCGCGCCGACGGTGAGGCCGCCGCGATCCGCACCGTCTTCGAGGCCATCCACGAGGGCGACGCCGACCAGAAGCTGCTCGCCTACCAGTACCTGCAGACCCTGCCCGAGCTCGCCAAGGGCGACTCCAACAAGCTGTGGATCATCCCCAGCGAGGTCGGCGACGCGCTCAAGGGCCTCGGCGGCGCGTTCACCGGCCTGACCGGCGGCAACGGCGCCGGCCCGGCCTCCGCCGCCGCCCCGCGCCCGGTGGACACCGAGACCAAGCACGTCGCCCGCCCGCGGGTCGAGACCACCCGCGAGTACCCGCGGATCGACCCCGAGTGAGCCTGCCGTAAGGCCCCGGCAGACCCCTCCGGCCTGCGCCGCCCGTACCGGGCCGGCGCAGGCCGGAGCCGTGATGTCACACCCGGGCGGGCTGCGTCGTCCCCCTGGTATGAGAATCGCCATCGTCGGAGGTACGGGGACGCTGGGAAGCCACGTCACCGAGGAACTGCGCGCACGCGGACACGACGTCCGGGTGCTGAGCCGCCGCTCGCCCGAGCACCCGGTCGACCTCACCACCGGAGCCGGGCTGGCCGCCGCCCTCGCCGGCTGCGACGTCGTGGTCGACGCCGCCAACAGCCGCTCGGCGAAGGGCGCCGAACGCGCACTGGTCGACGGCACCAGGAACCTGCTCGCCGCCGGACGCGCCGCCGGCGTCGGCCACCACGTCTGCGTCTCGATCGTCGGCTGCGACCGGGTGCCGGTCGGCTACTACAGGGTGAAGACGGCCCAGGAGCAGGCCGTCGCCGAGGGCCCGGTGCCGTGGACGGTCGTCCGGATCACCCAGTTCCACGAACTGGCCGGCGAGGCCTTCGCGGCGCTCGGCCGCTGGCGCCTGCTGCCCGTGCCGAAGGCCCGGCTGCAGACCATCGCCGCCGCCGACGCCGCCCGCGCCGTCGCGGACGCCGCCGAACGGCCCGCCCGCCTGGGCCGGGTGGAGGCCGCCGGCCCGGAGACGGCCGACGCCCGCGAGCTCGCCCGGACCTGGCGCGCCGTCACCGGCCGCCGCGTCCTGCAACTGCCCCTGCCGCTGCCCGGCGCCCTCGGACGGGCCCTGCGCGCCGGCGGCCTCACCACCGGACGGCCCGACACCCGCGGCACCGTGACCTTCGCCGAGTGGCTGGCCCGGGACGCTGCGGCCGCACCCGAGCGCACGCCCGTCCGGTGACCGCCGGGCCCCGCGGGAGAGCGGAACGCCCCCGCGGGGCCGACACCGGTCCGGATCGTGGATCACCCCTGGCCCGGCCCCTCCTCCTCCGGCATGATCCGTAGTGACAGGAGCGAAGGAGGGAATCACGGATGTCGGTCTGGGAAGCGCTGGCGGTCCTGCTGGCCGGTGTGGGTGCGGGCACCATCAACACCGTGGTCGGCTCCGGCACGCTCATCACCTTCCCCGTGCTGCTCGCCCTCGGCCTGCCGCCCGTGACCGCCAACGTCTCCAACACCCTCGGCCTGGTCCCCGGCTCGATCAGCGGCGTCATCGGCTACCGCCGTGAACTCGAGGGCCAGCGCCGCCGCCTGCTCCGCCTCGGCACCGCCTCCCTGATCGGCGGCCTTACCGGCGCCTACCTGCTCACCAAGCTCCCCAGCAAGGCCTTCGACGCCATCGTCCCCGCGCTGATCCTCTGCGCCCTCGTCCTGGTCGTGATCCAGCCCCGGGTCTCCCGAGCGGTGGCCGCCCGCCGCGGCCACGGCGGCGGCAGCGCCGAGGGCGGCCCGCTGCTCTTCGCTGGCGTCCTGCTCGCCGGCGTCTACGGCGGCTACTTCGGCGCCGCCCAGGGCGTCCTGCTGCTCGCCCTGATGGGCATGCTGCTCCAGGACGACATGCAGCGGATCAACGCCACCAAGAACGTCCTCGCCCTGATCGTCAACGGCGTCGCCGCGGTCTTCTTCCTCTTCGTCGCCCCGATCGACTGGACGGCCGTGCTGCTCATCGCCGCCGGATCGGTGGTCGGCGGCCAGATCGGCGCCAAGGTCGGCCGCCGACTGCCCCCGCCCGTGCTGCGGACCGTCATCGTCGTCGTCGGCCTCGCCGCCGTCACCCGGCTGCTGCTCACCTGACACCCCGTGTCGCCCGGCCGCGGTGCCCCCGCCTTCCTATGCTCCTTGTGACGCACCCCCGCGGCCGGCGGCCCGCCCGCCGCGGGCCCGCCAGCGACCACCGGGAGCACCCGTGAGCCGAACCCGGCTGACCGAGGACGAGATCACCGCGGCCCTGACCGCCCTGCCCGAGTGGCACCGCGAGGGCGAGGCGATCGTCCGCACCGCGGAGACCGCCAGCTTCATGACCGCGATCCGGGTCGTCGACACCGTCGCCGTCGCCGCCGAGGAACTCGACCACCACCCCGACATCGACATCCGCTGGCGCACCCTGCGCTTCGCCCTCTCCACCCACAGCGCGGGCGGCCTCACCGGCCTTGACACCACCCTCGCCGCCCGCATCGACGACGTGCTGCGCACCACGTCCTGACGCCGGCTCAGCCCGCGGAGCACCCCGTTCCGGCGGGGTGCTCCGGCCGCCATGAGATGCTGGGCGCTTGCAGCAGCAGTCGGGACGGACGGATTTCATGGCTCAGGACCCTCCCCGGACGTACGACCAGGGGTACCCGCACGACGGCACCGGCCAGCAGCCCACCGCAGGCCAGGACTACCAGCAGCAGGGCTGGTACCAGCCCCAGCCGGACCAGCCGGCCGACCCCTGGGCGGCCGCACAGCAGCAGCAGCCGTACCAGGCCGGCCCGGACCAGCAGACCTGGCAGCAGGGCGCCGACCAGCAGGCCTGGCAGCAGCAGACCGCCGCCTGGGACCCCACCCAGACCGCTCAGGCCTACCAGCAGCAGGCCTACGACCCGCAGGCCTATCAGCAGCAGGCCTACCAGCAGCAGGGCTATCAGCAGCAGACGGGCCAGCAGCAGGGCTACGACCAGCAGGGCTACTACGCGGGCGGGTACGAGCAGATCCCGCAGCAGACCGGCGACCCCCACCAGGCGAACGCCGCCTACACCGACCCCTACGCCGCCTACGGCGCGAGCTCCACCGGCACCGCCGACCCGTACGCGCAGATCACCACCGAGTCCTCGCCTTACGCCCCGGCCGACCCGGCGTACGACGGCTGGCAGACCCAGCAGCCGGAGATGCCGACCGTGGGCTTCCCGGACACCGGCGGCCAGGGCACGGCCACTCCTGCCGAGGACCCCGAGGCCACCTCCGCGGCCACCCTGAGCCCCTACGTCGTCACCCGCGACGACAAGTACCGCGACGACTACCGCGACGACGCGGACGGCGGTGACGCCGGCGGCCGCCGCTCGATCACCGACCGCGCCCGCGCGGCCGCGACCGCCGTCGTCTCCGCGGACCACGGCCCCGGCCGCCGCACCCTGCTGATCCGGGCCGGTGCCGGCGCCGCCGCGCTCGCCGTCCTGGTCACCGCCGCCGTCCTGGTGACCGGCGGCGACGACGGCGACAAGTCCGGCGGCGGCGAGGACTCCGCGGCCGCCCGCACCTACACCGTCGCGCACGCCAAGGCCTGGGCCGCCAAGCCCACCGCCGGCTCCGCGGCCTCCGCCGACGACACCCTCGCCGGCTCCTGGGTCACCGCCGACGCGGTGGTCCGCGCCGACGGCAACGGCGTGCAGGCGTACGCCCTCGCCGACGGGAAGCCCACCTGGTCCGTCACCGCCCCCAGTCAGGGCGCCGCCCCCTGCGGCCTCTCCCCGTCGGTCAACACCGCCGGCCTCGGCGGCGTGCTCTTCCGCACCGGCAGCGACCCCAAGAGCCCCTGCACCGTCCTCGCCGCCGTCGACACCAAGACCGGCAAGACCGCCTGGACGAAGAACCTCTCCGACACCAAGGACGGCTACGACGCCAAGGTCTCCGTCCTGGACGACAAGGTCGTTGCGGTCGGCGAGGACAAGGCGTTCGCCTGGGCCGCCGCGGACGGCAAGGACCTCTGGCAGTACACCGGCCAGGGCAAGTTCTGCAGCCTCTCCGGCGGCGCGAGCGGTGCCACGGTCGTGCTGCACAGCAGCTGCGCCGACAGCACCCCCACCGACCAGGCGGTCGCCCTCAACGCGGCCGACGGCAAGGTGAAGTGGTGGCGCGGGCTGAACAACAAGCCCAAGACCGTCACCGTGCTCTCCGCCGAACCCGCCGTCGTCGCCACCACCGGCGAGAAGCCCACCGACGACCGGATCTTCGCCTGGGGCACCTCCGGCGACCCGGCCGCCGAGATCCCGGTGACCGGCGACGCTGGCCGCCTCGACGTCGGCCGCGGCACCTTCGACACCGCGCCGACCGTCTTCTTCCACCAGAACACCATGGTCGCCGCGCTCGGCCCGGCCGACGGTGTCGGCGCCGCCACCTCCGTCACCGCCTACGACCTCGCCACCGGAAAGCCCACCTGGACGACCGCCATCGCGGAGAAGCGGAAGTCCCGCGCGGTCGGCCTGGACGGCGGCGGCCTGCTGCTCGCCGTCGACGAGCGCCTCGACCAGCCCGCGCACATCAGCCGCTTCGCCCTCGCGGGCGGCCAGGAGACCCAGGGCGGCGCCTTCCCGCAGGGCATCGGCTCGCTGCTCACGGCCGGCCGGGTGCTCTCCGCCGACGGCAAGGTCGTCGTGCTCCCCGAGCACTCGGCCAACTACGGCACCGCCACCGCCTTCCAGGCCAAGGGCTGACGCAGCGCACGCCGCCGGCCGGCCCGTCCCCCGATCGGGCCGGCCGGCGGCGTGCGTCCACCGGGCCGGGCAGCAGTGCCCGTCCCCGCCGTGCGGCCGCCGCCCGTGCGGGCACCGGCCGGTCGAGTGCCGGCCCGTCGGTCGCGGCCGGGGTCAGGCGCTGGCCGGCAGCCAGGCGGCGAGCTCGCGCAGCTCGCTGCCGCGCAGGCCGAGGGCGAGCATCAGGGTCGCCTCCGGCGTCGGCTCGAACGGCCGCCGCAGCAGCTTCATCCCGGCCTGCTCCGGCGTCCGGTCGGCCTTGCGCTGGTTGTCCTCCGGGCACGCGGCCACGGTGTTCATCCAGCTGTCGGCACCGCCGCGCGACCTGGGCACCAGGTGGTCCACGGTGGTCGCCCGGCGGCCGCAGTAGGCGCACTGGTGCTGGTCCCGGACGAGGACGCCCCGCCGCGACCACGGCGCGTGTTGTCGGAACGGCACCCGTACATAACGGTTCAGCCTGATCACCCGGGGGACCGGAACGGCCACACCGGTACCGCGCACCATCCCCAGCGGATGGGCGTGCTCCACGACCGCCTTGTCCTGCAGGACGAGCACCACGGCGCGCTTCAGCGACACCGTCGTCAGCGGCTCGTAGCTCGCATTCAGTACCAGCGTGTTGCGCATCGTTCCGGCCACCTCCCCTGTGCGGCCGCACCGCCAGGGCACGACCGTCCCGTCCTCGCCGCTCTCGGCGGTGGGTCCACTGTGAACTCGGGTGGCCACCGGCAACAACGGAATTTCCGTCCGCCCCGTGGCCGGGCGGAAATCCGCTGGCCGGATGCGCGTACTCTCTAGAACGCTGGAGTCGTCCAGGCACGCGGCCCACGGCGGGCCGCGGACACCGCCGGACGCGACCGAAGGAGAAGCGTGACCGTGACGGACATCGTCGACGAGCTCCGGTGGCGTGGGCTGATCGCCCTGTCCACCGACGAGGACGCACTGCGCAAGGCGTTCGCGGACGGCCCGGTCACGTTCTATTGCGGCTTCGACCCGACGGCGCCCAGCCTGCACCTCGGCAACCTGGTGCAGATCCTCACCATGAAGCGCCTGCAGCTGGCCGGAAACCTGCCCCTCGGCCTGGTCGGCGGCGCCACCGGTCTGATCGGCGACCCCAAGCCGACCGCCGAGCGCGTGCTCAACGACCCCGAGACGGTGGGCGGCTGGGTGGAGCGCCTGCGCGGCCAGATCTCGAAGTTCCTCGACTTCGAGGGCGAGTACGCGGCCCGCATGGTCAACAACCTGGACTGGACGTCCGGCATGTCGGCGATCAGCCTGCTGCGCGATGTGGGCAAGTACTTCCGGGTCAACAACATGATCGCCAAGGAGGCGGTCGCCCGTCGGCTCAACTCCGACGCGGGCATCAGCTACACCGAGTTCAGCTACCAGATCCTCCAGGGCATGGACTTCCTGGAGCTGAACCGCCGCTACGGCTGCGCCCTGCAGACCGGCGGCAGCGACCAGTGGGGCAACCTCACCGCCGGCACTGACCTGATCCGCAAGGCGGAGGGCAAGTCCGTCCACGCCCTGGCCACCCCGCTGATCGTCAAGGCCGACGGCACCAAGTTCGGCAAGACCGAGTCCGGCACGGTCTGGCTCGACCCCGAGCTGACCACCCCGTACGCCTTCTACCAGTTCTGGCTGAACGCGGACGACCGGGACGTCTCGAACTTCCTGCGGATCTTCTCCTTCCGCTCGCGCGAGGAGATCGAGCAGCTGGAGCGGGACACCGCCGAGCGTCCGGCCGCGCGCCTCGCCCAGCGGGCGCTGGCCGAGGAGCTCACCACGATGGTGCACGGCACCGAGCAGTACGAGCGTGCCGTCGCGGCCTCCAAGGCGCTCTTCGGCCAGGGCGACCTCGCCGACCTGGAGCCGGCCACCCTGGCCGCCGCGCTCGCCGAGGTTCCGAAGGCCACGGTCACCGAGCTGCAGTCGGTCGTCGACCTGCTGGTCGAGACCGGGCTCGCCCCGAGCCGCTCGGGTGCCCGCCGCACCATCAAGGAGGGCGGCGCCTACCTGAACAACGCGAAGGTCGCCGACGAGGAGGCCGTTCCTGCCGCCGAGGACCTGCTGCACGGCCGCTGGCTGGTGCTGCGGCGCGGCAAGCGCAACCTCGCCGCGGTCGAGGTCGCGTCGAACTGAGGCAGCTGACCTGACGTCAGGTGGCCTAAACCGCACCGCGGTTGAACAGCAGCTACACCCCACAGGGGCCGGATCCAGCCAGATCCGGCCCCGCGTGTTTGACGCTCGCAGCTCGGTGCCCTAACGTTGGACGAGTCGCCGAAACTGGTTGCGAACCGGTAACGGCCCCCTCCCTCCGACGAGTCGACCGTCGCACACCCCTTCGAGAAATCGGCCGGGAAATGTGCGCGAAAAACTCTGCTAGAGTTCGGGGGCGCCGAAAGGCGGAAAGCGAATCCGAAAAGCCCCGGAAAAACAGCCGGGTGCGGATCTGATAAGCTGGAAACACGAAAGAGCGAAACGCCCGGAGGGTCCGCTGGAAGGCGGTCCGAAGGAAGTGTCCGTTCCTTGAGAACTCAACAGCGTGCCAAAAGTCAACGCCAGATATGTTGACATCCCCGGCCGGTCGGGCAATCGATCGGTTGGAGATTCCTTTTGAAATAACACAGCGAGGACGCAGTGCGCGGGGCCACCTATTCCGGTGGTTGCCGTGCCGCTCAACGCGAGTGTGCACCCGATGACGGGTAATCATTCACGGAGAGTTTGATCCTGGCTCAGGACGAACGCTGGCGGCGTGCTTAACACATGCAAGTCGAACGGTGAAGCCCTTCGGGGTGGATCAGTGGCGAACGGGTGAGTAACACGTGGGCAATCTGCCCTGCACTCTGGGACAAGCCCTGGAAACGGGGTCTAATACCGGATACGACCTTCCTCTGCATGGGGGTTGGTGGAAAGCTCCGGCGGTGCAGGATGAGCCCGCGGCCTATCAGCTTGTTGGTGGGGTAATGGCCTACCAAGGCGACGACGGGTAGCCGGCCTGAGAGGGCGACCGGCCACACTGGGACTGAGACACGGCCCAGACTCCTACGGGAGGCAGCAGTGGGGAATATTGCACAATGGGCGAAAGCCTGATGCAGCGACGCCGCGTGAGGGATGACGGCCTTCGGGTTGTAAACCTCTTTCAGCAGGGAAGAAGCGCAAGTGACGGTACCTGCAGAAGAAGCACCGGCTAACTACGTGCCAGCAGCCGCGGTAATACGTAGGGTGCGAGCGTTGTCCGGAATTATTGGGCGTAAAGAGCTCGTAGGCGGCCTGTCGCGTCGGATGTGAAAGCCCGGGGCTTAACCCCGGGTCTGCATTCGATACGGGCAGGCTAGAGTGTGGTAGGGGAGATCGGAATTCCTGGTGTAGCGGTGAAATGCGCAGATATCAGGAGGAACACCGGTGGCGAAGGCGGATCTCTGGGCCATTACTGACGCTGAGGAGCGAAAGCGTGGGGAGCGAACAGGATTAGATACCCTGGTAGTCCACGCCGTAAACGTTGGGAACTAGGTGTTGGCGACATTCCACGTCGTCGGTGCCGCAGCTAACGCATTAAGTTCCCCGCCTGGGGAGTACGGCCGCAAGGCTAAAACTCAAAGGAATTGACGGGGGCCCGCACAAGCAGCGGAGCATGTGGCTTAATTCGACGCAACGCGAAGAACCTTACCAAGGCTTGACATACACCGGAAACTGGTAGAGATATCAGCCCCCTTGTGGTCGGTGTACAGGTGGTGCATGGTTGTCGTCAGCTCGTGTCGTGAGATGTTGGGTTAAGTCCCGCAACGAGCGCAACCCTTGTTCTGTGTTGCCAGCGAGTAATGTCGGGGACTCACAGGAGACTGCCGGGGTCAACTCGGAGGAAGGTGGGGACGACGTCAAATCATCATGCCCCTTATGTCTTGGGCTGCACACGTGCTACAATGGCCGGTACAAAGGGCTGCGATGCCGTGAGGCGGAGCGAATCCCAAAAAGCCGGTCTCAGTTCGGATTGGGGTCTGCAACTCGACCCCATGAAGTTGGAGTTGCTAGTAATCGCAGATCAGCATGCTGCGGTGAATACGTTCCCGGGCCTTGTACACACCGCCCGTCACGTCACGAAAGTCGGTAACACCCGAAGCCGGTGGCCTAACCCTTGGGAGGGAGCCGTCGAAGGTGGGACCAGCGATTGGGACGAAGTCGTAACAAGGTAGCCGTACCGGAAGGTGCGGCTGGATCACCTCCTTTCTAAGGAGCGCACGGCAGCTTCGGACGAGTGTTCCGGAGTGCTAGCTCATGGGTGGAACGTTGACTATTCGGCACGGACAGAGTCATGGACGCTAGTACTGCTTCGGCGTGGAACGCGTGATGTGAACTGTTCGGGTCGGGCACGCTGTTGGGTCCTGAGGGAACGAAGGTTTCCTCGTGGATGCCGGCTCCACTTGATGCACTCTCGGGTGTGGATGGTGGGTGTCTGGTCGTTGTTTGAGAACTGCACAGTGGACGCGAGCATCTGTGGCCAAGTTTTTAAGGGCGCACGGTGGATGCCTTGGCACCAGGAACCGATGAAGGACGTGGGAGGCCGCGATAGGCCCCGGGGAGCTGTCAACCGAGCTTTGATCCGGGGGTGTCCGAATGGGGAAACCCGGCAGTCGTCATGGGCTGTCACCCTTACCTGAACACATAGGGTAAGTGGAGGGAACGCGGGGAAGTGAAACATCTCAGTACCCGCAGGAAGAGAAAACAACCGTGATTCCGGGAGTAGTGGCGAGCGAAACCGGATGAGGCTAAACCTTGAGCGTGTGAGACCCGGCAGGGGTTGCGCTCGGGGGGTTGTGGGAATGAGCTTGATCGGTCTGCCGGCCGGTCGGCGAGTCAGAAACCGTTGGTGTAGTCGAAGGACATGCGAAAGGTCCGGCGTAGAGGGTAAGACCCCCGTAGACGAAACATTAGCGGCTTGCTTGCTCATCTCCCAAGTAGCACGGGGCCCGAGAAATCCCGTGTGAATCTGGCGGGACCACCCGCTAAGCCTAAATATTCCCTGGTGACCGATAGCGGATAGTACCGTGAGGGAATGGTGAAAAGTACCGCGGGAGCGGAGTGAAATAGTACCTGAAACCGTGTGCCTACAAGCCGTGGGGGCAGTCTTCGGACTGTGACTGCGTGCCTTTTGAAGAATGAGCCTGCGAGTTTGCGGTGTGTAGCGAGGTTAACCCGTGTGGGGTAGCCGTAGCGAAAGCGAGTCCGAATAGGGCGTTTGAGTTGCATGCCCAAGACCCGAAGCGGAGTGATCTAGCCATGGGCAGGTTGAAGCGCGGGTAAGACCGTGTGGAGGACCGAACCCACCAGGGTTGAAAACCTGGGGGATGACCTGTGGTTAGGGGTGAAAGGCCAATCAAACTCCGTGATAGCTGGTTCTCCCCGAAATGCATTTAGGTGCAGCGTCGCGTGTTTCTTGCCGGAGGTAGAGCACTGGATAGGCGATGGGCCTCACCGGGTTACTGACCTTAGCCAAACTCCGAATGCCGGTAAGTGAGAGCGCGGCAGTGAGACTGTGGGGGATAAGCTCCATGGTCGAGAGGGAAACAGCCCAGAACACCGACTAAGGTCCCTAAGCGTGTGCTAAGTGGGAAAGGATGTGGAGTCGCAGAGACAACCAGGAGGTTGGCTTAGAAGCAGCCACCCTTGAAAGAGTGCGTAATAGCTCACTGGTCAAGTGATTCCGCGCCGACAATGTAGCGGGGCTCAAGCACATCACCGAAGTCGTGTCATTGCAGCAATACTCCCAACGGAGGCTGTGATGGGTAGGGGAGCGTCGTGTGCCGGGTGAAGCGGCCGAGGAATCGAGTCGTGGACGGTTCACGAGTGAGAATGCAGGCATGAGTAGCGATACAAGAGTGGGAAACTCTTGCGCCGATTGACCAAGGGTTCCTGGGTCAAGCTGATCTGCCCAGGGTAAGTCGGGACCTAAGGCGAGGCCGACAGGCGTAGTCGATGGACAACGGGTTGATATTCCCGTACCCGCTTTGAAGCGCCAACGCTGAACCCTCTGATGCTAAGCCCGTGAAGCCGTCCCGGATCCTTCGGGTGAAGGGGAGTGGTGGAGCCGGTGGCCCAAGGTGGTAGTAGGTGAGCGATGGGGTGACGCAGGAAGGTAGTCCAGCCCGGGCGGTGGTTGTCCCGGGGTAAGGGTGTAGGCCGAGTGATAGGCAAATCCGTCACTCATTGAGGCTGAGACCTGATGCCGAGCCGATTGTGGTGAAGTGGATGATCCTATGCTGTCGAGAAAAGCCTCTAGCGAGTTTCATGGCGGCCCGTACCCCAAACCGACTCAGGTGGTCAGGTAGAGAATACCGAGGCGTTCGGGTGAACTGTGGTTAAGGAACTCGGCAAAATGCCCCCGTAACTTCGGGAGAAGGGGGGCCAGCCCTGGTGACGACCTTTACGGTCTGAGCTGGGGGTGGCCGCAGAGACCAGCGAGAAGCGACTGTTTACTAAAAACACAGGTCCGTGCGAAGCCGTAAGGCGATGTATACGGACTGACGCCTGCCCGGTGCTGGAACGTTAAGGGGACCGGTTAGTCCGATTTCGGTCGGGCGAAGCTGAGAACTTAAGCGCCAGTAAACGGCGGTGGTAACTATAACCATCCTAAGGTAGCGAAATTCCTTGTCGGGTAAGTTCCGACCTGCACGAATGGCGTAACGACTTCTCGACTGTCTCAACCACAGGCCCGGTGAAATTGCATTACGAGTAAAGATGCTCGTTTCGCGCAGCAGGACGGAAAGACCCCGGGACCTTTACTATAGCTTGATATTGGTGTTCGGTTCGGCTTGTGTAGGATAGGTGGGAGACTGTGAAGCAGCAACGCCAGTTGTTGTGGAGTCGCCGTTGAAATACCACTCTGGTCGTGCTGGATGTCTAACCTGGGTCCGTGATCCGGATCAGGGACAGTGTCTGGTGGGTAGTTTAACTGGGGCGGTTGCCTCCTAAAGGGTAACGGAGGCGCCCAAAGGTTCCCTCAGCCTGGTTGGCAATCAGGTGTTGAGTGTAAGTGCACAAGGGAGCTTGACTGTGAGACTGACGGGTCGAGCAGGTACGAAAGTAGGGACTAGTGATCCGGCGGTGGCTTGTGGAAGCGCCGTCGCTCAACGGATAAAAGGTACCCCGGGGATAACAGGCTGATCTTCCCCAAGAGTCCATATCGACGGGATGGTTTGGCACCTCGATGTCGGCTCGTCGCATCCTGGGGCTGGAGTAGGTCCCAAGGGTTGGGCTGTTCGCCCATTAAAGCGGTACGCGAGCTGGGTTTAGAACGTCGTGAGACAGTTCGGTCCCTATCCGCTGTGCGCGTAGGAGTGTTGAGAAGGGCTGTCCCTAGTACGAGAGGACCGGGACGGACGAACCTCTGGTGTGCCAGTTGTCCTGCCAAGGGCATGGCTGGTTGGCTACGTTCGGGAGGGATAACCGCTGAAAGCATCTAAGCGGGAAGCCTGCTTCGAGATGAGCACTCCCACCTCCTTGAGAGGGTAAGGCTCCCAGTAGACGACTGGGTTGATAGGCCGGATATGGAAGCCCAGTAATGGGTGGAGTTGACCGGTACTAATAGGCCGAGGGCTTGTCCTCAGACGCTCGCGTTCACTGTGTGGTTCCCGGGTAGCGAACAGCTATCGCCGGCGAACGAAGTAACACTTATCAACTGAAAAGTGTGTTTCGCTGAATACCCGATAGGGTTTCGGTGGTCATAGCACGAGGGAAACGCCCGGTTACATTCCGAACCCGGAAGCTAAGCCTCGTAGCGCCGATGGTACTGCAGGGGGGACCCTGTGGGAGAGTAGGACGCCGCCGAACAATTATTCAAAGGCCGCGGCCCCAGCGATTCGCTGGGGCCGCGGCCTTTTGCGTTTTCCGCGGACACGAACGAGCAACCACGGCAAGGGAGTTCGAGCCCGGACGCGGCTCGGCACCCGATGCCGGACAATGGAAGAGGCGTGTGGCCGTATGGTCGCCGCCGGGCCGTACAGGGCGTTGGTGTCGCTGCCGACGGACGTCGAAACGGCCGAGTTGAAGCAGCAGAAGGAGCCACCGGAATGTCGAACCCGCCCCAGGACCGTCCCGAGCGTCGATCGGACGACGGCCGCGGCTACCAGCCCCGGTCGCGCGGGGGCTGGTCTAACGACCGCGACCGCGGCCCGCGCCGTGACGACCGCGGCGAGGGCGGCTACCGCCGTGACGACCGTGACCGTCCGCGTCGTGACGACCGTCCGTCGTACGGGGACCGTCCGTCCGGTGGTGGCGGTGGCTACCGCGGCCGCGACGACCGCCCGTCGTACGGCGACCGCCCCCGTCGCGATGACCGCCCGTCGTACGGTGACCGTCCGCGTCGTGACGACCGTCCGTCGTACGGGGACCGTCCGTCCGGTGGTGGCGGTGACCGTCCGCGTCGCGACGACCGCCCGTCGTACGGTGACCGTCCGCGTCGTGACGACCGCCCGTCCTACGGGGACCGTGAGCGTCGTGACGACCGCCCGCGTGGTGAGTTCCGTCGTGACGAGCGTCCGTCGTACGGTGACCGTCCGCGTCGCGATGACCGTCCGTCGTACGGGGACCGTCCGTCCGGTGGTGGCGGTGACCGTCCGCGTCGCGACGACCGCCCGTCGTACGGTGACCGTCCGCGTCGCGATGACCGCCCGTCGTACGGTGACCGTCCGCGTCGCGATGACCGCCCGTCGTACGGTGACCGTCCGCGTCGCGATGACCGCCCGTCGTACGGTGACCGTCCGCGTCGCGACGACCGTCCGTCGTACGGGGACCGTCCGTCCGGTGGTGGCGGTGGCTACCGCGGCCGCGACGACCGCCCCTCGTACGGCGACCGCCCGCGTCGTGACGACCGCCCGTCCTACGGGGACCGTGAGCGTCGTGACGACCGCCCGCGTGGTGAGTTCCGTCGTGACGAGCGCCCGTCCTACGGTGACCGTCCGCGTCGTGACGACCGCCCCCGTGGTGAGTTCCGTCGTGACGAGCGTCCGTCCTACGGGGACCGTCCGCGTCGCGACGACCGCCCGTCGTACGGCGACCGTCCGTCCGGTGGCGGCGGTGGCTACCGCGGCCGTGACGAGCGGCCGTCCTACGGTGACCGTCCGCGTCGCGACGACCGCCCGTCGTACGGCGACCGTCCGTCGGGTGGTGGCTACCGCGGCCGTGACGACCGCGGTGGGCGCGGTGCCGGCCGGCCGTACGGGGACCGCGGGGACCGGGGCGGGCGCTTCGAGGGCCGCCGGGACGACCGCCGGGACTACGACGACCGTCGTGGCTCCCAGGAGCCCGTCCAGCGGCTGCCGATCCCGGAGGACGTCACCGGGTTCGAGATCGACGCCGATGTGCGCCAGGACCTGAAGAGCCTGCCGAAGACGCTGGCCGACGACGTCGCGCGCAACCTGGTGATGGTCGCCCGCCTGCTCGACAGCGAGCCGGAGGAGGCCTACAAGTACTCGCGGGTCGCGCTGCGGCTGGCCTCGCGCGTCGCGAGCGTCCGTGAGGCGGCCGGTTTCGCCTCCTACATGACGCAGCGTTACTCGGAGGCGCTGACCGAGTTCCGCGCCGCCCGCCGGATGACCGGCCGTGCCGACCTGTGGCCGGTGATGGCGGACTGCGAGCGCGGCCTGGGCCGTCCGGAGCGGGCGCTGGCGATGGCCGGCGAGCCCGAGGTGAAGCAGCTGGACAAGGCCGGCCAGGTCGAGATGCGCCTGGTCGCCGCGGGTGCCCGCAGCGACATGGAGCAGTTCGACGCCGCCGTGGTGACGCTGCAGAGCCCCGAGCTCGCGTCCAGCGCCATCCACCCGTGGACCGCCCGTCTGCGGTACGCCTACGCGGAGGCGCTGATCGCCGCCGGGCGCGGCGAGGAGGCCCGCGACTGGTTCGCGAAGGCGGCCGAGGCCGACACCGAGGGTTCCACCAACGCCTCGGAGCGGCTGGCCGAGATCGACGGCCTGGAGTTCGTCGACGCGCTCGAGGAGAGCGAGGCGGAGGAGGAGGCCGAGCAGGCCGAGGCCCCCGTCCGCAAGATCGCGCACGACGAGATCGGCGACGACCGCGTCATCTACGAGGACGAGGAAGACGTCGAGGAGTACTACGACGAGGACGACCTCGAGATCGACGAGGTCGAGGAGTCCGAGGCGAAGGACGGCGGCGAGGGCGAGCCGAGGCGCGACTGATCCGGCGTCCCCCGGGACCCGAGTGACGGAGGGCCCCACCGCGGCTGCGGTGGGGCCCTCCGCCGTTGTGCGTCCAAGTGCGTCCTCGTGCGCGGTGGGGCCGGCCTCAGCCGAGCGTGAGGGAGCGGAGCACCAGGCCGGTCGCGGGCTTCGGGCCGAAGGAGGTCGACTTGCGCGGCATGGTGACGCCCTGTTCGGCCAGCCGCCGGACGACCCGCTCCTCGACCGGGTGGAGCAGGACGGCGGTGCCGCCGCTACGGGCGGCCTCCTGCTCGGCGGCACGCGCGGTGTGCAGGTATCCGATGTGGTCGGGGGCGTCCGGGACCTGCCAGGTGTGCTCCAGCAGCGTCTCGTGCAGCACGGTGGCGTCCAGCCGGCGCCACTCCTCGGGCCGGTCGGTGCGGACGGTGGCGGCGATCCGCTCCTCGTCCGGTTCGCCGACCAGCCGGTACACCCCGTCCCCGCCGGTCAGTACGAAGGCGTTGCCGCCGTGCTCCTTGGCCTCGGCGAGGGCCTGCAGTGCGGCGTCCAGCGGTCCGGGCACCTCCTTGACCTGCCAGTGCGGGCCGAGCGCGGCGACCGCGGTGGCGACCGGCAGGCGGTACAGGACGCGGTGGATCGCCCGCACGTTGAGCGGGTAGCGGGCCGTGTCGACGAGCAGCACCATGCCGCGGTCCCAGGGGCTGCGCGGCAGGTGGCGGTGCTCGCGCTGCAGCCGCAGGTACATCTCCCAGCGGTGGTGGCCGTCGGCGATCAGGGCCCGGCAGGTGGCGAGGTCGCGGGTGACCTCGGCGAAGTCGGCGGGGTCGGTGACCGCCCAGAGGCGGTGGTCGGTGCCGTCGCTGGTCGTGGTGGCGAGCAGCGGCTCGCGGCCGGCGGCGCGCTCGATCACGCCGGCGGCGCCGCCGTTGCCGCGGTAGGTGAGCAGCAGCGGTTCGAGGTTGGCGCGGGTCGTGCGCATCAGGCCCACCCGGTCGGCCACCGGGCGCGGCATGACGTCCTCGTGCGGCAGGACGACGCCGGCCTCGCGGCCGCTGACGGCGAGGGCGCCGATCAGGCCGCGCTGCAGGGTGCCGCCGCCGGCCTCGTGGGTGCGCTGCTCGTAGACGTACAGCGCGGGCACCGGGTCGGCCGCGAGGACGCCCTGCGACTGCCATTCGGCGAGCAGCCGGGCGGCGTGCCGGTAGCGGGTGTCGCGGTCGGGACGGTCCCCGGCGTCCTCCGGTTCGGGGCGGGGGAGGATCAGCCGGACCACGTTGTGCGGGTCGGCGGTCTCCAGGTCCTGCCGGCGGCCGGGGTCGACCACGTCGTACGGCGGCGACGTGACCGCGGCGAGGGTACCGACCCGGTCCGGGACGTACCGCAGGCCGCGGAAGGGGGACAGGGACAGCCCTGCGGTCGCGACGTGCCCGGGGTCGCCGGGGCCGCCCGCCGGAGCCGCAGCTCCGCTGTCCGCACTGGGTGCACTCATCGAATCTCCTCGCGTGGAAACCCCTGCCTCCGATCGGGGGGCCGGTGTTCACGTACAGGATCGCAGCAGGCGAGGCGGCGTCCCTCCGTATCGGTATCAGTGCACGCACCGCGGGGTGCCCCGGGGACGTGATCACGGGCGCGGATCGGGGCATGTTCACCGGGTGGGGAGTGTTGCCAGATCGGTGGAGAGGCCGGGGCGCCCGGTGACGGGCCCGGGCCGGGACGGGGAGCGAGGGACGGCATGAGCGGAGGCCAGGAGCGGGTGGGCGGCAGCGAGGGGACGGGCGCGCCCGAGGGCGACGTGTACGACTGGTTCCGGCGCGGGGTGCAGCTGCTGGACCAGCGGCACCCGGCGGCGGCCGTGCAGTTGCTGGCGCGTGCCGCCGAGGCGGAGCCGGGTTCCCGGTCGATCCGGGAGGCACTGGCCCGCGCCCAGTTCGACGCCGGTTCGTACGCGGCGGCGCTGGAGAGCTTCCGGGCCGTTGCGCTGGCCGATCCGTCCGACGACTACGCTCAGTTCGGGTGGGGCGTGGCGGCGGCCCGGCTGGGCGACTTCGATGCGTCCGCCGAGCACCTGGCGCTGGCGGTCGCCATGCGACCGGAGAACGCCCACTACCGGGCTGCGCTGAGGCAGACCAGGGCGACGCTCGCCGCGCGGGCCGGGGCCTTCGGGCCGCTGATGCCCGGGGCGCCGGGCTACCTGGCGCCGCCGGAGGAGCCCGACGGCGGGGAGTGAGGTGCGGCAACGGCGCCGCGGCCCGGGCGACGACGCACGACGACGCACGACGGTGCACGACGACGGAACGAGGACGAGCAGGCGATGACGGACACCGCGACCAGCCGGGCCACTGCAGCGACGACCACCGGAGCGGCCACCACCGGAGCGGGCCGGGGGCGGACCGCTCCGGGCGGGTCCGACCGGCCGCTCACCGAGGCGTACGACACCGCACTGCTGGACCTGGACGGCGTCGTCTACGCCGGGCCGCACGCGATCGAGCACGCCGTGGAATCCCTGGCCACCGCGCGGGACGCCGGGATGCGGCTGGCCTACGTCACCAACAACGCCTCCCGGCCGCCGCGGGTGGTGGCCGAGCACCTGACCGAGCTCGGCGTGCCGGCGGAGGCCGCGGACGTGATCAACTCGGCGCAGGCGGCGGCCCGGCTGGTCGCGGCGGAGGTGCCGGCCGGGTCGAAGGTGCTGGTGTGCGGCGGCGCCGGCCTGGTCGAGGCGCTGGCCGAGCACGGCCTGGTCGCCGTCCGGTCGATGGACGAGCAGCCGGTGGCGGTGGTGCAGGGCTTCGACCCGTCGCTCGGCTGGAAGGACCTCGCGGAGGCCTCGTACGCGGTGGCCGCGGGGCTGCCCTGGATCGCCTCCAACACGGACCTGACCGTGCCGACCGGGCGCGGCATCGCGCCGGGGAACGGCATGCTGGTGGCGGCCGTCCGGGCGGCGACCGGCAAGGAGCCGCAGGTGGCGGGCAAGCCGCTGCCGCCGATGCACCGCGAGACGGTGATCCGCACCGGCGCGCAGCGGCCGCTGGTGGTCGGCGACCGGCTGGACACCGACATCGAGGGCGCCTTCAACGGCGGGGTCGACAGCCTGCTGGTGTTCACCGGCATCGCCACGCCCGCCCAGCTGCTCGCTGCACCGGTCGAGCACCGGCCGACGTACCTGGCGGCCGACCTGCGCGGTCTGCTCACCGCCCAGCCGGAGGTCTCCGAGGCCGACGGCGGGCACGCGTGCGGTGGTTGGACCGCCCGGGCGACGGACGGCGTGCTGACGCTCGACGGCTCCGGCGACCGGTGGGACGGCCTGCGGGCGCTGTGCGCGGCGGCCTGGACGGCGATGGACGCGGACGGCACTCCCGCGGACGGGCGGAAGGCGCTGGCCGACCTCGGCTTCTGAGGCCGGGCCGTCCGGGCCCGGCTGCCCCGCCGGGCGGTCGGGCGGCGGTCAGAGCAGGGTGCGCAGCCGCAGCAGGTCGCGGAAGCCGGCCTCCAGGCGGACGCGGCCGGCGGCCCAGGCCGAGGCGAAGTTGAGCCGTCCGCCGACGAGGGCGACCAGGTCGTCGCCGGACATCGCGAGTCGGATGTCGGCCTTGGTGGCGGGCTTGCCGGGGGCCTCGGTCACGTCGGCGATCCGGCCGTCGCGCAGGCGGCCGGTGAAGGTCAGGTCGAGGTCGGTGAGGTGGCAGGTCAGCGAGCGGTCCAGGGCTGCCGCCTTGCGGACGTCGCCGTCGGAGCCGGCCAGGTTGCGGCTGAGCTGTTCCAGTGCCGCGCGGCACTCCTCGATGCTGGCCATCGCGTCCTGCTCCCGTCGACCACGGTCGGAGGGCCGGGCGGCCGTCCGATCGCCCCCACGCTAACCCAGTGGGGGAACCCGGCCGGTCGTGCGGTGCAGCGGTGCGGGGGCGGTACGGGGTAGCGTCGGAGCGGACCCGGGCAAGCGGAGGAGGCGTTCGGATGCTGCGTGATGCAGTGCGGGGCGTGGTGGTGGTCGCGGCGGGGATCGCGGAGGAGGCGGGCCGCCGGGTGGTGGGGGCGGCGTCGGACCTGCTGGAGCGCAGCGGCGTGGATGTCGCCGCGGTGGAGAAGCGGGTCGCCGAGCAGGTGCCGCCCTCGGTGCGGTCGCTGCAGATATTGGCGACCGAGGCGGTGACGGTCGGCCGGGCCGGTGTCGATCTCGCGGTCGGGGTGGCCCGTGGCGAGGTGGAGCGGGTGTTCGAGCGGGTCGGCGACCAGATGGTGAAGGTCGGCGTCGTGCTGAGCTACCTGGAGGGCAAGCTCCGGTCGGTCGACGATGAGGACGAGACCGCGTCGGCGCCGCCCGCGGCCGCGAAGCCCGCGAACCGGGCGGACGGCCTGTTCGACGCCGGGTGGGACGACGGGGAGCCCGAGCCGGTGGTCACCGAGCCGCGGCCCGGTCCGGCACGCCCCGAGGCCGCCGCCCAGCCGGCGGCCGAGGCCGCGCCGGAGGCCGGGAAGGCCGCCGCGGCGCCGAGCGGTGCCGCGAAGAAGGCGCCCGCGAAGCGCACGCCGGCGAAGAAGACCGCCGAGCAGCCGGCCGCCGCAGACGGGACCACGGCAGACGGCGGTACGGCAGGCGGCAGCACGGCAGCCGAGGCCGCCGCAGAGAAGACCGCCGCCGACCGGACCGCGGCCAGGAAGACGACCGCGAAGAAGACCACCGCGAAGAAGACGACCACCAAGAAGACCACCACCCGCAAGGCGACCGCGAAGCGCACCGCCGCGCAGCCGGCCACCGTGAAGAAGGCGGCGGGGAAGAAGACCGTCGTCAAGAAGACGGTGACCCGCCGCCAGCCCCCGAAGGAGGACGGCGGTGCCTGAGCAGCCCGCCCGCACCGGTCACCCGCCGGTGGACGACGCGCTGGCCCGGCTGGAGGCGCTGGACGGGGCGGAGACCGAGGCGCACCCCGCGGTGTACGAAGATGTTCACCAGCGGCTCACGGACATCCTGGCCGCCCTCGACGACGAGTGACCGCCCGCTCCGGCCGTGCCGGCCGGAGCGGCGTGTAGGAGATGGAACAGCAGTGGCAGTGGCACGACGCCGACTCGACGCGGAGCTGGTGCGCCGCAAGCTGGCCCGGTCGCGGGAGCACGCGAGCGAACTGATCGCGGCAGGCCGGGTGACGGTCGGCGGCACCACCGCGACCAAGCCGGCCACCCAGGTGGAGACCTCGGCGGCGGTCGTGGTGGCGAAGGACGACAGCGACCCGGACTACGTGTCGCGCGGCGGCCACAAGCTGGCGGGCGCGTTCGCCGCGTTCGTCCCGCAGGGCCTGGTGGTCGAGGGGCGGCGGGCGTTGGACGCCGGTGCGTCGACCGGCGGCTTCACCGACGTGCTGCTGCGGACCGGGGCGGCGCACGTCCTGGCGGTCGACGTCGGCTACGGGCAGCTGGCCTGGTCGCTGCAGAGCGACGAGCGGGTCACCGTGATGGACCGCACCAACGTGCGGGAGCTGACCGTGGAGGGGATCGGCGGGACGCCGGTCGACCTGGTGGTGGGCGATCTGTCATTCATCTCGCTGGGGCTGGTGCTGCCGGCCCTGGCGGGCTGCTGTGCGCCGGATGCAGACCTGGTGCTGATGGTCAAGCCACAGTTCGAGATCGGCAAGGAACGGCTCGGCAGCGGCGGTGTGGTGCGCAGTCCGGAACTCCGGGCCGAGACGATCCGTCAGGTAGCAGGGGAGGCCTGGCGGCTCGGGCTGGGAGTGCGGGCGGTCACGGCCAGCCCGCTGCCGGGGCCGTCCGGCAACGTCGAGTACTTCCTGTGGCTGCGGCGGGACGCGCCGCAGCTGGACCCGGCCGAGGCGGACCGGGCCGTCGCGGAGGGCCCCCGATAGGGTGCTGGACGGACGTCCTGCCCCCGCCGCAGCGTGGTGGTGGCCGTACGGATCGACGACGATCCGGAAGACGTTAGGGAGAGGGCAGCGGGCATGAGCGAGGAACGTACGGTCTTCCTGATCGCGCACACCGGCCGTGAGGCGGCGCTGCGCAGCGTGGAAGGGCTGGTGCACGGCCTGCTGAAGGCGGGGATCAGGATCCGGCTGCTGGCGTCCGAGGCGGTCGGCCTCGACCTGCCGGAGGGGGTCGAGCGGGTGCCGGGCGGGCACGGGGCGGCGGACGGCTGCGAGCTGATCCTCGTCGCGGGCGGCGACGGCACGCTGCTGCGGGGGGCGGAGCTGGCCCGCGAGTCGGGGCTGCCGATGCTCGGGATCAACCTGGGGCGGGTGGGCTTCCTCGCGGAGGCCGAGCGGGACGACCTGGCGGTCGTGGTCGAGCGGGTGGTCGACGCCGACTACGAGGTCGAGGAGCGGATGACGGTCGACGTCCTGGTGCGCACCAACGGGGACGTGATCCACGAGGACTGGGCGCTGAACGAGGCGTCGATCGAGAAGGCGGCCCGGGAGCGGATGCTGGAGGTGGTCACCGAGGTCGACGGCCGGCCGGTGTCCAACTTCGGCTGCGACGGGGTGGTCTGTGCGACGCCGACCGGGTCGACGGCCTACGCGTTCTCGGGCGGCGGGCCGGTGGTGTGGCCCGAGGTGGAGGCGCTGCTGATGGTGCCGATCAGTGCGCACGCGCTGTTCGCCCGGCCGCTGGTGACCTCGCCCGAGTCGGTGCTGGCGGTGGAGGTGCAGCAGAAGACCCCGCACGGGGTGCTCTGGCTGGACGGGCGCCGCTCGGTCGAACTCCCCGCCGGGGCACGGGTGGAGGTGCGCCGGGGCAAGACGCCGGTGCGGCTCGCGCGGCTGCACCGGGCGCCGTTCACCGACCGGCTGGTGGCCAAGTTCGCGCTGCCGGTGACGGGTTGGCGCGGCCGTGGGGGCAACCACCACTGATGTCCCGCGGCCGTACGGGTCGGTGACGGCCGGTCGGCCGCGGGGAACCGGCGACGCCGGGTCAGACCGCGAGCGGCTGGGGGTCGCCGGCCGCCGACGCCCGGTTGCTGCCGCGGGCGGCCCGCGCGGCGGCCTCGGCGAGCCGTTCCACGGCGGCCGGTGCGGCGGCCGGCGGCACGGTGAGGGGGATGCGAAGGTGGTTCTCGAAGGCGCCGTCCACGCCGAACCGGGCACCCGCCGCGAGCCGGACGCCGATCCGCTCGCCCGCCCGCGCGAGTGCCGTCCCGGAGGTGCCGGCGGTGGCGAGCCAGAGTGCGAGTCCGCCCGGCGGCAGGGTGAACTCCCAGTCGGGGAGCCGCAGTCGTAGTTCCGCGGCGAGGGCGTCGGCGCTGGCCCGGAGCCGCTGCAGCTGGTGCGCGCGGACCTCGTCGAGCTGTTCGGCGATCATCTCGGCGGCGATCAGCTGGTCGAGGACGGGCGTCCCGACGTCGCCGAACACCCGGTCCGAGGCCAACTGCCGCACCAGGGCGGGCGTGGCGCGCAGCCAGCCGATCCGCAGGCCGCCCCAGAGCAGCTTGCTGGCCGAGCCGACGGTGACCACCTGGGCGGTGCGGTCGAGGGCGGCGACCGGCCTGGGCAGGGCGCTGTCGTCGGTGCCCCAGCCGAGTTCGGCGGTGGTCTCGTCGACGAGCAGCACCGTGCCGGCGGTGCGGGCGGCGGCCAGCAGGGCGCGGCGCTGCTCCTCGGGGACGAGTGCGCCGGTCGGGTTGTGGAAGTCCGGGACGACGTACGCCACCCTGGGGGCGGTGTCGCGCAGGGCGCGGCGCCAGGCGGCGAGGTCCCACTGCGCCGCCGGCCCGGTGGGACGGGCCAGTGGGACGGGGACGAGGCGGGCACCGGCCCGGCGCAGCAGCTGCAGGCTGTGGGCGTAGCTGGGCGCCTCGACGGCGACCCGGTCGCCGCGGCCGAGCAGGGCCCGCCGGGCGAGCTGCAGGGCGCCCATGGCGCCGGTGGTGACGAGGATCTGGTCGGCGGAGGTGGGCAGGCCGCGGGCGGTGAAGCGGCGGGCGATCGCCTCGCGCAGGACGGGCACGCCGGTCGGGTAGTGGCCGTGCCCGGCGGCGTACGCGGGCAGCTGTTCCAGGGCGCGGGCTGCGGCCCGGCCGAAGTGGGGCTGCGGGGCGGGCAGTGCGGCGACGCCGAGGTCGATGACGGTGTCGCGCTGGTCCGGCGGGACGGGCTGCAGGGCGTCGGCGGGCGGCCGGGTGCCCTCCGGGAGGACCGTCCAGCTGCCGGCGCCGCGGCGGCTGCGCAGATAGCCGTCGGTGCGCAGGGCCTCGTAGGCCGTGGCGACGGTGGTGCGGCTGAGCGCCAGTTCGGCGGCGAGTTCGCGTTCGGCGGGCAGCCGGGTGCCGACCGGGAGGCGGCCGTCGGCGAGCAGCGTCCGGACCTGTCCGGCGAGCGTGCGGTACGCGGAGCGGCGGCCGTCGCCCTCGGGTGTGCGGGCCGTGCGCAAGAGCCGGGCGAAAGCGGGCGGGGTGATCGTGGTGTGCCACTCGGACATCGGATTTTCCAGTCCACCTGATTCGAATTGGACCTGGATGGGGGTGGTGCGGACCGCCCATGATGGCGCCAGTCCGCGCATCACCGCAAGGGAGACCCGATGGCCGCCGTGCCCACCGCCGAGACCGTTCCACCGACCGCCGATTCCGCCCCCGGCACCGCTGCGGACACCGCCGCCGACACCGCCGCGCCCGCCGGCGGCGACGCCCCCCGCCCGCCGTCCCGGCTGGTCCGCCGGGTGCCCCAGCTCGCCGCCGGGCTGGTGCTGTACGGCGTGAGCATGGGCCTGATGCTGCGCGCCTCGCTGGGCGGCAACCCGTGGGACGTCTTCCACCAGGGCCTGGCGCGGCACTTCGGGCTGAGCGTCGGCACCTGGGTGACGCTGGTCGGCGCCTGCGTCCTGCTGCTGTGGGTGCCGCTGCGGCAGCGGCCCGGCGTCGGCACGGTCGGCAACGTGCTGGTGCTGGGCGCGGCCATGGACGTCACCCTGCGGCTGGTCGAGGGGCCGCACGCGCTGCCGGCCCGGATCGCGCTGCTGGTCGCCGGGATCGTCCTGAACGGCCTCGCCACCGGCCTCTACATCGGTGCCCGGCTCGGCCCCGGCCCGCGGGACGGCCTGATGACCGGCCTGCACCGGCGCACCGGCCGCTCGCTGCGGCTGATCCGCACCGGCATCGAGCTGACCGTGCTCACCGCGGGCATCCTGCTCGGCGGCACCTTCGGGATCGGGACGATCGCCTACGCACTGGCCATCGGACCGCTCGCCCAGTTCTTCCTGCGCTGGTGCACCGTGCCCGGAGGGTCCGCTGCCTGAGCGGACCGCGGGCGGCCCGGGGCCGATCGGGGCCGATCGGGGCAGGTCGGCGGCGGGTGTCCGGGGGATCGCGGGAACCGGACCGGAAGGGATGAACTTGGCGCTGCGGGGGCCGGGCTCGTCGCGCATCGACGGTGGTACCTCGTAAGGTCGTCTCCGTGTTGGACGAGATGCGGATACGGGATCTTGGCGTCATCGACGACGCCGTGGTCGAACTGGCACCGGGATTCACGGCCGTGACGGGCGAGACCGGCGCGGGCAAGACCATGGTGGTGACCAGCCTCGGCCTGCTGCTCGGCGGCCGGGCCGACCCGGCGCTGGTGCGCAACGGCTCGGACCGCGCGGTGGTCGAGGGCCGGCTCAGCCTGCCCGAGGGCTCCCCGGTGGTGGCCCGCGCCCTGGAGGCCGGGGCCGAGCTGGACGACGGTGAACTGCTCATCAGCCGCACGGTCTCCGCGGAGGGCCGCTCGCGCGCCCACGTCGGCGGCCGCGCCGTCCCGGTGGGCCTGCTGGCGGAGCTCGGCGAGGACCTCGTCGCGGTGCACGGCCAGACCGACCAGCAGCGGCTGCTGCGCCCCTCCCGGCAGCGCGGCGCGCTCGACCGGTACGCGGGCGAGGCCGTCTCCGGGCCGCTGGCCCGCTACCGCGAGGTGTACCGGCGGCTGCGCGAGGTGTCGGCGACGCTGGAGGAGCTGACCACCCGGGCGCGGGAGCGCGCCCAGGAGGCGGACCTGCTGCGCTTCGGCCTGGAGGAGGTCGCCGCCGCCGAGCCGGTGGCCGACGAGGACGTGGAGCTCGCCGCCGAGGCCGAGCGGCTCGGTCACGCCGACGCGCTCTCCTCCGCCGCGACGCTCGCGCACGCCGCACTGGCCGGTGACCCGGCCGACCCGGACGCGGTCGACGCGGGCACCCTGGTCGCCCAGGCCCGCCGCGCGCTGGACGCCGTCCGCCACCACGACGAGCGGCTCGCCGCCCTCGCCGACCGGCTGAACGAGGTCGGCTACCTGCTGGCCGACGTCGCCGGCGACCTCGCCGGGTACGCCGACGACCTGGACGCCGACCCGGTGCGACTGGCCGCGGTGGAGGACCGCCGGGCCGTCCTCGGGCAGCTGCTGCGCAAGTACGCCGGGGCCGAGGGCACCCTCGCCGAGGTGCTGGAGTGGGCCGAGGCCGGCTCGCTGCGGCTCGCCGAACTCGACGGCGACGACGAGCGGATCGATGAGCTCGGCGCCCAGGAGACGGAGCTGCGGGCCGAGTTGGCGGAGCTTGCGGTGGAGGTGTCGGCCGCCCGGTACGCCGCCGCCGACCGGTTCGCGGCCGCCGTCTCCGCGGAACTCGCCGAACTCGCCATGCCGCACGCCCGGGTGAGCTTCGCCATCACCCAGGTCGACGACCCGTCCGGTCTGGAGGTCGGCGAGCGCACCGTCGCCTACGGCTCGCACGGCGTGGACGAGGTCGAGGTGCTGCTCGCCCCGCATCCGGGGGCGCAGCCGCGGCCGATCGCCAAGGGCGCCTCGGGCGGTGAGCTGTCCCGGGTGATGCTCGCCGTCGAGGTGGTCTTCGCCGGTGCCGACCCGGTGCCGACCTACCTGTTCGACGAGGTCGACGCGGGCGTCGGCGGCAAGGCGGCGGTGGAGATCGGCCGCCGGCTGGCGAAGCTCGCCGAGTCGGCCCAGGTCGTGGTGGTGACCCACCTGCCGCAGGTCGCCGCGTTCGCCGACCGGCACCTGGTGGTGGAGAAGACCAACGACGGCACCGTCACCCGAAGCGGCGTCAAGGCGCTGAGCGACGAGGAGCGGGTCCGCGAGCTCTCCCGGATGCTCGCCGGCCTGGAGGACTCCGAACTCGGCCGTGCGCACGCCGAGGAGCTGCTCGCCGCCGCCCGCGCGCCGCGCAGCCGCTGACGGCGGGCCCGTTGCCGGGCCGCTCCTCCGCCCGGGGGAGCGGCCCCGACGCGCCCGCACACGGCGCCGACTGTCCAAGACCCGGCCCGACCTGGCATGGTGGCGGCTGGACAATGGCTTTCCAGTCCCGAGGACCGTCCGCGGGAACCCGCCTTCCCCGCCCACCGGCGGGCGCAGGCAGCCGTCGGCCGACCCGGGCCGGGGCAGGGGGTCCGGCGGCGGTGTTCGTCACCTGAACGAGTCGGAGCGAGACGACGTGGACCATTCCGCCGCCAAGGGCGCCGCAGCGGCCCATGAAGAGCCCGGCCAGCTGAGGGCGGTGCTCGTCCTGTCGGCCGGTACCGGGGGCATCGGCGCCCATGTGCGTTCACTCGCCCAGGGGTTGGTCGCACACGGGGTGACCGTGACGGTCTGTGCGCCGGAGAGCGCGGACACCCGCTTCGGCTTCTCCCGCACGGGCGCCCGGTTCCACCCGGTGGACATCACCCCGACCGCGGGCGCCCGCAGCGACGCCGCCGCGATCGGCGAGCTGCGCCGGGCGTTCACCGGCGCGGACGTCGTCCACGCGCACGGCCTGCGGGCCGGCCTGCTCGCCGATCTTGCGCTGCGTACCGCCGGCCGCTTCCCGGGCCTGCGCCCGGAGACCCCGCTGGTGGTGACCTCGCACCACGCGATGCTGGCCACCGGCCTGGACCGCCGGCTGCAGCGGCTGATGGAGCGGCGGGTGGCGCGCGCCGCCGACCTGGTGCTCGGCGCCTCCTCCGACCTGGTCGCCCGGGCCCGCGAGCTCGGTGCGACCGACGCCCGGCTCGGCCCGATCGCGGCCCCGCCGCTGCCGCCCGCGACGCTCGACCGGGAGGCCGCCCGGGCCGCGCTGTTCGACGGCAAGGACGAGCCCGCCCGGCCGCTGCTGCTCGCCATCGGCCGCCTGGTGCCGCAGAAGTCCTTCGGCCTGCTGCTGGACGCGGCGGGCCGGCTCGGCGACCTGGACCCGCTGGTGGTGATCGCCGGTGACGGCCCGGACGGCCAGCTGCTGCGGGAGCGGGTCGCCGCCGAGGGCCTGCCGGTGCGGATGCTCGGCCACCGCACCGATGTGCCCGATTTGCTGGCCGCCGCCGACGCGGTGGTCGTCTCCAGCCGCTGGGAGGCCCGTTCGCTGGTCGTCCAGGAGGCGATGCGGGCCGGTGTGCCGGTGGTCTCCACCGCGGTCGGCGGGGTGCCCGAGCTGGTGGGCGACGCCGCCGTGCTGGTCCCGTACGGCGACGCCGCGGCGCTGGCCGGGTCCGTCCGGGCGCTGATCGACGACCCGCAGCGGCGGGCCGCCCTCGCCGAGGCGGGCCGTCAGCAGCAGCTCACCTGGCCGGACGAGTCCGACACGGTCGCCCAGGTGCTCTCCACCTACGACGAACTGGTGCAGCGCGGCTGACGGCCGGCCGGCCGTCAGCCGGCGTCGCGCTCGGCGGCGCTGCGCTCGACGCAGAACTCGTTGCCCTCGGGGTCGGCGAGGGTGACCCAGCCGGTGCCGTCCGGCCGGCGGTGGTCGGCGACCGGGGTGGCGCCGAGGCCGAGCAGCCGCTCGACCTCCTCGTCCCGGGTGCGGTCCTGCGGCTGCAGGTCGAGGTGGACGCGGTTCTTCACGCTCTTGCGGTCCGGCACGGTGACGAACAGCAGCGTGCCGGCCGTGCTCTCGACCAGCGCCTCGGGGTCACCGGGGTGGTCGTCCTCGTGCAGCGAGGCGTCCAGCGCGGCGGCCCAGAAGCTGCCGAGCTCGTAGGCGTCGGCGCAGTCGATGGTGATGTGTCGTACGAGAGAAGCCATGGGCGCCAGTCTGCGGCGCCGGTCACGGCCCGTCCACCAATTTGTCGACAGCGTGTCAGGCGGCGCCTCAGTGCTGCTGACCGGCGCCGTAGGCGCCGCCGCAGGCGGTGAGCCGCAGGGCGGTGTCGATCAGCGGAACGTGGCTGAACGCCTGCGGGAAGTTGCCGACCTGGCGCTTGGCCCGCGGGTCCCACTCCTCGGCGAGCAGGCCGACGTCGTTGCGCAGCGCCAGCAGCCGGTCGAAGAGCTCGCGTGCCTCGGAGACCCGACCGATCATGGCCAGGTCGTCGGCGAGCCAGAACGAGCAGGCGAGGAAGGCGCCCTCGTGGCCGGACAGCCCGTCGACGTTGGCGCCGTTCTCGTCGTGGGTGGGGTAGCGCAGCACGAAGCCGTCCTCGGTGGACAGTTCGCGCTGGATCGCCTCGATGGTGCCGATCACCCGCTTGTCGTCCGGCGGCAGGAAGCCGACCTGCGGGATGAGCAGCAGCGAGGCGTCGAGCTCCTGCCCGCCGTAGTACTGGGTGAAGGTGTTGCGCTGCTCGTCGTAGCCCTTCTCGCAGACGTCCGCGTGGATCTCCTCCCGCAGCGCCTTCCAGCGCTCCAGCGGGCCCTCGGTGCCGGTGTCCTCCAGGAGGCGGATCGTCCGGTCGACGGCGACCCAGGCCATCACCTTGGAGTGCACGAAGTGCCGGCGCGGACCGCGGACCTCCCAGATGCCCTCGTCGGGCTCGCGCCAGTGCTTCTCCAGGTAGCTGATCAGCTTCAGCTGCAGCTGGTGCGCGTGGTCGTTGCGGACGAGTCCGGTCATGTGGGCGAGGTGCAGCGCCTCGACGACCTCGCCGTAGACGTCGAGCTGCAGCTGCCCGGCGGCGCCGTTGCCGACCCGGACGGGCAGCGAGGACTCGTAGCCGGGCAGCCAGTCCAGGGTGGACTCGGTGAGCTCGCGCTCACCGGCGATGCCGTACATGATCTGCAGGTTCTCCGGGTCGCCGGCGACGGCGCGCAGCAGCCACTCGCGCCAGGCGCGGGCCTCCTCGCGGTAGCCGGTGCGCATCAGCGAGGAGAGCGTGATGGCGGCGTCCCGCAGCCAGGTGTAGCGGTAGTCCCAGTTGCGCTCGCCGCCGATGTCCTCGGGCAGCGAGGTGGTCGGCGCGGCGACGATGCCGCCGGTGGGGGCGTAGGTGAGCGCCTTGAGGGTGATCAGGGAGCGGATCACGGCCTCCCGGTAGGGGCCCCGGTAGGTGCAGTGGCCGACCCACTCCGCCCAGAACCGTTCGGTGGCCTCCAGCGCGCCCTCCGCGTCGGCCGGGGCCGGCGCCGGCAGGTGGGAGGCCTGCCAGGTGAGGGCGAAGGCGATCCGCTCGCCCTCGCCGACGGTGAAGTCGGCGTAGGTGGTCAGGTCGCGCCCGTACGTCTCGGCCTCGCCGTCCAGCCAGACCGAGTCGGGGCCGGCCACGGCCACCGTGCGGTGCCCGCCGTCGGGCTGCTCCGTCCGGTGCACCCAGGGCACGACCTTGCCGTAGCTGAAGCGCATCCGGACGGCCGAGCGCATCCGCACCCGGCCGGTGACGCCCTCGACGATCCGGATCATCTGGGGCACGTCGGGGGTACCGAGAAGGTGGCGCGGCGGCATGAAGTCGATCACCCGGACGGTGCCGCCCTGGGTGTCCCACTCCTGCTCCAGGACGAGCGAGTCGGCGCGGTAGGTGCGGCGGTCGGCGGGCAGCGCCGGGGCGGAGGCGGTGGCCGGCGGGATTCGCAGGTCGCCGGTGTCGGCGACGGAGTGGTCCGCGTGGAAGGTGTGGTCGCGGTGCTCCTCGGACGTGGGTGCGGGCGCGGCGGTCACCGCCTCGGCGGGGCCGATCCGCCAGAAGCCGTGCTCGTCGGTGCCCAGCAGGCCGGCGAAGACGGCCGGCGAGTCGAAGCGGGGCAGGCACAGCCAGTCCACCGCCCCGTCCCTGCTGACCAGGGCGGCGGTCTGCATGTCCCCGATGAGTGCGTAGTCCTCGATACGGCCGGCCACGTGGGTCTCCCAGTTCGCGATGTGGCTGCGCCGACGGTGGGCACGGGCGGGCCGGGGCCGCCCGCCGGTGGGCCGGGGCACTCGCGAGGTCCGTTGGGGTGGCGGGAGGGCTCGTGGGTGCCCGGCGGGGCCGGTGGGCCCCTGGCTCTGACCGGGCGCGGGGCGGGACGGGGGGCTTCCGGATCGCGCACCGGGGACCGAACGGAGTCGGCCGACCCCCTCGCCCTCCGCGTGCTCTGGTGTCGGCGATGCGTCCGAGAAGAATACGTCCGTCGAACGCCCTGGGGCACGCCCAGGGGTCGTCCCCCGTCGGACTCGCACCGGATTGACCAGCCCGGCTGGTCCCCCCGGGTGATCACCGGTGATCCGTCCGAGTCATCCGGAGCTGATCCTTCCACCACGTGCCGAGCACCGGTCGAGGGCGCGCCGCACCGGGCCGGACCGCGTCCCGTCCGGTGCGCTGATACCCTGGTATCCCGTGGACTGGTGGGCAGCACACAGCTGAGGGCCACCCCCGATCCGCCGATTCGACGACCCCGCCGGTGCCCCGGCGTGCAGATACGTCGGCGCGCGGACGAGCGGGAGGTCCGGCCACCGGGAGTCACCCTCGACACCGCGACCCACGGGAGCCCCCTCTTGGCACAGCCCCATTCCGGTAAGTCGGCCGCCGGCCGCGCCGTGACGACCAAGCACCTCTTCGTCACCGGGGGTGTCGCCTCCTCGCTCGGCAAGGGCCTCACCGCCTCCAGCCTGGGCGCGCTGCTCAAGGCGCGCGGCCTGCGCGTGACGATGCAGAAGCTCGACCCGTACCTCAACGTGGACCCGGGCACCATGAACCCGTTCCAGCACGGTGAGGTCTTCGTCACCGACGACGGCGCCGAGACCGACCTCGACATCGGCCACTACGAGCGGTTCCTCGACACCAACCTGCACGGCTCCGCGAACGTCACCACCGGCCAGGTGTACTCGACGGTCATCGCCAAGGAGCGCCGCGGCGAGTACCTGGGCGACACCGTCCAGGTCATCCCGCACATCACCAACGAGATCAAGTCCCGGATCCGCCGGATGGCAACCGAGGACGTCGACGTGGTCATCACCGAGGTCGGCGGCACCGTCGGCGACATCGAGTCGCTGCCGTTCCTGGAGGCCGTCCGCCAGGTCCGCCACGAGGTCGGCCGGGACAACGTCTTCTTCGTGCACGTCTCGCTGCTGCCGTACATCGGCCCCTCCGGCGAGCTGAAGACCAAGCCCACCCAGCACTCCGTCGCCGCGCTGCGCAACATCGGCATCCAGCCCGACGCGATCGTGCTGCGCGCCGACCGCGAGGTCCCGCAGGCGATCAAGCGCAAGATCTCGCTGATGTGCGACGTGGACGAGGAGGCCGTGGTCGCGGCCATCGACGCCAAGTCGATCTACGACATCCCGAAGGTGCTGCACGGCGAGGGCCTCGACGCCTACGTGGTGCGCCGCCTCGACCTGCCGTTCCGCGACGTCGACTGGACCACCTGGGACGACCTGCTGCGCCGCGTCCACGAGCCGCAGCACGAGGTCAAGGTCGCCCTGGTCGGCAAGTACATCGACCTGCCGGACGCCTACCTGTCGGTCACCGAGGCGCTGCGCGCCGGCGGCTTCGCCAACAACGCCCGCGTCGTCATCAAGTGGGTGACCTCCGACGACTGCCTGACCCCCGAGGGCGCGCAGGAGCAGCTCGGCGACGTGGACGCGATCTGCATCCCCGGCGGCTTCGGCGACCGCGGTGTGGACGGCAAGGTCGCCGCGATCACCTACGGCCGTGAGAACCGGATCCCGCTGCTGGGCCTCTGCCTCGGCCTGCAGTGCGTGGTCATCGAGGCGGCCCGCAACCTGGCCGGCCTGCCCGAGGCGAACTCCACCGAGTTCGACCCGGCCGCCAAGCACCCCGTCATCTCGACCATGGCCGAGCAGCTCGCGATCGTCGACGGCAAGGGCGACCTGGGCGGCACCATGCGCCTGGGCCTCTACCCGGCCAAGCTCGCCGAGGGCTCGATCGTCCGCGAGGTGTACGGCGGCGAGCAGTACGTCGAGGAGCGCCACCGCCACCGCTACGAGGTCAACAACGCCTTCCGCGCCGACCTCGAGAAGACCGGCCTGCAGTTCTCCGGCCTCTCTCCCAAGGGTGACCTGGTCGAGTACGTCGAGTACCCGCGCGAGGTCCACCCCTACCTGGTCGCCACCCAGGCGCACCCGGAGCTGAAGTCCCGCCCGACCCGCCCGCACCCGCTGTTCGCGGGCCTGGTCGCCGCGGCCATCAAGATCAAGACCGGGGTCGCGTAACCCGGCGGGCAGTACGCCGGGACGCGGCAACGTCCTCCCGGTGACCGGACGGCGGTCGTGCGGATTCCCCCGCACGGCCGCCGTCCGGCTGTTCGAAGACGGTTGTGGCCGCAGGCTGAGGGTGCGTCGGGTTAGATTGTGTCGTACTGACGAAAAGGGGACTGCGATGGATTTTCAGCAGCAGATCAGGGACGCCGCCGAACAGTGGCCCGTCCGTGCCGGCGAGACGCCGTTCAAGGGCCGGGTCACCGGGGTGCGCACCGAGGAGGTGCAGATGCCCGACGGCTCCTGGGCGCGCCGCGACTACCAGACGCACCCCGGCTCGGTGTCGGTGCTCGCCCTGGACGACCGCCAGCGGGTGCTGATCCTGCGCCAGTACCGCCACCCCGTCCGCCAGCGCCTGTGGGAGCTGCCCGCCGGCCTGCTGGACGTGCCCGGCGAGAACCCGCTGCACGCCGCCCAGCGGGAGCTCTACGAGGAGGCCCACTGCAAGGCCGGCGAGTGGCGGGTGCTCGTCGACTTCTACACCTCGCCCGGAGGCACCGACGAGGCGCTGCGGCTCTTCCTCGCCACCGACCTCTCCGAGGCCGAGGGGGACCGGTACGCCGCCCACGGCGAGGAGCTGGAGATCGAGACCGCCCGCGTCCCGCTGGAGGAGCTGATCCGGCTCGTCCTGGCCGGCGAACTGCACAACCCCACCCTGATCACCGGCACCCTCGCCCTGCACGCCGCCCTCACCGGCCAGGGGCTGGACGCCCTGCGCCCCGCCGACTCCCCCTGGCCGGCCCGGCCCTTCCGCCAGGACTGAGGGGATCCTGCTCGTCCGGGGCGCCCCCGGGAACGCATCCCGTCCGAGCGGTGACCGGGTTTGACCCGCGGGGGTGATGCGAGGGGCGGTACGGGCGGTTGGCCTCGGCGGGGGCGGTCGTTCGAACTACGCTTCGCGGCAGGGCCCGCAGCGGGCCCGCTGCGGGCGACCGACAGGAGTGGGCACGGGTGGCGAGGAAGACGGCGACCATCGACGAGCGGTCCGCCGGCCCCGGAGCGGCCGGCCCCGCGGACGGCCTGCCGCCCGGACCCGCAGCCTTCGCCGGCCGCCGCACCGAACTCGCCGCCCTGACCGCCGCCGCCCGGGCCGGTGGCCAGGGCGCCGCCGGGGCCCGGCTGGTCGTGCTGGCCGGCCGCCCCGGATCGGGGCGGACGGCGCTCGCCCTTCGCTGGGCCCGTTCGGTGGCCGCCCAGTACCCGGACGGCGTGCTGTACGCCCGGCTCTCCGCGCCCGACGGCAGTCGGGTGCCGCCCGGCCGGACGGCCCGGCGGCTGCTGGAGCAGCTGGGCGCCGTCCCGGCCGGCCTGCTGCCACCGGACGGGCCGGACGGCGACGACCCGGCCTGCGCCGCGCTGCGCGAGGCGCTCGCCGACCGCGAGGTGCTGCTGCTGCTCGACGACGCCAAGGACGCCGGTCAGCTGCGGCCGCTGCTCAGCGCCGGCCCCGGCACCCTGCTGCTCGCCACCACCGGCGGCCCGCTGACCGGCATCGAGGACGTCGACCCGGTGATCATCGGCGGGCTGGACCAGGCCGCCGCCGTCGGCCTGCTCGGGGACCTCGTCGGCGGCACCCGGATCAGTTGCGACCCGGTCGGTGCGGCCGATCTCGCCGATGCGTGCGCCTGCCGCCCGGCCGCCCTGCGGCTGACCGCCGTCCGGCTGCGCGCCGACGCCCGCGCGGCCGTCACCGACGCGGCCGCCGACCTCACCGCCGCCACCGGCCGAACGGCACTCGCCGGTCCGCCCGGCGTCGGCGCCGCGGAGGACGCGGACGGCGGGGGAGTCCGGAACGGCAAGGGCAGGGCCGGCCGCCGCCGTGCCGAGCGCGCGGAAGCGGCGGCGGGCGAGGGCAGGCGCGCCCGCGACCTGCTGCCCGCCGACGGCCCCGTGCCCGTGCCGGAGGGCGATCCGCTCGGCGGCGCCTTCGAACTGCTCTACCGCACGCTCACCCCCGCCCGGGCCCGGATGCTGCGGATGCTCACCCTGGCCCCCGCCCAGCTCGCCGACCTGCGCACCGCCTCCGCCCTGGTCGGCTGCCCCGCGCCCGAGGCCGCCGGACTGCTCGCCGACCTCGCCGAGCGCGAGCTGCTGACCGCCGAGCCGCCCGCGGCGGACGGCACCGCGCGCTACCGCGTTCCCGGGTGGATGCATCCGCGGCTGGTCGAACTCCGCGCCGAGGCGGACCGGCCCGCCGAGGTCGAGCTGGCCCGTGCCCGGCTGCTGGAACGCCTCGTCCGCCTGGTCGACTCCGCGCAGGCACTGCTCGCCCCCGGGGCCGGTCCGTCGCCCGACCCGCTGCCCGGGCCCCTGCGGCTGCGCACCGCCGACCAGGCCGCCCGCTGGCTGGACGAGGAACGCGACCAGCTGCTCACCGCCGTCGGCGACGCGATCGGACAGGGCGACCTGGACGGTTCGGCGGGCCGACTGGTCACCGCGCTGCTGCGGGCCCTGCCGCTCACCCCGGCCACCGTCCCTGCCGACCTGCACCGGCTGCACGAGCTCGTCCTGGAGGTCGCCGAACGGGCCGGGGCGCCCCGGCGGGCCGCCGCCGCGCTGCTGAACCTCGGCGACCTGCAGGCCGCCGCCGGCCGCTGGGAGCGGGCCGCCGAGCGGTACCGGGCGGCCCTGGACCGGGCCCGGGCGGCGGGCGACGAGTCCGGGTGCGCCCGCGCGCTGGAGAGCGCGGGCGGGTGCTACCGGGCGCTCGGCGACCCCGTGCGCGCCGGAGATTCGTACGGGCGCGCGCTGGCCCTGCGGCAGGAGGCGGGCGACGCCGCGGCCGAGGCCCGGCTGCTCGCCCGGGTCGCCGAGGCGCACACCGCGCAGCGTCGTTTCGAGGAGTCGCTGCGCGAGTACCGGGCGGCGTTCGGGATCTTCCGGCGGCTCGGCGACGAGCGGGGCGCAGCCCTTGTGGCGCAGGCCCTGGACCGCCTCCAGCAGCAGCTGGCGGGGGAGTGGAATCACCCCATTGCGGAGTAGTGTCTGATATGCGGCAGTCGCGGGCCTTTGTTCACGGGAGCGAGGTGCAAGCCTACGAACCTGCCAATCGGATCCGCTGATTTATTCAGTTTGGAAGGCTGACGGATCCACTGGGCTTCATTACACTCGACAGCAGTCGCGCAGCGATCCGTGCCCCGGCGTTCTCCGGAGGCCTTCCCCGTGCGCGCCGCCCGCCGGTCTTCCCCCGGCCGGGACCCCCAGGCAAGAGGGACGTGTTTAGCCGTGAAGGTCGGCATCCCCCGCGAGGTCAAGAACCACGAGTACCGCGTGGCCATCACGCCCGCCGGCGTGCATGAGCTCGTCCGCAACGGACACGAGGTCTTCATCGAGGACAACGCCGGTCTCGGCTCCTCGATCCCCAACGAGGAGTACGTGGCCGCCGGCGCCACCATCCTCCCCACGGCAGACGAGGTGTGGGAAACCGCTGACCTCCTGCTGAAGGTCAAGGAGCCCATCGCCGAGGAGTACCACCGCCTCCGCAAGGGTCAGACCCTCTTCACCTACCTGCACCTGGCGGCCGACCGCGCCGGCACCGAGGCGCTGATCGCCTCCGGTACCACCGCGATCGCCTACGAGACGGTGCAGCTCGCCAACGGCGCGCTCCCGCTGCTCGCCCCGATGTCCGAGGTCGCGGGCCGTCTGGCCCCGCAGGTCGGCTCGTACCACCTGATGCGTCCGGCCGGCGGCCGCGGCGTGCTCCCCGGCGGCGTGCCCGGCACCCACCCGGCGAAGTGCGTGGTCATCGGCGGCGGCGTCTCCGGCTGGCACGCGGCCACCATCGCCATCGGCATGGGCTACGACGTGACCCTGCTCGACCGCGACATCAACAAGCTGCGCGAGGCCGACAAGATCTTCGGCACCAAGGTGAAGGCCATCGCCTCCAACTCCTTCGAGCTGGAGAAGGCCGTCATCGAGGCCGACCTGGTCATCGGCGCCGTGCTGATCCCGGGCGCCAAGGCCCCGAAGCTCGTCACCAACGAGCTGGTCTCCCGCATGAAGCCGGGCTCCGTGCTCGTCGACATCGCCATCGACCAGGGCGGCTGCTTCGAGGACTCCCGTGCCACCACGCACGCCGAGCCGACCTTCCAGGTCCACAACTCGGTCTTCTACTGCGTGGCCAACATGCCGGGCGCCGTCCCGAACACCTCCACCTACGCGCTGACCAACGCGACGATGCCGTACATCGTCGAGCTGGCCAACCGCGGGTGGAAGGAGGCGCTGCGCCGCGACGCCGCGCTGGCCAAAGGCCTGAACGTGCACGAGGGCCAGATCACCTACAAGGCCGTCGCCGACGCCTTCGACATGGAGTCCGTCTCCCTGGAGACCGTGCTCGCCTGACGCGTCGACACCTCCGACGCCCCCGGTCCGCTCCCCTCGGGCCGGGGGCTTCGGCGCGCCCGCACCCCCACGGGGCGGTGACCGGCCGGTGGACGGGCGATGTCAATTCATGTGCGACGTGTCACCCGCCCTGCGGACCCGGTCACCGCGGGTCACCCCGCCGCGGGGGCGCGGCGGCCCCGGAATCGTGAGGGTTCCCGGCCCGCGCAAGCCTTGACAGCGCGCGGTCGGGGAGCCGACACATCGTGCCCACTACCGTGGATTGTGTTGCTGCGAACGCCTGGAACGGCCTAGAGTCGCAAACCGTCGGCAAGCTGCCACGCTGACGTATCGACATAGAGTCCTGGAAGCCCAAGGAGGTAAGACGACTTGTGAATGAGTCGACATTTGCTCCCGGGGGTGGTCAGTCAGGACTGGCGGAGCTCGCCGCCGGACAGCCGCACGACGACTACGCGCGGCCGGCGACGGTGGGTACGGCGGAGATCGGCTCGGTCGCGGTCCGCACCTTCGAGGCGCGCCAGAGCGGCGCCGCCGCCGGCGCCGACTACGACGCCGAGCTCGGCGCTTACGGCCTCTCCTACGCCGACCTGGGCTACGGCCCCTACGACGACCCGGACGCCGAGTACGAGCCGGACCCGGAGTACGCCGCCACCCTGGCCCCCGACGCCGCGCGGCAGCGCCGCGAGCGGGTCGGCCCCACCGGCCGTCCGCTGCCGTACTTCCCGATCCCCGCGCCGGTGGCCGAGCACGGCCCCGCGCAGATCATCGCCATGTGCAACCAGAAGGGCGGCGTCGGCAAGACCACGTCGACCATCAACCTGGGTGCCGCGCTGGCCGAGTACGGCCGCCGGGTGCTGCTCGTCGACTTCGACCCGCAGGGCGCCCTCTCCGTCGGCCTCGGCGTGAACCCGATGGAACTCGACGTCACCGTCTACAACCTGCTCATGGAGCGGGGCCTGACGGCCGATGAGGTGCTGCTGAAGACCGCCGTCCCCGGCATGGACCTGCTGCCGTCGAACATCGACCTGTCGGCCGCCGAGGTGCAGCTGGTCAGCGAGGTCGCCCGCGAGTCCGCACTCGCCCGCGCCCTCAAGCCGCTGCTGCCGGACTACGACTACGTCATCATCGACTGCCAGCCCTCGCTCGGCCTGCTCACCGTGAACGCCCTGACGGCGGCTCACAGCGTCATCGTCCCGCTGGAGTGCGAGTTCTTCGCGCTGCGCGGCGTCGCGCTGCTCACCGAGACCATCGAGAAGGTCTGCGAGCGGCTCAACCCGGAGCTGCGCCTCGACGGCATCCTCGCCACCATGTACGACTCCCGTACGGTGCACAGCCGCGAGGTGCTGGCCCGGGTGGTCGAGGCCTTCGGCGACCACGTCTTCCACACCGTCATCGGACGCACCGTCAGGTTCCCCGAGACCACCGTGGCCGGCGAGCCGATCACCACGTACGCGACCAACTCGGTCGGCGCCGCCGCCTACCGCCAGCTCGCCAGGGAGGTGCTCGACCGGTGCCGCCCCGCCGAGTGAGTCTCCCGGGAGCCGACGAGCTGTTCCGGACCACCGGGGGGATGGCCCTGTCGCCCTCGCTGGGCCGGGCGGCCGAGGCCGCCAGACAGGAGACCGCCCGG
>NZ_JAHTIK010000001.1:2432974-2440838 GCF_025655475.1 Kitasatospora sp. DSM 101779 | reverse complement strand
AGGAGCAGACCGACGCCGCCCGCCGGCCCCGCCCGCGCGGCCGTGCCGCCCGCCGGCCCACCGGCCGCGAACGGCACGACGAGAAGATCACGGTCTACGTCTCCGCCGAGGAGCTGATGGACCTGGAGCACGCCCGGCTGGTGCTGCGCGGCGAGCACGGCCTCGCCGTCGACCGCGGCCGCGTCGTCCGGGAGGCCATCTCCGTCGTCCTGGCGGACCTGGAGCAGCGGGGCGAGGCGAGCATCCTGGTGCGGCGGCTGCGCGGCCGCTGAGGCCTGCAGAAGGCCCCCTCGGCCCCGACCGGGCACCCGCCCCGCCCCGCGCGGGCGTGTCGGGCGCCCCGGGGGGTGGTACGGCGACCGGCCCGGGTGAAGATGGTCCGGTCATGACGAGCGCGCCCGAGCCCCCCGAGCCGGCCGCCCCCGCCCTGCCGGCCGGTGCCGGACCGGGCGAGGAGCGCGGCGGCTTCCGGGTGCGGCTGGACAACTTCGAGGGCCCGTTCGACCTCCTGCTCAGCCTGATCGCCAAGCACCGGCTGGACGTCACCGAGGTGGCGCTCTCCAGGGTCACCGACGAGTTCGTCGCGCACATCCGGGCGATGGGCCCGGACTGGGACCTCGACGCGGCGACCGAGTTCCTGGTGGTCGCCGCCACCCTGCTCGATCTCAAGGCGGCCCGGCTGCTGCCCGCCGCCGAGATCGAGGACGAGGAGGACCTCGCCCTTCTGGAGGCCCGCGACCTGCTCTTCGCCCGGCTGCTGCAGTACCGGGCCTACAAGCAGGCGGCCGCCCTGTTCGCCGAGCGCTGGGCGGCCGAGCTGCTGCAGCGCCCCCGCACGGTCGGCCTGGAGCCGCACCACGCGCTGCTGCTGCCCGAGGTGGTGATCACCGTCGGCCCGGAGGGGTTCGCCAGGCTCGCCGCCCGGGCGATGGCGCCCAAGCCGAAGCCGGTGGTCTACGTCGACCACATCCACACCCCGCCGGTGAGCGTCCGCGAGCAGGCCGAGGTCGTCGTTGACCGGCTCACCGCGCTCGGCAGCGCCACCTTCGGCAGGCTGGTGGAGGACGCCGACAACACGCTGGTCGTGGTGGCCCGCTTCCTCGCACTGCTGGAGCTGTACCGGGAGAAGGTGCTCGACTTCGAGCAGCCGGACGCCCTGGGCGAGCTGCTGGTGCACTGGGTCGCCGACACCGGTCTGCGGGTCGAGGTGACCGACGAGTTCGACCGCCCGCCCGGTGACGGCGCGGACGGCCGCAGCAAGGACGGAGAACCGCAGTGAACGCTGAGCAGCCGCGCCCCTCCCGGCGCACCCTCGGCCTCCCCGGCCAGGCCCGCCCCGACGAGTGGCTGGAGCCCGCCTACGCGACCGACGGCGAGGCCGCGGGCGAGGGCGAGGCCGCCGTGGCGGAGCCCGCGCCCGTGCCCGCACCCACGGCCGCGCCCGTGCCCGTCCTGCCGGCGCCGGCGGCGTCGGCCGTGGAACCGGCCGTGGAGCGGCCGCACATCCCGGCGCCCGCTGCGGAGCCGGCCGCGGACACCTCCGAGCCCGAACCGATGCCCGACCCGGCGCCACTGCCCGTGCCCGAGCCGCAGCCCGAGCCGGAGCCGGAACTACCCGAGGAGTCCGGCGCCCGCGGCGTGCCGCTGCGGGCCGCGCTGGAGGCGATCCTGATGGTCGTCGACGAGCCCGCCACCGAGACGCACCTCGCCGCCGTCCTGGAGCGGCCGCGCGCCGAGGTCCTGGCCGCGCTGCGCGAACTCTCCGCCGAGTACACCGCCCAGGGCCGCGGCTTCGACCTGCGCAACGTCGCCGGCGGCTGGCGCTTCTACACCCGCGCCGACTGCGCGGCGGCCGTCGACCGCTTCGTCCTGGACGGCCAGCAGGCCCGCCTCACCCAGGCCGCGCTGGAGACGCTCGCGGTCGTCGCGTACCGGCAGCCGGTGTCGCGCAGCCGGGTCTCCGCAGTACGGGGTGTGAACTGTGACGGCGTGATGCGTACCCTGGTACAGCGAGGACTGGTGGAAGAGACCGGCTCCGAGCCCGAAACAGGTGCGATCCTGTATCGGACGACGAACTACTTCCTGGAACGGACGGGGCTGCGAGGCCTGGACGAGCTGCCCGAGCTCGCGCCCTTCCTGCCCGAGGTCGACGACGTGGAAGCGGAGTCCCTGGAGGGCACGATGATCGCGGAGGCGGTGGCCGCCGCCCGCGCGGCCGACGGCGAGAACGCCTGACGGTCCCGCGTCCGATCGGTGAGGGGGCGGTGAGGTCGGCCGGCACGACACGCACTCCCACGACGGACACGACGTACGGACATTTTGATGCGCAGCAGTGGCAACGGCAGGAACAACAGCGGCGGACAGGGCCGGGGAGGCCAGGGACGCGGCGGACAGGGCGGGGGCCGGAGCGGCGGCGGCTCGCGCGGCGGGTCGCCCTACGGCGGCGGGTCCTCGTACGGCGGCTCGCGCGGCGGTTCGTCGTACGGCTCGTCCTCCGGCGGCCGGGGCGGCTCGTCCTCGCAGGGGGGGCGCCGCGACGACCGCCGTGACGACAGGCGGGACGACCGCCGCGACGACCGCCGGTACCCGGACCGCCCGCTGCGCCCCGAGGAGCGGCGCTACGACCGCCCCGAGTACGGCGGCGGGCCGAACGCCACCCCCGGCCGCAGCGGCTTCGCAGCGCGCCGTCCGGGCGCCGCGCCCAAGCCGCGCCGTGAGGGCCAGGGCGCCCCGGGCGACCCGCGCCGCCAGCCGCAGCGCTCCCGCGAGCTCCAGGCCAAGATCGAGGACGCGGTGCTCGCCCGGCACGACAAGCCGGCCGTGAAGACCCCCAAGACCTTCGGCGAGCCCGAGGGCGAGCGCCTGCAGAAGGTGCTCGCGCGGGCCGGCATGGGCAGCCGCCGGGCCTGCGAGGAGCTCATCGAGCAGGGCCGGGTCGAGGTCAACGGCAAGCGGGTCACCGAGCAGGGCAAGCGGGTCGACCCGGCCAACGACGAGATCAAGGTCGACGGCCTGACCGTCGCCACCCAGTCCTACCTGTTCTTCGCACTGAACAAGCCCGCCGGCGTCGTGTCCACCATGGAGGACCCGGACGGCCGCCAGTGCCTCGGCGACTACGTCACCAACCGCGAGACCCGGCTCTTCCACGTCGGCCGCCTCGACACCGAGACCGAGGGCATCATCCTGCTCACCAACCACGGAGAGCTGGCCCACCGCCTCACCCACCCGAAGTACGGCGTCACCAAGACCTACCTGGCCGCGATCCAGGGCCCGATCCCGCGCGACCTCGGCAAGCAGCTCGCGAAGGGCGTGGAGCTGGAGGACGGCTGGGCCCGCGCCGACTCCTTCAAGGTGGTCTCCAACGTCGGCAAGAACTACCTGGTCGAGGTGACCCTGCACGAGGGCCGCAAGCACATCGTGCGCCGGATGCTCTCCGAGGTCGGCTTCCCGGTGGAGAAGCTGGTCCGCACCCACTTCGGCCCGATCGCGCTCGGCGACCAGAAGTCGGGCTGGCTGCGCCGCCTCACGAACCCCGAGGTCGGACAGCTGATGCGCGAGGTCGGCCTGTAACGGCAGGCCGTGGCCGAACCTTCGAATCGAAGGCCTCCCCGCCGTTCGGCGGGGAGGCCTTCCGGCTCATCGGGGGGGACCCCGTGTGAACCTGGACGCACCGCCTTGTCATGATGTGGATCTGTGGCGCAGGATGGCCACCGGACAGCGGCTCGACGAGTGGCGGAACTGCGCCACGGGGCCACTGGCCGCATGGGGGAAGGAGCGGCGTGCTCGACGCATTCGGAGCGCTCGGCCTCGGACGGCCGGACGGACAGGTGTACGCGGCCCTGGTGGTCTCGCCGCAGTCCACCGCCGAGGAGCTGGCCGGGCAGTGCGACCTGACACTGCAACAGAGCCAGGACGCCCTCGACCGGTTGGCCGAGCAGGGCATGGCCACCCGGGCCCCGGTCGACCGGGAACGCTACCTCGCGGTCGCGCCCGACGTCGCCATCGGCACCCTGATCGGCCACCGCGAGGCGGAGCTGCGCAGCGCCCGTGCGGAGATGCACCGGCTGATGGACGCCTTCCGCGAGGCGTCCCGGTACACCGACCCGGCGCACTCCGTCGAGGTGCTCACCGGCGGCGAGGCGATCGCCCAGCGTCTGGAGCACCTGGTCGACAGCACCCAGTACCAGGTGCGCGGCTTCGACTGCCCGCCCTACATCCAGGACCCGGTCGCCCAGATGCCCCGGCAGCGGGCCAAGCTCAAGGCGGGCGTGCGCTTCCGCACCGTGTACGACAAGGACGCGGTGGCCTGGCCGGGCCGGCTGGAGAAGGAGATCCTCATCGGCGTCGAGGACGGCGAGGAGGCCCGCGTCCGCCCCGTGCTGCCGATGAAGATGATGATGTCGGACGACAAGATGGCGATCATCCCGATCACCGTCGGCGACAGCGTCCTGGACGCCGCCTACGTCATCCACCCCTCGGCGCTGCTGCAGGCCCTGGACGCGCTGTTCGAGGCCGAGTGGGAGCGCGCCGTGCCGCTGCAGGCGGCGATCGGCGACGGCGAGGCCGACACCGGCCCCGAGGCCGACCACCGCAAGCTGCTCGGCCTGCTCGCCGCCGGCCTGACCGACGAGTCGATCGCCCGGTCCCTCGGCTGGAGCGCCCGCACCACCCAGCGACGGCTGCAGAGCCTGATGCGCCAGCTCGGCGCCACCACCCGCTTCCAGGCGGGCATGGCGGCCCGCGAGCGCGGCTGGCTCTGACCGCCGCCGCCCGGGAGGGCCCGGCTCAGCTCCAGGGGAGCAGCCGGGCCCAGCGGCCGTCCGCGCCGCGCTCGACCTTCTCCAGGCCGATCACCGCCGTCCGGTTCAGCCGGCCGTAGATGTGCGGGAAGAGCACACCCGGCGTCGCGCCCTCCGGCGGCGGGCCGGAGGGCGCCTCCCACTTCACCATCGGCTCGACCAGCTTCTCCTCGATCAGCAGCGCCATCAGCGGATCCGGCGTGTCGGCGAAGAAGAGGTTCGCGACGGCCAGCACCGTCTGCTCGTCGGCCGAGCAGTGGATGAAACCGTCGGTGAGCAGCGAGGCGGCCGCGTACGGCCGCCCCGGGTCGCGCAGCCAGTCGTCCAGCGGGGCGAGATGGTAGATCATGGGTCATTTCTACCGGAGTTGACGGGACAAATCCGGCTGGACCGGGCTCACAGCCCCGCCACCTTCGACGCCGCCGACACCTCGTACACGAGCGTGAGGGTCCGTCGGCCGCCGGGCGGCAGCGGCACGTCCCAGCGGGCGACGCCCTCCGCGTCCAGCTCGTCCGGTGCCGGCGAGCAGGCCTCCTTGCGCAGCTTCACCTCCACCGAGGACACCTCGGAGACCGGGATCCGCTCGCGCACCGTCACCACCTGCTCGTCCCGCTCCTGGGGCGCGGAGAACCGCGACAGGTGCAGCCGCACCGTCCGCGTGACCACCGTCCGACCGGTGATCCCCGTCGTGCCGCGGCTCTCCTCGGTCTCCCGAACCACCCGGTGGCCGTCCGAACTGCCGAAGGCCAGCTCCGCCGCGGCCCCCGGAGCGGTGAACCGCAGCTCACCGCGGCCGGTGAACCCACTGCCCTGCACCAGGTCGACCGGCCCGGCCAGCAGCGCGTGCCCCGCGTCGTTGCGGAACCGCACCACCCGGGTGACCAGCGGCGACAGCTCCGGCACGGCCGCGAACTCACTGCTCGCCGCGGTCTCGAACACGGTCAGCGGGATCCGGTGCGCCCGCCCGTCGGCCGGCACCGACGCCGGCGACGACGCCCGCAGCACCCGCACCTCGCCGCCGTCGTCCACGCCCGGCAGCCCGTCCGCGGACGGGCCGGTCGTGCCGATCTCCTCCTCGCGCAGCTCCACCTCGACCGTCCGGCGCTCCTCCGCGGTGCGCTCCCGCAGGCTCAGCACGTCCTCGGTCAGCCGCGGCGGCTCCGAGGCGAGCGCCGAACGGGCCGTGGAGAACGTCAGCCGCGCCCCCGACCAGTCCTCGCCGGTGCGCTGCCACACCACCGCCTCGGTCTCCAGCACCAGCCGCCCGCCCGCCAGCGAGGCCCGGTAGGCCGGCCGCCACAGCGCGCACGGCGTCAGATGGCCCACCCTCAGCTCCGCCCGGCCCGACGCCTCCGCCTCCACCGTCACCTCGACGTGGGCGAACAGCTCCGCCGGCTCCTGCTCGGCCGCGTCCAGCGCCCGCCGAGCCGCCGCCAGGTCCTCGGCCAGCTCCTCCAGCCGCGCCCGGGACACCCGCAGCTTCTCGCCGCACGCGTCGCGCTCGCCGTCGATCCGGTCGAGCTCGCGGCCCCAGCGGCTGCGCTCCAGCTCGCCGCGGCCGGCGCCCTCGCCGATCTCCCGCAGCAGATCGGCGGCGAGCTGCCCGAGCAGCGCCAGCCGGGCCTCCAGCCGCTCCCGGACCCGGGTCTCGGCCTGCTGCTCCTGCTCCAGGGCGTGCACCCGGTGCCGCAGCTCCGAGTCCTCGCCGGTGGGCGGCAGCGGGGCGCGCGGCACCCAGCTGCGCACCACCCGGGCGTCCAGCACCCGGACGCCCCCGCCGCCGGGCGCCTCCGCGCGCAGGGTGCGGTCCACGGCGAGGGCGGACACCGGGCCGAGCCGCAGCCGGCTGACCCCCGCGGGCAGGTCGACCACGGCGGTGCGCTCGACGTGCGCGCGGTCCTCCAGGCAGGTCACCGCCGTCACCGGCAGCGGGTGGTCGGCCGCGGGGGTCTTCGGCAGCGGCCCGTCCGGGAACGGGGCGATGGATGTGTCGGTCATGGTCAGCTCCTCCGGTTGCCGCCGACGACGGCCTTGCCGGCCGGGATGCGGATCTCGTAGCCGCCGTCGAGTTCGGCGGTGCCGTCGGCGGGCAGCTCCACCCGCCAGCGCCGGGTGCTCGGCGGGTAGGCGTCGGACGGCCGGTCGGGCGCGGTCCAGGTGCCGCGTTCCTCGATCCGCACGTCCTGGTCGGCGGAGACCGGCACCCGTTCGCGCACCTCCACGGTGACGGGGTGCGGCAGCCGGTTGGCCAGCTCCACGTGGATCCGGTGGTCCAGCACCGTCGTGTTGTTGAGCATGCCCGCGGTGGACTCCCGCATCTCGGTGCGCCGGGCCACCCGCACCGCCTCCGCCCGGCCGAGGCCGACCCGGCGGGCGCCGCCCGCGGCCAGCGTCGGCAGCGCAGCGGTCAGCAGGAAGTCGCCGTCCACGGTGACCTCCACCGGCCCGGCCAGCAGCGCCGAGGCCGTGGCATTGGTGAGCACCAGCGTCCCGTACACCACCTCCTCGACGGCCGGCACGCACACGTACTCGGTGCGCAGCGAGACCGGCACCTCCCCGACGGTGACGGTGTGCCAGGTGCCGTCCGAGGGCACGTCGGCCCGCGCCGCCGCGTCGTACCGCTGGTCGAAGGAGCCCGCCGACACCCGCGGCCGCACCGCGTGCGCGGGCAGCGCGAGCCCCGCCACCGACTCGGCGAGGTTCCGCGACTCCGTGGCCGCCGGGTCGTGCACCGCCCCGGGGAACAGCAGGCCGCGCCGGTGCTTCGGCCGGTCGGGACCGTCCAGCACCAGGCCGGCGTAGTCCAGCTGCGCCTGCGAAGGACCCGGCAGCGGCGGCGGCGCCACCGGTTCGGGCTCCGCCTCGAAGGCGGGCGCCGGAGCCGAGCGGAACCCGCCGCCGGCCATCCCGCGCATCCGGGGGGCGGCCGCCACCGGCGCCGGCGGCGGCATCGCCCCCGGCGGCTGCGGCGCCGCGCCGTACGCCTGGACGGACGGCGCCGGCATCGGGAAGGCCTGCGGCGCGGCACCCGGAGCGGGCGGCGGAGGCGGCGGAGGCGCCGCGAA
>NZ_JAHTIK010000001.1:2348577-2432627 GCF_025655475.1 Kitasatospora sp. DSM 101779 | reverse complement strand
CCGGCCCGGGCCGCGCGGCTGCGGCGGCCGGCCCGCCGCGTCGTACCCCGCGAACAGATCGCCCAGCCCCGCCGGGGGCTCCCGCCAGCCCGACGCGGCCGGTACGGGCTGCCGCCGGCCGATCCGCAGCGAACGCAGCTGCGGCAGGTCCGTCCGGCGCTGCAGGTCCGCCGTGGACAGGCCGATCCGCACCCCCGACCAGTCCTCGCCGGTGCGCTGGGCGAGCTGGGCACGCAGCAGCAGCGTCCCGCTCCCCTCGCCCTGGCGGTAGGTCAGCCGGTATGTCGGCACCCAGACCGCACCCGGCACCCCGTACTCCACCTCCAGCTCGACCTCGGCACCCTCCGCCGCACCCTCCAGCGTCACCACGGCCGAGCTGCCCAGCGTCACCGGGCCGACCGCCACCGCGGACGAGGCCCGGGCCAGCGCGTCCTCGGCGAGGACCAGCTCGTGCTCGGCCAGCCGCAGTTCCTCGCCGAGGTCCGCGGCCCGCGCATGCAGCGCGGCCAGCCGCTCGTCCACGAAGTCCGCCAGCTGCAGCCAGGCATCGGCCGGAGTGCGGCGGTGCGGCTCGTCCGCCTGCAGCGGCGGCGGGACCGCCCGCACCGCGGAGATCTCCGCGATCCGCGCCTCCTGCCGCGCGGAGCGCTGCCGCAGGGCCTCCGCGGCGTCCCGGGCCCGCTCCACCCGGCGGCGCAGCTCGGGGAGGTCCGAGCGGCTGCGCACCTCCGCCTCCGGCTCCAGCCGGGCCGCCGTCACCCGTGCCCCGCCGGAGAGCACCGAGGCTCGCAGCGAACCCGCGTCCGCCACCCTCGGCAGGCCGGTCAGCCGGACCCTGCCGTCCGCGGGCACCGAGCCGCGGGCCCGCCTGCGGCACAGCGCCCCGCTCGCGTACACCACCACCGAGTCGAGTACCGACTCCCACCGATCCGTCGCCGTCGTCTCCGCTGCCACCCCGCCCTGCCCTTCGTCCGTCCCCGGTCCGCGCCGCCAGTCTGCCCGGGCCGGCGGCCGTCCGCCGCAGATTTCCGCTGCGCGTCGGCTGAGGGGACGACCCCGCCCTCCGCCCCGGTTGCGGACGGACCTGCGGCGCACGGGGCACACCCGGGGGCGCGGGGGCGGCGGACTTCTCAGGTCCCCCCACCCGCCCCCCACGCGCCCCCCGATGTGGTCGGCCCCGGGTGCAGGGTTCGGTTGGTGGACGGCTTCGACGGGTGGGGTGGGGCTGCGAGAGGATGAGCGGAGCAGAAGACCGCCGCCCGTACCAGGAGACCGACCCCGCCATGCGCACAGCCGCCGTCATCGGCACCGGACTGATCGGCACCTCCGCCGCCCTCGCGCTCACCGGCCGCGGGGTCGCCGTCTATCTGGAGGACGCCGACCCGGACGCGGCCCGCACGGCCGCCGCGCTCGGTGCGGGTTCGACCGAGCTGCCCGAGGGCCCGGTGGACCTGGCGATCGTGGCGGTGCCGCCGGCGCTGGTCGGCAAGGTGCTTGCCGACTGCCAGCGCCGCGGACTGGCCCGTTGCTACACCGACGTGGCCAGCGTGAAGGCCGGCCCGCGGGCCGAGGTGGCCGCGCTCGGCTGCGACACCGTCCACTACATCGGCGGCCACCCGATGGCGGGCCGCGAGCGGTCCGGCCCGCTGGCCGCCCGTGCCGACCTGTTCGAGGGCCGGCCGTGGGTGCTCACCCCGACCGGGGACACCGACACCGACACCCTGAACGCCGCGCTCGAACTGGTGGCGCTGTGCGGGGCGATGCCGATCGTGATGGACGCGACCGCGCACGACCGCGCCGTGGCGCTGATCTCGCACGCCCCCCAGCTGGTCTCGTCGATCGTGGCGGCCCGGCTGGAGCACGCCGACGAGACCGCCGTGCGGCTGTCCGGCCAGGGCGTCCGGGACGTCACCCGGATCGCCGCCTCCAACCCGGCGCTGTGGGTGGACATCCTGTCCGCGAACGCCGGTGTGGTCGCCGACATCCTGCAGGAGGTGGCGGCCGACCTCGACGAGACGGTGACGGCGCTGCGCGCCCTGCAGGGCGCCGACGAGGGCGAGCGGCGGGCCGGTGCGGCCGGCATCGAGGCGGTGATGCGGCGCGGCAACACCGGCCATGCCCGGATCCCCGGCAAGCACGGCGCCCCGCCGACCCGGTACGAGTCGGTCACCGTCGTCCTCGGCGACCAGCCCGGCGAGCTCGGCCGGCTGTTCGGCGAGGTCGGTGCGCTCGGCGTCAACATCGAGGACGTCACCATCGAGCACTCCGACGGCCAGCAGGTCGGCCACGTCCACCTGGACGTCGCCCCGTCCGCCGTCCGGCTGCTCACCGGCGGCCTGCGCGACCGCGGCTGGAGCGTCCGCGACTGACCTCCGCGTCCTTCGGGGAACCGCCTGCCGCACCGACCGCGCCGCTGCACCGGGCCGGACGGTTCCGGGGAGGGGCGATGGACGGACACGACGCCGTGGTGGACGGACCGGAGTGGAGTCCGGGGCCGCGCGAACGGTGACCGCACCGCGGCCCCGGTCGGCGCGGTGGACGCGGGTGCCGCGCTGCTCCTGCTGCTGCTCTGGCCGGCGCTGCGGTGGTGGGGGGTGCGCGATCGGTGCGGTGCTGGTCGCCGGCCAGCTGGTCGGGCTGCGGATGCTGCGGGCCCGGCGGGCGCTGCCGGTGGTGCGGTGCGAGCCGCGGCCGGCGCAGGGCACGGCCCGGTTCGTGCTGCACGGCGGGGCGGAACACGGCGTCCCGTTCACGGCGGTCCGGCGGATCGGTCTGACGCACCGGGGCGAGCGCGGCGCCCGCGGCACCCGGTCGACCGCCGACGTCGCGCTGGAACCGGCTCCCGGTGCCCCCGGCGGGCTGCGAACGGCGCGGACCGCTCTGCCGGAGGAGGAGGTGGACCGGCTGAGGGCCTTCGCCGACCGGCACGGGGTGCGGTTCCACGAGGAGGAGTGGCTGCCGGCCGACCGATCGGCGGGTGCCGCGCGGGCCGCGATCGGGCCCCGGGGGCGACCGGACGGGACGCCTCCGCCGGTCCATTAACCTTGAGATAGTCATCCCGGCCCGAGCGCGCCGGACCGAGAGAGAGGTTCGCCCCAGTGGACACTGCCGACCGAGCGCACGCCCCGGTCGTCGTCGCCATCGACGGACCCTCCGGATCGGGCAAGTCGACCGTCTCCCGCGCGGTCGCCGCCCGTCTCGGGCTCAGCTTCCTGGACACCGGCGCCATGTACCGCGCGATGACCTGGTGGATGCTCTCCAACGACATCGACGTGGACGACGCCGAGGCGGTCGCCATCGCCTGCGGCAAGCCGGTGATCGTCTCCGGGACGGACGCGGCCGGCCCGACCATCACGGTCGACGGCCAGGACGTCTCCGTTCCGATCCGCGGCCCCGAGGTGACCGCCAAGGTCTCCGCGGTCTCCGCCGTCCCGGCCGTCCGGGCCCGGCTGGTGGAGCTGCAGCGCGGCTGCGCCGAGGTCGCGCCGCGCGGCATAGTCGCCGAGGGCCGCGACATGGGCACCGTGGTCTTCCCGGACGCCACCGCGAAGATCTTCCTCACCGCCTCGGGCGCCGCCCGCGCCGCGCGCCGCGCGGCCGAGCTCCGTGCCAAGGGCGTGGACGAGGCCACCATCGCCTCGATGGCGGCCGACCTGGACCGCCGGGACGCCGCCGACTCCTCCCGGGAGACGGCGCCGCTGGCCCAGGCCCCGGACGCCGTCCTGGTGGACACCAGCGAGCTCACCCTCGACCAGGTGATCGACACCGTCGCCGCCCTGGTCGAGGAGCGGGCCCAGGAGCCGTCCGCCGTCTGACCGACCGCACCACCGCAGACCACCCCTCGGGCCGTCCGGCCCGTCCTCCGACTACGGGACACGTAGTTTCGCGCTGCCCGACAGGGCAGGTACGCACGGCACGCCCCTGGGAAGGGCCGTGCCGGGAAACGGAATGAACACACATGAGCAACGACACCGCCGCGCACCACGGTGAGCTCGGCGACGCCGAGTACGCCGAGTTCATGGCGCTGGCCGCCGAAGAGGGCTTCGACACCGACGAGGTGGACGCCGACCTCGACGCCGCCTCGCACGGCCCGCTGCCGGTGCTGGCCGTCGTCGGCCGCCCGAACGTGGGCAAGTCGACCCTGGTCAACCGCGTCATCGGCCGCCGCGAGGCGGTCGTCGAGGACCGCCCCGGCGTCACCCGTGACCGCGTCACCTACGAGGCCACCTGGAACGGCCGCCGCTTCAAGATCGTCGACACCGGCGGCTGGGAGGTCGACGTCCTCGGCATTGACGCCGCCGTCGCCGCCCAGGCCGAGTACGGCATCGAGGCAGCCGACGCGGTGCTCTTCGTCGTCGACGCGACCGTCGGCGCGACCGACACCGACGAGGCGCTGGTCAAGCTGATCCGCCGCGCCGGCAAGCCGGTCGTGCTGTGCGCCAACAAGGTCGACGGCCCGTCCACCGAGGCCGAGGCCGCCTACCTGTGGTCGCTCGGCCTCGGCGAGCCGTACCCCGTCTCCGCGCTGCACGGCCGCGGCTCCGGCGACCTGCTGGACGCCGTCATGGACGCGCTGCCCGAGGCCCCGCCGCAGCTCTTCGGCAACGGCGCCGTCGGCGGCCCCCGTCGGGTCGCGCTGATCGGCCGTCCGAACGTCGGCAAGTCCAGCCTGCTCAACAAGGTCGCCGGCGAGGAGCGGGTGGTCGTCAACGAGCTGGCCGGCACCACCCGCGACCCGGTCGACGAGATGATCGAACTCGGCGGCAAGACCTGGAAGTTCGTCGACACCGCGGGTATCCGCCGCCGCGTCCACCTGACCGCCGGAGCCGACTTCTACGCCTCGCTGCGCACCGCCTCGGCGCTGGAGAAGGCCGAGGTCGCGGTCGTCCTGATCGACGCCAGCGAGACCCTCGCCGAGCAGGACACCCGGATCATCTCGATGGCCGTCGAGGCCGGCCGGGCCGTCGTGATCGCCTACAACAAGTGGGACCAGCTCGACGAGGAGCGCCGCTACTACCTGGAGCGGGAGATCGAGCGGGATCTCGTCCAGGTGCAGTGGGCGCCGCGGGTCAACGTCTCGGCGAAGACCGGCCGCCACATGGAGAAGCTCGTCCCCGCGATCGAGACCGCGCTGGAGGGCTGGGAGACCCGCATCCCGACGGCCCGTCTGAACGCCTTCCTGGGCGAGCTGGTGGCGGCCCACCCGCACCCGATCCGCGGCGGCAAGCAGCCCCGCATCCTGTTCGGCACCCAGGCGGGCACCCGCCCGCCGCGGTTCGTGCTGTTCGCGTCCGGCTTCCTGGAGGCCGGCTACCGCCGCTTCATCGAGCGCCGGCTGCGCGAGGAGTTCGGCTTCGAGGGCACGCCGATCTCGATCTCGGTGCGGGTGCGCGAGAAGCGCCGCAAGAAGTAGCAGACGTACGGGGAACGGCCGCTCAGAACGACTGCTCGGCGGAGCGGCCCGGCGGCAGCGACAGCAGCGACCGGTGCCGGCCGCCCCCGGCCGCGGTGGTCGGCTGCTGCCCCAGGTACCCGGCGGCGACCCAGCCCTGTCCGGTGCCGCCGACCGCGTGTCCGGCGGTGTGCCCGGTGGTCCCGTGCCCTGCGGAGGTGTGGCCGGCCTGGTGGCCGACCGTGACGGCCTGGGTCGCCAGCCGCCCCTGGTGGTGATCGGTGCCGTGCGGCCGGCCGCCGTACCCGGCGGACGCCGCACGGCTCTCCGAGACGAACTGGGGCGTGCCGTGCGCATGCCCCGCGTAGGTCTCGAACACCTGGTGCTGCGGGTAGGACGCGGCCGAGGACGCACCGAACCCGGAGTACCCGCCCGGCCAGCCGAAGCCGCTGAACCGGAGCTGTTCCTCGTCCGACCGGTCGCCCGGCAGGGCCCGGAAGAGTCTCCGGTACTCGGAGTACAGCGCGTCGTAGATCGGAGTCGGTGAGGCGGGCAGGTCCGCGTCGTACGAGGGGCGCATGCCCGGGATGGTGCGGCCGGCTGACGGGCGGGTGGTCGGGGCGACGTCGTAGCTGTACACGTGAGGGCCAACGAGTGAGACCGCCCGGGGATGCGGGGGTCCCGCGGCCCGGCCTATGCCATTCCGTCCAGGTCGGTCGAGGTCCGTCCAGGTCCGGGCCAGGTCCGTCTTGGCCGTTGGAGGCCGTCGGCTGCCGCCGCGTGCCGGGGGAGCGCCGCCGGGACGGGATCAGGTGCCGGCGAGGGGCAGCATGCCGGCCACCAGGACGCCGTGGCCGGTCGCCCGGTCGAGGGCCATCCGCAGCAGGTCCTCGCGGGGCTGGCGGCCGATCGTCCCGGCCGGCACCGCGTACATGATCACCTCGGAGCGGCGGGCGACCGCGGCCCGCCATGCCTCGGTGACCTGCAGCGGCTGGTGGGCCTGCCACCAGGCGGCGCTGCCGCCGCTCGCCGAGGGCTGCAGGATCGCGTGCAGCTGGCCCATCGCCATCAGCACCGACCAGCCGGTCAGCGGCCGGGCCGGTGCCCGGTCCACCGACTGGACCACCTGGAACCCGTGGTCGGTGAGCAGCGAGAGGAACTCGTCCTCGGCCGAGCCGCTGCCGGGGCGGGCGATCGGCCCGGTGGGCTCCACCACGAGGGCCGCGTACGGGGTGTCCCCGCAGAGCACCAGGCCGCAGGTGACGCCGAGCACGGCCGGCTGGGTGCCCGGACCGGCAGGTGCCTGCGGTGCCTGCGGCTGCGGGACGTGCGGTTGCGGGGCGTGCGCGGCCGGGGCGGACCAGGTGCCGTCCGGCATGCCCGCGACGGTGTGGGTGCCGGGGTAGACGTGCGCCGGTGCGGCGGCGGGCGCGCCGGCTCCGCCCTGTGCCTGCGAGATCGACCGGACGGCGCCGAGCAGCTGCTCCTCGTCCACCGGTACCACCTGGGAGGGCACGCACCGGGCGTGGGCGAAGGCCAGGACGGCGGTCTCGTCGCCGATGAACAGGACCGTACTGGTGGGCTCGCGCAGCGAGTCGCCGGGAGCCCGGCACGAGGTGCAGTCGTAGGCGTCCGGGGCGTGGGCGCCGGCGAGGAGACGGTCCGCCTCGTCGTCGCCGATCTCGGTTCGTACTTCGTCGCTGACTTCGAGCATGCGCGGCAAGGGGGGACTCCTCCGGTCTCGGTGTGGCACGGGCGCGCCTGGCCGCCACTTCCAACGGCCGGTTGTGGCCGGGGTCACGGGTGCGTCCGGCTCCGACGGGATTTGCCGCGGATCTGACTGCGATGGGTGGCCGGGTGGTCGCAATCTGTCGACGCTGTGCCCGAGGTCACAGGCGGGAAACGGTGAGCAGCCTCACGATCGCGTGGGGATCGATCATGGAAAACATGGACAAAACGGGCAAATCTCCTTTATTTGCTAGATCGATACTCGCGGTAACGCCACGCTGAGCTGGGACGACCCGAAACTGTTTGGTGCCCGGCCGGACGGCTCGTAGGTTTTTGCCCAGTGCACCGAGCACTTCCCGGGTTCACCCGAGCACCGCCCACCGGCCCCGGCCGGGGGAGCGAGTGCCGCCGGAGCGGCTGACCACCGCCCGGACGGAACGGGTGGCCGGGGCGGCGCGGCACGTACGAACACGTGCAACGGCCGTCTTGCGGACGCGGCGAGCGAAACGAGAGCCATACGGCTCTGGTTCCGCCTGCCCGCCCGGGGCTTTCGAGAGGAATCCCATGCTCTTCCGTAACGAGACTGCCGCTGCCACCACCACCGCCACCAAGCGCAACCGCGTCCGGCTGGCGATCGCGGGCGGCGCCGCTGTGGCCGTCCTGCCGGTGGCGGGCCTCGTCACGGCCACCTCCGCCTCCGCCGCCTCCGTCTCCACCTGGGACGCCGTCGCCCAGTGCGAGAGCACCGGCAACTGGCACATCAACACCGGCAACGGCTTCTACGGCGGCCTGCAGTTCACCAACAGCACCTGGGCGGCCTTCGGCGGCACCGCGTTCGCCCCGCGCGCCGACCTGGCCACCAAGGACCAGCAGATCGCCATCGCCGAGAAGGTCCTCGCCGTGCAGGGCCCGGGCGCCTGGCCCGTCTGCTCCGTCAAGGCCGGCCTGACCAAGGGCGGCGCCGCCCCGCAGGTCGACACCGCCGCCGCTGCCGCCCCGAAGGCCGCCGCCCCGGCCCCCAAGGCCGCCGCCCCGGCCGCCCCGAAGGCCGACGAGCAGAAGGCCAGCCGCAGCGAGGCCCGCGCCACCCTGAACACCACCGCCAAGCAGGACGCCCCGAAGCCGTCCGCCCCGGCGAAGAAGAACACCAACGGCGGCAACTACACCGTCAAGGCCGGCGACACCCTGAGCAAGATCGCCAACGCCAAGGGCCTCGACTGGAAGACCCTGTACAAGAACAACGCCGGTGTCATCGGCGGCAACCCGAACCTGATCTTCCCGGGCCAGGTCCTGTCCGTCTGACACCCCGTGCGGCGCTGACACCCGCGTCGCCGCCCTCGACCGCGGGCGCACCCGCTGCGCCCCCGGCCTCCTGCCGCCGCCCGTCGACGGCCGCCCGTACCCCCCGGACGGGCGGCCGCCGGCGGGCGGCTCGGTTTCGGTGGACGGTCCCCCGGGCCGTCCTGACGGCCAGTCCGGCCCGTCGCGGCAGTTGGTCGGGCCCGTCCCGGTACTCGGTGGGGGACCGTCCCGCTCTTCGGTCGGGCCGTCCCGGTACCCGGTGGGGACCGTCCCCGCCGCTCAGTCCAGGACGAGCTCGCCCTTCGCCACCCTCGTGCCGAGCCGGACGGCGAGCTTCAGGCCGGCGTCCGGGTAGAGGCGCAGTAGCGCATCCTCCGCCTCGGCTGCGTCCTCGGCCTTGCCCACCTCCCGCTCGAAGGCCTTGAGGTAGTCCCGGGTGAAGGTGATCGCGCTCGCGTCCGGAGTGGCCGCGGGCATCCGGTGCCCGGCCACCACCATCATCGGGTCGAGCGCCTCCATGGCGTCCAGCAGATCGATCCAGGCCTCCCGCCGACCGGGGTCGGGGGTGTCCGCCGTCCAGGCGTGCAGCCCCTGGTAGAGCGCGACGCCGCCCAGCAGCACCCGGGTGCGGTGCTCCCACAGGAAGTGCCGGTCGGGCAGCTTCGGTTCGAAGCCGCGCACCTCGAAACGGTGCCCCTCGAACTCGATCACGTCGCCGTCCAGCGGCTGCAGCCGCGGCGGCCGGGTCGGCAGCTCGCTCCCGAGGTGCGCCCAGGTCGACAGCTTCGCCGGGTACGTCTGCGCGATGTGCTCGATCACCAGCGGATGCGCCAGGAACGTCGCCTCGGGGAAGGCGTTCTGCACCTCCTCGGCGCCGAAGTAGAAGTCCGGGTCGCCGTGGCTGATCAGCACGGTGGTGAGCGGCTGTTCCATGGCCCGGACCAGCTGGGCCAGCTTCCGCCCGTCCGAACGGGTGAACCCGGTGTCCACCAGCATCGTCCCGTGCGGGCCGGCGATCAGCACGGCCGTCTTGTGCATGGACGACTCGGGAAGGTCGACGACGGCGAAGTCCAGCCTGCTCATGCCGGCTCCTCGGGTGCACGGAGCGGCGCAGACGGTGCGCCGCGGCGGGGCGGGGCGGGGTCGGCTCCCCGACCAGCGTGGGCCGCCGGCCGGAGCACCGCATGTCGATCCCCGCACCCACCTGTCGCAGCGCACCGTCCGCCCGGCCCCGGACGGGGACGGCCTCGGGAGGGCCCCGGGACGGGTCCGATCCCGGACGGGCCCGGGCAGCTGCGAGGATGGCCGCATGACCGGCGAACCCCTCCCGTTCCCGCGAGAGCCCGCCGAACCCGCCCCCGGCGCCGTCCACCTCCCCGACTGGCTGGACGCCGCCGAGCAGCGCGCGCTCGTCGAGGCCTGCCGCGAGTGGTCCCGGCCGCCCGCCGGGATGCGGACCGTCCTGATGCCCACCGGCGGCCAGATGTCGGTGCGCACCGTCTGCCTCGGCTGGCACTGGTACCCGTACGGCTACGCGCGGACGGTCGTCGACGGCGACGGCGCCCCGGTCAAGCCCTTCCCGCCCGAACTCGGCGACCTCGCCCGCCGCGCCCTCGCCGCCGCCTACGGGACGGACGGCCTCGCCGACGTGCCGGGCGCGGCCCGGTACGAGCCCGACATCGCCGTGGTCAACCACTACCCGCACGGCGCGAAGATGGGCCTGCACAAGGACAAGGAGGAGCGGGTCGACGCCCCCGTGGTGTCCCTCTCGCTCGGCGACAGCTGCGTCTTCCGGCTCGGCAACACCGAGACCCGCACCCGGCCCTGGACCGACCTGGAACTGCGCAGCGGCGACCTGTTCGTCTTCGGCGGACCGGCCCGGTTCGCCTACCACGGCGTGGTGAAGACCCTGCCCGGCACCGCCGACCCCGCGCTCGGCCTGGTCGGCCGGCTGAACATCACCGTCCGGCAGTCCGGGCTCGCCTGAGGCCGCGGTCGCCGGGCCCTCGCACCGCGCTCCCGGTGGTCGAGGGGACCGGATCCCACCGCGGATTCCGATCCGGACGGCGGGAATTCCCCGATCCGGAGGAGACTTCTCGGTAGACGTAGAGCGCCGGGCGGCGCCGCACCGGAGATCCCGGGGCGGGCGTCCGGCGGCCTGGAGAGGACACAGGACATGGGCACGCCCGTCGACCAGCTCGTCGACCTGCTCGATCTGGAACAGATCGAACTCAACATCTTCCGGGGACGCAGCCCGGAGGAGGCCCTCCAGCGGACCTTCGGCGGCCAGGTCGCCGGCCAGGCACTGGTCGCCGCCGGCCGCACGGTCGACGGGGACCGCCCCGTGCACTCGCTGCACGCCTACTTCCTGCGTCCCGGCGTCCCCGGCGTGCCGATCGTCTACCAGGTCGACCGGATCCGCGACGGACGGTCCTTCACCACCCGCCGCGTCCTGGCCATCCAGCAGGGCCGGTCGATCTTCGCGCTGACCGCCGACTTCCACCGCCCCGAGCAGGGCGGCATCGAGCACCAGGACGCCATGCCGGACGTCCCCGCCCCCGAGGAGCTGCCCAGCGCCCTGGACGAGGTCGGCTCCCGGCTCGGCGAACTGCCGCCCTTCATCAGCCGCCGCCAGCCGTTCGACATCCGCTACGTCGACCGGCTGAAGTGGAAGAAGGAGGACCTGGCCGACGTCCAGCCGCGCAGCCGCGTCTGGCTGCGCACCAACGGCGCGCTGCCCGACGACCCGCTGATCCACGTCTGCGCCCTCACCTACGCCAGCGACATGACGCTGCTCGACGCCGTCCGGGCGCCCGTGGAACCGCTGTGGGGCGAGCGGAACTTCGACATGGCCTCGCTCGACCACGCGATGTGGTTCCACCGGCCGTTCCGCGCCGACGACTGGCTGCTCTACCAGCAGGAGTCGCCGATCGCGCACGGCGCCCGCGGGCTCGCCCGCGGCGAGATCTTCGACCGCAGCGGACGGCTCGTGGTGTCCGTCGTCCAGGAGGGACTCTTCAGGCCGCTCACCGCGCGCTGACCCCGACCCGCGGGGCGCGCGCGTGGGCGTTCGGTGGCCCGCTCGTTCCGCTCCTCGTTCGCTCCTCCCGCCCCCGTTCGTCCCGTGACCGCTCAGGCACAGCTCAGGAAGGACCGCCGATGACCGCCGCAGAGACCGCCGCGGAATCCTGGCAGCGCTGGACCGAGGCCCGCGCCGCCGCCGTCAGCGCCCCGCACGGCCCGCTGGCACTGACGGGTACGCACTGGCTCGGGCCGGACCGGGAGCAGATCCCCGGCCTGCCGGGCGAGTGGTGGGCCGCCGACGGAGCCGTCCGCCTCGACGCCAAGGCCGAGTACGGAATCCGGCTGGAGTCGGCGGAGTCGGCCGGCGCCCTGGACGGGGAGGTGTCGCTGCGGCCCGACACCGACCCGGCCCCCGAGCGCGCCACCCTGGGCGCCCTGCGGCTCGTCCCCATCGAGCGCGAGGGCGAACTCGCCCTGCGGGTCTTCGACCCGGACGCCCCGGCCCGCGCCGCCTTCGCGGGCATCGACACCTTCCCGTACGCGCCGGACTGGGCCGTCCCCGCCCTCTTCACCCCGTTCGAGAGCGGCGAGCGGGCACTCACCGTCCCCAACGCGGACGGCAAGGAACGGCCGCTCGCGGTCACCGGGCAGATCGCCTTCACCCTGTGCGGCGAGGAGTACGCCCTGACCGTCAGCCGCTCCGGCGGCCGGCTGAGCGGCGTCATCGCGGACGCCACCAGCGGGCACGAGACCTACCGCTTCCGGTTCATCACCCTGCCCGGGCCGGACGCCGAAGGCCGGACCGTGCTCGACCTCAACCGGGCCCACCTGCCGCCGTGCGCCTTCGCCGACCACTTCATCTGCCCCTTCCCGCCCCCCGGGAACCGGCTGCCGGTCGCCGTCGAGGCGGGGGAGCGGCACGTGGTCACCGGCTGAGCCGCAGGCCTGGTTCGGCGGTCGGGGGTAGCCGGCCGGGTCCGGCGTTACAGGTTCACCAGCGCATCCGGACGTCCTCGGCCCAGCCGAACAGGTCGTGGACGGCGATCCGGCGGCCGTCCTCCGCCCGGACGCTGCCCCGGTAGTGGCCGAAGCACTGGTCGGTGCGGTTGGCGAGCAGGCCCGCCCCGGTCCGGGTGCGCCGGTCGTGGAACGGAGTGAAGACCAGGTCCACCCGGTCCGCACCCGGGGTGCGGACCGTCCACGGCGCGAGCGGGTCGGCGAGGTCGTACGACCAGGTGAGCTCCTCGCCGATCCGGGTGAGGCGGCCGTCCACGCAGAGGGCGTTCTCGGTGGTGCCGGTGCCGACCGTCCAGCGGCCGCCGAACTGCAGGCCCAACGTCCGGCCGCCGGTCCGGCCGGAGGCGGCGCCCCAGTTCCAGTGCACCGACCGCGGCCAGCGCCCCCGGCCGTGGTCCAGCACCGCCCAGGCGTCGCCCGCCTCCCCGAACGCCAGTGTCTCGTCGCCGATCCGCAGCGTGCCGCGGGCGGGACGGGCGGTGTGCTTGGAGGTGTACTGGAAGCGCCGCTCGTCCCAGGGGACGACCACGCCCAGCGTCTCGTGGCCGTCCGGCAGCGCCGCGAACACGTCGACCTCGACCGGCAGGCCGTCCGGTGCCAGGCAGCGGGCCCGCAGGCGGGTGCCGCCCGGCTCGCCGAGGATCTCCACCCGGACCCGGCCGCCGGCTGGCCGCTCCGGGCCGACCACGACGTCCGTTCCGCTCCCGCCCGACCCGGCGACCGCCTCCGGGAGGGCGACCCCGCGGCCGAACGGCACCAGGGCGGTGCGCTCCATCTCCCAGGGGCGGGTACGCCCGGCCGGGCCGTCCCAGCGCAGCACGTGGACGCTGTTCAGCGCCAGGAAGTCCAGATCGCTGACGGTCAGCGCCACCAGGTGCGTCGGCGCGGCCACGCACCAGTACTCCCAGCGCTTGGTACGGCCCCAGCCGCGCAGGTTCGCCCGGTGCAGCGGGCGGCGCGACCAGCCCACGGCCGCCGGATCGAGCCGCCCGTCGGGCCGGCAGAGGTCGACCGGGGCGGTCAGTTCGCGATCGGAGGACGCCACGGCGGCCACCGTAGCCGCAACCCCGGCGGGAGGGGACGAAACGTCGTGGTCGAACATGGTTGACCATGTCGACCGATCAGCCCCAGGCCCCTGAGACCGCCCCGCCCGCCCCCACTGCTTCCCCTGGGCCAGGCGCTGCCGGGGCAGGTGCTGCGGCCCCAGGACGGCTCCGGCGGATCGCCCGCGGCGCGTTGGCCGACATCGGGCCGCTGCGCGACATCCCCGACTACCGGCGGGTCTGGTTCGGCCAGACCGTCTCCTCGGTGGGCCAGCAGATGACCGCCGTGGCCGTCGCCGTACAGGTCTGGGACCTCACCCGGTCCAGCTTCGCCACCGGCCTGGTCGGACTCTTCTCGCTCGTCCCGCTGGTCACCTTCGGCCTGTGGGGCGGCGCGATCGCCGACACCGTCGACCGCCGCCGCCTCGGCCTGATCGGCTCCGCCGGCCTCGCCGCCGTCTCCGTGCTCCTCGCCGGCCAGGCCCTGCTCGGCCTGCACGTCGTCGCCCTGCTGTACGCGGCCGTGGCCCTCCAGGCCGGCTTCTTCGCGCTCTCCTCGCCCGCCCGGTCGTCGATGATCCCGCGCCTGGTGCCGCGCGAACAGCTGCCCGCCGCCAACGCCCTCAACACGGTGAGCATGAACCTCGGCATGACCGTCGGGCCGATGCTCGGAGGTCTGCTGATCGGTGCGTTCGGGGCCCAGTCCGCGTACCTCTTCGACGCGGTCGCCTTCAGTGCGACGCTCTACGCGATGTGGCGGCTGCCGGCGATGAAGCCGCAGAGCGAGGGCGGCGACGGCGGTGACGGCGGTGACGGCGGCGGACGAAAGGGGCGGGCGTCCGTCCTCGACGGGCTGCGCTTCCTCGCCACCCGGCCGAACCTGCGCACCAGCTTCCTCGCCGACCTCGCCGCCATGATCTTCGGCCTGCCCCGGGCGCTCTTCCCGGCCATCGCGGTCGGCTTCTACGGGGGCGGCGCCGGGACGGTCGGCCTGCTCGTCGCCGCCCCGGCCGTCGGCGCGCTGGCCGGAGCGCTGTTCTCGGGGTGGATCGGGCGGGTGCACCGGCACGGCGCGGCCGTCCTCGCCGCCGTCGCCGCCTGGGGGCTCGCCATCGCCGCCTTCGGGGTCGTCCGAGAGCTGTGGCTCGGGCTGGCGCTGCTGGCGGCGGCCGGCTGCGCCGACACCATCAGCATGATCTTCCGCAACACGATCACGCAGGTCGCGGCACCCGACGACATGCGGGGCCGCCTCCAGGGCATCTTCATCGTGGTGGTCGCCGGCGGCCCCCGCCTGGGCGACTTCGAATCCGGCACGGTCGCCGCCCTCGCCTCCTCCGTCACGATCTCCGTCGTCACGGGTGGGCTGGCGTGCGTCGCCGCCGTCCTACTGCTCGCGGCCCGGCGCCCCGCCTTCCTCCGCTACGACTCCCGCAACCCGACACCCTGACCCGCCGTGGTGCCCTACGCGCCGCGCCCGTCTGACCAGCCACGACACCCCCCGGACCCGCCACCCGAAACCTGGCAGCGAGCACCCCTCCACGTGCTGTATTGTTTTCCACGTCGCCGGGAGACCGGGGGCAAGGTCGAGAAGCCGAAGTTCACCGATCAAGATCGGTGAACCGAGGCGCCGAGACCACGGGACGTGGCGCAGCTTGGTAGCGCACTTGACTGGGGGTCAAGGGGTCGCAGGTTCAAATCCTGTCGTCCCGACAGTGGTCAGAGGGCCGGAGACATAGTCTCCGGCCCTTTTGACAACCACAGCTGACCACAACGCGCTTTGATCAGCCCTTCACGGGAACCCCTGCGGCGGCCGGTCCGTCATCCTCTTCCCCGCCGTCGGGCTTGTTGTCGGCCATGCCTAGAGCGTCGTCCATCCGGTTCGCGGCGTCGTGGAGCGTCGTCTGCATGACGTGCGCGTAGGTGTCCAGCGTCATGGTGATGCTGCTGTGTCCCAGGGTTTCCATGATGGTGCGGACGCCGACGCCCTCGGCGAGCATCAGCGAGGCGCAGGTGTGTCGCAGGTCGTGCACCCGGATCGGGCGGAGCTTCGCCTTCGAGCAGAGCGCCGCGAGGCTGCGGTTCAGGTTCCGCGGGTCCAGCGCGGTCCCGGTGAGGGTGGTGAAGACGAGCCCGTCGGGCTGGATGTCGAGCGGCTGCCAGTCGAGGCCGGCCTCCGCGCGCTCCTGCACCTGCTGTTCCTGACGCTCCCGGAGCTGGGCGACGCACGACGCTGGCAGGGCGATGGTGCGGAGCGACCGAGCGGTCTTGGGCGTGCCGAACAGGAGCTGGCCGCCGACCCGCTGAAGGTTGCGCCGCACCCGGAGCTGCCGGGCCTTGAGGTCGACGTCCGACCAGGTGAGGGCCAGCACCTCCCCGCGGCGCAGGCCAGTGGAGACGAGCAGCAACCAGAGCGGGTAGAGCCGGTGTTCCCGTGCGGCCCGCAGCAGGAGCCGGACCTCGGCCGCGTTGAGCGGCTGGACCTCCTTGTGAGGCACGGAGGGACGCTCCACCAGCCGGGCCACGTTCCGGGCCAGCAGCTCCTCGCGGACAGCGCTCTGCAGCGAGGAACGGAGCACGGCATGGGCGTACTGGACCGTGCGCGCCGAGGGACGTCGCTCGCAGCACTTCCCAACCGCGCAGCACTCACGCTTGTCGGCGGCCCGGTTGTGGTCGACGCGACGCAGGCAGCACAGGCAACCGGCGCGGAAGTCAGTGAGGAAGCGGCGCACATCCGCCGGCGTCAGCCTGTTGAGAGGCTTCCGGCCGAGCGCGGGAACGATGTATACCCGCGTGATGGGCTCGTAGCTCGACATGGTCGAGGGCTTGTACCGCTCGGGTGCGACGGTCCGGAGCCAGTAGTCCAGGTACTTGTCGAGCGGCATGCTGGAGGTGATGGCGGGGATACCCTGACGGGTCTTCTCCTGCATCTCCGTCAGCTTGCTGGCGACCTCGGCCCGGGTCTTGCCGTAGACCCACTTGCGGGCGCGGGTGCCGTCGGGCTTGTAGACGTACGCGGCGGCGGCGTACCGCCCGTCTTTGCGGCGGGTGATGGTGCCTTCGCCGTTGGCGCGCCTTGACACTAGTAGTTCTCCTCAACTCGCTTGCGGATGTAGGCGGTCACGTCGGCAGCGTCGAACCGACGCGAACGACCGACGGTGAAGCTTGGGAGTTCACGGGAGCGGAGCAGGTCGTAGACCTTGCTACGGCTCAGCCTGAGGGCGGTCATGACCTCTTCCACAGTCATGGCCGCGGGCACTGCGGACGTCATGGAGCGGCTCCTTGATCACGTGGTTGAGGGCCGGGAGCGGCCCCTTGTTCTCCGGAGGTCCGCTACCGCCGCTACTCCGCTACCGCGCAGGTGGGAGGGGGTGCGGCGGTAGCGGATGGGGTAGCGGTAGCGGATGGGTGGGTTAGCCGACGGTGGTGAGGTCGGCCAGGGCGGGGGTGGTGGAGGGTGGGTCGCTATCCGCTACCGCTACCGGTTCCGCTACCGGAAACAGGGCCCTGACCTGCGCGGTAGCGGCAGTAGCGGCGGTAGCGGACTTCTCGGGAACGCTCTGGCAGTAGCGGCTCCAGGCGTCGGCGAGGTCGTCGGCGTAGTAGCCCTTGGCGACCGCGGTGCCGATCTTGATGTTGCGGGGGCGGATGGGCTGGTTGGTGGCGGTGACGTACTCGCCGAGCATCCTGGAGAGGCTGCGGGTGTTGAGGGGGCGGCCGTCGAGGTCGGCCCAGGGGGCGTCGTCGAGGCCGGTGAGGCGTTCGATGATGGTGGCGCTGGTGAGGCGTTCGGCGCCGTAGAAGATGTCGCGCAGGTCGGCGAGGAGGCGGATGCCGACGGAGCCCTTGTCGTTGGCCTTGGCGGCGTTGACGAGTTCGAGGCAGGCGGCGCGGGCCCGGGCGGGCCAGTGGCCGCCGGCGGCGTCGGCGACGGCGAGCAGGGGCTCCCACACGTCGGCCGGGCGGTCGGTGACGCCGTCGGGCAGCTCGGGCCAGGCGCCTTCGATCCGTTCGCGGACGGTGTCGGCCCATGCGGCGAGCCGGTCGCGCAGGGCGTGGCCCTCGGGCTCGTTGATGCGCTGCCGGAACGGCTCGACCTTCTCGTTGGGGGCCCGTCGGCGCATCCGGACGACGACGGAGCGGCTCATGATGGTGTCGGGCAGGTCGCCGAGGCCGCCCATGGCGAGGGCGGCGTAGACGGGGAACTTCTGCACGACGTGGCTGTCGCCTTCGCGGACGGCGCGGATGACGCCGCCGGTGCGGCGGTAGCCGGCGTTGATGAGGCCGCGCAGTTCCTCGTTGCCGCCGGCGGCGGCGCCGAAGACGGTGTCGATCTCGTCGAACAGCACGGTCGGGCGCTGGTCCCCGTCGGAGACGGAGCGGAACAGCGCGGACTGGCTGATGTCCACGGTGACCAGCGGGCGGGGGACCAAGGTCTCCACGATCTCCAGGGCGCGGGTCTTGCCACTGGCCGGCTCCGGGGACAGGAACGCCAGGCGGGGGGTGGCCTCGAAGCAGTCCATCAGGTGCGCGTGCGCGTCCCACAGGACCACGGCGACGTAGGCGGCCTCCGAGGGGAAGACGTTGAAGCGGCGGTGGTGGGCCTCGACCGCGTCGAGCAGGGCGGCGCCGTCCTCGGCCCCGGCGCCGTCGGGGCCGAGGTTCTGGCTCTTAAGGGGTCGGGTCTGGTGGGCGGTCATGCGGCGTCTCCCGTGGGGTTGTTGGCGATGGACCAGGTGAGGGCGCTGCGGATGGTCGCGTCGACGTCGCGCGGGGGCAGGCCGGCCGTTTCGCCCGCTGCCTTAAGAGCGCTTTCGACCTCGCTGCGGCAGAGCTGGCCGTTGGCGATGAAGCGGCCCAGGGCGCGCGCGGCGCGGGTGAGGGCCCAGTTGCGGGTGCCCTCCGGGGCGGTGGCGACGTTGGCGGCCTCGTTACGCAGGGCCGCCGCCGCGTACCCGCCGGAGCGGCCGGCACGGGGACGGGGCACGGCCCGCAGGGGCCGCGCTGCCGGTGCGAGTGGGGCGAGGAGGGCGGCCAGCCAGGCGGGGAGCGGGGCCGGTTCGGCGTCGTGCTCGACGGTGTACGGCCGGCCGCCGACCACCGAGCCAGGGGCGACGACGTAGCCGCCGGCAGCCCGGGTGTCGATCTTCCAACCGAGTCCGCGGCCCTTGTCACCACTGGTGTTCCGCAGGGCGAAGCCGGGAGGTGCGGCGAAGTACAAGTGCAGCCCGCCGAGCCGAGTACGGACGGTGAACGTATCGACCGGGTACGGCTGGCGGTGCTGCTCGCAGAGGGCGGCGAAGACGTCGGCGCCGTCCCGCACCCCGAGCGCAGCCCAGGGTTCGGGCGGGGTGTCACCGGGGTGCTTGGGCACGTCCAGATCGACCACCACCAACCGCGACGGACCGGTGGCAACACCGATGTTGTACGGCCCGTGGCCCCACGCCCGGCGGATCGCCGCGGGGTCGGTGGTGGCGCGCTGCTCCCAGCGTTGGTGGCCGGTGGTGCAGGGGCCGGTGCGGGGGCAGTGGTCTTCGGCGTGCAGGGCGGGGCGCTTGCTGCCGGGGTGGAGCGGGAAGAGGTGGTGGCCGCGGTCGATGGCGGCCAGGGCCGCGGCGAGCAGGGCGTTGGGTGCGGTCATCCGCGGATGGTCCTTCCAAAGCACGGGGCCGGTGCCGGTTCGAGTCCGGCACCGGGCCCACAGCAGGTCAGAGGTCGAAGAGGGCGTCCGGCTCGGCGGCGGGCGTGGTGGCGTGCTGGTGCCGGCGGGCGAGGGTGCGGGCGCCGTCGTGGCAGGGCGGGCACCAGGCGGCGAGGTGGCGCTTGGGCAGGGCCGCCGTGCGGTGCGGGGGCAGCAGCAGGTCGGCCGGGTTGGCGGGGGCGACGATGAGGCGGACGGTGCCGCCGCCGTGGTGCTGCTGGTAGCCGCCGTGTTCGCGCTGGCAGCGGCCGCCGTCCTTGGCGTGGGACTTGCCGCAGGCGCCGCGGCACTGGCAGCGGCCGGCCGCCGCGGCGAGCACGCCGAGCCACAGGCTGTCGGTGGTGCCGCCCAGCGGCGGCACCCGGTCGGGGCTCACCGGACGGCTCCCGCGGTGAGGTCGTTGACCAGGTAGGCGTGCGCGTTCGCGTGGCCGACCAGGGCGGCGATGACCTGCTTGGCCTGCCGGGTCATGTCCGGGTTCAGCTGGGTACCGGTCGGGGCGACCAACAGGTCGGCGGGGACCGGGACGAGGACGGTGGCGGTCAGGAGCAGGGCGGTGCGGTCGGCGCGGTCGGGCCGGGCAAGGGCGGTGAAGCTGCCACGACCGGTGGCCCACGGGTCCGGCTGCCAGTCGGCGACCATGCGGGCCGGCCAGGCGGCGAGGGCCCGGTGCCGCAGCGGCACCTCGATGCGCAGCGCCAGGTCGTCGGTGTCCTCGTCCGGCGCCACCAGGGTGAGGGCGTGGAGGTCGGGGCGGATGTGGACGTAGCCGGGGGCCATGACCGGGGAGGTGGCGATTCGCCAGGCGGCGCGGGCGAAGTCGGCCGGGGTGAGCGGGTCGCCGAAGTCGTTGAGCAGGTGGGCGTTGTTGGCGAGGTAGGCGCCGAAGCGGGAGCGGCCGTCGGACGCCTGGGCCTTGTCGGTCTTGTCGTCGGTGAGGGCGAGTGTGCGGGTGGTGAACTCGGGCATGCTGGAGTCCTGGTTCGTCTCGTACGGACTGGATGGGCCCCGCAGCAGCCGCCGTCGCCCGGCAAGGTTGGACGGCTGCTGCGGGGCTTTGCACTGATCGAGCTGCGCGAGGGCTGCCTAGAACGGGGGCTCCGCGGTCGGCGCGGCGCCGGCCGCCGCCGGGGCGGTCCTGGCTGCGGTCCACGGGTCGTCGGTGACCGGCGCCGGGCCCGGGGCGTTGGTGCGCTGGGCCTTGGTGACCTTGGCGGTGGCGAACTTGAGGCTGGGGCCGATGTCGTCGAGGTCGAGGCCGAGCATGGAGCGGTTCTCGCCCTCCGGGGTCTGCCAGTTGTGCTGGACGAGGCGGCCGGTGGCGACCACGCGCATGCCCTCGGTCAGGGTGTCGGCGGCGTGTTCGGCGATCTCGCGCCAGGCGGTGGTGCGCAGGAACAGCGCGGTGCCGTCCTTCCACTGCCCGGTGGTCTTGTCCCAGGTGCGCGGGGTGGAGGCGATGGTGAAGCGGGCCATCGCCACCCCGGCGGGGGTGAAGCGCAGTTCGGGGTCGTCGGTGAGGTTGCCGACGACGGTGATCGGGGTCTCTCCCACGGACACGGGGCCCTCCCAGGGGCGCTCGGTGGTGTCGGGAGCGGGTCTGCCCGTCCCCCGCACCGCCCGCGCGCCGGCCGCTGGTGGCGGCGGTGGCGCGGGCGGCACGGCCGGTCGGTACAGGCCGGAGTCAGCGGTTGCGGTTGGAGACGTTGACCGACAGGTTCACGCCGCTGCGTCCGCCCCCGCCGCTCCCGGTGTTCTTGAGGAGCCAGACCAGGGCGAGGACGGCGGCGAGCAGGCCAAGCCCGGTGGTGGCGGCGGCTACCGCCTGGAACAGGAAGCCGAGTCCGACCCCGGCGGCGCCGGCGCCGATCCCTCCGGCGAGCAGCCGGGCGGGCCACACGTCCCGGCCCGACTCCGCGGCCGGGGCGGGCAGGTAGACCGAGGTCGGGTCGATCGGCGCGGCGGCCTGCTGATGGGTCAGGTGCGCCATCGGTGCTGGCCGGTAGACGGCGATCGGGGCTGCCTGCGGCGGTGCGGTGTAGAGGGGTTGGCCGTCGGCGGTGTAGAGCACCGGCGTGGGCGCATACGGCTGGTGGTCCATGGCGGTGCTCTCCTTCGAGGCTGGAATCAGTGGTGGGTGATGAGGGCGACCAGGGCGGTCAGGAAGGTGTTGACGGGTCCGGCGACGCCGGTGGAGGCGAGGGTGAAGCCGGACAGCCAGAGCGCTCCGGCGGTCGGCAGGGAGACGCGCCGGCCGCGGATCAGCAAGACGCTGATGATGGAGAACAGGACGGTCAGGCTGATGGAGACGATCACGAGCTGGGTCCCTTTCCGGGCGTCGGTGTGGGGTGCGGTCGGCCCCGCCCGGACGGTCCGGGCGGGGCCGTGGTGCCTGTTGGCTGCCTGTCGTGTGGCCTGTCTGTCGTCTGTTGCCTGTCGCCTGTCTGTCGCCTGTAGTCCCGCAGGTCAGACAGGGGGATGACAGGTTTGGGAGCGTCCGTCCCCCTCCATCTCGGAGGGGGACGACAGGCGACAGACAGGTGCCGTGGGTCAGCCCTCGGCGGGCGGCTGCGGGGCGTGCCGGTGGTGGACGTAGCGGGCCTTGCTGCCCTCGCCGACCCGGACGACCTCGCCCGACTCGGCCCACGCCTTGAGCCAGCCGACGATCGTCGGCCGGGTGGTGCCGAACTCGGGCCGCAGGACCTTCTCCATCGCGGACGCGCCGGTGCCGTTCGGCCCGGCGGCCAGCAGCAGGGCGAGGGCGGCGTCCTTGGCGCCGGGCTCCTCCGAGGTCTGCTCGCGTCCGCTGGTCCAGGTGGAGGGGTCGGACCAGTCCGTCGCGCTGGCACCGCCGGTGCCGGGCTCGTCCGCGGGCGGCAGGAGCCAGATGGACTCCAGGTCGTCCGGGTCGGCCGCGGGCGGGTTGTCCCAATGCGCGGTGTGCTTCCACCCGCCGGGCAGCGGGCCGGTGTTCAGCCCCCGCTCGGCGTCACCCGGCGCCGTGCCGGCGGTGGGTGCCGGGCCACCGGCCGGGACCGGGGTCGGCTCGCTCCAGAGGTGGCCGCAGCGTTCCAGCAGCCACCGGTTCACGTAGTCCGGTCCGGCGGCCTCCAGCGACGGGCCGTCGAGCTGGGGGCGGCGGTGGGCGGTGCGGGCGCAGACGTCCTCGATCTGGGCGGGGGTGATGCGCCACTGGCGGCCCTTGGCGGGCTGCTTGCCCTCGGTGCCGACCAGCAGCGAGCCGGGTCCGTCGAAGCTGTCCTCGGCCCGCAGGGCGCGCCAGCCGAAGAGGTGGCCGAGCTCGGAGTCCTCGAACGCCCCCGTCGCGACCCGGTTCGAGGCCATCTTCCGCACCAGCGGGTCCGGCATCACGTCCTGCGTCACCCGCAGCACGGAGACGACGGCCCGGATGGCCATCGCGCGGGCGATCCGGATCACCTCCGAGATACCAGCCAGGACGGCGCGGGCTTCGCGGGTGGCGGCGACCTCGGCGCCCTCGTCCATGACGATCACGATCTCCGGGATGTCGGGGCCGACGGGCAGCTTGTCGTCGTTCGCGTCGCGCATAGCGTCCTGGTAGGCGACCTTGCGGCGCTTGGCGATCCGCACCGCCGCGTCCAGCATCCGCTTGGCCTCCGCGGGGGTGGAGGCGACCCAGTCGACGCCCGGCACCGGGATGTCGGCGTCGGCCCAGCGGGAGCCCGGGCGGTGGATTTGGGCGTCGCGCCAGGCGTTGAGCCAGGGCAGGCCGATCGATCCGGCGTTGAGGTCGATCACCCAGACCAGGGTGTCGTTGGTCTGATTCAGCAGGGCGATCAGGGTGTGCAGCCAGTTCGTCTTGCCGGAGCCGGTGGGGCCGGTGACGATCGTGGACGCCTGCCGCAGGTCCAACTCGGCCCGCGCCCCGTCGGACAGTAGACCGACCGGGATCGGGTTGTTGACCGTGGTGACCTCGGCCAGCTCGTCCACCGGGAAGGGCAGCTCGATGCCGGCCAGGGACTTGGTGGTCACCATGACCAGGACCCGGCGGCGCGAGATGCCGGGCGAGGTGGTCAGGCCGCAGCCCTCGGGCAGGTCGAGGTCGGAGCCGAGTGCTTCGGTGCGGTCGGTGATGGCCCGGCGGGTGGTGCCGCCCTCGGGTAGCTCCAGCTCCAGGGTGTAGCCGGTGCCGGAGGGCCAGTACTCGATGCCGAGCACGGTCACGTCGACGTTGCACACCCGGCGGATGCGGTCGGTCCAGTCGGCGGCCATCTGCCGGCGGGCGCCGATCAGCAGCAGGTGGCGGCGGGCCTCCTGCTCGACCTGCTCGTGTCCGGCGAGGACCGGGGCGAGCGTGCCGGCCGCGATCCCGGCCACGGCCAGGCTCCCGAGGTGGGGCCAAGTGAACGGGCCGCCGTGGGCGATCGCCCACGAGGTCCAGCCGCCCGCGGTGAGCCAGCAGGTGGCGCGGAACGTCGTAGTGGCGGCGGTCAGCCGCCGGCGGGTCGCGGCGAACGTCGCGCCGAGCGCGCCGGCCGCACCCGCGGCCAGGGCCCAGCCGGCGGGCATGCCGGTGGCGTGGCCGAGGGAGGCGGTGGTCAGGGCACCGAGGGCGCCATTCACGGTGCCGGACAGCACCCCGTGGCCGGCCTTCCAGTCGATCGTGAACGGGGGCGGGTTCTTCCTGGTGGTGCGGGTGGTCATGGGGCGGTTCCTCCGCGGGAAGCGGCCGGGCCGCCCACACGGTGATGTGGGCGGCCCGGCCGGGGCGTTGGTAGTGCGGGGAAGGGTTGGGGTTACTGGACGTTCCACTTGCGCTCGGCGTCCAGGCCGTTGCGCGGGTTCTCGTTGCGCTCCAGGTCGTCCGCGTGGGCCTGCCGGAAGACCGGGGCGACGTTCTCCAGCGCGGAGACCACGCGGCCCATGGCCTGGTAGCCCTGCGCGATCTCCTCGGAGACGACGGGGTCGAGCGGCAGGCTCTCGCGGCCCTGCTCCGCGAGGACGCGCAGGACCTCCTGGATGGTGGCGAACGCGACCGGGAGGTCGTCGGCGAGGACGCCGAACTCGGTCATGTGCTCGGGGTCGAACGTGGACGCGGCCTGGAGCATCACGTCCGCCGCGGACGACAGGGAGAAGGTGGGGACGGACTGCTGGTCGGACACGGTGGCCTCCTGGACGGTGGGCTTGCCGATGCTGATCCGGGCCGCCAACCGCCCGGCCAGGGCGGGGGCGGTCCTGCTCTTAAGAGCCGAAGCGGCCGAAGCGGTGCCGGGCTGCTGGACGCTCTCCGCCGGGACCGGCACCGCGGAGGCGTCCGGGGTCCCGGCGGCGCCGCCAAGGATGGCGGCGTCACGCGCCTCGCGGACCGCGCGGGCGCGGGTTGCGAGGCGCTGCCAGGTGCGGCGCATGTGCGAGGACACGCGGCCGGGGTGGCGCCAGTTGAACGCCGCGACCGAGGCGGCGCCGACCAGGCCGGTGGCCAGCCCGGCGGCGGTCATCCGAGCCCGGTACCGCCACGCGGAGCGCCGCAGCTTCTTCGCCTGCTCCGGCGTCGCCGCCCGCGCCTCGGCCGAGCCCTTGCCGGGCCTGGCGGGGCGGGTGGCGGCGCCGGTGGCGGGGTCGATCCCGGCCCTGCGCATCGCCTTCGCGTGGCCCTTGGCCAGGTTCCGGGCCGTCCTCGCCTCGGTCTTCGCGGTGCGCTGCGGGGATGGAAGAGGCCACCGCCCCGTCGCACCGGCCCCGGTGCCGCCGCGGGTGGCGGTCCGGGCGGCCTTGGCCAGGGTGAACGCCGGACCCGACGACCCCCGACCCGTGCTGGCCGGAGCCGGACGGTGCCGAGAGGCCGTCACGCCCGGCGTGGCGGTGGCGCGGTGGGCGCGGGCCCTGGTCTGACTCCGTGCCGGGGCCGCCCCGCCGCCGACAGCGGCACGGCCGCTCCGGGCGCCACTGGTCCCGCTAGCGGCACTGCCGGTGCGGCGGGCCTGCGGGACGGAGCCGAGCGGCGCTGGCCGGGACGCCGTGCGGTGTCCGGCGGCCTGCCGCGGGGTGTGGTGCAGGGTGGCGGCCTGCCGGGTGCGGGCCCGGTTGGCGCGGGCGCGCCGGGCCAGGGCGCCGACCGCCGCCGCTCCGGCGACGACACCGGTGGTGGCGAGGGTGGCGGGGCCGCCGAGGGCGAGGGCCCCGGCGGTGAGGCCGCCCGCGGTATTTACGGCGGCCACCGCCAGCGGCAGCCCCGGCACCGCCGCGGCCGGGGCTGCGGTGGTTTTGGTGGGCTTGTCGGCGGCGGTGGGTGTGGTGGTCGGGGGCGCCGGGGCGACCTCGACCACGGTCGTGGTGGTGTCGGACACGTCGGTCTCCCTCAAGGTCAGAGCCGGTCGGGGTCGAGCGAGAAGAACAGGACGTTGGCCTGCTCCAGGTCGGGGTTCTGCCGGGTGAGCTCGGCGCGGATGTTGCGGTAGGCGCCGGTGCGGCTGGCTCCGGGGCCGAGGGGGATGGTGCCCTCGGTGGTGAGGACGCCGAAGCCCCCGCCGATCCTGAACTGAAGGGTGATCAGCCAGGAGTGGAGAACGGGCTGCGCGGCGGCGGGGGTGGTGTTCTCGGGCACGGTGGATGCTCCGTCGGGTCGAAGAGGGAAGCCGGGAAGTGCGGCCGCGGGTACGGGCCGGGCGGGCGTACCCGCCGTACGCGGGTCGGGCAGGTACGCAGGCCATGCGGCGTACCGCGGCCGGGCGAAGGTCGGGGCCGCGGCCAGGTCAGGCGGGGACGCGGTCGACGGCGGTGAGGGAGCGGAGGGCGGCCTGTACCCGCTGGGCGCGGGTCTGGCCGATGCCGTACTCGGCACGCAGGGTGCGCACCGACGGCACGTCGCCGCGGGCGAGCAGGCTGGCGAACTCGGCGGCCGCGGCCGGCGCCAGCTCGTCCCACCCGGACGGGCCGTCCCGCAGGTCATCGGCCCCATCGGCGGTGTACTCGGCAGGGTCGGGGGTCTGCTCGTCCACACCCTGTGGACGCACTTCCGACTCTGCGAACGGGAGGGTGGGGCGGGTCGGGAGCGGCATGAACGCCAACTCCCGCACCGGCTCAACCGCCGCCGCGGGCTCCGGCTCCGATTCCGCCGCCGGCGCGGATACGGGCGCCGGGTACGCCTCGGGTACGGCGGGTACGGCCGCGGGTACGGACGGCTCGACCGGGGCCGGGGCGGGTTGCCGGGTCGTGGTGTCGGCGGCGTGGAGGACGTGGACGCGCCACAGCACCAGGGGTGCGATGGCGGACACCAGGACGATCAGTTGCCAGCCGGGGTGGAGCACCTGGGCGCCGAGCAGGTGTGCGGCGGCGTTGGTGGCGATCATCCCGAGGACGGGCAGGAACACCTCCCGTCCGGCTCGCAGGGCGCGGATGGCGTAGGTGTCCAGGGCGAGCGGCAGGCCGGCCGCGACCAGCGGGTGGAAGCCGCACTGGACGGCCAGCACCCACTCGCCGTGCGCGGAGACGACCACGGCGGCGCCCATGGCCAGCCAGGCCAGGAAGTCCATCCGCGTGTGCCTCACCGCGCACCCCCGGCTGCCGCGGTGGCGGCGGTGCGGTCTCGGTTGTGCTCGGCCTCCAGCCGGGCGGCGTGGCGGTCGATCCGGGCGGTGAGCCGAGCGGCGTGTTCGCGGACCCGGCGCAGGGCCTCGTCTGCGTGGAAGTCGCTGTCCATCACGCCACCACCGTCCTCGCGCGCTGGGCGCGCTTGGCCAGGGTGGCGGCGTGGCGGGCGCGCTGGGCGGGGTTGAGGCCGCCGAAGATGCCGTGCCGCTCCTTGCGGGCGATCGCCGTGTCCAGGCAGGCCGCGCGCACCGAGCAGGCGGCGCAGATGTCCTTGGTGCGGCGCTCGGCGAACGCGGCGCCGTCCGGGTCGGTGTCGTGGTCGGGGAAGAATAGGTCCGGGTCCGCGGTGGTGCACGCGGCGCCGGGCAGGTTGCCCGCGGTCGGCGCCACCACCACGACCGGCGCGGGGCCGGTCGGACGGGCGGTCAGGTGCGGTCGGGCGGTGCCGCGGATGCCGCGGCGCACGAAACGGGTCATCACGCGGCCGCCTTCCACACCTGGACCCGGCGGCGCTCCGCGGTGCGCATCAGCGCCTTCGCGTAGCGGGCCGGCTCCGGGGCCAGGTCGCGCAGCACGTCCCGGGCCACGTCGAGGCGGATCGCCGAGTCGGCGGGCGTCTCGTCGGTGGCGCCGGTGAACAGCTCCACGTCGATGCCGAAGGCCAGCTCGGCGAACTCGGAGGCCGTGACGGCCTCCTGGCCTGCAACAATCAATCGCACGGGTCGTGTTCCTTCACTCGGGACGGCCCTGAGCGGCCCCGGTGTGTCAGCACCGGGGTCGCAGCCGTAGTGAGGTGCGGATCGGACGCTCGACGAGCGACCGCGGAACCCGAGGTGCCACCGCTGAAGCGATGCACGCCGGGCACCGTGAGCGCTGGTCGATATCTCACCGGCCAACGGCACAGCGAGCGACCTACGGTGACTCGCGGATGATCCGGTCCATCTGGAGCTCCTCTGTCGGATGAGCAAGGAATTCGCACTGCAAGGGGGGCCACGCCCCCACCCTCCGGCCGTTGCTCGCGGTCACCGGGCCACCTCGCCAGTCGGGGCCAACACCCCTGTTACCTGGCCTTTACGGGGATTGCAGCGTCCCCCGCCTCAGCTCTCGCCAGACCCGTTCAGGCGACTGGCGCGCACCCCGTATGGGGCGTTGACGCAGTTCAGAGCAGCCCAAAGAAGGGCTGTCAGTTCGCCAGCCTCGCCATGCGAGACATGTTGAACATGCCTCTTACGATGGCGATGGACAGACGCTCCGTCAAGTCCTTCGTTGTTCTTGTCGGAGGGCCGCCCCGACTGCGCATCACTAGATTCGTACGTAGGGACATGTCGAGATACGGCGCCAGTGGACGGCCTCAGGCTGGCTTCGCTACGGTCAAGTCGTCCCGCATCGTCCAAGTGCCACCGCATCGTCCAGGGGAGGGCGACATGGCCAATGAGCGGCTCCGAGGAGCGATCCTGGCAAGCGGCCTGACGGCCGAGCAGATCGCAGAGCGTCTCGGCGTCAGCGCGCGAACAGTAGAGCGATGGGTCGAGGCCAAGGACCAGCGCAGGCCGTACCGGCGCTTTCAGTACGCCCTCGCGAACCTCCTACAACGTGACCTGTCGGACCTCTGGTCGGACGAGCAGACCACCAGCCAGACGGCTGAGGCAGGTCGCGCCGAGCTGGTCAGGCTCTACCCACACCGTGCCGTGGTGCCAAAGGAGTTGTGGACCACGCTCTACTCGGGCGCCTCCCAGAACTTCGACCTGGTCGTCTATGCGAGCTTCTGGCTCTCCGAAGACCCGATCTTCTTCCGCCTGATCAGGGAGAAGGCGAACGCAGGCGTGCCTATCCGGATGATGCTTGGCGAGCCGGACTCACCCCAGGTCGCGCAGCGCGGTGAGGACGAAGGGATCGGCCCGGCAATGGCCGGGAAGATTCGCAACGCGCTGGCAAACTACGCGCCGATCTTCAACGTGCCCGGAGTGGAGTTCCGTCTCCACTCGACCACGCTCTACAACTCGCTCTACCGAGCCGATGACGAGATGCTCGTCAACGGCCACGTCCACGGCGTTGGGGCGTACCTGGCGCCCGTGTTGCACCTCTCCCAGGTGCCCGGCGGCGAGCTGTTCAGCACGTACGCGGAGAGCATCGAGCGGATCTGGGAGAGTTCCCGGAGGATTACTTCCCCGAGGCTGGAAGGCGAGGCGGCATGAGCCGGATCGACTACATCAACGACCCCAACGCGCCGGCCGCAAACTCGGTGGTCCCGTCGGTTGTCGCCGTCGTCCAAGACGATGCCGGACGGGTGCTGCTGATCCACAAGACGGACAATGGGCTGTGGGCGCTCCCCGGTGGTGGCCACGACATCGGCGAGTTCGTCGCCGACACGGTGGTGCGCGAGGTACGTGAGGAGACTGGCGTCGACGTCGAAGTCGTGACGGTCACCGGGCTCTACACCGATCCGGGGCACCTCATGGCATACGACGACGGTGAGGTCCGGCAGCAGTTCTCCATTTGCTTCCGGGCAAGGCTGATCGGCGGGCACCTTCGGACGAGCGAGGAGTCGAAAGAGGTCCGCTGGGTGGACCCGGCGAACCTCGACGACCTCGACATTCATCCGTCCATGCGGCTCCGGATCCAGCACGCGCTCGACCCGGATCGCGTTCAGCCGTACATCGGCTAGGCCGCGGGGTCAGCCAGCGTCAGCCTGCGCTCCACACGCTGAGCCGCCGCGTGGATCTCCGGTTCCGCCCGGCGGATGAACCGCCCGACGATGCTGTCTGGCCCGTACCGGCCCACGATTTCGGCGATCCTTGCCGGCGTCGTGGTGGACGTGCCGTCCGGGGTGGTGGTCATGTCGCAGTAGATCAGCGCATCGACCAGCCCGGGCTCCTCCATCGGGAACTCGGTTTCCAGCTCCTCGCGCAGGCCTCGTTCCTCCGCCTCCAACAACGCGCAGGAATGGTGAGCGACGAGCCGTACGATCCGCTCGTCTACCCGCTCCACGTTGCGAAGGAACCGAGCGCCGTCGAGAGGGTGAAAGCCGGTGTTGGTGATGCGAGGGGAGTACCCGACATCGTGCAGTACGGCGGCGGCTTCGAGTAGCTCGGCGTCCGGTCCGAGGATCGGCGCCAGCGCGCGAGCCCGGCCGGCCACTCCCTGGGAGTGGGCCCAGCGGCGGGGAAGGTCGTTGGAGAGAAGTGCTTCAGCGAGGTTGTAGGCCCACACCGTGGCGTCCGTTCCTAGGAGGTGGTTGGTGCGATGGCTCGGTCGGGCATCGCGCGGACAAAGCGCCCCTTGCCTTGCCGCACCTCCAGCACGCCGGCGCCTTCAAGCTGTGCCAGCGCACGGCGTACGGTGCCCCGCGACGCACCGGTCAGGCTGCAGAGGTCGCTCTCCGAGGGGAATCCATCGCCCGGCGCCAGGCCTTCCTCGGCGATAACGCCCGCAATCCGGTCGTAGACAGTGGGCATCGCTTCCGTGGCTGCGACGGTCCGGCGGGCACCCTGCCGAGAGCGGATCAGACCCTCGTCCGTCAGAACCTTGAGCGCACGCCCGACGGTGCTGCGGGCCACGCCGTACCGGGCCATCAGCTCAGCTTCGGATGGCAGCGCGATCGCTCCGGAACCGTCGCCGATCTCGGCACGCAGTGCTTCGGCGATCTGTAGGTATGTACCGCGCGGACTGCGCTCGCTCACTGGCCACCTCTCCTCGTCCTGTGCCTTCAGCCACGATGAAGGATGCCTTAGAACAGAGCCACCATCGAGGCCTGGTCAGTATGGCCGACGTGTGGTGATCACGATGGCACTGCAGATTAGGGGCCTGGCCAGCAGATCATCCACGCACCGCGGCGTACTTGTCAGTACTGCAGAAGCGATGCCCACATCGGTTGGCTGAGCGCTTCAGAGCCGGTTCTTTCGTGTTCGTGAAATCCGGCGCCAGTGGTGAAACACATTAAAGCCGTATGGCCGGCGGAAAGGTATCGATCTTCCAGGTGCCTCCACTTGCGGGGATGCGTGCTCGAAGGTGCCCGACCATACCGGACAGGTCGCGCGGGTTTTGAGCAAGTCTGCCAAGCTTTGCAGCCTGCTTCTTGAACGAGGTGCTGGGGGTTGGCGGGCGCGGCGAGGTAGTCCAGACGCTATCTGTGTGGGACTTGAAGTAGTCGACATCGCTATCCTTCGGCAGGATCACGTTGCCTCGCCGAAAAGGAGCAATGAGCACGACTGGATCTTTCGCCAAGAGAGTGGTCCACAAGCCATCGTGATGCGATGTGCTGGAACCATGATGCGCCGCCTTGTAGAGCGTCGCAGACTCTGCCTGGCTGAAATAATGCAGAACACCCCCCCATCCGCAGCCTGATGGGCCAGAGAGCAAGTCTGCGCCGAGAAGGATATTAATGGCGCCCGAGTTTACCCAGAGCGCAATGGATGCTTCATTTGGGTCAAATTCCGAACGATGCGTTCGCTCCCCCATTGCGTGCAAATGATTCTTTGCGAGGATTTCGTTCGCTTTTGTCACAGCTTCGTCGGATGGAGACAGGGCTGTGACGGTAGCCAGCGAGACTCCAGGCGAGGCCGGTAGGGTTAGGAGCGACTTTCCCTCGCCGGCGAGACGCAGAGGCTTTCTCCCGCTCGCCTGGTCCCTGCGCGCCTCGGCAAGTTCAAAGATGCGCCTGTATTCGCGATATGCAGACGTATTGGTGAGTCCCGCAATCTCGCGATCGGCTTCAACGAGAGCGAGAAACTCCCGACTCATCAAAGCCTGGGATGTCACTATAACGGCCGAAGTGCAAGCTTCAACTATCTCTGCAATCCCGGCAAAGTGATCGTCGTGGGCGTGAGTCGCCACAACCGCGTAAACTTCGCTAACAAGATCTACACCTACGCCTCGAAGATACGTAAGGGCCGCTACTTCTTTTGTTCGTTGGTCGCGACAGGAGTCTACGACCAACCATCTACGGGCGCCCAGATGTACCACAATTGACTCGCCCTTGCCGGGGCCAAAAAGTGATACCTCGATAACATCATCGGCGGGGTGCTCAGTCGAAAAGGTGCTCAAGGCGCTCCATCAGGGCGTCAGCTTTGGCATAGGCGACCTGAATTTCATCAGGCGTGATCCGGCCTAGACGTCGCAGTCGAAGGCTCTCAGTGCGGTGCGGTCGCATTCCTGGCGCCTTGACTGTACGCACTGAGAGATAAAAGACGTCGCCTGGGATTACTCCATCCGCATCATCGCCGAGTAGTTCAAGGTCGAAATCGGCGGTAATGGGCATGCCTTCGCGATCGAGAGGGTAGAGTTCGGCAGTGAATAGCCCGTCATCAATTTCAACAATTTTACCCTCCCACTTCTCAAGCCCTGTTATACGCCCCGGAGCGGGGGATTCGGGCCTCGCGGGTTGGCGCCCCATCGTGGTGGGCCGGGCTTCCCATTGCTCACCCTGAGTGAATGAAATGTCGGGCTGCGTAGTCACTACCTCGGGCTGCATAGTCACTGCAGAGTGTGCGGTGACACTCTGGGCCGCTTTAAGGATGTCTGGACTTGTGGAAGATTGCGATACGTTGCCCTGACTTGCAGTGGTGGCAGTGATCATTCCGTCGTTCCTCCCCTGCGTCCCAGCGTGACCACATGTTCAACGATTGACTGTGCCCGAAGGCGCGACGCCCCGAAGTCATTAATAAGAATGTCCCTAGCGACTGCTACCTTCTCGGGTGACCGCTGAGGTTTGTTCTGTTCTGGGTCGAAAACGCTATCTCGATCCGTAGGGGTAGGTGCCCGTGTCAGGTTGTAGTGGTCATTTACCGACACGAATACTCCGGAAGGAATAATCACGGAAGGTTGAACCTGAACATTCACTGCCCCGCCGTACCCGTCATCGCGGGCGCCGCGGATATTCAAGTTCTGCAATCCGGCAAGTGGCAGGACCTCGCTCCACATGTCCTTTGGGGCGAGACTGTCGCCGATGATATGGTTTCGGCCGCTGTCGGCCGAGAAATGAACCATCCGGTTGATTCCCAGAGCCGCTACCTCGGTAGCGCCGCCAGACAGCAGAATTCCTACAGCAAGGTCTCGAACCGCTTCTGCATCGGCGGACGTATCACTGCCAACCTGAAGGGTGTCGGGTAGTGCCTTCACCTGGATAGTGTCGAAGGTCACAATCGTTGCACTACTGCTAATGATCTCGACTTCGAAGGACTCGTAGTCCTCTGGGCCGATTAGGTTCTCTTGTCGTAGCCAGCGAGGCGTGATCTTGATCGGCTCAAAGCCGCCCAGGACGACCACCGCCATGGAATCGCGGGCTAGGTCCGGCTTGTGCACCTCTGCTCCATCTCACGGGGTCTTAGGCGCGGCTGCGTGACTACCCGGCATGTTAGCCAAGGTCAGTCACATCTCCTAGCGCCTCACCTCATCTGGGACATCTTTCGGGCACTCCCTTCGATGATCACGCGCTCTAACCCCATCCCAGATCTCACGGATCGATGCGCGCGTGGCTGAGCACGCGAGATGGCGGGGCATGCGTGACCTGGTGGGCACGGTATCCATCCGGACCGACTGCCGTAATGCTCATGAGCGCCCCCAGTCTCAGGGCCCATCATGGGGGAGGACCGCGTATGCGGCGCAGGCTTCGTGCAACCGCCGGGACGGCCTCAGGAGCGAAAGACATGGGGGGCAGTTCACTTCGGACCGCGGGACCAGGGCGGGACCACACGCCGTGCGCGCGCCGGAACGGGCGCAAGGCAGACGGGCGACTCGGCGTGCGCCGGGACAGCCCTGACCAGCGTAAACAGATTCCGGCGCGATCTGGGGTCAAGGGGTGAAGCCTCTGAGACGGCAGGATCTGGGCTAGATCCACAGGCTCAGAGGGCGAGCAGCGGCCGTAGGAACGGCGGCGCCAGCAGGGCAGCGCGCTCCCGGCCATCCGCGTCCGCCGCTGCCAGGGCCTCGTTCACGCCGCGCGCCTGGAACAGCAGGCCGAGCGCGGAGGCGGCCTGCTGGCTCGGTGTCGGATCCGGTTCCAGTAGCCCTTCCCGCAGCAGCAGCGTGGTAAAGCCCACGAGTACTCCCATCGTCCACTCGCGGGCGGCCTCTCCCGGCTCGCCTATCGCGATCTCCGCCTCCACCGCGGTGCACAGGCGGTCAGCCCATGGAGCGATGGAGCCGGCCGCTGTCCAGGCCGCATGGAGGTCATCGAGCGGAGCGTCGAGGGCGAGCGAATAGATGTGGTTGAGAATGCTGGATTCGGGCAGTCCGGGCAGCTGGTGCGTCGGCTGGTGGCGTAGTGCTGCGAGTGGGTCGTCCTCGTTGTTCTCGATGAGGTAGGCGCCGGGGTTGGGCATGTTGGAGCCGAGATGGCTCCGGGCGGCCCGTCCGATTGTCTCTCTGCTGACGCCGTCCGCCCCCTGTGCGATCCCCATCGCGGCGTGGAACATAACCCCGGCACTGTCCAGGTGCTCGGCGCCGGCGCCGGCGTCGAACCCCTGCGCGTACTCCCACAGTGGGGCCAGGGCAGGCATCGCGCGCAGCGCCTTGTTGATCTTCTGGATTCGGCGGACCACCACAGTGACCCTATGAGCGCCACGGCTGGCGAACCGGTCAGCGCCGTCTCCGATCCAGTCGTCCAGCTCTTGGCCGTCGCGCAGTGGGCCCAGGTCCGTCATGAGACCGCGGCCGAGGCCGGATACCTGGCGTGCGAGCACCGCCCGCACGGTGGTCTCAGGTACTGGCAGGCCGGCACCGAACGCCCCTAGGGCCAGGTTTTCCCGGCTGCCACCGGGCCGCTGGTTCCGGCCGAGCCACACGACCAGGTCACCGACTGACGGGTCCGCAGCCGATGCGCTGCCCCCGCCGGCAACCCGGCCAGGGTAGGAACGGGGGTTGCCGGGAAGCAGCGGGTCGGGCCGGCTACGCCAGCGCTCCAACTGCCGAGGGCGGACTTCGACGCCCAGATCGGCGGCGTAGGCGATCAACTGGAGGTCGGCGGTGCTGGGCGGAGTGCGGGACATGCCGGGCACCGTAGCGCCCCAGCCTGCTCTGAAGAACCCCCCGAGGTCATCTGGAAACTGAGTGCGCCTCGACTGCTCACATGGGATCAGCGGGCGATCCGTCCCGCCAGATCTCGAACAGAAGTGAGGACACCCGTGCACACACTCAAGAGGCTGCTCCGATTGATCAAGGGGGCCAACCGTGGACAGGAACTGTCGGGCCAGCCGATGGCGGACCGGTGGCTGAACCGTAGCGCCAATGTTCTTCAGGTAACCGCCGCAGTAGCGAGGATTCTGCTCACCTTGCACGACTGGTGAGCAGTGTTGGCGGCATGGCCTTCCTGCCCGACAACAACCGCCGACATCAACAGCCACGGGCAGAGGCGCTACGTCGCGCTCATCGAGGTCTTGCTGCGCCAGCCACTCGATGGCACTGTCAGGACTCGTTGGCAGTGGGTGGCCCTGGCGATGCGCCTGGGGGTCAAGGGGTCGCAGGTTCAAATCCTGTCGTCCCGACAGGAATGTCGGAGCCCCGCTGACTGGACGTAAGTCCAGGCCAGCGGGGCTTTTGCCGTTTCTGCGGCCAGTTCAGCGGACGAGCCGCAGGTGTCGGCCGGGGGAGTCCGGCGGGACCACTTCGGGACCAGGCGCCCTGCGCGGGCCGCTCAGGTGCGCGCTCAACACCTCGCCGGCCCGCTCGATGGCCCGCCGGTCGGGGTGCAGGTAGCGCTGTGTCGTTGTCAGCGACCTGTGCCCGGCGATCTTCCGCAGGACGTGCAGCGGGACCCCGGCGTCGGCATCCACGTCAGCCCGGTGTGCCGGAGGTCGTGTCGGCGCAGGTGCTCGAAGCCGAGCTCCACCACCACCTCGTCCCCGTGCGTCGCGTCCCGCAGGACGGCAGACGTGATCCGTCCGCCCCGCGGCCCAGTGAGCTTGGCCATCGGATCGGGACTGATTACGTCGAGGCGTCGGGCGACCAGATCCCGGATCTCCGGCATCAGGGGCGGGTCCGACGGCGCCTGCCCTTGGCGCCCTTGCCCACGAGATCGCCGGGCGCAGCGGTGGTCTGCCGACACGGGTCCGCAGGCCGAGTGCTGAAACTGCTTGGGCGAGGGGCCACTGGTGAGCGCTCTATGAAGCACATGCGGAACGGTTGCCATCGTTGTCTCTGAGCCGGGTCGCTGGCAGATCGGCGGCGCTGCGCGCTTGATAGCTGTTGTGGCTTTGCATCACCATCGGTCTTGTCTGTGGGAACTTCCGGCTACTGTGTCTGGTCGCGAACCGTCAGATCTCCGACAGATGCCGACGCGCAGTGTGCGTGTTCCGCTCTGGCCTGAGGTTAGCGGATCTTACTACGCCGGCTTGCCGTGGTTGATGACGACAGTAACCGATCCTCGGCCTCGGGCGTCCACACGGTCACAGTGAGAGCGTCGACCTGAGGCCCGGATGCGCCGCCGGACTCCCGGCGTGACGCTAGACGTACGGGCTCCACAGTCAGCATCCAGATGCTCCTACGAACCATCCATAGCAGCATCTCGCTGAAATTCAACGGAGCCTAAAAAGAGACACCTGAGAGGTTAGAAACCTATGCTGGCCAACCTAGTTGTCGAGAATGATGAAAGTGGACTCGAGCTCAAATCTCTTAGTCGCTGGCTTAACAGTGATCCAGATGTGCAGGAACGAATTACCCTGACTCATAAGTCCGATTCGAACCTCCCCGGGGAGATGGGGTTGGGTTTGGATCTAATCGAGGCCGTATTCAATGGCGTGGTCGACCTATCCTCCCTGGCGCTAGCCATCGTCAACTGGCGAGAGACGCGGCCATCTGGTGTTTCAGTGCGTATCAAATCCGGCAACTATTCTGCAGTAGTCGATGGGGCCGATGATCAAGACATCCAGAGGCTTACTAGGTTACTGAATATGGCGCAGGAGGACACGGGCGCCGATGAGCAGCAGGACTAGCCGTGCGCGAGCTGTCCGATCCATTAGCCTCTGGGGCAGTTCTGATCGGTGTGCACAACTATGCTCATCTTGAGGACCTGCCAGCAGTTGAGCGTAGCGTGACTCGTCTCACAAGGAATCTGAGGGACGGCCGAATATGGGGATTGCCTGTTGAGAGGTGCACTGAACTCCTTCAACCCTCGCGAGACCAGATATTTGACGCCCTCCATAGTGCGGTTGACGAAGCAACTGACACGTTGTTGTTCTACTTTCTCGGGCACGGCCTAACCCATGACACTACGGGAGAACTATATTTGGCTCTCCAGGATTCCAGTGCCTCTAGGCTTGACCGGGCGGTTCGCTACGAAGACCTAAGGAGTCTGGTGCTTAGGCGGGGAAGTGGAGGAAACGCCCGGGCGAAGCGCAGGGTCGTTATCTTGGATTGCTGTTGGAGTGGTCTCGCCCTGGATGGCGGCATGTCTGCGCAGAAAGTAGGCAATAGTACGAACATTGCTGGGACATTTGTGTTAACCGCGACAGCGGAGACTAGGAAGGCGATATCGCCGCCCGGAGAGATCTACACAGCCTTCACTGGGGCCTTGATAGATATACTCGAGAATGGGATACCAGGGGAGCCGGCCCTGCTGACCATGAGTAGCGTCTATGATCAACTATGTGAATCGCTTGGTGCGAGGTCCTTCCCGGAGCCGCAGCAGCGAAACAGGAACAACTCGGGAGGCATTTGCATCTTCAAGAATGTCGGATGCCGGTCCATTGCGCCGGAGGGGCGGAGGGCAGCTGTCGAGTTGACCGCAGAGAACGATCAGACAACTATGCTGCGTAGCGGCGCGAGTTTCACTAGTCGTCCCGACCTTCTTCGTGATGGAGGCAAAGTCTTTACGGGCACCCTTGATGTCTTTGAAGGCCCCGATGTGAAGCCTGCTCAACCTGAAAGGAGGGGGGATGGGCATCTGCATCCCTCGCCCGAGGAAGTGGCCGACTTCATCACTGTTATTGAATCTAAAAGTGCAGAGAATATTGTAAGCTATATTCGACTGCTCTTTGGTTTGGGTCGCACTGCGGAATATACTCAAGTAGCGGACGGTGCTGGGCGGTACCAGTCGGTGTCGAGCATAATTGAGATTATCGCCGCTCTTGGCCTCTCGGACTCTCACCAAGCTGTAAAGCAGGTGATTATTTCGTTCTCAAGGGTTCGGCCAATTCCCGAAATAATCGACCTGGTGATAGGGCTTCGTGAGGTAGATCGCGGCAATGATGCGGTTAGGGTCCTGATAGGGGCCGCAAGCTTGCGTCCGGCGTCGGACGTGTTGGACCTTATTCTCGCTTGCGCAAAGGCGGGAAACCGGACTGATGCTGCTAGAGTCATAAAGGCTGTTGGGCTGTGGGCGTCATCGAAAGAGACTATCGCAATTATCCATTCTCTGCGAGCCACGGGAAATAGTGGTAGCGCTCACGACATTCTCCAAACCGCCGGAAGGTCTGACGCTCCAGGTCGAGTCAGAGAACTCTTGCAAGACCTCCGGAAGGCGGGGCGCGTGGCCGACATGGTGGTCGTGATGGACTCCGCTGCGGCAGGCCTATCTACTGATCCCCAGATTGAAGAGGCGCTGAAGAAGGCGGCAGAGCTTGCGGAGGAGCGGGAGGCTTGGGAGGCGAGGTCGAAAAGGGTAGACTAAGGAGCGTCGGCGCATCCGTCCTTTGTTTTAAGTGGAAGGATTATTTCTCTTGTGTCCTTTCTGTCGCTGCTGGTTCTGAACACCGGGAGATTCGGTGCAGGTGGCCCGACGTGGCCTCTGTCCCGGGGACAAGGGGCCGCGGTTTCAAATCCTGCCGTCCCGACAGTAATGTCGGAGCCCTGCTGACTGGATGAAAATCCAAGCCAGCGGGGCTTTTGTTGTTTCCGAGGGTGGATCAGCGGACGAGCCGCAGGTGTCGGCCGGGGGAGTCCGGCGGGACCACTTCGGGACCAGGCGCCCTGCGCGGGCCGCTCAGGTGCGCACTCAGCGCCTCGCCAGCCCGCTCGATGGCCCGCCGGTCAGGGTGCAGATAGCGCTGTGTCGTCGTCAGCGACCCGTGCCCGGCGATCTTCCGCAGAACGTGCAGCGGCACCCCGGCGTCGGCCATCCACGTCAGCCCGGTGTGGCGGAGGTCGTGCCGGCGCAGGTGCTCGTAGCCGAGCTCCACGACCACCTCGTCCCAGTGCGTGGCGTCCCGCAGGACCGCCGTGGTGATCCGACCGTCCCGGGGCCCGCTGAACAGCCGGGCCATCGGGTCGGGGCCGATCACGTCGAGCCGCCGGGCGACCAGCTCCCGGATCTCCGGGATCAGCGGCACCGTCCGGCGGCGCTTGCCCTTGGTTCCCTTGTCGACCAACCCCGCCCGGCGCGGTGGTGGTCTGCCGACACAGGTCCCACGTCCACCGCACGCGGTCGATGTCTTTGCGCCGCACGCCGGAGACCTCGCCGATCCGGGCCGCGGTGCAGGCCGCGAAGCGCACCACGTCGCCCCAGCCGCCGTACTGGCCATGCGAGCGCAGCACCAGGGCGCTCGCCAGGTCGTCCAGCGTCTGCCAGTCCGGCAGGGCCGGCGCCCGCGGGTCGTCCAGCTCGTCCTCCGCCTGCTGGTACTCGCGCTGCCAGCCGCTGACCTTGGCGGGGTTGGTGTCGATGACGCCGTCACGGACTGCCTGTTCCATGACCCGCACCAGCACGGCGAGGGTGTTTTTCACGGTCGAGCGGCCGTGCTCGTCGGCGATCCAGCCGTAGACGGCGCGGTCGATCACACCGTTCGTGATTGTGCGCAGGGGCAGGTGGCCGAGCGTGGGAACGATCCGCAGCCGCCAGCCGCCAGCCGCCAGCCGCCAGCCGCCAGCCGCCACCCTGCGCGGTAGGGGTCCAGCGTCTTGGACTCCGGGCCGCGCAGGGCGAGTTCATCACCGAGTCTCCGTACTCGGCCAGCGGCATGGTCGCCGTGGCCGGAGTGACGCCGCCGCTGGCCAGCCGCAGCATTCCCGCGATCCAGTCCTCGGCGGCGTCCTCGGTCGTGAACATCTCGGAGCGGGACGGCCGCCGGCCGGTCGTCGGGTCGGACCACCGGACGCGGGCGCGGCACGGGCTCGGGTACTGTGGCCGGTACTCGATGTCCGTCGAGAGCTTCACACCGATTGGGGGGTTCTGCTGGGGCATCAGGCCGCCTCTCCGGGAACGATGCGACGCGACGCCGGCCAGGCCTCGACGTCGGGGATGCTGTACATGGACACCGCGAGGTGAGGCGGACGAACGGCGGGCCCTGGACGGGGTTGGAGGTGCGCCAGCGTCTCAGTGTCGACGGGTCGACGTCGATCAGCTCTGCGACTTCCTCGGTGGAGTACCAGCCGTTGTGTAGCAGCCCGCCGCGCGCGGGACGGCCAGCACCGTGCTGGTTCATCGACTCGATCAGCTGGGCTGCCTGATCGATCGTCAACATGATCTCGGGCAAGGGGCGAGACTGGATGAGCAGACGCCGGTCGCGCACCTGCTGTCCGCGATGACCGGCAGCGGCCAGGCGGTGGGCCAGCTGCGGGTGCCGGACCGCACCAACGAGATCACCTGTTTCGCGGCCCTGCTGAAGCCCTACGACCTGACCGGCGTGACGGTGACCGCCGACGCCCTGCACACCCAGCGCGGCCATGCCCGCTTCCTCGTCGAGGAGAAGAAGGCGCACTGCCTGCTGATCGTCAAGGCCAACCAGCCCGTCCTGCACGCCCGGCTCCGGTCGCTGCCATGGAGCCAGGTCACCGCCCGCCGCTACGAGCGGGGCACTGGGCACGGCCGCCGCGAGACCCGAGTGACCAGGGCCTTGACCGTCACCGACCTGGGCCTGGACTTCCCCCACGCCGCCCAGGCCGCGCGCATCACCCGCCACCGCACCGACCTGAAGAACGGGCGGCTCACCCGCCAGGCCGTCTACGCGATCACCGACCTGACCCACCAGCAGGCCTCGCCCCAGCGGATCGGAGAGATCCTCCGGTCGCAGTGGACCATCGAGAACCGGCTCCACCTTGTCCGGGACACCACCTTCCGCGAGGACGCGTCCAAGGTCCGCACCGGACGCGGCCCCGGAGAACACGGCCGCCCTGCGGAACCTGGCGATCAACACGCTTCGTCGTCACGGTCTCCCCGGCATCGCGGCCGGCCTTCGCCACGTCTCATACGAGCCGTTCACCCGGCCGCTGGACCTCCTGGACATCCCCTGACCAGCACGTCTACTTGATCACGGTGACTTTGCATCAGCCCTGCCTCCGCACCGCCGGGAGCTGCAGACTCACGTGATCACTGGGACTTCGAAACGCCCCTGCGGCAGTGATGGCGATGGTCGCGGCGAGGCGGCGCAGATCATGGACGATGGTGCGGGGGACTCAGAACTCGCGGCACAGGTGGTGGAAGTGGTTGAGGACATAGGCGGGGTGGAGGGGGCGGCGGTCGGGGCGGTGGGAGACGTATCCGTCGTGGGGCGCCCGGAGCTGTGAGGGGCCACTGCCGGCCACGCGGTGGCGCAGGGCGGTGGCGACGCGCGGGGAATGGCGACCCAGCCCTTGCTGGAGCGGGTCTTCGGCGGGGTGAGAACCAGCCGGTTGTTGTCGACAGCGGACAGCGTGTGGCGGATGTAGCGGACGCGGTCGGGCAGGTGAACGTCGGTCCAGTGCAGGGCGAGGGCTTCGCCTTTGCGTATGCCGGTGTCGATGAGGACCTCGATGAGGTCGGCGAAGGCCGGGTCGGTGGCTTGGCAGCGGTCCAGGAAGCGGACGGCGTCCTGCACGGTCCAGATCTGACGTTCGGCAGCGGCCGGGCCCCGAGGCGATCCCGGAGCTGACCAGCCTCCTCGCGCCAGGCGATACGCGGCGCCGACTCATCTGTCTGGTCGAACGAGCGAGCCGGCCCGGTGGCCGCGTCGTCTTGGGGGTGGTGCGAGCCTGCTTCTTCGACCAAGCGGGCCACTCCGTCGACAGCGCCACCTTGGCGATGATCACGCCATCGGCTCTGGGCCGGAAAGCCGTGAAGTCCCAGCGCGGGGCGTCCTGGGCGATGTCGGCGATGGTCTGCTCCAGCGACGGCATCCACGGCACCGGGTGGACCAGGCCCTTGGCAGGATGCGTACCTCCTGGCCCTCGCGCATCGCCTTGCTGTAGGAGAAGGCGAGCCCGGTCAGGCCGCGGGGGCGGTCAGGACGGCCTTGGCGACCAGCCGGAGATTCCTGATCATCGGATTCGGGTCGTCCTTGCGGCTGACCAGGACGACCTGGTTGGAAGGAGCGCCCTCGATCGGGACGGTGACGAGGTTGGGGCGCAGTGAGCTACGCCGATCGCCGACCGGTAGCACCGCGATCGCCCTGCCACTCGCGACGAGTTCGATCTTGTCCTCGTAGCTCTCGATCGGCGGCACGTCGGCCCCGAGGATCCGGTAGGAAGTCCAGTCCGGGGTCTCGAACGGGCACGGCGCCGCCTCCTCGCCGGCCAGTTCTTCCGCGGTCACCGACGGGCGGTCGGCCAGGGGGTGGCCGCGCGGGACCACGAGCATCCGGGGCTCCTCGTACAGCGGGGTGGTGAAGACGTCGTCGGCGGTGAGCGGCAGCGGGGCCCGCGCGATCAGGGCGTCGACGCGCTTGTCGGACAGCGCCCCGAGGTCGCGGCAACTCAGGTACCGGGTGGTGACCTCAGCATCCGGGTAGCGGCGGCGCAGTTCCCGTACGGCGGCGGTGATCACCAGGTCTTCGACGTAACCGATGGCGATGCGATCGGTCTCGGCTTGTTCACGCACGGCCAGTTCGGCCTGGCGGGCGGCCTGCAGCAGGGCTTGGGCCCGGGGGAGGAACCTCTGGCCGGCCTGAGTGAGCCGGGCGCCCCGGGGCACGCGGTCCAGCAGTCGTGCGCCGAGATACCTTTCGAGCCGTTGGATCTGGCGGCTCAGCGCAGGCTGGGCCACGTGCAGGTCGGCGGCGGCCCGGCCGAAGTGCTGGTGGGCCGCCACCACGGTGAAGTAGCGCACCAGCCGCAGTTCCAGGTCCTGTCCGAGATCGTTCACCCTTGCAGCGTACGCGTCATGCCCTTTCGGAATGATCAGGTTGCCGAACCGGTCTTGGACGGCCATGCCGTCCTGGCCATTGACTGAAGGAGCAACGTTTCCCCGAGCAAGAGGTAGGCGCGATGAAGGCGATCCAGTTCCACGAAGCGGGCGGGCCGGAGGTTTTGCAGTATGACGAGGTGCCGGTTCCCGCGATCGGCCCGGGCGAGGTGCTCGTCCGGGTGCACGCGGCGGGCATCAACCCGCCGGACTGGTACCTGCGGGAGGGGATGAGGGTCATGCCGGCCGAGATGAGGCCGACCCTGGAGTTCCCTCTGGTCCCCGGAACGGACATGTCGGGAGTGGTCCAGGCGGTCGCTCCGGACGTGCTGGGGTTCGCCGTCGGTGACGAGGTCTTCGGCATGCTGCGGTTCCCCGGATTCGACGGCCGGACGTACGCCGACTACGTGGCCGCGCCGGCTTCGGACCTGGCTCACAAGCCGGCCGGTATCGACCATGTGCAGGCGGCCGGGGCGCCGATGGCGGTGCTTACGGCCTGGCAGTACCTGGTCGATCTCGGCCACGACGTGCCGTCTGTTTTCACCGGGTAGGTGCACCAGCCGGTGCCGATCACGCCAGGGATGACCGTGCTGGTCAACGGGGCCGCCGGTGGAGTGGGGCACTTCGCGGTGCAGCTGGCGAAATGGAAGGGGGCACACGTCATCGCGGTGGCCTCTGGGCGGCACGAGCAGTTCCTGCGCAAGCTCGGCGCCGATGAGTTCATCGACTACACCAGGACGCAGGCTGCGGACGTGGTCAGCGGTGTCGACCTGGTGATCGACACCGTCGGTGGCCCGGACAGCTCACGCTTCCTGACTGTGCTCAAGCGCGGCGGCACCATGCTTCCGGTGTTCTTCGCCCAGTACGACCCGGAAGAGACGGCGAGTCTGGGCATCACGGTCTCGAACATTCAGGTGCGGTCCAACGGCCGCCAGCTCGCCGAGATCGGGCGCCTGTTCGACGAGGGCACGCTGCAGGTCGGGGTGGACAGCACCTACCCGCTGTCCGAGGCGGGCAGCGCACACACGCGAGCCGCGCAGGGCCACATCCAAGGCAAGATCGTGCTGACGGTGGTCTCGTGATCGCCGAACTCCAGCAGGCGGTGGCGCACTACGCCCACGCCCTGGACGAGGTGAATGTGCCCGAGCCGGAAGCGGTACTGAGCGAAGACACCACCTGGACCTTCACGATGCCCGGACAGGGAGTGCTCGGCCCGGGCCGGACGCGCGGTGGTGCTCGACTTCATCCGTGACGGGCACACGGCCCAGACCGGAAGGGTGTGGTACCACCTGGGCAATGCCGTGGTCACGACGGCGGCCGCCGTCACCGCTGAGGTGCGGGCCCATCTGATGCAGACGAGGAACACCGGCGAGAGCATCCAGATGATCCCGAGCGGGGTCTACAAGTTCTGCCTGCGCCGCTCCGCGGTGAGTAGCGGCTCGCCGAGCTCACCTCGGCGCCGGCGACGCCGTTCAGGGCGGGGCCAGGCAGTGTGTCCGGCGGATCGTCGGGTGCCTGCCGGCGGCGCCCGGGTGCCGATTGGGCCGACGACGAACGGTACGGGCCTCTGTAGGGGGATAGCCGGCCGGTCGACGCATTGTTGAACGCAAGCAGTGATGTCCACCGCCCAGTGGACCTCGGCTCCATCGGTATGCCGGTGGCCCCGAAGAACACCCCGCTGTCGTCTCCGTCATCAGTGACCGCACAAGGCGCGCACATCTCAATCAGCAGTCAGGGCGTCGAGAGCCGGACGGCCACTCCTGAGAAGCGAGGGCGGTGTCGGTCAGAGCTCCTGCCCGGCTTGACACCGGTTCAGGTAGCTTGCGTGTCCGCGTAGTTTGCCGTGGCAGTGGAACGCAGCCGGCACGGTCTCGGGTGATCACGAGGTGTCGAGTCCCTGATCGCCGTGACGGATGAGCGTGCCTGCCCGCTCATCGCCGGTTCCTGCTGCCCCACGGCCCCTGCCGGCCGGCGAGCGCGGAGCCATGGTCGGCGGCCCGTCCGGACGGCGTGTCAGCTGCCCGGGTGGGAGGCCGCTCAGCCGTGTTCGGCGGCCCGTCCGGAGGGCGGGTCAGTTGCCCGGGTGGGAGGCCGCCCAGCCGTGTTCGAGCAACGCGAAGGCCTCGTCGGCGGCGCGGCGCGGCTCGGGGTGCCGCAGGATGAGGCCCCGGGCCTCCAGGGCGAAACGGGCCAGGGCGGCGCAGCTGACGTCGTCCTCGGGGGCGCCGACAGCCTCGGCGATGGCCCGCGCCAGGGCCGCTTCGTGGCGGGTCCACATGCGGTGGGCGTAGTCGCGCAGCGCGGGGGTCTCCTGCACCATGCGCGTGAACTCGGTGAACCGGGCGTCCGTGGCGTGGACGGCGAGCTGGGTCTGCTTCAGCAGGATGTGCTCGCGCAGCGCCTGCGGGATCGACTTGCCGGGGGTGCGGTCGTGCACGGCGGCGACGAGTGCTGCTTCCAGGTCGTCGTCCTGGTCGAAGACCAGGGCTTCCTTGCCGGAGAAGTGCTTGAACAGGGTGGTCACCGAGACGTCGGCGGCGTCGGCGACGTCCTTGACGCCGACCTGGTCGTAGCCGCGATCGAGGAAGAGCTCGAGTGCGGCGTCGGCCAGGGACTGGCGGGTCTGGGCCTTCTTGCGCTCGCGGCGCCCCGTCGGTTCGGTCACCCGCACACCCTACCCCGAAGTGAATCCGGTATGGAAGTTTAGTCATTGCACTTATTTAGCGAGTGTGCTTTCTTGGTGGTGCCGGGCCTTCCGGCGGCTCATCCACCTCCCGAGGGAGACCCCCATGAACTCTGCTCGTGATCCCCGCATCGCGATTGTCGGCGCCGGCCTCGGTGGCCTCACCTGCGCCCGAGTCCTGCAGCAACACGGCCGCTCCGTCACCGTTTTCGAACGAGAGGCTTCCGCCGACGCCCGCCCGCAGGGAGGCACCCTCGACCTGCACGCCGACACCGGTCAGGCCGCCCTGCGTGCGGCGGGGCTCCTCGGCCGATTCCAAGCCCTCTCCCGTCCCGAAGGGGAGGAGTGGCGTGTGCTCGACTGCGCCGACGCCGCACTCCTGGCGCATCAGGGGCCGTCCACCGGCGGCGGCCGCCCGGAGATCGACCGAGGCCAACTGCGCGGACTGCTCCTGGACTCGCTCACAGAGGGCACGGTGCGGTGGGACCGCGCCGTCACCGGGGTCACCCCGTTGCCGGACGGCACCTGCCGGCTGCTCTTCGGTGACGGCACCGCCGAGGACTTCGACCTGGTGGTCGGCGCCGACGGCGCCTGGTCACGCGTCCGCCCGGCCCTGTCGCACGCGACACCCCGCTACACCGGTGTCACCTTCGTCGAGACCGGATTCGACCACTGCGACACCCGCCATCCCGACCTCGCGCGGCTGGTCGGCAACGGATCCATGCTGGCGAAGGGCGCCGGCAGGTCCCTGGTCGCCCAGCGCAACAGCAACGGCCACATCCGCGCCTACATCGCGCTCCGCGCGCCGGAGGACTGGCACATGGCTGCCGGTATCGACCTCGGCGACCAGCGGGCCGTGCGGACGCACCTGCTGGGGATGTTTGACGGCTGGGACGAGAGCCTGCGCTACATCCTGCGCAACAGCGACAGCGGGTTCATCAACCGGCCCCTGTTCGTCCTGCCCGCCCCGCACACCTGGGAGCACATTCCCGGCGTCACGCTGCTCGGCGATGCCGCGCACCTGATGCCCCCGGTCGGGCAGGGTGCCAATCTCGCCATGCTCGACGGCTCCGACCTCGCCCAAACCCTCGTCACCGAACCCAGCGTCGACGACGCCGTCCGCGCCTACGAGAGCATCATGCTGCCGCGCTCGATCGAAGCCGCGACGGGCAGTGCGCAGGGACTCGACCACCTCGTTCCCGCAACGACCTCCTGAGCCGACTCCACCGCCCCGGCCGCGCGGCCCTTCCCGCGTCGATCACGCGAACTCCCACGCGCCGGCTCCGGCTGCCTCCAGCCGGCGCAGCTCGACAGTTCGCCGCGGCGCATCCCGGTGCCCGGCAGGACCTGGAAGGCGTCCGCCCGCCGGTCGCCGTAGGTGTCGTGGTTGTGCCCGCACCGACCCGAAGTGGGCGACCGCGCTGGTGCGGGCCCTGCCGGTCCTGACGAACCGCGAAGTCGCCCGCTGACCGACGATCTCTGCCGAGCCATGCGCCCACGACCAGTCCGAGCATGCCGACATCCGCGTACACCGGACCCGTGACCTGCAACCTCACGATGCACACACCGCGCAGTGAACTGGAGCGAGGAACGCGCGCCTCTAGGTGTCCCCAGGCCCTCGGCAGCCGGCCCGATGCCCGTCGGCCCTGCAGGCCGGCGACGCATGGCCGGCTTCGACCTCACGCGGAGGCGGCCGGCGGCGAGGGCAAGCCCCGGGACGCCAACCGCATGGCCGCTACGGTCCCCCCGGTGGCCGCGCGGGCCAGTTCGCGCCGACCGGCAGGTACGTAGGTTTCCCTCATCGGCGGCGGATCGCGACAGAGGAGGCGGACCCGTGGAAGACACCCAGTACGACACGTGTGTGATCGGAGCTGGACCTGCTGGACTGGCGGTCGCGCGGGCGCTGGCGGAGCGGAATATCCCCTACACGCATATCGAGCGGCACACGGGTCCAGGGGGTCTGTGGGACATCGACAACCCCGGTGGTCCGATGTACGAGTCGGCCCACTTCATCTCCAGTAAGACCCTTTCGGGCTTCGGCGGGTGGCCGATGCCGGACCACTTCGCCGACTACCCGTCGCACCGTCAGATCTTCTCCTATCTCACGTCGTTCGCCGACGCGTACGGACTGACGGACCGGATCGAGTTCGGCACCGAGGTCCGCAGCATCGGGAAGAACGCGGACGGCAGCTGGACGGTGATGCGGGCCGACGGGCGGCAGAGCGTCCACGGGCAGGTCGTGGTGTGTACGGGCTCGCAGTGGCATCCCAACGTCCCCGACCTGCCCGGTCACTTCACCGGTGAGGTACGGCACACGGTCGGTTACCGCAGCGCGGACGAGCTGCGAGGCAAGCGCGTGTTGGTCGTCGGGGCCGGGAACTCGGGCTGCGACATCGCCTGCGACGCGGCCCGGGCCGCCGACCACGCGGTGATCAGCATGCGGCGCGGCTACTGGTTCATCCCCAAGCACCTGTTCGGCCGGCCCGTGGACACGATCGCCCAGAGCGGGCCGAAACTGCCGATGTGGTTGGAACAGCGGATCTTCGGTGCTCTCCTTCGCGTCATCAACGGCGACCCGCGCCGGCTGGGCCTGCAGAAGCCCGACCACAAGCTGTTCGAGACGCACCCCGCGATCAACTCGATGCTGATCCATCACCTCCAGCACGGGGACATCACGGCCAAGCCGGGGATCGCCCGTACCGAGGGCAGGACGGTGCACTTCACCGACGGCACCCGCGACGACTTCGACCTCATCCTGCTGGCGACCGGGTATGTGCACAAGGTGCCGGTCGCACAGCAGTACTTCGGCAGTGAGCAGCACCCCGATCTCTACCTGTCGTCGTTCTCCCGCGAGCACCGAGGGCTGTTCGGCGTCGGCTTCGTGGAGACGAACTCCGGGGCGTACCACCTCTTCGACACCCAGGCGCAGCTGATCGCCGGATTCATCCAGGACACGCAGCGCAAGCTGCCGAGCGCGCAGCGCTTCGCCGACCTGATCCGAAACGACCGTCCGGATCTGTCCGGCGGACTCAAGTTCGTCGCCTCGCCCCGGCACACCGGCTATGTGGACGGCGGGGCCATCGTGAAGCACCTGGCCAAGGTGGCCGGTCAGATGGGCTGGCGCACCCACGGCAACCCGCCCTCGGCCTCGGCCCGCCAGCCGGTGGGGCAGTCATGAGCTACGACTTCAGCGACAAAGTCATTCTGGTCACGGGCGGTGCGGGCGGGATCGGCAGCGCCCTGTGCCGCCGGTTCGCCGTCGGCGGCGCGCGGTGCATCGTGGTCGACATCGACGCGGCCCGCGCCAAGCAGGTCGCCGGCGACCTCCCCGGCCCCGGGCACACCGGGCTGGCCTGCGACCTGCTGGACCGCGCCGCGGTTCAGCGGCTGTTCGACCAGGTCACCGCCACCTACGGACACCTGGACGTCCTGGTCAACAACGTCGGCATGACCAGCGCCGAACGCTTCGACGTGCGCAGCATCGAGAGCATCGAACGGGAGATCAACCTGAACCTGCTCTCCCCGCTGATCACGACAAGGATCGCCATCCCGCTGCTGCGTTCGTCGAGCGACGCCCGGGTGGTCACCACGGTCTCCCTCGGGGGCATCTTCCCGCTGGGCGAGACGCCGATCTACACCGCCTCGAAGTTCGGGCTGCGCGGCGCGATGCTCTCCATCGCTCTCGACCTGCGGGACAAGGGCATTTTGGCCGGGTCGGTGCTGCCGTCCGCCACCGACACCCGGATGCTCCGCCAGGAGGCCGTGGACGGCGGCAACGCCATGCAGTTCCAGGACCCGCCCCAGCAGCCCGCCGACGTCGTGGCCGCAGTGGTGAGTCTGCTGAACAGGCCCCGCCTGGAGGTCTATCCCAAGCCGAGGGAGTCTCTTCTGGTGCGGCTGGCGATGCTGGCCCCGAACCTGCTGCCCAAGGTCTTCCCGCTCTTCCGTGGGCGGGGCGAGCGCGGCATGGCCCGTTACCTGGAGGACCTGCGAAGCCGAGGGCTGGCGCGTCAGGTCGACGGCCACTGGGAACTCGTGGAGGAAGCATGACCGTGACGGATGCGACCGGCCGGTCGGTGCTGCGGGTGACCAACCCGGCGACCGGAGAGCTGATCACCGCACTGCCCGCTGCGAACACCCGCCAGGTCGCCGAGGCGGCCGAGCGAGCCCAGCGGGTCTTCGAGAGCGGGTCGTGGTCCCGACGGCCGCCGAGGGAACGGGCATCGGTGCTGCTGCGGCTCGCCGACCTGATGGAACGAGACGCCGAGACGCTGGCCCGCCTGGACAGCGCGGACGCGGGCAAGCCGATCACCGAGTGCCGCACGGGCGACGTGCCCGGTGCGATCGAGTCGATCCGCTGGTTCGCCGAGGCGGCCGACAAACTCTTCGGCCGTCTCGCACCCACCGGCCGGGACCACCTCGGGTTGATCAGCCGAGAGCCGGTCGGGGTGGTCGCGGCGATCCTGCCGTGGAACTACCCGCTGGCCATGGCCGCCTGGAAGGTCGGGCCCGCCCTCGCCGCCGGCAACTGCCTTCTGATCAAGCCGGCCGAGGCGACACCGCGCTCGGCGCTGCATCTGGCGCGCCTCGCCGCTGAGGCCGGTCTGCCGGAAGGGGTGCTGACGGTGCTGCCCGGTCACGGGCCGGTCGCCGGCACGGCTCTGGCCCGCGATCCACTGGTGGGGGCGCTGTCCTTCACCGGCTCCAGTGCCGTCGGGCGCCGTATCCTGACCGACGCCGCGCAGACCAATTTCAAACGCGTCTCGTTGGAGATGGGCGGAAAGAGCCCCCAGATCCTCATGGCCGACGCGCTCGGCTTCGGCGACGAGCTCATCGACGACATGATCGAAGCAGCATTTTTGACGATGGGTCAGAACTGTACGGCCGGCTCGCGCGTCCTGATCCACCAGGACATCGCCGAAGAGGTCCTGGCCCGGTTCGTCGCCGCCGCCGAGTCGCTGGTCATCGGCGACCCCTCCGAACCGGAGACCCGCATCGGTCCCCTGATCAGCCACGCTGCGCGTGACCGCGTCGCCGGCGCCGTGGACGCCGCCGCCGCGGCCGGCGCGCACATCCACACCGCGGGCCTTCCCGGCGGTCTGCCCGGCGCCGGCGCCTACTATCCGCCCACCATCGTCACCGGAGCCCCCGTCGCCAGCGACGTGCTGACGCAGGAACTCTTCGGACCGGTCGTCACAGTCCAGACCTTCACCACCGAAGCCGAGGCGATCCGCCTGGCCAATGCCACCGAGTACGGGCTCGCAGCCTCCGTGTGGACCCGCGACCTCGATACCGCACTGCGCCTGTCGCGAGACGTCCAGGCCGGCGTGGTCTCCGTGAACGCCTACAGCGAAGGGGACCTCAGCACTCCGTTCGGCGGCTGGAAGCAGTCCGGATTCGGCGGTGCGGAGAAGTCCACCGCGGCCTTCGCCCAGTGGACCAGGGAGAAGACCATCTGGATCCGCACCCACTGAAAGCCGACCATGACCCACCACCTTGCCCATCCCGTACAGCTGGATGCGCCAGTCGAGGAGCGGCCGAGGCTTCGCGGCGTCCTGCATGCCGCGACCGCCCCGCTCGCCCTGGCCGCCGGCCTCACCCTCACCGCCACCGCTCCCGACGGCCGGGGCCGAGCGGCCTGCGCGGTCTTCACCCTCACCGCCACGCTTCTGTTCACCACCAGCGCCGCGTACCACACCGGCCGATGGACCCGCGCCACAGAAGAGGCACTGCGCCGCCTCGACCACGCCAACATCTTCCTGGTCATCGCCGGGACCTACACCCCGCTGGCGGTCCTGCTGCTGCCACCACCGGCAGACAGGGACCTGCTCTGGACGGTCTGGGGCGCGGCGGCGGTGGGCACCGCACTCCAGTGGCTGTGGCCCGCCGCCCCCCGGTGGCTCTCCGCACCCGTCTACCTCGCGGTCGGCTGGACCGTGCTGTTGTTCATCCCGGACTTCGCCCACAGCGGTCGGCCCGTTGTGCTCGCCCTCGTCCTGGCCGGGGGCCTGCTCTACAGTGCGGGCGGCATCGTGTACGCCCGCAAACGCCCCAACCTGTCACCGGCCTGGTTCGGCTTCCACGAGGTGTTCCACGCCCTGACAACCGCCGCGTTCGCGGCGCACGCCGCCGCCATCGGCCTGCTCACCTCCCGCTGACGCCGCCGGGCCCCTCGGACCGCTCGAACCGCCTGCGCAACTCCAGCGGGGCCACCCCGTGCCAGCGGCGCACGGCGCGACGAAGGGCGCGTTCGTCGGAGAAACCGGCCTGGTGCGCGACATCGCGCAAGGTCGGTTCCGAACGCCGCAGCAGCTGTTCGACCCGTTCGCGTCGTACCCCGTCGACGATCGCCTCGTAGGTGGTGCCGCAGTCGGCCAGGCGCCGGCGCAGGGTGCGCTCGCTGGCCGCGTGCCGACGCGCCTGCTCGGCGAAGGACGGCACCGACGGGAGGCCCTGCGCGATCGAGACCTCCAGTACTTCGAGCAACTCCTGCTGGTCGCGACGGGCAGCCACCTGAGCGTCCAACAGTTCGAGCACCGAGGCGAGGATGACCGGGTCGCGGCCCGGCATCACGGTGCGAGCCCACGCCGGATGGACGACGTAGCGGTTGTCCTGCGCCCCGAAGCCCACTGGGCAGGCGAACAGGTCGCTGAAAGGGGTGATGTCACGCGGGGCGTGATAGACGAACGCGACCCGGCTCGGCGCGAAGGCCGGGCCGACGATCAGGCGGGTCAGCGTGACGACACTGGAGAACGCCTCCTCGGTCAGGAAGACACCCACTCCCGGGTCGAGAGCGGGGTCGGGCAGCCTCGCTCGCAGCACGAAGCCGTCCTCCTCCGCCCCCGCTGACCAGGCCATCATCGCCCCGGACAGATTCTGGTACTTCACTCCGGTCCTGATCGCGTGCTCCAGGGTGTCGCAGGCCATCAGCGCGAAGCCGAGCAGTCCCCACGCGGTCAGGTGCTGCGCCGAGCCCACCCGCAGGCCCAGACGTTCGTCCCCGGTCAGCTCCAGTGCGCGGCGGATGACAGTGCTGCCCTGGCGGTAGGAGACCCGCAGGGCGGCGGACCGCATCACAGCCTCCTCCAGGCCGACCCGGGCCAGTTCGGGCCGCAGGTCGACACCGTCCTCGCCGGCGACCACCGAGAGGGAGCGCAGGATGTTCGGCGGAATGGTCGCCGAGGTGCTGCGGCTGTTTCCCGGAGGACTCGCCGGGCCGGGGATATCGGGCATCGCGGTCTCTCTCACCAGGGCCTGGACAGGGCCAGTAGGACCACTGTAGACGGGCGGACACTGCCGGTTCGCGTGGTGGCCGCTGGAGTCCGCCACCTGGCCCCCGGCGCCCTGACTCCGGCCCGATCCGCTCCGTACGGTTGCGGCAATCCGATCCATCGAGATGCGCCGGTGCCCATCGAGCGCCCGGCAGTCAGGCGCGCCATGACTCTCTTCCTGCAGGCTGCGGTGCCGGCGGACGACCGACGAAGAGGCCCGCTCGCGGGCGCCCGACGAGTCACGGCAACCGCGTTCGCCGCCCAGGGCGCCGCCGTGGCGGCGGTGTTCACCACTGTGCCGGGCATCCAGCAGCATCTCGGGCTGTCGTCGCTGGTGACCACTGTGCTGATGGTCACCGTCGCACTTGCCGCAGGCGCCGGCAGTTTCGCCGGGTTGGCTGCGATCCGCCGTGTGGGCGCGGTCGCCGCCATGCGCTGCGCCGCTGCGGCGACTGCCACCGCCCTGCTGCTGATCGGATGGGCGCCCGGTCAGGCAAGCGTCACCGTCGCCTACCTGCTGTTCGGAATGGCCCTGGGCGGCATCGACGTCTCCGTGAACACCCGGGCCGCGGCGGTGGAGCGTGCGTACGGGCGCAGCATCTTCTCGTCGTTCTACGCCCTCTGGAGCGTGGGGGGCGTTGCCGCGGCCCTCCTGACGGCGGGCATGGCTCGCCTCGGCAGGCCGCCCGAGCAGATCCTGACCGCTCAGGCTGCCCTCGTTCTCGCTCTCGCCCTGACCATCCGCTCCCACCCGATTGCGGACACGGCGGCACCCGGCACACCGTCCGCGATCGCCGCAGTGCCGCTCGGCCGGAGGATGTGGGCCAAGCTCGTCCCGTTCGGCCTGGTCCTCCTCGTCGCGTACGTCATCGACTCCACGGTCTCGGCCTGGTCGACCGTCTACCTCCACCAGGTCCTCGCCGCCTCCTTGCCGACGGCTCCCCTGGCCTACGCGGCGTACCAGGCGGGCACCATCACCGGACGAGCCTGCGCTGACCACCTGATCCGCAGGACGGGGCCGGCCGCGGTGATCCGCGCCGCCGCGCTGGTCGCCGCCACCGCCCTGGCCGCGCTGGCCGGGGCCCCCGGCTGGCCGTACGCGATTGCGGCAGCCTGGTTCGTGGGCCTGGGCGTCTCCGCGTTCACCCCGCTGTGTCTCGCCACCGCCGGGCGGCTGCAACCGGATGCCGCCGAAGCCATCCTCGCCCGCCTGAACCTCTTCAACTACCTGGGCGTCATCAGCGGGGCGGCCGCAAGCGGGCTCATCGGCTCCAGCGGCCACTTCCGTCTCGCATTCGCGATTCCCGCAGTCCTGGCCCTCCTACCGCTGGTGATCGCTCGTCCTTTCGCCCATGACGCCCGACTCCAGCCAGGGGTGCACCACTCCTGAGGTGCGGAGGGCCGACGTGCGGTGCTACCCGGCGTCCTGGGAAGTGCTCGCCCAGGCTTGCGGAGCAACTCAGCGCGCAGGCGTCGCTGGTACGGGGTGTTGTGGCTGGAGCGGGCACCTTCGGAGAGCCGTTGGCCGGGTATCTGTGCGCGGGTTGGTGTGTTTCTCGCGTGGCCGGAGTTGGCGCCGAGGTCTGGGGGTGGTCCGGAGGGAGACCGCGGCTGAGCCCCACTCTTGGGGACCGCCTGGGGGCCACACGCTCCGCGCGCGGATGAACATCTCAACCTCAGCGACGCGGCGACGTGTGCGGCGTTCGACAACCACGGCTGACTGCAACGCGCCTTGCTCGGCTCTCGACGGGGACCCGGCGTATCTGTTCCGTCACCGTCTTCGGGCGACCGGACGTCGGACGCGGACCGCAGGCCTGGCCCCGGGCCTCCGCGTTTGGGGCCGGCCGGGGACGCACCGGGGCGGATGGTCAGGAGAGCTCCGGGTCCGTGTGGGCCGGGGTGCGGTCGGCGGCCTTGAGGCAGGCGATGATCCGCTCGTGGGTGTCGCCGACCCGGTCGACGACGCGGACGCGGATGTAGACCTCGTCGACGGTGCGCATGGCCTTCTCGGTGAACCATCCCAGGAACTTCATCCCCTGGGCCGGGAGTGCGCTGCCCGCCGTGATGACCGTGAGCATGAAGTCCTTCCGCATCTCCAGGCCCTCGGCGACGATCGCGTCGACCGCTTGCAGGGCGGTGCCCCAGGTGCCGGGCGCGCGGGGCGGGGCATCGGGGGCGGCAGGCAGGAACGTGACCAGGTAGCTGATGTCGGAGAGGACCGCGACGTCCTGGCCCGCGTTCGTCAGGCTGCAGGCCCAGGCCCGCTGGTCGAACGGCGCCATGCCGTCCACGGCCCGTCCGGAGTGCCCGAGCACGGGCTTGACGGTCCTGGCGTACTGGGCGCGGGCCAGGGACGCCCCCAGCGCGGCCAGGGCGGCCGTGGTCGCGCTCTGGACGTCCAGGAGCCGCAGCTTCCACGGCCAGGTGTCCTGGAGGTGGGCCGACAGGTTGTCGCGGATCACGCTGTAGGCCAGCAGCGCCAGGGCCACCCCGGCCGACGCGTTCAGCAGTCTGGACAGCAGCATGTTCCTTCGGACGACCCGCTGCTTGCTCTCCATCCGGTTCCCCCCAGTCCCGGCCGACGGCCCGAGCATCCGACCCGACGGCAGTCACGATTCTAGGTGCCGGTCCGGGAGTCGGAAAGAAGCCAACTGGTCGACGAGGCGGCGCACTTGGAGCACTCGAAGGACGGCGCCGCGGATTGGCGCCGGCCTCCCCCCGAGGGATTCCCCTCTCAGGTGCCCGGTACTCGCCGCAGCTCCCGGATGGGACGGCTCAGCAGCAGGGCCGCAGCGACCAGCAGGGCGGCCACTCCCACGGTGGCGAGCACGGCGCGCGGGCCGAACGAGTCGGCTGCCGGGCCCGCGAGTGCGCTGCCGACCGGGAGCATGCAGACCGATCCGGCGACCTCGTACGCGTGGATGCGGTTGAGCACTCGGCCGGGGACCTGGGTCTGCACACTGGTCGCCCACATGACGCCCCAGAAGGTGACGCCCGTGCCGACCAGCACCTGGGCCGCGGCGAGCGCCGGCACGTGCCAGCCGAGGACGATCCCGAACGGATAGAGCGGGAAGGCCAGCAGCGCCACCGCGCCCGCGGCGAGCGGTCGGGGCGGCTTGAGCCGGATCCCGAGCAGCCCTCCGCACACCGTCCCGACGGCGAAGGCGCAGCTGAGCAGCCCGAACAGGGTCGCCCCGTACGCGGGGACGAGTACGCCGGCGGCGACGGGCAGCAGCGGCCCGGTCGAGGCGACGGTGTAGAACATCCAGACCACGATGGTGCCCCACAGCCACGTTCGGGACCGGAATTCGTGCCAGCCGGTGACCAGGTTCCGCCAGAGGCCGTCGTCGGACTCCGGGGTGGGCGTCGGGGCGAGCCGCAGCGCGAACAGGCCGCAGGCGCTGACGCCGTAGGTGGCGGCGGCGATGACCATCACCCAGCCGGTGGCGGCGGCGCCCGCCAGCAGGCCGGCGAGGGCCGGGCCGAGCAGGGCGGTGAGCGCCTCGGAGGTGCGCAGCACGCCGTTGGCGCCCTGCACGTCGCGGGCGACCAGCGGGACGGTCGAGGCGGCGCCGGGCTGGAACATCGCGGCTGCGCTGCCGGCCACCGCCATGAGCGCGTACAACTGCCAGAGCTGGTCGATGCCCCGGAAGAACAGGACGGCCATCAGGGCGCGGGCGACCAGGTTGGTGAGATCGGCGCCGATCATCATCCGGCGGGCGGTGAACCGGTCGGAGAGCACCCCGCCGAAGAGCACCAGGCCGGCGAACGGCGCGGTCAGGCAGGCCAGTGCGAGGCCGACGCTGCCGAGCCCGTGGCCGGAGCCGATCAGCCCGGCGGAGACGGCGACCGGCAGCATGGTGTGGCCGAGCAGCCCGGCGGTGCGCGCGGTGAAGTAGTAGCGGAAGTTGCGGGACCAGATCGCCGGCCCGGCGGCCGCGGGGGGGCCGTAGAGCGGGGGCTGCTGCAGGCCGGAGTGCGTCACGTGGAGCCATTCTGCCGCCACAGGCCCCGGATCGAGTCGCGACGCGAGCGCCGGTCGGCAGTGGACGGAAGTCGACCACGACTGCTCCGGGACGGGCCGCATCCGGGGGGCGTGAATGCCCGGTCCTGCGCGCGGGCTCCGAGCGTCGCGCGACCCGATGGCGGCAGGCCCGGCCGACTCCGTCGCTCCCGCTGGCACGGGGTCGCCAGGCGAGGTCATGCCAGGTGAATCGCTAGGTCGGGGGCCTGGCGGTGGAGCAGGATGGGTGTCGGAAAGAGGGGGCCGGACGGCTTCCGGGGGCCGTCATCCACACCGTCGAATCGCCTTGCGGCCCGGCACGTCCCAGAGGAGTGTCATGTCTATATCAACATTTGCCGTGCGTCAGGACGCCGTGCTCGACGTCTTCGAGCAGCGGATCGCCGATCTCAAGGAGAGCCGGCTGTACCGGGAGTTCTTCCCGGTCGGCCACCTGGCGAACGACCGGGGGCACACCCGGCACGGGGACCGTACGGTGCAGGTCTGGTGCAGCAACGACTACCTGGGGATGAGTCAGCACCCCGAGGTGATCGCGGCCCAGATCGACGCGACCCTCAAGCACGGCACCGGCACCGGCGGCTCGCGCAACATCGCGGGTACCAGCACCGCGCACGTCGAGCTGGAGCGCAGACTGGCCGGCTGGCACCGCAAGGAGCGGGCGCTGATCTTCTCCAGCGGCTACGTCGCCAACTTCGAGACGCTGAGCACCCTGATCGCGGCGCTCGACGACGTGGTGGTGTTCTCCGACTCGCTGAACCACCGCTCGCTGATCGAGGGCATCGTCCGCTCGGGGGCCCGCAAGCACGTCTTCGCCCACAACGACCTGGCGGACCTGGAGGCGAAGCTCGCGCAGTACGACCTCGACCGCCCCAAGCTGATCGTCTTCGAGTCGGTGTACTCGATGGACGGCGACACCTCGCCGGCGAGCGCGATCTTCGACCTCGCGGAGAAGTACAACGCGCTGACGTTCCTGGACGAGACGCACTCCATCGGCGTGCGCGGCACCACCGGCGCGGGCCTGTGCGAGGAGCTCGGCGACCACCGGGCCACCTTCGTGCAGGGCGTGTTCGGCAAGGCGATCGGCACCGTCGGCGGTTACGTGGCCGGTCCGGACGCGGTGCTCGACTACGTCCGCTCGCACGCGCCCGGTTTCATCTTCACCACCTCCCTGCCGCAGGCGGCCATGGAGGCCACCCTGAAGAGCCTGTCGATCGTCCAGCAGGGCCAGGGGATGCGCGCGGAGCTGTACCGCAAGGTCGCGCTGATGAAGGCCGAACTGCGCGCCAGGAACATCGACTTCCTCGACGCGGACAGCCACCTGGTGCCGGTCATGGTGCCCGGCGGCGAGCGGGTGAAGCGAGTCTCCGAGCTGCTGCGCGAGCGCTACGACATCTACGTCCAGCCGATCAACTTCCCGTCGGTCGCCCGTGGTGGCGAGCGCTTCCGGGTGACGGTCGCGCCGTTCCGCACCGCGGAGCAGATCGCGGACTTCGCCGAGGCCATGCAGCGCTGCCTCGAGATCGCCTGACGGCCGGCCACCAAGAGAGAAAGAGGAACAGGAAAGTGCAGGTCAAGCAGATCACGCCGTTCATCGGTGTGGAGATCAGCGGTGTCGGCTACGAGGACCTGGAGCGTCCCGAGGTCTGGCAGGAGGTCGTCAACGGCGTCCAGCTGCACGAGCTGGTGGTGGTGCGGGGCATCGAGCTGACGCCGCAGCAGCAGATCGAGCTCGCGGGGCGGCTGGGCCGTCCGGTGCCGTTCGTGATCAGCAAGTACCGCCACCCGGAGTTCGAGGAGATCATGATCTCCTCCAACGAGCTCAAGGACGGCAAGCCGATCGGTGTCGCCCGGGTGGGCAACTTCTGGCACCAGGACTCGTCGTTCACGGCCGCGCCGCCGCCGTACACCATGCTGCACGGCCTCAACGTGCCGTCGACCAGCGGGCACACCAAGTTCGCCAACGCGGCGGACGTCTACGACCGGCTGCCCGAGGAGTGGAAGGCGCGCCTGGCCGACCGGATCGGTGTGCACACGGTGGCCAAGCGGCTGCGGATCCGACCGGAGCACGTGGGCCTGTCGGTCGCGGAGTTCAAGGCGGTGATCGACATCGAGCACCCCAAGGTGGAGCACCCGCTGATCTGCAAGGACGAGTTCACCGGGCGCGAGTACGTGTACGGCTCGCGCGAGTACATGGACTCGGTGGTGGGCTTCGACCTCAACGAGAACGAGGAGTTCTTCGCGCTGCTCGACAGCCTGATCCACGACGAGGAGCACGTCTACACCCACGTGTGGACGCCCAACGACCTGGTGATCTGGAAGACCCGTACGGCCTACCACGTCGCCACCGAGGTCGAGCCGGGCGTCGGGCGGACGGTGTACCGGGTCAGCATCGAGACGGCGGACGCCGAGGTCGGGCCGGTCGAAGAGAAGGTGCAGTGAGCGGCGTCCTCGACTTCGCCGTGAGCTTCCCCCGGGGGCGGGCCGACGTGCACGAGATGCACGCCGCCTCCGGGGTGCCCCTGGCCGACATCCTCGCCATCACCCACGCCGAGGGGTTCCCGGTGCTGGGGGAGGGCGAGACGGCCTGGGAGCTGGCCGCGCGGGCCGCGGCCGAGCTGCTGGAGCGCACCCCCGTGGCGCGGGAGGAGATCCGGTACGTCATCTACGCCGGCTCGGGCCAGTGGGACCGCCCGTTCTGGTCGCCGGCCGCGAAGGTCGCGCACCACCTGGGCATCGAGCGGGCGCACTGCTTCGAGGTGGCCAACTTCTGCAACGCCGGCATGGCCGCGCTGAAGGTCGCCACCGACCGGCTCGACTCGGCGCCCGCGGAGAGCGGCGGGTACGCACTGGTGCTGGTCGGCGACCGGCTCAGCCGGATGGTGGACTACACCGACCCGGCGTCCAAGGCACTGTTCAACTTCGGCGACGCGGCGGCCGCCATGCTGGTCGCCCGCGGGCACGCGCCCTTCCGGCTGCTGCACACCGCGATGCGCACCGACCCCAGCTGGTCGGACTACTACGCCGGGGAGCTGCGCGACGGGAAGGTGGCGATCCGGCGGGCCGCGCACCGCACGGGGCTGGCCGCCGCCTACGTGGAGAACTTCACGGCGCTGATCGGCGAGACCCTGGACGCGATCGGCGCGAAGCCCGGCGACATCGACCACCTGCTCATCAACCAGGGCGACCGGGACATGCACCGGCGGCTGCTGGCGGAGCTCGGACTCCCGGCGGACAAGAGCGTCTTCAACTACCACCGGCTCGGCCACATGGGCGGAGCCGACACCCTGATCGCCCTCGACGGGCTGCGCGAACAGCACCGGCTGCGCGGCGGCGAACTGATCCTCCTGGCCACCAGCGCCATGGGCTTCAGCTGGGGCATCACTGCTTTGGAGTATCACCGATGAAGATTCTGATCATGAATCAGGTGCCGTACCGGAAGATCCAGTACCACCTGGGCATCGACCACGAGAAGCACGACGTGACGTACGTCTGCGGGCCGATCGGCAACGCCCAGCTGCCCGAGGGGCTGCGCTGCGAGCGGCTGCTGATCGACCCGGCGCTGGACCTCACCGAGCAGGTCATCGCCCGCACCTCGCGGGCGGACGGCTACGAGCAGGTGCTCGCGCTGTCGGAGTCCGGGATCCTCGGCGCGCACCGCATCCGCGAGCACCTCGGGGTGCCCGGCCCCTCGCTGGAGCAGCTGGAGAAGGTCCGCGACAAGGTGGCCATGAAGCGCGCGCTGCTGGAGTCCGGGGTGCGCCACCCGCGCTTCGTCGCCGCGCCGCCGGTCTGCGGGCCGCTGCCCTGGACCGGGAAGACCGTGGTGAAGCCCCGCCAGGGCGCCTCCAGCGAGGGCGTGTCCGTCCACGACACGGCCCGCGAGGCGGTCGAGCACTACCGCACCCTCGCGGAGCCGGGCGACTACCAGCTGGAGGAGTACATCGAGGGCGAGCTGTTCCACGCGGACGCGCTAGTGGCCGCGGGCCGGCTCTCCGACCTGGTGGTCAGCAGGTACGCCGGCAAGCCGGTGGACTTCGCGGCCGGCCTGCCGATCGGCTCCGGCCAACTCCCCTACGAGGAGCGGTACCACCGCTTCGCCGCGCAGGCGGTGACGGCGCTGGGCATCGAGGAGGGCTGCCTGCACCTGGAGTTCTTCGAGACCGCCGAGGGCGAGCTGGTCTTCCTGGAGGTGGCCAACCGGCTGGGCGGCGGCGGCATCGTCGACTCCCACCTGCGGCACACCGGCGTGCACCTCCCCTCGCACGAGATCGCCATCCGGCTGGGCTTCGACCGGCCGGAGCCGCAGCGGCCGAGCGGTCGCTACCATGGCTTCCTGATCTTCCCCGGGCACCACCTGGAGCCGGGCGCCCGGATGGCCGTCGACATCCCGGACGAGCTGCGCGAGCACCCCTGCGTGGACCGGATGCACCTGCTGGAGCAGGACGGCGCGGCCGCGCCGGGCAGCGGCTCGGTCACCTACCAGGAGTGGGAGGTCCCGCTGTTCGTCGAGGCCTCGCACCAGGACGCGGCCGTGCTGCGGGAGTTCCTGGAGCGCTGCCTGCGCGAGATCACCGTCGAGCAGCGCGTCCTGGCCGGAGCCGCCGCATGAACGCCGCCCGTACGGAGCACACGGACCGCGCGGAGCACACGGACCGCGCGGAGAACGTGACCCGTTTCCACCCGACCGACCTGGTGCTGGCCGTCCGGTACGTCGAGCGGCAGCTCACCGAGCGGCCCGGATCGGCCGCGGCCGAGCTGATCGGCTCGGCCGGGCTGGCCGGGCTGTGGGACTCGGCGGAGCTCGCCGAGGGTCTGGACGAGCTGTTCGACGGCCTCGCCCAGTACCCGTGGCACCACCTGGTCGACTCCGACGAGGTGGTGGAGTACGCACCGGTGGGCACCGTGGTGCTCGACGACCTGCGGCCCGGGAACACCCTGCGCGGCCTGCTGCTCGCCTGGGCGACCGGCAACGAGGTGGTGATCCGCACCGTCCGCGAGCCGTTCTGGGCGGCGCTCGTCGAGGAGATGCGGGCGGCCGGCGTCCCGCTGCCGCCCGCCCGGACGGCGCCCCGGGGCGCGGCCGTGGACGGACGCCCGGTCACCGTGCCCGACCTGCTCGTCCCCGCCGACCTGGCCGACGGGATCGTCACCACCGCGGCCGCGCGGCCCGGAGTGCCCGCACTGCGGGTGCGGGCGGGCGCCGGCCGCGGCACGGAGGCCGCCGCCCGGCTGGCCGCCGGCGCCCTGCGGCTGGACTGCCGCTCCGCCTGGGTCGGCGACCTGTACCGGTGCGACTACCTGATGGGCACGCGCCTCGCCGACGCCCGCAGCGCGGACGCCGCGCAGGAGGACGAGCGCCTCGCCGCCAAGCTGCGCTACCTGGTCGAACTGGCCCGCCGCGCACCGTACTACCGCGAACTGCCGCCGATCGCCGAGCGCGCCGACCTGGCGGAGCTGCCGGTGCTGGAGAAGGCCGACCTGGAGCGGAACTCGCTGCCGGCCTCCCGTGGCCTGAGCAGCGGCGCCCGGCCGAGCGGCGAGGTGCTGCGCAGCGGCGCCACCACCGGCGCGCCGCGCTACATCGTCTACTCGCGCGGCGACTGGAACAACATGATGCGCGAGGCGGTGCCGCTGTTCTACGCGCTCGGCCTGCGGCCCGGCGACCGGGTGATCAACTCGCTGTTCGGCGGCGGCCTGTACGGCGGCCTGATCACCAGTGCGATGGAGCTGTCCCGGATGCCGGTGGAGGCGTACAGCACCGCGCAGATGATCACCCCGGACGACGTGCTGATGCTGACCCGCAGCTTCGACGCCAACGTGATCCTCGGCCAGCCGGCCCTGCTGCTGCCGGTGCTGCGCGAGGCCAAGCTGCTCGACCCCGGGCTGCGGATCCAGAAGGTGGTCTACGGCGGTACGCCGATGCAGGAGTCCGACAAGCGCTGGCTGCGCGAGGAACTCGGCACCGAGGTGATCGCCAGCGTGCTGGCGGCCAACGACGGCGCCCAACTCGGCTACCAGTGCGGCGAGCTGGGCGGTACCCTGCACCACCTCTGCGAGGACTACAACCTGATCGAGGTGGTCGACGAGCAGGGCCGTCCGGTGCCCGACGGCACCGCGGGCGAGCTGCTGGTGACCAGCATGCAGAAGTTCGAGGGCCCGCTGATCCGCTACCGGATCGGCGATCTCGGCCGGATCGTCCGCCACGCCTGCGGCTGCGGGGTGACCGGCCGGGTGCTGGAGTACCTGGGGCGTTCGGACGGCCAGATCAAGGTCAAGGGCCGCACCGTGCTGTACGGCGAGATCATGGCCGAGCTGGGCCGCTTCCGGGTCTCCCAGCTCCAGGTCGAGATCAACTCCTCGGACGCCCGGGAGACCGTGACCGTCCGCACCGAGTCGCCCGTCCCGCTCGACCCGCAGGAGGTGCGGGCGCACCTGGCGGCCCGCTTCGAGGTGCTGAGCGAGTACCACTCCTTCGACGCCTCGCTGACCCCCTTCGAGCTGGTCGTGGAGTGCCACGCCGAGGGCGCGCTGCCCCGCAACGCCGTCAGCGGCAAGATCAAGACCGTCATCGACCGGCGCCTGACCTGACCGACCGCCGGACCCGCACCGCCGACGACAGATCCGCGCACCGGCCGGACGCAGAACGGAAACCCATGACTGATCAGATGACCCGGCGCTACAACCGGGAACTCGCCCGGCCGGGCAGCAGGCTTGCGGCCGTCGACCTGAACTCTGGCACCGACCCGGCGCTCGCCGCCCTCGGCTACTGCTACCTGGACCGGCCGATGTTCTTCGGCGAGAACGAGATCCGCCGCTTCGAGGCGGACCTGCTCGACACCGTCGACCTGCTCACCTCGCTGCCGGAGCGGCTCTTCGACGGCGACGTGGCCCGGGTCTGCGAGGCCCTCGGGCTGAGCCCCGCCAAGGCCGCGCTGGTCGGCGCCCTCCAGAAGTCGAAGCCGCCGCGCTTCGGCCGGATCGACGCCTACCACGACGGCGAGTCGCTGAGGATCCTGGAGTTCAACGCCTCCAGCCAGACCGGCGGGCAGGAGTGGGTCGGTGCCGTGGCCGGCGCCCTGCTGGAGCGCGACGCCTTCCGCGAGTTCGCGGCCGCCCACGGCCTGCACCACGTCGACACCACGGCCGAACTCGCCCGTTCGCTCCGCGAGGCCGCCGCCCCGGTCACCTCCGGGCGGGACCCGGTGGTCGCCCTGATCGAGGGGCCCGGCGGCATGGCCAGCTACGGCCACGCCTGGCGGCCGCTGCAGCGGATCCTCCAGGGCCACGGACTGGAGTGCCGGCTCGGCGAGATCGGCGACCTCACCGTCGACGGCGGCCGGGTCCGCTTCGACGGGACGCCGGTCGACCTGGTCTACCGGGTCTTCGACCTCGACCAGGTCGTCGACCACCCGGAGGGCCGGGCGCTGACCGAGCGGCTGCGCGACGCCCACCGGGACGGCCGGGTGGTGCTGTGGAGCCCCCTGGAGACCGACCTGCACGCCAACAAGCGGTGGATGGCGTACCTCTCCGACCCCCGCCTGCGCGGCCACCTCACCGCCGAGGAGCAGGCCACCGTCGACCGGGTGCTGCCCTGGACCAGGATGCTGACGCCGGGCCGCGGCGCCGACCGTTCGACGGTCGAGGAGTGCCGCGAGCGCCGCGCCGACCTGATCCTCAAGCTCAACGAGGGCTTCGCCGGCTCCGGCATCACCTGCGGCTGGCTGGTCGACGACCGGCGGTGGGAGCAGGCGCTGCAGCAGGCGGCCGAGGTCGGCGCGGTCGTCCAGCAGCGCGTCGTCCCGCGCCGCGAGCCGGTGTACGACCCGGCCACCGGCCGCACCGAGGACTGGGACTCCTGCCTCGGCCTGTACTGGATGCCCGGCGGGTTCGCCGGCGGCGGCAGCCGCCTGGTGCCTTCCGGCGAACCGTTCACCCTGGAGGCGGCGCGCAAGAAGCTGGCCGGCATCTACCTGTACCCCGACGCGAACGAGGAGAACTGACGCATGGCGACCACCGTTCTGCCCCCGCCCGCGGCCACCGCCGCCCGCACCGGACCCGGCCGCGACTTCCGGTACCTGCTGTCCGCCTACTCGCTGCAGACCCTCGGCGAGGGCGTGCTGCTCGCCACCCTGCCGCTGCTGGCCAGCCGGATCACCAGCGACCCCCGGCTGGTGTCCGGCGTGGTCCTCGCCGAGGGCCTGCCGTGGCTGCTGCTCGCCCTGCCCGGCGGCGTGATCGTCGACCGCTTCGACCGGCGCCGGCTGATGATCGGCACCCAGGCCGTCCAGGCCGTCCTGCTCATGGCCGTCGCCGTCCTCGCCACCTTCGACCTCACCCGGATCTGGATGCTCTACCTGCTCGCCTTCGGGCTCAGCACCGGAGACGTCCTGTTCATCGGCGCCAACCGGGCGGTCATCCCCGCCGTGGTGCCCAGTGCCGCCCTGGAGACCGCCAACGGGCGCAGCGTCACCGCCGAGACCCTCGGCCGCCAGTTCGTCGGCCCGCCGCTCGGCTCCGCGCTGTTCGCCCTCCTGCTGCCGCTGCCGTTCTGGGTGGACGCCCTGACCTACCTCGGCTCGCTGCTGCTGATCTCCCGCATCCGCGGCACCGGCGACCGCTTCCGCCCCGAACGCACCGCCGCACCCGCCGGGGCGCGCGGCATGCTCGCCGAGGCCACCGAGGGCCTGAAGCTGCTGTTCCGCAACCCGGTGCTGCGCACCATCGTGGTGCTCGCCGCCGCCAGCAACTTCTGCGTCACCATGGCCCAGTCCGTGCTGGTGCTGTTCGCCGAGCAGACCCTGCACGTCGGCAAGGGCGGCTACGGCCTGCTGGTGGCCGCCATGGCCGTCGGCGGTGTGGTCGGGGCGCTCGCCAGCAGCCGGGTCGTCGAGCGGTGCGGCGCCCGCGCCGTGGCCGTCACGGTGTCCACGGCCGGGGCCGCCAGTCTGCTCGTCATCGGCCTGATCGGCCGTCAAGCCGTGGTGGTCGCGGCGCTGTTCTGCGTCTGGTCGGCCGGTCTGTCGCTGTGGAACGTGATGGCCCAGTCGGTCAGCCAGCGCCTCGTCCCCGACGAACTGCGCGGGCGGGTCTCCACCGGCACCCGGATGGTCTGCTTCGGCGCCATTCCGCTCGGCGCACTGGTCGGCGGCCTGGTCGCCGCCTCGTACGGGCTGCGCGCCCCCTGGCTGGTCGGCGGTGCGCTCAACCTGCTGATCGTGCTGGCCTTCGTGCCCGCGATGCGGCACTGGCCGACCCGGGAGCGGGCATGAGGCAGATCCTCAGCCTGGCCGGCCGCCGCGCCCTGCTGCTGGCCGGGCTCAGGCCAGCCAGCCGAGCGAGGCGGCCCGCACCCCGGCCTGGAAGCGGCCCGCGGCCTGCAGCCGCTCCATGAGCGAGGCCACGATCCGGCTGATCGAGCGGGCCGAGATGCCCAGCTGGCGGGCGATCACCTCGTCCTTCTTGCCCGCCGCCATCAGCCGCAGCACCGCCCGCTCCAGGTCGCTCGGACCGGCCACCGGATCCGGCTCCGCCGCCCCGAAGTCCCCGGCCTGCTCCCAGTGCCGCTCGAACAGCGTCACCAGCACCTGGAGCACCGCCTGGTCGCTGATCACCACTGCGTCCGCACCCGCCGGCCCCGGCTCCAGCGGCAGCACCGCGGTCTTCCCGTCGTACACCAGCAGGCAGGCCGGCAGCAGCGACATGCTCTTCACCTGCGCGCCCGCCGTGGAGATCGTCCGGGCGTAGCTGACGGTGGCCCGGTGGCCCGAGCCGACCTGCTGGAACAGGGTGCGGATGACCACCCCGCGCTCCAGCAGGGCGAGCCCGAGCGGGATCTCCGGCAGCAGCGGCCGGTCGCCGCCGATCGGTACCATCGCGTCCACCGAGGAGCGGCAGGAACGGCCCAACTCGTCCAGGACGGCCCGCAGCCGGGCCTCGCCCTCCACCCGCTCCAGGCCGCCCGTGCCGGGCCGGCGGCTGCGCGCGTCCAGGTACTCGGCGGTCAGTGCCGTGAGCGTGGCCCGGGTGCCGGCCACCGCGGCGCGCTGCGCCAGCAGTTCCTGCTCGGCCTCGGCCAGCAGCAGGTCGGACGCCGTCTCCGGGCTGACCGCCACCCAGCCGTCGTTCGGCGCGGGGCTGAGCAGCCGCAGCGAGGTGAGCGCCCGGTCGGCCCGCTCCAGCTCGGCGGAGCCGAGACCGAGCAGTTCGGAGAGCTCGGCGGCGGTGGCCGCCGGGTGAGCGACGCGCGTGCGGTACACGGTGACGGTCGTCTCGTCCAGGTTTGCGAAGTCGAGCATGGTCGGGTCTCCTCCCCAACGGCTTCCGGCGTTGTCATGGAGCAGCATCCGCGTCGCCGTTACCCGTCCGGTCCTGTTCCGTTCCCGTCCGACCTAACGGGTTATGATCTGCCGCCAGGTCGATGACCTGCGGATTTCGGACGGGGGTTGTTGGCACATGCGGGAGGGTCCCCAGCGGCGCCGGATCGGCTTCAAGATCCTCGGATCGCTCGAGTGCTGGGAGGGCGAGGAGCGGATCCGCCTCGGCGGGCCCCTGCAGGAGCGGGTCCTGGCGACCCTGCTGCTGGAGGCCGGCCGGCTCGTCCCGGTCGCCCGCCTCGTGGAGGCCGCCTGGGAGGACGAACCGCCCGGCACCGCGCCCCACCAGGTCCGCAAAATCGTCGCCGATCTGCGCCGCCGCCTTCCCGCCGGCGCCGAACTGATCCTCACCGACGGTCCCGGCTACCGGATCGCCCTCGAACCCGACCAGCTCGACCTCGGCCTGTTCGGCATCCGCCTCGACCGCGCCCGCGAAGCGGTGGCCGCCGGGCTGCGCGCCAACGCCGTCGACCAACTGCGGGCCGCCCTCGACCTGTGGCGCGGCCCGGTCGTCTCCGGCCTCGCCACCCCCGTGCTCCAGGCCGCCGCCACCGCGCTCGAGGAGCGCCGCCTCACCGCCACCGAACAGCTCTTCGACCTGCGGCTCGACCTCGGCGAGGCCGCCGAACTCGTCGGCGACCTGCGCGAGGCAGCCCGGCAGCACCCGCTCAGAGAGACCCTGCGCGGCCGGCTGATCCTCGCCCTGTACCGCTCCGGACGGCAGGCCGAGGCGCTCGAGGAGTACGGCAGGGTCCGCGAACTGCTCGCCGAGGAACTCGGTATCGACCCCGGCCCGGAACTCGCCGCCCTCCACCAGGCGATCCTGCGCGGCAGCCCCGAACTCGCCGCCCCGCCCAGACCCGCGGCCGAGGAACCGACGCAGCGGGGCCCGCACCCGCTCGGCCCCGCGCCCAGCGCCATCCCCTACGACCTGGCCGACTTCACCGGCCGGGACGGCGAACTCGAGCGGCTGCTCGCACTCGCCGCCGCACCCGCCGACCGGGGCACCCGGATCATCGCCATCGACGGCATGGGCGGCAGCGGCAAGACCGCCCTCGCCGTCCACGCCGCCCACCGCCTCGCCGAGCAGTACCCCGACGGCCGGCTCCACATCGACCTGCACGGCTTCACCCCGCAGCAGCCGCCGCTCGCCCCCGCCGAGGCCCTCGACGTGCTGCTGCGCATCCTCGGCCTGCCCGGCGACCAGATCCCCGACGACCTGCCCAGCCGCGTCGCCCTCTGGCGGGTCGTGACCGCCGGCCGCCGACTGCTGATCCTGCTCGACAACGCCTCCGACGCCGAGCAGGTCCGCGCCCTGCTCCCCGCCTCCGCTGACTGCCTGGTGCTGGTCACCAGCCGCGTCCGGCTGGTCGACCTGGACGGCGTCGAGTCGATGTCGCTCGGCCTGATGTCCGTCGCCGACTCCACCGCCCTGGTGGAGCGCACCCTCGACGGCGGCCGCGCCGCCGCCGACCCCGCCGCCACCGCGGAACTCGTCCGGCTGTGCGGCCGGCTCCCGCTAGCGCTGCGGATCAGCACCGCCCGGCTGCGCAAACGCCCGCTGTGGACGGTCCGCCACCTCGTCGACCGGCTCGCCGACCAGACCCGCACCCTCACCGAACTCAGCGCCGGCGAGCGCAGCGTCGCCGCCAGCCTCCGGCTGTCCTACCTGAACATGGAACCGGAGTGCCGCACCGCGCTCCGGCTGCTCGGCCAGCACCCCGGCAACGACCTGGACGTCCACTCCGCCGCGGCCCTGCTCGGCGTCGGCACCGCCGACGCGGAGGACCTGCTGGAGCAGCTGCTCGACGCCCACCTGCTGGAGCAGCAGGAGTTCGGCCGGTACTCCTTCCACGACCTGGTGCGCAGCTTCGCCCACGGCCTGCGCGGCGCCGACACGGAAGAGCCCGACGCGAGCTCGCTCACCCGGCTGCTCGACTACTACGTGCTCGCCGTCGAGGCCGCCTGCGAAAAGCTCTTCCCCGGCCGCCTCAGCTACGGCGTCGACCTGCCCACCGCGGTCGTCGACCTGCCGCCGTTGCCCGACACCGACAGCGCGCTCGGCTGGTTCCGCCGGGAGCACCGCACCCTGCTCGCCGCCGTCCGCCTCGCCGCCCGCTCCGGACGGCACTGGCACGCCGCCTACCTGCCGCGGGGCCTGACCTCCTACCTCCGGCTGCAGGGCTGCCCGGACGAGAACCAGGAGGTCGGGCGGATCGCCGTCGACTCCGCGCGTGCCGCCGGCGACCGGCAGCTGCTGAGGCTCGGCCTCACCAACCTCGCCGTCGCGCTGTGGCCGCTCGGCCGGATCCAGGAAGGCGTGGTCTGCCTCAACGAGGCGCGCGAACTCGCCGTCCGGCTCGGCGACCAGGCGGCCGAGGCCGCCTGCCTGAGCCGCCTCGGCATCTTCCACAACAGCCTCGGCTCGTACACCGAGGGCCTGGACCTGCTGCACCGGGCGCTGCCGCTGCACCGGACCTCGGCCAGCCACCGCGAGGAGGCGGCCACGCTGGTCAGCATCAGCTCCGCCAGCGTCCAGCTCGGACGCTACGCGGAGGCCGCCGAAGCCGCCCGCGGTGCGGTCGAACTGCACCGCGGGCTCGGCGAGCCCGACGACGGCGCACTCGGGCTGATCAACCTGGCCGCCGCCCAGCTCGGCCTCGGTGAGGTCGACTCCGCCATGGCGGCCTTCGGCGAGGCCTACGAGATCCAGCTGCGCCTCGGCCGGTCCGCCAACACCGGCCTGGTCCTGGCCCGCCTCGCCGAGGCGCACCACCGGCTCGGCCGGCTCGACGAGGCCCGCGAGAACGGACTGCGCGCCCTCGACCTGATCTGGAGCAGCGGCATCATCGGCTGGACGGCCACCGCCGAGAACATCCTCGGCCGCATCCAGTACGACCTGGACGAACACCTGCTCGCCCAGGAACGGCACGGGCACGCCCTGCGCCTCGCCGAGCAGATCGGCTCCCGGATCGAGGCGGCCTACGCCCTCGACGGGCTGGCCCTGACCGCGCTCGCCCTCGGCGACCCGGACCGCGCCCGGGAACACCGGCGGCGGGCGGACGGCCTCTTCGACCGGATGGGCGTCCCCGAGCAGTACCACCGACCGGCCGCGCTGCGCCGCTGACCGGCCCCCGGCGTCCGCCGGAGGCTCAGTGCGAGCCGATGACGTTCCCGGCCGGGTTGTCGCTCGCCAGGGTGATCGTCGCCGTCCCCCCGCGGCCCCGGCCGGTGTCGGCCGCGCCGTGCGCGGGGCCCGTCAGACCCAGCGCCAGCGCGGCGAGGACACCGGCCGAGACCAGGCCGATCAGCTTCTTCATCATGGTTCCCCCAGCAATTCGTTGTGGTGTCTGGCTCCGACACCCCGAATGCTCGCGACGGCCGTTCCCGCTCCGTTCCCGTTGCGATACCCCCGCCCGGGTATCGCGGGAGCGGGCCCGGCCGGCTCGGGGGTTTCTATCGGCTGCGAACGCCCTCGGCGCCGCCGTGCTCACCGGCGGTGTCCCGGCCGCACGCCCAGTGGTACGAGGCGAGCAGCAGCTGCCGGGCCACCTCCGCCTCCCGCTCGTCCCGGGGCCCGTAGACCAGCACCGAGCCGGTCGGTGCACCGGGCGTGCCCCAGCCGCTGCCGACCACCTCCGCCGCCAGCGCCGGCGGCAGCATGAGGTGCAGGCTCCCGTCGTACGGCGGGTGCAGGTGGCCGAACTCGGTGACCGCCAGGAACGCCTCCGCCGGTCCGTGCGCCAGCGTCGGTGACACGTGTCCGGCCGCGCTGCCGGGCACGCAGTCGAACGACGGGCCGAGCCGCACCCCGGGCAGCGCCCCGAGCAACTGCTCCAGCGCCGCCCGCAAGGGGGCGGGACCGCACTGGGTGATCTGTTCCACCGGCGGTTCGACGGAGACGAGCGGGCGCGGGCCGGTGCGCACGGGCAGAGGCATGGGGGCTCTCCTGTTCGGTCAGGGCTTTCCCCGCAGCCTCCCGCCGGCCGTTCCCGTCCCGTTCCCGATCGGCTCCGGGGGCGCCTGCCGCAGACTATCTGACTGGCCGTCACCCACAGTGGGTGGCCAGGGTGCTCTTCTCGGCGACCTTGGTGTTGTTGGGGTCGTCGACCCGGCCGTAGACCATGATGCAGCGGTCGGCGGTGCCGGTGATCCTTGCGGGGCCGGCGTACCAGGAGAAGGTGCCGGAGTCGTCGTCGGACTGGTCGTAGTTGCAGTACTCGCCGGCCTTGGTGCCGGCCGCGCAGCGCCAGATGTAGACGGCCTGGTACTTGGTGACTCCCGAGGCGAAGTGGGTGTCGACGGCGGCCGCGCAGTTCGTGCCGCCGTTGGCGCTGCTGTAGTAGAGGTACAGCTCGCCGTACTTGGTGCCGGTGCCGCCGTCGGTCCTGAGGTCGTAGGTGTCGACCAGGCTGCCGCTGCAGCCGTAGGTGCTCGCGGCGCTCGCCTCCGGGGCGAGGGTGATGCCGCCGACGAGCATCAGGCCTGCGGCGGCGAGCGCGGAGAGTGTCGTACGCATGGGGGTGCTCCCTGGGTCGGTGCGCCTCGGGTGTTCCGAGCCCGTCTCTTCTACCGGTCCCGTGTAGCGCCGCCGTAGCCGGTAAGCCCAACGCGCCAGTACAGCAGTGAATGTGACGGATCAATGGTTTCCGCCGGGCGGGCTGGCGGGCGGCGGCCGGCGTGATACGCGGCAGGTGCAGGGCTCCCCTCGCCCGGTGGTGCCGGACCGCCCGCGAGGCCGACTCCCGGCCGTGGCGCCACGCCCCGGTTCACGCCGCTACTGGGCCGCACCGTGCCCGTCGCACGGCAGGCACGCGGCGAGGGTGCGTACGGCTCGGCTGTCCGGGGCAAGACCACCGACGGCGTCCGGGTGCCGGACTTCCACGTCGGGACCGGCTCGGACGGCTTCGCGCCGGGCGTGCCCCGCTGCAGCGACACCTCGCTGGACTCCTCCTCCTTCCCGGCCACCGCCGACCGTGACGGGGCGGCGCCGGCAGCCCGGCGGCACGTCGAAGCCCCGCCGGGCGAAGGCGACGTGGAAAGGTCACCTGCCCGACGGGGCTTTCGATGCTTGTCGCTGCGGCTCCGGCGCACACCGTCACGCCGCCGTCACCTGCACGCCCACTGGATCACCCCGGCTGCGAGGTTGCCCTTGGCACGGGTGTGCCGGTGTCCTGCTGGTGGTTGCTCAGAAGTGGAGCATGTGCTGGAAGGAGTTCTCCGCGCTGCTGACGCGGAGGTTCTTGCGGGTGCCGTAGGCGAGGCGGTTGTTCCAGTTGTACTCCTCCACGTCGAAGGAGCCGTCGGCGTGGACCGCGTTGACGTAGGCGACGTGGCCGTAGTCCCCGTGGGTGTCGTTGACGGCGATGGCACCGACGCTGGGGGTGGTGTTGACGGTGACGCCGATGCGGCGGGCGGCGTCGTCCCAGGTGTTGGCGTTGCCCCAGGTGGTGCCGCCGTAGGAGTTGCTGAAGTTCGGGACGCCGAGACGGCTGGCGATGCGGTATGCCGCGAAGGCGGTGCAGTTGTTGGCGGCGAAGCCCCGGGTGCCGTGGTCGAAGTCGTTGGTGGGGCTCTCGTTGCTGCCGCCGCCGGTGCTTCCGAGGAACTGGTGGGAGGCCTCGTTGTTCTTCAGCGTGGAGTTGAGGTTGCCCTTGGCGCCGGGGGCGAAGTCCTGGCTGGCGCCTGCGTAGCCGCTGTTGAAGTAGACGCGGACGGTCTTGTCGGAGCGGTTCCACACCGATGCGGCGTTGTTCTTGACGCAGACGCCCTGGCCGTTGCCGGCGCCCTTGAACTCGTAGCAGGACGGCTGGGTGGCTCCGTAGTCGCTGATGGAGCCGGTGAAGTCGGAGACCGAGCCGGCCTGGTCGCTGTTGTAGTAGAGGCAGAACTCTCCGGAGTCGCAGGATCCGTCGCGGGAGGCGGCGAAGGCGGGGGCGGAGGTGGCGCCGATGAGGGGGACGGCCATGGCCAGAGCGGTGCCGGCGATGGTCAGCGTGGTGCGTATGTTCTTCTTCAAAGCCTTCTCTTTCGCGGCGTGTGATCTAGGGGTTCTGACGGGGACTATCGGGTCGTGCTCGGGTGGTGCCGTGCGCCGTCAGTGGGTGCGCTGGTACTCCTCCCAGGTCTGGATGGGGATGCGGGGGCCGTCGTCGGCGGCCTGGTTGGCCAGGCCGTTGAGACCGAGGTAGTAGTCGCCGGTCTGGTGCTGGGCCTGGGTGGACAGGTCGGTGTCGCTGATCGCCGCGGCGTGGATGTGCCACGGCCAGTCACCCTGGTTGGGGTTGCGGACCCAGGCGGCGAATCCGACCTGGCGCAGTGCCTTGGCGACGGCGGTGCGGGTGCTGCTGGACATGCCGTCGACGCTGATGTCCACGACGCCGCCGCCGTCGTGGGTGCCGGCGGAGGTGGGGTCGCCGCCGGGGTTGTAGGAGCCCTGGGACAGGGTGAGCTTGAAGCCCAGGAGGCGCTCGGCCTCGGTGAGCATGTCCTGGGTACGGGTGTTGACGGTGTATCCGTTGCGCTGCAGCTTCGCGCCGGGGCCGATCTTGTGGGAGATGGTGAACCGGCCCTGCCCGAGGGTGGTGAGGGAGGTGGCGCCGGGCAGTCCGTTGGCGTCCAGGCCGGTGTAGCCGAGGGAGCGCTGGAAGGCGGCGTAGGCGGTGATGGTGGTGGTGCCGAAGTACCCGTCCACCCAGCGGGCGTCGAGGAGACCACGGGCCTGCAGAGCCCGCTCGACGGCCAGGACCGAGTCCTTGGCCCCCGGGGTCAGCGTGCTGTCGGGGCGCCGGGGGTCGATCTGGGCAGCCTTGACCGTGGCTTCCATGTCCACCACGGGCAGCGCGGCAGCGGTGGCGGCCGGTGCCTCGGTGTGGGGCGACGGGGTTGCCGCGTGGGCCTGCGCGACGCTCATCACCAGGCCGCTCAGGACGGCGACGGCCGCGAGCAGTCGGGTGGCGTTCCGGGTCTTGATGACGGATGCCATGCGGAGGTTCCTTCTGGTTCGGTGGAGGATCGGCCGACCCCAGTCCCGGTGCCGGGCAATGGGGTTGCGTCGTCGGGCCCGCGTCGGGGCCGAGATCCGTTCGAGACGCTAGGAGGTGCCGATAGCGCGCGCGTATCGCCTCGGGGCGCGCGCGACCAGGCCCGCAGGGCCGCAACTACGGCCGTGTGCAGGGGAGTCGGGGTCCGGACGGGCCGCGCGATCAAGCGGATACGGCCGCGATACCGCCCTTCGCCAGCATGAATCCGCCACCGGCCGCCGCGATCACCACGGCGGCCGGCATCACGCGGCGGGGACCGGACGGTCGCCCGCGCAGGGCACCGGACACCCCGGCGCCCCGTACGGAAGGATCACCATGGCGATCAGGAAGTTCATCTCGGCCGCACTCGTGGCCGGCACCGTCGTGACGGCCGGACTTGCGTCCGCCGGGAGCGCCTCCGCCTTCACTGCCGACTGCCAGGGCGGCCAGGTCTGCCTCTACTACAACTCCAGCGCCCACGGCTACGGCGCGGTGTACGTCGAGAACACCAGCATCGAGAACTACGCGGGCCTGACGTTCAAGGCCGGCAAGAACGGCAGCTCCGGCGCCGGTGTTGCGGTCAAGAACAACGCCGCGGCAGTGGACAACCACTGGTACGGCACGTTCAACGTCTTCTACAACAGCGGCTGGGACTGCAGCGTCGCCTGTCAGGCGATCCCGATGAACAGCCGCCGGGACCTCAACTCCCAGCTGAAGAACAACAACGCCTCGGGCGAGTTCGTCGGTCCGTGATCTGACGGCACCCGTCGTACCGAGCACCCGCACCGGTCCTCGACCGCCCCGCTGCGGCCGGGGACCGGTGCACGGCTACCCGCCCCCGTCCCGCCGGCCGCGCCGTTCCGAAAGAGACCCGCCTGTGTCCAGCCGACCCGCCCGCTCCGCCGTGATGCTCACCCTGCTGCCGCTGCTCCTCGCGGGCTGCGCGAGTGCGGCGGGTCCCGCCGGCGCAGACGCCGCGCCGCCGAGCCCGAGGGAGAGCGTGCGGACCGCCGCGGCGCCGCCGGCCGTCGCCGCGACGCCGCAGCTGGACTCGGCGAACGACCGGCCGCTGCCGCTCGACCCCTACCTGCTCAACGCGGAGCAGCAGGCGGCGGTCGAGAAGGCGCAGCAGAAGCTGATCGTCCGCTGCATGGCCTCCTTCGGGCTGACGTACACCCCGCCGTCCGGCAGCGGCGGCCGGCGCGACAGCGACGCCCCCACCACCCGGGTGGACTCGCGCTACGGACACCAGAGCGCGGCGCTGATGGCGAAGTGGGGCTACCACCCCGAGGGCGGAGTGCCTGCGGGGGCGGGCGCGAAGCCGAGCGGTCCGTCGGTGTCGCCCGAGATGGAGCTCGTGCTGCGGGGCACCGCGGACGCGGCGGCGAGGGCCGGGTCGGGCGGGCGCGAGGTCAACGGGCGGAAGGTGCCGGAGCGCGGCTGCATCGGCGAGGCGGTCAAGGAGCTGACCGGGGCCGCGGAGGGCGGGATCGGCGACACCCAGTTCGCGGACGACGCGAAGTTCACGACGCTGGAGCAGTCCCGGAACGACGCGCGGACGCAGGCGGTGTTCCGCCGGTGGTCGCAGTGCATGAAGGACGCGGGCTTCGACTACCCGGACCCGCTGGCGGCCCTGGGCGACCCGCAGTGGCGGAAGGCGCCGTTGCCGACGCCGCAGGAGCTGAAGGTGGCGACCGCGGACGCCGCCTGCCGGCACGCGCACAACGTGGTCGGCGTCTGGTACGCCGTGGATGCCGGCTACCAGCAGCAGGTGATCGCGGCCAACGCCGCAGCGATGGCCGAGGCGAGGACCGCCGTGGAGACTCAGGTGCGCGCGGCGGCCCGGGTGGCGGCCGGCTGAGTCGGCCGGGCGGCGGGGGCCGTTCGGCCTGTGAGGTTTGCCACGGTGGCCGCCGGCCGAGCCGCGGTCGGCGCGGGCACGGCCGCTGGAATCTACGCGCGTCTACTCCAGGTGGGGTGAATCCGCTGCAAGGGCTTCGGTCACGTGCGCGGCAGGCGTCGCGCGCGGCAGTGGATCGCTTCGTGTCCCACCGGAGTGCGTCCGTGAAATGAACACAGGTGCTGTTCGGGGCTGGTGGTCGGACGCCGTGACGCCCCGCCGATCCGCCGTGCCTGAGGCGCATCGGGGCCCGATCGCACCCGGCTCTGATGTCACATATTGAACGAAAATTTCCCAGGCCCTGTGGTTTGACGTTCAAGTCATGTCGTCTGGCGGTGAGTGGCAACGACCCCGGTGTGCTCGGCTCCAGCCCCGTCGGGGACGGGCCGGGCGCCTCGGCCGGGGCGGCGGTGCGGGCGGGGCGGCACGGTGCGCGACCTGCCCGCGGGGGCGGCCGAGGGCCGGTCGGGCGCGGGACCGCCAAAAGATCAACAACTTTCGAAAGCTAGCATGGAGGCACCCTCCTAGCTCGAAAGATGGACTTGTGACTGTCAACGACGACGTGTTCACGGACTGGATGAACCGCGAGGAGATCGCGGAGTCGATGATCCCGATCATCGGCCGACTGCACCGGGAGAGGGACGTCACTGTCCTGCTGCACAGCCGCTCCCTGGTGAACAAGTCGGTTGTCAGCATCCTCAAGACGCACCGGTTCGCCCGCCAGATCGCCGGCGAGGAGCTCTCGGTCACCGAGACGATGCCGTTCCTCCAGGCCCTCACCGCGCTCGACCTGGGCCCCTCCCAGATCGACATCGGCATGCTCGCGGCCACCTACCGGGCCGACGACCGCGGCCTGTCGATCGCGGAGTTCACCGCCGAGGCGGTCGCCGGTGCCACCGGCGCCAACAAGATCGAGCGCTCCGGGTCGCGCGACGTGGTCCTCTACGGCTTCGGCCGGATCGGCCGCCTCGTCGCCCGCCTGCTCATCGAGAAGGCCGGTTCCGGCAACGGCCTGCGGCTGCGCGCCATCGTCGTGCGCCAGGGCGGCGACCAGGACATCGTGAAGCGCGCCTCGCTGCTGCGCCGCGACTCCATCCACGGCCAGTTCCAGGGCACCATCACCGTTGACGAGGCGAACAGCACCATCGTCGCCAACGGCAACGAGATCAAGGTGATCTACGCCAACGACCCGTCGGAGATCGACTACACGGCGTACGGCATCAATGACGCCATCCTGATCGACAACACCGGCAAGTGGCGCGACCGCGAGGGCCTGTCGAAGCACCTCCGCCCCGGCATCGACAAGGTCGTGCTGACCGCGCCGGGCAAGGGCGACGTCCCGAACATCGTGCACGGCGTCAACCACGACACCATCAAGCCGGAGGAGCGGATCCTCTCCTGCGCCTCCTGCACCACCAACGCGATCGTCCCGCCGCTGAAGGCGATGGAGGACGAGTACGGCGTGCTCCGCGGCCACGTGGAGACCGTCCACTCGTTCACCAACGACCAGAACCTGCTGGACAACTACCACAAGGCCGACCGTCGTGGCCGCTCCGCGCCGCTGAACATGGTCATCACCGAGACCGGCGCCGCCTCCGCCGTCGCCAAGGCGCTGCCGGACCTCAAGGCGAAGATCACCGGCAGCTCGATCCGCGTCCCGGTGCCGGACGTCTCGATCGCGATCCTCAACCTGCAGCTCGCCCGCGAGACCACCCGCGAGGACGTCCTCGAGTACCTCCGCGAGGTGTCGCTGACCTCGCCGCTGAAGCGCCAGATCGACTTCACCACCGCGCCCGACGCCGTCTCCAACGACTTCATCGGCTCGCGCCACGCCTCGATCGTCGACGCCGGCGCCACCAAGGTCGAGGGCGACAACGCGATCCTCTACCTCTGGTACGACAACGAGTTCGGCTACTCGTGCCAGGTCATCCGGGTCGTCCAGCACGTCTCCGGCGTCGAGTACCCGACCTACCCGGCTCCGGCGGTCTGATCCGCAGCGGATGCTTCGACCGTCGTGACGACGGTCACCGGAAGGGCCGGAGGCAGCAGCCTCCGGCCCTTCCGGCATCGGCGGGCGACCCACACCGGTGCTGGGTAGGGTCCGTGACCATGCGCAGAAATCCTTACGACCAGCGGGTGCTGACGCTCGTTCAGGTCTGTGGCGGTGAACGGGACTGGGCGGGGGCCGAGCAGGTCTTCGAGCAGCACGGTTGGCCGGTGCTCGGGCACCACCCCTGCGGCGGGGGGCCGTTGCTCGGGGTCCTGGAGCCCGATCCGACCTCGCGGGTGTACGAGGTGGAGGTGCGGCTGCCCGGCTCGCTGCACAACTGCGACCGCGGAGCCGCTCGGCGGGTGGCGAAAGCCCTGCGAAGGGCCCGCCTGGAGGCGTACGTGCGCCGTACCGAGCCTCTGGTGCGGGACCGGGAGATGTTCACCGAGTGGCAGGTGTTCGACGCCGCCGACCACCCGAGGGGCCGCGGGGCGAGGCTCGGGCGGCGCATCCACCGGCTGCTGACCGGCCTGGGCCGCCACGACACCGGTGTGCGGGTGACCGGGACGCCGAGGGAGGCACTGCGGCTGGCCCGGATGACTCCGCCGGGGGAGGGCGCGCCCGTCCCGGCCCGGGCCGCGGCCCGGCCGCTCGACGGGCGGTGGCGCGTCAGTGGACGGTTCTGGCCGGAGGAGGAGTTCGAACGGCGCAGGAACCAGGTGCTCGGCTGGAGTCTCGCGGCGGGTACGGCGGCGGCCCTCGCGTCCGGCGGCTCCGGCGGCAGCCGTCCGCTGTGGGTGGTGGCTGCCGTCCTGGCGGGTGCGGCGGCCATGTGGTCGGGGTCGCGGCTCTTCCGGCAGGGCCGTGTCGCCGGGGCGGCCATGGCGGCGGTGCCCGTGGCGATGCTGGCGCTGCTCGGCCTCGGCGGGTTCGGCGCGGTCGGCCCGCACTGGACGCGACAGCAGGCCCTGCTGTCCCTGGTCGTCGCAGGGGTGGTGGCAGGGCTCTGGCTGCTGGTGCGGCAGTGGAGTTGGAGCGAGTGGGCGGCGTGGGTGGTGCCCCTCGCGGTCTCGCTCGCCGGTTCCACCTTCCTGGCCGCCGGGTCCGTGCTGCACGCCCTCTACGCCGACGGCTTCTCGCTCGACCCGGGCGACCTGGACGTGCCGCCGATGTGGCAGGTCATCGCGGCCGTGCGGCTGCTGGCCTTCCTGAGCCTGGTGCTCGTCCTGCCGGCCTGGTGGGGCTTCGCCAGGCACCGGCACCACGCGTACGCGGGTACGGGGGACGGGTTCAACGCCGCGGTCTACGTCATGCTGCTGGTGCTCATCCTGACCGGGGTCGCCAGCCTGGCGATGCGCTCCGCGCAGCGGGCCGTCGACCGGACGATCGCCGCCGCGAGCCGCGGCGAGGATCCGCCGCCGTACTTCGGTGTGAAGCCGGACTGGGTCTGCGTGGAGCTTGCCGTGCCCGCCGAGCAGCTGTCGGGCGAGGGGCCCCGGCTCGATCCGACGCGGCCGTACCTCTCGTTCGGGGTCGCCGGGGAGACCGCTGTGCTGTGGGACCGTGCGGCCGAGGAACCGGTGAAGCTGTCGGCGGCCCAGGTGCGCCTGATACCGGCAAAGGCGGGGGGCGTGTGCCGCAGTGGCGGCTGACCGGGCTGCCGCCACGCCGGTGTGCACCCGGGCTGTCCCGAGTGCTCCGGGCCCGGAGAGAGGTCGGGACCACGACCTTTTGGCGAACTTAACGGCTGCATAAGGCTGTTCCGGCCGGGCAGGGAGCCGTCGCGCTGCGGCGCGCGCCGTGCGGCGGCCATGACCTGCGGCGATGCCCGGGAAGCGGGCCGCAGAAGGGTCGGAGTGGTCAACCCGGCGGTGGTGGACGGCCGTTGACCGGGTGGGTCCGGGTTGGTTATTGATGGTGACCAGTCAGTCGGGGCTGTGTGCGGACCTGCCGGCACGACGAGAAACCATCCCATCCCTCCAGGAGGACGCGTGCACTCCGCTCCCAAACGGATCCGCCGGCGGTGGATCGCCGGCCTGGTCGGTGCGCTGATGCTCACGGTGTTCGGCATCGGCTCGGCGCTGGCCTCGATACCGGTCGGCGAGTCCAGGACCGGCACGATGACCTGGTACGACGACGCCGGTTACGGGGCCTGCGGGACGGCGATCAACGCGTCCGCCGAGGACCTGGTCGCCGTCTCCACCTCGTGGTGGACCTCGGCCAACCCGAACAACGACGACCTCTGCAAGGGGATCTCCGTCCAGGTCAGCTACAACGGCAGGACGATCACCGTCCCGGTCAAGGACAAGTGCCCGTCCTGCAGCGCCGAGCACATCGACCTCAGCAAGACCGCCTTCCAGAAGCTCGCCGACCTGAACGTCGGCGTGGTCTCCGGGATCACCTGGAAGTTCGTCGGCTCCGGCGGCGGCACCGGCGGTGGCGGCGGGACGACCACCCTGCCCGCCCCCACCGGGCTGCGCGCCACCGCCACCACCACGAGCAGCGTCTCGCTCTCCTGGACGGCCGTCTCGGGCGCGTCCTCCTACACCGTCTACCGTGCCGGGACGAAGGTCGGTACGGCCTCCGGCGCCTCGTACACCGACACCGGCCTCGCCGCCGGCACCGGGTACCGCTACACGGTCGCCGCCGTCGACTCCGGGGGGAAGGCGGGCAGCCAGTCCGCCGCGGTCACCGCGACCACCACCGCCACCGGCGGCGGGGGAGGCGGCGGCACCGCCTGCCCGGCCGCCTGGAGCTCCACCAGGTCCTACGTGCCCGGCGACACCGTCGCCCACGCGGGCCACAAGTACACCGCCACCTACTACTCCACCGGCGCGGCGCCGAACGACCCCGGCTCCTGGGCCGTCTGGCGGGACAACGGCACCTGCTGACGGAGTGCCGCGCCGCGGTGCCGCCGCCGTCCTCCCTCCCCGGGGCGGCGGCGGCCCCGCGGCGCGCGGTGCCGGTCCAGTCCGCGGCCCGCACCCCACGGGCCCGTCCGGCGGCTGCCGGACGGGCCCGTGGGGTGCGGTGCTGCGTGCGGCCTCAGCGGTCCTTGCGGGCAGTGGCCTGCTGGGCCTGCTTCGCCTCCTTGGCCTGCTTCTCCTTGATCCGCACGCTCTCGCGCCGGACCTCGGCCTGGATGGTGCGCTCCTTCTGCAGCCACTCCGGGTTCTCCGACCGGAGCGCCTCGATCTGCTCGGTGGTGAGCGCCTCGCTCACGCCGCCCCGGGCCAGGCCGGAGACGGAGATACCGAGCCGGGCCGCGACCACCTGGCGGGGGTGCGGGCCGTTGCGGCGCAGCTCCTCCAGCCACGCGGGGGGCTCGGCCTGCAGCGCGTTCAGCTCGTCACGGGAGACCACGCCCTCCCGGAACTCGTCGGGGGTGGCCTCGAGGTAGACGCCCAGCTTCTTCGCCGCCGTGGCGGGCTTCATCGTCTGGATCGTCCGGGGCTTGCGCGATGTCATGGAGACAAGGGTAAGCGAGCGGAGGCCCGCCCCGATCACGGTGGGTAGCCTGGGCTGCGTGACTGAGATGCAGGCGACCCCCTCCTCCTTCCGGCTGGCGTACGTTCCGGGCGTGACACCCACCAAGTGGGTGCGTGTCTGGGGAGAGAGGCTGCCCGATGTTCCGCTCGCGCTGGTGGCCGTTCCCGCCGAGGGCGGCACCGAGACGCTGGTCTCCGGCGGCGCGGACGCCGGGCTGGTGCGGCTGCCGGTCGACCGGACGGTGCTCAGTGCGATCCCGCTCTACACCGAGACCACGGTCGTGGTGATCCCCAAGGACCACTGGCTGGCCGCGGCCGAGGAGGTCGCGGTGGCGGACCTGGCCGAGGAGGTCGTGCTGCACCCGCTGGACGACACCCTCGGCTGGGAGAGCCTGCCGGGCCTGCCCGCCTTCGAGCGGCCCGCGACCACCGCCGACGCGATCGAGCTGGTGGCGGCCGGCATCGGGGTGCTCGCGGTGCCGCAGTCGCTCGCCCGGCTGCACCACCGCCGCGACCTCACCTACCGGACCCTCGCCGACGTGCCGCAGTCGCAGGTCGTGCTCTCCTGGCGCGAGGACCGGACCACCGACCTGGTGGAGGAGCTCATCGGCATCGTCCGCGGGCGGACGGTCAACAGCTCGCGCGGACGCGGGGCCCAGAGCCAGGAGAAGCCCGCCGCCCAGCAGAAGGCCGATGCGAAGCAGAAGCCGGCGCCGCAGCAGCGCCAGAAGCAGCAGAAGACGCAGCAGCAGAAGCCGAAGCGGCCCGCGTCGGCGGGCGGCCGTGGACGGGGCGGTGCCGGGGCCTCCGGCGGATCGGGCGGCGCGCGGCGCGGCAAGCCCCGCGGCCGCTGACCGCGTCCCGACCGCCGGGCTGCGGAGGCTCGGGCGGGGTGGGCCTGACGGGCGGGGCCTCCGGGATGCGCCGGAAGGTCTGCTGGAGGATTTTGGGCGCGGCGACGCCGATGGCCAGGGCTGCCGCGGGGCCCGCCACCTGGTGGGAGGCGGCGCACAGGCCAAGGGCCGGACGGCCGCCGGGGCGCTGCTCGCCGCGATCCGCGGCGAGCAGCAGCCGGTGCGCCGGCTGCTGCCCACCCGGTTGGTCGTCCGGGCCTCGACCGCGCCGCCCCCGCCGCCCGGACGGCGGGCCGAGGCGGCGGCGCGGAACCGCGGTGACGGTCCGTCGGGCACGCCGTAGGAACCGTCTTCCAAGGGCACTCGGGGGGTCGATCCAGGGGCGCGGGGAACTGCGCAGTCCGGGAGTGGTGCTCCTGACAGATCCGGGTCGCCCCTGGTCTGTACGGTGGCCCGCATCCGAATTGCGCAGTTCCCCGCGGCCCTATGTGGTATCCGTACGCCTTGTGAAGGCGCGCCCGTAGGGCCTGTCGTCGAGGGCGGGCGGCCCGGGTGCGCGTGGGACGGCGGCTCCTAGTCGTTGCCCGGCCAGCCGTCGAGCATCCGGTGCACCGTCACCCCGGGCCGTGCGGCGAGGCTGCGGTTCGACGGGCCGGCCGGGGCGGCGGGTTGGGCGGCCACGGCGGCCTGCAGGATGTCGGTGATCTCGGAGACCTTCGCGTCGACGGTGGCCTTCAGCTGCTCCGGGGCCTGAGTGCGAGCGGCCGACCGCACGGCCTTCTCCACCGCGGCGAGCCGGCGCAGCGCGTTCTGGCCGAGCCGGACGGGCTCCGGGGTGTTGATGACGAACTGGTAGGCGCCGGCGACGGCCTGGCAGCCGGCGCAGTGCACGGTGGTCGCCTTGCTGTTGTTGTCGGCGTCGACGTGCACGTCGCTGCCGCCGGTGGTGACGATCTGGAAGGAGAGGGCGACGGCGCGGCAGTGCTGCCCCTCGCTGCAGTACCGGGCGGTGGCGACCGCCCGGTTGTCGACGGCGAGCCCGACCGTCCGGCCGAACTGGCGGATCTCGAAGGCGACGTCGGTGTCGTGGGTCCGCACCGGGCTGGCCACGCTGACGGCGTGGGTCCGCTCGTAGCGGACCTGGCTGGCGTCGGCGGTGGCGGCGGCCGGCCCGACCAGCAGGACGGCGGCGGCCACCGCGGGCACCAGCGGGCCCGAACGGAGGAGGCGGCCGAGCCGGCGGGACGGGGTGCTGCGGTGCGATCGGTTCACGAGGTGCTCCAGGCGGTTCAGGAAGTGGCTTCGGTGGTGGGGGAGGGTGCGGGGGGTGTCGTCGATGCGGTGGCCGACGCCGGGGTGGTCGACGCCGGGGTGGTCGACGCCGGGGTGGTCGAGTCGGGCGCGCGCGGTTCCGGCGCGGTCGAGGCGGCGGTCGCTGAGGAGGCGGTGGGGGAGGCGGCCCGGGCGGTGTCCGTGGCAGGGGCCGCCGACGGCCCGCCGGATGCCTGCCCGCCGCTCGGTGTGCCGGACGGTGCGGCGGTGGTGCCGCCGTCGGCCGACGCCGTCGGGTTCGGCGAGGGGGCCCCGGGTGTGGTGCCGGGGGCCGGGGCCGTGCTGCTCGCCGTGGCCGTACCGCTTGCCGTGGCGGGGC
>NZ_JAHTIK010000001.1:2346219-2348552 GCF_025655475.1 Kitasatospora sp. DSM 101779 | reverse complement strand
CCAGCGCCGCGCCGGTGCCGGCCGCGGCCGTCAGCAGCAGGGCCGCCCGCCCGCGCGGGGTGAAGCGGGCGCGGGCGACCGCGCGGCCGGCCCGGCGGGCGAGCCGCACCAGCAGGTAGACCAGGCCGGCGGTCGGCAGCAGCAGCATGACCAGGCCGATCACGCCGAGGGCCGCGGCGGCGGGTGCCCCTGCGGCGAAGGCGTCGGCGGTCTCGGCGAGTCGGCCGGTGAAGGAGTCCACCGCGGTGCGCAGCAGCCGGGGTGCGTTCCAGAGCACGTAGGCGATCTCGGCCACCAGCAGCGGGACCATGGCGAGCACCCAGGCCGTCACGACGGCCCGCGACGAGCGCTTCAGCCCGGCGACCTCCGGCGGCACGGGCCGCCAGGGCAGCATGCTGCGCAGGATCGGCCGGACCTTGCCGAACAGGTCGGGTACGCCGGCGAGGTCGGCGAGGATGTAGTAGCCGTCCAGCCGCAGCACGGGCAGCAGTTGTTCGATGATCTCGAAATGGGCGACGTACACGGCGGCCAGCAGGAAGTCCCGGCCGGTCGCGAAGTACGCGGCGAACAGCACGGCGACGAACACCGCGTTGAAGTAGACCCCGCCGAGGTCGGTGCGCAGCCGGTCGGGGCGGCGCAGCCGGTACACGTCGGTGACGTCGGTGTACATCGCCGGCCACACCAGGTAGATGCCGCAGCCGATGCAGCCGGGCCGTCCGCCGCCGTAGCGGCAGCCGGAGGCGTGGCCGAACTCGTGGAAGACGGTGGACAGTACGGTCAGTGCGAGGACGGCGAGCAGCAGGGCCGGTTCCTGCACGGTGTGCAGGACGGGGGTCATCGCCCCGTGCACCGCGAACAGCCAGACGTCGGCGGCGGCGGTGAGCAGCAGGACGACGGCCACCGCGACCGGACGGTGCAGCCAGGACAGCGCGGCGGCCACGGTGTTGACCGACGGCGGCCGCAGCAGGACCTTGTGGGCGCGCAGCGCGAGCAGCAGGTCGGTGACCGGGACGGGGGCGGCCGCCGTGCTGCCGGCCGGCGGGGCGAGCAGGCCCAGCGGGCGGAGCTTGTGGTCGAGGAGGTGGGCGACGTGCTCGGGGCCGAGTTCCAGGCCGGAGCGGGCGCTGACCAGTTCGGCGATCCCGCTCAGGGGGCGGGTGCCGTCCAGGGCCTCGGCCACCAGGTAGAGCAGTCGGCTGAGCTGGACCATCTGCCCGTCGGCCCGGCGGACGAGGTAGCGGGGGGTGGTGAAACCCGAGTCGCGGTACTCGCCCTGCAGGGTGAGTCCGGGGGCGGGCCGCGGGACGTCCTCGGTGGTGCCGTGCGGGACGTCCTCCGCGGCGCGGTGCGGGCCGCCGGCGGTCCGCGGTGCGGGGCCGGCCTGGCCGGGGTCGGTCGGTGGGTCGGTGGGGGGCTCGGTGCCGGGCCGTGCCCAGGCGTCGGGAACGGCCGGTCGGCGGAGGTCGCCGACGGTCGCCGGGCGTTCCGCGGCCGTGGGGGTCCGGCTGCCGATGCCGTGTCCGCTCTCGGTCACGTCACCTTCCGGGCTGGCAGTCGTTGGAAGTGCGGAAAGTGTTTCCGGCGGCGATTCCGGCGCCACCGGAAACACTTTCCGCATGATTTCCGTGAACGGGTCAGAAATGCCGGTCGGGGGCCCGGCCGCGAGCCGGCTGCCCTGCCGGCCGCCTTCCGTTCACAGCACCCGGGCCGTCCACGAGGGGCGGCGGGGCGTCAGCGGCGGAGCATCCGTCACTGGTGGATGGAGATGTACTGCTTCGCCTCCGAGGCCGCCAGGGAGTCCCAGGAGTGGTCGTTGTAGGAGACCGAGTTGTTCTCCGCGTAGACGACGGCGTGCTTGGTGACCGTGGTCTTGTGGAGGTTGAAGCTGAAGCGGCTCAGCGCCTCGCGCTTGGGCAGCAGCTCGGCGGTCTCGGTCTCCAGGACGGACATGTCGATCATGAGGATCCATTTCTCCGTGCGGTTGCGCTCGGGGCGGCCGCGACTCGGCCGCCCCGGTCGGACGGGTGTCCGACGAAGCTGGACACTACGGGGGCGATGCGACGCAGAGCAAGGAACCGGATACGTCGGGTGATCGATTTCTCGTGAATAGTGCCTGGATTCGCGCGGCAATGCCGGGCGGTCCGGAGATCGAAAACTTCGTCGAATTTGGCGTGGTTCCGGGATTCTTCGTATCCGAGGTTTTGGGAGGCGCGCGGGGGGCGGTCGACTTCACCCGATCGGCTCAGCTTTCCGGCGTGTTCCCGGACGGCCCGTCAGGGGTGCTGCGGGGCCGGGGGCGCGCTCGGTGCGGCCCCCGGGCGGCGGGGCGGCGC
>NZ_JAHTIK010000001.1:2343048-2344185 GCF_025655475.1 Kitasatospora sp. DSM 101779 | reverse complement strand
GCGGGCCCGCGGCGGGTGCGGTCACCGCGGGGGCTCCGCGAGCCGGTTGAGGCCGGCCCGGTCCTGGCCGCTGACGAGGGTGCAGGCGTGCTCGGGGAAGTGCGGGCGGACCTTGACCGCGGGGACGGTCATCCGGACGGCGAGGGCGAGCCGTTCCGCACCCGAGGTGTTGACGCCGGAGGCGTGCAGCGCCCGGTCGGTGAAGACGGCGCACTGGCCGGGCCGCAGCGGCAGGGAGACGGCGCGGCTCTCGTCCACGTGCTCCGGCGGGACGAGCAGGGTGGCCCGGCGGCCCGGGCCGGACGGCCTGGCGGGCAGCACGGCCCGGGTGCCGGGGACGAACCGCAGGCAGCCGCTGTCCTCGGTGACGTCGCTGATGGCGATCCAGAAGGTGAAGTGCAGCGGCGGCTCCAGCCCGTACTCCTCGCCGGGGGCGTAGACACCGCCCCAGTCCTGGTGCCACTGGAACTCCGGGCCGCCGGACGCCTTGGCGATGAAGGTCGAGCGCCACACCAGCAGGTCCTCGCCGTACAGCGCGCGGGCGGCGGCCAGCAGGACGGGGTGGGTGATCAGGCGGTGCACGGCCGGGGAGTCCAGGTGGCGGCTCTCGATGTACGGCACGGGGCTGGCGCCGCCGCGGCCGGCCACCAGGTTGGCGAGCCGTCCTTCGACCTGTTCGGGGGCGGGGGCGGGGGCGAGGCCCGGGGTGTCGAGCACGGCGGCGAGTTCGGGGCGCAGCGCCTCCATCTCCGCCACGGACATCAGGGTGAGCGGGCCGAGGAAGCCCTGCTCGCGATAGCTGTCGCGCTGCTGCTGGGTCAGGTCGGACACGGGGTCGGCTCCTGGATCGTCGAGGGGGCGGCCGAGTGGGCCGCCGGGAGGACTGCGGTGGGGTGCGGCCGTGCGGCCGGCGGCGGGTAGTGGCGGGAGGTGCCGAGGACGAGGTGCTCCCACGGGTCCAGCGCGACGCCGAGGGCGGCGAGGGCGGCGGTCTCCACCTCGGGGACGGGGCCTGCGGGGGTGGTGCCGGGCGGGGGCGGCGCGAGGATGCCGTCGATGCCGTGGCCGGGCGGCAGCAGCCCGGCGAGCAGGGCGCCGCCGCCGGGGCCGGCGAGTCCGCCCGCGCCGTGCTGCTCG
>NZ_JAHTIK010000001.1:2328969-2343023 GCF_025655475.1 Kitasatospora sp. DSM 101779 | reverse complement strand
GGGCGGCGCCGCGCCCGGCGCGGCCCGGTCGAGCGGGGCGCGAACCGCGGCACCGGTTGTCCGCGTCCTGTCGACCGGGCGCCCGGGATTCCAGTCGATCGACGGGGGTGCCTGCCCGGGGCCGGGGCTAGCCTGACCCCGGGGGTGGGGCAGATCAGCGGCAAAGGGCACGAATCCATGGACGATCTCAGGCTCTCCGTCCTGGGGCCGATGCAGGTGCGGCGGGGGGCGGCGCAGCTCAGGACGGGCGGCCCGCAGCAGCAGGCGATGCTGGCGGTGCTCCTGCTGCGACGCGGACTCACCGTCGGCACCGGCGAGTTGGCGCAGGCCATCTGGGGTGACGAGCCGCCCGGCACGGCCACCGGCATCATCCGGACGTACGCCTGGCGGTGGCGGCGCGTCCTGGAGGACGGCGAGGGTCCGCAGGTGCTGGCCACCGGCGGTGACGGCTACCGGCTCGACCTGCCGACCTCGGCGGTGGACGTCTTCCGCGCGGAGGAGGCGGCGGCCTGCGCCGAGCGGGCGAGCACCGACGGCGAGACCGCCCAGGCGCGTGATCTGCTCGACGGTGCGCTGGCGTTCTGGCGGGGCGAACCGCTCGCTGGCGTCCCGGGGCCGTTCGCCGAGCGGTGGCGGCGGCTGCTCGCCGACCGCCGGCTGGCGCTGCTGGAGGAGCGGATCGCGCTGGACCTCGCACTGGGCGGCCACCGGCGCTGCGTCCCGGAGCTGACCGAGCTCGCCGCGGCGCACCCGCTGCGCGAGCGGGTCCACCTGCTGCTGATGCGGGCGCTCGCCCAGGCCGGCCGCACCGCCGACGCGCTGGCCGTCTTCCGTGGCGTGCGCCGCACCCTGGTGGGCGAGTTGGGGATCGGGCCGGGAGCGGAGCTGGAGGCCGAGCACCGTCGGATCCTGGCCGGCGAGGGCTCCACCGCGGCGCCGGCGCAGCCCGCGGCGCCGCCGGCGGCACCGGCCGCACCGGCCGCACCGGCCGCGGCACCACCGGCGCCCGCGGTGCCCGTGCCGGCGCCCCGTGCCGCGCCCGTGCTGCCCGTGCCGGGTCAACTGCCGCCGGACACCGCGGACTTCGTGGGGCGCGAGACACTGGTGATGGCGCTCGGGGAGGCGCTGGTCTCTCCGGTGAACGGGGCGCCCGCGATCGTGTCCGTGGCCGGTATGGGCGGGGTCGGCAAGACCACGCTGGCGCTCCACGTGGCCCACCAGGTCCGCCGGTTCTTCCCGGACGGGCAGTTGTACGCGGACCTGCGCGGCGAGGGCCCGGCCGGCGGCCGTCCGGCGGCCGTGCTGGCCAACTTCCTGACGGCGCTGGGCATCGCGCCGGAGGCGGTGCCGGACGGGACGGAGGACAGGTCGGCGCTCTTCCGCTCCCTGGTGGCCGACCGCAGGCTGCTGCTGGTGCTGGAGAACGCGGACGAGGCCGCCGCTGTCCGCCTGCTGCTGCCCGGCACCCCCGGCTCCGCCGTCCTGGTCACCAGCCGTACGGGGGCCGCGAGTTCGCTCGCCACCCTGCACACCGACCTGGAGCTGTTCACGCCCGAGGAGGCGCTCGGCCTGCTCGGCCGGGTGATCGGGCCGGAGCGGCTGGCCGCCGAACGGGCCGCCGCGCTCGGGCTCGTCTCCGCCTGCGGTCACCTGCCGCTGGCGGTGCGCATCGTGGCGGCGCGGCTGGCGGCCCGACCGGCGTGGACGGTCGCCAGCATGAACGACCGGCTGGCGGTGGAGGTCCGGCGGATCGACGAACTGCGGATCGGCGACCTTGCCGTGGAGGCCGCGTTCGCGCTCGGCTACCGGCAGCTCTCGGCGGACCAGGCCCGGGCCTTCCGGTTGGTGGCCGCCGTGCCGGGTCCGGACATCGGACTGAACGCGGCGGCGGCGGTGCTCGCGGTCGGCCGGGACGACGCCGAGGACCTGCTGGAGTCCCTGGTGGACGTCCGGATGGTCGAGTCGCTGCGGATCGGCCGCTACCGCTACCACGACCTGCTGCGCTCCTTCGCGCAGCGGACCTCGCGGCGCACCGACCCCGGTGAGGCCGCCGCCGCCCGGCACCGGCTGCTCGGCTTCCTGACCGCGACCGGCCACGAGGCCTTCCGGCAGGGCTGCCCGGGGGACGAGATCGACCGGGTGTTCGCCCGCCCGTCGGCCGCCGGCCTGTCGTTCGCCGACCGGGTCGCGGCACAGTCCTGGGTGTCGGCGGAGTCCGGGACGGCCGTGGCGCTGGCCCACCGGATCGGCACCGAGCCGCCGGACGGCGAGGGCGCCGACCCTGACCACCGGGAGCGGCTGAACGGTGCGGTCGACCTGCTGGTGATGCTGAGCCCGTTCGAGCTCGGCCCGCACCGCGGTCCGCTGGTGGCGGCGGTGGACGCGCTGGCCGAGGCAGCCGTTCGGCGGGGTGACGCCCGCGCCGAGGGCCGGGCGCGCTTCCTGCGCGGCAACATCGCGCTCGACCTGCACCGGCTGTCCGAGGCGCGCCGGCAGACCCGGCTGGCCGCGGCCGCCAGCCGGGCGGCCGGGGACACCGCGATCCTGCGGCAGGTGCTCAACGACGGCGGGCTGGTCGCCCAGTACCTCGCCGACTACGACGAGGCCGACGCGCTCTACGGCGAGGCGGTCGAACTGGCCCGCCGGCTCGGGCACCGGGCCGGCGAGGTGGCCACCCGGATCAACGTCGCGCTGGCCCGGGTGTACGGCGGCCGGGCCGAGGAGGGCGCGGCGGTCTGCCGCGCGGTGCTCGCCGACCTGGCGCGGGGCCTGCCCGGCGGCCCGGCGGAGGAGGGCCCCGGCCGGGCCTACGCCATGTACGTGCTGGGCCTGGCCCTGCACACCCTGGGGGACCACCCGGAGGCCGCGGAGTGGTTCGGCCGCGCCATGGCGCTGGCCACCGCCCTCGGCCTGGAAGTCCGGGCGGCGCAGTCCCGCTACCGGCTGGCCGACAGCCTGCGGGCGGCGGGCCGGCTCCGGCAGGCCGTGGAGCACGCCGAGGCCGCCCTCGCCGCCGGCGAGGCGCTGGGCGCCGAACGCGACCAGGCGCACGCCCTGCTGGTGCTGGGCCGCGCGCTGGCGGAACTCGGCGAGGACGGCCGGGCCCGGGACTGCCTGCTGCGCGCCCGGGCGCTGTTCACCGGGCTCGGCCTGCCGGTGGACGCGCACCACGCCGACCTCGTGACCGACCTCGTGTCGGCGCGCACGGTTTGAGGGGCGTCCGGGCGGCGCGTCCCGGGTGCCCGGCACCCGGGACGCGCCGCCCGGAGGCCGGCAGTGACGGTCGGCGGACGGTCAGGAGACGGTCGGCGGCCGGTGGTAGTCGGCGCCGGTGCTGTTCCACGAGCCGATGTGGATGTCCGCGGTGTGCGGCGACGATCCGGTGGAGGCGTCCCCGGCCGAGGCGCCGGTGTTGTTCCACGACTCGATCGGGATGCCCGCGGAGGAGACGCCCGCGGTGCCGAGCAGCAGCAGGGCCGCCGCCGCGCCGGTGAGCAGCGCCCGCCGCAGGGCCCGCCGCATTTCCGTCGCCTTCTTCATCTCCGGTCCGCCTTTCTGTCGGCCCCCGGTCGGACGCTGGTTGCACCGGTGTCGGAATTCCGGTGGCACACGCGCGGGCCGGGCGGCGTTTATCGGGTTGTACATCGGTTGTAGATGTGCTCGGGATAGCGTTCCTGTGTGCCGTCGACCACGGCACGGAAGACCGCCGGAAAGGGTTCCGGCGGGTGCTTTCCGGAGCCGTCCGGGGATTCCCGGGCCGGCTCCGACCGGGGTGTCAGGCGTACCGGCCTGGCCCCCGTTCCGCACTCGGTACTCAGGAGTTGTCATGCGTCGAATCCCGGTTGGAACGGCCTGTGCCGGCCTCGTCCTCGCCCTGCTGGCCGCCCTCGGGTGGGCCGCGAGCCCGGTCGCCGGCGGCGCGGTCACCGCGGACGGCGCGGTGGTCACGACCGACGCGACGACCGGAGACTTCCCGGCCTGCTGCTGATCAGCGGCGACGGGCCGATCCGGGGCGGTGGGGCAGCAGGCTGCCCCGCCGCCCCAGGCAGCGCATGCCCTGCTGGTAGGCGTGCACGGCCCGTTCGCTCTCGCCGGCTCTGTCGAGGATCTCGGCGAGCTCGGCCCAGGCGAAGGCGGCCTGCCGGTCCGCACCGGACGCCTCCAGCATCAGGGCGCCCCGCTCGCAGGACTCCCGGGCGCCGGCCTCGTCACCCTGCTCCTGCAGGGCCGCGGCGAGGACGAGCAAGGTCCGGGCGGTCTCCAGTCTGTGGCCCGGGCCGAGCAGCTCCAGGGCCCGACGGGCGTGCTCGGCGGCGGCCGCCGGGTCGGCGGCGAGCAGCTCCGCCCGGGCCATCGCGGTCTCGCAGTACGCGAGGTCGATGCTGCTGCCCTCGCGGACGAGGGTGTCGGCGCTGCGCCGCAGCAGGTCCCTGGCCGCCTCGACGTCGGGTTCGTCGCGCTGCAGCAGCACGGTGGCGTAGGCGTTCCGGAGCCGGGCGACGGCCCGTTCGTTCTCGCCCTCCGCGTAGATCGCCAGCGCCCGCTGCACCAGCATCAGGGCGTTCTCCGAGTCCCCGCTGCGGTGGGCCGCCAGGCTGGCGTTCCAGTAGACGGCGCCGAGCGCCTTCGGGTCCTCCACCTGGCGGGCCTGTTCCAGACCGAGCGAGGCGAGGTAGGAGGCGCGGTGCAGGTCGCCGCGTTCGGAGTGCAGCCCGACCAGGGTGGAGAGCAGTTCCATGCCGGTGACGGTGGGCAGCAGGCCGAGCCGCTGCACCTCGGCGAGGGTGGTCTCGGCCAGGTCGACGGCGTGCGCGAGGTCGCCGAGTTCGCGGTAGCAGCGGCACAGTGCCACCACCACGGTCAGCCGGCCGGCGCCCTGCCGGGCGGGCCGGCCGGCGGCGTGCAGCCGCTCGTAGCGCACCACGGCCTCCTCCAGCCGACCGCACAGCTCCAGCGCCTGGGCGGTGCCGAGGTCGGCCTGGGCGGCGATGTCGTCCTGGCCGGCGTCCGAGGCCTCGGCGGAGACCTTCTCGTAGGCGCGCAGTGCGCCCTCGCTGTCGCCGTTGCGCAGCATGATCTCCGCGTAGCGGAGCTCCACCTCGATGTCCTCGGTGCGGGCGCGCGGCATCAGGCCGAGCAGGGTCTTCGGGTCGCAGGAGAGCCGCTCGGCGAGCTGCTCGACGACGCGGGTCGTCGGCACCCGCTTCCCCGCCTCCAGCAGCGAGACGTAGCTGGGCGACAGGTCGTCGCCGGCCAGGTCGGCCTGGGAGAGCTTCGCGGCCCGCCGGAGCTGCCGGATCCGGTTGCCGAGCTCTTGGTTGTCCGCCACGGCGCACCCCTTCTTGACTCGATCGCGAGACTATCAGTCGCGGAGCGCTGTCAAGAAGGGTTCCGATCATTCCGGCCCGGCGGCCCGGGCAGCGGGGCGCCATCGGCTCAGTCCTCCCGGCGGGCGTGCAGCCGCAGGTAGACGCAGCGCCCGGAGCGGTACAGGCCGGCCGAGTCGCGGCCGACCCGGTCGGCGAAGAAGCGGGCGTAGGCGGCGCGGTGTTCGCCGTCGACGGCCGGGAGCAGCCGGGCGGCCTCCGCGGGCAGCCGGTCCAGCGAGCGGAGCACCCCGGCCGTGAGGTCCTCCACGGCCTCGACGCGCAGTCCGGCCGCGGCGGCGGCGCGGGCCGGGCCGTGCGCGTCCGCGGCGGGCCACTCGTCGGCGATCAGCAGGTGCCCGCCGGGCCGGAGCACCCGGGCGGCCTCGGCGAGGAAGCGTCCGGCGTCGGGGAAGCAGTGCACGGACTCCACCGACACCACCGCGTCGAAGGAGGCGTCGGGGAAGGGCAGCCGGTCGGCCTCGCCGTGGCGGAAGTCGAGCCCGGGTGAGGCGTGGTCGCGGCGGCAGAGCGCCACGTTCCGCGGCGAGGCGTCGAGGCCGGTGGTGCTGTGCGGGCGGCGGGTGCGGGCGAGCCGGGCGGTGCCGCCGCCTCGGCCGCAGCCGACGTCCAGCACCTCCGCGCCCTCCAGCGGGGCGGGTGCGGCGGTCAGGTCGTACAGCGCGCCGCCGTGCCGCCCGGTGCCGGGCAGGTCCGGGTCGGCGCACCGGTCCGGCCCGTCGGGGCCGGCGGTGCAGTGGCCCATGTTGAGGAAGGTGAACCAGGGGTCGGGGTGCAGCAGCGCGATGAGGTCGTACTTGGCGCGGTACAGCGCCGCGGTGCCGGTCGGCGCCGCGGCGCCGGCGGCCGGGCCGCCGACCCGGCGAGCAGGGCGCCGCCGCCGGGGCCGGCGAGTCCGCCCGCGCCGTGCTGCTCGCACCACCGGTCGGCGTGTTCGCGCTGCTCGGGCGGGAGGCTGGGCCGGATGCCGGTCAGCACGCGGGCGCGCACGCCGCCGAGCACCTCGTCGTGGCCGCGGTCCTCCCGGGGGCGGCCCCGCTCCGCCGCGCGGACGGCGGCGTCCAGGGCCGCCGGGCCGGTCTCGGGGAGTCCGGGGCCAGCCTCCAGGAAGAGCGCCGCCTCGCGGGCGGTGTCCTCGGCGTCGTCCGAGGAGTGGACGATGTTGAGCACGGTGTTGATCGAGCCCAGGTCCTTGCGGATGGAGCCGGGCGCCGACCAGGCGGGGTCGCCGCGGCCCTTGAGCTCGGCGAGCCGCCGGTGGACGCCGTCGGCCGGGCGGCCGGGGCCCTCCTGGACGCCGAGGGCGAGCAGCGGGCCGAGGTCGAAGAGCTCCTCGACGGTGCGGCGCAGCCGGGGGTCGCGGGCGACCGGCTCGTTGCGCCGGTGGAACGGGTCGAGCCCCGGCGGTGCGGCGGGCCAGAGCCGGTGGGCGGCGACGGTGAATCCCGCCGCCCGGACCCGGGACACGACCTGCCGGGCCAGGTGCCGGCGCACGGCGTCCGGCGTGATGACCAGAAGTGCGGTGCGCCGGTAGTCGAAATCGGCCATGGCCGGCCGTCCTTCCGTGTCGGACCGCGGGCGGGCCGCGGGCCTGAGACTGTTCCGTCTGTGCTGTCGCACATTTATGACAGCGTCGGTCAAGCGATCTGTCAAATACTTGTTCAGGGCTCCCAGTATGAATGTGACTGACTACTTGACTCGTCTGTCATAAACCTGCGATGGTGCTCGGCGTACAGGGGGAGCGCCGTGCCGCGGGCCGTGCACGGACTTCCCGGAATCCCGGACCGGCCGGTCCGGTCACGGCGAAGGAACGGTGACCGCATGGATCCCGCGCAGCAGGCGCCCGCACCGGGCGGGCTGACCGTCCTCGGCGCGGCCGCCGGCACCGGCAAGACCGGCATCGGCATCGGCATCCTGCGCACCCTGCACGCCAGGGGCGTGCCCTGCGAGCCGTTCAAGGCCACCGCCGTCGTCGCACCCGACGACCCGGCCCACACCGCGGTCGCCCCCTGGCGGCGCGGCGTCCTGCACAACTGCGCCGCCGCCGGGCTCCCCGTCCGGTGGTGGAACAACCCGGTGCTGGTCGACCTCCCGTACCCGGGCGCCCCCGAGGGCGACCTGTGGGTGCGCGGCAGGTTCGTCGGCACCGCGCCGGTGGCCGGCGAGGACAGCCTCGACGCCGCCGCACTGCCCGCCGCACTGCGCCGCCACTGCGAGGACGCCGTGCTGCAGGGCTACGAGAAGGTCCGCGCCGACGGCCGCTGGCTGCTCGTCGAGGGCGCCGCGGGCGCGGGCGAGCTGGAGCCCGCCGACGACCTCGCCAACCAGGTGCTGCCCGCCCACGCGGGCCTGCCGGTCGTCCTGGTGACCAACCCGCGGCGCTCCGGCCACCTGGCCGCCCTGGCCGGCCTCCCCGCCCTGCTCGTCCCCGAACTCCGCGCCCTGCTGCACGGGTTCGTCCTCAACCAGATCGGCGGCACCGCGCGGGTGACGCCGACCGCCCGCCGGCTGACCGCCGCCACCGGGCTCCCGCTGCTCGCCGCCATCGCCGACTCGCCGCTGCCGGCCGGCTACGACGGCTCCACCGAGATGCTCCGCACGCTCTACGACCGGCGCGCCCGCTACGTCGAGGAGTCCGGCCTGCTGGACCGCATCCCCGTCCCGGCCGCACCCCAGTCCCACCGAGGAGTTGCCCCATGAACCAGGTCTTCCGCCCCGACGAACACATCCTCAACGTCCTCGACGGCGCCCGCCGGACGATGTACGACGACGCGGGGGTGCGCCTCGACGCCATCACCGGCGTGGCCGGCGCGGGCGCCGTCCTGCCCGGCGGCCTGCCGATCGGCGTCGACCGGATCACCATGCAGCCGGGCACCGCCTTCCCGCTGCACGTCCACGAGGGCGCCCACCTGCTGTACGTGCTGAACGGCCGCGGCGCCCTGCACATCGACGGCCGGGACTACGTGCTGCGCACCGGCGACTCCATCTACGTCCCCGCCGAGTACCCGCACGGCGTCCAGGGCCCGATCGACGACAACCCGCTGGACTTCCTCGCCTTCGGCGTGCCGCACCACCCGATCGACTCGCACACCCGGATGGTGCTCGTCCGCGACGACGAACTCCTCGCCGGCGCAGCGCTGGAGGAGGCGGCCGTCCGATGACCGCCACCGCACCCCGCCCGGACGGCCCCGCCCACCTGCCGCTGCGCTGGGCCGGCGGCGAGACCCCGTTCGTCCTCTGGCACTTCGACTTCGACGGGGAGCGCTGGGCCGCCGTCCACACCGGAGACCTGCACGACGGCACGCCGGTGCCGCTGCGCATCGAGTCCGCCTGCCTCTTCGGCCACGTGCTGCGCTCCGCCCAGTGCGACTGCGGCTACCAGCTGGACGAGGCCATGCACACCTTCGCCCGGCAGGGCCGCGGCCTGCTGCTGTACGGCATCGACCAGGACGCGCGCGGCCTCGGCATCGCCGCCCACTTCGCCATCTACGCCATGCGCCAGCAGGAGGGCCTGGACACCGAGGCCGTCTACCGCCGCCTCGACGCCCCGGTCGACGCCCGCTCCTACGAGCCGGTCGCCGCGATCCTGCGTCACCTCGGCGTCGACTCCGTGCGACTGCTCAGCAACAACCGCCGCCGCGAGACCTTCCTGCAGGAGGCCGGCTTCACCGTCGAACGGGCCCCGCTGGAGGCCCCGCTGGACGTCCACAACATGAGCACCCTGATGCTGGAGAAGGAGGACCTCGACTACGCCTGGTCCTTCGAGACCCACGCCGACTGGCTCCGGCCGCTGCAGGAGTCCGTGCTCGGCAGCCCCGGGTGCTCCCGCGCGTACGCCGTCGTCCCCGGCAGCGGCACCGCGGCCGGACCGCTCGCCGCCGCCGAGGACGACGGCGAGTGGCGGCTCGCCGAGGCGCTCGCCGGGGCGATGCCCGCCGAACTGCCCTCCGGCCCGCTGGTGGTGTACCTCACCGACCTGCCGCGCGCCGACGAACTCGCCGTCTACGCCGGCCTCGGCGCCGCCGTCGTGGTGGTGCCGTTCGCCGAGTTGCCCGGGCCGCTGCGCCGGGCGGCGGCCGCCGCCGGTGTCCGGCTGGTCGACTGGGAGCGCGGCAACGCCTACCCCGTCCCGCGCCCGCAGTGGCGGCCGGTCGCCGAGGCCGGCGGCCTCACCGCCTACCTCCGCGAGGACCGGCTCCGGCTGGTGCCGGCCGACGGGTCCGCGGCCGCCCTCGACGACGCCGAGCTGTACTGCCGCAGCACCCCGGAGCGGTACCGGGAGGTCCGCCGGCACGGCCGGTGGATCGAGCTGCTCCCCGCCGCCGACCCCGGCCGGGCCGCCGCCGACCTGCTCGCCGGGCTCGCCGCCCGGCCGGCCGCCGTCCCGCGATGACCACCCGGACGACCGGCACGACCCGGGCGGTCCCTCGCGCCGAGGGCCTCGCCCTCGGCGCGGGCGGCGGCCTGCTGATCGACACCTGCCAGGCCGCGCCCGCGTCCATGCGCCGGTTCGCCACCATGAACCCCTTCCACCGCGACCGCCGCTGGCGGATCCCCGTGCCCGGCACCGCGCAGACCTCCCAGTCGCTGGAGAACGTCTGGCAGGCGCTCAAACTCGTCGACGGCCGCACCGACCTGAGCCTGCTCGCCCGGCCCGCCGAGAAGCGGCCGCCGGACCACCTGCGCGGGCCCGGCTTCGACTACGCGGCCTCCACGGTCAGCTTCGCCGGACGCCCCACCGACCTGGTCACCGCCCGCTACCTGGTCTACCTGCCCGCCTACCTGCACGTCCTGGACCGGCTCGTGCCCGACGCCGTCGTCGCCGAGATCACCGGTGCCCTCGCCGCCGGCCGCGACGCCGTCTTCTACGACTGGGACGACAACCACGACATCGAGGACCCGCGCACCTCGTACAGCCACTCGGCGATCCTCGCCGCCTGGTTCGGCGGGCGGATCGAGGAGCTCGCCGACCGGCGGGCGGCCTGGCTCGCCGCCCGCCCGGGATGCGCCGCTCCCTGCGGCCCGCCGCCGCTGTCCCTGACCCGCTACCGGCGGATCCACCGCCGCTGAAAGGCCGTCAGCCATGCATCTTCCCCGAGGAATCGCCGGCCCGCTCTACTGGCAGGAGCAGCGCCTGCGCGGCCGCGGCTCCGTCCGGGAGCGCCTGGAGTGGCTCCGCGCCAACCAGGAGCGCACCCCGGCCGAGATCGCCGAGCTGCAGTTCGACAAGCTCCGCGCCACCGTCCGGCACGCGTACCGGACCGTCCCGTACTACCGGCGGATCATGGACGAGCGCGGCCTGCGCGACCTGGAGTCCCCGGCCGACCTGCGCAAGCTCCCGGTGCTCAGCCGCGACGTGCTGCTCCGCGAGCAGGACGCACTGCTCTCCTCGGAGGCCGACCGGGCCACCCTGCAGACCAACTTCTCGTCCGGCTCCACCGGCCGCCGCGCCCAGTTCCAGCAGGACGCCGACTTCCGGCTGTGGATGCGCGCCCACCAGCTGCGCACCTACGAGTGGTGCAGCGGCTGGCAGTTGGGCGACCCGTTCGTCCTGCTGTGGGGTTCGGAGATCTACTGGTCGTTCAAGCAGCTCACCGACCGGGCCGAGAACCTGCTCACCAACCGGCGGGAGTTCAACACCTTCCGGCTGTCCCCGCAGCTGATCGACTCGGTGCTCGACCGGCTGGTCCGCTTCCGGCCCGCCCTGGTCAGCACCTACTCCAACGCCATGCACCTGATCGCCAAGGAGGCCGAGCGCCGCCAGGTCCGGATCCCGGGCCTGCGCGCCGTCCAGGGCACCTCCGAACCGCTGCCGCCCGCCCTGCGGGAGACCATCGGCCGGGTGCTCGACTGCGACGTCTACGACAAGTACGGGATGCGGGAGACCAACATCGTGTCGCACGAACAGCCCGGCGGCGGGCCGATGCTGATCCAGTCCGAGAACGTCTTCGTCGAGTTCCTCGACGAGAACGGCGACCCCTGCGAGGAGGGGCGGACCGGCCGGCTCGTGCTCACCACCCTCAACAACCACTCCATGCCGCTGATCCGCTACGAGACCAGCGACCTCGCGGCGCCGCTGCCGCACACCTCCGCGCTGCCCTATCCGTGCATGACCCCGGTCGCCGGGCGCCTCCAGGACCTCATCGTGACCCCGTCCGGCGACCACATCGACGCCTACCTGTTCTCCTACCTGTTCATGCGCTTCCCCGAGGTGCACTGGTTCCAGGTGGTGCAGAGCGAGCCGGACCGCCTGCAGATCAAGGTCTACACGCCCGACGGCCTGCGCAAGGGAACCGCCACCGAACTCACCGAGCGGATCCGGCACCACACCGGCTACCCGTTCACCGTCGAGTTCGACAGCCTGACCCGCATGCCGGAGTCCTCCACCGGCAAGTTCCGCCTGTGCGTCTCCGAACTCGGCGCCGCGAGCACGGGCGGGGGTGCCCGTGCGACCGCCACGGCCTGACACCGCCCCGCTGCTGCCGCACCACAGCGAGGTGCTGCCCGAGCCGCCCCCCGTCCCGGCGCCCGCGCTGCCCTGGCACCCGCCGCACGACGGCAGCGCCGTGCAGGCCCTGGTCGACACCCCGCTCCAGGACGGCGGCTTCGACCTCGGCCGGTTCGCCCGCTGGCTGCGCGAGGCCGACGTCCTCGACCAGGACCCGATCGAACTGCCCGGCGCCACCGTCACCCTGCCGCACGGCATGCGGCTGATCCGCCGCTTCGACGAGATCGCCATGCGCACCTACGAACGGCACGGCTACGAGCAGTACGACTACCCGATGCTCGTCCCCGACTCGGTGCTCGAACCCACCCGGCGGATCATGCCGCTGGAGGGCTCCCTGCTGTACGCCGGCGACGACGGCGACTGGGCCGCCGACCGGCGCCGCATGGTGCTCACCCCGACCGGCGAAGGGGCCGTCTACACCCACTGGGCACGGATCGTCCGCTCCCGCCACGACCTGCCGCTGCGCACCTACCGGCGGGCCCGCTACTTCCGCCCGGCCCGCTCCGGGCGCAGCGTCTTCCGGGCGATCGAGGCCCCCGACATCTACGAGTTCCAGGCCTGCTACGCCGACGCCGAGCAGGCCCGGGAGGGCCTCGCCGACGCCGTCGCCATGGCGGACCGGCTCTGCACCGACATGCACGTCCCGGTGCTGTGGTCCCGGCGGCCGCCGTGGACGAACAACACCGCCGTCTCCGAGACCACCATCGGCGGGGACGTGCCGCTGCCGCACGGCGGCACCCTGCAGACCGGCTGCCTCTACGGCCAGGGCAGCCGATTCTCCGAGCTGTACGACGTCGGCTTCCGCGAGGGCGCCGAACGCCGCCACACCCACCACGTCACCGGCGCGCTCACCCGCCGCCTGGTGCTGACCCACCTGATGCTCGGCATGGACTCCGAGGGCGGGCTGCTCGTCCACCCCGACCTCGCACCCGTGCACGTGGCGCTCACCCTCACCACCGACGACGCCGAGCAGCGGGCCGAGGCCGGCCGGCTGGTCGACCTGCTCACCGCCCGCGGCCTGCGCTGCGAACTGCGGGCCGGCGAGGGCCGCCCCGCCGCCGGACGCCACCACCGCCGCTGGCGCCGCCAGGGCGTGCCGCTCCGGGTCTACCTCCAGCCGCGACGGCGCCCCGGCGACCGGATCCGGGCCGTCGTGGTGCGCTGCGACACCCGCGAGGAGGCCGTGCTGCTGCCGGACGACCTCACCACCCTGGCCGCCCTGCTGCCCGCGGCGGTCGCCGAGGTCGGCGCCGGCTACCTGCGGCGCGCCCGCGGCTTCGCCCGCCGCCAGTGCCGGCCGGTCGACCGCGCCGAGGCCGCCCGCGAGGTGCTCGCGGAGCGCGGCGTCGCCGTCGCCCCGCTCGCCGCCACCCGGGAGACCGTCCTGGAGGTCGCCGGCTGGGGACTCGGCGAGGTGCTCGGCTTCCGCGAGGCCTCCGAGGCCGCGCCCTGCGCCGTCACCGGGCGGCCCACCACCTCCGTCGCCTACATCTCCCCGCGGACGTGACCGCCCCGCCCCGCCCCGGCGGCCCGCCCCCTTTGCGGGTCGTGGTGGTCACCGGCGCCCCCGGCGCAGGAAAGACCGAAGTCGGCCGCCGCCTGGTGCGCCGCTACCGCGGCCCCGCCGCACTGATCGACACCGACACCGCCGCGGACGTCTACCCCTGGCGCGCCGACGAGCGCCAGTACGCGCTGATCGACCGCAACCTGCGTGCCCTGCTCGCCTCCTACCGGGAGTGGGGCGCCGAGGTCGTCGTGGTCAGCGGCGTCATGCTGCCCGGACGGACCCTCGACCGGTTCGCCGACCTGCTCGCCGACCCCGCCCTGGAGTGGGTCTTCTACGGCCTTCGGGCCGGCGCCGAGCAGCTCGCGGCCCGCATCCGCGGCGACCACAAGATGCAGGAGGCCGACGGCCGGCTCGCCTGGGGCCACCTCGACGCGGAGGTGCCGGGCGTCCCCGGGGTGCGGCTCGTCGACACCGACCACCTGGCGCTGGACGCGGTGGTCGACGCCATCGCCGCCCGGGAGGCCGCCGACCTGGCCCCCCGGGCGGTCGCACCCCCGGTGCCCGATGGGCCTGCGGCCTCCGCACCCGCCCGCCGGGTGACGGCCGAGGAGGCCGCCGCGGTCTGCCGGGCGGCCCTCGCCGGGGCGGGCTT
>NZ_JAHTIK010000001.1:2294678-2328613 GCF_025655475.1 Kitasatospora sp. DSM 101779 | reverse complement strand
TGGCCGGCGCGGTCGCCGGGGCCGGCCACGCCGCGAGGCCCCGGGGCGCGGGCAACGGCGGCCTGTTCGCGGCCTTCCCGGTGGACGCACTGGGCCGCTCCGCGGCGGCCGTCGGCCGGGAGGCGGCCCGGCTGGAGGCGCATCTGCGGGCCGTCCCGACCGCCCCCGGGCGTCCCGCCGCCCGGCTGCCCGGCCGCGCCCCGGCCGGGCCCGCCGGCACCCCGGACGCCTTCACCGTGCCCGCCGCGCTCTGGGCGGAGCTTTCCGCCCTGGCGGCCCGCCCGCAGCACCGACCCGCCGACCCGACCCGGAGGACCCCGTCGTGACCGGACCGAAGACCCGCCACCATCCGCTGTTCGACGGCTGGCCGCCGCTCGCCCGCCGCACCGGCCCGGACGGGCCCTCGCTCGGGCTCTTCCTGCTCAGCGGCAGCAGCATGGTGGCCGAGCTCTGCGGCACCCTGCCGCTGGACTTCGCCGTGCTCGACCTGGAGGCCTCGCCGATGTCCAAGGGCGACCTGCTGCCGATGCTGCAGGCGCTCACCGGCTCCTCCTGCGCGCCGCTCGTCCGCGTCCCGTACCTGCACCGGCACCACATCGAGCACGCGCTGGACCTCGGCGCGGCCGGCGTCATGGTGCCCAAGGTCGACACCGTGCAGGAGGCGCAGGCCGCAGCCGCCGCCTGCCGCTACCCGCCGTTCGGCAGCCGGGGCGTCAACCCGGCGCGTGCCTCCGGCTGGTTCCACGACCTGCCCGGCTACCTGGCGGACGCGGCGAAGCGCACCACCTGCCTGGTGCAGATCGAGTCGCCGGAGGCGGTGGCCGCCGCGGATGCCATCGCGGCGGTGCCGGGCGTCGACGGCCTCTTCGTCGGCACCGGCGACCTGGCCTGCTCGCTCGGCCAGCCCGGCGTGGTGAACGGGCCGGAGATGGAGCGGGCCCGGGCGGCCGTCCTCGCCGCGGCCCGCCGGCACGGCCGGCTCGCCGGGATCTTCGCCGGCGGGCCGGAGCAGGCCCGGCAGTACGCCGCCGAGGGCTTCGACCTGATCGCGGTCGGCAACGAGCTGGCGCTGCTGCGGGAGGCCCTGGGGTCGGCCCTCGGGCTTGTCTGACGGGCTGCGCGGCGCCCGACCGGACGGGTGCCTCCCGGCCGTCCGCGCCCACCCCGCCTGCCGGATCCAGTAGCGTTCACCTCGGCCGCACCGGTGCCGCGGCAGCCGGCCGGCGGGTGTCCGGGCCCGGCCCCGCGCACCGCCGGGGCGGAGGACGGACGCCGGCCCGGGTGCCACGGCGCCTTCCACCGGACAGTTCTGACACCCAGACAGGAAAGACTGACAGATATGCGCTGGTCCCAGATGTACACCCCGACGCTGCGCGAGGACCCGGCCGACGCCGACGCGGCGAGCCACCGGCTGCTGGTCCGCGCCGGGTTCGTCCGCCAGCTGATGGCCGGCCACTACTCGCTGCTGCCGCTGGCCGTCCGGGTGCGGTCGAAGGTCGTCGGGATCGTGCGCGAGGAGATGGACCGGATCGGCTCGCAGGAGTGGCTGCTCCCGGCGATGCACCCGGCCGAGATCTGGCAGAAGTCCGGCCGATGGGAGGTCATGGGCGACGAGATGTTCCGCGTCAAGGACCGCAAGGGCGCCGACATCGCCCTCGGCATGACGCACGAGGAGATCTTCACCACCCTCGCCGACGAGCTCGCCTCGTACCGGCAGCTGCCGCAGATGTGGTACCAGTTCCAGACCAAGTTCCGCGACGAGCCGCGGCCGAAGTCCGGCCTGCTGCGGGTGCGCGAGTTCACCATGAAGGACTCGTACAGCTTCGACCTCGACCAGGCCGGGCTGGACCGCTCCTTCGACCTGCACCACGAGGCGTACACCCGGATCTTCGCCCGCCTCGGCGTGCCCGCGATCCCGGTGCAGGCCTCCAGCGGCGCCATGGGCGGCTCCGCCTCGGTCGAGTTCATGTCGCCGACCGAGGCCGGCGAGGACCTGGTCGTGCACTGTGCCGCCTGCCGCTACGCCGCCAACATGGAGAAGGCCGCCGCCGCCCTGCCGGCCGTCGAGGACCCGGAGGGCCCTGCCGCCCCCGAGCCCTTCGACACCCCGGACGCGCGCACCATCGAGGAGCTGGCGACCAAGCACGGCGTGCCCGCCGACCGCCAGATCAAGACCCTGGTCTACGTGGTGGACGGTGCCCTCACCCTGGTGCTGATGCGCGGCGACCACGCCCTGGTCGAGCAGAAGCTCCTCGACGCCACCGCGGCCCGAGCCGTGCGTCCGGCGACCCCCGAGGAGATCAAGGAGGCGCTCGGCGCCGCCCCGGGCAGCCTGGGCGCCGTCGGCGTCGAGGGCCTCGCCGTCTGGGTGGACGAGGCGCTGCGCGGCCGCCGCGCGATGACCACCGGCGCCAACCGGGACGGCGTCCACCTGAGCGGCGTCGACGTCGCCCGGGACATCACCGCCACCGGCTGGGCGGACTTCCGCGAGATCTCCGCCGGCGAGCCCTGCGCGACCTGCGGCGAGCCGCTGCAGGTGGTCCGCACCGTCGAGGTCGGCCACATCTTCAAGCTGGGCTACAAGTACACCGACGCGCTGGACATCACCGTGCTCGGCCCGGACGGCGAGCGCATCAAGCCGATCATGGGCAGCTACGGCATCGGCGTCGAGCGCGCGATCGCCGCGGTGGTCGAGGCGCACCACGACGAGAAGGGCATCGTCTGGCCGGTCTCGGTCGCGCCGTTCGAGGTCGTGATCGTGCCGATCGGCAAGGCGGACGAGGACACCACCAAGGTCGTCGAGGGCCTCTACGGGGACCTGCGCGCGGCCGGCGTGGACACCGTCCTCGACGACCGGGACGAGCGCCCGGGCGTGAAGTTCGCCGATTGCGAGCTGGTCGGCATCCCGTACCGGATCACCGTCGGCCCGCGCGGGCTGAAGGAGGGCGTGGTCGAGGTCGTCGACCGTGCCTCCGGCGAGACCGTGCAGGTGCCGGTGGCGGACGCGGTCGGCCATGTGGCCGGCCTGGTCGCCGCCGCCCGCCGCGGCTGACCCTGCCGCAGTACCCGACTGCCCCCGGCACCGCACGGTGCCGGGGGCAGTCCCGTTGCCGGGGCAGGTCACTCGCGGCGGCCTGCGGGCAGCGGCACACGCTGCGCCGAGGTGTCGGCCCCCGTGGCGACCGTGGCGTCCGGGGCCGCGAGTTCGGCGGCCACCGGCCCGGTGAGGCGGTCCTGTTCGAGGCGCGCGAGCACCGGTCCGGCGAGCGAGGCGCGCAGCCGTCCGGTCAGTGCCTCGGCGGTGGCCTCGCGGACGGCGAGGCCGTGGCGCAGGGCCTCCGGCACGGCGGTGCCGTCGAGCACCGTCCGGTGGTGGGCGGTCCGCTCCTCGGGGACGAGCAGGCCGAGCCGGGCGGACTCCTGTCCGGCGAGCACGTCGCAGAGCGCGGCCCGCAGCACGTCCGGCCGCTGCTCCGCGAGGTGCCGGTAGACCTCCGAGGGCTCGGCGCCGAGCCGCTCGTGCAGCTCGCGTTCGGCGCGCTGCTGCCGGACGACCGTGAGCAGCTTCTCCCAGTAGTAGGTGGGTTCCAGCGCGAAGTCGACGACCGGCGGCTCCAGGCCCGCGTCGAGCAGGCCGGCGACGTGCCGCAGCACGGCGAGTGCGTCCGCGCGCTTGGCGTCCGGCCGGTGCTGCCGGACGTGGGCGCGCAGCGCCGCCGTCTCCTCCTCTGGTACGCCGAGCGCCTTCGCGTCGGCGTACAGCCGGCCCCAGGAGCGGTCGGGGTAGAAGCGCCGCTTGGCGGCGTCCACCATCAGGTCGTGGGTCGCGGCGCTGACCACGCCGTCGGCCAGCGCGGCCGCCAGGCCGTGGCGGAGGTTGGCCATCGCCTCGGAGAGCGGCAGGTACCCGTCCTCGGCCGGGGCGTGCACGATGGTGACCTCGTCGTCGTCCTGGTACTCGCCGGAGGCGAAGCGTTCATAGATGCCGCCGACGCCCTCCATCCCGAAGGCGGCGAGCTCGGCGGCGCGCAGGGCGCCCATGCTGGCGGCGCCGAAGACCCGTACGCCCCGCTCCAGGGCGAAGAGGATCTCCTTGTGCCAGACCGTCGGCACCTGCTCGAAGAGGCCGTCCACCAGGACGATCGCCTTCGGCTGCTCCCGGTCGAGCACCAGCTCGGTGACGTCGCCGCAGCTGACCGGCGGGTGGTAGTGCGCGTCGAGGACGGCGCGGGCCTGCTCCACGGGCAGGCTGGGGCCGAGGAAGACGTGGACGGTCACCGGGTGGCCTCCTGGGCTCCGAGCAGCCGCCGCCGGGCCCGGCGGCCCGGCGTGTAGCCGATGAACAGGGAGTAGAACTCGAGGTCGGGGACGACGACCTTCGCGGTGGGGATGCCGATCTCCGGCTTGGTGAGGTCGACGGCGACGACGTTCTCGATGCCGGCCGCGGCGAGCCGGTCGAGCACGGCGCGCAGGTCCTCGTTGAGGGTGGGGTGGTCGATGCCGCGGCCGGTGTCGAAGGGCAGGGTGCCGGGGGCCGCGAAGAACACCTCGCGGGTGCGGGCGAGGGTCCGCGCGTCGTTCTGCGCCTTGTACATGGTGCGGAAGTTCTCGTCCCGGCTGGCCGCGATGACGGTGATCCGGCTCTGCGCGGCCTCGGTCAGCGCGCGGGAGAGGGCGACCTGGGGGGAGGTGTGGGTGCCGTAGCCCCAGCAGGCGCCGAAGGACCGCCAGGCGACGCGGTCGGCGCGCTCCACCACGCAGCACTGGTAGGTGGGGATGCCGGTGTCGCAGGTGACGTCCCAGACGGCCACCTCGATGCCGCCCTCCTCGAACGCGTCCAGCAGCCCGCGGCAGACCGGGTCGGTGACCGAGCCGAGGTCGAGCTTGGTCCGTGCGATGTCGGCGGCCGTGCGGACGCCCTGCCACCACATGGTGAGCGCATCGCGTTCGACGAGTTCGCAGATGCCGTGGATGACGGCCTCGACCAGGTTGTTGCCGGAGGCCAGGCCGTTGGAGCTGACCCGGAACGTGGTCGCCGCGTAGTCGATGCCCACCTTGTTCAGCCGGACGTTGTCGTACGGCAGCCACAGCGGTGCCGCGGCGAGCAGGTCGAAGCCCTCCGTCCACAGCATCGGCAGATCGGTGCGGAGTTCGGCGCGGGCCGGGGTCTCCCGGGAGCCCTCGCCGACGGTGTCGAGGCCGCCGCGCAGCGGCAGCCGCGCGATGTCCAGGACGGACTTGTGGCGGGCGAGTTCGCGGTACGACTCGTGGCGCAGCGCGCCCTCGAAGAACTCGGCGTGCCAGTACTCGATCGACTCCATCAGGGCGGACACCCGGGCGGCGTCGTGCGTCGCGCCCTTGCCCTGGGAGACGGACAGTGAGCGGGAGTTGGGCCGGATGGCGTTGTAGACCGGGATGCCGAGCCAGTCCAGGCCGGTCATGTTGGCCAGCCGGGTGATGCCCATCCGGGCCATCCGTCCGCCGTAGTCGGCGAGGGTGTCCGCGGGGGCCCGGGAGCGGTGGGTGCCGTCTCGGTGGTCCTTGTCCCAGCGGGTCGTCAGGGCGTCCAGCACGGCCGGCCTGCCTTTCGTGGTGCGGTGCGGGTGGATCGGTCTTCGGTGAGCGGGAGTTGGTGGACGGAGAACTCGCCGTCGGCGACCAGCGCGACGGCGATCCGGCGCAGCCCGGGGGCGCCGTCCCGCGGCAGCGGCACGGTGACCTCCCGGGCTCCGGCGGCCAGTTCGGCGACCGGCAGGGCGGGTTCGGGGTGGCCGCCGATCGGCTGCCGGGCCGCGGTGTACCGGCCGCCGGCGGTGAGCGGTCGGGGCAGGTGCAGGGTGAGCGTGTCCGGGCCGAGGACGGCGCGCGGCGGCTCGCCGCCGGGCGGCAGGGTGTGTGCGGAGCCGCAGCGCTCGCAGACGTACAGGGCCAGGGCGCCGGCCGGCAGATCGCGCGGCACGATCCGCAGCCGCAGCAGGCGGTGGCCGCAGTGGTGCCGCAGACCGGTGGGCTCCTCGGGGCTGTAGCCGACCGAGCCGCTGAGGTAGTCGTGCACGTCGGGGCCGCGGCGGGCGAGCGTGGCGCCGAGGAACTTGCAGAGCAGGTGGTCGAGTTCGCCGTCCGGGGCGGACTGGAGGGCGGCGTCGGCGAGGCGGTCGGCGAGGGCGAGGTCGGCCGCCGGGCGGTCGCCCGCGGCCACGGCGCGGCGGACGATCCGGGACTGCACCAGCCGCCGGGCGGCACGCGGGTCGTCCGGCCCCGGTGTGTCCGCGACCGCGACTGCGACCGAGGGCGCGGCCGGGACGGGGGCCGGGCGGGCGGTGCCGCGCGCCGCGGTTCGGGTGCCGGCCGCGGGAGCCTTCGTGGTGGCGGCGCCCGCCGGGATGCGGAGCTCCGGGTCGCCCACGCAGACGTACGAGGCGAGGCCCTCGCCGGCGAGCAGGTTGATCCGCAGTGCGACCTCTCCGAGCGGGGCGCCGGTGTCGAGCAGTCGCTCCACGGCGGCACCCAGTTGCGGCGTGCCGTGGTTGATCCGGGTGGAGGCGACGAAGCCGGCCAGGTGCGGGCCGTCCAGCAACCGCCGGGCGAGCTGGAAGCGCGGGCCCAGCAGTCCGCCGGAGGGCTGCCACGCGGAGCAGGAGAGCAGCACCAGCAGCCTGCTGCGGACGGCGCCGGCGCCGTGGAACGCGCGGAAGCCGGTCTTGTGCTCCAGCCGGCAGGGGCCGCCGCCCTGGCAGGGCAGGTACTGCTCGCCGGGGTGGCCGGGTGCTGGGCGGAGCAGGTCGGCCTGCAGGCAGAGCACGTGCCGGCCGACCCGGAAGTCCGCGCCGTTGCCGTGGCCGTGCAGGACGACGGCCTCGGCGCCCTCGACGAGCCGGGCGATGAATTCGTCCGAGGAGTCGGAGCCGTAGGAGTGCCGCGGGCCGGGGACGGGCTCGCGGCGGAAGTCGCAGTAGTGCAGGGTGCGGTGGGGATGCCGCGGCCCGGCCCCGGCGGCCCGTGCGGACCGGTCGAGCAGGCGGGCGGCGGCCGCGGGGTCGGGCGGCAGCGGCAGGACGCCCAGGCGGACGGCGTGGGCGCGTCCGGTCTCGGCGAGTTCGCCGGTGAGGCCGAGGTCGAGCTCGGCCTCCGGCGCCAGCACGAAGGCCGGCGTGCCGGCGGCGGCCGCGACGGCCTCGACGAGTTCCTGCCGGGAGGCGGTCGGCCGGAAGGGGCGGCCGAGCGCGGCCGCGTGCGCGCGGGCGGCCCCGGCGGCCCCGGCGTGGCCGAGGACGAGCCCCGAGGCGGTCGGCCCCGTTGATATTGACACAGTCACAGTCAAATTGACTATCACAGTCATGTTGTTCTGTCAGTATCGGTTCAAGGGTGCGCTCCATCGAGTGTGCCGACCGTGCCCTCCGGTGATCGTGAGGGCTTGCGCAAGGAGGGTCATGACAGTGGACGTGCAGGGATCCGGGTCGGTCGAGGCTGCCGACGGATCGGTCGAGGTGGACGAAAGCGCAGCTCAGGAGTGTTTCGAGCAGCTGGCTGCCGTGAAGGACTCCATCCTCGAGGGTGTCATCACGCCCTGGTAGGGCGCCCCGCGGCCATCGCCTTGACTGAGTTTATTGACTCCTGAGTGATGGTCATGGTTATGTTCTCTCGCCGCCGCCGAGAAAGCGCGGCGGACGGGAGATCCGTGCGATGACCCGACGACTGCCTCATGTGGGAGAGGAGGAAAACACCATGGTTCGCAACCACAAGGTCGGCCTGCGTCCGCGTCTGGACAAGGTCAACGTTCGCGCCGGCAAGTAATGCCGTCGCCGGCCGGGGTGACCCGGGCGCACAGCCGCCCGGGCACCCCGGCCCGCACCGCCCCCGGCGGCGCCGCGGTGCGCGGCGCCCCCCGCCCACGACGGGATGCACCGTGATCGAAACCCCCTGGACCGGCGGCGTCCCCGTCCTGGTCGAGCACCAGCCGCACCTGCGCACCACCAGCCTCGCCGTCGCCCTCGGCCACGGCGCCCGGCACGACCCCGCGGAGGCCGCCGGCACGGCCCACCTCCTGGAACACCTGGTGATGTCCGTCCCGCTCGCGGACGGCGTCCCGCTGTGCGAGCACATCGAGCGCCTCGGCGGCACCTGCAACGCCGCGACCGGGCCCGACTCCCTGCTGATCCACGCCCAGGTGCTCGACCAGGACGCCGAGCGCGTCGCCGAGCTGGTCTGCCGGGCCCTGCTGCGTCCCGAGCTCACCGGGGCGGCGCTCGACGCCGAGCGCCGGGTCGTCCTGCAGGAGCTGGCCGCCGCCGCTGCCGACCCCGCCGACACCGTCCAGGACGCCTTCCTGGCGCGGCTGTTCGAGGGGCATCCGCTGGCCTCGCCGGTCGGCGGCCGGCCCGCGAGCGTCGAGCGGATCGGCACCGAGGACCTCCGCGCCGCGCACCGCAGCGCACTCGCCACGGCGCCGCTCGCCGTCGCCGTGGTCGGCGGCCTCCCGGCCGACCGGGTCGCCGCCGCCCTGGACGCGGGCGGCCTGCGCGACCTGCCCGCCGTCGCCCCGCCCGACCCGGACGGACCCGACCGCCCAGGACCCGTCCGGCCCGGGCAGGTCGACGCCTGGCCCGAGGAGTTCTGCTGGCTGCTGGCCGGCGGCCGTGCCCCGCACGCCACCGATCCCCGCCGGCACGCCGCCACCGTCCTCGCGCACCTGCTCGGCGCCAGCCCCGCCTCCCTGCTGTACGCGCGGCTGCGCAACGAGGAGGGCCTCGCCTACTCCTTCCGCTCCTGGTCGCGCAGCTACCGCGACACCGGCGCCTGGCGGATGCTCGCCGGCGCGGAGCCCGGGAACGCCCCGAAGGTGCTCGACGCCTTCCGCGAGGTGCTCGCGCAGGCCGCGGACGGCCGGGCCGGGCAGGAGGCGGTCGAGGCCGCCGTCCACCAGGCGGTGGTGGAGGCGGTGCTCACCGCCGAGTCCCCGCTGGACCGGGCCGTCACCCTCGCCGAACGCCGCGCCCTCACCGGGACGGACCTCGACCCGGACGAGGAGATCGCCGCCCTGCGCCGGGTGAGCGGTGCCGACGTCGCCGCCGCGGCGCGGGAGCTGGCCGAGGGCCTGGTCGCCGTCGTCCGTCCGGAGGCGGCGTGAACACCGCTTCCGGCCAGGGCCTGTTCGCCGTCGGTCCCGAATATCTGGCGGCCGCGGAGGACGCCGGCCTGCTGCACCGCCTCGACGGTCTGCCGGTGGTCGCCGGGCCGTACACCGACCCGCTCACCGGTGAGGCGCAGTGCCTCGTCGAACACGCCGATCCGGCGCTGCTCGCCGATCCCGGCCGCCTGCTCGCCGAACTGTTCGAGCGTCACCCCGACTGCACCGCCGCCGTGCTGCGCATCCCCGCCGGCACCCCGGCCGACCCGCGGCTGCAACCCCTGATCAGCTACCTCCACCTCACCCCGGACGCCGCCGCCCTGGCCGCCGCCCGGGCCGCGGCACCCACCGTCCGGATCACCGAGGACCGCGGGGAACACCGGGACCTCGTCCGCGGCTGGCTGGCGACCGCGGTCTCCGGCGCCCAGGCCGACCTCGGCACGGCGGTCGCCGAGGAGGCCGTCCGCGCCGCGGTCGAGGAGATCCTGCACACGCCCGCCCGGCGGACCTGGCTCGTCCGGGCCGACGGCCACGACCGCCCGATCGGCCACGCCACCGCCGTCACCGACGCCGTCGACGACGCCAGTGGCACCCCGTTCGTCGACCTGGTGGACATCCTGATCGAGGAGCCCGCCCGCATCCCGGCGGCCCAGCCCGCCCTGGTGGCCGTCGCGGCCGCCGAGGCGGCGCGGCACGGACTGCCGCTGGTCGGCCACGTCTGCCACCACCGCACCGGACCGGATCTCCCCGCCGACCCGGGCGCCGCCGTGGTGGCCGCACTGCGCCGCCAGGGCTGGCAGGAGTCCTACGCCTACCGCCGAGCCGACCGCCGCTAGGGACCTGCTCAGGGACGCGTGGGGGTACCTCTGAGCCTTCGGCCGGGAGGTACCCCCACGCGCCCCTGTGGGTTGCCCGACCCGGTCACCTGTCCGTGCCGACCGCCCCTGGAGACGCCTTGACCGCCGACCCGCAGTCCGACTTCCCGCTCACCCTGCAGCTCCTCCACGAGCTGCTCGGCACCGACCCCGAGGACGGCGTCCGGCCGCTGCTCGCCGCTTCCCGCCGGGTCCGCGGCGTCCTCGCCCCGCTCGTCCTCTCGCTCGCGGCCCGGGACGGCGTGCCGATGGGCACCGGCTCGCGCGGCGAGCTCGACCGGATGCTCCGCCGCGCCGCGCACTACCGCGAGCTCGTCGCGCTCGCCGGGACGGTCGAGGGCCTGCGGGTGATGAAGGGGCCCTCGCTGGCCCGGCACTACCCGGACGGCCTGCTGCGGCCGCCCGGCGACCTCGACCTGGTGGTTCCCGACGAGGCCGCGCTCTGGCAGGCCGTCGCCCTGCTCGGTGGCCGGCAGGCCTTCGAGGGGGCGGTGTACACCGAACTCCGCGAGGGCGCCGTCGACCACCGCTTCGTCGGCCTCTGGTGGTACGGCGAGGACCCGCTGCTGGACCACGAGGCCGAGGTGGAGGTCGCCACCTTCGCCTTCGCCGGCGAGCCCGGCAAGGTCCCGGTGCGCGCCGCACTGCCCGCCGACCAGGTCCACGCCGACCTGCTCGCCCTCGCCGAGGAGCGGTTCCAGCGCCCGTTCACCGTCCGGGACTCCGTCGACCTGGCGCTCGTCCTCACGTCACCGCTGGCGCCCGCGCCCGGTCCGCTCGCGGACGTCGCCGCCGCCCACTGCCTCGCGCCGGAGCTGCTCGAACTCTGCGAGCTCACCGCCGGACGGCCCGGGCTCGCGGAGACCGTCCCGGCCGCGCTGACAGCCGCGCTGCGCGAGCCCGCCGAGGCCGAACTGCACCGCCGCGCCGCCCTTCCGGCGCCCACCGGCCCCGCCGGGGGAGCCGAACTCTCCGGGGGAGCCGAGGAACGGCTCGCCGCCGGCCGCACCATCCACGGCCTGCAGCTGACCGCGCTGCGCGACGGTGTCCCCCGCGCCGCCGCGCACCACCGCTTCGACGGCGGGCTGATCTCGCGCACCCCGGTCGCCGACTTCCTGATGGTGACCGGCGAACTCGTCGACCCCGCCAGCCACGCCCGGGCGCTCGACGAACTCGACCGGCTCGGCCCCTGGCCCGCCGCGGCCGGCACTGCGGGGCGGTGAACCGTGGCCGTCGTGGAGACCGACCGGCTCGGCCGGACGTTCACCGCCCGGCGCGGGCGCCGGGTCACCGCCCTCGAGGGCGTCACCCTCACCGTCGGACGCGGCGAGGTGCTCGGCCTGCTCGGGCCCAACGGGGCCGGCAAGACCACGCTGTCGCGGATCCTCACCACCCTGCTGCTGCCGACCTCGGGAACGGCGCGGGTGGCCGGCCACGACGTCGTCCGGCGGCCGCGCGAGGTGCGCCGCCGGATCGGCCTCGTGCTCGGCGGCGACCGCGGCCTCTACGGCAGACTGACCGCGCGTCAGAACCTGTCGTACTGGGCGGCCCTGCAGGGCCTTGACGCCCGCACCGCCGCCCGCCGCACCGACGGACTCCTGGAACGCCTCGGGCTCGCCGCCCGCGCCGGCGACCGGGTGGAGACGTTCTCCCGCGGGATGGTGCAGCGCGTCCACCTCGCCCGGGCGCTGCTCGGCGACCCCGAGGTGCTGATCATGGACGAGCCCACCAACGGCATGGACCCGCACTCGGCGGCCGGATTCCGCACCCTCGTCCGCGAACTGCGGGACGCCGGTACGACCGTCCTGCTCACCACGCACGACATGCACGAGGCACAGGCGCTCTGCTCCCATCTCGCCCTGATCGACCACGGCACGATCCTCCGGCAGGGAGCGGCCGACACCCTGCTCGCCGAGGTCTCCGCCCGGCGCACCGTCACCGCCACCGGCGTCCCGGCGGGCGCCGCCGAGGTGCTCGCGGGGCTGCCCGGCACCGAGGTGGAGCGCGGGCCGGGCGGCGCGGTCACCGTCCGCCCGGCCGACGCCGAGACGCTCACCCGGGTGCTCGCCGTGCTCGTCGAGGCCCGCGCGGAGGAGATCTCGGTCGCCGCGCCCGGCCTCACCGAGGTGTACCGATCCGTCATCGAGGACCGGGAGTTCGTCGTTTGATCGCCGCCGCCCGGATGCAGGCCGTCCTGATCGCCCGCTCGCCGGACCTGCTCGCCACGCTCGCCGTCATCCCGCTCTACTCCCTGGTGTTCTTCACCGCGCTCGTCCACCACCACCGGGAGTCGGCGGCCACCACCGTCGCGCTCACCGCCTTCCTGATGAGCCTGTGGTCGCACGCCGTCTTCGTCGCGGCCGAGACCGTGGACACCGACCGCCGCGAAGGCACCCTGGAGCCCTCGCTGCTGACCCCCGGCCGCTACCTCGCCGCGCTGGCCGTCCGGGTCGGCACCACCACCGCGCTCGGCCTGCCCGTGCTCGCCGAGGTGCTGCTGATCGGACGGCTCGGGTTCGGCCTGCCCGTGCGGATCGCCGAGCCCGGGCTGTGCCTCCTGGTTGCCGCGCTGACCGCACTCGGGGTGGCCGCGACCGCCCTGCTGATCAGCGGCGTGATGATCCTCGTCCGCGGGGCGCGGGCGCTGCAGAACGCCCTCACCTACCCGTTCTACCTGCTCGCCGGCCTGATCGTGCCGATCGGCGTGCTGCCGGCGCCGGTCCGTGCCGTCGCCCGGTGTTTCTTCCTCGCCCACGGCGCCCAATTGCTGCGCGACGCCGCCGCCGGCACCGCGGACGGCGCCGGCCCGCGGGTCGCCCTGCTCGCCGCCCTCGTCGCCGTCCACCTGCTGCTCGGACTGCTCGTGCTGCGCCGGGTCCTGGCGTCCGTCCGCACCGGAGAGGTGGCCCTCCATGCCTGACCGCCGCACCCCCGCCGGGCTGCGGGCCGTGCTGTCGACCGCGCTGCGCCAGTTCGGCCACGGGCTGATCAGCAGCCACCAGGACTACCGGGCGATGTTCACCTGGCGTTCCTGGGCGGGCGGCTGGCTCGTCCGCCTGCTCTGCCAGGTGCTGTTCTTCGCCACTCTCGGCACCCTGCTGGGCTCCGCGCAGGCCACCGGCGAGATCGCCTTCGGCAACGCGGCCGCCCTCGGCCCGCTCGCCGCCCTCGGCGTGGTCTCCTCGACCGTCGGCGAACGGCGTTCCGGCACCCTGGAGTTCCTGCTCGTCACCCGGGCGGACCCCTTCCTGGTGCTGGCCTCCCGCGGCCTGCACTGGGTGCTGGACGGCATGCTCACCTCGTCCGTCGCCCTCGCCGTCGTGCCGCTGCTGCTGCCGGTGCCCCTGCAGCTGACCGCACTGCCCGCCGTTCTCGCCGTCAACCTCCTGGTCTCCCTCGGCAGTTACTGCCTGGCGCTGACGCTCGCCGGGATCGCCCTGCGCCACCCCGAGTGCCGGATGTACCTGACCGCCGGGACGACCATCGGCTACCTGCTGCTCTGCGGCATCACCACACCCGTGCCGCAGGACGGCCTGCCCGCACGGCTGGCGGCCGTCCTGCCGATCACACACGGCCTGGCGCTGATGCGCGACCTGGCCGCGGGTGCCCCGTTCTCGTACGGGCCGCTGCTGGCGGAGGCGGCGGTGGCCCTGCTCTGGGGCGTCGCGGCGCACCTCACCCTCGGTCGGGCGCTGCGCCGGGCCGTCCGCACCGGCACCCTGGTGCTGCACTGACGCCGGTCGGTGTCCTCGTTCGGGCGGCGTCAGCCGCAGTGCACGGCGCGGTTGCCGAGCGAACGGGTGGTGGCGCTCTGCCCGGCCCAGGTGATGCTGCCGGAGCCGTTGATGCAGGTCTTCACCGCGCTGACCCGCACCGGGCCGGCGTACTTGGCGAAGTTGCCCTGGTCGGTGGCGGTGGTGCCGGCGACCTGGCTGCAACTCGCCGCCGCCGTGGTCTGGGAGCACCGGCTGATGCTCGCGCTCACCGCGGAGGCCGTGCCGTAGCCGCTGTTGACCGTCTTGATCGTGGCGGCGCAGTTCTTGCCGCTCGCGGAGTCGAACCAGATGTAGAAGTAGCCGAACACCACGCCCGACGCGGTGGTCACCGGGTAGCTGCCGACCAGGCCGCCGCTGCAGCCGTACGTCCCGGCTGAGGTCGCCGGGGAGGGCGGCACCTTGGTCGGGCCTGCGGTGGTCGGCGTCCCCGGGGTGGCGGGGGCGGTGCCCGGGGCTGTCGTCGCACCGGGCTGGCTGCCGCTCGGGTCCGCCGGCGCACCGGGCGCGGCGCCGGGCGTGCCGCTCGTGCCCGCGGCCGCCGACGCCGCGGCCGAGCCGGGTGCCGCCGCCGACGGACCCGTCCCGGTGGTGTTCTCCACGGGCGCGTCCCCGGCGGAGCCGGCATCGCCGTACGTCGGCACGGCCTTCGCGGAGGTGCCTGCCGCCTTGGGTCCGCCGTCCCCGGCGCCGCCCTGCGAGCTCACCGCCCAGGTGATCCCCGAGACCAGTGCCAGGGCCAGCGCGGCACTGCCCGCCACCAGACCCGCCCGGCGGCCCGCGGAGCCCTGCCACCAGGACGTCCGGCGCTCCTCCTCCCAGGTGTCGAAGTCCGACAGCACCGGTGCGGGCGGCTGTGCGGCGGGGGCGAAGGAGGCCCCGGCCGGGAACCCGGCGACGGGGTGCGCCGTGGGCTCGTGGGCCCCGGTGGCGGCGGGCCCCGCCGGTCCGCCGCCCACGGCCGCGATCTCCGGTGCGAGCGCGTCGAGTTCGGCGAGCACCTCGTCGGCGCTCACCGGCCGCTCCTCCGGTGCCTTGGCGAGCAGCCGCAGCACCAGCTGGTCCAGCCCGGGCGTTACGCCAGGGCCGCGGCGGCTCGGCGGCGCCGGGGCCTCCCGCAGGTGGGCGCCGAACTGCACGGTCGGCTCACGGTGCGCGAACGGCGGCTTGCCGGTCAGCAGTTGGTACAGCAGGCAGCCCACCGCGTAGAGGTCGCTGCGGGCGTCGACCTGCTCGGCGCCGCGCACCAACTCCGGTGACATCCACGGCACGGCGGCCAGGGCACCCGCCGGACCGATGCCCGGCTGCCCGGCCCCGGGCGGCGCGTCGACCGCCAGGCCCGGCAGTCTGACCGTGCCGTCCGCGGTGAGCAGCAGGTGGGCCGGCCGGAGGTCCCGGTGGACGGCGCCCGCCGTGTGCGAGGCGGCGAGGCCCGCGCAGATCTGCCGGGTCCACTCGGCGGCGCGGGCGGTGCCGGGCACGCCGTCGGCGGCCAGGACGTCCTCCAGGGTGCGGCCGTCGACCTGCTCCAGGACGGCGTACACGGTGCCGCTCGCCGGATCGGTACCCGCGTCCAGCACCGTCACCAGGTGCGGGTGCTCGGGCCGTTCGGCCGCGGCCCGGGCGGCCTCCGCGAGCCGGGCGGTCTCCTCCGGCGCGGTGCCTGGCCCCGCCAGGACGGCCGCTTCCACCGGCACGCCGAGCTGCCGGTCGTACGCCCGCCACCGCTCGGCCGACCCCGTCGGGTCCAGCCGCTCCAGCAGTTCGTAGCGCTCACCCAGCAGCTGTCCCTGCACGCCAACGTCCCTTCGTCCCGGGCTGAACGACCGCCCGGCTGATCGGACGACCGGTCAAGAACCTAGCGCCACCCGGCTCCCGGGCCGCACCCGGTGCCCCCTCCGGCCGCTGCCCGGTGACACCCGTGGAGGAGCTGCGCGCGCGGTGTGAACGTCGGGGCCCGCGGCTCGGGAGGGTGAGGCCCGCCGGGCGCCCTGAACAGCGCGGGTCCGAGGAGGCCCGACCGCCCGGCGGGCCGGTCCGGACAGCCGGGGGCCATGTGCGCGGCGGCGGTGTGCATCCGGTCCAGGTGGACGCGGTGGCGGTGTGCATCCGGTCCAGGTGGACGCGGTGGCGGTGCGGCGTCCAGCGGTCGGTCGACCGCGTCCACCGGGGCGACGGCCGCGGTCCCCGGTGCCCCGGCGGCCAGGCCGGCGGGCAGCGCAAGGGCGCGCCGCGCCGCCGCCACCCGGGAGTCCAGGACCAGCGGCAGCGGGCCCGGGACGGCGCCCTCCCGGGCGAGCCCGGCGAAATGGAGGAACGTGGTGAAGAATGCGCGTCCCAGCCCCGGCACCGCGCCGTCCGGCCGCCGGTAGGCCGCGACCGCACCCTCGGAGGTCAGTGCCCGCCGCGGCCCCGGCCAGCGCCTCGCGCATCCCCGGATGCGCGAGGATCCCGGCGAGGTACCGGTCAGCCGTGCGCAGGTCCGGGGGCCATCGGATCGCCGCTGGACGGCGGGCGGAGGCGCTGGTCGTGCCGTACGTGTGGGGGCGCGGCAACCGGCCTGGCGCGAACCGGCCGCGTCCAACCGGTCCGCCACCGCCTGCTTCGACGTGCTGACGCCCTTGTGCATGGGCGGAGCCCAGGCGGGCAGGTGCGGGGGTGCGGTGGGCTCCGGGTAATCCGTTGCCGTGGGTACGGGGGTGGCGGAGACTGACGCGGTGCCGGGCCGGGACCGGAGGGACTGCTGGGCGGGAGTGTGGGCCAATGACGGGTGTGGTGCCTGAGTTGCCGGCGGGGTACAGGGGGCGGGCGGCGCGCGTCGAGGACGTGCCGGTCATCCTCGGGCTGGTGGCGGCGTGCGAGCGCGAGCTGTACGGGTGCGTGGAGATCGACCGGGGCGGGATCGAGGCGGATCTGGCGCGCCCGGGGATGGAGTTGGCGGCGGACACACTGCTGGTGCACGACACGCAGGGGCGGCCGGCCGCACGGGCCTGGGTCGACCGGCGGTCGGAGGTGGACGTGCATCCGGAGCACCGCGGACGGGGCCTGGGCGCGGCGCTGCTGGACTGGGCCGAGGCGCGGGCCCGGCAGACGGGGACGCCGCGGATCGTGCAGACCGTCCCGGACGGCGACGCCGGGGGCGTGGCCCTGGTCCGCTCGCGCGGCTACGGGCCGCTGGTGCGGGCCTGGCTGCTGGAGTTCGCGATGCCGGAGGAGCCGGGGCTGCCGGAGCCCCCGGACGGCGTCACCGTACGGCCGTTCCGGCCGGGCGACGGGCCGGCCGTGCACCGGCTGACCGAGGACGCATTCGCCGAGTGGCAGCCGCGCCGCAAGGCGTACGAGGAGTGGGCGCGGCACACCGTGGAGCGGCCGACCTTCGCCCCGGGGATGTCGCCGCTGGCGTTCGTGGACGGCCGGGTGGTGGGCGCCGTCCTCTCGCTGGACCTCCCCGACACCGAGGACGGCTACATCGAGCGGGTCGCGGTGCACGCCGACCACCGCAACCGCGGGATCGCGCGGGTGCTGCTGCGGCACGCCTTCCTGGCGTTCCACCGGGCGGGCCGGCGCTCCTGCACGCTGTGGACGCATTCGGGCACCGGTGCGCTCGGCCTGTACGAGCGGGTGGGCATGACGGTGCGGCGCAGTGCGACGACCTTCGTGAAGGATCTGACGGAGGGCACCGGCGGGCCGCCACCGCAGGACTGAACCCGGCTGCGGGCCGGGCGGCAGGTTACGGGGTTCTTACCGCCGGGCCGCAGGTGTGGCGCGGCGCGCGGCCGGGGCGGTACCTCTGGAGTCCGCCGCTGTCCGACGCACCCCCGGGGGAGACCGTGAAGTTCCGTGCACCGCTGCGCCGCAGGCCCGCCCGGCGGGTGACCGTCCCGCTCGCGGTGCTGGTGCTGCTCGTCGGCGGGTTCGGGCTGTACCTGTTCGCGCCGTGGAAGGCGTTCACCAGTACGTCGGTCGACGAGGCGCTGCCGTCCGCGCCCGCAGCGGCTCCCGCGAGGCCGGCCGCGTCGCCCGCCGCCGCCCCGGCGGTCCCGGTGGACCTGGCGCGGGGCGGGTTCGTCTCCGGGGAGCACCCCACCAGCGGGACGGCCCGGCTGGTGCGGCTGGCCGACGGCGGGGTGGTGCTGCGGCTGGAGGGCCTGCGGACCTCGGAGGGCCCGGACGTCCGGGTGTACCTGTCGGCCCTGCCCGCGGCGCAGTCGCGCCTGGACTTGCTCGGCGAGGACGCCGTCGAACTCGACCGGCTCAAGGGCAACATCGGCAACCAGAACTACACCGTGCCGGCCGGCACCGATCTGGCGCGGGTCCGCAGCGCGGTGATCTGGTGCCACCGCTTCTCGGTCGGCTTCGGCGCCGCCGACCTCGCCCGGGTCTGAGCACGCACCGACCCGGGGCGCGGAGCCTGGGCCGCCGGGGCGGCCGCCGGGCCCGTGACCGGGGCGGGACACTCTGACAGGCTGGGCGGCGACCCACCGGCCCGCCGTCCGACCGGCCCGCTCCGGCAGCCTGGCGGGCCCCGACCGGAAGGCCCGCCCGTGACCGCAGACCTCACCGCCCGGGAGGCCGCCGCGCTGGCGGCCGTCGACGAGGCGGCCGTCGCCCGGACGCTGCTCGACCTGATCGCCATCCCCAGTGTGACCGGCAGCGCCGCCGAGTCGGAGATCCAGCACCACCTGGCGGGCGTGCTCGACGGGCTCGGGCTGGAGACCGACCTGTGGTCGATGGACCTGCCCGCCCTGCGGAGGCACCCGGACTTCCCCGGCACCGAGGCCCCGCGCGAGGAGGCCTGGGGGCTGGCGGCCGGCACCGGCGGGGACGACGGTCCGACGGTGGTGCTGCAGGGGCACGTGGACGTGGTGCCGCCGGGCGACGCAGCGCAGTGGGTCGGCGACCCGTTCGTGCCGAGGGTGGCCGGGGACGTGGTGCACGGCCGCGGCGCCTGCGACATGAAGGCCGGTCTGGCGGCGCACCTGGCCGCGCTGGCGGCGATCCGGGCGAGCGGTGCCCGGCTGCGCGGGCGGGTGGCGGTGCACTTCGTGGTGGGCGAGGAGGACGGCGGCCTGGGGGCGTTCGGCACCCTGCAGCGCGGATACACCGGTGACGCCTGCCTGATCACCGAGCCGACCGGCGGCACGCTGGTGACGGCGAACGCGGGTGCGCTGACCTTCCGGATCGAGGTGCACGGCCGGGCCGCACACGCCAGCACCCGGAACGAGGGGACGAGCGCGGTCGACGCCTACCTGCCGGTGCACGCCGCACTGGCCCGGCTGGAGGCCGCCCGCAACAGGGATCCGGACCCGCTGATGGCCGAGCACCCGATCCCGTACGCGCTCTCGGTGGGGAAGGTCCGGGCCGGGGACTGGGCGAGCAGCGTGCCGGACAGGCTGGTCGCCGAGGGGCGGCTCGGGGTGCGGCTGGGGGAGGACCCGGCGGTGGCGCGGGCGGCCCTGGAGGAGTGCGTGGCGCGGGCCTGCGCGGCGGATCCGTGGCTGCGGGAGCACCCGGCGTCGGTGACCTGGCCGGGCGGGCTGTTCGCGAGCGGCCGGCTGCCGGCCGGGCATCCGCTCGGCGGTCTCGTCCGGGCGGCGCACGCGGACGCGGTGGGCGGGCCGGCGCTGCGCGAGCGGGGGGCGCCGTACGGCAGCGACCTGCGGCTGTACACGGCCGCGGGGGTGCCGACGCTGCAGTTCGGGCCGGGGGACGTCCGGGTGGCGCACAGTCCCCGGGAGCAGGTGTCGGTGCGGGAGACGGCGGAGGTGGCGCGGACGCTGGTGCTGGCGGTGCTCCGCTCGGTCGGCGCCGACTGAGGGCCCTTGCGGCAGGAAACCGATCGGTTTACCTTGGTGGAAACCGATCGGTTTCCTTCGAGGGGAGATTCCCATGACCGCGATCAAGGGTGCAGCCGTTCTCGTCACCGGCGGCAGCCGCGGCATCGGCCGGGCGCTGGTGGACGCGCTGTACGAACGCGGCGCCGCCAAGGTCTACGCGACCGCGCGTGACCCGCGGACGGTCACCCATCCCGAGGCCGTCCCGCTGGCGCTGGAGGTCACCGACCCGGCGTCGGTCACGGCGGCCGCCGCCCGCGCCCAGGACGTCACCGTGCTGATCAACAACGCCGGCGCCGCGGTGAACGCGTCCTTCCTGGACTCCCCGGTGGCGGACGTCCGCCGCGAGTTCGAGACCAACTTCTACGGCCCGCTGCTCACCGCCCGCGCCTTCGTGCCGGTGATCGAGCGCAACGGCGGCGGCCACCTCCTGAACGTGCACTCGGTGCTGTCCTGGATCGGCCTGGCCGGCTCGTACAGTGCCTCCAAGGCGGCGCTCTGGTCGCAGACCAACTCCCTGCGCCTGGAGTTGAAGCCGCGCGGCATCAACGTGACCGGCCTGCACGTCGGTTACGTCGACACCGACATGACGTCCGGCATCACCGCCCCCAAGGCGGATCCGGCCGAGGTGGCCCGCCGGGCCCTCGACGGCATCGAGTCCGACGCCCACGAGGTGCTCGCCGACGACCTCTCCCGCCAGGTGAAGGCCGGCCTCGCCGGCGACCTCGCCGCCCTCTACCCCCAACTGACCGCCTGACGCCGGACCGCGCCCCGCGCGCAGGACCTGCTGCTCAGGACTGCCCGGCGCGAGCCGCCCGTCCGCTTCGGACTCCCGATCGAACGGTGGCGGGTGCGCGACCGCACCGGCCGCGAGGTCCCCGCGCCGATCGAACTCGTCCTCCGACGAGGCGCGGCAGGGCGCGCCGCCCGCACCCGAGGGCGTGCGCGTCAGACCGGCAGCAGGCGGGCGACGAGGTCGGTGAGGCGGCGGGCGTTGCGGCAGGGGTACATGTCGACCACGGTGGCGTAGGCGAGGGCGGCGGAGTCGCCGGTGCCCCAGAGGGTGGTCTGTTCGGGGTTGAGCCAGATCACCCGGCGGGCGCGGTCGGCAATTCCTTGGAGGGCGTGGAGGTTGGGGTCCCAGCCGTTGGTGCGGGCGTCGCCGAGGACGAGGACGGCGGTGCGCGGGCCCACCGCGTCGAGGTGGCGTTCGGCGAACTCGCCCAGGGCCGCGCCGTAGTCGCTGCTGCCGTGCCAGCCCGCCACCGCCGCCTCGGTGAGGATGCGGCGGCCGAGTTCGGCCGGGTCGGTGTCGCCGGCGACCAGCCGGGTCACCTCGTCGGTGCGGTTGACGAAGGCGAACACCCGTACCCGGGCGAACTGGTCGCGCATCGCCCGCACCAGCAGCATGGTGAACTGCGCGAATCCCGCCACCGAGCCGGAGACGTCGCAGAGCAGCACGATCTCCGGCCGGGCCGGTCGCCGCTGCCGGTACGCGGGGCGCATCGGTACCCCGCCGGTGGAGAGCGAACGCCGCAGGGTGCGCCGCAGGTCGATCCGGCCGTGCGCAGCCCGGCGGCGGCGCGCGGCCAGCCGGGTGGCCAGTTTGCGGGCCAGCGGCTGTACGGTGCGCCGCAGCTCGGCGAGCTGCTCGGCTCCGGCGGCGAGGAAGTCGACCCGGTCCGGGGTGGGGGCGACGGCGCGTTCGGCGATCCGCTCGGTGCCGCGGAGTTCGGCGACCCGGCGGCGCGCCTCGGTGCCGACCTGGGTGCGGAACTCCCGGATACGGCGCCGGATTTCGTCCTCGGCCAGCCGCTCGGCGAGCCCGTCGTCGTCAGGGCCGGCCACCCCGGTGCGCAGGGCGGCGAGGACCCGGGCGAGCAGGGTCTCCGGCTGGAGGAGGCCGAGGGTCTGGTACGCGGACCAGCCGTCCGTGCCGGGCGAGGTGCCGTAGCGGCCGAGGGCCTCGACCGCCTCCCCGGCGATCCGGGCCCCCGCGGTCCGGTCGCCGGCGGCCAGCGCCTCGGCGAGCCGGCCCCGGAGATCGGCGACGAGCGCGGGCCGGTCCACGGGTGCGGCGGGGGCCTGTCCGGCGCCGTGCGGGGTGCCGACGCCGAGCGGGAAGAAGAGGTCGAAGACGGCGTCGAACACCGCCCGTTGGCCGTCGGCGCGCAGCAGGACCGCGGCCAGGCCCTCCCGGACGTGCTCCCGGTCGGCGAGTCCGAGCACCGCGAGGGCGGCCGCCGCGTCGGCGGTCTCGCCGGGGCCGATCCGCAGGCCGTGGCCGCGCAGTGCCTGGACGAGCCCGGTGAGCCGGGCCGCGAGGTCGGGCGGGTCGGTGCGGCCGGTCAGGGGATCCGGGCCGGTCACGCGGGCGCCAGCTTCGCGGCTGCCTTGACCAGGTCGTCCTGGTGCTTGAGTACCACCCCGAGGGTGTCGCGGAGGACGGCGCCGTCGAGCGTCGCGGCGCCGAGGGCGAGCAGGGTCCGCGCCCAGTCGATCGTCTCGGCGACGGAGGGCGCCTTGCGCAGGTCCATGCCGCGCAGGGCGGCGACCACCCGGACGAGCGACTCGGCGAGCACCGCGTCCAGGCCGGGCACCTTGAGCCGGACGATCCGCTGCTCCAACTCGGCGTCGGGGAAGTCCAGGTGGAGGAAGAGGCAGCGGCGTCGGAGGGCCTCGGAGAGTTCCCGGCTGGCGTTGGAGGTGAGCAGCACGAAGGGGCGGCGGGCCGCCCGGATGGTGCCGAGCTCGGGCACGGTGATCTGGAAGTCGCTGAGCACCTCCAGGAGCAGCCCTTCCACCTCGACGTCGGCCTTGTCGGTCTCGTCGATGAGCAGCACGGTCGGCTCCTCGCCGCGGATCGCGGTGAGCAGCGGCCGGCTGAGCAGGAACTCCTCGCCGAAGACGTCGGTGCGGGCCTCGTCCCAGCTCTCGTCGCGGCCGGCGGTGATCCGCAGCAGCTGCTTGGCGTGGTTCCACTCGTAGAGGGCGCGCGCCTCGTCGATGCCCTCGTAGCACTGCAGCCGGACGAGCCGGGCGCCGCCGAGCCGGGCGACGGCCTTGGCGAGTTCGGTCTTGCCGGTGCCGGCCGGGCCCTCGACGAGCAGTGGCTTGCCGAGCCGGTCGGCGAGGAAGACGGTGGTGGCGACGGCGGGCGAGGCGAGGTAGCCGACGTCGGCGAGCCGGGCCGCGACCTCGTCGACCGAGTCGAAGAAGCCCGTTTTGACCGGGGTTCCGTCCGTGCCGTGCATGCTCGACTCCCTTGGGTGCCAGACCGTGCAGGGCATGTTACCCGCGAGTACCTTCCAGTGGAACGGCTCGCGCCGACCGGCCGCGGCAGCGGCTCAGCGCACCCCGGCCGCGTCCAGCAGGACGGCCGCCGTCGGCACCGCCAGGCCGGCCAGCGGTTCCCCGGCCGCCCCCGCCCGGGCGCTCGCCCCGTCGAAGAGCAGCGTCAACTGCCGTGCCAGCAGCACCGGGTCGGCGGCCCCGCCGTGCTCGGCCTCGGCCCGGAAAAAGTCGGTCAGCGCCTGCTTGACCCGGCCGGCGACCAGGCTCGCCGGGTGCGTCCGGTCCTTCAGCTCGACCTGCGCCGCCAGGTACGGGCAACCGCGGTAGTCCTCCGCCCGCGAGAGCTCCTCCAGCCGCTCGAAGACGTGCAGCACCCGGGCCCGGGGCGGGCGCCGGTCGTCCGGGGCGGGCAGCAGCAGCGCCGCGTAGCCGGGTGCGCGTCGCTCCAGGGCGGCCGCCATCACCTCGTCCTTGCTGTCGAACAGCTGGTACATGGACCGCTTGGACACCCCGGCGGCCCTGCACAGTGCGTCGATCCCGGTACCGACGCCCTCCCGGTAGAAGAGCTCGGTCGCGGCGTCGAGCAGCCGGTCGCGCGCGGAGGGCTTCGCCTGGGTGTCCATGTCGACGAGGCTACCGCCCGCGCCGCCGTGGGGAAACCGATCGGTGTACGGCCTGGCCCGGGGGTCAGCGCAGGACGGCCTCCAGCAGGTCGCCGCCGAGCCGGGCGCTGGTGGCCAGGTCGAGCTCGTACAGCACGTAGCGGCCGCGGCGGCGGGTGGTCAGCAGCCCGGCCTTGCGCAGCACCGCGAGGTGGCGGGAGACCTCGGGGGCGGTGAGCTGCCAGGCGTTGGCGAGTTCGCCCGTGGTGTGCGGGCCGCGGGCGATCGTCCGGGCGAGCCGCAGCCGGACGGGGTGGGCCAGCGCCTCCAGCCGCTGCTGGACGAGCGCCAGCGACACCGGATCGGTACCGCCCGCCTCGGCGATCGGGTACTGCAGCACCGGCCGCCACCCGGCCGCGTACACCACCGGCAGGTGCGGCCGCCCGAAGGCGCTCGGGATGAAGGTCACCCCGCCCGCCGCGACCGCACTGGTCGCGTTGTCCTGCAGCTTGTCGACGACGATCCGCCGCCGCCCTGGCTCGGTCTCGTCCAGCACGATCACCGGGGAGACCGCGGCCAGCGCCTCCGCGGCGCCGCGCCGGGCCAGCAGGTCGGCCTTCTGCCGGGCGTCCGCGGCCAGCGAGGGCAGCACCCGGCGCCAGGCGTCCGCGAAGAACGCCCGCTCGCAGTCCTCCAGCAGCCGCCGCACCAGCGCCCGGACGGCCTGCGGGTCGGCGAGCAGCCGGTCGGCGAAGGCCGCCTGCCGCGGCCCCCGGGCCGCCGCCAGGTCCCGCGCCCGCTCGGCCGCCGCCGGATCGACCAGCGGCGAACCCGCGGGCCGGTACGACAGCCGGGACGAGCCACAGGTGGTGACCAGCGCCGCCGCGGTGTACAGCTCGTCCTCCAGCCGGTCCACCGCGTCCAGCTCCTCCGCCAGCGTGGCACCCGGCAGGGCCGGGAAGAGGAAGTCGGCCCGCGAGGACCGCCACAGGAAGTCCGCCTCCAGCAGCCGGTCCGCCAGCCCCGCGGGCAGCGCACCGGTGGTGGCCGCCGCCCAGCCGTGCAGCTCCGGATGGTGCGCCGGCTCCGCGAGGACGTGCAGCATCGCGTTCAACTCCGCCAGCGGGGACGGCGCGAACAGCAGTGCTTCGGCCGGCAGGCCGGTGACGTCGATGGTCAGACTCATGCCGGCGATCCTGCCACCCAGCCCCGGCCCGCCCGCCGACGGTTGACGGGGACCGTCAATCCGCGTGCCACCGCCCCGCCCCGCAGCGCAGCGTGGCCGCCATGACCCTCCTCCACCGCCCCGCCGCTCCCACAGTCTCTCCGGCCGCCGAACTCCCCGGCACCGCCCGCCTGCTGGGCATCGCCGGCGGCCGCCGCTACGGCCTCGCCGTGCTCGTCGACGCGCTCGGCGCCGGACTGCTCCGGCCCTTCCTGCTGCTGTACGGCGTCGGGGTGCTCGGGCTCGGCGTCGGCACCACCGGACTCGCGCTCTCCGCCGGCATGCTGGCCGGCCTGGCCGCCGTGCCGCTGACCGGACGCTGGATCGACCGCGGCGCACGGAGCCTGCCGGTGGCCGCGACGCTGCTCGTCCGGGCGGCCGGAGTGGCGGTGCTGCTGGCCGCCTCCGACGCCGCCGGGTTCACCACGGCGGCCGTCCTGCTCGGCATCGGCAGCCAGTCCTGGCCGACCGCGCACGCGGCCGTGGTCGCCGCGCTCACCGAGGGCCGGCTGCGGGACGCCGCACTCGCCGCCGGACGCTCGCTGCGCAACGCGGGCCTCGGCGCGGGCGCTCTGGCCGCCACCGCGGCGACCGCGGGCGGCACCGGCGCCCTGCGGACCCTCGCCCTGGCCACCGCACTCGCCTGCCTGCTGGCGGCGGGCCTGGTCTGGTCGCTGCGGCTCACCACCCCGCCGACCGCGGACGACCGGCCAGGACCGACGGACCCGCCTGCCGGGCAGGGGCGGACCGGCGCAGGCCTGCTGGGCCTGGCCAACCTGCCGTACGCCTTCTGCTTCGACGTGCTCGAAGTCGCCCTGCCCGCCCTGCTGGTGACCACCCTGCACGTCGCACCGGCCTGGTCCTCGGGCATCTTCGTCGGCAACACGGTGCTGGTGATCACCACCCAGCTCGCCGTGGTGCTCTGGATCTCCCGCCGCTCCCGGCGGTCCGTCCTCGCCGTCTCCGGCCTGGTGCTCGCCGTCTCCTACCTGGGCTTCTGGGCGGCCGGCGCGCTCGGTGGCACGGCCGGGGCCGCCGCCGTCGCGGGTGTCTCGGTGCTCTACACCGCGGGCGAGATCCTCTACACCGGGACCGGCACCGCCCTGGTGGTCGCCGCCGCACCGCCCGGCCGCCTCGGCCGTGCCCTCGCCCGCTGGGAGCTCTCCAGCGGCCTCGGCCGCGCCGCCGCCCCCGCGGCCCTCACCGCCCTCCTCGCCGCCGGCCCCCACCTCCTGTGGCCCGTCCTCGCCGCCGCCACCGTCCTCGGCGCCGCCCTCGTCCGCCGCTTCGGGCCCCGCGTGTGAGAGGACACCACCCCCGAGCTGCCGCCCACCGGCCGGCCGCGGCCGCTATTGTCGGACGGGAAGGCGCTCGTTTTTTGGCGCCGGGCCGGATGCCCGAGGCGAAGGAGGACAGCTCATGACCGCGCTCTCCGACCGCCCTCACATGCTGCCCGAGGAGTTCGAAGAAGTCGCCCGCCTGGCGGCCCGGACGGCCGAGGGGCTGCGGCTCGAGTTCATCAACGGAAAGCTCGGGGTCAAACCGGTGCCCGACGGCGACCACGGCCGCATCATTCAGTGGCTGATGCGGATCTGCATCCAGGCGCGGCCGGATCTCTGGCTGCACGACCAGGGGCTGAAGGTGCAGTCCTACCGGGCCGGACACGCCCGCCCGGACGGTACGCTCGCGCCGGCCGAGGCGTTCGTCGGCCAGGGGGAGTGGGCCGGCACCGAGGAGGTGCTGATGGTCGTGGAGGTCACCTCCTACGACTCGGACACCGACCGGCGGGACCGGGTGGAGAAGCCGCGCGCCTACGCCGAGAGCGGCATCCCGGTGTACCTGCTGATCGACCGGGACAGCTGCGAGGTCACCGTCCACAGCGATCCCGACGGCGTCCGGTACGAGCGCACGCTCACCGTTCCCTTCGGACGCGAGCTGGTGCTCCCGGAGCCGGTGGGGGTCGTGCTCGACACCGAACCGCTCACCGCCTGGGTGCGCTGAGAGCTCCTCAGCGGCCGCACTGCCGCGGGGCGGTCACGCGGGTGCTGGGAGGATGCGGTGGTGCGGGCGGTGTCCGGCGGCCCGCAGGTCCATCCCAGCACTTCGAAGGAGAGCACCCGACGGTGTTCAACCGGCTGCTCGGCGCGTTCGGCGTCGGCGGGCCCGGTGCCGACACGGTCCTGTCCACCCCCACGGTGCTGCCCGGTGGGCGGCTGGTCGGGCAGGTGAACCTGGCCGGCGGCACGCGTGACGCCGCGGCGCCCTCCCAGGCGGCGGCGATCTCCTCCGCGGTGTCGAGCGGGACGGAGGTGACCATGACGTCCGTCGTCCAGGTGCCCCTGGTGGGGTGCTGGTGGCGCCGGACGTGCAGGTAGCCCTCATCGATCAGCTTTTTATCCGTAGCCGGACGGGGCGTGACACTGCGGTGCATGGGCGCAGGTCGGGGCCGTGGACGGGTCAGCGGGAGCCGTGGGCGTACCGGGCGGGCGGGGTGCCGACCGCGGCGGTGAAGTCGCGGGTGAGGTGGGCCTGGTCGGCGTAGCCGAGGTCCGCGGCGAGGGCCGCCCAGTCGACGTCCGCGCCGCTGTCGGCGTGCCGGGCCGCCTCGTGCAGGCGGGCCCGCCGCAGCACCCACTTCGGCGAGGCGCCGACGTACTCGGCGAACAGCCGTTGCAACTGCCGGACTCCGAGGCCGAACTCCGCCGCGAGGTCGTCGACCCGGTGCAGTTCGGGGGAGGCGGTGATCCGCTCGACCATGGCGGCGACCCGGTCGGCCGTCGGGTCGGGTCCGGGCAGGCGGGCGAGCAGGAAGACGTCGGCGAGGGCACGGAGCCGTTCCGGGTCGGCGGTGCCGCCCACGATCTCCTCGTTCAGCCGGTCCGCCTCCGGGCCGAAGAACCCGGAGGCGGGCACCGCCCGGTCGGCGAGCGTGGAGACCGGACGGTCGGTGAACGGCCGGAAGCCGCCGGGCCGGAACTTCACCCCGAGGGCGTGCCCCTGCCCCTCCAGCCGGCGGACGAACAGCGAGCGGTCGACCCCGTAGACCATGGCCCGGGGCTCCTCGAAGACCAGGTGCACATGGGGGTGGGCGAGCACCTTCTGCTCGTGCGGCGGCCGGTCGCGGCAGTCCCAGCGCACCAGCCAGTAGAACTCGACGAAGCGGTCCGCCCCGACGGCGGGATCGCGCCGGTCGAGGCCGATCACGGACGCCGCCCGGCCGGGGTGGAGCACCCCGCGTCCGAGGTCCGGTGCAGTCATGCCGGCCAGGGTAGTGGGCACGGCGCGGCCGGGCCGTCGCGTTTCTTCAAGACCACCGCCGGGGCACCGGCGGAGGATCGGGGCATGAACGGTCACCCCCTGCACCCCCGGATGTCCCGCGCCGCCGCCGAGGCCGCCCGCATCGCCCGCGCCGTCCGGCCCGAGCACCTGGACGGCCCCACCCCCTGCACGGACTTCGACACCCGGGCGCTGGTCAACCACTGGGTGCTGTACACCTCGCACGGCCTGGAGCACCGCGCCCTGCGGACGCCGCTGCCGGACGAGCTGATCGCCCTCGACTTCACCGCCGACGCCGCCTGGGCCGAGTCCTACGCCGCACAGCTGGACCGGGCCGTCCGGGCCTGGGCCGACCCGGCCGTCTGGGAGGGCGAGGTGGACCTCGGCGGCACGCCCGTCCCGGCCGGGACCATCGCCAAGATGCTGATCAAGGAGATGGTGCTGCACGGCTGGGACGTCGCCCGCGCCACCGGCAGCGAGGTCGAGGTGGACGACGACCTGACCGAACTGGTCCTCGCCGTGGTGGAGGAGAACGCCGAGCTCTACCGGCAGTTCGGCGGCTTCGCCGACCCCGTCCCGCTCCCGGCCGGCGCCCCGCTGTTCGACCGCGCCCTCGCCGCTTCCGGCCGCGACCCGCACTGGACCCCGAAGCAGGCGTAGTCCGCGGCGTCAACGGTGTCCGGGAGGGGCTTTCACCGGGTGTCGGTGTGGTGCAGGATGCGTCGGACGTCGTGGACGTGGTGGTGGCCGTCGTGGGCGTTGTTCCGGGCGATGACCTCGGCCGCCTGCGGGCCGCGGGTGGCGTGCTGCAGGACGGTGCCGGCCTCGACGGCGGCGGTCACCGACTCCGTCCAGGCCTGCACCGCGCGGTCGAGCGACCACAGGGCGGCGGCCGGTGCGATCTCCAGGTAGCGGCGCCCCCGGGCCACCAGGTCGGGGTCGTAGCCGCCGACCTCGGCCGCGCCGGCCAGCCGGGCGCCGGCGAGCCGCTCGGCCCAGATCCGCAGGTTGTCGGTGACGTGGCTGACGTAGGCCGCCGGTGTCCACTCCAGCTCCGGGTGGCGTTCCCGGCCCGTCCGGCCGTCCAGCAGTTCCCGGAACCGCCGCGGCAGTTCGCCCACTGTGCCGACGCACTCCGCGGGCGTCGCCGACCAGGCGAAGCCGCAGGCCGCGCACGGGTCTCCGTACAGGGCCGCACCCCATGTCTCCATGGCTCCGCACTGTACCCGAACCGTCGTGCGGCCTCGGACAGTTGATGCCGTGGGGGCCGGCCCGCAGAGCCGCTGCGGGCCGGCCCCCACGGGGTCCGTGCGGGCTCAGCCCGCGGTGTTGAGGGTGTCGTCGACCTGCGCCGCCTGCTCCTGCATCTGGATCCCGATGGTGCGCAGCTCGTCCTTGTGCTCGGCCATCAGGGCGTGCTGCCGGTCCACCTCGGCGGCGAACCAGATGCCGACCACGTTGCCCTGCTGCTTGCAGGCGACGTCCGCCTCGGCCGTCCTCTGCTCGTCACGGCCCGGGCTCTCCCCCGCGAAGGCCGGATCGTTGACGGCGTCCATCGGCGTGCCGTAGTGGAAGCCCTTGGCCTGCATGCACGCGGACCAGGCGCGGAACGCCTCCTTCACGGCGGGCGTCTGCTGCGACTCGGTGAAGCTCTTGGCGTCGATCTCGTGCACCAGCGCGGCGTCGCCGAGGAAGGTCGCCCGGCCGGCCAGCTGCTTCGTCATCTCGCCCATGCAGCCGCCCGGCTGCACGGTCCTCGACCCGTAGGGCGCGGGCGTGCCGTCGTTCTTGCCGGGCGTCCCGTTGCCCTGCAGCACGAGCTTGTACCCCGGATCCGTGTTCTCCGGCGCGGGCGAGGCCGAAGGCGTCGCCAGGTAGCCGGGGTTGGCCGGGCCGAAGTGGTACCCGGTGGTCTTCGCCTGCTGCGCGCTGGTCGCCCCGTACCGCATCTGGGTCAGCGTGGTGGGGCCGCTGCGTGCCGCGACCGGCTCGTCGGCGAGGGCCAGGCCGTAGCGGTGCATGCACTGGTCGACCAGCTTCTGCGCGGCGCGGTCGAGCTTGAGCTGCGCCTGCGGCGTGAGCAGGTAGTCGGCCACCGGCAGGTGGAGGTCGATGCTGTCCGCCACGGTGGGGGTGGCCGCCGGGGTGGGGGCTGCGGAGGCGGCGTCGGCGGAGCCGGAGCAGCCGGTGGCCGAGGCGAGGACGGCCGCCGCACCCAGGGCGGCCGCCAGGGCGGTCAGGAGGCGGGATGGTCCGGGCATGCCTGGAGGCTCCTTGGGGCGGGTTCGGACGGTCGCGTGGCGGTTCGGGCGGGTCCGGCCGGCCGGGAACGGGCCCGGCCGGCCGGCGACGGCTCAGCTGAACCGCAGCGAGGCGTTCTCGTTGTAGGTGTGCGCGAGGCGCGACTGGCCGGTGCCCGGCGCGAGGCGGTCGGACGTGCCCGCGTAGTTGGAGTTGAAGTAGATCGTGGCGGTGCTGGTGCCGTAGTTCCACGCCGAGGCCGCGTTGTTCTTGATCGGCTGACCGTGGAGGAAGACGTACCCGGCGAAGTCCGGGATGTTGCTGTAGAAGTGCGCCTGGTCGCCCTGGTAGTTCGAGTTGTAGTACAGGCCGACGTGGTTGTCGGCGGAGGCGGTGCCCGCGGCGCCGAAGGTCGCGAGCGCGGCGGCGGCGAGGCCGGCGGCCAGGACGGTCTTCATACGCATGGGAGATGACCCTTCGTGTGGTGGGACGGGTCCGGCCCGGTGGGCCGGACCCGGGGTCGGCCGGGCCCCGGCGGGGCGGGCGCGGCCGCCGGAATCCGTGGCCGGTTCCGGGAATCGGCGAGCGTCCGGAATTCGGACGATTCCGGATCAGCCGAAACGCAGCGAGGCGTTCTCGTTGTAGGTGTGCGCGAGGCGCGACTGGCCGGTGCCGGGCGAGAGGCGGTCCGAGGCGCCCGCGTAGTTGGAGTTGAAGTAGATCGTCGCGGTGGTGGTGCCGTAGTTGAATGCGGAGGCCGCGTTGTTCTTCACCGGCTGGCCGTCGATGAAGTAGTAGCCAGCGAAGTTGGGGATGTTGGTGTCGAAGGTGACCCAGTTGCCCTGGTAGTTCGAGTTGTAGTAGAGCTTCACCAGGTTGTTCGCGTTGGCGGTGCCGGCGGCGCCGAACGTGGCGAGGGCGGCGCCGGCCAGGCCGACGGCGAGTGCAGCCTTGATACGCATCGCATACATCCTTCGTCGTGGAACAAGAGGATTTCCTCGGCTTTCCGGGGATCCGCCGGGAGCCGACCCGATGAACGCTAACCGTGCAATTTCCCGGCGGGCAATGCCGTTTGCTTAAGAACCGATCACTGGGATTCCGAACGTGGTCCGTATGCGCATTCGGTCATTTCGCCGGCGATTCGCCGGGCATTGTGCACGAGCAGCCGGCCGTACAGTTCCTGGTCGATGCCCTCGGCGGTGCGGCTGGTGAGCGGTGCGGCGTCCGGGCCGGCGGAGAGCACGGCGTCGCCGAGGAGGCGGCCGTCGGGCACCGCGTCGGCGGCGTCGAGGAGCTCGTCGGCCGGGGCCTCGGCGGGGTCGAGCAGGTTCGTCACCAGTCCGGTACCGATGACGCGCAGCGGCACGCCGCGCGGACGGACGAGGAACGAGCCGTCCACGAGCCGCCGTTCGGGCTGCAGCGGCAGTCGGACGATCGGCAGCCGCCAGGCGATGCCCGTGCCGCGGGCCGCCGCCGCGGCGGCCAGCGCGTGGTCCGGGGTGAGCCCCTCGACGACCAGCAGGGTGTCGGGGCCGACCGAGCGGAGCAGGGTCGCGGGCGCGCCGGGTGCGTCCCAGGCGGCGTCGACGACCTCTCCGGTGCCGCCGTCCAGCAGTCCGGTGACCGCGAGCCGGGGCATGGCCGAGGTGTGCCGGGCGGCGGCGGTGCGCTGCTCGGCGAGCAGGTGCAGTGCGCGGCCGCGCCAGTGCGGCGCGGTGCGGCGGTGCGGCGGTGCGGACCGGTGCGGTAGGAGCTGCGTGCCGTCGCACCTGCGGAGTGCGGAGTCCCGGAACAGCACTTCCATCGGGCCGCTGCCCAGGCGTTCGCGCGCCTGGAAGATGGCGGCCTTGCCGGCCGACGGCCCGGGCTGGCTCAGTCCGGCGCGGCGCAGGCCGGTCTCCAGCCGGCGCATCACGTCCAGGTAGGGCGCGGGCGAGAAGGCGGCCATCGCGAGCACGAAGTAGACCATCCGGCGGGCCGGCAGCAGGCGGCGTCTGCGCTCGGTGCGGCCGCAGGCCGCGATCGCCGCGTCCACGAGCTCCGGCGGGTAGGTGCGGAGCAGCAGGTCCACCACGGCCGCGTCCGCGTCGCCGCGGTCGTCGGCCCCGGTGGGGGCGGTGTCGTCGGACAAAGGGCATCCCCGGGGTGAGTCGGTGCGGCCGGGGCCGCGCCCGCTGCGGCGTCGGGCGCTGCCCCCGACGAAGCCTCGCCACCACCCGTATCCGCGCGGTAGCGCGGAGGTAGCGCAGCCGCGGGACGGCCGCCATGATTGGTTATGTCCATGCCATGAAAATGGCGTGTGCATGAGTGATCGAATTCACACCATCCGTGCACACAGTGAAGGAACACGGAGCGGATCTCGTGAGTTTCCCGAGCGAACTGTCGACCCGTCAGCTGAGGAGACCCTGTGGCCCGCAAACCGCGCCCCGTCGATCCGGCCGACGGCCCGGTACAGGCCTTCGCCTACGACCTCCGGGTCGTCAGGGAGCAGGCAGGGAACCCCACATACCGGGTTCTGGCCGACCGGGCCGGCTTCGGCGCAACCACCCTGAGCGACGCCGCCGGCGGCGTCCGGTTCCCCAGTCTGGAGGTCACCCAGGCGTACGTCGGTGCCTGCGGGGGCGACGTGGCCGAGTGGACCAAACGCTGGCACGAGGTCGACAAGCGGCTGGCGTCCGACGCCGAAGCCCCGCCGGCTGCCGCCGAGCCCGCCACGGCGGCCCCGTCCGCCGTATCGGCCACCGCCGCACCGGCGGCCGCTGCCCCGGTCGCCGCCGAACCGCCCGCCACAGCAACGGCCCCGGCCGCGGCCCCGGACGCCGCTGAGTCCGGCGGGGACTCCGCCGACTTAGCGCTGCCCGCCCCCGAGCCCGGCGCACCCGTCGACCTCGCCGAGTCCGGCCCCGCCCGCCGGTGGCCGGTCGGCTGGACGACCGCGGGCACCGCCGCCGTGCTCGCCCTCACCGTGGTCCTCGTCCTGGTGGCGGTGCGATCCGCCTCCTCCACGGCCCGGCAGCACCCCGACAACCCGACGACGACCACCTCCGCGGTGGCGGCCTCCGCCGTCGGCTGCCCGCCCCCGGACGGCACCACCCCCGCCCTGTTCGCCGGCGAGACGTACAACGCCACCACCCGGGTGCGCGCCGGTGCCAGCCTCAGCGCGGACGTCGTCGCCCAGCTCCCCACCGGGTGCAGACTCGCCCTCACCGGCTTCTGTCTCGGCGACGTCGTGGTCGACACCACCTCGGGTTCGCCCGACATCCGGTGGTTCCGCCTCGCCACCGGCGGCTACGTCTCCTCCGCCGTCGTCCACGGCAACCCGCCCGCCGGGCTGCGCCCCGCCGACTGCCCCGACGGGGTGGCGCCGCCCGCGTCGGTCGCGCTCGCCGCGGCGGCATCCGCCGGTGCGCCAGGGGCGGTCGAACTCCGCGCCACCGGCGACCACGTGGCGATCGTCGGCTACGCGGCGTACCTGCCCCGATCGGGCAGCTCCATGCCCCAGTGGCAGCAGATCGGCTTCACCTCCGAGGCGGCCACCGGCTTCAAGGTGACGTGGCGGCCCGGCGCGCCGGCCGAGGGCAGTGGCGACGGCGGCGCGCCCGTGCCGATGGTGGCCGTGGCCTGCTTCGGCGGCGACGGGCCGACCGCCGTCGCGGACGCCCGCCTGGTCGCCCGGCCGGTGCCCGCC
>NZ_JAHTIK010000001.1:2280409-2294653 GCF_025655475.1 Kitasatospora sp. DSM 101779 | reverse complement strand
CCCCGAGGCCGACCTGGCCCGCGCCCGCAAGGCCGCCTGCCGGTACCCGGACCAGGGACACGGCTGACGCCCCTCGTCCGACCCGGCGTCATGGCCGCGGGCGGGCAGGCCGGTTAGGCCGCGCGACCGGGGCGCTACGCGGGCGGCGGAGGATGCGGACCACTGCGGTGCGGCGACGGGCAGGTACCCCGCCGTCGCGCCGCAGCGGCCCCCGCAACTCCCTTCGCCCCTGAGGAGAACGGTGAAACCCACGTTCGTCCTGCGCCGGATAGCCCCGCTGGCCGCCGCCGCGGCCCTCGCACTCGGCCTCACCGCCTTCGCCCCGACCTCGCCCGCCACGGCGGCCCCCGCCGCTCCCGCCACCGCCACCGCCGCGGCGGCCGACGCCGCGCAGCTCGCCGCGGCCAACACCGGCCGCTCCGCCGGGACCTGCGCCAACACGCCGACCCGCAACACCCTGGGCGGCGCCCAGTTCGAGCACAGCTGCGTCGGCTGGGCCGGCGCCCCCGAGTACTGGTGCGCCGACTTCGCGATCTGGGCGTGGCGCAACGCGGGCCTCGCCGTCACCGGACTCGACGCCTCCGCGGTCAGCTTCCGCACCTACGGGCAGAACAACGGCACCCTGCACACCGCGGCCTCCTACCAGCCGCAGGCCGGCGACGCGGTGATCTACGGCACCGGCACCGGCTCGGGCACCGTGATCCACCACGTCGGGATCGTCACCTCGGTCGGCGCGGACGGCGCGGTGGTGACCGCCAACGGCGACTGGAACGGCGACCCGAACGCCGCCGACGAGGCCGCGTTCGCCAGGAGCTCCTCCGTGGTGTCGCTGACGATCCCGGCCGCCCAGCGCACCGTCGGCAGCGTGCCCAGCACGGTCGACCCGGCCCACGGCTACCGCATCGACGGCTACATCACCCCGGTCACGGCCTCCACCGCCAACCCGTACACGCCCACCCAGGTCTGCGGCCCCGGCTTCGGCGTGATCGACTCGCACTCCCTCGGCGGCGCCACCGCCTACCTGCTGTACGAGGCCTCCAGCGGCCGCAACTGCGTGGTCACCCTGGCGGACCAGCCCTCCGGCGCCGTCCCGATGGACGCCACCCTCAAGGTGCAGGGCGGTGCCGCCGGGGCCAACCCGGGCAGCTACACCTACTACGCGGGCCCGGTGACCCTGAACGCCGCCGGCACCTGCGTCGACTGGGGAGGCTCCTACCGCGGCACCACCTGGACGAGCGGCTGGAGCCACTGCGGCTGAACCGGCCGGTTGACCGGAATTGATTGACCGGCGCGGGCAGCGGCCCGGCCAATCCGCACCGCCGCCGCCCGCGCACCGGCCCCGCCACCCCGCATCCGCGCCCCGCAGCCCGGCCGCCGCGCCGCCGCGCCGCCCGCGCCCACCTCGAATGACCGTGCCATGCCCGGAGTTGATTGGCCGTCACCGCATGATCCACCGGTCAACCCCGCACCGGCATAGAACGGAGTCGCGCCGGGCGGCGGGTCGTGGGGACGGCCCCGCCGCCCGGTGCACCAGGCCGAGGTGTGGGGGAGTGTGGGATGGAGTTCGGAATACTCGGGCCGCTGCTCGTGCGGGACGGCGAGGGCGACCGCCCGGTGGCGGCGGCCAAGCAGCGGGCGCTGCTGGCGGCCCTGCTGGTGCGGCGGGGACAGGTCGTACCGGCCGACGTGCTGGCCGACACCGTGTGGGACGGGTGGCCGCCGCGCACCGCCGCCACCACCCTGCGCAACTACGTGATGCGGCTGCGCAAGGCCCTCGGCGAGGCCGGACACCGGCTCGCCACCGAGGCCGGCGGCTACGTCCTCTCCGCCGCCGCCGAGGAGTTCGACGCCGACCGGTTCACCCGGCTGCGCGACCTCGGTCACGACCGGCTCCGCACCGGGGACGCCGAGCAGGCCGTCGCCCACTACGAGGCGGCGCTCGCGCTCTGGCGCGGCCCCGCCCTCGTCGACGTCCCCTCCGAGGCGCTCCGCCGCGCCGAGGCCGGGCGGCTCGCCGAGGCCCGCCTGGACGTCCTCGAAGGCCGCACCGAGGCGGCGCTCGCCCTCGGGAGGCACACCGAACTCCTGGGCGAGCTGCGGGTGCTGACCGCGGCTCATCCCGAGCGCGAACGCCTCTGGGCCCAGTTGATGACCGCCCTCTACCGCAGCGGCCGCCAGTCCGAGGCACTCGCCGTGTACGGGGAGGTCCGCCGGGTGCTCGCCGACGAGCTCGGCGTCGACCCCGGCAACGAACTCCGCGCCGTGCACGCCGGAATCCTGCGCGCCGACCCCGCCCTCGCCGCACCCGCCCGGACGGCCGCCCGCATCCGGACCGTCCTCGTCACCCCCTCCCAGCTGCCGCCCTGCCTCACCGACTTCACCGGCCGGACGGAGCAGTCCGCCGACCTCGCCGCCATGCTCACGGCCGAAGGCCGCCGCGCCCCGCTGATCGCGGTCGTCAGCGGCCAGCCCGGCGCCGGCAAGAGCACCCTCGTCCAGCACGCCGCACACGCCGCCCGCGGCGCACACCCCGACGGCACCCTCTACGCCGACCTGCGCGGCAGCTGCCGAAAGCCCGCCGCCCCGCACGCCGTGCTCGGCAGCTTCCTGCTCGCCCTCGGCGTGCCCGCCGCCGCCGTCCCGCCGGACACCGACTCCCGGACGGCGCTGTTCCGCTCCCTGCTGGCCGACCGGCGGATGCTCGTCGTCCTCGACGACGCGCGCGACAGCGCCCACATCCGGCCGCTGATGCCCGCGGGCCCCGGCAACTCCGCACTGATCACCGCCCGCACCCGGCTGCCCGACCTCGGCGGCAGCCACGCCCTCCACCTCGGACCGCTGCCCGCGGACGAGGCCCGACAGTTCCTCGCCCGTCTGGTCGGCCCCGCCAGGGCCGCCGCCGAACACCGGGCGCTCACCCAACTCGCCGCCGCCTGCGGAGGACTGCCACTCGCCCTGCGGATCTGCGGAGCCCGGCTCGCCGCCCGGCCCTCCTGGACGGTCCGGCACCTGGTGGAACGGCTCGCCGACGAGGGCCGCGCCCTCGACGAGCTCTGCCTCGGCAGCCTGGACGTCCGCGCGGCCTTCGCGGCCGGCTGCGAGAGCCTCGACCCGCCGACCGCCCGCGCCTTCCACCTCCTGGCCCTCGCCCCGACCGACACCGTCGGCCTGAGCACCGCCTCCCGCCTGCTCGGCGAGCCCCCGGCCCGCGCCGAACGCGTCCTCGAACGACTCACCGACGCCGGCCTGCTCACCGCCCGCGAGCCCGGCCGCTACCGCTACGAGCCACTCCTGCGCACCTATGCCCGCGAACGGGCCCGCCACCGCCCCGCCCCCACCGTGCCGGAGCCCCGTACCCCCCGCCGCGCCGCCCTCGCCGGCTGACCGGCCCGGCGCCGGGCCCCGGGCGGCCCCCGGCGAGAGAGAGCGACATGCCGGGGCTCGTCCGTGGGAGTCGGCGGAGTACGGGGTGGCCGGGCGGGTCGGCCAGGCCACCCCGGTGGGCTCAGCCCCTGGGCAGCGGGTAGCCGCGGGTGGCCTCGACCTCGTGCGCGGGTTCCGCGACGGTCAGGCCGCCGGTGGCCGACTTGGCCGGCTTGAGGATGAACGAGCCGTACGCCGAGGGCTTGGCGGCGTCGGTGAAGTCGAGCGGCACGTCCAGGACGTTGAGCGCCTTCTGGCTGCGGTGGGCGGCCACGATGCCCTCCCGGGTGAGGTCCTTGGCGGTGCAGGCGTTGCTGAGCGCCTCGGCGGCGACCTGGGCGGCCACCCAGCCGCTGACCACGCCGCTGTCCACCGGCGCGCCCGGGTACTTCGCCTGGTAGTCCTGCACCAGCTGCCGCATCCGGGAGGTGTCCGCGCTGGGCGCGGGGTAGCCGCTGACCAGGTAGAACATCTTCTCCAGGGCGGGGGCCGCGGCGCTGTCCAGCAGCTGCGGGGCGAAAGCGGGGGCGGAGCCCACCACCGGCACGGTGAGGCCCTGGGCGGCGGCCAGCCCGACCAGCGAGGCGGACTGCTTGGGGCCGGCGCTGACCAGGATCGCCTTCACCCCGGCCTGCTTGAGCGCGGTGACCTGGGCGCCGAGGTCGGTGTCGGTGGCCTTGATCTTCTGTCCGACGACGGTGTAGCCGTGCTGCTTCGCCGCGTACTCGGCGCCGGCGAGGGCGTTCTCGCCGTACTCGCCCTCGAAGTAGACGTGACCGATCCTGTCGCCGGCGGCCAGTCCGGCCTTCCGGGTCAGGAAGTCGACCGCGTTGATCATGTCGATGTCGTAGGTGGGGCCCACCACCTGGATGTAGTTCTGGCCGAGCAGGCCGGAGGACCAGCCGAGCGGCAGGGTGAGGATCTTCTTGCTGTCGATCTCCTGCTTGAGCGCGGCGACCACCGGTGAGCCGATCACCTGGGTGAGCATCGCCGAGCCGGGCTCGACCTCGGCGAAGGCGGCGACGCCCTTCTGCACGTCGTAACCGTGGTCCTTCACCCTGATCTCGACCTTGCGGCCGCAGATGCCGCCGACCTTGTTGGTCTGTTCCACCCACAGCTGCTGGGCGTTGACGATGCTCTTGCCGAGCGAGGCGTAGACGCCGCTGAGGTCGGTGAGGGCGCCGAGGGTGATGGTGGTCTCCGTCACGCCGGGGCCCATCCTCACCCCGTCGTTGCCGACCCGGTCGGAGGAGGTGTCGGCCTTGATGCTGCAGCCGGTCGCGGCGAGTGCGAGGACGGCCAGGGCGGCGGCGGATCTGAGCAGTCTGCGGTCGGTCACGGGGTGGGCTCCTTGCCGGGCGAGGGACGGGTGGCGGTGCGGGAGACGGGGACGGGCGCCGGGGCCGTGGACGCGGCGGCCGGCGCGGGCCGCGGCCGGTACCGGCGGGCGAGGCCCGCCAGCCCGTCCGGGGCGAGGGTGAGGATCAGGACGACGGCTGCGCCGTACAGACAGCGGGCGGCCTCGCCGGGGGTGGCGCCGAAGGCGTCCGAGCCCGCCGGCGCGATCAGCGGCAGCCGCTCCGCGTACACGGTGAGGACCTGCGGGAGCAGGGAGACGAGGACGGCCGCGGCGGCCGCGCCGCCGACCGAGCCGAGCCCGCCGATCACGATCATCGCGAGGAAGTCGATCGACAGGGCGAGCCCGAAGTGGTCGGGCACCACCCGTGTGAAGGCCAGTGCGGTGAGCGCCCCGCCTGCCCCCGCGTACAGGCAGGAGACGGTGAACGCGGCGCAGCGGTACCGGGCGACCGGCACGCCCATCACGGCGGCCGCGGTGCCGCTGTCCCGCAGCGCGGCCAACGCCCGTCCGGGGCGGCCCTGTTGCAGGTTGCGGGCGGTGAACAGGCCGATCGCGACCAGGGCGAGCCCCAGGTACCAGAGCCGTTCCAGGCCGCCGAAGGGCACGCCGAGCACGGCCAGGCCACGTGGCGAGGCGTCGCTGAACGAGAAGCCGAACAGTGACATCGGCTCGACCGGGCGGCCGTTGAAACCACCGGTCACACTGCGGGAGTTGAGCATCACGTGCTGGCCGAGGAAGACCAGCGCGAGGGTGGCCACGCCCAGGTACATGCCGCGCAGCCGCCCGGCGATCGGGCTGAACACGGCACCGGCGGCGCCGGCCAGCGCGATCGCGAGGACGAGGGCGAGCAGCGGCGGCAGGCCGAGTCCGGTGAGCCGGGACGGGCCGTTGCCGGACGCCCCGCCGGAGAACCAGACGTAGCCGTACGCGCCGACGGCGAGGAAGAAGGAGTGGCCGAGCGAGAGCTGTCCGGCGGTGCCGGTGAGCAGGCCGAGACCGATCGCGCCGAGCACGGCGGCCATCGCGAACAGCCCGCTCTGCAGCCAGAATCCGTCCGCGTAGAAGGGCAGGGCGAGCAGGACGAGAACGCCTGCGCCGGCCGCGGCGCGGCGCCCGGTGAGCAGCTCAGACACGGACGGCCTCCTTCGATCCGAGCAGCCCGGAGGGCCGCACCAGCAGCACGGCGACCATCACCAGGTACGGGGCGATGCCGGGCAGCCCCTCGCCGAATGCGCCCAGCTCGTCCTGGTAGCCGGCGGCGAGGGCGCCGGCCAGGCCGATGGCGAGGCTGCCGACGAGGGCTCCGGCGGCCGAGTCCAGGCCGCCGAGGACCGCCGCGGGGAAGGCGGCGAGCGCGAGTTGGCCGGTCGAGCGGTCCAGGCCCGGCGAGGGGAAGGCGGCGAGGAAGACCGCGGCGACGGCGGCGAGCGCGCCGGCCGTGCACCAGGCGGTCAGCCGCATCCGGCCGAGGCGGACGCCCATCAGCGCGGCGGCCTCCTCGTCGGCGGAGGCGGCCCGCATGGCCAGCCCCCAGCGGGTCCAGCGGAAGGCGGCGAAGACCGCCCCGATCAGGGCGACGGAGACGGCGATCCCGGCGAGCCGGGCCTCGACGACGTGCACCCCGCCGATCCGGACCACGGCCGAGCCCCACGGGTCGCCGGTGGCCAGGTAGTCGGCGCCGATCGCCCGGCCGAGTGCGGTCAGCAGCGCCAGGTCGGCGCCGATGGTGAGGATGGTGGCGGCGTGCGCGCCCGCCCCGCGGAGCCCGCGGGCGGTGAGCAGGTGGAGCAGGCCGGAGGCGGCCGCGGCGGCGGCCGCGCCGAGCAGTACGGCGAGCGGGAAGCCGACCGCGCCGTGCGTGGCGGCGACCACCCAGCCGCCCAGCAGCAGCACGGAGCCGTGCGCGAAGTTCATCACTCCGGAGGCCTTGAAGACGACGGTGAAGCCCAGCGCGACCAGGGCGTACACCGAGCCGAGGGCGAGGGCGTCGAGCAGGGTTTCGGCGAGCCGCGTCATGCTGCTTCCTGCTGTCCGAGGTAGGCGTGGAGCACCGCCGGGTCCTGCCGGACGGTCTCCGGGGTGCCGTCGGCGATCCGGCGGCCGAAGTCGAGGACGGTGACGGTGTCGGCGAGCCGCATGACCATCCCCATGTCGTGCTCGACCAGCAGGATCGAGATGCCGAGCGCGGCACGGATCGCGGCCACCGTGTCGGCCATGTCCAGCCGCTCGGCGGGGTTCATCCCGGCGACGGGTTCGTCGAGCAGCAGCAGCCCCGGTTCGGCGCAGAGCGCCCGGGCCAGCTCGACCCGCTTGCGCACGCCGTACGGCAGCGCCCCGACCGGCTGGTCGAAATGGGATTCCAGGCCGAGGAATTCGGCGATCTCGGCGGCCCGAGCGCGGTGCCGGCGCTGCTCGCGGACGGCGCCCGGCAGACGCAGCGCGGTGGCGGCGAACCCGGCCCGGGTGAGGCGGTGCCGGCCGAGCATCAGGTTGTCGGCGACGGTGCCCGCGGTGAGCACGATGTTCTGGAAGGTCCGGGCGATGCCGAGCCCGGCGACGGCGTGCGGCGCCATCCCGGTCAGCTCCCGCCCGCCGTACACGACGCTGCCGGCGGCGGCCCGGTACACGCCGGAGAGCACGTTGAAACAGGTGGACTTGCCGGCGCCGTTCGGGCCGATCAGGGCGTGCACGGTGCCCGGTTCGACGGTGAACGAGACGTCGTCGAGCGCGGTGAGGCCGGCGAACCGGACGGTGACCCCGCGGACCTCCAGCCGGGCGGCGGTCGGGGCGGTCATGCCGTCCACCTGCGCAGCTCGCGGACGGGCGGACGGCCGCCGGTCGCCGGCCCGTCCTCCTCGGCGGCGCCGAGGTACAGCCGGCGGACCTCGTCCCCGGCGGCGAGTTCCGCGGCGGTGCCCTCCAGCCGGACGACCCCGTTCTCCAGCACCAGCGCGCGGTGCGCGACGGAGAGCGCCATCGCGGTGTTCTGCTCGACCAGCAGCACCGAGGTGCCCTGGCGGTTGATCTCCTGCACGATCGCGCCGATCTGCCGCACCATCCGCGGGGCGAGGCCGAGCGAGGGCTCGTCCAGCAGCAGGACGCACGGATCGGCCATCAGCGCCCGTCCGATCGCCAGCATCTGCTGCTCGCCGCCGGACATCAGGCCGGCCCGCTGGCGGCGGCGCTCGGCCAGCACCGGCAGCAGGGCGAAGACCCGCTCACGGGCCTCCCGCCGGGTCGCGGCGCCGCTGCGGCCGCGGCCGAGTTCGCCGGCCCGCAGGTTCTCCTCGACCGTGAGGTCGGCGAACACCCGCCTGCCCTCGGGGACCTGGACGACGCCGGCCCGCACGGCACGGGCCGGGTCCTCGGTCAGCGGGCGGCCGTCGACCGCCACCGACCCGGCGGTGACCGCGCCCCGGTGCAGGCCGAGCGTGCCCGAGACGGCCCGCAGCAGGGTGCTCTTGCCGGCCCCGTTGGCGCCGAGGACGGCGGTGATCCGCCCGGCCGGGAGGTCCAGCGACACCCCGCGCAGCGCCCGGACGGCGCGCCCGTAGGCGACGTGCAGATTCTCGACGGTCAGCGTGCTCGACCGCTCGGGTGGGCTCATGGTGCTCCTTGCGTCCGAGCGCCGGGCCGCGGACACGGGGCAGCAGCCGCTCGGGAGGGTGGGAAGCTCGGGCGACGGGGGCGTCTGCCCGGTTCTGGGTGAGCGGCAGGACACCACGGCGGCCGAGCGGCGGTCCATGGCGGTACGGGCACGCGTTGCGGCTGCACAGCGCCCGGCGGGCCGCGTTGTGAGCTCGACCAGTACCGGCGGCCGGGGGCGGCGCGCGGGGTCCGGGAGCGGGGAGAGTGCACGGCAGGTCCGCCGCCGGGGCTTCAGACCACGGCCCCGGCGGCGCCCCGGCGTCAGGACGGCAGCAGCCGGTACGCGTCCAGGGCGAGCGACAACTCGACCAGGTGGCGCGGGTGGTTCAGGCTGCGGCCGCTCAACTGCTCATACCTGCGCAGCCGGTTGAGCACGGTGTTGCGGTGGCAGAACAGCCGGGTGCCGGCCCGCTGGGCGGAGCCGGCGCTGTCCAGCCAGACGTCGAGGGTGCTGAGCATCGACTCGCGGTCCTGGGTGTCGAGTTCCAGGACGGGGCCGAGCGCCCGCTCGACCAGGGCGGTGCCGTAGTCGGGGAGGGAGACGACCAGGGCGGCGGGCAGCCGCTCGTGCAGCAGGGCGATGTCGCCGTCGGAGGTGCAGGTGCGCAGCGCGATGTCGGCGGAGCGCCGGGCGGCGCCGATCTCGGCGAGTTCCTCCACGACGGTGCCGATACCGACCCGGGCGCCCCGGTGGTGGCCGAGGCAGGCCGCGACCTCGGCCGGGTCGGCTTCGCCGAGCAGGACGAGGGCGTGCTCGCCGTCGCCGCCGCGGTGCCGGACGATCCGCACGCCGGGCGGCGGGTCGACGGGGGCCGGGGCGGCGACGGCGGGGAGGCGCGGCGGACCGGCGGGCCCCGCGAGGGCGGCGACCGCGTACCGGCCGCGCTCGGGGAGGTCGAGTGCGGCGGCGACGGTGGGCAGGTCGGTGATCCGGGTGGTGCCGTCGAGCAGGGCCTGCACCATGGCACGGGCGCGTTCGCGGTGTTCGCGGGCGGTCTGGCTCTCGACCAGCCGGTAGGCCTGGGTGATCAGGTCGGAGTGCTCGTCGACGAAGCTCCAGATGCCGGCGGCGCTGTGCAGCAGCAGGTGGGCGTGGTCGGGCTCGCGGTGGGTGGCGGTCTCCACCAGGCGCCGCCAGACCAGGGCCCCGCCGAGCCGGAAGGCGTGCAGCAGGGCGTCCAGCGGGAGTTCGCGCTGGGCGCGGCGGGCGCCGATCTGCCAGGAGCAGAGCCGGGCGGCCTCCCAGGTGCCGGGCGGGTCGAGCAGGGTGCGGACCGAGCTCTCCAGCGAGGTGCGCACCTCCAGCCGCAGTTCCTCGGGGCCGATGGTGGCGGGGTAGGCGGGCTCCCGGGCGCTGATCTGGGCGACGAGCTCGCGGGCGAGCCCGTCGACGTCCTGCAGCAGGTGGGCCGCGGTGCGGCGGAGCAGCTGTTCGGACGCGGTGTCGGCCCGGGACCGGACCGGTCGTCGGGCGGGCGGTTCCTCGGGCAGGCCGCGCAGCCGGGGCTTCGGGGCGGGGCCAGTCGGTGCGGCGGGCGGAGCCAGGGCGGGTGGTCTCACGGGCGCTCCCTCGTCGACTCTTAACTAGCAGTGCTAGTCAAAGTCATCCGGACCGGCCCGCACAAGGACGGCCGCCGCCCTCGGCGACAGTCGGCCGAATCGTGACCGCGCGCTTGCCGGGGCGTGACCGGGCACCCGGCCGCCCCGGCATCCCCGGCCGGCCGACATGCCGCGTGCCGCACCCGGAGTGTGGTGGTATGACTCGTTCTGTCCCCTGTCCGGATCGGACGGCTGGGACGGGCGGTGCGGGGGCGCCGCCGTGGACCGACAGCCCGCCGGTCGGCCGGCGAACGGCTGGGACGGGAGTGCCATGGACGACTATCCGCTGCTCAACATCTTCTGGACGATGCTGGAGCTTTTCGTCTTCATCCTCTGGTTCTTCCTGCTCTTCAAGATCATCACGGACATCTTCCGCAGCAAGGACATGGGCGGCTGGGGCAAGGCCGGCTGGACGATCTTCGTCATCCTGCTGCCACTGATCGGCGTGCTGGTCTACCTGATCGCGCGCGGCGGCTCGATGGCCCAGCGCGACCTGGAGCAGGCGCAGCGGACGGACGAGGCGTTCCAGGCGTACATCCGCCGCGCGGCCGCCGAGGGCGGCGGAGGGGGCGGAGGCGGCGGCACGGCCCAGAGTCATGCCGACCAACTGGCCAGGCTCGCGGACCTGAAGACCAGCGGCGCCATCTCCGAGGAGGAGTTCCAGAAGGCCAAGGCGAAGCTGCTGGCCTGACCGGCCGTCCCGTCCGGGTCCTCGTTTCACTCGAACGGCGGAGCACCGGGCGCCCCCGGCGGGGACGCCCGGTGCCGTGTGCGTCAAGGACGGGTCCGGCCCTGGCGTGTTTCTTCAACGGTGTACGGATGCCCCAGGGGGCGCGGGGAACTGCGCGATCCGGATGCGGGCTCTGAGGGCAGTTGCTAGCCCTCGATCCGGTGCTGGCTCCAGAACGAGGTCAGGTCGGTGCCGGACGCGGCCTGGGCCGCCGCCTTGAACTCGGCGGTGGTGCTCACCCCGTACCAGTGCGACTGCGCGTAGTCGTGCAGCAGGGTGCTCATCGCGCCGTCGCCGATCAGCCGCCGCAGGTCGTGCAGGGCGCACTTGCCGTAGGTGTAGACGACGGTGGAGTACCGGGACGAGTGGGCGTCCCAGTACGCCATCGAGTCGGTGATCTTCTCGGCGGAGGACGACCAGGAGACGCTGTTCCAGCAGTTGCTGCCGCTCTTGCCGAGGGCCAGGTCGGTGGCGTAGTCGGTGAACGACTCGTCGAGCCACGGGCTGGTGTACTCGTCGTCGCCGACGATGCCGTAGAACCACTGGTGCGCGATCTCGTGGGTCAGCGCGGTGGTGGACACCAGGTCGAGCACGAAGCCCGGGTACTCCATGCCGCCGAACCAGAAGCTGTTGTCGAGCACCGCGTCCAACTCGGCGTACGGGTAGGCGCCGAAGCGCTGCGCGTGCGCGTCCACCGCGGACTCGGCGGTGGTCAGCATCGACTGGGCGTCACCGGAGGAGATCCCGCTCACCGAGTAGACGTTGACCTTGACGCCGGCCGTCGAGGTCCCGCTGATCCTCGTGAACGGCCCTGCGCCCCAGGCGAAGTCGCGCACCTTGGCCGCGGTCGCGCGGGTGACGGTGCGGCCCGCGCCGCCGGCGGTGTCCACCGAGGTGCCGGTGGCCGGGACCAGCAGGCCGCTCGGGTGGTCCAGGGTCACGTCGAAGTCCGCGGCCAGCGAGTAGAACGACTCGCCGTTGTTGGTGTACGGGTCCAGCTGCCAGCCGGCGGCGTCCCGGACGGCCAGCACCGGCAGCGCGTTGCCGAGGAAGTTGTACGCCCCGTCGTGGCCGAAGCGGTCCGCGCCGCTCGGCACGGTGATGCCGAGGTCGAAGCCGACCGTCCCGCCCTGGCCCTGTGCGAGCGGCGCGGGCAGGGTGACCTTCATCGCCGTGCAGGCCACCGAGAGGGCGGCGGCCGTCCCGCCGGTGACGTTGGTGACGGTGATCGGGGTGCTCGGGCAGCTGCCGTGCGCGTTGTCCCACAGCCGCAGGTACACCTCGGCGAGCGGGGTGGCCGAGGCGTTGGTGAAGGAGACGCTCTCGTGGCCCGTCCAGGAGGCGCCCGAGGCGTCGCTGGTCAGGGAGACGGTGTAGGCCGGGGCGGCCGGGGTCCGGGTGGCGTCCGGTGCCGGGGTGCCGGTGGGGCTCGGCGTGGGCGTGGGCGTGGGCGTGGGTGTCGGGGTGCCGCCGCCGGAGACGGCCAGGGCGATGTCGTCCAGCACGAAGCTGGTCTGCAGGCCGGAGTCCTCGGTGCCGGTGAAGGAGAGCGCCACCGTGCGGCCCGCGAAGGACGAGACGTCGAAGGTCTTCTGCAGGTAGCCGGGGCGGGCGTCCAGGTTGGACCAACTCGCCAGCGTGGTACCGCCGATGCTCGCGGTGAGCTTGTCATAGGCGGTGGCCGCGGTGGTCTCCGCGGTGTCCACGTGCAGCCAGAGGCTGAGGGTGGCCGAGGTGCAGCCGGCGGGCAGGGTCACCGACTGCGAGAGCGTGTCGGTGTGGGAGGAGCCGTAGCCGTCCAGCCAGGCGAAGGAGCTGCCGCCGTGCGCGGTCTGCCCGCCGCCGCCGGTGATCACCCCGCTCGACGCGGACCAGGGTGAACTGCCGGACTCGAAACCGCCGTTGGCGACCACCTGGGCGGGCGTGCAGGCTGCCGCCGTGGTCGCGGTGGCGGTGGCCGTGGTGGCGCCGGTCGCCGCCACGGCGGCCGTGAGCAGCGCGCCCGCGGCGACCAGGGGGAGAAGGGTGCTTCTCATCGATCCTCTTCGGGTAGGGGGCCCTTCCGTACCGGACGTAGGGTCAACCCGCCCGCGCGGAAGGCACGTTGACGACCGGCGGGGATCGGGGCCCGCCGGTCGCGAGGCCGAGAGAAGCGTGACAGCAGCCCGCCCTTCTGTTGAAGAGGGCATGCCATAGATTTGGCCGGGTCTTTGCGCATCCCCGGCCGATCGGCCGGCCGGGCACCCGATCGGAGGGCGCCCCCGGAAGGCGCGCCCTACAGGGCGATCACGGCCTCCACCAGGGTGCCGTCGGCGGAGCGGACCACGGTGGTGTCCACCGCGAAGGCGTCGACCAGGTCCAGTCCGCGGCCGAACGCCGCGTCCACGTCGACCGCCTCGCAGCGCGGGGAGGTCCGTTCACGCCACTGGCCCCAGTCCCGGACGCGCACCGTCAGCGCGGACTCGCTCACCTCGAAGAGCACCGACACGTCCGCGCTGCCGCTGTGCAGCACCGCATTGGTCACCAGCTCGGTCACGATCACCGAGAGCGCCTCGGCCACGTCCGCCGACAGCCGCCGGTTGCGCACCAGCGCCCGCGCCATGCGGCGCAGCCGGGGCACCGACTCCGGTTCGGCGGGAAGGGTCACGGAGGCCGTCAGGCGGGCGGACCGGACCGGCACGTCCGGTTCGGGGGCCAGGGCGACGGGTCCGGAAGAGATCGAGTTGCTCACGCGGGGGCTCCTGCCTGCGCGGTGGGCGGCATCGGCGGCGGCCCCCGCCGACCCACGGGCCGCGAGGCCATGACCCGGACCACGCTGCCCGCACTCCCACGGTCGCGGCAATCAGTGGAGACTGAAGTACGGATACGCAAAGAAAGCCCGGCGATCCGGTGAACTCCGACAGGGTGGCAGGTGTGGACGCACTGAACGAGACCGCACTGCGGCAGCTGCTGGCACGGGCCTGGACGGGCGGCGCCGCCCGTCCCGTCCTGCTGCTCGTCGAGGGCGAGGCCGGCACCGGCAAGAGCCGCCTGCTCGCCCGGCTCGCCCACGGAGTGCCGGTGCCCGTCCGCACCGACCCGCAGTCCGCCGCCGCACCCGCCGACGGCCCCGCCCTGCTCCTCGTCGACGACGTCCACCGGGCCGGCCCGGACCGCCGCGCCGCCCTGGCCGCCCTGCTCGCCGACCCGCCGGCCGGCCTCGCCTGCGTACTCGGCTACCGCCCGGAGGAGCTCGCCGACCCCGGCCTGCCGCTCGGCCCGGACACCGAGTACCCCGCCGGGCTCACCGTCGTCCGCCACCCCCTCGGACCGCTCGGCCGCGAGGACGTCCGGCGGATGGCCGCCGCCGCGCTCGGCGCCGACCGCTGCCCGCCCGACCTCGCGGACCGGCTGCACCGGGCGGCCGGCGGCACCGCCCAGGTGGTCGCCGACCTGCTCGACCTGCTCGCCGCGCGGGACGGCCCGGCCCCGGACGTGTTCGCAC
>NZ_JAHTIK010000001.1:2253674-2280384 GCF_025655475.1 Kitasatospora sp. DSM 101779 | reverse complement strand
GGGCAGCGCGCCGTCGTGCACGCCGCCGCCGTCCTCGGCGATCCCGCCACCGCCGGCGAGCTCGCCGAGGTCGCGGGCCTCGACCCGGACGCCGGCCGCACGGCCCTCCAGGCGGCGCTGCGCACCGCCGCCCTGCACGACCACGGCGACGGCCGGTACGGGTTCCAGGCCCCGCTCGCGGCCGCCGCCGTCCGGGCCCACCTGGCCGGCCCGTACCGGGAGGAGCTGCACGGCCGCGCCGCCGACCGGCTCGTCCGCCGGCAGCCGGTGCCCTGGGAACGGGTCGCCGGGCACCGCCGGGCCTGCGGCCGGGAACGCGGCTGGCTGCACGCCGTCGAACGCGCCGCCCAGCGGCACGCCGACCGCGGCGACCTCGAGCGGGCCGTCGCCCTGCTGGAGTCCGCGCTCGCCACCGGCCCGGTCCCCGAGCACGCCCGCTCCCGCCTGGTCACCCTGCTCGCCCGCTCCGCGGTCATGGGCCTGCGCTCCGACCGCACCCTCGCCGTGCTGCAGCACATCGTCGCCGACCACGGCCTCGCGCCCGCCCTGCGCGGCGAGATCCGGCTCGACCTCGGCCTGCTGCTCTGCAACCAGATCGGCCGCTGCACCGACGGCCTGGCCGAGCTGGAGCGGGCCGTCGGCGAGCTCCAGGAGCAGCCCGTGCTGCTCGCCCGCGCCATGTCCGCGCTCTCCATGCCCTACTGGCCGGGGGCGCCGCTCGCCGAGAACGTCGCCTGGATCGAGCGTGCCCTCGTCGTCTCCGAACAGGTCGGCGACCCGGTCGTCCGGGCCGCCGTCGCCGCGAACCGGGTCAGCGTGCTGCTCAACATCGGCGATCCCGCCGCCTGGCCGCTCGTCGACGCGCTGCCCCGGGACGGCGAACCCGTCGCGGTGCGGCAGCAGGCCGCCCGCGGACTGTGCAACGCCGCCGACGCCGCCGTCTGGATCGGCCACTACGACCGCTCCCGCGCCCTGCTCGGCGAGGGCGTCGCGCTGGCCGCCCGCAGCGGCGCCTCCTACGCCGAGCAGACCGGCCGCGGCTGCACCCTCGTCCTCGACTGGGCGACCGGCCGCTGGGCCGGACTCGCCGGCCGGGCCGGCGCCCTGGTCGCCGAGGCCGGCGACATGCCCTTCATCGCCTCCGACGCCCGGCTCGTCCTCGGGCTGCTCGCCCTCGCCCGCGGCGCCTGGGCCGAGACCGAGGAGTACCTCTCCGGCCCGGACGCCCCGGACCGCGACCACGGGCCCGTCCCGCTCTCCGCCGCCGCGTCCGGTGCGCTGATCCGGCTCGCCCTCGCCCGCGAGGACACCGCCGGTGCGGCCGCCGAGGCCTCCCTCGCCTGGGACCGGCTGCGCGCCAAGGGCGTCTGGGCCTGGGCCGCCGAACTCGCCCCCTGGGCCGTCGAGGCCACCGCCCGTGCCGGCTCGGTCGCGGCGGCCCGCGAGATGACCGCCGAGTTCGCCACCGGCCTCGACGGCCGGGACGCCCCCTCCGCCGACGCCGCCCTGCACTGGACCAGGGCCGCCCTCGCCGAGGCCACCGGCGACCCGAAGACCGCCCGCACCCACTACGAGCGCGCCGCCGCCGGCTACCGGGCACTGCCCCGCCCCTACCACGCCGCCCTCACCGCCGCCGCGGCCGCCCGCTGCACCCTGGAGGTCGGCGACGCCGGCACGGCGGGCGCGGTCGAGGCGCTCGCGGACAGCGCCGCGGCCTTCGAGGCGCTCGGCGCCACCTGGGACGCCGCCCGGACACGGGCCGAGCTGCGCGGCCACCGGCCGCCCGAGGACCGCCGCGGGCCCGGCCGTCCCGCCTACGGCGACCTGCTCTCCCCGCGCGAGGAGGAGGTCGCCCGGCTCGCCGCCGCCGGAATGACCAACCGGGAGATCGCCACCGCCCTGCACCTGTCCCCGCGGACGGTCGAGCAGCACGTCGCACGGGCCCTGCAGAAGACCGGCGCACGCTCCCGCCAGCAGCTCACCGCGCTACCGCGGGCCGCCGCCCCGACCGAACCGGATTGATTGCGTATCCGTGGATTCCGGGCTCCGGATTCCGGGCCGCCCACCGGGTGCGGCAGGCTCACCACGGGCGGCGCCGCACGTGATCCGGTCGGCGCCGCACGGGGGCCCGTCGCGACCGCGGCCCGCCCCCGCACGCAGGCGCGGGAGGCCCCGCGGCGGACCACCGCGGAGCCTCCCGTCACACAGGCAGATCACGCGCAGCCACATCAGGGGCGCGGGGAACTGCGCAGTCCGGACGTGGTGCTCCAAGCGAATCCGGCTCACCCCCGGTCCGTACGGTGGCCGCATCCGAATCGCGCAGTTCCCCGCGCCCCTTGTGATGCACCGTGACTCCTGAAGACCCCCCTAGTGCCCGCGGGCGATCCACTCCTCCAGGTGCGGGGTCTCCGCGCCGATGGTGGTGGAGTCGCCGTGGCCGGTGCGGACGACCGTCTCCGGCGGCAGGACGAGCAGCCGCTCGCGGATCGAGCGGATGATCGTCGGGAAGTCGGAGAAGGACCGGCCGGTGGCCCCCGGGCCGCCCGCGAAGAGGGTGTCCCCGCTGAACACGGTGCCGAGGCCCGGCGCGTACAGGCAGACCGCCCCCGGACTGTGCCCAGGGGTGTGCAGCACGGTCAGCTCGGTGCCGGCCACCGTCAGGCGCTGCCCGTCCGCCAGCTCGGCGTCCGGCTTGAAGCCCGGATGGGTCTGCTGCCAGAGCACGCCGTCCTCGGGGTGGAGCAGGACGGGCGCGCCCGTCCGGTCGGCGAGCCCGGGGGCCGCGTTGACGTGGTCGTTGTGGCCGTGGGTGCAGACGATCGCGAGCAGCCGCCGGTCGCCGACCGCGGCGGCGACCGCCTCGGCGTCATGGGCCGGGTCGATCACCAGCACCTGCTCGTCGTCGCCGACGATCCAGACGTTGTTGTCGACCTGCCAGGTGCCGCCGTCCAGGGTGAACTCGCCGGAGGTGACCAGGTGTTCGATGCGTGCGGCCATCAGAACAGCACCACCGATCGCAGCACCTCGCCCTTGTGCATCCGCTCGAAGGCCTGCTCGACGCCGTCCAGCGGGATGGTCTCGCTCACGAAGGCGTCCAGGTCGAGGCGGCCCTGCAGGTAGAGGTCGATCAGCATCGGGAAGTCCCGGCTCGGCAGGCAGTCCCCGTACCAGGAGGACTTGAGGGCGCCGCCGCGGCCGAAGACGTCCAGCAGCGGGAGCTCCAGCTGCATCTCCGGGGTGGGCACGCCGACCAGGACGACCGTGCCGGCCAGGTCGCGCGCGTAGAAGGCCTGCTTGTACGTCTCCGGGCGGCCGACCGCGTCGATGACCACGTCCGCACCGTTGCCGCCGGTCAGCTCGCGGATCGCCTCGACGGCGTCCGCGGCGGAGGAGTCCACGGTGTGGGTGGCGCCGAGCTTCTGCGCGGCGGCGAGCTTGCGGGCGTCCACGTCGACGGCGATGATCCGGGAGGCGCCGGCCAGCCGGGCGCCGAGCACGGCCGCGCTGCCGACGCCGCCGCAGCCGATCACCGCGACGGAGTCGCCGCGGCCCACCCCGCCGGTGTTGATCGCTGCGCCGAGGCCGGCCATCACGCCGCAGCCCAGCAGGCCCGCCGCGGCGGGGGAGGCGGCCGGGTCGACCTTGGTGCACTGGCCCGCCGCGACCAGCGTCTTCTCGGCGAAGGCGCCGATCCCGAGGGCCGGCGAGAGCTCGGTGCCGTCGGTGAGCGTCATCTTCTGCTTCGCGTTGTGGGTGGCGAAGCAGTACCACGGCCGTCCGCGCCGACATGCCCGGCAACGGCCGCACACGGCACGCCAGTTGAGGATCACGAAGTCGCCGGGTGCGACCTCGTCCACCCCCTCGCCGACCGACTCCACCACACCCGCGGCCTCGTGGCCGAGCAGGAAGGGGAACTCGTCGTTGATGCCGCCCTCGCGGTAGTGCAGGTCGGTGTGGCACACCCCGCAGGCCTGGATCCTCACCACCGCCTCGCCCGGTCCCGGGTCGGGCACCACCACCGTCACCAGCTCGACCGGCGCACCCTTGGACCGTGCGATCACACCCCGTACCTGCTGGGCCATCAGAGCAGCACTCCCTCGTCCCTCGTCGTGGGGCCCGGCCGCCCCGCCCGTCGCGCGGCGGCCGGGTGTTCCGTGGACCAATCTATCCGATCTGTCCACATTTCCACGGGAATTGCTGCCGATCAGGGCACGATCAGAAGGCGGACACCCAGTACGGCGAGACGCTCATCCAGCCGTTGCCGCGGGCGCCGTTCAGCCGGCCCGAGGACGTCCGGGCCAGGGTGTACCAGGAGTCGACGTAGTCCGGGTCGTCCGTCCACCACTCGGTGGGGATGGCGTCCAGCACCGCATTGACCAGCGGGATGTACGCGCCCTGGTCCGCGATCGTCAGCAGGACGGCCGCGATGGCCTTGGCGAGGGCCTGGTAGTTGGTGCTGCCGTCCTCCTCCATGAGCACCACGTCGGCCAGGTTGTACTTGTAGTTCGACCAGTTCACCAGGATCTGGTTCGGCCGGTAGACCGTCCCGTCGTAGTCCAGGTACGGCATGTCGACCGGGTCGACCCGCACCTTGCCGTCCGTGCCGAAGCCGGTGACCAGGGCGTACATCTCGGCGGCGCCCTTGAACCACGGCTCCTCGTCGTCGGACACCTCGATCTGGTCGATCTTCGTGCCCCACCAGCCGTCCGCGGCGGCGGCCTGCGGCCTCACCGCGGTGCCGCCCAGGGTGCGGCGGAGTATCTCGGCGCCGCCCGCGAGCGCCCGGGTCACGTCGATGTCGACCAGGTACACCGGCTGCTCGGGCACCTCGGCGGCGTTCAGGGTGTGTGCTCGGCCCCGGCCGTCGTACGCGGTGAGGGCGGTGGCCCGGTCGCTCGCCGGCGCGGCCGCGACCCAGGGTGCGGTGCCCGCGTCCAGCGCTGCGCGCATCGACGGGTCGCCGAGCCGCAGCCGCAGCAGCGGGCCGGTCGCGGCGTCCAGGCCCTTGGCGGCCAGCACGCGGGCATTGCCGTCGGCGACCGAGGCGGCGAGGCGGTGGGCGGCGCCGCCCGAGGCGTGCGAGGCGAGGGCACCCAGGTCGACCTCGGCCCCGCCACGGGCGGCCGCCCGAAGGCCGTCCCGCCAGGCCGAGTCGCCGAGCGAGGCGGCGACCGCCCGCGCGGTCTCCTCCTCGACGGTCTGCACGGCGGAGCGAGCGGCGGAGTGGGCCGGGGCCGGCTGCGGCGGTGCCTCGGTGCGGGCGCTCGCGGTCTGCGCGGCGGTCCCCATGACCAGGGCGAGGACGGCGCCGACCGCGCCGACCCGCAGGGTTCTGATGGTGCTCAACGGTCCTCCATGGCTGGGTGTGCGGAGTGCGCCCGCCACCCGTGGGCCACGGCAAGTTGACGCTCGTTGGCTTCCGCGTGGGGGCGGTGCTGAGTGAGCGAGGACAGCGAAGCAACCCCGTCGTGCCCGCGTCAAGGCTGTGCGGAGCAGTGACCTGACGAACGGTCAGTGTCTCTTCGGGGTATCGGGCTGCCGCAGGAAGGGGGCCGCCGGGAGAGTGTCGAGTCCATCATGCCGGGTCGGAGGGGTCCGGCGGTAGGACGGAGAGCACCCCGGTTCGATCTTGTCGGGGCGCCCGGCCGGGCCTCACACTCGACGGACCCACCCCTTCCCACGCGCCCGGACTCCCCTGCGGAGACACCCGAGCGTCCGCCGTGCTGCCCTGACGGCGGGTCGGGCCGGAACGGGGGTGGCGACACGAAGGGGGAAACGGAATGAACAACGACGCCGTCCTGCGGGCCCGGGTGCTGCTGCTCGGCACGGGAAAGCTCAGCAGGCTCCAGCGGGTCACCGCGCACCGGCTGCTGGCCGTGGACAGCCCGGCCGTCCACCTGCCGAAGCTCTCCCGCGCCCTCGTGAAGCTCGGCAAGGAGATCGCGCACCTCCCGGAGGCCCGGCTCGCGCTGCTGGACGAGGCGGTGGCGGCCGCCGGGGCGATGGACCCCGCCGACCCCTACCGCCCGCAGGTGCTCGCCGAGGCGCTGGAAGCCCGTCGGGAGCAGCTCCGCGCCATGGACCGGACCGCCGACGGCCCGACGGGCGGTCAGTAGAGGGTCGGCACCGCGCCGCCCTCCGCCCAGGTGACGTCGACGCCGGGGAGGCCTCGGGTCCAGCGGTCGGTGAGGGCCGCGAGGGTGTCCGCGTCCGGCGGGGTGCGGCCGAGGCCGACGGCGAAGGAGGTGGTGGCGGGGCCGGCGGCGAAGGGGCGCGGCCAGGCGTGCGCCTCGGCGGCACCGGCCTCGTCGAGGGCGGCGACCAGGGCGCGCATCCGGCCGCGGACCAGGCCGAGCAGTGCCTCGAACTCCTCGGCCCGGCCCGGCCGTACCGTCACCACCGCCCAGGCGGCGTGCCGCCGGTGCAGGGGCGGCGGGGCGAGAAGCTCGGCCTGCGGGTCCGCGCCGGTGCCGGCGGCACCCTCCAGGATCTCCCAGGCGCGGTAGAGCTCCCGGGTGAGCAACTCCCGCCCGCCGGCGGTGACCTGGGCGGTGCAGGAGCGGACGGGGGCGGTCGGCGTGGCGACGGTGACCGGCCCGGCCGGGCCGGCGGGCGGGCCGACCGGCTCCCGCCAGTCCCAGGCCGCCCAGCTGCCGAAGAAGTGTCGCAGCAGGTCATGGCCGTCGAGATCCGGTGCCTCCTGCACCGTCCGGGCGGCGAGGACCGCCCAGGCGAGTCCGGGCAGGCCGCCGAACGGTGCCGAGTCCAGGCCGCGGGCCTTCGCCCAGGCCTTGACCTCCCTCGCCAGGCCGGCGAAGGCCGCCTGCCGGGAGCCGACGGCGGCCAGCAGCGCGTCAGCGTCGGACACGGCGCTCAGGGCCAGGGCCGCAGGCTCGCCGAGCTCGGACCGCCGGTCCACCGCCTCCGCGGGGTCCAGGGCCCCCGTCGGCACGACCACCAGGTCGACCGCCAGCCCCTCGACGGTGAAGCGCAGGCCCGGCACCCGGGCGCCCACCACCTGCCGCAGCCGGACGGCCTCCGGCAGGGCTTCCGCCACCCGGGCCGCCAGCGCACGCATGTCGGGCTCGCCGGGCAGTGCGGCGACCAGGTCCAGGTCGGCACCGGGGAGGGCGCAGCCCGTCCGCCGTGATCCGGCGAGGTGCAGCACGCCCTCGCCGAGTGCCGCGCCGAGCCGCCGCGCGGTGCGGTCCGCGAGCGCGTCGGGCGCCGGGACGGTGTCGGGGGCCGGTGCGGCGGGCCCGGGCAGCCAGCGGAGCTCCCCGGTGCCGAGGGCGAGCACGGCGCGCGGCCGCATCGGCTCCTCGCCGCGCCGCGACAGCAGCACCAGCTCGCCGACCTCGGCCTCCGCGGCGGGCAGCCGGGCGGCACACTCGGCGGTGAGCCGGTGCGGGTCGGCGGTGCGGCCGAGGCTCAGGTGCGGGGTGAAGCCGTCCGAGCGTCCCCGGCAGCGGGGGAACCGTTCCAGCAGGGACCGGTGCAGGGTCTGCCACGGCCCCGTGCCGTCGGCGGCCGGGTCCAGCCAGACGGTGGAGCCGCTGCGGTGCCGGAAGTGGCGCACCCCGGCCAGCCGGGCGGTGAACGGGGCCGTCTCGGCCGCGGCCTCCGCGAGCAGTGGCGCGGCCCGTGCGAACTCGGCCTCGGGAACGAAGCCGTACAGCACGTTGACGTGCGGCGGCCAGCGGTGGATCTGCGGGTCGTGCTCGGCCCGGACGGCCTGGATCGCGGGCCACAGCTCGTCCGGCGGGAGCCAGGCGAGGGCGGTGCGCACCGACGGGCCGACGTCGAAGACGCCGCCCGGTGCGGCCCCGCCGGGGCCCAGTTCGACCGCCACACCGTAATGGTCCGACGGGTGGAGGCCGTCCGCGGCCGGGCGGTCGCCCAGCAGGACGGCGGAGCGGGCCCGCGGGCCGCCGGGGCGGAGCAGCACGCGGTCCAGCCGGGAGGCCCGGCCGGAGAGCGAGGAGACCGCGGCCAGCGGATTGGCGCCGGGGTCGAAGGTGGGGGTGTCGTCCTCGGGGCCGTGCACCGCGCTCCAGGCGTCCTGCAGTCCGAGGACGGCGGCCGGGCCGTCGGGGCCGCCGCGGCCGTCGTTGAAGTCCCCGGCCAGCACCAGGTCGCCGTCGATGCCGGCCAGGCCCTCGGCGATCCGGGCCAGTTCGGTCCGCCGGCGGGCGGGCCCGTCCTCGGTGTGGTCGCTGGTCAGGTGGGTGGCGGCCACGGTGAGCGGCCCGCTGCCGGTGTCGACCACGACCGCGGCGAGCGCCTTGTGCGGGCCGAGCAGGTGCCGGCCGGCCTCCAGCACGGGAAGTCGGCTGAGCAGCAGCAGCCCGCAGTCGGGCACGTCCCGGCCGCGCGGGTCGGTGCCGACCGTCCAGCCGTCCCGCAGCCAGGGCTCGCGCAGCAGCAGGTCGACCAGGGCCGGCTCGACCTCCTGCAGGGCGACCACGTCCGCGTCCGTGCGGGCGAGCGCCGCGAGCAGCAGCGGCCGGCGGCGCGCGGTGTCGATCCGCTCGCCGTCGTAGCGGTCCCACAGGGTGTTCCAGGTGACGACCCGGACGGTGCCGCGCGGCGGGAGGCCCGCCGGGCGGTCCGCGGGCCGCCAGGCGGAGCCGTCCCAGGTGTGCGGGGTGCGGGCGGTGAAGAACGGGGCGTGCAGCCGCCGCCCGTCGCCGGCCCGGCCGGCCCCGGTGGTGTCCAGCCGGTCCACCCCGGCGGCGCGGTCCCAGACCGTCTCGCCGTCCGCCTCCACGGACAGCACCCGGTGCCACGGGATGTCGCCGCCCGGCGCGAAACCGTCCAGCGGGACGCGCTTCGGGTCGGCGCCGCGCTGCTGGACGACCAGCACGAACCGCGACGGGTCGAACCGGGCGTCCCAGCGGACCCGGTGGTAGATCTCCTCGCTGGTGCGCATCAGGCGTCCTCCCCGCCGATCGTCCCCGCCGTGTCCTCGACGGCGCCGGCCTCGCCCACGTACCAGGTGCGGTGCGCCTCGCCCGCGTACGGCGGGCCGAACCGGCGTAGTTGCCGGGCGAGCACCCCGGACGGGACGGGGTGCGGCCGCACCGCGTTGCGGCGGACCAGTTCGGCCTCGCCGACCAGCAGCACGGCCTGGGTGACCAGGGCGTCGCGGCGCTGCGCGATGCCCTGCACGAGCGAGCGCTGCTGCCGGTTGAGCGAGGTGGCGTCCCACACCACGGTGCCGCCGCGGGCGAGCGCGGCGTCCAACCGGTCCAGGCCCCCGCGCAGCACGTCCCCGTTGGCCCGCTGGTCGCCGCGGTCGCCGCGCTCCTCGCGCAGCCCGTCCAGCGAGATCCGCGCGGCCGCGCCGGGCAGGCCGTCCGCGAAGACGCTCTTGCCGCTGCCGGACGGGCCGACCAGCTGCACCAGCTGCGGGAAGCCGCCGGAGCGCCAACGCCAGGCCGCGGCCACGGCGTCCTCGACACCGGTCACCCGGCCGAGTGCGAACGCCTCCCGGGCCTCGGCCCAGCAGCGGTCGGCGGCGTCCGGCCCGAGATCGGCGAGCGCCGCGCCCAGTCCCGTCCGCAGCGCGGCGAGCGGGGCCTCGCCGAGCAGCCCGGCGTCCTCGGCGTGCAGCGCCGACCACTCGGACTGCTCGCGGGCGTCGGCCGCGTCCGGGTCCGCCCGGCCGGCGGTGACGGCGGCGGCCAAGGCGTGCAGCACGCCGAGGTCCGCGGCCTGGGCCAGCCGGACGAGGCCGGCCCGGCGGTCCTCGTCCGGGTAGGGGCGCTGCAGCACGGGGTGCAGGCCGACCAGGTCGGCGACCCGGCGGGCGAGCGGCATGCCGAGCGGCCCGGCGAGTCCGGCGGCGAGCCCGGCCCGGTTGCTGCCGGGCACCGCCGCCGCCAGTACGCCGGCCAGCCGGGCGTCGCCGCGCCGCCCGAGGACGTCGAGCCGGGCCGAGACCTCGGCCACGGCCGCCTCGGCGACCGGTGCCATTTCCGGGTCGAGCCCGGCGGCGCCGAGCAGGGCCGGCAGGTCGGCGGGCGCCCCGGAGCGCACCGCCCAGAGGGCGGCTGACGGGCCGAGGCCGTTCTCCACGACCGCGGCGTGCATCCAGTGGGTGTCGGTCTGCACGTGGTGCGGGCGCACCCACTTGGCGACCCGCTGCCCGAACTCCGCCCGGGGGAAGCCCCCGACGGTGCGGACGACGTACCCCTCGACCTGTTCGGTGTCCAACCGCAGGGCGCGCAGGGCCTTCTCGTCGAGGACGCCGCGCCACAGCACCCGCGGGGCCGGGACGCCCAGGCGGCGCAGGAAGCGCACGGTGTCGTCCCAGCCGAGGCAGTGGTCGGTGTCGTCCCAGACCGAGAATCCGTAGAACCAGCTGTCGAGTTCGCGGTAGGCGAGCGAGTGCCGGGCGAACAGGTTCTCGCCGCAGACCCGCCAGCCGGCCGGGACCGCCGGGCCGATCCGGCCCTGCAGGGCCTTCACCCAGGCCCGCGAGGGGTGGTGGCCGGAGTCCAGCGAGCGGGCGTGCAGGCCGTCCCGGTAGAGCGTGGTGTTCTCGCCGTCCAGCTTCTCGGTGACGACGACCTCCCGCCCGCGCAGCCCGTCGAGGCCGCCGGTCCGGACGTCGTCCGCCGAGGCCCCGGGCGACCAGGGCAGATGCGGGGTCCGCGGGTAGCTCACGCGCATGATCCGCTCCTGGTCGGGGTGGTGGGACCCCGTCACTGTAGGAGGCGGGCCCGGCCCGATCCATCCGATTTCGTCGCCCCGCGGGCAACCCCGGTCAGCCGGGCGGAAGTTCGCCGGTGCCGGGGGTGCGCGGCGCCCAGGTCGGTTCGGCCACGGCCGATGCCGGGTCGGTGTCGTTCATCCGGATCCGCCAGCCGTCCTCGCCGCCGATGCCGTCGACCCGCAGGTGCAGGTCCTTGCGCCGGCCGCTGTCCTGGAAGTAGACCACCACGGTCTGCCGCTCGTCCGCCGCGCCCAGGAACTCGGCGGTGACCTTGCCGCGGGCGTCCTTGCCGAAGGCCGAGACCCAGAGCTTCGCGTTGGCCAGCGCCTGGGTCTTCGAACCGTCGGAGGTGGCCAGCGCCGCGAGCCGCCCGGCGTCGCCGTCGGCCAGCCGCCAGACGGCCTTCTGCACGACCGCCAGGGTGGCGGCGGACGGGTAGCCCGCCACCCGCAGCGGCTCGTGCGAGACGTAGTCGTTGGTATCCGCCAGTTCGGGGTCGGAGGAGACCGCGCAGCCGCCGACGAGCACCGTCAGGGCCAGCGCCGCCGCGAAGACGGCGCTCCTGCGGTTCTGGCTCATCGGCGGGCTCCCGGTGCTGTCGATCTTGCGGAGGTCCGCGCCACCCTAGCGGGCCGGTTCCGGTGCCGGGTCTGCCGGGAGGGGCACCTCTTCCGTCGGGCCTGGCACCTCCGCGTCGGTGCGGCGGGGGAGGGCCGGCGTGAGGGCGGTGCCGGCCGCGGCGACGAGCGCGAGGACGGTGAGCGCCGGGCCGATCGCCGTACCGAGCGCCGTGCCGACTGTCGGGCCCGCCGCGTGGACGCCGCCCGTGGCGAGGCCGGCCGCGGTGGTCGCGGCGGCCACGCCGAGCGCGGGGCCGATGTTCATCGCGGTCTGCTGGAGCCCGCCGGCCACCCCGGCGTGCGCGGCGGCCGCCTGCCGGACGACCACCGCCGTGGCGGTGACCATCACCGTGCCGAACCCGGCCCCCAGCAGCAGGAATCCGGCGCCGGTCCGGAGGACGCCGGACGCCTCGTCCAGCCGGGAGAGCACCAGGACGCCGGCGGCCAGCAGGACGGTCGCCGCCGCGGTGGTCCGGCGGGGCCCGCACCGGCGCTGCAGCAGGGCGGCCGACGGGGCGGCGAGCACCATGGCGACCGGCAGCGGGAGCGCCCGCAGCCCGGCGGCGAGCGGGTCCAGCGCCAGCACCTCCTGCAGGAAGTAGCCGGTCAGGAAGACCGTGCCGAACAGCGCGGCGGAGGCGGCGACCAGCACACCGAGCGAGGCCGCCACGGCGGGGGAGCGGACCAGGTCGGCCGGCACCAGCGGGTCCACGGCGCGCCGCTCGTGCACGGCGAAGGCGGTGAAGGCCACGGCGGCCGCCGCGGAGCCGAGCACGGAGGAAGTCGTCCATCCGGTGCCGGGCAGGGCGACCAGGGTGTGCACCAGGCAGGCCAGCCCGGTGCCGAGCAGCGCCGCACCGAGCGGATCGAGGCGGACGGGCGCCGCGGTGGTGCGCGCAGGCCCGCGCTGCGGTCGGGCCACCAGCGCCAGGGCGCCGACCGCCAGCGCCGGCAGCACCTGCAGCGCGAACACCGCGCGCCAGCCGAAGGCGGTGACCAGTGCCCCGCCGAGCACCGGGCCGACCGCGGCGGAGGCGCCGATGGCACTGGTGCGGACGGCGATCGCGGTGGCGAGCCGGTCCGGCGGGTACGCGGCGCGCAGCATGCCGAGGGTGGCGGGCTGCAGCAGTGCCCCGCACACGCCCTGGACGATCCGCAGGGCGACCACCCAGCCGATGCCGGGGGCCAGGCCGATGCCGGCGCAGGCCGCGCCGAAGCCGAGGGTGCCGAGCGCGAACACCCGGCGGTGGCCGTACCGGTCGCCGAGCCGCCCGGCGAGGACGAGCAGGCTCGCCACGGCGATCAGGTAGCCGGTGCTCGTCCACTGGACCTGGGCGAAGCCGGCGTGCAGGTCGCGCTGCAGGGTGGGCTGGGCGACCGTCAGCACGGTGCCGTCGACGGCGACCAGGACGGCACCGGTGGTGCTCAGCGCCAGGGTGAGGGCGGGCCGGTTCACCGCTGCACCGCCCCGAGGTGGGCGTCGAGCGCGGCGCGCAGCAGCGGCTCGGCGTCCTCGGAGCCGGTGGCGAGCTGCAGGCTGCCCCAGCCGTGGAGCTGGGCGATGCCGTGCAGGTTCGCCCAGAGCGCGGCGGCCGCGAGCTCCGGGGCGACGCCGGTGCGCGGACGGGCCCGGGCGACCAGGTCGACCAGCATCCCGAAGAGCGGCAGGCTGGTCTCGCGCAGGCCCAGCCGGCCGCTGGCCAGCAGGTCGTGGCGGAACATCAGCTCGAACATGCCGCGGTCGGTGCGGGCGAAGTCCAGGTAGACCCGGCAGAGCGCGGTGAGCCGCTCGCGGGGGTCGGCCCCCTCGTCCGCGCCGGCGGCAGCGGTGGCCCGTGCGGCGAGCTCGGCGAATCCCCGCCGGGCGATCGCCGACAGCAGCTCCAGGTGGGTGGGGAAGTACCGCCGGGGCGCTCCGTGCGAGACGCCGGTGCGACGGGCGATCTCGCGCAGGGTGAGGGCCTGCACCCCCTCGGCGGCCAGCAGTTCGACCCCGGCCTCGACCAGCCGCTCACGCAGCCCGATGTTCTCCTCGTTCATGGTAGACAGTGTCTACCGCATGGCCGTAGACGCTGTCTACTCGCTTCCGGAAAGGGAGCGCTCCCCTCGGGTTCGCCGAACGGCTGCTGGGTGCACGCCTCTTGACGTGCTCTCGGCGGACTGGCTTCACTGGCTTTGGGAGCGCTCCCATGGATGGTGCGCCCCGGAAGCCCCCACCCCTTCTCCTGCCCGAGGAAGGCCCCCACCCGTGCCTCCAGCCACCGCCGCCCGCAGGCCGCCGCACCGCGCGGCCGCCGCCCTGACCGGCCTCGCCCTGGCCGCCACCGGGCTGACCGGCGCGCTCGCCGCTGCCCCTGCCACCGCGGCCGCCCCCGGAGCGGCCGCTGCCGCCGACACCCCCGTCCGGGTCAACCAGCTGGGCTACCTGCCGGACGGCCCCAAGCGCGCCACCGTGGTCAGCAGCTCCACCACCCCGCTCGCCTGGCAGCTGCGCAACGCCGCAGGCACGGCCGTCGCCTCCGGCACCACGACCGTGCACGGCGCCGACGCGGCCTCCGGCCAGTCCACCCACCTGGTCGACTTCACCGCGTACACCACCGCGGGGACGGGCTACACCCTGGTCGTCGACGGCCGCGCCGGCCACCCCTTCGACATCTCGGCCGCGCTCTACGACGGACTGCGCGCCGACAGCATGTCCTTCTTCTACCAACAGCGCAGCGGCATCGCGATCGACGCCTCGCTCGCCGGCGCCGCCTGGGCCCGCCCGGCGGGCCACCTCGGTGTCGCCCCGAACAAGGGCGACACCTCGGTGCCCTGCCAGGCCGGGGTCTGCGACTACACCCTCGACGTCCGCGGCGGCTGGTACGACGCCGGCGACCAGGGCAAGTACGTGGTCAACGGCGGCATCGCCACCTGGCAGCTGGTCAACTCCTTCGAACGCGCCCACCGGGCCGGCACCGACGCCGCCCTCGGCGACTCCACGCTGAAGGTGCCCGAGCGCGGCAACGGCGTCCCCGACGTGCTCGACGAGGCCCGCTGGGAGCTCGACTTCCTGATGCGGATGCAGGTCCCCGCCGGGAGGCCGATGGCCGGCATGGCCTTCCACAAGGTCCACGACGCGCAGTGGACGGGGCTGCCGACCAGGCCCGAACTCGACTCCCAGCCGCGGGAACTGCACAGGCCGTCGACCGCCGCCACGCTCAACCTGGCCGCCACCGCCGCCCAGTGCGCCCGCGTCTACGCCCCGTACGACGCCGCCTTCGCCGCCAAGTGCCTCGACTCCGCCCGGCGCGCGTGGGCGGCCGCCAGGGCCAACCCCAACGTCCTCGCCCCCGGCACCGACAGCACCGGCGGCGGCGCCTACGACGACACCGACGTCTCCGACGAGTTCTACTGGGCCGCCGCCGAACTCCTCGCCACCACCGGCGAGACGCAGTACCGCGACGCCGTCACCTCCTCCGCCCTGCACACCGCCCCCGCCGACGCCTTCTGGTGGGGCGGCACCGCCACCCTCGGCCGGATCACCCTGGCCACCGTCCCCGGCGTCGCGCTGCCCGCCGACGACCTCGCCCGGCTCCGCGGCCGGCTCACCGCCGCCGCCGAGGGGTACCTCGCCACCATGGCCGGCCAGGGCTACGCCGTCCCGATCGCCGCCGACGGCTACGTCTGGGGCTCCAACAGCTCGGTCGCCGACGACGCGGTGGTGATGGCCGTCGCCTACGAGCTCACCGGCCAGCAGCGCTACCGTGCAGGCGCGTTGGAGTCCCTCGACTACCTGCTCGGCCGCAACGCGCTCGACCGCTCCTACGTCACCGGCTACGGCGAGAACGCCTCCGAGAACCAGCACCACCGGTTCTGGGCCCACCAGAACGATGCCGCGCTGCCGCACCCGCCCGCGGGCTCCTTCGCCGGCGGCCCCAACGCCGGGCTGCAGGACCCGGTCGCGGCCGAGAAGCTGACCGGCTGCGCCCCCTCGGCCTGCTACGTCGACGACATCGGCTCGTACTCCACCAACGAGGTCGCGATCAACTGGAACGCCCCGCTGGCCTGGCTCGCCGCCTTCGCCGCGGAGCACCCGGGAGGTCCGCGGCCGACCGTGCCCGCCGTGCAGGTGACCCCGGCCGCGGTGACCGTTCCCGAAGGGGGCTCCGCCGCGGTGGCCGTCCGGCTGGCCGCCGCCCCCGCGCAGAACGTCACCGTCACGATCGCCCGCACCTCCGGCGACACCGACCTCACGGCCGGCGCCGCCCTGGTCTTCACCCCGGCGAACTGGGCGACCGCCCAGCAGGTGACCGTCTCCGCCGCCCAGGACGCCGACACCGCCAACGGCGGCGCCGTCTTCACCGCGGCCGGCACCGGAGTGGAGAGCGGCTCCTTCACCGCCACCGAGGTGGACGACGACACAGCCCCGCCCACCGCCGTCTGCACCGTCACCTACAAGGTCGACAACGCCTGGGGCACCGGCTTCACCGCCACCGTCACCGTCAAGAACACCGGCACCGCCACGGTCAACGGCTGGACGGCCGGCTGGACGTACCCCGGCGACCAGCGGATCACCAACGCCTGGAACGCCACTGTCGGTCAGACCGGCGCCGCCGTCACCGCCAAGGACGCCGGCTGGAACGGCTCCCTCGCCCCCGGGGCCACCGCGAGCTTCGGCCTCCAGGGCACGTACTCCGCCGGCAACACCCCGCCCACGCAGTTCACGCTCAACGGCGCCGCCTGCAGCTGACACCGCAACACGGCCCGCCGCAGCCCGTGCGGGGCACCCGGCCGACGGGTGCCCCGCACGGGTGGTGCCCTTCCCGCCCCGATCGCCCGCAGGCCACGGTCAGAGCGCGTCGTACAGGGCCAGCAGCGCGGTCGGGACGAGGCAGAGGGCCGCGCCCGTCCACCAGAACCGCCGGCCGCCCAGGCCGGTCAGCCGGGCCACCAGCAGGTTGACGAGGACCCAGACCGAGAGGAAAGCCGTGATCAGCAGGCCCAGCAGGAGGATCCACGGCAGGATCCCGTCGTTGTCGTTCGGATCCCGGCTGCCGAGGCCGAGCCAGGCCAGCGGGTAGCTCCGCACGAAGAGCAGGAGCACGAACAGCGCCGGCACACCGAGGCAGCCGGCGAGGAGATTGGCCAGCACGGCCGCCGTCCAGCGGCCTCGGCCCGGCCGTGCGGTGTCGTCCGTGTCCATGGTCCCCTCCCAAGATCGTGATCGACGACCGACCGTACTCGTTCGCCGGAGCGGCCGGATGTCGGCGGGCGGGGCTAGCCTGCGGGCATGACCGAGAACCCCGGGAGCGCGGTGGTGTCCGGCGTGCCCGGGCTGGTGCAGGTAGGCGGCTGGCTGGCCGAGGAGGGCTGCGCCCGGCTGCTGGCGCGGATCGACGCCGAGCCGTGGTCGGCGCAGTTGCGGCGGCGGGTGCAGCACTACGGCCACCGGTACGACTACGGGCGGCGCGGCCTGGCCGCCGGTCCGACCGCCGAGCCCGCCCCGCCGCTGCCGGGCTGGGCGCTCGGCCTGGCCGGCCGGCTCCTCGACGAAGGGCACCTGGACGGCCCGGCCGGGCAGGTGATCGTCAACGAGTACCTGCCCGGCCAGGGCATCAGTGCGCATGTGGACTGCGTCCCCTGTTTCGGCCCGGTGGTGGCGGCGCTCTCCCTCGGCTCGGCCGCCGTCATGGACTTCACCGACCCGGCCGGCGGCGGCCGGGTCCCGGTGCCGCTCGCGCCGGGCAGCCTCACCGTGCTGACCGGCCCGGCCCGGTACGCCTGGCGCCATGCGATCCCCGCCCGTCGCAGCGACCCGGGGCCGGGCGGCCGGGTGCCGCGCGGCCGGCGGGTCTCGGTGACCTTCCGGACACTGGTGCGCGGACCTGCCTGACAGGGCGGGTCCGCATCGCCGGCGCGGCGGACCGATCGGGACCGGTTCGGTCCGATTCCGCGCGAATGCCCGGAATTCCCGTGGGCCCGCCGCCGACCGGCCTAGCATGACGGCCACAACTGCGCAGACAGCGTGACGACTTGGGGTTGATCCCGCGAACGGCAGCATGCGGCGCCCCCATGTGCACGAGGTGGTGACGGATGACCGACCTGGCCCGGCTGAGGGTCCTCTTCGACGAACTCGGCGACTACCAGCGCTCCCTGGACGACGGGGCGCCGCTGGCCGAGGCCAAACCCGCGATGCTCGGCCGGCTCGCGGAGGCGCACCGGCTCCTCCCGGCCGGGAACGAGCACCTGTGGAGCGGCTTCCGCTGGTGGATCATGCACACCTGGGCCGCCGCCCACCAGGAGGGCGGCGACAACGCCTCCGAGCCCTGGCGGGAGTTCCTCGCGGAGGTCAACGACGTCCTCGGGCCGGCGCCCGACGCGGCCTGACCGAATCGCCGTGCCCCTTCGCGCGGCCCGACGCGGCCCGACCGGTTCCCTCCCCCGAGCGGTGCGGGGCCGCCGGGAAGGATCCGGCCGCCTCCGGTGCTGTCATCGACACCACCGATCCGAGCAGGGGAACGCATGTCCACCACGAACGGCACCCATCCGCTGGACAACCCCGTGCGCGCGGCGCTGGCCGGGCCGCACGCGCTGTTCGCCGGTCGGCGCGGGCGCCTGCTGCACTACCCGGCGGACGTCACCCCCTTCCTCGGCATGCCGGACGCGCCCGAGGCCGAGGACTGGGCCGACGCCGCCGCGCTCGCCGGCCCCGGCGGGCACGTGGTGACGGCGGCCGTCCCCGTCCCGCCGCCCGCCGACTGGCAGGTCACCTTCCGGATCGAGGGCATCCAGCTGGTCGACGAGGACGTGGCGGCGGCCCCCGACCCGGAGGCCGTCCGGCTCGGTCCGGCCGATGTCCCGGAGATGCTCGCCCTGGTCGAGCGGACCAGGCCGGGGCCCTTCCTGCCACGGACGGTCGAACTCGGCAGCTACCTCGGCATCCGCCGCGACGGCGTGCTGGTCGCGATGGCCGGCGAGCGCTTCCACCCGCCGGGCCACACCGAGATCAGCGCCGTCTGCACGGACGACGCCCACCGCGGCCAGGGCCTCGGCACCCGCCTGGTCCGGGCGGTCGCCGCCGGCATCCGGGCGCGCGGCGAGCGGCCCTTCCTGCACGTGGCGGAGGACAACGTCGGCGCCCTGCGGCTCTACGAATCGCTCGGCTTCCGCGCCCGCCGCACGGTGACCTTCGCCGGCGCCCGGGTGCCCGGCGCGGCCGTGCCGGTCTGAGGGGCGACGGGGGAGTCGTCGTTACAAAGGCGCTCAGTGGTCGGTTCAGGGGTGCTGGGCGCATCCCCGGCGGAAAGCTGGGGGGAGAACTTGCGCACTGCGGATGCCCCACGGGGGCGCGGTGAACTGCGCGATTCGGATGGGGTCACCGTGCGGACCAGGGGTGAGCCGGATTCGTCAGCGGCACCGCCCCCGGACTGAGCAGATCTCCCCCGGCCTTCGGCCGGGAGGTGCCCCCACACGCCCCTGACCGACCTCCCGTGCGCCTTTGAAGACGAGCTCCAGCGGGTCGGCGGCGCTGCCAGGAGCTCGCGCAGGCGGGTGAGCCCGGCGAGCCACTCCCGGCCATTCCGTGGGTCCGTCCAGCTCGTGACCGCATCGACCCGGTCGGCGAGGACCCGGTCGAGGGCCCGGCCGGCGAGCGGTCGCAGGCCGGGAGAGGTCGGGCAGCGGCCGTTTCGGGCCGAACCCCGGTGCGGCCGGCTCGCCGCCCGGGTGCTGCGCCGCGACCGGCGCCGCCGCTGCCACCGCCTCCTGGGCCTCGTCGAGGTACCCGGTGGCGTCGTCGGTCCGCGCCAGCACCCCGTGGAGGACCGCCTCGCGCCCGGCGGCGCGGTCCGGCCGGCAGGCGCAGTCCGCCGCCGCGTCGTTGTCGAACGGTCCGGTGCCCAGGTGCCCACGGCGCCCCTCCCCGGTAGGTTCCGCGGAGCAGTGTTCCCCACACCGCCGACAGCCGCGCCGCGGGCCGGGGGAGCCCCGGAGGGCGTGTCGGGGGAGCGTGGCAGGATCCTTCGCATGTCCGAGCCGACCGTGCCGCTGCCGACCGACCCCACCGCCTCCACGGTGTACCTGGACTGGCTGTCCGTCAGGTCGCCGGGCGCCGAGGCGGGCGCGCGGCAGCAGTTCGCGGACGTCTTCGACGGCATCCCGCATCAGGCCCGCCGGAAGCCGGGGCAGTACCTGAGCGGTCTGCAGTCGCGCAGCCGGCGTCTGCCGCCCGAGCACCTGCCCTGGTTCTGGGACACCGTCGGCCACCGGCTCGCCCGGGCGCTGCCGCGCCAGGCCGGCCAGGCCTACAAGCTGGCCCGGGAGGCCGAACGGCAGGGCGGTGGGGCCGCCGATCCGGCGTTCCAGCGGGCGAACGCCGTGCTGGTGGCGGGCCTCGGCGTGCTGCCCGCGGCGGAGCTCTCGGCGCAGCAGCGCCGGCTCGCGGCCGGCCTGCCACCGGTGGCGGCGCACCGGGAGTTCGTCCGCTACGTCCGGGCCTGGGCGGCGGGCGGGACGGTACCGCCGGCGGATCTGCACACCCGGCTGCGGGCGTCCGCGAAGGCCGCCGGGTGCGGCCCCGCCGAGGACGCGGCCCTGCTCGGCGAGGTGCTGGCCGGCTGCCCGGGCCGCCCGGTGCCGGACGCCCTGCTGGACGGCGCCGCCGCCCTGCTCGCCGCCCACCCGCCGACCGACGCCGTCCGCTCCGGCCTGCTGGAGATGTTCCCGCCCGCCGCGACCGCCCTCGGCTTCGCGCCGACCGCCGGCGGCGGGGCCTGGTTGCGTCTGCTGCGCGCCGCGGGCGCGTTGGACGGGCTCGCCGCGGGCGGGCTCACCCCGTCCGAGGGGCTCGCCGGCTGGCTCGGCCGACTGTCGTACAGCTATGCCCACAACCGGGTGGGCGGCGGCGGGATCACCCGCCGTCCGCTGCCGGCGGAGTTCTTCGGGCTGCTGCCGCCGCTGGCCGGCCGGCTGCGCGCCGAGGGTGTTCCGGTGCGGCTGCACGAGGCGCAGTACCGCGCGTCCGGGCTGGACGCCGACCTCGCCGACGCCTGCCTGGCCGAGGGCATCCCGGTGGAGACGCCGCCGCGGACGGTACCCCTGGTCGTCTGGGGCGCCGAGTCCCGCCGCGACCTGCGGGCGCTCGCCGCCGACCCGGTGCTCGGCGCGCGCCTGGAGGGCACCGTCCACGCCGACCTGCGGCGCGGCACAGCGGTGACCCGGCTACCGGAGAACCCGGCGATCGCCGGCGCCGTCCGCAGCCGGATCACCGGCCTGCTCGACGACCTCGCCGACGGCGGACTCGGCGCCGCCGAGGACGCCCTCGGCGCGCTGGAGACCCTGCTCGACCGGCCGACCGCGGCCGCCCTGGACGGCATCGAGGAGGCGCTCGCCGCCCTCGACCTCACCGGCCCGCTGCTGCGCACCCTCCGCGCCGGTCTGCCGGAGGAGCTCGGCTGGCCCGCCCTGGACGAGGCGCTCGCCGACCTCGGCGCCCCGCCGACCGGCACGACCACCACCTGGCCGGTGCTCACCCTCTACACCCGGGAGCGGGCGATCGCGGTCGACCACCGCGGCCGCCGGGCCGACCACGCCCTCGCGCTGCCCGCGGACGCCACCGGTCACGCGGTGAACTTCGCCGGCGGCGACCTGCTGGTCGCCTGGACGACCGACACCAAGCACCCCTTCACCTGGCGGGCGTACTGGGCGGACCGGCCGGGCGAGGTCTTCGAGCCCGCCCGGGCCACCGGCCTGAGGACCTGGTCCGCCACCGCCTGCCAGTTCGAGACCGCCGACCGCACCGGCCGGTACGACGGCGCGCGGATCCTGCGTCCCGGCGACCGGCACGGCCTGGCCGCGTCCCGGCAGCTCTCCGACGGCACCACCGTGTGGAGCCGCAGTGCGCACGGCGACGAGGACTGGGACCGGCTCGACCCGGCCACCGGCGGGCGCACCGGCGCGGCCGACCGTCCGGCGTTCGGCGCCTCGCCCGTGCCGGACGGGCACCGGCTCCACCTCCTCTCGCTCTTCGCACTGCCGCCGGACGCGGACGCCGACTCCTCCCCGCTCGGCCACCGCTCCGGCCTGGCAGGATTCCGGGTGCTGCGCACCGCGGAGAAGGACAGCCACGGATGGGCCCACCGGCTGGAGGGCACCGACGGCCGCACCGCCGAACTCCGCACGGAGAGCCCCTGCGAGCCCTGGGCGGTCGCCCGGATGCCCGAGGACGGCGCCGAGTGCGTGCTCACCGACCCGCACCTCGTGCACTGCCGCGACGGGCGGGACGGCTCACTGCTGTGGCGGGCCGGCGGGGACGTCCCGGTGCTGCCCCCGCCGGCCTTCTGGCACTTCCTGGCCCCGCGCCACCCCGCCTCCTCGCGGGCGCTCCGCGCGGCCGGGCCGGCGACGGCCGCGGCCCTGCTCGCCACGGACGAGGAGGTGACGGTGGCCGGGATCGCCGGCCTGCTGCCGGAGGTGACGGACCGGCGGATCGCCGAGGGGGTGGCCCGGACGGTGCGTGCCGCGCGGGCCGCGCTGCGACGCCGCGAGGACCTGTCCGCGCGGGTCGCTGCCGTCCGCTCGGGCCGGCTGGCGCAGCAGGCGGAGACCTCCGACGTCCGCCTGCTGGCCGCACTGCGCGGCCTGGTCGAGGTGCCCGCGTACCACCGGGCCGAGCCGCCCTCGCCGCAGCCGGCCACCCTGACCGCGCTGGCCGCCGACGGTGCCCACCTGGCCGGGCGACTCGGCGAGGCGGAGCGCCGGCTCAGCCCGCCGGCCCGCGCCCGGGACTGGACGCCGCTGCTCGGCCGGATCGACGCGGCGGCCTGGCGCCTCGTCACCGCCGCCACCGCGGAGGAGGACCGGCCGGCCCTGGCCGAGCTGCTGCGCCGCTGGTCCGAGCAGCCGTTCGCGGCGGCCGGCAGCCGCTGGCGACTGGGCGCGGCCACCGGTGCCGCGCTGGACGCCCGGCAGGCCGCGGGTGCGCGGGTGCCCGCCGTCCGGGCCGACACCCTGTCCGGGCTCGCCCCGGACCCGGGCCGGCCGCTGGACCCGGCCCTCACGTACCGCTTCCTGCAGCCGGGCGGCGATCCCGTCCCGGAGGGTGCCGAGGAGCTGCGGGAGGTCACCGTCGAGCGGGACGACGCCGCCCGGCTCGTCCGGCTGCTCGACCTGGCCGCCGAGTACGGCCCGGTGCGGTTCGGCCCGGAGGCGGTGGACGCCTTCGTCGCCCGCACCGGCGCCCGCCGGGCGACCGCCCTGCTCGTCCTGGACGGACTGCCCGAGGCCGCCGACCACGCGGCCCGGCGCAGGATGCTCACCTCGAAGCCGTACGGAGCGACCGAGCGGGACGCCCAGGCGCTGCAGATCGTGCTGCACCGGCTCGGCACCGACGGGCGCCTCGACCTGCTCGCCGCGGCCCTGCCCGACGACCCGGCCGAACTGTGGCGGCCGGGCGGCCCGGAGGCCGCCGCTGCGCGGGCCGCCGAGGCATGGGCCCGGCTGGTCGGCAGCGAGCAGCCGCTGGATGAGGAGGCCGCCCGCGAACTGGAGGCCGAGACCGGGCTGTCGGAGCCCTGGCTGCGGATGCTGCTCTCACCGGCCGGTGCGACCGCGGAGAGCGCCCCCTGCCGGCTCGTCCCGGCGGTGAACCCCTACGGGTCGGTGATGCTGCACACCGTCGGCCCGGACGGCGGGCCCGCACGTTCCTGGTTCGCGGGCGGCCGCCACCAGTACGCCGCCGAGGCGGCCGCGCTGGTCTGGGCGCTGACCGCGCGTCCGGTCGGCGACCCGTCGGCGGCCCGGGCGGCCGAGCAGTGCGCCTGGCTGCGGACCCGGCTGGCGGACGAGGAGCTGATCGTGCCGCTGGGGATCCACCGGCTGCCCGGCGGCGAGGAGGAACGGGCCGCGGTGTTCGGCCCGGGCGTGCTGACGGTGCCCCTCGCCCCGTCCGCGGCGGACCGGGGCGCGGAGCCGACCACGATGTTCGACGACGGTCTGCTGCTGGTGCCGCGGGCCGGGTACGGCACGGTCTGCCTGCGGCCGGCCCGGCTGGCCGACCCGGCGGCCCGCCGCCGGCTGGAGGAGTACGCCGCGGCGCACGGGCTGGACGACCTGCTGCGGCAGCTGCACGGCATCGACCTGCTGCTGGCCGGCGGCGGCCTGGAGCGGATGGCCGCGCGGGCCGCCGACACTCCCGTTCCGACCAGCCGCTACGAGGCCGACCCCGCGCTGGCCGTCCCGGAGCTGGTGGCGGAGGCGGCCGCGGCGCTCGGCGTAGGTGTGGACGCGGCCGCCCTGCTGCTGCAGTTGCTCACCCTGGCCCGACCGACCGACCGTAACGTCCGCCGCTGGAACGGCTGGACACCGGCCCGGCACCGGGCGGCCCAGACCGAGCTGGCGGCGGCCGGAGCGGTGGCGACCGGCAAGCGGTCACGGTCCGGCCGCACGGCCTTCGCCATCGGCCCCTGGACGGAGCTCAAGGCACCCGAACTGCCGCTGGAGACGGCCAAGCTGGCGACCCACCTGGCCGGCCGGGAGTTCCGGAAGGAGACCTCGGGCCCGTTCCCGCGGCTGCTGCCGCCGCGACCGCTGCACGAGATGTTCGCGGAGGCCTGGGCGGCGTTCTCGGCCGATCATGTGAATCGCTGATTCATCCTGGGAGATTCGCGGACCGTTCGGGGCGATTCCGACCGTTCGGATTCGATTTCCCGGGACATTCTGACAGGATCACCTCACCTCGCGGCAAGTGGAGCACTAGACTCCGAGCGGCTCGGCCGGCGGCCCTGACGGATGGTTCGCGGGCCGGTCCGGCACCGGTCCTGGCTTCAGTTCCGGTGTCCGGACGGGCAGTTCGCGGAGGCCGTATCAGCTCTGCGGCGAAGAGACTTCGAAGATGGGGCCGTTGGCCCCTTCGGTGGCTCATCGTGCCTGGTGGAAGCTGGTGTTGGGACACCGCGGCGGCGCCGTTCGTGCGCTCGGCCGCCATGGCGACTTTCCTTGTCGTTATACGGTGTGGCTAATATCCATCCGTCAGAGTCCTTATCAGATTCGACCAGTTCCGAACGACTGGCGTCATCTCCAAGGAGAATGCCCTGCGCACGCGCGCGCCTCGGCGGATCAGATCGGGCCGGCTGTCGCTCCGCGCGACCCTGCTCGTGCTGGCGATCGTTCCCGGAGTGGCCCTGGCGGCCCTGTGGGCCGTCACCAGCGGACAGCTCCTGCTCGACTTCCAGCGCCAGGCCGCCCAGGGCCTGCTCGCGCAGAAGGCCGGCCAGCCGTCCAACATCGTCTACTACAACCTGCAGGAGGAGCGGCGCCTGAGCGCCGACGCCCTCGCCACGCACAGCGGGGTCGGCGACGCGCTGCGCACCCAGCGCGCCAAGACCGACGAAGCCGTCCGCGAGTTCCAGAAGCTGTCCGACGTCGCCGCCGACGATGCGCCGACCGAGGTCCGCGAAGCCGTCCGGCAGGCCCGGCTGGCCATCAACCAGCTGCCCGCGCAGCGCGCCCTGGTCGACAGCGGCAGCGAGCAGCAGCAGGCCGCCGTCTACCGGTACTACACCGACCTGATCGCGGTGGACCTGCGGCTGTTCGCCTCGCTCAGCCACGTCGACAACGGCCGGATCACCACGATCTCCCAGCCGCTGGTCGACCTGTTCTGGGGCAAGGAGATGATCTCCCGCTCGGACGCACTGCTGGCCCGCGGCTGGCCGAGCGGCTCGCTCGGCGCCGACGACTACCAGCAGCTCCGGCAGGCCGTCGCCGAGCAGGACTTCCAGTTCGGCACCAAGGTCGCGCCCTACCTGCCCGCCGACGAGGCCGCGATGTGGCAGCGGATCGCCGGCAGCCCGGCCTGGCAGGCCAAGACCCGCGCCGAGCAGGACCTGCTCAAGCCGGCCGCGCCCGACCGCAACGGCCGGATCGCCCTCGGCGTCGACAAGGACGCCTGGCGCCAGTCGATCGACACCCTCACCCCCGACCTCGTCGGCCTGCTGGAGCACCGCACCGGCCTCGTCGTCGACGAGGGCAAGGGCAGCATCGTCACCCTGGCCGTCCGGCTGCTCCTCACCACGGTCGTCGGCCTGATCGCCGTCGTCGTCGTCGCCCTCACCAGCTGGCGGCTCACCCGCACCCTGCGCCGCCGGATCGGCCGGCTGCAGCAGCAGGCCGAGGAGCTCGAGAACGCCCTGCCGGAGGTGGTCGAACGCCTCGGCAACGGCGAGCAGATCGACGTCGAGGAGCACGCCCGGGCGATCGAGCGCGACCCCTGGGCCCGCACCGAGGACGAACTCGCCAAGCTCGGCGAGGCGTTCAACCTGGCCCGGACGAGCGCCCTGCAGGCCGCCGTCGCCCAGGCCGAGCAGCACCGCGGCTTCGAGCGCCTGCTGCAGCGGATCGCCCGCCGCACCCAGCTGCTCATCGGCCAGCAGCTCAAGAAGCTCGACGAGCTGGAGCGCCGCCACGAGGACCCGGAGATCCTGGAGGGCCTCTTCGACCTGGACCACCTCACCGCGCGCCTGCGCCGCTACGAGGAGAACCTGGTCATCCTCGCCGGCGGCACCCCGCACCGGCGCTGGCGCAAGCCCGTCCCGCTGCTGGACGTGATGCGCGCCGCCCAGGGCGAGGTGCAGGACTACCGCCGGGTCGTCGTCGACCTGGACGGGAGCCCGTGGCTCTCCGAGCGCGCCGTCGGCCCGGTCGCCCACGTGGTCGCCGAGCTGATCGAGAACGCGCTCAGCTTCTCCCGCCCGCCGAACCCGGTCGAGGTCCGCGCCGGCCGGGTCAGCCGCGGCGTCGCGATCGAGGTCGAGGACCGCGGCCTCGGCATGGACGAGGAGCAGATCGACGAGGCCAACGAGCTGATGGCCCGTCCGCCCCGGGCCGACGTGCTCGCGCGCGGCGACGACATCCGCATGGGCTTCTACGTCGTCGCCCGGCTCGCCGACCAGCACGGCCTGCGGATCGAATTCCGCCAGTCGGCCTTCGGCGGCACCCGCGTCGTGGTGCTCGTCCCGGAGGAGCTGATCGTCCCCGACCCGACGGCCCGCCCCACCGCCGTCGCGGCGCCGCAGGCGGCCGGCGGCCTGCCCACCCGGTCCCGCGGCCGGGCGCTCGCCGGCATCACCGCTCTCCCCGGAGCACCGAACCCGGTCGTGGCACCCGTGGAGCCCCACCCGGTGTCCGAGGACGCCCCGTACGTGCCGATCGACGACCCGTACGCCCCCGGCGACCCCTACCCGCAGCACGAGCCGCTCGGCGTGCAGCCCGAGGAGCACCGGGCCGCCGGCCACGAGCAGCCCTTCCCCGCCGCGGTGCCGCCCCTGGAGGGCGCGCCCGGCCCGTACGGGCTGCCCGCGCCGTACCGCCCCGAGCCGGTGACCGCCGACTCCTG
>NZ_JAHTIK010000001.1:2249533-2253649 GCF_025655475.1 Kitasatospora sp. DSM 101779 | reverse complement strand
GAGCCGCCGCTGCCGCGCCGCGTCCGCCAGGCCAGCCTGGTCGACGAGCTGCGGATCGACCCGGCCGGCCCGCCGGCCGCCCCCGCGCCGCCGCGCTGGGACGAGAACCCGCTGTTCCGGCCGGCCCCCCGACGGGCCGGAGCGGCGATCGGAGCGTTCCAGCGGCGGTCCCGGGAGGCGCGGTCCGGCGCCGTCCCGCCGGCCGCGGACACCACCGCGCAGCCGGGCGAGCGGCCCCGACCCGGCGACACCTGGAACACCCACACCATCCCGACGAGAGAAGACCGGTCATGACGCGCACAATCGCCACCCACCAGGACCTCGACTGGCTGCTGGACGGCCTGGTGGACTCGGTGGCCGGGACGAGGTACGCCGTCCTGCTCTCCGACGACGGCCTCGTGGTGAGCCACTCCCGCAGCATCGACCGCTCCGACGCCGAGCGCCTCGCCGCCGTCGCCACCGGTCAGCAGAGCCTCGCCCGCGGCGTCGGCCAGCTCTTCGACGGCGGGCCCGTCCACCAGGTGATCGTCGAACTGGCCGAGCTCTGGCTGTTCGTGATCGCCGCCGGACAGGGCACCCACCTGGCCGTCGTCGCCTCCCAGGAGGTCGACGCGGAGGTCATGTCGCTCGCCATGCACAACCTGGTGCAGCAGGTCGGCCAGAAGCTCGGCACCCCGCAGCGCGGTGAGTTCGACGCGTTCGCCGCCCGCAGCGGGCAGCGCGGGTGAACCCGTACTGGGACGAGGACGAGGGCGACGACGGCGCGGACAGCATGGTCCGGCCGTACACCATCACCCGCGGCCGCACCGCGCCCAGGCGCGACGACTTCACCCTCATCACCCTGCTCACCACCGTGCAGGAGCCGGTCGACGCCTACGGCGCGCCCGTCCGTCCCGGCCGGCTGCAGCCCGAGCACCGGATGATCCTCGACCGGTGCCGGACACCGGCCGCCGTGGCCGAGGTCGCCGCCGACCTCGACCTGCCGGTCTCGGTGACCAAGATCCTGCTCGGCGACCTCGTCGAACAGGGCCTCCTGACGGCCCGGGCCCCGATCGCGGTGGCCCGGGCCGCGGGCGGCGCCGACCGCGGCCTGCTGGCCGCCGTACGTGAGGGACTGAGGAGGCTTTGAGATGACGACCACCCAGGCGGGCGCCGCCGCGGTCAAGATCCTGATCGCCGGCGGCTTCGGCGTCGGCAAGACGACCATGGTCGGCGCCGTCAGCGAGGTCGCCCCGCTGCGCACCGAGGAGTACCTCACCACCGCCAGCGTCGGCGTGGACGACCTCGCCGGGGTCGACCAGAAGGACACCACCACCGTCGCCCTGGACTTCGGCCGGATCACCGTCAGCCCCGAGCTGGTGGTGTACCTGTTCGGCACGCCCGGCCAGGAGCGGTTCTGGTTCATGTGGAACGACCTGGTCAACGGCGCGCTCGGCGGGATCGTCATCGCCGACACCCGCAGGCTGGAGACCAGCTTCGCCTCGATTGACTTCTTCGAGAGCCGGGGCATCCCGTTCGTCGTGGCGATCAACTGCTTCCACGGCGTCAACACCCGTTCGGCCGCCGAGATCCGGGCCGCGCTCGACCTCGACCCGCACGTGCCGATGCTGGTCGGCGACGTCCGGGAGCGGCCCTTCGGGCGGGACGCGCTGCTCGCCCTGGTCGACCACCTGATGGCGCTGCCCGTCGCCGGCTGACCCGCCGGCCCGCACCCGGCGCCCGTCACGCCACGGCACCCTCCCCGCCGTCCTCCCGCACCACGCGGCCGGCCTCCCCTGCCCGGCCGTCCCCCGAACCAACGGAGAGACCATGGCAACACCCCTGCGCGTCCTCGTCCACGGCGGCGGCATCGGCGGGCTCAGCCTCGCCGTCGCCCTCGCCCGCCGCGGCCACACCGTCGAGGTCGCCGAACTCCGCGAGCAGCTCGACGCACTCGGCGTCGGCATCATCCAGCCCTCCAACGCCCTGCACGTGATGCGCGAACTCGGCGTCCTGGAGGACTGCCTGAAGGCCGGCTTCGAGTGGGAGGTGCTGACCATCTGCGACCCGTCCGGGGCCACCCTGGCGAAGATCCCGCAGCCCCGGATGGACGACGCCCCCGCGAACAACGGCATACCCCGCCCCGCCCTCGCCGAGGTGCTCGGCCGGGCCGCCGCCCAGGCCGGCGCGACCGTCCGCTTCGGCACCACCGTCACCGGACTCACCGACGACGGCGAGGGCGTGGACGTCACCCTGTCCGACGGCTCGGCCGGCCGCTTCGACCTGGTCGTCGGCTTCGACGGGATCGGCTCCCCGCTGCGCACCCGGCTCTACGGCGACCGCTACCGGCCCGAGTACACCGGCTTCGCCAACTGGCGGGTCACCGTGCCCCGCCGGCCCGAGGTGCAGGGCGTGGTGATGAGCACCGGCAACCTCGCCGCGAAGGCGCTGCTCACCCCGATCACCGACGAACTCATGTACCTGGGAGCGGTGTTCGCAGAGGCCGAGGACTTCCGCCCGGACCCGGAGAAGGCCCACGAGCAGCTCGCCGAGCGGCTCGCCGGGTTCGGCGGCCCGGTCGCCGAGGCACTCGCGCAGGTCACCGACCCGGCGGCGGTGGTGTACTCGCGGATCTCCCAGGTCACCGTGGACGAGCCCTGGCACGTCGGCCGGGTGGTGCTGGCCGGCGACGCCGCGCACGCCTCCACCCCGCACCTGGCGCAGGGCGCCGCGATGGCCGTCGAGGACGCCCTGGTGCTCGCCCGGGAGCTGGACGCCGCCGAGTCGGTGCCCGCCGCGCTGCACGCCTGGGAGGCACGCCGCCGTCCGCGCGCGATGTTCGTCCAGGCGCTGTCCCGGGCCGTCCTCAAGCAGGAGACCGGCACACCCACCACGCCGGAGGAGGACGAACTCCTCGAGATCGGCATCCCCGGCGCCGCCCACGTGCTCGTCAAGCCCTACTGACGGCCGAGGACGAACAGGGACGCGTGGGGGCACCTGCCGGCCGTCGGCAGATGCCCCCACGCGCCCCTCGGGAAGACCGTCAGAGCAGCGACGGGAAGAGGTCCAGGAACGGCTGGGTGGAGACCGAGACGCCCCGGCCGAAAGGATCGTCGAAGTCCCAGATCAGGAACAGCAGGAAGGCGATCAGCGCGCTGAAGGTGCCGGCCAGGATCAACTCCCGCGGGGAGCGCCGGATCTGCAGCGCGAAGACCATGCCGACGGTCACCACCGCGCCGACGATCAGACCGAACCACACCACCCCGGGCATGGTCGGGCCGGTGCTCTGCCCGCGGGTGTTGCGGGACTCGTCGGCCGCCGCGATCCGGTCCATGATCGGCTGGTAGACCTGTGCCTCCAGGTCGGACTGCGGGGTCCGCGAGGCGACGTCCTGGCGCAGCTTGGCGAGCAGCTCGGTGCCGCGCGGCGAGATCTCGCCGTTCTCGCGCATGTGATCCCACTCGGTGTTCACCACGAAGGACACGTAGGCGTCCACGTCGCCGCGGACCCGGGCCCGGAAGTCGGCCGGGTACACCTCGGCCCGGGCGCTCACCTCGTGCAGGGCCTGCGCCTCGTTCAGCACCTCGTCCTGGGCGGCGCTGCGGGCCTCCCAGACACCTGCGATGGCGAGGCCGAGCACGATCGCGTAGACCACGCCGATCATCATGGTGATGTACTCGATGACGTCCGGGGTCTCGGACGGGTCGTCGTCCTCCCCGACCCGTCGCTGGCGCAGCACCACCACGGCGACGACGACCAGGACGGACGCCGCCATGGCGATCGCCAGGGCGAGCCACTCCGACATGACAACTCCTGTTCAGGACTGGATGGCCGACCGGCCGACGGCCGGTCGGAGACGGCGGGACCGCTCGGTCAGGACCGGCTGCCGCGGGCGGCGGCCTTGCCGCGGACCTTGGCGGCCGCGGCGGCGAGGACGGCGGGGACGGTGACGATCATCATCGTGGTCACCGGCGAACTGCTCCGGTGCCGGGCGGGTGCGACGGCCGGCTGGGCCGGAGGCATCCGGATCTTCCGCGGTGCGGGAGCGGGCGGGGCCGGCGGCGCGGGCTCCGGCGCCGGGGGCTCGACGGCGGGCGCCGCAGCCGGGGACGAGGGCGCGGGCTCGGGCGGCAGCGG
>NZ_JAHTIK010000001.1:2240597-2249131 GCF_025655475.1 Kitasatospora sp. DSM 101779 | reverse complement strand
GCACGGGTGCGGCGGCTTCGGCGGCTTCGGCGGCTTGGTGGGGTGCGGTGGGTGGGTCGGGTGCGCGGGGTGCGTGGGGTGCGTGGGGTGCGTCGGATGGGCCGGGTGCCCGGGGTGGGGCTGGCCCGGGTGGGCCGGCAGGGACGGCTGCCCGGGGTGGTGGGCGGCGGCGGTGACCGCGTCCATGTCCAGGTCGATCGAGACGTCCGTCCACACCTCCACCTCGATGTCGACACCGCCGGCACCGGTCACCGAGACGGCGACCCGGGCGCAGGAGTCGACGTCCGTGTCGACCCCGGGGGCGGCGGACCGTCCGCACGCGGCACCGGTCAGCAGGGCGCAGGCGGCGGTCGCGCCGAGCACGGCGCCGGCCAGTCGGACGCCGCGGGCCTGCGGGGTGATCGGTCCCGGCATGGTGGATCTGGTGCCTTTCGTTCCGGCGACGGCGCGTCGACGGTGGTTCGGTGACGATCGGAGGGCGGACACGAGGCGGTGCCGGGCACCCGAACGGGCAGCCCGACACCGTGTCAACTCGATCTTGCACAGCCGGGTTACGGCCTTCACCCGGTCAGCCGCGGCCGCCCGCGATCTCGACGTTCTCCAGCACACCGACCGCGTCCGGCACCAGGATCGCCGCCGAGTAGTAGGCGGTGACCAGGTACGAGATGAGGGCCTTGTCGTCGATGCCCATGAAGCGGACGGACAGGCTCGGCTGGTACTCGTCCGGGATGCCGGTCTGGTGCAGGCCGATCACGCCCTGGTTGTCCTCGCCGGTGCGCATCACCAGGATCGAGCTGGTGTGCTCCTTGGTGATCGGGATCTTGTTGCAGGGCAGGATCGGCACCCCGCGCCAGGCCGGCACCTTCTGACCGCCCAGGTCGACGTGGTCCGGGTACAGCCCGCGGGAGTTGAGCTCGCGGCCGATGGCGGCGATGGTCTTCGGGTGGGCGAGGAAGTACTCCGAGTCCCGGCGGCGGCTCAGCAGCTCGTCCAGGTCGTCCGGGGTGGGCGGGCCGGAGTGGGTCTGGATCCGCTGGTCGAAGTCGGCGTTGTGCAGCAGGCCGAACTCCGGGTTGTTGACCAGCTCGTGCTCCTGGCGCTCGCGCAGGGCCTCGATGGTCAGCCGCAGCTGGTGCTCGATCTGGTTCATCGGCTGGTTGTAGAGGTCGGCGACCCGGGTGTGCACCTTGAGCACGGTCTGTGCGACGCTCAGCTCGTACTCGCGGGGGCGCAGCTCGTAGTCGACGAAGGCGCCGGGCAGCTGGTGCTCGCCGGTGTGGCCGGCCGACATGGCGATCTCGGCCTCGCCGCGCTCGTTCTGCCGCTGCGCGGGCAGCGAGCGGAACTCGTGGATGTGCGCCTGCAGCGCGGGGGAGCCGGCCAGCACGGCCTCGAACTCGGTGCGGGAGAGCGAGAGGATCGTTCCGGCAGTGAGGGACTTCGCGGTGTAGTCCCAGACGGCGTCGGGGTCGAGCAGCGCGGACTCGCCGAAGCGGTCGCCGTCGCCGATCACGCCGAGCTCGGTGTCGTCGCCGTACCGGCCGCTGCCGACCCGGCTGACCTTGCCGTGCGCGATGAGGTGGATCCGGTCGGACGGGGTGTCCCGCTCGGCCAGCACCTCGCCCGGCCCGAAGTCCCGCTGGACGCAGCGGTCGGCCAGCACGGTGAGCACGTCGACGTCCTCGAAGCCGCGCAGCAGGGCGAGTTCGCCGAGCTCGCGGGGGATCACCCGGACCTGGGAGCCGGTCTTGACGAACTCGATCCGGCCGTCGCCGACCGCGTAGGTCAGGCGGCGGTTCACCCGGTAGGCGCCGCCGGCGGTCTGCACCCAGGGCAGGACCCGCAGCAGCCAGCGGGAGGTGATCTCCTGCATCTGCGGGGCTGACTTGGTGGTCGTGGCGAGATTGCGGGCGGCAGCCGTGGTGAGGCTGGACTGCTGCTGCACCTGCGGTGCCTCCGGGCTCGCGTCCACGGACATCGGCAGGGTTCTCCTTCGTATGGTGCGCCGCCAGCACGCGGACATGGCGGAGCGTCAGATCCTGTGTCGGGAAGGGAAGGCGGCGTCCTGTCGTGTGCGGCGGACGGGCACCCGGAACGGAACACTAGATCGTCACGGACCCTTGATCCGTCCGGCTGGCCGTCCGCCACCCCATCAGGTGAAATCACCGGCAGAAAGGATTGACCGGTGATCGACAGGGCCGGACGGCGGCGGACAGAACCGGGCGTGCGGAGCGGCTGCGGAGCGCGTCGCACCGGTCGGACGACGCCGGACGCGCCGGGGCCCGCCGCCGGCTCCGCGAGCCGTCCGGCGGGCCCCCGTGCCCGTCTGCCTGCGCCTTCTCCCGTGCGGGATCAGGCCGTTCGCAGCTCCAGGGTGCAGCACTTGACGCTTCCGCCGGCCTTCAGGAGCTCCGACAGATCGAGACCGATCGGTTCGAAGCCGCGCTCGCGCAGCTGTTCGGCGAGCGCGGTCGCGTTCTGCGGCAGCACGACGTGCCGGCCGTCCGAGGCCGCGTTGAGGCCGAAGACGGCGGCGTCCTCGGCCGTGGCGATCACCGCGTCCGGGAAGAGCCGCCGCAGCACCGCCCGGCTGCCCGGGGTGAACGCCTCCGGGTAGTAGGCGACCGTCCGTTCGTCCAGCACCGCGAGGGCGGTGTCCAGGTGGTAGAAGCGCGGGTCGACCAGGGTCAGCCCGATCACCGGGCGGCCGAAGAACTCCTGCGCCTCGGCGTGCGAGCGCGGGTCGCTGCGGAAGCCGGTGCCGGCCAGCAGCAGGTCCCCGCAGAGCAGGTAGTCGCCCTCGCCCTCGTTCACGAAGCCGGCGGTCGCCACCTCGGCCAGGCCGAGGCCGAGCAGCCGCTCGCGGTAGGCGGGGGCCTCGTCCGCCCGCTCGCGGTCGCGGAACCGCGCGACCAGCGCCCGGCCGTCCAGCACCGTGGCGCCGTTGGCGGCGAAGACCATGTCCGGCAGGCCGGGCACCGGTTCGACGGTGTCCACGGTGTGTCCGAGCTCCAGGTACACCTGGCGGAGCTGCTCCCACTGGGCGACCGCGAGCGCGGTGTCGACGGGCTTGCCCGGGTCCATCCACGGGTTGATGGAGTAGACGACGTCGAAGTGGGTGGGACGGCACATGAGGTAGTGCCGGGGCTGGGCGGAGCGCATGGTGGTGACCCCCAGGACGTGGCGGCGGGCCGCCGGGTGTGCGGCCGCGCCGCGAACGCTACGCCGCGCCCACCGAACGGCGAGTGAACCTGCGGCGGCGGCGCAGTGACATCCGGCCACCTGGGTAAACCTTTCTCCGCCACCCGAAACCCGTCGCCGCCCTCGGCCGTTGGAGGAATGTTCGGCGGCTCGGGGGCCGCCGGCCACCGAACCGGGGCCCGCACCGGGGCCCGCACCGGGCAGCCTGTCGGAAGATCGTTCACGGGGGGAGCACCACCATGTCCGGAGACACCATGTCCGGAGACACCATGCCCGCAGACACCGCGGCCGAGGACGCCGCCGAGGTCCTGATCGTCGGCGCAGGGCCGGCCGGGCTGGTCCTCGGCAACCTGCTGCTCGCCGCGGGGGTGCGCTGCACCGTCCTCGAACGGCAGAGCCGCGCCCACGTCGAGCAGCGCGCCCGGGCCGGGTTCCTGGCCGCGAACACCGTCCGGGTGCTCACCGAGAACGGCCTCGCCGGCGGTCTGCTGAAGGACGGTCAGCAGCACGACACCTGCGCCTTCCGCACCGACGGCGGCGAGTTCCACCTGAACTACGGCAGCCTCGGCCGCGGCGAGGCGCACACCGTCTACCCGCAGCAGCACCTCGTCCGCGACCTGGTCGCCGAGTTCCTCGCCCGCGGCGGTGACCTGCGCTTCGAGACCCCGGTGGTCGGCATCACCGGGCTCACCGGCGACCGCCCGGCGGTCACCGCGCAGTCCGCGGACGGCACCCTGCGCCGGCTGCAGGCCCGGTTCGTCGCCGGCTGCGACGGCCGGCACGGCACCGCCCGCACCGCCGTCCCGGCCGGCGCCGTCCGCCGCTACCGCCGCGACCACGGCGTCACCTGGCTGGCCCTGCTCGCCGCCGCCCCGCAGAGCATGGCCGCCGTCGCCTACGCCGTCCACGAGGACGGCTTCGCCGGCCACATGGCCCGCACCCCCGACATCACCCGCTACTACCTGCAGGTGCCGCGCGGCGAGTCCCCGGACGCCCGGTCGGAGGCCCTGATCTGGGCCGAACTCGCCCACCGGATGCGCGCCGACCGGCACGGGACGCTGCACGAGGGGCCGATCCTGGAACGCCGGACGGTCGAGATGACCTCCGACGTCCTCGATCCGATCCAGTACGGCCGGCTGTTCCTGGTCGGCGACGCCGCCGGTCTGATCAGCCCGGCGGCCGCCAAGGGCGCCAACCTCGCCGTCATGGAGGCCGAGATCCTCGCCCGGGGCCTGGTCGCCGCCCTGCGCGGCGGCGACGAGCAGCTGCTCGCCCGCTACTCCGCCGACTGCCTGCCGCGGATATGGCGGGCGCAGGAGTTCTCGCACTGGATGATCAACCTGCTGCACGGTCCGGCCGGCGGCGGCGACGACGCCGTCTTCCTGCGCGCCCTGCAACAGGCCCGGCTGGAGAGCCTGCGGACCTCCCGCCGGCACCAGGACCACTTCGCCGAGAACTACGTCGGTATCTGACAGTCAGTCAATTCATAGCCCGAACAACCCGCTCCACGGGGGAGACAACCGCATGGGCAACCCGCCCGGCGCGGCACAGCCGCGCCTGCATCCGCACGACCTCGACCGCATCCGCCGGGCCGCCGCCTTCGTCGCGGCCAACGACACCGCCACCGTCCTCGCCGACCTGCTGCCCGGACTCGCACCCGCCGAGCGGGACGCCGTCGCCGCACACGCCCGCTTCACCCACGCCGCCGTCCTGGTCTTCCCGAGCTCGCTCGGCGAACTGCACGCCCTGCTCCGCGCGGAAGGGCTGGACGCCGGTCCGGTCACCCCCAGCACGGTCGTCCGTGAGCGGCTCGCCCGACGCTACGGGCGCAGCGCGGACAGCCTGGAGGTCGGCATCCTCCGAGCCCCGGTGACCGCCGCCGACGGCAGCCCCTGCGAGATCGAGGTCTTCGCGCTCGCCGTCCCGCCCGGCTCCGGCCTCGACACCCTCGCCGCAGGCGAGCGCGCCCACGACAACGAGGCGCACCTCGCCCTGGAGGTCACCACGCCCGACCCGGTGGTGCTCGCCGGACTGCGCGCCACCCTGCTCGACGGCGGCCGCACCACCGCCGACGGCGGCGGGCACAACGCCCACGAGGACACCACCGTCCTCTACTTCCGCACCGGCGCCGACTCCGGCCACCGGCGGCTGGAGCTCAACACCACCGGCCACCACGCCGCGGTCCTCGCCGCCCACGGCAGCACCGGCGACCGCCCGGCCGAGCGGCTGCTGCACCTGATGACCGGCGCCTGGGCCACCCAGGCCGTCGCGGTCGCCGCCGAACTGCGGCTCGCCGACCACCTCGACACCGCTCCCCGACCGTCCACCGAGCGGCTCGCCGAACTCACCGGCACCCACCCCGACCGCCTGCAGCGCCTGCTGCGCTACCTCACCGCACTCGGGGTGTTCGCCCCCGACGGCGCGGGCGCGCACCGCCCCACCGAGCTCGGCCGGCTGCTGCGCACCGGGGCCGACCGGTCGCTGCACCCGCTCGCCCTGCTCTACGGCGGCCCGTTCTACCGCTCCTTCGGTGCCCTCGGGTACGCCGTCCGCACCGGCCGGGACGCCTTCGAACACACCTACGGCGCCCACCACTTCACCCACTTCGCGGCGGACCCGCAGCTCGCCGACCTGTTCGACCGGTCGATGGCCGCCAGCACCCAGATGTTCGACCCGATCGCCGAGCTCGTCGATTTCACCTCCGCCCGGGTCGTGGTGGACGTCGCCGGCGGCAACGGCGCCCTGCTCTCCGGGGTGCTCACCGCCCACCCGCACCTGGAGGGCGTCCTGCTGGAGCGCCCGCACGTGGTGGAAGCCGCCCGGGAGACCCTGACGAAGGCGGGCTGCGCCGACCGCTGCCGGCTGGTGACCGGCGACTTCACCGACGGGGTGCCCGCCGGCGGTGACGTCTACCTGCTCTCCCGGGTGCTGCACGACTGGGACGACCGGCAGTGCCTGGCCATCCTGCGCCGGCTCGCCGAGGCGGTGCCCGAGCACGCCGAACTCCTCGTGGTGGAGCGGCTGCTGCCCGCCGAGGAGGACGCCGGGCCGTCGCTGGCCGTGCCCTGGGACGTCCACATGCTGTGCAACGTCGGCGGCCGGGAGCGCACCGCCGAGCACTACGGGCGGCTGCTCGCCGAGGCCGGCTTCGACCTCACCGGCGTCGCCGAACTCCCGCTGGACGGCGCACTGCTGGCCGCCCGCCGGGCGCGCTGACGGCACCGGGCGCAGCAGGGCCGGGCGGGGCGGCCGGTACGCCGTCCCGCCCGGCGGCCCTCAGCGCATCTGCACCTCCGTCCGGCGCAGCGCCGAGCGGAGCACGAAGGCGCCGCCGATCTCGATCAGGCCGAGCAGCACCAGCCACAGCCCGAGCAGTCTGGCCAGCGCGACGGCGGACTCGACCGGGTAGGCGAGCACCACGATGCCCGCGATCACCCCGATCGCGCCCAGGAAGACCGCGAGCCCGCGGCCCGGCATCGCCCTGTTGGAGATCGCCACGAACAGCGTCACGATCCCGGCCAGCAGCCAGTAGAGGCCGACCACGATCGCCAGGAAGCCGACGGTCTGCAACTGGTGGCGCAGCACCAGCACACCCGCCACCACCGACAGCAGCGCGATCAGCACGTGCAGCACCCGGCCGCCGGTGCCGTCCTCGTGCGTGAAGGCGGTGACGAAGCGGACCGCCCCGGCCACCAGCAGCTGCAGGCCGATGATGATGGCGACCACCCGGGTGGTCTCCTCGGGCCAGGCGAGCATCACGACGCCCGCCACCACGGTCAGCACTCCGAAGGACAGCGGCCACAGCCACGACCTGCCGAGACCGGTCAGCAGGTCCTGCGGGTCCGCGGGGGCGGGACGGGAGGGTGCGGTCATGGTGTGCTCCCTCGTTCGGCGGAGCCGGCGCACGGGGCGCCCGGAGCACCCAGTCTCCCGCCGCCGCGGCCGGCGGAGATCACCCGCGCCGGGTGGTGCGGGCGCCCCCCGCTCCGGGGACGGTTGATCCGGAGCAACCCGCCTGCCGCACCCCCCGGGGCAGGCGCCCGTGACAGGAGGCGCACGGTGGACGACTACCCGCTGCTCAACATCTTCTGGACCATGCTGTGGTTCTTCCTCTGGATCCTCTGGTTCTTCCTGCTGTTCCGGATCTTCGGCGACCTCTTCCGGGACGACTCGGTCGGCGGCTGGGGCAAGGCCGGCTGGTGCATCTTCCTGATCCTGATCCCCTTCCTCGGCGTGTTCGTCTACCTGATCGCCCGCGGTAGGGGCATGGGCGAACGCGAGATGCAGATGCGGATGCAGGCCGAACAGGACTTCCGCTCCTACGTCCAAGAAGCCGCGGCCGGCTCCGGCCCGGCACCGTCCAGTCACGTCGACGAACTCGCCAAGCTCGCCGAACTGCAGAAGAGCGGGGCGATCACCGACGCGGAGTACCAGCAGGCCAAGGCGAAGGTCCTGGCCTGACCGCCAGGACCGGAAGGGGCGCCGGACCGCCACCGCGGCGATCCGGCGCCCTCGTGCGCACGGGCCGAACCCGGCGGCTGCCGGGCCCCGCTCTCAGTCCGGCGGCTGCCGGGCCCCGATCTCAGTCCGGCAGCTGCCGGAACTCCACCACCCGCAGGCCGAGCGCCCGGAACCGGGCCAGCAGGCCGTACAGGTGCGCCTCGTCGACCACCTGGCCGTACAGCACCGTCTGGCTCGGGACGACGTAGCTGTCGAGCTCGGGGAACCCCTCGGAGAGCATCGTCTCCGACATCGTCCCGGCGACGCGGATCTCGTAGTGCATGGGCACACGCTTCCCTCGGTACCCCACGGCCTCGGACCCCCTGCTCCACCGTCGCCGGTACGGCCGGTTGGGTCATCACCCGGTCGGGGTGGGACCCGCCCGGCCGCTCAGAGCAGGTGCAGCTGCCGGGCCCGGCGCACCGCCTCCCCGCGGCGGGTGGCGCACAGCTTGCGGTTGATGCTCTTCAGATGCGTCTTCACGGTGTTCACCGACAGGTGAAGGTCGGCGGCGATCTCGTCGGTGGACATCAGCTGCGCCACCCGGACGAGCACGTCGTGCTCGCGCTCGCTCAGCTGCTCCACCACGCGGGCGGGTGCCGGTTCGTCACCCGGACGGGGGAGTCCGGCGACCAGGTCCCGGGGCAGCCAGCCGTGGGCGTGGGCGAGGGCCGGACGTTCCTGCAGCAGCCGCCGCACCCACGGGCCGGCCTCCCGGAACGGGCGGCGCAGCCGGTCCGGGCGGGCCGCGGCCAGTGCCTGCGCCAGCAGCCGGTGGGCCGCCGCCGGGTCCCCGACGGCGGAGGCCGCCCGGGCCCGGACCAGCTGGGCCC
>NZ_JAHTIK010000001.1:2228936-2240572 GCF_025655475.1 Kitasatospora sp. DSM 101779 | reverse complement strand
CCCGCGGATCGTTCGCGGCCAGGAGCGCCTGCGCGGCGGCGACGGCAGGCTCCGGCCCCTCGCCGGCGGCGGACAGCACCCGCAGCGCGGCCGCCGGGTCACCGGCCGCCAGCTGGGCCGCGCACTGCCCGAGCGCGATCCGCTCGCGCGCCCAGGGGGAGGGCTTGTCGGCCGGTGCCGGGCGCTCCGCGGCGGCCAGCGCCATCAGTGCGCCGCGGGCGTCCCCGGAGTGCAGCAGCAGCTTCGCCCGCAGCACCGCCAGGCCGACCACCAGCAGCGGGTCGTGGCGGGCGCCCGACCCGGCCTCGGCCCGCTCCAGTGCCGTCCGGGCGACGGTCAGGTCGTCCCGGTCGAAGGCGATCTCCGCCAGCACCAGGTGGCCGACGCCGCTGTGCGCCGAGGGCGGCAGCCCGCACCGGGCGGCCTCCGCGATCGCCTCCACCGCGTGCGCCTCCGCCCGGCCGGGTGAGCCGAGCAGCAGGTCGATCAGCGCCAGCCGGCCCAGCGACTCGTGCCGGACGGCAGCCTGCGCCGCACCGCCCGCAGCCCCGGCGGCCGCCGTCAGGCCGGCCCGCGCCGCGTCGAACCGGCCCTCCCACAACTGGGCGGAACCGAGCGCGGCCAGCAGCAGGGCCTTCAGCTCCGGGTGCGCCCGCAGCCGCTCCTCCGGTACCTCGCGCTCCAGCTCGGCGGCGCTCTCCGCGGCGTTCTCCGCCATGTCCGCGGAGCCGAGCAGCCGGGCCGCCAGGACGCGCAGCACCGCGCCGCTCAGCCGGGCGGCGGCGCTGCCGGTGCCTGGCGGCGCGAGCTCGTCGGCCCGGCCGAGGTGCACCAGAGCGCGGTCGACGTCCCACCGGGCGAGTGCCCGTGCGGCCCGGACGAGCGCCACGGCCGGCCCGTCGGCCTGCTCCGGCATCCGGGCGAACAGCGCGCTCAGCCGGGCGGCGTCCAGCCCGGCCAGCAGCTGACCGACCGCCAGGTCGTCGACCAGCCAGCGGGCCGCCGTCTCCCAGTCCCCGGCCGCCGCGGCGTGCGGCAGCGCGTCGGCGAGCCGCCCGGCGTCGTGCAGCCAGCGGGCCGCCCGCCGGTGCAGCTCCTGCTCCAGGCCCGGGTACCGGGCGCGCAGGTGCACCCGGAGGATCTCCGCGAACAGCGTGTGCTGCCGGTACCAGGCGTGCCCGAGCGGGGTGACGAAGGCATTGGCGTGCCGCAGCTCCTCCAGGATGCGGGCGGCGTCCTGTCGGCCGGTCAGGGCGTCCGCCAGCCCGGTGTGGGTCCGCTCCAGGATGCTGGTGCGCAGCAGCAGGTCCTGGGTCTCCGCGGGCTGCGCCTGCAGCACCTCGGCGAGCAGGAAGTCCGCGACCGTGCTGTTGCCGGCCTCGAACTCGCGCAGGCAGGCCTCCGGGTCGTCGGCGTTCTCGGTGGCGAGCGCGCACAGCCGCAGGCCCGCCGCCCACCCCTCCGTCCGGCGGGCGAGCGCCTGCACGCCCTCCGCGGAGAGGGCCAGCCCGTGCCGGGCGAGCAGCACGGCGGTCTCCTCGGGGGTGAAGGCGAGGTCGGTGCCGCGGATCTCGGCGACGGCGTCGGCGGCCCGGTAGCGGTGCAGCGGCAGCAGCGGCTCGTCACGGCTGATCAGGACCAGCCGCAGCCCGCCCGCCGCGTGCCGCAGCAGCCCGTCCAGCGCCTCGGCGACGGCCGGTGAGGTGACGTGCTCAAACTCGTCCAGCACCAGCACGACCGGGGTGCCGCGCCCGTTCAGCCCGGCCGCCAGCCGGTCCGGCAGGGCGAGGTCCACCTCGGCGGCGCGGGTGGGGCCGGCCACGTCCGCGGGCAGCGGGATGCCGGCGTGCCGCAGCGCCGCGAGCAGTTGCGCCCAGAACACCCCGGGCGCCTCGTCGCCGCGCTCCAGGGTGAGCCAGACGACGGGCCCGGGCAGGGTGGCCCGCGCCGCCCAGTCCGCGACCAGCAGGGTCTTGCCGGCTCCGGCCGGACCGTTCACCAGGACGAGCGGCCGCTGCAGGCCCGCGGTGAGCCGTTCGGCGAGCCGGTCGCGGCGGACGAAGGTGCGGGGGACGGGCGGCGCCGCGAAGCGGGCGGCCAGCACGGGGTCGCCGTTCGCAGCAGCGGGCCGGGACGGAACCGAGGGGGCCGGGGCCGGCGGGCTGGCGGCGGTCGGCCGCCGATTTCCTGAGCTGTCTGGCATGGCGACCACCGGAGTCCAGGGCGCGCGCCGGGTGCACACGTCGTCCCGGCTTCAATCATCGGTACACCCCCGGGCGGCCGCAACGCACGGAGGGTGACCGCCGCGACGGCCGGTCACCCGCGCCGGGTGGTGCGGAGCCGCCGGGTTGCCCGCACCCTGATCTGGGGGACTGTCCAGGACACCCGTACGGAGGTCTCGATGGCGACCGCACCCCACACCGCCGGCGGCTTCCGGCCGACGCCGCCCCGGGCGGCCGAGCAGGGCGAGTCCATGCGGATGTTCGCCGCCGTCATGCTGGGCGTCCTCGCCCTGTTCAACGGACTCGACGGCATCGCGGCGATCGCGCAGTCCAAGGTGTTCGTCGGCGACGCCCGCTTCGTCTTCGGCGACCTGCGCGCCTGGGGCTGGGCCATGCTCGGCCTCGCCGTCGCCCAGGGCTTCGCCGCCGCCGGCGTCCTCGCCCGCAACCAGCTCGCCCGCTGGTTCGGTGTGGCCGTCCTCGTCCTCAACGCCTTCGCCCAGATGGCCTTCATCCCGTCGTACCCGGTCTGGTCCGTGCTGGTCATCGCCATCGACGTGATCGCCCTGTACGCGCTGATCGCCTACGGCGGGCGCCCCCAGGCCGGGCCGCCGGCCTCCTGAGCCCCCACCCGCACCCGCACCCGAGGAGTCGATGTGACCGACGAACTCAACGAGATGGGCCCGATCGACTACGTGGTGATCGAGTTCCCCGGCAGCAAGATGACCGGGGAGGGCCTGCCGCTGCTCGTCGACCTGGTCGACCGGGGCATCATCCGGATCATCGACCTGATGTTCATGAAGAAGGAGCTCGACGGCTCCGTCGTCGGGCTGGAGATCGCCGACATGACCGGCGACGGCGAACTCGACCTCGCGGTCTTCGAGGGCGCGGCCTCCGGCCTGCTCGGCTCGGAGGACCTCGACGAGGCCGCAGCCGCCCTGGAGCCCGGCAACTCGGCCGGCCTGATCGTCTACGAGAACCTCTGGGCCGCGCCGTTCGCCGCGGCACTGCGCCGTGGCGGCGCCCAGCTGGTGGCCAGCGGCCGCATCCCGCTGCCGGACCTCGTCGCCGCGCTGGACGCGCTCGAGTCCGAGGAGTGACCGGCCCGCCGTCGGCACCGGAAGACCGAAGGAGAGAACCATGCCCGGACTGATCCGAGGAGTCGCCCGTACCGCCGTGGTCGCGGGCACCGCCACGGCGGTGTCCAACCGCGTGTCCCGGCGGCAGGCCGGCCGGTGGGCCGAGCAGGAGGCCCAGCAGGCCCCGCCCCCGCAGCAGGTCTCCTACCAGCAGGCACCGCCGCCTCCCCCGCCCGAGCCGGCCGCCGCCCCGGTCAGCATGGACAGCAAGATCGACCAGCTGAAGGAGCTCGCCACCCTCAAGGAGCAGGGCATCCTCACCGAGGCCGAGTTCGAGGCGCAGAAGGCCCGGATCCTCAACGGCTGACCGAGCCGGTGTCAGCCGGTGCCAGACCCCCTGGAGGTGCGGTGAACCGGTGGAAGCCGCTGATCGTCCTCGGCACGGGCCAGTTCCTCATGGTGCTGGACGCCTCGGTGATGAACGTGTCGATCAGTCAGCTCGTCGAGGACTTCGACACCGAGGTCACCGCGATCCAGGGGGTCATCACCCTGTACACCCTGGTGATGGCGGCCTTCATGCTCACCGGCGGCAAGATCGGTGACATGTACGGCCGCCGCCGCACCTTCGTGGTCGGTCTGGTCGTCTACGCGATCGGCTCCGGCCTGACCGCGGTCGCCCCGAAGTTGTGGGTGCTCGCACTCGGCTGGTCCGTCATCGAGGGACTCGGCGCGGCACTCGTGCTGCCCGCCCTCGCGGCCCTGGTCGCGGGCGCCTACCGGGGCCGCGACCGGGCCGTCGCCTACGGCGTGATCGGCGGTCTCGCCGGCGCCGGAATCGCCGTCGGCCCGCTGCTCGGCGGCTGGGTCACCACCTACCTGACCTGGCGGCTGGTCTTCGCCGGCGAGGTCGTACTGGTGATCGCGATGCTCTGCCTGATCGGCTGGATCCCACCCGAGGAGGCGCCGAAGGAGCGGCCGAGGATCGACCTGGTGGCGGTCGCCCTCTCCGCGGCCGGACTCGCCCTGGTCGTCCTCGCGGTGCTGCAGAGCAGCAGCTGGGGCTGGCTGGAGCCGCGGAACCCGCCGTTCACCGTCCTCGGCTTCTCGCCGACCCTCTTCGTGATCACCCTCGGCGGGCTGCTGCTGTTCCTCTTCGCCCGCTGGGAGCACGGCCGGGAGGCCGAGGGACTGCCGACGCTGGTGCACCTCGGCCTGTTCCGCGTCCGGGCGCTGCGCTCCGGTCTGGTCACGCTGTTCAACCAGAACACCATCCTGCTCGGCCTGTTCTTCGTGATCCCGCTGTACCTGCAGGTGGTGCTGGGCGAGGACGCCTTCGAGACCGGACTGCGGTTGCTGCCGGTGTCCGCCACCATGCTCATCGCCTCGATGAGCGGCTCGCTGATGCTGCGGATCGCCTCGCCGCGCACCATCGTCCGGGCCGGGTTCCTGGTGCTGCTCGCCTCCATCGTCTGGTTGCTCGCCACCATCGACCCCGAGTTGAACGACGCCTCCTTCGCCCTCGCCATGGCCGTGATGGGCCTCGGGATGGGCATGCTCGCCTCGCAGCTCGGCAACGTCGTGCAGTCCAGCGTCGGCGCCGCCGACCGCAGCGAGGCCGGCGGTCTCCAGTACACCGCCCAGAACCTCGGCTCCTCGCTCGGCACCGCGCTGATCGGCGCCATCCTGATCGGCGCGCTCGCCGCCTCGCTGGGCAACCTGATCGAGAACGACCCGCGGATCTCCGACGAGGTGGCCCGGCAGGCCGGCACCCGGATCGAGGCCGGCCTCACCTTCGTCCCCGCGGACGGCGTCGCCGACGCCCTGGAGCAGACCTCGATCCCGCCCGCGGAGGCGGACGCCATCGTCGACAACTACCGGGACGCCCAGATCACGGGACTCAAGGTCGCCGTCCTCGCCAGCGGCGGCATCGCCCTGGTGGGCTTCCTCTGCACCACGGCGCTGCCCGCCCACGTCCGCGGCAAGGGGCCGGGCGGCGACGAGGCGGAGGAACCGGACGAGGACGGCGAGGACCGGGAGGACCTCGCGGCCTGAGCCGCTCCGGCACTGCCGGGCACGGCACTTTCCGGCACCGCCGGAATGACCGCGCGGCGGGTTTGGGCGGCGGGCCCGGGCTCGGGCAGGCTGGGGGGCGACCGGCCCGCACGGGCCCCGCGCCGAGAGGAGCCCGCCATCGCCGCCGCGCACGGCCCGCAGTCGCTCGACCGGGCGCTCGACCTGCTGGACGCCGTCGCCGACGCACCCGGCCCCGTCGCCGCCCGCGACCTCGCCGTCCGGCTCGGCTGCTCGCTCTCCACCGTCTACACCCTGCTCGGGCCGCTCACCGCCCGCGGCCACCTCGCCCGCACCCGCGGCGGCTACGTGCTCGGGCCGCGGATCCCCGCCCTGCACCGGGCGTACCGGCGCAGGGAGCCCGCCGAGCCCGACGTCCGCGACCTGCTGCTCCGGGTGGCCCGGGCGGCCGGCACCCCCGCGTACTACAGCACCTACCGGGACGGCCGGATCGCCGTGGTGGAGAGCACCGGGCCGGCCGCGGCCTACGGCGACCCCTTCGAGGCCGGGACCGAACCGCACGCGCACGCCACCGCCCACGGCAAGGTGCTGCTCGCCGGACTGTCCCGTCCGGCCCGCCGCCGCTACCTCGCCGAGCACGGCCTGCCCCGGTTCACCGAGCACACCATCACCGACCCCGACCGGCTGGAGGCCGAACTCGGCCTCGTCCGCAGGCTCGGCCTCGCGGTCTCGGTCGGCGAGTACGACCCCGACTGGATGTGCCTGGCCGTGCCGCTGCCGCCCACCGGTGGCGGGCCGGACCGGGCGCTGTCCGTCTCGCTGCCCACCGCCGACCGGGCCGCGCGCGGCCGGATCGGCGGCGTCCTGACCCGCGCCGCGCGGCAGTTCGGCTGAGCGGCCGTCACCGCCCCATCCCTGCAACTCCATCGAGGAGCACGCCATGATCCTGATCAACGTCAAGTTCACCGCCCGGCGCGAGTACGCCGACAGCTGGATGTCGCGGGTCGACGCGTTCACCCGGGCCACCCGCGAGGAGCCCGGCAACATCTTCTTCGAGTGGTCCCGCAGCGTGGACGACCCGCAGGTGTACGTCCTGCTGGAGGCCTTCGCGGACGCCGACGCCGGCGCCGCCCACGTGAACTCCGACCACTTCAAGGCCGCGATGGCCGAGCTTCCGCAGGCCATCGCGGCCAAGCCGCAGATCATCTACGTCGAGGCGCCGGTCGACGGCTGGGGCGAGATGGCCGAGCTCACCCCCGCCGAATGACCCCTTGTCGCCGTCACCCCCGGGCCTCACACTCGGAGGGTTCATCCGTGCGGCAGGCGTAACGGCCGGGTCACCCCGCACGACACCTCCGCGCAACAGGGCCTTCCTACGTTCGTTGGACACAGGTGGGAGCGTCCCACCGGGCCGGTCGGCGCGGCCCCGTCCACCGCAGGCGGGTCCCGGGGACCGGCGGCCACGAGAGGGGCAGCCGTGACGGTGCCGACGACGCAGCAGGAGACCAGCCGGGTGAGGACGGCCTGCTCGTACTGCGGGGTCGGCTGCGGCATCGTCCTGGACGTGGCCCGGGAGGCCGACGGTCGCCGGAGGGTCGTCAAGGCCTCCGGCGACCAGGCCCACCCCGCGAACGCGGGTCGGCTCTGCACCAAGGGCGCCACCCACGCCGACCTGATGGCCGCACCCGGCCGGCTCGGCACCGCCCTCGTCCGCACCGGCCGCGGCGAGGAGCCGGCCGCCGTCGACGTGGACGCGGCCGTCGTCGCCGTCGCCGGACGGCTGCGCGCGATCGTCGACGAACACGGGCCGGACGCGCTGGCGTTCTACGTCTCCGGCCAGATGTCGCTGGAGGCGCAGTACTTGGCGAACAAGCTGGCCAAGGGCTTCGTGCGGACCTCCCGGATCGAGTCCAACTCCCGCCTGTGCATGGCCGGTGCGGGCTCCGGCTACAAGCTCTCGCTCGGCGCCGACGGCCCGCCGGGCTCGTACGAGGACTTCGAGCGGGCCGACGTCTTCCTGGTCATCGGCTCCAACATGGCGGACTGCCACCCGATCCTGTTCCTGCGCATGATGGAGCGGGTCAAGGCGGGCGCGAAGCTCGTCGTCGTCGACCCGCGCCGCACCGCCACCGCCGAGAAGGCCGACCTCTTCCTGCAGGTCCGCCCCGGCACCGACCTGGCGCTGCTCAACGGCCTGCTGCACCTGCTGGTCGCCGGCGGGCACCTCGACGAGGCGTTCATCGAGGAGCACACCGAGGGCTGGGAGCAGCTGCCCGAGTTCCTCGCCGACTACCCGCCCGCCGCGGTCGCCGAGCTGACCGGCCTCGCCGAGGCCGACCTGCGGCAGGCCGCGGAGTGGATCGGCACCGCGGGCGAGTGGATGAGCTGCTGGACGATGGGGCTCAACCAGTCCACCCACGGCACCTGGAACACCAACGCCCTGGTCAACCTGCACCTGGCCACCGGCGCGATCTGCCGCCCCGGCAGCGGACCGTTCTCGCTGACCGGCCAGCCCAACGCGATGGGCGGCCGCGAGATGGGCTACATGGGTCCCGGCCTGCCCGGCCAGCGCTCCACCCTGGTCGAGGCCGAACGGGCCTTCATGGAGGACCTGTGGGGCATCGAGCGGGGGAGCGTCCGCACGGAGGCCGGCGCCGGCACGGTGGAGATGTTCGAGCGGATGGCCGAGGGGGAGATCAAGGCCTGCTGGATCATCTGCACCAACCCGGTCGCCTCGGTGGCCAACCGGCGCACCGTCATCGAGGGCCTGGAGGCGGCCGAACTCGTCATCGCCCAGGACGTGTTCGCCGAGACCGAGACCAACGCCTACGCGGACGTGGTGCTGCCCGCCACGCTCTGGGCGGAGTCGGACGGCGTCATGGTCAACTCCGAACGCAACCTCACCCTCGTCCAGGGCGTGGTGGACGCCCCCGGCCAGGCCCGCCCCGACTGGCGGCTGATCGCCGACATCGCCTGTGCCATGGGCCACGCCGAGGCCTTCAGCTACGGCTCGGCCGAGGAGGTCTTCGAGGAGCTCAAGCAGGCCTGGAACCCGAAGACCGGCTGGGACCTGCGCGGGATCTCCTACGAGCGGCTGCGCGAGGGCCCGGCCCAGTGGCCGTGCGCACCCGGCGGGCCGGACCGCAACCCGGTGCGGTACCTCAACGACGGCGTCAGCCAGGAGCCGCTGGTGCGTGCGGACGGCACCCGGCCGCGGCTCGCCTTCCCCACCGACTCCGGCCGGGCCCGGTTCCACGCCCGGCCGCACCTGCCGCCCGCCGAACTGCCCGACGACGACTACCCGTTCGTGCTGAACACCGGCCGGGTGCAGCACCAGTGGCACACCCTCACCAAGACCGGCAAGGTCACCAAGCTCAACAAGCTGAACCCGGGCCCGTTCGTGGAGATCCACCCGGTGGACGCCGCCGCGCTGCGGGCCGCCGACGGTGACCGGCTGGAGGTGGCCTCCCGACGCGGCCGGGCGGTGCTCCCCGTGGTGGTCACCGACCGGGTGCTGCCCGGCACCTGCTTCGCGCCCTTCCACTGGAACGACATGTTCGGCGAGTACCTGGGCATCAACGCGGTCACCAACGACGCGGTCGACCCGGTCTCCTTCCAGCCGGAGTTCAAGGCCTGCGCGGTCTCGCTCACCCGGGTCGCCGCCGTCACCGCCCCGGCCGCCGCTCCGGCACCCGAGCCCGTCCTCGCCCCGGCGAGCGCCGGGACGGGCACCGCGGTCGCCGCACTCACCCGGCTCTTCGCCCTCACCGACCTGGCCGGCCCGCCCGCCTTCGCCGACCACGAACGCCGCTACCTCGCGGGGTACTTGGCCGGCCTCGGGGCCGCCGCCCCGGCCGGCACGGTGCCCGTGCTGCCGGCCGACGCCCCCTTCGACCCCGCCCACGCGCTGTGGGTGGACGGCGTGCTCGCCGGGATGTTCTCCCGTGCCGCCCTGCCCGTCCAGGCGCCCGTCCCCGTCCCCGAGCCCGGCGCCGCACCGTCCGGCCGCCGCCTGGTCGTCCTGTACGCCTCGCAGACCGGCAACGCCGAGGAGATCGCCACCGCTGCCGCCGCCCGGCTCACCGAGGCCGGACGGACCGCGAGCGTCCTCGCCATGGCGGACTGTGCCCCCGGCACCCTGACCGCCGGCACCGACCTGCTCGTGGTCACCAGCACCTTCGGCGACGGCGACGCGCCCGACAACGGTGCCGACTTCTGGCAGCAGCTGGCCGACGGCGACGCGGCCCGTCTCCGGGACCTGCGGTACGCGGTGCTCGCCCTCGGCGACTCCAGCTACCACGACTTCTGCGGCCACGGCCGCCGCCTCGACGAGCGCCTCGCCGAACTCGGCGGCGACCGCCTGCTGCCCCGGGTCGACTGCGAACCGGACTACGAGGAGGCCGCCGCCGGCTGGCTGGAGCAGGTGCTGACCGCGCTCACCGCCGAGCCCGTCCCGGCGCCGGCCGCCGCGCGCAGACCGACCAAGGCCGAGCCGTTCACCGCCACCCTGACCGGCAACCGGCTGCTCAGCCTGCCCGGCGCCGCCAAGGAGGTCCGTCAGTTCACCTTCGACCTCGGCGAGGGCGGAGCCCTGGAGTACGAGGCCGGCGACGCGCTCGGCGTCTGGCCGGTCAACTGTCCCGAGCTGGTGGTGGAGTGGCTGGAGGCCACCGGCCAGCGCCCCGACACCGAGGTCGAACTCGCCGGCGTCGGCCGGACGACGCTCTCCGAGGCGCTGCACCGGCACCTCGACCTGACCCGGATCACCACCGACCTGCTCCGCTTCGCAGCCGAGCGGACGGCCGACGACCGGCTGCTCCGAAAGCTGCTCCGCCCCGACAACAAGGACGAGCTGGCGAAGTGGAGTTGGGGCCGGCAGGCGGTCGACCTGGTGACCGAGCACCCGGTGAAGGCCACCGCACAGGAGTGGGCCGATGTGCTGAAGAAGCTGCAGCCGCGGCTCTACTCGATCTCCTCCAGTCCGCTGGTCGACCCGACGAAGGTCCAACTCACGGTTTCCGTACTGCGGTTCGACAACCCGGCCGGACGCCGCCGGAAGGGGGTGGCCTCCAGCTTCCTGGCGGACGCGGCCCCCGACACCCCGGTGCGGATCTTCGTGCAGCGCTCGCCGCACTTCCGCCCGCCCGCCGACCCGGCGGTGCCCGCCGTGATGATCGGGCCGGGCACCGGTGTCGCCCCGTTCAAGGGCTTCCTGGACGAGCGGCGGGCCCGCGGCCACCATGCCGGCAACTGGCTGTTCTTCGGCGAGCAGCGGCGTGCCACCGACTTCTACTACGAGGAGGAGCTGGCCGCGCTCGGCGAGGCGGGCGTGCTCTCCCGGCTGGACCTGGCCTTCTCCCGCGACCAGCGGAACAAGATCTACGTCCAGGACCGGATGCGCGAGCACGGTCCGCGGCTGTGGAAGTGGCTGGAGGCGGGCGCGCACCTGTACGTCTGCGGTGACGCGGGCCGGATGGCCAAGGACGTCGACCGCGCCCTCCACGAGATCGTCGCCGCCCAGGGCGGGCTCGGCGAGGAGGGCGCGGCCGCGTACGTCAAGCAGCTCACGGCGGACCGGCGCTACGTCCGCGACGTGTACTGACCGATGGTCAGCGGCTTTTGATCAGCAGTTCTTGAAGGCGTCGCAGAGCGGCGCCCCCAGCAGGCGCAGCACCGCGGTGTCGTCCTTGACCGTCCAGGCGGCCTTCGGCTTCTTGGTGCCGTAGGGGCCGTAGACGGTCAGCTCGGCGACCGTGGTCGAGGTGGTCGTCAGGTACTCGTGGATCGTGATGCCGCCGTTGCCCTGCTTGAGGGTGATGGTGGCGGCCAGGTACGCCGGGTCCTCGGCGGTGACCTTCACGGAGGGGGTGGCACCGTCCGGGGCGCAGGCCTTGACCTCCGCGGTCAGGCCGCGCAGCAGCGCGCCGGCGGACTGGACGGCGCCGCTGGAGGTGCCCTTGAAGTGGACGACCGTCTGCTGGACCTGCCACTCGTCGGTGCCGCCGCTGAGCAGCGACTGCGCGCCGTCGGTGCCGGTGCCGAGTCCGGCGAGGTCCTGGGAGCGGGCCGAGTCGCAGAGCGTCTCGAAGGCGAACGGCTCGCCGTTCTTGACCGCCTTCGCCTTCCCGGCCTGCGCGGGCCAGTGGTAGGCGGAGTTCAGCGGCAGGTCGTTGCCCTGCATCCAGGCGGAGGCGGGGACGCCGCCGACGGCCGGGCCGGTCGCGCCGCCGGCCTTGGCGCCGGGGGAGGAGGCCGCGGAGGCGGTGTCCCCGGCGGGCGCGGTGTCGGCCGCGGACGGGGCGGC
>NZ_JAHTIK010000001.1:2225792-2228924 GCF_025655475.1 Kitasatospora sp. DSM 101779 | reverse complement strand
CCGCGGACGGGGCGGCCGGGCTCGCGGCGGCGGTGCTCGGCGCGGCGGCCGGCTCGGCCGGGTCGCAGGCGGTCAGCACGCCGACGGCGAGGACGGCGGCACAGAGGGCGGTGGCGGCGCGCAGCGCCGTGGTGTGTCGGGACACGGTGAGGTGGCTCTTCCTGGTTTCGACGGCCGGCCGCGGGGCCGGCGCGGACGGTCAGTAGCCCTGCGGGCCGTGGTTCGGGTTGGCCTGCGCGACCTTGGCGGCCAGGTCGTGGCCGTCCGGTGAGACGTGGTAGCGCGCCATCATGTAGTTCATGGACGCGCAGGCGCTGGCCACCGGGTCGTAGATCTTGGTGGACGTGCCCGGCTGGTGGTAGGCGGCGAAGGTGTCCGGGATGCACTGCCAGGGGCCGCGCGAGGAGTGCAGCGGCGCCCCGTCCGCCTGGGTCGGGCCCCAGGCGTTGCTGTCGGTCTTGTTCACCAGCCAGTGCGAGTCGTTGTACGAGGACTCGCGCTGGGTCATGGTGAGCAGGCCGCGCATCCAGTTGGCCCGGGCCTGCGGGTCCTTGATGCCCATGGTGTCGAGCGCCTGGTTGACGTAGTCCTCGCAGGCGGCCCGGCCGCTCTTCCACGAGCCGGCGCCGCTGTAGTCGACGTCGGACATCGGGATCTTGCCGTGCGGGTTCGGGGAGGAGGGCATCGGGTGGTGCCCGCCGCTGCCGCCGCCGTCGTGACCGCCGCTGCCGCCCTGGTGGCCGCCGCCGTGCTGCCCGCCGCTGCCGCCGGGCTTGCCGGGCGACTTGGGCGGCGCGTGGTGGCCGCCGCCGGGCAGCTGCTTGCCGGCGTGCTCCTCGGCCTCGCGGTAGTTGTCGGCGCAGTGCCTGATCCCGGCCGCGTCCTGGTGCAGTGCCTTCGCCGTCGCGGCGGCGCTCTGCCCGGCGTCCTGGGCGGCCTGTTCGGCGGCCAGCACGATGCCGGTGGAGAGCACACCGCCGGTGATCAGGGTCTCGATCTCGGCGGTGCGGAACTTGCCCGAGAGCGCCCCGACCTTGGCCGCGACGCGCTCCAGGCGTTCGGCCTGGGCCTGCCACTCCTTGGCGAGCCGGTCGAGTTGTTCGGGCGACACTTTGTAATGGCTGCCTGCCATGGCGGTCCTTCCCCCGTCGGACGGCTTCCCGTCCGCGCTGTCCCCGTCGGGTCGGACGGCCTCGGCGGTGCGGCCGCCGGATCGTGTGCCACCCAATCCCCGGCGGCCGATCATAGTATGAGCGCCTGTCAGCGGGTCGGCCGGACCCCGCCGCGCGGCGGCCTCGTCCGGGCGGCGCGGTTCTGGTTCGATGGGGTCCGTCCACCGGTCGGCGGTGGCCGCGGCAGCGAGGAGGACCGGCACAGATGCCCGTACGCACCGAACGCAGCGGACCGGTGACCACCGTCGTCCTCTCCCGCCCCGAGAGCCGCAACGCCGTCGACGGGCCCACCGCCGCGGCCCTCGCCGAAGCCTTCCGGTCCTTCGACGCCGACCCCGAGGCCTCCGTCGCCGTCCTGTGGGGCGAGGGCGGCACCTTCTCCGCCGGCGCCGACCTCAAGGCCTTCGGCACCGCCGACGGCAACCGGGTCGCCCCCGAGGGCGACGGGCCGATGGGCCCCACCCGGATGCGGCTCTCCAAGCCCGTCATCGCCGCCGTCTCCGGCCACGCCGTCGCGGGCGGCCTCGAACTCGCGCTCTGGTGCGACCTGCGGGTCGCCGAGGAGGACGCCGTCTTCGGCGTGTTCTGCCGCCGCTGGGGCGTCCCCCTGATCGACGGCGGCACCGTCCGGCTGCCCCGGCTGATCGGCACCGGCCGCGCCATGGACCTCGTCCTCACCGGCCGCCCCGTCGACGCCGGCGAGGCCAAGAGCATCGGACTGGTCGACCGGGTCGTCCCCCGCGGTACCTCCCGCCAGGCCGCCGAACGGCTCGCCGCCGAGATCGCCCGGTTCCCGCAGACCTGCATGCGCGAGGACCGGCTCTCCCTGCTCGAACAGGACGGCCTGAGCGAGCACGACGCCCTCGACAACGAACTCCGGCACGGCCTGCGGTCGCTCCCCGAGGCCGGTGAGGGCGCCGCCCGTTTCGCCAAGGGCGCCGGCCGCCACGGATCCTTCACCGACCGGCACTGACCCGGCCGGGGCCGCTCGGGCGCCTGTACGGTCCGCGACTCCGCCGCCGGGTCGGGCGACGTCGGAGGGGCGACCGAGTGACGGGGGGCGTCGCAGGGCCGGACACGGCCGCGGCGGGCGGCCGGCGGGTTCGCCGGGCTGTGGCTCGGTGGGTGCCTGGCCGTGGCCCGGCCGCTGTTCGGGGCCCGGCCGGCCGCGCTGACCGGGATCACCGGCCCGACCGGCACCTTCGTGGTCGCCGGTTGCTTCGAAGAGTCGGAGGGCACCGGCACCCACTGCCGGGGCGAGTCCACGCCGTCCCGCCCCTCCTCCGACGCACGGGCGGCGCGGCCGGTGCTGCTCCGCTCCGCCTCGGGCGACCTGCGCCCCGGGCCTCCGGCGCCACGTCCGACTCGTCGGCGACGACGTCTTCGAGCCCTCACCGGCCGCCGCCGAATACGTCGCCATGGCCGGCTGGACGGCCGCCACGCTCGGCCTCCCCGGCCACCGGCCGCTCGTCTCCGCCCGCCGGGGACGCTTCCGCAACGGCGAGAACCATGTCTTCGTCCGGCTCGCCTCCTCGTTCGGCGCCATCGCCCTCGGCATCCTCCCCCTCCCGGTGGCCTGGCCCCTGGCGATCTCCAGGGGGTAGCGGGAGGGGCCGACCGAGGGCGGCGCGGTCGTCCCTCAGGAGAGGTGGCGGAGGGCGAACCAGAGCTCCATACGGACGTCGGGGTCGTTCAGGTCGGCGGCGAGGAGGTCGGCGACGCGGGTGATGCGCTGGCGGACGGTGTTGCGGTGGAGTGCGAGGGCCGCCGCGGTGCGGTCCCAGCTGCCGTGGTGGGCCAGCCAGGCCGTGAGGGTCTCCCGCAGGACGTCCGGCCCGGGGGCGCCCGCCTCCGCGAGCGGCGCCAGCAGGGCCCGGGCGTGGGCGCGTGCCTCGTCCTCGGCGACGAGGGCGTGCATGCTCAGCGCCTCGTCGCGCTGCCGCGCCGCACCCCGCCCGGC
>NZ_JAHTIK010000001.1:2174308-2225422 GCF_025655475.1 Kitasatospora sp. DSM 101779 | reverse complement strand
GGCGCCTCGTCGCGCTGCCGCGCCGCCCCCCGCCCGGCCGCCAGGGCCCGCCGCAGGGCGCGGTCGGCGTGCACGGCCGCGTGCCCGAGTCCGTCCGGCCCGGTGGGGGCGCCGAAGCCGAGGGTCCAGCCGAGCCGGACGGCGGCGGCCGGATCGGGGGCGGCGGGCCCCGGGACGAGGGCCCTCAGCTCGTTGCCCGAGACGTCCAGGTAGGGCGTGCCGAGGGCGGTGCCGAGGGCGGCGACCTGGACGGGGTCGTCGCCGGGTCCCGGCCGGGTGCGCCGCCCCGCGACGACGATCCAGCGGCCGTCCGCGGCGCCGTCCGGCTGCAGCAGGGCGGCGACGTCGGCGGGTGCGGCACCGAGCAGCAGCCGGACGAGGGCGGCGGAGCCGCGGGTGTCGGCGCCGAGGGCGTGCCGGGGGCTGGTGAGCAGCGCGAGCAGGACGGCGGCCACGCCGGTGACCGAACGGTGGACGCTGCTCGGCGGAGTGTCGGCGGCGATGCCGAGGGCGAGGCCGCCCGGCAGGGTGTGGACGGTGAGGTGGCGTCCTTCGAGGTGCTCGGCGGCTGCCGTCGGCGGCGCGATCCGGCCGGGCCGCCCGGCGAGGCGGGCGGCGGTGCGGGCGGCGAGGTCCCGCAGCTGCCGGGGTGCCGGGGCGGCGGGGCGCTCCCCGGCGGCGAAGAGCTCCTGCCCGGAGGCGTCCAGCAGCACCGTCCAGGAGCCGGTGCGCACGGCCAGCTGGTGCAGCACGGCCTGCAGGGCGTCCGGCCGGGCCGCGGCCGAGGCGAGGGCGGACTGCGCCTCGGAGACCAGCCGCAGGTCGCGGCTGCGGGCCTCGGCCATGAACGCGTACGCGGCCCGGTTGACCGCGACGAACGGGGTCGCCGGCGGCACCCGGACCAGCGGCAGCGCATGCCGCTCGCAGGCCTCGACGAGCACGGCGGGCACCTCGTCGTGGACGGGCGCGATGCCGAAGCCGAGCGCCGCGATCCCGGCCGCGGCGACGCTGCGCACGTACGCGTCCACCGCCTCCGCGGTCGGCGGGAAGCGGACGCCCGCCGTCAGCAGCAGTTCGCCGCCCGACAGGTACGGCGCCGGCTCGGGCAGCTCGGTGGTGCCGATGGTGCCGATCAGCCGGTCGTCGCGGGGCCCGGCGATCTGCTCCAGGCCGAGGCCGGGTGCGCCGAGCAGCACCCGCAGCGGCAGGGCGGGCGTACCCGGCTCAGGGGCGCGCGGGGCCGCCGGTACGGGCGGTGCGGACATGCCCAGCCTCCCTCTGATGGACAGTTCCTCCACTCGAAGCATAGAGAATGGACGGATTCGACACTTCAACCGCCCCGGTGCTCCCCCTACCGTTTCAGCACGGGCCGAGGACGCCGCCCAGCGGCGGGCCCGTACCCGTCCCCCCTCCGGCGCCGCGGCCGGCCCCCGTCCGGCCGCGGCAGCCGTCCCCCACGAGCACCCCGGCCCCGCACCCGCAGCGCGGCGGCCGGATCGGAGGACCACATGGCCATCGACTACGTCGTGATGACCTGCTACCTGGCGGGCATCGTCGCCGTCGGCTGGTGGGGCAGGAGGCGCGCCCGCTCCAAGAGCGACTTCCTGGTCGCCGGACGCCGCCTCGGCCCGCTGATGTACACCGGGACGATGGCCGCCGTCGTGCTCGGCGGCGCCTCCACCATCGGCGGGGTGCGCCTCGGCTACACCTACGGCCTGTCCGGCGCCTGGATGGTCTTCGCGATCGGCCTCGGCCTGCTCGCCCTGAGCATCCTCTTCTCCGCCCGGATCGCCCGGCTGAAGGTCTACACCGTCGCCGAGATGCTGTCGCTGCGCTACGGCGACGCGGCCAGCGTCATCTCCGGCGTGGTGATGTGGGTGTACACCCTGATGCTGGCGGTCACCTCCACCATCGCCTACGCCACCGTCTTCGACGTGCTCTTCGACGTGCCGCGCTGGGCGGCCGTGGTGATCGGCGGCACCATCGTCGTCGGCTACTCCGCGCTCGGCGGCATGTGGTCGATCACCCTCACCGACATGGTGCAGTTCGTGGTGAAGTCGATCGGCGTGCTGGTCCTGCTGCTGCCGATCGCCGTCGTCAAGGCCGGCGGCTGGAGCGCCATGGCCGACAAGCTGCCCGACGGCTACCTCTCCTTCGGGTCCATCGGCGGCGAGTCGATCCTCACCTTCGTGCTGATCTACACCTTCGGCATGCTGATCGGCCAGGACATCTGGCAGCGCGTGTTCACCGCCCGCACCGACAAGGTCGCCTCGTACGGCGGCACCGTGGCCGGCGTCTACTGCCTGGTCTACGGCCTCGCCGGCGCCGTGATCGGCATGGCCACCAAGGCCCTGCACCCGCAGCTCGCCGGCGCCGACAGCGCCTTCGCGACCATCGTCAAGACCACCCTGCCGACCGGCGTGAAGGGCCTGGTGCTGGCCGCCGCGCTCTCCGCGATGATGTCCACCGCCAGCGGCGCACTGATCGCCTCCGCGACCGTCGCCAACAACGACATCTGGCAGTGGCTGCGCACCCGCGGCGGCAAGGTCCGCCCGCAGGGCGACGAGCACGACGAGGTCGGCTCCAACCGGCTGGCGATCATCGTCCTGGGCGCCGTCTCCATCGGCCTGGCCTGCCTGCTCGACGACGTCCTCGCGGCCCTCACCGTCGCCTACAACCTGCTGGTCGGCGGCCTGCTCGTGCCGATCCTCGGCGGCCTGGTCTGGCGCCGCGGCAACCTGCCGGGCGCACTCGCCGCGATGACCGCCGGCGGCGTCACGGTGATCACCCTCATGGTGGTCAAGGGCACCCTCGCCAACGAGCCCATCTACTACGGCCTCGGCGCCAGCCTGGTCGCCTACCTGGCCGTCAGCCTGGCCACCCGGCCCACCGACGCCCGCCTGCTGGAGCGCTGGCGCGACCGCCTCGACGGCCGCACCCCGGCCGAGCCCGAGGCCGTCCCCGCCGCCGCCTGACGGCACCCCGCCACCGCACCCACCGACCCTCCCGAGGAATCCATGAGCACCACCGAACCGCGCGGCCCGATCGACTCGTCCCGCGTCCCGCGCTACGCCGGCCCCGCCACCTTCGCCCGGCTGCCCCGCCTGGACGAGGTCGGCCGCGCCGACATCGCCGTGGTCGGCGTCCCGTTCGACACCGGGGTCTCCTACCGGCCGGGCGCGCGGTTCGGCGGAAACGCGATCCGCGAGGCCAGCCGCCTGCTGCGGCCCTACAACCCGGCGCAGGACGCCTCGCCGTTCGCCCTCGCCCAGGTCGCCGACGCCGGCGACGTCGCGGCCAACCCGTTCGACATCAACGAGGCCGTCGACACCGTCGAGGCCGCCGCCCGCGACCTGCTCGCCACCGGCGCCCGGCTGATGACCCTCGGCGGCGACCACACCATCGCCCTGCCGCTGCTGCGCGCCGTCGCCGCCGAGCACGGCCCGGTCGCCCTGCTCCACTTCGACGCCCACCTCGACACCTGGGACACCTACTTCGGCGCCGAGTACACCCACGGCACCCCGTTCCGCCGCGCCGTCGAGGAGGGCATCCTCGACACCTCCGCGCTCAGCCACGTCGGCACCCGCGGCCCGCTCTACGGCCGCCAGGACCTCACCGACGACGAGAAGCTCGGCTTCGGCATCGTCACCTCCGCCGACGTGATGCGTCGCGGCGTCGACGAGGTCGCCCAGCAGCTCCGCGAACGGATCGGCGACCGCCCGCTGTACGTCTCCATCGACATCGACGTCCTCGACCCCGCGCACGCCCCCGGCACCGGCACCCCCGAGGCCGGCGGCCTCACCTCCCGCGAACTCCTGGAGATCCTCCGCGGACTGGCCGGCTGCAACATCGTCTCCGCCGACCTCGTCGAGGTCGCCCCCGCCTACGACCACGCCGAGATCACCTCCGTGGCCGCCTCGCACACCGCCTACGAGCTGACCACCCTGATGGCCCGCCGGATCGCCGAGGAGCGCGCATGACCCACGTCCGCAACGGCGGCGACCTGGTCGTCGAGTCCCTCGCCAACCTCGGCGCCGAGACCGTCTTCGGCCTCCCCGGCCAGCACGCCCTCGGCCTGTTCGACGCCCTGCGCCGCTCCCGGCTGCGCTACGTCGGCCTGCGGGTGGAGAACAACGCCGGCTTCGCCGCCGACGGCTACGCCCGCACCGCCGGAACCGTCGCCCCGCTCCTCCTCTCCACCGGCCCCGGCGCCCTCACCTCGCTCGCCGCCCTCCAGGAGGCCGCCGCCGCCTCCGCACCCGTGCTCGCCGTCTCCTCGCAGATCCCGTCCGCCGGGCTCGGCGGCCGCCGCCGCGGCTACCTGCACGAACTCGTCGACCAGCAGGCCAGCTTCCGCGACGTGGTGAAGTCCGTGCACACCGCGCGCACCGCCTCGCAGATCCCCTCCGCACTCGCCGCCGCCTGGGAGTCCGCCCTCACGGCCCCGTACGGGCCGGTCTGGGTGGAGATCCCGCAGGACGTGCTGCTCGCACCCACCACCGTGCCCCGGGTCACCGGCCTGCGCGCCGAACCCCGCCCGCTCGTCCCACGGGCCGAACTCGTCGCCGAGGCCGCCGTGCTGCTCGCCGAGGCCGCCAACCCGGTGATCCTGGCCGGCGGCGGAGTCGTCCGGGCCGGCGCGACCGACGAACTGCTGCGCCTGGCTGAGCTGTTGCGCGCCCCGGTGGCCAGCACCTTCGGCGCCAAGGGCGCCTTCCCGTGGGAGCACCCGCTCTCCCTGCAGTCCTGGCTGGAGGACCGGCACACCACCGACCTGCTGGAGAACGCCGACGTGCTGTTGGTCGTCGGCTCCGGACTCGGTGAACTCTCCAGCAACTACCACACGTTCGCCCCGCGCGGTCAGCTGATCCAGGTCGAGGCCGACCTCGGCAAGCTGGAGTCCAACCACCCCGCCTTCGGCATCCACGCCGACGCCCGGCTCGCCCTCGCCGCGCTCGCCGACTCCGTCCCCGCACGGGAGCCGGACGGCCGCGCCGAGGCCGTCGCCACCGACCTGCTGAAGAAGGTCCGGGCCCGGATCGACGGCCAGGGGCTGGAGTTGGAGCAGCAGGTGCTGGCCGCCGCGCGGGCCGCACTGCCGGACGAGTCCCCGGCCTTCTTCGACATGACCATCCTCGGCTACTGGGCCTGGTCCGCCTGGGACGCCCGCCGGCCCGGCGCCATGCACTCCGCCCAGGGCGCCGGCGGCCTCGGTTACGGCTTCCCGGCGGCGCTCGGCGCAGCGGCGGCGCTGCCGGGCCGGCCCGTCCTCGCGGTCTCCGGGGACGGCGGCGCGATGTACTCGATCGCCGAACTGGCCACCGCCCGCCAGCACGACCTGGACGTCACCTGGCTGATCGTGGACGACGGCGGTTACGGCATCCTCCGCGAGTACATGAGCGACACCTTCGGCGAGGCCACCGCCACCGAACTCACCCGCCCCGACTTCCTCAAGCTCGCCGAGTCCTTCGGCGTCCCCGCCGTCCCGACCACCCCCGACACCCTCCGGGCCGACCTCACCCAGGCCCTCGCCACCCCCGGCCCCACCGTGGTGGTCCTGCCCGCCCTCCTCCGCATGTTCGCCCCCACCCACCTCTGAGAATCGACGAGGGGCCACATCAGGGGCAAGACCCCCGCGGGGACTGAGCGGGACCACCCCAGGGGCGCGGCCCTTCCCGGGGGTCTGGACGCATCCCGATTGCGCAGTCCCCGCGCCCCAGACGCGGCTCCACCTCATTTCGAATGCTGCCCCGCCCTCGTGAATCCTCCGGCGCCGCTGGGGGGTGTCGCCGTACTGTTCGGAGCATGACCGAATTCAGTGTTCCGATGACCGTCCGCGGCTACGAGACCGACTCCCAGGGCCACCTCAACCAGTCGGTCTACCTGCAGTACGCCGAGCACGCCCGCTGGTGCTACCTCGAGCACGCCGGTATCCGTCAGGCCGACCTGCTGGCGAAGGGCGTCGGTCCCGTCGTGCTGGAGACGACCGTCCGCTACCGGCGCGAGCTGCGGGCCGGCGACGAGGTGGCGGTCAGCTGCCGCTTCGTGTGGGGCGGCGGCAAGACCTTCGGTGTCGAGCAGGCCGTCGTGAAGGCGGACGGCACCCTCGCCGCCGAGGTCACCGGGGTGGGCGGCTTCCTCGACCTGACGGCCCGCCGGCTGGTCGAGGACCCGCGCGAGCCGATGCGGGCGCTGGCCTCCGATCCGGCAGCCCTGGGGCTCTGAGGGGTCACCAGGCCGGGGCCGCCGCCAGCAGCCGGGTACGGACCTGTGCGACGGCGGCCGGTTCCCCGGCCCCGGCCCGTCCGACCAGCCAGGCGGTGTTGATCGGCGGGTCCTCCGGCTCGTACAGCGCGACCAGGGCCCCCGAGGCGAGGTCGGCCGCGCACAGGTAGCGGGGCAGGACGGAGATCCCGGCGCCGCCGGCCACCGCGGCGGCCACCCCGCGCAGGTCGGGCACCACGGCCGCGGCCGGCCCGGCCAGCCGGGTGCCGAACACGTGCCGCCAGTAGCGCCGGGCGATCGGCAGGTCCTCGGCGTACGTGACCAGCGGCACGTCGCGCAGTGCGGCCGGGCCCTCCGCGGCGACCCGTCCGGGACCGATCCTGGCGGCCCAGTCGGGCCCGGCGACCAGGACGAACTCCTCGTCGGCGAGCGGCACGGCGTGCAGCGTCCGCCCGCGCGGCCGGGAGGTGGCGACGACCAGGTCGTAGCGGCCCGTCCGCAGTCCGGCGAGCAGGTCGTCGGTGAGTCCGGCGGTGACGCGCAGCCGCAGTCCGGCGCCGATCAGCGGGGCGAGCGCCGGCATGGCGCAGACGCCGAGGAACTCGGCCGGCCCGGCGAGGTGGACGGGTTCGGCCGGCGTGCCGACGCCCTCGCCGGCGCGGTCGGCCACCGCGGCGAGGGCGTCCAGCGGGGCGGCGACCTCAGCGGCGAGGGCGTCGGCCGCCGGGGTCGCGGCGACCCCGCGCGGCAGCCGTTCGAACAGCAGTCGGCCGAGCTGCTGCTCCAGGGTGCGGATCTGCGCGGTGACGGTCGGTTGCGAGAGCCGCAGCAGCCCGGCCGCGGCGGTGAAGGAGCCGGAGCGGTGCACGGCGAGAAAGGTCCGCAGCAGTCCGAGGTCGAGCGGTCCGGGGGCGTCACCTCTGGGCATGCCCGCAGCCTAGGGCCTGGCCCGGAGCACGGAGCGGCCGCGGCACCCGCCCGGGGTGCCGCGGCCGCTCCGCGAAGGAGCGCTCAGTCCTGCCGGTACACCGCCAGTGCCCAGATGACGAAGATGTCCAGGGCGATGATCACGATGCTCCACAGCGGGTAGTACGGCAGCCACAGGAAGCTCGAGATGAGGCTCAGCGAGGCGACCGCGATGCCCGTGTACCGGGCCCAGGCCATGCCGCGGAGCACGCAGAGCCCGACGAGGGCGACCACGAGGCCCAGGACGATGTGGATCCAGCCCCAGGAGGTCACGTCGAACTTGAACACGTAGTTCGGCGTGGTGACGATCAGCTCGTCCTGTGCGACGGCGACGATCCCCTGGAACAGGTCGAGGAGACCGGTGACCAGCATCACCACGCCGGCGAACAGCACCAGGCCGGTGACCCAGCCGCTGTTCTGACGCGGTGGCAGGCCCCCCGCGGCGGGGCCCGGAGGGACGGAGGTGGAGGCCATGGCGATCTCCCTTTCGGAGACGTGCGGATGTCCCGACCGTCCGTCCGGTTGCCGGGCCGGGCAATCGGGACTGGGCCGTCCGGGTACCGGGGTCGCCGCAGGTGGGGCGGCCCCCGCCCGGTATGGAGTACGCCCGCTGTCGGGCACCGGTGCACGCCCGTAGGGTCCGAGGGAAATGCTGTCGGACGACGCGAGGGGTGCCTCGGTGGCTCTGCACAATGCTCAGGAACCGGCGGCCGACCCGGCCGTCGACATCTTCGCCTCGCCGCTCAGCGAGCGGCCGCTGCCGAAGCGGGCGATGCCGGACTTCCCGGCGCCGCCGTCGGTGGTCTTCCAGCTGCTGCGCAACGAGCTGCTGCTGGACGGCAACGCCGCGCAGAACCTGGCGACCTTCTGCACGACGTGGGCGGACGACGAGGTCCGCCGGCTGATGGACCTGTGCCTGGACAAGAACATCGTCGACAAGGACGAGTACCCGCAGACCGCGGAGATCGAGTCGCGGTGCGTGAACATCCTCGCCGACCTGTGGCACGCGCCCGCCGGCGCCGACGGGGCCAACGCGGTCGGCTGTTCGACCACCGGCTCCAGCGAGGCCGCGATGCTGTGCGGGCTGGCGCTGAAGTGGCGGTGGCGGGAGAGGCGGCGTGCGGCCGGGCAGTCGACCGAGCGTCCGAACCTGGTGTGCGGGCCGGTGCAGGTGTGCTGGGAGAAGTTCGCCCGGTACTTCGACGTGGAGCTGCGGCAGGTGCCGGTGGAGCCGGGTGCGACCGGTCTGCAGCCGCACCAGCTGCGCGAGTACGTGGACGAGAACACCATCGGCGTCGTCGCGATCCTCGGCGTCACCTACACCTGCACCTACGAGCCGGTCGCGGAGATCGCCGCGGAGCTGGACCGGCTGCAGGTGGAGACCGGTCTCGACGTCCCGCTGCACGTGGACGCCGCCTCGGGCGGGTTCATCGCGCCGTTCCTGCACCGCGACCTGGTGTGGGACTTCCGCCTGCCGCGGGTGTGCTCGATCAACTCCTCCGGACACAAGTACGGCATGGCGCCGCTCGGTGTCGGCTGGGCGCTCTGGCGGGACCAGGACGCCCTGCCGGACGACCTGGTCTTCCACGTCGACTACCTCGGCGGCGACATGCCGACCCTGGCCCTGAACTTCTCCCGCCCGGGCGGACAGGTCGTCACCCAGTACTTCATGTTCCTGCGGCTCGGCCGCGAGGGGTACCGGCGGGTCTACCAGGCGTGCGCGGACACCGCGCAGCACCTCGGCCGGCAGGTCGCCGAGATGGGCCCCTTCACCCTGCTGTACGACGGTGTGGGTGCGCTGCCGGCGGTCTCCTGGACGCTCACCGACCCGGACTCGGTCAGCTGGAGCCTGTACGACCTCTCCGACCTGCTGCGGATGCGCGGCTGGCAGGTGCCCTCGTACCCGTTGCCGCCGGACCGCCAGGAGACGGTCATCCAGCGGGTCCTGGTCCGGCACGGCGTCGACCGCGACGAGATCGAGCTGCTCGCCGAGGACATGCGCCGGGCCATCAAGCGGCTCGAACAGGGACATCCGCACGAGGGTGAGCGCGTCGGTTTCCACCACTGAGTACGGTGGGGTCGGGGGTCGGGACGAGCGAACGGGAGGCCGATGGTGGCGGGCGACGACGGGTTCGACAGGTACCGGCCCAGTCCGGTCGGCGAGATGCTGCGGGACCGGCCGCCGATGGCCCGCGAACTGCCGCTCTTCGACCCCGACCTGGCACCGGCCGAGCCGGGACCGCTCTTCGTGGACTGGCTCGTGCAGGCCCTGGAAGCAGGGGTGCTCGATCCGCAGGTGATGACACTCTCGACGGTCGACGCGGACGGTGTGCCGGACGCCCGGGCACTGGTGCTGCGGGACGTGGACGCGGCCGAGGGCGCCTGGCTGTTCGCCGCCGAGGCGGACAGTCCGAAGGGCCGTCAGCTGGCGCTCAGCCCGATGGCCGCGCTCAGCGTGTACTGGCCGCTGGTCGGCCGCCAGGTCCGCGTCCGCGGCTCGGTCGAGGCCGCCCCGCCGGCCGTCTCGGCGGAGGAGTTCCGCGGGCGCTCGCCCGGTGCCCGGGTCGCCTCGCTGGTCGGGCGGCAGAGCGAGCCGCTCGGCTCGCTCGCCGCGTACGACCTGGCGGCCGACGAGGCCCAGCTACTGCTGGACACCGACCCGGAGCTGGTGGCCGCCGGGCACACCGTGTACATCCTGCGGGCCGCCGAGGTCGAGTTCTGGCAGGGCGACCCGAGCCGGCGGCACGTCCGGCTGCGGTACACCCGCACCGGCCTCGGCACCGGCAGGGTCGCCTGGACCAGCACCCTGCTCTGGCCGTGAGGCCTTCGGTGTCGCCGCCCCGTGTGCCGTTGACGAACGTCAGACCGCCCGGTGGACGATGCGGCCGGCGACGGTGGTCAGGAGGACCGGGGCTTCGGCCAGTTCGTCGGCGGGGGCGGTGACCGGGTCGACGGCGAAGGCGGTGAGGTCGGCGCGCAGGCCCGGGGCGATCCGGCCGGCGACGGACTGTGCGCCGACGGCCCGGGCCGCGTGGGTGGTGCAGCCCTCCAGGGCCATCAGGCCGGTGAGGGCCTGGTCGGGCCGGACGGGGGCGGTGTCCGGGGCGCCTGCGGGGCGGCGCAGCCGGGCCGCGGCGAGCACCCCGCGGGGGTCGTAGCCGGCGATGGGCCAGTCGGAGCCGAGCACCAGGACGGCGCCGGCCTCTCGCAGGTCGCGGCAGCGCCAGGCGCGGTCGGCCCGTTCGTCGCCGAGCCGCAGGGACCAGGCGTCGGTGTGGTCGGCCCGGGTGTAGCCGGTGTGGCCGGGCTGTATGGAGGCGGCGACGCCGAGCGCCGCGAAGCGCGGCAGCTGGCTGTCCGGGACGGTCTCGATGTGTTCGATCCGGTGCCGGCCCTGGGACACCGCGCTGACCGCCTGGGCCCGCTCCTACCGGGCGGCCTTCGCCGCGCACCCCCGCACCATCCCGCTGCTGACCCTGTCACCCGTCCGGGAACCGCGGGTGTTGACGTCCTACGAGCAGGCGGTCGGGCTCCTTGACGAGGCCGGCTTCGCGCGGCCGGACGTCATGCCGGTGCTCACCGCGCTGGAGAACCTCGTCCTCGGCTCCGCCCTCGACCTGGCCGCCCCCGAGACCATGTGGGAGGTCGGCGACGAGTCCGCCACCCCCCGGCTCGCCGCCGCCCTCGCGGCCAGCCCCGCCCCGCGCGCCGACGCGGCCTTCGAGTTCGCGCTGGCCGGCTTCGTCGAGCACTGCCGCCGGCTGCTGGGCGGCTGAGCCCGGACGTGCCGGGAGGGGTGCGGCGCGCTCCCGCGCACCGCACCCCTCCCGTTGCGGCGGACCGTCAGGCCGCCGTGCCGGCCAGCACCCGGTCGGCCGGGTCCGGCTCCGGCGCGGCCGCCGGGACGGGCCGCCGCAGGCCCTTCAGCAGGATCACCAGTCCCGCGGTGACCACCGTGCCCGCCGCGATCGCCACCAGGTACAGCACCGGGCTGCCGATCAGCGGCAGCACCCAGATGCCGCCGTGCGGCGCCCGCAGGGTCGAGCCGAAGGCCATCGTCAGACCGCCCGCGACCATGCTGCCCGCCATCGCCGAGGGGATGACCCGCAGCGGGTCGGCCGCCGCGAACGGGATCGCGCCCTCGGTGATGAACGAGGCCCCGAGCACCCAGGCCGCCTTGCCGTTCTCCCGCTCCTCGCGGGTGAACAGCCGCCGCCGCACCGTCGTCGCCAGGGCCAGGCCCAGCGGCGGGGTCATGCCGGCCGCCATCACCGCGGCCATCACCTTCAGGCTGCCAGCGTCCGGGACCGAACCCGCCGTGGTCAGCGCACCGGCCGCGAAGGTGTACGCCACCTTGTTGAGCGGGCCGCCCATGTCGAAGGCCATCATCGCGCCCAGCAGCAGGCCGAGCAGGATCGCGTTGGTGCCCGACAGGCTGTTCAGCCAGTCCGTCAGCCCCTTCATCGCGGAGGCGATCGGCGAGCCCAGCACCACGAACATCAGGAAGCCGACCGCGGCCACCGACAGCAGCGGGATCACCACCACCGGCATGATCCCGGCGATCGCCCGCGGCACCTTCCACCCCGTCATCCAGCGCACCAGCAGGCCCGCGATCAGGCCGGTGACGATGCCGCCGAGGAAGCCCGCGCCGACCGTCACCGAGACCGCGCCGCCGACGATGCCCGCGGCCAGCGCCGCCCGGTCCGCGATCGCGTACGCGATGAACCCGGAGAGGATCGGCACCAGGAAGGCGAAGGCCGCGGCGCCGGTCTGGAAGAGCAGCGCCGCCCAGCTCTGCTGGGACGTCCAGTCGAAGTGGCCGACCACCGAGGGTGCCGAGGAGATCCTGTACCCGCCGATCGCGAAGCCCAGCGCGATCAGCAGACCGCCCGCCGCGACGAACGGGATCATGTAGCTGACACCCGTCATCAGGTAGCCGCGCAGCCGCTTCGCCCAGTGCTCCCGGCGCTGCGCCGGCGCCGTGGCCGGGGCCGGCGCCACGGTACGGGCGGGCGCGGCGGCGGCGAGCGCGACCGCCTCAGCGACCAGCTCGTCCGCCCGGTTGACGCCGGCCTTCACCCCGGTGTCGACCATCGGCAGGCCGGCGAACCGGGCCCGGTCGCGGACCTCCACGTCGTGGGCCAGGATCACCGCGTCCGCCGCGGCGATCACCGCCGGGTCCAGCGGGGTCGAGCCCGCCGAGCCCTGGGTCTCCACGTGGATGGTGGCCCCGGCCCGGGCCGCCGCCTGCTCCAGCGCCCGGGCTGCCATGTAGGTGTGCGCGATGCCGGTCGGGCAGGAGGTCACGGCGACCAGCCGCGGGCCGCCCGCCGGCGGTGCCGGGGTGGGTGCGGGCGCCGGTGCGGCGGTCGCCGCGGGCTCCGGCGAGGGGGCCGGCTCCTCGTCGTTGACCAGGGCGGCGACCGCGCTCGGGTCGGTGGCCGAGCGCAGTGCCCCGGTGAACTCCGGGTCCATCAGCCGCCGGGCCAGCGAGGCCAGGATCTGCAGGTGGGCGTCGTCCGCGCCGTCCGGGGCGGCGATCATGAAGACCAGGTCGGCCGGGCGGCCGTCCGGGGCGGCGAAGTCCAGCCCGCGGGTGCTGCGCCCGAAGGCCAGGCTCGGCCGGGTGACGTGGGCCGAGCGGCAGTGCGGGATGCCGATCCCGTCGCCCAGGCCGGTCGGCGCCTGCGCCTCGCGGGCGGCCACGTCGGCGAGGAAGCCGTCGAGGTCGGTGACCCGGCCCTCGGCCGCCAGCCGCTGGGCCAGGGCGCGGAGGGCCTCCGCCTTGTCGTCGGGGGCGAGGTAGAGATCCACGAGCGCAGGTGTGATCAGTCTGCCGTTGTCGCTCATCGTGTCGGTCCTTCACCAGTCGTGCACAGGTGCGTGGTCGGTTCCTGTTGCCCCCAGGTCCTTCCGGTCGGCCGTCCGGGACGGCCGGTGCGCATCTGCGGCCCTCGCGGCCGCGCGTGGTTCAGCGGCCCAGCGGCAGCTCCCGCGGTACGTCGGCGGTCACCGTGACGGTGTCCGGTTCCAGGTCGGCCGGGATCGGCATGACGCTGCCCGGCAGCCGGACGGCCGCCGCGCCGTGCGCCAGCGCGGAGGCCAGCGCCTTCGGCCCGCTGCCGCCGGCACCGAGGAAGCCGGCCAGCGAGGCGTCGCCGGCGCCGACGTCGCTGCGGACCTCGCTCACCGGCGCCGTGCCGTACCAGGCACCCTCCTCGGCGACCAGCAGCATGCCGTCCGCACCCAGGCTGGCCAGCACCTGCTGGGCGCCGAGCTCGCGCAGCCGGTGGGCCGCGTCGAGGGCCGCGCCGAGGGTGGCGACCGGTCGGCCGACCGCCTCGGCGAGTTCCTCGAGGTTGGGCTTGACCACGTCGGGGCCGGCCGCCAGCGAGGCCAGCAGCGCGGGGCCCGAGGTGTCCACGGCGATCCGGGCGCCGCCGAGGTGGGCCTCGGCGACCAGGTCGGCGTACCACTCGGGCGCCAGGCCGCGGGGCAGGCTGCCGCAGCAGGCCAGCCAGTCCACGTCCGCTCCGGCGGCCTGCCGGCGGACCGCGGTGAGCAGGGCCGCGGACTCCTCCGCGGTCAGCTGCGGCCCCGGCGCGTTGATCTTGGTGAGCGGGCTGTTCCGCTCGACGATCGACACGTTGATCCGGGTGTCGCCGGCGACCGGGACGGCCGCCACGTCGATGTCCTGATGGTGCAGCAGCTCCGCCAGCAGCCGTCCGGGCGCGCCGCCGAGCGGCAGCACGGCGGCCGTGCGGTGGCCGGCGGCGGTGAGCGCGCGGGCCACGTTCACGCCCTTGCCACCCGGGTCCAGCCGGTCCCCGGTGGCCCGGTTGACCTCGCCGAGGGCGAGCTCGGGCAGCTCGTAGGTGCGGTCGAGGCTGGGATTGGGGGTGATGGTGACGATCATGCGCGGATCACTTCCGGTCCGAGTTCTTCGATCTCTGCGGCCTGCCGGTCGGTCAGTCCGGTGTCGGTGACCAGGACGTCGACCTGCTCCAGCGAGCCGAACCGGGCGAAGTGCCGGGTGCCGTACTTCGAGGAGTCCGCGACCAGCACGATCCGGCGCGCCCCGGCGACCATGGCCCGCTTCACCGCGGCCTCGGCGAGGTCCGGGGTGGAGAGGCCGCCCTCCGGCGAGAAGCCGTTGGTGGCGACCACGGCAACGTCGGCGTGGACGTCCGCCAGCGCGCGCAGCGCCCAGTCGTCGACCGCGGCGTGGGTGCGGTGCCGCAGCCGGCCGCCGACCAGGTGCAGCGAGAGCGAGGGGTGGTCGGCCAGGCGGGCCGCGACCGGCAACGCGTTGGTGACCACGGTCAGCGTGCTGTCCGCGGGCAGCAGCGCCGCGAGCCGGGAGACGGTGGTGCCGGCGTCCAGCAGCACGCTGCCCTCGGCGGGCAGCAGGGCCAGCGCGGCGCGGGCGATCCGCTCCTTCTCGTCGGCGGCCGTCGAGTCCCGTTCGGCGAGGCCGGGCTCCAGGTGCAGCGCCCCGGCGGGCAGGGCGCCGCCGTGTACGCGGCGCAGCAGTCCGGCCCGGTCGAGGGTGCTGAGGTCGCGCCGGATGGTCTCCTGCGTGACGTTGAACTCCTCGGCGAGCGAGGGGACGTCGACGCGGCCCCTGGTCTGGGCGAGCTGCAGGATCTGCTGCTGGCGCTCGGGAGCGTACATGTGGGATCGGGTCCGTTCATGTCTGTTTACGCCTGGTTGACTCCGACGATACGCCCCGGCCCCGGAAAAGCAAGAGTCCGAACATGTGGGATTTTCGCCCGATTGCGTTGACATGCCGAGTGAACCGGGCGTAAAACCAAATGAAACCCACCCGGTGACGGGTGCGTGACCACCCCGACCGCCCGGTACCCGCGGCCCGCCCCCACCGCCGGTACCGGGCCCGCGGCCCCGACCCGGACCATCCGATCGGGCAACCCGGACGCACCCCGTGAACCCGAAGGACACCCCCATGCCCCAGCTCCAGGTCACCGTCGGCTCGCAGAGCGGCCTGCACGCCCGACCCGCCTCCCTCTTCGTCCAGGCCGCCGCCCGGCACAGCGTCAGGGTCGGCGTCGGCCGCCCCGGCCAGACCCCGGTGGACGCCCGCAGCCTGCTCTCCGTCCTCGCGCTCGCCGCCGGCCACGGCGACACCCTGGAACTCACCGCCGACGGCGAGGAGACCGCCGCCCGCGCCGCCCTCGACGAACTCGCCGCCGTGCTCGCCGACGACCTGGACGCCGTCCGGTGACGGCCGCCCCGCTGCACGGCATCGGCGTCGGCCGCGGCAGCGCCGCCGGGCCGGTCGCCCGGGCCGCTCCGTCCCCCGCACTGCCGCCGGCCCGCCCGGTCACCGACCCGGCCGCCGAGGGCGCCGCCGTCCGGACCGCCCTCGGCGCCGTCGTCGCCGACCTGGAGGCCCGCGCCGCCCGGGCCGACGGCGCCGCCGCGGACGTGCTCACCGCCCAGGCGATGATCGCCGCCGACCCGGTGCTCGCCGACCGGGCCACCGAGCTCGTCGCCGCCGGCACCGACGGCCCGCACGCGGTCACCGCCGCCTATGACGGCTTCCGGGACGCCCTGCTCGCCGCGGGCGGCTACTTCGCCGAACGCGCCGCCGACCTCGACGACCTCCGCGACCGCGCGGTGGCCCGGCTGCTCGGACTGCCGATGCCCGGCCTGCCCGACCCCGGGCACCCGTACGTCCTGGTCGCCGACGACCTCGCGCCCGCCGACACCGCCGAACTCGACCCCGCGCAGGTCCTCGCGCTGGTCACTGTCCGCGGCGGCCCCACCAGCCACACCGCGATCCTCGCCAAGGCCCTCGGCCTGCCCGCCGTCGTCGGCTGCCCCGGCGCGGCCGGGCTGCGGGACGGGCAGAGCGTGCTCGTGCTCGCCGCCGACGGTGTCGTCCACCCCGACCCGGCGCCGCAGGCCCTCCGGTACGCGGCCGAGCAACAGCGGGCCCGCCGGGACCGCGCCGCCGGCAGCTCGGGGCCGGGCCGCACCGCGGACGGGCACCCGGTGGCCCTGCTGGTCAACCTCGGAGCCGCCCACGAACTCGCCGCCGCGGCCACCGCCGACTCCGAGGGCGTCGGCCTCTTCCGCACCGAGTTCCTCTACCTCGACCGGGCCGAGGCCCCCGGCGCCGCCGAGCAGACCGCCGCCTACCGCGCCGTCTTCGAGGCCTTCGCCGGGCGCCGCGTCACCGTCCGCACCCTCGACGCCGGCGCCGACAAACCGCTGCCCTTCGCCACCGCCGCCGACGAGGAGAACCCCGCCCTCGGCGTGCGCGGCCTGCGGACCGCGACCCGCGACCCGCAGCTGCTGGAGACCCAGCTCGCCGCGATCGCGGCGGCCGCCCGCGGCAGCGGCGCGGACGTGCGGGTGATGGCCCCCATGGTGTCGCTTCCCGCCGAGGCCGCGGCCTTCGCCGAACGGGTCCGCGCCCACGGCCTCGCCCACGCGGGCGCCATGGTCGAGGTGCCGGCCGCCGCGCTGCGCGCCGGACGGCTCGCCGAGGTCTGCGACTTCCTCAGCATCGGCACCAACGACCTCGCCCAGTACGCCTTCGCCGCCGACCGCACCCTCGGCGCCCTCGCCGACCTGCTCGACCCCTGGCAGCCGGCCCTGCTCGACCTGGTCGCGGCCACCGCGGAGGGCGCCGCCGACCACGCCGTCCCGGTCGGCGTCTGCGGGGAGGCCGCCGCCGACCCTGACCTCGCGCTCGTCCTCGTCGGCCTCGGCGTCACCGGGCTCTCCACCGCACCCGCCTGCCTCCCCGAGGTCCGCGCCGCGCTCGCCGCGCACACGCTCGCCGACTGCCGCCGCCTCGCCGGGCTCGCCCGCAGCGCCCCGGACGCGGCGACGGCGCAAGAACGCGTGCGCGGGGCCCTGCGGACGGCCGGAGGCTGACCCGGCCCGTCGACCGGGTACCGCGTCCCACCGGATTCCGCACGGATGTCCGGACGGGCTGGCAGACTGGCCGCTCCGACCGCGGGGGAGAGGAGCCGGCCCATGGTGGGGAGCGCTGCGGACGGTACCGGTGGGAGCCCGGCCCGCCGTCAACTGGCCTTCGTGGAGGAGGAGGTGCGCAGCCAGCTGCGGATCCGTACCCGGCGGCGGGACGCGGACCGCAGGCGCGCGTTCGGTCTGCAGATCTCCACGGTGAGCCTGTCGGCGGTGATCACCGTGCTGCTGGGCGTCCAGGTGGGCGAGCCCGCCCGGCAGTGGCTGTCGGACGTCGCTCTCGGCCTCGGCGCGGCGATCACCGTGCTCGCCGCCTGGCAGGCCTTCTTCTCGCACCGTGCGCTCTGGCTGCAGCGCTCCGACACCGTGCACCGGCTGACCGCGCTGGAGCGACGGCTCGTCTTCCACCGCGCCGGGCTGGCCGAGGCCGAGCCCGATCCGGCGCAGGTGGCGGAGTTCCTCGCCGCGTACGAGGAGATCGTCCAGGCCGACCACGACTCCTGGACACGGGTGCGCAGCGCCGCCGACCCGCAGGTCGCCCTGCCGCCCGGCCCGGTGCCGCCGCAGGGATCCGAGCTGCCGGCCGTCCGTCAGGAGCGCTCCGCCTGAGCGGCAGTGAGCCCGGGGCGGCGGTCGGCGCGGCTCAGCGGTCGGCGCCGATCCGGACGGCCAGGTGCTCGGGCAGCGGGTACGGGGGCTCGGCCGGGATCAGTGCGTCGGCGAGGTCGGCGCGGCCGTCGCGGACGAGTGCCCGGGCCTCGTGCGCCAGGGCGGTCGCATCGGTGATGCCGAGGATCCAGTCGTCGACGTAGCCGGCCACCGCCCGCCCGGACAGGCCGAGTTGCAGGGCGCGGTGCTCCAGGGCGCCGAGCCGGGTGGAACGTTCCGGGTCCCACTGCACCCGGACGGGGCTGGTCGCCAGGTCCGCACGCCACTCCTCCGCCGTGGCGTGGCAGCGCCGGTCGTGGTGGCTGGGGCAGGCCACGGCGAGGGCCTGCTCGAAACCGTCCCGGCTGATCCGGACGGCCAGCACCCGCTCCTGGCCCGGCTTGGACGCCCAGCCCGAGCGGTACATCATCCAGCGGAACGAGGGCTTGATCCAGGTCATCCGCTCCCGCTTGAACGGCGGCACGAAGGTGCCCGCCGCCAGAGCCGCCTCCGCGATCTCCACCGGGTAGGCCTGGTAGACGGTCAGGCTCCGCTCGTCGTGGTCGGCCCGGACGGCGCGGAACGGCTGATCGGTCACTCGGACTCCAGGGTGGTGCGCGGACATCCCGCGGAGCCTACGGGCGGAGCCCGCGCCGGTCACCCCGATTTCGGCCGGTCCGCGACAGCCGGCCGATCTCGGCGGCCGGGTGGCCGCCGCCGGCCGCGCACCACCAGACAGCGGCGCCGCAGTGCCGGACGGCGTGCAGCCCGAGTCCGTGGTCGGGGCAGAGCGGCTGGACCCGGCGGTCGCGCTCCAGCAGGCTCTCCTGGACGTGGGCGGCGACGGCCGCCGCCGCGGTGGCCGGATCGCTGCCGGCGGAGACGGGCAGGCCGCCGCCGTGCAGCCGGCCGCCCGCGAGGACGACGCCGGCGGAGGGCGGGTACCAGCCCTGCTGGACGACCAGCCGGGCCTCCGGGTCGGGGAGGTCGCGCAGGACGGTCTCCAGTGCCCGGCGGAGCGTCTCCAGGCGCTCGGGAAGCAGGTCGAAGCCGGGCTCGAACCCGGCCTCGGCGAGCAGCCGTGCGGCGAGGGCGGCGAGTTCGGACGGCAGCACGTCGGCCGGCCGGCGCTCCACCGCCTCGCGCACCGCCGGGCCCGCGTGGCCGAGGTCCAGCAGTGCGCAGCCGAGCGCGGCCGCGTCGGCCGCCGCCAGGGGCCCCTCGCCCCGCAGGCCGCGGTGCAGCCGGACGCAGAGCGCCTCGACGGGATCGGCGACCGCGCTCAGCGGGCCGACGCCCAGTGGGCCGGGCGGTCGAGGCCGGCCGGCAGGCGGGTCGCGGCGTTGCCGCGGGCGGCGTTGACCTGCGACTGGGTGAGGAAGACCGCGCCGGTGAGGTCGGCACCGCTCAGGTCGGCGTCCCGCAGGTCGGCCCCGATGAGGTCGGCGCTGCGCAGGTCGGCGCGGCTGAGGTCGGCGGCGATCAGCAGCGCGCCGCGGAGGTTGGCGCCGCGCAGGTTCGCGCCCCTCAGGCGGGCGCCCATCAGGTCGGCGCCGCGGTGGTTGCGGGTACGGCCGGGCACGCCGGCCCGGACGAGCTCGCCGACCCGCAGCAGCAGGGTGTTGACCTCCTGGCGGAGCGCCGGGACGTCCAGTGCGGTGATCTCCTCGGCGGTGCCGAGGGTGAGCCGCTCGGTGGCGTCGAAGGCGCGCTGCAGCTCGGGGTGGACGGGACGGGCGGCGGGCAGGGCGAGGCCCTCGGCGAGGTAGTGCAGCAGCTCCTGCAACTGCCGCAGCACCGGGAACACCGTGAACATCCGCCGGGCCGAGCGCGGGTCCTGCCGCCAGTCCTCGCCGCCGAAGGTGATCTGCGAGACCTTCTGGCCCGCGCCGAAGCACTCGAAGACGGTGCAGCCCCGGTAGCCCTGCTCCCGCAGCCGGGTGTGGATGCCGCAGCGGAAGTCGGCCTGCAGGTTGGTGCAGGGCGTGCCGGCGTCCTTGGTGGCGGCGAAGTCCGAGGAGGCGGCGAACGGCAGGGCCACGCAGCACAGGCCGAAGCAGCGCGAGCAGTCGGACCGCAGGTCGGGGCGGTCCGGGGCGGGCGCGGGGGAGGGCTGCCGGCTGGCCAACGTGCGTCGTCTCCTCGGTGCGGACGTGGTCGGTACCCGGCCATTCTCGCCGATCGGACCCGCAGCCTTGAACCGGTCACCCGAACACCCGGGCCGGTCACTCCTCGTCGAGGAAGACCTGGAGCTGCTTGAGCTTGCCGGTGGTGGAGACGACGGCGGTGACGGGCTGCTTGCCGCCCGCCCCCGCCCTGCGTGCGGCCTGGACGAACTTCTCCAGTTCGTCGAAGGTCAGGTTCTTCGAGGCCCCGCTGAACTTCAAGGGAACTGTCATACCGTCATTGTGCGCGGGGTCGGTCGCGGGCAGTCGGTGGCCGAGGCGCGTGTCGGGCACGTGTGTTGGGTGCGGATGCCGGCTTCACTCCCCGTACAGGGCCGCGAGCCGGGGAAGGCGCCGCACGGTCTCCTCCTCGTCGTCGAAGTCCCAGCCGAAGGCGATCTCCGGGTAGGCGATCGTGTAGCAGTCGCCGGACATCTGCTCGCCGGTGGCGGCGAGATGGGCGTCCCAGGCCAGGCCGAGCGTGTGCTCGCACTCCAAGTCCTCGTGCTTCGCGGCTGCTTCGCGGACGGACGGCAGCTCGGCGAGCGAGTCCGGCCCGGCGACGGCCCGCTCGAAGACCTCGCGTCCCTGGACGATCAGCCAGCCGCGGAAGTAGTCGAAACCGTCGTCCGAGCAACCGCCGTTGATCAGATACGCGGCACCCCACAGGTCGCCGCGGTACGACTCCGCCATCAGGTCCCACAGCAACTGCTGTGCGGCGAGGATCTCCTGCCGGGCCCGGGCGGCGAGCAGGGCGGTGGCCCGCCCGACGACGGCCTCGGCGTCGTCCGGGTCCGGCCGGCGGGCTGCTTCGATCAGGTCCCAGAACTGCTGCTTGTCCATGTCCCGGAGCATGCCGTACCGCTCTGACAGGCCCGCCCCGACGCGGTCAGCCGGCGGCCAGCGCCGCGCCGATCAGGGCGGCCGTCTCGCGGGCGTGCGCCTCGTCGCGGTAGCGCGTCCGGGGCCAGAAGAAGCCGCGCAGGCCGTCCTTGGGATTGCGCGGCACCACGTGGACGTGCAGGTGCGGCACCGACTGGCTGATCCGGTTGTTCTCGGCGACGAAGCTCCCCGCCGCCGCCATCGCCGACTCGACCGCCGCCGCGATCCGCTGCACGCGGGCGAAGTACGGCCCGATCTCCTCCGGCAGCAGGTCGGTCAGGGTCGGCACGTGCCGCCGCGGCACCACCAGCACGTGGCCGGGGAACAGCGGACGGTGGTCCAGGAAGGCGACCGCGGCCTCGTCCTCGAACACCCGGTGGGTGTCCGCCTCGCCGGCCACGACCGCGCAGAAGATGCAGCTCATGCCGGTGATTGAAGGGCATCCGACAGGCGGGCGGCGGCAGGGTCGACGGCGTGTCGCATCCGGTCGTACGCCGGGTCGACGGTGCCGAACAGCCGGTCCCACGCAGTGGTGTAGAAACCGAAGTTCACGCCCGGGTCGAGGTGGTGGCCGACGTGGAACATCGGCAGCGCCACCCAGCGGAACACCGGCCGGCGGCGGATCCGTGCGGGCAGCGGCTCCACCCCGAGGTGGCCGAGCAGGCCGAACACCAGGTTGAGCAGGACGAACCCGCCGACGGCGAGTGCCGACAGCTCCCACACCGTCATGATCGCCAGCCAGGCACCGCCGAACCCCATCGCCTCCAGCGGGTGCAGCACGAACAGCGTCGACGGCCGCGGATCCGGGTAGCGGTGGTGGAGCTCGTGGGCGAGCCGGTAGAGCCGGCGCCGGTGCGCGATCCAGTGCGCCGCGTACGCCAGCACGTCCATGACCAGGGTGAACGCCAGGAGTTCGAGCAGGACCCGCGGCCCCGTCGAGGCCGAGAGGGTGATCAGGCCCGCCTTCCACAGCACCCACCCGGCCACCCCCACACCGCTGTTGATCAGCAGGGCGACCACCGTCAGCGCGACCTCCGCACCGGTCACCGGGCCGGGCGCCGGGGCCACCCGGCGGTCCCCGTACCGCCGCACCAGTACCTGCCCGGCGGCCACCGCCGTGCCGAACAGCGCCATGTTGAGCAGCAGCGCCCCCGCCACCACCTCGCCCGTGCCCAGCCGGGCGGCCCACCCCAGGAATCCGTCCACCGCCCCAGCCTGCCACGGGGCGCCGACGCACGGGAGCCTGTGAGCGGCGGTCACAGGATGATCGCCTGTCTGGCTGCCCCCATCGGCACCGGCACACGATGGCCCGGCCGTTGTCCGTTCCGTGACGTTCCGAAAGGGCGTGAGAAGCCGTGACCAGTGTGTCCGCGTCGCCGCCGAGTGCCGAGCCGGCGGCGCAGCCGTTCGACCGGCTGCGCTATGCCGGGGTGTTCCTGCTGCTCTTCCTGTTCGGCACCGAGACCTTCCTGGTCTCGCCGCTGCTGCCGACGATCGCCGACTCGATCCGCGTCGGCGAGGCCGCCGCGGCCTCCAGCGTCACCGCGTACGTGCTGGTGTACGCGGTGGCCGCACCCTTCCTCGGGCTGCTCAGCGACCGGTTCGGACGGCGGCGCACGCTCGTCGTCGGGACCCTGCTGTTCGTCCTGTCCAACGCCGCGGCGGCGCTCTCCACCGGACTGACCCTGCTCGTCCTCTCCCGCGCGGTCGCCGGACTGGCGGCCGCCGCGGCCGGACCGGCGATCTGGGCGCACATCGCGGAGACCGCGCCGGACGCCGTCCGTGGCCGCGCACTCGGCCTCGGCATGGCGCTGTTCTCGGCCGGCCAGGTCGTCGGCGTGCCGCTCGGCGGGTTCCTGGCCGGCCTGGCCGGGTGGCGCTCGGCGTTCTGGGCGCTCGCGGTCGGGACGGCCGCCGCCGTGCCGCTGCTGCTGAAGCAGGTCGCGGCGGGGGAGAGTAAGGCGCCGGCGGGCGGGCGTGCCAGTGCGGTACGGGCCGTGCTCGCCGGCTGGGCCGATCCCGCGCTGCGGCGGGCGCTGCTGGTCAACACCGTCTTCCACGCGGCGAACCTCGGTGCGTACACCTTCCTCGGGGCGGTGCTGGTGCAGCGGTTCGACCTGTCGGTGGAGGCGCTGGGACTGGTCGGTGTGCTGGTCGGCGCCGGCAGCGTCGTCGGGTCGCTGCTCGGCGGGCGGCTCGGGGACCGGGCACGGGCCGCAGGGCGGGACGGCCTGCCGCTGCTGCCGCTGTGGGGGCTGCTGCTGGCGGCCGGCATCGGGCTGGCGGTCGGCGGGCCGGGGATCGTCCTCGCGCTCGTCGGGGTGGCGGTGTGGTTCCTCGCCTCCGGCGGCTTCGTGACCGACCAGCAGACGCTGGCCGGGACGGTCGCCCCGGAGCTGCGGGCCACCTCCAGTGCCTGGCTGACCTCGACGATGTACGCGGGCACGGGGGTCGGGGCCTGGGCGGTGGGGGTCTTCGTGGACGTCTCGGTGGGGGCGGCCGTGGTGGGGATCGGGCTGGCACTGCTGGCAGCGGCGGGGGGATGGGCGGTGCGGCGGCAGCGGTAGCGGTGGGGGCGCTGAGGCGCGCCTTGCTCCGTCGGTGCCGTGTCCGGCCGTGCTCGGCAGGGTCACCCGTCCCGGACCTCGCAGTTCTCCCCCACTCGTCGGGTCAGCCCGCGCGGCGGAGGGGGCGGTCGGTGAGGGTCGTCATGCGGGTGCGGGCGGCGGGGTCGGCGGGGGTGAAGAGGAGGACGAGGGCGGTCGGGTCGTCGACCGGGTGGAAGGACGAGAGGGTGAGTCGGATCGGGCCGATGCCGGCCGGTTCGACGGTGACCGTGCGGGCCGTGAGCTCCGCCACGGAGTGGCATCCCCACCAGTGGCGGAGCTCCGGTGCGTCGGCGTCCAGGTGGCGGTAGACCTCGTCGGTGCGGGGGTCGGAGAGGGCGGGGCCGGCCTGGGCGCGGAAGTGCTGGAAGACGTTCATGGCGAGCGGTTCCCAGTCGTGCAGGACGCCGCGGAGCCGGCCGTCGGCCGCCATCAGCCACATGAGGTTGCGGCGGTCGGCGGGGACGGCCTCGGGCGGGCCCCAGAGCGCGGACCAGGCGGCGTTCCAGCCGAGCAGGTCGAAGTGGCGGTCGAGCAGGGCGGCCGGGCTGGCCGGCCAGGAGTCGAGGACGGGTCGGACGGCCGCGGCGAGCCCCTCGCGGTCGGCGGCGTCCGCCGGCCCGGGCGACTCGTGGTAGCCGGCGAGGCGCAAGGCGTGGCGCAGTCCGGCGGCGTCGAGACGCAGCGCGCGGGCGACCGCCTCCAGCACCTGCCGGGAGGCGGTGACCCGGCCCTGTTCCAGCCAGGTGTACCAGGCGAGGCCGACGCCGGAGAGCGAGGCGACCTCCTCGCGGCGCAGCCCGGGGGTGCGGCGGCGGGCGGTGGCGGTGAGGCCGACGTCGACGGGCTTGAGGAGCTCGCGGTGGGCGCGGAGGAAGGCGCCGAGTTCCTGGCTCGCGGCGGGAGTTGACACGTGGGGCTCCTCGGGCGGAGACGGTGCGGTCGGGAACAGCGTAGGTGCCGCCGGCCGGCCGCCGCGGGAGGTGCGGCGGCCGGCCGGCGGCATGGTGACGGCCGGTCAGTGCGTGGTGAGTTCCCAGAGCCGGACGGGCATGCGGCTGACGTGGCCGCGGTCGGCCTGCCGCTGCCGGGCGGCCTCGCCGACGGCCCGGAAGAAGTCGGCGCGCCGTTCGGCGGGGACGAGGCGGCTGTAGTAGTCGCCGAAGGTGGCGGCGTGGAAGTGCGCGTACTGCTCGGCGCTCTCCACCGTGACCACGGCGTCCCGCTCCTGGTGATCGGCGACGGCGAGGTGCGGTCGCAGGACGCCGGCCAGGTCGTCGACGGTACGGGTGCGGGTGGCGATCGGCAGCACGCCCTCGCGGGCGAACAGCGCCGGCACGTCGGCACGGGGTGTGCCGAGGGCGGCGAGCGCCTCGCGGACGATCTCGTCCTCGCCGCCGAAGCCGTGCTCGTCCCGGGCGGGGTGGTAGGTGGTGAGCAGGAAACGCCCGCCCGGGGCGAGACGGCCCGCCACCCAGGCGAAGATCCGCTCCTCGTACGGGAAGAGCCAGTGCAGGACGGACGTCATGGTGACGGCGTCCGGGTGCAGCGGCAGGGGTTCGGGGTCGGTGAGGTCGGCCCGGTGCAGGACGACCCGGGCGCCGTGGGCGCGGAGGCGGTCGGCGGCCTCGGCGATCCGGTGCTCGGAGCGCTCCAGGCCGGCGGCGAGGCGTATCGACGGGAAGCGTTCGAGGGCGGCCTGCAGCAACTGGCCGATGCCACTGCCGAGGTCGACCAGGATCTGCGGCTCCCCGGGGAGCCGGTCCAGGACCCAGTCGCGGTCGTGCACCTGACGGAGCCGGCTGGCGTCGGCGTACCCGGCGAGGGTGCGGGACTGGATCTCGGTGGCGGACGCGGTCACGGGCGGGCCTCCTGGGGCTGGTCGACGAGCTGCAGCAGCCGCGCGCGGGCGGCGCTCTGGTCGTAGCGCTTGAACAGGTTGATCCGGTTGCGGGCGAGGTCGCCGCGGTGCACGTACTCGTAGAGGTCCTGGCGCTGGCCGAAGCCGTCGCCGGTGAGTTCCCAGGCGAGCCGGAACAGGCGGGACTTGCGGTCGGCGTCGATGCCGCGGCCGCGCATGTAGCGGTCGAGGTGCGGGCGCAGCCGGGGGTTGGCGAGATCGCCGGCGGTGGGCTGCATCAGCAGGCCGGAGGCGCCGATCCTGCGGACGATCGCGACCGCGTCGGCGGCGACCTCGGCCGACCACACCCGGGAGGCGGCGGTGTCGCCCGGTGCGAACAGGCCGCCGTCGGTGACGCCGCCGCGGGCCTCGGCGGCGTCCAGGAAGTACTCGGTGAGCTCGGCGTACCCGGCGAGCCGGCCGAGGTCCTCCTGGACGTTGCGGAAGCCGTCCACACCGATCGACTCGGCGACCAGGGTCGCGGTGGCGAGCAGGGCGCGCAGCCGCTCCCGGTAGCGGACGTGGCCGATGTACGCGCTCCAGGCGTTGATCCGGCCGAGTCCGACCCGGGCGAGGTCGGCGTCGCGGAGCAGCAGCACGCGGTCCCAGGGGACGAGCACGTCGTCGAAGAAGAGCATGGCGTCCTGCTCGTCGTACCGGGCGCCGAGCGGGTGGGCGTGCCCCCAGGGGGCGCTGCCGAGCGGCTCGCGGGCCAGGGTGACCAGGCCCGGCGTGTTGAGCGGCAGGGCGAACCAGACCACGAACTGCTCGCCGCGGCGCTGCGCGAACGAGGCCGACAGGTAGACCAGCACCTCGTGGGCGAGCGGCGCCAGGGTGGTGAGCTGCTTGGCGCCGCGCACCACGATGCCGCGCTCGTTCTCCTCCAGGACGCGCAGCGCGAGGTCGGGCTCGTCCACCGGGTCGGCGGAGCGGTCGATCTGCGGGTCGCCGAGGGCGTGCGAGAGGACGAGGTCGTTGGTGGCGCAGTGCCGGTACCACGCCTCGGCGTTGGCGCCGAACCGCGGGTCGTTGCCGGCCAGCCGGTGCCGGAAGTCGTACACACCGACGGCGATCGAGGCCATGAAGGCGGGGGAGCGGCCCTGCTGGCCGAGCGCCTCCGCGTGCCAGAACTCGGCGCTGCGCCGCTGCACGCGCAACTCGTCCAGGGTGCGGGGCGGTTGGTAGGCGCGGGCGAGCCGCAGCCCGGTCTCCGGGTCCTTCCAGGTCAGCAGCTCGCGGTGCTCGGGGTCGTGCTGCAGGTCGATCAGGCGGGCGAGTTCGTCGGCCGCGGGGCCGAAGGCGGGATGCTCGGCGGGGTTGCCGATCCGCTTGCCGTCCAGGTAGAGCTCGCGCCCGTCGTCGAGCTCCGCCCGGTACCGGTCGCCGGTGAGCAGGCCCCGCGCGGCGGCGGGGGTGTCGAGCAGGGTCATGCGCCAACTCCAGGTGAGCGATGGGCGAGTGAGCGGTACTGGCCGTCGTGGTAGAGCAGCGGCTCGCCGGGCGAGGCGTCCGCGGCGGCGACCCGGCCGACCAGGACGGCGTGGTCGCCGCCGGGCAGGACGCCGTGCAGCCGGCAGTCGAACCAGGCGAGCGCGGCCTCCAGCACCGGCGCGCCGGTGGCCTCGGCGCGCATCGGCACGGCGGTGAAGGAACCGAGTGCGCGGCCCGCGCCGGGCGTGGCGAACCGCCGGGCCACGCGGTGCTGGCGGGCCGTCAGGACCGAGACGGCGAACCGGCCGCTGCCGCGCACCGCGGCCACCAGCGGGCTGTGCCGGGCGACAGCCACGCTGACCAGCAGCGGGTCCAGTGAGAGGGTGCAGAACGAGGAGACCGTCTTGGCGAACACCTCCTCGCCGGTGTGAGTGGTGAGTACCGCGACGCCGGTCGTCCAGTGCCGGGCGGCGGCCCGGAAGGCCTCCTCCGGAGCAGGTGCGGGGCGGGCGGGGGCGCTCATCGCAGCCCCACCCGGTAGGCGCGCAGCCACTCGTCGACCTGGACGAGGTGGTCCAGGCCGCCGACGGGGTTGGGCGCCGTTCGCGGGCTCGGCAGCGGCCGTCCCTCGGCGAGGTGCCGGCGGACGGCCTGCCGGTCGACCAGGTCGAAGACCGGGGCGTTCGGGTCGGCGAGCAGTTCCCGCGCCCGGTCGGTGAGCACCTCGGTGTAGCGGACGGCCGGGGTGGACGGGTAGCCGCTCTTCGGCCGCTCGGCGACCTGCGGCGGCAGCAGGTCGCGGACGGCGTCGCGCAGCAGCCCCTTGGACCGGCCGCCGGAGGCCTTGAGCGCCCAGGGCACGTTCCACAGGTACTCGACCAGGCGGTGGTCGCAGAACGGCACCCGTACCTCCAGCCCGACGGACATCGACACCCGGTCGACCCGGTCCAGCAGCGGCGGCAGCCAGCGGGTCAGCGCCAGGTGGAACACCTCGCGCACCCGCGCGTCCGCCGCCGGTTCGCCGTCCAGCCTCGGCACTTCGGCGAGCGAACGGCGGTACGCCTCCGCGGTGTACTCCTCGGGCCGGACGGCGGCGCGCACCTCGGGGCGAAGCAGCGCGGCCGGGGTGGTGCGGCCGTGCAGCCAGGGGAAGGTACCGGAGGCGAGCGCACCCGGATCGTGGAAGTACGGGTAGCCGCCGAAGATCTCGTCCGCGGCCTCGCCGGAGAGCGCCACCGTGGAGCGCCGGCGCACCTCGCGGAAGAGCAGGTGCAGCGAGGCGTCCATCTCGCCCCAGCCGGGTCTGTCACGGGCGCGGAGCACGGCGTCCCGGGCGTCGAGCAGGTCGTCGTCGGGGACGAGGACGGCGGTGTGCAGAGTGCCGATGTGCTCGGCCGCGGCCTGCACGTACGGGGCGTCCAGGGTGGTCCGCCAGGCGTCGGGCGTCCGGTCGGCGCTGCCGGGGAAGTCCACCGAGAAGCTGGTGATCTTGCCCTGGCCGGACCGCTCCCGAGCGGCCGCGGCGAGCGCCGTGATGGCGCTGGAGTCGACACCGCCGGAGAGCAGCGTGCACAGCGGGACGTCACTGATCAGCTGGCGTTCCACCGCGTCGGCGAGCAGCGACCGGACCCGCTCCCGGGTGGCCACCCCGCCGTCCGGGTGCGGCCGGGACTCCAGCGCCCACCAGCGCAGTTCACGGGTGGCGTGCCGGGTGACCGCGACCAGGTGACCGGGCCGGACCTCGCGCAGACCGCGGAACAGTCCGTGACCCGGCGTCGGCGCGGCCGGCAGCGCGAACAGTTCGGCGATGCCCTCGGCGTCCAGTTCGGCGGGCAGCAGCGGGTTGGCGAGCAGCGCCTTCGGCTCGGAGCCGAACAGAACCCCGCTGCGGTGCGCGTGCCAGTACAGCGGCTTGACGCCCAGGTGGTCGCGGACGAGCAGCAGCTCCTCGGTACGGGCGTCCCACAGGGCGTACGCGAAGATCCCGTTGAAGCGGCGCGGCGCCTCTCGGCCCCACTGCAGATGGGCGCGGAGCACCACCTCGGTGTCCGACCGGGTACGGAACACCTGCCCCAGAGACTCGAGTTCGCGACGGAGCTCGCGGTGGTTGTACAGCTCGCCGTTGTAGCCGAGCACCACGCCGGGCGGTTCGGCGTCGGCCTGCGGCTGGGCGCCGCCGTCCAGGTCGATCACCGACAGCCGGCGGTGGCCGATCGCGGCGTGCCGGGTCAGCCGGACGCCGTCCGCGTCCGGGCCGCGGCAGGCCAGGGTGGCGGTCATCTCCCGCAGCAGGTGCCCCTGGTGGCGCAGGTCGGTCTCCCAGTCGACCCAGCCGGTGACTCCGCACATCAGGACTCCCGGGATTCGTCGTCGCTCTGTCGGTCGAGGAGTTCGGCCCGGTCAGGCCGGGTTGCCTCCCAGCGGCAGCCGTGGCCGGTCGGGCCGCTGCGCAGCCGGTGCGAGGGCCGGAAGCCCTTGGCGCGGATGTTCGCGGACAGCGCCTCGGTGCAGTACGTGCACGGGGACGCCAGGGTCAGCCGGACACCGGTGCGGCGGGCCTTCTCCCGGTAGTCCCAGATCGCGCAGTGCGTGATGGTGAGCACCGCACGGTCCGCGGAGGGCGACTGCTCGTCGTCGAACTCGTAGTCGGAGCCGTAGAGTTCGGCCTGCCTGGCGATCCGGTGGATCGGGTCGGCGGCGCCCCGGCCGAGGTCCGGCTCGACCTCGCGGTGCACCTCGGCGTTGGACCGCGCCCACTCCGCCAGCACCGGCTCGCCGTACCGGGCGACCAGGAAGCGCTCCATCAGTGCCTGGCCGCGGAAGAACACCCGTTGCCACTCGGCCGCAGGCGCGGTCGCCGGATCCGGCAGGTCGGCGAAGATCTCCGCCTGCAGGGCGAACCAGTCGGCCAGTTGCACCTCGTCGCCGCGCGAGACCAGGTAGCGGGTGAGGCCGGCCTCGGCCTCGTGCAGACGCCGCCGCCACAGGGCCGAGCGTTCGGCGTCCGGCATCGACCGGTACGGGGAACGCTGCGGTTCGGGGCGGTCGCCGCCGCGGTCGTCGGCGGGCAGCACGGCGATGGTGGCGGGCAGGTGCGGGGGGACCGGGCCGGCCCGGTCGCCGGTGTGTGCGATGGTGCCGTCGGACGCGTCACCCATCGGGCTCTCCCTTCGGCTGGACGTGGTGCGGCCACGCTACGAATCACCGAAGCACCGTCAGAAGCCCCGAACGGAGCCTCCCCGGGCGACGATCGGCGCCACCGATTGCTCCGAAGGTCGCCCCCTGCGGGCAGGGGCGCCACGTAGGGGCACGTGGGGGTGCCTCCCGGCTGAAGGCTGGGGAGAGCTGCGCAATATGGGATGCGGGTCGCCTGGCGAACTCTGGTTGGCCGAAGCCGTCAGGTTGCCCGCTCGCTGATTGCGCAGTTCCCCCCGCCCCCTGTGGCTTGCCGTCTGGACCGGTGCTGTTTCAGCCTGGTCCGAAGGTTGCCTTCTGTGCAGTGGGGCAGCAACAGCGGGGGCGCGTGGGGGTGCCTCCCGGCTGAAAGCTGGGGAGAGCTGCGCAATTTGGGATGCGGGTCGCCTGGCGACCTCTGGTTGGCCGTAGTTGCCAGGTTGCCCGCTCGCTGATTGCGCAGTCCCCCCCCCGCCCCCTGTGGCTTGCCGTCTGGATCGGTGCTGTTTCAGCCGGGTCCGAAGGTTGCCTTCTGTGCAGGGGGGCGCGCCCCTGGGTTGCTGCCCGTCGGCGCTTGCCCTCCGGGTCAGCCCGTGAGGCCGTGGCGGTGGGCGTAGAGGGCGGCGCGCAGGCGGTCCGAGTGGCCCGTCTTGCGCATGGCCTGGGTGAGGTGCTTCTTCACGGTGGCTTCGGCGAGGGCGAGTTCGCGGCCTATCTCGGCGTTGCTGAGGCCGAGGGCGAGCTTGGCGAGCACCTCGCGTTCGCGTGCGGTCAGCCCGACCTGCTGCGGCGGCGGTTCGGCGGCGTGGCCCGGCGGCTGGGCCGGGTGGGTGCGTGCCGCGGGCGGCGCCGGGAGGAACACCGATCCTCCGGCGGCGGCGAGTTGGACGGCCGCGATGATCCGTTCCTCCGGCAGGTCGAGCGGGAAGCAGCCGCTGGCGCCGGCCAGCAGGATCCGGCTGGCCTCGGCGGTGGACTCGGCGCGGCGCAGCAGCAGCACCCGGGCGTCCGGGGCGCCGTCCGGTCCGCGCAGTGCCGCCACCGCGGCCAGGTCCTCGCCGAGGCTGTTGCCGCGGCCGAGCAGGACGACGTCGGGGTGCACCCGCCGGACCGCCGGTACGGCGCGCAGCGGGTCTGCGGCGGAGCCGGCCACCGTCAGGCCGGGCACGGTGGAGAGCACGGAGCGCAGTCCGGCCGCCGCCACCGGGTGCCGTTCGACGAGGAACACCCGTACGGCGTCGGCCTGGTGGCCGTTGCCCGGGCAGACCGGGTGGCCGCAGCCGCAGTCGGTGGCCGCGGCGCCCGGTCTGCCCGGCGGCGCGGCGGCCGGTTCGGCGAGCAGTTGGTGGCCAGCCAGCAGGTCGAGCGGGTTGTCGATCTCGGTGTGCAGGGCCTCCGCCGGTGCGGCGGTGGTGCTGCGCGGGGTGCGGCGGATCGGGTGCCGGCAGTTGCGCGGACCGGTCGGCGCGGTCAGCTGGGTCAGTGCTGCCACGGCGAACCCCCCTGGGCGGAGGGCGAGTCGGTGCGGTACGGCATGGCGGTGCGGTCCCCTCGGAGGTGGCGGGCCGGCCGGACGGGCGCGGCGCAACGGCAGGGAGCCGCCGACGGGCGGGCCGGGCTCCGGACACGGAGACGGCGGGCCGGGGCGGTCCCGGAAGGAGGAGGGGCGCTGAACGGGCAGCGGACGTGAGCCGGGCGGTCAGCGCGGGGAGCGCAGCGGACACAGCTCGTCGAAGCACCTGCGGTGCCACGAGCCGCCGATCCCGACCAGGGTGAAGTCGGTCCGCCGATATGCCATACGAGAACCCTAGGTCCGGCTCTCGCAGCAGGTCAAGGACGGGACAGACCTCCGGCGGCCGGGGCATCCGCACAGGGGGTCCCCGCTCTCCCGGTACCTGCTCCTATGACCGCCGGTATCAGCATGAACTCCTGACTGGCTGTCCGCGCCGCCGGTCCGCAACCTTCCTCACAGTGAACGCCGCAGGCCCGTGCCCCGCCGCCGCCGCCCGCCCCCGCATCCCGCACCGCCCGGAAGGACACCCCGCCATGCCCACCCCGCCCGCCGTCCGCCCCGGCGCCCCGCCCCGGAGGGCCGGCGGGTGACCGGATTTCTGCTCCGCCGACTGCTGTTGGCCGTGCCGACCCTGCTCGGCGTCACCGTGGTGGTCTTCGCGACCGTTGCGCTCGTCCCCGGCGACCCGGTCGCCGCCTTCCTCGGCCCCGGCGCACCGCCGGAGGCCCGCGCCGAACTCTCCGCCCGGCTCGGCCTGGACCGCCCGCTGCCGCTGCGCTACCTCTCCTGGCTGCGGCACGCCCTGGGCGGCGACCTCGGCACCTCGATCGCCGACCAGCGGCCGGTCGGCGGGCTGCTGCTCCCGGCGATCGGCCAGACCCTGGTCCTCACCGCCGCCGCCTTCCTGCTGGTGCTGGTGGGCGGTGTGCTGCTCGGCGCCGTCGGCGCGCTGCGCCCGCCCGGCCCGCTCGGCCGGCTGTCCGGCGCGGCGACGACGCTCGCCGTCTCCGCCCCGCAGTACTCGGTGGCGCTGGTGCTGATCGCGGTGGTCGCGGTACGGCTGCGCTGGCTGCCCGCGGGCGGCACCCACGACGTCTTCGGTGACGGCGGCTTCGCGGACCTCGCCCGGCACCTGGTGCTGCCCGCCGTGGCGGCCGCGCTCGTCCCGCTCGGCCTCACGGCCCGGGTCTTCCGCGCCGCGCTCGGCTCGGTGCTCGCCGGGGACCTCGCCGACGGGCTGCGCGCCCGCGGCCTCTCCCGGGCCGCCGTCCTGCGGCACTGCGCGCACAACGCCTCGCCCGCCCTGCTCGCCATCGGCGGCCTGCAACTCGCCTACCTGCTGGAGGGGGTGGTCTTCGTGGAGACCCTGTTCGCCCGGCCCGGTCTCGGCCGTCTGCTGTACGACGCGCTCGCCGCCCGGGACCTGCCGCTCGTCCAGGGCGGGGTGCTGGTCGTCGCGGCGGCGTTCGTCGGCGTCAACCTGCTCGTCGACACCGCGCACGCCGCCGTCGACCCGCGGACGAGGAGCTGAGGTGGCCCGCAGCCCGCTCCGCGACCCGGCGGTCGCCGTCCCCGCCGCCCTCGCCCTGCTGATCGTCCTGGTCGCCGCCGCCGCACCGCTGCTCGCCCCGTACGACCCGGCCGCCGGCCGGCTGCAGGACCGCCTCCTCGACCCCGGTGCCCCCGGGCACCTCCTCGGCACCGACGGCCAGGGCCGCGACCTGCTCAGCCGGCTGATCTGGGCCGGCCGGGCCTCGCTCACCGGCGGCCTCATCCCGGTCGCCGCCGCGACCGCCGCCGGCACCCTGATCGGCACCACTGCCGGCCTCGGCGGGCGCGTCCTCGAACAGGCCCTGCTGCGCACCCTCGACGTGCTCTACGCCTTCCCCGGGGTGCTGCTCGCCATCGCCGTCGCCACCCTGCTGAGGCCCGGCCTCGGCGCCACCGTGCTCGCGCTCTCCGTGGTGCTCACCCCGGCGGTCGCGCGGGTCGCCTTCACCGAGGTCCGGCGGATCCGTACCGCCGAGTACCTGGAGGCCGCCCGGGTCTCCGGTGCCGGCCCGCTCGCCCTGGTGCTCCGCCAGGTCGTCCCGGTGGTCGCCCCGGTGGTCCTGGTCTACGCCTCCTCCCTGGTCGGACTCGCCGTGGCGTACGCGGCCGGGCTCGCCTTCCTCGGCCTCGGCGTCGCCCCGCCCACCCCCGAGTGGGGCGCCATGCTCGACGAGCTGCGGCCCGCGCTCTTCACCCACCCGTGGCCCGCGGTCCTGCCCGGTCTGGCCGTCCTCGCCGTCTCGGTGGTGTTCACCACCCTCGGCGAGGGGCTGCGGCAGCGGATCGGCGACCGCGGCGCTCTGTTGCCGGAGGCCGTCCGATGAGCCTGCTCCGCGTCGACGACCTGACCGTCATCCACCCGGGCGGCGTCCGCGCCGCCGACAGGGTCTCGCTCGACCTCGCGGCGGGCGAAGCCCTGGTGCTGCTCGGTGAGTCCGGCAGCGGCAAGACCACCGTCGCCCGCACCGTTCTCGGACTGCCCGGCCGCGGCGCCGCCGTCACCGGCCGCATCCGGCTGGCCGGCACCGACCTGCTCGGCCTGGACGAGCGCGCCCTCGGCAAGGTCCGGGGCCGCCGCATCGGCTACGTCCCGCAGGACCCCGCCGCCGTGCTCGACCCGCTCCGCCGGATCGGCCCGCAGATCACCGAGGTGCTGCGCCGCCACCGGGTCGCGGACTCCCGCCGGGCCGCCCGTGCGGACGCCCTGCGGCTGCTCGCCACCGCCGGCGTCCCCGACCCGGAGCGGGTCGCCCGTGCCCACCCGCACGAGCTGTCCGGCGGACTCCGTCAGCGGGCCGCCGTCGCCATCGCGGTCTCCTGCGGCCCCGAACTCCTCGTCGCCGACGAGCCGACCACCGCCCTGGACGCCTTGGTCCGCGGCCGGATCCTCGACCTGTTCGGCACCCTGCGCGACGACTGCGGGATCGCCCTGCTGCTCGTCACCCACGACCTGGCGGCCGCCCGCCGGATCGGCGGTGAGATCGCCGTCATGCGCACCGGCCGCATCGTCGAACGCGGCCCCGCCACCCGCATCCTCGCCGACCCCGAACACCCCTTCACCACCGCCCTGGTGGCCGCCGAGCCCGGAGCCGACCGATGACCGCAGCGAGCAGGACCGAGGGGCGCGTCCCAGCGGCGCAGGCACATGCGCGGCTCGGAAGGGCGGTCACCGTACCGAGGGCCGTCCGATGACCCCGGCCGGTACCGCCCCCGCGAGCGCCCCGCTCCTCCAAGTCGACAAGGTGACAAAACACTTCGCGGGCCGCCCGGCCGTGCAGCAGGTCTCCCTCTCCGTCGCCGCCGGCGAGACGCTCGGGCTGGTCGGCGAGTCCGGCTCCGGCAAGTCGACGCTCGCCCGGCTCGCGCTGGGCCTTCTCGCCCCCGACGCCGGCACCGTCCGCTTCGCCGGCCAGGACCCGTACCGCCTCCGCGGGCGCACCGGCCGGTCCCTCCGCGCCCGCCTGCAGTTCGTCCCGCAGCACCCCCGAGGTTCGCTCAACCCGGCCCTGCGGGTCGGCGAGGCCGTCGCGTTCGCGCTGCGCCTGCACGGCACTGCGCGCCGCGAGCGCCCCGAGGCGGTCGCCGCGCTGTTCCGCCAGGTCGGCCTGGAACCGGGCCTCGCCCGCCGCTTCCCGCGGGAGCTGTCCGGCGGCCAGCTGCAGCGGGTGGCGGTGGCCCGCGCCCTCGCCACCGGCCCCGACCTGGTGGTCTGCGACGAGCCGACCTCGGCCCTGGACCGCAGTGTGCAGGCCCGGCTGCTGGACCTGCTGACCGGCCTGCAGGAGAGCAACGGCCTGGCCTACCTGTTCATCTCCCACGACCTTGCGGTCGTCCGGCACCTCGCCCACCGGGTGCTCGTGCTGCGGCAGGGCCGGGTGCTGGAGGAAGGCCCGGCCGCCGAGCTCTGGGACGCACCCGCCCACCCGTACACCCGGGCCCTGCTGGAGGCCGCCACCGGCCGTCCCGCCACCACCTGACCACCCGCGCACCCTCCGTACCACGGCACCGCCGAACCGAACGAACAGGAAAACACCATGACGTACCGTCACTCCAGCTCCGCCCGCTCCAGAGCGGGCGCACTGTCGGCCGCCGCCGTCCTGATCGCGGCCGCGGGCTGCGCCGCCGACCCCGCCGCCGGCGCGGGCGACGCGGCCGGCGGCCCGGGCCGCGGCGGCACCCTGGTCATCGGTGCGACCGGCAAGCTGCCCAACCCGGACACCGTCATCGGCGGTGCGGGCTTCGAGGGCAAGCGCCTCGTCAGCTTCCAGATCTACGAGGGACTCACCCGCTACGAGCTGCTCAAGGACACCGACCGGCCGCCGGTCGTCACCGGCGCCCTGGCGGAGTCCTGGCAGGTCGCCGCCGACGCGAAGACCTGGACCTTCACCCTGCGCAAGGGCGTCACCTTCCAGGACGGCACCCCGTTCGACGCCGACGCCGTGATCTTCAACCTGGACCGCTACCTCAACAAGAAGAGCCCCGAGTACACCGATGCGCTGGGCGCCGCCGCGAAGGAGTACGCCGGCGACATCATCTCGTACCGGAAGACCGACGCCGACCACGTCGAACTCGTCACCAAGGAGCCCAACGGGCACTTCCCGGAGGACCTGGCGCACGTGCTGATCGCCAGCCCCACCGGCGTCCGGAAGACCGGTTCCGCGAACTTCTCCCAGCACCCGGTCGGGACCGGCCCGTTCGCCTTCGCCTCGCAGACCGAGGGGAAGGAGATCGACCTGGTCGCCAACACGTCCTACTGGCGGGGCGCTCCGAAGCTCGACCGGCTGGTCGTGAAGTCGCTGCCGGACGCCGCGGCCCGCACCGCCGCACTGCGCTCCGGCGGCGTCAACTGGATCGAGTACCCGAACCCGGACGACATCGACAGCCTCAAGGCCGACGGCGTGCGGATCGCCACCAACAGTTACGACCACCTCTGGTACTGGATCCTGGACACCGCCAAGGCGCCCTGGAACGACCCCCGGGTGCGCCGCGCCGCCAACTACGCGATCGACCGGAAGGCCATCGCCGAGAAGCTGCTGCACGGCACCGCCGACCCGGCCCAGCAGGCCGCCCCGCGGGCCACCTTCGCCTACGACCCGGCCGGCGACACCTACGGCCACGACCCGGCGAAGGCCAGGCAGCTGCTCGCCGAGGCCGGCCTCGCCGGCGGCTTCTCCACCTCCGTCACCGTGCCCACCGGCGGCTCCGGCAACCTGCTGCCGGTGCCGATCGCCGAAGCGATCCAGCGCGACCTCGCCGCCGTCGGCATCAAGGTCGAACTGCGCACCACCGACTGGTCCACCCTGATCGGCGCCGAGGCCAAGGGCCAGGTCGCGCTGGGCTCGGACGCCATCGCCCAGTCCACGACCCTCTTCCAGTCCGAGGCGCTGCTGCCGCTGTTCATCGGCTCCAAGAGCCCGTTCTGGACGGGCCACTACGCCAACCCCCAGGTCGACGCCTTGCTGGCGAGCGCCTCCGCCTCGCCCGACCGGCAGAAGCGGCAGGTCGACTACCGCAAGGCCCTGTCGCTGGTCACCCAGGACGCGCCGTGGCTGTTCGTCGTCAACGACCGCAACCCGCGGGCGCTCTCGCCGAAGGTCGAGGGGCTCGTCCAGCCGCAGTCCTGGTTCCTCGACCTGACCACCGTCCGGGTCCGCCCGTAACCCCGGCGCCCCTCCGCCCACCGAACCGTCCAGGGAAGGACGCCCGCCGCCATGACCGCCCCGTACCCACCGCACGGCCGCACCCCGGCCGAACCGCCGAAGTGGGGCATCACCCTGCCGCTGCCGGGCCTCACCATCGACCGGCACCGCTTCCTCGTCGAACGGCTCCCCGACCTCGGCTACACCGACGTCTGGAGCGCGGAGGGCGGCGGCACGGACGCCTTCACCCCGCTGGCCGCCACCGCCGCCTGGTCCCCGGGCCTGCGGATCGCCACCGGCATCGTCCCGGTGCACACCCGGGGGCCGGCGGTGCTCGCCCAGACCGCCGCCACCCTCGCCCAACTCGCGCCCGGGCGCGTCCTGCTGGGCATCGGGGCGTCCGTCCCCGCACACGTCACCGACATCAACGGCATCCCCTTCGACGAGCCCTTCAAGCGCACCCGGGACGTGCTCCGCTTCGTCACCCGCGCGCTGCGCGGCGAGCACGTCGCCGGAGACTTCGACACCTTCTCCATCACCGGCTACCGGCTGCCGCACCCGCCCGCCGAGCCGGTCAAGGTCATCCTCGGCGCCCTGCGCCCCGGCATGCTCCGGCTCGGCTTCACCGAGGGGGACGGCGCCATCACCAACCTGCTCTTCCCCAAGGACCTGCCCACCGTGCTGGACGCCGTCGGCCCGCAGCCGCCGGGCAAGGAACTCGTCGTCAAGGTGTTCGTCTGCCCCACCGAGGACACCGACTACGCCCACCGGGCCAGCCGCCCCTTCCTCGCCTGGATCCTCAACCGCGAGCCCTACCGGAAGTTCCACGAGTGGCTCGGCAACGGCGACCTGCTCGCCGAGACCCACGAACGCTGGGCGGCCGGCGACCACGAGGGCGCCCAGAAGGCGCTGCCCGACGAGGCCGTCGACGGACTGTTCATCAGCGGCTCGCCCGAGGAGTGCCGCGAGCGGATCCTGCAGTACCACCTGCCCGGCGTCACCACCATCCAGCTGTACGTGTCGCTGCCGCCGGAGGTCTTCGTCAGCCGGGCCCGTCTGCTCGACACCCTCGCCCGGCTCGGCCCCGCCGCGGGCTAGCGCGTGCTTCCAGGTCACGCGCCCCTTTATGGCGCACCCTTGCCCGACCCGAGGAGGTCCCACCGATGGAACTCGAGATCCGCGGCGGCGTCCGGGCCGCCCCCGTCACCGGCCGCACCCCGCAGGAACGGCAGGCGCTGCGCCACGCCCCAGATCCGCGGGACCGCACCGCGGACCCCGGGCACGTCGCCCGCACCGCGAGGGAACTGGAGGAGGACGGCTTCGACTCCGCCCTCGTGGTGCAGTCCAGCTCCTGGCCCGACCCGTGGCTGGTCGCCGGCTGGGCGCTCGCCGCCACCGACCGGCTCCGGCTCGCCGTCGCACACCGCGTGGGCGCCGCCGCCCCCACCGCCGCGGCCCGCGCCCTCGCCACCCTGGACCGGCTCTCGGGCGGCCGGGCGGCCGCCCATGTGATCGTCGGCTCCAGCGACCTGGACGTCGCCCGCGACGGCGACCTGCTCGGCAAGGCCGACCGCTACCGCCGGGCCGGTGAGTACCTGCAGGTGTTCCGGCGCTACCTCGCGGCGGACGAGGACATCGACCACGACGGCGAGTTCTACCGGGTGCACGGCGCCAGGCCGGGGCTGCGCCCCGACCCGGGCGGCGAACTGCTCTCCTTCGGCGGCTCCTCCCCGCAGGGCGTCGCCCTCGCCGCCCGGTACGCCGACGTGTACGCGGTGAGCCCGCTGCCGCTGCCCGACACCCGCCGCAGGATCGCCGAGGTGCGGGCCGCCGCGGCCGGGCACGGCCGCACGCTGCGGATCTGGCGGCATGTCACCGTCGTCCTCGACGACACCGACGAGGCCGCCCGGGAGCGCGTCCGCCGGCTGCGGCGCGACGCCCTGCGGCTCACCGCAGGCCCCGGCGCCCACCGCTTCGCCGAGGCCGTCCAGCTCGACCGGGACCGCGAACGCGGCCGCGCCGAGCCGTGGCGCGACGGCACCGGCGGTGCCGATCAGGTCGCCGCCTTCGTGCGCCGTTCGCTCGCCGCCGCGCACGCCGGCTCGCCCGACACCGTCGCCGACCGCATCGGCCTGCTCCGCTCCGCCGGCGTGGACATCGTCCAGCTCGACCTGCCCGCCGAGACCGACCACGACCGCGAGCTGCGCCGGGCCCTGGTCGCCCGCCTCCGCCACGGCACCCGGATCCCGGCCGCCCGCCGCGGCTGGTGACCGGCCCGCCGCCGAAAGGACGTCCCCGTGACCACCACCGCACACGACCCCGCCGGGCGGATCGTCGTCAGCGGCTCCATCGCCACCGACCACCTGATGGAGTTCCCCGGGTCGATCGCCGAGCAGCTGCTGCCCGACCGGCTGGACCGGGTCTCGCTGTCGTTCCTGGTCGGCGGGCTGGAGGTGCGGCGCGGCGGTGTCGGCGCCAACATCGCCGTCGGCCTCGGCCGGCTCGGGCTCGCCCCGGTGCTGGTCGGCGCCGCCGGTGCCGACCACGCCGAGTACGACGCCTGGCTGCGCGCCAACGGCGTCGACACCACCGGGGTGCTGACCGTGCCGGACCTGTTCACCGCGCGCTTCCTGTGCACCACCGACCGGGAGCAGAACCAGATCGCCTCCTTCTACCCGGGCGCGATGGTCCGCGCCGCGGAGATCGACCTCCCGGGGGTGCTCGCCCGCACCGGGCCCGCCCGGCTGGTCCTGGTCGGCCCGGACGATCCGGCGGCCATGCGCCGCCGTACCGAGGAGTGCCGCCGGGCCGGGATCCCGTTCGCCGCCGACCCGTCCCAGCAGCTCGCCCGGCTCGACGGCGAGGAGATCGCGCAGCTCGTCGAGGGTGCCGAGCTGCTGTTCACCAACGCGTACGAGCGGGAACTGCTACTGCGCAAGACCGGGCTGACGGCGGAGCAGGTGCTCCGGCTGGTCGGCAGCTGGATCACCACGCTCGGCGCCGACGGCGTCCGGATCGAGTGCCGGGGCGGGCCGCCCGTGCACACCGCCCCGCCGCCCGAGCGGGCCGCGGCCGACCCGACCGGCGTCGGCGACGCCTTCCGGGCCGGCTTCCTGGCCGGGACGGTCTGGCGACTGCCCGTGCTCGCCGCCGCCCGGGTCGGGTGCCTGCTCGCCACCCTGGCCCTGGAGGCGGTCGGCACCCAGGAGTACCGCTTCGACCCGGCCGACTTCCTGCACCGGCTGACCGAGGCCTACGGCCCGCAGACCGCCGGGGCCGTCCGGCCGCACCTGCCGACCCCTTCTGCGATACGCTCGGAAGGTAATCCAGCGCCCGCCGGTCCCTCCTCGAACAGCTCGACCGCAGCGGCCGGAACATGACTCTGTCGCTCGAGGTTGTGCCGCTCCCGGCGCCTGTCGCGACCCGTCGGATTCGACGGGTTCAGTGAGCCGAGATCGATTCCCATGGACCTCAACACCATTACCGAAGTCGTGCGGCTGCCGGCCGACCACCCGGGTGCGGACTGGCGTGAGGGCGACGCCTGGCTCGCCGGCGGAACATGGCTGTACTCCGTGGAGCAGCCGCACCTCAGGCGCCTGATCGACCTGACGTCGTTACGGTGGGACCCGCTCGTCCCCAGCGACACGGGCCTCACCATCGGTGCCACGTGCACCGTCCGTGACCTCTACGCCTTCGAGCCGCCCGACGACTGGACGGCCGGCCCCCTGCTGGCGACGGCCTGCGAGGCGTTCCTGTCCTCGTTCAAGGTCTGGAACTCGGCGACCGTCGGCGGCAACATCTGCATGTCGCTGCCGGCCGGCCCGATGATCACGCTGACGGTCGCGCTCGATGCGCGGTACGAACTGTGGGCCCGCGACGGGTCGGTGCGCACCGTCGACGCCCAGGACTTCGTCACCGGGAACAACCGGAACGTCCTCGCGCCCGGGGAGATCCTGCGGCGCATCGACATCCCCGCGCGCGCCCTGCGGAAGCGCACCGCGCACCGCCGCTTCTCGCTGACCCGCCTCGGCCGTTCGACGGTCTTCCTCATCGGCACCCGGACGCCGGGAACGGGCGACCTGCTGCTCACCGTCACCGCCGGCACCACCCGGCCGGTGCGCCTGGCCTTCGACAGCGTGCCCGACGCCGAGACCCTGCGGCGCAGCGTCGACGCGATCCCCGACGGACTCTGGTTCGCGGACCCCAACGGGACCCCGGACCACCGCCGCCACCTCACACAGCACTTCGCCGAAGAGATTCGCCGCGAACTCACGGCCGGGGGCCCGGCATGACCTACATCGTGAACGGCAGGCGCTTCGACGAGGAACCGGCCCCCGGCCAGTGCCTGCGCACCTTCCTCCGGCAACTCGGCCACCACGGCGTCAAGAAGGGCTGTGACGCGGGCGACTGCGGCGCCTGCACGGTGTGGCTGGACGGGAGCCCGGTGCACAGCTGCATCACCCCCGCCTTCCGCGCGGAGGGCCGTGCGGTGACGACGATCGAGGGGCTCGGATCACCGGGGAACCTGCACCCGATGCAGCGCCGCTTCCGTGACGCCCCGGGTTTCCAGTGCGGCTTCTGCACCGCAGGGATGATCATGACGTCGGCCACCTTCACCGAGGCCCAGAAGAACGACCTGCCACGGGCGTTGAAGGGCAACCTCTGCCGGTGCACGGGCTACCGGGCGATCGAGGACGCGGTGCGGGGCGTCGCCGGTGTGGAGACGGCCGCGCCCGGGAAGGCCGTCGGGACGAGCGTCAGTGCGCCGGCGGCCGACGACGTGGTGACCGGCCGCGCCGAGTTCACGATGGACACCCACATCGACGGCATGCTGCACCTCAAGGTCCTGCACTCGCCGCACGCGCACGCCCGGATCGTGTCGATCGACAAGAGCGCCGCGCTCGCCGTCCCCGGCGTGCAGCGGGTCTACACCTGGGAGGACGTGCCGCGCAAACGCTTCACCACGGCGATCCACACCGACCACCTCGTCGATCCGGACGACACCTTCGTCCTCGACGACACGGTGCGCTTCGTCGGCCAGCGCGTCGTCGCCGTCCTGGCCGACACGGTGGCCGCGGCGGAGGAGGGCTGTCGGCGGGTCGTCGTCGACTACGAGCCGCTGCCGGCGGTGTTCGACCCGGAGGAGGCCATGGCCGAGGGGGCGCCCCAGCTGCACGGCTCGGCGGATCCCTTCGTCCGCGATCCCGTCCACAACATCCTGCTCGAACTCCACTCGCACATCGGTGACGTGGACGCGGGGTTCGCCGAGGCCGATGTGATCCACGAGGGCACGTACTCCTCGCCGCGGGTGCAGCACGCGCACCTCGAGACCCACGGATCGATCGCCTGGATGGAGGACGGCCGGCTGAACGTCCGCACCAGTTCGCAGTCGCCGTCCATCGCGAAGGTCAAACTCGCCTACCTCTTCGCGTTGCGCCCGGACCAGCTCCGGGTGTTCTGCAAACGCGTCGGCGGCGGCTTCGGCGGCAAGCAGGAGGTGATCTCGGAGGACCTGGTCGCGCTCGCCACCCTCGATACCGGCCGGCCGGTCTGCTTCGAGTACACCCGCGAGGAGGAGTTCACCACCGCCTCGCCCAGGCACCCGATGACGCTGACCGTCCGGCTCGGGGCGAAGGCGGACGGCACGCTCACGGCCTTCCAGGTCCGCAACGTGTCGAACACGGGCGCCTACGGCAACCACGGCGGCGAGACGCTGTTCGCGGGCGGCGCGGCCGTCATGATCTACCGCTGCCCCAACAAGAGGTACGACGCCTTCTCCGTCTACACGAACACCGTTCCGAGCGGGGCCCTGCGCGGCTACGGGATGACGCAGCCGGCGTTCGCCGTGGAGTCGGCGATGGACGAGCTGGCCCGCGCGTTGCACATCGACCCGCTCGAACTGCGGCGGCGCAACATCGTGCGCCCGGGCGATCCGCTCGTCGCCCTGCACGACGGCCCCGACGACGTGCTGTTCACCGAGGACGGACTCGGGAAGTGCATCGACCTGGTGGACGAGGCCCTGGCCCGTTCGGCGGACGAGCCGCCGCCCGGTCCGGAGTGGCTCGTCGGGACGGGCGTGGCGAGTTCGCTGCACGAGACCGCGCCGCCGACCGACCACACCTCGGAGGCCTGGGTCACGCTCGGCGACGACCTCGTCTACGAACTGTCGGTCGGGACGGTCGAGTTCGGCGAGGGCACTTCGACCGCCCATGTGCAGATCGCGGCCAACCAATTGGGCACGACGCCGTCGCGGATCCGCCTGGTCCAGTCCGACACCGACCGCACGGGCTTCGACACCGGCGCCTTCGCGAGCGCCGGCCTCTTCGTGGCCGGCAACGCGGTGCTGCGGGCGGCCAACGCCGTGCGCGACCGCATCCTGGAGTTCGCCGCCGCACATACGGGCGTCCACGTCGTCCTGTGCTCGATGGACGACGACGGCGTCCTCTGCGGCGACCGGCGGGTGTCCCTGGCCGAGCTCGTCGCACTGGCCCGGGCCCGCGGGATCCGCTTCACCGCCGCCCGCAGGGCCTACGGGTCGCCGCGGAGCGTCACCTCCAACACGCAGGGGTTCCGGATCGCCGTTCACCGGGTGACGGGCGAGATCCGGGTCCTCCGCAGCGTCCAGGCGACCGATGCCGCGGTGGTGATCAACCCCGCACAGGTCCGCGGACAGGTCGAGGGCGGTGTCGCCCAGGGGATCGGCTTCGCGCTGACCGAGAACCACCACGTCGATGCCGACGGGGTCATGGTCAACCCGAACTTCCGCAACTACCGCATCCCCACCTTCGCCGACGTCCCCCGCACCGAGGTCCTCCTCGTGGAGTCGTCGGACTCCTTCGGGCCGATGAGGTCGAAGGGGATGGCGGAGTGCTGCATCAACCCGGTGGCCCCGGCGCTGGCGAACGCGCTGCACGACGCCACGGGCGTCCGGCACCGTGCGCTGCCGCTGACCCCGGAACGGATCTACAGCCGGCTCGCAGGGAGCCGGTCGGCGCCGACCGGGCGGGCGACATGAGCACCGAGGAGCGCAACGGCGCCACGGCGACGGCCATCATCGGCCAGAAGGTCCGGCCCGGTCTGGACCGGGAGTACGCGACGTGGCAGCTGGACGTCAACAGCGCCGCCGCCGACTACGCCGGATACCTCGGCGCCGAGATCTCCCCGCCGACGCCCCTGCAGCCCGACTGGGTCGTGGTGTACCGGTTCGACTCGATCGCCCACCTGCAGGCGTGGATCAACAGCGCCACCCGGCAGACCCTGCTCGACGTCGGCCGCGGCTACTTCGACGGCCCGGCCACCCAGCAGGTGGTCAGCGGCGGGGCCAGGCCGCCGGACCCGCTGGTGACCATGGTGGTCACCCACCGCGTCCACCCGAACCACGTCGACGACTTCCTCGCCTGGCAGCACCGCATGAGCCAGGAGGAGAGCACCTTCGAGGGCTACCGCGGCACCGAGCTCTTCCGCCCGATCGAGGGTCTGCAGGAGGAGTGGACCACGCTGTACCGGTTCGACAACGCCGAGCACCTCGACGCCTGGCTGACCTCGGCCGAACGCCGGAAGATGCTCGCCGAGGGCAGGAAGTTCAACGAGTTCAAGCTGCACACGATCGACAACTCGTTCGGCAGCTGGTTCGCCTTCGAGGAGAGCGGCAGGGAGGCGCCGCCGCCCTCGGAGGCCAAGACCGCCCTCGCGGTCTGGGTCGGCCTCTACCCGACCGTGGTGCTGCTGACGCTCGCCCTGTCGCCGGCGCACATGCCGCTCTGGCTCGGGCTGCTCGTGGGCAACCTGCTGTCGAGCTTCATCATGACCTTCTTCACGATGCCGTACTACGTGAACCGGCTGCTCAAGCGGTGGCTGCGGCCGAGGCCCGACGAGCCGGCGGCGAGGACCAACCGCATCGGCCTCGGCATCGTGGCCGCGGCGACCGCGTTCTGGGTCGTGGTTTTCTACCTGGTCACGACGCAGTTCTGGACGCTGCCCTGACCGGCTCGGTGCCGGTCCGCGGCGCCTGCGCGTGCACCTGCCCCGGCGCGGGAAGGACCCGCCGGGGCCCACGCGTGCCGAGCCCGCGGCCGGCCAGGCGGCAGCCGAGGCAGCCGGGGTGGCCGTGCCTGGCGGCAGGGTCGCGCAGGCGCCAGTCGCGGCGGCCGAGTGGTCGCGGGCCGGTGGCCTTGCCCCAGCCGGCGAGGTGCAGCAGCCAGGTGGTGAGGGCGGCGGCGGGCAGCAGCGCCAGGCCCGGCCACAGGACGGCGGTGGAGCCCGCCGCGAACGCCGTCCCGGCCACCGCGGTGCCGGCGACGGCGAGCAGCGAGCCCGTCCAGCCGGCGACGGTGTGCCCCATGTCGTGGTCGCCGTGTGCGCTCATGTCTCCTCGTACGGTGTGATGGTGCCGTCGGCGCAGGCCCGCGCCCGGCGAACTTTTATCTCACGAGCTAAGTAACTTAGATGCTAAGGAGACTGTCCGTGGAAGGCAAGCCGCGCCCGGCTGCGACCCCCGAGCAGGCCCTGCAGGCGATGGACCGGATGATCGCCCTCGCCCACTTCGGGCAGCAGGACATCGCGGCGCGACTCGGCCTCAACACCACCGACCTGACCTGCATCGGCTTCCTCATCGAGGCCGAGCTGGCCGGCGAGTCGCTGGCCGCCGGCGACCTCGCCGAGCGGGCGAACCTCACCACCGGCGCCGTCACCGGGGTCCTCAACCGCCTGGAGAAGGCGGGCTACGCGCGCCGCGTGCCCGACCCGGGCGACCGCCGCAAGGTCAGGATCGCGATGGACCCCTCGGCCCAGCAACGGATCATGGAGGCCTACGGGCCGTTCTACCTGCGCCTCGGCGCGCTCTTCGCCGACTACGGCCCGGACGAGGTCGCCGTGCTCGCCGACTGGTTCACCCGGGCCCGGGCGCTGATGCAGGAGTCGCTGGACGAGATCCGCGCCGGCCTCTGAGGCCCTGTCGGGCGGCCGGACGCTTCACCGCAAACCGGTGGCGCGTCGCACGGACTTTCTTCTACGGTGTACAAGTCTTGTACGCCGTAGAAGAAGAGCGGAGCCGGCTGTGACCGATCCCCAGCGCCGTCCGGACCGATGGGTGATCCTCGCGGTCATCTGTCTGGCACAACTCGTCGTGATCCTCGACAACACCATCCTCAACGTCGCCGTGCCCTCCCTCACCGAGGAACTCGGCGCCACCACCTCGCAGACCCAGTGGGTCATCGGCGCCTACTCGCTCGCCCAGGCGGGCCTGCTGATCGCCGCCGGCGGCCTCGCCGACCGCTATGGACGCAAGAAGGTCCAGATGATCGGCCTCGCCCTGTTCGGCGCCGGATCGCTCGCCGCGGCCCTCGCCGAAGACCCCGGCCAACTGATCGCGGCCCGCGCCGGCATGGGTGTCGGCGGCAGCCTGCTGCTCGCCACCAGCCTCGCCATCGTCGTCCGCACCTTCGACGCCGACGAGCAGTCCAAGGCCATCGCGGCCTGGACGGCCGTCGCCTCGCTCGGCGTCGCCCTCGGCCCCGTCATCGGCGGCCTGCTGCTGAACCACTTCTGGTGGGGCTCCACCTTCCTGGTCAACCTGCCGGTCGCCGCCCTCGGCCTGATCGCCGTCGGCCGACTGGTGCCCGAGTCCAGGGACCCGCGCGGCGACCGCCCCGACCTGCTCGGCGCGGTGCTCTCCACGGCAGGCCTCACCGGCCTCGTCTACGCCGTCATCCAGGGCCCCGGCTACGGCTGGACGGCGCCCCGCACCCTGCTCGCCGGCGGCCTCGGCCTGCTCTTCCTGCTGGGCTTCGGCCTCTGGGAGCGCCGGATCGAACACCCGCTGCTCGACCTCGCGTTCTTCCGCAACGCCCGCTTCCGCGGCGCCGTCTCCGGCGGCGTCCTGGTCAGCTTCGGCATGGGCGGCTCGCTCTTCCTGCTCACCCAGCACCTGCAGTTCGTGCTCCACTACGGGCCGCTCGCGGCCGGCCTGCGCACCGCCCCGATGGCCCTCACCGTCGTCGCGCTCAACCTCACCGGCACCGGCATGCGGCTCACCGCCCGGCTCTCGCCGCCCGCCGCCATCGCCACCGGCCTCTCGCTGCTGGCCGGCGGGCTCGCCGCGATCGCCCTCTTCGGCCACGGCGGCTCCTACCCGGGCATCCTGCTCGGCCTGGTGATGATGGGCGCCGGCGTCGCCTGCGCCCAGCCCGCCATGGCCGGCGCCGTGATGACCTCCATTCCGCCGGAGAAGGCCGGCGTCGGCTCCGGACTGATGGGCACCCTCGGCGAACTCGGCAACTCGCTCGGCGTGGCCGTCCTCGGCGCCGTGCTCACCGCGAACTTCGCCGCCGCCCTGCCCGCCGGCCTGCCCGATTCCGCCGCCCGCTCGCTGCCCGACGCCCTCGCCGCCGGCGGCGCCTCCGCCACCGGGGCGATCCGCTCGGCCTTCGCCGACAGCCTCACCGCCGGGCAGCTGATCGGCGCCGCCGCGGTGCTGGCCGGCGGCTTGGTCGCCGCCTGGCTGCTCGGCCGGGCCGCCGGCGCGCCGCCCGTGACCTCCGCCCCCGCCGAGCCGGTGGCCCAGGCGGGCTGATCCGGCCCTACGATCGCTGCACGGCCGCCGTTCCGACGGCCGTGCAGCGAGCACGAAGGACGAGCATGGCGGACAAGCCCCGCGACCCGGCCGTCAGCATCTGGGTGGCGCCGCCCCGCGAGCGGCGCCGCGGCAGCGCGCCCGCCGGCCTCAGCCGCGAGCGGATCGTGCGCGCCGCCGTCGGACTGCTCGACGCCGACGGCGTCCAGGCCTTCAGCATGCGCAAACTGGCCGCCGCCCTCGACGTCACCCCGATGTCGGTCTACTGGTACGTCGACAACAAGGACGAACTCCTCGAACTCGCCCTCGACGAAGCCTTCGGCGACATGCGGATCCCGCCGCTCGGCGACGGCGACGACTGGCGGGCCCACCTGCGGCTGCTCGCCCACGAGTACCGCCGCTGCCTGCACGAGCACCCCTGGGCCGCTCAACTCGCCGGCCAGTTCCTGGCCCTGGGCCCCAATTCGCTCTTCTTCTCGACCAGCGCGATCGGGGCGATCCGCCGCACCGGCCTCACCGGCGAGCAACTCGGCGGCGCCCTCGGCCTGGTCCTGCAGTTCGTCTACGGCTTCGCGCTCGCCGAGTCGCAGTGGCTGCAGCGGGTCCGGGCCTCCGGCCTCCACGAGGACGAGCTCAACCGCGTCGTCCGCGGCGTCGCGGAGCGGGCCGACGCCCGCTTCCTCGACAACGCCGACCTGCTGCCGCCCACCGAGGAGGGCGGTCTGCGCGCCTCCCGAGACAGCCAGTTCGAGGCCGGGCTCGCCATCGCCCTCGCCGGCATCGACGCCACCGTCGCCGCCGGGCGCTGAGCGCCGCCGACGGCACCCCGGCGGGCCGCCCCGCGCCTGGCGGCGATCAGCTGGGCGGGGCCGGATGCGGTTCGGGGCGGACGGTGCCGGACAGCAGCGGAGCCTCGTGCCGCTCCGGGCGGTGGCTCTCGCGGTCCTCGACGAGATGACGCGGCGCGGACCCGCGGGAACCGGCCAGCGGCACCAGCCGCCGGGCGACGAGGTGGCCCACCCAGTGCCGCCCGCACTGCGGACAGGGAACCCCGCCGTCCGGGGTGTACGGGGAGGCAGCGCCGATGCCGTCGCGGGAGAAGTACTCCCAGTCGGTGCCGTCGTCGTCGCGGTAGTGCTGGACGTCGTAGTCCACGGACCAGTGGTGCCAACACTGGCCACAGGTGAATTCGACCCGCTCCACGGCCAGTTCGGTGATCATCGCGTCTACCTCCCTGCCTCGGCCCTTGACAAGCCCTTTATCCAGAATTATCCCGGTTTCAGGGGCTGCGGATACCGTCCGGAAGGAGTCCGTCCATGGCGCACTCGGCAGGCGACGGAGAAGGCCCGCACGCGGGGCCCGACGAGGACCTGCGCCGCCTCAAGGCCGAGTACGACAACTACCGCCGCCGCGTCCACCGCGACCGGCTCGCCGTCCGCGAGATCGCCGTCTCCAACGTGCTCGGCCGGCTACTGCCCGTGCTCGACGCCCTCGACCAGGCCCGGATCGCCGGCGAGGTGGTCGACGGCTTCGGCGCCGTCGCCGACCTCCTGGAGACCGAGCTCGGCGCCCTCGGACTGCAGTCCTTCGGCGAACCCGGCGAACCCTTCGACCCCGTGCTGCACCTCGCCGTCGGCTACACCCGGTCCGCCGTGGTCACCGGCCCGGTCTGCATCGAGGTCGTCCGCACCGGCTACCGCGTCGGCGACCAGCTGCTGCGCCCCGCCGAGGTCGTCGTCGCCGAACCGCCGCCCGGCCCGGTCTGAGCACGGGCGGGCGGGGCGCCCCGGCGCTCAGGGCAGCCCGAGCTCCCCGCGCATCGGCTGCGGGACGCTCCGGAGGACCGACTCCGGTACGTCCCCGTACTCCGTCGCCGAGACCGTGCGCGCGGACCAGGCGCCGCCGGCCCCCTCCGCGGCCACACGGAACGCCACCGACGGGTACGGCACCCCGCCGGGGGTGAGGACGATCCAGACACGGTCCCCGGCGTCCTCCCACCGGAAGGCCGGGCTGTCGGCGAAAGTGCCGTACGCGGTGGTGTCGCGCCACACCACCGCTCCGAGCGTCCCCTCGCCGGTCGCCGACGACGACGGCGCGTAGGACCTGATCAGGGCACGGCGGCGAGTGCCGCCGGGGTCGCTCCTCGATCCGGTCTCCTCCACCAGGAGGGCGAAACGGTCCGTCGGGGACCGCACCCAGTACGAGGGGCTCGCCTCGCTGCCCGTGTGGATCCGGTTGTGGTGGGTCGGCCCGCCCCCGGACGGCGCGGGCGCCGCGGTGTGCTGCACCCCGGGCGTGCAGCCGGCCAGGAGCAGCGCCGCGGCGAGGGCCAGTGCGGCCCGGGTCCGTGGCTGCACGGTGATCCCTCCCTGAGCGCGGCCCGGCCGGCCGGGGCGGGTCGCCGCGCCCGGAGCGGTCGGTCGGTCCGGCCTTCTGACGGTCGGTCCGGGACAGCCTCCGGCAGCGGCGGCGCGCTCGTCAACGGCGATTCCGGGGCCCGGTGGGGCTCAGCCCCGAGCCAGTGCCGCCAGCGGGTCGCCGGTGAGGCCGAACCGCTGCTTCAGGGCGCGGCGGGCGGCGTGCAGGCCGGCCATGCCGTGGACGCCGGGGCCCGGCGGGGTGGAGGCGGAGCAGAGGTAGACGCCGTCGAGCGGGGTGGCGTACGGGTCGAGGGCGGGGACGGGGCGGAAGACGGTCTGCCGCAGGGACATCGCACCGCCGCCGATGTCGCCGCCGACGTAGTTGGCGTTGTGCACCTGCTGGTCGGCGGCGGTGGTGGCGGACCGGGCGAGGACGAGGTCGCGGAAGCCGGGGGCGAAGCGCTCGACCTGCCGCTCCACGGCCTCGCCGACGTCCACCGTCGAGCCGTGCGGCACGTGGGCGTAGCTGTACAGGGTGTGCATCCCGGCGGGGGCCCGGCCGGGGTCGACGACCCCGGGCTGCACCGCGAGCACGTACGGCCGGGCCGGGTGGCGGCCTGCGGCGACCTCGCGTTCGACGGCGACGGTCTCCTCGCGGGTGCCGGACAGGTGCAGGGTGCCCGCCTCGGCGCAGGCCGGGTCGGCCCAGGGCACCGGGCCGGCCAGTGCGAAGTCGACCTTGCAGACGGCCGAGCCGTACCGGAAGGAACGCAGCCGCCGGGCGTAGCCCTCGGGAAGTGCGCGGCCGGCCAGGTGGAGCAGCCCGGCGGGCGTGAGGTCGAGCAGGACGGCGCGGGCGGGCGGGAGTTCGGCGAGCGACCCGACCCGGTGACCGGTGACGATCCGGCCGCCGCGGCGGACCAGCTCGGCGGCCATGGCGTCGGCGATCGTCCGGCTGCCGCCGCGGGGGACGGGCCAGCCCACGGCGTGCCCCAGGGCGGCCAGCAGCAGGCCGGCGCCGGCC
>NZ_JAHTIK010000001.1:2166526-2174283 GCF_025655475.1 Kitasatospora sp. DSM 101779 | reverse complement strand
GGGCGCGCGGCGGGGCGACGGCGTGCGCGGCGACGCCCGCGAGCATCGCCCGGGCGGCCGGGCCGCGGAACCGTGCGTCCCAGGCCGGGGTGCCGAACTCGGCGATCCGCAGGCCCAGCCGAAGGGCCGTCAGCGGGTCGGCGGGCAGCCGGCGCTGGTCGGAGAGCGCGGCGTCGACGGTGCCCTGCCAGCGCTCCACCAGCGGGCCGAACAGGGCCCGCCAGGCACGGCCGTCGCGGCCGAGCCGTTCGGCGGTGCGGTCCAGGTCGCGGTAGGCGATCCCGGCCGGGGCGCCGTCCAGCGGCTGGGCGTACGGCGCCGGGGGCTGCAGCAGGTCGACCCGTTCGGCGAGGCCGAAGGCACGGAAGAACGGGGAGGCCAGGGCCATCGGGTGGGCGACCGAGCAGAGGTCGTGCAGGAAGCCGGGCAGGGTGGTCTCGGCGGTGCGCATGCCACCGCCGACGGTCTCGGCGGCCTCGTACACGACGGTCTCCAGGCCGGCCGCGGCGAACAGCAGTGCGGCGGCGAGCCCGTTCGGCCCGGAGCCGACCACCACGGCGTCCGCCCCGCCGCCCCCGTCCGCCCGGCCGCCGCCCGCCGCGCTGCCGGAAGCCCGCCCTGCCACCGCGCCCACGCTCCTCGTACCCGCCCGTTGACGATCCGTCCGTCCGCACTCTCGCACACCCGGTCGGCGACCCCGCGCACCCCCGGGCGGGTCGGGGGTGCGCGCCGGGCGGCGCGGCGGTCGGACAAGCTCTAGCCGCGCCGGGGCTCCCAGCGGAACAGCCGGCGGCCGAGGACGGCCGCGGCGGCGATCCAGACGGCGATCATCAGCAGCGAGGGTGCGGCGTGCGCCCAGCCGTGCAGCAGGTCGAGCCGGTCCAGCGGGGCGCCGGCCCAGGTCTCGTGGCCGAAGCCGCGGCCGAACCAGGCCGTCCGCAGGGTCTCCACGACCGGGGCGAGCGGCAGCACGTGCGCGGCGGGCCGCAGCCAGTCGGGCATGGAGGCCAGCGGGGCGACCACGCCGCTGCCGAACATGCAGAGCAGCAGCACCGGGGTGGCCACCATCGGTGCCGCCTCCGCGCTGGGGGTGGCGCCGGAGAGCGCCACGGCGAGCACCGCGAAGAGCAGGTAGCCGCCGGCCACGGTGAGCAGGAAGAGCAACGGGTCGGCGGGCAGCTGCGCGCCGAACCAGCCGACCGACACCGCGCCGAGCACCAGCACCTGCAGCAGCACCACGGCGCCGCCGGCGCCGATCTGGCCGGCGAAGATCGCCGTCGGCGGGACCTCGGTGCCGCGCAGCCGCTTGAGCACCAGGTCGTCGCGGCGGGCGACCACGCCGTTCAGCAGGTTGATGAAGGAGGTCACCAGGGCCAGGCCGATGAAGCCGACGGTGGTGTAGCCGGCCGCGTTCACCCCGGCGATCTCCTTGCCGCGCAGCGGCGCCGCGACCACCAGGTTGAGCAGCACCGGCAGCAGGAAGCCGATGAAGGTGGAGCGCCGGTTGCGCCAGAACACCCGCCAGGAGAGCAGGAACTGGCCACGGGCGTAGCCGAGCCAGCCGTGCGGTGCAGCCGGCCGGGCGGACGGTGCCGGGGCGGCTCCGGTCCGGTGGGCGGCGAGCGCGCCCGTCGTGTCGGTGGTGGTCATCGTGCACCCGCCCCTTCGTGCGCCGCACCGGTGCCGCGGCCGTCGTGCGCCAGTTCCAGGAAGACGTCCTCCAGGGAGGCGGACCGCACCTCGATGCCGTCCAGCTCCACCGACCACTCGGCCGCCCAGGCGTGCAGCGCCGCCAGCGCCGGCGCGGTCCGGGCCGCCGTGTACACCGCGACGCCGTCCGTGACGGTCGCCGACTCGCCCATCACCTGCGGCAGTTGGGCCTCGCTCACGCCCTTCGGCAGCGGGAAGGTGATCCGGGTGCGGTGGCCGGAGAGCACCTCCTCCACCGTGCCGACGGCGGCCAGCCGGCCCCGGTCCATGATGGCCACCCGGTCGGCCAACTGCTGGGCCTCCTCCAGGTAGTGGGTGGTCAGCAGGACGGTGGTGCCGGACGCCTGCAGCTCCTTGACGATCCGCCAGGTGGTGCGGCGGGCCTCCGGGTCCATGCCGGTGGTGGGCTCGTCCAGGAAGAGCAGGTCGGGGCCGTTGAGCACGGCCAGCGCGAGGTCCAGTCGGCGCCGTTCGCCGCCGGACAGCTGGGCGACCCGGGTCCCGGCCCGTTCGGTGAGGCCGACCCGGGCCAGCACCTCGGCGGTCGGCCGCGGCCCGGTGAGGAAGGTCCGCCAGGAGTCGACCGTCTCGGCGACGGTCAACTCATGGAAGAAGCCGCCCTCCTGGAGCATCACGCCGGTGCGCCGGCGGACTTCGGGCCCCTGTGCGTACGGGTCCAGGCCGAACACCCGGACCGTGCCGGAGCTCGGCGGGCGGTAGCCCTCCAGTACCTCCAGCGTGGTCGTCTTGCCGGCGCCGTTGGTGCCGAGCAGGGCGAAGAGTTCGCCGCGGGCCACGGTGAAGGACACACCGCGCACCGCCTCGTAATCGCCGTAGCGGCGGTGCAGGTCCCGCACCTCCACGGCTGCCGTCCCGGGAATTCCGGAGCTGATGGTGGATGTCATGGAATACAGCGTGAGGGGTGTGGGGCGACAAATGCAAGAGTCCACATATCTGCAGCTCAGAGGGTATTCAAAATGTCATGGGCGAGGGTGTGTCATTTTCTACTGGTGAATTCCTGACATCCCTTACTGTCGCACTCCTGTGCCCCGGGTGCATATTTTTCTCGTCGCCGGGAGCGAGTCGGAGAAAAGGCCGGCGGACGAGCGGCGGAGAACGGTGACCGGGCCCCGGCCGGGGAGCGGCGCCGACCATCGGAGGGAGACCACCATGGCCGAGAACGAGATCACCGAGAACGAGCAGTTCGACATCGAGGTCGAGGAGCTCGACACCGTCAACGGTGGCATCAGCGTCAGCTCGCTGGCCTGCGCCGCCTGCCCGGTCTCCAGCTTCAGCTCCGTGTCCAACTCGGTCGCCGAGACCGCCGCGGAGTAACGGGTCCTGTGCCGCGGTGGGCCCGCCTCGCGGGTTCCACCGCGGCACCCCTGTTTCCGCACCCGAACTCAGAGCGCCACCGACCCAGTTGAGGAGAGCCGGGCATGGACAGCCTCCGGCACGAGCTGACGCGGTTCATCCAACAGCCCGCCGCGCAGCAGGACCCACCCGCGCTCTACCGCAGGCTGCTCGCCGGGGCCCCGGTCCTCGACCTCGGCCGGGTGCACGTCGTGTCCGGCTACGAGGAGATCGTCACCGTCCTCATGCACCCCGGCACCGCCGTCGATCCGACCGCCGTGGGCCTGCCCCGGGCCGGCGCCACCGCGCTCTCCCGGGTGGTCGACCGGATGCTGCCGATGCGCGACGGCGCCGACCACACCCGCCTCAAGCGGCTCGCCACCACCGCCTTCAGTGCCCGCCGACTGGAGCAGATGCGGGAGCGGATCGAGGTCACGGTCGAGCGGATGCTCGAACCCCTGCTCGCCGCAGGCTCGTTCGACGTCGTCGCCGACCTGGCCGTGCCACTGCCGGTCGCCGTCTCCTGCGCGATCCTCGACATCCCCGACACCGAGCAGGAACGCGTCACCGGCTGGGCCCGCCTGGTCGCCCGCTCCCTGCTCGACGACTTCGACGGCACCGACGGCGCCGCCCGCATCGCCGAACTCGACGCGGAGTTCGAGGAGTTCCGCGGCTACGTGGAGAACCTCTGCGCGACCCGCGCGGCCGAGCCCGGCGACGACCTGATCAGCCGGCTCGCCGCCGCCCGCGGCGAGGGCCGGCTCGACGACCAGGACCTGCTGGCCTTCGTCGTCATGCTGCTGGCCAACGGCCTGGAGACACTCACCTCGGGACTCTCCTTCGCCGTCTGGCAGCTGCTGCACACCCCCGGACTCGCCGAGCGCCTGCGCGAGCGGCCCGCCGACGCCGCCGCCGTCTTCGACGAGGCCCAGCGGCTCGGCAGCCCCGTCCGGGCCAGCGCCCGTGCCCTCACCCGCGACGTCGAGGTCGGCGGCACCGTGATCCCGGCAGGCCGGGTCGTCCTGCTGCTGTACGCCGCCGCCAACCGCGACCCGCGGCGCTTCGCCGACCCCGACCGCTTCGACCCGGACCGGGCCGAACTGCGCCACCTGGCCTTCGGCCACGGTCCGCACCATTGCCTCGGCGCCCCGCTCTCCCTGATGGCCGGCGCCGCCGTCCTGTGGGGCCTCGCCGCAGCCGGCGAACACCGCGGGCTGAGCACCCCGCTCACCACCAGGACCGCCTCCTGGAGCACCCAGTTCGTCTTCGGCGGCCTGCGCGAACTCCCGCTGCACTGCCCGCCCCGACCGGTTCTCACGGAGGTGGGACAGGCATGAGCGGCACCGCCACCCGAAAGCGCACCCGACGCGGCGGCACGGCAGCCGCACCGACCCCGACGCCCGCCGCGGCGGAGGAGCGGGCGCCGACGGCACCGACCCCGCCGGTGGCCGGCGGGCCCGAGGCCCCGACCGGCGCCCCACCGCCCAGCGCAGTGGCCGCAGCAGCGGCACTGCCCGCAAACACGGCAGCGGCACCGTCCGCGACCGCGGCCGCCGCCGGGCGCGCCGCGGCCGTCCTCGAACCGGGGCTGGACCAGCCGGTCGGGCTGGTCGGCGCGCGGCTGTCGGCCGCCGCGGCGGCGCTGCTGCTCGCGGTCGGTGCCGGGACGGCCTGGGCGGTGTTCGGCACGCTGCCGCACACCGTGGCCGTGCCCGCCGTCGTGGCCCACGGCGCCGCTCCGGCGACCGTCCGCGCCGATCAGGCGGGCACGCTCGTCCGCCTGCTGGTGGGCGCGGGTGAGCGGGTGGCGGCCGGGCAGTCCCTGGCCGTGGTGCGCGGCGCCGACGGGCGGCAGTCCGAGCTCCGCGCCGAGCGGGCCGGGACGGTCTCCGCGCTGGTGGCCGCCCCCGGGGGGGTGCTGGCGCCCGGTGCTCCCGTCCTCACCCTCGACCCGGCCGGACTCCCGCTGACGGTACGGCTGTTCGCCACCGACCCGACGAGGGCCCGGGAGCTGCGTCCGGGGCGGACGGTGCTGGTCCCCGTCCCCGGTGGTGCACCCGTCCGGGCCGTGATCACCGCCGTCGATCCGCTGCCCGCCCGCGCCGACTCACTGGACGGCACGCTGCCCGTGCCGCTGCCGGGCCTGCCCGCCGGCGCCGCCCCGATCTGGACGGCGTACGCGGAACTCCCGCCCGCTGCACAGCAGTCGGCGGTCGCTCTGCCCGGCCCGCTGCCGGTGACCGTCGACCTCGACCTCGGCGCCCGCCACCCGTACCAGGCCGTGCTCGGCAAGGGGGTGGCGCGATGAGCCTCGACGTCCGGGAGACCCCGGCCGCCGCCGACACCACCCCCGGCACGGCCGCCGAGCGGCAGAAGCCCGCGAAGGGCCCGCGGCGACGCAGGCCGCGCCGCTACCTCCGCACCCCGGTCGTGCCGCAGATGGAGGAGCAGGACTGCGGCGCCGCCTGCCTGGCCGTGGTGCTCGGCGCGTTCGGGCGGCGGGTGACCCTGCAGGAGGCGTCCCGGTCCTGCGGGGTGAGCCGGGACGGGGTGAGCGCCGCCGCGGTGGCCCGCGCCGCCGGCCGGTACGGGCTGACCGCCCGCGGCCGCCGGGTGGTGCGCACCGAGGGCCGGCTGCTCGGCCTGGAGCAGGTGCCGGTGCCGTCGATGGTGCTGGTCACCGGCCCGCACTTCGCCGTCTACGAGGGCGTCCGGCGGGGCCGCGTCCACCTCAACGACCCCTCCCTGGGATCCTATTCGGCCTCGCCCGAGGAGTTCTGGGAGTCCTTCGCCGGGATCGCGGTCGGCTTCGAACCGGGCCCCGACTTCGAGCGCGGCGGCCGCCGCTTCCCCCTGCTGCACGCCCTGGCCGCCCGGATGCGGCCGTTCGCCGGCCCGCTGCTGCTCGCCGTGCTGCTGGCCGTGCTGCTGGCCGTGCCCGGGGTGGCGGCGGCGTTCCTGCTGAGGGCCTACCTCGCCTCGGTGACGCTGGCCGGCACCGGCTCCTGGGCGCTGCCGCTGACGCTGACGGCCGCCGCGGTCGCCGCGACGGTGCTGTTCGGCAGCTGGCTGCAGCAGAGCCTGGTCAACCGGGTGCTGGAGGCGATGGCGGCGCGCGGCTCGTCCGGCTTCCTGTGGCGGATGCTGCGGCTGCCCGGCTCGTTCTTCCACCGGCGGCAGCTCGGCGGTCTGGTGACCCGGGTGCAGATGAACGACGGCCTGGCCGCGCTGCTCTCCTACCGGGCCGCGGGCGCCGCAGCCTCCGCCGCCTCGGCCGCCGTCCACCTGGGCGCGCTGGCCTGGCTGGAGCCCCGGCTCGCGGCGGTGCCCGTCGCCGTGGCGGTGCTGGACGTGCTGGCGCTGCGGGTCGCCGACCGGCGCCGCGGCGGCCTGGTGCACCGGCTGCACGCCGAGCAGTACAAGCGCGACGGCGTCGCCTTCGCCGGGGTGTCGGCGATCGAGACGGTCAAGGCCGAGGGCGCCGAGGACTCCTTCTTCCGGTCCTGGGCGGGCTGGCAGGCCCGCGCGATGGAGACCGGCCAGAAGGTCACGGCCGCGGTGATCGTGCCGCTCTCGCTGCCCGGTGCGCTCAACTCGGCCGCCACCGCGACCGTGGTGGTGGCCGGCACCTCGCTGCTGCTCGGCGGCTCGCTCACCCTGGGCACCCTGGTGGCCTTCCTGCTGCTGCTCAACGGCTTCCTCCTGCCGGTCGGCCAACTGGTCGGCGTCGGATCGGAGTTCACCATCGCCCGGGCGCAGAACGCGCTGCTGGCGGACGTCGAGACCACCGAGCCCGATCCCTTCCTCGCCCCCGTTCTCGATGCGCCCGCCGAACCCGTCAGGCTGACCGGTGAGTTGGAGCTGCAGGATGTCTCCTTCGGCTACGACCCCAACCGCCCGCCGGCGATCTCCGGCATCTCGCTGCGGATCCGGCCGGGGGAGTGGGTCGCCGTGGTCGGCACCAGCGGCAGTGGCAAGTCGACCGTGGCCCGGCTCGCCGCCGGGGTGCTCCGGCCCTGGAGCGGCCGGGTCCTGCTCGACGGGCGCCCCCGCGACGACTGGCACCGGGCCGTGGTGACCGCCCAGGTCGCCTACGTGGAACAGCAGTTGCGGCTCTTCGAGGGCACTGTCCGGGAGAACCTCACGCTCTGGGACCCGACCCTGCCGGAGGACGCCCTGCACCGGGCGCTCGCCGACGCCGAGGCCGCCGACCTGGTGCGCCGCCGCGGGGGCCCGGACGGCGCCCGGATCGAGGAGGACGCCCGCAACCTCTCCGGCGGTGAGCGCCAGCGCCTGGAACTCGCCCGGGCCCTCGCCCTGGAGCCCGCCCTGCTGGTACTTGACGAGGCCACCTCGGCCCTCGACGCGCACACCGAGGCCGCCGTCAACGGGCACCTGCGCCGCCGCGGCACCAGCTGCCTGGTGCTGGCCCACCGGTTGAGCACCGTGCAGGCCGCCGACCGGGTGGTGGTGATCGAGGGCGGCCGGATCGTCCAGCAGGGCACCCCGGCCGAACTCGCCGCCGTACCGGGCCCGTACCGCACCCTGCTGGCCGACACCCTGCTCGCCGACCGGGCGACCGGCACCCAGGAGACCGTATGACCACCGCCACGACCCCGGCGGCCCCCGCAGCCGCCGGCCCGGCCGCGACCGCCGCCGCCAACCGGGCGGCGCTGGCCGCCGCCCTGGGCGAG
>NZ_JAHTIK010000001.1:2110908-2166171 GCF_025655475.1 Kitasatospora sp. DSM 101779 | reverse complement strand
CAAGGACCGGGTGGCGCTGCAGCGGCGGGCACTGCTGCTGTACCCGCCGCTGCCGCCCGGTGCGTTGGGTTCGGCCGGGCTCGCCCGGTTCGTGCTGGCCGTTCCGGGTGCCCGCCGGGACCTCGGCCGGCTCACCGCGGCCGGCCTGGCCACGGCGCTGCTCGGCCTGCTGGTGCCGCTCAGCACCGGCGTGCTGCTGCCGCAGCTGCTCGCGGCCGACCGGCACCCCGTCCGCTGGCTGGCCCTGCTGCTGGGATCGGCGGTGGCGGCGTCATGGCTGCTGGTGCTGGTCCGCAACACCGCGGCCGTCCGGCTGACCGGGCGGGTGCAGTCCGCGCTGGAACCGGCCGTCTGGGACCGGCTGCTGGGCCACGACGCCCGGTTCTTCCGCGACTTCACCACCGGCGACCTGGTGCACCGGGCGAACGCGGTCGCCCAGGCCCGCCAGGCGATGTCCGAGGTGCTGGTCGGCGCCGTGCTCGGCGCGGTGTTCGCCACCTCCGGGCTGACCGTGCTGCTGCTGGTCGACCTGTGGCTCGGCGCGCTGCTGCTGCTCGCCGTGCTGGCGGTCACCGGGCTGCTGCTGGCCCTCGGCCGCCGCCGGCAGCGCTACGAGAGCGAGGTGTTCGCGCTGCACGGCCGGCTGCAGGGCGTGCTGTACGGGCTGCTGCTCGGCATCGACAAGATCCAGACGGCCGGCCGGGAGATCCAGGCCTTCGCCCGCTGGGCGGTGCCCTTCGCCGCGCAGAAGCGGGCCGACGCCGCCGCACAGCGGGCCGACGCCGCGGCCGGTGCGCTGACCGCCGCCCTGCAACCGCTGCTGCTGGCGGTGCTGCTGGCAGGCGCGACGGCGGCTGGGGACACCCCGTCCGGGCACCTGATGGCCGCCGGTGTCGCCGCCGGCCAGGTCGCCATGGCGCTCGGCCAGGTCACCCACGCCGCGGCCGGCGCCTACGGCATCGCCCCGGTGCTGGACCGGCTGCGGCCGATCCTCGCCGAGTCCGGGCCGCGCGAGCGCCGCGAGGCACTCGCCGACCCGGGCCCGCTCGGCGGCGACGTCGCCCTGGAGGACGTGGTGTTCCGCTACCCGGGCACCGCCGCCCCCGCTCTGGACGGCGTCTCGCTGCACGCCGCACCGGGCGAACTGGTCGCGGTGGTCGGCCCGTCCGGCGCCGGCAAGTCCACCCTCGTCCGGCTGCTGCTCGGCTTCGAAGAGCCGGAGTCCGGGACGGTCCGCTACGACGGCCGCGACCTCGCGACCCTCGACGCCCGGCTGGTCCGCCGCCGGCTCGGCGCCGTCCTCCAGCACGGCCGGATGCTGCGCGGCTCCCTGCTGGAGAACCTCGCCGGCACCGACAGCGAGGTCACCGAGGACAGGGTCTGGGAGGCCGCCGAACTCGCCGGCATCGCCGACGACCTGCGCCGCCTGCCGCTCGGCCTCGGCACCAGGATCGGCGAGGACGCGCAGGGCTTCTCCGGCGGACAGGTCCAGCGGCTGCTGCTGGCCCGCGCCCTCGTCCGCCGGCCCGCCGTCCTGCTGCTCGACGAAGCCACCTCCGCCCTCGACAACGCCACCCAGCGCAAGGTCGCCGAGGCCGTGGCCGGCCTCGACACCACCCGCATCGTCATCGCCCACCGGCTCAGCACCGTCCGCACCGCCGACCGCATCCACGTGCTCTCCGGCGGGCGGGTCACCGCCACCGGCACGTACGACGAACTGCTCGGCACCGACCCGCTGTTCACCCGCCTCGCCCGACTCCAGGAGATGTGAGATGTCGCTCGACCTGCAGACCTGGCTCCGCCCCGCCGACGCCTCGGCCGACGGGAACGCCGACGAGGGTGCCGCCGACGGCGCCGGCACCGCCCGGCTGCTCCCCGGCACCGCCCGGGGCGACGAGCGACTGCGCGCCGTGGTGGCCGCCGCGGCCTCCTTCGAGGACCGGGCCGCCGCCCGGCCCGACGGCACCGCGCACTTCGCCCCCGACCCGGACGAGGACCGGCGGGCCCGTGCCGCCGCCGTCGACACCTGGCTGCGCCGCGCCGCCGGCGGGCACGGCGGTGCCGGCGTGCTGCTCGACCACCTCGCGGAGACCGGCCGGCCGCTCGGCGACGGCCTGCGCCCGGTCGTCCTCGCCGACCCGGCCAAACTGCCGCCCTGGGCGCTCGCCCTGGCAGTCTTCCTGCGCACGCTGCCCGCCGCGCCGGGCCCGGAGACCACCGCGCCCGGCGCCCTCACCGCCGCCTTCGGGGCCGCCGCCCGAGCGCTGCTGCCCGACGGCGCCGGCGGGATCCTCGGCGTCCCGGTCACCGACCGGGCCCGCGCCGACCTGGCCGGCGCCCTGACCGCCCGGCTCACCGAGGCCTGCAACCTCTCGCTCTGCCACGAACTGCAGGCCGCCACCGGCCGCCCGCGCGCCACCGACTGGGACGCCGCCGGCGGCCTGGACACCTCCGCCGAGGGCTGGCTCGCCCGGCTGGAGCGGCTGCCCGCGCTCGCGTACCTGGTGGGCACCGTCTGCCGGCAGTGGCAGCACGTGCAGACCGAGCTGTTCGCCCGGCTCGCCGCCGACCGGGCGCTGCTCGTCGAGCAGCTCTGGCAGGGCGAGGACCCGGGCCCGCTCGACCAGGTCCGCGGCGACGCGGGCGACCGGCACGCCGGGGGCCGCTCCGTCGCCCTGCTGCACTTCGCGACCGGCCTGGCCGTCGTCTACAAGCCCAAGGACATGCGGCACGCCGCCGCCTACCTCGACCTCGTCCGCCGGCTCAACCGCGAACTGTCGCTCGACCTGCCGGAGCGCACCGTGCTGCTGCGCAGCGACCGCGGCGACGACGGCCACGGCGCCTCGCTCGCCGCCGACTGCGAGAGCGACTACGGCTGGGAGGAGCTCGTCCCGCACCGCCCCTGCGCGGACCGCGGCGGCTTCGCCCGCTTCTACCGGCGGCTCGGCATGACGATCCGGCTCGTCCAGCTGCTGGAGGGCCGCGACCTGTGGGCCGACAACCTGATCGCCGACGGCGAGCACCCCGCCCTGATCGACCTGGAGTGCCTGCTCTACCCGCAGGTCCAGGCGCCGCCGGTGCTCAGCCCCGGCCAGCACGGCCTGCTCGACGAGCTGGAGTCCACCGTGGTGCGCACCGCGATGGCCTTCCAGGCGTGGACGCCCGCCAAGCACTCCGGCGCCCTCGACATCGGCTGCCTCTCCCGGATCGGCAGCCTGGAGGTCGCCCCCGGCGTGCCCGCACTGCCGCTGCCCCCGTACCGGCCCGTCCACGACGGCGAGACCGCCGACCCGTGGCAGTACACCGCGGAGCTGACCGCCGGCTACCGCGAGATGCACGCCGCGCTGTACGCGCTGCGCGGCGAACTCGCCTCCGCGGACGGCCCGCTGGCGCCCTTCCGGGGCATCTGGGTGCGCTACATCTGGCGGCACACCTGGGACGGCTACAAGATCGTCCGCGCCTCGACCAGCCCGCTCGCCCTCGACAGCGGCGCCACCCGTGAGACGGTCATCGCCGGGGCCCTGCACGGCGCCGTCACCGCCCGCGCCGGCGACCCGGGCCGCGGCGACCTGCTGGACGTCGTCCTCGCCGAACTCGACTCCTACCGCGTCCTGGACATCCCGTTCTTCCGCTCGCTCACCACCTCCTCCTCGGTCTTCACCGCCGACGGCCGGGAGATCCCCGGCCACTTCCAGGGCACCGGCTGGCAGCGCCTCCAGCACCGGGTCGCCGAACTCGACACCTTCGACCTCGACACCCACCTCGCCGTGCTCACCGGCTGCATCGACGCCGCCCGCGCCGGCACCGAACTGCCCGCCCCGCCCGCCGCCCGCACCCGCCGCACCACCCCCGGCTCCGGCGAACTCCTCGGCCACGCCGTCGCCATCGGCGACCGCATCCTCGCCGACCGGCGCGGCCACGGCTGGCTCGGCCAGAGCTGGTACCCCGGCACCGGCCTGCGCCAGGTCGAGGTGCTCGGCCTCGACCTCGTCACCGGCACCCCCGGCCTCGCCGTTCTGCTCGCCGAACTCTGGGCCGCCACCGGCGAACCCCGCTTCCACCGCGCCGCCCTGCACGCCCTCACCACCGCCGCCGACCTGATCGACCCGGACTCCCCGCGCGGCTTCGCCTTCGCCGCCGACACCCGGCTCGCCGCGGGCGCCCCCGTCCCCGGCGGACTGGCCGGCCCCGGCTCGCTGATCCACGCCCTCGCCCGGGCGGGCGTCCTGCTCGGCGAACCCGGACTCCTCGCCCGCGCCCAGGTCCTGGTGCCCGGCGCACTCGCGGTCGCCACCCCCGCCGAACCGCGCCCCGGACGCCCCGTCCGAACCCCGCAGCCCGACACCCCGATGGGCACCGCCGGCCTGCTGCTCAACCTGCTGCGGCTGCGCCGCGCCACCGGCCCCGGCCACGCGCCGACCGAGGAGGGCATCCGCACCCTGGCAGCCGCCGCGCTGGACGCCCTCGCCGGCCTCGGCACGGAACCCGGCGAGGAGCCTGCCGACAACGGCTTCCTCGACCTCGTCCCGGCCGGCCCCGACTCGGTCGCCGCCGCCCTCGCCCGGACCCTCGCCGAGGCACCCGGCCTGCTCGCCGCCCCCGAGACCGTCCGCGAACGCCTCCGCGGCCACCGCTTCGCCACCGCCACCCGGGCCGGCCGGCTCGCCTGCCTGGACACCGCCGTCTCGCTGGGCGCCGGCACCGTCGACCCCGCCGAACTCGGCGCCCTCACACCGCCGGTCGGCGCCGCGCAGATCTCCGGCCGCACCACCCGCGACCTGGTCGCCACCGCAGGCGAGGCCCTCACCGCCGCCGAGGCCGGCCTGCTGCACACCGTCCCCGACGGCGCCGACGCGCTGCTGCCCGGCCCGTTCTACGACGGCCGCGAGGCCGCCGGACTGCTCGTCGGCGAGCTGATCGCCCGCCACGGGGCCACCGGCCGCTGGCACCCCGACCGGGCCGCTGACGACCGGATCAACCTCGGCGCCCTGGACGGTACCGCCGCCGTCGGCCTGCTGCTGCTGCGCCTGCTCGACCCCGCCACCGCCCCGCTCGCCACCCTGCGCTGACCGCCCGAGACCCGAGGGACCGCCATGTCCGACACCACCGCGATCGGCTTCAAACGCCACTACACCCCGTACGTCGTCGACGGCGAGGCCGTCTACCTGGTCTCCGAGCGCGGCGTCTCCGTGGTCGACGGCGCCCTCGCCCAGCGCCTCGCCCCGCTGCTGGACGGCACCCGCACCCCCGAGCAGATCGGCGCCGCCCTGCATGGCACCGTCCCCGCCGACAAGGTCCTCGGCGCCGTCGGCACCCTCCGCGACCGCGGCTACCTCGCCCCCGCCGGGCCCGTCGACGACCCGGCCGGCGCCGCCTACCTGGAGATGGCCGGCCTGGACGGCGCCGCCGCCTCCGCCGCGCTGCGCACCTCCCGGGCCCGGGTCGAGGTGTACGGCGACCTCGACCCGCAGCCCTTCCTCGACGCGCTCGCCGCCGCCGGCGTCACCGTCGACGAGGACGCCGAGTTCACCGTCGCCCTCACCGAGGACTACCTGCACCCCGGCCTCGCCGACCGCGACCGCGCCGCCCGGCGGACCGGCCGGCCCTGGCTGCTCGCCCGCCCGGTCGGCTCGATCGTCTGGGTCGGCCCGGTCTTCGTCCCGGACCCTTCCGACGGTGCGACCGGCTGCTGGGAGTGCCTCGCCCACCGGCTCTCCGCCAACCGCCAGTCGCTGAGCTATCTGCAGCACCGGCTCGGCCAGGACACCCCGATCTCCACCGCCGGCGCCCACCTCGCACCCACCCTCGGCACCGGCGCCCAGCTCGCCGCCCTGGAGGCCGCCAAGTGGCTGGCCGGGGTACGCCCCTCGGAGCCGGCGGTGCTCACCTTCGACACCGTCCTGCTGGAGGCCGAACGCCACAGGCTGGTCCGCCGCCCGCAGTGCCCGGCCTGCGGCGAGCCCGGCCTGATGGCCGAACGCCAGTTCGCCCCGGTGGAGTTCACCTCCCGGCCGAAGGCGTTCACCGCCGACGGCGGCCACCGCTCCGCCTCCCCGGAGGACATGCTGGACCGCTACCGGCCCCAACTCTCCCCGGTGACCGGCGTGGTGACCTCCCTGGTGCCAGCTGCCCGCACCCCCACCGGCCTGCGGGTGTACGTCTCCGGGCAGAACCTCTCCCGGCAGAGCGGCGACCTGCGCCAACTGCGCACCGGGCTGCGCTCGGTGAGCTGCGGCAAGGGCCGCACCGACGTCCAGGCCCGGGCCAGCGCGCTCGGCGAGGCGATGGAGCGCTACTCCGGCGTCTTCCAGGGCGACGAGGCCCGCCGCACCGCCAGCTTCACCGAACTCGGCGACGCCGCGATCCACCCCGCCCGCACCCTGCTCTACAGCGACCGCCAGTACGAGGAGCGGGCCCGTTGGAACGCCCGCCGCTCGATGTTCAACACCGTCCCCGAGCGCTTCCGCGAGGACGACCGGATCGAATGGTCGCCCGCCTGGTCGCTCACCGAGCAGCGCACCCGCTGGCTGCCCACCATGTCGCTCTACTACGGCTACCGGCACCGCCACGGCTTCTTCGCCGCCGGCGACTCCAACGGCTGCGCGGCCGGGACCTCCTTCGAGGACGCCGCCCTGCAGGGCTTCCTGGAGCTCGTCGAACGCGACGCCGTCGCCCTCTGGTGGTACAACCGGGTGCAGCGGCCCGCCGTCGACCTGGACGCCTTCGGCGACCCGTACATCGCCGAACTCCGCGACATCTACCGGGGGTTGCGCCGCGAGATCTGGGCGCTCGACCTCACCTCGGACTTCGGCATCCCGGTGGTCGGTGCGTTCTCCCGGCGCCTGGACAAGCCCGCCGAGGACATCCTGATCGCCTTCGGCGCCCACCTCGATCCGCACATCGCGCTCACCCGGGCCCTCACCGAGATGAACCAGTTCCTCGGCCCGGTCGCGGGCGACGTCGAGGGCCGGGTCAGCTACGCCGGCGCCGACCCCGAGCAGAAGGCCTGGTGGACCACTGCCACCGTCGCGGGCAACCTGCACCTGCTGCCCGACCCCACCGTCGCGGCCGCCGGCCCCGGCCGCTGGGCGCAGCTCGCCGGCACCGACCTCGCCGACGACCTGTCGCTCGCCAGGCGCCTGGTCGAGGAACGCGGCATGGAGTTCCTGGTGCTCGACCAGACCCGCCCCGACGTCGGCCTGCCGGTCGCCAAGGTGATCGTCCCCGGCATGCGGCACTTCTGGGCCCGCTTCGCCCCCGGCCGCCTCTACGACGTGCCGCTCGCCCTCGGCTGGCTCGACCGGCCGACCCGGGAGGAGGACCTCAACCCCGTCCCGATCTTCATCTGACGACGTGCGGGCCGCCGTGCTGCTCGGCGGTCCGCCCCTCCCGGAGGAGGTACTCCGCATGACCGTGACCGAACAGCTGCCACCCGACCTCGCGGCCGGCGGCGGCCCCCTGCGCACCCTGCTGCGGCTGCGCCCGGAGGTCGTCGTCACCGCCCAGGGCGACGACCTCGAACTCAGCCACCCCTGGGGCCGTCAGCGGGTGCACGCCCTCGGCGCCGACACCGTCGACCGGCTCGCCGAACTCACCCGCACCGAGGTCGACCTCGACGAACTCCCCGCCGGCGGCAGGCTGCTGCACCTGCTGCGGCGCTTCCCGTACCTGGTCACCACCACCCTCGCCGACCCGCTCGGCGTCCCGCTGGCCACCGCCGTGCCGATCGCCCGCTCGGCGGGACTGCCCGGCCTCGGCCGGTCCGCCGACACCGCGGTGCTCTCCCGGTTCGCCTACCTGCGCCGACTGCCCGAGGAGCACGCCGGGGCGTGCGTCCTCGAATCGCCCATGGCGCCGTTCCGGCTCACCCTGCACCGTCCCGCCGCGGGCGCCTTCGTGGCGGCGGTCACCGCCTCCCGCTCGGTGGACGAGGCGGCACTGCTCGCCGGCCTCGCACCCGCGGCCGGACGCTCCCTCGCCGGACTGCTCGCCGGGGCCGGCTTCCTGGACGACACCGCCCAGGGCGAACCCCCGCTCTGGGACTTCCACGACCTGCTCTTCCACGCCCGCAGCCGCCCGGGCCGGCACGACTACCCGAGCGGCGGCGTCTTCGCCCACCCCGAGGTCGCCCAGCTGCCCGCGATCCCCGGCACCGGCCCGCGAGAGGAGGGCGCCGGCATCGACCTGCCCGTCCCCGACTGGGACGAGGTGCTGGCCCGGGACCCGGCCCTCTCCGAAGTGCTGGAGGGGCGCCGGTCCGTCCGCGCGTACGCCGAACGGCCCGTCACCCTCGACCAGCTCGGCGAACTGCTCTACCGGGTGGCCCGGGTCCGCCGGATCATCCCCGGCGACCCGGCCGACCCGCACGGCTACGACATCGTCGACCGCCCCTACCCCGCCGGCGGAGCCACCGGCGAACTCGAGGTCTACCTCTCGGTCGTCCGCTGCGAGGGCCTGGTGCCCGGCGTCTACCGGTACGACGCGGCGGCGCACCGCCTCCGCCCGCGGCCCTTCACCGGCCCCGGGGACGAAACGGCCTTCCGCGAGCTGATGACGGCCGCCTGGCGGGCCACCGGCTGCAGCGTCGACCCGCAGGTCCTGCTCACCGTGACCTCACGGTTCGGGCGGCTCTCCTGGAAGTACAGCCAGATCGCGTACGCGCTGACGCTCAAGCACGTCGGCGTGGTCTACCAGACGCTGTACCTCGTGGCGACCGCCATGGGACTGGCCCCCTGCGGCCTCGGCTCGGGCGACACCGACGCGGCCGCCCGCGCCCTCGGCCTGGACTGGACGGCGGAGTCCTCAGTCGGCGAGTTCCTCATCGGCAGCCGCCCGTCCGACGTTCCCCGCACGGCCCACGGCTTCGCCGACATGGTCAGCCAAGCAAGGGGGTAGCCCCAAGGGCACGGGCCGACCCCAAGGGGGCGCGGGGAACTGCGCGGTCGGGGAGGGCTCACCTGTCGAGTGGGGTCAACCCCAAGGGGCGCGGGGAACTGCGCAGTTCGGGGAGGTCTCACCTGTCGAGTGGGGTCAACCCCAAGGGGCGCGGGGAACTGCGCAGTTCGGGGAGGTCTCACCTGTCGAGTGGGGTCAACCCCAAGGGGCGCGGGGAACTGCGCGATTCGGGGAGGGCTCACCTGTCGAGTGGGGTCAACCCCAAGGGGCGCGGGGAACTGCACAGTTCGGGGAGGGCTCACCTGTCGAGTCGGACCGACCCATTTCCGGTCGACGCGAATTCGGCAAGTGGACCACATCCGAACTGCGCAGTTCCCCGCGCCCCTGATTGGTCGGCCCGCAGCCCGGGTTGCGCAGTTCCCCGCGCCCCTCATGGGTTGTCCCGATCCTGAAAGCAGGCGTCAGAGCCAGCCGCGTTCGCGGGCGATCCGGATGGCGTCGCAGCGGTTGCGGGCCCGGGTCTTGGCGATCGCCGCGGAGACGTAGTTGCGGACGGTGCCGGGGGAGAGCGAGAGGGCGGCGGCGACCTCGTGGATGGTGGAGCCGTCCGCGACGTGGCCGAGCACGGTGACCTCCCGGGGGGTGAGCGGGGAGGCGTCGCCGCGGACGGCGTCGACGACCAGCCGGGGGTCGTACACCCGTCCGCCGCGGGCGAGTTCCCGGACGGCGGCGATCAGTGCGGCCGGCGGCACGTCCTTGAGCAGGACCCCGGCGACCCCGTCGGCGACCGCACGCTGCAGGTCGGCGGTGCGTGCCTGTGCGGTGAGGAGCAGCAGGGCGGTGGCCGGTGCCCGGTCGCGGATCAGGGCGGCGGTGGCCGGGCCGCCGGGGCCGGGCAGGTCCGGGTCGAGGACGGCGACGGTGGGCCTGGTGCGGGCGGCCTCGGCGGCGGCCTCCTCGGCGGTGGGGGATTCGGCGACCACGGCGAGGTCGCTCTCCCGGTCGAGCAGGGCGCCGAGCCCGCTGCGGAACAGGTGGTGTCCGTCGGCGAGGAGGACGCGGACGGCGGCGGTGCCGCCTCGGGCGGTGGGGGCCGCCGGGTGGAGCGGGCTTTCCAGGACGGTGGTCATCCGGCTACCTCGTGGGCGTCGTCGTCTCGGTCTGCGGGTGCGGCCGGCGGGCCGGGTCGCGGGGCCGGCGCCTGTGCGGGCGGTCGCGGGTGGTGCCGGGGGTTCGGCTCAGCCCCAGCCCCAGGTGTCCTGGTGGCCGGTGGGCAGCGGGGGAAGCGGGGTGCCGGTGGAGGTGGGCGCAGGGGCGGTGTCGCCGTCGGCCCGGTACGCGGGGCCCGTGTGGCCGGTCTGGGCGGTGGTGGCCACGCCGGTGAGCACGCCGAGACCCAGGGCGACAATCGTGATGAAACGGACCTTCTGCGTCATGGGGATGCCCGATCCTCTCGCGTTCGGCTGCACCTCGGGCTGCTTCCGGGGTGCGGTGGTGTCAGGGGCCGAGTGGCGGCTGGTCCGTACCGGGCCCCGGTGGGGGCTGCTGTCCCGGTTGCGGTCCGCCGTTCTGCCGACACCATGAGAGTGGCCGCTCCGGCCGGTCCGTGTCAGCAGCCGGAGCTGGCACCACAGTGCCGTGACACCCTGAGGCCAGCTCGCCGGGCTGCGTGGCGGTGGGCGCGGGCGGCGGTCAGGGGCGGCTGGGCAGGGCGTGCAGGCCGAGCGCGATCCACGGGTCGGCCTCGCAGCAGTGCAGTTCCCAGCCGCTCAGTTCGCCGTTCTCGGCGACGAGTTCGCCGCAGGCGTCGCGCAGCCGGTCCTCGGCCTCCAGCAGCGAGCCGGCGTCGACGAAGACCACCGCGTCCAGTGCGTCGGCGGAGTGCCGGATGCGCGCGTGGCTCAGCCGGGCGGAGCCCCGGAGCCCGCGCTCCAGCCCGGCCCGCACGGCGGGTTCCACCGGTGCGCGGAGCGGCCGGCCGCTCCGCGCCGCCAGGTGGACGCGGATCGCATACACGTCGTCCAGCCTGACGGATGCACAACACCTTTGGCGGCGCGGGCCGGTGTCAGATCTCCGCCTGGCAGCAACATGCCACCGCCGTTCGGGGGAGGCGGCGGCACCGCTACCGTGGAGAATGCGCGACGGGGGTCCGTGCCCGTTCACAGTTCATCCATCGGACCGCCGGGATTGCCCGCAAGAGTGTTCTGTGTTCGAGCCGGTGGCGATATGCTCGCGCCCTGTCGGATCCGCCGGTCGACCCGCTCGGGGGAGGGTGTGATGGTGTTCGCACTTCTGGTGGCGGGCTGTTGAGCGGGGTGGCGCCGATCGGTCTCGATCCGTTCGGCGAAGCCGTCTACAGAACGATGCTTCTGCACCCGGAGCTCGACACCCGCGGCATCGCGGAGCGGCTGGAGGCCGCCGAGTCCGAGGTACGGGCCGCGCTCGACCGGCTCGCCGACCTCGCCCTCACCAGACCCACCGGCGCCAACGACCGCTGGCGGGCCGTCAATCCGGAACTGGGCCTGGCGACCTTACTCGCCCGGCAGGAGGCCGAGGCCGCCCGCCGCCAGCAGGAGATCGAACGCAGCCGGGCCGCGATGGCCGGCCTGATCGCCGAGTACGCCAGTGTCCACGCGCCGGCGAACCAGCCCGGCATCGAGCTCATCAGCAGTCTCGACGAGGTGCGCGACCGCCTCGTCCAACTCGCATCCGACGCCGCCGCCGAGGTGCTCTCGTTCGCGCCGGGCGGCCCGCAGCCGCCGCAGGTGATGGAGGCCAGCCGTGCCCTCGACAAGGAGACCCTGGAGCGCGGCGTCCGGATGCGGACCGTCTACCAGGACAGCGTCCGCAACGACCCGGCCACCGTGCAGTACGCGCGCTGGCTGCACGGTCTCGGCGGCGCCGTCCGCACCGTGCCCACGCTGCCGCTGCGGATGATCCTGGTCGACAACGCCACCGCGATCGTGCCGATCGACCCGGAGGACGCCCGCAAGGGCGCGGTGCTGCTGCGCAGCCCCGGGGTGATCGCGGCGCTGCGGGCGTTGTTCGAGCAGGTCTGGGAGCAGGCCCGGCCGCTCGGCGAGAGCGTCCAGCGCGACCCGCACGGGCTCACCGCGCAGGAGCGCGAACTGCTGCGGCTGCTGGCCGAGGGGCTCACGGACGAACGGGCCGGCCAGCGGCTCGGGGTCTCGTTGCGCACGGTGCGCCGGATGATGGCCGATCTGATGGTGCGGATGGACGCCCGCAGCCGCTTCCAGGCGGGTATCCAGGTCGCCGCACTGGGCTGGCTGGGCGAGGCCAGTCCGCGCTGATCGACCGTCAGGTCGGCACCGCCGTCGCCGTGGTGGTCTCCCGGAGCCGCAGGTGCGCGGCCCGGTCGAAGTGGCCGGCCCGCGGGGCGAGCACGGTGGCCGCGGAGAGCGCGACCGCTTCCGACAGGACGGCGGGCCAGTCGGCGCCGGCCGCCAGTCCGGCCGCGAGTGCGGCGACCACGGCGTCGCCGGCGCCGGTGGGGTTGCCGGCCACCGCGTCGGGCGGCGCGCACCGCCAGGCGCCTTCGCCGGTCAGCGCGTACAGCCCGTCGGGTCCGAGCGAGGCGACCACGGCGCCCGCGCCGCGGCGGCGGAGTTCCGCGGCGGCGGCGGGGACGTCGGTGCGGCCGGTGGCGGTGCGCAGTTCGGCGGCGTTGGGTTTGACGGCGGTCGGCCCGGCCGGGAGCGCCGCGGTGAGCGCGGGTCCGTCGGTGTCCAGCACGGTGGGCACCTTGTGCGTCCGGGCGAGGGAGACGAGTTCGCGGTAGCCGTCCTCGGGGCTGCCCGGCGGCAGGCTGCCGGAGAGCACCAGGACGTGGGCGGCGGGGAGTGCCGCGGCGACCGCCTCGACCAGCCGGCGCCACTCGGCCGTGGAGATCTGCGGCCCGGGCTCGTTGAAGAGGGTGGCGTCGGCCGGGTCGGCGACGGCGACGGTGCGGCGGGTGTCCCCGGCGACCGGTACGGCGCGGTACGGCAGTCCGGCGGCGGCGAGGTCGGCGGCGACGGCCGCGCCGGTCGGGCCGCCGAGCGGCAGGACGGAGAGTGCGTGGTGGCCGAGTGCGGTGAGCACCCGGGCCGTGTTCACGCCCTTGCCGCCGGCCTGAGCGGCGACCGCGGCGACCCGGTGGGTGGTGTGCGGGCGCAGCGCCGGCACGGTGTACGTCACGTCCAGGGCCGGGTTCGGTGTGACCACCAGCAGCACGGTCGATCCCCCACTCTGCGCGAACATGCTCGCAATCGGCTATATATGAGCAGATTCAAGCACACTACTTGAGCAGGCGGGAGAGTCTGCGGTCGGCCAGCGTCCGGCCGCCGGTCTGGCAGGTCGGGCAGTACTGCAGCGAGGAGTCGGCGAAGTTGACGGACCGCACGGTGTCCCCGCAGACCGGGCAGCGCTCGCCCTCGCGGCCGTGCACGGCGAGCCCGGCCTTCTTCTCCGCCTTCAGGCCGTCCGCGGGCACCGCCCTGGCGTGCGCTAGCGCCTCGTCGAGCACCGTGTGCAGGGCCGTGTGCAGGGCGGTCAGCTGGTCGGGCTTCAGCGTGGCCGCCGTCGCGTACGGCGAGAGCTTCGCCCGGTGCGCGATCTCGTCCGAGTAGGCGTTGCCGACCCCGGCGAGCACGGCCTGGTCGGTGAGGAAGGTCTTGAGCCGCCGCCGGGCCCCGGTGGCCAGTGCGGCGAGCTGCTCCTCGGTGACGGCGAGAGCGTCCGGGCCGAGCCGGGCGATGCCGGGCACCTGGGCCGGGTCGGCGACCACGTACGCGGCCAGCCGCTTGGTGGTGCCCTGCTCGGTGACGTCGAAGCCGGAGCCGTCGTCGAGCACCAGCCGCAGCGCCAGCGGTCCGCGCCGGCCCGGCGGCTTCGCGGGGAAGGACGCCCGCCGGTGCACCCAGCCGGCCCGGGCCAGGTGCAGCACCAGGTGCGGGCCGCCGTCGGTGGTGAGGTCGAGGAACTTGCCGTGCCGTCCGACCCCGGCCACCAGCCGGTCCTGCAGCGCCTGCGGGGGCGGGTCGAAGGTCTTCAGCACCTGCACCGACAGGACCTCGACGCGGGCCAGCGAGCGGCCCGCGCAGGCCTCGGTCATCCGCTCGGCCAGCGCCTGCACTTCCGGTAGTTCGGGCACCTCCCCAGTCTGGCCGGGCCCGGCCGGGGCGGCCAACGGATCGCCCGCGGGGGTGGTGGGGCTCCTGCCGTCCGGCGGGCGCCGGTATCGTACGGGCGTCATCGCATCACCCAGAAGGAGCACCTGCCGAGATGGACATCGACAAGGCCAAGGCGTCGTTCGACCGGTTCGACATCAACGGGGACGGATTCATCTCGCCGGAGGAGTACTCCAAGGTCATGGCCGAGATGGGCGACCCCTACGTGACCGTGCCGGTGGCCCAGGCGGTCATCGCCAAGGCCGACACCAGCAAGGACGGCCTGCTGAACTGGGACGAGTTCTGGGCGATCCAGAAGGGCTGACGTCCGGCCGCGGGCCCGGCCGCACGGGGCAGCCCGGTGCGGCCGGGCCCGTGGCGTCCCCGCGGCCCGGTCAGTGGCGCAGCAGCCGGCCGAGGCCCTCCCGGGTGGCCGCGACCACCACCAGGTCGCCCGCGTCGAGCACGTGCTCCGCGGGCGGGTTCCAGCGCAGCTCGGGGCGGGCCCGGTAGGCGAGGCCGAGGTCGCGGGCGCGCCGCTCCGGCTCCGCCACGTCCAGGGCGAGCACCTGCCAGTGCCCGGGGCAGTGCGCCGCGGCGACCGTCCGCCCGGCGAGCTCGGGGTGGCCGCCGACGTCCACCGCCGCGAGCAGCAGCACCTGTCGGCCGACCGCGAAGGCGCCCAGCACCTGCCGGCCCATCATCGCGGAGGCGAAGGCCGGGGCCGACAGGAACGAGACGCTGTGGCTGCGGGTCTCCGCGGACGGGTAGGAGTCGCGCAGCGCCCGGTACACGTCGGCGGCGAAGTCGTCGTCGAACAGACCCATCACCACCCGGACCTCCGGATTGCACTCACGGGCCGAGAGCGCCGCCTCCAGGTTGGTGGAGTCGTTGCTGGTGAGGGCGAGCATCGCGCGGGCCCGGCCGACCCGGGCAGCCTCCAGCACCCCCTCCTGGGTGGCGTCGCCGAGCACCACCGGCACCCCGTAGGCGCGGGCCCGGGCCACCCCGCGGGCGGTCGGGTCGCTCTCCACGCAGACCACCGGCAGGTCCAGCTCGCGCAGCCGGTCCAGCACCCGGCTGCCGACCCGGCCGAGACCGAGCAGCACCACGTGGTTGGAGATCCCGCGCGGTGGACGGCGCAGCGCCGACGCGGCCCGGAAGGTGCCGAGCGCCTCCAGGGCGAGGGCGGTGAGCAGCGGCATCAGCAGCAGGCCGCTGAGCGCGGTGAGGATCTGCAGCACCTTGCGGGCGGGGGTGTCGGCGGTGGCCGGGTCGGCTATCGCGATCACGTCCAGCACCGCGAGGTAGGCGGTGTGCAGCGGGTTCTCGCCGGTGAGGGCGGAGGTGAGGCCGGCGAACAGGGCGAGCAGGGCGGTCAGCGAGCCGAGGGCCAGGCGCAGCCGGCGGGAGAACAGCGCGGCGACCGGCAGGCCGGACAGGCCCGGCAGGCGGCGGCGCGGGCGCCGTTCCTCCGGGTGTCCGAGGAGCTCCAGGACGAGCCGTCGGCCGTCCGGTGGCAGCGCCGCGTCCGGGCCGGGCAGCAGGACGGGGGAGCGGCCCCGTCCGCCCGGCGCGAGGAGGGCGAGGGTGGCCAGCTCGGTGCCGACGGACGGGGTGCCCGGGGGCAGTTCGGCGGCCCGCAGCAGCCGGCCGTCGACGTGCACCACGGCCGGGTGGCCGGAGACGGCGGCGGAGACCAGGGCGGGGGCCGCCGTCGCCGAGGTGGACAGCACGGTGGTGGAGGCCTCGGCGGCCGGACCGCAGTCCGGCGTGCGGGCGGCGGCGGCCCGGTCCAGCAGCTGGCCGACCCGGCGGCCGAGTCGCCGGTTGTAGACCCGCAGCACCAGCCGGACCCCGGGGTTGAGCCGGCGGGCCCGCAGCGCCGCCTGCACGTTGGCCTGGTCGTCGGAGCCGGTCAGCGCCAGGGCGGCGGCCTCCCGGATGCCGGCCTCGGCCAGCACCGCGGTGCTCGGCTCGGCGGCCTCCACCACCCGGACGGGCAGCCGCCGTTCCTCGGCAAGCGCGGCGATCTGCGGGCCCTGCCCCTCCCGGACGGAGCGCACCACCACGGTGACCCGCCGGCCGTACAGCGTGGTGAGCTCGACGGCGAGCCGGAGGGCGAGGGTGTCCTGGCCGCAGACGATCATGTGCCCGCCCTCGTCCGGCCGTTCGACCGGGAGGGGGTGTTCGGCCGCGGCGGGCCGATCGGCCGGTCCGGGCCGCCCGGCCGGATCGGCGCCGCCGTGCGCCGGGACGGGCTGCGAGGGCAGGGCGGGAACGGACCCGGTGGTGGTGGACATGCCGCCATCCTGGCAGGACCGTGACCGTAACGCGATCTTCCCGCAGCCGCGTTGATGATTCGTCACGTTCGCACAGGTTGGTACCCTCGGACGTCTGCGACGGGGACGGGAGCGGGCATGGACGCAACAATGGTGCCGGTGGTCGTACTGGTGGCGGCCGCGCTGCACGCGGTGTGGAACGCCCTGGCCCACGCCCTTCCCGACAAGGTGGTCGGCTTCGCCCTCATCAACGCGGCCTTCCTCGGCGGCGGCGTCCTGCTCGCCTGCCTCGCCCCGCTGCCGGACGCCCGCGCCTGGCCCTACCTCGCCGCCTCCGCGGTCCTCCAGGTGCTCTACCAGCTGCTGCTTCTGCAGGCCTACCGGCTGGGCGACTTCGGGCAGATGTACCCGCTGGCCCGCGGCACCGCGCCCTGGCTGGTCGCCGCCCTCTCGGTGCTGGTGCTCGGCCGCCCGCTCGGCACCGCGCAGTGGGCCGGAGTCCTGGTGATCTCGGCCGGCCTGGCCGGGCTCGCGCTGGCCGACGGGGTGCCTGGCCGCGCCCAACTTCCCGCGGTGGCCGCGGCCCTGGGCACCGGCGCGATGATCGCCGGCTACACGGTGGTCGACGGGACGGGCGTGCGCACCTCGACCACCGTGCTCGGCTACATCGCCTGGATGTTCGTCCTGCAGGGCGCCGGCATGCTGCTCACCGCCGTCCTGCTGCGCGGCCCCTCGCTGTTCTGCGAGCCCGGCCCCGGCTGGCTGCAGGGCATCGCCGGCGGGGTGCTCTCGCTCACCGCGTACGGACTGGTGGTGTGGGCCCAGGCGCACGGCGACCTGGCGACGATCGCCGCACTGCGGGAGACCAGCATCGTGATCGCCGCACTGATCGGCGCCCTGGTCTTCCGCGAGCGGCTCGGCGCCGCCCGGATGGCCGCCGGGGCGGTGGTGGTGGCAGGCATCGCCGTCCTCCAACTCGCCCCGGTCTAGTTCGGCCGGGCGTACGGGGGCCGGCCCGGCACCTGGCTCCTTCAGGGTCGGTCGCCCAACGCAGGTACCCGCTGTGGGCGCCCAGTCGCCCGGAGGGACCCTCCGCGGCGCAACCAGGTGCGGCTCGGCGTGGTCGTCCTGCTGGAGCAGCACCCTGCTTGGTGGTGCGGGGGCCGGCTGATCGGTCGTCACCGCAAGCCCCGCCTGCCCGGCGGCGTGGTGGCATGGTGGTGGCGTCCGGTGTTACTGCCCGGCATCCACTGCCGGCGTCACCGGGAAGCGGGCAGCCATCCGTTCTGGACAGCGTGAACGCCGGCTTCGAAGCGGCTGCGGGCTTCGAGGCGGGTCATGAGGTCGGCGGCGATGCGACGGGCGGTACGCGGCGAGACACCCGGCCGGTTGGCGATGGCTTCGTCCGTCAGCCCCTGGGCGAGAAGGCGCAAGACCTCGCGCTCTTGGGGTGGCAACGGCTCCTGGACGGCTGAGGGCGAGGACCCGAGCGGGGTGGCTGAGGCCCAAATGCTTTCGAACAAGGCACAGAGTGCCGCCACGATCCCTTGTCCGTGCAGGACCAGCGCACCCACACTCGCGTCCGCCGTGTCGTTGGGCAGCACAGCCTCACATCGGTCAAGGATGATCATCCGGACCGGGAGGGCGACCGTCGTCCGGACCTGCGCCCCCAGGGTGTGGAGCCAGTTCACGTGGTCCCGGGTGGGCTGGTGGTTCCGGATGCTGTCGAGGTAGACGGTGCGCATCAGCACACCACGGCGGATCGGAGCGCTACTCGTTGCTCCCGTCCTCGCCGGCCGGGCGGTCCTTCACGGAGGCGCCGAACGTCCCGTCGGTCTCCCAGAAGTCGAGCGCCTCGTGCTCGATCGCCGGAAAGGACGGCTGGGCGGGAACAGCAGGGTATGTCGATGAATCCGGCCTGTCGGCCATGGTGGTACTCCTCGCGCGCGCGTCGACTGTGCGTGTACGGGGACGCCGTTCGAGTGTGCGAACGCCGCGGTACCACCCCGTTTGCCGTCCGCTCGGCGGACAGGCCCTCATTGACGGCTGTGACGGGCCGCTCTCGTCCGGTTCTACTCCGGGCTGTCGGCCCGTTTCTTCCGGAGGCTCCCCGGTGATCGCCGGATCAGTCCCTGTGTCCATGATGAAGTTGTCGGCGGAACCCAACCCGAAGTCAGATGCCTGCCGCTGTCAACAAGCCCCCCGCCCGGACGTACCCAGCGGATCGTCGCCCACGGGGCACCGGTGAGTGCCGGCGTGCAGGGCAGCACGCCGACGTCCCGGTAGCGGCCTGTGCCACGTGCCCCGGTCGGCCGGGAGGTGCCCCCAGCACCCCTGTGCGCTCGCCCGGTCAGGCAGGCTGCCCCGCTGCCGCCAGGGCGCCGGTGCGGACGCGGTCCAGCAGGGCGAGCAGCACCTCCTTGCTGGAGGCCCGGTCGCGGACGTCGCAGAGCACCACCGGCACCGACTCGTCGAGGTCCAGCGCCGCCCGGACGTCCTCGGCGGACGCCTCGCGGCGGCCGTGGAAGCAGTTCACGCCGACCGCGAACGGCACCCCGCGCTGCTCGAAGTAGTCGACCGCGGCGAAGCTGGACTCCAGCCGCCGGGTGTCCGCGAGGACGATCGCCCCGAGCGCGCCCAGCGCCAGGTCGTCCCACATGAACCAGAAGCGGAACTGCCCCGGGGTGCCGAAGAGGTAGAGCACCAGGTCGTCCCGGAGGGTGATCCGGCCGAAGTCCATCGCGACCGTGGTCGTCGACTTGTCTCGGACGCCGTCGAGGCTGTCCACGCCGACGCTGGCCTGGGTGATCCGCTCCTCGGTCGACAGCGGCTCGATCTCACTGACCGAACCGACCATGGTGGTCTTGCCCACGCCGAAACCGCCGGCCACCAGGATCTTGACCGCCCCGGGGACCAGGCTCTGGGTCATCGTGCTTGCTCCTCAGCTGTTCAGAGATTGCGCACGCCGTCGATGACGGCCTGGACGAGGGCCAGGTCCGGCACCTCGGCCAGTGGGACCGGCGCCCGCGTGATGATCAGCGAGGCGTCGGCGAGGTCGCCGAGCAGCACCTTGACCACGCTCACCGGCAGGTCGAGCTGGGCCGCGATCTCGGCGACCGCCAGCGGCCGCTCCCGGCACATGCCGAGGATCGCCGCCGGTTCGGGCCCCAGCCGGGTGGTGTCGACGCGCGGGTCGGCGGTGACCACCAGGGTGATCAGCGAGTAGTCGGTGCGGCCCGACTCCGTCCGCCCGCCGGTGATCGCGTAAGGGCGGACGAGATGCCCGGCCTCCCGGTCGAACCACGCCTCCTCGGGGGTCACGCAAGGTCACCCGCCCGGTCCCGGCCGGCATCGCTGCGCGGCGCGGCGGTGAGGTAGGCACCGACCTGCTTGACGAGCATGTTGATCTCGTAGGCCATCAGGCCCGCGTCGACCGCCTCGGAGGTGAGCACGGCCAGCCGGGCGCCCTGGCCCGCGGTGGTGACGAAGAGGAACAGGTGGTCCATCTCGATCACGGTCTGCCGGACGCGGCCGCCGTCGAATCGCTGGCCGGCGCCGCGCGCGAGGCTCTGCAGCCCCGAGGCGACGGCGGACAGGTGCTCGCCGTCGGCACGGTCCAGGTTCTTGTCCATGCCGACGAGCAGGCCGTCCTCGGACAGCACCACGGCATGCCTGGTCTCCGGTACCCGGGAGACCAACTCGTCCAGCAGCCAGTTGAGATCGCGCTGGGTTTCGGTGTGCTGGGTCGTCATCAGGGCTGGTCCTCGCGAGCAGGGGCATGGTCGGGTGCGGTGGGGGTCTCGGCGGGGGCCCCGGCGGGGGATCCCTGCGGCGGCGCACTGTCGCGGGCCGTCCGGGTGCCGCGCTGGATGGCGGCCATGGTGGCGCGAGAGCGCTGCGGAGAGGGGTCCTCCTCCGGGGCGGGCCGGGCCGGGCGGGCGGCGGCCGTGCCACCGCCGGCGGCGGCCCCGCCGGTGCGCTCGGCCGCGGCGGCCTCGCGGAGCTGGTCGGCGAGGCTGGCGTTCCGCACCCGCTTGGGCAGCACCTTCGGGGTGCGCAGCTCGCCGTCGGCGGGGAGGTCCTGCGGGTCCTGCAGCTCCTGGACGTCCGGGGCGGCGGGCAGGGCGGCGGCGGGCCGCACGAAGGGGGCGCCGGCGGCGGGCAGGGCGGGCGGCTGCGGCTGCCGGGGGGGCAGCTCACGTGCCTCCGGGGCGGCTTCGTGGACGGCCCGCTCGGCGACCTGCGCCACGTCCGGCAGTGCCGCGTCCGGCAGTGTCGCGCCGGCGGGCTCGGCCGGGACGACGGACTGCGCGGGCACGGGGGGACGCTCGGGAGCGGTCGGCACGCGGAACGGGACGGCAGAGACCACCGCGCCCGGCAGGCCGGGGATCGACGCGCCCGCGGTGAGACCGCCCGCGGGGCGGGCGGCGGGCTGCTCGGTCACCCGGGCGCCGAACGGCAGGCCGGGGAAGCCCGCGGGCGCCGGCGCGGCCTCCAGCAGCGCGGAGGGCACCAGGACGACGGCCCGGGTGCCGCCGTACGGCGAGGGCCGCAGCGCGACCTGGATGTCGTGCCGGCCGGCCAGCCGGGAGACCACGAACAGGCCCAGCCGCAGGTCGTCGCCGAGCGCGGCGACGTCCAGCTCCGGCGGGTCGGCGAGATAGGCGTTGAGCCGCTCGTACTCCTCCTCGGACATGCCGAGGCCACGGTCCTCGACCTCGACGGCGAGGCCCTTGGGGACCTCCTGCGCCGAGACCAGCACCTGGGTGTACGGCGGCGAGAAGGTGGTGCCGTTCTCGATGAGCTCGGCGACCAGGTGGATGACGTCGGCGACGGCCTGGCCGGCGAGCGCGGTGCGGGGCACGCCCTGGACGACCACCCGGGCGTAGTTCTCGGTCTCGGAGACCGCCGAGCGCAGCACGTTGACCATCGGTACGGCGTTGCGCCAGCGGCGGGCGGGCAGCGCGCCGCCGAGGACGACCAGGTTCTCCGCGTTGCGCCGCATCCGGGTGGCCAGGTGGTCGACCGCGAACAGCTCCTTGAGCAGCTCCGGCTCTTCGTGGCGGCGTTCCAGCTCGTCCAGCATGGTGATCTGGCGGTGGATCAGCACCTGGGTGCGGCGGGCGATGTTGAGGAAGACCTTCTTGGTGCCCTCGCGGCTCTGCGCCTGCTGGACGATGGCCGCGACGGCGGTCCGCCGGACGGCGTCGACGGCCTCGGCGACCTGCTGGATCTCGTCACCGCCGGAGCGCCGCGCGGCGCGGCCGTCGGTCGGTGCCGGCACGCTCTCGCCGGCCTCGATCTGCCGGACGACGCCGGGCAGTTCGGTCTCGGCGAGGCTGCGGGTGATCTCCCGCAGGGCGTCCACCCTGGCGGTGAGGGCCTGTGCCGTGCGGCGGCCCTGGACGAGGCTCCAGGCGAGCACCGCCGCCACCGCGGCGGTGCCGAGCGCGAACGCCAGGCCCTGCCCGCTGTTCAGCAGCAGCACGCCGGCGTAGCCCCAGGCGACGGCGAGGCCGGCGCAGGGCACCAGTACCAGGGGGAGGAGGGAGGTACGGAGCGAGCCGGTACGGCCGGCGCGGTGGCCGGGGCGCTGGGCCGGTATGCCTGGCATCTGATTCCTCGTGCGGGTGCAGAACGGCGAGAGCCCGTGCGAGTCGACGGGTGCCGGCGGGGACGAGCGGGAAGGATATACCCCCTGTTGACTGACCGTCATCAAGTGGCTCCGCGCAGCTCTGCCGCCGACGGCAGCACGGTACCAGCCCCGACAGGCATGTGAGCAACATCAACTGACGGAATGTGGACTGTGCGAAGGGTGTTCGGGTCCGCCCGGCGCCGGACGCGCCGGGCGGACGCCGGCACCTGTCAGACCGCGAGTGCCTGCGGGGCCCAGGCCGTGCTGTGCACCTTGGCCAGCTCGGCGAGCTTCTCCGACCACTGCACGCCGTAGCTGCCCGAGGCCACCTGGCCCAGGCGGAGGCGCTGGACGTCGGAGGTGCCGGCCGGCGGGTAGATGTGCGTGGCGTCGCGCAGGTACCGCTCGATCCGGAAGTCCGCCTGCAGGCCGCGCGCGGCGTGGATCTCCATCGCGTTGCGCGCCGAGTCCAGGGCGTACTCGGTGTTCACCAGCTTGGAGTTCATCAGTTCCGCGTCGCACGGCCGGCCGAGGTCGAGCAGGTGCGCCGCGTGGTAGGCGGCGAGCCGCGCGGTCATCAGCCGGGACTGCATCTCGCCGATCTTCAGGCTGATGTTGGGGAGTTCGGCCAGCGGTTTGCCGTAGAGCGAGCGGTCCTCGGCGAAGGCCACGGTGTCCTCGACGATCGCCCGGTGGATGCCGAGGGCGACCGCGGCGAGGTTGGGCCGGCCGTACAGGATGCTGGAGGAGTAGGCGACGTCCAGGCCGGTGCCCTCCTCGCCGAGCCGGTTGGCGGCCGGGATGCGGCAGTTCTCGAAGACCAGCTCGCCGAAGCTGAAGCCGTGCAGGCCGCTCTGGCTGCCGGGGTCGCCGAGCCGGAACCCGGGTGCGTCGCTCGGCACCAGGAAGGCGGAGAGACCGCGGGAGCCCTTGCCGGTGCGGAGGACCACGCCGTGCACGTCGCCGATGTGCGAGTTGCCGACGAACCACTTGCGGCCGTTCAGCACGTAGTCGCGGCCGCGCTTGCGGGCGGTGCCGGCCATGCCGAGCACGTGGCCGCCGGACTCCGGCTCGGTCACCGCGATGGTGGGCAGGGCCCGGCCGTCCGCGAACTGGGGCAGCCACTGACGGCGTTGCTGCTCGGAGCCGAAGTGGATGACCTTGGCGACACCGAGCTGGGAGGCCTGGGCGATTGCGCCCATCGCGCCGCTGACCCGGGAGAGTTCCTCGATGATGACGGTTTTGGCGAGGTGGCCGAGTCCCATGCCGCCGTACACCCGGGGGATGGTGACGCCGATCCATCCTCTGCGGGCGATCTCCCGTGCGAGCTCGTGCTCGACGGTGCGCTCCGCCTCCATCCGGGCGATCTGCGGCCGCACCTCCTTCTCGGCGAACTCCCTGACCTCGGCGCGCAGTTGTTCGTGCCGTTCGTCGGTGAAGTAGTCCTGGCCCAGCATGGGCGTCCTCTCGTCGGTCGGGAGCGCCGCCGTCCCGCCTCCCGCGCAGGGCGACCGGGGTGGGGGACGGTCGGAACGGCCGCCGCGCCGTTGAGGGCCGCGCGCGGTTGGACGGGTGACCCGTCCTCGGCAGGCACTCATTGTCATATGCGTCACTGCCCACCTCCAGGGCGTGATCATGGATTGGCGTGAAACCGGCGCGACCTTCTCGGGACAGGATTTGATCGCGTGCCGGGTGGGAATGGATCTTTCCCCTCTCATTCCGACCATCTGGCGAGACGTGGCCGATCCAGTGCGCCAACAGTTCTGACACCATGTCCGCCATGACTGATGTGATGAGCGCTCAGAACGCCTATCCGGGCGGAGGGGGCGAGTCCGGACGGACCCGCCGGCTCCGCGACCTGGGACTCAACGACCCCAGCCCGGACGAGGCCTTCGACCGTTTCGCGCACCTCGCGGCCAGCATCACCCGCGCCCCGATCGCGATGGTCAACTTCATCAACGACGAGCGCCAGATGTTCCGCGGGCTCTACATCCCGCCAAATCCCGCCCAGGCCCAGCCCGTCGAGGACGACACCTGGGCCGATCGCGGCATCGCCTTCGACCTCCCGGCCCGCGAGATGCCGCTCAGCCACGGCTTCTGCCCGCACGTGGTGGCGCAGCGCTCGCCGCTGGCGCTGGACGACATCCTCGCCTACCCCCGGTTCGCCGGTAACCCGGTGGTCGACGAGCTGGGCGTGCGCGCGTACCTCGGCGCCCCGCTGGTGGACGACACCAACACCATCATCGGCACGGTCTGCGTGCTGGACCGCGAGCCCCGCCAGTGGGGCCGCGAGCGCCTCAAGGACATCCAGCACCTGGCCGAGGCGCTGCTCTCCGAGATCCGGCTGCGCGACAACCTGCTCGCGCAGCAGCAGGAGATGTTCGCGGCCTTCGACGGCTCGCCCTTCCCGATCATGCTCACGGACGGCTCCGACAATGCCATCCGCTACGCCAACGCCGAGCACGCGGGCATCTTCGGCGCCCCCGGCCCGTACTCCGACCTGGCCCAGGCCTACCCCCAGCTGGCCGCCGCCGGTCTGCCGCTCGCGGTCGGTGAGGCCTACCGCACCGGCCGTTCCACCGTGCTCAAGGACGTCCGGGTGCAGTCCTACCTGCCGGGTGCCCGGCGCGCGGAGCAGGTGTACACCTTCACCTGCACGCCGCTGCGCAACGCCCGTACGGGCATGGTGAACGGCGTGCTGACGGTCGGCATGGACGTCACCGCGCAGTCCCGCACCGAGGAGGAGCTCGGCACCCTCGCCGCGCTGCTGGTGGACCGGCTGCAGCAGTCCGGTCGCAACCCCGCCGAGGTGCTCCCCCCGTACCCGCAGGGCCGCCCCGGCCTGTCGGGCTGACCGGCCATCCGGCCGGGGCGCGTCCGGCGCCCCGGCCCGGCCGTCGCGCCCCCGGGCGGATCGGACACGTACGGATCGGTCGCGCACCGGCCGGACGCGTACGCACCGGGGGTGTACGGATCAGGCCAACCTGTCGAGGGCCTCGGCCAGCCGTTCCGCCCCGGCCACCAGCCGGTCGACGCCCTCGGCGGCGCCGTAACCGGCCCGCAGGTGCGGGGCCGGCGGCTCGGCGGTGAAGTACGACCGCCCCGGGGTGACGGCGACACCGGCGCGCAGCGCGGCGGCGGCGAGCTCCTGCGGGTCGGTGCCGTCCGGCAGCCGCAGCCACAGGTGGTGGCCGCCGGCGGGCAGCCGGTCCGGGAGCAGCGCCGGCCGCAGCCGCCCGAGCGCGCCGGCCAGCGCCGTCCGGCGCTCCCGCAGCCGTCCGGCCAGCGACCGCAGATGGTGCCCCCAGGCCGGTGCGCCGACCAGCTCCAGCGCCGCCTCCTGCAGCGGCCGCGGCACGAAGAAGCTGTCGACGGCCTGCACGGCCTGCAGCCGCTGCATGGCCGGGCCGCGCGCGGTGAGCGCCGCGACCCGCAGGTTGGCCGAGGTCGGCTTGGTCAGCGAGCGGATGTGCACCACCACGCCGTCGGGATCGTCCGCGGCCAGCGGCGGCGGGGGCGGCGGGGCGTCGGCGTGCGCGAGCCGCCGGGCGAAGTCGTCCTCGACCACGAAGGCCCCGGCCGCGCGGGCGATGCGCAGCACCTCGGGCCGCCGCCCGGCCGACAGCACCGCCCCGGTCGGGTTCTGGTACAGCGGCTGGCAGACGAACACCCGTGCCCCGCTGGCCGCGAAGGCGTCGGCGAGCAGGCCGGGCCGGACGCCGTCGGCGTCCACCGGCACCGGGACGGGACGCAGCCCGGCCGCGCGCGCCACCGCCAGCAGCCCGGGGTAGGTGGGGGACTCGACCAGGACGGGCGCACCGGGCGCGGCCAGTGAGCGCAGTGCGGCGGTGAGGGCGCTCTGCCCGCCTGCGGCCACCAGCACCTCGGCGGCGCTCACCGTGCCGCCGATGTCGCGGGCGAACCAGGCGCGCAGTTCGGGCAGGCCCTCCAGCGGAGGCCGGCTCCACGCGCCGGGCCGCCGGCCGGCCCGGGCGAGGGCCGCGGCCAGCGCCTGTTCCGGCAGCAGCGAGGAGTGCAGGTAGCCGCCGTTGAGGTCGATCACCTCGGCGGGCTGGACGGCCAGCGCGCCGAGCACCCCGGAGGCGTCGGCGGAGCGGGCCGGCGGGACGCCCGCCTCGGCGCTGAGCGCCACCTCCTGCCAGGAGGTGTCCCCGGCGGCCGGTACCGGGCGCGGCGCCGCGGCCCGGAACACCCCGGCGCCGGGCCGGGAGACGACCAGCCCCTCGGCCGCCAACAGGGCGATCGCCCGGGCCACCGTCACCGGGCTCACCTGGTGTCGCTCCATCAGGGCCCGGCTGGACGGCAGTCGGCCGCCGACTGGGTAGCGGTCCAGCTCGGCCCGGAGAATCGCGGCGAGATCCGCCCCACTGCTACGCTCGTGCATGACAGCACACGATAGCGCTATCGCCCCCCGTCCAGTAGCGGTCGGTGGTACGGCACTTGCCGCCCTGGGTGTCCTCGCCTTCTCCTTCAGCTTCCCGGCCACCGCCTGGGCGCTCACCGGCTTCGGACCGTGGACGGCCGCCGGCCTGCGCGGGGTGCTCGCCGCGGCGGTGGCCGGCGCGGGCCTGCTCGCCGCCCGGGTGCCGGTGCCCGACCGGGCGCACTGGCCCGGCCTCGCGGCGGTGGCGGTCGGTTGCGTCCTCGGCTTCCCGCTGCTCACCACGCTGGCCCTGCAGTCCTCGTCCACCGCGCACTCGGCGGTGGTGATCGGCCTGCTGCCGCTGGCGACCGCCGCGGTGGCGGCGCTGCGCTCGGGCGGGCGGCCGTCCGGCGGCTTCTGGTGGGCGGCGCTGGCCGGCGCGGCGGTGGTGCTCGGCTTCACGGTGCAGCAGAGCCGCGGTGCACTGAGCCGCGCGGACCTGCTGCTGGTCGCGGCGCTGGCGGTGTGCGCGGCGGGGTACGCGGAGGGCGGCAGGCTGGCCCGGGCGATGCCCGGGTGGCAGGTGATCGCCTGGGCGGTGGTTGCGGCGCTGCCCGCGTCGGTGCTGGCGGCGGGCCTGGCCCTGGCCGCGGAACCGGTCCACGTCGGGCCGAAGGCGCTCACCGGCCTCGCCTACACGGCGGCGGTCTCGCAGTTCGGCGGCTTCGTGCTGTGGTATCGGGGGATGGCGGCGATCGGAGTGCCCAAGGCGAGTCAGCTGCAGCTCGCGCAGCCGCTGCTCACGCTCGGCTGGGCGGTGCTGGTGCTGGGGGAGCGGCTCTCCCCGGCGGCGCCGGTCGCGGCGCTGCTGGTGCTGGGATGCATCGCGGCCACCCAGCGGGCGCGGGGCTGACGCCCGCCCGCCGGGTGGCCGCGGGGTGTCACTTGACCTCGATGCCGGCTTCCCGGCAGGCGTCGGCGACCTGCGGGGTGCAGACGTCCTTGGCCTTGTAGAGGTTGCCGGCGATGACCGTCGAGGCCACCTTGTCCTTGGTGACGACGACCGGGCTGAGCAGCATCGACGGGATCTGCAGGCCGTTGCTCTCGGTCATGGCGCTCGCGACCGAGGTGATGTCCAGGCCCTTCACGAGGTAGACGGCCATGGTGGCGGCGGCGTCGGCCTCGGGCTTGTACGGCTTGTAGATGGTGTACGCCTGCTCGCCGGTCAGGATGCGCTGGATCGCGTCGAGCGAGGCGTCCTGGCCGCCGACCGGCACGTTGATGCCCGCGCCCTTGAGCGTGCCGATGATCGACGAGGCCATGCCGTCGTTGGCGGAGTAGACGGCCTGGATGCCGCTCTTTCCGAAGTGGCCGATCGCCTCGTTGACCTTGGTGGCCGCGAGTTCGGGCTTCCACTCGCCCGACTGCTCGTAGACGATCTTCTTGACCTTGTCGTCCAGGATCTTGTGCGCGCCCTTCTTGAACTGGGCGGCGTTCGGGTCCGACTCGGCCCCGTTGATCATCACGACATTGGCGTTCGACGCCTTGCCTCCCAGCGCGTCCAGCAGGGCCTGGCCCTGCAGTTCGCCGGTGCGCTCGTTGTCGAAGGAGATATAGGCGGACACCTTGCCGGCGGCGAGCCGGTCGTAGGCGATGACCTTCGCGCCCTTCTTGGCGGCGGCGTCCACCCAGGACGCGGTGGCGCCCGAGTTCACCGGGTCGAGGAGGATGACCTTCACGCCCTTGTTCAGCAGTGCGTCGAACTGCTGCTTCTGGACGGTCTCGTCGCCGTCCGCGTTGGCGTAGTCGACCTCGCACTTGGTGCACAGCGCGGCGACCGAGGCCTCGATCAGCGGCTTGTCGAAGCTCTCGTACCGGGTCGACGACGACTTCTCCGGCAGCAGCAGGCCGATGGCCTTCGTGCCGGAGGAGCTGCTCGCACTGCTGCCCGAGCCGCACGCGGCCAGTGACAGCGCCGCCGACACAGCGGCCGTGCCGGCGAGGATGCGACGCGTCATTGCGTTCATGGTGGGTGGTGCCTCCCTGACGGCGCCGCGGAGTGCGGCGAGCAGGAAGTCAATCCGCCGACGCCGCGGCCCGTCAACAAATAAAACGTTCACTAAGATTTCTCGACCACATTGTTACCTTGTTGAATACATGATCTCCCGGGAGGGTCTCTGGGGCCGGTCATGCCGACAACTTCTCAACTCACTTGCGGGGACCGGGCGCCGGACGGTGCGGACCCGTCCGATCACCGCTCGGTCCGCACTACCAGGCACACCCCGGCCACCACCACGCCGCCGCCGACCGCGATCGGCCAGGTCAGCGCCTCGGAGAGGACCAGCCAGCCGAGCAGCACCGCCACCACCGGGTTGACGTAGGCGTAGGTGGCCACCAGCGGCAGCGGCGCGCGCTGCAGCAGCCAGGCGTACGCGCTGAACGCGATCAGCGAGCCGAACACCACCAGGTAGGCGAGGCCCGCCCAGGACGCCCCCGACACCGCGGCCGGGTCGAAGCCCCGCGGCTCGTGCCGGACGAGGGCCAGCACCAGCGCGCCGACGCCGCCCGCGAGCATCTCGTACGCGCTGGCCGTCAGCGGATCGGCCGGCATCGGCAGCCGGCCCGCCAGCACCGAGCCGCAGGCCCACATCAGTGAGCCGGCCAGCAGTGCGACCAGGCCCACCGGCCGCACCTCGCCGGTCAGCCCCGGGGCGCTCAGCACCACCAGTCCGAGCAGGCCGACCAGCACCCCGCCCAGGGTGGCCGCCGGTGTCCGGTGCCCCAGCACCCGGCGCAGCACGACCACCCACAGCGGCACACTGGCCACCATCAGCGCGGCCAGCCCGGACGGCACCGACTGCTCCGCCAGCACCACCATGCCGTTGCCGCCGACCAGCAGCAGCAGGCCCACCAGCACCGCCGAACCGAGCTCGCGCGGCCGCACCCGCAGGGCGGCGGGCCCCCGTCGGGCGGCGACGATCGCCGCCAGCACCAGGCCCGCCGCGACGAAGCGCATCGCACCCGACAGGAACGGCGGCATGGTCTCCACCACGACCCGGATCGCCAGGTAGGTCGAGCCCCACACCACGTAGACGATGCCGAGCGCGCCCCACACCGCGCCGGACAGCCCGCGCCGGGGAACGGCGTCCACCGGACCTGCGGACGGGGTGGCGGGCGACGGCTCGGTCGCGAAGGAGGGCTCGGTCGTGGAGACGGTCGCGGGAGAGGCGGCAGGGACGGATCGGGACGGATCTGGACAGGACGGGTCGGCGGCTGGCTGCGGCGAAGCCGATGTCATGGGTGTCTCCCTGGTTCGGTACTGAACATCCGGTATGAGATCACAGTCCGGGCGGACCGCGGGAGCCCGTCCCACCCTGCGACCGTCCCGCTCGCACCCGGGCCCCGCGTCCGGCCCCGCGTCCGGGCGCCTCGGTCCGGTGCGCCTTCCGGATGAAGTAGGCGGCCCGGAGGGACGCCACCGCGCGCCGGACCCGCCGCGAAGTGGTAGGCATGGACGGTCCGAGCGCGGACGACCGAGGAGCGCACGAGGTGGAGTGGTTCGCGGCCCCCGACTACTGGCTCGCCCGCCAGGTCTTCCAGCGGCTGATCGCGCTGCTCTACACCGTCGGGTTCGTCGCCGCCGCCAACCAGTTCCGCGCCCTGATCGGCGAGCGCGGCATGCTCCCCGTCCCGCGCTTCACCGCGGCCGTCCCGTTCCGCCGCTCGCCCAGCCTCTTCCACTGGCACTACAGCGACCGGTCCTTCGCCACTACCGCCCGGGTCGGCGCCGTCCTCGCCGCCGCGCTGGTCGCCGGGGCGGGCGACCTCGTGCCGCTCTGGGCCGCGATGCTCTGGTGGGCGCTGCTCTGGGCGCTCTACCTCTCCGTCGTCAACGTCGGCCAGACCTGGTACGCCTTCGGCTGGGAGTCGCTGCTGCTGGAGACCGGGGTGCTCGCGGCCTTCCTCGGCAACGGCGACGTCGCCCCGCCGGTCACCGTGCTCTGGCTGCTGCGCTGGCTGCTCTTCCGCGTCGAGTTCGGCGCCGGACTGATCAAGTGGCGCGGCGACGCCTGCTGGCGCGACCTCACCTGCCTCTACTACCACCACGAGACCCAGCCGATGCCGGGCCCGCTCAGCTGGTTCTTCCACCACCTGCCGAAACCGCTGCACCGGGTCGAGGTGGCGGCCAACCACACCGTCCAACTGCTCGTGCCGTTCGCCCTCTTCCTGCCCCAGCCGGGAGCGGGCATCGCCGCCGTCCTGATGACCGTCACCCAGCTGTGGCTGGTCCTCTCCGGCAACTTCGCCTGGCTGAACTGGCTCACCATCGCCCTGGCACTCTCCGCCGTCGACGCCGGCACCGCCGGCCGGGTGATCCCGCTCCCCGACGCCCCGCACTTCCCGGCCTCCCCGGTCTGGTACGAGGTGCTGGTACTCGTGTTCACCGCCGGCGTGCTCGTCCTCAGCTACCGGCCGGCCCGCAACCTGCTCTCACCCCACCAGGCGATGAACAGGTCCTACGACCGACTCCATCTGGTGAACAGCTACGGTGCCTTCGGCTCGGTCACCCGGATCCGCCACGAGATCGTCCTGGAGGGCACCGACGCCGAACTCCCCGGCCCCGGCACCCGCTGGCACGCCTACGGATTCCGGGGCAAACCGGGCGAACTCCGGCGTATGCCGCGGCAGATCGCCCCCTACCACCTCCGTCTCGACTGGCTCATGTGGTTCGCCGCCATCTCCCCCTCCTACGCCAGGCCCTGGTTCGCCCCGCTGGTCGCCCGGCTGCTCGTCAACGACCCGGACACCCTCCGGCTGCTCCGGCACAACCCCTTCCCGGACACCCCGCCCACCTTCGTCCGGGCCCGCCTCTACCGCTACCGGTACAGCAGTTGGCGCCGACTCAGGTCCACCGGCGAGTGGTGGCAGCGCGAACCCCTGCGCGACTTCCTCCCGCCGGTCACGCTCAGCGACGTCCGGCACCTCGCACCCCGGACCGGGCCATGACACGGCACAGCTCGGCAACAACCCGCCGGGTGCTCGCGCCCGTCGAACGGGCACCCGTATTCTGGCCCTCGCGCCGTACCCGCCGAGCCGCATCTCGGCGCCCCCTCTCCGCAAACCCCCTCCCGTCACCCGCCACGAACCGGACTTCCACATGACAGTGCGCTACCTGAACGACGCCGACGCCTCGGTGCCGGCCCCGGCTGCCACTCCGGGCGGCGAAGCCGGGCCGGACACCCGCGAGGAGCTCGGCCGCTACGCCGACCAGGGCGGCTTCGCCCTGACCCCCGACGCCAACCCGTGGCTGGCCGCAGCCACCACCGTCACCGAGGGCGAGGACGCGCGCGCCGCCTCCACCGTCCTCGCCGAACTGCGCAGCCTCGAGATCCGCGCCGTCGGCGGCGCGGTCAGCGGCCTCGCCGCCAAGGCCGAACTCGACGTCCCGGACACCCTGCTCGGCCTGAGCACCCTGCTCGACGTCCTGCAGCGCGTCCAGTCCGCCACCTCCACGCTCAGCGCCGAGGCCTTCTCCGCCGACCTCGACGCGCTCGCGGCCGCCACCGGCACCCGCCGCTGGCGTACCGAGCAGAACGTGAAGCTGTCCATCGGCCGCCGCTGGGCGCTGCGCTCGCAGGCCAAGTCGCTGACCGGCGGCAAGAAGCTCGGCCGCGCCGACCTGCACGCCGCCCTCGCCGCGGCCGCCGGGGCCCGCACCGACTGGTCGGCCCTCGCCACCAGCGGCGCCAACCCGGCCGTCCCGGTCGACGGCGCCCTGCTCGCCGAGACCGCCCAGGCCATCGAGTCGCTCGGCACCGCCGTGCGCGCGCTCGGCCGCCTGCTGCCCGGCCAGGAGCCGGAGGCCCTGCCGCTCGGCGAACTCGCCGACCTGGTCGACCGCCTGGCCGCCGACGAGGGCACCCTCTTCCGGCTGCCCGCCCTCGCCTCCCTCCGGAAGGCCCTCGCCGAGCAGGGCCTCGACGACCTGCTCGCCGAGCTGGCGGAGCGTCAGGCCGACCGCGAGGCCGCCCTCGCCGCGTACGACCGGCACACCGCCGGCGCCGCCGAGGACGGTACGGACGCGGAGGAGGCCGCCCGCCAGGCGCTCGCGGCCGGTCCGCGCGGCGAGCAGACCGCGGAGGCCGTCGAGGTCGCCGAGGCTGTCGACGCCGTCGCGGAGGAGACCGCCGAGGTCGAGGCTGAGACTGAGATCGAGGCTCCCGTCGAGGCGGAGGCGGAGGCCGAGGTCGCCATCGAGACCGAGGCTGCTGCGGAGACCGAGGCCGAGGCCGAGGCCGAGCCGGTGGTGGCCGACGTTGCGGTCGAGGAGCCGGCCGTCCAGGCCGAGCCCGTCGCCGAGGTCGAGGTCGAGGTCCCGGCTGAGGAGACGGTGGCGGAGGTCGAGTCCGAGGCCGTCGTCGAGGAGCCGGCTGTCGAGGCCGAGCCCGTCGCCGAGGTCGAGGTCCCGGTCGAGGAGCCGGTCGTCGGGGCCGTCGTCGAGGTCGAGGAGCCGGCTGTCGAGGCCGAGCCCGTCGCCGAGGTCGAGGTCGAGGTCCCGGCTGAGGAGACGGTGGCGGAGGTCGAGTCCGAGGCCGTCGTCGAGGAGTCGGTCGTCGAGGCCGTCACCGAGGTCGAGGCCCCGGCCGAGGAGCCGATCGTCGAGGCTGAGGCGGAGGCTGTCGCCGAGGTCGAGGTCCTCGTCGAGGAGCCCGTCGTCGAGGAGCCGGTCGCCGAGGTCGAGCCCGTCGTCGAGCCGGAGCCTGCCGTCGAGCCCGAGGCCGTCGCCGAGGTCCCCGTCGAGGAGCCGGTTGCGGAGCCGGTCGTCGAGGCTGCGGCCGTCGTCGAGGCGGCTGCGGGTGGTCGGCCGGAGAAGCCGGAGATCATCCCGGGCAAGGCGGTGACCGCCTACAGCCCGGCCGAGCTGGTGGCGCTCGTCGGGTGGCTGGACGGTGACGGCACCGAGCGTTCGGACGACGAGCTGCTCCGCGCCGCGATGAAGGAGCTGGGCTTCACCCGCCTCGGTCCCCGCATCAAGGAGGCGCTGGGCGCCGCCGTCTCCGAGGTCCGCGCCTGATCGGACCGACCGCGCCGGATCCGTGCCCGCCGCCCCGACCGGGGGCGGCGGGCACGGCCGTGTCCGGGGCCGGGCGCCGGAGCGGTCAGCCGACGGTGATGGCGTCCAGCTTGGCCCGCAGGTACGCCGTGGAGTCGACCGGCGGGTGCGCCACCCGTCCGACCGGGGCGGGCAGCGGGCTGACGAGGGTGTGCGGATCGCACTCGTAGAAGTAGACCAGGGACATGAGCTCCTCCTCCGGGGCGTCGAGGGAGGGCGGCAGCACGCGGTGGCGCCCGGACCGCCAGCGGTCACCCGTCCAGCGGGCCATCAGGTCGCCGATGTTGACGGTGAGCGCGGCCGGGTCCCAGGGGGCGTCGGCCCAGCCCTGTTCCTCCGTCCAGATCTGGAGCCCGCCGCGGCCCTGCTGGCGGTCGAGCAGGGTGACCGTGCCGAAGTCGGTGTGCGGGCCGATCCGGTACTGGCCGGGCAGTGGCGCACCGACCGTGCCGGCCGAGGGGTACCAGTTGATGTTGCAGGTGTAGGTGGGGGCGCCGGTGTGCCGGGTGAAGAAGTCCTCGGGCTGTCCGAGGGCCGCCGCGAGCAGCCGCAGCGTCTCGTCGGCGACGGTCCGCATCCGCGCCATGTACGCCTCCACCAGGCCCTGCAGGCGCGGCGCCTCGGCGGTCGGCCAGACGTTCGGCCGGAACCAGAAGTCGTCCAACTCCTTGTCCCCGGTGGCCCGGTCGGCGCCGACCGTCCAGGACTCCTTGAGGTCGGGCGGGGTCTCGGTGCCCTCCGCGTAGCCGTTCGCCTCGGCGCCGGGGCCGAGCCAGCCGCGGCCGCCGACCGCGACGGCGTAGCGCTGCTTCACCTCCTCCGGCAGGGCGAAGAAGCCGCGGGCCGCCGCCCGGACCCCGGCCCGTTCCCGCTCGGTCGAGCCGTGCCCGGTGAGCAGCAGGAATCCCGCGCGGCCGAGCGCCTCGTCGACGCTGCGGGCGATCGCGGCGCGCTCGTCCGCCGTGCCGTCCGTCCACGCCCGGAGGTCGACCGTGGGGATCCGCACCTCTGTCATGCCGTCCGCTCCTTCCCGGCTCACTCGCCGATGTCCTCGAACCACAGCTCCGGGCGCGCGGCCACGAAGTCGGTCATCAGCCGGACGCACTCCGGGTCGTCCAGCACGGTGACCTGCACGCCGTGCTCGGCCAGCCAGTCGTGGCCGCCGCTGAACGTCCGGGCCTCGCCGACGACCACCCGGCCGATCCCGAACTGCCGCACCAGCCCGGAGCAGTACCAGCACGGCGACAGCGTGGTGACCATCGTGGTGCGGCGGTATCCGCGCATCCGGCCGGCGGCCTGGAACGCCGCAGTCTCCGCGTGCATCGACGGATCGCCGTCCTGGACGCGGCGGTTGCGGCCGCGGCCGAGCAGTTCGCCGTGCTCGTCGAAGAGCGCGGCCCCGATCGGGATCCCGCCCTCCGCCAGCCCGGCGCGGGCCTCCTCGACCGCGACCGCGAGCATCCTCTGCACATCCACCGGCTCCACCTCCCGATCCGAAACACCGTGGCAACGAAGGGTGCGTACCCTCCCTGGCGCCCGGTCCGACGTGCTTCCGCGTCCGACTCCCCACCCGGCGGCATCCCCGCCCGTCCCACCCGCTGCGAGCCGCTCCCGTACACCCACCCGGAACACCGACCACCTGGGAGGCCGTCGTGCCCGCACTCACCGTCCGCGAGGTCCTCGCCCTCGACGTCCTGGGCCCGGCCGCCCCGCTGCTGCTGGCCGGCCGGGGCGGACTGGAACGGGCCGTCCGCCGGGTGCGCACCGCCGAGGTGCCCGAAGGCGGCGCCGCGCTGTCCGGCGGCGAACTGCTGCTCACCGACGGCCACGGGCTGGCCCGGGCCACGCCGCAGCGGCAGCGTGCCTGCGTCCGGGAGCTGGCCGGGTGCGGGGCGGCGGCGCTGTTCGCCGAGGTCGGCCGGGCGCTGCCGCGGATGCCGGCCGCGGTCACGGCCGAGGCGGAGCGGCTGGGCCTGCCGCTGGTGGCGCTGCGCCGGGTGGTGCCGTTCGCGCGGGTCGCCGAGGCGGTGAACTCCGCGATCGGCTCGCCGCCGATCGGCCCGGTGGCCCGCGGCGTGCGGGAGTCCCCGAACTCCGAACCCGCCCGGGCCCTGATCGGTGCTCTGCTGGACGAGGTGGACGCGGGCCGGGCCGAGGCCACCGCCCGCGCCGCAGCGGCCGGATTCCGGGTGCCGGACGGCCACCGGCTGCTGGGCCTGGCCGCCCGCGGTCTGCCGCAGGCCCCGTCGGCCCGGACGCCCGTGCCGTCCCGGACCGCCGTGCCGCTGCTCGGCCGGCTGCCCGGCACCGCCCTGGCGGCCGCGGTCCGAGGCGGTCTGTTCGCGTTGCTCGCGGTGCCGCCCGCCCCGGACCCGGTGCGTACGGTCCGGGCCGTGCTGGAGGAGACGGCCCCGCCGGGTTCGGTGGTCGCCCTCGGGCCGGCCGTCCCCTCCGGGGCCGGCTGGAACCGGTACGGGGAGAGCCTGCGCGAGGCCGCCGCCACCCTCGAACTCGCCGTCTCCGTGCCCCCCGCCGAGCCGCGCCGCTCCGGCCCTCAACGGCCGTACGTGGCCACCGCCCGGGCCTTCGCCCTGGAACGGGAGCTGACCCGGTCCGGCGGCCGGGAGCGGTGGTCCCGGCTGGCCGGCGACGTGCTCGGCCCGCTGCTGGAGTGGGAGTCCCGGCACGCCGGCGACCTGGTGCGCACCCTGGAGGTCCACCTGCGCCACGGCTGCTCGCCGACCCGCACCGCCGCCCTGCTGCATATCGGCCGGCAGTCGCTCTACCAGCGGCTGGAGCGGATCGAGGGCCTGCTCGGGTTCGTGGTCGCCGACCCCGAGGTGCAGGCCGAGCTGCTGCTCGCCACCTGCGCGCACCGGCTGCTGCAGGCCGTCCCGGGCACCCCTGCGGTCGTCACCCGCTTCACCGCCGCAGGCACGGCCGCCGCCCGCCCACTTCGCAGACCGGTCCCCGGCGGCCGCACCGGGTAGCCGCTCGCGGCCGGGCGGACGGACCGTCACCACCGGCGCCCCGAGCACCCACGGCTGGACGACCCGTTACCCCCTCGGGCCGCGACCGCGACACCGCAGGCGATCATGACGTGCGCCCGGCCCGTAGGCTGGGGCCATGCGAGATGTTGCGGCGGGGATCGGGTACCTCCTCAAGGGCCAGCGCTGGGTGGCCCGGCACGGGCGCTGGTGGGGCTTCGGGATGATCCCGGCACTGATCACCCTGGTCGGCTACGCCGGCGCGATGACGGCACTCGTCCTGTACGCGGGCGACCTCGCCGACTGGGCGACGCCGTTCGCGGACGGCTGGGACTCGCCGTGGCAGGGCCTGCTGCGCGGCGCGCTCGCGGTCACCGCGGTCGCGGTCGGCGGGCTGCTCTCGGTGATCACCTTCACCGCGGTGACCCTGCTGGTCGGCCAGCCGTTCTACGAGTCGCTCTGCGAGAAGGTCGACGAGACGGAGGGCGACGCCCCGGCCCGCCCGGACGTGCCGCTCTGGCGCGAACTGTGGATCTCCGCCCGGGACAGCCTCTACGTCCTCGCCCGGGTCGCCGCGATCGGCCTGGTGCTCTTCCTCTGCGGCTTCCTGCCGGTGGTCGGCCAGACCGCCGTCCCGGCGGTCGGCTTCGCGGTGTCCGGGTACTTCCTGGCCGCCGAGCTCACCGCGGTGGCGCTGCAGCGCCGCGGCATCCCGCAGAAGGAGCGGCTGCGGCTGCTGCGTTCCCGCCTCGGCCTGGCGCTCGGTTTCGGCGTGCCGCTGGTGCTGCTCTTCCTGGTGCCGTTCGTGACGGTGCTGGCGATGCCCGGTGCGGTGGCCGGCGCCACCCTGCTCGGTCGCGAACTGGCCCCGGTGGAGGGGGCGGACGAGCTGTCGGACGAGGACTCGGAGGAGTCCGGGGGCGACCGCGCCGGGGACGCCGGGGGCGTCGGCGGCCCGCCCCACCGATCGGATCACGCCATCGACCTGGGCAAGTGAAACCACAGCGAGTGACGGCGATTTGACTTTCCGCCACCGGGTGGAAGATAAAGGCCGACATGAGCGCACCGGCAGGAACCCAGGCCACCGCGACCCCGCCCGCTCCCTCGGGCGTCGACCTCGCCGACCCCGGCTTCTGGCGGCTGCCGGAGGCCGACCGGGCCGCGGCCTTCGCCGAACTCCGGCGCCTGGACGGCCCGGTGCGCTTCACCCACCGGGCCACCGGCCGGAGCTTCCTCGCGCTCGTCCGGCACGCCGACGTGGTCGCCGCCAGCCGCACCCCCGAGGTGTTCATCAGCGGGCCGGGTGTGACCACGCCCGAGCCGGCCCGCTGGGTGCGGACGGTGTTCGGCGACTCGATGGTCAACCTGGACGACCCGCGCCACGCCGACCTGCGGCGGATCGTCTCCCGCGCCTTCACGCCGCGGCTGATCTCCCGGGTCGAGGAGGACATCCGCCGGGTCGCCGCGCGGATCGTCGACGAGGTGCTCGACCGCCGCCCGGAGGACTTCGTCACCGCCGTCGCCGCGGAACTGCCCTACCAGGTGATCTGCAACATGATGGGGATCCCCGAGCGGCAGCGGCGGCAGATCCTCGCCCAGGTCAACCACGCCTCCGAGCACACCGGGGTGGCCCGCGGCCGGCTGCGGGTGCCCGGGCGGGGACTGCGGGCGCTGGCCCGGATGCAGCTGGTGATCGCCGCGCTCGGCCGCGAGCGCCGCCGCCGGCCGACCGAGGACCTGATCTCCGCGCTGGTCACCGCCGACGTCGACGGCCGCCACCTCAACTCCCGCGAGCTGGGCGCCTTCTTCTCGCTGCTACTGGTCGCCGGTGTGGAGACCACCCGCAACGCGCTCGCTCACGGCCTGCACCTGCTCACCCGCCACCCGGCCCAACGGGCCCTGCTGATGGAGGACTTCGACGCGCGGATCGGCGGGGCGGCGGAGGAGATCGTCCGGCACTCCACGCCGATCATCCAGTTCCGCCGCACCGTCGCCGTCGACCACGACCTCAACGGCACCCGGCTCACCCAGGGCGAGAAGGTGGTGCTGTTCTTCGCCTCCGCCAACCGCGACGAGGCCGTCTTCACCGACCCGGACGCCTTCGACATCACCCGCTCGCCCAACCCGCACCTCGGCTTCGGCGGCGGCGGCCCGCACTTCTGCCTCGGCGCGTACCTGGCCCGGCAGGAGATGAAGGTGCTCTTCCGGGAGCTGTTCACCCGGATGCCGGAGCTGCGCTCGGTCGGCGACCCGGTGCTGATCCCGTCCAGCTTCGACCACCGGGTCCGCTCGCTGCGCTTCACCTTCTGAGCCGTGCGACTCCCTGAACCGCGCGACCCTCCGCGCGGTGCTCCCTTCTGACCTGCCCGTTCCCCGCGCCCGCGCCACCCGCAGTCCGTACGGTTCGCACCCGCCCGCTTGTCCGCTCCGGCAGGCGCCGCCCCCGCCGCGTCCCCCTACCGTCCTGGCATCCCACCAGGACGGACGAGAGGCGCGCACCGTGCAGGTGTCCACCACCGAGTGGCTGATCCACGACTACCGCGAGGACGACCTGGCGGCGGTCGTCCATCTCATCGACACCACCGCCGGCCTCGGCCAGGAGTCGGTGTTCTCGCTGGCCGAGTGCATCACCGCGCTCACCTCCCGGCAGCCGGCGGTGGTCGCCGTCAGCCGCGGCACCCCGATCGGTGCGGCCCTCGCCCATGTCGCGGGTGACCGGGCCTGGGTGATGCGGATCGCCATCGCCCCGGGCTGGCGCGGCCGCGGACTCGCCAGCGCGTTGCTCCGCGAACTCGAGCGCCGCCTGGTCGACCGCCGGGTGCGGCGGATCGCCTACGTCCTGCCCGAGGAGGAGCAGCTCGGCGAGGGCCTGCACAACGCCGGGTACAGCCGCCGGCCGGCCGTCGCCTACTTCGAGAAGACGGAGCCGCAGCACGGCCCGTCGGCCGGTCTGCTGGAGGAGCTCGGCGGCCGTGTCCTGCCCGGCGACCTCTGGCAGAAGGTGGCCGGGATGGAGGCCGAGAAGGCGCTGATCGAACGCCGGGTGGTGCTGCCGCTCGCCGAGCCCGAGCGGGCCGCCCGGCACGGCGTCCGGCCTCCGCGGGCCGTCGCGCTGTTCGGCCCGCCCGGCACCGGCAAGACCACCTTCGCCCGGGCGGTCGCCTCCCGGCTCGGCTGGCCGTTCGTCGAGCTGCTGCCGTCCCGGCTCGCCGACGAGGGCAACCTCGCCGCGGCGCTGCGCACGGCCTTCGCCCGGATCGCCGAACTCGAACGGGTGCTGGTCTTCATCGACGAGGTCGAGGAGATCGCCCCGGTGCGCGGCGAGGGCGCGGCCGGCGGCATGCACGGGGTCACCAACGAACTGCTGAAGCTGATCCCGGGCTTCCGCGAGGGGGAGGAGCGCCTGTTGGTGTGCGCCACCAACTCGATCCGCTCGCTCGACCCGGCCTTCCTGCGCCACGGCCGGTTCGACTACCTCATCCCGATCGGCACCCCGGACGCGGTGGCCCGCCGGGCGATCTGGTCCCGGTACACGGCGGGCCGGGCGGGGGTCGACCTGGCGGCGCTGGTCGCCGCCAGCGAGCTGTTCACCCCTGCGGACGTCGAACACGCCGCCCGGATCGCGGCCCAGGCGGCGTTCGAACGTGATCTCGGCGAGCCCGCCGAGCGGGAGCGTGCGGCCGTGGCAGGGGCTGCCACGGAGGACTACCTCGCCGCCATCGCCCAGTGCCGGCCGACCGTCACCCCGGCGATGACGGAGGAATTCACGGCCGACATCGGCTCGCACGCCCGGGTCTGAACGGCCCGGCGCACTCCACCCGGCCGCCGTCGCGCCCGGACGGCGGCCGGGCCGCGGGCTCAGCTGCCGGGGTGGGCGCCGACCGCGTCGCGGATCTGGTCGCCCAGCCCGCCGTTGGCCCGCGCACAGTTCCCGCAGCAGAAGAACATCCCGGCCACCTCCACGCCGTGGCCGACGATCCGCACGCTGCAGTGCTCGCAACGCGGCGCGAGCTTCTCCATCGCGCACTCGAAGCTGTCGAAGGTGTACGTGTCGCCGCTGACCGTCTTGATCTCGAAGGACAGCCAGTAGTCGTTCTTGCACACCACGCAGACCGCCATGGTCTCCACCTCGTTCCGTCGTCCGTGTTCCGGGCCTTTCCGAGTGTCCGGCCGGTCCGCGGGGGCGGCAATCGCTGGGCTGCCGAACGGCGGCCGGGGACCACCCGCACGGGTGGGCGGCGAGGCGGGGCGCGGGTCGGGGCGGGGTCCGGGCGTGGCGGTCCAGGTGCGGCGCGGTTCAGCCGCGGGAGCCCGTGGCCGGCAGCACCGGCAGCCCGGCGTCCTCCTTCACCCGCTTCATCGTCATCAGCGAGTTGACCTGCGCGATCCCCGGCAGGCCGGACAGCACGTCGGTGATGAAGCGCTCGTACGCGGCGATGTCCGCCACCGCGATCTTCAGCAGGTAGTCCGGGTCGCCGAACAGCCGGTGCGCCTCCACCACCTCGGGCAGCTCGGCCACCCGCTGCTCGAACTCGGCCACCGTCGTTCGGTCCTCGTGCCGCATCACCACCGTCACGAAGGGCTGGAAGCCGCGGCCGACCGCGGCGCCGTCCAGCATCGCCCGGTACCCACGGATCACCCCGGACTGCTCCAGCTGCCGCACCCGCCGCAGACAGGGCGAGGGCGTCAGGCCGACCCGGTCGGCCAGTTCGGCGTTGGTCAGCCGGCCGTCCTGCTGGAGCTCGTGGAGGATTCTGCGGTCAGTGCGGTCCATGGCGCAATATTCTGCCAAACCACCCCGCTGAACTGCGCAAACAGGTCATCGGCTGCTCCGCCCGTCCGGATACCTTCGGTCACCGACACCCGACCGCCGGCCCCGGAGAGCACAACACCGCCATGGACGTACACGCCCTGCTCCTCTTCCTGGGGGTGGACCTCCTGCTGGTCTGCACCCCCGGGCCCGACTGGCTGCTCATCGCCGCCCGCGGGCTCGGCCAGGGCCGCCGCACCGCGCTGCTCGCCGTCGCCGGTGTGTGCGCCGGCTACACCGTGCACACCCTGCTCTCCGCCGCCGGACTCGCCGCCGCCCTGCGCGCCGTGCCGGCCCTCCTGCCCACCCTCCGCTGGGTCGGCGCCGCCTATCTCGCCGTGCTCGCCGTCACCATGCTGCTGTCGCTGCGCCGCGGCGACGGCAGCCTCCCCGAGGCCCGCCCCCAGCCCGCCCGCACCGTCCTGCGGCAGAGCGTCCTCACCGCCCTGCTCAACCCCAAGGGCCTGCTGCTCTACCTCTCGCTCGTCCCGCAGTTCGTCGACCCCGCGGCCGCCCTCCCGGTCGGCGGCCAGGTCCTCGCCCTCGGCGCGCTCAACGTCCTCTCCTGCGCCCTGGTCTACGCCGGGGTCGCCCTCGCGGCCGGCCGTGCCCGCACCTCCCTCGGCGCCACCCCGACCGCCGCCCGCCGGATGACCGCCGTCTCCTCCGTCCTCCTGCTCCTGGTCGCCGGCGTCACCGCCACCGCCTGACCCGGCCGGCCCCGCGTCCCGCGCAACACCGTGTGCGGGAAACCGAACTGATCACACGTCAGACACCTGTCGGCCGCCCGGCGGCAGGGTTCTGCGCATACGCTTCACCGGTATGACAGGGGACGGACACCGCGGGCACTACATCGTGTGCGGGGGGAACGCGCTGGCCCACCGGCTGGTGCTGGAGCTGACGGAGCACTACGAGGTGCCGGTGGTCGCCGTGCTGCCGGACCGCGAACGCGACCACGGGCCGCGGATCGGGCAGCTGCCCGGGGTCGCCGCGGTGCTGGAACACGGCTCGGTGACCGAGGAGGCGCTGCGGGCCGCCGGAGTCGCCGGGGCGCTCGGCATCGCCCTGGTCGACGGCGACGACCAGCAGAACATCCACGCCGCGCTGACCGCGCAGGGCGCCAACCCGGGCATCCGGATCGTGCTGCGGATGTTCAACCGGCGGCTCGGCGAGCACATCGCACGGCTGCTGCCCAACGGCGCGGCACTCTCCGGCTCCGCCACCGCCGCCCCGGCCTTCGCCAACGGGGTCCTCGGCCGCCCCCACTCGGTGCCGGTCGGCGGGCGCTACCTCTACGTCGCGTACGACGAGGACATCGGCGCCGGCCGGCTCTGCCTGGTCGCCGACCGGATCGACCGGCAGGACCTGTCCCGGCTGCGGCTGCTGCCGGAGACCGCCGGCCGCGCCGCCGAGTTCATCGAACTGGCCCGAAGATACGGCGACAACGGGCCGCCCGGCGCGGACCCCGCCGGCCCGCCCGCACCGGCCGGCGGCCAGGGCGGCCTCGCCGCCCTGCAGGCCCTCGGCTCCGAACCGCCACTGCGCATCCCCTGGACCTCACGGCTGCGCTGGACGCTGCTGGACGCGCTGCGCTACGTCACCGGCGTCCGGATGCGGCTGGTGCTGAGCACCGCGTTCGCCGCCGTGCTGCTCAGCACCGCCGTGCTCTACCTCGCCCACCGCGACGCCGGCTGGACGCTCTACCTCGCACTGCTCGACCTCGCCGGCGCCGCCCAGCCGGACGACCCGGGGGCGGGTGCGCCGGGCGGGATCTGGGCCAGGGCCGCCCAGGTGGTCATCACCTTCTGCGGGATCACCTTCATGCCGGTGGCGACCGCCGTCGTCGTCGAGGCGCTGGCCAGCGGCCGCCGCGGCGTGCCGCGGGCCCCGAGCGCGGGGGTGCGCGGCCACGTCGTGGTGGTCGGCCTCGGCAGCGTCGGCATCCGGGTGGCCACCCTGGTGCAGGAGACCGGTGTGCCGGTGGTCTGCGTCGAGCGGGACCCGCAGGCCCGTGGCATCGCGGCCGTCCGGGCGCTGGGCATCCCGGTGCTGGTCGGCGACGCCCCGCTGGAGAGCCAGCTGCGCCGGGCCCGGATCCACCGGGCCCGGGCGGTGGCAGCCGTCACCAGCGACGACGCGGCGAACCTGGAGGCCGCGCTGGAGGCCCGCGCCGTCCGGCCGGACATGCGGATCGTGGTCCGGCTGTTCGACGACGACTTCGCGCACCACGTGTACGCGACGCTCGGCAACGTCGCCTCCCGCTCGGTCTCGTACCTGTCCGCGCCGGCCTTCGCGGCGGCACTGATGGGCCGTGAGGTGCTGGGCACCCTCTCGGTGTACCGGCACGTGCTGCTGATCGCCGAGGTGGCCGTCGACGCCGCCTCGGGCCTGGCCGGTCAGGACCTGCACGGCATCGAGCAGCCCGGCGGCGTCCGGGTGCTCGCCGTCCGGCTCGCCCGGCGCCCCGCCGACCTGCAGTGGAACTTCGCCGACCGGGCCCGCCGGCTCGAGGCCGGCGACCGGATCGTGGTCGCCGCCACCCGCAGCGGCCTCGCCCGGCTCGCCGCCCCCGTCCCGGTGCCGCCGACACCGTCGACAGGTACGACGCCGACCGCCGTCCCGCCACCGCCCCGCAGCCCGGAACCGCCGACGGTGAGCCCGTGACGCTCGGCCCGTGACGACTAGCCCGTGACGCCGGCCGCCTTCGCCGCCTCCAGCCAGGCCGGGTAGGCGGCCAGCAGTCGCCCGTACAGGGTGTCGTCGGCGAGCGAGCGCGGGTGCCGGCCGGTGGCGCAGAAGCCGGCGTTCGGCGTGGCCCGGCCGGCCAGGCCGGTCAGCGAACGGAGGAAGGCGAAGTGCTTGGCGTCGTGCTCGCCGAAGCCGAGGAACTGCCAGAAGACCGGCAGCTCCGAGGAGGACCGGAGCAGCGCCTGCACGTCCTTCTTGTCGAAGGCGGCGCCGTCCGTCTGGAAGATCACGAAGGCCGGGTCCGTCGCCCCGCACTCCTGGTAGTGCTTCAGCACCGCCTTCATCGCCGGGGCGTACCGGGTGCCGCCGAACTTCGCGCCGACCGCCGCCCGCACCTGCTGCACCGCGCCGTCGTGCCGCCCGATGACGACCTCCTGCGCCTCGTACGCCCGGTCGTTGAAGAGCACCACGGGCACGGTGCCGTCGTCGTCGAGGTTGGCGGAGAGCGCGAGCGACTGCTCGGCGAGGCGCTGCACCGAGCCGTCCCGGTAGAGGCCGCTCATCGAGGCGGAGTGGTCGAGGACCAGGTAGACGGCGGCCCGGCGGCCGTCCAGGCCCTGCTTGCGCAGCGACACCCCGGCCGTCTTGTACAGCGACACCAGGGCGGGCGCGGTGGCCTGCAGCTTGTCGAGGCTGATCGCCGGGCCGGCGCCGTTCCGGGCCGGGGCGGCCGGCCGTGCCGCGGCGGAGGGCGCGGGCGGCGGGGTGTCGGCCGGTGCGGTCCCGCCGTTCCGGCGCCTACGGAAGAAGCTCCACATGGTCGAACCCCCCTGCTGTCGCGAGATGCGATCGTCGCAGGCGGCGGCCCCGGTGCGCAATGGATCGCGCACCGGGGCCGGAACGGGGGCCGACGGGCCGTCAGCGGCCCTGGAACTCGGGCTTGCGCTTCTCTGCGAAGGCGGCCATGCCCTCCTTCTGGTCGGCCGTGGCGAAGGCCGCGTGGAAGAGCCGGCGCTCGAAGCGGACGCCCTCGGCGAGGGTGGTCTCGAAGGCGCGGTTGACGCTCTCCTTCATCATCACCGCGGCCGGCGCCGACATCGCGGCGACGGTCTCGGCGACGGCCAGCGCCTCCGTCAGCAGGTCCGCGGCGGGAACGATCCGGGAGACCAGACCGGCCCGCTCGGCCTCCTCGGCGCCCATCATCCGGCCGGTCAGGCACAGCTCCATCGCCTTGGCCTTGCCGACCGCGCGGGTGAGCCGCTGCGAGCCGCCGATGCCGGGGATCACGCCGAGCTTGATCTCCGGCTGGCCGAACTTCGCGGTGTCGGCGGCGATCAGGATGTCGCAGAGCATGGCGAGCTCGCAGCCGCCGCCGAGCGCGAAGCCGGCGACCGCGGCGACCACCGGCTTGCGGAGCTGCCCGAGCCGGTCCCACGGACCGAGCCAGTCGTCCAGGTACACGTCGGGGAAGCGGTTGCCCTGCATCTCCTTGATGTCGGCGCCGGCCGCGAAGGCCTTCTCCGAGCCGGTGACGACCAGACAGCCGATCTCCGGGTCGCGGTCGAAGGCGGTGGCGGCGGCCACGACCTCGTTCATCAGCTGCGTGTTCAGCGCGTTGAGCGCCTTCGGCCGGTTGAGCGTGATGATGCCGACCCGGCCCTTGCGGTCCACCAGGATCGTCTCGTACTCGGTCATCGTCCTTGACTCCCTTCGCTGCGCCGCCGCTCGGCGCGCGTCCTGACGGTGGATACGATCTCCGACCGACCGGTCGGTGCGCCAGTCTCGCCAGGCGAGACGGTCGTCACCTCAGGCCGGGTCCAGGCCGAGCGGGTCGCCGGTCGGCGCGAAGAAGCGCGCCACGTCCTCGTCGGTGACGTCGGCGAGCGCGGCCGGCTTCCACTGCGGGTTGCGGTCCTTGTCGACCACCTGGGCGCGGATCCCCTCCACCAGGTCGTGGGAGTCCAGCGCTGCGCAGGAGATCACGTACTCCTGCTCCAGGGTCTCGCCGAGGCTGCGGTGGCCGCGGGCCCGCCGCAGCGCGGCGAGGGTGACCTTGAGCGCGGTCGGCGACTTGGCGCGGATCTCCGCGGCGGCCGCGGCGGCGGCGCTCTCGCCGGCGGCGTCGAGCCGGTCGAGGATCTCCTCGACGGTGTCGGGGGCGTAGCAGTGGTCGATCCAGGCGCGGTGCGCGGCGAGGGCGGCGGCCGGAGGTTCGGCGGCGTGCGCGGCGAGTGCCCCGTCCGGGTCGGTGCCGGCGAGCGCCGCGGTGAACGAGTCCAGTGCGGCGGTGGGCACGAAGTGGTCGGCGAAGCCGCACAGCAGCGCGTCGCCGGGGCCCATCGAGCCGGAGGTGAGCGCCAGGTGGGTGCCGAGTCCGCCGGGGGCGAGGGCGAGCAGCCGGCTGCCGCCGACGTCCGGCATCAGGCCGATCCTGGTCTCCGGCATGGCGACGTTCGACCGCTCGGTGACGACCCGGACGGAGCCGTGCCCGGACAGGCCGACGCCGCCGCCCATGGTGATGCCGTCCATCACGGCGACGTACGGCTTGGGGTAGCGGGAGATCAGGTGGTTCAGCCGGTACTCGTCGGCGAAGAACACCCGGGCGCCGGCCCCGCCGGCCCGGGCGTCGTCGTGCAGCTCCCGGATGTCGGCGCCCGCGCACAACCCGCGCTCCCCGGCCCCGGTGAGCACCACGGTGCGGACGGAGTCGTCGTCGGCCCAGGCCAGCAGGGTGTCGCGGATCTCCAGGAGCATCCCGTGGGTCAGCGCGTTCAGCGCCCTCGGCCGGTCGAGGACGATCCGCCCCGCCCGGCCGTCCCGTCGGACCTGCACACTCATGCCCCTGCTCCCGTCTCGATGGCCGTGCCGGGGGAAACGATACGGGTGACCGGTCGGCGGGACCGGCGGTGAGGGGGCTGGCATGGGAACCTTTCTGGACATCACCCTCGCGGTGGCGCTGGTGCTGCTGCTCGGACGGACGACCTTCCGGCGCGGCCCAAACGCGGGCAGTATGGCGCTGATCGTGGTCGTGGGCGGGATCGCGCTGTGGCGCGGGCTCGGGTCGGGAGCGGGCTGGCTGGTGCCGGTCGCCTTCGCGGTGCTGGCGCTGGCCCTGCTGCAGGTCGCGCTCGCGGTCGCCGTGCTCGGCCGGGTCAGAGTCGCGGCCCCCGCCGAGCTGCAGGGGGAGATCCTCGCGGCGGCCGCGCGCCCGGACGGCCCGAGACTCCTGGTACTGGCGGTGGCGCCGTTCGGCACGGTGCTCGTCCAGGGGATCGCGGACGAACCGGTGAGCACCTCGGTGCGGCTGACCGAGGGCTGCCCGATCTGCTTCGTCGAAGGGGTCGCCCTGGCGGTGGCCGAGGACGGTGCCGCGGTCGACGCCTACCGCGGACAGCTGGCCTCGGGGGCCAACCAGCTGCTGCGGCTCAGCCGCGGGGTGATCGACGACCGCTGGCAGGCCGAGCTGCGCCCGGTGAGCGGACCGCGGAAGACCTTCCGCCCGGCCGCCTGCCCCGTCCACCCCGGCTGAGCGGGGCGGCCGGGCGGGCGACCGGGCGGAAGGTCTGCGGGCCGAGCCTCGGGCGGGCCGTGGGTCAGGGCAGGATGCGGCCGGTGACCTCGCCGAAGCCGATCCGGCTGCCGTCGGGGCCGGGGGCGGTGGCGGTCATCACCACCTCGTCGCCGTCCTCCAGGAAGGTACGGGTCGTCCCGTCGGCCAGCTTGACCGGGTTCTCGCCGTTCCAGGTCAGCTCGATCAGGGCGCCGCGGGTCTCCGGCTCGGGGCCGCTGACGGTGCCGGAGGCGAACAGGTCGCCGGTGCGCAGCGAGGCGCCGTTGACGGTCATGTGGGCGAGCTGCTGGGCGGCCGTCCAGTACATGGTGGCGAACGGCGGCCGGGAGATCGGGTGGCCGTTCAGCGAGACCTCGATGGCCAGGTCGAGGCCCCAGGGCTCGCCGCCGCGGTCGTCGAGGTAGTCGAGCGGCTCCACGTCGCGGGCGGGCGGGGCGACCCGGGCGTGCTCCAGCGCGTCCAGCGGGACGATCCACGGCGAGACCGAGGTGGCGAAGGACTTGCCCAGGAAGGGACCGAGCGGCACGTACTCCCAGGCCTGGATGTCACGCGCCGACCAGTCGTTGAGCAGACAGACGCCGAAGACGTGCTCGCGGAAGGCCGACATGGGGACGGCGGTGCCGAGCTCGCTCGGGGCGCCGACGACGAAGCCCACCTCGGCCTCGATGTCGAGCCGGCGGGACTTGCCGAAGCTCGGCGCCGCGTCGGCGGGGGCCTTGCGCTGGCCGTTCGGGCGGACCACCGGCGTGCCGGAGACCACCACCGTGCCGGCCCGGCCGTGGTAGCCGATCGGCAGGTGCTTCCAGTTGGGCGTGAGCGGCTCCGAGCCCGGACGGAAAATCCGGCCGAGGTTGGAGGCGTGGTGCTCGGAGGCGTAGAAGTCGACGTAGTCGGCGACCTCGAACGGCAGGTGCAGTTCGACCTCGGCGAGCGGCAGCAGACAGGGGGCGACGGCCGGGCGGTGAGCCTCGTCGCCGAGCCACTCGGTGAGGGCGCCGCGGACCTCGCGCCAGGTGCGGTGGCCGGCCGCCATCAGCGGGTTCAGGGTGTCGGCGTCCAGCAGTACGGACGGCGCGCCGACGGCACGGGCGGCCGCGCCGGCGTCCAGTACGTGGTCGCCGATGCGGACGCCGATCCGGCGCCGGCCGGGCTGGTCGTTCGCGCTGAAGACGCCGTACGGCAGGTTGTGGATGCCGTACGGCGAGTCCTGCGGGATGGCGAGCCAGGTCAACGGTCCTCCAGCGTGGGTGGGTGGAGCAGGCCGAGGTCGGCCAGGTCGGCGAGGGGTTCGGCGATGCTGCAGGTGCCGAAGGAGGTGAACGAGCGTCGGGCGGCGGCTACCTGGTCGTCCGTCAGGCCGGTGACCGCGGAGGCGACCACGGTCGGCGAGCGCTCCTCCAGCGCGGCCACGGCACCGTCGCGGTCGCCCGCGGCGGCGGCCAGCAGCACGTTGAGGAAGCCGTGGTGCTCGAAGCCGGTCACCGGGTCGGTGTGCCGGACGGCGTGGTGCAGCCCGGCGGTGCACTTGTAGGGCACCGCCCGCTCGGCGCAGCCGACCAGGAAGGCGGCCAGCTCGCCGACCGGCGGGAAGGCCTCGGCGGTGAGCCCGCCGGTGCGGTACTTCGCCCGGTGAGGGGTGCCGGCCAGGGCGTCCAGCGCGTCCTCGGGGCGGCCGTCGCGCGGCAGTTCGACGGCCGCGGCGATGCCCTCGGGCAGTTCGGCTGCGAGCTGCGCCACGGTGGCGGCGACGTCGGCGGTGGCGATCTCGAGGCTCACCACGTCGAGCCCGGCGGCCTCCTTGAGCGCCGCGGCCGGGCCCGCACTGCCCCCCGGCAGTACCAGCCCGACCGGCAGCGGGCCGGGGCCGGCGGTGCGGACGAGGTCCGCCAGCCGGCCGGGGCCGCAGAGGAACGGGCCGACCGCCTCCGCGTACCAGGCGGTGCGGTGGCCGCGGTGGGCCGGCACCGCCTCGGCGAGCGGCAGGTCGCCGGGCGGGAAGAGCGCGGCGTCGTCGAAGAGCCCTGCGTACAGCGGGGTCACCGGCCCGGCCCCCGTCCGCCCGACCACGTCCAGGCGTAGCCCGGGTCCTCGCTCGCGGTGCCGCCCTCGCCGAGCTCCAGCGGCCTGAAGGTGTCGACCATGACGGCGAGCTCGTCGAAGAACTCGACGCCGATGGAGCGCTCGTACGCGCCCGGCTGCGGGCCGTGGGTGTGGCCGCCGGGGTGCAGCGAGATCGAGCCCTGGCCGATCCCCGAGCCCTTGCGGGCCTCGTAGTTGCCGCCGCAGTAGAACATGACCTCGTCGCTGTCCACGTTGGAGTGGTAGTACGGCACCGGGATCGACAGCGGGTGGTAGTCCACCTTGCGCGGCACGAAGTTGCAGATGACGAAGTTGTTGCCCTCGAACACCTGGTGCACCGGCGGCGGCTGGTGGATCCGGCCGGTGATCGGCTCGTAGTCCTCGATGTTGAGGACGTACGGGTACAGGCAACCGTCCCAGCCGACCACGTCGAACGGGTGGTGCGGCACGGTGTAGCGGGTGCCGACCACGCCGGTCGCGCCGCGGTGCTTGACCAGCACGTCGACGTCGGTGCCCTCGACCAGCAGCGGCCCGACCGGCCCGCGCAGGTCCCGCTCGCAGTACGGCGCGTGCTCCAGCAGCTGCCCGAACCGGGACAGGTAGCGCTTGGGCGGGGTGATGTGGCTGTTCGCCTCGATGCAGTAGGCGCGCAACGGGCCGTCGCCGGTGGGCACCCAGCGGTGCGTGGTGGCCCGCGGGATGATCACGTAGTCGCCGCGGTGGACGTCCAGCGAGCCGAACACCGTCTCCACGGTGGCCTCGCCGTCCTCCACGTACACGCACTCGTCGCCGAGCCCGTTGCGGTACAGCTCGCTGGGCGCCCCGGCGACCACGTAGGAGATCCGCACGTCGGAGTTGCCGAGGACGAGGCGCCGCCCGGCCACCACGTCGGTGCCCTTCCACTCCTCGCCGAAGAGCTGGTGCAGCTTCAGGTGGCGGGGGATCAGCGGAAGGTTGGGCGTGGTGGCCTGGCTCGGCAGCTCCCACGGCCGGGCGTCCACGATCGCCGAGGGGATGCCCCGGTGGTAGAGCAGCGAGGAGTCCGAGCTGAAGCCCTCCTCGCCCATCAACTCCTCGTAGTACAGCCCGCCCTCGGGTGTGCGGTGCTGGGTGTGCCGCTTGGGCGGGATGTCGCCCAGCTGCCGGTAGTGCGCCATGTCCCGGTCTCCTCGTCAGGGGGTGGGTCAGAGGTTTCCGCGCTTCTCCTGCTCGCGCTCGATGGCCTCGAAGAGCGCCTTGAAGTTGCCCTTGCCGAAGCCCAGCGAACCGTGCCGCTCGATGAACTCGTAGAAGACGGTCGGACGGTCGCCGATCGGCTTGGTGAAGATCTGCAGCAGGTAGCCGTCCTCGTCGCGGTCGACCAGGATGCCGCGGGACTTCAGCTCCTCGATCGGGACGCGGACCTTGCCGATCCGCTCGCGCAGCGCCGGGTCGTCGTAGTAGGAGTCCGGGGTGTTGAGGAACTCCACGCCGCGTGAACGCAGCACGTCGACGGTGGTGAGGATGTCGTTGGTGGCGAGCGCCATGTGCTGGCAGCCGGCACCGGTGTAGAACTCCAGGTACTCGTCGATCTGCGACTTCTTCTTCGCGATCGCCGGCTCGTTCAGCGGGAACTTCACCCGGTGGTTGCCGCTCGCGACGACCTTGGACATCAGCGCGGAGTACTCGGTGGCGATGTCGTCGCCGACGAACTCGGCCATGTTCACGAAGCCCATGACCCGGTTGTAGAACGAGACCCACTCGTCCATCCTGCCGAGCTCGACGTTGCCCACCGCGTGGTCCAGCGCCTGGAAGAGCCGCTTCGGCGCGCCCGCCGGCCGCTGCACCCTGGTCTCGGCGACGACGTAGCCGGGCAGGTACGGGCCGTTGTAGCGGGAGCGGTCGATCAGGGTGTGCCGGGTCTCGCCGTAGGTGGCGATCGCGGCGCGGCGCACGGTGCCGTTCTCGTCGGAGACGTCGTTCGGCTCTTCCAGGACGGTCGCGCCCTGCGCGCGCGCGTGCGCGATGCACTTGTCGACGTCCGGCACCTCCAGCGCCAGGTCGACCACGCCGTCGCCGTGCCGGCGGTGGTGGTCCAGCAGCGGGCTGTCCGGGGAGACACCGCCCTTGATCACGAAGCGGCAGGAGCCGGAGCGCAGCACGAAGGCCTTGCGGTCGCGGCGGCCGGTCTCCGGGCCGGAGTAGGCGACCAGCTCCATGCCGAACACGGCCTGGTAGAACTGCGCCGTCTGGGTGGCGTTGCCGACGACGAAGACCACCGCGTCCTGGGCGGTGACCGGGAACGGATCGCCCGCGGGGTCGTGCTCGACCAGGCCGACGAGCGTGCGGAGCTGCTCGGCGTCGAGGCCGGCCTCCAGCTCGGCGGGGGTGAGTTCCACGGCGTTGGCGGTCATCGGTGCTCCTCCACGTTGAGGTTCTCCGCACCGCGAAGGGTCCGGCGGTAGCGGTTGCGCAGAGCTTGCCCTCGGTCCGGGGGTCGGGCAACAGCTGCGATTTCCACTGATCAATGTGTACAAGGTGAGCAGGTGAGGGCCGGGCGGGCTGTACGGATTGCCCAGTCATCGGGCCACCGGCGAGAGGTGCTGCGTGAACCAGTCCGCGGCCAGGGCGGCGACCGCCTCCAGCGCACCGGGCTCTTCGAAGAGGTGGCCGGCGTCCGGGACGACGGCCAGCGAGACCGGCGCCCGCAGCTGGTCCTCGGCCCGTCGGTTCAGCTCCAGCACCGTCCGGTCGGCGCCGCCGACGATCAGCAGCGTCGGGGCCGACACCTCGGCCAGCACCGGCCCCGCCAGGTCGGGCCGACCGCCGCGGGAGACCACCGCGGCCACCCTCAGGCCGGGCTCGGCGGCCGCCCGCAGCGCCGCCGCCGCGCCGGTGCTCGCGCCGAAGTAGCCGACCGCCAGCCCGGCGCAGTCCGGCCGGGCGGTGACCAGCCGGGTCACCTCGGCAAGTCGCCGGCCGAGCAGCTCGGTGTCGAAGACCTTCACCCGGTCGATCTCCTCGGCGGGGGTGAGCAGGTCGAACAGCAGGGTGGCCATGCCGGCCCGGTTGAGCTCGCCCGCCACGTACCGGTTGCGCGGGCTGAGCCGGCCGCTGCCGCTGCCGTGGGCGAACAGCACCACGCCGAGGGCGCCCTGCGGCCGGGTCAGCACCCCGCGCAGCTCCACCCCGGCCGCCTCCAGGGTGATCTCCGGGTCGTCCGGCTCCTGCTGCCGGGCCGCGGCCTCGTCGAGCAGGGCGATCACCTCGGCGTCCGAGGTCTGCGAGAAGTCCGCGTAGAACTCGCCGATCGCCCAGAACCGGGCCGGGGTGTGCGGGCAGACCAGGTCGTCGACGTCCCCGCCCAGCCGGGCCGCCCAGTCCTGCGGCGCCACCGGCACCGCCAGCACCACCCGGGCCGCCCCGCGGGCGCGGACGATCCGGCAGGCCGCCAGTGCGGTCGAGCCGGTGGCCACCCCGTCGTCCACCACGATCACCGTCCGGCCGGCCAGCGGAACGGGGGAGCGGCCCCGGCGGTACCGCTCGGCCCGGCGCTCCAGCTCGGACCGCTCCTCCCGCTCGACCTCGGCGAGCTGCTCGGGCGTGACCCGGGCGCCGCGCACCACCGCGTCGTTGACCACCCGGGCGCCGTCCTCGCCGATCGCGCCCATACCCAGCTCCGGCTGGAAGGGCACGCCGAGCTTGCGGATCACGCAGATGTCGAGCGGCGCCCGGAGCGCCCGGGCCACCTGTGCGGCGACCGGGACACCCCCGCGCGGCAGGGCCACCACGACCGGGTCGGCCCCGCGCCACCGCTGCAGTTCGGCCGCCAGCCGGCGGCCCGCTTCCTCGCGGTCGGGGTAGTACATGGCTGAGCCTCTCCACGTCCACCGTACGTCCGGTTGGCGGTGCCGTCGGGGCAGCGGTGCAGGGGCGCGTGGGGGCACCGCCCGGCCGGAGGCCGGGGGAGAACTGCGCAACTCGGAGGCGGGCCGTCGTACAGGTCAGGGTTGGCCGAGTCCTGTTCCGACACCCATGCCCGGACTGCGCAGTTCCCCGCGCCCCCCTGTGGGCACCCGGCTGCCTGAAGGACACTCCTACGGCAGTGCCGCCGCCAGGACGTCGATGTACCGGATGTCCGGTGGGGCGGCGAGGAGGCGGGGTGCGGCTTCCATGAGGGCGGCGGCGATCCGGCCCTGGAGGTGGTACTCCCGGCCCTGCGCGTCGTCGAAGGTGTCGAAGATGCCGAAGACGGTCTCGCTCTCGCGGAAGGCGAACCAGGTCCGGGTGTCCACCTCCTCGACGGCCATCGGCAGTGCGGCGAGCAGCAGCTCGGCGACCTCCTCGGCGTGTTCGGGCTTGGCCTCGATGCGGGCGAGCAGTCCGACGGGCGGCATGGGGCCTCCAGGTGGGATCGAGTGGGCTGCGGTGCTCAGGCGTGCCGGGCGAAGTCCTCCAGCGAGACGGTGTACTCGCCGCTCTCGGCCGAGTGCCGCACGCAGTAGGCGCGCGGGTACCAGCCGGGCACCTGCCAGGCCTGTGGCTGCTTGACCGGCCGGCACGCGTCGGCCGGGTCGGCGCCCTCGGCGGCCTGCAGCGCGGCGAGCGTGATCATCGGCTCCAGGAAGGTGATCCGGGCGTCGTAGGTGCCGTACACAAAGGTGCGGGTGAATCCCTGGCCGTGCCACTCCTCGCCGGTGAGGTCGGTGAGGTGGTTGCCCATGGCGACCTGGGCGAGGCCCTTGTCGGTGTAGTCGGCGGGCAGGTACTGGGGCGGCAGCGGCCGGGTGGCCGTCGCGTAGTCGGTGCAGTCGATCAGGATGCCGCACGGGCCGGGGCGGATCGCCTGCCGTTCCGCGTTGGACTGCAGGTAGAAGTGCACGTCGAGGTGCGGGCGGTCGTAGACCTTCGGCGGACCGTGGCCGGCCGGGTCCCAGTCGAGCAGGGCGAACTTCAGCGGCATCCCGGGCAGGTCGCGCAGGGCCCGGGGCAGGTCGAGCGCGTACTCGTGGCCGCCGGCGCACTCGCGCATGGGGTCGACGGTGCCGTCGCCGTTACGGTCGTAGCAGTGCCGGCCGTCGGCCGGTTCGGTGGGCAGGTCGGTCAGCGAGCCGCGGGTGAGGGCGACGCCGATCTCCACGGGTCGGTCGCCGTGCAGGCGGGCGTAGGCGTGCGCGGCGCCGTCGCCGAACGGGACGGGGCGGCCGTAGACGGTGCGCAGGTGCTCGGCCGCGGCGGCCGGGGCGGCGGGCAGCAGGGCGGTGGCCAGCAGCGCGGCGGCCAGCAGGCGGCGGACGGGGCGGGGGCGGGGGTTCGGCGGCACGACGGCGGGCCTTTCGCAGCAGGGGCACTCCTGGCCACTGTGCCGGGCGCGGACGTGACCGGCGCCCGGTGCTGCTCCGTCCGGGGGCGCGGCGGTGAGCGGTCGTCAGGCGAACATCCGTTGCGTGACGGCCTCTTGACGGTGGCTTTACCGAAGCCTGACTATCATGAGCGCGTCAACTTCAGGCCGCCCGCCCCCGCCCCACCGGGCGGCTGCACCGTCAGGTCCCGTTCTGCCCCACCGGAATCCGGAGTCCTACGTGTCCCTGCATGCCCACCGGCGTGCGCAGCGGCGATCCCGCCTGCGCCGTCCCGCCGCCCTGGCCGTCGTCGCCGCCGCCACGCTCGC
>NZ_JAHTIK010000001.1:2058896-2110883 GCF_025655475.1 Kitasatospora sp. DSM 101779 | reverse complement strand
CCCGCCGCCCTGGCCGTCGTCGCCGCCGCCACGCTCGCCGCGACGCTGCTCGCCCCCTCCGCGTCCGCCGGGCCCGCCCCCGCTGCCGCGCTCGCGGCGGCCCCCGACATCCCGGTCGCCAACGTCAAGGCGCACCTCGCCCAGCTGCAGTCCATAGCCACCGCGAACGGTGGCAACCGGGCGCACGGCCGGGCCGGGTACAAGGCCTCGGTCGACTACGTGAAGGCCAAGCTCGACGCGGCCGGCTACACCACCGCGCTGAAGACCTTCACGTACAACGGCGCCACCGGCTACAACCTGATCGCCGACTGGCCGGGCGGCGACGCCTCGCACACGGTGATGGCCGGCTCCCACCTGGACTCCGTCACCGGCGGGCCCGGGATCAACGACAACGGTTCCGGCTCGGCCGGCATCCTGGAGGTCGCGCTCGCCGTGTCGCGGGCCGGCCTGCAGCCCACCAAGCACCTGCGGTTCGGCTGGTGGGGCGCCGAGGAGTACGGCATGGTCGGCTCCAAGAACTACGTCAACAGCCTCTCCGGCAGCGATCGTTCGAGCATCGAGGCGTACCTCAACTTCGACATGATCGGCTCGCCGAACCCCGGCTACTTCGTCTACGACGACGACACCAAGCTGGACAACCTGTTCAAGACGTACTTCTCCGGGATCGGGGTCGCGACCGAGCCGGAGACCGAGGGCGACGGCCGCTCCGACCACGCGCCGTTCAAGAACGCCGGCATCCCGGTCGGCGGCCTGTTCAGCGGCGCCGACTACACCAAGACCAGCGCCCAGGCAGGCAAGTGGGGCGGCACCGCGGGCCAGGCCTTCGACCGCTGCTACCACTCGTCCTGCGACACCAGCGGCAACATCGACGACACCGCGCTGGACCGGATGAGCGACGCGATCGCGTACGCGATCTGGACGCTCGGCACCGAGAGCGCGCCGCCACCCGGCAAGGTCTTCGAGAACGCCGCCGACGTGGCGATCCCGGACGCGGGCGCCGCGGTGACCTCCTCGATCACCGTCTCCGGGGTGGCCGGCAACGCGCCCGCCGCGCTGCAGGTCGGCGTGGACATCAAGCACACCTGGCGCGGCGACCTGGTGATCGACCTGGTCGCACCGGACGGCAGCAGCTACCGGCTGAAGAACTCCAGCTCCAACGACTCGGCCGACAACGTGATCACCACCTACACCGTCAACGCCTCCAGCGAAGTGGCGAACGGCACCTGGAAGTTGAAGGTGCAGGACGTGGCCGCGCAGGACACCGGCACGATCGACAGCTGGAAACTGACCTTCTGACGGGAGGGCGGAGGGGGGTGCCGGAGAGGCGGCACCCCCCTCCTACGTACTACGGCTGCATCTCGTAGGCGCCGGACAGTGCCTCGACCTTCGCCCAGACGCGGTCGGCGCGCCCGGCGTCGGCCACCGGGCGGCGGACGTGCGCCACCGCCCAGGCGGCCTGCTCCTCGGTGGTGGAGGACTTGCCGTGAAGCTCGGTGGCGTGCGCGGAGAAGTCCCGCACCAGGGCGTCGAAGATCTGGTCCAGGACATCCGCGTCCAGGCCGGTCAGCTCGGCCTGCTCCAGCACCAGCTGGCCGTAGACGACCAGCGCGAAGAGCTGGCCGATCTCCAGCAGGAAGTCCAGGTCCTGCTGCTGCTCGGCGCTCGGCGCGTGGGACAGCAGCAGCGCGCACAGGCCGTCCGCCTGCTCGCGGAAGCGGGCCACGTTCGGCACGGCGGCGTGCTTGTCGTAGGCGGTGCGCCAGTCGTGGAAGCGGATCGCGCCGAGGCCGCGGGCCGGGCCCTGGCGGAACAGGAACGCGTCGTCCGCGGCGTCCACCCGGCTCGGCACCGGCGCGAACTCCGCCGGGTTGAACAGGTAGTTGCCCATGAACTTGAGGATCAGCGCCAGGTTGACGTGGACGGTGCCCTCCAGCTTCGGCAGGCCGCGGATGTCCTTGGCGGCCTTGTCGAAGTAGGTGTCCGCCTCGAAGCCCTTGGCCGCGATGACGTCCCACATCAGGTCGATGACCTTCTCGCCCTCGGTGGTGACCTTCATCTTGGTCATCGGGTTGAAGAGCAGGTAGCGGCGGTCCTCCGGCGAGGCGGTGCGGAAGTAGTCCACCGAGCGGGAGCTGAAGAGCTTCATCGCGACCAGGCGGGCGTACGCGTCCGTCAGCTCCCGCTTCACATGGGCGAACTCGGTGACCCGCTTGCCGTACAGCACCCGGTTGTGGGCGTGCGTCACGGCCTCGTACATCGCGTGCTCGCAGATGCCGACCGAGGCGGTGCACAGGTTGAACTTGCCGACGTTGACGGTGTTCAGCGCGGCGTCGAAGGCGGCCTTGCCGGTGTGCAGCACGTCCTCGGCGCGCACCGGGTACTCCTCCAGGCGGAACTCGCTGACGTACATCTGCGCGTTCACCACGTTCTTGACCAGGTGGTACGCCTCGTGCCGGCTGTCGGCGGCGAAGAAGACGTAGCCCTCCGGGCCGTCCACGTCGGAGCGGCGGCCGAAGACCGACACCAGGCCGGCCACGTTGCCGTTGCCGATGTAGTACTTGGAGCCGGTGGCGGTGAAGCCGCCCTCGCCGTCCGGGGTGAGCACCATGTCGGTGGAGTAGATGTCCGCGCCGTGGCTGCGCTCGGACAGGCCGAAGGCCATCACGTGGCCCTCGGAGAGCAGCTGCGCCGCGCGGGCGCGGACGGCCTCGTTCTCGCTCTGCCAGACCGGGCCGAGGCCGAGGATGGTGACCTGCCAGGTGTACCAGTAGCCGAGGCCGTAGAAGCCGAGGATCTCGTTGAGCTCGGCGATCCGGGCGGTGTCCCAGCGCTTCGCCGGGTCGGCCGAGGACGGCGTCAGGAACTCCGCGAACAGGCCCTCCTTGGCGGCGAACTCCAGGAAGTCCGCGTACCAGCTGCGGTCGATGTAGGTGTCGATCAGCGCCTTCTTGCCACGCGACTCGAACCAGTCGACGGTCGCGCGCAGCAGCCGGCGGGTGGTGTCGTCGAACTGCGCGGGGTCGTAGGTGCGCGGGTTGAACAGCTGCATCATCAGGTCCCAGGGGTCGAGGGTGGCGTGGCTTGCAGGCGGTGCAGGGTGGCGAGCACGTCGTCCAGCCAGGCGAGGATCATCCGCTCGTACTCGATGCCGCCGCGCAGCACCACGTGCTGGAGGCGCTGCTGGGCGTCGAGGGCGTCCGGGTCGGGGAAGTCCCGCTGCTCGCCGGACAGGTAGCGGGCGAGCAGCGCGGCGTGCTCGGTGCGGTGCCGCTCGACCTCGGGGACGAGCGCGGCCGGGTCGTCGAAGGCGGCGGCGCGGATCTTCACGGCGAGCTCGTGCCGGACGGTCTCCGGCTCGACCGGCTCGCGCAGCCAGCCGACCAGGACACCGCGGCCCGCCGCCGTCGCCGAGTACACCTTCTTGTCCGGACGCCCGTCCTGGGCGACCTCCTCCGCGGCGACCCAGCCGTCCGCCTCCATCCGCCGCAGCACCCGGTAGATCTGCTGGTGGGTGGCCGTCCAGAACCGTCCGATCGAGCGGTCGAAGCGCCGGGCCAGCTCGTAGCCCGACCCGGGCTGCTCCAGGAGGGAGACGAGGATCGCGTGCTCCAGTGCCATGCCCGCATCCTGCTATGCAACGAGTTGCATAGGCAATGCGGGCGCGCGGGGGTGAGACGCACCTCACGCGGGACGGCCCGCGGAAGAATGGCCGGATGGACGAGGCGGAGCTGCTGCGGCGGCGGATGCAGGCGCAGTTCGGGCGGGCGCGGGTGCGGGCGGCGGCGGCCGCCGGGGCGTCGGGGGGCGTGCAGGCGCAGGACGCCGGGGCGGCCCGGTTGGCGCTGCGGGCCCGCGGGGTGGCGGACCCGGGGGAGCCGGGGCGGGCGCTCGCCGCGGGGGAGACGGTGGTGCTCGCGCTGATGCGCGGCACGCTGCACCTGGTGCCGGCCGAGGACGCGCGCTGGATGCTCGGCCTGTTCGCCGACCGCAACCTGGCCGCCGGGGCCCGGCGCCGCCGCGAACTCGGCCTGACCGAGGCGGTCTGCGCCCGCGCCCGGGAGTTGCTGCCCGCGCTGCTGGAGGTGCCGCGCGGCCGGGCCGAACTCGTCCGGCTGCTGAACGAGGAGGGTCTCGGGATCGACCCGAAGGGCCAGGCCCCGGCCCACCTCATGGGCTGGGCCACGGCGCACGGGCTGCTCTGCCGGGGCGCCGACGTGGCCCCGCGCGAGCCCGGCTACGTGCCGCTGCCGCAGGGCCGCCCGGTGCCCGAGGACCCGGCCGCCGAGCTGGCCGGCCGCTACCTGGCGGCCTTCGGCCCGGCGGAGGCCGCCGACTTCGCCTCCTGGTCCGGCCTGCCGGTGCGCGAGGCCCGGCGGGCGGTGGCCGCGGCCGCACCGGAGGAGGTCGCGCCGGGGCTGTTCGCCGCGCCGGGCGGGGAGTCGCCGTCGGCCGGGCCGCCGGTGGTGCGGCTGCTCGGCGCCTTCGACAATTACCTGCTGGGCTACCGGAACAGGGACGCCGTACTGGCGCCGGAGTTCGCGAAGCGGATCAACGCGGGCGGCGGGATCGTCAAGCCGGCCCTGGTGGCGGACGGCCGGGTGGTCGGCGGCTGGCGGCGGGAGAAGGGCGCCCTGGTGGTCGAGCCCTTCCGGGTGCTGCCGGCGGCGGTGCGGCTGGCGCTGGCCGAGGAGGCCGCGGCGGTGGCGGCGTTCCTGCAGGTCGACGCCGGGCTGAGGGTCGAGCCGTCTGGCGAATGCTGACAATCAGGTGATAATCGGGTGTAAAGGTTAGATAAGGGACACAATGGGTACGGGGCAGTCGCCTGCCTTGTCACGGACCTTGGAGGTGGTTCCCGGTGTCGACCCAGCTTCCGGGTATGGAGCGCCATCCGGACATCCTTGCAATGCGTGAACACTACGAGCGCGTCACCTCGACGATGCTCGCGCAGGGCGTCGAAGCGCTCTGCATCGTCGCCGGACTCTTCCTGGCGATCTCCCCGTGGGTGGTCGGGTTCGCCCTCTTCCCCGCCGCGGGTGGCATCCAGGGCGTGACCCTGAGCAACCTGATCTGCGGTCTGGCCTTCGCCTTCCTGATGGGCGGCTACGCCACCGCTTTCGAGCGCACCCACGCACGCGCTTACGCCGGACTGGCGATCGGCGTCTGGACGATCATCGCCCCCTGGGCGACCGTCGGCGACCAGGCGTTCTACCGGACGATCTGGACCAACTGCGTGACCGGTGCCGTGATGGCCTGCCTGGCGGGCGCGGCCATCGCCATGACGCTGACCGGCATGTCCTCGAAGATGGGTAGGAGCCGCGGATGACGGAGACCGACACGGACAACCCCCCGACGGGTGCGGACCGCACGGTCCGCACCCGTCGACCGTCCTGCCGGTCGGAACCCGGGACGGGCCGTCAGGGCCGGGTCATCCGCAGCACGTCCAGCGCCTCGTCCAGCTGCGCCTCCGTCAGCAGGCCGCGCTCGACGTAGCCGCGCTCCAGCACCACCTGGCGGATCGTCTTGCGTTCGGCCAGCGACTGCTTGGCCACCTTCGCAGCCTCCTCGTAGCCGATGAAGCGATTCAACGGGGTGACCACGGAGGGCGAGGACTCGGCGTACTCCCGGGCCCGCTCGGCGTTCGCGGTCAGCCCGTCCACCGTGCGGTCGGCCAGCAGCCGGGCCGCGGACGCCAGCAGCCGCACCGACTCCAGCACGTTGCGGGCGATCACCGGCAGCATCACGTTCAGCTCGAAGTTCCCGCTCGCGCCGGCCACCGCGACGGTCGCGTCGTTCCCGATCACCTGGGCGGCCACCATCAGCACCACCTCGGGGATCACCGGGTTCACCTTGCCCGGCATGATCGACGAACCCGGCTGCAGGTCCGGCAGGTTGAGCTCGCCCAGGCCGGTGCGGGGGCCCGATCCCATCCACCGCAGATCGTTAGCGATCTTCGTGAAGCCGACCGCCACCGTGCGCAGCTGACCGCTCAGTTCGACCAGCCCGTCCCGGGCGCCCTGGGCCTCGAAGTGGTCGCGGGCCTCGGTCAGCGGCAGCCCGGTGGCCCGGGCGACCTCCGCGATCACCGCGGCGGAGAACCCCGGCGGGGTGTTGATGCCGGTGCCCACCGCCGTACCTCCCAGCGGCAGTTCGGCGACCCGGGGGAGCGCGGCGCGCAGCCGCTCCACGCCGTACCGCACCTGCGCCGCGTACCCGCCGAACTCCTGGCCGAGGGTGACGGGCGTGGCGTCCATCAGGTGCGTCCGGCCGGACTTGACCACCTCGGCGAACTCGCCGGCCTTCCGCTCCAGGGCGGCCGCCAGGTGCTCCAGCGCGGGCACCAGCGCGCCGGTGACGGCCCCGGTCGCCGCGATGTGGATCGACGAGGGGAACACGTCGTTGGACGACTGGCTCGCGTTCACCTGGTCGTTGGGGTGCACCGGCCGACCGAGCCGCTCCCCGGCCAGGGTGGCGATCACCTCGTTGGTGTTCATGTTGGACGAGGTGCCGGAGCCGGTCTGGAAGACGTCCACCGGGAACTGGTCGTCCCAGCGGCCCTCCGCCACCTCCTCGGCGGCGCTCACGATCGCCTCCGCCGTTTGCGCGTCCAGCACGCCCAGCTCCGCGTTGACCTTCGCCGCGGCGGCCTTGATCCGGGCCAGCGCCGCGATGTGCGCCCGCTCCAGCCGCTGGCCGGAGATCGGGAAGTTCTGCACCGCGCGCTGCGTCTGCGCCTGCCACTTGGCGGCCGCCGGCACCCGGACCTCGCCCATCGAGTCGTGCTCGATGCGGAACTGCTCCTCGTCACCCATGGTGGGACACCTCCTGCACAGCACAACGCGCGGCGTGCCGGGGTATTTCCTTCAGGGCATGCCACAGGGGCGCGTGGGGGCACCTCCCGGCCGGAGGCCGGGGGAGAACCGCGCAATTCGGATGCGGGCCGCCGTACAGTTCCCGGCACGGCCCGAACCGTTAGGACGGCCGCCCTCGGACTGCGCAGTTCTCCGCGCCCCCGGCGGTGCCGAGGAACGCAGTGGTCCGGGGCGGGGTGGTGGTGAGGCCGGGCTGGACGAGGACGGGGTCGTCCGTGCGGGCGCGGGCCAGGGCGGCCGGGTCGAGGACGACGGTCAGCAGCTCCGGTGCGTCCTCGGCGGCCTCGGCCAGCAGGTGCCCGTCCGGTCCCCAGGCGGCGCTGCGGCCGCAGCCGGTGTACGGGCCGGAGCGGCCGACGTGGTTGGCGAGCAGCACGTACAGGGTGTTGTCGAGGGCCCGTGCGGGGAACACCGTGCGGCGCTGGTGGGCGCCGGGTCCGGTGCCGAACAGGGCGCCCACCAGGTAGGCGTGGGCGCCGTCGAGGGCGGCCGCGCGGGCGTGCTCGGGGAAGCCGGAGTCCCAGCAGACACCGAGGCCGAGCCGCCAGCCGTCCAGCTCCAGGGTGCAGCCGCCGGTGCCGGGCGAGAAGCCGGCGGCGCGTTCGTTGGGGGTGGCGAACTGCTTGCGGTAGACGGCGGCCGTCCGGCCGGCCCCGTCCAGGGTGAGGGCCGCGATGTGCAGGGTGCCGGTCTCCGGGTCGCGGACGGGGGCGCCGACCACCACGGCGGTGCCGGTCCCGGCGCAGGCGGCCGCCAGCGGTGCGAGCCGGGGGTCGTCCGGGGCGACGGTCAGGCTGTCCGGGTCGGCGGCGATGCCGGTGGTCTCGTAGCCGGTCAGGAAGAGCTCGGAGAGCAGGAGCAGTCGGGCGCCCTGCGCGGCGGCCCGGCGGACCAGCCCGGCCGCGGTGGCGGTGTTCGCGGCGATGTCCAGGGGGACGAGCGGGGCCTGCGCCACGGCGACGCAGAGCGGGGAGGTGGGAAGCGTGTGTACAGGGATGCTCACGGGCCTCAATCCTTACATGCCGGGCCGTCCGCGCTCAAGGCCCTCGACGGGCCCCGACCGCCCCGGGCCGGTCCGCGTGGCGTGCGCCGCGCGGCCCCGGGCCCGGTGCCACCATGGCGCCATGACGGACCGATCGGACCCGGCCGCGCGGTACGCGGAGATCGCCGAGGAGCTCGCCCCGCGTGGCGCGACACAGTCGAAGATGTTCGGCATGCCCTGTCTGAAGGACACCACGGGCAAGGCCTTCGCCGGCCTGCACGAGGGCGAGTTGGTGTGCCGGCTGGGCCGGGACACGCCGGCCCTCGCCGAGGCGCTGCGACTGCCGGGCGCCCATCTGTTCGACCCGGTGGGCGGCCGGCCGATGAAGGACTGGGCCTGCATCCCGCTCGGCGCGGCCGCCCACTGGGACAACTTCGCCGAGGCCGCGCTGATCGCCCCGCGCTGACCGTCGACGCGTCCCGGCGTCGCCCGGCTCAGCCGTGGTAGCCGGCGACGATCTTCGTGAAGGCGTATGCCGACTGGGAGATCCCGCTGCAGGAGTCGCCCGCCTGGGTGCCGGAGGGGCAGGCCCGGTCCCGGTTGACCGCCCAGAAGGTGAACCGGGCCAGGTGGTGCGCCTTGGCGTAGTCCAGCATGGTGGTGAAGTCGCCGGTGGAGACGGTCTCGTCGGCCTCGTCGGTCTTCCCGTTCATCGAGGAGATGCCGATGTGCCGGTACGCGGTGGCGCTGTCGTAGCCGTACGCGCCGGCCACCGCCTTCTGCAGGCCGTCCGCGGCCTTGGTGGTGACGCTGCCCATCGAGCCGCTGTGGCTGCCGAAGTCGAACGGCATGATCGTCCAGCCGTCCAGGGCGAGTCCGGCGGCGGCGCCCTTCTTGACCAGGTCCAGGCCGTTGGCGTCGGGGCCGGTGGGCGTGGTGCCGAAGGTGAGGTAGGTCCGGATGCCCGGGTTCTTGCTCTCGACCGTCTTCAGGGCGGAGATCACCCGCTGCCGGGCGGCCGCGCTCGCCACCTCGGTGTTCTCGATGTCCACGTCGATCGCCTTCAGCTTGTAGGCGTCGATCACCTTCTGGTAGGCCGCGGCCAGTGCGCTCGCCGAGGTGCACTTCTCGCCGAGTTTGCTGCCGCTCCAGCCGCCGAAGGAGACCACCACGTCGCCGCCGGCCGCCCTGATCGCGTTGATCGCGCTCTGGTCACTGCCGCCGGTGAGCGGCCGGCTGCCGTCCCACTTGGGGTTGCAGCCGCCGTCGCTGAGCATGAAGGCGAGGGTGAACTGCTTGACCCCGGTCGCCGCCATCACGTCGGTCGGCTTCTGGGGGCTGCCCCAGCCGAGGTACTCGTAGGGGGCGTTGAGGCCCACCGGGTCGGCGGCCGCGGCGGTGGCGGCCTGCCCGGCCGGCGCCAGGGCGAAGGTGCCGGCGGCGAGTGCGGCCGCGCCGGCCAGGGCGAGCAGCGGGCGGACGCGCCGGTGCCGCAGGGCGTGCGAGGGCATGGTTCTCCGTTCGTCTGGGGTGTCGCGGGAACCGTCAGGAAAGTTTCCTAACTTCGTCTGCACAGCAAAGCAGCACCTTGTGTGCACATCAAGAGTGGGCGCCTTAAGGGAAGTTGAAGGCCGAAAATGCGTCGCCGGGCGGGTGTGGCGGCAGATACGGTCGAGTGTATGCAGACCACTACGCTCTGGCGACCGACCGGCCCGAAGGAGCTCGCGCTCGTCGAGGCCTCCGGCTGGCGTGCCTGGCCGCCCCGCCTGCCGGAGCAGCCGATCTTCTATCCGGTGCTCAACGAGGACTACGCGGTCCGGATCGCCCGGGACTGGAACGTCCCCGCGTCCGGCGCCGGCTACGTCACCCGGTTCGAGGTCGAGAGCGCCTACCTGGAGCGGTTCCCCGTCCGGCAGGCCGGCGGCGAGACCATCCTCGAACTCTGGGTGCCCGCCGAGGAGCTGGCGGAGTTCAACCGGCACATCGTCGGCGCCATCGAGGTCGTCCGCAGCTTCGGCGCGGCCGAACGGCCGGACGCTGCCCGAGCCTGAGCCCGGCACACCGGGTTACGGTACGAATTCCGGCACCCGCGGCCGGCCGCGCCGAGCAGGCCCGAGCTGGCCCGCCTCCGATCCGATCCCGAGGAGCTCCATGGCAGGCCCGACCGTCGACGCCGGCGGCGAGCGGACCACCCCCGCCGCCGGCGCCGCCACCGCCGCGCCGCCCGGCCGGGCCACCGTCGTCGCCCTCGGCGGCCTGGTCGCGCTCGGCCCGTTCACCACCGACCTCTACCTGCCGGCCCTGCCCTCGCTCGCCGCGGACCTGCACGCCACCGCACCGGCCGTCCAACTGACCTTCACCGCCCAGCTGTTCGGCATGGCCGCGGGCCAGCTGGTGTTCGGCCCGCTGAGCGACCGGCACGGCCGCCGCCGCCCGCTGCTCGCCGGCATCACGGCCTACTCCCTCGCCACCCTGGTGTGCGCGATCGCTCCCGGCCTCGGCGTGCTGGTCGTCGCCCGCTTCGTGCAGGGCGTCGCGGGCGCGGCCGGGCTGGTGATCGCCCGCGCGGTGGCCCGGGACTGCTACGAGGGCGTGGCGATGATCCGCTTCATGGCCTCACTGGCGATGATCTCCGGCCTCGCCCCGATCGTCGCCCCCGTGCTCGGCGCCCAACTGCTGCACGTGACCGACTGGCGCGGCACCTTCGCCGTCCTCGCCGCGCTCGGTGCCGTCCTCGCCCTGCTCGCCGCGGGCGCCCTGCACGAGTCGCTGCCGCCCGAACGCCGCCACCGCGGCGGCCTGACCACCACCCTGCAGGCCGTCGGCGGACTGATCCGCGAACGGCGCTTCCTCGGCTACGTCCTCACCAGCACCTTCGCCTTCGGCGCGCTCTTCGCGTACGTCAGCGGGTCCTCCACCGTCCTGCAGGAGGTCTACCGGGTCTCGCCGCAGACCTACAGCCTGCTCTTCGCGGTCAATTCGGTGGCCCTGATGGCCTCCACCCAGTTGAACGGGCGGGTGCTCGTCACCCGGGTGCGCCCCGCCTCGCTGATGCTGCTCGGCCTGGTGGCCGCCGGGGCGGCCGGGCTGGCGATCACCCTCTTCACCGGGGTGTGGGACCTCGGGCTGGCCGCGGTCTGCCCGGCGATGTGTCTGCTGATGGCGGCCATGGGCGTGGTCGGCCCGAACTCGGCGGCCCAGGCGCTCACCATGGCCCCGCACGCGGCGGGCTCCGCCTCGGCGCTGCTCGGCCTCGGCACCTTCCTCTGCGGCGCCGTGGTGGCTCCGCTCAGCAGCGCGGGAGGGCAGCCGTCCGCCGTCCTGCTGGGCGTGGTGGTGCTCGGCAGTGCGGTGCTGTCGCTGGTGGCCTTCCTGACGCTGTGCCGGCCGTGGCAGTCGGCTGGGGAGCACGGAACCTAGAGGTCCTCGAAGGTGCGCGGTGACCGATCCAGGGGCGCCCACGCGGCCCTACGCGGCAGCCGTGCGCCGTTGAGGACACGCCCCGGCCGGGTCCCGCCGGCCGGGTCCCGCGCCGCCGGTCAGCGGTGGCCGCGGGCGAGCAGGGCGGCGCGGGCGCGGGCTGCGAAGTCGGCCTGGGCGGCGGTGGCCACCGGGTCCTGGGCGGTGCCGCCGGGCTTCACCGTGCCGGCCACCGTGTAGTAGCCGTAGCGGCCCACCGCCGCGTGGGTGTTGGCGCAGCCGGGGCCGGTGCAGTACGAGGTGCTGCCGGCCGGCACCAGGCCCTGGACCTGGCCCTTGTGGCCGGCTGCGACGGCGTCCGCCTGGGTCTTGGAGTCCAGGACGGCGATGCCGACGGTCACCGCGCCGGAGCCGTCGGTGTAGGTGGCCCGGAGGATGCTGCGGCAGCCGTGGGCGGCGAGGACGTCGCCGAGGCCGCCCGTGGTGGCCTTCCAGCAGGGGTCGGTGGTGGCGGTGGTGAGCCGGGTCCAGGTGCGGCCGCCGGCGGTGGCGGAGGCCGGGAACAGTGCGGCCGGGTCGAGCGGCGCGGTGTCGGTCGCGGCGGAGGAGATGACCGTCAGCGGGTCCGCGGGCGCGGCGGAGGGGCGGGCGCCGCTCGGCGAGGTGCTCGGGCGCGCCGAGGGGCCGCCCGGGGCGCTGGGGGAGGACGACGCGGGGGCGGAGGTGCTCGGTGCGGCGCTCGCCACGACCCCGGTCGGCTCGGTGGCGGTGGGGCCGCCGCCGGCCGCCGCGGGGGCGCCGCCCGTGCGGTCGGAGCCGGACAGCCCGACCGCGGTGGCGGTGATCCCGCCGACGACCAGGGTGGCGGCGACCACGCCGCCGACGATCTGCAGCTGCCTGCGGCGTCTGACCTCGTGCTCGTGCCGGTCGGCCATCGCCGCCCAGTCCGGCTCGCCCGTTCCCGCCGGCCCGCCCCGGCCCTGCGCCGTGCCCCGCCCGTCAGTCATGCGCGCGATCCTACGATCTGACGGTCCTGTCGATGCAACCCGTCAGCTCGGGACGGCCGCCGCGGTCAGCAGGTGGCCGCTGACGCCGAGCAGCGAGGGCTCCGACTCGGTGGTGCGCAGCGCCGCCAGCACGGTGTCGCGCCGCTCCGGGTCGTCCAGCCACTCGTTGACCTCGCCCATCAGCCAGGCCGCACCCTCCAGCCCGTACTGCCGGGCCTCCGGCAGTCCGGCGGCGGCGAACTCGTCGAGGACGTCCGCCGGGTGGTGGAACCAGGCCGTGGTGAAGAGCGGGTTGTCGGCGGTGCCGCCGAGCAGACCGGTGGCCGCGCAGGCGTCGGTGGCCGCGCGCGGGCCGGGCTCGAAGTAGCGTCCGACCCGCAGCTGGTCGTGCAGTCCCGCGTACCGGTTGATGGTGGCCGCGACCACCGCACCGCCCGGCCGGCAGACCCGGCGGGCCTCGGCGAGAGCCCGCAGCCGGTCGGCGCGCTCGGTCAGGTGGTAGAGCGGCCCGAGCAGCAGCACCGCGTCGTAGGAGCCGTCGGCCGCCGCCAGGGCGCGGGCGTCGCCCAGTGCGGCCCGGACACCGGGCAGTGCGGCGGCCTGTTCGACGTGCAGCGGCACCGGGTCGACCAGGTCGACCTCGTGTCCGTCGGCGGCCAGCCATGCGGCGTGCGCGCCGGCGCCGCCGCCGACGTCCAGCACCCGCAGCGGGGCGGGGCCGAGCAGCCGGCGCAGCACGTCCTGGGTACGCCAGAACTCCAGCCGGTTGTGCTCGCGTTGCAGGCGGCCCTGTTCGGCCCCGCGGTTGTAGTAGTCGAGGATCTCCGGGCGGACGGTCACGGTGTCGTCGGTCATGCCAGCCATCATGATCGTCCGCCCGGAGCCCGGTCACCGGGTTTTCCGGCGGTCGTCGGTCAGCCCAGGCCGTTGGCCTTCAGCCAGTCGGCGGCGACGGCCGACGGGTCCTCCTTGTCGACGGCGACCCGCTTCATCAGGGCGGTGAGGCCGGCGGTGTCGAGCTTGGCGGAGACGGCGTTGAGCGCGGCCGTGGCGGTGGCGTCCACACCGGCCTTGTTCACCAGCGGGACGACGTTCTGCACGCTGAAGAGGTTCTTCGGGTCGGCCAGCGTGACCAGGCCGAGCTGGACGATCCGCGGGTCGGTGGTGAAGACGTTGCCGACCTGGACGGTGCCGTCCTTGAGCGCGTTGGCGGTGGTGTCGGCCGTGGGCTTCCACTCCTTGAAGGTCAGCCCGTACACGTCCTTGAACTGCTGCTCGCGGCGGGACTTGAACTCCGGCGGCCCGCCGATCACCAGCTCGCCGGCCTTGCCCGCGAGGTCCGCCACGGACGTGAGCTTCAGCCGGTCGGCGGTCTCCTTGCTGACCGTCAGGGAGTCCTTGTCCTCGGCGGAGGCCGGGTCCAGGACACCGAGCTCGGCCGGCAGCCTGCGCTGCAGCTCGGCGTCGACGGCCTCGGTGCCGGCCGCGGTGGTCTTGGGGTCGAGGTAGGCGAGCAGCGCGCCGTTGTACTCGGGCAGCACGGTCAGGCTGCCGCTCTTCAGCTGCCCGTACAGCACTTCGCGGCTGCCGATGTTGAACTTCTCCTCGACCTTGACGCCCTTGGCCTTCAGTGCCCGGGAGTAGATCGAGGCGAGCAGCACGTTCTCCGGGAAGTTCGCGGAGCCGACGACGACGGTCTTCCCGTCGGCGGGCTTCGCGGATCCGCCGTCGGCGGCCAGCGGGTCGCCGGACGAGGAGGAGCAGGCCGCCGCGCCCAGCGCGAGTGCGGCGGCGGTGAGCGTTCGGACGAATCGGGCGGTCATCGGGGTTCCTTCGTTCGGCGAGTACGGGTACGGCGGGTGAGCCGGGCCTGCGGCGGCGAGGCGCGGCGGATCAGCGGGGCGAAGAGCAGTTGCGCGGCGACGGCCAGCAGGACGACCAGCAGGGCGCCGCCGACGGTGGCCGGGTAGTCCTTGGTGGCGAGGCCGTCGACGACGTAGCGGCCGAGGCCGCCGAGGCCGACGTAGGCCGCGACCGTGGCGGTCGCGATCGTCTGCACGGTGGCGGTGCGCAGCCCGGCGAGCAGCACCGGCGCGGCAGCGGGCAGGCAGACCCGCGCGAGCACCTGGCGGTGGGTCAGCCCGATGCCGAGCGCGGCGTCCCGGACGACCGGGTCCGTTCCGCGGACGCCCTCGGCGGCGGCGACCAGCAGCGGCGGCGCGGCCAGCGCCACCAGCGGGACGAGGACGGCGGTGTCGCCGACCCCGGCCAGCAGCACGGCGAGGGTGACCAGGCCGAGCGTGGGCAGGGCCCGCGCGGCACCGGTCAGCGCGGTCACGACGAAGGCGCCGCGGCCGGTGTAGCCGATCAGCACGCCGAGCGGGACGGCGAGCACCACGGCCCACAGCAGGGCCTCGCCGCAGAACACCAGGTGTTCGGCGATCCGGTGGGCGATCGCGTCGGGCCCGCTCTGCCGGGCCGGGGCGGTGAAGAAGGTGGTCAGCCAGCCGAGCCAGTTCACCGGGCACCTCCGGACGCCCAGGGGGCGAGCAGCCGGCGGGCGAGCACCAGCAGCAGGTCGGTGGCGAGGGCGAGCAGCACGACCAGTGCGATCCCGGCGACGATCGGGGTCGGGAAGGTCCGCTGGAAGCCGTCGACGAAGAGGTATCCGAGGCCGCCGCGGCCGACCAGGGCGCCCACCGCGGCGAGCGAGATCGAGGAGACCGCGGCCACCCGCACCCCGGCGACCAGGTACGGCACGGAGGCCGGGAGTTCGACCGCGGCGAGGCGGTGCCAGGGCCCGTAGCCGAGTGCGGTGGCCGCCTGCCGGACGTCCTCCGGTACGGCACGCAGCCCGTCCACGGTCGCCGGCAGCAGCACGGCGAGCGCGTAACAGGTGAGCGGCACCATCACGGTGGCCCGGGTGGCCAGGCCGGTGTACGGGATGAGCACCACGAAGACGGCGATGGCGGGCAGCGCGTACACCACGTTGAAGACCGCGGCGAGCGGCTGGTAGAGCCTGGGCAGCCGGGCGCAGAGGAGGCCGAGCGGGACGGCGGCGAGCAGTGCGATCAGCACCGGGACGAGCGAGATCACCGCGTGGTCCAGCGCGAGGTCGCGCAGGTAGCCGAGGTGGTCGCCGATCCAGTGCCAGCGGACGAGCGGTTCACCGTCCACCGGCGGGCTCCCCGGCGGTGGGTTCCGTGGCGGGCCGCTCGGCGGCGGGCTCCTCGACGGAGGGGCCGAGTGCGGCGAGGACGGCGGCCCGGGTGGCCAGGCCGGTCGCCCGGCCGGTCCCGTCCACGGCGACCGCGGCGCCGGCGGGGGAGAGCACCGCGGCGTCCAGTGCCGACCGCAGGCTGTCGGCGGCGGGGGCGAAGACGGGGGCGGGCCGGCGTTCGCCGCCCCGCTCCCAGCCCTCGGGGCGGCCGTTCGCGTCCACGGCGAGCCGCCAGCCGTGCAGTTCGGTGCCGGTGGGCAGCAGCCCGACCGTGCTGGCCGGGCGCAGGCCGAGCCCGCGCAGGCCCCGGTCGCGGCCGAGGAAGGCGGCCACGTCGTTGTTCGCGGGCGCGGTGAGCAGGGTGTGCGGGTCGGCGCACTGGGCGATCCGGCCGTGCTCGCGGAGCACCACCACCTGGTCGCCGAGCCGTACGGCCTCCTCGATGTCGTGCGTCACGAACAGCACGGTCTTGTTCAACTCGGACTGCAGCCGCAGCAGTTCCTCCTGCAGGCCGGCCCGGACGACCGGGTCGACCGCACTGAACGGCTCGTCCATCAGCAGCACCGGCGGATCGGCGGCCAGCGCGCGGGCCACGCCGACCCGCTGCTGCTGCCCGCCGGAGAGCTGGAAGGGGTAGCGGCGGGCGGTCTCCGGCGGCAGGCCCACCAACTCCAGCAGTTCGGCGGCGCGGGCCCGGGCCGTCCGGCGGTCCTGGCCGAGCAGCCGCGGCACGGTCGCCACGTTGTCCAGCACTCGCCGGTGCGGGAACAGCCCGGCCTGCTGGATGACGTAGCCGATGCCCCGGCGCAGCCGGGCGGCGGGCAGGGAGGCGACGTCCTCGCCGTTCAGCAGGACCCGGCCGGAGGTCGGTTCGACCATGCGGTTGACCATCCGCAGCAGGGTGGTCTTGCCGCAGCCGGACGGGCCCACGAGCACGGTTATTCGGCCGGCCGGGCCGTCGAGGTCCAGGCCCTCGACGGCCACGGTGCCGTCCGGGTGGCGCTTGGCGGCGCCCTCGAAAGTGATCACGTGTGGTTCCAGAGTGCTCTGCTGTTCTGATGCGACATGAGATGGGTACGCATGAGGCGGATGTGACAAACAAACACCTGATCGAATCCCCGGGGGTCCGTCAGGCCAAACCCCCGTCGGCCGAAAGGGTGGGCAGGCCGGCCGCCGCCCAGGCGACGTGGCCGCCGTCCGGATCGGCCGCCCGGTGCGGTCCGAGCTCCCGCAGGCTCGCCGCGGCCAGGCCGGACGCGTGGCCCTCGGAGCAGACCGCGATCCAGTGCACCCCGTGATCCGGCGCCTCCGGGATCCGGTGGCTGCCCGCCGGGTCGAGCCGCCGCTCCAGAACGTTCCGCTCGATCACCGGCGCGCCCGGGATGCCGCGCTCGCGGGCCCGCTGCGCCACCGGCCGGATGTCCACCAGCAGCGCCGCCCCCTCGGCCACCGCCGCGAACGCCTCCCCCGGGCCCGGCCGGTGCACCCCGGCCCGGGCCCCCGCCACCGGCTCGTCCACCGTCGTCACCACTGCTCCGGTCCTTCCTCCGCGGTGCGGACCAGGCCCCCGGCCCGCAGGTCGTAGCGCGTCATCCCGCTCAGCGGCGGCGAGTACGCGTGGATCGTCACGGCCGGCCCCGCCGAGGTGTTGCGCACGTCGTGCAGGTACGCGGCGCCGAACGCCCGCACCGCCCCCGGCGCCACCCGCCGCACCAGCAGCCCGTCCTCCGGCCCGCCCAGTGACAGCTCCTCCAGCTCGCCCAGCGCCACCGCGAAGGCGCCGCGCGAACCACCGTGGTCGTGGAAACCGGTGGACTGCCCCGGCAGCCAGCTGATCAGCCACACCTCGTGGTCCTCGGCGCTCACCAGCCGTTCGTACCAGCGCTCCTCGGTGGCCAGCCGGACCCGGTGGATCCAGCGGTCGGGCTGCTCGGCGAGGTCGCGGACGATCGCCCGCAGGGCGTTCGGCGACAGCGGGCGGGCGGTGCCGCCGGTGTCCGCGACGGCGCCGGGGTCGGCGGTGTCGGCACGGCCGGGACCTTGGCCGGCGGTGTCGGGCTGGGAAACGGGTAGGGCGAAGTCCAGGCTCATGGCGTGTCCTCGGATGGCCGGAGGGGCGGCGGGCGCACACGGGCACAGCGGTGCGCCGACCGGGGAAGGGGGGAGCTTCAGGAGCGGACGGTCCCGGACGGAGCCCGACGGGTCAGGCGCCGGCCCCGGAGAACGGCACGGGGCGAGGAGGAACCGTCAGCGGGCACACATGTCGCTCGCCTGGCGTCGCAGATCGACGTGCAGGCGGCAGACCAGAGCGGTGCCGGGCTTCATGCGCCGATCGTTCACGACGAGGGAGGGCCGCGTCAAGCCGCGTCCACCGGGCGGAAGACACACCCGTCCGCCCGGGGCACCGGAACGGCGCAGCGGCCCGCCCCGGATCGTCCGGGACGGGCCGCTCGTGGGCGGTGCGTCAGTTGTTCTGTGTGGCGTCGCCGTCCGCCTGCGCGGCGGCGCTCTCCGCCGCGTCCAGCTTCTGCTGCATCTGCTGGGTCTGGCCGTCGTCCTGCTGCGACTGGGCGGCCTTGTCGCCACCGCCCTGGTGCGGACCGCAGCCCGTCAGCAGCAGCGCGGCGGCCGCGGCGAGGGCCGCCACCGCGGCACCGGCCCGGCGGCTCACTTGGACCCCGCCGAGGGCGAGCCCTGCTTGCCGCACCAGTCGGCGACGGCCTTCACGTCCTTCTGCCGGAGCACCAGCGTCGGCACCAGGCTCTTGCGGAAGTCCAGCCGGTCGTTCAGGTAGGTGTACACCTCGGTGTGCCCGGCGGACTTCGCCTCGGCCACCCGCTTCTCCAGGCGGGCCACCGAACCGACCACCGTGGCATCGCCGTTCAGCCGCGTCAGGGCCTTGTCGAGGCGCGCCTGGGTGGCCGGCACGCGCTTGCAGATCGCCTTGGCGCCGTCGCCCTTCGGGGTCTCGGCGGCCTGGGCCGGGGCCGCACCGGCGAGCACGGACCCCGCCAGGGCGAGTGCGCCGATCGCGGCGGCCTTGCGGTTCATGGGCATGGCGGTCTCTCCTCCGGATACCTGTTTGATCGGACGCCGGGGAGCGTAGGGCGGCTTCTTGTGGAAATCCTGTGACCGCCCGAGGGCGTGACCGGCGGGCAGGCCGGGCGGGCTCAGCGGGTGATCCAGTCCCGACGGGCCGGCAGCACCAAAGTCGGCTCCTCGGGACGCAGCAGCGGCAGCCGTACCTCGAACCGGCAGCCCGTGCCGTCCGGCCCCTCCGTGACCGCCACCGTGCCGCGGTGCAGCGCCGCCTGCTGCGCCACCAGGGTGAGCCCCAGGCCCGACCCCGGGCTGTCCCGCCGCCGGTGGAAGCGGGCGAAGACCGCCGCCCGCTCCTGCGGCGGCACCCCCGGCCCGCGGTCGTCCACCGTCAGCACCGCCGAGCCGCTGCGCCCCGCCCGCAGCCGGACGGAGATCCGGGCCGGGCCGCCGTCGAGGCGGCCGTGCACCGCGGCGTTCCCGATCAGGTTGGCCAGCAGGATGCGCAGCCCCGCCTCCCAGCCGAACACCCGCACCCCGGCTGCCGCCTCGACCTCCAGGCGGGCCTTCGGGTGCCGCCGACCGGCCTCCGCCGCGGCCGCCTCCACCAGCTCGCCCAGGTCCAGCGCGGCGAACGCCGACAGGTCCACCAGGTCGCCGCCGGCCAGCGTCCGCAGCGCGTTCAGCAGCTCCTCCAACCGGCCGTGGTCCTCGGCGAGTTCGCCGACGATCTCGGCCCGCTCGGCGGCCGGCAGGTCCGGATGGGCGCCCAGGACGTCCAGGTTGGTCCGCATCGCCGTCAGCGGGGTGCGCAGCTCGTGCGCCGCCGCGGACGAGAACGATCGAGCGGTCTCCAGCGCCTGCGCCGTTCGGCCCGCCTGCTCGTCGTAGCGGGCCAGCAGCAGCGAGAGCGCGGCGGCGAGTTCGTCGACCTCGGTGACACCGCTGCGCCGGTGGTCGAGCGCGCCCGCGCCGGTGCGCGGGTCGAGTGCGGCCGCCCGGCCGCTCAGCGTCCGCAGCGAGGCGGTCGCCCGGCCCGCCAGGCCGAAGGCCAGGAGACCGGCCACCGGGGCGGCCAGCACCGCCACCAGGAACACCCGTCGGCGGACGGTCTTCACCTGCGGATCGACCGCCGTGGACGGCTGCACCAGCCAGAGCGTGCCCGGTGCCGCGCCGTCCACCGGCACGGCCAGCACCCGCCAGGCCCGCCCGCCGTCCCGCACGGTCACCGGGCCGGACCCGGCGGCCGGCAGCACCACCGACTCGGTCGGCTGCGGGCCCACCGCCAGCCGTACCGTGCCGTCCGCGGCCGCCAGCCGGACCCCGGAGTCCAGCGCACCGTCCAGCACCTTGCGCTGCTGGTTCTGCTCCGCCTTCGGCCGGTTGCCGGCGCTCGCGGCGAGCAGCGTCCGGGCGTTGGGCAGCACCGCGGCCGACCGGGCCCGCAGCACCTCGTCCTGCTGGCGCAGCAGGTCCCGGTGGACCAGGCCGAGCAGCAGCAGCCCGGCGGCCAGCACCAGCAGCGGCACCAGCACCGTGACCGACAGCGCGATCCGGGTGGAGAGCTTCACCGGGCACCCCCGTCGGCGGGCACCCGCAGCACGAAGCCCACACCGCGTACGGTGTGGATCAGCCGCGGCCGGCCGCCGTCCTCCAGCTTGCGGCGCAGGTAGCTGATGAAGGTGTCCACCGCGTCACTGCGCACGTCGAAGTCGTAGCCCCACACCCGGTCCAGCAGTTGGTCCCGGGTGAGCACCAGCCCGGTGTTCCGGACGAGCTGCGAGAGCAGCTCGAACTCGCGCCGGGTGAGGTGGAGTTCGGCGCCCTCCCAGTGCACCTGGCGGGTGGCCGGGTCGACGGTGAGCGGGCCCGCCCGCAGGAGCTCGGACGGGGGCGCCGGACGGCGTCGGAGCAGCGCGTGCAGCCGCAGCACCAGCTCCTCCAGGGCGAACGGCTTCACCAGGTAGTCGTCGGCGCCGGCCTGCAGCCCGGCGACCCGGTCGGCGAGCTCGTCCAGCGCGGAGAGCATCAGCACGGGGGTGTCGTCGCCACGGGCCCGCAGTGCCCGGCAGACCTCGGTGCCGCTGAGGCCGGGCATCGACACGTCCAGCACCAGCACGTCGGGGGCGTCGGCGGCGGCCCGGGCGAGCGCCGCCTCGCCGTCCGCGGCCACGCCGACGGTGAAGCCGCTGAGGCGCAGCCCGCGCTCCAGCGAGCGGCGGATCGCGGCGTCGTCGTCCACCACCAGCACCCGGCCGGCCTGTGTGCCCGCGGTCATCGGCGCCTCCTCGTGTCGGGCCCCTCCGGCCCGGGGCCGCCGACTCTCCCACACGCGGGCGGCGCCGGTCACGGCGGGGAGCGGGCGCATCGGGGTGCGCCGTGGCTGCGGTCGCGGCTCGGGCGGGTGTTCGGGAACCGGCGGCCGGCGCCGGGCGTCCTTCGGGACACCGCGGTTCGGCGTTGGACCCCGGAGGGCAAGGAGACAGGTATGGGTTTCATCAGCTGGATCGTCCTCGGCCTGATAGCCGGGGCCATCGCCAAGTTCCTGCTGCCCGGGCGCGACCCGGGCGGCCTCATCGTGACCACGCTCATCGGCATCGCCGGCTCGTTCGTCGGCGGCTGGATCTCCTCGTCCGTGCTGCACCGGCCGGTGGCCAAGGAGTTCTTCGACCTGGCGACCTGGGTCTCCGCCATCGGCGGCGCCCTGGTACTGCTGATCGCCTACCGCCTGCTCTTCGGCAACTCCCGGGACTGACCGCGCGCCCCGGCGGGCCCCACTGCGGGCCCGCCGGCGGCGGATTTCTTTGCTCCGCTGCGGGAGCGCTCCCACCAAGGCGGATTCGACCCCAGGGTCAGGCCGTCGAACATCGTCGAAACTTCCTTCTGTGCAAGGGATTACGTCCGGAGCCTGGCGGGGCTAGCATCGGCCCCGGCCGTGCGGGAGCGCTCCCACATCCGGCGGCCGTCCCATCCTCTCCCACCCGAGAGCACGCGGAGGACCCCTGTGAGCACTCCCGACGGCGTCCGACGGGCCGCCCCGGCACCCGGTCGCCCCACCCCGGACCGCCCCCGGCACGCCGCCCGCCGAGGCCGCGCCGCAGCCCTGGCGCTCGCCGCCGGCGCGGTGGCCGTCTCGATGCTGGCCGGCACCCAGACCGGCGCCGGCGCCGCCGTCCAGGGCAGCCTGCCCGCGGACACCCGGTTCTGGAAGGACCCGGCCTCCCAGGTCGTCAAGTGGGTCGCGGCCAACCCCAGCGACTCCCGCACACCGGTGATCTCCCAACGGATCGCCAGCCAACCGCAGGGCGTCTGGTTCGCGAACTACAGGCCGGACACCGTGACCTCGGACGTCCGGGCGATCACCGCCGCGGCCGCCGCGGCCGGCCAGGTGCCCGTCCTGGTGGTGTACGAGATCCCCAACCGGGACTGCGGGGGCGCCTCCGCGGGCGGCGCCCCCGACCTCGCCGCCTACGACGCCTGGGTCACCAAGTTCGCCGCAGGCCTGGGCAGCGGACGCTCGGTGGTCGTTCTGGAGCCCGACTCCATCGCCCTCACCACCTGCCTCTCCGCCCAGCAGCAGGCCGACCGCTTCGCCTCGCTCTCCCGGGCCGGCGCGGCCGTCCACGCGGCCGCTCCCAACGCCAAGGTCTACCTGGACGGCGGCCACTCCACCTGGAACAGCGCCTCCGAGCAGGCCAACCGGCTGCGCAGTGCGGGCATCCTCAGCAACGCGGACGGCTTCTTCACCAACGTCTCCAACTTCAACACCACCTCGGGCGAGGTCGGGTACGCCAAGTCCGTGCTCTCCGCCCTCGGCAACCCGGCCAACCTGCACGCCGTGATCGACACCAGCCGCAACGGCAACGGCCCGGCGGGCAGCGCCTGGTGCGACCCGACCGGCCGGAAGATCGGCAACTACCCGACCGCGGCCACCGGCGATGCCGCGATCGACGCCTTCCTGTGGGTGAAGCCGCCGGGCGAGGCCGACGGCTGCGCGGGCGCCGCCGGCACCTTCGTCCCGGACATCGCCTACCAGCTGGCCCAGAACGCCGCCGACCCGAGCACCCCGCCGACCAGCCAGCCCCCGACGTCCCAGCCGCCGACGTCGCAGCCGCCGACGTCGCAGCCGCCGACCGGCAGCGCGGCCTGCTCGGTCGGCTACAAGGCCAACTCCTGGACGGGCGGCTTCACCGCCGAGGTGACCGTCAGGAACACCGGCACCGCCACGATCAGCGGCTGGACACTGAAGTGGAGCTTCGGCGGCGACCAGAAGGTCACCAGCGCCTGGAACGCGAAGGTCAGCCAGTCCGGCACCACGGTCACCGCCGCCGACCTCGGCTACAACGGGGCACTGGCCGCCGGCGCCTCCACCGGCTTCGGCTTCCAGGCCACGTACGGCTCCGCCAACCCGGCCCCGACAGCCTTCACCCTGAACGGCTCCGCCTGCACCGTCGCCTGACGCTGCGGCGGACCGCGCAGAACGGCCGCCGACCGCCTCCCCACAGCGGTCGGCGGCTTCCGCCCGTCCGGTGGCGCTCAGCGGCAGAGCTCGAAGACCATGTCCTCGAAGTCAGGGTGCCGCCGGCCGGCCTCCGCGACCACCTCGGCGGCCGGACGGCGGGCGCCCGGCGCCCAGCGCTCCGCGACGGCGGCCAACTCCGCGTTCGGGCGGGCCGCCAGCCCCAGGTACTCGACCGCCTCGCGCGGGCCGGACCCGTCCGCCAGCAGCCACAGGTACGAGGCCAGGTCGCAGGCGACCACCCCGGTCTCGCCCTCCGACCCGAGGAACACCACCGGCTGCTCGGCCAGCGGCCGGCCGGGGTGCGCCAGCCAGATCGCCCCGTAGCCCCCGGTGCCGTCCTGCCCGAACACCCGGAAGGCGTCCCCGTCCAGCTCCGGGTTGCCCGTCCAGGCGCGCAGCCAGTCCGTGGTCTCCTCGGCGCTGAGGAAGGCGTCGTAGGGCTCAAAATCCACCCCTTGGCCCTCGTCGAAGTCGAAGCCGATGCCGGCCACCTCGGCGAGGGCGGCGGGGAGGATGCGGTCGTCGTCTGCCATACCCGCAGGCTAGGCCGCCTCCTGCCCGGGGCGCGGCCGGGGGTCGGTGCCGGCCTGCAAGGGCCGGTGGCAAAGACTTGGCAAACTCGCGGGCCGATCGGCTCGTGCCGCCCTCTCTCCTGTCAACAGCCCAGCGAGGGACGGGGAAGTCCGGCGGCGACCCTGGTCGGCGTCGCCGACTCCCCCCGGCCCTCGCGGCTGCCGCGCCGGCCGGGCGCCCCCAGCAGCCCGGCCGGCGCCTGCCGTCCGCTTTGCCCGCCCGGCCCGGGTCGTGCCCCGACGGCCGCGTCGTGCCCCGACGGCCGCGTCGTCAGGGCTGCGGGGTCGCCCAGGCGGGGAGGTCCTCGCGGGCGGTGAGCCAGGAGTCGGGTACGTCGGTGAGGCCGGTGCGGGCGGCGGTGACGCCGCCGGCGATGGCGCAGGTGGTGTCCATGTCGCCCCAGCCGCCGAGGGTCTCCCAGAGGGTGTCGGTGAGGGAGTCCAGGGCGCCGGCGGCCGACCACAGGGCGAACGGGACGGTGTCCCGGGCGGAGAGCCCGGCGCCGGAGCCGAGCACGACGGCCGCGTGCCGGACGGTGGTGCCCGAGGGGAAGCGGGCGGCCGTGCGCAGGCCGGACCGGACGTCGCTCTCCGGCAGGTGCCCGGCGACCTCCATCAGGAACTCCGACCGGCCGGGTGCGGCGGAGCCGCGGCTGCGGACGGCGAGGGCGGCGGCGACCGCCACCGCGACCGCCCCGGCGGCGGCCTCCGGATGGTGGTGGGTGGTCCGGGCGGAGAGCCCGGCCTGCTCGGCGACGGCGGCGAGGTCCGCGGCGAACCAGGCGCCGAGCGGGGCGACCCGCATGGCCGCGCCGTTCCCGTGCGAGCCCTGGCCGCCGAACACCGCGGAGGTGACGGTGCGCCAGTCCGCGCCCCCGTGGACGGCCCGCATCACCTGGTGCATCGACGGCCCGTACTTGCGGTGCGGTGCAGCGGTGTAGGCGGCGGCGAACTCGCGGGCGAGGTCGTCCTGCCGGACCTCGCCGAAGCGGCCGAGATGCCGGAGGACGACCAGCGCCATGGCGGTGTCGTCGGTCCACTTCCACGGCCCGGGCCGCGGGATCCGGGCCGCCTGCTCGGCGGCGGCCTCGTCGACGCGCGGGGAGAACCAGCGGTCGCCGAAGGCGTCCCCCAGGGCGAGGCCCTGCAGGCTGTCGAGTGCCGCGGTCGGCGCGTGCATGTTGTCCTCCGGGTGAGAATGACCGAGGGCGGCATTCTCGCGGCGGCGGGGCGGCCGGGCCAGCGGATTTCCCGTGTGTGCGGGGCGTCAGCGGCCGCGCAGGCCCTCCAGCAGGAGCGACCAGAGCGCCTCGAAGTCGTCCTGGGCGGCCGGGCGGGACCACTCGGCGGCGTGGGCCGGGTCGTGGAAGTGCGCGGTGGCGAGGAAGACCGAGCGGGCCACCGGGCCGGCCGCGGTGTCGCGGAACTCCCCGCGGCGGACGCCGTCCTCGACGATCTCCCGGATCTGCGCGACCAGCGTGTCGACGTGCTCCTCCACCGTCCCGCTGACCTCGCCGACCAGGACCATGTAGGTGGCGAACAGTTCCGGGTCCTCCAGCGCCTTCTGCCGCTTGGCGGCGAACAGCGTCGCCAGCCAGCGGTGCATCCGCTCGGCGGCCGGGCCCGGTTCGGCGGCGATCGCCGCGAGTTCGTCGTGGGCCCGGTCCAGCCAGCGCTGGGTGACGGCCTCACGCAGCGCCGCCTTGCTGGGGAAGTGCCGGTAGACGCTGCCGTGGCTGACGCCGAGGGCGCGGGCGATGTCGACCACGGTGGCCTTCGCCGGGCCGAACCTCCGCAGGACGTCCTCCGCCGTGCTCAGGATCTGCTCGGCGGTGAGTGCGTTGTCCGTGGCCACGGGGAGGTCGTCCTTCGGTGTCGGTACGGCGGGCGGCTGCTCAGCGCTCGCTGTCCAGCATCGCCATCTGTGCCGCAGCGTACCGGTCGCCCGCGGCCGATCCCTCCGGTACGGCGGCCTCGATCGCGGCCAGGTCGACGGGGGTGAGGCGGACGTCCAGCGAGCCGAGTGCCTCGGCGAGCCGGTCGCGGCGGCGGGCGCCGACCAGCGGCACGATGTCCGGGCCGCGCGAGGCGACCCAGGCGATCGCGGCCTGGGCGACGGTCGCTCCCTTCGCCGCGGCCACCGAGCGCAGTGCCTCGACCAGGGCCAGGTTGCGGGTCAGGTTCTCGCCCTGGAAGCGCGGGCTGTGGCCGCGGAAGTCGCTCGCGCCGATCTCCCGGGCGGCGTTCCAGTGGCCGCTGAGCAGGCCGCGCGAGAGCACCCCGTACGCGGTGATGCCGATGCCGAGTTCGCGGGCGACGGGCAGCACCTCGGCCTCCAGCGAGCGGGAGAGCAGCGAGTACTCGATCTGGAGGTCGCTGATCGGGTGGACGGCCGCGGCCCGGCGCAGGGTCTCGGCGCCGACCTCGGAGAGGCCGATGTGCCGGACGTGGCCGGCCTTCACCAGCTCGGCGATCGCGCCGACGGTCTCCTCGATCGGCACGTTCGGGTCGAGCCGGGCCGGTCGGTAGACGTCGACGTGGTCGGTGCGCAGCCGGCGCAGCGTGTAGGCCAGTGCGGTCTTGGTGGCGGGCGGGCTCGCGTCGTAGCCGAGCCAGCTGGTGTCCGGGCCGCGCTGGGCGCCGAACTTCACGCTGATCTGCACCGCGTCGCGGTCACGGCCGCGGAGTGCCTCGTACAGCAGCAGCTCGTTGTGGCCCATGCCGTAGAAGTCGCCGGTGTCCAGCAGGGTGACCCCGGCGTCCAGTGCGGCGTGGATCGTCGCGATCGACTCGGCCTCGTCGGCCGGGGCGTAGAGATCGGACATGCCCATCAGGCCGAGGCCGAGGGCGGAGGTCTCCGGGCCGGTGGTGCCGAGGGCGGTGCGGGGCGTGGTGCGGGGAGTGGTGGGCATCGGGGCTCCCGGGATCGAGGGCGGACGGCGGTGGTGATTCGACTATGACATGTCGAATGACAGATTTCAATATCTGTCATTCGATGGCTGGCGAGGGGGAGAGGAGGGGGAGGGCGAGGGTGACCGATATCAAAGGCTGATCGGCCGTCACCCGTCGGACGTGGATCCGCCGCCCGCGGGCGGTTCGGACTGCCGAAGCGACACCGCAGGTCCATCGTGGGTAACGGGACGCGCGCACCCGGCGCCGCACGGGGCGCGGAGCACCGGGCCACCTCGCACGGAGGCGAACGGGTCTTCTAGGCTCACTTCCCGAGCCTCCCCGGCCGCCGGCGCCCGGCCGCACCGCGCATCGGCCGCACCGCGCACCGGGGGCGCCGTCCACGGGCCCCGGACGCCGGGGTCGCCGGAGCGAGCGAGGAGGACGACGTGTCACCCAGTCCGAGGTTGCACCATCGACCGCTGCCCGACCGGACACCGGTCCCGGCCGCCACCCGCCCGCCACGACCGCCACAACCCCGGCCGGCCGCCCCGACCGCCCCGGGTTGTGGAGGTGCGAGGTGAGCCCGCATACGGTCCTCCCGGCCGAGCCGGGAACGGCGCCGGCCGCAGCCGGCCAACCCGCGGCCGAACGGGCCGCCGACGGCGAACCCGCGAATACCGCGGCGGCGCCCGCCCCGACCCGGACCACCGACCCGGCGGCCGCCGCAGCCGCCCCCGGACTGCCCGCCCTGCCGGGACTCCCGCAGGCGCTCACCACCCGGGCCCGCACCCTCGCCGGCGCCGTGCGCCGCCGCTGCGCCGCCCTCGCCGCCCTGGAGTCGCCCAGCGGTGACGCCCCCCGGCTCGACGCCCTCGCCGAAGAACTCTCGGCCGGCTTCCGCGCCACCGGTGCGCGGGCCCGCCGCGAGAAGGGCCCGGCCGGCGACCACCTGGTCCTGGAGTGGCCCGGCCGCGAGGAGTCCCTGCCGCACCTGCTGGTGGTCGGCCACCACGACACGGTCTGGCCCGCCGGCACCCTCGCCGACTGGCCGGTCGAGGAGCAGGACGGCCGGCTCAGCGGCCCCGGCGTGCTCGACATGAAGGCCGGACTGGCCCTGCTGGAGGGCGCCTTCGCCCTGCTGGCCGATCTCGGCCAGCGTCCGCACCGCACCGTCCGTCTGGTCGTGGTCGCCGACGAGGAGATCGGCAGCCCGGACGGGCGGCGCGTCGTCGAACGCCAACTCCCGGGCGCTGCAGCCGTGCTGGGCCTGGAGCCGCCGCACCCCGACGGCCGGCTCAAGACCGCGAGGCGCGGCTCAACCCGGGTCCTGCTCAGCGTCACCGGGCGGGAGGCGCACGCCGGCAACAACGCCGCCGAGGGCGTCTCCGCCGTCGACGAGCTGGTCGACCAACTGGTCGCCGTCCGGGGGCTCGGCCGGATGCCCGGAACCGAGCTCAACACCGGCCGGATCGCCGGCGGCACCCGCGCCAACGTGATCGCCGGCAAGGCGGAGGCCGAACTCGGCCTGCGCTTCGCCACCGCCGAGGCGCAGCGCCGCGCCCTCGACACCCTCTCCCACCTCACCGCCCTGCGGCCCGGCGCCAAGGTCCGCACCGAAGTGCTGTCCAGCCGTCCGACCTGGCCCGAGCGGACCGTCAACCCGCTGCTGCGGCACGTCCGTTCGCTGGCCGCGGCGCTCGGCCAGCAACTGGACGGCGCCCCGGCCGGCGGGGCCGGAGACACCAACCTCGCCGGCGCCCGCGGACTGCCCACCCTGGACGGCCTCGGAGCCGTCGGCCGCGGTCCGCACGCCCGGCACGAGCACGTGCTGGTCGACCAGTTCGCCCCGCGGATCGCCCTGCTGGCGGCGCTCCTCGCCGTACCGCTGCCCCGGCTGCGCGACCGCGCCTGACACCGCGGCCCGGTCCGGGCGGCGACCCCGCCCGGACCGCCCGCCCGGGTCCGCCGGGCCGTCCGTGTACGGATGCCTCCGGGCCGCCCCGGATCGCGCCCGTCCGGCCCCTCGCGGCCGCCGCCGCGGCGCCCCGCTCTCCCGCCCTCCGCGCCCTGCGCGGACCGTGCCTTGTCAGGCCGGGGTCCGGCCGTACAGAATGGGACCGACCGAACGGTCAGTCGGGAGGTGGGTGGAGTGACGGCGACGGAGCTGAGCGAGGCGACCCTGGAGGGGCGCTTCGACGCTGTGGTGGCTGCCGAGCAGCGGATCGAACCGCGCGACTGGATGCCGGACGCCTACCGGGCGACCCTGGTGCGCCAGATCGCGCAGCACGCGCACTCGGAGATCATCGGCATGCAGCCGGAGGGCAACTGGCTCACCCGGGCCCCCTCCCTGCGCCGCAAGGCGATCCTGCTCGCCAAGGCGCAGGACGAGGCCGGCCACGGCCTGTACCTGTACGCGGCGGCGGAGACCCTCGGCGTCGACCGGGCCGAGCTCACCGAGAAGCTGATCAGCGGCCGGCAGAAGTACTCCTCGATCTTCAACTACCCGACGCTGACCTTCGCCGACGTCGGCGTGATCGGCTGGCTGGTGGACGGCGCCGCGATCTGCAACCAGGTGCCGCTGTGCCGCTGCAGCTACGGCCCGTACGCCCGGGCGATGGTCCGCATCTGCAAGGAGGAGTCCTTCCACCAGCGGCAGGGCTACGAGCTGCTGATGACCCTGATGCGGGGCACCGACTCCCAGCGCCGGATGGTGCAGGACGCGGTGGACCGCTGGTGGTGGCCGTCGCTGATGATGTTCGGACCGCCGGACGACGACTCGCCGAACAGCGCCCGGTCGATGGCCTGGCGGATCAAGCGGCACTCCAACGACGACCTGCGCCAGCGCTTCGTCGACATGACCGTGCCGCAGGCCGAGCACCTGGGCGTCACCCTCCCCGACCCGGCCCTGCGCTGGAACGAGGAGCGCGACAGCTGGGACTTCGGCGAGCCCGACTGGTCGGAGCTCAAGAAGGTGATCACCGGGCAGGGCCCCTGCAACGCGCAGCGCGTCGAGCGCCGCCGGGCCGCCCACGAGGACGGTGCCTGGGTCCGCGAAGCGGCCCTGGCGTATGCGGAGAAGAAGCGGAGCGCACAGTGAACGCGAACCGGGCCGGCTGGCCGCTCTACGAGGTGTTCGTCCGGCCGCGGCGCGGCCTGAACCACGTCCACGTGGGCTCGCTGCACGCCGCCGACGACCGGATGGCGCTGCTCGCCGCCCGCGACCTCTACACCCGCCGCAACGAGGGCGTCAGCCTCTGGGTGGTGCCCTCCGCGGCGATCACCGCCTCCACCCCGGACGAGCAGGACCCGTTCTTCGCACCCAGCGGCGACAAGGTCTACCGCCACCCGACCTTCTACGACATCCCCGAGGATGTCCCGCACATCTGAGCCCGCTCCGTTCCGAGCCCGCTCCGTCCGACCAGGGGATGCCGACATGACCGACGACCACGTGTACCTGACGCTCAGCGAGGCCGGGCCCGAGCCCGAGGGCGAGGCCCGCTGGGCGTACGGCACCGGCTTCGCCGACCCGCTGCTGGGCGTCGACACCGCGCTGCCGGACGGCGTCGAGGGCGCCGACCTCGCCGCGTACTGCCAGATGCTCGGCGACGACGCCCTGGTGCTCTCCCAGCGGCTCATCGAGTGGTGCACCCGGGCGCCCGAGCTGGAGGAGGAGGTCGCCCTCGCCAACCTCGGCCTCGACCTGCTCGGCCAGGCCCGCCGGCTGCTCACCCGGGCCGGCCAGGCCGACGGCTCCGGCCGCACCGAGGACGACTTCGCCTACTGGCGCGAGGACCACGAGTTCCGCAACGTCCGGCTGGTCGAGGCGCCCAACGGCGACTTCGCACACACCGTCGCCCGGATCCTGGCCTTCGCCACCGCCCGGCAGGCCCTGTACCAGCGGCTCGTCCAGCACGCCGACCCGGTGCTCGCCGCGGTCGCCGCCGCCGGCGTCAAGGAGCTCGCCTACCACCGCGAATGGGCGCAGGAATGGCTGCTGCGCCTCGGCGACGGCACCCCGTACTCGCACGAGCGGATGCAGGCCGGCCTCGACGCCGTCTGGCCGCTGCTCGACGAACTCTTCACCCCGCACCCCGTCGAGCTGCGGCTCGGCACCGACCCGGCCGCCCTGCGCGAACCGGTGCTGGCGCTGCTCTCCGACGACATCGCGGAGGCCACCCTGACCGTGCCGGACGCCGCCCCGCTGGCGTACGTCGGCGGCCGGGCCGGCCGCGACGGCGTGCACACCGAGGCCCTCGGCCCGCTGCTCGCCGAGCTGCAGGTCGTCGCCCGCGCCCACCCGGGGGCGACATGGTGACCACGACCACCCGCGCCTGGGAGGCGGCCGCCGCCGTCACCGACCCCGAGCTGCCCATGCTCACCCTCGCCGACCTCGGCGTGCTCGCCGGCGTCGAGGAGAGCGGCGGCGCCGTCACCGCCTGGCTCACCCCCACCTACTCGGGCTGCCCGGCCGTCGCCGAGATGGCCGCCGACGTCGACGCCCGGCTGCGCGCCGCCGGCTACACCGACGTCACCGTACGGCTGCGGCTCGACCCGCCGTGGTCCACCGACCTGATCAGTGCCGAGGGCCGCCGCAAGCTCGCCGAGGCGGGCATCGCCCCGCCCACCGCCGGCGGACTGCTCCAGCTCGGCCCGACCCGCCGGGTGGTGTCCTGCCCGCAGTGCGGCTCCACCGACACCGAGGAGCTCTCCCGCTTCGGCTCCACCGCCTGCAAGGCGTTGTGGCGCTGCCGCAGCTGCCGCGAGCCGTTCGACCGGATCAAGGAGATCTAGATGGCCGTCCGCCGCCCGACCTTCCACGAGCTGCGCATCGCGGCACTGGAACCGCTCTGCGAGGACGCCGTCGCCGTCACCTTCGAGGTGCCGGACGCCCTCGCCGAGGACTTCGCCTTCCGGCCCGGCCAGACGCTCACCCTGCGCCGGATCGTCGACGGCGCCGACGAGCGCCGCTCGTACTCGCTCTGCTCACCGGTCGGCGGGTCCCTGCGGATCGCCGTACGCGAGGTACCGGGCGGACTCTTCTCCCGCTGGCTGGTCCGGGACGCCCGGATCGGCGAACCGGTCGAGGTGATGCCCCCGACCGGCCTGTTCACCCCCGAACTCGGCGAGCCCGCCGAACACGTGCTGATCGCCGCAGGCTCCGGCATCACCCCGATGCTCTCCATCGCCGGCTCGGTGCTCGACGCCCACCCCGGCTCCCGGGTCACCCTGCTCTACGGCAACCGCCGCAGCGACACCGTGATGTTCTCCGACGAACTCGCCGACCTGAAGGACCGCCACCTCGACCGCTTCCAGCTCGTCCACGTGCTCTCCCGGGAGAGCCGCGACGCCGAACTGCTCAGCGGCCGGCTCGACCCGGACCGGATGAAGGCCCTGATCGGCGCCCTCCTCGACGCCTCCGAGGTGGACCACTGGTGGCTCTGCGGCCCCTACGGCATGGTCGTCGGCGCCAAGCACCTGCTCGGCGAGCTCGGCGTGCCCGCCGACCGCGTCCACCAGGAGCTCTTCCACGCCGAGGACGAGCCCGAGTACGAGCGCGGCGAGGAGCAGCCCGTCTCCGGCGACCTCAGCGAGGTCACCGTCGTCCTCGACGGCCGGTCCAGCGTGCTCGCACTGCCCCGCGACCGCTCGGTGCTGGACGGTGCCCAGCGCTCCCGCCCCGACCTGCCGTTCGCCTGCAAGGGCGGCGTCTGCGGCACCTGCCGCGCGCTGGTCTGCGAGGGCGAGGTCGAGATGCGGCGCAACTTCGCACTGGAGGAGAAGGAGGTCGCGGCCGGCTACGTCCTCACCTGCCAGGCCCGCCCGGTCACCGACAAGGTCACCATCGACTTCGACCGGTAAGTTCCCCGCGCCCCTGGGTGGCTACCTCCCGTGCCCCTGTGTAGCGGTCCCCGAGCAGCCTGACGATGGCATTGACCGCCGTGCGGCCGGCTCGGTTGGCGCCGACGGTGCTGGCCGAGGGGCCGTAGCCGACCAGGTGGATCCGTGGGTCGGCGGCGGCGCGGGTGCCCTCCATCCGGATGCCGCCGCCCGGCCCGCGCAGGCCCAGCGGAGCCAGGTGCGTCACCTCGGGCCGGAAACCGGTCGCCCAGACGATCGCGTCCACCTGCTCCTCGACGCCGTCCCAGACCGCGCCGTGCGCGGTCAGCCGGTCGAACATCGGCCGGCGCTCCAGCACACCCAGTTCCTCGGCCCGCCGGTACGCCACCGACGGGCCGAGCCCGGTCACGCTCACCACGCTCCGCACCGGCAGCCCCTCCCGGACCCGCTGCTCCACCAGCGCCACCGCGGCCCGTCCGGACTCGGCGGTGAAGGGGCCGTCCCGGTAGACCGGTGGCCGGCGGGTGACCCAGACCGTGTCCGCCACCGCGCCGACCTCCGACAGCACCTGGATCGCCGAGGCGCCGCCGCCGACCACCAGCACGCGCTGCCCGGCGAACTCCTCCGGCCCGCGGTAGTCCGCGTAGTGCAGTTGCCGGCCCTCGAACCGGCCCGGGTAGTGCGGCAGGAAGGGCCTGGTCCAGGTGCCGGTGGCGTTCACGAGCGCCCGTGCCGTCCAGTCGCCGCGGTCCGTCTCCACCCGCAGCCGGCCGTCCGGCAGCGACCGGACCGCCCGGACCCGCACCGGCCGCAGCACCGGCAGCGCGTGCTTCGCCTCGTACGCGGCGAAGTAGCCCGGCACGACGGTGTTCGCCGGGGCCTGCGGGTCGACGGCGGGCAGCTCGAAGTCCGGCAGGTCGTGGAAGCCGTGGACGGTGGCCATCCGCAGCGAGGGGGAGCGGTGCGCCCAGGCGCCGCCGGGGGCCGCGTCCGCGTCCAGCACCACGAAGCCGCGGTACGGCTCGAATCCGCGCCGCCGCAGGTGGTAGGCGGCGGACAGGCCGGCCTGCCCGGCGCCGATCACCACGACGTCCACCTCGCGCGGCACGCCCCAGGTCGTTTCGCCTTCAACGGTCATGCCCATGGAACATTGCTGGAGCCGCACATGTTCCGCCGGGCGAGCCGGCGGCCCGGCCCCTCCGGGCGGGAGGCGGGCCGGGCCGGGGGAGTGTCAGCCGAGGGGGACGATGCGGGCGGCGGTGCCGTAGGCGCAGACCTCGGTGCCGACGTCGGCGGCCTCACTGACGTCGAAGCGGAACATCAGCACCGCGTTGCCGCCGCGGGCCTTCGTCTGCTCGATCAGCCGGTCCATCGCCTGGTTGCGGCTCTCCACCAGAGTCTTCGTCAGGCCGCGCAGCTCACCGCCGACCAGCGACTTCAGCCCCGCGCCGATCTGCGAGCCGATGTGCCGGCTGCGCACCGTCAGGCCGAACACCTCGCCGATGACGTGCTCGACCCGGTGCCCCGGCACGTCGTTGGTGGTCACCACCAGCACCTCGGCGTCCGGGCGCTGCCCGCCGCCGTACTCGTCGATGTTTCCCATGCCCCCACCATCGGTGACGGGCCGTGGGAAGCCGGCCCGGCTCGCCGGTGGGCGCCCGATCCTCGTCCGATAGGGTCCCCCGCCATGGGAACCCCACCGTGCTGACGGCCGTCCTGCGGGGCATCGGCCTCGGGCTGCTGGTGATCGTCGTGGTGGTCGGCGGCACGGTGGCCTGGCTGCTGCGGCCCGGCGCCGACGAGTACCCCTCGCGCACCGCCGACGCCCGGCTCGCCCGGCTCGCCGAGGACCCCCTGCTCGACGCGCTCGCCGCGGCCCTCGGCAGCACCGCCGCCCCGCAGACGTGGCCCTGCCGGGACACCCCGCACGGCCGGATGCCGCCCGAACTGGTGGCCGACTACACCGGCCCGCGCGCGGAACTCACCCCGCAGCGGCTCCGCGACCTCGCCGCGGAGACCGGCTGGCGGCACGAGACCACCACCGGCGGCGGCTCGTGGACCTCCTACGCCCTCACCAAGTCCTTCGACGGCTGGCGCAGCAGGGCCACCGTCACCGTCGAGGCCTCCGCCGTGCAGGTCGTGCTCGACGCCTCCGAGGACGACCGGTGCCCCTGACAGCGACCGCCCGGGCGGCGCCCCGGCGCGCGCCGCCCACCACACGGAAGAAGGTGGCGGACACCGGTGATTCCCGGGCCGCCCTGGCCGTACTGTAGGCGCATGGGCGAGCGAAGCGATCATCCGCAGGGGCCGGGCGCGGCGGAGGACTCCGGCGCGCAGGAGATCGAGGCGACGGTGGTGCTCGGGATCCGCATCACCGACTGGCCGGCACTGCGCGCCGCCGCGCTGGCGGCCGTCGACGAGTTGGACTTCGACGGGGCCGACCCCGTCGGGCAGCGCAGCGAACTGCTCCGGGAGGTCGCCGACGACCCGAACGCGGCGCTCGGCGTGCTGCTCCACCCGGACCGGCTGGTGGCCGCCGTCCCCGGCATCGAGGCGCTCGGCGGCACCCTGGAGATCAGCGTCACCGACGACTTCGCCCCCGACTTCGCCGAGCTCTTCCCGCTGGACGGGGAGGACGGCGAGGGCGGCGACTGGACGCTGACCCCCCGGACGGCCTGCCTGCTCCACACCCAGCTGATCGGCCTCGCCGACGCCGCCTACGACGACCTGGAGGAGCACGAGGACGAGCCCGTCACCGAGGGCGACGAGCCCGACTGGACGGTGTACGCCCGGCTGCCCCGCCGCACCTGGTCGATGCACCGCACCTGGCGCCGGGCCCTCGCCCGCACCTTCGACGACCTCGCCGAGGACCTCTCGCTCGGCGAGTGGCCGCTGCCCCGCTGCCTCGCCGAGGAGGTGGCGCTGCGGATGGCCCTCGCCGACGCCCGCAGCCTGCTCGGTGCCCAGCCCGAGTCGGTCGCCGACATGATGGGCGACCTGCCCGCCGACCTCTACGACTACGACTGGGACGGTTGCGCCGACGAACTCTTCGGCGTCTACGGGCCCGACGAGGGCGACCCGGACCTGGACACCGCCGACCGGATCGACCAGCTGCTGGCCGCCACCCACCCCGAGGGCTGGTTCCTCGGCTACGAGGACGCCGAGGAGCGCGACCCCCAGCGCGGATACCGGCGCTGACGCCGCAGCGGCTGCTGGCATCCTGGTGGGGTGAGCTCTCCCTTCGTTGCCCCGAGCACCCCCGACGAGCCCGTCGACCGTGACAGCAAGGAGCAGTACGTGCTGCCCCTGGTCGTCCGGATCGAGCGGGCCGACCCGCCCGCCCGCACCGACGCGCTGGAGACCTCCGCGCGTGCGGTGCTGACCCTGCTCGCCGATCCGCGGGTCACCGACGGGGACGGCGAGTGGGCCGAGCGGGTCGCCGCCTGGGAGGACGCCCGGATCCGCAAGGTCGTCCGGCGGGCCCGCGGCGGCGAGTGGCGCAAAGCCGGCGAACTTCCCGGCATCACCGTCACCGGCGCCACCGCCGAGGTCCGGGTCTTCCCGCCCGTCCCGCTGGACGGCTGGCCCAAGGAGCTCGCCAAACTGCAGGTCTCCGGCACCGACCTGGACGACCCCGGCGCGCCCGCCGCCCCGGCCGAGGGACGGCCGGTGCTGTGGCTCAACCCCGCCCTGGAGATGAGCGCCGGCAAGACCATGGCGCAGACCGGCCACGCCGCCCAGCTCGCCTGGTGGCGGCTGGACGACACCCGCAGAAAGGAGTGGGCCGAGAGCGGCTTCGCCCTCGCCGTCCGCACCGCCGCCCCCGAGGCGTGGACCGCGCTCACCGAGAGCGGCCTGCCGCTCGTCCGGGACGCCGGATTCACCGAGATCGCCCCCGGCAGCTGCACCGTCGTCGCCGACCACCCGGCCCTGCGGTAGGAGTCGTCTTCGAAGGGTGCCCAGTGGTCGGTTCAGGTGCCCCACGGGCCCCCTACGAGGCACCCGTACTCCTTTGAAGACACGCTGTGCCCGGCCGTGCTCGAGTACGACGGCGCGGCCGTGACCTCGGCGCGACCCGCGGTGGCGAGGAGCGCGCCGAGGCCGCGGCGGCGGCGGTCGAACGGCTGCTGCCGGCCGCGCCGGTCTGCTGCTGGACGTCGCCTGCGGCACCGGTATCGTCACCGCCCGGCTGCGCCGTCCCGGCCGGGCCGTGCTCGGCGTCGACCGTTCCGCGTGGCGTGGCCGCCGTCGCCGCCGACCGGATGCCGGGCCACGTGGTGCGGGGCGACGCCGCCCGGCTTCCGCTCGCACCCGGCCGGGCGGACGCCGTCGTCCTGGTCCGGCTGCTCCACCTGCTGCCGGACGCCGAACCGGTGCTCGCCGAGGCCGCCCGGGTGCTGCGGCCCGGCGGCGTGGTGCACGGACTGGCGACGGGTCATCGAGGCCGGTCGCATCCCCGGGCCACCGCCGAAGGCCCGGACCGCGCTGCCGCGCTCTGCCGGGACCTCGCCGCCCTCCCCACCCGGGAACCCCCCGTCCGCAGCCCCGCTACCGCCTGCCGGCCCTCGAACGCGGCTGGCCCCCGACGACCCTGTGTGGGGGAGAGCCGCCGGGGGCGTACGGCTTCTACCTCGCGGCTGCGCCGGAGGGCTGCCGGTCCTCCGCGACCGTCCCGGCTGCGGCCGTCCGGCCGAGCGGGCGCGCCTCGGCGACGGCGAGGCCGGTGACGGAGGCGAGCAGGACGGCCGTTCCGGCGACGGTCGCCGCCGTCAGGTGCTCGCCGAGCAGCAGGACGGCGATCCCCGTCGCGCTCACCGGCTCGATCAGGGCGATCACCGAGGCCGTGGTGGCCCGGACGACCGCCGCGCCCGCGAAGTACAGCGCGTACGCGAGCGCCGTCGGCACCGAGGCCAGGTAGACCAGCAGCAGCACCGTCCGGCCGAGACCCGCGGACTGCGGCAGCACCCCCTCGGCGAGGGCGAACGGCAGCAGGCAGACCGCGCACACCGCGAACGACCGGAGCGTGGTCGCCGACGGGCTCTGCGTCTCGCCGGCCCGGCCGAGCCGGCGGGTGTACAGGGTGATGCAGCCGTACCCGGACGCCGACACCAGCGCCCAGAGCACCCCGGCGGGCCGGACCTCGCCGCTGCCGCCGTCCCCGAGGACGAGGACGGCCAGGCCGGCCAGCGCGCCGGACACGGCCACGACGCCCGCGCCGCCGAGGCGCTCACCCATGGTCAGCCGGGCGCCGACCGCGACGAGCACCGGTGCCGACCCGAGGGTCACCACGGTGGCCACGGCCAGGCCGGTCTGCTGGACGGCGACGAAGTACGCCGCCTGGAAGACCGTCAGCCCGAGGCCGTTGACCGCGATCCGGACGACCCGGCGGCGCAGCGGCAGCACCGCACCCGCCGGACGCCGCCGGTCACCGCGCCGGCGCCCGGTGCCGGCCCGGACGGCCAGCAGCAGGACGACGCCGCCGACCGACCGCCAGAACGTGAGGGCGAGCGGGCCGAGCCCGCTGCCGTCGTACAGCAGGGCGGCGGCGGCACCGGCGGTGCCCCAGGCCGTCGCGGAGAAGGTGATGTAGAGCAGGCCCCGGCCGACGGGCAGGGCGGAGGGGGTGGACATGGATGTTCTCCCACAGAAGAGGTCGGTCGCGTGGTCCCGTCCGCGGGCAGCGCCGACCGCCCCGGGGCCTCACCCCGGAGTCACGGTCTTCCGTGGCCTCGCCGCCCGCTCAGGCGGCGGGAGGCGGCAGAACAGCCAGATGCATGGCGGTCACCCTACCCGCCGGCCCGGCCGTCCCCGCCGCGGGCCCGCCGTGGTCAGGCGTCGTGCCGCTGCAGCGAGACCAGCCCGCCCCACGCGGCCGCCGCCGCCCAGAGCGCCATCACCAGCAGACCCGTCCAGTGCCCGTAGGGAACGGCCGGGTCGGCGCGGTAGTTCATCGCGTACAGGCCGGCCCGGTCCGGCAGGAAGTACGCCGCCTCGCGGACCCCGGGCAGCGCGGTGAGGAAGGTCGTGCCGAGGAAGACCGCGGGCGTCAGCAGTCCCATCGCGGCGGTGAGGTTGCGCAGCATCGCGGTGGCGCCGAGGCAGATCACCAGCAGCAGCGGGTGGTACAGCACACCGGCGACGACGCTGCGCCCCGCACCGGGCTGCCCGAGGTCGAGGCCCACGGTCGCGGCGGTCGCCAGGTGCGTGCCGGCCACCGAGAGGAGCCCGACGACCAGTCCGACCCCGGTGCCGAGCAGCAGCTTTCCGGCGTAGAACCGGCCGCGCCGCGGGACGGCCGCCAGCGAGGCGCGAACCGTGCCGGAGGCGTACTCCTGGCCGACCAGCAGGACGCCGCTGCAGACGACCGCGACGTGGCCGAACAGCAGGCCGTAGTAGATGCCGCCGGCCGGGTCGTCCTCCAGCGAGGTGTCGACGCGGCCGTACGCGGCCTGAACGGCGGCGGTGATGCCGGTGGTGAGCAGCACCGCGAGCAGCGGGGTGATCCACTGGGAGCGCAGCGTGGTGAACTTGGCCCACTCCGCGCGCAGGGCGAGCGCCGCGCTCATGCCGCCACCGCCCGGTACTCCACCGCGTCCGCGGTCATCCTCATGAAAGCCTCCTCCAACGAGTCCTGCAGCAACGACAGTTCGTACAAGGCGACACCGTGCCGGGCGGCCAGCGCGCCGATCTCCTCCGGGGCGGCGCCGGAGACCTCCCAGGCGCCGCCCTCCACCGGTCGGGCCGCCGTGCCCGAGGTCCGCAGCAGGTCGGCCAGCTTCAGCGGGTCGACGGCGCGCACCCGGACCCTCGCCCGCCCGTGCTGCGCCAGGAAGGCCTCGGTGGACAGGTCGGCCAGCAGCCGGCCCCGGCCGACCACCACCAGGTGGTCCGCGGTGAGCGCCATCTCGGCCATCAGGTGGGAGGAGACCAGCACCGCCCGGCCCTCACCGGCGAGGCCGCGCAGCAGGGTGCGGATCCACCGGATGCCCTCCGGGTCGAGGCCGTTCACCGGCTCGTCCAGCAGCAGCACCGGCGGGTCGCCGAGCAGCGCGGCGGCGACCCCGAGCCGCTGCCGCATGCCGAGCGAGAAGCCCCTGATGCGGCGGTCGGCGGCCTCGGCCAGCCCGACCTGCTCCAGCACCTCCTCGATCCGGCGCCGTGGCAGGCCGTTGCTCGCCGCGAGCCAGCGCAGGTGGCCGCGGGCCGTCCGGCCGCCGTGCACCGCGTGGGCGTCCAGCAGGGCGCCCACCCTGCGCAGCGGCGCCTCCAGTGCGGCGTACGGGCGGCCGTGCACCAGCGCCTCGCCCGCGGTCGGCCGGTCCAGGCCGAGCACCATCCGCAGCGTGGTGGACTTCCCGGCCCCGTTCGGGCCGAGGAAGCCCGTCACCCGGCCCGGCTCCACCCGGAAGTCCAGCCCGGCCACGGCCGTGGTCGCGCCGTACCGCTTGGTCAGGTTCCTGACCTCGATCACCGTCGTACCTCCCCTGGTCGATGCCTCCAGCCAACCGGGCCCGGGCCGCCGGGACATCCCGCCCGGGAGTGGACCGCCTCCCTCCCGGGAGGGAGGCCGTGCACGGCGCCCACCTGGGAGGATGGCCGTCGTGCCCCCGTTCCTCGCCCCGCTGCTGCAGGCCGCCACCTATGCGCGCTGGCTGCACCTGCTGACCGGCACGGTGTTCGTCACCGCCGTGCTGCTGGTGTATCCCGGTACCGAGTCCGGCCGGCCGCTCTGGTGGGCGGTGGCGGTGAGCGCAGGCCTGGACACCGCCCTGCTGGGTCTGGCGGCGCTGCTGCCCGCCACCCGGCGGGCCGAGGGGGTGCTCGCCGGGCTGCTGCTGGCACCCGGCCGGGCGGAGTCCATCGGGGCCTCCCCGTCGGCGAGCTGGAGCGACCGCGGCCGGACGGCCGGGTGGCTGGTCGCCCGGGTGGGTCTCGGCTTCGTGGCCGGGCTGGTCACCGTCCGCGGGCTGATGCTCGCCGTCGACCTGCTGACCGCCCCGCCCTGGGGGCCGCTGCTGCTCCCGCCGTTCTGCCTCGCCCTGCTCTGGCTGATCGTGCTCGCCGGAAGGCTCCAACTTGCCCTGGCCGTAAGGCTGCTGGGCCCATCGGCGGCGGACCGGCTGGCCGCCGCGGAGCTGCGCGCCGAACGCCTGCTGGAACGCAACCGGCTCGCCCGGGAGCTGCACGACTCGATCGGCCACGCGCTCACCGTCACCGTGCTGCAGGCCGGAGCCGCCCGCGAGGTCACCGACCCGGCCTTTCGGGAGAAGGCCCTGGAGGCGATCGAGACCACCGGCCGGCAGGCCATGGAGGACCTGGAGCGGATGCTCGTCCTGCTCCGCGAGACCCCGGACGGCGCAGCCGCCGAGCGGCCCGGACTCGACCGGGTGCCCACGCTGTTCGAGGCCGCCCGGGCCGCCGGCAGTCCCGTCGAGGCGTCGGTCGACCCGGCGCTCGCCGCCAGACTGCCCGGCGTGGTCTCCCGCGAGGCCTACCGGATCGTCCAGGAGGGCGTCACCAACGCCCTCAAGCACGCGCCCGGCACGCCGATCCGGGTCCGCGCCGCGATCGACGCCGGCCGGCTCGGCCTGCGCTGCGCCACCGCGCTGCCGGCCGGTCCGCCGCGCGGCGGGAGGGCCGCCCGGGGCGGCCGGGGGCTGCGCGGTGTCCGGGAGCGGGCCGTGCTGCTCGGCGGCGAGGCCGAGGCCGGCCGCATCGACGGCGACTGGGTGCTGTCCGTCAGTCTGCCGATACGGTTGGCCGAATGATCGACATCCTGCTGGTGGACGACGAGGAACTCGTCCGGACGGGCCTGCGGGCCGTCCTGGAGGCCCAGGGCGACCTGCGCGTCGTCGGGGAGGCGGCGGACGGCGCCGAGGCGCTCGGCCTGGTGCGCTCGCTGCGGCCGCACGTCGTCCTGATGGACGTCCGGATGCCCGAGGTGGACGGCCTCACCGCCACCCGCGCGATCCTCCGCGACACCGAGGACCCACCGCGGATCCTCGTCCTCACCACCTTCGAGAACGACGACTACGTGCACGAGGCGCTGCGGGCCGGCGCCGCCGGATTCCTGCTCAAGCGGGCCCGCCCGGCCGAGATCGTGCACGCCGTCCGGCTGGCCGAGGCCGGCGATTCGCTGCTCCTCCCCGCCGCCGTCCGCCGACTGGCGGCCGGCCGCGGCGACACCGGGGCCGCCCATGCCCTGGCCCGCGCGGCGCTGACGGCCCGCGAGGCCGAGGTGCTGCGGCTGATGGCCCGCGGCCTGTCCAACGCGGAGATCGCCGAAGAGCTGGTGCTCGGCGTGCAGACCGTCAAGACCCACGTCAGCGCCGTCCTCGGCAAGCTCGGCGCCCGTGACCGCACCCAGGCCGTGGTCACCGCGTACGAATCGGGCTTCGTCCGCCCGGCCTGAAGCTCCGCCGGTACACGACGCCGTGCCACCGCGGTTGGAAAGGGCTGGTCAAACGGGCGGCCCCGGCGAATGGCGTGTCACCCCCCGGTCCCATACTGATTCCCGCTCGTGTTCCGTCGAAGAGGGATCCCCATGCTTTCCAAGCGTTCCGTCGCCGCGTCCGTCCTGTGCGCCCTGCTGGCCACCGGTGCCACGGCGTGCAACGGCGACAAGGGCGGCCCGGCAGCCGCGTCCGCGCCCGCGTCGGCCAGGCCGTCCGCCAGCCCCGTCCCCACGCTGGCCGTGGACACCCTGACCGCGGACCAGATCTCCGAGCAGGCGCACGCGGCCATGGCGGCCCTCGCCTCGGTGAAGGTCGACGGCGAACTCACCATGGACGGCAGCAAGCTGGCCGTCCACCTGACCTCCGACAAGCAGGGGAACTGCAGCGGCACCGTCGCGTCCCCCGAGGTGGGCCAGTTCGAGCTCCGCCACTCGGGCAGCAAGACCTGGCTGAGGGCGGACGAGACCACCTGGAAGAAGGCCGTCGCGAAGGAGCCGGGCGCCACCGCGCAGGACGCCGCGATCGCCGCCGAACTCTTCAAGGGCCGCTTCATCACCGGCGGCGACACCCGGGCGGAGCTGGCGGAGGCCGCCATGATGTGCAACCTGATCAAGGGCCTGTTCGCCGACGACAGCGACAAGGGCAAGGAGAAGATCGCCAAGGGCAGCGCCGGCACCACCAACGGTGTGAAGACCTTCGGCCTGACCGTCACCACCGGGGACGGCGAGAACCTCACCCTCCACGTCGCCACCGAGGGCAAGCCGTACCTGATCCGGATGGAGCAGACCCAGGGGTCGGAGCCCGCCGCCTTCGACTTCAGCGAGTTCGACAAGCCGTTCACCGTGCAGGAGCCGGCGGCCGACCAGGTCGTGGACTTCTCCGTCTTCGAGAAGAAGGTGAAGAAGGCCTGACCTCAGGCCGGGTAGGCGTGGGTCTGGGCGGCCTTGACGGTGGCCCAGACCTCCCGGCCGGGGGCCAGGTCGAGTTCGGCGGCGGCGCCGTGCGTGAGGTCGGCGGCGAGCGGCAGCGGGCCGGTCAGGTCGACCCGGATCCGGTCGCCGTGCAGGTCGAGACCGGCGACGGTGAGCGGCCAGGCGTTGCGGGCGCTGGAGTCGGGGCGTCCGCGGTGCAGGGTGACGGCGTCCGGGGGGAAGGCCACGAAGGCAGGGCCGGTGAGCCGCTCGGTGGTGGCGAGGGCCGTGCCGTCCGGCAGGGTGACGGTGTGCCCGTCGGCGGTGCCCCGGTACAGGTTGAGGCCGACCAGGCGGGCGATGTAGTCGGTGCGCGGGTGCCGGGCGATCTCGGCGGGCGTGCCGGACTGCACCTCGCGGCCGTCCTCGATCACCACCAGCCGGTCGGCGAGCACCATGGCGTCCAGCGGGTCGTGCGTGACGAGCACCGCGACCGCCTCGAACTCGGCGAGGTGCCGCCGCAGTTGCGCCCGGACGTCGAGCCGCGTCCGGGCGTCCAGGGCGGCGAGCGGCTCGTCGAGCAGCAGCAGCCGCGGCCGGACGGCGAGCGCCCGGGCCAGCGCCACCCGCTGCGCCTGGCCGCCGGAGAGACTGCGCGGCCGGCTGGCCGCGTGCCCGGCGAGGCCCATCCGCTCCAGCCAGGGCCGGGCGGCCTCCCGGGCGGCGGCCTTGCGCAGGCCCCGGCAGCGCAGACCGAAGGCGATGTTGTCGAGCGCGCCGAGGTGCGGGAAGAGCAGGTAGTCCTGGAAGACCACGCCGACCGGGCGCTCCTCGGCGGGGGTGTGCAGGCCGGCCGCCGGGTCCTCCAGCACCGTGCCGTCCAGGGCGAGCCGGCCGTCGGTGAGCGGCAGCAGCCCGGCGAGCGCCCGCAGCGCGGTGGACTTGCCGGCGCCGTTCGGCCCGAGCAGGGCGAGCACCTCGCCGGGGGCGGCGGTGAGCGCGAGGTCGAGCGAGAACGCGGCACGGTCGACCCGCAGCCGGGCGTCCAGGGCGGGCGGGGTCATCGGGAGCTCCGGGGGTGGGTCACGGCGTCGACATCCAGCGTTCCCGCAGGCCCGCGAGGACGGCGATCGAGACCGCGAGCAGGACGAGGCTGAGCGCGATCGCCGCCTCCGGCTCGGACTCCATCGCCAGGTAGACGGCGAGCGGCATGGTCTGGGTGCGGCCCGGGAAGTTGCCGGCGAAGGTGATCGTGGCGCCGAACTCGCCGAGCGCCCGCGCCCAGGCGAGCACCGCGCCCGCCCCGATGCCGGGGGCGATCAGCGGCAGGGTGACCCGGCGGAAGGCGGTGAGCCGGGAGGCGCCCAGGGTGGCGGCGGCCTCCTCGTAGCGGGGATCGGCGGCGCGCAGCGCGCCCTCCACGCTGATCACCAGGAAGGGCATCGCGACGAAGGCCTCGGCGAGCACCACGCCGGGGGTGGTGAACGGCAGGGTGAGGCCGAAGGCCGAGTCCAGCCAGCGGCCGACGATGCCGTTGCGGCCGAGGACGAGCAGCAGTGCGACGCCGCCGACCACCGGCGGCAGCACCAGGGGCAGGGTGACCAGGGCCCGCACCAGCCGCCGGCCGGGCAGCTCGGTGCGGGCGAGCAGCCAGGCCAGCGGCACTCCGAGCACCAGCGACACCCCCGTGGCCGCCGTTGCGCAGATCAGCGAGAGTCTGAGCGCCTGCCACACCTCGGGGCTGGAGAGCTGCTCGGGCAGCGCGCTCCACGGCGCGCGCACCAGCAGTCCGACCAGCGGCAGGACGAGGAAGGCCAGGCCCAGCAGGGCCGGCAGGAGCAGGGCGTACGGCACCCGCCCGCCGCCGCGCCGGGCGCGGCGGCGGGTCGAGGCTGGAACGGGCGTCACGGGGCCTGGAAGCCCGCGGCGGTGAGGGCCTGGGCGGCCTCGGCGGACCGGATGTACGCGACGAAGGCGACGGCGGCCGGGGCGTTGGGCGCCTTGGCCAGCGCGGCGATCGGGTAGTCGTTCACGGCCTTGGCGGCCTCGGGGAACTCCACACCGTCGATCTTCGCAGCATCCGCGTTCACATCGGTCCTGTACACGAGCGAGGCGTCGACCTCGCCGAGCTCGACCTTGGTGAGGGCGCCCTTGACGTCCTGCTCCAGGGTGACGGGGGTGATGTTCACCCCGCCCGCCTGCAGGGCCTTCACGGCGGCGGCGCCGCAGGGCACCTCCTTGGCGCACAGCGCGACCTTGACGCCGGAGAGGTCCTTGAGGCCGGTGATGTGCTTCGGGTTGCCCTTGGGGACGGCGATCTCCAGGGTGTTCTTCACGAAGACCGCGGGCTCACCCTCGGCCGCCTCGGCGTCGGTGACGGTCTTCATGGTGGCCGGGCTGGCGGCGGCGAAGACGTCCGCGGGGGCGCCGGAGACGATGCTCCGGGCGAGCGCCGAGCTGCCGCCGAAGTTGAAGGTGACCTTCACACCGGGGTGGGCGGCCTCGAACGTCTTGCCGAGCGCGGTAAACGTCTCCTTCAGCGAGGCGGCGGCGAAGACGGTCAGGCTGCCGGAGACCTTGGCGGCCGAGGACGGGGCCCCGGCGGGGGCGGCGGAGGACGCCGGCGCGGCGTTGCCGCTCGGGGTGCCGCTGCTGCCGCAGGCGGTGAGACCGGCGGCGAGGGCGATTGCGGCAAGGGCGGCGACGGCGGAACGGCGTCCTGGGGTGCTCATGGGGGTTCCCCTTCTGCCGCGCCGCTGGGAGGCGCGGAGGTGCGGTGACAACGGCGATCATACTGTCGTAGATGCGGGCCCCACGTCCCCTGTTTCATCGCACAGGCCAGCATGCGGACGCCACTGCTCTCGCATGTGCGATGCCCCCGGCCGAAAATCCCTGGCCCCGCCGCCGAGCCGCCGCCAGAGTGGTCCCCGTCGTATCGAACGGGGAGGGACACCGATGTCCACACTGCGCGTCACCGCGGAACACCTGACCATCCTGGAGCACCCGAACGCCGACGCCCTGGAGCTGGCGCAGATCGGCCTCTACCGGGCGGTGGTCGCCAAGGGCGCGTACCGCACCGGCGAGACCGCCGTGTACATCCCCGAGCAGGCCGTGCTGCCGGCCGCGCTGATCGAGGAGCTCGGGCTGACCGGGCGGCTCGCCGGCTCCGGCGCCGACCGGGTCAAGGCCGTCCGGCTGCGCGGCGAGCTGTCGCAGGGCATCGTCTGCCGCCCGCGCGAGCTGGCGGACGTCGACCTGGCCGCGGCCGCCGAGAGCGGCGAGGACTTCGCGGAGCGCCTCGGCATCACCAAGTGGCGACCGCCGATCCCCACCCACATGAACGGCGACGTCGAGGCCGCCCCCGACCTGCTGCCCTGGGTGGACATCGAGAACCTCAAGCGCTTCCCGACCGTCTTCGAGCCGGGCGAGCCCGTCGTCGTCACCGAGAAGGTGCACGGCAGCTGCTGCCTGGTCACCTACCACGCCGAGTCGGGCGAGGTGCAGGTCTCCTCCAAGGGCATCGGCGCCCAGGGCCTGGCCCTCAAGGAGGACGGCGGCAACCTGTACTGGCGGGCTGTACGGGCGCACGGCGTCCCCGAGGTGGCGGCCGCCCTCGCCGAGCGGATCGGCGCCAGCCGGGTCGGCGTCTTCGGCGAGGTCTTCGGCGCCGGCGTGCAGGACCTCACCTACGGTGCCTCCGGCCGCACCGAGCTGCCCGGCTACGCGGTGTTCGACGTGTCGGCCGTCGTCGACGGGCAGCTGCGCTGGCTGGACGCCGCCGAGATGCTCGGCGGCGAGCTGCCGGTGGTGCCCGAGCTGTGGCGCGGCCCCTACGACCAGGCCGTGGTCCTGGAGCTCGCCGAGGGCAGGGAGACCCTCTCCGGCAAGGAACTGCACATCCGCGAGGGCGTGGTCGTCCGGACGCAGACCGAGCGCCACAGCCCCGTCACCGGCGGCCGGGCCATCGCCAAGGCGGTCGGCGGCGCCTACCTCACCCGCAAGGGCGGCACCGAGTACGAGTGACCCCGGGTCGGGCGTGTGTGCGGACCGTCAGGGACGGTCCGCACACACGCCCTACTCTCCTGACGACCACTCAGTTAGTTTGGGCTCAGGAGAGATCCAACCCGAGGGGGAGACTGTGCAGGCCACCACCCGGACACCCGGCCCGACGGGGCTGCCGCTGATCGGCTCGATGCTCGACCTGACCCGCGACCCGCTCGCCGCCTACCTCGCCGCGCACCGCGAGCACGGCGACGTGGTCCGCTTCACCGCGGGCCCGCCGGGCCTGCGCGTCGAGTTCTACATGGTGTTCTCGCCGGAGGGCGCCCAGCAGGTGCTGGCCACCCGCGCCGCGGACTTCCGCAAGGACAACACCCTGTACGAGGAGGTCCGGCTCAGCCTCGGCAACGGCCTCCTCACCGCCCAGGACGCCGACTACCAGCGCCAGCGCCGGCTCGTCCAGCCGCTGTTCACCAAGCGGCGGGTCGACACCTATGCGGACGCCGTCGCCCTGGAGTCCGCCGCCCTGATCGAGCGCTGGGCGGCCGTGCCCGACGGCGTGGTCGACGCGGCCGAGGAGATGTCCCGGTTCGCGCTGAGGGCCGTCGCCCGGATCCTGTTCGGCACCGACGTCGAGGAGGCGATCGGCGCCGTCCGCCGCTCCTTCCCGGTGCTCGGCGCGTACGTCCGCGACCGCGGCTTCGCCCCCGTCCGCATCCCCCGGCAGTGGCCCACCCCCGGCAACCGCGAGGCCCAGGCCGCCGAGCGCGAGCTGTACGCCGTCTGCGACGCCATCATCGCCCGCCGCGCCGGACAGGACTCCGACGACCTGCTCGGACTGCTGGCCGCCGCCCGCGGCGAGGACGGCGAACGGCTCGACCCGTCCGAACTCCGCGACCAGGTCCTGATCTTCCTGCTTGCCGGCCACGAGACCACCGCCACCTCGCTCGCCTTCGCGCTGCACCTGCTCGGCAAGAACCCGGCGGAGCAGAAGCGCGCCCGCGAGGAGGCGCTCACCGTGCTCGGCGACCGGCCGCCGCAGGCCGACGACCTCGCGGACCTGCCGTACACCACGGCCGTGCTGAAGGAGGCCATGCGGCTGTACCCGGCCGCCGCGGTGATCGGGCGACGCGCGGTGGCGGACAGCGAGATCGGCGGAGTGCGGATCCCCGCCGGCGCGGACGTCCTGGTCTCCCCGTACGTGACGCACCGCCACCCCGGCCACTGGGAGGAGCCCGAGCGGTTCGACCCGGAGCGGTTCACCCCGGAGCGGGAGGCGGGCCGGCACCGCTACGCCTGGTTCCCGTTCGGCGGCGGGCCGCGGGCCTGCATCGGCCAGCACTTCTCGATGCTGGAGTCGGTGCTGGCGCTCGCCTCCGTCCTGCGGGAGTTCGAGGTGGAGACGGTGGACGCCGCGGTCCCGCTCGGCCAGGCCATCACCCTGGAGGCCCGCGGCCCGGTCCGGGTACGGCTGACCCGGAGGTAAGGACGCGCCCCTGATGGGTCGTCCCGGCCTGAGGGGTGTGCCGCCAGGGGCACGGGGAACTGCGCGGTGTGGGGGTGGGTGTCCGGACAGACGGGGTCAAGCCGTGATCTGTTCGGTGGCCCGCATCCGAATTGCGCGGTCCTCCCCCAGCCTGCGGCCGGGAGGTGCCCCCACGCGCCCCTGGCCGCGCGCTTCCCTGAGGTGTCAGACGCTATTTGACGGTGCAGGGGGTGTGGCTGACGGTGAAGGTGGTGGGCTGGGAGGGCCACCACGGTCGACGCGACCGTGGGGAGGGGGTGCCCCCGGCGCAACGGGTGGGGCGCGTCGTGCGGGCCGTCGAGGCGTGACCACGACCGCGCCGGTGCGCGGGCAGAAGGGCGGCGCACGAGCCCTGTCCACAACCGGGCATAACAGCTCATCAGCGATTGCGGCACACGGAGCCCGCCCATTCGAGCACAACCGACGGTCTCGGCGGGCAGCTTTTCACATCTTCCGGTGACCATTTGCGGACGCTGGGTAGCGTCCTCCGCATCCGAGAAGCCCTTCGCACATGCGAGCGGCATATGACCGACCGTCCGGTCACGTCCTTCGGAGGCCCTGATGGGAACCATGAACCACGTCAGCTTCGGCTGGCCGACCCCGGCCCTGTCGTACCTGATGGCCTGCGTCGGTGCCGCGCTCGGGCTGCGGTGCACCCTCCGGGCGCTGTCCGCGACCGGGCCGTCCCGCCGCAACTGGCTGCTCACCGCCGCCGCCGCGATCGGCTCCGGGATCTGGACCATGCACTTCGTCGCGATGTTCGGCTTCACCGTCGAGGGCACCGAGCTGCGCTACGACGTCCCGCTGACCGTGCTCAGCCTGCTCGTCGCCGTGGTGGTCGTCGGCATCGGCGTCTTCACCGTCGGCTACGGCCGGCACCGCAACCGCAGCATCCTGCTCGGTGGCCTCACCACCGGCGTCGGCGTCGCCGCCATGCACTACCTCGGCATGGCCGCGCTGCGGCTGCACGGCACGGTCGAGTACACCCCGGCCACCGTCGTGCTGTCCGTCGCCATCGCCGTGGGCGCCGCCACCGCGGCCCTCTGGGCGGCCGTCGCCATCCGCACCCTGGTGGCCGCCGGCGGCGCCGCCCTGATCATGGGCGTCGCGGTCAGCTGCATGCACTACACCGGCATGGCCGCCGTCCACGTCCACCTGGACCCGGCCCGGACCGACCTCGGCGGCGCCACCCCGATGCAGTTCGTCTTCCCGTTGGCGGTCGGCCTCGGCTCCTTCCTCTTCCTCACCTCCGCGTTCGTCGCACTGTCCCCCACCGCCCAGGAGCGCGCCGCCTACCGCGAGGCCGGCGAACTCGCCATCGAGGACCTCGGCGCCGCCGACCTCGACCGCGCGGCCTAGCAGTCGTCTTCCAAGGCGTACGGGCGCCCCTGACTTCACCGCTCGAAAGGACCAGCCCGCCATGCGAGTTCGCCGCGGCATCCCGCGCAGCGCACCGGCCGCCGGACCGAGCCCCGCCGGACGCAGCCCCGGCCGCACCGGACCCGCCGGCCGCCACCGCGGCCCGCAGGCCCGCGAGGAGACCGCCGACGCCACCGGCCACCCCGTACCGTCCGCGCCCCCGCCGCGCGGCGGGCTGCGGCTGCGGCCCCGGACCGTCCGTGCCAGGATCGTCGCCCTGCTGATGGTGCCGGTCGTCTCCGTCCTGGCCCTGTGGTCGTTCGCCACCGTCACCACCGCCCGCGGCGTCTGGGACACCCTGCACCTCAAGGCCGTCGGGCGGACGGTGCTCGACCCGGTCGCCGCCACCGTCACCGGCCTGCAGGCCGAACGCACCGCCGCCGGTCAGCTGCTCGCCGGCGGCCCGCCCGGCCGGGAGAACGCGCTGCGCGAGGCCGCCGCCGCAACCGACCGGGCCGCCGCCCCGCTGCACCTCGCCGACGGCTACAACCGGGCCGACGCCGAGGGTCTCGGCGACGAGACCGCCGGCCGGGTCGACGAACTCACCGCCGCCGTCGCCGCGCTGCCCGCGCTGCGCGCCAAGGTCCTCCAGCACCAGGCCGGCTGGCCCGAGACGTACGCCGCCTACACGGCCGCGGTCGACCGCGCCCTGGAGGTCACCGGCTCGGTCACCGCCCTGCAGGACCACCGGGTCGCCTCCGACGCCCGGGTGCTCCTGGAGTTCGCCCGCGCCCGCGAACTGCTCGCGCGGGAGGACGCCCTGCTGCGGGCCGGCCAGGCCGCCGGCCGCCTCGAGGAGCCCCAGCACCGCGACTTCGGCGCCGCCGTCTACGCCCGGCGGCTCTTCGAGCAGACCGCCTCCCGGGACTTGCGCCCCGCCGACCGCTCCGCCCTGCAGGCCGTCACTGGCGGCGCGGACTACCGCGAACTCGCCCGCCTCGAGGACGCCGTCCGGGACGCCCCCGACGGCCGGGCCGCCCTGCAGGCCGCCCCCGCCGACCGCTGGGCCGACCTCGCCGACACCACCGCCCGCGGCCTGGCCGCCGTCGAGCGGGCCGCCGGCAGTGCCGCCGCCGAACGCTCCGACCCGTACGCGCTCGGCCTGTTCACCCCGGCCGGGCTCGCCGTGCTGCTCGGTCTCGCCGCCGTGCTCGCCTCGCTGCTGATCTCCGTCCAGATCGGCCGCGGCCTGGTCACCGAACTCGTCCGGCTGCGCAATTCGGCCCTCGAACTCGCCGGCCGGACCCTGCCCGCCACCATGCGGCGGCTGCGTGCCGGCGAGGAGATCGACATCGCCGCCGAGGCGCCACTGACGCCGCACGGCGGTGACGAGATCGGCCAGGTGCACGGTGCCCTCGGACGGGTGCAGCGGGCCGCGGTCACCGCGGCGGTGGAGCGTGCCGAGGTGCTGTCCGGCGTCTCCGGCGTCTTCGTCAACCTCGCCCGGCGCAGCCAGGTGCTGGTGCACCGCCAGCTCACCCTGCTGGACGCGATGGAGCGCCGCACCGAGGACCCGGCCGAGCTGGCCGACCTCTTCCGTCTGGACCACCTCACCACCCGGATGCGCCGGCACGCCGAGGGTCTGATCATCCTCTCCGGGGCCGCCCCCGGCCGGGCCTGGCGCAAGCCCGTCCCGCTGATGGACGTGGTACGGGCCGCCGTCGCCGAGGTCGAGGAGTACGCCCGGGTCGAGGTGCACCGGCTGCCGTACGCGGCGGTCTCCGGGCAGGCCGTGGCCGACCTCACCCACCTGGTCGCCGAACTCGTCGAGAACGCCACCGGCTTCTCACCGCCGCACACCAAGGTGCACATCCGCGGTGAGCAGGTCGGCAACGGCTACGCCGTGGAGATCGAGGACCGCGGGCTCGGCATGGGCCCGGAGGCCCTCGCCGACGCCAACCGGCGGATCGAGGCCGCCGAGCAGGTCGACCTCTTCGACAGCGACCGGCTCGGCCTGTTCGTGGTCAGCCGCCTCGCCCGCCGGCACGGCGTCAGGGTGGCACTGCGGCCCTCCGCGTACGGCGGCACCACCGCGGTGGTGCTGCTGCCGACCGCCCTGCTGGAGACCGCGGCGCCGGCCGACGTGGAACCGGCTCCGGAGGTGGAGGCGGCCGCCCCCGCGGAGCCGGCCGTCGATGCGCGACCGGAGACGCCGGCACCCGCCCCCGCCCCGGCGGCCGCGCCCTTGCCCGAGCGGCAGGCACCGCCGGCCGTCCGCCCGCTGCCGACGGCCGCGCCCTTCGGCGCCCTCGGGGACGACCCGGGCGTCCTGCGGCCGACGCCGTTCCGCGCCGACGGCACCCGGCCCGCAGTGGGC
>NZ_JAHTIK010000001.1:2057104-2058871 GCF_025655475.1 Kitasatospora sp. DSM 101779 | reverse complement strand
TCCCGGCGGTGTCGGCCGCCGGATCCGCCCCGGCCGGCGGCACCGGCCACGAGGGCGGCGGCGACGGCGAACTGCCGCGCCGGGTGCGGCAGGCCAGCCTCGTCCCGCAGCTGCGCGAGGCACCGGCCCGGCCGCGGACCGTGCCGCGCGGGGACGCCGGGCAGCCGGTCGGCCGGAACCCCGAGGAGGCCCGCGCCGCGATGTCCGCCTTCCAGCGCGGCTGGGCCCGCGGCACCACCGAGCAACCGATCCGACCGAACCCCACCGGAGGAGAGCACCGATGATCGGCACCACGCACCACGCGGGCGAGCTCAACTGGCTGCTCGACGAACTCGTCTCCCGGGTCGCCCAGGTCAGGTTCGCGGTGATGCTCTCCGCGGACGGCCTGGCGATGGGCACCTCCGCCGGCCTCGGCCGGGAGGACGGCGAGCACCTGGCCGCGGTCGCCTCCGGCTTCCACAGCCTGGCCAAGGGCGCCGGCCGGCACTTCGATGCCGGCGAGGTCCGGCAGACCATGGTCGAGCTGGAGCACGGCTTCCTCTTCGTGGCCGCCGCCGGCCAGGGCACCTGCCTCGCCGTCTTCTCCACCGCCGACGCCGACCTCGGGCTGATCGCCTACGAGATGGCCCGCCTGGTGCGCCGGGTCGGCGAGCACCTGTACGCGGCGCCGCGCAGTACGGCGGGGGGCTGAGACCGATGCCGTCCCCGCCGCGCCGCTACCTGCCGGGCAGCCCGTTCGGCTACCCGCCGCCGCCCGACTCGCCCGTCCAGTGGTACGACGACGCGGCCGGCCCGATGGTCCGGCCGTACGCGATGACCAACGGCCGCACCCGGCCGGCCGGGGCGGAGTTCGACCTGATCGCCCTGGTGGTCAGCGACGTCCCCGAGGGCATCGACCTGCCCGTCGGCCCCGAACAGGCCGTCATCCTCGAGATCTGCCGAGGCAACGCACTCTCCGTCGCGGAGATCGCCGCCGATGTCGACCTGCCGCTCGGCGTGGTGCGGGTGCTGCTCGGCGACCTGCTGGACGCCGAGTACATCCGGGTCAGCCGGCCCGTCCCGCCCGCCCTGCTCCCCGACGAGCACATCCTCCAGGAGGTCATCAATGGACTCCGCGCTCTCTGACGGCTCCGTGCTCGCGCTGAAGATCCTGGTCGCCGGAGGCTTCGGGGTCGGCAAGACGACGCTGGTCGGCTCGGTCAGCGAGATCCGGCCGCTGCGCACCGAGGAGCAGCTGACCACGGCCGGCCGCGGCGTGGACGACCTGGGCGGGGTGGAGCAGAAGACCACCACCACGGTGGCGATGGACTTCGGCCGGATCACCATCCGCGAGGGTCTGTCGGTGTACCTGTTCGGCACCCCCGGCCAGGACCGGTTCTGGTTCCTCTGGGACGAGCTGGCGCAGGGCGCGCTCGGCGCGGTGGTGCTGGCGGACACCCGGCGGCTGACGGACTGCTTCCCGGCGGTGGACTTCTTCGAGCACCGGGGGATCCCGTTCGTCGTCGCGGTGAACCGTTTCGCCGGCACCCGGGACTTCGGCCCGAAGGAGGTGGCCCGCGCGCTCGACCTCGACGCCGACACCCCGGTGGTGGCCTGCGACGCCCGGCGGCGGGCGTCCGGCAAGCAGGTACTGGTCGATCTGGTGGAGCACGCGGGCCGGGTGCACGCCGCCCGGCTGCTCGCCGACACCCGCCGCTGAGCGCGGCGCGGGCCGGTCCGGGCGGCGGCACCGGAACGGGGCGGGAGGCACCGCAGCCCTCCCGCCCC
>NZ_JAHTIK010000001.1:2041218-2056945 GCF_025655475.1 Kitasatospora sp. DSM 101779 | reverse complement strand
CCCCGCCCCCCCGCCGCTTGCGGGGCGCGGGCCGGTCCGGGCGGCGGCACCGGAACGGGGCGGGAGGCACCGCAGCCCTCCCGCCCCGCGGTCCGCGCCGCCGGCCGACGGTGCGGGGGTCGGGCCGTCGGCCGGGACCCTGCCGGCGGCCGGGAGTCAGCCGATGGTGAGCACGGCCTTGCCGGCCACCCGGCGCTCGCGGACCGCGGCGAGCGCCTCGTTGATCCGCTGCCAGTCCTCGCGGTAGGCGATCTCCACCGAGAGCGACCCCGAGCCGACCAGGCCGGCCAGCGCGGCGAGGTCCTCGTCCACCGGAGCGCCGGTGACGAAGACGAAGTGCCGCAGGGTGGCCTGCTCGTGGCCACCGAAGAAGCGGAAGAAGGACACCGGGGTGTCCTCGCCGGAGGAGTTGCCGTAGCTGAACACCGTGCCGCCGGGGCCGACCAGCTCCAGCGCCGTGGTGAGCGAGGCACCCCCCGCGGCCTCGTACACCACCGCGAACGGGCCCTCGGCCTCAGCCGGGTCGCTGACGACGGCGGTGGCGCCCAGCTCGGTGAGGCCCTTGGCACGCTCGGCGTTGCGGGCGACGGCGGTGACCTCCGCGCCGGCCGCGGCGGCCAGCTGGACGAGGATCCGGCCGACGCCGCCCGCCGCACCGGTGACCAGCACCCGCCGGCCGAGCAGGGTGCCCGACTCGCGGACCAGGCGCAGCGCGGTGAGCGCGGCCACCGGCAGAGTCGCGGCCTCGGCGAAGCCGACGGTGTCCGGCAGGGCGGCGACGAAGCCGGCCGGTACGGCGATCCGCTCGGCCCAGGAGCCGTCGGCGAGCGAGAGCGCCACGACGCGCTGGCCGGCGGTGAAGCCGTTCGCGGTCTCCGCGACCACGCCGGCGACGTCCCAGCCGGGCCGCCAGCCCTCGTCGTTGGTGGGCAGGTTGATGATCTCGCCGCGGTTGACGGAGAAGGCCTTGACGTCGATGAGAACGTCGCCGGCGGCGGGAGCGGGATCGGCGACCTCGCGGAAGGCCACGTCGCCGCTGGCAGGGGTGTTGACGATCGCGCGCATGCGGTGTCCCTCGGACTCGTGGTTGTCGGTGCGGTGCGGTGCGGTGCAATGTGCGGAGTGCGGTGCGGTGCGCGGGTGGTGCGGCTGTGCTGCGGTCAGCCGGCGGCGGGGCCGTCGGTGCTGACCAGGTAGGTGGCGGCGAGGTCCTTGCCGCCGTGGCCCTGTTCGACGGCGCGGGCGAACCGGGCGGCGACGGCCGCCGCCATGTCGAGGCGCAGACCGGCGTCCTCCGCCTCGGCGAGGATCAGGCGGGCGTCCTTCGCCGCGGTGGCCAGGCCGAAGGCGGGGGAGAAGTCCCCGGCGGCGACGGCCGCGGCCTTGCCCTGCAGGTACGGGCTGTCGAGGCCCCCGCCGGCGACGGTCTCGGCGAACATCCGGGCGTCCAGGCCCAGACCTTCGGCCAGGGCGATCGCCTCGGCGGCACCGGTGGCGGTGGCCAGTACCCAGCTGTTGACGACCAGTTTGAGCCGGGAGGCGGCCGCGCCCGCCGCGTCGTCGGCCAGCCAGACGGTGCGGTCGGCGATCGCCGCCAGCACCTGGACGGTGGCGGCGCGGGCGCGCTGCGAACCGGCCGCGAAGACCACCAGCCGACCGGCCTCGGCGGGCTGCCGGGTGCCGAGGACGGGTGCGTCGACCAGGTCGAGGCCGTGCTCGGCGGCGAACGCGGCGAGCGGGGCGAATCCGCTCGGGCCCACCGTGGAGGTCTGCAGCCAGACCTGGCCGGCCGTCAGTCCGTCGGCGGCCGCGCGGACCACCTCCAGCACGGTCGGGCCGTCGGTCACCATGGTGATCACGACGTCGGCGCCGCGCACCGCGTCGGCCGGCGTGCCGGCGACGACCGCGCCCGCGGCGGCCAGCGGTTCGGCGGCGGCCCGGGTGCGGTTCCACACCCGGACGTCGAGACCGGCCCGGCACAGGCTGCGGGCCATGCCGGCGCCCATGATGCCGGTGCCGAGCAGGGCCACGGCCGTGCGGCTCACAGCACGCCCTTGGGGGAGTCGCCCTCGTGCAGCTGGCCGAGCACCCGCAGCTCCAGCGGCTCGGCGAGCAGGTCGTCGAGCAGCCCGGCCAGCTCGGTCAGGTGCGGGGTGCCGAGGTGCCGCTCCAGCGCGTCCCGGCCGGGCCAGCGCTCGATGGCGAGGAACACGTCGGGGTCGTCCAGGTCCTGGTGCATGGAGTAGTGGATGCTCTCCTCCTCCGCGTGCGTCGGGACGATCACCGCACGCAGACGGCGCTCCAGTTCGTCCCGCTTGCCGGGCTTGGCGACGGCCCGGCCGACCACGGTCACAGTGCTCACGGTCTTCTCCTCCGGCTGCTCACAGCCCTGTTCGCGGCGCGCATGACGATCCGTCATGCGCGTTTGCGTCGAAACCGTAGCATCATTCGAGATCTGATGGGAGTGGAGGTTCTTTCATTGCCTCCGGCTTGACGATGACTATTCGAGATCTTATGGTCTTCTCGAGTCTTACGGTGGTCGCCCCGCGGGCCGGGGCCGGACCGACACGGCGACATCCGACGCAGCGGCATCCGACGCAGCGACATTCGACGAACTGACAGGGAGACCCCCCGATGCGCTACCGCTACCTGGGCGACACCGGCCTGGCCGTGTCCGAACTCTGCTTCGGCGCCATGACCTTCGGCGGAGGTGCCTCCTTCCTCGGGGCGCCGGACCGCAACTGGTCCGAGTTCGGAACCGTCCAGGACCAGGACGTGCACCGCCTGATGGGCCTCGCGCTGGACTCCGGCATCAACTTCTTCGACACCGCCGACGTCTACAAGAACGGCATGGGCGAGGAGTTCTTCGGCCGGACGCTCGCGAAGGTCCGCGACCGCGTGGTGATCGGCACCAAGGGCCGCTGGCGGGTGGACGGCGACGGCCCCAACGACTTCGGGTCGACCCGCCACCACCTCAACGCGGCCGTCGACGCGAGCCTGCGCCGGCTGGCCACCGACTACATCGACCTCTACCACCTGCACGGCTTCGACCCGCGGACGTCGCTCGACGAGACCCTGCGGGTGCTCGACGACCTCGTCCGCTCCGGCAAGGTCCGTTACATCGGCGTCTCCAACTTCGCGGCCTGGCAGCTGATGAAGGCGCTCTCCGTCTCCGAGCGCCGCAACCTGGAGCGCTTCGTCTGCTACCAGGGCTACTACAACCTCGGCGCCCGCGACCTGGAGTGGGAGATCATCCCGCTCGCCCAGGACCAGAAGGTCGGCATCACCGCCTGGAGCCCGCTGGCCGGCGGCTTCCTCACCGGCAAGTACCGGCGCGGCGAGGGCCGCCCGGCAGGCAGCCGCCTGGCCGAGGCCACCCCCGCCGAGTCCGCTCCGCTCACCGACCAGGAGCAGGCGTACGACATCGTCGACGAGATGGCCCGGATCGCCGAGGGGCGCGGTGCCACCGTCGCCCAGGTCGCCATCAACTGGGTGCTCTCCCGGCCGCAGATCACCTCCGCGGTCATCGGCGCGACCAAGCTCCACCAGCTGGAGGACAACCTCAAGGCGATGGAGTGGGAGCTCTCCGCCGACGAGGTGGCCGCCCTGGACAAGGTGAGCGAAGCCCGCGTCCCGTACCCCTACTGGCACATCGCCACCGTCGGCGCCGACCGCAAGCTGCCCGGCGACGTCTACCCGGCCTGACCCGCAGGCTTCCCGGTCCGTCCGCCGCTGCGCCCCCGTCGCGGCGGCGGCGACCGCGGGCAGGCGCCACCCCGTCCCCCGGCCCGGCCGCCGGAGCGACCGGGCCGCCCCCGAAGAAAGGCGGTCCCCGCCATGTCCGAATCCCTGAGCGGCAGAGTCGCCGTCGTCACCGGCGCGGCCAGCGGCATCGGCGCCGCCACCGCCCGGCTGCTGGCCGGGCGCGGCGCCCGGGTCGCCCTGCTCGCCCGCCGCGAGGAGCGTCTGGAGGCGCTCGCCGCCGAGATCACCGGGGCCGGCGGAACCGCCCTCGCGGTACCGGTCGACGTGACCGACGCCGCCGCCCTGGCGGTCGCCGCCGACCGGGTGGCCGCCCTCGGCACGGTCGACCTGCTGGTCGCCGGCGCCGGGACGATGCTCACCGCCCCGTTCGAGCTCGGCCGCACCGAGCAGTGGCAGCGCATGATCGACACCAACCTGACAGGTCTGGTGCACACGATCCACGTCTTCGAACCCCAGCTGGCGAGGGCCGCACGGTCCGGCGGACCGGCCGACGTGTTCACCGTCTCCTCGATCGCCGCGCAGATCTCGGCACCGAACTTCGCCCTCTACTGCGCCACCAAGGCCGCGGTCAGCCACCTGTCGCGCAACCTGCGGACGGAGTTCGGCCCGCGCGGCATCCGCGTCACCGCCCTCGAACCGGGCGTGGTGGAGACGGAGTTGATGGACCACCTGGACGACCCGTCCGCGCAGGCCTGGCTGGACGGCCTGCGCCGGTCCATCGAGGTGCTCACCGACGCCGACATCGCCGGGATCGTCGCGCATGCCGCGGCACTGCCCCGGCACGTGAACCTCTCGCAGATCGTGGTGCTGCCGACCGCCCAGGTCTGAGCCCCTGTCGCGGCCGCCGCCGCCCTCCTGCCGGACCGGCGAGGCATCTCCCGCCGGGGCACGCCCGTGCCCGTCCGGCGTCACCGACTCCGGTCGCCCGTCCCGGGCGGCCGGTCCCACCCACCCGCACCCATCCGGAAGGACGTCCCACCATGAGACCCGTCAGAGCCCTGCTGCCCGTCGTCCTCGCCGCCGCCCTGCTGGCCGGCGCCGCCCCGGGGGCGCTGGCCGCCCGCCCCCGCGACACCATGCCCAACCTCGGCGACAGCAGCGTCGCCTACACCGTGATCTCCGGCTACGACCACATCCCGGCCGCCGTGCGCGACATCGTCCTCGCCGCCGCGCAGCAGGAGGGCTACGCCTCGCGCCGCCACGAGCCCGGCACCGAGAGCGTCCACGTCGTGCCGGACCCGGAGCACCCGGACCGGATCGTCGTCGCGGAGACCTTCTCCTCCGCCGCCGCCCACCGTGCCCACAGCCGCGGCCCCTACGCCCGGAACTTCGCAGCCCTGCTCGCCGCCTTCGGCGTCACCGGCCCCACCACCACCGTGGCCAACTACTCGCTCGCGACCGACGACGGCACCGGTCGGGTGGCGTCCAGCCGCGGCGACGACGGCCACGTCTTCACCGTGGTTGCCGAGTTCACCCACGTGCAGCCGGAGTACCGCGAGGAGTTCCTCAAGGTCGCCAAGGCGGACGGCTACCTCTCGCTGACCGGCGAACCCGGCACCATCGGCTTCCACTTCGTCCCGGACGCGGCCGACCCGACCCGCTTCGTCTTCCTGGAGACCTTCACCGACGAGGCGGCCTTCACGGCCCACCTGAACGGTGCCCCGGCCGCCGCCTACCTGGACGTGGTCGCGAAGGGCCACATCGTCGGCCCCCACTTCTTCGTCACGCTGGCCACCACCGGCTTCGACAAGCCAGGCGGCTGGTCCGTCCCCAACCGAAAGGCCTAGCAGGCCACTTCGGCGGCGCGCACCCGATGCCCCCGCTCTCGGTGGGCGGCCTGCGCCGGGTGACCACGCCTTCCGCGGGGCGGGCACCCGGCCGGCCCGGGCCACTCCACCTGACTGTTCGTCAGCGGTGGTTCGTAGGCTGTGCGGTGTCCGGGGTGCGGCGGTCCGGAATCCCGTGAGGGCGGGACTTCGGGCCGCCGCACCCGCATGCGGGCCGGCGTCCCGCCGTCCCGCTCCCGACCGCAACTCCCAGGGGGAGAGCCCATGTCCGTCCAGAACGCCCTGCTCAGCGGGAAGGTCGCGCTGATCACCGGTGCGAGCAGCGGGATCGGTGCCGCCGCCGCGCGGGTCTTCGCCGCCGAGGGCGCCGCCGTCGTGCTCGCCGCCCGGCGCGAGCAGCAGCTCGCCGACCTCGTCGACGAGCTCACCGGCAAGGGGCTGGAGGCCTGCTACGCCGTCACCGACGTGACCTCGGACGCCGAGGTCGCCCGGGTCGTGGAGACGGCCGTGTCGCGCTACGGCCGCCTCGACGCCGCGTTCAACAACGCCGGGTTCGCTGCCGAGCAGACGCCGCTGCACCTGATGGAGCAGGCGGTCTTCGACCGGATCATCGACGTCAACCTGCGCGGTGTCTGGTCCTGCATGCGGCACGAGATACCCGCCATGCTGGCCGCCGGCGGCGGGGCGATCGTGAACACCAGCAGCGTCGCCGGGCTGGTGGCGACGCCGGTCGCCGCGCCGTACGTGGTCTCCAAGCACGCGGTGGTCGGCCTGACCAAGGCGGCGGCCAACGAGTACGGTGCCCGGGGGATCCGGGTCAACGCGGTGGCCCCGGGCACCACCCGGTCGGAGATGATCGAGCAGTGGCTGGCGATCCGCCCCGACATCGAGGCCCGGCTGCACGAGGCGACCCCGCAGCCGCGGACGGCCGCACCGGAAGAGATCGCGGAGGCCGCCGCCTGGCTCTGCAGCGACCGCGCCTCCTTCGTGACCGGCGCCGTCCTGCCGGTGGACGGCGGCTACACCGTGCGCTGACCCCCACGGGGGCGCGGGCCCGCAGCGCGGCCCGACAGCACGCCCGCAGCACACCCGATCGCCGCACGGCCCGTCCGGACCTCCGGGCGGGCCGTTCTGCATACCGACCGGTCCGTATGTCTGTCGGAGCAGGGGGTGCGACCGGCCCGGTTCGGCCTGTGCACAGGCGTCCGATCACCGGAACAAACCTACGGGATCGACTGTTTTACCGTCGGCTGTACTGGCCGGTGCACTACGATGCGCTGCGAACTGCTGCGAGGTCGGGAGGATGGCCATGGTGAGACAGGAGAGGGCGGAGCGGACGCGCCAGCGGATCGTCGAGGCGGCGGCCGAGGTCTTCGACCAGAGCGGCTTCGCCGGTGCGAGCGTGTCGGAGATCCTGGCCCGGGCCGGCGTCACCAAGGGTGCCCTGTACTTCCACTTCCCGTCCAAGGAGGCCATCGCGGAGGAGATCCAGGGCGCCGAGGTCGGCACCCTGGAGAGCGCCGCCACCGCCACCGGCCCCTTCCTGCAGGCCATCATCGACGTGTCGTACGCGATGGCGGCGGCCCTGCGGGAGAGTCCGACCGTGCGGGCGAGCATCCGGCTCGCCATCGAGAGCTCCTTCTCCGAGCCCTCACCGGGCCCGTACGTCGCCTCGATCGACCTCGTCCGCACCCTGCTGCTGCGCGCCCAGGGCGAGGGCTCCGTCCGGCTGGACCTGGACGTCGACGCCGCCGCCCGATTCGTCATCAGCTCCTTCACCGGCACCCAGATCGTGTCCCAGGTGTTCACCCGCCGCGAGGACCTCGAGGAGCGGCTCGCCGAGCTCTGGGCGTTCATCCTGCCGGGCCTGGCCGTGCCGGAGTGGGCCGGCCGCCTCCGGCTGACCGCGCCCGAGCCGGTGCCGGCCGGCTGACGGCCCGCCCCGCGGTACGCGCCCCGGCGGGGTCCGCGGCGTACGGGCCGTCAGGCGTCGCCCGGCCCTTCCCCGTTCCTCCCGGTCCCTCCTGGCGAACCCGGGAGCTTCTCCGGCGTTCCCGATTCCCCCGGCTTCCGCCTGCCTGCCGAGCCGTCCGATGCGGCGAGTCTGTGCCGTCTTCGTGATTTCCCGAATGGGCTCGGCGCCGGGGGAAATACTTGTCGTGATCCGGTCATTTGATACTTATATAACAGCGACTTCGGTCGGTTTCACTTCGGGGCGGGAATCGCTCCCGGGCCGCACGGCCCCGGGGCGGACCGGTCCGGCGGGGCCGGCCCGCCGTTGTGGGAAGCAGAGGAGAGGTGGGTGCCGTGCCCAGTCAGGAGCGCGCCGAACGGACCAGGCGGAGCTTGATCGTCGCCGCCGCCACGGCGCTGGACGAATCGGCCGTGGAGGTGCTCGGCGGTGACGCGCTGCCCGGCCTGGACGCGATCAGCCGGGCCGCCGGGGTGTCCAAGGGGGCGCTGTACTACCACTTCCGCTCCAAGGGCGAGCTGATCGAGGCGGTGCGTGCGGAGGCGCGCGCGGAACTGCGCCGGCTGACCGCCGAATGCGTCGCCGCGCACGGTCCCGGTGCAGGTCTGGACGCCGTGGTGGACGTCGCGGTGGCGGTGGCCGGACTGCTGGACCGGGACCCGGTCTGCCGCTCCGGCGTCCGGCTCGACAGTGCCGAGGGCTTCGCGCTGGCGGCCGGCGACGGGCCCCCGGAGTGGATGGCGCCGATCGGTGCGCTGCTGGCCTCCGCGGCGGACCGCGGCGAACTCCGCGAGGGCGTGGTGCCGGGCGAGGCGGTGATGGCGCTGGCCGCGATGGCTGCGGGTGCACTGCTGATCTGCGAGCGCAACGCGGGCGTCAGCCGCACCGAGATGGTGGCCCGGCTCTGGGGGGCGGTGCTGCCCGGCCTTGCCGCGCCGCCCGCCGACGGCTGTCCGTTCCTGGCCGCGGACTGCGGAGCCGTACCCGCTGACCTCGGCAATTGACAAACCGGTCGGTCGGTTCTTGAATCGTTCTTATCGATGCGCGGAACGTGCGTGCGTGCCTCGGAATACCGTCGATTCGTGAAAGGACGCGGCGTATGTCACTGCAGACGGGGGGATTCGCGGCCGGAGCGGCCGAGCCGACCGCACCGCAGGTCCGGGCGCTCCTGAACCGGGCCGTCGGCTTTCCCGGCCTCGCGGAGAAGTACCGCGGCGCGGCGGACCGCCGTGCCGCCGACCTCCGCGTCCTCGACCCGCTCTCCGCCGACGAACTCCGCGAGGCGGTCTGGTCCGGCGTCCGCGGCGGCCTCGCCAAGGACCGCGGCGCCGTGCTCTACCTGGGCGGCGGCACCACCGCGGAACCGTCCGCGACCCTGGTGCCGAGCTGCCTGTTCGCCGGTGACATCCTGCGCGCCTGGTCCCCGCTCGCCCCCGGCGACGTCCTGCTCAACCTCTCCCGCGGCACCCGGCTCTGGCCGGTCCACGACCTCTGCAACGCGCTGGCCGCACTCTCCGGCTGCTCCGCCATCCCGTACGGCACCCCCGACACCGACGACCTCGGCCGCCTGGTCGACTTCTTCGAGCAGTGCGGCGCCACCGCACTGGCCGCCGACAGCCCCACCCTGCGCGCCCTGCTCGAGCACTGCCGGCTCACCGGTCGCCGTCCGCACTGGCTGCGCACCCTGCTCTGGGTGGGCGTCGGCCTGGACGGCGCCACCGCCCGGCTGCTCGCCGAGGTCCTCCCCGACATCGCGGTCTGGGGCCTGTACGGCTCGGTCGAGACCTGGGCGATCGGCTGCAACGGGCCGCGCTGCGCCCGCGACGTCTTCCACCCGCTGCCGCACCAGTACGTCGAGCTGGTCGACGGCGAGATCCTGGTCAGCACCCTGCACGAGCTGGCCGTCACCCCGCTGGTGCGCTACCGCACCGGCGACACCGGCGAGTTCGCCGACTGCCCGTGCGGTGCCCCGCAGCCCGGGGTGCGGGTCCGCGGCCGCTCGGCGGACGTCCTCGCGTTCCGCGGCGCCCGCTTCGGCCGGGCCGAACTCGTCGCGCTGGCCGCCTCGGTGGAGGACGTCGAGGCGGCCGAGGCCGAGGTGTTCGACGCCGGGCTGCCCACCGAGCGGTTGCAGCTCTCCGTCCGGACGGTCGCGGGTGCCCCCTCGGACCGGTACCTGTGCGACTGGGTGCGCGAGTGCGTCCTCGCCCGGCACCTGACCCTGCGCCAGGCCGTGGCGGGCGCACCCGACGCGTTCGAGGTGGTCGCCGCGGCGGTGCGCGCCGACTGAGCCGTTCCGCCGCCCGGTGAACGGGCGCGGGGCCGGGTCCGCCGACGGGCGGCCCGGCCCCGCGCCCTTCGGGGCCGGTGCGGCGGGACCGGGGGAGCTCAGCGGCGGGCCACCCCCGCCGACCGGGCCTCGGCGGCGACGGCCGCGGCGACGGCGGGAGCCACCCGCGGGTCGAAGGGGCTGGGCACGATCCGCTCCGCGGACAGCTCGTCGGCCACCACCTCGGCGATGGCGGCGGCCGCCGCGAGCTTCATGCCCTCGGTGACCGTGCGCGCCCGGACGTCCAGGGCGCCGCGGAAGATCCCCGGGAAGGCGAGCACGTTGTTGATCTGGTTGGGGTGGTCGCTGCGGCCGGTGGCCACCACGGCGGCGTACCGGCGGGCGACGGACGGCTCGATCTCCGGCGTCGGGTTGGAGAGCGCGAAGACGATCGCGTCCGGGGCCATCGCGGCCACCGCCGACTCGGCGACCGTCGCCCCGGACAGGCCGATGAAGACGTCCGCGCCGCGCAGCGCGCCCTCGATCGAACCCCGGTGCCCCGCCCGGTTGCTGTCGGCGGCGAGCGCCGCCTTCACCGGATTGAGGTCCGTCCGTCCGGGGTGCAGCAGTCCCTTGCTGTCGCCGACCGCGATGTCCCCGATCCCGGCGGCCAGCAGGATCCGGCTCACGGCGACGCCGGAGGCGCCCGCACCGGCCACCACGGCCCGCAGCGCGGAGAGCGGCCGCCCGGTCACCCGGGCGGCGTTGCGCAGCGCCGCGAGGGCGACCACGGCGGTGCCGTGCTGGTCGTCGTGGAAGACCGGGATGTCGAGCTCGGCGCGGAGGCGCTCCTCGATCTCGAAGCAGCGCGGGGCGCTGATGTCCTCCAGGTTGATGCCGCCGAAACTGGGGGCCAGGTGCCGCACGGTGGCGATCAGCGACTCGGTGTCGGTGGTGCCGAGGCAGATCGGCACCGCGTCCACGCCGGCGAACTCCTTGAACAGCAGGGCCTTGCCCTCCATCACCGGCAGGGCCGCGGCCGGGCCGATGTCGCCGAGGCCGAGCACGGCGGTGCCGTCGCTGACCACCGCGACGGTGTTCGCCGCCCAGGTGAACTCGTGGGCCAGCTCGGGGTGTTCGGCGATGGCGGTGCAGACCCGGGCAACCCCGGGGGTGTAGGCGAGCGACAGGTCGTCGGCGCCGCGCAGCGGCACGGTCGACCGGGTCTCCAGCTTGCCGCCGCGGTGCAGGTCGAAGACCGGCTCCAGGAACGGAACGATCGGGTCCACGGGCGGGGCGAGGTCGGTCATCAGGGTCCTCCGGGAGGGTGTGGGCGGGGCCGGTCCCCGTCGCGGGTGGCGCGCAGACCGGCGCGGGTGACGGGCGTGGGGCCGTGAGGCCGCGGGCGGCCCGGTCTGGACGGCGGCCGGGTGCGCGGGCCTGGCGGGCGGCCGGTGTGGCGTGCGGTGGGCGTGCGGTGGGCGTGTGGGCCGTGGCCTCAGCCGCGGGCGGCCGGGCCGAGCTGGGCGGCGAGTTCGGCGGCGAGCCGGTCGAGGTCACGGGCGTGGCCGTGGGCGGCGATGTGCCCGTCGGGGCGGACGAGGTAGTAGCCGGGCCGGTGGCAGCCGGTGTGCCGGACGGCGGCGGGCAGCGGGACGCGGACCGTTCGCACCCCGGGGCGTGCGGTGGTGAGCCGGTCCAGCTCGGCGGCCCAGCCGGCCGGGCCGACGGCGGCGAGCGTCCAGCCGGCGGGTTCCTCGCCGGAGCCGGCCGGCGCGGTCGCGGCGGCCAGCGGGCGGGGCAGTACGGCGCCCGTCCGCAGCCCGCCGGGCAGTCGGCCGCGGAGGAGGCAGCCGGTGAGCCCGGACGGCTCCTGGGTCTCCCGGACGGGCGGGTAGGCGAGCCGGCGTCCGGCCATCACCGGCCCGTACAGCCGGGAGAGCAGGCCGGTGCGGTCGCCGAGCCGGAAGGCGGCGTCCCGGAGCAGGACCTCGGCCGGGCCGTCGACCAGCCAGGCGCGGGTCTGGATGTCGGTGTCGCGGACGACCCGCCGGGCGACCGCGGAGCGCTCCGGGCCGTAGCTGTCGAGCAGGCCGGCCGGGGCCTCGCCGTGGATGACGGCCGCGAGCTTCCAGGCGAGGTTGTGGGCGTCCTGCAGGCCGGTGTTGAGGCCCTGGCCGCCGGCCGGGCTGTGCACGTGGGCGGCGTCGCCGGCGAGGAAGACCCGGCCGAGCCGGAAGTCCCCGGCGTGCCGGGCGTGCACCCGGAAGACGCTCTGCCAGACCGGCTCGCCGATCCGGACACCCCGCGGGCCGCGCTCGTCGACGATCCCCTGCATCATCGCGACGCCGACCTCCTGGCCCGGCGGCAGGCTGGAGAAGAAGCGGAAGACGCCGTCGGGCAGTGCGACGACCACCAGGGCGCCCTTCGGGGACTGGTAGTAGTGCGCCTGGTCGGCCGGGAGTTCGCCCTCGATCGGGGCGTCCACCAGGGCGAAGGCGGTCTCGTAGGTGCTCCCGAGGAAACCGGTGCCGATCTGCGCGCGGACGGCGCTGCCCGCCCCGTCGGCGCCGATGACGAAGGGCACCCGGGTGCGTTCGATCCGGCCGTCCTCGTGTTCCAGCACGGCGGTGACCCCGTCGGTGGCCTCGATCCGGCCGGAGAAGTCGAGGTTGTCGAAGCAGAGCAGGCGCACGCCGCGCTCGACCTTGCCGCCGAGTTCGTGCAACCGGGCCTCGACGACGTCCTCGGTGGCGCTCTGCGGAAGGCAGAGCGGGGCGAGGTCCTCGGTGAAGCCGAAGGTGCCGAGCGGCCGCCGGTCCGAGTAGTACCGGAAGGCGTTGATCCGGACGGAGGCGGCGCGGATCGCGTCCAGCATGCCGAGGTCGTCGAGCACGTCCAGGGTGCGCGGCCAGAGCAGCAGGGCCTTGGGGAGGCGGGCGGCGGTCGGGGCCCGGTCGACGATCCGGACCCGGACGCCGCGGCGCAGCAGTTCGCAGGCGGCGAGCATGCCGGTCGGGCCTCCGCCGACGACCAGGACGTCGACGTCCGATGCGGTGATCGCTTTTTCTGTCACGGAACTGACTCCTCGTCTGCCCGGAGGCGGGGTAGCAGATTGACGCTGTCCATAAGATATCTTATGGTCGTCTCGGTTTGTGAAGTACGTAGATGACTGATGGATAGGGGGAAGCGATGAGCGTCCTGGCGGAGCAGGACCTGGCCGCGACGCGCGAGGGCCGCGCGTCCGGCGGGCCCGCGATCATGCTGGCGGTCGCGCTGGCCAGCGTGATGCTGCCGCTCACCGTCACCGGGCCGGCCGTGGCGCTCCCGGCGCTGGCGACCGACCTGGGTGCCGGCGTCGGCGCCGCGCAGTGGGTGCAGAACGCCTACGGCGTCACCTTCGCGGCCTGCCTGCTGGCCGCCGGCGGGCTCGCCGACCGGTTCGGCCGGCGGCGGGTGCTGCTGATCGGCGTCCAGGTGTTCCTGGCGATGTCGCTGGTCTGCGCCCTGGTGCCGAACATCGTGCTGGTCGACCTCGCCCGGGCGCTGCAGGGCGTCGGCGCCGCCGGTGTGCTCACCAGCGGCGCGGCGATCCTCGCCGCCTCCTTCGACGGGCCGGCCAGGGCCAGGGCGTTCGGCGTGCTCGGCGCCTCCTTCGGCTTCGGCCTGGCGCTCGGCCCGCTGGTCGCCGGAGCGCTGGTGGCCTCGGTCGGCTGGCGGGCGGTGTTCCTGCTGAACGTCGGGCTCGGGGCGGTCGTGCTCGCCCTGGTACCGCGGCTGCCCGAGTCCCGCGACCCGGCCGCCCGCCGGGTCGACTGGGGCGGACTGGTGACCTTCAGCGGCAGCCTGGCCCTGCTGGCGCTGTACTTCGTCGAGGGCCCGGAGCAGGGCTGGACGGGCGCCGCCGCGATCGGCTCACTGGTCGGTGCGGCCCTGTTCATGCTGCTCTTCGTACTGGTGGAACTCCGCGTCGAGCGGCCGATGTTCGACCTGTCGCTGTTCCGCCGGCCGACCTTCGTGGTGGTGGTCTGCCAGCCGTTCACCATCACCTTCGGGTTCGTGGTGCTGCTGGTCTACCTGCCGCAGTACCTGCAGGGCGTCGGCGGCCGCAGCGCCACCGAGGCCGGCGCACTGCTGCTGCCGCTCACCCTGCCGGTGCTCGCCCTGCCGCTGGTCGCCGGGAAGATCGCGGCCCGGCTGCCGCTGCGGGTGATGCTCGCGGCGAGCTCCGCGCTGATCGCCGCCGGATCGCTCTGGCTGGTGGTGCTGGGCCCGGACGCCGGCTGGGCCCGACTGGCCGGTCCGCTCGCGGTGTTCGGCATCGGTGTGGGCAGCGCCTTCGGTGTGATGGACAACGCCGCCGTCAGCGTCGTGCCGGTCGAGCGCTCCGGGATGGCCTCCGGCATCTTCAACACCATGCGCATCACCGGCGAGTCGGTCGCCATCGCCGGGGCCGGCGCGCTGCTGGCCGGCCTCTCCGCCGCGGGCCTGCACGGCCGGGTGCCGGGGCTGGACGCGGCCGGCGAACGCGCCCTGGCCGGCGGCGCCGTGCAGGGCCGGCTGGGCGAACAGCTCGGCACCCTGCCGGACGGCGTGCGCACCACCGCCTCGGACGCGGCCGCCGACGCCCTCACCTCGGCGATGCACACCGGCTTCGTCGTCCTCGCCGTGCTCGCGCTGATCGGCGCGGTCACCACCTTCGCGGTGGTCCGCGACCGGGAGCTGACGGGCATCTCCTGACCGCGTCCGGCGCGGGCCGCCCCCGTGCCCGCGCCGGACGCGCCACCGCCCCCACGCCTGCGAACACCCCCCAGAACACCCCCGAACACCGCACCGCCATTCGACAGAGGAGAACAACGCACCATGCGCACACGACAGTTGGGCAGCACCGGGACCGCCGTCGGCGCGATCGGCCTCGGCTGCATGGGCATGAGCTTCGCGTACAGCCCGACCCGCCGCGACGACGCCGAATCGATCCGGGTGATCCACCGGGCGATCGATCTCGGCGTCACCCTGATCGACACCGCGGACGTCTACGGCCCGCACACCAACGAGGAGCTGGTCGGCCGGGCGATCCGCGACCGGCGGGACGAGATCGTGCTCGCCAGCAAGGCCGGCCTGGTCGTCCGGGACGGCGAGATCCTGCCCGACGGCCGCCCCGAGCACCTGCGCGCCGCCGCCGAGGGCTCGCTGCGCCGCCTCGGCGTCGACCGGATCGACCTCTACCAGCTGCACCGGGTCGACCCGGCGGTGCCGGTCGAGGAGTCCTGGGGCGTGCTCGCGGAGCTCGTCCGGGAGGGCAAGGTCGGCGCGATCGGCCTCTCCGAGGCGACCGTCGAGCAGCTCGACGCCGCGCAGGCCGTCCACCCGGTGGCCACCGTGCAGAGCGAGCTGTCGCTGTGGAGCCAGGACCAGCTCGACGAGGTGGTGCCGTGGGCGGCCCGCCACGGGGCCGGCTTCATCGCCTACTCGCCGCTCGGCCGCGCCTTCCTGACCGGCGCCATCACCTCGGCCGCAGAACTGGAGGGCGAGGACTGGCGGCAGGGCAACCCGCGCTTCCAGCCGGAGGCCATCGAGGCCAACCAGAAGCTGGCCGAGGGCGTCGCCGAGGTCGCCGCCCGCTACGGCGCGACGCCCTCCCAGGTCGCGCTGGCCTGGGTGCTGGCGCAGGGCGAGCACGTGGTGCCGATCCCCGGCACCAAGCGGCTCGCCTACCTGGAGGAGAACGCCCGCGGCGGCGACCTCCTGCTCGAGCCCGAGGACCTGGCGCTGCTGACCCGGCTCGGTGCCACCGCCGTCGGCACCCGGTACTGACCGCGGGCCGTGCCGCCGGCCACCCGGCCGCCGGCACGGCCCGACCCCGGCAACTACCCGGAAACACCGCGCAACCACTGTGCCGGGCCGCCGCCCGGGGCCGCGGCCGCCCCCCTCGGG
>NZ_JAHTIK010000001.1:2028736-2041193 GCF_025655475.1 Kitasatospora sp. DSM 101779 | reverse complement strand
GCCCCGGCGGGCCCGCCCGCCGCGCGCACCTGGAGCCCGGGTGCCCGCCGCACCGGTGCCAGGCCGACCCCTGGACCGCATCCGAGGAGCAACGAGGAGGAACCGCATGACCACCGCACCGCTCGCCCCCGTCGAGGCACCGCGGCACCCGGCCGAGGCCGTCCCGCTGTCCTGGTCCACCACCCTGGACCGCGGACTGGTCCACCGGGACGCCGTCGGCGAGGTCTTCGTCACCGACCTGCGCGGGGACGAGGACGGCCACTACACCGCCGCCGCCCAGCTGCCCCGCTCGCACGCCTACTACGGCGACCACCTGCTCCGGCCCGGCACCCACGACCCGGTGCTGCTGCTGGAGGCCGCGCGGCAGGCCACCCTGGCCGGGGCGCACATGTTCCACGGCATCCCGACCGACCACAAGTTCATCCTGACCTTCCTGCGGATCCACCTGATCCGGCCCCAGCTGCTGACCATCGGCGACAGCCCGCTCGACCTGGTGCTCAAGGTGACGGTGACGGACCGTCGGGTCCGCGAGGGCCGGGTCACCGGGCTCGACCACCGCGTCGACCTCACCGTGGACGGCACCGTGATCGGCTGGGCCGGCGTCGGCCTGCGATTCCGCGACCCGGCCGGCTACCGGGAGATGCGCCTGCGCAACCGCGACGGCGCCGCGCTGCCCAGCACCTCGGTGCTGCCGCCGCAGACCGGCGGCTCGGGTGAGCCCGGCCTGCCGGCCGCCCCGCACCTGGTCGGCCGCGCCGACCCGCGCAACGTGGTGCTGCTCGACCCGCAGCTCGCCGACGGCGCCGCCACCGCGGTGCTGCGGATACCCGCCGGCAACCCGAGCATGTTCGACCACCCGCAGGACCACCTGCCGGGGATGGTGCTCGCCGAGGCCGCCCGCCAGCTCGCCCTGTTCACCGCACTCGACACCCGCGGGCTGTCCGCCGCCAAGACCTTCCCGGTCGACCTGGCGGTCACCTTCGCCCGGTTCGGCGAACTGGAGCCGCGGACCGTGCTGACGGCGACCCTCGGCGACGAGAAGCCGCTCGGCGCGGAGGCCGGCGAGCACGCGTACTACACCCAGGGCGGCCCGCTCGACCTGGACGAGGCCGAGCCCGGCGCCGCGGTCACCCAGCTGCCGGTCGTGGTGGACGCCCGCCAGAACGGCGAGTCGATCGCCCGATTCGTCCTCTCGCTGGCACGCATCCGCGGCTAGCAGGCTGTACGCGTACCCGGCGGGCCCGGGCACACCGCCCGGTTCCGCCCGGTCCCGTGACCGACCGACAGCACAGCAGGGGGAGACCGATGCCCAGCACCGCCGCCGCGTTCTTCGACGTGGACGAGACCCTCGTCCGGGTCAAGAGCATGTTCCACTTCCTGGAGTTCTACCTGCGCCGCCGCGGTGAGCCGGAGGGCACCTTCGCCCGGCTCACCGCCGACCTCAGGGCGGCCGCCGCGGCCGGCACGCCCCGGCAGGCCGTCAACCGCGCCTACTACCGGCTGTACGCGGGGGAGAGCGCCGAGCGGCTCGCCGCGGCCGGCGAGGCCTGGTTCGAACGCTCCGTCGAGGACGACCTGTTCGTACCGGAGACGGTCGCCGCGGCCGAGCGCCACCGGGCGGCCGGAGACGCCCTCGTCCTGGTCTCCGGCTCGTTCTTCGCCTGCCTCGACCCGATCGCCGCCCAGCTGCGGGCGGACTGGACGGTCGGCACGCGGCCGGTGGTCCGGGGCGGCCGGCTCACCGGGGAGGTGGTCGTCCCGGTGATCGGCGAGGTCAAGGGCCGGGTCGCCTCGGCGGTCGCCGGCGTCCGCGGCCTGGACCTCGCCCGCTGCGCCGCCTACGGGGACCACTCCAGCGACATTCCGCTGCTGGCCACGGTGGGCCGACCGGTGGCGGTCGGCGACGACCCGGTGCTCACCGCCCACGCCGAACTCGCCGGCTGGCAGCGGCTGCTGCCCGCCGAACCGGTGCGGGCGGCGGTCTAGGCACCTGAATCAGCTACCCGACCGCCCTTTGAACACGTTCCCCAGCACGCGCTGTGCACCCCCGCCCGGCGGGCCCGGGGGAGCGGCGCGGACGGCACCCGTCCGGGGCCGTACCGCGCGGCGACAGGCCCGCACCGACGACAGGAGGGGACCATGACACCGATCGGCATCGTGGGCACCGGCTCGTACGTGCCCGCGGAGGTCGTCAGCAACGAGGAGGTCGCGGCCGGGGCGGGCGTGACCGCGGACTGGATCGAGGAGCGGACGGGCATCGGCCGGCGGCATCGCGCCGCCCCGCACGAGGCCACCTCCGACCTGGCCGCCGAGGCGGCCCGCAGAGCGCTGCGGCAGGCCGGGGTGACGGCCGACCGGCTCGCCTTCGTGGTGGTCGCGACGTCCACCCCGGACCACCCGCAGCCCGCCACCGCCAGCATCGTGCAGCACCTGATCGGCGCCCGCCGGGCCGCCGCCTTCGACGTCAACGCCGTCTGCAGCGGCTTCGTGTACGGGCTGGCCGTCGGCACCCAGATGCTCCGCGGCGGCACCGATCCGGCCGCCCCGTACGGACTGGTGATCGGTGCGGACATCTACTCCCGGATCCTCGACCGCGAGGACCGGAAGACGGCCGTGCTGTTCGGCGACGGTGCCGGCGCCGCCGTGCTCGGGCCCGTCCCGGCCGGCCTCGGGGTGGTGCAGACGCTGCTGCAGGGCCGCGGCGACCAGCACCGGCTGATCGGCGTCGCGGCCGGCGGCAGCCGCCGGCCGGCCTCGGCGGAGACGGTCGCCGAGGGCGGGCACTGGTTCCGGATGGACGGGCGGGCGGTGCGCGGCTTCGTCCACGAGGCGCTGCCCGGTGCGGTCTCCACCCTGCTCCGGCGGGCCGGGGTGCCCGCCCGCGAGGTGCGGCACTTCGTGCCGCACCAGGCGAACGGGGTGATGCTGAACCAGGTCTGGCCGGAGCTCGGACTGCCCGGCGCCACGATGCACCTGACGGTCGACCGGCACGCCAACACCGGCGCCGCCTCGGTGGCGGTCACCCTCGACACGGTGCACCGCCGCGGCGGACTGGAACGCGGCGACCTGGTGCTGCTGGCCGGGTTCGGCGGCGGGATGAACATCGGGGCCGCGCTGCTGCGCTGGGCCCTGGACCAGCCGGCCGGCCCGCTCGGCGAGCCGGTGTACCGGGCCGAGGACGAGGCGGCCGACCGGCTCGCCTCCTGGGGGCTGCTCTCCGGGGCCGCCCTGCGGTGAGCGGTGCCGGCGGCGAGCCGCGGTGCGCATGCCCGGAAGGACGGGCCGCGCCCCGCGGCTCCGCCGCGTCCGGGAGCCCCCGCGGAGGGCCGCACCACGTCCGGGTGCCGCCCGGGCGGCGTACCGGCGAGCGGCCGGTGACGGGTTTCTGACGGTCCGTCGCTGTTCAGTAAAGGGATGTCAAAACCGATGGGTCCGAGTCGAAATCCCCTTCGAAAACAAACCGGTTGGTCTGTAGGATTGGGGACACCCGGTGAACACCCGAAGGGGGATTTGTACGGTGTCCCAGATACTGGATGTGCGTCCGGAGGATGTGCTGTTCGCCCGCACGGTCGACCGTGCGCTCGTGCACCGGGCCGCGGTGTCGGAGGTGCTCCTGACGGACTGCCGGCCGGTCGGCGACCTGGACTTCCTCCTCGGCGCCCAATGGCCCCGCGGCCACGGCTTCTACCTGCCGGTCGCCGACCGCTGGTACGACCCCGTCCTGATGGCGGAGACGGTCCGCCAGGCCGGCCTGGTCGTCGCGCACACCGCCTTCGGCGTTCCGCTCGACCGGCACTTCCTCATGTGGGACGTCGCCTTCGAGGCCGACCCGGCCGCGCTCGCCTTCACCGGCACGCCCGCCAACCTCTCGCTCATGGCCACCTGCGAGGACGTCCGCCGGCGCGGCACGGGCCTCGCCGGCATGCGGATCCGGGTGCACGTGCTGCGCGACGGCCGGGCGCTCGGCACCGCCACAGGAGCGCTCAGCTGCACCAGCCCGGACGCCTACCGCAGGTTGCGCGGCGGCCGGTTGGCGGCCGCGCTCGAACGGCCGCTGCCGCCGCTGCCCGTGCCGCCGCCGCTGGTCGGCCGCGACCGCGCCGCCGACGTGGTGCTCGCGCCCACCGCGGAGCCGCAGGTCTGGCAGGTCCGCTCGGAGCGCAGCCATCCGGTGCTGTTCGACCACGAGGTCGACCACGTGCCCGGCATGGTGCTGGTGGAGGCGATGCGGCAGGCCGCCTGCCTGGCCACCGGCCGGCCCGCCCCGCTGGTCACCGGGCTCTCGGCGTCCTTCCACCGGTACGTCGAGTTCGGCGAACCCTGCCTGGTCCGGGCCGAGGCGGGCGCCGCCTCGGTGCACGGGACCTCGGTCGAGGTCGTCATGGAGCAGGGCGGCGAGGCGGTGGCGCACGGCAGCCTCCGGGTCTGCCCGACCGGCTGACCCGCCGTCCGGTCCACTGCCGGTGCCACCGGACGGCGCCGGCGGGCGGGCAGCGGGGGCGGGGTGCGTCAGGCCCCGGTCGGCGCGTTCGCCAGCGCCGCCGTGGCGCGGCCCAGCAGGGCCAGCAGTCGCTCGCGCTCCTCGGCGTCGAACTCCGCGTCGAGGGCCTGCTCCACCGCCATCGCCGCCTGGTCGGCCTTGGCCAGCAGGGTGCGGCCGCTCCTGGTCAGCCGGGCCTCCAGGATGTGCTGGTGGATCGGGTGCGGCTTGCGCTCGACGAGCCCGCGTCCCTCCAGGGTGCCCAGCACGGAGGACATCGTCTGCGGGGTGACCAGGCAGCGCCGGGCCAGTGCCGCCCCGGACAGCCCGGGCTCCTCCGACAGCACCAGCAGCACGGTGTACTGCGGGGTGCTGAGCTTGAACGGGCGCAGTGCCGCATGCTTGGCCGCGATCAGCTCCTGCTCGGCGCGCTTGATGTGGTGGCCGAGGCGCTGGTCGATAGGCATCGTCATGCGTCCCTGTATATCAGGCATCTTAGGTCTGTATGAAGCCTGCGTGTCGTGGAGGCGGTACCGTACCGCGCGGTCGGTCCGTTCCGGGGCTGCCGCGCGGTGCCCCGCGGTGCCCGCGTCCGGGCCGGTCACCGGCGGGCCGGGGCGCCCCGTCCGCCCGGGCGGGGCCAGTCCGACACACCGTCACCCGGCGGCCCGCGGACGGGACGCGGACGTACATTGGCGGAATGATCACGTACGTGGAGCGGCAGGCGGGGGAGCTGGCGGCGGCAGGCCGCTGGCCGGAACTGCTCGGACTGTTCCGCCGGCTGCACGGGACCTCCCCCCGCACGGCCGGCCCGATCGGGCACCTCGTCGCGTACGCGGCGCCGCCGGAGCACGCCGCCCGGCTCTTCGACCGCGACGGCGGCCCGCACGCCGCCGCCGGCGAGCACGACCACGACGCCGGGCCGCTCTGGGAGGTCCTCGCCACCCGGCACTCCTGGCGCCGACTGGCCCCGCTGCTGGAACCCGCACCGGTGCGGCGGCTGGTCGCCCACACCCGCGCCCTGCTCGGCGAGGAGGTCGCCGGCCGGGCCGAGGCCGACCCGGAGGGCGTGCCGTTCGCGCTGGAACCCTGGGAGCAGGCCGGCTGGGAGGAGGGCGTCCGGGTGCGCGACTACCTGCCCGCGGGCGGCGCCCGGCGGGCCCTGTTCGCGCTGCCCGACACCCGCGAGGACCTCGTCCGCCTCGACCTCCCGACGGGCGGCCGGCCGGTCGCCGGCTTCGCCGGGGCCCGGCTGTCGGCCTCGCTCGCGCCGTGGCTCACCGCCGTCTGCGTCCAGGGCACCGCCCCCGACGCCGCCGCCCGGCTCGCCCCGGGCCGCCGCGTGCTGGCCGGCCACCTGCCGTTCTCCGCCGCCTATCCGGCCCTCGTCCAGGCGGCCTCCGGTACGCCCCGGCTCGGCACCGCCCACGGCCGCCTCGCCGTCTGGCACCTGCTCGCCGCCATGGCCGGCAGCGTCCGGCCGGTCGCGAAGGAGGTCAACGCGCTGGTCGCCCGGCTACGTTGCCTCGCCTGGTCGGAGCCCCGCGACGAGCTCTGGTACCTGCACCTCGCACTGGAGGACCCGGCCACCGGCCTGGCCTGGGCGGTCAGCGGCACCGCCGAGGCCTGACGCCGGCGGCGCGGACGGCCCCGGCGCACGCACGGCGGCGCCCCCCGGGGAGCCGGGGGGCGCCGGTGGAGCGGCGGCAGCCGCTCAGGCCTTGGTGGTCTCCACCGCCGGCGGCTGCGGCTGCGCGGGAACGGTGCCGGTGTGCGGGTCGGCGAGCGCGGACTCGTCGAACGGCAGGGTGCCCGCCAGGACGAGACCGAGCCGCTCGCGGTCGAGCTCGCCCGTCCAGTGGCCGATCAGCACGGTGGCCACCGCGTTGCCGGCGAAGTTGGTGAGCGCCCGGGCCTCCGACATGAAGCGGTCGATGCCGACGATCAGGCCGACGCCGTCGACCAGCTCCGGCCGGTGCGACTGCAGGCCGCCCGCCAGCGTCGCCAGACCGGCGCCGGTGACACCGGCGGCGCCCTTGCTGGCGATCACCATGAAGAGCAGCAGCGAGAGCTGCTGGCCCAGCGACATCGGCTTGTCGAGGGCCTCCGAGATGAAGATGGAGGCCATGGTGAGGTAGATGGCGGTGCCGTCCAGGTTGAAGCTGTAGCCGGTCGGCACGGTGATGCCGACCACCGGACGGCTGACGCCGAGGTGCTCCATCTTGGCGATCAGCCGGGGCAGCGCGCTCTCCGAGGACGAGGTCGACAGGATCAGCAGGAACTCCCGGCCGAGGTAGCGCAGCAGCGAGAACACGTTGACCCCGGCGACCAGCCGCAGCAGCAGCCCGAGCACCACGGCGACGAACAGCGCGCAGGTCAGGTAGAAGCCGACCATGATCATGGCGAGGCTCTTCAGCGCGGCCGTGCCGGTGGCGCCGACCACCGCCGCGATGGCGCCGAAGGCGCCGATCGGAGCCACCCACATGATCATCGACATGATGCGGAAGACCAGCCGCTGGAGGTGCTCGACCCCGCGCAGCACCGGTGCCCCGACCGGGCCCATCGCCTGCAGGGCGAAGCCGGCCAGCAGCGCGACCAGCAGGGTCTGCAGCACCTTGCCCTCGGTGAGGGCGGAGAAGAGGGTGGTCGGGATGATGCCGAGCAGGAAGTCGGCCGTCCCGGTGGCCTCGCCCGCCGCGGCCTGGGCGTGCCCGGACTTCGCGAGGGCGCTGGTGAGGTGCAGCCCCGCGCCGGGCTCGATCAGGTTGCCCACCAGCAGGCCGATGCCCAGCGCGACGGTGGACATCACCAGGAAGTAGCCGAGCGCCAGCCCGCCGACCCGGCCGACCTTGGCGGCCTTGGTGACCGAGCCGATGCCGAGCACGATGGTGCAGAAGATCACCGGGCTGATCATCATCTTGATCAGATTGACGAAGCCCGTGCCGATCGGCTTCAACTCCACCGCCGCGTCCGGCGCGGCGAGACCGACGACGATGCCCGCGGCCACCGCCGCGATCACCGCCAGGTAGAGGTAGTGCGTACGGTCGACTCTGCGGCGGACTGCTCCTGCGCTCGACATTCCACGGCTCCTTCGCCCTGCTGTCCCTGACGGCCCCGGGGGGGAGGGCCGGTGAAGACTATGGGCGCCGGAGTGACGGGGGTCACGTTTGCGTTCATAGAGTTCACACCCGGCGGTGCCGCCGCCGGGGCAGGACCGTGCACACTGTCCGGTATGCGCATCCGCCCAGGCCGTCCGGCCCGCACGGCCCCGCCGGCCCGACCGGCCCCGGGGGACCGTCCCGCGCGCCGACCGCTGCGCAGTCTCGCCGGGCAGCTCTTCGCCGTGCAGGTGGTGATCGTGGCCGCGGTGGTCGCCGGCGGCGCCGTCCTGGCCTACCTCTTCACCGAGCACCGCACCCACGAGGCGGCCGTCCGCCAGGTCACCGCCGCCGCCCGGGCCGTCGCCGACGCACCGGCCGTCGCCGAGGCCGCCACCGGCCCGGACCCGACCGCCGTGCTGCAGCCCTACGCCGAGCGGGTCCGCCGCGACGCCGGCGTGGACTTCGTCACCGTCATGGACACCCACGGCATCCGCTGGGCGCACCGCGACCCGGCACAGATCGGCCGGCCCTTCCTCGGCCACATCGCCGGCGCGCTCGCCGGCCGCACCACCAGCGAGACGTACACTGGCACCCTCGGCCCGTCCGTCCGGGTGGTCACCCCGATCCTCGACGGACACGGCCGGGTGGTCGGCCTGGTCAGCTCCGGCATCACCCTGGAATCGATCAGCGCCCGGCTGCGCGGCCCGCTGCTCGCGCTGGTCGGCGTCGCCGCGGGCGCCCTCGCGCTCGGCGGCGCCGGGTCCTACCTGGCCAACGCCCGGCTGCGCCGGCACACCCACGGCATGGGAGCCGCCGAACTCAGCCACCTGTACGACTACCACCAGGCCACCCTGCACTCGGTGCGCGAGGGGCTCGTCCTGCTCGACCGGACGCACCGGGTGGTGCTCTGCAACGACGCCGCCCGCGAACTCCTCGGCCTGCAGGGCGAGGTGGAGGGCCTGCCGTTCGACGCGCTCGGCCTGCCCGAGTCGCTGGTGCGGGCCGTGCTCGGACCGGAACCGGCCCACGACGAGGTGCACCTGACGGCGGAGCGGGTCGTGGTGCTCAACACCTCGCCGATCGGTACCGGCCTCGGCAGCGTGCTCACCCTCCGCGACCACACCGAACTCCAGTCCCTCACCGGCGAACTGGACAGCGTCCGGGGCTTCGCCGACGCCCTGGGCGCACAGGCCCACGAGGCCGCCAACCGACTGCACGCCGTGGTCTCGCTGGTCGAACTCGGCCGCCACCAGGACGCGGTGGACTTCGCCACCGCCGAACTCGAGCTCGCCCAGCGGCTCACCGACAAGGTCGTCGGCGCGGTCGGCGAACCGGTGCTCGCCGCCCTGCTGCTGGGCAAGGCCTCGCAGGCCGCCGAACGCGGCGTCGACCTCGTACTCACCGAGGACAGCCGGATCGACGACGGCGTGCTGCCGCCCGACCTCGCCCCGCGCGACCTGGTCACCGTGCTCGGCAACCTGATCGACAACGCCGTCGACGCGGCGATCGAGAACGCCGCCGAGCACCCCGGCCCGCCCGAGGTCACCGTCATGGCCCGGGTCGACGACGGCCACCTGCTGCTCCGGGTGGCCGACTCCGGCGCCGGCATCGACGCCGGCGCCGTCGGCGAGGTGTTCCGCCGCGGCTGGACGACCAAACAGCACGGCCGCGGTCTCGGCCTCGCGCTGGTGGCCCAGACCGCCCGGCGCAACGGCGGCACCGTCGAGGTCGGCCGCGACCGCGGCGCCGTGCTCACCGTCCGGCTGCCGCTCCAGCGGGAGGCCGCCCGGTGACCGCCGAGATCTCCGTGCTGGTGGTCGAGGACGACCCGGTGGCCGCCGACGCCCACGGCCTCTACGTCACCCGCACCCCCGGCTTCCGGGTGGCCGCCACCGCCCACAGCTGCGCCGGGGCGCTGCGCGCCCTGGAACGGGCCCGGACCGCCGGCACCCCCGTCGACCTGGCCCTGCTCGACCTCTACCTGCCGGACGGCCACGGGCTGCAGCTCTGCCGCACCCTGCGGGCGGCCGGCCACACCACCGACGTCATCGCCGTCACCTCCGCCCGGGACCTGGCGATGGTCCGCCAGGCGGTGTCGGCCGGTGTCGTCCAGTACCTGCTCAAGCCGTTCAGCAGCGCGGCGCTGCGCGAACGACTCGACCGCTACGCCCGCTACCGGGCCAGCCTGGGCCGGCCCGGCGAGGCCGTCGGCCAGGACGAGGTCGACCAGGCGTTCGCCCTGCTCCGCACCCCCGAACGGTCCGCGCTGCCCAAGGGGTTGAGCGCGCCCACGCTGGAGACCGTGGCCGGGGTGCTGCGGGCCGCCGACGCCGGGCTCTCCGCCGCGGCGGCGGGCGCCGCCGCCGGGGTCTCCCGGATCACCGCCCGCCGCTACCTGGAGCACCTCGTCGACACCGGACTCGCCGTCCGTGAGCCGCAGTACGGCCAGGTCGGCCGGCCCGAACTCTGCTACCGCTGGCGCGCCTGATCAGACCCGCTCGGCGACGGCGAGGAAACGCTCGTCGGTGTCGGTGTACGAGACCGCCCGCCAGCCGTTCGCGGCCAGCAGCGGACGGAGGTTGGGCTCGGCGCGCAGGTCGTCCGGGGTGAGTGCGCGGCCGTGCCGGGCGGCGAGCGCGGCCCGCCCGATCGGGTGGTAGAGCGCGAGGCGGCCGCCCGGCCGGGTCACCCGGGCGAGTTCGCGCAGGCCCTCGGCGGGGCCGGGCAGGTGGGAGATCAGGCCGGCGCCGAACACCAGGTCGACCACCGCGTCGCGCAGCGGCAGCCGGGCGCAGTCGGCCTGCACCAGCACCGCCGCGGCGCGGTGGGCCGAGGCCACGGCCAGCATCTCCGGGGTCAGGTCCACCCCGAGCACGGTGCCCCGGGACCCGACGGCTTCCCGCAGCAGCGGCAGCGCCCGGCCCGTGCCGCACCCGGCGTCGACCACGAACGCGCCCTCGCCGGGTGCCAGTTCGGCGATCGCCGCGGCGTACCGCGGTCCGTCGTCGGGGAACTTGGCGTCCCACCCGCCCGCGCGGACCGCGAAGAAGTCCCGGGTGCGTGCCCGCTCCGCACGATCGTCCTCGGTCATGCCGCGCAGTCTAACGGCCGGTCAACCGTCCGCCCCTCGACCTCAATCGATTCATGAGATTGCGCCAAATATGCCTTTTCCGCCTTGATAGAAGTGCATTAATCGGTCAAGTGGAACCAGTGACCGGTCCTCGGCGCCGTGTCGGGATCGCGCTCGGCCGCCCCCGCCCACCGCAGGGCGGCCGGGCGCACCGCGCCGGCGCCGGCCGGACGGGGCAACGGCGCCTCGGGGCGGCCGTGACCTTTCGGCGGTCGGCTCGTTGGGGCAGGGCGGAGCCTTGCCCGGGCGAAATTCGGGCGGAAATGTCCGATCCGGCGGCGGCGGAGCGGCTCCAGCCAGTAAAGTTAGGCTTACCTAACTTCGCGAGGAGAGCCTGCCCGTGAGCCCCACCGTCGACACCGCCGCCCCGGCCGGTGACGCCATCCTGCGCCGCCAGCGCATCCGCGAGTCCGCCGCCCGCACCTACGCCCGGTCCTTCCCGATCGTGCCGGTCAGGGCCAACGGCATGACCGTGGAGGGGGCCGACGGACGGCGCTACCTCGACTGCCTCAGCGGGGCCGGCACCCTCGTCCTCGGCCACAACCACCCCGTGGTGCTGGAGGCCATCCGCCGCACCCTCGACGGCGGCGCCCCGCTCCACCTGCTCGACATCGCCAGTGCCGAGAAGGACGACTTCACCACTGCCCTGTTCGAGGCACTGCCGCCCGCCTTCGCCGCGCGGGCCAAGGTGCACTTCTGCGGCCCGGCCGGCACCGACGCCGTCGAGGCCGCCCTGAAGCTGATGCAGACCGCCACCGGCCGCAGCGGGGCCCTCGCCTTCACCGGCGCCTACCACGGCATGACGGCCGGGGCGCTCGCCGTCACCGGCTCGGTCGCCGTCAAGGCCCCGCTGCCCGGCGGCGGCGAGGTCACCCGGCTGCCCTACCCGTACCCGTACCGCTGCCCGTTCGGGGTCGGCGGCGAGCGCGGCACCGAGCTGTCCGCCGCCTACACCGAGCGACTGCTCGACGACCCGGCCGGCGGGGTCACCGCCCCCGCCGCGATGATCCTGGAGGCCGTCCAGGGCGAGGGCGGGGTCGTTCCGGCGCCGGACGACTGGCTGCGGACCATGCGCCGGATCACCGCCGACCGCGGCATCCCGCTGATCGTCGACGAGGTGCAGACCGGCGTCGGCCGCACCGGCGCCATGTGGGCGGTCGAGCACAGCGGGATCGAGCCGGACGCGATCGTCCTCTCCAAGGCCATCGGCGGCAGCCTCCCGCTCGCCGCCGTCGTCTACCGCGAGGAGTACGACGGCTGGCGGCCCGGTGCGCACACCGGTACCTTCCGCGGCAACACCCTCGCCATGGCGGCCGGTGCCGCCACCCTGCGGCACGTCGCCGCGCAGGGCCTGGTCGAGCGCTCCCGGACGGTCGGCGCGCGGATGGCCGCCCGGCTCGCCGGCCTGCAGAGCCGCCTCCCGGTGATCGGCGACGTCCGCGGCCGCGGCCTGATGCTCGGCGTCGAACTCGTCGACCCGGCCGGCACTCCCGACAGTTGCGGCGCCCTGCCCGCCGATCCGGCGCTCGCCGTCCGGGTCCGCGAGGCCTGCCTGCAGCGCGGCCTGATCGTCGAACTCGGCGGCCGCCACGGCGCGGTGCTCCGCCTGCTGCCACCGCTCACCATCACCGACGAACAGGCCGAGGCCGTCCTCGACCGGCTCGCCGACGCCGTCGAGGCCGCCTCCCGGGCGCAGCCGTGAGACCCCCGGCCGGCTCCGACGCCCTCTCCGGCGGCAGGGCCGGC
>NZ_JAHTIK010000001.1:1999699-2028711 GCF_025655475.1 Kitasatospora sp. DSM 101779 | reverse complement strand
GGCCGGCCGCCCCCCCCCTCCCCGGGGGCCGGCCCCGCCGCGCTGCGGCCGCTGCTGGACGAGGTGCTGGCCGCGCTCGCCGCCGGCGCCGACGACCGCGGCGGCCCGATCCCGGCGGGACACCCCGAGGAGATCGCCGGGCTGGTCCGCGACGCCCTCGCCGCGCCACCCGGTCCCGACGCCCTGGCCCGGCTCACCCGGCTGCTCGCCGGGTACGCGGCCGACCCGGCCGACCCGGCCTGCGCCGCCCACCTGCACTGCCCGCCGCTGGCCGTCGCCGCCGCCGCGGACCTGGCGGTCAGCGCCCTCAACCCCTCCCAGGACTCCTGGGACCAGGCCCCCGCCGCCACCGCCCTCGAGACCGCCCTGCTCGCCGAACTCGCCGCCCTGGCGGGCCTCCCGGCCACAGCCACGGGCGTGCTCACCTCCGGCGGCAGCGAGTCCAACCTGATGGGACTGATGCTCGCCCGCGACCGCGCCCTCCCCGGCGCCGAACTGCACGGCCTCCCCGCCGGGACCCGGCCGCGGATCCTCGCCTCCGCCGCCGCGCACTTCTCCGTCCAGCGCGCCGCCGCCGTCCTCGGCCTCGGCGAGCAGGCCGTCCGGACCGTCCCCGTCGACCGCACCCTGCGGATGGACGGCCGCGCCCTGGCAGAGGCCCTCGCCGAGACCGTCCGCCGCGGCGGGACCCCGATCGCCGTGGTCGCCACCGCGGGCACCACCGACACCGGTGCGATCGACCCGCTGCACCGCGCCGCCGACCTCGCCGCGCAGTACGGGGCCTGGTTGCACGTCGACGCCGCGTACGGCGGCGGCGCCCTGCTCTCCGACCGCCTCGCCCCGCTGCTCGACGGCATCGGACGCGCCGACTCCCTCTCCCTCGACTGGCACAAGCTCGGCTGGCAGCCCGCCGCCGCGGGCGTCTTCCTCGTCCGCCGCGCCGACAGCTACGCCCCGCTCGCCCGGCGGGCCGTCTACCTCAATCCGGCCGACGACGAGGAGGCGGGCTACCCGAGCCTGCTCGGCCTGTCGCTGCGCACCACCCGCCGCCCGGACGCCTTCAAATTGGCCGTCACCCTCGCCGTGCTCGGCCGGGCCGGGCTCGGCGCGCTGGTCGACGCCTGCCACCGGCTGGCCCATCACGCCGCCGGGGCCGTCGCCGCCGAACCCGACCTGGAACTCCACTGCCCGCCGGTGCTCACCACCGTGGTCTTCCGCTACCGGCCCCGGTCGGCCGACCCCGCCCGGATCGACCGGCTCAACGCCGAACTCCGCCGCGACCTGCTGCGCGCCGGCCGTGCGGTCGTCGGCCGCACCGAACTCCCCGGCGACGGCCCCGGCCGCGTCCGGCTGAAGCTCACCCTGCTGAACCCGCACGCCGCACCGGCGGACCTGGACGCCGTCCTCGCCGCCGTCCGCGCGGCCGGGCGCCGGGCGGAGGAATCGCACAGCGGCGCATGACCGACCGTCAGGTGTGTTCGGAGGAATCCACACTGGTCATGTCGCCGGTGATTTGCTAATCGACGGCAATTCGTTCCGTGGACATACCGAGATTCGGGTGTCCAGCATTTTTCGGCCGCTCCGGGTGGGAATTCCGCCAATCCCCGGGGCGGGCTTGCCGACCCGGTGAAGATCGGCGGTAACTTCTCGTGGTCGCCGCCACACCGGGAGCACACGGCTCCCCGGGACTAGCGGCGCGAGGGGGCTCCGCCGTGCCGTCTTCGGCCTGCTCGCGGGCGATCTGAGCCTGCCCGCCCCCGCTCCTCGGCCCCGTCCGCAGCGCCCCACCCCCGGTGCCGGACCCGTGCGGCCGTCCTGCACCCGCACATCGGCCCGGTGATTCCGGAGCCGTCCGCACCCGTCCCCGTCCGGCGGAGGAATCGGCATGAGCGAAACACTGCTGAGCACCACGATCGACGAATTCCAGGCATTCCCGTACTCCGAGCGATGCCGCCGGGTCTTCGCCCGCGGCGAGCACCTGCTGATCGGCGTCAGCCCCGGCAACAGCTATTTCAGCGCCCGCCGCATCACCCAACTCGTGCACTGGGGGAAGGAGTTCTTCGACACGGTGGACATCGTCCACGCCGACCTGCACGTGGACGCCCAGTTCGGCGCCCAGGGCTACCCGCCGGACGCCGCCGCCCGCCGTGCCGCCAAGGAGATCAAGGCCACCCGGCGGCGGATCGAGCGCGGGGCCGCCGACGCGGGCCGTCCGGGCGTCCGCACCCACGCCCTCTCCGAGTTCACCGGAACGGAGGCCTACCGCCGCCTGCACACCGACGTCCTGACCGCCCTGGAGGGCGACCGGCCGTTCCGCGAGGCCGCCGAGCGGATGGCCCGGGACTTCCTCCGCGCCCGGCTCGACGGCGCCGCGCCCGCCGCCGACCGGCTCGCCGCCGGCCTGCGCTACATCGCGGCCGAGCTCCCGTTCTTCCTGGACACCCCGGCCCTGCTCGGTGTGCCCAGCTCCGTCGCCTGCTACCACGTCGAACTGCCGCTCACCCCGGTGCTGTTCGGCCGGCCGGACGGGCTGCGTGCAGCCCCCGACCAGGCCTACGCGGTCGTCCGCCCCGCCGATGCGGCGGCCGACCGCCGCGCCGCCTGAAGCCCGACCGCCGTACCGCATGAAGCCCGACCGCCGCACCGCATGAAGCCCGACCGCCGCACCACCCTCACCACTGCCACCGAGGAGCCCGATGACCGTCACCGAACAGCCCGAGTTCACCTTTCCGCTCTCCCGGCGGGGCGACGTCGTCCCCGAGGAGGTGGCCGCCCTCCGCGAGAAGCACCCGGTGGCCAAGGTCCGTACCATGACCGGCGATTCGGCCTGGCTGGTCAGCAGCTTCGACCTCGCCCGGCAGGTGCTGGAGGACGAGCGGTTCAGCCTCAAGGACACCGCGAACCCCGGCGTCCCGCGCCAGTACGCCCTGACCATCCCGCCCGAGGTGGTCAACAACATGGGCAACATCAACAGCGCCGGACTGCGGCAGGCCGTCATGAAGACCCTCAACCCGCGTGCCGACCGGGAGTTGGCACCCTGGCTGGCCGCCGAGGCGCACCGGCTGATCGACCGGCTGATCGAGCAGGGCGCCCCCGGCGAGCTGCGTGACGGCTTCACCGAGCCCTACTCGGCCGCCCTGCACTGCCGGCTGCTCGGCCTCCCCACCGACGACTGGCGGCGGCTGATGGCCGGCATCGACGTCGCCTTCCTCACCAGTCCCACCCCCTTCGAGGGTTCGGCCGCCAACTGGTACAAGGACCTCGGCTACATGGTCGACCGGCTCAATGCCGACCCGGAGCCCACCGAGGGCCTGCTCGGCCGCTTCGCCGAACTGCGCCGCTCGCCGGACGCGGCCGACCGGATCCCCGACGAACTGCTCGCCACCGTGGCGCTCTCGCTGTTCGGGGCCGGCGCGGTCTCCACCTCGTCCTTCCTGCTGCACGCCGTCATCATGCTGGTGCAGCAGCCGGAGCTGGCCGAGCGGATCCGCACCGAGCCGGGCGTGATCGACCGCGCGGTGGAGGAGTTGCTGCGCTGGAACCTGTCCATCGGCGACGCGCTGCCCCGGCTGGCCCTCGCCGACGTGCAGTTGGGGGAGGTGCTGGTGCGCGAGGGCGAGCTGGTGCTCGTCCTGGTCGAGGGGGCCAACCACGACCCGGAGGTCTTCCCGCACCCCGAGCGGATCGACTTCGACCGCCCGGAGAACCCGCACCTGGCCTTCGGCGCCGGCCGGCACTTCTGCCCCGCCTCCGCCCTCGGCCGCACCCACGCCGGGATCGCGCTGACGGCGCTGGTCCAGCGGCTGCCGGAGCTGCGGCTCGCCCTGCCGGTCGAGCAGCTGGCCTGGCGCCCCGGCTTCATCAAGCGGCTCCCCGAGCGCCTCCCGGTGCTCTGGTGACCCGGGCGGTCACCAGAGGTCAGTGCACGGCGGCGGCGAGCAGGATCTCCTGGGTGCGGTCCCACACCGCCGGGTCGCAGGCGACCAGCAGCCCGTCGAGGCCGCCCGGCGGCTCCGGCCGGTACTCGCTGCCGTCGAGCCGCGCGGAGACGCCGCCCGCCTCCGTCACCAGCAGTGAGCCGGGGGCGTGGTCCCAGGGCAGGGTGCGCCAGTAGAGGATGAACTCCTGCCGGCCGTCGGCGAGCTGCGGGTACTCCATGCCGGCCGAACGCCGGCCGGCGGACACCTCGCCGAACACCCGGGCGTTGGTCTGCAGCCGGTGGTGCAGCACCGGGTCGAGGAAGCGGCTCTTCACCGAACCGCGCCAGGTCTCCGGCTCCGGGGCGGCCGGCTGCCGGACGATCCGCTGTCCGTCCCGCCAGGCGCCGGCGCCGAGTTCGGCGGAGTAGCAGACGCCGCCGACCGGCTGGTAGATCCAGGAGGCGACCGTGCGGCCGGCCCGGACGAGCGAGGCCATCACCGCGAAGTCCGGGCGGCCGGCGACGAAGTTCGCGGTGCCGTCGACCGGGTCCACCAGCCAGCAGGCGGGCTCGGTGGAGAGCGCCCGGGCCAGCGCCGGATCGGCGGCCACCGCCTCCTCGCCGACCACCGGAACCGGCAGCAGCTCGCGCAGCCGCCGGGAGATGATCACCTCGGCCTCGCGGTCGGCGACGGTGACGATCTCACCGGGTGCCTTCTCCAGCACCTCGCCCGCCGCGAGGGCCCGGAACCGGGGCTCGACCACCTCCGCCGACGCCTCGGCGAGGATCTCCGCCACCTTCTCCATCAGCACCCGAACGCTCCCTTCGCCCGGTACCACTCTCCCACGCCCGGCCACCCCCGACCTGCGGCGGCCCCGCCACCACCGGGGGCGCCCCCGGGACCGCTACCCGTCCAGGACGTGGAAGCCCGGGTGGGGGTGCATGAGGAAGGCGTGGTGGGAGATGTTCCAGGCGTAGGCGCCGGCCATGGCGAACACCACCCGGTCGCCGGCCCGCAGACCCGCCGCGGGCACCCGGCCGGCCAGCACGTCCTTGGGCGTGCAGAGCTGGCCAGAGAAGGTGACCAGCGGGCCCGTCGCGGCGGGCCGCTGCCACGGGTACGGCCAGTGTTCGGAGGGCAGGACGGCGAACGGCTGGGCGTGGCCCCGGGTGGCCGGGGTGCGCAGGTGGTGGGTGCCGCCGCGGACGACCGCGAAGTCCTCGCCGTGGCTGTGCTTGAGGTCCAGCACCTCGGTCGCGTACCAGCCGCAGTAGGCGGTGAGCGAGCGGCCGGGCTCGATCCGCAGCCGCAGCCCGGGGTGTCGGTCGAGCAGCTTCTGCAGGCCGGTGCCGAAGGCCGTCCAGTCGAAGCGGCGGCCGGGGTCGGCGTAGTCCACGGCCATGCCGCCGCCGACGTTGGCCTCGGCCAGGCCGAGCCCCACGGTGTGGTCCACGATCCGCTCGGTGAGCGCGAGTTGGCCGGCGGCGTCGAGGCCGCTGGCGAGGTGGGCGTGGATGCCGTGCAGCCGCAGCCGACCGAAGCCGGGGGAGTCCAGCAGACGCAGGCACTCCTCGAGGCCGGCCGGGTCCATGCCGAACGGACTGGGCCGGCCGCCCATGGCCAGGGCGACGCCGTCGAGGCGGCCCTCGGCCACCGGCAGGTTGGCCCGCAGCAGGATGTCCACGGCCTCGCCGGAGGCGGCGAGCAGTCGCAGCTCGTGGACGCTCTCCACGTGCCAGCGGTGCACCCCGGCGGCCAGCGCGGCGGCGATCTCGGCCGGGGTCTTGCCGGGGCCGCCGAACGCGGTCGGCGCGCCCGGCACCGAGGCCCTGACGTGGGCCGACTCGCCGCCGGAGGAGACCTCGTAGCCGTCCACGTACGGCCGCAGGGCGGTCAGCAGGGCCGGCTCCGGGTTGGCCTTCGCCGCGTAGTACAACTCGACCCGGGCGGGCAGCGCGGCCCGGACGGCGGCGGCGTGTGTACGCAGTGCCGGCAGGTCGTACAGGTAGGCGGGCAGCTCCCCCGGGGCGAGCTCCTCGACGCGGCGGGCGACCAGCGCGCCCGGGGCGGCGATCACCGGGCGGCCCCGCCGCTGCGGGCGGCCTCGGCGAGCACCTCGGGGGCGAGCGGTGAGGGCAGCCGTACGTAGCCGGCCTGCCGGTCGGGGAGGCGTTCCCAGCGGGTCAGCAGGTTGGCCTTGGCGGGCAGCGGGGCGCCGTCCAGCAGCGCGGTGAGCCGGGACGGGCGGCCGTGCGCGTCGGCGCACTCGTCCAGCACGGTGCGCATTTCGGCCCAGAGGTCGGCCTCCAGCCGGCCGGACCGGGCGGGCGGGGCCTGGTCGGCGAGGGCGGCCAGCAACTCCGAGAGGTGGTTGACCAGCAGACAGTAGACCACCCGGTCCCAGCCGCGGTCGGCGTCGTAGGTCATCGGCCCGGCGACCTCGGGCGGCAGGGCGGCGAGTGCTCCGGTGTGGTGCTCGGGCAGCAGCTTGGTGCCCTCCAGGTCGCGGAAGAGCACCTGGCCGGGCCGCCCGGCGGCGTCCACGCAGACCAGCACGTTCTGCAGGTGCGGCTCCAGCACCACGCCGTGGTCGAAGTAGGCGGCGAGCACCGGCGGGACGACCAGCCGCAGGTAGCGGGCCCACCAGTCGCGGGCGGCGGCCGGACCTGCGCCGTCCAGCAGCGCGGCGATCTGCGCCGAACTGGTCGGGTACTCGTCGGCGACGGCGGCGGCCAGCAGCGGGGTGAGGCCGGGGCGGACGGCGGCGGCCAGGCCCTCGCGGACGATCAGGCCGAGACCCTCGTACAGCGCGGTGTCGGGGCGGCCGTCCGGGCCGGGCAGGGCCAGCGTGCGGAAGGCGGGTTCGCGCAGCACGGCGGCGTCCGGGAAGCGCCGGGCGAGGTCGGCGAGCGGCCCGGCCAGCAGCCGGGTCAGGGCGACGGCACCGGCCAGCTCGTACGCGGCGTTCTTGCGCAGGCAGTTGGTGATCCGCACGTTGAGGCTGAACTTGAGGAAGGCGCCGGTGCCGTAGAGCGTGCGGACGGAGGCGGTGGCGGTGAACGGGGCGCCGCCGGGGCCCAGGTCGAGCACGTCGCCGCGGGCGAGCGCGGCGTTGAGTGCCGGGTGCTCGCGGAGCAGCGAGAACTGCCACGGGTGGGCGGGCAACAGCCGGTAGCCGGACGGGAGTCCGCCGCGCAACCCGTCGACCAGGGCGGCCGCGGCGGGGTCGGCGGTGTCCTCGGCGAGCAGCTCGGCACGGACGGCGAGGTGGCGCAGCCGGAAGGCGGCCCGGGCCTCGGGGGCGTAGGCGGACCAGGGGGCGGGGTCTGCGGAGCGTCCGGCGGAGCGGGCCTTGGGCGCGGGGTGGAAGCGGTGTCCGAAGAGCAGGGCCTGCTCGGACTCCAGGTAGCGGTCCGGTCCGGGCTCCGGGCGGTCGGCCAGGGCGGCGGCCACCCCGGCGTGGCTGGCGGCGAGTTGGGCGAGGAACTCGTCGTTGGCGGTGCCGCCGCGGTGGCCGAGTTCCGCCCCGACCTGCTCGGCGAGTTCGCGCCAGCCGAGCTCCCGCCAGCCGCCCTCCCGCACGCTGTTCGCCCGGGGGGCGTCGGCGGTGTGGGCGAGGACGGGGCCGGTGAAGCGGTGCGCACCGGAGAGCGAGGTGCGGCGCAGCGCGACCCGCAGCAGGGCGCCGCGGCGGGGCAGCCGGACGACCAGGTGGCCGTCGTGGACGGCGGTCTGGTGCTCGGGCGCGGAGACCTCGCGCAGCAGGCAGTTGAGCAGGGTGTGCGCGACGGCGTGGTCGGCGCTGGGCAGCCCGGTGGGGGCGCAGGTGTGGCGGGCGTCGAGCCGTGGGGTCATCCGGTTGCTCCCTCGCGGGTGTGGGCGGCGGGCGCCTGCGGGCGTGCTCACCTGGGCGTCTCCCGCAGGTAGTTGGGCCCGGTGGTGTAGTGCTTGTTGATGTCGGCCGCGCCGGAGCGCTCCTTGCTGAGCAGGGTGCCGGCGGTGACCATGGCCTTCACCGGCAGTTCCCGGGCGTCGAGCAGGGCGGCGCGCAGCGGGGCGCCGGCCGGGCCGATCCGGTCGACGGCCTCGGTGAGCCGGGTGCGCAGCAGTCCGACGGTCCGTGCGAGCGGCGCGCGGCCGAGTGCGGCGAGCCCGAAGGCGAGGGCGCCGGTGCAGAGGTGGCCGGTGATGGTGGCGAACAGGTCGGTGACCGGCCGGTCCTCCGTGCCGGCGATCCGGGAATCGTCGAACTCGTCTGCGTAGGCGGCGAGTTCGCCGAGCCGGGTGGTGTTGATGCGCGGGCCGTCGTCGTCCTTGAGCAGCAGCCGCATCCGGGTCCGTCCGCCGGGGCGGTCCAGCACCAGCGAGGTGTTCTGCTGGTGCGCCTCCAGGGCGATGCCGTACGAGAAGAGGGTGGTGTGCCAGTCCAGCAGCAGTTGCAGCAGCTCGTCGTAGAGGCGCAGCACGTCGCCGCCGTGGAAGCGGTCGGCGAGGTGGTCGAGGACGGTGCGGCCGCCGGGGGCGGGGGCGAGCAGGGCGGCCAGCGGGACGGTCACCGCACCGTCCAGGCCGCCGGGTTGGCGGCGCAGCAGGACGGCGAGGAGCTCGTGGCCGGCGTGGAGGAAGCACTGCTCGTCGGCGTGCAGCACGCTTGCGGCGAAGCGCGGCTCGCGGGCGGTGACGGCCTCCAGCAGCCGCTGGCCGGCGGCGCCGTCGACGAGGCTGCCGGGCTTGACGGTGCGCCGGTTGCGCAGGCCGAGGGTGGCGGTGGTGAGCGGCAGTTTGAGGTGGACGGCCGGATCCGCGACGACCGCGACGGTGCGCATGGACAGCGTCGGCCGGACGGTCAGGTGCGGCCGCTCGGCGAGCCGGGCGCCGGGCACCAGGGCCGCCAGCCCGGGTGTCGCGGTGAGAGGGTGGACGGGCAGGGCGAAACCCGGGCCGGGAACGCCGAGGTCGGCCGGGGCGGGCCACCAGCCGGGCAGCCGGCCGGCGCCGTGCCGGGTGACCGCCGCCTCGGGCAGGACGAGCCAGCGCAGCTCGAACGCGGGGTGGAACTCGGGTGCGTGGCCCCGCAGATGGTCGTCGGTGAGGCCGGCCCGGCCGCGCCCGGCGGGGTGCACCGGGTGGTCCAGGTAGGCGGCGAGGGTGTCGAAGCCGAGGGACGCGGCAGGCCCGGCCCAGTCGGCCGGGTCCGGGCCGAGGCGTTCGGCGAGCCGGGTGAGGACCGCGGGCCGGGCCCGGTCGTGCAGCCGCATGGTGGCGAGCGCCTGCCGGCACTCCTCGGCGAAGGCGGTGTGGCCGTCCCGGTCGCGCGGATCGGCGAGGCCGGCCACCGCGTCGAGAATCGCGTCGAGGCCGGTCAGCGGGCGGCCGTCGACCTCCAGCAGCGGGCGCCGGGCCGTCCAGCGGCTCTGGAATCCGTCCTCGGCGACCGGCAGGGCGAGCCGCCCGCCGCGCAGCCAGGCGCCGTCCGGCCGCTGTTCGAGGACGGCGGCCGACCGGAGCCCGAGCACGTCCTCGCGGTGCAGTGCGCCCAGTACGCGGCGGGTGAGCAGCTCCTCCGGGTCGTCCACCCGGACGGCCGCCGTCACGGGGTGATTTCCCAGCGGTTGGCGGCGAGGAACCGGTCGACCGCGCCGTCGACGGCCCGCCGGTCGGCGCCGACCGCCCAGACCACGCCGAGGTAGTCCCGGTTGGTGCGGTGGTGCTCGTGGTGTTCCCCGACCGCGCGGAACGGCCGGTAGACCAGGTGGACGCCGTCCTCCTCGTGCTCCTGCGCGGGCGGGGCGGCGGTGAGGGTGCCGGCCCGGTCGGCGAGCACCGGCCGGTTGTGGCCGTGCGTGCCGGTGCGGGCGCCGAGGTCGTCCGGCAGCGCCTCGCCGAGGTGGACGCGGAGCACCAGCTCGAAGTACGGGACGTCCAGCAGCTTGGCCAGCATCAGGTCGCACTGGTCGCCGATGGCCCGGTAGTTGACCTCGATGATGCGGGCGCGGCCGTCCGGCTGGACGACGAACTCGGTGTGGCAGGCGCCGAAGCCGACCCCGAGCGCGTCCAGGTGGGCCAGTACCTGGTCGACCACCGGCCCGGGGTGCTCGGCGACGAACTCCAGGGCCTCCTCGACGAAGTGCGGCGGCGGGGAGACCTGCGTGCGGAACCCGCCGAGCACGTGCCGGCGGGCGGCGTCGCCGAGGGTCTCCAGGGTGTGCAGCTCGCCCTCCAGGAACTCCTCCACCACCAGGGCGTCCTGCGGCCGGCGGCGGCGGACCGCGGCGCAGTGGGCGGCGAGTTCGTCGGCGTCGGCGACCAGTGCGACGTCCTCGCTGGCGACCCCCTCGCGCGGCTTGACCACGCACGGGTACGACGGGTCGAGTTCGGACACCAGCTGCCCGGGGGCGAGTTCGAGGGCGTGAACCGAGTCGAGGCCGGCCGCGGCGAGGTGGCGGCGCAGCTGCGCCTTGTTCTTCGCCCGCAGAGTGGCCCGCCAGTCCTTGGCGGGCAGGCCGAAGTAGTCGGCGGCGAGGGCGGCCTGGGTCTGCAGGTGGTCACTGTTGCTGAAGACCGCGTCGGGCGTGCGGTGCCGGGAGACGGTGCCGACGACCTCCCGGAAGTCGCGGACCTCGCAGCCCAGCACCTCGGGCGGTGCGGCGAGCCGGCGGTAGGCCTCGCGGTGGGCGTCAGGCTGGTCGGTGAGCACGGTGACGGAGAGGCCGAGCCGGTCGGCGGCGGGCAGGAAGCCCTCGGTGACCGAGTCGGTCGGGTTCAGAGCGAGCAGGTACAGCCGCATGGGCGTCGTCCTCGGTGGCAGGGGCCCGCGGGGCGTGGGTGCGGGCACGTGTCGGCGTCGGGCGGCGGGACTGGCCGCCGACGGGCGGTCGGGCGGCCGGTCCGGTGCGGTCGATCGTGCCCGGGGGCGGCGCCCGGAAACCGCGGCCCGGCCGGGGCCGGTGGCGGCGGTGCAGGCTTCGGCCGCGGGGCGCTCAGCGGTGGACACGGAACCGAACCTTAGGTTAGGCGTACCTAATCGCGTCAAATCGGCCGATCTGTCGGGGTGTCGGTGTATCGACGATCCGTCAGGCCCATGTAAGGTGAGGCATACCTTAGTTGATCACGGGAGTCTCTGATGCTCCAGCTGACGGCCGTGCGCGCTTCTGTCGCCGCCGGACCACCTGCGTCGATTCGGCGTCTTGTCGACATCTGTCCGGCGCTGCCGGTCGCCCTGCTCGACCGGCCGCCGGCCGACCGCGAACGCTGGTGCCCCGGAGACGCCCTGGCCGCCCGCGCCGAAGCCCTGGTCGCCGCCGAGGCAGCCCGGATCGAGGCCGCGCACGGTGCCGCCCCGCGACCACACGTCGCCGCCTCCCGACTGCTGCACCACTACCTCTGGTCGCTCTGCCTGCTCACCGCCGGGCCCTGGTACCTCGACGGGCGGGCCGCCCGGATCGCCCCCTCCGCCCTCTGGATCGAGGAGTCGACCGGCGACCTCGCCCTGCTGGCCGACCTCCCCGACGACGGGCCGCACGGACCGGAGGGGCTCCGGACGGCGGTCGCCGCGCACGCGGGGCCGGTGCTCGGCGCGTTCCAGCCGTACGTGCGGCGCGGACCGCACGCACTCTGGGGGATGGTCACCGACGACCTGGTCTCCGCCCTCTGGTACCTCGGCCGGGTCCTCGGCGAGGAGGACCGGGCGGTCGCCGCCGCCTCCGTCCTGCTGCCCGGCGGCACCCCGCCCCTCAGCGGTGCCGCGGCCTTCCGCCGCCTCCGCGGAACGGAGGGCCGCCGCCACTGGACGCGCACCCGCCAGGGCTGCTGCCTCTACTACGCCGTCCGCCCCGACGAGGCCTGCACCACCTGCCCCCGTACCCCCGACGAGGAACGCATCCGCCGCCTGGAGCAGTGAGCCCGTTCGGGCGAAGCGCGAACGGGCACCCAGGGGCGCGGGGAACTGCGCAGTTCGGATGCGGCGATACCCGTTGGACCGGTAACCGCGGTCAGTGGTCGCCCGGCACGGCCGGATTGACGGTACGTCGGGGTGGGGCGGGTCGCCTTCCGCCGCACGCGGTTGTCCCCCCGCCTTCGGCCGGGGTGCCCCCGCGCGCCCCTGAGGTGCCGGCTCCTTTCCTTGATCGCCTATCCCCTGCGGGAGACGGCCACGCCGGCGAGGCAGAGGGCTCCGCCGGCGAGGGCGAGCGGGGCGGGGAGTTCGTTCAGGAGGAGCCAGGCCATCAGCACCACCAGCGCGGGGACGGCGTACGTGGTGGCGCCCATCCTTCCCGCGGTGGTGCGGGAGAGGGCGTAGGCCCAGGTGGTGAAGGCGAGGGCGGTCGGGAAGAGGCCGAGGTACACCAGGCCGAGGACGGCGGAGGCCGGTGCCCGGCCGAGGTCGTGCACCAGGCCGCCGGTGAACGGCAGGCAGGCGAGTGCGCCGATCAGGCAGGCGAAGGCGGTGGTCTGCAGGGGAGTGGCGTGCCGCAGCGCGGGCTTCTGGAGCACCACGCCCGCCGCGTACGCCGCCGCCGACAGCAGGCAGAGCACGATGCCGAGCAGTGAGCCGTGCCCGGCCCCGCGGGACATCGACAGTCCGGTCACGACGGCGCCCGCGAAGGAGACCGCGAGCCCGGCCACCAGTGCTCGCGGGAAGCCCTCCTTCAGCAGCCAGCCGCCGAGCAGGGCGATGAGCAGCGGGCCGATGTTGACCACCATCGCGGCGGTGCCCGCGTCGACCTGCTGCTCGCCCCAGTTGAGCGCCACCATGTAGAACCCGAACCAGAGCACCCCGGAGGCGGCGATGCCGGGCCAGGCGGCCCGCGGCGGCAGCCCTTCGCCGCGGGCCGCCAGCAGGACGACCAGGGCGATCGCGCCGACGGCGAGCCGGCCGAGGGCGAGCGCCCCGGGGCCGAAGGAGGCGCCGGCGTCCCGGATGACGACGAAGGCGGAGGCCCACAGCACGACGGTGGTGGCGGCCGCGGCGAGGGCGCGTCCGTCGAGCGGCGCGGCGGCGTCGGTGAGTGTCTGCTCCATGCCGCGCACCGTACCGGCCGGGGAGTTCGGTGCCGACCGAAATATTCGCGCCACCGGCCAGCGGCTGAGGTCAGCTGCCTTCGGAGAGCAGCTTGTCGTACGCGGCCCGGACGGTGCGGTCCATCGCGAGCATGAACTGGGCGTCGGCGGTGGCCCGGGCGAGCGGGCGGACCCGGCGGATCCGCTCGGTCAGTTCGGCAGCCTTCTCGGGGGTGAGCTCGTCGACGTGGGCGAGCCCGCCGAGCAGGTGGTCACGGGCGAGTTCGGTGAAGGCTTCGGCGACGGCGTCCAGGTGTGCCTGGGTCCTGCGGCTGACGTCGAGGACGGCGGCCAGCGGGACGCCCTCGGCGACCAGGGCGAGGGTGGCGTCCATCAGCCGGCGGCTGATGTGGGTGATGCCGTCCTCCTCGACGGTGATGTAGCCCTGGGCGATGGACTCGGCGGTGTTCTCGGGCGTGAGCTGATCGCCGAAGGCGGCGAGGAGCTCGTCCCAGCCGACCCGGACGGGCGTCTCGTCGGACCAGGGGGCGGCGATCTCGTCGCGCAGGCCGATCAGGTCGGCGACGTCGCGGCCGCTCTCGCCGGCGCCGATGAGTTCGGTGATGCCGCCGAGGGTGTGGCCGCGTTCCAGCAGCTCGCCGATCATCCTCAGCCGGGCGAGGTGCTGCTCGCCGTACCAGGCGATCCGGCCCTCCTTGCGGGGCGGCTGGAGGAGCTTGCGCTCCCGGTAGAAGCGCAGGGTCCGGGTGGTGATGCCGGCGGCCGCGGCGAGTTCCTCGACGCGGTACTCGCGGGGCTGCCCGCTGCTGCTGGTGATCTCCGGCACGCCGCTCAGCATAGGGCGGGCGCGCCGCGAGATGTCGTGTCCGGCTTCTTCCGCACCGGGGCGGCAGCGGCTACTCTGCCAATCGTGCCAGTGATTACTGGCGCGGTTAGGCTCGACAGTCCCTGCCGTTCCACCAGCTCCACCCGGATCCACCAGCACCTCGCCCCCGACCCTCGCCACCTGCCCTGGAGCCGCCGCATGGCATCGCGCAGCAAGCAGCCCGACGCACCCGCCCCGGGCGCGACCGCCCACCCGCACGTGCGGGTCGCCGTGATCGGCTCCGGCTTCGGCGGCCTCGGCGCCGGCGTCCGGCTCCGCCGGGCGGGCATCACGGACTTCGTCATCCTCGAACGGGCCGCCGCCGTCGGCGGCACCTGGCGCGACAACAGCTACCCGGGCTGCGCCTGCGACGTCCCCTCACACCTGTACTCCTTCTCCTTCGCGCCGAACCCGGAGTGGCCGCGCAGCTTCTCCGGGCAGCCCGACATCCGCGCCTACCTGGAGAAGGTCACCGACACCTTCGGGCTCCGCCCGCACCTGCGGTTCAACGCCGAGGTGACCGAGGCGCGCTGGGAGGAGGGCCCGGCCCGCTGGCGGCTCACCACGTCCGCCGGCACCTGGACGGCCGACGCCGTGGTCTCGGCCGCCGGCCCGCTCGCCGACCCGCAGATCCCGGACGTCCCGGGCCTCGCCGACTTCCCCGGCAAGGTCTTCCACTCCTCCCGCTGGGACCACGACTACGACCTGGCCGGCAAGCGGGTCGCGGTGGTCGGCACCGGCGCCTCCGCCGCCCAGATCATCCCGGCGATCCAGCCGCGGGTCGGCCGGCTCACCGTCTTCCAGCGCACCCCGGCCTGGGTGCTGCCGCGCCGCGACCGCGAGATCTCCGGTCTGGAGAAGTGGTTGCACGGCGCCCTGCCGCCGACCGGTGCGCTGCGCCGCGGCACGCTCTTCGCGCTGCGCGAGCTCCAGGTGGACGCCTTCGTCCGCCGCCCCGGCCTGTTGAAGCTCGTCCAGAAGATCGCCGAGAAGCACATCGCCCGGGGTGTCGCCGACCCGGCGCTGCGCACCCGGCTGACCCCGGACTACCGGATCGGCTGCAAGCGCATCCTGCTGAGCAACACGTACTACCCGGCGCTGGCCGCGGCCAACACCGACCTGGTGTCCTCCCGGCTCACCGAGGTCCGCGGCTCGACGCTGGTGGCCGGCGACGGCAGCGAGCACGAGGTGGACGCGATCGTCTTCGGCACCGGCTTCCACGTCACCGACATGCCGATCGCCCGGCGGGTCTTCGGCATCGGCGGGCGCAGCCTGGCCGAGGAGTGGAAGGGCGGCATGGAGGCGCTGCGCGGCTCCACCGTGCGCGGCTTCCCCAACCTGTTCTTCGTGATCGGCCCGAACACCGGCCTCGGCAACAGCTCGATGATCCTGATGATCGAGTCGCAGCTGAACTACCTGGTCGACGCGCTCACCACCCTGGACTCGGTCGGCGCCACCGCGATGCAGCCGACCGCCGTCGCGCAGAAGCACTGGAACCTCGAACTGCAGCACCGGATGGACCGCACGGTCTGGACGACCGGAGGCTGCGTCAGCTGGTACCTCGACGACAGCGGGAAGAACACCGTGCTGTGGCCCGCGTCGACCACCGCCTTCCGCCGCGCCACCCGCCGGGTCGACCTCGCCGAGTACGAGCTGATCAAGCGCACCGCGGCCGTCCCCGCCCCGGCCGTGCCCGCCGAGGAGGTGCCGGCGTGATCGACGCGGACTGCGTGCTGCCCGACCCGGCCGCGATCCGGCGGGTCCGCTCCGCCGACGGCACCGGGCTCAACGTCGAGCTGTACGGGCCCGCCGACGGCCCGGTGGTCGTCCTCGCCCACGGCTGGACCTGCTCCACCCCGTTCTGGGCGCCGGTGGTCAACCGGCTGGCCGCCGACCACCGGGTGGTCGCCTACGACCAGCGCGGCCACGGCCGCAGCGACGTGCCGTCCGGCCCCGCCGGGTACGGCACGGCCCGGCTGGCCGACGACCTGGAGGCGGTGCTGGCCGACGTCCTGCCGGCCGGCGGCCGCGCGGTGCTGGCCGGCCACAGCATGGGCGGCATGACGATCATGGCAGCGGCCGACCGCGGCGAGGTCGCCGCCCGCACGGCGGGCGCACTGCTGATCAGCACCGGCCCGGCCGACCTGGTCGCCGAGTTGCTGGTCGTCCCGGCGGCCGTCCGCGGCGTCGGCCTGCGCCGGGCGCTGCACCGCGCCGTGCTGGAGTCGAAGCTGCCGCTCGGCCCGGTCAACGGCGTCAGCCGCGCCCTGCTGAAATACGCCACGATGGGCCCGGCCACGCCCGCCGCCCGGGTGGACGCCTGCGCGCGGATCGTGCACGCCTGCCCGACGTCCGTCCGGCACGGCTGGGCGAAGGTGCTCGGAGAACTGGACGTGACGGCGGGTCTGGCCAGGCTGACCGCGCCGACCGCCGTGGTGGTGGGCAGCCGGGACCGGCTCACCCCACCGGTGCACGCCCGCCGGATGGCCGCCGCGCTGCCCGACCCGCAGGGCCTGCTGGAGCTGCCGGGCGCCGGGCACATGTCCCCGATGGAGCGGCCCGCCGAGGTCGCCGCCGAGATCCGCCGGATCGTCGCCCTCACCGCCGACACCCGCGCCGACACGCAGAGGAGCGCCACCGCATGAACCCGCCCCTGTCCTCCCAGGTCGTGGTGGTGACCGGTGCCGCCCGCGGCATCGGCGCCCTGATGGCCCGCCGGCTCTCCGCCCAGGGCGCCAAGGTGGCCCTGGTCGGCCTGGAGCCGACCGAGCTGAAGGCGGTCGCCGCGGAGTGCGGCCCGCACGCCTCCGCCTGGGAGGCCGATGTGACCGACCTGGAGGCGCTGAGCGCCGTCGCCCGGCAGATCCAGGACCGCTACGGCCGGATCGACACCGTGGTCGCCAACGCCGGCATCGCCATCGGCGGCCCGCTGCTGGACAGCGACCACCGGGCCTTCACCCGGGTGATCGAGGTCAACCTGCTCGGCAGCGTGGCCACCGCCCGGGCCTTCCTGCCCGCGCTGACCGAGAGCCGCGGCTACCTGCTGCAGATCGCCTCGCTGGCCGCGCTGACCCCGGCGCCGCTGATGTCCGCGTACTGCGCCAGCAAGGCGGGCGTCGAGGCCTTCGCCCACGCGCTGCGCGCCGAGGTCGCCCACCAGGGCGTCAGGGTCGGCGTCGGCTACCTCAGTTGGACCGACACCGACATGGTGCGCGGTGCCGACCAGGACACCGTGCTGAAGCAGATGCGCGCCCGGCTGCCCTGGCCCGCCAACAAGACCTACCCGCTCGGCCCGGCGGTGGACCGGCTGATCGCCGGCATCGCCCGGCGCTCGGTGCACGTCTACGCGCAGGCCTGGCTGCGCGGCATGCAGCCGGTCCGCTGGCTGCTGCCCTCGGTGGTGGCGCTCGGCGGCCGCCGGGACATGGCCCGGCTGGAACCGGAGCTGAGGGCCACCGCGGACCAGCGGCTGCGGCCGGTCGGCGCGGGCGGCGAGGCCGACACCGCGGCCCGGACCGCCGGCGCCCTTCCGGGTGAACCGGCGGCGGGTCGACTGGACGGCACGGCGGACTGACCGTCAGTCTCGGGCCGGGGTGGCGGAATCCGGCACCCCGGCCCTGACCGCTTTCGGCCAACCGGGTGCGGTTACGTTGGCGTAAAAGCTCCCCATGAACAGCCCAATGGCCGGTAAACATCCGGCATTTGAGTGATTTGTCCGCACTATTTCGCGGCCGGAACGCATCTGACACGTGCACGGCGGGAATGCGTAGCCTCTGCTCGGCGGCCCCCAATGCCGCCATTCCCCCACACCCTCCTCGGGAGAGCAGATGCGCCGTTCTGCCCGTGTCATCCGTCCTGCCCTCGCGGCCTTCCGCGGCAACCGGCTGCTCGCCGCGACCGCCCTGGCCGGCGTCCTGTCGGTCGGTCAGCTGGCCCTGCCAGCCTCGTCCACCGTGCTGGCCGCGCCGAGCGCCGCGGCCTGCACCGGGGGAGAGGACGCGGCCGCACGCCGCGCCGCCGGCTCCACCGCGCACGAGCCGAACGCCGTCACCGACCTGCAGGCCCAGGCGATGGACGCCGAGCTCAAGGCCCGGGTGGCCAAGCTGGCCAAGACCGCCCAGGGCTCCCAGCTGCTCGCCGACTCGGCCCTGGCGGCGACGAGCATCCCGGTCTACGTCCACGTCGTCCACTCCGGCACGACGGGCAAGCTGTCGGCCGCGACGATCGCGAACCAGATCGCCGTACTCAACGCCGCGTACGGCGGCCAGGGCACCGGCAACACCGCGACGCCCTTCACCTTCACGCTGGCCGGCACCGACTACACGGACAAGGCCGCCTGGTACAACGGCATCACGCCGGGCTCCAGCGCCGAGACCCAGATGAAGTCCACCCTGCGCAAGGGCGGCGCCAACGCGCTCAACCTCTACACCGCGAGCCTCGGCCAGAGCCTGCTGGGCTGGGCGACCTTCCCGAGCTCCTACTCCTCCAATCCGACCGACGACGGCGTGGTGATCCTGGACGCCTCCGTCCCCGGCGGCTCGGCCACCAACTACAACGAGGGCGACACCGCCACCCACGAGGTCGGCCACTGGCTCGGGCTTTACCACACCTTCCAGGGCGGCTGCAACGGCAACGGCGACTACGTGGCCGACACCCCGGCCGAGAAGAGCGCCGCGTACGCCTGCCCGACCGGCCGCGACACCTGCACGAGCAAGGCCGGCGTCGACCCGATCCACAACTTCATGGACTACACGTACGACTCCTGCATGTACCAGTTCACCGCGGGCCAGGTGACCCGGATGACCAACTCCTGGGCCGCCTACCGGGCCTGACCCCGGCCCAGCCGGCCGGCGCCGCCCGCCCCGGACCCACCCGGGGCGGGTGGCGCCCGTGCGCCCGGGCGGTTCGACCCAGTACGGTCGGCGCATGACCACTGCTCTCATCACCGGCGCGACCGCCGGGATCGGCGCCGCCTTCGCCCGACGCCTCGCCAGGGACGGCCGCGACCTCGTGCTGGTCGCCCGCGACACCGAGCGGCTGGAGGCGGCCGCCGCGGACCTCGGCAAGCGCTTCGGCGTCCGGGTCGAGACGCTCACCGCCGACCTCGCCACCGAGGCGGGCATCGCCGCGGTCGAGGAGCGGCTGCGGGACGGCGGGCGCCCCGTCGACATCCTGGTCAACAACGCCGGCTTCGGGAACAAGGGCGCCTTCCTCCAGGTCCCGCTGGAGGCCGAGCTGGACATGCTGAAGGTGCACGTCGAGGCGGTGCTGCGGACGACCACCGCGGCCGTCCCCGGGATGCGCGAGCGCGGCCGCGGCGCGGTGGTCAACGTCGCCTCGGTCGCCGCCTTCTTCCCCCGCGGCACCTACGGGGCCAGCAAGGCCTGGGTGGTCAGCTTCACCCAGGGCGTCGCCCGCGACATCGCCGGCAGCGGCGTGCGGCTGCAGGCGCTCTGCCCCGGCTTCACCCGGACGGAGTTCCACGCGCGGGCGGGCATGGGCACCTCCAACATCCCCTCCTGGGGCTGGCTGGACGCCGACCGGGTGGTCGACGACTCGCTGCGCGACCTGGTGCTGGGCAAGACCGTCTCGGTGCCCGGCAAGCGCTACAAGCTGGCGGTGGCGCTGGCCCGGCTGGTGCCGAGCGGCCGGGCAGGCGCGATCTCCTCGAAGGCCGGCCGCAGCTACGGCCCGAACTGAGCGCCGGCCGGACCGGGGGCGGCGCGGCCGGGACGCCGGGAATAGGGCCAGACTCATTATTAGTTAGGCTAATGATGATGAAGCCCTGCCCGGCGGCCCCGCCCGCCCCCGTCCCCGGAGGTCGCCCTTGAAGCTCGACCGGATCGACTGGACCCCGGCCGAACAGGACCGGACCGAGCCGACCCCGCCCGTCCCGCTCCGCCGCATCCTCGCGCTGTTCCGGCCCTACCGCGGACGGCTCACCCTGGTCGGCCTGCTGGTCGCGGCCTCCGCCGTCGTCTCCGTCGTCACGCCGTTCCTGCTGCGGGCCACCCTGGACACCGCGATCCCGCAGGGCCGCACCGGGCTGCTCACCCTGCTGTGCCTCGGCATGATCGCCGCCGCGGTCGTCAACAGCATCTTCAACGTGCTGCAGACCCTGATATCCACCGTGGTCGGCCAGCGCGTCATGCACGACCTGCGCACCGCCGTCTACGCCCACCTGCAGCGGATGTCACTGGCGTTCTTCACCCGGACCCGCACCGGCGAGGTGCAGTCCCGGATCGCCAACGACATCGGCGGCATGCAGTCCACCGTCACCATGACCGCCACCTCGCTGGTCTCCAACCTCACCGGCGTGATCGCCACGGTGGTCGCCATGGTCGCCCTGGACTGGCGGCTCACCGTCGTCTCGCTGCTGCTGCTCCCGGTCTTCGTCTGGATCAGCCGCCGGGTCGGCAACGAGCGGAAGAAGATCACCACCGAGCGGCAGCGCAAACTCGCCGCGATGAGCTCCGCCGTCCAGGAGTCGCTCTCGGTCAGCGGCATCCTGCTCGGCCGCACCATGGGCCGCGCCGACTCGCTCTCCCGGGACTTCACCCGGCAGTCCGACGAGCTCGCCGACCTGGAGGTCCGGGTCAACATGGCCGGCCGCTGGCGGATGTCCACCATCCAGGTCGTGATGGCCGCGATGCCCGCGGTGATCTACTGGGCCGCCGGGCTGACCGCGGCCGGCGGCGCCCCGATCGTCTCGGTCGGGACGCTCGTCGCCTTCGTCTCGCTCCAGCAGGGCCTCTTCCGGCCGACCGTCAGCCTGCTCTCCACCGGGGTGCAGGTGCAGGTCTCGCTGGCGCTCTTCCAGCGCATCTTCGAGTACCTCGACCTGCCGGTGGAGATCGCCGAACCGGCCCGGCCGGTGCGGCTGGACCGCGTCCGCGGCGACGTCACCTTCGAGGGCGTCGAATTCCGCTACCAGGGCGACCAGGAGCGCCCCACCCTCACCGGCGTCGACCTCAAGGTCCCGGCCGGCAGCTCGCTCGCCGTGGTCGGCGAGACCGGCTCCGGCAAGACCACCCTCAGCTACCTCGTCCCGCGGCTGTACGACGTCACCGGCGGCCGGGTCTGCATCGACGGCACCGACGTCCGCGAGCTCTCCTTCGACACCCTGGCCCGGGCGGTCGGCGTGGTCTCCCAGGAGACCTACCTCTTCCACGCCTCGGTCGCCGACAACCTCCGCTTCGCCAAGCCCGACGCCACCGACGAGGAACTCGTCGCGGCCGCCGAGGCCGCCCAGATCCACCCCATGATCGCCGCCCTGCCGGACGGCTACGACACCCTGGTCGGCGAGCGCGGCTACCGCTTCTCCGGAGGCGAGAAGCAGCGCCTGGCGATCGCCCGCACCATCCTGCGCAACCCGCCCGTGCTGATCCTGGACGAGGCCACCAGCGCCCTGGACAACCGGACGGAGGCCGCCGTGCAGCAGGCCATCGACGCGCTCGCGGTGGGCCGCACCACCATCACCATCGCCCACCGGCTCTCCACGATCCGGCACGCCGACCAGATCGCCGTGCTCGACGCCGGTGAGGTCCTGGAGCTCGGCAGCCACGAGGACCTGGTCGACCGGGGCGGCCGCTACGCCGCGCTGCTGCGCCGCGAGGAGGCCGCCTGAGATGCGCGCCCCCGGCGTGACCGCCCACGTGCCTTTGAAGGCGGCTCCCGGTCAGCCGGCGGACTCGCGGGCCCCGGCGGCGGCCGCCAGGGCGGCCGTCAGATAGCGGCGGACGGTCGCGAGCTCCGACTCGTCGAAGCCGTCCGCCGCGCCGACCAGGGCGCCGATCACCGGGCCGAAGAACGACCACCCGAGCCCGACCGCCTTCTCGTCGACGGTGAGCAGCACCCGGCGGCGGTCCCGCTCGTCCCGGCTTCGCGCCACCAGGCCGAGCCGCTCCAGCCGGTCGACCAGGCCGGTGGTGCCGGCCGAGTTGAGCCGCAGCGCCGCGCCCAGCCGGCCGGGGGTGACGGTCTCGCCGGCCCGGGCCGCGTCCAGCAGGTGGATCAGCGCCCGCAGGTCCGTCGGGTGCAGGCCGTGCCGGGCCGCGAACTCCGCGCCGAGCAGGTCGAACTCCACCGTCACCGCGCGCAGCAGGTGCACCAGCTCCATCGCCGGCCCCTCGGGCCGTTCCTGCGCCACCGCATCCACCGTCCTTCCTCCGCCGGACCGTCCGGGGTTATTCTCTCGTTCAGCGAGAGAATTGGCCAACGAGATACCGTCGACGAGATGACCGGGGGTCAGCCGTGTCCACCATCGTGTCCCGCCCTCTCCAGGACTTCCGCACCGCCTACGACGCCCTGCTGGCCCGCTGGCCGGCCGGCACCGCCGAACTGGACGTCCCGACCCCGTACGGCACCACCAGGGTGCACGCGCACGGCCCCGCGGGGGCGCCGCCGCTCGTCCTGCTGCCCGGTGGCGGAGCCACCGGCGCGGTCTGGGCCGCCACCGCCGCCGCCCTCGGCGGGCGGCACCGGGTGCTCGCGGTCGACCTGCCCGGCGACGCCGGTGACAGCACCCGCGGCGGACGGCCGCTGCGCACCGGCGACGATCTGGCCGGCTGGCTGGACGCGCTGCTGGACGGGCTCGGCGCCGACCGGACCGACCTCTGCGGCCACTCCTACGGCGCCCTGCTCGCGTTCGAGTACGCGGTGCGAGCGCCGCAGCGGGTGGACCGGCTCGTCCTGCTCGACCCCACCCGGTGCTTCGCCGGCTTCCGGCCCGGCTACCTGCTGCACGCGCTGCCGCTGCTGCTCCGCCCCTCACGGGCGAACGCCCTCGCCCTCCTCGCCCGGGAGACCGCGGGCACCGCCGACCCGGACTGCGCCGAGGTGTACGCGCACGGCGCGCTCCTGCCCGACCTGGCCCGGCCGCTGCGGCTGCGCCGGCCGGACGCCACGGCGCTGCGCAGCCCCATGCTGGTGCTGGTGGCCGGCCGCAGCGGGGCGCACGACGCGCGGAAGGTCACCGCGGCGGCGCGCAGGGCGCTGCCGGACGGCGAGGTGGCGGTCCTGGAGGGGGCGACCCACCACGGACTGCCCGCGGTGGGCGCGGACGGGCTGAACGCCCGGCTGGCGGCCTTCCTCGGCCGCGGCCGGGATCAGGCCGCCTTCGGCGCCTCGTTGTAGGCCTCGGCCAGCTCCTGGCCGGACAGTGCGTGGATCGCCGCCATCACCTCGTCGGTGACCTGGCGGCGGGCCCGGGCCGAGCGGGCCTGGCCGTGCAGCTCGGGGAAGTGCAGCGGCTTGCCGAAGCGCACCGTGACCCGGCGGATCCGCGGGATCCGCCTGCCGACCGGCAGGATCTCCTGCGGGCCCTCCAGGGCGACCGGGACGACCGGCACGCCGGCGGTCAGCGCCAGCCAGGCCACGCCCGTCTTGCCCTTGTAGAGCCGGCCGTCCAGCGAACGGGTGCCCTCCGGGTAGATGCCGAAGGCCTTGCCGTCGTTGAGGATCTCCAGCGCCTGCTCCAGCGAGGCGGCGGCGGCGCGGATCTCGCCGCGCTCGACCGGCACGGCGTTGATCACCGAGGTGAAGAACGCGCGGGAGATCGCGCCCTTGAGCCCGGTGCCGGTGAAGTACTCGGCCTTGGCCAGGAAGTACACCTGGCGCGGGGCCGTCAGCGGGATCACCACGCTGTCGACGAAGGACAGGTGGTTGCTGGCCAGGATCACCCCACCCTTGCGAGGCACGTGCTCCAGGCCCTCGACGACCGGACGGTAGACGGTCTTTGCCAGCGGCTTGAGCACGAGCTTCGTGATGAGGTTGAGCATGGGCCCTCCCTGGCCGGCCGACGTGTCCCGACCGGTCGGCCCGGGATCAGTCCGCACATTACGACATGCACCCCGGCGTCCGTCCACTCCCTCCCGGGGCGGGTCGACCGAGATCCTCGTCACGCTGAGCACCCGCGCGGTCGCACAGCCGGACAGGGTAGGCTGACGGACCGTCACCCGGTGCGCCGGGGCGGTGTCAGGCGGTGAGCACCCGGCGGTCCGCGGCGGCTTCCGGCGTCGTGGTCGGGAACACCTGCCGGACGACGCGTTCGGCGGCGTGCCCGTCGTCCCACGGGCAGAACCGCTCGCGGAAGCGTGCCCGCAGCTGCGGCTCCGGGTCGCCGGCCAGCAGCGCGTCGGCGAGCTGTCCGGGGGTGGTGGCGACCGCGCCGGGCGGCTCGGCGAGCAGGTCGAAGTAGACGCCGCGGACGTCCCGGTACTCGTCCCAGTCCGGGGCGAAGAGGGCGATCGGCCGGTCCAGTACGGCGTAGTCGAACATCATCGAGGAGTAGTCGGTGACCAGGGTGTCCGCGGCGAGGTACAGGTCCTCGACCACCGGGTGGTCGGAGACGTCCACGATCCGGGCGGCGTCCGGGCCGACGGTCAGGTCGCCCGGTCCGCCGGTGTGGAAGTAGTGGGTGCGCACCAGCAGGGTGTGGCCGGGGCCGAGGCGGCGGGCCAGCTCGGGCAGGTCCAGCAGCTGCGGGTAGCCGCCGCGGGTCTCCCGGTGGGTCGGCGCGTACAGCACCGTGCGCTGCCCGGCGGGGATGCCGAGCGTCTCGCGGACGGCGGCGCACTCCTCGGCCGTGGCCAGCGCCAGCCGGTCGTTGCGCGGGTAGCCGGTCTCCAGCAGCCGGTACCGGCCGGGGTAGGCCCGGGCGAAGTGCTCGCTGGTGTGCGGATTGGGGGAGACGAGGTAGTCCCAGCGGTCGACGGCCTCCTGGAGGCGGTCGAAGTCCATGCCGTCCGCGGCGACCGGATGGGCCCTCAGGTCCATCCCCATGCTCTTGAGCGGGGTGCCGTGCTGGGTCTGCAGGTGCACGGTGCCCGGCCGCTTGCCCAGGGTGTGCGGGAAGTTGACGTTGTTGACGAAGTACTTGGCGGTGGCCATCGCCCGCAGGTGGGCGGTGGTGTTCACCAGCACGTACGGCACCCCGGGCGGCAGCGCGTCGGCCTGGGCGCGGGTCTCCACCACCCACACGCCGCGGATCTGCGGGGCCAGCTCGCGGGCCCGCTCGTAGATCGCGGCCGGGTTGCAGGCGTAGCCGCGGTGCCAGTAGGCGGCGTACACGGCGAGGTGCTCGTCCAGCGGCAGCCGGCGGAAGGCGTTGTAGGCGGCGAACCGGGCGCCGCCGCGCACCGCCCGGCGGACGGCCGGGGCGATGGCCCGGGTGGCGCGGCGGGCGGCGCGCGGCAGTGCCCGGGTGCGCTGAAGCTCGTCGTAGGAGCGGCGGGCGCCCCGGGAGGCGAGCCGGTAGGGCAGGCCGCGCGGCCCGCACGGGAAGAGGTGGCCGGGCGGGCGGTGCCGCGCGATGTGCGCCGTGATCCGGCGGAAGAAGTCCGGGCGCGCCGCGGCCGGCACCAGCCCGGGCGTGTCGTACACGGTGAGGGCCTGCCGGACGGTCCGCTCGAAGACGGCCGCGCGCAGCGGGCTCGGCCGCCGGTCCAGGAAGGCGAAGATCTCCTCGTACTGGGCGAAGGCGTCGGCGTGCTTGGCGGACGGGGTGCTGGTGATCGCCCCGGGGCGGCCGCGGCGGTACGCGTAGCAGGGGTGGTCCAGGAACCGCAGCCGGCCGGCGGCGAGCAGGGCCGGGTAGGTGACGGAGATGTCCTCGTAGTAGCCGCGGCCGAAGGAGACGCCGAGGCCCTGCAGGTAGTCGCGGCGCAGCACCTTGTTCCACACCGCCATCACGGCGCGCAGCAGGTCGGGGTGGTCGGCCGCGGTGCAGCCGGCGGCCAGCTCCGGCCCGGTCAGGTGGTGGTGCCAGGGGTTGGGCTCGGTGCCGCCGTCGTTGTAGACGTGCACGAAGTCGGTGAGCAGGACGTCGGCGGGGTCCAGCCCGTCCTCGGCGCGCCGCTCCTCGGCGCGGAGCTCGGCGAGGACGGCGTCGAGGGCGCCGTCCAGCAGCCGGTCGTCGCTGTCGACGAACCAGATCCAGCGGCCGGCGGCCTCGGCCAGCCCGGCCTCGCGGGCGCCGCCCAGGCCCCGGTTCTCGGCGAGGTGGTGGACCCGCAGCCGGGGGTCGCGGGCCGCATGGCGGTCGAGGATCGCGCCGCAGCCGTCGGGGGAGAGGTCGTCCACCGCGATGATCTCGACCTCGCCCGGTGCGGCGGTCTCCGCGCGCAGCGAGTCCAGGCAGTCGGGGAGGAAGCGCTCCACTCCGTGGACCGGCAGGACGATGCTGAGGAGGGGGCTCACGCTGGTGTTCACTCCGCGCAGGACAGTGGGTCGGCGGCTGCTCGCCCGGTACAGCCCACTGTAGCGAGCGCAAGTGGACGGCCGGTTGACAGAAAGTGATCGCCGGGGTGTCGGTGGCGTGTCCCGGGCCGATCGCTTCGGACTGTGAAGGAGCGGCGGCTGTCGACCGGTGCCGAGGGGCGCGGACATCGCGGTCCGCCGTCCGGGGACTGGGCAGCGGCCCCGGACGGCGGCCGGAAAACGCGACCGCCGGTGCCGCGCCGTGCGAGCGGCGGCACCGGCAGTCCGGTTTGGCGGTCCGGCCGACCCTCAACGACCGACCGCCGGTCCGTCACCGCACCTGAGTCGGGCCGCCGCAGCGTCGAGACGGCCGGACAGTGACTCAGCAGGTGTCGGAAGTTTTCTTCATCTGTCGAACTCATTCGACAGGAGTCTCGACGGGTGGCTCGGGAACTCCGTGTCTGTAGAAATATTGCTTGTAGGTTTCCGTCACGTCAATCCCTCGGGCGCGTTCAAGTTATGAAGACAGTCCCGTCCGGTGCCCGGCATGGGCCAGGGGTGGTGCCGATGGCCGTGCCGGAGGGGCGCCGAAGGGCTGCCCAAGGGCCGGCGGGCGGTCCTCCGCGGGCGTCGCCGGACGCCGGACCGCCCCGTTCCGTGGCGCCTGCTCGGCCCGGCCGGGCCGACCGCGCTCTCACCCGCACCGGTGACCCGGTCGACCGGACCGTCACCCGCGCGGGCTGCCCGCCGGCCGCACCCCCGGAGCTCCCCCCGCCCCCTGCGCGCCGGGGCCGTGACGCCGTACGCGGCTCCGGCACCCGGCATGCTGCCGCCGACAGGTTTGAAGTGCGTCCGATATGCCCGACCTGCGGTGCTGTGTCGGAGGTGATCGATGCCCAGTCGTGACCGAGGCCACGGCCGTCTGGTGAAGTGTCAGATCCGTTCGCACGATACGGTGGCAGAACACCAGGACGCCTGTGCGCGGAGAGCCACTCACGGATAGTCTTCGCCTCACGGCCCTGGCGCCTCGTAGGGGTGGGAAACGATGGAACAGATGCAAGTGCGAGCCCGGCCTCGAGTGCCGGCCATCCAGTGCGGTGTCGGCACGACCGGCCGCCGGATCGACCGCCACCTGGCCGTCCTCGGCGCGCCCGCGCTCTCGGCGGTCGACACGGCGGAGGCCCTCGGCCTGATAAGGGAGCTGACGCCGCGCGGCACCGGCACGCCCGGCACGCAGGCCGCGCCCCGGCGCACCGCCCGGGTGTCGCTGCTGACTCCGCTGCGCCGCCTGCGCCGAAGCCTGTTCGGCAGCCGGCACTAGCAGCGCGACGGCAGCCCGGCAGCGGGAGCCGTGTCCGGCCACGACCCGACGGACAGTCACCGTCCGCCGGGTCCTCGTCATGCCTCTGTCCCACTCCCCGGGACATCCGCCGGTCCGCGGCGGCCATGCGTCAGGATGGCCCCATGGCGGACACCTTCCACACGCTGACCTTCGAGACCACCACCGGCACCGGCGAGGTCGCCCTCGACATCACCGAGCGCTGCACGGCCTTCCTCACCACCGCGGCCGCCGGCCGCGACGGACTGCTCAACGTCTTCGTCCCGCACGCCACCGCAGGCATCGCCGTGATCGAGACCGGCGCCGGCAGCGACGACGACCTGCTGTCCGTGCTCCGCGACCTGCTGCCCGCCGACGGCCGCTGGCGGCACCGGCACGGAACCCCCGGCCACGGCCGCGACCACGTGCTGCCCGGGCTGGTCGCCCCGCACGCCACCCTGCCGGTGATCGGCGGCAAGCTCGCCCTCGGCATCTGGCAGTCCGTCGTCCTGGTCGACACCAACGTCGACAACCCACGGCGGACGGTCCGGCTCAGCTTCCTCGGCTGACGGGCACACCCCACCGCAGGGCGGCGTTGCCCACAGGTGCCGGCGCCCGCACGCCCACCCGGGCCGACCCGGCACCGGACCACCACCGAGGAAGGCGACCATGACCGAGCCCGACACCCCCACCGCCACGGACGCCGTCTGCGAGCTCGCCCCTGCCGCCGGTCAGGCCGTGCAGGGACTGACCCCGACGGCCGACGACGGCCCGCGCGCGGACTGCGTCCTGTGCGGCGAGCCGACCGAGTACCCGGCAGACCACGCCGGCCGGACACTCTGCGCCGTCTGCACCTGGCAGCAGGCCCAGCGGATCGCCTGCGCCGGCTGACCACCCGTCATCCCGGGCCGCCCGCACGCAGGCCGACCGGAGACCGGCGAGCCTGTCGGCAGCCCCTGACGACCGCTCAGGTGCCGACCGCCGGGCGAGGGGCCCGGCCCGTCAGGCGTCCTCGCGGTCCGCGACGGCCAGCGTCGAGCCGTGCCGCTGCTTGCGCACCAGCAGCTGGGAGGGGATCCGGCTGCGCAGGTCGGCGACGTGGCTGACGATGCCCACCGCGCGGTCCCGCTCGCGCAGGCCGTCCAGGACGTCCATGACCTCCTCCAGGGTCTGTTCGTCGAGGCTGCCGAAGCCCTCGTCGATGAAGAGGGTGTCCAGCGGCATGCCGCCCGCCTCGTCCGTCACCACGTCGGCCAGGCCGAGCGCCAGGGCCAGCGAGGCGAAGAAGCTCTCGCCGCCGGAGAGCGTCGCGGTGTCCCGGTCGCGGCCCGTCCAGGCGTCCACCACCCGCAGCGACAGGCCGGAGCGCTTGGTGCCGGCGACCGGGCCGTCACTGTGCACCAGCGTGTAGCGGCCGCCCGACATCCGCACCAGCCGGGCGCTCGCCGCAGCCGCGACCTGCTCCAGCCGGGCCGCCAGCACGTACGACTCCAGGCGCATCCGCAGCGCGTTCTCCGCCGGGGCGCCGGCGACCAGCGCGGCGAGCCGGCCGATCCGGCCCAACTCGGCGAGCTCGGGGGCGAGCTCGGCGGCCAGCCCCGCCAGATCGGCGCCGATCCGGGCCAGCGCGGTACAGCGCCGCTCCGCGGTGCCGGCCTCGGCCGCGGCCCGCTGCAGCCGGTCGGCGGCC
>NZ_JAHTIK010000001.1:1990569-1998628 GCF_025655475.1 Kitasatospora sp. DSM 101779 | reverse complement strand
GTGCCGCGGCGAGCGCGGTGTCGGCCACGGCCCGCTGCTCGGCGGCCTCGCTGCGCAGGATCGCCGCCCACCCGAGCACCCCGTCGACCAGGTCGGCGGCGCTTGCGGCCGAGCCGTCCTCGGCGGGCACCCACTCCTCGGCCGGCTCGCCGCCGGCACCGGTCGCCTCGGCGGCCCGGGCGGCCAGGTCGCGCAGCCGCCGGCGGCCGTCCCGGACGGCCGCCTCCTGGCGGAGGCGTCGCTCGGCGAGCCAGCGTTCGACCTGGCCGAACCGCTGGGTGTCGAAGAGCCGGCCGAGCAGCTCGGCGCGCTGCTTGGTGTCGGCCCGCAGGAAGCGCGCGAAGTCGCCCTGCGGCAGCAGGACGACCTGGCAGAACTGCTCGCGGCTCATGCCGACCAGGCGGCGGATCTCCTCGCCGGCCTCCTGGTGGGAGCGGCTGACGGCCCGCCAGCCGGCGGTGCCGTCGCCGGTGTCGGCGGCCCACTCGCGCAGCAGGGTCTGCGCCTTCTCGGTGGTGGTGCCGGTGCCGCGCAGCTTGGGGCGCTGCTGCTCGGGGCTGCGGGTGATCTCCAGCCGCCGGCCGCCCAGCGTGAGATCGAGCCGGACCTCGGTGAGCAGACCCGCCGCGGCGTGGTCGCTGCGGAGCGGGTTGCCCCGGCGGGCACCGGGCACCTCGCCGTACAGGGCGTAGCAGACCGCGTCGAGCACGCTGGACTTGCCGGCGCCGGTCGCGCCGCGCAGCAGGAACAGCCCGGTCGAGGCGAGGCGGTCGAAGTCCACCTCCTCGGTGCCGGCGAACGGGCCGAAGGCGGTGAGGGTGAGCCGGTGCAGCCTCATCGGGCGGCCTCGCGGGAGAGCTCGGCCTCGCGGCGGACGGTCTCGAAGCCCTCGGCCAGCCAGTCGCGCTCGTGCGCGCCGAGCGTGCTGCCGGGCCGGACGTGCCGGACGAAGCCCTCGGCGATCTCCAGGTCGGAGCGCCCGGTGACCCGGGCCGCGTACGAGGGGTGCGGGTCGTCCTCGGCGGGCTCGGGTTCGAAGAGCAGCTGGAGGGTGTGCGGGAAGCGGCGGCGCAGCGACTCCATCGGCTCGGCGGGCCGCGCGGCGTCGGTGAGGGTGGCCTGCACCCAGCGGTCCTCGGCCCAGGCGTGCTCCTCGGCGGCGAGCAGGTCGGCGAGGCGGCCGCGCAGCCGGGCCAGCCCGCGGGGCTGCGGGCAGTCGATCCGGCGCTCCTCGGCGATCGAGCCGTCGGCGGCCAGGTCGATCAGCCACATGGTCTTGCGGTGGTCGGCCTCGGAGAAGGAGTAGGCCAGCGGGGAGCCGCTGTAGCGCAGGTGCGGGGCGAGCCGCTGGCTGCCGTGCAGATGGCCGAGGGCGACGTAGTGGACGCCGTCGAAGACCGCGGCGGGCACGCTCGCCACCCCGCCGACGCTGATGTCGCGCTCGCTGTCGCTGGGCGCGCCGCCGGTCACGAAGGCGTGCGCGAGGACGACCGCGCGGGTGCCGGCCGGGCGGCCCGCGAGATCGGCGCGGACGGCGTCCATCGCGGCGCCGAGCACCTGCTCGTGGCCGCCGCGCTCCAGCCCGAAGCGTTCGCGGACCAGGGCGGGCTCCAGGTACGGCAGGCCGTAGACGGCGACCGGCCCGTGCCCGTCGGCGAGCAGCACGGGCTCGGCGCAGCCGTCCGGGTCGGTGCGCAGGTGGATGCCGGCCCGGTCGATCAGCCGGGCCGCGACGCCGAGCCGCCGGGCGGAGTCGTGGTTGCCGCTGATGAAGACCGTCGGCACGCCGATCTCCGCGAGCCGGACGAGGACGTCGTCGAAGAGCGCGACCGCCTCCAGGCCGGGCAGCGCCCGGTCGTACACGTCGCCCGCGACCAGCACCGCGTCGACCCGCTCGGCCTCGGCCACGGCGACCAGGTGGTCGAGGAAGGCGCGCTGGGCGTCGTGCAGGTTCTCCCGGTGGAAGGAGCGGCCGAGGTGCCAGTCGGAGGTATGCAGCAGTCGCATGGTCATCGACCATAACGGGCGGCACCGACACCCGGCCGTGCCGACCGCCCCGGCCGATGCCGATCCGTGATCCCGGGCGGACCGTCGGTGACGGGCGGTAGGGTCGCGGCGCGGGCACGGGGGCGTCGCGGGTGTGCCCCGGGCGGCGGCCAGGACTGTTCATCGACCGGATGTTCGGGGAAGATCAACAGTCGGAGCGGGAGGCGGCCCGCCGCGCCCGCTCCCCGGCCGCCGACCGGGCGCGCCGGCGGCCCGGACCGGAGGGGACACGCGTGAACCGCATCGAGTACAGCGCGGAGATCGCCGACCTGCTCGGGAAGGTCCGGCGCCGGCCGATCGCGGGCTGGCCGTGGCGGCCCGGCGAGGACGTGCCGTCCGGGCTGCCGGTCAAGCAGTCCTGGGGCTGGCTGTTCGCCCCCGACGGGCGGGTGCTCACCCTGGTCAACCCGAAGGACGGCATCGTCAGCCTGCCGGGCGGCTCGCTGGAGCCGGAGGACGGGGGAGACCCGGCCGCGGCCCTCGCCCGGGAGGCGGGGGAGGAGGCGCAGGCGGTGATCGGCCGTCCCTGGTACCTGGGTTACCTCTACGACCGGGTGGGCTCGGCGAACGGCGGGCACGAGTGCGCCCGGGTGCGGATGGCGGCGGCGCTGCGCCGGGTGGGCCCCTCGCTGCCGGACCCGGCCTCGGGTCGGCACTACCGGCGGCTGCTGGTCGCACCCGGGCTGGCGGTCGAGCTGCTCGGCTGGGGCCCGCAGGGCGTCCGCCAGGCGCGGGCGGCGGTGGCCGCGGCGGTGGTGCACCTCGGGGTGCCGGCCTCGGCGAACGAGACGATCGAGGAGCTCCCGCAGGCCGGCTGCGCCCTCTTCGGGTGACTCCCAGGATTCTTTGACGATCCGTCAATCCTGCTTTCAGAAAAGGTTTCGAGCGGAATTCCCGATGGCACCGCGGTGACGTGACGGTGCCACACCTGCTGCTCCGTCAACAACTTTGGCATGGGCACTATCCGGCGAGGCTACTGCCTGGTATCACAACAGTGTGATCCGGGTCACCCCCACTTCCGGATTGCATTCACCCCCCCACCCGGAGGTTCCCCCATGCCTCGAACCAGAGTCCTGCCCGTTGCGGCCACGGCGCTCGCGCTCTCCCTCGCCACCCTGTTCACCGCCACCGACGCCTCGGCCGCCGGAGCCCGCTACGTCGCCCTCGGCGACTCGTACTCCGCGGGCGTCGGAGCGGGCAGCTACACCAGTGACAGCGGCAGTTGCAAGCGCAGCACCAATGCGTACCCGTACCTCTGGAAGAACGCCAACGCCCCCACCTCGTTCAGCTTCGTCGCCTGCTCCGGGGCGAAGACCGGCGACGTGCTGAACAACCAGATCTCCGCGCTCAGTTCGAGCACCACCCTGGTCAGCATCACCATCGGCGGCAACGACGCCGGCTTCGCCAGCACCATGCAGACCTGCGTGCTCAACTCCGAGAGCAGCTGCCTGAGCGCGGTGGCGACCGCGAAGTCCTACGCCACCAACACCCTGCCCGGCCAGCTCGACGCGGTGTACTCGGCGATCCGCAGCAAGGCCCCCAGCGCGCACGTCGTGGTGCTCGGCTACCCGCACCTCTACAAGATCGGCGGCAACTGCATCTTCGGCATCGGCGACACCAAGCGCACCGCCATCAACGGCGCCGCCGACACCCTCGACTCGGTCATCGCCAAGCGCGCCGCCGACGCCGGCTTCACCTTCAAGGACGTCCGCGGCATCTTCACCGAGCACGAGATCTGCGGCTCGTCCACCCAGTGGCTGAACAGCACCACGCTGCCCGTCGACGAGAGCTACCACCCGAACAAGGCCGGGCAGTCCGGCGGCTACCTGCCGTCGTTCAGCGCCGCGGCCTGACCCCCACCGGCCCGCCGTGCCCGCGACCCCGCGGCGCGCGGCGGGCCGTCAGGACGCGTACAGCTCCTCGATGTCCTCCGCGTAGAAGGCCTGGATCGCGCTGCGCCGCATCTTCAGCGAGGGCGTCAGCAGGCCGTCCTCGGCGCTGAACTCCTTGGGCAGCAGCCGGAAGGCGCGGATCGACTCGGCCCGTGAGACGGCGGTGTTGGCCGCCGCGACCGCCCGCTGGATCTCGCCGTGCAGTTCGGTGTCGGCGAGCGCGCCCCACACGTCCAGCTGCTCGCGGCCGCGAAGCTTCAGCCAGTGCGCCAGGGCCTGCGGGTCCAGGGTGACCAGCGCCGCCACGTACGGGCGGTTGTCGCCGACCACCAGGCACTGGGCGACCAGCGGGTGCGAGCGCACCCGCTCCTCCAGGGCGCCCGGGGCGAGGTTCTTGCCGCTGCTGGTGACGATCAGTTCCTTCTTGCGTCCGGTGATGGTGAGGTAGCCGTCCTTGTCCAGCTCGCCGATGTCGCCGGTGGCCAGCCAGCCCCGGACGAGCGCCGCCTCGGTGCAGCGCGGGTGGTTGAGGTAGCCGGAGAAGACCGTGCTGCCGGTCACCCACACCTCGCCGTCCTCGGCGATCGCCACCGCCGCGCCCGGCACCGGCCGGCCCACCGTGCCGAACTTCGGCCGCCCCGGCGGGTTCGCCGTCACCGCGGCGGTGGTCTCGGTCAGCCCGTACCCCTCGTACACCGTCATGCCCGCCCCGGCGAAGAACAGGCCGAGCTCGCGGCCCAGCGTCGAGCCGCCGGACATGATGTTGCGCACCCGGCCGCCGAGCACCGCCCGCAGCCGCTGGTACACCAGCCGGTCGTACGCGGCGTGGCGCACCCGCAGTGCCGTGCCCGGGCCCGGGCCGTGGCCGAGCGCCTTCCGTTCGCGGGCGGCGGCCCAGGCGACCGCCGTCTCCGCGGCCTGGTCGAACAGCTCGGCCTTGCCGGCGTCCTCCGCCCGCTCCCGGGCACGCTGGTAGATCTTCTCGAAGACGTACGGCACCGCGTGCAGGAAGGTCGGCCGGAAGGACTCCAGCGCCGGCAGCAGGCTGTCCGTGGTCAGCTGCCCGTGGTGGCCGATCCGGATGCCGCCGCGGACGGCGGCGACCTGCACCATCCGGCCGTAGACGTGCGCCAGCGGCAGGAAGAGCAGGGTGGCGGGCGGCACGCCGCCGGTGTCCCGGAAGATCTCGCCCCAGCCCTCCAGCAGGGCGTCCGCCTCGGCGGTGAAGTTGCCGTGGGTGAGCAGGCAGCCCTTCGGGCGGCCGGTGGTGCCCGAGGTGTAGATGACGGTGGCGATGCTCTCCGCGCTGACCCCGAGCCGCTGGCGGTGCACCAGCGCGTCCGGCACGCCCCGGCCGTCCTCGATCAGCGTGCCGACGCAGTCCCGGTCCAGCTGCCAGATGCCGGTGAGCTCGGGCAGCGCGTCGCAGACCGCGCCGACCGTCATCGCGTGGTCCTCGTGCTCCACCACGCAGGCCACCGCCTGCGTCTCGGCGAGAATCCAGCGGACCTGCTCGGGCGCCGAGGTCGGGTACACCGGCACGGGGATCGCGCCGATCGCCCACAGCGCGTAGTCGAAGAGCGTCCACTCGTAACAGGTGCCGGACATGACGGCGACCCGGTCGCCGTAGCGCACGCCCCGGGTGAGCAGCCCCTTGGCGAGGGCGAGCACCTCGTCGCGGAACCGGAGCGCCGTCACCGGCCGCCAGACCCCGTCGACGAGCCGGGAGAGCTGGATCAGCCCGGGGCTCTGCTCGGCGGTGTCGAACACCGAGTCGGCGAGCCCGCCGGCGGCCGGCTCGGACAGGGCGGGGCTGCTGACCTCGCGCACACCGCCCCCGATCCCCGTCTTCCCCGCGCGGTCGGCCTGCCCGGCCGGCGGACGGATCGGCAGCGAAGCTACCGGATCTCCGGGTGTGCTGCCCAGAGGCCCGGGGACGGCCCGGCGCGATCGGCACGGAGTGCACCCCCCGGTGACAGCGGAGAGCGGTCGCCCGGGGAGCAATCCCGGATCAATCGGACAGGCGCCGGCGGGGATGGCTGCGACCCTTCGAACGGGTGGTCAGCGCGGTGTAGAGTCACGCAGATCCGACGGCCCGGCCCCCCCGCCGGGACACCCATGCCCGGTCGGGGAGGCGCAACCGCCCGCCCGACCCGCACCCCTGTCCGCGCCTGGCTCCATCCCGACCGAGGAACCCATGCGTCTGCGCAGCAGCTCGATCCGCGCGAAGATCATCGCGCTGCTCATGGTGCCCATCGTGGCGCTCACCGGGCTGTGGGTCTACGCGACCCTGGTGACCACCGGGGACGTCCGCAGCCAGTTCGACGTCAGCTCATCTTTCCATGACCTGGTCAAGCCGGTCGACCAGTACACCCTGGATCTCCAGGAAGAGCGGCGCGCCGCCGTCCTCCGCCTCGCCGACCCGGGCTCGCAGGCCAACAAGGACGCGTACGAGCACGCCCAGGCCGCCACCGACCACAGCCTGCGCGAACTGCACTACCTGAACGACACGGCCGCGCTCGACAAGCTCGACGCCCAGCAGCGGACGAAGTACCAGGAGATCCTCACCGCCGCCGACCAGCTCTCCGCGATCCGCGGCCAGGCCGGCCGCGACGTCGTCAGCTGGGACCACGAGCTGCTCGCCTACAGCGACCTGGTGGAGCGGGTCTTCCCGTTCCGCTCCTCCTTCGCCGGCCGGCAGAGCGGCCAGCTGCCGCGGCAGACCATGCTGCTCACCGAGCTCGTCCGCGCCCGCGAGTACCTCTCCTGCGAGGTCGCCGCGATGCAGGCGCTCCGGGTCACCGACAAGCCCGGCGACGAGATGATCCAGGTGGCGCTGGACAACATGCACTCCCAGCAGGCGCTGTTCAGCGTCTACGCCGGCGAGCTCGACCTCACCGACCAGCGCGACTACGCCGACCTGCGCGGCTCCGACAACTGGATGGCGCTCGCCGCCGCCGAGGCCAACTTCGACTCCTCGGTGCAGCGCGCCGCCGCCGTCCACGCCAACCCCAAGGACCCGTGGCGCGAGTCCGCGACCCCGGTGCTCGCCTCCTACGCCGACCTCAACACCCGGCTCGCCGACCGGATCGGGGAGCGCGCCGACTCCTACGCGATCAACCAGATCGTCCGCGGTGCCGTCGCCGGTCTGATCGGCCTGCTCGCCGTCGTCCTCTCCGTCCTCATCTCCTACCGGATCGGCCGCGGCCACGTCCGCGAGCTGATCGCGCTGCGCAACGCCGCCCAGGAGCTCTCCGGCACCCGGCTGCCGCAGATGATGGGACGGCTGCGCCGCGGCGAGAGCGTCGACGTCGAGGCCGAGACGCCCGACCTCGAGTTCGGTGCCGCCGAGATCGGCCAGGTCGGCCGGGCCTTCCACGACGTCCAGGTGGTCGCCGTCGAGGCCCTCGTCGAGCAGGCCGAGCTGCGCCGCGGCGTCGCCGCCGTCTTCGTCAACCTCGCCCGCCGCAGCCAGGTGCTGCTGCACCGCCAGCTCACCCTGCTGGACGCGATGGAACGCCGCACCGAGGACCCGACCGAGCTGGAGGACCTCTTCCGGCTCGACCACCTCACCACGCGCATGCGGCGCCACTCCGAGGGTCTGATCATCCTCTCCGGCGGCTCGCCCGGCCGTGCCTGGCGCAAGCCCGTCCGGATGGTCGACGTGGTGCGGGCCGCGGTCGGCGAGGTCGAGGACTACGCCCGGGTGATCGTCCGGCCGTTCCCCGGCACCGGCCTGCTCGGCAGCGCGGTCGCCGACGTCACCCACCTCGTCGCCGAACTCATCGAGAACGCCACGGTCTTCTCCCCGCCGCACGCCCAGGTCACGGTGCAGGGCGAGGTCGTCGCGCACGGCTTCTGCCTGGAGATCGACGACCGCGGCCTCGGCCTGAGCGAGCACGCGCTGGAGGAGATCAACCAGCGGCTCGCGGTGGAGCAGGAGTTCGACCTCGCCGACACCGACCGGCTCGGCCTGTTCGTGGTCAGCCGCCTCGCCCGCCGGCACGGCATCCGGGTGCACCTGCGGCCCTCGCCGTACGGCGGCTCCACCGCCGTGGTGCTCGTCCCGCGCGAGCTGCTGGCCGACGCCAACGAGGTGATGGCCGACCAGTTCTCCGGCC
>NZ_JAHTIK010000001.1:1931623-1990557 GCF_025655475.1 Kitasatospora sp. DSM 101779 | reverse complement strand
CGCGCCGGTCGCCGGCGGCCTGCTGCCCAAGCGCGTCCGGCAGGCCAGCCTGGCGCCCCAGCTGCGGCAGGAGGGCGAGCCGCCCGCCGCCGACCCCGTGCGCGAGCGCTCGCCGGAGGAGGCCCGGGCCGCCTTCGCCTCCTTCCAGCGCGGCTTCGCCCGCGGCCGCGGCGACCGCCTGCAGCCAGCTTCGCTGACCGTGGTGCCGGACCTGCCCGACACCCCCGAACCACCGCTGTCCGCCAAGCCGCGGGTCGGGGGTCCCGTACCGCCCCGGGTGGCGCTACCCTCTGCACCCGTCCCACCTGCTCTGCCGGCCGCGCGCCCGCGGCCCCAGCTGTACCCCGTACGCCAAGGAAACCCCGTACCACCCGCACCACCCGCCCCAGCGGAAGGAACCGAGAAATGACCGCAACGACACAGCCGTCCGGAGACCTGAACTGGCTCCTGGACGACCTGGTGGGCCGCGTCGCGACCCTGAGGCATGCGGTGATCCTGTCCAGCGACGGTCTGGCGACCGGCGTCTCCAGCGGCCTCGCCCGCGAGGACGCCGAGCACCTCGCGGCCGTCGCCTCCGGTTTCCACAGCCTGGCCAAGGGCGCCGGCCGGCACTTCCGGGTCGGCGGGGTCCGCCAGACCATGGTGGAACTCGACGAGGCCTTCCTCTTCATCACCGCGGCCGGCGACGGCAGCTGCCTGGCCGTGCTCAGCGACGCCGAGTCCGACGTCGGCCAGATCGCCTACGAGATGGCGCTGCTGGTGAAGCGGGTCGGCGAGCACCTGGCCTCCGAGCCGCGCACCGAGTCCGCCCCGCAAGGGAGATGAGCGACGGGATGGCCGCCGAGGACGACGCACCGCAGGACGGGCCGTACGAGGACCCGTACGACGACCCCTACGACACCGAGCCGGAGATCGACCTCTTCACGCCGCGCAGCGCCGCGGAGGACCGCTGGTTCGACGACGAGGCGGGGCCGGTGGTGCGGCTGTTCTCGATGACCAGGGGACGGGCGGCCAGACCGGTCGACGAAGGCCTGTTCGACCTCATCTCCCTGGTGCGCGCCACGGACGCCGGGGGCCGGGCCGAGCACGAGCCCGCCCTCGACGCCACCCACCACGGCCTGCTGGCGCTCTGCCGCGACCAACCGTTGAGCGTCGCCGAGCTCGGCTCCTACTGCGACCTGCCGGTCAGCGTCGTCCGGGTGCTGCTCGGCGACCTCAACGACGCCGGGCTGATCACCGTCACCCGGCCCGTGGCACTCGCCCATCGACCCGACGAGCAACTCCTGCGAGACGTGATCAATGGCCTCCGCGCACTCTGACGCCCCGGCGGACACCCGCTCCGCCCTCTTCTCCTCCGTGGCCCTGAAGATCCTGGTCGCCGGCGGCTTCGGCGCCGGCAAGACCACCCTGGTCGGGGCGGTCAGCGAGATCCGCCCGCTGCGCACCGAGGAGCTCCTCAGCGAGCGCGGCCGCCCGGTCGACGACACCGCCGGGGTCGAGGCCAAGCGCAGCACCACCGTCGCCATGGACTTCGGCCGGATCGACCTGCGGCCCGGCCTCGCGCTCTACCTGTTCGGCACCCCCGGCCAGGACCGGTTCTGGTTCGTCTGGGACGAGCTGGCACAGGGCGCGCTCGGCGCGGTGGTGCTCGCCGACACCCGGCGGCTCGCCGACTCCTTCCCCTCGGTGGACTTCTTCGAGCAGCGCCGCATCCCCTTCGTGGTCGCCGTCAACTGTTTCGAGGGCACCGAGGTGTACGCGCCGGAGGACGTCCGCGCCGCCCTCGACCTCGATCCCGGCATCCCGGTGCTGCTCTGCGACGCGCGCAGCCGAGAGGACGGCAAGGAGCTGCTGATCCGGCTGGTCGAGCACGCCGCCGCGCAGGCCGGCCTCGACCCCATGGGCGCCGCCCGCGGCTGACGGGCCGTTCGGCCGGACGCCCCGTCACCAGGCCGTTCCGGCGCAGTGTCCGCATGGTGGGACGGGTATGTCCCGGCTGGCGGACGGTCGGGTCATCGGGGTTGCCTGCGGCCCTCCTGCCGTGGAAGGCTCTTACCCGTTGCACGCTGCGCAGCCCGCGCCGTGCCCCGGGGGAGGAGGCAGTCGACATGACCGCAGACGCGTTGCGCTGCACGGTCCTGCCCGCCCCCGCCGTGCCGGCGCTCACCGTACGCCGCCACATCGACCAGGCGCTGGTGTGCAGCGCCTGCTGTCACTGACGGACCCCCACCGGCCCGGGCCCGCCCGGCGCCGACCCCGTCCCCGAATCCCCGGCCGGGCCGCGTCCTCGACGGCTGCCCGGCGCCTTCCGCCCTGCGCCCACCCGGAGACCCGACCGTGGACCCGTTCCGCCTTGAGCTCGAACCGTTCTGGCCGTCCCGCCAGCCGCACCTCTTCGACCAGACCTGTCGGACCGCCTAGCGCGCGTCCCGCCCTTGCGGTGGACTGACCGACCGTCAGCACCACCTCCGCGCAAGGCCCGACGCGCAGACGACGACCACCCGAATCCGTCCCGCGCGAAGAGAGCCCACCATGTCCTCCACCTCCACGGCCACCCGTACCGTCACCGCCGCCACCCCGCACCTGCGGGCCGTCCGCTCCGTGGCCGCCGTCCCCGGCGGCGCCGAGCGCTGGTACCCGAGCACCACCGCCGCCCCGCACACCACCACGGCCGCAGCTCCGCAGCGGACCCAGCCGGCGCCCGACCGGCAGCCCGTCGCCCGGCCCGCCGCACTGCTGCCCGCCGGCCTGCCGGAAGGCGCCACCGTGGTCGCGCTGCCGCCGTCCGCCCTGCCGCAGGGCCTGCTCGACCGGTACGGCGCCGAGCTCGGCGCCTCCGCCGGGCACCCGCTGGTCGGCTACCTGCTGCTCGTCCCCGCCGACCAGGCCGCGCCGGCCCCCGTGCCCGCCGCCCCCGCGCAGGCCGAGGAGCCGCGGCCCGCGGCCACCCGGCCGCCCGCGCACGGCATCAGCGTCGACACCGACCGGCGCACCGCCCACGTCGACGGCGTCCAGCTCGACCTCACCTACCTGGAGTTCGAGCTGCTCGCCCACCTCACCGAGCACCCGCACCGGGTGCACACCCGCGACCACCTGGTCACCGCCGTCTGGGGCTACGGCCACGTCGGCGACGGCCGCACCGTGGACGTCCACGTCGCCCGGCTGCGGCGCAAGCTCGGCGCGGCGCACCGCGACAGCATCGTCACCGTCCGCCGGGTCGGCTACAAGTACGCGCCCGCCGTCTGAACGGGCGCAGCAGCACGACGGCCGGGGCCGGACGCGGTACGCGTCCGACCCCGGCCGGTGGCACGACCGACGGCGCAGGCCGGCCGGGCCCGCGGGCTCAGCGGCTGAGCCGGTCGATCTCGGCGAGCTCCTCGGCGGTCAGCGGACCGGCCTTGAGCGCGTCGAGGTTCTGGTCGAGCTGGGCGACGCTCGACGCACCGATGATCACCGAGACCACCCGCTCGTCCCGCAGCACCCAGGACAGCGCCAGCTGGGCGAGGGTCTGGCCGCGCTGCTCGGCGACCTTGTTCAGCGCCCGCAGCTGCTCCAGCTTCTGCCCGGTCAGCGCCTCCTCGCGCAGGAAGTGGCCGACCGACATCCGCGAACCGGCCGGCACCTCGCCCGACAGGTAGCGGTCGGTCAGCAGCCCCTGGGCCAGCGGCGAGAAGGCGATCATGCTGGTCTGGGTCTCGCCGATCGCGTCCAGCAGCCCGTCCTCGGGGGTGCGGTTCAGGATCGAGTAGCTGATCTGGTTCATCAGCACCGGCGTGCCCATGCCGCGCAGGATCTCCACCGCCTCGCGGTGCTGCTCGGCCGGATAGTTGGAGATCGCCGCGTACAGCGCCCTGCCCGAGCGCACCGCCCGGTCCAGCGCCCCCATCGTCTCCTCCAGCGGAGTCGTGGGGTCGTAGCGGTGCGAGTAGAAGACGTCGACGTAGTCCAGGCCCATCCGGCCCAGCGACTGGTCGAGACTGGACAGCAGGTACTTGCGCGAGCCGCCGTCGCCGTACGGGCCCGGCCACATGTCGTAGCCCGCCTTGGACGCGATGAACAACTCGTCCCGGTACGGCTTGAAGTCCTGCGCGAACAGGTAACCGAAGTTGCGCTCGGCACTGCCGTACGGCGGGCCGTAGTTGTTCGCCAGGTCGAAGTGGGTCACACCGCGGTCGAAGGCCCGGCGCAGCACCGCGCGCTGCACCTCCAGCGGCTGCGAGTCACCGAAGTTGTGCCACAGGCCGAGCGACACGGCCGGCAGCTGCACACCGCTGCGCCCCGCCCGCCGGTAGGTCATGGACGCGTAGCGGTCGTCCGAGGGGAGATAGGTCATACCGGCATCCTGCCAGGTGGCGCCCGGTGGCAGGGACGAACGACCCTGCCGGAACCGGGCACCCGCGGCGTAGCCTGGCCGCGGCGGCCGGACGGGCCGCCGGGCCGCACGGAGAGGAGCCCGCCGGTGCCGCGTCCCGACATCACCGACCGCGCCGACCTGGAGCCGCTGCTGCGGCGCTTCTACGCCGCAGCCTTCGCCGACCCGCTGATCGGCCCGCACTTCACCGAGGTCGCCCGGCTCGACCTGGAGACCCACCTCCCGCACATCACCGACTTCTGGGCGAGCGCCCTGCTGCGGAGCGGCGAGTACCGCCGCAACGCCTTCGCCCCGCACCTCGGCCTCCACCGACAGCGCCCGCTCACGGCCGCCCACTTCGGCCGCTGGGTCCAGCTCTGGCAGGCCTCCGTCGACGGCCTCCACTCCGGCCCCACCGCCGACCGCGCCAAGGCCCAGGGCGAACGCATCGCCCTCGCCATGCTCCGCCGCACCGCCGGAGACGACACCGAGGGCACCGGGGGCGGCTTCGTCCCCCTCTCGGCAGTCCTGCTCCGCAGCTGACATAAAGCACCGGCAGGGGCGCCCCTGAGGTACTGCCGGCATCCGCTTGGAGTCCACTTGGAGCCATCGCATAGGCTCGCTGCACGATGGTGCGGATATCGGTGCTGGGCACGTTGACGGCGCAGGTGGCGGGGGCGACGGTCGGCCTCGGCGGCCCGCGGCAGCGCGGTGTGCTCGCCCGGCTGCTGGTGGCCCGTGGCGCCGTCGTCCCGGTGGACCGGCTGATCGACGACCTGTGGCAGGGCCGCCCCCCGGCCAAGGCCGCCGCCTCCCTGCAGGCGTACGTCTCCAATCTGCGGCGCCTGCTCGAACCCGAACGCGGGCCGCGCGAGCCCTCCCGGCTGCTGGTCACCCGTGCCCCCGGCTACGCCCTGGCGCTGCCCGCGTCCGGCGTCGACGCCTGGGACTTCGAGCACCGGCTGCGGGACGCCCGCGGTCTCCAGCCGTTCGCCGGGCAGGCCGCGGAGCGGCTCGGGCACCCGGTCTCCCGGCTGTTCGACGAGGCGCTGGCGCTCTGGCGGGGCAGCGCCTTCGCCGAGTTCGCCGACGAGCCGTGGGCCGCCGCCGAGATCGCCCGCCTCGGCGAACTGCGGCTGGCCGCGCGGGAGTCCGCCGTGGGGGCGGCCCTGGACGAGGGCCGGGCCGGCGAGGCGGCGGCCGCCGCGCTGGCGCTGACCGAGGAGCACCCGCTGCGCGAGGAGGGCTGGCGGCTGCTGGCCCGGGCGCTGTGGGGCGCCGGCCGGCAGGCCGAGGCGCTGGACGCGCTGCGCCGCGCCCGCACCGTGCTCACCGCCGAACTCGGCCTGGATCCGGGCCCGGCGCTGGCCGAGCTGGAGTCGGCGATCCTCCGGCAGCGGACGGACCTGCTCGCCGTGCCGACCCCGGCCGCCGACCTGCCCCCGGCGGTCCCGTCCGGCTCGCCCTGCGCCGCCGGACAGGGCTGCGGCAACGGCCCGCCCGACCTGCCGTTCGTCGGCCGGGAGGCCGAGCAGCGCACGCTGCGCGAGGCGGCGACGGCCGCCACCGCCCCCGGCGGCCGGTCGGTGGTGCTCGTCTCCGGCGAGGCCGGTGCCGGCAAGTCCACCCTGCTCGCCCGGCTGAGCGGTGAACTGCGTCGCAGCGGCTGGCTGGTGGCCACCGGGCGGTGCCCGGAGACGGAGGGCGCCCCGCCGGCCTGGGCGTGGACGGAGGCGCTGCGCGAGCTCGCCCGGCAGCACCCGCCGAACGCCGTGACCGCGGCCGAACTGGCCCCGCTGCTCGGCGAGGACGACCCGACCCGCCGACGGGACGCCCTGACCGGCCGCTTCCGGCTGCACCGGGCGGTCGTCCGCTGGCTGGAGGCCGCGACCGAGCAGGCCCCCGTCGCGGTGATCATCGACGACCTGCACGCCGCCGACCAGGAGACCCGTGCGCTGGCTGCCGAACTCGCCGCGGTGCGCGGCCCCGAGCGGCTGCTGCTGGTGTGCGCGCACCGCCCCGGCGAGGGCCGGCTCACCGATCTGCTCGGTACCTTCGCCCGCTGCTCGCCGTACCGGATCGCGCTCGGCGGTCTGGACGCGGCCGAGGCCGGCACCCTGATCGGCGCGGTCTGCGACGCCCCCGTCGACCCGGACACCGTCCGCGCGCTCGCCGAACGCACCGGCGGCAACCCGTTCTACCTGGTGGAGAGCGCCCATCTGCTGGCCGGGGAGGGCGCGCTGGTGGCCGTCCAGGAGGTCCCGCAGGGCGTCCGGGACGTGCTGCGGCGGCGGTTCGACCGGCTGCCGCCGGCCACCGTCGAGGCGCTGCGGCTGGCCGCGGTCGCCGGCCGGGAGACCGAGGTGGAACTGCTGGTGCACGCCTCCGGCGCCGACGAGGAGGGCATGCTGGACGCGCTGGAGGCGGCCGTCGCGGGCGGGCTTCTCACCGAACCCCGACCCGGGGCCGTCCGGTTCGCGCACGCGCTCGTCCGCGACACCCTGTACGGCGACCTCAGCGGGCTGCGCCGGGCCCGGCTGCACGGCCGGTTCGCCGAGGCGCTGTGCGCCCTGCGGCCGGACCGGCTCGCCGCGCTGGCCCACCACTGGACGGCCGCCGCCTCCTCCGCCACCGCCCGGCGGGCCGTCGACGCCTGTGTCCGCGCCGCCGAGGCCGCCGAGCGCCGCTACGCCCACCAGACCTGCGCGGACCTGCTGCAGCAGGCACTCGACAACCTGGACCGGGTGCCGGACGACGGCGACGACCGGCCCGCGCGCCGGATCGCCCTGCTCGGCGCGCTGCTGCGGGCGCAGGTCCGGGCCGGGGCGATCTCCGCCGCCACCGCCACCCGGGCCCGGGCCGTCGCCCTCGCAGAGGAGACCGGCCGGGAGGACCTGGAGATCGAGGCCTGGACGGCCTGGACCGAACCCACCCCGTGGGTCGCCCACCCCTACGGCAGCTACGACGACCGGGCCGTGGAGACCCTGCAGCGGCTGCTGCGCCGCACCGACCTGCCGCCCGCGACCCGCTGCCGGCTGCTGGACGCCCTCACCCACGAGTGCAACTGTGCGGGGGAGCCGATCGGCACCGCGGCCGCCGACGAGGCGCTCGCCATCGCCCGCGCCGAGGGCGACCCCCGGCTGCTGGCGCTCGCGCTGGCCGCGTCCGCCCGGATCTGCGACTTCGAACTCGGCGCCCCGCAGCGGGCCGGGATCGCCGACGAGCTCGCCGCGCTCGCCCGCCGGCACGACCTGCCGGCCTACCGCTGGCAGGCCGAGCAGCTGTACGCCACGGCCGCCGCGGTCGCCGGCGACCTGCCCGCGCTGCGCCGCCACATCGCGGCGGCCGCGGTCATCGCCGAGCGGTACGGCCTGCTGGAACTCGTCGACGTCGGCCTCTGCCACCGCGGGATGCTCGAACTCGCCGCCGGCCGCACCGCGGACGCCGCCGAGCTGTACCGGCAGGCCGTCGCCGGGCTGACCGCCAGGGCCTCGGTGCACGCCGAGGGCTTCGGCGCGCTCGCCGACCTGACCATCGCCGTCCGGGAGGGCCGGATCGGCGGTGAACTGCCCCGGCTGCGCGCCGTCTCCGCGCTGTACGGGCGCCTGGTCGCCGACGTGGAGGCGCTGGCCCTCGCCGCGCTCGGCCGCACCGAGGAGGCCCGGGCGGCCCGGGCCGTGCGGCTGCCCGTCCAGCCCGACTACTACCGCTCCTTCTTCCTCGTGCTGCGCGCCGCCGCGGTGGTCGCCCTGGACGAGCGGGCCGAGGCAGCCGAGCTGATCACCGAACTGCGGCCGCTGCGCGGCCTGGTGGCCGGTGCGGCGTCGACCTCCGTCGCGCTGCGGCCGGTCGCGCAGGCACTCGGCGAGCTGGCCCGGATGCTCGGCCGGACGGAGGAGGCCGCCGACTACTTCGCGCAGGCCGCGGAGGTGGCCCGCCGGTGGGAGTCCCCGCTCTGGGAGTCGGAGGCGCTGGCCGCCCTGCACGGGCTGCCGGCCGTGCCGGACGAGGAGGCCGTCGCCCGGCACCAAGTGGGCTCCAAGCGGCACCCCGCAGGCTGAACGGGTATCGACCACCGGACTGCCGAAAGGCCCCGACGATGTCTACCCTGCTCGGCCGCCTCGGCGGCGCATCCGCCGCCCGGCCCTGGCGCACCGTCCTCGGATGGGTGCTGCTGCTGGGCCTCGCCCTCGGCCTGGCCGCCGCCTTCGGCGGCACCCCGCACGACGACTACCGCGTCCCCGGTACCCGCTCCACCGCGGGCGCCGACCTGTTGAAGGAGCGCTTCCCGGAGATGTCCGGGGCGAACGCCCGGGTCGTCGTCCACGACCGCCACGGCGGGCCGGTGCCCGCCGACCGGCTGACGGCGCTGCGCGATCGCCTCGCCGCCCTGCCCAAGGTGTCCTCGGTGGCGCAGCCGGTGCTGTCCGCCCGCGGCGACACCGCCCTGCTCACCGTCGACTACTCCGTCCCCGTCACCGACTTCAAGGGCTCCGCGGGCCTGGACGCGCTGCGCGAGGCGGCGAAGCCCACCGAGCAGTCCGGGCTGCAGGTCGAGTTCGGCGGACAGCTGCCGGAGAACTTCACCGCGCCGAACGGCGCCGCAGAGATGATCGGCATGGGCGCCGCCCTGGTGATCCTGGTGATCGCGCTCGGCACGGTGGTCTCGGCCGGCCTGCCGCTGGTCGTCGCCCTGGCCGGCCTCGGCCTCGGCACCGGCCTCACCACGCTGCTCTCCGCCGTCACCGACATCAGCCCGACCGCGCCGACGGTGGCCTCGATGGTCGGTCTCGGCGTCGGCATCGACTACGCCCTGCTGCTGGTCAGCCGCCATGTCGAGGGCCTGCGCAAGGGCCTGACGAAGCAGCAGGCCGCCGCCGAGGCGACCGCCACCGCCGGTGCCTCCGTGGTGGTGGCCGGCTCCACCGTGCTGGTCGCCCTGTTCGGCCTGAAGCTGGCCGGTCTGCCCACCTACTCCTCGTTCGGCTACGCCACCTTCGCGGTGGTCGGCGCCGTGATGCTGGCCGCGCTGACCCTCGTGCCCGCGCTCTGCTCGCTCGCCGGCGACCGGCTGCTGCGCCGCGCCGAGCGCCGCGAGCCGCAGCGCCGCACCCAGGCCGGCCCGACCCGCACCGAACGCTGGGCCCGGCTGATCGGCCGCCGTCCGGTCGCGGCCGCGCTCGGCTCGCTGGCGGTGCTGCTGGCGCTCGCCGCCCCGATGCTGCACATGCGCACCTGGCCGCAGGACGCGGGCAGCCAGGCGGCGTCCAGCACCACGCGCAAGGCGTACGACCTCACCGCCGACGCCTTCGGGCCCGGCGCCAACGGGCCGCTGGTCGTCGCCGTCGACCTGAAGAAGCTGCCGCAGGAGAAGCTGCCGGCGCTGCTGGACACCCTGAAGGCCCGGCCGGGCGTCGCCGCCGTGCAGCCGCCGCTGGTCAACCGGGCGCACGACGCGGCCGTGGTCACCGTGACCCCCGCCACCGGCCCGCAGGACGAGCGCACCGCCCGGCTGCTGAAGTCGCTGCGCGCCGACGTGCTGCCGGAGGGCGCCGAGATCACCGGCACCGTCGCCGTCTTCTCCGACATCTCGGACCGGCTCTCCGCCCGGCTGTGGGTGGTCGTGCCGGTGGTGGTCGCGCTCTCGCTGATCCTGCTCACCGTGCTGTTCCGGGCGCCGGTCATCGCGGTCAAGGCCGCGGCGATGAACCTGCTCTCGGTGGCCGCCGCCTACGGCGTGATGACCGCGGTGTTCCAGTCCGACAGCGGCGCCCGGGCGCTCGGCCTGCCGCACGAGGTGCCCGTCTCCAGCTGGGTGCCGATCCTGATGTTCACCGTGCTGTTCGGCCTCTCCATGGACTACGAGGTCTTCCTGCTCGACCGTGTCCGGGAGGACTGGCTGGCCACCGGTGACGCCCGGGGTTCGGTGGTGCGCGGCCTGTCCGCGACCGGACGGGTCATCAGCAGCGCGGCCGCCATCATGGTGGCCGTCTTCACCGGCTTCGCGATCGACCCGGACATCACCGTGAAGATGATGGGCGTCGGCATGGCCGTCGCGGTGCTCATCGACGCCACGGTCGTCCGGCTGGTGCTCGTCCCCGCGACGATGACCCTGCTCGGCCGGTTCAACTGGTGGCTGCCCGCCCCGCTGGCCCGCCGCTGGCCCGCACCGGTGGCCGATGCGGCCGCCACCGCAGCCGCCGAGCCGGAGCGCGTCCCCGCCTGAGACCGCACCGCACCGGGCGCCGCTCCCACGGGGGAGCGGCGCCCGGTCGTTCGTACGCTCGCCGCTTGAGTCTGTACCTACTAGTATGTACAGTCGCATCCATGAGCACCCAGGACCGCCTGATCGAGAGCACCCAGGAGCTCCTCTGGGAACGCGGCTACGTCGGCACCAGCCCGCGCGCCATCCAGCAGCGCGCCGGCGCCGGCCAGGGCAGCATGTACCACCACTTCCACGGCAAGTCGGACCTTGCCGCAGCCGCCCTCGCCCGCAGCGCCGAACAGCTGCGCGCCCTCGCCGAGGAGCGCCTCGCCGCCCCCGGCACCGCGTACCAGCGGATCGCCGGCTACCTGCAGCGCGAGCGCGAGGTCCTGCGCGGCTGCCGGATCGGCCGGATGGCACAGGACCCGGAGGTCGTCGCCGACCCCCGGCTGCGCGCGCCCGTCGAGGAGACCTTCGCCTGGCTGCGCGGCCGGATCGCCGAGGTGGTCGCCGAGGGCGTCGCCGCCGGCGAACTCGCCCCCGGCGCAGGCTGTGGAGACCCCGCCGACACCGCCGCCGCGATCGTCGCCGTCGTCCAGGGCGGCTACGTCCTCGCCCGCGCCGCCGGCGACCCCGAACCCTTCCACCAGGCCGTCCGCGGCGCACTCGCGCTGCTGCGCCCCGCCTAGACCGGGGGATCACCCGTGCAGGCCATGCAGTACGAGATCACCCTGCCCGCCGACTACGACATGGGCATCGTCCACCACCGGGTCGCCACCCGCGGCCAGTGGACGGACGCCTTCCCCGGCCTCGGGCTCAAGGCCTACCTGGTCCGCGAGATCGGCACCCTCGGCTCCCCGGTCAACGCCTACGCCCCCTTCTACCTGTGGCGCACCGCCGCCGGCATGGCCGACTTCCTCACCGGCCGGGGCTTCCGCGGCCTCAGCGCCGACTTCGGCCGCCCCGCCGTCCGGCACTGGATCGGCGCCGGACTCCACGCCGGCCCCGCCGCGGACACCCCGCCCACCACCGCCACCCGCACCACCCGGTCGCTGCCGCCCGGCACCGACCCCGGCGAGGAGACCGCCCGCGCCCTCGCCGCCCTCGGCGACGCACCCGGCCTGCACACCGCCGCCGTCGCCCTCGACCCGGCCCGCTGGGAACTCGTCCACTTCGCCCTCTGGGCCGACACCCCGCCCGGAACGCCCGCCGAGGGGCACTGCACCGCCTACCGTGTGCTGCACCTGTCGCGACCCGAACTCCACCTGCTGGCCAAGGACTGAGATGACCGCGGACCGCTCCCCGGCCGTGCACACCGTGCTCGGCCCCGTCCCGCCCGAACGGCTCGGCACCACCAACAGCCACGACCACCTCTTCCTGCGCAGCGCCCTGCTGCCCGGACAGGAACTCGACGACCCGGCCGCCGCCGAGGACGAACTGCGCGCCTTCGCCGCCCTCGGCGGCGGCGCCGTCGTCCAGTGGACGCCGTACGGGCTCGGCCGCCGCATCGACGACCTCGTCGAGCTCGCCGAGACCACCGGCCTCCACCTGGTCGCCGCCACCGGCCTGCACCAGGCCGCCCACTACGACGACCCCGACGCGCTGCGCCGGCTCGACCCGGCCGCCCTGTTCACCGCCGAACTCCACGACCGGGCCGGACTGATCAAGGTCGCCGGCGGCTACCACGGCCTCGACGCCCACGCCCGGTGGACGATGACCGCCGCCGCCGAGGCGCACCACGCCACCGGCGCCCCGATCGCCGTCCACCACGAACTCGGCACCGGCGCCCAGGATGTCCTGGAACTGCTCTGCGACCGCCTCGGAGTCCCGCCGCACCGCGTGCTCCTCGGCCACCTCAACCGCTTCCCCGACCTCGGCCTGCACCGCGAACTCGCCGCCTCCGGCGCCTACCTCGCCTTCGACGGCCCCTCCCGCGCCAACCACGCCACCGACCACCGCCTGCTGGACTGCCTGCACGCCCTCGCCGACGCCGGCCACGCCCACCGCCTGCTGCTCGGCGGCGACACCACCACCGCCGCCGCCCGCGGCAACCCCGGCATGCCATACCTGCTGCACCGGCTGCGCCCCCGGCTCGGCCCCGAGCTGGCCGCCCTCGTGCTCACCGACAACCCGGCGGCGGCCTTCGCCTGGTGACCGGGCCGTGCCGCGGCCCTGGGGGAGGAGCATCCTGGAACGAGAGGTCCGACCGCCCCCGTGACCCGCCCGAACGGGGCCGCGCGGGCGGCGCCACCCCGGGAGCAGACCATGAACAGCAGATCCCCCGCAGGCGTGGTCGTCGGCGTCGACGGCTCGGCGCACGCCGCGGCGGCCGCCGACTGGGCCGCCCGCGAGGCCGCCCGCCGCGACTGCCCGCTCCACCTGGTGCACGCGGTGAACACCGGCACGGTGACGCTATCGCCGCGCGCCAGTTCGGCGGTCACCGACCTCATCCTGCACGACGCCGAGGCCGTCCTGGAGGAGTCGCTCGGCAAGGTCCGGGCCTCCCACCCGGCGCTGCGCCTCACCGGGGACGTCGTCCCCCGGGACGCCGCGGAGGCCGTGCTCACCGCCGCCGAGCACGCCGAAGTCGCCGTGGTCGGCACCCGCGGCCACGGCGGTTTCGCCTCCCTGCTGCTCGGCTCGGTGAGCCTGCGGGTCGCCGCCCACTCCGCCTGCCCGGTGGTCGTCGTCCGCGGCACCGAGCACGTCGGCAACCACGTGCTGGTCGCCGTCCGTGACGAGCGGGACGCCGCCACCCTGCGGTTCGCCCTGCGCACCGGGGAGCTCACCGGGCTGCCGGTGCGCGCCCTGCACACCTGGTCGCCGGTGGTCGCCGACGTCGGCCACATGGCACCCATGGTGGACGAGCTCGGCGAGGAGGCCCGGCTCCACCAGCAGCTGCTGCACCGCACCTGCGACCCCGTCCGCGAGGACTTCCCGGACGTCGCCTTCGAGGCCCGCCAGGTCGGCGGCGCCACCGCCGGCACCCTGGTCGAGGCGTCCCGGCAGGCCGCCCTGCTCGTCGTCTCGCGCCGGCAGCCCGCAGCGCACTTCGGGCTGCGCCTGGGCACGGCGGTGCACGCCGTGCTGCACCACGCCTACTGCCCGGTCGCGGTCGTGCCGTTGCGCTGACGGCCCGCCGGACGCGGCCGCCCGTCCGTCAGCAGCGCGCCGCCGCACGCCCCGAGCGGGTGAGCTGCGTCACCCGTAGGCCCGGGCCGCCGCCGCCAGAGCGTCCCCGTGCGCCGGAGGGGCCGCGCGGACGTGCATACTTGTCGGTCGACGGCAGCGGGCCGGGGACGGTCCGCCGGAACCGGCCGATCCCCGGTGGAACCGGAAGCACCCCGTTCGGCGTGCGTTCACCGGGGGCGTTCCCGCGGACGCGGGAACGGCCACGCCGTGGCGCACGCGGGAATCTCGGGGAGTGGCGGAAGCATGGGTCTGACCAGCAGTACGGTCCTGGTGATCGCGATCGTGCTCGCGGTCCTGCTGCTGGCGGCGACCGTGCTGTGGTGGCCCAGGCTCGCCCGGACGACCTGGCAGGCCGTCCTCGGCCGCATCGCCGCCCTGCTGACCACCCAGTTCGCGGTGCTCTGCGCGATCGGCCTGGCCGCCAACAACTACTTCGCCTTCTACAGCAGCTGGGACGACCTGCTCGGCACCGGCGACACCGGGCCGGTCAGCGTCCAGGCCTCGGTCGAGGGCCGGCCGGCCACGGCGGTGCCGGTGGTCAAGGCGCAGGTGCTCGGCAAGGAGCCGGTGGAGGGCGGCAGCGGCGGCCCCGAGCAGTCCGGCGAGATCCAGTCCGTGCGGATCACCGGCTCGCACTCCGGGCTGAGCACCGACGCGTACGTCTACCTGCCGCCGCAGTACTTCCAGCCGGCCGAGGCCCACAAGCGCTTCCCGGCGGCCGTCGTGATGACCGGCTTCCCCGGCGACGCCAAGAACCTCATCACCCGGCTGAACTACCCCTCGGCCGCTCTCCAGTTGATGCAGAGCGGCAAGATGCAGCCGACCGTGCTGGTGCTGATGCGGCCCTCGCCGGCCATGCCGGCCGACACCGAGTGCGAGGACATCCCCGGAGGCGCGCAGTCCGAGACGTACTTCACCAAGGACGTGCCCCGGGTGGTTGCCGAGAGCTACCGGGTGGCCACCGCTCCGTCGGCCTGGGGTGTGGTCGGCAACTCCACCGGCGGCTACTGCGCGCTGAAGATGGCCATGCGTCACCCCGAGGTGTTCCCCACCGCCATTGCCCTGTCGGGCTACTACAAGGCGGCCGAGGACGCGACCACCGGCGACCTCTTCACGGGCAGCCAGCAGCGGCGCAACGAGGCCGACCTGCTGTGGCGGCTCAACAACCTGCCGCAGCCGAAGATCTCGGTGCTGCTGGCGGGCCCGCAGGCCGGCGACGGCAGCTACAAGCCGAGTACGGAGGCGTTCCAGAAGGCGGTGAAGGCACCGATGACCGCCAACACGGCATGGGTCCCGCAGGGCGGGCACAACTTCCGCACCTGGTCGCAGCTGCTGCCGCCCTCGCTCGAGTGGCTCTCCCAGCACCTGAACGCCGGGGCCTGACAGCCGGGGCCCGACCGGCCCCGGCTCCGTGCGGACCGACCCGTACCTCAGGGCTCAGCTGAGCTGCTCCAGCGTGCCGGTGTGCAGCTCGCCGACCCGGCCGCCCTCGCCCTCGTACGTCCAGAAGACCCGCACGGACAGGGCGGCGAGGTCCATCACATGGCTGACGGTGATGCCGCTCTGCTCCGTCCAGCTCACGAACCAGAGCTGCTCCCCGACCTGGGCCACGTGCAGCGACACGTCCTCGAACTGCCCGGCCGACTCGCCGAGGCCCTCCCAGCGCAGCCGCTTGCCGTCGGCGGAGTACGAGTTGCGGAAGGCGGCGCCGTTGTCGACCTGGAACAGATAGGTGTGGCCGGCGAAACCCGGCAGAGGCGCGGTCATCTCGGGCGTTTCCTCGGAATCTCGGCGGGTGGCTGCGGCCCCGGCGGCCGCACCCGTTCAACCTAGCGGACGCCGTGATCGTTCCCCACCATGGCCGGCCGACTGGGACGGAGGACACGCCGCGGGCTCGCCCGGGGCGCCGCAGGGCTCCACCGATGGGAGCACACGGACGCCGGCCCCGCTCCCGGCGGTCGCCGCTTCGGGCGGGGTCGGCCGGAAGGGCCGATTCGCTTCTTTCATCGACACGTTGGACAACCGATCTGGTGCTCCGTGGCCGAATCTCCTCCGTGAGCGTCGGCCTTAGCAGTGGGCCGGAACGCCGCCGGAGGGCCTGGCCGGGGCAATGCGCGCTCTGCATGGGAGAATTGACGCCACATCGGACGCCGAGGGTCGAACGGGGGTATCCGGCGTTTCGCTTCCGGTCGTGTGGTCTGGACCTCTGAATCACTCAGCGTGTCCGTCCTGGCCGATTCCGGATGGGTCGCGAATGCACCCGAATGGCCGTCAAGCTCGCCCAACCTGCTTGGCAAAAACGCTGATTGAGGTGGTGTGTGAAGCATTCTTCAATCCGTCACACATCAACAGATGGTGATCAGTCAGCGGTTGTCCGCGGTCGAACCGTGTGCTTACTCTTCTCGCGATGTTCCGCCCCCTGCGGACCTCGCGGCCGGTACGCCGATTCCCGTCCGGCCTGCCGCGAGCAGCTCGAGCACAGAATTCCGGACGGGAACGGGAAGCCGATTCGGCGTGTCGACGCGCTCTGCATCGCTTGTGCGTCGACCCGGGGCGTGCCGTGCCAGCGCGGCGGCCCGGCCCTGCCCGAAAGCCAACACGGCCCGCCCGTGGGCGCCTTCAAGGACACCATCATGCGCTTTGCCATCAGACCGGCACGCCTCGGCGTGGCGGCGGCCGCGGCGATGCTGCTCGCGTTGCCGCTCGCCGGCCGCGCCGAGGCCGTCCGGCTCGTCACCCAGGACAGGCTCGTCCCCACCGAGATGACCGAGGGCACCGCCGCGAGCGCGCGGCTCACCGTGCACTCCCTGGTCTGCATCACCGCGAGGACCGTCGGCGTCGCCGTGCGCGACGAGTCCGGCCGCAACCTGGACTTCCCCGGCGCGGCGACCAACGTCCGGATCTGCCCGGGCGGCGTCACGATCACCACCGGCGCCCGCATGCTGCCGGCCGGATCGTACACGACCTTCGGCTACTGGCAGGACTACGCCAATGTCTGGCACGACCTCGGCCAGCAGGGGCTGACCGTCGCCGCCTCGGCCACCGGACCGACGCAGCCCGGCCCCACGCCGACCCCGGACGGCCCCGAGGTCCCGCTGCCCGGAGGTTCGTTGGTCTGGTCCGAGGAGTTCGACGGTTCGATAGCCTGGGGCGCGAAGTGGGTCGGTGACCGCAGCGGCGCGTACCGCTACGGCGACCACAACCCGGACGACAACAAGCTCGACCTGCTGAGCCCCGGCGCGGTCGAGACCGTGGACGGCGTCGTCGTCTTCACCGCCACCCAGTCCGGCCGGTGGCTGGAGAACGGCCGCCGCGCCTGGGAGACGGGCCTGCTCACCACCGAGGGCTCCGACGAGGGATTCCGGGTGCACCCCGGCGACTACGTCGAGACGAAGGTCCAACTCCCCGAGGGCGCAGGGGCCTGGCCCGCGCTGTGGACCTGGCGCAACGGCGGCAGCGAGGTGGACAGCTTCGAGTACCACCCGGACAATCCCCACCTGCTGGAGCTCACCAACCACGTCCGCCGCGGCGCCAAGTACTACACCGACCCGGACGCCGTCGCGCCGGGGAAGTGGGTGACCATCGGCACCCGGTACGGCGCCAACTCGGTCGACTGGTACGTCAACGGCGAGCGCGTCTGGTCGGACGGCCGCGGCGTCGGCCAGCGCTGGTCGGCGTACCTGATCCTCAACCTCTCCGTGGTCGCCGGGAAGTACCACCCCGGCCCGGACGGCGCCGAGCCGATCACCGCCGCCGCCGACTACGTCCGGGTCTACCGCTGAGCCGTCCGCCCGGGCGGGCGTGATTGCCGAAGGTGACTGCGCGGACACGCCAAGTGTGTGGCGAAGAGCCCCCGTTCGGCGGCTGCGCGGACCGGCCGCTCTCGGCGTACGTTGGAGATCCGGAGGTGAGTGCCATGACCGAACAGGTTCTGAGTGAGGTCGGCGCGGTGGTCGCGCCGGAGCGCGAGGCCGAGTTGGTGGCCCTGTATCGCGAACTGGTGTCGGGACCGCTGCCGGAGGGTCTCGTCCGCACCGAACTGCTCCGCGGACCGGCCGGTCATTGGCGGGTGCAGAGCCTGTGGCGGGACATGGCGGCCCTGGAGGCCGTCCGCAACGCGCCGGAGCGCCCGGCCGCGCCGCGGATCTTCCGGCTGGTGGGAACGGAGCCGGAACTCACCGTGCACGAGGTGGTGATCGCGCAGGTCGGGGAGCTCAGTCTGCACTGAACCCCCCTTCCGGCCACGGGTGCTGGCGTCCCGTCAGGGCGCCAGCACCCGGCCGAGCCGCTCGGCGATCTGTCGCATCACCGGCACCAGCGCGGCCTCGCCGTCCTGCGTCTCCAGCGCCCTGATCCGAGCCTCTGGGCCGGACACCGAGAGTGCGGTGGGCGCCGGTGCGCCGGGCACGGCGACCGCGATGCAGCGGACGCCGATCTCCTGCTCCTGGTCGTCGACCACGTACCCGGTCTCCCGGGCCGCCGCCAGGTGCCGCAGCAGCTCGGCCGGGTCGGTGTGGGTGTACGGGGTGTGCGCCTGCAGCGGTCGGCTGCCGAGGATCGCGCGGGCCTCCTCCTCCGGGAGTTGGGCCAGCAGGGCCTTGCCGACACCGGTGCAGTGCGGCTGCACCCGGCGGCCCACCTCGGTGAACATCCGCATCGAGCGCCGGGACTGCACCTGGCCCACGTACACCACCTCGCCGCCCTCCAGGACGGCGAGGTTCGCCGTCTCGCCGGTGGCCTCCATCAGTTCCGCGAGGTACGGGCGGGCCCAACTGCCCAGCAGTCGGCCGGCCGTCTCGCCGAGCCGGATCAGCCGCGGACCGAGCGTGTACCGACGGGCGGTGTCCTGCCGGACATATCCCTGCTGTACGAGGGTACGGATGAGTCGGTGGATCGTCGGCATCGGCAGGCCGGAGCTGGCGGACAGCTCGCTGAGCGCGGCCGTGCCGCCGGCGTCGGCCAGTGCCTCGAGGAGGAGGAAGGCGCGTTCGACGGACTGCACGCCGCCGGCGCGGTCGGTGCCTGTCCGGTCTGCGGCGGGGGTGCTGGCCACCGGTGTTCCCTTCGCTCTCGGGGGAGGAGTAGAGTCCCGCCGATCACATCAACAAACCGTTGAAATTCTGTATCGCGGAAACTAGGCTCCACTGTACAGAACGGAACCCGCCCGCAGGGGGGTCCGGATCTCGGGAGTTCCCATCGGAACCCCCAGTGCTGGCTCAACCGTCCAAGGAGTGTCCTGCCCATGGCTGCAGATCAGGGATCCGCCGGCGCGTCGTCCGCCGCCCCGGTCGTCACGGTCGCCGGTCCGCGCGTCGCCCGCGCCGAGGAGGTGCTCACGCCGGAGGCCGTCTCCTTCGTCGTCGGGCTCCACCGTGCCTTCGAAGGCCGCCGCCAGGAGCTCCTCGCCCGACGGAAGACCCGCCGCGCCGAGATCGCCGCGGCCGGCACGCTCGACTTCCTCCCCGAGACCGCCGACGTCCGCGCCGGAGACTGGCAGGTCGCCGAGGCCCCGCTCGCGCTCCGGGACCGCCGGGTCGAGATCACCGGCCCGACCGACCGCAAGATGGTGATCAACGCGCTCAACTCCGGTGCGAAGGTCTGGCTCGCCGACTTCGAGGACGCCACCTCGCCCACCTGGGAGAACGTGGTCTCCGGCCAGGTCAACCTGGTCGACGCCTTCGAGGGCCGGATCGACTTCACCTCCCCGGCCGGCAAGGCGTACACCCTGAAGCCCGCCGCCGAACTCGCCACCGTCGTGGTCCGCCCGCGCGGTTGGCACCTCGACGAGACCCACCTGCTGGTGGACGGCGCACCGGTCTCCGGCGGGCTGTTCGACTTCGGCCTGTACTTCTTCCACAACGCCGCCCGCCTGATCGCCCGCGGCGCCGAGGACCCCAACTCCGGGCCCTACTTCTACCTGCCGAAGACCGAGAGCCACCTCGAAGCACGGCTGTGGAACGACGTCTTCACCCACGCCCAGGCCGAACTCGGCATCCCGTACGGCACCATCCGCGCCACCGTCCTGATCGAGACCATCACCGCGGCCTTCGAGATGGAGGAGATCCTCCACGAGCTGCGGGACCACGCCGCCGGGCTCAACGCGGGCCGCTGGGACTACCTGTTCTCCATCGTGAAGAACTTCCGCGACGCCGGCGACCACTACATCCTGCCGGACCGCAACACCGTCACCATGGCCTCGCCGTTCATGGCCGCCTACACCCGCCTGCTGGTGCAGACCTGCCACCGCCGGGGCGCCCACGCGATCGGCGGCATGGCCGCCTTCATCCCCTCCCGCAAGGACCCGGAGGTCAACGCGGCCGCCCTGGTGAAGGTCAAGGCCGACAAGGACCGCGAGGCCGCCGGCGGCTTCGACGGCTCCTGGGTCGCCCACCCGGACCTCGTCCCGGTCGCCCGGGCCAGCTTCGACGCGGTGCTCGGCGACCGCCCGAACCAGAAGTCCTCGCCCGGCTCGCCCGAGCCCGTCACCGCCGAGCAGCTGCTCGACATCGCCGGCGCCGGCGGCAGCTGCACCCGCGCCGGCCTGCACAACGCCGTCCAGGTCGGCGTCCGCTACATCGAGGCCTGGCTGCGCGGCCTCGGCGCGGTCGGCATCTTCAACATGATGGAGGACGCCGCCACTGCCGAGATCTCCCGCTCGCAGATCTGGCAGTGGATCAACAACGGCGTCGTCCTCGCCGACACCGGCGAGAAGGCCACCGCGGAGCTCGTCCGCCGGCTCGTGGCCGAGGAACTCGCCGAACTGCGCTCAGAGCTGGGCGACGCCGCCTACGCCGCCGGACGCTGGACGGAGGCCGCCCGGCTCTTCGAACAGGTCGCCCTGGCCGAGGAGTTCGTCGACTTCCTCACCCTGCCGGCACTGCCCCTGCTCGACTGACCCCAACCTATCCGCCGGGCGAGGGGCCCGACGCCCTCCAGGTCGTCGAACTCGCCCGCCGCATTTCACCGTTCCGTACGGCTCCCGCCGCCCCGGCGCCGGGAGCCGTACGGAACGCCCGTTTTCGGAGGCTCTTCCCCCATGGCGCTCATCTTCTTCAACGGCCAGGCGATGACCGGCGGCCCGTTCCATCCGCTGGTCGCCGAGTACCTGGTCGGCCCGGTGCGCACCGCACCCGGCCACCGCTTCTTCTCAGTCCGCGACGTCTGCCCCGGCCTGCTGCCCGACCCGGGCGGCAGCGCGGCGATCGAGGGCGAGCTCTACGACCTGCCGCTGGAGCACCTGCGGGACGCCGTCCTGCCGGGCGAGCCACCGGAGTTGGAGCTCGGCGTGATCGCCCTCGCCGACGGCACGCCGTGCCTGTCCATGGTGCTGCGCCGGGGTGAACTCGAGCGCGGGGTGCACCGCGAGATCACCGCCCACGGCGGCTGGCGGGCGTACCTGGCCACCCTCGGCCGTACCGCCTGACCGGGCCCCGCCCGAACGGTCGATGGCCCCGCAGGAGCGTCTCCTGCGGGGCCATCGACCGTTCGCGGGCGGAAGCCGGCCCGGGAACGCCGCAGCCCCCGGACCCTCGCCGTGGGTCCGGGGGCTGCGCTCCGTACGGCCTCCGGCCCGCTGCGGGCCGACCGGGGGTCACGGAGTCCGGGTGGCGTACCGTCCCTGGTACGGCCCGGAGTGCGGGGGATCAGACGCGGGAGGCGAGCTCCTTCGCGGCGCGGGCGCAGGCCAGCGCGATCCGGTCCTCGTCGACGGTGGTGAGCACGCCCTTCTCGACGACGGCGTTGCCGTTGACGAACAGCACCGCCAGCGGCGGCAGGGCGCCCATGGTGAGCGCGGCCACCGGGTCGGCGATCGAGGAGTGCATGATGCCGTCGATCTTCCAGAGCGCCAGGTCGGCGAGCTTGCCGGGCTCGATGGAGCCGATCTCGTTGTGCCGGCCGAGCACCCGGGCGCCGCCCATGGTGCCCAGGCGCAGTGCCTGGCGTGCCGTCAGCGCGTCGGGGCGGCCGTGCAGGCGGTTGATCAGCAGCGCGTTGCGCAGTTCGGTGCCGAGCTCGCCGGACTCGTTGGAGGCGGTGCCGTCGACGCCGAGGCCCACCGGCACGCCGGCCTTCAGCATGTCCGGGACGCGGGCGATGCCGGCCGCCAGGCGGGCGTTGGAGGACGGGCAGTGCGCGACGCCGGTGCCGGTCTCGGCGAACTTGGCGATGTCGGAGTCGTTCATGTGGACGCAGTGCGCCATCCACACGTCCTCGCCGAGCCAGCCGGTGGACTCGAAGTAGTCGGTCGGGCCCATGCCGAACAGCTCCTTGCAGAACTGCTCCTCCTCGGCCGTCTCCGAGCCGTGGGTGTGCAGCCGGACGCCCTTGCGGCGGGCCAGCTCGGCGGACTGCTTGAGCAGCTCGGTGGAGACCGAGAAGGGTGAGCACGGGGCGATCGCCACGTGCAGCATGGAGCCGAAGGAGGCGTCGTGCCACCTGTCGACGGCGGCCTCGGAGGCGATCAGGATGTCCTCGGTCCGCTCCACCGCGTGGTCCGGCGGCAGGCCGCCGTCCTTCTTGCTGCGGTCCATCGAGCCGCGCAGCGCGGTGAAGCGCAGGCCGAGCTCCTGCACGCCCTCGATCGAGGCGCCGAGCACGTCGCCGCCGCCCTGCGGGAAGACGTAGTGGTGGTCGGAGGCGGTGGTGCAGCCGGACTTGAGCAGGGCGGCGGCCGAGCCCTGGGTGGCGGCGTGCACCAGCTTCTCGTCGATCCGGGCCCAGGTCGGGTAGAGGGCGACCAGCCAGTCGAAGAGGATGCTGTCCTGGGCGAGGCCGCGGGTGATCCACTGGTAGAAGTGGTGGTGGGTGTTGACCAGGCCCGGGGTGACCAGGTGGCCCTCGCCGTTGATCCGGCGCACCACGTTGTCCAGCCACTGCGGGGCGGGGCCGTTGCCGACCGACTCGATGCGGTTGCCGAGGATCACCACGTGGCCGCGGGCGTGCTCGGTGTCGTCTGCGTCCACCGTCGCGATCGCGACGTTCTCGATCACGATCCGCTGGTCGGCGGGCGGGGGCTGGACTGCCATGGCGAACTCCTAGGGGGCGAGGGCTGGGGGTGTGCCGCGGGCGGGGCGGCAGGTGGAGCGGGCCGGGCGGGACGGGTGCGGGTGCCGCCGCGGGGAAGCACAGGGGCCCCGCGGCGGCGCCGTCCGGCCCGTGGCGTGCGGGTGCCGGTCCGGTCAGGCGACGGGTATGACCGGGACGACGCCCTCGCGGTGGACGGTGCCCTCGATCAGGCCGTACATCCGGTCGGCGGCGTAGTAAACCTCGTTCTCGTTCTTGAGGCCGAAGGGCTCCAGGTCGACGAGGAAGTGGTGCTTGTTGGGGAGCTCCAGGCGGACCTCGTCCACCTCGGCGCGGTTGTTCAGCACCCGGGTGCCCATCGCGTGCAGGGTCTGCTGCAGCGAGTAGGAGTACGTCTCGGCGAAGGCCTCCAGCAGGTGGCGCTTCACGTGGTTGTACGAGCGGTTCCAGTTCGGCTGGGGCTCGTCGTCGCGGCCGGTGTAGCCGTACTTCCAGCGGGCCGTCACCTGGGTGGCCAGGATGCGGTCGTAGGCCTCCTGGAGGGTGGTGTACTTGTCCTTGATGTAGCCCCAGAACTCCGAGTTGGTCGTGTTCATCACGACCAGGTCCTTGAGCCCGGAGATCACCTGGACGGACTCGCCGTCGAACACGATCTCGGAGGTGCGTACCTCCTGGCCGTTGCGGACGAAGGAGTGGCCGACCTCCTCGGAGCCGATGAAGCGGGCGGAGCTGTCCGGGGTCCGGATGCGGTCCCAGGTGTACTCCTCGATGCGGATGCGGGCGCTGTGCACCACGCCGCGCTCGGTGTTCTCGACGAAGTGGCGGGCCAGTGTGATGCCGAAGGCCTCCGCCGACTCGATGCCGTACTCCTTGGCGAAGGCGTAGACGGTGTTCTTCGTCGTGTCGGTGGGCAGGCAGTTGGCGTTGGAGCCGGTGAGGTGGACGTCCTCGAACTCGCCCTGCAGGGAGACCGAGACGTTCAGGTCCTTGATCTCGTGCCGGGTGGAGTCGCGGTAGACCCGCACGATGCGGTTCTCCGCCTTGCCGTACTGGTTCTGACCGAGCACATGGGCCATGGCATGGCTCCTAAGCTTCCAGGTCGGTCTACTAGCTTCCGCGGTAGACCGAGTAGCCGAACGGGTTGAGCAGCAACGGCACGTGGTAGTGGTGCTGCGCGGGCGCGACCGTGAAGACGATCGATACCTCGGGGAAGAACGGCGCCGCCTCGCCCCGGGCCGCGTAGTACGCGGTGGTGTCGAAGAGCAGCCGGACGACCGAGCCCGCCTCCACGGCCGGCAGGTCCTTGGCCCGGCCGTCGGAGTCCGTGGCGGAGGTGCCGAGCACCTTCCAACCACCCTCGGTGTGCAGTGCCAGCTCGACCGGAACGCCCTCGGCCGGGCGGCCGAGGCTGGTGTCGAGCACATGCGTGGAGATGCCAGTCATGGGTTGAAAGACCTTACTGATGGCAGGAATTGACTGACCGTCGGAGTCTAGGTCCCGTCGAGCAGCCGGTTGATGCGGATGTCGTTGATCTTGCGAAGCTCGCCGCGGACGATCTCGCTCTCGGTGGCGGCGTCGTTGGGGTAGCGCTCGCGCAGCGAGGCGAGCATGGTCGCGGCCGTGCGGCCGGTCGCGCAGATCAGGAACACGTGGCCGAACTTCGCCTCGTAGGCGGCGTTGGCCTCGCGCAGGTCGTCGAGGAGCGCGCTGTCGGCTCCCCGGATGCCGGCCTGCTCGCGCTCGGAGGTGGCGTCGCCGGTCTTCGGCGTGCCGATCCGGGCGTGTCCGGCCATCGCGTCGGCGAGGTCCCCGGTGTCGAGGGCGGCCATGGCGGCGGCGTTGGCGTCGAGCAGGGCCGTGCGGTCCCGCCACGGTCGGGCGGCCGCGACCGCCTCGGCCCAGCGGGGGCTGGAGCAGATCTCCAGCAGCGTCTCCCGCAGTTCGGCGGCCGGTGCCGCCGCCAGGGTCTCGAGCGCCCCGGGGTCCGTGGTCGCAGCGGTGGATTCATTGGTCACGGGTGGACCTCCTGAAGAGTGGTGCCACTCGCACAAGCTAGATCCACCACTGCAGACCGTCAACACTTTGTTGAACGGTTGGTGGTTACGTTTCGCGGCGGGCCGTGTTGCCGGGGGATGTCGTGTGGGATCCGCCAATGGGCCCGGCGCGACCTGCCGGTGAAGACTCGGTTCGGGCGGTGTCAGCCCTTGCGGGAGTCTTCCTGCCGGTTCAGGTAGTTGTAGACCGTGAAGCGGCTGACGCCGAGCGCCGAGGCCACCGTCTCCACCCCGTGGCGGACGGTGAACGCCCCGCGCTCCTCCAGCAGGGCGACCACGCGCTGCTTCTCGGCCCGGTCCAGCTCGGTGAGCGGGCGGCCGTCGAACTGGCGCGCCATCTCCGCGAGCAGCCGGTCCAGTGCACTGCTCAGGTGCGGGAGCCGCACCGCCACCGCCGCCGCGCCGTCCCACTCCAGGACGACGTCGTCCGGGCGGGCCTCGGCCGGCTCGACCGCGGTGGCGCCCACCGCGTCCAGCAGCGGCTTTATCGCCGCGGTGAGCGGGTGTTCCAGGGCGTTGCTCACGGCGTACCCACTCCTTCCGGGGACTGCTCGTCGCCGAGCACGCTGATCTGGACGGAGATCCGGGTGGCCCCGGCCTCCAGGGTCTCGCGCAGCAGGCGCGTCACCGCGGCCAGGGTCTGCTCGGCGTCGCCCTCGGCGCTGGTGCCGAAGGGCCCGACCGAGACGTCGAGGCCGGCCTCGTCCACGACCCGGCGGGCAGCCTTGGCGTGGTCCGGGAAGCCGTCCAGCTCGAACGGTTCTGTCGTGAACTCCACCATCAATCGCACGCGCTCACTCTAGACGGCCTGCGCAAGGGCCGGACGGGCGCACGGGTGCGCGGGAGGGCTGGGTGATCGGACAGGCCGCGGGCGGTGCGACCGGCGCCGTTCGGCCACTTCAACAAATTGTTGCGGCGGCCTTGACGGTTCGGAAGTTCCTCGGAGAAGATTCCACCAGACAGAATCCCCCTTCCGTATCGTGGAAGTCGGGAACGGAAGAGAGGGAAGGTGAGCACGTGACTGCCGCCGCCGCGCACAGCTACACGGTCAACCTGTCGATCCTGTTCAACGAGCTCCCGCTGCTGGAGCGCCCCGCCGCCGCGGCCGCGGCCGGCTTCACCGCCGCCGAGCTCTGGTGGCCCTTCGGCGAGGACCACGACCCGTCGCAGGCCGAGCTGGACGCGCTCCGCAAGGCGTTCACCGACGCCGGCGTGCGGCTCACCGGCCTCAACTTCCTCGACGACCTCGTCAAGGGCGCCCGCGGCACCGTTTCGGTGCCGGCCGAGAGCGAGCGCTTCCGGGCCAACGTGCCGGTCGCCGCCGCCCTCGCCGAGTCCCTCGGAGCCAGGGCGCTGAACGCCCTCTACGGCAACCGGGTGCCCGGCGTGGATCCGGCCGAGCAGGACGCCCTGGCGCTGGAGAACCTCGTCCTCGCCGCCCGGGCCGCGCACTCGGTCGGCGCGATCCTGCTGATCGAGACCCTCAACCGGGTCGAGTCCCCGGACTACGCCCTGCTCACCGCCGAGGCGGCGATCGAGGTCGTGGACAAGGTCAACGCGGCCACCGGCCTCGGCAACGCGAAGTTCCTCTGCGACCTCTACCACCTGGCCAGGAACGGCGAGGACCTCGCCGCGGTGATCGACGGGTACGCCGACCGGATCGGTCACGTGCAGATCGCCGACGTCCCGGCCCGCAACGAGCCCGGCACCGGCGGGCTCGACTTCGAGGACCTCTTCGCCCGGCTCACCGCCGCCGGCTACGGCACGGACGGCGGCTCCGCCGCGGGCGGCCGGATCGGCCTGGAGTACAAGCCCTCCACCGGCGTCAGCGCCGACAGCTTCGAGTGGCTCCCGCGCGAGCTGCGCGCCAACTGAGCCACCCCCTCCACCACCCCCCAAACGCAAGGAGCACGACGCGATGAGCCGCAAGATCGCCTTCATCGGCCTCGGCATCATGGGCAGCCCGATGGCCGCCAACCTGGTCAAGGCCGGCCACCACGTCACCGGCTACAACCTGACCCAGCCGCAGATCGACGCCCTGGTCGCCGCCGGCGGCCACGGCGCCACCAGCATCGCCGACGCGGTGAAGGACGCCGAGGTCGTCATCACCATGGTCCCGGCCGACCCGCAGGTCGAGCAGGTCGTCCTGGGCGAGGGCGGCGTCCTGGAGAACGCGCAGCCGGGCACCCTGGTGATCGACATGTCCTCGATCACCCCGCAGACCTCGATCAAGGTCGAGGCCGCGGCCAGGGAGCGCGGCGTCCGCACCCTGGACGCCCCGGTCTCCGGCGGCGAGGCGGGCGCGGTCGAGGCCGTTCTGTCGATCATGGTCGGCGGCGCGGCGGAGGACTTCGCCGAGGCCAAGCCGCTGTTCGACGCCCTCGGCACCACGGTGGTCCACGTCGGCCCGGCCGGCGCCGGCCAGACCGTGAAGGCTGCCAACCAGCTGATCGTGGCCGTGAACATCCAGGTCCTGGCCGAGGCCGTGGTCTTCCTGGAGAACGCCGGCGTCGACCTGCAGGCCGCGCTCGAGGTGCTCGGCGGCGGCCTGGCCGGCTCCACCGTGCTCAACCGCAAGAAGGCGAACATGCTGAACCGCGAGTTCGCCCCCGGCTTCCGGATCGACCTGCACCACAAGGACATGGGCATCGTCACCGACGCCGCCCGCGCCGTCGGCGCCGCCCTGCCGGTGGGTGCCGTGGTGGCCCAGCTGGTCGCCTCCGCCCGCGCCAACGGCGACGGCTCGCTCGACCACTCCGCCCTGCTGCGCGGCGTCGAGCGCCTCTCCGGCCGGACGGTCTGACCCGGCCCGGCCCCCCGACTCCTCCTGGCGGCGTGTACCTGTCCGGTCGTGCCCGCGCCGCCAGGAGGCAGTAACCCGACCGGCAGCGGGCCGCGGCCCTGCCCGCCCCCTGCCGGTCGTCCCAGACCGGCGGCGCGCCACCCTCCCGGAAGGCACTTCGGTCGTGCCCGTGCGCGCCGCCCCGGCCCCCTCTCCTGCCGAGGGGAGCCTCTCGAACGTCGGAAGCGGGACGAGAGGAACGGCGGAGAGGGGGCCCGTCACGCCGGTGCGGGCGTGCAGCGCCGCGCAGACCCCCGCCCACCTGGGTAGTGCCAGTACGTAGACGTTCCCGACGAAAGGCCACCACCATGCCCGCCACCCCCGCTCAGGGTCATGTGGTCGTCGCGCCCGACAAGTTCAAGGGCTCCCTCGAGGGCGCCGAGGTCGCCGCCCGGATCGCCGCCGGAGTCCGCCGCGCGGCCCCCGGCACCGAGGTCCGCGAACTCCCGGTCGCCGACGGCGGCGAGGGCACCCTGGCGGCCGCCCTCGCGGCCGGTTTCGAGCGGGTCGCGGTCAAGGTGGCGGGCCCGACGGGCCTGCCGGTGGACGCGGCGATCGCCGTCCGCGGCGACACCGCCGTGGTCGAGCTGGCGCAGGCCTCCGGCCTCGCCCGGCTCCCCGGCGGCCGCACCGCACCGCTGGCCGCCGGCTCCTACGGGGTGGGCCAGCTGATCGCCCGGGCCGTCTCGCTCGGTGCCGAGCGGATCGTGCTCGGCCTCGGCGGCAGCGCCTGCACCGACGGCGGCGCGGGCATGGTCCAGGCGCTCGGCGTCGGCCTGTACGACGCGGACGGCGCCGAGCTGTCGCCGGGCGGTGCGGCCCTGCGCCGCCTCGCCCGGATCGACCTCGGCCCGCTGGCCGACCGGCTGTCCGGGGTGGACGTGGTGGTCGCCTGCGACGTCGACAACCCGCTGCTCGGGCCGCGCGGCGCGACCGCCGTGTACGGCCCGCAGAAGGGCGCGGACGGTGACGACCTGGTGGTCCTGGAGGAAGGTCTGACCGTCTGGGCGGACGCCGTCCGGACCGTGACCGGACGGGACGTCCGCGACGCCCCCGGCGCCGGGGCGGCAGGAGGGGTCGGCTTCGCCGCCCTGGCCCTGCTCGGCGCCACCATGCGGCCCGGGATCGAGCTCCTCCTCGATCTCCTGGGCTTCGACGAGGCAGTGCGTGGGGCGCGCCTCGTCGTCACCGGTGAGGGATGCCTGGACGCGCAGACGCTCCACGGCAAGGCCCCCGCCGGCGTCGCCGCGGCGGCCACTCGGGCGGGGGTTCGGGTGGCTGCCGTGGCCGGACGGCTGGAACTGTCGGAACCGGAGTGGCGGGCGGCGGGCTTCGCTGCGGCCGTGGCGCTCACCGACCTGGCCGAACAGCCGGGCGAGAGCATGACCAGGGCCGGCGAACTCGCCGAGACCGCGGGGGAGCGGCTGGCCGCCGAACTGCTCGGCGGCTGAACCCCGGCCCCTCGTAGGTTCCTACATTGACGTTTTGTTGAAGGCGGGCCTAGGCTCCGAGCACTCGCAGCCGCCCGGCCCCTCGCTCAGGCCCAACTCCCGTGCGCGCCTTCGGCACTCCCCACTCGTACCCTCGTTTCGGAGGTCCCGATGCCCTTCAGCGACACGCCGTCCACTCCGGCCGTGATCCGCTCCCGCCGGGTCGTCCTGCCGGACGGCGAGCGCCCGGCCGACGTCCTCGTCCAGGACGGGCGGATCGCCCAGGTCGCCACGCACGGCTCGCTGCTCGTCGGGGACCGCCACCTCACCGACCTCGGCGACACCGCCCTGCTGCCCGGCCTGGTCGACACCCACGTGCACGTCAACGAGCCCGGCCGCACCGAGTGGGAGGGATTCGCCACGGCGACCCGGGCGGCCGCCGCCGGCGGTGTCACCACGATCGTCGACATGCCGCTGAACTCCGTCCCGCCGACCACCACGCCCGCCGGTCTGGAGGCCAAGCGGAAGACCGCCGAGGGCCAGGCCTGGGTCGACCTCGGCTTCTGGGGCGGTGCCGTACCCGGCAACACCGGCGACCTGGCGGCGCTGCACGAGGCCGGCGTCTTCGGCTTCAAGAGCTTCCTCGCCCCGTCCGGCGTGGACGAGTTCCCGCACCTGGCCACCCAGGACGACCTGGAGTCGGCGCTCGCCGAGCAGGCCCGGATCGGCGCGCTCGCCATCATCCACGCCGAGGACCCGGCCGTCCTCGACGCCGCCCCGCAGCAGCCCGGCGTGCACTACCGCGACTTCCTCGCCTCCCGGCCCGACGACGCCGAGGCCGCCGCCGTCGCCCGGCTGCTCGACACCGCCCGCCGCACCGGCACCCGGGTGCACATCCTGCACGTCTCCTCGGCCGCCGTGCTGCCGCTGCTGCGGCAGGCCCGGGAGGACGGCGTGCAGGTGACCGCCGAGACCTGCCCGCACTACCTCACCCTCACCGCGGAGGAGGTGCCGGACGGCGACACCGCCTTCAAGTGCTGCCCGCCGATCCGCTCCGAGTCCAACCGGGACGCCCTCTGGGCGGCCCTCGCGGCCGGCGAGTTCGCCGCCGTCGTCTCCGACCACTCGCCGTCCACCCCGGACCTGAAGCTGCTGGAGCGCTACGGCGGCAGCGGCGACTTCGCCGCCGCCTGGGGCGGCATCGCCTCCCTGCAGCTCGGTCTGCCCGCGGTCTGGACGGAGGCCCGCCGCCGCGGCCACACCCTCGCCGACGTCGTCCGCTGGATGGCCTCCGGCCCGGCCGCCCTGGTCGGCCTCACCGGCACCAAGGGCGCCATCGCCCCCGGGTACGACGCCGACCTCGTCGCCTTCGACCCGGACGCCGACTTCGCGGTGCACGCCGAGGAGCTGCACCACCGCAACCCCGTCACCCCGTACGCCGGCCGCACCCTCACCGGCGCGGTGCGCACCACCTGGCTCCGCGGCCGGGCGGTCGACACCGCCGGCGAGCCGTTCGGCCGACAGATCACCCGTCCCTGAGGAGAGTCGAGTTGAGCACCGAGAAGACCGCGGCCGCGCCCTTCACCGAGCTGGTCGACCTGGCCTCCCGCCGGCTGGGCGCCGGCGTCGTCGCCACCAACGAGGACACCTTCGCCGACGCGGAGAACCTGCTGGTCGCCAAGCCCGCCGAGTTCCGCCCGCACACCTTCGGCCACAAGGGCCAGATCATGGACGGCTGGGAGTCCCGCCGCCGCCGCGGCGCCTCGGCCGACCAGCCGCACCCCACCGACGAGGAGCACGACTGGGCGATCGTCCGGCTCGGCGCGGCCGGCGTGATCCGCGGCGTGGTCGTCGACACCGCGCACTTCACCGGCAACTACCCGGAGACGGCCTCCGTCCAGGCCGCCTCCGTACCCGGCCACCCCTCGCCCGCCGAGGTCGAGGCCGCCGAGTGGACGGACCTGGTGCCGCGCACCCCGCTGAAGGGCGACACCGCGCACGAGTTCGCGGTCGACAACGGCACCCGCTGGACGCACGTGCGGCTCAACATCTGGCCGGACGGCGGCGTCGCCCGGCTGCGGGTGCACGGCGAGGTGCTGCCCGACCCGCGCGAGCTCGACGGCCTCACCTTCGACCTCGCCGCCCAGGAGACCGGCGGAGTCGCCGAGGCCGCCTCGGACCGCTACTTCTCCTCCCCGCACAACCTGAACGCTCCCGGCCGCGCCACCGTCATGGGCGAGGGCTGGGAGACCCGGCGTCGGCGCGACAAGGCCAACGACTGGGTCCGGATCGCCCTGGCCGGGGGCGGCGAGGTCCTGGCCGCCGAGGTGGACACCACCCACTTCGTCGCCAACGCCCCCGGCTGGGCCGACCTGGTGGGCTACGACGCCTCCGCCGGCGGCGACCCCGCCACCGACACCGCCGGCTGGTTCCCGCTGCTGCCCCGCACCCGGCTGCAGCCGGACACCCGGCACCGCTTCCGGCTCGACGCCGGACGCCCCGCCACCCACGTGAAGATCAACGTCTACCCCGACGGCGGCCTCGCCCGGCTCCGGCTCACCGGCCGCCTCACCGAGGCCGGCCGCGCCGCCCTGGCCCTGCGCTGGTTCGACGCGCTGCCCGCCGCCGAGGCCGAGTCCGCCCTCACCGCGGCCGGCCTGACCGCCGACGAGGCCGCCGGGCTGACCGCCGCCCGGCCGCTCCGGGACGCCGCCGCCACCGGCGCCGCCGCGGCCGCCCTCGTCCCGGCCGACGGCCCGGACGGCGAGCACACCTCCCGCCGCCGCGCCGCCCTCTGGCGCCTCCTCGGCGTCTGACCCCAGACCCCCCTGCACCGCACCGCTGCTACTGAAGGACCCTCATGCCGAAGATCCTGACCACCGAGTCCGGCGCGCCCGTCGCCGACAACCAGAACTCCGCCTCGGCCGGCGAGTACGGCCCGCTGCTGATCCAGGACCAGCAGCTGCTGGAGAAGCTCGCCCGGTTCAACCGTGAGCGCATCCCGGAGCGCGTGGTGCACGCCCGTGGCTCCGGCGCCTACGGCTACTTCGAGGTCACCGACGAGGTCTCGCAGTACACCCGGGCGGACTTCCTGTCGGCCGTCGGCAAGCGCACCGACGTCTTCCTGCGCTTCTCCACGGTGGCCGGCAACCTGGGCGCCTCGGACGCGGTCCGCGACCCGCGCGGCTTCGCGCTGAAGTTCTACACCGCCGACGGCAACTACGACCTGGTCGGCAACAACACCCCGGTGTTCTTCATCAAGGACCCGATCAAGTTCCCCGACTTCATCCACTCGCAGAAGCGCGACCCGTACACCGGCATCACCGAGGCCGAGAACGTCTGGGACTTCTGGGCGCACGCCCCCGAGGCCACCCACCAGATCACCTGGCTGTTCGGCGACCGCGGCATCCCCGCCTCCTACCGTCACATGAACGGCTACGGCTCGCACACCTACCAGTGGGTCAACGAGCAGGGCGACGCCTACTGGGTGAAGTACCACTTCAAGACCAACCAGGGCATCCGCTCGCTGGACGGCTCGCAGGCCGCCGAGGTGGTCGGCGGGGACGCCGACAGCCACCAGCGCGACCTGCACCAGGCCATCGAGCGCGGGGTGTTCCCGTCCTGGACGCTCTACGTCCAGTTGATGCCGGTCGCCGAGGCCGCCACCTACCGCTTCAACCCGTTCGACCTGACCAAGGTGTGGCCGCACGCCGACTACCCGCTGGTCAAGGTCGGCCGCCTGGTGCTCAACAAGAACCCGGAGAACGTCTTCGCCGAGGTCGAGCAGGCCGCCTTCTCGCCGAACAACTTCGTGCCCGGCATCGGCCCGTCCCCCGACAAGATGCTCCAGGGCCGCCTGTTCGCCTACGCCGACGCCCAGCGCTACCGCCTCGGCGTCAACCACACCCAGCTGCCGGTGAACGCCCCGCGCGCCACCGAGGCGAACAACTACGGCCGCGACGGCCTGGGCGCCCTCAACACGGCCGGCCGCGCCAAGAACTACGAGCCGAACTCCTTCGACGGCCCGGCGCAGACCGACAACGCGCTCGCCGCCCCCGTCCGGCTGGAGGGCCACACCGGCACGTACACCACCCCGGCCCACACCAAGGACGACGACTTCTTCCAGGCCGGCGAGCTCTACCGGCTGATGTCCGACGGGGAGAAGGACCGCCTGATCGCCAACCTGGCCGGCTTCCTCGGCCAGGTCGGCCGCGAGGACATCGTGGAGAAGAACCTCGCCCACTTCCACGCGGCCGACGAGGAGTACGGCAGCCGCCTGGAGGCCGCGGTGAAGAAGCTCCGCGCCGGCGACGACGCCTGACCGGCACCCCGACCGGGCCTCTCCCCCCTGGGCAGTGGGGGAGGGGCCCTTCGCCGTACCGCTCGCCGGCTCCCGGAGACCTGACGGACGCTCACGAACCCTGCCGCATCCCGGCGTACGGGCGGCGAGGCGGGCACCCGCGCGGCTAGGCTGGAGAGGCGCGGCCGCGCCGCGTGTACGCGCGAGCGGAAGGGGACGCCCATGCCGGCACCGAGCCGGGGCCGCCGGACCGGCCCCGCCCACGGCCGCCCGAACCCGAACCCCTACGGGCCGCTGCACCGCGCACTGCGCCTGCTGGAGGCCGTCGACCGGCACCCGTACGGCGTCGACACCACCCGGCTGGCCCGCGAACTCGGCCTGCAGGCCGCGGCCGTGCGGGAACTCGCCGAGACCCTGGAGTGCGAGGGCTACCTGCTCTTCGACGACGGCGTCTGGCTGCTCGGCGGCGCGCTCACCGTACTCGGCCAGCAGAACCGCGAACAGCTCGTCCGGGCGCGACTGCACCGCCGGCTCGCCGACCTGCGCGACGAACTCGGCGCCGCCGTCTACTTCAGCCGCTACCACGACGGCGAACTGACCGTGGAGGCCGTCTCCGCCGCCGACCACGCGCCCGCCGTCCAGGAGTGGGTGGACTTCCGGGCGACGGCCCACGCCAGCGCGATGGGCAAGTGCCTGCTCGGGCAGCTCGACCACAACGGCCGCCGCGACCACCTCGCCCGCCACCCCGTCGCCCGGCTCACCTCCCGCACCATCACCGACACCGAGCAACTGCTGCACCGCCTGGACCGGCAGCCCGCCACCGTCCCCGTGCTCGACCTCCAGGAGTACGCGCTGGGCACCGTCTGCGCGGCCGTCCCCGTCACCGCCGGCGCCACCGTCGGCTGCCTGGCCACCTCCCTGCCCGCCACCGAGACCCACCGCCTGCGCGCCGCAGCCGAGCTCCTGTCCCTGCGCGCCGCCCCGCTGATGCTCGCGATGGCGGTGTAGCCCCGGCGTGGACCCGTCCCGGCCCGGGCAGGATCCGATGGTGGCCGGCGCCGTCGGAGGGGGAAGCCATGACCACCGGGGTTCGGCCGTTCGGCCTGCTGTGCGTCGCGGCCGGGCTGGCGGCCGCCGTCCCGTCGGCCGCGGCGATCGCCTACTCCGCCGGCGTGGACTGGCAGCTGGACCCGGCCGGGCCGGTGTTGTTCCTGCTGCTCGGCGGCCTGGTGCTGGCGTTCCTCGGCGGCCTGCTGGCCAGGGCCGATGTGCTCGTCGGCTGCCTGGCGGCCCTGTTCTTCCTGGCCATGCTCTGCATCGGTGCCGAGCTGGCCGGCCGGGCGGTGGAGCGCACCCGTGACTGGTACCGGACTCCGCAGGCGGTCAGCGTCACCGTGACGGAGTGCCAGGTGTACCAGGAGGCCGCCGGGCCGTTCGGCGACCGCTACGGCTGCCTGCACTCCTGGACCTTCGACGGGCGGCAGTTGACCGAGCGGCGCCTCGCCGGGGACCACCCGGACGGCCGCCGGATCCGGCTCTGGATGGACCCGGACGACGGATCGCTCGACGACCACGCACTCGTCACCATCCTCGGTGCGACGGCCTTCGGCCTCTTCACCGGGGCTCTCGCCCTGCTGATGGCCCTGCTCGCGGTCGAGTCCTTCCTGACGCAGATCCGTGCCGCAGTCCGCGGCGCCGCGCCGTTGCCGGACTGAGCCCGGGACCGGCGCGGAGCGATGCTCGGAAACTTATTAGACTCAATGTCGATAAGGCCCTTGCCGGGCCTGCTACCCGCGAGTACGTTGCCAGGGTCGAAGCCGCCACCGCAGGCCAGGAGGCTCACCCATGCCCGGCACCACCCAGCCCCCGCGGGTCCACGACAGCCTCGTCCTGGAACCCCGCGACGTGCAGTTCGACTGGTCCAGCCTGCCGCTGCACTGGATCCCCGACGAGCCGTTCGCCACCCACACCATCAACGTGCTCCACCTGCTCCTCCCGGAGGGCGAACGCTGGTTCGTCCGGGTCTTCTCCGACGCCCTGCCGATGATCACCGACGAGCAGCTCCGCGAGGAGGTCCTCGGCTTCATCGGCCAGGAGGCCATCCACGCCGAGGCCCACCAAGAGGTCCTCGACCACCTGCTCGGCCAGGGACTCGACCCCCGCCCCTACCTCCGCCAGATCGGCTGGCTCTTCCACCGCGTCCTCGGCGACAAGCCCGGCCTGACGGGCCGCCGGCGCCGCGAGAACATCATCGAGCGGGTCGCCTTCGTCGCCGCGATCGAACACTTCACCGCCTTCCTCGGCAACTGGGCGCTCAACTCGCCCGGCCTGGACCGCGCCCAGGCCGACCCCACCATGCTCGACCTGCTGCGCTGGCACGGCGCCGAGGAGGTCGAGCACCGCAGCGTCGCCTACGACCTGCTGGTCCACCTCGACCCGGGCTACCTGCGGCGGATGCGCGGCATGCTCGTCTCCGGGCCGCTGCTGGTGCACCTGTGGGTGCGCGGAGTGCGGTTCCTGCTCGCCGCCGACCCCGAACTCCGCGGCAGGATCCGGCCGACCTGGCGTGAGGCGCAGGTGCAGGCCCGCCGCGGCCTGCTGCCCGACCCGAGGGCGATGGCCCGCTCCGCCGCCCGCTACTTCAAGCCCGGCTACCACCCCACCCAGGAAGGCTCCTCCAGCCAGGCCCTCGGCTACCTGGCCACCTCCCCGGCCGCCCGCGCAGCCGCCACCCACTGAGGGGGCAACCCCCAAGGCGCCCCTCTGGGGGGGATGCCTCCGTTCTGCGCGCTGTGGGTGCACCCACGCGCCCCTGGGGGACGCCCTCCCGCGCCGCTGAGGTCGCCCCTCATGTTCCGATATCGATCGCCACGGAGCCGCCACCGATGGATCTCGTCACTCCGCCGCCCGACCTGTACGGCCGCCCCCGGGACGACCGCTTCATGCGGTGGCTCACCGCCTTCGGCGACCGCTACAGCCCGGCCCTCGGCAGTCCCGGGCTGCGTCGCAGCCCCCGCAGGGCGGCCCCCGCCCCCGTCCCGCCCCTGCGCCTGGTGGTCACAGGTCGCCGCGCGGTGGCCGAGGACGTGGCCGCCCTCGACCTCGCCGAACCCTCCGGTGGCCCGCTGCCCGCCTGGCAGCCCGGTGCGCGGCTGCTCCTCACCCTGCCCTCCGGCCGGCAGCGCCACTACTCCCTCTGCGGCGACCCGGCCGACCGGCACCGCTACCGGATCGCGGTGCGCCGGATCGCCGACGGCGGCGGCGGGTCGGTCGAGCTGCACGACGAGGTGGCGGTCGGCGCTCTGCTGACCGCCGCCCGCCCGCGCAACGGTTTCGCCTTCTGTGCGGAGCCCGCCGTGCTGCTGCTGGCCGGTGGCATCGGCATCACGCCGCTGCTGCCGATGGCCCGTCAGGCGCGGTCGCTCGGCCTCGACTGGCGGCTGGTGCACACGGGCCGTACGGCCGCGGCGCTGCCGTTCACCGCGGAGCTGCGCGCCCTCGACCCGGGCCGCGTGGAGATCCGTACCGACGACCGCGACGGTGTACCGGACGCCGCCGAGCTGCTCGCCCGGGCCCCGCGCGGCGCTGCCGTCTACTGCTGCGGCCCGGCGCCGATGCTGGCCGCCGTCCAGCGGGCGTTCGACGCCTCGCCGGCCCGTGCACTGCACTTCGAGCGGTTCGGTGCGGCCCCGGTGACCGGCGGTCACCCGTTCACCGTCCGGCTCGGTGCCGACGGTCCCGAACTCGCCGTGCCCGCCGACCGGTCCGCCCTGGACGTGGCCCGCGACTTCCGTCCCGACCTGCCGTACTCCTGCAGGCAGGGCTTCTGCGGCATCTGCCGGGTGCGGGTGCTGGACGGGACGCCCGAGCACCGCGACCGCCGGCTGACCCCGGCCGAGCGCGCGGGCGGTGCCCTGCTGCCCTGCGTCTCCCGTGCCGCCGAGGGCGAGACCCTCGTCCTGGACCTCTGAACCGCCGAGGAGAGCCGTGAGTTTCCCGTACGACGAGCACGACCTTGCCCGCTTCCGCGAGACCCAGCAACTCGCCTACCACTGTGCGGAGCAGGTCGCCGCCTGGATCGAACCCGGTGTCACCGAGCGGCAGGCGACCGCGAAGCTGCGCCGCTGCCTGGAACGGGCCGGGGTGCAGGACTACTTCCACGTGCCGTTCGCCTGGTTCGGTGACCGCACGGCCTTCCGGCACTTCCACACTCCGCTGCAGTTCTTCGCCGGCGGGCGCCGGCTGGAGGAGGGCATGCCGTACGTGCTGGACTGCGCGCCGGTGGTGGACGGCTACACCGCGGACATCGGCTACGGCGGCAAGGTCGGCGAGAACCCGGTGTGGGACCGCCTCGCCGCCGACCTGAAGGTCTACCGGGAGCTGATCCTCGCCGAGGTCAGGGCCCGCAAGCCGCTGAACGAGGTGTACGCGGCGGTGGACGCCCAGCTCGCCGTGCACGGCTACGACAACCGGCACCGGGTCTACCCCGGCCGGGTGATCGGCCACCGGGTCACCCGGACCACCGCCCGCGGCCCGGCCGGCGTCACCCTCTTCGGCTTCGGCGTGCGTACACTCCAGACGCTCGGCCGGGAGCTGATCGGCGAGCGGCTGCACGGCCGCTCCCCGCTCTGGGCGGACGGCCGCTCGTCCCGGCACGCACCCACCCCGGGCCTGTGGGCGGTCGAGCCGCACATCGGCTTCCGGGACGTGGGCATCAAGTTCGAGGAACTGCTCGTCGTCACGGACGACGACGCGTTCTGGCTCGACGACGACCTGCCGCACGTGCGGCGCTGGACGCTCCAGGAGGAGGCCGCATGACCATCCGCCGCCGCACCGTCCACTCCGGCGGGCTGCCGCTGGCCGTGTACGAGCAGGGCGACCCGGCCCGGCCGACCGTCCTGCTGGTGCACGGCTACCCGGACACCCACGCGGTCTGGGACGACGTCGCCGCCGACCTCGCCGTCGACCACCACGTCGTCCGCTACGACGTCCGCGGCGCCGGCGGTTCCGGCGTGCCCGCCGCCCGGGACGGCTACCGGCTGGAGCACCTCGGCGCCGACCTGTTCGCCGTCGCCGACGCCGTGAGCCCGGACGATCCGGTGCACGTGGTCGCCCACGACTGGGGCTCCATCCAGTCCTGGGAGGCCGTCACCGAGCCCGGAGCGCACCGCCGGATCGCCTCCTACACCACCGTCTCCGGACCGTCGCTGGACCACATCGGCCACTGGATCCGGCACCGGATGCGCCGCCCCACCCCGCGGCACCTGCGTCAGCTGCTCGTCCAGGGCGTGCACTCCTGGTACATCACGGCCTTCCAACTGCCCTACCTGGCACCGGCCGTCTGGCGGCTCTTCCTGGCCCGCGCCTGGCCGACCGTGCTGCACCGGATGGAGGCCGTCACCCCGCGGCCCGGCCACCCGCAGCCCACCCTCGGCCGGGACGCCGTCCGCGGGATCGAGCTCTACCGGGCCAACTTCCGGCCGGTGCTGCGCAGTCCGCGCGAACGGCCGACCGAGGTGCCCGTCCAGCTGATCACCCTGGAGCGGGACCGCTACGTCTCCACCTTCCTCTCCGAGGGCCTGGAGCGCTGGGTGCCCCACCTGACCCGCCGCACCCTGGACGCCGGCCACTGGTCGGCACTGCTGGAGAAGGGCGGCACAGTGGCCCGGCTCGTCCGCGAACACGTCACCCGGGTCGCCGCCGGACACGTCCAGGGCCCGCCGGTGAGCGGCCGGCTCGCGGTGGTCACCGGCGGCGGCAGCGGCATCGGGCGGGCGACCGCGCTGGCCTTCGCCGAGCAGGGCGACCGGGTGGTGGTCTGCGACCTCGACCTCGCCGCCGCCGAACGCACCGCCGAACTCTGCGGCCTGGTCGGCCCCCGGGCGCACGCGATCCGGGTGGACGTCTCCGACGGCGAGGCCGTGGACGCCTTCGCCCGGCAGGTCGCCGCCGAGCACGGCGTGCCCGACGTGGTGGTCAACAACGCCGGGATCGGCCACGCCGGGACCTTCCTGCAGACCACCGAGAAGGAGTGGCAGCGCGTCCTGGACGTCAACCTCTGGGGCGTCATCCACGGCTGCCGCGCCTTCGGCGCCCTGATGGTGGCCCGCGGCGGAGGCGGACACATCGTCAACCTGGCCTCGGCGGCCGCCTACCTGCCGGCGAAGTCGCTGGCCGCGTACGCCACCAGCAAGGCCGGGGTGCTGATGCTCTCGGACTGCCTGCGGGCCGAGCTCGCCCCGCACGGGATCGGCGTCTCCGCGATCTGCCCCGGCATCGTGGCGACCAACATCACCAGCACCACCACCTTCTCCGGCACCGACCCGGACGAGCAGGCCGCCAAGCGGGCCAAGGCCACCAAGGCCTACGCCCGCCGGGGCTTCCCGCCCGAGAAGGTCGCCGCCGAGATCCTCCGCGCCGTCCGCACCGGCAAGCCGGTCGTCCCGGTCACCTTCGAGGCCAAGGCCGCCCGCCTCCTCGGCCGCCTCAGCCCCGCGCTCCTGCGCCGCCTCGCCCGCCTCGACATCGGCTGACGGCCACGGGGCCGTGATATCGGATAGCATGAGATTCGATATCACTGCCTCGGGAGGTTGCCATGACGCGCACGGTGATAGATGTGGACGACGAGCTGCTGGCCGAGGCCGCGGAGATCTTCGGCACCACCACGAAGGTGGCCACCGTGAACGCCGCGCTCGCCGATGCGATCAAGCGGCGGAAGCGGGAGTCCTTCCTGAACTGGTTGGCCGAAGGCGGCCTGCCGGACCTCACCGGGCCGGTGGAGGGTGATTCGGAGCACCGGGCGGCATGACGGAACGCTTTCTGATCGACACCTCGACCCTCGCGCGATTCCCCAAGCAGGCCGTTCGCAGGGCGGTGGAACCGCTCCACAACGCAGGCCTGCTGGCCGTCTGCGCGGCGGTCGAACTGGAGGTCCTGCGCAGCGCCCGGTCGAAGGCCGAGGCCGAGCGCATCCGCGACGAGATGCGCGGCTTCGACTGGCTGCCGACGACCCACGAGGTCTGGGACCGGGCGCTGGACGTCCAGGTGCTCCTGGTCGGTGCGGGCAACTGGCGGGCGGTGTCGACCGCCGACCTGGTGATCGCCGCGACGGCGGAGCGCCACGGCGTCACCGTGCTGCACTACGACGGCGACTACGACATGATCGCGCAGGTCACCGGCCAGCCGACGCGGTGGGTGGTCCCCGCCGGTGAGGCCGACTGACCTCCGGGGCGAGTCCCGTTAGGACTGGGCGGTGAGGCGGGCGAGGCCGGTCTGGAGTTCCTGGGCGGTGAGGCAGGGGACCACCTCGACGTCGGCGCCCATCTCCGTCCAGAGCGGTTCGACGAGGGGGATCAGGTCGGCCTCGTCGGCGATGTTCACCACCATGGTGAAGCCCCGGCGGCCGTGCAGCGGGTAGAAGTAGGCCGCCTCGGGCTTGAGGGTGTTGAGCATCTCCTCCACCGACTCGGGCATCTTCCCCGCGGCGACCACGGCGTTGGAGCGCTCGGTGTCGATCGAGGCCTGGATCAGCATGCGCATGGCGGTGGTCCCTTCGGTGCGGAGAACGACCGGCCGGCCGCTCGGACCTCGCCGGGTGGGGGGCGGTCCTCAGGTCTCCAGCGTCGCGCCGCGGAGGCGGCCCCGCACCCGGACCGACCGGGCCGACCGGACCACCCTGTGCTCAGGCTGCGTGCGGCCGCTGTCGCGGCTTCGGCTCGGGTTCCGGCTCGGGTGCGACCGCCGTCAGGTCGTGGTGGATGGGGCCGTCGCCGGCGGAGAGGGGCAGGCAGCTGCCGCCGCGGCGGTGGGCGACGATTTCGGCGGCGACGGAGACGGCGGTCTCCTCGGGGGTGCGGGCGCCGAGGTCGAGGCCGATGGGGGAGCGGAGGCGGGCGATCTCGGTGTCGGTGAGGCCGGCCTCGCGCAGGCGGGTGTTGCGGTCGCGGTGGGTGCGGCGGGAGCCCATGGCGCCGATGTAGCCGACGGGCAGGCGCAGGGCGCGTTCGAGGAGGGGGATGTCGAATTTGGCGTCGTGGGTGAGGACGCACAGGACGGTGCGGCCGTCGATGCGGTGGTGCTGGGTGTCGAGGTAGCGGTGCGGCCAGTCGACGACGATCTCGTCGGCGTCGGGGAAGCGGCGGGCGGTGGCGAAGACGGGGCGGGCGTCGCAGACGGTGACGTGGTAGCCGAGGAACTTGCCGATGCGGACGACGGCGGCGGCGAAGTCGATGGCGCCGAAGACGATCATACGGGGGGCGGGGACGTGGGCCTCGACGAGGACGGTGACGGTGCCCTGGTCGGTCGGGTCGCAGGGGCGGCCGTCGAGGGCGAGGACGACGGTGCCGGTGCGGCCGGCGTCGAGCATGGCGCGGGCCTCGGCGACGATCGAGCGCTCCAGCGACAGCGTGGTGGGCCCGGGGGTGGCGGAGCCGGCGGGGGAGAGGCTGCCGTGGTGGGTGTCGGCGGTGACGGCGACGGCGGCGCCCAGCAGGGCGTCCGGGCCGGAGACGATCCGGGCGAGGGCGACGGGCGTGCCGGAGGCGGTGTAGGTGATGGCGGTGTCGACGGCCAGGTCGGTGCCCGGCACGACCGGCTGGACGAAGACGTCGAGGACGCCGCCGCAGGTGAGGCCGACGGCGAAGGCGTCCTCGTCGCTGTAGCCGAAGCGTTCGAGGACGGGTTCGCCGGTGCGGATCGCCTCCTGGCAGAGGTCGTAGACGGCGCTCTCGACGCAGCCGCCGGAGACCGAGCCGATCGCCTCGCCGTACTCGTCGACGGCGAGGGCGGCGCCGGGGTCGCGCGGGGCGCTGCCGGAGACGGCGACGACGGTGGCCACGGCGAAGGAGCGCCCGGACGCGTGCCAGGCGTTGAGCTGCGCGGCGATGTCCTGCATGGGTGGGTGCTCCTTAGGACGAGGGTAACGGGGTGACGGGGTCGGCCGCCGTACCGGAGAGGTGCTCCGGTACGGCGGCCGGGTCCGGTCAGTGCACGCCGAGCCACGCCTTGACGGGCGTGAGGGCGAAGTAGACGACGAAGACCGCGGTGAGGATCCACATCAGTGGGCCGGGCTCGCGCCACTTGCCGGTTCCGGCCTTGATCACGGTGTAGGAGATGACGCCCGCGGCGACACCGGCGGTGATGCTGTAGGTGAACGGCATCAGGACGCAGGTGAGGAAGGCCGGGATGGCGACCTCGCGGTCGGACCAGTCGATGTGCCGGGCCTGGCTCATCATCATCGAACCGATGACGACCAGGGCGGCGGCGGCGACCTCGACCGGGACGATGCCGGCGATCGGCGAGAAGAACAGCATCGCGGCGAAGAACAGGCCGGTCACGGTGGAGGCGAGGCCCGTCCGGGCGCCGTCGCCGACGCCGGTGGCGGACTCCACGAAGACGGTCTGGCCGGAGGCGCCGACCACACCGCCGACCGCGCCGCCGGCACCGTCGATGAACAGCGCCTTCGACAGGCCGGGCATCCGGCCCTTCTTGTCGGCCAGCCCGGCCTCGGTGCCGACGCCGATGATGGTGGCCATCGCGTCGAAGAAGCCGGCCAGCACCAGGGTGAAGACGGCGACCGAGGCGCTGATCGCGCCCATGCCCTTCCCGGTGAAGGCGCCGAAGAGGTCGACGTGGCCGAACAGGCCGAAGTCGGGGGCGGCGACCGGGCTGCCCGGCCACACCGGGGCGGAGTTGGCCCAGGTCTTCGCCGGCAGGTCGGCGACCGCGTTGACGATCATGGCGAGGACGGTGCCGCCGGCGATGCCGATCAGGATGGCGCCCCGGACGTTGCGGGCCAGCAGTACGAAGATCGCCAGCAGGGTGAGCGCGAAGATCAGCACGGGCCAGCCGGCCAGCTCGCCGAAGGGGCCGAGCGAGAGCGGGGTGGGGCCGCCGGTGTGGACGAAGCCGGCCTTGTAGAGGCCGATGATGGCGACGAACAGGCCGATGCCGATGGTGATGGCGTGCTTGAGCGGCAGGGGGATGCCGTTCATGATCTTCTCGCGGAGTCCGGAGACCACCAGCAGGACGATCAACAGGCCGTAGATCACACACAGGCCGAAGGCCTGCGGCCAGGTGGTGTGCGGCACGACGAGTGCGGAGATGGCGCCGGAGACGCTGAGTCCGGCGGCGAGGGCCAGCGGCACGTTGCCGACCACGCCCATCAGGATCGTGGTCACCGCGGCGGCGAGCGCGGTCGCGGTCGTCAGCGCGGAGTGGTCGAGCTTGACGCCGTTGACGTCCGCCCCGCTCAGGATGATCGGGTTGAGCAGGACGATGTAGGCCATCGCCATGAAGGTGGTGACGCCGCCCCGGAGCTCGGTCGCGAGGGTGGAGCCCCGCGCCGAGATCTTGAAGTACGCATCCAGCGGATTCTTCGGGGTGACGACCGGCGGCGTGAGGGCGTCGTCGGTGGCAGGTCTGTCTTCAGTGGTACCGGGCTCTGTGGGGATCCGGGTCATGTCCACTCCCAAGGTTCAAAGGGGATTGGGGTGGGCGAGCCGACCTGAATGCCAGGCTGTGGGAGTTAGGCACTGAGGGGGACTGTTCGACTCACGGTCGGCACGCGGCGGGTCCGCGTACCGGATGGGGTGGTGCGCCCGCTGCCGGTCCCCGGCGTGGGTGGGGCAGGGGGTGGAGCACATCCGGTGTGTGGAGTTGTGGTGCGCCCCCGGGGCGGCGGGGAAGACATGGCGCCGCCCCGGGGAGGTCCTGCGCGGTGTGGCTAGAGCGTCCCGGTGAGGTGCTCCGGCCGGACCGGCACCCGGTTGAGGGCGAGGCCGGTGGCGTTGCGGATCGCCGCGACGATCGAGGGGGTGGCCGACACGGTGGGGGCCTCGCCGACGCCGCGCAGCCCGTACGGGGCGTGCGGGTCGGGGAGCTCCAGCATGTCCACCGGGATCGGCGGGGTGTCCAGGATGGTGGGGATCAGGTAGTCGGTGAAGGAGGCGTTGCGGACCTTGCCGTCCTTGACGACGATCTCCTCCATGACGGCGAGGCCGAGGGCCTGGGTGCAGCCGCCCTGGATCTGGCCGACCACGGAGAGCGGGTTCAGCGCCTTGCCGACGTCCTGGGCCGCGGTCAGCTCGACCACCTTGACCAGGCCGAGCTCCACGTCCACGTCGACGACCGCGCGGTTGGCGCAGAAGGTGTACTGGACGTGGCCGAAGCCCTGGCCGGTCTCCTTGTCGAACGGGACGGTCGGCCGGTGGTGGTGCTCGCGGGTCAGGTCGATCGCCTCGTCGCCGAGCAGGTCGACCATGGGGACGAGCACGCCGCCGGTCTCGGAGACGACCTTGCCGCCGACCAGGGTGATGTCCTTGTGCTCCCAGCCGTAGCGGCGCCGGCCCTTCTCGATCAGCGCCTGCTTGACCGCCTCGGCGGCCAGCTTCACTGCGCCGCCGGTCATGTACGTCTGGCGGGAGGCCGAGGTGGAGCCGGCCGAGCCGACCTCGGTGTTGGCCGGGTGGATGGTGACCTGCTCGACGCCGAGCTCGGTGCGGGCGATCTGCGCGTGCACGGTGACGCCGCCCTGGCCGACCTCCGCCATCGCCGTGTGCACCATGGCGACCGGCTCGCCGCCGATCACCTCCAGGCGCACCCGGGCGGTGGAGTAGTCGTCGAAGCCCTCGGAGAAGCCGACGTTCTTGATGCCGACCGAGTAGCCGATGCCGCGGACGATGCCCTCGCCGTGCGAGGTGTTGGACAGGGCGCCCGGCAGGGTGCGCACGTCCAGGTTCTCCAGGTCCAGCGGCGGCGGCAGCGGCATGTCCTTGACCCGCTGCAGCAGCTCGGCGACCGGCGCGGGCGCGTCGATCTCCTGGCCGGTCGGCATGAAGTCACCCTGGGTGACGGCGTTGATCTGGCGCAGCTCCACCGGGTCCATGCCCAGCTCGGCGGCGAGCTTGTCCATCTGGGACTCGTAGCCGAAGCAGGCCTGCACCGCGCCGAAGCCGCGCATCGCGCCGCAGCTCGGGTTGTTGGAGTAGAGGGCGATCGCCTCCATCCGCACGTTCGGGATGACGTACGGGCCGTGGCCGAGCGAGGCGGCGTTGCCGACCACCGCGGGGGAGGCCGAGGCGTACGCGCCGCCGTCCAGCACGATCCGGCAGTCGGCGAAGACCAGCTTGCCGTCCCGGGTGGCGCCGTGCTCGTAGGTCATCCTCGCCGGGTGGCGGTGCACGTGGCCGAAGAAGGACTCGTCGCGGGAGTAGACGATCTTGACGGGCTTGCCGGTGTGCAGCGCCAGCAGGCAGGCGTGGATCTGCATCGACAGGTCCTCGCGGCCGCCGAAGGCGCCGCCCACGCCGGCCAGCGTGAGCCGGACCTTCTCCTCCGGCAGGGCCAGCACCGGGGCCATCTGCTGGCGGTCCACGTGCAGCCACTGGGTGGCGATGTACAGGTCGACGCCGCCGTCCTCGGCGGGTACCGCCAGGCCGGACTCCGGGCCGAGGAAGGCCTGGTCCTGCATGCCGACCTCGTACGTGCCCTTGACGATCACGTCGGCCAGCGCCCGGATCTCGTCGGTCACGCCGCCGCCGGAGACCAGCTTCTGGCTGTGGCAGATGTTGCCCGAGCCGTGCGACTTGTACTCGTGCGGCTCGTGCACGTAGCCGTACGTCTCCGGGTCGAGGCACTGCTCCTCGGTGGTGATCGGGGTGAGCACCTCGTACTCGACCTTGATCTTCTTCACCGCGCGGCGGGCCGTCTCCGGGTGGTCCGCGGCGACCAGGGCGATCGCCTCACCGTGGTAGCGGACCTTGTCGATGGCCAGCGCCGGCTGGTCCTGGATCTCCAGGCCGTAGTACTTGGAGCCGGGGATGTCCTCGTGGGTCAGCACCGCGTACACGCCGGGCACCTTGAGCGCCTCGGAGATGTCCACCGAGAGGATGTTGGCGCGGGGGTGCGGCGAGCGCAGCGCCATGCCCCACAGCATGTCCTCGTGCCACATGTCCGAGGAGTAGGCGAACTCGCCCTTGACCTTCAGGGTGCCGTCCGGGCGCAGCGGGGAGCCGCCGATGCCGTCCTTGCTCGCCTGGTGGATGTTCTGCAGGTTCTTCTGGCCCTGGATGGTGCGGGTGCCGCTCATTCGGAGACCGCCTTCGCGCAGGTGCGGGCGGAGGCGAGCCGCACCGCGTCCATGATCTTCTCGTAACCGGTGCAGCGGCACAGGTTGCCCGACAGCGCCTCGCGGATGTCGGTGTCGCTCGGCTGCGGATCCGTGGCGAGCAGCGCGTCGGTCTGCACCAGCAGACCGGGGGTGCAGAAGCCGCACTGGACGGCGCCCGCGTCGACGAAGGCCTGCTGGACGAGGCCCAGGTCGCCGCTCTCCTCGGCAAGGCCCTCGACGGTGCGGACCTCGCGGTCCTGCACCTGGCCGGCCGCGACCAGACAGGAGCAGACCGGCACCCCGTCCAGGTAGACGGTGCAGGAGCCGCACTCGCCCTGCTCGCAGGCGTTCTTCGAACCCGGCAGGCCGACCCGCTCGCGCAGCACGTACAGGAGGCTCTCGCCCTCCCAGACGTCGTCGGCCTCGACGGGCTTGCCGTTGGCGGTGAACGTGACCCTCATGCCGCGCTCCTGATCTGCTTGCTGTAGTCGTTCCAGGTCCAGGTCAGCGTGCGGCGGGCCATCACGGCCAGCGCGTGCTTCCGGTAGTCCGCGGTACCGCGGACGTCGTCGATCGGGGACGCGGCATCGCGGACCAGCTCGCCGAACCGCTGGATCACCTCGGTGCCGAGCAGGTCGCCCGACTCCCACAGGCCGCGCTCGGCGAGCACGCCCCGCAGGTACTCCTCGGCCTCCACCGCGCGGCGCGGGGTGGGGGCGGCCGAGCCGATGCCGGTGCCGACCGTGCGGCTCTTCGGGTGGAGTGCGAAACCGAACGCGCAGACCGCGATCACCATCGCGTTGCGGGTGCCGATCTTGGAGAACTGCTGCGGGCCGTCCGCCACCGGGATGTGCACGGCGCGGATCAGCTCGTCGGCCTCCAGGCTGTTGCGCTTGACGCCCGTGTAGAAGTCGTCGATCGGGATCAGCCGGGTGCCGCGCACCGAGGCCGCCTCCACGAAGACGTCGCGGCCGGCGGCCAGCAGCGCCGGGTGCGAATCGCCGGCGGGCGAGGCGGCACCGAGGTTGCCGCCCACGGAGCCCCGGTTGCGGATCTGCGGCGAGCCGACGGTGTGTGCCGCCAGGGCCAGGCCCGGCAGCGGTCCGGACAGCTCGTCGATGATCCTGCTGTACGGAACCGCGGCGCCCAGCCTCACGGTGTCGCCGTCGATCGACCAGGTGGCGAGGTCGCCGATGCGGTTCAGGTCGAGAATCGCGGATGGCCGGTGCACGTCGAAGTTCATCTCGACCATGACGTCCGTGCCCCCGGAGATGGGCAGCGCGGTCGGGTACTCAGCCTTCGCCGCGAGCGCCTCGTCCCACGTAGCGGGCCGAAGGAACTCCATGCGGGTGTCTCCTCAAGTCGTCGCCAACCGGACAGTGGGCACAGTGCCCCGAACTCGGTGTTCGGACCTTGCTACCGCTTCGTTGCCTCGGCGTTGAGCTCCGGTCACCGGGGTGTTCCGGTGGCGTGTGGCCAGTGAACCGCTGTGACGGGGCCCACTGGCAGTCACCGATGGCATGAAGCCCGCGCGCCGGTCCTGCCCGGCATCCTGTACGTTCCTCTAAGGCTGACAAGTGCCCAGTCCAGCGGTTTCCCTACCGCCATCTACGACCGTAATCCGGCCGTGACGGTGAGGCGACGGGCCCGTGACCGGCCGGCCGTGCGGGACGTTCCGCCGAGGGCCGCGGACCTGGTGCACACTGTGAGGCCCCACATCCACCCGACCCCCACCCTCCAGTACGAAGGAGTCTGCGGATGCGTGTCCGCGACCTGCTCGCCCCCGGCGCCCCGCGGCTACGGCTGCTCGCCGCCGAGGAAGAGCTCGACCGGCAGGTCAGCGGTGTGATGACCACCGACCTCCAGGACCCGGGCCGCTACCTGCACGGCGGCGAGCTGGTGCTCACCGGCATGCTCTGGCGCACCGGCCCGGACGACTCCGAGCGCTTCGTCCGCACCATCGCGGCCGGCGGGGCGGTCGCCCTGGCCGCCGGCGAGGCCGAGGTCGGCCCCGTCCCCGAGGACCTGGTCGAGGCCTGCCGCCGGCACCGGATGCCGCTGCTCGTGGTGCCCGACGACGTCGCCTTCGGCACGGTTGCCGAGTACATCGGCCGCCAGGTGTCCGCCGACCGGGCCGCCGACCTCGCCGCCCTGGTCGACCGGCACCGGCTGCTGGTCTCCGCGGCCGGCGGCGGCGGCCTGGACGCCGTGCTCGACCTGCTCGGCGGCGACCTCGACCTCGACTGCTGGGTGATCACCCCCACCGGCCGGGTGGTCGCCGGACCGGCCGACCGGCTCTCCGCCGAGGACCGCGACCAGCTCGTCCGCGCGCACCTCGCCGCCCAGCGCCAGCGCCGCCGCCCGCCGCACCGTGCCCGCCTCGCGGTCGGCGCGTACTCGCTGCTGCCCGCCCCCGCCGATCCCGGCGCCGAGGCCCCGCTCGCCGACTGGCTGCTCGTGGTCGCCGGCGACGTGACCGAGTGGACGCCCAAGCGCCAGCAGCTCGCCGAGAACCTCGCCCGGCTGGTCGCCGCCGAGCGCACCCGCCGCGACGAGGGCCGCCGGCTGCGCCGGCGGATCGCCGACGAGGTGCTCGCGCTGCTCCGCCGCGACGCCGACCCGGTGGAGATCTCCCGCGCCCTGCAAGCCTCCGCCACCATGGCCGCCAAGTACGAGGGCGGCCGCCCCGGGACGGCCGACTCCTGGCTGATCCTCTCGGCCGAGGGCACCGGCCTGCCCGAGGGCACCGTGCGCGCCGTCCTGGAGGAGGCGCTCACCGACGCCACCGACCGGGCCCTGGTCGCCGGCGCGGGCAGTGGCGCCGTCGTGGTGCTGCCCGCCCCCGACACCGCCGTGCCCGCCGACGCGCTGCGCGAGCTGCTGGCCCCGCTGGAGGCCGGACTCGGCTCCGAGGGCCGGATCACCGTCGGCGTCTCCGCCCCCGCCAGCGAGGCCGACGGCCTGCGCGGCGCCCTGGAGGAGGCCCGGCACGCCCGCCGGATCGCCGCCGCCCGGGTCGGCCGGGTCTGTGTGGCGGGGCCGGAGGAGCTCGCCTCGCACGTGCTGCTGCTGGCCGCGGTGCCGGACGAGGTCCGCCGTGCCTTCCGCAGCCGCCTCCTCGACAAGGTCATCGCCTACGACCTGGAGCACCAGGCCGACCTGGTGCGCACCCTGGAGGCCTTCCTGCGCTCCGACGGCTCCTGGACGCGCTGCGCCGCCCAGCTGCACGTGCACGTCAACACCCTGCGCTACCGGATCGGCCGGATCGAGGAGCTGACCGGCCGTGACCTGTCCCGGCTGGAGGACCGGGTGGACTTCTACCTGGCGCTGGAACTCGCCTGACGGAACGCCACCCGCAACGCCGACGGGCCGCCCGCTCCCGGATGGGACGGGCGGCCCGTCAGCGTTGCGCTGCCGATGCGTCAGTGCTGGGCGGGGATGATCCCGGTCAGCCAGGTGAAGGCCTTCGGCAGCAGCGGCTTCCACACGTCGACCGCGTGCGGTCCGGTGGTCTCCACCACGGTCACGGCGGTCGGCGCCTTCGCCGCCTGCTGGAGGGCCAGGCCGCCCTCGTAGCCGTCGCCCTTGTTGCCGCTGACGAACAGTGAGGTCTTCGGCGGCTGGGCGGCCTTCTTGAGGATGTTCAGCGGGTTGGAGGCCTCGCGCAGCTGCGGGTTCTTGGCGGTCAGCGAGTCCGGCTCGGCGGCCGGGTCGTTGTAGCCCGAGAGGCTGATGCCGGCCCGGTAGCGGTCCGGGTGCTCCAGCGCGAGCTTCGCGGCGCAGTGGCCGCCGGCCGAGTAGCCGGCCACCGCCCAGCGGTCGGACGAGGTGTCGGCGCGGAAGTTGTCGAGCACCATCTTCGGCACGTCCCGGGAGAGCCAGGTGTCGGCGTTCACCTTGCCGGCCACGTCGGCGCAGCCGGTGTCGGTGCTGCGGCCGAGCAGCAGGGTGCGCGGCGACACCAGGATGAACGGCGCGACCTTGCCCTCCTTCATCAGCGGCTTCAGCTGCTCGGACACCTTGAGGGTGCCGTACCAGGTGCTGGAGGAGCCGGGGAAGCCGGGGATCAGCTCCACCACCGGGAAGATCTTGTCCTTGTACGCCGGCTCGTTGTACTGCGGCGGCAGCCAGACCAGCACCTCGCCGTCCACGCCGGACAGCTGGCCCTTGAGCTCGGTGCGCTGGACGTCCTTGGGCACCATCGGGTCGTCCACGCCCTTGAACTGCTGCAGCACCTTCGGCTCGGACTTGGCGTCGTGCGCCGGGCCGTCGGCCGGCACCTGCGGCACGGCGCGGACGTGGTCGCCGGTGCCCAGCAGGTCGTCCCAGTTGCCGTAGATGAGGTTGGCGTTGTTGACCATGACGAACACCATGGTGACGGCCGTCACCTGGCAGAGCAGGATCATCACCAGTCTGGAGAGCACCTGCACCGGCTTCGGCCCGCGCACCCTGCCCCAGAGCAGCAGCGCCGCCGCAATGGAGAGCGGCACGAGCACGATCGTGACGATCAGGAAGGGTGTTCCGGTCAGTTGCATTCAGGTTCTCGTATCCGGGTCGCAGGCAGCCCGGGCCCCGCTCGCCCGTGCGCGTTCCGATGTGATCAGACAGATGGAAACCGCCGTTCGGTTCCGCCCGAACTGAGCAGAACCTGAGAGGAACATCACGTTTCCATGTGAATCCCCCGCGCGGCCCAGCCCAGTTTGCCAGCCTCCTGACCGAATCCCTCGAACGGGGCAGCACCTGCGGTCATTCGGATGAGGATTGGCTGGCAGTCGCGGCTGCGCCGGGACCGGACCCCGCAGGCGCGGCCGGACGCGGGAGGATGGCGGTGAGCCCGCCGGCCCGCCGGCCGTCCGACCCGAAGGAGCCACCGCCCCCGTGACCAGCCCGCACAGCACCCAGCGGCCGGCCGTCCTGCCCACCCTGTTCGGCCTCGGGCCGCGCAGCGCCGACCGCCGCCGGCGCGCCCTGCCGGCCGGCGTCCTGCGGCTGCCCACCGTCGGCGTGGACATCGGCGGCACCAAGGTGGTGGCCGGAGTGGTCGACGGCGAGGGCCGGGTGCTGGACCGCGTCCGCACCGAGACCCCGCACAAGAGCAAGAGCCCCACCGTGGTCGAGGACGTCATCGTCGACCTGGTGCTGCAGCTCGCCGACAAGCACGAGGTGCACGCCGTCGGCGTCGGCGCGGCCGGCTGGGTGGACGCCGACCGCTCCAGGGTGCTCTTCGCCCCCCACCTCAACTGGCGCAACGAGCCGCTGCAGGAGGCGCTCAGCGAGCGGCTTCGCTTCCCGGTGGTGGTCGAGAACGACGCCAACGCGGCCGCCTGGGCCGAGTGGCGGTTCGGCGCGGGCCGCGGCGAGGACCACATGGTGATGATCACCCTCGGCACCGGCATCGGCGGCGCGGTCGTCCGGGACGGCTTCGTCGACCGCGGCAAGTACGGACTGGCGGGCGAGTTCGGCCACATGCAGGTGGTGCCCGGCGGGCACCGCTGCCCCTGCGGCAACCGAGGCTGCTGGGAGCAGTACTCCTCCGGCAACGCGCTCGTCCGCGAGGCGCGCGGGCTGGTCGCCGAGGAGTCGCCCGTCGTCCAGTCGCTGCTCGCCCGGGCCGGCGGCACCGCGGAGGGCATCACCGGTCCGCTCGTCACCGAAGCCGCCCGGGACGGCGACGCCGTCGCCGTGGAACTCCTCTACGAGGTCGGCCACTGGCTCGGCGTCGGCATCGCCAACCTGGCCGCCGCGCTCGACCCCGGACGGTTCGTCATCGGAGGCGGCGTCTCCGAGGCCGGCGACCTGCTGCTCGGCCCGGCCCAGGACGCCTTCAGGCGTACCCTGACCGGCCGCGGGTTCCGCCCCGAGGCCGGCATCGTGCACGCCGCCCTCGGCAACGAGGCCGGCCTGGTCGGCGCCGCCGACCTGGCCCGCCAGGTGGCCCGCCGCTTCCGCACCGTCAAGCGGCGCCGCAAGATGTCGTAGGGCATGTCTTCAAAGGGCGGTCGGGTGCTGATCCAGGGGCGCCGGGGCACCTCCCGGCCGAAGGCTGGGGGCGGAACTGCGCAGTCCGGGGGCGGGCACCGTCGTGACCTGGGCCGAGCCCGGATTTGCACGGCGGTCCACATCCGAGTTGCGCAGTTCCCCGCGCCCCTCTGGGTTCCCGATCGCCTTTGAAGACACGCCGCAGGGCGGCCCACCAGAGGCGCGTGGGGGCACCTCCCGGCTGAAGGCTGGGGGGCGGAACTGCGCAGTCCGGATGGGGCTCGCCGTACGGACCAGGGCCGGGCCCGCGTTCGTCACGATGCCCACCTTCGGATTGCGCAGTTCCCCGCGCCCCTTTGGGTTCCCCTCCTTGAGGGGCACCGCGACCCAGGACGGGTCGTCGGCGGTCGAGCCGAAGGTGAGGGTGGCGAAGGCCGGGTTGTCGGTGATGCAGAGCGGATCGACGCCGTCCACGACCAGGGCGAGGCGGTGGCCGGCCGGGACGCCGTAGGCGGTGCCCTGCATCCGGACGTCGGCGGTGAACCGCCTGCCGGGGGTGCGGTCGAGGAAGGCGTACGGGGCGTGGGCGGCCGGTGCCGAGCGCGTCAACGTCGTGCAGGTAGGCGACCAGGCTGCCCCGGTCGGCCGAGGGCGTCACCCCGAGGTGCAGCCGCACCGACCCGCGGACCCGTTGCGCGGAGCCGTACGCCCCGGACGGCGGCGACGCCCGCGGCAGCAGCGGCACCGGGACCGTCGGCGGCAGCTTGAGGAACTGCTCGGCCAGGTTGGACAGGAAGATCACGCCGCCGTCCGCGCAGGAGTCGGGGCGGTGGAGATCGGCGTGGTCCAGCCCGTCCGGGCGGCGCCGGTGGAGAGTGGTCCGGTGGCGAGCCGGTCGCGGGCGCCGAGGCTCAGCGTCAGGGTCGAGCCGGTGACGGACCGCCAGTCGGGGTAGTCCTCGTAGCCGTCCTGGAGCTGGGGCCCGATGCGGACGGGCGGCAGCCGGTCGATGCCGTGGTCGACACCCTTGAGGTGGTGGTCGAGCCAGGCCCGGGTGTCCGTCCAGACGTCGTTGGGCAGGCCGGCCAGGCCGGTGGCCTCGGCGGTGGCGTGGTCGCCGGGTCGCAGTTCGGGGCGCTTGGGGCCGGTGAGCCGCTCGTAGAAGTCGGTGAGCTGGTTCGGCGGGAAGATCGAGTCGCCCCAGGCGTTGGCGAGCATCACGGCGGTGCCGTTGCCGTTGAGCCGGTCGACGCGATAACGAAACTACTGACGGGTAGTGGCCTGAGGCGCTGTTGTCCTGTCCACTGCACCTGTGGCAGAACGGATAGCTGACGCTGCCTCAGGAGGCCCACGCATGAGAGCTCTGGCCCGACTCGCCCCGCCGATCGCACTCGCCACCAGCCTCGTCCTCGGCGCTGCCGCGCCCGCCGGGGCGGCGCCCGCGGAAGCATTGCCCAAGAGCCCCGAGGCCGTCGGCTGGGGCGGTGCCGTCGCCAGTGTCGACGCCGACGCCACTGCAGCCGGCATCGAGGTGCTGCGCCGCGGCGGCAACGCGGTCGACGCCGCGGTCGCCACCGCCGCCGCCCTCGGCGTGACCGAGCCCTACTCGGCCGGCATCGGCGGCGGCGGCTACTTCGTCGCCTACAACGCCCGCACCGGCAGGGTCTCCACCCTCGACGGCCGCGAGACCGCCTCCCGCACCGCCGACACCTCGCTCTTCCTGGACGCCGACGGCAGGCCGCTGCCCTTCGCCGACGCCGTCACCAGCGGCCTGTCCGTCGGCGTGCCCGGCACCGCCGCCACCTGGGAGAAGGCCCTGCAGCTCTGGGGCACCCGCCCGCTCGCCGACGTGCTGCGCCCGGCCGAGCGGATCGCCGACCGCGGCTTCACCGTCGACCGGACCTTCCGCGACCAGACCGCCGCCAACGAGGCCCGGTTCCGGGACTTCCCGGCCACCAGGGCGCTCTTCCTGCCGGGCGGCTCGCTCCCCGAGGTCGGCTCGACGCTCCGCAACCCCGACCTCGCCGCCACCTACCGGCAGCTCGGCCGGGACGGCACGAAGGCCCTCTACCGCGGCCCGATCGGCGCCGACGTGGTCAACACCCTGCAGCACCCGCCGGTCGACCCGGCCTCCGGCCGGACCGCCCGGCCCGGCAGGGTCGACCGCGCCGACCTCGCCGCCTACCGGGTCCTGGAGCAGAGGCCGACCCGGGTGTCCTACCGCGGCAACGAGGTCTACTCGATCGCCCCCTCGTCCAGCGGCGGCACCACCGTCGGCGAGGCGCTCGGCATCCTGTCCCACTCGGACCTGGCCCACCTCGACGCCACCCAGTACTACCACCGCTTCCTGGAGGCCTCCCGGATCGCCTTCGCCGACCGCAACCGCTGGGTCGGCGACCCCGCCGCGCAGCCCGTCCCCACCGACCGGCTGCTCTCGCCGGCCTTCGCGGCCGCCCGCGCCTGCCTGCTCGACCCGGCCCGTGCACTGACCAGCCCGCTCGCCCCCGGCGACCCGTACCACCCCGCCGCCTGCGGCTCCGCCGGCCCGGCCGCCACCGAGGCGTACGAGGGCCCGAGCACCACCCACCTGACGGTCGCCGACCGCTGGGGCAACGTGGTCTCCTACACCCTCACCATCGAGCAGACCGGCGGCAGCGGGATCACCGTGCCCGGCCGCGGCTTCCTGCTCAACAACGAACTGACCGACTTCTCCTTCGCCCCGGTGACCCCGGGCGTGCCCGACCCCAACCTGCCCGGGCCCGGCAAGCGGCCGCGCTCCTCGATCTCGCCGACGATCGTGCTGCGCGACGGCCGGCCGCTGTTCGCCGCCGGCTCGCCCGGCGGGGCCACTATCATCACCACCGTGCTGCAGGTGCTGCTCGGCCGGATCGACCGCGGGCTGACCCTGGAGCAGGCGATCGCCGCACCGCGGGCCAGCCAGCGCAACGCCGCCACCACCGCCGCCGAGGCCGGCTTCCTCGCCCTGCCCGAGCGGGCCGGGCTGGAGGCGCTCGGCCAGGTGCTCGCGACCTCCCCGGAGATCGGCGCCGCCACCGGCGTGGAACGGCTGCCGGACGGGCGCTGGCGGGCGGCCGCCGAACCGGTGCGCCGCGGCGGCGGCGCTGCGGCGGTGGTGCGGCCCGCCCGCTGACCGCCCGGGGTTGTCGGCGCCGGGCGGTATGTTCGGGGTGGGCGCCTGCCGGGCGCCCGCCCCGTTCGCGCGTACCCGCCCGAACGGCCGTACGACCGTGTCAGCACCAAGCCCGTACCAAGCCCGTACCCAGCCCGCACCACGCCCGTACCACCGGGGAGGCCGCCCGCCGTGACCGTCCGCATCGCCACCTGGAACATCAACTCCGTCACCGCACGGCTGCCCAAGCTCCTGGAGTGGCTGGAGAGCGCCGCCCCCGACGTGCTCTGCCTGCAGGAGCTCAAGTGCGCCGCGGACGCATTCCCGTACGAGGAGGTCCGGGCGCTCGGCTACGAGACCGCCGCGCACGGCAGCGGCCGCTGGAACGGCGTCGCGGTGCTGTCCAAGCTGGGCCTGGAGGACGTCGTCCGCGGCCTGCCCGAGCAGCCCGGCTACCAGGCCGACGACGCGCTGCTGCCCGAGGTCGAGCCGCGCGCGATCGGCGCCACCTGCGGGCCCGTCCGGGTCTGGTCGGTGTACGTGCCGAACGGCCGCGAGGTCGACCACGCGCACTACCGCTACAAGCTCGCCTGGCTGGAGACGCTGCGGCAGTCCGTCCTGGAGGACGCGGCGGGCGACCGCCCGTTCGCGGTGCTCGGCGACTTCAACATCGCCCCGAGCGACGAGGACGTGTTCGACCCGGCCGCCTTCGTCGGCCTCACCCATGTCACCGAGCCCGAGCGGGCCGCGCTCGCCGCCCTCCACGAGGCCGGCCTGCAGGACGTCCTGCCCCGCCCGCTCAAGTACGACCGCCCCTACACCTACTGGGACTACCGCCAGCTCGCCTTCCCGAAGAACCGGGGCATGCGGATCGACCTGACGCTCGCCAACAAGGCCTTCGCCGACGCGGTCACCGACAGCTACGTCGACCGCGAGGCCCGCAAGGGCAAGGGCACCTCCGACCACGCCCCGGTCGTCGTCGACCTGGAGGTCTGAGCAACGGGCGGGTGCCCGCGGTGACGGTGTGGACCCGAACGGTCGCGTGCGGTGGCCGGGTACGGCCGGGCTGCCTAGCGTCGGGCATGACTGGGTGCAGCCGACCGACCACGGGGCGACCCCGCCCCCGGCCGCATCCGAGAACCTGGAGGTCCGGCATGCGCATCCCGCGTACCGCCGCCGCCGTCCTCGGCACGACCGCCCTGCTCGCCCTCGCCGCGCCGACCGCGAACGCCGTGCCCGCCGCGCCCGCCAAGGGGCCCGAACCGGCCAAGGTCACCCCGGCCCAGGCTGCCCCCGGTGAGAAGGTCACCGTCAACGTGGTCTGCCCCGCCAGCACGACGAAGACCATCACGGCCAGCTCGAAGGCGTTCACCGGCGGCACCGTCACGCTGACCGCGGGCCCCAACGGCACCTACACCGGCAGCATCGCGCTGCTCTCGGCAACCGAGCTCACCCTCACAGAGCAGGTCACCGAGCAGCCCGCCTCCTGGGGCATCGACGGCAAGTGCCCCAACGGCGACGCGTTCACCGGCACCGTCGGCGTGCTGGCCCCGCTGACCCCGGCCGGCCACGGCACCGCGGCGCCCGAGCCGCACGGCAGCGTGGCCACCGGCGTCGGCGGCTCGGTCACCGGCACCGGCGCCCGGGAGCTGGCCACCGGCGGTGCGCTGGTCGCCGCCGGCCTCGGAGGCTTCTGGCTGCTGCGGCGCCGTGCCCCGCAGTCCTGATGGCCGATCGTCCGCCCGGCGCCCCGTCCGCTCAGGCCGGGGCGCCGAGTCGCACCCCGGCCGTTCCGTCCGCGGCCCGCGGCTCCGTCCGGGCCGCCTCGGCCCGCAGCGCGCCGCGTGCCAGCAGGTACTGCGCGGCGATGTAGGTCGCCATCACCAGCACGTTGTGGCCGGGCAGCAGCTTCCAGCCGGCCAGCCGGACGGCGATCAGGCTGTCCGACAGCAGGAACAGCCCGCCGCCGATCCCGGTCGCGAGCCCCAGCCCGGCCGAGGACACCGCGGTGGACGCCAGCAGCAGGCTGTAGACCGCCACCGGGATCTGCAGGCCGCCGAGGTCCGGCCAGAGCTGGGAGATCACCGCCGCCCAGGCCGCCGCGTAGCCCGCGGCCACCAGCAGGGTCCGCCGCCGGTCCGTGAAGGCGCCCTGCTCGGCGAACATCGTCACGTACGCGACGTGCGCCGCCGCGAAGGAGCCCATCCCGGCCAGGAAGGCGGTGTTCCCGCCCAGCTGCAGCAGCACGTCGCCCGCGGTACTCGCGAGCAGGGCCGGTGCCAGCAGCTTCGGCGCGCGTTCCGCGGAGGCCAGGCTGTGCGCGGCCAGCAGCGGCATCAGGGCGGGCTTGGTGGTGTTCTGCAGCACCGTCGCGCCGGTGGCGATCGCCCCCAGGTGGGCCGCCGAGGTGGCGGCGAAGGCGGTGGCGAGGCCGCGCGCGGCGCGCAGTCGTGCGGAGACGGTCATACGGGGGTGCCCTCCGGGCTGTCGGTGCGGGCGGGCTGCCAGCCCGGCCCCTTGGTGAGGTGGCGGAGGCGGTCGCCCCAACTGCCGGCCGCGGCCACGTCACGGGCGATCGCCGCGTACTCGTGGGTCGCCACCCGCAGCGGGTTGTAGCTCTCCAGGTTCTTGGTCAGGCCGTAGACCGGCCGCTCCGTCTCCGGCGTGAACGAGCCGAACAGCCGGTCGAAGACGATCAGGATGCCACCGAAGTCGCGGTCCGGGTAACCGCCCTGCGGGGCGCCGCGGTGTCCTTGCCGGCGTAGCCCCGTTCGTCCTCGTCCGGACGGAACCGGCAGGAGACCGCCTCCAGGACGGTGAGCAGCACGAAGGCGGGTAGGGACCGCAGCACCACGTCGGGCAGGTTCGGCATGCGAGGACCTCAGGGGGACGCCGGGCACGGGCGGAAGGGGACGGTTACCCGCCCGTAGCAGCGGTTGCCGGACGGACCTGCGGAGCCGTGCCGTCCGGCCCCGGGCACCGTCTAGGCTGGGCATCGACATGGAGCAGCACGAGTACGCGACCGGCGCCCGCGGGGCGGCCGGCGGCGTGGCGGACGGGCGCATGGGCGGGGCGGGGCAGCTCACGGCCCAGGCGCGCACCGGCGCGTACCCGCAGGCCGAGCTGCTGGCCCGCCGGTTCGCCGACGCCGACGAGGCGGACGCGCACCGGCTGTTCACCGCCGTCTTCGGGCTCTACCCGGCCCGGCACCTCGGCGGACGCCCCGCCGACCCGCACGGCCAGGCCGCCGGCACCAGCTGGTGGCACGGGCCGACGGTCCACCGGGCCCCCGCCGCCTCCCGGCCCCGCGGCCTGCGCC
>NZ_JAHTIK010000001.1:1922627-1931594 GCF_025655475.1 Kitasatospora sp. DSM 101779 | reverse complement strand
ACCGCACCCGGGCCGCCGCCCAGGGCGCCGCCGCCGGCGAGCGCCGTACCGCCGCCCGGTTGCTGCTCGCCCACCCGCTGGTCACCCCGGGCGGGCCGCACGGCGCCGGCTTCCCACTGATCCACCGTCACGCCGACTGGCTGACGGAGCGGTTCGGCGCACTCCTCGGCTACCCCCTCACCGTCGGCCCGGCCCACGCCCGCCTGCACAAGGCCCCGCTGGCCGACCGCACCCTGCCCGGCTTCGGGCCCGACGGGTACGCCGCCCTCGTCCTCGCCCTCGGCGCGATAGCCGACCGGCGGGTGCCCGACCTCGAACGGCCCGAGGTGCCCGCCCTGCTGACGGAGTGGCAGGTCGCCACCGCCGAACCGGACGGCGGCCTCGCCCTCGACCGCGACCTCGCCCGCGCCCTGTTCGCCGCCCCCGCGACGCCGCCCGCCGACACCACGGCGCTGGCCGTCCGCCGCCTGCTCGCCGAGAACCCGGTCGTCCTGACCGACGAACTCGCCGCGCCGGAACGCGCGTGGCTGCTCGGGCGGCTGACCGCCGAGGCCGAGCTGTTCGCGGACTTCCTCGGGCTGGAGGCGGAGATCCGCACCGAGGGCGTGGCTCTGCTCGACCCCGCCGACGAACTCTCCGACTTCACCGACGGACCGCTCGCCCGCACCGCGCTGCTGGTCGCCGAGCGCCTGGTCGAGGAGCTCCGCCCGCTGCCGGAGGATGCCGCCCCGCCCGCCGTCCTCGTCCCGGACGCGCTGATAGACGGCACCCTCGGCGACATCACCGACGACTACGGGCTGCCCGAGCAGCCCGAGTGCGACTACCTCGCCGACCGCACGGCACTGCGCCGTGACGTGCTCGGCCTGCTGCACCGGATGCAGCTGATCGCCCCGGCCGGCCGCAACTGGGTGCTGCGCGCCCCCGCCGCCCGCTACGCCCCGCAGGCCGAACTTCACCCCGCCCCCGGCACCGGCCGCCACTCCCGCGGCGCCTGAGACCCTCCCGGCGACGGGTACGCGCGGCTCACTCCACGGCGCGGACGTGTTCGGCGACCTCGCGGAACTCCTGGACGGTGGCGTCGTACTCCACCCGCTGGCCGTCGGTCAGCACGTGCTCGGGTGCGTCGACGATCGAGTCGTAGTAGACGGTGAGTTCCGGCCCGCCGTCGTCGGGCCTGATGTAGCCGTAGCCGTGGCCGCGGTAGAACGTCCTGACAGTGCCGGTGGCCATGGGACCACCCCCTCGCTCAGGGGTCTGTGCCGATGACGGCAGTATCGGCCGCCGGCCCGCCCCGCACCACTCGATCGGCTCAGCGGGCCGCCTGCACCGCCTCGGTGCGCTGATGGTGCCGTACGGTCTCGGCGGTGGCGGCCACGCCGAGACTGCCGAGCGCGAGCGACGCGGCGACGGCCGCGCAGGCCAGCCACCGCCGGTGGCGGCGGGGGAGCGGGAAGCGGGTGTCCCGCGGTGAGGCCGGGGCGGATGGTGCGATCATGCCCCGGAGCGTGGCAGACCGGTGTGAAAGGTCGGCCACAAGCGGGTGAAGTCCCGGCGGAACATCGGAGTCGAGTCCGTCACCGCAGGTCAGAGCCGGTCCCGGGCAGGCGCCGCAGTCGGCTGCCGTCACCCGGCCGGCCGTACTACCGTGGAGCCGTGCCCCCCGGAACGCCCGACGGAGAAGGCCGCGGCATCGTCAAGCCGCTGCCCCCGGAGTGGTTCGTGCCGCACGACGGCAACGCCGAGATGCGCTGGGACGCGCCCACCGGCCCCGGCCCGCACACCCCGAACGAGCGGTTCTTCGTCCGCAACCACACCCGCACCCCGCGGATCGACCCGGCCGCCTGGCGGCTGCGGGTGCACGGCAGCGGACTGCGCGGCCCGGGCGCGGTCTTCTCCCTCGCCGACCTGCACGCGCTGCCCGCGAGGACACTGGACGCCGTGCTCGAGTGCGCGGGCAACGGCCGCCGCTACTGGGCCGAGCAGCAGGGCACCCCCGCCCCGGGCACCGCCTGGGGGCTGGGCGGTGTCGGGATGGCGGCCTGGCACGGCGTCCCGCTCGGCGTGCTGCTGGAACGGGCCGGCCTCGGCCCGGCGGCGGTGGACGTGCTGGCGGTCGGCCTCGACCCCGAGTACCGGGTGGACGGCCGGAACCTGGGCCGGGTGCGCCGACCGCTGCCGCTCGCCAAGGCGCTGGACGGCGTGCTCGTCGCGTACGGGATGAACGGGGAGCCGTTGCCGCCGGACCACGGCGCGCCGGCCCGGCTGGTGGTGCCGGGCTGGGTGGGGGTGGCCTCGATCAAGTGGCTGGGCGAGCTCGAGGTCTCGGACCGGCCGCTGGAGTCGCCGTGGAGCACCGAGTTCTACCGGCTGTTCGGCCCGGGGCATCCGGTGGGCGGCGGCCCGGCGCTCACCCGGCAGACCGTCAAGAGCGCCTTCGAGCTGGCGTCCGGGGCGGTGCTGGCCGCCGGCCGCACCCACCGGCTGCGCGGCCGTTCCTGGTCGGGGGCGGCGGCCGTCCGCACCGTCGAGGTGAGCACCGACGGCGGCCGCGTCTGGCGTCCGGCCGAGCTGCTCGACCCGCCGAGCCGGTACGGCTGGCGGCGCTGGGCACTGGACTGGCGGCCCGACGCGCCGGGCCGGTACGGGCTGCGCGCCCGGGCCACCGACCTGCTCGGCCGCACCCAGAACGCGGAGGCGCCGTTCAACCGCGAGGGCTACCTCTTCGACGCCGTGGTGGTGCATCCGGTGACGGTGGTCTGAGCGCCGTCAGGGTCAGGCGATCGTGATCCGGTCCAGCCGGGGTGCGCCGGCGGCGCCGACGGCGGTGACCCGGACGGTGTTCCGGCCCTGTCGCAGGGCCACCGGCAGCGACACCGTCGCCCAGCCGTCCCACCCGCCGGTGGGGCGGAGCGCCCGTGCGGCGACCAGCCGGCTGCCGTTGACGGCGATGTCCACCGTCCGGTCGGCGGACCCGCCGTTGGCGTACCGCAGGGTGAGCGTGGCGGCGGCCGGTGCGCCCGCCTCGACCGTCCACTCGGCGCCGGCCCCGGCTCCGCCGTCGAAGGACGCCCAGGACGCCCCGGCCGGACCGGTCTCCATCCGGCCCTGCCGCAGCACGGCCTCCTCGGCCGGGTAGGTCCCGGAGGCGCCGGAGACCAGCTGGTAGCCGCGCATCGACCGGATCAGCAGGTGGCAGTCCTGCAGTGAGCCGGAGGTGTCGCCGAGCGAGCGGTAGATGCCCCACTTGGGCCGGACCCGGTCGGCGAGGAAGGTGTCCACGCCCTCCTTGGCGGCGTCGAGCAGCGTCGTCCCGCCGCTGCGCAGGATCCAGCGGACCATGCCCTTCGAGCCGTCGCCGATCCTGATCCGGAAGTCCACGTCGACCCAGCGGTCGTGCAGCGGGGCCAGGTCGGTGCGGCCGACCAGCACGTCGGACTGCGGCAGGGCGAGTTCGATTGTCTCCTTGCCGCCGACCCGCCGCAGCGACTGCACCACGATCGGCGCGGTGCCGTTGCCGGGCTGCTTCATCTGCATGACGTGGGTGAAGGTGGTGGTCGCCCGGAGCGAGGAGGGGATGTACACCGCGTAGGTGGTGCGCCAGGTCTCCCCGGGGCGCCACTCCAGCGGCGGGCCGCCGGCGGGGCTGCGCATGCCGGTGACCTCGTGGCGCTGCCGGTCGGTCGCGGAGTCCCGGTCGACGGTGTGCATCGTCCAGCGGTAGGCGTCGCCGTCGGTGGTGATGTGCGGCCGGGCGGAGGGGTGCGAGCCGGCCCGGTCGTCCTCGACGGTCTCGAAGGCGCGCAGTCCGTCGAAGGCGGGGGAAGGGGACCAGCGCAGCTGCCAGCTGGAGACCGCCGGGGCGGCAGGGGTGTCGCCGCGGGCGACCATCTGGAGTCCGGCGGAGGCGGCGCCGCCGAGTGCGGCGCCGAGCAGCAGTCGGCGGGAGGGCGTGTTCATGACAGGACTCCTCGTGGTCGGATGCGGGGCGAGGGGCCCCGGGACCTCCGGGCAGGTCCGTCCAGCGTCGAGGCCCGCCCGGCGCCGGTCAAGGAACGTCAGGAAGGCTTACGCCCGATTTAAGAGTCGCCGTCAGGCCGCCGGATCGGCCGCCTCGTACGGCGTCAGGACCAGCCGTACCACGTCCTCCAGCCGCCGGCGGGCGTCGTCCAGGGTGGTGCGGCCGGTCACCCAGGCCGTCAGTTCGCCCTGCCAGGCGTGGCCGACGATGTGCCGTACGACGTCCCCGGTGCTCGGCGGCACCTCGGTCATCACCGCGCGCAGCGCCGCACCGTCCGCCCGCGCCATCGCCTGCAGCGCCTCGCTGGCGAACGGATCGGTGGACGCCGCGACCGACACCCGCAGCCGGGCCAGTTCGGGCTGCCGCTGGTAGGCGCGCATGCCGTGCCGGACGAAGCGCACCATGCGGTCGCTGGCGGTGAGCCCGGCGCGGCGGCCGCGCACCTCGCCCACCAGGTCGGTCAGCAGCGAACGGTGCCACTCCGCGATCGCGGCCGCGAGCAGGTGGTCCTTGGACGAGAAGTAGCGGTAGGTCGTCCCGAGGGCGACCCCGGAGCGCTCGGACACCTGGCGCATCTGCAGCCGCTCGACGCCGATCTCGGTCACCAGTGCGAGGGCGGCCGCGATCAGGTTCCCGCGCCGTTCTAGCTGACGGGGCGACATCGCCTCCACCGGACGGGGTGACAGGTCAACCTTGGTCACCTTCACCATGATAGGGCCCGGGGTCCCGCACGGGTATGACGCGATCGGTCACGGACGGGTCGCGCGCGCCTCCCGCAGCAGGGTCTCCTGCACCGCCGAGGCCACCAGCAGGCCGTCGCGGTTGTAGAACTCGCCGAGCGCCAGCCCCCGCCCGTCCGAGGCCGAGGGGCTGCGCTGCGCGAACAGCAGCCACTCGTCGGCGCGGAACGGCCGGTGGAACCACATCGCGTGGTCCAGCGAGGCCAGCAGGGTGCGCCGCGGCCCCTTCCGCCCGAAGCTGTGCGGCTCCAGGTGCAGCGCGGTGGTCGAGGCCAGCGTCAGATCGGACAGGTACGTGAGCGCACAGACCTGCAGCAGCGGGTCGTCGTCGGGCAGCGGGGTGCCCGTCCGCAGCCAGACGAACTGCTGCGGAACGCCCGGGAGCTCGGCCGGCATCCCGGGCGCGTCGGCCGGCAGGAAGCGCATCTCCAGCGCGCGGAAACCGGTCGCCTTGGCGAAGTGCTCGGGGTTCGCCCGCTCCCAGGCCACGAACGGGTCCGGCAGCTCCTCCGGCCCGGGCACCGGGGGCATGGTGCGCTGCCGCTCGGCCGAGGACTCCGGGCGCTTGAACGACGCCGACATGGTGAAGATCGCCTCGCCACGCTGAACCGCCGTCACCCGGCGCGTCGCGTACGAGGAGCCGTCCCGGATCCGGTCCACCTGGTAGACGATCGGCCGGGTCGGGTCGCCGGGCCGCAGGAAGTAGCCGTGCAGCGAGTGCACCGACCGCTCCGCGCCGATCGTCCGGCCGGCCGCGGTCAGTGCCTGCGCGGCGACCTGGCCGCCGAAGGCGCGCATCGGCGCACCGGCATGGCACCGACCACGGAACAGGTTCTCGTCCAGTTCCTCGATCCGCAGCAGCTCGACGAACGGGGCCACCTGGTCGTCGGCCGGCACCCCCTGGTCCATGGCGTCGTTCACGGCTCCATACTGGCAGATCGCCCCCGCACCACGGTGTGACCTGGGTTACCCGTGGTGCGCCGGAGAAGTGGAACGCGTTCCAGAAGCGACGGCCTGTCAGTCCCCGCGCCTAGCGTCCTCGCCATGACGCAAGCCGTGCAGACGTACGCCTATCTGCGCCCCTCCGCGGTGCACGAGAACACCGCCGGGCGCGCCCTCGCCCTGGAGACCTCCGGCGGCGCCGGCCCGCTCGGGGCCACCGCCAACCCGCGGTTCTTCAGCGGCTTCCTGACCTCGCCCGCGGCCGCCGCGGCCGCGCTCCTCGCGGTGGCCGACGTCGCCGCCGCCCGCTACTACCAGCCGCAGCTGCGCGCCTCGCTCGACCCGGTCGTCACCGCCGGCGGCGACCGGCTGCGCTTCGAGTCCTTCTCCGGCTGCTGCGGCGTGCACGCCCGCCTCGACGTCCTCGCCGAGGGCCTGGACGGCGGCGACCTCGGCCACGGCACCACCAACGTCGACGTCAACAACCCGCTCCGCGAGGGCCTGAGCCGGATCGGCACCGGCGAGCCGTTGCACCTGGCCGTCGGCCCGGACGCCCTGGAGGTCACCACCCTCGACGGGCCGATGGTCGAGAAGAAGGTCCCGCTGCCCGAGCGCTGGGTGCGCGGCTTCGCCGAGACCCAGGTGCTCACCACCGGCTTCGACCTGCGCGCCGAACTGCCCGCCGCCGAGGCCGTCCGCTTCCTGCGCACCCTGCCCCGCACCGGCGGCCGCGGCTCCACCACCGGATGGGTCGCGCCCGCCGGCCGCACCCTGCGCCCGACCAGCCGCCCGGTGCCCGGCGCCGTCTGCCTGCCCGGCCCCGAGCGCCTCGCCGCCCTGCAGCGCGTCCTGCGGCACGCCCTCACCCTGCGCGTCTACGGCCCGGCGACCACGGCCGCACCCGCCGCCTCCGCCTGGGAGGTGGTGCTGCCCGGCATGCGACTCACCCTGACGCTGTCCCCCGACGCCTCGCGCGGCTTCTCCGGCGAGGGCGGGGTGCTCGCCGCCCTCGCCGCCGAGGGTTCCGCCGAGGACGCCGAACTGATCGCCACCCTGCTCGCCTGGGAGCCCAGGATCGACCCGGCCGAGCTCGCCGCCCAGTCCGGCCTCACCGTCGAGCGGGTCCGCGCGGCCCTCACCCGGCTCGGCACCGCCGGCCAGATCGGCTACGACCCGGCCGACGCCGCCTACTTCCACCGCGTCCTGCCCTACGACGCCGGGCGCGCCGAAGCGCACAACCCGCGGCTGCGCGCCGCCCGGGCGCTGGCCGCCGCCGGCGCCGTCCGGCTCGGCGACGGGCTCGCCGAGGTGACCGTCGACGACCACGTGCAGCGGGTGCGCACCGGCGCCGACGGGCAGCTCGGCTGCACCTGCCTCTGGTGGGCGAAGTACCGGGGCGGGCGCGGGCCGTGCAAGCACGTGCTCGCCGTCGGCCTGGTCCGCGCCGGCCGCCCGGAGGCCGCACGATGAGCCTCGCCGACCTCGCCCGCAAGGGCGACACCGCCGCCGTCGCCGCCGCCCTCGCCGACCTGGCCCCCGAACGGCGCCGCGCCGAGGTGCCCGCGCTGCGCGCACTCCGCAAGGAGCTGCGGGACAGCTGGTCCGGCTCCCCGGACCGGTGGACGGCCCTGCTGGTGGCCGGCGCCGGCTGCCTCACCTCGCCGACCGCCGCCGCCGAGTGGATCGGCAGCCGGGCCTTCGAGGACCGCGCCGGCTGGCGCAACCCGCTGCTCGTCGAGGTGATCGAACGTCAGCCCATCGCCTGGCGCCTGGTCGTCACCGCCCGGCTGGCCGAGCGGCGGGCACCCGGCTGGGGCTGGTCCGAGCACTTCCCGCTGCTCGAACACCTGGTGCGCTCCACCGGCAGCCCGGTGCCCACGACCGACTCCTTCACCACCCAGTGGGTCCGCGAGCGGTCCCGGCCCGAGCCCCGCCACCGGGTCTTCGGCAGCCTGCCGCCCGGCCCCGACCTGTACGCCCGGCTCGCCACCGACCCGTTCACCCCGGTGCTCGCCCCGCGGGTTTTCGAGGTGCCCGACCTCGCCGGCGAACTGGAAGGGCCCTGGGCCGCCCGCGACGACTCCGAGCGGTGGCCCGCCGTCCTCGCCCGGCTCGCCGCGGACGGCGTCCTCGACCGCGCCGACCTGCTCGACCGCTGCCTCGCCCGGCTGCTGCGCGGCGGCGGACGCCCGAACGACCACCGGATCCACCTGACCGTCCTGCGCGCGCTGGCCCCCACCGCCGACGAGTACGCCGAGCGGGCCCGCACCCTGCTGGCCCTGCTGTCCGGCCACTCCACCGCCGCCGCCCTGGCGCAGGAGGTGCTCGCCGCGTTGGACGCCGCCGGCCGGCTCGACCCCGAGGTGCTCGACGAGGCGAGCCCCACCGTGCTGTTCCGCCCCGAGAAGAAGCTCGTCCGCGCCCAGCTCGGCTGGCTCGACCGGGCCGCCCGCACCGCCCCCCACCGGGCCGGCCCCGCCGTGCTCGCCGCGTCCGGCGCCTTCGGCCACCCCGACCGCACCCTGCAGGAGCAGGCGCTCAAGGTCGTCGCCCGGCACCTGGCCGCCGCCGGTACCGCGGTCCTCCCCGAACTGCGGGCCGCCGCCGAGCAGCTGGACCCGGCCCACCACCGGCGCGCCGCGGAACTGTTCGGCGCCGAGGTGCAGACCGAGGAGCACCAGGAGCTGCTGCCGCCCCCGCCGCAGCCCCGCCCGGTACCCGCACCGATCGCCACCCCGGCCGAACTCGCCGAGGAACTCGGCGCGGTGCTCGCCGGCGACACCGCCCTCGTCCCCTGGGAACGTGTCCTGGACGGCCTCGTCCGGCACGCCCGCACCGACCGCGCCGCCCTGGCCGAGGCCCTGGACCCGGTGCTGAGGACCCACCACGGACACGACCTCGGCGCGGTCGCCGAGGCCGCCACCGGACGGATGACCGCCGGCCAGGCCCACCAGGCCGTCAACCCCTCCCACCGGCGGGGCCGCTTCCGCACCGCCTGGTCGACGCCCTTCGACCACCAGACCGCCGCCCGGCTGGAGGAGGCCGCCCTACGGCTCGTCACCCGCCCGCTGCCGTACCTGCTGGCCACCCCGACCGACTCCACCGGATCCATCGACCCGGCCGCGCTGGTCGAACGGCTCGCCGGCTACGCGGCGCTCGGCACCGACCCCGGCCCCGTCGACCTCGGCCAGGCCCTGCTCCGGGTGGCGCCCACCAGCGACCCTGCGGTGATCGCGGCGGCCGCGGCGCTCGGCACCCCGGCCGGCG
>NZ_JAHTIK010000001.1:1920585-1922615 GCF_025655475.1 Kitasatospora sp. DSM 101779 | reverse complement strand
GGCTGCGCGACGGCGGCCTGCCGCGCCGCCCCACCCGGGTGCGGGCGCCCTCCGCCGGACGCGGACCGGACGGCCGCCGGCTCTCCACCACCCGCCGCCTGATCGACCAGGAGGCCGCCGGCGCGGGCCTGCCCGCCGACGCCGAGCGGCTGCTCGACTCCGCCGACCGGCACGGCGGACGGCGCGACACCTGGTGGACCCCGCCGGCCTCCGAACGGTGGACGGCGATCCTGCCGCACCACCGCGAGGAGACCGCCGCCCGCCTGATCGAACGCTTCGCCGCAGCCGCGGACTTCGACGAACGGGGCGCCCCGCAGCTGCTTCCCGCACTCGCCGAGGCCGGCGGCCCGGCCGGCCCCGCCGTGCACCTCGCGCTCGCCTACGGCCTCGGTGCCCGCCACCGGGAGGACCGGACGGCCGCGGTGGACGCCCTGCTGGTGCTGGCCGCCCGCGGCGACCTGGACGGCGCCCTGCTCGGCCGGGAGAGCGCCGAACTCGTCGCTCTCGGCCCGGTGAAGCCCAACCGCCTGACCGACTCGCTGCGCGCCGCAGCCGACACCGGCGCCCACGGCACCGTCTGGTCGGTCCTGGCCGCAGCCCTGCCGCAGCTGCTGGCCGGCGAGCCGCCGCGCGGCATCGGCGACCTGCTGGCGGTGGCCGCCGACTGCGCCCGCCGCTGCACCGCCCGCGGCGCGATCCGGGAGGTCACGTCCCTGGCCGCCCGCGGTGGCTCCTCTCGCGCCGTCCGCGAGGCGGCCGCCCTGCAGGAGGTCCTGGCGGGCTGATCCATCGGGGGCGGCCGGTTGCAGAGGCGCGGGCGCACGTGCCGGCTCTGCGCGGTACCGGGTTGTTGAACGATCGTTCTTGACTGACCGTTCTTCAACTCGCTACGGTTCCGGACATGGGACGACCACGCGCCTTCGACGAGGACGAGGCCGTCGAGGCCGCTGCCCGGCTGTTCGCCGCGCACGGCTTCGAGGGCACGTCGGTGGACGACCTGGTGGGCGCGCTCGGCGTGCACCGGGGCAGTCTGTACAAGGTGTTCGGCAGCAAGCGCGGCCTCTACCTGGCCGCGCTCCGCCGCCACCTCGACCGGGACGTGCTGCCGCTGACCCGGGCGGTCGCCGAGGCCGCGCACCTGCCCGCCGCCCTGGCGCAGGCCGCCGCCGCGTACGACAGCGGGCCGGCGGCCGGGCTGCTGCTGCTCTCCGCCGCCGAGCGGGCCCCGCTCGACCCGGACACCGCCGCCCTGGTCGAGGAAGGGCTCGCCGCACTGGAGGCCGCCTTCACCGGGGTCCTCGGTGAGGACGCCCCGCCGCCCCTGGCCGAGGCCCTCGCCGCCACCGTGCTCGGTGTACGGCTGCGCGGCCGTGCCACCGAGGGACGCCCGGGCGCAGCCGCCGTCCTGGCGCTGGCCGACCGCCTCACCCGCTGAGCACCCTGCCACCGCACCCGCCACCCCACCCGAGGAGCCATCAGATGGCACAGCTGTCCATCGTGGACGACACCCTGATCGTCGAGGTCGAGGGACTCGACAAGCTCTGGGCGCTGAAGAGCCGCCTGGAGATCCCGCTGGCCAACGTCCGCGGCGCCACCGCCGACCCCGGCATCGTCCACGACTCCAAGGGCATCAGGATGGGCGGCACCCACCTGCCCGGCGTGATCACCGCGGGTACCTTCCGCTCCCAGGGCGAGTGGGTGTTCTGGGACGTGCACAACCCGGCCGGAGCCGTGGTCGTGGAACTCGCCGACGAGCGCTACAGCCGGCTGGTCGTCGAGGTCGCCGACCCGCGGGCCGCCGTCGCCCTGGTCGAGGCCGCGATGCGCGCGTACGCCGCCGCCCGCCCCGGTCCGGCCTGAGGACGGAGAACCGAGGCCGGGCGGGCAGCGGGCACGGCGCCGGGCAGGACGTCAGACGGTGATCCCGTCGTCGTCCGCGGTCGCCGCGGGGCGGCGGGTCGCGGCGGGCGCCGGAGCGACCGGGGTCGTGGGCACGGCCGGACCGCCGTCCCCGGGGACGCGGGCGACCG
>NZ_JAHTIK010000001.1:1905726-1920345 GCF_025655475.1 Kitasatospora sp. DSM 101779 | reverse complement strand
ACCGGGGTCGTGGGCACGGCCGGACCGCCGTCCCCGGGGACGCGGGCGACCGCCCGCCACCACAGGGTCGGCGCCGGCGGATCGGCCGGCTCGAACGGCGCACCCGGCCGGGGCACGGCGAATCGCACGCCCAGCGCCCGCGCCGCCGCGACCGTCCGCTCGGCCGGCTCCTCCCAGGGGTGCGGCGCGAGGTTGAAGGTGCACCAGTGGATCGGCAGCATCAGCCCGCCGGCCAGGTCGAGGTGGGCGCGGACGCCCTCCTCGGGCGTCATGTGGACCTCGGGCCAGAAGTCGCTGTACGCGCCGATCTGCACCATCGTCGCGTCGAACGGCCCGAGCCGGCCGCCGATCTCGGCGAAGCCGGGGAAGTACCCGGTGTCCCCGCTGTGGAACAGCCGGTGCTCGGAGCCGGCCACCACCCAGGACGCCCACAGCGCGTACGGGTGGGTGCGCGGCCCGCGGCTGCAGTAGTGCCGGGCGGGCGTGGCCGTCAGGGTCAGTCCGGCGACCTCGGCCGACTCCCACCAGTCGAGCTCCACGATCCGCTCCGGCGGCACGCCCCAGTGCTCCAGGTGCGCGCCCACCCCGAGCGGGACGGCGAAGACCGCGCCGCTCGCGTCCAGCGCCTTGATCGTCGGCATGTCGAGGTGGTCGTAGTGGTCGTGCGAGACCACCACCACGTCCACCGGGCCGAGCTCGGCGAGGCCGATCGGCATCGGGTGGAGTCGCTTGGGGCCCGTCCAGGAGAACGGCGAGCAGCGCTCGCCCCAGACCGGGTCGAAGAGCACCCGGCGGCCGTCCAGTTCGGCGAGCACGGTGGCGTGGCAGAGCCAGGTGAGCCGCAGCCCGGACGCGGGCGGCACGGCCAGGTCGATCGGGTGCAGGGGGTGCAGCGGCACGGGGGCGGCCGGCAGCCGGCGGGCCCGGTCACCGGTGAGCTGGGCCCGGCTGACCGAGAACGGCGACTCGCCGTCGGCGAGCCGCCGGGTCGGGACGGGGTTCTGGAAGGCGCCGTCGCGGAACTGCGGAGAGCGCCGGACGCGCTCGAGCCGCTCACCCGTGGGGTCGGCGCCGAAGGCGTCCGTGCGGATCCGGTGCCAGGTGCGGCGCGGCAGTCGTCCGATGCCTCCGCCGTCGGTCAATGAAGTGCCGAGCTGTGCGGCGAGGGCGGCTGCGCGGGAGATCCAGGGGACGGAGCTGGGCACGGCACCTCCACGTCGGGACATCCGTACGGCATGGGCCGTCCGGCGTCCGCGGTCGCGAAAGCCGGCAGGCCGGACGCGTACGGGTGGGGCTGCTGGGGCTCCTTCGCCGCACGACGACCGTCGAACCGGACACTACCCCTCCTGGCCCGCGCGGGCCCGGCCGAAACATGATCGGGCAAGCCGTTCGGTGGAGCCGCCGGCCGGCCCCGGACACGCCGGGACGGGCCCGTCCGGTGGCGGGCCCGTCCGGGTGCGGAGGATCAGGCCGCGTAGAAGCGGGTGATCGTCTCGGCGACGCAGTGCGGCTTGGGGCTGCCCTCGCTGCGGATGGTGAACCGCACCAGCGCCTGCACACCGCCCGGGACCTCGTCGGCGGAGAGCAGCTCGGCGGTGGCCCGCACCGCCGTGCCGACCGGCACCGGCGCGGGGAAGCGGACCTTCTCCGAGCCGTAGTTGAGCGCCATCTTGATGCCCTCGACGCCGTAGCACTCCTTCGCGAGCACCGGGATCAGCGACAGCGTGAGGTAGCCGTGCGCGATCGTCCCGCCGAAGGGGCTCTCCTTGGCACGCACCGGGTCGACGTGGATCCACTGGTGGTCGCCGGTGGCCTCGGCGAACAGGTTCACCTGCTCCTGGCCGATGGTGTGCCACTCACTCGTGCCGAGCTCGGTGCCGACCGCGGCTTTCAGGTCGGCCAGCGAGGCGAAGGTGGTCAAGGTGCGCTCCAGGTGGGGTCGGGGCTCCGGTCCCCACCGCTGCGTCCGGCGGGGACAGTCGGAGAGTATGCCTACCGACCGGTCACCTGTCAGCGGGGGCCGGGCGCGGCACGGCGGCGCCGTCGACGGCGTGCAGCCGCCGCCCGCCCACCAGCTCGGGGGTCAGCGCCACGTACACCGGCTGCGGACCGCCCACCCACGGGCGCAGCCCCGGGTCGTACAGGCCGTCCTGTGGGCGGTGGTCCCGGACCAACTCGGCATGGCCGTGCACCAGGACGCTCCAGCCGGAGCGCGTCTCCGGGTCGACCAGGTCGGCCTGGAAGGCGGCGACCGTGCCGTCCAGGGCCCGCGCGGTGGTGCTGTCGGCGCGCAGCGCCAGGACCAGCCGGCCGTCCTGTGCCACCTCGAACGCCACCGGCAGCACAGCGGGCAGCGCGTGCTCGGTGTACACCACGCGCCCGACGGGCACGGTGCCGAGCAGGCGGCGGCACTCGGCCTCGCTCAGCTCCTCCACAGGGTCCTCGTACTCCATGGCACGATGCTCGGCCCGCGGCTGCGGAGCCGGTAGGGCCGATGGTCCCTGCCCGAAGGGTCCTCCGGCGGTAGCTTGTCGCCAGGCACGAAGGCGGAAGGGGGCTGGTGCGGGGTGGGCGGCGGCATCGAACTGGTGGTGATCGGCGCGGACGGGGGGCCCGACCGCAGCTGGTCCGGCTCGGCTCAGGCCGCGGACGGCGCCCGCGCCCTCGCCGCGGTACTGCCCGGCCGGACCTTCGACGCCGGTGCCCGCGGCTGCCGGGTCGACCTGCTGCCGCCGGACGCCGACGCCAACACCATGCTCACCGCGCTGCGGGCCGCCGCCGCGAGACCGGCGCGGTGGCTGGTGGTCTGCCTGCTGGGCCAGCTCACGGTCGACCCCAGGGGACGACGGATCGCGCTGGTCACCGCCGGCTCCACCCCCGACAACGCCTACCGGCGCGGCCTCGCCTGGGACTGGGTGGTCAGCGCCATGGTGCACGGTGGCCAGGAGGAGACCCTGCTGCTCGTCGACGCGGTCGCCGACCGCGACACCTGGGCCGCCCTCGCCGGGGAGGACGCCGCGGGGGAGCTTCTCAGCCACTCCCGCGTTCCGCTCTGGGGACGGATCGGCCGCCACCAGACAGGGCGGCGCGGTCGCGACACCGTCCGGCCCGGAGGTGACGGATCGTTCAGCCGGCTCCTGGTGCAGACCCTCGACCACGGCGTCCCCGGGGCGCCCGCCGCCCTCGGTCCGCAGGAGCTGGCGCCCGTCCTCGCGTACGAACTCGCCCTGCGGGACGGCGGCGCCGCCGAGGCCGGGCAGGCGGTCGAACTCGTACCGGCCGACGGGGGAAGGCTGCTGATGCGCAATCGGGCCGCGGTGCGGGGCGCATTGGCCGGATTGTCGCTTTCCGACGAACTGTTGGCCGTGCTCTGGCGAGAAAACACCCCAACCGATCCGCCCAACGCGTAAGGTCGGAACGCCCGAGGTGTTGCTGTGCCGGGGCGGGTGGCGAAGAATCGATGTCCCCGCGGCGGCACCGAGGGACGGCAGAGGATTTTTTGCGACCACGGCCGCGGACGAGGTCTGGCGCTACGAGGTGGGGCGATGCGGCAGCGCGGAAATGTGTTGCGCCCTGGGGCGGTCGGGACCGGTGGGGTGGCACTGCTGTTGGCTCTCAGTGCCTGTTCCGCCGCCGACGCCGGCGGTTCTGCGGACCGTCTGGGTACTCCTGTGACAGCTGTTCCCGGTGGGACTGCAGTTACTCCTTCGAGTGGTTCGGGTACGGGCGGGGCCGCCCCGACCGAAGGCTCCGACGGCGCCGTCGCCCGACTGGTCCTGAGCACCTATCAGGCCTGGTGGGACGCCAAGGTCGACGCCTTCGCCCGGCCGGATTCGGACGGTTCCCAACTGCAGGCGTACTCGACCGGCCAGGCATTGAGTGACGAGCTCGCCAGCCTCCACCAACTGCACGAGTCCAAGCTCGTGATGATCGGAGCACCCCGCACTTCTCCGGTGGTCCGGAAACTGGATGCCGCGGCGAATCCGCCGACGGCGGAGATCGACGACTGCCTGGACGTCACCGGGTGGCACCAGGCCGACCTGGCGACCAAAGCAATCCGTGATCCCCAACAGCGCCTCGGGCGCTACGTTTCCACCACGCGACTGCGAAAGAACGGCGCGAGTTGGACCATTGTGGAAGTCACCCGTGAGGTGGGGCGGACATGCTGAAATCCTTGCGGCGCATGCTCGTTGCCGCACTGTTTCTCACACTGGCAGCCACTCCGGCGATCGCCGACCAGGGGCCGACCGGTGACGTGGGACCGTGCAAGAACAGGTACATCTGCGTGGTCGTCACCGAGCCCGGGAGTACGGCCGAGCCCGGGGGTGGGGGCGGCGGGTCGTCGGGCGGGTCCGACGGCGGGGTGCAGATGTGCAGCTGGAACGGGCAGCAGTGGCCCTGCTGGGACGACGACCTCGGCTGGTTCTCCACCGCCGACGGCTGCTACTACCACCGCTCCGAACCGCAGCCGCCCGCGAGCGACCCGGCCTGGGCCGGCCACACCGCGTCCGAGGGTGCGGTGTACGAGGTCAACTGCCGCGGCGTCGGCGGCCAACTGTCGCCCAAGCCGCCGATGTTCTTCGCCCAGCCGCCCGGCGGCCCGCCGCCGCCGGACCGCCCGTACGACCTGGGCATGAAGGCGCTCGGCATGATCCACTTCGACTCGCCGGAGCTGCACGCGGCCCCGGCCGCCACCGCCGTCGTCGGGGTGCCGGTCTGGCTCTGGTACACCGCCGGTCCGACCACGGCAGGGCCGCAGAGCGCCACCGCCAAGGGCCGGACGATGAGTGTCACCGCCACCGCCCGGCTGACGAAGGTGCACTGGGACACCGGCGACGTCTCGGCCGGCGCCGACTGCACCGGCCCCGGCACCGCGTACACGGCGGGTGCCGGCACCGAACCGCCCTGCGGCCACACCTACCGGAAGGCGTCCGGCGGCCAGCAGGACCAGACCTTCTACCTCACCGCCACGCTGACCTGGCGGGTGGAGGCGGTGCGCTCCGACACCGGGGCGCGGGTGTTCGCGCTCGACTACCGGGTCACCACCGACCGGCCGCTGCCGCTGAAGGTCGCCGAGGTGCAGGCGCTCAACTGACCGCCGGACACGCCCCGACCCCACGACGAACCACCAGTTCCGGAAAGGCCGAAGCCCGGTGGAAACCCGCAACGTCCCGACGCCGAGCGCAGGCACCGCCGCCCTCGCCCCCGAGCCGCACCGTCCGGCCCCGCACGTGCCGCCGCGCACCCTGCGGGCCCGGCGGCGCCGGCCCGCCGTGCTGGCCATGGCGATCGCGCTGATCGCCGCCGGCGGTCTCGGCGGCGCCGCCCTCTACACCAGTTCGGGGCAGCGGATCGCCGTGCTGGCGGTGGCCCGCGACGTTCCGATGGGCCAGACCATCACCGCCGACGACCTGGTGGTCGCGCACATCGCGGGCGACCCGGTGCTGCGCCCGCTGGACGCCCGGGACCGGGCCCGCACCATCGGCCTGCGGGCCACCACCGACCTCAAGCGCGGCGCCCTGCTGCTCAAGGCGGACGTGACCGCGGACCCGGCGCTCCAGCCCGGCCAGCAGATCGTCGGCCTCGCCGCCAAGCGCACCCAGCTGCCGGCCGCCCGGCTGCAGCCGGGCCTGCAGGTGCTGGTGGTGTCCACCCCGGACGCCAAGGGCGATCAGGCGGCGGCCGGCCGGACGCCGGAGACGCTCGCCGCGGTGGTGGTCACCGTCGGCCGGGTCGACACCGACGGCAGCCAGGTCGTGGACGTGGCCGTCCCCGCCGCCGACGGGCCGCGGCTGGCCCTGTGGGTGTCCTCCGGCCGCTTCCAGGTGATCCTCGCGCCGCGGCCCGGCGCGGCCGCCGCCGCGCCCGCCCCCGCGCCGTCCACGAGCGACACCGCCGCCGAGAACCGGAACGCGGCCCCCGGCACGCCCACCGGCACACCGGCCGGCAAGGCCACCGGAAGTCCGAAGAGCGGTACGGGAGGTGGCACCTGATGTCGGTCGTCGCCGTGGTCGGCGGCCCGGGCGCGCCCGGGGCCACCACCACCGCCCTCGCCCTGCTGCTCAGCTGGCCGCTGCAGCCGGGCCGCAAGGTGCTGCTCGCCGAGTGCGACCCGGACGGCGGCGCCGTCCTGGCCGGCGCGTTGGAGGGCCGCATCGAGGCGGTGTACGGGCTGCGCAACCTCGCGGTGGCGGACCGCCGCGGCCTGCTCGCCCAGACCGTCTGGGAGCAGCTCGTCGACCTCTCCCCGGAGGGCACCGCAGACCGGCTGCTGCTGCCCGGCCTCACCGACCCCGCCCAGGCACCCGGTCTCGCGTACACCTGGGAGCCGCTCGCCGACACCTTCCAGGCGCTGGACCCGCAGGGCTACGACGTGATCGTCGACCTCGGCCGCTCCGGCGCGGCCGGCCCGGGCGCGGTGCTGGCCCGGCGGGCCGACGTGGTGGTGGCGACCGCCCGCACCACCCTGCGCGGCCTGTCCGCCGCCCGGCCGCGGCTCGCCGCGCTCCGCGACGACCTGGAGAGCGCCGGCTCCGGCGCCGACGCGCTCGGGCTGCTGCCGGTCGCCGAGGGTCCGTACCCGCTGGCCGAGGCCGCCCGCGAACTCGGTGTCTCCGCGCTGGGTCAGCTGCCCTTCGCACCCCGCACGGCCAAGGTGCTCTCCGACGGCGGGGACACGGCCGACCGGCGGTTCGTCCGCTCCGAGCTGATGCGGACGGTGCGCAGCGCGGCCGACCGGATCCAGGAGGTCGCGGCCCGCCGCCGGCAGCGGCTCGCCCCGCAGCCCCAGCCGTACCCGCAGGTGCAGGCCCAGCCGCAGCCGTACCCGCAGTCGTACCCGCAGCCGCAGGCCCGTCCCGCGCCGGCCCCCGCACCCGGCCCGGTGCTCGGGCCGGTGACGCCGCGGCAGCCGTGGGCTCCGACGTCCGAGCCGCAGCCGGCCGGCTTCCCGCAGCACATCGCGCCGCCGGCCGTCCCGCAGCCGCCGGCGCCCGCGCCCTTCCCGCCGCCGGACCGGCAGCAGCCGCAGACCGGGTACGGGGAGGTGCTCCGTGCGCGGTAGTCCGCTCCAGCAGGGGCCGTCCTCGCTGCCCTGGCAGCTGCCGACCCCCGGTGCCGTGCCGACCCCCGGTGCCGTGCCGGGCCCGGGCGTCGTGCCGGGCCCCGTGCGGCCGTCCGGGCCCGCGGCGCCGGTCGCGGCGGTGCCCGCTCTGCAGCCGGTCGGCGTCCGGCCGGCCGTCGACCCGCAGGTCGCCCGGGAGCTCAAGCGCCAGGTCGCGGCCGAACTCCACCAGCAGCTCGCCAAACTGGAGGGCTCCGGCGAGGTCGACCGGGCCACCCGGCGCCAGCGCGGCCGGGCGCTGATCGAGGAGGCCGTCGCGCGCTGGTCCGACGCGTACGCGCAGACCCACGGCATCCCGCCGACCCGGGACCAGGACCGCGCGCTCGCCGAGGCCGTCTACGACCTGCTGTTCCGGGCCGGCCGGCTGCAGCCGTACCTGGACGACCCGGAGATCGAGAACATCCTGGTCAACGGCTGCGACGACGTCTGGGTGTCGCGGGCGAACGAGCCGCTGCGGCAGGTGTCGCCGATCGCCGACAGCGACGCCGAACTCGTCGAACTGCTGCAGGACCTGGCCCGCCAGCACGGCGGCGGCGAACGCAGCCTCTCCACCGCCAGCCCCACCCTGGCGCTGCGGCTGGAGGGCGGCATGCGCCTGCAGGCGCTGACCGAGGTCACCCCGCGCCCGTACGTGGCGATCCGCCGGCACCGGGTCGCCTCGGCGACGCTCGGCGACCTGGTCGGACTCGGCACCCTCGACGCGACGCTGGCGGCCTTCCTGGCGGCCGCGATCCGAGCCAAGAAGAACGTCATGATCACCGGCACCCAGGGCGTCGGCAAGACCAGCCTGCTGCGTGCGATGGCCGCCGAGATCCCGCCGGACGAGCGGGTCGGCACCCTGGAGACCGAGTTCGAGCTGTGGCTGCACACCCTCGGCCACCTGCGCCAGGTGGTGCCGATGGAGGCCCGCGAGGGCAACGGCGAGCGGGTCGACGGCCGGGTCGCCGGCGAGCTGACGATCGGTGAACTCATCCCGGCCGCGCTGCGGATGACGCTCTCCCGGATCATCGTCGGCGAGGTCCGCTCCGCCGAGGTGGTGCCGATGCTGCGGGTGATGACCAACGGCGAGGGCGGCTCGATGTGCACCCTGCACGCCCGCGCCCCGCACATGGTGGTCGACCGCATCGCCGAACTCTGCCTGGAGTACGGCGCCCACATGACCGACAGCCTCGCCTACCGGCTCACCGCCAACGCTGTCGACTTCGTCGTGCACGTCACCATGGTCGACGAGACGGCGGTCGGCGGCCGCCGGCACCGCTTCGTCTCGCACGTCCTGGAGGTCACCGGCCTCGGCGAGAGCGGCCGCCCGGCGATGAACCAGGTCTTCGGCCCGCGCACCGAGCAGGGCGAGCCGCGGGCCGTGCCGCACACCCCGCCGCAGTGCCTGGACGACCTACGCAGGGCCGGCTTCGACGCGGGCCTGCTGCAGTCCCCGTACGGTAGTTGGGGCGCCCCGCTGGCACTGCGGATCGGCGGTGCCCGCTGATGCTGCTCTTCGTGCTCTGCGGCCTCGCCGTCGCCGGCGGGCTGGTCGCCCTGGTGGCCGGCCTGGTCGGCACCCGGGAGGAGAAGCCCGAGGCCCGGCCGGGCAGCGGCCGGCTGCACACCTTCTGGTACGGCGCTCCCGGCACGGCGAGCCCCGGCCGGGCCAGGACACGGCAGGTCCAGGCCGTGCTCGCGACGGCCGGCGGCGCCGGCGCCTGGCTGTTCACCGGGATCCCGCTGACCGTGCTGCTGCTGCCGCTCGCCGTCTTCGGCCTGCCCTGGCTGTACGACGCCACCCGCTCCGACACCCGGCGGATCGAACGGCTGGAGGCGCTCGCCGAGTGGACGCAGCGCCTCGCCGACGTGCTGCTGCTCGGCGTCGGCCTCAACCAGGCCATCGTCACCAGCCGCCGCACCGCGCCGCCCGCCCTGGAGACCCAGATCGGCGACCTCGCCGCCCGGCTTCAGTCCCGCTGGCGGCCGGAGGACGCACTGCGCGCCTTCGGCGACGAACTCGCCGACGCCACCGCCGACAAGGTGCTCGCCGCGCTGCTGCTGCGGGCCGGCGACAGCGGCCCCGGCCTGGCCCGGGCGCTCGCCGACATCGCCGAGTCGGTCCGCGAGGAGGTCCGCCAGCGCCGCGCCATCGAGGCCGACCGGGCCAAGCACCGCACCACCGTGCGCTGGCTGGTCGGCATCATCCTCGTGGTGATCGCGGCCGGCGCCCTCAACCCGCGCTACACCGCGCCCTACGCGAGCGTCACCGGCCAGGTGGTGCTCGCGGTGGTCGCCGCCGCGTTCGTCGGCGTGATCGCCTGGATGCGCTCGCTCGCCGCGCACAGCCCGCTGCCCCGCCTGATCGAGCCCGACCGGCGAAGCAAGGCCGGCCGGATGCCCGGCGACCGGGTCGAGGCCGAGCCGGCGCCGGAGGCCGCCGCCGCGGCCAAGGAGGTCCGATGATCTCGCCCTGGGCCGTGCTCGCGGGCGGCGCCGCGGCCGGCGGCCTCGCCCTGCTGATCGCCGAACTCCGCCCCGCGCCGCCGGACCTCGGCCAGGCGCTCGGCCGACTGCACCGCACCCCCGACCCGCGCCCCGCCGAGGAGGCCCGCCCCGCCTGGTACGACCGGATCGGCGCCGACTCGCTGCGGCTGCCCGGCGCCCGCATCCCGCACCAGCAGCTCGCCCTGATCGGCCGCAGCCCGGCCCGGTTCATGGCGCACAAGCTGCTGTTCGCGCTGGTCGGACTCGTCCTGCCCGGCTACCTGGTGGCGATGGCCGCGGTCGCCGGGTTCGGCCTGCCGGTCGCCGTCCCCCTGCTGGCCGGCCCGGTGCTGGCCGCCGTGCTCTGGCTCGTCCCGGACGGCATCGTGGCCGGCGAGGCCAAGGAGGCCCGCACCGAGTACCTGCACGGCATCGCCGCATACCTGGAACTCGTCGCCCTGGAACGGGCCGCCGACTGCGGACCCGCGGAGGCCCTGCGGCGGGCCGCCACGGTCGGCCGCGGCACCGTCTTCCGGCGGATCCGGGACGCCCTGGAACGCGCCGCGACCGACCGCCTGCCGCCCTGGGACGGCCTCGACGCCCTCGCCGCCGAGCTCGGTCTGACGCCCCTCCAGGACCTCGCCGACATCATGCGGATCTCCGGCACCGACGGCGCCGCCGTGTACGACACCCTGCGTGCCCGCGCCAAGAGCCTCCGCGGCGAACTGCTCGCCGAGGAACTGGCGCAGGCCAACACCGACAGCGAGCGGATGGTCGCGCCGGGATCGGCGCTCACCCTGCTCATGACGGTGCTGATCGTCTTCCCCGCGCTGTACCAGATGCTCGACGTCAGCTGAGCAGCCGACGCCCACCCGACCGCCCGTCCTGGAGACCACACCATGACCGAGACCGCGGCCAGGCTCAAGCCCCTGGCCACCGCCCTCCTGCTGCCCGTCCTGCTGCCCCTGCACCTCGGCATGCCCTACCTGCACGTGCGTCTCGGCAGACTGCGCGCCGCCCGCGCCTCCGGCGACCGCGGCGCGATCAGCATCGAACTCGCCCTCACCATCATCGTCCTGGTGGCCATCGCCGGTGCGGTGCTGGCCGCCGTCAAGCTGCTCGCCGGCAAGGCCGAGCAGAAGATCCCCACCGATGTCCCGGACGCGGTGAAGTGATCCACCGTCCGTGCGTCCCCGCCGCGCTGCGCACCGCCGCACCGCGCGACCGCGGGGCGGTCGTCCTCGGCCTGGCCATCGTCTTCCCGATCGTGCTGACCGCCGTCATGCTCGTGGTGCAGGCCTCGCTCTGGTGGTACGCCGACCAGGTCGCCCTCACCGCGCTGCGCGAGGGCGTGGACGCCGGCCGGGTGCGCGGTGCCACCGCCGAGGACGGGGACGCGCGGGTACGGGAGTTCCTCGCCCGCTTCGGCCGGCTCGCCGAACTCCAGGCCGTCGACCACACCGGCTCCGACGCCGAGACCCAGCAGATGACGGTGACGGTCCGTCCGCAGTCCGTCGTGCCGTTCTTCGACCGGCTGACCATCACCGAGACGCTCAGCGCACCCCGCGAGCGGTTCGTCCCGCAGGGCGGCCGGCAGTGACCGCCCGCGCCGCCCGCCGGCGGCCCGCCGCGGGCCGCGACACCGGCGCCGTCCCCGTCGAGGCGGCGCTGCTGCTGCCCGTGGTGCTCGCCTTCGTGCTGATCGTGGTCGCCGCCGGCCGGGTGCAGAGCACCGGCGCCGTCGTCGACGCGGCCGCCCGGGCCGGCGCCCGGGCCGCCTCGCTCGCCCGCACCGAGGACGGCGCCCGGCAGGCCGCCGCGGACGCCGTGCAGGACGTCCTCGGCCGGCGCAAGGTCCGCTGCGCGCAGGACCCGGTCACCCCGGTCTCCTACGGCACCCTGCAGACCCCCGGCGGCGAACTCGGCACCGTCACCGTGCGGGTGCGCTGCTCGGTGCCGCTGCGCGACCTGCTGGGTGTGGACGCGCTCCAGGGGGACAAGACCATGACGGGGGAGTTCACCTCGGTCGTCGACCGGTACCGAGGCGACTGAGCAGGAGAGGGGGGCCGGTGGCACACCGGAGAACACCGCCGCGGCGCCGCCGCGGCCCGGACGACGGCGCACTGTCGGTGTACGTGGCGATCTGCGCGGCCGCCCTGGTCGTCCTGGTCGGCATCGTGCTCGACCTCGGCGGGCGGCTGCGCGCCATCGAACGCGCCGACGCCCGCGCTCAGGAGGCCGCCCGCGTCGCGAGCCAGCAGCTCGACGTGGAGGCCGTGCTGCAGGGCCGCGGCTACCGCATCGTCAGCCACGAGGCCGCCGAGCGGGCCGCCGACGACTACCTGCGGGCCTACAACCTCACCGGGACGACCCGGCTGGTGGACGACCACACCGTCGAGGTGCGGACCACCGGCACCTACACCAGCGCCCTGATCGGCGCGGTGCTCCCCGACTTCACCCACCTCGAGGTGCACGGGTACGGCAAGGCCACCCTCGTGCACGGCATCACGGAAGCGGAGAACGGCTGATGGCCGCGCGACGAGCCGACGACCCCGCCCGCCCCGGCGCCCCCGGGACCCCGGCACCCGCCGGCGTCCGGCGTCCGGTACCCGTCCGGCCGCGACGCCGCCGCACCGCCGGCCCGCTGGCCGCCGCCCTCGGCGCCCTGATCGCGCTGATCGCCCTGCTGGCCGGCCTGCCCGCCCTGCTCGGCTACGGCACCCTGGCGGTCGCCTCGATGGGCGAACCCGCCACCGGCGGCGGCGCGGTGGAGGTCCTCACCAGCCCCGACGACGGACGGCTCTTCCTGTGGGCGCTGGTCGGCGTCGGCTGGGTGGCCTGGCTCTGCTTCGCGCTGGCCGTCCTGCTGGAGATCCCGGCCCAGCTCCGCGGCCGGGTCGCCCGCCGGATCCCGGCGTTCGGCTGGAGCCAGCGGATCGCGGCCGGCCTGGTCGGCGCCGTCCTCGCCCTGCTGCCGGTGGCCGGCTCGGCCTTCGCCGCCGTCCCCGAACGCGGCCCGCAGGCCGTCGCGGCCGCCCTGCCCGCAGCACCGCAGTACGCTGCGCTGCCCGCGGCCGCGCCCGCCGCAGCCCCGGCCGCCCCCGCCCAGGACCACCCCGGCTACACCGTCCGCGACACCCGGCCCGCCGACAGCCTCTGGTCCATCGCCGAGCGCCAACTCGGCTCGGGGGAGCGCTGGCAGGAGATCGCCAGGCTCAACGACGGCCGGGTGATGGACGACTCCGGGCGGCGCTTCGACGCCGATCGGCCGATCCACCCCGGCTGGAAGCTGCTGATGCCCGGCGACGCCAAGCCCGACACCGCCGGCGGCGCCCCGGCCCCGCAGCAGGGCCCCGCGCCGGCCCCGCAGCACGCCTCCGTCACCGTCGCCCCGGGCGACAGTCTCTCCGCCATCGCGCAGCGTGAACTCGGCAGCGGCGACAGGTGGCCCGAACTCTTCGAGGCCAACCGCGGCGTCCGCGCTCCCGACGGAGAACGGCTCACCGACCCGGACGTGCTGGTGCCCGGCACGGTGCTGACCGTCCCCGGCGCCCAGCAGCCCGCCCCGCAGCAGCCGCAGCCCGAGCAGCAGACCCCGCAGCCGCCCGCGCAGTCCACCCCGGCGCCCGCGACGCCCGCGCCGAGCACGCCCGCACCCGCGTCGCCCGCGCCCGCGTCGCCCGCGCCCGTATCGTCGGCACCGAAGAGCCCCGCGCCCAGTGCGCCGGCGAAGCACACCCCGGCGCCGCCGGCCGTCCCCGCCGGAGTCGGCCACGAGGCGCACGCCGCCTCCGGCGACTACACCACCGCACTCGCCGCCTCCACCGTCGGCGTGCTGCTGGCGGCCATCATGATCGGCACGGTCGCCCGCCGCCGCGGCGACCAGCAGCGCGCCCGCCGGCCCCGGCACCGGATCACCATGCCGGAGCCGTCCGCCGCCGCCTTCGAGGCCGAACTGAAGGCCCGCCAGAACGTGCCCGCCCTGGAGCTGCTGGACCGCGCCCTGCGCACGCTCGCCCGCAACACCGTCCGTACCGGCAAGCGGCTGCCCTCCCTGGTCGCCGCCCGGATCACCCCCGGCCGCACCGTGGAACTCCACCTGTCCGGCCCGGCCGTGCCGATCGCACCGTTCCGGGCCGCGCACGCCGCCAACGTCTGGTGGTGCCCCGAGGACTCCAACGAACTGCTGTCGCCCGGCCAGGCCGCCAAGTCCTCGGCGCCCTACCCGGCCCTGGTCACGCTCGGCACCTCGCCGGACGGCTCCGTCGTCCTCGCCGACCTGGAGACCGTCCGGCTGGTGCACCTCTCCGGCCACCCGGACGACGCCCGCGACGTGCTGCGCACCCTCGCCCTGGAACTCGCGCACAGCCCGCTCGCCGACCGCCTCCACCTGCACCTGGTGGGCTTCGCCGAGGACCTGCCGATCGCCGGCCGCGCCGCGGAACGCGTCCACCGCTACGAATCGCTGGAACAGGCGCTCGGCGCGCTCGGCCCGCGCACCGCTCGGGCCAGGGCCACCCTGGTCGCCGCCGAGGCCACCAGCCCGCGGGACGCCCGCAGCCGCGGCCGGTCCGACGAGGCCTGGGTGCCGGAGATCGTCCTCTCCGCCCAGCCGCCCGCCGGCCAGGTGCCCGCCGAACTCGGCCGACTGCTCGACGCCAAACCGCGCAGCTGCCTCGCCGTCATCACCCGCGCCCCGGAACGCGGCAGCGGACCGGTTGCCCGCTGGACCCTGCCCGCCACCGGCGCCGCCACCCTGCCCGGCCTCCACCTCCAGGTCGAACTGCAGCGCCTCGACAACACCCAGTACGGCCACCTCGCCGAACTCGTCCGCGCCTGCGGCGACACCACCCAGCACCCGGCACCCGAGTGGACTCTGGACGGGCCCGGCGACGACCTCGAACCGGCCGAACTGCCCGTCCCCGTCCCCGTGCTGGCCGCCGTCGGCAGCACCTCGGACGGCCGTCCGGCCAACGGTGCCGACGATGCCGCCCCGCGGCTGATCGCCCGGGTCATCGGCACCGGCGCCA
>NZ_JAHTIK010000001.1:1855188-1905714 GCF_025655475.1 Kitasatospora sp. DSM 101779 | reverse complement strand
CCACCGGACCGGGCCGCCCGCCGCGGCCCACCCTGCCCCAGCAGACCGACCGGTCCGGGGACCAGGCCCCCGCACCGGAGCCGACGCCGACCCACGACCCGGCACCCGACGTCGCGGCCCCGGCCACCACCTCGCCCCGCGCGGCCGCGGCCCGCACCGACAGCGCCGAACTGCTCGCCATCCTCCGCTCGCCGGAGGCCCACACCAGCCGCACCGCGCCGAGGCTCAGGGTCCTCGGACCGGTCGACGTCACCGGGGCCACCGGCACCACCGAGCCCGCCGCCGTCCCCCGCCTCACCGAACTCGCCGCGCTGATCGCCCTGCGCCCGGGCATCGACCACGCCACCCTGGACCGCGAACTGCACCCCGGCGCGGCCCACCTCGCCGACCTCGCACCCTCCCTCGCCGCGAGCCCGCTACCCGGCAAACTCACCCGCCTCGCCGCCTGGCTGGGCACCTCCGCGGACGGCCGCGCCCACCTGCGCACCGACCAGCCGGACGGCTACACCTTCGCCCCGACCGTCAGCTGCGACTGGGACGAGTTCCGAGGGCTCTACCGCCGCGGCATGCGCTCCACCAGCTCCACCGCCGATGCGGCGCTCGCCCACGCCCTCGCCCTCGTCCGCGGCGCACCGTTCGCCGAGGCCCCGGCCGACGCGTACGGCTGGGCCGAACCGGAACGGCAGGACATGCTCGCCGCGATCGTCGACACCGCGCACGAACTCGCCGTCCGGCGCCTCCAGTACGGCGACCACCGGACCGCGGAGGCCGCCATCTTCCGCGCCCTCGCGGTCGCCCCGGACGTCGAACTCCTGCACCGCGACCTGTTCTACGCGTACGCTTCCGCGGGCGCCCGCGACCAACTCGTGCGCGCCGTCAACCGCCTCGACGCCCTGAGCCGCCGCACCGGCCGCGACCTGGACCCGGACACCGTGGCCCTCCTCCGCGACCTCCTCGCCGCCTGAGAGGGCAAACCGAGGGTCAGCACCCCCGGGACGCGTGGGAGCACCTCCCGGCCGAAGGCTGGGGAGAACTGCGCAACGCGAGGGTGGATGCACCCACTGATTCGGGGTGAGCAGCCAAGTCAGGGGCGCGGGGACTGCGCAATCCGGGAGTGGGCAGCCCGTGAGGTTCGGGGCCGAGCCCTGGTCCGCAAGGCGAGCCGCATCCGGATCGCTCAGTTCCCCGCGCCCCTGGGCCACCCGTGAATTCGGTCGCGGCGGAGGCGGCAGCCCGGTTAGCGTCCGGGAATGACGAGTGAGTCGACGAGTACGGACCTGCCCCTGCGTCCCCGTCTGCGGGCCGCCCTCACGGTGGCCATGAAGGCGCGTGACAAGGTGGCCGTCGATGCCCTGCGGCCCACCCTCGCGGCGCTGGACAACGCCGAGGCGGTGGAGCGCCCCGAGGGCGCCGACCGGCATCTCGCGGTCGAGCTGATCCCGATCGGTGCGGGTGCCGCCGAGGCGCCCCGCCGCGAGCTGACGGAGGAACAGATCGTGGGGATCGTCCGGGCCGAGGCCGCCGAGCGGGCCGAGGCGGCGGAGACGTACGAGCGGGCCGGCCGCCCGGACCGTGCCGAGCGGCTCCGGGCCGAAGCAGCCGTTCTCCTCTCCCACCTCGGCTGATTCCCGGGCCCCGGCCATTGTCAGTGGCGGACGGCAGGATGCGCAGGGAGCAGCCGAGCGCGTCCGGAGGAGCAGCCGTGAGCACCGTGAGCACTGAGAGCAGCGTGGGGTCCGATCGGCCCGTGGAGTTCGTCCCGGCGTGGTGCGCCACCGATCTGGGGGTGCACCGGCCGTGCCGCGGCACCTATGAGTGGTACCCCTTCGAGGGGCTGCCGCCGCTGGCGGCGGGCCGGTTCGACGGGGGGTTCGGCTGGCTGGGCGGGCTGGGGCCGGCCGATCCGGAGCGGGTGGCGCTGCTGGACGGGGTGGCGGCGGCGCTGGCCGGTACGGGCTGTGAGCTGCCCGCCGATTTCGTGGCCCTGCTGACCTCGGCCCGCTGCCACGACGTGCTGGACGAGGTCTCGGTGACGGCCTGTTGGACGGACGTGTCGCAGCCGCTGCCGAGCCCGTTCGAGCCGGGTGCGCGTCTGGTCCGTTTCCTGCGGGACCAGCAGGACTGCGTGTTCTGGTACCTGTACCTGCGTCCCTCGGGGGAGGCGTTCGTGGTGGGATCGCCGCTGGACTTCGCCTGCCTGCCGGAGTGGGAGGAGGCGGAGGGGCCGGCGGACCTGAGTGCCGCGGTCGCCCGGTGTGCCGCGGGTTTCGAGGAGTTCGCCTACCGCTTCTGGGTGGAGAACCGGCTCTGGCAGGCGCTGCAGCACGAGGAGGTGCCGGCCGCGTCCGAGCTCGCCGAGTACCTGGCCCACTACACCGACCGGTACACCGGCCCGATCGCCGCGGTGTGACCCGGGTCGTGCCGTGATCCGGCTCCGCCGCTTGACCTGAAGTCCGCTTCACCCTGCAGGCTGGGGGTGCGGGGTCGGAACGAGCCGGGGAGCGGTCGTGCGTGCGGTGTGGTTGACGGAGTTCGGTGGGCCCGAGGTGCTGGTGGCGGGCGAGGCGCCCGATCCGGTGCCCGGTCCGGGGCAGGTCGTGGTGGACGTCGCGTACGCCAGCACGACCTTCGTCGAGACGCAGTTCCGGGCGAGCGGCCGCGGCCCGTTCGCCGCGGTGCCGCCGCTGGTGCCCGGCAACGGGGTCGGTGGCACGGTGGCGGAGGTCGGCGAGGGGGTGGACGGGGCCCTGCTGGGCCGCCGGGTGGTGACCTCCACCGGCGGTTCCGGCGGCTACGCCGAGCGGGCGCTCGCGGCCGCCGCCGATCTGGTCGCGGTGCCGGAGGGGCTGGCGCTGGACGAGGCGGTCGCGCTGCTCGCGGACGGCCGCACCGCGCTCCTCCAGCTGCGTGCCGGCCGGGTCGGTGCCGGGGACCGGGTGCTGGTCCTCGCGGCCGCCGGCGGCGTCGGCAGCCTGCTGGTGCAGCTGGCCGCGGCCGCGGGTGCGACCGTGGCCGGCGCGGCGGGCGGCCCGGACAAGGCGGCCGTGGCGGCGCGCCTCGGCGCGAAGCTCGCGGTGGACTATCGGGACGCCGGCTGGCCGGAGCTCGTCCGGGCCGGTGCCGGCGGGCTGGACGTCGTCCTCGACGGTGTGGGCGGCGACCTCGCCCGGGACGCCTTCGAACTGCTCGCGCCCGGCGGGCGGATGGTCAGTTACGGCCTGGCCGGCGGCAGCTGGGCGGCGATCCCGCCGGAGACGGCCGCGGCCCGCGGAGTGGAACTCGTCTCACCGGCCCGGCCGGCCCCGGCACTGTTGCGTGAGGTCACCGCCGAGGCGCTCGCCGAGGGTGCGGCCGGCCGGCTCCGACCGGTGATCGGGCAGCGGTTCCCGCTGGAGCGCGCGGCCGAGGCGCACGCCGCGATCGAGTCGCGGGCGACCACCGGCAAGACCCTGCTGGTCGTCCGGGAGCAGCCGAACTGACCGACCGTCATGGCGGCCGGCTCTCGTGCGCGCTGCCGAAATCGGCTTCGGCGCACGGGCGGGTCGAATCTACGATCGGAGCATGACAGCTCCCTTGTACCCGCCCAAGCCGGAGCCCGGCGACCGGGTGGCGATCCTCTCGCCGTCCTCCGGTCTGCCGGCCGTCCTGCCGCTGCCCTTCGACCTCGGTCTGCGCCGCATCGCCGAGGAGTTCGGTCTGAAGCCGGTGGAGTACCCGACCACCCGGCGGACGGGCTGCTCGCCGCAGGAGCGGGCCGCGGACATCCACGCGGCCTTCGCCGACCCGGAGATCAAGGCCGTGATCGCCAGCATCGGCGGCGACGACCAGATCACCGTGCTGCCGTACCTGGACGACGAGCTGATCCGCGCCAACCCGAAGCCGTTCTTCGGGTTCAGCGACAACACCAACCTGCTCACCCACCTCTGGAACCTCGGCATCGTCGGCTACCACGGCGCGTCCGTGATGACCGAGTTCGGCCGACCGGGCGCGCTGCACCCCGTCACCGGGGCCTCGGCGCGCGCCGCGCTCTTCACCTCCGGCCCGTACGAACTGGCCGAGCCCGCGGAGTTCAACGACGTCGACCGGCCCTGGCAGGACCCGGCGACCTTCGAGTCCGAGGCGCAGATGCAGCCCGCCGAGGGCTGGACCTGGCACCGGCCGGACCGGGTGGTCGAGGGGGTCAGCTGGGGCGGCAACCTGGAGATCCTCGGCTGGCTGCTGATGGCCGACCGGGGCATCCGCAGCCCCGAGGCGTACGAGGGCTGCGTGCTCTTCCTGGAGACCTCGGAGGAACTCCCGTCCGGCGAGGAGGTGTTCCGGATCCTGCGCAACATGGGGGAGCGCGGGCTGCTCGCCCGCTTCCCCGCGCTGCTGATGGGCCGGGCGAAGGCATGGTCCTTCGACCGGCCGAACGACGCCGGGCAGCGCGCCGCGCACCGGACGGAGCAGCGCGAGGCGGTGCTGCGCGCGCTGGCGGCGTACGCGCCGGACACCATGGCGGTGTTCGACGTCGACCTCGGCCACACCGACCCTCAGGTGGTGATCCCCTACGGCGGCACCGTCCGGGTGGACGGGCCCGCCCGCCGGATCACCGTGACCTACTGACGGACCGACGGCTCCGCCACCCGCCGGGGGGGTGATCGAAGACCCGGCCTGGAAAGGGCCCGGGATCACCCCGTATGGTGGCGAAATCGTGCGTGGTGGCGGGCATCGCGCAGTCAAGGGCGAGGCCGCGGCGGGCGGCGGGGCGGGGCGGTGACCGGGCGTGGCGGACGTGACAGCGGCCTCCGGCGGCGGCGAGCGGAGACCGTTCGACACGGACACGCCCCCGGGGCCGGCCGGGTACCGGCCCGGCGAGGAGCAGGCCGAGCCGCCCGCTCCCGTGCCGCACACCGGTTGGACGGCCACCATGCCGGCCATCACCCTGCCGCCCGCCCCGCCGCCGCAGCCGCCGGGCCCGGCACCCGTGCCGCCGCCTGCGGCTGCGCCCCTGACCGCTGCGACGGTCCCGCCCGGCCCGGGGCCGACCGGCCAGCCCGCAGCCCCGCAGCTGCGCGGATTCGGCGCCGGCCTGCGCGGCCGGATCCTGGTCGTCGAGGGCGGCTACGGCAGTACCGGTCGCCGGCCCTGGGGCCGTGGCAGCTCGCAGGCGCCGGTGCTGTCCGCGATGCTGGCGGCCGTCTCCCCGCACGTCCTGCTGGCATCGGACGCGGTCGACGCCGTCCACCTCCCCGGTGCCGGTGACCCGCAGACCGTCCTCGCCCACCTGCGCGCCGCCGCCCGGCACCCGGGCCCGCTGCTCGTCCACATCGGCGGGCACCTGGTCACGGACCGGCGCGGCGAGCAGCTCTTCCTGACGCTCCGTGACGCCCGCTCGCACGACACCCTGCCCTGGCACGCCGTGGCCACGGAGCTGCAGCACCGCCCGCAGGAGTGGGACACCCTGGTCGTCGGCGACCTGAGCGCGGACCAGACCGCCTGGCCACTGGTGCAGAGCACCATCTCGCCGCTCACCGACGGCGTGCCGCTGTGGGCCGTGGTCAACCCGGACCCGGACCAGGTCGGCACGTTCACCCGCGCGCTGATCGAGGTGCTGCACGTCGGCGTCCCCGGCGCGGGACCGGTGCTCGCGCCGGAGGAGCTGCGCGGGCAGGTGCACTCGGTGCTCCGGCCGGAGGCCGCCGTCCTGCAGTCGCACGCTCCGGACCGCCCGGTCTTCCGGAACACCTCGCGGCAGATCGGCGACACCTCCACCGAGGCCCGGCTCAACGAGGCACCCCGCCCCTCGGCCGTCCAGCCGAAGCGGCCCGGGGCCCGCCCCGGCCGGCCCCGCCCGGCGGCACCGGCCTCGGCCGCGCCCCGGATCACCCTGGCCAAGGCGCAACAGCAGGCCGTGCCGCGCGGCCCGGTCTCGCTGCTGAAGCCGGGGGTGCCGCCCACGCCGCCGCGCCCGCCCCGCCCGGTGTCGCTGCGCAAGCAGCTGCCCGGCGACCCGCCGGTGCCGCCGCCGCTCTCCACGGAGGCGGCGGCCGAGACGGCCGAACTCGCGCGGACCGCGGTCGTCCCCGACCCGATGGGCGCATCGGCCGAGGAGCCCGGGGCCGCGGCGGGTACGCGCGCGGCCCGGGTCGAGCTCGGCAAGCGGACGGACCGGGTGGAGCTGGGCAAGCGGACGGACCGGGTGGAGCTGGGCAAGCGGACCGAGGCGTCCCCCTCCGCGGAGCCCGCGGCGGAGCCGGCCTCGGACTACCGGGACGCGGTGGGCCGGATCGTCCGGGCCGCCGACGCCGGCGAGCACGACACCGCTGCCGAACTCGCCCTCGCCCTGGAGGAGGAGGCGGTGGCCGTGCACGGCACGGCGGCCCCGGAGGTGCTGCAGGTCCGTCAGGTCCGCGCACACGTCTCCCGGCTGGCGGGCCGTACGGTGCTGGCCGCCGACCTGTACCGGGAGGTGGCCCTGGCGCTGCTCGGCACCGCGGGGGCGGAGGACCCGGAGACCCAGCGGGCGGCCACCAACGCCGAGGCCTGCTGGCGGGCGGTGGCCGATCCGGTCGAGGCGATCCGGATCGCCCCGGAGATCATCGAGCTGCGGGCCCACCTGCCGGGCCCGGACGGCCGCAAGCTGCGGGCCGCCGAACGCTACCTCGCGAAGCTGGCTGCGGCCGCCGCCGAGGGCTGACGTCCGCCGAGGGATGACGTCCGGCGAGGGATGACGTCCGCCGAGGGATGACGTCCGGCGAGGGCTGACGTCCGGCGCGGGTCGGCCACCGGAGGGCCGCGGACGCCGGAGGGCCGCCCCGCCGACAGCGGCGGGACGGCCCGGAGGTGCGGGGCGGGTCAGCGTCCGGCGAGCGCGTGCACGAAACGGGTGCCGTCCACGGTGCCGAGGCCCGAGGCGAGGTCGTAGCCGGGGGCCGCCTGGTAGCCCGTCACCTTGTCCCAGGAGTTGTCGCCCGCGGTGACGTCGGTGATGCCGCTCCACTTGGCGGGCAGCATCGCCAGGCCGTACATCCGCCAGTTGAGCTGGCCGAGGCGGTGCCCGGCGAGCTGGTCGGCGAGGGCGACGACGCCCGAGAAGATCGGAGTGGCCTCGCTGGTGCCGCCGGTGAGGTGCCAGCCGACCCGGGTCGGGTCGTAGGACTCGTACGTCCAGGCCGCGCCGTCGACGGCGGCGCTCATCGAGATGTCCGGGGTGCCGCGGTGGTTGCCGGTCACCTTGGCCACGCCGGCCTGGTACCAGGGGCGCTCGAAGACCCCGGAGACGCCGCCGCCGGCCGCGCCGTAGTCGTCGTGCCAGACCTTGTCGGGGGCGGTGCGGGCGCCCTTGTCGTCCAGGGTGAGCTGGGTGCCGCCGACGGAGGTGACCAGCGGGTCGGCGGACGGCCAGGAGTTGACCTTGTACGGGTACAGGTCGGAGCCGTTCTCCATGGCGTCGGTCGCGCCGTTGTCGCCGGAGGCGGCGAGCACGGTGACGTCCCGGGCGGCGGCCTCCTTGAAGGCGTACCGGAGCTTCTCGATGGACGAGAAGTCGTGCTTGTCGAAGCCGGGGAAGGTGTTCTCGGTGGCGCCGAAGCTCTGCGAGATCACGTCGGCCCGGCCGGCCTTGATGAGCGCCTTCTCGGCGTCCATCATCTCCGGCAGGCCGGTGACGCCCTCGGTCTCGGCGACGCCGGTCTCCACCAGCACGATGTGCGCGTCCGGGGCGATGGCGTGGGCGTACTCGACGTCGAGGGTGGTCTCGCCGGCCCAGCCGGTGTGCTCCTCGTTGGTCGGGTCGAACGGCGGCACGTTGCCCCACTTGACCACCTCGACGTTGGTGTCGGGCAGCCCCCACTGCTTGTCGAAGACCTCCAGGTCGTGCTGGATCGTCGGGGAGCCGAAGGAGTCGACGATGACGATCGTCCGGCCCTTGCCGGTGACGCCCTGCCGGTAGAGCGGGTCGAGGTTGTAGGCGGTGCGGTACTGCAGCGGCGAGTAGCAGTGGATGCCGATCTGTGCGACGCACTCGGCGGTCGATATCGGGGCGGTGCGGCCGGCCGCGCTGATGTGGCCGCTCGACGCGGGCCGGACGTGGACGGCCGGCCCGTGGAAGGCGGACCCGGCGGCCGGCCGGGCGACGGCGGTGCCGCCGGCCAGGGCGGTGGCCCCGACGGCGAGCAGCGCGAGCGCCCGGACGGTGGAGCGGGGACCCGCGGTGACGGGATGCGTGCCCATGGGACTCCTCGGTGGAGGGGTGCCGACCGGTCGGTCGGCACCCCACATCCCACCGGGCCGGGGCCCGTTGATCCATAGTCACCCCGGGGCCGTCGCCATCACCGCGATGGGCCACCGGATCGGGTAAAGACCACCCCCGGATTCGGTAAGCCCGCCCGTTGCCGAGCCGGTGCTGGCGGACGCGTCCCGTCCGTCAGCGGGCGCCGCCGTTGATGTACAGCGTCTGGCCGCTGACGTACGAGGCGTCCTCGCTGGCGAGGAAGGCGACCACCGAGGCGACCTCCTCCGGCTGCCCGACCCGCCGCAGCGGGGTCCGCTCGGCCGCCATCGCCTGGTGGTCCTCGGCGGAGGAGCCGACCCGCTCGGCGGTGGCGGCGGTCATCGCGGTGGCGATGTAGCCGGGGGCGACCGCGTTGACGTTGATGTTGAACGGGCCGAGCTCGATCGCCAGGGTGGCGGTCAGACCCTGGATACCGGCCTTGGCGGCGGCGTAGTTGGCCTGGCCGCGGTTGCCGAGGGCGGAGCGCGAGCTCAGCGAGACGATCTTGCCGTACTTCTGCTTCACCATGTACTTCTGCGCCACGTGGCTGCAGTTGTAGGCGCTGGTGAGGTTGACGGTGAGGACGGCGTCCCAGTCGTTCTTCGCCATCTTGAAGAACAGGTTGTCGCGGGTGATGCCGGCGTTGTTGACCAGGATGTGCAGCGCGCCGAGGTCCTCGACGATCTGCGCGAACACGGCGTCGACCGCGTCGTAGTCGGCCACGTCGCAGCCGTACGCGCGGGCGGTGCCGCCCTTGGCGGTGATCGCGTCGACGGCGGCCTGCGCCCGCTCGGCGGTGAGGTCGACGACGGCCACGGTCGCGCCCTCCTCGGCGAGCCGTGCGGCGGTGGCCGCGCCGATGCCCTGGGCGGCGCCGGTCACCACGGCCACCTTGCCTGCGAATCGCGTCATCTGATGTTCCCTCAGTTCTTCTCGACGAGTACGGCGGTGCCCTGTCCGACACCGACGCACATGGTGGCCAGGCCGCGCCGGGCGCCGGTCCGGCGCATGCGGTGCAGCAGGGTGGTGAGGATGCGGGCGCCGGAGCCGCCCAGCGGGTGGCCGAGCGCGATCGCTCCGCCGCTCGGGTTGACCAGGTCCTGGTCGAAGCCGAGCTCGTTGACGCAGGCGAGGGCCTGGGCGGCGAAGGCCTCGTTGAACTCGGCCTCCTCGACGTCGCCGACCTGCCAGCCGGCCCGGGCCAGCACCTTGCGGGTGGCGGGGACGGGGCCGATGCCCATCACGTCCGGGTGGACGCCGGCCGAGGCGCCGGCCACGTAGCGGCCGAGCGGCTCCAGGCCGAGCCGGCCGAGCGCCTCCTCGGAGACCAGCAGCAGCGCGGCGGCGCCGTCGTTCATCGGCGAGGCGTTGCCCGCGGTGACGGTGCCGCCCGCACGGAAGACCGGCGTGAGGCGGGCCAGCTTCTCGAGGGTGGTGTCCTCGCGGATCGACTCGTCCTCGGAGACGGTCACCCCGTCCGGCCGGACGACGGGCAGCAGCTCGGCGTCGAAGTGGCCGTCCTTGCGGGCGGCGGCGGCCCGCTGGTGGCTGCGCAGCGCGAAGGCGTCCTGCTGTTCGCGGGTGACGCCGTAGCGCGCGGCGACCTCCTCGGCGGTCTCGCCCATGGAGAGGACGCCGTGCAGCTCCTTCATCCGCGGGTTGGTGAGCCGCCAGCCGAGCCGGGTGTCGAAGGTCTCCATCCGGTGCGGCATCGCCTCGTCGGGGCGGGGCAGCACGAAGGGGGCGCGGGTCATCGACTCGCAGCCGCCGGCGACGACGACCTCGGCCTCGCCGGAGCCGATCGTCCGGGCGGCGGCGGTGACGGCCTCCATGCCGGAGGCGCACAGCCGGTTGACGGTGGCGCCGGGGATGCTGTCGGGCAGCCCGGCGAGCAGCACGGCCATCCGGGCGGCGTTGCGGTTGTCCTCGCCGGCCTGGTTGGCGGCGCCCCAGTAGACGTCGTCGATGAGGGCCGGGTCGAGCTGCGGCACGTCGGCCAGCAGACCGGAGAGGACGGCGGCCGACAGGTCGTCAGGCCGGACGGTGGACAGCGCGCCGCGCAGCCGCCCGATCGGGGTGCGGCGGGCGGCGGCGAAGTAGACGGGACGCACTTCGTCGGGCTCCTATCGTGTCTCGTGGACTCTAGAACGCGTTGATGCCGGTCAGGGATCGCCCGATCAGCAGCTTGTGGATCTGGCTGGTGCCCTCGTAGAGGGTCATGACCCGCGCGTCGCGCAGGTACTTGCCGACGGGGTACTCGTCGATGAAGCCGTAGCCGCCGAACACCTGCAGGGCGTTGTTGGCGGCGCGCACCGCCGCCTCGCTGGCGTACAGCTTGGCGGTCGAGGACGCGGTGGCGAAGGGCAGGCCGCGCTCGATCAGGTCGGCGACCTTCCAGGTGAGCAGCCGGGACGCCTCGACGTCGACGGCGATGTCGGCGAGCAGCTCCTGCACCAGCTGGTGGGAGGCGATCGGCTTGCCGAACTGCTCGCGCTCGCCGGCGTACTTCACCGCGGCCTCCAGGCAGGCCCGGGAGATGCCGACGCAGCCGGCCGCGACCGACATCCGGCCCTTGGCGAGCGCGGACATCGCGACCCGGAAGCCCTGGCCCTCGGCGCCGAGCCGGGCGCCGTCCGGCACCCGGACGTTGTCGAACGAGAGCTCGGCGGTGGCCTGGCCGCGCAGTCCGAGCTTGCCGTGGATCGTGCGCCGTTCGAAGCCGGGCAGGCCGGTCTCCACCAGGAAGGCGGTGATGCCGCGGTGGCCGTCCTCGCCGGTGCGGGCGAAGACCAGTGCGACCTTCGCCCAGGTGCCGTTGGTGATGAACGTCTTGCCGCCGGTGATCAGCCAGTCGTCGCCGTCCCGCACGGCCCGGGTGGTCAGATTGGCCGCGTCGGAGCCGGTGCCGGGCTCGGTCAGGGCGAAGCAGCCGAGCACCTCGCCGGAGGTGAGCCGGGGCAGCCAGGCCCGCTTCTGCTCCTCGGTGCCGTACCCGGCGATCGACTTGCCGACCAGGCCGAGCGAGACGGAGACGATGCCGCGCACCGCGGAGTCGCCGCGGCCGAGTTCCTCCAGTGCCAGGCAGTACGCCAGGTGGTCGCCGCCGCTGCCGCCGTACTCCTCGGGGATCGTCAGGCCGAGGAATCCGAGCTTGCCGAGCTTGCCGACGATGTCGCGGTCCACGGACTCGGCGCGGTCCCAGGCGGCCGCGTGCGGCACGATCTCGCGGTCGGTGAAGGCCGCGGCGAGGTCGCGGACGGCGGCCTGCTCCTCGGACAGCTCAAGATTCATGGCGGCGGACACTCCATAAACTAGCAGTGCAAGTTTTAATGGGAGCGTAGCCCCACCGCCCCGCCCGCGGAAGGGGCCGCCTGCAAGAATGTGTGACACCCCACCCGATCGGAGGCCGCGACCGCATGGCCCGCCCGCGCACCCCGCTGCTCAGCCGCGAGCGGATCGTCGACGCCGCGCTCGCCCTGGTCGACGCCGACGGTCTGGACGCGCTTTCCACCCGCCGCCTCGCCACCGAACTCTCGGTCAGCGGACCCTCCCTCTACAACCACTTCGCCACCAAGGACGACCTCCTCGACGCCGTCGTCGACAGCGTGATGGGCGAGGTCGACCTGTCGATGTTCGACGCGCCGGAGGACTGGAGCACCGCCCTGCGCGACTGGGCCCGCAGCTACCGCGCGGCCCTCGCCGCCCACCCCAACGTCGTCCCCGTCCTCGCCCAGGGCCCCGGCCGCCGCCCCAACGCGCTGCGCCTCGCCGACGCAGTCTTCGGCTGCCTCGTCGACGCCGGCTGGCCGCGGGGCCAGGCCACCCGGATCGGCGCCCTGATGCGCTACTTCATCACCGGCTCCGCCCTCGGCTCCTTCGCCGGCGGCTTCCCCGAGGACGCCGCCGTCTACGCCGCCGACTACCCGCACCTCGGCGAGGCCCACCGGCTCGCCGAACACCGCCGCACGATCGACGAGGGCGCCTTCGAGACCGGCCTCGACGCCCTCCTCGACGGCCTCGCCCTGCGGCACCCCTCGGCCGGTCCCAAGCCGTAGGCAGTCGGTCAACCACATACGGGGCGCCGGGAACTGCGCAGTCCGGGAGTGGTGCTGCTGGCGAATCCGGCTCGCCCCTGGTCCGTCGGGTGGCCTGAAGCCCGCCACCCGGCAGCAGCAGACGGCCTGGGTGCCCGGCTCCTCCGAACCCGCCGGGCCCGGCACCAACGCGGCGGGCCTCGCGCTGTTCCGCTACACCACCCGCTGCGGCACCGTGTACGGCCACACCGGCAGCACCGCCGGCTCCACCCAGTTCGCCGCTGCCACCCCCCGACGGCCGCCGCGCCGTGACGGTCTCCGTCACCGAGCAGATCAGCCAGAGCACCCGGCCCGCGCTGCTCGCGCAACTGCGGGCCGTCGAGGAGGACTTCGTCTGCGGACTGCTCAACGGCCCGGGACACTGAGAGCGTCGGCCGCCGCCAGCGCGGCCCGCACCTCCGAGGCCGGATCGCCCTCGTGGTAGATCCGCTCGCTGCGCTCGATCCCGTCCAGGAACTCCTGGTAGCGGACGGCGTAGCCCAGGTGCACCAGCGGCGCCGCGAGCTCCAGCGCCCGCAGCGGGTCCGAGCCCGGGGCCGCCGCCGACCAGGCGGCGGCCCAGACGGCCCGGACGTCCGCCCAGCGCCGCTCGCCCAGGAAGTCCTGCGGCCGCAGCCCGTCGAAGGCCGGATGCCCGAAGAAGGCGTCCGAGAAGTCGACCAGCACCGTGGCGCTGCCGTCCGAACGGTAGTTGCCCGGGTGGAAGTCGCCGTGCACCAGGGTGAGCGGCAGGCCGCAGGCGTCCAGCGCCTCGATGACCGCGGGCAGGGCAGCCAGCAGTGCCCCGGCCCGCCCGTGCTCCTCGGCCGAAAGGTCGTCCAGCCGGGGCAGCAGTTCCCGGGCCTGTTCCAGTACCCGTCGCGGCGAGCGGTCGCGCAGCCCGCGCGCCGCCGGGTCGGCAGTCAGCGCTGCGGCCAGCCCGGCCTGCACGGCGACCGTGCGTCCGATCGCGTCCAGCATGGCGTCCTCCGGCAGCCCCCAGCAGTCCTCGCCCGGCACGTGCTCCAGCAGCAGCCGGCCGGGCGCCGCCGCGATCACCCCCGGCACCAGGGCCGGGTCCAGCGAGGCGACCAGTGCGATCGGCCGGTGTTCGTCCGTGCCGAACGGCGGTGTGGTCTTCAGCCAGGCCGGCCCGTCCGCCGTGGGGATGCGGACCAGGCCCGACAGGTTCCAGCTCTTCACCTGCTCGGCCGGGCCGGTCGCCGGGCGGCCGCGGTCCCGCAGCGCCTCCTCGGCCCAGGCCAGTGCGGCCCGCAGGCCGTCCGCCGTGGCCCAGACCGCCCGCAGCGGGTCCTCCGCCAGCCGGGCGGACCCCTCGTCGAGCACGGCCTCGGGCCGGCGGAGCGCCTCCGCGTGGTATACCACGTGGCCGCCCCGCCCGGCCTCCCCGCCCGTCACGGACACCAGGCGCAGCACCAGCACCGGCACCCCGAGCCGCTGCTCCAGCCCGCGGGCGACCGGACCGACCTCCTGCCACCGCGGATGGTCCACCTCGAACGGCCCGACCTCCCCCAGCGTCTCGCCCTCGAAGGTCACCACTGCCGTCACACTGCGCCGCACACTCTGGTCCACCCGCGCATTGTGACCATCCGTCAGCCCCCCGGCCAGCGATTTTCCCCGCGACCGCCCGGCTCGCCCCCGCTCAGGTCGCCCCCTGTTCCCTCGCCAGGAAGGCCGGCCGCAGGTCCGGATCCACCGGGTCGTAGTACCGGTGGTACACCGGCGTCAGCCCGCCCGAGACCGGCGGCACGATCCAGCTCCAGTCCGTCGGTGTGGGCCGGCCGTGCCGCTGCTCCCGCGCGACGTGCGCGAGGAACCGCGCCGACTCCGTGTGATGGTCCGCCATCGTCACCCCCGCCTGCTCGTACGAGTGCAGGACCGCCACGTTCAGCTCGACGAGCGCCCGGTCGCGCCAGAGCGTCCGCTCCGACCCGGTGTCGAGGCCGAGCCGCCGCCCCACCTCGCCGAGCATGTCGTACCGGTCGGCGTCGGCCAGGTTCCGGGCGCCGATCTCGGTGCCCATGTACCAGCCGTTGAACGGCGCCGCCGGGTAGCGGACGCCGCCGATCTCCAGGGTCATGTCGCTGATCGCGGGCACGGCGTACCAGCGCAGGCCGAGCCCCTCGAACCAGGCGTGCTCGGGGTGCCGCAGCGGCACCTCCAGCACCGCGTCGTCGGGCAGCTCGTACCAGTACGGCTCCTCGCCCGGCCGGTCGCGGATTATCAGCGGCAGCACGTCGAAGCGGTCCTCGCCACTCTTCCAGCCGAGCCCGCGGGCCCGTTCGGCGAGGGCGGCGCCCGCCGGGTCGCCGGTCCAGCCGCCGTCCCCGTCGGGGTGGCCGGCGTAGCGGACGAGCTGCTGGTTGAGGATACGCGGGGCGGGGCGACCCGGCCGGTCCGGTGCGAAGACGGAGATCACCGGGCGGATCCGGCCGCCGTTGGTGGCGGTCCGCAGGTGCTCGAAGCACTCCTCGGCCATCGCGTCCGGGGTGTCGACGTGGCGCAGGTCGCGGACGACCAGGCTGCGCCAGTAGAGGCGGCCGATGCACCGGGCGGCGTTGCGCCAGGCCAGCCGGGCGCCGAAGGCGAGCTCCTCGGGGGTGTGCCGGTAGCTGCCGGTCCGTTCGATCTCGGCGAGCACCCGGCGGACCCGCGGTGCGGGGTCGCCGGTGCCCGGCTGCTCCCGGTGGAACTGGCGGACGAAGGCGACGGCCTCTCCCACCAGCGCCTCCGCCGGCGCCGGCTCGACGGGTGCCGGGGCCACGGGCGGCTGGGGCGCGTGCTGGTGGGCGTAGGGGCAGACCGCGGCGGGTCTGCGGGTGGTGCGAATCCGACGGAAGATCAAGGACACATCCCTCCCTGGCGTCATGGGTACCGGATGTCCCGGGCCGTGCGCGGAGAGTGCGCGATTGTGCCGCGTCCCGAAGCGGCGACCGCTAAGGTGCCCCGCCTCCGCCCGGCGCAGCCGGCCGCACACGGCGAAGGGGCGCCCGCAGGCAGCGGACGCCCCTCGACTCCCGGTGGTTCAGCCCATGTCCTCCAGCCGGATGCCCTTGGTCTCCTTCATGAAGCGCGCCACGAAGACGATCGAGCCGAGCGCGAAGGCCGCGTACAGGGCGTAGGTGGCCGAGAGGTTCCAGCGGGACATCGCCGGGAACGACACGGTGATCGCCCAGTTGGCCAGCCACTGTGCCGAGGCCGCGACCGAGAGGGCGGCGGCGCGGATCCGGTTGGGGAACATCTCGCCGAGCATCACCCAGACGACGACGCCCCAGGAGAGCGCGAAGAACAGCACGAACAGGTTGGCCGAGACCAGCGCCACGGTGCCCTGGAGGTCCGGCAGGGTCACGTCGTCGCCGGTGCCGGTGGCGGAGGAGAAGGCCCAGGCGGCGGCGCCGAGGGTGACGGCCATGCCGGCCGAGCCGATCAGGGCGAGCGGCTTGCGGCCGATCCGGTCCACCAGCAGGACGGCGATCGCGGTACCGGCGATGTTGATCACCGAGCCGATGAAGCTGATCATCAGCGAGTTGCTCTGGTCGATGCCGACGGACTGCCAGAGGATCGACGAGTAGTAGAAGATCACGTTGATGCCGACGAGCTGCTGGAACACCGAGAGGCCGATGCCGACCCAGACGATCGGCAGCAGGCCGGCCCGGCCGCCGAGCAGGTCGCGGAAGCGCGGCCGGTGGTCGGAGGCGATCAGGCCGCGGATCTCGGCGATCCGGGCCTCGGTGTCCGTCCCGTCGCCCTCGACCTCGCGGAGCACGGAGCGGGCCTCGTCCAGCCGCCCGGCGGAGATCAGGAAGCGCGGGGACTCCGGGATCATCGCCGACATCACGAAGTAGAGCGCCGCCGGCAGCACGCAGATGCCGAGCATCCACTGCCAGGCCTCCAGGCCGAGCAGGCTGCCCCGGGTGTCGCCGTCCGCGGCCTCGGCGAGCAGCCAGTTCACCAGCTGGGAGACGGCGATGCCGAGCACGATGGCCGCCTGCTGGAAGGAGGCGAGCCGGCCGCGGTACCGGGTCGGGGCGACCTCGGCGATGTAGGTCGGGGCGATCACCGAGGCGATGCCGATCGCGGCGCCGCCGAGCACGCGCCAGGCGGCGAGGTCCCAGGCGGAGAAGGGCAGCATCGAGCCGGCGGCGCTGAGCGCGAAGAGCACGGCCGCGGCCTTCATCACCCGGATCCGGCCGTACCGGTCGGCGAACCGGCCGGCCAGCGCGGCACCCACCGCGGAGCCGAGCAGTGCGGAGGAGACGATCAGCCCGGTGACGCCGTCCCCGATCCCGAACCGGGCCTGGATGCCGGAGACGGCGCCGTTGATCACCGAGCTGTCGTAGCCGAACAGGAAGCCGCCGAGCGCGGCCGCCGCCGTGATGAAGACCACGAAGCCGAGCCGGTCCGGAGACTGCGCGCGGGCCGCTACGGGCTGTTGGGTGACGCTCACGATCTCTGACTCCTGTGTACTCGACATTGAGAGAGGCGTCAGGATCGTACCCCCGGCTTGTTCATCACATGTACGCACTATCCGGACAATGGGGCAAACGTCCGCCGGGTACTGTTCAAGAGCTGAATTGTATGAGGATTCAGACGGGCTCCGAGAGCGACAGCCCGAAGCGCCCCGCGGCGTCCGTCCACCAGTGCGTCAGCCGCATCCCGGCCGCCGCCAGCTCGTCCGCCACCCGCTCGCGGCGGAACTTCGCGGAAACCTCCGTGCGCAGCTCCTCGCCCGCCTCGAAGTGCACCGGCATGTCCAGCGCCGGGATCTTCACCGTCTGGTCGCGGACGGAGCGCAGCCGCATCTCGATCCACTCCTGCTCGGCGTCCCAGAGCGCCACGTGCTCGAAGGCGTCCGCGTCGAAGTCGGCGTCCAGCTCCCGGTCGAGCACGTTCAGCACGTTCTTGTTGAACTCCGCCGTCACCCCGGCCGCGTCGTCGTACGCGGCGACCAGCACCGCCGGGTCCTTCACCAGGTCGGTGCCGAGCAGCAGTGCGTCGCCCGGCTCCAGGGCCGCCCGCAGCGTGCGCAGGAAGCCGGCCCGCTCGGCGGGCACGAAGTTGCCGAGTGTGCCGCCGAGGAAGGCCACCAGTCTCGGCCCGCCGCCCGGCGGCAGGCCGAGACCCCGGGTGAAGTCGGAGAGCACCGCGTGCACGTCGGTGCCCGGGTAGTCGGCGATCAGTGCCCTCCCCGCGGCTTCCAGGGCGCTCTCGCTGACGTCCACCGGCACGTACGCCCGAAGGCTGCCGATCCCGTTCAGCGCGTCCAGCAGCAGCCGGGTCTTCTCGGAGGAGCCGGACCCGAGCTCCACCAGGGTGCGGGCCCGGCTGAGTGCGGCGATCTCCGCGGCCCGGTCGGTCAGGATCTCCCGCTCGGCCCGGGTCGGGTAGTACTCGGGCAGCCGGGTGATCTCCTCGAACAGTTCGCTGCCCCGCGCGTCGTAGAACCACTTCGGCGGCAGCCACTTGGGACTCGCGGTCAGGCCCCGCTGCACGTCGTGCCGTAGTGCGTGGCTGAAGTGGTCGGCGGGCAGCAGGCGGGTCAGGTCGAAGGTGCTCACGGCGAGTCGTCCTCTCGCGTCGGGCGGCCGGCCGCGGGTGCGGGCCGGTCGCTCTCCTCCTCGGTGCGCCCCGGTCGGGCGGACTCCTGTGCAGCGGGCGCCGGTTCGGCGCGGTCGATGGGGTGCAGCGCCACGCCGGCCGGCCCGGCGAGCAGCAGCGTGCGGTCGGGGACCTCGATCCAGCCGGGTTCGTCGTCGTACGGCTCCGAGGCGACGACCACGCCCGGTCCGGCGCGGTGGAACAGCGTGTCGCCCCAGGCCGTCGCGGCGATCGACGTCCCGTCGGTGACGAGCAGGTTGAGCCGGGCGTCGCCGTACTTGGCGGCCTCCCGGACGGTGTCGGCCAGGGCCTCGCCGAGCTCGGCGCCGGTGCGCAGCCGGGCCAGCAGCAGCGCCCACAGCAGGGCCGAGTCGCTGCGCGCCTCCAGCGCCATCAGGTCGGCCGGCGGCAGGGTGGCGGCGAGCGGGCCGTACCGCTCGGGCCAGCCGGGCAGGGCGCCGTTGTGGCTGAACAGCAGCCGCCCGGCGGCGAACGGTGCGGCGGCGGCCTCGCCCGGCGCGCAGCCCGCGGTGGCCGAGCGGACGGCGGCGAGCAGGGCCCGGGTGCGCACCACCCGGGCGAGGTCGGCGAGGTTCTCGTCCGCCCAGACCGGCCCGGACCGCCGGTAGCGGGCGGGCCGCTCGTCGCCCGCCGCGTACCAGCCGATCCCGAAGCCGTCGGCGTTCACCGTGCCGTACCGCTGCCGCCGGGGTGCCCAGGACTGCCGGACGAGCCCGTACGGCGGGTCGAACAGCAGGGCGCCGAGGGGCAGTTCACCGCCGAGGTAGGCGAGGTGGCGGCACATCAGGCGTCCTCCGTGCCGTTGGCGGAGCGGGCGGTTCGGAAGCCGGCGAAGATCTGCCGCCGGACCGGGTAGTCCCAGTTGCGGAAGGTGCCCCGGCAGGCGACGGGCGCCACCGCGAACGAGCCACCGCGCAGCACCTTGTACTCCGGGCCGAAGAACACCTCGGAGTACTCCTTGTACGGCCAGGCGGTGAAGCCGGGGTAGGGCAGGAAGTCACTCGCCGTCCACTCCCAGACGTCGCCGATCAGCTGCCAGGCGCCGCAGGGGGCGGTGCCCGCCGGGTAACTGCCGGCCGGGGCGGGCTGCAGGTGCCGCTGGCCGAGATTGGCGTGCTCGGCGGCGGGCGGCCCGTCACCCCAGGGGTAGCGCCGGGAGCGGCCGGAGGCCGGGTCGAAGCGGGCGGCCTTCTCCCACTCCGCCTCGGTGGGCAGCCGCCGCCCGGCCCAGCGGGCGTACGCGTCGGCCTCGTACCAGCTCACGTGCAGCACCGGCTCGTCCGGCGGGACGGGTTCGACGGTGCCGAACCGGCGGCGCAGCCACTGGCCGCCGTCCCGGCTCCAGAAGAGCGGTGCGACCAGGCCGGCCTGCATCCGGTGCTCCCAGCCGGCCGGCGTCCACCAGCGCGGCTCCCGGTAGCCGCCGTCCTCGACGAAGGCGAGGTACGCCGCGTTGGTGACGGGGACGGTGTCCAGCCAGTAGGCGGACAGCTCGACCTGGTGCGCGGGCCGCTCGTTGTCCAGTGCCCACGGCTCGGTGTCGGTGCCCATGGTGAACGGGCCGGCCGGAACGAGGACTTCGGCGGGCAGCTGCTCGTCGGCGGCGGCCGGCGGGGGAGGGGCGGCCAGCACGGCGGCGCCCTGCCGCAGCTGATGGGTGATCAGCATCGTCTCGTCGTGCTGCTGCTCGTGCTGGGCGATCATCCCGAAGGCGAAGCCGGCGTCCAGCAGCGGCGCGCCCTCCAGCGGACTGGCCTCCAGCAAATCGAGGACCCGGCCGCGGACCTCGTGCGCATAGCGCCGGGCCTCGTCGGGCGGCAGCAGCGGCAGGCTGGGCCGTTCGGCCCGCGGGTGCTCGAAGGCGTCGTAGAGCGGGTCGATCTCGGGGTGCATCGGGTCGTGGCCGCCGACGTTGCGCAGCAGCCACAGCTCCTCCTGGTTGCCGATGTGCGCCAGGTCCCAGACCAGCGGCGACATCAAGGGGGAGTGCTGGGCGGTGAGGTCGTGGTCGTCCACGCAGCCGGTGAGCCCGGCCGTGCGGTCGCGGGCGGCCAGCAGCTCGGTGGCGATCGCCTCGCGGAGCGTCGCCGGATCGGTGCGGTCGGCGTTCAGCACGGTGCGTCCTCCTCGACGGCGGGGCGGCGGCCCGCGCGCACGGCGTCCAGCTGGTCGTCGGCCGGGCAGCGGCCCCGCGCGGGGTAACGGTCGGCGTACTCGGTCAGGGCACGGCGCAGGCCGGCGGTGTCGGGCACGCGGGCGAGCGCCCGCTCGGCGGCGGCGAAGCAGGCGAGCGCGGCCTGCCGCAGTTCCGGGTCGGCGGTGGCGAGGGCGGCGGCCCGCCGCCAGAGGCTGCAGCGCGGCGGCGGCAGCGCCCGGTCGTGGCCGAGCGGCTCCAACGCGGCGAGCGCCGCGTCGGTGGCCTCCGGGTCGTCGAGCAGCGCGGTCACCAGGGCGAGCGGTACGAGCCAGCCGTCGCCGGGCTGCGCGTCGATCATCCGCAGTTCCAGGTGGCCGCGCGGCCGGACGGGCGGGAAGAGCGTGGTGCGGTGGTACTCGAGGTCGGCCAGGGTGGCGGGCCGCTCGCCCGCGCCGCGCAGCCACTGCCGGAAGGTGAGGCCCGGCGGCGCCGTCCAGGGCCGGCCCTCGGGCCGGCGGACGCACAGCACCTCGGCGTCCAGCACGTACCGGGCCCAGGCCTCGCGCGGGTCGCCGTCGGGCGGCGGCGCGAGGGTGCGGGTCGGGTCCATCCGGGACCACACCACCTGCCGGCTGGACCGGAAGCCGGTCGGCCGGCCGTCCAGCAGCGGCGAGTTGGCGAAGGCGGCGACCAGCACCGGGCCGAGCCGGTGGACGAGCCGCCAGCGGCGGGCGACGGCGGCCTCGGTGCCGGCGTCCACGCAGACCTGCACCGACGCGGTGCCGGTCATCATGATCCGGCCCCAGGGCCCGGCGCGGTCGAAGAAGGTCTGCATCGCGCGGTAGCGGGGGTGTTCGGCCTGCATCCGGCGGGCCCGGCCGAGCGGGTCGGTGCCGCTGCCGGTGAGCCGCAGACCCTGGCCGGCGAGAGCGGTGCGCAGGGCGGCCTGGTCGCGCAGCAGGTCGGCGGCGCAGGCGGCAGGGGAGTCGGCGGGCCGGGAGCTGAGCTCGACCTGGCCGCCGGGTTCCCTGGTGAAGCGGGAGCCCGCCGGGAAGCGCGGGCCGTCGTGGTCCTCGGGCAGGTCCGCGAGGGCCGCCGCGGTGCGGGCGGGGTCGACCGGCCGCTCGGGACATCGGCTGTCGTGGACGAACCACTCGGCCTCGACACCCACCAGGGCGGGAGGCCCGATCTTGAAACAGATTCCGGCCAGATGGGTTTCGGCGGACGCCTCGGTCAGCGGCGTCACGCTGGGTGTCTGATCGATGCGGTCGGTGCTTCGCTGCGGACGGACGGGTATCACCGGACTCACCATCCCTCGGTACGCGGTTGCGGCCCGGTATTTCCTGCTCAGTCTGCTACGGGGCAAACATCGCCGCCGCTCAACGCAGGTCAGGAGCGTGCCAGTCGGTGCAGCGCGCACTCCAGCCGCGGTAGCGGCAGGGCGTAGTTGAGCCGGAGCAGCCCTGGTCGGGGCGCGCCGAAGTCCGAACCGTCCGCCAGCTCCACGTCACGCTCCGTCATCGCCGCCTCCCTCGCCCGTTCGGGTGGCAGACCGAGGACGGCCCCGTCCAGCCACATCAGGTACGAGGCCTGCGGGCGGGCGAGCACGGCCGGGCCGAGCGCCGCCAAGGCGAGGTCCCGGGCGGTGGCCAGGTGCCGCAGCAGGCCGTCCAGCCAGTCGTCCCCCGCGGTCAGGGCGGCGCGCTGGACGATCTGCTCCAGCAGTCCGCCCTCCCAGATCCCGAGTGCGGCGGCCCGTTCGCGGACCTGCGCGCGCAGACCGCCGTCCGGCACCAGCAGCCAACAGCTGGGGACGCCCGAGGTGTTGAAGGTCTTGCCGACCGATCCCACGGTCACCGTGTGCCCGGCCGCGGCCGGATCGGCGACGGCCGCCGCGACCGGGTGGCGCAGGCCGTGGTCGGGGTGGATGAGGTCGCCGTGCACCTCGTCCGAGACCAGCAGGCCGTCCTCGGCGGCGGCGAGCGCGGCCAGCGCGCCGATCTCGGCGGCCGTGCGCAGCCGTCCGGTCGGGTTGTGCGGACTGCTGACCAGCACCACCCCGGGGCGCTGCGCCGCGAAGCGGTCGACGGGCAGTCCGAACGGGTCCTCGGCGCGGCCGAGCGGGACGGTGGCGAAGGGCAGGCCGGCGGCGGCGCACAGGCCGGCGAAGCCGCCCCACTCGGGCGCCGCCGCGACGGCCGTCCGGCCGCGCATCCGCGGAGCGGCGGCGTCGAGCAGCAGCCGCATCGCGGTGCGCGGGCCGCAGGGCAGGCAGAGCACCCACGCCGGGTCCACGGCCGCGCCGTGCCGGCGGCGGTACCAGTCGGCGACCAGCCGCGGCCCGTCCGGATCGGCCACCGTGTAGCCGAACGCAGGATGGCGGGCCCGCGCGGCCAGGGCGGCACCGATCGCGGCGGGGCCGGGGAGATCCATGTCGGCGAGACCGAGCGCGATCCGGCCCCGGCCGGCGCGGGCCCACTTGCTGCTGCCCGTCCCGGTGCGGTCGAAGGACTCCGTCACCACTGCTCCCTCCCTCCGGCCGGCGGGCGGCGCCCGCCCCTGCACGCCAAGGGTGCGGCACCCGCGCGCCCGGGGCGCGGTGCTCGCGTTCGCAGCATGTCCAAAGAGGGAGCGCTCCCACGGCAGTTGACGATTCGCATCGTCAACTCCGTCCGATGCCTTGACGGGGCATGGCCTTCGTGGCTTGATATCCCATGAGCTCAGGGCCTAGCCCTGAAGCGCGGGTTGAGAAGTCCCGCTGCTCCGACGACTCGTCGACCAAGCTCCGAGTGTTCCATCGACGTATCGTCGATCCCCGGTAAGTGGGAGCGCTCCCACCAGGTGACTCCCTCCGATGCACGTCAGGGTCCCTCCCCCACCCGAAAGGACTCCGTAAGTGCCTTCCCCCATCATGCGGCGTCTGCGCACGTCGGCCGCGGCCGCGGCGCTGGGCGTCGCAGCCGTGCTGCCGCTCGCGACGGCCGTCCAGCCCGCCGCCGCGGCCGAGGCCAAGCTCGACAACCCGTATGCCGGCGCCAAGGTCTATGTGAACCCGGACTGGTCCGCCAAGGCCGCCGCCGAGCCGGGCGGTTCCGCGGTCGCCAATCAGCCGACCTTCGTCTGGATGGACCGGATTGCCGCGATCAGCGGCTCCTCCGCGGCCAAGGGCCTGCGGGCCCACCTGGACACCGCCCTCGCCCAGGGCGCCAACCTGGTACAGATCGTCATCTACGACCTGCCCGGCCGCGACTGCTCCGCCCTCGCCTCCAACGGCGAACTCGGCGCCACCGAGATCGGCCGCTACAAGACCGAGTACATCGACCCGATCGCCGCGATCATGTCGGACTCCAAGTACGCGGGCCTGCGGATCGTCAACGTCATCGAGCCCGACTCGCTGCCGAACCTGGTCACCAACGCCGGCGGCACCGCCGGTTCGACCGACGCCTGCGCCACCATGAAGGCGAACGGCAACTACGAGGCCGGCGTCGGCTACGCACTGCACACCCTGGGCGCGATCCCGAACGTCTACAACTACCTCGACGCCGCGCACCACGGCTGGCTCGGCTGGGACTCCAACATGGGCCCCGCCGCCACCGAGTTCAAGAAGGCCGCCACCACCGGCGGCGCCACCGTCAACGACGTGGCCGGCTTCATCGTCAACACCGCCAACTACAGCGCGCTGACGGAGCCGTACTTCAAGGTCACCGACTCGGTGAACGGCACCACCGTGCGCCAGTCCAAGTGGGTCGACTGGAACTACTACGTCGACGAGCTGTCCTTCGCCCAGGCGCTGCGCACCAAGCTGGTCGGCGAGGGCTTCAACAGCAGCATCGGCATGCTGATCGACACCTCCCGCAACGGCTGGGGCGGCGCCGCCCGTCCGGCCGGTCCGGGCCCGCTGACCTCCGTCGACGACTACGTCAACGGCAGCCGGGTCGACCGCCGCATCCACGCCGGCAACTGGTGCAACCAGAGCGGTGCCGGCCTCGGCGAGCGCCCGACCACCGCGCCCGCGACGGGCATCGACGCCTACGTGTGGGCCAAGCCCCCGGGTGAGTCCGACGGCGCGAGCCAGGCGATCGCGAACGACGAGGGCAAGGGCTTCGACCGGATGTGCGACCCGACCTACACGGGCAACGGTCGCAACGGCAACAGCATGTCCGGCGCCCTGCCGAACTCGCCGCTCGCCGGTGCCTGGTTCTCCGCGCAGTTCCAGCAGCTGCTGGCCAACGCCTACCCGCCCGTCACCGGCGGTACCACCGACACCCAGGCGCCGACCGCTCCGAGCGGTCTGACCTCGCCGGCGAAGACCTCCGGCAGCGTCACGCTGTCCTGGACGGCCTCCACCGACAACGTCGGCGTCACCGGGTACGACGTGTACCGCGGTGGCGCGCTGGTCGGCTCGTCGGCGACCACGTCGTTCACCGACACCGGTCTTGCCGCCTCGACGGCGTACAGCTACACGGTGAAGGCGAAGGACGCGGCGGGCAACGTCTCGGCGGCCTCCGCGACGCTCTCCGTCACCACCTCGGCCGGCGGCACCGCCGACACCCAGGCGCCGACCGCTCCGAGCGGTCTGACCTCGCCGGCGAAGACCTCCGGCAGCGTCACGCTGTCCTGGACGGCCTCCACCGACAACGTCGGCGTCACCGGGTACGACGTGTACCGCGGTGGCGCGCTGGTCGGCTCGTCGGCGACCACGTCGTTCACCGACACCGGTCTTGCCGCCTCGACGGCGTACAGCTACACGGTGAAGGCGAAGGACGCGGCGGGCAACGTCTCGGCGGCCTCCGCGGCGCTCTCCGTCACCACCTCGGCCGGCGGCACCGGTTCCGGCTGCACCGCCACCTACAAGGTGAGCAGCGACTGGGGCGCCGGCTTCAACGCCGACGTCACCGTCACCAACAACGGCACCACGGCGATCAACGGCTGGAAGGTCACCTGGACCTTCGGCGGCCAGCAGAAGATCTCCAACCTCTGGAACGGCAGCTACACCCAGTCCGGCCAGGCGGTGACCGTCACCAACGCGGCCTACAACGGCGCGATCGGGGCCGGCGGCTCGGCGGGCTTCGGCTTCGGTGCGACCAACTCGGGCGGCAGCAACGCCGTCCCGACGCTGACCTGCACCGCGCTGTGACCCGCCCCGCGAGCTGATCGCGGCCCCCGGGCGGCCGATCCCACGGCGGTGGGATCGGCCGCCCTTGTGCATGAGTGACCCATCAGGCGCTGCGGCAACAGCCCGGGGGCTTCCTCACCGCGAGGCCAGTTCGAAGGCGGAGTTGACCAGTGCCACGTGGCTGAACGCCTGCGGCATGTTGCCCAGTTGGCGTCCCGAGTGCGGGTCCCACTCCTCGGCCAGCAGCCCGACGTCGTTGCCGAGCGAGACCAGGCGGACGAACAGCTCGCGGGCCTCGCCGGCGCGGCCGATCGCACCGAGGGCGTCCGCCAGCCAGAACGAGCAGGCGAGGAAGGCGCCTTCGGCGCCGGGCAGGCCGTCCGCGCGGGAGCCCACCGAGTAGCGCCGGATCAGCCCGCCGTGGTCCAGCCCGGCGCGGACGGCGTCCACCGTGCGCACCACCCGCGGGTCGTCCGGCGGCAGGAAGCCGCTCTTCACCACGAACAGCGTGGCGGCGTCCAGGTCCTGCCCGCCGTAGTCCTGGACGAACAGGCCGCGGCGGCGGTCCACGCCGTTCTCGCAGACGTCCGCGTGGACGGCGTCGCGCATCTCCCGCCAGCGGTCCACCGGGGCGGGCAGGCCGGTGAGTTCGGCCATCTTCAGGGCGCGGTCGGCGGCGACCCAGGCCATCACCTTGGAGTGCACGAAGTGCCGGCGGGCACCGCGTACCTCCCACAGGCCCTCGTCGGGTTCCGTCCAGTGCTTCTCCAGGTAGGCCATGAGCGTCCGCAGCAGGCTCCAGACCTGGCGCTCCATCGGGATCCCGGCCTGCAGGGCGAGGTGCATGGTGTCCACCACCTCGCCGTAGACGTCGAGTTGGAGCTGCCGGACGGCGACGTTGCCGAACCGGACGGGGGTCGAGCCGTTGTAGCCGGGCAGCCAGTCGGCCTCGATCTCGGGCAGTCCGCGCTCGCCCGCCACGCCGTAGACGGCCTGCAGGTCGCCCGGGTCGCCGGCGATCGCCCGCAGCAGCCACTTGCGCCAGGCGGCCGCCTCCTCGCGGAAGCCGCCGCGCAGCAGTGCGGAGAGGGTGAGGCTGGAGTCGCGCAGCCAGCAGAAGCGGTAGTCCCAGTTGCGTTCGCCGCCGAGCACCTCGGGCAGCGAGGCGGTGGGGGCGGCGACGATCCCGCCGGTCGGCTCGTAGGCGAGCGCCTTGAGGGTGATCAGCGAGCGCAGTACGGCGCGGTGCCACTCGCCGCGGTAGTGGCAGTCCGACGCCCAGCGCTCCCAGCCGTCCAGGGTGCCGGCCAGTGCCTGCGCCGGGTCGGCTCGCGGCGGCGCGTGCAGGTGGGAGGGCTGCCAGGTGAGCACGAAGGGCACCTGCTCGCCGGCGGAGACGGTGAAGTCGGAGGCGGTCGAGCCGTCGTCGCCGTAGGTGTGCACCCCGGCGGGCACCCGCAGCCAGGCGGAGTCCGGGCCGGCGACGGCGACCCGGTGGTGCTCGGTGCGGCGCACCCAGGGGTCGACCCGGCCGTAGTTGAACCGCAGCCGCAGTTCGCCGCGCATCGGGACGGTGCCGCTGACGCCCTCGACGATCCGCACCAGCTGCGGGACGCGGTCGCGCTGCGGCATGAAGTCGAGCACCCGCACGGTGCCCTCGGGAGTGGCCCAGACCGATTCCAGGACGAGGCTGTCGCCGAGGTAGCGCCGTCGGGTGCAGTCGCCGCCGGAGGCGGGCGCGAGCCGCCACGCGCCGTGCCGGCGGTCGCCGAGCAGCCCGGCGAAGCAGCTGGGGGAGTCGAAGCGCGGCAGGCAGAGCCAATCGACCGAACCGTCGCGGCCCACCAGGGCGGCGGTTTGGAGGTCACCGATGAGGGCGTAGTCCTCGATGCGTCCGGCCATCGGGACCATTCTCCGCCGAAGGCGTCAGGAACCGCGCGGCGTAAGGAAATCCCGGGACGCGGACGAAGGGAGCCGGGAACTCCCGTTCCGCTTGCAAGGAAGATCAGATCATAGGAAAATCATGTCGAGTTGTTGGCTTTTTCCTGAACCGGAGGGGGTGCCGTCATGCGGCAACCGAACTGGGTGCCCGCCGGAACAGACCTCGAGAAGCCCAACGCGGCCCGCATGTACGACTACTACCTCGGCGGCTCGCACAACTTCGAGGCGGACCGGCAGATGGCCCGCAAGGCCGTCGAACTCTGGCCGGAACTGCCGCAGATCATGCGGGCCAACCGGGCCTTCCTGCGGCGGGCCGTCCAGCACCTCGCCGAGTCCGGCATCACCCGGTTCCTGGACATCGGCTCCGGGATCCCCACCTTCGGTCCCGTCCACGAGGCCGCCCGCCGGGTCGCTCCCGGCGCGCGCGTGGTCTACGTCGACAACGACCCGGTCGCCGTGGCGCACAGCCGCATGCTGCTGGAGGACGACGTGCTGAGCAGCGTCGTCCAGGCCGACCTGCGGTACGTCGACGACCTGCTCGCCCGTCCCGAGGTGAGCCGGCTGCTCGCGGAAGGCGAGCCGGTCGCGGTGCTGCTGGTCGCCGTGCTGCATTTCGTGCCGGACTCCGACGACCCGCACAAGCTGGTCGCGGCGCTGCGCGACGCGCTGCCGCCCGGCAGCGCCCTGGTGCTCTCGCACGCCTCCCTGGAGGGCCGCCCCGACCAGGCCGGCGCCCACCAGGACCTCTACCGGCGGACCCCGACCCCGCTCACCATGCGCGGCCGGGAGGCCATCGAGGCCTTCTTCGACGGCTTCGAGCTGGCCGAGCCCGGGGTCGTCTACCTCCCCGAGTGGCGTCCGGACGATCCGCAGGCGGTCGGCCCGCATCCGGAGCGGATGACGGGCCTGGCCGGCGTCGGACGACTGCCGTGAGCGGCGGGCTGCCGGTGGGGGCCGGCAGCACCGAGGGGCTGCGCGGGGAGTGGGCCCGCCTCCTCGGCGGCAACCACGGGGCTGCGGTCCACCCGCGGGTCGTCGACAGCCTCGTCGACCGCACCGCCGAGCTGCTCGACCGGGCCCGCCGCGCCCGGCCGTTCGACCCCGCCCCGGCCCGGCAGGCCGGTGCGATGCTCGTCGACGCGCACTTCACCGACCCGGAGCTGCTGGCCCGGGCGGTCGAGATCCTGCACCGGCAGCCCGCCGCCGACGGCGTCGGCCCGATGCTCGCCGGCGCCTTCGCGGCCGGCTGGGCCGCGGCCCTGCGCGAGCGGACGCTGCGCGAGCAGGAGGCGATCCGGCTGGCGGCGGACACCGCCCGGCACGGCGTCGAGCGCGCCCTGCGCGAGTCCGAGGCCCGCTTCCGGGCACTGTTCGAGAGCGCGGCGATCGGCATCGGCATCGGCGACGTCGAGGGCAACATCCTGGCCGTGAACAAGGCCATCGGGGAGATCTTCGGCGTGGGCCCGGAGGACATGTCCGGCCGCCGGGTCGGCGACCTCGTCCACCCCGAGGACACCCCGGGCGTCTGGGAGGCCTACGGCGACCTCATCAGCGGCAAGCGCGAGTACTTCCAGGTCGACAAGCCCTACTACCGGCACGACGGCGAGGTGGTCTGGACCCACCTGACCGTCTCGCTGATCCGCGACGCCGACGGCGTGCCCAAGTACCAGGTCGCCATGCTGGAGGACATCACCGACCGCTACCGTCTGCAGGAGCGGCTGCGCCACCAGGCCACCCACGACCCGCTCACCGGCCTGCCCAACCGGGCCGCGTTCTTCGAACGGCTGGAGCGGCTCTTCGAGGAGCCGGAGCCGGGTGCCCGGTTCGGCCTGTGCTACGTCGACCTCGACGGCTTCAAGGTGGTCAACGACAGCCTCGGCCACGACATGGGCGACCAGCTGCTCACCGCGGTCGCCAGCCGGCTGGACGCCGCGCTCACCCCGCTCGGCCACATGGTCGCCCGACTGGGCGGCGACGAGTTCGTGGTGCTGCTGGAGAACTGCCGGGGCGAGCAGGAGGCGGTGGCCGCGGCCAAGACGGTGCTCGCCGCCCTGGCCAAGCCCGTGATCGTCGGCGACCACAAGCTCGCGGTCGGCGCCAGCGTGGGCGTCCTCGAGCGGAGGGTCGCCACCACCACCCCGGGCGCCGCCGTGCGGGCCGCCGACCTGACGCTCTATCGGGCCAAGGAGGCCGGCCGCGGCCGCTGGACGCTGTTCGATCCGAAGGAGAACGCCCGCGCGGTCAGCCGGTACGCCGTGTCCGTGCGGATGCCGTCCGCGCTGGACCGCGGAGAGTTCTTCATCGACTACCAGCCGCTGGTCAACCTCGCCGACGGGTCGCTCGCCGCGGTGGAGGCGCTGGTGCGCTGGCGCCACCCGCAGCTCGGTGTGCTGGGGCCCGAGGAGTTCGTCGGCACCGCCGAGGAGACCGGTCTGATCATGCCGCTCGGCCGGTGGGTGCTGGAGCAGGCCTGCGGCCAGGCGGCCGACTGGGTGGCCCGGTTCGGTGACCGGGCCCCGCAGCTGAACGTCAACCTGGCGGTCCGTCAGGCCCGCAACGCCGGACTGGTCGCCGACCTCGACCGTATCCTGCGCACGAGCGGTCTGCAGCCCGGGAAGCTGCAGCTGGAGATCACCGAGTCCACCGTGGTCGGCCCCGAGGACGAGGCGCTCAAGTCGCTGCACGGCCTGGTCGACCTCGGCGTGTCGCTGGCCGTGGACGACTTCGGCACCGGCTGGTCGAACCTCGCCTACCTGCGCGACCTGCCGGTCTCCGGGCTGAAGATCGCCGGCTCCTTCGTCGGCGACCTGCACGACCCGGCCAAGGACACCCACCTCGGCTGGCGGATCGTCAGCGGACTCGTCTCGCTCGCCCACACCCTCGGGCTGACCGTCACCGCGGAGGGCGTGGAGAACCGCGCCGACGCCGAGCGGCTGCGGCTGATGGGCTGCGACTGGGCGCAGGGCTGGCACTTCGGCCGCCCCGTCCGCCCCGGCGAGATCGCCCGCCGGATCGCCGAGGCCAACCTGCCGGAGGCGGTCGACCTCACCGAGTGAGGGGCCGTCGACTGCCCGTCGAGAATTAAGGCAATTCAGACAAAACCCTCCAAAATCCTTGACTCGGTGTGACCGCCGTGAGGATGATGGCTCCAACCGGTACCGCTACGGCGGGATGCCAGGTACCGGCCGTCACCGTCGGCGCTCCGTGCGCCCGAGACGACCGACGCATTCCGAGGGTTTGGCCCGGGGGGCTCACCGAGGCCGCGGGGGACGCAGCCCGAGCGTCGTTGATCCGTCTCCACCCCGTTCCGCGGGCACCCGTGTGCCCTGCCGCCTCCCGAGAGGCCGCTCGCGATGAGCACCACCGCGTCTTCCGACCCCCAACAGCCGTACCCGACGCCCAACGGCCGACCCAGGCGGCGCTCCAGCGACCGCCAGACCCAGCCGCAGCCGCAGCCGATGCGCAGGGCCGGGGACGTCCCCGCCCGGCACACCGTCAGCCTGGTCGTCCCGGCCCACAACGAGGCCCGCAACATCCCCTGGGTGTTCGAGCAGATCCCCCGCTGTGTCGACGAGGTCATCCTGGTGGACGGCTCGTCCAGTGACGCCACCCTCGCCATGGCCCGGCACTGCCTGCCGACCGTGCGCAGCGTCCAGCAGACCGGCCCCGGCAAGGGCAACGCCCTGCGCACCGGCTTCGCCGCCGCCACCGGCGACTACATCGTCATGATGGACGCCGACGGCTCCATGTGGCCCGGCGAGATCCCGCACTACCTGCACTTCCTCGACAACGGGTACGACTTCGTGAAGGGGTCGCGCTGCATCGCCGGCGGCGGCTCCCTCGACCTCACCCGTATCCGCTCACTCGGCAACCGCGCCCTGCTCGCCGTGGTCAACCGGCTCTACCACACGATGCTGACCGACCTCTGCTACGGCTACTGCGCGTTCCGCCGCAGCTTCCTGGACGAACTCCGGCTGCGCTCCTCCGGCTTCGAGATCGAGGCCGAGATGATCGCGCACGCCCTCCGCTCGGGTCTGCGCATCGCAGAGGTCCCGAGCCTCGAACTTCCCCGCCGCAGCGGTCGCTCGCACCTCCACGCCGTCTCCGACGGTCGACGGGTGTTGCGGACGCTGATCGCCGAGCGTCCCGGCGCACGGTCCGCGGCGCCCGTTGCCGTGGGGGAGCGATGATGAATGGCTACGACCGGCGCACCCCGGCAGCCTGCCCGCGCCCAGCCGCCCGCGAATCGCTCTACACCCCCGTCCGGGTGGTCGAGCTGGACCTGGACGAGCCCGGGAGGCTGCACGCGCCCGGCGGTCTCGGCCCCGTCGACCCGGACGGCCGCGTGTTGGCGTTGGTGCGGCTGCACGGACACCCGCTCGGGTTGGTCCAGGCCACCGGCACAGCAGGCGATCCCGCCACGCTGCGTCGGGCGCTGGTCGAAGCCGCTCACCGGGAACTGCGCGTTCCCGCCCTGTCCACCGCGACACCCGCGGCGCGTCCCCGCCGGACCGGGCCGCCGCGGGTGCCAGCGGGCTCGCCGACCGTCACCGTGGTGGTCTGCACCCGCAACCGGCCGCAGTCGCTCCGCACCTGCCTCGACTCGCTGCTGCGCACCGACTACCCGTACGTCGAGGTGGTCGTGGTCGACAACGCGCCGGTCGGCACCGCCACCCGCGACCTGATCGAGGCGCGCTACTCCGACCAGGTCCGCTACGTCTGCGAGCCGCTCCCCGGCCTCGCCCGGGCGCGGAACGCCGGGCTCGCCGCGGCCCGCGGCGACGTCTGCGCCTTCGCCGACGACGACCTGGTGATCGACCGGGGCTGGGTGGCCGCCCTCGCCGAACCGTTCCGGGCCGACGACCGGATCGGCTGTGTCACCGGCCTGGTGCTGCCCGCCGAGCTCGACACCGCCGCCCAGGCCGTGCTGGAGCGCTACGGCGGCTACTCCCGCGGCTTCGCCGCCCGCAGCTGGTCGCTGCGCGAGAAGGACGCCGACCCGCTCCTGCGGTTCTCCGTCGGCCGGTTCGGCTCCGGCGCCAACATGGCCTTCCGTACCGACCTGCTGCGCGCCGTCGGCGGCTTCGACCCGGCCACCGGCGCCGGCACCCCGGCCCGCGGGGGCGAGGAGCTCTACGCCTTCTTCTCCGTCTACAACGGCGGCCACGACATCGCCTACCAGCCGGAGGCCATCGTCTGGCACCGCCACCCGCGCACCGACGAGGCGCTGGCCCGGCAGATCTTCAACTTCGGCGTCGGCTTCGGCGCCTACCTGACCGCCGCGGTCGCCCACCGGCCCGACGTACTCGCCGACCTGCTCCGCCGCCTGCCGCAGGGCCTGTGGCGCTGGCAGGCCGTCCACCGCCGGCGCGCCGCCGAGGGCTGCGGGCCCGAGCCGGTGCCGGGCCTCGGCCGCCGGGAGTTCCGCGGCCTGCTGTACGGCCCGTTCTCCTACCTCTACACCGTCTGGCACCAGCGCGGCGCCCGAACCGGAGAGTGATCACCATGACCGCCGCCACCGCGCTGCCCGACCCGCCGGCCGCGATCGTCGACCTCGACCTCGCCCACCCCCAGGACCTCCGCGTCCCCGGCGGAGCGGCCGCCCCGCCGCCGGCCGGCGGACCCGTCCTCGCCCTGGTGCGGCGGCACGGCCGGCCGCTCGGCCTGGTCACCGCGACCGCGGCCCCCGGGGACACCTCCGGTCTGCGGGCCGCCCTGCTCACCGCCGGCACCGCGCTCGGCGCCACCCCGGCCGCCCCGCCGGCGGCGGCCCCGCTGCCCACGCTCACCGTGATCATCTGCACCCGCGACCGCACCGACCTGCTGCCGCGCTGCCTGGACGCGCTGCTGCGGGCCGCACCCGAGGGCGCCGAACTGCTGCTGGTCGACAACGCGCCCACCGACCTCACCACCCGCGACCTGGTGCGCGACCGCTACGGCGACCGCATCCGCTACCTGCACGAACCGGTGCCCGGCCTCGCGCGGGCCCGCAACACCGGCCTGGCCGCCGCCACCGGCGAGGTGTGCGCCTTCACCGACGACGACGCCCTGCCCGACCCCGGCTGGCTGCACGCCCTGCTGGCGACCTTCCGCAGCGATCCCCGGATCGGCTGCGTCACCGGCCTGGTGCTGCCCGCCGAGCTGGACACCCCCGCCCAGGCGGCGTTCGAACGCCACTGCGGCTTCTCCCGCGGCTTCGCCCCGCGCACCTGGTCGCTCGCCGACCAGGGCGGCGACCCGCCCGTCCCCTACACGGTCAGCCGCTTCGGCACCGGCGCCAACATGGCCTTCCGGACGGAGGCTCTGCGCGCCATCGGCGGCTTCGACCAGGCCACCGGGGCCGGCACTCCGACCCGCGGCGGCGAGGACCTGCTCGCCTTCCTGCGGGTGCTCACCGCCGGACGCCTCGTCGCCTACGCGCCCGACGCACTCGTCTGGCACCGCCACCGCCGCACCCCGGCCGCGCTGCGCTCCCAGGTCTACGGCTTCGGCGTCGGCTACGGCGCCTACCTGGCCGCCGCCGTCGTCCAGCGCCCCGCGCTGCTCGCCGACCTCCTCCGCGGCCTGCCGAAAGCCCTGCCGATGGCCCCGGGCCGCCGCCGCAACAGCGCCGCGTCCCCGCGCGAACTCGTCCGACTGCACCGCCGGGGGCTGCTGGTCGGACCGCTCAGCTACCTCTACAGCCGCGGACGCCAGCGCACCCTGCCCGCCGGGACGCAGCCGTGATCACCGAACTCGTCTCCCGCCGCGCCACGGGCCCCCGCCCCTGCTCGTGCCCGCTGCCGCTGCCCTGCGAGTGCTCGTACGCCACCCTGCTGCGTGCCCGCGTCCGGGCCGTCACCCGCCGGACGGCGGGCGAGCCCCTGCTGCGCAACGGGCACATCCTGGCCGCCAGCGCCGTGCTCTCGGCCGCGCTGGGCTCGCTGTTCTGGATCTTCGCGACCCGCTGGTACAGCGCGGAGACCGTCGGCACCAGCTACGCGGCGCTGTCGGTGGCCGCCCTGATGTCCGGCGTCGGCCGGTTCAACCTCGGCGACGTCCTCGTCCGGTTCGTCCCCCGGGCCGGCCGGCACACCCGGCGGCTGGTGCTGCGCTGCTACGCGATCAGCGGCGGGCTCAGCGCCCTCGCCGCCTGCGGCTTCCTGCTGCTGATCCCGGTCGTCGCCCCCAGCCTGGACTTCCTGCGCGCGCCGCTGCTCGGCACCGCCTTCGTCATCGCCGCCGCCGGCTACTCGATCTTCGACCTCCAGGACGGCGCCCTCACCGGCCTGCGCCGCACCGGCTGGGTGCTCGGCGAGAACATGATCTTCGCCGCCGCCAAGGCCGCCGCCCTCGCGATCTGCGCGGCCCTCGCCGTCGGCACCGGCATCCTCACCTCCTGGGCCGTCGCCCTGCTGCTGTCGATCGTCGTCACCAACACGGTGCTGTTCCGCCGGGCCATCCCCGCCCACGAGCACGCCGACCGCACGGGCGCGCCCATGCCGCGCCGGCTGATGCGCTACGCCACCGCCGACTACCTCGGCAAGCTCGCCGCCATCACCACCTACGCCGTGCTGCCGCTGATGGTGCTCGCCCAGCTCGGGGCGGCCCAGAACGCCTACTACTCGCTGGCCTGGATCATCGCCGACACCTTCGACATCGCCGTCTTCAGCATGGGCGCCTCCCTCGTCGTCGAGGGCGCCCACCGGCCCGACCGGCTCCCCGAACTCGCCCGGCGGATGCTCCGCCACGCCGGCCTGCTGGTCGCCGCCGCCACCGCCGTCGTGGTCGCCGCCGCGCCGTGGATCCTCGGCCTCTTCGGCCCCGGCTACGCCGCGCACGGCACCCCGGTGCTCCGGCTGATGGCGATCGCCTCGCTGCCGACCGTCCTGATCACCGTCGCCATCGACGTCGCGCGGGTCCGCCGCAACCTGCGGCGGCTGATCGGCCTCCAGGTCGCCCACTGCGTGCTGGTCATCGGCCTCACCGCCGTACTGCTCCCGGTGTACGGACTCACCGGGGTCGGACTCGCCTGGCTGCTCGCCTGCTGCGCCGTCGCCGTGCCGTTGCTGCTGACAATGCCACGCTGGATGAAGGCGCCCGAAAGGAGGACGGCATGACCACCGCCCCGCCCGCCGCGCGGACCACGCTGTCCGTCGTCATCTGCGCCTACACCCTGGACCGCTGGGACGACCTGTGCGCCGCCGTGGACTCCGTCCGCGGCCAGCGCCGGCCGCCGGAGGAACTGGTCCTGGTCGTCGACCACTGCCCCGAACTCGCCCGCCGCGCCGAGCAGCACTGGCCCGGAGTCCGGGTGCTGCCCAACGAGCAGCGCCGCGGCCTGTCCGGTGCACGGAACACCGGCGTCCGCGCCGTCGGCGGCGACGTGGTCGCCTTCCTCGACGACGACGCGGTGGCGGCACCCGACTGGGCCGACCGCCTGCTCGACGGCTACCGCGACCCGGCGGTGCTCGGCGTCGGCGGGTACGTCCGGCCGCGCTGGGAGACCGGCAGGCCCGCGTGGTTCCCCGGAGAGTTCGACTGGGTGGTCGGCTGCTCCTACCTGGGCCTGCCCGAACGGCCCGCGACGATCCGCAACTTCACCGGCGCCAACATGTCCTTCCGGCGCGCCGAGGCGGTCTCGGCCGGCGGCTTCCGGCTCGACCTCGGCCGGATCGGCACCCGACCGGTCGGCTGCGAGGAGACCGAGTTCTGCCTGCGGCTGGCCGCCCGCCACCCGGACGCACAGCTGCGCTACGACCCGGCCGCGGTCGTCCACCACCACGTGCCGCCCGGCCGCGCCACCTGGGCGTACTTCCGGGCCCGCTGCTACGCCGAGGGCCGCTCCAAGGCCGTCGTCGCCCGGCACACCGGACCGCGCCCCGCGCTCGCCTCCGAGCGGCGCTACCTGCGGCACACCCTGCCCGCCGCCGTGCTGCGCCACCTGCGCCGGGCCGACCTCCGCTCCGCGGGCGCGCTCTGCGCCGGGGCGGGAATCACCCTGCTGGGCTACACCGTGGGCCGCGCAGCCCTGCTGCTGCCCCGGCCGTCCGTGGCCGTCCTCCGGTCGGCGAGGAGCCCGCGATGAGAGCCGTCCCCGTCTTCCTGTACCACTCCGTCTCGGAGGACCCGCCGGACTGGATCGCGCCCTACACGGTCTCCCCGAAGACCTTCCGCGAGCAGCTCGACCGGATCGCCGACGCCGGCCTGACCGTCGTCCCGCTGCGCCGGCTGGTCGCCACCCTGCACGGCGGGCCCGCGCTGCCCGCCAACGCCGCGGTGCTCACCTTCGACGACGGCTTCGCCGACTTCTACTGGACGGTCGCCCCGATCCTCACCGAGCGCGGCCTGCCCGCCACCCTGTACGTGACGGTCGGCGCCATCCACCCGCCCGGCGGCGAGCCCACCGGCAGCCTGCTGCCCGACTCGCGCATGCTCAACTGGCGCCAGGTCGGCACCCTCGACGCGGTCGGCGTGGAGATCGGCGGCCACTCCCAGACGCACGCCCAGCTCGACACGGTCTACGGCCAGCGCCGCACCGACGAGATCGTCGGCAGCAAGAAGCGGCTGGAGGACGCGGTGGGGCATTCGGTGACCGCCTTCGCGTACCCGCACGGCTACTCCAGCCCCGCCGTCCGCCGCCAGGTCCGCGCCGCGGGCTGGACCTCGGCGACCGCCGTCGAGAACAAGTTCAGCTCCGCCACCGACGACCCGATGCGGATCTGCCGGCTGATGGTCCGCAGCGACACCCCGGACAGCGTCTTCGACGACTGGACGGCCGGCCGCGGCAGCCGCATCGGCCCGATCCGGGAGAGCCTCTACACCCGCGGCTGGCGGTCCTACCGCAGGTTCACCCGCTTCATCGGCGCCCCGGTCGGCGGTCCGCCCAAGGACTGACCCTGCGCCCGAGGCGCCACCCCCCCCGTGACACGCCACCAGCCCGGAGAGGGCCCACCGATGGTTGACCAGCAGATCGCCGACACGAGCCGCCCGCCGGTTCAGCGCCGCCCGACCGCGGCTCTGCTGGCCCGGGCGCTCGGCGGACGCGGCCCGGCCGCCTGGCTCACCGTCGGCGCGCTGCCGGTGGCCGCCGCGCTGTGGGTGCTGGCGCTGCGCGGCGCCCGCCTCGACCGGTTGGGCGACCTCGGCCTGCTCCAGGCCCTGCCGATGACCTACTGGGCCGGCTTCGCCGTCCTGCTCGCCGGCTTCGTCGCCGTTCTCTACCAGCCGCGCATCCCGCAGGGCTGGGCCGCCGCGTACGTCGTCGCGCTGATCACGATGATCCACGCCACCCCGAGCGTGCTGTACCCCACGCTGCGCTACGCCTGGGCGTGGAAGCACATCGCGGTGGTCGACGCCATGCTCCGGCACAACGGCACCGTGCCGAACGCCGGCGGCCTGGAGCTCTACAACGAGTGGCCCGGCTTCTTCCAGCTCAACGTGCTGTTCCTGCGCGCCACCGGGCTGCACTCCGCGCTCGGCTACGCCTCCTGGTACCCGCTGCTGGCCAACCTGATGCTGCTCGGCCCGCTGCTGCTGCTCTACCGCGCGCTCACCGACAGCCGCCGCCTGGTCTGGGGCGGGGTCTGGCTCTTCTACTCCGTCTCCTGGGTCGGCCAGGACTACTTCTCGCCGCAGGCGTTCGCCTTCCTGCTGTTCGTGCTGCTGCTCGCGCTGGTGCTCGGCAGGCTCGCCGCCCTCCGGCGGGCCGCCGCGGCCGCCGCCGAGGGACCGCCGGCGGCCACCGCGCTCACCGCCGGGACACCCTGGCTCGGCTGGTACGCCATGACGGTGGTGGTCCTCGCCGGCATCGTGATCTCGCACCCGCTGACCCCGGTGATGACGATCAGCGTCCTCGCCATGCTGAGCCTGCCGCGCCGCAACCGGCGGACCGTCCTGCCGGTGCTGGGCGCCGCCGTCGCGATGACCTTCGCCTGGGACTACACGGTCGCCCACAAGTACCTCGCGCAGAACGCCAACCAGCTGATCGCCGGCCTCAGCGCCACCAACAGCAACGTCCGCCCACCGGGCCAGCTGAGGTTCGGCACCATCGCCCCCGACCAGGCGATGGTCGCCCGGCTCTCCCTCGGCATGTGCGCCGTGCTCGGCCTGCTCGCCGTCGTCGCGTTGATCTCGCAGCGCTGGGTCCGCCGCACCGGCCTGGTCGCCGTGCTGTTCGGCCCGCTGCCGCTGCTGCTCGGCAACAGCTACGGCGGCGAGATGATCCTGCGCGCCTACCTGTTCGTCCTCCCGGCGACGGCGTTCCTGGCCGGCACGGTCATACTGCGCAGCGGCCGGAGGCCCGTGCTGCACCGCGCCCTCGCCACCGTCGCTGCGGGCGCGCTCGCCCTCGGCATGTTCGGCAACTACTACAGCAAGGAGGCGATGAACTACTTCAGCCCGCAGGAGGTCGCGGCCCTGAAGCAGGTCACCGCGGACGCCCCGTCGGGCACGCGCATCGTCTCCGTCACCGGCGACCTCCCCGGCGGTGAGTTCAACTACGACGACCGGACCCGGGTCATCCTCAGCCAGCTGTCCGCGGAGGAACAGCGCATCATGCTCGCCGACCCGCTGCCGCTGCTGCGCCGCGAGCTGACCGTTCCGGTGGTGCCCGGCCCGTCCTACCTGGTGCTCACCCGCGCGCAGGCCGAGGCCCTCCGGCTGACCGGGGCGCTGCCCGAGGACACCGTCCGGCGGCTGGCCGAACTCGCCGCCGGGTCGCCGGAGTTCCGCGCCGTCTACACCAGCCCCGACGCGGTGGTCTACCAGTACACCGCTCCGTCCGCGGGCGTCGTCGGCCAGGTCGCACCGCCCTGGGGCGCCGGCGGCAGCAGTACCGGCCAGCAGAATCCCACCGGGAGGCAGCCGTGAACAGCTTCGCCGGACCGGCGGTGCGGTGCGTGCTCGCCGGCCTCGCCTGGGCCGGGGCCGCGGCCACCGTGCTGCCCGCGGGCCGCGTCCGCACCGTCCTCGCCGCGGTCGCGCTGCTGGCCGTCCCGGGCACCGCCCTGGTGCTGCGGTGCCGCTGGCCGGCGCGGTCCCGGTACGCGCCGATGGCGGCCGTGGTGCCCGCCGTCGCCTGCAGCGCCGTCCTCGCGGCCCTGGCCGCCGCCCCGCTGCTGCTCACCCACACCTTCACGGCCCGCCGGGTGCTGGTGGAGCTCGCCGTCCTCACCACCCTGCTGGTGCTGCCCTACCCGCGGCGCCGGCTGCCGCCGTCCGACCCGGCCACCCGCTCCACCCGCCAGGGGCCGCCGCCGCCCGGCCGGTACGACCGCTCGGCGCTGCGGGCCGGTGCACTGGTCGCGGCCTGCGTGCTGGCCGGTGCCACCGCCTGCAGCGACCCGACCGCCCTGACCTCCCCGGCGTCGCGGGCCCAGGCGGCCGGGCCGAGCACCCAGGAGGCGACCGGCCCGCCGACCCCGCCGGGGCCCTGGCACCAGGTCTTCCACGACGACTTCACAGGCTCCCGCCTGAACACCGCGGACTGGGCCACCTGCTACGACTGGAACGACGGCGGCTGCACCAACGCCGGCAACCACGAACTGCAGTGGTACCTGCCCGGCCAGGTCTCCGTCGGCAACGGCGACCTCGCCCTCACCGCCGAGCGCCGGGACACCCACGGCAGCGACGGCAAGACCTACCCGTGGACCTCCGGCATGATCAGCACCGGCCGCGACCACTGGGACGGCGCGCCGCGGCACACCTTCACCTACGGCTGGTTCGCCGCCGCCGTCAAGGTGCCGGTCGCGGCCGAGGGGATGTTCCCGGCGTTCTGGCTGATCCCCGCCGACGCGCGCGGCACCCCGCCCGAGATCGACATCGCCGAGTTCATCAACAGCGCCTCGTACGTGGACTCCAACCTGCACTGGCGGACCGCCGACGGCAGCGACACCCACATCGGCAACCGCTACGGCCCGGCCGACTTCTCGGGCGGCTACCACGTCTTCGCGGTCGACTGGCAGCCCGACTCGGTCACCTGGTACGTCGACGGCGTCCAGCGCTTCAAGGTCACCGAACCGACCGCGATCCCGCACGTGGCCATGGAACTCGTGATCAACCTGGCGGTCGGCTTCCAGACCGCTCCGCCGCCCGGCACCGACTCCGCCCGACTGGACGTCGGCTGGGTCGCCGTCTGGCAGCGCTGACCCCCGAGGAGGTGGACCGGATGCAGGCCGAGGGCCCGGAACTGGACCGCGGAGTACCCGTGCTGATGGTGAAGGTCGGCCGCTACCCGGACGCTTACGGAGCGTACGGCGCCGTTCGGTCGCTGGGCCGGGCCGGCGTCCCGGTGTACGCCATGGTGGAGGACGCGCTGACCCCGACGGCGCTCTCCCGCTACGTGCGGCGGGCCTTCGTCCGGCCCACCGGCGCGGGCGAGCCGGCCGGGGCTCTGGTCGCCGCCGTGCTGGCCGCCGGCCGTGCGATCGGCCGCCGGGCCGTCGCGGTGCCCACCGACGACGAGGCCGCCGTGCTGCTCGCCGAGCACCGCTCCGAACTGGCCGGGCACTTCCTGCTGCCCCCGGTACCGGCGGACCTGCCGCGCCGGCTCGCCGACAAGGGCGGGCTGTACGAGCTCTGCCGGGCGCACGGCGTGACCACCCCCCGCGCCGCGACCCCGGCCGACCGGTCCGAACTCCTCGCCACGGCCCGGGACTGGGGCTACCCGGTCGTCCTGAAGAACCTCGCCCCCTTCACCCGGCAGGTGAACCCCGCCGTCAGCCACACCACGATCGTGCCGGACGAGCCCGCCCTGCTGGCCGCCTGCCCCTCGGACGGCCCGCTCTCGGTGCTGCTCCAGGAGTACGTCCCGCAGTCCTGCGCCGAGGACTGGATCACCCACCTCTGCTGCGGGCCCGGCGGCAGGCCGCTGGTCGTCTTCACCGGCGTCAAGGACCGCTCCTGGCCGCCGGAGAGCGGGGTCACCACCCGCGGCCACACCCGGCCGAACCCCGAACTCGCCGCACTGGCGGCCGACTTCTGCGAGGCCATCGGCTACTGCGGCAGCGCCGACCTGGACTGGCGCCTCGACCGGCGGGACGGCCGCTACAAACTGCTGGACTTCAACCCCCGCAACGGCGCCCAGTTCCGCCTCTTCGAGACGGTGGACGGGGTGGACGTCGTCCGCGCCCTGCACCTCTGGCTGACCGGGCGCCCCGTCCCGGCCGGGCCGCAGCGGCCGCGCCGCTTCCGGGCGGGCCGGCTCGACACGTACTCGGCGGTGGCCGGTGCCTGGCAGGACCGCTGCCGCCCCTGGGGCCTGTGGCCGGAGCCCCGCACCGAACACGCCTGGTTCGCCGCCGACGACCCCGCCCCGGCGGTGGCGGCGCTGCTGCGCTTCGGCGTACCCGCGCCGTTCCGGATGGTGCGGTCCGCGCTGAGCCCGTGTCAACGGCGCGGAACGACGGGCGACCGCCGGACGGCCCGGCGGTCGGTCAACACCGGCCGCACGGGGGCCGATCCGACTCCGGTCGGAGGACGCGAGACATGACGGAGCACCAGGCGTCCCTCGGGGGACCGGAGGACCGCAGGGCCGCCGGCGTCCGCCCTCCGCACCCTCCACAGGCCCACCCGCGCCCGTCTCCGTCGAAAGGCAGCCCGAGATGAGCGCCGCTCTGCCCGTGCACCCCCTCAGCTTCCTGAGGGCCAGGATCGGAACCGCCCGGAGCTCCCGCACCGCCGAGCCACTCATCCGCAACGGCCATCTGCTGGCCGGCAGCGCGGTGCTCGCCGCCGTGCTCGGCGCAGCCTTCTGGGTCTTCGCCACACGCTGGTACAGCGTGGAGACGGTCGGACGGAGCTCCGCCGCGCTCTCGGTCGCCGGACTCCTCTCCGGCCTCGGCCGGTTCAACCTCGGGGACGTCCTGGTCCGGTTCGTTCCGGTAGCCGGGCGGCACACCCGCTGGCTGGTGCTGCGCTGCTACAGCGTCAGCGTCGTGGTCTCCGGCCTCGCCGCAGTGGGTTTCCTGCTGCTCGTCCCGTGGATCTCGCCGGAGCTCGGTTTCCTGCGGAACCCCGTCCTGGCCGGCTCCTTCATCGTCGCCACCGCCGGCTACTCGGTTTTCGTGCTGCAGGACGGCGCGCTCACCGGCCTCCGCCGACCCGGTTGGGTCCTCGGCGAGAACGCGCTGTTCAACGTGGTCAAGGCCGGCCTCCTGGCAGGCTGCGCCGCGTTCGCGATCGGCACCGGCATCCTGCTGTCCTGGTCCCTCGGGCTGATCGTCTCGATCGTCGTGACCAACGTGGTGCTGTTCCGCCGGGCCATCCCGGTCCACCAGCGGGCCGACACGGCCGACACACCCCGGCCGCAGCGGGTACTGCGCTACGCGACCGCCGACTACCTCGGCAAGGTCGTGGGCGTGACCACCGGCACCGCCGTGCCGCTGATCGTGCTCAACCAGCTGGGCGCCGAGCAGACCGCGTACTACTCGCTGGCCTACATCATCGCCGGCACGTTCTACGTGGCCGTGGCGAGCATGGGCGGCTCGCTGGTCGTGGAAGGCGCACACCATCCCGAACGGCTCGCGGAGCACGGACGCCGGATGCTTCGCCACGCGAGCCTGCTGGTGGCTGCGGCGACGACCGTCGTGGTCGTGGCGGCGCCCTGGCTGCTCCTCCCCTTCGGCGCGGCGTACTCGGCACACGGCACCACCGTGCTCCGCCTGATGGCCCTCTCCGCGGTGCCGAACGTGGTGCTCGGCATCGCCATCGAGGTGGCCCGGGTCCGCCGGGAACTGCGGAGGCTGGTCGCCCTCCAGGTCGTCTTCTCCGCCCTGGTCGTCGTCCTGGTCGTCGCACTGCTCCCCGCGCTCGGCCTGACCGGTGTGGGGCTGGCCTGGCTGATCGCCGCGTGCCTCCTGGCCGGGCCGCTGCTTGTGGACCTGCCGCGGTGGCTTCCCGCACCGCGGCGGAGGCCGGCCGGCTCGGCCCTCCGCCCGTGGCGGGCGGTCCGGCCCGCCCACGGGAGCGGCTCGCCGCCGTCAGAGCAGTACCGGCAGTCCGAGCAGGGCCTGCCGTCAGAAGGGGGTGAACGGCCATGACGCCGGTCCTGCCCGGCCTCGACCGACGGGTCCCGGTGGTGGTGGTACGGATCGGCCAGTACCCGTTCTCGCACAGCCCATGGGGGACGGTCCGGTCCTTCGGCCGCCTCGGTGTCCCGGTGTACGCGATGGTCGAGGGCCGGCACAATCCGACCACCGCTTCGCACTACCTCACGGGCGCGTTCGTCCGGCCGACCACCGGCAGCGAACCGGCCGAGCACCTGGTCGACATCCTCCGGGGCGTCGGCGAGGAGGTGGGCCGCCGCAGTGTCGCGGTGCCCACGGACGACGAGTCCGCCGTGCTCCTCGCGGAGCACACCGAGGAGCTCTCCCCCTTCTTCCTGATTCCTCCCGTGCCTGCGAACCTGCCGCGGCTGCTTGCCGACAAGGGCGAGCTCCACCGCATCTGCCGGGACCACGGCATCCCCTCGCCGTACACCGCCACGCCCGCCGACCGCGACGAGCTGGTGGCGACCGGGCGCGCCTGGGGCTACCCCTTGGTCCTGAAGAACCTCGCGCCGTTCACCCGGCTGGCGGAGCCGGTGGTCAGCCACAGCACGCTGGTACGGGACGAGCGGGAGCTGCTGGCGCTCACCCCGACGAACGGCCCGCTGTCGGTGCTCGCCCAGGAGTACCTGCCGGCGGAGCACTCCGAGGACTGGTTCACCCACCTCTGCTGTGGCCCCGGTGGAGAGCCGTTGGCCGTCTTCACGGGCCTGAAGGAGCGCGACTGGCCGCCCGGCGGCGGCTTCACCACCCTGGCACGCACGGTCGGCAACCCCGAACTCGCCGATCTGGCCGCAGGGTTATGCAAGAAGGTGGGCTTCGCCGGTGTCGCCGACCTGGACTGGCGGCTGGACCTGCGGGACCACCGGTACAAGCTGGTGGACTTCAACCCGCGGCAGGGTGCCCAGTTCCGCCTGTTCGAGACCGCCGACGGGCTGGACGTGGTGCGTGCCCTGCACCTCTCGCTGACGGGTCGCCCCGTCCCACAGGGCCCGGTGCTCCCACGGAACTTCCGGGTCGGCCGACCGGACCTGCTGGCAGCGCTGGCCACCGCCCGGTCCGGACACCGGCTGCCGCACGACCTCCTGCCGCGCCGGGCGACCGAACGGGCCTGGCTCTGCCGCGACGACGCGATGCCCCTCGTCGTCGATCTCGCCCGGACGGCCAGAACGGCCCCCCTCAAGCTGGCCCGACGACTGCTCCGCGCCTGACCGGTCAGCTTCGGGCGGCGATGTGCCGGCCGATCCGGTGAGCGGCGAAGTGCGTCCCGCAGACGAAGCGCATCACCGGTCCGAAGGTGTCCGCCGCCGCCAGCCCGGTGAAGTACAGGCCCGGCACGGACGACTCCAGGCCCGGGCCCAGCCGCGGTGCACCGGCGGCCGTGGTGCGGATCGCCCGGCGCAGCCCCTCGTCGAGGACGGCCAGCCGTGCCACGTCCGCCCGGTAGCCCGTGGCGGCCAGTACGTGGTCGGCCTCCAGCAGTTCGGTCGGGCCCTCCAGGCTCAGCCGGACGGTGCCGTCCACCGCCTCCGCCGCGGCCAGCGGATGCCCGGTGAGCACCGGGAACAGGTTGTCCACCCGCTCCTGCAGCCACCACGCCCCGGCCGGGCCGAGCACCCGGCGGACCCGGACGGCCCGCGCCTCGTCCGGCAGGAACCGGAACACCCAGGGGATGTCGGCGTAGGCGCGCATGCCCCATCCGGGGCCGAGGTTGCTGGACGGCCGGGTCACCCGGGCGGTCAGCGGTCGGGTGGACGGCAGGTCGGCGTCCGGCGGCTCGCCGTAGATCACCCGTGGGCCGCGGACCACCACGGTGGGGGAGGCGCCGGCCTCGTGCAGCAGGGCGGCGCTCTCCAGGGCCGACTGTCCGGCCCCCACCACCGCCACCCGCTGCCCGGCGAACTTCGCCAGGTCCGCGTGCTCGCTGGTGTGCGAGCACAGGCCCGTTCCCGTCAGAGCGGCGAGTTCGGGCGGCATGTACGCGAAGGGCCGCAGGCCGATCGACACCACCACCGAACGGGCCGTCACCGACTCGCCGTCCGCCAGCAGCACCCGGAAGCCGCCCGGCGCACCCTCGACCCGGGCGACCTGCGTCCGCTCCAACTCGGGCACCCGCTCCTGTTGGAACCACTCGCCGTACTCGACGAACTCGTCCAGCGGGATCGGGTACATGTCGCCGACCGTGCCCCGGCCGGACCGGTGGCGGAAGTCGTTGAAGCCGTAACGGCCGGACGGGTCGGAGATGCAGGACGCCCGCGGTGTCGACTTCAGGAACATCCCCGCGGGCATGCCCTCGCGCCAGCCGGCCATCGGGTCGCCGAAGGCCCGGAAGGTCACGCCGGCGCCCCGCAGGTGCGCCGCTGCCGCCAGCCCGTACGGGCCGGCACCGATCACGACGGCCTCGGGATCGACCGTTCCCCGTCCCTGCATGAGTGGCACCTCCGGTGTGGCACGACCCCCGTCCCAGCATGCGGCGGGGTCATGCGGTCGGCACCCCGGCAGGTCAGAACCGCTGCGCCCGCGCCACCTTGGCGTTGGCCGCGTCGACCTTCTGGTCACCGTGCGCCAGCACCGTGCGGCGCTCGCCCGGGGCGACGTCCGAGGTGCCGACCACCACCGTCTCCACGGTGGCCCCGGAGGAATCCAGGAAATCCACCTGGACGGCGTAGCTCGCCTTCTGCGAGGTCGAGTTGGTGATGGTGACGGTGGCCGCCGGGAAGCCGTCGGTGGCGGTGGTGGGCACGCCGGTCAGCACGACGTCGCCGATCGCGTTGCCGGTGCCGGCCACCCCGCTCAGGGCGGCGCTGGCGCTCTGCCGGGACTTCGACACCTGCGCGGACACCGAGGACTCGAAGGCGGCCGCCCGGGACTCCACCGAGGCCGCCGCCGCGGAGGCCGACGCGGCCCGGGCCAGGGCGGCCTCCTTGATCAGCGCGGCGGCGCTGGACGCGGCGGCCGAGGCGTCCTCACCGGTCAGCTCCGAGGCCTCGGCGGCGGCCGAGGCGGCGTGCCGGGAGGCCTCCGCGGCGGCCGACACGACCGCCGGGCTGATCCCGCCCACCGTCTTCTCCGAGCTGCTGCACGCCGCCGCCAGGGCCGTCAGCGCGGCTGCCGCCGCAAGGATCGCGCCGCCGCGGGCGGTCGGCCCGGTGAGGGGGCGGAGGCGGGAGTGCGGGGACATGGCGGCTCCTGGATCGCTCGGCCGAGGGTGCACAACTCCTCCAGCCTCCGCCGTGGCACGGCCCGCCGCGCGCAGGGCTGCGCCGCCCGGGTGCGTCCGCAAGGGCGTACGGAGCAGCCACAAGGGGCGCGCGGGGGACTGCGCGATTCGGATGCGGATCGCCGTACGAACCCGGGCTCGGCCCATGTCCCCGCGGTGCCGCCCCCGGACTGCGCAGTTCTTCCCGGCCCTCGGCCGGGAGGTACCCCACGCGCCCCCGGGTGGCTGCCCATGGGAGGCGCGAATCGGCGGTCAGCCGCTCAGTAGCGCAGCACCGCGGCGATGTGGTCGTGGGCGGTGAGCTCGTCGTCGGGCACGAAGACCACCTCGGCACCCTTGTCCAGTGCGGTCTCCACGAGCTCGTCGACGATGTCCTCGCGGACGCCCTCCTCCCAGCCGCCGGGCCCGCCGTCCTCCGCCGGGGCGAGGTGGCCGTCGGCGAGCCGCATCGTCCGCTGGAAGTGCTCCTCGACGGCGACCATGTCCACCCGTCCCTCGCAGACGGCCTCCCAGACCTCGTCCAGGCCGGCGGCGAAGGCCTTGCGGCTGCGCGCCGCGTCCAGCGCTGTGCTCACCCGGTCGGACTCGTGCGAGGCGAACTGGGCCATCGCGGGGGCGAGTTCCTGCAGCAGGGCGCGGTCGGGGCCGTCGGTGAGGCCGCCCTTGAGCACGGTCGCCACGGCCGCGCCGGCGGCGGTGCCGACCTCCTGCAGGGCGGACACCGCCTGCGGCAGGCCGATCAGGAACAACGGCCGGCGGTCCGCACCCAGCACGGTGCCGAGCGCGGCGTCCACGGACCGCAGGAAGCGCCGGGTCTCCTCGTTGCTGAAGGTGCTGGGCTGGCCGCCGGTGCGCTCCTCGCGCTGGACGTCCCAGTCCACGCCCTCCGCCTCCATCGGGAAGCCGTCGGCCTTGTGCTCGTGCAGGGCGAGGCCCGCGCCGCTCCACAGGGTGGCCCGGTCGGCGGCGACGGCCATCACCCAGTAGGGGCGCTCCTGGGCCTTCGCGGCGACCAGGTTGCGGGTCAGGAAGGTGTCGCTCAGCACGACCCGCTCGGGCACCTCGCGCGGCAGGCTCCACACCTGGTGCTCGTTGGTGGTCGCGTACACCACCAGCCCGTCCAGGGAGTGCCGCAGGTCCACCTCGGCGACCGCCCGTTCCAGCTGTTTGTGCAGGTCGATGCGGTCCTGCCGGGAGGCCTCCGGATCGGCGTCGATCCGCCGCTCGGCCTCGGCGAGGAGGTTCCTCAGCCGCACCGCGTCCTGCGCGTTGTCCGGCTCGCGGCGGTGCGTCGGCATGGTCAGCGAGACGGCCGGGTAGGGCCGGGCGCTGCGCAGTTCGCGCAGGGTGTCGGAGGTGAGGGAGTCGGTTTCCACGGGCGCTCTCCCGGGGTCGGTCCGCGCCGGGCGGGGCCCGGCGGGGCCGCGGGAGGGGTGGAGCGACGGACGGCGCGGCCCACCGACCGACGCTTCCACGCGCACCCCGGCGTCGCGCGCGTCCCTGCGCCGATCGGGTGAACCCCGGTCAGGCGCCCAGCGACAGGAACTCGATGCCGTGGCCGAGGGTGCGCGCCGTGCCGTCCGCCTTGGTGCGCAGGTAGCGGACGTTGCTCTCGGACAGGTGGACGCCGGTCGGCACCCGCTCGGCCACCGTGATGCCGAGGGCGGACAGCTGGCCGGCCTTGTCCGGGTTGTTGCTGAGCAGCCGGATGCCGGTGGCGCCGAGCGTGCTGAGCATCTGGGCGGCGGCGGTGTAGTCGCGGCCGTCCTCGGGCAGCCCGAGCGCGGTGTTGGCCTGGTAGGTGTCCAGGCCGGAGTCCTGCAGTGCGTAGGCGTCGAGCTTGTTGTAGAGGCCGATTCCCCTGCCCTCCTGGCGGAGGTACAGCAGGTAGCCGCCGGCCTCGGCGATCAGCTCGACCGACTCGCGCAGCTGCGGGCCGCAGTCGCAGCGGGCGGAGCCGAAGACGTCGCCGGTGAGGCACTCGGAGTGCAGCCGCACCAGCGGGGTGTCGCCGACCTCGCCGAGGGCGAGCGCGAGGTGCTCGGCGCCGTCCTCCAGCCCGTGGAAGGTGAACACCTCGGCCTCGACCCGGAAGCCGTCCGGGAACGCCAGCGGGATGCGCACCCGGGAGCGAACGGTGGCGGGGCCGGGCAGCGGCGTCCGGGCGGTGTCGGTCTGCGGCATGGCCGGGCCTCCGAGGTGATGTGGTTCAGAGATGTGGTTCAAATTCGAACCGCTGGTCCGGGTCCGACCGTACCCCCTGGTTCCAATTTGAACAACTGCCGTTGCCTCACGCACAACCCTCCCGTTCGGCCCACCATTCCCGGCCGTCCCGGCCGTGCGCCCAGCAAGCTGGCGGAAGGAAGTCGCCGACCCTGAGGGAGCAGCATGTCCAAGGCGTTCGGATACCGGGCGTTCGGAGGCCCGGAGCACCAGGAGTTCCTGGACCGCCCCGTGCCCGCCCCCGGGCCGGACCGGCTGCAGATCGCCGTCCGCGCGGCCGGGGTCAACCCGATCGACTGGAAGGTCCGCAACGGCTGGCTCGGCACCGACCGCCCGCTGCCCGCCGTCCTGGGCGTCGAGGCCGCCGGAGTGGTGGAGGCCGTCGGACCGGGCGTCGAGGGCTTCGCCGTCGGCGACGAGGTCTTCGGCGTCGCGGTGGCCGGCGCCTACGCCGAGCACACCCTGCTGGACGCCGCCGTCAGTGCCCGCAAGCCCGCGGGCGTCGGCTTCGCCGAGGCCGCCGCGCTGCCCGTCGCCGCCGCCACCGCCTGGGACGCCCTCGAACAGCTCGACCTGGAACCGGGGCGCACCCTGCTCGTCCTCGGCATCGCCGGCGGGGTGGGCAGCGCCGCCGCCCAGATCGCCCGCGCCCGCGGACTGAAGGTGGTCGGCACCGCCGCCGACCGCAACCGTGACTGGGTCGCCTCCGTCGGCGCCACCCAGGTCCGCTACGGCGAAGGGGTCGCCGACCGGATCAGGGCCGCCGCCCCGGACGGCGTCGACGGACTGCTCGACCTGATCGGCGGCGAGGACCTCCGGGAGGCGGCCGCCGTGCTCGCCGACCGCACCCGGCTGGTCTCCACGGCCGACCCCGGCACCGCCGCGGCACTCGGCGGCAGCGCCGTCCGCCGCGAGCCCGACCGGGAGGCGCTCGCCGCCCTGGCCGAGCTCGTCGCGGCCGGCGCCCTCGACCCGCGGATCACCGCGACCTACCCCCTCGACCGGGCTCCCGAGGCACTCGCCGAGGTCGAGTCCGGACACGCCCGCGGCAAACTCGTCCTGGTGGTGGAGTGACATGAGAATCGACAAGCCCGCACTCGGAGCCCCCTGCTGGGTGGAGATCTCCACCGCCGACCCGGAGGGCTCCAAGGCCTTCTACCGCGAGGTGTTCGGCTGGCGCACGGAGGTCGACCCCAACCCTGAGGCCGGCGGCTACACGCTGATGATGCTCGGCACCGACCCGGTCGCCGGCCTCAGCCCCGTCCAGCGCCCCGGACAGCCCACCAGCTGGACGATCTCCTTCGCGGTGGCGGACGCCGACCAGGCCGCCGCCGCCGTCCGCGGGGCCGGCGGCCGGCTGCTCATGGAGCCCGCCGACGTCCTCGACCTCGGCCGCTTCTGCGTCGCCGCCGACCCGGCCGGCGCGGTGTTCGCGCTCTGGCAGGCCCTCGCCTTCACCGGCACCCCGGTGATGGACGAGCCCGGCGCGCTCGGCTGGGTCGAACTCGCCACCCGGGACACCGCCGGCGCCAAGGAGTTCTACCCCAGGGTCCTCGGCTGGAGCGTCACCGTCGGCGAGATGTACACCCAGTGGGGACTGCCCGGCCGGGAGTTCGGCGGCATGGCCGACATGGCCGACCAGTTCCCCGCCGACGTCGGCCCCTACTGGATGCCGTACTTCGCGGTCGCCGACGTGGACACCACCACCGAACGCGCCGCCGTGCTCGGCGCCATCATCGCCCTCCCGCCCACCGACGTGCCCGACGGACCGCGGCTCGCCGTCCTGCACGACCCGCAGGGCGCGATCTTCGGCATCCACGTCGCCGGCGGCGGCGCCGGGCAGTGACACAGGAGCGGGGACGCCCGGCCGGTCAGGCCCGGCCGCGGGCCGCCGGCC
>NZ_JAHTIK010000001.1:1827657-1855163 GCF_025655475.1 Kitasatospora sp. DSM 101779 | reverse complement strand
GGCCGGCCTGCTGCCGAGGGCCGTCCGCCGGATCCTCGGCCGGCCCGCCCGCCGAGCGGCGACCGCGGCGCACCGCCACCACGGCCCCGGACAGCACCGTCACCGCCACCGCGCCCAGCGGCACCCAGTCACCGAGCCGGTCGTACCAGGTCAGCGCCGACGGCTCCGCCAACGGCACCCGCACCACCAGCGCCCCCGAACCGTCGGTGCCCAGCCGGGCCAGCCGCCGGCCCTGCCGGTCGTACGCCACCGACTCGCCCGTCAGCGCGGCCTGCACCACCGGACGGCCGGTCTCCGCCGCCCGGATCGCACCCAGCGAGGCGTGCTGCGCCGGCGCCCAGGTGTGCTGGAAGGTCGAGGTCGCGGACTGGTAGACGATCAGCGGCGCGCCGTCCCCGGCCGCGGCCCGCGACATGTCGGGGAAGGCCGACTCGAAGCAGATCAGCGCGCCGACCGGCAGCGGGGCACCGGCCCGGTCCGTCGCCGGCAGCAGACGGAACGCCGCACCCGGTGCCCGGTTCTCGCCCGCGGCCTTGCTCACCCCCGCGATCCAGCCCAGCGCCGAGCGGAACGGGATGTACTCGCCGAACGGCACCAGCCGGATCTTGCGGTAGCGGGCGGCCACGCCGTCCGGGGTCACCAGCACCGCGTCCTTGGAGATCCGGCCGTCCGCCTTGCGCGCGTCCTCGCCGACCAGCAGCTGCGCGCCGGTCGCCGCCGAGAGCGACCGCAGGCCCGCCAGCACGGCGGTGTCCCGGTCCAGGTCGGCCGTGGTGCTGGACTCGCCCCACACCACCAGGTCCACCGGCCGGCCCACCAGGCCGCGGGTGCTCCGGGTGCTCGCCGCCAGCCGCGAGGCGTCGTCGGGGGTCTGGCCGGGCTGCACCAGCGCCACCGTCGCAAAGCCGCCCTGCGGGGGCGGCGGCAGCAGCGAGAACAGCACGGGACCGGCCGCCAGGCACGCCGCGACCGCGGCCGCCGGCAGCACTCGCAGCGGCCCCGCGACCAGCAGCACCACCGCGGTGTTGCAGGCCACCACCACCGCGCCGACCAGCCACACCCCGCCCACCGACGCCAGCGCCAGCACCGCCGGATGCTCCCACTGACTCGCCCCCAGCAGCGCCCACGGGCCGCCCAGCGCGTGCCAGGACCGGGCGAACTCGCAGGCCACCCAGACCGACGGCACCACCACCAGCGCGGCCGCCGCCCGGCGCGGCCCGACCCGGCCGTGCAGCAGCCGCCACACCGCGAAGCCGAACGCCGCCTGCAGCACCCCGAACACCACCGCCAGCGGCAGCACCGCCGGACCGATCGACGGCACCAGCCAGTACATCGCGACCAGGATGAAACCGGCCCCGAACCACCAGCCCCGCACCGCGGCCTCGCGCCCGCCCGGGGCCGCCCGCATCAGCAGCATCCCGGGCACCAGCGCCACCCACGCCAGCCACGCCTGACCCGCCCCCGGGAACGCCAGCACCGGGAACCCCCCGGCCGCGAGGGAGTACCACCGGGCGGGCCGCGACAACGCCGAGCGCAACGTCATGCGGAGATCGTATGCACCCCAGGCGTGGATCGAACGCAATCAGGGCAACCCAAAAGGGGCGCGTGGGATGCCCCCACGCGCCCCTGCGGCGTGCCTCAGCTCTCGGCCTCCAGGTCGCCCTCGGTCTCCAGGTAGGCGGCGCGGAGCTCGTCGAGCAGGCGCTCGTCGGGCTCCGCCCACATGCCGCGGTCGGCGGCCTCCAGCAGGCGCTCGCTGATGCCGTGCAGCGCCCACGGGTTGGCCTCGGAGAGGAACTCGCGGTTGACCGGGTCGAGCACGTACTCCTCGGTCAGCTTCTCGTACATCCAGTCGGCGACCACGCCGGTGGTGGCGTCGTAGCCGAAGAGGTAGTCGACGGTGGCGGCCATCTCGAAGGCGCCCTTGTAGCCGTGCCGCCGCATCGCCTCCATCCACCGCGGGTTGACCACCCGGGCGCGGAAGACCCGGGCCGCCTCCTCGGTGAGCGTCCGGGTGCGGACGGTCTCCGGCCGGGTCGAGTCGCCGATGTACGCGGCCGGGTTCTTGCCGGTCAGCGCCCGGACGGTGGCGACCATGCCGCCGTGGTACTGGAAGTAGTCGTCCGAGTCGGCGATGTCGTGCTCGCGGGTGTCGGTGTTCTTCGCGGCGACGGTGATCCGCCGGTAGGCGCTCTCCATCTCCTCGCGCGCCGGACGGCCGTTGAGGTCGCGGCCGTAGGCGTAGCCGCCCCACACCGTGTAGACCTCGGCGAGGTCGGCGTCGGTGCGCCAGTCGCGGCTGTCGATCAGCTGCAGCAGGCCGGCGCCGTAGGTGCCCGGCCGGGAGCCGAACACGCGGACGGTGGCCCGCCGTTCGTCACCGTGCTCGGCGAGGTCGGCCTGCACGTGGGCGCGGACGAAGTTGTCGGCGTCCGCCTCCTCCTGCCGGGCGGCCAGCCGCACCGCGTCGTCGAGCAGGGCGACCACGTGCGGGAAGGCGTCCCGGAAGAAGCCGGAGATCCGCAGCGTGACGTCGATCCGGGGGCGGCCGAGCTCCTCGAGCGGGATCGCCTCCAGGCCGGTCACCCGGCGGGAGGCGTCGTCCCACACCGGGCGGACGCCGAGCAGCGCGAAGGCCTCCGCGATGTCGTCGCCCGCGGTGCGCATCGCGCTGGTGCCCCACAGCGAGAGGCCGACCGAGGGCGGGCAGGCGCCGTCGTTGTCGGCGCGGTACCGCTCGACCAGCGAGGCGGCGAGCGCCTGGCCGGTCTCCCAGGCGAGCCGGCTCGGGATCGCCTTGGGGTCGACGGAGTAGAAGTTGCGGCCGGTCGGCAGCACGTTGACCAGACCGCGCAGCGGCGAGCCGGAGGGCCCGGCCGGGACGAAGCCGCCGTTCAGCGCGTGCAGCACGGCGTCCAGCTCGTCGGTGGTCGCGGCCAGCCGCGGCACCACCTGGGTCGCGGCGAAGGCGAGCACCTCGCGGACGGCGTCGGGGTGCCCGGTGGAGACCTTCTCGACCGCCTCCGGCGCCCAGTCCTCGGCCTCCATCGCCTCGACCAGGGCCCGGGCCTGCGCCTCGGCCGCATCGGTGGCGCCGAGGGTGAGCGCGGCCTCGTCCAGACCGAGCGCCTCGCGCAGGCCGGGCAGCGCGCTGACACCGCCCCAGATCTGCCGGGCGCGCAGGATGGCGAGCACGAGGTTGACCCGGTCGGGGCCGGCCGGGGCCTGGCCGAGTACGTGCAGGCCGTCGCGGATCTGCGCGTCCTTGACCTCGCAGAGCCAGCCGTCCACGTGCAGCAGGAAGTCGTCGAAGCCGTCGTCCTCGGGCCGCTCGTCGAGGCCGAGGTCGTGGTCGAGCCGGGCGGCCTGGATCAGCGTCCAGATCTGGGCGCGGATCGCGGGCAGCTTCGCCGGGTCCATCGCGGCGATGGTGGAGTACTCGTCGAGCAGCTGCTCCAGGCGCGCGATGTCGCCGTACGAGTCGGCGCGGGCCATCGGCGGGACGAGGTGGTCGACCAGGGTGGCGTGGGCGCGGCGCTTGGCCTGGGTGCCCTCGCCCGGGTCGTTGACCAGGAAGGGGTAGATCAGCGGCAGGTCGCCGAGGACGGCGTCCGGGCCGCACTCGGCGGAGAGCGCGGCGGTCTTGCCGGGCAGCCACTCCAGGTTGCCGTGCTTGCCGAGGTGGATCACGGCGTGCGCGCCGAAGCCGCCGTCCTCCTGCGCGGCGGCGATCCAGCGGTACGCGGCCAGGTAGTGGTGGCTCGGCGGCAGGTCCGGGTCGTGGTAGATCGCGACCGGGTTCTCGCCGAAGCCGCGCGGCGGCTGGATGAGGACGAGCAGGTTCCCGGAGCGGATCGCGGCGAGCACGATGTCGCCGTCCGGGTTCTGCGAGCGGTCGACGTACAGCTCGCCGGGGGCCGGGCCCCAGTGCTCCTCGACTTGCTCGCGCAGGCCCTGCGGCAGGGTCGCGTACCAGCGGCGGTAGTCGGCGGCCGGGATCCGGACGGGGTTGCGGGCGAGCTGGTCCTCCGTCAGCCAGTCCTGGTCGTAACCGCCGGCCGCGATCAGCGCGTGAATGAGCTCGTCACCCTCGTGGGAGGAGGAGGCCGTGTCCAGGCCCGGCAGCTCGGTGCCGAGGTCCATACCCTCCTCGCGCAGGCGGTGCAGCAGGCGCATCGCGCTGGCCGGGGTGTCCAGACCCACCGCGTTGCCGACCCGGGCGTGCTTGGTCGGGTAGGCGGAGAGCACCAGGGCGAGGCGGCGTTCGGCGGCCGGGGTGTGGCGCAGCCGGGCGTGCCGGACGGCGATGCCGGCGACCCGGGCGGCGCGCTCGGCGTCGGCGCGGTAGACGGTGAGGCCGTCCTCGTCCAGCTCCTTGAAGGAGAACGGCACGGTGATCAGGCGGCCGTCGAACTCGGGGACGGCGACCTGGGTGGCGGTGTCCAGCGGGGAGAGGCCGTCGTCGCTCGCCTCCCACTGCGACCGCGACCAGGTCAGGCAGAGCGCCTGCAGGATCGGCCGGTCGAGGGCGGCGAGCGCGCCCGCGTCCCAGGCCTCCTCGTCGCCGCCGGCCTGGGCGTCGGCCGGCCGGGTGCCGCCCGCGGCGAGCACGGTGGTGACGATGGCGTCGGCCCTGCCGAGCTCGGCCAGCAGCTCGGGCTCGGCGCCGCGCAGCGAGGAGCAGTACAGCGGCAGGGCGCGGCCGCCCTCGTCCTCGATCGCGCGGCACAGCGTCTCGACGAAGGCGGTGTTCCCGCTCATGTGGTGGGCGCGGTAGTAGAGCACCGCGACCAGCGGGCCCTCGGAGGCTCGGTCCTGACGCTCCAGCGGGCCCCAGGCCGGGGCCGAGGCGGGCGGGGCGAAGCCGTGGCCGGTGAGCAGCACGGTGTCGGAGAGGAAGGCGCCGAGCTCGGCGAGGTTGGCCGGGCCGCCGTGCGCGAGGTAGGCGTGCGCCTCGGCGGCGATGCCGGCCGGGACGGTGGAGAGCTCCATCAGCTGGGCGTCCGGAGCCTGCTCGCCGGTCAGCACCACGACCGGGCGGGGCCCGGCGAGCAGCGTCTCCAGGCCGTCCTCCCAGGCGCGGCGGCCGCCGAGCAGGCGGACGACGACCAGGTCGGTGCCCTCGACGAGGGCGGGCAGGTCCTCGGCGGTCAGCCGGGCCGGGTTGCCGAGCCGGTAGCGGACGGGGCCCTGCGAGGCGCGGGCGCTCAGCAGGTCGGTGTCGGAGGTCGACAGCAGCAGGATCATGCGGAGGGCCTCCCGGCCTGGTCGGTGTTCCACGGCGTGCGGCGGCGCATCGGGGCCGGGTGCGGCAGCCGGGTGCGCGGGGCGGAGCGGGGTGCGGTGCGACGGCCGGTCTTCAAGGGCGCTCGTGCGGTCGTTCCAGGGGCGCGGGGAACTGCGCCATCCGGATGCGGGCCACCGTGCAAACCACGGCTCGGCCTGTGCTGTCGTGACACCCGCCGCGGATCGCGCAGTTCCCCGCGCCCCTTGTGGTGCACCCATGACCGTTGAAGACGCGCCCCAGGGGTGCGGCGGGCCGCCGCCGGGGTCCCCGGGACGGCGGGCGGCGGCTCGGCGCGTCCGGGCGGGACGGCGGAGCCGGGCATGCGGCAGCGCACAGGTCGGGCCTTCCTCGGGGTCCGCGCCCCGGGCTGGTGGAGGACGGCGGGAGTTCCTGGCTCCACGGCGGCTGAGCCGTGGTTACAGTGGCGGGACCGCACCGGATTTGCACCGGTTTCCTCCGCTTGCCGTCGCTGGCGTCGGACGGTCCGCACGGACCGTCCGGCAGCATCGTACGGGGTGGCGGACGGCCGCGGGACTGCACACGGACTGTGATCCAGACGACGGGGCGCCCCGGCGGACAATCTGTATGCTCGCCGCCATGCCACCGCCTCCCGACCCCGCCGGGGCGGGCTCCGCCGTGCCCGACCGGGACCGGTCGGACGCCTGCCCGGGGGCCCTTCGTCTGCACACGGCCGACGACGGCGCCCTCGCCCGCATCCGCGTGCCCGGCGGTCTGCTGACGATTCGTCAGGCGGAGGCGCTGGCTGCGGCCGCCGAGGCGCTCGGCGACGGCGCACTCGAGACCACCTCGCGCGGTAACGTCCAACTGCGCGGCCTGGCTTCGGCCTGCGGTGCGGAACTCGCCGACCGGCTGCGCGCCGTCGGCCTGCTGCCCTCCGACACCCACGAGCGGGTGCGCAACATCGTCGCCTCGCCGACCGCCGGCCTCGACGCCGAGGGGCACGCCGACACCGCGGCCCAGGTGCGCGAGCTGGACGAGAAGCTCTGCGCCGCGCCCTGGGCGACCGCGCTCTCCGGCAAGTTCCTGTTCGCCCTGGACGACGGGCGCGGCGACGTCGCCGCCCTGAACGCCGATGTGACATTGATCGCAGCGCCCGGCGGCACCGCCCTGTTGCGGCTCGGCCGCGAGGCGACCGTCCGCGCGGTGCCGGCGGCGGAGGCCGTGGACGCCGCCCTGGACGCCGCCCGGGCCTTCCTCGACGCACTGCACGCCACCGGCACCCGGGCCTGGCACCCGCGCGAGGTCCCCGAACTCCTGCCGCCCGGAGACCTGTCGCTGCCGCGCTTGCCCGGCGGCCACCCGCCGCTCGGCGTGCTGCCCGGCGGCCTCTCGGTCGGGACGCGCTTCGGACGGGCCACCGCCGCACAGTGGCGGCTGCTCGCCGAGCTGTCCGCCGGCGAGGTCCGGCTGACGCCCTGGCGCGGTGCCGTCCTGCCCGGCGCCAGGGCTGACGGCCTCGCCCGGCTCGCCGAGGCCGGCTTCCTGACCGGGCCCGGCACCGCCTGGGACCGCGCCACCGCCTGCACCGGCCTGCCCGGCTGCGGCAAGTCGCTCGCCGACGTGCGCGCCGACGCGACCCGCGCCCTGGAACGGGCGGACGGCGGCGGCCTGCCGGTGCACTGGTCGGGCTGCGAGCGGCGCTGCGGCCACCCCTCCGGACGATGGGTGGACGTGCTCGCCACCGGGCAGGGCTACCGGGTGGCACCGGTCGGGACACCGGCCCGCCCCACGGATGTGACGCCAGTGGATGTGACGACGGAAGAGATGGCCGAGGCGGTCGCCGAGGCCCGGAGGACCACGTGATCGAGTACGAGAAGGACGGCGCCGCCATCTACCGGCAGTCCTTTGCCACCATCCGGGCCGAGGCCGACCTGGCCGCCCTGCCCGCGGACGTCTCCCAGGTCGCGGTGCGGATGATCCACGCCTGCGGCATGACCGACCTGGTCGAGGACCTGGTCTACTCGCCCGGCGTGGTCGCGTCGGCCCGCAAGGCGCTGCACGCCGGCGCGCCGATCCTCTGCGACGTCAACATGGTCGCCAGCGGTGTCACCCGCAAGCGGCTGCCCGCCGACAACGAGGTGATCTGCACCCTCACCGACCCGACGGTGCCCGAACTCGCGAAGAAGACGGGCAACACCCGCAGCGCCGCGGCCATGGAGCTGTGGCTGCCCCGGCTGGAGGGCGCCGTGGTGGCCGTCGGCAACGCGCCGACCTCCCTCTTCCGGCTGCTGGAGATGATCGAGGCCGGCGCACCCCGCCCGGCCGCGGTGATCGGCGTGCCGGTCGGCTTCATCGGCGCCGCCGAGTCCAAGCAGGCCCTGGCCGAGCACCCGTCCGGCCTGGAGCACCTGGTGGTCCGCGGCCGGCGCGGCGGCAGCGCGATCGCCGCCGCCGCCATCAACGCGATTGCGAGTGAAGAAGAGTGACCGAGCAGCAGACCGGCCGGCTGTACGGCGTCGGCCTCGGCCCCGGCGACCCCTCGCTGGTCACCGTCCGCGCCGCCGAACTCATCGGCAAGGCCGACGTGGTGGCCTACCACAGCGCCCGGCACGGCCGCTCCATCGCCCGCTCGATCGCCGACCGGTACCTGACCGGCGGCCAGATCGAGGAGAAGCTGGTCTACCCGATCACCGTGGAGACCACCGACCACCCCGGCGGTTACCGCGGCGCCCTGGACGACTTCTACGAGGAGGCCTCCGCCCGGCTCGCCGCCCACCTGGACGCCGGCCGCGACGTCGTCGTCCTCGCCGAGGGCGACCCGCTGTTCTACGGCTCGTACCAGCACATGCACAAGCGCCTCGCGCACCGCTACCCGACCGAGGTGGTGCCCGGCGTGACCTCGGTCAGCGCCGCCGCGGCCCGGCTCGGCAGCGCCCTGGTGGAGGCCGAGGAGACCCTGACGATCATCCCCGGCACCCTGCCGGAGGAGGAACTCGCCGCCCGGATCGCCTCCGCCGACTCCGCCGTGATCATGAAGCTCGGCCGGACCTTCCCGGCCGTCCGCCGCGCCCTGGAGCGGGCCGGCCGGCTGGACGACGCGCAGTACGTCGAGCGGGCGTTCATGGACGGCGAGCGCACCCTGCCGCTCGCCGAGGTCGTGGCCGACACCGTGCCGTACTTCTCGGTCGCCGTGCTGCCCAGCAAGGTCGCCCCGCTCGACCTCCCGGAGCCGACAGGTCCCGGCGAGGTGGTGGTCGTCGGCACCGGCCCGGCCGGACCGCTCTGGCTCACCCCGGAGGCCCGCGGCGCCCTCGCCGCCGCCACCGACCTGGTCGGCTACACCACCTACCTGGACCGGGTGCCCGTCCGCCCCGGCCAGATCCGGCACGGCTCCGACAACAAGGTCGAGGCGGTGCGCGCCGAGTTCGCGCTCGACCTGGCCCGCCGCGGCCGCCGGGTCGCGGTCGTCTCCTCCGGCGACCCGGGCGTCTTCGCGATGGCCACCGCCGTCCTGGAGGCGGCCGGCGAGGACCCGTACCGCGAGGTGCCCGTCCGGGTGCTGCCCGGCATGACCGCCGCCCACGCCGCCGCCTCCCGGGCCGGCGCCCCGCTCGGCCACGACTACGCGGTGGTGTCGCTCTCCGACCGCCTCAAGCCGTGGGAGGTCATCGCCCGGCGGCTGCGCGCCGCCGCCGAGGCCGACCTGGTGCTCGCGCTGTACAACCCCGGCTCGAAGTCCCGCACCACCCAGGTCGGGCTGGCCCGCGACCTGATGCTGGAGTACCGCGCCGCGGACACCCCGGTGGTGATGGCCCGTGACGTCGGCGGACCCACCGAACGCGTCCGCACCGTCCGGCTGGCCGACCTCGACCCGGCCGAGGTCGACATGCGCACCCTGCTGCTCGTCGGGTCCTCCCAGACCCGCCTGGTCCGCCGCGACAACGACACCGAGGTCGTCTGGACCCCTCGCCGCTACCCGGAGGAATGACCGCAAGGCTTTCCCGGACGGGTGCCTCAGGGGCGCGGATCGAACTCGGGCGGCCCTCGTAGGGGGCGCGGGGGGTGCCCCCACGCGCCCCCTAGGTGTGTTGTCCCACCCGGGCCTCGTCGCCGATCAGCCGCAGCGCCTCCGGCACCGGCAGCGGTCCGACCCGCCGCCCGTCCCGCAGCCGCAGCGAGACCAGCCCGTCGGCCGCCTCCGCCGCGCCGATGACGGCCTGGTACGGCACCAGCCGTCCGGCCCGGACCCGCGCCCCGAGGGTGCCGCCCTGCGGGTCGGCGAGTTCGGCCCGCAGCCCCTGCCGGAGGGCCTGCTGCACGAGCGCCTCCGCCTGTGGCCGCTGCTCCTCGGCGACCGGCTGCGCCAGCAGTTGGACGGGTGCCAGCCAGGCCGGGAACGCCCCCTGGTACACCTCGATCAGGTGGGCCACCGCCCGTTCCACACTGCCGATGACCGCCCGGTGCACCATCACCGGACGGTGCCGGGCGCCGTCCGGTCCGACGTAACCGAGATCGAACCGGGCCGGCTGGTGGAAGTCGACCTGCACGGTGGACAGGGTGGACTCCCGCCCGGCCCGGTCCACCACCTGGACGTCGATCTTGGGCCCGTAGAACGCGGCCTCGCCCACCTCCTCCTCGTACGGCACCCCGGCCTCCTCCAGCGCTTCGGCGAGCAGCCGGCCGGCGCGCTGCCACATCCCCGGGTCGGCGACGTACTTGCCGCCCTCGGCGGGCAGCGAGAGCCGGTGCCGGGCCGGTTCGATGCCGAGCGCGCGGTACGCCCGGTGGATCAGTGCCAGGGCCGACCGGACCTCCCCGGCGACCTGGTCGGGCCGGCAGAAGACGTGCGCGTCGTTCAGCTGGATCGCCCGGACCCGGGTCAGTCCGCCGAGCACCCCGGACAGTTCGGAGCGGAACATCCCGCCGAGCTCCGCCAGCCGCAGCGGCAGGTCGCGGTGGCTGCGCGGCCGGGAACGGAAGATCACCGCGTGGTGCGGGCAGAGGCTGGGCCGCAGCACCACCTCCTCGCCGCCGAGGCGCATCGGCGGGAACATGTCCTCGCTGTAGTGCGCCCAGTGGCCGGAGATCTCGTACAGCTCGCGTTTGCCGAGGACGGGCGAGTGGACGTGCCGGTAGCCGGCCCGCCGCTCCATCTCGCGGACGTACTCCTCCAGCGCGTGCCGTACCGCGGCGCCGTCCGGCAGCCAGTAGGGCAGGCCGGCCCCGATCAGCCGGTCGGTGTCGAAGAGGTCCAGCTCGCGGCCGAGCCGGCGGTGGTCCTTGTGGTCGATGCTCTCGTGCACGACGGTCTCCCTCGGTGATGCCGGGACGGGTGACCGGGGACAGCACGAAGCCCCGGGGCACTCGCCCCGGGGCTTCGGACAACAGGTGTCAGCGCGCCGGGACCCTCTCCGGCGTCGTGGTCGCGGCAGCGCGCTGGTTCTTCATGCCGCCGAGGCTAGCGCGGCGGGCGGGCGAGGGGCACCCGGTTTTCCGCGCGGGCCGCCCGCTGTGCCGTCAGCCCGCCTTCGGCAGCGGGAAGGAGGCCCGCATGACGGCGTCGAAGGCCGCGTCCGGCAGCAGCCGCTTGGCGATCATCGTGCCGCGGGCCATCGCCCCGATCGCGTACCGGGCCCGCGGCCGGCGCACCGTCGCCGCCCGGACGATCACCTTGGTGGCGGCCTCGGCCGTCACGGCGCCGCTGCGCCGGGTGAAGGCCTTGTTGGCGTACATGTCGGCGAGCGCCGTGGTGAACGAGCCGTACGGGCCGGAGCCGTCCGGCATGGTGGCGACCGCAGTGCCGCCGAAGCCGGTGATGGTGGGGCCGGGCTGGACGACGACCACGTCGACGCCGAACGGCGCGACCTCCAGCCGCAGCGAGTCGCTGATCGCCTCCACCGCGTGCTTGGTGGCGTGGTAGAAGGCGCCGCCGGGCGGGGAGAACCGGCCGCCCATCGACGAGATGTTGACGATCCGTCCGCGGCCGGCCCGCCGCATGCCGGGCAGCACCAGCTGGGCCATCCTGACGAGGCCGAAGACGTTGGTGTTGAACTGGGTGCGGACCTCCTCCGGGGAGGCCAGTTCGACCGGCTGGTGCAGCCCGTAGGCGGCGTTGTTCACCAGGACGTCGACCTGGCCGTGGAGTTCCTCGACGCGGGCGACCGCGGCCGTCATCGACCGCTCGTCGGTGACGTCCAGGGCGAGCGTGGTGATGCCGAGGCCGGCCAGGTCGGCCAGCGTCTCGGGACGGCGGGCGGTGGCGACCACGCGGTGGCCGAGCCGGTGCAGGGCGAGGGCGGCCTCGCGGCCCATGCCGGTGGAGCACCCGGTGATCAGGACGGTCTGCGGGGCGGTCATCAGGGAACTGCCTTTCCGGGGGAGTGGGGGTGAGGGAGGGGCTTCAGGAAGACGGGCGGTGCAGCAGGGACCAGACGCACTCCTCGGCGGCGGCGAGGTCTGCGGGGGCCATCGCACCGAGGCCGTCCGTGCGGTGCAGCTTGACCAGGCCGGTGAAGGCGCCGACGGCGAGTGCCACCAGCTGGGCTGCGTCCCCGTCGCGGATCTCGCCGGCCCGTTGGCCGCGCTCGATGAAGTCGGCGGCGATCCGGTCGATCTCGGCGGCCAGCGCCAGGCTGTCGGGCGCCAGGAAGGTGTCGTGCTGCTGGTGCTCCAGGAAGACGAACGCCTCCGGGCGGGCCCCGGCGTACCGGGTGAAGCCCCGCCAGAAGCGGCCGAACTCCTCGCGGACGGTGCCCGCCGGGCCGCCCTCGGCCATCGCCGCGGCCAGCTCGTCCAGCAGAGCCCGCTTGGCGTGCTGGAAGGCCGCGTTGCCGAGCGCCTCCTTGCTCGGGAAGTACCGGTAGATGCTGCCCACGCCCACCCCGGCGCGCTGGGCCACGGCGGGCATCTGGGTGCCCTCGTAGGTGCGCTCGGCGAAGAGGGCGACAGCGGCGTCGATGAGCCGCTCGGCGAGGTCGGGCTTGCGCGGGGTCACGGAATGAATATTCATTCCGTAGGGGTGCCGCTGTCAAGGCCGCCCTAGACTGAGGGCATGGCGCGGCTCAACGACGAGGTCGGCGCACTGCTGCAGGAGTACTCCGACCTGCTCCTGCTCACCGGCGGCGACGCCTACCGGGCACGGTCCTACGAGAAGGCCGCCCGGTCCGTCGGCGGCCACCCCGACGACCTCGCCCGGCTCGACGCCAAGGGCCTCCAGGCCATCCCCGGCGTCGGGAAGTCCACCGCCGAGAAGATCACCGAGTACCTGGGCACCGGCCGGGTCGCCGCCCTCGACGCACTCCGCGCCAAGGTGCCGCCGGGCGTCCGCGAGATCATGGCGATCCCGACCGTCGGCCCCAAGAAGGCCGCCCTCGTCCACCGCGAACTCGGCGTCTCCACCGTCGACGAACTCCTCGACGCCGCCCGCGCGGGACGACTCGACGACCTGCCCGGCCTCGGTGCCCGGACGGCGGAGAACATCGTCCACGGCATCGAGGTGCTCCGGCAGGGCGGCGGCCGGGTGCTGATCTCCACCGCCCTCGCCCTCGCCGAGGAGATCGCCGCCGCCGTCCGCGAGGCGCCCGGCTGCGAGCGCTGCACCTGGGCCGGCTCGCTGCGCCGGATGCGCGAGACCATCGGCGACGTCGACGTCCTCGCCACCGCGGACGACTCCGCCCCGCTGATGTCCGCCCTCACCGGCCACCCGCTCACCGCCGAGGTCCTCGGCAGCGGCACCACCAAGACCTCGATCCGCACCACCCGGGGCCTGCAGGTCGACCTGCGGGTCGTCCCGGCCGAGGACTGGGGCGCCGCCCTCGTCTACTTCACCGGCTCCAAGGCGCACAACATCAAACTGCGCGCCCGCGCCGTCAAGGCCGGCCTCAAGCTCTCCGAGTACGGCCTCTTCGAGGCGGACGGCGGCCGCAAGCTCGCCTCCCGCACCGAGGAGGAGGTGTACGAGGCGCTCGGCCTGCCCTGGATCCCGCCGACCCTGCGCGAGGACCGCGGCGAGATCGAGGACGCCCTGAACGGCGAGCTCGGCGAGCCCGTCACCGAGCAGGACGTCCGTGGTGACCTGCACACCCACACCGACCTCACCGACGGCCTCGCCCCGCTGGAGGAGATGCTCGCCGCCGCCCACCGCCGCCGCTGGTCCTACGTCGCCGTCACCGACCACGCGCCGAACCTCGCCATGCAGCGGATGACCGACGCGAAGATGCTCGCCCAGCGCGAGCAACTGCAGGCCCTGCAGGGCTCGTTCGGTCGGATGCGGCTGCTGCACGGCACCGAGCTGAACATCGACCCGGACGGCGGCGTGGACTGGCCGCCCGAGTTCCTGGCCGGCTTCGACCTGTGCGTCGCCTCGATCCACTCCGCCTTCGGCCTCGACCGGGCCGCGCAGACCCGCAGGCTGGTCCGGGCCTGCGAGAACCCGCACGTCCACGTGATCGGGCACCCCACCACCCGACTGCTCGGCCGCCGTGCACCGATCGACGCCGACTTCGGCGAGGTCTTCGCCGCCGCGGCCCGCACCGGCACCGCGCTGGAGGTCAACGCCTCACCCGAGCGCCTCGACCTCGGCGACGAACTGATCGTCGCGGCCCGCCGCCACGGCGTCCGCTTCGCCGTGAACACCGACGCCCACGCCACCGTCCACCTCGACAACCTCCGCTTCGGCGTCGCGACCGCCCAGCGCGGCCGGCTCACCGCCGAGGAGGTCGTCAACACCTGGCCGCTGCAGAAGCTCCGCCAGTTCCTGAGGAAGGCCGGTCCGAAGGCCTCCGGTTGAGGCGGCGGTTCAGGAGGACTGCGCCGCCGCGAGGGCGGTCAGCCAGTCGACGGCGCCCTGCACGCCGTCGGTCACCGGGACGCCGCAGGGCGTCTCGGGCCGGCGGACGATCACCACGGGCAGGCCGAGCTCGCGGGCGGCGGCGAGCTTGGGCGCGGTGGCCGCGCCGCCGCTGTCCTTGGTGACCAGCACGTCGATGTCGTACTCGCGCAGCACCCGGCGCTCCCCGTCCAGGGTGAACGGGCCGCGGTCGAGCAGGACCTCCAGCCGCGGCGGCAGCGGCCGGTCCGGCGGGTCCACCGACCGGGCCAGGAAGAACGTGTCCTTCAGGTGCGCGAAGGCGGCCATGCCCTGCCGGCCGGTGGTGAGGAAGACCCGGCGGCCGAGCCCCGGCAGGGCGTCCGCCGCCTCGGCCAGCGAGTCCACCCGGTGCCAGTCGTCCCCGTCGACCGGGACCCAGCCGGGACGCCGCAGGACGAGCAGGGGAACATGGACCTCGGCGGCCGCGGTGGCCGCACTCCGGCTGATCTTCTCGGCGAAGGGATGGGTGGCGTCGATGACCGCGTCCGCCTGCTCGGCCCGCAGCCAGTCGGCCAGCCCGACCGCGCCGCCGAAACCGCCGATCCGCACCTCGCCCGCCGGCAGCCGCGGCTCGGCGACCCGGCCGGCCAGCGAGCTGGTCACCCGCAGTGCGGGGTCCTCGGCGAGGACGGCGGCAAGACGGCGGGCCTCGGTGGTGCCGCCGAGGATCAGGACGTGCATCGGAACTCCAGGAGGCGGACGTGGCTGAGGCGGGCGGCCGGGCGGCGCAGCTGAAGAGTAGCGGGCTGCGGCACGGCTGGACGACGGGTGCGTGCGCCACGGCGGCCACCGCAGCCGCGTACACGGCTCTGCTCACCGGGGAGTTCCCCGACCCGGTGGAGATCGTCCTGCCGAAGGGCCAGCGGCCCGCGTTCGCCCTCGCGGCGGAGGAGCTGACGGCCGGACGGGCGATGGCCGGGGTGGTGAAGGACGCCGGCGACGATCCGGACGTCACCCACGGCGCGCTGATCCGCTCCACCGTCACCGCGGGCGCGCCGGGCAGCGGCGTGGTCTTCCGGGCCGGGCCCGGCGTCGGCACGGTCACCAAGGCGGGCCTGCCGCTGCCGGTCGGCGAGCCGGCGATCAACCCGGTGCCGCGGCAGATGATGCGGGACACCGTCGCCGAGGTCGCCGCCCGGCACGGCGGCAGCGAGGACGTGGTGGTGGAGATCTCCGTCGACCACGGCGAGGAGATCGCCCGCTCCACCTGGAACCCGCGGCTCGGCATCCTCGGCGGCCTGTCGATCCTCGGCACCACCGGCATCGTCGTGCCCTACTCCTGCTCGGCCTGGATCGACTCGATCCGCCGCGGGGTGGACGTGGCCCGGGCCGCCGGCCGCACCCATGTCGCCGGGTGCACCGGTTCGACCTCGGAGAAGGTCGCCGTCGCGGTGCACGGCCTGCCGGAGGACGCCCTGCTCGACATGGGCGATTTCGCCGGCGCGGTGCTCAAGTACCTCAAGCGCCATCCGGTGCCCCGGCTGACCGTCGCCGGCGGCTTCGCCAAGCTGTCCAAGCTGGCGGCCGGCCACCTCGACCTGCACTCGGCCCGCTCGCAGGTCGACAAGGGGTACCTGGCGGAGCTGGCCCGCCGCGGCGGCGCCTCGCCGGAGCTGGCCGCGGCGGTGGCCGCGGCCAACACCGGCCTGGAGGCCGTGCAGCTCTGCTCGGCGGCCGGCGTGCCGCTGGGCGACCTGGTGGCCGAGGCGGCCCGGGCGACCGCGCTCGGGGTGCTCGCCCCGGCGCCGGTCGCGGTGGACGTGATCTGCATCGACCGGGCCGGCACCGTCGTCGGCCGGGCCGAGCCGCTGGGCCCGGCGGCCCGCCGGTGACGACCCCGCTCAGCCGATGACGGCCTGCGCGTCGATCTCCACCAGCATCGGCTCCTGCGGCAGTTCGACCATCACGGTCGTCCGGCACGGCTTCACCCCGCCCGGGGCGATGTTCTCCCCGATGAAGTCCGCGTAGGCCTCGTTCATCGCCGCGAAGTCCGAGCGCTTCGTCAGGTAGACGCGGAACATCACCACGTCCTCGACGGTGCCGCCGCCCGCCTCGACGATCGCCTTGACGTTCTCCAGGGTCCGCCGGGTCTGGGCCCGCACGTCGCCGGGGTACAGGTACGCGCCGGTCGCCGGGTCCTGCGGCCCCTGGCCGGAGACCTGCAGGATCGGGCCCTTGCGCACCCCCTGGGAGAACATCCAGGCGGGGGCGGGGGCGCCGTCGGTGCGGACCTCGGTCTTCTCGGTCATGCGGGGGGCTTCCTCTCGCGGGATCGGACTCATGAAGGGATCAGCGGGCGGCGCCCGCATCCGCGGAGATCGCCCGGGCCGCGGCCAGCAGCTGCGGCAGCAGCTCCAGCACCTGCTCGTACCGCAGCACGACGTCCGGCACCGAGACGGACGCCGCGGCGACGACCCGGCCGGAGACGTCCCGGACGGGCGCGGCCACGCAGTTGATGAACGGCTCGTGCTCGGCGTGGTCCTGCGCCCAGCCCTGGGCGGCGACCTGCTCCAGCTCGGCCAGCAGCTGCTTCGGCCCGGCGATCGTGTTCGCGGTGTACGGGGTGTACTCGATCGCGGCGGCCACCCTGCGGCGCTCGGCCGGCGGCAGGTCGGCCAGCAGCACCTTCGCCACGGCGGTGCAGTGCAGCGAGGCGCGCAGCCCGATCCGGGAGTACATCCGCACCGGCTGCCGGGAGTCGTACTTGTCGATGTAGACCACCTCGCCGCCCTCGTACGCGGCGAGGTGCACCGTCTGCCCGGTCGCCGCGCTGAGCTCGGCGAGGTGCGGCGCGGCGGTGCGGCGGATGCCGCGCTGCTCCAGCGCCAGACTGGACAGCGCGAACAGGCCGGCCCCCAGGTGGTAGCGGTGGTTCGCGTCGCGGTGGACGAACCGGCCCTCCTCCAGGCTCTGCAGCAGGCGCAGCACGGTGGTCTTGTGCACCCCGAGGACCTCCGCCAGCTGGTCGAGGGAGCGTTCGCCCTCGCCGAGCTCGGCGAGCAGGCGCAGGGCGCGGGTGACGGTCTGGCTCATGGGGTGGGTGCTCCGAGGTGCGCGGCCGGCCGGGTGAGTACCGGGGACACGATGCCATCCGCGGTCACCCGGGTCGCCGTCCAGTCCCCGTCCGCGGCGTCGAGCAGCGCCGCCACCACGCCGGGTGCGGGCAGCCGGCCGCGGTCGCCGGGGGCGGTCAGGGCGCAGGCCGCGGCGAGGTGGCCGAGCCGCAGCCGGCGGCGCCCGTCCAGGCCGCGGTGCAGGCCGGCCAGGTAGCCGGCGGCGAAGGCGTCGCCCGCGCCGGTCGGCTCGACCACCTCGACGGCGAGCGCCGGCTCGGTGACGGCGGCGCCCGAGCGGTCCAGAGCGGTGACCCGGTGCCCGGCGTCCTTGACCACGACGGTCGCGGGGGAGGGGAAGGCGGCCCGCAGCGCGGCCGGGTCCCCGGTGCCGAGGGCCTCGTCCGCCTCGTCCGCGCCCAGCAGCAGCACGTCGGAGGCGTCCAGCAGTTCGGGCAGCACCTCCGGGTCGCGGCCCCGCCAGAGGGCCGGCCGCCAGTTCAGGTCGACGGAGACCAGCCGGCCGGGCCGCCGCTCGGCGAGCAGCGCGCGGACGAGCGCCAGGCAGTCGTCGGAGAGCGCCGCGGTGATGCCGGTCAGGTGCAGCAGCCGGGCGCCGGCCAGCAACCGGGCGGCGCCCGGGTCGGCCAGCAGCGCGGGGGAGAGCGCCGAGGCGGCGGAGCCCGTCCGGTAGTAGTGCAGCCGGCTGCGGCCCGGGCCGAGGTCGTGCGGCAGCGCCGAACCACCGGTCTCCTTGACGTAGAGGCCGGTACGGCGGTGCGGGTCGACCGCAACGGCCGAGACGTCCACCCCGCGGGCGACCAGATCGGCGGTGACCATGCGTCCGAACCCGTCGTCGCCGACCCGGCCGATCCAGGCCGTCGGCACACCCAGCGCGGCCAGCGCGCACGCCGTGTTGGACTCCGCACCGCCCACCGTGGGCCGGAAGCCGCCCGCGGCCTCCAGCGGGCCGGCGGCGTCCGGCAGCAGCACCGCCATGGACTCGCCCAGGCACACGGCCCACGGGCCGGCCGGCCGCTCCGCCATCCGCCGCACTCCCTCGGTCCGTGCGTCCCCTCGGACGCGCCCGACTCGTTGACCGCTCTTCGGCGTGAATGTTAGAACCGTCGTGGCACTATTCGCAACGCACGTTGCGAATAACGCAACATCGCAGGTGGAAGGTGATTTTGGTGGTCGATCTGGTGATCCGCGACGCCACCGTCGTGGACGGCACCGGCGCCCCGCGCCGCCGCGCGGACGTCACCGTCACCGGCGGCCTGATCGACACCGTCGCCTCGCCGGGCGAGCGCCTCACCGCCCGCCGCACGATCGACGCGGACGGCCTCGTCCTCGCCCCCGGCTTCGTCGACATGCACACCCACTCCGACCTGCGCGTGCTCGTCGAGCCCGGCCACCCCTCCCGGATCACCCAGGGCGTCACCTGCGAGGTCCTCGGCCAGGACGGCCTCTCCTACGCACCCGTCGACGACACCACCCTGCCCGCGCTGCGCCGCCAGCTCGCCGGCTGGAACGGCGACCCCGAGGGCTTCGACTGGTCCTGGCGCACCGTCGGCGAGTACCTCGACCGGCTCGACACCGGCACCGCCGTCAACACCTGCTACCTGGTGCCGCACGGCACCGTCCGGATGCTCGCCATGGGCTGGGACGACCGCCCGCCGACCCCGGCCGAACTCGACCGGATGCGCGCCCTGGTGGCCGACGGCCTGGACGAAGGCGCGGTCGGCCTGTCCAGCGGGCTCAGCTACCCGCCCGGCATGTACGCCGGGACGGCCGAACTGACCGCCCTCTGCGAGGTGGTGGCCGCCGCCGGCGGCTTCCACGCACCGCACCAGCGCTCCTACGGCGCCGGCGCGCTGGAGGGCTACGCCGAGATGATCGCGATCGCCCGCGCCTCCGGCTGCCCGCTGCACCTCACCCACGCGACCATGAACTTCGAGGTCAACCGCGGCCGGGCCGGCGAACTCCTCGCCCTGGTCGACGCGGCCCTCGCCGAGGGCCTCGACATCACCCTCGACAGCTACCCCTACCTCCCCGGCTCGACCACCCTCGCCGCACTGCTGCCCGGCTGGGCGGCCGCCGGCGGGCCGGACGCGACCCTCGCCCGGCTCGGCGACCCGGCCGCCCGCGAGCGCATCCGCACCGCCCTGGAGGAGACCGGCAGCGACGGCTGCCACGGCGTCACCGCCGACTGGCACACCGTCCAGATCTCCGGTGTGGGCGACCCGGCGCTCGCCGACCTGGTCGGCCGGACCGTCGCCGAGGTCGCCGCCGCGCACGGCACCACCGGCACCGGGGCCTTCCTCGACCTGCTGCGGCGCGACCGCCTCGCCACCACGATCCTCCAACACGTCGGCGACGAGGCGAACGTCCGCGCGGTGATGCGGCACCCCGCGCACACGGTCGGCAGCGACGGCCTGCTCGTCGGCGACCGGCCGCACCCCCGGGCCTGGGGCACCTTCGCCCGCTACCTCGGCCATTACGGCCGGGACGAGGGCGTGCTCACCCTGGAGGAGACGATCGCCCGGATGACCGGCCGCCCGGCCCGGCGGCTCCGGCTCCACCGCCGCGGCCTCGTACGGCCCGGCCACCACGCCGACCTGGTGCTGCTCGACGCCGAGACCGTCCGCGACACCGCCACCTTCGACCGGCCGCGCCGACCCGCTGCCGGCATCGCCCACGTCTGGGTCAACGGCACCGCCGTCCTCCGCGACGGCCACCCGACCGGAGCCCTCCCCGGCCGCACCCTGCGCCGCACCGCCGACGGCACGCGTGCCCGGTGAACCGCCGCACGCGCCAGGCCCGCCCGACCGATCGGGGCCCCGTGACGTCGGCGGCCGCCGCCGTTCCGTGCGGCCCGGTCACCGCCGGGGCCCGGAACCGTGAGCCCGCCGCCCTGCCCCGACACCGCTTTGCACCGCCCGGCCGACCGAGGAGACCCGATCCCGTGACCGCATCCGCCGACTCCGCCGTGACCGGCACCGCCGCCGCGGCGTCCGCAGCCCTGCGGGCCGCGCTCGCCGCCGAGCGGGTGATCGCCGTGGTCCGCGCACCGCGGATCCCGGACGCCGCCGAGCTGTGCGCGGCGCTCGCCGCCGGCGGCATCGACCTGGTCGAACTCACCTTCACCACACCGGAGGTGACCGCGCATCTGCGGCGCGCGGCCGGGGCCGGGCACCGGATCGGGGTCGGCACGGTGCTCACCGCCGAGCAGGCCGGGCGCGCGGTGGACGCCGGCGCCGGCTTCCTCGTCACCCCGGGCTGCCGCCCCGAGGTCGCCGCCGCGGCCGCCCGGGCCGCCGTCCCGGTCGTCCTCGGCGCCCTCACCCCGACCGAGGTCGCGCACGCCGTCGACCTGGGCGCCGCCGCGGTCAAGATCTTCCCGGCCCGCACCTTCGGCCCCGGCTACTTCGCCGACCTGCGCGGCCCCTACCCCGACGTCCCGCTGGTCGCCTCCGGCGGCGTCGACGCCGGCAACGCCGCCGCCTTCCTGGGCCGCGGCGCCCTCGCCGTCTGCGCCGGTTCCGAGGTCGTCCCCCCGGCCGCCGTGGCCGCCGCCGACTGGCCGGAGATCACCCGCCGGGCCCGGGCCTTCATGACGGCCCTGGCGGAGCCCACCGGATAGTCGGGGCCGCTCAGGCGTCGCAGGGCTCGTGCGGCCGCTCACGCTCGGGCGAGTAGAGGTGGCTGTCGCGGAACTGCTCGGCACCGAGGGTCCGGCCGACGAGGATGACGGCGGTCCGCAGCACACCGGCGGCCTTCACCTGCTCGGCGATGTCGCCGAGGGTGCCGCGCAGCACGAGCTCGTCCGGGCGGCTGGCCATCGCGACGACGGCGGCCGGGCAGTCGGCGCCGTAGTGCGGCAGCAGCTCCTCGACCACGCCGTCGACGTAGCGGGCGGCGAGGTGCAGCACCAGCAGGGCTCCGCTGCGGCCGAGGGTGGCGAGGTCCTCGCCCTCGGGCATGGGGGTGGCCTGGCGGGCGACCCGGGTGAGGATCACGGTCTGACCGACCGTCGGCACGGTCAGTTCGCGCTTGAGCGCGGCCGCCGCCGCGGCGAAGGCCGGCACCCCCGGCACCACCTCGTACGGGATGCCGAGCGCGTCGAGCCGCCGCATCTGCTCGGCGACGGCGCTGAACACCGAGGGGTCGCCGGAGTGCAGCCGGGCCACGTCCTGCCCCTCCTCGTGGGCGCGGGCGATCTCGGCGACGATCCGGTCGAGGTCTAGGTTGGCGGTGTCCACCAGCCGTGCGTCCGGCGGGCATTCGGCGAGCAGTTCGCGCGGCACCAGGCTGCCCGCGTACAGGCACACCCCGCAGGCGGCCAGCGTGCGCTGCCCGCGGACGGTGATCAGGTCGGCGGCACCGGGGCCGGCCCCGATGAAGTAGACGGTCACTGCTCCTCCTCCACGCCGGCCCGGCCGGCCTCGGACGTCTTGACGGCCGACCACTGGGTGACCGGCATGGCCTGCCGCCAGCCGGTGAACCCGCCGACCGGTACGGCGTGCGCGACCGCCAGTTTCACCAGCTCGCCGCCGTGCCGGCGGTACCACCGGGTCAGCAGCGCCTCGGACTCCAGCGTGACGGTGTTGGCGACCAGTCGGCCGCCCGCCGGCAGCGCGTCCCAGCAGGCCTGCAGCAGCCCGGGCGCGGTCAGCCCGCCGCCGATGAACACGGCGTCCGGCACCGGCAGTCCGGCCAGTGCGTCGGGCGCCCGGCCGGTGACCACCTCCAGCCGCGGCACGCCGAGCCCGGCGGCGTTGCGCCGGATCCGGTCGGCCCGGACGTCGTCCCGCTCCACGCTGACGGCCCGGCAGCTGCGGTGCGCCCGCAGCCACTCCACGGCGATCGAGCCGGAGCCGCCCCCGATGTCCCACAGCAGTTCGCCGGCCGCGGGCGCGAGCGCGGCGAGAGTCGCGGCCCGGACGTGGCGCTTGGTCAGCTGGCCGTCGTGCTCGTACGCGTCGTCCGGCAGTCCGGGAACGAGCTGCGCCCGCGGGCCCGCGCACTCCACGGCGACGATGTTCAGCGGGTCGGCGGCCGGGTGCGGCCAGTCGGCGGCGGTGCCGTGGAGCAGGCGCTCGCGCCCGCCGCCGAGCTGTTCGAGCACCTGCATCCGGCTGGCGCCGAAGCCGCGTCCGGTGAGCAGCGCGGCGACCTCGGCCGGGGTGTCGGCACCGGCGCTGAGGACCAGCAGCCGCCGGCCGTCGGACAGCGCCGCGTTCAGGTTCGCCAGCGGCCGGCCGACCGCGCTGACCACCTCGGTGTCCTCCTGCGGCCAGCCGAGGCGTGCGCAGGCGTAGGCGACGGAGGAGGGGTGCGGCAGCACGTTCAGCCGTTCGGGGCCGACCGTCTCGGCCAGGGCGCGCCCGATGCCGTAGTACATCGGGTCGCCGCTGGCGAGGACGCACAGCCGCCGGTCGCCGTGCTCGGCGAGCAGGCCCGGTACGGCGGGGCGCAGCGGGCTCGGCCAGGGCACCCGTGCGGCGGTGACCTGAGGCGGCAGCAGCTCCAGCTGGCGCGGTCCGCCGAGGACGGTCGCGGCCCCGAGCAGGGCCTCCCGGGCGGCGGGCGCGAGGCCCTCCCAGCCGTCCGCACCGACCCCGACGACGGTGATCACGGACGCGGGCACGGCGGTGGCCAAGGGGACTCCTTGCAGCTCGGACGGGGCAGCGGCAGCCTACCGGCCGCATCCCGCCCCGTCGCCGGCCGAAAGCCGAACCCGCCCCCGATCACCTGCGACGTTCACCACACCGCGGCCCGCGGCGGCGTCCCCGGCCCACCTCACGGCCGGTACGGCAACTGCGGGACGTCGTAGCAGTTGGTGTCCATGTCCGGCACCTGGGTGACCCATCCGCCGTGCCCGCCCTCGGCGGAGTCCTCCCAACGGGCGGCGTCGAGGCAGGCCCGGAGCAGCCCCGTCGGCCGCGGGGTCGGCACGAAGGAGGCCGGCAGCAGCAGGCCGTGGGCGTCGTAGGGGGTGCTGCGGTTCATGAAGTCCTCCACGCAGCCGCGGGTGAGGTCGGCGCCGCAGGAGTCCATCGCGTCGGTGAGCCACTGCGCGCCGGCCCAGCCCTCCAACTCCCAGGCGGAGAGCAGCCCTTCGCGTTCGGGGTAGTACTTGGCCATCGCGTTGCGGAAGGCCCGGACGGCGGGCTGCCGGGTGTCCTCGTAGTTCTGGCTGGAGGAGGTCGCCCACAGCACGGACCGGCAGCCGGGGGAGTCCTTGTAGTCGGTGCCGACCGTCGCCGTCCAGTTCTGCACGTTCGTCACCTTGGCCTTGAGGTACACCCCGGCGGCGTCCAGGGCCTGGCAGAGCCCGGCGTTGCCGCGGGTGTCCATGGCGTCGAAGAGCAGCTCGGTGCCGTCGGCCTTCATCGCCGCGGCGACCGACTGGAAGCCGGGCAGCGCCAGATCGACGGTCTGGTCGAGCACCCGGTACCCCTCGGCCTTCAGCGCCTCGGTCACCTGCCGGGCGTAGCGGGCCGAGTCGGCCTGGTCGTAGGCGACGACGGCGGCGCTGCGGGCGCCGAGCTTCTCCTTGAAGAAGCGGTAGACCTCGGTGCTCTGGTAGAGGACGCCGTCCCAGCCGACGGAGCGGCCGTCCCGCGGGGCGCTGCTGCCGTAGATGCCGTACAGGTGCGGCCACTGGTCGTAGGCGGTGCCGATCGGCTGGCCGCCGACGTCCGGCACGCCCTTGCTGCTCACGTACGGGGCGCCGGCGTAGACCAGGACGCTGCCGGAGACCAGGGCGAAGACCTTCTCCTTGTCGATCATCCGGTGGACGCAGTCCTGGTTGCCGATGCCGCTGCCGCCGTCGTCGCAGGTGACGACCTGGACCGTCCGGCCGTGCAGTCCGCCGGCGTCGTTCAGGGCCTTGAAGAAGGCGAGGGCGCCGAAGCGCGGCCCGGCGAAGGTCTCCGAGCCGACCGGGCTGGTAAGCGAGGTGATGATGCCGATCTTGACGCTGCGGGCGTCGGCGCCGGTGTCGGTGGTCCGGTCGGCGGTGCCGCCGGCCGGCGGTGTGCCGAAGGCGCTCTCCGGGAGCCGGCTGCCGCAGCCGGCGACGGTCAGCAGCAGGGCGGCCGAGGCCGCGAGCACGGCGGTGCGGGCGGCCGCGGCGTGCCGGGCCGCCCGCCGGAGCCGGGTCAGCTGCATCCCGGGATCGTCGTGCCGCCGGCCTGGGCGACCAGCCCGCACAGGGTGCTGGTGGACACCTTCCAGGTGCCGTTGTCCAGCACGGCCTGCCCGCTCGCGGCCGGTTCGACCGTCTGGCCCTGCAGCGTCAGCGTGTACGTCACCGTCGCGGCCGAGTCGGAGGTGAACTGGACGTCGGTCACCGTGGCCTTGACCTGGCCGACCCGCGGGTCGTTGGCGAAGCCCTGCAGCGCCGGCTGGAGCGCCTCGCCGTTCTGCAGCAGGGCGGCCCGGTCGGCGATCGGCGTCGCCGGGTCGAAGAACTTCTCCCAGTTGGTCTTGATCTGCGTCTTGGCGGCCTCCGCGTCGGCCGGTGCCGAGCCGCCGCCGGTCGGCGACGCAGCTGCCGAGGTCGTGGCGGGTGTCGAGGGGGACGGCGAGGAGGACCCGGAGGAACTGCTGCTGCTGCAGGCCGCCGCGAACAGCAGGGCCAGCACGGCCAGCACCGCCGCCGCGAGCCGGGCGGCCGCGCCGACCCGACGGGTTGCGGGGGTACGGCCGTCCGGGTGGGCGGCGCGGCCGGGGCCGGCCTCGTGGATCGACTCGCCAGGGTTGTTGCGCATGGGTTGCTCACCGCGTTCTTCCCGACCGCAGGGCCGCCCTCCCGCTGGTGGCCCCGGTCGCTCGTGTCGTGGCTGCTCTGGGTCGGTGTCTCGGTCCGTGCTGCGGCGCCAGATGCCGCAAGTGACACTATGAAGGCCGATAGGCGGACGAACCGCAAGAGGAGCTGACAGAACAGTAGAATATCGAGAAATCTGGACAGTACGGAGAAATCTGGATGAACCGGATTCCCCGGCCGAGCGCCGCCGGGCTGCTGCGGGCACTGCGCGAATGGCCCGGCTGGTTCACGCTCGCAGCCGGCGCGGTGCTCTGCGTGCTCGGCTGGTACGGCGTCTCCGGGGAGGAGCTCGCGGCCCGTCAGCTGCCCTACATCGCCTCGGCCACCGTCCCCGGCGCCGCCATGATCGTCGCAGGCACCGTTCTCATCGCCGTCCGCCGCCCCGGCGCCGGTCCGGGCGAGCCGGCGGACCGGCGGCTCGACCAGCTCTATGCGCTACTGGTCACCGAGGCCCCGGCGGCCGCGGCCGACGAGGGCGAGGCCGGCCCGCCGGTCGGCCTCCCCGACGGCACCCTCTACCACCGCCGGGACTGCCCCCTGGTCGCCGGCAAGACCGGTGCCGAACCGCTGGACGCCGAGGCTGTCCGGGAGCGCGGCCTCAGCCCCTGCCCGGTCTGCGACCCCGAACCGCCCCGGGCAGCCGGACCCGCCGTGGACCCCGGGCCCCCGAGCGGGTGAGCGACAGCCTCGGCCTCACCGCCGACCTCGCCCTCGCCGGCCTCTCGGTCGGCAGCGCCGCCGCGCTCAGCGGCGTCGGCCTGGTCGTCACCCACCGCGCCACCGGCGTGCTCAACCTCGCCCAGGGCGCCCAGGCCGTCGCCACCGCCTACCTGCTCCGCGAACTCGTCGTGGTCCGCGGCTGGCCGCTCTTCCCCGCGGCCGCCTTCTGCCTGCTGATCGCCGCCCCCGCCTTCGGCGTCCTGCTCGACGCCGCCGTCTTCCGCCCGCTGCAGCGCCGCGGCGCCGGAGCCGGCGAGACGATGGTCGCCGGCATCGGCGTGTTCGTGCTGCTGATCGGCACCGTCATCCTGCTCTGGGGCACCGCCCCGTTTGCCGACGCCCCCGCGCTCGTCCGGCCCGAGCACCTCGCCGACCTCGGCGGCCACGTCCTGCGCCTGGACACCGCCGTCCAACTGGCCGTCCTGCTCGCGGTGGCCGGCGGCGTCGGACTCGTCACCCGGTACACCGCCTTCGGCACCCGGCTGCGCGCCGTCGTCGACAACCGCGGCCTCGCCGAACTCGCCGGGATCGACGCCGACCGGATCTCCGCCACCGGCTGGGCCTTCGGCTCCTTCACCGCCGGACTGGTCGGCATCCTGCTCGCCCCCTCCCTGCTGCTCGACCCGTACGGCCTGCCGCTGCTCGTCATGGAGACCATGGCCGTCGCCGTCGCCGCCCGGCTGCGCAGCCTGCCCGTGGCGGTCGTCACCGGACTCGCGCTGGGCGTCGCGCAGAGCGAACTCACCCGGCTGCGCCCCGCCGGGCAGCTGCTGCCGCTCGCCCAGGCCGTGCAGGCCAACCTGTTCACCGTCGCCCTGCTCGTCGCGGCCCTGCTGCCGTGGCGCGGTGCGGTCGACGACACCGGACTCGCGCCCGCCGGGGCCCCGCGGATCGAACGCGGCTCGGCCGCCGTGAAGGCCGTCTGCACCGTCCTCCTGCTGCTGCCGCTCGGCTTCCGCAACGACGACCTGCGGCACGCCCTCGCCGTACCCGCACTGGCCCTGGTGCTGCTCTCCGTCGTCGTGGTCACCGGCTACGGCGGACAGGTCTCCCTCGGCCAGGCAGGGTACGCGGGCCTCGGCGGGCTCGGGACGGCCCTGCTGATGTCCGGCCGGGTGCCCGGAGTGCTGCCGATGCCGGCCGTCCCCGCCCTGCTGCTGGCGGTCGCCGTCACCGTGCCGCTCGGCCTGCTGACCGGCTGGCCCGCGATCCGCCGCCGCGGCCTCGCCCTCGCCCTGGTCACCTTCGCCGTCGGCACCGCGCTCAGCAGGCTCGTCTTCAACCAGCCGTACGCCACCACCGGCCTCGTCGTCGAACGCCCGGAGTTCCTCGCCGGCGACGGCACCTTCTACACCGCCGAACTGGTCCTGCTCGGCGCCGGGCTGCTGCTGGTGCGCAACCTCCACCGCGGCCGGCTCGGCCGGGCCCTCACCGCGATGCGCGACCACCAGGCCGGGGCCTCGGCCTCCGGGGTCGACGTGCCCCGGCTGAAACTCCTGGTTTTCATGGCCGGCGCCGGACTCGCCGCCCTCGGCGGCGGACTGATGACCCTCGCCGGACGCGCCTTCTCCGCCACCGCCTTCGACCCGATCCAGGGCCTGCTCTGGTTCGCCACCGTGGTGGTGGCGGGGGCGGACAGCGCGGTGGGCGCGGTCCTCGCCGCAGCCCTCCTGGTCGGCCTCGACACCGGCACCGTCCCCGGCATCTCCGCCGTCGTGGTCGGCGGCCTCGCCACCGCTCTCGGCCGCATGCCCGGCGGCCTGGCCGGCGTCGCCCGCCGCC
>NZ_JAHTIK010000001.1:1809855-1827645 GCF_025655475.1 Kitasatospora sp. DSM 101779 | reverse complement strand
GACGGCGTCCAGGCCGAACAGCCGCAGCGCCCGGTCGGTGGCCTCGCGGGCGGCCGGGGCACCGGGGGCGGGCAGGCCGAGCAGACCGCGGACCGTCCCGCCGCGGCCCTGTTCGGCGCCGAGACGGGCGTTCTCGCCGACCGTCAGGCCGGGAAAGACGGCGATCTGCTGGAAGGTACGGGCGAGACCCAGGCGGGCCCTCGCGTGGTCCGGCAGGCGGGTGACGTCGCGGCCGGCCAGCAGGACGCGGCCGGCGTCCGGGCGGGCGGCACCGCTCAGGCAGTCGAACAGGGTGCTCTTGCCGGCGCCGTTCGGGCCGACCAGGGCGGTGATCCGACCGGGCGGCACCTCCAGGTCGACACCGTCGACGGCGGCGATGCCGCCGAAGCGGCGGACCAGGCCGCGGGCGGTGAGGCCGGGGGTCCCGGACGCGGGGGCTTCGGGGGCGGTGCTCATCGCGGGGTCCGGGGGTGCGGGTGGCAGTGGGCGGGAGGGTGCCGGTGGTGCCCTGCCGCAGCGCGCAGGCCCCCGCGCCCCCGCTCGGCCATCGCCACCGGCGCAGGCTGAACCCGACCCGGGACGCGCAGTTCCCCGCGCCGCCGAAGGTGCACCAACAGCGGACGGACGACGCCGGGACGGGGAACGGGCAGACGGGCCACGTGCCGGTGGTGGCCTGCCGCAGCGCGCAGGCCCCCCTCACCCCCTCGGCGAATCCGTCCGCCACCACCTCACGGACCCCCCACGATGACCCCGCACGCTGCCCCCGCCGGCCACGCGCACTCCCTGGGGCTGCCCATCCCGGGTCGGGTCCGGTCTGCGCCGGCGGCGGTGGCCGAGCGGGGGCGCGGGGGCCTGCGCGCTGCGGCAGGCCACCACCGGCACGTGGCCCGTCTGCCCGTTCCCCGTCCCGGCGTCGTCCGTCCGCTGTTGGTGCACCTTCGGCGGCGCGGGGAACTGCGCGTCCCGGGTCGGGTTCAGCCTGCGCCGGTGGCGATGGCCGAGCGGGGGCGCGGGGGCCTGCGCGCTGCGGCAGGGCACCACCGGCACCCTCCCGCCCACTGCCACCCGCACCCCCGGACCCCGCGATGAGCACCGCCCCCGAAGCCCCCGCGTCCGGGACCCCCGGCCTCACCGCCCGCGGCCTGGTCCGCCGCTTCGGCGGCATCGCCGCCGTCGACGGTGTCGACCTGGAGGTGCCGCCCGGTCGGATCACCGCCCTGGTCGGCCCGAACGGCGCCGGCAAGAGCACCCTGTTCGACTGCCTGAGCGGTGCCGCCCGCCCGGACGCCGGCCGCGTCCTGCTGGCCGGCCGCGACGTCACCCGCCTGCCGGACCACGCGAGGGCCCGCCTGGGTCTCGCCCGTACCTTCCAGCAGATCGCCGTCTTTCCCGGCCTGACGGTCGGCGAGAACGCCCGTCTCGGCGCCGAACAGGGCCGCGGCGGGACGGTCCGCGGTCTGCTCGGCCTGCCCGCCCCCGGTGCCCCGGCCGCCCGCGAGGCCACCGACCGGGCGCTGCGGCTGTTCGGCCTGGACGCCGTCCGGGACTGGCCCGCGGACCGGCTGCCGACCGGTGCCCTGCGCCTGCTGGAGCTGGCCCGTGCGCTGGCGGCGTCGCCCCGGGTCCTGCTGCTGGACGAGCCGGCCGCCGGCCTCGACCTGGCGCAGACCGCCCGGCTCGGCTCGGTGCTCCGGGCGCTCGCCGCCGAGGGGGTGGCGCTGCTGCTGGTCGAGCACGACGTCGAACTGGTGGCGCGGCTCGCCGACACGGTCTGCGTGATGGCCCAGGGGAGGGTCCTGCTGAACGGCCCGACCGCCGCCGTCCTGGCGGATCCGCGGGTGGCCGGGGCGTGGGGCGAGGCGGCGGGGGCGGAGCCGTGACCGTCGAGGCGGAGCTGCGCGGGGTCCGCGTCCGGTACGGGTTGCTGGAGGCCCTGCACGGCGTGGACCTGGCCTGCCCGGCGGGCCGGGTGACGGTGCTGCTCGGCCGCAACGGCGCCGGGCGGACGACCGCTCTGCACGCCCTGGCCGGCGTGGTCCGGCCGGCCGCGGGGCGGGTGTTCTGGGCGGGCCGGGACGTCACCGGCCTCTCGGCGTTCCGCCGGGCCCGCTCGGGCCTCGCCCTGGTCCCGGCCGAGCAGGCGGTCTTCCCGTCGCTCACCGTCGCCGAGAACCTCGGCGCGAGGGCCGCCGAGGACGTGGCCGGCATCGGGGAGTGGTTCCCCGAGCTGCGTCCGCTGCTGCCGCGCCGGGCGGGCACCCTGTCGGGCGGCCAGCAGCAGATGGTGGCGCTCGGCCGGGCGCTGCTGGCGCGTCCGCGGTTGCTGTTGCTGGACGAGCCGGACCGCGGACTCGCCCCGGCGGTGGCGGCCCGGTTGCACCGGTTGTTGCTGAAGTCCGCGGCCGAGGGCGGCACCGTGGTGCTGGCCGCCCAGTCGCTGCCGGCGACCCTCGCGGGGGCGGCCGTGGTGCACGTGCTGCGGCGGGGGCGGGTGGTGTTCAGCGGCGAGCCGGGCGAACTCCTGTCCGGTCCGACGGGCGGATAAGCTGATCCGGAGACAGGACGTGTCTCGACGACGGGGGTTGACGATGGGAATCCTGGACGGCATCGGCCGGCTGCTGGCGGACGCGGAGCTCGCCGAGCTGGCGGGCGAGCTGGAGGCGCTCGCCAACGAAGTGAGCAAGATCGCCCAGGAGCTGGAGCGTGCCCGCCACTCGGTGCACTGGACGGGCGCCGCCGCGGACGCCTTCCAGGCGCACGCCGAGAAGCGGATCAAGGACCTGCACGGCGTGGTGGGCGAACTCGAGGGCGCGGCCTCCGCCTCCAAGGCGGTCGCGGCGGTCGGCGGCCTGCTCTGACGCGGGCCTGAGTCCCCGGGCCCGGTCTCAGCCCTCCCGCCGGTCGCCCAGTCGCCGGTTCCGGGCCGCCCGCGCCGCGAGCCGCTGCTCGACGGGGAGGGCGGCCAGCGATCCCAGTGCCAGCGCGACGGCCTGCCCGACCCTGGCGCCGAACGGCGCGGGTTCGTCGGCCGCGTCAGGGTGTTCGGGGACGACCTCGTCGACCAGGCCGACCGCGGCCAGGTCGTAGGCGCCGATCCCCTGGCCCCGGGCCAGCTCGGCGGCGTGCTCGCCGTCCCGGTGGACGATCGCGGAGGCGCCCTCGGGCGGCAGCGGGGCGAGCCAGGCGTGCTCGGCCGCGATCACCCGGTCCGCGGGCAGCAGCGCGAGCGCGCCGCCGCCGGAGCCCTGGCCGAGCAGCACCGCGAGCACCGGGGTGCGCAGCGCGGTGAGGGTGCTGAGGCAGTGCGCGATCTCGACGGCGATGCCGTCGAGTTCGGCCTGCACGGAGAGCTCGGCACCGGCGGTGTCGACGACCGTGACCAGCGGCAGCCCGAGCTGCTGGGCGGTGCGCGCGGTGCGCCGGACGGCCCGCAGATCGGCGGCGGTGAACGGGCGGTCGCCGCCGCGCTGCTGGCCGACCACGACGGCGGGGCTGCCGCCGAACACGGCGAGTGCCCGCACCAGCGCGCCGCCCTCGCCGCCGGGCGCGCCCAGCAGGACGAATTCGTCGGCGGCGGCGTCCAGCAGCTCTCGGGTGCCGGGCCGGTCCGGGCGGCGGGTGCGCCGGACGGAGTCCCAGGCGTCCGCCGTGGCGCCGGCCGGCGGCCCGCTCGGCGGCTGGGGCTGCGGCACGGGCGCGGCACCGAGCACGGACAGCACCCGCAGCAGGTGGCCGCGCAGCTGCTCCGGCGGCAGTACGGCGTCGACCAGGCCGCGGGCGGCCAGCGTCTCGGACCGCTGCACGCCGGGCGGCAGCCGGACCCCGCGCAGTTCCTCGTACACCCGCGGGCCGAGGAAACCGAGGCGGGCGCCGGGCTCCGCCGCGACGACGTGGCCGAGCGTGCCCCAGGAGGCGAACACCCCGCCCATGGTGGGGTTGCGCAGATAGGTGAGGTACGGCAGGCCGGCGGCCTGGTGGGCCTGGACGGCGGCGGTGACCCGGACCATGCAGAGGAAGGCGGCCGAGCCCTCCTGCATCCGGGTGCCGCCGGAGACCGGCAGGGCGAGCACCGGCAGGCGTTCGGCGGTGGCACGCTCCACCGCGCGGGTGATCCGTTCGGCGGTGGCCACGCCGATCGAGCCGCCGAGGAAGCCGAACTCGGAGGCGATCAGCGCCACCGGCACGCCGTCGACCAGCGCCCGGCCGGTGGTGACGGCCTCGTCCAGGCCGGTGCGGGCGGCGGCCTTCGCCAGGGACGCGGTGTACGCGTCGTCGGCGCCCGGGTGCGCCACCGGTTCGTCCCAGCAGTGGAAGCCGCCCGGGTCGGCCAGCAGCCCGATCAGCTCGCCCGCGCTCGGACCCCGTTCCTCGACCACGTCGCGCACCCCCGTGTCCCGCGGGCGCCGCCGGCACCCGTCCGGGCCCAGCGTACGGGCCTGCGCAGCGGCCGGCGGTGGCGGCCCGGTGGGCCGTCACCGCCGGCCGTGGAGAGTGCCGCGGCGGTCGATCAGAAGTTGATCATGTGCCCGGCAAGGCCGTGCACGGCCTCCTTGACCGCCTCGCCCAGCGTCGGGTGGGCGTGCACGTTGCGGGCGACCTCGTGCACCGTCAGGTCCCACTGCTGGGCCAGGGTCAGCTCCGGCAGCAGCTCGGTGACCTCGGGCCCGATCAGGTGGGCGCCGAGCAGCTCGCCGTGCTTCTGGTCGCTGATCAGCTTGACGAAGCCGGCCGCGTCGCCGAGGCCGTGCGCCTTGCCGTTCGCGGTGAAGGGGAACTTCACCACCTTGACGTCGTAGCCCTGCTCGCGGGCCTGCGCCTCCGTCCAGCCGAAGCTGGCGATCTGCGGCTGGCAGTACGTGGCGCGCGGGATCATCACGAAGTCGAGCTCCATGGTCTCCGCGCCGGCGATGGTCTCCGCCGCGATGACGCCCATCGACTCGGCCGCGTGCGCCAGCATCAGCTTGGCGGTGACGTCGCCGATCGCGTAGATGTGCGGCACGTTGGTGCGGCTGCGGCTGTCCACGGCGATCGCGCCGCGCTCGGTCAGCTTCACGCCCGTGTTCTCCAGGCCGTAGCCCTGGGTGCGCGGTGCGAAGCCGATCGCCTGGAGCACCTTGTCGGCCTCCAGCACCTTCTGCGCGCCGTTCTGCGTGACGGTCACCCGCACCTTGGCGTTCGGGTCGGAGTCGTCGATCGCGTCGACCCGGGTCGACGTCAGCACCTCGACGCCGAGCCGCTTGTACCGCTTCGCCAGCTCCGCCGAGACCTCGGCGTCCTCCAGCGGCACCATCCGGTCCAGGAACTCGACGATCGTCACCTTCACGCCGTAGTTGTGCAGCACGTACGCGAACTCGACGCCGATCGCGCCGGCGCCCGCGATGATGATGCTCTCCGGCAGGGTGTCGCTGAGGATCTGCTCCTCGTAGGTCACCACCCGGTCGCTCAGCGAGGTGCCCGGCAGCAGCCGGGTGGTGGCGCCCGCCGCGATGATGCAGTGGTCGAACGTCACCGTCTCGATGCCGCCCGCGGTCAGCGAGACCTGCAGGGTGTGGTCGTCGACGAAGGTGCCCCAGCCGTCGAACTCGGTGATGCCGTTCTTCTTCGTCAGGTAGTGGATGCCGGCGACCCGGCCCTCCGCGACCTTGCGGCTGCGCAGGAACGCCTCGCGGTAGTCGAAGCTGACGCTGCCCTCGACCTTGATGCCGAAGGTCTTGGCCTCCTTGGTGAAGATGTGCGCCAGCTCGGCGTTGCGGAGCAGCGCCTTCGAGGGGATGCAGCCGACGTTCAGGCAGACGCCGCCCCAGTACTTGGTCTCGATGACCGCCGTGCGAAGCCCGAGCTGCGCGGACCGGACCGCGGCGGTGTAGCCGCCCGGGCCGGCACCCAGGACCACGACGTCGAAGTGTGAGCTCATGAGCCACACGATAGACCTCGCCGGCCCGGCACGGGCGGGCCGGTACCGGCCGTCCGATCCGTCACCGGCGGCCCTCCGGTGGCATGCTGGGAGAGGCCGTGCGCCCCGCCGGACGGGGGTACCGGAGCGGCCGAGGGAGCAGCCGAGGGCCCGCAAGGGGGTACCCGATGAGCCCGTCCGCAAGGCTTGCCGCACTGCCGTGCGGCCGGCGCGCCAAGTGGGTGGTGCTGGCGTTCTGGCTGGTGCTGCTGATCGTCGCCGTGCCGCTGGCCGGCAAGCTCACCGACGCCGAGAACAACGAGGCCAGCAGCTGGCTGCCCGGCAACGCCGAGTCCACCCAGGTGCTCGACGAGCAGCGCGCCTTCTTCCCCGTCGACATCGCCCGGGCCGTGGTCGTGTACCAGAACGACAGCGGCATCACCCCGGCGAACAAGGCCGAGGCAGTCAAGGACGCCACGGCCTTCGCCGGCGCCCCGCACGTGCGCGGCCCGGTGGTCGGGCCGGAGGTCTCCACCGACGGCAAGGCCATGCAGACCGTGGTGCCCGTCGACATCGGCACCGGCGGCTGGAAGGACCTGCAGCCCGCCGTCGACAGCCTGCGCGCCACCGCCGCCGAGAACAGCGACGGCATGACCACGTACGTCACCGGCCCGGCCGGCGTCGGCGCCGACCAGGCCGAGGCCTTCGCCGGAATCGACAGCACCCTGCTGTTCGCCACCGTCACCGTGGTGATCGTGCTGCTGCTGCTCACCTACCGCAGCCCGGTGCTCTGGCTGCTGCCGCTGTTCTCCGCCGCGGCCGCCCTGATCGTCGCCGAGGCCGTCATCTACGTGCTGGCCGCCCACGCGGGCCTCACCGTCAACGCGCAGAGCGCCGGCATCCTGATCGTCCTCGTGCTCGGCGCCGGCACCGACTACGCCCTGCTGCTCACCGCCCGCTACCGGGAGGAGCTGCGCCGCCACGAGGACCGACACGAGGCGATGGCGTTCGCCCTGCACCGGGCCGGCCCGGCCATCCTGGCCAGCTCGGTCACGGTGGTCGCCTCGATGCTCTGCCTGCTGGTCGCCGAGATGAACTCCACCAGGGGCCTCGGCCCGGTCTGCGCGATCGGCGTCCTCGTCGCGCTCGGCGCCATGCTCACCCTGCTGCCGGCCGCCCTGGTGATCGTCGGCCGCTGGGTGTTCTGGCCGGTCCGCCCCGCGTACGGCACCCCGGAGCCCACCAGGACCGGCCGCTGGGCGCACATCGGCGCCTGGATCGGCCGCCGCCCCCGCAAGGTGTGGACGGGCACCGCCCTGGCGCTCGCCGTCTGCAGCCTCGGCCTGCTCGCACTGAACGCCACCGGGCTCTCCACCGCCGGTACCTTCACCGGCAAGCCGAACTCCGTGGTCGGCCAGGAGGTGCTCGCCGAGCACTTCCCCGGCGGCACCGGAGCACCGCTCACCGTCGTGAGCACCGCCGCCTCGGGGGAGCGCGTCCGGGCCGTCACCACCTCCACCGAGGGCATCGCCGACACCACCCCGGTGGTCGCCAAGAACGGCCAGGCGCTCTTCCAGGCCACCCTCACCGACCCGCCGGACAGCCAGGCCGCCAAGGACACCGTCGACCGGGTCCGGGCCAACGTGCACGCCCTGCCGGAGGCCGACGCCAAGGTCGGCGGCAACACCGCGGTCGTGCTCGACGCCGGTCGCGCCGCGGGGAACGACAACCGGATGATCATCCCGCTGGTGCTGGTCGTGGTACTGGCCGTGCTCGCGATCCTGCTGCGGGCCGTGGTCGCCCCGCTGGTGCTGATCGGCACCGTGGTGCTCTCCTACACCGCCGCGCTCGGCATCAGCGCCTTCGTCTTCACGCACGGCTTCCACTTCGAGGGCGAGGACAACGCCTTCCCACTGTTCGTCTTCGTCTTCCTGGTGGCGCTGGGCATCGACTACAACATCTTCCTGATGACCAGGGTCCGCGAGGAGTCGCTGCACCGCGGCACCAGAGCCGGCGCGGTCGCAGGCCTGGCCGCCACCGGCGGTGTCATCACCTCGGCCGGCCTGATCCTCGCGGCCACCTTCGGCGTCCTCGGCACCCTGCCGATCGTGGGCTTCGCCGAGATCGGGTTCGCGGTCGCCCTCGGCGTCCTGCTCGACACCCTGGTCGTCCGCTCCGTCCTCGTCACCGCCATCACCATGGACCTCGACCGCCACATGTGGTGGCCCAGCCCCCTCAGCCGCAGACCGCACGCCGAGGCAGGCGGTCGGCCGGTGGAGGCGCGGGGAACGGCGAACCCGTAGGGGCGCGGGGAACTGCGCACATTGCGGGGTTTCCCGCGCCCCCTGACCGCCTACCGCTCCAGAGCGAGCACCTCGCGCAGGGCCGAGGTCAGTACGGCCTCCGGGTCGCCCACCGGGCCGTTGGAGCGCCAGGCCACGAAGCCGTCCGGGCGGACCAGCACCGCACCGTCGTCCCCGACGCCGTACGTGCCGGCCCAGTCGGTGCCCTCCTCGGGCTCCAACTCCAGCTCGGCGCCGACCCGGTAGCCCGTCAGCGGGACCCCGAGCCGCTTCGCGGCCAGTTCGCCCGCCTCGTGCCAGGCGTCCGCCGCCGGCCCGGCGAGCAGCACCGGCACCGTCTCGAACAGGTCCAGCGTGGAGACCCGCACCCCGGCCCGCCGCACCCACACGTGCGGTGCGCGGCTGCCCGGCGAACCGTCCGCCGCGAGCTTCTCCGGCACCGCCGGGCCGTCCGCGTCGGCGCCGACCACCGCACCCAGCGGGTACCGGTAGCCCAGCACGACCGACAGCACGTTGTTCTGCCGTCCGGTGCCCGGCGTCACGTCGTAGCCCGGGTGCTTGTGCTCCGCCGAACGGGCCGTCGCCCGGGCGGCGGTCGCCTCCGCGACCGGCCGGCGCTCCCGCCCGTACGACTCCAGCAGCCGCGGTCCGGCCCAGCCGCCGAGCACCGCCGCCAGCTTCCACGCCAGGTTGTGCGCGTCCTGGATGCCGGTGTTGGACCCGAACGCGCCCGTCGGCGACATCTCGTGCGCCGAGTCGCCCGCCAGGAATACGCGGCCCACCGAGTAGCGCTCCGCCACCCGCTGCGCCGCGTGCCACGGTGCCCGGCCGGTGACCTCCACGTCGAGCTCCGGGACCCCGGCCGCCGCGCGGATCGCGGCGGCGCACCGCGCGTCGGTGAACTCCTCCAGCGCCTCGCCGTTCTCCGGGTGCCACGGCGCGTGGAACACCCAGTGCTCCCGGTTGTCGACCGGCAGCAGCGCGCCCGCGCCCCGAGGGTCGGTCAGGTAGCAGGCGATGAACCGCCGTTCGCCGACCACGTCCGCGAGCCCCTTCGAGCGGAAGGTGATGCTGACGTTGTGGAAGAGGTCGCCGGGCCCGGTCTGGCCGATGCCGAGCTGCTCCCGGATCGGGCTGCGCGGGCCGTCCGCAGCCACCAGGTACTGCGCCCGGACGGTCTCCTCCTCGCCCGTCTCCCGGTTGCGGATCAGCGCCGTCACCCCGTCGGCGTCCTGCTCGAAGGAGACCAGCCGCGTCCCGAACCGGATCTCGCCGGTCAGCCGCCGGGCGTACTCGAGCAGCACCGGCTCCAGGTCGTTCTGGCTGCACAGGCACCAGCCGGTCGGGCTGAACCTCTTCAGCGCGCCGCCCGGGTCGATCTCCTTGAACAGCCACTCCTGGTCGTCGCCGGAGAGGGTGTCGGCCTGCAGGATGCCGTGGTTCTCCGCCAGCACCGAGGCGGCCTCCTTGACGGCGGACTCCACGCCCGCCACCCGGAACAGCTCCATCGTGCGGACGTTGTTGCCGCGTCCGCGCGGATGGTGCGAGGTGGCCGCGTGCTTCTCCACCAACAGGTGGGGCACCCCCAGCCTTCCCAGGAACAGCGAGGTGGACAGCCCCACCAGGGAGCCGCCCACGATCAGGACGGGCAGCCGGCCGTCGGCGGTTCGGTTCATCTGTGACTCCAGTCGTTCGAAGGGCCCGGCCTCCAATGTCCCTGTCATTCCTCCGTGCCCGCGCGGCCGGTTGCGCCCAAGGCCGCGCCTTTTCGCTCGGATGGGTTCCTGCCCTCGCACGATCGGTGACGGACCGCCACGATCGAGCTCAGTCCTCGTGACCGGACCATGTCCGGACCCGCTGTCGCCGACGACGGGCCGGGCAAGCGACCGCACCGGCCGGACCCCCGCCCCGCGGGCCACCGGCCGACCCCCACACCCGCCGCCACCGGCCGCCGATCCACCGCGGCCGCGCGACGACACCTCCCTTCGAGCAGACGAGTGATGATGACGACTCTCACCGAACCCGTGACCGACGCCCACCCTGCCGCCCTCGCGGTCCCCCGCCTGCGCGTCGTCCTCATGTGCGACGTCATGGACGGCGCCCAGGACAAGTTCCTGACGGCCTATGAGCAGCTGCGCCACCAGGTCGCCGCCGTGCCCGGCCACGTCAGCGACCAGCTCTGCCAGTCCATCGAGGACCCCTCCCAGTGGCTGATCACCAGCGAGTGGGAGAGCGCCCAGCCCTTCCTCTCCTGGGTCGACAGCGAGGCCCACCGCGAGATGGTCAAGCCGCTTCACGGCTGCGTCCGCGACACCCGCTCGCTGCGGTTCAGCATCATGCGGGAGACCGCCGGCGACCACACCTACGACTTCGCGGCGCCCGTCTCCGACGGCATCGTCCGACATGCCCTCACCTTCACGGTGAAGCCCGGCACGGAGAAGAAGGTCGCCGGGATCCTCGCCGGCTACACCTCGCCCAAGGCGCAGGTGGACGAGCGCACCCGGCTGCTGCGCACCTCGCTCTTCATGCAGGGCAACCGGGTCGTCCGGGCGGTCGAGGTGGCCGGCGACCTCGGCGCCGCGCTGCGGCACGTCGCCCAGCAGCCCGAGGTGCGGGCCGTCGAAGAGGCCATCAACCCCTACCTGGAGGAGGCCCGCGACCTCGGCAACCCGGAGTCCGCCCGCGCCTTCTTCATGCGCGCCGCGCTGCCCGCCGTGCACCGCGTCGCCGCCCCCGACGCGCCGACCGCGCCCGTCCGCCGGTACGCGCTGCGCTACCCGGTGAAGACCGGATGCGGCAGCTCGGTCGTCGGCCTGTTGGCCCGTCAGGACCGCCAGGTGGTCGAGGAGGGCTCGCCGCTCGTCGCGAGCACCATCTTCCACCGCGACGACGTGGTCGTCCGCGTCATCGACTTCGCCGGCCCGGCCGACGCCGACCCCCCGACCGCTCTCGGCATCGCCGGCCCGCGCGCCGCCGGCGTGCTGGCCCGCCTGCTGGAGCTGGACGAGCACCACGACCTGCGCACGGCCTCGGGCATCGGCCGCTTCCTCACCGACTGCACCATGCAGCCCGTCACCGACCGCTCCTCCCAGGACGCCTGAGCGGCGTCCCGGCACCGGGGCGGACCGCCCGCCACCGACCCCCATCCCTGCAAAGCCTTCTGGAGGCAGCAACCATGACCACCAAGTTCCCACGCATCGTGCACGTCGACGACGCGCCGCCGAACACCCGACGCGGCGGCGACCTGCGCGCCATGCTCACCCCGACGACGGTGGGAGCGACCAGCGGCTTCATGGGAATGGCGATCGTGCAGGCCGGCGACCGGATCGCCGAGCACTACCACCCGTACTCCGAGGAGTTCGTGCTGGTGGTCAAGGGCGAACTGGAGGTCGACCTCGACGGCGAGCCCTTCCGGCTCAGCCCCGACCACGGCCTGCTGATCCCGATGAACGTGCGCCACCGGTTCCGCAACGTCGGCTCCACCGAGGCCCGCCTGGTCTTCCACCTCGGCCCGCTCGCACCGCGGCCCGAACTCGGCCACGTCGACACCGAGGAGACCCCGGCGCCGCCGGAACCGGCCGAGGCCGTCTCATGACCCGGCGGGTGGTCGTCACCGGGCTCGGTGTCGTCGCGCCCGGCGGCGTGGGGGTGCCCGCCTTCTGGGACCTCCTCACCGCCGGCCGCACCGCGACCCGCGGGATCACCTTCTTCGACCCGACCGGATTCCGTTCCCGGATCGCCGGCGAGTGCGACTTCGACCCGTACGCGGCCGGCCTCGACTCGGAGGAGGTGGCCCGCTCGGACCGGTACATCCAGTTCGCGCTGGCCGCCTCCGCGGAAGCCGTCCGCGACGCCGGGCTCGACCTCGGCGCCGAGGACCCCTGGCGGATCGGCGTCTCCCTCGGCACCGCCGTCGGCGGCACCACCCGGCTGGAGCACGACTACGTCGGCGTCAGTGCGAACGGCGCCCGGTGGGACGTCGACCACCACGGCGCCGGCCCGCACCTGCAGCGGGCGTTCACCCCCGCCACGCTCGCCTCCGCGGTCGCCGAGCGAACCGGCGCCCACGGCCCCGTGCAGACCGTCTCCACCGGCTGCACCTCCGGGCTGGACGCCGTCGGCTACGCCCTGCAGGCCGTCGAGGACGGGCGGGTCGACGTCTGCATCGCCGGCGCCTCCGACTCGCCGATCTCCCCGATCACCGTCGCCTGCTTCGACGCGATCAAGGCGACCTCGGCACGCAACGACGACCCGGAGCACGCCTCCCGGCCGTTCGACGCCACCCGCGACGGCTTCGTCCTCGGCGAGGGCGGCGCCGTGCTGCTGCTGGAGGAGTACGAGCACGCCAAGCGGCGCGGCGCCCGGATCATCTGTGAACTCGGCGGCTTCGCCACCTTCGGCAACGCCTACCACATGACCGGTCTCACCCAGGAGGGCCGGGAGATGTCGGAGGCCATCGACCGGGCACTCGACCACGCCCGGGTGAACGCCTCCGACGTCGACTACGTCAACGCGCACGGCTCCGGCACCAAGCAGAACGACCGGCACGAGACCGCCGCCGTCAAGCGCTCGCTCGGAGCCCACGCGTACGGGACGCCGATGAGCTCCATCAAGTCGATGGTCGGGCACTCGCTCGGCGCCATCGGCGCGATCGAACTGGTCGCCTGCGCCCTGGCGTTGAAGCACGGAGTCGTCCCGCCCACCGCCAACTACGAGACCCCGGACCCGGAGTGCGACCTGGACTACGTCCCCAAGACCGCCCGGGAGCTGCCGCTGCGGCACGTGCTCTCGGTCGGCAGCGGCTTCGGTGGCTTCCAGTCCGCGGTCGTGCTCAGCAGAGAGGGGGCACGGACATGACGTCCGACCCGCCCGACCGGCGGACGGTGGTGACCGGCATCGGGGTGATCGCACCCAACGGTGTCGGCGCCGACGACTTCTGGAAGGCCACCCGTGAAGGCGCCAGCGTGCTCGGCCCGATCACCCGCGAGGGCTGCGGGCAGATGCCGCTGCGCGTCGCCGGACAGGTCGGCGGCTTCGACGCCGAGGCCGCCGTCGAGGGCCGCTACCTCGTCCAGACCGACCGGTTCACCCACTACGCGATGGCCGCCGCCGACCTCGCCCTGGAGGACGCACGGCTGAGGCCCGACGAGAACTCGCCGTTCGCCACCGGCGTCGTCACCGCGGCCGGCTCGGGCGGCGGCGAGTTCGGCCAGCGCGAGCTGCAGAACCTGTGGGGCCAGGGCCCCCGGTTCGTCGGCCCGTACCAGTCGATCGCCTGGTTCTACGCCGCGAGCACCGGCCAGATCTCCATCCGCGGCGGCTTCAAGGGGCCCTGCGCCGTGGTGGCCAGCGACGAGGCCGGCGGCCTCGACGCACTGGCGCACGCGGCGCGCACCATAGCCAGGGGCGCCGACGCGGTCGTGGTCGGCGGTGCGGAGGCACCGCTGGCGCCGTACTCGATGGTCTGCCAGCTCGGCTACCCCGAGCTCAGCCTCGGCGACGACCCCGCCACCGCCTACCTGCCGTTCAGTCCGGAGGCGAACGGGTTCGTCCCGGCCGAGGGCGGAGCCATGTTCGTCCTGGAGCACGAACGGGCCGCCCGCCGCCGCGGCGCCCGCATCCGGGCCGAACTCGCCGGGCACGCCGCCACGTTCACCGGGGCGTCGCGCTGGGCCGAGTCCCGCGAGGGCCTCGCGCACGCGATCCGCGCCGCCCTGGAGCAGGCCAGCTGCGCCCCCGACGAGGTCGACGTGGTCTTCGCCGACGCCCTCGGCGTCCCGGAGGCCGACCGCGCCGAGGCACTGGCCCTCGCCGACGTGCTCGGCGAGCACGCCGCCCGGGTGCCCGTCACGGCACCCAAGGCCGGCACCGGACGGGCCTACTGCGGCGCCCCGCTGCTGGACGCCGCGGCGGCCGTGCTCGCCATGGAGCAGGGCTTCGTCCCGCCCACGCCGAACGTCACCGGCACGGCGTACGACCTCGACCTGGTCTGCGGCTACGGCCGCACCGCGGAGCTGCGCACCGCCCTGGTGCTCAGCCGCGGACTGATGGGCTCCAACGCCGCCCTGGTGCTGCGTGCCGGCCGGCCGTCCTGACCGGCTGCCGGATGCCCCCGACCCACAGGAGACACCGATGACCCACGTCCTCACCCACGACGAGCTGGCCGCCCTGATCAAGGGCCGGGCCGGCATCGCCGTCGACCCGCTCGACCTGGGGCGCCCCGGCGCGACCTTCGAGGAGTTCGGCGTCGACTCGCTCGCCCTGCTCGGCATCGTCGGCGAGCTGGAGAACACCTACGCCACGCCCATCACCCCCGGCGCGGAGATGTCCAAGACCCCCCAGGACTTCCTCGACGCCGTCAACGCCTCTGCCACGACGGGAGCCTGACCCCATGCCCGGCCACACGGACAACGAGATCCTCATCAACGCCCCCCTCGACCTCGTCTGGGACGTCACCAACGACCTGGAGGGCTGGCCCCAGCTGTTCAGCGAGTACGCCTCCGTCGAGGTGCTCGACCGCGAGGGCCCGAAGACGACCTTCCGGCTGACCATGCACCCCGACGAGAACGGCACCGTCTGGAGCTGGGTCTCCGAGCGGGAGACCGATCGGAAGGAGCTGACCGTCCGGGCCCGCCGCGTCGAGCCCGGCCCCTTCGAGTTCATGAACATCCGGTGGGAGTACACCGAGCACCCCGGCGGCACCCTGATGCGCTGGATCCAGGACTTCGCGATGAAGCCCACCGCGCCGGTCGACGACCACGGCATGACCAACCACATCAACCGCAACTCGCGGATTCAGATGGAACTCATCAAGGAGAAGGTCGAGCTGCGGGCGGGCGTGCGGTGAGCGGGTCGTACCGCTCGCTCATCGTCGCCCGGATGCGGCCCGGCTCCGACGAGGACATCGCGGGCATCTTCGCCGACTCCGACCGCGGTGAACTGCCGCACCTGATCGGGGTCACCGGCCGCAGCCTGTTCCAGTTCGGCGACCTGTACCTGCACCTCATCGAGGCGGACCGGCCGCCCGGGCCGTCGGTCGCCCAGCACGTGAAGCACCCCGAGTTCCAGCTCGTCAGCGACCGGCTCACCGCGCACGTCCAGGCGTACGACCCGGCCACCTGGCGGGAGCCGAAGGACGCGATGGCGCGCGAGTTCTACCGGTGGGAGCGGCCCTCGGGCTGATCCACCGCGAACGCCAGGGCGCCGGCCGATCACCATCGGGCCGGCGCCCTGGCGTTGCCGCGTCCGCCGGTCGCCCGTAGTCAGGGGCCGCCGGTGGGCGCACGCCGAGGCCCGCCGGCGGGGTGCCGGCGGGCCTCGGGGGAGGGGAGGGGCGCGTCAGCCCTCGACGACGCTCTCGAAGGCGTGCAGGTACGGGTTGACCGGGCGGACCTCGTCGACCCGCAGACCGGCCTCGGACATCAGGCCCAGCATGCTCTCCCGCGTGTGCTTGGCGCCGCCCACGTTGAGCAGCAGCAGCAGGTCCATCGCGGTGGTGAAGCGCATCGAGGGGCTGTCGTCGACCAGGTTCTCGACCACCACCACCCGGGCGCCGGGGCGGGCCGCACCCACCACGTTGGCCAGTGTGCGGCGGGTGGACTCGTCGTCCCACTCCAGGATGTTCTTGATCAGGTAGAGGTCGGCCTGCACTGGGATGTCCACCCGGCAGTCGCCGGGCACCAGACGGGCCCGGTCGGCCAGCGCGCCGCCCGGCCGCAGCCGCGGATCGGCGTCCGCGACCACCTGCGGCAGGTCGAGCAGCGTCCCGTGCAGGTGGGGGTGCTTCTCGAGCAGGCCGGCCAGCGCGAGGCCCTGGCCGCCGCCGATGTCCACCACCGTGGAGACGTCCTCCAGGTTGTCCAGGAAGGCCACCAGGTCGGCCGCGGACTGCCGGCTGGAGCTGCTCATCGCCTTGTCGAAGACCTTCGCGGACTCGCCGGCGTCGTCGTGCAGGTACTGGAAGAACTCCTTGCCGAACATCTCCGGGAAGATGTTCCGGCCGGTGCGGACGGCCTCGTCCAGCCGGGGCCAGGCCTGCCACGTCCAGGGCTCGGTGCACCACAGCGAGATGTAGCGCAGGCTGTTGGGGGCGTCCTCGCGCAGCATCCGGGACATGTCGGTGTGCGCGAAGCGGTCGTCGTCCGTCTCCGTGAAGATCCCGTAGCTGGCGAGCGCCCGCATCAGCCGACGCAGCGGCTTGGGCTCCACCTTCAGCTCGGCGGCCAGGTCGCGGACGGCCGCCGGGCTCTCGCCGAGCGCGTCGGCGACACCGAGCTGCGCCGCGGCGCGGATCGCCGCGGCGCAGGCGGCGCCGAAGACGAGCTCGCGCAGGCGCATCACCGCGGGCGGGGACGGGGACTGGGTGCTGGCGGACATGGAACCGCCTTTCGTACGGGGGCCGGAAGGCCCAGGGGGGAGGGGGTCTGCGGTCCTGCGGGGAGGATCAGCAGCGGCCGGCCGGCTCGGAGACGCTGCAGGTGTTGCGGGTGAAGGTGTTGCCGGTGCCGATGTCGCGGTCGGCGAGGTCCGAGGGGCCGTTGTCGGCCAGGACGTTGCCGGTGACGGTGATCCGGTTGTTGACGGTGCCGACCATGCTCGGGAAGAGCACCACCCCGCCGGACATCGGCGACTCGCCGCGGTTGCCCTCGACCTGGTTGCCGGTCACCACGGAGTCCTCGACGCCGGTGAAGAGGATGCCGGTGCCCTGGATGTAGGCCAGCCGCGGGTTCGGCGGGCAGTACTTGTTGTTCTCGTGGACGTGGTTGCGGCTGACGGTGACCGCGCTCGGCTTGGGCAAGCCCTCGTCGCCGACCACGAAGACACCGCCGCAGTTGCCGCTGATGTCGTTGGCGTCCACCGCCAGCGACCGGGCGCGCCGGACGACGACGCCGATCCGGTTGCCGGACAGCCGGTTGCTGCGGATCACGGTGCCCTGCGTGTCGATGGCACCGCCCTCGTGGGCGACCGAGTTGGCCAGGAAGATGCCCGCCTGCACGTTGTCGGCGGCCTCGTTGCCGATCAGCGTGGCCCGGACCGACTTCTCCTGGCTGATGCCCTGGTTGCCGTTGTGGAAGGCGCCGACGTCGACGATCCGCAGGTGGTCGGTGTTGGAGGCGTCGATGCCGTTCTTCCGGTAGCCGGACACGGTGAGCGAGCCGATCCGGACGTTGTCCACCTTCTGGGCGTCCGTGCCGGCCACGCAGATGCCGTGGCCCGCCGTGGCGCAGGCGTTCCCGGTCTGCGCCGGGTCAGGCACGAGGACGGTCGACGGACCGACCCCGCGCAGGGTGATGTCCGAACGGGTGATCAGCACGCTCTCGTGGTACGTGCCGGACATCAGCTGGACGGTGCTGCCTGGGGCGGCCGCGTCGACCGCCTTCTGGATGGACTCGCCGGGGAAGACCGTGCGCATCGAGGTCGCGGCCTGGGCGGGCGGGACCGCTCCCAGGCTCGCGACCAGGGCGGCGAGGCCGCCGGCGAGATAGTGGGTCCGTCGCATGGGCATGGAACTGGAGCCTGCTTTCCGGGGGTACAAGGGTCGGGCGGGCGCCGGGATCGGCGCGCCCGGTGCGGGGGTGCGGGGGTGCGGGTGGG
>NZ_JAHTIK010000001.1:1808135-1809830 GCF_025655475.1 Kitasatospora sp. DSM 101779 | reverse complement strand
GGGGTGCGGTGGGGGAGTGGGGGACACGGGCCGTGGGGGTAGGTGGAGGTGGCGCGCCGGGCGGGGTGCGGAGGGCACGGGGCGTGGGGGATCGCAGGGAGCCTCCGCCCCACCGAAGCTAGGACCGCCCCAGGTGGCCCGCCACTCGGGTGGTCGGTTCGGTGACGATCACTCACCTGACGGAGTGGTGTATGTGGCGGACCGTCATACGTCGGTGCGCGCCTCGACCGTCCCCGTCGAGATCGCCTCGCGCAGCCGGGTGTGGTCCGCGGCGTTGCGTTCCGCGTACCGCACGGCGAAATCGGCGACCGCCTCGTCGAACACCGTCCCGCCGCCGAGGTACCCCGCGATCGCCAGCCGGTCGCCCGAGCGGGCGTGCGCGCGGGCCAGCGCCGTGCCGCACAGCGTGCCGTACTGCTGCAGCATCCGTGGCGTCATCGACTCCACCTCCGCCGAGCCCTTCATGTCGCGCAGCTGCCGCCAGTAGAAGTGCCGGGCCTGCTCGCCCGGACCGGTCGTCCAGCCGAGGAAGATGTCGCTCGCCGCCTGCATCAGCTTCTGGCCGGCCACCACCCGGTGGCCGTGGTGGTCGTGCGGCCCGGACGGCAGGTGCTCCTCCAGGACGGACCGCTCCGCCTCCTTCAGCTGGAGGACCAGCAGATCGTCCTCGTCCCGCCCCTGCAGCAGCACCACGAAGCAGCGGGTGCCGACGCTGCCCACCCCGACGACCTTCGCGGCGGCGTCCACGAAGCGGAAGCGGTCCAGCAGCTCCCGGCACTCCTCCGGGAGGGTGGCCCGGTAGTCGTCCAGGATGGCGTGCACGGTGTCCGCGTCCGGGGCGGGGATGCGGGTGATCAGCGGCGGCCGTGCCACGATCCGCCGCCGCCCGTCGCGGACCTCGGTCAGCTTCGCCACCGCGTGCACGCTGTTCCGGCGGCGGGCCGCGGCGAGCCTGCCCTCCGTCCGCCGGCGGTCCCCGCCGCGCAGCATCGGCAGCAGCTCGGTGGTGTCGATCCGCCGGTACCAGACCGCCAGCTCCCCCATCGCGGCCAGCCGGCGCACCGACTCCCGGTACGCCCGGACGCAGGCCCGCGCCGTCCCGCGGACCTGCGACCGGCCCGCGCCGATCGAGCCCGCCGCCACCGCCAGGCTCGCCGCCAGCCGCTTCACGTCCCACTCGAACGGGCCCGGCAGCGTCTCGTCGAAGTCGTTGAGGTCGAACAGCAGCGCCCGCTCCGGCGAGCCGAACACCCCGAAGTTCAACAGGTGCGCGTCGCCGCACAGCTGCACGGTCAGGCCGGTGTGGGGCTGCACGGCGAGGTCGGCGGCCATCACCACCGCCGCACCGCGGAGGAAGGCGAACGGGGACGCCGCCATCCGCCCGTACCGGATCGGCACCAGCTCCGGCAGCCGGGTCACCGCCTGCCGCTCCAGCAGCGTCACCGGATCGGCCCGGCCCTCCGGCGGCGACAGCGGCCCGTGCGAGGACCGCGGCACCACGCTGCGCACCGCCCGGCCGCGCTCGGTGCGTTCGGCGGCGGTGGCGGACTGGGTCATGGTTCCTCCGGCGGCTGCGCGGCTGCTGCGGGGGCGGCGGCGGGGCGGGTTCGGCGACCACCCCAGCCTCGGCCGCGGAGGGCCGCGGCGCAGCGGCTCGGGTCCGACCGGGCGACCGGCGTGCACGGGGCCCACCGC
>NZ_JAHTIK010000001.1:1796165-1808110 GCF_025655475.1 Kitasatospora sp. DSM 101779 | reverse complement strand
GGAGGGCCGCGGCGCAGCGGCTCGGGTCCGACCGGGCGACCGGCGTGCACGGGGCCCACCGCCGTGCGGCAGCAGGCCGGCCTGACCCCGCCGCGCACCCGGACGGGGTCGGCCGAAGGGCAGCCACGGGCCGCCGGTGCGACCATCGTGGGCAGGGGCGCGACCTTCGGAAGGTGCCGCTGATGCATGCCTCGCGGGCGACCGCCCGGCAGTACCGGTCCCACAGCAGGCCCGCGGGCCGGCCCGTACGGGCACGGCTGCTGGCCGCCCCGCTGCTCGCCCTGGCCCTCGCGGGCACCGCCGCCTGCAGCGGATCCGGCGGTGACCCCACCCCGGCCTCGGCCCCCGCGCCCGCCTCCGCCGGCAGCCCCACGGCCGCCGCACCGCTGCCGACCTCCGAGGACCTGCGCAGCGCGCTGCTCACCACGGAGGACCTCGGCCCGGCCTTCGCCGAGACCCTCCCGGCCGACGGCGCCGAGGACGAGGGCACCAGCGGGTGCCCGCTGCTCTCGGCGATCCTCAACGGCCAGGGCGAGCCGCGGCCCGGAGCCGTCCGCGAGCAGACCGAGTTCACGACCGCCGAGTCCAGCCCGTACCTCGGCGAGTCGCTGCTCACCGAGGAACAGGGCGCGCTGGCCGACGACCACGCCAAGGTCGCCCAGGCGCTCCGCTCCTGCGAGGCGCTGACCTTCACCGGCGACTCGACCGCCGTCACCTTCACCCTCACCCCGATCCGCTTCGGCGGGCTGGCGACCACGGCCGTGCGGTTGGACGGCGTCCTCGACGGCGTCCTGCTCAACGGCTACCTGGCGGTCGAGCGGATCGGACCGGCCGTCCTCACCTTCTGGTACTTCCAGGCGGGCGGCGCCTCGGCCCAACTCGCCGACGAGGTCTACCGGGCCGCCGCCGCCAAGGTCCTCCAGGTGCTGGTCGAGGGCGACGTGGCGAGCGGGTCGGCAGCGGCGGCCCGGGTCTGAGTGGGCGTCAACCCCACTGTCCGCCGGGGAATGCGGAGGTGGACCGCCGCCGCGGTCAGCGCGGCGGTCGTCCCCGTCCTGGGCGCGGGGGCAGCAGTGGCCGGCCTCCCCGTCGGCCAGTCCAGGACGGGCAGGATGACCTGGTACGACGATGAGGGCACCGGCGCCTGCGGTACGGCGATCGACGCCGCGACCGAGGACCTGGTCGCCGTCCCCGCCGCCTGGTGGACGACCGCCGATCCCAACAACGACCCGCTCTGTACCGGAATTTCGGTGGAGGTCGGCTACCGCGGGCGGAGCATCACCGTCCCGGTCCGGGACCAGTGCCCCGGCTGCCCGGCCGAGCAGATCGACCTCAGCCGGCCCGCCTTCCAGCGGCTCGCCGACCCCGACCTCGGGGTGGTCGACGGGATCACCTGGAAGTTCGTCGACTCCGCTGCCGGGGGCGGTGGTGGGGCAGGGGAGTTCGGACACGTTCGCGAACTTCCGGCGGAGGCCGGTGCCCCGGCGGCAGGATGAGCGGGAGAGACGGTTCCGATCACCACCGAGGAGACAGGCCATGGGCTCGGTCGACGACTTTCTCGCGGCCCGCGACGTCCTGCTGCGCCACCGCACCGACTACGACGCCGCCCGCCGGGAGTTCCGCTGGCCGCAGCCGGCGGCCTTCAACTGGGCGCTCGACTGGTTCGACCGGATCGCCGAGGGCAACGACCGGCCCGCGCTCCGGGTGATCGACGACGACGGCACCGAACACACCCGCAGCTTCCGCGAGATGGCGCACCGCTCCGACCAGGTCGCCAACCACCTGCGGTCGCTCGGCCTGCGGCGCGGCGACCGGATGCTGGTCATGCTCGGCAACGTGCCCGAGCTGTGGGAGGCGATGCTCGGGGCGATGAAGCTCGGCGTGGTGGTCATCCCGGCCACCCTGCTGCTCAGCGCCGACGACCTGCGCGACCGGCTGGAGCGCGGCCGGGTGCGCGCGGTGATCGCCGCCGCCGAGGTCGCGGACCGCTTCGCCGGGCTTCCCGGTGCGGAGCTGCGGATCGCGGTGGGCGGTGAGCCCGAGGGCTGGCACCGGTTCACCGACGCGGACGGTGCCGCCGCCACTTTCGAGCCGGACGGCGAGACCCCGGCGGACGATCCGCTGCTGCTCTACTTCACCTCGGGCACCACCTCCAGGCCGAAGCTGGTCGAGCACACCCACACCTCGTACCCGGTCGGGCACCTGTCGACCATGTACTGGATCGGCCTGCAGCCGGGGGACGTCCACCTCAACATCTCCTCGCCGGGCTGGGCCAAGCACGCGTGGAGCAACCTCTTCGCGCCGTGGAACGCCGAGGCGACCGTGCTGGTGCTCAACCACGCGCGATTCGACGCGGACCGGCTGCTGGGGGTGCTGGACCGCTGCGGCGTCACCACCCTGTGCGCGCCGCCGACCGTGTGGCGGATGCTGATCCAGGCGGACCTGACGGCACATCGACTGCCGCTGCGGGAGCTGGTCGCCGCCGGGGAGCCGCTCAACCCGGAGATCGTCGATCAGGTGCGCAAGGCCTGGGGGCTGACCGTCCGGGACGGCTTCGGGCAGACCGAGACCACCGCACAGATCGGCAACAGCCCCGGCCAGCCGGTGAAGCCGGGTTCGATGGGCCGTCCGCTGCCGGGCTACCACGTCGTGCTGCTGGACACCGAGGGCCGCCACGCGGAGGAGGGCGAGTTGAGCCTCGACCTGGCCCGGCGTCCGGCGGGGTTGATGCGCGGCTACGCGGGCGACGAGGAGAAGACCGCCGTGGCGATGCGCGGCGGCCACTACCGCACCGGCGACGTCGCCTCGCAGGACGCGGACGGCTACATCACCTACGTGGGCCGCGCCGACGACGTGTTCAAGGCGAGCGACTACCGCATCTCGCCGTTCGAGCTGGAGAGCGTGCTGATCGAGCACCCGGCCGTCGCGGAGGCCGCCGTGGTGCCCTCGCCGGACCCGGTGCGGCTCGCGGTGCCCAAGGCGTTCGTGGTGCTGGTGCAGGGCCGCGAGCCCAGCGCCGACCTCGCTTGCGACATCCTGCGGTTCACCCGGGAGCGGCTGAGCGCCTACAAGCGGATCAGGCGGCTGGAGTTCGCCGATCTGCCCAAGACCGTCTCGGGCAAGATCCGCCGGGTGGAGCTGCGGCAGCACGAGCAGCAGCACGGCGAGCCGCGGAACCCGAACGAGTACTGGGAGTCGGACTTCCCGTCCCTGAAGGACCGTCCCTGAAGGACCGTCCCTGAAGAACCGTCGCTGAAGGGCCGGCCTGAAGGTCTGAACGCGGCCGAGGGCCCGCCCGGTCGCGATGACCGGACGGGCCCTCGTGCGTGCGACGGGAACGGCTCAGCGGGCGGTCATCCGCAGCGCGCCGTCCATCCGGACGGTCTCGCCGTTGAGGTAGTCGTGCTCGGTGATCATGGTGACCAGGCGGGCGTACTCCTCCGGCCGGGCGAGCCGCTGTGGGAAGGTCACGCTCGCGGCCAGGCCGGCCCGGACCTCGTCGCCGAAGCCGGCCATCATCGGGGTGTCCACGATGCCGGGGGCGATGGTGACCACGCGGATGCCGAACTGGGCGAGGTCGCGGGCCGCCGTGATCGTCATGCCCGCCACACCGGCCTTGGAGGCGGCGTAGGCGATCTGGCCGACCTGGCCCTCGAAGGCGGCGATCGAGGCGGTGTTGACGATCAGGCCGCGCTGGCCGTTCTCGTCGGCGCCCTGCTGCGCGATGGCCTCCGCGGCCAGCCGCATCACGTTGAAGGTGCCCAGCAGGTTCACGTTCAGGACCGCGCGGAACAGGTCGAGGTCGTGCGGACCCTTGCGGCCCAGGATGCGGGCCGAGGGGGCGATGCCGGCGCAGTTGACGGCGAGCCGCAGCTCGGCGCCGTCGGCCTCGATCCGGGCCAGCGCCTCGCGGACCGGTCCCTCCTCGGTGACGTCGGCCGGGAGCAGGGTGACCCCGTCCGGCTGCGGGCCGGCGGCGGCGACGGCCTTGTCCAGGTCCAGCCCGTAGACGGTGGCGCCGCGGGCGGCGAGGGCGGCGGCGGTGGCCGCGCCCAGGCCCGAGGCGGCACCGGTGACCAGGGCGGCGGAACCGGTGATGTCCATGGAAGTCTCCTCGGTGGCGTTGGGACGGGTCAGCGGGCGAGGCCGCGGCTGATGACGAGGCGCTGGATCTGGTTGGTGCCCTCGAAGATCTGCATGATCTTCGCCTCGCGCATGTGGCGCTCGACCGGGAAGTCACGGGTGTAGCCGTACCCGCCGAGCACCTGGACGGCGTCGGTGGTCACCTTCATGGCGGCGTCGGTGGCGACCAGCTTGGCGACGCTGGCCTGCCGGCTGAACGGGCGGCCGGCGTCGCGGCGGCGGGCCGCGTCCAGGTAGGTCGCACGGGCGGAGTCGACCGCGGCGGCCATGTCGGCGAGCAGGAAGCCCAGCCCCTGGTGGTCGATGATCTTCCGGCCGAAGGTGGTGCGCTCGTTGGCGTAGTCGATCGCGGCGTCCAGCGCGGCCTGGGCGAGGCCGGTGGCGCAGGCGGCGATGCCGAGACGGCCGTTGTCGAGGGCGCTGAAGGCGATCTGCAGGCCCTGGCCCTCCGTGCCGATCAGGCGGTCGGCGTCGATCACGGCGCCGTCCCAGAAGGCGGAGGTGGTGGGCACGGCCTGCAGGCCCATCTTGCGCTCGGGCTTGCCGAAGGTCAGGCCCTCGGTCCGGCCCGGGGCGAGGAAGCAGGAGATGCCCTTGCCACCCGGGGCGGTGCGGGCGAACAGTGCGTAGAAGTCCGCCTTGCCGCCGTGGGTGATCCATGCCTTGGTGCCGGTGATCCGGTAGCCGCCCTCGACCGCCTCGGCCTTGCAGTTGAGCGAGGCGGCGTCGGAGCCGGCCTGCGGCTCGGAGAGGCTGTAGCCGCCGATCGCGGCACCGGCCAGCATGTCGGGCAGCCAGCGGCCCTTCTGCTCCTCGGTGCCGAAGGCGTAGAGCGGGTGGCAAGCCAGGGTGTGGACGCTGGTGGCCACCGCGACGGCGGCCCAGCGGGCGGCGAGCTCCTCCAGGACCTGGAGGTACACCTCGTACGGCTGGCCACCGCCGCCGTACTCCTCCGGGTAGGCCAGGCCGAGCAGGCCGGCCTTGCCGAGCAGGGCGAACAGGCCCTCGGGGTAGGTCTCGTCGTTCTCGTGCCGGTCGACACGCGGTGCCAGTTCCCGGTCGGCGATCTCGCGGGTGAGCGAGATCAGGTCCTCGGCCTCCTGGGTGGGGAGGAGCCGGTCGACGGCCATGGCGGACTCCAAGTGGTACTCGAAGCGGTACGTCAGTACCGCATAGCGTAGTGCACAGTGGTCGCGCGAGGTACCGGGCTGGCGCGGAGGGGGCTGCTGGGCCCGAGGGAGGGGAGAGGTGCCGGGAGAGTGCCCCGGAGGAGGCGCGGGCCGCACCGGAGGGCGCACCCGGGAGGCAGATCGGCGCAACGGGCCGGCAAGGGCGGTCAGGGAGGGCTGCGCCGGAAAATGGAAGATGCCCGACCAGATCGCTCTGGTCGGGCATCTTCCGTACTGGTGTCCGAGGGGGGACTTGAACCCCCACGCCCGATAAAGGGCACTAGCACCTCAAGCTAGCGCGTCTGCCATTCCGCCACCCGGACGGGGTGTCGTCTCCGCGGCTCCGTGCCGCGTTGACGTGCTCAACTGTAGCAAAGATCGGCTTGCGGTCCCAAAACCGCCCCTGCGGGGTGCCGACGGGCTTCGATCCGTGGGCGGATGGCCTTGGGGCGCGACGGATGCTGGGGGAGGATGGCGGGACGGTGCCCGCGGTGCCCCGGCGTGGGGTCGGGGGCGGCGCCGAACTGCGTCGGGCGGGCCGGAGACGAGGAGTGGCCGTGAATGAGCCGAATGCGGAGCGGGCGGGAGTCCCGAAGGTGACGGCCGAGTCGGAGGTCGCCGACATCTGCCGCGACCTGATCCGGATCGACACCAGCAACTACGGGGACGGCTCCGGGCCGGGGGAGCGCAAGGCGGCCGAGTACGTCGCCGAGATGCTGGCCGAGTTCGGCGTCGAGCCGAAGATCTACGAGTCGGCCAAGGGGCGGGCCTCGACCGTCGTCCGGATCGAGGGCGAGGACCGCTCGCGGCCCGGCCTGCTGATCCACGGCCACACGGACGTGGTGCCGGCCAACGCCGCCGACTGGACGTACGACCCGTTCTCCGGCGAGATCGCCGAAGGCTGCGTCTGGGGCCGCGGCGCCGTCGACATGAAGGACATGGACGCGATGACGCTCGCCGTCGTCCGCGACCGGCTGCGCACCGGCCGCAAGCCCCCGCGCGACCTGGTGCTGGCCTTCGTCGCCGACGAGGAGGCGGGCGGCACGTACGGCGCCCGCTACCTGGTCGACAAGCACCCGGAGCTGTTCGAGGGCGTCACCGAGGGCATCGGCGAGGTCGGCGGCTTCTCCTTCACCGTCAACGACCAGGTGCGGCTCTACCTGGTGGAGACGGCGGAGAAGGGCATGCACTGGATGCGGCTGACCGTCGAGGGCCGGGCCGGACACGGCTCGATGGAGAACGACGACAACGCCATCACCGAGCTGTGCGAGGCGGTCGCCAGGCTCGGCCGGCACCAGTTCCCGCTGCGGATCACCAAGACGGTCCGTGCCTTCCTGGACGAGCTCTCGGACGCCCTCGGCGTGAAGCTCGACCCGGAGAACATGGACGAGACGCTGCGGGTGCTCGGCGGCATCGCCAAGATGATCGGCACCACGCTGCGCAACACCGCCCAGCCGACCATGCTCGGCGCCGGCTACAAGGTGAACGTCATCCCCGGCCAGGCCACCGCCCACGTCGACGGCCGCTTCCTGCCCGGCTACGAGGAGGAGTTCCTGGCCGAGCTGGACTCGGTGCTCGGCCCGCGGGTCAAGCGCGAGACCCTGCACTCGGACAAGGCGATCGAGACCGGCTTCGACGGTGCCCTGGTCGAGGCCATGCAGTCGGCGCTGCGGGCCGAGGACCCGATCGCCCGGGCCGTCCCCTACTGCCTGTCCGGCGGCACCGACGCCAAGTCCTTCCAGGACCTCGGCATCCGCTGCTTCGGCTTCGCCCCGCTGCAGCTCCCGCCGGACCTCGACTTCGCCGGCATGTTCCACGGCGTGGACGAGCGGGTGCCGGTGGACGGCCTGAAGTTCGGCGTGCGGGTGCTGGACCGCTTCCTCGACGCCTGCTGAGTCCGTCGGAACGGCTCCGGCCGACCGCCGCGGCCCGCCCCGGGAGTTCTCCGGGGCGGGCCGTTCGCATGGTACGAGGGAATGATTTGGGACGTCCTCGAAAAGCTCTGAAGAAACGATTCCTCGCGCTTTCCCATGGTCGGGTACCTGTTCGGATCATCACCGTTGCGGGTGAATGCGGAACCTTCTCCGTACCCCGTTCGCAGCAGTCTCGTTCACTCCTGTGTGCAGCCCGGGGGAACGGGCTGCCGACATGAACCAGGAGGACCCATGAAGGTCAAGAAGATCGCCGCCGTCGCCGCCGCCACCGGTGGTCTGGTGCTGGCCGGCGCCGGTGCCGCTTCGGCGCACGGCGCGGACGCCCACGGCGTCGCGGCCGGCTCGCCGGGCGTGCTGTCGGGCAACCTGATCCAGGTGCCGGTGCACGTCCCGGTCAACGTCTGCGGCAACACCATCAGCGTGATCGGCCTGCTCAACCCGGCGTTCGGCAACAGCTGCGCCAACGTCTGAGCGGTCTCCGGGCGCTGATCCCGGTCTTCCGACGCGTGCCCCCGGGCGGCGGGAATCCCGCCCGGGGGCACGTCCGTCTGTGCGCGGCAAGGAATTCCGGCGCGCCGCTCACTCGATCGGATGAAGCCTCGGCATCGGGTTCAACTTATCGCCGCACCGCTCGTTGTCCGGTGTACGGGCGAGGACCTCGTCAGGAATTCAGACCATCGGACGAATCGAATCAGGGGAGTCAATGCGACAGGTCGCAAAGAGGGGAATCCTCACCGTCGTCGCCACCGGCAGTGTGCTGGCCTCCACCGCGGGCTACGCGTACGCGGCAGGCAGCGAGGCCCAGGGTGTCGCGGCGAACTCTCCCGGCGTCGGCTCCGGGAACACGGTGCAGGCCCCGGTGGACATCCCCGTGAACGCGTGCGGCAACACCGTCAACGTGATCGGGCTGCTCAACCCGGCGTACGGCAACCAGTGCGGCAACGTCTCGCAGGGGCACGGTGCTTCGACGGGCACCAGCAGCTCGACCGGTTCCGGCGGCTCGACCGGCTCCGGCGCGTCGACGGGCACCGGTGGCACCCACGCCGGCGGGTCCTCCGCGAGCGGCGGCAGCCACGGCTCGCCGGGCGTGGTCTCCGGCAACACCGTGAGCGTCCCGGTCAGCGCGCCGGTCAACGCCTGCGGCAACACGGTCGACGTGGTGGGCCTGGGCAACCCCGCGTACGGCAACTCCTGCGGCAACACCCACGTCCACGAGACCCCGCCGCCGCCCACCAAGCCGGAGGAGTGCGGCTGCACCGAGACCCCGCCGCCCGCCCCGCCGAAGACCCCGGAGACGCCGCCCAGCGGCACCCCGCGTGGGGGCGAGGGCACCCCGACGCCGGTCACCGTGGCCACCCCCGACCACCTGGCCTCCACCGGCGCCTCCGGCCTGGAGCTGATCGCCCCCGCCGGCCTGGCGCTGCTGCTCGGCGGCGGCGTGCTCTACCGACGCTCCCGCGCCGGCGCGCGCTGAGCAGGTCCTCCGCCAACCCCGGCCGTGCGTCCGGGGCCGTCCCGGCCGCACCCGGGGCTGCCCACGGGCGCACGGCCGTGTCCGGGGGCCGTCGACCCTCCCCGGCCCCGCGGCTCAGTGGCCGTGCCGGGGCCCCGCGCTCACCAGCTGCGCGTCTGCCGGATGATCCGGCGGCGCAGCCGTACGGTCCGGCTGCCGTCCGGGTAGAGGCGCAGCCGGTCCAGCTCCCAGTGGCCATACTCGGCGTGCTCGGTGAGCAGCTGGCGGGCCGCGTTGCGGCTCGTGCCGCGCGGCAGGCGCAGCGACTGGTACTCGTACTCGGGGGTCCGGACCAGCTTGGGTGGGGTCAAGTTCTCCTCCTGCCTCCGTGCCATGGCCTGAACGCAAGCCTACGGCGTGGCGCCGACGGACGGACCTGGCGCGCGGGGCGTCCGCCCGGCCCCGCGCCCCGGTCGCTGCCGCTCCACCCTGACATGCGCTCAGTTCCGGTATGCCGGAGCGATACCCCGGCGCGGGGCGGTCGATGCCGGAGGGCGGCCGACGGGCTGCCGTGCAGGTGGTGCGGGATCCGCCGGGGGCCCGGAACGGCGCCGTCCGGCAGGTACAGAACCACACGGATCGGACATCGGGGCGGAAGTTGTCGTGAATTCGCGGGCGTAGGTGACAACCCCTGTGCGTGCGGTCACCGGGGCGGGATAGCGTCTGCACCATGTCTGATGCCGCGCAGCTCACCATCAATGAGGTACGGGCCGCCGCCGAGGCGGTCAAGGCCGCGATCGACCGGCACCTTGAGGCCGTGGCCGGCACCACCGAGGAGGGGGATCCGGCCGTGGTCGCCGCGTACGAGGATCTGGCGGCGGCGGCAATCACCTACGACCAGTTGCTGTACGAGGTCTACGACGAGGTCACCCCCTTCGAGGTGCCGGGCGACGGCAGCGAGGGCGGCTACGTCGGGCCCGAGCAGCCCGAGGCGATCAGCGTGCTGATCCGCCGGGACTACCTGGTGGCCGACCCGAAGCGGCTGCGGGCCCAGGCCGAGCGGGTGGACGACTCGCTCACGCCGGGCGGTGGCACCGCGGGGGGCGTGAACGCGGCGATCGGGGTGCTCTTCGGCGAGTACGAGCCGGACGAGATCGCCGCACGCTGCGACGAGTTCGGACTGGAGGAGGGCGACTCCACGCTGTGGGTCTCCGCCAGTGAGCCCTCCGAGCCGGGCGAGTGGCTGCCCGAGCCGTTCGAGGCGGCCGACCCGCAACTGCTGATCTGCCGGTTCGACATCAGCGAGGTGTACGACGACGACCCGGACGCCTTCGAGCCGGAGTCGTGACCCGGGCCGAGTGACCGGGGCGCGGGCCCGGGCCGGGTGACCGGGCCGTGAGTGCGGGAGGGGCGGGGCCGACGGCCCCGCCCCTCCGGCGCGTGCGACCGTGCTCAGCCCTCCTGGCCGGTCTGCTCGGCGAGGATCGCCCGCAGCCGGGTGGTGCGCGGCGCGGCCGGCCGCTCGGCCACCGCCTGGGCGAGCGCAGGTCCGGACGGGTGCACCACCGAGAGGTGGCGCTCGGCCCGGCCGAAGGCCGTGTACACCCACTGCCGGGTGAGGCCCGCGGCGGCGTCCCCGGGCACCACGACCACCGCGCCGGGCCAGCGCCGGCCGACCGCCTGGTGCGCGGTGAGGGCCCAGCCGTGCCGCAGCCGGGCGGTCTGCGCGGGGGAGAGGGTGAGCCGGCTGCCGTCGGACAGCTCCAGGTGCAGGCCGGCGGCACCGCCGTCGACGACCCGGCCGGGCAGCGTCGTGCCGGGCGCCGGCGACCAGGCGACGCGGTCGCCCGGGTCGAAGCCGCCGAAGGTGCCCGGCCCGGGGTTCAGCCGGGCCTTGGCCGCGGCGTTCAGCGCCCGGGTGCCGGCGCCGCCGCCGTGGCCCGCGGTGATCAGCACGACCTGCTCCGCGGGGATGCCGAGCGCCCGGGGGATCGAGTCGGCGAGCAGCTGGACGGCCCGGTGGACGGCCTCGCCGGCGTCCTGGACGGCCAGCACGACCACCTCCTTGTCCGGCGCGTCGACGGGCTGCAGCTCGCCGATCGAGATGCCGGACACCAGCTCGCCGATCGGACCTTCGTCCGGGGTGCGGGAGGCGACGACCGGGCAGGCCTTGGCGGCGAGCAGATCGGCCAGGAAACGGCCGGGGCCGGCCGACCAGAGCTGGTTCGGGTCGCCGCTGAGCACCAGCCGGGTGCCGTCGGCGAGAGCCTCCAGCAGGGTCGCCGCCAGCTCGGCGTCGAGCAGCTGGGCGTCCGGGACGACCAGCAGGTCGAGGGCGAGGGTGCCGTCCTCGGCGCGGCCCGGGCCACCCGGCCCGAGCAGGTCGGCCAGGGTGGCGAGGCGCTCGGCCGCCGGGGATCCGGGGAGCAGGCCGGCGAGCACGGTGCGGCCGTGGTCCGTCCAGGCGGCGGCCCAGGCGCGCAGGCCGAGGCCGTCGGCGGCGAGCAGCAGGGCGGCGAGTTCGGCGCGGGAGGCCTCGCCGCCGGTGTGCACGACCAGGGCGCTCTCGGCGACGGCCCGGACCAGGGCGGTCGCGGAGGAGGAGGGCGCGGCCGCCGCGGCGGCCTCCCAGGCGTCCGGGCCGGGTGCGACGGGCCCGGCGGAGACCTCCTCGGCGTCCCCGGACTCCTCGCCGTCCCCGCCGTCCCCGCCGTCCTCGGTGTCTTCCGGCTCCGCGCCGCCGCTGCCCGGGACGAGGGTGGACTGCAACCGCACCAGGGCCTCGCCGAGGCTCTCCTCGGCGAGCGCGAGGCGCTCCAGCGCGAGCAGGGTGCGGGTGGGCGGTTCCTCCTCGTCGTTGCCGTGGTGGCCGGGGAGCTCCTCCTGGAAGGCCATCACCCGGCCGTCCACCACGGCCTCCTGCAGGGCGGCCGCGGCGTCCGGCAGCCGGAGCCGCTCCAGCCCGGCCGCAACCTCGCCGATCTCCTGGGCGGAGTGGCCGCGCAGCGCGGCCTGCTCCAGCACCCAGGGCACCAGCGCGGCGGCGCGGCGCGGGTCGCCCGGCCCGGCGGCGGGGCCGAGCAGGCCACGGGCGAAGCCGTCGGCCTGTTCCGGGCGCACCCCGGGCAGGCCGAGCACGGCCCACGGGTCCTCGCGCAGCTGCTCGGCCGCGGTCTCACCGAGGGCGGCGACCGCGGGCTCGGCCAGGTCGGCGGGGGCGCCGCCGGCGGCCAGTACCTCGGCGGC
>NZ_JAHTIK010000001.1:1786673-1796140 GCF_025655475.1 Kitasatospora sp. DSM 101779 | reverse complement strand
CCGTCCGGTCCGGCGGCCTCGGCGGCGGGCCCCGACGACGCCCCCGCCGCGCGGATCGCCTCGGCCAGTGCGGCGACGGCCTGGGCCTGCCGCTCCGGGGCGCTGTGCTCCGCTTGCGTCATCGATGTCTCCTCACGGCCGGCGGTTCACAGCTCCGTCCAGCCCTGGTCCGGGTAGCGGTGCACCGGTGCCGACACGTCGTCCAGCGCCCCGCGGATCTCACCCGGAAGCGTAAGGGCCTCCGCCGACAGGGTGGTCTGCAGCTGGGCCGCGGTGCGGGCGCCGACCAGGGCGCTCGCCACCCCGGGCCGGTCGCGGACCCAGGCGAGGGCGACCTTCAGCGGGCTGGTGGCGAGTCCGTCGGCGGCGGTGGCGAGGGCGTCGACGATCCGCCGGGACCGCTCGCCGAGGTACGGCTGGACGATGCCCGCGTGGTACGGGGAGGAGCCGCGGGACTCCGCGGGCACCCCGTGCCGGTACTTGCCGGTGAGCACGCCGCGGCCGAGCGGCGAGGAGGCGAGCAGGCCGACGCCGGCGTCCAGGGCGGCGGGGAGCACCTCGCGCTCCAGGCCGCGCTGGAGGAGCGAGTACTCGAGCTGCGCGCCCGCCAGGGGCACCCGCGCCGGGTGCCCCTGCTGCCGGGCGGCGGACTTGGCGAGCTGCCAGCCGCTGAAGTCGCAGACCCCGGTGTACCGGGCGCGGCCGCTGGTGACGGCGATGTCGAGGGCGTGCAGGGTCTCGTCCAGCGGGGTCGCCGGGTCGTGGCCGTCGACCTGCCAGAGGTCGACGTGGTCGGTGCCCAGGCGGCGCAGCGAGGCGTCGAGGGCGGCGAGCAGGTGCCCGCGGGAGGCGTCGCGTCGGCGTCCGGGCCGGTTGCGGGCGCCGGCCTTGGTGGCGATGACCAGGTCGGCGCGGGGGACGAAGCCCTCGGTGAGCCGGGCGAGCAGGTACTCGGCGCCGCCGTCGGCGTACTCGTCGGAGGTGTCCACCAGGGTGCCGCCGGCGTCGACGAACGACTTGAGCTGCTCGGCGGCCTCGTGCTCGTCGGTGTCGCGGCCCCAGGTCATGGTGCCGAGGCCGAGTCGGCTCACCGTCAGGCCCGTCCTGCCGAGGTGGCGCAGTTCCATCGGGAAGGCCCCTCCGTCGTGACTGAAAACCGCAGGTGGGGGGCGAGCCCCCTCGTCGGCAGAGCGTAGCGGCCGGGGCACGCGGCGTGGTGGACGACCCGCGAGCGGCGTGACGCAGGCCACTCCTACCGGCCAGTAGCCTTTCCTCGGGCGGCGCGGCTACCCTCGCCGCAAGGACCGAACGGAAGGCGTGGGCACCGTTATGCGACTGGGCATCAACCTCGGCTACTGGGGACTCGGCATGGACGCCGACAACATCGCGGTGGCCCAGGAGGCCGACCGCCTCGGTTACTCGGTCTGCTGGGCCGCCGAGGCGTACGGCTCCGACGCGGCGACCGTCCTCAGCTTCGTCGCCGCGAAGACCGAGCGGATCGACGTCGGCTCGGCGATCTTCCAGATCCCGGCCCGCACCCCCACCATGACCGCGATGACCGCGGCCACCCTGGACACCCTCTCCGGCGGGCGCTTCCGGCTCGGCCTCGGCGTCTCCGGCCCGCAGGTCTCCGAAGGTTGGTACGGCGTCAAGTTCGACAAGCCGCTGGCCCGCACCCGCGAGTACGTGGAGATCATCCGCAAGGCGATGGCCCGCGAGCGGGTCGTCCACGAGGGCGCCACCTGGACGCTGCCGCTGCCCGGCGGCCCCGGCAAGCCGATCAAGCTCACCGTGCACCCCGTCCGCGAACACATCCCGCTGTACATCGCCGCGATCGGCCCGAAGAACCTGGAGCAGACCGGCGAGATCGCCGACGGCTGGCTCGGCATCTTCTTCGCCCCCGAGCACGCCGCGCTCTCCATCGACCCGCTGAAGGCCGGCCGCGCCAAGGCCGGGCAGACCCTGGACGGCTTCGACCTCTGCCCGACCGTCGCCATCTCGGTCGGCGAGGACGTCAAGGCCGCCGCCGACGGCCAGCGCTCCTACGCCGCCCTCTACATCGGCGGCATGGGCAGCAAGGAGAAGAACTTCTACAACCAGCTCGCCCGGCGGATGGGCTACGAGCAGGCCGCCGACGAGATCCAGGAGAAGTACCTGGCCAAGGACTACGCCGGCGCCGCGGCCGCCGTCCCGCACGACCTGATCGACGCCACCGCGCTGCTCGGCACCACCGAGCGGATCGCCGACCGGATGCAGGCCTACGCCGACGCGGGCGTCACCACGCTGACCCTCGCCCCCGCCGGCTTCACGCTGGAGGAGCGGATCACCGCCCTGCGCACGGGTGTCGAGGCGCTGGAGCGCGCCGGCCTCGCCTGACCCGCGGTCCGGGGCGGCTCCGACGCCGCCCCGGACCTCCGGCCGGGCCCCGGAACCGTCCCGAAGGGGTGCACGGCGGTCGATTCCGGGGCGCCATCCGTGCGCCACCGCTCCAGGGCTCGTCTCCGAAGAGCGGGCGGGTGGTTGGTTCAGGGGCGCCGGGGGCGGACCTGCGCAGTCCGGGCGCGGGTGCCGTAGTGACCTGGGCTGACCCGGGATTTGTACGGCCGTCCACGTCCGGGTTGCGCGGTTCTCCCCCAGCCTTCGGCCGGGAGGTGCCCCCACGCGCCCCTGTGCGACATCCGTGCGCCACTGCGCTAGCTAGAGCCAGCCGGCCCGCTTGAAGAAGCGGTGCAGCACCCAGCAGACCAGGGCCATCAGCACCAGCGCCGCCGGGTAGCCCCAGGGTTGGTGCAGCTCCGGCATGTACTGGAAGTTCATCCCGTAGATGCCCGCGATCATCGTCGGGACGGCGGCCAGCGCCGCCCAGGCCGAGATCTTCCGCATGTCGTTGTTCTGCTGGACGCTGACCTGCGCCAGGTTGGCGCTGAGGATGTCCGACAGCAACCGGTCCAGCGCCTCGACCTGCTCGTTGGTCTTGGTCAGGTGGTCGAGCACGTCCCGCAGGTACGGCTGCAGGGCGTCCGGGACGAACGGCACGCCGCCGCGCACCAGCCGGGCGGCCGGCTCCAGCAGCGGCGCACTCGCCCGCCGGAAGGCGACCACCTGCCGTTTGAAGGCGTAGATCCGCTCGGCCACGCCGCGCGTCCGCCCCGGGGCGAACACGTCGGCCTCCAGCTCATCCAGGTCGGCCAGCAGCGTCGCGGAGAGGTCCAGGTAGCTGTCCACCACCAGGTCGCAGACCGCGTACAGCACCGAGGCCGGGCCCAGCCGCAGCAGCTCCGGCCGGCCCTCCAGCTCCTTGCGCATCCCGCCCAGCGGGCTCGCCCGCCCGTGCCGCACGGTGATCGCGAAGCAGTCGCCGACGAACACCAGCACCTCGCCCGTCTCGACCGTCCGGTCCGACTCCCGGTAGCCCAGGGTCTTGACCACGGTGAACAGCGCGTCCGGGTAGACCTCCATCTTCGGGCGCTGGTGCGCGGCCGTCAGGGCGTCCTCCACCGCCAGCGGGTGCAGCGAGAACTCGGAGGAGACGAGCTCCAGTTCCTCCGGAGTCGGCTCGTACAGCCCGATCCACAGAAAGCCGTCACCGGCCGCCCGCACGGCGTCCAGCGCGTCCGAGAAGTCCGCGGGTCCCTCCACCCGGCGGCCGTCCCGGTACGTGGCGCAATCGACGATCATGCGGACATTCTCGCGCGCCGGGGCCCGAACGGTCATCACATCCCTTGAACGCACACCCGATGGGCACCCGTGCCCCACCCGGCACCCCAGGCCGTAGGCTAGGCGGCATGCCCACGCTGCTGCTCGTCCGCCACGGCCGATCGACCGCCAACACCGCCGGCGTCCTGGCCGGCTGGACGCCCGGCGTGGAGCTCGACGACACCGGCCGCGAGCAGGCCGCGGGCCTCGTCGGCAGGCTCTCCGGGCTGCCCCTGGCGCACGCCGTCACCAGCCCGCTGGAGCGCTGCCGGCAGACCGTCGCCCCGCTGCTCGCCGCCCGCCCCGAACTCGGCGAGGCCGCCGTCGACGAGCGGCTCGGCGAGTGCAAGTACGGCGACTGGACGGGCCGCCCGCTGCACGAACTCGCCAAGGAACCGCTCTGGCGCACCGTGCAGGACCACGCCTCCGCCGCGGCCTTCCCCGGCGGTGAGTCGCTGCGCGACCTGAGCCACCGCACCGTCGAGGCCGTCCGCGAGTGGGACGCCAAGGTGGCCGCCTCGCACGGCGAGGACGCCCTCTGGCTCGCCTGCACCCACGGCGACGTCATCAAGGCCGTGGTCGCCGACGCGCTCGGCCTGCACCTCGACCAGTTCCAGCGGATCTCCGTCGAGCCCTGCTCGGTCACCGCGATCCGCTACACCCCGCACCGCCCCTTCCTCCTGCGCCTCGGCGACACCGGCGGCCTGGGCGGGCTCGCCCCGAAGCAGGAGCCCGCCCAGGTGCCCGGCGGCGACGCCGTGGTGGGCGGGACGAGCTGAGCCAACCGGTCGCCGCGTCCGCGCGGCGCACGTCGTAGGGTGGCCGATGAGCCCCCGTCCGATCCCGATCCGGAGCGAGAGAGTGCCCCGTCAGGTCTTCTTCTACGACCAGCCAGAGCGGTTCGTGGCCGGCACCGTCGGCCAGCCCGGATCACGGGCGTTCTACCTGCAGGCCAGCGCCCGGGGCCGGATCACCAGCGTGCTGCTCGAGAAGGCCCAGGTGGCCGCACTCGCCGAACGCGTCGAGGAGGTCCTCGACGAGGCGCTGCGGCGCAGCGCCGGCTCGGCCGCGATCCCCGCCGTCGCCCCCGCCGAGATGCTCGACAGCGCACCGCTCGACCTGCCGCTGGAGCAGGAGTTCCGGGTCGGCACCATGGCGCTCGCCTGGGACAGCGTCGACGAGCGCCTCGTCGTCGAGGCCCAGGCCCTCGTCGAGGACGCCGAGGAGGACGAGAACGCCCTCTACGAGGACGACGAGAACGGCCCCGACATGCTGCGGGTGCGGCTCACCGGCACGATGGCCCGGGTCTTCGCCAAGCGCGCGCTCGACCTGGTCGCCGCCGGCCGCAAGCCCTGCCCCTTCTGCAACCTGCCCCTCGACCCGGAGGGCCACCTGTGCCCGCGCGCGAACGGATACCGGCGCTGAGCGCGGACGGCCTCCCGGGCACCGACCCGGCCACGAGCGCGGCGCTCGCCGCCGACGCGCCCACCGCCCTCGCCCTGCTCGGCGCCGGCGAACTCGCCGTGCACGGCCGCCTCACCGACGCCTCCAACGCGGTGCTGTACTGCACCGTGACCCTGGACGGCACCACCGCCCCCTGCGTCTACAAGCCGGTGGCCGGCGAACGGCCGCTCTGGGACTTCCCCGACGGCACCCTCGCCGGCCGCGAGACCGCCGCGTACGAGGTCGCCGCCGCCACCGGCTGGGCGCTCGTCCCGCCCACCGTGCTGCGGGACGGCCCGGCCGGCCCCGGCATGGTGCAGCTCTGGGTCGAACCCGACCCCGGGGCGCCCGACCTGCTCGACCTGCAGGACCCGTCCGGGCCCGAGCAGGGCTGGCTGCCGATCGTCCGCGCCGAGGTCGAGGGCGGCCGCACCGCCCTGCTCGTCCACCGCGACGACGAGCGGCTGCGCCGGCTCGCCGTCCTCGACGCCGTGATCAACAACGCCGACCGCAAGGGCGGCCACTGGATACCAGCCGCCGACGGGCGGATCTACGGCATCGACCACGGCGTGACCTTCAACACCGAGAACAAGCTGCGCACCCTGCTCTGGGGCTGGGCCGAACAGCCGCTCACCGCGGAGGCCGTCGAGGTGCTCGGCCGGCTCGCCACCGAGCTGCCCAGGGCCCTGGGGAGGCGGCTGGGACCGCACCTCACCCCGGCCGAGCTGGCGGCCGCGGGCCACCGGATCGAGGCCCTGCTCAAGGCCGGACGCCACCCGCTGCCCTCGCCGCACTGGCCGTCCATCCCCTGGCCCCCGCTCTGAGCGACCCGGGCGGCGGGGCGGCGACGGGGGAGGAATCCGGCCGATCCCGACGACTGGTTAGCCTTTCAAATGATCGCCCGGTTAGAGTCGGAACCATGCATGCCTGGCCCGCCTCCGAGGTTCCCGCCCTGCCTGGTCAGGGGCTTCCCCTTCGTGTCTTCGACACCGCCACGAGCAGTGTCCGCGAGGTCGTGCCCGAGGGCCCGACCGCCCGCCTGTACGTCTGCGGCATCACCCCGTACGACGCCACCCACCTGGGCCACGCCGCCACCTACAACACCTTCGACCTGGTGCAGCGGGTCTGGAAGGACGCCGGCCACGACGTCCTCTACGTCCAGAACGTCACCGACGTCGACGACCCGCTGCTCGAGCGCGCCGTCGCCACCGGCCAGGACTGGACGGAGCTCGCCGCCCGCGAGACCGCCCTCTTCCGCGAGGACATGACCGCCCTGCGGATGCTGCCGCCCGCCCACTACGTCGGCGCCGTCGAGTCGATCCCGTGGATCGTCCCGCTGGTCAAGCAACTGCTGGCGACCGGCGCCGCCTACGAGCTCGACGGCGACATCTACTTCTCCGTCGACGCCGACCCGCACTTCGGCGAGGTCTCCGGCCTCGGCCGGGACGCCATGCTGCCGGTCTTCGCCGAGCGCGGCGGCGACCCGCAGCGCCCCGGCAAGAAGCACCCGCTGGACGCCCTGCTCTGGCTCTCCGCACGCCCGGGCGAACCCGCCTGGGACACCGAGCTCGGCCACGGCCGGCCCGGCTGGCACATCGAGTGCGTCGCGATCGCCCTCAAGTACCTCGGCATGTCCTTCGACATCCAGGGCGGCGGCAGCGACCTCTCCTTCCCGCACCACGAGATGGGCGCCGCCCACGCGCAGGTCGCCACCGGCGAGCACCCCTACGCCCAGGCCTACGTGCACGCCGGCATGGTCGCCCTGGACGGGCACAAGATGTCCAAGTCCCGCGGCAACCTGGTGTTCGTCTCCAAGCTGCGGCGCGAGGGCGTCGACCCGGCGGCGATCAGGCTCGCCCTGCTCGCCCACCACTACCGCACCGACTGGGAGTGGACCGAGCAGGACCTCGCCCAGGCCCAGGAGCGGCTCGCCCGCTGGCGCGCCGCCGTCTCACGGCCGGACGGGCCGCCGGCGGAGGGGATGCTCGCCGAGATGCGGGCCGCTCTCGCGGAGGACCTGGACGCGCCGGGTGCGCTGGCCGCGGTGGACCGCTGGGCCGCCGCACAGGCCGCCGACGGCGGCCAGGACATCGGGGCGCCGGGACTGGTCTCCCGCGCGGTGGACGCCCTCCTGGGCGTGGCTCTGTAGCACTCCGGCCAACCGGTAGGGGCGCGTAGGGGCACCTCCCGGCCGAAGGCCGGGGGAACCACGCAGTCCGAGAGCGGACGGCCGCGACGTTCCGGGCAACCCAAGAAGGGGCGCGGGGAACTGCGCGAGACGGAAGGTGATCGACGGATGCCTTCCGAGTCGCGCAGCTCCACGCGCCCCTGTTCTCGCGCTGACGCGAACCGTGCGCGGAGCCGCTACTTCTGCTCGTCGTCGGGCTTGTCGTCGGGCTTGTCGTCGGGCTTGTCGCCGGGGTCGTCCTCGTCCTTGTCGGGCTTGGACTCGGTGGCGTGGCCGGAGACGGGCTTCTCGCCGGTGGGGCCGAGGTTCTCGCGGCGCCGCAGATAGCGCTCGAACTCCCGCGCGATGGCGTCGCCGGACGCCTCCGGCAGTTCGGCGGTGTCCTGGGCCTCCTCCAGCTGCTGCACGTACTCGGCGACCTCGCTGTCCTCAGAGGCCAGCTGGTCCACCCCCAGCTGCCAGGCACGGGAGTCCTCACCCAGCTCGCCCGGCGGGATCCGCAGGTCGAGCAGGTCCTCCAACTTGTTGATCAGGGCGAGGGTGGCCTTGGGGTTGGGGGGCTGCGCCACGTAGTGCGGCACCGCGGCCCAGAGCGTCACCGCCGGCACCCCGGCATGCGCGCAGGCCTCCTGCAGGACGCCGACGATGCCGGTCGGCCCCTCGTACTTGCTCTCCTCCAGGTCGAGGGTGCGGGCGAGCGCCGCGTCCGAGGTGACTCCGCTGACCGGGACGGGGCGGCTGTGCGGGGTGTCGCCGAGCAGCGCGCCGAGGATGACCACCAGCTCGACGCCCAGCTCGTGGGCGAAGCCGAGCAGCTCGTTGCAGTAGGAGCGCCAGCGCATGCTGGGTTCGATGCCGCGGACGAGCACCAGGTCCCTGGTCTTCGGCTCGTTCACCCTGACCACCGAGAGGCGGGTGGTGGGCCAGGTGATCCGGCGCACGCCGCCGTCCAGCCAGATGGTCGGGCGGTTGACCTGGAAGTCGTAGTAGTCCTCGGCGTCGAGCGCGGCGAACACCTTGCCGCCCCAGGTCTCGTCCAGGTGTCCGACGGCGGCCGAGGCGGCGTCGCCGGCGTCGTTCCAGCCCTCGAAGGCGCAGATCATCACCGGGTCGATCAACTCGGGAACGTCCTCCAGCTCGATCACCCAGCGTCTCCCTCCGTCGACCGGTGCCGCCCCCCTCCCGGCCCCGTGGACCGGTGGCCGGCTGCCGGCCTGTCGAACCTCGCGTGGAACGCCCCGTTCCACGGTCCCTACCTGCCCAGCCTACGGGCTTTGATGCCTTCCCAGGCCGGAGTGGGAAGCCTATCCGAGCGCGGCGGCCGACACGCTCGGCAGGTAGCCGCCGGACTGCCCGGCGGCCTTGGGGTGGTACGACTCCCACAGCGGCAGGGTGATCGGGTGGATCCACTCGTCCGAGCCGCCCCGGCACGCTCCGTGGCCCTCGAAGTCCGCCCTCACGTCGGCGAAGCGGAAGCCCTGCTTGGCGGCCTGACGCTCGATCAGGCCGTCCAGTGCGTCGGTGAGCGCGTTGAAGCGGGCACGGCGGGCCGCGGTGCCGATCAGGCAGGTCGCGTCGGTGCCGAGCAGGTGCGGGTAGCCGGTGACCACGACCCGGGCGGCCGGGGCCACGGCGTCCAGGGCGCGGTACAGCGTGTCGAGGCGGCCCGGGAGCTCCTCGCGCAGCCGGCGCTCGGACTCGTCCAGGGCGCCGTCGCAGTACGCATCGGTGGTGAGCGGCTGCAGGCAGGCGACGACGGCGTCGCCGAAGCCCACGTCGTTGCCGCCCACGGTGAGGGTGACGAGGGTGGTGTCGGCGGGCACCCGCGGGACCTGGTCGCGCTCCACGTCGGCGGTGGCGGCGCCGTTGCAGGCGGCGAAGAGGAACTCGGCCGGTCCGTTCGCGGCCCGCCAGAGCTCCGGGTAGGAGCGGGTGGAGCGGTGGCACCCGGCGCTCGGCGGGTCGTAGGCGCCCGCGCCGACTCCGGCCGCGTAGGAGTCGCCGAGCGCGGCGTAGCGGGCTGCGGGGGCCGCGCCGGCCGGGGCGGCGGCGGGCAGCAGGAGCATGGGGGCGGCGGCGAGGGCGGCGAGCAGCTTGGGGCGCACGGGGTACTCCGGATCTGCGGGGCGGGGGTGCTGCG
>NZ_JAHTIK010000001.1:1739872-1786645 GCF_025655475.1 Kitasatospora sp. DSM 101779 | reverse complement strand
CGGACCGTCGCCGGGTGGGCGGGACGGGTGGCGCCATGTGGCGGTCAGTCACGCATGGTAGTCATTCGTACGCGGAAAGCGAGCGTGGCAAGCTCTGCAAATTCACGCAAGCCGCTTGCGTCTTTTGCCGTACACTCGCAGCCATGACACGACGACTTGCCGAAGTGGCGAAGAAGGTCGGGGTGAGCGAGGCGACCGTCAGCCGGGTGCTGAACGAGAAGCCCGGCGTCTCCGAGGCGACCCGGGCCGCGGTGCTGACTGCGCTCGACGTGCTCGGCTACGAGCGCCCCACCCAGCTGCGCGGCGAGCGGGCCCGCCTGGTCGGCCTCGTCCTGCCGGAGCTGCAGAACCCGATCTTCCCCGCGTTCGCCGAGGTCGTCAGCGGTGCGCTGGCCGGCCAGGGCTTCACGCCGGTGCTCTGCACCCAGACCGCGGGCGGCGTCTCCGAGGCGGACTACGTGGACCTGCTGCTGGAGCAGCAGGTGTCCGGCATCGTGTTCTTCGGCGGCCTGTATGCCCAGGGCGACGCCCCGCACGAGCACTACGACCGGCTCGCCGACCGCAGCCTGCCGACCGTGTTGCTGAACGCCGCGATCGAGGACCTGGACTTCCCCCGGGTGTCCTGCGACGACGCGGTCGCCGTCGAGCAGGCCGTCGGCCACCTGCATCAGCTGGGCCACCGGAAGGTCGGCCTGGTGCTCGGCCCGGCGGACCACGTGCCCTCGCAGCGCAAGCTCGGCGCGGCCCGTGCGGCGCTGGCCAGGGCCGGTGTCGAGCTGCCGGACGCGCACGTGGAGCGGGCCCTGTTCAGCCTGGAGGGCGGGCAGGCGGCGACCACCCGGCTGCTGCGCCAGGGCGTCACCGGCGTGGTCTGCGCGAGCGACCCGCTGGCGCTCGGGGCCGTCCGCGCGGTGCGCCGGGCGGGCCTGTCGGTGCCTGACGACGTGTCGGTGATCGGATACGACGACTCCTCGTTCATGATGTGCACCGACCCGCCGCTGACCACGGTGCGCCAGCCCATCGAGGCGATGGGCCGGGCGGCCGTGGAGCTGCTGGTGGGCGAGATCGCCGGGGTGAAGGTGACCCACGACGAGCTGCTCTTCGAGCCGGAGCTGGTGGTCCGAGGGTCCACCGCCCCGGTGCGCCAGCGGGGTTGACGATCCCGGAGGAATCCCCGCAATCCACCCCCTGACGGTCCGTCGGACCAAGGGCGGGCACTTCGGTGCCCGCCCTTTTCGTGTGCCCGCATGCGGTGCGATCCGTTGACATGCCTGTAGCACCTCTGTAACTCTTGGCTGACATCGCGCAAAACTCAGACATATAAACGTCAGATTGGTGATTCCTCCTGTAGCTTCCCCCACGAAGGCAGGCCGACGGCGGCCGGATGCTCAAGGGGCGGCTGCCGCTCACGGCCCTCCGGCCCACCCCGCCCACCACCGGCACCACCACCCCGCCGCCGCCCACCGGCGACCTCGCACTGCGCCGGCCGACCACCGAGAGCAGCCACACCCAGGTCTACGGCAGCGACAACGCCGTCGACGGCGACCCGAACTCGTACGGGGAGAGCGCCAACAGCGCCTTCCCACAGTGGATCCAGGTCGACCTGGAGACGGTGCACCCCGTCCGGCGCCTGGTCCTCGCGGTGCCGCCCGCCTCGGCCTGGGGCGCCCGCACCCAGACCGTCGCGGTGCTCGGCTCCACCGGTGGCAGCGCCCTCACCACCCTGGCCGTCGCCGCCGGGTACCGCTTCGACCCGGCCGGCGGCAACACCACCACGCTCACGCTGCCCGCCGCCGTGCAGACCCGGTACCTCCGGCCGCAGTTCACCGGCGACACCGGCTGGCCGCCGGGCAGCTCTCCGCGCTGCAGGCCTTCGCCCAGTAGCGCCCGTCCGGTCGGAACACCGGCCCCGCGCAGCGGCGCGGGAGGACGGATCCACCACAGACCTCGGGCCGCCGCACACCCCGGCGGCCCGATCCGGGGCATGCCCCGGCGCACCCCCCGGGGGGTGCTCGCGCGGCGGAGCCGGGGGCCGCCACGCCGCGCACCGCAATGACATCCGAGACAGAGGGACGCAATGAGATCCAAGCGCACACTGCCGCGGCTCGGCGCCGCGACGGTCGCGACCGGACTGCTGCTGATGGTGATCGGGCCGGTCGTACCGGCCCACGCCGCCGGCGGTCCGAACCTCGCGGCCGGCAAGACCGTGACCGCCAGCAGCTCCACCGGTGTCCAGGTGGTGGGCAACGTCAACGACGGCAGCCAGGACACCTACTGGGAGTCGACCAACAACGCGCTGCCGCAGTGGGTCCAGGTCGATCTCGGCAGCCCCGCCGCCATCGACCAGGTGGTGCTGAAGCTGCCCGCGGGCTGGGGCTCCCGGGACGAGACGCTGACCCTGCTGGGCTCCACCGACGGGTCCACCTTCTCCACCATCCTGGGCTCCGCCGCCCAGTCCTTCGACCCGGGCGCCGGCAACACCGTCCGGCTCAACTTCGCCTCCACCACCACCCGCTTCGTGCGGGTGAGCGTCACCGCGAACACCGGCTGGCCGGCCGCCCAGATCTCCGAGCTGGAGGTGTACGGCTCGACCAGCGCCTCCGGCAACCTGGTGCGCTCGGTCAGCGCCGGCAGCTCCAACGCGCCGTACGCGGCGAACAATGCGGCCGACGGCAACACCGGCACCTACTGGGAGAGCGCCAACAACGCCTTCCCGCAGTGGTACCAGGCCGACCTCGGCTCCGCCGTGCCGGTCAACAAGCTGGTGCTGCGGCTGCCCTCCGGCTGGGAGGCCCGTAGCGAGACGCTGAAGGTCCAGGGCTCCACCGACGGCGCCAACTTCACCGACCTGGTCGCCTCCGCCGCGTACACCTTCAACCCGGCCACCGGGAACAGCGCGACGATCAACCTGAGCACGACCACCACCCGGTACGTGCGCCTCTCGTTCACCGCCAACAGCGCCTGGCCGGCGGCCCAGCTCTCCGAGTTCGAGGTGTACGGCCCGAGCACCGGTGACACCCAGGCGCCCGGTGCGCCCGGCAGCCTGGCGTACACCCAGCCCGGCTCCGGCCAGATCAGGCTGACCTGGACGGCCTCCACCGACAACGTCGGCGTCACCGGCTACGACGTCTACGCCAACGGCGAGTTGCTCACCAGCGTGGCCGGGAACGTGCTGACGTACACCGACAGCCGTCCGGACAGCGCCACCGTCTCGTACTACGTCAAGGCGAAGGACGCGGCCGGCAACCAGTCCGCAGCCAGCAACACCGTCACCCGCACCGGCCAGAGCGGCGACACCCAGGCGCCCAGCGCGCCCGGCGGTCTCGCCTACACCCAGCCCGGCTCCGGCCAGATCAGGCTGACCTGGACGGCCTCCACCGACAACGTCGGCGTCACCGGCTACGACGTCTACGCCAACGGCTCGCTGAAGGCCAGCGTCGGCAGCTCGGTGCTCACCTACACCGACAGCCAGCCGGACACCGCGACCGTCTCCTACTACGTCAAGGCCAAGGACGCGGCCGGCAACCAGTCCGACTCCAGCACCACGGTGATCCGCACCGGCCAGAGCGGCGGCAACGGCACCAACCTGGCGGCGGGCAAGCCGATCACGGCCAACTCCTCGATCTACACCTTCGTGGCGACCAACGCCAACGACAACGACGTCACCAGCTACTGGGAGGGCGCGGGCGGCAGCTACCCCAACACCCTCACCGTGGCGCTGGGTTCGAACGCCGACACCCAGCAGGTGGTGCTCAAGCTGAACCCGGCCTCCGTCTGGGGCGCCCGCACCCAGACCGTCGAAGTGCTCGGCCGCGAGCAGAACAGCTCGACCTTCAGCACGCTGGTCGCGGCGAAGCCGTACGCCTTCGACCCGGCCTCCGGCAACACGGTGACCATCCCGGTCACCGCCCGGGCCGCCGACGTCCAGCTGAAGATCACCAGCAACACCGGCTCCGGCGCCGGCCAGGTCGCCGAGTTCCAGGTGGTCGGTGTGCCGGCCCCCAACCCGGACCTGACCGTCACCGGCACCACCGTCTCCCCGGCCAGCCCGGTCGAGACCGATGCCCTGACCCTCGCCACCACGGTGAAGAACCAGGGCAACGCGGCCTCCGCCGCCACCTCGGTCACCCTGTACCTGGGCGCCACCAAGGTCGGCACCGCGCAGGTCGGCGCGCTCGCCCCCGGCGCCTCCAGCACCGTCAACGTGAGCGTCCCGGCGCAGAACGCGGGCAGCTACCAGCTCACCGCCAAGGTCGACGAGGCCAACGCCGTCATCGAGCAGGACGAGACCAACAACACCTGGACGGCGGCGAACGACCTGGTGGTCAACCAGGTCGCCAGCTCCGACCTGGTGGCCTCCCCGGTCTCCTGGTCACCCTCCAACCCGGCGGCCGGGAACGCGGTCGACTTCTCGGTGGCGATCAAGAACCAGGGCCCCTCGGCGGCCGCCTCAGGCGCGCACGGCATCACCCTGACCGTGCTCGACTCCCAGGGCAACGCGGTCAAGACGCTGACCGGCTCCTACAGCGGCGCGATCGCCCCCGGCGCCACCACCTCCCCGGTCTCGCTGGGCAGTTGGACGGCCGTCAACGGCAAGTACACGGTGAGGACCGTGATCGCCGCCGACAGCAACGAGCTGCCGGTCAAGCAGGCCAACAACACCAGCAGCCAGGGCCTCTACATCGGCCGTGGCGCCAACATGCCCTTCGACACCTACGAGGCCGAGGACGGCGTGCTGGGCGGCGGGGCCGCCGTGGTCGGCCCGAACCGCACCATCGGCGACCTGGCCGGCGAGGCCTCCGGCCGCAAGGCCGTGACACTCAACTCGACCGGCTCCTCGGTGGAGTTCACCACCAAGGCGGCCACCAACACGCTGGTGACGCGCTTCTCCATCCCGGACAGCGCGAGCGGTGACGGCACCAATGCCACGCTGAACGTCTACGTCGACGGCACCTTCCTGAAGGCGATCGACCTGACCTCGAAGTACGCCTGGCTGTACGGCAGCGAGACGGCGCCCGGCAACTCGCCCGGCTCCGGAAGCCAGCGGCACATCTACGACGAGGCCAACCTGCTGCTCGGCACCACGGTGCCGGCCGGGCACAAGATCAAGCTGCAGAAGGACTCGGCCAACTCCAGCCAGTACGCGATCGACTTCGTGAGCCTGGAACAGGCCACCCCGATCGCCAACCCGGACCCGGCGACGTACGTCGTCCCGGCCGGCTTCACCCACCAGGACGTGCAGAACGCCCTGGACAAGGTCCGGATGGACACCACCGGCACGTACGTCGGCGTCTACCTGCCCGCGGGCGACTACCAGACCGCCAACAAGTTCCAGGTCTACGGCAAGGTGGTCAAGGTCGTCGGCGCCGGCCCCTGGTTCACCCGGTTCTACGCACCGACCACCCAGAGCAACACCGACGTCGGCTTCCGCGCCGAGGCCACCGCGAACGGCTCGACCTTCTCGGGCTTCGCCTACTTCGGCAACTACACCTCCCGGATCGACGGCCCCGGCAAGGTGTTCGACTTCTCCAACGTCGCGAACATCACGATCGACAACATCTGGACCGAGCACATGGTCTGCATGTACTGGGGTGCCAACACCGACAGCATGCGGATCACCAACTCGCGGATCCGCGACACCTTCGCCGACGGCATCAACATGACCAACGGCTCCACCGACAACCTCGTCTCGAACAACGAGGCGCGGGCCACCGGTGACGACTCCTTCGCGCTGTTCTCCGCCGTCGACGCCGGCGGCGCCGACGAGAAGAACAACGTCTTCGAGAACCTCACCACCGTCCTGACCTGGCGCGCGGCAGGCATCGCGGTGTACGGCGGCTACGCCAACACCTTCCGCAACATCTACATCGCCGACACCCTCTGCTACTCCGCTGTCACCATCTCGTCGCTGGACTTCGGCTACCCGATGAACGGCTTCGGCGCCTCGCCCACGACGAACCTGCAGAACATGACGATCGTCCGGTCCGGTGGCCACTTCTGGGGCCAGCAGGTCTTCCCGGCGATCTGGGTCTTCTCGGCCTCCAAGGTCTTCCAGGGCATCCGCGTGAGCGACGTCGACATCGTCGCCCCGACCTACAGCGGCATCATGTTCCAGACCAAGTACACGGGCAGCCAGCCGGAGAACCCGGTGAAGGACACCGTCTTCACCAACATCTCGATCACCGGCGCCAAGAAGAGCGGCGACGCCTTCGACGCCAAGTCCGGCTACGGCATCTGGGCCAACGAGATGCCCGAGGCGGGCCAGGGCCCGGCGGTGGGTGAGGCGGTCTTCAACAACCTCACCATGAGCGGCAACGTCAAGGACATCCAGAACACCACGTCCACGTTCAAGATCACCGTCAACCCGTGACGATTGCGCAAACGCAGCAGGGCGGGCGCCTTTCGGCCCGCCCTGCTGCGGCGTTCCGTGCGGCCGCTTGCGGGCTCTGCAGGGCGCTTGCGCCGACGGCTGCGCAACCCGGCGTCACCAGGCCCGGCACGGGCTGCCGCGGCGCCGCACGAGGCCTTTCGGCAGGTGATGGGCAGGTCGCGGCGGCCGGGCGGCTAGCAGTGGAGCCACGCGAACCTGCACAGGCAGTGTCGTGTTTTTGCGAAATCTAGTCGACATCTTGTGGACATCTGTCGAGGCTGGTTAAGTGGTCGACACCGGCCGGCGCTGTTGCCAGACACAGCGACCGTGCCCCGGCCTCGCACGCTTCCCCGGCTCCCGGACGTCTTCCGGGGCCGTCCCCCACCGGAAATCCACGGGCACCCCCGCGACCGGGCGCAGCCCCCACGTGCTTGAAAGGGTCCATCCGCATGACCAGAGACCGGCTCCTCCGCAGAACCGTCGCCCTCGCCGCCGCCGCGGGCCTCGCCCTCACCGCGGCCGCCTGCTCCTCCGGCTCCGACGCCGGCAACTCCGGGGACTCCGGCAAGCCCGCGGCCGGTGCCTCGCTCGACCCGAACACCAAGGTCACCATCAGCATCGACTGCCAGCCGCCGACCACCAAGCCGGCCGAGCGCAAGCAGTGGGCCGAGGACGTCACGGCGTTCAACAAGCTCTACCCGAACGTCACGATCAACGCGAAGGACGCCTCCCCCTGCGAGGAGCCCGCCTCCTTCACCGCGCAGCTCAAGGGCAAGACCCAGCCGGACGTCTTCTACACGTACTTCACCGACCTGGAGCAGGTGCTCGACGCCGACCAGGCCGAGGACATCACCCAGTACGTCAACGAGCAGACGGTGCCCGCGCTCAAGGACATCGACCCGTCCGTCCTGAAGACCCTGACCTCGGAGGGCAAGCTCTACGGCCTGCCCACCACCAACTACAAGATGGGCCTGCTCTACAACCGCAAGCTCTTCAAGCAGGCCGGCCTCGACCCCGACAAGCCGCCGACGACCTGGGCCGAGATCCGGGAGGACGCCAAGAAGATCGCGGCGCTGGGCAACGGCGTCAACGGCTACGGCGACTACAGCGCCACCAACCAGGGCGGCTGGCACTTCACCGCCGAGCTCTACGGCCTCGGCGGCTCGATGACCACCGAGGACGGCAAGAAGGCCGCCTTCAACACGCCCGAGGGCAAGCAGGTCCTGCAGAACCTGTACGACATGCGCTGGACCGACAACACCATGGGCGCCACCCAGAGCCTCAAGTGGCCCGACCTGATGACCCAGATGTCGACGGACAAGCTCGGCATGTACGTCGGGGCGCCGGACGACATCACCTACATGGTGCAGACCCTCAAGGGCAACTACGAGGACTACGGCATGGGCCCGATGCCCGGCGGCAGGGGCGCCCTGCTCGGCGGCGCCGACTACATGTTCAAGAAGGGCTCCACCCCGGACCAGATCAAGGCCGGCATCGCCTGGGTCAACTTCAAGTGGCTGACCATGGGCAAGGGTCAGTTCGACTACGCCCGCACCAAGGCCGACGGTCTGCCGGTCGGCCTGCCGCAGCCCTTCCTGTTCGGCGGCTCCACCCTGGACGCCGACAACAAGGCCAAGGCCGCCAGTGCCACCGTCCCGGTGCAGAACTATGCGCCGTACCTGGCCACTTCGGTGCCCGGCAAGACCGAGCCCGCCAACGCCCAGCAGATCTACAAGGTCCTCGACGGCGCCGTCTCGGCCGTTCTGACCGACAAGAACGCCAACGTCGACAAGCTGCTCTCGGACGCCGAGAGCCAGGTCAACCAGGTGCTGGCCAACCTCCAGTGACGGCCGGTGGGGGCCGGCCGGCGGGCCGGCCCCCACGTACGCCCGAGCCACACCCTCCGACCGACCGGGAGTAAACCCCCATGGCAGCGATCAGCGTCTCCGCCCGCCGGAAGACCGAGCCACCGGCGCACGCCGACCCCTCGCAGGGCCGCGCCGCCCTCCGTCAGCGCTTCCGCAGGCACCTCACCGGCCACGGCTTCCTGCTCGGTGCCCTGCTGTGCTTCGCGTACTTCTCGTGGTACCCGATGGTCCGCGAAGTGATCATGAGCTTCCAGAAGACCAAGCGCGGGAAGACCACCTGGGTCGGCACGGAGAACCTGGACCGCATCTTCGCGGACCCGGACTTCTGGCACGCCTGGCGCAACACGCTGCTGTTCACCGTGCTCGCCCTGGTGCTCGGCTTCGCGGTGCCGTTCGTCGTCGCCGTCCTGCTGAACGAGCTCCGCCACGCCAAGGCCTACCTCCGGGTGCTGGTCTACCTGCCGGTGATGCTCCCGCCGGTCGCCTCGGTGCTGCTCTTCAAGTACTTCTACGACCCCGGCTACGGCCTGTTCAACGCGATCCTGAAGTCGCTCCACCTGCCGACCTCGGCCTGGCTCAACTCGCCCACCACGTCCATGCTCTCGGTCGTCATCGCGGCCACCTGGATGAACATGGGCGGCGCCACCCTGATCTACCTGGCGGCCCTGCAGGGCATCCCCGGAGAGCTCTACGAGGCCGCCGAGCTGGACGGCGCCGGCCTGCTGCGGCGGATCTGGCACGTGACGATCCCGCAGACCCGGCTGATCCTCTCGCTGCTCCTGCTGCTGCAGATCGTCGCCACCATGCAGGTCTTCGTCGAGCCCTACCTGCTGACCGGCGGAAACGGCCCGCGGAACTCGACGCTGACCGTCGTCAACCTCATCTACCAGTACGCCTTCAGCTTCAACAACTACGGCAGCGCCTCGGCGCTCGGCCTGGTCATGCTGCTCGTACTCGCCGGCTTCTCCGCGCTGTACGTGCGCCTGAGCCGCACCAACGACTAGGACGGGAGCCCCGCCATGGCAGACACCTCGACCCGTACCCTGATCTCCGAGACGCAGCTGAACCGCCCGCTGGGCAGGGCGGTCTACTGGACCGTGCTCGTCCTGGTGGTGACGGCCTTCACCCTGGTCTTCCTCGGCCCGCTGTACTGGCTGGTGACCGGCGGACTGAAGTCCACCCAGGAGGTCATCCAGAACCCGCCGACCTTCTTCCCGCAGCAGATCCACACCGACACGTACACCGAGGCGTGGTCCAAGCTCAACATGGGCCGGCTGCTGTTCAACACGCTGTACTACGCGTTCGGGGCGCTCGCCTTCCAGCTGGTCTTCGACGTGGCCGCGGCCTACGCGCTCTCCAAGCTGCGGCCCGTCCTCGGCAGCCTGATCCTCGGCATGATGCTGGCGACGCTGATGATCCCGTCCACCGTGCTGATCGTGCCGCAGTACCTCACCGTCCTGGACCTGCCGCTGCTGCACCTCAACCTGATCAACACCCCGTGGGCGATCTGGCTGCCCACCGTGGCGAACGCCTTCAACATCTTCCTGCTGAAGCGCTTCTTCGACTCGGTGCCGGAGGAGCTGATGGCCGCCGCCGCCATCGACGGCGCCTCGCCGCTGCGGGCGCTGTGGTCGATCGTGCTGCCGATGTCCCGGCCGATCCTCGGCGTGGTCTCCATCTTCGCGGTGGTGAACGTCTGGAAGGACTTCCTGTGGCCGCTGCTGGTCCAGCCGGACCCGAAGAACCAGCCGCTCAACATCGGCATCAATTCGCTGTCCGTCGGCGTGCCGCAGAACGTCGTGATCGCCGCCCTGGCCATCGCCTCGGTGCCGACCGTCGTGTTCTTCCTGATCTTCCAGCGCAACATCATGGCCGGCCTGACCTCGGGCGGGCTCAAGGGCTGACGGCCCGTCATTTCTCGAAAGGACTACCCACCGTGGTGCAGCAGCCCGACCGCCGGGACTGGTGGCGAGACGCGGCGATCTACCAGGTCTACCCCCGCAGCTTCGCCGACGGCAACGGCGACGGCACCGGTGACCTGGCGGGAATCCGCGCCCGGCTCCCGTACCTCGCCGAACTCGGCTTCGACGCCGTCTGGTTCAACCCCTGGTACCCGTCCCCGTTGAAGGACGGCGGCTACGACGTGGCCGACTACCGCGCCATCGACCCGGTCTTCGGCTCGCTGGAGGAGGCCGAGAAGCTCATCGCGGAGGCCCGTGACCTCGGCATCCGCACCGTCGTCGACATCGTGCCCAACCACGTGTCCGACCAGCACCCGTGGTTCCGTGCCGCGCTCGAGGCCGGCATCGGCAGCCCCGAGCGGGAGCTCTTCCACTTCACCGAGGGGCGCGGCGAGAAGGGCGAACTGCCGCCCAACGACTGGAAGTCGGAGTTCGGCGGCTGCCCGTGGACGCGGATCGAGGACGGGCAGTGGTACCTCCACCTGTTCGCCTCCGAGCAGCCCGACCTCAACTGGGCGCACCCGCTGGTCCGCCGGGAGCACGAGGAGATCCTGCGCTTCTGGTTCGACCGGGGCGCGGCCGGCGTGCGGATCGACTCGGCCGGCCTGCTGACCAAGGAGCCGGGCCTGCCCGACTTCGAACCCGGCGTCGACACGCACCCGTTCGTCGACCGCGACGACCTGCACGAGATCTACCGCTCCTGGCGGGCGATCGCGGACTCCTACGAGGAGCCGCGGGTGCTGATCGGCGAGATCTGGGTGCCGGACACCGAGCGGTTCGCCCGCTACCTGCGGCCGGACGAGCTGCACACCGCCTTCAACTTCGACTTCCTGGCCCGCCCGTGGTCGGCCGCCGAGCTGCGCGCCTCGATCGACGGCACGCTGGCCGCGCACGCCCCGGTCGGCGCCCCGGCCACCTGGGTGCTCGCCAACCACGACGTCACCCGGACGGTGACCCGGTACGGTCGCGAGGACACCCGCTTCCAGTTCGCCACCAAGCGCTTCGGCACCCCGACCGACCTGGACCTCGGCCTGCGCCGGGCGCGTGCCGCCGCGCTGCTCTCGCTGGCGCTGCCCGGCTCGCTCTACCTCTACCAGGGCGAGGAGCTCGGCCTGCCCGAGGTCGAGGACCTGCCGCTCGGCAGCCTGCAGGACCCGATGCACTTCCGCTCCGGCGGCACCGACCCCGGCCGCGACGGCTGCCGCGTCCCGATCCCGTGGTCCGGCACCCTGCCGCCGTACGGCTTCGCGCCCGACGGCGCCGAGCCGTGGCTGCCGCAGCCGGCCGGCTGGGGTGCGCTCACCGTGGCGGCGCAGACCGGTGACCCGGACTCGATGCTGGAGCTCTACCGCGCCGCGTTGCGGATCCGCCGCGAGCGGATCACCGGGGGCTTCGACTGGCTGCCCTCCGCCCCGGAGGTGCTGGCATTCCGGCGGGCCGACGGCTTCGGATGCCTGGTGAACCTCGGCGAGCAGCCGGTGCCGCTGCCCGGGGGCGCCCGCCCGGTGCTCTCCAGCGGACCCCTCACGGACGGCGGGCTGCCGTCCGACACCGCGGTGTGGCTGGAGTTCCCGGACACTCGTCTATGATTGCTGGACAGGTGTCCATGAAATCGGAGTGATCCATGCATACGGCGGCGAACGTCCTGGTCGGCCTGGTGGCCGCACTGCACGCGTACATCCTGGTGCTGGAGATGTTCCTCTGGGAGCGCTCCCCGGGCCGGAGCCTCTCCGGCTTCGACGCAGGCATGGCCAGGGCGACCGCGCCGCTCGCCGCCAACCAGGGCCTCTACAACGGATTTCTGGCGGCCGGCCTGCTCTGGGGCCTGATCGCCGCCGACCCCGTCGGCCACGACGCCCAGGTCTTCTTCCTGAGCTGCGTCGTGGTAGCCGGCCTGTACGGCGGGGCCACCGCGAACCGGCGGATCCTGGTCGCCCAGGCACTGCCCGGCGCGGTCGCCCTCGCCGCCGTGCTGGCCACCGGATGAACGACCCCCGCGCCGAGCGCACCAGGGCCGCCCTGCGCGGCGCCCTGCTCGCCGAATGCGGCGAGCGGCCGCTCTCGGAGGTGAGCGTCTCGGCCGTGGTCCGCCGCGCGGGCCTCGGCCGGGCCACCTTCTACCTGCACTACGAGGACCTGCGAGCGCTGGCCGTCGACGCCTGCGGGGAGGTGGTCGAGGCGGCGGTCGACGCCCTGCACGACTGGCGCGGCCCGGTCGACCCGGCGGCGCCGCCCGCCGCACTCACCGCCTTCCTGGCGGACGCCGCCGGGCGCGCCGCCCTCTACCGCGGCCTGCTCGACCCGGGTGGCGGCGGCCCGCTCGGCGACCTCATGCACCGACGGCTGCGCGAGCGCAGCCGCACCGAACGCGAACGGGCCGGTGCCCCGCACGCGGACACGGTGGCCTCCGCGGTCGCCGCGGCCTTCACCGGCCTGCTCGCCGACTGGCTGCACGGCCTGATCGCCGCCGACCCGCCCACCTTCGCCGGCCGGGTCTGGCGGCTGCTGATCGCCCTGCACCGCACTCCGCTGTGACGCCCCGGGGGCGCGTGGGGGCACCTCCCGGCCGAGGGCCGGGGGAGAACTGCGCGGTTCGGGACGGGTGCACTGCGCGAACTCGGGGCGAGCCCTGAACCGTACGGCTCGCCACCCGGGACTGCGCAGTGCCCGCGGCCCTGGTGCACCGCGGCTCAGTGCGCCGGTGCCGGGGGAGTTGTGGCGGCTACGGCAGGTTGCGGGCCCAGATCCAGTCCGGGCCGTCCTCGCCGATCTCGTCGAGGTGCCCGGCACGGGTCAGCCCGGCCTTCACGGCGACCCGCTGCGAGGCCAGGTTGTCGGGGCGTATCCGGGCGATCAGCGGCAGCCGTGGCAGCTCCCGGCCGGCCCAGGCGACGACGGCGGAGGCCGCCTCACTGGCCACGCCCCGGCCCCAGCAGGAGGGGTCGAAGCGGTAGAAGAGGTTGAGCCCGCGCATCCCGCCCAGCACCGTCGGCTTCACCCCGCAGAAGCCGAGCGGCTGCTCCGCGCCGCGGTCGCGCACCACCCAGTAGCCGTAGCCGCTGCGCTGCCACCGCTCGTCCCAGCGGCGGTACAGCCACTCGGCCTCGGCCCGGGTGCGCAGCGCGTCCGAGGGGTTGTGCCGGCAGGTCCGCGGGTCCCGGTGGACGGCCAGGATCACTGCCACGTCCGCGGGGACCGGCCGCCGCAGGACGAGGTGATCCGTCGTCAGTTCCGTTGCGTCCAGTGCCGGTTCGGTCATGGCCGCAGCCTAGCCCGGCAGGCGCTCAGCGGCACCAGCCGTTGCGGTAGGCGTTCCAGTCGGCGGGGGTGGCGGTGAAGTCGACGTACAGCGCCAGGCCGAAGGACTGCCGGCCGCTGCGACCCAGGCCGAGCCGGGCGCCGCGGACGGCCGCCGCGACGGTCTCCGCGGAGCCGTGGTGGCCGAAGCCGTCCGCCCAGTAGGCGGGCAGGCCCATCAGCAGGTCCACGGAGTCCGGGGTCGCGGCCAGCGCCAGCTCGGTCTGCCGGGCGACGTAGCCGCCGTACAGCGACTCCAGCGGCATCCCGGTGTCGTAGCTCATCACCGCGATCTGGTCGACCCGGCGGGCGACGTCGGCGAAGTACTCCTTCGACCACCACTTGCCGTGGTCGGCGACCGCGAGCCCGGCGCGGTGCAGGCCGGGGACGGGGTCGATCTGCGGGGCGGAGACGGAGAGCGGCACCGCGGAGGCCGCGGTGAGCGGCCGGACCTGGTCGAGCAGGGCGAGGAAGCCGGCCGACCCGGAGCGGACGGGTTCGAGGTCGAAGTGCACGCCCTCGAAGCCGAGAGCCAGGGTCTGCACCGTGGCGACGGTGATCCGGGTCCGGACCTCGGGCCGGTCCAGGTGCAGGCCGTCCTTCTCCGGGGCGACCACGTCGCCGAGCCAGGCCTGCACCCGCAGGCCGGGCAGCCGGCGGTGGACGCCGTCCAGGAACCAGCGGGCCTGCGGCGCGAGCGCGGGGTCGAGCGAGCCGTCGTGCGCGAGCGGCCCGGTGTGCACGTACAGGTCGCGGATGCCGGTGCCGGCAAGGCGGGCGGAGAGGGAGGTGAGGTCGGCGTCGGTGCGCCGGCCGTCGACCCAGGCGTGGCCCAGCCAGAGGGCGTCACGGCCCCTGGTCCTGGCCTCGAGAGACGGTTCGCCCACGTACTGCAGTCGGAGGGCGGCCGCGGCGGCGCCCACCGGAAGGAGTAGCAGGCCGAGGGCGGCGGCGAGCGCGACGACGAGCCGCCGGCGCCTGCCCCGCCGGGGCCGCAGCCTCCGCAGCCACGCCGTCGGCGCGGTGATCCTCCGTGGCACCCGGCCCCTCCCGTCCCGTCCGTTCAGGTGGACAGGACGCCCAGGATGCGGAACGGGTTCCGTCGCCGGGCAGGTGTCCGGATACCCTGACGGCGTGCCTCCCCGTTCACGGAGGGGACGCATAGCCGACAGCCGTCGCACCCAGGGAGTCGCCCCATGGCCACCGCCGTCCCCTCGTCCGCCGCAGCCGCCGCTCACCAGGAGCGCGCGAACGCCCTCCGCGAAGCCCTCGCCACCCGTGTCGTGGTGGCCGACGGCGCGATGGGCACGATGCTGCAGGCGCAGGACCCGACCCTGGAGGACTTCCAGCAGTTGGAGGGCTGCAACGAGATCCTCAACGTCACCCGCCCGGACATCGTGCGTTCCGTCCACGACGCGTACTTCGCCGTCGGCGTGGACTGCGTGGAGACCAACACCTTCGGTGCCAACCACGCGGCGCTCGGCGAGTACGAGATCGCCGACCGCATCGTCGAGCTGTCCGAGGCCGGTGCGAGGATCGCCCGCGAGGCAGCCGACGAGTTCACCGCCCGCGACGGCCGGACCCGCTGGGTGCTCGGCTCGATCGGCCCCGGCACCAAGCTGCCGACGCTGGGCCACACCACCTTCGCGGTGATCCGCGAGGGCTTCCGGCTGAACGCGGCAGGCCTGATCGCCGGCGGCGCGGACGCCCTGCTGATCGAGACCAGCCAGGACCTGCTGCAGACCAAGGCCTCCGTGCTGGGCGTGAAGCAGGCGCTCGCCGAGGCCGGTCTGGACCTGCCGGTGCTGGCCCAGGTGACCGTGGAGACCACCGGCACCATGCTGCTCGGCTCGGAGATCGGCGCGGCGCTGACCGCCCTGGAGCCGCTGGGCATCGACTACATCGGCATGAACTGCGCCACCGGCCCCGCCGAGATGAGCGAGCACCTGCGCTACCTGGCGAAGAACGCCAAGGTGGGCCTGTCCTGCATGCCCAACGCCGGCCTGCCCGTCCTCGGCAAGGACGGCGCGCACTACCCGCTGAGCCCGGAGGAGCTCGCGGACGCCCACGAGACCTTCGTCCGCGAGTACGGGCTGTCGCTGGTCGGCGGCTGCTGCGGCACCACGCCCGAGCACCTGCGGCACGTGGTGGAGCGCGTCCAGGGCCGCCCGGTGGTGGCCCGCGACCCGAAGCCGGAGGCGGCCGCCGCCTCGCTCTACCAGTCGGTGCCCTTCCGGCAGGACCTCTCCTACCTGGCGATCGGCGAGCGCACCAACGCCAACGGTTCCAAGAAGTTCCGCGAGGCGATGCTGGCCGAGGACTGGCAGGCCTGCGTGGAGATCGCCCGCGACCAGATCCGGGACGGCTCGCACCTGCTCGACCTGTGCGTCGACTACGTCGGCCGGGACGGCGTCGCCGACATGCGGGAGGTCGCCACCCGGCTGGCGACCGCCTCCACCCTGCCGCTGGTGCTGGACTCCACCGAGCCGGAGGTGCTGCGGGCCGGTCTGGAGGCGCTCGGCGGCCGCGCGGTGCTCAACTCGGTCAACTACGAGGACGGCGACGGTCCTGAGACCCGCTTCGGCCGGATCGCCTCGCTCGCCCGCGAGCACGGCGCCGGCCTGATCGCGCTGACCATCGACGAGGAGGGCCAGGCCCGCACCGCCGACAAGAAGGTGGCCATCGCCGAGCGGCTGATCGAGCAGCTCACCGGCGACTACGGCATCGACGAGTCGTCGATCCTGGTCGACTGCCTCACCTTCACCCTGGGCACCGGCCAGGAGGAGTCCCGCCGGGACGGCATCGAGACCGTCGAGGCGATCCGCGAGCTGAAGCGGCGGCGCCCGCAGGTGCAGACCACGCTCGGCCTGTCGAACATCTCCTTCGGCCTCTCGCCCGCGGCCCGCGTGGTGCTGAACTCGGTCTTCCTGCACGAGTGCGTGGAGGCCGGCCTGGACTCGGCGATCGTGCACGCCTCCAAGATCCTTCCGATCGCGCGGATCCCCGAGGAGCAGCGCGAGGTCGCGCTCGACCTGGTGTACGACCGCCGCAGGGACGGCTACGACCCGCTGCAGCGCCTGCTGGAGCTGTTCGAGGGCGTCTCCTCGGCCTCGGTGAGGGCCTCGAAGGCTGAGGAGCTGGCGGCGCTCCCGCTGGAGGAGCGCCTGCAGCGGCGGATCGTCGACGGCGAGCGGAACGGCCTGGAGGCCGACCTGGACGAGGCCCTGACGGCCCGTCCGGCACTGGAGATCATCAACGACACGCTGCTGGCCGGCATGAAGGTGGTCGGCGAGCTGTTCGGCTCCGGGCAGATGCAGCTGCCGTTCGTGCTGCAGTCGGCCGAGGTGATGAAGTCCGCGGTGGCGCACCTGGAGCCGCACATGGAGAAGTCCGACTCGGAGGGCAAGGGCACCATCGTGCTCGCCACCGTGAAGGGCGACGTCCACGACATCGGCAAGAACCTGGTCGACATTATCCTGTCCAACAACGGCTACAACGTCGTCAACCTCGGCATCAAGCAGCCGGTCTCGGCGATCCTGGAGGCGGCGCAGGAACACCGGGCGGACGTCATCGGCATGTCCGGCCTGCTGGTCAAGTCCACGGTGATCATGAAGGAGAACCTGGAGGAGCTGAACCAGCGGGGACTCGCCGCCGACTTCCCGGTGATCCTCGGCGGCGCCGCCCTCACCCGGGCCTACGTCGAGCAGGACCTGCACGAGATCTACCAGGGCGAGGTCCGCTACGCCCGGGACGCCTTCGAGGGCCTCAAGCTGATGGACGCGCTGGTCGCGGTCAAGCGCGGCGTGCCCGGTGCGGCCCTGCCCGAGCTGCGGCAGCGCCGGCACGCGCGGGTCGAGGTGGAGGAGGTCGAGGAGGTCAACCTCGGCCAGGTCCGCTCCGACGTGGCCGTCGACAACCGGGTGCCGGTCCCGCCGTTCTGGGGCGACCGGATCGTCAAGGGCATCCCGTTCGCCGACTACGCCTCCTGGCTGGACGAGGACGCGCTGTTCAAGGGCCAGTGGGGCCTGAAGGCCTCGCGCTCCGGAGACGGCCCCTCGTACGAGGAGCTGGTGGAGACCGAGGGCCGGCCGCGGCTGCGGATGTGGCTGGACCGGCTGCAGACCGAGGGCTGGCTGGAGCCCGCGGTGATCTACGGCTACTTCCCGGCCAACTCCAAGGGCGACGACCTGATCGTCTACAACGAGGACGGCTCCGAGCGGACCCGGTTCACCTTCCCGCGCCAGCGCCGCGGCCGCCGGCTCTGCCTGGCCGACTTCTTCCGCCCGGAGGACTCCGGCGAGCGGGACGTGGTGGCGCTGCAGGTGGTCACCATGGGCAACCGGGTCTCCGAGGCCGCGAACGAGCTGTTCGCCGCCAACGCGTACCGCGACTACCTGGAGCTGCACGGCCTGTCGGTGCAGCTGGCCGAGGCGCTCGCCGAGTTCTGGCACGCCCGGGTCCGCTTCGAGCTGGGCTTCGGCGACGAGGACCCGCAGGACGTCCGCGACATGTTCGCCCTGAAGTACCGCGGCGCCCGCTTCTCGCTGGGCTACGGCGCCTGCCCGGAGCTGGAGGACCGCGCCAAGATCGCCGAGCTGCTGAAGCCCGAGCGGATCGGCGTGGTGCTCTCCGAGGAGTTCCAGCTGCACCCCGAGCAGTCCACCGACGCCATCGTCATCCACCACCCCGAGGCGAAGTACTTCAACGCCAGGTAATCCGTCCGCTGCGTTCCGTTCGGCACATTTCCGGTCGACGGGCGTATCCTGAATGATCCTGAACGGGCCGGTCCGCTCACCAGCGGGCCGGCCTGTGCCATCCCCGGCCCCGTCCGGCCACCCGTGCGGACGGGACCCCACCCGGCGAAGGGACCTTGCCATGACGACCATCTCGACCCTCACCGAGAGCCTCGGCGGAACCGGCGGCGGCCTGCAGGCCGTGCTGCTCGACATGGACGGCACGCTCGTCGACACCGAGGACTTCTGGTGGCAGGCCGAGGCGTCGCTCTTCGCCGAGTTCGGGCACGCCCTCGACGAGGCCGACCGCGCCCACGTCGTCGGCGGTCCGATGACCCGGGTCATCGACTACCTGCTCGCCCGCACGGCCGTGCCGCTCAGCTCGGCCGAGCTGACCGTGCTGATCAACCAGCGCTTCGTCGACCTGCTGGCCGGTGGCGTGCCGCTGATGCCCGGCGCCGAACGGCTGCTCAACACCCTGGCCGCACACGGCATCCCCGCCGCCCTGGTGTCCGCCTCGCACCGGCACGTCATCGACATCGTGCTGCGCAGCCTCGGCGCCCACCACTTCGCCTTCTCGGTGGCCGGCGACGAGGTGCCCCGGACGAAGCCGCACCCCGACCCGTACCTCACCGCCGCCGCCCGGCTCGGTGCCGACCCGGCCCGCTGCGTGGTCATCGAGGACGCCCCGACCGGGGTGCTCGCTGCCGAAGCGGCCGGCTGCCCGGTCATCGCGGTGCCCTCCGTCGCCGCCATCGAGCCCGGCCCCGGCCGCACCGTCCTCGGCTCGCTGGAGCAGGTCGACCTGGAGCTGCTGCACGCGCTCACCACGGCCAGAGTGTGAGATCGATCTCTTTCCCGAGGGGTGCCGCTCTCTGGCTGCGGCGCCGTGGCGACGGACCGTACTGGGCCTGACGGTCAAATCGGACATTGGCCTACAGATCGCCGGACTGCGGGGCCCGGCGGTCCCGGCCGGCCCCCGGCCCTCGCGCACGCGTGCGAGGCGGTACGTGGTCGATATGGCACGCTACTTCCGGTCATTCCCCGAATAAGGGGACCCACGGACCGTCGCAGCCGCGCCCGCCACCCTGGTCACGGCCCGTGACGGCACCCTACCGGCGCCTCCCCACAAGCCCGGCCGCACGGAGAAGGAATCCATCCCGCATGTCTTCAGCCCACCGCCTGGCCGTGCTCGGCTGCGCCGTCGTGGTCGCCTCCTCGGCCGCCGGCTGCGCCTCCGCGACCAAGGCCGTCACCGGCAAGGACTCGCCGTCCACGATCACCATGGGCACCACCAACGTGACCAGCGTGCTCGACCCGGCCGGTGCCTACGACGCCGGTTCCTGGCTGGTGCTGAACAACACCTTCCAGTCGCTGCTGAGCTTCCCGCCCGGCGCGACCGTGCCGCAGCCGGACGCCGCGCAGTCCTGCGGCTTCACCGGCGGTGACGCGATCACCTACGCGTGCACCCTGCGCAGCGGGCTGAAGTTCTCCAACGGCCACTCGCTGACCAGCGAGGACGTCGTCTTCTCGGTCCAGCGCATGCTGAAGATCAACGACCCGAGCGGCCCCTCCTCGCTGCTCTCCAGCCTCAAGTCCGTGGAGGCCAAGGGCCAGGACAAGGTGGTCTTCCACCTCAAGGCCCCGGACGCGGTGCTCCCGGCGAAGCTCGCCTCGATGGCCGGCGCGATCGTCGACCACCAGGTCTTCCCGGCCGACGCCCTGCTCGCCAACGACAAGCTGGTCGGCTCCGGCCCGTACAAGATCGACTCGATCGCCCCGATCGAGGGCGGCGAGAACCCAGGCAAGATCGCCCTCTCCGCCAACAGCGAGTACAAGGGCGACAACAAGCCGACCACCGGCAAGTTCGCGCTGCGCTACTTCAACGCGCCGGACGAGCTGAAGTCCGCGCTGGAGAGCGGCGAGGTCGACCTCGCCGACAACAGCCTGCAGCCCGCCGCCGGCGCCAAGATCAAGAGCGACCAGATGGCCGGCAAGGGCGACCTCAAGGTCGCCGAGGGCGAGAGCGCGGAGACCCGCTACCTGGTCCTCAACACCAAGGACGCCGTCACCGGCAACCCGGCCGTCCGCCAGGCGATCGCCCAGCTGATCGACCGCAAGGCGCTCTCCCGCACGGTGTACGCCAACACCGTCCAGCCGCTGTACTCGCTGGTGCCGGCCGGCATCACCGGGCACAACACCTCCTTCGCGGACCGCTACGGCGACCCGAGCGTCGACAAGGCGAAGAAGATCCTCTCCAACGCGAAGGTCTCCACCCCGGTCAAGATCACCCTCACCTGGTCGCGCGCCCGGGCCGGCGCCGCCGAGATGGAGCAGATCAAGAAGGACCTGGAGAACGGCGGCGTCTTCCAGGTCGACATCAAGCAGGAGCCCGACTGGAAGAAGTACCAGGCGGGCTGGAAGGCCGGCAGCTACCAGGCCTACACCGTCGGCTGGACCCCGGACTACGCCGACCCGGACAACTTCGTCAGCCCGATCGTGGTCGACGGCGGTGCCTTCCACAACGGCTGGGACGACCCGCGGATCAGCGGCAAGCTGGTGCCCGCCAGCATCAAGCTGACCGACCGCTCCGCCGGCGGCGGCTACGCCCAGATCCAGAACATCGTCGCCGAGGGCGTCCCGGTGATCCCGCTGTTCCAGGCGAAGTCCTTCTACGCCTCGCGCAACGACATCACCGGCGTCGACGGCACCGTCGACACCACCGGCATCTTCCGCTTCTGGGAGATCGGCCGCAACGGCACCAAGTGACCGAACGGCGACGGCCCGCCCCCTCCGCACCGGAGGAGGCGGGCCGTCGCCGTACCCGGTCGGCTCACATCGAGCCGGGACGCACCAGACCCGACTCGTAGGCGTACACCGCGGCCTGCACCCGGTCGCGCAGCTGCAGCTTCGTCAGCACGTGCCCGACGTGCGTCTTCACCGTCGTCTCGCTGACGAACAGCTCGCCGGCGATCTCCGCGTTCGACAGGCCGCGGGCGACCAGCCGCAGCACCTCCACCTCCCGCTCGGTCAGCGCGCCCAGCGCCTGCGGCGGTGCCTCCTCACCGGAGGGCAGCTTGGTGGCGTACATGTCCAGCAGCCGGCGGGTCACCGACGGCGCCAGCATCGCCGCGCCGTCCGCCACCACCCGGATCGCCTGTACCAGCTCCTCGGCCGGCACGTCCTTCAGCAGGAAGCCGCTGGCCCCCGCACGCAGCGCCTCGACCACGTACTCGTCCAGGTCGAACGTGGTCAGTACCAGCACCTTGGCCGGGCCGTCCCGCCCGGGACCGGCGATCCGCCGGGTCGCCTCCACCCCGTCCATCCGCGGCATCCGGATGTCCATCAGGACCACGTCCGGCTGCAGCGCCCGGACCTGCTCCAGCGCCTGCTGGCCGTCCCCGGCCTCCCCGACCACCACCAGGTCGGACTCGGCCTCCAGGATCATCCGGAAGCCGGTGCGCAGCAGCGGCTGGTCGTCGACCAGCAGCACTCGGATCGTCACCTACGACTCCTTGCTCACCATGAGATCCCCCGTGGGATCGTCGTCGGTCGTTCTCTGCACCGGCACCGGCACCGGCACCGGCACCTGCACCGGCAGCGGGTACGGCGGGGGAGTGCCCCCGAACTCGGGGCACCGCGCCTTGTGGTCGCACCAGTCGCACAGCCGGTTGCGGGTGGCCGGGAAGTCGCCCGTCGCCACCGCCCGCGAGATCGTCTCCCACAGCGCCCGGAGCTTGCGCTCCACCGACAGCAGGTCCGCCTCGTCCGGGTCGTACGTGACCACGTCCCCGCCGCCGCCCAGGTACACCAGCTGCAGCCGCCGCGGGACGACGCCCTTCCAGCGCCACACCACCAGGGCGTAGAACTTCATCTGGAACATCGCCTTGCCCTCGAAGTCCCGCGAGGGCGCCCGCCCGGTCTTGTAGTCGACCAGCCGCACCTCGCCGGTCGGCGCGACGTCCACCCGGTCGATGTAGCCGCGCAGCAGCACGCCCGGCTCCAGCGGTGTCTCCACGTACAGCTCGCGCTCCACCGGGTGCAGCCGCGTCGGGTCCTCCAGCCCGAACCAGCGGTCCACCAGCTTCTCCGCGTCGCCCAGCCAGCCGGCCAGCGCCGAACCGTCCTCGTCACCCGGGAACAACTGCGCCAGCTCCGGCCGCTCGCCCAGCATCCGCTCCCACTGCGGGCGCAGCAGCGAACGCGCCAGCTCCGCCGTCCGCTCGCCCGGCGGGTGGTCGAAGAGCCGCTCCAGCACGGCGTGCACCACCGTGCCGCGGGTGGCGGCCGCGCTCGGCGGCTCCGGCAGCCGGTCGATCACCCGCAGCCGGTACAGCAGCGGGCAGGTCATGAAGTCGCCGGCGCGCGACGGCGAAAGGCCCGTCGGCGCGGCGGCCGGCCGGGCCGGCGGCACGGTGTCGGTCTGGTGCATGCCCCCGACCCTATTGCCCTTCGCTCACATCCCGCTGCCGCCCGGCTGACACGGCAGCGCTGGAGCGGCCGCATCCGGGGTATCACCGAGGTGCGGGCAGCACCGGACCGGCGCCGCGGGCGCGGCGCGAGGGGCGCGCGCGGCATCCGGACGGAGATCACGTAGCGTGGGCGCGACGGTGCGGGCCGCGGCAGCCGTGGCAGCACGGCGCGCCGGCGGGGACGACGAGAGCGAAGGGGACGCGGTGAGCGACACCAGGGGGCAGCGGACCTCCGACCAGCCGTCCGCGGGCCGGCCCGAGCGGCCGGAACCGCGCGGCGGCATCCTGATGGGCCGCCCCTTCGGCGTCCCGGTGTACGTCACGCCCTCCTGGTTCGTCATCGCCGCCCTGATCACCTGGGTCTTCGGCGGCCGGCTCAGCGAGGTGCTGCCCGACCTCGGTGCCACCCGCTACCTCGTCTCCTTCTCCTTCGCCGTCGCCTTCTACGCCTCCGTGCTGGTGCACGAACTCGCGCACACCGTGGTCGCCCTCCGCTACCGGCTCTCGGTGCGGCGCATCCAGCTGCAGTTCTTCGGCGGCGTCTCGGAGATCGAGAAGGAGGCCGAGACACCGGCCCGCGAGTTCTGGCTGGCCTTCGTCGGCCCGCTGCTCTCGCTCGTCCTCGGCGGCGGCTTCTACCTCGCCCTCACCGCCGTCGACACCGACACGGTGCCCGGCGTCCTGCTCGCCGGCCTCATGGTCAGCAACCTCGTCGTCGCCGCCTTCAACCTGCTGCCCGGCCTGCCGCTGGACGGCGGCCGGATGCTGCGCGCCGTCGTCTGGGGCATCACCGGCCGACCGATGGCCGGCACCGTCGCCGCCGCCTGGGTCGGCCGCGGCCTCGCGCTGCTGGTCCTCTTCGGCCTCCCGCTGTACAGCGCCTCCCGCGACCCCCAGCAGTCCACCACCGACAGCCTGATCGACGGCGTCCTCGCCGCCGTCCTCGCCGTGATCATCTGGAACGGGGCGAGCGGCGCCGTCCGCAACGCCCGGCTCCGCGAGGCGCTGCCCCGGCTCGCCCTGCGGGACCTCGCCCGCCGCTTCGTCGACGTCACCGCCGACACCCCGCTCGGCGAGGCGCTGCGGCGCGCCCGCGAGGCGCAGGCCGGCGCGATCGTCGTCGTCGACGGCCGCGGCGAGCCCACCGCCCTGGTCACCGAGACCGCCGTCGGCAAGGTGCCCGAGCACCGCCGCCCCTGGGTCGCGGTCGGCGCCCTGGCCCGCGACCTCGAACCCGGCATGCGGCTCGACCTCGACCTCACCGGCGAACAGCTGCTGGCCGCCATGCGGCGGGTCCCCGCCACCGAGTACCTGATCGTCCGCCCCGACGGCAGCCCGTACGGCGTGCTGGCCCTCGCCGACCTCGAGCGCAGACTCGCCCGCGAGGTCGGCGGCCGCGTCTAGGCCGAGGCACACGGGAGGTGCCCTCCCCGGCCCCCCTGATCGGTCACCGCGATCCCTGGGGGGCGACCCCGGCTGGTCGGGGGAGGTCCGGCGTTCCCTTAGGATTGTCGGCATGTCCGAACCGACCGGTGCCACCCGCCGACGCGGGCCCTTCCAGGTCGGGGACCAGGTCCAGCTGACCGACCCCAAGGGCCGCCACTACACGTTCACGCTCCAGGCCGGGAACCAGTTCCACACCCACAAGGGTGCGTTCCCGCACGACGAGCTGATCGGCGCCCCCGAGGGCACGGTCGTACGCACGACGGGCAACGTCCCGTACCTCGCGCTGCGCCCCCTGCTCCCCGACTACGTCCTGTCCATGCCCCGCGGCGCGGCGGTGATCTACCCCAAGGACGCGGGTCAGATCCTGGCGATGGCCGACATCTTCGCGGGCGCCCGCGTCGTCGAGGCCGGCGTCGGCTCCGGCGCGCTCTCCACCTACCTGCTGCGCGCCGTCGGCGACACCGGCATGCTCGCCTCCTACGAGCGCCGCGAGGACTTCGCCGAGATCGCCCGCGGCAACGTGGAGCGCTACTTCGGCGGCCCGCACCCGGCGTGGAAGCTCACCGTCGGCGACCTCCAGGACAACCTGGTCGAGACCGACGTCGACCGCGTCATCCTGGACATGCTCGCCCCCTGGGAGTGCCTGGACGTCGCCTCCAAGGCGCTCGTCCCCGGCGGCCTCATCTGCTGTTACGTGGCCACCACCACCCAGATGTCGAAGACCGTCGAGGCGCTGCGCGAGCACGGCACCTTCACCGAGCCGCAGGCCTGGGAGACCATGGTCCGCACCTGGCACCTGGAGGGCCTGGCCGTCCGCCCGGACCACCGGATGATCGGCCACACCGGCTTCCTGCTCACCGCCCGGCGGCTCGCCGACGGCGTCGAGCCGCCGCTGCGCCGTCGCCGGCCGGCCAAGGGCGCCTACGGCGAGGACTACGACAACGGCACCCCGGAGCCCTCGCTCGCCGAGCGGGCCGCGGCCCGCCGGTCCGCCCGCGAGTCGGCCGCCGCCGAGGGCGTCGACCTGCCCTGACATCGTGACCGGCCACCCGCCGAGGGGCGGCGCGACGGAGGAGTTCCTCCGGCGTGCCGCCCCTCGCGGCGTTCCGCGCCGGGCCCGGCCGAAGAGGCCTCGGCCCGGTGTCCCGCGGCGGCCGATCATGTGGCAGGATGCTCGCTCACGACACCCCCTTCTTCGCGCCCGGATCCCTGGGCGCAGCGACCGGGGGAGAGGTCTGCCCGGCGGGCGCGGCGAGGTGGGGGACACCCCTCGCGGGGACGGCGGGCACCCGGGCCCGGGGGAGCCCTGACAGCGAGCACCAGCAGCGGCCGAGGCGGAGCAGACCATGACCACGAGCGGCATGACCACCGGCGGACCGAAGGTACCCGGGCACGCGCGCAGCGGGCTGAAGCACTGGGCACTGGTCGCCGCCGGCTGCGGCGCGGTGGTGGCCGGGGCGCTCGCGGCCGACCCGGCGCAGGGCAGCCCCACTCCCGTGCGGCCCACCGCGGAGCCGGTGCCGGCGGCCGCCGCACCCGACCCGGGGAAGGCCGAACTTCCCCTTGACTGCGGCCCCTTCGGCGTGTCCGTGGCACTGCGGGCCAGTGCGACGGTGGACGGCGTGCCGAGCACCGTGGTGGCCGCCCACTGCGCGGCCGGCAACGGCACCCCGCCGGACGGCGTCTACCTGCTCACCAACGGTCCGGACGGCCGGCCGCAGGTCGCCGGGACGCTGCTGGACCCGGTGAAGGACGGGCTCACCGTCACCGCCCTCACGATCCGGAGCGACGGCGCGATCCGCGGCCACGCCCAGGGCTGGTCCTCGGACGACGTGCCGCGCTGCTGCCCGGACCGCGCGGTGGACCTCAGCTGGACGCGGCAGGGCGAGAACTGGGTGCGGGCCCAGAGTGCCGTTCCCGCCGGACAGGTCTGACCGGCGCCCGCGGGGGCTGACGGACCGTGGCGTCCGTCCTGCGCGTACCGGTCGTGTCGCGGGGCCGGGCTGAGCCGGGCTCAGCCCGGCGCGCTCACTCGGCGTCGGGGCCGTACACCTCGACCCGGTCGCGCACCCGGCGCACGTGGATGCAGTCGCCGGGGCAGTCCTTGGCGGAGTCCACGACGTCCTGAAGCAGGGTCAGCGGGACGGGCACCGTCTCGCCGGGCTGCTGGCGCAGCTCGTCGTCCTCGCCCTTCACGTAGGCGAGACCGTCGATGTCCAGCTCGAAGACCTCCGGCGCGTACTGCGCGCAGATGCCGTCGCCCGTGCACAGATCCTGGTCGATCCAGACTTCGAGCTCTTCGCCGGTCGCCGACATGTCCCCTGCCGTTTCTGTCACGGAACGCCCCGCTTTGCGCGGCATTTCCACTCTCACTCCAGAGCCGACCTTACCCCCGCCCTGCTTTGAACCGTTGAGCGGTGGGCACATCCACTACCAGAGGGGACGCAACGCAAGGGCGAAGATCGGACACGCCCGATCCATCTTTCTGATCTAGGGGTTTACAGACCCCTGGCTGCAGGTAGGTTTGGGTCGTCCAGCTCCCCCAGGAGGAGGTGAGGACCGTGGCAGCCCACGATGACGACTACAACCGCAGCGCCGGCCGGCCCGCTCGTGGTTCCGACGAGGCCGCGCAGGTCTCGTACCTCGAGCAGGAGATCGCCGTCCTGCGTCGCAAGCTCGCCGACTCGCCGCGCAACTCGAGAATCCTCGAGGAGCGCATCGTCGAGCTCCAGACCAACCTGGCCGGTGTCACCGCCCAGAACGAACGGCTCGCCGCCACCCTCCGCGAGGCCCGCGACCAGATCGTGGCCCTCAAGGAGGAGGTCGACCGCCTCGCCCAGCCGCCTGCCGGGTTCGGCACCTTCCTCGAGGCCAACGAGGACGGCACCGTCGACATCTTCACGGGCGGCCGCAAGCTGCGGGTCAACGTGAGCCCGAGCATCGACCCCGAGGAGCTGCGCCGCGGCCAGGAAGTCATGCTCAACGAGGCCCTGAACGTCGTGGACGCGATGGCCTTCGAGAGCATCGGCGACATCGTCACCCTCAAGGAGGTCCTGGAGGACGGCGAGCGCGCCCTGGTGATCGGCCACACCGACGAGGAGCGCGTCGTCCGGCTCGCCGAGCCGCTGCGCGAGCTCACCCTGCGCTCCGGCGACGCCCTCCTGATGGAGCCCCGCTCCGGATACGTCTACGAGGTGGTCCCGAAGTCCGAGGTCGAGGAGCTGGTCCTCGAGGAGGTCCCGGACATCGACTACCGGCAGATCGGCGGTCTGGGCACCCAGATCGAGCAGATCCGCGACGCGGTCGAGCTGCCCTACCTGCACGCCGACCTCTTCAAGGAGTACGAGCTGCGCCCGCCCAAGGGCGTGCTGCTCTACGGCCCGCCCGGCTGCGGCAAGACGCTGATCGCCAAGGCGGTCGCGAACTCGCTGGCCAAGAAGGTCGCCGAGGTCACCGGCCGGCCGCAGGGCAAGAGCTACTTCCTCAACATCAAGGGCCCCGAGCTGCTCAACAAGTACGTGGGCGAGACCGAGCGGCAGATCCGCCTGGTCTTCCAGCGGGCCCGGGAGAAGGCGAGCGAGGGCACGCCCGTCATCGTCTTCTTCGACGAGATGGAGTCCCTGTTCCGCACCCGCGGTTCCGGCGTCAGCTCTGACGTGGAGAACACCATCGTCCCGCAGCTGCTGGCGGAGATCGACGGTGTGGAGGGCCTGGAGAACGTCATCGTCATCGGCGCCTCCAACCGCGAGGACATGATCGACCCGGCGATCCTGCGGCCCGGCCGCCTGGACGTCAAGATCAAGATCGAGCGGCCGGACGCCGAGGCGGCGAAGGACATCTTCTCCAAGTACCTCAAGGACTCTCTGCCCTTCCACCCGGACGACGTCAAGGAGCACGACGGCTCGGTGCCCGCCACCGTCGCCGCCATGATCCAGTCCGTGGTCGAGCGGATGTACTCGGAGACCGAGGACAACCGCTTCCTCGAGGTCACCTACGCCAACGGCGACAAGGAAGTCCTGTACTTCAAGGACTTCAACTCCGGCGCCATGATCCAGAACATCGTGGACCGCGCCAAGAAGATGGCCATCAAGGACTTCCTCGACCACGGCCAGCGCGGCCTGCGCGTCTCCCACCTGCTCGCCGCTTGCGTGGACGAGTTCAAGGAGAACGAGGACCTGCCCAACACCACCAACCCGGACGACTGGGCCCGGATCTCCGGAAAGAAGGGCGAGCGGATCGTGTTCATCCGCACCCTCGTCACCGGCAAGCAGGGCGCCGAGTCCGGCCGGTCCATCGACACTGTCGCCAACACCGGACAGTACCTGTAAGGACCGCGAACCCTCCGTCCGGCTGCGGTGCCCACCCGCCCCGCAGCCGGACGGCGCGTCTGCACAGGACCACTACGGGCAAGGAGGGCCGCATGACCGTACGGCGCGTGATGGGCATCGAGACCGAGTACGGGATCTCCGTGCCCGGCCACCCGAACGCCAACGCCATGCTCACCTCGTCCCAGATCGTCAACGCCTACGCCGCGGCGATGCACCGGGCCCGGCGGGCCCGCTGGGACTTCGAGGAGGAGAACCCGCTGCGCGACGCCCGCGGCTTCGACCTCGCGCGCGAGGTGGCGGACGCCAGCCAGCTCACGGACGAGGACATCGGCCTCGCCAACGTCATCCTCACCAACGGCGCCCGGTTCTACGTGGATCACGCGCACCCCGAGTACAGCTCGCCCGAGGTGACCAACCCCCGTGACGCGGTGCTCTGGGACAAGGCCGGCGAGCGGATCATGGCCGCGGCGGCGGCCCGCGCCCTGGAACTGCCCAACGGGCAGAAGATCCACCTGTACAAGAACAATACTGACAACAAGGGCGCCTCCTACGGCACCCACGAGAACTACCTGATGAAGCGGGCGACGCCGTTCGCCGACATCGTCCGCCACCTCACGCCGTTCTTCGTCTCCCGCCAGGTGGTCACCGGCGCGGGTCGGGTCGGGCTCGGCCAGGAGGGGTCCGCGAACGGGTTCCAGATCAGCCAGCGCGCCGACTTCTTCGAGGTCGAGGTGGGCCTGGAGACGACCCTCAAGCGGCCGATCATCAACACCCGCGACGAGCCGCACGCCGACGCCGAGAAGTACCGCCGGCTACACGTGATCATCGGCGACGCCAACCTCTCGGAGATCTCCACCTACCTCAAGCTGGGCACCACCTCGCTGGTGCTGGCGATGATCGAGGACGGCTTCATCGCCGTCGACCTGGCCGTCGACCAGCCGGTGCGCACCCTGCACCGGGTCTCGCACGACCCGGGCCTGACCCACCTCCTCCAGCTGCGCAGCGGCCGGAAGCTCACCGCCGTCCAGCTGCAGATGGAGTACTGCGAGCTGGCCCGCAAGTACGTCGAGGACCGGTACGGCCAGGACGCCGACGACCAGACCATGGACGTGCTCGCCCGCTGGGAGGACGTGCTCGGCCGGCTGGAGCGCGACCCGATGAGCCTGTCCAAGCAACTGGACTGGATCGCCAAGCGCGAGCTGCTGGAGGGCTACCGCCAGCGCGACGGCCTGGACTGGGACAACCCCCGGCTGCACCTGGTCGACCTGCAGTACAGCGACGTACGGGCCGACAAGGGCCTCTACAACCGCCTGGTGGCCCGCGGCCGGTTCGAGCGACTGCTCACCGAGGACGAGGTCACCCACGCGGTCTCCAAGCCTCCGGAGGACACCCGGGCGTACTTCCGCGGGCGCTGCCTGGAGCAGTACGCCGAGCACGTCGCCGCGGCCTCCTGGGACTCGGTCATCTTCGACCTGCCCGGCCGTGACTCGCTGCAGCGGGTGCCCACCATGGAGCCGCTGCGCGGCACCAGGAACCACGTCAAGGAACTCCTGGACCGCTGCCGGACGGCCGAAGATCTGGTTCGTGTACTGTCCGGAGGGTAACTCTTCGATCACCTGGGGTGAAATCCCCGCCGAAGGGGAATCATTCCGGTGAGCGCCGAGCGTTGAAGGTAAACCGGGCGCGAATGCCGTACCCGGCGGATAGGGTCTGACCACACAGAGCGAGCGGGGTGAGGGAAATGGCTGGTAAGGACACCGGCGGCGGCCAGCAGCGGGCGAACCGCTCCTCCGAGGAGGTCGAGGAGCAGTCCGCAGAGGCACAGGCCTCCGACGACCTGAAGGAGCGCCAGGAAAAGCTCAGCGACGACGTCGACGCCGTCCTGGACGAAATCGACGAGGTCCTCGAGTCGAATGCCGAGGATTTCGTCCGCGGATTCGTGCAGAAGGGCGGCGAGTAGGAGGGGGCATTCCCTTCCTGAAACCGCGCTGCGGAGGTCGCGCTGCAGGTGTGTCACGGCATGCCTGCAGCGCGCTCTGCTCCCACCGCCCGCGGCGGCACCGCCGATCGTGTGGATCAAGGGGCGCCGACGCGGGTAGGGTCCGGGCATCAGCTGCTCGATCGACTGCTTGATCGTCAACACGGAAGGAATCGTGTGGAAGCCATCACTGGTGGCACCGGGCGTCTACCGGCTGCCTTCCTGACCCCCGGGTCCTCGTCGTTCATCGACTTCCTCGGCCGGCACGCGCCCGAGCTGCTGCCCGGCAACCGCAGCCTGCCCGGGGGCGTGCTGGAGGCGCCGCACGGCACCACCATCGTCTCCGCGGTCTTCGACGGCGGCGTGGTGATCGCCGGTGACCGCCGCGCGACCATGGGCAACGTGATCGCCCAGCGCGACATCGAGAAGGTCTTCCCGGCCGACGAGTACAGCGCCGTCGGCATCGCCGGCACCGCCGGCCTCGCCGTCGAGATGGTCCGCCTCTTCCAGCTGGAGCTGGAGCACTACGAGAAGATCGAGGGCGCCGTCCTCTCCCTGGAGGGCAAGGCCAACCGGCTCACCACCATGATCCGGTCCAACCTGGCGATGGCGATGCAGGGCCTCGCCGTGGTGCCCATCTTCGCCGGCTACGACCTCGACCTCGGACGGGGCCGGATCTTCACCTACGACGTCACCGGCGGCCGCTCCGAGGAGCGCGGCTTCGCCGCCACCGGCTCCGGCTCGGTCTTCGCCCGCGGATCGCTGAAGAAGCTCTACCGCGAGGACCTCGACGGCGAACAGGCCGCCACGCTGGCCGTGCAGGCCCTCTACGACGCCGCCGACGACGACTCCGCCACCGGCGGCCCGGACCTCGCCCGCGGCATCTTCCCGATCGTCTCGCTGATCACCGAGGACGGCTTCCGCCGGCTCTCGGACGACGAGGTGTCGGAGATCGCCGTCTCCATCACCGCAGGGCGCCGCGAGCACCCCAACGGCCCGCAGGCCCCGCTGCTCTAGTCCGCCACCCACCCAGGAAGAAGGGGACGACCGCCGGTGTCCACACCGTTCTACGTCTCGCCTCAGCAGGCCATGGCGGACCGCGCGGAGTACGCCCGCAAGGGCATCGCCCGCGGCCGCAGCGTGGTCGTGCTCACCTACGCCGACGGCATCGTCTTCGTCGCGGAGAACACCTCCCGGGCGCTGCACAAGGTCTCCGAGATCTACGACAAGATCGCCTTCGCCGCGGTCGGCCGGTACAACGAGTTCGAGAACCTGCGCATCGGCGGCGTCCGCTACGCCGACCTGCGCGGCTACTCCTACGACCGCGCCGACGTCACCGCCCGCGGCCTCGCCAACGTCTACGCCCAGACCCTCGGCACCATCTTCTCCTCGGTCGGCGACAAGCCGTACGAGGTCGAGCTGGTCGTCGCCGAGGTCGGCCGCACCGACGGCGACGACCAGATCTACCGGCTCACCCCGGACGGCTCGGTCGTCGACGAGAAGAACTACGTCGTGGTCGGCGGCAACGCCGACTCCATCGGCAACTACCTGGGCCAGCGGCACCGGGCCGGCATGGCCCTCACCGAGGCCCTCAAGCTCGCCGTCGACGGCCTCGCCCGCGACCCCAACGGCGGCAGCCCGCGCGCCATGACGCCGGAGCAGCTGGAGGTCGCGGTGCTGGACCGCAAGCGCGTCCAGCAGCGCAAGTTCAAGCGCATCCTGGGCGGCCAGCTCGGCCGCCTGCTCGGCGGCGACGCCTCCGCGGCCGAGGACGAGCCGGCCGCCGGCGCGAAGCCGGCCTCCGAGGGGGAGGCGCCCGCCGCCGAATAGCCCGCCCGTGTGAATCCCGTACGGCACCCGACGGTGCCGTACGGGATTCACGTGCGCCTTCCGGGATTTGACACCGCGCCGTGGTCGGATTGCCGGCGGTACCGTGACCTTTTCGGCTCCGCCGAAGGGGTTTCGGAATGCTCCCGGAAGAGAAAAGATGCCTCATGGACCGCCGAATTTTCGGGCTGGAGAACGAGTACGGTGTCACGTGTACGTTCCGGGGACAACGGCGTCTGTCTCCTGACGAGGTGGCCAGGTACCTCTTCCGCCGCGTAGTTTCCTGGGGCCGCAGCAGCAATGTCTTCCTGCGGAACGGTGCACGCCTCTACCTCGACGTGGGCTCGCACCCCGAGTACGCCACTCCCGAATGCGACGACGTCACCGAGCTGGTGACGCACGACAAGGCGGGCGAACGCATCCTGGAGGGCCTGCTCGTGGACGCCGAGCGGCGCCTCCACGAGGAGGGCATCGCCGGCGACGTCTACCTGTTCAAGAACAACACCGACTCGGCCGGGAACTCCTACGGCTGCCACGAGAACTACCTGGTGGCCCGGCACGGCGAGTTCTCCCGGCTGGCCGACGTCCTCATCCCCTTCCTGGTGACCCGCCAGCTCATCTGCGGCGCCGGCAAGGTGCTGCAGACGCCGCGCGGCGCGGTCTACTGCGTCAGCCAGCGGGCCGAGCACATCTGGGAGGGCGTCAGCTCGGCGACCACCCGCTCCCGGCCGATCATCAACACCCGCGACGAGCCGCACGCCGACGCCGAGCGCTACCGCCGGCTGCACGTCATCGTCGGCGACTCCAACATGTCGGAGACCACCACCCTGCTCAAGGTCGGCGCCACCGACCTGGTGCTGCGCCTCATCGAGGCGGGCGTGGTGATGCGCGACCTCACCCTGGAGAACCCGATCCGGGCGATCCGCGAGGTCAGCCACGACCTCACCGGTACGCACCAGGTCCGGCTCGCCAACGGCCGCGAGGCCAGCGCGCTGGACATCCAGGAGGAGTACTTCACCAAGGCGCTGGAGTTCGCCGACCGCAAGGGCCTGAACACCGGCACGGTGGCCCGGGTGCTCGACCTCTGGGGACGCACCCTGGAGGCCGTCCGCACCGAGGACCTGGAGAAGGTCTCCACCGAGATCGACTGGATCATGAAGTACCGGCTGATCGAGCAGTACCGCGAGAAGCACCAGATGACGATGTCCAACCCGCGGGTCGCCCAGATCGACCTCGCGTACCACGACATCCACCGCCGCCGCGGGCTGTTCTACCTGCTGCAGAACAAGGGCCGGGCGGCCCGGGTCACCACCGACCTCAAGACCTTCGAGGCCAAGTCGGTGCCCCCGCAGACCACCCGGGCCAGGCTGCGCGGCGACTTCATCCGCCGGGCGCAGGAGCAGCGGCGCGACTTCACGGTGGACTGGGTCCACCTGAAGCTGAACGACCAGGCACAGCGCACCGTGCTGTGCAAGGACCCGTTCCGTTCGGTCGACGAGCGGGTGGAGAAGCTCATCGCGGGCATGTGACGCCCGCGGAGGGCACAGGCGGCCCCGAGGGGTGGCGTCCGGGCGGGTGGGTCCGGACGCCACCCCTCCGGCACGTGCTTGCGCCTCCCCGGCTGCGGCGCCCCCGGGTCATACGCTGGCGACCATGCGACGATTCGCCGGACTGCCGGCCGTGCCCCTTGCCGCCCTGCTCGTCGCGGTGCTCGCGGCGTGCTCCAGCGGCTCCTCCGGGTCCTCCGGGGCCTCGCCCGCCGCCTCCGCCTCGGCCACCGCGGTGCCGAGCCCGGTGGAGTCGGCCGACCCGATGCCCACCGTCGCCGGGGACTTCGGGTCCAAGGCCGAGATCACCCTGCCGCAGGGCCAGCCGAGCGGCGAGTTCGTGGTCAGCGTCGTGCACGAGGGCGACGGCGCCACGGTGGCCAAGGGCGACTGGGTGACGGTCAACTACACCGCCAAGGACTGGACGACCCGCAAGGACGTCTCCAGCTCCTACGACACCGGCGGCAAGCCGCAGCTGTACCAGGCCGGCAGCGGCCAGCTGGTGCCCGCCTTCGACCAGGCGGTGCTCGGCAAGAAGGCCGGCAGCCGGCTGCTGGTGGTGGCCCCGCCGGCCGCGGGCTTCGGCACCTCCGGGAACACCGCGGCCGGCGTCGGCGGCCAGGACACCGTGGTCTTCGTCCTCGACATCCTCGACGTGGTGCCGCCGGACTCGACCGTCTCCGGGGAGATGACCCAGCCGCCCGCGACCGCGCCGCAGGTCAAGGACAACGGCAAGCAGGCGCCGACGATCACCATCCCGGCCGGGCAGAGCCCGCCGACCGAGCTTCAGACCTACGTGCTGATCAAGGGCGACGGCAAGCCGGTGCAGTCCGGGCAGCAGCTGCTGGTGCAGTACACCGGTGTGCTGTGGTCGGACGGCTCGCAGTTCGACTCCTCCTACTCGCACGGCGGCGCGCAGGCCCTCCAGGTGGGTACCGGCAGCCTGATCAAGGGCTGGGACCAGGGCCTGGTCGGGCAGACCGTCGGCAGCCGCGTGATGCTCGTGGTGCCGCCCTCGCTGGGGTACGGGAACCAGTCCAGCGGGCCCGTCCCGGCCGACGCCACGCTGGTCTTCGTCATCGACATCCTGGAGGCCGTGTAGCGGCCCTGCGAAGGCTCCCGGCAGGTCCCGGGCAGGCCCCGCACATGCCGGTCCCCGTACGATCCGTGCGACACGCCCGGGGCCGGGTGACGGGTACAACGATCCCGCACCGGTCAAGGAAGTCCTCATGCGGACCTGACATACTGCTGGCGTTTTCGGCACTGTGGCAGCGCTGTCAGGTCCGGCGAGGGCGTGGCGCGGCGAGATGGATGGGGAGCAATGTCTGAGAAAGCGTCGAGCCCGGGCGAGGCCGGCACCGCCGCGGGCGACCCCGCGGCCGCACGTCCCGGCGGCCCGCTGCCCGGGGACGGCGAGTCGATCGTCGTTCCGCCCGCGATCCTGAAGCAGCAGGCCGGCTGGGGCCAGGCCCCGGCCCGGCCCGCCGGCGAGAAGGACGAGGAGCCGCAGGTCTTCGCCTCGACCGTGCGCCGCAAGGACCTGTCGGAGGCCGGCTACGACGAGGACCCGCCCGGCGCCGGCCGCCTCGGCGCGATCCTGGGCACCGTGCTGGCCGTCCTGCTGGTGGGCAGCTGCATCACGCTCTACATGGTGAACAAGGACGACGGGAAGTCCGCCGCGGCCCCCACCCCCGACGCGGCGGCCACCGCCTCGCCGACGCCCTCCGCCGACCCGGTGCCGCCGATCAAGGACAACGCCAAGGTCCTGCCGACCGTCACCGGCGACTTCGGCACCAAGGCGACCATCACCCTGCCCAAGGAGGCCGCCGAGGGCACCTTCGTGGTCAAGGAGCTGAAGTCCGGCGACGGCACCAAGGTCGACAAGAACACCTGGGTGACCGCCGACTTCTCGGCCATGAACTGGGGCACCGGCAAGGAGATCGAGGGCTCGTACAAGAGCGGCAAGCCGCAGCTCTTCCAGGCCGGCGCCGGCAAGCTGATCCCGGCCCTCGACCAGGCCGTCACCGGCCACAAGGCCGGCAGCCGGCTGCTCGTCGTCGCCCCGCCGGCCGCCGCCTTCGGCTCGCAGGGCAGCAGCAGCATGGGCGTCGGCGCCAAGGACACCCTGGTGTTCGTGATCGACATCAAGAACGCCACCGCCCCGGACACCGTGCTCAGCGGCGACATGACGGCCCCGCCGGCCGACCTGCCGAAGGTCAAGGACAACGGCAAGAAGCCCGCCGACATCACCCCGGTGCCCGGCACCCCCGAGGTCAAGGACCTCAAGTCGCACGTCCTGATCCAGGGCAAGGGCCGCAAGATCGAGGCCGGCGAGAAGGTCCTCGTCCAGTACACCGGCGCGCTGTACAAGGACGGCAAGGTCTTCGACTCCTCGCTCAAGCGCGGCGAGGCCTTCACCTTCGTCACCGGTGGCGGCGGCGTCATCGAGGGCTGGGACAAGGGCATCACCGGCCAGACCGTCGGCAGCCGGATCGAGCTGGTGATCCCCGCCTCGCTCGCCTACAAGGACCAGGCGCAGGGCGACATCCCCGCCAATTCGACACTGGTCTTCGTGATCGACATCCTGGATGCCGGCGTCGGCTCCCAGGACTAGTCCCAGGACTGGTCCCGGGGCGGACGACCTGGGCCGTTCCCGGGCAGCGCGACACGTCGCGCCGCCCGGGAATGGCCCGGACGGGCAGCGGCGCGCCGTACGGTGGACCGCAGCGGTGCCTGCCGCCCCGTCATGTCCGTATCACCGAACGAGATGAGTCTGTTGTGAGCCTTTCCAAGCCGGAGATCGACTTCCCGGGCGGCGAGCCGCCGAAGGAACTGCAGATCCGCGACATCGTGGTCGGCGACGGTGCCGAGGCCAAGGCCGGCGCGGTCGTCGAGGTGCACTACGTGGGTGTCACCTTCTCCACCGGCGAGGAGTTCGACGCCTCCTGGAACCGTGGCCAGACCTTCCGCTTCCCGCTCGGCGCGGGCCGCGTCATCAAGGGCTGGGACCAGGGCGTGGAGGGCATGAGGGTCGGCGGCCGGCGCGAGCTGGTCATCCCGCCGAACCTGGCGTACGGCAACCAGTCGCCGAGCCCGCTGATCCCCGCGGGTTCCACCCTGATCTTCGTCGTCGACCTGCTCGGCGTCTGAGACACCCCACAGCACCGGGCCGCACCCCTCGGGGGTGCGGCCCGGTGCCGTCGTTCCGGGGTCCGGCAGGGCTCGGCTTTTGCTCAGCGTGCCCGGACCGGTACGGTCGGGTCCGCCGGATCACGAGGGTGCCGGCCGGACGGACAGGAAGGTCAGCGATGGCGATCGCGAAGGCGGAGCGGTTGATGAACCTCGCCCTCTGTCTGATGAACACCAGACGGCCGCTCTCCAAGAAGGAACTGCGGGAGTCGGTCGAGGCCTACCGGGAGGCCTGGCAGCAGGGCAGCGAGGACGCGTTCAACCGGATGTTCGAGCGCGACAAGGACGACCTGCGCGAGCTCGGCCTGGTCATCGACGTCGACGAGAACGCGCTCGACGGCGAGGTCGGCTACCTCGCCCGCCGGGACCGCAACCGCCTCCCCGAGATCGTCCTCGACGCCGAGGAGGCCGCCGCCCTCACCCTGGTCGCCCGGGTCTGGCAGCAGGCCAAGATGTCCGGTGCGGCCAGCGGCGCCCTGCAGAAGCTCCGGGCGGCCGGCGTGCCCTTCGCCGAGGACGCCGAGCACACCGCCCTGCAGCCGCGCATCCCCGCCCGCGAGGCCGCCTTCGAGCCGCTGCTGGTCGCCGCCCGCGACCGGCGCCCGGTCACCTTCGACTACCGCAAGGCCGGCGCGTCCGCCGCCGAGCAGCGTTCCGTCGAGCCCTGGGCCCTCGAGTGCTGGCGCGGCCACTGGTACCTGGCCGGCTACGACCGCGACCGGCAGAGCGCCCGGGTCTTCCGGCTCAGCCGGATCACCGGCAAGGTCCGCTCCCGGGCCGGCGGCTTCACCGGTGACGTCCCCGAGCACGTCGACGTGCGCGCCCACGTCGCCCGGTTCGCCGGCGAGGGCGCCGTCACCGAGGGCGCCACCGCCACCGTCCGGCTCCGCCGCGGCGCCGCCTTCCCGCTCCGCGGCCGGGCGCTCGCCACCACCCGCGTCGACGAGCACTGGGACGAGCTGGAGATCCCGTACGGCTACGGCCTCGGCGCCGACCTCGCCGAGTTCGGGCCCGACGTCGTCGTCCTCGGACCGGACGACCTGCGGGCGGACGTCATCGACCGGCTGCGCGCCGTCGCCGGAGTGGGGGAGTAAAGGCATGAGCAACGCGATCGACCAGACCCGGCGGATGCTCTCGCTGGTCACCTACCTGCGCGAGCGCCCCGGCGCCGAGGTGGCCGAGGTCGCCCGCGCCTTCGGCATCACCGAGCGCGAGCTGATCGGCGACCTCAACGTGCTGCCGATGTGCGGCACCAGCTTCCGCGGCGGCGACCTGCTCGACATCGACACCGACGGCGACCGGATCTGGTGGCACAACGTCGACGACGTCGCCCAGCCGCTGCGCCTGGCCGCCGACGAGGCCACCGCCCTGCTGGTCGCCGCCCGGGCGGTGGCCGGCCTGCCGGGCCTGCGCCGCCGCGACCGGGAGGCGCTCACCCGCGCCGTCACCAAGATCGAGGACGCGGCCGGTGACAGCGCCGAGTCCAGCGCCCGGGTCGGCGTCACCTTCGAGGCCGAGGGCCAGGTCTTCGCCGACATCGACCGCGCGCTCACCGAGGGCCGCCGGCTCTGGCTGCGCTACTGGTCGCACGGCCGCGGCGGCATGACCGAGCGCGAGGTGGACCCGATCCGCCTGGTCACCGAGGGCCACACCTACCTCGAGGCCTGGTGCCGCACCTCCGAGGACCGCCGGATCTTCCGCCTGGACCGGGTCGCCGAGATCAAGGTGCTCGACGAGCCCGCCGACCCGCCGCGGATCGAGCCGCGCGACCTGTCCGCGGGCCTGGTCAACCCGGCCGCGGACGACCCCGAGGTGATCGTCGAGGTCGGCCCCGGCGGGCGCTGGGTCGCCGAGTACTACACCCACGACAAGGCCGAGGAGCTGCCCGACGGCGGGCTGCGGATCACCCTGCGCAGCGCCGACCCGTCCGGGCTGCGCCCGCTGGCGCTCCGGCTCGGCCGCGACGGCCGGATCGTCTCCCCGCCCGCCCTCGCCGAGCAGGCCCGCGAGGCGGCCCTCGCCGCACTCGCCGGCTACCCGGAGGGGCAGGCCTGACCGGTGGCGTACGGCACCAGATTCCAGGTCTACTGCTCGCAGTGCCGGGAGAAGGTCGAGCTGCCGGCGGAGGACTTCCGGCTGGTGCTCGGCCCGACCCGGGAGCGCACCTTCTACGGCTTCGTCTGCCCGGAGTGCGGGGTGTCCGTCCGCAAGCCGGCCGGGGAGAAGATCGTGCAGGCCATGACGGCGGCCGGGGTCAGCACCATGCGCCTGCTGCCGGTGGAGGGCTGACCGACCGGTAGGGTCGTGCCATGCCGTGGACCCTCACCGCCGCCGTCCTGCTGGCCACCGCCGGCCTGCTCGTCCTGGGCGCGCTCGCCGTCCGGCTCTGGGCGGACGTCCGCTCGCTGGCCCGCGCGGTCGACTCCGCCTCGCGGGCCCTGGCCGCGGCGGCCGCCGACCTCCCGGGCCGCTGACCCCCCGACCGCCGATCTCCGGGCCGCCGACCCGGCCGGGTACCCTCGTGGCAGGCCCCGCGGTGCGGCCGGGGCCGCAGTGGGACGGCGGTTGCCGGGCGGCAACCGGCAACGACTACCATCGCCCGAAACGGGGAGGACGCGCCCCGCCGAGGGAATGGTGGTGCACATGCGCATCTCGCCGACGGCGATCCTGGTGGTCGCGGTCCTCGCGGTGCTGCTCTTCGGGGCGAAACGCCTGCCGGACGCCGCGCGGGCCCTCGGCCGGACCCTGCGCATCCTGCGCAGCGAGGCCAAGGCCCTGCGGACGGACGGCGCCGGTGCGCCACCGCAGCCCGCGGCGGAGCCGGCGCCGATGACGATCAAGCGGGCACCCGGGTCGGGCGACGCCCGTCCGGTCGGTGCCGCCGACCACGGCGCGGCCCCGCGGGGCTGAGCCGGTACCCACGGCCATCGGGGGTCCGCCGTCCGGCGGGCTCCGTCGTACGAGTTGAGGACCGGGCTTGAGCAAGTCTTCCAAGGCGCCGAAGCCGCCGAAGGACCCCGAGGGCCGGATGGCGCTCGCCGACCACCTGCGCGAGCTCCGCAACCGGGTGGTCAAGTCGGTCCTGGCCATCGTGATCACCACCGTCGTGGCGTTCTACTTCCACCGGGAGCTCACCAACTTCCTGCTCGAGCCGCTCCCGTCCTGCGGCGAGAAGGGCCTGACGGCCACCGGCGAGCGGTGCGGCGTGGTGTCGACCATCGGCCTGCTGACGCCGTTCACCCTCGCGCTGAAGGTCAGCCTCACGGCCGGCGTGGTCGCGGCCACCCCGGTCTGGCTGTACCAGCTGTGGGCCTTCGTCGCGCCGGGCCTGCACAAGCACGAGCGCAAGTACTCGATGAGCTTCCTGGCGGCGGGCGTCCCGCTGTTCCTCGCGGGTGCCGTCCTCGCCTACCTGATCCTGCCCGCCACCGCGGAGATGCTGATCTCCTTCGCGCCGACCGAGACCGTGCCGATCATGCCGGCCGAGGACTACCTCGACGTGGTGACCCGGATGGTGCTGGTCTTCGGCGGGGCCTTCGAACTGCCGCTGCTGCTGGTGATGCTCAACATGATCGGCGTGCTGAGCGGCAAGCGGCTGCTCGGCTGGTGGCGCGGCATGGTCATGGGCATCACCGTCTTCGCCGCCTTCGCGACGCCCAGTGCCGACCCGCTGAGCATGCTCGCGCTGGCCGCGCCGATCTGGGCGCTGTACTTCCTGGCGGCGGGCATCGCGCTGCTCAACGACCGCCGCCGGGCGCGGCGGAACCCGGACGCCGGGCTGAGCGACGAGGAGGCCTCGCACCTGGACCTCTCCGTCGAGGGCGTGGACGGCCCGGAGTCGGTCGAGGCCTCGGCCGCCCCGGAGGCGCCCGCCCCGGTGCCGGCCGCCCGCACCGAGCAGATGGACGACATCACCTGATCCGTGCCTCCGCACGAAGCCCGGAGCCACGACGCCCGGAGCCGCGAAGCCCCGATCCGCCCACACCTCGGCGGACCGGGGCTTCCGGCGTTCTGCCAGGTCCGACGGCGCCTGGCGTGATCGGACGGGCCCGATGCGGTCTGATGGGGGAGAGCCCCCGCGCGGGGCGTTTCGGAGGAGGCGCGCAGCATGCCGAAGGTGACCACCCAGACCCCGGCCGGGGAGGGCGCCGCCGCCCTGGCCCGGCGCGGCGAACTGGAGGGCTGGACGGTCGACCACGTCGAGTTCCGGCAGCCGGTGGACGGTGCGGCGGCCATGGCGGGCCTGCCGGGCGGCTGCAGCTGCCCGCACTGGGGCTACGTGCTCCGCGGCCGGCTGGCCTTCCGCTTCGCCGACCGTGAGGAGGTCTTCGAGGCGGGCGACGTCTTCCACCTGCCGCCCGGCCACGTGCCACGGATCGCGGCCGGCACCGAGATCGTCCAGTTCAGCCCGACCTCGCAGCTGAGGGCCTTCGAGCAGGCGGCGGCCACTGCCGCGGGGGACCGGCCGGGGTGACCCTTCCCAGACACTGAACCATGTGACATATTACTGCTGTGCTCACGCAACCCAGCCACGACGTCGTGGTGATCGGCGCCGGTGTCGTCGGTGCCGCCTGCGCCTACTACGCCGCGCGGGCAGGCCTGCGGGTCGCCGTGGTCGACCGCGGCCCGGTGGCCGGCGGCACCACCGGCGCCGGCGAGGGCAACCTGCTCGTCTCGGACAAGGAGCCCGGCCCCGAACTCGACCTCGCCCTGCTCTCCACCGGCCTCTGGCGCGACCTCGCCGAGGAGCTCGGCGCGGCGGTGGAGTACGAGCCGAAGGGCGGCCTGGTGGTGGCCTCCGCACCCGCCGGCCTCGACGCGCTGCGGGGCTTCGCCGCCCGGCAGCGGGCCGTCGGGGTGCAGGCCGAGGAGATCCCCGCCGACGGGCTGCCCGCCCTCGAACCGCACCTCGCGCCCGGCCTCGCCGGCGGCGTCCGCTACCCGCAGGACGCCCAGGTCCAGCCGGCCCTCGCCGCCGCCCACCTGCTGCGCGCCTCCGGCGCCGACCGGCACCTCGGCGAGACCGTCCGGGCGCTGCGGACGACCGCCGCCGGCGCCGTGTGCGGCGTGGTCACCGACCGGCGGGAGCTCGCCGCCGCCGCGGTGGTCAACGCCGCCGGCACCTGGGGCGGCGAGATCGCCGCGCTGGCCGGCGTCCACCTGCCGGTGATGCCGAGGCGCGGCTTCGTCCTCGTCACCGAGCCGCTCCCGCGGATCGTCCGGCACAAGGTGTACGCGGCGGACTACGTGGCCGACGTGGCCAGCGGCTCGGCCGCACTGCAGACCTCCGCCGTGGTCGAGGGCACGCCTGCCGGACCGGTGCTCATCGGCGCCAGTCGGGAACGGGTCGGCTTCGACCGCACCCTGTCGGTGGAGGTGCTGCAGCGCCTCGCCGCGCAGGCCGCCGCACTCTTCCCGGTGCTCCGCGGGGTCGCCGTCCAGCGCGCCTACCGGGGCTTCCGCCCCTACCTGCCCGACCACCTGCCCGCCGTCGGGGCCGACCCGCGGGTGCCCGGGCTGTACCACGCCTGCGGGCACGAGGGGGCCGGCATCGGCCTCGCCCCCGCCACCGGACTGCTCGTCGCCCAGCAGCTCACCGGAGACCCCACCGCGCTCGACCCCGCACCGTTTCGCGCCGACCGCTTCAAGGTCGTCGGCCCCGCCGGCACCGAGCCGCCCGTCACCGATCGAGGAGAGGCATGACCGTGGACCGCACCCCCGCCCGGCTGGCCGACGCCACGCCGGGGCCGGGCCACACCATCGAGTTCGACGGACGGCCGGTGCCCGCGCTGCCCGGCCAGAGCATCGCCGCCGCCCTGTGGGCCGACGGCGTCCTGGCCTGGCGCCGCACCCGGGTCGGCGGCCGGCCGCGCGGCGCGTTCTGCGGCATCGGCGTCTGCTACGACTGCCTCGCCACCGTCGACGGGCAGCCGAACCGGCGCACCTGCCTGATGCCCGCCGAGCCCGGCACCGTCGTCACCACCCAGGAGGGCCACGGCCGTGCCGATCTCGCCGTCTGACCCGACCGCCCCGCACCGCGACCCGGCAGCGGTGCCGTACGACCTCGCGGTGGTCGGGGCCGGCCCGGCAGGGCTGGCCGCCGCCGTCACCGCCGCCGAACTCGGCCTGCGCTGTGCCCTGCTGGACGCGGCCGAACGCCCGGGCGGCCAGTACTACCGGCACCCCGCGCCCGGCCTCGGTGCCGCCCGCCCGGACCGCCTCCACCACCACTGGCCCGCCTTCACCGCCCTCCTCGCCCGCCTCGACACCCAGGTGCGGGCCGGACGGGTCGACCATCTCGCGGGCCACCACGTCTGGACGGCCGAACCCGGCGAACCCTGGCGGCTGCACGCCGTCGTCGGCCCGGCCGGCACCGGCAGCGCGGTCGTCGAGGCCCGCAACGTGCTGCTCGCCACCGGCGCGTACGAACGCCAGCTGCCCTTCCCCGGCTGGACCCTGCCGGGTGTGGTCACCGCCGGCGGCGCCCAGGCCATGCTCAAGGCCGGACTGGTGCTGCCCGGCCGGCGGATCGTGGTGGCCGGAAGCGGACCGCTGCTGCTCGCCGCCGCCGCCTCGCTCGCCGCGGCCGGCGCCCGGGTGCCCGCCGTCGTCGAGGCCGGCGACTACCTCGGCTACGCCCGTACGCCCGCCGCCCTCGGCGCCCTGGCCGCCAACCCCGGCAAGCTCGCCGAGGGCGCCCGGCACGCCGCCCTTCTGCTGCGCCACCGGGTGCGGCTGCGGCCGCGGGCCGCGGTCGTCGAGGTGCACGGCGAGGACCGGGTCACCGCCGTCACCGTCGCCCGGCTGGACTCCGCCTGGCGGCCCGTCCCCGGCACCGGGCGGCGGATCGCCTGCGACGCCCTCGCCGTCGGCCACGGCCTGCTGCCGCAGATCGAACTCGCCACCGAACTCGGCGCCCCCACCCGTACGGCCCCGGACGGTGCCGTCGCGCTCGCCGTCGACGAGCGACTGCGCACCGGTCTGCCCGGGCTCTGGGCCGCGGGGGAGACCTGCGGCGTCGGCGGCGCCGACCTCGCGCTGGTCGAGGGCGAGATCGCCGCCCGGGAGATCGCCGGGCGGCCGGTGCCCACCGCACTGCGCTCGGCGCGCCGCCGCAGGCGGGCCTTCGCCGACCTGCTGGCCGCCGCTCACCGCCCGGGCCCGGGCTGGACGGACTGGCTCACCCCCGGGACGGACGTCTGCCGCTGCGAGGAGGTCCCGGTCTCCCGGATCCGGGAGGCCGTCGAGGAGCTCGGCGCCGGCGACGCCCGGACGGTCAAGCTGCTCACCCGGGCCGGTATGGGGTGGTGCCAGGGCCGGATGTGCGGTCCCGCGGTCGCCTGCCTCTCCGGCGGCGGCCCGGCGCGCCCCGACAGCCGCCCGCTCGCCTGCCCCGTCCCGCTCTCGCACCTGGCCGAGGCCGCCCCGCGGCCCTCCGACGGCAGGTCCTGAGCGGACCGCCCGGCCTGCGGGCCGGTCGGCCCGTACGCCGGCGCCGCCGGCGGCCCGCATGTCGGGGGGTCGGCGGGTCGGCCTTGTGGCGGCCCGTCCAGATCTATAAAATGTCACACCTCACCACTCAGGAGCGAAACCCATGACCCGAGTCCCGTACGACCCCGCCCGGCCCTGGCGCGGCATCATGGTCGCCACCGCGCTGCCGCTGCGCGAGGACCTCACGGTCGACCACGACGCCTACGGCGAGCACGTCCGCCGGCTGATCGACGCCGGGTGCCACGGCGTCGTCCCGAACGGCTCGCTCGGCGAGTACCAGACGCTCACCCCGGAGGAGCGGGCCCGCGTGGTGCGCACCGCCGTGGAGGCCGCCGGCGACGGCGCGCGGGTGATGCCCGGCGTCGCCGCGTACGGCTCCGCCGAGTCCCGCCGCTGGGCCGAGCAGGCGGCCGAGGCGGGCGCCGGGTCGGTGCTTCTGCTGCCGCCCAACGCCTACCGCGCCGACGAGGCCGCCGTGCGCGCCCACTACGCCGAGGTCGCCAAGGCCGGGCTGCCCGTCGTGGCGTACAACAACCCGATCGACACCAAGGTCGACCTGGTGCCCGAGCTGCTCGCCCGGCTGCACACGGACGGCTCGATCGTGGCCGTCAAGGAGTTCAGCGGCGACGTCCGCCGCGCCTACCAGATCGCCGAGCTCGCCCCCGGCCTCGACCTGCTGATCGGCGCCGACGACGTGCTGCTGGAGCTCGCCCTCGCCGGCGCGGTCGGCTGGATCGCCGGCTACCCCAACGCCCTGCCGGAGGCCTCCGTCACGCTGTACGAGGCCGCCGTCGCCGGTGACCTCGCCACCGCACTGCCGCTCTACCGCACCCTGCACCCGCTGCTGCGCTGGGACTCCAAGACCGAGTTCGTGCAGGCCATCAAGCTGTCCATGGACATCGCCGGGTTGCCCGGCGGCCCCTGCCGGCCGCCCCGCGGCCCGCTCGCCCCGGAGGTCGCGGCCGCCGTCCGCGCCGCCACCGAGAAGGCCCTCGCCGAGGGCCTGTCGTAGCCGTCGTCCCGTCCGCCGGCCGCCGCCCACCCGGCGCGGCCGGCCCCGACCACCGAGGGGGAGCGGCATGCGCAGCCGCCACGTCTTCCACGCCGTCGACTCGCACACCGAGGGCATGCCCACCCGCGTGATCACCGGCGGGTTCGGCACGCTGCCCGGTGCCACCATGGCCGAACGGCGGGTGCACTTCCAGCAGCACCTGGACCACTTCCGCACCCTGCTGATGTACGAGCCCCGCGGGCACGCCGCGATGAGCGGCGCGATCCTGCAGCCCCCCACCCGGCCGGACGCCGACTTCGGCGTGCTCTTCATCGAGGTCTCCGGCCTGCTGCCGATGTGCGGCCACGGCACCATCGGCGTCGCGACCGTTCTCGTCGAGACCGGCATGGTCGAGGTGCGGGAACCGGTGACCACCGTCCGGCTGGACACCCCGGCCGGTCTGGTCACCGCCGAGGTGCGGGTCGAGAACGGCGCGGCGAAGGCCGTGACCATCCGCAACGTGCCCTCCTTCTCGGCCGGGCTCGACCTCAAGGCCGACGTCCCCGGGTTCGGCACCGTCTCCTACGACCTCGCCTACGGCGGCAACTACTACGCGATCCTGCCGTTGGAGCGGCTCGGCCTGCCCTTCGACCGGGCCCGCAAGCAGGAGATCCTCGACGCCGGGCTGGCCGTGATGGCCGCGATCAACGAGAGCGACCGGCCCGTCCACCCCGAGGACGAGTCCATCAACGGCTGCCACCACGTGCAGCTGGTCGCCCCCGGCTCCACCGGGCGGCACTCCCGGCACGCCATGGCGATCCACCCCGGCTGGTTCGACCGCTCTCCGTGCGGCACCGGCACCTCGGCCCGGATGGCCCAGCTCAACGCCCGCGGCGAACTGCCGATCGGCCAGGACTTCGTCAACGAGTCCTTCATCGGCACCACCTTCACCGGACGCATCGTGGAACGCACCACCGTCGCCGGCCGCCCCGCGATCGTGCCGACCGTCACCGGCCGCGCCTGGCTCACCGGCACCGCCCAGTACTTCCTCGACCCCGACGACCCCTTCCCGGCCGGCTTCCTGCTGTGACCCGCCCGAACGCCGCGCACCGCCCGCCACCCACCCGAAGGGCCCTCCCGTGACCGTCACCTCGCACAACCCCGCAGACCCGGCCGACCTCGTGATCACCACCGACGCCGCCGGTGCGGCCGGCACCCGGGCCGCCGTCGAGCGGGCCCGCGCCGCGCAGCCCGGCTGGTACGCCGCCGGGGCCG
>NZ_JAHTIK010000001.1:1723283-1739847 GCF_025655475.1 Kitasatospora sp. DSM 101779 | reverse complement strand
GCCCGCGCCGCCACCCTCGGCCGCGCCGCCGACGCCCTCGAGGCCGCCGCCGAGGAACTGGCCCGGCTCGCCGCCCGCGAGGTCGGCAAGCCGCTCGGCGAGGCCCGCGGCGAGGCCGCCCGCGCGGTCGCCATCCTCCGCTACTACGCGCAGGCGCCCTACGCCCCGGTCGGCGCCGTCCACGACACCGCCGCCGGGCCCGGACTGCTGCTCACCCGCCGCCGCCCGCACGGCGTCGCCGGGCTCGTGACCCCCTGGAACTTCCCGCTGGCGATCCCGGTCTGGAAGGCCGCCCCGGCGCTCGCCACCGGCAACACCGCCGTCCTCAAGCCCGCCCCCGAGGCCACCGCCTGCGCGCTGCGCCTCGCCGAACTCCTCGGCCTGCCCGAGGGCGTGCTCACCGTGGTGCCCGGCGGCGCCGAGGAGGGCGCCGCCCTGGTCGACACCGCCGACGTGGTCTCCTTCACCGGCTCCACCGCCGTCGGGCAGCAGGTCGTCGCCGCCACCGCCGCCCGCGGCATCCCCGCGCAGGCCGAACTCGGCGGCCTCAACGCCGCGATCGTGCTGCCCGACGCCGACATCGAACAGGCCGCCGACCACCTCGCCGCCGCCGTCGCCGGGTACGCCGGCCAGAAGTGCACCGCCACCGGCCAGGTGATCGCCGTCGGCGCCGCGTACGAACCGCTCCGCGAGGCCCTCGCCAAGCGGCTCGCCGCCGCCGACCGCGGCCCCGTCATCGGCGAGACCGCCCTCGACCGCCTCACCGGCGCCGTCGACTCCGCCCGCGCCGCCGGGGCGACCGTCCTCACCGGCGGCGGCCGCACCCCCGGCCCCGGCTGGGGCTTCGAACCCGCACTGCTCGCCGACGTCCCCGCCGGCCACCCGCTGCGCACCGAGGAGTACTTCGGCCCGCTCGCCGTCCTGCTGCCCGCCGCCGACCTGGACGAGGCGATCGCCCTCGCCAACGCCGGACGGCACACCCTCGCCGCCTCCGTGCACACCCGCGACCTCGACACCGCGCTCGCCGCCGCCGACCGGCTCGCCGCCGGCATGATCCGGGTCAACGCCCCCACCACCGGCGTCGACTTCCACCTGCCCTTCGGCGGCACCGGCTCGGCCGGCTACGGCGGACGCGAACAGGGCGCCGCCGCCCTCGAGTTCTACACCGCGAGCCGCACCGTCACGCTCCTCCCGGGCGCATGAGCACCCCACCCGGGCCCGCCGTGGTCGAGGCCGTCGACTACCACACCGCGGGCGAGCCCTTCCGGATCGTCAGCGGCGGACTGCCGCCCGTCCCCGGTGAGAGCGTCGCCGAACGCCGCGCCGTCGCCATCGGCGCCGGCGGCACCGCCACCGCACCACGCCGGGGCCCGCTGGACGACCTGCGGCGCCTGCTCACCCGCGAACCCCGCGGCCACGCCGGGATGTACGGCGGCTTCGTGGTGCCGCCCGACGACGACGGCGCCCACCTCGGCGTTCTGTTCTGGCACAAGGACGGGTACTCCACCGCCTGCGGCCACGGCACCATCGCCCTCGCCGCCTGGGCGGTCGACACCGGCCGGGTGCCCGCGCCCGCCGACGGCACCGCCGAGGTGCGGATCGACGTCCCCTCCGGGCGGGTCGCCGCCACCGTGCAGCGCAGCGGCGGACGCACCACGGGCATCGCCTTCCGCAACGTGCCCGCCTTCGTCACCGCCCGCGCTCTGGACGTCAGCACCCGGTACGGGCCCTGCACGGTGGACGTCGCCCACGCCGGCGCCTGCTACGCCTTCGTCCGCGCCGCCGACCTCGGGCTGAGCGTCACCCCCGCCCGGCTGCCCGGCCTCACCGCCGCGGGACAGGCCGCCCGCGCCGCCCTCGAAGGCCACCCCGCCACCCGGCACCCCTTTGACGACCGGCTCTCCGGCGTCTACGGCACCGTCCTGTACGAGACCCTGCCCGACACCGCCGACGGCCCCGCCCAGCGGAACGTCACCGTCTTCGCCGACGGGCAGATCGACCGCTCGCCCTGCGGCTCCGCCACCTCCGCCCGGCTCGCCCTGCTGGCCGCCGACGGCCTGCTGCCGGTCGGGAAGGCACTGCGCCACGAGTCGCTGATCGGCACCGCCTTCACCGGGCGGGTGCTCGGCGAGCGGGACGGCGGGCTGCTCACCGAGGTCACCGGCACCGCCCACCGCACCGGCGAGCACCGCTTCCTGCTCGACCCCCACGACGACCTCGGAGCGGGCTTCCTGCTGTGATCCCCCACCTGCCGCTCACCCTCGACCCGGCCGCGGCCGTCCGCGCCCTCGCCGACGCGCTCGCGGCCGGCCTCGACCCCGAGACCGCACCGCCGCGCACCGCCGTCCCGGTGCCGGCCGGCGAACTGCTGCTCATGCCCGCCGCGGCCGGCCGCTACGCCGGTGTGAAGATCGCCGGGGTGGCACCCGCCAACCCCGGCCGCGGCCTGCCCCGGATCACCGGCGGCTACCTGCTGCTCGACGGGCCGACCCTGCAGCCGCTCGCCCTGCTCGACGGCGCCTCGCTCACCGCCCTGCGCACCCCCGCGGTCACCGCCCTCGCCCTCGACCGGCTCGCCGTCCCCGACGCCCGGCACCTGGTGCTCTTCGGCACCGGACCGCAGGCGTACGGGCACCTCGCCGCGCTGCTCGCCGTCCGGCCGCTGGAGCTGGTCACCGTGGTCGGCCGCCGCCGCGGCCCCGCCGAGGAACTCGCGGCACACGCCCGGTCCCGCGGCACCGCCGCGGCGGTCGGCGGACCGGACGCCGTTGCCGAGGCCGACCTGGTCGTCTGCTGCACCACCGCCCGCAGCCCGCTCTTCGACGGGCGGCTGGTGGCGCCGCACGCCGCCGTCGCCGCGGTCGGTTCGCACGAACCGGACGCCCGGGAGGTCGACACCGCGCTCGTCCGCAGGTCGGCGCTGTACGCCGAGGCCAGGTCGGCGGCGCTGCGGGAGGCCGGGGACCTGGTGGCGGCCTTCGCCGAGGACGGCCCGGTACCGCTTGCTAATCTTTCAGAACTGGTGACAGGTGCGGCAGTTGTCCCCCATGATCGGCCACGGCTGTTCAAGAGCGTCGGCATGGCCTGGGAGGACCTTGCGGTCGCTGCCGCCCAGTACGAGAGCACCACCGGGCTCGGCGCAACGTGACATTGTACGATGGGGTCCAGTACACCTCCGGAGGCACACCATGGCGGACCTCAAGCCCCGCGCCCTCATCTCCGTCCAGGAGAGACTGCGCGACCAGGTCGCCCACGCCCTGCGCGCGGCCCTGATCTCCGGCGAGCTGCGCCCCGGCGTCGTCTACTCGGCACCCGCCCTCGCCGCCGACTTCGGCGTCTCCGCCACCCCCGTGCGCGAGGCCATGCTCGACCTCGCCCGGGAGGGCCTCGTCGAAGCCGTCCGCAACAAGGGCTTCCGGGTCACCGAACTCAGCGAGCGCGACCTCGACGAGTTCACCGAGATCCGCGCGCTGATCGAGGTCCCCACCGTCGGACGGGTCACCCGCACCGCCACCCGCGACCAGCTGGAGGCCCTCCGCCCCGCGGCCGAGGCCATCGTCGCCGCCGCCCGCGAGCACGACCTCATCGCCTACCTGGAGGCCGACCGCCGCTTCCACCTCGGCCTGCTCGGCCTCGCCGGAAACGCCCGGCTCGTCGAGACCGTCGGCGACCTCCGCAAGCGGTCCCGGCTGTACGGACTCACCCGGCTCGACCAGCGCGGCGAACTGGTCTCCAGCGCCGAGGAGCACCTGGAACTCCTCGACCTGATGATCGCCGGCGACGCCGAGGCCGCCGAGGAGTGCATGTCCCGCCACCTCGGACACGTCCGCTCGCTCTGGGCGGCCGGACTCGAAGCCGCCGCCGAGCAGGAGCCGCTGCGGCTCCGCGCCCGCTGAGACGCCCGACCCGCGCCGGCGAAGGTCACCAGCCGGGCCGGCGCTCCGGCGCTATCGCCACCGACAGGTCCTCCGGCGAGCCCAGCGGACACGGCCGGCCGTTCAGGAGGGCCGCGGCTATCGTCACCTGGTCCGACCACTCGATGACCAGCCGGTCCCGCCCGCGGACGTAGCAGTTCCGGCCCCAGACCCGGCTGCGCCCCGCGATCTCCGGGAAATCGGCCGGGCCCGCGGACAGCGCGCGCGACCAGCCCGCCCGTTCGATCTCCTGATCCCAGAAACCAGGGCCAGCGATCATGGCCACCTCCTTGCAAGTGCACGACACCTTCACATCCCGGGCCGATTCGGGGCAAGTCAGGTGCCGGGTTTTCGGGAGATGCCGGCGGGGTGGGCCGGTCCGGTGCGCCCGGGTGATCACGCCCCTGGTGGAGCGCCCAGGTAGGAGCGCCATCCGCCGGTGTGCGTGATGTCCTCGGCTCCGGTCAGGGCGGTGGGTTCGCAGAGGAAGCCCGGGGTGCGGGTGCCGTCGGCGAGGAGGACGGGGCCGAGGGCCATGGGGTGGGGGAGGGCGGCCAGCAGGGTGCCGAGACCGGCGGCGGGGAGCTCCCAGAGCTCGCCGGTGACGGCGGCGCCGTCCGTCCCGACCCGGACGAGGCCGGGTTTGGGCGGGACGGTGTCCAGGGCGTACAGGCGGTAGGTCGGTGCCGTCTTTACCTCGCCGCAGAACCGGCCGCCCAGGGCGGCGAGTTGGCCGTTGAGGGGCTGGCCGGTCAGGTGGGCGCCGAACACCGCCAGCCGGACGGGGGGTTCGGTGAGCAGGCGGGCGAGGGTGCAGAGCCGCGCCTCGGTGTCGGCCCGGCCGACCAGCATCACGCCGAAGGGCAGCCCCCGGACGGTGCCCGCCGGTACCGCGATCGCGCAGAGACCCAGCAGGTTGGCCGAGTTGGTGAACCGGCCGAGCCGGGCGTTGCTGCCGGCCGGGTCGTCGGCGACCTCGGCGAGGGTCGGGTGCCAGGTGGTGGTGGGCAGCAGCAGGGCGTCCGCGTCGCCGAGTTCGGCCAGCGCGGCGGCCCGCAGGCCGTCCAGCCGGGCCAGGTCGGCGTACAGCCGGTGGGCGGGGAGGTGGCGGGCGGCGCCGATGATGCCGGCGACCACCGGGTCGAGGCCGTCGCCGCCCTTCTCCGCCAGCGCGTCCACGAACTCGCCCACCGCCGTGTACCGTTCGGCCACGAACGCGCCCTCGTACAGCATCGCCGCCACCGTGTCGAAGGGCGCGAGGTCGAGGCCGCGCAGTTCGGCGCCGGCCGCGGCGAAACGGTCGGCCGCCGCGGCGAACGCCTCCGCCCAGCCGTCGGCGAGGACGTCCGGTGCCAGGGGTGCCGGGACGGCGATGCGCCAGGGGCCGGGGCGCCTGGCGGGAGGAGCGGCCGGCGCGGGGTCGGCGAGCAGCCGCAGGGCGGCCTCCGCCTCGTCGACCGTCCGGGCGAACACCGACACGCAGTCCAGGCTCGCGCAGGCGGGCACCACGCCCTCGGTGGGCACCCGGCCGGGGGCGGGCTTGAGGCCGACGATGCCGTTGAGGGCGGCCGGCACCCGGCCCGAGCCGGCGGTGTCGGTGCCGAGCGCCAGGTCCGCGATGCCGAGGGCGACGGCCACGGCCGAGCCGGAGCTCGACCCGCCGGCGATCCGCTCCGGGTCGGCCGTGCCGCGCACCGCGCCGTACGGGCTGCGGGTGCCGACCAGGCCGGTGGCGAACTGGTCGAGGTTGGTGGTGCCGAGGACGACCGTGCCGGCCGCGCGCAGCCGGGCCACGGCCGGGGCGTCCCGTTCGGGCAGGAAGGCGTAGCCGGGGCAGCCGGCGGTGGTGGGCAGCCCGGCGACGTCGATGTTGCCCTTGACCGCGCAGACCGTGCCGGCCAGCGGCAGGTGCTCGCCGGCGGCGACCCGGGCGTCGACCAGGGCGGCCTCCGCCTCGGCCTCCGCCTGCGGACGGAGGTCGATCCAGACCTCGGGCCGGTCGGCGGCGGCGATCCGCGCGTACGCCCGGCGGACCCGCTCCACGGCCCCGACGGCGGCGCTCACGCGATCGCCCCCAGCACCACGAGCGGGCTGCCGGCCTCGACCTGGTCGCCGGAGCCGACCAGCAGCTCCGCGACCACGCCGTCCCGGTCCGCGATGACCGCCGACTCCATCTTCATCGCCTCCAGTGCCATCAACTGCTGTCCCTTGCGGACCCGTTCGCCCGGTGCCACGTCGACCTTCCACACGCAGGCGGTGAACTCGGCCTCCACCACACTGCCACCCGGCGGCGGGGTGACGGTGCGCGGCGCGGCCGGTGCGGTGCCGGCCGCCCGCTCGGCCCGGTCGAACTCGCCCGCCTCCTCCCAAGCCTGCCGCTCTGCCGCGAAGGCCGCCGCCTGGGCGGCCCGGAACTCCGCGATCGGGCCGGCGTTCTCGTCGAGGAAGCGCAGGTGGTCCGCCAGCGCGAACTCGCCCTCCTCGACCTTCAGCGCGAACCGGCCGGCCGCCATGTCGGCCCGCATCTCCAGCAGTTCCTCCGCGGAGACCGGGTACCAGCGGATCCGGTCGAAGAACCGCAGCAGCCACGGTGCACCCGGCTCGAACGGTCCGCGCTGCTGCCAGCCCGACCACATCTGCACCGTCCGCCCGACGAACTGGTAGCCGCCCGGCCCCTCCATGCCGTACACGCAGAGGTAGGCGCCGCCGATGCCGACCGAGTTCTCGGCCGTCCACGTGCGGGCCGGGTTGTACTTGGTGGTGACCAGCCGGTGCCGCGGGTCCAGCGGGGTCGCCACCGGCGCGCCCAGGTAGACGTCGCCGAGCCCGAGCACCAGGTACTCGGCGTCGAAGACCGTGCGGTACACCTCGTCCACGTCCGCGAGGCCGTTGATCCGCCGGATGAACTCGATGTTCCACGGGCACCAGGGCGCGTCGTCCCGGACACCCGCCATGTACCGCTCGATCGCCTCCCGGGTCGCCGGGTCGTCCCAGGACAGCGGCAGGTGGACGGTGCGGCTCGGCACCACCAGCCGGTCGGTGGCGGGCAGCGCCCGCTCGATCTCCCGGACCAGCAGCATCAGTTCGGACAGCGGCAGGACGTCCGGGTCGACGTGCACCTGCAGCGAGCGGATGCCCGGGGTCAGGTCGACGACGCCCGCCGGCCGCCGCGCCGCGAGCCGTTCGGCCAGCGCGTGCACGCGCATCCGCAGCGCCAGGTCGAGCTGCATGGGCCCGTACTCGACCAGCAGGTTGTCGTCGCCGCTGCGCCGGTAGGTCACGCTCGGCCGGTCGGGCGCCCCAGGGGTGCGGTGCAGCACGCCGCCGTCCACGATCGCCGGGCGGGAGGCACGCGGTGCGGCGGCCGGCGTGCCGCGCAGCGCGACGGCGTCCTCGGCGGTGACGGGCACGAAGCGGACGGTGTCGCCGGGGCGGAGCTGGCCGAGCTTCCAGCGCTGGCCGGAGACGACGGTCGCCGGGCAGACGAAGCCGCCGAGCGAGGGGCCGTCCGGGCCGAGCAGCACCGGCATGTCACCGGTGTAGTTGACGGCGCCGACCGCGTACGGGGTGTCGTGGATGTTGGACGGATGCAGGCCGGCCTCGCCGCCGTCCGGGCGGGCCCAGGCGGGCTTCGGGCCGACCAGGCGGACGCCGGTGCGGGCGCTGTTGAAGTGCACCGACCAGTCGGCGGCGTAGAAGTCGGCGATGTCCTGTTCGGTGAAGAACTCCGGTGCGGCGTGCGGTCCTTCGACCGCGGGCAGTCGCCACTCGGAGGTGAACCCGGGGCGGTCGGCGACCGGGCCCGCGCCTTCGCCGAGCCGTCCGGTGCCACCGTGCAGCACGTCGCCGGTGCGCAGCGCCCGCCCGCCGTGGCCGCCGAAACCGCCGAGGGTGAAGGTGGCGGCGCTGCCGAGGAAGTCCGGGGCCTCGATGCCGCCGGCGACCAGGAGGTAGCAGCGCAGGCCCGGGCCCGGCGGGGCGGGGACGTCCAGCAGGCCGCCGGCCGGGACGAGCACCGGCTCCCACTGCGGCACCGGCCGGCCGTCCACGGTGACGGCGGTCGGCGCGCCGGTGACGCAGACCCAGGTCGGCGCGGTGAAGCGCAGTGCAGGGCCGAGCAGGGTGCACTCCAGGCCGGGGGCGCCCTCGGGGTTGCCGAGGGCCCGGTTCCCGAGCCGGAAGGAGAGGTCGTCCATCGGACCGCACGGCGGTACGCCGACGTGCCAGTAGCCGGTGCGGCCCGGCCAGTCCTGGACGGTGGTCTGGGTGCCGGCCCGGACGACCTCGATCCGCGGGGTGGGGTCGGCGACGTGCGCCAGCGTGCCGGTGTGGTGGTCGGCCGCGGTGACCTCGGGCACGGAGGGGACGGCGCGCAGCAGGCCGAGGTTGGTCTCGATGCCGTGGATGCGGGTGCCGTCCAGCGCGTCGGTGAGCCGGGCGAACGCATCGGCCCGTCCGGTGCCGTGCACGATCACCTTGGCGAGCATCGGGTCGTAGGCGGTGGTGACCTCGGTGCCGGTCTCCACCCAGGTGTCGACACGGACACCGGGCGGGAAGACGACCTCGGTGAGCAGTCCGGCGCTGGGCCGGTGGTCGCGGCTCGGGTCCTCGGCGTAGACGCGGGCCTCGACCGCGTGGCCGTCGGGTGCGCCGACCTCGCGGACCACCGACCGGTCGCCCTGGGCGAGCCGGAGCATCCACTCGACCAGGTCGACCCCGTACACCGCCTCGGTGACCGGGTGCTCCACCTGGAGGCGGGTGTTGACCTCCAGGAAGTACGCCTCCTCGCGGGCGGCGTCGTAGACGTACTCGACGGTGCCGGCCGAGCGGTAGCCGACGGAGGCGCACAGCTCCCGCGCGGAGTCGGCGAGCTGACGGCGGACCCGGTCGGGCAGGCCCGGCGCGGGCGCCTCCTCCAGCACCTTCTGGTTGCGGCGCTGCAGCGAGCAGTCCCGGTCGCCGAGGGTGACCACCCGGCCGGTGCCGTCGCCGAAGACCTGCACCTCGACGTGGCGGGCGTGCTCGACCAGCCGCTCCAGGAAGACGCCGGCGGTGGCGAAGCTGGCGGCGGCGACCCGCTGCACCCGTTCCCAGGCGTCGGCGAGCTCGGCGGCGTCGCGGCAGGCCTGCATGCCGATGCCGCCGCCGCCACCGGTGGCCTTGAGCATCACCGGATAGCCGACCGCCTCCGCGGCGGCCAGGGCGGCGGGCAGGTCCGGCAGCAGCCCGGTGCCGGGCAGCAGCGGCACGCCGGCGGCCTCGGCGGCGGCGCGGGCGGTGTGCTTGGCGCCGAAGACCTCCAGCTGGGCCGGGGTGGGCCCGACGAAGGCGAGCCCCGCGGCCTCCACCCGCCGGGCGAAGGCGGCGTCCTCGGAGAGGAAGCCGTAGCCGGGGTGGATCGCGCCCGCGCCGCTGTCGTGGGCGGCCTGCAGCACCAGGTCGGTGCGCAGGTAACTGTCCTTGGCTGCGGCCGGGCCGAGCCGCACCGCGTGGTCGGCGAGCCGGACGTGCGGCGCGGAGCGGTCAGGGTCGGAGTACACGGCGACGGTGGCGATGCCGATCCGGCGCGCGGTGCGGACGATCCGGGCGGCGATCTCGCCGCGGTTGGCGATCAGCAGGGTGTCGTAGGCCATGTCCCGCTCAGTCCTCGGTGATCGTCATGCGGACGGGTGTGGGGTCGAAGCCGTTGCACGGGTTGTTGATCTGCGGGCAGTTGGAGACCAGCACCAGCACGTCCGTCTCGGCCCGCAGCACGACCCGCAGGCCCGGCGCGGAGAGCCCGTCGACGATGCCGAGGGTGCCGTCGGCCTCGACCGGCACGTTCATGTACCAGTTGATGTTGGAGACCAGGTCGCGCTTGCCGAGGCCGTGCCGGGCGCCCTCGGCGAGGAAGTTCTCCACGCAGGCGTGCTGCGACCAGGTGTGGTGGCCGTAGCGCAGGGTGTTGGACTCCTTGGAACAGGCGCCGGCGATGGTGTCGTGCCGGCCACAGTCGTCCTCGACCACGGTCATCAGCGGGGTGTGCTCGGTGGAGAGCAGCACGGTGCCCTTGTCGACGAAGACCGACCCCTGGGCCTGCAGGGTGTCGGCGGCGCTGTAGCGGATCGACGTGTCGTGCGCGTCGTACAGCAGGCAGTCCACGGCCTGGTTGCCGTGCAGGTCGGTGACGGTGAGGAGCTGCCCGCGGCGGACGACGGCGGACCAGGCGCCGCGGGCGGGCACCTCGGTGTCGAGCAGGACGGTCATCGGGCCCCCAGGGCGGCGGTGTTGAGGTGGGCGCGGTGGCGTTCGGGCGTGGCGTCCCAGTGCGGGTCGCCGGGGCCGGTCACCTCGCCGGGCACGGCGGTGACCTGCAGCGGCGAGCACTGCCAGGCCGGGCGCGGGTCCAGCGGGTGGGCGGTGTTGGCGAGCAGCAGGGTGGTGTGCTGCTCCAGCCTGAGGACGACTCTGGCGCCGGGGCCGGCCGAACCGGTGGCGTGCAGGGTGCCGTCCGCCGCGACGGTGACGCCCCGGAAGAACGAGACCGGGGCGGGCAGGTCGCGCCGGGTCAGGCCGTGCTTGGCGGCGGCCAGGGTGAGCAGCTCGCGCCCCGCGGGGGAGGCGCCGTGCACGGCGCCGTCGCCGTAGCGGGCGGTGTTGCGGGCGGCGGTGGAGGCGCCGGCCAGTGCGTCGTGCCGGCCGGAGGTGTCCTCGACCAGGGTGGCGAGCACCCGGCCCTGGTCGGAGAGGAGCTGGCTGCCCTCGGTGAGGTAGGCGTTCCACTGCACCTTGACGGTGTCGGCCGCGTTGAGCCGCTCCCAGGGGCGTCCGGTCACGTACAGCAGGAGGTGGGCGCAGGCGTCGCCGTCCCGGTCGGTGAGGGTGACCAGGGTGCCGGCCGGGAGGACGAGGTGGCTGTAGCCGCCGGCGGCGACGGTCTCGGACCACAGGGTGCCCGGGGGCGGCGGCAGCAGCGGCATGCAGTCGACGACCGTGCCCGCCTGGGACCTGGCGTGGGCGCGGGCGGCCGTGGTGGTGGCGGTGCCGGCCTCGGCCTCGTGGATTTCTGTCATGCGACAGAAATTAGGGAGGGTCGGCTTCGCCGCCATTGCCCGTGCGTAACACGGGAGTTACCGTCCCCTCACCGTGATCGCCGGCCGCCGTGACGTGCGGTGGTGTGCGAGGATCGCCGGGTGTCCGCCACCAGTCGTCCGACCGCCCGCGCCGTCCGTACCGCCACCACCTCCGGACGGGTCGGCCGGCCGCGCGCCCAGGGCCCCTCGGCGAGCGGTCTCCCCCCGCGCGAGCAGGTGCTCGCCGCGGCCGCCGAACTCTTCACCCGCAACGGCTACGCCGCCACCACCACCCGCGCCGTCGCCGAGCGCGCCGGAATGCGCCAGGCCTCGATGTACCACTACTTCGCGGGCAAGGAGGACATCCTCGCCACCCTGCTGGAGAGCACCGTCGAACCCTCGCTGGCCTTCGCCACCACACTGCTCGCCGACCCGGACGCCGACCCCGCCCCCCGGCTGTGGGCGCTGGCCGCCAGGGACTCCGAACTGCTCTTCGGCGGCCTGTACAACCTCGGCGCGCTCTACCAGCTGCCCGAGGTCCGCGGCGAGCGGTTCGCCGGCTTCCGGGGCGCCCGCGAGGCACTGAAGGCGGCCTACGGGCGGCTGCTCGCGCTGCTCGACCCCGGCGCGGACGCGGCCCTGCGCACCGACCTGCTGTTCGGCCTGGTGGAGGGCGGGGTCGCGGTCGCACGGGAAGGCGGCGGCCGCACGGCGGAGCCGGTGGCCCGGGCCGTGGCGGACGCCGCGCTGCGCTTCGCCGGCTGCGGCCCGGAGCGTGCCGAAGCCGCCCGCCGGGAGGGCGAGCGGCTCCTGTGAGGGCCGGCCGGCGCGGCCCGCCTTCAGCGGCGGCGCAGCCGGTACGCCGCACCTGTCGCGACCGCGCCGACGAGCACCAGCACCGCGAACCACCGCAGGTACCAGTGGCCGCCGTCCGGGTCGTAGACCGAGGCACGTGGCCAGGCCAGGTTGACCGTCATCGCCACGCCGTAGAGCAGGGCCAGCGCGTTGACCGGCAGCCCCCAGCGGCCGAGGGTGAACAGCGGCCGGCCGGTCTCGTCCACGTCCGGGCCGCCCTCGCCGAGCGGCAGCCGGCGCAACCGGCGGACCAGCAGCGCGCCGACGACCAGCGCGTAGGCCGCGTAGACCAGCACGATGCAGGTCGCGGAGAGCGCCAGGAAGGCCGCCGGCGAGGCCAGGTTGAGCAACAGGAAGGCCACCGCCGGCACGCCCACCGCGAGCGCCGCCCACCGCGGCATGCCGCTGGCCGGCGCCACCGCGGCCAGCCTGCGGGCGCCGGGCAGCGCGCCGTCCCGCGCCATCGAGAACACCATCCGGGTACCGGCGGTCTGCATCGCGAGGGTGCCGACGCAGACCGCGACCGCCACGTCGGCCAGCAGCACCCGGCCGAGGCCGTCGCCGAGGCTGCTGGTCAGCACGTACGAGAGGCCCTCGGTGGCGAGCCTGCCGTCCGTCAGGCTGGGGGCGGCCAGCACACCGCCGAGCAGCAGCAGACCGCCGCTGACCCCGGCCGCGGCGAGCGCGGTGAGGATGGTCCGCGGCGCGGTGCGGCGCGGGGCGACCGTCTCCTCGGAGAGCTCGCCGGCGCTGTCGAAGCCGATCATCACGTACGCCGCGGTGAAGGCCCCGACCAGCAGCGTCCAGAAGCCGCCGCCGGTGGGGGCGGTGTGGAGCACCGCGCCCACCGGCTGCTCGGTGTGGGTGAACAGCAGCACCAGGATCAGCGCGATGCCGGCGAGTTCGGCCGTCACCCCGATGCCGTTGACCAGCGACAGCACCCGGTTGTCCACGGCGTTGACCAGGGTGGTCAGCGCGATCAGCGCGGTGCCCAGCAGCACCGCGTTGGCCGCGCCGCTCGCGGTCGTCGGCGCGGGGTCGCCGCCCACCAGCTGGAAGCCCGGCCACAGCGCGGGCAGCACCACCTGCAGGGCGAGCGCCGCGGCGGTGACCACCACCACCTGGCCGAGCACCATCAGCCAGCCGGTGAACCAGCCGTACACCGGGCTCGCCAGCCGGGTCGCCCACTGGTAGATCGCCCCGGAGATCGGGTAGCGGGCGGCGAGTTCGGCGAAGCAGGCGGCCACCAGCAACTGCCCGGCGAGCACTGCCGGCCAGGTCCAGACGAAGGCCGGGCCGGCCGCGCCGTAGCCGAAGGCGAAGAGCTGGAAGACCGTGGTCAGCACCGAGATGAACGAGAAGCCCGCCGCGAAGGAGCCGAACCTGCCGATCGTGCGGTGGAGTTGCTGCGGGTAGGGGATCGCTCCGGCGGACGGCGGACCGGAGGACCCGGCGGGAGCGAGCGATGTGCTGGTGGTCATGGGGCACCGGCCTTCCGCAGGCGTTTTCTGTCGGGTGACAGAAATTAGGGCCGGTCGGATTCCCGCGCGTTGCCCGTCTGTTGCTGCGAGGTTGCCGTGTGCTCACCGGCCGCCCGGCGGACCGGGAGCCGTCCGCGAAGAGCATCCGCCGGTCAACCCGGGGCCGGTGAGGGCCTGGGGGCTGTCCTGGCGATCACGGGGGGAGCAGCGGGCGCAAGCCGCTCTCGCCGAGCGTCCGTCAGATCACCCCTGTGCCCCACAGTCCTGTCAACGGCTCGCCTGATCGCCAGGCCACGGCCCACCTCGCTCCAGTCCTCCGGAGCTGGCGCCGCCGGGCCGCACACACCACTCAGGCAGCTGACATCGGCCAGGGGTGCGGGATTGCTGGGAGTGACTTCGTAGCCGGCGCTCCGCCCGGCCGTCGACGCGTTCGTCCGACAAATTCGCTACCCGGCGGCCGGAGCGCCGTGATACACAACCCGGCGTGCAAAAAATCTTGGAATTCCCCGAGGTCCTGCGGCTGATCGAAGACCGCTCGGCCGCGTTCCGCGCCGCGATCGCGTCCGCCCCCGACCTTGACGTCCAGGTCCCGACCTGCCCGGACTGGACGCTGCGCGAACTGGTGCAGCACCTCGGCGACGGCCGCCGCCGCCAGGCCGCCATCGTCGCGGCGGGCCCGGGCGCCGAGCCCCCGGCGAGGACGGACCCGAAGGGCGCCCCGACCGCGCCCCGCGACCGCGAAGCCCTGGACGCCTGGCTCGCCGAGTCGACCGAGCTCATGCTCGACGCGATGCGCGAGGCCGGCCCGGACCGCGGCTGCTGGACCTGGTGGGGCCGCTCGCAGGCCCCGGAGACCAGCGGAGCCGTGGCCCGGCACCAGATCCAGGAGATCGCCGTCCATACCTACGACGTCCAGCTCACCCAGGGCGCCGCACAGCCGCTGCCGACCGACGTCGCGGTCGAGGGCGTCGACGAGTTCCTGACGACCGTCTCGGCGACGACCGTCCCCTGGCCGTTCAAGCCGGCGACCATCGACCTGCACGCGACCGAGGGCCGCTCCTGGCGCCTGACCCTCAACGCCGACGGCGTCCGCTGCGACGACCTCGCCGCCGACGCGGAGCCGGGCGACATGGCGATGCGAGGCGCAGCGAGCGACCTGGTTCTCTACTTCTACGCGCGCGTCCCGCTCGACGGCCTGGAGACCACCGGCGACACCGAGCCGATGGAGCAGCTCGCAGACTGGGACCCGAACGCGTAGAACGCGCACATGTGACGCATGTCGGTGGTGCCCGCGCTCCTGCGGGCGCCACCGGGCCCGGGCTTGCGGACATCGCGCGGCTGCGGGCAGGCTGCGGACCTGCTGTTCAAGGGCGAAGGGGTCGCGCTCGTCCTGACGTGCGGTCAGCGGGTTGACCGCACCCGGTTCGAGGCTGTCATGGAACGGATCCGGGTGCCCGCCCGGCCTCGCACGACACCCGACAGCGTCAGCGTCAGCGTCGACAAGGGCTGCAGCAGCCGTCGCACCCGTGCCTACCTGCGTGGACGCGGGATCCGGCACGTCATCCCGGAGAAGGCCGACCGAGCGGCCCGGCCGTCGGCGGCGCGGGAGCACCGATGGCCACCCGGCTTCGACCAGGAGCGGTACGCCAGGCGCAACACCGTCGAGCGGGCCATCAACACGCTGGAACAGTTCCGCGCGGTCGCGACCGGATACGACGAACGCGCTACGTCCACCTCGGCACCGTCACGGCCGCAGCGCTCGTCATCCGGCTCCGCCCGTGATCGCCAGGCCAGCCGCCGGCTGGGCGAAGTGGCGGCCCGCCCAGGCGGTGACCGCTGCGGCGATCTCCTCCGGCCGGTCCTCCGGCGCCTGGTGGCCGGCCGGACCGCAGTGCACCGTCTCCAGGCCGGCGATGTTCGCCGCGCACCAGGCCGCCATCGCCGGGTCGATCATCAGGGTCGGCGAGGAGTCGAAGGTCAGCAGCAGCTTGGGTACCTCGGGCGTACCGCCCAGCCAGTCGCCGTACGCCTTCACCCGCGCGACCACGTCGGCCGGCTCGTCGTCCAGCGGCATCGCCCGCGGCCACTCCAGCAACGGACGCCGGCTCTCCCGGGTCGGGTAGGGGCTGCGGTAGACGTCGAGGTCCGCCTCGGCGAGCCCGGTGAGTACGGTCTGGTCGAACGAACCCTCGATGAAGACGTTCCGGTCCAGCACCAACTCCTCGCCCACCCCCGGGGTGCGGAAGGCCTCGAACCGGGCCCGGGCCGCGGCCGGATACTCCGACCAGGCCATCGGCCGCACGATCGTCTCCATGAAGACCACCCCGCGCACCCGCTCCGGCAGCCGGGCGCCCCGGTCGAAGGCGAGCGCGCCGCCCCAGTCGGTGCCCACCAGCACCGCCGCCTCCAGCCCGAGCGCGTCGAACCAGGCGTCCAGGTACCGGGCGTGGTCCTCGAAGCGGTACGGGACGTCCGGCTTGCCGGAGCGGCCCATGCCGATCAGATCCGGCGCGAGCACCCGGAACGGGCCGCCGATCCGGGGTATGACGTTGCGCCACAGATGGGACGAGGTCGGGTTGCCGTGCAGCAGGACGAGCGGCGTCCCGCTGCCCGTCTCCTCGAAGTGCACGGCCGAGTCCAGGACGGCGATCTCGGGCATGGCTACTCCTCCGTTGCTTCGGGCGGGGTGTCGAGCAGTGCGTCGAGTGATGCGTCGAGCAGGGCGGTCAGATCGCGGACGAGCGCCTCGGTGCGTTCCGCCGCCGGGCCGCCGAGCGGCGCGGTCAGCTGTTCCAGGAGCCGCTGGACCACGGCGATCGCGCGGCGTGTGGTCTCCCGGCCGCCGGTGGTCAGCGACAGCCGGACGGCGCGGCTGTCGGCCGGGTCCTTGGCCCGCTCCAGCAGGCCCTCGGCCTCCAGGGTGCGGGCCAGCTTGGAGACGTAGAGCGCCTCCAGGCCGGTGTGGTCGGCGAGTTCGCGCTGGCTGGGCTGCGCCCCGGAGCGCTGGACGCCGTACAACGAGGCCAGCAGGGCGTACTGCGCGTGGGTGAGGCCGAGCGGGGCGAGGGCCCGGTCGACGGCGACCCGCCATTTCATGGCCAGCCGCCAGACCAGGAAGCCGGGCGTCGGGCCGGGGGGATCATTGCTCATGGCAGATACGGTACATGGCTATTAAGTACATGGCTACTATTTCGGCGGGCCTCGGGTGGGGTGGAGGCTGGCTGCGGCGGGGGAGCGGTTGAGCGGCTGCGGGTGGGGGGGC
>NZ_JAHTIK010000001.1:1677733-1723258 GCF_025655475.1 Kitasatospora sp. DSM 101779 | reverse complement strand
GGGGACGGGTGCGGGTGCGGGTGGGGGAGCGGGTGAAGGAGGGGACGGGTGCGGGCGGGGCGCCGAGGACCGGCGCCCCGCCCGTGGTGGGAGTTCGGGGGACGGAGGTGTCCGTCCGTCAGCCCAGCAGGGTGCCCATCCACTCCTCGATGCCGGTGACCGTGCGCGGCAGTGCGGCCGACATCAGCCGGGCGCCGTCCGCGGTGACCACCAGGTCGTCCTCGATCCGGATGCCGATGCCGCGCAGCTCCGGCGGCAGCGTCTCGTCGTCGGGCTGCAGGTAGAGGCCCGGCTCCACGGTGAGCACGTGGCCCTCCTCCAGGCGGCCGTCCAGATAGGTCTCGGCGCGCGCCCTGCCGCAGTCGTGCACGTCCAGGCCGAGCATGTGACCGCTGCTGCAGAGCGTGTACCGGCGGTGCAGGCCGCTGTCCGACCGCAGTGACTCCTCGGCGGACACCTTCAGCACGCCCCACTCGGCGAGCCCCTCGGCGATCACCGTCATCGCCGCCCGGTGGAAATCGCGGAAACTCGCTCCTGGCCGGACGGCTGCCATGCCCGCGTCCTGCGCGGCCAGGACCAGCTCGTAGACGTCCCGCTGGGCGCTGGTGAACCTGCCGCTCAGCGGCAGGGTGCGGGTGATGTCCGCGGTGTAGAGGGAGTCGGTCTCCACGCCGGCGTCGAGCAGCAGCAGTCGGGACGGGTCGAGCGGCCCGTCGTTGCGGATCCAGTGCAGCACGCAGGCGTGCGCGCCCGAGGCGACGATCGTCTCGTACCCGGTGCCGTTGCCCTCCAGCCGGGCCCGCCGCTCGAAGGTGCCCTCCAGCCAGCGCTCGCCGCGGTGGTGGCGGAGGGCCTCGGGCAGGGCGCGGACGACGTCCTCGAAACCGGCCGTGGTGTGGTCCACCGCGAGTTGGAGCTGGTCGACCTCCCAGGCGTCCTTGACCAGGCGCAGCTCGGAGAGCACAGCGGCCAGCCGGTCGTCCCCGGCGGTGCGGTCCGCGGCCGGGCGGCCGGTCAGCGCGTCCACCGCAGGATCCACCCCGGCCAGCACCCGGGCCTGCGGGCCGACGGACTTAGCGAGCGCGTCCAGGTGGACGGTGCGGATGCCGGTCAACTGCTCGGCCTCGGCGAGGTCCGGCCGCCGTCCGACCCAGAACTCACCGTAACGGCGGTCCCGGTAGAACTCGGAGCCGCCACTGCGCGGCGAGCGCGGGCGGACGTGCAGCACCGCCTCGCCGTCGGGCTCGATCACCAGCACATGGCCGACCTGCTCCTCGCCGGTGAGGCCGGTGAGCCAGGCGTACGCGCTGTGCGGGCGGAAGCGGAAGTCGCAGTCGTTGCTGCGGACCTTGAGCTGCCCGGCGGGCACGACCAGGCGCTCCCCCGGGAAGGCCGCGGCCAGGGCGGCCCGGCGGGCCGGCGTCACCGCGTGGGCGGCGACCCGGTCGGAGGCGGGCAGCGGGCTGGGCGCCCAGGCGGTGCCCATGAAGGCGTCGAGGGCGGGGGAGACCGGGAGGTCGTGGCTGCCGGTGTTCGGCGGGGCGGGGACGGCGTCGGTGGTCACGGCGTCGGTGGTCACGGCGGGCTGGCTCTCCTTCGGGGGTGCGGGGTCGGGCGCTGCGGGGCGACCTCACGGCATGTGCAATTTCACATTGCCATGTTATGTGTGACACCTCAATGCCGGCCAGGGTTCTGCCCGTTCCTTTCGCGGCCCGGACGACCCCGGACGGACCCGGACGGACCCGGACGCACCGGCGGGCCGGGGGATCGCCCCGGCCCGCTACCCGTTGTGCTGCCGTCAGACCTCCAGCTCGGCCTCGATGCGCTTGAGCTGGTGGCGGGCCATCGCCAGGTTGGAACGCTGCTTGTCGATGGCGAGGTAGAGGAACAGGCCCTTGCCCGAGCGACTGGTGAGCGGTCGGATCAGGTGGTACTGCGTCGACAGGGTGATCAGGATGTCCTCGATCGCTTCCTTGAGGTTCAGCATCTCGATCGCCCGGACCTTGGCCCGTACGACGTCGGTGTTGCCGGCCGCGGCGACGTTCAGGTCGAGCTCCGCGCCGCCGCCGATGGTGCCGAGGGCCATGCCGCTGTTGTAGTCGACGAGGGCGACGCCGATGGCGCCCTCGATCGAGCTCATCGCGTCCTTGAGGGCGTGCTCCGTGCTGGCCATGGTGGTTCCTTCCGGAAAGGTGGATTGACGGTGTGTCGGTGATGCGTGGTGAAACGTGGTCAGGAGCGGTCCTGGCGCTCCAGGGCCGCATCGGCGATCGCGGCGATCCGGCCGCCGGCCCGGCGGGCCTCGAAGTGCAGCCGGCCGACGTTGGCGTCCGGCCCGGCGAACAGCGTCAGCACGACGTATCCGCCGGCCGCGTACGTCGCCGTGTAGCCGTGCTCGCCCCGGGTGAGCAGTTCGCGGAAGCCGCCCTGGCCGCTGGCCTCGATCAGCCGGGAGCCGACGCCGAGGGCGGCCGCGGTCAGTGCCGCCAGACCCTCCGGCTCCAGGCCGTTCGTGTCGTGTGCGACCACCAGCCCGTCGGTGGTGGCGACCAGCCCGCCGGTCAGGTGCGGCACGGTGGCGCGCAGCCCGCGCAGTTCGCTGAGCACCTCCGGCTCTGGCAGGGCGGGTGTCCGCTTCGCCGTGAACTGGCGCAGGGCGCGCTTCATGACGCGGCCCGGAACGGCGTACGGGCGGGTGGGACGCTCACAGTCGGGCCTCCAGGGCGGCTCGGATCCGGAGCAGCAGGGCGATCTCCGGATCTGGCGGGAAGTCGTGCATCGCCGGCGACGGCAGCAGTACCTCCGGGTGGGCCGGGGGCGGCCCGGCCTGCGGTGGCACTCCGCCCGGCCGTACCGGTGCGGACGACGGGTCGGGTGCGACCACCGGGCCGGCGGCCGCGCGGGCTGCGGCGACCGGGGCGGGCCCGTCCCTCGGCGCCGGGGTCTCGATGAGCCCGGCGGCCGCCAGGTGCCGGATGTCGAGCAGCGTGGTGTAGGCGGACCGGCCGAGCAGCCGGGCGATCTGGGCGGGCGTGCGGTACCCGTCGGCCGCCGCGAGCACAGCCCGGCGGCGGCCGCTGCAGGCGGCGGCCCGACGGTCGGCGCCTGCCGGTTCGGTGCGGGCGTGGACGGGGGAGACGTCCAGGCACGCAGCCGGGTGGGTGCGGTCGAGCAGCGCCCGGCGCTTGCCGACCGCGAGGCGCATGGCCCCGGCCTCCAGCGGCCGGGTCAGTGTCAGCCCGGGCCGCACCCCGGGCAGGAAGCCGATCGGGCCGTCGTTCTGCGGCAGCGCGAAGAAGGCCGCGTCCAGGACGGCGGTGAGGTGGCAGAGCTCCAGCTCGCCGCGGCCGATCGCCCCGGCGGCGACCAGGTGCTCGGCGGCGGTGCCGCTGCCGCGGGTCGCGGCCATCGCGTCCGCCCAGGTCCGGGCGGACAGCCGGCCGGCCGAGGTGAGCAGGGTGCCGACGTCCGGGGTGGCCGGGCTCTCGGCATGCACCACCTCGCCGTCGACCAGGTGGACGGTGCCGGCGGAGCCGTGCAGGGCGCCGGTGGCCAGGTCGGCGGCGAGGTCGGTCAGGGCGGCCTCGAAGACGGTGGCCGGGGCGAAGCCCGACCGGTGCCTGCGGGGCAGCCTGGTCGTGGGTCGGTGGGCGACCGGCTCGGGGGCCGGTGGCAGCATCGGCTGCAGGGTCGGCTGCATCATGCGAGCACCAGTCCGTCGGCGATGGTGGCAAGGCGCAACCGGGCCATGGCGAGGTTGGCGGTGGCCCGGTCGAGCCGCAGGTAGAGGAAGACGCTGCTGTCGAACGCCGTCTCCACGAAGCGGATCAGGTGGTACGTGCCGGCCGAGGTGACGATCACGTCCTCGGCTGGGGCGGTTCTCGCGGCCGGGTCGGCGAAGGACGAGGTCTGGGTGATGGCCCGGGCCACCTCGGTGGCGTCGGCCGCCCCGGCGTCGTGGTCACCGCCGGGGCCGGCGCCGGCGGCGCCGAGGGCGAGCCCGCTGGTCCAGTCGACCAGGCTGGCACCGAGAGCCCCGGTGATGGTCATCGCCTCGATCAGGCAGTCGTCGATCCCCGGCAATGGTGTGCACCCCTCCTCAGCGCCCCCGTGACGCGTCCGTGGCCACGCCCTTACTGGCTGTAGCCCCAACGGGGCGTAACGCTACCGCGCCGTGGACGGCGCGGGGGAGGGTTCCGGCAGTTTCCTCGGGCATATGCCCGACTCCCCGGAATTTCCCTGACGATGGGTCAGAGTCCCTTCTCCTCCTGCGCGTCGGGCAGGGTGCGGAGGCCGGGGATCGGCGACGGCAGCAGCCAGAGGAACGAGGTGAGCGCACCGATGGCGGCGACCCAGAGTGCCGGCCGCAGGCCGAGCGTGCTGCCGAGCACCCCTCCCAGAAGCGAACCTAGCGGACGGATGCCGTAGTTCACCGCCTGATAGGCGCCGGAGACCCGGGATCGGAGCCGATCCGGGATTACTGCCGCGAAGAGCGAGCCGACTGTGATATCGAGGAGCATCACGCCCATGCCTGAGCCGAAGACCGCGGCCAGCAGCAGCGCGACCACCGGCAGGGTGGTGCCGTGTGCCGCGGGGACGAGCAGCAGCGGCGCCGGGTAGGCGATCAGCCCGAGCACCACCGCCCGGCCGATGCCGATCCGGCGGCTGATCCGGCCGGTCACCGCGGCGCCGATCAGGCCGCCGAGCGCGCCCGCGCTGAGCACGGTGCCGAGCAGGCCCGCGGACAGGCCGAGTTCGGTCGTCGCGTACAGCACGAACAGTGCGGCGATCATGAAGGTGAAGAGGTTCACCGTCGCCGTGCCCAGCAGCGCCGCCCGCATGATCGGGGTGGTGGCGATGAACCGCAACCCTGCCGATATCCGGCCGCGGGCCTGCGGCTCGGCGGGCGGCTCGGTCGGCCGGATGCTGCCGAGGGCGAAGGCCGAGGCGAGGAAGGAGACCGCGTCGGCGACCAGCGCCAGCGGTGCCGCGAGCAGCTGCACCAGGCCGCCGCCCATGCCGGGCCCGGCCGCCGAGGACATCGCCCGGCTGCCGTTGACCAGCGAATTGCCCTCCACGTAGCGGCTCTCCGGGACGACCGCCACGAACAGCGGCGCGTTGCAGACGTCGAAGAGCACTGCGAAGGTGCCCATCGCGAAGGCCACCACGAACAGCTGGGTGAGCGTCAGGACGCCCAGCAGGTAGGCGAGCGGCACGGTGAGCAGCAGTACGGCCCGGGCGACGTCGGCGACGATCATCACCCGGCGGCGGTCGGAGCGGCCGTCCGCCCAGGTGCCCGCGTGCAGGGCGAACAGCAGGCTGGGCAGCCAGCCCGCGGCGGTGAGCAGGCCCATCCGGCCGGCGTCGGCGTGCAGCGTGCTGACCGCGACCAGCGGCAGCACGATGGTGGTGATCTGGTCGCCGACCGCCGAGATGGTCTGGCCCGTCCAGTAGCGGCGGAACTCGGTGACCCGGAGCAGGGCGGGTATCAGCTGCCGGCCGCAGCGGTCGGGACGGCCGGGGCGGTCCGGTTGGCCGACTACGGGGCCGACTGCGGTGCCGACCGCGGGGCCGGCTGTGGGGTCAGCTGCCGGGTCGGCGGTCGACCCGGAGGCGTGTGTCCCGGTGGGCTCGGTCGTGGCGGTCACCGCGCCTCCTCCTCGGTGGGGCCCTGCGGTGGGGCGGTGTCGTGCGGGTGGTGGCCGGGGGGCGGCCGGTCGGCGGTGGGCGGGAGGTCGACCGGAAGTGCCATCCGGACGACCAGGACGGGCCGGCTGCCGGCCGGGCGCTCGGCGCCGGCGCCGAGCCGGTCCAGGTACGGGCGGGTCAGTTCGTCGATCCGGGCGCCGAGTTCGGTGAGCTCCTCGGCGGTCAGGTGCAGCAGGGTGTCGCCGATGCCGGCGGCGCTGCGCCAGGCCGGCGGCTCGTCCGGCTGGACCTCCAGCCAGCGGACGGCGAGTGCGGCGTACCGCTCGACCACCGTGCGCTGGAGGGCGCCGACCGCCTCGGCGGCAGCCGGGTCCGCGGCGGCGGTGTCCCAGCTGGTGAACAGGGCGGTGGCCCGCCACGGCTTCTCGCGGCCGCGCCCGCCGCCCGCCTCCTCCACCAGCCCGTACTTGGCGAGCTGGCGGAGGTGGAAGGAGCAGCTGGCGACCGACTCGCCGACCAGTTCCGCGGCGCGGGTGGCGGTGAGCGGGCCCTCGCGGCGGAGCAGTCCGACCAGTGCCATCCGGGTGGGGTGGGCGTAGGCCTTCAGCGCCCGCGGGTCGCTGAGCTGCACGGTCGGCGGCACCTCCGGCGCCGGATGCTCCTCGGTCATGCTTCTAAAGTTATCTTTAGAAAGAACTCTTTACAAGCGAGACCGGCACCCGGGGGGAGACGCTTCACAGGCGTCCGAGGTAGTCGAGGACGGCCTTCTCCTCGCCCTGTCGTGCGACGAGCGCCACGTGGTTGTCCGGCCGGACCAGCACCAGCGCCCCGCCCTCGACGCCGTACGCCCGCCGGGCGTGTCCCCCGGTGTCCCGCAGGCCGGCCGGGTCGCCCGCGTCGACCGCGACCGTCCGGACGTGTCCGGGCAGGTCGGCGGAGGGGCGGTGGCCGAAGGCGAGCAGGGTGAACCGGTCGCCCTCGAACGTCTCCAGGAGCCGTGTCGGCTGCCCCTTGGCGTCGGTGCAGGGGGCGTCCGGTGCGCGGTCGCCGGCCTGCAGGGTGCCGCCGAGCCGGTCCTCGGCGAGCCGGCTCCAGCGGTAGCCGAGCGCCAGGCCGGTGAGGTCGTCGACCCGGACGGCCTCCAGCCCGACGCCCGGTGTGCGGGCGCCCTCCGCCACTGCGGCCATCCCGGCGGTGGAGGTCCGCAAGGTCCAGGCGGCGATCGGCTGCCGCTCCTCCTGGTAGCTGTCGAGCAGGGCCGGCCGGGCGCGACCGGTCAGGACGTGGCCGAGCTTCCAGCCGAGGTTCCACGCGTCCTGGATGCCGGTGTTCATCCCGAGCCCGCCCGCCGTCGGGTGGACGTGCGCGGCGTCGCCGGCCAGCAGCACCCGGCCGACCCGGTACTGCTCCGCCACCCGGACGTTGACCCGCCAACTGGAGAGCCAGCCGGCCCGGTGCACCGTGATGTCCTCGCGGCCGGTGTGGTGGGCGACGATCCGGCGGAAGCCCTCCAGCGAGGGGGCCAGCGCCGTGCCGTCGGGCCCGGTCTCGGGTGTGGCCTGCACCTGCCACCGGTCGTCCTCCCCGCCGAACGGGCAGAGCAGCAGCGCGCCCTCCGGGCCGAACCACTGGTGCCACGCGGAGGGCTCCAGACCGCTGATCTCGAGGTCGCCCACCACCATGGCCGGCTCCGGCTCGCTGTTGCCGGTGAAGGCCACGCCCAGTCGCTTGCGCACGGTGCTGCGCCCGCCGTCGCAGCCGATGAGGTACTGCGCCTCGACCGCCCGCCCGTCGGCGAGGCGGGCCGTCACCCGCTCGTCGTCCTGCGCGAAGTCGACGAGCTCGGTGCCGAACTCGACCGATCCGCCCAGCTCGGCCAGTCGGGCGCGCAGCAGCGCCTCGACCCTGTCCTGCGGCAGGAAGAGCGAGCTGGGGAACGGGGCGGACGGGGTCGGCGGGGTGTCGGCCGCCGGGTTCGACTCGGCGGCGAAGGTGCCCTCGAAGTAGCGGCGGAACGGCAGGTCGGTGCGGCCGGAGGCGAGCAGGGCGTCGGCGATGCCGAGGTCGGCGAGCACCTCCAGGCTGCGGGCGTTGAGTGCCTTGCCGCGGGAGCCGGAGTGCGGCTCCGGTGCCAGCTCGACCACCCGGACGGCCACGCCCTGGCGGGCCAGCAGGCAGGCGAGCGTCAGGCCGGTCGGCCCGGCGCCGGAGATCAGGACGGACGTGTCGCGGACGGTTGCGGACATGGTGGAGCTCCTCCCCCTGGGACCCGGGCGCGGCTTCGGGAAGGCCCGGACGACACCCATGGAACAGCAACCCGGTCAGAAATGCAACCAGGTAACAAAAGAGCCCGAGTCAGTTCTTCGGGTTAGAATCTCCGCCATGAACGAGCCGCCCGGTCTGCGGACCCTCAAGAAGGAGCGCACCCGGCAGGCGATCGCCGACACGGCGATCGGCCTGTTCCTCGCGCACGGCTTCGACGGGGTCTCGGTACTCGAGATCGCCGCCGCCGCCGAGGTCTCCAAGCCCACCCTGTTCCGCTACTTCCCGACCAAGGAGGAGCTCGTCCTGCACCGGATCGCCGACCACCTCGGCGAGTCCGGGCGGGTGGTCGCCGGCCGCGATCCGCATCAGACCCCGCTGGACGCCCTGGAACGCCACCAGCTGGAGCGGCTCGCCGCCCGCGACGCGGCCACCGGCCTGTGCGCCGATCCCGAGGTGCTGGCCTTCCACCGGCTGGTCTACGGGACTCCCAGCCTCTCCTCCCATCTGCTCGACTGGATCGCCCGGGACACCGAGCTGCTCGCCGAAGCCCTCGGCGGACCGGGGGAGCTGACCGCCCGGCTGCTCGCCGCCCAGTTCGTCTCGGTCCGGCAGGACCTCACCCGCACCAACTGGCGGCGGCTCTCCGAGGGCGTGCCGGAGCCGGACGCCCACCGGCAGGCCGTCGAGGACACCGGGACGGCCTTCGCCCTGCTGCGCTCCGGCGCCGCCGGCTTCGGCTACTGAGCCGGGCCGCCCCGGCCGTCCGGCCCGGCCCCACCGGGCGGGCGGCCCGCCGGGAGAGCGGCCACCGGCCGGGCGGCACGGCAACGCCACCGGCCCCGGCGGGGATCCGCCGGGGCCGGTGGGTCGGTCGTCCCGTCACTCGGCCGTGCTTCCACCCGACCGCGCTGTCATGGCGCCCGTGTCGCCGTGCGGCCGGGCAGCTGCGCCGTGGTGCGACGACCGTCGGGCGCCGTGATCAGGAGGCCGGGCCGACCCGGACGGTGGTGATCCGCCCGCCCTGGCTCTCCCGGACGACCTCGATCCTGGTGTTGGTGTCCGGCACGGCGACGGCGAGCTGCGGCAGCGCCGGGTCGGTGTACGTCCCGCGGTGGTCGTCGAAGGCCGGTACGGCCGGTTCGGCGCCGATCCGCACGGCCTCCCCCGCCTTGTGGAGGGTGAAGGCGGTGGTGGGCCGCAGCGAGAAGACCGCGTCGTAGGTCTGGGCCCGCCCGTTCACCGGGGTGCCGTCCTTGAAGCGGATCGCCCCCGGGTGGGCGTCCACCGGCAGGATCAGTCCGGTGCCGGGGTGGTCCTTGGTGTTGTTGTCGGAGTAGGCGGTGTCCCAGAGCCAGACCAGCACGCCCTCCTGGTACGGGTAGGTGTCGATCACCCCGGCCCTGCCGGCCACCCCGGTCCACCCGAAGTTGTACGGCCCGGTCCGCAGGTAGGCGCCGTAGCCCGCGTACCGCCGGTTCTCCACCAGGTAGGCCCGCGGGTGCTCGCGCACGGCCGCGCGGCCCTGCACCACGGAGAAGCCGGTGGCCGTCCAGCCGGGGTCGCCGCCGTGCTCGGCGCCGTCCGCGAGGAGTTCGGTCCCGTCCGCGGTGATCCGGACGGCGTCGACGAGTGCGCCCTTGCCGTGGGTGTTGGAGTCCGAGGTGGTGTGGAATCGCAGGCCGACGCTGCCGCCGACGAGGCCGTCCAGCGGGACGTGCAGCTTCTTCCAGCCGCCGGAGGCGCCGCTGAGGCCGGGGGTGCCGGCCGGGGTGGCGGGGATCGGCGCACCGTCGGCGGTGCCGGGCAGCGGCCGCCAGGTCTTCCCGCCGTCGGTGGAGGCCTCGACGGTGAGGAAGTCGTAGTCCTGCTCGAGGTCGTACCAGGCTGCGGCGTCCAGGGCGGCGGGTCCCGTCCGGCCGGTGAGGTCGACGGTGCGGGTGAGGGAGCTGTCGAGGTTGTCCCCGGTGTCGCTCCACCACTGGGCGCCGCCCTCGTACGGGTCGGCGAGGTCGGTGGTGGTGCGGCCCGGCGGCAGGTGCACCAGCACGGCCTGGGCCTGGTCGGTGTTGTAGCCGCTCACCCCGAGGGCGTGGCTGGACCGGGTGGCGGCCTGTGCCTCGTCGTAGTTCAACCAGCCGAGCTGGAGGCGGCTCCAGGCGTCGAGATCGCCCGGGTACTCGCCGGTGGTGTTCTTCCGTCCGGTGCCCAGGTACGAGCCGGAGGACATCAGCGACCAGAAGTTGACGGAGTTGTCGCCGCCGGTCAGCGGGTAGAGGTCGGGCAGGCCGAGGTTGTGGCCGTACTCGTGGGAGAAGAGGCCCACCCCGCTGTTCTCGCCGGCCTGCAGGTAGTCGTAGACGTAGAGCCCGCTGTCCCCGACCGGCACGCCGCCGATCCGGTCACCGGCCGGGCCGGTGCTGCCGGTCGGGTCGGGGAAGGCCCAACTGCGGTGCGCCCACAGGGCGTCGGTGCCCTGGGCGCCGCCGCCCCAGGTCTCGTCGACGCCGGCGTGCACCACGATCACGTTGTCGAGGTAGCCGTCCGGCTGGTCGAAGTCGCCGTCCTTGTCGTGGTCGTAGCGGTCGTGGACGTCGTACTGGGCGAGTTCGGCCTTCACGGCGGCCGGGGTGCGGCCCTTGGCGATCTCGCCGTCGTACCAGGCCTTGACCGCGTCCCGGACGAACTCCTGGGTCTGCGTCCAGGCGCCGCTGCCCTGCGGGCCCTTGTTGCTGCCGTACCGGGCCTCGTTCCAGGGGACGGTCACCCAGTCGCTGACGGTGCCGTCGATGTCGTACCGGCCGGAGGACTGGGTCCGGTAGTAGTTGCGGACGGAGTTGGCGCCGGGCGTCGCGTCGAAGAACATCCGGCGGTAGTAGTCCCGGTCGAAGTCCGCCTTCCAGAAGGTGTGGGTGTCGCTCGCGTCCGGCCGGGGGATCGCGTTGTGGCGGGGGCCGGGGGTGCCGCCGTAGCGCGGCTGGCCGTTCCACTGGGTGGTGGTGTCCACCTGGTCGCCGAACTGGGCGAGGATCACGAACACCTTGTCGCGGCGCTCCAGGCCGAGCTGGACGTAGTCGTCGCCGATCCGCACCCGTGAGGGTGCGCGGTGGTCGGGCGTGCGGGCGACGGTGCCGCGGTTCAGCTGTTCCAGCGCCTCGGTGCGCAGGGCCTGCCGCCGGCGCTCCTGCGGGACGGGTTCGGGCTGCGGGCCTTCGGCGCCCTGGGCCTGCTCGGCGGCGGCGAGCCGCGGGGCGGGGGGTAACGGCGCGGCCGAGGCGCCGGGTATGCCGACGGCGAGGGCGCCGAGGGTGAGCACGGCCGCGAGGGCCGTGGAGGGTGTGCGCTTCAACGGGACCGGTCCTTCCGGGCGGGGGTGGTCGGATGAGCGCGGGTAATATTTCACATGTCATCGGTCACATGGAAGACGTGTGAACGTGCGTCATCGAGCCCCCGCCCGGCGGACGGTGGTCGTCGAGGTGCAGTGGAGGAGGGTGTGCGCGGCGGCCGTGGGCCCGCCGGTCGGCTCAGTCGGAGGCTCTGAGCTCCGCGAGCAGCACGCCCTGGTCCTGGATGAGCTCCGTCAGAATGCGGCGGGCCGCCCGGAGCAGGTCGGCGACGTCGGCGCCGGCCAGTGCGTAGACGACGGTGGAGCCCTCCCTGGTGGCCGTCACCAGCCCGGCCCGGCGCAGCTGGCCGAGCTGTTGGGAGAGGCTGGACGGCTCGATCTCGATGTCCGCGAGCAGCTCACGGACGGGTGTGGGGCCGGTCTGCAGCAGTTCGAGAACCCGGATGCGGACGGGATGGCCGAGCATCCGGAAGAACTCCGCCTTGGCCTGGTACAGCGGTACGGGCACGCGGCCCCCTCTCCGGCTCCGGGTCGGTACGGCCCAGGGTGGGCTCAGACCTCAAGGCCGGCCTCGATCCGCTTCAGCTGGTGGCGGGCCATGGCGAGGTTGGACCGGCTGCGGGCGAGCGCCAGGTAGAGGAAGAGTCCGCGGCCGCTGGAGGTGGTGAGCGGCCTGATCAGGTGGTACTGACTGCTGAGGGTGATCAGGATGTCCTCGATCCCGTTGTCCTGCAGGTTGAGCATCTCCATCGTCCGCATCTTGGCCCGGACAAGGTCGGTGTTGCCGGCGGCTGCCACGTTGAGGTCGAGCTCGGCGGAGTCGCCGAGCGTCCCGAGGGCCATGCCGCTGCCGTAGTCGACCAGGGCGACGCCGATCGCGCCCTCGATCGTCATGGCCTCCTTGAGCGCGGTCTCCGGGTTCGCCATCGTCTTCCTCCTGCTGTCGCGGTGCCCGCACCGTTCGGGCGGGTTCGGCAACGACTGTAGGGAGACGGTCGGGAATCTTCGCTGGATGACCGGAATCGATCGTGGATGAGTGAGTGTCGGTCATTTGACGTCGATTCGGCGGCGACTTGAAGACATTTGCAACTAAGGATGTGATTGAACTGCCAGTTCCGGGCCCGCCGCCGAACGCGCCTGCGACCCGTCGCAGCGGTTCGACCGCACCCGGTGACCACCCGCCGCAGCGGCCCCGCAGGACCCGGAAAAGGGTGCTATCGATGTCGGCCACGCCGGGTAACCTCTGGGCGAGATGCTCGATCACCACACCCACCACACCCGCTGCGCCCCGGTCGGACGGACAGTCCGGACGGCCCCGCAGCCGCAGGCGTCGCCGTCTGCGCACCCGTCCGGCCCGCACGGGCAGCACTCCCACGGGAAGAGAAGGTGACGCCGATGAACGCCCCCCTGCCCGAGGAGCAGCTCAGTCCCGCCGAGGCCTACGCGGCCTCCCGCCGCCGGGCCGCCGAGCAGGCGACCGCGCTGTACGGCTTCCAGCAGCTGTACGAATTCCCGCTCGACCCGTTCCAGATCGAGGCCTGCCGGGCCCTGGAGGCCGGCGAGGGCGTCCTGGTCGCCGCGCCGACCGGCTCCGGCAAGACCATCGTCGGCGAGTTCGCCGTCCACCTGGCCCTGGCGAGCGGCCGCAAGTGCTTCTACACCACGCCGATCAAGGCGCTCTCCAACCAGAAGTTCGGCGACCTGGTCAAGCGCTACGGCGCCGCCAAGGTGGGCCTGCTCACCGGCGACAACAGCGTCAACGGCGACGCCCCGGTGGTGGTGATGACCACCGAGGTGCTGCGCAACATGCTCTACGCGGGCTCCAGCGCCCTCAACGGCCTGGGCTACGTGGTGATGGACGAGGTGCACTACCTGGCCGACCGCTTCCGCGGCGCCGTGTGGGAGGAGGTCATCATCCACCTCCCCGAGTCGGTGGTGCTGGCCTCGCTCTCCGCCACCGTCTCCAACGCCGAGGAGTTCGGCGACTGGCTGGACACGGTGCGCGGCGGCACCCGGGTGATCGTCTCCGAGCACCGCCCCGTGCCGCTGTGGCAGCACGTCATGGCGGGCAACCGGATGTACGACCTGTTCGCCAACCCGGACCGCGACGGCCGACCCAAGGACGCGCCGCGCAACCCGGCCAAGGCGGTCAACCCCGAACTCGTCCGGCTCGCCCGCTCCGAGATGGACCGCGGCGGTGGCCGGGACCGCTTCGCCAAGGGCCGCGGCCGCTCCATGCCCGCCGGCCGGCCCGGCCGGGTCTGGACACCGGGCCGGATCGACGTCATCGAACGCCTCGACGCCGAGGGCCTGCTGCCCGCGATCACCTTCATCTTCAGCCGGGCCGGCTGCGAGGCCGCCGTCCAGCAGTGCCTCGCCTCGGGCCTGAGACTCAACCGCGACAGCGAGCGCCGCCAGGTCCGCGAGATCGTCGAGCAGCGCTGCTACGACATCCCCGACGAGGACCTGCACGTCCTCGGCTACTTCGAGTGGCTGGACGGCCTGGAGCGCGGCATCGCCGCCCACCACGCCGGCATGCTGCCGCGGTTCAAGGAGGTCGTCGAGGAGCTCTTCGTGAAGGGCCTGGTCAAGGCCGTCTTCGCGACCGAGACCCTCGCCCTCGGCATCAACATGCCCGCCCGCTCGGTGGTCATGGAGAAGCTCGTCAAGTGGAACGGCGAGACCCACGCCGACATCACCCCCGGCGAGTACACCCAGCTCACCGGCCGCGCCGGCCGCCGCGGCATCGACGTCGAGGGCCACGCCGTGGTGCTCTGGCAGCGCGGCCTGGACCCGGAGGCGCTGGCCGGACTCGCCGGCACCCGCACCTACCCGCTCAAGTCCTCCTTCCGCCCCTCGTACAACATGGCGGTCAACCTGGTCGGGCAGTTCGGCCGGCACCGCTCCCGCGAGCTGCTGGAGACCTCCTTCGCCCAGTTCCAGGCGGACCGCTCGGTGGTCGGCATCGCCCGCCAGGTGCAGCGCAACGAGGAGGGCCTGGAGGGCTACCGGGAGTCGATGACCTGTCACCTCGGCGACTTCGACGAGTACATGGCGCTGCGCCGGCAGCTGAAGGAGCGTGAGAACGAGCTGGCCCGCGAGGGCACCAGCCAGCGCCGGGCCGCCGCCGTCGAGGCCCTCGAGCAGCTCAAGCCCGGTGACGTCATCCACGTGCCCACCGGCAAGTTCGCCGGCCTCGCCCTCGTCCTCGACCCCGGGCTGCCGCCGGTCGGCCGCGGCGGTCCCCGGCACCCCGACTACCAGGACGGGCCCCGCCCGGTGGTGCTCACCGCCGAGCGACAGGTGAAGCGGCTCGCCATGATCGACTTCCCGTACCCGGTGGCCGCCGTCGAGCGGCTGCGGATCCCGAAGTCCTTCAACCCGCGCAGCCCGCAGTCCCGCCGGGACCTCGCCTCCGCCCTGCGCACCAAGGCCGGCCACCTCGAACCCGAGCGGCACCGCCGCGGCCGCGCCGCCGCCGCGGACGACCCCGAGATCACCCGGCTGCGCGCCGACCTGCGCCGGCACCCCTGCCACGGCTGCGACGAGCGCGAGGACCACGCCCGCTGGGCCGAGCGCTACCACCGGCTGCACCGGGACACGGAGCTGCTGGAACGCCGGATGCGCTCGCGCACCCACACCATCGCCCGCACCTTCGACCGGGTCTGCGGCCTGCTCGCCGACCTCGGCTACCTGCAGGGCGACACCGTCACCGACGACGGCAAGCGGCTCGGCCGGCTCTACGGCGAGCTCGACCTGCTCGCCTCCGAGTGCATCCGCGAGGGCGTCTGGAAGGGTCTGTCCGCCGCCGAGCTCGCCGCCTGCGCCTCGGCGCTGGTGTACGAGGCCCGGCAGTCCGACGACGCCGTCGCCCCGCGCGTCCCGGAGGGCGCCGCCAAGGACGCGCTCGGCAAGATGATCCGGATCTGGGGCCACCTCGACGCCCTGGAGGAGCAGCACCGGATCTCCACCGCCGAGGGCGTCGGCCAGCGCGAGCCCGACCTCGGCTTCGCCTGGGTCGCCTGGCGCTGGGCCCTCGGCCACAACCTGGACGCCGTGCTGCGCGACGCCGACCTGCCGGCCGGCGACTTCGTCCGCTGGACGAAGCAGCTGATCGACGTCCTCGGCCAGATCCAGGACGCCGCCGGTGAGGACGCCGACCTGCGGAGCACCGCCCGCAAGGCGGTCGACGCCCTCCGCCGCGGCATCATCGCCTACTCCTCGGTCGGCTGACCCCGGCCGCCGGGCGCGCGGGCACCCCCGTGCGCCCGGCGGGACGGAGACCCGTTCCCGGACCGCTCACGCGGCCCCGGAGCGGCATCAGGACGCGGCGTCCGCCAGGACGGCGACGACGCGTTCGAGCGAGCCGCCGAGGCCCCAGCGCTCGGCGAGGGCCTCCAGCGCCATCGGGTCGAGCGGCTCGGCGGGCAGCGCCGGGTCGAACTCCGGCAGCGGCACGTCGGTGGCGACCCGGACGACCGCCGGCGCGACGTCCAGGTAGGCCGCGCCCTCGAGCAGGTTCTTCCGGCGGGCCGGGGTGAGCTTGGAACCCGGGTCGGCGGCGGCCGCGCGCACCCCGGCCAGGTCTCCGTACGTCCGGATCAGCTGGGCGGCGGTCTTCTCGCCGATTCCCCTGACCCCGGGCAGGCCGTCGCTGGCGTCGCCGCGCAGTGCGGCCATGTCCGCGTACGAGGCCCCGTCGACGCCGTACTTCTCCAGCAGGTGGGCGTTGTCGACCGGCTGCGCCGAGCCGACGCCCTTGACGGGGTAGAGCACCGTCACCCCGCGCTCGTCGTCCACCAGCTGGAAGAGGTCCCGGTCGCCGGTGACGATCTCCACCGGGCCGGTGGCGCGGGTGGCGAGGGTGCCGATGACGTCGTCCGCCTCGTAGCCCGGGACGCCGACCCGGGCGATGCCGAGGGCGTCCAGCACCTGCTCGATCACCGGCACCTGCGGTGCCAGGGTGTCGGGGACCTCCTCCTCGCCCTCGACGGCGGGTTCGGCGGCGAGCCGGTGCGTCTTGTAGGTGGGGATGAGGTCGACCCGCCACTGCGGGCGCCAGTCGGCGTCCATGCAGGCGACCAGCTGGTCCGGCCGGTGGTCCTGGACGAGGCGGGCGATGAAGTCGAGCAGCCCGCGGACGGCGTTCACCGGCTCGCCCGCGGGGGACTTCAGGGACTCCGGGACACCGAAGTAGGCACGGAAGTAGAGGCTCGCCGTGTCGAGCAGCATCAGGCGCGGTGCGGTCACCCTCCGCATCATGCCGTACCGGTCCGTCTCCGGGGGCGGTCAGTGCGGGTGCGGGCCGCTGCGGTGCACCGGGCCGTGGGCCTCCGCGCAGTGCTCCTCGTCGCCGGCCGCGGCCGGCGCGCTGGTGATCTGCAGCAGCTCCTGCGGCCCCTCCTCGCCGACGTGGTCGACCTGCAGGGTGGCGTGGGCGATCCCGTACTCGTCGCGGACCCGGCGCTGCAGCTCGCGCCGGACGGCGTGGCAGTCGCCACCGGGGGCGACCAGGATGTGTGCGGACAGCGCCGGCTCGCCGGAGGTGATCTCCCAGATGTGCAGGTCGTGGATCTCCTCGACCAGCGGCACCGCGACCAGCCGGTCCGCCACGGTGTCCGGGTCGACGCCGGCCGGGGCGGCCTCCAGGAAGATCCGGGCGGAGTCGCGGACGAGCCCGATGCCGGCCCGCAGCATCAGCGCCACCACCACCAGCGAGGCGATCGCGTCCGCCCGGACGAACCCGGTGAGCATCACAAGCAGGCCGGCGATCGCCGTCGCGATGAAGGCGTACAGGTCGGTGAGCACGTGCTGGAAGGCGCCCTCGACGTTGAGCGAGGTCCGGTCGGCCCGGGACATGCACCAGGTGGCCGCGAGGTTGACCACGATCCCCACCAGCGCGGTGATCAGCACCAGCGAGCCGTGCACCTCCGGCGGATCGATGAGCCGGGTGACCGCCTCGTAGCCGAGCCACGCGGAGAGCACCAGGAGGGTCACGCCGTTCGCCTGGGCGGAGAGGATCTCGGCCCGCTTCAGGCCGTAGGTGTAGCCGCCGCGGGCCGGCCGCGCGGCCAGCCGCATGGCGACCAGGGCGAGCGCGATCGAGGCAGCGTCCGTCAGCATGTGCGCCGCGTCGGAGATCAGTGCCAGCGAGGAGGCCGCCAGGCCGACCACGACCTCGCCCGCCATGAAGACGGTGATCAGCACGAGCGCGGAGACCAGCCACCGCCGGTCGGCGTCGGCGGACACCCCGTGGCTGTGCGCATGGCCCTTCGCACCGTGCCCGTGCCCGCCGTGCCCGCGCCCGCGGTCGCTGTGCCCGTGGTCGTGCTCGTGGTGGTCGCCGGCCATCGGAGTCCTCTCGTGCACGTGCTGCCCGTGCGGGCGGCGGACACCGCCCGCACCCGAAGTGAACCCCAGAACCGACGAAGATCCAAAGCCTGCACTGGTGACCGTTGTCGTTGCCGCGCACGGCCGTTCGGGCCGCCGGGCGCGAATCCGGGCGGGCGGCCGCGCGCGGAGACGGTCAGGCGGTGACGGCGGCCTGCGCGCGCACCGCGGCCGCGGTCCGCACCAGTGCGGTCATCAGCCGCAGGTCGTCGCCCTGCTCGGGGTGCCACTGGACGCCCAGGGTGAACCCGGCGCCCTCGATCGCCTCGACCGTGCCGTCCTCGGCCCAGGCGGACACCGACAGCCCCTGGCCGAGCCGGTCCACCGCCTGGTGGTGGTAGGTGGGGACGTCCACCGAGGGGTCCGGCAGCAGCTCGCCGAGCAGGGTGCCGGGCACCGGCCGCACCGGGTGGCGCCCGTAGGTGCCGGGTGCGCCGATGTGGCCCTGGTGGCCCACCACGTCCGGCAGGTGCTGCAGCAGGGTGCCGCCGCGGACCACGTTGAGCAGCTGCATGCCGCGGCAGATCCCGAGCACCGGCAGCTCGGCGGCCAGTGCGGCGCGCAGCAGCGCGGACTCCCAGACGTCCCGCTCGGGCTCGCCGCCGTCGGTCTCGGGGTGGCGCGCGGCGCCGTACCGGGCGGGGTCGACGTCGGCGCCGCCGGCGATCACCAGAGCGTCGATCCGGGCGACGGCGTCGGCGGCGTGCTCGGCGGCGTCCGGCGGCAGCAGCACGGCGAGCCCGCCGGCAGCCTGCACCACGGACGGGTAGCGCTCGGCCAGCAGGACGGTGCGGATGCTGTCCCAGCGGCCCCAGGCCGCGTCGAGGACGGAGGTGCTGATGCCGATCACGGGCCGAGGAGTCATGGCGGGCATTCTGCCTCCTCACGGGCCGCCGCGGCACGATCGGGGAGTGCGGCACGCGCCACACCGCCGCCGTCGGCGGTACGACGTACGGTAACCGTGTCGTGTCGGAACGTGCTCGGCGAGTGGCGGAGGTGCCCGATGGCGGGAGCGGAACCGGGGGTGCCCCGGCGGTTGGCCGGAAAGGTCGCGGTGGTGACCGGCGTGAGCGGCTTCGCGGGGGAGGCCGGGGCGGCGGCGGCCCGGCGGCTCGCCGCGGAGGGCGCCCGGGTGGTGTGCGCGGACCCGGACGAGAAGGCGGGGCAGGCGGTCGCCCGCTCGGTGGGCGGTCCGTTCGTGCACACCGACCCGCTGGACGAGTACATGGTGGAGGCGCTGTTCGACGAGGCGTACGAGACCTTCGGCGGAGTGGACGCGGTGGTGAACGGCCCGTCCGGGGCGCCGCCCGCCGACGGCCCGGTGCTGGACGTGCCGCCGGACGCCTGGCGGGTCGTCCAGGGCACCCGGTTGACCGCTGTCTTCCTCTGCTGCCGGGCCGCGCTGCCCTACCTGCGGCGGCACGGGCGCGGCTCGGTGGTCAACCTGGCGGGCCCGGCGGCGGAGGGCGGGCTGGCCGCCGCGGTCGCCGCGGCGGGCGTCGGCACGCTGACCCGGGAGCTCGCGGACGCCTTCGGGCCGGAGGGCATCCGGTTCAACGCACTCGGCGGCGGCGACGCGGAACGGCTCGCCGCCGCGGCGGCCTGGCTGGCGAGCGACGAGTCGGCCGGGGTCAACGGCAGCCTGATCCGATTCTCACCGTAATCTCATCGGGAACAGGGCGTTTCGACCCTCCTGCTGATATGGCGCTTATCCGCCCGCCCTTAGATTCGATGGCGTGAGCGAGCAGATTCCCGCCGGGTGGTACCCGGACCCGAAGGACACCACCAGCGACCCCCGATCCGAGCGCTACTGGGACGGCAAGGGCTGGACGGCGACCACCCGTCCCGCCCCCGGCGCCGAGGCGCCCGTGCCGGGTTCCGAGGCGCCCGCCGGCGAGGACGAGCCCACCGTGATCGAGGGGCGCGTCCTGGACGACGGGCCGACGGTCCGCTACCCGGAGATGCCGACGGCCGTCGCGGCCGCGCCGAAGGCCCGCCGGCGCCCCTCGCGCCCGGTGGTCGTCGCGGCGGCCGTGGCCGCGGTGGCCGGCCTCGCGGTCGGATCCGGCGTCACCTACCTGGCCATGGACCACGGCGACGACCGGACGTCGGCGGCCCGCCCCTTCGACGGCCGCTACCGCCCCGGCGGGAACGGTTCGGACGGCTTCGGCTTCCCGGGCTTCCCCGGTCAGAACGGCGGCCAGGGCAGCGGCAGCGGCCAGGGCGACGGGGGCGGCAACGGTCAGGGCGGCGGCAACGGTCAGGGCAACGGCCAGGGCAACGGCCCCGGCCGCGGCGGACGGAACGCCTCGACCGCGATCGACATGGTGAACGGCATCAGCCTGCCGGTTCCCGCCGGGTGGCAGGGGGCCACCACCCCCGACGGCCACGCCGCGCTCTCCATAGGCTCGTACACCTGCCCCAACGGCAAGGACGGCTGCTCGCTCGGCGGCGCGTCCACCGACAGCATCGAGGGCAGTGACGCCAAGCAGGCCGCCCTCACCGACATCGCCGCCGCGGCCAAGGAGGCCTACGGCGACGTGAAGTCCCATGAGGAGCTGAAGTCGGAGGCGGTCACCGTTGCCGGGCGCAGCGGCTACCTCGTCCGCTGGAAGGTCGACGCCCCGCAGGGCAACGACGGCTACGTGGAGACGGTGGTCTTCCCCAGTGTGAAGGCGGGCAGCCTGGTCACCGTCCACCTCGGCTTCGACATCGCCGATAAGGCGCCCGACGTCGCCCAGATGGACACGATCGTCAAGGGCATCGCCGCCGCGAAGGCGACCGGCCCCGGCGGCACCTGACGGATCCCCGGCCCCGGCGGGGCGCGCCTCAGAGGAAGGTGCGCCCCTCGCCGCGGTACGTCGGCACCGTCTCCACCACCCGGTCGCCCTCCACCAGGTGCAGCTCCGCGAACCGCTCGCACAGCTCGCCGGCCTTGGCGTGCCGGAACCACACCCGGTCACCGATCAGCAGGTCGTCCGCGGCCGCGCCGAGCAGCGGCGTCTGCACCTCGCCGGCGCCCTCCTGCGGGTCGTAGCGAAGGCCCTCCGGCAGGTACGGCACCGGGGAGCGGTCGGTGCCGGCCGGGCCCGAGGCAGGGTACCCGCCGCCGAGCACCGTCACCGCGCCCACCCCGGGCCGGCGGACCACCGGCTGGGCGAACAGCGCCGCCGGACGCCCCCGGAACGACGAGTAGTTGTCGAACAGCCGGGGCTGGTACAGGCCCGAGCCCGCGGCGACCTCGGTGACGGCCGACTCGGCCACCGTCGACTCCACACTGCCGGTGCCGCCGCCGTTCACGAACTCCAGCTCGGCGACCTGCCGCAGCCGCCGCACCACCGCGGCCCGCCGTTCGGCCAGCTCGGCCCGGGCCCGGGTCTGCATCATCCGCACCAGCCGCGAGCGCACCGGCCGGCCCGCCACCCGGTCGCCGACGCCGGCGATGTGCCCCTCGTACGCCATCAGGCCGACCACCCGGTAGCCCGGCCGGTTCTGCACCAGTTCGGCGAAGCCGCCCAGCGCCTCGGGGGTGCGCAGCGGCGAGCGCCGGGCGCCGAACCGGACCCGCCCGCCGAACAGCTCCAGCGAGGTGTCCAGCTCCAGGCAGACCCGGACGGTCTCCGACCCCTCGCGGGAGGAGTCGATCAGGTCCAGCTGCGCGGGGTCGTCCAGCAGGACGGTGATCGCCCCGGCGAGCTTCGGGTCGTCGGTCAGCTCGCCGAAGCCGGCCCGGTCGGCGGACGGGTAGGCGAGCAGGACGTCGGTGAAGCCCTGCCGGGCCAGCCAGATCGACTCGGCCAGGGTGAAGCTCATGATCCCGGCGAAGCCCTCGGTGGCCAGCACCCGCTCCAGCAGCGCGCGGCAGCGCACCGACTTGCTCGCCACCCGGATCGGCTTGCCGTTCGCGCGGCGCACCAGATCCGCCGCGTTGGCGTCGAACGCGGCCAGGTCGACGATCGCGAACGGCGCGTCGAGGTGCGCGGTGGCCCGGTCGTACCGGGAGCGGTCCGAGACGGCGCCGGACACGGCGGAGGCGAGGTCGGTGGCCATGGCGGCAGCGTCCCACACGGCGCCTACTGCTGGGTAGAGGCGGCCGCCGGGGAAGCCGCCGGACCGTTCGCCGCGGCGGACGGGGCACCTTGACGATGCCGGCGGTGACGAGCCGGTCCGTGCCGTACGCCGCACCCGCCCCGGAGGCGGTGTCCAGTACGGCGACCGCCAGGTGGCCGCCGCCGTCCCGCACCGCGGCCGCCGGCTCCGCGTCCAGGTCGACCGCCGGGGTCGCCGACACCGCGGCCGCCGCCACCGGCACCGTGCCGTCCGACCGCTCCCGGTGCAGCCGCACCGCCGTGGCGGTGAGGGCGAGCACCACCAGGAGGCGCCACTGCGCTGCCGGCGGCGGCGCCGGCTGGCCGCGGTTCGGGTCCGTCGGGCTGAGGTCGTGCGGGCGATCCTGGGCCGGACTCCTCGGGGTCAGGTGAGTCCGGGGTGAGCACCGTCTGAGAAGCCGGACATATGGGTGGCATACCCTCGACGGGTGGAGCGCAAGAACATTCCGAACCCCGGATTCGCCGACGACGACGGCACCGCCGACCCGCGCCTCGTCCGGGCCCTCGACGCCTGGGCGCAGGACCCGTCGCAGGAGCCCGAACTCCTCGAGGCCCTCACCCCGAGCCGGCTGATGGTGCCGATCGTCGCCCTGCTCGGCGAGGTCGAGACCGACGCGAACGGGCTGAAGCACGAGAAGACCAGCGACATGGCCGTCCCCGTGATCGAGGCCCCCGACGGGCGGCGCGCCCTGCCGGCCTTCACCTCGCTGGAGACCATGGCCCGCTGGCGAGCGGACGCCAGGCCGGCACCGGTCGCCGCCCCGCAGGCCGCGATGGTGGCCTTCTCGGAGCGCGCCGACACCCTGCTGGTCGACCCGGCCGGGCCGGTCACCTTCGTGCTGAACGGGGCACGGCTGCGGGCCGTCGCCGAGAACCGCCGGTACGTCCGGCCGGCCGCCGATCCGGACGTGCACCGGGCCCTGCGGGAGCTGCTCGCGGCGGAGCCGGCGGTGGCCCGTGGGTACCTGCGGCCGGACGGCGACGCGGACGCGGTGCTCGCGCTGGTGCCGGCGGCCGGGGCGGGGGAGGAGGAGCTGCGGGGCGCCGTCGACCGACTGGTCGCGGGACTCTCCGGCGACGCCACCCTCCGGGTCCGCCTAGACCGGGGCCTCCAGCTCGCCGTGCTCCGCACGGACCTCCCCGAGGAGCCGTTCTACACCGTGGGGGAGTAGGGCGAACGACGAGGGGCGCGGGGAACTGCGCGGGACGGAAGTGACGGTGTCGCGCCTTCCGCCTCGCGCAGTTCCCCGCGCCCCTCAGGGGTCACCCACTCGAAGCGGGCGAGCCCCTGTTCCGGGTCCGCCCCGTGTGTCAGGAGCAGACCGGGCCGTGTCAGGAGTAGACCGGGCCGGTGAACTTCTCACCGGGGCCGGCGCCCGGGGCGTCCGGGACGACCGAGGCCTCGCGGAAGGCGAGCTGCAGGGAGCGCAGCCCGTCCCGGAGCGGTGCGGCGTGGAAGTTGGAGATCTCGGGGGCTCCCGCGGTGACCAGCCCGGCCAGCGCGGTGATCAGCTTGCGCGCCTCGTCGAGGTCCTTGTCGGCCTCGCCGCCCTCGGCGAGCCCGCACTTGACGGCGGCCGCGCTCATGAGGTGGACGGCGACGGTGGTGATCACCTCGACCGCCGGGACCTCGGCGATGTCGCGGGTGAGGTCGTCGAAGCCGACGGCCTGCTCGTCGTCGTGCTCGTGGGGCTGGCTGGTCAAGGTGGCTCACTCCGTCTGGCCGGTGGACGTACACAGGGAGCGTACAAGGCGGCGTGACCGGGGCCGGAATAACGGTGTCCACCGAAACGCTGCTATGCTTCGAGACTGACCGGCCAGGAGTCCGTAGGGACACCCGGCCAGCAAGTGGAGGCTCCACCCAGGAGGCCCGAGAGGGCAACCGCGACAGTCTCCCACCTGATCGGCCCCCGGGTCGACGGGTCCGGTCCGCGACGTACGCCGTCAGGTGTGCGCTCGCCAGCGGTGTCCCGCCAGGGACACCCCGGTTGTGTGGAGCCCCGCCTGTACCGTGCGGGGCTTTTTTCGTGCGTTCGGTGCCTTTTCGGGCAGCGGAGCATGAATGAAGCCCCGCCCAGTGGTCGAAACCACGACGTGCGACCGCCGCCCGACGGCCGCACTGAATTAGGTGCAACCGAGGAGGCCCCATCAGCACCGAGCCCCGCATCAACGACCGGATTCGCGTCCCCGAGGTGCGACTCGTCGGTCCCAGCGGCGAGCAGGTCGGCATCGTGCCGCTTGCCAAGGCGCTGGAGCTTGCCCAGGAGTACGACCTCGACCTGGTCGAGGTTGCGGCGACCGCACGGCCGCCGGTCTGCAAGCTCATGGACTACGGCAAGTTCAAGTACGAGTCGGCCATGAAGGCCCGTGAGGCGCGCAAGAACCAGGCGCACACGGTCATCAAGGAGATGAAGCTCCGGCCGAAGATCGACCCGCACGACTACGACACCAAGAAGGGTCACGTCGTCCGGTTCCTCAAGCAGGGCGACAAGGTCAAGATCACGATCATGTTCCGCGGTCGTGAGCAGTCCCGCCCCGAGCTGGGCTTCCGACTGCTGCAGCGTCTCGCGGAGGACGTCCAGGACCTGGGCTTCGTGGAGTCCTCGGCCAAGCAGGACGGCCGTAACATGATCATGGTTCTCGGCCCGCACAAGAAGAAGACCGAGGCGATGGCCGAGGCGCGTGCCCTCGCGGACGCCCGCAAGGCCGAGCGTCAGGGCCGCACCCCCGGTGCCGCCGCGGACGCCCAGGCCGACGAGGTCGAGGAGGCCGTCGAGGAGGCCGCCGAGGCCGTCGAGGCCGTCGAGGCCGCGCCCGCCGCCGAGGTCGAGCAGCCGGCCGACACCGAGCAGGAGAGCTGAGCCGAAAGGCCCGGCCCCGCACGGACGGCCACATCGGCCGGGGCTCCCGCCCCGGCCGGGAGATCAATCCACTCCCGGCCCGCACAGCAGTGTGCGGGCCGGGGCGGACCGACGAGGAGATACGGCGACATGCCGAAGCAGAAGACGCACAGCGGCGCCAGCAAGCGCTTCAAGATCACTGGCTCCGGGAAGGTGCTGCGCGAGCGTGCCGGCCGTCGCCACCTCCTGGAGCACAAGCCCTCGACGCTGACCCGCAAGCTGGCCGGCAACGCCGAGATGGCCCCCGCCGACGCCAAGAAGATCAAGAAGCTTCTCGGCAAGTGATCGCCCGCCCGCGGCACCCCCGCGGGACCGGCTGATCCTTCCCGACCCAATCGATTGACGGACCGCCAGGAGCCATCCGCGGTCCAACCCAAGGAGTAATCAAGTGGCACGCGTCAAGCGGGCAGTCAACGCCCACAAGAAGCGCCGGGTCATCCTCGAGCGGGCCAGCGGTTACCGCGGCCAGCGCTCCCGCCTGTACCGCAAGGCCAAGGAGCAGGTCACCCACTCGCTCGTCTACAACTTCAACGACCGCAAGAAGCGCAAGGGCGACTTCCGTCAGCTCTGGATCCAGCGCATCAACGCTGCGGCCCGTGCCAACGGCATGACCTACAACCGCTTCGTGCAGGGCCTGAAGGCCGCGGGCGTCGAGATCGACCGCAAGATGCTCGCCGACCTGGCCGTCAACGACGCCGCCGCGTTCGCCGCGCTCGTCGAGGTCGCCAAGAAGGCGCTGCCGGAGGACGTCAACGCCCCCAAGGCCGCCGCCTGATCCAGGCGAAGCCTCGGTAGTTGAGCTCTTCGGGCCCGCAGGTTCACCACGCCTGCGGGCCCGATGCGCATTCCGGGCCCTGCGGCCCGCCGGGCGCCGGGCCGTGGCGCCCGCGCACCGAGTACGCCTCCTCAGAGTCGTCAGAGTCCTCAGAGAACGAGAGCATGCAGAGCACCGACACCCCCCTGCTCACCTCCCTGCGCTCCCCGCGCGTCGTCGCCGCGCGCCGGCTGGCCAGGCGGAACCAGCGCGGCAAGGACCGCCGATTCCTGGCCGAGGGCCCGCAGGCCGTCCGCGAGGCCGTGGCGTACGGGCGGCTGCCGGGCTCGGACGAGCACGCGGTGGTCGAGATCTACCTCACCCAGCAGGCGCTGGAGCGGCACGCCGACATCGCGGACGCCGCCCGCGCGGCCGGGCTGCCGCTGATCACCGCCACCGAGGAGGTGATCGCGGAGATCTGCGACACCGTCACCCCGCAGGGCATCGTCGCGCTGTGCCGCTTCATCGACACCCCCTTCGAGGAGGTGCTGAAGTCCCGGCCGCGGCTGGTCGCGGTGCTCGCCCACGTCCGCGACCCCGGCAACGCCGGCACCGTACTGAGGACGGCCGACGCCGCCGGTGCGGAGGCGGTGGTGCTGACCGACGCCTCGGTGGACCTGTACAACCCGAAGGCCGTCCGGGCCTCGGTGGGCAGCCTCTTCCACCTGCCGTTCGCCACCGGGGTGCCGATCGCGGAGGCCGTCGCCAAGCTGCGCGGGGCCGGGGTGCGGGTGCTCGCCGCGGACGGCGCGGGCGAGCGCGACCTCGACCAGGAGCTCGACGAGGGCACCCTCGGCGCGCCGGTCGCCTGGGTCTTCGGCAACGAGGCCTGGGGCCTGCCGGAGGAGACCCGCGCACTTGCCGACGAGGTGGTGCGCGTGCCCATCCACGGACACGCCGAGAGCCTCAACCTGGCCACGGCCGCCGCCGTCTGCCTCTACGCCTCGGCCCGCGCGCAGCGCTCGCCCGGAGGGTGTCGCACACGGCCGCAGGAGCGCTAGGGTCGGCCTCGGCGGGGAGCACGGTGGTGGGTCAGGGGAGGACACCCATGGTCGGCAGCGGGGCGGAGCTGGACCCGGACGACCTGCCCGACGGTCTGGTCGTCGCGGACGCCGTCGGCCGGGTGGTCTGCTTCAACCGGGCCGCGGCCCGGCTCACCGGGCGACGCCCCGACGCGGTGCTCGGCGGCCCGCTGGAGGACGCCCTGCCGCTGGAGGACCTCGACGGCCGGCGCTGGTGGAAGCTCACCGACCCGTACGGCGGCCTCGCGGTGCGCACCGGCCAGCCCGAGCGGAACCTGCTGCTGCCCGGCGGCTGCGAGGTGCTGGTCTCCGCCCGGTACGTCCGGGAGCGGCCCGGCGGCCCGGTGCAACGGGTGGTGGTGGCCCTGCGCGGCACCGAGGCGAGGCGGCGCACCGAGCGCAGCCACGCCGAGCTGATCGCCACCGTCGCGCACGAGCTGCGCTCGCCGCTGACCAGCGTCAAGGGGTTCACGGCGACCCTGCTGGCCAAGTGGGAGCGGTTCAACGACGGGCAGAAGCGGGTGATGCTGGAGACCGTCGACGCCGACGCCGACCGGGTCACCCGGCTGATCGCCGAGCTGCTCGACATCTCCCGGATCGACGCGGGCCGGCTGGAGGTCCGCAAGCAGGTGGTCGACCTGGCGGCGGCCGTCCGCCGGCACGTGGACGGCAAGGTGGCGGCCGGCATCCCGGCGGAGCGCTTCGACATCCGGGTCGCCGAGGGACTGCGCCAGCAGTGGGCAGACCCGGACAAGATCGACCAGGTGCTGGCCAACCTGCTGGAAAATGCCGTGCGGCACGGCGAGGGGACTGTCACCATCGAGGTGGCCCCCGCCGTCGAGATCGTCGAGGCGGCCGGCCGGCAGCATCCGGGCACCCCGCCGAGGACGGTGGAAGGGACAGCGGTCACCGTGAGCGACGAAGGCAGCGGCATCCCCGAGGAGTCGATGCCGCGCGTCTTCACCCGGTTCTGGCGCGGCTCCAAGCGCGGCGGCACCGGTCTCGGCCTGTACATCGTCAAGGGCATCGTGGAGGCGCACGGCGGCGTCATCCGGATCAGCCGGGCCCCCTCGGGCGGCGCCCGGTTCCGATTTATCCTGCCCGCGGGCGTGCCGGACTTCATGCTGTAGGTCCGCGCCCGGCGGGCTCCTCGCGCACACGGCCACGGACGGCGAACCGGCCGTCGGCGTGCTGCGACTACACTCGACCTTTGGCGTTGTGGGACGCCCTGCGCGGCCGTGCCGCGGCCACCCCTCCCGGCACCTCCCGGCACCGGTCAGGGGCTGCCCGTGTTCCGGCCACGCCGGGCGTAGCGCAAGGGCGAGCCATCCACTTCACGAGCAGGAGCACGGGAAAGATAGAGATGTCGGCACCCAACAAGTCGTACGACCCGGTCGAGGTCGAGGCCCTCAAGCCCGAGGTGGTGGAGCAGGCCCGGGACGAGGCGTTCGCCGCGTTCGCCGCCGCCGCCGACCTCGACGCGCTGAAGCAGGCCAAGGTCGCCCACACCGGCGACCGCTCGCCGCTCGCGCTCGCCAACCGTGAGATCGGCGCCCTGCCGCCGCACGCCAAGGCGGCGGCCGGCAAGCTGATCGGCCAGGCCCGCGGAGCCGTCAACCAGGCCCTGGCGCGCCGCCAGACCGAGCTGGAGGCGGAGCGGGACGCCCGCGTGCTGGTCGAGGAGGCGGTGGACGTCACCCTGCCGTACGACCGCGCGCCGCGCGGCGCCCGGCACCCGCTCACCACCATGGCCGAGCGCATCGAGGACACCTTCGTGGCCATGGGCTACGAGGTCGCCTCCGGCCCCGAGGTCGAGGCGGAGTGGCTGAACTTCGACGCCCTCAACCTGCACCCGGACCACCCGGCCCGCTCCATGCAGGACACCTTCTTCGTGCAGGCCCCGGACGGCTCCGCCGACTCCGGCGTGGTGCTGCGCACCCAGACCTCCCCGGTGCAGATCCGCACCATGCTCGACCGCCAGCCGCCGCTGTACGCGGTGAGCCCCGGCCGGGTGTACCGCACCGACGAGCTGGACGCCACGCACACCCCGGTCTTCCGCCAGGTCGAGGGCCTCGCGGTGGACGAGGGCATCACGTTCGCCGACCTCAAGGGCACCATCGAGGTGCTGGTCGAGAAGCTGATCGGCGGCCACCTCGAACTGCGCTGGCGCCCCTCGTACTTCCCGTTCACCGAGCCGAGCGCCGAGGTGGACCTGCAGTGCTTCGTCTGCCGCGGTGAGAGCGTCGGCAACCCGGACCGCCCGTGCCGCACCTGCTCCTCCGAGGGCTGGATCGAGCTCGGCGGCTGCGGTGTGGTCAACCCCCGGGTGCTGGTCGCCGCCGGTGTCGACCCCAACCGCTACAGCGGGTTCGCCTTCGGCCTGGGCCTGGAGCGAATCCTGATGAACCGCCACAACGTCGCCGACATGCGCGACATGGTCGAGGGTGACGTCCGCTTCACCCTCCCGTTCGGGATGGAGATCTGATGCGCGTCCCGCTTTCCTGGCTGCGCGAGTACGTCGACCTGCCGGCGGGCGAGACCGGCCGCGACGTGGCGGCCCGGCTCGTCCGGGCGGGCCTGGAGGTCGAGACCGTCGAGCAGCTCGGCGGCGATCTCAAGGGCCCGCTGGTGGTCGGCGAGGTGCTCTCCATCGAGGAGCTGTCCGGCTTCAAGAAGCCGATCCGGCACTGCTTCGTCAACGTGGGCGACGCGAACGGCACCGGCGAGCCGCAGGAGATCGTCTGCGGCGCGACCAACTTCCAGGTCGGCGACAAGGTCGTCGTGGTGCTCCCGGGCGCCGTGCTGCCCGGCCCCTTCCCGATCGCCGCGCGGCAGACCTACGGCCACACCTCGGCCGGCATGATCTGCTCCGCCCGCGAGCTCGGCATGGGCGACGACCACAACGGCATCCTGGTGCTGGAGTCGCACCTGGAGCCCGGCACCGACGCGATCGAGCTGCTGCAGCTCGTCGACGAGGTGCTCGACATCGCCGTCACCCCGGACCGCGGCTACTGCCTGTCCATGCGCGGCGTCGCCCGCGAGGCCGCCGCCGCGTACGGGCTGCCGCTGGCCGACCCGGCGCTGCTCGACGTGCCGCCGGCCAACGCCTTCGGCTACCCGGTCAAGGTCGCCGACCCGGCCGGCTGCGACCGTTTCGTCGCCCGCACCGTCACCGGCGTCGACCCGGCCGCGAAGTCCCCGATCTGGCTGCAGCGCCGCCTGCAGAAGTCCGGCATCCGCCCGGTCTCGCTGACCGTCGACATCACCAACTACGTGATGCTCGAGGTCGGCCAGCCGCTGCACGCCTACGACCGGGGCCGCGTCCAGGGCACGATCCTGGTCCGCCGCGCGGAGGAGGGCGAAACCCTCACCACGCTGGACGGCATCAAGCGCAAGCTGTCCGCCGAGGACCTGCTGATCTGCGACGACTCCGGCCCGATCGGTCTGGCCGGTGTCATGGGCGGTGCCACCACCGAGATCATCGACCCGGTGCTGGACCCGGAGACCGGCGAGGTCACCGGCTCCACCGAGGTCGTCATCGAGGCCGCGCACTTCGACCCGATCAGCGTGGCCCGCACCGCCAAGCGCCACAAGCTGCCCTCCGAGGCGTCCAAGCGCTTCGAGCGCGGCGTCGACCCGGAGGCCGCCCGCGCCGCCGCGCAGCGCGCCGTCGACCTGCTGGTGCTGATCGCCGCCGGCACCGCCGAGGCCGGTGTCACCGACATCGCCGCCCCGCGCCCGATGCGCACCATCGCGATCGGGGCGGACCTGCCGGACCGCGTCGCCGGCACCGAGTACGGCCGCGAGACCGTCACCCGCCGCCTGCAGGAGATCGGCTGCAGCGTCGTCGGCGCCGACGTTCTCGAGGTCACCCCGCCGTCCTGGCGCCCCGACCTCACCGACCCGTACGACCTCGCGGAGGAGGTCATCCGCCTGGAGGGCTACGACAACGTGCCCGCCCGGATGCCCAACGTGCCGCCGGGCCGCGGTCTGACCGAGGCGCAGCGCTTCCACCGCCGGGTGGGCATCGCCCTGGCCGGTGCCGGCTACGTCGAGATCAACGCCTACCCGTTCATCGGCGAGGCCGCGTTCGACGGGCTCGGCCTGGAGAAGGACGACGAGCGCCGCCGCACGGTCAAGCTGGTCAACCCGCTCAACGACGAGGAGCCGGCGCTGCGCACCACGCTGCTGCCGGGCCTGCTCGGCGCGCTGCGCCGCAACGTCGGCCGCGGCAACACCGACCTGGCGCTGTTCGAGACCGGCACGGTCTTCCTGCCGAAGGCCGAGCTCACGGTCGCGCCGCGGCTCTCGGTGGAGCGCCGGCCGACCGAGCAGGAGCTCGCCGAGCTCAACGCCGCGCTGCCGGACCAGCCGCGCCGGGTCGCGGTCGCGCTGGCCGGCGAGCGCCAGCCGTCCGGCTGGTGGGGCAAGGGCGTGCCGTCCGGCTGGGCGGACGCGGTCGAGGCGGCCCGGACGGTCGCCCGCGCGGCCAACCTGGAGCTGACCGTACGGCAGGCACAGCGCGCCCCCTGGCACCCCGGCCGCTGCGCCGAGCTGCTGGTGGACGGCCGGGTGGTCGGCCACGCCGGCGAGCTGCACCCGCGGGTCGTCAAGGCGCTGCACCTGCCGGAGCGCACCAGCGCGATGGAGATCGACCTGGACCTGCTGCTCGCCGACGGCGTGCGGAAGGTGAGCGGCCCGGCCGTGTCCGCCTACCCGGTGGCGACGCAGGACGTCGCGCTGATCGTGGGCAGCGAGGTGCCGGCCGCCGAGGTCGAGGCCGCGCTGCGCGAGGGTGCGGGCGCCCTGCTGGAGTCGATCCGGCTGTTCGACGTCTTCACCGGCGAGCAGGCCGGCGAGGGCAAGAAGTCGCTCGCGTACTCGCTGCGCTTCCGTGCCGCCGACCGCACGCTGACCGCGGACGAGGCCTCGGCCGCCCGCGAGTCGGCCGTCGCGGCCGCGGCCGAGCGCACCGGCGCGGTGCTGCGCGGCGCCTGACGCCCCCGGCCCGACGGGCCCCGTTCCGGACTCCGCGTCCGGGACGGGGCCCGTCGGCGTTTCCGGCCAAGATCGCCAGGTGCCTTGTGCGGGCGGCGAGTTGGCGAACGTTAGGTGGGCCTTAAGGCGGCGTGCAGGTTGGCCCGACCCTCTTGCGGGTTGAATGCCATGGCCGCTTCAATCCTTGTTAGGAAAGTTTCCTAACCGGAGCGCCCCGGGCATCCCCATGCCTGCGCGCGAGTCGAGCCGACGGAGCGTCACATGTCCGCACAGTCCCGCACCGCCCGCACCAACCTCCGCACCCACCGGGCCCGCAGTCGGGCCGGCCGGACCGCACTCGCGGTCCTGCTCGCCGCCGTCCCGCTGACCGTCGCCACCGTGACCATCGGCGCGAACGGCGCCGGCGCGTCCGTGGTCACCGCCGCGTCGGTCGGCCTGGACGACGCCCACAAGAAGGACATCGCCATGCAGATCGTCTCCAGCGCGGAGAACTCCTCGCTGGACTGGAAGGCCCAGTACAAGTACATCGAGGACATCGGCGACGGCCGCGGCTACACCGCCGGCATCATCGGCTTCTGCTCCGGCACCGGCGACATGCTCGACCTGGTGGAGCACTACACCGACCTCAAGCCCGGCAACGTCCTCGCCAAGTACCTGCCCGCCCTGCGCAAGGTCAACGGCACCGACTCGCACAGCGGCCTCGGCACCGCCTTCACCAAGGACTGGGCCACCGCGGCCAAGGACGGCGTCTTCCAGCAGGCCCAGAACGACGAGCGGGACCGCGTCTACTTCAACCCCGCCGTCCAGCAGGCCAAGGCCGACGGCCTGCGGGCGCTCGGCCAGTTCGTCTACTACGACGCCATCGTGATGCACGGCCCCGGCGACAGCTCCGACAGCTTCGGCGGCATCCGCAAGGCGGCCATGAAGAAGGCCAAGACCCCCGCCCAGGGCGGCGACGAGGCCACCTACCTCAACGCCTTCATGGACGCCCGCAAGGTCGTCATGAAGAAGGAGGAGGCGCACGCCGACACCAGCCGGGTCGACACCGCCCAGAAGGTCTGGGTCAAGGACCGCAACTTCGACCTCAACACCCCGCTGAAGTGGAAGGTCTACGGCGACAGCTACCAGATCAACAGCTGACGCCGCGCCGGGCCCGGGGGCGGTCCCCCGATCCCCGTTCCCCGGGCCGCGGTAAATCGCACGACAGCGCGGACGGGCCGCTGTTAGCCTCCCGTCCGTGGCGAAACTCAACCAGATCATCGCAGTCGAAAAGGGCGTCAAGTCCAAGTCGTTCCAGGAGCTGACGGCGGCCCACCACGGCCTGCAGAAGCCCGCCCTGCTCGCCGGGATCTCCCGTACGTACCAGCCCAAGGACGAGGAGGGCGAGCAGCTCCCGCCGGAGTCCACCCGCGTGCAGGTGCGCGCCGAGGACATCCTGCGCGACACCGCCGCCTCGCTCACCCGGCTGTTCGACGTGACCGCCACCAAGGACCACGCCAACTGCGCCGCCCGCGCGGACGTCGTGGTCGACGGCCGGCCGCTGCTGACCGACGTGCCGGTCACCTACCTGCTCTTCCTGGAGAAGCAGCTCACCGATCTCTACACCTTCGTCCGCAAGCTGCCGGTGCTGGACGCCTCCGAGTCCTGGACGCCGGACGCCTCCACCGACGCGTGGAAGACCGAGCCGGTGCGCACCATCCGGACGAAGAAGGTGCCCCGCAACCATGTGAAGGCGGAGGCCACCGAGAAGCACCCGGCCCAGGTCGAGGTGTACTACGAGGACATCGCCGTCGGGTACTGGACGACCGTCAAGTTCTCCGGTGCGCTGCCCGCCCGGCGGGTCAACGAGCTCGTCCAGCGGGTCGAGAAGCTGCAGCAGGCGGTGCAGTTCGCCCGCGAGGAGGCCAACGCGACGGAGGTCGTCGACAAGCGGGTCGGCGACGCCGTCTTCGGTTACCTGTTCGGCCAGTAGCAGGCCGGACCCACGATCCCCCTCCTTGAGCGGAGGGGTGCGCGACAGCGCAGAAGCTGACACTGAAAGTGAAGCTGACACAGGGGTGACAGTGGAGGTTCGAGTCCTCCCCCCGGCACCACCGCGCCGGGGTGGCCCAAACGGCAGAGGCAGCCCCCTGAAACTCAGACTCTCGCTCAAGGCTCAGCATTCGCCGCCGAGCGCCGGATCGAACGGGTGCGGACGGAAAGCCTCGGATGCGGGTTCAAGTCCCGCCTGTGCCTCTCCCCTTGGCACGGTAGTTCAAAGGCAGAACACGAGGCTCTGAGATTGATCCGCAACCCTTAAACGTGCCGGCGCGCGCAATTGGGTGGCACCGCAGGGGCCCGGGAGCTGGATACCGCTCCCGGGCCCCGTCACGTCCGTCGTGTCACGTCCGCCGCGTCACTCCGCTGCACCACGCCGCCGTGTCACGGGCAGAGCGCCGCCTTGACGATCACCGCGATCATCTGGCCCTGCTGGTCGGTCACCTTCGCGCCGGTCGCCGCGAAGTAGGTGGTGGTGTTCTTCGCCACCGTCGCGTCGTCCTTGCCGGCCTTGATGTCCGCGCAGGTCTGCTGCGCGGCGGCAACGGTCTTCTGGTTGTCCGCGGCCAGCTTCGGGTCGATCTGCTTCAGGCCGGCGACCATCGCCAGCTGCGTCGGGTCGGCCGTGCCGGCCGCCTTGGTCGGCGCGGTGGGGGCCGCGGTGGACGCCGCCGGCGCCGGGCTGTCGGCCGCGGTCGGGGCGCTGGAGGCCGGGGCCGCCGCAGTGGCGGAGGACTTCGCCGGCTCGGCGGTGCCGCCGCCGTCGCTGCCGCACGCGGTGAGGGACAGGGACAGGGCGGCAGCGGCGGTGAGGGTGGTGACGATCATTCGAGTTCGCATGTCATCACCGTGTCAGAACGATCACCGTATGCCGAGGCCTGTGACCATGCTGTGACGGCGCTGTGCCACGGGAGTGGCGCAGGCCCGCCGGTCGGCGGGGGTCACCCGGCGGGAGCCGCCTCGTACTCGCCGAGCCCGACCCGGACGAGGTGGCCGGAGCGGCACAGCTCCATCAGGTCGCGCCGGATGATGTGCGGCTCCGGGGAGGTGTCGTACTGCGCCTCGGCCCGCCGCCAGTCCCAGCGGCCGCCCTCCTCCCGGATGGCGGCCAGCAGGCGCTGGCGACGGGCGGTGACGAGGACCCCGCGCGCGACGCTGATCCCGTTCAACTGGACTACCCCTGTGGTGAGCTGCTCGGGTGGCTGGAGACGGTGGTAAGAACGCGGCGCCCCGCCCGGAGGGGCGGCCCCGTGCGGGGGCGCCGCGGGCCCGGCCGGATCAGGCCGAGGCGGTGTAGTCGTAGAAGCCGCGGCCGGACTTGCGGCCCAGCAGGCCCGCGTCGACCATCCGGGACAGCAGCGGCGGCGCCGCGTACAGCGGCTCCTTGTACTCGTCGTACATCGAGTCGGCGATCGACACGATGGTGTCCAGGCCGATCAGGTCGCACAGCCGCAGCGGACCCATCGGGTGGGCGCAACCCGCCTCCATGCCCTTGTCGATGTCGGCCGCGGTGGCCACGCCCGACTCGAACATGCGGACCGCCGACAGCAGGTACGGCACCAGCAGGGCGTTCACCACGAAGCCGGCCCGGTCGCGGGCGCGGATCGGCTCCTTGCCGAGCGCCTGCACCGCGAACTCCTCCACCCGCGCGGTGGTCTCGGCCGAGGTGGTCAGCGTCGGGATGACCTCGACCAGCTTCTGCACCGGCGCCGGGTTGAAGAAGTGCAGGCCGATGACCTGCTCGGGGCGGGTGGTGGCGGCGGCCAGCTTCACGATCGGGATGGACGAGGTGTTGGAGGCCAGGATCGCGTCCCGGCGCTCGACCACCCGGTCCAGCGTCTCGAAGATCTGCACCTTGATGTCCTCGCGCTCGGCGACCGCCTCGACCACCAGGTCGCGGTCGGCGAAGTCGGCGAGGTCGGTGGTGAACGAGAGGCGGCCAAGCGCGTCGTCCCGATCCTCCTCGCTCAGCTTGCCGCGCCTGACGGCGGTCTCCAGCGAGTTGGTCAGCCGGGTGCGGCCGAGCTCCAGGGCCTCGCCGGTCGCCTCGGAGACGAGGACGTCCAGACCGGAGCGGGCGAAGACCTCCGCGATGCCCGACCCCATGAGGCCGCAGCCGATCACTCCGACGCGCGCGATGTCACTCACTCAGTTGCCCTTCACGGTGGTGCCGGGGGTTGCCCGGCGAGGTGCTGTTCAGCGGCCCGGCGCCGGGGCTCGGTGGGCCCCACACGCGTGTCCTGGTCGACCGTACTACTCCCGGGCTCCGGACGGTGGCGCTGGGCCGTTCGGATGACCCCGGGCCCCGACCCGGCCGGGCGGCCCGGCCCCGCGCCGGGACCGGACCAGAATGCGGTGCAGCCGCAGGAGGGAGCACGCAATGGGGACGGGATCACTCGCCGGCCAGGTCGGCCTGGTCACCGGGGCCGGCCGCGGCATCGGCCGGGAGATCGCGATCGGCCTCGCCGCCGAGGGCATGATGGTCGGGCTGGTCGGCCGCACCCACGCCACGCTCACCGAGACGCTGCGCGAGTGCGTCAGGCACGGCTCCCGCGGGGTCGCGGTCAGCGCCGACGTCACCCGCCCCGGCAACGTCCGCGAGGCGGTGCGCACCGTGCAGCGCGACCTCGGCCCGATCGACCTGCTGGTCAACAACGCCGGCGAGATCGACCACGTCGAGGTGCCGCTCTGGGAGGCCGACCCCAACCAGTGGTGGCACGTGCTGGAGACCAACCTGCGCGGCCCGTTCAACCTGCTGCGCACCGTCCTGCCCGGCATGGTCGAACGCGGCGGCGGCCGGGTGATCAACATGAACTCCGGCTTCGCACTGCGCCCCGACGGCGTCTACACCGCCTACGCCACCTCCAAGGCCGCCCTGCTCAAGCTCTCCGACAACATCGCCGACTCGCTCGCCGAGCACCACGTGGTCGTGCTCGACATCAGCCCCGGTGCCGTCCGCACCGACATGACCGCCGCCATGCCGATGTTCGCCGACAAGAAGGACTGGGGCTCGGTCGCGTACATGGTGGCCGTCGCCGTGGACGCCGCCCGGGGCCGCTTCGACGCCCTGCACGGCCGGTTCGTGCACGCCGGCCGCGACGACCTGGAGACGCTGTGCGCCCGCGCCGCGGAGATCCGCGAAGCGGACGCCCGGACGCTGCGGCTGCGCCCGTACGGGCCGGACGACCCGGTGGTCTGAGCCGCCCGGTCACGCCTCGGCGAGCGAGGCCTCCAGCAGCTTCGCCAGCTCCGCCTCCGGCAGGCTGCCCGGGGCCCGGCCCTCCCGGGCGAAGGTGTTGGCCAGCCGCTGCAGTGCGGCGTTCAGCGGGGTCGGCACACCGTGCTGCCGGCCGAGCAGCACGATCTCGCCGTTGAGGTAGTCGGCCTCGATGTCCCCGGCGCCCCGGGCCAGGCTCTGCCAGGACGAGCCGCCGCCGCGGGTCTCCCCGTCGATCGGCACCAGGGTGACCCGGTCGGGCCCGGCGGCCTTCTGCTCCGCGCGGTCGGCCCGGCCGATCCCCGCCGCGGCGAGCACCGCCTCGCCCTCCTCGACCGTCCGCCGTGCCAGCGCGAGCCGCAGCTCGCCGTCGATCGGACCGCCCACGGCCTCCAGGGCGTTGTTCAGGTTGCCGAGCAGCTTGGCGTACTTCCAGCGCATCACGTCCGCGCTCACCGGGGCGTCGAAGTGCGAGCCCGCGAGGTCCGCGGCGATCCGCTCGGCGGTGTCGTCGCTGCCCCGCGGGAAGCGGCCGATGTGCAGCACGCCGCTGAGCGGACTGCCCTGGGCGAGGACCCGGCCCGGCTCCAGGTGCGAGGACGGCAACCAGACGCACACCCCGTACACGCGGCGGAAGCGGCGCAGCGCCAGGCGTTCGTTCTCGACGCCGTTCTGCGCGCAGAGCAGCGGCAGCAGTTCGCCCGCGGTCCCGCCGCCGGCCACCGGCCGGGCCGCCCACGCGTCCAGCAGCGGCAGCGAGTGCTGGGTCTTCACGGCCAGCACCAGGACGTCCCCGGGCCGCAGGTCCAGCTCCTCCGGGCCGCCGACGGCGGGGACGTCGAGGGTGCGGCTGCCCTCCGGGGTGGTCAGCCGCAGGCCGTCCTTGCGCAGGGCCGCCAGGTGGGCGCCGCGGGCGACCAGCACCACCTCGTGCCCGCCCTCGTGGAGCCGCCCGCCGACCGTCCCGCCGACCGCACCGGCGCCGATGATGATGTATCGCATGCCCCGACCCTGGCACGACCCCGACGGGACGCGCCAGGGGCCGCACGGCCGGCCGACACCCCGTCAGTGCGCCGCGGCGACGGCCCGGGCGAAGCCGTCCGGATTGTCGAGCATGATGTTGTGCCCGCAGTCGGGGACGGCGACCAGCCGCACCCCGGCCGCCGCCAGCCGCTCGGCCCCGTCCGGTGCGCCGTCCGCCGCCGGGTGGAGGAAGGTCCGCGGCAGCGGCAGGCCGAGCAGCAGCTCGCGCATGGTGGGCACGGTGGCGCGCACCAGGTGGACGGCGCTGCGGTGCAGGGCCGTCCGCCCGGCCAGCCGCATCGTCGACCACCAGTGCGGGCCGACGCCGTCGCGGACCTGCCGCCAGCCGCCGGCCAGGAACTCCTCCTCGGTGAACGAGGCGAGGCCGCTGCTGCCGCCGCCGGGCGGACCGGGCACCGGCACCGGGTCGAGGTTGGCGTCCACCAGCACCAGCCTGGCCACCAGCTCCGGGTGGCGGGCCGCCAGCACGATCGCGACGGCGCCGCCCATGGAGTGCCCGACCAGCTCGACGCCGCCCGCCCCGGCCGCGCGCAGAGCGGCGGCCAGCGCGTCGGCGTGCTCCTCCAGCGTGTAGCCGAAGTCCTCCGGGCGGTCGCTGAGACCAAAGCCCAGCAGGTCCACCAGCAGCGAGCGGCGCCCGGCGAGCAGCGGATGCAGGGCCGCCTCGGTGAAGTACGCGGGGGAGGAGGCACCGAGGCCGTGCACGAAGACCCGGGCCGGGCCGGTGCCGGGCAGCTCGACCCAGCGGATCCGGTCGCCGGCCGGGGTGACGGGAGCACTATGCACGGGCCGCCTCCGCCTCCGCCGCCCGCCACGCCAGGTGGACGCCGTGCACCTGCTGCCAGAGCGCGGACCGCCGCTCGGCGGGGACGTCGGACAGGTCCAGCCCGAAGTGCCCGGTCAGCAGGGCGAACCACTCCTGCTCGTCGGTGATCTCGCGGGTCTCCCGGCTCGCCGCGCCGACCTGCACCAGCAGACAGCCGCGCAGCGCCTCGAAGCCGTCGGCGCCGCGCAGCATCGCGCAGAAGACCTGGACGAAGGAGGACTCCGGCGAGGTCGACAGCCGGGTGTGCTCGCGCACGAAGTCCTCCGGCCCGGCGGGCTCCGGCGAGAACTCCATGCCCCGGAACGAGCCCTGCGGGTCGTGCTCCAGCCGCCAGCCGCCCGGCACCGCGGCGGACGGCGCCAGGCCGAAGCGCAGCGCGCCCTGCCGGTGCGTGCCGGCCCGCAGCGGCAGCGGCTCGTGCAGTCCGTCGCCGAGGCCGACGTCCACCAGCCAGGCCCCCTCCGCGGTGCGGACGGTGAGCGCCATGTGGTTCCCGGCCGCGCCGACCGGCTCCGGGTCGACCTGCCGCTGCACCCCGGCCACGTGCCGGGTGGCGTCGAAGCCCAGCGCCTGCAACAGGGCCGAGAAGGCGCCGTTGAGGTGGAAGCAGTAGCCGCCGCGGCCGCGCACGATCCGCTCCGCGGACTCGACCGGATCGACCGTCGTCGGACGGCCCAGCTGGATCTCCAGGTCCTCGTACGGCACCCGCTCGACATGGGCGCGGTGCAGGGCCGCCAGGGCGGCGGCGGTCGGTGCGGCCGGGCGCGGCAGGCCGAGGCGCCGCAGGTACCGGTCGACGAGATCGGGGCTCAGCATGCCGGGTTCACCATCTCCGTGGTTGCTGTTCGGTTCGACAACGGGACGCTCGCCGTCCGTTCACTCCTGCGGGGCGAGGCCGAAGTCCGGCAGGCAGGGCCCGAGCCCGGTCAGCTCGACCGCCGGGCGGTCCGTCCGCTCCCAGTCGGCGCGGCTCAGCCGCAGTCGCTGCGTGACCCGTGGCCGGCCCTGCACGTTGTCCCGCTGGACGCCGTCCGGCCGGTAGCCCAGCCGGGCCGACACCGCCAGCGAGGCCGGGTTGTCGGTGAACGCGGCCGAGGTCGCCTCCTCCGCGCCCAGCCCCGCGAAGGCCAGGTGCAGTACGGCCGACCGCATCTCCCGGCCGAAGCCGCGGCCCTGGTGGGCCAGGCCGAGCCAGGACCCGGTGCGCACCTCGCGGGTGACGGCGAACTCCTCGGCGCTCAGGGCCTGCACCCCGATCGGCCGGCCCCCGGCGAACACCACCAGCGTCAGCGCCCAGTGCTCCGGCGACCAGGTGCCGCGCCGCAGCCAGTGCTGCTGCACCACGGCCCGGGCGCGCTGCGCCGGGGGCACGTCCGTCCAGGCGCTCAGGAACGGCATCCGGTCGGGTTCGTGGAGGCCGGCGGCGGCCACGTCGCCCAGTTCGGCGAGCTCCTCGTCGGAGGGCAGCCGCAGTTCGAGTCGGCCGGTGCGCAGTCGCAGCCCCAGCAGAGGCCAGTGGTCGGTGAGCATTCCGGCATTCTGACCCGCCGTCGGGCCGCGCCGCACCCGGTTTCCGCCGTACCCGACCGGGTTCCCGCCGCCGTGCCGTGCCGAGGCCGTCCTCACCGCGCCACGGGCTCACCTGCCGCTGCGGCCCCGACCGCCGCGTGTCCGTCGTCCCCCGTCCGCCCGGTCCCCACGGAGGGCGGTACGGAGCGCCCGGCCGGCTCGGGCCGCCGCCCGCGCAGGCCGAGGAAGACCCCGACACCGACCAGCACCGCCCCCGACAGCTCGCCGGCCCGCGGCACCCCCTCGCCGAGCGCGGCCCCGGAGAGTGCGGCGGTGATCGGCACCAGGCCCGCGAACAGCCCCGCCCGCTCCGGACCGAGCAGCTCCAGTGCCCGGTACCAGAGCAGGAAGGCCACACAGGTCATCAGCACCGCCAGGTAGAGCAGCGCGGCCAGCTCCGAACCGTCCGGCACCCGCAGGGCAGCCCGCCCGTCCAGCAGCGCCGCCGCCCCGGCGAACATCGGCACCGCCAGCACCGTCACCCACGCCGACACCCCGACCGGCCCCAGCCGCGGCAGCAGCGGTACCGCCAGCAGCGAGAACCCCACCTCGCACCCGAGGGTGCCCAGCGCGAGGACCGTGCCGACCGCATCCCCCGCGCCGAACCCCTGCGCGGTCGCCGCCCCGGCCGCCACCACCCCCGCCGCCACCACCGCCCGCCGGCCCGGCCGGCGTCCGGCGAGCAGCGGCCCGAGCACCGCCATCAGCAGCGGCGCGGCCCCGACCACACTGCCCACCGCGGCCGGCCCCGAGTGCCGCAGCGCCTGCACCAGCAGCACGTTGAAGCCGACCAGTCCGGTCGCCGCCAGCAGCGCCAGCCGCCCCCACTCGCGCACCGTGGGCCGCAGTGCACCGGGCGCCGCCCGCAGCGCGAGGGGCACCAGCAGACCGGCCGCCAGCAGGTAGCGCAGCGCCTGGCCGCCCAGCAGCGGGTAACCGGCGAAGGCCGCGCTCACACCGGTCGAACAGCCGAGCATCGTCATCGCGGCCGCGCCGCGCAGGCCGCCGGAGGCGGTGGGGGAGAGAGGCATGACCGCCACGCTAGGAGGCGGGTGGTCCGCCGCCCAGGTCCACTTGAGCACCCCGTCCGTGGACCACTTCACGGCACCCGGCCCGGGTACCCTCGCGGCATGGAGGTGCCCCGGTGACCGAACTCCTGCTGCTGCTCGACCCGTCCCAGGGCAGCGGCCTCACCGCCCGGCTCACCGCAGCCCTGCGCGAGGCCGTTCGCCAGGGCCGCCCGCCCGCCGGCGGCCGACTGCCCGCCACCCGCACCCTCGCCCGCGACCTCGGAGTGGCCCGCGGCACCGTGGTCGAGGCCTACGCCCAACTCGTCGCCGAGGGCTACCTGGTGAGCAGGCCCGGGGCGGGCACCCGGGTCGCCGACGGCATCGCCCCGCCGCCGCCCGCACCGCCAGCAGGCCCGGCCGCCCCCGCCGTCCGGTACGACCTGAAGCCCGGCACCCCCGACCTCTCGCTCTTCCCCCGGGCAGCCTGGCAGGCCGCGCTGCGCCGCGCCCTCGCCTCCGCCGAACACACCGCCCTCGGCTACGGCGACCCCGCCGGCCACCCCGTGCTGCGCACCGAACTCGCCGCCCACCTCGGCCGGGTACGGGCCGCCGTGGCCGACCCCGGACGCCTCACCGTGGTCGGCGGCGTCGCCCAGGGGCTCGCCCTGGCGGCCCGTCAGCTCGTCCGCCACGGCCACCGCGCCATCGCCGTCGAGGACCCGGGCTCGCCGGGCACCTTCGGCCTGCTGCGCGCCCACTGCCTCGAACCGGTCGGCGTCCCCGTCGACGCGCACGGCCTGGACGTCGACGCGCTCGCCCGGACAGGCGTCCGCGCCGTCCTCGTCACCCCGGCCCACCAGTACCCGACCGGCGTGGTGCTCGCCCCCGAACGCCGGGCCACCCTGATCGCCTGGGCCCGCCGCGCCGGCGGCGTGGTCGTCGAGGACGACTACGACGCCGAGTTCCGCTACGACCGCGAGCCCGTCGGCTGCCTGCAGGGGCTCGCCCCCGACCTGGTCGTCCACCTCGGCTCGCTCAGCAAGTCGCTGGCACCGGGACTGCGCCTGGGCTGGGCCGTGCTGCCGGAGCCGATGGTCGAGGAGTTCCGCACCGACAAGCAGTACAGCGACCTGGGCTGCTCCGCCCTCGACCAGCTGGCCTTCGCCCGCCTGCTCGCCGACGGCGGCCACGACCGGCACCTGCGGGCGGTCCGCGCCCGCTACCGCGCCCGCCGCGACGCCCTGGCCGGGGCCCTCGCCCGGCACCTGCCGGACGCCGCCGTCCGGGGCGTGGCCGCCGGCCTGCACCTGTACCTCGACCTGCCGCCGGGCTGCGCCGAACGGCGCGTGGCCGAGGCCGCCGCCACCCGCGGCGTCCGGGTCGAACCGGTCGCCCCGACCCGCCTCACCGCCCCCGGCCCGCCCGCCCTCGTCCTCGGTTACGCCGCACTGCCGGAGCGCCGGCTCGCCCGGGCCGCGCAGCTCCTGGCCGAGGCCGTCGCCGAGGCCCGCTCCTGACCGCGGGCCCGTGCGGCCACGCCCCCGGCCCGCAGCGACCCGGGAGCTGTCGTCAACGGGCAGCCGGGCAGCCGATCTGGGGCGCGGCGCGGGGAACCGTGCAGCCCGGACCGGTGCTTCGACGGCACGGGCCAAGCCGCAGCCCGCACGGCGGCCCACACCTGAATGTGCGCAGTTCTCCTCCCAGCCCTCGGCCGGGAGGTGCCCCACGCGCCCCTTCTTGGGGCTGCCGCAACCTTTGAAGACGTCCGCGTTGTCGGCCCCGCGCGCTCAGCCCCGGGTGCGCCGCCGGAGTCTGAGCCGCCGCAGGGCGGCCCGCGCCGCGGTGCGCCGCCGCCCCGACGACGGCCGGTCGGTCGGGGCGAGTTCCTCCGCCAGCAGGTCCATCAGCAGGCCGTCGTGCCAGGTGCCGTCGGCCCCGCGTTCGTACTGCCGCATCACCCCGACCGGGCGGAAGCCGACCTTGCGGTAGCAGGCGATGGCGGGGGTGTTGTCGGCGGCCGGGTCGATCACCAGCCGGTGGTGGCCCAGTTCCGTGACGAGGTAGGTGGCGAGGGTGCGTACGGCGTCCGTCCCGAGACCGCGGCCGTGCACCGCGGGGTCGAGGTAGACGTCGATGCCGGCGTGCCGGTAGTCCGGCTCGTCCTCCTCGTGCCACTGGATCGCGCCGACCACCTGCCCGCGGTACTCCACGGCCAGCACCGGCGTCCGCTCGTCGGCGAGGTCCGACCGCACCTCGGCGACCATGTCGGGCCCGCCCCGCCAGCGGGCCCGCACCTCGGGCGTGGCCCGGATCCCGGCCAGCGCGGGTACGTCGGCGGGGGTCGCCGGGCGCAGGAGGACGGCGGCGCCGGGCAGGGTCGGCCTGGTCTGCATGCAGGCACGGTACCGGCCCGCGCCCGGGGTGACGGCCCGTCGGCGGATCCGGCACGACTTGTCCGGAGCAGCCACCACACGTCACCCCCCGACGGCATACTGTCGCCCGGCCGCCCGCGCGGCCGACCAGGGGCAGCGCAGGACGACAACGGTTGGGGGCCGCCGGGCCATGCAGGAGCTCCGCGGGGGAGAATCCCGCCGGATCGGCCGGTACGAGGTGCTGCGCCCGCTCGGCGCCGGCGGCATGGGCGAGGTCTTCCTGGCGAGGTCGCCCGGCGGCCGCCAGGTGGCAGTGAAGATCGTCCACCCGGACCTGCAGGACGACCCGGAGGCGCTGCCCCGGTTCCGCCGCGAGGTCGCCGTCGTCCGCGGGATGCGCAGCGCCTTCTCCGCCGCCCTGGTCGACGCCGAGACGGAGCACGCCCCGTACTGGCTCGCCACCGAGTACCTGGCCGGCCCCACCCTGGCCGCCGCGGTCGCCGCGTACGGACGCCCGCTGCCGGCCGCGACCTGCCGGCGGCTGCTCGCCGCCCTCGCCGAGGCGGTCGCCGACGCGCACCGCCAGGGCGTCCTGCACCGGGACCTGAAGCCCTCCAACGTCATCCTCGCCGCCGACGGCCCCCGGCTGATCGACTTCGGCATCGCCCGCAGCCCGGCCCACACCGCGACGGGCGACCCGCAGCGGATCGCGGGCACGCTCGGCTACCTCGCCCCCGAGGTGCTCTCCGGCCGCGAGCGCGGCGGTCCGCCCGCCGACGTCTTCGCGCTCGCCGGCACGGCCGCGTTCGCCGCGACCCGCCGTCCCCCGTTCGCCGGGAACGGCGCACCCGCGCTGATCTACCAGGCGGTCGCCGGCGGACTCGACCTGGACGGCGTGGAACCGGAGTTCGCCGCCCTGTTGCGGCGCTGCGCCGCGCGCGAGCCGGCCGACCGGCCCACCGCCGCGGACATCGTCCGCGACCTGAACGTCGACGGCTCGCTGGTCGACGACCCGGTCTACCGGGAGCTGACCGGCGGCGCCGGCACGACCGCGCCGGACGGCGCCCCGGCGGGCGTGCCCGGCACCGTGCACGTCCGCCCGCCCGGCCGGCTGACCTCGGCCGTCGGCGGCACCTCGGCCGTCCTCGGCGCCGCCCTCGCGCTCGTCCTCTCGCTGGCCGCCGGACGGCTGCCGCCCGCCGCACCCGGCGCCGCCGCCACCTCGGCCGCCACCTCGGCCGCCACGACCTCGCCGAAGCCCGCGCAATCCGCGACAGGTTCCACCACGCCCCTGACCGGCGCCGACGGCCGCCCCGGCCCGGTCGCCCCGGAACGCATCCCCGTCGCCGACCGCGACCTCGCGTACTCCTCCGCGAGCGACCGTTGCAACCACCCTGCCACCGGCGACGGCACCCCGATCGACGGGCCCTACACCGGCGACTGGACGTTCCCCCGCGGGCCGGACGAGAACCGCAAACGGCTCTTCGGCTCGCTCCGGCAGAGCGAGGACGGCCGGCCCGAGTACACCGTCGTCGAGATCCGCACCCCGGCGCAGTCGGCCGCCCACGAGCACCCGGCGGCCCAGCTCAGCAAGGTCCTGAAGGTCGGCCGGCCGGACGGCGGTATGCCCCCCGAGAGCTTCGCCGCGTACCCGGAGGACTTCCCCGGTGCGGCCGCCCTCGACCGGAAGGGCGACTGGACGGTGGTGTACTACAAGGTCCGGCCGGACGGATCGCTCGTCTCCAGCACCTGCGGCGGATTCAGGATCGGTTGATGACAGACCTCGTACGCCCTTCGGGCGGCGCCACCATGACCGCCGGCGCCCGCCGCCGACTGGCCGCCGTCGGCACCGGCAGCGCCGCCGCGGCCTTCGCGCTCACCTGGATCGCCGCCCCTGCCCTGTGGCCCGCCACCGGTGCCGGCGCGGGCGGCCGGCCGAGCCCCGCGGCGAGCAGCCCCG
>NZ_JAHTIK010000001.1:1665499-1676457 GCF_025655475.1 Kitasatospora sp. DSM 101779 | reverse complement strand
CGCCGCCACCGTGATCCCCCGAACTGCGGCGCCCCCCGGCGCCGCTTCGCCGCAGGCTAACACCGGCCCACGACCGGCCCGCCGGCACCCGGCACCCCGGCCCGCGCCGCACCCGACGGACCGTCACCCCGGGAGCGGCGGAGCCGTTCCCGGCCCGCCGCCGTGCCGGGTCGTCCGCCGGGCCGCCGCGGCCGTCCGGGACGGTGCCACCGGTCGGCTAGCCTGGGGGAACGATGAACCGCTTGAGCACGCCGTGGGGCGAGATCGACCTCACCCGCTACCCCGAGGACCCCCGCGACCAGCTGCGCGCCTGGGACGCCGCCGACGACTACCTGCTGCGGCACCTGGCGGAGAGCGGCACCGACCTCTCGGGCAGCGTGGTGATCGTCGGCGACCGCTGGGGCGCCCTCGCGACCGCGCTCGCCGAGCACCGGCCCGTGCAGATCGGCGACTCCTGGCTCGGCCGACAGGCGACCATCGCCAACCTCGCCCGCAACCGCGGCGGACAGACCGACGGGGTGCGGCTGCTCACCACCCGCGACACCCCGCCGGACCGGATCGACGTGCTGCTCGTCCGGGTGCCCAAGAGCCTCGCCCTGCTGGAGGACCAGCTGCACCGGCTCGCCCCGGCCGTCCACGAGGGCACCGTGGTGGTCGGCACCGGCATGGTCACCGAGATCCACACCTCCACGCTCCAGCTGTTCGAGTCCGTGCTCGGCCCGACCCGCACCTCGCTGGCCGTCCGCAAGGCCCGCCTGATCCACTCCACGCCGGACCCGGCGCTGCCCCGCACCGGCAGCCCCTGGCCGCAGAGCTACCGGCTGCCGGAGGGCATCGGCGCCGCCTCCGGGGGGACGGTCCACAACCACGCGGGCATCTTCTGCGCGGACCGTCTCGACATCGGCACCCGCTTCCTGCTGAACCACCTGCCGGAGCGGCGCGGCCCGGAGACCGTGGTCGACCTCGGCTGCGGCAACGGCGTCGTCGGCACCGCCGCGGCCCTCGCCAACCCGGCCGCCGAACTGCTCTTCCTGGACGAGTCGTACCAGGCCGTCGCCTCGGCCGAGGCCACCTTCCGGGCCAACCTGGGCCCGGACGCCCCGGCCCGCTTCGAGGTCGGCGACGGCATGGCCGCGGTCGCCCCCGGCAGCGTCGACCTCGTCCTCAACAACCCGCCCTTCCACAGCCACCAGGCGCTGACCGACGCCACCGCCTGGCGGATGTTCACCGGCGCCCGGCGGGCGCTGCGGCCGGGCGGCGAACTCTGGGTGATCGGCAACCGCCACCTCGGGTACCACGTCAAGCTCCGCCGCCTGTTCGGCAATTGCCGCACCGTCGCGAGCGACCCGAAGTTCGTCCTGCTCCGCAGCGTGAAGCGGTAAGGCCGCGGGCAAGTCGCTGGGGGTGCGGGGAACTGCGCAGTCCGGGGCCGGTTCAGCGGACAGTCTCGGGCAGCCCCTGGTGGCAGGGCTTGCCACATCTGAGTCGCGTAGTTCCCCGGGCCTCTGGTGGTGCATCCCGTGTGCTGTTGAGGGCGCGCTTCGGGGTGCGTGGGGGGGCAAGTCGCTGGGGGCGCGGGGAACTGCGCAGTCCGGGGGCTGGTTCAGCGGACAGTCTCGGGCAGCCCGTGGTGGCAGTGCTCGCCGCGTCCGAGTCGCGCAGTTCCCCGCGCCCCTGCGCGTCTCACGCGGGCGTGAACACCAGGGTGGCGTTGTGCCCGCCGAAGCCGAAGGCGTTGGCGAGGGCCGCGCCGACGGCGCCCGTCCGGGGGCCGCCGGTGACGACGTCCAGCTTGACCTCCGGGTCGAGGTCGTCGAGGTTCCGGACGGCCGGGACGACGCCGTCCCGCACCGAGAGCACCGCCGCGACCGCGCCCAGCGCCCCCGCCGCGCCGAAGAGGTGCCCGGTCATCGACTTGGTCGCGGTGACGGCGGGGTGCACGCCGACCGCCTCGGTGATCGACTGTGCCTCGGCCAGGTCGCCCTTGGGGGTGGAGGTGGCGTGGGCGTGCACCACGTCCACCGCCAGCGGCGGGAGGTCCGCGGCCGCGAGGGCCCGCCGCATGGCCCGGACCTGCCCCTCCGGGTGGGCCGCGGTGATGTGGTGGGCGTCCGAGGTGACGGCCGCCCCGGCGAGCACCGCGTACGGGTGGGCCCTGCGGGCGGCGGCGAAGTCGGCCCGCTCCAGGACGACGACGGCCGCGCCCTCGCCGATGACGAAGCCGTCCCGTCCGGTGTCGAACGGCCGGGAGGCCAGCCCGGGGGCGTCGTTGCGGGTGGAGTGCGCCTGTGCCTGGGCGAAGCCGGCCAGGGTGAGCGGGCAGATGCAGGCCTCGGCGCCGCCGGCCACCACCACGTCGGCGCGGCCGAGCCGGATCAGGTCCAGTCCGAGGGCGATCGCCTCCGCGCCGGAGGCGCAGGCGCTGACGGGGGCGTGGGCGCCGCCGCGGGCGCCGAGCTCGATGCTGACCCAGGCCGCGGGCCCGTTGGCCATCAGCATGGGCACGGTGTGCGGCGAGACCCGGCGCACGCCGGAGGCCTCCAGCACGTCGTCCTGGCCGAGCATGGTCAGTGCGCCGCCGGTGCCGGTGCCGATCACCACGGCGAGCCGCTCCGGGTCGACGTCGGGGCGGACGGCGTCGGCCCAGGCCTCTCGGGCGGCGACCAGGGCGACCTGTTCGCAGCGGTCCAGCCGGCGGGCCTGCACCCGGTCCAGCAGTTCGGTCGGTTCGACGGCGAGCCTGCCGGCGATCCGCACCGGCAGTCCGGCCGCCCATTCCTCCTCGATCGCGGTGATCCCGGATGTCCCCGCGAGCATGGCCGCCCAGGTCGAGGCGGTGTCCCCGCCGAGCGGTGTGGTGGCTCCCAGCCCGGTGACTACCACGTCGGTCCGTGCACTCACTGGTGAACTCCTTTGTGAAACGAATACAACAGCGTGCCCGCCGCGTTCGTGCCGCAGGTCGGGCCCGATCGCCACTCTGCCAATGAACTGATGCCGCATCGGGCACCGGTCGGCACCGAGTCGGGGCGCAGAACTTTGGAGGGTTCCGACGGTTGGCGGCGCCGAGGGGCGGGGATCGGGCAGGCTGGTCGTGGGGGTTCGGAGCTCCTTGCATGAATGTTCCGAGGTGCGTATATTCATGCTGGACCAAGGAGGAACGCCATGGCATTGCGAGTCGCCGTCGCCGGAGCGAGCGGGTACGCGGGCGGTGAGGTGCTGCGCCTGTTGCTCGGCCACCCGGAGATCGAGATCGGGGCGCTGACCGGCGGCTCCAACGCGGGCGCCGTCTTCGGCACCCTGCAGCCGCACCTGCTGCCGCTGGCCGACCGGGTGCTCGAGCCCACCACCCCCGAGGTGCTGGCCGGGCACGACGTGGTCTTCCTCGGCCTGCCGCACGGCCAGTCCGCCGCCGTCGCCGAGGCGCTCGGCGAGGACGTGCTGGTCGTCGACTGCGGCGCCGACTTCCGGCTGAAGGATGCCGCGACCTGGGAGAGGTTCTACGGATCCCCGCACGCCGGCACCTGGCCGTACGGCCTGCCCGAGCTGCCCGGCCACCGTGCCGCGCTCAAGGGCACCAAGCGGATCGCCGTCCCCGGCTGCTACCCGACGGCCGTCTCCCTCGCGCTCTTCCCCGCCTACGCGGCGAAGCTCGTCGAGCCGGAGGCCGTGGTCGTCGCCGCGTCCGGCACCTCCGGCGCCGGCAAGGCCGTCAAGCCGCACCTGCTCGGCAGCGAGGTGATGGGCTCGATGAGCCCGTACGGCGTCGGCGGCGTGCACCGCCACACCCCGGAGATGGCGCAGAACCTCGGCCCGGTGGCCGGCGAGGAGGTCACCGTCTCCTTCACTCCCACCCTGGCGCCGATGCCCCGCGGCATCCTGGCCACCTGCAGCGCCAGGGCGAAGCCCGGCACCACCGCCGAGTCGCTGCGCGCCGCCTACCGGGAGGCCTTCGCGGGCGAGACCTTCGTCCGCCTGCTGCCCGAGGGCCAGTGGCCGCAGACCAGCTCGGTGTACGGCTCGAACGCCGCCCTCGTCCAGGTCGCGCTGGACGAGCACGCCGGGCGGGTGATCGCCATCAGCGCGATCGACAACCTGGTGAAGGGCACCGCGGGCGGCGCGGTGCAGTCCATGAACATCGCCCTCGGCCTGCCCGAGGAGCTCGGCCTCCCGCTGAACGGAGTCGCACCGTGAGCCAGCCCGTGACGGACCATCAGAACATCGGGGTGACGGCGGCGAAGGGCTTCCGCGCGGCCGGCGTCACGGCCGGCATCAAGGCCTCCGGCACCCCCGACCTCGCCCTGGTCGTCAACGACGGCCCGCAGTTCGCCGCGGCCGGCGTCTTCACCTCCAACCGGGTCAAGGCCGCACCCGTGCTCTGGTCGGAGCAGGTGCTGAAGACCGGCTCGCTCGCCGCGGTCGTCCTCAACTCCGGCGGCGCCAACGCCTGCACCGGCCCCGAGGGCTTCCAGGACACCCACGCCACCGCCGAGAAGGTCGCCGCCGAGCTGAACACCGGCGCGATCGAGGTCGCCGTCTGCTCCACCGGCCTGATCGGCGTGCGACTGCCGATGGACCTGCTGCTGCCCGGCGTCGAGCAGGCCGTGAAGGCGCTCAGCGAGGACGGCGGCGAGGCGGCCGCGATCGCCATCAAGACCACCGACACCGTGCACAAGACCGCCCAGGTCACCGGCCCGGCCGGCTGGACGGTCGGCGGCATGGCCAAGGGCGCGGGCATGCTCGCCCCGGGCCTGGCCACCATGCTGGTCGTCCTCACCACCGACGCCGCCGTGGAGAGCGCCGACCTGGACGCCGCGCTGCGCGGCGCCACCCGCACCACCTTCGACCGGGTCGACTCCGACGGCTGCATGTCCACCAACGACACCGTGCTGCTGCTCGCCTCCGGGGCCTCCGGCGTCGTGCCGGAAGCGGCCGAGTTCGCCGAGGCGGTCCGCACCGTCTGCGCCGACCTCGCCCGGCAGCTGATCGGTGACGCCGAGGGCGCCTCCAAGGACATCCGGATCGACGTGACCGGCGCCGCCACCGAGGACGAGGCCGTCGACGTGGCCCGCACGATCGCCCGCAACAACCTGCTGAAGTGCGCCATCCACGGCGAGGACCCGAACTGGGGCCGGGTGCTGGCCGCGATCGGCACCACCTCCGCCGCCTTCGAGCCGGACGCGCTCGACGTCGCCATCAACGGCGTCTGGGTCTGCCGCGGCGGCAGCGTCGGCGAGGACCGCGACCTGGTCGACATGGCCGGCCGCGAGGTCGTCATCACCGCGGACCTCAACGCCGGCAGTGCCGGGGCGACGGTGTGGACCAACGACCTCACCGCCGACTACGTGCACGAGAACAGCGCCTACTCGACCTGATCCCGGGGGGAACAAGAGACCGTGAAGATCGCACCCAAGGGTGAACAGGCCCGCAGCAACGCCGCACTGCCCAAGGCCCGCACCCTCATCGAGGCGCTCCCGTGGCTGGAGCGCTTCCACGGCAAGACCGTGGTCATCAAGTTCGGCGGCAACGCCATGGTGGACGAGGACCTCAAGGCGGCCTTCGCCCAGGACGTGGTCTTCCTGCGCTACGCCGGGCTGAACCCGGTCGTCGTGCACGGCGGCGGCCCGCAGATCAGCGCCCAGCTCGACAAGCTCGGCCTGGAGTCCTCGTTCACCGCGGGCCTGCGGGTCACCACCCCGGAGACCATGGACGTCGTCCGGATGGTGCTCGCCGGGCAGGTCCAGCGCGAGCTGGTCGGGCTGCTCAACGAGCACGGCCCGTTCGCGGTCGGCATGACCGGCGAGGACGCGCACACCATGACGGCCGTCAAGCGGTACGCCGTGGTGGACGGCGAGCAGGTCGACATCGGCCTGGTCGGCGACATCGTCAACATCGAGGCCGGCGCCGTGAAGGCGCTGATCGGCGACGGCCGCATCCCGGTGATCTCCTCGATCGCGCGCGGCGCCGACGGCCACGTCTACAACATCAACGCCGACACCGCCGCGGCCGCGCTCGCGGTCGCGCTCGGCGCCGAGATGCTGGTCGTACTGACCGACGTCGAGGGCCTCTACAAGGACTGGCCGAACTCGGACGACGTGATCAGCCAGCTGACCGCCTCCGAGCTGGACGAGATGCTGCCCACCCTGGCGACCGGCATGCTCCCCAAGATGGAGGGCTGCCTGCGGGCCGTCCGCTCGGGCGTGGGCACCGCCCGCGTGCTGGACGGGCGGGTGCAGCACAGCCTGCTGCTGGAGATCTTCACCGACGAGGGCGTCGGCACCATGGTCGTGCCCGACGACGAACCGACCGTGCTCGGGGGACTGGCATGAGCAACAGCGAACTCACCCAGCGGTGGCAGCACGCGCTGATGGACAACTACGGCACCCCGCGGATCCCGCTGGTCCGCGGCGAGGGCGCCACGATGTGGGACGCCGACGGCAACGAGTACCTCGACCTGGTCGGGGGCATCGCCGTCAACGCGCTGGGCACCGCCCACCCGGCCGTGGTGGAGGCGGTGACCCGGCAGATCGCCACCCTCGGCCACGTCTCCAACCTCTTCATGGCCGAGCCGACCGTGAAGCTCGCCGAGAAGCTGCTGGAGCTGTTCGGCCGCCCGGGGCGGGTCTTCTTCTGCAACTCCGGCACCGAGGCCAACGAGGCCGCATTCAAGATCAGCCGGCTGACCGGCCGCACCCACCTGGTCTCGCTGCAGGGCGCCTTCCACGGCCGGACGATGGGCGCCCTCGCGCTCACCGCCCAGCCCGCCAAGCAGGAGCCCTTCAAGCCGCTGCCCGGCGATGTCACGTACGTGCCGTTCGGCGACGTCGAGGCGCTGCGGGCCGCCGTCACCACCGAGACCGCCGCCGTCTTCCTGGAGCCGATCCAGGGCGAGAACGGTGCGATCCCGCTGCCCGACGGCTACCTGCAGGCCGCCCGGGAGATCACCCGAGCCACCGGCACCCTGCTCGTCCTGGACGAGATCCAGACCGGCGTCGGCCGCACCGGCCACTGGTTCGCCCACCAGGCGTACGAGGGCGTCGAACCGGACGTCGTCACCCTCGCCAAGGGCCTCGGCGGCGGCCTGCCGATCGGTGCCGTGATCGCCTTCGGCGACACCGCCGACCTGCTCCACCCCGGCCAGCACGGCACCACCTTCGGCGGCAACCCGGTGGTCGCCGCGGCCGGACTGGCCGTCCTGGAGACCGTGGAGTCCGAAGGCCTGCTGGAGCACGTCCGCAAGATCGGCGACAAGCTGCGGCACGGCATCGAGGCGATCGGCGACCCGCTGGTCGGCCACGTCCGCGGCGCCGGACTGCTGCTCGGCATCGTGCTGACCGAGCCGGTCTCCGCCAAGGTGCAGGCCGCCGCGCAGCAGGCCGGCTTCCTGGTGAACGCCGCAGTGCCGGACGCAGTCCGGCTGGTGCCGCCGCTCGTGCTGACCGAACAGGAGGCGGACTCCTTCCTCGCGGCGCTGCCGGGCATCCTCCGGACGGTGCGCGGGGAAGCCCCCGACGCGAACAGCTGAGCGGAGTCCGGGAGAATCGTCACATGACCGCACCGCAGTCCGACCAGCCCGCCTCCGGGGCGACGCCGCAGGTCCCGCAGACCCGCACCGCGCGCCACCGGCGGATCGTGGACCTGTTGACCCGTCAGCCCGTCCGCTCGCAGAGCCAGCTCGCCAAGCTGCTCGCCGACGACGGACTGGTCGTCACCCAGGCCACCCTGTCGCGGGATCTGGACGAGCTGGGCGCGGTGAAGATCCGCAACCGGGACGGCGCACTCATCTACGCCGTGCCCGCCGAGGGCGGGGACCGGACCCCCCGCGCGCCGATGGGGGAGTCCGCCAGCGAGGCCAGGATGGCCCGGCTGGCGGGCGAGCTCATGGTCTCCGCGACGGCCTCCGGCAACCTGGTGGTGCTGCGCACGCCGCCGGGCGCCGCGCAGTTCCTCGCCTCGGCGATCGACGCCGCCGAGACGTACGAGATCATCGGCACCATCGCCGGCGACGACACGGTGCTGCTGATCAGCCGCGACCCGGCGGGCGGCCAGGCGCTGGCCGACCACCTGATGCAGCTGGCGCAGGCCAAGGCGCAGTAGCCGCCCGGCCCTTGCACGCCCCGCACCGCCCCGGTGACCCGCGAGGTCACCGGGGCGGTGTGCATTTCGGAGTGATTCGTGGCCGACGCGGCGCCGGGACGGTCGTTGACCCGGCCCGGGGGCGGGCCTACCTTGGCCGCGAGCCCGGCCCGGGCCGGCCCGCGTTTTGAAATCCATACGCGGTAGTGCATACTTATGCCTAACGCCGTATGGGACTCGCCCCGCTGTGAGCTCCGCCCCGTTCGTACTGTCTGTGAAGGAGAAAGCCGTGACCGAGCGCGTCGTACTCGCCTACTCGGGCGGTCTGGACACGTCCGTCTGCATCGGCTGGATCGCCGAGGAGACCGGCGCCGAGGTCATCGCCGTCGCCGTCGACGTCGGCCAGGGCGGCGAGGACCTGGACGTCATCCGCCAGCGCGCGCTGGACTGCGGCGCCGTCGAGGCCGAGGTCGCGGACGCCCGCACCGAGTTCGCCGACGAGTACTGCCTGCCGGCCCTCAAGGCCAACGCCCTCTACCAGGGCCAGTACCCGCTGGTGTCGGCCCTCTCCCGGCCGGTGATCGTCAAGCACCTGGTCGCCGCCGCGCAGAAGCACGGCGCCACCACCGTCGCCCACGGCTGCACCGGCAAGGGTAACGACCAGGTCCGCTTCGAGGTCGGCATCAACTCGCTGGCGCCGAACCTCAAGTGCATCGCCCCGGTCCGCGACTACGCGATGACCCGCGACAAGGCGATCGCCTTCGCCGAGGCCAAGGGCCTGCCGATCGCGACCACCAAGAAGTCGCCGTACTCGATCGACCAGAACGTCTTCGGCCGCGCCGTCGAGACGGGCTTCCTCGAGGACATCTGGAACGCCCCGATCGAGGACGTCTACGAGTACACCCAGAACCCGGCCGTCCCGCGCGAGGCCGACGAGGTCGTCATCACCTTCGAGGCCGGCGTGCCGGTCGCGATCGACGGCCGCAAGGTCACCGTGCTGCAGGCCATCGAGGAGCTGAACAAGCGGGCCGGCGCCCAGGGCGTCGGCCGCCTCGACATGGTCGAGGACCGGCTGGTCGGCATCAAGTCCCGCGAGATCTACGAGGCCCCCGGCGCGATCGCCCTGATCACCGCCCACCAGGCCCTGGAGAACGTCACCGTCGAGCGCGAGCTGGCCCGCTACAAGCGGCAGGTCGAGCAGCGCTGGGCCGAGCTGGTCTACGACGGCCTGTGGTTCTCCCCGCTCAAGCGCGCCCTGGACGGCTTCGTCAACGAGGCCAACCAGAGCGTCTCCGGCGACATCCGGATGGTGCTGCACGGCGGCCGCGCGGTGGTCAACGGCCGCAAGTCGGACCAGTCGCTGTACGACTTCAACCTCGCCACCTACGACACCGGCGACACCTTCGACCAGTCGATGTCCAAGGGCTTCATCGAAATCTTCGGCATGTCCTCGAAGATCGCCGCCCGCCGCGACCTCGCCTGATCCCGAACGGTCACCGGGCCCCGGCCGCTCTCCCCGCGGCCGGGGCCCACCCCCATCACCTGTAAGGAGCCCACGCGATGACCGCCGACCAGAACGCCGCCAGCAGCAATCCTGAGCTGCGCCTCTGGGGCGCGCGCTTCGCCGACGGCCCCTCCGAGGCGCTGGCCAGGCTCTCCGCCTCGGTCCACTTCGACTGGCGCCTCGCGCCCTACGACATCGCCGGCTCCAAGGCGCACGCCCGCGTGCTGCACACGGCCGGCCTGCTGAGCGCCGAGGAGCTCGACGCGATGCTGACCGGACTGGACGGCCTGCTGGCCGACGTCGAGTCCGGCGCCTTCACCGGCACCATCGCCGACGAGGACGTGCACACCGCCCTGGAGCGCGGCCTGCTGGAGCGCCTCGGCCCCGACCTCGGCGGCAAGCTGCGGGCCGGCCGCTCCCGCAACGACCAGATCGCCACGCTGTTCCGGATGTACCTCCGCGACCACGCCAGGATCATCGGCGGCCTGGTGCTGGACCTCCAGCACGCCCTGGTCGGCCTCGCCGAGGCCCACCCCGACACCGCCATGCCGGGCCGCACCCACCTCCAGCACGCCCAGCCGGTGCTCTTCGCCCACCACGTCCTCGCGCACGTGCAGGCCCTCGGCCGGGACGCCGAGCGGCTGCGCCAGTGGGACGCCCGCACCGCCGTCTCCCCGTACGGCTCCGGCGCGCTCGCCGGCTCCTCGCTCGGCCTCGACCCGCAGGCGGTCGCCGCCGACCTCGGCTTCGAGCGCGGCTCGGTCGGCAACTCCATCGACGGCACCGCCTCGCGGGACTTCGTCGCCGAGTTCGCCTTCGTCACCGCCATGATCGGGATCAACCTCTCGCGCATCGCCGAGGAGGTGATCATCTGGAACACCAAGGAGTTCGGCTTCATCACGCTGCACGACGCCTTCTCCACGGGCTCCTCGATCATGCCGCAGAAGAAGAACCCGGACATCGCCGAGCTCGCCCGCGGCAAGTCCGGCCGCCTGATCGGCAACCTCACCGGCCTGCTCGCCACCCTCAAGGCGCTGCCGCTCGCCTACAACCGCGACCTGCAGGAGGACAAGGAGCCGGTCTTCGACTCCTGCGACACCCTCGAGGTCCTGCTGCCGGCCTTCACCGGCATGATGGCCACCCTCACCGTCCACCGCGAGCGGCTGGAGGAGCTGGCCCCGGCCGGCTTCTCGCTCGCCACCGACGTCGCCGAGTGGCTGGTCAAGCAGGGCGTGCCGTTCCGGGTCGCGCACGAGGTCGCCGGAGCCTGCGTCAAGGCCTGCGAGCAGCAGGGCATCGAGCTGGGCGACCTGACGGACGCGCAGTTCGCCGAGATCTCCGAGCACCTGACGCCCGAGGTCCGCTCGGTGCTCAGCGTGCA
>NZ_JAHTIK010000001.1:1649436-1664968 GCF_025655475.1 Kitasatospora sp. DSM 101779 | reverse complement strand
AGGTCTGGCTGCAGGCGGCCGAACGGGCGGCCGGGCCGGGGCTCCCCCGCGACCTGCGCGGCTGGCTGCGGGCCCGCGCCGTCCGGGCCGCGCTGACGGCCCGCCGCGCCGCCGTCCGGGAGGTTCCGGTGCCGCGGCCGCCGGTGGACCGCCGGGGTCCGCACGAGGAGCTGCAGGCCGCCGAACTCCGCCGGGCCGTCCGCCGGGCGCTGGGCCGGCTCTCCGGCCGCTGCCCCGAACTGCTGCTCTCGCTCGCCGAGTCGCCGGAGCTCCGCTACGCCGAGCTGGCCGTGCGGACGGGCATCCCGCGGGGCTCGATCGGGCCGACCCGGTCGCGCTGTCTGGCCTGCCTGCGGTCGCTGCTGGCGGCGCGCCGCGCGGACTGGACGGGGGAGTGACCGCGTACGGTCGGGAACGTGACGCTCGCCACGTCCGGCAGCCGGAAGGTTGAGACCCGGCGAAGCCGGGGTAGAGCGCTGGCGAACGTCTCTCCCGGCGTCGGGTCCGGCCCGCGTGTGCGCGGACCGGCCGCAGCGCCACGCCGTCGTCCGGGAGCCGTTCGACCCTCTTTCCGGCCGGGCCGATCCCCGTCCGGGACCTCAGGCCGGGCACCGGTGCGCACCCTCGGCAGCGCACCGGGCACTAACGATGGGGAGACCCCGCACATGGGCATGAGTGTGATCATCTCGCCGGCGACGCAGGACGACGCGGAGCAGATCCTCAAGCTGCAGTACCTCGGCTATCAGGACGAGGCCGCGCTCTACGGGGACTGGACCATCGAACCCCTCACCCAGACCCTCGAGAGCCTGCGGGCCGAGCTCGGGGAGCAGGAGTTCCTCGTCGCCCGGCTCGGCGACGAGGTGGTGGGCACCGTCCGCGGCCGGCTGGACGCCGACGGCACCGCCCGGATCGGCCGCCTGGTGGTCCACCCGCGGATGCAGCGCCACGGCCTCGGCGGACGCCTGCTGGACGCCGTCGAGCAGCGCCTGCAGGCCACCGGCACCGTGTACGCCTTCGAGCTCTTCACCGGCCACCGCAGCCTGGGCAACCTGCGGCTGTACGCCCGCCACGGCTACCGGCAGACCGGCGTCCGCGAGGTGTCCGGCCGGCTCTCCCTGGTCACGCTGAGCAAGACCGTTCCGGCGCCACTGGCGGTCTCCGCCTGAGGCCCCCCGCTCCGCCCGACGGCGCCCTCCCTCATCGGGATGGGCGCCGTCGGGCTTGCGGCACAAGGGTCGTGTCCGCATTTCGGACCGACTCTCCTGTTAATTGGGATCGTGTCCGAAGGTCTGCTTAACTGTCTTTCATGACTGCGACCACGACATGCACCCCCACCGGCACCGCGCCGGGCGGCGCGCGCCGCATGTGCTGTCGCATGTGTCACCACTGAGGGCCCTCGTCCCCCTCCTCGCGCCCCGAAGCGAGTACCCGCGCCGTTCGTCCGGCGCCTGCTGAGCCACCACGTCACCGATGCCCCGTCAGGGCCGTGCCCACGGGCACGCTCCGAGCCCGACGGCCGTGATCGACGTACGGCCCCACCGACACCCCCTCCCTCGGCGTGCCCCCGCACGCCTCCGACCGCACCGGTGCGCCGGCCCACGAGGCCGCGCCCCCGACCAACGGAAAGCAGCCGTGATCACCACCCAGGGCCTCACCAAGGTCTACCGCTCACGCGGCCGAGAGGTCACCGCCCTCGACGGCGTCGACCTGCACGTCCGCCAGGGCGAGGTCTACGGAGTCGTCGGCACCAGCGGCGCCGGCAAGTCCACCCTCATCCGCTGCGTGAACATGCTGGAGCGGCCCACCACCGGCACCGTCACGGTGGACGGCGTCGACCTGACCGCACTGCCCGGCGGCGAGAACCGCGCCGGCCGCGAACTGCGCGAGGCCCGCCGCCGGATCGGCATGGTCTTCCAGCACTTCAACCTGCTCTCCTCGCGGACCGTCCAGCAGAACGTCGAACTGCCGCTGGAGATCGTCGGCCTCGACCGCACCGCCCGCCGCCGCAAGGCCGCCGAACTGCTCGACCTGGTCGGCCTCGCCGACAAGGCCCGCAACTACCCCGCCCAGCTCTCCGGCGGCCAGAAGCAGCGCGTCGGCATCGCCCGCGCCCTCGCCGGCGACCCCAAGGTGCTGCTCTCCGACGAGGCCACCAGCGCACTCGACCCGGAGACCACCCGCTCGATCCTCACCCTGCTGCGGGACCTCAACCAGCAGCTCGGGCTGACCGTCCTGCTGATCACGCACGAGATGGACGTCATCAAGTCCGTCTGCGACTCGGCCGCCCTGATGCGCGGCGGACGGATCGTCGAATCGGGTGCGCTCTCCGACCTGCTCGCCGACGGCGACTCCCGGATCGCCCGCGACCTGTTCCCGCTCGGCGAGTTCGCCTCCGGCCACAGCGGCCACACCGTCGTCGAGATCACCTTCCAGGGCGACACCCCGGCGCAGCCCTTCGTCTCGCAGCTCGCCCGCACCTACCAGATCGACATCAACATCCTCGGTGCCGCGGTGGAGACCATCGGCGGCCGGATGGTCGGCCGGATGCGGGTCGAACTGCCCGGCGGACACCAGGACAACGTCGTCCCGATCGGCTTCCTGCGCGAGCAGGGCCTCCAGGTCGACCTCGTCGCCCCGGGCGGACCCACCGAGGGGGTGGCGGCATGACCTGGGACCAGATGCAGGAACTCCTGTGGCCCGCCACCTGGGAGACGCTCCAGATGGTCGGCGTCTCCTCGGTCGCCACCGTGCTGCTCGGACTGCCGCTCGGCGTCCTGCTGGTGCTCACCGACAAGGGCGGCCTGCTGCAGCACGTCTCCGTGAACCGGGTGCTCGGAGCGATCGTCAACATCGGCCGCTCGCTGCCGTTCATCATCCTCATGGTGGCGCTGCAGGGCCTCACCAAGGCGATCGCCGGCACCACCATCGGCTGGCAGGCCGCCACCGTGCCGCTCACCATCGGCGCCATCCCGTTCTTCGCCCGGCTCGTCGAGACGGCCGTCCGCGAGGTGGACGGCGGCCTGGTCGAGGCCGTCCAGTCGATGGGCGGCTCCACCGGAACCATCGTCCGCAAGACACTGCTGCCCGAGTCGCTGCCCGCCCTGGTGGCCTCCGCCACCACCACCGTCATCGCCCTGATCGGCTACTCGGCGATGGCCGGCGTGGTCGGCGGCGGCGGCCTCGGCGACCTCGCCGTCCGCTACGGCTACCTGCGCTTCGAGACCGGTTTCATGTGGGTGATCATCGCCGAGCTCGTCGTGATCGTCACCGCCCTCCAGCTGATCGGCGACTTCCTCGTCCGCCGGCTCGGCCACCGCGGAGCCGCGCCCCGGCGCCTCCGGCCCGAAGCCGTCGGCCTCCCCGCCGAGGAGGAGGCGGAACCCGCCTCCGCCCGCTGACCCCGACCCGCGGCCGGCACCCCCGTCCCGCACCCCGACCCGCGGCCGGCACCCCCGTCCCGCACCCCGACCCGCGGCCGGCACCCCGGCCCGTACCCAGGCGGCCGTCCCCGACGGCCCGCCGACCACCGCACCACCGGAGAAAGGCACTTTTCGTGCGTAACGTCCTGAAGTTCACCAGCGTCCTCGCCACCGCCGGCGTCGCCCTCACCCTCGCCGCGTGCGGCAGCGACGGCTCCTCGTCCTCCGGGGCGAGCGCCGACCCGAACAAGACGCTGACCGTCGTCGCCAGCCCCACCCCGCACGCCCAGATCCTCGACTACGTCAAGAAGAACCTCGCCGACAAGGCCGGGCTCAAGCTCGACGTCAAGGTGGTCACCGACTACGTGACCCCCAACACCGCGGTCCAGGACGGCTCGGCCGATGCCAACTACTTCCAGCACGTTCCGTACCTCGACGACTTCAACAAGAAGAACGACACCGACGTCGTCTCCGTGGAGGCCGTCCACCTGGAGCCGCTCGGCCTCTACTCCAAGAAGGTCAAGTCCGTCGCCGAACTGAAGGACGGCGCCGAGGTCGGCGTCCCCAACGACGCCACCAACGAGGGCCGCGCGCTCCAGCTGCTCGCCGCCAACAAGGTCATCACCCTCAAGTCCGGCGCCGGCACCACCGCCACCGTGCAGGACATCGCCACCAACCCCAAGAACCTCAAGTTCAAGGAGCTGGAGGCGGCCCAGCTGCCGCGTTCCCTCGGCGACCTCGACGCCGCCGTCATCAACGGCAACTACGCGCTCGACTCCGGCCTCAAGCCCGCCACCGACGCCATCGTCCTGGAGAAGGCCGAGGGCAACCCCTACGCCAACATCCTCGCCGTCAAGAAGGGCCACGAGAACGACCCGCGGGTCCAGAAGCTCGCCAAGCTGCTGAACTCCCCCGAGGTCAAGAAGTACATCCAGGACACCTTCAACGGCTCGGTGATCCCCGCCTTCTGATCCCGACGACCGACGCCTCGACCGGGCCCCGCCGCACCCCGCGGCCGGGGCCCGGCCGCGCAGTATGCGCCCGCCGCAGCCGCGTCGGCGGCCGATCTGACGGGCCGTCGCCGGAATGCAGGTACCCTGGCACGCCCGAAGAGAGGCGGGGCGTACGGTGTGTCCACGACCCGGCGAGGAGAGACGGCATGGCAGCGAGCTTCCCCGAGACGGCCATCAGCACCGAACGGCTGTTGCTGCGCCCGCTCGACGACGGCGACACCGCGGGCCTCATCGCCCTCGCCTCCGACGAGCAGGTGCACACCTGGACGGCCCTGCCCTCGCCGTTCACCGAGGCGCACGCCCGGCACCTGATCCGCGTCCTCGCCCCGGGCCGCCGCGCCGAGGGCGGCGGCATCGTCTTCGCGGTCGCCGAACACCTCACCCAGCGCCTGGTCGGCCTGGTCGATCTCCGCTGCACCGACTGGCGGCTGCGCTCCACCGAGATCGGCTTCATCACCGCCGCCTGGGCCCGCGGCGAGGGCTACGCCCCGGAGGCCGTCCTCGGCGTCGCCCAGTGGCTCTTCGAGGACCGCGGCTTCCTCCGCCTGGAGCTGCGCACCGCCGCCGGCAACATCGCCGCCCAGCAGGTCGCCCAGAAGACCGGCGCGATCAGCGAGGGCGTGCTGCGCAGCGCCGGCATAGTCCGCGGGGAGGAGCCCGACCAGCGCGGCGCCCCCGACACGCGCACCGACCTGATCCTGTGGAGCCTGCTCCCCGAGGACCTCGACGCGCCGCAGTCCGGCGGGCTCGCCGAGCAGCGCTACGTCCTGCACGACTGACCGTCACCGGCCGACCCGCCGCCGGCCTCCCGCCACCGGGACGGCGATGCCCGGCCGGCCCGTCCCACCGGGTAGCCTCTGCTCCTGGACGTGCGGCCACGCCGTCCGACACAGGGGCGGATTTCGGGCGAGGGAGAACAGCCGCAGATGGCTGACCGGATCACGGTCATCGGGTGGGACGGCACACCGCTCACGGAGGCGGCCGCCACCGCGCTCGCCGGGGCCACCCTGGTCGCGGGGGCTCCGTACCAGCTCGCCGCACTGCCGGTACCGGCCGGTGCGGAACGCATCGCACTCGGCAGCGTGCAGTCCGCCGCCCGGAGGATCGCCGAACACCGCGGCACCGCGGTCGTGGTCGCCGAGGGCGACCCCGGCTTCTTCGGCGTGGTCCGCACCCTCCGCCGGCCCGAGTACGGCCTCGAACTCGAAGTCCTGCCGGCCGTCTCCTCGGTCGCCGCGGCCTTCGCCCGCGCCGGCATGCCCTGGGAGGACGCCCAGGTCGTCTCCGCGCACGGCGGACGGCTGCGCCGGGCCGCCAACGTCTGCCGGGCGCATCCCAAGGTCGCCGTGCTCACCACCGCCGACGCGGGCCCCAGCGAACTCGCCCTCATGCTCCGCGGCGTGCACCGCACCTTCGTGGTCTGCGAGGCGCTCGGCACCCCCGAGGAGGACGTCACCGTCCTCACCTCCGACCGCGTGCCCGACCACGACTGGCGCGACCCCAGCGTCGTGCTGGTGATCGGCGGCTCCCCGCAGACCAGCGGCGAGGCCGCCGGCTGGCTGGCCGGGCGGCCGGTCGGCTTCCCCGGCACCGACCGCGGCTGGGCGCTGCCCACCGAGGCGTACACCGGCACCGACGCCGAGGGCCGGCCTGCCGACGGCGAGCGGGCGCTGCCCCCGCACGTCCGCGCGCTGGCCGCCGCCCGGCTCGGGCCCGTCCCCGGCGACCTGGTCTGGACGGTCGGCGCCGGCAGCGGCGCGCTCGCCGTCGAGATCGCCCGTTTCGGTGCCGCCGTGGTCGCCGTCGAGGAGGACAGCGCCGCCTGCGCCCGGATCGGCCTCAACGCCCGCCGCTACGGGGCCGAGGTCGACGTGGTGCACGGCGCCGGGCCCGAGGTGCTCGGGGGGCTGCCGGAGCCCGACGCGGTCGCAGTGGAGCACGGCGGCGCACAGGTGGTGCGCGCGGTGCTCGCGCGCCGTCCCGAGCGCCTGGTCGCCGTGGCGCACACCCTGGCCGAGGCCGAGGAGATCCGGGAGGCGGCCGCGGCCGCGGGCTACCGCGTCGAGGGCACCCTGCTGCAGGCCGCCCCGCTCACCCACCGACCCGGCCGGCCGGCCGGACTCGCCCTCGGCCCCGGCGAGCAGACCGTCGTGCTCTGGGGCGGGCTCGCCCCCTGACAGTCCGTATGCCGGACAACCACCGGACCGTGCCGGGTGATCCCCGTCGCATCCGGACACCGATTCGAGAGCCCGTCGGCGCCGACCGATAGGGTGGCGTCCTGGTTGCGCACGGCGATCGGTGCACCGTGCCCATCCGGTACGGAGGGTGCCCGGCGACGTGCCGCAATCGCCAGGGGCGAAGTTCGCGGGCATTCGACGCGGCACCCGCCGGGCCGGGAGAATGCGTCGGGGCCCGACGCGGACGTGCCGGATGCCCCGGCTAGTCGTTAATTCTGATGGCGCGCCACCCGGGACGGGCGGCGGGCAGGGGTGGCAGCGGTCGGCGATCGCGTCGCCGAGGACGCGAAAGCGGCCTGGAAGGAGCTTTGGACATGACCGATGGCGGCCACCTCCCGAGCGATGGCTCGGTCGTGCCCCCGAGCGGGCACGGCGCGGGCGCACCGGACCACCTGGCCGGCGTCGACCCGCTGACCGCGCCGATCGAGGCCGTCGCGGCGGGCAGCGTCCCCCTCGGCACCGACACCTGGCAGGGCGGCCACCGGCCGTCCTTCACCTTCCTCGACCAGCCGGACCAGCTGGACGAGGACGAGGACGTCCTGCTGATGCCCGGCCCGCAGGGCGCCTGGGGCGACGCCCTCCACGGCGCGGTCGAGACCGTGCTCGTCGAGCCGTCCGCCGTCGAGCCGACCGCCGCCCCCGCGCCGGTCGCGGTGGAGCCGGTCGCCGCCGTGCCCGCCGCGCAGCCCGTCCAGGGCGCGCCGGTGGTCGACACCATGGCGCTGCGCACCGTCGAGGAGAGTGCCGTGCCGGGTACCGAGGCCCCCGCCGAGCAGCCCCCGGGCGTCCCCGTCGAGCCCTCCTGGCCGCCGCTCACCCCGCCCGGCCTGGCCCCCGCCGACCTGCAGCCCGCCGGCGCCGATCCGCTCGGCGAGGCACCGGCCGCCCCCGGCGCCCCCGTTCAGGCCGCGCCCGTCCAGGAGACGGCCGCGCCGATCGCGGTGCCGCCGCTCGTCGGCGCTCCGGCCGAACAGCCCGTCCAGGCCGCTCGCCGTCCGCTGCACGCCGGCCCGCCGATTCCGGACCCGTCGCTGATGACCGGTCAGGTGCCGGTCCGTTCGCTGGCCGACCGCGGACCCTCCGCCGTCCCCGTCCCCGGCGGCACGCCCGCCCACGGGGTGCCGGTCGCCACCGTCCCGGCACCCGCGCCCACCCCTGCGGCGGAGCAGTTCGTCCAGCCGCAGCCCGCACCGGCGGCCGTCGTGGTCGAGCCGGCCGCCGAGCCGGTCGTCGCGGAGCAGCCCGCCGGGCAGCCGGCGGGCGTTCCCGTGGAGGCCGCCCCCGCCGCCCCGGCCGTCGGGCAGCCCGTCGTCGTCGACGCGGCCGTCGCTGCACCGATCGGGGTGGAGCCGATCGCCGTGGAGCCGGTGGCCGAGCCGGCCGCCCCCGTCGAGCAGCCCGCTGCCGGAGACCGCCGAGGTGCCGGAGGCCGTCCGGCAGCCGGCCGCGCCGGAGCAGCACGCGCCTGAGCAGCACGCGCCCGAGCAGCACGCGCCCGAGCAGGCCGGCGAGCCGGTGGCCGTCGTGGCCGAGGCACCGGCGGCCGCAGAGCAGCCCGTTCCCGCGGAGGAGCCGCAGGCCGCCCCGGCGGAGGCGGCCGCGCCCGCCGAGGCCGAGCAGCCCGTCGAGCAGCCCGTGGTCGTCGCCGAGGCCGTCCCGGTGGAGGCCGTCGCTGCCGAGGAGGCCCAGGTCGCCGAGCCGGTCGCCGTCGAGCAGCCGCAGCCGGCCGCCGTCGGGCCGGTCGTCGAGACCGTCGCGCCGGAGGCCGCCCCGCTGGAGTCCGTCGAGGCCGCCGCCGAGGCCGCCGCCGAGACCGCCCTCGCGGCCGAGCAGCCCGCCGTCGAGCAGACTGCCGAGCAGCCCGCCGTCGAGGAGCAGCCGACCACCGAACAGCCCGCCGCGACCGAGGAGGCGCCCGTGGTGGCTGTTCCCGTGGAGCCCGCCGCCGTCGAGGCCGTCACCGAGACGTCCGAGCAGCCGGCCGAGCAGGCCGCAGCCGAGGCCGGCGTGGGGGCCGCCGACTCCGCCGAACGCCCGCCGGCCGCCCCCGGCCTGGACGACGCCGCCCGCGAGGCCGTCCACCAGGTCATCCGCGAGCGCCGCGACATCCGCAACGGCTTCCGCTCCGACCCGATCCCGCACGAGGTGCTGCTGCGCGTCCTGGAGGCGGCCCACACCGCGCCCAGCGTCGGCTACTCGCAGCCCTGGGACTTCGTGGTCATCCGCTCCCGCAAGACCCGGCGGAAGATGCACGAGCTCGCCCAGCGCCAGCGCGACGCGTACGCCGACTCGCTGCCCAGGGGCCGGGCGAAGCAGTTCAAGGAAATCAAGATCGAGGCGATCCTCGAGACGCCGGTGAACATCGTGGTGACCGCCGACCGCACCCGCGGCGGCCGGCACACCCTCGGCCGGCACACCCAGCCGCAGATGGCCCCGTACTCGGCCGCGCTCGCCGTCGAGAACCTCTGGCTGGCCGCCCGCGCCGAGGGCCTCGGCGTCGGCTGGGTGAGCTTCTTCGACGAGGACGAGATGGTGCGCGAGCTCGGCCTGCCCGAGCACCTGGAGGTCGTCGCCTACCTCTGCGTCGGCTACGTCGACGCCTTCCCCGACGAGCCCGAGCTGCAGCAGCAGGGCTGGGCCAAGAAGCGCCCGCTCTCCTGGGTCGTCCACGAGGAGCAGTACGGCAACCGCGCACTGCCCGGCGAGGAGCCGCACAGCCTGCTCGCCGACACCCTGCGCGGCATCCGCCCGCTGGACGCCAAGTCCCTCGGCGACGCCTGGGACCGCCAGAAGAGGATGACCAAGCCGGCCGGCTCGCTCGGCGTGCTGGAGATCATCGCGGCGCAGCTGAGCGGCCTCGCCCGCAAGTGCCCGCCGCCGGTCCCGGAGCCCGGCTGCGTGGCGATCTTCGCCGGCGACCACGGTGTGCACGCCCAGGGCGTCACCCCCTGGCCGCAGGAGGTCACCGGCCAGATGGTCGCGAACTTCCTCGCCGGCGGTGCGGTGGTCAACGCCTTCGCCGCCCAGGTCGGCGCCGAGGTCTGCGTGGTCGACGTCGGCGTCAAGGCCGACCTGCCGGAGGCCATCCAGCAGGGCCGCACCACCGGCCTGCTGCCGCGCAAGGTCAAGGCCGGTACGGACGACATGACCCAGGGCCCGGCGATGAGCCGGGAGGAGGCCGTCCAGGCGATCGAGGTGGGCATCGAGACCGCCCGCGACCTGGTCGCGGCCGGCAACAAGGTGCTGATCACCGGCGACATGGGCATCGCGAACACCACCGCCTCCGCCGCCCTGATCGCCGTCTTCACCGGCACCGACCCGGCCGATGTCACCGGCCGCGGCACCGGCATCGACGACGCCACCCACGCCCGCAAGGTCGAGGTCGTCCGCGCCGCGCTCGCCCTGCACCAGCCGGACGCGGCCGACCCGATCGGCGTGCTCGCCGCGGTCGGCGGCCTGGAGCACGCGGCCATCGCCGGCTTCCTGCTCGGCGCGGCCTCGCTGCGCACCCCGGTCATCCTGGACGGTGTGATCGCCGGTTCCGCGGCGCTGGCGGCCAAGGCGATCGCCCCGGAGGCGCTCGCCGCCTGCATCGCCGGCCACCGCTCGGCCGAGCCCGGCCACCAGGCCGCGCTCGCCAAGCTCGGCCTGCGCCCGCTGATCGACCTGGACCTGCGCCTCGGCGAGGGCACCGGCGCCCTGCTGGCCCTTCCGCTGGTGCAGAGCGCCGCCCGGGCGATGCACGATGTAGCCACCTTCGACTCCGCCGGGGTCACCGAGAAGGCCTGAGCCTTCCGGCCCCGCCCGCACCGGCCCGAGGGCGCGCCGGTGCGGGCGGGGTTCGCGCCGTCCCCGTACCTCCGCCACCCAGGAGCCCCGCCCATGAACGCGCCCGCACCCCACCCCAGCACCGAGGGACTCACCCCGTACCCGGTCGGCCTGCTCCTCACCGGCCGGCGCGTGGTCGTGGTCGGCGGCGGCCAGGTCGCCCAGCGCCGGCTGCCCGCCCTCATCGCCTCCGGCGCCGACATCCACCTGATATCCCCGTCCACCACGCCGGCCGTGCACGCCATGGCCGACGCGGGCGAGATCACCTGGCACGAGCGCCGCTACACCGACGGCGACCTCGCCGACACCTGGTACGCCCTGGTCGCCACCGACGACCCCGAGGTCAACACCGCGGTGTCCGCCGAGGCCGAGCGGCTGCGCGTCTTCTGCGCCCGCAGCGACGACGCCTCCGCCGCCACCGCCTGGACCCCGGCCAGCGGCCGCGACGGCGGCGCCACCGTGGCCGTCCTCACCGGGGACCCTCGGCACTCGGCAGGACTGCGCAACGCCATCGTCGACGGCCTGCGGGACGGCTCGCTCACCGCCCGCCAGTACCGGGAGCGCACCCCCGGCGTCGCCCTGGTCGGCGGCGGCCCCGGCGACCCGGACCTCATCACCGTCCGTGGACGGCGCCTGCTCGCCGACGCCGACGTGGTGGTCGCCGACCGCCTCGCCCCGCGCGAGCTGCTCGCCGAACTCCCGCCGCACGTCGAGGTCATCGACGCCTCCAAGATCCCGTACGGCCGCTACATGGCCCAGGAGGCGATCAACCGGACCCTGATCGACCACGCCAAGGCCGGCAAGTTCGTGGTCCGCCTCAAGGGCGGCGACCCGTACGTCTTCGGCCGCGGCGGCGAGGAACTGCTCGCCTGCGTCGAGGCCGGCCTGCCGGTCACCGTCGTCCCCGGCATCTCCAGCTCGATCAGCGTCCCGGCCGCGGCCGGGATCCCGGTCACCCACCGCGGCATGACCCACGAGTTCACCGTGATCTCCGGCCACGTCGGCCCGGACGAGCGCTCGCTCACCAACTGGGACGCGGCCGCCCGGATGACCGGCACCCTGGTGCTGCTGATGGCGGTCGACAAGATCGGCGCGATCGCCGCCAAGCTCGTCGAGTGCGGCCGCCCCGCCGACACCCCCGTCGCTGTCGTCCAGGAGGGCACCACCGCCGGCCAGCGCCGCGTCGACGCCACCCTCGCCACGGTCGGCGCCACCGTCGCCGCGGAGCAGATCAAGCCCCCGGCGGTCATCGTCATCGGCGACGTCGTCAACGTCCTCGCCCACTGACGGCCGAACGCCCGAGAGCGGCCCCGACCCGCCCGGGTCGGGGCCGAGGGGCCTCCTCCACCGGCGCCGAGAAGTCCCGTCCGCCGATGTCGAGAATCCGCAACCGGCTCCGTCCCCGAGGTGAACGCGACCACAATGGGTCGCACCAGCACCGAGGAGGGCCACCATGGCCAAGTACCTGCTGCTCAAGCACTACCGCGGCGCCCCGGCCCCGGTGAACAACGTGCCGATGGACCGGTGGACGCCGGAGGAGATCTCGGCCCACATGCAGTACATGCACGACTTCGCGGCCCGGCTGGAGAAGACCGGCGAGTTCGTCGACGGCCAGGCGCTCGCCCCCGAGGGCACCTTCGTCCGGTACGACGGCGAGGGCCGGCCCCCCGTCACCGACGGCCCGTTCGCCGAGACCAAGGACCTGATCGCCGGCTGGATGGTGATCGACGTCGACAGCTACGAACGCGCCGTCGAACTCGCCGGCGAGCTGTCCGCCGCCCCGGGCGCCGGCGGCAGGCCGATCCACGAGTGGCTGGAGCTGCGCCCGTTCCTGGCCGCCCCGCCGACCGTCACCGAGTGACCTCCTCGATGGACGAGGCCCTGCTCAGGAGCCTCACGCCGAGCGTGCTCGGCGTCCTCGTCCGCCGCGGAGCCGACTTCGCGGCGGCCGAGGACGCCGTCCAGGACGCCCTGGTCGAGGCCGTCCGCGTCTGGGCCGCCGACCCCCCGCGGGACCCGAAGGGCTGGCTGGTCACCGCCGCCTGGCGCAAGTTCCTCGACGCGACCCGGGCGGACACCGCCCGCCGCCGCCGTGAGGACCTCGTCGACGAGGAGCCCGCGCCCGGGCCCGCCCCCGCGGCGGACGACACGCTCCGGCTCTACTTCCTGTGCGCACACCCCTCGCTGACACCCGCGTCCGCGGTCGCGCTCACCCTGCGCGCCGTCGGCGGACTGACCACCCGCCAGATCGCCCGTGCCTACCTGGTGCCCGAGGCCACCATGGCGCAGCGGATCAGCCGGGCCAAACGCACCGTCTCCGGCGTCAGGCTCGACCGGCCCGGCGACGTCGCCACCGTGCTCCGCACCCTCTACCTGGTCTTCAACGAGGGCTACTCCGGCGACGTCGACCTGGCCGCCGAGGCGATCCGGCTCACCCGGCAGCTCGCGGCCGCGATCGACCACCCCGAGGTGGCGGGCCTGCTCGCCCTCATGCTGCTCCACCACGCCCGCCGCGCCGCCCGCACCGCACCCGACGGCAGCCTCGTCCCGCTCGCCGAACAGGACCGCCGCCGGTGGGACACCCGTTCCGTCGCCGAGGGTATCGGGATCCTGCAGACGGCCCTCGCCCGCGACCGGCTGGGCGAGTTCCAGGCCCAGGCCGCCATCGCGGCTCTGCACGCCGACGCCCCCACCACGGAGGAGACCGACTGGGTGCAGATCGTCGAGTGGTACGACGAACTCGTCCGCCTGACCGACAGTCCGGTGGTACGGCTCAACCGTGCGGTCGCCGTCGGCGAGGCCGACGGCCCGCGCGCCGGACTGGCGGCACTCGCCGCCCTGGACGGCTCGCTGCCCCGCCACACCGCCGTGGCCGCCTACCTCCACGAACGCGACGGCGACCTGCCGACCGCGGCCCGCCTCTACGCCGAAGCGGCCCACCGGGCGCCCACCCTCGCCGAACGCGACCACCTGACCCGCCAGGCCGCCCGCCTCAACACCCACCTGCGCCCCTGAGGCGACCACCCCACCCAGGCGCGCGGAGAGCCGGGCAATGCGGGGAGGCGCATCGCGCCGGCACAGGCCGGGCCCCGGTCGTCCCGCGCGCAGTCACCCCGCCGGTTTGGCCCGGCCCACCCCTACCCGGCAGGATCGACCCCGTGTCCGAACCCCGTACCGTCACCGACCCCGCCGACCCCTGCCTCGTCGACTACACCGGCCTGACCGACGTCGAACTCCGCCGCCGCCGCGAGCCCGCCGAGGGCCTCTTCATCGCCGAGGGCGAGAAGGTGATCCGCCGGGCGGTCGACGCCGGCTACCGCATGCGGTCGATGCTCCTCACCCCCAAGTGGCTGGAGGTGATGGCCGACGTCATCGCGGCGGCCGAGGCGCCCGTCCACGTCGTCGAGCCCGCCCTCGCCGAGCAGGTGACCGGCTACCACGTGCACCGCGGCGCCCTCGCCGCCATGGAGCGCCGCCCGCTGCCCGCCCTCACGGACCTCCTCGGCCCGGCCCGCCGCGTCGCCGTCTTCGAGGACATCGTGGACCACGCCAACATCGGCGCGGCCTTCCGCAACGCCGCCGCCCTCGGCGTGGACACCGTCCTGCTCACCCCGCGCTGCGCCGACCCGTACTACCGCCGGTCGGTGAAGGTCTCGATGGGGGCGGTGTTCCAGGTGCCGTGGACGCGGCTGGAGTCCTGGCCGGCGGACATCGGGACCCTGCGTTCGGCCGGCTTCACGGTCGCGGCGCTCTGTCTCAGCGAGAAGGCGATCACCCTGGACGAGCTGGCCGCCCGCGACGCCGAGCGGCTCGCCCTCGTCTTCGGCACCGAGGGCGACGGGCTCGCCCGCCGGACGCTCGCCGCCGCCGACGAGCACGTCCGCATCCCGATGGACGCCGGCGTGGACTCGCTCAACGTGGCGGCCGCCTCGGCCGTCGCCTTCTACGCGACCCGCCCGCGCTGACCGGGGCCCGTCCGGGGCGGCCCGTCAGCGGCTGCCGCCGGACACCCCGGCGCCCGGCCAGGCCTCTTCCAGACCGCCGTCGGCCCGCGCGGTGTACCGGGTGGACGAGGTCGCGCCGGTCAGCGAGACCTTCTCCTCGCGCAGCAGCGCGCCGTTCTCGAGCCGCCAGGCGGCCGCGGCCTGCGGGTCCGCGGCCGATGCCCGGGCGGCGACCAGCACCGGCGTGCCGCCGTTGAACGCGAACAGCTCGACCAGGTCGACCGGGACGGATCCCTCGGTCCGCCGCAGCACCACCAGGGCGGCGGGCGCCTCGCGGTACCGGGCCGGCAGCACCGTGCTGAGCGCGATCTGCGCGCCGTCACCGCCCGCCCGTCCGTCGTGCAGCCGGATCTCCGGCCCGCCCGCCGGATCGGTGTACGGGCGGTTGGCCCAGTCCACGGCCGGCAGCGGCCCGGCGGCCGGGCCGAACCCGGACGCCCCGCCGGCCGCGGCCGCAGCGGTCGGGGCACCGGAGCCGGCGGCGGTGGCGCCGTCCAGCGAGAGGGCGGGCGCGGAGGCCGTGGGGGAGGGGCGGTCGGCCGGGCCGCGCCCCTGGTTGCTGCGGTTCTCACAGCCCTGCGCGGTCGCGATGGCCAGTGCGACGCCCAGGGTCACCGTGACGAAGACCACCAGCCGCTGCCGCAGCAGCCGCCGCCGGGAGTCCGCCGAGGGCCGACCGGGTACGGGGGTGTGCTGGCGCTCGCGCGGCCGACCCGGGACGGGCGTGTGCGGACGTACCGGCGTGCGGTGGCGGTCCCGCAGCGTGTCCTGACCGTCGGGGTGCTGCACTGCGCCGTGCGGCGGCTGCCCGGGAGCCCGCCGGGCAGGTCTGCCCGGGGGGACGGCCCGCCCGCCGACCACCGGACGCTGTCCGCCGGGCCGGCCGTGCCCGGCCGCCTGGCCGGACCCGTACCCCGATCCGTACCCCGGCTCGTGGCCCTGACCGGCCTGCGGGCCGGCACCCGGCCGCGGCGTGTGCTGTCCCGGTCTCGTGCCGGCGCCCGCACCGTGCCCGGCACCGGCACCCTGCG
>NZ_JAHTIK010000001.1:1619259-1649411 GCF_025655475.1 Kitasatospora sp. DSM 101779 | reverse complement strand
CCGCACCGTGCCCGGCACCGGCACCCTGCGCCCGGCCCGGGGCGGCGACCTGGGCCTGCTGGGCGGCGGGCCCCTGCGGAGCGGCGCCGCGGGCCCGTCCGCCCAGCACGGTGCCCCGGGCGGCGAGTTCGGTCAGCCGCTCGTGCAGCGCCGCCGCGGCCGGCCGCTCGCCCGGCTCCTTGGCCAGGCAGGCGCCGATCAGCGGTGCCAGGACCGGCGGCACTGCCGCCAGGTCCGGCTCCTCGTGCACCACGCGGTAGAGCATCACCTCGGAGGAGGCGCCGGAGCCGAAGGGCGACTCCCCGGTGAGCGCGAAGGCGAGCGTCGCGCCGAAGGCGAACACGTCGGTGGCCGGCGTCACCGCCGCCCCGCGGACCTGCTCGGGCGCGAGGAAGCCGGGCGAGCCGACCGCCGTCCCGACGTGGGTGAGCGTGGAGGCACCGCGCGACCAGGCGATGCCGAAGTCGATGATCCGCGGGCCGCGCGGCGAGAGCAGGATGTTGGAGGGCTTGAGGTCGCGGTGGACGACCCCGGCCTCGTGCACCTTCACCAGCCCGTCGGCGAGGGCGGCGCCGATCCGGGCCGCCTCCGGCCACGGCAGCGGACCTTCGTCCGTGACCCGCTTGTACAGCGAGGGTCCGGGCACGTAGGCGGTCGCGAGCCACGGCCGCTCGGCCTTCAGGTCGGAGTCGACCACGCGGGCGGTGCAGCCGCCGCGGATCCGGGAGGCGGCGGCGACCTCGCGGGCGAACCGGGTGCGGAACTCCGCGTCCCCGGCCAGCTCGTCGCGGATCAGCTTGAGGGCGACCCGCTGGCCCTTGCGGTCCGAGCCGAGGTAGACCACGCCCATGCCGCCGGCGCCGAGCCGCCGGTGCAGTCGGAACGGTCCGACGATGCGGGGGTCCTCACGCCTCAGCCGCATCATCGCCATACTCGTCCCCGTCAGCCCGTGGAGTGAGGCCCCGTCGAGTGGGCCGTCGTCAGATCCTGTCCGGGACAGCTTACGGACTGGCCGCAGTGCTGTGCTGACACGCAACACCCCGAGGGGCGGTCGGATTGTCCGATCTCCGCCCGAAGGCGTTCCGCGGGTACCCGGAGCACCCTTGTCCGAGGGCTGCGCGTCGCACGCGAACGGCGGTCCGGGTGGCCCGCCGGACGGTGCCGGAGGACGGGCTCCCGGCCGTCCCCGAGAGCCCCCTCGGGGTGGGCCTCAGGGTTGCCTCGGGGATGTGATCGGTTCCGTCTCCGCCTCCGGTAGTACGCGGCAGGGCCCGGCCTCATCCTCGGGGAGGCCGGTGGAACCGTGCGCGGGCATGACGCCCGGTGGGGGCCCTGCGGCCTACTGTTGATCTCGACGGCGGGCCGCTACTCGTCCCCCGAGGTCCCGGCCCGCCGTCCCGACCACCCGACCGCCCCGTGCGGGCCGCCCAGCGGCCGCGCCCGGCGACGAGCAGGAGCAGACGATCATGGCCACGCAGTTCACCGGCACCGGGCGGCGCCGCCGGCCCTTCGGCGGCCAGTCGCCCACCGGGGACAGGCACCCCGCGGTGGCGCTGGCCATCGCCGTGCCCTGCGCGGTGCTGCTGCTGGCGCTGTTCGGCGGCTGGGAGCAACTGGCGACACAGGCTCGCGCCGTCGCCGATCTGATCGGGCGCTGACCCCAGGGGAGGGGTCCGCGCCGGCCGGGTACGACACCGCAGGACACGTGGACGGGCCGAGCGGTGGCCACCCCCGGCAGAGCAGGGGCCGGGTGCATGACGTCGGTGAGGGCGTCCGCACCCGGCACCTGCCTTTCTCGCCGTCCGTGGACCTTCCGCTGCCCGCGCACCCTCCATTGCCCGCGCACCGGCGGCCACCGCCGGAACGACGACGAAGGCCGTGGTCCACTGGACCACGGCCTTCGATCTTCGGTGCGCGATACTGGGATTGAACCAGTGACCCCTACCGTGTCAAGGTAGTGCTCTCCCGCTGAGCTAATCGCGCGGGTGTGTCAAGCCCTGCCGGGCCTGCGTGCGCGATACTGGGATTGAACCAGTGACCCCCACCGTGTCAAGGTGGTGCTCTCCCGCTGAGCTAATCGCGCTGGGATGCCGATCCCCGAAGAGATCGAGTGCGCGATACTGGGATTGAACCAGTGACCCCTACCGTGTCAAGGTAGTGCTCTCCCGCTGAGCTAATCGCGCGGGGAGGGCTCCCGGCGAACCGGGGGCACCTCTTGGAGGTGGAGACGGGATTTGAACCCGTGTACACGGCTTTGCAGGCCGTTGCCTCGCCTCTCGGCCACTCCACCAGGCAACTTCGGAGAACGATCTTACCCTGTTCTCCATCGAGCGGACGACGAGATTCGAACTCGCGACCCTCACCTTGGCAAGGTGATGCTCTACCAACTGAGCCACGTCCGCCTGTCTCCCGGCTGCTTCCCCGCTTTTCTTCGGTTCCGCGTCCCGGCGACGTGTTGAACTCTAGCGGATTCCCGGGCCAGCTAAAAATCCGTTCCCGCAGCGTGGCGCGGGGGTGGCCGGAAGGTGGTGCGCCGTCAGCCGTCCGGGTGGCTTCCCGGCCGCCCCCGGCCGGGGCTGCGGCGCAGGTCCCGGGGCCCGCCCGCGGCCGCCCCGGCGGGCCGCCGACCTACACTTCAGGCACCGGGCAACCCCCGAGATGGCCCCGCACCCGCGCCCAGTCCGCGCGGAGCACCACCCGAGTCCGCGCAGGAGAACCGTGTCCGGCCGCACCGCCACCCTCAGCCCCGATCAGCCGATCGCCCGCTTCGGCGGCCGTCTCGCCACGGGCCTGCGCGAGGTCTCCGGCGACCCCGCGGTCCTCGACGGCGGCGGCTTCTGGGCGGTCGCGTACGACTTCGAGGGCCGTCTCACCTGCGCCCGCTTCGACGAGGTCCGCCCCGACCCGGCGCCGCCGGCCACCGCCGGCTGGCTCGGCCCGCGGCCCGGGGACTGGCAGAGCTCGCTCGACCGGGCCGCCTACACCGCGGGCGTCCGCCGCATCCGCGAGCACATCGCGGCCGGCGAGGTCTACCAGGCCAACCTCTGCCGGGTGCTGTCCGCGCCGCTGCCCGACCCGGAGCGCTCCGACATCGACGCGCTCACCGGCCTGCTGGCCCTCGGCAACCCCGCGCCGTACGCAGGAACGATCCGCCTTCCCGAGCAGGGGGTGGAGATCGCCACCGCCTCGCCGGAGCTCTACCTGCGCCGCCTCGGCCGCACCGTCTCCTCCGGCCCGATCAAGGGCACCGGCCGCACCGAGGCCGACCTGCTGGAGAAGGACCACGCCGAGAACGTGATGATCGTCGACCTGGTCCGCAACGACCTGGGCCGGGTCTGCGAGACCGGCAGCGTCACCGTCCCCGACCTCTGCGCGGTCGAGAAGCACCCCGGTCTCGTCCACCTGGTCTCCACCGTCGAGGGCCGACTGCGGGACGGCGCCGGCTGGCCCGAGCTGCTCGCCGCGACCTTCCCGCCCGGCTCGGTCACCGGCGCGCCGAAGTCCAGCGCGCTGCGGATCATCGACGCCCTCGAGACCGCCCCCCGCGGCCCCTACTGCGGCGCCGTCGGATGGGTGGACGCCGACCGCGGCGAGGCCGAACTCGCCGTCGGCATCCGCACCTTCTGGATCGACCGGACGGGCGGCGCCCCCGTCCTCCGGTTCGGCACCGGCGCCGGCATCACCTGGGGCTCCGACCCCGAGCGCGAATGGGACGAGACCGAGCTCAAGGCGGCCCGCCTGGTCGCGATAGCGTCGGGCACCAGCACCCCCTGACCACCCCCGGGAGCAGCACTCGATGATCTGGGTCAACGGCAACCTCGTGGACGCCGGCACCGCCGCCGTCTCCGTCCTGGACCACGGCCTCACCGTCGGCGACGGCGTCTTCGAGACGGTCAAGGCCGTCGACGGCCGGGCCTTCGCGCTCACCCGCCACCTCGACCGGCTCACCCGCTCCGCCCGCGGCCTCGGCCTCGCCGACCCGGACCACGACGCCGTCCGCGAGGCCTGCGCCGCCGTGCTCTCCGCCAACCCGATGCCGCTCGGCCGGATGCGGATCACCTACACCGGCGGCACCTCCCCGCTCGGCTCCGAGAGGGGCGAGGACGCGCCCACGCTGGTCGTCGCCCTCGGCACCGCCAAGCCGCGCCCGGATACCACCGCCGTGGTCACCGTGCCGTGGCGCCGCAACGAACACAGCGCCGTCGCCGGCCTCAAGACCACCTCCTACGCCGAGAACGTGGTGGCGCTCGCCGCCGCGCACCGGGCCGGCGCCTCCGAGGCGCTGTTCGCCAACACCGCCGGCCGGCTCTGCGAGGGCACCGGCTCCAACGTCTTCGTCGTCCTCGGCGGCCGCCTGCTCACCCCGCGCCTGGAGTCCGGCTGCCTGGCCGGTATCACCCGCCGCCTGGTCGTCGACTGGAGCGGCGCCGAGGAGGCCGACCTCCCCTTCGAGGCGCTCTTCGAGGCCGAGGAGGTCTTCCTGACCTCCACCCTCCGCGACGTCCAGGGCGTGCACCGGGTCGACGACCGCGAGCTGCCCGCCCCCGGGCCGATCACCCTCAAGGCGATGGCCCAGTTCGCCGAGCGCAGCGGCGACGACCTCGACCCCTGATCCGGCCGCCCGCCCGCGGCCGCACAGGCGTAGTGCGGCCGCGGCCGGGGCAGGGGAGCCGGTATGACCACAACGCTGCGCCCGGGGGGCGCCGAGGAGCCGCTGCCCGGCGGCGGCCGCAGCCGCCGCTGGCAGATCTGCGTCAACGGCCGGGCGGTGGGCGGGCTGCGCACCACCGCGCTGCCGCGCGGCGACCAGTGGTGGGGCGAGATCGCCGAGTTGGAGGTCACCGATGGGCGCCGCCGGGGCCGCGGCACGGTCGGCGTGCTCGCCGCCGAGGAGGTGCTGAGGGGCTGGGGCTGCAGCCGGGCGGACGTCACCGTCCCCGCGGAGGCCGAGGGCGCACTCGCCCTGGCCCGGGCGCTCGGCTACACCGAGCGGATGCGGAACATGGCCAAGCGGCTCGGCCGGGCGCCGGCCCTGCCGGACGGCCTGACCGTCCGTCCGATCGGCACGGCGGAGTACCCGCAGTGGCTGGCCGCCGCCAGAACCGGCTACCTGCACGACCTGCGCTCCTCGGGCCTGACCGCACAGCAGGCCGAGGCCAAGGCGGCGGCCGACCACCGCCAGGTCCTGCCGCAGGGCCCGGACACCCCGGGCGTCGCGCTGCGCCGTCTCGTCGACGCCGAGGGCCGGGTGCTCGGCAGCCTCTGGCTGCACCTGCGCCAGGAGGTCACGCCGGACGGCCGCCCGCTGGCGTGGGTGATGGTGGTGGAGGTCGACGAGGAGCACCGCGGCCGGGGCCTCGGCCGGGCCCTGATGCTGGCCGCCGAACGCGAGTGCCTCGCGGCCGGCGTCCACGACCTCGGGCTCAACGTCTTCAGCAGCAACACGGTGGCCGTCGGCCTGTACGCCTCGCTCGGCTACCGGGTCACCCGGCGGATCCTCGGGAAGCAGCTGCTCTGAACGCGGCGGCCCCCGGGTCCGCCGGGCGCGGCGCTCAGCCCCGGTCCTGCTCGATCAGCTCGACGATCCGGGCCCGCAGCCCGGCCTGGCTCTTGCCACCGTCCAGCCGCTGCCCGGCGATCACGTAGGTGGGGGTGCCGCTGACCCCGATCGCGCGGCCCTCGGCCTGGTCGGCGTCGACCAGCAGGGTGTGCCGCCCGTCGATCAGCGCGGTGTCGACCTCGTCGGGGTCCAGCCCCAGCTCGGCGGCGACGGCCAGCAGCACCTTCTCGCCGTCCCGGCCCAGCTCCTCGGTCCGCTCCAGCAGCGCCTCGACGTACTCCCAGCCCCGGCCCTGCGCGAACGCCTCCTCGGCGGCCTGGGCCGCCGCGTACGCGTGCTTGTTCTTCTCCAGCGGGAAGTGCCGGAGCTCGATCCGGAGCGCGTCGCCGTAGCCGGCGCGCAGGGCCCGGACGTCGTCCAGAGCGGTGCGGCAGTCGGGGCACTGCAGGTCGCACCAGAATTCGAGGCGGGGGAGGGGGGCGTCGGTCATGCCCTCAGTCTTTCATCCGCCGGGCTTCCGTCCGCGCGGAGTGCGGACGGCGGTCGCGGACGCACGGGTGCCGGGCGGGCCGGTCAGCCCGCGGCCACCGCCTCGGCCTCGGCGGAGCGCTGCCGGGCGCGGTAGGCGGCGACGTGCAGCCGGTTGCCGCAGGTGCGGCTGTCGCAGTAGCGGCGCGAGCGGTTGCGGGAGAGGTCGACGAAGACGCGCTCGCAGTCCGGGGCCTCGCAGCGCCGCAGCCGCTCGCGCTCGCCGGCCATCACGATGAAGGCGAGCGCCATGCCGAGCTCGGCCGCGAGGTGGTCGCCGATCGCGGCGTGCGGGGCGAAGTAGTGGATGTGCCAGTCGTGGTGGTCGTGGTTGGTCAGCCGGGGCGTGGTGCCGGCCGCCGCGACCACGGCGTTCACCAGCTCGGCGGCGTCCTCGGTGGAGCGCGCGGAGAACACCTCGCGCAGTCGGCCCCGCAGCAGCTGCACCGCGGCCAGGTCGGCGGCGGTCAGCGAGTCGATCTCGCTGATCTCCTGCTTCACCACGAACGCGTCGAGCGCGGCGGTGTCCGGCAGCTGCTCCGAGCCGCACGCCTCCGGGGCGGTGTTGAGCAGCTCGACCAGAATGCTCAGCGCGCACTCGGTGTCATGGGTGATCAGCACGTGGGGCTCCTCGCGCGGCGGGGGCGTACCGGGCCCCTCGTCGGTCGTCACCCGCGACTCTACCGGGCCGGGCCGCCCGGGCGAAGGAGAGCGCCCGGCAGGACGGCCGGCCACCCCTGCGGATGGCCGGCCGTGCTGCCGGGCGCAACCACCGTCGGGCCAAACGGGCCCGACGGTGACCCCGAGACCGCCGGTGGTGCGTGGCGGCATGTGCGACCGTGCCCCCGAGTAGGACGGACGCAGTGGGCGTGGCCGCGCCGAGGCGGGCCCGCCGTGGCGAGGTCAGCTTTCGGCGAGGATGTGGGACAGCTCCCGATCGAGGTCGAAGTGACGGTGTTCGGTGCCGGGCGGCACGGCGGCGTCGGTGCGCTTGAGGAACGACTCGAGCGCCCGCGCCGGGGCTTCCAGCAGGGCTTCTCCTTCCGGAGAGCTCAGGGCGATGCAGACGACCCCCTGACCGTGGCTGCGCGAGGGCCACACCCGGACGTCGCCGGTCCCGGTCGGTCGGTGCAGCCCCTCCGCGAGGAGATCACGGGCGAACACCCACTCGACGGTCTCGTCGGCACCGGTGTGGAAGGTGGCGTGCACGGCATAGGGGTCCGAGGTGTCGTAGCGCAGGCCCGCGGGGACGGGCAGGGAGGACTCGCTGGACACGATGAGGCGCAGGTGCAGCTCGCAGCTGACCGTGGTGTTCATAAGCGCCAGGGCCTTTCGCTCAGTGTGCGCTCGGGGAATCGCACGTCGGCGAACGGACCATCCCACCCGAAAGCCCGGTGTAAACCCCTCTGTCCCGATTCAACGCCGTGTCGTACCCCTTCCGGCGCATTGCGGAATCGGCGGCGGCGGGGCGTCGGACCCGGTACCGGCGGGTATCTCCGGTACTTTTCCCGCATGGCTGTACGAAACGACAATCCTGACCGGGTCGAGGACGGGGCACCCATGGCGTCCGACGGTGGCGAGGACGGGAACGGGGGCGGGGACCGGGAGGACGGCGGGGGCCGGCCGCTCGGCTCGCGGGCCCCGCACTTCATCCGGCGCTCGCGGCCGCTGCACCTGAGCTGGCAGGTGGTGATCTTCCTGGCCGGTCTGGCCGTGGTCGGGCTCGGCGTGGTCCTGCTGCCGCTGCCCGGTCCGGGCTGGGTGGTCATCTTCCTGGGCATGGGCATCTGGGCCACCGAGTTCGTCTGGGCCCAGCTGGTGCTGCGCTGGACGCGGCGGAAGGTCGCCGAGGCGGCCGAGCGGGCACTGGACCCGAAGGTCCGCCGCCGCAACATCACGCTGACCGTGATCGGCCTGGTGATCATCGGCGCGCTGCTCGGCTGGTACCTGTGGCGGTACGGCCTGGTGCTGCCGTGGGACCTGCACTGACCGGGAGGGTGTTCGGAGCACCCCCGCGGATGGGGTAATGTTTTCCCTGCACCCGGGCGATTAGCTCAGCGGGAGAGCACTTCGTTCACACCGAAGGGGTCACTGGTTCGATCCCAGTATCGCCCACCCGGAATGCAGTAAAGATGTAAGGCCCAGACCATTTACCGGTCTGGGCCTTATGTTGTTTTCCGATGATTTCTCAAAGGCGTCGCCGGTCTGACGGGCATTCACCGGAGCTGTGCCGGAGGCGATCTGGGGCAGTGTCGGGGCGGCCGCGGTGGGAACGGATTAGGGCGGCCGGCCGCCGAGGTGGTACTGTTCATCTCGTTGCCCGGGCGATTAGCTCAGCGGGAGAGCACTTCGTTCACACCGAAGGGGTCACTGGTTCGATCCCAGTATCGCCCACCGAGCAGCAGGCCCCGGTCGCCAAGTGCGGCCGGGGCCTCTGTCGTTGTCGGCGCCTTCCGCCATCGGCGGGCGTGCGGTTCAGGCCGCGGCCTCGCAGCGGTGCTCCGCGGTCAGCGTCCGGCCGCAGCCGCACCGGGCCGGGCGCAGCGGCCAGGCGGTGTCCACCCGTTCCGGCGTGCCCTCCCGGTCGAACCAGTCCTGCAGGCCACGGGCCTGGGCCGCGTGCCAGACCGCCTGCCGGACGTGGAGTTCGGGCACCGGCAGCGCGCCGAGCCGATCCGGGTGCCGGGTGCCGAGGGTGCGCACCAGGTCGAGCGCGGCCGTCGCGTCCGCCGCTGCCTCGTGGGCGCCGGTCAGCCGCACCCCGTAGTGGGCGCACAGATCGGTGAGGGTGCGGCGGCCCTTGCGGTAGCGGTCGATGTGCTTGTCCAGCACCCGCGGGTCCAGCACCAGGAGTTCGGTGCCGCCGAGCGCCGCGGCCAGCGAACTGGCGCGGTGCCGCCGCAGCTCGCGGTCGAGCAGGGTGAGGTCGTACGGGGCGTTCATGACCACCAGCGGGACACCGGCCAGGGACAGCTCGGCGAGGGACCGGGCTATCTCGGCGACCACCGTGCGCGGCGGGCGGCCGTGGGCGCGGGCGTGCTCCTCGCTGATGCCGTGCACCGCGCGGGCGCCCTCGGGGATCGGAACTCCCGGGTCGGCCAGCCAGGTTGTGGTGGTCGGGGCGCTGCCGGGGGCGGACTGGAGGACGAGTGCGGCGGAGACGATCCGGTCGTGCTCGACGTCCACGCCGGTGGTCTCGGTGTCGAAGGAGGCGATCGGCCCCTCGTACCAGGGTCGGGACTGCTGCATGACTGCCCCTCAAGTGCCGCCGGGCGGTTGCCCGGCGCGCCCCCGAGGACCGGAGGCGCACCGTGCTCTGCCCAGGTGATACCGCACTTGACAGCCGTTCAACCGCGCCGCAGGGCGGCCGGCGTCCCGGCGGGCCGGTGCGGGTGCGGTGGGAAGGGCCCGCGGGGCCGGGCGGGCCGGTGGGGCGGACGCGGCACGGGGGAGAGCGCGGTGCGCACCGGAGCTGCCGCTCTCGGTACCATCGACGTGCGCAGCAGAGTGCTGCGGACCACAGATGTCAGGAGAGACCGGTGACCGACGTCCGGATCATCATCAACCGCGAACCCGATCGGGAAGAGCGCGTGGTGACCACGGGCACCACGGCCGCCGAGCTCTTCGCCGACGACCGCTCGATCATCGCCGCCCGCGTAGGCGGCCAGCTGAAGGACCTCGCCTACGCCGTCCAGGACGGCGACGAGGTCGAGCCGGTCGAGATCTCCAGCAAGGACGGCCTCGACATCCTGCGGCACTCCACCGCGCACGTCATGGCGCAGGCCGTGCAGCAGCTCTTCCCGGAGGCCAAGCTCGGCATCGGCCCGCCGGTCAAGGACGGCTTCTACTACGACTTCGACGTCGAGAAGCCCTTCCACCCCGATGACCTCAAGGCCATCGAGAAGAAGATGCAGGAGATCATCAAGCGCGGGCAGAGGTTCTCCCGCCGCGTGGTCTCCGACGACGCCGCCCGCGACGAGCTGTCCGCCGAGCCGTACAAGCTGGAGCTGATCGGCCTCAAGGGCTCCGCCGCGACCGCCGGCGAAGGCGCCGACGTCGAGGTCGGCGCCGGCGAGCTGACCATCTACGACAACCTCGACGCCAAGTCCGGCGAGCAGTGCTGGGGCGACCTCTGCCGCGGCCCGCACCTGCCGAGCACCCGGCACATCCCGGCCTTCAAGCTGATGCGCAACGCGGCCGCCTACTGGCGCGGCAGCGAGAAGAACCCGATGCTGCAGCGCATCTACGGCACCGCCTGGCCGAGCAAGGACGAGCTGAAGGCGCACCTCGACTTCCTGGTGGAGGCCGAGAAGCGCGACCACCGCAAGCTCGGCAACGAGCTCGACCTGTTCTCCATCCCGGAGCAGATCGGCTCCGGCCTCGCCGTCTTCCACCCCAAGGGCGGCATCATCCGCCGGGCCATGGAGGACTACTCGCGCCGCCGGCACGAGGAGGAGGGCTACGAGTTCGTCTACACCCCGCACGCCACCAAGGGGAAGCTGTTCGAGACCAGCGGCCACCTGGACTGGTACGCCGACGGCATGTACCCCCCCATGCAGCTCGACGAGGGCGTGGACTACTACCTCAAGCCCATGAACTGCCCGATGCACAACCTGATCTTCGACGCGCGCGGCCGGTCCTACCGCGAACTGCCGCTGCGCCTGTTCGAGTTCGGCACGGTGTACCGGTACGAGAAGTCCGGCGTGGTGCACGGCCTGACCCGCGCCCGCGGCTTCACCCAGGACGACGCGCACATCTACTGCACCCGCGAGCAGATGGCGGACGAGCTCGACTCGACCCTCACCTTCGTGCTCAACCTGCTGCGCGACTACGGCCTGACCGACTTCTACCTGGAGCTCTCCACCAAGGACCCGGAGAAGTACGTCGGGGCGGACGAGACCTGGGAGGAGGCCACCGCCGTCCTCGCCGCCGTGGCCGAGAAGCAGGGCCTGCCGCTCGTCCCGGACCCGGGTGGCGCGGCCTTCTACGGCCCGAAGATCTCCGTCCAGGCCAAGGACGCCATCGGCCGCACCTGGCAGATGTCGACCATCCAGCTCGACTTCAACCTGCCGGAGCGCTTCGACCTCGAGTACACCGCGGCGGACGGCTCGCGCCAGCGCCCGGTGATGATCCACCGCGCGCTGTTCGGCTCGATCGAGCGCTTCTTCGCGGTGCTGCTGGAGCACTACGCCGGCGCCATGCCGCCGTGGCTGGCCCCGGTCACCGTGACCGGCATCCCGATCACCGACGAGCACGTCCCGTACCTGCTGGACGTCGCGGCCGAGCTCAAGAAGCACGGCATCCGGGTCGAGGTGGACACCTCCGACGACCGGATGCAGAAGAAGATCCGCAACGCCCAGAAGCAGAAGGTCCCCTTCATGCTGATCGCGGGCAACGACGACGTCGAGGCGGGCGCGGTGTCCTTCCGCTACCGCGACGGCGAGCAGAAGAACGGCGTGCCGGTCGCCGATGCGGTCGCCGAGATCGTGGACGCGGTGCAGCGCCGCATCCAGGTCTGACCTCGGACGCAGCAGGCCGGGGCGGGTCCGCACGGACCCGCCCCGGCCTGTTCGTCCCGCCTGTCGGGACGCATATGCTGATCGGCATGACGAGTGAGCCCGAACTGCAGCGGGGCGTGGGGGAGCCGGACGGCTTCCGCCGCCTGTGGACCCCCCATCGGATGGCCTACATCCAGGGTGAGAACAAGCCCACCGGCCCGTCCCCGGACGACGGCTGCCCGTTCTGCAGCATCCCGGGGCTCACCGACGAGGAGGGCCTGGTGGTGGCCCGCGGCTCGTCCGTCTTCGCGGTGCTCAACCTCTACCCGTACAACGGCGGCCACCTGATGGTCGTCCCGTACCGGCACGTCGCCGACTACACCGAGCTGGACGAGGCGGAGACCGCCGAGCTCGCCCTGCTCACCAAGCACGCGATGACGGCGCTGCGTACCGCCTCCGGCGCGCACGGCTTCAACATCGGCATGAACCAGGGCGCCGCCGCCGGCGCGGGCATCGCCGCCCACCTGCACCAGCACGTGGTGCCGCGCTGGGGCGGGGACACCAACTTCATGCCGGTGGTCGGCCACACCAAGGTGCTGCCGCAGCTGCTCGCCGACACCCGCAAGATGCTGGCCGACGCCTGGCCGCAGGGCTGAGCATCCCGCACCGACGCCGCAGGGCCGGTACCGCGAGGGCTCCCTCGGGGTACCGGCCCTGCGGTGCGTCCGGGCGGCTCAGCCGGCGTCGTAGGCGTCGGCCTTGAAGGGGCGGACGGCCTGGTTCTCCGAGCGGCTGATGTTGGCGCGGTTGGTGAACCGCTCGACGTCCACGTCGTGCTCGGCGAGGAAGTCGATGGTGGCGGTCTGCACCATGTTGAAGATCGGCTGGGCGCTGTAGAGCACCGAGTCGCTCTTCGCCCGGCTGTCCCAGGTCTTGTCCGTCCACGCCTGGCGGAGGCAGAACGGCTCCGGCAGCGTCAGCGAGCCGCCGAGCCAGTTCAGCAGTCCGGGGATCTTGTGGAACGGCGCCCGGACGGCCTGCCGGACGACCTCGTCGTCGTCGATCAGCGGGAGGACGATCGTCTTCTCCTCCCAGAACTTGCCGGTCTTCGGGACGTTCTTCTCCTTGGGCTTGGGCTTGGTCGTGAACAGCCCGTTGAGCGGCCCGAGGGCGTGCCCGTACACGGACACCCGGAGGTTGCGGCCCAGCACCGTGATCTTCACGGTGACGGTCGCGACCACCTGGCCGTTGTGCAGCACCAGCTGCGCGGCCACGTTGGTGTCGGTGTCGGTGCCGATGGTCTGCCGGTTGGCGATCTGCTGGATGCCGAAGTCGCGCATCCGGTAGCCGTCCATCTCCGGGGTGGACGGGCGGCCGATCTCGTCCGCGCCCTCGGGGATGTCCTGCACCACCCAGTGGGCGACCGAGACGTGCGGCATGTCGCCGCCCGGCACCTCGCTCGCCGCGACCGAGCCGAGCCGCTCGGCGATCTTGCGGGCGAGGTCCCAGCGGTGGAAGGTCCGGAAGTCGGCGTGCCCCGCGGCCGGGCGGAGGTCCTCGTTCATCTCCACCGCGACCCAGCGCATGCCCGCGCCGAGCAGGCCCTTGCGGCCCGCGTAGTGGTGGATGTTGGTCTCCTGCTCGGCGGTCAGCCGCTCCAGGCTGGCGCGCAGGTCCGTGGCCTTGCGGTCGAGGTCGTCGCGCGGGACGGCCTGCGGCACGGTGGCCGCCACCGCACCGCCCTCCAGCAGCGACTGCCAGCGGGTGCGCAGGTCGATCGTGCTGCGCAGGCAGATCCGCCGGGCGACGAACCAGCCGACCACCGGAGCCAGCATCATCAGCCGGAAGTACAGCGACCAGGGGCCGTCCACCGGCGGCCGGATCGCGAACAGCAGGGCCAGGCCGCAGGCGGCCGCCAGCGCCAGCGTGCCGTAGAAGCCCTCCCTGGCCGGGTGGGTCTTCTTCAGCTGGGCCCGCACCTGGAAGGCGGCCAGCCAGACCAACGCGCCGGGCAGGAAGAGCAGCCCGCAGACCACGGTGACCAGGGCGAGCTGCCGGTCCCGGGCGCTGCGCAGGTCGTTGGCGGCAAGGCAGTGCTCGACCACCATCCGTACGTCGGTGCCGAAGGACGGCACCATCGGGTTCCGCTTGGCCGGCAGCGTCCGGTCGATCACCGCCCGGCTGAACGCCTCGCCGGCGCTCGGCCGGAACAGCTCGAAGCGGCCGTTCTTCAGCTTGGCGCCGAGCTTCTCCTCCAACTCGCGGAAGCTGCCGTCGCGGTAGGCCGCGGAGGAGAGCGCCGAGGTGACGGCGGTCTGCGGGCCGACGTCCGTGCGGGGTACCTGCGCACCCGGGGTCATGTCGAGCTGGGTCACGGCGGCTGCCCCTCCTCCCCTGGATCCGCCCTTGTCGGCCGCAGGCTATCGCGCCTCCGACCGGTCGCGGGCAAGATCGTCTGAACCGGCGTCAGCCACCCGCGGCCGAGCACCGTGAGGGGATCATGCCCAGTTCGCGGCCGGTTCGATCCTCCGGGGTGTCACCCGGGCCCGCGGCGGCCGACCGTGCGGGAGGATCGGGCCATGGTCGAACTCATCGCGCACGATCCCTTGCTGGTCTTCGACGGGGACTGCGCCTTCTGCACCAGCTGCGTGACCTGGGCCGAACGCTATCCGCGGGCCTCCCTCTCCTCCGGCGGCTGGCAGGCGGTGCCCTACCAGTTCGCCGACCTCGCGGCGCTGGACGCCGGTGCGGGCGGCCGGGGCCTGGTCACCGAGGAGCGGGCCGACCGGGAGGTGCTGTGGATCACCCCCGGCGGACGGGTGTACGGCGGGGCGCAGGCGGTCGCCCGGCTGTTGATGCGCTCCGGCGGCGCCTGGGCGTACGCGGGCGCGGTGCTGGCGCTGCCCCCGGTGCGGCCGCTCGCCGCCGCCGTCTACCGCTGGGTCTCCCGCAACCGCCACCTGATGCCGGCGGGGACGCCGGCCTGCGCGATGCAGCGGCGCTGAGCGCCTCGGGGCACGCCGATCAGGTGCCCCAGGCCCCTGGATCCCTTACGACGCGTGTTCGTAGCGGGAGGCGAGGTTGGGGGGCATCGGGGCGTGTCGGAGGTAGCTGCGGGAGAACTGTCCGGTGCCGTGCGAGATCGAGCGCAACTCGACGGGATAGCGGACGAGTTCGAGCTCCGGGACCTCGGCGCGGACCAGGCTCATCCCGGGCCCGCCCGGCTCGGTGCCGAGCACGTGGCCCCGCCGCGCGGAGAGGTCGCTGAGCACCGCACCCTGGTACTCGTCCGGCAGCAGCACCTGCACCTCGTCGACCGGTTCGAGCAGCTGGATGCGCCCGTTGGCGGCCGCCTCGCGGAGCGCCAGCGCGCCCGCGGTCTGGAAGGCCGCGTCGGAGGAGTCCACCGAGTGCGCCTTGCCGTCGGTGAGGGTGACCCGGACGTCGACCATCGGGTAGCCGGCCAGCACCCCGTGCGCGAGCTGCGCGCGGACGCCCTTCTCCACCGAGGGGATGAAGTTGCGCGGCACCGCGCCGCCGACCACCTTGTCGACGAACTCGAAGCCGCCGCCGGGAAGCGGCTCGACGGTGAGGTCGCAGATCGCGTACTGGCCGTGCCCGCCGGACTGCTTGACGTGCCGGCCGTGCCCGGTGGAGCTGGTGGCGAAGGTCTCACGCAGCGCGACCTTGTAGTCGACGGTGTCCACGTGCACGCCGTACCGGCTGCGCAGCCTGTCCAGGACGACCGCCTGGTGGGCCTCACCGGTGCACCAGAGCACCAGTTGGTGGGTGTCCGGGTTCTGCTCGACGCGCAGCGCAGGGTCCTGGGCGGTGAGCCGGCCGAGGGTCTGGGCGAGCTTGTCCTCGTCGGCCTTGCTGTGGGCCTGGACGGCGGCGGGCAGCAGGGCCTCGGGCTGCGGCCACGGCTCCAGCGCCTCGGTGCCCTCGGTGAGGGTGTCGCCGGTGCGGGCGGCGGTGAGCTTGGCGAGGCAGACCAGGTCGCCGGGGAGCGCGTGCGGGACGGGCCGCTGCTGCTTGCCGAACGGGCAGCTCAGGCCGGCGACCTTCTCGTCGGCGCCGCCGGGCACGTGGAGCACGGTGTCGGGGCGCAGCGTCCCGGAGAACACCCGGGCGAGGCTGAGCCGGCCGACGTACGGGTCCTCGCCGGTGTGCACGATCTGGGCGGCGACCAGAGCGTCCGGATCGCAGGCGGGCATGTCATCGGCGCGGTCGAGCGGTGACGGGAAGACCGCCGCGATCAGGTCGAGCAGTTCGGCGGCGCCGGGCGCGGGGCCGGTGGGGTCGGCGGGCGGTGCGGTGGCGAGCACCGGGTGCACGGTGCCGGCCAGGAACTCGCGGCGCAGCGCGTCACCGAGCGAGGCGGTGTCCAGCTCCTCGCCCGCGACCCAGCGCTCCAGCAGTGCGTCGTCCTCGCCGGCGATGGCCTCGACCAGGTGGGTGCGGTCCTCGTCGACGGTGGGGAGGTCGCCGGGCTCGCCGTAGGTGCGGCCGGTGAGCAGTTCGACGGAGCCGAGCAGCCGGCCGTCCTTCAGCGCGCTGTCGTGCAGCTGCAGGACGGAGTCGGGGTGGCCCTCGCCGAGGGCGTCCTGCAGGGTGGCGAGGACCTCGTCGAGGTGGACGCGGACGGCGTTGAGGTGGGTGAGGGCGATCGCGGTGGGGAGGTTGCGCAGCCGGACCTCCCGCCACAGGGCGAGGGTGTGCGCGGAGACCGGGTCGGTGGCGGAGACCACCAGCACGGCGGCTTCGGCGGCGCGCAGCGCGGCCTGCATGTCGCCGGCGAAGTCGGCGTAGCCGGGCGCGTCCAGCAGGTTGATCTTGCAGTCCTGCCAGGCCAGCGGGAGGAGCGCGAGCTGCACGGAGCGCTGCTGCTGGTGCTCGATCTCCTCGTGGTCGGCCGCGGTGGTGCCGTCCGGGACGGTGCCGGCCCGGGTGAGCGAGCCCGCGGTGAGGGCGAGGGACTCGGCGAGGGTGGTCTTGCCGGCTCCGGTGGCGCCGATGAGGACGACGTTGCGGAGCCGGTCGGGTCGTTCGACGGTGGGGGCCGCGGTGTGGGTGGCTGCTCGGTCCGCCATGGCTGCTCTCCTGCTGTTCGCGGGTGGCTGCGGCGCGCTCGCGCGGGTCACAAGCGGTGCTCACGGCCGGGGCGTCGGGCGCCGCCGGGCCGTGCGTGGTGGGCCGGTCGGGCCGGCGGGCTGCTCGGGGGCGTGGGGCGGCGAAGCCCCGCGATCAGCGTGGATACCATTGTCCAGCCGGGCGGGCCGATCCGCTCGGCCGCCCGGCGGCACAGGGGCCGCGGGCGGAGTCCGGTGAGATCGGAGCGGTCGGGAAGGCCATGCTCAACAAATACGCGCGTGCCTTCTTCACACGTGTTCTGACGCCGTTCGCCGCGATGCTGCTGCGCTGGGGTGTCAGCCCGGACGCCGTGACGCTGATCGGGACGGCCGGATCGGTGGCGGGCGCCCTGGTGTTCTTCCCCCGCGGGGAGTTCTTCTGGGGCACGATCACCATCACCCTCTTCATCTTCTCCGACCTGGTCGACGGCAACATGGCCCGCCAGGCCGGGCGCTCCTCCAAGTGGGGTGCGTTCCTCGACTCGACGCTGGACCGGGTCGCGGACGCCGCGATCTTCGGCGGTCTGGCGCTCTGGTACGCGGGCACCGGGAACAACGACCTGCTCTGCGCCGTTTCGGTCTTCTGCCTGGCCAGCGGCCAGGTGGTCTCGTACACCAAGGCACGCGGCGAGAGCCTGGGATTCCCGGTGAACGTCAACGGCCTGGTCGAGCGGGCCGAGCGGCTGGTGATCAGCCTGGTCGCGGCCGGTGTGGCGGGCCTGGCCACGTTCGGCCTGCCGTACGTGGAGTGGCTGCTGCCGTTCGCCCTGTGGGTGGTCGCGGCGGGCAGCCTGGTGACGGTGATGCAGCGCATCCTGACGGTGCGGCGGGAGGCCCAGGAGGCCGACCGGGAGACGGCGGGAGTCGAGGGGGCGGCGTGAAGGACCGATTGGTCTACTGGCTGTACGCGGCCGGCTGGGCGGTGGTGAAGCGGCTGCCCGAGCGGGTGGCCCGCACCCTGTTCGAGCGGATCGCCGACCGGGTGTGGCGCGGCCGCGGCAAGGGCGTGCTGCAGCTGGAGGCCAATCTGCGCCGGGTGCACCCGGAGGCGGACGAGGCGCGGCTGCGCGAGCTGTCCCGGGCCGGGATGCGGTCGTACATGCGGTACTGGATGGAGTCCTTCCGACTGCCGGCCTGGAGCCTCCAGCGGATCGCCGACGCCATGCCGGTCAAGGGCCTGGAGCAGCTGAACGAGGCGATGGCCGCCGGCCGCGGCGCCGTCCTCGCCCTGCCCCACATGGGCAACTGGGACCTCGCCGGCGCCTGGATCGCCTCGGCGGGCGGCTACCCCTTCACCACCGTCGCCGAGCGGCTGAAGCCGGAGGCGCTGTTCGACCGCTTCGTGGCGTACCGCGAGGGCCTCGGCATGGAGGTGCTGCCGCTGACCGGCTCGGACGTGTCGGTGATCGGCACGCTCGCCCGGCGGCTGCGCCAGGGCAAGCTGGTCTGCCTGCTCGGCGACCGCGACCTGTCCGCCGCCGGCCTGCAGGTGGACTTCTTCGGCGAGCCGACCCGCATGCCGGCCGGCCCGGCCGCACTGGCGCTGCGCACCGGCGCGGCGCTCTTCCCGGTGACGCTCTGGTACGACGGCCCGGTGATGCGCGCCGAGATCCACCCGGAGATCGTGCCGCCCGCCGAGGGCGAGCAGCGCGAGCGGACCGGCGCCATGGTGCAGGCGCTCGCCGACGTGTGGGCCGAGGGGATCCGGGAGCACGCCGAGGACTGGCACATGCTGCAGAAGCTGTGGCTGGCCGATCTCGGCACCGATCGCGCCGCCGGCGCGGGGCAGGGGGAGCAGGGGTGAGGATCGGCATCGTCTGCCCGTACGACTGGGACGTTCCCGGCGGTGTGCAGTTCCACATCCGCGACCTCGCGGAGCACCTGATCCGGCTGGGCCACGAGGTCTCGGTGCTGGCCCCGGCCGAGGACGAGTCGGCGCTGCCGCCGTACGTCGTCTCGGCGGGCCGGGCGGTCGCCGTGCCGTACAACGGCTCGGTGGCCCGACTCAGCTTCGGCATCCTGTCGGCCGCCCGGGTGCGGCGCTGGCTGAACGACGGGCGCTTCGACATCCTGCACGTCCACGAGCCGTCCTCGCCGAGCCTGTCGATGCTGGCCGCCTGGTCGGCCTCCGGGCCGATGGTGGGCACCTTCCACACGTCCAACCCGCGGTCGCGGGCGATGATCGCGGCCTCGCCGATCCTGCAGCCCGGCCTGGAGAAGATGTCCGCCCGGATCGCGGTCAGCGAGTACGCCCGGCGCACCCTGGTCGAGCACCTGGGCGGCGACGCGGTGGTCATCCCGAACGGCGTGGACGTCCGCTTCTTCGCCGACGCCGAGCCTGATCCGCGCTGGCAGGGCGGCGTGCTCACGGGCACCGGCGCCCCGGCGACGATCGGCTTCATCGGCCGGATCAACGAGCCGCGCAAGGGTCTGCCCACGCTGCTCGCCGCGTTGCCCCGGATCCTGGAGGAACGGCCGGGCACCCGGCTCCTGGTCGCCGGCAAGGGCGACCGCGAGGAGGCCGTCGAGGGGCTGGCCCCCGAGGTGCGGGCGCAGGTGGAGTTCCTCGGCATGGTCAGCGACGAGGAGAAGGCCCGGCTGCTGCGCAGCGTGGACCTCTACGTCGCGCCGAACACCGGCGGCGAGAGCTTCGGCATCATCCTGGTCGAGGCGATGTCGGCCGGCGCCCCTGTGCTGGCCAGCGACCTCGACGCGTTCCGGCAGGTGCTGGACGGCGGTGCGGCTGGCGAGCTGTTCCCGGTCGAGGACGCCGACTCGCTGGCCGCGGCCGCGGTGAAGCTGCTCGGCGACCCGGAGCGGCTGCGCGAACTGCGCGCGGCGGCCTCCCGGCACGTCCGGCGGTTCGACTGGGAGACGGTCGGCGCGGAGATCCTCTCGGTGTACGAGACGGTCACCGACGGCATGCCGCCGGTGGCCGAGGACGAGCGGGTGGGCTGGCGGGAGCGGTTCGGCCTGGCCGCCCGCGACTGACCGCGCACCCGCAACTCGACCGCACCCGCAGACAGGAAACGTTCCGACAAGAGGGGGCCCTCGTGCCGCAGATCTCCGTCGACTACTCGCCGCGCCTCGGCTTCGACCGCCGGGCCTTCGCCGCGGAGCTGCACCCGCTGGTGGCGGCCGCGATCGACACCACGGTGGAGTCGTGCAAGACCCGCTTCCGCCCGGTCGAGGACGCCTTCCTCGGCGACGGCGACCCGGAGCGCGCCATGGTGTACCTGGAGCTGAAGATCCTCGCCGGGCGTGCCCCCGAGGCCCGGACGGCGCTCTCCGAGTCCGTGCTGGACCTGCTGAAGCGGCACGTCGACGGCGAGCGGGTGCACCTGGCCGTCAACGTGGTGGAGCTCGACCGCGAGGTCTACCGGACGGCCGCCCTGTAGCCTGACCGGCCGTGACTACCTGGATCTGGGCCGCCGTTGCGGTCGTGCTGTTCGCGATGTACCTGAGCTGGACGGCCGGCCGGCTGGACCGGCTGCACGCGCGGATCGACGCGGCCCGGGCCTCGCTCGACGCCCAGCTGGTGCGCCGTGCCTCGGTGGCCCAGGAGCTGGCCACCTCCTCGCTGCTCGACCCGGCTGCCTCGCTGCTGCTGTACGAGGCCTCGCACGCCGCCCGGCAGGCCGAGGACGAGCACCGGGAGGTGGCGGAGAGCGAGCTGAGCCTCGCGCTGCGCGCGGTCTTCGCCGAGCCGGAGCAGGTTGCGGCACTGCTGGACGCGCCCGGTGGCAAGGAGGCCGTGACGGATCTCACGGCCGCGGTCCGTCGGGTGCCGATGGCGCGGCGGTTCCACAACGACGCCGTCCGGGCCGCCCGTGCGGTGCGCGAGCACCGCCTCGTCCGGTACTTCCGGCTGGCGGGGCGCGCGCCGTTCCCGATGGCCTTCGAGATGGACGACGAGCCCCCGGCGGCGCTCACCCCCGAAGGCGCCCCGGCCTGAACGGCTACTGTTTGTCGTACCCGGACGACTCGGCTGGACTGTATGGAGCATCGGTAAGGGGCGTTCCGGGCCTACGATAAGTCGATAGCACTGGTTCATCTTCGAGTGAGGTCTTACGTGTCCACCACCCCCATCACCGCAGACCAGCCGCAGATCGGCACCGCCCGGGTCAAGCGCGGCATGGCCGAGCAGCTCAAGGGCGGTGTGATCATGGACGTGGTCAACGCCGAGCAGGCGAAGATCGCCGAGGACGCCGGTGCGGTCGCGGTCATGGCCCTGGAGCGCGTGCCCGCCGACATCCGCAAGGACGGTGGCGTGGCCCGGATGTCCGACCCGAACATGATCGAGGAGATCATCTCCGCGGTCTCCATCCCCGTCATGGCCAAGTCCCGCATCGGCCACTTCGTCGAGGCCCAGGTCCTCCAGTCGCTCGGTGTCGACTACATCGACGAGTCCGAGGTGCTCACCCCGGCCGACGAGGTCAACCACTCCGACAAGTGGGCGTTCACCACCCCCTTCGTCTGCGGCGCCACCAACCTCGGCGAGGCCCTGCGCCGCATCGCCGAGGGCGCGGCCATGATCCGCTCCAAGGGCGAGGCCGGCACCGGCAACGTGGTCGAGGCGGTCCGCCACCTGCGCCAGATCAAGAACGAGATCGCCAAGCTGCGCGGCTTCGACAACAACGAGCTGTACGCCGCCGCCAAGGAGCTGCGCGCCCCCTACGAGCTCGTCAAGGAGGTCGCCGAGCTCGGCAAGCTGCCGGTGGTGCTGTTCTCCGCCGGTGGCGTCGCCACCCCGGCCGACGCCGCGCTGATGCGCCAGCTCGGCGCCGAGGGCGTCTTCGTCGGCTCCGGCATCTTCAAGTCCGGCGACCCGGCCAAGCGCGCCGCCGCCATCGTGAAGGCCACCACCTTCTTCGACGACCCGAAGATCATCGCGGACGCGTCCCGCAACCTCGGCGAGGCCATGGTCGGCATCAACTGCGACACCCTGCCGGAGAGCGAGCGCTACGCCAACCGCGGCTGGTAACCACCCGCGCCACGCCGGCCCGCCGTGCAGCACGTCCGCGCGGCGGGCCGGCGCACGTCCCCCCGTCACGACCGAAGAGGTAACCACCGTGTCCAGCAGCACCCCGACCATCGGCGTCCTCGCCCTCCAGGGCGACGTCCGCGAGCATCTCATCGCGCTGGCCGCCGCCGACGCGGTCGCCCGCCCGGTGCGCCGGGCCGAGGAGCTGGCCGAGGTGGACGCGCTGGTGATCCCCGGCGGCGAGTCCACCACCATGTCCAAGCTGGCGCTGCTGTTCGGCGTGATGGACCCGCTGCGGGCCCGGGTGGCCGACGGCATGCCGGTCTACGGCACCTGCGCCGGCATGATCATGCTGGCCGACAAGATCCTCGACGGGCGGGACGACCAGGAGACCGTCGGCGGCATCGACATGACGGTGCGCCGCAACGCCTTCGGCCGGCAGAACGAGTCCTTCGAGTCGGCGATCGACTTCCGCGGCCTGGAGGGTGCGCCGGTCAACGGCGTGTTCATCCGCGCCCCGTGGGTCGAGTCGGTCGGCGCGGGCGTCGAGGTGCTGGCCGAGGTGCCGGCCGCCGACGGCCCGGACAGCCGCATCGTGGCCGTCCGGCAGGGCCACCTGCTGGCGACCTCCTTCCACCCCGAGCTCACCGGCGACCACCGCGTGCACGAGTACTTCGTGCGCATGGTCGAGGACGCCCTGCGCTGAGTCCGGCGGGCGGCGCGCTGACCGTGTGCCACCCTCCGGTGACGACACCGGTAAGATCTCCTCTGTTCATTTCCCTTTGGCGACGTAAAGGAGCTGGCGATGTCCGGCCACTCTAAGTGGGCTACCACCAAGCACAAGAAGGCCGTGATCGACGCCAAGCGCGGCAAGCTCTTCGCCAAGATGATCAAGAACATCGAGGTGGCGGCGCGCACCGGCGGTGGCGACCCGGCCGGCAACCCCACCCTGTACGACGCCATCCAGAAGGCGAAGAAGAGCTCCGTCCCGATCGACAACATCAACCGGGCCGTCAAGCGCGGCTCCGGTGCCGAGGCCGGCGGCGCGGACTACTCGACCATCATGTACGAGGGCTACGGCCCGAACGGCGTGGCCGTCCTCATCGAGTGCCTCACCGACAACCGCAACCGCGCGGCCTCCGACGTGCGCGTCGCGATGACCCGCAACGGCGGCTCGATGGCCGACCCGGGCTCGGTGTCCTACATGTTCTCCCGCAAGGGCGTGGTGATCGTCCCCAAGGCCGACGGCGTGGACGAGGACAAGCTCTTCGAGGTCGTCCTGGACCACGGCGCCGAGGAGGTCAACGACCTCGGCGAGGCGTTCGAGATCATCTCCGAGGCCACCGACATGGTGTCCGTCCGCACCTCGCTGGTCGACGCCGGCATCGACTACGACTCGGCCGAGGCCAACTTCGTGCCCAGCGTGCAGGTCGAGCTGGACGCCGACGGCGCCCGCAAGATCTTCAAGCTGATCGACGCCCTCGAGGACAGCGACGACGTGCAGAACGTCTTCGCCAACTTCGACGTCTCCGACGAGATCATGGCCGAGCTCGACGCCTGATCCCGCCGCTCCTCCGCCGCCCGGCAGTCCCGCGACTGCCGGGCGGCGGCGTGTTCGGGTGCGGTGGCGCGGGCGTTGTCGGTGCCGCCCGATACCCTGCGGGGGATCGCGGGCGACGAGACGGAAGACGGGGTGCGGAGTGCGGGTACTGGGCGTGGACCCGGGGCTGACCAGGTGCGGCGTCGGCGTGGTCGATGGCGCCCCCGGCCGGCCGCTGCGGATGGTCGGCGTCGGCGTGGTGCGCACCCCGGTCGACGCGGAGATCGGCGTGCGGCTGCTGCAGATAGAGCAGGGCCTGGAGCAGTGGCTGGACGAGCACACGCCCGACCTGGTCGCCGTCGAGCGGGTCTTCGCCCAGCACAACGTCCGCACCGTGATGGGCACCGCCCAGGCCAGCGCCGTCGCGATGCTCTGCGCCACCCGGCGCGGCATCCCCGTCACCCTGCACACCCCGAGCGAGGTCAAGGCCGCCGTCACCGGTTCCGGCCGGGCCGACAAGGCGCAGGTCACCGCCATGGTCCAGCGGCTGCTCCGGCTGGACGCCCCGCCGAAGCCGGCCGACGCCGCCGACGCCCTCGCCCTGGCCATCTGCCACATCTGGCGCGGCGGCGCCCAGGGCCGCATCGCCGCCGCACTCGCCAAGTCCGCACCGGCGCCCGCCGCGCCCGCGGCCCGGCGCCCCGCCGCACGTCAGGAGTACCGCCGATGATCGCCTTCGTCCAGGGCCCGGTGGCCCACATCGCGGCCGGCACGGCCGTCGTCGAGGTCGGCGGGGTCGGCATGGCCGTCCAGTGCGCTCCGAACACCCTGGCCGGGCTGCGGATCGGCGAGAGCGCCCGCCTCGCCACCTCGCTGGTGGTGCGCGAGGACTCGCTCACCCTGTACGGGTTCGCCGACGAGGACGAGCGCGCCCTCTTCGAGATCTTGCAGGCCGCGCCCGGGGTCGGCCCGCGGCTCGCCCAGGCGATGCTCGCCGTGCACAGCCCGGACGCGCTGCGCGCCGCGGTCGCCGGCGGCGACGAGAAGGCGCTGATCGCGGTGCCCGGCATCGGCAAGGCGAAGGCCGCCAAGCTGCTGCTGGAGTACAAGGACAAGCTCGGCGCCCCGCACGGCGCCGTGCCCGCGCAGAAGCCGGTCGCCAGCGGCCCGGCCCCCTGGCACGAGCAGCTGCACGCCGCACTGGTCGGCCTCGGCTACGCTCCCCGCGAGGCCGAGGACGCCGTCGCCGCGGTCACCCCGGAGGCCGAGGCGCAGCAGGTGCCGGACATCGGCTCGCTGCTGCGGGCCGCCCTGCGCGGACTCAACCGGGCCCGCTGACCGGCGGCAGCAGCCCCCGGCCCGCCCGACCGCCGACGCTTTGACCATCTGACGACCAGTCGTCATGTCGACTTTGGAGCCGCTCCCGATGAGCCCGTACGACACCGACCCCGCCGACCGCCCGGCGGCAGACCGGCTGGTGGGGGCGGCCGCCGACGGCGAGGACCAGGCCGTCGAGGCGGCCCTGCGCCCCAAGCTGCTGGAGGAGTTCATCGGCCAGGAGCGCGTCCGCGAGCAGCTCTCCCTGGTGCTCCAGGCCGCCCGCCAGCGCGGCACCGCCCCCGACCACGTGCTGCTCAGCGGCCCGCCCGGGCTCGGCAAGACCACGCTGTCGATGATCATCGCCGCCGAGCTGGGGGCGCCGATCCGGATCACCTCCGGCCCGGCGATCCAGCACGCCGGCGACCTCGCCGCGATCCTCTCCTCGCTCGCCGAGGGCGAGGTGCTCTTCCTCGACGAGATCCACCGGATGTCCCGGCCGGCCGAGGAGATGCTCTACATGGCGATGGAGGACTTCCGGGTCGACGTCATCGTCGGCAAGGGCCCCGGCGCCACCGCCATCCCGCTGGAGCTGCCGCCGTTCACCCTGGTCGGCGCCACCACCCGGGCCGGCCTGCTGCCGCCGCCGCTGCGCGACCGCTTCGGCTTCACCGGCCACATGGAGTTCTACGCCCCGGCCGAGCTCCAGCAGGTGGTGCACCGCTCCGCCGCCCTGCTGGACGTCGACATCGACCCGCAGGGCGCCGCCGAGATCGCCGGCCGCTCCCGCGGCACCCCGCGCATCGCCAACCGGCTGCTGCGCCGCGTCCGCGACTACGCCCAGGTCAGGCACGACGGCCGGGTCACCCGGGAGATCTCCGCCCAGGCGCTGGACGTGTACGAGGTGGACGCCCGCGGCCTGGACCGGCTGGACCGGGCGGTGCTGGACGCGCTGCTGCGGCTGTTCGGCGGCGGCCCGGTCGGCCTGTCCACCCTCGCCGTCGCGGTGGGGGAGGAGGCCGAGACGGTCGAGGAGGTCGCCGAGCCGTTCCTCGTCCGCGAGGGACTGCTCGCCCGAACGCCGCGCGGCCGGATCGCCACCGCGGCGGCCTGGCGCCACCTCGGGATGGCCCCACCCGCACAGGGCGGCGGGGCGAAGACGTCCGACCAGGCCGCTTTGTTCCCGGACGGCCTGTAGCCGACAACCGAAAACGGGTGCATGCCAAGGGTCGCCACTTTCGGCGGCACACTGGCATGCTTGGCGTTGTCCGTACAGTGCGGGTCGCCTAGACTCCGCCGGACCGCCCCTCTCGACCGACGGGCCGACGTATACCAGGCCGCCGGCCGAGGCGGCCCGCAAAGGACCCTGGCTGTGGCTAATCTCATCATCCTCATCCTCCCGATCGTCGCGATCTTCCTGATGTTCCGCTCGCAGAAGAAGCGGCAGCAGCAGGCGGCGTCGATGCAGGCGACCCTCCAGCCGGGGGCCGGCGTGCGGACGATCGGTGGCATGTACGCCCAGGTCAAGGCGGTCAACGACGAGACCGTCGAGCTGGAGATCGCCCCCGGCGTGGTGGCCCACTACACCAAGGGCGCCATCGCCGCCGTGCTGGAGCCGCTCGAGTACGACGCGATCATCAACGGCCGCCCGGTGGAGGCCGACGAGGAGCCGGCCGCCGAGGCCGAGGTCGCCCAGGACGAGAAGCCGCTGAGCCTCTCCAAGGACGCCGAGGCGGACGCCTCCGAGACCGCGTCCGAGACCAAGTAGTACGGTCGGGCCCACCCAGGCTGCGCGGCAACCGGCCGCCGGCCCAGATGACCTCAGGGCCGCCCTGCGCCGCCGTCCCCCGTCCCGCCTCACGCCGGACCGGGGCGCGGCCCGCGGCGGCATGGACAGGGAGAAACGAGCAAGGTGGCAACACCCAAGTCGCGCCAGCGCGACGGTTACCCGGGGCGGGCGCTGGCCCTGATCCTGGTGGTCGCCGTCGGACTGGTCGCCCTCATGTTCTGGACGGGCAACAAGACGCCCCGTCTCGGAATCGACCTCGCCGGTGGCACCAGCGTCACCCTGACCGCCAAGTCGGACGACAAGGCCGCGATCAACAAGTCCAACATGGACATCGCGACCGGCATCATCCAGAAGCGCGTCAACGGTATGGGCGTCTCCGAGGCGGAGGTCCAGACCCAGGGTGACAGCAACATCATCGTCAACATCCCCAATGGCGGTGACAAGCAGGCGGCGATCGAGCAGATCGGCACGACTGCCAAGCTCTACTTCCGTCCCGTGGTCGCGCTCGCGCCGACCGGGGTCGACCCCTCGGCGATGAACACCGGCTCGCCGTCCCCCTCCGGCTCCGCCAGCCCGTCCGCGGGCTCCTCGGCGAACGCCACCGGCGCCTCCGCGTCCCCCTCGGGCAAGGCCTCCACCGCCCCCAGCGCCAGTGCCAGCAAGGCGGGCCGCGCGGTCAGCGACGCGCTGAAGGCCGACCCGTCGGCCTCCGCGAAGCCCTCGGCCAACGCGTCCGGCTCCGCCTCGGCCGCCCCGAGCGGCGGCGCGACCCCGTCCGCGCCGACCAGCATGAGCCCCGAGCAGCTGACCGCGGCCCTCACCCAGGGCACCGTGCCGGCCGACGTCCAGCAGCAGTTCGCCGCGCTGGACTGCTCCAAGCCGGAGCAGCGCAAGGACTACCAGACCGACCCCAAGAAGAACGCGGTCGGCTGCTCCTACGACAAGGAGCAGGGCGTCTGGTACAAGTTCGCGCTCGGCCCGGTCGCCGTGAACGGCTCCGACGTGTCCAAGGCCCAGGCCCTGTTCGACACCCAGCGGGCCGGCGGCTGGCAGGTCGACCTGTCGTTCAACGACAACGGCTCCAAGGCCTTCGCGAGCACCACCGGCACCCTGGCCACCCAGGCCTCCCCGGCCAACCAGTTCGCCATCGTCCTGGACGGCAAGGTGGTCTCCCACCCGTACGTCAGCCAGTCGATCACCGGCGGCTCGGCCACCATCTCCGGCAGCTTCAGCCAGGAGGACGCCAAGGGCCTGGCCAACGTGCTGAGCTACGGCGCGCTGCCGCTGACCTTCGACATGAGCGACGTCACCACCGTCTCCCCGCAGCTCGGCGGCGACCAGCTGCAGGCCGGCCTGATCGCCGGCGCCATCGGCCTGGCGCTGGTGGTCGTGTACTCGCTCGTCTACTACCGCGGCCTCGGCCTGGTCTCCATCGCCGGTCTGCTCGTCTCGGCGATCCTCACCTACGCGATCATGTGCCTGCTCGGCGCCAGCATCGGCTTCGCGCTGAACCTGCCCGCGGTCTGCGGCGCCATCGTCGCCATCGGCATCACCGCGGACTCGTTCATCGTGTACTTCGAGCGCATCCGCGACGAGGTCCGTGAAGGCGCACCGCTGCGGCCCGCCGTCCAGCGCGCCTGGCCGCGCGCCCGCCGCACCATCCTGGTCTCCGACTTCGTGTCGTTCCTGTGTGCCGCGGTGCTGTACATCGTCTCGGTCGGCAAGGTCCAGGGCTTCGCGTTCACGCTGGGCCTGACGACGCTGCTCGACATCGTGGTGATCTTCCTGTTCACCAAGCCGCTGATCACCCTGCTGGCACGGCGGAAGTTCTTCGCGAACGGCCACCCGTGGTCCGGTCTCGACCCGAAGCGGCTCGGCGCCCGCCCGCCGATCCGCGGCAGCCGTCGCCGTTCCTCCGCCAACGCCCCCAAGGAGGCCTGACGCCATGTCCCTTCGGAACATCGGCCACCGGCTCTACCAGGGCGAGGTCAGCTTCGACTTCGTCGGCAAGCGCAAGATCTGGTACTCCATCTCGGGCGTCATCGTCCTCGTCGCGGCGATCGGCCTGGCGATGGGCCTGCACCTGGGCATCGAGTTCAAGGGCGGCTCGGTCTACACCGTCCAGAAGCAGGGCCTGACGGTCTCGCAGGCGCAGGACGCCGCCAACAAGATCACCGGTGACACCACCGCGCAGGTCCAGAAGACCGGCGACGGCAAGATCCGCATCCAGGTCAGCTCCGAGGAGAAGATCAGCGGCCCGGCGTTCTCCCAGGAGCTGTCCAAGGAGATCAGTGTCCCGACCAAGGACATCGACGCCCAGGTGATCGGCCCCTCCTGGGGCAAGCAGATCTCCCAGAAGGCCCTGCTCGGCCTGGTCGTCTTCATGGTGCTGGTCACCGTCTACCTGGCCATCGCCTTCGAGTGGCGGATGGCGCTGGCGGCGCTGGTCGCCCTGATCCACGACCTGCTGATCACCATCGGCGTCTACGCCCTGGTCGGCTTCGAGGTCACCCCCGGTACCGTGATCGGCTTCCTGACGATCCTCGGTTACTCGCTCTACGACACGGTCGTCGTCTTCGACACCGTGAAGGAGAACACCCGGGGCATCACCAAGCAGAACAGGCGCACCTACAGCGAGGCCGCCAACCTGGGCCTCAACCAGACCCTGGTGCGTTCGATCAACACCACCGTGGTCGCCCTGCTGCCCGTCACCGCACTGCTGTTCATCGGCGGCGGCATGCTCGGCGCCGGCACGCTGAACGACATCTCGCTCGCGCTGTTCATCGGTCTGGCGGCCGGCGCGTACTCGTCGATCTGCGTCGCCACCCCGCTGCTCGCGCAGCTCAAGGAGCAGACCCCGGAGATGCGCGCGCTCGCCAAGCGCGTCGCCCAGCGCCGGGCCGCGGACGCCAAGGCCGCCGAGGCCGCGGGCGCCGCGGAGGCCGCCGAGGACGGCGAGGAGGTCGCCGCCGGCGTGGTCGGCCAGCGCAACCAGCCGGTCTCCCGCACCCGCGGCAAGGGCCGCCCGTCCGGCAAGCACTGACCGGACGCAGCACCGCACGGTCCGGCCGGCCCGAGTCTCCTCGGGCCGGCCGGACCTTTTCCGTCACCGGGCGTCGCTGCGGGTAGGGTCGTACCGCGCGAATCCGGCCCCGGCGCACGTCCGGCCCGCCGCGCACATCCGGCCAGCTGGCCTGCCGACCCCCGAAGGAACCCCACGTGACCTCCCCCGACCCCGTCCTCGCCGAACTGCTCACCAGCCGGATCCGGGACGTCCCGGACTACCCGAAGCCCGGTGTGCTGTTCAAGGACATCGCGCCGCTGCTCGCCGACGCCGAGGCCTTCGGCGCGCTCACCCGGGCGCTCGCCGGCCGCGCCGCCGAGCTCGGGGCGACCAAGGTGGTCGGCCTGGAGGCCCGCGGCTTCGTGCTGGCCGCCCCGGCGGCCTTCGCGGCCGGCCTCGGCTTCGTGCCGATCCGCAAGAAGGGCAAGCTGCCCGGCGACGTCTTCGCCCGCTCCTACGACCTCGAGTACGGCTCCGCCACGCTGGAGGTGCAGTGCGACGCCTTCGCGCCCGGCGAGAAGGTGCTGGTGGTCGACGACGTGCTCGCCACCGGCGGCACCCTCGGCGCCTCGCTGGACCTCGTCCGCGAGGCCGGCGCCGAGCTGGCCGGCGTGGTCGTGCTGATGGAGCTCGGCTTCCTGCCGGGCCGCGAGCGCCTCACCGGGCACCTCGCGGGCGCGCCGCTGGACGCCCTCGTCACCGTCTGACCCGCCCCGCGGCCGGGCACGGCGGCCGGCCCC
>NZ_JAHTIK010000001.1:1607451-1619234 GCF_025655475.1 Kitasatospora sp. DSM 101779 | reverse complement strand
GCTGGACGCCCTCGGCCCCGTCTGCCCCGCCCCGCGGCCGGGCCCGGCGGCCGGCCCCGGGCTCGACGGGCCGCCGCCGCGCCCTCGCCGGCGGATTCCGCGCCCGGGCGGCCGACCGGCCGGGCCGCACTCTCGGTACCATGAAGATTCATCCCCTCTCGGTTGCACGACCGACGGGTGCGACCGATGGCGCGACCGCCCGAACGAGGGGGAGGCCCTTGCGCCCCCGAGGAGTGTCCTTGCCCGACGAGGTTGTGCCCACCGCGGAGGCCGCCGCGCCCGAGAGCCGTCCCGCCCCCTCCGGGGCCGGCCCGGCGCGTCCCGCCCCGCCGCCCGCCCACCGGTCCACCTCCGGCGGCGGCATGCGCGCCCGCCTCGCCCGGCTCGGCGGCCAGCGCAGCAGCGCGGTCAACCCCGTCCTGGAGCCGCTGTTCCGCACCATCCGCGCGAACGACCCGAAGGCCGACCCGGTCCTGCTCAAGGAGATCGAGAAGGCCTACGCGGTCGCCGAGAAGTGGCACCGCGGCCAGAAGCGCAAGAGCGGCGACCCGTACATCACCCACCCGCTCGCGGTGGCGACCATCCTCGCCGAGCTCGGCATGGACGCCCCCACCCTGATGGCGGGCCTGCTGCACGACACCGTCGAGGACACCGACTACGGCCTGGAGACGCTGCGGCAGGACTTCGGCGACTCGGTCGCACTGCTGGTCGACGGCGTCACCAAGCTGGACCGGGTGAAGTTCGGCGAGGCCGCGCAGGCCGAGACCGTGCGCAAGATGGTCGTCGCGATGGCCAAGGACCCGCGCGTCCTGGTCATCAAGCTCGCCGACCGCCTGCACAACATGCGCACCATGCGCTACCTCAAGCGGGAGAAGCAGGAGAAGAAGGCCCGCGAGACGCTGGAGATCTACGCCCCGCTGGCGCACCGGCTGGGCATGAACACCATCAAGTGGGAGCTGGAGGACCTCGCCTTCGCGATCCTCTACCCCAAGATGTACGACGAGATCGTGCGCCTGGTGGCCGAGCGCGCGCCCAAGCGGGACGAGTACCTGGCCACCGTGATCGACCAGGTGCAGGGCGACCTGCGCGGCGCCCGGATCCAGGCCCAGGTCACCGGCCGGCCGAAGCACTACTACTCGGTCTACCAGAAGATGATCGTGCGGGGCCGCGACTTCGCCGAGATCTACGACCTGGTGGGCATCCGGGTCCTGGTCGACACCGTCCGCGACTGCTACGCGGCGCTGGGCACCATCCACGCGCGGTGGAACCCGGTGCCGGGGCGGTTCAAGGACTACATCGCGATGCCCAAGTTCAACATGTACCAGTCGCTGCACACGACGGTCATCGGGCCCGGCGGCAAGCCGGTCGAGCTGCAGATCCGCACCTTCGACATGCACCGGCGCGCCGAGTACGGCATCGCCGCGCACTGGAAGTACAAGCAGCGCGCGGTGGCCGGCGCCTCCAAGGTCCGCACCGACACCCCGGCGCACGCCCGCAAGCACGACAAGGCCGACGCCGTCAACGAGATGGCCTGGCTGCGGCAGTTGCTGGACTGGCAGAAGGAGACCGAGGACCCGAGCGAGTTCCTGGAGTCGCTGCGCTTCGACCTCTCCAGCAACGAGGTCTTCGTCTTCACGCCCAAGGGCGACGTGATAGCGCTGCCCGCCAAGGCCACCCCGGTGGACTTCGCCTTCGCCGTGCACACCGAGGTCGGCTACCGCTGCATCGGCGCCCGGGTCAACGGCCGCCTGGTGCCGCTGGAGTCGGAGCTGGAGAACGGCGACACCGTCGAGGTCTTCACCTCCAAGGCGGAGAACGCCGGCCCGTCCCGCGACTGGCTCACCTTCGTCAAGTCGCCGCGCGCCCGCAACAAGATCCGCGCCTGGTTCTCCAAGGAACGCCGCGAGGAGGCCATCGAGCACGGCAAGGAGGCCATCGCCCGGGCCATGCGCAAGCAGGGTCTGCCGATCCAGCGCATCCTCACCGGCGACTCCCTGGTCACCCTGGCGCACGAGATGCGCTACCCCGACATCTCCTCGCTCTACGCCGCGATCGGCGAGGGACACGTCGCCGCGCAGTCCATCGTGCAGAAGCTGGTGCAGGCGCTCGGCGGCGAGGAGGGCGCGACCGAGGACCTCGCCGAGACGGCCACCCCGACGCACCAGAGCCGCTCACTGCGCCGTCGCGCCAAGGGCGACCCGGGTGTGATCGTCAAGGGCGTCGAGGACGTCTGGGTCAAGCTGTCCCGCTGCTGCACCCCGGTGCCGGGCGACCCGATCGTCGGCTTCGTGACCCGCGGCAACGGCGTCTCGATCCACCGCTCGGACTGCGTGAACGTCGAGGCGCTCTCGCACCAGCCGGAGCGGATGATCGAGGTCGAGTGGGCGGCCACCCAGTCGTCGGTCTTCCTGGTGGCGATCCAGGTCGAGGCGCTGGACCGCTCGCGGCTGCTCTCGGACGTCACCCGGGTGCTCTCGGACCAGCACGTCAACATCCTCTCGGCGGCGGTGCAGACCTCCCGGGACCGGGTGGCGATGAGCCGCTTCACCTTCGAGATGGGCGACCCCAAGCACCTCGGCCACGTCCTGAAGGCCGTCCGCGGCGTCGAGGGCGTGTACGACGTCTACCGGGTGACCTCGGCGAAGAAGTAGGGATCACCTCAGGGGCGCGTGGGGTACCCCACGCGCTCCTTGGGGTTCACCCGCTCCTTGGGGTTCACCCGCCCTGGTGGTTCACCCTCCCTCACGGAGGCGCCGGATCTGGCGTTCGGCGAGTTCGACGGTGCGGCGCATGTGGCGGGAGAGGAAGGCGAGCTCCTCCTCGGTGTACTCGGCCAGCAGGGCGTCCCAGCCCTCGCCGAGTTCCCCCCAGAGTGCGCCGAGCCGGGCCGCCGCCGCGGGCACCGGTTCGACCAGTACCCGGCGCCGGTCCTCCTCGTCGCGCCGCCGGGTGACGTATCCGGCCCGTTCCAGCCGGTCCACCAGGCGGGTGGCCGAGCCGCTGGTGAGACCGGTCAGCTCGGCGATCCGGCCGGTGGTGAGCGGTCCCTCCTCCAGGCCCAGCAGGTTGAGGCACTGCACGTCGGTGGGGTGCAGTCCGAGCCGGTCCGCCACTGCCTGGTTGAACAGCGCGTACGAGGCGAGGTAGCGCCGGGAGTCGGCTTCGAGGTCGTGCGGCCGCATGGGCATCCTCCCGAGAAAATATCTGCGTGACGCAGAGAACTCGCCCTACAGTGTCTGCATGACGCAGACATCATATGTCGCGGTGGCCGGAGCCACCGGCACCCAGGGCGCCGCCGTGGTCGACGCCCTCCTCGCGCACGGCCTGCCCGTCCGCGCCCTCACCCGCACCCCCGACTCGGCCGCCGCCCGCGCCCTCCGGGCCGCCGGTGCCCAGGTCGTGGCCGCCGACTTCGACGACCGTGAGTCCCTGGACGCCGCCCTCGCCGGCGCCGCGGCCCTCTTCGCCATGTCGACGCCCTTCGGTACCGACCTCGCCACCGAGGTCCGCCAGGGCACCGCCCTGGTCGAGGCCGCCGCCGACGCCAGGGTCGGCCACATCGTCCTCACCTCCGCCGCGCACGCCGACCGGGACACCGGCATCCCGCACTTCGACACCAAGTACCGGATCGAGCGCCGGCTCGCCGGGCTCGGCGTGCCCTGGACCGTCCTCGGCCCGGCCGCGTTCATGGAGAACTACGCGGGGGAGTGGACCCTGCAGGGGTTGCGCGAGGGCAGCTTCGTCCTCCCCATGCCGCCCGAGCGCCCGCTCGCACTCGTCCCCGCCCGTGACATCGGCGCCTTCGCGGCCCTCGCGCTGACCCGTCCCGAGGAGTTCGCCGGCCGGCGGATCGACCTCGCCTCCGACGCCCTCACCTGCCCCGAGATCGCCGAGGTGCTCAGCTCCGCCACCGGCCGGCCGATCGGCTTCCGCCGCCTCCCGCTCGCCGAGATCGAGGCGTACTCCGCCGACCTCGCCGCGATGTTCCGCTACTTCACCGAGACCGGGCTGGACATCGACACCGCGGCGCTCCGCCGCGACCACCCCGAGGTCGGCTGGCAGGGCTTCGCCGACTGGGCGCACGGCCGCAGCTGGCCGCTGTGACCGGACATGCGGAGGGCCCCCGCCGCGGCGGGGGCCCTCCGGTCGTGCACGCGGGAGCCGGGCGTCAGCCGCCGAACTCCTCCAGGCTCTTCTGGGCCTGGTCCAGCAGGGCCTGACGGCCCGCCAGCTCGGACTCCAGCTTGGCGACCCGGCTCGCGTTGCCGGCCGCACGGGCCTTGTCCAGGTCCGCCTGCAGCTTGTCCACGGCCTGCTGCAGCAGACCGGTCATGCCGGCCGCACGGGCCTTCGCCTCCGGGTTGGTGCGCTTCCACTCGGCGTCCTCGGCCTCGCGGACCGCCCGCTCGACGGCGTTCAGCCGGCCGTCCAGCTGGCCGCGGGCGGCACGCGGCACGTGGCCGATCGCCTCCCAGCGCTCGTTGACCTCGCGCAGCGCCGCCTTGGCCGCCTTGAGGTCGGTGATCGGCAGGATCGCCTCCGCCTCCAGCAGCAGCGCCTCCTTGAGCTTCTGGTTCTCGCCCTGCTCGGCGTCCCGCTCGCTGAACGCGGCGGACCGGGCCTGGAAGAACACGTCCTGGGCGCCGCGGAAGCGCGCCCACAGCTCCTCCTCCGCGTCCCGCTGCGCCCGACCGGCCGCCTTCCACTGCGCCATCAGGTCGCGGTAGCGCGCGGCGGTGTCGCCCCACTCCGTCGAGCCGGAGAGCGCCTCGGCCTCGGCGACCAGCTTCTCCTTGGTCTGCCGGGCGTGCTCGCGCTCGTTGTCCAGCGCCGCGAAGTGCGCCTTGCGGTGCTTGGAGAACACCGAGCGGGCGTGCGAGAAGCGGTGCCACAGCTCGTCGTCGCTCTTGCGGTCCAGCCGGGGCAGGCCCTTCCAGGTCTCCACCAGGGCGCGCAGCCGGTCACCGGCCTCCCGCCACTGGGTCGACTCGGCGAGCTGCTCGGCCTCGGTGACCAGCGCCTCCTTCGCCGAACGCGCATCCTCCTGGGCCTTCGCCCGGGCCGCGCGCCGCTCGACCTGGCGGGACTCGATCTCGCCGCTCAGCGTCTCGAGGCGCTTGGAGAGCGCGTCCAGGTCACCGACCGCGTGGGCCTCGGCCACCTGGGCCTTGAGGTGGTCCAGGGCGACCTGGGCCTCCTTGGCGGCCAGGTCGGTCTTGCGGACGCGGTGCTCCAGCAGGCCGATCTCGGCCTCCAGCCCCTGGTACTTGCGCTCGAAGTACGCGAGGGCCTCCTCCGGGGAGCCGGCCTGCCAGGAGCCGACGACGCGTTCGCCCTCGGCCGTCCTGACGTACACGGTCCCCTGCTCGTCGACACGGCCCCACGGGTCGCTGCTCACAGCGCCTCCTCCAATGACGTCCCGCCCGCCGCATCGGCGCCGGCACGTCGTCCACAGTTGAATGTGCGGCGGACCGGTGGAGTCCGCCGTCCTGCCGCCGAGTGCTGCCGAGGGTGACGGCTGACGGTCAGGGCACCCTATACAACAGCAACATAGGCGACCAGCGTCGGTGCTGTCCGCATCCGGGCCGGGTGATTTCCCGGCCGATCGCGGTGATCCGGCGGCCGACGGCGGCCGGATCACCGCCCGGAAGGATCAACCCTTGGTCGTCGTCACCGAGTTGAGCACCATGTCGGCGACCGGAGCGCCGTCCCCGCCGCCGCCCCGCACACCGCCCGCGGCGATGTTCTGCAGGACGTCGAGGCCGCCCGTCACCTTGCCGAACGGCGTGTACTGCGGGGGAAGCTGCGTGTCCTTGTAGACCAGGAAGAACTGGCTGCCGTTGGTGCCCGCGCCGGCGTTCGCCATCGCCACCGTGCCGGCCGGGTAGGTCGCGCCGGTCAGGTTCTCGTCCGCGAACTGGTAGCCGGGGCCGCCGGAACCGGTGCCGGTCGGGTCGCCGCACTGCAGCACGTAGATGCCCTCGGTGGTGAGCCGGTGGCACTTGGTGTGGTCGAAGTACTTCTCGTTCGACAGGAACGCGAAGGAGTTCACCGTGTGCGGGGCCTTCGCGGCGTCCAGCGCGATGGTGATCTTGCCGCAGCTGGTGTCCAGGGCCATCGTGTAGCCGGCCTTGGTGTCCACCGTCATGGCCGGCTCGGCCTTGAACTGCTTGCCGTTCGGCGAGCCCGGGGCCGGCGTGGTGCAGCCCTTGACCGGGGTGGCCGCGGCGGTCGGCGTCGGTGCGGCGGCGCTGTCCTTCTTGTCGCCGTCCGAGCCGCCGAGCGCCCAGGCCGTACCGGCAGCGGCGACCACCGCGACGGCCACGCCCGCGCCGACCAGCACGTTGCGCTTGCGCGCCTTCTGCTGGGCCTCGGCCCGGCGCTGCATCTGGCGCTCGTACTTCTCGCGGGCGAGCTGCCGCCGCCGCTGTTCGCTACTGACCACCGGCCGTGTCTCCTGTAATGCTGATGCGGGGATTGGGGGGTTCCGGTGCGGATCATCGCATCCGCAGGCGGCCAAGTGTAAGGACCTCGGGTGTAAGTACGAGATCAAACGGCTCCGCCACTGGGCTATCTGGTTCGCTCCCGGTGCCGTGCCGCCGGTAGGCTGCGGTGTGACCGGGCGGTGACACGACCGCCCGCGACCTCCCGACTCGACCGAAGGACTCACGTGTTCGTCGCCGGATTTCCCGCCGGAGCCTGGGGCACCAACTGCTACCTGGTCGCACCGGCCGCCGGCGAGGAGTGCGTGATCGTCGACCCCGGCCACGAGGCCGCGCAGGGCGTCGAGGACCTCGTCCGCGAGCACCGGCTCAAGCCGGTCGCGGTGCTGCTCACCCACGGGCACATCGACCACATCGCCTCCGTCGTCCCGGTCTGCGGCGCCCGCGGCGTCCCGGCGTGGATCCACCCCGAGGACCGCTACATGATGAAGGACCCGGGCCGCGGCCTGGGCCGCGCGCTCGGGCAGCAGATCATGGGCTCGATCACCGTGGGCGAGCCGGACGACGTCCGCGAACTCACCGACGGCAGCGTGCTGGAGCTCGCCGGCCTGGAGCTCACCGTCGACCACGCGCCCGGCCATACCAGGGGGTCGGTGACCTTCCGGACGCCCTCGTCGGACCAGATCCCGCCGGTCCTCTTCTCGGGTGACCTGCTGTTCGCCGGCTCCATCGGGCGCACGGACCTCCCGGGCGGGGACAGCAAGGCGATCATGGAATCGCTGACCCGGGTGTGCCTGCCCCTCGACGACGAGACCGTGGTCCTGTCCGGCCACGGCTCCCAGACCACCATCGGCCGTGAGCGCGCCACCAACCCGTACCTCCTGCAGGCGGCCGGTGCGCTGGACGCTCCGGCCCACCCGCGACGAGGAATGTGACGGAAGAGACGTTGAGCACCTTCTCCGCCCCCAAGGGCACCTACGACCTGCTGCCCCCGAGCTCCGCGACCTTCCTGGCGATCCGCGAGCGTCTCTCCGCGCCCGCCCGCCTGGCCGGGTACGGCTACATCGAGACGCCGGTCTTCGAGGACGTGAAGCTCTTCTCCCGCGGCGTCGGCGAGTCCACGGACATCGTCACCAAGGAGATGTACAACCTCACCACCAAGGGCGGCGACGAGCTCGCGCTGCGCCCCGAGGGCACCGCCTCCGTGCTGCGCGCCGCCCTCCAGGCCAACCTGCACAAGCAGGGAAACCTGCCGGTCAAGCTCTGGTACTCGGGTTCGTACTACCGCTACGAGCGGGCCCAGAAGGGCCGCTACCGCCAGTTCGCGCAGGTCGGTGCCGAGGCGATCGGTGCGGAGGACCCGGCGCTCGACGCCGAGCTGATCGTCCTCGCCGACGACGCCTTCCGCTCGCTCGGCCTGAGCGACTACACGCTGCTGCTCAACAGCCTCGGCGACAAGCAGTGCCGTCCGGTCTACCGCGCCGCCCTGGTCGAGTTCCTGACCGGCCTCGACCTCGACGAGGACACCCGCCGCCGCGCGGAGATCAACCCGCTGCGCGTGCTCGACGACAAGCGCGAGTCGGTGCAGGCCCAGCTCGGCGGTGCCCCCATGCTGCGCGACTACCTCTGCGAGGACTGCAAGGCGTACGACGAGAAGGTGCGCGAACTGCTCACCGCCAACGGCGTGGCCTTCACCGACGACCCCAAGCTCGTCCGCGGCCTCGACTACTACACCCGCACCACCTTCGAGTTCGTGCACAACGGTCTCGGAGCGCAGTCCGCGATCGGCGGCGGCGGCCGCTACGACGGACTCTCCGAGATGATCGGCGGCCCCGCGCTGCCGTCCGTCGGCTGGGCGCTCGGCGTGGACCGCACCTACCTGGCGATGGAGGCCGAGGGCGCCGCCCTCGACCTGCCCGCGCCCACCGCCGTCTACGCCGTCGCCCTCGGCGAGGAGGCCAAGAACGTGCTCTTCGCCAAGGTGGTCGAGCTGCGCCGCGCAGGGGTGGCCACCGACCTCGCCTTCGGCGTCAAGAGCATCAAGAACGCCATGAAGTCCGCCGACCGTTCCGGCGCCCGCTTCGCCCTGGTCGCCGGGGACCGAGATCTCGCCGCCGGGGTCGTCCAGCTCAAGGACATGACCACCGGCGAGCAGGTCCCCGTCGCACTTGAAGCACTCGTATCCACCCTGAAGGAGAAGCAGCTGTGATCCGCACGCACGACGCGGGCACGCTCCGCGCGGAGCACGCCGGAACGACCGTCACCCTGGCCGGCTGGGTCGCCCGCCGCCGCGACCACGGCGGCGTGGCCTTCATCGACCTGCGCGACGCCTCCGGCACCGTGCAGATCGTCGTCCGCGACCTGGACTCGGTGCACGGCCTGCGCGCCGAGTACTGCGTCAAGGTCGTCGGCGAGGTCCGCGTGCGCCCCGAGGGCAACGAGAACCCCGACATCGCCACCGGCGCCGTCGAGGTCGTCGTCAGCGCGATCGAGGTGCTCTCCGAGGCCGCCCCCGTCCCGTTCCCGGTCGCCGAGTACGAGCCCGGCACGGTCAACGAGGAGGTGCGCCTGCGCTACCGCTACCTGGACCTCCGCCGCGAGGGCCCGGCCCGCGCGCTGCGCCTGCGCTCCAAGGTCAACAACATCATCCGCCGGGTGATGGAGGAGAACGACTACCTCGACATCGAGACGCCGTACCTCACCCGCTCCACGCCCGAGGGCGCCCGCGACTTCCTCGTCCCCGTCCGGCTGCAGCCCGGCCACTGGTACGCCCTGCCACAGTCGCCCCAGCTGTTCAAGCAGCTGCTGATGGTGGCCGGCATGGAGCGCTACTACCAGATCGCCCGCTGCTTCCGCGACGAGGACTTCCGCGCCGACCGCCAGCCGGAGTTCACCCAGCTCGACATCGAGGCCTCGTTCGTCGACCAGGAGGACGTCCTGGCCCTCGGCGAGAAGATCATCGGTGCCATCTGGCGCGAGGTGCACGGCTACGAGGTGCCGAACCCGCTGCCGCGGATGACCTACGCGGACGCGATGGCCCGCTACGGCTCCGACAAGCCGGACGTCCGCTTCGGCCAGGAGCTGACCGACCTCACCGAGTACTTCGCCGGTACCGAGTTCCGCGTGTTCCAGGCCCCGTACGTCGGTGCGGTCGTCATGCCCGGCGGTGCCTCGCAGCCCCGCAAGCAGCTCGACGCCTGGCAGGACTGGGCCAAGGCCCGCGGCGCCCGCGGCCTCGCCTACGTCCTCGTCGACGCCGAGACCGGCGAGCTCCGCGGCCCGGTCGCCAAGAACCTCTCCGAGGAGCACCTGGCCGGCCTCGCCGCCGCCGCCGGTGCCAAGCCCGGCGACGCGGTCTTCTTCGCCGCCGGCAAGAAGGCCCCCTCACAGGAGCTGCTCGGCGCCGCCCGTCTGGAGATCGGCCGCCGCTGCAACCTGATCGACGAGTCGCAGTGGGCCTTCCTCTGGGTCGTCGACTTCCCGATGTTCGAGCCCATCGAGGACGACAAGGGCGAGTTCCAGGGCTGGCACGCGGTGCACCACCCCTTCACCGCGCCCACGGCCGAGTCGCTGGCGAGCTTCGACACCGACCCGGGCAACGCGCTCTCCAACGCCTACGACCTGGTGCTCAACGGCTCCGAGCTGGGCGGCGGTTCGATCCGTATCCACCAGCGGGACGTCCAGAAGCGCGCGTTCGACGCGATCGGCCTCTCCGAGGAGGAGGCGGCCTCGCAGTTCGGCTTCCTGCTCGACGCCTTCAACTACGGCCCGCCGCCGCACGGTGGCGTCGCCTTCGGCCTGGACCGCATCGTCACCCTCCTCGGCGGGTACGACACCATCCGCGACGTCATCGCCTTCCCGAAGACGTCCACCGGCGGCGACCCGCTGACGGGTGCGCCGACCCCGATCACCCCGGCGCAGCGCCGCGAGGCCGGGGTCGACGCCAAGCCCAAGTCGGAGACCGAGCCCAAGGCCTGACCAAGGTCGGTTAACCTTTCACGGCCCCGGACGGTGCGCCCGCACCGTCCGGGGCCGGTCCGCAACGGCGTGCGACGACAGAGGGGTGTCACCACCATGGCCGTCCGAACCAGAGTCGAAGTCCCGTCCGACGCCCCCGCCACCCGGCGGGTGCACATGGCGGCCTTCCCCGGCCCCGACGAGGCCGACCTCGTCGACGCGCTGCGCCGCGACCCGGCATGGCTGCCCGACCTCTCACTGGTCGCCGTCGAGGACGAACTCGTTCTCGCCCACGCGCTGTTGACACGGCTTCAGGTCGGCGACGGATGGGCGGTCGCGCTCGCCCCGGTCGCCGTCGCCCCCGAGTGGCAGCGCAAGGGCATCGGCGCCCAGGTCGTGCGCGCCGCACTGGCCGCCGCGGAGGAGGCCGGCGAGCGCCTGGTCGTCGTCCTCGGCGACCCCGGCTACTACTCCCGCTTCGGATTCATCCCGGCCTCCCGCCACGAGGTCACCGGGCCCTACGAGGTCGAGGACGACTGCTTCCTCGTCCTGCCGCTGCCCGGTTACGACGGCTCGCCGCGGGGCCTGTGCCGCTACCCCGCCCCGTTCGACGCCGTCTGATCCACCGCGCCCGTGGGCGGTCGCACCCGGCCGCCCACCGCCACCGTCTCCCGGCAGCTGAGCACGAAGGCCTCCGCGGCCGGCGTCGGCGGCCGGTCCGCCGGCCAGTACAGGCCGGCCCGGCTCGGCCCGAGCCCGAGCACCCGCCGGAACACCACGTCCGGGCGGCCCGCCAGGGCGCCGAGCGAGGCCGGCGCGAAGCCGATGCCCTGTCCGCAGGCCACCGCCGCCAGCCACTCGTCCGGGCTGTGCACCACCGCGCCGACCCGCACCGGCCGTCCGCCGCGGGCGTCCGCGCCCACCCAGTGGTCCTGCCGGAAGCCCGCCACCGCCGGCACCGAGACCACCGCCTCGTCCAGCAGCTCCGCCATCTCCAGCTCGGCGCGGCCGGCCAGCCGGTGCCCGGCCGGCAGCACCACCCAGCGCTCGTCCAGGCCGAGCGGCGCACAGCCGTACCGGCCGTCGGCGGTCGCCCCGCGCTCCCCGCCCTCCTCCGGAGGGGCGTGCCACAGCGCCAGGTCGATCTCCCCGGCGTCCAGCGCCGCCCCGGAGTCGAAGCCGTTGAACTGCCGCAGCCGCACCTGCCAGCCGGGCATCCGCCGGGCGAAGGCCTCCACCGTCGCCAGCCCCACCAAGTGGATCGCGGCGCTCTCGAAACCCACCCGGAGCACCGTCGGCCGGCCGGCCGCCGCCCGGGCCGCCGCCAGCGCGTCGGCCCAGCCGGCCAGCAGGGCGGGCACCCGCGCGGCCAGCTGGTGCGCG
>NZ_JAHTIK010000001.1:1583157-1607426 GCF_025655475.1 Kitasatospora sp. DSM 101779 | reverse complement strand
GGGCCGCCGCCAGCGCGTCGGCCCAGCCGGCCAGCAGGGCGGGCACCCGCGCGGCCAGCTGGTGCGCGGCCGCGGTCGGCGCCATCCCGGTGCGCGACCGCTCGAACAGCCGAACCTCCAGCTGCTCCTCCAGCAGCCGGATCCGCTTGGTCAGCGTCGGCTGGGCGACGCCGAGCCGGGACGCTGCGGCGGTCAGCTGTCCCTCATCGAACACCGCCGCGAACGCCCGCAGCAGCCGGGTGTCGATGTCCATGCCCACAGGGTATGGATCACGGAATTGGACCGGGAGGCCGGGGCTGCGGCAGAGTCGGCCGCTCACGGGGGGAGCGGTACCGGCAGTGCAGGGGACTGCCGGTGCCGTCGCCGTGCCGCTCCCCGCACGGACCGGCGATCCGCCGTAGCGTAGGTGCCCACCGTGCGGACGAAGGGCACACCTGTGGGGAAGACCGATCGGCTCGCGAAGAAGCCGTACGAACGCGAGCTGCTGCGTCTCCAGCACGAGCTGGTCCGCCTGCAGGAATGGGTCCGCAGCGAGGGCGTCCGGCTGGTCGTCGTCTTCGAGGGCCGGGACGCCGCCGGCAAGGGCGGCGCGATCAGGCGCGTCACCGAGTACCTCAATCCGCGCATCGCCCGGATCGCCGCCCTGCCGGCCCCGACCGAGCGCCAGCGCGGCCAGTGGTACTTCCAGCGCTACGTCGAACAGCTGCCGACCGCCGGCGAGATCGTCCTGTTCGACCGCAGCTGGTACAACCGGGCCGGCGTCGAGCACGTCATGGGCTTCTGCACCGACGAGGAGTACCGGCTCTTCCTGCACCAGGCCCCGCTCTTCGAACAGATGCTGGTCGAGGCCGGCATCCTGCTGCGCAAGTACTGGTTCTCGGTGAGCGACACCGAGCAGGAGAAGCGGTTCCGGAACCGCCTCTCGGACCCGATGCGCCGCTGGAAGCTTTCCCCGATGGACATCGAGTCCATCACCCGCTGGGAGGAGTACTCGCGGGCCAAGGACGTGATGTTCGCCCACACCGACATCCCCGAGTCGCCCTGGTACGTGGTGGAGAGCGACGACAAGCGGCGGTCGAGGGTCAACATGATCGCCCACCTGCTCTCCACCGTCCCGTACCTGGCGGTCGAGCCGCCCGAGGTCGTGCTGCCGCCGCGCCCGGCCGCCACCGGCTACCGCCGGCCGCCGCGCGACCTGCAGACCTTCGTCCCGGACCACGCGGCGAAGCTGGCGGACTGACTCAGGTCGCCGAGCCGGCCGCCGCACCCGTCCCGCGGTCCGGGCCCCAGCGCTCCAGCGCGGCCTGCAGGTCGAGCGGGCCCGGCCGGGCGCCCGAGTCCGCGGCCGGCCAGTCCTCGCGCGGGACGCGCCACATCACCTCGAACTCGTTGCCGTCCGGGTCCTTGGCGTAGAAGGACTTGGAGACCAGGTGGTCGGTCGAGCCGACCAGCGCCTTCAGCTCGGCCAGTCTCGACCCGATCTCCGCCAGCTCGCCCAGCGTGCCGACCTCCCAGGCCAGGTGGTAGAGGCCGACCCGGCCCTGCTCCGGACCGGGCGCGTCCGCGCCGATCGCGAACAGCCCGAGGTCGTGGTCGTTCAGCGTGCCCGGAGCCGACAGGAACGCCGCCCGGCCGGGGATCAGGTGATCCACCGAGAACCCGAAGACGTCGGTGTAGAAGGCGACCGCACGGTCGACCTCGCGGATCCACAGCACGGCGTGGTTCAGACGGCGGACGGGCATGGCGCACTCCTTCGGCGACGGGGGGAGCCCCCAGCGTACGCCCTCAGGTTCAAATTCGAACTACCCGGCCGGGCCGTCGGTCCGCTCGCATACCCTTGCGCCCGTGGACGAACCGGACCTCTTCACCGCAGCCGCCGAGGAACGCCAGGCCAAGGAGCCCGGCCGGGCCCCGCTCGCCGTGCGGATGCGCCCGCGCACACTGGACGAGGTCGCCGGCCAGCGCCGCCTGCTCAAGGACGGCTCCCCACTGCGCCGCCTGGTCGCCGGCTCCCGCGGCCCCGCCGCCACCAGCTCGGTCATCCTCTGGGGCCCGCCCGGCACCGGAAAGACCACCCTCGCCCACGTGATCAGCCAGGCCGTCGAGGGCCGCTTCGTCGAACTCTCCGCCATCACCGCCGGCGTCAAGGAGGTCCGCGCGGTCATCGACGGCGCCCGCCGCGCCGTCGGCATGAGCGGCCGCGAGACCGTCCTCTTCCTCGACGAGATCCACCGCTTCTCCAAGGCCCAGCAGGACTCCCTGCTGCCCGCCGTCGAGAACCGCTGGGTCACCCTGATCGCCGCCACCACCGAGAACCCCTACTTCTCGGTGATCTCCCCGCTGCTCTCCCGCTCCCTGCTGCTCACCCTGGAGGCGCTCACCGACGACGACGTGCGCACCCTGCTGCGCCGCGCGGTCGCCGACGAGCGCGGGCTGGAGGGCGCCGTCGAACTCACCCGGGAGGCCGAGGACCACCTCGTGCGGCTCGCCGGCGGCGACGCCCGCCGGGCGCTCACCACCCTGGAGGCCGCCGCCGGGGCCGCCCTGGAGCAGGGCTCGGCGGAGATCACCCTGGCCGCCACCGAGACCGCCGTCGACCAGGCCGCCGTCCGCTACGACAAGGACGGCGACCAGCACTACGACGTGGCCAGCGCCCTCATCAAGTCGATCCGCGGCAGTGACGTGGACGCCACCCTGCACTACCTGGCCCGGATGATCGAGGCGGGGGAGGACCCCCGGTTCATCGCCCGGCGGCTGATGATCTCCGCCAGCGAGGACGTGGGCCTGGCCGACCCGACGGCGCTCGCCACCGCCGTGGCCGCGGCCCAGGCGGTCGCCATGATCGGCTTCCCGGAGGCCAGGATCATCCTCGCCGAGGCGGCCATCGCGCTGGCGCTCGCGCCCAAGTCCAACGCCGCCTACCTGGCCATCGACGCCGCCCTCGCCGACGTCCGGCAGGGCCTGGCCGGGCCCGTCCCGCCGCACCTGCGGGACGCCCACTACGGCGGCGCCGGCAAGCTCGGCCACGGCAAGGGCTACCAGTACCCGCACGACCTCCCCGAGGGCATCGCCCCCCAGCAGTACGCGCCGGACGCGGTGCACGGCCGGGAGTACTACCGGCCCACCCGGCGCGGCGGCGAGGCCCGCTACGCCGACACCGTCGAGTGGACCAGGTCCCGGCTCAAGGGCGAATGATCCCGGGCGCGTCGTGCCGGGGCCCGGAGGCCCGTGGTGGTCCGGGGCGGTGATCCGGGCCGCAGGCCGGGCGGTATACTCGACCGGAGTGCCATGTCCCGGGCACGGCGGCGGGTGAGAACCGGCCGACCGTCCGCACCAGCGGGGCACCGGCCACGAGGCCCCTCCTCCGGGAGGGCCTCCAGGAGCGTCGCGCACCGGTTCCGGTGTCGCGGGCAGCCCACCACCCCCGCGGTCGGTGGGCCACTCGTGTGCAAGCACGCACGTGCCCGGCTCGGAGAGCGGCTGACCACCCCGGTGGTTTTTCTCCGGGTCGCGAGAAGCGGCCTCCGTCAACACCTGGTGAAGCCGTATTCGCACACCGAAAGAGGTATTGGTTCCATGGCGAACCAGAAGCGCCCCAAGGTCAAGATCGCTCGTGCCCTGGGCGTCCCGCTGACCCCGAAGTCCGTCAAGTACTTCGAGGCCCGCCCCTACCCGCCCGGCCAGCACGGCCGCGGCCGCAAGCAGAACTCTGACTACAAGGTCCGTCTGACCGAGAAGCAGCGTCTGCGCGCGCAGTACGACCTGAGCGAGAAGCAGATGGCCCGCGCCTTCGAGTCGGCCAAGAAGGTCGAGGGCAAGACCGGTGAGGCGCTCGTCGCCCTGCTGGAGACCCGCCTCGACGCCCTGGTCCTGCGTTCGGGCATCGCCCGCACCATCTACCAGGCCCGCCAGATGGTCGTGCACGGTCACATCGAGGTCAACGGCAGCAAGGTCAACAAGCCGTCGTTCCAGATGAAGCCGGGCTACGTCGTCACGGTGAAGGACAAGTCCAAGGAGAAGGTCCCCTTCCAGGTGGCTCGCGAGGGCGGCAACGCCGGCGAGGGCCAGACCCCGAAGTACCTCGAGGTCAACCTGAAGGCCCTGGCCTTCCGCCTGGACCGCGCGCCGCAGCGCCGCGAGGTCCCGGTCGTCTGCGACGAGCAGCTGGTCGTCGAGTACTACTCGCGCTGACCCGCGAGCGGTACCACGGCAGCACCGAGCCCCCGCAGCCCCACGGCTGCGGGGGCTCACCCCTGTCCGGGCCCAGAAGCCCCGGGACGACTCCACAGTCACGGGTACCGTAGGAGGCGCCCTGCGCGCCCCTGAACCGTGCGGAGGACCAGGGGTGAGCCGGATCCGTCCGCGGCGCCACCCCCGGGGCTGCGCAGTTCTCCCCCAGCCTTCGGCCGGGAGGTGCCCCCACGCGCCCCTGAATCGACCTCCCGAGTGCCCGTTGACGACAAGTCCTAGTGCGCAGGCACCGGTGAGGGTTCGACCGGGCACGGGCCGGGCGGGCGGCCGTCCGCGTCGAACGGCAGCCCCGGCGGGAACTCGCCGCCGCCCAGCGCCCGCCGCACCGCCGCATCCAGGTCCAGCGCCGCACCCCGCGCGAACGCCTCCTCGAACTCCTCCTCGGTCAGCCCCGACCTGGCCCGCTCCTCGCCCTCCCGGTGCGGACCGTTGAAGCTCCGCGAACCGAAGAACGGCGTCCCCACGCCCTGCCACATCCGGTGCGCCGCCCCCTGCAGCACCCGCGCCTCCACCAGGTCCGCCTCCGGACCCTCGGTCTCCAGCACGGCCAGCAGCTCCACCGCCAGCACGATGCCCAGCAGGTCCCGGAAGCGGTGGTTGAGCCGCACGCACTCGCGCGCGTACGCCCGGGCCCGCCGCAGCTCGCCGGTCGTCCAGCTGGCGTGCGCGTAGGCGTACAGGCCGTAGGCGTAGGCCCACTGCTCGCCGTGCTCCTCGCAGATCTCCCGGACCCGCTCGATCCACGCGGTGCCCTCCTCGGCGTCGCCCTGGAACAGCCGCGCCAGCCCCAGCTCGAACATCGCCATCAGGACGTTGCTGTTCAGCTCGCCCAGCGCGTTGTAGTGCCAGAGCGCCTCCTCGAACAGCTCGGCCGCCCGCACCGGATCGTCCGCGATGAGCGCCGCGCAGCCCTGCCGGTGCACCGCGTACGCCAGCGCCCGGTCGTCCCCGGTCTCCAGCGCCTGCCGCCGGCACTCCTCCAGCGCGGGCGCGGCCCGCGCCAGGTCGCCCTGCAGCGTCGCCATGTAGCCGGTCACCCAGAGCGCCTTCGCCCGGGCCCCGGTCGGTTCCGGCGCCAGGGCCAGCGCCCGGTCCAGCCAGTGCCGCCCCTCGCCCAGGTGGCCGGAGCCGACCCAGTAGAACCACAGCGTCCCGGCCAGCACCAGCGCCTGCTGCTCCTCGCCCGGCTCGGCCAGGCAGAACTCCAGCGCGGCCCGCAGGTTGGGGTGCGCCAGGCGGGTCCGCTCGGCCGTCTCGGCCTGCCGCGGCCCGAACCACTCCACCTCGCCCCAGGTCGCGACGCCCAGGTACCAGTCCCGGTGCCGGCGCAGCAGCCGCTGTTCCTCGCCGGCCGCGGCCAGCCACTGCGCGCCGTACTCGCGCAGCGTGTCGAGCATCCGGAAGCGCACCGCGTCGCCGCCGTCCAGCCGCAGCAGGACGGACTTGTCCACCAGGTCGCCGAGCAGCTCCGGCAGGACGTCCGGGTCGATGCCCTCGCCCGTGCAGACGTACTCCGCCGCCTCCAGGTCGAAGCCGCCGGCGAACACCGACAGCCGGGCCCAGAGCAAACGTTCCTGCGCGGTGCACAGTTCGTGGCTCCAGCCGATCGTGGTGCGCAGCGTCTGGTGCCGCGGCGGGGCCGTGCGGGCACCACCGGTCAGCAGCCGGAACCGGTCGTCCAGCCGGATCGCGATCTGTTCCACCGAGAGCGAGCGCAGCCGGCCCGCGGCCAGCTCCACGGCCAGCGGGATGCCGTCCAGCCGGCGGCAGAGCAGCGCCACGTCGTCGGCGTTCTCCGCGGTCAGCGCGAAACCGGGCACCACCGCCGCCGCGCGGTCCGCGAACAGCCGCACCGAGTCCGGTCGCCGGCCGTCCCGGGCCTCCACCGGCAGCGGCGCCAGCGGCAGCAGGTGCTCGCCGTCCACCCGCAGCGACTGCCGGCTGGTGGCCAGCACCCGCAGGCCCGGCGCGGCGCGCAGCAGGACGTCGGCGAGCTCGGCACAGGCGTCGACCAGGTGCTCGCAGCCGTCCAGCACCAGCAGCATCCGGCGGTCGGCCAGCTGTTCCACCAGCACGTCGAGCGGCGGGCGCGCGGTGGAGTCGGTGAGCTCCAGGGCCTCCATCACCGCGTGGCCGAGCAGCAGGGCGTCCTGCACCGGGCCGATCTCGGCGAGCCGGACGCCGTCCCGCAGGTCCTGGCCGGCCGCGCCCGCCGCCCGCAGCGCCAGCCGGGTCTTGCCCACCCCGCCCGGGCCGGTCACCGTGACCAGCCGTGAGGTGTCCAGCAGCCGTGCCAGGGCGGTGAGTTCGGAACGGCGGCCGACGAAGCTGGTGAGGTCGGCGGGAAGCCGGCCGCGCGCCGACCGCCGCCGCCCGTCCGCCGCGGGTTCGCTCGACACCGATGCCCCCATGTCGTCGGTGGGATGGATGGACGGGCCGGCCGCCGGCCGCCCGTCCCGATCAACGAGGTGAACGCCGGGTGGGTCACGCCCGCCCCCGCCGCCCCGCCGGGCCTCCCGACGCGGCCCCGCCGCCCTTATCCGGTCGGGAAACCGCCCGTGGTCACGATAGGGTTCCCTTCGGAGGAAGCTGCAAGGCGAGGGAGCGCACAAGGTGTCCGTGGGAGAACTGGCCGGCCTGTTGGTGGCCGTGTTCTGGGCGGTCCTCGTGACGTTGCTCGCCGTGGTGCTCGTCCGGCTCTCCAAGGTGCTCAAGGAGGCCACCGCGCTGGTCTCCGCCGTCACCGAACAGGCCGTGCCGCTGCTGGTCGACGCGGGCACCGCCGTCCGCAGCGCCAACGAGCAGCTGGAGCGGGTGGACGAGATCACCGCCAACGTGCAGGACGCCGCCGCCAACGCCAACGCCCTCTCCTCCACCGTCGCCGCCACCATCGGCGGCCCGCTGGTCAAGGTCGCCGCGTTCAGCTACGGCGTCCGCAAGGCCGTCGCCCGCCAGCAGGGCACCGCGGCCCTCCCCGAGCAGGCCGACCGCGACGCGCTCGCCCGGCTGGTCCGGGCCGAGGTCCGCGCGGCCACCGCGCCGCGCCGCGGCGGGCTGCTGGCCCGCGTCCGGCGAGCGGTGAGGGGCTGACACGGTGGTTCGACGCATCTTCTGGATGGCGGTCGGCGCCGGCGCCGCCGTCTGGGCCATGGGCAAGGCCAACGAGGCCGTGCACCGGCTCACCCCGGACAGCATCTCCGGCACCGCCGCCCGCGGCGCCCTCCGGCTCGGCGACGCCGCCAAGCGCTTCGCCCGGGACGTCCAGACCGGGATGACCGAGCGCGAGCAGGAGCTCCGCGCCGACCTCGGCCTCGACGGCACCGCCGTGGTCGAGCCGCCGCGCCGCCGCCGCGCGCTGCGCCCCGAGCCCGGCCACCGAGCTATCTCGGCGGCCCCGGGCTCCCCGGCCGCCGCCCTGCCCCCGAAGCGCAGCACCACCACCAAGAGCATTGCCGAGCCCCGCCAGCGCCGAGCGCTGCCGGGCAGCAACCCAACCGGAAGGACCACTGATGGAGTCGGCTGAGATCCGCCGCCGCTGGCTGCGCTTCTTCGAGGAGCGCGGCCACACCGTCGTACCGTCGGCGTCGCTCGTCGCCGACGACCCCACCCTGCTGCTGGTCAACGCCGGCATGGTGCCCTTCAAGCCGTACTTCCTCGGCGAGGTCAAGCCGCAGTACTCCCGGGCCACCTCCGTCCAGAAGTGCGTGCGCACGCTGGACATCGAGGAGGTCGGCAAGACCACCCGGCACGGCTCGTTCTTCCAGATGTGCGGCAACTTCTCCTTCGGCGACTACTTCAAGGAAGGGGCCATCAAGTTCGCGTGGGAGCTGCTCACCACGCCCGTCGCGGACGGCGGCTACGGCCTGGAGAAGGAGAAGCTCTGGATCACCGTCTACAAGGACGACGACGAGGCCGAGCAGATCTGGCGCGACGTCATCGGCGTCCCGTCCGAGCGCATCCAGCGCCTCGGCATGAAGGACAACTTCTGGTCGATGGGCGTCCCCGGCCCGTGCGGCCCGTGTTCGGAGATCAACTACGACCGCGGCCCCGCGTACGGCGAGGAGGGCGGCCCGGCCGTCAACGGCGAGCGCTACCTGGAGATCTGGAACCTGGTCTTCATGCAGTACGAGCGCGGCCACGGCGACGGCAAGGACGGCTTCGAGATCCTCGGCGACCTGCCGAGCAAGAACATCGACACCGGCCTCGGCCTGGAGCGCCTCGCCGCCATCCTGCAGGACGTCGACAACCTCTTCGAGATCGACACCAGCCGGATGATCCTCGACCGCGCCGCCGAGCTCACCGGCCACGCCTACGGCCGCGACCACAAGTCGGACGTCTCGCTGCGCGTGGTCACCGACCACTTCCGCACCGCGATCATGCTGATCGGCGACGGCGTCACCCCCGGCAACGAGGGCCGCGGCTACGTGCTGCGCCGCATCCTGCGCCGCGCCATCCGCAACATGCGCCTGCTGGGCGCCACCGAGCCGGTGGCCAAGGAGCTCACCGACATCACCATCAAGGCGATGGCCCCGCAGTACCCGGAGCTGGAGACCGACCGCAAGCGCATCGAGACGGTCGTCACCTCCGAGGAGTCCAGCTTCCTGCAGACCCTGAAGGCCGGCACCAGCCTGCTGGACGCCGCGGTCACCGAGACCAAGCAGTCCGGCGGTGCGGTGCTCTCCGGTGACCAGGCGTTCAAGCTGCACGACACCTACGGCTTCCCGATCGACCTCACCCTGGAGATGGCCGAGGAGCAGGGCCTCCAGGTGGACGAGGCCGGCTTCCGCCGTCTGATGCAGGAGCAGCGGGACCGCGCGAAGGCGGACGCCAAGGCCAAGAAGATGGGCCACGCCGACGTCGCCGCGTACCGCGAGGTCGCCGACAGGTCCGGCGCCTCCGTCTTCACCGGCTACACCGCCACCGAGGGCGAGGCCACTGTCGTCGGCCTGCTGGTGAACGGCGTCCCGGCGCCGGCCGCCACCGAGGGCGACGAGGTCGAGATCATCCTCGACCGCACCCCGTTCTACGCCGAGGGCGGCGGCCAGCTCGCCGACCACGGCCGGATCCGCCTGGACTCCGGTGCGGTCGTCGAGATCCGCGATGTCCAGCAGCCGGTGCCCGGCGTGACGGTGCACTCCGGCGGCGTGCTGTTCGGCGAGGTGGTGCTCGGTGCCTCCGCGTACGCCACCATCGACGTGGACCGCCGCCGCGCGGTCTCCCGCGCCCACTCGGCCACCCACCTCACCCACCAGGCGCTGCGCGACGCGCTCGGCCCGACGGCCGCCCAGGCCGGTTCCGAGAACGCGCCGGGTCGCTTCCGCTTCGACTTCGGCTCGCCGGCCGCCGTGCCCGGCTCGGTGCTGACCGACGTCGAGCAGAAGATCAACGAGGTGCTGGTCCGCGAACTCGACGTCACCGCCGAGGTCATGACGATGGACGAGGCCCGCAAGCAGGGCGCCATCGCCATGTTCGGCGAGAAGTACGGCGACTCGGTGCGCGTGGTCACCATCGGCGACTTCTCCAAGGAGCTGTGCGGTGGCACGCACGTCGGCAACACCGCCCAGCTGGGCCTGGTGAAGCTGCTCGGCGAGTCCTCGATCGGCTCCGGCGTGCGCCGCGTGGAGGCGCTGGTCGGCGTCGACGCGTACAAGTTCCTGGCGCGCGAGCACACCGTGGTCTCCCAGCTCACCGAGCTGGTCAAGGGCCGCCCGGAGGAGCTGCCGGAGAAGATCTCGGGCATGCTCGCCAAGCTGAAGGACGCCGAGAAGGAGATCGAGCGCTTCCGTGCGGAGAAGGTCCTCGCGGCCGCCGCCGGTCTCGCCGACTCCGCCGAGGACGTCCGCGGCGTGGCCCTGGTCTCGGCCCGGGTCGCCGACGGCGTGGGCGCGGACGAGCTGCGCAAGCTGGTGCTGGACGTCCGGGGCCGTCTGGGCTCGCGCCCGGCCGTGGTCGCCGCGTTCACCGTGGCGAACGACCGCCCGCTGACGGTGATCGCCACCAACGAGGACGCCCGCGCCCGCGGCGTGAAGGCCGGCGAGCTGGTCCGCACCGCGGCCAAGACGCTCGGCGGCGGCGGTGGCGGCAAGGACGACGTCGCCCAGGGCGGCGGCTCCAACCCGGCCGCGGTGGACGAGGCGATCGCCGCCGTCCGCGCCCTGGTCGCGGAGCGCGCCTCCTGATGACCGAGGAGCAGCCCGAGAAGGTCTTCCGGCGGGGCCGGCGGATCGCCGTCGACGTGGGTGACGCCCGGATCGGGGTCGCGTCCTGCGATCCCGACGGGCTGATCGCCACGCCGGTGGAGACCGTGCCCGCCGGGGGCCGCTCCCAGGCGCGGCTCAAGGAGATCGTCGAGGAGTACGACGCGATCGAGGTCGTGGTCGGCCTGCCCCGCTCGCTGAGCGGCAAGGAGGGGCCGGCCGCGGCGAAGGTCCGGGCGTACGCCGGGCGACTGGCGGCGCTGCTGGCGCCGGTCGGTGTCCGGCTGGTGGACGAGCGGATGACCACCGTCACCGCCGCCCAGGGCCTGCGGGCCTCGGGCCGGTCCTCGAAGAAGGGCCGTTCGGTGATCGACCAGGCGGCGGCCGTGGTGATCCTCCAGGCGGCACTGGAGGCCGAACGGGTGAGCGGCCGGGCGCCCGGCGAGAGTGTCGAGCCGACCGGCTGAGCAGTTCGTACTAACGTCCCACAAGGGGTCCGTGCGGAGGTGTCCGCACGGACCCCTTCGCCGTTGTCGCCGTTGTTGGGGCAGCCCGGTACCGCCGGTTGCCGACGGAGGGACCGCCGTGACCGACCCGTTCACCGCACCAGGCCTGGGGCCGGGCGTCACCCCCGGGCACCTGGGCGCTCCCGCCGAGGAGCCCGACGGGCGTCCGCCCGGGCAGCCGTACGCGGTGGAGCCGCCGGACCCGGAGAAGGTGCGCTCGGGGGCGGCCTGCTGCCTGAGCGTGCTGGCGCTGTTCGGGGTGGCCTGCGTGCTCGCGCTCGCGGCCTACCTGGTGTGGCCGAAGGCGGAGCCGCCGGCCGCGGACTTCGCGGGGGGCGGCAGCGGGTCGGTGGAGGTCTCCGTGCCGCAGGGCGCCAGCCTCACCACGATCGGCCGGGCGCTGGTGAAGAGCGGCGTGGTGGCCAGCACCAAGGCGTTCACCGACGCGGCCGCCCGCCATCCGGCCGGCAACACCATCCAGCCCGGCACCTACACGCTGAAGCTGAAGATGTCGGTGGCCTCGGCGCTCGGGGTGCTGCTCGACCCGGCGAACGCCAACGCCCTCACCATCCCGGAGGGTCGCCGGGCCGAGCAGGTGTACTCCGCGATCGACGAGCGACTGCACCTCGCGCCCGGCACCACCAAGGGCATCGCCCGGCAGCACGCCGGCGACCTCGGTCTGCCGGAGGCGGCCAAGGACAACCCCGAGGGCTACCTCTACCCGTCGACGTACGCGGTGACCGGTGACACCACCCCGCTCGCACTGCTGCAGCAGATGGTCTCCGAGAGCGGCAAGGCGATGGAGTCCGGCGGTGTGGACGACGCCGCCACCGCATTCGCACAGACCCCGTACGGGATCCTCACCGTGGCCAGTCTGGTCGAGGGCGAGGCCGACAACGCCGAGGACATGGCCAAGGTCGCCCGGGTGATCTACAACCGGCTGGCCAGGAACATGCCGCTGCAGCTGGACTCGTCGATCAACTACGCCCTCGGCCGCTCCTCCCTGACCACCACGGACACCGACACCAAGCTGGACTCCCCGTTCAACACGTACCTGCACCCCGGACTGCCGCCGACACCGATCTCCAATCCGGGCCGGGAGGCCCTGCGGGCCGCGGCCGACCCCGCCGAGGGCGACTGGCTGTACTTCGTCACCGTGCGTCCCGGCGACACCAGGTTCACCGACAGTTTCGAACAGCAGCAGAAGAACGTCGCGGAGTTCAACGCATATCAGGCGCAACAGAGTTCCCCGCCCCCGGAGGACGGTCACTGACGGTGTGCGTACAGCGAATCGCCAATGCTGCGGTACGGTAACGTCTCCCTCCGGATGATGCCGTAGCACGCCGGTTCGAGTCGGCGGTACGCATAAGGGGTTCGATGACTGACCTGGGCGGGGGCTACCGCCCCCAGGGAGAGCAGCCGTGGCACCCGGGCGATCCCGGCTACGGCATCCCGCAGCAGCCGCAGTCCGCCGACCAGACCGGCTCGTGGCAGGTGCAACCCGACGCGTTCGGGCAGCAGCAGTACGGCCAGCAGGGCTACCCGCAGCAGCAACAGCAGGGGTGGCAGCAGCAGCCCTCGTACGGGCAGCAGGGCTACCCGCAACAGGCGCAGCAGCAGGGCCAGGCGCCGCAGCAGCAGTACCAGCAGCAGGTCCCGCAACAGCAGGGCGGCTACGGACAGCAGCAGTACCCGCAGCAGTCCGCCCAGCAGACCGGCTCCTGGCAGATCCCGCCGGGGCTCCAGCAGCAGGGGCAGATGCCGCAGCAGCAGGGCTACCCCCAGCAGGGCCACCCGCAGCAGCAGATGCGCGGCGGAATGCCGCAGGCCCCGGCGCAGCCCGGCCGGATGCAGCCGGGCCAGATGCAGCCCGGGCAGATGCCGCCGCAGGCGCGGGCGCAGCAGGGCTTCCCGCAGCAGGCCGGGCAGCAGCCGGGCCGGCCGCCGCAGCAGCAGGGCGCGCCGGTGCGCCGCGCGGGGGCGGGTCCGTCGGGTCCCGGTCCGGACGGCATCGACTGGGAGGCCGAGGCTGCGGCGCTCGACGGCCCGGCCGAGACCGAGGTCGAGGAGTGGGAGGACGAGGACCTCGACGAGTACGCCGAGGAGGACGGCGCCGACGAGGGCTCGTTCTTCTCCGCGGAGGAGGACACCTCCCGCGAGGCCGAGCGCAAGCGCAAGGAGAACGGCAAGAAGGCGGGCCGCCGCAACCGCGGTGCCTGCCTGGTGGTCGCGCTGGTGCTGCTCGGCGGTATGGGCGGCGCCGGCTGGTGGGGCTACGGGTTCTACCAGGACCACTTCGGCCCGCCGCCGGACTACGCGGGCGCGGGCGCGGGCTCGGTGAACATCGAGATCCCGTCGGGTTCCAGCGGCACGGCCATCGGCTCGCTGCTGTTCAGGTCGGGTGTGGTGAAGAGCGTCGACGCCTTCGTCGCGGCCTTCAACAAGGACCCGAAGTCCGGCAGCATCCAGCCCGGCTTCTACACGATGGCCCGCCAGATGTCCGGCGCGTCGGCGGTCAAGCTGCTGGTGGACTCCGCCGGCGGCAACGCGCTGATCCTCCCGGAGGGCCTGAAGGCCGTCGACGTCTACCCGAGGATCGACGACAAGCTGCAGCTGCCCAAGGGCACCACGGCGAACGTGGCCAAGGAGCAGCTCAACAACCTCGGCCTGCCCGACTACGCGAAGGGCAACATCGAGGGCTTCCTCTTCCCGGACAAGTACCCGATCGCCAAGGGCATGAAGCCGGAGGACCTGCTCAAGCAGATGGTCGGCAACGCGGTGAAGCGCTACCAGGAGCTCAACCTCGACCAGGCGGCCCAGAAGCTCGGCCTCAAGAGCGGCTACGAGGTCCTCGTGGACGCGAGCATCCTGCAGGTCGAGGGCAACAAGAGCGAGGACTTCGGCAAGATGGCGCGGGCGATCAGCAACCGGCTGACCACCAACGTCACCCAGCACAAGCTCGGCCTGGACACCACGCTCCAGTACCAGCTGGGCCGCAAGGAGCTGACCGCCAAGGAGATCCACGACGGCTCGCTGAAGTACAACACGTACGTGAACCCGGGTCTGCCGCCGACGCCGATCTCCAACCCCGGCATGGAGGCGATCCGGGCCGTGCTCGACCCGACTCCGGGCGACTGGGTCTTCTGGCTCGCGATCTCCCCGCAGGAGACCAAGTTCGCCGCCACCGGCGAGGAGCACGCGAAGAACACCGAGGACTGGTGCATCGCGAAGGGCATGAAGTACGACAAGGCGACGGTCACCTGCAAGTGAGCCGCGGGCGCGGCCGGTCGGTACGACCGGCCGCGCCGTCGTGTCAGTACTGCTGGCAGCCGCCGCCGGAGTGGCCGAGGAAGAGCATCGCGTTCCGGGTCTGCGGGCCGTAGACGCCGTCCGGGTAGACGCCGGCGCGGCTCTGCACCCGGCGGAGCGCGGCCTTGGTGGCGGGGCCGAAGACGCCGTCGGCGGCGACGTCCTCGCCGTAGCAGTAGTGCATCGCGCTCTGCAGCACGTCGACGGCCTCGCCCTGGTTGCCCACCCCCAGGACACAGTCGACCGAGCCGCTCGAGGTGCCGGGGACGAAGACCCCCATGTCGGCCACGGCGCGGGTGCAGGACGGCAGCGAGGCGGCCCCGGCCGGCGCGGTGCCGAGCCAGAGTCCGGACAGGGCCAGCGCGGTGGCGGCGGCGGTGCGTACGATGCGGGACATCCGGTGCTCCCTACGGTAGGTCGAACACATGTTCAGCCGTATCGTGCGCGCACGATCCGCCGGGCGGCCGCCCGTTCCGGTGGAGGTGGCCGAAAAGCCGGGGACACCTGTCCTGATCCACCGCCCCCGAGGGGACTGACGTGACGACACAGCTGCGGGCCGCCGTACTCGGCTCACCGATCGCCCATTCGCTGTCGCCGGCGCTGCACCGCGCCGGGTACGCGGCGCTCGGGATGGCGGAACGCCGGTACGACCGGTTCGAGGTGGACGAGGCCGGGCTGCCGGAGTTCATCGAAAGGATCGATCCCGCCGAGTGGGCCGGCCTGTCGCTCACCATGCCGCTCAAGCGGGCGATCATCCCGCTGCTGGACGAGGTCGGTCCGACCGCGCTCGCCGTCGACGCGGTGAACACCGTGGTCTTCGGCCCGGACGGCCGGCGCAGCGGCGACAACACGGACGTGCCGGGCCTGGTCAACGCGCTGCGCGAGCGCGGTGTGGAGCGGGTCGAATCGGCCGCCGTCCTGGGTGCCGGCGCCACCGCCTCCTCGGCGCTGGCCGCGCTGGCCGAGGTGTGCACCGGCGAGGTCGCCGTCCACGTCCGCAGTGCCGAGCGGGCGGCCCAGATGCGGGAGCTCGGCGACCGCCTCGGCCTGCGCATCCGCACCGCGGCCTGGGAGGACGGCGCCGAGGCGCTCGCGCACCCGCTGACGATCTCCACCACGCCGGCCGGCGCCACCGACGGCTTCGCCGAGGCGCTGCCGGCCGAGCCCGGGGTGCTCTTCGACGTGCTGTACCACCCGTGGCCGACCCGGCTGGCGGCGGCCTGCGCCGAGCGCGGCGGCACGGTGCTCGGCGGGCTGGACCTGCTGGCGCACCAGGCCGTGCTCCAGTTCGAGGCGTTCACCGGGGTGAAGCCGGGCCCGCTCGCGGCGATGCGCGCCGCCGGCGAGGCGGCGCTCGCGGCGAGCTGAACAAGCTACCCGGGGCACGGCGCGGCAAACCTGTGAGTGTCCATCCGGGTGTCCGCCACGCGGACCACGCGCCGGTCCCGCGCCGCGGCATGAAAGGATCGGAGCAGAGTGCGGGCCCGGTGGCCTCCTGCCCGAGAACGGGCCCGCCGGACGAAAGCCCCGGTCGGTCCGTGCCGCGCGGGCCGGGCCGCTGACGAAGGAGCTCCGTTGGGTAGGTTGCGCTGGCTGACGGCGGGGGAGTCGCACGGCCCCGCACTGGTCGCGACGCTGGAGGGCCTGCCGGCCGGTGTGCCGGTCACCACCGCGATGGTGGCCGACGCCCTGGCCCGCCGCCGGCTCGGCTACGGCCGCGGGGCCCGGATGAAGTTCGAGCAGGACGAGGTCACCTTCCTCGGCGGCGTCCGGCACGGCCTGACGATGGGCAGCCCGGTCGCGGTCATGGTGGGCAACACCGAGTGGCCGAAGTGGGAGCAGGTCATGTCGGCCGACCCGGTCGACCCGGAGATCCTCGCCGGCCTCGCCCGCAACGAGCCGCTGACCCGCCCGCGCCCCGGCCACGCCGACCTCGCCGGTATGCAGAAGTACTCCATCGAGGAGGCCCGCCCGATCCTGGAGCGCGCCTCCGCCCGCGAGACCGCGGCCCGGGTCGCCATCGGCACCGTGGCCCGCTCGTACCTCAAGGAGACCTGCGGCATCGAGCTGGTCTCGCACGTCGTCGAGCTGGGCGCCGCCAGGGCACCGCTCGGCGTGTACCCGCTGCCTGCCGACGAACCCCGCCTCGACGAGGACCCGGTGCGCTGCCTGGACGCCGACGCCTCCGAGCGGATGGTCGCCGAGATCGACCAGGCCCACAAGGACGGCGACACCCTCGGCGGCGTCGTCGAGGTGCTGGCGTACGGCGTGCCGGTCGGCCTCGGCTCGCACGTGCACTGGGACCGCCGACTGGACGCCCGCCTCGCCGCCGCCCTGATGGGCATTCAGGCGATCAAGGGCGTCGAGGTCGGTGACGGCTTCGAGCTGGCCCGGGTACCCGGCTCCAAGGCGCACGACGAGATCGTCCCGACCGACACCGGCGTGCGACGCACCTCCGGCCGCTCCGGCGGCACCGAGGGCGGCCTGTCCACGGGCGAGCTGCTGCGGGTGCGGGCCGCGATGAAGCCGATCGCCACCGTGCCGCGGGCACTGCAGACCCTGGACGTGCGTACCGGCGAGGTCGCCAAGGCCCACCACCAGCGCTCGGACGTCTGCGCGGTGCCCGCCGCCGGCATCGTCGCCGAGGCGATGGTCGCCCTGGTGCTCGCCGACGCGGTGGCCGAGAAGTTCGGCGGCGACAATGTCGCGGAGACCCGCCGCAACGTGCAGTCCTACCTCGACCACCTGATCGTCCGATGAACGGGGGCGCACCGGTCGTCGTGCTGGTCGGCCCGCCCGGGGCCGGCAAGTCCACCGTCGGCCGGCTGCTCGCCGAGCGGCTCGGCGTGGGCTTCCGGGACACCGACGCCGACATCGAGGCGACGGCCGGCAAGCCGATCCCGGAGATCTTCATCGACGAGGGCGAACCGCACTTCCGCGAGCTGGAGGTGCGGGCCGTCCGCGCGGCCGCCGACGGCCACCCCGGGGTGCTCGCGCTCGGCGGCGGCGCGGTGATGGCCGACGCCACCCGCGCCCTGCTGGCCGGCCTGCCGGTGGTGTACTTGGAGGTCGCGCTCGGCGACGCGGTCAAGCGGGTCGGCCTGGACGCGCCGCGCCCGCTGCTCGCGGTCAACCCGCGGGCCCGCTGGCGCGAGCTGATGGAGGCCCGACGCCCCCTCTACCTGGAGGTGGCCAAGGCCGTCGTCGACACCGAGGGGCTCACCCCGGAGCAGGTCGCGGACGCCGTAATGGAAGCACTGGAGCTGAAGCAGGCATGACCGACACCGTCACCATCCACGTCGGCGGCAGCGCCGGCCACGACCCGTACGACGTGCTGGTCGGCCACCAGCTGCTCGGCGAGCTCGCCCCGCTGATCGGCGGCAAGGCCAAGCGGGTCGCGGTCATCCACCCGGAGGCGCTCTCCGCCACCGGCGAGGCGGTCCGCGAGGACCTCGCCGCCGAGGGCTACGAGGCGATCGCCCTCCAGGTGCCCAACGCCGAGGACGCCAAGAGCGCCGAGGTCGCCGCGTACTGCTGGTCGGTGCTCGGCCAGACCGGCTTCACCCGCAGCGACGTGATCGTCGGCCTCGGCGGCGGTGCCACCACCGACCTCGCGGGCTTCGTCGCCGCCACCTGGCTGCGCGGCGTGCGCTGGATCTCCATGCCCACCACCCTGCTCGGCATGGTCGACGCGGCCGTCGGCGGCAAGACCGGCATCAACATCGCCGAGGGCAAGAACATGGTCGGCGCCTTCCACCCGCCGGCCGGCGTGCTCGCCGACCTGGCGACCCTGGAGACGCTCTCCAAGCACGACTACGTCTCCGGCCTCGCCGAGGTGATCAAGGCAGGCTTCATCGCCGACCCGGTCATCCTCGACCTGGTCGAGGCCGACCCGGAGGCCGCCACCGGCCCGGCGGGGCCGCACACCCTGGAGCTGATCCGGCGGGCGATCCAGGTCAAGGCCGACGTGGTCTCCGGCGACCTCAAGGAGGCCGGCCGCCGCGAGATCCTCAACTACGGCCACACCCTCGGCCACGCCATCGAGCGCAACGAGCGCTACAAGTGGCGGCACGGCGCGGCGATCTCCATCGGCATGGTCTTCGCCGCCGAACTCGGGCGCCTCGCCGGTCGGCTGGACGACGAGACCGCCGACCGGCACCGCCGGGTGCTCGGCTCGGTCGGCCTGCCGCTCACCTACCGGGCGGACGCCTGGCCGCGGCTGCTCGACGCCATGAAGATCGACAAGAAGTCCCGCGGAGACCTGCTGCGCTTCGTCGTCCTGGACGGCCTGGCCAAGACCTCCATCCTGGAGGGGCCCGACCCGTCCCTGCTGGTCGCCGCCTACGCGGAGGTGTCAGGATGACCGCCAAGGTGCTCGTCCTCAACGGCCCCAACCTCGGCCGGCTCGGCAGCCGCGAACCCGACGTGTACGGTGCGACCTCGTACACCGGGCTCGTCGAGCGCTGTACCGCGCTGGGCGCCGAACTCGGCCTCGACGTCGAGGTCCGGGAGACCAACTCCGAGCTGCAGATGGTCGAGTGGCTGCACCAGGCCGCCGACGCGAAGACCCCGGTCGTGATCAACCCGGGCGCCTTCACGCACTACTCGTACGCGATGCGCGACGCCGCCGCCCAGCGGACGGCGCCGCTCATCGAGGTGCACATCTCCAACCCGTACGCCCGGGAGGCCTTCCGGCACAACTCGGTGATCGCCTCGATCGCCTCCGGCACCATCGCCGGCTTCGGCCTCGGCTCCTACGAGCTGGCGCTGCGCGCCCTCGCGGAGGAGCTCACCACCCGCTGACGTGCCCTCACACGGCCCGGTGGCGGACTGTGCCCGCCACCGGGCCGACGTGTAGTGTCCGGGTCGGGAGGTGACGATGTCGCAGTACACCGGGGGAGGACCGATGCCTCCGCGACCCGTCGCGCCGCCGTACCCGGCCCGGCCGGGGGCAGCACCGGCGGTGGGCCGGCCGCCGTACCCGCAGCAGCCCGCGGGGCAGCCGCAGCCCGGCGCAGTGATGCCTCCCGCGGCGCCTCCCGCGCCCCCTGCGCCCGCCATGACCGTGCCGCCCGGCGCCACCGGCCACTTCGTCCTGCCGGCCGGCGCGCCCGTCCAGCTGCCCGCGCACCCGCCCCAGCAGCCGCTGCCGACGGGCCCGATAGCCGTCCTGCTGATCGGCCCGGCCGGGGCCGGCAAGACCACCGTCGCCCGGCACTGGGCCGAGCGGCAGCCGATGCCGACCGCGCACATCAGCCTGGACGACGTCCGCGAGTGGGTGCAGTCCGGCTTCGCCAATCCGCAGTCCGGCTGGAACAACGCCTCCGAGGCCCAGTACCGGCTGGCCCGCCGGACCTGCGGCTTCGCCTGCCGCAACTACCTCGCCAACGGCATCTCCTGCATCATCGACGACGCCGTCTTCCCGGACCGCCCGGCGATCGGCCTCGGCGGCTGGAAGCGCCACATCGGGCCCGGCATGATCCCGGTCGTCCTGCTGCCCGGCCTCGACTCGGTGCTCGCCCGCAACGCCCGCCGCAGCGGCAACCGCCGGCTGAGCGACGAGGAGGTCGCCCGCATCCACGGCCGGATGGCCGGCTGGCGCACCTCCGGGCTCCCCATCATCGACAACTCCCAGCTCGACGTGGCCGCCACCGCCGCCGCCCTGGACCGCGCCATCATGTCCCGCCTCACCGGCCGCCCGTAGCGGGCCACCGCCGTGCCGCGGATCCGGCGCTCCTCGCGGGCACCCGGGTGACCGGACCGGCCGGCCGGGGTGTCACAGATGCCTGGGATGATGGAGGGACCGCAACGGACCAGACGAGGAGCTGACGCCCGTGCCCGAGGGCCACATCATCCACCGCCTCGCCCGCGAGAACCACCGGGTGTTCGCCGACCGGCCGGTGCGGGTCAGCAGCCCGCAGGGGCGGTTCGCCGAGGGCGCCGCGCGGCTGGACGGCCGTCCGCTGGACGAGGCCGAGGCCCACGGCAAGCACCTCTTCCTCGGCTTCGGCGAGGACTGGCTGCACATCCACCTCGGCCTGTACGGCGGCTTCACCTTCGGCAGCGGCGGCGCCCCGGCGCCGGTCGGCGAGGTCCGGCTGCGGATGGCGAACGACGAGGGCTGGGCCGATCTGCGCGGCCCCAACACCTGTGAGCTCCTCGACCCCGCCGCGAAGGACGCCGTCCACGCCCGGCTCGGCCCCGACCCGCTGCGCCCCGACGCCGACCCGGACGCCGCCTGGCGGCGGATGGCCCGCAGCTCCACGACCGTCGCCGCGCTGCTGATGGACCAGAAGGTGCTGGCCGGCGTCGGCAACGTGTACCGCGCCGAGGTGCTCTTCCGCCTCGGCATCAGCCCGCACCGGGCGGGCCGGGACGTCACCCGCACCGAGTGGGACGCGATATGGGCCGACCTCGTCGCCCTGATGCACCTGGGCGTCGGTGCAGGCCGGATCGACACCGTCCGCCAGGAGCACACGCCGGAGGCGATGGGCCGGCCGCCGCGGGTCGACGACCACGGCGGCGAGGTGTACGTCTACCGCCGCACCGACATGCCCTGCCTGGTCTGCGGGACACCGGTGCGCACCGAGTCGCTGGCCGCCCGCAACCTCTTCTGGTGCCCCGGCTGCCAGCAGCGCTGAGTGCCTCCTGCCCGGCCGGACGGCCGGCCGGGCAGGTCGGACGGTCCGTCAGCCCCGCGGCAGCACCATGGACTGCACCTCGGGCAGCTTGCGCCAGTCGCTGGAGACGATGCTGGCGTGGGCGGCCGCGAGCTGGGTGACCCGCGCCCGGGCCTGGTCGGCCGTGGGGTCGGTGGAGCTGATGGCGGGCGCCACGTTGTGGGCGTCGGTCATCACCAGCAGGTAGTGGCGGGCGTCGTACCAGCCGGTGTCGATGCCGCCGACGTATGCCGAGGCGTCGCCGTCGAAGACCACGAACCACGGCCGAATACTGGTCTCGCCGTAGGCGTTGCGCGGGTCGCCGGAGACGGCGCCGTGCACCACCGGGAAGACCTGGGCCTGGCCGGCCTTGCCGGCCGCCGCGAGATCGCGCAGGTAGCGGCTGTACTCGACGTCGGTGTGCAGGGTGTCGAAGGGGTTGCCCTCCTCGACGGTGCCGGGGATGACGTCCACCAGGACCCGGCCGGCCAGAGCGGCGCGGGTCGGCCAGTTGCCGGCCTTCGCGGCCTCGTCGAGGTTCGGGTAGCTGCCGCCGCCGGGCTTGGCGAGCAGGTCGGCCGGGCGGAAGACGGCGCTGCCCAGGTGGGCAGCTATCAGGCCGTCGAGCTGGGCCGGACCCATGCCGCGGTTGGCGGCGAACCCGCCCTTGAGCTCCAGCTTGACCACCAGCGGCCCGCTCGACGGGTGCGCGGCGAGCCAGATCCGCAGGTCGTCGAGGCAGTACTCGAGGTTCTTGTTGGTGCCGCCGCCGTAGAGCGTCGCCGGGTTGGTGGCGGCGGTGCAGTTGTTGGAGTTGCCGAGCGGGTTGGAGTGGCTGACCTTCCACTCCTTGGTGACGGTGTCTGTCCACACGTCGAGCTCGATCATGCCGGTGCCGGTGTCCAGGCTCCGCGCGAGGAAGGGGAAGGCAGCCGGGTCGTAGGTGTTGTGGATCCCGACGGCGGTGGCCGAACCGAACGGCAGCCCGCCGCCGGTGGCGGCGCCGGACTGGTGCGCGGGGAGCAGGGTGGCGGCCGCGGCCAGCAGCCCCACGGCGAACGTACGGCGAAGCTTCACGGGTGTCTCCTCGTCAGGAGCCTGGGGACGGCGGCCCGGACGGGCCGCCTCCGGAAGCATGGGCCACCGGAAGGGCTTCGAGGTGACATGACAAGAAAACTTGGCTGAAGCTGACCCTCCGCCGCACTGGCAAACTGTCAGAAGGTGCCTATTCCGTGCAGGGGCTCATCCCGTGCCGGCGGCTCGTTCGGCGCGCCCCAGCACCCCGTGCTCCAGGACCTCGGCGACCGCGGGGTCGGTCAGCCGGTAGCGCACCACCCGCCCGTCGCGCTCGCCCTCGACGACGCCCGCGGCGCGCAGCAGCCGCAGCGCCTGGGAGACCGCCGGGTCGCGCATCCCGGTGGCCAGCGCCAGGTCGGTGACGGCCAGCGGCCCGGTGGTGTGCAGGGCGAGCAGCAGGGCGAGCCGTCCGGGGTCGGCGAGCAGCCCGAAGCGCTCCGCCCACGACCTGACCCGGCCGGTGTCGCCGATCCCGGCGATCGCCTCGCAGACCCGGTGCCCGTCGATGGTGCGGTGGCCTGCGCGATCGGCGGGAAGGAGGTGCATGGCGGCATTCTCGCAGGCCGACCGGTCGTGATCTACGACACCTGCGCGGTTGTGCAGGCTTGCAGCTGTCGGTGCGTCACCCCTACGGTGGAGCAGCCGTGGTGCTCGGGAAGACCGGTGCAGGACCTCAGGGTCCGAGTCCGGAGCGGCCCTCGCCACTGTGAACGGGGAGTCAATCCGTACCCCTCGCGGGTCACTGGGCGCAGCGCGCGCCCGGGAAGGCCGGGTACGGGCACCGTCAGAACCTCCCCGTGAGCCAGGAGACCGGCCACGGCGCCTCACGACGTCATTCCACGAGGTGCTGGAGCGTGAACCGCAGATGACCCTGCCCGCAACCGGGACGGCCGCGCCGCCGTCGACCGCCCCCGGCCTGCCCGCGTTCCGCTGGCGCCGGGAGGACACCCTCCGCACGGCCGGCCTGCTGGCGGTCATCCTGGCGATGCACGTGGCGGCCTTCGGCACGCTCTTCCTGCTGGTCGTGCCGGAGAGGTACGAGGTCGGCACCCAGGTGTTCGGCGCCGGACTCGGCATCACCGCCTACACCCTGGGCATGCGGCACGCCTTCGACGCCGACCACATCGCGGTGATCGACAACACCACCCGCAAGCTCATGGCGGACGGCCGGCGGCCGGTCTCGGTGGGCTTCTGGTTCGCGCTCGGCCACTCGTCGATGGTGGTGCTGATGGCCGCCCTGGTGGCGGGCGGCGCCCAGTTGGCCGGGGTGCTGATGGACGACGGCTCGACCGCCCACCAGGTGCTCGGCACCATCGGTACCACCGCCTCCGGCGCCTTCCTCTACCTGATCGCCGCGCTGAACCTGGCCGCGCTGCTCGGCATCCTGCGGGTCTTCCGGGCGATGCGGGCCGGCACCTACGACGAGGCCGAGCTCGAACGGCAGCTCGACTCCCGCGGGCTGATGAACCGCATCCTCGGGCGGGCCACCCGCTCGATCTCCCGCCCGGGTCAGATGTTCCCGGTCGGCATGGTGCTCGGCCTGGGCTTCGACACCGCCACCGAGGTGACGCTGATGGTGATGGCCGGCTCGGGCGCCGCGGCCGGCCTGCCCTGGTACGCGATCGTCTGCCTGCCGCTGCTCTTCGCCGCCGGAATGAGCCTGTTCGACACCCTCGACGGCACGTTCATGAACTTCGCCTACCAGTGGGCGTTCTCCAACCCCGTCCGCAAGGTCTTCTACAACCTCGCCATCACCGGCCTGTCGATCGCGGTGGCCTTCGTCATCGGCACCATCGAGCTGGTCGCGGTGCTGCACGACAAGCTCGGCCTGAACGACCCGGTGAGCGGCTGGATCGCCGGACTCAGCCTGGACAACGTCGGCTTCGTCATCGTCGGCCTGTTCGTGGTGGTCTGGGCGGCGGCGATCGGCTACTGGCGGATCGCCCGGGTCGAGCAGCGCTGGTCGCCCGGTCGGGCGGGCTGAGGTGGCCCGCGGGCGGTCGCGCCGGCCGGGGGACGGGGCGTCAGCCCGCCGCCAGCAGCAGGGTGCCCGCCACCGCGAGACCCGCGCCGAGCAGCTGGACGCGCCGCAGCCGCTCCTTGAGCAGCCCCCGGGCCATCAGTGCGGTGACCACCGGATAGAGCGAGGCGAGCACCGCGGCCACGGCCACCGACCCGCGGTGCGAGGCGGCGGCGAAGGCGGCGTTCGCGGCGACGTCGGCCACCCCGACCACGGTCAGTGCGGGCAGGCCGCGCCGCAGCGCCCCCGG
>NZ_JAHTIK010000001.1:1513539-1583132 GCF_025655475.1 Kitasatospora sp. DSM 101779 | reverse complement strand
GGGCGACACCGAGCACGGCGACCGCGATCCCGGCGGCCTGCGCCGGCGCCGGGCGCTCCCCGAGCAGCAGCCCGAGCCCGACCGGTACGGCGACGCCGACGGTGGCGAGCGGCGAGACCACGCCCATCGGCCCGAGCGCCAGGGCGCGGTAGAAGGCGAGCAGGGCGAACGGCCCGATCACGCCCGCCGCGACCGCGTACCAGAGGCCGGCGGGGGCCGCGCCCGGGCCGCCGGTGGCGAGGACGGCCACGGCGAGCAGCACGGCCGCGGCGGCCTGCGAGGCGACCACCACGGTCGGCGCGGGCAGCCGGCGGGTCAGCGAGCCGCCGCCGTAGTCGGCCATGCCCCACAGCAGGCTGGCGGCGAGTGCGAGGAGCTGGGACAGCACAGTGGACTCCGGAGTACGGTCGAGTGGACGCGCGGTGCCCCGGCAGCTTAGGTCAACAGAGTGAACCAGACGAATCAATTCATTGGACTGACATGCCCGACCCCGATCTGATCACCCAGGCCCTGGCCCGCAACCTCAAGCGGCTGCGCGCCGACCGCGGGCACACCCTCGACGCCCTCGCGGCCCGCTCCGGGGTGAGCCGCGGCATGATCGTGCAGATCGAGCAGGGGCGGACCAACCCGAGCGTGGGCACCGTTGTCCGGCTGGCCGACGCCCTCGGCGCCTCCATCGCCCGGCTGCTCGACTACGACGAGACCTCCACCGTGCGGATCGTCCCCGACGCGGAGGCCGTCCAGCTCTGGACGGGTGCCGAGGGCGGCACCGGGGTGCTGCTCAACGGCATCGAGGCGCCCGGCCCGCTGGAGCTCTGGCAGTGGCTGATCCTGCCGGGCGAGGGGCACGCCTCCGACCCGCACCCCGTCGGCACGGTCGAGATCGCCCGGGTCGAGGAGGGCGAACTGACCCTCAGTCTGGACGGCCGCGACCACCTGGTGCCGGCCGGCTCCACCGCCTCCTACGAGGCGTCCGCCGCGCACGGCTACCGCAACGACGGCGAGGTGCCCGTCCGGCTCACCCTGGTGGTCTCGGTGCCGCCGCCCCCGCGCTGACCGTCGCCGGACAGCACGAAGCGGCGCCCCCCTCCCCGCCGGGGGAGTGGGGCGCCGCGCGTGACGGTCAGTCGCGGCCGTACCGCCGCCGGTACTGCTCGATCCGGCCGGCCTGGTCCAGTACCCGGGCGCGCCCGGTCCAGACGGGGTGGCTCGCCGACGAGGTCTCCACGTCGACCACCGGACGGACGGTGCCGTCCTCCCAGACCACCGTGGACGCGGACGTCAGCGTCGAGCGGGTCAGGAAGGAAAGGCCGGCTGCCTTGTCGCGGAAGACGACCGGACGGTAGGCGGGGTGGATGCCGTTCTTCATGGGGCTGCTCCTTCGGGGATCGGTCGTGGATCGGTGGGGCCTGCGGGGCTGCTCAGCGCTCCTCGCGGAAGGCCACGTGCCGGTGGGCGAGCGGGTCGTACTTGCGCAGCACCAGGCGGTCCGGGTCGTTGCGGCGGCTCTTGCGCGTCACGTAGGTGAATCCGGTGCCGGCGGTCGACCTCAGCCGGACGACCGGGCGCAGTTCGCTGCGGGCCATCTGCTCCTCCTCGGTGGCTCTGACCTCGGCCCCGGAGCACTTGTCCGAAACGGAAGTCGTTTTCGTATGGCTCCAACGCGAGCCCGGGCCGTTCCATTCCCGCCTCGTTCGTCCCCTTTCCGTCCTCCTTTCCGCCGGCGGGCCGCGGCCCGCCGCGCGCGCCCTGCGGCGGGACGCACCACCCCTTTCCGGGCCGTGCCGCACGGCTCGCCCGGCTCGACGGGCGCGGGCCGTCCGCAGTTCGTAGGCTCGTGGCATGTCCGATGCGTACGCGGCGCGGCGGGAGCGCCTCAGGGAGCACTGCAGTGCGTCGGGGGTCGACGCGGCCCTCGTCACCCGCGCCTCCAACGTCCGCTACCTCACCGGCTGCCCGCCGTGCGGCGCGAGCCTGCTGCTCACCCGCGAGCGGACCCTGCTGGCGCTGCCCGACGACCTGCCGCCCGAGGAGGGCGGCGAGCACCTGCTCGGGCCGGACGTCGGCCAGCTGCTGGTGCCCGCCGACACCGACACCGCGCTGGCCGCCGCCGAGGCCGCCGGCCGGCTGAAGGTCCTCGACCTCGCCGTCGAGGAGCACGACCTCACCGTCCGCCGCCACCGCGCGGTCGCCGGCGTCGCCGAGGGCGTCCGTCTCGCCGACCTCGGCACCGCGGTGGAAGGGATGCGCGTCGTCAAGGACGAACACGAGATCGCCGACCTGCGGATCGCCGCCGAGATCGCCGACCAGGCGCTCAGCGAGCTGCTGGAGTCGATCCTGGTCGGCCGCACGGAGCGCCACCTGGCGATGGAGCTGGAGCGCCGGATGATCGACCACGGCGCTGACCGGGCCGCCTTCCCGGTCTCCGTCGGCACCGGCAGCCACTCCGGCCTGGAGACCCACCAGCCCACCGACCGCCGGGTCGAGGAGGGCGACTTCCTCACCGTCGTGCTGGGCGCCTGCTACCGCGGGTACGGCGTCTCCACCGCGCGGACCTTCGTCATCGGCGCCGCGCCGGCGCCCTGGCAGGTCGAACTGCACCGGCTGGTCTTCCGCGCCCAGCGGGCCGGTCGCGAGGCGCTCGGCCCGGGTGTCTCCGAGTCCGTACCCGATCTGGCCGCCCGCGAGGTGCTGCAGGCCGCGGGCCACACCGACAGCCCGGCGCACCCGGTCGGACACGGCATCGGCCTGGAGATCCGGGAGGCGCCGCGCCTGGGACCCGCCGACATGGGTAAACTGGACAATCGCGTGCCGGTCACCGTCGGCCCGGGGGTGCACCTCCCGGGGCGGGGCGGGGTCCGGATCGAGGACACGCTCGTCGTGCGCCCCCTCGAGGAGGGCGGGCCCGAGCTGCTCACCATCACCACCAAGGAGCTCCTCGCCCTGTAGCCCGCGGAGCGGGCGGCAGGAGGCGCAGCCCTTGGTTCCTTGACAGCTATATCAGGAGTTAGTGCGCTCGTGGCTTCTACGAACGATCTCAAGAACGGCATGGTCCTCAAGCTGGAGGGCGGCAAGCTCTGGTCCGTCGTCGAGTTCCAGCACGTGAAGCCCGGCAAGGGCCCCGCCTTCGTGCGCACCAAGCTCAAGGAGGTCCTGACCGGCAAGGTCGTCGAGAAGACCTTCAACGCGGGCATCAAGGTCGAGACCGCCAACGTCGACAAGCGCACCATGCAGTACTCGTACCGTGACGGTGAGCAGTTCATCTTCATGGACATGGACACCTACGACCAGGTGCCGGTCGACGCCGCCACCGTCGGCGACGCCGCCAAGTACCTGCTCGAGGGCTTCGAGGCCCTGGTCGCGCAGAACGAGGGCGTCCCGCTGTACATCGAGCTCCCGGCCGCCGTCGAGCTCACCATCAAGGAGACCGAGCCGGGCGTCCAGGGCGACCGCTCCACCGGCGGCACCAAGCCGGCCATCCTGGAGACCGACGCCGAGATCCAGGTCCCGCTCTTCATCACCACCGGTGAGAAGGTCAAGGTCGACACCCGCGACGGCAGCTACCTCGGCCGGGTCAAGTAATCGTGTCCAACGCGCGCACCAAGGCCCGCACCCGGGCCTTCCAGATCCTGTTCGAGGCCGACCACCGGGGGGTCGCGCCCGAGCGCGTGCTCGCCGAGTGGGTGGGCCGGGCACGGGAGGCCAAGCCGGGTGAGACCACCCCGCAGGTCGGCGAGTACACCATGCAGCTGATCGAGGGGTACAGCGACCACGCCCGGCGGATCGACGAGCTGATCTCGACCTACGCGGTCGGCTGGACGCTCGACCGGATGCCGATCGCGGACCGCAACGTCCTGCGGATCGGCGCGTACGAGCTGATCTGGGAGGACGGCGTCCCGGACGCCGTCGTCCTGGACGAGGCCGTCGAGATCGCCAAGGAGTACTCCACCGACGAGTCCCCGGCGTTCGTCAACGGCCTGCTCGCCCGCTTCATGGACCTCAAGCCGCAGATCCGCCGCGACTGAGATCCGTCGCGATCGGGCGGCGCGCCCGCACGGACGGCCCGAAAGGCCGCCGGACCGACAGGTCCGGCGGCCTTCGCGCGTTCCGGGGCCGCCGCACGAGCGGGGGCCTGCGCCCGTTCCCGGGGGAGGCGTAGGCTACTGGTGAGTAATGGCCGATGTGAAGGGCGTACCACCGATGACCACCGCTACGCGCAGCGAGTTCGACCAGGGCATCGCGCTCACCCCGCACCCCGCCGAGCCCGGCCGCTACGACGCCGAGCTCGGCGCCGGCTGGCAGATCGGCGGCGGCGTCAACGGCGGCCTCCTGCTCGCCGTCGCCGGACACGCCCTCTCCCTGGCCAACGGCGACCACCGCGACCCGTTCTCCATCACCGGCCACTACCTCTCCGCCTCCCGCCCCGGCCCCGCCACCGTCCGCACCGAGACCGTCCGCCGCGGCCGCACCCTCACCACCGGCACCGCCTCGCTCGTCCAGGACGGAGAGGAACGGCTCCGCGTGCTCGCCACCTTCGGCGACCTCGACACCCTCGACGGCGAGGTCGGCACCAGTGCCACGCCGCCCGTGATGCCGCTGCCGGACGAGTGCATCGGCGTCGAGCACGCGCCGCCGCAGCTCATCGAACAGGCCGCACTGCTGGAGCGGTTCGACCTGCGGCTCGACCCGGCCACCGTCGGCTGGGCCCTCGGGCAGCCCTCCGGCAACGGCCGCATCCAGGGCTGGTTCCGGCTCGCCGACGGACGGCAGCCCGACCCGCTGCTCCTCCTGCTCGTCGCCGACTCCCTGCCGCCCGTCACCTTCGACCTCGGCCGGCCCGGCTGGGCGCCGACGGTCGAACTCACCGTCCACCTCCGGGCGAAGCCGGCACCCGGCTGGCTCCGCGTCGCGCACGCCACCCGGAACCTGGCAGGCGGCTACTTCGAGGAGGACTGCGAGGTCTGGGACGAGACCGGCCGCCTGGTCGCCCAGTCCCGCCAACTCGCCCGCGCACCCCGGTCCTGACGGACGATCACCCAGAGGCGCGGGAGTGGGCAGCCACATGGGGGCGGGGGCCCCGACCTGTTGATCCGACCGCCCCCGCACTGCGCAGGACCCCGCGCCGCTGGTTGTGCCCGCCGAGGATTCGTCGCGTTCAGTTACAGGGCTGTGACAACCGGTGCGTGTGCGGCCCGCGGGGATGGGGAGGAACAGGGGCGACCGACCGCACCGCCCCGCAGGAGTCGACGATGTCCCGCAACCCCCGCGCCCCCCGGCCCTCCCGCTGCACCGCCAACGCCTCCGCCGCAGGCCGGCCGCACGGCGAGGAGGCCTTCGTGACGGGCATCCTCACCAGCGCCGAGGACTTCGAGCGGGCCCGCGCCTGGCGCCTCACCGACGCCGCGGACTTCGACAGCTACCTGCTGGACACCGCCGTGCTGCTGGCCGAGGCCCGCCGGACGTACGGCACCGTGCAGGCCCGGATGTTCCACGTCGACGACTTCGCGGACTTCTGTCTGCTGCACCGGCTCGACCCGGCGACGCCGGCCTCCCGGGACCGGTACCTGGTCAACCCGCCGCTGCAGACCCAGCTGCTGCCGTACCAGGGGGAGGAGCTCGGCGGCGACTTCGTGCCGCGGCTGGTCCGGGCGCGGGACAACGGCCTGACGCTGCGCCACATCGAACTGCTGCTGGACCGCGGGGACGGCGGGGAGGCCGACCCCGAGGCGGGGGCGCTGGTGCGGCAGGCGCACCAGCGGGGTGCCGAGCTGTTCCGCCGGATGCTGGTCGGCGCCGGGTTCGGCGCGTACCGCTTCCTGTGCGCGGTGGAGGCGCCGGGCGGCAGGCTGGAGGCGGAGGCCCGGATCCTGCACTGGGAGGACGGGGTGGTGCGGATCAACGACGAGGACCTCGACCTGGTCTGCGCGGTGCTCTGTGCGGGCCTCTACCGGGAGCTGCCGGGGGCGGCGCTGCTGCACGGCTCGCAGGGGGCGGCCGGCGCCTGCGGCGAGTACCGGCAGGTCGCCTGGGCCTGGCAGAGCGAGGGTGGCGGCTATGCGCCCGCGGCGGTCGAGCTGGACGACGTGCGGGCGCAGCCCGGGTTCAGCCTGGGCACGGTGTGCTGACCGGGGCCGGGCGCCGGTGCGCGGGCCCGGGAACGGACCACGGCGGGGCGTGCGGCAGTCGCCGCACGCCCCGCCGTGACGTTTCTGCAATGGGGGAGAAGGTGTCAGCCCGCGTCTTCCTCGCGGACGGCGCGGCGCGCGTCCGGGTTCAGCACGCCCCAGCTGATCAGCTGCTCGGTGAGGATGGACGGCGACTGGTCGTAGATCACGGCCAGGGTGCGCAGGTCGTCCTGGCGGATCGAGAGCACCTTGCCGTTGTAGTCGCCGCGCTGGCTCTGGATGGTGGCCGCGTAGCGCTGCAGCGGGCCGGCCTTCTCGGACGGGACCTGGGTCAGTCTCTCCAGGTCGAGGACCAGGCGCGGCGGCGGCTCGGCCGCACCGCCCGGGGTGCCGCCCGGCAGCAGCTCCTGCACCGGCACGCCGTAGAACTCCGCCAGCTCGGCGAGGCGCTGCACCGTGACGGCGCGGTCGCCGCGCTCGTAGGAGCCGACGACGACGGCCTTCCAGCGACCCTGGGACTTCTCCTCGACGCCGTGCAGGGAGAGACCCTGCTGAGTGCGGATGGCCCGGAGCTTCGCCCCGAGTTGCTTCGCGTAGTCGCTGGACATTGATCTCCCCGGACAATATTGCTTCGCGTGCAGTGAAGAGCCACGAGAGCGCGGGTGGTGACCGCGGACCGTTCGTCCGAACCGGTGGGTACGGCGCCGGTCCCGTAACTCACTGTGAGGTTACGTAGAGTGAGGTAGTCGCGTCAAGCCGAATGGGGCAGTCGTGCGAATAGTGCGGCGCTGGGCCGCCGTTCGGGCCCCGGAATACGGGTTGACCTGCGAGGACACCAAGCGGAACGGCGCCCTCCCGGGGCATGGGGGCCGCACTGGTAGCATGGGCGCGGCCCCGGTGCGCCGGGCGCCAATCCCAGACATCCTTTAAGACCCGTCCCGTGAGGCGGGGAAGGAGGTCCGCTTCGGCATGACCACAGACGGAACCACTGCGCCGCGTCCGCCCCACCAGGTGCTGGACGCCACCGACATCGCCCGGGTCGTCACCCGGATCGCCCACGAGATCGTGGAGCGCGCCAAGGGTGCCGAGGACGTCGTCCTGCTCGGCATCCACACCCGCGGTGTCCACCTCGCCCGCCGGCTGCACGCCCGGCTGACGCAGATCACCGGCCGCGACATCCCGCTCGGCACCCTGGACATCACGATGTACCGGGACGACCTGCGGCTGAAGCCGGCCCGCGCCCTGGAGCACACCGAGATCCCGGCCTCCGGCATCGACGGCAAGCTGGTCGTCCTCGTCGACGACGTGCTCTTCTCGGGCCGCACCATCCGCGCCGCGCTCGACGCGCTCAGCGACATCGGCCGCCCGCGCGCCGTCCAGCTCGCCGTCCTGGTCGACCGCGGCCACCGCGAGCTGCCCATCCGCGCCGACTACGTGGGCAAGAACCTGCCCACCTCGCTGCGCGAGGCCGTCCAGGTGCAGCTCGCCGACAGCGACGGCCGGGACGCCGTCCTCGTCGGCGACCGCGACTACACGGCCCGTTCCACCCAGGCGCTCGCCGCCTCCCCGCACCTTCCGGAGTGACCCGCGTGAAGCGCCACCTCGTCTCCACCGCCGACCTCGCCCGCGACGACGCCCTGCTCATCCTGGACACCGCCGAGGAGCTCGCCCAGCTCTCCGGACGCGCCGTCAAGAAGCTGCCGACCCTGCGCGGCCGCACCGTGGTCAACCTCTTCTTCGAGGACTCGACCCGCACCAAGACGTCCTTCGAGGTCGCCGAGAAGCGGCTCTCCGCGGACGTCATCAACTTCTCCGCCAAGGGCTCCTCGGTCTCCAAGGGCGAGAGCCTCAAGGACACCGCGCTCACCCTGCAGGCCATGGGGGCCGACGCGGTCGTCATCCGGCACCACGCCTCCGGCGCACCGGCCCGGCTCGCCCAGTCCGAGTGGCTGCACGGCAGCGTGATCAACGCCGGCGACGGCACCCACGAGCACCCCACCCAGGCCCTGCTCGACGCCTTCACCATGCGCCGACACCTCAACCCGGGCCCCGGCCGCGACCTCGCCGGCCGCCGGGTGACCATCGTCGGCGACGTGCTGCACAGCCGGGTCGCCCGCTCCAACGTGCACCTGCTGACCACGCTCGGCGCCGAGGTCACCTTCGTCGCCCCGCCCACCCTGCTGCCGATCGGCATCGAGAACTGGCCCTGCCAGGTCAGCTACGACCTGGACGCGGTGCTGCCGAAGACCGACGCGCTGATGATGCTCCGCGTCCAGCGCGAGCGGATGAACGCCGCCTTCTTCCCCACCGAGCGCGAGTACTCCCGCCGCTACGGCATGGACGGCATCCGCATGGCGCAGCTCCCCGAGCACGCCATCGTGATGCACCCCGGCCCGATGGTCCGCGGCATGGAGATCACCGCCGAGGTCGCCGACTCGCCGCGCTGCACCGTGGTCGAGCAGGTCGCCAACGGCGTCTCCATCCGGATGGCCGTCCTCTACCTGCTGCTCGGCGGCGCGACCCTCGCCGACAGCCCCCGCACCGACTCCTCGGAGACCGCCCAGTGACCAGCTACCTGATCCGCAACGCCCAGATCCTCGGCGGCGCCCCCAAGGACATCCACATCGCCGACGGCGTCGTCCGGGAGATCGGCGAGGGCCTGACCGTCGAGGCGGACGTCGACATCGACGCCCACGGCCTGATCGCCCTGCCCGGCCTGGTCGACCTGCACACCCATCTGCGGGAGCCCGGCCGCGAGGACGCCGAGACCGTCCTCACCGGCACCCAGGCCGCCGCCAAGGGCGGCTACACCGCCGTCCACGCGATGGCCAACACCTTCCCCGTCGCCGACACCGCCGGCGTCGTCGAGCAGGTCTGGCGGCTCGGCCAGGAGTCCGGCTACTGCGACGTGCAGCCGGTCGGCGCCGTCACCGTCGGCCTGGAGGGCAAGAAGCTCGCCGAGCTCGGCGCCATGCACGACTCCGCCGCGGGCGTAAGGGTCTTCTCCGACGACGGCAAGTGCGTCGACGACGCCGTCATCATGCGCCGCGCCCTGGAGTACGTGAAGGCCTTCGACGGCGTCGTCGCCCAGCACGCCCAGGAGCCCCGCCTCACCGAGGGCGCCCAGATGAACGAGGGCCAGGTCTCCGGCGAGCTCGGGCTCGGCGGCTGGCCGGCCGTCGCCGAGGAGTCGATCATCGCCCGCGACGTGCTGCTCGCCGCGCACGTCGGCTCCCGCCTGCACGTCTGCCACGTCTCCACCGCCGGCTCGGTCGAGATCATCCGCTGGGCCAAGGCCAAGGGCTGGAACGTCACCGCCGAGGTCACCCCGCACCACCTGCTGCTCACCGACGAGCTGGTGCGCAGCTACGACCCGGTCTACAAGGTCAACCCGCCGCTGCGCACCGCCGCCGACGTCGAGGCGCTGCGCGCCGCGCTCGCCGACGGCACCATCGACGCGGTCGCCACCGACCACGCCCCGCACCCCGCGGAGGACAAGGACTGCGAGTGGGCGGTCGCCGCGATGGGCATGGTCGGCCTGGAGACGGCGCTCTCGGTCGTCCAGCAGACGATGGTGGACACCGGCCTGCTGAACTGGGAGGCCGTCGCCGACCGGATGTCGTACCGGCCGGCGCGGATCGGCCGTCTCACCGGGCAGGGCCGGCCGATCTCGGTGGGTGAGCCGGCGAACCTGGTGCTCTTCGATCCCGCGTACCGTGGTGCCGTGGATCCCGAGAGCTTCGCCACCCGCAGCCGAAACACCCCTTACCGCGGCCTGGACCTGCCCGGACGCGTGCACGCGACCTTCCTGCGCGGCCGCGCGACCGTGCTGGCCGGCGAGCTGGCCGACCGGGACGGGCTGGCGTGACCGGGCTCGCCGCCGAACAGGCCAGGGTCACCAACTGGCCCGGCTACATCGGCTGGACGGTCGGCCTGCTGATCCTGATCGCCCTGGTCTACTGGCTGATGCGGCAGGGCTGGAACTGGCGCCGGACACTGCAGTCCGAGCTGCCGCCGCTGCCCGCCGCACCCGCCGACCCCGGGGCGCCGCTGCTGCAGGCGAAGGGCCGCTACCACGGCTCCACCACGGCCGGGAACTGGCTGGACCGGGTCGTCGCGCACGGCCTCGGCACCCGCAGCCTGGCCGAGCTGACCCTGACCGAGCAGGGGCTCCTGGTCCGCCGTCCCGGTGACGAGGACCTGTGGATCCCCGCCGCGGCGCTGACCGGCGCCCGGCGTGACTCGGGCATCGCGGGGAAGGTCGTCCCCGCCGGGCTGCTGGTCGTCACCTGGAACCACCGGGGCACCGCCCTGGACTCGGGCTTCCGGGCCGACCACCCCGACGAGCACACCGCCTGGGTCGAGGCGGTCGACGCTCTGACCGAACGAACGAAGACGAAGAAGACGGAAGAGGCCGCCCCATGACCGCACCTGCCCCCACCACGCCTCGCACCAGGCGGGAGCGAGTGCCCGCCGTGCTCATCCTGGAGGACGGCCGGACGTTCCGCGGCCAGGCGTACGGCGCCGTCGGCGAGACCTTCGGCGAGGCGGTCTTCAACACCGGCATGTCCGGCTACCAGGAGACGCTGACCGACCCGTCGTACCACCGCCAGGTGGTCGTGATGACCGCCCCGCAGATCGGCAACACCGGCTGGAACGACGAGGACGACGAGTCCAAGCAGATCTGGGTCGCCGGGTACGTCGTCCGCGACCCCGCCCGGGTCGCCTCCAACTGGCGCTCCCGCCGCTCGCTGGACGAGGAGCTCGCGAACCAGGGCGTCGTCGGCATCAGCGGCATCGACACCCGGGCGCTCACCCGCCACCTGCGCGAGCGCGGCGCGATGCGCGTCGGCATCTTCTCCGGCGAGGCCCTGGCCGACGAGCAGACCCTGCTCGGCCGGGTGCTGCAGGCGCCCGAGATGAAGGGCGCCGACCTGTGCGCCGAGGTCGCCACCACCGAGCCCTACGTCGTCCCGGCGATCGGCGAGAAGAAGTTCACCGTCGCCGCCCTCGACCTCGGCATCAAGGCGATGACCCCGCAGCGGATGGCCGAGCGCGGTATCGAGGTGCACGTGCTGCCCGCGGGCGCCACCCTCGACGACGTCTACGCGGTGAACCCCGACGGCGTCTTCTTCTCCAACGGCCCGGGCGACCCGGCCACCGCCGACCACCAGGTCGAGGTGGCGCGCGGCGTGCTCGCGCGGAAGACCCCGTTCTTCGGCATCTGCTTCGGCAACCAGATCCTCGGCCGCGCCCTGGGCTTCGGCACCTACAAGCTCAAGTACGGCCACCGCGGCATCAACCAGCCGGTGCAGGACCGCACCACCGGCAAGGTCGAGGTCACCGCGCACAACCACGGCTTCGCCGTGAACGCGCCGCTGGACAAGGTCAGCGACACCCCGTTCGGCCGCGTCGAGGTCTCCCACGTCTGCCTGAACGACGACGTGGTCGAGGGCCTGCAGTGCCTGGACACGCCCGCCTTCTCGGTGCAGTACCACCCGGAGGCGGCGGCCGGCCCGCACGACGCCGCGTACCTCTTCGACCGCTTCGTCCACCTGATGGCCGGCGCCCCGGCCCGTACCACCGCTGGGAGCTGACCCGTGCCGAAGCGCACCGACATCAAGTCCGTCCTGGTGATCGGCTCCGGCCCGATCGTCATCGGCCAGGCGGCGGAGTTCGACTACTCCGGCACCCAGGCCTGCCGGGTTCTCAAGTCCGAGGGCCTGCGCGTCGTCCTGGTGAACTCCAACCCGGCCACGATCATGACCGACCCGGAGATCGCCGACGCCACCTACGTCGAGCCGATCACCCCCGAGTTCGTCGAGAAGATCATCGCCAAGGAGCGCCCCGACGCGCTGCTGCCCACCCTGGGCGGCCAGACCGCGCTCAACACCGCGATCTCCCTGCACAAGGCCGGCACCCTCGAGAAGTACAACGTCGAGCTGATCGGCGCCGACGTCGAGGCGATCAACAAGGGCGAGGACCGCGACCTCTTCAAGGGCGTCGTCGAGGCCGTCAACGCCAAGATCGGCCACGGCGAGTCCGCCCGCTCGGTGATCTGCCACTCGATGGACGACGTCCTCAAGGGCGTCGAGACCCTCGGCGGCTACCCCGTCGTCGTCCGCCCGTCCTTCACCATGGGCGGCGCCGGCTCCGGCTTCGCCCACGACGAGGAGGACCTGCGCCGCATCGCCGGCCAGGGCCTGGCCCTCTCGCCGACCACCGAGGTGCTCCTGGAGGAGTCCATCCTCGGCTGGAAGGAGTACGAGCTGGAGCTGATGCGCGACAAGCACGACAACGTCGTGGTCGTCTGCTCCATCGAGAACTTCGACCCGATGGGCGTCCACACCGGCGACTCCATCACCGTCGCCCCGGCGATGACCCTCACCGACCGCGAGTACCAGATCCTCCGCGACATCGGCATCGCCGTCATCCGCGAGGTCGGCGTCGACACCGGCGGCTGCAACATCCAGTTCGCGGTCAACCCCGAGGACGGCCGGGTCATCGTCATCGAGATGAACCCGCGCGTCTCCCGCTCCTCGGCGCTCGCCTCCAAGGCCACCGGCTTCCCGATCGCCAAGATCGCCGCCAAGCTGGCCGTCGGCTACACCCTGGACGAGATCCCCAACGACATCACCGAGCAGACCCCGGCCTCCTTCGAGCCGACCCTCGACTACGTCGTGGTCAAGGTCCCGCGCTTCGCCTTCGAGAAGTTCCCGTCCGCGGACGCCACCCTCACCACCACCATGAAGTCGGTCGGCGAGGCCATGGCGATGGGCCGCAACTTCCCCGAGGCCCTCAACAAGGCGCTCCGCTCGCTGGAGAAGAAGGGCAGCCAGTTCACCTGGACGGGCCCCACCGGTGACAAGGCGGAGCTGCTCGCCAAGGCGGTCGTCCCCACCGACGGCCGGATCAACACCGTCATGGAGGCGATCCGGGCCGGCGCCACCCCGGAGGAGGTGTTCGAGTCCACGAAGATCGACCCGTGGTTCGTCGACCAGCTCTTCCTGCTCGACGAGATCGCCGGCGAGCTCGCCGAGGCCGAGAAGCTCACCCCCGAGCTGCTCCGCCACGCCAAGCGGCACGGCTTCTCCGACCAGCAGATCGGCGAGATCCGCGGCCTGCGCCCGGACGTCGTCCGCGAGGTCCGGCACGCCCTCGGCATCCGCCCGGTCTTCAAGACCGTCGACACCTGCGCCGCCGAGTTCGCCGCCAGGACCCCGTACTTCTACTCGTCCTACGACGAGGAGACCGAGGTCGCGCCGCGCACCAAGCCCGCCGTGATCATCCTCGGCTCCGGCCCCAACCGCATCGGTCAGGGCATCGAGTTCGACTACTCCTGCGTGCACGCCTCCTTCGCGCTCGCGGAGGCCGGGTACGAGACCGTGATGGTCAACTGCAACCCGGAGACCGTCTCCACCGACTACGACACCTCCGACCGGCTCTACTTCGAGCCGCTCACCCTGGAGGACGTCCTGGAGATCGTCCACGCCGAGCAGCAGGCCGGCCCGCTCGCCGGCGTCATCGTGCAGCTCGGCGGCCAGACCCCGCTCGGCCTCGCCCAGGCGCTCAAGGACAACGGCGTGCCGATCGTCGGCACCCAGCCCGAGGCGATCGACCTCGCCGAGGAGCGCGGCGCCTTCGGCCGCGTGCTGCGCGACGCCGGCCTGCCCGCCCCCAAGCACGGCACCGCCTTCTCCTTCGACGAGGCCAAGGCCATCGCCGACGAGATCGGCTACCCCGTGCTCGCCCGCCCGTCCTACGTGCTCGGCGGCCGCGGCATGGAGATCGTCTACGACGAGGCCTCGCTCGCGTCCTACCTGGAGCGCCACGCCGGCCTGATCTCCGATCACCCGGTGCTCATCGACCGCTTCCTCGACGACGCGGTGGAGATCGACGTCGACGCCCTCTACGACGGCACCGAGCTCTACCTCGGCGGCGTCATGGAGCACATCGAGGAGGCCGGCATCCACTCCGGCGACTCCGCCTGTGCGCTGCCCCCGATCACCCTCGGCGGCTACGACATCAAGCGGCTGCGCACCTCCACCGAGGCGATCGCCAGCGGCGTCGGCGTCCGCGGCCTGATCAACATCCAGTTCGCGCTGGCCGGCGACATCCTCTACGTGCTGGAGGCCAACCCGCGCGCCTCCCGCACCGTGCCGTTCACCTCCAAGGCGACCGCCGTGCCGCTGGCCAAGGCCGCCGCCCGGATCTCGCTCGGCGCCACCATCGCCGAGCTCCGCCAGGAGGGCCTGCTGCCGGCCGAGGGCGACGGCGGCACCCTGCCCGCCGACTGCCCGATCTCCGTCAAGGAGGCCGTGCTGCCCTGGTCGCGCTTCCGCGACGTGGCCGGCCGCGGTGTCGACACCGTGCTCGGCCCCGAGATGCGCTCGACCGGCGAGGTGATGGGCATCGACCGGGTCTTCGGCACCGCCTACGCCAAGTCCCAGGCCGGCGCGTACGGCGCCCTGCCCACCAAGGGCAAGGTGTTCGTCTCGGTCGCCAACCGCGACAAGCGCAACCTGGTCTTCCCGGCCCGCGCACTCGTCGAGCTCGGCTTCGAACTGCTCGCCACCACCGGCACCGCCGAGGTGCTGCAGCGCGGCGGCATTCCCGCCACCGTGGTGCGCAAGCACAGCGAGGGCGAGGGCCCGAACGGCGAGAAGACCATCGTCCAGCTGATCCACGAGGGCGCGGTCGACCTGATCATCAACACCCCGTACGGCACCGGCGGCCGCCTCGACGGCTACGAGATCCGCACCGCCGCCGTCTCGCGCGGCGTCCCCTGCCTGACCACCGTCCAGGCGATGGGCGCGGCCGTCCAGGGCATCGACGCGCTGCACCGCGGCGACGTCGGCGTCATGTCGCTCCAGGAGCACGCGGCCCTGATCAACTCCGGCCGCAAGTAAGTCCGACGACCGTGGGGGGCACCGGGACCTTGGTGCCCCCCACAGCCCTGCTCACGCTCAGGAAGGGCGCTGTGTACAAGCTCCTGTTCGACCTGGTCTTCAAGAAGATGGACCCGGAGAAGGCCCACCACCTCGCCTTCTTCTGGATCCGGCTGGCCGCCTCCGTCCCGGGCCTGCGACAGCTCGTGAAGGCCGTCCTCGCCCCGCGCGACCCCGCGCTGCGCACCACCGCGCTCGGCCTCGACCTGCCCGGCCCGTTCGGCCTCGGTGCCGGCTTCGACAAGGACGGCATCGGCATCGACGGCCTGTCCATGCTCGGCTTCGACTTCGTCGAGATCGGCACCGTCACCGGCGAGCCGCAGCCCGGCAACCCCGCCCCGCGGCTGTTCCGGCTGATCGAGGACCGTGCCCTGATCAACCGGATGGGCTTCAACAACCAGGGCTCCGCCCGGGTCGCCGCCCGCCTCTCCGGACGGATCCGCGCCACCGGCACGCCGATCGTCGGCATCAACATCGGCAAGACCAAGGTCGTCGAGGAGGCCGACGCGACCGAGGACTACCTGAAGTCCACCCGGCGCCTCGCCCCGCACGCCGACTACCTGGTCGTCAACGTCTCCTCGCCGAACACCCCCGGCCTGCGGAACCTGCAGGCCGTGCAGATCCTCGGCCCGCTGCTGTGGGACGTCCGCAAGGCCGCCGACGAGGTCACCCCGCACCACGTCCCGCTGCTGGTGAAGATCGCCCCCGACCTCGCCGACGAGGACATCGACGAGATCGCCGACATGGCCCTCACCCTCGGCCTGGACGGCATCATCGCCACCAACACCACCATCGGCCGCGAAGGGCTCGCCACCGACGCCGCCCGGGTCGAGGAGATCGGCATGGGCGGGCTCTCCGGCGCCCCCCTCAAGGCCCGCTCGCTGGAGGTGCTGCAGCGGCTGCGCGCCCGCACCGAGGGCCGCCTGGCGATCATCTCGGTCGGCGGCATCGAGACCGCCGAGGACGCCTGGCAGCGGATCGTCCACGGCGCCGACCTGGTCCAGGGCTACAGCGCCTTCGTCTACGAGGGGCCGTTCTGGATGCGGCGGGTCCACAAGGGCCTCTCCGCGCGCCTGCGCGCCAGCGGCCACCGGACCATCGGCGACGCCGTCGGCACCGCCAAGGCGTAGCGCCGGCGGCGGCCCAGGGGCGCGGGGATCCGCGCCGGGCGGGAGGATCGTGGCGTGACCTGCGAGCCTCCCGGCCAGTTGCAGGTGTGGACGCGGGACCCCGGGCGCGGGTGTGCGCCGCGCCGGGACGGCGATTCGAGCGAGAGGTGTCAGACATGGCCCATCCGGTGCGGTGGCGGGCGGAGGTGTTCGGGTGCACGGCGGAGGGGGCGTACCACCGCCTGGTGCTGCAGGTGCCCGAGGCCGCGTCCCGTGCCCGGCCGGGCCACTTCGCCTCGCTGGCCGGCGACCACGCGGTGGTCCGCGAGGCCGTCCCGATCGCCCGGGCCGACGCCTCCGCCGGCACCCTGGAGCTGCTGGTCGCCGACGGCCCCCGCAGCGGGCCGCTCGACCTGATCGCCCCGCTCGGCACGCCCTTCCCCGTCCCCGACGCACCCGTCCGGGCGCTGCTGGTCGGCCACGGCCAGCACGCGGCCCCGCTCCCGGCCCTCGGCGAGCAGCTCACGGCCCGCGGCGGCCAGCTCGGCTACCTGCTGGGCGCACCGACCGCCGCCGCCCTGCACGCCGTCGACGAGGCCCGGGCGCTCACCCAGGACGTGCTGGTGGTGACCGAGGACGGCTCGGCCGGCCTCACCGGCCTGGTCTCCGAGCCGGTCGCACAGGCCGCCCGCGCGATCGACGCCTCGGTGGTCTACGCGGCGGGCCCGCCCGACGTCCTCGCCCTCACCGCCGCGGCCGTGGCCGACCTCGGCATCCGCTGCTGGGCGCTGCTCGCCACCGACCTGCCCTGCGGCACCGGATTCTGCGCCGCCTGCGTCGTCCCGGTGGTCGGCGCGGACGGCGTCAGCCGGTTCGCCCGGGTCTGCACGGAGGGCCCGGTGTTCGACGCCACACGGGTCCGCTGGGCGGACATCGGGGCGGTGCCGGCCGATCTGGAGGGCGCGTGATGGACCCCCAGGACGTCGACCTCACCGCGCCCTTCGGCCCGCTGACCCTGCCGAACCCGCTCACCACCGCGGCCGGCTGCGCCGGTCCCGTCCGCGAACTCGCCAAGTTCGTGCCGCTGGACGCGCTGGGCTCGGTCACCACCCGCACGATCATGCCGCGTGCACGGGCCGGCCACCCCACACCGCGGGCCGCCGCCACCCCCGCCGGGCTGCTCACCGCGCTCGGCCTGCCCGGCCCCGGCATCGACGCCTTCGTCGAGCGGGAGCTGCCCTGGCTGGCGGAGCGCGGCGCCCGGGTGGTGGTGTCGATCGCCGGGGAGCGGATCGAGGAGTTCGCGGCCCTGGCCGCCCGCCTCGGCGGGCTGCCCGGCGTGGTCGGCCTGGAGCTGAACATCGGCGGCCCCAGCCACGCCGACCTCGGCCTGGTCTTCGCCGCGAACCCGGCGATCTCCTACGACCTGGTCCGCGCGGTGCGCCGGGCCGCCCCCGCCGACCTGCCGGTCTACGCGAAGCTGGCCCCCGACGTGCTGTCGATCACCGACATCGCGGCGGCCTGCGTCCGGGCCGGCGCCGACGGCCTCTCGATGATCAACACCGTGCCCGGCCTGGACATCGACCCGGACACCCTGCGCCCCTCGCTCGCGGCCGGGCCCGGCGGGCTCTCCGGACCGGCCGTACGGCCGGTGGCGCTGCGCTGCGTGCACCTGGTGCACGCGGCGATGCTGGCCGGACGCCTGCCCACCGTGCCGATCCTCGGCATGGGCGGCGTCACCGACGGCCGGGACGCGCTGGCCTTCGCCGCGGCCGGCGCCAGCGGCATCGCGGTCGGCTCCGCGCTGCTGCACGACCCCACGGCCCCGCTGCGCATCCTCGACGAACTGCGCACCGAACTCGCCTCCCGCGGCCTGGCCGCCTTCACCGACGCCGTCGGCCTGGCCCACCGCCGCGACTGACCCCCACCCGCACAGCCCCGCACTGCCCCGCACTGCCCCGCACGCCCCGCACTGCCCCGCCCGACCTTGTTACGACCCCGACGACCGGAGGAGATCCATGACCACCCTCGCCCCGTTCGGCGCCCGCCTGCGCCACGCCCTCGACACCCGCGGCCAGCTCTGCGTCGGCATCGACCCGCACGCCTCGCTGCTCGCCGCCTGGGGCCTCGGAGACGACATCGCCGGTCTGGAGTCCTTCTCCCGCACCGTGGTCGAGGCGCTGGCCGACCGGGTCGCCGTGCTCAAGCCCCAGGCCGCCTTCTTCGAGCGCTTCGGTTCGAAGGGCATCGCCGTGCTGGAGCGCTGCACGGCCGACGCCCGCGCCGCCGGCGCACTGGTGGTGATGGACGCCAAGCGCGGCGACATCGGCTCGACCATGGCCGCCTACGCGGAGACCTTCCTCGCACCGGACAGCCCGCTCTTCTCGGACGCGCTCACCGTCAGCCCGTACCTGGGCTTCGGCTCGCTGCAGCCGGCGGTGGACCTGGCCCGTGCCAACGGCTGCGGCCTGTTCGTGCTGGCGCTGACCTCCAACCCCGAGGGGGCCGAGGTGCAGCGGGCCGTCGCCGCGGACGGCGAGAGCGTGGCGCAGGGCGTGCTGCGCCGGCTCGCAGCGGAGAACGCCGGCGCCGAGCCGCTCGGCTCCTTCGGCGCGGTGGTCGGCGCGACCCTCGCCGAGGCGGGCGCGGACCTCGCGATCAACGGCCCGCTGCTCGCCCCCGGCGTGGGTGCGCAGGGTGCCACCGCGGCCGATCTGCCCCGGGTCTTCGGGGACTCGGTGCGCAACGTCGTGCCGAGCGTCAGCCGCGACGTGCTGAAGCACGGACCGTCGGTCGCGGCACTCCGAGAGGCGGCGGAACGATTCGCCCAGGATGTGAGCGGCGTCACAAAGGGCTGATCAACCGTCGCTGAGAGCGGTTGATTTGCCCGGAAAAGTCCTGTGTCTGCCCCGGCTGACCAGGACTTTTCGTGTTCTTTTCCTGACGTGGCGGCCTAAGTTGGGTAGTGTCCGGCGGTAGGTCACCGGAGGGCGGCGGAATTCCGTCGCCGCGCAGGTCAGAGACTGCGCTCCGGAGGCCGGGCACCACCAGTCATAGCTCATCCCTTCCATCCATACCTGAGGTGAACGGCGTGGCTCTTCCGCCCCTTACCCCCGAACAGCGCGCCGCTGCGCTCGCCAAGGCCGCCGAAGCTCGGCGGAAGCGCGCCGACGTGAAGAACAAGCTCAAGCACTCCGGTGCGTCGCTGCACGACGTGATCAAGGCCGGCAAGGCGGACGACGAGGTCATCGGCAAGATGAAGGTCTCCGCCCTGCTCGAGAGCCTGCCCGGCGTCGGCAAGGTGCGCGCCAAGCAGATCATGGAGCGCCTCGGCATCTCCGAGAGCCGGCGTGTCCGCGGTCTCGGTACCAACCAGATCGCCTCCCTGGAGCGGGAGTTCGGCGGCGCGGCCACCTGAGCCGGGCCCCGTGGTCCCCGGACGGTCCGCGATCCGGGATAATCGGTGCATGAGTGAGCGTCCGCGGCTGACCGTGCTCTCCGGCCCCTCCGGGGTCGGCAAGAGCACGGTCGTCGCTCATATGAGGAAGATGCACCCCGAGGTCTGGCTCTCGGTGTCGGCGACGACCCGCCACCCGAGGCCGGGCGAGAGGGACGGGGTCCAGTACCACTTCGTCGACAACGACCAGTTCGACAAGCTGATCGCCAACGGCGAGCTGCTGGAGTGGGCCGTGTTCGCCGGCAACCGCTACGGCACCCCCCGGCAGGCGGTCCAGGACCGGCTCGACCGCGGCGAGCCCGTCCTGCTGGAGATCGACCTGCAGGGCGCCCGGCAGGTGCGCGAGTCGATGCCCGAGGCCCAGCTGGTGTTCCTGGCTCCGCCGAGCTGGGACGAGCTGGTCCGCCGCCTCACCGGCCGCGGCACCGAGCCCCAGCACGTGATCGACCAGCGGCTCGACGCGGCCAAGGTCGAGCTGGCGGCCGAGACCGAGTTCGACACGACCCTTGTCAACACCTCCGTCGAGCAGGTAGCAGCCGAACTGCTAGCCTTGCTCGGTGTAGTCTGACCCGATCGGCTCGTCGAGTCTGTCGTCAGACTGTGTGAGACCGACAAATCCACTTTCGGAAGGTTTTCGCGTGTCCTCTTCGATGACCGCGCCCGAGGGCATCATCAACCCGCCGATCGACGAGCTCCTCGAGGCGACCGACTCCAAGTACAGCCTCGTGATCTACGCCGCCAAGCGCGCCCGCCAGATCAACGCGTACTACTCGCAGCTGGGCGAGGGCCTGCTGGAGTACGTCGGCCCGCTGGTCGACACCCACGTGCACGAGAAGCCGCTGTCGATCGCGCTGCGCGAGATCAACGCCGGCATGCTCACCGCCGAGGCGGTCGAGGCTGTCTGAGCCTCCCCTTGCACAGGGCCCGTCGGACTCGTTCCGGCGGGCCCTTCGCTGTGCTCCGGGTCATGGTGCACCCGCCGTCTGATGCGCCGTAGGGTGAGGGCGAGCCCCACCCGGGCGTGGCCGGACAAGGAGACCCACCCCCATGAACGCACCGCGCGTCGTCCTCGGCGTCAGCGGCGGCATCGCCGCCTACAAGGCCTGCGAGCTGCTGCGACGGTTCACCGAGTCCGGCCACCAGGTCACCGTGGTGCCGACCGAGGCCGCCCTGCACTTCGTGGGCGAGGCCACCTGGGCCGCGCTCTCCGGCCGTCCGGCCGCCACCGAGACCTGGGAGAGCGTGCACGAGGTGCCGCACGTGCGGATCGGCCAGAACGCCGACCTCGTCGTCGTCGCCCCCGCCACCGCCGACCTGCTCGCCAAGGCCGCCCACGGCCTGGCCGACGACCTGCTCACCAACACGCTCCTCACCGCCCGCTGCCCCGTGGTGCTGGCCCCCGCGATGCACACCGAGATGTGGGAGCACCCGGCCACCCAGGAGAACGTCGCCACGCTGCGCCGCCGCGGCACCGTCGTGCTGGAGCCCGCGGTCGGCCGGCTCACCGGCAAGGACACCGGCAAGGGCCGGCTGCCCGAGCCCTCCGAGATCTTCGAGGCCTGCCGCCGGGTGCTCGCCCGCGGCGCCGCCGAGCAGGACCTGGCCGGCCGGCACGTGGTGGTCTCCGCCGGCGGCACCCGCGAGCCGCTCGACCCGGTGCGCTTCCTCGGCAACCGCTCCTCCGGCAAGCAGGGCTACGCGCTGGCCGCCACCGCCGCCGCCCGCGGCGCCCGGGTCACCCTGCTCTCCGCCAACGTGGAGCTGCCCGACCCCGCGGGCGTCGACGTCGTCCGGGTGTCCACCGCGCTGCAGCTGCGCGAGGCCGCGCACAAGGCCGTGCTGGACGCCGACGCCGTGGTCATGGCCGCCGCGGTCGCCGACTTCCGCCCGGCGGAGTACGCCACCGGCAAGATCAAGAAGGTGGAGGGCGTCGACCCGGCCCCGGTCGTGCTGGTGCGCAACCCCGACGTCCTCGCCGAGCTGTCCGCCGAGCGGGCCCGACCGGGCCAGCTGGTGGTCGGCTTCGCCGCCGAGACCGACGACGTGCTCGCCAACGGCCGGGCCAAGCTCGCCCGCAAGGGCTGCGACCTGCTCGTGGTGAACGAGGTCGGCGACGGCAAGGCCTTCGGCCAGGACACCAACGCGGCCACCATCCTCGCCGCCGACGGCGGCGAGACCCCGGTCCCGCACGGTCCCAAGGAGGTCCTCGCCGACGCCGTCTGGGACGCCGTGGCCGCCCGTCTCGGCTGACCAGACGGGGCGATGGTCACACGACTGCCACAGCGGGGGAGTCCCCCTCGACGGTGGTCCCCCGTTACACTCCAGGAATCAAGTCTTTCCGGATGCTCCGAAGACCGGGGCATTCAGTCAGCAGCCGCTGCAACCCCAGGGAGCGCTGTGTCTCGCCGCCTGTTCACCTCGGAGTCCGTCACCGAGGGACACCCCGACAAGATCGCTGACCAGATCAGCGACACCATCCTGGACGCCCTCCTCAAGGAGGACCCGGCCTCGCGCGTCGCCGTGGAGACCCTGATCACCACCGGCCTGGTGCACATCGCCGGTGAGGTCACCACCAAGGCCTACGTGCCGATCGCGCAGCTCGTCCGCGACAAGATCCTCGAGATCGGTTACGACAGCTCGAAGAAGGGCTTCGACGGCGCCTCCTGCGGCGTCTCGGTCTCGATCGGCTCGCAGTCGCCGGACATCGCCCAGGGTGTCGACACCGCGCACGAGCACCGCGTCGAGGGCGAGGACGACGAGCTCGACAAGCAGGGGGCCGGCGACCAGGGTCTGATGTTCGGCTACGCGTGCGACGACACGCCGGAGCTGATGCCGCTGCCGATCACCCTCGCGCACCGCCTCTCGCGCCGCCTGTCCGAGGTCCGCAAGAACGGGACCATCCCGTACCTGCGTCCCGACGGCAAGACCCAGGTCACCATCGAGTACGACGGCGACAAGGCCGTCCGCCTCGACACCGTCGTGGTGTCCTCGCAGCACGCGAGCGACATCGACCTGGAGTCGCTGCTCACCCCGGACATCCGCGAGTTCGTCGTGGAGCCGGAGCTGAAGGCGCTCGCCGACGAGGGCATCAAGCTGGTCACCGAGGGCTACCGCCTGCTGGTCAACCCGACCGGCCGCTTCGAGATCGGCGGCCCGATGGGCGACGCCGGCCTCACCGGCCGCAAGATCATCATCGACACCTACGGCGGCTACGCCCGCCACGGCGGCGGCGCCTTCTCGGGCAAGGACCCGTCCAAGGTCGACCGCTCCGCCGCGTACGCGATGCGCTGGGTGGCGAAGAACATCGTCGCCGCGGGCCTGGCCCGCCGCGCCGAGGTGCAGGTCGCGTACGCGATCGGCAAGGCCGAGCCGGTCGGCCTGTTCGTCGAGACCTTCGGCACCGAGACCGTCCCCGTCCTGGACATCCAGAAGGCCGTCACCGAGGTCTTCGACCTCCGCCCGGCCGCGATCATCCGCGACCTGGACCTGCTGCGCCCGATCTACGCCCAGACCGCCGCGTACGGCCACTTCGGCCGTGAGCTGCCGGACTTCACCTGGGAGCGCACCGACCGCGTCGAGGAGCTGAAGAAGGCCGTCAGCGCCTGACCCACCCTGCCCCGGCAGTCCGCAGGCGGCGGCCACCCCCACGGGGGTGGCCGCCGCCTGCGTCGGTCTGTCGGCGCGATCTGATAGCCATGAGGGCGATGAGCAGCACAGACGGCGCCGGCGAGCAGCTGGCCTTCATCCGGGAGACGGTCCGCCGGTCCAGGCCCAGGGCGGCCCGCGGCACCGAGCTGGCCGCCGAGCTGCCGGTCGCCCGGGTGCTGGTCGACAAGGGCGTGCTCAGCCTCGACCAGTACTTCGACTACGCGGTGCCCGCCGCGATGGCCGAGGAGGCTCTGCCCGGCGTCCGGGTCAGGGTCCGGTTCGGCGCCCGCGTCGGCGCCTCCGGCCGGCGCGAGGGCGGCGCTCTGCACGACGGGTACGTCGTCGAACGGCTCGCCTCCTCCGACTACGCCGGCCCGCTCGCGCCGCTGGCCCGCGTGGTCTCGCCCGAGCGCGTCCTCACCCCCGCCCTGCTGCGGCTCTGCCGCGCGGTCGCCGACCGGTACGCCGGCACCCTCGCCGACGTGCTGCAGCTGGCGATCCCGCCCCGGCACGCCAGGGCCGAGTCCGAACCCTCGCCCGACCCGCTGCCCCCGCCGCCCGCCCCCGAGCCCGGCAGCTGGTCCCGCTACCCGCAGGGGCCGGCCTTCCTCGGCTCGCTCGCCGCCGGCCGCGCCCCCCGCGCGGTGTGGACGGCACTGCCCGGCCCCGACTGGCCGCAGGAGATCGCCCGCGCGGTCGCCGCCGCGCTCGCCGGCGGCCGGGGCGCCCTCGCCGTCCTGCCGGACGGCCGGGCCGTGGCCCGCGTCGACGCGGCGCTCACCGCGCTGCTCGGCCCCGGCCGGCACACCGTGCTCGCCGCCGACGCCGGACCCGAGGAGCGCTACCGGCACTGGCTCGCCGTCAGCCGCGGCTCCGTCCGGGCCGTGATCGGCACCCGGGCAGCCGTCTTCGCCCCCGTCCGCAACCTCGGGCTGCTCGCCGTCTGGTCCGACGGCGACTCCAGCCACAGCGACCCCAACGCGCCGTACCCGCACGTCCGCGAGGTCGCCCTGCTGCGGGCCGCCGACGAGGGCGCCGGCGTGCTGCTCGGCGGCCTGTCCACGACCGTCGAGGCCGCGCAACTGGTCGCCACCGGCTGGGCCCGCCCGCTGACGGCCGACCGGGAGACCGTCCGGGCGCTCGCCCCGCGGGTCCGCACCGTCACCGACCACGACCAGGCCCGGGACGCCGCCGCCCAGGCCGCCCGGCTGCCCTCGGTCGCCTGGGAGACCGCACGGGACGCACTGACCCGCGGGCCGGTGCTCATCCAGGTGCCCCGGCGCGGCTACCTGCCCCGGCTCGCCTGCGACCGCTGCCGCACCCCGGCCCGCTGCCGGCGCTGCGCCGGCCCGCTGGAGGCCGGCGGCGCCGACACCCCGCCGCAGTGCGCGTGGTGCGGCACGCCAGAGACGGACTGGCACTGCGTCGAGTGCGGCTCCTTCCGGATGCGCGCCCAGGTGGTCGGTGCCCGGCGCACCGCCGAGGAGCTGGGCAAGGCCTTCCCCCGGGTGCCCGTCCGCACCTCCGGGCGGGACGCGGTGCTCGCCACGGTGCCCGGCACCCCCGCCCTGGTGATCGCCACACCCGGCGCCGAGCCGCACGCCGAGGGCGGCTACGCCGCCGCACTGCTGCTCGACGGCTGGGCCCTGCTCAACCGGCCCGACCTGCGGGCCGGCGAGGAGGCACTGCGGCGCTGGCTGACCGCCGCGGCGCTGGTCCGGCCGGCCGGCGCGGGCGGCACCGTCGTGGTCGTCGCCGAGCCGACCGCGCGGCCGGTGCAGGCCCTCGTCCGGTGGGACCCGGCCGGCCACGCCGCGACCGAGCTCGACGAGCGGGCCGAGCTGCACTTCCCGCCGGTCTCCCGGATGGCCTCGGTGACCGGCGCACCGCAGGCGGTCGCCGACCTGCTGGGGCTCGTCCGGCTGCCCGAGGGCGCCGACGTGCTGGGGCCGGTGCCCGTCCCGGCGGGCCGCGGCGAGGAGCTGGAACGCGCCCTGATCCGGGTCGCCCCCGGCCGCGGGGCGGCGCTGGCCACGGCGCTGAAGGCCGCGCAGATCGCGCGGCAGGCGCTGCGCACGGGGGGGCAGGTGCGGATCCGGGTCGACCCGCCGGACATCGGCTGAGACGGGCGGCGACGGCCTGGGCCGCGCACACCGGCCGACGCGAATGGTGATCACGCCGTGACCTGCGGCGGGGCTGTGATCACTAGGGTGGGCCCGTGCCGATCAGCGACAGTGAGCCGGGCCCGGAGCGGCCGTCCGACGACCCGTTCGACGTGGTGCTGGACGAGGACTTCGTCCGTGCCGCGCCGGTGAAGGAGGGGCCGGTGCCGGGCCTGCTGCGGCCGGGCGCCCTGCCGCCCCCGCCGAAGCGGGTCTGGCCGCGGAACGCCGCGCTGGCCGCAGCCGCCGCGGTGCTGACCGTCCTCGCCTTCCGGTTCGTGGGGCCGGACGACGACGGGGAGCACGCGGCCGCCCCGACAGCCACCGCCCCTGCGGCCACCGCCACCGCGGCGATCGCCACCGCGTCCGCCGCGCAGTCCACCGCCGCCCGGCCCTCCGGCCGGCCGCCGGCACCGCTGGCCGAGCTCTTCCCCGCCGAGGTGAAGACGGCCTCCGGCGCGGTGTACACCAGGGTCGCCTCGAAGGACCTCGGGAACTGCCCCGAGCCGACCTCGGTGGGCCCGGACCTGGCGGCCATGATCGCCGCGAGCAAGGGCTGCCTCGGCCACCAGATCGCGCTGTACAAGGACGCCCGGAACAACCAGTTCAACCTGGCGGTCTTCACCATGAAGGACCCGGCCGACACCCTGAAGCTCGTCACCGAACTGGCCATCGCCTACGACTCGTACCAGGTCGGCGCGCAGGCCCCGCCGCCCGACTCCGGTCTGCCGACGCTCGCGGCGGACAGTGGTCTGGTGCAGGCCTTCACCGGAGCCGGGCGGATGGTGGTCGCGGGCCTGGGGCAGTGGTCCGACGGACGGGTCGCCGACTACGGCGGCCTCACGAAGCTGGTGGAGCCGCTGCTCAAGGACGTGACGGACCGGGCCATGGCCTACGAGACCCGCGGCTGACGGACCCGCCCCGCGGCCTGCGCACGCCCCCGGACGGGCGGCAGACCGCGGTGCCGGCGGTGTCCGCGGTCCTCGGGCCGCGGGCGGGGTTCAGCGGACGGGGTTCAGCGGGCGATGCGGGCGTTCGGCTGGGTGGTCAGGCCGCCCTGCCGGGCCTGCGGCACCGTCCGGGAGAGGGCGCCGGGGGCGGGCGCCTCGGACCGCTCGTGGAGCGGCTCGGGCGAGCGCTCGTCGCGCGGCGCCGCCGGTGCCGGGACGGAGGCCGCCGCGAGCAGTTCGTTGGCCGGCCGGCGCATGCCGTACCGGCGGTGCACCGCCTGCTTGGTGACGCCCAGCGCGGAGCCCACCGAGTCCCAGGAGAAGCCGAGCGCGCGGTCGAACTCGACCGCTGCCGCGACCAGCGTCTCCACGCTCTCGCGCAGCTCCTGCGCCAGCCGGACGGTCGGGGCGGGGGCCCGCCCGTACACGACGAAGCCAGCCGAGGTGCTGGGCCGCCGGGGCCGGTAGACGTTGCCCAGCTGGGCGGTCAGGGTGCGCAGCGCGTCCACCTGACGCCTCACCCGCTCGATGTCCCGCACCAGCAGGTGCAGGCTCGCCCTCGCCCGCGCATCGTGGTTGATCTGCTCGGCCATGGCCTCTGCGCCACCTCTCCGTACGGTCGGCCGGGACCGCGACGCCGTGCGTCCCGGTCAATTCCACTTGACCAACGCCCGACCCATGGCCCGGGTAACGCGCCCGTCCGAGAAGGTCGGTGGGGCACGACCGGGACCGGCCGCCGGGCGGCCGCGGCGCGTGCCCACCCGCGCCGACCTCGCCGAACCCCGGCCCATGGCGCCGATTGCATAGACTCTGCGGGTACGCCCCCCTGCCGCCGACGTCCCGAGGAGCCCCCGCAGCCATGGCGATCCAGCCGATCAGGATCTTCGGCGACCCGGTGCTCCGGACGAAGGCCAAGCAGGTGACCACCTTCGACAAGGAGCTGCGGCGCCTGGTCAAGGACCTCACCGACACCATGCTCGACGCCCCCGGTGCCGGCCTTGCCGCTCCCCAACTCGGCGTCTCCCTGCGGGTGTTCACCTACAACGTGGACGGCGTGGTGGGCCACCTGATCAACCCCGACCTGTCGCTCACCGACGAGGAGCAGGACGGCCCCGAGGGCTGCCTCTCGCTGCCGGGCCTGCGCTTCGACACCAAGCGCGCGTACGGCGTGGTCGCCAAGGGCTTCACCATGTACGGGGACCCGGTGACCATCGAGGGCACCGAACTGCTCGCCCGCTGCATCCAGCACGAGACCGACCACCTCGACGGCATCGTCTTCATCGACCGCCTCGACCGCGAGGCCCGCAAGGCCGCGCTCAAGGCGATCCGCGAGGCCGACTGGGGCGACGGCCCGGCGCCGACCGTCCGGATATCACCGCACTCGACCTTCGGCTCCGCCCGCTGACCGACCTTCCGCCCGCCCGCCCGGGCCGGAGCACGCAATCCGAGACACGCGATCCCATCGACGCGGTCCGATCGACGTGGTTTCGATCGACGCGGTTCGGGAGACGCAATCCGAGAAAGGCACCCATGCGCCTCGTCTTCGCCGGCACCCCCGAGGTCGCCGTCCCCGCCCTGGACGCCCTGCTGGCCTCCGACCGGCACGAGGTGGTCGCCGTGGTGACCCGCCCCGACGCGGTCTCCGGCCGCGGCCGCCGTACGGTCGCCAGCCCGGTCGCCCGGCGTGCCGAGGAGGCCGGCATCGAGGTGCTGCGGCCGGCGAAGCCCAGCGACCCGGACTTCCTCGCCCGGCTCGCCGAACTCGCCCCGGACTGCTGCCCGGTCGTCGCCTACGGCGCCCTGCTGCGCCCCGCCGCCCTGGAGATCCCCCGGCACGGCTGGGTCAACCTGCACTTCTCGCTGCTGCCCGCCTGGCGCGGCGCCGCGCCCGTGCAGCACGCGGTGATGGCCGGCGACGAGGTCACCGGCGCCTCCACCTTCCAGATCGAGGAGGGCCTGGACTCCGGCCCGGTCTACGGCGTCGTCACCGAGGAGATCCGGCCCGCCGACACCAGCGGCGACCTGCTCACCCGCCTCTCGCACTCCGGCGCCCGGCTGCTCGCCGCGACCATGGACGGCATCGAGGACGGCGCCCTGCACGCCGTGCCGCAGCCGGCCGAGGGCGTCACCGTGGCCCCCAAGATCAACGTCGAGGACGCCCGGATCGACTGGACCCACCCGGCGCTCCGGGTCGACCGGCTCGTCCGCGGCTGCGCCCCCGCCCCCGGGGCCTGGACGCTCTTCCGCGGCGAGCGCCTCAAGCTGGCCGGCCCGGTGACGCTCCTCACCGGCTCCGCCGAACTCGCCCCCGGCGAGATGGCCGTCGCCAAGCACAGCGTCCGGGTCGGCACCGGCAGCCACGACATCGAGCTCGGCGAGGTCCAGCCGCAGGGCAAGAAGCAGATGCGCGCGGCAGACTGGGCCCGAGGGGTCCGCATCGAGTCCGGCGAGCGACTCGGCGACTGACCCCGTCCCGGATGCACCCGTCCCGGATCCACCACACCTTTCGTCCGCAGCACATTCGAGGCACCACGTGACCACGCCCAGCGCCAAGCGCGCCCCCCGCCCGCACCGCCGCCCCAAGAAGGACCCGGCCCGGATCGTCGCCTTCCGCGCCCTGCGCGCCGTCGACGAGCGCGACGCGTACGCCAACCTCGTCCTCCCGCCGCTGCTGCGCGAGGCCGAGCAGAAGGGCATGGAGCGCCGCGACGCCGCCCTCGCCACCGAACTCGTCTACGGCACCCTGCGCCAGCAGGGCACCTACGACGCGATCATCGCCGCCTGCATCGACCGGCCGCTGCGCGAGGTCGACCCGCCGGTGCTCGACGTGCTCGCGCTCGGCGCCCACCAGCTGCTCGCCACCCGCATCCCCAGCCACGCCGCCGTCTCCGCCACCGTCGAGCTCGCCCGGGTGGTGCTCGGCGACGGCCGGGCCAAGTTCGTCAACGCGGTGCTCCGCCGGATCAGCGCCCAGGACCTCGACGCCTGGATCGACCAGGTCGCCCCGCCGTACGACGAGGACGCCGAGGACCACCTCGCCGTCGTCCACTCGCACCCGCGCTGGGTGGTCTCCTCGCTCTGGGACGCGCTCGGCCGCTGGCAGCCGGACGCCTCCGGCCGCGCCGCCGTCGAGGACCTGCTGCGCGCCGACAACGACCGCCCCGAGGTGACCCTGGTCGCCCGCCCCGGCCGCGCCACCGTCGCCGAACTCCGCGAGGCCCTGCCGGAGGCCGCGGACGGCCGCTGGTCCCCGTACGCGCTGCGGCTCGCCGAGGGCGGCGACCCGGCCGGGGTGGCCGCCGTCCGCGAGGGCCGGGCCGGTGTCCAGGACGAGGGCAGCCAGCTGGTCGCCCTCGCGGTGGCCGCGGCCCCGCTCGACGGCCCGGACAGGGTCTGGCTGGACGGCTGCGCCGGCCCCGGCGGCAAGGCCGCGCTGCTCGGCGCCCTCGCCGCGGAACGCGGCGCCGCCCTGGTCGCCTCCGAGAAGCAGCCGCACCGCGCCCGGCTGGTCGCCCGCGCGCTCGCCGGCAACCCCGGCCCGTACACCGTGATCGCCGCCGACGGCACCCGGCCCGCCTGGGCGCCCGGCAGCTTCGACCGCGTCCTGGTCGACGTGCCCTGCTCCGGCCTCGGCGCACTGCGCCGCCGCCCGGAGGCCCGCTGGCGCCGCCGCCCCGAGGACCTCGCCGGCTTCGGCCCGCTCCAGCGGGACCTGCTGCGCGGCGCGATCCGGGCCGCCCGGGTGGGTGGGGTCGTCGGCTACGCCACCTGCTCGCCGCACCTCGCCGAGACCCGCGCCGTGGTCGAGGACGTGCTGCGCGACGAGAGCGGCGTGGAGTGGATCGACGCCCGGCCGTTGCTGCCCGGTCTCCCCGCCCTCGGTGAGGGCCCGGACGTCCAGCTCTGGCCGCACCTGCACGGCACCGACGCGATGTACCTCGCGCTGCTGCGCCGCACCGCCTGAGCCCCCGGGCCGGGCGGGCGGAATTGATCCACTGCCTGAACGAAAACCTGGACAGGGCCGCCGGTGTGGCCGAGGGTGGGAATCATGGAGTTCACCCACCTCGGCCGCACCGGCCTCACCGTCTCCCGGCTCTGCCTCGGCACCATGAACTTCGGTCCGCACACCGAGGAGGCAGACGCCCACCGGATCATGGACACCGCCCACGAGCTGGGCATCAACTTCTTCGACACCGCCAACGTCTACGGCTGGGGCGAGAACAAGGGCCGCACCGAGGAGATCGTCGGCAACTGGTTCGCGCAGGGCGGCGGCCGCCGCGAGCGGACGGTGATCGCGACCAAGCTCTACGGCGACATGGGGGAGTGGCCCAACGAGGGCCGGCTCTCCGCGCTCAACATCCGCCGCGCGGTGGACGCCAGCCTGAAGCGGCTGCAGACCGACCACATCGACCTCTACCAGATGCACCACGTCGACCGGGCCACTCCGTGGGAGGAGATCTGGCAGGCGATGGAGGTGCTGACCACCCAGGGCAAGATCATCTATGTCGGGTCGAGCAACTTCGCCGGCTGGCACATCGCCCGCGCCCAGGAGACCGCCCGCGCCCGCAACTTCCTCGGCCTGACCAGCGAGCAGTCGCTCTACAACCTGCTGGAGCGCAGCGTCGAGCTCGAAGTCCTGCCCGCCGCGCAGCACTACGGCCTCGGCCTGATCCCGTGGTCGCCGCTGCACGGCGGCCTCCTCGGCGGCGTGCTCCGCAGGGAGCGCGAGGGGGTCCGCCGGGCCTCCGGACGGGCCGCCGAGACCCTGGAGAAGCACCGCGAGCAGCTCGCGGCGTACGAGGACCTGGCCGCCGAACTCGGCCACGAGCCCGGCGACGTGGCGCTGGCCTGGCTGCTCTCCCGCGAGGGCGTCACCGCACCGATCGTCGGTCCCCGCACCCTGGAACAGCTGCACGCCGCCAACCGCGCGCTGGACGTGGACCTGGACGCGAAGACGCTGGAGCGACTGGACGAGATCTTCCCCGGCCACCGCACCGCACCGGAGGACTACGCCTGGTAGCACGGGTGTCCCGCCCGGGCGGCCGAGCCCGGGCGGGACGCGGGGGCTTCGACGAGGCGGTCCCACGGCGCCGGGTCCGGGTCCGGTCCGGATCCAGGTCCGGCGAGGGCGGCAGGCCAGCCGGTCGCCCGGCCGGGTCGCCGACTTGACGGCCGGTCGGGAGCGCGCGCCGCCGGCGGCTCCGAAGGGCGCGTCCTGGGCGGGCTGTTCCTCCCCGGCGTCGAAATCCGGGGCCGGCCCTTGCGTGCGCGAGTTATTGACGGTCAATCTAATACGGTCTACGGTCCTGGCAGACCCCACCCGAGCGACCGAGGAGCCGACCCTCATGGCGACCACCGCGCGCAAGGCCACCGCAGCCGTCCTGGAGGAGCGCGACGTGCAGCGCCGGCGCACCGCCGAGCGCCTCCTCGCCTCCTCCGCCAAGCTGTCCTTCGACCCGCTGAAGGACGTCGACTGGGACAGCCGGCCCGTGCCCGGCGCCTACTACGTCGCCCCGCACCGGATCTCCCTCTACGGCACCGAACTCTGGGAGCGCCTCAGCGAGGAGCAGCGGATCGAGCTCAGCAAGCACGAGGTGGCCGCCGTCGCCAGTGTCGGCATCTGGTTCGAGGAGATCCTCATGCAGATGCTGCTGCGGCACGCCTTCGACCGGGACCCGACCACCGCGCACGTCCAGTACGCCCTGACGGAGATCGCCGACGAGTGCCGGCACTCGGTGATGTTCGCCCGCATGATCGCGTGGATGGGTGCGCCCGCCTACGGCCCCGGACGGCTCGCGCACGAGCTCGGCCGGGTGTTCAAGGCGATCTCCACGCACAGCCAGACCTTCGGCGGGACGATGTACGTCGAGGAGATCCTGGACGCCTTCCAGCGCGAGATGATGGCCGACGAGTCGCTCCAGCCGCTCTCCCGCCAGGTGGCCCGGATCCACGTCATCGAGGAGTCCCGGCACATCACCTACGCCCGCGAGGAGCTCGTCCGCAGGGACCTCGGGCCGGTCCGCCGCCGGGTCGAGCAGCTGCTCATGGGCATCGTCATCCACGTCGCCACCACGAACCTGATCAACCCGCGGGTGTACGCCGCGGTCGGCATCGACCCCAAGGAGGGCCGCCGGGCCGCGAAGCGGAACCCGAACTGGCGGGCCGCCAAGACCGAGATGGCCGCCAAGGTGGTCGGCGTGCTCGACCGCGCCGGGCTGGTCGGCCGCACCAACCGCTGGCTGCTGCGGGGCGCCGGCATCGTCTGAGCCGCACGGCCGGTGGGGCGCAGACGCACGGTCCCGGCGTGCCGGGCGGTGCGCGCATCCAGGCCCCACCGGCGAGGCGAGCCGTCCGCCCGTGCGTCAGAATGATCATTGTGCAGCCGATCAGCCACCCGGTTCCCTACTACGCGCAGTGGGAATCCCCCGAGCTCGTCCCCGACATCCTGGCCGGCACCGTCCTCGCCGAGGACGACCCGCGCTGGGAGGAGTCGGGCGCGCCGGACCGGGACGAGTACGCGTACTGGTCCTGGCGCGCCTGCGGCATGGCCTGCCTGCGGATGGCCCTGGACCACTGGTGGGGCGTCGCCCCGCCGATCGTCCGGCTCGCCGAGGAGAGCCGCGAGGCCGGCGCCTACGTCCGCCACCCCGACGGGCGGCTCGACGGACTCGTCCACGCCCCCTTCGCGGCCTACGTCCGGGAGCGCTGGGGCCTGTTCGCGGACGCCCGCGCCCCGATGCCCGCCGCGGAACTGCGCGGTCACCTCGAGGCGGGCCGGCTGCCGATGATCTCCGTCCACCCGTCGATCCGCACCCTGGAGCCGGCCCCGCCCCGGACCGGCGGCCACCTGGTGCTCGCCGTGGGTGCGGACGACGACGCCCTGCTGATCCACAACCCCTCCGGCTTCCCCGACGGATCGCAGCAGTTCGCCCGGGTGCCCTGGCCGGACCTGGACCGCTTCTACGCCGGCCGCGGCGTCGTCCTCGGCCCGCCCACCCCGCGCCGCGCCGAGTAGGGCGGGTCCACCCGATCGACGGCCGAGTCGCAAAACCGCGAGCGGTCCACCCCACCGCCTTGGTCCAATACGGGACATGACTGCACAGCACCAGAAGGCCCAGCTGCTCCGTTCGCTCCACGACCCCGCCGCCCCGCTGGCCCTGGCCAACGCCTGGGACGCCGCGAGCGCCCGCCTCGTCGAGGCGGCCGGCGCCAAGGCCGTCGCCACCACCAGCGCCGGCGTCGCCTGGGGGCTCGGCGCCGCGGACGGAAACCACCTCGACCGCGACCGGGCCGTCGAGCTGATCGCCCGGGTGGTCGACGCGGTGTCCGTCCCGGTGACCGCCGACATCGAGAGCGGCTTCGGCGCCACCCCGGCCGACGTCGCCGACACCGTCACCCGGGTCGTCGGGGCCGGCGCCGTCGGCATCAACATCGAGGACGCGCGGACGGACGGCCGCGTCGGCCTGCGGCCGACCGAGGAGCAGGCCGAGCGGATCGCAGCCGCCCGCCGCGCCGCCGACGACGCCGGCATTCCGCTCTACATCAACGCGCGCGTGGACACCTACCTCCGCGCCGTCGGACCCGAGGACACCCGGCTCAAGGAGACGCTCGACCGCGCTGCCGCCTATCTGCGGGCCGGCGCCACCGGCATCTTCGTCCCCGGCGTCACCGACCCGGCGGTCGTCGCCGCCCTGACCGAGGGCATCGACGCCCCCGTCAACATCCTGGCCGGCCCCGGCGCCCCGTCCGTGGCGGAGCTGTCCGAGCTCGGCGTCGCCCGGGTGAGCCTCGGCTCCTCGGTCGCCGAGGCCGCCTACGCGGTCGTCCGCAAGGTCGCCGAGGAACTCGCCGCCACCGGCACCTACGGCAGCCTCACCGGCGCCCTGGAGTACGGCGAGCTGAACACCCTGATGAGCTGACCACCCTGATGAAGGGCCGAGCCCGCCCGAAGGCCGAGCCGGACGGCCTCCGCCCGGGAGGGACGCGCTCCCTCCCGGGAGGTACGTCCGGGCGGCACGGCCGGTGGGCCCGCCCGGTGGCCGGGCCGTCCGGCAGGTGGGCGCAGGCGCAGTGGCGGCCGGATTCTGAGATCATCCGGGTGCCTGCTCCGGGAGCACGGCCGTGACGCGCGCGGCGAACGGCCCGGCGCCGGCGACGTCCGAGGCCCGCCGGAACGGATCCGTACGGCCGCGACCGCGCCCGGGAGGCCGCCGTGTCCAGTGCCGAACCACTGCCCGACGCGCCGCTGCTGCGCGCCGACGCCGTCGACGTCGTGCGCGACGGCCGCCACCTGCTGCGGGACGTCTCGCTCACCGTCGAGGCCGGCCAGCACTGGGCCCTGCTCGGCGCCAACGGCGCCGGCAAATCCACCCTGCTCGCCCTGCTCGGCGCGGTCTCCCACCCCACCCACGGCGAGGTGCACGTCCTCGGCCGGCGGCTCGGACGGGTCGACATCCGGGCGCTGCGCTCCCACCTGGGCCACGTCAACCCGCGCCACCCGCTGCGCTCCCCGCTGCCCGTCCGCACCGTGGTGCTGACCGGACTCACCAACAGCATCGAACCCGAACCCCGGTGGCGGCCCACCGCCGACCAGTCCGCGCACGCCGAACACCTGCTGGACACCATGGGGATGGCCCACCGCGCCGACGACCCCTGGACGACCCTCTCCCAGGGCGAGCGCGGCCGGGCCCTGATCGCCCGGGCCCTGATGCCGCAGCCCCGGCTGCTGCTGCTCGACGAGCCCGCCACCGGACTCGACCTCACCGCCCGCGAACTGCTCCTCGGCAGCCTCGACCTGCTGCGCCGCCGCCACCCCGGCCTCGCGACCGTGCTGGTCACCCACCACCTGGAGGAGCTGCCCGAGACCACCACCCACGCCCTGCTGCTGCGCGAGGGCGGCTGCGTGGCGGCCGGGCCGGTCGACGAGGTCGTCACCACCGAGCTGATCAGCGCCTGCTTCGGGCACCCCATCAGCATCGCGCGGCACGACGGCCGGTGGACCGCCCGCGCGGCCCGCACCACGCCCGCCGCACTCTGATCCGGGCCTCCCCGGCCGCGCCGCGACCGCGGCTCAGCCCGTCGTCGGCAGACCGATCGGGTTGAACAGCGGCAGCTCCGCCCGGCACGCCGTGGCGATCGGGCGCAGCGCGGTCGCCAGCTCGTCCAACTCGGAGCGGTGGAAGCCGTCCCAGACCCGGGCGGCCGCCAGATCGGTGACCGCCTCCAGCGCGCGGTGCCGGGATCGGCCCTCCGCGTCGATCGTGCCGTCGCCGTGCAGCCAGCCCCGTTCGACCAGGCGGGCCGAGGCGGCGTCCCACTGCTCGTCCGTCCAGCCGCGGTGCGGCTGCAGCGTCTCGCGACGGGTGTCCAGGGCACAGCGCAGCACCAGCGCCTCGCAGCCGTCCAGGCCCTCGGAGACGAGGGCGGCGACATGGCCGTCGCCGCGGTGCTCGCGCAGCACCGTCGTCGCCTGCCAGAGCCGGCCGAGCCGGTCCTGCGGCCGGGGCAGCGCCGCGTTGGCCGCGGCCAGCACCCGGCCACCGCAGTCCAGTCCGTCGACCGCACGCTCCAGCAGCTCCACCGAGCGGTCGACCAGGTCCGGCTTCACCGTCTCCAGCACCCGCTCCAGGGTGGCGGTCGCCCCGGCCAGGCGCGCCCGCAGCGCCGCCTCCGGCGCGGCCCGGTGCCAGATGTCGGGCAGTGCCCGCTCCACCATCGCCGGCGCGAAGTTGAAGAACGCGGCGACAACCGGCGGCGCGTCAACCGCGCCGAGCGGAGCCGCCCGGCCGCCGAAGTAGCCCCGCCAGTAGCCGCGCAGGCCGACCGACTCGTAGGCGGCCCGGCCCTCGGGCGCGAAGTAGGTGAGGGCGTGCACCGGCTCGAAGAGCCACCACAGGGCACGGGCGGGATGGACGTGTTCGGCCACGGACTGACAGCCTCTCCGGAGCCGTGCGGCTCCTGATGCGGGCCGAGGCGCACGCGGTGCTGCCGGCGCCCCCCTGAGCGGACCTGCGGGTGGTCGGGCGGACCCGCCGGGCCCGCCCTGTGATGCGGGTCACCCGGGAGCCGCGGCTTTCCCTCCGGCCACCGCTTCACGCGATGATGGGAGGAAGCGGCCGCAGACGACCGCCCGCACCGAGCTGTGAAGGTACCCGGATATGGCGCAGATCAACCCCAGCATCCTCTCCGCCGACTTCGCCCGCCTGGCGGACGAGGCCGAGGCCGTCCGCGGTGCGGACTGGCTGCACGTGGACGTGATGGACAACCACTTCGTCCCCAACCTCACGCTGGGCGTGCCGATCGTCGAGTCCCTCGCCAAGGCCACCGACACCCCGCTCGACTGCCACCTGATGATCGAGCAGCCCGACCGGTGGGCCCCGCAGTACGTCGAGGCCGGCGCCGGTTCGGTCACCTTCCACGTCGAGGCCGCCGCCGCGCCCGTCCGGCTCGCCCGGGAGATCCGCGCCAAGGGCGCCCGCGCCTCGATGGCACTGCGCCCGGCCACCCCGATCGAGCCGTACGAGGACCTGCTGCCCGAGCTCGACATGATCCTCATCATGACCGTGGAGCCGGGCTTCGGCGGCCAGGCCTTCCTGGACATCATGCTGCCCAAGATCCGCCGCACCCGGGAGCTGATCTCCAAGCACGGCCTCGACCTCTGGCTGCAGGTCGACGGCGGCGTCGCCCCCTCCACCATCGAGCGCTGCGCCGAGGCCGGGGCCGACGTCTTCGTCGCCGGCTCCGCCGTCTACAACGCCGACGACCCGGCCGAGGCCGTCCGCGCCCTGCGCGCCCAGGCCGACGCGGCGACCGCCGGCGCCCACTGGTCCTGCCGCCACTGAGGCGGGAAGGCCCTCGGGGGCGCATACGGGTCGGAAGGGCGGCGGGGACGGCCGGAACTGACGGCCCGTAGAGTAGGGGCCCAAGATCGATCGGGGGAGGGGCCTTGGGAGCGAGCCGCGAGGAACGGACGGCCGGAACGACCGCGGCGGCGACCGGGAGGCTCCCGGAGCAGTCGCGCGGGACGGGGCGGACCGTACCCGCGGGCGCCCCGACGGCCGGCGGACAGGACGGCCCGCCGGCCGCGGAGCAGCCGGACACCGGAACGGGCCGGCGCAGGTTCCTGCAGGCCCTGCTGGTCGTCGGCGTGGGCGCCGCCGCCGTCGGCGGCGCGATGATCGAGGACGTACTGCCCGGCGGCGACCGGCTGCGCCGAGCCATCGGCATGACCGGCCCGGACGGGACCGTCCCGGCCGTCGAGCCCGGCCCCGTCCGCACCGACCAGCTCGCCTCCAAGGCCCGCGGCCGCCGCGTCGAGGTGACCGTCGTCTCCCCGCCCGGCACCGCGCCCCGCGCCGACCTGCCCGTCTGCCTCGCCCTGCACGGCCGCGGCGGCTCCGCCGCGGCCCTGGTCGACCTCGGCCTGCCGCAGTTCCTGGCCGCCGCCACCGCCAAGGGCGTGCCGCCCTTCCACCTCGTCGCGGTGGACGGCGGCGAGGCCACCTACTGGCACCCCCGCACTCCCGGCGACGACCCGATGGCCATGCTGCTGGACGAAGTCCCCGGCTGGCTCGCCGCCCGCGGCCTGGCCGCCCCCACCGGGGTGCTCGGCATCTCCATGGGCGGCACCGGCGCACTCCAGTACGCTCGCGCCCGCAACGGCGGACTCGCCGCCGCCGCACTGCTCAGCCCCGCCCTGTTCACGTCCTGGAGTGACGCCCGCCCCGTCGACGCCTACCAGGACGAGGCCGACTGGCAGGCGCACGAGCCGCTGCGCCACCTCGACCGGCCGCTCACCCGCAGGCTCGCCGTCTGGTGCGGCACCGAGGACCCGTTCTGCCCGGCCGCCCGCACGCTCGCCGACCGGGCCGCCGAGACGCACTTCCCGCGGGGCGCCCACACCGACGGCTTCTGGCGCCGCGTCCTCCCCGACGCCACCGCCTTCCTCGGCGAGGCACTCGCCCGCCGGCCCTGACGGCCGCCGCGTTCTCCCGCCGCTGCCCGCGGCTCGCCCGTCCCGCGCCTGCCGGGCCGCGGCCGGGTGCAGGGGGATACTCGGCGGCATGAGCAACCTCGACGTCCGCCCCGCCGCCTCCCGCTGCGGCGGCGAGGCCTCCGACGGGCCGGTGAAGCAGCTGGTGGCCGGCCGTCAGGTGCCGCTCGGCGAGTCGACCGTGGTGCGCCGGCTGCTGCCCACCCTGGGACGGCGGATGGTCGGCGCCTGGTGCTTCGTCGACCACTACGGCCCGGACGACATCGCCGACGAGCCCGGCATGCAGGTCCCGCCGCACCCGCACATGGGCCTGCAGACGGTGAGCTGGCTGCACGAGGGCGAGGTGCTGCACCGCGACAGCCTCGGCAGCCTGCAGACCGTCCGGCCGTACGAGCTGGGGCTGATGACCTCGGGCCGGGCGATCTCGCACTCCGAGGAGTCGCCCCGCGAGCACGCCCGGCTGCTGCACGGCGCCCAGCTCTGGGTCGCCCTGCCCGACGCCCACCGGCACACCGGGCCCGCCTTCGAACACCACGCCGACCTGCCGGAGGTCACCGCGGGCGGGCTGCACGCCCGGCTGATCCTCGGCACCCTGGACGGAGCGGCCTCCCCGGGCACCACCTACAGCGCGCTGGTCGGCGCCGACCTCACCCTCCGCGAGGGCGCCGCCCACCGGCTGCCGCTGGACCCCGGTTTCGAGTACGCGGTGCTGTCGATGACCGGCAGCGTCGACGTGGACGGCGTCCGGGTCGAACCGGGCTCGATCCTCTACCTCGGCTGCGGCCGCCGCGAACTGCCGCTGCTCGCCCGCACCGACGCGGCGCTGCTGCTCCTCGGCGGTGAACCCTTCGAGGAGCAGCTCGTCATGTGGTGGAACTTCGTGGGCCGCACCGCCGAGGAGATCACCGAGGCCCGCGAACAGTGGCAGGCGGGCGAGCGCTTCGGCGAGGTCCACGGCTACGCCGGTGAGCGTCTCCCGGCCCCGGAGCTGCCCCCGTTCCCCCTCAAGCCGCGGGGGCGTGAGCGCTGACCCGGGGTAACGTCCTGGGAGCCCCGAACGGCCGGGCCGTGCGCAGGTCGAGAACGCCGAAGGGCGGCGCAGGCCGACGTGGTGTCGGAGTGCGCCGCCCCCGGGCGGTCGGGCCCCGGGGAACGGCCCGTGCGGTCACTCGGGGTCGCGGTTCGGGGCGGCCAGGTCGATGCCGTCGAGGACGGTCTTGTCGCCGTAGGACGTGCGCAGCCCGTTCGCCGCGATGGCCAGGTCGCTCCTGGGCGCGGGCATGACAGAGGAAGGCATGGGGCTCTCCGGTTGAAGAGGCTGACGTGGCTGGAGCGGGGGAGTCGTTGCGGTGCTGCCGCAGGTCAGGCCCGGGCGTGGAGGATGTCGACGGTGCCGTGCGCGGTGCGGGCGCGGACCTCGACGGTCTCCTCGGCCTGCTCCGGGGCCTCGGAGTCGGCGAGCGCGTTGCGGACCTGCCCGGAGCCGGAGCCGGCGTCGATCCAGGCGGCGGTGCCCTTGCGGACGCCGACTTCGATGGAGCCGAAGGAGGTCTCCAACTGGACCGTCCCGCGGACGACTTCACCCACGCGCACGGTGCCGTGCGCGGTGGTGGCGGTCACCGAGGCCTCGGCGTGGTGGATGTCGATGTCGCCGTTGGTGCCGCTCACCCGCACGTCGCCGAGGGCGGTGCCGACGGTGGTGGTGCCGTGCGAGTTCTTCAGCGTGGCGGGTCCGTTGACGGTGCCGACACGCACGCTGCCGGAGCTGGTGGTGATCTCGGCGGCGCCCTCGACCCGGTCGACGGTGATCGAGCCGTGTGATGCCTCCAGGTGCAGTGGGCCGGTCGCGTCGAGGCGGACGTCGCCCGACGAGGTCTTCACCCGGACCTCGCCGAGCCGGCCCTCGCCGAGCACCTGGGCCCACGAGCCGGCCACGGCGACGTGCGAGCCGGCGGGGAGCCCGACCGTCACGTCGACGATGCCGGGGCGGCGGGGCGAGAAGGGCTGCTTGGGCGTCGTGACGGTCAGGACGCCGTCCGCGTAGGTGACTTCGGTCCGGTCGGCGGCCCGCACGTCCTGCTCCTTCCTCGGGTCGCGGGGCTGCACCTCGACGACGGTGTCGCTGCGGTCGCCGGCGGTGAGCCGGACGGAACCGGCCTCCACGCGGGCGGTCACGGAGATGGGTTCGGGGGTGTGGAAAGAAGGCATGGCTGTCCCGTCCTCTTGGCTCTTCGGGATGTTCCCGTCGGTGGGATGCGGTGTGGGTGAAGTGGTGCGGGTGCGGGCCCGGAGCGCTAGCGCACCCAGCCGGTGAAGCGCTGTCCGGCGGCCCGGGTTCTCTCCGTGGTGCGTGGTGCGGCGCCGTCGTCGAGGGCGGCGGAGACGGCCCGGACCAGCCAGGCGTTGACCGACAGGCCCTGGCGGCCCGCGGCCTGTTCGGCGCGTGTCTTGAGGTGGGCCGGCAGGCGCAGGTTGACGCGGGCGGTGCCGCCCTCGTCGCCGTCGGCGGGGGACTGCGCCGCCGGCGGTTCGACGGACGGGGCGGCCGGCTCAGCGGGGCCGCCGGTGGTGGGCGGCAGCGTCACCACGAAGTCCGGGTCCAGTCCGCGCAGCCGTACGTCGACCGAGCCGGGGGCGAGCTCGCGGGTGATCTCGTCCATGGCGGCGGAGAGCACGTTGAGCATCGTCAGGCGGGTCGCCGACTCCAGGGGTGCGGTGAGCCGCTCGGCCAGCGCGCGGGCTTCGTCGCCGCCGGCCTCGGCGGCCACGGCGAGTTCGCGCCGCAGGGTGTCGACATACGGAGTGAGGTCCATGGTGCCATTGTGGCGCCATCATGGCGCCATGCGCAAGGCTGAATGGCGCCTCCCTGATGCTTGCCGCAAGAGAGGGCCTCGATCTGCGGACACGTGCGGCTTCGGTGCCCGGTCGCCCAGGCGGAAACGGCGCCCGTGGCGACGGGGTGACGCCAGATGGCGCCAGGTGGTGCCGCTTGGGATCGCGTGATGCCATACATGCCCGCCGGCCGCCCGCCGCTCGGCGCCGCAATCCCGAAGCCCGTCCGCGGGGCGGCCGGCGAGGTGAGCTGTGATTGCTCCGGATGTGCGGCGTTCGGCGGTGGACGGGCCCCGCGGATCGTCCGTAGGTTGGCGATCACCTAGAGGGGTGGAGTGAACGGCGATCCGCTGTACCACTGGACAGCGCTGGCAGTGTGCACGGCGCTCCTGCTGCCGGTGCCGGTGGCGGTACTGGCCGGGTGGACACCACCGTGGATGCGGCAGCGACAGGCCGGGATGCGGCTTCGCGCGTACGGGGTTCTGTGCACCTACGCCATCGCGCTCGTCAACGGCATCCCCCGGATCGCCGACGCCGCCGTCACCACGGTCACGGCCTGCACGGCCGTCGGCGTCGGCTTCGCCGCTGCGGCCGCCGTCCTGTTCCTCCTCGCGGAACGCACGGACTCCGGTGCCCGGTCGTCGGGACCGGTCGATCACCTGCAAGGCTGAAGGCACCGTGCCGCGCCCGCGGCCACGGCGTCGGCTGCGCTGGAGCGGGGCCCTCTCCGGCGCCCGGACCGGTGCGACGCGGCTGCGGCGCCGGGGCGGGAGCCGGGGACCGGAGCCGGCGACAAGCCCGTCCTCTACGGCTTCCTGACGCCGAAGCAATCCGCTCCTAGGGAACCTCCTAGGGAACATCGACGCGCCAGGCCCGCACGGTGGGCCGAGGCGGTCGGCGACGCAAACCGCCGGCCGCCGAAGCCCCGACAAGATGACCACAGGTGTGCCGGGACGTCTGGTCGGCGCCGACGACGGGACCATCCACGTCGCCGCCCGGGTCGGCTACATGGAGACACCCGACGTACCCGGCGCGCTCGCGCTGCTCGAACCGGTCGACGCCGGGGGGCGAGCTGCAGCTCGACCGGGCGACGTACTTCCTGTCGAAGATCGAGCTCCGGCGCGGCAAGGAACCGACGATGGCGCCGTGGCGCAAGAGGCTGTTCATCGCCACCTCGTACATCACGGCCGACGCCGCCGAGTACGTCGGCCTCCCGCGCGACCGCACGGTCATCATGGGCTCCCACGTCGAGGTGTAGCCCGGGTGGCCCCGCCGTGCCGGCCGAGCGCGCGTCGGCATCGCTCGGGGCGGCCTCTCCAGACCGGTAGATGTGATCGTATGAATAACTGGCCTGGGGCGGCAGAACGGGCCAGCGGGTCCGCCGGGGTGACCGTCCGCTCCACACCACCCGTGTCGGGTGGTACCGCCCTCTCGGCGCCGAGAGGGCGGTACCACGAGCTGCAGCCCCCGGGATCCCCCTTCCGCTCGGGCCGCGGGGTCGCGAGCACCGACCCGCCGGGGGTGTGCCGCGGATCCTGCCGGTGCCGCCCGCCGATCGGGGGGCGGGTGACGGGCGGCGGGTGACGGGGCGGGGCGGCCTCCCGGGTGCGGGGGAGGAGGTCACTTACGCTGGCGTGGTCCTCCGCCGGGCCGGCCCGGTGCCCTTGTGCTGACGGGAGTGCAACGGTGGTCTCAGTTCCGTCGGGCCAGGGCGCGGCGCCGTCCAGGCGTGCGCGGTTCCGGGCCTGGATGCTCGAAGGCATGGCGGACACCGCCAAACAGCACCCCGGCCCGCACGCCGAACTGCCCGAGGAACACGGGCAGCGCTGGTGGCGCGTCATGTGCCTGACCGGTCTGGACTACTTCTCGACCCTGGGCTACCAGCCGGGCATCGCGGCCCTCGCGGCCGGCGTGGTCTCGCCGCTGGCCACCATCGTGCTCGTCCTCGTCACCCTGTGCGGGGCACTGCCGGTGTACCGCCGAGTGGCGAAGGAGAGTCCGCACGGCGAGGGCTCGATCGCCATGCTGGAACGGCTGCTGAGCTTCTGGCAGGGCAAGCTGTTCGTTCTGGCGCTGCTGGGCTTCGCCGCCACCGACTTCCTCATCACCATCACCCTGTCCGCGGCCGACGCCACCGCCCACCTGGTGGAGAACCCGCACCTGACCGGCAGTCTGCAGGGCCGCGAGGTGCTGATCACCCTGCTGCTGATCGCGCTGCTCGGCGGCGTCTTCCTCAAGGGGTTCAGCGAGGCGATCGGGGTCGCGGTCTTCCTGGTCGCCATCTATCTGGCGCTGAACGTGGTGGTGGTCGCGACCGGCCTGGTGGAGGTGCTCTCCGATCCCGATCTGATCACCGACTGGACGCATGCGCTGACCGCGGAGCACGGCAACGTGGTCGCGATGATCGGCGTCTCGCTGATCGTCTTCCCCAAGCTCGCCCTCGGCCTGTCCGGCTTCGAGACCGGTGTCGCCGTGATGCCGCACATCAAGGGCGACCCGGGCGACACCGAGCAGGAGCCGGTCGGCCGGATCAGGGGCGCCCGCAAGCTGCTCACCACGGCCGCCCTGATCATGAGCGTCTTCCTGATCACCAGTAGCTTCATCACCACCCTGCTGATCCCCGCCCCTGCCTTCGAGCCGGGGGGCGCGGCCAACGGCCGCGCCCTCGCCTACCTGGCCCACGAGTACCTCGGCACCGGCTTCGGGACGGTCTACGACATCTCCACCATCGCCATCCTGTGGTTCGCCGGGGCCTCCGCGATGGCCGGTCTGCTCAATCTGATGCCGCGCTACCTGCCGCGCTACGGCATGGCCCCGCACTGGGCGCGCGCCGTCCGTCCGACCGTCCTGGTGCTGACCGCGGTGGCCTTCCTGGTCACCTGGATCTTCGACGCGAGTGTCGACAAGCAGGGCGGCGCGTACGCGACGGGCGTCCTCGTGCTGATCAGCTCGGCCGCCGTGGCCGTCACCATCGCGGCCCGGAAGGCCGGCGAGCGCCGCTGGTCGATCGGGTTCGCGGTGATCGCCGCGGTCTTCCTCTACACCACGGGCGCGAACATCGCCGAGCGGCCCGACGGCGTGAAGATCGGTGCCTGCTTCATCGCGGCGATCGTGCTGATCTCGCTCGCCTCCCGGCTCGCCCGCGCCTTCGAACTGCGCGTCACCGACGTCGTGATGGACACGTTCGCCGAGCGGTTCGTCCGCGACGGCACGCACCGGGAGATCCGGCTCATCGCCAACGAGCCGCACCGGCGCGACCTCGCCGAGTACCGGGACAAGCTGCACCAGATCCGCACCGACAATGCCATTCCTGCGGAGGACGACCTGGTCTTCGTCGAGGTGACGATCCGCGACCCGTCCGACTTCGAGGCGGAGCTGCAGGTGCGTGGCGAGGTGGTGCACGACCGGTACCGGGTGCTGACGCTGGAGCACTCCAGCGTGCCGAACGCGCTCGCCGCCCTGCTGCTGCACGTCCGGGACACGACCGGGCAGCAGCCGCACATCTACTTCGAGTGGACGGAGGGCAATCCGTTCGCCCAGTTCCTGCGGTTCTTCCTGTTCGGCCAGGGCGAGGTCGCCCCGGTCACCCGCGAGGTGCTCCGCGAGGCCGAACCGGATCCGTCGCGGCGGCCGCACGTCCACGTCGGCTGACCGCCGATCGCCGATCATCGACCGTGGCTCAGGCCGCCGGAGTCCACGTCGGGGGTGTCCGGGCCGGGGGTGCCCAGGCCGGGGCGCGGGCGGACACCCGGTGGGGCGGCGGCACCGTGAGGACCGTGCACCGTGCCCGTGCCCGGCAGTGGGCGGCCGGTGAGGCGTGCAGCAGCCGGGCGAGGCGGCCGCCGCCGTCGCCGACCACGATGAGGTCGTCCGGCTCCGCCGCCGCGACAAGCGCAGGACCGAGCCCGCCACGCGCCACGGCGGGCCGGATCACCAGCCCGGACGGGTACCCGCCGAGGACCCGGGCGAAGGAGGCGTCCACACGCCGATGCGCCGTACGCTCCGCCGCCGCGCCGGACCCGGGACCGTGCTCCGACGGCCTCCAGGTGGAGACCGCCACCAGGACGGCCTCCCGCCGCGCCGCCTCGCGGACCGCGCGCTCCAGCGCAGCGAGGCTCTCCGGCGATCCGTCCAGTCCCACCACCACCCGTACCGCTCCGGCCATGACCGACGCGCCTCCTTCGACAGCCTCCGCACCTCCATGGGACGCCCGCCACGGCCCGCCGCACCCGCGGTTGACGCGATCCTGATGCCCGCGGTCGCTTCCCTGACGGCTCCTTGACACCGCGCGCGGGCGGCGGGGGCCCCGGCGTGTCAGGGGAGCGTCGGGATGGGGCCGCCGGGCGTCAGGGAGCCGTCAAGGACGTCCGTTCCGGCCGTTCCCGACAGGTACTGCTGAGGGGGAACGCACCGGCGAGACGGAGGAACGGACATGGACGGCAGTCGGCGCAGGATCGTGGTCGGGGTCAGCGGCTCGCTGGGCAGCCTGGCCGCCCTGCACCGGGCGGTCGCCGACGCCCGGCCGCTCGGCGTGCCGGTCGTCCCGGTGCTGGCCTGGGAGCCGCCGGGCGGCGAGATCGGCTACCGGCGCTCGCCGTGCCCGCCGCTGCTGGCCGTCGTCCGCGACTCGGCCGCGGCCCGGCTCACCGCCGCCCTGGAGGAGGCCTTCGGCGGTACGGACCCCGGTGTGCCGCTGGAGCCGCTGACCGTCCGCGGCGAGGCCGGCCGGGCCCTGGTCGGCATCGCGGACCGCCCCGGGGACCTGCTGGTGGTCGGTGCGGGTGGCAGCCGCCTCCGCCGCGGCCTGCGGCCCTCCGTCGCGGCCCACTGCGTCCGCCGGTCGGTGTGTCCCGTGCTCGCCGTGCCCCGCCCGCAGCTCCAGCACGACCTGGACGCCCTGCACCTGCGCAACCTCTGGCACCTCCCGGCCCGCCCGGCGGCGGTCCGCTGAGCGGGGCGCCGCGCCGGCGGCGGCGCTGTCGCGCGCCCCGGCCGTGCCCGCCGAGGAGCTCCCACGGCCGGCCCGGCGTCACCGTCGTCCTGCTCAACACGGCAGTCGCCGCCGTGAAGTGACCCCGCCGGTGCTCCGCCGGAACCGGGCCGTCCGGCGTCTTGCATGCCGGACTGCCCATCCGCGCCCGCGGCTTCTGCAAGAATCGATCCTCCGGTGGCGAAGGGTGAGGAGACCCGGTGGGCGAGGACGCGATGAGGCCGCGGATCCCGCAGTTGAGGCTGGACGAGCTGCTGGAGGAACTGCAGGCCCGGATCGACGCCGCCCGCGGCACCCGGGACCGGGTGCACAGCCTGCTGGAGGCCGTCCTCTCGGTCGGCCGCGAGCTCGACCTCACCCATGTGCTGCGGCGGATCGTCGAGGCGGCCGCCGTCCTCGTCGACGCCAAGTACGCGGCACTCGGCGTGATCGGCCCGGACGGGGAGACGCTCTCGCAGTTCCTGACCGTCGGGCTCGGCGTGGACGAGATCGCCGACATCGGCCCGTACCCGACGGGCAAGGGCATCCTCGGTGAGCTGATCCGCCGGCCCGAGGCGCTCCGGCTGGAGGACCTCGCCGCGCACCCCGCCTCGCACGGCTGCCCCGCGCACCACCCCGTGATGCGGACCTTCCTCGGCGTGCCCGTCCGGGTCCGCGACGAGGTCTTCGGCAACCTCTACCTGACCGACAAGCGCAACGGCGAGGGCTTCGACGCCGACGACGAGTCCGTCATCTCCACCCTGGCGGTGGCGGCCGGGGTCGCCATCGACAACGCGCGGCTCTACGAGGAGGCGCAGCGCCAGCAGCGCTGGCTGGCCGTGAGCGCCGAGATCACCCGCAGCCTGCTCTCCGGGACCTCCCGCGCCCATGTGGTCGAACTGATCGCCCAGCGGGCGATGGCCATCACCGGCGCCGAACTCGCCGACATGTCGGCCCCGACCGGCGACGGCCAGGCGCTGCGTGTCGAACTCGCCCTCGGCGGCGACACCGCGGCCCGGCTCGGCCGGCTGCTGCCGCTGGACGGCTCCCTGCCCGGCCGGGCGGTCACCGGAGGTCACCCGGTGACGACGACCGGCCTGGCGGACGACCACCGGCCGGCCGGCGGAGCCGCTGATGGCCCGTCCGTCGGTCCGGCCGTCGGGCCGACCGGGTACGGCGGCCTCGGGCCGGCCGTCGCCGTTCCGATCGGGCGGCAGGAGGGTGACATTCCGGGCGTGCTGCTGCTTGCCCGGCGGAGCGGCGAACCCGCCTTCACCGACCGTGAGATCGGCCCGCTCTCGGGCTTCGCCGACCAGGCGGCGCTCGCCCTGGAGCTGGCCGAACGCCGCCGCGACGCCGAGCAGTTGGCGATGCTGGAGGACCGTGACCGGATCGCCCGCGACCTGCACGACCTCGCCATTCAGCGGCTGTTCGCGACCGGCATGACGCTGCAGAGCGCGGCCCGGGTCATCGACCACTCCGGCGCCTCCGACCGGGTGCTGCGCGCGGTGGCCGACCTCGACGAGACCATCAAGATCATCAGGTCGACCATCTTCGGACTGCGTACCCGCGAGGACTCCCGGCAGGGGCTGCGATCCCGGGTGGTCGCCGCGGTGGGGGAGGCCCAGTCCGCCCTCGGTTTCGCTCCGCGGCTCAGCATGGAGGGCCTGCTCGACACCGACGTGCCGCTCCGGCTCGCGGACGAGGTGGTGGCCGTGCTCGGCGAGGCGCTCAGCAACGCGGCCCGGCACGCCGGGGCGGGCCGGGTCGAGGTGGTGCTGCAGGCGACCGGCAAGCAGGTCGTGCTCACCGTGCAGGACGACGGGGTGGGCATCCCCGAGCAGGGGCGGCGCAGCGGACTGCGGAATTTGGCGGAGCGGGCCCGGGGCGTCGGCGGGGTCTTCGAACTGTCCGCCCCGCAGGACGGCGGCACCCGCCTGGTGTGGTCCGCGCCGCTCGTCCTGGGCTGACCGGGCCGTCCGCGCCCGGCCTCGGCTACGGGGTGAGGTCGAACTCGCAGCGCAGCGCCCGGTCCGCGCCCAGCAGCCGGATCACTCGGGACGGCTGGCGCGGGATCCCCTGCAGCACCACCGAGGCGTCCGCGGCGCAGCGGCCGTTCAGGCGCAGGAAGAGCTCGACGCCGGAGCTGTCGCAGAAGGTGACCGCTGCCAGGTCGAGCACCAGTTCGCCGCCGCCCCGCTCCAACAGCGGCAGCAGCCGCGGCTCCAGGCGGCCGGCCGAGTGCAGGTCGAGCTCGCCGCGCAGGGCCACCACGGTGCGGCGGCCGGGGGACTGGCGGCGGACCGAGGCGATCGCGGCCTCGGTGTGCGGTGCTGGAGCGGGCAAGGAGGCCTCCTGGGCGGTACGGAGCGTACGGTGCCCTGCCGCCGTCGGGGCTCCTCGCAAACCCGGTCGGCGGCAGGGCGGCTGACACTCCATCAGATCCTTGCCCGCCGGGGGAGGGCCGAAGGTCCCGGATGGCGGCCGGATGCGGGGAGGGGCTTCCGGCCGGCTGGTGCCGCGTCAGGCAGCCTCTGCCCGTCCAGGAGCGGCGTCCGGTGCGGCGAGAGTGGGTGCCGGGCGTCGCGACGGGGCGAAGGTTGCCTGACGCGGCACTAGCTGCGCGCCGGACGGCCGGTCCGGCGTTCCGGGGCCCGGACGATGTCCCGGTCACCGGGCTCGCGTTGCACGTAGTGGAAGCCCTCCGTGGTGCCGGCGTCGTAGTGGACGACCCGGTTCTCGTCGTCCAGCATCCGCAGCCAGGTGGCGAGGCGGTCGGAGTCGTTCCCGGTCAGTGTCTTCCCGTCCCGGCGGCGTGCCTCGGTGCGCAGCATGATGACGGGGTAGGCCCAGCGGTGCTCGGGCTTGACGGCCCACGGTATGAGGTGGTCGTCACGGGTGAGCCGCCGGTCGAGTCCACGGCGGCGGCGGAAGTTTCCCCACATCGACTGGACGGTCTCGATCCCGTACTTGCGGCGGTACTCCTCGACCATCCAGGCGTAGGTGCGGCCCTCCTCGAACCAGCGGATGACCTCCGACTCGTTGACGATCTTCCTGGCGGCCACGCCTGCCTCCTCCGGTTCCCGGGTGACGGAAGGAGCACCGTCGCACAGGCCGGGGCTCGTGATCAAGAAAGACACCGCGGCCGACCTCCGCCGACCTGCGGTTCCGTGCGGCACGGTGCGGTGGCAACCTCCTGCGGTGCGGCGGCAACGGAGAGGCAGACAGACCGCCTCACCCTCGGAGACAGACATGTCCGCTTCCCCGCACCGCCGTCCCGCCGGCCGCCGTCGGCTCGCCCTCGTCGGGGCGGGTGCGGCGGCCGTCCTCGCGCTGGGAGCCGTGCCGCTCGCCCTCAACGCCGGTGCGTCCACCGGTGGTCCGCCCGCGGCCGGGACGTCGGCCGCCGACCTCGCCCACGCCGTGCTGCCGGCCCGGGACGGTTGGGCGGCGGAGGGCGCCGGGACGACGGGCGGCCGTGCCGCGGACGCCGCGCACACCTTCACCGTCGCCACCCGTGCCGAGTTGGCGCGGGCACTGGCCGCCGGCCCGGTGGGCGCGCCCCGGATCATCAGGGTCAGGGGCGTGATCGACGCCAACAGCGACGACGCGGGCAGGGCGCTCCGCTGCGAGGACTACGCGGCCGGTACGGGCTGGTCGGCCGCCGCGTACGCCAAGGCCTACGATCCCGCGGTCCGGGGCCGGACGAAGGTGCCCTCCGGCGGCCAGGAGGACGCCCGTCGTGCCGCCCAGGCCCGGCAGGCCGCCCGTGTCGTCCTCGTCGTTCCCTCGCACACCACGATCGTCGGCGTGCCGGGCACCGGCGCCGGGATCACCGGCGGCAACCTGACGGTGAAGAACGCCCAGAACGTGATCATCCGCAATCTCGCCCTCACCGACGTCCGCGACTGCTTCCCGCAGTGGGACCCGACCGACGGTCCGACCGGCAACTGGAACTCGGCCTACGACGCCGTCTCGCTGCGCGGCGCCACCCACGTCTGGATCGACCACGACACCTTCTCCGACGCGCCGCACCCGGACTCCGCCAACCCGACCCGGTTCGGCCGCGAGTACCAGGTCCACGACGGCGCCCTGGACATCACCAACGGCTCCGACCTGGTGACCGCCTCCTACAACCGCTTCGCCGACCACGACAAGACGATGCTGATCGGCAGCAGCGACCGGGACACCGGGCTGCGGGTCACCCTGCACCACAACGTCTTCCAGGGCATCGTGCAGCGCGCCCCGCTCGCCCGGGTCGGGCAGGTCCACCTCTACGACAACTACTACGACACGGCGCCGCTCGACGGCTACGCGCACAGCTACAGCGTCAACTCCCGGGCCGGCGCGCAGATCGTGGCGCAGAACAACCACTGGCGGCTGTCCGCGGACCGGAAGGCCTCCGACCTGCTCAGCGGCGACGGCACCGGGGCGTTCGCGGGCAGCGGCAACCTGGTGGACGGCAGGGCGGTGGACCTGGTCGCCGCGTACAACGCCGTCAACTCCGAGAAGATCAGGCCGACCGTCTCCTGGCGGCCCGCCCTCGCCGCCGGTCTGGAGCCCGCCACCGCGGTGCCGGACCGGCTGCCGAAGCAGGCCGGTGCCGGAGTGCTCACCGAGAACGGCGCCGGCGCCCCGGCCGCCGGCCGCGTCCTGACGGTCGCCGCCGACGGCTCCGCCGCGCACCGGACGGTGCAGTCCGCGGTGGACGCGGCCCGGCCGGGTGACACCGTGCTGATCGCGCGCGGCACCTACCGCGAGACGGTGAACGTCCCGGCCGCCAAGAAGGGGCTGACGCTGAAGGGCGCCACCGGCAACGCCGAGGACGTCGTCATCGGGTACGACAACGCGGCCGGCACCCCGAAGCCCGGCGGCGGCACGTACGGCACCGAGGGCAGCGCCACCCTCACCGTCTCGGCCGACGACACCACCGTCACCGGCCTCACCGTGGAGAACACCTTCGAGCGGTCCGCCCACCCCGGCACCACCGCCACCCAGGCCGTCGCGCTGGCCGCCCGCGGCGACCGCCAGCAGTACCTGAACTCCCGCTTCATCGGCCACCAGGACACCGTGCTCGACTGGGCGCCCGCCGCCACCGGCCAGTACCGGCAGTACTTCCGCCACTGCTTCGTCGCCGGCGACGTGGACTTCGTCTTCGGCAACGCCACCGCCGTCTACGACCGGGTGAACATCACCCTGCGGGACCGCGGCGCCGCCGCCGGCGGCAGCAACGGGTACCTCGCCGCGCCCAACACCGACGCCGGGAAGCCGTACGGGATCCTCGTCACCGACAGCACGATCAGCAGCACCGCCGCGCCCGGCACCTTCCACCTCGGCAGGCCCTGGCGTACCGGGCCGAGCGCGGTCGGGCAGTTCGTCGTCCGCAACACCGTGCTGCCCGCGGCGGTGAAGGATCAGGCGCCGTGGACGGACATGCACGGGTATTCCTGGCGGGCCGCCCGCTTCGCCGAGTACGCCAACTCCGGCCCCGGGGCCGCCGTCACCGCCGACCGTCCGCAGTTGACCGCCGCGCAGGCCGCCACGTACACCGCCCGCGCCTACCTGGCCGGCACCGACGGCTGGAACCCGGTCGGCTGACCCGCCCCCGGCCGGGCCGCGGCCGCCGTGACTCCCCGGGCCGCGGTCGTCCGCGGAGTGCGGGGGGAAAGTCCGCCGCCTGCGGCAACCTTCCCGCGGGCGGCGGCAACAGGACGTCGGACAGCGGGACGACGGACCGCCAGGCCCGCTGTCGGGGCGGCCCCGTCGATGCCGGGGCGCACCCTCCCCGTACCGGTAGTTGCCAAGGAGTCATGACACGTGAGCAAGCGCGCGATACGCCCGAAGCGCGGCAGGATCGCGGCCGTCGGGGGTGCGGCCGCCCTGCTGACCGCCGGCATTGCGGGCGGACTGTGGGCGGGCGCGGACGCCGCCGCCTCCGCCCCGGTGGCCGGGTCCTCCTACACCCTGGTGAGCGCCGCCGGCGGGCTCTGCCTGCAGGCGCCGGCGGCGTCGGCAGACTCGCAGCTGACCCAGCGGAACTGCGGTGCCGGCGGCGAGACCTGGCGGCTGACCGCCGACGGCGGCGGCTACCGGCTGGTCGACGCCGGCAGCGGCCGCTGCGCGGGTGTCCGGGACGCCAGGACGGGTGCCGGTGCCGCCGTTCAGGCGGAGGCCTGCGACCCGGCGGCCGCCTCCCAGCGGTGGACCGTGACGGCCGTCGAGGGCGGCCACCGGGTGGTCAACGCGGCGAGCGGCACGTGCCTGACAGTGAAGGACGGTTCGACCGCGCCCGGCACGCCGGTGCAGCAGAACTCCTGCGACTCGGCCCCCGCCAAACGCTGGACCTTCAAGCCCGTCGCCGGCACCCCGACCCCGACCGCGAGCACCCCGACGACCACGGCCACCGCGAAGCCCACCGCCATCCCGAAGCCCACCGCGACGGCCACGTCCGCCCCGACCGCCACCGCGACCGGCGCCGGCGGAACGGCGATCCCGGGCTGGCCGACCCCGCAGGGGGCCGACGTGCCGCTGACCGCCACCCAGAAGGTGGCCAAGCTCTTCGACGGCGGCGGCCGCCGCTTCGTCGGCAAGGGCGCGCTGGGCAGCGGCAGCCAGTCCGAGAACCAGCCCGCCATGTTCGAACTCGCCGACGGCGCCGTGCTGCAGAACGTCGTCCTCGGCGACCCGGCCGCCGACGGGGTGCACTGCAGCGGCAGCTGCACCCTGCGCAACGTCTGGTGGGAGAACGTCGGCGAGGACGCCGCCACCTTCAAGGGCACCTCCGCCTCCCAGGTGATGACGGTGGACGGCGGCGGTGCGCGCGGCGCCGCCGACAAGGTCTTCCAGCACAACGGCCCCGGCACCTTCGTCATCAAGAACTTCCGGGTGGAGGACTTCGGCAAGCTCTACCGCTCCTGCGGCAACTGCAAGACGCAGTACCCCCGCCACGTCGTGATCGACAACGTGATCGCCACCGCTCCCGGCAAGAAGATCGTCGGCATCAACGCCAACCTGGGCGACACCGCGGCCATCACCCGGCTGACCCTGGTCCGCGACGGCAGCCGGAAGATCACCGTCTGCCAGCGCTACACCGGCGTCACCTCGGGCGAGCCGAAGGAGGCGGGCAGCGGCCCGGACGGCGCCAACTGCCGTTACACGCCCGGCGACGTGACCTACCGGCCCTGACCCGGGGCCCCGCCCCGGCGGCCGCACGGACGCGTTCGGCGTTCCTGTGGCGGCCGGGGCGGCCGCGCCGCTACGGTGTGCGCCATGGGGTTGGGATCTTGGTGGCGCGGCTCCGCCGCGGCCGCCCGCAGGCAGCCGGGCGACACCGCCCCGCTCTCCGAGCAGGCCGTACGCGCCGCGGTGGCCGAACGGTTGACGGAACTCGGCGGTGACACCTGGACGGTGGACGGCCCGCTGGTCACCGGCCCGGGCGGCACCGCCGTCGCGGTCGGTGCCCCGCACGGCGAGGGCCCGGCCCACCTCGACCTGACCGTCCTGCTGAACGCCGGACGGCCGCAGGAGCGCAGGGTGCGGGACTGCATGGCCGGCGTCGAGGCCGACAGCGGGCCCGCGCTGTGCCGCGCGGTCGAGGTCTGGGCCTCCACCACCGGCCTCACCCTGCTCGAACTCCTCGCCCACAACGGCCGGTTCGCCGGCCACCTGCACCCGGACGACGAGGATGCGCTGCCCGGCTGGCACGCCGTGCACGGCGGGATCGCGGCCTGGGGGGCGGGGGACCGGCACGGTGCGGTCCAGGACTGGATGCTCGCCCGCCCCTTGCTGCCGCAGCTCGCCCCGGCGTTCGCGGACGGCTTCGACCGGGACCGCCCGATCGGTCTCTCACTGCTGTTCGGCGGCGGGGCCGGCCGGGAGACCGCCGAGGTACGGGTCGGCGGCGACCTGCACGAGCAGGCCTCGAAGGCCCTGTTGGCGCTGGACTGGCCGCGGGTGGCCCAGGGCACCGCCTTCGCCCGGACCTTCGTCCTGCTGACCCGCCCGCAGGACGGCTGACAGGCGGCCCCGGCCACCGGCCTGCGGCCCCGGCCACCGGCCTGCGGCCCCGGCCACCGGCCTGCGGCCCCGGCCACCGGCCTGCGGCCAGGAGCCGCCGTCAAGGGGTAGCCAGCAGCCGATCAGGCGCGCGTGGGGGCACCTCCCGGCCCAAGGCGGGGGGAGAACCGCGCGATTCGGATGCGGGTGCCTCGACGGTGTCGGTCAAGCCGCGATCCGTGCGGCGGCCCACGCCTGCGTGGCGCAGTTCCGCCCCTGGCCTTCTGCCGGGAGCTGCCCCCGGCGCCCTTCGGCGGGTGGCTGTCACCCTTGAAAACGCGCCCGGGGCGCAGTCCGCCGCGCTCAGACGAGCGGATAGACGTGCGCGCCGGCCGGTCCCGGGTAGTCGGGCAGCCAGCGGGCCAGCACCAGACCGGACGGGTGGAACATCGGTGCGGGCAGCGCGTCCACCGGGAACCGCTCCCAGCCGGCGCAGCTGTGCGGCTCGGTGACGAAGGCCGGGGCGTCGCTCGGCGGGGCGAGGACGGCCGCGGTCAGCCGGGGCCGGCCGAGCTCGTGGTCGAGCAGGACGGCCAGGACCCGCATCGCGGCCGCGGGCAGCACGATGCCGGTCTCCTCGGCGAGTTCGCGGGCGGCGGCCTCCTCGAAGGATTCGCCGGTGCCGTCGACCTTGCCGCCGGGCAGGCTCCAGGTCGGCGGTTCGCCCGCGGTGGTGCGCCGCCCGATCAGCACCCGCCCGTCGGTGGTGGGGACGATGACCCCTGCACCGATGATCGGACCGCCGCCGCTCGGAAGCCCGCCGCCGACCACGGGACCGCTGCCGGTCACCAGGCTGCCTTGGAGTAGTCCTTGAGGAAGCAGCCGTACAGGTCCTCGCCGAGCTCGCCGCGGACGATCGGGTCGTAGACCCGGGCCGCGCCGTCGACCAGGTCGAGCGGGGCGTGGAAGCCCTCGTCGTGCAGCCGCATCTTGTCGGGGTGGGGCCGCTCGTCGGTGATCCAGCCGGTGTCGACGCTGGTCATCAGGATGCCGTCGGTCTGGAACATCTCCTCCGCGCTGGTGCGGGTGAGCATGTTCAGCGCGGCCTTGGCCATATTGGTGTGCGGGTGGCCGGCGCCCTTGTAGCCGCGGCTGAACACGCCCTCCATGGCGGAGACGTTGACGATGTACTTGCGCCGGGCGGCGGCCGCGGCCATCACCGGCCGCAGCCGGCTGATCAGGATGAACGGTGCGGTGGAGTTGCAGAGCTGCACCTCCAGCAGCTCCATCGGGCCGACCTCGTCGACGGTCTGCACCCAGCTGTTGGTGGAGGCGAGGTCGGGGACGAGGCCGCCGGCGTCGATGGCGGTGCCGGCCTCGATCCGGGCCGGCGAGGCGGAGCCGGTGACCAGGGCGAGGGCGGTCACGTCCTCGGCGCTGATCCGCTCGCTGCCGCCGGAGGCCTGGCCGGGCAGCGCGGGCAGGTCCACGTTGCCGCTGCCGAAGCGCCCGATCACGGTCGACGGGGGCAGCACACCGGCCGGCAGCGGCGCCGACTCGGCGGCCACCAGCTCGCGGTACGACTCGGGCGGGCGGCGGACGGTCTGCGCCGCGTTGTTGATCAGGATGTCCAGCGGGCCGTCCGCGGCGACCTCGTCGGCCAGTGCCATCACCTGGGCCGGGTCGCGCAGGTCGATGCCGACGATCTTCAGCCGGTGGATCCACTGGTCGCTGTCCGGCATCGCCTTGAAGCGGCGGATCGCGTCGTTGGGGAAGCGGGTGGTGATAGTGGTGTGCGCGCCGTCCCGCAGCAGGCAGAGCGCGATGTACATCCCGATCTTGGCGCGGCCGCCGGTGAGCAGGGCGCGCCGGCCGGTGAGGTCGGCGCGGGCGCCGCGGCGGGCGTGGTTGAGCGCCGCGCAGCCGCGGCACAGCTGGTGGTAGAAGGCGTCGACCTCGACGTACCGCTGCTTGCAGGTGTAGCAGGAGCGGGGGCGCTCGAGTATCCCGGCGATCTCGGTGGTGGTGGCGGTGGTCAGGCCGAAGGCGCCGGCCGTCTCGTCGTCGATCCGGCCGGGTGCGCCGGTCGCCGTCCGCGCGGTGACCATCCGGTCGTTCGCGGTCTTGCGGGCGCGGGTCTCCTGGCGGCGGCGCTGCTTGAGCGTGCGGAAGATGCCGCCCACGGCCTTGCGGACGGTGATCGCGTCCGGGTGGTCCACGTGCAGGTCGTCGAGTTCGGCGAGCACGTCCAGGCACAGGGCCAGACGCTCGGGGTCGATGCCCGGGCCGAAGTCGATCTCCTGGTCGTCGTCCTGCTGGATCTGGGTCTGGGTGTCCGGGCCCGCCGTCATGCCTGCTGCTGCTTCCCTCGGTGTGCCGCCTGTACCGGCGAATGCTACGGGAGTCAGCCGAAGCGGAGCGAAAAATAATACATGAAACTGCCTTGTGGTGATTACCGACCCTCGCTAGCGTAAGAGGTGAACAGGCGCTCTGTCCGTTACCGATGGGAGTGGGGCATGACGACCTGGCACGACTGGCAGCGCAGCTGGGACCGCCAGCAGGAGTGGTACCTCCCCGACCGCGAGGAGCGGTTCCGGGTGATGCTCGACCTGGTCGAGGCGGTGGCCGGCCCGGCGCCGCGCGTCCTCGACCTGGCCTGCGGCACCGGCTCGATCAGCGAGCGGCTGCTCGCCCGGCTGCCCGGGGCGGTCTCGGTCGGCGTGGACGTCGACCCCGCGCTGCTGGCGATCGCCCGCGGCCACTTCGCCGACGAGCCCCGGCTCACCCTCGTCACCGCCGACCTGAACGACCCCGGGTGGGCGAAGCGGCTGCCGGAGGACGGCGCACCCTTCGACGCGGTGGTCACCTCGACCGCACTGCACTGGCTCGGCACCGACGCGCTCGTCCGGCTCTACGGCGACCTCGCGCAGCTGGTCCGCCCCGGCGGCCTGTTCGCCAACGCCGACCACATGCCGCAGTCGGACACCCCGCTGCTGAACGCCGCCGACGAGGCCCGGCAGCGCGCCCGCCGGGAGCGCGAGCGGGCCGACGGGGTCCTCGACTGGGCCGGCTGGTGGCGGGCGGCCGCCGCCGAGCCGGCGCTCGCCGAGGCGGTGGCCGCCCGCTTCGCGATCCACGGCGACCACGCCGACGGCGACAGCCACCCCGCCGAGTGGCACGCCGCCCGGCTGGTCGAGGCCGGCTTCCGTGAGGCCGGGGTGGGCTGGCGGTCGGTCAGTGACGCGCTGGTCGCAGCGGTGCGCTGACCGGCAGCGCGTCGAGCTCGATCCCGAAGTGCTCGCGATAGGCGGCGACGGCCTCGTCCTCCGTCAGCTGTTCCTCGGTGCGTGAGCCGTCCGTGCCGGTGCGGATCAGCCGGGTGCCGGCGAGGGTGATCCTGCCCTCGCCGGTCAGCCGCGAGCAGGTGGTCGACCGGGTGAAGTGCGACTCCGGCGAGGTCGCCTGCCACCAGCAGGTCGGGCCGAAGTCCGCCAGCGCGTAGGGCCGCGGGTCCAGCCGGTACTGCGGTTCGCCGTCCATCAGCACGTCCAGGTCCGCGCCGTGCTCGGCGACGGTGAACCGGCCGGCCGGGTCGGGCTGCTCGCCGCGCTCGTCCAGCCGCAGCGGGTGGTGGCTGAACCGGCCGAAGCCGACGTCCACCAGCCACGGCTCGTCCAGATCGACCCGCAGCGCCATGTGGTCGAAGGGTGGCCCCGGCCGGCCCTCCCGGCCGAACACCCGGCCCGCGAGCAGCTCCACCCGATAGCCGAGGGCCGTCAGCAGCTCGGCGAAGGCGCCGTTGAGCTCGTAGCAGAAGCCGCCGCGGCGGCGCTCCACGAGCTTCTCCCAGAGCGCCCGCTCGGTCAGCACGATCGGCTCGCCGCGGGCCACGCTCAGCGTCTCGAAGGGCACGGCGTCCAGGTGCGCGCGCTGCAGTGCGCGCAGCGCCGCCGCGTCCGCGTGCTCCGGCCGCGGCAGGCCGATCCGGTCCAGGTAGGCGGCCACCTGTCGTGCGTCCACCGCTCCTCCTCTTCCTCCGTACTCGGACGGCCCGTCAACCGGGCCGGTCGTCGTGGTTCTGACGTCCCGTCCGAAACCAACCGCGAAAAAATGTTTGAGATTCCTGTTATCCCCTCCCGTCCCACGGATCTCCCAGGTGTCGGCAAGCACCACACCCCACCGAGGGCCGACGAGGAGAGACACATGTCACACAGGAAAGCGTCGCACCGTCGCCGCAACCGCCGTGGACTGATGTTCACCGCAACCGCCATCACTGCGGGACTCATCGCGGGAGCCGTCACCATCGGCTCCGCGTTGGAGGGCGGCAAGCCGCTCCGCACCTCCGCGGACGCCGTGATCGCGCAGGAGGTGGAGCCCTCGCCGGCCTCCGGTCCGCTCCACAACGAGGCGCCCGCCCCGGTGACCTCCATACCCAAGGACGACCCGACCCGCGGTCTGGTCTACGGCGGCCTCGTGCCGGCCGCCAGCGGCGACAAGTGCGTCGGCGTCTACAAGGTCAACGACCAGGGCCTGTGCACCCACGGCCCGGACGCGCCGCCGCGCGGCGTCGACGTCCACAAGAGCACCGCCCCGGTGGTCGCGACCACCGAGAAGCCCGCCGACCTCACCCCGACCGCGGCCGCCGCGCCGTCCGCCGCGGAGCTGCTGAGCGACGCGCCGCCCGTGCTGGACCTGCAGACCGGCAAGGCCCTCGGCGGCTCCGCCGAGCCCGCCGGCACCCCCTCGGCCGGAGCGGGGGCCGCGGCCGAAGGCTCCAAGGTGGTCTGCGAGGGCGACGGCTCGACCGGCAACCGCGTCCAGGTGATGTACGTCCACGCGCCGGGCAACGACCGGTTCGCCCAGTACCTCGCCTCGTTCAAGAAGTGGGCGTCGGACACCGACACCATCTACAACGCGAGCGCCCAGGAGACCGGCGGCGTCCGGCACATCCGCTTCGTCACCGAGGCCGACTGCACCGTCTCGGTGCTGAACGTCGAGCTCTCCGCGGCCTCCCTGCAGGAGTTCGGCGCCAGCAACAAGGCGCTGGCCGCCCAGGGCTTCAACCGCAAGGACCGCAAGTACATGGTCTTCGCGGACGCGAACGTCTACTGCGGCATCGGCACCTTCAACGGTGACGAGCGCCCGGGCCAGGACAACCTGTCCAACTTCGGCCCGTCCTACGGCCGCACCGACAACGGCTGCTGGGGCGGCTCCACCGCCGCCCACGAGCTCGGCCACAACCTCGGCGCCGTCAACAACAGCGCCCCGCACACCAGCAAGGGCGCGCACTGCGTCGACGAGTGGGACATCATGTGCTACTCCGACTCGCCGTACTACCCGAAGATGCAGACCCTCTGCCCGAACCGGGCCGAGGACGACCGCCTCGACTGCAACCACGACGACTACTTCAACACCGACCCGCAGCCGGGCAGCTACCTGACCACGCACTGGAACATCGCCAACAACCAGTTCCTGTTCGCGAACGGCGGCACCAACCCGAACCCGAACCCGTCGCCGACCCCGACCCCGACCAAGTCGCCGTCGCCGAGCCCGACCACGCCGGACCCGACCCAGTCGCCCTCGCCGAGCCCGAGCCCGACCGACTCGACGCCCACCCCGAGCCCCAGCCCGACCTCGACCACCGGTCCCAAGGTGACGGTCGGCCAGATCACCGCTAACTCGGCGGTGCTCAGCTGGACGGCGGTCAGCGGTGCCGCCGGTTACGACCTCCAGGTCAACGGCCGTTCCATCGCGACCGTCACCTCCAGCGTCGTCCGCCTGGTCAACCTCAAGCCCGACACCGAGTACAAGGTCGCCGTCGCGGTCAAGGACACGTCCGGCAAGACCGCCAAGCCCGGCCGCACCACCGTCTTCCGCACCGCCAAGGCGGCCGGCCCCGCGCCGACCAAGCCCGGCACCCGCTACCTGATGATCAACAGCCTGACCGGCCAGGCCGCCGACATGTGGGGCGGTTCCACCCGCGACGGCGCCGTGCTCATCGGCTACCAGCGGCACGGCTACTCCAACCAGCAGTGGCTGTTCGAGGACGCCGGCGACGGCTACCTGAAGATCCGCTCCGCCCGCTCCGACAAGTGCCTGCAGATCGGCGGGCAGGCCGTCGCCGGCCAGTACGTGATGCAGCAGCCCTGCTCGTCCGCCGACAGCCAGCAGTGGAAGATCACCTCCGCCGGCAGCGGCTACGCGCTGACCGCGAAGGGCTCCTCGCTGGTCCTCGGCACCAGCAAGCGCTGGTACTACGGCGGCTGGCTGCTGGAACTGCAGCAGCCCAGCGGCCAGTCCTACCAGAACTGGACCATCCAGGCCGCCTCCTGACGAGGCACCGCTGAGCCCGGTGGGGCGGGAGTCGGCCCTCCCGTCCCACCGGGCCGTCCCGTCCCACCGGGCCCTCCGCCCGCCGGCCAGACCAGGAGCCACCCCCATGCGCCTGCGCACCCTCGCCACCGCCACCGCCCTCACCGGCCTGACCGTGCTCGGCACGGCACAGCCCGCCGGTGCCCACGGCGACACCATCGCCTTCACCGTCTCCAGCCTGGTCGACGGGCACCTCACCGCCGTCGCCACCTGGGAGAACGACCACGACCCGGTCGACGAGAAGATCGCCGGCACGCTGAACGCCACCGCCCAGGACGGCCGCGCGGTCGGACCCTGGCCGCTGGTCGCGGTCGACGGCAAGCCCGGCACCTACACCACCGCCCGCCAACTGCCGCCCGGCCACTGGAAGGTGGTCGTCGAATCGGGCTTCCCCGCGCTCGGCCGCGGCGAGGCCGAGGTGGACGTCACCGCCGTCCCCGGCACCGCACCCAGCAGCGGACCGGTGGCCCCGGTCGGCACCGCCCCCGCGCCGAGTGCCTCCACCCAGCCGATCCGGAGCACCGAGGCCGCCGCGGAGGCCGACAGCGCCTGGACCTGGATGGCGGTGGTCGTCGCCGTACTGGCCGCCGCGGCGGCCGGCGGCGCCCTGCTGCTGCGCCGCCGCCGCGCGGGGCACTGAGCGGAGCACGGCGGGCCCCGGCGGGGCGCGCCGTCCGCTTCCGCAGGTCATCGGCGTGCGAAAGCGGGGAAGAGGCGACAAGTCGCCTCATCGACCTGTCGACTCCTGGCCATGGACGACGGGTTGTGCCGTCCCCGCCGGTGCAGGTCACCATGAAGACATGGACATCGACACGGTCGTCCGCACCCGCCGGGCCCTGCACGCCGTCGCCGAGACGGTCCTCGCCGGGCCGCAGTACCGGGCGAGCGGCACCATCCGGCTGCGGGCCTACCCCGGCGGCTTCGCCACCACTGCCGAACCCTTCCTCCAGGTGATCGGCGACGAACTGATGGCCCCCGGACACCACCTCATCCTCCGGCGCACCAGCTGCGCCGCCCTCGCGACGGCCCTCGGCCTCGAACCCGGCCCGCCCGAGGGCCTGTACCACGACGGCTCGGGCGCCGCCCCCGACGACCCGGTCGACGCCGACCCGCAGGCCGCCCAGTGGATCGCGCACTGCTTCGGCGCGGCCGACACCGCCCTGCGCCGCCTCGCCCCGGACGCCGAACCGGTGCTCTGGCCCGAGCACTTCGACATCGGCATCACCGTCGACGCGGTCAACTACGGCGTCTCCGCGGGCGACGCCTACCAGCCCGAGCCGTACGCCTACGTCGGCCCGCACACCCCGCGCAGCGGCGACTTCTGGAACGCGCCGTTCGGCGCCGCCCGGACCGTCCGCGAACTCGGCGGCGCCGACGCGCTCACCCGCTACTTCGACGAGGGCCGCCGGCTCGCCTCCGGCTGAGCCGTGCCGGCCGCCGTACCCGTGCGGGCCCGCTTGCGGTACCCGTCCAGCACGTCCTGCCGCAGCAGCGCCCCGAAGCCCGCCGCCTCCAGCCGCAGGCCCAACTGCGCCTCGGTGCCGTTCAGGGCGGCGGCCGCCGCGCCCAGGTGCCAGTCGTGCGCGGCCAGCGTGTCCAGCAGGAACCCCCGGCGCACCTGCGCCTCCGACAGCCGGAAGGTCTTCAGGTAGGCGATCCGGCCGTCCTCGTCCGTGATCGTCTCGCCGATGTGGTTCTCCCGGCCCGGCCGGAACTCCGGCAGGAACCGGCCGAGGGTGAACCGGCCCGCCCGGTACACCGGCCGGGACCGGACCGGGGCCGCCAGCAGGCCCGCCGCCATCGTGTCGTCGTGGAACCCCGCCCACGCCCGCTCCTGGCCGTCCACCGCCGCCCGCAGGTCGGCCAGCGAGCGGATCCCCGGGCCCGGGATGCTCGCCCGGAACTCCGGCACCGGCGCCGACAGCAGCGCGTAGTGGTGGATCAGCTCGCCGAACAGGTCGTGCAGCAGCGTCGCGTGCAGCGCCCGGTAGTCCTCCGGATGCGGTACCGCGAACGCCGCCGCCAGGGCGTCCGCGACGTACACCAGCACCCCGCACTGCCCCCTGAGGATCTCGAACACTCGCAGGGCGTCCGCCAGCCCGCGCACCTCGGCCCCCCGGTACGCCTCCTCGGCGCGCGGCGACAGACCGGCGCGCACGGCCCGCTGCGACCACTCCGCCCAGAGCACCGTCGGTCCGCCGAAGTGCAGCGCAAGGTAGCCCTCCAACGCCAGGTGCAGCGGCAGGAAGCGCAGCCGGTTCGACGCCTCCCGGCGGTCCGTCCGACGGTGCGGGCGCACCGGCACGCGCTCCGGCGCTGCGCGTCGGTGGCCTCCCGCGAGGTCTCCAGCAGCCGGCGGACGATCATCGCCGCATTGTGGTCGTTGACGTCCAGGGCGAGCACCGCCGCGTACAGGTCGCGGTAGTTGCCGAGGATGTACGCGTGCAGGAAGTCCAGCGAGAGCCGCTGCTCGGCCGCGTCGGTGTGGAACTCGCGCTGGCCGGTGGCCGTGACGGCCGCGTTCACGAACAGCAGGACGTCCTCGGCGGCGACCAGATCGCCCGGCGTCTCCATGGTTCTGCCCCCGTCGGTGTGGTGGGCCGGCCGGGGAATGGGGGCACGAACTGCGAATCTTCGCTGTAGAGGCGCCTTCCGGAAGTCGCACCGGAGTCCCACGGCCGACCGCCGCACGACCGTAGCAGACCGCCCGGCACGGCTGCTGCTGACTATTCGTCAGCAAGTTCTGCCGGTTGTATTGACGGTGTACCGACATGGATCTACAAGAGTAGGGAGCTCCGGTGCCCCCCGACCCGCCCGGAGCGGCGAACGTGCGTCTTCTCGAACCCCTCACCGAGGAAGAGGCCCACCCATGCGCCCATCCAGCCGCCCCGTCCTGCTCGCCGCCGCGCTCGCGATCGGCGCCGCCGGCATCGCCGCCCTGCCCGCCTCCGCCGCACCCCGCCCCGCCGCCGCGGCCGTCCTCACCACCGGGGACGCCACCGGCGAAGCCGTCGCAGCGGGCGACGTGCTCGCAGCGCCGCTCGCCGCGACCACCCGGGCCACCTTCTACTCGGCCGCGACCAGCACCACCGGCGTCACCTGCGGCACCTCACAGTTCACCGCCACCGTGCTCACCAACCCCGCCGCCCCCGGCACCGCCACCGAGTCCCTCACCGGCATGGCCTTCGGCTCGTGCACCAGCAACGTCACCGGCGTCACCGCGGTGAAGAGCCTGACCGTCGGCAACCTCCCGTACACCGTCGCGGTCGACGACTCCGCCGGGTACCCCGTCACCCTCACCGCCGGGACGGCCGGGCCGATCCAGGCCACCGCCGTGCTGTCCACCTGGTTCGGCACCATCACCTGCAGCTACCAGCTCAGCGGCGCCTTCACCGGCACCGCCGACAACACGGCCCACAGCCTCGCCTTCCGCAACGAGCACTTCGCCAAGAGCGGCGGATCGGGTCTGTGCCCCGCGGACGGCTACTTCTCCGCCACCTACGGCCCCGTCACCGACACCGGCCGGCCCGGCAGCCCCGTGGTCCACATCAACTGACCCCGCACGGCGTCCGGCACGGCTGCGGCGGGGCGCTGCCACGCCCCTCCGCAGCCGTGCGGCGGGCTCACCTCTTCACGGACTCAGGCGTCCGAGCCGTTGCGGCCACCCGCGCGGCCCGTCCAGGTCGGCTCGACCACCGCCCAGTCGCTCTGCCACTCCTCCTCCGCCCGGCGCTGCAGCCGGCTGCGCCGCACGCTGTACCCGACCGCGCAGACGAGTGCCGCACCCGCCCAGCCGCCCAGCACGACGAAGCCCGTCGTCGCCACGATGTCCGAGGTCGACCGCGGCCCCTCGGCGGCCCGGCCCTCGTCGTCCACCCACACCCTGACCTGCGAACCCGGCCCGGCCGAACTCGGCACCGCGGCCTCCTGCGTCACCGTGTGCCCGGCCGGGTACGTCCACGTCGCCAGCGCCCGGTAGCCGCCCGCCGGCGCACCGGAGGCACTCAGGTCGGCCTGCTGCGGCTCGCTGCGGACCACCGCCGGCACCCGGTGCAGCCGGGCCGCCGCCCGTGCCGCGTCCGCCTGCGCCGACCAGTACAGGAACAGCGCCGCCGCGCCCGCACCGACCGCCGCCACCACCACGGCCAGCCACGCGGCCAGCAGGGCCCGGCTCCGCGACCGGTCCACCGGCCGCCACAGCGGTCCGGCGTCCGCGCCGACCGCCAGCCGCAGATGCAACACCAGGCGCCGCCACCGGGAGTTCCCGCAGCGGCCGGGGAAGTGGGTGCGCATAGTACGCCTCCTACCGCCGGCTTCGGACTCAAGCGTCTCTCCAACCGGCCCCACCGGCACCCCGCCACGCGCACCACCCGCCCACCGCCCCCCACCCGGACGACGCCCACCTGCGGGATCCCCGACCGGTGCCGTCGGTCGCCGACGGTCGCCGCCCCGGGCGGACCGTCCGCGAACGGTGCAGCCCGTGCGCCGCCCGCCGACGCCGCCCGCCCCCGGGCACGGCTGCCCGGGATGCGGTGGCGGTGCATGCTGGAGGCGGAAGCCGCACCGTGTCCACCGCCCGGCCGAACGGCCGGGATGCCGTGCCGACGGGAGGCCACAGCCGATGGCTGCCGAGACCGGGACGACCACCGGAACCACCACCGCCTGGGTCGTCGACCACCCCGCACCTGCCGCCGACCGCCCGCTGCGCCGGGTCGAACGGCCGCTGGAGCCGTTCGGGCCACGCAGCCTGCTGCTGGAGGTCCGGGCCTGCGGCGTCTGCCGGACGGACCTGCACCTCGCCGAGGGCGACCTCCCACCGCACCTGCCCGGCTGCCCGCCCGGCCACGAGATCGTCGGACGGGTCGTGCGGGCCGGCCCGCGGGCCGAGGGCTTCGCCGAGGGCGACCGGGTCGGCGCCGCCTGGCTGGCCGGCACCTGCGGCAGCTGCCGGCACTGCCTCGCCGGCCGCGAGAACCTCTGTCCGGACTCCCGCTACACCGGCTGGGACGTCCCCGGCGGCTACGCCGGCCACGTCGTGGTCGACGCCGACTACGTGTACCGGCTGCCGGAGGGCCCGCCCGACGAGGAACTCGCCCCGCTGCTCTGCGCCGGCATCATCGGCTACCGCGCCCTCGAACGCGCCGAACTCCCGCCCGGCGGCCGCCTCGGTCTGTACGGCTTCGGCGCGTCCGCCCACCTGACCGCGCAGCTCGCCCTCGCCCGGGGCGCCCGCGTCCACGTCCTGACCCGCTCCGCCGAGGCCCGCAGGCTCGCCCAGGACCTCGGCGCCAGCTCGGCCCGCGGCGCCGACGACAGCCCGCCCGAACCGCTCGACTCGGCGATCCTCTTCGCGCCGGTCGGCGACCTCGTCCCCGTCGCCCTCGCCGCCCTCGACCGCGGTGGCACCCTGGCGGTGGCCGGGATCCACCTCACCGACATCCCGCGCCTCGACTACCGCCAGTACCTCTTCCAGGAGCGCACGCTGCGCAGCGTCACCGCCAACACCCGCGCCGACGGCCGCGCCTACCTCGCCGAGACCGCCGCCCACCCGCCGACCGTGCACGTCCGCCGCTACCCGATGAGCCGCGCCCCCGAGGCCCTCGCCGACCTCGCCGCCGACCGCGTCACCGGCGTCGCCGTCCTCCTGCCGGACTGACCGGACCCGTCGCCACCGCCGCAACGCCGGGCAGTCCGGGCGACAGTTCGTGAACGGGCCGTAGGGCCCTACCGTTGAGGAGAGGGGGTGGGCAAGGATCGTGGCACGGCAGCAGGGAGGCTGGGCATGGGGCACCGCACGGTGGAGTCGGTGATGACCCGGGACGTCGTCCGGGTGGCACCGGAGACCGGGTTCCGGGAGATCGTGGCGCTCCTGGCGGAGTTCGACATCACGGCGGTACCGGTGGTGGACGCCGAGGACCGGCCGGTCGGCATCGTCTCGGAGGCGGACCTGCTGCGCACGCTCGCCGCACAGGAGGACGACCCCGCGACCTCGCCGACGCCGGACGGCGCCCCGCACGGCGGCCCGAACGGCGGCCTCAACCCCGGCCGTGCCGCGGTGACCGCGGCGGAGTTGATGACCGGCTCGGTGCTGAGCACCACGCCCGGTGCCAGCGTGGTGGCGGCCGCCCGGCTGATGACCGCGCACGGCGTGAAGCGGCTGCCCGTGGTCGACACGGACGGACGACTGGCGGGCCTGGTGAGCCGCGGCGACCTGCTGCGGGTGTTCCTCCGCGAGGACCGGCTGATCCACCGCGAGATCGTCGAGGAGGTGCTGGGCAAGGTCGACGGGGTGAGCCCGGCCCTGGTCGGCGTGGAGGTGGTGCAGGGCCGGGTGGTGCTCAGCGGCACCATCGAGACCCTGGGGCTGGCGCCGCACGTGGTGCGGCTGTGCCGCTCGGTCGACGGGGTGGTCTCGGTCACCGACCGGACGACCACCGGGGCCGGGACCGGACCGGGCCCGGTGCACGCCTACGCGGCCGGGCACGCCTACTGACCGCGCCCGCCCGCCGGACCCCCGCCCGTCTCACCCGCGGCCCACCGTCACCAGCGCGCAGGCGAACACCGCCGTCACCCACGTCCAGAGCACGGACAGCGCCACGTGCGCGGCGGTGCGCAACCGGTCGCCGCGCCACAGCCTTGGCGAGAACACCACGAACTCGAAGAGCCAACGGGTGCCCCAGAACAGGGTCTGCGCGGTGAGCAGTGCGGTGCCGAGCCGCCCGCCGGCGAGCAGGTCGCGGGCGAGGAGCAGCGGCAGCAGGCCGAGCAGCACGCAGGTCAGTGCGACGAAGAACAGGTGCGCGTAGGAGACCTGACGGGTCAGCAGGGTCGTCCCGGCCAGGTCGGCCGGCCAGCCGATGAGCCGCGGCAGGACGATGTGCAGCGCGCCCATCGCGATCAGGGCCACACCCACCAGCCGCAGCTGGCCCTCCAGGGTGAGCAGATGGGTCACGGTGCGCCGCCCTTCCCGGTCGGGGAGTCGGCCGGCGCGAACGCGAAGGCGGTGACCAGGCCGCCGATCCGCCGCTCCGCGACCGGTCGGAGGCCCGCACCCGCCGCCGCCCGCAGCCAGGTCCGCCGGGAGAAGAAGTGCCGCGCGCCCGGGCCGTAGACCGCCGCGTTGGCGGCGTCCCGCAGGTGCTCGACCAGGACGAGGCGTCCGCCGGGGCGCAGCACCCGGGCGAACTCGGCGAACAGGGCCCGCCGGTCACCGTCCCGGCGCAGTTCGTGGGCGGCGAAGACGGCGAGAACGGTGTCCGCCGAGCCGGTCGCGGCGGGCAGCCGGTCCGGCCGTCCGGCGAGGGTGCCCGGGACGGGCGGCACCCGGCGGCGGGCCCGCCGGATCGAGCCCTCGGTCATCGTCGCCCGGTCGTAGAGGTCCACCACCCGCTGCGGATGGTCCGGCCAGCGGGCCGCCAGCGGCCGGCTCGCCTCGTCCAGCCCCGCGGAGAGCACCAGGTGGTCGCCCGGCCCGGCCGGCAGCAGGCCGTCCAGCCAGTCGAAGGTGTGCAGCTCCGAGCGGTCGTAGACCCACCAGGTGGCGGCGGTGCTGCTCACCAGCAGTCCCGCTGCGGCCGCGGCACCCGCCCGGGCGAGGCGGGCGGCCGGCCCGGGCAGCCGGTACGAGACCGCGAGGCCGGCGCCCGCGGTGAGACAACCCGCGACGTACATCGGCCAGTTGTAGTAGACCACCTCGCGCAGTCCGGAGAACCCGATCTGTTCCTCCTGCCCCGCCGCCGCGCCGCGTCCCACCGCTGGGCCCCGCCTCATCGCAGTTCTCCGTTCTCGGTACGGCGCCGGCCGGCCTCCCAGCCGTAGGCGAGGTCGGCGACGTGGAAGGCGTTGGCGAGCACGGGCCCCGTCCCGGCGAAGGGGCCGTGGTCGAAGAAGGTCGGCGGGGTCGGCAGGTCGACGGCGACCGGGGTCGGCTCCCAGCGGGTCCGGGTGGCCTTGACCACGATCATCGATCGGGTGTTCGGCTCGTGCTCGAAGGTGTACGGCAGCGGGCCGGCGAAGCGCCGGGCGTCCTTCGCGGAGGCGAACGGGCTGCCGTCCGGCAGGCCCGCGGGGGCGCCGCCGAGGTCGGCCCGCACGTGCAGGTCGGCCCGGCCGTCCCGGCTGACGACCCGGAACTCGAGGGTGTCGTCGACGACCCGGCTGCCGATCCGGGCGAGCCGGTAGTGGTAGCGCGTGAGCAGGTTGCCGCCGAGGACCATGACCCGGCTGTCGGTGTCGCTGCGGAGGATCTTCAGCCCGCGCATGGTCCGCCCGGTGGGCGTGCGGAAGCGGGTGAAGATCCGGTACCCGGTGAGGATCCGGTCGGCGCCGAGGCCGGCGGGCAGGAAGGCGGGCCGCAGGTCCCGGGTGTCCACCAGGGCGGCGGCCACGAAGCCGTGCTCGGTGCCGCCCGGGTCGGTGTAGGTGTCGAGGGCGAGGCCGGGCGGCAGCAGCGGTTCCAGGACGTGCGGCGGCAGGGCGTAGGTGAGGACCAGCGAGTGCGCGAAGCGGGTCCGCATCGGGACGGGGTGGCGCTGCAGCAGGTGCTTCATCGCGGGTCGGCTCCGTTCGTCCCGGTGCGGACGGCCCGCACCACGCCCCAGATCATCGAGCGGTCCTCGGCGGCGAGGCCCGGACCGGCCGGTCCGGGCTCGCGGAGGCTGCGGACCACCGCGACCCCGCCCGGCCGTACCGCGTGCTCGACGGCGGCGCGCAGCCGGCGGGCGAAGTCCGGCCCCGGTCCGTCGACCACGTTGGAGAGCGTCACCGCGTCGTAGGCGCCGGCGGTGGAACGCTCCAGGTGTTCCACGACCTCGCCGGGCACCAGCCGCACCCGGCCGGCGCCGGTCGCGACGGGGGCGGCGCCGGGGCGTTCGCGGCCGAGCAGCAGCCGCCAGGCCCAGTCGTTGGCCGCGTTGGGGTGCCGGGCGACCGTCCGGGCGATCCGCCGGAGCAGCACCGTGTCGAAGCCGCGCGGCAGGGCGCAGCGGAAGCCCGGCCGCAGGGCCGCGGCGAGCGCCCCGGCGGGCCGCAGGGC
>NZ_JAHTIK010000001.1:1497047-1513298 GCF_025655475.1 Kitasatospora sp. DSM 101779 | reverse complement strand
CCGGCGCGGGGCGTGCGGCGGGGGAGCGGTTCACCGGGCCGCCGCCCACTGCGGCGCCCGGTCCGCCGGGCGCCGGGCGGCGACGAGCCAGATCAGCGCGAGGAAGGCGATGTCCTGGACGACCAGCCGGCCGGGCTCCGGGATGTGCTCCGCGCCGACGAGCAGTCCGCCGGTGTTGAAACCGGCCACCAGGACGGTCTGCACGACCGCGGCGGCGTACGGGCGGTGTCCGAGGAGCACCCAGGCGCCGAGCGCGACCTCGGCGAGGCCGATGGCGACGAGCAGCGGCGTGACCGCGCCGGCCGGCAGCAGCGGCAGCCCCTCGACGATGGCGCGCTGGTCCGCCCGGCCGGGGAAGACCTTGCACCAGAAGCCCTCGTACCACCACATCAGTGCGACCGCCGCGGCCGGGAGGCGGGTTCTTCCGATGTCGGCCACGATCCCCCCTCTCCTCCCCTCGCCGCTCGGTGCCCTGGGCACGGCGGCGCCGGCCCGGGCGGGTCCCGGACCTCGTTGCGAGGATCATGCCGCAGATTTTGAACGCGTTCAACTGTGCTTCCGGGCGGCCGGTTCGTAGCTTCCTCCAAGGCCCGGCGGCGGCCCGTCCGGACGGCTTGTGCGGATCTTCAAGGTTTGCGCGTGGACTGGCCTTCACCCCGGGGTATCGATGAACATTGACGGTTGGGTGCGGGGCGCCCGAGTGCGCCCGCCGGCCCTGCCGCAACCGCACCCGTGGTGTACCTACCGCCCAGCCAGAGAGCCCTTTCATGCGTTTCCTGAACGACCTCAAGCCCGCGTACGACCTCACGTACGACGATGTCTTCATGGTCCCCAGCCGCTCCGCCGTGGGCTCCCGGCAGGGCGTCGACCTCTCCTCCCACGACGGCACCGGCACCACCATCCCGCTCGTCGTGGCGAACATGACCGCCATCGCCGGCCGCCGGATGGCCGAGACCGTGGCCCGCCGCGGCGGCCTGGTCGCGATCCCCCAGGACATCCCGATCGAGGTCGTCTCCGAGGTGATCGGCTGGGTCAAGGGCCGCCACCTCGTGCACGACACCGCGATCACCCTCAGCCCCGGCGACACCGTCGCCGACGCGCTCTCCCTGCTGCCCAAGCGCGCCCACGGCGCCCTCGTCGTGGTCGAGGACGGCAAGCCCGTCGGCGTCGTCACCGAGGGCGACTGCCAGGGCGTCGACCGCTTCACCAGCCTCGCCGAGGTGATGTCCCGCGACCTGCTGCTGCTGGACGAGGGCATCGAGCCGCGCGCCGCCTTCGACCGCCTCAACGAGGCGCACCGCAAGCTCGCCCCGGTGGTGGCCGCCGACGGCAGCCTCGTCGGCCTCCTGACCCGCCGCAACGCGCTGCGCGCCACCCTCTACACCCCGGCCGTCGACGCGAACGGCAAGCTGCGGATCGCCGCCACCGTCGGCATCAACGGCGATGTCGCCGGCCGCGCCAAGGCGCTGCTGGAGGCCGGCGCGGACGTGCTGGTCGTCGACACCGCGCACGGCCACCAGGAGTCGATGATCAGCGCCCTGCAGGCCGTCCGCGGCCTGGACCCGCAGGTGCCGATCGTGGCCGGCAACGTGGTCTCCGCCGCCGGTGTCCGCGACCTCGTCGAGGCGGGCGCCGACATCCTCAAGGTCGGTGTCGGCCCCGGCGCCATGTGCACCACCCGGATGATGACCGGCGTCGGCCGGCCGCAGTTCTCCGCCGTCCTCGAGTGCGCCGACGAGGCGCGCCGCCTCGGCAAGCACGTCTGGGCGGACGGCGGTGTCCGGCACCCGCGCGACGTCGCCATGGCGCTCGCCGCCGGCGCGTCCAACGTGATGATCGGCTCCTGGTTCGCCGGCACCTACGAGTCGCCCGGCGACCTGCAGACCACCGCCGACGGCCGCCAGTACAAGGAGAGCTTCGGCATGGCCTCCGCCCGTGCCGTGCGCAACCGCACCGCCGAGGAGTCCGCCTACGACCGCGCCCGCAAGGCGCTGTTCGAGGAGGGCATCTCCACCTCGCGGATGTTCCTCGACCCGGCCCGCCCGGGCGTCGAGGACCTCATCGACTCGATCGTCGCGGGTGTCCGCAGCTCCTGCACCTACGCCGGCGCCTCCAGCCTGGAGGAGTTCCACGAGAAGGCGATCATCGGCATCCAGAGCGCGGCCGGCTACGCCGAGGGCAAGCCGCTGCACTCCAGCTGGGTCTGACGCTCACACGACCGGGCGCCGCTCACCCCACCCGGGGCGGGCGGCGCCCGGCTCGTGCGGTGGACGGCCCGCCCGCTCGACGGGCCCGCTCACCCGGGCCGGCTCGCTCCACGGGCGCTGCTCACTCGCCGGGCGCTGCTCACTCCACGGGGGTGAGCAGCGCCCGGCTGACCATGCCGACCGAGCGGGACAGCGCGGCGGCCACCGCGTCCTCCACCAGCGGGGACTGCCGCAGCTCCCACAGGGCGAGCACGCTCGCCCAGGCCGCGTCCCGGGCCCGGTCGATGCTCCACACCCCGATCACGTGCAGCAGCCGGTCGGCCGCGTGCAGGTCGTCCGGGCACGGCAGCAGCTCCTCCCGCACCTCGGCCTCCACCTGCGCCAGCACGTCGTTGATCCGGTGGTAGTCCGCGCGGACGTCCTCCGGCTCCTGGCCGAGCAGCCGGCAGGTGTCCAGCACGGACAGCGGGAGGTCGTGCTCGATGTGCGCGTTCATCCCCGCCAGCGCGAACTGCAGCGGATGGATGCCCGTCCGGCCGCGCAGGTCGAACAGCGGCCGCCAGCAGTGCGCCGGGCGCCGCCCGCTCGCCGCGGCCTCCACCGCCTCCAGGTAGCGGGCCGCGAACACCGCGTCCAGCTCGGACATCCCGGCCGGGTCGGCGAAGTGGCCGTCCGCGAGCCGTTCGGCCACCAGCCGGGTCACCCGCAGGTACATGTGGTTGAACACCCCGACGCCGTCCCCGGCCGGGAGAGTCGCCTGCAACCGCTCCATCCGGTCGATCACCTGGTCGACCGTCAGGGCCTCGCTGATCGTCATGGTGGGCGCAGCCTTCCGCATGGGGCCGGGCAGATCATCCGGGCGGATCGTCTGATGGTAGGTCAGTGTGCGACGCATGCCCAGAAGCCGCGCTCGGCGAGTCCCCCGCGCCCCCCGCAGCGAGCCCTTCGCGCCCCACGGTGCGCGCATCGGGGCGGAAGCCGGGCGCGGACGGGCCCCGAGCCGGTGGATGCCAAAGGTGCGGGTCGTACCCCGGGCCGTCCGCAGTCCGGGACCGGGACGAGGGACGGACGAGCCCATGAGCCGCCTGGTCGTGGCGGTGCGGATCTCCATCGGCGGCTGCGTCGGCAGCAGCCGGCCGGAGGCCGACCGGCACCTGCGGAACCGGCGGCCCGACCGGCCGCGGAGCGCCGACCTCCGCCCATCCTCCGACGGCCTGTTCGCGGGAGCCCCGGGCATCCAGCTCAGCCGGCCGACGAGGGGTGCCCGGCGCACTGGGCGCGCACGGCGGACCAGCAATCCCGCCGTCCCCGACCGGGAGTTCAGCCGGGCCACCGGAACCCTGCCCGGGTCCGTCGTGAGCCGATCCGGCCAACCGGTGCAGGGCCGGCCGCGGACCACCGTGCGCAATGCCCGCTCGCCGACACGGTGGCCCGCGCAGTGAAGGAGGCCGGCGGGGACCTGGTCCTCTTCTCGGCAGTGCGGGCCTGGTCCCGTCCCTGCTCCGCGAGGACCTCGCCGACGAACTCCGGCTCTTCACCGATCCCGGCTTCGCCGGCACGGGCGCCCCGCATCCACGGGCCCCGGTTCGCCGGACGGCACTACCGCGCCACCGACGCGACCGCACACACCTGCGGCATCGTGGAGACCCGCCGGGCCAGGCAGCGGCGCCGGGGGCCACCGGGTGCCGGTCGTGGGGACTTCGGCACCCGGACGACCCCCGCCGACCCGCCGCCCACCGTGCACCTCCGGCGCCCGCCGCGCGCCGCGGACCGACCGCACCGCACCGAACGGCGGCCCGGCCCCACGGCCCCGGCCACCGCACCGCACGGCGGCCCGGCCCTACGGCCCCGGTCTTAGGGCCAAGGGCCCCGGGGGCACCGGGCCGGCGGCCGATCCGGCCGGGCCGGGTGCGGGGCGAGAGTGAGGGCATGGACACCGCCGCTGCACCGACAGCCACCGACCGCTCGCAGACCGCGCCCGTCGCCGTCGTCACCGGAGCCTCCCGAGGGCTCGGTCTGGAACTCGCCCGCGCCCTCGCCCGGGACGGCTGGCAGCTGGTGATCACGGCCCGGAACACCGCCGAACTCGCCGCCGCCGAGGCCGAACTCGCCGCCGTCACCAAGGTCGCCGCCCCGGCCGGCTCCGTCGTCGACGACGACCACCGCGAACGGCTCGCCGAGGCCGCGGCCGCCCTGGGCGGAGCCTCCCTGCTGGTCAACAACGCCTCCACCCTGACCGGCTACGACCTCGACGGCGCACCGCTGCCCGCGCTCGCCGACTTCCCGCTGCCCGGCCTGCTGGAGACCTTCGAGGTCAACGTGCTCGGCCCGATCGCCCTCACCCAGCTGCTGCTGCCCCAGCTGCGCGTCCGCCGCGGCGCCGTCCTCAACGTCAGCTCCGACGCGGCCGTCGAGGCCTACCCCGGCTGGGGCGGGTACGGCGCCTCCAAGGCCGCCCTCGACCACGCCTCCGCCGTGCTCGCCGCCGAGGAGCCCGCGATCGCCGTCTGGGCCGTCGACCCCGGCGACATGCGCACCCGGATGCACCAGGAGGCCTTCCCCGGCGAGGACATCTCGGACCGGCCGCTGCCCGCCACGGTCGTCCCCGCACTGCTCGGCCTGCTCCGCGACCGCCCCGCCGCCGGCCGCTACCGGGCCGCCGACCTGGCTGCCGTGGCCCCGGCTGCCGTGGACCTGCCGGCCGCCGGCACCCGGCCCGCCACCGCTGCCCCGACCGCGGCCGGTGAGTGAGATGGCGACCGCCGTGGACACCGGCTACGACTTCACCGTCCCGCCCGAACTCTCCGCCCGGGCCCCCGCCGAGGCCCGCGGCCTGACCCGGGACGGCGTCCGTCTCCTGGTCGGCCGGCGGGCGGGCACCGTCACCTCGCACCACCGCTTCACCGACCTGCCCGACCTGCTGCGCCCCGGCGACCTGCTGGTGGTGAACAACTCGGCCACCCTGCCCGCCGCGCTCACCGGCACCCTCCCCGACGGCACCGAGGTCGCCGTGCACCTCTCCTCGGCCCAGCCCGACCCGCGCGGCCGCCACCTCGTCGAGCTGCGTCGGCCCACCGCACACGCCACCGTCCCCTGGGAACCCGGCACTTCGCCCGCCCGGCCCGGCCTGCGGGTCACCCTGCCCGGCGGGGCCGGGGCCGAGCTCACGGCGCCGTTCACCCCGCGGCTCTGGCACGCCCGGCTCACCCTGCCCGGCGAACTCACCGGCTACCTCGCCCGGTACGGCCGCGCCGTCCGGTACGGCTACGTGGACCGCGACTGGCCGATCGAGGCCTACCAGACGGTCTTCGCCGACGTCCCCGGCAGCAGCGAAATGCCGAGCGCAGCAAGGCCGTTCACCGCCGACACGGTGGCCCGGCTGGTGTCCCGCGGCATCCTTCTCGCCCCGATCACCCTGCACACCGGGGTGGCCTCACCGGAGGTGCACGAGGCTCCGTACGCCGAGCGCCACCGCGTCCCGGAGGCCACCGCCCGGCTGGTCGGCCACGTCCGCGCCGAGGGCGGCCGGGTGATCGCGGTCGGCACCACGGCCGTCCGCGCCCTCGAATCGGCCGTCGGCCCGGACGGCCGGGTCCGCGCCGCCGACGGCTGGACCGACCTCGTCATCACCCCCGAGCGCGGCGTCCGCGTCGTCGACGGCCTGCTGACCGGCCTTCACGAGCCGCTCGCCTCACACCTCCTCATGCTCGAAGCCGTCGCCGGCCGCCCCCTGCTCACCCGCTGCTACGCCGAAGCCCTCGAACACCGCTACCTCTGGCACGAGTTCGGCGACGTCAACCTGCTCCTCCCGGACTGATCCGGTGTCCGTCCCGGGAACTGCGGAAGCCGATGGTGCGGGCCCGGTCCGCCGGGTGCTCAGTCGGGCTCGGCCGGCACCGTCACGACGGGGCACTGGGCACGGCGCAGCAGCCCGTGCGGGACGGAGCCGAGGCGCAGGCCGGTGAAGCCGCCTCGGCCGCGGCGGCCGACGACCAGGGCCAGCGCGTTCTCGGAGGCGGCGGCGAGCTGCTCCACGGGGTGGCCGGTGAGCACGTCGTGGGTGAGCCGGACGTCGGGGTGGAGCGCGGTGCGGCCGGCGGTGGCCTCGTGGAGCTGACGCCGGATCTCCTGGATCGCCGTGGCCTTGTCGATCGGCAGGATGGTCGGCGCCTGCCACACCCAGACGGCGCGCAGCTCCGCCCCGCGCCGGGCCGCCGCGTCGAAGGCGAAGTCGATGGCCGCGCCGGAGCCCGCGCTGCCGTCGACGCCGACGACGACGTGCGGCGGATCCTCCGGGACGTGCTCGCCACCGCGGACGACCACCACCGGGCACGGCGCCTGGGCGGCGACCGGGAGGATGACCGAGTAGGTGCTGAGCACCTCCTCGATCCGGGAGAGCCCTCGGGAGCCGAGGACGACCATCTCGGCGCTGGCGGCCCGACGGCAGATCACCTGCCCGGGCTGGCCGTCGGCGAGGACGATGCTGATGTCGAGCCCCGGGTACCGCTCCTCGACCGCGAGCCGGGCCTCGCCGAGCGCCGCCTCGCCGGCCTCGTGCATCGCGGTGCGGTACTGGCCCTCGTCGAAGCCGCGGTAGTCCCGGCTGCTCGGCGGTACGGCGTGGACGAGCCGTAGTGGCAGCCCTCGGCGGACGGCCTCGTCGGCGGCCCAGGCGAGCGCGGCGGATGCCGGGTCCCCGGCGTCGACGCCGACCACGACGGAACGGCTTCCCACGGCTGACGTCATGGCTCCTCCAGCGGTGTCCGGAGCAGGAACGGCGGCGGCCGGCCGTGCTGCACGGCATCCGGCATGCGGCGACGGGAAGGGGCTACCCGCTTCTCGCGGATCCTGATTGCGCGGTGCACGGTTCTGGCCGCTACCCCGCGTCTTCCTGGGGCCCTTCCCGTCCCTCTCAGTCCACCACCACCTCCGGCTTTGCGCGAGCCGCCACGCCCTGTGACCGCCGCGCGTGCCCCGGCGTAGCCTGACGGGCATGGACGAGGAGCCGTTGGGGCCGCGCGCGGTGCACGGGGTGGACACGGAGGATCAGGGCGGCGAGCCGGCCTGCCTGCTGGCGCTGCTCTGCCCGTCCTGCGACGCCGTCCCGGAGAGCGCCGGCAGTGCGCGGTGCCGGCGCTGCGGCGCCGACCTGCGCGAACGCCGCGAGGACGGCGGTGGCGGCGCGGGCCGGCCGTAGCGGCTTCAGCCCGCGATCTCCTGCAGGAAGCCCTCGACGGCGCGGAGGAAGGCCTCCGGCCGGTCCATGCTCGGCAGGTGCGCGGCGCCCTCGAGGGCGACGGTGCGGCCGTCGGGCACGGCAGCGGCGAGGTCCTCGGCGATGGCGATCAGCTCGGGGGAGTCGAGTGCGCCGTTGAGCGCCAGCACGGGGACGGCGATCTCCTTGGCGCGTGCGGCGGTGTCGGCGACGGCCACGCTGTGGTCCTGCTCGTCGGCGGTGTGCTTGGCCAGCGTCCGCCAGACCATCTCCTTCACCCGGCGGACGACCTCCGGGTCGACCTCGTCGAGACTGCGGTGCGGGCCGGCGGCGATCCGGGCGAAGCCGTCCACCCAGCCGGCGATGTCGCCGGCCGCCATGGCGGCGTCCTTCTCGGCACCCAGCTCCAGCAGCCACGGGTCGCGGAACTCGGACAGGCCGGTGCCGCCGCCGCTGATCACCAGGGCGCGGACGAGGTCCGGGTGTTCCAGGGCGGTGTCGACGGCGATGTTCGCGCCCATCGAGGTGCCGACCAGGACGGCCGGGCCGGTGTCGAGGTGGCGCAGCAGGGCGGCGAGGTCGTCGGTCTGGCGGAACGGCAGGGTGGCGTTGGCGGAGCGGCCGTGGCCGCGGACGTCCGGTGCGATCACCCGGTGGCGGCCGGCGAGGGCGGGCACCAGCTCGTCGAACATGGTGTGGTCCAGGAAGCTCGCGTGGAGCAGGACGACGGGCAGCCCGCTGCCGGTGTCGCGGTAGGCGAGGAGGCCGTCGTGCGAGGGAAAGGTGGCGATGGCCGAAGCGCTAGTCATGACAACCAAGGTGCCATATTTGCCGGATGATGACAACTGAGTTGTCATTTCTTCGGGCCGATACGGCACCCGAGGTGTCATGATGACCGTGTGACCGAGACCGAGCCCCCGCAGCCGCCGCCCGACGACATCGCCCCACACCTGATGGAGGTGTTCGCCCTGGTGGGCCCGCTCTACCGGCGGGTGCAGCGCAAGATCGAGCAGGACGCCCCGCGGCAGGGCCTGTCGGTCGGCGTCCGCGCCGTCCTCGACCTGCTCCGCGAACACGGGCCGATGACCGTCCCGCAGATGGGCCGCGCCCAGTCGCTGAGCCGGCAGTTCGTCCAGCGCATGGTCAACGACGCCGCCGCCCGGCACCTCGTCGAGACCGCCCCCAACCCGGCCCACCAGCGGTCCTCGCTGATCCGGCTGACGGACGAGGGCCGCGCCGCCATCACCGCCGTCACCGCCCGCGAGCACGCCCTGCTGCGCCAGGCCGGCGGCGACCTGACCGAGGAGGACGTCGCGACCTGCGTCCGGGTGCTCGCCCGGATGCTCCGACTCTTCGACGACGTCGACGTCGACTGACGCTCACCGCCCCGGCTGCGCGGCCGCGGTGGAAAACCGCTGGCCCGGACGGCCCCCGACCGCCTAGCGTGCGCCGGATGCACACCGTGGAGGGGGAGCGATGACGATCCATCTGGTCGGCGGCGGCCGCGACGAGGCGTGGTACGCGGAGCTGTACGGGCCGTTCCTGGCCGAGGCCGGGACGGAGCCCGAGGTGGCCTGCCTGCTGCTCGACGAGGGTGACGTCCCCGAGCAGTTCGAGCGCTGGTCCGGGGCGCTCGCCGCGGCGGCACCCTGCCGGCCGCGCGCGGTGCCCGTGGTGCCGGGTGCCGTGTTCGACCCGGCCGTCCTCGACGGCGCGGACGCCGTCTTCGTCGGCGGCGGGTTGACCCCCGAGTACGCGTCGGCGCTGGCCGGCCCGCTCGGCCGCCGACTGGCCGAACGGCCGCTGCCGTACGCCGGGTTCTCGGCCGGCGCGGCGATCGCGGCCGGCCGCGCGGTGGTCGGCGGCTGGCTGTCCGAGGGGGTGCCGGTCTGCCCCGAGGAGACCGCCGAGGACCTGGACGAGATCGAGGTCCGCGACGGCCTCGGCCTGATCGCCCCGGCCGTCGACGTGCACGCCGCCCAGTGGGGCACCCTCGGCAGGCTGGTCGAGGCGGTCGCCCGCGGCGTCGTGCCGTACGGCCTCGCGATCGACGAGAACACCGCCCTCGCCGTGCACGGCACGACGGCCCGGGTGCGCGGCGCGGGCCGGGTGCACCTCGTCCGCCCGGACGGCGGTGGGGCCGCCGTCCGCTCCTACCGGGCGGGGGAGGACCTGCCGCTCTGACCGTTCTGGCCCGTGGCGGCGAGGCCGCTCCGAGGCCGGGTCACTCGTAGCGGTACCGGAGGGACTCCCGCTCCGCCTGCTCGATCCGGTCCAGCGTCAGCTCCGGGTCCTGCAGGTGGGAGAGGGTGACCTGGGCCGAGGTCGGCTGGGCGTCCTTGCCGAGCCACTGCTCCGGCTTCCACGCGGAACCGCGCAGGAAGGCCTTGGGGCAGTGCCCGTACACCTCCTCGACCTCCACCACGATCGCGCTGCGCGGCGGCTTGCCGACCGCGGTCAGCTGCGCCAGCAGCCGTTCGTCGGTGGTGACGCAGGCCCGGCCGTTGACCCGCAGCGTGGTGTCCCGCCCGGGCACCACGAAGAGCAGGCCCACCCGCCCGGTGCTCACGATGTTCTGCAGGCTGTCCAGACGCTTGTTGCCGGTGGCGTCGGGGATCGCCAGCGTCCGGTCGTCCAGCACGGCCACGAACCCGGCCGGGCCGCCGCGCGGCGACACGTCGCAGCGGCCGTCCCCGTCCGCGCTCGCCACCATCACCAGCGACGAACAGCCGATCAACTGCCGGGCCACGTCGTGGATCCGGTCGACCTGCTTGCGGCGGGCGTGGTCACCGGGCTGCTCGTACACCTCCCGCAGCTCGGACACCTCCCGGACGGCGGAGGAGTGCAGGGTGTCGAAGAGGCGGCCGGGCGCCGCGGGTTCTGTGATCACATGCCGGAAATCTAGCCGAGTGCCGGCTGCCGCGGAACGGCATTTCCGCACTGCGCCCGGCACCTCCCTCAGCCCTCCGCGCCGCCGGCGGCCGCCGGCGGCGCGATCAGCGCCCACACGGTCTTGCCCGCACCGGCCGCCCGCGGGAGCCAGCCCCAGGCCGCGGCGAGCGCACCGACGATCTCCAGGCCGCGCCCGCCCTCGGGGAATTCCTCCGCGACCCGCGGCACCCCGCCCGGCCCGCACCCGTCGTCCGGGTCGGACACCTCCACCAGCAGGCCCGGCGCACCGTAGCGGAGACGGAAGTGCACCCGCCCGCCCCTGCCGCGGGCGTGCACCACCGCATTGGCGGCGAGCTCGGACAGCACCAGGCAGCCGTCCTCGGCGAAGTGCCCGGCGGTGCTGCGGTCCCACGGCTCGCAGACCGCCATCAGGTCGCGGAGCCGGCGCCGCGCCTCCCGCACCGCGTCCCGTCGTCTCGGCAGCCAGAACTCCAGCCGCCCGCCGAAGTCCGCCCCGCCCGTCGTCGCGAAGGGCGGCCGCTCGGCGGCGGGACGCGGGACGTCGTACATCAAGGCACTCCAACGGTCACGGGCCGGTGCGATCTGCGCCGGTCCGTCACAAGATTCGGCCCGCGGCGATACGCTCGGTAGTGCTGGGCGCTCAACAACGGGCGCTGTAGGCCGGGGGAGGACGCCGATGGCACCGACGCGAGACCTGGACCCTTCGTCCTCCGTGCTCGGCTTCTTCGGATCGGAGCTCCGACGCTTCCGCGAGGCCTCCGGGCTCACCCAGGACCGCCTCGGCGAGGTCATCAACTACACCGGCTCGCTCGTCGGGCTGATCGAGACGGCCCGGCGCAAGCCCTCCCGCGAGTTCACCGAACGCTGCGACGCCGCCCTCGGCACCGACGGCGCCCTGGCCCGCATCTGGCCGCTGCTCAACCGGGCGGTGTTTCCGCCGTGGTTCCGCGGCTTCGTCGACCTGGAGGCGACGGCGACGTCGATCCGGAAGTACCAGGCCCAGACCGTGCCGGGACTCCTGCAGACCGAGGACTACGCCCGGGCCCTGCTGCGCAAGGGTCTGGTCGGCGAGAGCGAGGAACGCGTCGAGGAGGGCGTCGCCGCGCGACTCGGCAGGCAGGCCATCCTGGACGGGCCCGACCGGCCGTACCTGTGGGTGATCCTCGACGAGGCCGTGCTGCGTCGCCCGGTGGGCGGACCGCAGGTGATGAGGCAACAGCTGGTGCGGTTGGTCGAGAGCGCACGGCATCCGCGCGTGGTGATCCAGGTGCTGCCGTTCGCCAGCGGGGAGCACACCTCGGTGGAGGGCCCGCTGACCTTGCTGTCGTTCGCCGAGGGGCCCGACGTCGCGTACGTCGAAGGCCCGAACTTCGGTCAGGTCATCGACAATTCGAGCGATCTGACGCTGTGCGTCTTGGCGTACGATCACCTCCAGGCCGACGCCCTGCCGCCGAGCGCGTCGCTGGCCATGATCGAAGCGGCGATCGAGAAGGGGTACGAAGCGTGAGCAACACACCCGATCTGTCGGCCGCGGTCTGGCGGAAGTCGACGTTCAGCGGCGGCACCGGCGGTGACTGCGTCGAGGTCGCGGACGGCTTCGACGGCGTGGTGCCCGTCCGGGACAGCAAGGACCCGGCCGGGCCGGCGCTGGTGTTCGGCGCCGCCGCGTGGCAGGCGTTCGTCGACGCGGTCAGATCCGGCGACCTGGCATGACCGAGTTCGGTGCCGTCCTGTGCGATCTGGACGGTGTGATCCGGTTCTTCGACCACGCCGAGGTGGCCCGGCTGGAACGGGCGGCCGGGCTGCGGCCGGGCAGCACCGCGGAGGCGGCCTTCGCGCCCGCCGTCGCCGAACCGCTCGTCCTCGGCGGCCTCACCCGGGCGCAGTGGCGGGAGGCGATCGGTGCCGCGCTCGCCGCGAGCGTCCCCGAGGACACCGCCCGCGCCCTCGCCGAGCTCTTCACCGGCACGCCGCAGTCGGCGGACCCCGAGGTCGTGGAACTGCTCCGCAGGGCCCGGGAGAGCTGTCCGGTACTGCTCGTCACCAACGCCACCGTCTGGCTCGACGAGGACCTTGCCGCGCTCGGCCTCACCGGCCTCGCGGACGCCGTGGTGAACAGCTCCGAGGTGGGCTCGGCCAAGCCGGACGGCCTGATCTACCAGATCGCCGCCGGACGGGCCGAAGTCGCCCCCGAGCGCTGCCTGTTCGTCGACGACCGCGCCGAGAACGTCGCCGCGGCCACCGCCCTGGGCATGGCGGGCCTGCACTACCGGACCCCGGCCGACCTGCGCGCCGCCCTGGCCGGACGGCTGCCCGCCCCACGGCCCGGCCGGGCCGCTCAGGAGGCCGCGGGCCGCCCGTAGTGCAGCAGCACCACGCCGTTGCCGAAGGTGCGGGTCTCCACCAGGTGCAGCGGCCGGTCCGCCTCGGCGGGAGGGAAGAGCGGCTTGCCCTCGCCGATCAGCACCGGGTGGACGTAGATCCGGTACTCGTCCACCAGGTCGTGCCGCAGGAAGGCCGCCGCGAGGTCCGCGCCGCCGAGCGCGAGGTCCCCACCGGGCTGCGCCTTGAGCTGCTCGATCTCGGCCGGGACGACCTCCCGCCGGATCTCGGTGTTCCAGTCGGCGTGCGTCAGGGTGCGGGAGAAGACGATCTTCGGCATGGAGCGCCAGATCTCCGCGAACTCGGCGATCGGCCCGGGGGCGTCCGGGTCGGCGTCCGCGGTCGGCCAGTAGTCGGCCATCAGGTCGTAGGTGACCCGGCCGCTGAGGAAGCCGCCCATCGGCCGCAGCATGTCGTTCATGTGCTGGTGCAGTTCCTCGTCGACCAGGTGCCAGTCGATCCGCCGGTCCGGCCGCTCGATGTACCCGTCCAGAGAGGCCGAGAACACCATGACGATCTTCCTCATCGCACGCTCCTCGGCTCCGACGACCGGCCGCTCCATGCTGGCACGGCGGCCGCGGCCCGCCCGGCACCCGCAGTGACGGCGTGTCAGCCGCGGGGCGGGAGAGCCGGATCGGCCGGACCGGCCGGGGTCAGGGCGCCGCGGTCTCCGCCACCACCCACGCCAGGTACGCGTCCGAGCCGGCCACCACCGGGACGGCCACCACCTCCGGCGTCTCGTAGCCGTGGTGCTCGTGGAGGAAGGCGGTGAGCCGCTCCGCGAGACCGGCGGTGGTCTTGAAGTCGATCCGCCACTCGGAGGCCGACCGCACCTCGCCCTCCCACCAGTACACCGAACCGATCGGATACACCTGGGCGCAGGCCGCCAGCCGCTCGCGCACCACCAGCCCGGCCAGCGCGCGGGCCTTCTCCTCCGCATCGTGGGTCGTGGTCACCACGAGGACGTCACGGTTCGTCATGCCGCCGAGCCTACGCGCGGCCGCGGCGCCCCCGGCGCCACCGCGGCAGGCGGTGGGCCGGAGCCGGAGCGAGCGGCTCAGAGGCCGGGGATCTGCCGCGCGGCGAACGCCTTGCGGACGGTGTCCGCCGCGCCCGGGCCGTACATCCGGCGGGCGGTGTCCACGGTCGCCAGGGCGGCCGCCGAGAACGAGGTGTCGGGGGCGAAGGAGAACTGTGCGTTCACGATGATCCGGTCGGCCGTGCGGGCACCCAGCGCCTTGCGGATGTCGTAGAGCGCCTGCGACCAGATCTCGCCGTCCGCGTGCACCTCGCCGACCTTGTCGCCGTACACCTTGCCGGTGTCCAGGCGGCGCAGGCAGTGCACCGGGCCGGCGGTGTAACCGGTCGAGTCCCAGTCCGCCACGCACGCCTCCGGGGTGAGCGAGGACCAGCCGTACTTGGCGTCGGCGGCCGCGCCCACCGCCACCGCCAGGTAGTCGCCGAACGCCTCGCCGATCGCACCGGCCTCCGGGGAGGCGCCGAAGCCCGGCACCTGCGCCTCGTGCACGGCGTGCCCGTACTCGTGGACGATCACCTCGGCGTCCTCGGCGTCGTCCACCCCGCCCTTGCCGAAGCGGATCTCGTCCTTCTTGTCGGTGAAGAAGGAGTTGTCCGACCCCCACTGGTTGATCCGTACCGGCTGCACCCGGTCGTTGGCGCCCGGCAGCTCACTGCCGAAGCCCAGGCCCTGCAGGTACTCCTGTGCCTCGTTGACCCAGAAGTACGCCATCACCTGCTCGAACTGGTCGGCGTCCCGGGTGAACGTGAAGCTGCCGGACGGCGAGTACGCGGGCGCCCCGGTCTCCGAGCGGACCGCCGCCCACCGGCCCGACAGGTAGCCGCTGCCGTCCAGGTTCCGCAGCGCCACCCGGGCGTAGGCGGAGGCGGGCACCGCCGACGCGGCGTCCTTGGAGTCCGTCAGCCCCTCGTCGCCCGAGGACTGCACCGGATTGACCATGAAGACCTGGCCGACCGCGCCGGCCGGGACCGGGGCGGGCTTGGCGACCGCAGGAGTGGCGGCGAGACCGGCCGCCGTGGCGAGGACGGCGGCGGTCGCTGCGGCGAGACGGGGCACGCGGACGGAACGGGACACGGTTCCTCCAGAACGGGGGCGAGGGCTGCTGCGGGATCATTCCCTACCGCCGCACCCAGTGACCAGGGGCCGGAACCGGTGAATTTCCCCGGCACCCCACCGGACCGGCCGGAGAATGTGCGGTCGGAGCCCCGCAGTGCCGCAAGCCCTTGCGCCCGCGGTGGGGCACCGCCGCGCGCGGGCACACCGACCGGAGAACCATGGAGGCGAGCGCCCGAACGCCACCCGGTGCACGGACACGAGAGGACGGGACGATGGCGCCCCTGCCGTTCGTCGGACGCCGCGACGTGCTCGCCGCGATCGCCGACGCCGCCGGGCGGACCCGGCACGGACACGGCGGGCTGCTCGCCGTCACCGGCCCGGCCGGCGCCGGGAAGACCCGGACGGCCGAGGAGTCGGCGACCCGCACCGACGGATTCCGCACGCTGTGGACGTGGTGCCCGCCGGAGGCGGCCGGCAGCCCCTTCCGCCCCTGGGCCCGGCTGCTGCGCGACCTCACCGCCGCCGACGCCGACTGCGCCGGCCTCGTCCGCGCCTCGCCCCCGCTGCGCGCCCTCACCGAAGGACGCACCGCCCGGCTGCTCCGCGCCCCGGACCCGGAGGGCGCCCGGCTGCGCCTCACCGCCGACACCGCGGACCTGCTGCGGACGGCCGCCGCCGCCCGGCCGCTGCTGATCGTCCTCGACGACCTGCACGCCGCGGACCCCTCCTCGCTCCACCTGCTGCTGGAACTCGCCGCCACCGCACGGAACGCACCGCTGCTGCTGCTCGCCACCGCGCGGGACGACGACGCCCCCTGGGCCGGCCGCACCGCCGACCGTGCCGAACTCCTCCGCCGTGCCCGAACTTTGCCGCTCGGTCCGCTCACCCCGCCGGACATCGCCCGCCTGCTCGCCGCCGCCACCGGCGGCCCCGCCGACCCCGACCGGGTCGGCGCCCTGGCGAGGCGGACCGGAGGCGACGCGTTCTTCCTCACCGAACTGCTGCAGTCCCCGCAGCCGATGCCGGCCGGTGTCCGCGCCGCGGTCGCCGCCCGCCTCGACACCCTCGCCGCCGAGACCCGCCGGGCCGTCCGGACGGCCGCCGCCCTCGGCACCCGCTTCCCGCTCGACACCCTCGCCCGCACCCTCGGCACCGCCCCCGCCGACCTCCGGCCCCGGCTCGCCGACGCCGTCGCCGCCGGGCTGCTCGCCGACCTCGGCCCCGACACCGCCGCCTTCCGCCACGACCTGCTCCGCGAGGCCGTCCAGGACACCGTCCCCGCCGCCGACCGCCCCGCACTGCACCGGCGGATCGCCGCCGCCCTCACCGGCGACCACCGGGCCGACCCCGCCGAGACCGCCCGCCACCTGCTGCTCGCAGGCCCCGAACACCGCGCACGGGCCGCCGCGGAGGCCCGCCGGGCCGGCGACCGGGCCGCC
>NZ_JAHTIK010000001.1:1495874-1497022 GCF_025655475.1 Kitasatospora sp. DSM 101779 | reverse complement strand
GGGCCCGCCGCCGACCGCGAGGGCACGCCGCGGCCGACGGCGCAGGCGCCGGGAGAGCCGTCGGCCGAGCCGCCCGGGCCGGCCGACGGGCCCGGGCGGGACCCGGTTGCTGATCAGAAGGGGAAGCAGCCGCAGATCGACGCCGGGGACGGGCCGGGGTCGGTGCACGCCGCCGTGGGCCCGACGGACGGCGCCGGACCGACCGCCGCGACGGCAACGGTCCGGTATCCCGGTGAGGACTTGTCCGTGCCGCCGGGAGAGCCCGCCGGTCGTGGCGCCGTCCGGTGGGCCGGGCTGCTCGCCGAGGTGACGGCGCGGCTGTCGGTGGCGGCCGCGCTGGTCGACTCCGACGAGCACCGGGCGGCGCTGGCGGAGGAGGCCGTCCGGCTGGCGCGGACCGCGGACGACCCCACCGCGCTCGGCTCGGCCCTCGCCGCACTCTGCGACGCGCGCTCCGGCCCGGACCACTGCCGGGCCCGGCTGGCCTGGGCCGGGGAGATCGTCGCCCTCGCCACGGCGGCCGCCGATCCCGTCCTGGAACTGCTCGGCCGGCGGCTGCGCCTGGTCGCCCTCTGGGAGACCGGGGAGACGACCGCCGCCGATGCCGAGATCAGCGCCTTCGACGCCCTCGCCCGCACCCTGCGCCGTCCCCTCTACGGCTGGTACGCGCCGCTGTGGCGCGGCGCCCGGGCCCTGCTGGAGGGCCGTCGCGAGGACTGCCGCCGCGAACTGGCCGAGACCGAGGCGATCGGGCGCCGGGCAGGCAGCGCGAACGCCGCGATGCTGGCCGCCACCCAGCGCTGGTGCCTGCTCGCCGCGGAGGGCGACACCGCGGGGCTGGCCCGACTGATCGAGGGCTCGCCGCCACTGGAACGCGAACCGGGCATCTGGCCGAAGGTGGCGCTCGCCCTGCTGGCCGCCCAGTTCGGCCGCACCGAGGAGGCCGCCAGGCTGCTCGCCGCCGTCGCGCCGGCGCTGCCCGGCGCGCCGCGGGACAGCGAGTGGCTGCCGATGCTCGCCCAGGCCGCGGAGACCGTCGGCCTGCTCGGGGCGCACCCCGTCGCCCGGCGGGCCGCCGGTCCGCTCCGCGCGGCCCTGGCGCCGTACGCCGGACTGTTCGCCGTCGAGGGCATCGGCGCCGCCGTCCG
>NZ_JAHTIK010000001.1:1452873-1495849 GCF_025655475.1 Kitasatospora sp. DSM 101779 | reverse complement strand
CGTACGCCGGACTGTTCGCCGTCGAGGGCATCGGCGCCGCCGTCCGCGGGCCGGTCGACCACAACCGGGCACTGCTCGCCGCGGCGGCCGGCGACCGAGCCGCCGCGGACCGCCACGCGGCCGCCGCCCGTACCCTCGCCGCCGCTGCGGGCATGCCCGAGCCCGCGCCGACACCCACCTCGGCACCGGCACCGGCACCGGCCGCAGAGTCGTCCGAGCCCGTCGGGGCGCCGGCCGTGTTCCGCTTCGACGGCGGTCGATGGCTGCTGCGCTACGCCGGACGCGAGGCCGGGCTGCCCGACAGCAAGGGCCTGCGCGATCTCGCCGTGCTGCTCGCCCGTCCCGGCACCCCGGTACCGGCCCTCGACCTCGCCACCGCCGTGACCGTCGGACATCCGGGCCGGGACCACGGCGGCCTCCACCGTCCCGCCGACACGGGCGAGTTGATCGACGCCACGGCACGTGCCGCGTACCGCCGGCGGCTGCGCGAGCTCGCCGAGGAGACCGAGGAGGCGGACGCCGCGGGGGACGCCGAACGCTCCGCCCGGCTCGCCGTCGAGCAGGACGCCCTGCTCGGGCAGCTGTCCGCCGCGTACGGGCTCGGCGGGCGGGCACGCCGCACCGGGTCGGCCGCGGAGCGGGCGCGCACGGCCGTCACCGCCCGGATCCGGACGGCGGTGTCCCGGATCACCGCGGTGCATCCGGAGCTCGGCCGGCACCTGCAGGCGGCCGTCCGGACCGGCACCTTCTGCGAGTACCGGCCCGAGCAGGCGCCGCCGTGGCGGCTGTGAGATCACCGTGCCGTCCGATCTCACGCCCCCGGGGCAGGAGCAACAGCCCGAGGAGGACACCATGACCACCACCACCGCCCGCCCGGCGACCACCACCCCCGACGAGGAGACCGTCCGCCGGCTCGCCGGCCTGCTGGTGGACTTCCTGCAGACCGGCGTGCCGCCGCAGGGCCTGTTCGCCCCCGACGTGTTCTGCGACCTGACCGTGCCGCAGTGGCGCCTGCAGGCCACCGGACCCGAGGGCGTGACCGCGCTGCGCCGGGCAGGCCACCCGGCGACCGGCACCGTGCCGCGCAGCCGGATCGACCGGACGGAGACCGGCTTCCTCATCGAGGTCGAGGAGCGCTGGGAGGCCGGCGGCGACCACTGGTACTGCCGCGAACTGATGCGCATCGACGTCCGGGACGGCGCGATCTCGGCGATCTCGGTCTACTGCACCGGCGACTGGGACTCGGCGCAGCAGCGCCGGCACGCCGAGGAGGTGCAGCTGATCCGCCCCTGAGGTCCCGGCGTTGACGCGCCCTCAGGGCCGGCGGAGCGTCTGCCCGCAGCCGCCGCCGCGACCGGCCGGTCTATTCCCGTGACCGGCCGGTCGCCGAGTGAAACAGACCACAGCCCCACCCCCTGCTGCTACGCGGCCGATCATGGCAGAATGGCGGCAGTAGTAGTGACGTTCAGCGCACTCCGGGGTCGGTGAAAATCCGAACCGGCGGTTACAGTCCGCGACCCGTCCGCAGCCAGCGGCCGGTTGACCAGGTGAAATTCCTGGACCGACGGTTAAAGTCCGGATGGGAGGCGTGCGCGGCGGACGAGCAGGTCCATGGCCCGGCGACGGGCCGTGGTGAGTGTGCAGGAGAGCTCTCTTCGGCGACGGTGCCGGAGCCGGGTTCCTCCTCTCCGTGCTGTCCGCGTCATCTCCCGTGCCGCCCCGGAGTCCGCGCCCCTAAGCGCGAGGAGTACCCGGGTGTTCACCGGCATCATCGAAGAGCTCGGCGAGGTCGTCTCCATCGAGGAGATCGGCGACTCCTCGCGTATCCGCCTGCGCGGCCCGGTGGTCTGTTCCGGTGCGAAGCACGGCGACTCCATCGCGGTCAACGGCGTCTGCCTGACCGTCGTCGACAGCTCCGAGGAACTGGCCGCAGAGACCGGCGAGTTCAGCGCCGACGTGATGGCCGAGACGCTGCACCGCTCCAGCCTCGGCGCCCTGCGGCCCGGCTCGCGGGTCAACCTGGAACGGGCCATGGCGCTCGGCGCCCGGCTCGGCGGACACCTCGTCCAGGGGCACGTCGACGCCACCGGCGAGCTGCTCTCCCGCGCCCCCGGCGACCTCGACGCCGACGGCAACCCCCGCTGGGAGGTGCTGCGCTTCTCACTGCCGCAGTCCATCACCCGGTACCTGGTCGAGAAGGGCTCGATCACCGTGGACGGCGTCAGCCTGACGGTCGTCGACGCGGCCCTCGACTCCTTCAGCGTCTCGCTGATCCCCGCCACCCTCGAACTGACCACCCTCGGCACCAAGGCCGTCGGCGACCCGGTCAACCTCGAGGTGGACGTCCTCGCGAAGTACGTCGAGCGGCTGCTCGACACCCGCACCCTGCCCGACCACCTCGCGAAGGACGCCTCGTGAGCGCGCTGACCTCCGTCGCCTTCACCGCCTTCGGCGAGCCGGTGAAGTGGGCCGACATGATCGGCAACCTGCTCGGCCTGGCCGCGCTCGCCCTCGGCTGGCGCCGCTCGGTGCTCAGCTGGCCGGTGCAGCTGCTCGCCGGCGCCGTGCTGGTCGCCGCCTTCCTCGGCGGGCAGGCCCCCGGCATGGTCGGCAAGCAGCTGATCGTCATCGTCACCGCGGCCTGGGGCTGGGCCCGGTGGCAGCGCGGCCGGCGCGACGGCGGCGCGATCGCCGTCCGGTTCGCCTCCTGGCGCGAGCGCGCCCTGCTGGTGGCGGGCGCCGCGCTCGGCACCGCCGCCGTGGCGGGCCTGTTCATGGCCTTCCCGAAGCTGTCCTGGGCCCCCTGGCTGGACGCCTACATCTTCGTCGGCACATTGACGGCGATGGTCGCCCAGGCCCGCGGCTGGGTGGAGTTCTGGTTCGCCTGGATCGCCGTCGACCTGATCGGCGTCCCGTACTCCTACACCCACGGCTACGTCTTCTCCGCCCTCACCTTCGCCATCTACTTCGTGCTGGTGCTGCTCGGCCTGCGCGCCTGGTGGCTGAGCACCCGTACGGCCCGTCCCTCGACCGCCAACGTCCCGCAGGGAGTCACGGCATGACCATCCAGCACCCCGACGAGCTCGCCCTCGACCCGGTCGAGCGCGCCATCGCCGACATCGCCCTCGGCCGCGCGGTGATCGTGGTCGACGACGAGGACCGCGAGAACGAGGGCGACATCGTCTTCGCCGCCTCCGCCGCGACCCCCGAACTCCTCGCCTTCACCATCCGCTACAGCTCCGGCGTGATCTGCGCCCCGATGACCGGCGAGGAGCTCGACCGGCTCAAGCTGCCGCCGATGACCGCCGTCAACGAGGACCGCAAGGGCACCGCCTACAGCATCTCCGTCGACGCCCGGGACGGCGTGGACACCGGCATCTCCGCCGCCGACCGCGCCCGCACCATCCGGCTGCTCTCCTCGCCCGGCACCGAGCCCGCCGACCTCACCCGCCCCGGCCACGTCTTCCCGCTGCGCGCGGTGGACGGCGGCGTCCTCGTCCGCCCCGGCCACACCGAGGCCGCCGTCGACCTCGCCCGGCTGGCCGGCCTCGCCCCGGCGGGCGCCATCGCCGAGGTCGTCAACGACGACGGCACCATGGCCCGGCTGCCCGAACTCGTCGCCTTCGCCCGCGAGCACGGCCTCGCGATCATCTCCATCGAGGACCTGATCGCCTACCGCCGCCGCACCGAGCTGCACGTCGACCGGGCCGCCGTCACCGCCCTGCCCACCGAGTACGGCGACTTCACCGCCGTCGGCTACAGGGGCACCATCGACGGTGTCGAGCACCTCGCGCTGGTCGCCGGCGGCCTCGACGCCGACGGCCGCCTGCCCGAGGGCGAGGACGTCCTCGTCCGGCTGCACTCCGAGTGCCTCACCGGTGACGTGCTCGGCTCGCTGCGCTGCGACTGCGGCCCGCAGCTGCAGGCCTCGCTGCGCCAGGTCGCCGAGGCCGGCCGCGGCGTCGTCCTCTACCTGCGCGGGCACGAGGGCCGCGGCATCGGCCTCAGCCACAAGCTGCGCGCCTACGAGCTGCAGGAGCAGGGCCGCGACACCGTCGACGCCAACCTGGACCTCGGCCTGCCGGCCGACGCCCGGGACTACTCGATCGGCGCGCAGATGCTCGCCGACCTCGGCGTCCGATCGCTCACCCTGCTGACCAACAACCCGCACAAGCAGAACGCGCTCACCGAGCACGGCCTCAAGGTGAAGGGCCGGCTGCCCGTCGAGACCCGGGTCGGCGAGCACAACGAGCGCTACCTGCGCACCAAGCGGGACCGGATGGGCCACGACCTGCCGTGGCTCGACGCCGACTCCTGAGCAACCCCGCACCACCACCAGCACAGCCTTCGAGACAGAGGAAGTACGACGTGAGCGGCCACGGAGCCCCCGAGCTGACCATCAAGAACTGCGCCGACCTGCGGGTCGCGGTGATCGCCGCGCAGTGGCACGACCAGGTGATGAACGGCCTGCTGGACGGCGCCCACCGCGCCCTCAAGGAGCTCGGCATCGAGGAGCCGACCGTGCTGCGGGTGCCCGGCACCTTCGAGCTGCCGGTCGCCGCCAAGCACCTCGCCGGGCGCGGCTACGACGCCGTGGTCGCCCTCGGCGTGGTCATCCGCGGCGGCACCCCGCACTTCGACTACGTCTGCGAGGCCGCGACCATGGGCCTGACCCAGGTCGCGGTGGACACCGGCGTCCCGGTCGGCTTCGGCGTGCTGACCTGTGACAACGAGCAGCAGGCGCTGGACCGCGCCGGCCTGCCCGACTCGGCCGAGGACAAGGGCCACGAAGCGGTCACCGCAGCCGTCGCCACCGCCGTGGCGCTGCGGGGCGTCAGCGAGCCCTGGCGGTAGAACGGGGGATTGTCCCACCGGACTGTCCACGGTCCGGAACCGTTTACCGTCGGTCAGCCCGTACCCCGTATGGTGAGGTCATCATGGCTTCGAAGACATTCGAGGAGCTCTTCGCCGAGCTCCAGCAGAAGGCCGCCGACGGCGACCCCTCGTCCTCCCGCACCGCGCAGCTCGTCCAGCAGGGCGTCCATGCGATCGGCAAGAAGGTCGTCGAGGAGGCCGCCGAGGTCTGGATGGCCGCCGAGTTCCAGTCGGACGAGCAGACGGCCGAGGAGATCTCCCAGCTCCTCTACCACCTTCAGGTGATGATGATCGCCCGCGGGCTGACGCTCGACGACGTGTACGCCCACCTCTGACCGCACCGTGCCAGCCACCCTCCCACAGTGAAGGACTCATCTCCCATGCTCCGCATCGCCGTTCCCAACAAGGGTTCTCTCTCGGGTCCCGCGGCGGAGATGCTGCATGAGGCCGGCTACCGCCAGCGCAAGGACCCGAAGGAACTGGTGCTGGTCGACCCGGAGAACCAGGTCGAGTTCTTCTTCCTGCGGCCGCGGGACATCGCCGTCTACGTCGGCTCCGGCCGGCTCGACGTCGGCATCACCGGCCGCGACCTGCTGCTCGACTCCGGTGCGGACGCCGAGGAGGTGCTGGCCCTCGGCTTCGGCGGCTCCACCTTCCGCTTCGCCCGCCCGCTCGGCGTGCAGGTCGAGGACGTGCAGGGTCTGGAGGGCATGCGGATCGCCACCTCCTACACCGGCCTGGTGGAGCAGCACCTCGCCGAGCGCGGGGTGAAGGCCACCGTCACCAAGCTGGACGGCGCGGTCGAGACGGCCGTGCAGCTCGGTGTCGCCGACGTCATCGCCGATGTCGTCGAGACCGGCACCAGCCTGCGCAACGCCGGCCTGGAGGTGTTCGGCGACCCGATCCTGGTCTCCGACTCCGTGGTGATCCGCCCCAAGGGTGCCGGTGACGACGCGGGCGTCGAGCAGTTCCTGCGCCGCCTCCAGGGCGTGCTGGTGGCCCGCCGGTACGTGCTGATGGACTACGACATCCGCGCCGAGAAGGTGGGCGAGGCCGTCGCGCTGACCCCGGGCCTGGAGTCGCCGACCGTCTCGCCGCTGCACACCGAGGGCTGGGTGGCCGTCCGGTCCATGGTGCTCCGCAAGGAGGCCCAGCGGATCATGGACGACCTGTGGGGGATCGGCGCCCGCGCCATCCTGGTCACCAACATCCACGCCTGCCGCCTCTGACCGAACCTTCCGGGCGGGGGCCGGCCGGCCCCCGCCCCGCGCCATGGAGCCACCCCGTTGTCCACCCCCGCCGCCGCCCTCCCGGTGACCTGGTCGCCGCGCCGCAACCGCTACGTGCTGCTGCCGCTCTGCGCCGTCCTGGTGATCGTCTTCACCGTGCTCGCCGTCATCCTCCCGGCGAACTGGCACACCAACGACCGCGCCATGATGGTGGTCAGCGGGCTGCTCTTCGCCGGCGTCGGCCTGATGCTCGCCCGGCCCCGGGTGAGCGCCGACGAGAACGGCGTCACGGTGGTCAACTTCGTCCGCAGCCGCCGCCTCGCCTGGCCCGAGATCGTCCGGGTCAACCTGCGGGCCGGAGACCCCTGGGTGATCCTCGACCTCGCCGACGGCACCTCGCTCGCCGCGGTCGGCATCCAGCCCGCCGCCGGCCGGGAGCAGGCGATCACCGCCGCCCGGACGCTGCGCGACCTCGTGGACGAGCGCGGGACGGCGCGTCGCTGACGGTCCGCGGAGGCGGGATCCCTACACTCGTTCGGTATCGTCTAGGCTGGTGACGGCTGGTAAAGCCGGGGCAAAAGTGCCCGCCACCCCCCGAACGACCTGAGGAGTGACTCTCCCCATCCATGGACGATCCGTCCGGTAGTACCCGCGCCGCCCTGCGTCCGACCCTCGGAAGTCAGGCGGCCCGATGACCACCGCCTGGCTGTTGTTGCTCGCGGCCTTCCTGCTCATCCTCGCGAACGGCCTCTTCGTGGCCGCAGAGTTCGCCTTCGTGACCGTGGAGCGCGGCACCGTCGAACGCGCCGCCAAGGCCGGCGACCTCCGGGCCCGCAGCCTCTCCAGGGCCCTGCGGCACCTGTCGTTCCAGCTCTCCGGAGCCCAGCTCGGCATCACCATCACCTCCCTGGTGGTCGGCATGCTCGCCGAGCCCGCGCTCTCCGTGATCCTCTCGCCCGTGTTCACCGCGATCGGCCTGTCCGACGCGGCCGCCCGCGGCGCCGCCGTCGTCATCGGCATGATCGGCGCCACCGTGCTGCAGATGGTCATCGGCGAGCTCGTCCCGAAGAACTGGGCGATCTCCCGACCGCTCCAGGTCGCCTACGCGGTCGTCGGCCCGCAGCGCGCCTTCTCGGCCGCCTGCCGCCCGCTGATCAGCTTCCTGAACGGCTCCGCGGACAAGATGGTCCGCGCGCTCGGCATCGAACCGCAGGAGGAGCTGGGCCACGCCCGCACGCCCGCCGAACTCGTCGCGCTGGCCCGGCACTCCGCCCGCGCGGGCGCCATAGACCAGCAGTCCGCGACCCTCTTCGTCCGCACCTTCGGCCTCGGCCGGCTCACCGCCGAGTCCGTGATGACACCGCGGATCGACGTGGTCGCCCTGCACCACGACGCCACCGCCGCCGACGTCGTCAACCTCGTCCGCGCCACCGGCCTGTCCCGCTTCCCGGTGTACGTGCACAACCTGGACGAGATCACCGGCACCGTCACGCTCAAGGACGCGCTCGCCGTGCCCGAGGACCGCCGCGGGCACACCCGCGTCGCCCACCTCGCCTCGGCGCCGCTGCTCGTCCCCGAGACCCTGCCGGCCGAGCAACTGCTCGACCGGCTGCGCCGCCAGCAGCCGATGGCCGTCGTGGTCGACGAGTACGGCGGAACCGCCGGCGTCGTCACCGTCGAGGACATCGTCGAGGAGATCGTCGGCGAGGTACAGGACGAGCACGACCCCGCCGACGAGCCCGACCTGCGGCCGATGCCGCCGGAGAACGGCCTGCCCGTCTGGGAGGCCGACGGCCTCACCCGGACCGGCCAGCTGGAGATCATCGGCCTGCAGGCCCCCGAGGGCCCCTACGAGACGCTCGGCGGCCTGCTCGCCGACCTGCTCGGCAAGCTGCCCGCCGTCGGCGACACCGCCGAACTGCCCGGCTGGCGCTTCACCGTGCTCGCCGTCGACCGGCACCGCACCGGCCGGGTCCGGATCCAGCGGACCGACCCCGACCTCGCGGGCGACGACGGCAAGGGCGGCAAGGACGGCAAGGACGGGGGGAAGGGCCGATGACCTTCCTCCAACTGGCCGCAGCGATCCTGCTGCTGCTCGGCAACGCGTTCTTCGTCGGCGCCGAGTTCGCCGTCATCTCGGTGCGCCGCAGCCAGATCGAGCCGCTCGCCGAGTCCGGCAACCGGCGCGCCCGCACCGTGCTGCACGCCCTGTCCAACGTCTCCGCGATGCTCGCCGCGGCCCAGCTCGGCATCACCGTCTGCTCGCTGGGCCTCGGTGCCCTCGCCGAGCCGACCATCGCCCACCTGCTGCACGACCCCTTCCACGCGGTCGGCGTGCCCGAGTCGCTGATGCACCCGCTCAGCTACGCGGTCTCGCTCGCCGTCGTGGTCTTCCTGCACATGGTGGTCGGCGAGATGGTGCCCAAGAACATCGCCCTCGCCGGCCCGGAGAAGGCCGCGCTCTGGCTCGGCCCGCCGCTCGACCGCCTCGCCCGGATCCTCCGCCCGTTCATCGCCTTCCTGAACGCCTTCGCCAACGCCGTCCTGCGCCTGTTCAAGGTCGACGCCAAGGACGAGGTCGAGTCGGTCTTCAACAGCGAGCAGCTGCTGCACCTGCTGGCCGACTCCGCCGACGCAGGACTGCTCGACGAGCAGCGCCAGGAGCGGCTGGAGGACGCCCTCGAACTCGGCGAGCGGCCGGTCACCGAGGTGCTGCTGAAGCCCGACCAGCTGGTCACCGTGCCGGCCGGGGTGACCGCCCGGGAGATCGAACGGCTCGCCGTCCGCACCGGCTTCTCCCGGTTCCCGGTGGTCGACGCCGCCGACACCGTGCTCGGCTACCTGCACGTCAAGGACGTCCTCGACGTGGAGGACCCGGACGCGGCGATGCCCGACCGGCTCCGTCGCCCGATCCCCGAGCTGCGCGCCGGACTGCCGCTGGACGACGCGCTCGGCGCCATGCGCCGGGCCGCCGCCCACCTGGCGGCCGTCGTCGACGCCGACGGCCGCCAGCTCGGCCTGGTCGCCCTGGAGGACGTCCTGGAGGAGCTGGTCGGCGAGGTCCACGACCCGGACCACCGCAGCGCGGCCCTGTAGGGGGCGCACCCCGATCCGCCGGCCCCGTGCTCACCGCACGGGGCCGGCTGCCTTCTCCCGCCCGCCGTACACGGCGAACACCACGGCGGAGGCGAGCTCCACGGCCGCGCCGGCCGCCAGCGGAGCGGCCGGCCCGGCCCGCAGCAGCAGGGCGCCGAGTGCCGCCCCGGCGCACATCACGACCACCGCGGAGGCGGCCCGCTCGCGCGAGTCCATCTCCGCGTGCACCCGCAGCAGGCCGGTCAGTCCGCGGGTGAGCACGGTGGTCGGCAGGTCCGGGGCGGAGATCCGCAGCGCGATGGCGTTCCGCCAGCCCATCGCCAGCGCCAGCACGGCGAGCACCACCAGTGCCCGGCCCGAGGGCAGGTCCTGCTGCTCCGGCAGACCGGTCGCGGCCACCGCGGCGGCCGCCAGCATCAGCCCGACCCCGGCCACCGCGGGCGGCGGCCAGAGCGCCCCGTGCCGCCGCACCAGCACCTCGTTGATCCGGTGACCGAAGAGCGCGCCCAGCGAGAACGCGGCGAGGCCCAGCCCGGCCCCGGCCACCGACACGTGCGCGCCGCCGAGCCCGAAGCCCAGGAAGAGGATGTTGCCGGTCATCACCGCGGTGTACACGTGGCCGAGGCCCAGGAAGCTCGCGGCCTCGACGATGCCGGTGACCGCCGTCAGCAGGAGCAGTGCCACGGTCTGCGGGGAGGGGCGCCGGGTCGTCGCGAGCACCCTTGTTGATACCAGCCGGGCTGCGCGGGGCGGCGGAGACCGGCCGTCGGTGCGCGGCCGCTCACCGGAAAGGCCCACGGCCCGGGGCGGAGGCGCTCAGCTGGTACGGCCGTCGATGAGCTCGCCGTACGCCTGGAGCAGGTCCGGCAGGCGGAGGGTGGCGAGGTCCTCCCGGCTGGGGAGGTCGCGGTGGGCGCTGAGCCGCAGATCGCGGTAGGCGCAGGACTTCTCGTAGAGGGTGCGGATGAACCGGCCGTTGCCGAGCTCGTCTATCCAGCCCTCGGCGACCACGTGGGCGCAGATCGAGGAGAGCTCCTCGGCGGCGTCCTCGTCCCAGCCGTCACCGCCCGTCAGCGCCAGGCTGCGGCCGATCTCGGTCAGCTCGCCGGGGCGGTAGCTCGGGAAGTCGACCCGGGTGGTGAACCGGGAGTTGAGGCCGGGATTGGCCGCCAGCAGCCGGTTCATCCCCTCCGGGTAGCCGGCCAGGATCACCACCAGCCGGTCCCGGTTGTCCTCGGCCCGCTTCAGCAGCACCTGCAGCGCCTCGTCGCCGTACGCGTCGCCCTTGCTGTAGCCGGAGTTGGACAGGCTGTACGCCTCGTCGATGAACAGCACGCCGTCCAGCGCCGAGTCGATCAGCTCGTTCGCCTTCACCGCCGTCTGCCCGAGGAACTCACCGACCAGGTCGGCTCGTTGGGCCTCCACCAGATGGTCGCCGGAGAGCAGGCCGAGGGCGTGGAAGACCTGGCCGAGGATCCGCGCCACCGTCGTCTTGCCGGTGCCGGACGGTCCGGAGAAGACGAAGTGCCGCTTCGGCGGCTGCACCGGCAGCCCCCGCTCGGCCCGCAACCGGGCCATCCGCAGCTGCGCCGAGAGCGCCCGCACCTGCCGCTTCACCGGATCCAGGCCGACCATCCGTTCCAGCTCGGCGAGGGCCGCGTCCAGCTCCTGCTGCAGGCTCGCCGCGGCGGTGCCCGCGGGCGACGGCCCGCCCGACGTCTCGGCCTCGCCGGGCGTGCGCGGGGGAGCGGCCGACGCCGCCTCGGCGGCGCCCGAGCGCTCCGCCACCGGCTCGGCCGCCGCCGGTGCGGCCGCCCCGCCCTGCTCGGTCCGGCCCAGCCCGCCCATCAGTCCGCCGAAGCCCGAGGTGTCCGTCAGATCGGCCGGCTCCCCGAAGCCGGGCGGCTGGGCCGCCGGGGAGACCGCCTCCGGCACCGTCTCCAGGGTGTCCAGCACGTCCGGTCCGTCGAAGGACTCCGGGACGTCCAGCGGGTCGATCAGCCCGTCCAGCGCGGCGTCCTCGGCGGTGATCGCGGCGAGCCGGGCGGCGGTGTCCATGAACGCCGGGTCGGCCCGGTGCACCGCCCGGTACAGCGGCAGCGCGGCGGCGCTGCGGCCGGCCCCCTCGTAGGCGCGGGCCAGCCAGTAGCGCAGCTCCTTGCGCTGCGGCTGCTCCGAGCGGCAGCGCGCCAGCGAGGCGGCCAGCGGAGCCTGCGCCTGCGCGCACATGTCGAGCCTGACTCTCGCCATGCCGCCGAACAGGCCCGCCTCGATACCCAGCAGCGGGTCGTCCAGCAGCCGGTCGGTGTCCCGGATCAGCTGCTCCCAGTCCTTCACCAGGTAGGAGCGGCAGGCGTGCAGGAAGCGCACCGACGGGTCCTCGTCGGGCGGCGGGCAGTCGGCCAGGGCGCGGTCCAGCTCGGCCAGGTGCCGGCCGTCGAGCCAGTGCGAGGCGTGCGCGAGCGCCAGGTCGCGGACGTCCTCCAGCACCGGCTGCACCCACCAGCCGAGCCAGTACCAGGAGCTGAGCGGGCGCCGGTGGCGCAGCCGCTGCTCGCCGAACCGGGCCCGGTGGCGGTGCATCGCGAGCAGTGCGCCGGAGGTGTCGCAGCGCAGTGCGTGCAGTCCGAGCCAGGCGTCGGCCATGCCCGGATCGAGCCGGACGGCCGCGCGGAACTCCTCCTCGGCGCGGGCGTAGGAGCCCGCCGCGTACGCGTCCATCGCCCTGAGCCAGGCCCGGTCGGCCTGCCTGTGCGGTCCTGTGCCGCCGGAACCGTTGCCGCTGTCCACCGTCACCCCACGCCCCCCGCAGTGTGCATCGAGGCCCGGTCGGCCGACGGATCGCCGGACGGACCATCCGTCAGTTCGCGCAGCCCCCGGGGCGCATGCGCGCCTGCCTGGAATCGTACCGGGGCGGAGCTGATCCGGAAGGGTGCCGCGCCGGGTCAAATATCCGTGGCAGCGCGGTCGTTGAGAGGCGGGCGACGAGGTCGCGAACGCAGAACGGCATCTCCGGCTCACGGGGGAACAAGCCGGAGATGCCGTGTCGAGAGGTTGCGAAATCAACCGATCTCGCGACGCCACGAACTTAAATCCTGGCGATACCCCAGGTCAAGAGGGGGATGCGGGCTCACCGTGGGTGCATCCGACGATCCTCCCGGTGATCCCGTCGACCGTCACATCGGCGTGCGGCCGGCTCGGATCGCCGGCGAAATGAGCCCGCTCGGCGCGGATCCAGCTCTGCCAGAACGCTGCCAGTTCGGGGCCGTCGCGCAGCAGCCCGCGGGCGTTCGCGGACGCGGCGTCAAGCTCCATCCACACCAGCTGCGCGAGCACCGGGCGCACCGCGCGCCGGCCCGCGCCCACCCCCTCCACCAGCACCACGGGGGCGGCCGGCACCGTACAGGGCTCGCCGAAGCGGTGCCGCTCCCAGTCGTACACGGGGTAGGAGGCGTCCTCGCCGCGCGCGAACGGGGCCAGTACCTGGTCGTGCAGCCGCCCCGTCCAGCCGAAGGGCTCCTCGTGCGTGGCCAGGTCGTCCAGGTGCACCACCGGGGCGCCGCCCAGTTCGGCGGCGAGCTTGTCGGCGAAGCTGGTCTTGCCCGAGCCCGCGTGTCCGTCGACCGCGACCAGCCGGACCGGGCCCAGGGACGGCGGCAGTGCCGCCAGCCGGATCGCGAGATCACCGAGTTCCGTCATGCGGCCAGCGTACGGCGGTGCACCACCGGGACCGGAACACCCCGGAGGGGCACGCGCGCCGCGTGCCGGACGCGCCCCGCCCGGCCGGCGGGCAGCGGCCGTGTGCCGCCCGACCGGCGGAGGTGCCCCGCACTGCGAGGGCCGTGGCCGGCCCGTCAACCGCGCCGGGCCGCGGATCACCCGCGGGCGCGGCACAGCCCCACCGGGGGCCTCGTCCGAACCGGTGAGGGCCCGGCCGCCGGCGTTCGGGCGTGTCGGGGGGAACGCTCGGCGGGCGCGGGGGAGACCCGGGACGACCCCGCCGAGCGGAGGGAACGGAAAGCGGTGCCGCGGAGTCACCCACGACCGTGGGGACGGTGACGGCCGCGGGAGCGGCCGGCGGTCACGCGGCACCCCGCCGGGGAGACGGCTCCGCCGGGGAAGCGGGCCGGGCCGGACGGCCCGGCACGGCGATCCTCCGCCGGGCGGTCAGCGCCGGCGGGAACGCTGCGCGGGGATCCGCGCGGGGCCGTCGGCGGGCGCGCCGGCGTGCGAGAACGGCTGGGTGCGCCAGTCGAGTTCGGCGGGGAGGCTGAGCAGCGCGGCCAGGCCGGTGCCGCCGTCCTCGGCCGGCTCCTCGCACTCGGCGAGCTCGTCGGTCGGCGTGCCGGTGCCCGGGCAGAGCGCCGCGGAGAAGGGGTGCCAGGCGGTCGGCAGCACGGCGTGCTGCGGGAGCCGCTCCTCGTCGCCGATCAGGGCGATCGGGCGGTCGCAGGCCGGGCAGTGCACCCGGACGATCTCCCAGGTGTCGGCCTCGCCCGGGTCCACCCCCAGGGTGTACTCGAACTCGGTGCGTTCCTCGTCCTCGCTGCGCGGGCGGTGGTCAATTGCAGGCATGTGATCCCCCTCGGATCGGGCCGGGCCTACGTCGTCCCCGGCCACCACCAGCACTTCCCGCCGACGGGGGGTCATAACCCTGCATGACGGCGCACGGTGATGCACGGGCTGTGGCCTTCGCCACATTCCCGCGGCATGTGCCGCCGGGCCCGCTCCCCGTGCGCCCCCCGGCCGCCGCGGCGCACCCGCCGGGACGGTGCGCCGACGCGGTGGCGACGCGGCCGTGCACCATCGAGTAGGTTTGCGCGTTGTGGAGGATCTCGACCAGCGCATCGTCCAGCTGCTCCTGCAGGACGGCAGGATGAGCTACACCGACCTGGGCAAGGCCACCGGCCTGTCCACCTCGGCGGTGCACCAGCGGGTGCGCCGCCTCGAGCAGCGCGGGGTGATCCGCGGCTACACCGCGATCATCGACCCGGAGGCCGTCGACCTGGCGCTCACCGCCTTCATCTCGGTCAAGCCCTTCGACCCGAGCGCCCCCGACGACACCCCGGAGCGGCTCGTCGGCCTCCCCGAGATCGAGGCCTGCCACAGCGTCGCCGGCGACGAGAACTACATCCTCAAGGTGCGCGTCGGCGCCCCGGGCGACCTGGAGGACCTGCTCGCCCGCATCCGCTCCGCCGCAGGCGTCTCCACGCGCACCACCGTCGTCCTCTCCACCCCGTACGAGGCGCGCCCCCCGAAGCTCTGACCCGGCGCCCCCGGGGTGCAGACTGGGCCCATGACCGAACGCACCAACCGCACCGTGCTGCTGCGCGGCGGCAACGTCTACAGCCCCGCCGACCCCTTCGCGACCGCCATGCTGGTCGAGGGCGAACACATCGCCTGGGTCGGCAGCGACGGAGCCGCCGAGGCGTACGCCGACACCGCCGACGAGGTGGTGGAGCTCCACGGTGCCCTGGTCACCCCGGCCTTCGTCGACGCCCACGTGCACGCCACCTCCACCGGCCTCGCCCTGACCGGCCTCGACCTCACCGGTTGCCCCACCCTCGCCGAGGCCCTCGACCGGATCGCGGCCGCCGCGCGCACCACCGACGGCGTCCTCATCGGCCACGGCTGGGACGAGAGCGGCTGGCCCGAGGGCCGCCCGCCGACGCTCGCCGAACTCGACGCCGCCACCGCCGGCGCCCCCGCCTACCTGTCGCGCACCGACGTGCACTCGGCGCTCGCCACCACCGCCCTGCGCGCCCTCGCGGAAGGCCTCGCCGACCTCCCCGGCCACGACGCCGAGGGCCCGCTCAGCCGCGACGCCCACCACGCCGTCCGCCGAACCGCCCTCGCCCACCTGACCCCCGCTCAGCGCCGCACCGCCCAGCAGGCCGCCCTCGCCCGCGCCGCCGCACTCGGCATCGGCGCGCTGCACGAGTGCGCAGGACCCGACATCTCCTCCGAGGACGACCTCGCCGAACTCCTCGCGCTCGCCGCCGAGGGCAACGGGCCCGAGGTCTTCGGCTACTGGGGCGAACTCGGCGGCATCGACACCGCCCGCCGGCTCGGTGCGGTCGGCGCCGGCGGCGACCTCTTCGTCGACGGCGCGCTCGGCTCCCGCACCGCCTGCCTGCACGCCCCCTACCGCGACGCCGGCACCGCCGACGCCCCCGTCCACGGCACCGCCTACCTGACGGCCGACCAGATCGCCGACCACGTCGCCGCCTGTACCGAGGCCGGACTGCAGGCGGGCTTCCACGCCATCGGCGACGCCGCGGTCGACGCCGTCGTCGCGGGCGTCCGCGCCGCCGCCGACCGGGTCGGACTCGACCGGGTCCGCGCCCTGCGGCACCGCGTCGAACACGCCGAGCACCTCGACGACAAGTCCATCGCCGCCTTCGCTGAACTCGGCCTCACCGCCTCCGTGCAGCCCGCCTTCGACGCCGCCTGGGGCGGGCCCGACGGCATGTACGTCCAGCGGCTCGGCGCGGAGCGGGCCGCCGCCCTGAACCCCTTCGCCGCGATGCTGCGGGCCGGCGTCCCGCTGGCCTTCGGCTCGGACGCCCCGGTCACCCCGCTCGACCCGTGGGGCACCGTCCGCGCCGCAGCATTCCACCGGACCCCGGAGCACCGGATCTCCGTCCGGGCCGCCTTCACCGCCCACACCCGCGGCGGCTGGCGGGCCCTCGGCCGGGACGCCGACGGGGTGCTGGTGCCCGGCGCGGTCGCCAGCTACGCCGTGTGGGAGGTCGACGACCTGGTCGTCCAGGCCCCCGACTCCCGCGTCGCCGGCTGGTCCACCGACCCCCGCTCCGGCACCCCCGGCCTCCCCGATCTCACCCCCGGCCACCCCCTCCCCACCTGCCTCCGCACCGTCGTCCGCGGCCGCACCGTCCACCAGGCCTGAAACGCCGGGGAGGCGAACCAGCGGGACCGGCAAGGCCACATGGGGGCGCGGGGAACTGCGCGAGACGGAAGGGCACATCCGCCAACGGCTCCGGAACAGCGGTTGCACCGCCGTTCCGGACCACCGGTCGGGTTCCTTCCGATGTCGCGCAGTTCCCCGCGCCCCCTGGTGCCTCGGCCTGTTTCGTAGGCGTAGGGTGAGTACGAAACCGTTTCGTTCCGTGCCGTTCGCCGGGAGGTCGCCATGGCGCCGGATGCCGAGCCGAAGGTGCGCCGCAGCCGTCTGACCGAGGAGCGCGAGCGCGAGCTGTACGACGCCGTGATCGAGCTGCTCCGCGAGGCGGGGTACGACGCGCTGACCATGGACGCGATCGCCGCCCGCACCCGCTCCAGCAAGGCCACGCTCTACCGTCAGTGGAACGGCAAGCCGGAGCTGGTCGCGGCAGCCCTCCGCAGTTGCCGCCCCATCACCGCCGCCGACGTCGACACCGGCACCCTCCGCGGCGACCTCCGCGAACTCCTCCGCATCCGCTGCACGACCTCCCTCCGGGACGCCTCACTGATGCGTGCCCTCGGCCAGGCGATGCACAGGGACCCGGACCTGCTCCGCGCCTTCCGCACCCTCGTCGTCGAGCCCGAGACGGCGGCCCTCGCCGCGATGCTCGACCGCGGGGTGCGCCGCGGTGAGCTGGCCGCGGACTGCCCGGCCGCACCGTTCGTCCCGCACATGGTGCTGGGCGCCCTCGCGGCCCGTCCGCTGCTGGAGGGCGTCGAGGCCGACGCGGAGTACCTCGCCCACTACGTCGAAGCGGTGGTCCTCCCCGCCCTCGGCCTCTGACTCCCAGCCCCCCCCAGGACGGACATTGCCACCCGCCGACCCGCCGCCGACCGCCACGACCGAGCAGCCCGCCCCTGCGGACAGGCCCGTCCACCCGGAGAAGTCCTCTCCGCCGGCGAATCCGGCGCGCCCGCATCCCGTCCGCGAGCTGCTCCTGATCGCCGTCCTGTACACCGTCTACCGGCTCGGCCGGGTCGCCGCCGAGGGCCACGTCCCGCGGGCGTTCCGCAACGCCACCGACGTGTGGAACCTGGAGCGGACCCTGCACCTCCCCGGCGAGGCGGACATCCAGGACCTGCTGCTCCACAGCGACCTGCTGGTGCACGCCGCGAACGCCTTCTACGCGACGGTGCACTTCCCGGCCACGGTGCTCTTCCTGCTCTGGACGTACTGGCGCCGCCCCGGGCACTACGTGTGGATACGCCGGGTGCTGACCGTCCTCACCGGCGCCGGCCTGGCGCTGCACCTGCTGCTGCCGCTGGCCCCGCCGCGGATGCTGGAGGCGACCGGCCTCGTCGACACCGCCCGGGTGTACGGCCCGGCGGTGTACGGCGACCCGGCCACCGACAGCCTGTCCAACCAGTTCGCGGCGATGCCCTCGCTGCACGTCGGGTGGGCACTGACGGTGGCGGTCGGTCTGATCGCGGCCACCCGCTCCCGCTGGCGCTGGCTCTGGCTGCTGCACCCCGCGGTGACCTATCTGGTCGTCGTCGGCACCGCCAACCACTACTGGCTGGACGGCATCGTGGCGATCGCCCTCACCGGTGCCGCCCTGCTGCTGCTCCGCCCGCCCGCCTCCGCCGCGCCCCCGCCGCCGCTGCCCGGCCAGCGCGGCCCGGCCGCCCCCGCCCGCGCCGCCACCGCCGCCTCCTGACCTCTTCCCAACGGCTCCGGGAGCGCCCCCGCCGCACCCCCGACCCTCCGGAGGCACACTGATCCGGGGTACCGTCTTCGGACGGCCGCCCACCAGGGCGGACCGACGGACCAGGCGGTACAGCCAGAGGGACGGTGTACAGGTGGCACTGCCGGTGGAACAGGAGCAGCCGGTGGCGGACGAGGCGGACACCGCCGCGCGCCCGCGGCCCGAGCGGCCCGCACGCCCGGGGCGGCCGGCCCGCATCCGCGCGGGCCTGCCCAGGACGGGCCTGGCCGTGCTCGCCGGTCTGCTGATGGTCGCCGCCTTCCCGCCGTACGACCTGTGGCCGCTGTCGATCGTCGGCGTCGCGGCGCTGTCGCTGCTGACCCGCGGCCGCACACTGCGCCAGGGCGCCTGGACGGGGTTCGCGTTCGGCCTCCCGTTCTTCCTCGGTCTGCTGGCCTGGCTGCGGGTGGTCGGCTGGGACGCCACCGTCGGCCTGTCGGTGATCGAGGCGCTGTTCGTCGCCGCCCTCGGCGCGGGCCTCGCCGCGACCTCGCGGATGCGCGCCTGGCCGGTGTGGGCCGCCTGCCTGTGGGTGACCCAGGAGTGGGCCCGGGACCGGCTGCCGCTCGGCGGCTTCCCGTGGGGCCGGCTGGCCTTCGCGAACACCGCCAGCCCCTTCACCCCGCTGGCCTCGCTGGGCGGTGCCCCGCTGGTGACCTTCGCCGTCGCGCTCTGCGGCACCCTGCTGGCCTGGGCCCTCCTGCGGGTCCGCCGGGGCCCGTGCCGCTCGCCCAAGGCCGCCGCGCTGGCGGGCCTCGGCGCGGTGGCCGCGCTGCTCGCCGGTCTGGTCGTCCCGGTGCCGACGAAGGGCGACGACACCGTGAAGGTGGCCCTGGTGCAGGGGAACGTGCCGCACCCCGGCATGGACTTCCTGGGCCGCCCGATGCAGGTCCTCGACAACCACGCGAGCGAGACGGAGAAGCTCGCCGCGGACGTCGCCGCCGGCCGGGCCCCCAAGCCGGACGTCGTCATCTGGCCGGAGAACGCCTCCGACCTGGACCCGTTCTCCGAGCCCGCCGCCTATCAGCGGATCGACCAGGCCGTCCGGGCGGTCGGCGTGCCGACCCTGGTCGGCGCCCTGGTGGACGGCCCGGACGCGCAGCACGTCCAGAACGAGGGCATCGTCTGGAACCCGACGACCGGCCCCGGGGCCTCCTACACCAAGCAGCACCCGGTGCCGTTCGGCGAGTACGTGCCGTTCCGCGCCGAGCTCTCCAAGGTGATCGAGCGCCTGCAGCGGGTCGCCCGCGACTTCTACCCGGGCGACCACAATGGCGTGATGCAGCTCGGCCCGGCCCGGATCGGCGACGTCATCTGCTTCGAGGTGGCCTACGACGAGATCGTTCGCGACACCGTCAACGACGGCGGCCGGGTCATCGTGGTGCAGACCAACAACGCCACCTACAACCGCACCGGCCAGACCGAGCAGCAGCTCGCCATGAGCCGGCTGCGCGCCGTCGAGCACGGCCGGGCCGTCCTGATCGCCGCGACCAGCGGCATCAGCGCGGTGATCGCCCCGGACGGCTCGGTGGTCTCCCGGACGAAGGAGCTCACCCCGGCGGTGCTGAACGCCACGGTGCCGCTGCGCGACTCCCGCACGGTGGCCGACCGGGTCGGCGCCGCACCCGAGTGGGCGCTGGCCGTCGCGGGCCTGCTGGCCTGCGGTGTCGTGGCCGGCGGCGCCGTCCGCCGCCGACGTTCGGGCGGAACACCCGAGGCGGCGGAACCGTTGGACCAGGTGGTGCCGTAGTCGCGGCCGGAGCGTCCGGCCGGAGGGAGAGCACCTTCGGAGTGGATTCGTCCGTGTCCCAGCAAGCAACCACGGCCCGGCCGGCGCGCCGCAGCACGCTGCGCCGGGTGCTTCCCCTGCTCGTCGCCGCCTGGCTGGTGCTGGAGATCTGGCTGGTGACGGTGGTGGCCTCCGCGGCCGGCTGGTTCAGCGTGCTGGTGCTGCTGCTGGCCGGCGTCTTCGTCGGCGGCTGGCTGATCAAGCGCGCGGGGCTGCGGGCCTTCTCCGCGGCCGTCGAGCAGAGCCGCGACCCCCGGCCGAAGCAGGCGCAGACACCGACGACCATGACGGTCCTCGCGGGCGTGCTGCTGATCGTGCCGGGCTTCCTGTCGGACGTGCTGGCGCTGACGCTGCTCTTCCCGCCGACGCGGGCACTGTGGCGGGCCGGCGCCCGTCGGGCGGCGCGCGACGTGCTGCGCTCGACGGCCCCGGTCGGTGAGGACCGCTTCGCCGACGCGATGCGGCTGCAGGAGCAGCTGCGCATCCACCGCCCCGGCGGCACGGTGATCCAGGGCGAGGTGGTGGAGCCCGGCACCGGCGCCGGTCCGGACACCGAGTACCGCCCGCCGATCACGGGCTGAGCAGACCGTCCCCCGATGCCCCCGGGCCGCCCGCCCGGGGGCATCGGCGTGCTGTTCTCCCTGTTCCGGTGCCCCTGTTGCGGGCCGGATCCGGGCATGCCGAAGGGCCCGGACGACTTCGTCCGGGCCCTTCACGGTTGTCGGTGCCGCCCCCGGCATCGCCGGGGGAGGACCTCACGCGCTCTTGCGGCTGTCGCGCGGGTGGACCGCGAGGTTCATGCCACCGGAGCGGAGAACGGCCAGCCGCTCGGCCAGCACCTCCTCCAGCTCCTCGCGCGTCCGACGCTCCATCAGCATGTCCCAATGGGTACGCGTCGGCTTGGTCTTCTTCTCCTCCGGCTCCTCACCGTCGAGGAGCACGGCCTCCTGGCCGCAGAAGCGGCACTCCCACACCGAGGGAATCTCCGCCTCCACGGAGAAGGGGACCTCGAAGCGGTGTCCGTTCTGACATGCGTACTCGACGGTCTGGCGGGGAGCCAGATCGATACCACGGTCGGTCTCGTAGCTAGTGGCCCCGAGTCGCGTGCCGCGGAGAGCTCGCTCGCTCATGAATCGTGCCTCCCGGGCTTATGGCCCACAGGACTAGTGGTCGCTGTCTTCGTCGTTCGGTCAACGCTCGGCCGTCGACGAAGATTCCCGTCCGGGGACATGCGTCGCCTGTCGTGCCGCCCACGTTTGTACCCATCGGCGCCCGATTTGTCACATCTGGACGGGGATGTCACCCTGCGTGCCACTCCTGGCGCACACAGCGATCACTCGGACGCCGCACCGGGCTCCCCGATCGGCCGATCCACCGGCCGCGGCTCACCAGACCGGCCGCGGCCGGACCGACCCGGTGTCCTTGCCGAGTTCCACGCCCAGCTCGGCGACCAGGTCCTCGGCCCGGCCGGCCGGCGAGGCCGGCGCGGACGACGGGGCGGCCGCCTCCGTCCGGGTGTCCCGGTGCGGCAGCAGGGCGATCACCGCGTCCCGCAGCTGGGCGGGCGCGTCCTCGTCGAGCGGGTCCACCGTGGCGGGCACCTGCAGTCGCACGGGGGCGGCGGCGCCGACCCGGGCGTAGCCGCGGCCGGCCGGGGTGTGCGCGGCCGGCGTGATGTCCAGTGCGGCGCCGAGCGCGGCCCGGCCGAGGTCCGGGGTGACCGGGCCGAGCACCACCTTGGTGCGGGTGGCGGCCCGGACGGTCGGGCGCAGCCGGTCCAGCGCCTCCACGCCCTCGGCGATGACCACGGTGACCCGGGCGGCGCGGCCGTGCCGCAGTGGGATCTCCAGCAGGTCCTGCGGGTCGGGGCGGTCCTCGGCCTGGGCCAGCTCGCTGAGCTCCGTGGGGTGGTCGAGCAGCAGCCACAGCGGCCGGGTGGCCTCCTCCGGGGCGGCCACCCCGTGGTGCCGGGCCGCGTTCAGTACGCCGAGCCGCCGCTCGGTCTCCTTGGCAGCCCACTCCAGAGCGGCGACCGCGCCGTGCAGGCTGGTCTCGACGGTGTGCACGCCGGGCCGGTTGACCAGGCAGGCGTGCTCGCCGGTGCCGGCACCGTCGATCACCACCAGGTCGCCGTGCGGGAGCGCCTGCAGCGCGATCGAGCGCAGCAGGGTGGAGGTGCCGGAGCCGGCGGAGCCGAGCGCGAGCAGGTGCGGCTCGGCGCTGCGCGGGCCGACCCGCCAGACCACGGGCGGCTGCTGGGCGACGGTGCCCGCCTGGTTGACCGGGATGGTGCGACTGCTGCCGAGTGCGTCGGTGAAGCCGAGCACGATCTCGCCCGGCGCGGTGACGAAGCGCTGCGCGGTGATGTCGGTGGCCAGCGGGGCGAGGGCGGTGACCCGCAGCCGGTTGGACTCCTCGTCCCAGTCGAAGCGGTACTCCCGGGCCCGGCCCGCCTTGCCCTGGACGACCTGCTCGATCCGCGCCCGGGCGGCCGGCTCGGTGTCGGTGAAGTACGCGGGGTAGGCGATCTCCAGCGCGGAGAGCCGGCCGTCGGCGTCGAACTCCCAGCCGCCGAAGACGTTCTTGTAGTGGCCGTCGAGGGTGTAGAGCGGGCTCATGTCGTCCGGCCCGGCGAGGTACGGGGTGAGGGCGGCGTACAGCGCGGCGAGCTTCAGGTCGGCGGCGTCGGGCTCCGGCGCGGGCGCGGCCTTGGGGCGGCGTCCGGTCCAGGCGGCGCTGGCCATCAGGGCGGCCAGGGTGAACAGCAGGCCGTGCGGCAGCAGGAAGACGCCGAGCGCCAGGGCGGCGGTCAGGAACAGCGTGGGACCGCGCCGTTCCTTGGGGGTCGCGGCCCAGCGGCTCTTCGTCCACTCGAGGTGGTGGCGCAGACCGCGGCCGATGAGCGTGAGCGGCGCGAACATGTCGGCGGCGTGGTCGCCTGCGGTGCGGGCGAGGTCGCGGCCGCGGTGGAGATGGCGGGTGAGGGACATGGCGGGCTCCCCGAGCGGTGGGACAGGGATGGGGGCGGGGCGGTGGCGCAGAAACGGAACGGGGGGTGGGACGGGCGATGGCCCGGGGCGGTGGGGTCCGCTCCCGGGCCGCGGTCGTGCGGTGGGGGTCAGAACTTGATGCCGCCGATGAGGCTGGCCAGTGTCGCGCCGCCGGCGGTGATGCTCGGCGCGATCGAGGAGCCCGCGACGTAGAAGCCGAACAGCGCGCACACCAGGGCATGCGAGACCTTGAGTCCGTCCCGGCGGAAGAAGAGGAAGGCGATGGTGCCGAAGAGGACGATGCCGGAAATGGAGAGGATCACGTGGTCAGCTCCTCGTGAGGGGGCGGGGACAGGTGTTACTGAAAGTGTTCTTATCGTGACAAAAAGTAATAGATGATGGAATGTGGCAAACGGGTGGATCTGCTCGCGTCCGATGCATCGGGGGTATGCGCACCGAGCCCCGGCCGTGCGCTCCAAGGCGTCCCCCTGCGGCGTGATCGCCCTCGGCGGAACGGGGAAATTCGCTCGAACGGATGCGTGACCCCGTGGCGGCGACGGCCCGGGACCCCTTCCGCTACGGTGCGTACCGGAATCCGCGCACCCGAGGTGCGCCCGTCAGCACCCTCAGGAGAGGCCCGGAAATGACCGACGAGACCCCGCAGACGCCCGACCCCGAGGTCGTCGAACTGGCCGGCCGGCTGTTCGACGCCGCCCGCTCCGGCGACGCCGAGCTGCTCGCCGCCTACCTGGCGGCCGGCGCCCCCGCCGACCTCTCCAACGAGCGAGGCGACAGCCTGCTGATGCTCGCCGCCTACCACGGGCACGCCGCCGCGGTGGCCGCCCTGCTGAAGCACGGCGCCGCGGCCGACCGGGCCAACGACCGCGGCCAGACCCCGCTCGCAGGCGCCGTCTTCAAGGGCCACGACGAGGTGGTCACCGCCCTGCTCGACGGCGGCGCCGACCCGACCGCCGGCACCCCGTCCGCCCTGGACACCGCGCGGATGTTCGGCAAGGACGAGCTGGTCGCCCGGTTCGAGAGCCGCTGACCGGCCCCCTTAGGCTTGGTGACCATGTCGAACACCTCGAAGACCTCGGACATGGAGCTGCGGACCACCGGCTACGGGCACCCGGACGCGGCAAAGCTCGCCGCGGAGGTGCAGCAGGAGTACGTCCGCCGGTACGGGGACATCGACCAGACGTCGATGCACGAGGACCACTTCGACCCGCCGGGCGGTCTGTTCCTGGTCGGCTACCTCGACGGCGAGCCGGTCGCCTGCGGCGGCTGGCGCGCCAAGGAGGCCGACGCCGACGGACTGCGCGACGGCGACGCCGAACTCAAGCGGATGTACGTGGTCGAGCGGGCACGCGGGCGGGGCCTCGCACGTGTCCTGCTGCGCCGGCTCGAGGCCACCGCGCGCGCGGCCGGACGGACCAGGCTCGTCCTGGAGACCGGCACCGAGCAGCCCGAGGCGATCGCGCTCTACGCCTCCGAGGGCTACGTGCCGATCACCAAGTTCGGCTTCTACAAGCACTCCGAGCAGAGCGTCTGCATGGGAAAGCCGCTCGACGGCTGACGCCCCGGCGGGGGACGATCGCCGGATGGACGTGACCGAGGACGTGCCGACCGGGCCGCCGATCCGCCGGCTCGCCGCCGAACTCGCCGCCGTGGGGGGGGCGTCGTGGGCGTCTGCCTCGGCGGCAGCCGGGCCCGCGGCACCCACCGCCCGGACTCGGACACCGACCTCGGCCTGTACTACCGCGGCCCGCTGGACACCGGTGCGCTGCGGGAGCTGGCCGCCCGGACGGCCGGGCGGCCGGTGGAGGTCACCGAACCCGGTGGCTGGGGGCCGTGGGTGGACGACGGCGCCTGGCTTACCGTCGGCGGCGCCCGGATCGACTGGATCTACCGGGACCTCGACCGGGTGCGACACCACTGGTCCGAGGCCCGGGCGGGCCGGTACGGGACGGGAATCCAGGCCGGGCATCCGCTCGGCTTCCACTCCCACGCCTACCCGGGCGAGCTGGCGCTCGGCCGGGTGCTCGCCGATCCCACCGGCGCACTGGCCCGGCTGCAGGCCGAGGTGGTGCACTACCCGGCCGCGCTCGGCGCCGCGCTGGTGGCGACGGCCCGCTGGGAGGCGCCGTTCACCCTCGCCAATGCGGCAAAGGTCCCGCACGACACCGCCTACCTGCACGGCTGCCTGTTCCGGGTGGTCGGGCTGCTGGCGCACGCCCTGCACGGCCGGGCCGGGCAGTGGCTGGTCAACGAGAAGGGCGCGGTGGACGCGGCCGGACGGCTGCCGGGTGCGCCGGCCGGCTTCGCCCGTCGGGCGCACGGCCTGTTCCGTGCGGAGGCCGCCGCCGCCCTGGCGGAGGCGGCGGCCCTGACCGACGAGGTGCTCGCGGGCGGGTGACGGACCCGTTCGGGCTACTTGAACCAGTAGCGGACGCCGCCGTGGTGCGAGCAGGTGCCGGAGAAGGTCGCCGAGAAGGACGCGGTGCCGTCGTTGCACGCCGCCGTCTCACCGCTCGACGCCGGGCTGGCTCCGACGTCCCAGCCGCAGAGGCCGGTGGTGTGGTGGGCGCAGGTGTGGCCTGCCGCGGTGGTGGGCGCCGGCTTGGGTGCGGCGGTCGTCCGGGCGGCTGCCGCCGTGGTCCGGGTCGGGGCGGGCGCGGTGGCCCGGGCGGCCGGGGTGGTCGGCGGGGCTGCGGGGGCGGCTGCCCCGGCGGTGGCGGGGCTCGGCGTGGGCGACGAGCTGGGCGACGAGCTGGGGGACTCGCTCGGCGCGGCGGGCGCGGAGCTGTCCGGTGCGCTCGGTGTCGCGGAGGTGGTGGCGGCCGGGGGAGCGGCAGTGCTCGTGGTGGTGTCCGCCGGGTCGCACGCGGCGCTGAACAGGGCGAGGGCGAGCAGGGCGGCTGCGGGCAGCAGTCTTCGGCCGCTGAAGGAGAGTGTCACGGGCGGCCAAGCTACGGCAGTCCGTGTCCCTTCCATGCGGATTTTCCGATTTTCCGACGTCGACGAAGGCGGCGGTGTAGGGCTGCCCAGAACAGTGCTGCAGCATCGTGCCGAAACTTGCTGCAGCAGACTTGAAATGACATCTGGTCAAACGGGCCGGTGCCGGATCAGCGTGCGCCGGTGGTACCGGGAGTGACCCACCCCCGATGTGACCTCGGCGGGGGCGGGGACCCGCAGCCGGACGTCCTCCGGGTGCCGCCGAACCACCCGGAGGAAGGACCCTCCGTCACGCCTCCACCGGTGCGGCGACCTCGCCGGTGCGCCGGAGCTTCTGCCAGCGCAGTCGGCCACCGGTCACCGCGGTGATCGCGGACTGCAGCAGGACGATGTACATCAGCTGCCGGTAGACCAGCTGCTGGGTCGGCAGGCTGATCAGGTGCCAGGGCTTCTCGCGGTCGAGCTTGAAGGCGTACCAGGACAGCACCGCCTGGATCAGCAGGAAGCCGCCGAAGCTGGTGAGTGTCAGCTGGGCGTCCGCGAAGAACACGCCGTACAGCAGGAAGATGTCGACCAGCGGCGCCAGGAGCGGGGCGACCACGCCGAACATCACGACGAGCGGCAGCCCGAGGCGGCCGAAGCGCCCGGCCGGCCCGCGGGCGGTGACGGCGCGGCGGTGCTTCCACATCGCCTGCATCGAGCCGTAGCTCCAGCGGTACCGCTGGGACCAGAGCTGCTGGAGGCTGGCGGGGGCCTCCGTCCAGGCGCGGGCGCGCTCGGCATAGACGACCCGCCAGCCTTCGCAGAGCACCGCCATGGTGATGTCGGTGTCCTCGGCGAGCGTGTCGTCGCTCATCCCGCCGACGGCCTGCAGGGCCTCCCTGCGGAAGGCGCCGACCGCGCCGGGGATGGTCGGGATGATGCCGAGCATGTCGTACATCCGGCGGTCCAGGTTGTGGCCGAGGACGTACTCGATGTGCTGCCAGGCGCCGATCAGGGTGTCGCGGTTGCCGACCTTGGCGTTGCCCGAGACCGCGCCGATCCCCGGGTCGGCGAAGGGCTGGACCAGCTCGCGCACGGTGGACGGCTCGAAGACGGTGTCGCCGTCCATCATCACGACGATGTCGTACGAGGCGGCCGCGATGCCGGCGTTGAGCGCGCTGGACTTGCCGCCGTTGACCTTGCGGATGAGCCGGACGAACGGCAGGTCCATCTCCTCGACGATGTCCGCGGTGCCGTCCGAGGAACCGTCGTCGATGACGATGACCTCGATCGGGTAGTCACTGGCGGCCAGCGAGTTGAGGGTGTTGGCGATGCACTCGCGCTCGTTGTAGGCCGGGACGAGCACGGTGACCGGCTCGGTGACGGGCTCGCCCCAGGCGTCCAGCCGCTTGGAGCGGCGGGCGTGGATCGGAGCGAGGACCAGCATCAGCGCGAACCGGCCGAAGTTCAGGAAGCCGACCACGGCCAGCAGTGCGATCAGCACCGGCAGGGTGCTCACTCCCAGCTGGGTGGCCCAGATGTAGCCCTTGCCCGTCCACAGCTGGAAGCCGTGCACCGGCGTGGTGGCGCTGGAGGCGCCGAGTGCCTCGGTGATGGTGGCGAAGCGGTAGCCGTCGGCCTTCAGCTTGTCGATGAGCACGCCGAGTGCCTCGACGGTCTGGGAGCGGTCGCCACCGGCGTCGTGCAGCAGGATCAGCTCGCCCGCGCCGGGCTTGGCCGGCACCGCCTCCTTGACGATCGCGTCCACGCCCGGACGCTTCCAGTCGTCGGTGTCGTGGTCGATGAAGGCGGTGACGTAGCCCTGGGCGCCCAGGTACTTGATCACCGGGTAGCTCCAGTCGTCCAGCGCGGCCGAGTTGGAGGAGTACGGCGGGCGGAACAGCGAGCTGTGCACCCCGGCGACGCCGGCCAGTGCCAGCTGGGTCTGGGCCATCTCCCAGCTGATCCGGGCGTGCGACTGGAACGCCAGGTCGGGGTGGGTGAAGCTGTGCAGGCCGATCTCGTGGCCGCCCGCCACGATCTTCCGGATCAGGTCCGGGTTGCGGGCGGTCATGGCGCCGGTCACGAAGAAGTCCGCGTGGACGTGGCGGGACTCGAGGATCTCCAGGATCTTCGGGGTCCACTCCGCCGAAGGGCCGTCGTCGAAGCTCAGGACGACGGTGCGGTCCGGGATGCTGTAGCTGACCGGGTGGTCGTTCCGGTCGCCGCGGGCGTCGATGATCGGGCCGCCCTTGAGCAGGTCCGTCGGCACGGTCGTCTTGTCGGCCGAGTCGGCGACCCGGGCGTCGTGGAACACCTCGTTGGTGGCCAGGCCGCGCAGGACGATGAGCAGGAGCAGGCACGCCAGCAGGGACAGCGGCATGAAGAATCGCAACGGCGGCGCGGCCAGTCGGCGCGGCCTCCGCAGGGATTGCCGGCGGCGCTGGTGGCGGGACAATGGCGCTCCTGGAGATGGGTGGTACGGCGGTTCAGGGTGCTGGGTCGCCCGGCCCGAGAGCGTCCTGGGCAGCCGGCCGTGCAGACCGGACTGGTCGACGGACGCAGGTGCGGGAGCGTAGGCCGAACGTTAGTGCAACGGCCGGAATCGAATGGGGTTCGATGGGTGGATTTGGCCCGATCTGGCGGGGGGTTGTAATCGGATCGAAATGCCGGTCGGCGCCTGCCGGAATGCCGGCACCGAGGACCTCGGACTCCGTCCCTCCGGATCCGGAGGGCGCCCGCCGGAGGGGCCTGCGCATCCCGTTAGGATGACCCCCTCATCTGATCAGTGCGCACGTGCGACCGGTCCGCCCCAAGGAGCCCGCGTGAGTCAGCCCCGCCGCATCCCTCGTCACCGCGCGTGGAGCGTGCTCGCCCTCCCGGCCCTGCTGTGCGTGCTCACCGCCTGTTCGAGCGGTGCGGCCTCCGGCGGCGGTGACGGCGACGAGGCCGCCGCGACGGCGAAGAACGGGTCCGCGACCAGCGCCTCGCCGACCCCGACCGGCCCGCCGGGAACCCTGTTCGACAGCTTCCACTACACCGGTCCCACCGACCCCGCGCTCAACGCCCACGGCTGGGAGATCCGCACCGGCGAGGGCGGACCCGGGATCAAGGACACCTGGTCCGACGCCGGCGCGAGCTTCCCCGCCGACACCACCGCCCAGGGCGGCCGGACCCTGCAGCTGCAGGCGTCCACCGACGGCACCCAGAAGGGCACCAAGCAGGTCGAGATCCAGAGCACCGGCAGCAAGCTCTTCAACGGCACCTTCGCCGCCCGGGTCTACCTCAGCGACAAGCCGGCCGGCGGCAAGAACGGCGATCACGTCGTCCAGTCCTACTTCCCGATCTCCCCCCAGGACGACTCGGCGAACTACAGCGAGCTCGACTACGAGTACATGACGAACGGCGGCTGGGGCACGCCCGGTCCGCAGCTCGACACCACCAGCTGGTTCAAGGCCGACCCGCCGGACCGGGTCACCAAGCCGCACAAGCAGCGCCTCGGCGGCTGGCACATCATGATGGTCACCGCCGTGGACGGGAAGGCCACCTACTCCATGGACGGCAAGGAGCTGTTCACCAGCACCGGCAAGTACGTCCCGCGGGAGAAGATGGACGTCCACTTCAGCAACTGGTTCATCGACCTGCTGCCGTCCCTCGGCGGGCAGCGCACCTGGAACCTGAAGATCAACTGGTTCTACTACAAGGATGCCGCGGCCGTCTCCTACGCGGACGTCCAGAAGACGGTGGACGGCTTCTACAGCGCCGGCACCGACTTCGTGGACACCCTGCCGAAGTCCTGAGCCCGGCCCGGGGCGAGGAGTCCCGGCCGATCACCCGGACGGCCCGAAGGCGGACCGGAGGAGACGGACCGATGGCTCCCGCCTGAAGAACCCCAGGCGGGAGCCGTCGCCGGTGCTGCCTCAGATCAGTGTCCGCCAGTAGTACCAGAACCTGTTCAGGACCAGCAGCGCGATCCCGAGGTACCAGAGCGCGGGCACCACCCAGTGGTAGCGGGCGACCGACGGCCACCAGCGCGGGGCCGGCAGCACCCCCGTCCGCAGGTTGTGCAGGGTGAGGTACCAGGCCAGCGGCCCGACCACCGCCCACACCACCATGCAGTACGGGCAGAGCGCGCCTATCTCGTACAGCGCCTGGCTGATCAGCCAGACGGTGAAGGCCAGCCCGGCCAGCGCGCCGGCCTGCAGGCCCAGCCAGTACCAGCGGCGGTAGCGGGCACCGGCCAGCAGGCCCGCACCGGCCGCGATCAGCACCGCGAACGCCGCCAGGCCGAGCAGCGGGTTCGGGAAGCCGAAGACCGACGCCTGGTCGGTCCGCATCACCGAACCGCAGCTGATCACCGGATTGATGCTGCAGCCGGGCCGGTAGGCCGGGTTCTCCAGCATCCGCAGCTTGTCGAAGGTCAGCACCGCCGAGGCCGCCAGACCCAGCAGACCGCCCACCACCAGCAGCCGGGCGAGGCCCCGCCCGGCACCGATCGTCGCACCGGTGGCCATGTCAGGCCCCGGTCGACTGGCGGACCAGCGCCGTCCACTGCTCGCCCGTCACCGGCCTGCCGTCCTTGCCGAAGACGTTCAGCGTCCTGCCGTCCAGCACCACCGTCGGGGTGCCCTGGGCGCCGCTGGCCGAGAACGCCGCGTCCACCTTGGCCGCCCACGGCCGGTAGGTGCCCTCGGTGACGGCCTTGGTGAATGCCTCGGTCTTCAGGCCGGGGACCTTCTGCGCCAGCTCCAGGATCCGGTTGACGTCCCCGAAGCCGTCCTCGCGCTCGTCCGGCTGGTTGGCGTACAGCACGTCGTGGAACTGCTTGAACTTGTCCACGCCCTCGTTCAGCGCCGCCCCCGCGGCGGCCAGCGCCGTCCGCGAGCCCTTGCCGCCGAGGTTCTTGTCCAGGAACGCCGCCAGGTGGTACTCGATCTTGTACTGGCCGCTGTCGGCGAGCTGCTGCACCGCCTGGCCCGCGGAGGCCTCGAACTGCTTGCAGACCGGGCAGCGGAAGTCCTCGTACACCTGCAGCGTGTGCGGTGCGTCGGCCTTGCCGTACACCACCACGGTGCCGTCCTGGCCGGTGGTGTTGACCGGCACCGTCAGCGGTGCCGAGGCCGCCGGGTCCGCGTCCGAGGCGGTGGCGATCGCCGCCACCGTGCCGCCCGCCACGGCCAGCGCCGCCACGACGCTCACCGCGACCACGGTACGCCGCCGGACGACGGCCGCCTTCTTCTCCCGGCGGTGGGCCTCCTGCAGGCGCTCACGGGCCGAGGTACGGGACTGCTGGGGCTGGGTGCTCATGATGATCCGTCGAATCCTCGCGTACGGGTGCACCACCGGGCCGCGCGGCCGCGCAGTGGTGCACCGGAAGAAAAGGGGGAAGGCACGCGGGCCCGCCCGCCCGACGGCAGCGCCGTCAGCAGGCGAGCGCGAACACCGGCGGGCCGCGACGCGGCGCCGGCGAGGGAACGACGGACTCCGGGCGGGGCAGCGACTCCCGCGTGTCCGGCGAGGGCGCCAGCTCGGCCGGGCAGGCCGGCAGCGGCGCGAGGACCGACAGCAGACGCCAGGCGACCGCCCCGGCCACCGCCCGCAGCGCGCGCAGCACCTGCGCCGCGCCGCCGAGCGCGGCCGCACCCAGGCGCAGCCACAGCGCCGCAGCGAGCGCCAGCGCCAGATGAGCCAGCAGCACCACCAGCCGCAGCGAACCGGCGGACTGCCCGGCCAGACCCGACAGCATCGGGCTGCCGTCCACCGAACCGCCGCCGCAGACCAGCAGATCCACCCCGTGCGACCGGGCAGCGACCGTCGTACAGCCGTCCTGCCCCAGGTTGAAGGCGGTGTTCAGCAGCAGCTCGACCGGCACCATCACGGCCGTCAGCCGCCACAGGCTGTGCCGGGCGCCGTCCAGCGCCACGGCCACCAGGAAGACGGCGGCGGTGCACGCCAGGACCAGCGTCATCGGCAGCGGCCGACCCGTCAGCACGACCTGGCCCAGGGCAGCGAGCGGCACCGCGAGGGCGGTGAACACCGCGGCCCGCAGAACCCTCGTCGCCCGGCTCTTGGTCATGGAGAGCGAGTATGCCAGGTCGCGGATCAGGACCGTGTAAGCGTCCGCACGGGTGATACGGCGTCAGGACGGCCCGCTCCGCACCCCCGCAGGCATACCCTGGAGACCCGGGAAGAGGGTGGTGAGCGTGCCGCACGGAGCCGAGCCCACCGCCGGCACGGTCCTCGGCGGGTGGATCTCCCGGCAGACCGAGACCCTCGCCGGCCTGGCGGACGCCGTCCGCGCCGACGAACCGGACGCCGTCCACCGGATGCGGGTCACCTGCCGCCGCCTGCGCAGCACCCTGCAGGCCTACCGGCCGCTGATCGGCGCCGACACCAGCGCCCTCGTCATCGCGCTCAGGGACCTCGCCTCGGACCTCGGTGCCGCCCGGGACACCGAGGTCCTCGCCGAACGGCTCACCGCGGACGCCCGCGCGCTGCCCGAGGACTGCCGGCCGGACGAGGTCGTCGCCGCCCTCGCCGCCTGGGCCGCCGAACGCACCGCCGGCGCCCGCCCCGAGGCGCTCGCCGCCCTCGACGGCCCCGGCTTCCCCGCCCTGCTCGCCGCCCTGCGCGGCCTCGTCGCCGAACCGCACTTCACCGCCCGCGCCGACCGCCCGGCCCCGCGCGAGCTCGCCAGGGTCGCCCGCCGTCAGCAGCGCCGCACCGCCCGCCGGATCGAGGCGGCCCGCGGCGCCGCACCCGGCGAGGCCACCGCCACCGCCCTGCACGAGGCCCGGAAGGCCGCCAAACGCGCCCGCTACGCCGGCGAGCCTGCCGGCCCCGCCGCCGACCGCTTCACCCGCCGGATGAGAGACCTCCAGGACCTCCTCGGCACCCACCAGGACGCCGTCCTCGCCGGCCGCACCCTGCACGGCCTCGCCGCCGCCGACCCGCAGCACGCCTTCGCCTACGGCGTCCTCTACGACCGCCAGCTGACCGCCGCGGCCGCCGACCGGGCCCGCCTCCCGAAGACCTGGCGCAGGGCGAGCGAACCGGCGTCGTTCTGAGCGGGGGCGCACCGGGGATGCGCCGGCGTCCCCGAGGAGTCAGAGCAGGCCCGCCGTGCGGGCGGCCGTGGCCAGCAGGTCGCGCAGCATGGCCGGGGTGAGGCGGCCGGTGTAGGTGTTGCGGGGGCTCACGTGGTAGCAGCCGAAGAGCTCTAGGGGCGGCCCGCCGTCCGCGGCGGGCAGGGTGGCGCGGGCGCCGTGGCCGAAGACGGGCCGCGGGCGGGGGACCGTCCGGCCGGAGGCGGCGAGCGCGGGCAGGACGGCCTCCCAGGCGAAGCCGCCGAGGGCCACCACCGCGCGGACGGTCGGCCGCAGGTACTCGAACTCGCGGGTGATCCACGGCCGGCAGGTGTCCCGCTCGTCCCGGGTCGGCCGGTTCTCCGGCGGGCAGCACCGCACCGGGTCGGTGATCCGCACCCCGTGCAGTTCCATCCCGTCGTCCCGCCACGAGGCGTGCGGCTGCGAGGCCAGGCCCAGCTCGTGCAGGGCTGCGTACAGCAGATCGCCGGACGGATCGCCGGTGAAGATCCGGCCGGTGCGGTTGGCGCCGTGCGCGGCCGGGGCGAGACCGACGATCACCAGCGCCGCGTCGGCCGGCCCGAAGCCGGGGATCGGGCGGGCCCAGTACTCGTCCTGCAGGTAGGCGCGGCGCTTGGTGCGGGCGGCCTCCTCGCGCCAGGCGACCAGGCGCGGGCAGGCCCGGCAGTGGGTGACGACCTCGTCCAGTTCGGCGAGGCCGCGGGCGGCGGCGGCCGCTGCGGCCGGGTGGTCCGGCGCCTGCGAGTCCCGGGCCGCGGGGAGCGCGGAGGGCCGGTCGCGGTCCGGGACGCCGGAGGGCGGCGGTGGGGGCGGCTCCATGCCGAGGATCGTAGGCGCTGCGCGCCGGCCGGGCGGCGGGATCCGGGCGGGCCGTGGACATCGGAGTAGCGTGGAGAGCAGGGTCCCTGCGTGTGCCAGAGGTGACGCAATGATCATTCTCGACGCGATCCTGGGCGCGCTGATCGTCCTGGCCATCTGGGCCGGGGTGAGCATCCGTGTGGTGCAGCAGTACCAGCGCGGTGTGGTGTTCCGGTTCGGCCGGGTGCGGGACGAGGTGCGGGACCCGGGCCTGGCCTGGCTGCTGCCGATCGCGGACCGGCTGAAGCGGGTGAACGTGCAGATCATCACCATGCCGATCCCCGCACAGGAGGGCATCACCCGCGACAACGTGACGGTGCGGGTCGACGCCGTCGTCTACTACCGGGTGGTCGACCCGGTGAAGGCCACCGTCAACGTGCAGGACTACAACTTCGCGATCTCCCAGGTCGCCCAGACCTCGCTCCGCTCGATCATCGGCAAGAGCGAGCTGGACGACCTGCTGGCCAACCGCGAGCCGCTGAACCAGGGCCTGGAACTGATGCTGGACAGCCCCGCGCTGGGCTGGGGCATCGAGATCGACCGGGTGGAGATCAAGGACGTAGCCCTGCCGGAGTCGATGAAGCGCTCCATGTCGCGGCAGGCGGAGGCGGAACGGGAGCGCCGGGCGCGGATCATCACCGCCGACGGCGAGTACCAGGCCTCGGCCCGGCTCTCGGAAGCTGCCGCGATCATGAGCACCACCCCGGCTGCGCTCCAACTGCGGCTGCTGCAGACCGTGGTGGAGGTCGCCGCGGAGAAGAACTCCACGCTGGTGCTTCCCTTCCCGGTGGAGCTGCTCCGTTTCCTCGACAGCGTCACCGAGAAGCCGGCGCCGGCCCCCGAGCAGGCCGCCGCGCCCGGCCCCGAGCAGCTGGAGCTGCCCGATCTCCCGGCGCTGGACGAGGTGTTGGCGCGTGACCCGCTGGAGGCGGCGCCGGGCGAGACGGTGAACGGCTCGCGGCCCGAGGTGGCGGCCCCGCGGGGCCGGGACCACGATGGAGGGACGGAGGTCTGAGGCACGGCGGGAGGCCTGACCATGACCACAGCCAGAGAGATCATGCACCCTGGCGCCGAGTGCGTCGGGGAGTTCGAGACGCTGGCCGACGCGGCCAGGATCATGAAGGACCGGGGTGTCGGCGCGCTGCCGATCTGCGGCGAGAACCAGAAGCTGCTGGGCATCCTCACCGACCGGGACATCGTGCTGAAGTGCGTCGCCGAGGGACTCGACCCGATGAAGGTCAAGGCGGTCGACCTCGCCGTCGGGCGGCCGATGGTGGTCGAGGAGGACGAGGACGCCGAACAGGTCCTGCGGGTCATGGAGCAGCACCTCGTCCGCCGCCTTCCGGTGATCAACCACCCCGACCACAAGCTGGTCGGCATGATCAGCGAGGCGGACATCGCCCGGCACATGCCGCAGGAGCGGGTCGCCGAGTTCGTCACCACCATCTGCGCCGAGGAGGCGCCGCAGTAGCGGGTCCAAGGGGTCCCGCGGGACACGGGGGGCCGGCCGGGCGGTGGGGTGTGCCGCCCGGCCGGCCGCTGCCCGCGGCCGGAGCCGGAACTGCCGGGAGCTGCCTTCAAACGGCACTCGGGAGGTCCCCCCGTGCGCCCCTATGCGGCATCCGTGCGCCTTTGAGGCACGCCCTAGAGCTTCGCCAGGAAGGCGTCGGCGATCACCTGGTAGCCGGCGTCGTTGGCGTGGATGTCGCCGCGCGCCATGTTGGTCCACTGCATGATGCGGGCCACGTTCAGCGGCACCTGGGCGCCGTTGAAGGGCACCGGGCGCAGCTCGTCGGTGTCGAAGGCGCGGGCGACGTCCGCCGTCGGCACCCGGTGCGCCGCGTCGGCGATGCCGATGGCGGCGTTCAGCGCATGGGACAGCGGCAGCGACATCGCGGCGGTGGCCCTGCCCTGGTCGCCGGTCAACCAGGCGGCGAGGAACGGGTCGTAGAGGTTCATGCCGACGATCCGGGTGCGCGGGCCGGCCGCCGCCTGCAGCCGGGCCAGGATGTCGGACAGGCCGCGTCCCGCGGTGGCGATGCCCTGCAGGGCGCACGGCAGGTCGATGCTGCCGCCGCTCGCGCAGCGGTTGACGTCGTTGGCGCCGATGTCGATGGTCACCAGCACCCTGTCCTTCCGGTGCTCGTGCAGGAACCTTTCGGCGGCGGCGAGTTGGGAGTCGGCCCAGGGGTGCGGCCAGGGGCAGCCGCCGTTCGCCAGGGTGCCGGTGGTCTCGCCCGGGCAGCCGAGGTCGGTGAAGTCGAACGGCTTGTGGCGGGCGGCGGCGCGCTCGCCCAGGACGCGGGCGATGTCCTGCGCGTAGCCGCGGCCGACCACCCGGCCGCCGTCCGGGGTGGTCTGGTAGCCCGCGGCGAGCGAGTCGCCGAGGGCCAGGTACCAGCGGGGCACGTCGGCGGGGACGGGGCGGTGGTCGGCCGCTGCGGCGGGAGCGGCCGTCAGGCCGAGCGCCGAGGCGGTGAACAGGGCTGCGGCGACGGCGAGTCTGACGCCTCCGGGCAGGGGTGTGCGCATCGGGCCTCCAGGGGTGGTGGGGGTCGCAGTGGGGTGCGGCCCGGTGAGGCTACTGCGCGGTAGGCCCGGTGAGTAGGGGTCGGACGGGATCAGCCGGGGAAGGCGTACACGGTGCTGGCGTGCGCGGCCGGCTCCTCCTCGCCCTCCGCCGTCATCACCACGTCGACGAAGGCGAGTCGGCGGCCCAGCTTGGTGATCCGGGCGGTCACCAGCACGTCCGCGCCGACCACCGCCCGCTGGAAGGTGGTCGACTGCTGGATCGTGGTCATCGGGCCGAAGCCGCCGCGGGCCGCGGACACGGCGACCACGGTCGCCGTGTCCGCGGCCGCCATCAGGGCCTGGCCGCTCAGTCCGCCGCCCTCCCGGGCGAGTTCGTCCGACCAGGGCAGCCGCAGGACGGCGTGCCGGTCACCGGTCTCGGTGACGGAGAGCTTGAGCGCCTGCACCCAGGGCGCGAAGTTGTCGGCGAGGATGGTGTCCGCCTCGGCGGTGGAGATCGTCACCGTGTCATTGTGGCGGCGCCCCGCCGCCCGCGCCACGACCGTGCAGCGGTGTTCCCGGCCGGCCGCGGCCCCGCCTACTCCGCCGCGCGGATCGCCCGCCGTACCAGCTCCGCCAGGTGGACGGCCCGGCGCCCGTCCGCGAGTTGGGCGATCTGGGTGCGGCAGCTCAGACCGTCCGCGAGCACCACCGTGTCCGGCGCGGCCGCGCGCACCGCCGGCAGCAGCACCCGCTCCGCCGCCGCGACCGAGACCTCCCAGTGTCCGCGCTCCATCCCGAAGTTGCCGGCCAGCCCGCAGCAGCCGGAGTCCAGCACCTCGTTGCGCACCCCCATCCGTTGCTCCACGCGCCGGTCGGCCGCGGTGCCGAGGACGGCGTGCTGGTGGCAGTGCACCTGGGTGACGGCCACCGCCTCCGACCGGGGCAGTTCGACCCCGCTGCCGTCCAGGAACTCGGCGAACGTCCGCACCCGGGACGGCAGTTCGCCGGCCTCCCGGCCGAGCAGCCGGGGCAGCTCCTCGCGCAGGGCGGCGGTGCAGCTCGGCTCCAGACCGACCACCGGCAGCCCGGCCGGGACGGCCCGCAGGCTGCGCCGCATCACCCGCCGGGCGAGGCCGAGTTGGCCGGTGGAGAGCAGGGTGAGCCCGCAGCAGACCGGGCCGGAGGGCAGTCGCACCTCGAAGCCCAGGTGCTCCAGCACCTCCACCGCGGCCCGGGCGGGCTCCGGGTCGAGCAGCTCCGCCATGCTGTCCGGCCAGAGCAGCACCGGCTGCGCACCGGGGCGGACGGGGTGGGCGGCCCGCCACCGGTGGAACCAGGCGGTGAAGGTCTGCTCCGGCAGTGCGGGCAGGCTGCGCCGCGGGTCGATCCCGCCGAGCCGCTTGAGCGCGGCGCCACCGGGCCCGGACTGCAGCAGCCGGTCGGCGAGCCGCGGCGCGAGCGCGGCGCCGCGCAGCCACAGTGGCAGCCAGCCGAGCGCGAGGTGGGAGGCCGGGCGAGGCCGCCACCGGTAGTGCCGGTGCAGGAACTCGGCCTTGTACGTCGCCATGTCGACATGGACCGGGCAGTCGCTCGCGCAGCCCTTGCAGCCGAGGCAGAGGTCGAGCGCCTCGCGGACCTCCTCGGAGCGCCAGCCGTCGGTGACGAGCTCGCCGCGCAGCATCTCGGCGAGCAGCCGGGCCCGGCCGCGGGTGGAGTGCCGCTCCTCGCCGGTGGCCATGTAGCTCGGGCACATCACCCCGGAGGAGGTGTCCACGCAGGCGGCGACGCCGACGCAGCGGTGCACGGCCTTGAGCAGGCTGCCGCCGTCCTCCGCCAGGGGCAGCGTGACCGGCAGGTCGCGGCCGGGGAAGCGCAGGTCGGCGTCGAGCGGCCGGGGGTCGACCAGCACCCCGGGGTTGAGCAGGTCGTCCGGGTCCCAGATCCCCTTGAAGCGGCGGAACAGGTCCAGGACCTCCGGCGGGTACATCCGGGGCAGCAGCTCGGCCCTGGCCTGGCCGTCGCCGTGCTCGCCGGAGAGCGAGCCGCCGTACGAGACGCACAGGTCGGCGGCCTTCTCCAGGAAGGCGCGGAACCCGGGCAGCCGGGCGGGGTCGGTGAGCGGGAAGTCCAGCCGCAGGTGGACGCAGCCCTCGCCGAAGTGCCCGTACGGGACGCCGCGCAGCCGGTGCCGGGCGAGCAGGCCGCGCAGCGCGCGCAGGTAGTCGCCGAGGTGCTCGACGGGGACGGCGGAGTCCTCCCAGCCGGGCCAGGCCTCGCCGCCGCCGGGGAGGCGGGTGACGATGCCCGCGCCGGTCTCCCGGATGCGCCACAGTTCGCGCTGTTCGCCGGGGTCGGTGACCACCACGGCGGTGGCCCGGCCGGTGCGCCGGACGGCGTCGGCGAGGGCACGGGCGGCGTCGCGGGCGGCAGCCGGGGTGTCGCCGCCGGTCTCCAGGAAGAGCCAGCAGTCGCCCGCGGGCAGCCGGTCGAGGGCGGCCGGGCGGCGGCCCGCCGCGAGCAGCGCGGCGACCAGGTCGGCGGACATCCCCTCGACGGTGAGCGGGCCCAGCGGCAGCAGCGCGGGCACGGCGTCGGCGGCGGCGCTCTCGTCGGGGTGGCCGGTGACCACCAGGGCGCGGGCCGGCGGGTCGGGGACCAGGCGGACGGTCGCGCCGAGCAGGACGGCGCAGCTGCCCAGCGTGCCGGTCAGGGCGCGCGCCAGGTCGTAGCCGTGCTCGGGCAGCAGGGCGTCGAGCGGGTAGCCGGAGCCGCGCCGGGGCAGGGCGGGCATGGTCTGCCGCAGCACGGCCAGGTGGGCGCCGGCGAGATCCTGCAGGGCGCGGTGCAGGGCGCCCTCGCGGCCCGGGAGTTCGCGCAGCCGGGCGCGGGCGGCGGCGTCCAGCGGTCCGGCGGCGGTGAGCTCGGTGCCGTCGGCGAGCAGCACGTCGAGGGCGTGCACGTTGTCCGAGGTGCGGCCCCAGGCCACCGAGTGCGATCCGCAGGCGTTGTTGCCGATCATGCCGCCGAGGGTGCAGCGGCTGTGCGTGGACGGGTCGGGGCCGAACCGCAGCCCGTGCGGGCGGGCGGCCCGCTGCAGGTCGTCCAGGACGGTGCCGGGCTCGACACGGGCGGTGCGGGCGTCCGGGTCGACCGAGAGCACCCGGCCGAGCCGTCGCCGGAAGTCCAGCACGACGGCTCCGGGGCCGATCGCCTGGCCGCCGATACTGGTGCCGGAGCCGCGCGGCACCACCGGCACGCCGAACTCGCGGCAGAGCGCGACGGCGGCCCGGACGTCGTCGAGGTCGGCGGGCTTGACCACGCCCCGCGGGACGTGCCGGTAGTTGGAGGCGTCGTGGCCGTAGACGGCCCGTTCGGCGGTGCCGAAGCGCACCTCGCCCCGCAGGGCGGCGGTCAGCGCGCGTTCCAGTCCGGTGGCCATGGGCCGATCATCGCAAACCGGTGGACCCGGGGCGCCCACCCCCGGCCGCGGGGTGACGGGGTGTCATCCGGCAGACTCGGCCCATGAGCGACGATCATGCGAACCCGTACCTCGCCCGCCTGCCGATCGGCGAGTCCGTGCCCTTCCCCGCGGAGGGCATGCCGGGCTGGGACATCTTCCCGTTCGAGGGCGACGTCAAGGTCAGGCCGCTGAAGGCGCCCGAGCTGCCCGAACCGCCCCGGGACGGCGAGGACGGGCCCGCGGACTGCAGCCAGTGCGCCCGCCCCGACGGGGACTTCCTGTGGACGGACGAGCACTGGCGGCTCTCCGGCCCCGGCGAGCCCGCAGCCGTCCCGGCGATCGTGCTGCTGCAGCCGCGCGACCACCACGACCTCGCCGACCTGCCGCCGGAGCGGGCGGCGGAGCTCGGCCCGATGCTGCAGCGGGTGGAGCGCGCCGTCATGTCGCTCGGCGGGATCGCCCGGGTGCACCAGAACAAGTGGGGCGACGGCGCCGCCCACCTGCACGTCTGGCTGATCGGCCGGCCCGCCGGGATGATGCAGCTGCGCGGCAGTCTGCTCCCGGTCTGGGACGACCTGCTGCCGAAGGTGCCGGTCGAGGAGTGGCGGGAGTCCGGTCGGCGGATCGCCGCGGCGATGGCGGCCGACGGCGGCACCGCGCACGTCTGACGCGGGTCCACCACAACGGACGCCGGGTCCACCACAAGGGCCGCGGGGAACTGCGCAATCCGGATGCGGTCCGCCGTACGAATCCCGGCTCGGCCCATGTCACGACGGTGCCCGCCCCGGGACTGCCGCAGTTCTCCCCCCGGCCTTCGGCCGGGAGGTGCCCCCGAACGCCCCTGAGGTGACCAGCGCCTACCGGCGGCCGGCGACCGCACCGCGGGCGATGTGCGAGAGCTTGGCGACCTCGAAGGCGGCGTAGGCACCGCTGGACAGCAGCGAGAACTTCACGCCCTCGCGGCCGTCCGGCCGCCGGTAGCCCTCGGGCTGGTAGCCGCGGTAGTGCTCGGAGGCCCGCTGGAAGAACTGCGGGCGTTCGGAGCGGTCCACGCAGCCGCCGAGGTCGAAGACGAAGAGGTAGTGCCGGATCATCCGGGTGAACAGCTGCGGCCACAGCGCGGCGGCGTCCGGCGAGCCGGCGAGCAGCTCGAAGCTGCGGGCGTACTGCTCGAACAGGTCGAACTGGCTGGCACCGGGCGAGCCGACCGGGTGCAGCGTGTGCCGGCGGCGGATGGTGACGCACTCGCGCGGCAGGACGGCCACCCGGCGGGCGGCCAGCATCGCGGCGTGCACCACCGGGACCTCGTCGTAGTGGCCGTCCGGGAAGGCGGCCACGGTGCCGCGGCGCAGCAGGCGGTCCCAGACCAGCGGCGGGGTGCCGAGCAGGGCGGGTCGCTCGGCGGCCGTGGTGACCTCGGGCCCGGCCTCGGCCAGCACCCGCTCGGCACCGCCGGGCCACAGCCTGTCGCGGTAGAACCGGTTGTGGCCGAACTGGAGGACGTCCACCTCGCCGGTCTGCTCCAGCCGCTCCGCGAGTGCGGCGAAGGCGTCCTCGTCGAGCAGGTGGTCGCTGTCGAGGAAGAGCAGGTAGTCGCCGGTGGCGCGGGCGGCGCCGGCGTTGCGGGCTCGGCCGATCCCGACCGCCGCGTTCAGCCGCAGCACGCTGACCCGGGGGTCGCGCATGCCGTAGGCGTCGGCGATGCGCTCGGGGCAGTCCGGCGAGGTGTCGACGACGAGGACGATCTCGAAGTCGCGGAACGACTGGGCGAGCAGTGCGTCGAGGCACTCCTTCAGCTGGCCGTTCCGATCGTGGGCGGGGAGCACGACGGAGATGAGGGTAGCCATGGCGGGGAGGCTAAAGAGGTCTACAGGCCCCCGCAATGTCCCTAAGCGGAGCCAATCGCTCCAAAAGCGGTCAGAGTCGATCGATCGCACCCGATATCTGCGCTCGGCCTTCACGGGAACCCGACAAACAGTCACCGCGGGTCGCGGGGAGTGCCGCGTCCGGTGACGAGGTGCAAGAGCAGGCCGTCGAGGACGCCGCGGGGCGCGTGGACGGTTCCACGCGCCCCGCGGCGTCGGTCGGCCCGGAGCCGGATCAGTACCAGTGGTGCGCCTGCCAGAAGGCCCAGGCGCCGCACGGGCTGCCGTACCGGCTGTTCATGTAGTTGAGGCCCCACTTGATCTGGGTCGCGGCGCTGTCGCGCCAGTCGGCACCGGCCGAGGCCAGCTTGGACGCGGGCAGGGCCTGCACCAGGCCGTACGCGCCGGAGGACTTGTTCACCGCGTGGACGTTCCAGCTGCTCTCGTGGAACACGATGTTGCTGAAGCAGGCCAGCTGGTTGGCCGGCACGAGCTGCGCGGCGATCTGCTTCGGGCTGCCGGTCGGCGCGGCCTTCAGGGCGCTGCGCTGCTGCGAGCGGGAGGCGGCCTGCGCCTTGGCCTTCGCGTCCGCGGCGGCCTGCGCGTCGGCAGCGGCCTTGGCGTCCGCCGCGGCCTGCGCGTCGGCAGCGGCCTTGGCGTCGGCGGCCGCCTTGGCGTCCGCGGCGGCCTTCGCGTCGGCGTCCGCCTTGGCCTGGGCGTCGGCCTGCGCCTGCGCGTCGGGCTGGGGCTGCGCCGGGGCGGCGGCGGCCTGGGTGGCGGCCGGAGCGGCGGCGACGGGGGCGGCGGCGACGGCGGTGGAGGTGTCCTGCGGCAGGGCCAGCGCCAGGATCGCCGTGCCGGCCACGGTCAGCGTGCCGACGCTCGCGAAGAAGGCGTGCGGGCGGTGCGTCAGCGACAGGTTCTTGGGGAGCGGGAGCTGCATGGAGGGGGACAACCTCTTCCATCGGTCGGGGGCCGATTCCGGGCACACGGGCATCGCGAAGCGTGTTCGGGAGGAACAGGCCCGCAGAGCCGTGCGGACGGCCTGGGCGCCCCGGCCGGTGGACCGGAGCGGGCGGGGTGCGCGGCGGAATCGGGCCGCGCTGCCTTGCGACCGGGACATTCTTGACAGAGCCGCAGAAACACGGCAACGAGCTCGAGAACTACGCCCGGTCGTAGACGGCCGGTAGCGCCCGCCCCTGCTCCGGGCCCTCCCCGTGCACCCGGACGGTCCTTGCCGCCGACCGCGGGACCGGGCCGGACACCTCGACTGACCAGCGGATTCGCCGCCCCGCACGGCCGGCACCGGGGCGCTGCCCGGGGGCGGGCGCCGCGCCAGGCCGCCGCGACGACTATCGGGGGCAGTAGCGGGCCGAAGCCCTGTGCCGGGCTTCACAGGCGCCGGCCGCGGAGATCGGCGCCCCGTCACCGGCCGGTCACCCAGGGGTGGCCGGCGAGGCGGAGACGCGGGTCACGGCCGTCCGACGCCCGCGGGGCGGCCGACCACGGCCGGGACGCCAGCGGCGGCGGTGACGGCGGCGCGCAGCACCGGGTCCGGGCGGCGTCGCGGGGTTCGCCGGGTCGGACG
>NZ_JAHTIK010000001.1:1416176-1452800 GCF_025655475.1 Kitasatospora sp. DSM 101779 | reverse complement strand
GCCGAACCCGCGGCGGACCCGGCAAGCGCGCCGCCCGCCACCGAGGAGCGGACCGCCGACGGACCGGCCGACCCCGCGCGCCGCCTGCTGGTCGCCCGTGGCGTGGCCCTCGCCGCCGGCGCCACCGCGGCCGCCGTGGTCGGCAACGGCGCGTACGGAGTCCTGCGCGGGCCTCGGCTCAAGCACGTGACCGTCCCGCTCGCCAAGCTGCCCCGGCAGGCCCACGGCTACCGGATCGCCGTCGTCAGCGACATCCACCTCGGCCCGATCCTCGGCCGCGCCCACACCCAGCGCATCGTCGACACCATCAACAGCACCCAGCCCGACCTGATCACCATCGTCGGCGACCTGGTCGACGGCACCGTGCCCGAACTCGGCCCCGCCGCCGAGCCGCTCGCCCGGCTGCGCGCCCGGGACGGCGCGTACTTCGTCACCGGCAACCACGAGTACTTCTCCGGCGCAGCCCCCTGGGTGGAGTTCGTCCGCGAGCTCGGCGTGCACCCGCTGGAGAACGCCCGCACCGAACTCGCCCACTTCGACCTGGCCGGCGTCAACGACATCGCCGGCGCCTCCGAGGGCCAGGGCCCCGACTACGACCGGGCCCTCGGCGACCGGGACACCCGCCGCGCCGCCGTCCTGATGGCCCACCAGCCGGTCGCCGTGTACGAGGCGGTCCGCCGCGGCGTCGACCTGCAGCTCTCCGGGCACACCCACGGCGGCCAGCTCTGGCCGGGCAACTACCTGGCCGCACTGGCCAACCCGACCGTCGCCGGACTCGAGCGGTACGGCGACACCCAGCTCTACGTCACCCGCGGCGCCGGCGCCTGGGGCCCGCCCGTCCGGGTCGGCGCACCCTCGGACATCACCGTCGTCACGCTCGCCTCCCGGCAGGCCTGAGCCGCCCGCCCCGTCCCACCGGCGTCTCAGTCACCGGAAACATCCGTCCCACCTGGTGACCGCTCCGTAGGGTTCCCGGCATGACCGGGAACCCCGCGCACCGCCGATGGCTGATGCTCGCGATCGGCACGGGCGGCCAGACCGCCATGACCCCGGTCCTCTACGGCCTGCCGTCCCTCCTGCCCGACTTCCAGAAGGAGTTCGGCCTCTCGCTCGCCGGGGCCGGGATGCTCGTCTCCGGCCCGATCCTCGGCATCCTGCTCACCATGGTCGGCTGGGGCCTCGTCGCCGACCGCCGCGGCGAGCGGTTCGCACTCGCCGCGGGCCTGCTCCCGGCGGCCGCCGTGCTCACGGTCGCCGCCGCCGTCCGCGGCGCCGCCGCCCTCGCCGTGCTGCTGGTCCTCGCGGGCGCCTGCGGGGCCTCCGTCAACTCCGCCTCCGGCCGCCTGGTCATCGGCTGGTTCCCGCCGCACCGGCGCGGCATCGCCATGGGCGTCCGGCAGGCCTCCCAACCGCTCGGCGTCGGCCTCGCCGCGGCCGTCCTCCCGTCGCTCGCCGAACACGCCGGACTCCCGGCCGCCCTCGGCTGCTGCGCCCTGCTGTGCGCGGTGGCCGGCGGCGCAGTCCTGCTGCTGGCCGTCGACCCGCCCCGGCCGTCCGGCACCGGCCGGCCCCGCGGGCCCGGCCCCTACCGCGGCAGCCGGCTGTGGCGCCTGCACGGCGCGGCCGCGCTGCTGTGCGTCCCCCAGTTCGTGGTGGCCGGGTTCGCGCTGGTCTTCCTGACCACCGTGCGCGGCTGGCCTGCCGCGACCGCCGGAACGGTCCTCGCAGCCGCCAACCTCGCCGGGGCGGGGGTGCGCCTGCTCGCCGGCTGGTGGTCGGACCGGGTCGGCAGCCGGCTGCGCCCGATGCGGCTGCTCGCGCTGGCCACCGCCGCCGACGTCCTGCTGCTGGCCCTCGGCGCGGCCGCCGCACCGCCGCTCGGCACCGCCGCCCTGCTGCTCGCCTGCGGACTGACCGTCTCCACCAACGGCCTGCACAACACCGCCGTCGCCGAACACGCCGGTCCCGCCTGGGCGGGCCGCGCGCTCGGCGTCCACGGCCTCGGCCAGCACGCCGCGATCGTCCTCGTCCCGCCGCTGACCGGCGCGCTGATCACCGCCCACGGCTTCGCCCCCGCCTACGCCCTCGCCGCCGCCCTCCCGGTGGCGTCCGCCGCACTCCTCCCGGGCGAGCCGGCGCCCGCGGCCGTTCCGCCGCCCGCAGCCGTTCCGGCGCCCGGCGCCGGACGGCCGGCCCGCAGCACCGCCTGACGCCGGGCCGATCCCGCGCGGCGGAGCGTTCGACGGCCGTCGGTTCGGCACGGGCCGAAGGGTCGCCGGTCGAGAATGGGCGGGTGGACAGCGAACGAGCACAGTCGCCGGGCGGGGATCTCGCGGCGGTCGCCGGACTCCTGGCCGACGGAACCCGGGCGGCGTTCTGCCTCGCCCTGCTCGACGGGCGGGCGTGGACGGCGGGCGAACTGGCCCGGTACGCCGGGGTCGCCGCCCCGACCGCGACCGAGCACCTGAACCGGCTGGTGGGCGGCGGCCTGCTGGCCGAGGAGCGGCAGGGCCGGCACCGGTACGTCCGGCTGGCCGACCCGCAGGTGGCCGAGCTGGTCGAGCAGCTCGCCGCACTGGCACCGGGCCGCCCCGAACGCCCCGCCTCGCTCGCGGCGGACGGCCGCCGGCGCGCCCTCGCCCACGCCCGGACCTGCTACGACCACCTGGCCGGAACGGTCGGGGTCGCGATCACCGACGCGATGACGGCCAAGGGGCTGCTGGACTGGACACAGGGCCTGCGGCTGACCGCCGACGGCGAGCTGTGGCTCGGCACGGCCGGGGTCACCGTCCCGTCCGTCAGCCGTCGGCCGGCCGTGCGACCCTGCCTGGACTGGACCGAACGCCGACCACACCTGGCGGGAGCGGTCGGCGCGGCCCTGTGCCGGCATGCCCTGGCCGAGGGCTGGGTCACCCGGATCGGCACCAGCCGGGCGGTGGCGGTCACCCCGGCCGGCCGCCGCATCCTCCGCGACCGCCTGGACCTGCCCGACGACCTCCTGGCCCCGAGCGAGAGGTAGCACTCCGGGCCACCTCGGGCGCCGCTGGGCCCCGACATGCCCCCCGAGCGGTCAGCCCAGGCGGGAGGCCGGGCGTTCCTCGCCCGGGGGCGGGCCGGCCGCGGGGCCCTCGCGAAGCAGGGCCCGGTACTCGGAGCGCGGCACCGGCACCGCGCCGAGACTCCGCACGTGCGGGCTGTCCCACTGGACGTCCAGCAGCAGGCCGCCGCTCTCGCCGAAGCGCTGCGCCAGGTCGACGATCGCCACCCGGGCGGCGTCGGGGCGCAGGCCCATCATGGAGTCCAGGCTGAGCACCGGCCCGACCCGGACGCCGAAGGCGCCGCCGACCAGTTCGCCGTTCTCCCAGACCTCGATGCTGTGCGCCCGGCCGCCGGCGTGCAGCGCCCGCAGCGCGGTGCGCAGCTCGGTGGTGAGCCAGGCCGGGCTGCGGCCCTCGGCGCAGCGGTCGACGACCTCGCCGAAGGCCTTGTCGGCGGTGGTCGTCCAGTCGTCGCGGTTGCGGAGCCGGCGGGAGAGCCGGCCGCCGAGGCGTGCGCCGCCGACCGGGACGACCGGCCGGGGGTCGGGCGACCACCAGGCGACGCCGTACGCCTCCTCGCCGGCGCCCGCGGGTAACGCGACCGCGCCCTCGTCGACGAGGTCCTCGTAGCGGGCCTCGTTCATCCAGAGGCTGTACTCGTCCTGGGCGGGCATCGGGAAGGCGCCGGCCCGGTAGCCGGCGAGCAGGGCGTCCGGGCCGAGGTCGGCGCAGAACGCCACCGGTGCGTCGGCGGGGGCGCGGCCGAGGTCGACCGAGGCCCACCACTGTGCGGTTCCGGTCACGCGACGTGCTCCAGTTGTCCGCTTGCCTCGAGCCGGTCGAGGTAGAAGTCGAGGAGTTCGGCGTCCACGGGAGGCAGTTCGATGCCGGCCCGGGTGAGCGCGCGCTCAGCGGCGGTGCGGGTGAACTCCGGGAAGGTGGGCCGGAAGTACATCTCGCTGATGGTCATCTCGGTGCCTTCGGCGCGGTCGACGAAGAGCGGCACGAACGGGGTGATCGGGTGCGTCGGGTTGGCGGTGGCGAAGCCGATCAGGCGGCGCACCCACTCGCGGTACGGCAGGTGTTCGACGGGGCGGCCGCGGGAGCGGATGCGTTCGGCGAGGTCGCCGAGCGTGGCCGGGGCGGGGTTGGTCAGGTGCAGCACCCGGCCCTCGGCGGGCTCGCGGGTGGAGACGACCGCGAGGGCGCGGGTGAAGACGTCGGCGGGCACGAAGTCGAGCGGCAGGTCGACGTCGGGGCTGGTGCCGCTGTCCCACAGGTAGCGGATGATCGCGGAGAGTTCGGTGCCCGGGTTGATGACGCCGTGCCGCAGGTCCCCGGTGACGTCGTTGACCCGGTGGACGGTGACCGGCAGGCCGGCCGCGGCCGCGTGGTGCAGCAGCGCCTCGGCGACCCACTTGCTCTCCACGTAGCCGACCGAGAGCCGGTCGGCGTGGGCGAGCGGGCTCTCCTCGGTGACCTGCCGGATGCCGGCCGGCCCGTACCCGGCGAGCACGGCCATGCTGGACAGGTAGTGCACGGGAATCGCCCGGGAGTGCCCGGCGAGCCGGATGATCTCGCGGGTGCCGGCCACGTTCGCGGCCCGCAGCTGGTGGTACGGGTAGAGGAAGTTCACCTGGCCGCCGAGGTGGTGGATCAGGTCGACGGTGCCGGCGAGCTGCTCGAAGCGCCGCCGGCCGAGGCCGAGCAGCGGTTCGGCGAGGTCGCCGACGACCGGTACGACCCGGTCCGAGTGCAGGTCGCGCAGCAGGTAGCGCTGGTGCGCGGCGCGCAGCCGCTCCAGGCCGTGCTCCGGGTCGGGGGCGCGGACCAGGCAGTGCACCCGGGCGTCGGTGGTCTCCAGCAGGGCGCGCAGCAGATGGGTGCCGCAGAAGCCGGTGGCGCCGGTCAGCAGGATGTCGGTGGGCTGATGCCAGCGCGGGGCGCTGTGCTCGGGGGAGCGGTGCACCGGCACGCCGAGCTCGGCCTCGGCGGCGAAGTCGATCCGCTGGCCGTGCTCGGCGGGCAGGGCGCGGCGGGCGTCCCGGGCGACGGCGGAGAAGGCGCCGAGGGTGGGGTTCTTCAGCAGGGCGCGGGTGAGGGTGCGGATCCGGTCGACCCCGATGCCGAACATGATCCGGGCCCGGGCCAGCATCTCCATCGCGAGCAGCGAGTTCCCGCCGAGTTCGAAGAAGTCGTCGTCGGCACCGACGTGCTCGACGTCGAGGATCTGTGCCCACAGGTAGGCGAGGCCGGCCTGCACGGTGGTGCCGGGGCCGCCGCCGGCGTGGCGGGGTGACGCCGGGCCGCGGGTCAGGCCGGTCCGGTCGATCTTGCCGCTGGGGGTGACGGGCATCCGCTCGACGGCGACGAAGGCGGCGGGCACCAGGTGGTCGGGCAGCCGGGCGGCCAGGTACTGCCGGAGGTCCTCGGGCTGGCGGTCGCGGGCGGTGTAGTAGGCGGTGAGCGCCCGGCCGCCGCCGTTGGCCTCGCCCGCCACCACCCTGACCTCGCCGACCGCCGGGTGCTCGCCGAGGACGGCCTCGACCTCGCCCGGGTCGACCCGGTAGCCGCGGATCTTTACCTGGTCGTCGGCCCGGCCAATCAGTTCCAGGGTGCCGTCCGGCCGCCACCGGCCGGTGTCGCCGGTGCGGTACATCCGGCCGCCGGGGGTGCCCGCGTACGGCTCGGGGAGGAACCTCTCCGCCGTCAGCTCCGGTTGCTTCCAGTAGCCGCGGGCCAGCCCGGGCCCGCCGAGGTACACCTCGCCCTTCTCGCCGGGCGGCACCGGGCGCAGGCGCGCGTCCAGCACGTGCACGAAGGTGCCGAGCAGCGGCCGCCCCACCGGGACGGGGGCGTTCGCCGGGGCGGCCAGCAGCTCGGGGCGTATCTCGCAGAGCGTCGAGGTGATGCCGGTCTCGGTGAGTCCGTACGCGTTGAGCAACCGGGTGCCGGGCAGCCGGCGCAGCGTCTCGCGGCAGTCCTCGGCGGGGACGGTGTCGCCGCCGACGATCAGCAGCCGCAGCGAGTGGGCCGCGGGGCCGTGCTCGGGCAGCACCGCGAGCAGCCGGTGCCAGTACGTGGGCGTCAGGTCCGCCACGGTGATGCCGAGTTCGGGCAGTCGGTGGGCCAGCTCGATCGGCGCCCACGGGTGCCGCCCGCCGAGCACCAGCGTGGCGCCGTTGAGCAGCGGGGTGAAGATCTGCTCCAGTGACGTGTCGAATCCCAGCGCGCCCAACTGGAGCACCCGGTCGGCCGGTGACAGTGCGTAGGCCTCGGCGACCCGCGACAGCGTGAACACCATGGTGCGGTGGCTGACCGGCACGCCCTTGGGTTCACCGGTGGTGCCCGAGGTGTAGATCAGGTAGGCGAGGTCGTCCGGGTCGGTGAGGTCCGGTGGCGGCACGGCCGTCGGCGGCCCGGCCAACCGGTACGCCTCCACCAGGACGGCCGTGGGGAAGAGCCCCGCGTGGTCACGCGACGTCACCACCGGCCCGCCGCCGGAGTCGGCGGCCAGATTGGCCAGCCGCAGGTCCGGGTGGGCCGGGTCGAGCGGCAGGAAGGCGCCGCCCGCCTTGAGCGCGGCCAGCAGCGCCACCACCATGTCGCCGCTGCGCTCCAGGCACACCGGCACCACCGAGTCCGGGCCGACGCCGAGCGCCCGCAGTTCCTCGGCCAGCCGGTCGCTGCGGCCGTCGAGTTCGGCGTAGGTGAGCGGTCCGTCGTCGCAGAGCACGGCGAGCGCGCCGGGCCGCGTCGCGGCCTGTTCGCGGAACAGCGCGTGCACCGTGCGTCCGGGGGCGCCCGGCCCGGCCGGTCTCACATCGCGCCAGCGCGCCCTGACCTGCCGCCGGCATTCCTCGCGATCCGCGGGACCGAATACGCTCCGCCATCCCTCGGGCACCGGGAGTTCGTTCGTCCAAATCGCATACTGTCCATCTCCGTTCACCAGGACGAGATGGGGCCCGAAATGGGGGGATTGCGCGTGATTCGACAGCTCCACCGGCGACGACCTCGACAGACGGCGGATGGATTACCGGGATATACCGGGGAGTGCACGGCCTGGGGCCTGCACGGCCGCGGCCTCCGCCGCCCGCCACGGACCGCCCCCGATAATCTCGACTATAGGCATTCGTGCCTCGCTATGTATGATTGGGAGCGCCCCAATTCTTGAGCGGTTCAGCTCACCACCTCCGAAGGAGGTAGCTGGGTTGACACGTCGACGACAGCGGCTGACGGTCTGTTATATCGGCCTGATGGTGCTGCTGACGGTGGTCTACTACCGTTTTCCCGCCGACCGCATCATCTGGTGGACGGGTATCGGACTGAGCAGCTTCGCCGCCATCGTGATCGGTGTCCGCATCAACCGGCCCGCCCACGCCAGCGCCTGGTACCTGCTCGCGGTAGCCAACCTCAGCTTCACCGTCGGTGAGGTCGTCCAGGTCGTCCAGACCAACTACCTGCACCAGACCGCGTTCCCGTCCCTGGCGGACGCCTTCTACCTCGCCGAGTTCGTGCTCTACGCCCTCGGCGTCTGGGGGTTCATCCGCTGGCGGACGGCGCACCAGGACCGCGGTTCGCTGACCGACGCCCTCACGCTGACCGTCGGCCTCGCCCTGCTCAGCTGGATGTACCTGGTCGTCCCGTACGCCAGGAACCCGGAGCTCACCTGGTTCCAGAAGGCCGTCTCGATCGCCTATCCGCTCGGCGACGTGCTCGTGCTCGCCATGCTGATGCGGCTGCTGGTGCCGCGCGGCGGCAAGAGCCCCGCCGTGGTGCTGCTCACCGTCGGCACCGTCGGCCTGCTTGTCTCCGACGTCCTGTACGGCCTGATCCAGCTGCACGGCGTGTGGCGGATCGGCACCCCCGTCGAACTCGGCTGGGCGGTGCTCTACACCGCCTGGGGCGCGGCGGCGCTGCACCCCTCGATGGTGGAGCTGACCAGACCCATCCCGACCCAGCCGCCGGACATCAGCCGCGGCCGGATCGCCCTGCTCGCCGTCGCCTCGCTGATCGCCCCGACCATGCTCGTCCTGGAGGTCACCCAGGGCGACGCGGCGAACGCGGCCGTCATCGGCGGATTCTCCGCCGTGCTGTTCCTGCTGGTGCTCTCCCGGCTCGCCGGGGTCGTCCTCAACCACCGCCACGCCGTGGAGCGCGAGCGGGTGCTGCGGATGGCCGGCGCCGCGCTGGGCGGTGCCGCCACCGTCGAGCAGGTCGCCGACGCCGTGCGCACCGCCGCCTCCGCCCTCGTCCCCGCCGAGCCCGCGCACGTCGCGATGCTCGCGGTCGGCGACGAGGGCACCCTGCGGGCCGACGGCGACGGCCCGATCGAGGTCGAACCCGTCCGCGAGAGCCGCCTGGTGCCGATCGGCACCCTCGACCCGGGCCTCGCCGCCCGCCTGGAGGGCGCCCCCAGTGCCCTGATCTGCCCGCTCGTCCTGGAGAAGCGCCCCTCGGGCGACCCGCTGATCGGCGCCCTCGTCGTCGGCGGCACGGAGCACCGGCTCACGGCCTTATGGGGCACCCTCGACATCCTCGCCGCGCAGGCCGCCCTCGCGGTCGAGCGGGTGATGCTCAACGAGGAGATCAACCGCCGCAACAGCGAGCTGTACTTCCGCACGCTGGTGCAGAGCGCCTCCGACGTGATCCTCATCCTGCGCGCGGACGACACCATCCGGTACTCCAGCTCCTCGGCCGAGCGCGTCCTCGGCTACCCGTCGCTCGACGGCCAGGCCCTCACCGACCTGGTGCCGCCGGAGGACAGCCGTGCCGTCAACCAGGCGCTGCTGCGGATGCGCACCCGCGAGCAGGCCGAGCAGCGCGAGCACTGGCGGCTGCTGCGCAACGACCGCACGGTGATCGAGGCCGAGGTGCGCTGGAACGACCTGCGCGACGACCCCACGGTCGGCGGCCTGGTGCTCACCCTGCGCGACGTCACCGACCAGCGGCAGATGGAGCGCGAGCTCACCCACCGGGCGTTCCACGACTCGCTCACGGGCCTCGCCAACCGCGTCCTCTTCCAGGACCGGGTCGGCCACGCGCTCTCCCGCAGCGGCCGCCGCGGAACCGTCACCGGAGTGCTCTTCATCGACCTCGACGACTTTAAGGTGGTCAACGACACCCAGGGCCACGCGGTCGGCGACGAGCTGCTGGTCGCCGTCTCGCTGCGGATCTCCACCGCGCTGCGCACCTCCGACACGGCGGCCCGGCTCGGCGGCGACGAGTTCGCCGTGCTGGTCGAGGACGCCCTGTCGCCCGCCGACGTGGGGGCGACCGCCTCCGCGGTGCTCGCCGTCTTCGAGGAGCCGTTCAAGCTCAGCTCCGGCGCGGTCCGGGTCGCCGCCAGTATCGGTGTGGCCACCACCGAGGACAGCGAGGACGGCGCCGAGCTGCTCACCCACGCCGACCTCGCGCTGTACTCGGCGAAGGCGGCCGGCAAGCGGCAGTGGTGCCACTACCGGCCCGCCCTCCAGGCCGGCCTGGTCGAGCGGCACGAGCTCAACGAGAGCCTGGACGAGGCGATCGCGGAGGCCGCGTTCGCGCTCTACTACCAGCCGATCGTCGACCTGACCTCGGGCGGCCTGGTGGGCTTCGAGGCGCTGGTGCGCTGGCCGCACGCGCGACGCGGCATGGTGCTGCCGGAGGACTTCATCTCGCTCGCCGAGGAGAGCGGCCAGATCGTGCCGCTCGGCGCCTGGGTGCTGGAGCGGGCGGTCGCCGAGGCGGCCCGCTGGCAGCGGCTGACCCGGGCCGAGCGGGCGGTCGGCGGCCGTGGCCCGCTGCGGGTGAGCGTGAACGTCTCCGGCCGGCAGTTCCGCGACGCGGGCTTCGTGGACACCGTCCGCCGGGCTCTCGACCAGAGCGGCATCGAGCCGTCCACGCTGGTGCTGGAGCTCACCGAGACGGTGCTGATGCGCCGCGACGAGCGGGTCCGCACCGACATGCAGATGCTGGGCGACCTCGGGGTGCAGATCGCCATCGACGACTTCGGCACGGGCTACTCCTCGCTGAGCTACCTGCGGGAGTTCCCGATCTCCATCCTGAAGATCGACAAGTCCTTCATCGACGGGCTCGGCCACTCCCAGCAGCAGTACGCCCTGGTCGAGGGCATCGCGCGGATCGCCGACACGCTGGGCGTGCAGGTCATCGCGGAGGGGATCGAGAACACCGTCCAGCGCGACCTGCTGGCCGCGATGGGCTGCCCGCTCGGCCAGGGCTACCTGTTCGCGCGGCCGCTCACCACGGACCAGGCGGGCCGGCTGGTGCAGGAGGACGCGCGGCCGGCCGGGCTGCACATCGGCGGCCGCGGCTGACGCCGGTGGCGGGCGGGGCGTCCGGACGCGGGTGGCCGGCCGGGCGGCCCCGATTTGATCATCTGGTGGGCCGTCAAGTTACTATCAGGTAGATTGTTGGTGATCTGCCAAAGGACCCTCTCCGTGCTCGACCGCCGACCGCGCCGCACCGGCCGCGTCACCCGTCCCCTGCTCGTCCTCGCCGCCGTCCTCGGTGTGCTGCCCGCCGCCGCACCGGCCTACGCCGCCGGGTCCGCGACCCCGCACCTCGACGCCGTCGAGCAGACCCTGCGCGAGGTCTCTCCCGGCCTGGAGGGCGCGGTCTGGCAGCGTACCGACGGCAACCGCTTCGACGGCGTGCTGCAGACCCCCGGCTGCTGGGGCGACGCAGCCTGCCGCAACCGGACCGGCAGCGACCAGCTGCTCGCCCGCACCACCGCCGCGGTCGCCGCCGCCACCCGTACCGTCGACGTCTCCTCGCTGGCGCCCTTCCCGAACGGCGGCTTCGAGGACGCTCTGGTGGCCGGACTGAAGCAGGCCACCGCCGACGGCCGGCACCTCACCGTGCGGATCCTGGTCGGCGCCGCGCCCGTCTACCACCTCAACGTGCGGCCCGCCGCCTACCGCGACGAGCTGATCGCCCGGCTCGGACCGGCCGCCGCGAGCGTCACACTCACCGTCGCCTCCGCCACCACCTCCCGCATCGGCCTGTCCTGGAACCACTCCAAGATCCTGGTCGTGGACGGCGCCACCGCGATCGTCGGCGGCATCAACGGCTGGAAGGACGACTACCTCGACACCGCCCACCCGGTCACCGACGCCGACGTCGAGCTGACCGGTCCCGCGGCCGGCTCCGCCGCCCGCTACCTCGACACCCTGTGGTCCTGGACCTGCGACAACACCGGCGGCATCAGCCAGAACGTCTGGTTCGCGGCCTCCGCCGGCGCGGGCTGCCTGCGCACCCTGGAGACGCCCGCCGCCCCGCAGGCCGGCGGCGTGCCGGTGATCGCCGTCGGCGGCCTCGGCATCGGCGTGCGCACCGCCGACCCGGCGTCCGGCTACCGTCCGCAGCTGCCGGGTGCCGCCGCCACCCGCTGCGGCGTCGGCGTGGCGGACCGCACCAACAACGACCGCGACTACGAGACGGTCAACCCCGAGGAGAACGCGCTGCGCGCCCTGGTCGCCAGTGCCACCGACCACGTCGAGATCTCCCAGCAGGACCTCAACGCCACCTGCCCGCCGCTGCCCCGCTACGACCAGCGGCTCTACGACGTGCTGGCCGCCAAGCTGGCCGCCGGGGTCAAGGTGCGGATCGTGGTCAGCGACCCGGCCAACCGGGGCGCGGTCGGCAGCGGCGGCTACTCGCAGATCAAGTCGCTCGCCGAGGTCGGCGACGTGCTGAAGGACCGTCTGGTGAAGCTGACGGGCGACCAGGCCAAGGGCCGGGCCGCGCTCTGCGGCAACCTGCAGCTTGCGTCCTTCCGCGCCGCGCCGACCGCCACCTGGGCCGACGGCCACCCGTACGCGCTGCACCACAAGGTCGTCTCGGTGGACGGGCAGGCCTTCTACACCGGCTCGAAGAACCTCTACCCGGCCTGGTTGCAGGACTTCGGCTACATCGTCGAGGACCGCGCGGCGGCCGGCCGCCTCGACGCCGAGGTGCTCGCGCCGCAGTGGCAGTACTCGCAGACCGCCGCGACCGTCGACTGGGCGCGCGGGATCTGCACCGCCTGAGGCCGCCGGGCCCCGAGGGCCCCTGACCCTCAGGGCCCCTGACCAGGCTCCCGCCCCGCTCGTGGACGGCGGGGCGGGAGCCGAACCACCGTCAGTGCTCCTGCGCCGCGTGGATCTTCGCCCAGGAGCGCGGCTCGGCCGGCGCCGCCGAGGGGCGGGCACCGGAGCCGGCCGCGGACGGGACCGCGCCTCGGGCCGGCTTGGCCGGGGTGTAGAGCCAGGTCTGCAGCAGCTCGCCCAGCGGCCGGCCGGAGACCCGCTCGGCGAACTGCCGGAAGTCGGCGATCGTCGCGCTGCCGTACCGGTGCTCGGCCGGCCAGCCCTTGAGGATGCGGAAGAAGGCCTCGTCGCCGACCTCGGTGCGCAGCGCCTGCAGGGCGAGCGCGCCGCGGTCGTACACCGCCGCGTCGAACTGGTGGTCCGCGCCGGGGTCGCCGGGCTTCACCGACCAGAACGGGTCGTCCGCCGGGTGCGAGGAGTACACCCAGTCGGCGAGCTCCTGGGCGGTGCCCTCGTTCTCGTGCTCGGACCAGAGCCACTGCGCGTAGGTGGCGAAGCCCTCGTTCAGCCAGATCTCGCTCCAGCGCCGCACCGAGACGGTGTCGCCGAACCACTGGTGGGCCAGCTCGTGCACCACCACCGAGGTGTTGGAGCCACGGGAGAACTGCCGCGGGCTGTAGAAGACCCGGGTCTGGTTCTCCAGCGCGTAGCCCGTCCGCACGTTGGGCACGTAGCCGCCGACCGAGCCGAAGGCGTACGGGCCGAACAGGCCGGAGAGCCAGTCGGCGAGCTCGCCGGTGCGCTCCACGCTGGCCCGGGCCGCGCCGTCGTTGTCGCCGAGGTCCCTGCTGTAGGCGTTGAGCACCGGGATGCCGCCGGGGCTGGTGGAGCGGGTGATGTCGAACCGCCCGACCGCCAGGGTGGCCAGGTAGGTGGCCTGCGGCTTGTTCTGCCGCCAGTTCCAGCGCGTCCAGCCGATCTTCGAGCTCTGCGAGACCAGGTCGCCGTTGGAGATCACCTGGGTGCCGTCCGGGACAAGCACCGACACGTCGAAGGTGGCCTTGTCCGACGGGTGGTCGTTGCTCGGGAACCACCACCAGGCGGCCTCCGGCTCGCCCGCCGCCACTCCGCCGTCCGGGGTGCGCAGCCAGGCGGTGAAGCCGTAGCGGGAGACGGCGGACGGGGTGCCCGCGTAGCGGACGACGACGGTGGTGCGCTGTCCCTTGGCCAGCGGTGCGGCCGGGGTGACCTCCAGCTCCTGCTCGCCGGTCGCGGCGAACTTCGCCGGGCGGCCGTCCACCAGGACCTCGGCGACGTCGAGCGCGAAGTCGAGGTCGAAGCGGGAGAGGTCCTGGGTGGCGGTGGCCAGGATCGTGGTGGTGCCTTCCAGCCGGTCGGTGGCGGGCTGGTACTTCAGCCGGACGTCGTAGTGCGATACGTCGTAGCCGCCGTTGCCGTAGGTCGGATAGTAGGCGTCGCCGATGCCGGGGGCGCCGGCCACCGCCGCGGCCGCCGACACCGGGTCGGCGAGCAGCAGAACGGCGGCGGCCAGGGAGACGATCGTCCTCGTGCGCACAGGGGTCCTCCAGTGCGGTCGGGGTGCAGTCGGGTGACGGAGGGTCGGTTCGACCCTCCGTCAGGCGCGCCTCAGTGTCACCTTGATGACGTGTCCATGCAAGGACGCCTTCGGCCGACCGGCCGACACCTGCTGCACCCCCACCGCCCGGACCGCCGCCCGACCGCTGCCGAGGGGCCCCGATCCGTCACCCGGTCGGCGTCACCCCCCGGCCGTCGCCGGGTCCTGCCCGGCCGGGCCGTCCAGGGCCTCCGCCAGCCGGAGCCACCGCGCGGCCTCCGCCGGCCGGCCCTGGCGCTCCAGGGTCCGCCCGAGCATCAGGTGCGCGTACTGCTCCACCGGGTCGCGTGTCACCACCTCGCGCAGCTGCTCCTCGGCCCGCCCCAGCTGGGCGGAGTGGTAGTAGGCGCGGGCCAGCAGCAGTCGCGGGCCGACCTGCTCCGGGTGCTGCTCGACCACCGGCGCGAGCAGCTTCGCCGCCTCGGCGTACTCCTTCGCGTCGAAGTACAGCCCGGCCCAGCGCCACTGCTCGGCGGTCTCGCCCGCCAGGTACTCGTGGAACACCGTGCGACTCCTCTCGGTGCGTGTCGGTCGCTCCTCCGGTCCGTGGGGACCGATCGGTTGAACGTTCACCAACATGGCGGCATTCCCCCCCACGGCGCCGGCCGGGCGGCCGGGCCCCGGGTTGTCCCGCCGCCGCCCGTGGGCGCACGCTGGAAACGGGGCCGCCGCGAGGAGGTGCGCGATGCACAACCAGTGGGACATCGAGCTGGTCTTCGAGGAGGACGGTGTCAACACCGCCTGCGACGCCCGGCTGCGCGGCTCGCACGCACCCGGCCTGAGCGGCCACGGCGAAGCGGTGAAGAGCCGCGACGACCGACCCCTGGCCCGGATCGGCGAGGAGGTGGCCGCCTCCCGCGCACTCGACGAACTCTCCCGCAAGCTGCGCTCGGTCGCCGACGGCGAGATCGCCGACGAGGGCCACCGGCCCAACTACCTCATCTACTGACGGCCTTCGGCCCGCCCGGCCCCGTCACGCTCCGTGTGCGGACGGACCGGCGCCGGCGCACACCGGCCCGCCCCGCGGGGTGCGCGGACGGCCTGCCCGCACGCCCGCACCCTGCGTGACCGGCCGGTCCGTCCTGCGATGTGACCGCGCTCACCTCTTGGCCCGGCGGGGCAGCCCGGGGTACACATGGGCATATGGTCCGATTCAGGGACCGATCCCGGGCCCCGTCGGTCCCCGACTCCACCGGTCGACGTCCGTGGTCGGCGTTGCGAATGCGCTCCGTCGCAGGCCAGGTGTTCGTCCTCCAGGTGGTGATCGTGCTGCTCCTGGTCGTCGCCGCCGGCGTCGAACTGGTGCTGCAGTCCCGCCGCGACGTCTCCCGCGAGGCCGCCAACCGCTCGCTCGCCGTCGCCCAGACCTTCGCCAACTCGCCCGGCATCATCGAGGCCCTCAGCACGCCGCAACCCACCGTCCTCCTGCAGCCCCGGGCCGAGGCCGCACGGGTCACCTCGGGCGTGGACTTCATCGTCGTGATGAACACCGAGGGCATCCGCTACACCCACCCCATGCCCGACCGGATCGGCAAGAAGTTCGTCGGCACCATCGCCCCCGCACTCGCCGGCAACACCGTCATCGAGAGCGTCAACGGCACCATCGGACCGCTCGTCCAGGCCACCGTCCCCGTGAAGGAACCCGACGGCACCGTCGTCGGCATCGTCTCGGCCGGCGTCCGCAAGGCCAAGATCGCCGACACCGCGGACCAGCAGCTGCCGCTGCTGCTCGCCACCGCGGCCGGCGCCCTCACCCTCGCCACCATCGGCACCGCCCTGGTCGGCCGCCGCCTGCGCCGCCAGACCCGCGGCCTCGGCCCCGCCGAGATGACCCGGATGTACGAGCACCACGACGCGGTGCTGCACGCCGTCCGCGAGGGCGTCCTCATCCTCGACGGCTCCGGGACGATCCTGCTCGCCAACGACGAAGCCCGCCGCCTGCTGCCGCTGCCCGCCGCCGCCGAGGGCCGCAAGGTCGCCTCCCTCGGCCTCGACCGCCCGCTCGCCGACCTGCTGATCTCCGGCGAGACGGTCACCGACCGGGTGGTCAGCGCCGGCGAACGGCTGCTCGCCGTCAACGTCCGCGCCACCGACATCCACGGCGGACCGCCCGGCCGGGTCGTCACCCTCCGCGACTCCACCGAACTGCAGGCCCTCTCCGGCCGCGCCGAACTCGCCGGACTGCGCCTCAAGCTGCTCTACGACGCCAGCGGGCGGATCGGCACCAGCCTCGACGTCGCCCGCACCGCCCAGGAACTCGCCGACGCGGCCGTCCCCGTCTTCGCCGACTTCGTCACCGTCGACCTCGCCGAACCCGTGCTGCGCGGCGACGAACCCGGCGGCATGCCCTCCGTGATGTTCCGCGCCGGACACAGCGGCGTCCGCCCCGACTCCCCGTTCATCCCCGTCGGCGAGCCCGTCCCGCTCGTCCCCGACACCCCGCGGGCCCGCGCCATGGCCTCCGGCGACGCCGTCCTCGAACCCGACCTCACCGCTGCCTTCGCGGCCTGGCAGAACTACCACCCCGACCGCGCCACCGGCGTGCAGAACTACGGCGTGCACGCCCTGCTCACGGTGCCCCTGCAGGCCCGCGGCGTGGTGCTCGGCATGGCCAGCTTCTGGCGCTCCGACCGCCCCGAACCGTTCGACGAGGACGACCGCTCCGTCGCCGAGGAACTCGTCGCCCGGGCCGCCCTGTGCATCGACAACGCCCGCCGCTACACCCGCGAACACGCCATGGCCGTCACCCTGCAGCACAGCCTGCTGCCCGGTGGCCTGCCCGAGCAGAGCGCCCTGGACCTCGCCTACCGCTACCTGCCCGCCCAGGCCGGCGTGGGCGGCGACTGGTTCGACGTGATCCCGCTCTCCGGCGCCCGGGTCGCCCTGGTCGTCGGCGACGTCGTCGGCCACGGCCTGCACGCCGCCGCCACCATGGGACGGCTGCGCACCGCCGTCCACACCTTCTCCGCCCTCGACCTGCCCCCCGACGAACTCCTCGGCCACCTCGACGACCTCGTCAACCGCCTCGACCAGGACGCCTCCCTCGACGGCGACGCCCCCATCACCGGCGCCACCTGCCTCTACGCCATCTACGACCCCGTCGCGCTGCGCTGCACCATGGCCCGCGCCGGCCACCTGCTGCCGGCCGTCGCCCACCCCGACGGCAGCGTCGAGTTCCCCGAGCTCCCGGCAGGCGCCCCGCTCGGCCTGGTGGGTATGCCCTTCGAGGCCGTCGACATCGACCTGCCCGAGGGCAGCCACCTCGTCCTCTACACCGACGGCCTGGTCGAGGACCGCCAGCGCGACATCGACGAGGGCCTGGAACTCCTGCGCGCCGCGCTCGCCGCCCGGCCCGGCCTGACACCGGAGAAGACCTGCGACTCCGTGCTGGAGGCCATGCTCCCGGCCAGCCCCACCGACGACATCGCCCTGCTCGTCGCCCGCACCCGCGCCCTGCCGGCCGAGAACGTCGCCGCCTGGGACGTCCCGGAGGACCCCAGCGCCGTCTCCGGCGTCCGCGGCGAGATCAGCCGCCGCCTCGAGCAGTGGGGCCTGGAGGACCTCGCCTTCACCACCGAACTCATCCTCAGCGAGCTCGTCACCAACGCGATCCGCTACGGCGGGGGGCCGATCCGCGTCCGGCTGCTCCGCGACCGCACGCTGATCTGCGAGGTCTCCGACAGCAGCAGCACCTCCCCGCACCTCAAGTACGCCGCCAGCACCGACGAGGGTGGCCGCGGCCTGTTCCTCGTCGCCCAGTTCGCGGAGCGCTGGGGCACCCGCTACACCGACACCGGCAAGGTCATCTGGGCCGAGCAGCTGCTGCCCTGACCCCGACGCCGTTCACCGCACGCCGCGCTCGACCAGGTCGCGCAGCTGCTCCAGATCGGTCCGGACGGTCCGCTCGATCGCGCTGGCCAGCGCGAAGCCGTGCGGCGCACCGCCGAACAGCTCCTCCACCGCGGACGGCTCGTACTCGATCCGCACCTGCACCTGGGTGCGGCGCTCGTCCAGCGGGCGCAGCGCGAAGGTGCCGCGCAGGTGCGGCTCGTCCACCGTCTCCCAGGTCATCACCCGGTTGTGGCCGCGGTCGGTGAAGAACGCGTCGAACTCCCGGTGGCCGCCGTCCACCGCGACGTCCAGGTGGGCGCGGTGGCTGCCACGGGCGGAGGCGTGCAGGACGCCCTCGACGAAGCGGGGGTAGTCGGCGATCCGGTGCAGCTGGTCCCAGGTCGCCTCGGCCGGGGCACCGATCTCGATCTGCTCCTCAAGGGTGCTCATCGCTCTCCTCGCCTTCTCGGCTCCCGCATCCAGCCTGCCCCCGGCCCGGGCAGCCCCGCAAAAGACGCGGCCGTGTCCGCACGCGCAAACCCGTGCGGATTGCGCGCGCACCACCGACCGCGCCGTCACATCCGCGCCCACGACCGTGCCGACACAACCGGCCGTCACATCCGCCGCCGCCCGGCCGCCGGAGCGGTTCCCAAGCAGGCACGACGGCGAACGAACGCGAAGGAGCACAGAAACGCGGCACGGATGCAGAACCCGGCCACGGTGACCGAGGCCCTGCCGGCCGTCCTCGGCGGCCTCGAGGCGGCGAAGAAGGGAGGCGTAGCCGAGAGCACGCTCGACCTCGTCCACCTGCGGGCGAGCCAGATCAACGGCTCCAGCCACCGCGTCGTCGGCGGGACGATCGCCGCGGGCAAGGCCGGCGAGAGCGACGAACGGCTGCACGCGGTCGCCGCCTGGCGGGAGGCCCCCTGCTTCAGCGAGACCGAGTGCGCCGCCCTCGCCCTCACCGAGGCGGCCACCCGGCTCGCCGGCCGCGCCGATCCCGTCCCGGACGACATCTGGAACACGGCCGCCGCGCACTACGACGAGCGGCAGCTCGCCTCGCTGATCCTCGTGATCGGCGTGACCGACCTCCTCAACCGGCTCAACGCCACCACCCGCCGGCCGGCGACAGCTGGTAGCCGCGGACGGGCGGTCGCCCGGCCGGGCGTCAGAGCGACGCCGGGGCTGCGGCGACCGTGTCCGGACGCGGCAGCCAGAGCGCGTGCACCAGCACCGCGGCCCCCGCGAAACCGGCGATCACCACCGCCATCGGCAGTGCCGAGCCGGAACCGCCGAGGCCGACCAGCGGCGCGGCCAGCCCGCCCAGCGCGAACTGCAGCAGCCCCAGCAGCGCCGACGCGGTACCGGCGTTCTCCCGGCCCGAGAGCGCGAGCGCCGTCGAGTTCGGCATGACCAGACCCACCGCCGACACCACCAGGAACAGCGAGCCGCACACCGCCCACAGCCCCAGGCCCCCGACGACCGCCACCAGCAGCCCGGCCCCACCCGCCGCCGACACCGCCAGACCCGCGCGCAGCATCACCTGCGGGGCCCGGGTGCGCAGCAGCCGCGCATTCACCTGGCCCAACAGCACCAGGCCCAGCGCATTGCCGGCGAACACCAGGCCGAACTGCTGCGCGTCCAGCCCGTACACCTGCTGCAGTACGAACGAGGATCCGGAGATGTACGCGAACATCGCGGCGAAGGCGGACCCGGCGGACAGCGCGTACCCCGTGAACCGGCGGTCCGCGAGCAGCCCGCCGAAGCTGCGCACCGTCCGGGCCAGCCCGCCGCCGCTGCGCCGCTCCGCGGGCAGCGACTCGGGCAGCGCGAGCACCGCGGCCGCGAGCAGGACGGCGCCGACGGCGGCCAGCACCGCGAAGACCGCCCGCCAGTCGGCGAAGCGCAGCAGTTGGCCGCCGACCACCGGGGCGAGGATCGGCGCCAGGCCGTTCACCATCATCAGCAGCGAGAAGAAGCGGGCCGCCTCGACGCCGTCGTAGAGGTCGCGGACGATCGCCCGGCTGATCACGATGCCGGCGGCGCCGGCCAGTCCCTGCAGCAGGCGGGCGGCGGTGAGGATCTCGGCGTTCGGCGCCACGGCGCACAGGACGGACGCGGCGACGTACCCGGCCAGGCCGACCAGCAGCGGGCCGCGGCGGCCCCGGCGGTCGCTGAGCGGTCCGGCCACCAGCTGGCCGAGGGCGAGTCCGAGCAGGCAGGCGGTCAGGGTGAGCTGCACGTCGGCGTCCCGCACACCGAGGTCGCCGGCCAGGGCGGGGAGGGCCGGGAGGTACATGTCGATGGAGAGCGGCCCGAACGCGGAGAGTGCGCCGAGCACGACGATCAGCCTGAGCCGCCGGCCGCGGCCGGGCACTGCCGCGGGCGGCGCTGCGGCGGACGGCGCTGCGGAGCCGGCGGGGGAGGTTGCGGCCGGCGTGACCGGCCGGGCGGATGCGGGGGTCATCGGCGTCTTCTCCGTCTTCTCCGTCGGTCGGCCCGGGGTGGCGTGCTGGGCCGGGAGTGCCGGAACAGGGTAGCCGGATAGCTGACTGCTCAGCAATTGACTGATCAGTCGATTCGGCGGGGCCGGTGCCGGAACGATCAGTAGACTCACCGGCCATGGAGATCGCACCGGAGGCGGGCGGCGCGCCGTCCGGCGCCCGCCGGACGGCGGCGGAACTCGCCGCGGCCGCCGAACGCCCGGCCGTCCGCGAGCTCGGCCTGCTGTTGCGCGCCGCAGCCCGCCTCGACCGGGCCATGGACACCGCGATGCGGGCCGAGTGCGGGCTCAGCCACACCATGTTCGAGGTGCTGCTGATGCTCGCCCGTGCCCGCGGCGAGGGGATCCCGCAGCGGGAGCTCGCCGAAGGGCTCACCCTGACCAGCGGCGGCACCACCCGGCTGGTCGACCGCATGGAGCAGGCCGGCCTCGTCCGGCGCGCCCCCTCGCCCGCGGACCGCCGGATCACCCTGGTCGGCGCGACCCCGGAGGGCGCCGAGGCCTTCGGCCGCGCCGCGGAGGTGCACGCCCGGATCGTCGACCGGCTCCTCGTCTCCCCGGTGGCCGCGGACGACCGGGCCCCGCTGCTCGCGGCCCTGCGCGCCATCGTGGAGAACCCGGAGCACTGAGACGCCGGCGCGGCGGGGCGGCCGGGGTGCGGAGCCCCGGCCGACGGCCGAGGGCCTCAGAGGGCCGGGTCGGTCAGCCCGGCGAAGACGCCGCAGATCTCCCGTGCCGCCTCCCGCATCTCGGTGCTCTCGTGCGGTCGGGCGACCAACTCGGTGAGAATCAGCAGCGCCGCCTGCAGGGCCGCCATCGGCACTTCGACGGCCCGCAGGCCGCTCAGCACGTCGCTGGCCTGCTCGGCCGCACTGGTCGTCCAGCTCTGGGTCTGCTGCGGCGCCCGGGCGCCGGTCGGGCGGCGCGGGGCGAACCCGGCGGCGGAGCCGAACTCCTGGTGCGCCGGGGGGAGCGGGAGTCCCTGCGGACGTGTTCATACCGGTACCAACGACGCCGCCGCGGCACGGGTGCTGCCCGATCCCCGTACCGGCCGGTGCCGGGGGAGACCGGCGGGAGACGGGCGGGTCGGGGGTGGGCCGGCCCGCGGCCGGGAGGTGCCCCACATGCACCTGGCGGCCGCAGGCCGGGACGGCGCCGTCCGGCCGGGGGAGGGCCGGACGGCCACGGGAGCCCGGTCCCGCGCCGCGGGGGTGGTGCGGAACCGAGCTGTGTCCAGCATACGGGAGCGCTCCCATGCACCGGCGCGGGGGTGCCCCGCAGGTCCCCGCCCCGTCAGCCGCCGGTCTTCTCGGCGATCTGCTTCACCACGCCGTTCCAGGCCTTCTTGGGATCCGTGCCGTTGCGCGCGATGTCCACCAGGGCGACGTCGCTGATAACGGCCTTGACCGTGCCGTCCAGCCGCCCGATCGGGGCGGGGAGCACCGTGCGGGCGGCGTTGGCGTAGATCCGCCCGGTGGGGGCGTTGTTGAAGTACGGGTTGGTGGCGTCCTGGACGGCCGGCGACGCCAGCGCGGCCATGGCCGACGGCAGGTTGCCGGTCGCGGCGAACACCTTGGCCTGCTGCTCCGGGGCGGTCAGCCAGGCGGCCAGCGCGGCGGCCTCCTTCTGGTGCTTGCCGGCCTTCGGCACGGTGAGGAAGGCACCGCCCCAGTTGCCGGCGGCCGGTGCGGGCGCGATGTCCCACAGGCCCTCGCCGCGGTCGCCGGCGTACTTGCTGATCACGCCGGTCATCCAGGACGGGCAGACGATCGTCGCGAATCCGGAGAGGTACAGCGACTGGTTCCATTCGGGGCTGAACTGCTTGAGCCCGCTGGTGAGTCCGGAACGGGCCGCGGACACCGACAGGTCCCAGGCCTTCTTCACCCCGGGGCTGTCCTCGTAGACGAGTTCGCCCCGGGTGTTCGAGTACTGCTCGGGCTGGCTGGACAGCACGGCGTTGAACAGCCCGCCGGCCGAGTCGGTGAACGTCGTCCTGGCCGGTGCGTGCGCCTTGTAGCGGCGGCCGACGTCCACGAACTTCGACCAGTCGCCCGCCCACAGCCGGCCCACCGCCTCGCGGTCGGACGGGAGCCCGGCCTTCTGGAAGAGGTCCTTGCGGTAGCAGACGGCCATCGGCCCGGTGTCGGTGCCGAGCCCGACCAGCGCGCCCGAGGGGGCGGTGGCCTGGGCGGACTTCCACGGCAGCCAGGCCGAGGAGTGCACCCCGGGGGCCGTCTGCAGGTCGGTGAACCGGTCGGCGAGCGGGCCGGTGGCCTCGGAGATGTAGCCGACCTCCACGGCCTGGATGTCGGACAGCGGCTTGCCGCCCTGCCCGTTGAGCCCCTCGATGAGGTCCGCCCAGTACTCCTCGCTGTCCTGGGTGGCCGCCTCGGTGACGACGATCTCCGGGTGCTTGGCCATGTAGTCCGCGTACAGCCCGGCCTCGCGGTAGCCGAACGAGCCGAAGGTCCCCACCTTGAGGGTGACGGTCTCGCCGAACGGGGACTCGGACTGCGGTGCGGAGACCGGCCCGCTGCTGCACGCGGTCAGGGCGAGCGCCGCACAGCCCAGCGCGGCGGCCGCCCTGAGCAGTCGTCGGCGGCGGGGTTCTTCGACGCCCCCGGGCGTGCGGCTCGTCCGGCGTCCGGATACGGCCACGGCGGGGGAGCCGGTCGCGCAGCGTCTGGTACCTGGCATGTGGTGCCTCGTTCACTGACAGAGCGGGTGGGAGGCGCCCCACCGGCCCTAGGGAACACCCTGTGGGAGCGCTCCCAGGACCTTGCTGGCACCGTCCCCTGCGTGTCAAGGGTTCGGCGGGGAACGGATGGCGGCGCCTGGCGGCCGTTCCGCATGCCGGATTGGCATGGGCACTTTGGGCGGGTCCGGGTCCGGGTGCGGGGCCGGGGCCGGCGGGCGCGGGATGGAACCGGAGCCCGGGAGCCGCCGGAGCGGTGGATGGCTGACGTGGCGTCAGTGGCGGGAGCTCGTCCCGCGGTGGACCCGGCGACCCACGGGTTCCGCGTCCTCGCCCTTCCCGAGGTGGTGGTCGAGCGCACGGCGGGCGTGGACCGGTCCGGACCGGTCCACGCCCCGGGCCGACCTCCGGCAGGCCCCGGCCTCCGGTCAGCCCTCCGCGTCGTCAGCCAGCACCACCAGCGTCTGGTCGGCCGTCACGAGGCCGTGCAGGGTGCACCTGACCTCGGCCACCACGCCCGAGAAGGGCGCGAGGATGCGGTTCTCCATCTTCATCGCCTCGACGATGACCAGGACGTCCCCTTCCTCGACCCGGTCCCCCACCGCACACGGCAGGCCGACGACCGCCCCCGGCATGGTCGACTTCACCTCGTTGCCGACGGCGTCCGCGTCGCCCCGGGCGAAGGTCGGAACCGCGAGGGCGGTGCGGTACCCGTCCACGGTGATCTCGAAGCCGGTGGGCGTCCGGACCCCCGACCATGCACGGTCGCCGAGCGTGCCCCGGTACAGCCCGTCCCGGTGGGTGACGGTGAGGTCGAAGAACCGTCCGTCGACGGCGCCGCGGACCCGGCCGGGCCGGACCTCGGTGAGCCTGGCCTCCCACTCCCGCCGGGCGTCGCGGGTCACCACCCGGCCGAGCGGGGCGACCGGGTCCAGTGCGTCCCGGTCGAGCGCGCCGGCGGTGCCGTGCCACGGCGAGGCCGGACCTCCGGCCAGAGCCGGCACCTCCATGGCCGCGGCGCACGCGGCGGCCCGCCAGGCGCGTTCGACCCGGCCGGTCTCCGCGACGAACTCGTCGACCAGGTGGGTGTCGAGGCGCCCGGCGACCACCCGGCGGTCGCGCAGCAGGTCGCCGAGGAAGCCCAGATTGGTCGTCAGGCCGACGACGGCGGTGTCCCGCAGCGCGCGGGCGAGGGTGTTCAGCGCCGCCACACGGTCCGGCCCGTGCGCCACCAGTTTGGCGATCATCGGGTCGTAGAAGGCGGAGACCTCGCCCACCCGGTCGAAGGCGGCCTCGACGCGGACGCCGGTCGGCCACTCGACGGGCGCCGCCCGGCCGGGTGCGGGCCGGAAGGCCTCGTCCGGGTCCTCGGCGTAGACACGGCACTCGACGGCGTGGCCGGTGGCGGTGATCTCGTGCTGGGCGAGCGGCAGGCGCTCCCCGGCGGCGACCCGCAGCTGCCACTCCACCAGGTCGACGCCGGTGATCTCCTCGGTGACGGGATGTTCGACCTGGAGCCGGGTGTTGGCCTCCAGGAAGTAGAACCGGTCGTCGGTGTCGAGGATGAACTCGAAGGTGCCGGCGTTCACGTAGCCGAGCGCCTCGGCGCCGCGGACGGCCGCGTCCAGCAGCGCCTTGCGCACCCCGACCGGCAGGCCCGCCGCCGGCGCCTCCTCCACGATCTTCTGGTGGCGGCGCTGGAGCGAGCACTCCCGCTCGAAGAGGTGCACCACCGATCCGTGGGTGTCCCCGAAGACCTGGACCTCGATGTGGCGCGGACGCGGGACGTAGCGCTCGGCGAGCAGCCGGCCGTCGCCGAAGCTGCTGCGGCCGAGCCGGACGGCCGCGGCCACCGCCTCGGCCAGCCGGTCGGGGTGGTCGACCACCTGCATGCCCTTGCCCCCGCCGCCGGCGACCGGCTTGAGGATCACCGGGTAGCCGATCCGCTCGGCGTCGGCGGCCAGCTGCTCCGGCGACTCGGTGGCGTGCCCGGAGCCCGGCAGCACCGGCACTCCGGCGGCGGCCATCAGCTCGCGGGCGGTGGCCTTGTCGCCCATGGCGGCAATCATCGCCGCGTCCGGACCGATCAGGACCAGGCCGGCCTCGGCGACGGCCGCCGCGAACGCCGGGCTCTCGGAGAGGAACCCGTAGCCGGGGTGCACGGAGTCGCAACCGGTGCGCAGCGCCGCGTCGATCAGCGCCTCGATCCGCAGGTAGCTGTCGGCGGCGGGGCCGGGGCCGAGCCGGACGGTGTCGACCGCGCCCTCCAGGTGGGCGGCCGAGCGGTCGGCGTCGGAGTGGACGGCGACGTACTCGATGCCGAGGCGGCGGCAGGTCCGGGCGATCCGGCGGGCGATCTCGCCGCGGTTGGCGATCAGAACTCGTTTCAGCATCGTCATCACATCCTGAACACGCCGAAGCGCGTCTCCTGCTGGGGTCCGTCGGCGGCCATCGCCAGGCACAGCGTCAGCCACTCGCGGGTGTCGGTCGGGTCCACCACGGCGTCCACCCACATCCGGGCCGCGTAGTACAGCGGGTGCGACTGGCGCTCGTAGGTGTCGATGATCGGCCGCTTGATGGACTCCTCCTCCTCGGCGGAGAGGGTCCGGCCCTCCTTGGCGAGCTGGTCGCCGCGGATCAGCGCCATCACGGTCGCGGTCTGCTCGCCGCCCACCGCGGTCGACTTGGCGCTCGGCCACATGGCCATCATCCGCGGGCCCATCGAGCGGCCGCACATGGCGAAGTTGCCGGCGCCGAAGCTGCCGCCGATCACCAGGCTGAACTTGGGCACCTTGGCGCAGGAGACCGCGTTGACCAGCTTGGCGCCGTGCTTGGCGATACCGGCCGCCTCGTACTCGGCGCCCACCATGAAGCCGTTGATGTTGTGCAGGAACAGCAGCGGGAGGTCGCGCTGGACGCACAGTTCGATGAAGTTGGCGGCCTTCTGGGCGCTCTCGGGGAACAGCACGCCGTCGTTGATGATCACGCCGACGGGGTAGCCGCCGACGTGTCCGGTGCCGCAGACGATCGTCGGCCCGTAGCGGCTGCGGTACTCCGTGAACTCGCTGCCGTCGAGCAGCCGGGCCAGCACCTCGCGGGCCGGGATGTGCTCGCGGAGGCTGGCGCTGATGATGCCGGGCAGTTCGGCCGGATCGTGGAGCGGCGGGCGCGGCTCGCGGGGCGGTCCCGACACCGCCGTCCGGCTGTTGCGGACGGCGATCTCCCGGACGAGTTCCAGCGCGTGCTCGTCGTTCTCGGCGATGTGGTCCGCGACCCCGGTGACCCGGGTGTGCAGATCGGCGCCGCCGAGCGTTTCGGCGTCCACCACCTCGCCGGTCGCCGCGCGCACCAGCTGCGGCCCGCCGAGGAAGATGGTGCCGTTGCCCCGGACGATCACCGCCTCGTCGCACATGGCCGGGATGTAGGCCCCGCCCGCGGTGCACGACCCCATCACCGCGGCGATCTGCGGCAGGCCGAGGGCCGACATCTCGGCGATGTTCCGGAACATCCGGCCCAGGTGGTACTCGTCGGGGAACAGATCCTCCTGGAGCGGCAGGTAGATGCCGCCGGAGTCGACCAGGTAGATACAGGGCAGGCCGTTCTGCCGGGCCACCTTCTGGGCCCGCAGGTGCTTCTGCACGGTGAGCGGGAAGTACGTCCCGCCCTTGACGGTCGCGTCGTTGGCGAAGACCATCGTCGGCCGGCCGCCGACGGTGCCGACACCGGTGACCAGCGCGGCGGACGGGACGGGCTCGTCGTAGACGTCGTGAGCGACCAGTTGCCCGATCTCCAGGAACGGTGTTCCCGGGTCCAGCAGGCGCATCACGCGCTCGCGGGCGGTGAGCTTGCCGCGTTCGGCGTGCCGGCGGTGGGCCTTCGCGTCGCCGCCGGCCAGAGCGGCTGCCCGGGCCTCCGCGATGATGCGGCGCTTGGCGTCGAAGGCTTCGGTGTTGCGGCGGAACGTCTCTGACGTGGTGTCGAGGTGGGAGCGGAGTGTCGTCATCGGACCTTGCTGATCGCTGTGAGGTACGGGAGAGGGCCTGGCGGCCGGGGCGGGCGACGGGTCAGGCGCGCGGACGGGCGGGGCGCGGACCACCCCGGCCGACCAGGAGCAGGGCCAGGGCGCTGAGGCCGGTCGCGACGGCCGACCATGCGAGGTCGGCGTGCAGCAGGACGGCGGCGGTGGAGGCGACTCCGGCGATGGACTGGGCGAGGAAGCCGCACAGGGCCACCGCGTAGGCGCCGTGCTCGGGCACGGCGCTCACCGCGACCGCCATGCTGCTGGGGAACAGTGCGGCCTGGCCGAACGTGGTGGCGCAGTAGAGCGCGACGAACACCACCAGGGCCGCTGTCGCCGAGAGCTCCGGCACCAGCCAGAGCGCGACCATCAGCAGCCCGGAGGCGGTCATCACCAGGGCGCCCAGACGCATCAGCCAGGACGAGCCCACGGTGGAGACCAGCCGGTTCACCAGCATCGCACCGGCGAAGTACGCCAGGCCGAACAGCAGCCCCAGGTCGCCGTACTCGCCGGCGCCGAGGCCGAAGTGCTGCTGGGTCACGAAGGGCGCCACCTCCTGGAGCAGGACGATGGTGGCGAACCCGAGTCCGCCCGCGACGGTCGGCAGCAGGAAGCGGCGGACACCGAGGATGCCCAGGTAGATCCGGACCATGCCGGCCTGCTCCTGCCGGCCGCGGCCCGGCCCCAGCGGGAGCGTGACCGCACCGAGCGCACCCACCGCACCGATGGCGGCCAGGACGGCGAAGCCGGCCCGCCAGTCCGCGTACCGGCCGATCAGGCCGCCGAGGAACTGGCCGCCGCCGAGCGCCGTCACGAACGCGACGGACAGCACCGACAGCCGGCGGGCGAGCGCGTCGCCGCCGCCGAGGTCCCGGACGAAGATCCGGGCGACGATGGCGGCGCCACCCGCACCGATGCCCTGCACGGCGCGCAGCACCAGCAGCACGGTGACCGAGCCGGTGGCCGCGAGCAGTGCGCTGGAGCCGGTGAAGAGGGCCAGCGAGGCCAGCACCGCCGCCCGCCGGCCGTACCGGTCGGCGGCCCGCCCCCAGAACACCACGGGGGCCGCCGCGCCGACCACGAACAGCGACACGGACAGCGCGGCGAGGCTGCGCGAGACGTCCAGGTCGTGCTCGACGGCCGGCAGGGACGGCAGGTAGATGGTGGTGGCCATCTGGGCCATGAACACCAGCAGGCAGGCCACCAGCAGGGTGCGCCGTTCGGGCCCGGGCGCGGCCTCGGCGGGCGGCTGCGCCCGGAGCGCGGTCCGCAGCGACTCGTCAGACATGGCTGGCCCGCAGCTGCTGGAGCCGGTGGCAGAAGTCCTCGATCTCCGCCGTGCTCATGTTGGCGCGGAGCATCAGCCGCAGACCGGCCTTGCCGCGGGCGATCACCGGGAAGAAGATCGGCGAGGCGTAGTAGCCGTGCTCCAGGAGGGCCCGGCCCAGTGCCACGGTGGCGTCCTCGGAACCGATGTCGACGAACCGGATGGGCAGCCCGTCCCCGGCCAGGGCGGTCGGCAGCAGGCTGTCGAACAGGTCGACGTTCTGCTGCAACTGCCTCTGCAGCCGGCCGAGTTCGTCGGAGCGGTGCAGTTCGGCCGAGGCGATCACGGCCCCGAGGCCGGCCGTGTTGATCCGCTGGGACCACATCAGCGGCCCGCCGTTGCGCAGCGCGACGTCGCGGCGTTCCCGCGAGCCACGGGGGCCCAGGAAGATCGCGCCGCCGGAGGCGCCGAAGCCCTTGTTCAGCGAGGTGATGATCAGCGTCCGGTCGTTGATCGCGCCCATGGCCTCCAGCACCACGCCGCGGCCGTTGGCCCCGACCGTGGAGATGCCGTGGGCCTCGTCGAAGAACAGGAACAGGCCGTACTTCTCCTGCAGCCGCAGCAGTTCCACGACCGGCGCCCGGCCGCCGGTGCTGTACACGCCGTCGGCGACGTACGCGACCTGGGGGTGCCTGCGGCAGAGGTCCTCCAGTGCGTCCAGGTCGTTGTGGGCGATGGTGGCGACCGCGGTCTCGTCGGCGACGTTGGCCTTCATCGCGTTGAGGCAGAAGTGGGCGTTCTTGTCGAACACCATCAGCGGCGGCGTCCCGCCCGTGAGCAGGCCGGAGGCGAGCAGGGGCAGGGTGGCCCAGGCGGCGGCCGCACAGGAGGCCACCGTCACGGCCTCCACGTCGAACAGCTCGGACAGGGCGTCCTCGGCATCCCTCAGGGCGGCGAAGCGGATGCGCATCCGGGAGGTCGACGTGTTGAGCGAGCCCTCGGCGAGCACCGCGTCGGCCGCGGCGCGGACGAGCTTCGGATGGGTGTCGAGGCCGAGGTAGGAGTACGAGGACATGTTGACGAACTCGTGGCCGTCGGCGAGCGACCGGTGCCGGCCGTCGCCCAGACCGGCGGCGACGATGTCGAACATGCCGGCCTCGGTGGTGGTCTCCCAGAAGTCGTGGCTGATCTTCGCCGACTTCTTGATGTTCATGAACGCGTGCATGGTGGAGCTCCGTGGGGAGTTGGCGGAGGGGAGGGACGGTCGGGCGCGAGACGCCGGGTGCCGCACCCGACGGACGCGCGGGCCGCCCGCGTCGCCCGGGCTGCCCGGGTACGGTCCGGCAGGAGGCGCGGGGGCGACCGTCGGCGACGGGCCCGGGCGTACGTGGCCCGGACGTACGTGGCACGGACGTGGCACGGGCGTACGCGGCTCAGGCGTACTCGTAGAAGCCCCGGCCCGTCTTGCGCCCGAGCAGGCCGGACTCGACCATGCGCGACAGCAGCGGGGGCGGGGCGTACAGCGGCTCGCGGAACTCGCGGTAGAGGGCGTCGGCGGCGGCCGCGACCACGTCGAGTCCGACCATGTCGCACAGGCGGAGCGGGCCCATCGGGTGGCCGCAGCCCAGCTGCATGCCCTGGTCGACGGCCGCGGCGGAGGCGAAACCGGCCTCGACCATCCGGACGGCCGCCACCAGGTACGGAACGAGCAGGGCGTTCACCACGAACCCGCTGCGGTCGCCGGACGGGATCGACTGCTTGCCCAAGCGGTCGGTCAGGAAGGCCTCGACCCGCCGCCGGACGGAGTCGTCGGTCAGCAGCGTCGGCACCACCTCGACCAGTGGCATCGCCGCGACGGGGTTGAAGAAGTGGATGCCGATGACGCGCCGGGGACGGGTGGTGGCCCTGGCCAGCCGGGTGATGGTGATCGCCGACGTGGTGGAGGCGAGCACGGCGTCGTCCTCGACCACCTTGTCGAGGGTGGCGAACAATTCGACCTTGAGCGCCTCGTCCTCGGGAATCGCCTCGACCACCAGCTGCCGGTCGGCGAGGTCGCCGAGGTCCGTGGTGAAGGAGATCCGGGCCATCGCCGCATCCCGCTCGTCGGCGGTCAGCTTCTCCTTGGCGACCCGCCGGTCCAGCGCGGCGGCGAACCGCTCCGGCGCGGACCGGAGCGAGGACTCCCGGGAGACCGCCACCCTGACGTCCACCCCGCCGACGGCGCACACCTCGGCGATACCGGAGCCCATCGCGCCCGAGCCGACCACACCGACCCGGTCGATCCGGCGGACGCCGTCGTCTTGCGGAATGCCGTCCGCCGCCGAATTCTTCCGCCTGGCCGAGCTGAATGCGTGCACCACGTTCTCCGGGTTGTTCGAGTGGAACTCGCCGGTTCGGATCGTGTCCGACCCGGCGATCGAAAAGACTTCCAACGCGCCGCTCGCACTGTCAACCGGCAGTTTTTTGCCGATTCCCCGATCCGGACAAAAGCACACAGGGCGGCGAACCGGAAAATATTTGCCGGTCGCCGCCCGTTGAATCCCGCCGGGATCTCCCTGTATTCAGTTGATGACCACGAAACGCAGGCCCTGGTGTCCCGCCGGAATGAGGACCTGGGTCACCGCATCGATCACTTCGGAGGACACGTGCGGCAGCCGCAGCCGGAAGAGGTGGCCGTCCCGGTTGGCGACCACGCACGTCCGCTCCTGCCAGAACCCGCGGCACGTCGGGTCCTGCAGGACGTCCGCGAGCAGGGCCGCAAGCCCGGGGTCGTCCGGGTGCTGCGCCATCGCGAACCGGACCATGGCCAGGTACATCCGGGCGTGCTGCGGCCAGTCGAGCATCTGCTCGCGCGCTTCGTCGGACGTCAGCCCCCAGCGGATGAGGTTGGCGTCCGGGGCGAGGACCCAGGGGAACCACTCGGCCATCGCCCGGTTGTGGCCGATGACGTTCCATGAGCTGTCGGTCAGGTAGGCGGGCCGCGGCATCTGACGGTCCAGCAGGTCCTGCAGCGCGTTCAGGTCGGGCGCCCGGCCCGGGACGGGCGGGGCGACGTACGGGGTGCCGCCGAGGGCGTACAGGTAGAGCGTGGCACGCTCGTCGGCGTCCAGGAGGAGCACGTCCGCCAGGCCGGCGAGCACCCGGGGGTCGAGGCGCGGCAGGGTGCCGCGCTCCAGGTCGCGGTACCAGCGCTCGCTCATGCCGACCCGCCCGGCCACGTCGACCTGCGGCAGGGGCTTGCCGAGGCCGAGTCTGGTGCCGGCCCTCGTGCGCCAGCTGCGCAGCAGCACGTTGAGTCCGGGCAGTGCCTCGGCGTGACGGGCGGCGGATTCCTCGGGCGGCATCTGGGTATTTCTCCGGTCTCGGTCCGATGTCCCGGCGTGCCGGCCCTTCGCCCGTGCCCGGCGCTGTGGCTTGCGCCACATTCGGGCGATTGAATTCGAGAACGCCGGAGATCCGGCCGACTCCCGGCCCCGGGAGCAGCCGTCGTGGATCCCGAAAATCCCCCCGGGACGGATGTGCACGTCACGCCTTTCCCGGATTCTACCCCGGTCGATCAGAACCACCGGCTGCCCGCGAACGCGGGTCCTCGACGGGATTCGCGTCCGCGCTCCGTCGCGATCCCGAGCGCCGCGACGGAGCGGGCACTTTGCCGAAGCGGTCCTGGCCCACCATCCCCCGGCCCCGCGAGCCGGCCGGTCGATCGGTTGTCGGACGGCCTCCGGCTCAGGAGGACCGGTCGGCGCCGCGGCTCCTGACGCGGTGCTTGAGGGCGAGCAGGGCGCCGGCGGGCCCGTGCGGCAGCAGCAGGGTGGTGTCGTGGCGGTCCACCGCGCCGAAGCGGTACTTGTAGGGCTCGGTGCCGCGCAGGAAGTCGAAGGTGTGCAGGCCCTGTTCGGCGCAGGCGCGGACGGTCTCCGAGATCAGCACGGTGCCCAGCCGCAGCGGGGCCCAGCTCACGTCCCAGCCGATCTGGTAGTAGGCGAAGGCGCCGTTCCAGCGGAAGCCGTACAGCGCGCCGACGGTGCGGCCCTCGTGCTCGGCGAGGCAGAAGGCGGGGCCGTCGCCGCCGGGCGCGGTGGTGGCGGCCGAGCGTTCCAGCAGCCGCAGGTGGAGCGGGCGGCGCCGCCCGTCGAAGGTGGTCGGCCGGCCGAGTGCGGCCCGGCGCAGCCGGTGCAGGTCGAGGACGGCGTCCAGGTGCTCGGGCCGCGCCTCGTGCGGCGGCACCCAGCGGAAGCCGACCCCGGCGGCCTCCAGCTTGCGCCGGTAGCGGCGGACGGTGGAGCGGAACTGCCGTGAGCCGAGCGCGTCGTGGCCGCCCGTCAGGTCGGCGCGCGGGCAGGCCGAGCGGGCCACCGGGCGGGCCGCCGCGGGCAGGGCGGCGGCGGCCTCCGGGTCGAGGTCGGGCAGCCAGAGGGTGGCTCGCCGGGCACGCCCGGCGAGCCAGCTGCGGACGTCCTCCCGGCGGTGCGCGGCCACGGCCGGCCCGCAGTGGTCGGCGGCGCCCGGGCCGGAGCCGAGCAGGGTGAGGCAGCCGGCGGTGAACGGCAGTCGCGGGTGGAGGCGGAGCCGGGTGTGCAGCAGCGGGACGACGGCCTCGACGCCGCCCTCCGGGCCGCGCCAGACGGCGACCTCGGCCCGGCCCGCCGCCGGGCCGCCCGCACCGAGCGTCTCCCACCAGGAGAGCACCCACTCCGGCGTCCCGAACCACGATCCGTGCGGATCGGCGGCGACCAGCCGCCGCCAGCCGTCGGCGGGTTCGCCGTCGAGCGCCTCCGGCGCGCGGTGGATCTCGGGCCGGTCGGCCGGTGTGGCTGCGGTCATACGGCTGTCCCCCTTCGGCCCGGTGCTCCCGGGCGTGCCCCTGGTCGTCCCCCGGTGCGGCGGCGCCCCGTCACCGGCCGCCGCGCAGACGGTGCACCGCGGGGTGCAGGCCCGAGAGGATGGTGTCGAACCGGTGCGGGGTCGTGCAGGCGTTCACCCGGAGTCGGCTGATCCGCAGTGGCCGGCGGGGCAGCCGGCGGTCGTGCCGGTGGTCGAAGAGGAAGCCCGACCGGTAGCCGAGGCCGGTCAGGGCGCGTTCGGCGTGCGGGTCGAGGTTGCCGTTGGGGTAGGCGAAGGAGGTCGGCGGCTCGCCGAGCCAGTCGGTCAGCAGGGTGTGCGCGCGGTCGACCTGTGCGGCGGAGTCGTCGGGGGAGCAGCGGTCCAGGCAGGGGTGGTCGAGGGTGTGGTTGCCGATCGCCACCCCGGCCCCGCGCAGGGTGCGCAGGTCCGCGGGGGTGAGCTGGGGCTGTCGGGGCGCGGGTGCGGCGGCGGTGCCGCGCAGGGCGTCCAGCCGGTCGCGGCGCTCGCGGTCGGGCAGCTGCTTGAGCAGCCGGACGGCGGCCTCGGGAGCGGTGCCGGGCGGCAGGGACTCGGCGGTGCCGCCGTGCGCGACCAGGTGGGCCGCCTCGGACCACCAGAACGGCCGGTCGCCGCCGATGTGCCCGGCGATCACGTAGGCCGCCGCGGGGATGCCGTACCGGGCGAGGACGGGCAGGCCGTGGGTGAGCAGCGAGCGGTCGCCGTCGTCGAAGGTGACCAGCACGCTGCGGGGCGGTAGCGGCCGCCCTTCGCGCAGGGCCTCCTCGACCCGGGCGAGGGAGACCGGGCGGGCGCTGCGGACGAGGCGGGCCATCTGGGCGGCGAAGCTCCGCGGGTCGTCGATGCCGTGGTAGGCGAGGACGGCGAGCCGGCCGGCGGCGAGGGCACGGAAGGCGGGTTGCAGCGGCGAGTGGCGCAGCACGGTGTCGATCCGGTTCCTGCGGATGTCCGCCGGGGTCGTCCTGTCGGTGCCGCCCCCGACGGCGTGTTCGTCCGGCACGCCGCCCCCCTTCGGCCGCCGCCCCGCGCCGTTGCGGGCAGCCGCGCCAGCGGTCGTCCGGGCGCAGCTGATGCGGCGTCAACGGAATCGGACTTTACCACCCCTTGACCTTTCGGCCCGGTGGTTCCCGGGAGTTCGCCGAAGGCTCTTGACCTGGGGCGAAGACGGAGGAAACTGGTGAATACACCGGAATACCGGACAGAGCTGCACCGCCGACGGAGACGTCCGACGGCCGTCCGAGTGACCCTGATCCAGGCTCTGGCGAGACCCCCGGCGGGTCGATGCGCGACACGTGCAGGAGACGACGGTCCACGCACGCGGACGATGCACCGGACGCCGGGGATCGTCGTGTCCGGGGCCAGGGCATTCGGGCGGTGCCCCCACCCGCCCCTGACGTGACCTTCCGTGTGCCTCAGACAAGCCTTAAGTCAGTAGCGGCAGACGTCCGTCCAGTCGCCGGAGGGGACCGGGGCGGGGTCGGAGAGCAGTGCCGCGGCGACCCGGGGGCCGGCGAGGTAGACCCAGGCGTCGGTCTCGGTGCCGTCGGCGAGCCGGACGGCGAGCCGCTCGCGCACGTACTCGCCGAGGCCGTCCGGCGTGCAGTCCTCCAGCAGATCCAGGTCGGCGAGCACCCGCGGGTACAGCGCCGGGGGTACGCTCACCAGTTCGCCGCGGACCTGCTGCCCCGCGCAGGGCACCACGTACGGGTAGCCGGGGCCGCGGTGCAGGGCGGCGCCGTCGAGGACGGCGCCGCGCACCTCGGTGCAGCGCCCGGCCAGGTGGCGCCGGTGGTTGCGGTGGCCGGGACGGAGCGTCCCGTAGACGAAGAACGGCAGCTGGGGCGGCACACGGCCCTCCTGGGATTCGGGGGTCGCAGCACCGTACCCGGAAGAAGGCGCCCGGGTGTCAGCGGACCCCGCGCGGCCGGTACTGGATGCTGATCCGCGGTCCGACCGGGCGGGCGGTCTTCGGCACGGCGTGTTCCCAGGTGCGCTGGCAGCTGCCGCCCATGACCAGCAGGTCGCCGTGGCCCAGCAGCCGCCGGACGGCCGGGCCGCCGCCGCGCGGACGGAGCAGCAGCGGGCGCGGTTCGCCGACCGAGACGATGGCGATCATGGTGTCCTGGCGGCCGCCGCGGCCGCCGCGGCCGAGCCGGTCGCCGTGCCAGGCGACGCTGTCCCGGCCGTCGCGGTAGTAGCACAGGCCGGCGGTGGCGAAGGGTTCGCCGAGCTCGCCGGCGTAGTGGGCGCCGAGCGCGGTACGGGCGGCGGCCAGTACCGGGTGCGGCAGGGTGTCCGGCCCGGCGGCGAAGTCGTCCTCGCCGTAGAAGGCGAGCAGCCGGGGGACGTCGACCACCCGCTCGTACATGGTGCGGCGTTCGGCCTGCCAGGGGACCTCGGCGGCGAGCCGTTCGAACAGCGCGCCGGCGCCGCGCAGCCAGCCGGGCTGCTCGTCGATCCAGGCGCCGTCGCCGAGCACGGTGCGGCGGACGGCGTCCAGCGGGCCCGTGCCGATCTCCTCGGTGTCGTCGAACAGAGAGCTCTGGAGGTGGAGCATGCGGCCAGCCTACGCCTCGTGGGAACAGGTGTGCGAATATTTCCCGGCGTGCCGTCCGGCCCGCCCCGCGGAAGAGGTTTGAAGTCGGCGCACCGACGCCAGGAAACGGGGATGAACCGACCCTCGCCCTCCGCCCCGCTGCGACTCTCCGACGAGGTGGCCACCGCCCTCGCCGCCGGCACCCCCGTGGTCGCCCTGGAGTCGACGATCATCGCGCACGGCCTGCCGCGCCCCCGCAACCACGCGGTCGCCGTCGAACTCGAGGAACTCGTCCGGGCAGGCGGCGCCGTCCCCGCGACGATCGCGGTGCTCGACGGCGTGCCGCACATCGGCCTCGACAAGGCCGCGCTGGAACGGATCGCCACCGACGAGTCGCTGCGCAAGCTGGGCTCCCGTGAGCTCGCCCCCGCCGTCGCCACCCGTGCGAGCGGCGCCACCACCGTCTCCGGTACGGCCTTCCTCGCCGCCCGGGCCGGCATCCGGGTGTTCGCCACCGGCGGCCTCGGCGGCGTCCACCGCGAGTGGACGACCAGCCAGGACGAGTCCGCCGACCTCGGCCTGCTCGCCCGCACCCGGATCACCGTGGTCTGCGCCGGCGTGAAGTCGATCCTCGACGTGCCCGCCACCCTGGAGCGGCTGGAGACCCTCGGCGTCGCCGTCCTCGGCTACCGCACCGCCGAATTCCCCGGCTTCTACCTCACGAGCTCGGGCCTGCCGTTGGACTGGACGCTCGACGACCCGGCCGAGGTGGCCGAGGTGATGCGGGCCCAGGACGAACTCGGCGGCCCCGAGTCCGCGCTGGTGGTCGCCAACCCCGTCCCGCCGGCCGAGCAACTCGACCCGGAGCTGCACGACCGGGTGCTCGGCGAGGCGCTGGCCGCCGCCCGGGCCGCCGGGGTCACCGGACAGGCCATCACCCCGTTCCTGCTCGCCCACCTCACCGAGCACACCGACGGCGCCTCGCTGGAGGCGAACCTCGCCGCCGTCCGCGGCAACGTCCGGCTGGCCGCCGCGATCGCCGTCGCCCGGGCCGCCGCGGCGGAGGCGGGGCGGCGGGGATGACCGCGGGCGTCCTGCTCGTCGTCGGCGAGGTCGTCACCGACGTGGTCGCCCTCCACGAGGGCCCGCTCGCCCCGCACACCGACACCGCCGCCCGCATCGCCGTCCGGCCGGGCGGCGCCGGGGCG
>NZ_JAHTIK010000001.1:1336179-1416037 GCF_025655475.1 Kitasatospora sp. DSM 101779 | reverse complement strand
CGACCCGCCGGGCCGGGCCGGACGTACCCGACCGTTCCGCGCCGACCGGCCGGACCGCCGTGCGATGATCGCCCGGTGGAGCGAGCGACGACGGGCCGGGGACGGATGCGCAGCGGTGCGGCCGCCGCCGGGGCACTGCTGGTCCTGCTGGGCCCGGCCGCGCTGCCGGCCGCCGCGGCCGAGCGGCCGGAGCGCGCCTTCACCATCCACGACAAGCGGATCACCGAGTCCAGCGGTCTCGCCGCCAGCCGGGCCCACCCCGGCGTGTACTGGACGCACAACGACAGCGACGACGGCCCGTACGTCTACGCCGTCGACAGCGAGGGCCGCACCGTCGCGACCGTCACCCTGCGCGGGATCAGGCTCCGCGACGCGGAGGCGATCTCGCTCGGCCCGGACGGCCGGCTGTACGTCGGTGACATCGGCGACAACCTCGACGGCACCTGGCCCGAGGTGTGGATCTACGCCTTCCCCGAGCCGGCCGAGCTGCACGACCAGACGGTGACCGCCGTCCGCTACAAGGTCCGCTACGAGGACGGGCCGCGCGACGCCGAGGCACTGATGGTGCACCCCGTCACCGGCCGCGCCTACATCGCCAGCAAGAAGCAGTCGGGCGGCGGCCTCTACCAGGGCCCGGAAGCGCTCTCGCCGACCGGCGTCAACACCTTCCGGCGGATCGCCGACGTGCCCTGGGTGACGGACGGCGCCTTCTCGCCGGACGGCCGCCGGCTGGTGCTGCGCGGCTACTTCGCCGCGGACCTGTACAGCTGGGACGGCATGCCGAAGAAGCTCCGGGCGCTGGACGTGCCCTTCCAGCGCCAGGGCGAGTCGGTGACCTTCTCCGCGGACGGCACCGCCGTGCTCTACGGCAGCGAGGGCGGCGACAGCGACGTCTGGCGGCTGCGCCTCGCCGGCGACGGGGCGACCGCGCGGTCCGGCAGCCCGACCGCGGCCCCCTCCGGGGGCGCTCCGGCGCCCTCCGGCCGGGCCGCCTCCGGATCCGGTCCGGGCGGCGGCAGCGACCACGCGCTCGCCGCGCTGATCGCGGTGGCAGCGGCGCTGGGCCTCGCCAAGCTCTGGTCCGGCCGGAAGAAGGGGAACTGACGATCCGTCGGATCGCCGGACGGGCGCCCGGGCGGACCGGTTCGGGCCGGTCCGCCCGGGCGCAACGCGCTCCCGGGGGTCAGCGGCCGCCGTTCACCACCGCACTGGAGACCGAACCGGTGTGCAGGTTCCACCGCTCCAGGATCCGGTCGTACTCGCCGTTGCGGATCAGCCGGTCCAGCGCCTTGGCGACGGCCGTGCGCAGCTCGCCGTCGGCCTTGTTCACGGTGATCGCGTACGGGCAGGACTGGATGTGGTCGCCCGTCAGCTGGAACCGGCCGCCGCGCGCCGCCGAGGTGTTGAACTGGGCCACCGGGTAGTCGTTGAGGTCCGCGACCGCCGTCCCGGCCGCGACCTCCGCCAGCGCCAGTTCGTCGTTGGCCAGCTGGTGCACGTCCAGCTTCTTGTCGTACCGGCTGCAGGCGCCCGCCTGGCGGATCGCGATCTCCGCCTGCACGGTGCCCTTCTGCACCGCGACGGCGTGCCCGCACAGGCTGTCCAGGCCGCTGATCCGCTCCGGGTTGCCGGCCTTCACCAGGATCGAGGTGCTGGTGAAGAAGTAGTCCACGAAGTCGACGCCCGGCCCGGAGGTGCGGCCCTGGTCGTCGATGCCGTTCTGCCGGTCGGTGGTGTCGATCACCGCCGACATCGCCAGGTGGACGTCCTTGGACTGCACGGCCGGGATCAGCCGGTCGAACGGCATGTCGACGAACTCGACCCGCAGCCCGAGCAGCTTGCCGATCGCCGCGGCCAGGTCCGGATCGAGGCCCGCCGGCCGGCCGTCGGCCTCCTTGTAGTCCACCGGGGCGTAGTTCAGGTACGAACCGATCCGCAGCACACCGGCCTTGCGGACGGCCTTCGGCACCCGGTCGCGCAGGTCGGACGAGCCGTCCGCGGCCGGCGAGGCCGCACTCGCACAGCCGGACAGCAGCAGGCCGGCCGCGCCGGCGGCCGCGAGGGTGCGCCCGGGCACGCGGGCGCGCCGGGGCAGGGGTGACTGGTGCATGGTGAGGGAGCTTCCTGAGGGAGGGAAGAACAGAGGAAGACTGATGGCACTCACGCCGCCGAGGCCGCAGGGTTACGCGACGCGGACCTGGTCCCGTCACCGGAGGCCGCCGCAGGATGGGCAGGCGGCCTGGTCGACCGAGGTACGCCACCGGGGGCGGACCGCCCATCCTTCCACCCCGGACGCCGCGGCGGACCCCGGGGTCCCTTACCCGGTGGTAGGCCGGCACCCGGGCGCACGCCGCTGTCGGTGGCCCGCGCTAGCGTCCCCGACCGGTGCCGATGCCGAACACAGGGAGGACCGATGGGCTGCCGAGGAGTGCACTTCGCCCTGACCGCCGCGCAGGCCGAACGGCTGCTCGCCGCCGCGGACGACGAGGCGGTGCTCGCCGAGGTCGCGGAGATCGAGGCGGCCTGGGACACCGACCACCTCGCCGAGACCGACAAGGCCTGGGACGCCATCCACCGCTGCCTCGCCGACGGCACGCTGACCTACGACGGCGGCGACTACCCGCTCTCGCACGCCGTCCTCGGCGGCCTGCCGCTGTACGACGCCGATGACTACGTCGTCGTCCTCACCACCCCGCAGGAGGTCGCCGACATCGCTGCCGCCCTCGCCGGGCTCGACGAATCCTGGCTGCGCGAACGCTTCTTCGCGCTCGACCCGGAGGACTACGAGGGCGCCCGCGACGAGGAGGACTTCGGCTACACCCGCTACTGGTTCGGCGAACTGCGCGCCTTCTTCGCGCGCGCCGCCGCCGACGGGCGGGGGGCGGTGTTCACCGTCAGCCAGTGACCGGACCGGTGACCGGCCCGGCAGCACCACGGCACACCGCTCGTTGGCGTGCCGACGGGTGGCGGGTCATGGTGAGGGGAGGGCGGCCGGCCGGGCGTTCACCCGGTGATCATCCGGGCCATGCCGGGTGGTGGGGCCGAGTTCCGGCCCGGGCGCGAGAGTACGGAGGTTCTCGGTCGACGGACCGGTACCCCTGTCGAAAGGTCTGTTGTGAAGCGCACTGCCTGGTTCACGGCCGCCACCGCCACCTCGCTGGCCGCCGCCATGGTGCTGACCGGCGGCACCGCCTCCGCGCACGACCGGGCGGGTGGCTCGCGGGCCGAGCGGGACTCCTACGGGACCAAGGCGCCGTACCTCCCGCAGGGACGGCCGGGCCGCTACCAGCCGGTGCCGAAGGGCTACACCGCGGTGTTCACCGAGAACGTCGCCCGGCACGGCTCCCGGGCCATGACCGACAGCAAGGACGGCGACGCGGTGCTCGCGCTGCTGGCCGAGGCCCAGGACCGCGGCGGCCTGACCGACCTCGGCCGCAGGCTCACCCCGCAGGTCCGGTCGCTGCTGGCCGGCGCCGCCGGGATCGGCTACGGCAACCTGTCCGGCCTCGGCGCGCAGGAGCACCGGCAGACCGCCCTGAGGCTGGAGCAGCGGCTGCCCGGGCTGTTCGACACCATCGCCGCCACGGGCGAGCCGATCGTGGTGGAGACCTCCGGAGTGGCCCGAGCGACCGCCAGCGCCAACGCCTTCACCGCGGGCCTGACGGCCGGCCGGCCCGAACTGGCCGGTCTGATCGGAGCACCCGTCACGGACAAGGACCTGCTCTACTTCCACAAGCAGCCGCAGAACGCCGACTACCAGGCGTACCTGGCGAAGGACCAGGACCTCGCCGCCGTGCTCGCGGCCGTCGACGGCATGCCCCGCACCGCCGAGGCCGCCCGGCACACCGTCGGCCGCCTCTTCCGCGCCGGCTTCGCCGCCACGCTGACCGCCGACCGGCAGATCGCCTTCGCCCGCTCGCTGTACGCCCTGTACAGCGCCGCGCCCGACCTCGCCGTGGAGGCGCCGGGCGTCGACCTCGACCCGTTCCTGGCCGACCGCGACGCCCGGTGGTTCGGCTACCTCGACGACGCCGAGGAGTTCTACCAGAAGGGCCCCGCCTTCAGCGGCCGCACCGTCACCTACCGGATGGCTGGCGTCCTGCTCGCCGACCTGTTCGCCCAGGCCGAGGCCCGGGCCGCCGGCACCGGCCGCAACGGTGCGGTACTCCGCTTCACGCACGCCGAGGAGATCGAACCGCTCGCCGTCCTGCTCGGCCTGCCGGGCAGCACCGAGCCCGCCGAGACCGACGAGCCCTACAGCTACCGGAACAACCCCTGGCGGGGCGCCGAGGTCTCGCCGATGGCCGCGAACATCCAGTGGGACCTCTACGCGGGCACCACGGCCCAGGGCGCACCGGGCCACCTCGTCCGGATGTTCTACAACGAGAAGGAGACCGCCTTCCCGGCGTCCTGCAAGCCGGTCGCCAAGGGCAGCTACTTCTACGAGCTCGGCGAGCTGGAGCGCTGTTTCGGCCGCGCCTGACGGACGGATCCGCCGGCCCGCCCCGCTCCGTCCTGCCCGGGCGGGGGCGGGCCGTACGGTCGGTCAGCGGCCCGGGGCGCTCGTCGGCGGCGCGTCCAGCACCCGGAAGGAGATGCCCGCCGCGACCAGCCGGTCGATCAGCGGCCGGCCCATCGCCACCGCCGTGGTCAGCTGCCCGGCCACCGGCGGCAGGTCGTCGTACGCCAGGCAGAGCGCCGACTCGGCGAGCATCTTGGCCGTCTCCTGGTAGCCCGGATCGCCGCCCGACACCTCGGTGAAGACCGTCCGCCCGCCCTCCGCCCGCGCCACGAACCGGACGGCGAACCAGGACCGCGCCCGCTGCTCCGCGCTCGGCCCCTCGCCCGGCTTGCGCAGCCGCCCCAGCGCCCGGCGCAGCACCGGCAGCTGCGCGGCGACGGCGACCGCCGCCACCGCGGCGACGCCGCCGAGGGCGATCGGCAGCCGCCGCACCGCCGCATAGTGCGCATAGCCGAAGTCCGGGCCGTACTCGTCCAGCGCGGCGGCCGAACGGGCCACCACCTGCGGGTCGATCGCGGGCATCGGCACCGCCCAGGCCCGCGCGGCCCGCGACCGGTGCGGCCGGCCGACCGGGGTGCGGACCAGCCGCCCCTTCGGCCGCGGCTCGACCGCGCGGCGCGCCCGGGCGGCCTGCGCCATCGCCCGCGGCCGGGAGAAGGCCGTCATCGCCGAGGCGAAGGTGCCGCCGGAGATGGTGCCGCCCGCGCGGACGAAGCCCTCCACCGAGAGCCGGGCCGCCGGGCCGCCGCGGTGCAGCAGCTCCTCGACGGTGAACAGCACGCCGAGGTCGTGCGGCACCGAGTCGAAGCCGCAGGCGTGCACCAGCCGCGCCCCGCTGGCCACCGCCCGCTCGTGGTGCCGCAGGTACATCCGGTCGACGAACTCCGGCTCGCCGGTGAGGTCCACGTAGTCCGTGCCGTTCTCCGCGCAGGCCGCCACCAGCGGCTCGCCGTACCGCAGGTACGGGCCGACGGTGGACACCACCACCCGCGCGGAGGCGGCCACGTCGTGCAGCGCCGCGCGGTCCGCGGCGTCCGCGACCAGCAGCGGGAGGTCCGCGCAGTGCGGGTCGATCTCCGCCAGCCGCGTCCGCACCGCGGCGAGCCTGCGCTCGTCCCGTCCGGCGAGCGCCCAGCGGCAGCCCTCGGGCGCGGCCCGGGCCAGGTACTCGGCGGTGAGCCCACCGGTGAACCCGGTGGCACCGAACAGGACGAGGTCGTACGGGCGCGGCGCGGCCATCAACAGTCCCTACTCGCGGGTAATCGACTGCGCCACGCTAGGAGTCCGCCTTGGCACTGTCAACGGCCGGGCCGCGGCCGGTGGCGCGCTCAGTGCGCGATGCCGTCGATGAGCTCCTGGGCGCCCTGCCGCTTGAGGGCGAGGGCGGTCGAGGTGCCGAGGTCCTCCGGGCTGAGCGCGCCCGCCCACTCGTGGGCGTCCAGCACCCGCTTGCCGTCGGGCGAGAAGACCCGGCCGCGCATGGAGAGCCGGCCGTCGGCCTCGGCCCGCGCGTAGCCGGCGATCGGCGCGTTGCAGTGGCCCTGCAGCACGTGCAGGAACATCCGCTCCGCCGCCGCCTCGCGCCAGGTCCGCGGGTCGTTGAGGCCGGTCACGGTGTCGACCGTGGCGGTGTCGTCCTCGCGGCACTGCAGGACGAGGATGCCCGCGCCGATCGGCGGGCACATCACCGCCACCTCCAGCACCTCGCTGATCCGGTCGGCGAGGCCGATCCGCTCCAGACCGGAGACGGCCAGCAGCAGCGCGTCCGCCTCGCCGGCGTCCAGCTTCGCCAGCCGGCTGTTGGCGTTGCCGCGCATCGGCACGCACACCAGGTGCGGGTGCGAGGCGGCCAGCTGGGCGACCCGGCGCACCGAGGAGGTGCCGATCCGGGTACCGGCCGGGAGCTCGTCCAGCGTCAGGCCGCGCGGGTGCACCAGGGCGTCCCGGATGTCGTCGCGCGCCAGGTGGGCGGCGAACACCGTGCCGGCCGGCAGCGGCCGGTCGGCCGGAACGTCCTTCAGACAGTGCACCGCGAGGTCCGCCTCGCCGGCCAGCAGTGCGGCGTCGACCTCCTTGGTGAAGGCGCCCTTGCCGCCGAGCGCGGCCAGGTCGCCCGTCCAGCGGTCGCCGGAGGTGGTGACCGGCACGACCTCCGTCCGGATCCCCGGGTGCAGCACGGCGAGTTCGGCCCGGACCCGCTCGACCTGGGCGAGGGCCATCGGTGACGAGCGGGTGACGATGCGCAGCGGTTCGGCCATGGGGAGATGATAGGCCGTCACATACCCCCGTCCGGACCGCGGCCCGCCGTGCCGGCCGGCACCGGAGGGCCCGTCCCGCCTGCCCAGCCCAGCAGCAGTACGGCAGCCAGCGCGGCGAGCGCGCACCAGGTCGAGGCGAAGGCGAGACGCCACAGCAGGGCGCACACGACGGCAGCCGCGCCCAGGACCAGGCCCAACCGCTGCAGCGCGGCGTCGCCGCTCAGGAGCGGCGCCCCGAGGGTGGCCAGCAGGTACCCGACGGTCAGCACCGCTGCCCGCGGCACGCCGACCGCGTACGTCAGCATGTGGTGGCGCACCTCGGCCGCCACCGGATGGCGAAGCACCGCCACCGCGAGCGGAACGGCGACCACCGCGCCCAGTACGGCCAGCGCACCGAGCAGTCGGCGCCGCGGACCGCCCGGCCCGGCCGCGCACCACACCCCGAAGGGCACCAGCAGCGGCAGCAGCGGCAGCGCGATCAAGGCCCACGCCGTGCGTGCCGCCTGCGCGGGGCCGGGCCCGATCCGGCCGTCCTCGCCCAGCCAGACCGCGGCCTCCACCAGCTGGTGCACCCCGAGCAGCAGCGGCAGCGCGGCCAGCGGCACCCGCCGCGGATCGCGCACCCGCAGCAGACAGACCACGCCGAGCCCCGCGACCACCACCCCGGCCGCCGCGTCCGCCTCCGCACTCCAGCACATCCGGCCTCCTCACCGAACCGCGGGCCGGCGCCCGCCCGGGGGCGGCGGGCCTCAGCGCCCGTGCCGCCGGGCCGGGGCGTCCGCGAGGGCGTTCCAGAACATCAACTCGTACGCCTGCAGCAACTGCCCGTACTCGCGGCCCACCCCGATCCGGCCCCCGTCCGGTGCCAGTGCCTCCAGCACCGCCACCGCGGCGTCCTCGGCGGCGGGAGCCGGACGGGCGAAGAAGTCGAAGAAGGCGCAGTCGGTGTCGTCGAAGCCGTAGTGGCGGCGCAGCCCCGTCGCCACGGCCGCGCAGTAGCCGCCCCAGGCGGCGAAGTTCGCGGTGAGCGCGAGCACCACCCCGGCCGGGTCCCCGTTCAGCGCGAGCCAGGCGAGGTAGGCGGGGTACGCCTGGCAGCCCGGCAGCGGCTTGCGGGCCGCGGCCTCGCGCGGCGACAGCCCGCAGCGGGCGGCGAAGGCCTCCAGCAGCCGCAGCGCCTCGCTCTCGCCGTCGGCGAGACCGGAGAAGTACGCGCCGCCGGGCCCGTCCGCGCAGCGGGCGGCCAGCACCAGCAGGCTCCGCCGGTCGCTCCCGATGATCCGGTACTGCTGTGCGGCGAGCTCCGACAGGACGGTCAGCGGGGCGGTGCCCGCTGCGATCTCCGGAACGAGACGGTTCTCTCGCTCACCGGGGGCGAGTTCCCGCCGGACGTCCTCCAGCACCTGGCGCGGCTTGCGGCTCATGCTCGGCCTCCTCCACTGTCGTCGGCCTGCCCGACGCGCTTCCGTCTGCCCGGGCCGCCGCGGCCCCACACGGACACCCGCGGGACACCCGCGGGCCACCCGCCCGGTCAGCCTAGGCACCCCGCGGCCGCGCGGGCGGTTCCCGGACCGGCGTGGCGGCACCCGGACACCGATCGGCTCAGCCCTCAGAGTCTGGGAGCGCTCCCAAATGCTCGAGCCGATCGCCCGCCCATGCTTCATTAGTCGTACTGGTCAGGCCGCCCCTGTGGGCCGGCGTCCATGGGTGTGGCTCAATCCTTCACGTATTGAAGTCGGTTGTGCGTATTGACGGCTGATCCGGCACTGGCTTTGATGAGGGCGATTCCGGCGCGCTGCCGAGCCGCCGCATGGGAGCGCTCCCGCATGTGCTCCCGTACCCGCGGCCGCCGGCATCGGCACTCTCGTACCACGGAACGCCGCCCGCGCGCGCCGGGCGCCCGCCCGCCGCCTTCCCCCGGCGGCGGCACCCGGACAGCCTTCAGAGAGGAACGAGACCCATGCGCCTTCAGCTGCGCCGGCGCCTCACCCGCCGGCTCGGCCGCAGTGCCGCAGCACTGGCCGCGGCCACGGCGGTCGTCGCCGCCCCGACCGGACTGCAGGCCGCGCATGCCGACACCGCCGCAGCCCCGGCCGCCACCGTGGCCGCGGGCGCCGGGTACTGGCACACCAGCGGCCGGCAGGTCCTGGACGAGGCCGACCGGCCCGTCCGGATCGCCGGAATCAACTGGTTCGGCTTCGAGACCGGCACCTACGTGGCGCACGGCCTGTGGAGCCGCGACTACAAGAGCATGATCGACCAGATGAAGTCGCTCGGCTACAACACCATCCGGATGCCGTACAGCGACGACATCTTCAAGGGCACCCAGCCCGCCAGCATCAACACCTCCGGCGGCATGAACGCCGACCTGGTCGGGCTCAACTCCCTCCAGGTGATGGACAGGCTGGTCGACTACGCCGGCTCGGCCGGCCTCAAGGTGATCCTCGACCGCCACCGCCCGGACTCCGGCGGCCAGTCGGCGCTCTGGTACACCGCCGCCGTCCCCGAAACGACCTGGCTCGCCGACCTCAAGTCGATCGCGGCCCGGTACGCCGGCAACTCCGCCGTGGTCGGCATCGACCTGCACAACGAGCCACACGACCCCGCCTGCTGGGGCTGCGGCGACACCGCCACCGACTGGCGGCTGGCCGCCCAGCGCGGCGGCGAGGCGGTGCTGTCCGCCAACCCCAAGCTGCTGATCTTCGTCGAGGGCGTGCAGACCTTCAACGGAAGCTCCGACTGGTGGGGCGGCAACCTGCAGGGCGCCGGCCAGTACCCCGTCCAACTCAGCGTCCCCAACCGGGTGGTGTACTCGGCGCACGACTACGCGACCAGCGTGGCGCAGCAGCCGTGGTTCTCCGACCCGACCTTCCCGGCCAACATGCCGGCGATCTGGGACAAGAACTGGGGCTACCTCTTCAAGCAGAACATCGCCCCGGTCTGGGTCGGCGAGTTCGGCACCACCCTGCAGTCCACCGCCGACCAGCAGTGGCTGAAGGCCCTGGTGCAGTACCTGCGGCCCACCGCCCAGTACGGCGCCGACAGCTTCAGCTGGACGTTCTGGTCCTGGAACCCCAACTCCGGTGACACCGGCGGCATCCTGAACGACGACTGGACGACCGTCAACACCGTCAAGGACGGCTACCTCGCCGACATCAAGGCGCCCGGCTTCGGCGGCACCGGCGGCGGAGGCGGCGACACCACCGCACCGACCGCGCCGGGCGGGCTCGCCGTCACCGGCACCACTGCCAGCACCGTCTCGCTCTCCTGGACGGCCGCCACCGACAACACCGGCGTGACCGGCTACGACATCTACCGCGGCGGCACCAAGGTCGGCAGCAGCACCACCACCGCCTACACCGACGGCGGACTGACCGCGGCCACCGCCTACAGCTACACCGTGCGGGCCAAGGACGCCGCCGGGAACCTGTCCGCCGCCTCCACCGCCGTCACCGCCACCACGGCCCCGACCGGGAGCAACGCCGGCTGCAGCGCAGCACTCACCCTGAACGACTGGGGCGCAGGCCTGACCGCCAACGTGACGGTCACCAACACCGGCACCGCACCGACCAAGGGCTGGAAGGTCGTCTGGCAGTGGCCCACCGGGCTCAAGGTCACCAGCAGCTGGAGCGCGGACGTCCAGCAGAGCGGGCAGACCGTCGGCGCCGCCAACCTCTCCTACAACGGAGCGATCGCCCCGGCCGGATCCACCACATTCGGCGTCCAGGCCACCCGCACCGAGAGCGGGGCCGTCGCCACCGCCGTCCCGACCTGCACCGCCACCTCCTGACCCGCGGCGCGGACCGGCGACCTGACCCCCGTTCCGTGCCCGGCCACGACACCGCCGCCCGGGAGCCCGCACTCCCGGACGGCGGTGTCACCCCATGCCCGCACGGGCACCGGGCCGGTCAGCGACCCGCGGCCGCCCGGCACCCGACATCGGCCGGGCGCCGGCTGATCACGCCGTCGCCGAGCGCGACCACGGCCGCGGGGCATCGTGGGACTCCGCGTGGCCCAGGTCGGTGCGCGCGTCGCTGCGCGCGTCGGTGCGCACCTCGGTCGGAGCGCCGAGCGGCTTGGCATGCTTCGCGGCGTCGACCGAACCGGGCCCGTGGACGGTGAGTTCGAAGTCCCGGTGCGCCTTGGCGTCCGGGGCGAGCGGCAGGCGGATCCGTCCGTCCCCGACCATGCGGCGCACCGCACCGCGGCTCAGACCGAGCCCCAGCATGAGCAGCCGTTCGACCCGGACGGGCGCGGGCAGCTCGAAGCCGACCACCACCGTGAGCGGTGTCGGGTCGTCGAGGGCGTAGAGGGGCGTGCGGGTCTCCAGCGCCCAGGTGCCGCTCCAGTCGAGGCGGTACCCGTTCTTCGTGGCGAGCGACGCACTCATCGTCAGCTCCCGCACCACGGCGAAGTCGTTGTTCTCGTACGCCACCAGCCGGGCCGGCTCCAGGGACGAGACGTGGACGCGTTCGTGGACGGGCACCTTCGAGGTCCGGTCGCAGGCCGCACAGCTCAGGAGCAGCCAGACGTCGAGCAGTTTGCCGCTCGCGTTGACGCGGATCCTGCCCGAGGCGCGGTGACGCGTGCCCGGGCAGTCCGGGCAGGGCCGGACGACCGCGGGCAGGGCGGACTGACGCACGGCCCAGTGGGCCTTGCGGTCGGTATTCATGGATGTGGTTGCTTTCAGGACTCAGCAGGAGCGCTCGCAGGCCGAGCCGCGGCTCCTGGAACATGACGGGTGCACACGAGGGCGCGAGTCATCGCCTCGGGGCCGAGTGGTCAGGCTCAGAGGTCGACCGCGCGACAGGTCGGTCGTAGCTACGTGGCAGCCGTTACATGTACATGCGAGCGATCATGTCGAGGCCGCACCCGCGGGGCAACGCATTTTCCGCCGGGCACCCGCGGACGGACCCGCGGCGGACGGTCCAGGCCTCGGTGGGACTCGAACGTCGGGCTAGTGGTCCTGGGACGACCGTGCCCCGGCGGTCGTGCCGCTAGCCGAGGGACCAGCGCACGACATCGGTGCCTTCGACGGTGAGCCAGCTGCCGTCACCTGCGGAGACAACGGCCCGGGGCCGGGTCCGAACGGGGTACTCGGCCTCGCCCAGCGGTTCGAGGGACGGCGCCCGGAGCACCACCGTGGCGGTGGCGCGGCCGTTGTGGGTGAGCGTGGCCAGCACGGTGGACGTGTCGTAGTAGCCGAAGACGTCGTTCCAGGGCTGTCCCTGGAGAAGGACACCGGCGGCCGGGCGTTCGGTGATGAGTTCCGCGCTCGGGAAGGAGTGGGTGGACGACTTCCCCGCGGATCGGACGGTCCGGGGCGGGAAAGTCCGTTGTCGGTGCGTCCCCGTACTGTCAGACTCCCTTCGGCCTCGGCGGCGGACGCCCCGGGGTCCGTCGTGCGTTCCCAACCATGGGGAGATCACATGGAGTTCACGCTGCCCGCGCGCTCTCTCGTCAGGACGGTCGCCGGAGTGGCCCTGGCGCTGGCCACGGCTGCCGGTACGACCGTCCTCGTCGGCGGCGCCGCTCACGCGCAGACCGTCACCTCTGGGTCGCTGAGCTTCGGCGGCGACCAGGGCGACTGGATTTCCGGGGGTGAGTCCCACGACTTCGCCACCGACGCACAGGACCGGCTCGACGTCTACGCGAGCAGTGACCACCGGGCCATCGGCCTGTCCGTCAACGGCGCCCACGGCAACTGGTGGAGCCTGGACCTCAAGGCGCCCGAGGGCAAGGCGCTCGGCGTCGGCCAGTACACGGGGGCGACCCGGGCACCCTTCTCCGGCTCGGCCGAGCCCGGCCTGGAGCTGTCCGGCGACGGCCGCGGATGCAACACGCTGACCGGTTCCTTCACCATCACGGACGTGGCCTTCGGCCCGAACGGCTACGTGCAGACCCTCGACGCCACCTTCGAGCAGCACTGCGAGGGCTCGACGGCCGCCGCCCGCGGTGAGGTGCGCATCCACAACGCGGCCCCGCCCGCGGAGCTGAGCCTCGGCCTCGGTGTCGCGGTGGACGGCACCGCGAGCACGCTCAACGGCAAGGCCGCCGTGCACGGCACCGTCACCTGCAACAAGCCGGCCTCGGTGGCCGTGTCCGGGCAGGTGTCGCAGGTGAGCCACCGCGTCCTGATCCGCGGCTCGTACAGCACCACCGTGGCCTGCGTGCCCGGCGCTCCGGTGGCGTGGCAGGCGAAGGCCGACCCGACCGGCACCACCTCGTTCCAGAAGGGGGACGCCGAGGTGGCCGCCCAGGCCTCCGCGGTCGACTCCGATTACGGCACCACCGCGTCGGCCGGCCAGAGCGTGGCCGTCCGCCTCGCCAAGAGCGCCGGCTGACGGGCCGGACCGGCAGGGGGCAGGAGGACGGTCCCGTCCGCCCTGCCGGTCCGCGGCCGGCTCGTACGGCGGCCGGACGGCTACCGGGAAAGGGAGTTGACGTGCACCGGGGCCGGCGCTTGGCTGCCGCCACGAGCGATCTGCACCTCCGGCCGGTGGACGGCGAGGCCTCGCTGGAGGCCTGGCGGCACGTCCACAACGTGATCATCCCGACCGCGCCGCTCTCGCTCGACGAGGTGCGGCGGAACGCGGACCGCCACCACCTGGAGGTCGCCCACCTCGGCGGCAGGCCCGTGGGTTGTTCCACCGTCCGACCGCCCACCGAGGAGGAGCCCGCCGCGACCGTGATCGCCCGGGTCCTGCCGGAGCACCGCGGACGGGGCATCGGGACCCGGATCTACCTCCGGTGTCCCGAACGGGCCCGCGAGACGGGTGCCGAGCGGATCGAGACGATCGTCCTGGCCTCCAACACCGAGGGCGTCGCCTTCGCCCTGGCCCAGGGCTTCGTCCAGGTCGGGGAGTACCTGCTGCCGGGCGACACCGTGCCCTTCCTGACGCTGCGCCTGCCCTGATCAGGGCAGCGGCCCGGGCGCACTGCCGGTCGGTCACAGCAGGCGGACGAGGGCGGGCAGCGCGGCCGCCAGGGCGATCGGCGCCGCGCCGATCAGTACGAAGAACAGGCCGAGCTTTCGGGTCTCCGGGATCTCGACGGTCCGCTCGTGGTGGCGGAGTCGGGCGAGATCGGCCTTGGTGCCGGGTTCGAAGCCCTCGGCGGCCCGCGGATGGCGGACGACCGGGCAGGGCCCGCCGACCGCCAGGTCGGGGCGGAGCGGCACCCACAGCGTCCGCCGGAGGGTCTCGCCGTCCGGGAAGTCGACCGTGACGGTCGCGTTCATCCGCCGTTCGTCCCAGCTGATGTACCGGAGCTCGACCACCCGGGCCGCGGCCTCCGTCCCGTTCTCCTCCAACGACGTGAGGCGGCGGATCCGCGCACGCGACGCGGTGAGGTCGAGCAGGACGACGAGGCCCAGGCAGAACGGCAGCAGACCCAGCACGGTCAGCACGATCCTCAGGACGGTCATCCGCCGGAACATACCCTGCCGCACCGACACACGGTAGGTCCTGCCGACGGCCGGGCAGGTACGACCGACGACGGAAGGGCACGGCGGCCGAGAAGCCGCCGTGCCGTCCGCCGTTCCGGGTGGCGGTAAATCAACTCGCCGTGCAGCTACCGACCTTGGGCGCGGTGGTGGTGCCGTTGGACGTGACGGTGAAACCGAAGCTGGTGGAGGCCCCGGCGGCCAGGTTGCCGTTGCCGTTGGGCTTCATCGTCATGACGTTGCCGCTGCTGTCCCAGCTCGGTGTGCCGTTCCAGGTGGCGGAGACCTTCTGCGGCGGGGTGACGGTCACCGTGACCGTCCAGCCGGTGATCGCGGCGCTGCCCGCCGTCACCGTCACCTGCCCGTTGAAGCCGCCGTTCCAGCTCTGGGTGAGGCTGTAGGCGGCCGTGCAGGAGGCCGTGCCCCCGCCCCCGCCGCCCGAGCCCGAACCGCCGAGCGCGCTGAGCACCGCGGTGTACGCGGCCTTCTTGCCGTAGTTGCCGTCGAACAGCAGCGGGGTGCCGCTGCTGCGCCACGAGTACTTGTCGGTGATGCCCCACACCGTGATGCCGGTGCAGCGGGTGACGGCCAGGCAGGCGTTGACCACGTTGGTGTAGCTGGTGGCCTGCGCCGAGCCGGAGCCCTCGATGTCGAGTTCGGTGATCTGCACGTCCACGCCGAGGTCGGCGAAGCGCTGCAGGTTGGCCCGGTAGTCGCTCGGCACCGGCGAGGCGCTGTTGAAGTGCGACTGGAAGCCCACGCAGTCGATCGGCACGCCGCGCTGCTTGAAGTCCTTCACCATCGCGTAGACCGCGTTGCTCTTCGCGTTCTGCCCGTCGGTGTTGTAGTCGTTGTAGCAGAGCTTGGCGTTGGGGTCGACGGAACGGGCGGTGCGGAACGCCTCCTCGATGTACCCGTCACCGAGCTTGTCCTGGAAGGGCGAGCTGCGCCGGGCGCCGCTGCTGCCGTCCTGGTAGGCCTCGTTGACGACGTCCCAGGCGTAGATCTTGCCCTTGTAGTGCGTCATCACCTGGGTGATGTGGTTGTTCATCGCGGTGCGCAGGTCGATGGCGGACAGGCCGCCGACCCAGCCGGGAAGCTGGGAGTGCCAGACCAGCGTGTGGCCGCGGACCTTCATGTTCTTGCCCTGTGCGTGGGCGACGATCTGGTCGGCGGACGCGAAGTTGAACGAGTTGCGGGTGGCCTCGACGGCGTCCCACTTCATCTCGTTCTCGGGGGTGACCGCGGTGAATTCGGTGTCCAGCGTGCTCGCGTACGCGGACTCGCCGAGGTGGCCGGCGGCCACGGCGGTGCCGAAGTAGCGGCCCTTGGCGGCGGCGGACGCGCCGAGCGTGCTCGCGGCATCGGCCGTGCCGGCCGCACCGGCCAGGCCGGCCGCGGCGAGCACACCGGCGGTGCCGGCCAGCAGTGCGCGGCGGAGCAGCCCCGGGCCACCGGGGGAGCGGTGCATCATCGACAACCTCTTCTTCCGTCGGCCGGACGGCTGTGGGGCCCGTCCGGACAGGCTGGGTGGGACCTGTTGCGGCGCCGTGCATCCGCCACGCGGCCAGCGGCGGGAGGTCGATCGCCGACGAGTATGTCGCCGTTGTCGAGCGCGGGTCAATACTGAGTTTCGAAGTTTCAGTCGAAAGTTTCCAACAGGTCTCTAGGCGCATGGACGGCGAGTTCGCAGGGGATCCTGACGCTGCATCGGACCTGCGGGTGCGGCCGTCATTGGACAGTGTGGCTGAGATCCGCTCGAAAACTTTCGACTGTGTGGGGGCATGCAGAAGGGCCGGGCGCCGCGCACGGGTGCTGTGGGCGTGCGGCGCCCGGTGGGCGGCCCGGCAGGTGGGGGCCGGGCCGCCGACGGGGATGGTCAGCGGTGCGTGCCGGCCGGCAGGTTGAAGGTCAGCGCGGGGGACGCGGCGGCGGCCAGTGCGTGGGCCTGGGCGGGCCACCACGCGCCGGCTGCCGGGTCGGCGGCGCCGTACTCGGGGTCGGTGCCGCCGGTGGTGCCGCGGGTGCAGCTGCCGTCGGACTCGCCCGGCACCTTGACCCACAGGAAGGCGTCCAGCAGTGGCGTCCCGGTGTCGGCGGTCGGCCGGGTGCCGAGGCCGCGGCCGGACGGGTTGCACCAGGTCTGCGGGTCCGGGTAGGTCGCGGCCGGCGTCCACGGGCCCTGGCCGTTGCGGCTGCTGTCGACGACGAAGTGCGGGAGCTCCGCGTCGGCGGGGATGTGTCCGGCGTACCAGGCGTCGGCGTCGGCCTGCGGCCAGTACTGGTTGGCGCAGTCGTCGGCCACCGCGCCCGGGGTGTGCGTCAGGTACCAGGTGCACTTGGCGACCTGGGTGCCGTAGCGGATGAGGTCGGCGTCGCGCTGGTAGTTGGAGACGTTGAGGAAGAAGCCCCGGGCGCGCTCGACGCCGCCGTCCACCAGCAGCTTCGCCATGGTGCCGGTGGACTGCCAGCCGCTGTGGCCGGCGTCGAGGTAGACGGCCGCGCGCGGCTGCTCGGCGAGCCGGCCGACGGCGCCGTTGATCTCGGCGAGCCGGTCGGCCTGCTGCTGTGCGGTGCCGCCGCAGTAGGCCGGGCTGAGGGCCAGGCCGTCCGGTTCCAGGATCACCACCGTGCGGCGGTCGCCGATGCCGCGGGCGAGGCCGTCGACCCAGGCCGCGTACTCGGCGGAGGTGGAGGCGCCGCCGGCGGAGTACTGCGAGCAGTCCCGGCCGGGCACGTTGTAGGCCACGACCACCGGGGTCTGGTGCTGCCGGGCGGCCTTGGACTGCAGCTTCGCCATCGCGGCGGTGGTCTCCTGCGGGGTCGCGGTGCCGTTGAACCACTGGGCCACCGGGTACGAGCCCAGCTTCGCCATGGCGAGCGCGTCGCCCGGGTCGCCCGCCCGGAGGTCGGCGACGGCCTGGTGCAGGGCCTTGCTGTCGAGATCGACGTAGAAGCTGGTACCGGGGCCGGGCGCGCGGCCGGCGCCCTGGCTGCTCCCGGTGGCGGCGGAGGCGGTGGCGGGCAGGCAGCAGGCCGCTGCTGCGGCGACGGCGGCGCTCGCGGCCGCGATTCGACGGCGTGGGCGGGACACGTGCGGCTCCTAGGGGCTGACGTACGGGCTGCGCCGGGCGAGGGTGCGAGCCGCTCGTGGGAGCGCTCCCAAGCGCGAGGGAAGTTCTAGTCGGAGCCGTCCGCGGCGTCAAGGCTCCGCGCAGGGCGGCCGATCGGGCCGTGCGCCCCTGGAGCCGTCAGGATCCGAGGCCGGCCGCACGTCGCTCGCTCGGCCGGATTCCCGGCGACGTCCGCGATCTGCGCCGAAGTGAATTCTGATCAATGTTCGCACTGGCAGCCGGAATTGGCGTCGTCCCAGGTCCACGCCCGCGGTCTTGCCGGGGATGCGACGGGAGTTCACCGGGGGGAAGCAGGACGCCGGCGGTCCCGGGAGTGTCCCCGGGGCCGCCGGCGTCCGTGCGCGTGCGGTGCCGCGATTACTTGATCTTCAGGACCTGGCCCGGCTTGATGAGGTCCGGGTCCTGGCCGATGGTGCCCTCGTTGCTGTCGTAGACCTGCTTCCAGCCACCGAGCTTGTTCTTGTCGGAGATGTCGGAGAGCGTGTCGCCGGCCGCCACGGTGTAGGTGGCGGGCTCCGCGGCGGGCGTGGTGGCCTGCGTCGGCGCCGGGGTGGCCGCGGCGGCCGGGGTCGTCGTGGGGGCCTGGTCCGCGGTGGCCGCGGCGGGCTGGCCCGGGGTGGTCGGGGTGCCGGTCGGCGCGGTGGTCTGGTCGGGGGTGACCGGGAGACCCGTGATCGGGTCGATGACCGGGGGCGTGGTGACCACCGGTGCGGTGGTGCCCGGGGCGGGCGTGCCGGGGGCGGTGGTGCCCGGCGCCGGGGTCGTGGTGCTGCCCGGGACGGTCGGCGCCGTGGTGGCGTTCCCGGGTGCGGCGGGCACGGTGGGCGCGGTGGTGGCCTGACCCGGCGCCGTGGACTGCCCCTGGGCGGGCGGGGCCGTCGGGCCGGTGTAGTAGTCGTAGATCTCCTGGCTGGTCGTCCAGTACCACTGCCCGTCGACCAGGTACCAGTAGACGCCGTTGGCGTCGAGGCCCTGCATACCGGAGAAGACCGGTGCGGAGGAACCGCGGTCGGTCGGCGTGGTGGTGGGGGACGGTGCCGGGGCGGTGGGAGCGGACTGCTCGACGGTCTCCGCCTTGCCCTCGCCGGTGAGGCCCGCGGACTTGCCGCAGTTGCCCCAGGCCTTGGCGCCGCGGTCCGCGAGGACGCGCTCGGCGACGCTGATCTGCTCCTCCTTGGTGGCCCGGTCGGGCGTGGAGGCGAACTTGTCGCCGCCGTACGCGACCCAGGTGCGGAGGTCGAGCTGGAGACCGCCGTACTCGCCGTTGCCGACGGTCTTGCCCCAATTGCCCGCACTGGCGCACTGTGCGACCGCGTCCCAGGTGGTGACCGGGGCGGCGTGGGCGCCCGTCGCGGTGAGCAGCGGGATCGCCAGACCCGCACCTGCCACACCGGCGGCCGCGACGGCGCGCTCGGTCTGGGTGGGGCGGCGGTGACGGCCCGAGCCGATGAAACCCATCGAGTTCCCTCTCCGCACGCCTGCGAGGTGAGCTGTCGGGTTCGGACCGGGAGGTGGCCCGGCCGCGCTGAGGCGGCTTCACCCCTAGCCGTGTGGGGGCGGCGTCGAAACTGGGTCCCCCGTCCCTGCCCAGGGTCTGGTCGGTGACCCGGTGGACGCGGTGGGCAGGGTTCGGCGTGCCGCGACTCGGGCGCCCGTGCTGTCGGGCTGAGGTGGAGATTAGAGGGATCACGACTGCGATAACAAGCCAGCATCCTGAACATCACACAATCATCACGAGTGGCTTGGTGTCGCATGCGTGCATTTCGGCCGCGCGCCGCCCCGCACGCCACTGAACGCCGGGGCCGCGCCGCAGGTCGCGGGGGATGTCGAACCCCCTGACGTGTCCGCGACGGATCAGATCGGACGAATTTCTTGGAATTCCCTCGGAAATTCCCCGGTGGAATTGCCGAGCCGCCTGGCGCCAAGTTGGCCGGAAATGGGCGCCCGGTGGCCCTGCCGAGCCCGTCGCCCGGCCCTGCCCGGGTGATCGCGACACGAACCGAAGACCCCCGGCGGGCCGGAACGGAAGGTTCGGGTCCGCCTGGCGCCTGCCGTGGCTGCCCGTTCGTGTCGGAACGTGCAGCCCGTCGCGCGTGTCCGCTCAGCCCTCCGATGGCCAGCAGGCCTGCACCGCCGCGGTCTCCGCCGCACTCAGCGGCCGGTGGCCGAAGGCGACGTCCTCCTCGTCGAAGGACCACTCGGCGTACATCAGCAGCACCGACCGGCCGTCGCCCTCCCGGAACACCGCCCGGCGGCCCAGGTCGCCCTGGGCGGACCACTCCACGTACCGCAGCGCGCCGCAGCGGACGCTGGTGCGGTCCACCCCGGCGCCCTCGGGCGGGAGCAGGTCCGCGACCGAACCGGCCGAGGACGGCGCCCAGCGCTTCTGCGCCTCCGTCAGCGGGACCACCTCCTCGACCGCGACGCGCACCCACGCCCCGCCCGGGCGTGCGTCCGCCACCGCCAGCGGGGTGCAGCGGACCAGGGCGTGCTGCGGGAGTTCGTCCGGGTGGTCGGGCGTGCCGTTCACCGCCGTGGCGGCCGGGGTGAACAGGCACCAGAACTGCCCCTCGACGAGCAGCGGCCCGTCCAGGCCGAGCATCCGCTGCTCGCCGGCCACCGGCATCCGGTCGGTCGGCGCGACGCCCCGCCCGTCGTACGGCGACCCGGTGCAGTCGGCATCGGGCCAGCGGACGAGAGCCGTGCCCGCGGCCCCGGCCCAGGCGGGTACGGGCGAGGCCGACCAGGCGCGGCGCGGCGCGCAGCCGCAACCGGCGCCCGTGACGGAGACGATGACGGTCATGCCCGCATGGTGGCAAACCGTCGGGAGCGTACGTTCCGCGGGGTCGTGCGGTGTCGGCTGCCGGCTCCGGCCCGTGCCGGCCGTCGGACGGCCCCGATGGCGGCGTCGGCCGGCGCGACGGGCCGTCAGGCCGTCTCGGCGGCGGGTTCCGGCGCGGGTGCGGGCCGGTCGGCGGCCGGCCGATCGCGCAGGCCGGCGAGGACGGCGACGGCGGCCAGCAGGACGGGGACGGCGACCACCCGCAGTCCGGTGGCCATGCCCGCGGTGAACTCCGCCGGGCCGTGGCCCGCGCCGCCGGCACGGGAGGCGAGCACCGTCCCGACCACGGCGACGCCGAGCGCTGCCCCGAGCTCGCGGGCCGCGGTGTTCAGTCCGGCGCCCAGCCCGGCCTGCGCGGGCGGCAGTTCGGACACCACCGCGTGGGTGAGACCGGGGGCGGACAGGCCCATTCCGGCCGAGAGCAGCAGCAGCCACAGCGCGTACAGCGGGTACGGGGTGTCGGGGCCGGCTGTGGAGACACCGAGCAGCCCGGCCCCGATCAGTGCCAGTCCGCCGCCGGCCACCCACCGCACCCCGTGCCGGGCCTGCAGGCGGCCGGCGAACCGCGGCACCAGCGCCATGCCCACGGTCAGCGGGACGATGGCGAAACCGGTGCGGGCCGGCGAGTAGCCCTTGGCGTACTGCAGGAACTGCGAGTTGACGAAGAACAGCGCGAACAGGCCGAAGAACGAGGCCGCCGTGCCCAGCACCGCGGCCCGCAGCCGCCGCGAACGGAACACCCGCGGGTCGACCAGCGGCCGGCGCGCCGCCAGGCCGTACCAGGTGAAGGTCGCCAACAGTGCGGCGCCGGCTGCGAATCCGGCGAGCACGGGCACCGAGAACCAGCCGTGCGAGGGGCCCTCGATGATGCCGTACAGCACGGCGGCGGTGCCGGCGATGAGCAGGGCCGAGCCGGCCGGATCGGGGGTGGCGGCGTGCCGCGGCAGCTCCGGTACGGTGCGCAGGACGGCCGCCGCGAGCAGCGCGGACAGCGGCACCATCGCCCAGAACAGCGCCTGCCAGGGCAGGTACTGGGCGGTCAGGCCGCCGCCGACGTTGCCGGCCAGGCCGCCGAGCCCGACCGCGAGGGTCCAGGAGGCGAGGGCCTGGACGCGGCGCTCCGGGCCGGCCAGGTGGACGAGCACTGCCATGGTGGCCGGCATGACGAGTGCGGCGCCGGCGCCGGAGACCGCGCGGCCGGCGATCAGCGCGGCCACCGAGCCGAGCGGGCCGCCCGCGGCGCTCAGGCAGGCGCCGCCGGCGAACAGCGCGAGGCCGGCGAGCAGCGCCCGCCGGCGTCCCCAGCGGTCGCCGCAGGCGCCGGCCGGGATGAGCAGCCCGGCGAAGACGATGACGTAGGCGTCGACCGTCCACAGCAGGGCGCCGGGGGAGGGGTGCAGGGCGGAGGCCGCGAGCTGGGGAATCATCAGGTTGATCGCGGCGACCATGCTCTGTGCGACGAGCACGCAGGCGCACATCGCGAACAGGGTGGACCGGCGGAGGGGCGGCGGGGCGTTTCCGGACATGGCGGACGGGCTCCTTCGGGAGCAGAGGCGTCTGGGTTCCCGTCCACGCTAGGCCGATGATTGGATTGCTTCCAGTGCATGTTTCGCAAGAGAGGAATGCGTGCAGTGCAATCCGGAATGGACCTCAACCTGCTGGTGGCGCTGGACGTCCTGCTGGAGGAGCGCAGCGTCGCGGGGGCGGCCGCCCGGCTGCACCTGTCGGAGCCTGCGACGAGCCGCACCCTGGGCCGGATCCGCAAGGCCCTCGGCGACCCGGTGCTCGTCCGGGCCGGCCGGTCGATGGTGCCGACCCCGCACGCGCTGGCCATCCACGCCGAGGTCCGGGCGGTGGTCGAGCGTGCCCGCGGACTGTTCAGCGCCGCCGGGCAGGTCGATCTGCGCACCCTGGACCGGACGTTCACCGTGCTCGCGCACGACGCCTTCGCCGCCGCCCACGCGGCCGCGCTGTTCGTCCGCACCGCGGCGGAGGCCCCCGGCGTACGGCTGCGGTTCCTCGGCGAGAGCCATGTGGACGCGCCCGCACTGCGCGAGGGCACCGCGGACCTGGAGGTCGGGGTGATCGACACCACCGCACCCGAGGTCCGGGTGGAACAGCTCTACGAGGACCGGATGCTGGCCGTCGTCCGGCCCGGACACCCGCTGCTGGACGGGCCGTTGACCCCCGAGCGGTTCGCGGCCGGCCGGCACCTCGGCGTCTCCCGGCGCGGCCGCCCGCACGGCCCGATCGACACCGCCCTCGCCGAACTCGGCCTCCGCCGTACGGTGGTGGGCACCGTGGCGACCTACCCGGCGGCGCTGTTCGTGCTCCGGAGCACCGACCTGGTCGGCCTCACCACCGCTCGCAGCCGCGGCCTCGCCGAGGCGCTCGGCCTGGCCGCCGTGGAGATCCCGCTCGACCTCCCCGCCCTGCCCTTCGGCCTGGCCTGGCACCCCCGGCACGACGCCGACCCGGCGCACGCCTGGCTGCGGGGCTGCATCCGCGACCTGCTGGCCGGCGAGGGGCGGTGAGCCGTACGGCAGGCCGCATCCGAAGTGCAGAGTTCTCCCCGGCCCTTCGGCCGGGAGGTGCGCCGACGCGCTGCCAGGGGGTGTCGTCACGGCGCGAGGATGCCTCACAGGGGCGCGGGGAACTGCGCGATTCGGATGTGGGCCACCGTGCGGACCGGGGGTGAACCGGATTTCGTCAGCGGCACCACTTCCGGACTGCGCCGTTCCCCCCGGCCTGCGGCCGGAAGACACGCCCATGCGCCCCCTGGTGGTTGCTGGCCCTGGTTGCTGACCGCGTGAGCCGTTGGTGGTCAGGCGGGGAGCGGGGGGACGTCCTCGGGGGTGATGGCGTGGTCGGCGGGGGTGATGGGGGAGGGCAGTTCGTCGTGGCCGGTGAGGTAGCGGTGGACGGCGGCGGCGGCCGCGCGGCCCTCGGCGATGGCCCAGACGACCAGGGACTGGCCGCGGCCGGCGTCGCCCGCGACGAAGACACCGTCCGGCCCCGCGGCGAACCGGTCGTCCCGGGCCAGGTTGCCGCGGGTGTCCAGACCGAGGCCCAACTGGTCTGCCAGGCCGGCGTGTTCGGGGCCGGCGAAGCCGAGGGCGAGCAGCACCAGGTCGGCGGGGAGCATGTGCTCGGTGCCGGGCACCGGCGCCCGGCTGCCCGCTTCGGCATCCGCGAAGCGTACGGCCGAGACGTGTCCGCCGGCGTCGGCGTCGAAGCGGACGGTGGCCGAGGCGTAGGCCCGGATGTCGGGGTCGGGCAGGTCCGGCGGGCGGAGTTCGGCCGCCTCCTCGTGCGAGGTGGTGGCCCGGTGGACCTTGGGGTGGACCGGCCAGGGCTGCGCCTCCGGGCGGTCCTCCGGCGGTCGCGGATGGATGTCCAACTGCCGTACGTCCAAGGCCTCCTGGCGCAGCGCGGTGCCGATGCAGTCGGCTGCGGTGTCACCGCCGCCGATCACCACCACGTGCCGGCCCTGCGCGCTGACCGGGGAGCGGTCGAGGTCGCCCGCCACCACCCGGTTGGCCAGCGGCAGGTACTCCATGGCCTGGTGGACTCCGGAGGACTCCCGGCCCGGCACCGGGAGTTCGCGCCAGGCGGTGGCGCCGATGGCGATCACGACCGCGTCGCAGCCGGCCCGCAGCTCGTCCGCCGGCAGGTCCCGGCCGACGGCCACGCCGGTGCGGAACCGCGTTCCCTCGGCGCGGAGTTGGTCGATCCTGCGGTCCAGTCGGTGCTTCTCCAGCCGGAAGTCCGGGATGCCGTAGCGCAGCAGCCCGCCGACCCGGTCGGTGCGCTCGTAGACGGTGACGGTGTGGCCGGCCCGGGTGAGCTGCTGGGCGGCGGCCAGCCCGGCGGGGCCGGAGCCGACCACCGCGACGGTGCGCCCGGTGCGGCGCTCCGGCGGCCGCGGCGGTTCCAGTCCGTGTTCCCAGGCGTGGTCGGCGATGGCGAGTTCGACGTTCTTGATGGTCACCGCGTCGGCGTTGATGGCCAGCACGCAGGCGCTCTCGCAGGGCGCCGGGCAGAGCCGGCCGGTGAATTCGGGGAAGTTGTTGGTGGCGCCCAGCCGTTCCACGGCGTCGCTCCAGTCGTCCTCGGAGACCAGCCGGTTCCACTCCGGGACGAGGTTGCCCAGCGGGCAGGCCTGGTGGCAGAACGGCAGGCCGCAGTCCATGCAGCGGGCCGCCTGGTCGCTGATGATCGGGAGCAGCGCGCGCCGCTGGTAGACCTCCTCCCAGTCGTGCACCCGGGCCGCGACCGTCCGGCGGGCGCGGAGCAGCCGGGGCGTGTTCAGGAACGCCTTGGCGTCGGCCATGGTCGGCCTCCAGCGGTGCGGTCCGCCGCCGGGCGTCAGGGCGGGGGAGGACCGGGCAAGAGAGGGTGCACAGGTGCGGGGGCGCGGGGCCGGGGGAGCGCGGGTCGGCGGTCGCAGCCGGGCGGGCGTGCGCACAGTGCCGTGTGGCCACCGTACGCCCGCCCGCCCGGCTTGGACAGTGGGGCGGCGTCGCTGGTCAGCGGGCCGCCGGCACCTGCTCGCCGACCGGCTCGGCCGGGGTGTCCGCCGGGTCGATCCGGGCCGGCCACCAGGCGCGTGGTCCGAGGTCGTGGACGAGGGCCGGGACGAGCAGCGAGCGGACCAGCAGGGTGTCCAGCAGGACGCCGAAGGCGACGATGAACGCGATCTGCACCAGGAACGCCAGCGGGATCACCCCGAGCGCGGCGAAGGTCGCGGCCAGCACCACACCGGCCGAGGTGATCACCCCGCCGGTCGCGGTGAGCGCCCGCAGCACGCCCTCCCGGGTGCCGTGCCGCAGCGACTCCTCGCGGGCGCGGGTCATCAGGAAGATGTTGTAGTCCACGCCCAGGGCCACCAGGAAGACGTACCCGTACAGCGGGACGGACGGGTCGGTGGCGGGGAAGCCGAAGACGTGTGGGAAGACGACGGCCGAGACGCCGAGCACGGCCAGGTAGGAGAGCGCGACGGTCGCCGCCAGCAGCAGCGGCGCCACCAGCGACCGCAGCAGCGCGATCAGGATCAGCAGGATGCAGACCAGCACCACCGGGACGATCACCGTGCGGTCCCGGGAGGCCGTCGCCCGGGTGTCCTCCTGCTGGGCGGTGTAGCCGCCGACCAGGGCGTCGGCGCCGTCCACCGCGTGCACCGCGGTGCGCAGCCGCAGCACGGTGGCGACCGCGGCGTCGCCGTCCGCGGGGTCGGCGAGCGTGGCGTCCAGCCGGACGAGGCCGTCGACCTCCTCGGCCGGGCCGCCCGGCGCGCCGCCGGTGTACGCGGCGACCGCGCTGACCCCGGGCACCGCGCGGGCGGCGGCCGCGACCGCGTCCGCCCGGTCGGCCCTGGCGACGATCACCGCGGGGTTGCCGGAGCCGCCGGGGAAGTGCGCCGACAGCACCCGCTGCGCGATCACGCTGGGCTGCTCCTTGACGAACAGGTCGGTCTGGGCGACGCCGCGGGAGTCCAGCGCCGGTGCGAAGGCCGCGCAGGCCACCAGCGCGGCCAGGGCGGAGGCCCAGACGGCCCGGGGCCGCCGCCCGACCAGGGCGGACACCCGCCGCCAGACGCCGTGCGCCGGGGCGCTGCCGTCCGCCGGCGGGCGGGCCGGCCAGTAGGCCGCGCGACCGCAGAGCACCAGCGCGGCCGGCAGGAAGGTCAGCGCGGACACCACCGCGCAGACGATCCCGATCGCGCCGACCGGGCCGAGCGCCCGGTTGTTCGTCAGGTCGGAGAGCAGCAGCACCAGCAGGCCCAGTGCGACGGTCAGACCGGAGGCGACGATCGGCTCGGCGGAGCGCCGCCAGGCCGTCCGCATCGCCGCGAACCGGTCGGCGTGCAGCGGGAGTTCCTCGCGGAATCGGGCGGACAGCAGCAGCGCGTAGTCGGTCGCCGCGCCGATCACCAGAATCGACAGCAGGCCCTGGATCTGGCCGTCCACCCGGACGACGCCGTGCTGGGCCAGCACGTACACCAGGGCGCAGGCGACGCCGAGTGCGAAGACCGCGCCGACGATCACCAGCAGCGGCAGCAGCACGCTGCGGTAGACAGCGAGCAGGATCACCAGCACCACGCCGAGGGCCACGCCCAGCAGCAGGCCGTCGATGCCGGCGAAGGCGCCGCCGAGGTCGGCCGCGATCGCGGCGGGGCCGGCCAGGGCGACGGTGGTGCCCGGCACCGGAGCGACCCGGTCGCGGACGGCGTCGACGCTGTCCACGGTCTGCCGGCCGAGGTCGGAGCGGAGCGCCACCACCCCCTGCAGGGCGCGCCCGTCCTGCGAGGGCAGTGCGGGGGAGACCTGGCCGGTCGCGCCCGGCACCGTGGCGGCGGCCCGCAGCGCGCGGTCGGCTGCGGTGCGCTGCTCGGCTGTGACGGAACCCTTGCGGGCCTCCCAGACCACGATCACCGGGAGGCTGCCCTGGGCCTGGAAGCCCTTCTCCAGGGCGGCGACCCGGGTGGACTCGGCGCTCTGCGGCAGGAAGGCGGCCCGGTCGTTGGTGGAGACCTCGGTGAGCCGGCCCGCGAAGGAGCCGAAGGCGCCGCCCAGGGCGAGCCAGGCGAGGACAAGAGCCAGCGGGATCAGGAACCGGATACGGCGAGGTGGCACGGCGGGTCCTCCGGGTGGGTCGACGGATCGGTCGACGGTCGGCGCGATGATATCTCAATCATCGAAAGACTTGACCATTGAGATAATCGCACGAGATGGCGCGCCCCGTGGGGCGCCGGCCGGATCGGGTCGGCACGGGGGAGCGGGGCCGGTGGATGCGGCTCCCGTGGGTGCGCGGAGGTGCCTCCCGGTCGCGGACCGTCTCCGGGGCGCGTGGGCTCGGCGCGATCCGCAGGCCACCCCCTAGGCTGGTGGCCGCCCGGGCCGGAGCGGTCCGTCCGCCGGCTGCCGACCGAACGAGAGGTGACCTTTGTCCGACCAGGAGCCGAGCGCCGAGGCGCCCCGGCCGCCCGACAGCAAGGCCTTCGGCAACCTCCTGCAAGGGCTCGCCTCCGAGATGAACCTGCTCGGCCACGACTTCGCCGCCGCGCAGGGCCTGCACGCCACCGACGTCCAGGCGCTGCTCGCGATCATGCGCGGCTCCACCGGCGCCGCCCCCGGCCCCGTCACCCCGAGCCGGCTGCGCGAGGAGCTCGCCCTCACCTCCGGGGCGGTGACCGCCGTCCTCGACCGGCTGGAGCGCGCCGGCCACATCCGCCGAAGCCGCGACGCCGCCGACCGCCGCCAGGTCCAGGTGCACTACAACCCCGGGGCGAGCCGGATGGCCGCCGCCTGGTTCGCCCCGGTCGCCGCCTGCACCGATGCTGTCGCAGCCGAGTTCAGCCCGGACGAGCTGCGTACCGTGGCGCGCTTCCTCGGCCGGATGACCACCGGCCTCGAGGGGCTGCGCCGCAGCCGCCGCGAGGACGCGTCGGACGGAACGGCCCACGGCGGGGGCGCGCAGGGCGGACCGGGCCGCGGCGGGGCGCAGGCCGGTCCGGATTCGGAACCTCCGATTCGCATATGACGAACCGTAACGGGTAATGCACTCCCAGTGATTGACGGCGTTCGCCCAAAACGCGGCGGACCGGCAACCGGGAGGCGGCGATGGCAACGGTCTTCAGCGCGGACTTCACGTCGGCACGGCAGTGGGTGGCGGGGCGCAGCAGCGCCTACCCCCGGATGGGGCCCACCAACAGGAGCGACCACAAGCTCGACCACCTCGTCCCCGCCTACTGCCCCGGCGGGGTCTTCGCCGCCACCCGGCGGCCCGGCAGCGACCTGTGGAACTGCAACCTGCTCACCACCGAGGGCAGCCCGGACGGCTTCCAGCTGCTGCCCGGCGACGTCATGCTCGCCCGGGTCACCCTCCCCACCGCCCTCGGTGCCTGGCCCGCCATCTGGACCTGGCGGGACGGCGGCAACGAGATCGACGTCTTCGAGTACCACCCCGACAACCCCGACCTGCTGGAGGTCTCCAACCACGTCCGCGGCGGCTACCGCTACTGGCACGGCGGCGCGGCCGGCATAGCCCCCGGCGCCACCGTGGAGCTCCGCACCGTCTTCGGCCGCACCTCCGTCGACTGGTACGCCAACGGTGTCGCCGTCCACTCCGACCACCGGGGCGTCGGCTCCGCCTGGCACGCCCATCTGATCGTCAACCTCTCCGTCTCCGACGGCACCTACCACCCGCGCCCGCCCGCGGGCGGCCCGTCCCGGTTCAGCTGGACCTGCCACAGCCTGGTCGTCGAACGCTGATCGCGTGCATCCCGCGCATCCCGCGCATCCCGCACAGCCCTCCGCCCGTCGACCGTCTGCAGCGCAGCGGTCCGAACGGACCACCGCCGCCCGCCGACCGGGCGACCGGAACCCGCCGCCGGTGACCGCGGCGCCCGCCGGCCGTTGGGCCGGGCATGAAGAAGACCTTCACCTCCGCGGCGCTCACCGCCGCCCTCCTCGCCCCGGCGGCCGTCCTCGCACCGGCCGCCCCCGCAGCCGCCGACCCCGCCGACAGCCTGGTCGGGGCGATCAACGCCGCCAACGACTGGAACCTCACCGCCGCCGCGGTCTGCCTCCAGGAACTCGCCGTCGTCCCCGTCGGCGCGGCCTGGACCGGCGGCACCGCCGACCCCTGTACCGGCGGGACCATCGTCAACGACCCCCGGCCCATCAACGGCTGAACCGCTTGAGCCGCCGGCGCCCGACGGCACCGCTCCCGGCCGCCGCCGGGCGCCCGGGCAGGCTGAAGCGCTTCATGGACACCGGGCCGACCGGCCGCCTGGATTGGGCGCCGATCTCGGTGCGGACCGCCGCACGGAGCAGGAGCCCAGGGCCGGTCGGCCCGGAAGGCGGACGACGAGCCCGGACGGGACGCACGCCCGACGTGTCACCATCCGCGACGTCGCCGACCGGGCAGGCGTCTCCACCGCCGCCGTCTCGCTCGCCCTCAACGACCGCCCCGGCGTCTCCGCCGCCACCCGCGAGCGCATCCTCACCCCCGCCCGCGACCTCGGCTGGACGCCCAACACCGCCGCCCGCTCGCTCTCCGGCCGGCAGACCGACACCATCGGCCTCGTCCTGGCCCGCCCGGCACCCATGCTCGGCTGGGAGCCGTTCTTCATGGACTTCATCGCCGGCGTCGAGAGCGTCCTCGTCGAACACCGCTGCTCGCTGCTGCTGCGCCTGGTCGGCAGCGTCGAGGAGGAGGCCGAGGTCCAGCGCGCATGGTGGCAGGGCCGCCGCGTCGGCGGCTCCCTCCTCGTCGACCTGCGCGGTGACGACCCGCGGATCGCCGCGCTCGCCGGCAGCGGCCTGCCCGCCGTCGCCGTCGGCCACCCCTCGCTGGCCGGCCCGTTCCCCGCCGTGTGGACGGACGACGCCGCCGCCGTCCACGAGGCCGTCCGCTACCTGGCCGCGCTCGGCCACCGCCGGATCGCCCGGGTCGGCGGCCCCGCCGGCCTCGGGCACAGCGCCGTCCGGGCCCGCGCCTTCGAGGAGATCGCCGCCGAACCGGCACGGGAGGAGGCCGTCCAGGTCACCGCCGACTACTCCGGCGGCGGCGGCTCCCGGGCCACCCGGAGCCTCCTCGCCTCCGCCCGGCGGCCCACCGCGATCGTCTACGACAACGACGTCATGGCCGTCGCCGGACTCTCCGTGGCCGCCGAGATGGGCCTGCGGGTGCCGCAGGACCTCTCGCTGGTCGCCTGGGACGACTCGCAGCTGTGCCAGCTGGTGCGGCCGCAGCTCTCCGCCGTGAGCCGCGACGTGTTCGCGTACGGCGCCCAGGCCGTCCGCTCGCTGTTCGACCTCCTCGCGAACGGCGAGGCGCCCTCCCGGCCCGCGCCCGACCCGGTCCTCGTCCCCCGCGCGTCCACCGCCCCGCCCCGCGGCGGCCGCTGACACCCCGTCCGGCCGGGCCCTCTCCTTCGGACTTTGCCGCGCGCGACGCCGGGCATCCCCCCAGCCCCGAGGGGCACCTCCCGGCCGGACCCGGGAATCACCCGAACGGCCGCACCTGGCCGCCGCGCCGCCGGTGGCCCACCCTGGAAGGGTCGGCCACGCCACCCGGGGACACCGGCCCGGCGCCCCGGCCGACCGGCGACGGGAGGACGTGATGACCGCGACGAAGACCAGGAGAATCCTGGTGGCCTACGGCAGCAAGCACGGCGCCACCGCCGGGATCGCCGCCGAGATCGGTCTCACCCTCCGGCAGGACGGCTTCGACACCGCCGTCCTCCCGGCCGGCGAGGTCCGCGACGTCTCCCCCTACGACGCCGTCATCCTCGGCGGCTCGCTCTACGCCGGGCACTGGCACCGTGACGCGGTGCGCTGCGCCCACCGCAACGCCGACGCCCTCAACGAGCGGCCGGTCTGGCTGTTCAGCAGCGGCCCGGTCGACGGCTCCGCCGAGCAGGAGGACCTGCTGCCCGTCCCCGGCGCCGCCCGCGAGATGGAACGCCTGCACGCCCGGGGCCACGTCACCTTCGGTGGCCGGGTGACCGCCGACACCCCCGGCCTGCTCGCCCGCCTCATGGTCCGCCGCGGCACCAGCGGCGACTACCGCAACGCCGAGCACATCCGGGCGTGGACCCACGAGGTCGCCGGGGAACTCCGCCGCGCGTCCTGAGCACCCGGCCGCACCGGACCGCGCACCCCCGGGAGCCTCCACCGCCCGGCCCGGCACTGCCCGACCCGGGTCGGGACCGGTCGGGGACCAGCGGGCCCCGACCCGGGCCGATCGGCCCAAGCGGGCCGCCGCCCCGGCCGCGCACGATGGTGGTGGGCGGTCCGCCCGCGATCCGCCCGCGATCCGTCCGCGAGCAAGGCGGAGGAGGTCGTGATGATGTACTGGAACGGCCACGGCATGAACGGCTGGGGCTTCGGCCTCATGACCGTCGGCATGGTGCTCTTCTGGGCCCTGCTCGTGCTCGGCATCGTGGTCCTGGTCCGCCACCTGGGCCGCGCCGAACCGCCAGGCCCCGGCCGGGGCGCACCGCCGCCCGCGGATCCCGGACGGCCGCGCACCGACCCCGAGCAACTGCTCGGCGAACGCTTCGCCCGTGGCGAGATCGACGCCGAGGAGTACCGGCACCGGCTGGAGACGCTCCGCACCGCAGGCAGAGCCGGCAGCGGCTGACCCGCCGCCGGACCCGCCACCCCACCCCAGGAGGCCGCCATGCGCACCGAGGCACTGGACGCCGCCGCGCTCGAGAAGCTCATCTCCGCCGCCGTCGCCGCGCCGTCCGTCCACAACACCCAGCCGTGGCGCTTCCGGCTGCGCCCCGAGACCTCCACCCTGGAGGTGCACACCGCCCCGGAGCGCGGCCTGCCGATCGCCGACCCCGAGGGCCGCGCGCTGCACATCTCGGTCGGCGCCGCGGTGTTCAACCTGCGCACCGCCGCCCGCCACCTCGGCTGGGCACCCCGGGTCCGCCTGCTGCCCGACTGCACCGAGCCCGGGCTGCTCGCCGCGGTCGACCTCGACGAGCCGTCCGTGGTCGACCTGCCCGGCACCACCGAGCTGTTCGACGCGATCTGGCGCCGACACAGCGTCCGCACGCCCTTCGACGGCGGGCCCGTGCCGCCTGCGCTGCTGGACCTGCTCGTCCGGGCGGCGCAGGGCGAGGGAGCTCACCTGCTGCTGCCCGACCGCGTCGAGCGCGACCGCCTGCTGCGGCTGACCGCGGAGGCCGAGCGCCGCAACACCACCGACCCGGACCGCCGGGCCGAGAGCCGCAGCTGGATCCGCACCCGGCCCGACCCCGGCGCGGACGGCCTGCCGGTGACCGCCCTCGGCCCGCAGGACGCCGGTGGGCACCTGCCGATGCGGGACTTCTCCGCGATCCACCCCGCCGAACACCTGCAGCCCGCCCCCTTCGAGGACGACCCGTGCATCGCCGTCCTGGCCACCAACGGCGACCGCCCCGAGGACTGGCTGACCGCGGGCCTCGCCCTGCAGCACGTCCTGCTGCTCGCCACCGCGCACGGACTGCGCGCCTCGCTGCTGCACCAGGCGATGGAGTGGCCCGGCCTGCGGGACGAGGCACGCGACCCCCGGCAGGGCCCGTACCACGTCCACCTGCTGATCCGGCTCGGCCGCGGGCCGGAGGGCGCGCCCACACCGCGGCGGCCGCTCGCGGAGGTCGTCGACGCCGACCCGACACCGCTCTGAGCCGCGCCGCGCCGAGCCGAGCCGGTCACGCGCCGCTCGGCGTAACGCGGTGCGCAGCGCGGTCACGCATCGGTGAGTGGGACCCGCCAGACCACCTCGGTGCCGCCCCCCGGCCGCGCCCCGGCGACGAACTCCCCGCCCAGCGCGACTGCCCGGTCGGCGAGGTTCGCCAGCCCGCTGCGCCGACCGCCCTCCGGCAGGCCCACCCCGTTGTCGCGGACGGCGACCACCAGCCGCTCCCCGGTGCCGTCCCCCGTAAGCTCCACCGACACGTCCACCGCGGTGGCCCGGGCGTGCCGGGCCGCGTTCGACAGCGCCTCCTCCAGCACCGCCACCGCCTCGCCCGCCACGGGCGCCGGCACCACCGTGTCCAGCAGCCCGGACATCCGCAGCGCCGGGGCGAAGCCCAGCACAGCAGCCGCCCGCTGCACCGCCTCGACGGCCTGCGCCCGCAAGCCCCCGGCCGACGGCGTGGCCTCCCGGCTGCGCAGCCCGAAGATCGTCGCGCGGATCGTCCGGGCGGTCTCGTCCAGGTCGTCGATCGCCCGCCGCACCCGCTCCTCGGCCTCCGGATGGTCGATGAACCGGGTCGCCCCCTGCAGCGTCATCCCGGTCGCGAACAACCGCTGGATGGCCAGGTCGTGCAGGTCGCGGGCGATCCGGTCGCGCTCGCTCAGCAGCGCCACCTGCTCGGAGTCGCGCCGCCGCTCCGCCAGCTCCATCGCCACCGCGGCCTGCCCGGCGAAGCCCTCCAGCGGCGCCGACTCGTCGGCGTCGAACACCGGCCGGCCCGCGGCCCTGGCCAGCATCAGCACACCGCGCACCCGCCCCCCGGCGGTGCCGATCGGCACGGCCACCGCCGGGCCGAGGCCCTCCCAGCGCGGCGGGCCCGCGGTGATCCGCGCGTCCCGCTGGACGTCGCTGCTGGTCACCAGCGTCCCGGCGGAGGCAGCCGCGCCGACGAACGAACCGGTCAGCGGCAGCACCAGCCCCGTGTGCTCCTCCGCCCGCAGCCCGGACGCGATCCGCACCTCCAGCTCCTCGGTGCCGGGCACCGGCAGCGCGACGACCGTGAGGTCCGCCCTGGCGATCTCCCCGGCCCGGGCGACCAGCAGGTCCAGCACCGCCTGCTCCCGGCTGCCGGACAGCAGGCTCGCGGTGACCTCGGCGCCGGCGGCCAGCCACTGCTCGCGCAGCCGCGCCTGCGCGTACAGCCGGGCGTTGTCCACCGCCACGCCGGCCGCCACCGCGAGGGTGGCCAGCACCGACTCGTCCTCGGCGTCGAACGCCTGGCCGCCGCGCTTCTCGGTCAGGTACAGATTGCCGAACACCCGGCCGCGCACCCGGATCGGCACCCCGAGGAAGGTGTGCATCGGCGGATGGTTCGGCGGGAAGCCGTACGACGCCGGATGCTCCGAGATCTCCGCCAGGCAGAGCGGCTCGGGGTGGCGGATCAGCTCGCCCAGCACCCCCCGGCCGGACGGGAGGTCCCCGATCAGCTTCACCTGCTCCTCGGTCAGCCCGACCGGAATGAACTGCGACAGGCGCAGGTCCTCGCCGATCACCCCGAGCGCCCCGTACTCGGCGTCCACCAGGGACACGGCCGCCTCCACGATGTGCTGCAGCACCTGTGACAGTTCCAGGTCGCGGCCGACCGCCAGCACGGCCTCCAGCAGGCTGTGCACCCGGTCGCGGGTGGTCCTGGCCGCGTCCAGCCGGGCCTGCAGCTCGTCCAGCAGGTCGTCCAGCCTCAGCTGCGGCAGGGGCACCGAGCCCTCATCCGACGCGTGGCCCACCGGCTCCTCCGAGGTCCCGGGATCAGACGCCAGTGTCAGCCTAGTCCGGTCCCCGAACAGCGGCTCTCCGGCCGTCAGCGCCGCGCGGGTGACGGTCGACCGGCCGCCGGTCAGGATCCGGCACCGTCCCCGGCCCTCGCCCCGCACGGGAGCGGGCCCGGCGGGGTGAGGGTGCGTCAGGTCGTGCGGAGCGGCCGGTGGAGGGTCAGGTCCGGGGGCGCCGGTCCTGACCCGCGCGGCCGGTGCGGTCGAACTCCGCGAGGATCTCGCGGGCGCTGCGCCTGGCCTCCCTCGCGGTGACCGGGTCGCCCGCGGCGTCGGCCGAGTCGCCCAGGTGGTTGAGCAGGGCGGCCTCGTTGAACCGGTCGCCGAACTCCCGGTAGATGTCGAGGGCCTGCTCGTAACAGGCGACGGCCCGGTGGTACCGGCCGACCCGGTGGTGCACCAGGCCGAGGGTGTCGAGGGTGGCGCTCTCGCCGTTGCGGTCGCCGATCTCGCGCTGGAGGACGAGGGCCTGCTCGCAGCACCGGCGGGCCGCCGGGTACCGGCCGAGCTGGGTGTTGCACCAGCCCATGTTGTTGAGCGCCCGGGCCTGGCCCGTCCGGTTGCCGGCGGCCCGGTACTTCGCCAGCGCGGAGGTGGCCTCCGCCAGGGCGGAGACGAAGTCGTGCCGCCGCTCGAACACCAGGGTCAGACTGTTGTGGCAGTGCGCCTCGCCGAGCGGGTCGGAGAGCTCCTGGAACAGCGGGACGGCCCGGCGCAGCAGCTGGTCGGCCTCCTCGTAGCGGCCCATCCTCGCGTTGGCGCGGCCCAGTTCGCCGAGCGCCGAGGCGATCCCCGGCCGGTCGTCCAGCCGCCGTGCCGCGTCCAGCGCCGCGTGCTGCGTGGTCACCCAGTCCGGCCAGTGGCCGCGCTGTTCCAGGTAGGTCGCCATGGATCCGGCGAGCAGGCCGACCCGGCCGTCGGGGGCCGAGTCGACCGCGGCGAGCAGGCACTGGTGCTCGGCGGCGAACCACGCCGAGGCGCCGTCGAGGTCGGCGAAGGCCGGCGGCGGCACGTCCGGTGCGGGCGGGGGCAGGTCGATCGGGTCGCGGTGGCCGAGCAGCACGGTGGCGGCGTTCGCGGTGTGCAGGTAGTAGTCGACGAGCCGCCGCTGGGCGGCCGCCCGGTCGGCCGGCGTGACGTGGGAGTGCGCCAGCGTGGTCGCGTACGCCCGCAGCAGGTCGTGCATGCCGTACCGGTCCGGGCCGAGGGGGTGCACCAGGTGGGCCCGGGTGAGCGCGGTCAGGGCGCTCCGGGTGTCGTCCGGGCTGCGTCCGGCGAGCGCGGCGGACGCGCTCAGCGACACGTGGGGGCCGAACTGGAGGCCGAGCAGCCGGAAGACGCGCGCCGCGGTCGCCGGCAGGTGCTGGTAGGACCAGGAGAACACCGCGCTGACGGAGTTACCGACCGTGTCCAGCAGGTGGAGCCGCCTGCGGCGGTCGGCCAGCTCGGACACCAGGTCCGGCAACGGGGTGGTGTGCTGGGTTGCCGCGAGTTCGGCGGCCACCCGTAGGGCGAGCGGCAGCCCCACGCACTGGGTGGCCAGGTCCTCGCCGATCGCCGTCTCGCGGTCCAGCCGGTCGCCGATCAGCCTGCGCAGCAGGTCGAGCGAGTCGTTCATCGGCAGCAGGTCGAGGTGGAGCCGCCGGGCCCCGTGCCGGGCCACCAGCTCGCCCAGGGTGTCGCGGCTGGTCACCAGCACCGCGCAGGATCCGGTGCCGGGCAGCAGCGGGCGGACCTGGTCCACCGAGGAGACGTTGTCGAGCACGACCAGGACGCGGTGCCCGGTGAGTTCGGTCCGGTACCGGGCCACGCGGTCGGCCTCGTCCAGCGGGATCTCGTGGGCGGGCAGGCCCATCGCGGACAACAGCCGGGCGAGGGCGTCGTTGCCGGACAGCGGCTGCTGGGGGTCGTAGCCCCGCAGGTCGACGTAGAGCTGGCCGTCGGGGAAGCGCGACCGGACCTGGTGCGACCAGTGCAGGGCGAGCGCCGTCTTGCCGACCCCGGCCGTCCCGGAGACCACCGCGACGGGCACCGCGACGCCCGCCGACTGCGTCAGGATCCGCCCGAGCCAGGCGAGTTCGCGCTGTCGGCCGACGAAGTCGGGCACGTCGCCCGGCAGGGTCGCCGGCACCGGCCGGCGCCTCGGGGGCGCGGTGGTGTGCCAGGCCTCGTCCGTCAGCAGCACCTGGTAGGCGGCCGCGAGTTCGGGGCCGGGGCCGATCCCGAGCTCCTCGGCGAGGCGGCGCCGCACCTCGTGGTAGGTGTCGACCGCCGCGGCCCGCCGCCCGGCTGCGTCGTATCCGCGGATCAGGCGGGCCAGCGCGGCCTCGTCCAGGGGGCGTGCGTGGGCGACCTGTTCGAAGACCGCCACCGCTTCGTCGGCGGCCCCGAGGGACAGCAGGGTCTCGCCCTTCGCCGACAGCGCCGCGAACCGCTCCTCGGTCAGGGCGAGGACGGCGGGATGCGCGGCCAGGGCGGGGACGTCGGAGAGCGGGGAGTCGGCGCGCCACAGCGCCAGCGCCGAGTCGAACAGGTCGAGGGCGCCGGTGTGGTCCCCCGCCAGCCGGGCCGCCGCGGCGCGGTTCAGCATGCTCCGGAAGATGCGGACGTCGACCGCGCAGGCCTCGGTAGGCAGCAGGTAGCCGTCGCCGACGGAGAGCAGGACCGAACTGGGGGCGCGGGGCGGGCGTTCGGGTTCGAGCAGCTTCCGCAGGTGCTTCACATGGGTCTGGATCACGTTGACCGCGGAGTTGGGCGGGTCGTCGGACCACAGGGTGTCGACGAGCTCCGTGCGGGACACCTGACGGCCGGCCGCCAGCCCGAGGACGCCGAGGACCGCTCGCCGCCCCGCCGTCGGCACGTCGTGCCGGACCTCCCCCTGCAGGACCCGGACCGGGCCCAGGAGCTGTACCTGCACGCGTGCGTCCCCCTTGCACCGTCACCGCGTCCTTCGCCCGTGTGAAGGAAAAGTTGACGTCCAGTCGTCATCCAGTCGAGGTTCCTACGGTAATCGAAAGATCGAATCGAGGGGGACGATGCTGCGTCTGCATGCCAACGAACACCCGCAGGGACCGCCGGCCGGCGTGGCCGAGGCCCTGCACGCGCTGGTGCCGGACCTGCACCGGTACCCGACCGGCGACGGTGCACTGCAGGCGGCGATCGCCGAACTGCACGACGTGCCACTGAACCGCGTCCTGATCGGCGCGGGCAGCGCCGAGATCATCGGCCTGGCCTGGCGGGCGTTCACCGGGCCGGACCGGGCCGCGTTCTTCCACGAGCCCGAGTTCGACTTCTACCCGATGCTGGGCGCCCAGTGCGGCACCCCGACGGTGACCCGGCCCTGGCCGCCCGACGAGCACCTGGCCGACCACGTCCTGCAGGCGCGGGCCGGCCTGGTGGCGCTGTCCAACCCGCACAACCCGACCGGCGGGTGGCGACCCCGGCAGGAGATCGCCGACCTGGCGGGCCGGCTGCCCGACACCACCGTGGTGCTCAACGACGAGGCCTACCACGACTACGCGGACGAGGCGGAGGCCGGGCCGTCGCTGAAGGCCCTGTCGGAGCTGCCCAACCTGCTGACCACCAGGACCTTCTCGAAGATCCACGGTCTGGCCGGGCTGCGGGTCGGCTACGGCATCGGCCACGCCCGGCTGATCGGCGTGCTGCGCTCGCTGCAGACGCCGTTCACGGTCAGCAGCGCGGCCTGCTCGGCCGCCCTCGCCTCGCTCGCGGACCCGGCCTCGTGGAAGGCACGCCGCACCCGCAACCGGGAGCAGCGCGAAGCGCTGGCCGGCGAACTGGCCGGACGAGGCTTCGAAGTGGCGCCCAGTCAGGCCAACTTCCTGTACGTACGCCCGCCGCACGGCACCGCGGACTGGGCCGCCGACCTGTTGGACCGGGGGGTCCGGGTCCATCCGGTCGGCGCCGCCCTGCGGGTGACCGTCGGCTCCGCCGCCGAGACCGCCGCCCTCGTCGCCGCGGTCGACGACATCCTGATCAGCTCTCGCACACAACACCTGGGGGAACCATGACCGGCTCGGTCATCGACGACGTCTTCAACCACACGCTCTCCGCCTTCGCCATCTCGACGGCCTGGGAGACGGGCCTGCTGGACCGGCTGGACAGCTCCGGAGCACCGGTGGACCTGCGGGACTTCGCCCGCGACCAGGACCTGGACGCGCCCTCGGTGGAGGCCGTCGCCCGGGGCCTCGCACTCGCCGGGATCGTCACGCTCGACCCGGACCACCGGACGGCCGCGCCCGGCCCGCTGTTCGCCGAGACCATGGCGAAGAAGGGCTTCTTCTACTGGCTGACCCGCGGCTGCGGCGAACTCTTCACCACCATGCCGGAGTTGATCCGCAACGCCAACCGCCCCGACGGGTTCACCGTCCGGCGCGACTACAAGGCCATCGGCCTGGGGGCCCGCGATGCCGGATTCTCCTACGTCGACCCGGTCTTCTACCGGATCGTCGCCGAGCGCAACCTGCACCACGGCGCCGACCTCGGCTGCGGCAGCGGCGAGCGGCTGATCAAGCTGGCCGAGCAGGACCCGCAGTTCCGGGGCGTCGGTGTGGACTTCGCCGCCGGCGCGCTGGCGCTGGCCAGCGAGTCGGTCGCCCGGGCCGGCCTCGGCGACCGGATCTCCGTCGTCCACGGCGACGCGACCGCGATGGAGAGCCGCCCCGAGTTCGACCAGGTCGACTTCGTGTGCACCTTCATGATGGGGCACGACCTGTGGCCGCGGGAGGAGTGCCTGACCAGCCTGAAGCTGATCGGCGAGGCGTTCCCGGCGGCGACCGACCTCATCATCTGCGACACCTACCGTTCCGACCTGCCGTCCACCGACCGGCACCCGGTCTTCACGCTCGGCTTCGAGACCGCACACGCCGTCATGGGCCAGATGATCCCCTCGCTGGCCGAGTGGAAGGACGTGCTCGCCGAGGCCGGCTGGAACCTGAACGAGGTCGTCGACTTCGACCTCCCCCCGTACACGGCGCTGATGCACCTGACCCGCGACGGGTCGAACGGATGAGCGACCGGGCCGCGGCCGGCCGGCACATCCTCGTCCTCAACCGCTTCGACCGGTCGGTCGGCTGCGACTACACCGCGTACATCGACCACACCGCCGACCGGGTCGCCTACCTCTGCTCGGCGGTGGGACTCGGCGGCGTCGACGCCGCGGCGGCGGAGACCGTGGCCGTCGTCGACGACCTCGCGGACGCGGCGGCGGTCGCCGAACTGGCCCGCGGCATCGTGCGCGACTTCGGCCCGGTGGACCACGTCGTCGCCCTCTTCGAACGCGACCTCGAGGTGGCTGCCGCCCTGCGCGAGCTGCTCGGCGTCCCGGGCCCCGGACTGGCCGACGTGGCGCGGGTCCGCGACAAGGTGACGATGAAACGGCTGGTCGCCGCGGCGGGCCTGCGGGTGCCCCGGTTCGTCGACGCCGACGAGCCCGGGCAGGTCCGCCGGTTCGCCGCCGAGGTCGGCTTCCCGGTCGTGCTCAAGCCCCGGGACGGCTCCGGCAGCCAGGGCATCTACCTGGTCAACTCCCGCGCCTCACTGGAGGAGACGCTCGCCGCCCCGCTGCCGGGCTACGTCTGCGAGGAGTACGTCAGCGGGCCCATGTACCAGGTCGACGGGGTGATCCAGGACGGGAAGGTGCGGGTGCTCCGCGCCTTCCGGCTGCTCAACACCTGCCTGGACTACGCCCTGGGCGACTCGTTCGGCTCGGTGGCCGCGGACGACCCCGAGCTGGAACGGCTGCTGACGGGCTACTCGGAGGTGGCGCTCGCCGCCCTCGGCGTGCGCAGCAGCGTCTTCCACCTCGAGGTGTTCGTCTGCGAGCCGACCGGACCGGGCGCGTACGACGGGCTGGTGTTCCTTGAGGTGGCCGCGCGGGCCGGTGGTGCGGAACTCCCGCACGTCTGGCGCGACGTGTACCGGCTCGACCTGCTGGAGGTCGCCACCCGGCTGACCCTCGGGGAACCCCTGGAGCTGGCCCCGCTCGACCCCGCGGGCGAGGCCGGCGGCTACCTGCTGATCCCGGAGCCCCCGGTGCGGCCCTGCCGGGTGCTGTCGACCAGGTCGCTCCTCGACGAGGTGCCCGAGATGTACGCGGAGGTCCTGCCCGAGGTGGGCGCGATCCTCAACGGCACCGGCGGGGCGAAGGAGACCGGCGGGCGGTACCGGTTCCGCGCGGCCAGCGGCCGGCGGATCGAGGCGGCGATCGGGCGGGTGCTCGCCGAGTACCGCCTCGACTGGGAGCCGGTGGAGGACCGCCCCGTGGCCAGGGTGGCCGGCCGCGCGCAGTCGGTGGCGCGCCCGTGAGCAGGCCGCCGACGGCGGGCTTCGGCCGGGTGCTCGCCCTCCGCGAGTTCCGCATGCTGTGGCTGGCCCAGCTGATCTCCGTGGGCGGCAACCAGCTCACCCGGGTGGCGCTGGCCCTGCTCGTGTTCGACCGGAGCGCGTCGGCGGGGCTGGCCGCACTCACCTACGCCCTGACGCTGCTGCCGGAGCTGGTCGGCGGGCCGATGCTGTCCTGGTTGGCCGACCGCTTCGCGCGGCGCGGGCTGATGGTGGTGTGCGACCTGGTCCGCACCGGCCTGGTCGCCGTGATGGCGGTGCCCGGCACGCCGCTGTGGCTGCTGTGCTCGCTGGTCGTCGCGGTACAGCTGGCCCAGTCGCCGCACCTGGCGGCACGGTCGGCGCTGCTGCCGACGATCGCGCCCGGCGAGCACTACCTGCCCGCGTCGGCGGTGGTCAACCTGACCGCCCAGCTCGGCCAGCTCGCCGGCTTCGCGGCCGGCGGTGCGGCGGTCGCGGCGCTCGGACCCTCCCGGGCGCTGCTGCTCAACGCGGCCACCTTCACGGTCTCGGCCGCGCTCACCCGGCTCGGTCTGGTGCGCCGCCCGCGGCCGAGCGGCGGCGCGCCGGCGGGCGGCCGGTGGAGCGTGCTCACCGGTGGTGCCGGACTCGTCCGGGCCGACCGCCGCCTGCGCCTGCTGGTGGCGTTCGGCACCGTGTCCGGCTTCTACGCCTGCAAGGAGGGGCTGGCCACCCCGTACGCCCATGCCATGGGGCAGGGGCCGACCGGGGTGGGCCTGCTCCTCGCCGCCAGTCCGGCCGGCGCGGTCGTCGGCATGTTCGTGCTGACCCGCTGGGTGAACCCGGACCGAGGCCTCCGGCTGCTCGGGCCGCTGGCCGTCGCCTCCTGCGCGCTGCTGACGTTCACCGTGGTGTCGCCGAACACCGCCGTGACCTGCGTACTCTGGGCGGCCTCCGGGGTGTTCTCGGCGTTCCAGGTTCCGGCGAACGCCGAGTACAGCCGCTCCGTCCCCGACTCCCAGCGCGGCAAGGCGTTCGGACTGGCCTCGGCGGCCGTCCGGATGGCCCAGGGGGTCGGCATCTCGCTGGCCGGCCTCGCCGCCGACCACGCCCCGGCCTCGGTCGTCATCACGGTGTTCGGCGCCGTGGGGGCGGCGGTCTCCGCCGTCCTGGCCCTCCGCTGGTCCAGGATGCCGGGCCGCGCCGGGGAGGCCGTGGTCGAACCCGTCTCCGCACCGCACCGCCCGTCCCCCCGTCCCCGTGCCTCGTCCAAGGACCTCGAATGACCCTCACCGCCCCACCCGTCACCGAGTCGCGACCGGAGGGGGCCCTGCGCGGCACCCTGCGTGCGCGCCACCTCGGCATGCTCGCCATGGGAGGCGTGATCGGGTCCGGCCTGTTCGTCGGCTCCGGCGCGGGCATCGCCGCAGCCGGACCGGGAATCGTGCTGTCCTTCGCGGCGGCCGGCGTCCTCACCGTGCTGGTGATGCGCATGATGGCCGAGATGGCCGCCGCCCACCCGTCCAGCGGCTCCTTCTCCGAGCACGCGGAACGCGCCTTCGGCGCGTGGGCCGGGTTCACCATCGGCTGGATGTACTGGCTGACGCTGGTCGTCGTGCTCGCCCTGGAGTCGACCGCGGCCGCCGTCATCGTGCACGGCTGGCTGCCGGCCGTCCCGCAGTGGCTGCTGGTGCTGCTGTTCATGGCGGTCTTCACCGCGGTCAACCTCACCGCGGTGGGGAACTTCGGAGAGTTCGAGTTCTGGTTCGCGCTGGTCAAGGTCGCCGCGATCGTCGGCTTCCTGGTCATCGGCGTGCTGGCGATCGCCGGAGTGCTCCCCGGCGGGGACGCGGGCGCCCTGGAGGGAGACCTGCTGCCGCACGGCTGGGCCGGTGTGGCGGCCGGACTCACCACCGCCGTCCCGGCCTTCGGCGGCCTGGAGGTCGTCACCATCGCCGCCGCCGAGTCCGACGACCCGGCCCGGGCCACCGGCCGCGCCGTCCGTGCCGCCGTCTGGCGGATCGCCGTCTTCTACCTCGGCTCGATGGCGGTCGTGGTCACCCTGCTGCCCTGGTCCGACCCGCAGGTCGGCGCCGGCCCGTTCGCCGCCGTCCTCGACCACGTCGGCGTTCCCGCCGCGGGGCAGGTCATGCGGGTCGTCGTGCTGATCGCCCTGCTGTCCGCACTCAACGCCAACACCTACGCCGCCGCCCGGATGGCCTTCTCGCTGGCCCGCCGTCGCCAGGCGCCCGCCCTGCTGGCCCGGCTCGGCCGGACGGGCGTCCCGCACCACGCCGTGCTCGCCTCGGCCGCGTTCGGGTTCGTCGGGGTCGTGCTCAACCTGCTCTGGCCGCGCACGGTCTTCCTCCACCTGCTCGACGCGGTCGGCACGGTGCTGCTGCTGGTCTGGATCCTCGTCGCCTGCTCCCAACTCCGGCTCCGCCCGCGGCTGCCGGCCGGCTCGCCGGTGCGGATGTGGGGCCACCCGTACCTGAGCTGGGCCGCCCTGGCCGCCATGGTCGCGCTGCTCGGGCTGATGCTGGTCGACCCCGGGACCAGGATCCAGCTGATCAGCTCGGCCGTGCTCGCCCTGGTCGTCCTCGCCGTCGCCCTGATCCGTGGCCGCCGCGCAACCGCGGCTGCCGAACAGTAGAGAGAGATCCATGGACCGCATCTCCCTGACCCGCGCGTACCTGGCCGAGCTGGCCCGGATCGGACCCGGAGCCGACACCCCGGCGGTCGGCCCGGTCGGCTCGGAGTTCCTCGACGGGATGTACGAGGGCCGGTACCTGACCCGGCCGCTGTTCCTCGGCCACGCCGAACAGGTGCAGCTCCACGCCGACCTGGAGAACCTGCGCAGCGCCCTGGCGTCCCTGCCGGACCTGCTCTTCGGCGGCGACTTCGAGGCGTTCGCCCGCGCGGTCGGGCTGACCGACGTCCAGGTCTCCGCCGTGATGCGCGGCCGGGGCGCGACGGTGAGCCGGCAGACCCGGGCCGACCTCTACGTCGACGACACCGGCTTCAAACTGCTCGAACTCAACATCGGCAGTGCCGTCGGCGGCATGGACAACCCCGACATGTGCCGGGAGCTGCTCGCCCGCCCGCACCTCGCGGACTTCGCCGAGCGCCACGAGCTCGGCTTCGTGGACTCGCTGCGCGAACAGGTCAACAACATCGTGGTGGAGAGCGGGTTCGGCCCCGGGGACAGCCCCGTGGTCGCGCTGACCGACTGGCCGGACGGCTACGGGCGGATGCTGCCCTACATGGAGGCGCTCTGCGACCGCTGGGGCGAGTTCGGGCTGGAGGCCCACCCGTGCCACGTCGGCCAGCTGGAGGCGCGGGACGGCCGGGTCTGGCTCGGCGAGAAGGCGGTCGACATCGTCTTCCGGGTGTTCCTGATCGGCGACCTGCTCAAGTCCCCGCAGGCCCTGCAGCTGGTCCACCCGATCCTCGACGCCGCCGAGCGCGGCGAGGTCCGGATCTTCACTCCGCTGGACTCGGCCGTGTACGCCAGCAAGGGCGCCCTCGCCCTGCTCTCCGACGAGCGGAACCGGGGCCTGTTCGGCGCCGACGTGCTCGCCAGCCTCGACCGGATCCTCACCTGGACGCGGATGGTCCGCCCCGGTCCGGTCACCCTGGAGAACGGGGAGTCCGTCGACCTCGTCGAGTACGCCCTGGCCCACCAGCAGGACCTGGTGCTCAAGCCCACCTCGCTCGCCGGCGGATCCGGGGTGCTGCCCGGCTGGACGGAGGGTCTGACCGCCGACGAGTGGAGCGAGCACGTCCACGCGGCGCTCGACCGACCGTACATCCTGCAGCGGCGGGTCCGGCCGACGGTCGAGCTCTTCGCCGACGACAACGGCGAACTCCACCCCTGGACGCCGCTCTGGGGGGTCTTCACCGTGGTCAACGGCCACGGCGGCGCCTACATCCGCGCCACCCCCGCCACCACCGGCGGTCTCGTCGTCAACCTCGCCACCGGAGCGCACGCCGGTCCCGTCCTGTACGAACTGTCCCCCCGCTGAGCGGCCGTCCGGGCCCTGCGGGTCGGCGGCGGGGCCGACCGGCCCATGGCGGGCGGCCCCGCCGGGGGGGACGGTGGAGGTGTACCGCCATCCGTGCCGCACCGCCGAGGAGTGAGCAGGACATGAAGGCACTCACCTACCACGGGCCCGGTCGCCGCACCTGGGGAGAGGTGCCCGACCCGGCCGTCCGCGACCCGGAGGACGCCGTCGTCCGGGTGGACGCCGTCACCATCTGCGGAACCGACCTGCACATCCTCAAGGGCGACGTGCCGGACGTCGCCGAGGGCCGCGTCCTCGGGCACGAGGCCGTCGGCACGGTCGTCCGGACCGGCCCCGGGGTGCGCACCGTCCGGCCGGGCGACCGCGTCCTGGTGTCCTGCATCTCCGCCTGCGGCCGGTGCCCCTCCTGCCGCGAGGCGGCCTACGGCCAGTGCACCGGGGGCGGCGGCTGGATCCTCGGCCACCTGGTCGACGGCACCCAGGCCGAGTACGTCCGCACCCCCTTCGCCGACAACTCCCTGCACCGGCTGCCGCCCGAGGTCTCCGACGAGGCCGCGCTGATGCTCGCCGACATCCTGCCGACCGCCTACGAGGTGGGCGTCCGCAACGGCCGCGTCGAACCCGGCGACGCCGTCGCCGTGGTCGGCGCCGGACCGATCGGGCTCGCCGCGGTCATCACCGCCCGGCTGTACAGCCCCGGCCGGATCGTCGTCGTCGACCCCGACGAGGGCCGCCTCGACGCGGCGAAGCGGCTCGGCGCCGACGAGGTGCTGACGCTGCAGCAGGCCACCGACGAGGCCGTGCGGGCGCTCGGCCGCGACGACCGCGGCGTCGACACCGCGATCGAGGCCGTCGGCGTGCCCGAGTCCTTCGAACTGTGCACCCGGGTGGTCCGCCCACGCGGACGGGTCGCCAACGTCGGCGTCCACGGCCGGGCCGCCACCCTGCACCTCGAAGACCTCTGGATCAAGGACGTCACCATCACCACCGGCCTGGTCGACACCAGCTCCACCCCGCGGCTGCTCGCCATGCTCGCCGCCGGCCGGCTGGAGGCCGCCGGCCTGGTCACCCACCGCTTCGGCCTCGACGAGATGCCGGAGGCCTACGACGTCTTCGGCGCGGCGGCCGACCACGGCGCCCTCAAGGTCGCGCTGTTCCGCACCTGACGTGCCGACAACCGGCGGCCCGTAAGGACGTGGCAGCATCGGCGACGTGGTGATCTACGACGAACGGCTCTCCGTCCCGGTGCGCTGGTGGCTGGCCGCCACGGCGGCCGCCGCCGGCCTGGCCGCGGCACTGCTCCCGGTCGGACCGCTGCCCGCGGCGGCCGGCGGCGCCCTGCTGCTGGCGGTGACCGCCTGGGCGCTGCGCGGCTACGGCGCGGTGCGGATCCGGGTCTGCGACGGGGTGCTGGTGGCCGGGCAGATCGTGCTGCGGGCCGAGCACTTCGGCGGGATCGAGGTCCTCGACGAGGCCGAGGCGCTGGCCTGGCGCACCCGGCGGGCCGGCCCGCGGGCCCGGCTGCTGATGCGCGGCTTCCTGCCGCAGGCCGTCCGGGTCGACATCGTCGACCCGTCCCTGCTCTGCCCGTTCGTCTACCTCTCCACCCGCCGCCCGGCCGAACTGGCCGGAGCCCTCGCCGACGCCCGCGCCCGGTACGGCGTCCGCACCGCCGCCTGAGCCGCCCACCGGGACCCCGGTCGCCCTCAGCGGCTTCCGGCGGCCCGCCAGGCGGCGGCGAGGGCGGCGACGGTCGGGTGGCGCCGGGACGGATCGGGGTCGGTCGCCCGGGCGATCACGCCGAGGCGGGCCGGGCCGCCGCGCCAGGCGCGCTCCTCGTCCCCGGCGTCCAGCAGCAGGCGGGCGGCGCGGCCCAGCGTGAACACCGTCGACCGGGTGTCGATCACGGCGCCCCGCGTGCACTGTTCCGGAGCGAGATAGCGGCGCGAGCCCGGCAGCCGGTCCTCCGTCAGCACGAACGGGCCGGGCCGGTACTCGTCCAGGTCGACCAGGCGCAGGTTGCGCGCCGCGAAGTCGTAGAGCATCGAGCCGTCGTAGAGGTCCACGGCGACAAAACCGGCTGCCTCGACCGCGAGGTGGGCGTCCAGCAGCACGTCCACCGCCGCCAGGACGTCCGGCAGCGGCAGCGCCCGGAACCGGGCCATCGGGCTGTCCGGGTCCGTCCGGTCGCCCGAACGCCCGGCCACCGGGTGGTACAGCACCTGCCCGGGACACCACGGCAGGACGACCGCCGGACGCCCGTCCGCGGTGAACCCGTGCACCTGCGGCACGATCGCCGGATGCCGGACGGCCCGGTGCAGCACCCGGCCGCGGAGCACCGGGGCGGTGGCCGCGTCCGTCCGGGCCGCCTTGACGAACCAGCGCTCCCCGGAGGGCAGCTCGACGCCGTAGGAGTGGCACCCCGAGTCCTGCGCCCGGAAGGCCGCGAAGACCGTGCCGAGGCGGCCGAGGCAGGACTCCAGGTCGGCGACCTCACGGAGGGCGAGGAGCGGACGGCCGGTCACCGGGCGCCGCCGGTCAGCAGTCGCCAGGGCGCGGTGAGCAGGGCCGCCTCGGCCGGCTCCAGCAGATCCGGTGCGCCGAGGACCATCGCGGCGCCGAGCAGCGCGTCCGCGGCAGCGGACCAGGCCGGGGCGAGGCGTGTCCCGCGCTCCTCGGTGTCCTCGTCCTCGCCGTCCTCGTCGCGCCGGTCGGCGGTGAAGGCCGCCGCGCCGCCCCGCGTGAGGGCACTCGCACGGACGGCGGCGTGCACGGCGAGGAAGCCGTGGCCGATCGGTGAGCCCACGCGTCCCGCACCTGGGATCAGCAGGGTGGCCGCGTGGTCGGAGCCCAGGTAAGGCCCGGGGTTGGGCTGGTCGACGAGCCAGCGGTCCCAGGCCGCGGCGTAGGCGGCCCGGCCGGCATCGGTGCACGCGGGGGCCAGCCGGCCGACGGCGGCCGGGGTGAGGGCGGCGGCCGCGTCCGCGACCCGGGCGACCTCCTCGCCCGCGGGGCCGAACAGCACGCCGGGGGAGAGCTCCGCCAGGACGTCCACGGCGTGTGCGCGGCTGTGGCCGGCGCTCGGTGCGAACCCCTCGTTCGCCCGGCGCAGCGACTCCCGGACGTCGGCGTCCGCGGGCGCGACGGCCGCCACCCGGAACAGCCGCCCGGGCCAGCGCGTCACATGGACCCGGTCGAGGGTGTGCACCACCACGAGCCACGGCGGCCCACCGGAGTCCATGGCGACCCGCCGCCCGACCTCGGCACCGGCCATCGGCCCGGTGTCGCCCCCACCCACGTACACGTAACCGCTCACCACGGCGGCCATGGTAGGGCCCGTCCGACAGGTCCCGGGGTGCGTGTTCAGAGGCATCCGGCACCCACAGGGACGCCGGGGGCACCTCCCGGCCGGAGGCTGGGGTCGGAACTGCGCGACCCGGATGCGGATCGCCGTACACATCCGGGGTCGGACCTTGGCACTCCGGTGCCCGCCACCGGACTGCGCAGTCCCCCGGCCTTCGGCCCGGAGGTGGCCCCAGCGCCCCTGAATCAGCCACCCGACTGCCCTTCGGGACATGCGCCAGGGGCGGACGGCGGCATGCGGGAGTCAGTGCCCGCGCGGTGCGTACATGATGACGGCCACGCCGGCCAGGCAGACCAGGGCGCCGACCACGTCGTAGCGGTCCGGGCGGTAGCCGTCGACGACCATGCCCCAGGCGAGCGAGCCCGCGACGAAGACGCCGCCGTACGCGGCCAGGATCCGGCCGAAGTTCGCGTCGTCCTGCAGGGTCGCGACGAAGCCGTACGCGCCGAGGGCCAGCACGCCGGCGCCGATCCACGCCCACCCGCGGTGCTCCCGGGTGCCCTGCCACACCAGCCAGGCACCGCCGATCTCGAGGAGCGCGGCGAGCAGGAACAGCAGGACGGAACGCAGGACGGTCATGCCCCCGACCCTAGGGTAGTGCGGGGGAGCGGCCGTCAGTGGTAGGGGACCACCGCCACCGGGCAGTTGACGTGGTGGATCGCCGCGTGGGTCACCGGCCCGACGTGGCCGCCGAAGGTCACCCGACGGTCGTGCCGGCCGACCACCAGCAGGCCGATGTCCTCGCCGACGGCCTCCACCACCGCGAGGGCGGCGCTGCCCGGCACCACGGTCGCGTCCACCCCGACGTCCGGATACCTGTCGCGCCACGGCTGCAGCGCCTCGGTGAGCGCCTGCTCCTCGGCCGTCGCCAGGTCCGCGGAGATCGCCGCGATCGCGCCGAAGGCCATGTACTCGCTGCCCGCCGGCGGGCCGGCCGCGTGCAGCACCCGCAGCGGAACCATGCGCTGCGCGGCGGCCCGGAAGGCGAAGTCCAGCACCTGGGGGCAGTCGTGGCGGAGGTCCAGGGCGAGCGCGACCGGACGGCGGGCCGGTGCCTGCCCGGTCTCGCCGCCGGCCCGGACGAGCACCACCGGGCAGCCGGCCCTGGCCAGCACCTCCTGGCTGACCGAGCCGACCAGGAACCCGCGCAGGGTGCTCAGGCCCCGCGAGCCCAGCACCAGGACGGAGGCCTTCTCGCCGGCGGCCGTCAGCGCGGCGGCGGGCGCGTCCGGCACCAGCCGGGAGCTCACCGGGACGTCGCCCGCGGCCGCCCGGACGGCGGCCTCCCGATCGGCGAGCTGCCGCCTGACCCACCGGTCCGCGTCCTCCCCGCCGAGGACGTGGTGCTTGGGCCACGGCCAGGCCTGGACGAGTTCCAGCGGCAGCCCGCGCAGTGCCGCCTCGGCGGTGGCCCACTGCAGGGCGGCGATGCTCTCGGCCGAGCCGTCGTAGCCGACGACGACGGGTCCGTTCACGGGATCCTCCCGGGTGGTGCGATCGTTCTGTGCCGGTACGGCCTCACCGGGGTACGGCGGGACGGCGTGCGGCGGGTGCGCGGGTGGCGCCCGGAGCGGGCGGCCGGGACGCGGCCGTGCCGCGTGCGCCCCATCGCACCAGTCTTGCGCGGCCGGGGACAGGGCCGGACGGCCCTACCCCGGACGGCCGTGGGGGGAACGTCCGGCGCCGGTGGGGCGAACCGCGCCGACCGGTACGGCAGAGGGGTACAGCCCGCCCGCCGGCCCGGCCACGCGCATGCCCCGCCGGGGTACCGCCGCACGGTGCGAAGGGAAGGCGGCGAAGTGCCCGGGCGGTACCGCCCCGTTCGGCGGACCCCCGGCCCCCCGAGGACCCGGAGGCCTGGCGGTCCGAGCGGTCACGGGCTCTACTGGGCGGGACAGCCGCGCGGACCACGCCGCCGACAGCGCGGGCCGGGTGCGCCCGCCGCGCCCGCCGGGAGGACAGCCGTGAACGACAACGCCCCGACCGAGCCCGGCCACGCCCCGAGCGGGGACGCGTCGCCCGGCCCGGGCGAGCCGGACCCCACCGAGATCGCCCGCCGCATCGACGAACGCCGCGACGCCCTCGGTCTCAGCGAGGCCGAACTCGCCGCCAAGGCCGGGATGGCGACCCGCTACCTGCAGCACCTCGCCGAGGCCGGACCGGCTTTCGACCCCGGCGGGTTCCTCCGCCTCGCGAGCGCGCTCGGCCTCAGCCACCGGGAGCTCGTCGAGGGCGGCACCGACCGGCCGCCCGGCCAGGGCAGGGCCCCGGAGCACCCGGTGCTCGTCCAGCTCGGCGTCCGCGAGTGCTGGGAGCGGATCGGCGACCACGGCGTCGGACGGGTCGCCCTCCCCGCCGGGCCGGGCCCGGCCGTCCTGCCGGTGAACTACGTCGTCGACGCCCGCACGATCGCCTACCGGACGACCCCGCACAGCGCCGCCGCGCCCGACACCGGCACCACCCTCTCGTTCCAGATCGACCGGATCGACGAGAAGCTCAGCCGCGGCTGGAGCGTGCTGCTGGCCGGCACCGCCGAGCATGTGACCACGCACGAGGAGATCGAGCGGCTGAACCGGCACCCCGGGTCCGAGCCGTGGGCGGGCGGCGACAACCCGCTGTGGATCCGGATCCGGCCCACCCGGGTCACCGGCCGCCGCGTCGGCTCGCTCTGACACCCGGCTCACCGTGAAGCCAGGCTGTGACGCCGGGCCCGCTGTGACATCCCGGACGGGCCGCAGGGTTTGGCCGGCCCTGTCCGGCCCGGGCGGGGGACACGCCGCGCGGCGCCGCCGGCACGGCGGCGCCGGTCGCTAGCCTGGCCGGGCCATGACGATCGCCATCGCCCTGCTCACCCAGGACCTCCGCCTGCACGACAACCCGGTGCTGCACGCCGCCGCCCGCAGCGCCGACGAGGTCGTCCCGCTCTTCGTCCTCGACCCCGCCGTCGAGGCGGCCGGCTTCGCCGCCCCCAACCGCCGGACCTTCCTCGCGGACTGCCTGGCCGACCTGGACACCTCGCTGCGCCGGATCGGCGGGCGGCTGGTGATCCGCCGGGGCCCCGCCGTGGCGGAGACGGCACGGCTGGCCGAGGAGACCGGCGCGGTCGCCGTCCACGTCGCCGCCGGCGTCAGCTCCTTCGCGCGGCGCCGCGAGACCGGCCTGCGGGAACACCTCGGTGACCGCCTCCAGGTGCACGACGGCGCCCTCACCGCGCTGCCGCCCGGCGCCGCCGTACCCGCCGGCAAGGACCACTACGCCGTCTTCACCCCGTACTTCCGGGCCTGGCAGCAGAGCACCCGCCGCGCGCCGCACCGGCCACCCCGGAGCCTGCGCACCCCCGCGGGCCTCGCCGGGGCGGACCCCGCCGCCGTCCGCCCCGGGCACGCCGACTCACCGGGACTCCTGCCGGGCGGGGAGACCGAGGCCCGCAGACGGTGGGAGGCCTGGGACGTCACCGCCTACGCGGAGGTGCACGACGACCTGGCGGCCGACGCGACGTCACGCCTCTCCCCCTACCTGCACTTCGGCTGCCTGTCCGCGACCGAGCTGGTCGACCTCGCCGAACGCCGCGGCGGCCCCGGTGCGGAGGCCTTCGTCCGGCAGCTCGTCTGGCGGGACTTCCACCACCAGGTGCTCGCCGCCCGGCCGGAGGCCGCCTGGCAGGACTACCGCACCAAGGGCGACCGGTGGCGCGAGGACTCCCGCGAGGCCGAGGCCTGGCGGGAGGGCCGCACCGGCTTCCCCGTGGTCGACGCCGGGATGCGCCAACTCGCCCACGAGGGCTGGATGCACAACCGCGCCCGGCTGCTCACCGCCTCCTTCCTCACCAAGACGCTGTACCAGGACTGGCGGACCGGCGCCCGGCACTTCCTGCGCCTGCTGGTGGACGGCGACCTCGCCAACAACCAGCTCAACTGGCAGTGGGTGGCCGGCACCGGCACGGACACCCGGCCCAACCGGGTGCTCAACCCGCTGACCCAGGCCGACCGCCTGGACCCGGACGGCGCCTACGTGCGGCGCTGGGTGCCCGAACTCGCCGACATCCGGGGCCGGGCCGTCCACCGGCCCTGGCTGCTCGACCGCCCGCCGGCCCACTACCCGAGGCCCCTGGTCGACCCGGGTGAGGCGGCCGCACGGCTGCGCCACGGCCGGGGCCTCGATTGACCCGGCGGGACCGGCCACCCGCGTACCACCCGTGAACCGCCCGACCTGGGAGGCCGAATGGACGCCCTGCTGCACGCGCTGAAGATCACCGGCGCGATGACCTGGGAGATCACCTGGGCGCTGATCCTCGGCTTCCTGCTGTCGGCGATCGTCCAGGCGGTGGTCCACCGGGAGACGGTCGCCCGGGCGCTGGGCGACGCCCGCCCGCGGACCCTGGCGCTCGCCTCCGGCCTCGGCATGGCCTCGTCCTCCTGCTCGTACGCCGCCGTGGCGCTCGCCCGCTCGCTGTTCCGCAAGGGCGCGGACTTCACCGCGGCGATGGCCTTCGAGATCGCCTCGACCAACCTGGTGGTCGAACTCGGCGTGATCCTCGCCCTGCTGATGGGCTGGCAGTTCACGGCGGCCGAGTTCACCGGCGGACCGATCATGATCGTCGTCCTGGCCCTGCTCTTCCGGCGGTTCCTGCGGGCGCCGATGGTCCGGGAGGCGCGGGAGCACGCCGACCGCGGGGCGGCCGGCTCGATGGAGGGCCACGCCGCGATGGACATGGGCGTGCGGCGCGGCGGAGGCTTCTTCCGCCGGCTGGCCTCGCCCGAGGGCTTCACCTCGGTCTCGCACGTCTTCGTGATGGAGTGGGCCGCGATCCTGCGGGACCTCGTCCTCGGCCTGCTGATCGCCGGGGCGGTCGCCGCCTGGGTGCCGGACTCCTTCTGGGAGGCCTTCTTCTTCACCGGGCACCCGGTGGCGGCCAAGATCTGGGGCCCGCTGATCGGGCCGGTCGTGTCGATCGCCTCGTTCGTCTGCTCGGTCGGCAACGTGCCGCTCGCGGTGGTGCTCTGGAAGGGCGGCATCAGCTTCGGGGGCGTGGTCTCGTTCATCTTCGCCGACCTGCTGATCCTGCCGATCCTCAACATCTACCGGAAGTACTACGGGCGGCGGACGACGCTCTTCCTGCTCGGCACCTTCTACACCGCCATGGTGGCCGCCGGGTACGCCGTCGAGATCGTCTTCGGCGCGCTCGGCCTGATCCCCGACCAGGCGGACGCCACGGTGCCCTCCGAGGGGGTGCGCTGGGACTACACGACCTGGCTCAACATCCTCTTCCTGCTGCTCGCCGCGGTGCTGCTGGTCCGCTTCTTCCGGACCGGCGGAGCCGGGATGCTGCGCGCGATGGGCGGCGCCCCCGATGCGGCGCGGCACGACCACGGCACCGTCCCCGGGGCCGGCCCGTCCGTGTGATCGCGCCGCGGCGGGGCAGGCGCCTCCCCGGACGGGGCGACCGGGCCCCGCGGCAGCGAACGGAGGCCGACCATGACCGAGTCTGTGCCACCCTCAGGACACGCCACCCGCGCAGACCGGGCGAGCAGCCCGTCGAGCCGCACGATCCGGACGAACGTGCCGGCCCGCCTGGACCGGTTGCCCTGGTCGCGCTGGCACTGGCGCATCGTCATCGGCCTCGGGACGGTCTGGATCCTCGACGGCCTCGAAGTCACCATCGTCGGCAACATGGCCTCCCGGCTCGCCGAGTCCGGCAGCGGCATCGACATCAGCGCCGCCCAGGTGACCACCACCGCCGCGGCCCTCTACGTCGCCGGCGCGTGCAGCGGCGCCCTCTTCTTCGGCTGGCTGACCGACCGCCTCGGCCGGAAGAAGCTCTTCATGGTGACGCTCGGCGTCTACCTCGCGGCCACCGCCGTGACGGCCCTCTCCTGGACACCCTGGTTCTTCTTCCTCTGCCGGTTCTTCACCGGCTTCGGCATCGGCGGCGAGTACGCGGCGATCAACTCCGCGATCGACGAGCTGATCCCGGCCAGGGTTCGCGGCCGGGTCGATCTGATCATCAACGGCAGCTTCTGGATCGGCGCCGCGATCGGCGCCTTCGCCTCGATCGCGCTGCTGAACACCGCGCTGTTCGCGACCGACGTCGGCTGGCGGCTCTCCTTCGCCCTCGGCGTCGTCCTGGGCCTCGCCATCCTGCTGGTGCGGCGGCACGTCCCGGAGAGCCCGCGCTGGCTGTTCACCCACGGACGCGCCGAGGACGCCGAACGCCTGGTCGACGACGTGGAACGGACGGTCGCCGAGGAGACCGGAGAGCAACTCCCGCCCGCCACCGAGGAGATCACCATCAGGCCCAGGGGCCCTCTCGGCTTCATCACCATCGCCCGGACGGTGACCTCCACCTACCCGCGGCGGACGATCCTCGGCCTCGCCCTCTTCGTCGGCCAGGCGTTTCTCTACAACTCCGTCACCTTCGGCTACGCGGTGATCCTGACGACGTTCTTCGACGTGCCGGACGGCAACACCGGCTACTACTTCGCCGTCATCGCCGTCGGAAACTTCCTCGGACCGCTGCTGCTCGGCCACCTCTTCGACTCGGTCGGCCGCAAACCGATGATCGCCGGCACCTACATCGGTTCGGGCGTCCTGCTCTTCCTGACGGCGTACCTCTTCCAGCAGGGCGCGCTCGACGCGACGACCATGACGGTGTGCTGGACGGCCGTGCTGTTCCTCGCCTCCGCCGGCGCGAGCGCCGCCTACCTGACCGTCAGCGAGATCTTCCCGCTGGAGACCAGGGCGCTGTGCATCGCCTTCTTCTACGCCGTCGGCACCGCGATCGGCGGCATCACCGGACCGCTGCTCTTCAACAGCCTGGTCAGCAGCGGCAAGACCGCCGACACCACGCTCGCCTTCTCGATCGGCGCGGCGCTGATGGTGCTGGCCGGCCTCGTCGAGGCGGCGATCGGGGTGAAGGCGGAGCGTCGCAGCCTGGAGTCGCTCGCCGCACCGCTCAGCCAGGTGCAGGCCGCGGCGGCCGGGCCGTCCTGACCCCGTCGTCGTTACACCCGTCCCGGCCGGGAGGAGGCCGTGCCACCTGCGGTTCCTCCGCCCGGCCGGGTTCATTCCGGCGGAGCCGGGCACACGCGGAACCGGAGGTGTTTTCCATGATCGCACTGCTTCTCGTACTCCTGCTGATCCTCATCCTGTTCGGTGCCGGGTTCGCGGTGAACATGCTCTGGTGGGTGGCCCTCGTGCTGCTCGTGGTGTGGGTGGTCGGGTTCTTCGCCCGCAGCGGGTCGGGCGGCCGCTGGTACCGCTGGTAGCCGGACGGGCATCCGCGGGGCATCCACGGGGCACGGGAGGGGACAGTCGCTCCACGAGAGCGGTGGGCGCACAGCCCGCGGGCCACCGGCCGAGCCGGCGGCCCGCCGTGCCGCGAACGCGGCCGGGGGCGGCGGAACGGAGGAGGACGGAGCGGCACGGCCGGGCGGGCGGGCCGACGACGACGGGGTGAGGACATGGCGAAGGGCATCGGACGGACCCGGTGCACGGCCGGGGCCGCGCGCTCCGTCTCCGCACGCCGCCGGTGCTACTTCGGCACGCCGGGGGACATCCGGTCGGGCCGCGACTTCACCACCAGGGTCCTGGACGAGTGGGGGCGACCGGGCGGCGAGGACCGCCGCGCCGACATGCTGCTGGTGGTCTCCGAACTGCTCTCCAACGCCCTCCTGCACGGCCGCAGCCCGATCGAGCTCACCCTGGTGCGGGACGGCCCGTGCGCACGGATCGAGGTCTTCGACACCGGCCCGGGCAGCCCCGCGCCGCGCGAACCGCGGGAGGCCGTCAACGCACCGGGCGGGCGCGGACTGCACATCGTCGACCGGCTGACCACCGACTGGGGGGTCGTCCGCCACCCCCGGGGCAAGACCGTCTGGGCGGACGTCAGCCTCAACCACCGGGAACGGCCCGCACATCGCTGACACCACCGGTGCATCGGACGGCACCGACCGGGCAGACGCGGGTGGGGAACCTCCCCGAACGTCTGAGAGGAGACAGCCGATGCTTGCGCTCGGACTCCTGCTGCTGGCGGCGACCGGTGCCTTCACCGGACTGCTGATCGCCGAGAACCCCGACGGACCGACCACCACGGTGACCATGTTCGGCAACGACCTCGCCACCATGAACAGCCTCGCGGTCTTCCTCGCGGGGATCGCGCTGACCCTGGTCCTCGTGTTCGGCTGCCTGCTGGTGCTGGCGGGCAGCCGCCGCCACCGCCGGCGCAGCGCCGAACTGCGCACCTCCCGCCGGGACCGCGCCGAGGCCGCCCCGGCGGAGCCGGCCGGCACCCCGCCGTACGCCTCGGCGCCGCAGCCACAGCCCTACGCCGACCGGGCACCGCTCGGCGGCGCCTCGGGCGGCCCGGCCGGCCCCGGCACGCAGGCCACGACCGCCGGGCCGCGGCCCGAGGACGCGGCGGCCGAACCGGCCCCGCAGACCGAGCCGCAGCCGAAGCGGCGGCCGGATCTGATCCACCGTCTCGGCCACTGAGCCCGGCCCGTCCGGGAACGCCGGGCGCGGGCATGCACCGTACGCCGCGCATGCCCGCGCCGCGCCGTCCGCACCGGTCCTCCGGAGGGAGACCAGCATGCCGTCCGCAGCCCTCTTCGACGTCGACGGAACCCTGCTCGACACCAGCTACCTGCACACCGCAGCCTGGTCGGAGGCGCTCGCCCAGTTCGGGTTCACCCCGGCGACGGCGCGCATCCACGGGGCGATCGGCATGGCCGGCGACCACCTGCTCGACCACCTGCTCGGACCCGACCGGGACCGTTCGCAGGACGCCGCGATCAGCGCCGCCCACCAGGCGCTGTACGCGCGGTTCTGGCCGCGGCTGCGCGCCTTCGACGGCGCGGCCGACCTGCTCCGCGAGGTCGCGTCGCGCGGGCGCCGGGTGGTGCTGGCCAGTTCCGCGTCCGGGCGCGACCTGGAGGTGATGCGGCGGGTGCTCGCGGCCGAGGACGTGCTCTGGTCGGCCACCGGCGCGGACGACGTCGAGGCCTCGAAACCCGCCCCCGACCTGGTGCACGCCGCGCTCGAACGGGCCGAGGCCGGCCCCGGCCAGGCCCTGTTCGTCGGCGACACCCGGTGGGACGTCCAGGCCGCCGCGGCGGCCGGCGTCCCGTGCATCGCCGTCACCTGCGGCGGGGTGGGGGAGTGCGACCTGCGGGCCGCAGGAGCGCTGGAGGTGCACGCCGACCCGGCGGCCCTGCTCGCGGCGCTCGACGACAGCGCGCTGGGCCGGGCCTGACCGCCGGGCTCGGGAACCCGGCCGCCACTCACCGCCCGCGGCGGGCCCGCCGGGTACTGCGGACGAGGGCGAGCACGGCGACCGCGGCCGCCGCCCCGCACACCACCCGCACCGCCACCGCCGCGGCCGGGACACCCGCGGTGGCGAGCCCGACCGCACAGACGGCCACCAACAGCAGCGCACACAGCGGCACCCGCCGCAGCGCCCGCCGGAGGCCGTCCAGCCGGCCCAGCCGCATCGTGCGGAGCCGCAGTTCGAGGTCCGCGTCCTGGCCGAGCCCGAGTTCTATCTGACGGAGTATCCGCCGTTCACGCCAGGAGAGGTCGGGACCGTCCACCGCCGTCACCTCCGTCCGCCCCCGGCGGGCGTGTCCGGCCCGGACGGCTGCGGGGAACCGCTCCGCCGCCCTCGCCGCCCGCCGCCGCCCGTCATGATTCCGGCGACCACCGCGGCCAGCGCCAGGACGCCGAGTGCGGCCGCCGTCCACAGCGCGGCGGCGACCCAGAACGTTGTGCCCGCCGACCGGCGCCGCAGGGCGGCCATCAGCAGGCCGCCGGACAACGCCGCAGCCGAGACCGGCAGGTACGGCCGGCGGCCCGAGACCGCCTCGCACAGCCTCACCCGGGCCCGCAGCACAGCGGCCGCCGCCCGCGGCACCGTCGCACCCGCCGCTGTGCGCGGCGCCGGGTCGTGGCGGGCGCGTCCGTCGGGCGCGTCCCCGTCCGATGGCGCGGGCGGCCCCGGATCCGGGGCCGCGGGGCGCGGTACGGGCGGTCCGTCCGGCTCGGGTCGCGGTGCGGGGGCGGGCCGCGGCGGACGGGTGTCCGGGTCGGACGGGATCGGGACGGTCATCGCCTGCTCATCGCCTTCCGGCGTCCGAAGGTGGTCCGACGGCAGCCCGCTCGTCGTCGGAGGCCCGTGCCGCGCCCCGGCCCGCCGAGGCGCCCCGGGCCCGGGGATCCGCTGCGCGCCTACCCGGACGGAACGGCCGGACACCGCGGATCCGCCGGCGGACGGCCGGCTGATCCGGCCGGCTCCGCCGCACCCGTCCCGGTTTCGTCAGAAATGCGGGGTTAGCGGCCCGCCGAGCGGGTACAACCACCAGACGGAGGCGTCGGGCCCAGGCTGCCCCCCTCCGCGACCCGGTGGTCAACGGCCGCCGGGGTTCTCCGGCACCTCGGTGTGCCGGGACGCCACCGTCTGAAGCCGTCGGGCGGCCGGGTGTCCCATCCCCGCAGCGCGCAGCGCCGTGCGCGCGCCCTGCGGTCCTCCCGCCCCACGGAGATGACTCCCCGTGTCCGCTGCTGTCGCTTCCCCGACCACCGCTGCCCCGGCGGCGCCCGCCGAATCCACGACCCGTACCGCACCCGCCACCGCTCCGGTGCACCCCGAGCCTCGCCCGACCCCGCAGGAGATGCGGGCCATGGGCAAGGCCGAGGCCCGGGCGCTCAGCGACGCGCTCTTCGAGCGCCTCGCCGCCCTCGAACCCGGCACCCACCAGTACAGCTACGTCCGCGGCACCATCATCGAGCTGAACATGCCGCTGGTCCGCTTCGTCGCCGCGGGCTTCCGCCACCGCGCCGCCGACATGGACGACATCCTGCAGGTCGGGACGGTCGGTCTGATCAAGGCCGTGGACGGCTACGACCACGAGCGCGGTGTCGAGTTCGTCACCTATGCGATCCCGACCATCACCGGCGAGGTCAAGCGGTTCTTCCGCGACACCACCTGGCCGGTGCGGGTGCCGCGCAGCCTGCAGGAGCTCTACCTGACCGTGGCGCGCTCCTCCGACCGGATGGAGCAGGACCTCGGCCGGCTGCCCACCCCGCAGGAACTCGCCGAGGAGCTCGGACTCGCGCCCGACCAGGTCGCCGCCGGCCTCACCGCCGGCCGCGCCTACCGCTCGGACTCGCTGGACGCCCTCCGCGAGGACAGCCCGGACGAGCCCGGCAGCTCCCTGCTGGACCGCCTCGGCGCCTGCGACGCGGAGCTTGCCCTGGTCGACTTCCGCGAGTCCGTCCGTCCGCTGCTGCGGGAGCTGCCGGAGCGCGAGCAGACGGTGCTGAAGCTGCGGTTCTGGGGCGGCCACACCCAGTCGGAGATCGCGGACCGGATCGGCGTCTCCCAGATGCACGTCTCCCGCATCCTCGCCGCCACGCTCCAGCGGCTGCGCGAACGCCTGGACGACGCCACACCGCCGGACACCGTCCGGCCCGCCCAGGCCGGATGACGACCGGCCGGACGACCCGCGCGGGCGGAGCCACCGCGTCCGGCGACCGGGCGCGGTGACCGGGCGGGACACGGCCGCAGGACTACGCTGACTCCGTGGCAGGCCGCGCAGAACACCACCCCGCGGCGCCGCCCGGCGCGGAGCCCGGCACCACCGCCCGGCCGGCCGAGCGGTCCGTGCTTCAGGCCACCGTCGACCGGCTGCGGGCCGAGGTCGAGGGCCTGCAGACCGCCATGCGCACCCGCGCCGTCATCGAGCAGGCCAAGGGCATGCTCGCGGAGCGCGAGGGCGGCACACCGGACCAGGCCTTCGACCGGCTCGTCCAGCTCTCCCAGGACACCAACCGCAAGCTGGTGGACATCGCCGCCGAGGTGGTGGGCGTCGCCGCACCCCTCAGGGACCGGGCCGGCGAACCGGACCGCCCGGACCCCGCGACACCCGCTGCCGCGACGCAGCCCGAGGAGCGCCCCGGCCCGGCACCCGGCTCCGACGCGGCACCGCCCCCCGGCGAAGGGCTGCCCGCCCGCGGCCTCGCCGCCCGCTACCACCTCGCCGCGGCCGCCATGGCCTCCGCCGGCAGCACCGAGGACCTCGCCCGGCTGCTGCACGACACCGCCCTGGCCCCGCTCGGCGTCACCGCGGCCGTGCTCGCCCTGCTGGAACCCGACGGCGCCCTGCGCCTGGTCGGCAGCCACGGCGTCTCCGCGCACCGGCTCAGCCAGTGGCAGCGCATCCCGCCGGTGACCGCCCTGCCGCTCACCGAGGCAGCTCAGTCGGGCACCGCCGTGTGGGTCGCCACCCGCAAGGACTTCGCGGCCCGCTACCCCGACGTGCCCGGCGAGGACCTCGTCCCCGGCCGGACGGTCTGCGCGCTGCCGCTGCGCACCGGCGGCCGGGTGATCGGGGCGATGAAGCTCGGCTGGGCCGAGGAGTACCGGCCCGATCCGGAGGCCGAGCGGTACCTCGCCGCGCTGGCCGCGCTCTGCGCCGCCGAACTCGAGCGGATCGGGGCGGGCGCCGCCGGGCCGGGCCGGGCCGCACCGGTCGCCGAGCCGTGGTTCCGGGCCGTGCTGGACGCATTGCTCGACCCGGTGCTGATCCTCGGTGCCGTCCGCGACCCCGGCGGCGGCGTGACCGACCTGCGGGTCGAGCACGCCAACGCCGCCACCGTCGACCTGGCCGGCCGCACCGCCGACGACATGGTGGGCCGCCGCGTCACCGAGCTGTACCCGGGCATGGTCGCCTCCGGCACCTTCGGCCGGCTGCTGGACGTCGCCGCCACCGGCGCCCCGTACGAGGGCGGGGCCGAGCGCTTCGAGGAAGTCGTCGACGGAGCCGTCCGGGCCTCCGAGATGACCCTGCACGCCACGCCGTTCCTGGACGGCGTGCTGGTCAGCTGGCGCGCCCACGACGAGCGGGACCGGCGGGAGACCCAGCTCGCCCAGGCCCAGCGGCTCGCCCGGCTCGGCACCTGGAGCTGGGAGCCGGGCAGCACCCGGCTCACCTGCTCGCCCGAGGTCCCCCGCCTGCTCGGCCTGCCCGACGACGGCAGCGGCGGGATCGGCCTCGCCCAGGCGCTGGCCGCCGTCGTGCCGGGCGACCGTGACGGGGTCCGCGCCGCAGCCGCCGGGCTGCTGGCCGGTGCCGCCGACACCACCCTGGAGTTCCGGGTCGGGCAGGAGGCGGAGACGCGCAGCCTGCGGGTGCTCGCCACCGCCGTCCGCGGCCTCGACCGGTCCGCCGCGGTGGCCGTCCGCGGCGTGGTGCAGGACGTCACCGGCCGCCGGCGGGCCGAGCAGGCCCTCGCCGGTACCCGCACCCGGCTCGCCGAACAGCGCCGCCGCGCCGACACCGAGCACCGCGCCGTCCTCGCCCTGCAACGCGCCCTGATGGACGCCCCGGCCGGCCCGCCCACCCCCGGACTGCACACCGCCGCCCGCTACCTGCCCGCCGGGCGGGGCAGCAAGGTCGGCGGCGACTGGTGGGACGTCCTCGCCCTCCCCGACGGCACCGTGCTGGTCGTGGTCGGCGACGTCTCCGGGCACGGCCTGCCCGCCGCCGCCGGCATGGCCAACCTGCGGCACGCCCTGCGCGGCCTCGCCTACACCGGCGCGCCGCCCGAGGAACTGCTCGCCCGGCTCAACCGGATGCTCTGCCACGAACGGGGCAACTACACCGCCACCGCGGTCTGCGGCCGCCTCGACCCGGCCACCCTGACCCTCGACTGGGCCCGGGCCGGCCACCTGCCCCCGGTCGTCACCCGCGGCGGCGGCGAGGCCCGGCTGCTGGAGATGCCCGACGGCATGCTCCTCGGCGCGGTGCCCGGCGCCCGCTACCGCCCCGCCCGGCTGCGCCTGGAGCCGGGCGACACCCTGCTGCTCTACACCGACGGCCTGGTCGAGCGCCGCGGCGGCGACCTGGGCGAGGGCGTGCACCGCCTGGTCGAGGCGCTGCGCGACTACCGCGCCGACGACATCGAGGGCTGCCTCGACCACGTGCTGCGCCGCCTCGGCGCCCCCAACCCGCTCGACGACACCTGCCTGGTCGGCCTGCGTCTGACCTGACCCGACCCGACCCGTCCCCGGCCGCGGTGCCGGAGCGCTGCCGGGGCCGGCGGCCGGCGCCGACCTATGGTGGAGGTGAGCACCCCTCGCACGGGAGGAGCCGGCGATGGACGCCGACACCGCGGCACGCGGCGGACCCGCGGGCGCCGACCAGCTGACCGTCTCCGTGGACCGGTCGGCCGGCCGCTGGGTGCTGGCCCTGGCGGGAGAGCTGGACCACGACAGCGCCGAGCCGTTCCGCGTGGCCCTCGACGGGGCGCTGCGGGACCCGCCGGTCCTGGTGGTGGTGGACTGCTCCGGCCTGTCGTTCTGCGACTCGACCGGGCTGAACCTGCTGCTGCGGGCACGTCTGTCCGCCCAGGCCGAGGGCGGCGAGGTGGTGCTGGCCGCCCCCACCCCGATGGTGCGGCGGATGCTGGAGATCACCGGCGCGGGCGAGATCTTCCGGGTGTTCGAGAGCGCCGCCGAGGCGGGGCCCGGACCTGGCGGCGGTGGATGACCGGGCCGGCCGGGCAGGTGCGGCGGCTGGCCCTGTACGAGTCCCGCGGCGCGGTGCAGCACTGCCGCGAGTTCACCCGCGAGGCGCTGCACGACTGGGGCTGGCTGCCCGCGGCGGACGGGGAGCGGCTGGCCGTGGCCGAGGACGTGCTGCTCATGGTGAGCGAACTGGTCACCAACGCCTGCCTGCACGCAGGCGGCCCGCGCGAGCTGGTCCTGCAGCGCACCGGTGGCGGACTGCGGGTCGAGGTGTCCGACGACAGCACGGACCTGCCCGTGGTGCAGACCGACCGCCCGCGGTCCTCGCCCGGCGGGCACGGTCTGCGGGTGGTGGACCGGCTGGCCGCGGCCTGGGGGAGCGTGCCGCGCCCGCCCGGCAAGACGGTGTGGCTGGAGGTCGAGCGCCCGGCGGGTGGGTGAGCGCATCCGCGCCCGCGGCGGGGCGCCCCTGCGGGCAGCGGTGGCAGAGTGGATGCGAGGACACCGTCCGGACGTGCCGAACCGTGCCGAGGACGACGATGAACCGACCGATCCCGCCCGATCCCCACGGACCCGACCGGGCCGCCGGCCGCTTCCTGCGGCCCGCCGGCCCCCAACCCGCGGACGCACCCGGGGCGCTGCCCGAGGAGGACCTGCGCCGGCTGCTCGCCGGGCTGACGGCCGTCCGCGACGGGGACTTCGGCACCCGGCTGCCGTCCGGCGGCCCCGGGCTGCTCGGCGAGATCGCCGAGGTGTTCAACGGCATGGCCGACCAGCTCTCCCGGGTGACGGCCGAGGTCACCCGGGTCGCCCGCGAGGTCGGCAGCGAGGGCCGGCTCGGCGGGCAGGCCGAGGTCGAGGGCGTCTCGGGCACCTGGCGCGAGCTGACCGACTCGGTGAACGCGATGGCCGGCAACCTGACCACCCAGGTCCGCAACATCGCCCAGGTCACCACGGCGGTGGCGGAGGGTGATCTGACGCAGAAGATCGAGGTGGCGGCCCGCGGGGAGATCCTGGAGCTCAAGGACACGGTGAACACGATGGTCGACCGGCTGTCGGCGTTCGCCGGCGAGGTGACCCGGGTGGCCCGTGAGGTGGGGACGGAGGGGCGGCTCGGCGGTCAGGCGGACGTGCGGGACGTGTCCGGGACCTGGCGGGACCTCACCGACTCGGTCAACTCGATGGCCGGCAACCTCACCGCCCAGGTCCGCTCGATCGCCCAGGTCGCCACCGCCGTGGCGGAGGGTGATCTGACGCAGAAGATCGGGGTCGCGGCCCGCGGGGAGATCCTGGAGCTCAAGGACACGGTGAACACGATGGTCGACCGGCTGTCGGCGTTCGCCGGCGAGGTGACCCGGGTGGCCCGTGAGGTGGGGACGGAGGGGCGGCTCGGCGGTCAGGCGGACGTGCGGGACGTGTCCGGGACCTGGCGGGACCTCACCGACTCGGTCAACTCGATGGCCGGCAACCTCACCGCCCAGGTCCGCTCGATCGCCGAGGTGACGACGGCCGTGGCCCGGGGCGACCTCGGCCAGAAGATCCGGGTCGATGCGCGCGGCGAGATCCTGGAGCTGAAGGAGACCATCAACACCATGGTCGACCAGCTCTCCGCGTTCGCGGACGAGGTCACCCGCGTCGCGCGCGAGGTGGGCACCGAGGGCAACCTCGGCGGGCAGGCCACCGTCCGGGGCGCCTCCGGCACCTGGAAGGACCTGACCGACAACGTCAACGTGATGGCGTCCAACCTGACCGGGCAGGTCCGTTCGATCGCCCAGGTCGCCACCGCCGTCGCCCGCGGCGACCTCGGCCAGAAGATCACCGTCGAGGCCAAGGGCGAGGTCGCCGCCCTCACCGACGTGATCAACACCATGGTCGACACGCTCTCCGCCTTCGCCGGCGAGGTGACCCGGGTGGCCCGCGAGGTCGGCACCGAGGGCATCCTCGGCGGGCAGGCCACCGTGCCCAACGTGGCCGGCACCTGGAAGGACCTCACCGACAACGTCAACTTCATGGCGCACAACCTGACCAGCCAGGTCCGCAACATCGCCCAGGTCACCACCGCCGTCGCCCGCGGCGACCTCAACCGCAAGATCGACGTCGACGCCCGCGGCGAGATCCTGGAGCTCAAGACCACCATCAACACCATGGTCGACCAGCTGTCCTCGTTCGCCGCCGAGGTCACCCGGGTGGCCCGCGAGGTAGGCAGCGAGGGCCGGCTCGGCGGCCAGGCCGAGGTCGAGGGCGTCTCCGGCACCTGGAAGCGCCTCACCGAGAACGTCAACGAACTCGCCGGGAACCTCACCCGGCAGGTCCGCGCCATCGCCGAGGTCACCGGCGCCGTCGCCGAGGGCGACCTGACCCGCTCCATCACCGTCGACGCCTCCGGCGAGGTCGCCGACCTCAAGGACAACATCAACGCCATGGTGGAGTCCCTGCGCGAGACCACCCGCGCCAACCAGGAACAGGACTGGCTGAAGACCAACCTCGCCCGGCTCACCGCACTCGTCCAGGGCCACCGCGACCTGACCGCCGTCGCCGACCTCATCATGAACGAACTCACCCCGCTGGTCGGCGCCCAGTACGGCACCTTCTACCTCGCCGAGGACACCGCCGACGGCACCGCACTCGTCCTGGTCAGCAGCTACGGGCGGCCCGCCGGCGACTGCCCGCCGCGGTTGCGGCTCGGCGAGTCGCTGGTCGGCCAGGCCGCACTCACCCGGCGCCCGCTCGCCGTCGCCGACCTGCCCGACGGCTACGCCGCCATCTCCTCCAGCCTCGGTGCCGCCCCGCCGCGCGCCCTCGTCGTGCTGCCGATCACCGTCGAGGACCAGCTGCTCGGCGTCGTCGAGATCGCCTCGCTGCACCGCTTCACCGAGGTGCACCGCGACTTCCTCGGCCGCTTCACCGAGGCCCTCGGCGCCAACCTCAGCATGCTGCTCGCCAACGCCCGCACCGACGAGCTCCTCGAGGAGTCCCAGCGGCTCACCGCCGAACTGCGCGCCCGCTCCGAGGAACTCCAGAACGGCCAGCAGGAGTTGCGCGACTCCAACGCCGAACTCGAGGAGAAGGCCGACCTGCTGGCCGCGCAGAACCGCGACATCGAGACCAAGAACCTGGAGATCGAGCAGGCCCGCCGCGAACTCGAGGCGCGCGCCCAGCAGCTCGCCCGCACGTCCATGTACAAGTCCGAGTTCCTCGCCAACATGAGCCACGAGCTGCGCACCCCGCTGAACAGCCTGCTCATCCTCGCCCAGCTGCTCTCCCAGAACCCGAACGGCAACCTGACGGCCAAACAGGTCGAGTACGCCGAGATCATCCACTCCGCCGGCTCCGACCTGCTGCAGCTGATCAACGACATCCTCGACCTCTCCAAGGTCGAGGCCGGGAAGATGGACATCCACGTCGAACACTTCCCGCTGCGCGAACTCCTCGACTACGTCGAGTCGACCTTCCGGCCGCTCGCCGGGCAGAAGCGCCTCGAGTTCACCGTCGCCACCGCCCCCGGCCTCCCGGACACCCTGCACACCGACCAGGCACGGCTGCGGCAGATCCTGCGCAACCTGCTGTCCAACGCCGTCAAGTTCACCGACCGCGGCCGGGTCGAGCTGCGGATCGAGCCCTCCGCCCCGGAGGAGGAGAGCGGCACCGACGGCGCCGTACCGCCGGGCAGCCTCGCCTTCCGGGTCACCGACACCGGCATCGGCATCGCCGAGCAGCACCTGGAGTCCATCTTCGGCGCATTCCAGCAGGCCGACGGCACCACCAGCCGCCGGTACGGCGGCACCGGCCTCGGACTCTCCATCAGCCGCGAACTCGCCCACCTGCTCGGCGGCACCCTCACCTCCCGCAGCACCCTCGGCGAGGGCAGCTGCTTCACCCTCCACCTGCCCGGCGCCGTGATCGGGGCGTTCGCCGAGGCCGCACCGCCGCGCCCGGCCCGGCTGTTCGTCGTCGAGGCGGACCCGCCCGGTCTGCTCACCGCCGTCACGGCCAGCGCCACCGCCCACCGCGACCCGCCCGCCGAGATCCGCACCGTCCGCGACACCGAGGAACTCCGGGACGCGCTGAACCGCGGTCCGTGGCAGTGCGCCGTCGTCGACCTCGACCTGCCCGCCGAACGGCTGCGGCCCGTCCTCGACGCCCTGCGCACCGACGGGCCCGTCGTGATCGGCCACTCCGAGCGGTCCCTCGACCCCGACCGGCCCGACGCACCGGACACACCCGACCTGCCCGCGGCGGCCGCAGGCCTCGACGACCTGCGCGCCCGGATCAGGACGGCCACGGCACTGCCGCCGAGCCCGCCCACCGCCGCTCCGACCGCTCCGGCACCCGTGCACCGCGCCCGGCTGGCCGGCCGCACCGTCCTGATCGTCGACGACGACACCCGGAACGTCTTCGCCGTCACCGGCATGCTCGAACTGGACGGCGCCCGCGTCCTGCACGCCGAGAACGGCCGCACCGGCCTGGACGTGCTGCGCGGCCACCCCGAGACCGACCTCGTCCTGATGGACGTGATGATGCCCGAGATGGACGGCGACGCCGCCACCGCGGCCATCCGCAAGGAGGCCGGGCTCTCCGACGTCCCGATCATCGCCCTCACCGCCAAGGCGATGCCCGGCGACCGGGCCCGCAGCCTCGCCGCCGGCGCCAACGACTACATCACCAAACCCGTCGACACCGAGTACCTGCTCGCCCGCATCCTCCACTGGCTGGACGGCTGACCACCGTGGACCGCACCGGCCCCGCCGGCACCGGGGTGCCCCGCGACCGCGCCGAGGCGGCGGCCGACCGGCTCGCCCTCGCGCTGCGGCGACTGGAGGCGGAACGCGACCTGCTCCGCGAACGGCTCGCCGTCCGGCCGGTCGTCGAGATCGCCACCGGCATGCTCGCCGAGCGGCTGCGCTGCCCGCCCGCCGACGCCGCCGCCCAGCTCGACGACCTCGCCGCCGAGGCCGGCGTCCCCGCCGACCGGCTCGCCGCCGAGATCGTCGGCGCGACCGCCGCCGACGCACCGAGCCTCGGCGAGAGCCCCGCCGCCGGCGTCCGCGAGCCGCCCGCGCCACCCACCGAGGCGGACACCGCGGCCCGCGCCCTGCTCGACCGGACGGCCGACCTGCTGGCCGCCGACACCGCCGTGATCTGGGGCGCCGAGCCGGGCGGCGGCCTCACCCTGCTCGGACACGCCGGCCTCGCCCCCGAGGACGTCCGCGCCTGGCGCCACGTGCCGCCCGACATCGACATCCCGGCCCGGCTCGCCGCCCGCAGCGACTCCGGGATGTGGCCGGAGGACGGGCCCGCCGCCACCGACCTGCCCACCGCCGGCCGGGCCACCGCACCGCACCGGCTCGCCCTGCCGATGCGCCGCCGCGGCCGCCTGCTGGGCGTCCTCGAACTCGGCTGGGCGGAGCGCCCGAGCCCGCTGCCGGCCGCCGCGCCGGCCCGCCTGCGCGGCCTCGCCGAGGTCTTCGCCGTCACCGTCGACACCGCGCCCCCGGAAGCACGGCCCGAACCACCGGCCGCCGACACCGCCGCCCTGGAGGCCGTCCTCGACCCGGCGCTGCTGCTCGCCCCGCTCGACGGCGGCGACGGCCGGGCCGCCGACTTCCGCATCCTGCGCACCAACCACCGCTTCCGCGACCCGGCCGGCCGCCCCCGGTACCGCATCGAGGGCAGCACCCTGCTGGAGGCCTACCCGCTCGCCAGCAGCCACGGCCTGCTCGACCGGCTGGCTGCCGTGCTCGCCACCGGCGAACCCGTCCGCGAGCGGTTCGTGCTCACCTTCCTCACCGACGACCTGTCCCGGCTGCCGGTCGTCGCCCGGATCGGCGCCGCCCGCACCGACGGCCACCTCCTGGTCAGCTGGCAGATCGAGGACGCCGACGCCCGGCTCGGCGGCCTCGTCCACTCCGCCCAGCGGCTGGCCCGGGTCGGCGGCTTCGAGGAGGACCTCGTCAGCGGCGACATCCTGTGGAACGAGCGGATGTTCGCGCTGCACGGGCTGCCGCCGGACGCCACCCCCGTGCCGCTCGCCGCCCTCCCGGCACACGTCCACCCCGACGACCGCCGGGCCGTCCAGCGGCTCGCCCACGGCGTCCTGCAGGAGGGCCGGGCCGCCTCCGCCGTCTTCCGGCTGCTGCCACCCGGCAGGCCCGCCCGCTACGCCCGGATCGTCGCCGAACCCGTCACCGACCCCGCCGGCCGGGTGGTGCTCGTCCGCGGCGCCGGCCAGGACGTCTCCGACCAGCACCGGACCGAGGTCGCCCTCGCCGCCACCCGCGAACGCCTCGCCGACAGCGAACTCGAAGCCGTCCAGCGGCAGAGCCTCACCCTGCGTCTCCAGGAGGCGATCCTGCCGCCCGGGCCGCCGCCGCTGGCCGGCGCCCGACTGCAAGCCGCCGTCCGCTACCGGCCCGCCGTCGAACGCGAACGGGTCGGCGGCGACTGGTACGACATCCTGCCGCTGCCCGACGGCGGCGCGCTGCTCTCCGTCGGAGACCTCGCCGGGCACGGCGTCGAGGCGGCCACCGGGATGGTCGCGCTGCGCAACGCGCTGCGCGGGCTCGCCGTCACCGGCGCCGGCCCCGCCCGGCTGCTGGAGTGGCTCAACCTCACCGCCCTCGCCCTGCCCGACCCGGCCACCGCCACCGCGGTCTGCGCCCGTTTCGACCCGCGGACCCGCACCCTGCACTGGGCCCGCGCCGGGCACCCGCCGCCCGTCCTGCTGCGAGCCGGCCGGCCCGTGGTGCTGCCACTGCCCCGCGGCCTGCTGCTCGGCGCCGCCCCCGACGCGCGGTACGAGGAGCTGGCCCTGCCGTTGGAGCCCGGCGACGTGCTGCTGCTGTACACCGACGGGCTGATCGAGCAGCGCGGCACCGCCGACGAGGAGTCGCTGCGCCAGCTGCTGGTGGCGGCCGGCCCGCCCGGCCCCGACCTCGGCGCGTGGCTCGACACCCTCCTGGAGCACAGCCGCTCGGACACCGACGACGACACCTGCCTGATCGCCGTCCGCGCCGACCCGGACGACCCGGACGACCCGAAGGACCCGGCGGACGTTTGAGTCGGCGGGCCAGCTCGGCGCGAGCAGGTTCCGGCAGGATCAGGCCTCGGCGGTCAGGGCGGCCAGTTCGTCCACCACGTCGCCGTAGCGGCCGCGCCGGGCGAAGGCGGCCCGCTGGCGGTCGGCACCCGTCCCGGCCGTGCACAGGCCGGCCAGCAACTGGCGGACGGTGCCGAGGTCCCCGGCGGCCTCCAGACCGGGCCGGGCGCGCTCGACCAGCAGCTCCACCAGGTGCCGCATCGGCGCGATCTGGCCGGTCACCGGGTCGGGTCCGTTGCCGTCGATGCCGGACAACGCGGCCGACCAGTGCGCGGCGTCGATCATCGCCGTCGTGTCGGCACCCGTCTCGGCGGGCCCGGCCGCGTCCGGATCCTCGGGCAGCTCGGCCAGCATCGTGGTGGCGAGGCCGCGCACCAGGGCCGCGAGCAGCACCGTGGTGTTCACGTCCGCGCTGGTGTCGGCGACCCTGACCTCCAGGGTCGGGACGTGCTCGGACGGACGCGAGTACCAGTAGATCATCGCGGTGTCGAGGATCACCCCGGCCTCCAGCAGCCCGCCGACCGTCGCCCGGTACGCGGGCTCGTCGAGCCGTGGCGCCGGGCCGACCGTCGGCCAGCGCCGGTAGAAGGCGTGGCGCCAGCTGGCGTAGCCGGTGTCCCGCCCCGCACTGAACGGCGAGTTCACCGCGAGCGCCTGGACGATCGGCAGCCACGGCCGCATCAGGTTGTTCAGCGCCAGCGCCCGAGCCCGGCACGGCACCCCGACGTGCACGTGGCAGCCGCAGACCAGGCCCTCCGCGCTGGACGCCACCGCGCCGACGTGCGCGCTGATCCGCCGGTAGCGCGCCGAATCGGTGATCGCCGGAGGCTGCTCGTCCGTGATCACGGGCATGGCGGTGCCGACCGGCCGGCAGTCCGCGCCCGCGGCGGCCTCGCGCAGCACCGCCCGCAGGTGCACCAGGTCGGCGCGCAGCTCCGGCAGGCTCCGCGCGGGGCGGGTGCACACCTCGGCCTGCGAGGTGAAGAACTCGGTCTGGACCTGCTCGCCCAGCACGTCCGAGGCCTCCTTGACGACACCGGGCGCGCGGCCGACGGGCAGCCGGGAGTGCCGGTCGACGAGCAGGAACTCCTCCTCGACGCCCACCGTCGGCACCTCCAACCCCCGGCGGGGTCGGGCCCCGGCCGTCACCGGACCGGACCTCTCGCCGGACCGCCCGCCGGGGCCGGCTGCGGATCCGGGCCGGGAACCGGTGGCACCGGGTCCGGCGGGGCCGGGTCGGGCCCCGGCGCGGGCGGAGCGGGAGGTACCGGGGCCGGACCCGGGGGCACCGGCTCGGGCCCCGGAGGCACCGGGGGCACGGGGACGGGCGGGGGAGGGCCGGGCGGTGCCGGGTCGGGCACCGGTCCGACGTCCGGTCCCGGAGGGACGGGGACGGTCATGGCGTCCTCCTTGTCGCGGGGGGCGGAGCACCGGTCGTCACACGGGCGGAGTACCGGCCGCCTGGGCGGCTGGGCGCCCCGTCCATGGTCCGACGGCTCGCGCCGATGCGCAGCCGACCGGCCGCACGGCCCGGGGCCGCCGATCGCTCCCCCCGTTCCGACGGGTACCCCCCGCCGCCGGGCCCAATCCCTGCCACCGCGACGGCCCCGCCGCACCCCAGGGACGACCCCGCCCGGGATTGGACCCTCCCGGGCGGGGCAGGCGCGGGTCGTGGCGGGCGACGCTGCCGGCCCCGCCGGCCGGGCAGCCGACGACTCCGCGCAGGACCAGCACCGAGGAGGACCGGCCATGAGCACACAGCCTTCGAGCACGCAGCCTTCGAGCACCCAGCCCCCGCGCACCGGGCGCGAGCACCCTGACGACGCGCGCGAGCACCCCGACGACGCCTGGCCGCCCACCGAGACCCCGGGCGCCCGGATGACCGGGGAGGGCGGCCCGCCCCCGCCCGAGGACCAGGAGCCGGACCAGCCGGCCGACCCCGCCGACGACGAGGAGTGACGAGCCGGGGGGAGGTTTCGCCGGCGGTCCGCCGGTCCAGACGCAGGGCACCCCCAGGAGGTGCGTCATGCCCCCGACCGAGCGCTACGCCGTGACCCTGCCCACCGCCCCCGGCACCCACGCACCGCCCCAGGTCGTGATCGTCAGCCCGACCGGGACGTTCGGTCCCGACGGGCGCCCGGTGTACGCCGACGAGTCGGGGACCCTGCTCTTCCAGGTAGCCGCCGGAGGCGTGGCCGTGCCCCTGGCGGGCTGCCCCGGCACCCATGCCTGTCTGCACGCCGTCCCGATGCCCTGACCGCGGCCCGCACGCACGGCCGGCCCGCGCCTTCCGGAAGGCGCGGGCCGTCGGTGTAGGTCGGCTATGTGCCGTCGGGTGTGTGCCGTCACGTGTGTGCGGGGGTACGGGCGAACTCCTCGACCAGCGTCCGCTCGAAGGCCTGCAGGTCGTCCGGCTTGCGGCTGGAGACCAGGGTGTTGGGGCCGTCGTGGCAGACGGCGACCTGCCGGTCGACCCAGTGCGCGCCGGCGTTCCGCAGGTCGGTGCGCAGGCTCGGCCAGGAGGTGAGGGTCCGGCCGCGGACGGCGTCCGCCTCGATCAGTGTCCACGGCCCGTGGCAGATCACCGCGACCGGCTTGCGCAGGTCGAAGAAGCCCCGGACTAAACCGACCGCCCGCGGGTCCATCCGCAGGAAGTCCGGGTTGGCGACGCCGCCGGGCAGCACCAGGGCGTCGAAGTCCGCCGCCGAGACGTCCGCCACCACCGCGTCCACCCGGAAGGTGTCGCCCGGGTCCAGGTGCTTGAACGCCCGGACCGTCCCCTCCTTGGTGGAGACCAGCCGGGGCCTGCCGCCGGCCCGTTCCACCGCCTCCCACGGCGAGGTCAGCTCGACCTGCTCCGCGCCCTTCGGCGCCACCAGGAACGCCACCGTCCTGCCCTGCAGACCGGTCATGTCGGCCACCTTCCTCCGTGCTCGGGTCAGTAGTCCGTCCCCCGAACGTCTCACCGGCCCGTCCGGAGCGAAACCGCGGCCCGCGGATCCGCCCCGCCCCGCCGGGCTGGCGTTCAGCCGCGGCCCACCGGCCTGCGCCGGCGGCAGCGGGCGAACACCAGCGGATGGGCCGCGGCCAGCACCGCGAGTGCACCGAAGGCCAGCGCCAGGGCGGTCGGGACGGCGCGGGCGGCCGGGTCGTCATCCCCGGCGGCCACCGCCCAGAACGCGAACAGGGCGGTCAGGAAGGCCAGCAACGGCGCACAGACCCGGGACAGCGCCTGCCGGGGCCCGCCGGTCGCGGACAGCACAGCCGATCACCTCCAGCGGAGCCGGGCCGTGGCCGACCGGCCCCGTGACCCGCGTCTGCCCGGGCCGGCCTGCTCCACACCCGGGAGTCCGGGGCTGTGGGTCCGGGGCTGCGGTTTCGTGGCCGGGCGGCCCGGGCAGGCGCACAGTGGAGGGGTAAGGAGGCCGCCATGACCGTCAACCCCGGCCCGCCCGAACTGCGCCCGCACGATCCTCCCGCCGGCACCGTCCGCACCGTTCCGGTGAACCCCGGACCACCGGCCGAGACGCTGCGCACGCCGCACGAGCGGCATGAACGCCGTCCGCGGCACCACCGGCACTGGCCGCACCGCCACGACCGGTTCGACCGCCACCACCAGGACGGCCGCGACACCGTGCAGCCGCCGGAGCAGGACACCTGACCGGCCCCGCCCCCGCCGACCACCGCCGGTCCGGCCCACGGCGGCGCTGAGTCCTGCTCAGCGCCGCCGTGGGCCGGACCGGCGCAGCAGCGCGACCGGGAACAGCACCCAGCAGACCGCGAACCACGCCAGTACGGCGCCCGCGATCACCCAGGCTCCCCAGGTGAGGCCGGCGACCTTGAGGAGCAGCAGCAGAGCGGCGCCGACGTTCAGGCCGAGCAGGACCACCCCGAGCGAGACCATCCGGGACGCGGCAGCCACCATCCGCGGCTTGACGTGCCGCCCGGCCAGCAGCCGGTGGTACGAGACCGGGGCCATCAGTGTGCCGGTGGCGACCGCACCCAGGGTGACCACGCCGACGTAGAGGGCACGGTCGAACCCGTGCAGCGTGGTGAACCGCTCGGTGAACACCACCGTCAGCAGGAAGCCGAACATGATCTGTGCGCCGGTCTGCGCGACCCGCACCTCCTGGAGCAGCTCCGTCCACAGCCGGTCGGCCCGTTCCTCCGGGCTCTCGTCCCGACCGTCGGCCGGTGCCTGCCGCTCTGCCATGCTCCCCATCCTCGGTGCGGCGCCCGCGGATCGCCGCCGCTGCGGCCCGACCGCTCGGCCGTCCGACCGCCCGGTGCGACGCCCCGACGGGCCCGGACGCGGCCGGGCGGCCCGCGGGTCAGGAGCGCGGGCCCGCCCTTCCGGGCGTCTGGCCCGGGCCGCGACCGGCAAACCTCCCCTGCCGGGCTGGTCCGCTCACGGGGCGAAGGCCGTCAGCACCGGCTGGAAGAAGCCGCTCGCCGCGGGCTCGGCCCACAGCGGCCGGGTGAAGCCCGCGCCGAGCACCAGCCCGGTCAGCTGCTCCCGGGCGAGCGCCCAGTACACGGCACGACGGACCTCGGTGCGGACACCGCCCGGCCCGCTGGACTCCTGCACCATCTCCAGGTCGTAGTGCTCGCCGTCCTCGTGCCAGTGCCACCGCTGGAAGGTGGTGGTCCGGACCCCGGCGGCCTCGACCACCTGCGGCGGCGTCCCGGTGGGCCGGGTGCGGCGCAGTTCGTCGTACGGACGGGTGCTGACGACCAGCAGGCCGCCCGGGCGGAGCACCCGCCGCATCGCGCCGAGGGCGGTGCGGACGTCCTCCGCGGTCAGCAGGTGGGGGAGCGAGTTGTCCGCGCACACGACCGCGTCGAACCGGCCCCGGGCGAACGGCAGCCGGCGCATGTCCGCCGCCACGGCGGGCAGCACCGCACCGCGGGCGGCGGCCTCCCGCCTCGCCCGGGCCGCCGCCACCGCGCTGAGGTCGGAGCCGACCACCCGGTGCCCGCGCAGCGCCAGCCCGATCGCCTGGGTACCGATGCCGCAGGAGCAGTCGAGCACGTCCGCCGGCCCGGCCCCCAGACGGTCCGCGAGCAGCACGTCCAGGGCGGCCCCCTGCCGCCGGACGCTCGCCTCCCAGTCCGCGTAGATCAGGTGGTAGTCGGCGGCGAGGCCGTCGTAGAAGCCCGCCAGCGGGTCCTGCGGTGCCACTGCGCCCTCCTGTCGCGCCGGCGTCCGGTTCTGCCGCACCATCGGTGTCAGCCGGTCGGCAGGGGGCCGACCTCGGCGTGGACGGGGTTGTGGTCGGAGACGCCGGCCACGTCCTCGACCAGGGCGCCGCGGCTGCCGAGGCCGTGCACCACCACGTGGTCGATCCACTGGGACTTCCCCGCGCCGGTCTCGCGCGGCCTGGTCGGCGGTGCCCCGGGCGGGAGTTCGGCGACGGCGAAGCCCGGGCCGAGTTCGGCGGCGACGGTCGTCCGGTCCGCGTTGAAATCGCCGAGCAGGACGGCCGCGCCGTCCGCCGCCGCGGCCACCACCTGCGCCAGCCGGGCGAGTTGGCGGGGGCGGCGAGGACCGGTGCTCACATGGGTGGCGACGACGAGCAGGCCCGCCGTACGGACGGCGAGCAGACCCTTGCCCGGGTCCTCCGCGAAGGCCTCGGCGGCCACCACCTCGCCCGGTCCGTCGACCAGCAGCACCAGGTGCTCACTGCGGTCGGCCAGCTGGGTCGGAATGCGGCGCGGCGTCGGGATCCGCGGGTAGTCGAGCGCGTGGACGCTCCGGCTCGCGGGCAACGCGGCGTGCAGCGAGGCCAGTTGATCGCCGCTCACTTCCTGCAGCGCCACCACCCGCTCGGTCAGCGCGGCCACCCGGGCGGTGACGGCGGCGATCCGCGGCACCTCCTCGGGCCACCGGTCGAGGACGTCGCTGCTCCAGTTCTCCGCGTGGACGCGGTGCAGGACGTTCCAGGTGGCAACGGTGAGCATGCCCCCGATGGTACGGGCCCGTTCCCGCCGCCCGCGCCGGGGACGCCGCCGCGCGGCCCGTGACGGCGGCTCGGTACCGCCGACCTGTTCGCGGTGGAACGCATCGTCCACGGCTGACCGCTGACGGTCGGACGCTGACCGCGGCGGTGTGCGAACGTGCCGCGCGCGGCACGCGCGCCCGCCCGGCGGGGGTGTCCGGCCGAGCGGTGCAGGTGATCTCGGGCGCTAGCATGCGGACCGACGGGCACCCGGACACCGAGGGTGCGACGGGGGGATGTCGGATGAACCACCGCGACCGGTACGAAGTCCGGCGAGCGATCGCCAAGGGCATCAAGAAGGCCGAGCGCAAGCGGCAGGAGGACACCCGGCGGGCCGTCGCCGAGGCGCTGCGGCAGCACGAGCTCTCGAAGGCCGGCCCGGCTGGGGACAGCCGGATGGCTGCCAGTGAGGTGACCTGGGGGACCTGCGGTTGCTTCCTCGGCCTGGTGCTGCTTCTGGCCGGCGCCGGCTACCTCGCCTACCGGTGGCTGTTCTGACCCGGTGTCACTCCCCGGTGGGCGCTGCGGCGGTGCGGAGGGTGCGCAGGGCCGCGGTGAAGGTGGCGGCGTCGGTGCCGAGCGGTGCGAAGAAGGTGCGGTCGCAGGCCTCGACGGCGGTCACGGCGCGGTCGGCGAGGGCGCGGCCCTCGTCGGTGGGGGCGAGGGCGCGGGCGCGGCGGTCGTGCGGGTGCGGCAGCCGGTGGACGAGGCCGCGGGACTCCAGGGCGCGCAGTACCTGGGAGGTCATCATCGGGTCGGTGGCGGCGTGGTCGGCCAGCTGCTTCTGGGTGACCGGGCCGTCCGCCTGCAGCCAGCTCAGCGAGGCCAGCAGGACGAACTGGACGTGAGTGAGCCCGTACGGCCTGAGGGCGGCGCGCTGGGCGGCCTGCCAGCGGTTGGTGACCTGCCAGAGCAGCAGGCCGGGGCTCTCGTCGGCGTCGGTGAAGCCGCTGGCCAGCCGCGGCGGATGGTCGGTCATGCGGTGACCATAGCGGCCCGGACGAGGCCGAGGTCGTGGGCGGTGAGTTCGACCAGTCCGCGGCGGAGCCGGTACCCCCAGTTGGCGCCGGAGGTCAGGTCGAGCGCGCCGTCGAACTGGGCGAGCGGCGCCTCGGCGGCGCCGGGGAGGTAGTCGACGCGCCGCCGCCAGGGTGTGAAGTCGCCCTCGTCGGCCTGCCAGACCTCGTCGTCGGCGACCGTGCCGATGGCGGTGAAGGCGCGCAGCGGGCGGCCGCCGGTGAGGCTCGTCCGCGGCGAGTAGTAGACGAGCCAGTCGCCGGCCGCCAGGCGCGCGACGGCGTCCCGGCGGCCGTGGTTGAGCTGGGCGATGCCCAGCCCGGTGCCGCGCAGGACGTGGTCGCGGCAGACGACGCCGAGCCAGGCCCTCATGCGGCGGACACCGCGCTGTCGGCCTCGGCGGTGGCGGCGAGCCGGTCGAGGTCGTGCTGGAGGCTCGACCGGATGTCCTTGCCGAGGATCGCGTTCCACACCGCGGCGAGGGGTCCGTCGAGGGTGACGTCGACGCTGACCAGGGTGCCGCCCTGCTCGGTGCGCTCGACCAGGTGACGGAAGGTCAGCCGGGCGCCGAGCAGCCGGGAGACGTCGGTGAACTCCCGCCCGGGGACGAGCTTCGCGACGGTGAAGGGCACCTTGGGGCCGCCCTTCGGCTTGAGCACGCCGGTGGCGCCCTCGACGAACGGGCCGTCCAGCCGGACCCAGGTGGTGTCGGTGTTCCACTCCGGCCAGGTGGCCATGTCGGCCCAGCGGGCGAAGAAGGCGGACGGGTGGGCGGTGGAGACGGTCTGTGCCGTGGCGAGCTTCCTCATGGGAAATACTATGCGCGCTTAGCATCTATGGCGTCAAGCCCTCCGGCTGGCCGCGTCGTCCCCGCCCGCGTCGTCCCCGCCCGCCTCGTCCCGCCCGCGTCGTCCCCGTCCGCGTCGTCCCGCCCGCTCCCGGCACGGCCGTCAGGCGGCGGACAGGACGTGCTCCCGGCGTTCCGCCCGGTGCAGACGGCGTTCGCGGGCGGCGATGTGCTTCGCCACGACCGCGGCATCCCTGCCGGCGCCGCCGATCAGCATCGAACTGAACGCCCGTTGGAAGGACAGCCCGCAGAAGTACAGGCCGGGTGCGTCCTCGGCCACGCCGCGGTGCTCCAGCGGCCAGCCGTCCGGGCCGGTCACGGGCGCGTCGATCCAGCCGAAGTCCTGCCGGAAGCCGGTGCACCAGACGACGTTGGCCACCTCGACCACCCGTCCGCCGGCGAGCACCGGCATGCCGCCGCGCACCCCGGCCATCCGCTCCGGCACCCGCTCCACCCCGGCGCGCGCCAGGTCCGCGGCCTTCACCCGCAGCAAGGGCCCGCCGTGCGAGCGGACCTCCTCGCGCATCCGCCGACCCAGCGGGGTGCCCATGGTGAGCACCCGGTCGGCGATCTGCCACAGCACCGGGAAGGCCAGCCGGGTCGACCGCGCCTCCAGGGTGAGCGGGATCTGCCCGGTCTCCCGGCCGCACAGCACCGTCCGGTGCCGCCCGGCCACCTCGTACGCCACGTCCGCTCCCGAGTGCGAGGCGCCGACCACCAGCACCGGGCCGTCGTGCAGCTGCCGCTCGTTGCGGTACTCGCAGGAGTGCAGCTGCAGGATCCGCGGATCGAGCTGCGGCGCGAACGGCGGGACGTACGGCCCGCGGCCGAAGGTGCCGGTGGCGACCACGGCGTTCTCGGCGAGCAGCCGGCCCCCGTCGGTGTCCACGATCCAGCCGCCGCCCCCGTCCGGGCCGCCGGTGTCCGCTCGGGAGAGCCGGGTGACCCGGACACCGGTGCGCACCGGCAGGCGGAACCGTTCCGCGTACGCCTGCAGGTAGTCCGCCACCTGGTCCTTGCCGGGGAAGGACCAGCCGGGCGCGGGGAAGCGCATCCCGGGCAGTCCGTCGTAGCGGGCCGGGCTGTACAGCCGCAGCGAGTCCCAGTGTGAGCGCCAGTTGTCGCCGATCCGGTCGTTGCCGTCCAGGATCACGAACTCCCGTCCGTGCCGGGCCAGCTGGTGGCCGACGGCGAGCCCGGCCTGCCCCGCGCCGATGACCACGGTCTCGTGCCGTTCCCCGTTCATGACTCCTCCTCCGTTCCGTCCGGCGGCCCCGCGACCAGCACCAGCACCCGGTTCAGCAGGGCCTCGGCCTCGGCCAGCCGGCCACGCGCGGCGCAGACCGCCCCGAGCGCCCGCAGCGGCACCGCCAGCCGCGGATCGTCCGGTCCGTATGCGGCCGTGCAGCAGCGGACCGCACGGCGCAGCATGCGTTCGGCGGCGGCGTGTTCGCCCCGCTCCGCGAGCGCCGTCCCGAGGGCCGTCGCCGCCCGGCCCGCCTGCGCGAGTGCGGGGGTGCCCGTCCTCGCCGGTGCGTCGGCCGGGGCCTGTGCCCGGGGCGTCACGGTCGTCCGGTGTGCCGCGGTAGTCCGGAGTGTCACGGTCGTCGCCGCCTTCCGTGGACCTTCGCCGTACTTCGACGCTAGGGCGCGGGGGCGGGGCGGCGCATCGGCAGAACCATGTGTTCCGGGCCGACACGGATGGGCAGATCTGCGCAGCCGGCGGCGCCGTCAGCGGCCCGCGGAACGGGCGCCCGCCAGGCCGTGCTCGAAGGCGTACGCGGCGGCGGCCGTGCGGGATCCGGCGTCCAGCTTGCCGAGGATGTTGCTGATGTGCCGGGCCACCGTCCGCTCGCTGAGGTGGAGCTCCCGGGCGATCGCATGGTTGGTGCCGCCCTCGGCGACCAGCCGCAGCACCTCCACCTCGCGCGGGGTCAGCCCGGCGGGTGTCTCCGCCGGGGCCGCAAAGAGGCCAGGCTGGCCGCCGCCTTCCCGCCCGGCGGCAGCCGCCCGGGCCACCGCCAGATCGGGCCCGGCACCCAGCCGGGCGAACCCGGCGCCAGCCGCGTCCAGCTCCACCGCCGCGGTGTCCTCGTCCCCGAGTGCCCGGCAGGCCCGCGCCACCAGCACCCGGGCGCGGGCCGTCTCGTAGGGCACGTCCAGGTCTCGCCACAGCCGCCAGGCCCGGCGGGCCTCGGTCAGGGCCTCGGTCAGGTCCTCGGCCGGGTCCTCGATCGGCGGCCCGGCCTGCGCCCGCCCGGCGAGCAGCAGGGCGGCCCGGGCCTGCGCGGCCTGCGCGTCCAGGGCGGGCCGGCGGAAGGTCGTGGCGATCCCCGCGAGCTCCTCGGCGGCGGCCCGGGCCTCGGCCGTCCCGCCGGTCGCGAGGGAGACCTCCACCAGGGCGGGCAGCAGCCGGGCCCGGGCGAGCCGGTCCGGGG
>NZ_JAHTIK010000001.1:1317667-1336154 GCF_025655475.1 Kitasatospora sp. DSM 101779 | reverse complement strand
GCCGCCCGCCGCCGCCTCCGGCCGGCCCCGGGCCAGCCGCAGCAGGGCCAGCCCCGGCTGGGCGTCGCAGCCGTACCGCCCGCTCTGCCGGTACGCCTCCTCGGCCCGCGCCCACTCCCCGCGCAACCGGTGGATCTCGCCGAGCTGGTAGAAGGCACCGCCCGCGAGGAACTCCCCGAACCCGCGGGTCAGCCGCTCGCAGGCGCTCCGGGCCTGGACGGCGGCGTTCGGCCAGTCGCCCACCAGCCGCAGCAGCTCCGAGCGGTGCACCAGGCAGATCCCCGAGTACCCGCCGTCGAACTGCGGCAGCGAGTCCGCCCAGGCGTCCAGCGCGAGTGTCCACTCGCGGGCCCGGCGCAGTTCCTGCAACTCCTGGCAGATCGCGATCACCATGCAGTACACCCAGCCGGTCACCCGCGGGCCGGTCTCCCCGGCGGTCACCGCGACCATCGCCTCGTCCAGCAGCGCCAGGCCCTCGTCCACCCGCTCCTGGCCGATCCGCGCGGCGCCCTGGAGCTGGGCCGCCAGCGCCGCCAGGTCCCGGTCCCCGAACCGCCCCGCCAGCTCCAGGGCCCGCCCCGCCGTCCCGAACGCGGCCTCGTGCTCGCCCTGCTGCAGCTGCCGCTCCGCCTCCCGGACCAGCAGGTACCCCTGCTCGGCGCACGGCGGGTCGGACCCGGCGAGCCGCCCGGCCCGTGCCAGCCAGCCGCCCGCGTGCGCGAACTCCCCGCGCATCGCCAGCACCTCGGCCAGCCAGAACGCACAGCGCAGCGCACCGCGGACGTCCGCCGCCTCCTCGCGCGCCAGGTACGCCCGCTGCAGGACGGCCGACGCCTCCTCGCCCCGGCCGAGCAGTTGCGCCGCCTCGCCCCAGTCCTCCAGGTCCCCTACGTCCAACCCACCCGGCGCGTCACCGTCCGCGGCGGCGTACAGCCCGCAGGCGTCCCGCCAGGCGTGCCCGCGGTGCGAGCGCCTGGCACCGGCCAGTACCGCGGCCGCGTCCATGCCTGCCTCCGGCCCCCACTGGGCCCCGACCACCATTGAACCGCCGAGCGCCCCTGCTGTCAGCCTCCCCCGCTCTGCGCCCGCCCGCGCTCAGAACTCCGCGGTGTCGAGGTCGAGGCCGAACGGCGCCGGCAACTGCACCGGCACGCCGGTACTCTGCACCGGCACGCCGGTACTCGGGGTCGGCGACGGGGTTCGGGGAGGGGGACGGGCAATGGAGGATCCGGATTTCTCGGTGTACCTGACCGGTGCGGGGGAGCGCGGGATCGAGGCGGTGAAGGCGGTACGGGCGGTGAGCGGGGCGAGTCTGTGGCAGAGCAGGCAACTGCTGGACGACGCGCCGGTGGCCCTCGTCGCGGAGGTGGCTCTGGAGCGCGCGACGGCCGCTGCCGCGAGGCTCCGGGCAGCCGGCGCAGGGGCCGAGATCCGGTGCGGCTGGTGCCGGCGCGCGCTGCCCGCGGACGGCGCACCCGTCGACCCGGGGCCCTGCGAGTCCGTGTACTGGGCCACGGCGCACTGCCGGGCCAATGCCCTGACGGTCTGCGACTGCGACTGGTGCGCGGAGTACGGGCCCACGAGGATCACCCGCCCGCTGGGCGACCGAGCGGTCTGACGGTCCGTCGTCGGCGGGTCGATGCCCTGCGTGCGGGAGCCGGTCTCAGCTGGTCTCTGCGGGCTCCTGGCGGTGGGCGAGGTGCCCGCCGAGGGCGGCGGCTGCGGCGGCCACGGTGAGGCCGGCGAGGCCGAGGAGGCGGCCGGTCGTGGGGGCCGAGCCGGTGCGGGCGGCGCGGCAGCGGGCGGCCAGCGAGGCGCCCTGCAGGGCGGCCGCGGTGACGATGCCGACGGCGTGGACCAGGCCCGTGCGGCGCTGCTCGGGGCCCAGGGTCGACCAGTCGACCCAGCCCGTCCAGGCGGCCGGGGCCACGCCGATCAGGCCGATCCTGGTGAGCCGGCGGGCCGCGTCGGGGGAGGTGCAGGCGGCGTCCAGGAGGGCGGCCGAAAGCCAGCAGCCCACCGGGAGCTGGACCACCGCGGGGTGCAGGTGATGCCCGAGCCACACACCGTGCAGGGTGTCCCGCACGGGCTGCGGCACCTGCAGCAGCAGCCCGTGCAGGCGCTCCGACACGGGGTCGAGGGCGGCCCAGTCGGACGGTGCGTCCAGCCATCCGGCGATCGGCGGACGCCTGGATCCGGAGAAGGTGTGAACGTCCATATCGGGCGGTTAGCCGGTTCGCACACCCGCCAAACCCGTGGTGGCCGTCCGGTCAGAAGTGGGCGAGCAGGTCGGTGAAGGCCGCCAGCTCCAGGGTGGCGGTGTGCGCGCCGAACTCCTCGTGCTCCAGCACCCAGGTGTGCTCGTGCGGGATGAAGACGGCGTTCAGCCCGGCCCGGCGGGCGGGCACGATGTCGGACTTGGGGGAGTTGCCGATCATCCAGGTGCGGTCGGGGGCCAGGGAGAGCTCGGCGACCAGTCGGCGGTAGGTGTCGACGTTCTTCTCGGCCACGATGTGGATCCCGCCGAAGTGGTGCGCGACGGCGGACGCCTCGACCTTGCGCCGCTGCTCGGACTCGTCGCCCTTGGTGAGCATCAGCAGCCGGTGCCGCCCGGCCAGCTGTGCGAGGGTGTCGGCGACGCCGGGGATGAGTTCCACCGTGCGGCTGGTCAGCGGGAGCAGCAGGTGGTCGATCCGGTCCCGGTCGTCCGCCGTGACGGACCGGCCCCGCAGCTGTCCGAGGCTCTCGGCCAGGTTGTGCCGGAACACGGCGGCGCCGTAGCCCAGGGTCGCCGCGTTCGCCGCCTCCACCGCGTCGAGCACCGCCCGCGCGGCTTGCCGGGCGGCCGGGTCCCCGGCCACCCAGTCGAGGAAGCCCTCGATGACGCGCTCGAAGAGCACGTTGTTCTCCCAGAGCGTGTCGTCCGCGTCGAAGACGAGCACCTGGTCGGCGTGCAGTCCCATCCACCTCATCCGTTCCGTGACGGTCCGTCAGTCCTGCGGCGCGGCCGGGGCGCCGTCCTCCAGCAAGGTGTCCAGCCGGGCGAGCGACTCCCGCAGGGCCTCGCCGCGGGCCGCCGCGGCCGCCTTGGCGAGCGGCAGCCACCGCACCCGGGCGCCCGGCCGCTCGGGGCGGGCCGCCCCGGGGGTGCCGGTGGCAAGCACGAACCGCAGGTCGGCGTGCTCGTGGGCCGGCTCGCGGTTTGAGGCGGGCACCGGCAGCACGACCAGGTGCAGCAGCGCCGCCGACGGCCAGAACACCAGATCGGTGAGGCCGGTCTCCTCCTCGGCCTCGCGCAGGGCCACCGCGCCCGGGAACTCCTCGCCGGGGTCGCCGTGCCCGCCGACCTGCAGCCAGTCCTGCTGGCGCTCGTGCCAGCGCAGCAGCACCTCCCGCCCGGCGGGGTGCACGATCAGGGCGGAGGCGGTCACGTGCAGCGGCCGTCCACGGTCGTACGGGTCCGCGACGGCCGCCAGGGGTGCGATCCGGGCGAGGTCCGCGGCCTCCCGCGCGGTGCGCGGACGGTGGCCGGCCAGCAGCCCGGCGAGCGTCCGCCGCTCCCCGGCCGCGGGGCTCCCCGCCGTGGCGGCGGGCACCGGGGCGCGCGTCCCTGACATGTCCGTCCCGGTCATGCGAGCCTCCGTACCCGTGGCGCGTGCGACCGGTCGGCCGGCACCCGTCGAACCTAGCCGGGCCGCGGCGCTCCGCACACCGATTTTCCCTCGCCGAAGGCGCGGCGTACACCGAGCGCGACCGTTCGCCCGGTGCGGCTCCTCCGCTGCGTCCGTCACCCAGGGCGACACCGAGGGGGCCGGCCGGCCCGGGCCGACCGGGCGTCAGCTGAAATCCCGTGGGCCGGCCGCGGTCGGCCCCGGACCTCGGCCACGGACCGTCACCCCGGACGGCCGCCGCCCCGGCCCGGCGGCCGGGACCGCACCGGCCGATCGGCCACGGACCGTCACCACCGGCCGGGCGCCGGGCAGACAGCCGTCCGTGGGCGATTGAGCTCGCCGCCGAAGGGGCCGACACTGGAGGGAGAGCGAGTCGCCGGAGGCATGCCATGGGGCCAGCCATCGTGTACGTGCACGGGATCGGCAACAAGCCGCCCGAGCAGCAGTTGAAGGAGCAATGGGACGCCGCCCTCTTCGGCCGGCCGATGGGCGAGGTCTCGCGGATGGCGTACTGGGCGCCGCTGCGCTACCACGAGCCGCTGCCGGGACCCGTCCCCGACGACGGGATCACCGAACTGCCGGCCTCGGGCGCGGCGCTGGAGGCCGCCGGGCCGACCGCCCCCGCCCCGCCGGAGGAGTTCCTCGCCGCCGTCCGCGCCGAGACCGGGACGGGAGCCCTGGAGAGCACGGCCCCCGGGCCGCTCGACCCCTGGCTGCGGAACATGGTGTACGCCGCCGAGGCGCTGTCCGCGGGGGAGGGCGCACCCGGCGCCGCCGCCGGACTGGAGGTGCTGCCGCTGCCCCGGTTCGGCCGCACCCTGGCCTTCCAGGCCCTCGCCCGGCACGCCTTCAAGGACGTGCACGCCTACTTCTTCGGCGGGATGCGCGAACAGATCCAGAAGGTCGCCGCGAGCGCCCTGGAGGAGGCCGACGGGCCGCTCGTCGTCGTCGGCCACAGCCTCGGCTCGGTGATCGCCTACGAGGTGCTGCGCACCTACCCCGGCGAGGTTCCGCTGCTGATCACCATCGGCTCGCCGCTCGGCATCACCGAGATCCAGGACCGGCTCACCGCCCCGCTCACCGTGCCGCCCGGCGTCGCCGCCTGGCGCAACGCCTGCGACGCGCGCGACCTGGTCGCCCTGGACCACACCGTCCGCCCGGAGTACGAGCCGAGCAGCCTCACCGAGGACGTCCTGGTGGTCAACGACAGCGCCAACCACCACGGCGCCGCCGAGTACCTCGCCTGCCCGGCCGTCCGCGCACCCGTCCGGGCCCGGCTCGGAACGTAACGCCGCCCGACCGCCCCGCCCGCCGCCCGACCGGCGGCGCACCCGACCCGCGGCCCCGCCGACCAGGCGCGGACCGCACACCCCGACCGGGGGCACCCCTGATGACCCTGCCCGGAGCGCAGATGCGGGAGGCCGTCGCCGCCCTGCTCGACGCCTTCACCCTCGCCGGCTTCGACCAGATGCTCCGCCTCCACCTCGACCGCCGCCGCGAGGAGATCTCGCTCGGCGCCAACCTGCGCACGGTCGCCTTCGAGGTCCTCGACACCGCCGACCGTGAGGGCTGGGCCCCGGCCCTGGTCGCCGGCGCCCGCGAGGCCAACCCCACCAACCCGCAGCTGTCCGCCGTCGCCGAGCGGTGGCGGATCGGCCCCGTCCAGCCCGAACAGCGCGACACCCTGGAACGGCTGCTCGGCGACCGGCCCGGCTACCTCGACCCGACCGACTGGCGCCGCCGGCTCGGCGCCCTCGAAGGCCGGGTCGGCCGGGTGGAGGTCGGCACCCCGGCCGGCACCTGCTACGGCACCACGCTGCTCGTCGCCCCCGACCTCTGCCTCACCAACCACCACGTCCTCGCCCCGGTGATCGACGCCCGCAGCAAGCCCTCCGAGGTGCTCGTCCGGTTCGACCACAAGAAGTCCGCCGACGGCACGGTGCTCAACCCCGGCACCACCTACCCGCTCGCCGACGGCGACTGGCTCGTCGACGCCAGCCCGCCCAGCCCGCTCGACAGCCGCCCCGACCCCGGCGACGCCCTGCCCGCCGAGGACGAACTCGACTACGCGCTCTTCCGCCTCGCCACCGAGGCCGGACACGATCCCGTCGCCGCCGACCGGGCCGCCCCCGACGCCCCCGCCCGCGGCTGGATCACCGGCTCCGCCGCCCCCGCCGACGGCGACCGCGCGATCCTCCTCCTGCTCCAGCACCCCTCCGGCGGTCCGCTCAAACTCGCCCTCGGCCCCGTCCTGGGCAGCAACGCCAACCGCACCCGCGTCCGGCACGGCGCCGACACCGAACCCGGCTCCTCCGGCTCGCCCTGCTTCGACCTCGACCTGCAACTCGTCGCCCTGCACCACAGCGGCGACCCCGACTACAGCCCCGGCCACCGCCCCGCCTGGAACGAGGCGATCCCGCTGCCCGCCGTCCGCACCCTGCTGGAGCGGCGCGGACACGCCGGCGGACTCTTCCCCCCGGCCGACTAGGAGGTGGTGGCGGTGAGACTCTCCGGCACGGACCGACGACACCTCGAGGAGGCCGTCGTCAACGACTACACGCTGGCCGACCTCAAGCGGGAGATCTCCTACCTCGACCGCCGGCTGGACGCCATCAGCGGCGGCGGGGACCTGCGCACCATCGCCCACGAGGTCATCGACCTCGCCGAACGGGAGGGCTGGATCGAGGAGTTCCTCGACGCGCTGTGCCACGGCCGGTTCCCCGCCGTGGTTGCTCTCGCCGAGCGGCTGCTCACCGCCGTCCCGGCCGGGCCGCCCGTGCTCGCCGGCCCCGACGGCGACACCGCCGAGGACCCGTACGCCACCGACCTGCTCGGCCAGCGGCTCTTCCTCGACCGCACCCTGCTCCGCACCCACCTCAAGGACCTGGTCTCCGACAGCCGCAGCCGCGTCCTGCTCGTCACCGGCCCCCGCAGCTGCGGCAAGTCCTACACCTGGTACCTCGTCAGCCACGTCGCCCAGCAGCTGCAGAGCTTCAAACCGATCCTCGTCGACCTCAGCGAATGGGCCGACCAGGTCTGCACCCCCTTCGACCTGATGAGCTCCGTCGCCTCCCAGCTCAAACTGCCCGAACCCACCGTCGACCAGTACGCCCAGGGCGCCGCCCAGGCCCGCCGGCTGCGGGACTGGCTGGTCGGCCAGCTCTACGACGAATCCGTCCGCGCCAAGTACCTGCTCGTCGTCGACAGCCTCGACCACGTACCGCTCCAGGCCGACACCGCCGCCCTGATCGACCACCTCGCCGGTGCCGCCATCCGCGAACGCCTCCCCGGCCTGCGCGTCCTCCTGCTCGGCTACGGCCGCCCCGGACTCGCCGCCCTCGACTCCGTCCTCACCGAACCCGTCGGCACCATCGACCGCCGCGTCCTGTGCGACTTCTTCGGCCGGCTCGCCTGCGGCCTCGACACCGAGATCGCGCCGCCCGTCATCGAGAACATCGTCGACCGGATGCTCGACATGCTGCCCGCCGACCGCGCCGCCGCGATCCGCCAACTCCCCGACACCGTCCGCGACACCGCCAACGCAGTCTTCGACAGGCAGGTACTGCGATGAGCAAGGCCCGCACGCGCATCACCGCCGGCGCCGTCGAGGAACGGCTCGACCGGTTGAGCCGCAGGACGGCCGAGGCCGCAGCCCCGCCCCCGCCCGCCGAACACGCCTACCGCCAGGCCGCCGCCGTCCTCGCCTGCTACAACCCCGCCACCCTCCGCCCGGTCGGCCACGAACCCGACGACGCCGCCCTGCAGGCCCTCCTCGCCGTCAGCGAACCCGTCTACGGCGCCGACGGCAGCCCCGAATGGCGCCTGCCGGAGGCCCTGCGCCGCACCACCCTCGCCGCCATGGCCGGCCCGGACGCCTACCGCCGCGCCCTCGACGCCAACCCCGACCGCCCCCAGGGACCCGTCCAACTCGCCCTCACCCGCTACCTCACCGGCACCGCCCCGCCCCCCGCCGAACAGGACCTCGAGGAACTCCTCGCCACCGCCCGGGTCGCCGAATGGCTCGGCGGACTCGTCCCCGGCCTGCCCGGCGCAGCCGAGATCACCGACCACCTCGAACGCCGCCAACTCCTCGAACCGCTGCGCCGCCTGGTCAGCACCCACTTCGGCGGCCGCGCCGACATCCTCGCCGAACTCGCGGAGCACACCGCAGGCACCGACCGCCGGCCGATGCTGATCTGGGGACCCGGCGGCATCGGCAAGTCCACCGTCCTCGCCCGCTTCATCCTCGACGGCGAACACCGCGGCACCAGCCCCCGGCTGCCCTTCGCCTTCATCGACCTCGACCGGTTCGGCATGCTCCCGCAGGAACCGCTCACCCTGCTCCTCGACGCCGTCCGCCAACTGCGCATCCAGCACCCCGGCCTGCGACCCCTCGCCGAGTTCTTCACCGGCAAGTGGATCGCCCGCGCCTCCGCCCCCGACCTGCACACCCTCGCCGCCGCCCACGCCGACTCCGCGGCCGCCGCCCGCGGCACCCCCGACCACATCACCGCCTCCGCCCGGCTGCTCACCGCGCCCGCCGAACGCGAGGAGCTCTACCGCGAGTTCGCCCGGCTGCTCACCCTCGCCCTGCCCGCCGGGCCCGTGCTGCTCGCGATCGACACCTTCGAGACCGCCCAGTACCAGGGCCCCGAGGTGCTCGCCGAACTCTGGCGGATGTTCGATCTGCTCGCCGACGCCAACCCGGCCATCCGGATCGTCCTCTCCGGCCGAGCCCCGGCCGAACTCCCCGCCCGCGAACGGCGACTGCCCGACTTCGACCGCGACGCCGCCCGCGCCTACCTGGGCGCCCTGCTCGGCCCGGCCGCCGACCCGGCCGGCTTCGACCCCGTCATCGACCTCGTCGGCGGGAACCCGCTCAGCCTGCGCCTCGCCGCCGACCTCGTCCGGGCCGACGGCACCGCCGAACTCACGGGCATCGAAGGCTCCGCCACCCGCGACCGCATCACCGGCGAAGAACTGCACGGCTACCTCTACCGCCGCGTCCTCGACCACATCGAGGACCGCGACGTCCGCAACCTCGCCCGCCCCGCCCTGGTGCTGCGCCGCCTCACCCCCGCCGTGCTGCGCTACGTCCTGGCCGGGCCGAGCGGCGTGTCCGTCCCCGACGACCTGCGGGCCGCCGAACTCTTCGACCTGTTCGCCCGCGAGGTGTCCCTGCTCAGAGTCGCCGCCGACGGCGCCCTGGAGCACCGCAGCGACGTCCGCCGCCAACTCCTGCCACTGCTGCGGGCCGAGGCACCCGAACAGGTCGCCGAGATCCACCAGGCCGCCGTGCTGCACTACGTGCAGGAGGACGACCTCACCGCCCGCGCCGAAGAGCTCTACCACCGGCTCAGCCTCGGCGAGACCGCCACCGAACTCGACCGGCGCTGGCAGCCCGGCGTCGAAGCACTGCTCACCGGCTCCATCGACGAACTGCCGCCCGGCAGTCAGGCCTACCTCGCATCCCGCTCCGGACGGACGCTCTTCGCCGCGACCCTGCGCGAGGTGCCCGCCGAGGAATGGGAACGGCACGCCGAGGTCCAGGTCACCCGGCTGCTCGAACTGGACGACCCGCACGGCGCCGCCGAAGTCCTCGGCGACCGGCCCGCCGGCAGCGAACGCGGCGCCCGGCTGCTGCTCCTGGAAGCCCGGGTCCGGGCCGCCCTCGGCGAGCTCGACTCCGCGCGGGCGCTCGCCTCCGCCGCCCGCAGCCGCGCCGCGGAGGAGCACGATCAGGGCGTGCAACTCGAGGCCGACTTCGCCCACGCCCGCTGGGCCGTCGACGAGGGCTTCATCGAGGAGGCCGGACGGCTGCTCGCCGAGGCCGCCGAGCTGGCCGAGGGCCTCGGCGACAGGCTGATGGGGATCCGGGTGGAAGTCGCCCGTTGGGAGATCGCCCGACTGCGGACCGGCAGCGGGGCCGAGACCGACGCCTTCGCCCGGCGGCTCGCCCGGCTCGTCGACGACCGGGCGGTCGAACTGCTCTCCCAGGACCCGCGGCTGCTGCTCGCCGCCACGGGCGCGGTCGGTGAACTGCGGCCGGCGCTCGTCCGGCAGAGCCTGCAGGTGATCGGACTGCGCCGCTTCACCTCCCGGCAGCGGACCGAACTCGCCCGGGTCCTCGCCGAGTGGGACGAGACGCTCGGCGGCGAGGCCGCCCGCACGGCCGCCTCGGCCGGGCCCGGGGCCGTCCTGCCCGCCACCGGCTTCTGGCCGAAATGGCTGGCCACGGCGACTCCCGCGCAGGCCGCCAACGCCCTCACCGCCCTCACCGCAGCCCTCCCCGGCGGTGGCGCCGTCCTGGCCGCCCTCGCCGCCGTCTACCGCCAATGGCTCGACAAGGACGGCCCGGCAGCGGAATGAGGACGTCAGGGGCGGCACCTCCGCGCCCCTGACGTGCTTCCCCTGAGGTCAGACGGCCTGGGCGCGTTCGGTGATCTTGCGGGCCATGCCTCCGAAGACGACGGCGTGGAAGGGGGCGACGGACCACCAGTAGGCGTGGCCGGCGAGGCCGTGGGGGTGGAAGAGGGCCCGTTGGCGGTAGAGGGCGCCGCCGTTGCCGTCCGGGGCGACCGAGAGTTCCAGCCAGGCCGGGCCGGGCAGCCGCATCTCGGCCCGCAGCCGCAGCAGCCGTCCCGGCTCGATCTCCTCGACCCGCCAGAAGTCCAGCGAGTCGCCGACCCGCAGCCGCGCCGGGTCGCGTCGCCCGCGCCGCAGCCCGACCCCGCCGACCGCGCGGTCCGCCCAGCCGCGCAGGGCCCAGGCGAGCGGGAAGGAGTACCAGCCGTTCTCGCCGCCGATGCCCTCGACGACCCGCCAGACGGCCTCCGGGGCGGCGTCGACGCAGCGTTCCCGGACGTCCTGGTAGAGGCTGCCGCCGGCCCAGTCGGGGTCGGTGGGCAGCGGGTCGCTGGGGGCGCCGGGCAGTGAGGCGGAGGACCAGCGGGTGGTGACCTGGGCGTCCCGGATGCGGCGCAGGGCGAGGCGGACGGCGTCGTCGAAGCCGATCAGGCCGTGCACCGGACGGCTGAGGCCCGGGACGGTCTGTTCGGGCGGGTCGGGCACGTACCGGGCGATGTCGTGCTCGGCGCAGATGACCTCGTGGCGCAGCGATTCGACCAGTGGCCGGGCGATGGAGTTCGGCACCGGGGTGACCAGGCCGACCCAGTGGCCGGAGAGCCGGGGAGTCAGGACGGGCACCGGCACGATGAGCCGGCGGGGCAGGGCGGCGACCGCGGCGTAGCGGAGCATCATCCGGCGGTACGTCAGGACGTCGGGGCCACCGATGTCGAAGGCCCGGTTGACCTCGGGCGGCAGGTCGGCGGCGGCGACCAGGTAGCGCAGCACGTCGCGGACGGCGATCGGCTGGATCCGGGTGCCCACCCAGCTGGGTGTCACCATGACCGGCAGCCGTTCGGTGAGGTAGCGGAGCATCTCGAAGGAGGCGGAGCCGGAGCCGATGATGACCGCGGCGCGCAGTTCGGCGGTGGGCACGCCGCTGTCGCGCAGCACCCGGCCGACCTCGGCGCGGGAGCGCAGGTGCGGGGAGAGTTCGCGCGCGGGGACGCCGGCGGGGACCAGTCCGCCGAGGTAGACGATCCGCCGGACGCCGGCGCGGGCGGCGGCCGCGCCGAAGGCCCGGGCGGCCTCCCGGTCGGTGCGTTCGAAGCCGGGGCCGGTGCCGAGGGAGTGCACCAGGTAGTAGGCGGTGTCGACGCCCTCGAAGGCGGCGTCCAGGGTCTGCGGCCGGGTGACGTCGCCGGTCGTGGTCTCCACCCGGGCCCGCCACGGGTGGTCGCGCAGCCGTCGGGGGTCGCGGACCAGGCAGCGCACGGCGCGGCCGGCCGCGAGCAGTTCGGGCACCAGGCGGCCGCCGATGTACCCGGTGGCGCCGGTCACCAGGCAGCGCGGCGGCCGTGCGGTCTGTTCGGTCATCGGTCCTCCCGGGGGCGGGTGGGCCACCGGGCGGTGGCCGCGGGACGGTCGGTCGGGCGTACGGTCGGTCAGAAGGCGTACCGGATCCGGAGCCAGGGTGCGTGCCGGTCGATCAGGCCGCGGAGCTCGGCCAGCGCCACCGCCTTTCCGGCGGCCCGGTAGCGGACGTTGCGGGCGCCGTTCTCGGAGGTCTTGGCCTCCTGCAGTGCGGGCCGCCACAGCAGCTCCTCGGCCTTGGGGTGCCAGCCGAGGTTGACCTCGTGCAGCTCCCGGTTGTGGGTCAGCATGATGATCTCCGCCGCGGCCTGTGCCTTCACAGCGGCGGGCAGCATGTCGTCCATCCGGTGCAGCAGTTCGGCCCAGTCGCGCTGCCAGCCGGGGCGCAGGATGACGGGGGAGAGGTTGAAGTGCACCTCGTACCCGGCGTCGAGGAAGTCGCCGGCGGCGGCGATCCGCTCGGGGACGGGCGTGGTGCGGATGTCGAGCAGCCGGGCGTCGGCGGGCGGCATCAGCGAGAAGCGGATGCGGGTGCGGCCGCGCGGGTCGAGGGCGAGCAGGTCGCGGTTGACCCACTTGGTGGCGAAGGAGGCCTTGGCGGTCGGCCACTCACGGAAGGCGTGGATCAGGTCGGCGGTGTTGTCGCAGATCAGGGCGTCCACCGAGCAGTCGTTGTTCTCGCCGATGTCGTACACCCATGCGGTGGGGTCGCACTGGTTGGGTGAGGGCTTGCGGCCCTGCCGCCGGACGTGGCCGGCGAGGTAGGAGACGATCCGGTCGATGTTGGTGAAGACGGTGACCGGGTTGGCGTAGCCCTTGCGGCGCGGCACGTAGCAGTAGGCGCAGGCCAGCGCGCAGCCGTTGGCGGGGCTCGGGGCGATCCAGTCGGCGGAGCGCCCGTTGGGCCGGGCGGTGAGGGTCTTCTTCACCCCGAGCACCAGGACCTCGCTCTTGATCCTCGCCCACCGCTCGACGTTCCCGGCGTTGCCGTGCAGGTGCGGGATCCGCCAGTGCGAGTCCACCTCGACCACCCGGGCGCCGGGGAAGCGCTCCAGGACCTGCCGGCCGCGCGGGGAGGCGGCGGCCGCCGGTTCGGCGTGGATCTCCCGGACGTGGAACAGCGGCAGCGGGCGGCGGTCGGTGGGCACGGCGGCGGTCTCCTGGCGGTTCGGGTTCGTACGGTCTCGCGCGCGGTGCTTCGGAGCGGGCGGCCGATCGGATGGGACCCGATCCGTACCGGCCGGGGCGGTGTGCCGCGCGGCCGGGTCCGCCATGCTGGTGCGGTCCGCGGGCAATCCGGCGGGCGTCCGGCTCCGAACAACAGGTGCCCGACGACCGCCGCCGCCCGTGGACGGCGTGGTCCCGCCGACGACCCGGAGGTTCCCGATGCCCGTCATCCGTCCGACGGGCAGGCCGCATGCCTGCCCGGCCCGACCGGCGGTCCGCGCCGCCCGACCGAGCGGGGTGGCGGAGTGAGCACGGTGGTCCACCTGTCCGGCCCGCAGCGCCGCGGCCCGGACCTCAAGGAACTCGTCGCCCAGGTGGCCTTCGGCGACCAGGACGCGTTCGGGCGGCTGTACGACGCGGTGGCGGGCCCGGTCTTCGGCCTGGTCCGCCGGGTGCTGCGGGACCCGGCGCAGTCGGAGGAGGTGACCCAGGAGGTGATGCTGGAGGTGTGGCGGACCGCCGCGCGCTACCAGCCGGACCGCGGCGAGGTGATGTCCTGGGTGCTGACCATGGCGCACCGCCGGGCGGTCGACCGGGTCCGCTCCGCACAGGCGACCGCCGACCGGGAGCAGCGGGTCGCCGCCCGCTCGCACATGCCGGCCTTCGACGAGGTCGCCGAGCAGGTCGAGGGCCGCCTGGAGCGCGAGCAGGTGCGGCGGTGCCTGAGGATGCTGACCGAGCTCCAGCGCCAGGCCGTCACCCTGGCGTACTACCGGGGCTACTCGTACCGTGAGGTGGCGGACATGCTGAGCGCGCCGCTGGGCACCGTGAAGACCCGGATGCGGGACGGGCTGATCCGGCTGCGGGACTGCCTGGGGGTGGAGTCGTGACCGGCGGAGCCGAGCTGCACACGTTGACCGGCGCGTACGCGGCCCACGCCCTGGACGGGCCGGAGCGCGCCGAGTTCGAGCGCCACCTGGCCCTGTGCGAGGCCTGTGCGCTGGAGGTCCGGGAGTTCGCCGCGACCCTGGCCCGGCTGGGCGCCGCGGAGGCCGAGACGCCGCCGGCCGAGCTGCGGGCCCGGGTCATGTCGGGCATCGGGTCCGTCCGCCAGCTCGCCCCGCCGTCCGCCGTGGTGCCGGTCGTGCCGCAGCCGACCGGGCGGCGGCGCCGCAGCCGGCTCGTCCGGCACTGGCCGAAGCTGGCGCTGGCGGCGTCGGTGGCGCTGGCCGCGGCGCTCGGCGGCCTTGCGGTCGACCAGAGCCGGCGGGCGGACGAGGCCGATGCGCGGGCCACGCAACTGCAGGCCCAGCAGGCCGTGTTCGGCAGCCTGCTGACCGCGCCGGACGCCCGGACGGCGACCGCGACGGCCGGCACCGGCGTCGGCACGGTGGTCTGGTCGCAGAGCCGTGGCCAGGCCGGGTTCCTGGCCTCCGGGATGCCGGCCCTGCCCGCCGGGAAGACGTACGAACTCTGGTTCGACGACGCCGGGACGATGCGGCCGGCCGGGCTGCTGCCGGCATCCAGCGGGTCGCTGCTGCTGCAGGGCCCGCTGGACGGCGCGGTCGGCGTCGGCGTCACGGTGGAGCCCGCGGGCGGCTCCGCGCACCCGAGCAGCACGCCGGTGATGCTGCTGCCGTTCAGCTGAGCACGGGCACCTGCCCCCTGCCGGGGGCAGGTGCCGACCGGGCGTCAGGCCTGCCCGGGCGGTCGGATGCCCTGCCGCCGGTGAACCCGCACCGCACCGCTGCGGCGCCGCCCCGGGCCAACCGGCACGACAACTCTGCACCGGCCGGGGGCAATCCGCCCGGCGGTCCGCTCCGAAGTACCGGTGGCCAGTGAAGGAGCGGCCCGCCGGCAGTGCGGGCCCGTGTAGTGGAGGGGGCCCCGTGACAGTGCCCGGAACAGTGCCGCAGCCGACGGGCGGAGTGCGGGTGCGGTCCGCGCCCGCGGGCCGCACGGTCGCCGTGGTCGGCGCCGGAGTGGCCGGTCTGACCGCCGCCCACGAACTCCGGCGGGCCGGTGTCGACGTGCACCTCTTCGAGGCGCAGGACCGGCTCGGCGGGCACGCCCACACCCAGCGCGCCGTCGGCGCCGACGGCCGGGAGGTGCCGCTCGACACCGGATTCCTGGTGCACAACCACCGCACCTACCCGCACCTGGTGCGGCTGTTCCGCGAACTCGGCGTGCAGACCCGCGAGAGCGACATGAGCATGTCCGTCCAGTGTCGCGGCTGCGGCCTCGAGTACGCCGGCAGCCGCGGCCCCGCCGGGCTGCTCGCCCGACCCGACGCCCTGCTCCGCGGCCGCTACCTGCGGATGCTCGCCGAAGTGCCGCGCTTCCACCGCCGCGCCCGCCGGCTGCTCGCCGACCCCGGCGCCGGCGACCCCTCGCTGCGCCGCTTCCTCGACGAGGGCGGCTTCTCCCGGTACTTCACCAGCCACTTCATGACCCCGGTGGTCGCCGCCGTCTGGTCCTGCGCCCCCGACCTGGCCGGCGACTACCCGGCCCGGTACCTCTTCGCCTTCCTGGAGAACCACGGCATGCTCGGCGTCACCGGCTCGCCGACCTGGCGCACCGTGGTCGGCGGCTCCCGCACCTACGTCGAGCGGATCGCCGAACGCCTCACCGCCGTCCACCGCTCCGCCCCCGTCACCGCCGTGCACCGCCACCCCGACGGCGTGGAGATCACCACCGCGGACGGCCGCCGCACCGCCGCCGACGCCGTCGTGATCGCCACCCACGCCGACCAGGCGCTCGCCCTGCTCGCCCGCCCCACCCGCGCCGAGCGGGAGGTCCTCGGCGCCTTCCGCTACTCCCGCAACCCCACCGTGCTGCACCGCGACGCCTCCCGGCTGCCCCGGGCCGCCTGGGCCCGCGCCTCCTGGAACTACCGGATGGCCGACTGCGGCGGCAGCGCCGAGAGCGTCCAGGTCAGCTACCACCTGAACCGGCTGCTCGGACTCGACACCGCCGAGGACTACCTGGTGACGCTCAACGCCGACCGGCACGACCCGCCCGCCGAGGAGCACGTGGTCTCCCGCACCGTCTACGAGCACCCCGTCTACACCGCCGGGACGATCGCCGCCCAGCGCCGGCTGCCCGAACTCACCACCGGCCGCACCGCCTTCGCCGGCGCGCACCACGGCTGGGGCTTCCACGAGGACGGCTGCCGCTCCGGCGTGCACGCCGCCCACGCCCTGCTCGGCCTCCCCGCCGCGGCCGACGCGCCCGTCCACCCCGGACTGCCGGCCGGCGTCCGATGACCGCCGCCGCCACCGATCACCGTGCCCCGGCCACCGCGCTGCCCGGCCCCTGGGGCGCCGCCCTGTACGAGTGCCGGATCACCCATGTCCGCACCGCCCCCGTCCGGCACGCCTTCCGGCACCGCACCTACCTGTGGCTGGTCGACCTCGACCGTCTGCCGGTGCTGCCCCGGCCGCTGCGCCCGCTCGCCCGCTTCCGGGCCGCCGACCACCCCGGCGACCCCCGCGGCACCCTGCGCGGCAACCTCGCGCAGTACCTCGCCGGGCAGGGCATCGACCTCGCCGGCGGCCGGGTCCTGATGCTCGCGCAGGCCCGTTCGCTCGGCCACGTCTTCAACCCGCTCACCGTCTACTGGTGCCGCGCCGCCGACGGCACCCCGCTGTGCACCGTCGCCGAGGTGCACAACACCTACGGCGGCCACCACCGCTACCTGCTGCGCCCCGGTGCGGACGGCCGCGCCTCGGTGGCCAAGGAGTTCTACGTCTCCCCGTTCTTCCCGGTGGACGGCCGGTACCGGATGACCGTGCCGCAGCCCGGCGAACGGCTGGCCCTGACCGTCCGTCTGGAACGCGACGGCGGGAGCCCGTTCATCGCCACCGTGCGAGGACGGCGCAGCCCGGCCGGCCCGGCCGCGCTGCTGCTGGCCGCCCTGCGGCACCCGCTCGCCACCCTCGCCGTCAGTGTGCACATCCGCCACCAGGGCATACGCCTCCTGCTGAAGGGTCTGCCCGTCCACCCCCGCCGCGGGCCCCTGCCCGCCGACCGCACCGGTTCCGCCGCCACAGAAGAGGTGTCCGCCCCGTGACCCGGCCCGCCGACCTCCCGACCGCACCCGTCACCGAACCGGCCACCGCGCCGCCCCCCGCGGGGCCCGCGGCCCCGCCGGCCGGTGCCGTCGACCCCGCCCGCTGGCCCGACGTCGCCCGCGTCCCGCACGCGAAGCTGCGCGCCGCCGTCGCCGGACGCCTGCTCCGCCGGGTCGCCCACCGCCGCGGCCTGGACGTCCGACTGCCCGACGGCAGCGCGCTGGTGGCCGCCCCTCCCGGCGCCCCCGTGCTCCGCCTGCACCGGCCCGCGGACTTCCTGGCCCGGGTCGGCGCCACCGGCCTGATCGGCTTCGGCGAGTCCTACCAGGCCGGCGACTGGGACGCCCCCGACCTGGTCGGCCTGCTCTCCGTCCTCGCCACCGCCCCCGAGACCCTCGTCCCGACCGGCGCCCAGTGGCTGCGCCGCCTCTACGTGCAGCGCCCGCCGGCCGCCGAACTCCCCACCGCCGCGAACGCCCGCCGCAACATCCACCACCACTACGACCTGTCCAACGAGCTCTTCGCGCTCTTCCTCGACCGGACGATGACCTACTCCTCCGCGGTCTTCCCCACCACCCCCTCCGGCGCGCCCCTCGCCACCTGGGAGGGCCTGCCCGAGGCCCAGCACCGCAAGATCGACCGGCTGCTCGACCTGGCCGCCGTCGGCCCCGGCAGCCGCGTCCTGGAGATCGGCACCGGCTGGGGCGAACTCGCCCTGCGGGCGGCCGCCCGCGGCGCCCGCGTCACCAGCCTCACCCTCTCCGAGGAACAGCTCGGCCTCGCCCGCCGCCGGATCGCCGAGGCCGGCCTCGCCGACCGCGCGGACGTCCGGCTCTGCGACTACCGCGCCGCCGAGGGGCAGTACGACGCCGTGGTCAGCGTCGAGATGATCGAGGCCGTCGGACGGCAGTTCTGGCCGGAGTACTTCCGCACCGTCGACCGCGTCCTCGCCCCCGGCGGCCGGGTCGCCCTGCAGGCGATCACCATGCCGCACGACCGCATGATCGCCAGCAGCAACACCTACACCTGGATCCTCAAGTACATCTTCCCCGGCGGTCTCATTCCCTCGGTGCAGGCCATCGACCAGGCGACCGCCCGGCACACCCGGCTGCGGGTCGCCGCCGACCACGCCTGGGGCCCGCACTACGCCGAGACGCTGCGGCTGTGGCGCGAACGGTTCACCGACCGGGCCGCGGACGTCGCCGCCCTCGGCTTCGACCAGGTCTTCCGCCGCACCTGGGAGCTCTACCTCGCCTACTCCGAGGCCGGGTTCCGCACCGGCTACCTCGACGTCCGGCAGATCCTGCTCACCCGTGAGGAGACCGCCAGGTGACCGCCGCCACCCGCCTCGAAGCCCTGCTCACCGACCTCCTCGGCCCGCTGCCGTTCCGGCTCCGCGCCTGGGACGGCTCCACCGCGGGCCCCGACGGCGCCCCCACCGTCGTGCTGCGCCGCCGCCGCGCGCTGCGCCGGCTGCTCTGGCAGCCCGGTGAACTCGGCCTCGCCGACGCGTACATCACCGGTGACCTGGACGTCGAGGGCGACCTCGCCGAGGGCCTCGGCACCGTCCGCCGCGCCCTCGCCGGCCGCGGCCCCGTCCGCCCCGCCGCCCGCGACCTGCCCCGGCTGCTCGCCGCC
>NZ_JAHTIK010000001.1:1295945-1317642 GCF_025655475.1 Kitasatospora sp. DSM 101779 | reverse complement strand
GCGGCCGCGCCGCCGTCCGCGGCGCCCTGCACAGCCGCGGCCGGGACCGCGCCGTCGTCAGCCACCACTACGACCTCTCCAACGAGTTCTACGCCCTGCTGCTCGGCCCCGCGATGGCCTACTCCTGCGCCTACTGGACCTCCGGCGAGGAGAGCCTGGCCGACGCGCAGACCGCCAAGTTCGACCTGGTCTGCCGCAAGCTCGACCTGCGTCCCGGCAGCCGCCTGCTCGACGTCGGCTGCGGCTGGGGCGCCCTCGCCCGGCACGCCGCCAGGCACCACGGCGCCCGCGTCACCGCCGTCACCCTCTCCCGCCGCCAGCACGCCTTCGCGTCCGCCCTGGTCGCCGAGGCCGGCCTCGCCGACCGGGTCGAGGTCCTGCTGCGGGACCACCGCGACCTCGGCGACGGCCCGTACGACGCGATCAGCTGCATCGAGATGGGCGAGCACGTCGGCGAACGGCAGTACCCCGCCTTCGCCGCGCGGCTGCACGGCCTGCTCCGCCCGCGGGGCCGGCTGCTGGTGCAGCAGATGTCCCGCGGAGCGAACGCCCCCGGCGGCGGCGCCTTCATCGAGACCTACATCGCCCCCGACATGCACATGCGCCCGGTCGGCCGGACGGTCGACCTGCTGGAGGGCGCCGGGCTCGAGGTCCGGCACGTCGAGGCGATGCGCGAGCACTACGCCCGCACCATCGACGCCTGGTACGACACCCTCCTCGAACGGCACGCCGACTTCACCGACCTGGTCGGTGAACCGACCGTCCGGCTCTGGCAGCTGTACACCGCCGGCAGCTCGCTGGCCTTCGCCGAACGGCGGATGGGCGTCGACCAGATCCTCGCCGTGCGGCCCGCCGGGGACGGCGCCAGCGGGGCGCCGGTGACGCCCGCTCCCTGGTACGGGACCGCCGCCCCGTGAACGCCGCAGCCTTCGCCGTCAACCTCGCGGCGGCCGCGGGTGCCGCCCTCGCCGTGATGCTCGCCGCCCTCGTGGTGGGACTGCGCACCGGGCGGCACCGCGGCGTGGACATCGCCTGGGGCCTCGCCTTCACCGCCGTCGCCGTCACCGGGTACGGGCTCTCCGCCGGGCACGGCGACGACGGGCGGCGGCTGCTCGCCACCCTGCTGACCGCGGTCTGGGGCATCAGGCTCGCCGCGCACATCGCCCGGCGGGCCCGAGGCACCGGCGAGGACCCGCGCTACGCCCGGATGCTCGGCCGCCGGCCGCCCGGCCGGGCCCGAACGCTCCACGCGGTGCGCATGGTCTACCTGTTGCAGGCCGCGCTGGTCTGGTTCGTCTCGCTGCCGGTGCAGGCCGCCCAGTACCTGCCCGGCAGCCCCGGGCCGCTCGCCTGGGCGGGCACCACCGTCTGGGCGGTCGGGCTGTTCTTCGAGGCCGTCGGCGACCGGCAGTTGAGCCGGTTCAAGGGCGACCCGGCCAACCGCGGCCGGGTGATGGACCGCGGCCTGTGGCGCTACACCCGGCACCCCAACTACTTCGGCGACGCCTGCGTCTGGTGGGGACTGTTCCTGCTCGCCGCGGACGCCCCGATCGGCTGGGCCTTCGTCGGCAGCCCGCTGCTGATGACCTGGCTGCTGGCGTTCGGCAGCGGCAAGCCGATGCTGGAGCGCCAGTTGGGGGCCGAGAAACCGGGCTGGGCCGAGTACGCGGCGCGGACCAGCGGATTCGTGCCCCTGCCACCCCGCCGCTGAACCCGCCGCCGGGCGCTTGCCGGCGGCGGACACGACTCCGGGCGGGCGCCTCGGCGCCCGCCCGGCCTTTCGGCAACCGAACAGAAACGAGTCATCCGAATCCGGAGCCGGTACCCGCCGGGCGCCGGCACACGGCCGCCGAGCCCCGGTCGGCCGGTGCGGCGGGCAGGGCTGCCGCCGGAGGTGCGGCAGCGTCCCGCGGGGCGGGTCCGGCGGCCACCGCGAACGCCGCGGCGTGCACTCGCACATCCCCGGCCGGCGCACCCGCCGTGCCGCGCACACGGCGCAGCCTGCGGTCGAGCCCCGGATCGCCGAGGCGGGTCGCCCGTTCGGGGTCGGCGAGGACGGATCGCGGAGCCGGGGCGGCGGCTGCCATGGCGATCGACCTCCTTCCGCACCGGGCCCGGAGCCCGGTCCCCTCCACCGTGGAACAGCCGCAGCCGCCCGGCAGCTCGCATCGCCTGTGCACCGTTCGCGGCGGGTCCGGCGGCGGTGGCGGCGTGTCCCGTCCGCGACGGCCGGGCGGTGGGCGTACCGTGCCGGAGTGGAAATCCCCAGCGACCTGACGGCGAGTCTCGCCGAGGCCAGCATCACCACCGGGGGAGTGGCCCGCCGGCTCGGCGTCTCACCCACCACCGTCCGCTCCTGGGAGCGCCGTTACGGCATCGGCCCCTCCGGCCACGAGGCCGGCCGGCACCGCCGCTGGAGCCCGCAGGACGTCGCCGTGCTGGAGGCGATGTGCCGCCTCACGGCGCACGGCGTGCCGCCCGCCGAGGCCGCCCGCCTCGCCCTGGCCGGCGCCCTCGTCAAGGTCCCGCAGGGGCGTGGCGAATTCCGCGACACCGGTGGGCCGGACGAACCCAGTGAGTCGGGCGGCGGCCGGGCGCTGCCGCTGGGCACCGTCCGGCCGGAGTGCCGCGGGCTCGGCCGGGCCGCCGTCCGTCTGGACGCCCCCGCCGTCGAGCGGATGCTCGACGGGGCCGTCGGCGAACTCGGCGTGGTGACCGCCTGGGACGAGGTGATGATGCCCGCCCTGCGGGCCGTCGGCCGCAAGTGGGCGGTGGAGGGCGAGCGGTACGTCGAGGTGGAGCACCTGCTCTCCTGGCACATCTCCGGGGCCCTGCGGAAGGTCACCCGGTGCGTCGACCCGGCCGCGCCGGTGGCCCCGGTGCTGCTCGCCGGCATGCCGGGGGAGCTGCACTCGCTGGCCCTGGAGGCGGTGGCGGCCGGACTCTGCCAACGGGGCGTGCCGTACCGGATGTTCGGGCCGGCCGTGCCGACGGCCGCGCTGGTCGAGGCCGTCCGGCGGATCGGGCCCTCGGCAGCGCTGTTCTGGTCGCAGTGCCGGAGCACCGCCGATCCGCGCCTCGCCCAGCTGGCCGCCGCCACCGCCTGGGGCCCGCGCGGCGCCCGGGCCCGACCGGCGGTGCTGCTCGGCGGCCCCGGCTGGGCCGGGGTCGGGCGCATCGCCGGCACCGTCCGTCCGCGCCGCCTGACCGAGGGCCTCGCCCAACTCGAGGTGCTGGCTGCGGCCTGACGTGCCGTCGAGGCCGTCCCCCGGTCAGACGGTGGTCGCGGCGGTGCGGCGGGTGGCGAGCGCGGCGCCGCCGGGTGTGTCGCCGAGTGGCCGTGGACCGGCGGCCCCGCCCGGGCCGCCGAACGGACCCTGGTGGTACGGCGTGTGCCGACCGCCCCGGGGCGCCGAATCGCTGCGGCTCCGCTGCGCGCGGAATCCGGCCGGTCCGGGCCCCGAGGATGGTGGCACCGGCGCGAGAGGAGCACGGTCATGGATCCCCGGGACGCACTCCCCGGACGGCTCCGGTGAGCGGCCCGCGGCCGCACTGGATCTTCGGCGACCAGCTCGGCCCGCACTTCACCGAGCCGGACGGGGACGGCCCGGACGAGGGCGCCGAGATCGTCCTGATCGAGTCCCGGGCGGTCTTCCGGCGCCGCCGCTTCCACCGGGCCAAGGCCCACCTGGTGCTCTCGGCGATGCGCCACCGCGCGGCCGAGCTCGGCGACCGCTGCCGGTACGTGCAGGCCGAGACCTATCGAGAAGGGCTGCGGGAGGCCCTCGGACGCCGGCGGGCCACCGTCCGCCACCCCACCTCGCGGGCCGCCCTCGGCCTGGTTCGCGCCCTGGACCGGGTCGAGGTGCTGCCGCCGCGGGGCTTCCTGGTCGACCTGGCCGACTTCCGGCGGTGGGCCGAGGGACTCGGCGGGCGGCGCCTGCTGCTGGAGGACTTCTACCACCGGGTGCGCCGCGCCCACGGCCTGCTGATGGACGGCGGCGAACCGGTCGGCGGTCGCTGGAACCTCGACCGGGACAACCGCGAACCCCCACCGCGCGGCGCCGCGACGCTGCCCGTGCCGCCGCCCCGGTGGCCCGAGGAGGACGGCATCGACGAGCGGGTCCGCGCCGACCTGGACCGCTGGGAACGCGAGGGAGCGGTCGCCTTCGTCGGCCGGGACGGCCCGCGCCGCTTCGCCGCCTCCCGCACCGAGGCCGAACGGGCCCTGGAGCACTTCGCCGCCGAGCGGCTGCCGCACTTCGGCCGCTGGGAGGACGCGATGCTGCACGCCGACCCGTGGATGGCGCACAGCCTGCTGTCCGTCTCGCTCAACCTCGGCCTGCTCGACCCCGCCGAGTGCGTGCACCGCGCCGAACGGGCGCTGCGGGACGGCGCAGCCCCGCTGAACAGCGTCGAGGGCTTCGTCCGCCAGGTCGCCGGCTGGCGCGAGTACGTGTGGCAGCTGTACTGGCACCTCGGGGAGGAGTACCGGGGCTCCAACGCGCTCGGCCACCGGGAGCCCGTCCCCGGCTGGTTCGCCGACCTCGACGCCGCGGCGGTCGGCGCCCGCTGCCTGTCCGGCGTGCTCGCCGAGGTCCGCGACCACGGCTGGGTGCACCACATTCCGCGGCTCATGGTGCTCGGCAACTGGGCCCTGCAGCACGGCTGGGACCCGGCCGCCGTCACCGACTGGTTCCACCGCTGCTTCGTCGACGGCTACGACTGGGTGATGCTGCCGAACGTCGTCGGCATGTCCCAGTACGCGGACGGCGGCCGGATCACCACCAAGCCCTACGCGGCCGGCGGCGCCTACCTGCACCGGATGGGCGACCACTGCGGACCCTGCCGCTACCGGCCCACCGAGCGGCTGGGGGAGCGGGCCTGCCCGTTCACCACCGGCTACTGGGCCTTCGTCCACCGCCACCGGGACGTGCTCGCCGCCAACCACCGCACCGCCCGCGCCGCGGCCGGGCTCGACCGGCTCAGCGGCCTGCCCGAACTGCTCGCCGCCGAACACGACCGGGGAGCGGATCCGCCCTGACCCCGGCCGCCGCGTCCGCCAGCACCTCCCGGGCCGCCCGCGCCCCGGAGGCCAGCGCCCCCTGCACCGACCCGGTGGCCCGGTGGTCCCCGCAGACGAACCGGCCGCCGCCCAGCGCGGCCGGCCGGGTCAGCGGGTGGGGGGCCGGCATCGCGGGCAGCGCGTACGGGATCCGGCGGTCCGCCAGGTGCTCCCACCCGCTGGTGTCGACCCGGTACAGCTCGGCCAGCCGGGCCCGCACCTGCGGTTCCCAGGCCGCCGCCCCGAGCACCGAGGTCGCCACCAGCGCCCGCCCGTCGCCCGAGTACCCGGGCACCACCTCGGACAGCACCACGCTGTTCAGCACCTGGCCGTCGGTGTCCACCAGCAGCGTCGGCTCGGCCAGCGGCGACACCGGGGCCGCGTGGTACACCGTGGTCACCGGACGCGCGGGCGGCACCGGCAGACCGGGCAGCAGCCGTGCCGCCTCCGGCGCCCCGGTCGCCACCACCACCCGCCCGGCGGACAGCTCCGTGCCGTCCGCGAGCAGCACCCCGGCCTCCGTCAGCTCCGCCACCGGCGACTCCAGCACCACCGTGCCCGGCGGCAGCCCGGCCGCCAGCTGCTCCGGCACCGCGCCGATCCCGGCCTCCGGGAGGCAGAGGGTGCCGCGCAGCAGGCTCCGCCACACCAGGTGGAACACCCGGCTCGACGTCTCCGGGCCGTCCTCCAGGAACACCCCGGCCAGGAACGGCCGCAGCACCGCGTCCACCGTCTCCGGCGAGACGCCCGCCGAGGCCAGCGCGCTCCGGGTCGGAACGTCCCGGCCGCGCCGCAGCACGGCGGCCGGCAGCACCATGTCGCGGGCGCTCAGCAGCCCGAGCGCCACCACGTCCCGGAAGGGGGCGAGTCGGCCCGGCAGCAGGTCGCCGGCCAGGTCGGGCCGGCGCGTCGGATCGGCGAACCGGTACCGCCCGCGGCTGCCCGCCAGGACGAATCCCGGCGTGAACGGGTGCAGCCGCAGCGCCGGCAGGTCGATCCGCCGGCGGACCTGCGGGTACGAGGTGTTGAACACCTGGAAGCCCCGGTCCAGGCGGAAACCGCCGACCAGGTCGGTCCGCATCCGCCCGCCCACGCCGTCCGAGGCCTCCAGGACGGCCACCTCCAGCCCGGCCGCCACCAGGTCCCGGGCACACGCCAGCCCCGCGAGTCCGGCGCCGATCACCACCACGTCCGGCGAAGCCACCTCACCGACTCCTCTCCGTTCGGCCGCACACCCCGTGCACGGCACCCCGCCCGCGGGTACGGATGACCCCGTGAACCGCACCCTCCTCCGCCTCACCGGCGCGGCCACCGCCGTCTACGGCCTGGCCGTCACCCGCCGCCCCGCCCTGCTCGCCCGGCCCTCCGGCCTCACCGCACCCGACGGCACCGTCCCGGCGCCCGTCGCCGCCTGCATCTCCCCACTGGCCCTGCGCGACGCGGCCTGCGGCCTGGCGATGCTGCTGGCCCCGGACGACCGCAGCCTGCGCACCGCCACCCTGCTGCGGATCGCCGCCGACCTCGGCGACGCCGCCCTGCTCTCCGGGGCCGTGCCGGCCGTCACCGGTCTGCCCACGCCCCGGCACCGGGCGGCGGCCCTGGTGGTCTCGATCGGCTGGGGCGCCCTCTCCGTCGCCGGCCTGTTGCGACCCGACCGGGCCCCCGACCGGGCAGCCGAACCGATGGCCTGAGGGCCGAAACCGGACGCCTGCGGCCCCGCCGATCCCAGAGCCGAGCGCCGCGTGAACGCCGAGCGCTGCGTGAACGCTGCGGGTGGACCGGGCGGGAGGTCCGGAGGAGCGTGGACCAGGCACAGGCAGGCCCGCCGGCACGTCACGCGGCAGCGGCCGGTGGGCCTGTCCGGCGGTGGATGCACGGGCCCGGGCAGCGGATGCCGCGGGTCCGTTCCGCGTGCCCGGCCGGGAGCACGCGGGCCGCTCCGACCCCGGACGGTGTGCCATGGCTCCGGCCCCTCCCGGGCAGTGCGGTGAACGACGGCTGCGGTGGACGACGGTGGTGCGGTGACGGACGGTCGTGGCCGAGGACGGCGAGGCGGGGGCCCGGCGACCGACGGGCCGCCGCCCGCCGACCCTGCCGCGAGTCTTCAGCCGTGCGGCAGCGCCTGCCAGGCGCATCGCTTGCGCAGCGCTCTGCGCCGCTCCCGGTCAGGCCGGTCAGGGGTGGACGAACGACGCCGCTTGTGACGGAGGCGTGAAGCCCTCCGGGCACTTCCGTGGAGGATCGGCACCTCGGGGACTGGGCCCCGGAGCCCCGGGCATGCGAGCCGCCGACGCACCCACGGAAGGAATGGCCATGGCAGTGATGAGTGAAGGGTCGACCATTGCGCCCGGAGCGACCGCCGAAGGCGCGAGCTCCGCGGGCCTCGCGGGACCGGCCCCGGCGCCGGTGCAGCGGGTGGTCGACGACCCCTCGACGGTGGCCCCGGCCGACGCCAAGGTCCTCTCCTCGGCGCTCTTCGCCCGGCTGCGGACCCTGGAGGAGGGAACCGCCGAGTACTCGTACGTCCGCGGCACGCTGGTCGAGCTGAACCTCTCCCTCGTCCGGTACGTCGCCCGGCGGTTCCGGCAGAGCGGCGAGCCGATGGACGACATCGTCCAGGTCGGCACCGTCGGCCTGATCAAGGCGATCGACCGGTTCGACCCGGACCGCGGCGTCGAGTTCGTGACCCTGGCGGTGCCGACGATCCTCGGCGAGATCAAGCGGTTCTTCCGGGACGCCACCTGGGCCGTCCACGTCCCGCGCCGGCTCCAGGAGCTGCGGCTGGCCCTGGCCAAGGCGAGTGACCTGCTGGAGCAGTCCCTGGGCCGCCCGGCCACCGTCGCCGAACTCGCCGCCCACCTGGAGATCACCGAGGACGAGGTGGTGGAGGGCATGATCGCGCGCAACGCCCACACCGCCGGCTCCCTCGACCTCGGCAGTGACGACGAGGACGGCGACGGCTCGCTGCTGCGGCGGCTCGGCCGGCACGACCCCGGACTCGAGAAGGTCGAGAACCTGGAGGTGCTCAAGCCGCTGGTCGCCGCACTCGCCGAGCGGGACCGGGCGATCCTGCACATGCGGTTCGTCGAGGAGCTCACCCAGGCCGAGATCGGGGCCCGCCTCGGCGTCTCCCAGATGCAGGTGTCGCGGCTGCTGGCGCGGATCCTCACCCGCCTCCGCGAAGGCATGCTCGTCGGATAGACCACCGGGGACGCGTGGGGGCACCTTCCGGCCGAAGGATGGGGGAGAACTGTGTAGTCCGGGGGCGGGCGTCCTGGTGACATGGGTCGAGTCCGGATGTGTGCGGTGGTCCGGATCCGAGTTGCGCAGTTCCCCGCGCCCCTGTGGTGGCCCAATCGCCTTTGAAGGCACGCCGGAGGGGCGCGTGGGGGCACCTTCCGGCCGAAGGCTGGGGGGGGAGAACTGCGTAGTCCGGGGGCGGGCGCCCTGGTGGCATGGGTGAGCCGGATTTCTCGGGAGCACCACTCCCGGATTGCGCAGTTCCCCGCGCCCCCGAGGTGCTGCCCCTGCGGTGCTGCCACTGCGATGCTGCCCCCGAGGTGCTGCACGCCCCGGTCAGACGATGCGACGGAGGAATTCTTCGGGGGTGTGCGGCCAGTCGACGAAGGCGGACTCGCAGCCCGCGGGCACGGCGCGGTAGGTGCGGTCCAGGAAGGCGCCGAGTTCGGCCGCGCCCAGTCGGACGTCCGCTCCGCCACCCGGGCAGTGCCACTCCAGCAGCACACCGCCGTCCTCGTCCGGCCGGACGCGAAGGTCGCCGGTGCCGGTGCTGCCGTACCGGCCCTCGGCCAGCAGGTCGCGGCCGACCGTCCACCGCGGGCCGTCGTCGACCGCGCCGCCGTCCTCGACGACCAGTGTCTCCGACAGCCTCGCCGGCCCGGGGAAGCACAGCGCGACGGCGTACGGGTCGTCGGTGCGGTACCGCAGCACCACGCGCACCCGCCGCGGCCGGGGCCCGCATATCCGCGCGGTCGTGTGCCGTTCGATCGTCTCCACCATGCTGCGTCCCTCCGCTCCTGCGTGTCCCGGGCCGGCGCCCGCCGGGGGCGCCTGCCCCGCCGTCGGACGTCCATGCGGGTCAGGAACGGCCGATCCCGGCCGGTTCCGTCCAGGTCGCGCCGAACGGGCCGACAGGTCGTCACCAGGACTGGCGCGCACGGGGGTTTGACCGCGCCGGGAGCGGTGAGGCGGTACCGCCGAAGCCCGTCCGGACGCCACCTCGGGCCCGGACCCCACCGGAAGGAGAGAACCCATGTCCACCGTGGCCGTCCTCCTCGTGGTCCTGCTCATCGCCGCCGCGGCGGCCGCGGCGGCGATCGTCCTGCAGCGCCTGCGCACGCGCCGGCTGCGGACGAGGTTCGGACCCGAGTACGAACGTGTGCTGCGCAGCCACGGCGGCGACGTCCGCCGCACCGACCGCGAACTCGCCGAGCGGCTCGCCCTCCGCCGCGGCCTGCGGCTGACCGGCCTCCCCGAGGCCGAGCGCGAACGGTTCACGACCTCGATCAGGGGAATCCAGGTGCTCTTCGTCGAGGACCCGCCGCGGGCGGCCGCCGAGGCGGAGCGGACCCTGCAGTCCCTGCTGGACCGGATCGGCTACCCGTCCCCCGGGCGGATCGAGGCGCTGTCCGTCGACCACGCCCGGCGCCTCCCGGCGTACCGGACGGCCCGGGAGATCCTCGGCCGTGCCGAGGGCGCCGGCGCCGACACCGACCGGCGGGTGCCGTTCCCCCGTCAGCCCGACGCCTCGTCACCGCGGGCGGACGTCGCCGCGGCCGACCTGCCCGACCCGCCGCCGGCCGGCGACGGCTTCGGCCGCTGGCTCGACCGGCAGCAGGTGGCGACGGTCTCCGCCGAGTGGGAGACCGTGCAGGCGGGGTTCGTCGACGACCCGGCGGACGCCGTGCGGCGGGCCGACGCGCTGGTCGCCCGGGCGGCCGACCTGGTCGCCGAGGCCGTCCGCCGGCGCCGCGAGGGCCTGCACACCGGGCCGGGCACCCCGGCCGGCCCGGACGCCGGGACGGAGGAGCTGCGGCTCGCCCTGCGCGACTACCGCGGCGTCCTGGACCGGCTGCTGGCCTCCTGACGTCGACGGCCCCGGCGGCCCCGACGGCGCCCGGCGGGCCCGCAGCCAGACACACCTACGGAGGACCGGAGGACCATGTCCGTGTGGACCGCCCTGAGGCCCGTCGCGGTCGCCGCGGCCGCACTGCTCGCGATCCTGTTGCTGGACCGGGCGGTGCTGGCGGCGGCGAGGCGCCCGGCGGCGGGCCCGTACCGCACCCTGATGCTGCCGTGCCGGGTGCCCGGGCTGCTGACCCTGGGCGCCCTGCTGCTGCTCGCGGCCGAACCGGCCGCGGGCCTGCCCGAGGCCGTCCGCGGGCCGCTGCGGCACGGGCTGGTGCTGCTCGCCCTGGCGGCCGGCGCCTGGCTGCTGTCCCGCGTCGTCGCCCTGCTGATCGACACCTCGCTCGCCCGCTACGCCACCGAGCGACGCGACCCGGCGCGGATCCGCCGGGTCCGCACCCAGACCGGCATGCTGCGGCGGCTGTCCGGCGCCGGCATCGCGGTGCTCGCCCTGGCGGCGGCGCTGATGACCTTCCCGGCCGTCCGCTCCGTCGGCGCGAGCCTGCTCGCCTCGGCGGGCATCCTCGGCCTGGTGGTCGGCGTGGCAGCGCAGAACACCCTGGCCAACCTGTTCGCGGGGGTGCAGCTGGCGTTCGGCGACATGGTGCGGCTCGGCGACGAGGTCGTCGTCGCCGGCGACTGGGGGACGGTCGAGGAGATCACCCTCACCTGCGTGGTCATCGCCACCTGGGACGAGCGGCGGATCGTCATGCCGGTGTCCTACTTCGTCGGCCGGCCGTTCGAGAACTGGTCGCGGCGCGACCCGGCGATCACCGGGACGGCGCTGCTCCACCTCGACCACCGCACGCCGGTGCCGGAGCTTCGCGCCGAGTTCGAGCGGCTGCTCAAGGAGAGCGAGTGGTGGGACGGCCGGGGTGCCGCCCTGCAGGTCGTCGACACCACGCCGAGCACCATCGTGGTGCGGGCCCTGATGACCGCCCGCAACGCCGCCGACGCCTTCGAGCTCCGCTGCTGGGTCCGGGAGCGGCTGATCGGCCACCTCCGCGAGCAGTACCCGCAGGCACTGCCGCGGGTGGCGGTCGGCCCCGTACGCGGCTGACCGCGGCGGGGCCCGCGATCACCGCCGCTGACGGGCGGCCTGCGCCTCGGTGAACTCCTTGAAGCCGGCCAGGCCGTCCAGCACCCGGCGGTGGGCGAAGCCGAGCGCGGCCGCCAGACGGTCCGCCACCCGGCCCGGTCGGACGTCCAGTTGCAGCATCACCGTGGTCCGCCTGTCGTCCACCCGGTGGAAGGTCACCACGCCGCTCTGCCACAGGTCGCCCGTGACGGACGCCCAGGCGAGCCGCTCGTCCTCGACCCGCTCGGTGACCCGGGCGTCGAACTCCCGTATCGCGCCGCCGGTGCGGACCGTCCAGCGGGTGAGTCCGGAGCCGGCCCGCTCGACCCGGAGCACGCCCCGGAAGAACAGCGGGAAGTCCTCGACCCTCGTCCACTGCCGGTACGCCACCGGCACCGGCACCTCCACCCGGACGGACTGCTCGACCCGTGCCATCGCTCGCCACCTCCGCATCGCGCCGGCGGTCACCGATCGGTGACCGTCCGTCAGGCCGTCTCTCCCCGCCGCGCGCGGACATGCCCTCCGGCACCGAATTGCGATCCGGCCCGGGTGGCGGCGGCGAGCGGGGGTAGACGCGCCCCCGGCCCGCCGCCCCGGCGGACCGCGACAAGCGACAGCGACGACGGAGGAGAACCATGGGCATCGGCGGCTGCATCATCCTGTTCGCGATCGGGGCGATTCTCGCCTTCGCGGTGGACTGGCACCTCTCGGGTGTGGACCTCGACACCGTCGGCTGGGTGCTGATGGCGGCCGGCCTGCTCGGCGTCGTCGTGTACGCGAGTGCGCTGCGCCGGCGCCGGCCGCTCGGCCGCCCCGTCGACGAGGTCGTCGAGGAACACCGCTACTACGAGGGGCCGTGACCCGCCCCGGAGAGGATCACCGATGGACACCGAGGACCGCCGCGGCCGGCGGTACACCGGAAGCCGGGCCTGGCAGCGCCGAGCGGCCTGCCGGGGCAAGGACGCCGCACTCTTCTTCCACCCGGCCGGCGAGCGCGGCGAGCCCGGCCAGGAGCGGGAGGACGCGGCGAAGCGGGTCTGCACCGGCTGCCCGGTGCGCGGCGAGTGCCTGGAGTACGCGCTGGCCGCCGACGAGCGGTACGGCATCTGGGGCGGGCTGACCGAGGACGAGCGCCGAGTCCTGCTGGCCAGGGCGCGGCGCCGCGGCCGCTCGGTCACCGCCGGCCCGCCCGGCCGGGGCTGAGCCGCCTCTGCCCCCGGCGAAGTCCGGTTGCACGGCCGGGGAACGGCCGGGGAACGGTCCGGGGGAATGGCGTCGCCCCGAGGGGGCAGACGACCCCCGTCCCCGGACGGACCGGCCCCCAGCAGGGGGTGGCGGCCGGGACACGACAGACGGACGAAAGGAGGGGTTCGGCGATGACGATCCTCTGGGCGCTGGTCGCCGGCCTGGTGGTCGGCCTGCTGGCGAAGCTGGTCCTGCCGGGCCGTCAGCCCGTACCGCTGTGGCTGACCGTCCTGCTCGGCGCGGTCGGCGCGGTCCTGGGCAACGCGCTGGCCTCGTACCTCGGCGTGCGGCACACCGGCGGCATCGACTGGCTGCGGCACCTGCTGCAGGTGGGCGTCGCCGCAGCGCTGATCGCCGCGGCCTCCCCGGTGTACGCCGGCCGCCGGCGCTGAAGCCCCGGTGCGGCCGCCCGGTGCCGACCGGCCGACACTCACCGACCGACCCCGGCCCTCCGGGCGACACCGGTCCTCCGGGCGACACCGACCGGGCGACACCGACCGAGTGAAGGAGAAGACGATGAGCGAGCAGCTGTGGAACCACCAGCCCGGCAACGGCAACACCGCGGACCGGGACATCATCGGCTACACGGTGCAGGCCACCGACGGGAGGATCGGCAAGGTCGACCGGCACTCCGTGGAGGTCGACGCCGCCTACCTGGTGGTGGACACCGGCCCCTGGATCTTCGGCCGGCAGGTGCTGCTGCCGGCCGGCACCGTCCTGCGGATCGACCACGAGGAGCGGACCGTCCTGGTCGACCGGTCGAAGGACGAGATCAAGGGCGCGCCGGAGTTCGTCAGCGAGCACGAGGTGCCCGCCGACTACCTGAACTCCCTCGGCACCTACTACCGCCCGATGATCTGACGGATCGCCGGTGGCCGGGAGCCGGCGCGGAGGATCCCGCGGGTTCCGCCCGCCCCTGGCACCGGGTACGGTGCCAGGGGCGGGCGGCCCCGGGCCGCCCGCCGGGCAGGGAAGAAGTGACGGAGAGGCGGCCGCACCGCGGACGGCCGCCAGCGGAGGGCACGGGACATGGGCAGCGGTGAGCTGGGTACGGGGCCGACGACCGGCCGGACCGAGGGACTGCGTACCGCCTCCGGTTCGGACGGGGCCGTGGTCTGCTCCCTGACCGGGGACCTGGACCTGGACGGACTCGCAGAGGTGGAGGAGCCGCTGCGCGGGCTGGTGGCGGCCGCCGCGCCCGGGGTGCTCTGCCTGGACCTCTCCGCGGTGGGGTTCTGCGACTCGACGGGCCTCAACCTCCTGCTCCGGCTGCGGCTGGACGCCGAGGAGTCGGGGGTCTCGCTCGTCCTGGCGCAGCCCGGCCCCCAGCTGAGCCGGCTGTTCGAACTGACCGGTACCGGCGCGGTGTTCCGGGTCTTCGAGACGGTGGGGGAGGCGTGCGCAGCCGGGTGAGGACGGCCCCGGCCCGGACCGGTGGGCGGGCCGCGGCCGGGGGCGTCCCAGGGAAGCGCCGGAAATCCATCAGGGTGAGGACATGAACAGCAGTTCGCACACCGCCGACGGGCCCGTGCTGGGCCAGCGCCGCCGGTACGTCTTCGGACCCGCCGGGCAGGTCAGACTGGGCCGGGAGTTCGCCGCCAAGGTGCTCCTGGACTGGGGCCTGGCCTGCGACGGGCTGCTGGACGAGGACGTCCGGCTGATCGTGTCGGAGCTGGTCTCCAACGCCTGCCTGCACGGCGGCGGCCCGAGCGAGCTGGTGCTCGTCCTGTCGGACCGCACGGTGCGGATCGAGGTGCTGGACGCCGGCGAGGGGCTCCCCGAGCCGCGCAGCCCGCACCGCTCCTCCCGCCCGGGCGGCCACGGCCTGCACATCGTCGGCCGGCTGAGCACCGCCTGGGGCGTGCTGCGCGCCCCGGGCGTCAAGGCGGTCTGGGCCGAGGTGGCGCTGCCCGCGAGCCCCTGAGACCCGGCCGGTGCGCTCCGCGGGCGCATGGCGGGGCCGATCGGGGGCAGACGGCCGCCCGACCGCTTCGGACCTCCCAGGGAGTCGACCGTGATCATTGCGCAGGCCGGTGCAGCCTCCATTCCCGCCCCCGTCCCCGGAGTCGTGCCGCTCGTCCTGCGGTACGACTCCGACGACCCGTTCGCGGTGGTGCTGGACTTCCCCGACCCGCCGGCCGGCGGCGAGATGTCCGGCGGCGAGCCGATCAGCTGGTACGTCTCCCGGGACCTGCTCACGGCCGGCCTCGCCGGGCCGGCCGGGGACGGCGACTTCCGGATGGTGCCGGCGGACGGCGGGCTCACCCAGCTGGAGTTCCACAACCGGTACGGCGTCGCCCTCGTCCAGGTCGCCACCGACGAGCTGCGCGGCTTCCTCGCCGACACCGCCGAGGTGGTGCGGCCCGGCGACGAGCACCGGCAGGTGACCTGGCCGGACACCGTCGAGGCGTTCCTGCGGGCGACCGACTGACCGCGGGCGGTCCGCAGCGCGCCGCGCATGGAACGCGGGGAGCGGGGCAGACGCCGTCCGTGACCGCCGGTGGAACGCCCGCCGGCTCCGAAGGGAGTGGTCATGAGCGGCAAGAACAAGGTCGAGAACATGGCCCAGAAGGCCAAGGGCAAGGCGGAGGAGACGACCGGCAAGGCCGTCGGCAACGAGCGCATGACCGCGAAGGGCAAGATCGACCAGGCCGCCGCCGACGCCAAGCAGGCCGGCGAGAAGGCCAAGGACGCGCTCAAGCACTGACCGCCGACCACTGGCCCCGGGCGGGGGCGCCGGACCCCGGCGCCCCCGCTCACCAGCTCCCCGTCCCCGGTGCGCCCTTGAAGGGCCCGCGGACGGCCGCGGTGATCCAGCCCCCGTAGAAGCCGCCCTCCTGCGGCCGGACCTCCTCGCCGTCCACCGTGCAGCGGTCCACCCGCGCCGGGTAGAACGCCAGGTGGTCGCGGATCGCCTCGTAGCCGGGCGAGGGCTCCGGGTAGCTCCAGGCCGCGTTCTCGCTGCGCACCCCGTCGACGACGAGGTCCCAGTAGACGGCGGCGCCCTTCCACTCGCACCAGCTGCGGAGCCGGGTCGGCACCAGCACTCCGGGCGCCACCGCCGCCGACGGCAGGTAGAACACCGGCGGATGGCTGGTCTCCAGCACCCGCAGGGCATCGCCGGTGTCGGCCACCAGCAGGCCGCGGAACTCCACGGTCACCCGTCGGCCGGCCCGCTCCACCCGCGGCGGACGCGGGTAGTCCCACACCGACTCCGTACCGTCCTCGCCGGACATCGCCGCCTCCTCGCCCCCGTGCCGGACCTTCCCCGGGGGTCTTCGGAGCCGACCCCCGGCCCGGATGGGCGGTGGCCGTCACTGCCTGGGCGGGTTTTGCCGGCCGGTGGCGGCGGGCAGGCTCCGGACGACGGGAGGTGTTCCGGATGTCCCGCACCGGGTCGGCCGACGGGCCGCGCATACCGGCCGAGGGCCTGTTCGGCCCGGACTCCGTCACCTGGCGGGTGCACGCCGACCCGGCCATGCTGCTGGGCGGCCTGCGCGCACTGCTGCTGCAGGCGCTGCACCCGCTGGCGATGGCCGGCGTCTCGCAGCACTCCGCGTTCCGCGAGGACCCGTGGGGCCGGCTCGACCGCACCGCGGCCTTCATCGGCGCGGTGACCTACGGCACCGGCGAGGAGGCCCGGGAGGCGGTGGAGCGGGTGCGCCGGGTGCACCGGCACGTCCGCGGCACCGACCCCGCCACCGGCCGGGCGTACCGGGCGGACGACCCGGCCCTGCTGGTCTGGGTGCACGCCTGTGAGGTCGGCTCCTTCCTCGACGTCGTCCGCCGCGCCGGGCTTCCGCTCACCGCCGCCGAGGCCGACGCGTACCTGCGCGAGCAGAGCGCGGTCGCCCGGCTGGTCGGGGTGCCCGCCGGGACGGCGGTGCCGGACTCCGCCGCCGCGCTGCGGCGCTACTTGGCCGAGGTGCGGCCCGAGCTGTGCGTGACCCCCGCCGCCCGGGAGGCCGTCCGGTTCGCCTTCCTGCCGCCGCTGCACGGCAGTGCCCTGCTCGCCGTCCCCGCGTGGTCCGGGCTGGTCGGCCTGGCCTTCGCGATGCTGCCGGGCTGGGCCCGCCGGATGTACGGCCTGCCGGGCTGGTGGATCACCGACCGGACGGCCGGCCTCGAGGCGCGGGCCCTGCGCGCGGCCGCCTTCCACCTGCCGCGCAGCTGGCGGGAGGGCCCGTACCTGGTGGCGGCCCGGGAGCGGCTCGGGCTGCCCGCCGAGGAGGTCGGAGGGCGCCGCGCGGGTGTCTGACGGGCCGTCGGGCGGTGCCTCCGCCGTGCGGAATGTGGAGTTCTCCTGAATGTCATGTGCCGGTCCTACTATATGACTCCATGTCATGGGCATCGACGCGTCACCGGCACGGCGCAGGGGGGAACTGAGGATGGGACTCTTGGGGCCACCGACCGCCACGACCGCCCTGCCCTGCCTGGACGACACCGATGTCCGGGTCTTCCAGTGGGCCGCCCGGCACGGCGGCCTGGAACCGGCGGCCGCCGCCGACGACCTCGGCCTCGACCCCGCCGCGGTCGAGGTCTCCGCCGCCGTCCTCACCCGCCTCCACCTGCTCCGCCCGCTGCCCGGCCCCGACGGCGCCCGCCCGCAGCTGGTCGCCGTCCCGCCGGACCTCGCGGTGGCCAGCCTGGTCGCCCCCGCCGAGGCCGAACTGCGCCGCCGGCTCGCCGACGCCGAACGCGTCCGCGCCGAACTCGCAGCCCTCGGCCCGCTCTACGCCCAGAACGCCGGCCGGCCCACCGCCGGCGGGGCTCTCGACGAAGTGCTCGAACTCGCCGCCGTCATCGACATCATCGGCCGGCTCACCGAGCAGTGCCGCAGCGAGGTGCTCACCTGCCAGCCCGGCGGTCCGCGCGCACCCCACCTGCTGGAACAGGCCTTCACCCGCGACCTCGCGATGATCCGGCGCGGCGTCCGGATGCGCACCCTCTACCAGCACACCTCCCGGCGGCACGCGCCCACCCAGGAGTACGTCCGGCGGATCTCCGGCGCCGGGGCCCAAGTGCGTACCCTCACCGCACTGTTCGGCCGGATGATCGCCTTCGACCGGGAGGTCGTGATCATCCCGCACCACGAGGCCTACGACGGTGCGGTGATCGTCCGGGACCCCTCCACCGTCGCCTACCTCTGCGCGGTCTTCGACCACTCCTGGACCCTCGCCGACCCCTACGCGCCCTCCTGCGCAGGCGACTCCTCGCTCGGCGAGATCAAGGAGGCGATCGTCCGGCTGCTCGCCGAGGGCATGAAGGACGAGATGATCGCCCGCCGCCTCGGCATGTCGCTGCGCACCTGCCGCAAGCACATCGCCGAACTCATGGACGCGCTCGGCGCGGCCAGCCGCTTCCAGGCCGGCTACCTCACGGCAGGGCGCACCGGACACCCGGACTGAGCCGGGTGCCCCCACGCGCCCCTGGTGGTGCGCCCATGACTGGAGGGCACGCCCTAGATGCGGTGTGGGCCGAGGACGAGGGGCAGGGCGGCCAGCCTCCGGTGCTGGGGGCCGCCGCCCCACTGCAGCTGCTCCGGCGGCACCGTGGCCCGCAGGTCGGGCCGGTGCCTCAGCAGGGCCGAGAGCGCCGCCGAGAGCTGCAGCCGGGCCAGTGGCGCCCCCGGGCAGTAGTGCGGGCCCAGGCCGAAGCCGAGCCGCCGGGCCGCGGTCGGCCGGTCCAGCCGGAGCTCGTCCGGGTCGGGGTGGCGCCGCGGGTCCCGGTTGGCGGCGGCCACCGACAGCAGCACACCGCTGCCGGCCGGCACCACGGTGCCGCCGATCGGCACGTCCGCCAGCGCGGTCCGGGTGGTCGCGAACGGGCCCGGAGTGTCCCAGCGCAGCAGTTCGTCGAGGGCCGAGGGCATCAGCGCAGGTTCGGCGGCCAGCCGTGCCAGCTCCGCCGGGTGGGCGAGCAGCGCCAGCACCGCCATGGCGAGCATCTGCACCGTGCTGTCGAAGCCCGCCAGCAGAAGCATCGCGACCAGGTCGGCGAGTTCGTCCCCGGTCACGTCCGCGCGGCGCGACCAGGCCGCGACGATCCGGGAGAAGGCGTCCTCGCCGCCGGGTCGGGCGAGCCGCTCGGCCGTACCCGTCCGGACGTACTCGTCCAGCCGGCGCTGGGCGGCCGGCACCTCGCGGTGCGCGATCAGGTCGTCGACCACGGCCCGCAGCGGCCCCCGGTCGGCCTCCGCCACACCGAACACCTCGCACAGCACACGGAAGGCGAACGGCGCCGCAAAGCCCGCCAGGAGGTCGACCGGCCGGTCCGCCGCCAGCCTGTCGAGCTGCTCCTCGGCCGCGCGCTCCACCAGCGGGCGGTACGCGGCGATCCGGGCGGCCGAGAGCGCGGGGGCGGCGAGCCGCCGGATCCGGGTGTGGTCCGGCGGGTCGTAGTCGACCAGCGTCATGTCCAGGGCGCGGCGCGGCCGGCCCGCGGCAGGCGGCGGCGTCCGGGCCAGCGAGAGCCGCGGATCGGTGAAGGCCGCCCGGACGTCCTCCTCCCGGGTCACCACCCAGACGGCACGGCCCGCCGGGGTGGTCACCCGGGACACCGGGCAGGACTCGCGGAGCGCGGCCAGCACCCCGTGCGGGTCCGCGGTGAAGCCGCCGCCGAGCGGCGAGTGCGCGGTCATCGACTCCCCCTTCCGTCCGGGCCGCTCAGTGCGCGGCCAGCAGGTCGCGGACGGCCTCCAGGGCACGCAGCCCGGCGGCCCGGCCGGCGTCGTCCAGGTCCTGCAACACCCGGGCGGCCGCGGCCTGCCCGGCGTCGGCGGCCCGCCGCTCCAGCACCGCCGCGAGCGCGGTGGCGGCCTGCCGGGCGAACAGCGCCAGCAGGTCGAGCTCGCCGAGGCTGGCGCGGGCCTGCGGTGCCGGGTCGAGCACCTCCAGCACCCCGAGGACCCCGCCGGAGCCGAGCAGCGGAGCCGCCATCAGCGCGTTCGGCACGTACGCGGTCTTCTCCGCGAGGTCGCGGGCGAACCCGGCACTCTGCGACAGGTCGTCGACCACCATCGGCTCGCCGGAGCCCGCGACCCAGCCCGCGATGCCCCGCCCGGCCGGGAAGCGCATCCCCACCAGGAAGTCCTCGCCCTCCCCGGACACCGCCTGGAAGACCAGTTCGTCGGCCTCCCGGTCGAGCAGGAAGATCGAACTGGCGGCGGCGCCGAAGATGGCGCGGGCGGTGTCGACCACCGACTGCAGCAGCTCCCGAGCGACCGGGTCGGTCTCGGCGGCGCGGCAGGTTCCGTTCATCGGGCACCCCTGGTGGTGTTCTCGAGGCCGTTGCCGGCACGGACGTTGGACGCTGCCTGGTACAGCGCGCTCTTGAGCTGGAAGACCGTCAGGTGCGGGTGCTTGGCGAGCACCCGGGCGGCCAGACCGGCGATGTACGGCGTGGCGAAGCTGTTGCCGGTGGTGCGGATGGTCGCGCCGCCCAGCCAGGGCACCGTGACGTTCTGCCCCGGCGCGAAGAACTCGACCGGCGGCGCCGGGTTGTAGAGGAAGAGCTCCGGGTCGTCCTCCTGGTGACTGCCCACCGAGATGACCGAGGAGAACCGCCACGGGTAGCTCTCCACCGGGGTGTTGTGCGCCGAGGCGATGATCGCGGTGCGGTGGAAGTACGCCTCGTCGGCGAGCGCCCGCAGCTCCTCGGTGAACCGTGCCCGGGTGGTCGACAGGCTCAGGTTGACCACGTCGAAGCGCTGCTCGACCGCCCAGCGCAGCCCGGCGAGCAGGACGTCCCCGCTGCCGGAGAACCGCTCGCCGAGCACCCGGACGCTGTACAGCTCGCAGTCCGGCGCGGTGCGGCGGACGATCCCGGCGCAGGCCGTGCCGTGCCCGCAGACGTCCCCGGTGTCGGTCGGCTCGACCCGGATCCCGTCCTCGTCCTTGAGCACCACGAACGAGCCGTCCACCGGCCCGACCAGCGGATGGTCGCGCTCGACGCCGCTGTCCACCACGCACACCCGCACCCCGCGGCCGGTCGACCCGCCCCACGCCCAGTCGGGCGTCACCTCGGGACCGTCGGCGGCCACCGGGATGTCCGCGGGACTGCGGCCGCGCAGGCTCCAGGTGAGCGCGGTCGGACTGGTCATCGCTGATCCTCCTGTGTCGTTCCGGCAGCCGCCGTTCCGGCCGCCGTCGTGCGGGCCGCCGTCGTACGCGCCGCCGCGGCCCGTTCCGCCCTGGCGGCCACGGCGGCCACGGCGGCCGCCCTGCGCCGGCCCGCGACGTGCCCCTTGGCCGCGTACAGGTCGGCCGCCGCGTCGGCGGCCGCCGACGCCCGTGCCGGGTCACCGAGCGCGAGGGCGGCACGGGCCTCGTCCAGTGCGGCGGTCGCCCGGACCACCGGGGAGTCGGTCTCCCCGGCCGCCGTCCGGGTGCGACGCAGCTGCTCGGCGCACTCGTCCGGACGGCCGCGCAGCGCCGCCACCCGGGCGAGCGTGCCGTGCAGATCGGCGGCGTCCGCGGGCGGCAGACCGTCCTGATGCCCGGTCAGGACGTCCTCCGCGGCAGCGGTGTCGCCGCAGTCCAGCAGGGCCCGGGCGAGGTCGCGGGCGATCGGGCCGCGCAGGCCGGCCGCCCCCAGCCCCCGGCAGGCCCGCTCCGCCTGCCGGAGCTCCTCGACGGCCCGGCCCGGCCGGTCCGCCGCCGAGTGCACCGCGGCCCGGAACACCGGCAGGAAGACCTCCGCCTCCGCGAAGGCGAGCTCCCGGGCCAGGCGTTCGGCCTCCGCCAGGCACGCCCGGGCCTGCGCCCACCGTTCCTGCAGTGCGAACAGCACGGCCAGCGGGCAGTTGAGGGTCAGCCGGACGGTCCGCCGGCCCGCGCCGTGCCGGGCCAGCAGCGTCCGGCAGCGCTCGACGGCCTCCGGCACCGGCACCGGACCCGTCCAGAGCGAGACGCCCACCGCGCCCAGGGCGGCGGCCCGCTCCGGCTCGGCGTCGGCCCGCACCGCGCCGTCCAGGGCCCGCCGCAGCAGCTGCTCCGCCTCGCCGTGCCGGCCGGCCAACTGCCGTTCCTGGGCGAGCCGCAGACAGGCCCGGGCGGTGCCCAGGTCGTCGCCGGCCGCCTCGAACAGCGGCAGTGCGGCGCGGGCGGCGTCGGCGGCCCTCCGCAGCCCCGGCCCGGGGTCGAGCACGGCCAGCGCCAGAT
>NZ_JAHTIK010000001.1:1103396-1295920 GCF_025655475.1 Kitasatospora sp. DSM 101779 | reverse complement strand
GGTGCAGAGCGGGCAGCACCGGGTCCGGGTCGGCCGGGCCCGGCCGCAGCTCGCCGCCGGGGCCGCTCTCCGGCCCGCCGCGGGCGAGGCCGGCGACCTCCTCGGCACGGAAGTCCCGGCCGACCACCGAGGCCAGCGCGAGGGTCGTCCGCTCGGGCGGCGCGAGCGCGTCGATCCGGGCGCCGAGCAGCGCCTGCACGGTGGGCGGCAGCCCGCCCGCGCCGTGCCCGTCCGCGGCCATCGCCAGCAGCTGCTCCAGATGCAGCGGATTGCCCTCCGCGCGCTCCAGCAGCGCCGCACCCGCCTCGGCGCCGTGCCCGGCGACCTCGACCAGCCCGGCGGCCAGCCGGGCACAGTCCTCCTCGGACAGCCCACCGAGCGCGACGGCCGCCGATCGGCGCGCCCACTCCTGGTCCTGGTCGAGGAGTTCCGGCCGGCCCGGGCAGAGCAGCAGCACGGGCTGCGCCGCGAGGTCGTCGGCGAGCCGGCGCAGTACGGCGCGCAGCAGCGCACCGGCCCAGTGGAAGTCGTCGACGACCAGGACCAGCCCGTCCGTTCCGGCCAGCGCGCCGAGCACGGCGGCCAGCGCGGCGCAGGTCTCCTCCACCGACGGGTCGGGGGTGCCGTCGCGCAGCAGGCCGGCCTCCAGCAGCCGCAAGGACTCGGCGGGGAGCGGGTGTCCGGCGCCGGCGAGCAGCGGCCGGAGCGCGTCGGCGAGCGGGGCGAGGCTGCCCCGGTCGCCGTACGGGCGGCAGCGGCCGGCGCCGTGCCGCACGCCGCCGCGGGCCAGCCACTCGCGGACCAGCCGGGTCTTGCCGAGTCCGGCCTCGCCGTGCACGGTGAGCAGCCGGGCGCCGCCCTCCACGGTGCGTGCCAATGTCTCGTTCAGCAACCGAAGTTCGGACTCCCGGCCGACGAACGGGGTGTCGAAGCGGCGGAGCAGCTCCGGGGCGTCGCCGTGCAGGGCCAGCAGCCGGTGCGCGGGCACCCGCTCGGTCTTGCCCTTGAGGGCGAGCGGGCCGGCCGGCTCGGTCAGCGCCGCGTTCGGGCCGATCGCCCGCAGGGTGTCCGGGCCGATCAGGATCTCGCCGGCGGCGGCGTTCTGCTCCAGCCGGGCGGCCACGTTCACCACCTCGCCGGAGACCAGCGCCTGCCGGGCGGAGGCGTCCGTACTGGCCACCGCCTCACCCGTGTTGACGCCGATCCGGACGTTCAGCCGGACCCCGAGAGCGGCGAGCCCGTCGTTCAGCCCGGCGAGCGCCTCGACCATGTCGAGGGCGGCGGCGGCCGCCCGGCGGGCGTCGTCCTCGTGCATCACCGGGATGCCGAACACGGCCATCACCGCGTCGCCGATGAACTTCTCGACCCGGCCGCCGTGCGCCTCGATCCGTTCCGTCATCAGCTCGAAGTACCGAAGGGTCACCGAGCGCAGCGCCTCCGGGTCGAGCCGGCCGGAGAGCGCGGTCGAGCCGACCAGGTCGCAGAAGAGCACGCTGACCATCCGGCGCTCGTCCGAACGGGCCGTGGGCACGTCCGGCGCGGCGAGCGCGGCGCCGCAGTGCGGGCAGAAACGGGCACCGGCGGGCGGCTCGCCCGCGCAGCTGGGGCAGGCCACAGCGGCCTCCTCTCCGAAAAGGTGATGTGCCGTCAGAACAGTGCTCCGCCGGCCACCGTGGTGTGCGCCTGCACCTCCGGCTCGACCTCGTCGAGGCGCGCCTTGAGGTCGAGCAGCAGTGCCAGCTCCTCCGGGCCGAGCGTGCGGAACACCCCCAGCTGCTCCTCGGTGAAGGTGTCGACGGGGAAACCGGCCGCGGCGAGGGCGGTGAGCACGGGGTCGTCGGCGGGATTCATGCGCGTTCTCCTGAGGACGGGCCGGGGTGGGCCAGCGAACGGAACAGATGGGTGGTGGCGGTGACGGTGTGCAGGGCGCTCACGGTCACCGCGCTCTCCTGCCGGACGTCCAGCGGCAGGCCGTCCAGTAGGGCGTCCAGGTCGGCCCGGTGGCCGGTGTCGAGCACGGCGTGGTCGTGCACGGTGCGGAAGGCCGCGGCCGGCAGGCCGGTGTCCGCGGCGAGCCGGCCGGCCAGCCACGGCGCGGGCGCATGGCCCTCCAGCACCGTCATGTAGCCGAGCAGCGCGACCGGGTGGACGTGTTCGATCCAGTAGTACTGCGGGCCGACCAGCCGGGCCGCGGCCACCGGCGGCGGGCCCGCGTCGGGCGCCGCACCGGCGGCCGCCAGGTCCTCGAGCAGCCAGTCGTCGTGGCCGCGCTCCTCCTCGATGTGGCGCTCCAGGTAGGCGCCGAGCGGCCCCGCGACCCGGTCCTCGGGCCCGGCCCCGGCGCAGCGCCGCGCGGCGAGCTCCATCAGCGGCACGGAGGCCCGCACCACCGCGTGCATCGCCCGCAGGTAGGCGGCGTAGCGCCCGCCCAGACCGTCCGGCTGCCACAGCGCCGAGGTCGCGGCCCGCAGCGGCAGGGCGGCCAGGTCGAGGGTCAGCCGGAGGGCGGTGCTGCGGGAGGGCGGTGCGGAGGTCATCGGGCTTCTCCGAACGGGAGCGGGGCCGGCGTGCGGGCGGGGAAGGGCGTGGCCGGGTGCGGGCGAGTGCGGCGGGCCCGGGTGCGGCAGGGGATCGGCCGCGCGGGTGCGGCGCTCATCCGGCCTCCCCGAGCGGGAGCGGGCCGGGGCCGTGCGGGGGCCGCGGTGGTGCGGTGCCGAGGGTGACCAGGTCGGCCCAGGCGGCGCTGCCGAAGCGCCGGACCAGCGCGGCCGGTCCGGCCGCGGCCTGGGTGCGTGCGGCCTGCAGGTCGAGCAGTTCGCCGATCGGTCCGGCACCCGTCCGGGCGGCGCCCGCGTACACCGCCGGGTGGTCCGGCAGGGCGCGGCAGCCGGCGCAGGGGCCGGTGCAGTCGGCCGCCGTGCCGAAGCGGGCGTACAGGTGCGGGGCGCCGACCGCGCGGACCATCCGCAGCACCGGCGCGGTCAGCGCCCGGCGCCGCACGGCGGCCCAGTCGTCGCGGTCGGTGTGGCCGAGCAGCAGGTGCGCGGGGACGGGGCGCCGGTCCACCACCTGCTGGTTGCAGCAGGCGAGCACGGCGCCGTCGGCGGCGACCACCGGCCAGGCGGCCATCGCGCAGGGCACCGGCCGGCCGTCCGGGCCGGGCGCCGACTGCGGGGCCGCCCAGCGTGCCGCCCGGCCGACCGCCCGCACCTCGTTGACGAGCATCGGCACGGCGTCGCCGAAGACGCGGCGGACCTGCCCGGTGACCTCGGCGAGGTACGGGTCCTCGGGGCCGCCGCCGGTCAGGTGCAGACTCACCGGCACACCGCCGTCCAGCACGGCACGCAGTGCGGCGAACACGTCCGCGCGCGGCACCTCCCGTTCGTGGAAGGCGTCCAGGCTGGCGGAGAAGTGGTCGACCCGGCCGATCGCCGCCGCGATCCTGTCCGGGACGCGGCCGCCGCGGGCGAAGAACATCCCGCTGAGCACCGCCGTCCGCGCTCCGGACACCCGTGCGGCGTCGGCGAGTCGGGCGACGAGCTCGGGCCGCAGCAGCGGCTCGCCGCCCGTCAGCAGCACCAGCTCCGGCCGGTCGGTGGCGGTGAACGACCGTACGAGGCGCAGCAGTCCGTCCCCGGGCCGGTCGGTGCCCCGCATGTCGGAGGCGGTCGAGCAGTGCGCGCAGCTGAGCGGGCAGCGGCGGGTCAGCGTCAGCAGCAGGCCGGCGCAGGGCGTCGGGCGCAGGCCCACGAGTTCGGCCAGGTCCATCGTCCACCTCTTCCCGCAGCTGGGCCGTCCCCGCCACGGTGCCCGCCCGCGGTCGGCAGCCGGTTCTGCGGCGCCCCGGATCCGGTACATCCGCAGGCCGCGGCCGGTGCGGGGCGGCCCGGACGGACCGCCGCAGCCGCCTGCGGTTGCCCGCAACCGGCGCCGACCTGCGCCAGGACCGTCCTGTACCGCGGCTGAACCGTCGCCGTGCCGGCCGTTCCTAGCTTTCTCGGTGCCGGCGGACGGAACGCCGGCCGCAGCACCGAGCCGGGCGTGCCGATCGGGCCCGCCCGCCGAACCAGGACTGGAGACCACCATGGCCGAGAACACCGAGCCCACCCGCGACGAGGACGTCGAGGTCGTGGCGCACAGCGGCGACGCCGAGGACACCCCCTGGTGCGTCATCAACACCGGCAAGACCAACGTCGACGAGGACGTCGAGGTCGTGGCGCACAGCGGTGACACCGAGGACACGCCGTGGTGCGTCATCAACACCGGCACCACCAAGCTCGACGACGAGGACGTCGAGGTCGTCGCCCACAGCGCGGACGCCGAGGACACCCCCTGGTGCATCATCAACACCGGCACCGCGAACTGATCGACCCGGCCAACGGGGCCCGCCGTCCGGCGGGCCCCGTCCCCCTTCCCAGGCCCATGGAGGTCACCGTGCCCGCAACCCAGCCCGCCCTCCGCTCCGACCGGTACCGCCTGCTCCGCAGGGCCGACGCCGGCTGGTGGTTCCTCGGCGACGGGGGCGTCGCCCGGCTCGGCCCCGGCCAGGTCGGCCCGGACGGCGGCCTCGTACCCGCGGCCGAGCAGCGGCTGCGGGAGGCCGGGATGCTCGACGCCAAGGCCTTCCGCTCCTACTCGCTGACGGTGCTCACCAGCACCGACTGCAACCTCGGCTGCGGCTACTGCTTCCAGAACACCGGGCAGGACCCGAAGGGCGGCAACCGGCCGCCGCGGATCAGGCACGCCCGGCTGACCTCCGAGATGATCGGCGAGGTCCTCGACTTCACCCGGCAGCGGATGGCCGAGGCCGGCCTGGACCGGCTGGCCGTGATGCTGTTCGGCGGCGAGCCGCTGCTCAACTTCCGCGGCGCCCGTGAACTCCTGCACCGATCGGCCGAGTTGGGCGAGGTGGAGGCCGGCATGATCTCCAACGGCACCATGCTCACCCCGCTGATCGCCAAGGAGCTCAACGCCGCCGGCCTGAAGTCCGTCCAGATCACCTTCGACGGCGACCGCGAGGAGCACGACGCGATCCGGATCCGCCGCTCCGGCGGCGGCACCTTCGACGCCATCGTGCACAACGTGGCCAGGGCGATGGCCGCCGCCGAGTCGATCCGCTGGCACCTGCGGATCAACGTCTCGCACCACAACCGGCACGGCATGGACGCCCTGCTGGAGCGCCTCGCCGCCGGCCTCGACCCGGCCCGCTGCGGACTGCAGTTCGCCCTGGTCGGCGACGTCGGCGTCGGGTACGGCAACGAACTCGCCTACGGCAGCGGACTCGCCGCCGACTTCACCCGCTGGCACGCGCGCGCCCTGGAACTCGGCTTCGCGCTGACCCGGCCGCGCCCCAACGACGGCTGCCAGGCCTGCACCCACCACGACGGCCGCTACGGCGCGGTGGTCAACGCCGACGGCGTGCTCTCCAGCTGCTGGGAGACCGCCGGCCGGCCCGGCTGGGAGGTCGGCACCCTGGCCGACGGCTACCTGCCCGCCGACCGCACCGAGGGCCGCTGGATCACCTGCGACGACCAGTACCAGCACGGCGAGAACGCCGCCGCACTGGCCGTCTTCCAGGACGAGGTCGACGCGGCCCTGCTCGACCTGCTGCACACGGCCGGCCGTCTCTGACGCCGGCACAACCTCGGAGGTGGACGATGGCTGACCCCGGAGTGCTGAGCGCGAACCGGGACTTCAGGCGGTACTGGATCGGCTCGGCCCTGTCGACGCTCGGCTCCCAGATGTCGCTGATCGCGTTCCCGCTGCTCGTGCTGTCCCTCGGCGGCGGCGCCGCCCAGGCCGGACTGGTGGCCAGCTGCTCACTGCTGACCCGGATGCTGCTGCGCATCCCCGCCGGGCAGCTGGCCGACCGGGTCGACCGCAGGCGGCTGATGCTCGGCGCCGACCTCGTCCGCCTGGTCGCCGTCGGCTCCGTCCCGGCCGCCGCCGGACTCGGCGTGCTCGGCTACCCGCAGCTGCTCGCCGTGGCCGTCGTCGAGGGCGTGGCCACCGCGGTGTTCGCCCCCGCCTCCACCATCGCCGTCCGGGACGTCGTCGCCGAGGAGCACCTCTCCGACGCACTCGCCAAGGACCAGGCCGCGCTGGCCGCCGCCTCCCTGCTCGGCCCTTTCCTCGGCGGCTGGCTGTTCACCGTCGACCGGATCCTCCCGTTCACCGCGGACGCCGCCTCCTACGCCGTCTCCGCCGTCCTGCTGCTGCGGATGGCCACCCGGCCCGCCCCCGCCGAACCGGGCGCCCGCACCGACAACAGCCCCACCGCCGGCCTGCGCTGGCTGCTGCGGCAGCCGGCCCTGCTGCGGGCGCTGCTCTTCGGCGCCCTGCTCAACCTGGTCGGCGCCGCCTCCGAGGTCGCGATGGTCGTCACCCTCCGGGACGGCGGCAGCGGCGGCACCGCGATCGGCACCGTGCTCGCCTGCGCCGGCGTCGGCGCCGTGCTCGGGTCGCTCGCCGCACCACGCGTCCTCAAGGTGCTCCGGCCGGGCCAGCTCTTCCTGGTCATCGGCACGGTGTGGGCCGCCGGCACGGCCGTGATCGCGGTCACCGCCCGGCCCTGGGTGGTCGGACCGCTGCTCGTCCTGCTGATCCTGCTCACCCCGCCCGCCGGCATCGTGGTCGGCCAGGCGTTGATCAGCCAGTCCCCGCGGCACCTGCTCGGCCGGGTCAGCACCGCCGCCGACCTGCTGATCGCCGGGCTCGCCGCCGTCGGCCCCGCCCTCACCGGCATCGCCCTGGAGGGCTTCGGCATCCCGCAGACCTGGCTGCTGCTCGCCGTCCTGATCGCCGCCACCACGGCGGTGGCCGCCGTCCCGATGCTCCGCGAGTCCGGTCTCGGTGCCCCGCGCCAGGAGCCCGCCGCGGAGCCCGCCCCCGACGGGAGCAGCGCCGTCGCCGCCTGAAACGGCGATCCCTTCAGGGGCGCGTGGGGGCACCTCCCGGCCGAAGGCCGGGGGAGAACTGCGCAGTGCGGATGCGGGCCTCCGTACGGATCAGGGCTTACCCCGTGCCGTCGACATGCCCACCCCGGACTGCGCAGTTCCCCCCCCGCCCCCATTGTGGATACCCCCACGACCAAGGAAGCCGCCGTGACCGCATTTCCCGCGTACCCGACCGCGCCGCGGCGGGAGCTGGTCGAGGAGTTGCACGGCCTGCGGATCGCCGACCCGTACCGGGAGCTGGAGGACGCCGCCGCCCCCGCGACGGTCGCCTGGTGCCGCGCGCAGGAGGAGCTGTTCCGCGCACACCGGGCCGCCTGGCCCGGCCTGGCGGAGCTGCGCCGCACCCTCACCGGCCTGCTGGACACCGGCTCGGTCAGCGCCCCCATCACCTGCGGCGGACGGCGGTTCCACACCCGCGGCCGGCCCGGCGCCGACCGCCCGGCCCTGGTGGTCACCGAGGGCGGCGTCGAGCGCACCCTGCTCGACCCGCTCGCCCTCGACCCGTCCGGCGGCACCGTGCTGGACGCCTGGGCGCCGTCCCGGGAGGGCACCCGGATCGCCGTGCAGACCTCCACCGGCGGCACCGAGGACTCCGTGCTGCAGGTGCTGGACGTCGCCACCGGCGCCGTCCTGGACGGGCCGGTCGACCGGCTGCGCCGCTCGGCGATCGCCTGGCTGCCCGGAGGCGGGGCCTTCTACTACGTGCGGCGGCTGCCGCCCGAGCTGCACCCGGGGGAGGAGCGCTACCACCGCCGGGTCTGGCTGCACCGGGTCGGCACCGACCCGGCCGAGGACGTCCCGGTGTTCGGCGAGGGCCGTGACCCGCGCCAGTTCTACGCCGTCTCCGCCAGCGAGGACGGCCGCTGGCTGATCGTCACCGCCACCGCCGGCGCCTCGCCCGGCACCGAGGTCCGGCTCGCCGACCTCGCCGCGACCGGACCGGAACGGCCGCGGTTCGTCACCCTCCGGCTCGCCCCCGACGCCCGCACCACCGCCACCGTCCGGCGCGGCCGGCTCTACCTGCTCACCCGCGACGGCGCCCCCCGCGGCCGGATCGAGACCGCAGACCCGGCCCGCCCCGACGAGCGCACGGTGCTGCTGCCCGAGGACCCGCAGGCGGTGCTGGAGGACCTGGCCGTGCTGGACGGGCCCGGGCCCGGCCGCACCCTGCTGGCCGTCACCCGGACGAGGCACGGCGTCGCCGAGGTCACCCTGTACGACGCGGCCGACGGCGCCCCGCACGGCCGGGCGGCGCTGCCGGGCGCCGGCGCGGTCGGGCCGCTGCGCACCGACCCGGACGGCGGCACCCGCCTCTGGTTCGGCTACACCGACCACGTGACGCCCAATCAGGTCCTCTGCCACGACGCGGCGACGGGAACCACCGCGCTGTGGGCCGCGCCCGAGGGGGCGCCCGACACCGGCGGAGCGCAGGTCCGGCAGCTCGTCTACACGTCCCACGACGGCACCCCCGTGCGGATGTTCGTGGTCTCGCCGACCGGCCGGCCCGACCGCCCCCGGCCGACGGTGCTGAGCGGCTACGGCGGCTTCGGCGCATCGGTGCTGCCCGGCTTCGCCGTCCAGGCACTGGCGTGGGTGCGGGCCGGCGGCGTCTACGCCTTCGCCTGCCTGCGCGGCGGCGGCGAGGAGGGCGAGCAGTGGCACCGGGCCGGGCGGCGCGAGCTCAAGCACAACACCTTCGACGACCTGGACGCCGCCGCCGAACACCTGGTCGCGGAGGGCTGGACGGCCCCCGGCGGGCTCGCCCTGATCGGCAGCTCCAACGGCGGCCTCACCGTGGCCGCCGCGCTCACCCGCAGACCCGACCGGTACGCCGCCGTGGTCGCCGTGGCACCGCTGCTCGACATGGTGCGCTACGAGCTCTCCGGGATGGGCCCGAGCTGGTCGCAGGAGTACGGCACCGCCGCCGACCCCGACCAACTCGCCGTGCTGCACGGCTACTCGCCCTACCACCGGGTCCGCGACGGGGTCCGCTACCCGGCCGTGCTGCTCGGCGTCGCGGACGGCGACACCCGGGTCGACCCGCTGCACGCCCGCAAGACGGCCGCCGCGCTGCAGGCGGCGAGCAGCGGGCCGGGCCCGGTCCTGCTGCGCCAGGAGTTCGGCCTCGGGCACGGTGAGCGGGGGATCGGTGCCACCGTCGACCTGCTCGCCGACAGTCTCGCCTTCCTCGCCGCCCACACCGGGCTGCCCGTCGAGAAGACCTACTAGTCGGTAACTATGCCGGGTCGGCGGTGGATCCGCCCGATTCGTCCTACGGGGTGGCTTGCTGCATGCAGCAAGCTGCAGCCCGTCACCCCTTGGCCCGCCCCCGGCGGAACGGCAGGCTTCCAGGTGTCGAAGCCGTCCGGCCCACACCGGACGAGCCGCACTCCACACACCAAGGGGAACCGATGAACCGCGCCCGCACGCTGGCCGTTTCCACCGTCGTCGCCGCCGGCCTCGCCCTGCTCGGACTTCCCGCCCTCGCCGTACAGGCGGCCGCCGCGGGCGGCACCCCCACCCCGGCCGTGGCCGCCCCGGCCACGCCCGCCCCCACCACCACGCCCGTCCACGGCGGCCACGGCACCGGTGGCGTCCTCGGCGGCGACCCGCAGGACCCGCAGGACCCGATGGACACCGCCTGGGGCCACTGAACGGACGGACCGAACCCGATGAAGCGTCTGCGCCCCCTGCCGCGCGCCCTGCTGGCGGCGGCCCTGCCGGTCGCCGTCGGGATCGCCCTCCTCGTCCGGGCCGCCCGCCACCGCGTGCACCTGCGCCGCGCCCGCGAAGTGCTCGCCGAGTTCGAGCCGCGCACCGATGCCCGCTGGCCGTAGGGGCGCGCCTCGGAGGGCGAACGGGCACCCATGAGGCCCCCGGCGCCCCTTGTGCCGTCGCCCGCAGCGCTGCCGCGCCCTTCCCGCCGCACGGCCCGCTACCGCTCCTGCCCGCACCCACTCCCGAAGGAGCACACGTGACGCCGGACCACCTGTCCGCCGCCGCCGACCGCCCGGCCACGGCCGACCTCCGCTTCCGGGTGCTCGGCGAACTCCTCGTCGAGACCGGCGGACGGCCGCTGCCGCTCGGCCCCGTCAAACAGCGGCTCGTCCTCGGGGCCCTGCTCTGCCATCCCAACGCGGCCGTCTCCGTCGACCTGCTCACCGAGGCGGTCTGGGGCGACGAACCGCCGCGCTCCGCCCGCAAGAACCTGCAGGCGTACGTCTCCACCCTGCGCAAACTGCTCGGCGAGGCCACCGACGGCGAACGGATCGTGCACCACCACACCGGCTACCAACTGCGCGTCGGGCCCGGCGAGGTCGACGTGCTGCGCTTCGAAGAGCTCGCCCGCGCAGGGCAGTCGGCGATCCGGCTCGGCGCCGGAGCGCACGGCGCCGCCCTGCTGCGCGAGGCACTCGACCTGTGGAGCGGACCGTTCCTCGCCGACCTCGGCCACTCGGAGCTGCTGCGCGACCGGGCCGAACGGCGCGAACTGCGCAGGCTCGCCGTCCTGGAGGACTGGGCCGAGGCCGAACTCGACCTCGGCCACGCGCCCGCCGTCGCCGAGGCACTGGCCGAGGCGGTCGCCGAACACCCGATGCGGGAGCGGCTCTGCGCCGCCCAGATGAGCGCCCTCTTCCGCTCCGGCCGGCAGAGCGCCGCCCTCGCCGTCTACGACGACCTCCGCCAGCACCTCGCCCGCCAACTCGGCCTGCGGGTCGGCCCGGCCCTGGAGAGCCTCTACCGCGGCATGCTGGACGGTCAGGGCCCGGCCGGACCCGTGCCCCGGACGTCCGTCGCAGGCGCCCCGCCGCGGACCCCGCAGACCGTGCTGCCCGCCGACCTGCCGGACTTCACCGGCCGCCGCGAGGAGGTCTCCCGCCTCACCGCCCTGCTCGCCGGCGAGGGCCGACGGGTGGTGGTCAGCGGCCCGGTCGGCGTCGGCAAGACCGCCCTCGCGGTACACGTCGCGCACCGCCTGGCCGGCGGCTTCCCGGACGGCTGCCTCACCGTCCGCCTCCGGCGAGCCGACGGCACACCCCGTCACCCCGCCTCGCTGCTCGCCGAACTCTGCCGTGCCACCGGCCTGACGGGGTCCGTCCCGGAGGACGAGGAGGAGGCTGCGGCGCTCTGGCGGTCCTGGCTGGCCGGCCGCGGCCTGCTGCTCGTCCTGGACGACGCCCCCGACGAGGGCGTCATCCGCCAGTTGCTGCCCGGCTCCGGGCCGAGCGCCGTCCTGGTCACCAGCCGGACGCGGCTGGCCGGGCTCGGCCCCGTCCAGCGGCTGGAACTCGAGCCCTTCGCCTCGGACGAGGCCGTCGGCCTGCTCGACCGGATCGTCGGCGACGGCCGCATCCGCGCCGACCGCCAGGCCGCCGAACGGATCGTCGACGGCGTCGGCCGGCTGCCGCTCGCCGTCCGCGTCTGCGGCACCAAACTGGCCGTGCTGCACCAGCTTTCGGCCGCCGAGTACGCGGCCCGGCTGGAGCGCAGCCCCGCCCTGCTGGACGAACTGGCTGCCGGTGACCTCGCCGTGCGCCGCCAACTCGCCGTCTGGTGGGCCGGACTGCCCGCCGTCGTCCGCGCGGTGCTCTGTGCGTTCGGCCGGCTGCCCCGCCCGCTGTTCACGCTGACCGAGGCGATGTCCGTGCTCGGCTGCGGCGAGGAGGTCGCCCGCCGGGTCCTGGACAGCATGATCGAGGTCTCCGTCCTGCACTGCCGACTGGGCGATGTCACCGCGCACGCAGCCCTGTACGAGATCCCGTTGCTCGCCCAACTCTACGCACGCGAACGGGCGGACGCCGAACGCCCGGCCCCGGTGCCGCAGCGGCCCGTGGCGGGCTGACACCGACCGGACGCGTCCGGATTCCGGCCAGGGCCCCGCGGCACCCTACCGGTCGGTCGTACCGGCCGGTAGTGGGGCCCCTCGGCAGGCCGCCCGAGCCAATCCGGCAGCTCGGCGGGTGTCTTGCCGTTACCGGTTGTGTTCGGACGAACCCGTTGACGGTCCCGGTGGCAGACCATAGGGTCGCGCCCCATGGACGCCGGTCGGTGATCCGGACATGTCGGCAGTGCCGCCGGCAGCCGGGCCGCCGTCCCTCGCCGGACCGTCCACAGAGGCGCCGACTGCCGTGCCCCGTGCGGATTTCATGGGCCCGGACAGCCGTCGCCCCTCCCTGCGCGCCGTGCCGTCACCAGCGGCCCCGGTCGGCGCGGTCCGGCGTCCCATGAGCAAACCCACTCAGCAAGGGATGTGCCAGTGACCGGATTCTCGAGGCCCAGGGCTTCCGCCCTGGGTGTGGTCTGCGCCGTGCTGCTGTCGGGTTGTTCCTCCGGTGTACTCGGATCCGGGTCGACCGTCACGGTCGTGATCGGCGTCGACGGTCCGCTGACCGGCAAACTCGCCGACCTCGGGCTCGGTATCCGGAACTCCGCCGAGCTCGCGATCGCCAAGGCCAACGCCAAGAACATCGTCCCGGGTGTGAAGTTCGTGCTCGATGCGAAGGACGACGAGGCGGACGAGCAGAAGGCCAAGGCCAACGGCGAGGCCTTCGCCGCCGATCCGCGGGTGATGGGCGTGGTCGGCCCGCTGACCTCTTCGGGCGCGATCGTGATGGCGCCGGTGATGGCGCAGGCCGGCCTGGCGGAGGTCTCCCCGTCCAACACCGCACCCGGGCTGACCTGGGGCGCCGACTACCGAGCCAACGGCAAGAAGCGCCAGTACCCGACGTACTTCCGGACGGTCACCACCGACGCCGTCCAGGGCCCGCTGCTCGCACGCTACGCGCACAGCCGGCTGAAGGCCCAGCGCGCCGCAGTGATCAGCGACACCAAGGCCTACGGCAGCAACCTGGCCGCCGAGTTCGCGACCGCCTTCGAGGAGGTCGGCGGCAAGGTGGTGTACCGGACGACGGTGAAGCCGGGCACCACCGACTTCTCCAAGATCGCCCAACTGGTCGCGGCGCAGGACCCCGACATCGTCTACTACGGCGGTGAGCACCCCGAGGGCGGACCGCTCGGCGCGGCACTCAAGGCCGCCGGGGTGAAGGTGCCGCTGGCCGGCGGCGACGGACTGCACACCGACGGGTTCATCAAGGCCGCCGGCACGGCCTCCGACGGCGACCTCGCCAGCCAGCCCGGCATCTCCGTCGAGGGGCTCGCCTCGGCCTTCGGCTACCTCGACGCCTACAAGTCGGCAGGCTACAAGGAGGAGCCCGGCCCCTTCGGCGCCTACGGCTACGACTCCACCTGGGCGGTGATCCAGGCGGTCGCCAAGGCCCGGCAGTCGAACGAGGAGCTCTCCGGGGCCGAACTGCGCAAGGCCACCGCGGACGCGCTGCAGAACGTCTCCTTCTTCGGCGTCACCGGCGACGTGTCCTTCGACGAGTTCGGCGACACCCACAACCAGGTCGCCTCGATCTACAAGGTGCAGAAGGGCGCCTGGGCGTCCATCGTCCCGTTCGGCCGGCTCCGCGACTTCTGACGGCCACGCGGCCGGCAGTGGCCAAGCCCGCGGCGTGTCTTCAAAGGTGCACGGATGCCTCGTAGGGGCACCTCCCGGCCTTCGGCCGGGAGGTGCCCCCGGTGCCCCTGGGACTGCCCGATCGCCTTCGAAGACGCGCCGTCGTGCTCAGGACACCAGCGGACCCTCCTCGACCTCCGTCAGCCGCACGGTGCACAGGCCGCCGCGCTCGTTGCGGACCTCCGTCACCCGGAGCTGCGTGCCCGGCAGCAGGATGAACTCCTCCTCGCCGGTGAAGGCCGAGAAGTCGCGGATGCCCACCGCGCGGGAGGGCACCACCTCGAAGAGGGTCCGCTTGCCGCGGCTGCCGAGGAACGCCCGCGCCACGCCCGGCTCGGAGGTACAGGAGGAGACGCCCCACCAGGTCACCGTCCGCCCGAGCGGGTACTGCGAGCGCAGGTCCAGCGACACGCCGCGCCACAGCGGCTCGGTGCGGGCCGGCAGCTGCGACACCGCGGAGAACAGCAGCCGCAGGTAGGGCAGGTACGGCACCAGCCTGCTGCGGTCCGGCGACCGCAGGACGGCGTTGATCTCGCGGTAGAACGCCGACTCGCAGGTGTACAGGTAGAGCGCCGCGACCGCGTCGGCGGACAGACCGCCCGGCGTCTCGTCCGCGCGCCGCTTGCCGAACTCGTACGACCGCTCCACGTGCCGGTCCAGGCCGCGCAGCAGTGCGGCCACCGGAGCGACCGCCTCCGGGAATCCCATCAGCGGAGTGTCGAACACGCCGGTGATCTCCGGGAGTTCGAGGCCCTCGTCCTTGACGCTCGCCAGCCGCTCCAGGTACAGCTGGTGCAGTTCCATGGTGGAGGCGATGAACGCGCCCATCCGCTCCGCGGTGTCGTCGCCCTCCGTGCCGTCACCGGCGGCCGGGTGGCTGTTCCACCCCTTGCTCGGCAGCCAGTCGACCGTGTCGCTGCCCATCGAGGCGAGGGCCGTGTTCACCATGTCGAAGTGGTCGCCGTCGCAGAAGATGTCGCCCTGCGCCGCCGGGTTGGCATGGTCGATGTGCCGGACCTCCACCCCGGGGTACTTCTTCTGGAGCCCCAGGACGACCTTCTTCAGGTTCCGCGCGTGGGCGCCCCACCACGCGAACACCACGCTGCGGTCCGCCTCGTCGGCGTCCTGCTTGGCCTTGAGGATCTCCTCGACGATCCGCTCGGCGACCGGTCGCCAGAACGCGGTGTGCCGGTCGGCGCCCACCGCCCCGTCACTGCTGGCGGTCAGGGCGGCGTTCAGCAGCAGTACGCCCTGGGTCAGCATCGCCTGGAACCACTCCGGCGGCTGGACGGTGTCCTGCTCCTTCAGCAGCGCCCGCACGTCGGCGATCGGCGTCTTCTTCGGGATGCCGTACTTCCACATCGCCGCGGCCTTGATGATGCAGCGGATGCTGACGACCCGGCCGAACTGGCTGTCCTTCCAGTCGTGGAAGGTGTTGTCGAACATCGCGATGCCGGTGGCGCTCTCCGGCCGCGGGTACGGGTTCTGCCCGAAGACGACCACCTTCCACTTGTGCGGCGCATGGGGCTTGAGCGCCTGGAAGGTGAGCTCGCGGACGGGGACGACCTCCGGGCCGCGGGCCGGGCCGATGAACGCGGCAGCGCCGGGCTGCGCCTCGATCACCGGCTTCAGCAGCGGCAGCCACGGCTCGCCGCCGCCGGTGAAGAGCTCCGCGAGCGCCAGCGGGTCGTTCGGGTCGGGCTGGGCGGGGGTGGTGGCCTCGGTCATGGTGGCGCTGCTCCGGAATCGTCGATCCGTGCGGACGGATGGGAGTGATGGTCCGTCGGCTCCCCGACGGCGACTCCAGTCCTATCGGCCGCGAGTGACAACCGGGCCGCGTCGGCCTCGCGGTGCCCCCCGACGCCCGCCGCGTTGTCGGTGCCGCCGCCTAGGTTCATGGACGACGGAAGACCGTTCGCCGGGGAGGAGCCCGATCATGACCGAGGACCGCCTGCAGCCGCCGCTGAGGGTCGTGCTGACCGATATCAACACCACGGTGGTGGAGGCCTGGCGGGCAGCGTTCGCCGACACCCCCGAGATCGAGATCCACCGCGGATCCATCCTCGACGAGCAGGTCGACGCGTGGGTCAGCCCCACGAACTCCCGCGGCCGGATGGACGGCGGCGTCGACGCGGTGATCAAGCGTCACCTCGGCGCCGGTATCCAGCTGCGCGTGCAGCGGGCGATCCGGGACGGGTTCGGCGGCCGGCTGCCGGTCGGCAGCGCGGTCTGCGTCCCCTCCGGTGCGGTCAACCCGAGGTTCCTGATCTCGGCGCCGACGATGGAGGCGTCCTCGCAGAACGTGAGCCAGACGCTCAACGTGGCGCTGGCCTGCGCCGCCGCGTTCCAGGCCGTGCACCGGCAGAACGCCGATGCGCCGGGCAGTATCCGCTCGGTGGCCCTGGTCGGCATGGGCGCCCGGACCGGACAGGTGCCGGCACAGGTGTGCGCCAACCTGATGTGGACGGGCCACACCCTGTTCAACGACCACTGCTTCGAGGACTACGACGATCTGCGCAGCACCGTCACGGCCCAGCTCGACGACATCGAGCAGGCACCCGCCACCCGCCGGGTCCGCATCACCCCGCCCGCGCGCCGCACCGCCCGCCGCTGAGGCCCGCCCACCCGGCGCCGGGCCCGCCGGCGGTCAGTCGGCGGTCGGCACGCCGCTGCGCAAGTACCGCGCCCAGGTGGCCGGACCGATGTCCCGGCTCGGCGCGGCCACCCGGTTCCAGGTCCCCCTGCAGGCGAAGGAGCGAGGCTGGCTCTGAGCCGCGCCGTCACAGGAAGGAGAGGGTCTTCATCAGCAGGGGCGGCGCCGACAGGAAGTCGAAGTGCCCGCCGGGCAGGGCGGTGTACTCCACCGCCTCGGCGTAGTGCCGCCAGCCGGCCATCTGGTCGAGGCTGATCTCGGTGTCCTCCGTCCACTCCAGCACCGTGACGGGGCCCGGCAGGGCCACCGGTGCGGGGCGCCGGTAGACCCGGTTGACCTCCAGGTCCTCGTGCAGGACCTCGAGGGCGAGGTCGATCAGGACGGGGTGCGGGGTGCCGCCCCGCAGGGTCACCAGGTTGCTCATCTCCCCCCGGAGCTGCTCCTCGTCCAGGTCGAGGTACCGGTCGTGCGGGCAGTCGTGCGGGGCCACCTGGGCCGAGACGTAGAGCCGGGCGGGCGCGGGCAGCCCGGTCTCGGCGAGCCGGAGCGCCGTCTCGAAGGCCGGCAGCGCCCCGGCGCAGTGCCCGAAGAAGGCGAACGGCCGGTCCAGGTACGGCCGGAGGAACTCCACCAGGTCGGCGGCGAACCGTTCGTAGCTGCCGTAGTGCGCCTCCCGGGAGCGGTTCTCCCGGCCGGGCGGCTGGACGGGGCACACCTCGATGCCGTCGATCTCCTCGGGCCAGCGGCTGAACATCGATGCGCCCACCCCCGAGTAGGGGAAGCAGAAGAGCCGGCCGACCGGGTCCGTCCGCGGTCGGCGCAGCAGCCAGTTGCCGGCCATGTCAGGCTCCCATCCTCCGGGCCGCGACCGGCGCCGCGCCCCGGGACTCGTACGCGTAGATGACGGCCTGCACCCGGTTGCGCAGGCCCAACTTGCCGAAGATCTCCTGGACGTGGGACTTCACCGTGGACCCGGCGACGCCCAGCTCGGCGGCGATCTCGGCGTTCGACATCCCCCGGGCGAGCAGGTGGAGGACCTCCTGCTCGCGTTCGGTGAGCGTCGGCACCGCGCCGAGCCGCGGTGCGGTGTGTGCGAGCTGCTGCACCAGCGACTGTTCGACCGGCAGGTAGCCGGACGCCAACAGCCGGACCGCCGGGGCGAGTTCGCCGGCCGCGACCTGCCGCCGGATGATCGCGCAGCCGCCGAGCCGGAGCACGTCCAGGTCCATCCGGCGCAGGTCGGAGCCGAGGACGAGCACCGAGGCCGAGCCGCCCTGCCCCGACGCGGCCAGCCGCCGGACCTGCCCGAGGAGGGTGTCCCGGTCCGTGACCGCCGGCATGTCGACGACGAAGAGCCCCGGTTCGAGCTGGCTGCCGAGCCGGCACGCCTGGCCGACGTTCGCCGCCTCTCCGGCGATCCTGACCGATGGCTCGTTGCCGAGGATCGATCTGATGCCGTTGCGGACGAAGGCGTCCTCCGCAACGAGCACGACGCTCATCCTGGTCACGACAGTCTCCCCCTGATCTGCGCACATGGCGGTCTTCACTGGTCGGGAACGGCGGCCGCAGCGGCCGATGGGTCGCCTTCGAAGCCCGCCCACAGCACTTCTCACGGGTACCCGAGTTGCCTGGACGGCTGCGCTAGATGGCGGGGCGGTAGAAGTAGGTGCGGCGGGTCCTGATCTTCCGGCCGTCGAGGAAGTAGAGGTCGGAGAACCGCTCGTCGAGCCGGCGGCCGTCCTTGCCGACGCCGCGGAAGCGCCCCCAGCAGGCGACGGAGGTGTCGGATTCGGTGACGTGCTCGATCTCGTGGCGGCCGTCGCTGATGATCCGTTCCTCGCGGTAGAACCGCAGGACGGCGTCGAGGCCGCTGATCGCGTCGTAGCCGGGGCGGTGGTAGGTGCAGTCCTCGGCGAAGAGGGTGGGCAGTTCGTCCCAGCGGCGGCCGTCGATCACCTCGAAGAGTCTGGTGACGAAGTCCGTGCCGGACAGGGCGAGCTGCTCGGGGTGGGTGCTGGTCATGCGGTCACGCTCCTGACTGGGTCTGCTGCGGTTCGCGCGGTACGGGCTGCACCGCGTCGGACGGCCGTTTGCCGCGTTCCATCTCGCTCCACTGGGGGAGCAGCCCGGGGACGACGACCGCGACCAGGTAGACGCCGCCGGCGGTGACCAGCACCGGGGCCAGCCCGGCGGCGGCGATCGCCGAACCGGCGAGGATCCCGCCGAGCGGCATGCCGGCCCAGGCGGCCGCCTCCGCCAGGGAGCTGACCCGGCCCAGCAGGTCGCGCGGGATGCGTTCGACGAACACGGCGCTGAGGATCGGGTTGATGAACCCGGAGCCGAAACCGCCGACCAGCGCGAGGCCGACCACGCACCACATCGGTGCGCCGAGCGCCATGGCCGCGAAGCGCGGCACCCCGCCCAGGAAGAAGCCCGCCAGGAAGGCCGCCCGACGCGGCACCCGCTCGCCGTACGCGGCGGCCAGCACCGCGGCGACGGCGGCCGTCACCGAGAACGCCGAGCCGATCAGGCCGAGTTCGAGGGCTCCGTAGCCGTGGTCGTGGATCCAGACGGGGAGCAGGACGGCGCTGTACGCGGCGTCGACCAGATTGGTGACGCTGACCATCGTGACCAGGGAGCGCACCATTCGGTCGGAGACGATGAACGCCCAGCCGCCGCGGAGTTGGCCGAGGTACGACTCCTTCGCGGCCGGCTCCGCGGTGGCCTCCGCGGCCGGCCGGTGGCGCTTCGGCGCCCAGATCCCCACCGCGACCGCGCAGACGACGAAGGACGCCGCGTCCACCAGCAGGGCGTCGGCCGGCCCGGTCGCCCCGATGACGGCGCCGGCCAGCGCCGGGGCGATGATCATGGCGGTCCGTTCGGTCGCGCTGACCAGCCCGGTGACCCGCTCCAGCGGCAGCCCGGCGGCGTCCGCGATGTCCGGGGCGAGGGTGAACTTCGAGGTGTCGGCCGGGCCGCGGGCCGCCCCGGCGACGGCGACCAGTACGAGCAGCACCGGGAAGGTCAGCAGACCGGCCAGGTGGAGCAGCGGGACGAGGGCCACGGTGGCCGCGCTGAGCAGGTCCGCGCAGACGCTCACCCTGCGGGCGCCCAGCCGGTCGATCACCGGGCCGCAGAGCGCCTTCGAGACGACGAGCGGGGTGAGTTCGCAGGCGGCCACGATGCCGGTGCGGGTGGCCGACCCGGTGGTGGTGAGCACGAGCCAGGGGATGGCGATGGCGGTGAGCCGGGTGCCCGCCACCGAGATCGCGTTCGCGGCGAGGACGGGGGCCAGCAGCGAGGTGCTCCTCCTCGTGCCCGCGCTCACTGCGCCGCCCGCGCGGCGACGAGCCGGGCCATGCCCGCCGGGGTCGGGTCGAGGTAGAAGTCGCGGGGGGAGATGTCGACGCCGAAGGCCTGGTGGAGCTCGGCGATGATCTTCACGCCGAGCAGGGAGTGTCCGCCCAGTTCGAAGAAGTCGTCGTCCGCGCCGATACCCGCCACCCCGAAGTGGTCCGACCAGAGGCTCACCACCGCCTGTTCGGCCGTCGAGCCGGGCTCGCGGTACTCGGTCATCAGCTGCGGGCTGCGGCTGCGGGTTCGCGCCGCGAGGGCCTCCGCGTCGACCTTGCCGTTGGCGGTCAGCGGGAACTCCTCGACCACCGTGATCAGGGAGGGCACCGCGTACGAGGGCAGGACCTCGGCGAGCGAGCGGCGCAGCTCCAGCAGGGAGGTCTGCCGGTGGTCCTGGCGCAGGACGAGGGCGGCGTGCAGGGCGTGGCCGCCGGTCGGGGACCCGGCCTTGCCCACGTGATACTGGGCGACGGCCGGCAGCCCGGCGAGCGCGGCCTCGACCTCGCCGAGTTCGATCCGGAATCCGCGGATCTTCACCTGGCGGTCGGCCCGGCCGAGGAACTCGATCGCCGGCTCGGTGCTGCGCACCCGGTCGCCCGTGCGGTACATCCGCTCGCCGTTGCCGTCCGGGTCGGGCAGGAACCGCTCGGCGGTGAGCGCCGGGCGGCCGAGGTAGCCGTGGGCGAGGCCGGTGCCGCCCGTGTACAGCTCGCCCGTCCCGCCCGGCGCCACCGGCCGCAGCTCCGGGTCGAGCACCCGGGCCCACGTTCCGTTGATCGGCCGGCCGATGGGCACCGCGGGGGTGAGGACCGGGCTGTCGAACGCGTGGCAGCAGGTGTAGGTGGTGTTCTCGGTCGGGCCGTACCCGTTGACCAGGGTGGTGCCCGGCAGGGCCGCGACCGCCCGGTTGGCGTGGTCGGCGGAGAGCACGTCGCCGCCGGTGAGCAGGTACCGCACCTGCTTGAGGTCGTCGAGGCCGTGGTCCACCACCTGGTGCAGCAGACCGGTCGTCAGCAGCAGCACGGTGACACCCGATGCGCGGACGAATCCGGTGATCTCGGCGAGCGAGAGGTCGCCGGCCGGGGCGACCACCAGGTGGGCGCCGTTGAGCAGCGCCCCCCAGATCTCGAACGTCGAGGCGTCGAAGGCGACCGGGGCGATCTGGAGGAAGACGTCCTCCGGGGTGATCGTGACGAAGTCCGGGTCGACGACGAGCCGCACCACACCGCGGTGGGGCACCATCACGCCCTTCGGCGCGCCGGTCGATCCCGAGGTGTAGGCCACATAGGCCAGGTCCTCGCCGGACGGGTCCGCCGCGAACGGGCCGGCCGCGGCCACGGCGGCCGGCGCCCGGTCGTCGGCGAACAGGGTGGCGACACCGTCCGGGAGGCCGCCGGCCAGCTCGCGCTGGGTGATCACCAGGCGGGCGCCGGAGTCGCGCAGCATGAACTCGGTGCGGGCGGCGGGGTAGCGGGTGTCCAGGGCCAGGTACGCGGCGCCCGCGGACACCACCGCGAGCAGGGCGACGATGCCGTCCACCGACCGCCGGGTGAGGACGGCGACCACGTCGCCCGCCCGCACGCCCTGCTCGACCAGCCGTGCGGCGAGGCGGTCCGTCTCGGCCGCGAGTTCCGCGTACGTGAGGGAGGTGTGCTCGTCGCTCAGGGCCACCCGGTCGCCGAACCGCTCGCAGCACCGGCGGAACCGGGCCGTGATGCTCAAGTCACTCATTGTCTCGCTCCGTGGGTGAGGGTGGGTCAGCGGGCCGACGGGTGGAACCAGCCGTCCGGGTCGGGGACGCGGCCGTGGTGCAGGTCGGTGAGGAGCCGGTGCAGCGCGGTCGTCACCGGCCCCGGCCGGCCGTCCCCGACGGTCCAGCCGCCGTCGCCGTCCCGCACCCGGCCGACGGGGGTGACGACGGCCCAGGTGCCGCAGGCGAAGGCCTCGGTGACCGTTCCGGCCTCGCACTCCTCGCGCCACTGCTCCAGGGAGATCCGCTCCTCCACGACCCGGTGGCCGAGGCGCCGGGCCAGGGTCAGCAGGGTGCTGCGGGTGACACCGGGCAGGAGCGTCTGCGTCAGCTCGGGTGTCACCACCTCGGCCCACTCGCCCCGCCCGCGGACGAGGAAGAGGTTCATCCCGCCCAACTCCTCGACCCAGCGCCGCTCGACGGCGTCCAGCCAGACGACCTGCCGGCAGCCGGCGGCCTCCGCCGCGCGCTGCGCCAGGAAGGTCGGGGCGTAGTTGCCGGCCACCTTGACGGCACCGGTGCCGCCGGGGACGGCCCGGACGTGGTCGCGGCTGACGTGGACGGCGACCGGCTCGGCCCGGTCGCCGAAGAAGCCGCCGGTGACGAAGGCCATCAGCAGGAACCGGTAGGTGCGCGAGGGGCGGAGCATGAGCGAGGCGTCGGAGCCGAACATCAGCGGCCGCAGGTAGAGGCTGCGCGAGCCGTCCGCGGGCAGGAACTCCCGGTCGGCGCGGACCAGCCGGTCGGCGGCGTCGACGAAGGCGTCCTCCGGGAGCTCCGGCATGGCCATCCGGCGGCAGGAGTCGCGGAACCGCAGCGCGTGGTCGCGGGGGCGCCAGACGCCCACGGTGCCGTCGGCGCGCCGGTGCGCCTTCAGCCCCTCGAAGACGACCTGGCCGTAGTGGAGGCCGAGCGTTGCGGGGTGGAGGGCGAGGTCGGCGAGTCTGCTCAGCCGTGGGGCGGACCAGCCGTCCGCCTCCGTCCACTCCATGAGGACCATGTGGTCGGTGAACGCCTCGCCGGGGCCGGGTTCGTTGACGGCCGGGTGCGGCGGCGCGAGTTCGAGGTCGGTGGTCATCCGCAACTCCTTGGGTGAGGGGGTCTGCCGGGCGATCAGGACGCAGGCACTCGGGCCGCGCGGAGGGGTTCGCCCACCGCTCGGCCACCGAGTATCCGGATGCCGCTATCGGTGGCCTATCGCGCCGCGACCGGCCGGCCGGTGCGGGAGGGCGCGCGGTGGATCGGTGCGCCGACGCGGCCCAGCGGCAGGCCGGTGCCGCCGTTCCGGCAGGCGACGAGCTCGGCCGCGATCGACACCGCGACCTCCTCGGGCGTCCAGGCGCCCAGGTCGAGGCCGATCGGGGAACGCAGCCGGGCCAGTTCGGCTTCGGAGAGGCCGGCCGCGCGCAGCCGCTCCAGCCGGTCGTCGTGGGTGCGCCGGGACCCCATGGCACCGACGTACGCCACCGGCAGCCGCAGCGCCCGGGTCAGCAGGGGTACGTCGAACCTGGCGTCGTGGGTGAGTGCGCACAGCACGGTGCGGCCGTCGATCCGGTCGAGCTGGGAGTCGAGGTAGCGGTGCGGGTGGTCGACCACGACCTCGTCCGCCTCCGCGAAGCGCTCGCGGGTGGCGAAGACGGCACGGGCGTCGCACACGGTGACGTGGTGGCCGAGGAACCTGCCGATGCGCACCAGCGCCGAGGCGAAGTCGATCGCGCCAAAGACGATCATCCGCGGGGGCGGCACGCTGGACTCCACCAGCAGGAGGACCGGCCGGCTCCCGTCGCTGCAGTCGGCCGCGACCTCCACGGCCAGGGTGCGGCCCGCCGCCAGCAGCGCCGCCGCCTCCAGCGCGGCGACCGCGTCGAGCGCGGTGCCCCCGCCGAGGGTGCCCTCGTACACGCCGCCGGGCCGCACCAGCATCGCTCCGCCGGGCAGGCCGTCCGGGCCCTCGGCGACGCGGGCGACCGCCACGGCCCCGCCCCCGGCGGCGGTGTCCAGCGCGGCGGCGAGCAGCGGCCGGACAGCGTCCCGGCGGCGCACCGGCGTCACCAGGACGTCGATGGTGCCGCCGCAGGTCAGGCCGACGGCGAAGGGGTCCTCGTCGGCGTGGCCGAAGTGCTGCAGTACCGGATCGCCGGTCTCCAGCGCCTCCTGGCACAGCTGGTAGACGGTGGCCTCCACGCACCCGCCCGAGACGCTGCCGACCGCGGTGCCGCCGGCGTCGACCGCGAGGGCCGTGCCGGGCGGGCGCGGGGCCGAGCCGCTGACGTGCACGACCGTCGCCACGGCGAAGTCGCGCCCTTCGGCGCACCACCGGTGCAGCTCGGCGGCGATGTCCAGCATGCCGGGTCAACTCCTCTCAGTCGACGATGTGTTCGGGACGCACCGGGACCCGGGTGAGTGCCTTTCCGGTGGCTTGCCGGACGGCGGCCAGCACCGCCGGGGTGGAGGACAGCGTCGGTGCCTCGCCCACCCCGCGCAGGCCGTACGGGGCATGGGGGTCGGCGAGTTCCAGCAGGTCGACCGGGACGGCCGGCGCGTCGAGGACGGTCGGCACCAGGTAGTCGGTGAAGGAGGGGTTGAGCACCCTGGCGGTCGCCGGGTCGACCCGGATCTCCTCCATCAGCGCGATGCCCAGGCCCTGGACGGTGCCGCCCTGGATCTGGCCGACCACCGAGAGCGGGTTGAGCGCCCTGCCGACGTCCTGGGCACAGGCCAGTTCGACCACCTTGACCAGGCCGAGTTCCACGTCCACGTCGACCACCGCGCGGTGTGCCGCGAAGGAGTACTGGACGTGGCCGAAGCCCTGGCCGGTGACCGGGTCGAAGGGCTCGGTCGGCCGGTGGCGGAACTCGAGCTCGAGGTCGATCGGCTCCTCGCCCTCCAACACCTCCGCCAGGGTGGCCAGGACCTCTCCGTCGGCGGTGACGACCTTGCCGCCGTCCAGCCGCAGCCCGGCGCCGCCCCAGGCCGGGCGGTCCCCGCCGAACCTGCGACGGCCCGCCGCGAACACCCGCTCCCGGACGGCCCCGCAGGTGTTCTTCACCGCGCCGCCGGTCATGTACGTCTGGCGGGAGGCGGAGGTGGAGCCTGCCGAGCCGACCTGCGTGTCGGCCGGGTGGACGGTGACCTGCTCGACGCCGAGTTCGGTGCGGGCGATCTGGGCGTGCACGGTGACGCCGCCCTGGCCGACCTCCGCCATCGCGGTGTGCACCATGGCGACCGGCTCGCCGTCGACGACCTCCAGGCGCACCCGGGCGGTGGAGTAGTCGTCGAAGCCCTCGGAGAAGCCGACGTTCTTGATGCCGACGGCGTAGCCGATGCCGCGGACGATGCCTTCGCCGTGACTGGTGTTGGCGAGCCCGCCCGGCAGGTCGCGGATGTCCGGATCCTCCGTGTCCAGCGGCGGCGGCAGCGGCATGTCCCGGACCCGCCGCAGCAGTTCGGCGACCGGCGCGGGGGAGTCGACCCGCTGGCCGGTCGGCATCAGGTCGCCCTGGCGCATCGCGTTGATCCGGCGCAGCTCCACCGGGTCCATGCCGAGTCCGGCGGCCAGCCTGTCCATCTGCGCCTCGTAGGCGAAGCAGGCCTGGACGGCGCCGAAGCCGCGCATCGCCCCGCAGGGCGGGTTGTTGGTGTAGAGGCCGATCGCCTCGATCTCCACGTCCTCGACCCGGTACGGCCCGATGCCGAGCGAGGCCGCGTTGCCGACGACCGCGGCGGTGGACGAGGCGTACGCGCCGCCGTCCAGCACGATCCGGCACCGGACGTGCGTCAACCTCCCGTCGCGGGTGGCGCCGTGCTCGTAGTGGAGCCTGGCCGGGTGCCGGTGGGCGTGGCCGAGGAAGGACTCCTCGCGGGAGTACACGATCTTGACGGGCCGGCCGGTGCGCAGCGCCAGCAGGCAGGCGTGGATCTGCATCGACAGGTCCTCGCGGCCGCCGAAGGCGCCGCCGACGCCGGCCAGGGTCATGCGCACCTTCTCCTCGGGCAGGCCGAGCACGGGGGCGATCTGCCGCAGGTCCGAGTGCAGCCACTGGGTGGCCACGTACAGGTCGACGCCGCCGTCCGCGGCGGGCACCGCGAGGCCCGACTCGGGGCCCAGGAAGGCCTGGTCCTGCATGCCGAACTCGTAGTCGCCGGTCACCACGACGTCGGCCCGCCGGGCCGCCGCCGCGACGTCGCCGCGGACGATCGGCTGCCGGTGCAGGACGTTGGGGTGCGGAGCGCGGTACGCGTGGCGGTCGTCCCGGTCCGGATGGAGGACGACCGCGCCCGGCGCGGTCGCGGACGCCTCGTCGGTGACGACCGGGAGTTCCCGGTAGTCGACCCTGATCAGCTCGGCGGCGCGGCGGGCGGTCTCGGGGTGGTCGGCGGCAACCAGGGCGACCGGCTCGCCGTGGTGGCGGACCACGCCGTCGGCGAGCACCGGGGTGTCGGCGAGCTCCAGCCCGTACGTCTTCTGCGCGGCCGGCAGGTCGTCGTGGGTGAGGACGGCGTGGACGCCGGGCAGGGCGAGCGCCGCGGAGACGTCGACGGCGAGGATCCGCGCGTGCGCGTGCGGACTGCGCAGGATCCGCCCCCAGAGCATGTCCCGGTGCCACAGGTCGGAGGAGTACGCGAAGGCGCCGGTGACCTTCAGGGCGCCGTCGGGTCGGCGGACGGACTCGCCGATGCCGCCGCGGGCCGCGGACTGGGTGAGGCCGGCGGGGACGAGGCCCGCCGCAGTCGGTGTCCAGGTGCCCATGCCTCAGACCGCCTCCCGGCGCCGGGCGGCCGCCAGGCGGACCGCGTCCATGATCTTCTCGTAGCCGGTGCAGCGGCACAGGTTGCCCGAGAGCGCCTCGCGGATGTCGGCGTCGCTCGGCGCCGTGTCGCGCTCCAGCAGTTCGTCGGCGGCCACCAGCAGGCCCGGCGTGCAGAAGCCGCACTGGACGGCCCCGGCGTCGAGGAAGGCCCGCTGGACGGAGGCCGGTTCGCCGCCCTCGGCCAGGCCCTCGACCGTGCGGACCTCGCGGTCCTGCGCCTGGCCGGCCGCGATCAGGCAGGCGCACACCGGGACGCCGTCGAGGCGCACCGTGCAGGAGCCGCACTCGCCCTGCTCGCAGGCGTTCTTCGAACCCGGCAGGCCCATCCGTTCGCGCAGCACGTACAGCAGACTCTCGCCCTCCCACACGCCGTCGGCCGTCCGCCGGACGCCGTTGACGGTGAAACCCACGCGCATCATGCGGCTCCCTCCGCACCGTTGCGGTACGCCTCCCAGGCCCACAGGAAGGTCCGGCGGGCCATCACGCCGACCGCGTGCCGGCGGTGGCCGGCGGTGCCGCGGACGTCGTCGATCGGACTGCAGGCGCCGGCGGCCAGCGCCGCGAACCGCTTCGCGACCGAGGGCGGCACGGCCCTGCGGCTCTCCCAGAGACCGGCCTCCGCCAGGGCGCCGGCCAGGAACGCCTCGGCCTCCGCGGCCCGGCGCGGCGTCGGCGCGGCCGAGCCGATGCCGGTGCGCACCGTCCGGCTGCCGGGGTGCAGCGCGAGCCCGAAGGAGCACACCGCGATGACCATCGCGTTGCGGGTGCCGACCTTGGAGAACTGCTGCGGTCCGGTCGCCCGCACGACGTGCACCCGCTTGATCAGCTCGTCCGGCCGCAGCGCGTTGCGCTTCACGCCCGTGTAGAACTCGTCGATCGGGATGCGGCGGGCGCCGCGCACCGACTCCACCTCGACCTCCGCGCCGGCGGCCAGCAGCGCCGGATGGGCGTCGCCGGCCGGCGAGGCGGTGCCCAGATTGCCGCCGACCCCGCCGCGGTTGCGGATCTGCGGCGAGGCGACGGCACGGGAGGCCAGCGCCAGCGCGGGCAGCTCCCGGCCCAGCTCCCCGACGATCCGGGCGTACGGCACGCAGGCGCCGAGCCGGACCTCCCGCTCTCCGACCTCCCACTCGGACAACTCGCCGATCCGGCCGAGGTCGAGCAGGTGCCCGGGCCGACGGTGCCCGAGGTTGATCTCCACCATCACGTCGGTGCCGCCCGCGAGCGGCACGGCCGCGGGGTGCTCGGCCTTGGCGGCGAGCGCCTCCTCCCAGCAGCCGGGGCGCAGGAATTCCATGGGACCCTCATCTCGGATCGTTCCCGACCCGGACGGACTGACCGCCCGGGCCGGGCCGGTGGGACTGCCCCGGCGGGGTCAGCCGGGCACGCCGGGAGCCACCCCGGCGATCGGGACGGGCAGCCGGCCGGAGAAGCAGCCGTCGAGGGCGTCCAGCGAGGGCACGTCCCGGATCAGCGACCTGTCCCCGGCGGTCATCATCCGCTCGCACACCGCCACGTCGAGCCAGGCCAGCAGGCCGTCGAAGAAGCCGCCGTGGTTGACGACGAACACCGGCTTGCTGTGCAGTCCGAGCTTGGCCCAGGTGGCGATCTCCATCAGCTCGTCGGCCGTGCCCAGCCCGCCCGGCAGAACGATGAAGGCGTCCGACAGCTGGTACATCAGGGCCTTCCGCTCGTGCATGGTGGCGACCACCATCAGCTCCACGCCCGGCGGCTGACGGCCCTCCAGGCTCAGCAGGTGGTGCGGCACCACACCGGTGACGTACGAGCCGGAGAGCAGCGCCCCCTCGGCCACCGCACCCATCAGCCCCGTCCCGCCGCCGCCGTACACCAGGCCGACCCGGCGGTGGCCCAGCCAGCGCCCGGTCTCCCGGGCGAGGTCGAGGTACTCCTCCTTGGCCGGCCGTGCGCCGCAGAACACGCCCACTCTCCGGAAGCCGGTCATCGTGCCTCCGAGTGCACCGGGAGGGCACGGGAACGCGAGGACTCCAGCTCCACCAGCAGGTCGAGCAGCACCTGGGCACCCAGGATCAGGTCCTCCTTCGGGGTCTGCTCCACCGGCGAGTGGCTGATGCCGGCGGTGCTGGGGACGAAGATCATGCCGGTCGGTACCCGGGCGCTCAGCGCGGAGGCGTCGTGGCCGGCGTAGCTCATCAGACGCGTCGCCGTCGGGTCGTGCCGCACGCACACCTCGTGGATGCGGTCGACGTAGCCGTCCTCGAACCGCACCACGGGCTTGTGCGACAGCTGGGACACCTCCACCGAGCAGCCCTGCTCCGCACCGATCCGCCGGACCAGCGCGCGCGTCCGCTCGACCGCCCGCAGCAGCGACAGCTCCGACTCGGCCCGGAACTCCACCGTCAGGTGTGCCTCCCCGGGCACCACGTTCGGCGCGCCGGGGTACAGCTGCATCGCGCCGACGTTGACCACCATGGACTCGTCGACCTCGTTCGCGGTCTCCCACAGGTGCGCCGCGATCTTCGCGACGGCGCGCCCCGCGTCGGCGCGGACGTTCATCGGCGTCGTCCCGGCGTGGTTGGCCTGCCCCCGGACGACCACCAGGTACCGGTCGATCCCGACGATGCCCTCCACCGCCGCCAGCGTGCTGCGCCGGTTCTCCAGACGGGGGCCCTGCTCGACGTGGAGTTCGATGAACCCGGTGATCTCGTCGATGTGGCCGGACTCCACCAGGGTGCCGGAGCCGACCAGTCCGCCGTTGGACGTCGGCAGGACGCCCTCCTCGTCCCAGAAGCCGACCGACTCGACCGCCGCGGCCGCCGGATGGCCCGCCTCGTGCAGGGTCCGCAGCACCTCGACGGCCGCGATGGCGCCGTACGCGCCGTCCAGGCGGCCGCCGACCGGCACCGTGTCGGTGTGGGAGCCGGTCAGCAGCCACGGGCCGCGCGATCCGGGCTGCCGCCCGAACACGTTGCCGACCTCGTCCGTCCAGGCGTGCAGCCCGGCGGCGGTGATCCGGTCCGCCAGCCAGACCCGGGAGGCCAGGTCGGCGGGCGACCCCGCCACCCGGTCCACCCCGCCGTCCTCCCGCCCGCCGAAGGTGGCGAGCATGTCCAGGTCGTCGAGGAGCCGACGCCCGGAGATCTTCGGTGAGTTCACAACACTGGCTCCCATCAGCTCAGCACGTTGCCGTCGCCCGTCCGCAGGCCGCGGGTACGCCGGTGGTCGATGTGCACGAACGCCCGCTGCAGCCAGCGGTCCCGGCCGTCGTAACGCGGCACGAAGGCGGACCGGCCGTGCAGGGTGACCCGGTTGTCCACCACCACCAGGTCGCCGGCACCGAGGACCAGGTCCGTCTGCACCGCCTCGACGGCCCGCCGCAGTTCGGCCATCGCGGTGGCGGCCCCGGAGTCCAGCGGATGGGTGTTCGCGAAGTCGACGCGGACGTCCGGGTCCTCCGCCGCGCCGCTCAGCACGGGGTGCACCGGGTCCCGGCCGGCCGCGAACGAGGGCGGCGGGGTGGAGCGGAAGCGGGGTTCGGCGAGGACGCGCCGGTGCTCCGGCCCGACCAGCGGCAGGGCCTGGCGGATCGAGGCGACCCGCAGCCCCGCCCGGTCGTCGTGGTCGTTGCGCAGGCACAGCAGCGACACGAAGTCCGGCCGGTGGTCCAGGTGCACGTTCTCCACGTGCATCTGGAGCGGCTGGGAGCCCGCGTTGCTCTGCTCGAACTCCTGGCCGGGGACGGGCACCACGTTCTGCAGCAGCGCACCGGCCTTCTCCTGCCGGAAGGCGATGATCTCGCCCAGCTGCAGCACGCACAGTGCCAGCAGGGTGGCCGACGCGGTCGCGTTGCGCTCGACCGAGCCGGCCTCGACCGGGGTCGGCCCCTGCGGACGGACGGGCAGCCCGGCGATCCGCAGGCAGCCGCTCGGCCCGGGGTCGCTGCGGAAGCGGCGCAGTTCCTCCAGCACGCGGGCCGGCAGGCGGCAGGAGCGGTCGCGTGCGGCGGCCAGCCAGGTCGGGTGGTCCACCAGTCGCGGTGGGACGTCGGAAAGGCGCTCGACGAGCCGCTCGATGTCCGCGCGTTCGGCCCCGTCCAGGACGAGAGCGCCCGGTTCGGCATGGATGTCCAGACTTACAGCCACTGTCTTTCTGCCCTCTCTTGGTCTGCTTGAGCAAGGCGGGCCGGCGGCGGGGCAGTTCCCTCCGCCGGCCCGGTGGGCGGCGCGTCAGGCCGAGGGCCTTCTGCCCAGGTACCCGGTGAGGTGCATGTAGCGGTGGATGCCGTTCATCCACGTGAGGTCGCGGTCGGCGCGGGCCGCCTGCCCGGTGATCCGGGCGACGGCCTCGGCCCCGGCGGCGCTGTTCACCGCGACGGCGAGTCCGCTGCCCGTCCGCAGGTCGAGGGCGGCCATCGCGACCGTGCCCTTGGTCGACCCCGAGTGCCCGAACCAGCGGCCCCGGCGGTCCGTCATCATGCCGAGCCCGTAGTCGAAGTCGGCGTGCCCGGTGAGCATCGCGCGGGCGAGTCCGGTGCCGAGCACCCCCGGGCCCAGGCCGAGTGCCTCCGCCCGTACCGACAGCAGCAGTGCGGCGAGGTCCGCCGGCGTGGTCCACAGGCCGCCGGCGGCCGCCTCCGGGGTGATCCGCAGGCCGCCGTCGAGCGGCCGGCCGTCCGCGTCGTGGCCGCAGGCCACCGGCGCCGGGGCGCGGTCGGGTAGGTCCTGGGCGAAGCTGCTGTCCGCGAGCCCGAGCGGGCCGAGGACGAGCCGCCGGGCCAGCTCGGCGAACGGCTCACCCGTGAGGTCGGCCAGCACCTGCTGCAGCACCGTGAAGTTGGTGGCCGAGTAGCTGGTCAGCCCGGCGAGCAGCGGGTCCACCCGGAGCGCCGGCCGGCCCTCCACCGCCGTGCCGTCCAGCACCGCGTCCAGGGCGGGCAGCGGTTCGGCGGGGTGGAAGTCGGCGAAGCCGGCGATCGGCAGCCCGGCACTGTGGCTGAGCAGTTGACGGACCGTCACTTTCGCGGGGGCCCCGTGCACGTCCCGGATGCGCAGGGCGTGCAGGTAGTCCGCCACGTCCGCGTCCAGGTCGAGCCGGCCCTCGGCCGCCAGGGCGAGGGCGACCGCGGCCGAGGTGGGCTTGCTCATCGAGCCGACCTGGAAGGCCGTCCGGTCGCCGACCGGGTCGGCCGCACCGGCCCGGACCACCCCGAGCTGCCAGGTGTCCACGACCTCCCCGCCGTCGACCACGGCGACGCTCACCCCGGGGATCGCACGGTCGGCCAGCAGCTCCCGCAGACCGTCGTCGGGCCGCACCGGGAGCCCGCCCCGCCCGCGGCCGCGGGCCGGCCGCGCCGTCCAGTCCCGGCCGCGCGACGGCCCCTCCGCCGCAGCAGCGTCGAGCGCCGCGGCGAGTTCCGCCACCGTCTGATGGCTCATCGCCATCCGCGGCGTCAGGTTCAGCCCGGTCAGCTTCGCCTGGGCGACCATCCGGACGACCGTGATCGAGTCGCCGCCGAGACGGGTGAACTCGTCGTGCACGCCGATCGCGTCGGTGCCGAGCACCTGCGCCCAGATCGCGGTCAGCACCAGCTCCGTCGTGCTGCGCGGCGGCACGAACCCCTCCGCCGGCTCCGCCGACCCGGCCTCCTCCGGCGCCGGGAGCGCCTTCCGGTCGACCTTGTTCGCCGAACTCAGCGGCAGCTCGTCGAGCCGGACGAAGACCGCCGGCACCATGTACTCGGGCAGCGTCGCGGACAGGTGCGTCCGCAGCCCGGACGGCGTCGGCCGCGCACCGGGGGCCGCGACCACGTACCCCACCAGCCGCCGGACGCCCGGGACGTCCTCCCGGGCCGCGACCACCGCCTCGGCGACCTCGGGGTGGGTGAGCAGCACGGCCTCGATCTCGCCCAGCTCGACCCGGTAGCCGCGGATCTTGACCTGGTGGTCGATCCGGCCGAGGAACTCCAGCTCGCCGTCCGGGCGGCGGCGCGCCAGGTCGCCCGTCCGGTAGAACCGTGCGCCGGGGGCGGACGCGTAGGGGTCGGGCAGGAAGCGTTCCGCGGTCAGTGCCGCCCGGCCCAGGTAGCCGCGGGCCACGCCGGCCCCGCCGATGTACAGCTCGCCGGCCACGCCGACCGGCGCCGGCTGGAGGTCGGCATCCAGCACGTACATCCGGATGTTGGCGATGGGGTGGCCGATGGGCACCGGGACGGACGGGTCGAAGTCGTCCGGGACCTCGTGGACCGAGCAGCCCACCACCGTCTCGGTCGGACCGTACTCGTTGATGATGCGGGCGCCCGGCGCGGTCTTCCGCCAGGCCACCACGGTCTCCGGCTTCACCTCGTCCGCCCCCACGACGAAGGTCCGCACCGAGTCGACCGTCTCGTCGGGGCCGATCAGCGAGCGCAGCACGTCCAGGTGCGCCGGGGTGATCTTCAGCAGGCTGTAGTCGGCCCGGGCGCCGAGCAGCCGGGCGAGCGACTCGGGGCTCTGCTCCGGCGGCAGCACGGTGACGCTGCGCCCGCCGATCAGCGGCAGGAAGAAGTTCGGCACGGACAGGTCGAAGGCGACCGAGCCGAGCATGATCGCCCCGTCGGCGCCGTCCAGCCCGTAGCCGTCGACCGCCCAGAGCAGGTAGTTCACCAGCCCCTCGTGGGTGATCAGCACACCCTTCGGCCGCCCGGTGGAGCCGGAGGTGTACAGGGTGTACACCAGGTTGGCCGGCGTCAGGTCCCGCTCCGGCGAGGCGTCCGGCGCGGCGGCGATCCGCTCGGCGTCGCCGTCCACGCACAGCACGGCACCCTCGTACGCCGCGAAGCGCTCCCGCAGGGAGTCCCGGGTGACCAGCACGGACGCCGCGGTGTCGGCCAGGATGAAACCGGAGCGGTCCGCGGGGTGCGCCGGGTCGATCGGCACGTAGGCACCGCCCGCCTTCGCCACGGCCAGCAGGGCCGTCAGGACCTCGGTGCCGCCGGGCAGGCACACGGCGACGAAGCGCTCCGGGCCCGCGCCGAGTTCCACCAGAACGTGCGCGAGGCGGTTGACCCGGGTGTCGAGCTCCCGGAAGGTGACCGTGGACCCGTCGGCGTCCACCACCGCGACCGCGTCCGGCGTGCGACCGACCTGCGCCTCGAAGAGGTCGGGCAGCGTGGCGGCCGGGTACTCGACGTCCGTCCGGTTGGGCGCGAGCAGCACCAGCTCCCGCTCGCCCTCCGGCAGGTACGCGGCCGTCGCGTCGCCCTCCGGGTCGCGGACCATCGCCTCCAGCACCGCGCGGTACATCGCACCCAGGCGTTCCCGGTTCTCCGAGGAGACGTCCTGCGGGCGGCTGATCAGCGCCAGCAGCCCGGGGTGCGAGGTCACCGACAGACCGAACTCGTTCGGGCTGTCGTCGATGCTGGTCTCGACGTCGATGAGCTCGGTGTCGAGCACGTGGAAGTCGAGGTAGTTGAAGTACACGTCGGCGAGCCGCTGGCCGCCCGCGAACTCGCGCTGCATCTGGCCGAGCGGGAACCGGCGGTGCGGCCAGATGCCGATCTCCGTCTCGAAGACCTGCCGGACCAGCTCCGTCCAGGTGCGCGCACCCCGGCGGAACGGGAACGGCACCGTGTTGATGTACAGGCCGTACACCTTGTCGGCGCCGGCCACCTCGGGCCGGGTGTCGCAGACCAGGCCGCAGGAGAAGGCCTGCTCGCCGGTGAGCATGCTCATCACCTTCAGGTGCGCGGCGTGCATCACGCTCTTCAGCGGCACGTCCGCGCGCGCCGCCAGCGCGCTCAGCCCCTCCTGCAGGTCGGTGAAGCGGACGTAGGTCTGCTGGATCGAGCCCGGCGGCTCGGTGGTCGAGCCCCAGGCGCCCGGCAGCGTGAACTTCGGGTGCGCCGCCACCGACGCCCGCCAGTGCTCGCGGGACGCCTCCGAGGCGAGCGCCTTCCGCTCCAGCGCCACGAAGTCCGCGAAACGGACCTCCGGGAGGGGCTGCGGCTCGGGTGCCGACCCCGACGCCAGCTCGCGGTAGCGGTCCAGCACCTCCATGATCAGCGAGCTGAAGCTCCAGCCCTCCAGGATCGGGTGGAACTCGGTGAAGGTCAGCCACCAGCCCCCGCGGTGACTGCGGGTGAAGAACCGCAGCAGGCCGGGCCGGTCGAGCTCGAAGGGCCGGTTGCGCTCACGGGCCATCAGCGCCCGCAGCTCCGCCTCCTGCTCCTGCGCGGTCAGACCGGACACGTCGACGCTGTCCACCGCGATCCGGGCGTCCGGGTGCACCAGCTGGATCGGCTCGGAGTACCCGTCGAGGTCGATCGAGGTGCGCAGGATCTCGTGACGGTCGACCACGTGGTCCACCGCCGCCTGGAAGGCCGCCGCCGAGAACGGCCTCGGGTCGCGGATGCGGAACGAGGTGACGTTGTGGTAGTTGCCCTCGCCGCCCGCCGCGTGCATCTCGAACAGCATGCCCAACTGGACCTGGCTGAGCGGGTACGCGTCGCGCAAGCCCTCCGGCACGCGCCTGCGGTCCGCCTCGGACAGCAGCTCGAACGGGGCGACGAGCGGAGCGTCCAGCCGCTCGGAGCTGCGCCCGCCGAGCGCGGCCGCGAGCCGGGCGACCGTGCGGTGCCGGAAGACGTCCCGCACGGCGACGTCGAAGCCGGCCGCGCGCAGCGCGCCGACCAGGGCCACCGCGCGGATCGAGTCGCCGCCCAGCTCGAAGAAGCTGTCGTGCGCGCCGACCGCCTCGGTCCTGAGGACGGTCCGCAGGTGCGCCGCGAGCTCCGCCTCGACGCCCGGCCGCGGGGCGGTGAACCCGGTGGTCAGCCGCGCCCGGCGGCCCGGCGCGGGCAGCGCGCGGTGGTCGGTCTTGCCGTTGCTGGTGAGCGGGATCTCCTCCAGGTGCACGACGGCTGCCGGCACCATCCAGGCGGGCAGGCGCTCGGCGAGGAAGGCCGTCAGGTCGGCGCCGCGGTCGTCCGCCACCACGTAGGCGACCAGTTCGGTGCCGGACGGACCGTCCGTCCGGCCGACGACCACCGAGGCCCGGACCGCCGGGTGCTCGTCGAGCACGTTCTGCACCTCGCCGGGCTCGACCCGGTAGCCGCGGATCTTGACCTGGGTGTCGCAGCGGCCGACGAACTCCATCTCGCCGCCGGGCAGCATCCGGGCGAGGTCGCCCGTCCGGTAGAGGCGGCCGCCCGGGACGGCCGAGAACGGGTCCGGGACGAACTTCTCGGCGGTCTGCCCCGGCCGGCCGCGGTAGCCGCGGGCAACCCCGGTGCCGCCCACGTACACCTCGCCGACCACCCCCGTCGCCACCGGCCGCAGGTTCCCGTCCAGCACGTAGGCGGTGGTGTTGGGGATCGGAGCGCCGAGCGGGACGAGCTCGGTGGTGATCGGACCGGGCACCTCCTGGCAGGAGTTGCCGACGGTGATCTCGGTGGGCCCGTACTCGGAGGCCAGCCGTGCGCCGTCCACCCGCCAGCGGTCGACCAGGGCGCTGGTGAAGCTGTCGCCGGCGGCGATCACCACGGCCGCCACCGAGCGGCGCTCCTCGGCGTCCAACTGGCCGGCCAACACCTCCAGATGGCCGGGGGCCAGCTTGAGGAAGCTCAGCGGGCCGGCCGCCAGCAGCAGCCGGCCGAGGTCGGCGAGGTCGAACTCCGCGGGGAGCAGGGTGACCGGGCGGCCGAGCATCAGCCCGGTCCAGAGGTTCGGCACCACCAGGTCGAAGGCGACCGAGGAGAAGAGCGCCGTGCCGCCCGGTGCCTGCGCGTACCTCTCGGCGCTCCACAGCAGGTAGTTGGTGAGGCCGCGGTGGGTGGTCTCGACGCCCTTGGGCCGGCCGGTCGTGCCGGAGGTGTAGATGACGTAGGCCAGGCTGTCGGGGTCGATCACCACGCCGGGGTCGGTGGCGGGGAGGTCGTCCAGGTGCACGGCGTCCACCAGCACGGCCGCCCGGCCCGGTGCGGCCGGCAGCGCGCCGGCCCGGGCCGAGCTGGTGAGGACCAGCGCCACCCCGGCGTCGGCGAGCACATGGGCCGTCCGCTCCACCGGATGCGCCGGGTCGACCGGCACGTACGCGGCACCGGACTTGAGCACGGCGAGCAGCGCGACGACCAGCTCGGGGCCGCGGTCGAGGTGGACGCCGACCGTGGTCTCCGGGCCGGCGCCGAGCGCGATCAGGTGCCGGGCGAGCCGGTTGGCCCGCCGGTCGAGTTCGCCGAAGGTCACCCGGTGCCCGTTGGCGGCGACGAGGGCGACCGCGGCCGGGTCCTGCGCCGCGACGAGCGTGTGCACCGCCTCCGGACCGCGCTCCTGCGCATTGTCGTTCGGGGCGGTGACGAACCGGTGCAGCTCGTCGGTGGTGAGGTACTCCAGGGCCGCGACCGGGGTGTCCGGTGCCTGCACCGCACTCGCCAGCAGCCGCAGGAAGTGCGCGGCGATCCGGTCGGCGGTGGCGGCGTCGAACAGCTCGGCCGAGTACTCCAGCACGGCATCCAGCGGGCCGGCCGGGGCGTCGACGACCTGCAGGTTGAGGTCGAACTTGGCGGTGGTCCACGCGGTGTCGACGGCCTCGGCCCGGACCCCGGGCAGCTCGGGGCCGCTCGTGCCGGTGTTCTGGTAGCCGAACATGACCTGCACCAGCGGGGTGCGGGACAGGTCGCGCTCCGGGTCCAGTTCGTTCACCAGCCACTCGAACGGCAGCTCCTGGTGGTCGAAGGCGTCGAGGACGGCGAGCCGGTTGTCCTGCAGCAGCTCGGCGAAGCCCTGTTGCCCGCTCCAACGCGCCCGCATCACCACGGTGTTGACGAAGAAGCCGATCAGGTCCTGCAGTTCGGGCCGCTGCCGGTTGCCGACCGGCACGCCGACGGCGACGTCGGTGCGCCCGGTGTACCGGCCGAGCAGGGCCTGGAAGGCGGTCAGCAACACGGCGAACGGGGTGGTGCCGTGCTCCAGGGCGAGCGCGCGGACAGCGTCGGCCGTGGCCTCCGGGACGGCGAACCGGCAGGCCCCGCCGGCGGGGCCGCGCACGTCCGGCCGGGGCCGGTCCGCAGGCAGCTCCAGCGGGGTGACCCCGGCCAGCCGGTCCGTCCAGTACGCCGCGGCGGCGGCCATCCGGCCCTCGTCGAAGCGCCGCCGCTGCCAGGCGGCGTACTCGGCGTACTGCACCGGCAGTTCGGGCAGCAGCGCCGGGCCGGCGCCGGTCTCCTCGCGGTAGAACGCGCCCAGCTCGGACCAGAACACCGACTCCGACCAGCCGTCGAAGGCGATGTGGTGGAACACCGCGACCAGCACGTGCCGGTCGGCGGCCACGTGCAGCAGGTGCAGTCCGGCGGTGACGCCCGCCGAGAGCGGCATCGGCCGGGCGGCGAGCCGTTCGGCCAGGTCGTGCGCCGCCTGCTCCGGGTCGTCGGCGCTGCTCAGGTCCGTGAGTTCGAGCCGCGGGCCGTCCGGGGCGATCCACTGGACGGGCTCGTCCCCGGTCGGCCGGTAGTGCGTCCGCAGCACCAGGTGCCGCTCGACGAGCCGGTCCCAGGCCCGGCCCAGGGCCGCCGCGTCGAGCGGGCCGGTCAGCCGCAGCACGATCGGCACCAGGTTGCCGGTGGCCGTCTCGTCGTACCGGTCCAGGAACCAGAGCCGGCGCTGGCCGAAGGAGAGCGGCAGCTCGGCCGAGAGGTCGAGGCGGGGGACGGCCGCGCGGGACCGCCGGGCGCCGGCCAGCCGTTGCCGCAGCAGCAGCTGACGCCGGTCGTCGATCTCAGTGCTCATCTCGGTCCTCTTCGTCCGATGTGGTCAGCCGGGTCAGCTCGGCGTCGGACATCTCGGCGATGTCCGCCCTGATCCGCTCCTCGACGAGCCGGGCGAGGCCGGCGACGGTGGGGTGCTCGAACACGCTCCGCAGCGCGAGCCTGACGCCGAAGTCGGCCTCGATCGCGGCGACGAGCCGGGAGGCGAGCACGGAGTCGCCGCCGAGCTGGAAGAACGTCCGGTGCAGGTCCGGCAGCACGTCGTAGCCCAGCAGTTCGCTCCAGAGGTCGGCCAGGCCCTCCTCCAGCTCGCTGAGGGGCCCGGTGCCGTGCTCCGTCGCCGCCTCCTCGGGCGGGGCCGGCAGCGCCGCGTGGTCGACCTTCCCGTTGGCGTTCAGCGGGATCCGGTCGAGCAGCACCAGAGCGGCGGGCACCATCGGTGCGGGCAGTCGGCGGGCGCAGTGCTCCAGCAGCTCGGCGGGCACCGGTTCGTGTCCGGAGGCCGGGACGACCCAGGCGACCAGACGACCGGTGGCGCCCTTGGTGTCGACGCGCACCAGCGCGTCGGCGACCCCGGGGAGGGCGGTCAGCACGGCGACGATCTCGCCCGGTTCGATCCGGTGGCCGCGCAGCTTGATCTGCTCGTCCAGGCGTCCCAGGAACTCGACGTTGCCGTCGGGGAGCAGCCGGGCCCGGTCCCCGGTCCGGTACAGGCGCCGGCCCGGTTCGGCGGAGAACGGGTCGGGAACGAAGCTCGCCGCGGTGAGCCCCGGGCGGTTGCGGTAGCCGCGGGCGACTCCGGTGCCGCCGATGTGCAGCTCGCCGGGCACGCCGACCGGGCACGGATTCCCGTGGCCGTCGAGCACCCACATGGTGGTGTTGGGGACGGGCGTCCCGATGGGCAGCACCTCGGGCTGGCCGCCGCCGGTGATCGGGAAGGTCGAGTTCGCCACCGAGATCTCGGTCGGGCCGTACTCGTTCAGCAGGCGCGGTCCGTCCGGGCCCGCCTTGGCGAGCCACCGCTCCAGCACCGGCGCCGGGAAGGAGTCGGCGCCGACGGCGAGCACACCCGCCAGCCCCGCCGCCTGCTCGGGGGTGAGCTGGGCGCTCAGCAGGTCGAGGTGGCCCGGAGTCAGTTTGACGAACGAGTACGGGGCGCCCGCGGCCAGCAGCCGGCCCAGGTCGGACGGGTCGAAGTGCGGCGGCAGCAGCCGGACGGGCTCGCCGGTGACCAGCGCGGTGTAGAGGTCCGGCACCACCATGTCGTACGCGGTCGACGAGAACAGCGGGGTGCCGCCGGGGCGGGAGCCCGCATAGTCCTCCACCGTCCACATCAGGTAGTTGAGCAGGCCGCGGTGGTCGACCATGACGCCCTTGGGACGGCCGGTCGAGCCGGAGGTGTAGATCACGTAGGCGAGCGAGTCCAGGTCGGCGGGCGCAGCCTCGAAGGGCGGCTGCGCGGCGAGTTCGGCCCGCTCCGCGGGTGCGTCGAGGACCAGCGGCACCACGGACTGGAGCACGCCGGCCCGGGCGCGATCGGTGATCACGTAGCGCGCGCCGGAGTCGCCCAGCATGTACTGGAGCCGTTCGGCCGGGAAGTCCGGGTCCAGCGGCACGTACGCCGCGCCCGCCTTCCACACCGCGAGGAACGCGGCCACCAGGTCGGTGCCCCGGTCGAGGCAGACGCCGACGACCGACTCCGGCCCGACGCCGAGGCCGCGCAGCCGCGAGGCGAGCCGGTCGCTCCGGTCGGCGAGTTCCGCGTAGCTGAGGCCGCCCGCCTCGGCGACCAGGGCCGGTGCGTCCGGGGTCTTCACGGCCTGCCGGGCGAAGAGCTCGTGGACGGCGAGCTCCGGGCGGGCGGCGGCCGGCCCGCGGCCCGCGGCCAGGACCGCCCGGTGCTCGTCCGGCGGCAGCAGCGGCAGGTCGTGCAGCCGCGCCTGCGGGTCGGCCGCGACACCCGCCAGCAGCTGCCGGAAGTGCCCGGCCAGCCGGCGCACGGTCTCCGCGTCGAACAGCGCCGTCGAGTACTCCAGCACGGCCAGGCAGGAGCGGTCGGGCTGGATCTGCACCACCAGGTTCAGGTCGGCCTTGGAGCCCGTCCAGGCGTCGAGCAGCATCCCGGTGTCCGTCCTGCCCCCGTCCACCGAGGTGACCCCGTCGTCGTGCAGGTCGAAGAGCACCTGGGCCAGCAGGTTGCGGGACTGGTCACGCTCCGGGGCGAGTTCGCGGACCAGGTGCGCGAACGGTACCTCCTGTGCCTCCTGGGCCTCCGACACCGTCCGGCGCACCCGGTCCAGCAGCTCGGTGAACGCCGGGTCGCCCGCGGCGTCGCAGCGCATGACCACGGTGTTGAGGAAGCAGCCGAGCACCCCGGCGACCTCCTCGCGCAGCCGGCCGGCCAGCGGGGTGCCGATCGGCACGTCGGTCTGCCCGCAGTACCGGGCCAGCAGGGCGGCGTACGCGGCGAGCAGGGTGGCGTACGGCGTCGCCCCCCGCTGCCAGCCCGCCTCCAGTACCGGCCGCATGACGGCGGCGGGGATCTCGAACTCGAACGCGGCGCCGCGGGTGTCCCGGATCGGGGGCCGGGGCCGGTCGGTCGGGAGGTCGAGCGTCGGCAGGCCGGCCAGCTGACCGCGCCAGTAGTCGAGCTGCTCGTCGAGGGCACCGCCGTCGACCCGCTCGCGCTGCCACACCGCGAAGTCCGCGTACTGCACGGACATGTCCGGCAGCAGGGGTTCGCGGCGGTCCCTGCGGGCCGCGATCAGTTCGTCGAGCTCGCGCCGCAGCACGACCATCGACCATCCGTCGGAGGCGATGTGGTGGAAGGTCAGCAGCAGCGCGTCGGTGCCGTCCGAGACCCGGGCCAGCATGGCCCGCCAGACCGGTCCCTCGGCGAGGTCGAACCCGACGGCGGTCTCGCGGGCCACCGCCGCGGGCAGCTCGGCCTCGGTCACCTCGACCACGGCCGGCCTGACCGGACGGTCCTTGTCGACGATCTGGCAGAGGCTGCCGTTCACCGACGCGTAGCGGGTCCGCAGGATCTCGTGCCGGGCGGCGAGGTCGCGCAGCGCGCCCTCGACGACCACGGTCGGGATGCCGTTCCCGGGCAGCCGGATCATGATCGGCATGGTGTACTCGCCGCTGCCCGGGTTCATCCGGTCGAGGACCCACAGGTCCTGCTGGGCGTACGAGAGCGGCAGCGGCCGGTCCCGCGGCACCGGCTCGACCGCCGCCACCGGCTGGGTCTGCGCCCGGGCACCGGCGATCAGCAGGCTCTGGCCGGCCGGGGTCGGCGCGCCGAACAGCTCGCGCACCTGCAGTGGCAGCCCGGAGAGCTTGCGCAGCCGCACCGCCACCCGGAGCAGCAGCAGCGAGTATCCGCCGAGCTGGAAGAAGTTGTCGTCCAGGCCGATCCGGCCGACTCCGAGGACCTCCTGCCAGATCTCGGTGACCTGGACCTCCTCGGGCGTCCGCGGCGCCCGGTACGGCGCCCGGCGGGGGTCGGCGTCGACCGTGAGGGCCGTCCGGTCGACCTTGCCGTTCGCGGTCAGCGGCAGCTCGTCGACCTGCTGGAACACCGACGGCAGGTGCGAGTCGGGCAGGTGCGCGCGCAGGTGGCCGCGCAGCTCCTCGTGACCGGCGGAGCCCTTCACGAACGCCACCAGCTGCTGCCCGCCCACCCGGTCGGGCGCCACCGTCACGGCCGCCGCCTCCACCAGGGGGTGCGCGGCCAGCAGCGCCTCGATGCCCTCGGGCTCGATCCGCACCCCGCTGAGCTTGATCTGGTTGTCGATCCGCCCGGCGAACTCCAGCTCGCCGCGCACGTTGGTCCGCGCACGGTCGCCCGTCCGGTAGAGCCGGGCACCGGGCGGGCCGTCCGGATCGGGCCGGAACCGGTCCGCGGTCAGGCCCGGCGCACCGAGGTAGCCGCGGCCCACGCACACCCCGCCGAGGTGGATCTCGCCGCTCTCGGCGCGGTCGCCCTCCTCGTCGAGCAGCACGATCCGCACATTGTCGATCGGCCCGCCCAGCGGCACCCCGCCCGGACCCTGCGCCGGGTCGTACACGTGGTCGGTGACGCCGATCGCGCACTCGGCCGGCCCGTACACGTTCCGCACCCGGACACCGAGCACGGACAGCGCCCGGGCGCACAGGTCACCGGTCAGCATCTCGCCCGCCGAGGTGAGCCAGCGCAGCTCGTCGCCCACCGTGGCGGCCTCCGGCTGCTCCAGCAGCAGCTGCAGCACCGAGGGGACGAGTTCCAGCGCGGTGATCCGCTGCTCGCGCAGCAGCTCGATCAGCGCCACCGGGTCCCGCTCCACACCCTCCGGGGCGAGCACCAGCGTCGCACCGCAGACCAGCGGCAGGAAGACCTGGAAGACCACCGGGTCGAAGCCGAGACCGGTCGCCGACAGCAGCCGGTCGCCGGGGCCGACCCCGTGCCGGCGGACCGCGTCCGCCAGCCGGTTCGCCAGGCCCGCATGGGTGTTGACCACACCCTTGGGCACACCCGTCGAGCCCGAGGTGAAGGCCACGTACGCCGCATTGTCGGCGTGCAGCTCCGCGGGCGCCGCGCCGGGCCCGTCGGCCGCCGGGCCCTCGTCCGGCCGCACCCGCGACCACGGGCCGGGGACCGGCTCCTCGCAGACCAGCGCCAGCGCGCGGGCGGTGGTGAGCATCCCCGTCCGGCGTTCCACCGGATGCTCCGGGTCGAGCAGCAGGAAGGCGCCGCCGGTGGTGGCCACGGCCAGCATGGCCACCACCAGCCGGACGGAGCGCGGCAGTTGGATGCCGACCATCGCCTCCGGGCCCACCCCGAGTTCACTGAGCCGCGCTGCCAGGGCCCGCACCCTCTCGCCGGTCTCGCGGTAGCTCAGGGCCTCGGCCCCGTCGCCGACGGCCACGGCGTCCGGTGTCAGGGCGACCTGACGCCAGAACAGCTCGGGCAGCAGCAGCTCCGCGGTGTGCGGGACGCCCGGTACGGCGGCACGGACGGTCATGAGCCGACTTCCTGCGCCATGCGCAGACGGAGGCTCAGCGGACGCATGTCGGTCCAGATCTCCTCGATGTGCGCGAGGCAGGCCTCGCGGGTGCCGCTGACGCCCTCGGCGGTCCAGCCCGCGGGCAGGTCGCGGCCGGCCGGCCAGATGGAGTACTGGAGCTCGTGGTTGACCACGACCTGGTAGAGCGCGGAATTCGACTCGGACACTTCTGCTCCTACTGTCGGACGGCGGGAACGCCTTGGGCGAGCAAATCGAGGTCGAGGGTCATGCAGCGGATGCCGCCGCCGCCCTTGGTGAACTGGTCGATCGGGGTGACGACCGGCTCGAAGCCCCAGGCCTCGAGCTGCCGGCCGATCCGCGCCGGGCACGCGGACATCACGACCGAGGTGCCGATGACCACCGAGTTCACGCAGAAGGTCATGGCCTCCTGCTCGGTCACCACCAGCGGCTCCGGGACGAGCTCCAGCAGCCGCCGGCGGCTCTCCGCGTCCCAGGCCCCCGGGAACACCAGAGCCCGGCGGTCGTCGAGCGGACAGACCGACATGTCCAGGTGGTAGAACCGGGGATCCACCAGACGGACGGGCACCACCTCGCGGCCGAAGGCCGCGGCGAGACCGGCGTGCGCCTGCACCGTGCTGCGCATCCCGTGCCCGGCGAGCAGTCGCTCGCCGAACGCCAGCACGTCGCCGCCCTCCAGACTGGCGGCCTCGTCCCAGCCCGCGGTGGGGATCTCCTGCCAGCCGTTCCCGGTCAGCCACTCGGCGGCCAACTGCGCCTCGCCGCCGCGCTCGGGCCGGCTGAACCGTGACCGCAGGAACCGGCCGCCGCTGACCACGGCGGTGTCGGTCGGGAACACCATGTCCGGCCAGTCCGGGTCGGACGGCGCGGTGTGGACCACCCCGCCCGCCCCGCGCAACGCCGCCCCGAGCGCCTCCCACTCGGCCCGGGCGAGGTCCGGACTCGGCTGCGAACCGGTGGCCATCCACGGATTGATCTCGAACTCGATCCGGAAGTGCTCCGGATCGCGCAGCAGGAAGGGCCGCGCCGCGGCCTGCGGGATCATGCCACCACCCGCGAGCGCGCACTGCTCCGCAACTCCCGGGACTTGCGCAGGTCACGGGCGACGACGACCTTCTTCAGCCAGCGGTCCGTCCCGTCGTACCGCGCCTCGAACGGCCGCCGGCCGTGCACCGCACGGTAGTTGTCGACGAAGGCGACCTCGCCCGGGTCGAGCACCAGGTCCTCCAGGTCCGCCTCCAGCGCGGCCACCACGCACTTCAGCGCGTGCGTCGCGTCCGGGTCCCCGGGGACGGCGTCCATGAAGTACGGATCGATCCGCAGGTACGGCTCGGAACGGCTGCCGAACAGCACCGGCACCGGGCTGGTGCGCGCGGCGATGTCGTACACACTGCCGCCCGCCATGCCGGTGCGCAGGTGCTCGGTGTCGGGCCGGATCAGGAACCGCGGCTGCTGCAGCACCTCCGTCACCTCACCCGGCAGCGAGAGGTTCCCGACCCCGGCGAAGGTGGTGGCCACCCCGGTGGGGTTGCGCAGTGCCATCAGACCGAGGTAGTCGCAGCGGAAGGGGTGGAAACCGTCCTCGGTGTGCCACTCCAGCAGGTCGGTGCTGCCGTGGCCGCTCTGCGTCGTCTCCTCGCCCCGGACGGGCAGCACGTCGTGGATGATCCGGCCGGACTGCAGCGTCGACCAGCCGAACGGCTCGCCGAGCAACGCCGCGAGCAGCACGAAGAAGATCTCCTCCCGCACGGTGGAGGCCGGCTCCGGCTGCGCCGACCAGTGCGGGGGCGTCGGACCGATCGCGGTGTCGTCCACCGGCAGCCCGCTCACCACCACGCCCGCGGTGGTCTCGTGCAGCTCGAACGACCGCAGGAAGTCCACCAGGCCGTCCGGCAGCCCGGTCGCCAGGCTCGCGGCGTGGAACAGGAAGTCCGCGTCGGAGGCGGTGGCGAACTGCTGCCGCACCTTGGCCACCAGGCGCTCGATCCGCTCCAGTTCGCCGCCGTCGACCCGGTAGACACCCACGTCCCGGGGAAATTTCTTGGAGTTCATCAGTGCCCGCTTTCTCGGCGGGCGGACCGGGTGGTCCGCCATTCGTTCTGCCGTACCAAGCTCGCCGAGCCGGCCCGGCGGAACCATCCGCCCCGGGAGTGGAATCGGCCCCGGCATCCGCCGCGCGGCGGATGCCGGCCTCCCGGGCGGACCGCCTCCTCCTCCGCACGGCGGAGACCGCCCCCGAAAGCCGACGCCCGGCCGGTTCACGCACCTCGCGAACACCTCGGACCATGGGGGCAGTCGGCTCCGGCCGGTGGGCCCACCCGGGGGCGCGGTGGTCACCCGGGCGCGTCCCACGAGAAGTCCCGTTACCCGCAGGCCAGAGAGGAACCCGCATGAGGACAGAGGATCTGCTGCCGTTCTGGGAGAACGACCTCCCCGGTCTCCCGGTCTTCTGCCTGCCGCACGCCGGTGCGGGCGCGGGCGCCTTCCGCGCCCTCGCCCGCGACCTGCGCCCGGCCGTCAACCTCCAGCCGGTGCAACTGCCGGGACGCGAGAACCTGGTGGGCCTGCCCCTGGTCGACGACGCCCACCGGCTCGTCGAATGGCTCGGCCCGCGCCTGCTGCCCCGGCTCGCCCGGCCGTTCGCCCTCGCCGGCCACAGCATGGGCTCGCTGATCGCCGCCGAGCTGACCGCCTGGCTGGAGCGCAACGGCGGACCGAAGCCCGAACTGCTCGTCGTCTCCTCCTACGCCGGCGACTTCCGGCACAACCGGATGGCCGCCCACGACCGCACCGACCAGGAACTGGCCCAGGTGCTCACCGAGTTGGGCGGCACCGCACCCGAGGTCCTGCAGAACGAGGAGATGCTCGCCTTCATCCTCGAGACCATCCGCAACGACCTCGGCCTCGTCCGCGGCTACCGGCCCTCCTACGACACGGTGGACGTCCCGATCCTCGCCGTCGGCGGCACCGCCGACCCCGACGCCGACCCCGAGGCACTCGCCACCTGGCGCAGCCGCACCACCGCCGGGGCCCACGTCGAGGTACTCCCCGGAGGCCATTTCGCGGTCTTCGAGCACCCCGGCACCTTCGCCGCACTGATCGAACAGCAGGTCAGGACACCCGAGCAGACCCTCCTCGACGTGCTGCGCCACCACCTCGACGACGACGGCATCACCCTGGACGACGACTTCTACGCCGCCGGCGGCGACTCGCTGATCGCCCTCGCCGTCGTCGGCGACCTCAAGGAACGCGGCCTCGACCTGCCCCTGCGCGGCCTCCTCACCAGCTCCACCGTCGAGGAACTCGTACCGCTCCTCACCCCCGCCGCCGCACCCGAGAGGACCCACCGGCCGTTCGACGGACTCGGCGCCGCCGACCGCGCCCTGCTGCCCGCCGGCCTGCAGGACGCCTACCCGGCCTCCACCCTGCAGGTCGGGCTGATCTACCTCTGCGAACTCGCCGGCGACGCGAGCCTCTACAACGACCTCGTCGGCCTGCGCGTCCACGCACCGTTCGACGAGGACAGGTTCCGGGCGGCGCTCACCACGCTGACCGGGCGCCACCCACTGCTGCGCAGCTCCTTCGACCTCGCCACCTTCTCCACCGCCGTGCAGCTCGTCCACCCCCGGGTCACCGTCCCGGTGGAGATCGAGTCCGGCGACGGCGAGGCGCTCGTCCGGGCCTTCCGCGAGCGCCACCTGGCCACCGGCATCGACTGCGCCACGCCCCCGGCCTTCCGCATCCACATCGCCCGCGAGCCCGACGCCTTCCGGCTCACCCTGGCCATCCACCACGCGATCATCGACGGCTGGAGCATGGCCCAGCTCATGGTCGAGCTCCTCACCTGCTACGACGCCGAGCTGGCCGGCCGCGCGCCGCAGCTGCCGGCCGTGCCGCCGGACGGCCACCGCCGGTTCGTCGCCCTGGAGACGGCCGCCGCGGAGTCGGCGCCCTTCTGGCGGACCGAGGCCGACGTGCCGCCGCTGCTCCTCACCGACCGCCCGGAAGGCACCGTCGCCGACCCGGTGGAGACCCGCCACCTCCCGCTCGGCCCCGAGGACGTCACCCGCCTGGAGGCCGCCGCCGAACACGCCGGCGTACCCCTGAAGAGCCTGCTGCTCTCCCTGCACCTGCGCGCACTGGCCGCCGCCACCGGCCGCGACCGCGACGTGGTGACCGGGCTGGTGACCAACGGCAGGCCCGAGGTGCCCGGTTCCGCCGCACTGATCGGACTCTTCCTCAACACCGTTCCGCTGCGCCTGCGTTCCCTCGACGGCGACTGGGTCGAGCAGGCCGGGCGGACCTGGGAGGCCGAGCAGCGCCTGCTGGCCCACCGCCGCTACCCGCTGTCGGCGATCGAGCAGGGCCTGGGCCGGCCGGCCTTCGACGTGTCCTTCAACTTCACCCACTTCCACCCGTACCGGCAGGTGGACGACCTGCACCTCAAGGTCGACGAGTGGTGGTCCTACGACAAGGCCAGCTTCCCGCTCGGTGTCGACGCGATGATCGACGCGCCGGACCTCGGCAGCGGCGTGGTGGTCGCCCACGACCCGGAGCTCGTACCGGGCGCGCTGGTCGACCGGTACGTCGACGCCTTCGGCGCCGCGCTGGCCACCGTCGCGGCACCGGACCGGCCGGGGGAGGGCCGGTGACCGTCATGACGCAGCAGACCGCGAGCGACCCCCGGCCGGCGCCCGCCCCCGAGGCCGCCGCCCCCGAGGTCGACCTCGGCTCGGTGAACCTCTTCGACCCCGCTCTGCACGCGGACGGCGACCCGCACCGGATCTGGGCGCACATGCGCCGGGCCGCCCCGCTGCACCGGCAGACCCTGCCCGACGGCCGCGGCTTCGCCTCGGTCACCCGCTACCAGGACGTCCGCCGGGTCCTCAGCGACTCCCGCGCGTTCACCTCGGAACGCGGCAGCCTGCTCGACCAGCTCGGCCACGGCGACGAGGCGGCCGGCCAGATGATGGTCTCCACCGACCCGCCCGACCACGCCGCGCTGCGGCGCCCGCTGCAGCACGCCCTGCAGCGGACCGCCCTGGAGGCCGCGCGGCCCCGGATCCGGGCGGCCGCGCGCGCCGTCCTCGCCCCGGCCGCCGCCGGCGAGCCCTTCGACCTGGTCACCTCCGCACTGGACTTCCCGATGATGTTCACCGGGGCACTGATGGGCATCCCCGAGCGGGACTGGCCGGACCTCGTCCGGTGGACGTCGATGGCCGCGTCCCCCGAAGACCCGGGCTTCAAGGTCGGCAGCCGGCACGCGACCCTGGCCATCGCCCACCACGAACTCTTCTCCTACTTCACCGAGCAGACCGCGGCCAGGCCGGACGGCAGCGGCGACCTCCTCGACCTCCTGGCCGGGCTGGGCACCCGGGCGAAGACCGTCTACAACTGCTACAGCCTGCTGCTCGGCGCCAACGCCACCACCCCGCACGCCTTCACCGGCACCGTCCTGGCCCTGCTGGAGCACCCCGACCAGCTCGCCGAGGCCCGCAGGCACCCCGAACTCGTCCCCTCACTGGTCGAGGAGGGCCTGCGCTGGACCTCCCCCGCCAGTAGCTTCCTGCGGCACGCCGTCGAGGACGTGGAACTGGAGGGCGGGCTGCTGCGCAAGGGAGAGGCGGTCGCCGCCTGGGTCGGCTCGGCCAACCGCGACGAGACCGTCTTCGCGGACGCGGCCCGCTTCGACCTGCGGCGCACCAAGAACCGCCACATCACCTTCGGCGTGGGCGCCCACTACTGCCTGGGCGCGATCCTGGCGAGGCTCGCCCTGAACGAGCTCCTCACCGAACTCCTCGGGCGGCTGGAGCACATCGAGCCCGCCGGCCCCGTCCGCCGTCTGCGGTCCAACTTCATCGCCGGCCTCGGCAGCATGCCGGTCGCCATGACCCTGCGCCCACCAGGCCCGGCGGCGTGATCCGTGACCCCGCGTCGACCGGGCACCCGGGGAGGCGGCCCGACCCGTCCCATCGGTTGTTCCGAAAGGAAGTTGACACCGAGTCGACAGACTGGTTTCGCCTACGGATGAAGCATGCGAGCATTACCCGCGGCTCGTATCGCCACACACGGTCGCCGCCCGCTCACGAGGCAGGGCAGCCCGATCGGGCCCACCGGACGGAATCCACCAGAAGAGGAACCAGATGGGGCTGCAGCCGCACGATGCGGACGACGACGTCCACTTCGCACTCCTCGGGCCGTTCGAGGTCACGCGCGGCGGCACATCGGTACCCCTCCAGGCCAGGCGGAGCAGGCTCCTGCTGGCGGCCCTGGCCTGCCGGCCGCGGGAGATCGTCAGCGTCGAACACCTCAGCGAGGTGGTGTGGGCCGAGGACCCGCCGACCACCGTCCGCACCCAGATCCAGATCTGCATCTCCACCCTGCGCAAGACCCTGGGCGTCGTCGGGATGAGCGAGGCCCTCGTCACGCACCCCGTCGGCTATGCCCTCATGCTGGAGCCGGGCAGCCGGGACATCGACCGCTTCACCGAACTGGTCCGCAGCGCCCGGTCCGCCAGCGACGCCGGCGACCTGGAGACGTCCGTGCGCACCTACCGGGAGGCCCTCGCCCTGTGGCGGGGGCCCGCGCTCGGCGGCGTGGACAGCGACGTCCTGCAGCGCCGGGCGGTCGCCCTCGACGAGGAACGGCTCACCGTCCTGGAAGAGTACTTCGACCTGGAGCTGCTGCGCGGCCGCGACCGGGGCCTGATCCAGGAACTGGCCGACCGGATCGCCGAGAACCCGCTGCGGGAGAAGCTCCGCGGCCAGCTGATGCTCGCCCTGCACCGAGCCGGCCGGCGCTCCGACGCCCTCCAGATCTACCGCGAGGGCCGCCGCCTGCTGGTACGGGAACTCGGCATCGAACCCTCCGACGAACTGCGCCGCCTCGAACAGGAGATACTCCGGGACGCACCGGAGCTGAACCCCGGCTACGGGAAGCCGGAAGGTCCCGCAGCGCCGCGGCAACTCCCCAGGCAGTCACGCTACTTCATCGGCCGCGAGGAGACCGTCCGCCGGCTGACCGCGGTACTGGCGGATCAGCCCGGGCCCGAGGACCACCCCTTCCGCGCGGTGAACCTGTACGGCCCCGGCGGGACGGGCAAGACCGCCCTCGCCGTCCACGTCGCCCACGCCCTCCAGGACCGGTTCGGTGACGGGCAGCTCTACTACGACCTGCACGGCAGCAACACCGTCACCGCGGCGCCGATCCGGGTCCTCGACCACTTCCTGCGGGCCCTGGGCGTCCCGCCCGGCGACATCCCCGACGAGCTCGACGAGCGGGCCGCGATGTTCCGCAGCCGGGTGGCCGAGAAGAAGATCCTGGTCATCCTCGACGACGCCGCCGAGGAGCACCAGATCAGCCCGCTCCTGCCCGGCGGGCCGGACTGCGGCGTCATCGTCACCAGCCGGCGCCCGCAGACCGGCCTGCCCGAACTGGAGACCGTCCACCTCGACGTCCTGACCCAGACCGAGGCCGTCGAACTCCTCGGCAGGATCGTCGGCGACCGCCGGGTCGCCCAGGAGCCGCTGGCCAGTGCCCAGCTGGTCCGCGAGATCGACCGGCTGCCGCTCGCCCTGGGCATCGTCGGAGCCCGCCTCGCCGCCTCGCCGCACCGGACGATCTCCTCCATGGCCCACCGCATCCACGACGAACGCCGACGGCTCGACGAACTCGCCCACGGCAACCGGGCCGTGCGCAGCACCATCTCCTCGACCTTCGACACCCTCAAGCCCGACCTGCGCGACCTCCTGTGCGACCTCAGCCTGTTCGGCGCGGAGGCCCTGCCCGGCTGGATGGCCGGCGCGATCCTCGGCGGCGACACCGAGGACGCCAACGACGTCATGGACGAGGCCGCCACCAGCCAACTGCTCGTCCCCACCGACGCCGAACCCACGGACAACCCCCGCTACCGCTTCCACAGCCTCGTCCGCCTCTACCTCAGGGAGTCGGCCGACCGGCTCCCCGCCGAGCAGCGCGCCGGCACCGTCCGCGCCGTCCTGGCGGGCTGGCTCGGCCTGATGGACCTCGCCCAGGCACAGCTGTGGGGCGGCAACTACACCGTCGTCCGCGGCGGTTCGGGCCGCTGGCAGGCACCGGAGGCGGTCGTCCGGCACGTCCTCGCGGACCCGCTGGGCTGGCTCGACGCCGAACGGCCCGGACTGCTCGCCGCGGTCGCCCTCGCCGCCGAGCACGGCCTCGACGAGGAGTGCTGGGAGGCCGCCACCCAGCTGGTGACCCTCTTCGAAGTGCGCCAGCACTACGCCGACTGGCAGGAGAGCCACGAGACGGCACTGCACCTCGTCCAGCAGAAGGGCAACGTCCGCGGCGAGGCGGCCGTCCGCTGCTCCCTCGGATCGCTGTACCTCTCCCAGCGGCAGGCCGGGAAGGCACTGCCGTACCTGGAGAGAGCGCTGGCACTGTTCGAGGAACTCGACGAGACCGGCGGGACGGCCCTCGCCAACCGCAACATCGCGCTCTGCCTGCACACCGTCGGCGACCTGGACGGCGCGCTCCGCCGGTACGAGCGGGCGGCCGAGCTGTTCCGGCTGGCCGGCGACCCGCTGGGCCGCGCCCACGTGCTGTCCAACATGGCGCCGATCCACGCGGCGGGCGGCGACCCCGGCCGCGCCGAGCAGGAGCTGACCGAGGCGCTGCGCATCTGCCAGTCGATCGGCAGCTCGCGGGTCGCCTCGATGAGCCTCCACCGGCTGGGGCAACTCTGCCTCGGCCAAGGGCGGTTGGACGACGCACTCCGGTGGTACCGGGAGGCCCTCGCGATCGTGCGGCGGCAGGCCGACTCGCTGGGGGAGTGCATCGTCCAGCACGGCCTGGGGGACACCCACATGGCCAGAGGCGACTACGCCGAGGCCGCCGGCAGCCTGCAGGGTGCCCTCGTCACGGCCGAGGCGGCCGGACACCTGCACGCGGCCGCACAGGTACGGGTCAGCCTGGCGGAGGCCTGCATCGCCCAGGGCCTGGACACACGTGCCCGGAACCTGCTGGAGCAGGCCCTTCGGGTGCTCGAGGAACACGACCACAAGGCCGCCCTCGCCCGCGCCCGCACAGCCCTGGAGCGACTGGGCCGGGTCGACCACTACGGCGTGTCCTCACAGGCGACCGGGCAGCCGTAGGAGGGAGAATCAGGTGCCGGAGTTGTCGACGAACCCAACGACATCGAGGTATTCGACGGTGGGCGGGACGCCGTAAATCCCCGTCACCTTGTCGACGATCTCCTCCGTGAAGAAGGCACGGGCTTTGTCCTCGTCGTCCCACACGTAGAAGTTCCTTGCCCGAACGCCGTCTTCGTCGAGCATGAAGCTCTTGAACCGAAGACCGGCCATGCCTTCGAACGGTGCTCGGAGTTCGCCGGCAATCTTTGCAAGAGTTGAACGATCGAACTTTTCGGTCTGCGTGAAAGTCACGAGAACGCCGATCATCGGGCTTCCTATCGATTGGGTGAGCAACGGTCGATCGAGGGACGCTAAAGCCGGATCCTAGTACGCGCGCCCGGAAATTCCGGTAGTGAGGCCGCGAGTCGGACGTGCGGCTCGGCGGTCGGCGATGCGGCCAGGAGCGCGCCGGGCCTTGCGTGCGTGAACGCTCATCGAGAGGGTGGGCGACCCGGTGCACGATTCCGACCGATGCTTGCGGCCGTGATGTCGGGCGTGGAGCCCTCCGGTGGCCTGGGAGACACCGGCGTCTCGGGCCAGGCGGTGCACGCAGCCGCGCCGGCGGAACCGACGCAGCACCCGAGCACGGGGCCCGCATACCCGATCGGCGCCGGGTCGAGTGGTTCAAGCCTTCTCGGCGCGGATCGAGTAGGTGAGGGGGACCCGCGGAGCGCCCTCAGGATGCCGGTAGATGTCGCCGTCGTGGCGCTCGAGCGACTGGCGCTGGAGGTAGAAGGTGTGGTCGTGCTCGTGGAGGAACCGGATCCGTAGCCCGGCTGCGGCGATCGCCGAGACCACGGTCGACAGACTGTGCCGCCACTCGACGGTCTCGTTGTGCTCGGTCGTCGCCGCCCCGTCGGCGTAGGTGCCGGGGCCTCCCGAGGCCTCCGGACCTTCGTCGAAGTAGTCGTGCGTGACCGTGCTTCCGGTCTCGTCGTCGAGGACGAAGCTGAAGGGATGGAACTCCGCAAGGTACAGGCACCCGGCGGGAGCGAGTAGTTCGGCGGCCACCGACGCCCAGCGGCTGATGTCGGGAAGCCAGTTCAGCGCCCCGAAGCTGGCGTAGACGATGTCGAAGGTCTCCCCCTCGACCGCCGAGACCGCGTCGTAGACGTCCGCGGTCAGGAAGCGCGCGCCGATGCCGAGTTCGGTCGCGAGCCGAGAAGCGGCTTCGATTGCGGGTGGGGAGAAGTCCAGCCCGGTGACCTGTGCTCCTCGTGCCGCCCACGACAGGGTGTCCCGGCCGAAGTGGCACTGCAGATGGATCAGGCGCCTTCCCCTGACGTCCCCCACCTCAGCCGTCTCGAAGTCCTTCAGCGAATCGGGCCAGGCGCGGAACCCCTCCAAGTCGTAGAGGGCCGCGCCCAGATGAATGGGCACCCGCTCGTCCCAGTACGCCTTGTTCAACTCCCGCCACTGCCCTGCCAAGTCGGCCATGAATCCGGACGATACACGGAGGCGGTCTGGCGCACCGCGCTTTCGGACTCGGCACCCGTTCGGTGGCCACCACAGCTCGAACGGCTCTCGACGTCCGACTCCGGATGCGTGTGCGGGGACAGCTCCGCCGACGCACGGTTGATCCGCCGCGCCCGGTGCGCGGCACGCGCGGGCTCTCGGCGAGCGACCCACCCCTGCAGCTGAGGATCGCGGCTCGATACACGTCCGTAGGACGGTACCTGTGGGCGTGGACCGGGTGCCTCGCACACCGGGGGCGGGATTGCCGCACAATGGCTCTGACCGACCGTCGGACGAGGAAGGGCCGCACCGTGGAGGACGCCTCCCCGCACCAGCGGCGGACGCCCGCGCCACCCCGGCCGGCGGGGCCGACGGCGGCGAGCAGGACAGCGCAGCCGGCCGTTGCCATGTCCACGGTTTCGAGTAATCGACCAAGATCTGCGAATGCCGGGTACCGCTTGATGCACACGACAGAGGCGACAGAAGCCTGCATCGAGGATGCGAACAACCTGCTGGTTGCGCCTTCGACGCTGCGGGACAACGAGTTCATCAGAGACTTCTCCGGGTCCATCGTCACGCCGGAGGAGCTTGCGTCCGGTTCGCCGGACCTGGCGCAGAGGACCGTCTACCTGTGCGGCGATGTGTCCGGCATCAGTGGCCGCCGACTGCGCGCGGCGGAGCGGGTGTTCGTCATCCGGGAGCTGTCGCACGGCTACCACGAGGACGTCGACGAACCGTGGACCCTCGTCGGCCTCGGTCGGGTTCCCGTCCGGGTGCACGGCGCCGGCGTGTACTACCGCCGCTTCTTCGACCTCGGCGACGACCACTTCGGACGGATCCGTGCGGAGCACGCGTTCCAGTCCCTGACGGAGTCCACCAAGCCGGGCACGGCCCATCGCAGCGGAATCTATCTGACACCCGTCACGCGAAACGGTGACGAACTGCATTTCCGGCTGCTCCGGTGCTCCACGAACCTGTCGGGGCCGACCGAGGGTTTCCGCCCGACCGACACGCGCATCGTCCAGGCTCTGAACCGCGAGGCCGCCACCGTCTTCCGGAACCCGGCGCCGCTCAATCACGTCCTCGCCCAGATCTACCACAACACCCCAGCCACGGCCGGGCGCAAGCAGTCCAAGGCCAGGATCTCGGCCCATGCCGACAAGACCAAGGACATGCCCGTCAACGGCATCATGGCCTTCTGCACCTTCTACGACCGGCTCGACGGGCTGCAGCCGATGGCCGGCGACGCCTTCGACCGCGGCGTCAAAGGTGTCAGTGGGCTGACCAGACTCCACTTCCGCCTCAAGGAGCCGACCGCAGGGCGCGACGGGGCCGCGCTGCCCCCGGAGTTCACCCTGACCCTCCACCCCGGCTCCGTGTTCTTCATGCCGCTGTCCACCAACCGCCTGTACACGCATGAGATCCGGCCCTCGACCTTGGACGCCGAGTTGCTCCCGACCCGCCTCGGGTACGTGGTGCGCTGTTCGAGGGCCGAAGCCGTTCACAAGGACGGCCACACGTTCCGCAAGACGGCAGGGGGCTTGGTGAGGCTGGGACCACCCACGCCGGAGGGAATGGACGAGCTGCGCAGGCTGTACGCCGAGGAGAACAGGACCTCGTCCTTCATCGACTACGGCGACGACGTCCCCTTCAGCATGAACACGGGAGACTACGGTGCACCCCGGGTCTAGGATCCCGGACGAGATCATCTCGTGCGCTCTGCCGGCCGAGGAGGACGTCTTTGCGGAGCTGTCCGCCTCGACCCGCCTGGAGGACGTGGGAAAGGGCCGGCGAGGCGCAGTGCTTGCCAGGACCGACGAGGCGGACGGCGTGCCTCTCGTGCGTACCACTACGCGGTACGGCAGCCCGGCGCAGCGTTTCCGGGCGGTGCACGAGCGGCTGGCGCGGCAGATCCAGGAACGTGCGGCGTTGTCGGTCGGTTTCAACACCGCCCTCGTCGAGAACTACACGAACGCCTACCGGACCATGGGCAGCCATTGCGACCAGGCCCTCGATCTGGCCGACGATTCGTTCATCGCCGTCTTCTCCTGCTACCGGCACCCCGAAGCGGGCCCGCGGAGGAAGCTGATCTTCGAGTCGAAGGAGCCGGGTGTCGACGGGTTGGAGATCCCCCTCGCCCACAACGGTGTCGTCGCGTTCTCCGTGGAGGCGAACCGGCGGCTCAGGCACAAGATCGTCATGGAGGCGGCCGTCCCGACCGCGGACAACCAGTGGCTGGGTGTGACGTTCCGGACGTCCAAGACCTTCGTCCGGTTCCGCGACGGACACGCCTACCTCCCCCAGGGTGCGCGTCTCATGCCAGCCGACGACGAGCAGAGCGCCGAGTTCTACCGACTGCGGCGCCGTGAGAACAGGGAAACGGACTTCACCTACCCCCTGCTGACGTACACCGTCAGCGAGAGCGATCTGATGCCGCCCGTCTGACCTCGATGGTTCTTCAGCGCCGGTGACGGGGGATCCGGTGCGGGGTGGACGGTGGCGGCGTGGCCGGCGGGTTCAGGACTGCGGGCCCGGGCCCCAGGGGTTGTCGGCCACGACGTGCACCGGGTGGGCGGGGCCGGCCGGCGACTCCAGGGAGCCGGCGACCGCGGTGAGGGCCACGGCGGCCAGCAGGCATGCGCACACACGTACGGACATGAGCTTGGTCATCGCTGTCTCCCAAAGGTCGGCGGGGCTGAGCCTGCGGCGGTCGCGCCCCGTTCGGCGCTTCCTGATGACCCTCACGCTAGGAAGGCCGCCCATCGCCACCGCATCGGTGCGCTATCGCCTCCGCCGCCACCGCGATAGCGGCCGCGGCGGAGGCCGTCAGACCGGCTGCGATGCCGTACCACCGGCCGTGCTCCACGGCCGCGGCGGCGCGAGCCGGACGGTGCGCCCGTCCTCGAACCGGAAGTCGTAGCAGATCCTTCCCAGTGCCTCGTCGAGCACCGCGAACATGGCCTTGTGGTCCGCCGCCTCCCCGCACACCATGTCCAGCTGACAGGTCATCCCGCCGTCGAACAGCCACTGCCCCGGGCGGACGATCGGACGGTAGGCCGTGATCCCCCGCACCGCCCGGGCCTCCCGGCCGCCCTGCACGCCGGTCAACCGGCACCGCTCGGCCGGCCCGGCCCCCCAGTACTGGAAGTACACCCGGTCCATCGGCGCCGGCTCGGCCCAGTCGTCCTTGCCCATCGCCCGCAGGCCGGCCAGGCGGATCAGGTCCACCCCCGCCGCCCGGCGGCTGATCTCGTTGACCAGCCCGCCGAGCCGGCCGTTCACCTCGATGATCCGCGGCCCCGCCGCGGTGAGCTTCACCTCCGTGTGCGTGACCCCGAAGTCCACGCCGAGCGCGCGCAGCGCCCGCGCGGTCAGGTCGCCCACCGCGGCCAGCTCCTCCGGGGGCAGCGCCGACGGCCAGAACTGGCCCTGCTCGCGGAACGGGGGAGCCATCGGGAACTTGCCCGAGATCGAGACGTGGGTGATCCGGCCCGGTGCGCAGACGCTCTCGACCGACACGTAGTCCCCGTACGGCAGGCTCGGCCTGCCCTGCAGGTACTCCTCGACCATCATGCCGGCGGGGTGCCGCTCGGCCAGCCGGGCGAGGGCCGCCTCGTCCCGGACGAGATGGGTGTCCCGGCTGCCGCCGCCGTACAGCGGCTTCACGATGGCGGGGAGCCCGACGGCCTCCAGGGCGGCGGGCCAGTCCTCCGGAGCGTGGACGGGGTGGTGGCGCACGGAGTCCACCCCCGCCTGCGCGAGCCGGCGCCGCTGCCGGTGCTTGTCGGTCAGCAGCAGGACGGTCTCCGGCCCGTGGCCCGGCAGCCCCAGGGCCGCGGCGATCCGGGCGGTGTCCCGCAGCATCGGCTCGCTGTAGGTGACGATGCCGTCGGGGCGCAGCGCCCGTACCCGCGCGATGTCCTCGTCGCCGCCGGAGAGATCGACCACCGTGCCCAACTGCTCCAGCAGGGGCCGGACCTGAACGGTGTGCTCCGTCCGCGGGACGAGGAAGGCGAGCGGGGTGTCCGCGGAGAGCGCCGTGGCGATCTCCGCGGCGGCGGCGGCACCGTGGTCGTAGGCGATCACCAGCATTGTCAGCCTCCGGGGAACGTACGCATGACGAACGGAAGGGAGTTGGCGACGCACAGCAGCGCGAACGTGAAGGACTGGACGTACTCGTCGACGACCGCAGCCTTGACCAGCCCGGGATCGAAGGCGACCAGCACACCGCTGCCGAGGTCGGGCGAGCCGAGCAGCACGTCCACGCCCAGCGGCGTGCTGGACCGGCTGACGGACCACCAGGAGCCGACCCCGGTCTCCAGGTGTTCCAGCCGGTGGCGCGGACGGAACCGGGTGTATCCGAAGGTGACGTCGAACGGCGCCCGGCGCAGCCGGCGTTCGATCTCCGCGAGCGGGAAGTGCCGGTGCGCCGCGGTGCCCCGCTCGGCGCTCCAGGCCCGCCTGGCCTGGTCGGCCCAGCTGCCGCCGGTGGTCCGCAGCCGCAGCGGCAGGGTCTTCACGAACCGCCCCACCAAGTGGTCCGCGCCGGCGCCCGCGGGCCGGCGGTCCGTCACCAGGCCGGTGACGATGTCCGTGTCGCGCCCGGTCGCCTGCGCCAGCGACCACACGTGCAGGGCGACGAACAGGCTCTTCGGCGGCACGCCCGCCTCGTCGGCGGCCGCACGGATGCGGCCGACGGCCGGCTCGTCCAGCGGGATGAACCGCGCCTCGACCGGATCGGGGACGGCGTCGGCGGCGCGCAGCGGCAGCAGCAGCGGCGGTGCGTTCGCCTCGGCGAGCCAGAACGCGGCCGAGGCCGGATCCGCGTACTCGGGCCCGACCAGGCGGCGGTGGCCGTCCGGCGGGACGGCGGGCAACTCGGCCGGCACACCCCTGAGTTCCGCCTCGTACGCGGTGATCAGCTCGGCCAGCAGGACCCACCCGCTCCAGCGGTCGAGGACGGCGTGGTGGGCGGCCACCGAGACGCTGAAGGAGGCCGGCTCGCGGACGACGTGGCAGCGGAAGGCCGGCGCCTCGGCGACGTCGACGGCGAGGGCGAGGCGGCGCCGGTGGAAGCCACGGACGAGCGCGGCGCCCTCGCCGGTCTCGACCTCCAGCGGCGCACACGCCTGCGGCCGGACGAACTGCACCGGCGCGGAGAAGCCGGCCACCCCGAAGGAACTGCGCAGCGGGTCGTGGCGGGCCGTCACCGTGCGCAGCGCCGCGCGGAACCGCCCCTCGTCGAACGGCGCCTCGACGTGCGCGCCGACCAGGTCCCGTCCCGGCCCCCGCTGGTCGGCCAGCAGCGCCACCTGCTCGGCCGAGGCCGGGAAGGCGTCGGCGAGCCCGGCCGGCAGCCGTGCCCGGTCCGCCGCCGGGAGGGCGTCGAACGGCCGGCCCACCGACCGCAGCCGGTGGACGATCAGCGCGCCGGCCGCCGCCGTCTGCTCGTGAAGGACGAAGTGGCCGCCCGGCAGGAGCGCGACGCGACAGCCACGGCTGGTCCGGTGACGCCATTCGGCCAGCGCCGCGCCGCTCACCGCGGGGTCGCGGTCCCCGCCGAGCGCCAGCACCGGGACGGCCAGCCGTTCGTGGCCGGGCCGGTACCCGCGCACCAGACGCAGGTCGTTGCGGAGGACCTCCAGCAGGTGCGCCCTGGTCTCCGCGTCCCGGGGCGCTCCGGGTGCCGTCCGGCCGAGCCCGGCGAGTTCCGTGAGCAGCCGCGCGTCGCCGAGGTCGCCGGTCGGCATGGCGTCCGGCCGCAGGTCGCCGCCGCAGGAGGAGACGACCAGCAGCCGCGGTACCGGGGCCCGGTGGCGCTCCAGCCAGGCGGTCAGCTCGGCGGCGAGCAGCGCACCCATGCCGTGCCCGGCGAGCGCGAACGGCTCGTCCAGCAGCGGCCGCAGCGCCGTCCCCAGCAGTTCCACCAACTGCGGCACCTCGTCGCACAGCGGCAGCTTCGCGAGGGTCTCCCGGCCGGGGAGCTGGACCGGCTGCAGGCTGATCTCCGGGGGAGCACCCCGGGCGATGCCGCGGTAGGCCGACGCGACGCCGCCCGCGTGGGGCAGGCAGAAGACCGGGAGGCCCGTGCCGCGCCCGGCCCACAACGGCACCAGCTCGTCTACCCTCATGCCCGGTCCCCTCCTGGCGTGCCCGCGATGGACTCTCCCGTCATGATTGGGCATCGCGGCCGGGCCGGTAATGGGCACGGCGTGGGGTCTTTCGCGCCGTCCCCTCCCTACGGGGGAGTCCGACCGGCGTCCTCACACACGGAGAGGGTGGGGGTCACCCCCACCCTCTGTCGGGACCCGCCGGGTTCGGGCGGCCGTCGGCCGCCCGGGAACGGTCGGCTCTTCGTGAACGGCCGGCTCCTCAGGAACGGTCGGCGGCGCACCGCTCGGGCGCCGCGTCCGCGAGGTACTCGTGCTTGACCAGGTTGGCGACGTTGTAGGTCTCGGAGTCGGCGAAGTCGGCCGGCTTGAGGGCCGGGTCCAGCCACTCCTGGGTGCCGAACCCGGGCTGGGCGAAGCCGGCCGCGATGTGGCCCGCCTGGACCTGGAAGTCGCGGTTCACCACGTAACAGTGGTAGCCGTTCCCGGGGCCGTTGAGCGAGTCCGGCGGCAGCGCGCGCTTGGCGTACGGTGTCCCGCCGTTCGCCAGGTACTTGCCGGTGTCCGCCCCGAAGCGGTCCAGGAGCCCGCCCGGCAGCATCGTCCGCCGCTGCATGTCGAGAACGCCGTTCAGCTCCGCGAAGCCCCGGTTGCCGGGGTACTTCCACTGGTCGCCGTTGCGGTACCAGTCGAGGAACTGGGTCGGCTGCAGGCCGCCTAGCCGGTGATAGCCCTTCAACAGCGCCGCCACCGCTCCCGTCGAGGGCAGGACGGCCGGACCGAGTTCGGGGCGGCCGCAGTAGTAGACGGTCGGGTCGTCGGGCGGGAGCAGGTCGGGACAGTCCGCCGGCAGGCTCTGACGGTGCGCCGCACGCACCGGCGCGGCGGCCACGGCGTCGCCCGCGGCGGCGACGAGCGTCAGCGGCAGCGCGGCCGCCATGGACATCGAGACGAGCGTGAGAGAGCGCACGGGCAGCTCCAGTGGGACCGGGAGAACGGGCGACGCGAGTGCCCTTGGCACGGCGTCCGACTGCACCGTCATTGCACACGCAACCCCCTTCGCGCGCGAAGAACCTCGGCGACGGCCGACCTGAGAACACACGTGCGGGCTAATCGACCTGACGGTCGAGCGGACTACCGCTCGGGCCCCTCATCGGGAGCGGCGCCCCCGGCCGGGCAGGCCACCCTGGACGGCGTTCACGCTGGACGATCCCGGCGCCGGCACCCCGACGGGCATTCGGCCGAACGCTGTTTTGCGGTCGTTGCCGATCCGCATCGCCCGCGCCCTCACCTCGGCGTCGGCACCCGGACCGGCCACCCCGCCGGCGCTCCGGCTCGCTTTCCGGACGAGATCGGGGAAGGCCTCCGCCTGGCCGGCCACCGACCCGGTCACCGGCACGGACCTGCCGTGCCTCGCCAGCAGAAGTGAAAGCCCTGCGCCCCCGTGGCGAGGTGCACGGCCTGCCGCGTGCGGCCGGCAGCGAACCAGCTCAGGAACTCCAACAACTCGGCGTCCGCGGGCATTGGAGCCTGTCGCCGTCCCGCGCCGAGCAGCGGCCGGAACGACGCCTTGACGAGGATCTTCCCCTTGCGCACGACTCACACGCTCACGGAGGGCACACGGGATCCGTGCTTCATTCGCTGCTCCAAGCAGTGGTCCGGTGACGTTCGGCCTGACGGTAGCGGATGTGAACCCACCCGTTCGCAGACACATGGCAACGTCAGGCGGCATTCGCCCTGCTCGGTGGGGGTGGTCCGGCTCGACTACGCCCAACCAAGCCCAAGTCTGCCGTTCATGTCCCTACGTCAGCGAGGCCGGTCATCGAGGCCTTGTTGACGCTGAACTCGATAGGTCAGCTCGTCGGGGTGGCGGCTGACCCGGGCCAGCTGCCACGCAGTGTCGTAGGACAGGAATCGGGGCTGCCTGCAGTACAGCAGTACGGCCAACACGCTCGTCGCCGGATCCAGAAGCCAGCGCAGTGCGGCGAGCCTCGCAGGAGTACTCATGGCGTCCTGGCCCCGAACGGGACGGATGCCTCGGGCTGGGTCATACCGGCGGCTACGAACACGGACGTCCTCTCGATTGCGACAGGTGGCGTGAATGGGGTGTGTCCTCGGAGGGGGGCTGGGCCACGGTTTCGCCTGGCCGATCGGGAACAAACGGTGCGGGCGGCCGTCGTCAGCGGATCAGCAGCACGCCAAGTGAGGAGGCGATGGCGGGTACGAGCAGCACGATGGAGAGCCGGATGAAGCGGTTCTTCGCATGGGCGATACGGCTGGTGCCCTCCACCGCCCGCAGCAGACGAGCTCTCGGCGCCGTTCCGCTGTCGTTCACGGCCGCTGCGAGCTGGGCCCTCCGACTCGCACGCAGAACGTCCTCGAAGTACGCCAGTGTTCCTCTGCCGCCCTCCGGCGCTCCACGTCGCGGGAGCAGTGCCATCAGCACGCTGAGCAGGGCGGCAGACGAGGCGGCCACTGCGGTCCATTGGAGGAGGTCTGCCACGCGGTGCTGATGCTCCTGGCCGGTCAGCAGAAGGCCCACCAGCGACACCGTCAGAGCGAGCAGCATGCCGGCCTTGCCGTCCGCGCGGCCGATTTCGGCGTAGTTCTGTTCCAATAGCTCCTTCAACACCTGTTGGGCCGCGTGCGAGTCCGTCGGCGGCTCGTCGCCACCGCGTCCGGGACCGGGCCGGTTCCCTGTCACTGGACCCCCTGGGGGCGGGCCCGGTGCGGGGCCGACGCCTGCCCGCCCCGCATCTGATCCAGCACCTGCGCCGCTTGAGGGACTCCCAGCTCGCTGAGGATCTCCGCCATTTTGACGCCGAGGAAGGCCCGGTCCTCCGTCCCCAGTCCCTGGAGCAGGCCGACCAGGGTTGACTCCCATTGCGCCTGGTCGGCCAGCAGCGACCGGTTCTGCACGGTCCACTCCAGGACCTCCCGTCCCTGGTCGGGGTGGTGAAGCAGCCAGAGGGCAGCAAGGCTCTGCGGTCCCTGACCGACCACCTCGCGGTAGAAGCAGTACGCCTCGCGCTGCTCTTGCCCCCATCCCGACGGAGCGGCAGGCGCGAGCGGGGCTTCGTAGGTCACCACCGGCGCGGACGGGCGGATCCGGTACGTGATGCCCGCCTCCACCACCTGGCGTCCCGGAGCCGTCGAGCTGTCCGGATCTCCGCCGATCGACTCCGGACCGGTATGCGCGATGTCGTGGGCGATCCAGGAGATCGCGTCCTGGGACGAGATCCCTTGGTGCGCCACTCGAACTGGGTCGGACACACGCCAGGTCACCTTCCTCCTGGTGTGGAGCGCACGCCCGTGTGCCGATCCGGCGGGAACGTCGACAGCAGCGTCGTAGTCGATCAACGAGACCCAGCACACGTGACCGAACGCCCTACGAGCCACCATCGCGAGGGTCGGAGGCAGACCGGCTCCGGATCCTCGACCCATGGGATGGACCACGCGGTGCTCGCCGTCCCTCGAGAGGAAGACCAGTGCGCGGTCGACGTCGGAGCCGAACCTTGCCCGGATAAAACTGCGCAGCGGAGAGGCAGACAACGGCTCGACCAGAGCGTCACTCACTGGGGCGCCGCTTCGGTGCCTGCGGGCAGACGGCTTCGGTACATGGCGAGGAGGAGGCCTCGCAGGCCCGGGTGGCCGCCGGAGCTGTCGATGAGTGCCGTGACAAAGGCGGTCACTCGCTCCTGCCCGTCAGGACCGGAACGTTCGACGGCCGTGAGCGCCGCGCGGACAGCACCATGCAGCGTCTCGTCCTCCAGCGCACGGAGCGTCAGCGGGACAAGCACCGCCCAGTCCTCGCCGAAGAGGTCGTTCAGAGTCAGCCTGCGGACTCCTGCGCGGATGCTGGTGGGGAATCCGCCCCTGCAGAGCGCCTCGACGGCGTGGGCAGCGAACGCATGCCGCGCGGTTCCGTTCGGCTCGCCGAGCCACGCAGTGATGTGTTTGAAGACCATCTCGCGGTTGGCGTGTTCGGTGAGAAGGACCCCGAGTGCAGCTGCGACGGAGGTGCGCACTTGATCGTCCAGCGGCGTTGCCGAAGCTTCCAGCACGTTGTCCAGCAGGTTGAGGGCGAAGGCGGGCAGGGCAAGACCGAGGCTTCCCGCGCAAGTCTCAGCGACCGTGCAACGGGGCTCCGCAGCCGTCTGGATGCTCCACTTCCGAAGTTGGGCGCGAACGGCGCCGGAGAGCACGACGTCCTGGACGGTCTCGCCCAGAGCGAAGCTGACGAGCCGTCGCTGCCAGTGCAGCTTCGATGCAGCGAACTTGCCGAGCTGACGCAGAACGGCCGGACCGGATGCCTGACAGATCACCTGCCCGATGCGCTTGCCCGCGACTCGTTCGATGCCGGGCTCGCGAGGCTGCCTGACCAGCCAGTCCATGAGCACGTCGGAGAAGCCCTCGTAGTCGAGCCACAGTCGCTCGAGGACCTCCTCGGCGAGGTGTTTGCCGCGGAACGCAACAGGCTGCGTCCAGTACCGGTAGCTTCCGGACGTGGAGACCTCACGTGGCAGCAGCCGCGCCTGAACGGAGTCGAGGCGGTCCTTGATGCCCCGGCCGAGCAGGTCGAACTCGCGCGGCGCAGCATCGGCTGCGACGCGGATCGAGAGTTCATTCCGCAGACTTGCGGCGAACCGCTCGACCACGGTGCGGTCCTGGCCCTCCAAAAGAGCGATGGTGGTGGCCAGCGCGAGCTCGTCCACGCTGCCGCGCACCGCCGCCAGCAGTTCCGCCGCGGCCTCGGTACTGCCGAGCCGGAGGTTGTCGGCGGCAGCTTCGTGCGTGCGGCCGTTGGCCACGACCTCCCAGAGTTCCTCGGCGACCTCGACGCCGGCCGTGGGGGAGTGAGTTGTTGTCAAGTAGTCCTTGAATGGTGCATCGCCGAGCGACGCGCTCGCGGTGGCGAGTTGTTCGGGAGTGAGGGCATTGTCCTCGGCCATCCGCTCGAGTCGCCTGCGGGCGACCTTGAAGGGGTCTGGCGGAACGTACGTGCGGCACCAGGAGCTGAGCGCTCGGGAGATCCCCGCCGTGCGATCGATGATGACGAGCAGATGGGCGTCCGCCACGACCAGGCACTCGGTGATGCGGTTAAGGGCCACCTCGTCGAGCAGGGCGCCTGCGCCCGGCTTGAGACCTTGGACGAGGTATCCGCAGGCGTTCGAGGGCGTCCACTCAGCCAGGTCGACCTCGGGGTCGAGGCCCGTGATCCGCTTGCCCCTCGTCACCTCGTTTAGCAGCGCGAGGCCCGTGGTGCTGGTGCCGGTCCGCGCTTCGCCGACGAGGAAGAGGATGTTGCGGCCGCGAAGCAACTCGCGCCACTCGGGGTAGGACGCGGGTTCCACGAAGGAGCGCAGTCGGTGAGTGACCTCCTCGACCGGATACAGGCCTTCGCGGAAACGGGGTTTGGCAATCCCCTCCTCCGGATCGGCGTGCACCAGTCGTACATGGATGCCGCCGAGGACGTCTCCGACGACAGCGACTCCTCCGTTGACCTCTTGTCGACTGCCGGGAGGTAGCGCGGGCAGCTCACGAACAGGCGGGGTGTCCGGCGGGGCGCTTTCCATCACGTGGGTCGGTCGATGTTCAGCCCCTTCGACGGGCTCAGGTACTTCATGCACGCCGACCACTGCCTTCCGGAGAGGTGGAAGCCTTGTTGCCGGTGACGTTGTCCCCGCTGCCCCAGTGCTGGTTGGCCGCCTTGAAGTGGCTGGTGCCGGTGTAGGCGATGCCACCCGAGACGTCTCCCAGGACGGCCACCCCGTCGCGGACCTTCTGCACGTTGGCCCGGTAGTGCTTGGCGGGCCCGGCCGGCGCGGGCGCGGTCGGTTCCGCCGGGGCGGTCGGCTCGGCGGCAACGGCCGGGTCGCGCTGCGCCACCGCGCCGGCTCGAAGCAGCGCACCGCATGGCGAGGGGATGTAGGTTCTGGATCACTTTCCGTGCCAGAGCCACGGAGCGTCACCGGAACCGCGATCATGAACGGTCGTGACTGACGCTCTCCATCAGAACCTCTGGCTCCAGCAGGCCTCCGACGTCGCGGTCAACTCCCTGACCATCCAAGCCGACCGCGTCACCGTCCACGCCGCCACGACCAGCGACGAGGCGGGCTGTCCGTCGTGCGGAACCGTCTCGGCTCGAGTGCACAGCAGCTACGTACGGCGGCTGGACGACAGCGCGGCGAGCGGGCGTCGGGTGGTAGTCGAGTTACGAGTCCGACGGTTCCGCTGCCGTGAACGGATGTGCCCGCGATCCACCTTCGTCGAGCAGGCGGCAGGGCTGACCTTCCGCCACGGACGGCGAAGCCAGAGCCTGCAGACCGCACTGCAGCAGCTCGCCCTGGCCCTGGCCGGCCGGGCCGGCTCCCGCCTGGCCGAGACGTTCGCGGTCCCGGTGAGCCGATCCACGCTCCTGCGGCTGATACGCGCCCTGCCCGACCCTGCGTCCCCGGTGCCGCGCGTGCTGGGCATCGACGAGTTCGCCCTGCGCAAGGGCCATGTCTACGCCACCGTCCTCGTCGACATCGAGACCCGCCGCGCGGTTGACCTGTTGCCCGACCGCACGGTCGCCACCGTCCGCTCCTGGCTGGCCGGCCATCCGGGCGTGGAGGTCGTCTGCCGCGACCGCTCTGCCTCCTACGCCGAAGCCGTACGGCTCGGTGCCCCAGACGCGATCCACGTCGCCGACCGATTCCACCTGTGGCAGAACCTCTCCGACGCGGTGGAGAAGACCGTGCTGCAACACCGAGCCCTGCTGCCCGAAGCAGCTCCTTCGACCCTTTCAGCCAAAGAAGTTGTCTTTCCATCCGTCGCCGCCGAGCCCCGCCGGACCGGCCGGCTGTCCGATCGGGTCCGCGAACAGCACGCCACTGTCCACGCGCTCATGGAGGACGGGTTCAGCCTCCGCGTCATCGCCCGCCGACTGGGCCTGGCCCGCGGCACCGTCCGCCGACTGGCCCGCGCGAAAGACCCCGACGAGCTGCTGGTCGGCCGCTGGACGGGACGCACCAGCATCCTCGACCCCTACAAGCCCTATCTCCACCAGCGTTTCAGTGAAGGCCACACGATCGCCCGGCGCCTGTTCGAGGAGATCCAGCAGCGCGGATTCCCCGGCCAGGAGCAGATCGTCCGCGAATACGTCCGCCGACTCCGCACAGCGTTCCCGCACCAGGCCCCGCCCCGTCGCAAGCCCTCCGTCAGAGACGTGACCGGCTGGATCACCCGCCACCCCGACCGCCTCTCAACCGACGCGAGCCAGCAGCTCAAGGAGGTCCTGGCACGCGTCCCGGCACTTGCCACCACCGCCGAGCACGTCAGGACCTTCGCCGAGCTGATGAACGATCGCCGCGGCCGAGAGCTCAAGGACTGGATCACGCGCGTCCAGCAGGACCAGGTCCCAGCCCTTCGAAGCTTCGCCACCGGTCTCCTGCAAGACCTCGATGCGGTCGTCGCCGGCCTCACCCTGCGCTACAGTTCCGGGGCGGTCGAGGGCCACAACAACAAGATCAAAATGCTGAAGCGGCAGATGTTCGGCCGCGCCAACTTCGACCTCCTGCGCAAGCGCGTCCTCCATGCAGCATGAACCGCTGGTCATAGCGGCGCGGAGGGGCACGCATCGGAGCTGGACGGTGACGGCGCCGAGCACGACGGACCAGGATGGGGGCTCCGGTCAGTGCTGGCCGATGCCTCGGCTGTCGAGATAGTCGACCAGCGCGGCCTCTTTCCGGAGCAACTGGTCGCGGTCATCGGCAGGCAGCGAGGCAAGGGCGTCGACCAGGACGCGCTTGCGAGGAACGTGAACCATGTTGCCCGAGTAGATCCGGCACCCCGAGCACCAGGCAAACCCGATGCAACGCTCGAAGCCGGAGGACTCGGGCGGATGGAAGCGGTACTGGTAGGAGCGGACAGGCTCGTGGCACACGAGGCAGATCCAGCGGTCACCGTCGCGGACGGACCAGCCGCTTCCCCTCTTGCGCCAGGACTTCCGTCCGGCCGGTGCTCTTCAAGTTGCCATGCGCTGATTCTGCCTTGGGGCGGCGTTCAAGGGACAACCGATTGCTCCGGCGGTCCATGAGGCGTCACAGCAGTCACGACCGTTCATGATCGCGGTTCCGGTGACGCTCCGTGGCTCTGGCACGGAAAGTGATCCAGAACCGGGATGTAGAGCCACGCCTGCTGTGCGAACTTCTTCCCGTCGACGGTCGCCGGCACCTCGATGCACCGGTCGGGGTGCAGCCCCGCGTACCCACCGAGGACCACATCTGTGAAGACGCGATCGGAGAGGATCGCGGCGAGGTGCGTGACGTCTTCGCTCGAGGCGGCCAGGACTGCCTTGACCGGACGGGAGTCGAGCAGCCGATGGGTGTCGTTCCGGGGCGTGCCGTTGCCGTCACCGGGCAGGCCGTCGTCAGGCAGCGGGCCGACGTGCACACTCGCGCGGAGGCGAATCCGTGGACCCATCGTGTGGGTGTTGTACTGGGCCAGCACGTCGTCCAGAACGTCCAGGAACGGCGACACCACGAAGGGCAGACGGGCCGGGTCGAAGCCGAAGACGAGGCCGTCACCCGTGTTGGCGGGGAACCGCTTCGTGTTCACGAGGTCGTCCAGTCCGGCCTTGACGAGTGCTTGGTCGATGAGCTCGGGAATCATCTGGCTGACGGGTGCGTGCAGCAGTGCGGGCAGTCCGGTGAAATCCTTGGCGTCCACCGCCAACAGGGCGCGGTAGTCGGGCATAGGCCGACTGTGAATCCACGGCGCGGGCACATGCTCTGGCATGGGTGCATCTCCTCCACGGGGTTGCCACCACCGGTGTGGTTGCGGCAATCCCGAGCATGGGCGCGGCCGGGGTCCTCCAGTGCCCAGCGCTGGGCTCCGGGAAGGTGACAGCTGTCACAGGCCCCCGGGTGCCTCCCGTGCCCATGCCCGGAGCACGTTCATGTCGCGAATGGTGATCGCCCGCCGGGCCGTCTCGACCGCTCCGGCATCCCTCAGCCGTTGAAGTCCGACGACCACGGCATTGCGGCTGACCCCGATGGACTGTGCGAGCTCTTCCTGGGTGAGGCCGGTGAGCAGCAGCGGCGCATTGCCGGCGGCAGGCGTAGTGAGGTGTACCAGGCGCACGAGAGTGCGGGCGAGGCGCGTACAGAGCGAGAGCGTCATGAGCTCGGCATGGCGCAGGTCGGATTCACGCAGACGTGCGAGCGTCTGACGCATGACGTCGGTGACGAGGCCACGGCTCTCCACGAACGCACGGAACCGCCCGGCCTCGAGAACCACCGCCCTGCAGGGGCGCAGCGCGATCACGTCCGCGATCCGTAGCTGTCGGCTGTCGAACGTGGTTCCCTCCCCCAGGAGATCCCCGACTCCGCGGAAGGCCAGGAGCGTGGTCTCGCCGTTCTCCTCCCGTCGGATGACCTTGACGAGGCCTTCGGTGAGCGCGAGGAGGTGCAGCCCGGCGTCTCCCTGGCGCAGCATGCGACTCCCGGCCCGAAAGTGCCGTTCCCGTCCGAGGCTGCACAACTCCTGCCAGATATCCTCTGGAAGTCTGTGGGTGATTTCGGGGCGGTTTCCCGGTCCGGTTGCCATGGCACGGTTCTACCGCTGCGGCGGTGATCGGATGTCCCTGTCGGCCCACAATGGCTCAATCCCGGTGACCGCGCTCGGCGTCGGGTGGTCTGCCGACATCGTGGGTTGGTCCTGCTGCTGGGGCGGAGTCGTCCCGTGTTGTGGTGCTGCCGGGGTGGGGCAGCGCTGGTTCCAGGACACCTACTTGCACGGCGGTTCCTGGGTTCCGCGCAGTCATCGGAGGCGGCGAGTCGGAATCCTGGTGCATTGGCGCGAACATTTGGGTCTGTTGATCGAATCTCTGGCCCTTTCGCTGACGATCCATCGGAGTGCCGATTCCGATCGGCTGATGGCGCGGACAGTGATCGCCCGGAATGCACCGTCGAAGGAGTGGGGTTCGTCGGGTGGTTCGAAGGTCGGGACGTCGCGACGGGGCCATTCCGTGGTGGCGTTCGGGTTCGGGACCGCGGCTCAATCCAGACCCGGGTAGTAGCCCCGCTGGACAGCTGGGAAACGGCGAGCGCGCCCCCGCCGCGGCAGATCGGGCACACGCGCTCGCTGCGGCAGTCCCTGCAGCGGGTCCGTCCGTGGGGTTCGGCGGCCACCCACCCCTGGCCGCCGCATCCGGGGCACCACCCGAGGCCCTCGCACTCGTAGCAGAGCACATGGCCCGGCGTGACGGTATCCCGCATGCGCACCGGCGCAGGTTGCTGGAGGGTTTGACCGTGCCGAGCACCAGTGCCGGCGTCTACCAACTGACATCACGGCCGGCGTGTGGTCACCCGTGCGGCCGCACAGGAGACGGTCTCCGCAGCGGTGACGACCGCGGGACGTTCGCCGCGGAACACGGCCGAATAGTGGTGGCGCAGCGGCTCGTGCAGGTCGGTGACCGGCGGCGCGTCGAGGACCAGCCGGTCGAGGTCGGCGCCGGGGGCCAGGTCGGTGATCAGCTCGACCGGTTGCCCACGCAGGGACCGGGCCGGCCGGTCCGGTTCGGCAGGTGCTTCCGAGATCTCACCCACGACAGCCCCCTGACCCGGACCGTACCGCGGGCCGACAGCACGGCGAGGAGGACGAGGACCGGGATCCGCTTCGCGCACTGCGGGGTGGTGAGCAACGGCGGGCCGGCCGGGACCTAGGCGTCGGTGCAGGTGGCGCCGACGCCCGGGCCGGGCATCAGGTGGGCGATGCGCCGGCGGAACGAACCGCTTTCCGAACGCGCGTGCCCGTTCGAGCGTGTGCGGCCCGGTACCACCTCCGGATCCGGCAACTCGGCTCTCAGGCGGCGAAGTTGCAGAGGGCCATGAGTGCCGCATGCACCTCCCGTTCGATCTTGGCGTAGTGTCCGGGCGGGCTGTTGTAGTCGGGGTGGAACCCGGACTCCTCCTCGTGCCCGGTCTCGATGGTGAAGGCGAAGACCGGTGCCCTGGTCGGGTCGTCGAACTGCCGGCGGAAGGCGTAGTCGTCGGTGGTGCCCGTGACCGGTCCGCCCAGCGGGTGGTACAGCGAGGCGCTCTGGCCGACGTCGTAGGTGGAGTGGGCGCGCTGGGGTTTCGCGGTGCTGGCGGTCGGGTCCACGCCGGCGCTGCGCAGGATGGCGTCGCGCATCTCGCCTGCGATGGTGACGAGCGTCTTGCGCACGAAGTGCGGCGGTGCGTTGCTGACGAACTCCTGATAGTCGGGGCGGTCCGGCGGCAGGCCCGGGCTGCCCGGGCGGAGGCCGTCCCGCTTGCCCGTCCAGGTGGGGGAGGAGAAGTTCATGGACGGGTCGCTGCCGTTGTCCTCGATGCCCCAGCAGAGCAGGACCTTGCGGCCGAACTGGTGGACGTCGACGAAGTACGTGGCCCTGGCGTCGTCGATGAGCCACTGCACGTTCGCGGTCTCCGGTTCGGAGGCCGCGGACGGTCCCCGGTAGGTCTCCGCCCGGCTGTCCGTGGAGGCGGGGCCGTCCTGGTAGAAGGACAGGTAGACCCCCATGTCGTAGTAGTCCTCGAACTTCCAGGCGATGTCGTGGTTGCGGTTGATGTCCACTCCGACCCTGGCCGGGTTGGGGTGGGGCCGCCGGTTCTTGCGCCAGCCGGCACCGATCGGGTCGGACGGCGGGTTCAGCTGGTCGAACAGCCGGCCGTCGGGGTTGATCAGCGGCGCTACGTAGAGGTCGACGCCGTTCAGGATCCGCTCCACCTCGACGGCCGGGATGGTGAACGGAGGGTAGTTCACCGTCGGTCCGGCCGGTAGCGGCCGACAGGACCTCGCGGGGAAGACGATGTCGGCGCCGGTGGTGCGGCTCACCAGGAGGTTCTGCGCGAAGTGGACCAGCGCGTCCGGCGGCGCGGACTCGCGTGCGTGGACGCCACCGGTCAGCACCACAGCCGGACGGCCGTTCTGCGGTGCGTTCGCGATGCGGATGTAGTGGATCTCCCGGTTCTCGACGCTGCGGTTCGGGAACTCACCGAGCGTGCACAGGGCGGGGAACGTGGCCGCGAGGTCGGCGAGTGCCGCCTCGATCTGGGCCGGTGTCTGCGGCACGGTCGGCGTGGCGTAGGGCGGGGGCATCGTTCACACCTCCCCGCGCTCGGCGTACCCCTGGCCGATCACGGCCGACATCCGGGCATGGTGCTCGTCGACGCCCTCCGAGGAGAGCATCACCGTCACCTGCGCACCCTGTGCAACCGCCGCCTCGACCGCCTGGTCGGACGCGTACGCCGCGACCTTGTACCGGTCGTCGGAACGGGCCTCCAGGCTCGAACGCACCAGGTGGAGCTCCGGAATGCCCTGCACGGCACGCAGGACCTCCTCGGAGCCTTCGATCTGAACCAGGCTCACGACACTCACCACCTTGCCGGCGGCCCCGCTCTCGGCGGATGCGGTGCGTGAGCGCGGGGCCGGGACTGCCCGCCGCGTCCGGCGCCGGGGCCCGGCGGCCGGAGCGGCGGATACACAGAGTCACCGCCGGCCCGCATCAGGCCGGGTGACGGACAGTGACACGTCCGGACTCCAGAGCCGGGGTTCCCGCCGTCGGGCGCGGGGAACCCACGCACCCTTTCAGCCTGGCACACCGGACCCCGGACGCAAACCGTCGGCGGCGGTCGGTGAGGCGTTGGGCGACGTCCGTTGCGAAGGCGCGCCCGGTGAGCGGCCGGGCCGCCCGGGTCGGCGTGAACAGGACGGCCCGGTGGGGACGCTTCGCACCGGCGCGCTCACTGCGGGAACTTCCCGGTGATCAGCCGCCGCAGGCGGTCCGCGTCGACGGGGTGCCCCGCGGGCGCAACTGCCCTGCGCCCGTGGGGAACCATCCGATCGCCCGGCGGGGTTCGGCCGGGTTCAGCGGACGGCCGGGCCGCCGCCCCCGACGCGAAGGTCCGGTCCGGTCCGGGGGACCGTCCGCGGAACCGGGACCGCTCCGACGGCGGAACCCGCGGCGGCGCTCGCGCCCGTCCCCGGGTCGCACAGCGTCTTGACCATGAGCGAGCCGATCGCCTCCCCGCTCGCCGAGTCGTCCTTGCCCACGTACGGGTTGGTCGACAGCGCGAACTGCCGCCGTCCGTCCCGGCTGCCGAGCAGCAGGGTGCTCCAGCCGGGGAGGCTGCCGTCGTGGCCCCAGGCCGCCTCGCAGCCCGGGCCCAGGTCGATCCGGAGCACGCCGAGCCCGTACCGCGCGCCCTCGATCGTGGTGGGCACCGTGTCCGTCAGCGCGGCCGTCTCGGCCGGCCGCAGCAGCTTTCCGCCGAACAGTGCGGCGTGGAAGCGGTTGAGGTCGGCGGTGGTGGAGATGCCGTTGCCGGCCGCGTCCACGACGGTCGGGTCGAGCCGGGTGATGTCGGCCGGCCCCGCGGGCATGTCGAGGTACGCGCGGGCGTGCGGACCGCCGAGGCCGGTCTCGGAGCCCGGGAACGTCGTGTCGTCCAGGTGCAGGGGCCGGAGGATCCGGCGCTCGACCTCGCGCTGCCAGCTGCGCCCGGTGATCTTCTGGACGATCATCCCGGCGAGAACGTAGTTGGTGTTGGAGTAGTGCCAGCCCTGCCCCGGCGAGAAGTACGGCGCGTGCTCGGCGGACACCGCGGCCAGCTGCTGCGGGCGGTAGTCGCGGTAACGCCACCCGCCGTACGCGAAGTCCTGCAGGTCGGCCTCGTTCCTGACCAGGAACCGCTCGTCCTCCGTGAAGTTGAACAGGCCGCTGGTGTGGTTCAGCAGCTGCCGCACGGTGATCGCGGCGCCGTTCGGGACGACTCCCGGCAGGTGCCGTTCGACCGGGTCGTCCAGTCCGAGCCGGCCCTCCCCGACCAGCTGGAGGACGACCGTCGACACGAAGGTCTTGGTCACGCTGCCGATCCGGAACCGGCCGTCCGCCCTGGCCCGCTGCCCGGTGGCCAGGTCGGCGGTCCCGGCGGCGCCACGCCACTGGGCGCGGCCGGCGAAGCGGATCTCCGCGAGCGCGGCTGTCATCCCCCCGCGTTCCACGAGGTCCCGCAGCTCCTGCTGTCCGTCGACGCGGGGCCGGCGGGCCTCCACGGACCCGCTTCCGGACACCGATGCGCCCGTCCCTCCCGCCGCCACCGCCGCTGTCGGGGCGAGCGTGACGACGGTGGCGCCGGCCAGGGCGACGGCGGCGAGCCGTGTCCCCAACCGGCCGCGCCGGTACGGTGTTCGAGCCTGAACGATGGTCATGGTGCCCGCCCCTTCCGGCCCGGCCCCGGGCCGTCGGTACCACCGTCCCATCTGCCGCGTCCCCTGCGCCTCGTCCTCCGGAGGGTCATCGACCGTGCGTCCCGAGGACCGGGCTGCCCGGTCGAACAGGGGATATGACGGGCAATCAAATCGTTATCAAGAAGCTTGACTTGCTTCTTTCGTCCATGCTCGGTGCGGTGTCTTCAGGGGGGGCGATGCCGCCCCGTCGTCGCAGGGCCGCCGCGGTGGCCACGCCGCACGCCACCTCGCCGATCGTGGCCGCGCTCGCGGATTCGGCACGGAACCGGCGGACGCGGTCGAGCCGACGGCGCCCGCGTGGATGGACGGGTGGCCGCACATGTGAACTGCCGTCGGATGGTCAACCCGTCAGCGGGAATTCGCACCAGACGTTCTTTCCGCTGCCGAGCGGCTCCACGCCCCAGCTCCCGGTGAGGGCGTCCACCAGCAGCAGGCCGCGGCCGGAGGTGGCGGTCTCGCCGGGGGCCCGGCGGCGTGGCAGGACGCTGGAGCGGTCCTGGATCTCCAGGCGGATACAGGGGGTGGTCCCGGCCCGCAGTTCGATGGTGAACAGTGCGCCCCCGTCGGTGTGGACCAGGGCGTTGGTGATCAGCTCGTCCGCAGTGAGTTCGACGTCGGACGCGAGGTCGGTCGCACCCCACGCGGCCAGGGCCTGGCGGAGCATGGCCCGGGTCTCCGCCAGCCCTTCCGGATCCGCCTGGTGGACGTGCTGGGTCATCTGCCGGGTGGCGTGGGCGCCGGGTTCGGCTGCGCGGTGCAGCAGCAGGAGCGCCACGTCGTCGCTGCTGCCGAGGCGGCTCGGGTCGCCGCCGCAGAGGTGGTCGGCGAGCGCCTCGGTGCCGAGCGGGCCGGCGCGCATGGCGGCGGCGAGCGCTTCGATGCCGTCCGCGATGTCCCGACCGGGGTGTTCGACCATGCCGTCGGTGCACAGGAGCAGGGTGTCCGCGGGGTTGAGGTCGAGACGGGTTTCGGGGTAGCCGTCCTGGCCGAAGACCGTGGCCACGCCGAGCGGCAGGCCACCGCGGACGCTGGCCCAGCCGGTACGGCCGGTGCTGTGCCGCACGAGTGGTTCGAGATGGCCGGCACGCACCATGCGCAGGGTTCCGGTCTCCAGGTCGGCGTCGACGTAGATGCACGTCGCGGACCGCTCGGTGTCGAGATCGGCGAGGAACCTTGACGCGCGGGCCATGACCGTGGCGGGAGTGTGCCCCTCGGTGGCGTAGGCCCGCAGAGCGATCCTCAACTGGCCCATGATGGCTGCCGCGTGGCTGTCATGCCCCTCCACGTCGCCGACCACGAGACCCACCCGCCGACCCGGCAGGGGGATGACGTCGTACCAGTCCCCGCCCACCTCGCGTCCGCTGCGGCCGGCACGGTAGCGGACGGCCACCTCACCGCCGTTGATCTCGGGGATGCGGCGCGGCAGCATGGTGGTCTGGAGCGTGGTAGCGAATTCGCGTTCCTGGTCGAAGAGCATGGCACGTTGCAGGGACTGCGCGACGGCGCTGCTGAGCGCGATGCAGATGTTGCGGTCCTCGGTGCTGAAGTGGTGCCTGTCCCGGTAGAACAGGCCCAGCGCGCCGATGGTACGGGCCTGGGCGGCAAGGGGCAGGAAGGCCGCCGCCTCGATCCCCATCTCCTCCGCGTAGGGCAGCAGGCGGGGGTAGCGGGTGGTGAGCTCCTCGCTGGTGCCGACGAATCGCGCGCGCCGGGTGAGCACGGCCTCGGACAGCGGCAGCCCGTCCTCCAAGTGGGTCAGCGACAGGTCGTCCCGGGCCCTGAGCTCTGCGGACGGTTGCTCGGTCACGGCGACGAGGCGCATGACGTCCCCGTCCACCAGCCCGAGGGCCAGCCCGTCCGCCCCGAAGCGTCGCAGTCCTTCGCTGTCGGTCAGCACGTTGGTCACGTCGCGGACGGTGATGGCGCGGGCGAGGGCTTCGGTGGTGGCGCGCACGGAGTCGGTCTGGCGGCGCCGGTCGGCGGCGAGCGTACGCATTCCCTCGGCGTGGGCCAGTTCCTCCTCGGCGTTGCGGACGATGCCGACGATGCGGTAGGGGTGCGCCTGCGGGTCGCGCAGGATGCGCCCCTGCGTGTGGGCCCAGCGCAGGGTGCCGTCGCGGCAGACCAGGCGGAAATAGGACGCGAAGGTCAGGTGCCCCTCCCGTAGTGCGAGCGACACGGCGTTGTCGAGCCGCTCGCTGTCCGTCGGCAGCACCCTGGCGGAGAGTGAGGCGGGCACTCCGTCGAATTCGTCGGCCCGTAGGTCGAACACTTCCAGGCCCACGTCGTCGAGGTGGTAGGTGCCCTTGTCGAGGTCCCAGTCGAAGCTGCCCATGCCGTTGAGCGCCAGCCGGTCGTTGGCCGCAGTCGGCTCGGTGTCACCGGGGGAGTCCGAGGAGGGCGACGGAGCACGGGCGGACACGGGGAGGGTGATCTCGGGGTCGTGGCCGTCCGGAGACCTGGACGTGTTCGCCATGGCAGGGCTCCCGTCCGATCGATGGCCCGGTGCCGGATCATCCGCGACGGGCTTGCCATCGCCGTGCGGTCACGGAGAGCGGCGTATGTGCGACAACGACGCGCATGAGTGCTCCGCCGCCCGCGCCGGGTCCGTTCCTGGAACGCTTGGTCAGTCTATCCACGGGGCGACGGCTCGGCATCGACGCGTGAGCCGTGGTCCAGACCTTCGTGCCGGTCCTCCGGGCGAAGCGAGGCGGAGACGGCACCCGGCACGGGGAGGACGGAGCAACGGGCACGGCGTCTCGGTGATCACTGCGACCTGGAGAACGCCTCGCTCGACACCTGCCCGGCTCGCCCTGCGGCAACGGTCCGCAGGAGCGCCTGGTCACGGCCGTGACAGGACGAGGGCCAGGGCGGTGAGCACCCCGGAGAGGGCTCCGGCGACGAGTCGGCACACCGGGCGGGCCAGTCCGCACCAGGCCCGCGCAGCGCCACCCGTCACCCGGTACCAGGTGATGCCGAACGGCAGGGCGAGGAAGAACCACGACGGCGGCGCCAGCTCCCCGGGCCGTTGCGCGCCCTCGCGTGCCCATCGGCGGCACCGCTCGACGCCCCGGCCGGTCCAATCGGCGCACCGGTCGGCGCGCTCGGCCCACCGGCCGGAGGCGGCCAGGAGCCCGGCGCGCCAGTCGTCGCGTCGTCGGAGGACCGCGGCGCCCGCCCGGCCCCGGTGGGGGACCGTGCCGCTCACCGTCCCTCCAGCCGTGCTGCCAGCCGTTCCGGGAGGAGGTCCCGGTTCGCCCGGCTCAGCCGGATCAGCTCGACGTCGGGACGGCGCTTGAGGACGTCGGTGAAGGGGCCGTGCTGTGCGTGCACGGTGGCGACCACGTCCACGTCGGCCGCGAACACGGCCAGGACGGCCTCCCGGAACGGGGGGTGAGCCAGTTCCATCCGGCCGAGTTCGTCGATGAGCACGAGCGTGCCGGGCTCCGGCGGCGTCGCGAGCGAGGGCACCGCGAGCCGCTCCATCACTCCGATGTCGACGCCGTACCGCCCGACCCGCTCAGGCCCCGGCGACCCGACCCGGGCGAGCACACCTCTGTGGCCGGTCAGCGTCTCCAGCGCGAAACCGACCCGGGCGCCGCCCTCGCGGATCTCCTCCGTGGTGAAGCCGACGGTCTCCCGGGTGCGCAGCAGGGCCGCCATCCGGCGGATCGCGGTCGTCTTCCCGCTGCCGGGGCGCCCCTCCAGCAGAATCCTCGTGGGCATCACGTGCTCGGATCGGTCGTCGGCGCTCGGGCCCTGCTCCCAGACTCCCACCGCGGAGGTCAGCCGATCCACCCGCTCCGGGTACGTGCGGGGTGGCGGCCGGGCCGGGAGATCGACGGCCGATGCAGCGCCACCGACCTCACGCCTGCTTCCCTCGTGCGGCACGGAGCTCCAGCATGCCGTTCGGCCCGGCACCCACGCGTACGCCGAAGTCGCGGCTGATCCGGTCGAGCGTGTCGCGCAGGTGCTGCGAGTCCTCGCGGGAGGCGTGCTCCAGCCGCATCCGGCGAGCCCGTGCGGGTGCCATCTGCACACCGGCCAGTTCCCCGCCGGCGGGCTCCACCGAGACGAAGTACAGCAGCCGCAGGTCGTCCCGGTACTGCTCGTGGCCGGCGATGCCCTCGTAGTCGTCGATGAAGTCGCCGCACCCGTAGAGGATCAGCCGTCCGCGGTAGAGCTCGATGGGACGGGGATGGTGCGAGGAGTGCCCGTGCACCACGTCGACACCACCGTCGATCAGTGTGTGCGCGAACCGCACCTGTTCCCGGGAGACCTGGTAGCCCCAGTTGGAACCCCAATGGACCGAGGCGACCACGATGTCGCCCGGCCGCCTGACCCGCTGCACCCGGTCGACGATCTCGGCCGCGTCGGCGCTCGACGCCTCGGAGACGACGTGGACGCCGGCCCGCTGCTCGGACGCGGCCCAGCTCGACGGGATCCCGCTGGACGCCGTTCCGAACGCGAAGACCAGCACCCGGCGGCCGCCGTCGGTGCCGACGATCGCGGGCCGTCGGGCCTCGCCTGCGTCCCGCCCCGCTCCCACCGCCCGCAACCGCGCGCCTGCCAGGGCGGCCAGCGTCTCCCGGAGCCCGGGGACACCGAAGTCCAGCACGTGGTTGTTGGCCAGGACGCAGACGTCGGGCCGGGCCGCGGCCAGACAGGGAACGTTCGCCGGATCCATCCGGTAGTGCACGTCCTTGCCCGGCGCGAAGTCGTCGCTCCGGGTGACACTCGTCTCCAGATTCAGTACCCGGACGTCGGGCGCGGCCCGGTCGAGCAGCGCCAGGGCCTCGCCCCAGGGCCACGGGAAATCGACGGGGCGGGGGATCGGGCCGTTCACGGCCTCCGCCGACCCGACGTAGTCCCGCGCATCCCGCACGTACGGCTCCCGCAGCCTCGGAGCACCCGGGTGCGGCAGGATCTGGTCCACACCGCGCCCGAGCATCACGTCCCCGCAGAGGAACAGGGTCACGACGTCGGCGTCCACGCTTCCACGCTAGGCCTTCGGCGTGTCTTCGAAGGCGATGGGGCAGCCGGAGGGGCGCGGGGAACTGCGCAACTCGGATGTGGACCGCCGTACGAATCCCTGCTCGGCCCATGTCACTGCGGCACCCGCCCCCGGACTGCGCAGTTCTCCCACAGCCTTCGGCCGGGAGGTGCCCCCACGCGCCCCTGAACCGACCACCCGACTCTGCACACATGCCCTACGCCAACCGCGCCACCAGGCCCGGCAGATCGGCGATGGAGTCGAGGACGTGGTCGGGGGTTCCGTCGGCGTCGCGGAGCGCACGGTCCTGGAACTTCCCGGTCCGCACGAGGACGCCGCCGATGCCGCAGCGCTGGGCGGCGAGCACGTCGGACTCGATGTCGTCGCCCACCATCAGTGCCCGGTCCGCCTCGACTCCCAGCCGGGTCAGCGCCCCGGTGAAGAACGCGGCAGCGGGTTTGCCGACCACCTCGGCCCGTTGACCCGAGGCCTGCTCCAGGCCGGACAGGAAGGCGCCGCCGTCGAGCTGCAGGCCACGGTCGGTGCGCCAGTACAGGTTGCGGTGCATGGCGACCAGGCGGGCGCCCCGCTGGAGGTGGCCGAACGCGCGGTTGAGGGCGCGGTAGTCGAATTCGGGTCCGGCACCGCCGACCAGGACGACGTCCACGCCCTGCCCCTCCGTGGCTTCGTCGTCCTCGGCCAGGGCCACCCCGGTCAGGTCCTCCCGGACGTCACCGCTGTTGAGCAGCATGCATCGGGCACCGGGATGGCGCTCCGCCAGGAAGGCCGCGGTGGCGCCGGGTGCGGTGAGGACGGACTCGGCCGAGACCGGGAATCCCGCACCGGCGAGGGCCGTCGCGATCGAGGCCCTGGTGCGCGAGGTCGTGTTGGTGAGGAGCAGGAAGGGCAGGCCCGTCTCTCGGAGCCGTTCCAGCGCCTCGACAGCGCCGGGAAGCGGCTTCCACGACAGCGTGAGCACCCCGTCGATGTCGATCAGGGCCGCGCTGACGGTCCTCGTGGTGCGGTGCCGCATGGGCCGACCGTAGCGCCGACCCGGCCGTGCGGCACGTTCCGGTTCCCCGGGCTACCGCCGGGCCCGGTTCGGGGGGAAGACTGGTGGTGTGAGTGGAGCACCGGGCGCAGCTCCCGGCGGCACCGGTCACCGGACCGTGCCGCACACCGGGGATCTGGCTGTCGAGGCATGGGCCCCGGAGCGGGAGGAGTGCGTCGCGGAGGCGGTCCGCGGGGCGGTCGGGGGCTTCGCGGAGATCCCGCCGGGGGCGGTGCGCACCGAGCGGGAGTACGAGCTGGCCGACGACACCGACGAGCGGCTGCTGGTCGCGGCGCTGGAGGAGATGATCTTCCAGGCGGAGACGGCCGGGGAGCTGCCGGCCCAGGTGTCGGTCAGGCGTACCGGGACGGCCGTGCGGATGCGGCTGGCCATGGTGGACAGTGCCCTGGTCGAGCAGGTCGGCGCGGTGCCGAAGGCGGTGTCCCTGCACGGACTGCGGATGGCGCGGGAAGCGTCGGGGGGCTGGCGGTGCCACGTGACGTTGGACGTCTGACCGGCGCGCCGCCCGGGCACGCGGCGGACGAGCGCCACCACGGCACATGAGCGTGCCACGGGGCCGAGGAGGCAGCGGCTGACATGGACGTCCGACTGGTGGAGGAGACCCCCTGGCGCTACCGGATCGAGCGCAGCGGCCCGATGAGGGTGCCGGGGGTGGTCTTCGCCCCGCACGGGCTGCTGCCGCTCGACGAGGGCGACCGCGCACTCGAACAGGTCGCGAACGTCGCCTCGCTGCCGGGTATCGTCCGGGCCTCGTACGCGATGCCCGACATCCACTGGGGCTACGGCTTCCCGATCGGCGGGGTGGCGGCCACGGAGGTCGCGGCCGGCGGTGTGGTGTCTCCGGGAGGGGTCGGGTTCGACATCTCCTGCGGGGTCCGGCTGCTCACCAGCGAGCTCGACCGGGACACGGTGCGCGAGGTGCTGCCTGCGCTGATGGACCGGCTGGACCCGTTGATCCCCCGCGGCCTCGGGCGGGGCTGCCTGTGGCGGCCCGCCGGGCGCCGGCAACTGGCCGACCTGCTGCGCGGCGGTGCCCGCTACCTGGTGGACATGGGGCACGGGGTGCCGCGCGACCTCGACCGCTGCGAGGACGGCGGGGCGGTGGACGTCACGGACGTGACGCAGGTCGGCGACCGCGCGCTGGAGCGCGGGGCGGGCCAGGTCGGGAGCCTGGGCTCGGCCAACCACTTCCTGGAGGTCCAGGCCGTCGATCGGATCTACGACGAGGCATGCGCCCGGACCTTCGGTCTGCGCACCGATCAGGTCTGCGTGATGATCCACTGCGGCTCGCGCGGCCTGGGTCACCAGATCTGCACCGACCACGTCCGCCGGATGGAGGCCGTGATGCACCGCCGGGGCATCTCCGTCCCCGACCGGCAGCTGGCGTGCGCCCCGGTGGACTCCCCGGAGGCCCGGGACTACCTGGGGGCGATGGCCGCCGCGGCCAACTACGCCCGCGCCAACCGCCACCTGCTGGCCGACGCCGCCCGAGCGGTGTTCCGGGAGCACACCGGCCACGGGCTGGACCTGCTCTACGACGTGTCGCACAACCTGGCCAAGCTGGAACGCCGGGAGGTGGACGGAGAGCGCCGACTGCTCTGCGTCCATCGCAAGGGCGCCACCCGGGCTCTGCCGCCGGGCCACCCGGACCTGCCGGCCGACCTCGCCGGGGCGGGGCAGCCGGTCTTCGTCCCCGGCACCATGGGCACGGCGTCCTACGTCCTGGCGGGGGTGCCGGGGAACGAGGCGTTCGACTCCTCCTGCCACGGTGCGGGCCGGGTCTGGAGCCGCCACCGCGCCCAGCGCGAGATCGACATCCGCCACCTGCGCGCCGAGCTGGTCGCGGCCGGCGTGTCGGCCCGCCCGACCTCGTGGCGCAGTGCGACGGAGGAGGCGCCGGAGGCCTACAAGGACGTCGACGCCGTCGTCACCGCCAGTGAGCGCAACGGGCTCAGCCGCATCGTCGCCCGGCTGGTCCCGCTCGGGGTGCTGAAGGGATGACAGGCCGAAGGGTGCTCCGCGCGCGGCCTCGAGGACTGTCGCCGCTCGCCCGGACGGTGCCGCAGGGGGACGGACACGACGACCCTCCGCGAAGAACACCCGGCGGGCGGGGGGCTCGGCCCGAGAAGGACCGTCAGACTCCCTGGTCGTGGACCACGGTGACCGGGGCGTGGTCGGACCAGCGTTCGGCGTGGGCCGCGGAGCGTTCGGCCATCGCCCCCGAACGGCCCGTCTTCCTCTACTACGCGCCGGGCTGCGCGCACGCCCCGCACCAGGCGCCGAAGGAGTGGATCGACCGCTACCGGGGCCGCTTCGACGCGGGCTACGAGGCGATGTGCGAGGAGATCCTGGGGCCCGGCAGAAGGAGCTCGGCCTCGTCCCGGCCACCACCGACCTGCCGCCGTTGAACCCGATCGGCACACCGGAGACCCGCACCGGGCCGGGCGGCGAGCCGTTCCCCGCGCTGGACTACACCCGGCCCTGGGCCGAACTGTCGGCCGAGGAACGGCGCCTGCTCGCACGGATGGCCGAGGCGTACGCCGGGTTCCTGTCGCACTGCGACGACCAGGTCGGCCGGCTGATCGCGTACGTGGAGGACATCGGGCAGCTCGACAACACGATCTTCGTCGTGGTGTCCGACAACGGCGCCTCCGGCGAGGGCGGCCCGAACGGCTCGGTCAACGAGAACAAGTCTGCGATGCCGCGGGACCGGGGGCCCTGTTCCAGGCCCGCCGGGCGGCCCACGGCCACCATGCCGACTTCTGTCTCATCCGCGTCCGTCCCCGCCTTCGGCGGATCCTCACCCTTGTGGGCGCCGGCCTACTCCCGCCCCAGTGGTCCCTGCCTGTGCCGACCGAGAGCCGGGCGGCCCCTGGTGATGCTGCCGGGCGGGGCACGGCCGGCGTTCTCGGTCTGTCGGCTCTGCGACGGGCAGTGGCGATGCCTACGGTGGAGGGCGGGACACGCCGAGGTGTCCGGGTCGCGGCGGGTTCACGGCGCGGTCGTTCAGCAGGGCAGACGAGGCGGGCTGATGGATCGGAAGGATGCCGTGCGGCCGGACGTTCCCGGCCGTGACCACCGGTCCGACGCGGAGATCGACCGGCTCGCCGATCGTCTGCGTGAGGCCGCGCGCGACCAGGACCGTTTCCGGGACCTGCTGGACGCGGTGATGGCGGTGGGCCGGCAACTGGAGCTGCCGATCGTGCTGCGAAGCGTGATCACCGCAGCGATGGGCCTGGTGAACGCCCGCTACGGCGCCCTGGGCGTCCTCAGCGAGGACGGCGAACAACTGGAGGAGTTCATCCCGGTCGGGCTGAGCGAGCACCAGCTGGCGGACCTGGCCGGAGTCGCACTCCCGCACGGCCGCGGGCTTCTGGGACACCTCATCCATCACCCCGAACCGCTGCGTGTCGCCGACATCGGCGCTCACCCGCACGCGGTCGGTTTCCCGCCCGGCCATCCGCCGATGCGCACGCTTCTCGGCATCGCGGTCACCTCCCGCGGACGCGTCTACGGCAACCTGTACCTCACCGAGCGGGCCGACGGGCAGCCGTTCGACGACGACGACCAGGACATCGTGGTGGCGCTCGCCGGAGCGGCCGGCCTCGCGATCGAGAACGCCCGTCTCTACCGGCAGGTCCGCGCCAGTGCCGAACACTTCCAGCGGCTCCTGCTCCCGCAGCTGCCGGACCTCGACCCGTTCGAGACCGCCGCCGTCTACCGCCCGGCCGCCACCCCGGACCACGTCGGCGGCGACTGGTACGACGCCCTGGCGCTCCCCGACGGTGCCTGCGGCCTGGTCATCGGCGACGTCGGCGGCCACGACCTGAAGGCCGCGGCCGCCATGGCCCAGACCCGCAACATGCTGCGCGCCCTGCTGTACGACCGCCGCACCCCGCCCAGCGCCGTCCTGGCCCAGCTCGACCGCACCCTGGAAGCGATCACCGACAACCCCATCACCACGGTCTGTCTGATGCGCATCGAACCCGCCGACACCGGCTGGACGCTGCACTGGAGCAGCGCCGGACACCCCCCGCCGCTCGTGATCCCACCCGACGGAGCCGCCCACTACCTGCAGGGCGACCGGGCCTGCCGCTCGGCGTGGACACCGAGATGCCCCGCCCCGACCACCAGCACCCCCTCCCGGCCGGCACCACACTCGTACTGTTCACCGACGGCCTGGTCGAACACTCCGCCCGCCCTCTGGACGCCGGCCTCGCTGCCCTCGCCCGCACCGCCGCCGCCCACGCCGGCACCCGCCTGGACGACCTGTGCCGGACTCTGGCCGACGCCCGCATCTCAGACGGCCGCGACGACCTCGCCCTCCTCGCCCTGCGCACCCCGCCCAGACCGCACGACCCCAGCGCCACCGGAATCCCCCAGCCCGGTTGACACGAGCGCGCGGAGCGGCGGAGGTGCCGGCGTGAAGCCGGCTTGCCGAGACACCCGGTCGCCACAGCGCCGACACGCCGTCACGCCGCGTCGCGCGGACCAGTGTTCCTCCCGTGCCTGCGAGCAGTGCGGGACGCGGCCGGGCTGTACGCGGGCCTCCCGGCCGGCGGCATCGCCCGTGCACGGCAGTGAATCTCCCCGGCCGAAGGACTGCCGTGCGCAGTACGGGCTCCTGACATTCCCGCACGGCCGCCCCGTCGTCCCCCGTGTCCGGCGCGACCGTGCCAGGCAGTTGCGCCGGCGCGCGGCCGTCGCCTCCCCGGCCGGGACGGCAGTGCCGCCTGCACCTGCCGTCCAGGCCGGCTGCGCCCGGGGGTCCCCGGCGTGGTTGCCGCGGGGGCTGCGGCAGGGAGCCAGGCGGGGGGCGTGAGCACCCGTTGTTCGACGACGTCGTTGAGGGACTCCAGGTGCTGGATGTTCACGGTGGAGATGACGTCGATGCCTGCGTCCAGCAGTTCCTGGACGTCCTGTCACCGCTTGGTGTTCCGGCAGCCCGGGACGTTGGTGTGGGCGAGCTCGTCGACCAGGGCCAGCTGGGGATGCCGGGCGAGGACGGCGCCCGGGTCCATCTCGGTGAAGGACGTGCCCGGGTAGGGCACGGTCTTGCGGGGTACGGTCTCAAGTCCCTCGGCCATCAGACGGGTCAGAGGTCGCCCGTAGTCCTCCATGAACGCGATGACCACGTCCGTACCCCGCCCTGCGCGGCGCTGTCCCTCGCTGAGCATGTCGTAGGACTTGCCCACCCCGGGGGCTGCTCCGAGGTAGATCCGTAGACGGCCGCGCGGCATGCTTCCTCCTCCCGAGCGGGCCGGTTCGCGGACCTGGCCGCCCGGAGCGCCGGCCCGGAGTGCCCGAGCCCGCCGGTCTGCCGCTTCCATCGTCGTCCAGATCGGGGGTAGCAGGGCCACGGGGCCGTGCGCCGCGGAAAATGCTGTGCCGCTGCCCGCGAGAGTCCCGATAAAATGAGCGCAGGTGTGCCGGGAAGCCTGGTCGGCTCGGGGGATGATCGCAGCGATCGGGCGGCGGTGACCCCGATCGTCGTGATGGGGTCTTTTCGCCGATGCGCATTGTGGGGATCATCCTCGTCCTGGTGGTGCTGGCCACCGTTGTGGCCACCTTCGCCCGGCGTCTGCGTGTGCCCGCGCCCTCCCTGCTGGTCCTGGCCGGCATCGCGGTCGCACTGATACCCGGCGTACCCGCCCTGCACATCCCCCCGCAGGCCATCGCCATGGTGGTGCTGCCGCCCCTGCTGTACGCCTCCGCCGAGGAACTGTCCCTGCGCGACCTGCGGACGGTGTGGCGGCCGGTGACGATCCTCTCCTTCGGCCTGGTCTTCGCCTCCGCGGCCGCCGTGGGATTCGCGGCTGTTGCCATTGCCGGGTTGCCGCCCGCGATGGCGTTCGTGCTCGGGGCCGTGCTGTCCAGCACCGACCCCGTGGCGGTGACCGCCCTCGGGCGCCGCCTCGCGCTACCGGGCCGGGTGCAGGTGCTCGTGCAGGCGGAGAGCCTGTTCAACGACGCCACCTCACTGGTGCTGTTCAAGGTGGCCATCGGCATCGCCGTGGCCGTCGGTGCCACGGTCAGCCTGCCCGCTGCGGGAGGGGAGTTCCTGCTGCTCGGCGGCGGTGGAAGCCTCGTCGGCGCGGCCGTCGCCGGGCTGGTGTGGCTGGTGCGCCGCCGCACCACCGACCCGGTGCTCGAGACCGTCATTGCCCTGGTCACCCCGTACGCGGCGTACGTGCTGGCCGAGTCCGTCCACACCTCTGGAGTCACCTCGGTGGTGGTCGCCGGCGTGCTGCTGGGGCGCTCCGGCCACCGGCTCACCGACGCGCACATCCGTCTTCAGCTGCACGCCGTGTACGCGGTGGTGGTGTTCCTGCTGGAGAGCGTGGTGTTCAGCATTGTCGGCCTTGAGCTGCCCACGCTGGTGCGGGACCTGCCGGCGGGCACCGGCTGGTGGCCGCTCCAGGCACTGGCACTGGCGGCCGTACTGATCGCGGTGCGGGTGCTCTCCACGCTGCCCCTGACGCGGGCGGTCAAGCCCACCCGGGGCCCGCTGTCCTGGCGGGTCGCCGGGGTGGTGACCTGGGCCGGCACCCGCGGCGTGATGCCGCTGGCCGCCGCCCTGTCCATCCCGCTCGTCACCGACGACGGAACGGCGCTCGCCGGACGGCCGCTGGTTCTGGTACTCACCACCGCCGTGGTGGTGTTCACCCTGGTCGTCCAGGGCCTCACCCTGGCCGCAGTGGTCAACCGGTCCGGTCTCGCGCTCGAACCCGAGCACACCGCCCGGGAGGAGGACGACGCCCGTGACGCGCTCAACCGCGCCGGCCTCGACCACGTCGAACACCTCGCGGCGCTGGAGACAACGCCGGAGACCGCCGTCGACAGGGTCCGGCGCGGCCTGACCGCCCGCCTCGACCGCAGCCCCGAGACCCCGGACGGCAGCACCGCCGACGCCGCCTACCGCCAGCTGCGCCACGAGGTCATCGCCGTGCAGAACAACGAACTGCACCGGCTGTACGACGAGCACCGCATCAGCGACACCACGCGTCGTCGCCTCCAGCACGACCTCGACCGCGAGGAGGCTGCTCTCGGCACACCCTGATCAGCTTGTGACAGCGCGGGCAGCCGAGGGCTGTGGCCGGGCGCGGCGAGAGGCACGCTCCGGCTCGGACCGTGGACGCCGTCAGGCGACCGGGGCGGCTGTCACCCGGGCGCCCGGGTGCCCGGGGACCGGTCCGGGTGTCGGCGGCAGCGGTCCGGTGCGGACCGCGAGTCCGAGGCAGTCCAGGAGCTCGGCCGGGGAGACGACGAGTATCGGGCAGGCTGCGTGCGCGCGGCAGTACCGCACCGTCGTGCTGATCCGGGTGCTCTGCCGGCGCCGGCGGTGCCCGCAGCCGAGGACCAGGAGATCGTCGGACCGTACCAGCGCCCGGCCCGGTGCGTCCCGCACCACGAGAGGGCGGACCACCACATCGTCCGGACAGCCGCCGAAGGCCTGCTCCAGGCCGCGTGCAGCCGCCGGTGGGCCGCGCGCCGGAGCTCCGAGAACGGCCGGAACTCCTCGTCGCTCGACCACGTGGTGACCGGCACCAGCAGGGCGTCTCGGCTCCGTGCCTCCTCGGCCGCGCGGCAGAGGGTGGCCAGGCTGCTCAGCGTGTCGGTCACGCCGACGAGGACTCCGGGTCGCGCCTTCACGGCTCCAGTGGACACCGGTACGGGCGGGGACCGGCGGTTCTTGACGCGGCGGATACGCAACGGGTCCCGGGCTTCATACAGTCCTGACACTCCCGCCTGGGTCAACACCCCGTCAATCGCTGCCGGCGGACCGTCAGGATTCCGTCATGGTCCGGTGATCGGTGCCCGGCGCGGGTTTGGCTGGGCTGTCGGCCTTCGGGCCGGCCTCCATTCACCGGTCCATGCCCGAGAAGGACTGCCCCATGCTTCGCCTGGCTCCCGAGAAGGACGTCGTCACGCCCGAGCCGGTGGCATCGCCGTCCATCCGGCGCCACCGCGCGGGTGGCGCCCTGTTCGATCCGAAGCAGTTGGCCGTGGCCTTCCCGGAGGCGCTGCGCAAACTGCACCCCCCGGTCATGGTGCGCAACCCCGTCATGTTCGTGGTGGAGGTGGGCTCTGCGCTGACCACCCTGTCGGCGATTCTCGCGCCGAGCGCGTTCGCGTGGCTGATCAGCGTCTGGCTGTGGCTGACGGCGCGGTGTCCCGGCCGGCGGCCACGCCGCTGGTGGGACTGTCCGGCTGGCTGTTCCTCAACGGCTTCGCCGTGCACCGCTACGCGTCGCTGTGCACCGCTACGCGGCCCTGGGCTGGGCCGGACGCATCGACGTGCTGCGGCTCCTCGCCCTCGTCGCGGCGGCCCTTGCGGCCTCGCTCCCCGGCGCGCTGCCCCGCAGGAAGATCCGCATCCACACCGTCACAGCGCCCGGAAGGGTGGCGGGAAGCCGGCGTTGACGGCTGTCAAGGATCCATCAGGACCTGGTGTCCTGCCTTGTTCTGCCCTCCGTTATGGATTTGAATGAGCGTCATGAACCGTCCGGCACGCCACCACGACCGCCCGCCGCATCCGCAGGCGCTGGCCGGTGCCGCGGTCATCACCCGCGCCGTCCGGTAGGGGCTGCCTCCCCGCAACCCACCCGATCGCGCTCCGCGGGCGGGCGGCAGTAGCGGGCCGCCTGCGGCCGTGCCCGGCCTGGGCTGCCGGCTGCGCCTGCGCGTTCCCCGATGAGACGTGGGCGAAATGATCGAATTGCTCTGATTGGTGGGGTTCGCGGGCTGATATTGACGATTCCTTAACGGCTCCTCCTAGCGCCCTCCCGCGACGCCGGCTCGGACAGCGGGATGCCTCATGACCTGCGGAAACGTAAAAGCTATGGATGGGCGGAGCCTGCTGTGGCGAGCTCCTCGGGGTCATTGTCCTAACGCCGCCGGCCCCTACTCTCGCTTACGTGTTCAACGTGCCCCAGGCGCTCAAGCGCCTCGTGATCGGCAAGGCCATGCGCAGCGAGGAGCTGGGCGAGACGCTGCTCCCCAAGCGGCTGGCCCTGCCGATCTTCGCTTCCGACCCGCTCTCCTCGGTCGCCTACGCGACCGGCGAGATCCTGCTCGTCCTCACCGTGGGCGGCACCGCCTTCCTGTACCTCACGCCCTGGGTCGCGGCGGCCGTCGTCGCCCTCATGGCGGTCGTGGTGATGTCCTACCGGCAGGTGGTGCACGCCTATCCGTCCGGCGGCGGCTCGTACGAGGTGGTGTCCAAGAACCTCGGCGCCAACTCAGGCCTGGTGGTTGCGGCCTCGCTGCTGGTCGACTACGTGATGACCGTGGCGGTGTCGGTCGCCTCGGGCGTGGACAACATCATCTCCGCGTTCGGAGGCCTCGCGGACTACCGGGTCGTGCTGGCGCTGGCCTTCGTCATCCTGCTGGCGGCGGTGAACCTGCGCGGTGTGCGGGAGTCCGGGAAGGCGTTCGCCGCTCCGACCTACCTGTTCATCGGCGGCATCCTGCTGATGGTGGTGACCGGCCTGATCCGTGTGGTCTTCGGCGACAACCCGCAGGCCCCGACGGCTGCCTTCGGCATCAACCCGGAGGACCACAAGGACACCCTGGCCGGCCTCGGCCTGCTGCTTCTCGGCCTGCGCGCCTTCGCCTCCGGCTGCACCGCGCTGACCGGCGTCGAGGCGATCTCCAACGGTGTGCCGGCCTTCCGCACCCCGAAGGCGAAGAACGCTGCGACCACCATGGCAGTCATGGGCATCACCGCCGTGGTGATGTTCGTCGGCGTCACCGTGCTGGCGATGACCTCGCACGTCCACTACGTCGAGAACGCCTGCCAGCTCGTCGGCATCACCGGCGACTGCAACAGCTACACCCAGCAGACCGTGATCGCGCAGCTGGCGTCGACCTTCCTGGGCGGCGACAACAGCATCCTGTTCTACTTCATCCAGGCCGTCACCGCGCTGGTCCTGATCCTGGCGGCCAACACCGCGTTCAACGGCTTCCCGCTGCTCGCCTCGATCCTGGCCGAGCACCGCTACCTGCCGCGGCAGATGCACACCCGCGGCGACCGGCTCGCCTTCTCCAACGGCATCATCGCGCTCGCGGTGGTGGCCGGCGGGCTGCTGTGGTTCTACCAGGCGGACGTCACCAGCCTGATCCACCTCTACATCCTGGGCGTGTTCACCTCCTTCACGCTCTCCCAGATCGGCATGGTCCGGCACTGGAACCGCACACTCGCCACCGAGACCGCCCCCGCGGTGCGCGGCGCCGCCCAGCGCTCCCGGATCATCAACGGACTCGGTGCGGTCACCACCGCGCTGGTGCTGGTGATCGTGCTGATCACCAAGTTCACCCAGGGCGCCTGGCTGGCGGTGGTCGCCGCCGTGCTGCTGTGGCTGATGATGCGCGGCATCCGCCGCCACTACGACGCCGTCTCGGCGGAGCTGGCCATCGAGGACCCGCGTGAGGAGTCGGCCAAGCCGTCCAAGGTGCACGGCGTGGTGCTCGTCTCCAAGCTGCACAAGGCCACCCTGCGCGCCCTCGGCTACGCCCAGGCGTTCCGGCCGGACACCCTGGAGGCCGTCACCGTCGCGGTGGAGAAGGACGCCACCGACGAGCTGAAGGCGCAGTGGGACACCTACGAGATCCCAGTTCCGCTGAAGGTCCTCGATTCGCCGTACCGCGAGATCACCAAGCCCGTCGTGCAGTACGTGCGCGAGTACCGGCGCTCCTCGCCGCGTGAGGCGGTGGCGGTGTTCATCCCCGAGTACGTGGTCGGCCACTGGTGGGAGCACCTGCTGCACAACCAGTCCGCGCTGTGGCTGAAGTCCCGGCTGCTGTTCACCCCGGGCGTGATGGTGATCAGCGTGCCGTGGCAGCTGGCCTCCGCGCCGCGCGCCGACCGTCCGGCCCGCCGCGCGCCGGGCGCCGTGCGTCGGGGCGAGCCTGCGCCGGTCAAGGACGCGCCCGAGCCGCAGAAGATCTGACCCCGTTCCCGATGCCCCGGACAGCGCCGCTGCCCGGGGCGTCGGCACGTTTCGGCCAAGCCGCGGTCTCGGCCGAATGAGGCGGGCGTCAAGGCCGCGTCAATGTTGCCTATTCCCCCGTATGGAGGGCGTCAGGAAAGCGGGAAGGGCGCTGACCGGCTGGTTTGCTGCTCTCGCCGGTCCTTCACCGGCCCCGTCCGGAGCTTCCGGGGATCTCCGACGGTGACAGCCCCCTTCGACCAGTTGGTGGAGCACCCATGCTCGATCTCGTCTTCGTCGGTGTCACGGTCGCCGTGTTCGCCGTCATCGCCCTCATCGCGAAGGGGGTCGAGAAGCTGTGAGCGCCGAGAACATCGCCGGTCTCATCGTCGCCGTCGCACTCGTCGGCTACCTCGTCGTCGCGCTGATCTACCCGGAGAAGTTCTGATCATGAGCTCCACTCTTGCCGGGTGGCTGCAGGCCCTCGCCCTGGCCGGCGCGCTGGCCCTGTGCTACCGCCCCCTGGGTGACTACATCGCCCACCTGCTCACCTCCGCCAGGCACCTCAGAGTTGAGAAGGGCCTCTACAAGGTGGTCGGCGTCGACGGTGACGCCGACCAGCGCTGGCCGGTCTACCTGCGCTCGGTGCTGGCGTTCTCCGCCCTGTCGATCCTCTTCCTGTACGGGCTGATCCGCCTCCAGACACACCTGCTGCTGAGCCTGGGGATACCGGAGATGGCCCCGCACCAGGCGTGGAACACCGCGGTCTCCTTCACCACCAACACCAACTGGCAGTCCTACAGCGGCGAGTCCGCGATGGGCCACCTGGTGCAGATGGCCGGCCTGGCGGTGCAGAACTTCGTCTCCGCGGCCGTCGGCATCGCGGTCGTCGCGGCACTGATCCGCGGGTTCACCCGCAACCGGACCGACCGGGTCGGCAACTTCTGGGTCGACCTCACCCGGATCGTGCTGCGCCTGCTGCTGCCGCTGTCGATCGTCTTCGCGCTGGTCCTGGTCGCCAACGGGGTGATCCAGAACTTCCACGGCTTCCACGACCTGGCGACCCTCGGCGGCGACACCCAGTCGATCCCCGGCGGGCCGGTGGCCTCGCAGGAGGTCATCAAGGAGCTGGGCACCAACGGTGGCGGCTTCTTCAACGCCAACTCGGCGCACCCCTTCGAGAACCCGAACGGCTTCACCAACTGGCTGGAGATCTTCCTGCTGCTGGTGATCTCCTTCTCGCTGCCGCGCACCTTCGGCAAGATGGTGGGCGACCACCGCCAGGGCTACGCGATCGTCGCCGTCATGGCGCTGTTCTGGGTGGCCTCGGCCGCGCTGATCACCTTCTCCGAGCACCAGCACGCCGGCACCGCGATGCAGGCGGCCGGCGGGGCGATGGAGGGCAAGGAGCAGCGCTTCGGCATCGCCGCCTCCAGCCTGTTCGCGGCGTCGACGACGCTGACCTCGACGGGCGCGGTGAACTCGTTCCACGACTCGTACTCCGCCTTCGGCGGCGGCATCACGATCTTCAACATGATGCTGGGTGAGATCGCGCCCGGCGGTACCGGCTCCGGCCTCTACGGCATGCTGATCCTGGCGATCGTGGCGGTGTTCGTGGCCGGCCTGATGGTCGGCCGCACCCCGGAGTACCTGGGCAAGAAGCTGGGCGGCCGGGAGATGAAGTTCGCCTCGCTCTACATCCTCACCACGCCTGCCCTGGTGCTGATCGGCACCGGTGTCGCGATGGCGCTGCCGGGCGAGCGGGCCGGGATGCTCAACTCGGGTGCGCACGGCTTCTCCGAGGTGCTGTACGCCTTCACCTCCGCGAGCAACAACAACGGATCGGCGTTCGCCGGCATCACGGTGAACACGCCCTGGTACGACACGGCGCTCGGCCTGTGCATGGTCTTCGGCCGGTTCCTGCCGATGGTGTTCGTCCTGGCACTGGCGGGTTCGCTCGCCCAGCAGCAGCCGGTCCCCGCGAGCGCGGGCACCCTGCCCACCCACAAGCCGCTGTTCGTCGGACTGCTGTCGGGCGTCGTCCTGATCGTCGTCGGCCTCACCTACTTCCCGGCCCTGGCCCTCGGCCCGATCGCAGAAGGTCTCCACTGATGTCCATCACCCTTACCCCCGTACCGGCCGAACACGGCCAGGCGCCGCACAGAGTCCAGGCCGGTCTGCTCGACCCGAAGCTGATCCTCGCCTCGCTGCCCGAGGCGGTGAAGAAGCTCGACCCCCGGGTCATGGCCAAGAATCCGGTCATGTTCGTGGTCGAGGTCGGTTCGGTGGTCACCACGATCTCCGCGATCGCCGACCCCTCGGTCTTCGCCTGGGCGATCACCGTCTGGCTCTGGCTGACCACGATCTTCGCCAACCTCGCCGAGGCCGTCGCCGAGGGCCGCGGCAAGGCCCAGGCCGACACCCTGCGCAAGACCAAGACCGAGTCCGTCGCCCGGCGGCTCACCAACTGGCCCGCCAGCGACGCCGAGGAAGAGGTGCCCGGCACGGCGCTGCGGCTCGGCGACCATGTCGTCGTGGAGACCGGGCAGGTCATCCCCGGTGACGGCGACGTCGTCGAGGGCGTGGCGTCGGTCGACGAGTCGGCCATCACGGGTGAGTCCGCGCCGGTCATCCGCGAATCGGGCGGTGACCGGTCTGCGGTCACCGGCGGCACCAAGGTTCTGTCGGACCGGATCGTGGTGAAGATCGCCTCCGAGCCGGGCAAGTCGTTCATCGACCGGATGATCGCCCTCGTGGAGGGTGCCGCCCGGCAGAAGACCCCGAACGAGATCGCCCTCAACATCCTGCTGGCGTCGCTGACGATCGTGTTCCTGATCGCGGTGGTCACCCTGCAGCCGATGGCCACCTATGCGGGCGCCCCGCAGTCGATGATCGTGCTGGTCGCGCTGATCGTGGCGCTGATCCCGACCACCATCGGTGCACTGCTCTCCGCGATCGGCATCGCCGGCATGGACCGCCTGGTCCAGCGCAATGTGCTCGCCATGTCCGGCCGCGCGGTCGAGGCCGCGGGCGACGTGAACACCCTGCTGCTCGACAAGACCGGCACCATCACCCTCGGCAACCGCCAGGCCGCCGAGTTCCAGCCCGCCGAGGGCGTCACCGTGGACGAGCTGGCGGATGCCGCCCAGCTCTCCTCTCTCGCGGACGAGACACCCGAGGGCCGCTCCGTCGTCGTGCTCGCCAAGACCGATTACGGCCTGCGTGCCCGCGCCCAGGGCGAGCTCGCGCACGCCACCTGGGTACCGTTCACCGCGCAGACCCGCATGTCGGGTGTCGACCTGGACGAGGCCGAGGGCATCCACCAGGTCCGCAAGGGCGCGGCCGGCTCGGTCGCCAACTGGGTCACCGAGAACGGCGGCACGGTCGGTGCCGACGTCGCCCAACTGGTGGACGGCATCTCGGCCGCCGGCGGTACCCCGCTGGTCGTCGCGGAGAAGAACGGCGCGAAGGCACCGCGCGTCCTCGGTGTCATCCACCTGAAGGACGTGGTGAAGGAGGGCATGCGCGAGCGCTTCGAGGAGCTGCGGCGCATGGGCATCAAGACCGTCATGATCACGGGTGACAACCCGCTGACCGCCAAGGCGATCGCGGAGGAGGCGGGCGTGGACGACTTCCTCGCCGAGGCCACTCCCGAGGACAAGATGGCCCTGATCAAGAAGGAGCAGGAGGGTGGGAAGCTGGTCGCGATGACCGGCGACGGCACCAACGACGCTCCCGCGCTCGCCCAGGCGGACGTCGGCGTGGCGATGAACACGGGCACCATGGCGGCCAAGGAGGCCGGCAACATGGTGGACCTGGACTCCAACCCCACCAAGCTGATCGAGATCGTCGAGATCGGCAAGCAACTCCTCATCACCCGAGGCGCGCTGACCACCTTCTCCATCGCCAACGACGTCGCCAAGTACTTCGCGATCATCCCCGCGATGTTCGCGGGCGTGTATCCGGGCCTGCGGCACCTGAACATCATGGGCCTGCACAGCCCGACCTCCGCGATCACCTCGGCGATCATCTTCAACGCCCTGGTCATCATCGGCCTGATCCCGCTCGCCCTGCGCGGCGTCAAGTACCGCCCGTCCGACGCCAGTTCACTGCTGGCCCGGAACATCGGGATCTACGGGATCGGCGGCCTGATCGTGCCGTTCGTCGGCATCAAGGCGATCGACCTGGTCGTCCAGTTCATCCCCGGCCTGAGCTGAGAGAGGCCAGACCCATGCCCACCATTCTGCGCACCCACCTTACCGCGCTGCGGATGCTGCTGGTGATGACCGTGATCCTCGGTGTCGCCTACCCACTGCTGGTCACCGGCATCAGCCAGGTCGCCTTCGCCGACAAGGCCAACGGCTCGATCGTGAAGGCCGACGGCAAGGAGGTCGGGTCCGGGCTCCTCGGCCAGAACTACAACCTCCCGAAGAAGGATCCGAACAACGCCGACGAACAGGCCCAGCCGGACCCGAAGTTCTTCCAGCCGCGCTTCTCCACCGGCTCCTACGACCCGAAGGCCTCCGGCGCCTCCAACCTCGGCCCGAACGACGAGAAGCTGACCCGGACGATCCAGGACCGCCGCGCCGCAATCGCCGCCTTCGACGGCGTCGATCCGGCGAGCGTCCCGGTGGACGCGGTCACCGCCTCCGGCTCCGGCCTCGACCCGCACATCTCCGTCGCCTACGCGAAGGAACAGGTGAACCGGGTCGCCAAGGCCCGCGGCCTGTCCACCGACACGCTGAACCGGCTGATCGACAAGTACACCGAGGGCCGCTCGCTCGGCTTCCTCGGCCAGGACGGCGTCAACGTCGTGCTGCTGAACAAGGCGATCAGCGAGCAGCAGTGACGATGTTCGGCGGAGCCGAGGCGATGCCTCGGACAACCGGCTGGTGACAGGCCGACCCGGGCGAGGGACGTGGATCCCGCGCCCGGGTCGGCCTGCCACGTTCGGAACCACAGCCGGCGCCCGCCCAGCGGAACAACTCCATCCGCGCAGTCGCTGTCGCTGACAGCCCCTCCCCGGCCGCTTTCGTACGGAAAGAGCAGCGCCCATGTCCCGTGACCTCACCCCCGGCACCACCGCGCGCCGCGGGCAGTTGAGGGTCTACCTCGGTTCGGCCCCCGGCGTCGGAAAGACCTACCGGATGCTCGACGAGGCCCACCGCAGACTGGACCGCGGCGCGGACGTGGTCGTCGGGTCCATCGAGTGCCACGGCCGACGGCACACCGAGACCATGCTGCAGGGTCTGGAGACGGTACCGCGACTCACCCGCAACTACCGGGGAACGGAATTCCAGGAGATGGATCTCGACGCGATCCTCGCGCGCCGCCCGCAGGTCGCCCTGGTGGACGAGCTCGCGCACACCAACATCCCCGGCGGACGCAACGCCAAGCGCTGGCAGGACGTCGAGGAACTCCTCGCAGCCGGGATCGACGTCGTCACCACGGTCAACGTCCAGCACCTCGAGTCGCTCAACGACGTGGTCCAGAAGATCACCGGCATCCCGCAGCGCGAGACCGTGCCCGACGAGGTCGTCCGGCGCGCGGACCAGATCGAACTGGTCGACATGGCCCCGCAGGCCCTGCGCCGCCGGATGGCCCACGGCAACGTCTACAAGGCCGAGAAGGTGGACGCCGCGCTCTCCAACTACTTCCGCGTCGGAAACCTCACCGCACTGCGGGAGTTGGCCCTGCTCTGGGTGGCCGGACGGGTCGACGAGGGGCTGCGCGACTACCGCGCCACCCACAACATCGACCGCGTCTGGGAGACCCGCGAACGCGTCGTCGTCGCCCTGACCGGCGGCCCCGAAGGCGAGACGCTGATCCGCCGCGCCGCCCGCATCGCCGACCGCACCGCCGGCGGCGAACTGCTCGCCGTACACATCAGCCGCAGCGACGGCCTCGCGGGCGCCTCCCCGGGCGCCCTCGCCGAACAGCGGCAACTGGTCGAGACCCTCGGCGGCAGCTACCACGTCGTCGTCGGCGACGACATCCCGACCGCGCTGCTGGCCTTCGCCCGGGCGCACCACGCCACCCAGCTGGTCCTCGGCACCAGCCGCCGCGGGCGGCTCAACCGCTTCCTCACCGGACCCGGCACCGGGCAGACCACCGTGGACGGCTCCGAGGACATCGACGTCCACATGGTCACCCACGAGTTCACCGGCCGGAGCCGGCTTCCCTCACTCGGCCGGCGCCACTCCCGACGGCGCACCGTCGCCGGAATCCTCGCCGGCCTCGCGGTGCCCGCGGTCCTGACGGCGGTGCTCTCACAGTTCCACAGCCAGGTCAACCTGACCACGGACGCGCTCATCTTCCAACTCGGCGTCGTCGGCGTGGCGTTGCTCGGCGGGGCGACCTCCGCACTGCTGGCGTCACTGGTCGCCTCGCTCCTGCTCAACTACTACTTCATCCCGCCCGTCCACACCTTCACCATCGGCGAACCCAACAATGTCATCGCGCTCCTGGTGTTCGCGGTGGTCGCGCTGACGGTCTCCACGGTGGTCGACCACGCCGCCCGGCTCACCCAACGGGCCGCCCGAGCGACGGCTGAGGCCGAGACCCTGTCCACGCTGGCGGGAAGCGTCCTGCGGGGCGCGGACGCGGTGCCCGCGCTGCTGGACAAGACCCGGACCGCCTTCGCGCTGGACTCGGTCGCCCTGCTCGACCGTGTGAGCGGTGAGGCACTGGGCCGCAGCGACGCCGGGGGCGAGCCGGCCCCCGATCGTACGCTCACCGAACTGCCGGTAGGAGCAGGTGCGTTGCTCGTCCTGGCCGGGCGCCGCCTGCCCGCCGCAGACCAGCGCGTGCTCACCGCCTTCGCCGCCCACATCGCCGCCGCCCTGGAACGCGACCGGCTCGCCACCGTCGCCGCCGAGGTCGAACCGATCAAAGCCGCGGACCGGATGCGCACCGCGCTGCTCGCCGCGGTCAGTCACGACCTGCGCACCCCGCTCGCAGTCGCGCTCGCTTCGGTCGGCTCGCTGCGCAGCCCCGACGTCGTGTTCTCGCCCGAGGACCAGGCCGAACTCCTCGCCACCGCGGACGAGTCGTTGGTCAAGCTCACCCGCCTGGTCGACAACCTGCTCGACATGAGCCGCCTGCAGGCCGGCGCTCTCACCCTTCACCTCGAACCCACCCACCTGGACGAGGTGCTGCCCCGCGCCCTCGACTCCCTGCTCGACGCCTACGCGCCCGTTCAGCCGCTCGACCTCGACACCGCGCCGCCCGTCCTCGCCGACCCGCCACTGCTCGAGCGGGTGCTGGCCAACGTCATCACCAACGCGCTTCGGTACAACGCACCCGGCGCGCCCGTCCTGGTCGCCGCCAGTCACCACCTCGACCGGGTCGAGATCCGGGTGATCGACCGCGGCCCGGGGATCCCGCCAGGCGACCGCGACCGCGTCTTCCTGCCGTTCCAGCGCCTCGGCGACACCGACAACACCACCGGCGTCGGCCTCGGTCTCGCCCTCTCCCGTGGCCTGGCCGAGGCGATGGGCGGCTCCCTGGAGGTGGAGGACACCCCAGGCGGTGGCACGACGATGCTGCTCACCCTTCCCGCGGCCGGGCTGCCCGACGCCGACATGCGCGTGCACGACCTGACCGTGGACGAGGACGGAGAGCCGGGAGAGTGACGCAGATTCTGGTCGTGGACGACGAACCGCAGATGCTGCGCGCTCTGCAGCTCAACCTGCACGCCCGTCGCTATTCGGTGCTCACGGCAGCGACCGGGGCCGAGGCCCTGGACGTGGCCGCCCGCACGCCGCCCGACGCGGTGCTGCTCGACCTCGGCCTGCCCGACTTCGACGGCATGGACATCATCCGCGGGCTGCGTGCCTGGAGCGCCGTGCCGGTCGTCGTCCTGTCCGGCCGGTCCGACGCCCACGAGAAGGTGCAGGCCCTGGACGCGGGCGCCGACGACTATCTGACCAAGCCGTTCGTCATGGACGAACTGCTCGCTCGGCTGCGGGCCGTCATGCGCCGGCCCGTGGGGGAGCCTGCCGTGCCGCAGTTCACGGTCGGCGCCCACACCGTCGACCTCGCCGCCGCCGTCGTCACCGGCCCGGGCGGCCCGGTGCGGCTCACTCCCACCGAGTGGAAGATCATGCGGCTGCTGCTGGCCAGCCCGGGCCGGCTGGTGCCCGGCAAACAGATGCTGCGCGCGGTCTGGGGCCCGGACGCGGAGAGCCACGGCAACTATCTGCGGGTCTACCTCGCCGGCCTGCGGCGCAAGCTCGAACCCGACCCCGCCCGCCCTCGTCACCTGATCACCGAACCCGGCATCGGCTACCGATTCGAGCCGTGACGCTCCAGCTGGCCCGTCAACGTGGTGTCAAGACACGTCCCATCGGCGCCAAGGAAGCGTTAGGACCGCAAGGCCGTCCCCCGGCCCGGGCATAGCGTCAGCTGCGAGGAGACGGTTCCGACTTCGTGGGGGAAGACGGACCGCTGCCACGCCGGTGGAGACCTTCACCGATCAACCATCGGCGGCCAGGTGAAAAGGGGAGGGGGACGCGCCGCCATGACAGCGGGTGCATCGAGCAGAAGAGCCGTACCGGGAAAGACAGGCGGTTCGCCGGGGGTGGCGAACCGAGGTACGGCCGGTCCGGCACCCGTGGCCCGCGTCCCCCGCACCTGGGAAGCGGGGGGAGCGCAGGCACCGGGCCGGGACGCGAGCACCTCACCCTCACACCCGGGCCCGATGCGGCGCCGTCCGCCCCACTTCACCCGCGCCCGGTGGAACACCCCGCGCCTGGTCCGGGCGCTGACCGCACTCGTGCTCACCACCGTGCTGGCCTTCGCCGCCACCACCGCCACCGTCCTGACAGGTGCGAGGGACGGCACCGACGCCATCGGCCACCGCTCCGGCCCCCAGGCCGTCCGGGCCGCCGACCTGTACTTCGCGCTCAACGACATGGACGCCCAGGCCGCCGATCTCCTGCTGCTCGGCGCCGACCCCGACTACACGGCACTGCGGCGGCAGACCCTGGAAGCCTATGAGCAGCGCCGCGCCCAGGCCGACACCGACCTCCAAGGTGCCGCCGAAGCCACCGCCGCCGACCCGGCCGGACAGCGGGCCGTCCACACCGTGCTCGGTGAACTCGGCCACTACGAGGCGCTGGTGGCGCGTGCCCAACTCCTGGCCGAACAGTCCCACGCTCCGGCCGGGAAGCCCTCCGCGGAGGCGCTGGACGCCTACCGGCAGGCGACCGATCTGCTGCGGCAACAGCTGCTGCCCGCCGCCGACCAAGTCACCGCCGCCAACATCGCCACCGTCGAGGCGACGCACACAGAGCGGCGTGACGCGCTCGCCCACGGTCGATGGTGGATCCTCGCCACCGGGCTGCTCGCCCTGACCGTCCTTGCCGTGCTGCAGCGCACCCTCAGCCGTCGCTTCCACCGTCTGATCAACCTGCCACTCGCCGCCGCCACCCTGCTCGCGGCCGCCGGCCTGGCCACGGGCATGACGCTCGGCTCGCGCGCCGAAGACCAGCTGACCGTCGCCAAGTCCGACGCCTACGACTCGGTCATCGCGCTCAGCCGGGCCCGCGCCATCGCCTACGACATGAACGCGGACGAGAGCCGGTACCTCACCGACCCCTCCCGCGCCTCCGCGTACGAGCAGAGCTTCCTCGACAAGTCCCAGACCTTCGCGCGCCTCGACGGGGCCACCCTCACCACCTACGACGATCTGCTGGCGAAGGCGGCCGAAAGGCACCGCGCCGACCACACCCAGGTCCCGTTCACCGGCTACCTCGGTGCCGAGCTCGGCAACATCACCTTCGGCGGCGAGCAGAACGCCGCCGAGCGACTCCTGACCGCCTACCGGCAGTACCAGCGAGACGACCGTGCCATGCGCGCCCTGCTTTTCCAGGGGCGCCTCAAGGACGCCGTCACCTTCAACACCGGGCTCGCCGCCGGCCAGTCCAACGCCGACTTCGCAACCCTCACCGCTGCCCTCGACGACGTCCTCGCCATCAACCAGCATGCATTCGAGCAGGCCGTCGCCGACACCGACGCCGACCTGGGCGCCACCACCGCGACCACCGGCGCACTCGTCCTCGCCGCCGTACTCGCCCTGACAGTCCTCGGCGTCCGTCCGCGCCTGCGCGAGTACCGCTGACCCCGCCGCGGCCACCGGCGAGCTCGCCTTCGCCGCGGCGCTTGCCTCGCCGGACAGAAGCAGCTCCTCCGGAAGCGTGGGGACGGCCTACGGAACCGGGACCAGCCACCTGCGCACTCACCGTGCCCAGCTGTGCCGCAAGCTCGAAACCCATCCCACCCTCGGCGCTTCACCACCGAAGCCTGGTTCGGCTACCGGTCCGAGCTGAAGCCGGCTCGGTCGGATCACGCCGCGACAAGGTGTGCGGTGCCCGATGCAGGTTCCGGCGATCTGATGGTCCACTAGAGCATCGGAGGTTCGCGGAGCGTGGACATCCAGGCGCAGGGCCGCGAGCGGCGGCTGGCACGAGTCGTGGTCGGGATCAGCAGCTCGCTCGGCAGCCTGGCCGCGTTCCACAGGGCCGTGGACGAGGCCTACCGGCGTGGCGTCGAGGTCCTCGCGGTTCTTGCCTGGCAGCCGCCCGGCGGCGAGCACGGCTACCGTGCCCCCATGGCCGCCCCTGCTCACCGCCGTCCGAGCCGCAGCCGCAGATCGGCCGCGCACGGCCCGACGACGCCTTCGGCCCGGCCGGCCCGAGTCTCAGCTCACGCCGAACTCATCCGTGCCGATCCGGGGGCGGCGCTCGCCGCGCTGGCCGACCGGCCCGACGACCTGCTCGTGGTCGGTGCGGGAAGCGGCAACTGGTTGTGCCGCGGCACGCGGCTCGCGGTCCTGTCTCGCGGGTCTTGAAGCTGTCCCGGGACCGGCGCGGCCGGGGGTCAGAGCTTGTACATCGCGGTGTACGGGTGGGGGAGGCGTTCCTGCCGCGATCCGAAGTCGACGAGGACCGCGACGGCCCCTTCGCCTTCGACACCGATGACCCGACCGAGGCCGAATCCGTCGTGGGTGACACGGTCGCCGACGGCGAAGCGCTTGGTCGACACGGCCTGCGTTCGACGCTTGAAGGGGCTGGTGGGCATGGAGCGGCGAGGTACGGCGAAATTTGTCATTACCGCCAGTGTGCTCCGGAGAACGCGAAATGGACACCCTTGGCACCGCATGAATTTCCGGGGTTGCATCGGTCCGGGGGGCTGGCCGCGAGGCCCCGGGCGCCGATTTCCACCTGTACCGTAGGCTCAAGTAACCTACAGGTTAGGAGACTTGACACTTAACCAGGATCGGGGGCGACTGCCTGAAAACTCGGCTCCCGCAGGAGACGAAAGATCCCGCTGTTTCGGGACCCGGGCTGCTAGAGTCGTCGTACTGCAGTAGTGGTTCCCATGAACTTTGTGTGCGCCTGCCTGTGTTGCGGGCGCATTTTTCGTTCTCCCCGGCTCCTGCCCGGGCGGGTTCTCCGTGCGGCGTACTCCCGCTATCCGCGTGCTTCGGGCAGCCCCTTGAAGGAGACATTTATGGCTACTAATGGCACTGTGAAGTGGTTCAACTCGGAGAAGGGCTTCGGCTTCATCGAGCAGGAGGGCGCCGGCGCTGACGTCTTCGCCCACTTCTCGAACATCCAGGCCAACGGCTTCCGTGAGCTGCTCGAGGGCCAGAAGGTCGAGTTCGACGTCACGCAGGGCCAGAAGGGCCCGCAGGCCGAGAACATCCGCTCGCTGTAGTACTGCACGGCACCCGCCTGGCAGCGCGGGGCCCGCACTGCTTACATGCCAGTGCGGGCCCCTCAGCACCGCGCCCCAACCACCACCACACCGGTCCGCCCAGACCCTCTCGGCTCTGCTGTCGCCGACCACTCCCACGCGAGACGCACGGGCGCCGCGTTCGGATCGCCCTGCCCACCCTGACGCCGCACATACCGTGGTTCTCCGCTCCCGCCTTGCGCGGTGAGCCCCCACGGTGGGTGATGTGCCGCACGGTTCTCCCGTCCACGCCCACCCATCGCATCTCTCGGCCCGTTCCCTTGCGGTCTTCGCCGGCGCCCGGCGCCGGCCGAGTCCTCCTCGTGACGCGCCGCTCCGAGGAAGGTTTCCCGCAGGAACCGCTCCAGCCGTTCCCCGTCCCAGAACGCCCACCGCCGCTCCGGCGGCACTCGCAGCGCCCACCCCGTCGGGGGATCGGTCCGGCGGGTCGCTCCTTCAGCGCGATTGATCGTCAGGGACGGTCCAGTCAGGGGGAGTTCGCGGCGACGCCGAGCACCACCCCGGCGCTGCCGCCTGCCGGGACCTTCGAGGAGTTGGACATGCCGAAGGCTCTGCTGTCGGTCCTGGCGCGCAAGGGCGTCACCGTGCCGTTCCCGACGTGCCGGGTCATTTCGTTTCGACGGCGAGCAGGCCCGCGGTGTGGCCGGCGGTGAGGACGCCCAGGATGGATCCGTCTTCGTCGACGACGGGCCAAACCGTCAATCGCTTGATCCGCATCGCGGTCGAGGCCAGGGCCAGGCCCATGGCCGGCCAGGCGAACGGGCCGCGCTGGTGCTTGGTGGCGCTGATCGCAGTCCGCTGGGTGTACCAGGGAGAGGTCAGGAACGGGTGGAGCCCGGCTCGGGTGACCAGGCCCTCGCAGCGGCCGTTGTGGTCGCGGACCAGCAGGTACTCCACGTGGGCGCTGCGGAAGACGTCGTTGGCCTGGTCGACCGTGCTGTCATCTGCAATCTGGTAATCGCAGGTAGCCATGGCGTCGGCGACCGTGAGGCCGTCGCCGCGCCGTGCCGGCTGGGGGGACTGAGTGGTCACGGTGATCGTTTCCGTCTCCGACGCTGCCCACTGGGCATCCGCCGGGCTGTCCTTCACCCAGAACGAAGCCGGAACGTGTACCGGAATGCGAGATGCCCTGGATGTCTTCGAGGCTACTCCCCAGGTGGGCGGTCCGGAGTCGACCCCTGCGGAGTACCGTGGCAGACAAACCGGGGACATTCTGCACACCGGCATCAGCGCCGACGTCGCCCTGGGTCGTGAACTGGTTCCCTCGCGGACCGGACGGGCGGCCCCTGATGATGCCGATTCCCCTCCCTGGGCCCTTCTCCGCCGGAGGGTGGACCGTGCCCGGCGCCCCGCCGCTGCCTCGCCTGGCACTCGAGCCGACGATGTCGCGCGACGGGTTCTTCGACGGTGCCTGGTGGCCCCGCTCGCACCACGTTCTTGCCGAGCTGCCAGACCTGATCACCGCGCTCGGCGCCCACCTCGGGCGCATCATCCGCGTCGGCCTCGACATGTCGGCCTGGGGCGGCGTTCCCCGGTCCGTCATGGCGAACGGCCTCATGGTCAGAATCGGCTGGTTCACGGGCAGCGACGCGACACTCAGTATCACGCGGGGCTTCCAGGACCACTTCCTGCTCCTGGTGGTGCCTCCCCTCACCGAACCGGGTGCGGCCTCGTCTGCGATGGCGGGGGCAGCAGCGACCGGAAACCACACCCCGGCAGCCGAGCTCCTGATGCCCAGCTGAGCGGTGATCGGAGGAAGGGCTGACCCAACCCTGCCGGACCGGACTACTTCAAAGACGGGTCACCGACGGACAGTCAGCTCCCCGCCGAGGCGATGACAGCTGTCAGACGTCCCATGCCGTAGTGGTGTCAAGCTGCGGTTGGGAGGGTTGCGTGGTACGACCATGTGGTGGCCTCGCCGTAAGGTGGCAGCCTTGGGTGTCGGCGCTGCTCAGGGCCTGTCCGTGAGAGCCAGCAGGAACTCATGCAGCCGCCGCAGCGCGGTCGTGGCGTCGGACGGTTCGGCAGGACTGGGCGCGCGCATCTGCGGAAGGTTCTGCTCGGCGACTGTGCGGACCACGAGGAACACCTGCGTGAGTACTTGCGAGAGCGTCCAGGCGAGCTCCCCGCCGGCCGCGACAGCGGCGATGGCGACGTCGGCGGCGGCATCGTGCAGCAGAATCGCGGTGGGCTGCGTTAGCCGGGCGGGGCAGACCCGTGCGATGTGGGCAACGAGTTCGCCTGCCGCGACCCGGTCCTTGTCGGTCGGGGCCCAGCTGCCGCTCTCCAGACCCGCGGGCGGTGCGGAGCAGCTGGGCGACGGCGGCGGAAACGCTCACGTCGAATTCACCCGCTGCACGACGCGATTGGGAGAGCATCTTTGCTTCCAGCGGCCGGCGCAGACCACCGCAGTGATGACGCGGACGACCGATTCGGCACTGAAAAGCGCCTCCGGAGCGCGTCTGTCTCGCGGCGGAGGTTCACCCACGGCAAGCCCCGTTGTCGGCCGGTCACCAACCTGCGGGGGCCGATCCGCCTACCCAGCTGCGCAGCCGTCCCGCGGGAAGCGGGTCACGATCAGCCCGGCATCGGCATCGGCAGCAGCGGCCGGACCATCCTCACTCGGCGTCCGCTCCGCGGGTAGCGGCAAGCACTCGGCCGTGGCGGCGTACCGCGCAGCGCATCCGCCAGCTCGACCCAACTCCCTGATTCTCAGAAGCCTCCGGGAAGATGCGTGCAGAAGAGCACCCCCGGTTGCCCTGGCAGTGAGGAAAAGTCAGATGGATTTTGCCAAGACCCTGTTCGCTCACCTCGCGGAAGGACCGCAGACGAGCGGGCCACGCGATTCGTGGTGGATCCACGCCGTGGGTGCGCTCCCGGTGTCGTCGGATTCGGCCCTCGTGTTCGACCCCACGTCGGGCGAAGCGGACGGTCTTGTTGACGCTTCCTGAAAACTGGTTCTGGATCACTTTCCGTGCCAGAGCCACGGAGCGTCACCGGAACCGCGATCATGAACGGTCGTGACTGCTGTGACGCCTCATGGACCGCCGGAGCAATCGGTTGTCCCTTGAACGCCGCCCCAAGGCAGAATCAGCGCATGGCAACTTGAAGAGCACCGGCCGGACGGAAGTCCTGGCGCAAGAGGGGAAGCGGCTGGTCCGTCCGCGACGGTGACCGCTGGATCTGCCTCGTGTGCCACGAGCCTGTCCGCTCCTACCAGTACCGCTTCCATCCGCCCGAGTCCTCCGGCTTCGAGCGTTGCATCGGGTTTGCCTGGTGCTCGGGGTGCCGGATCTACTCGGGCAACATGGTTCACGTTCCTCGCAAGCGCGTCCTGGTCGACGCCCTTGCCTCGCTGCCTGCCGATGACCGCGACCAGTTGCTCCGGAAAGAGGCCGCGCTGGTCGACTATCTCGACAGCCGAGGCATCGGCCAGCACTGACCGGAGCCCCCATCCTGGTCCGTCGTGCTCGGCGCCGTCACCGTCCAGCTCCGATGCGTGCCCCTCCGCGCCGCTATGACCAGCGGTTCATGCTGCATGGAGGACGCGCTTGCGCAGGAGGTCGAAGTTGGCGCGGCCGAACATCTGCCGCTTCAGCATTTTGATCTTGTTGTTGTGGCCCTCGACCGCCCCGGAACTGTAGCGCAGGGTGAGGCCGGCGACGACCGCATCGAGGTCTTGCAGGAGACCGGTGGCGAAGCTTCGAAGGGCTGGGACCTGGTCCTGCTGGACGCGCGTGATCCAGTCCTTGAGCTCTCGGCCGCGGCGATCGTTCATCAGCTCGGCGAAGGTCCTGACGTGCTCGGCGGTGGTGGCAAGTGCCGGGACGCGTGCCAGGACCTCCTTGAGCTGCTGGCTCGCGTCGGTTGAGAGGCGGTCGGGGTGGCGGGTGATCCAGCCGGTCACGTCTCTGACGGAGGGCTTGCGACGGGGCGGGGCCTGGTGCGGGAACGCTGTGCGGAGTCGGCGGACGTATTCGCGGACGATCTGCTCCTGGCCGGGGAATCCGCGCTGCTGGATCTCCTCGAACAGGCGCCGGGCGATCGTGTGGCCTTCACTGAAACGCTGGTGGAGATAGGGCTTGTAGGGGTCGAGGATGCTGGTGCGTCCCGTCCAGCGGCCGACCAGCAGCTCGTCGGGGTCTTTCGCGCGGGCCAGTCGGCGGACGGTGCCGCGGGCCAGGCCCAGTCGGCGGGCGATGACGCGGAGGCTGAACCCGTCCTCCATGAGCGCGTGGACAGTGGCGTGCTGTTCGCGGACCCGATCGGACAGCCGGCCGGTCCGGCGGGGCTCGGCGGCGACGGATGGAAAGACAACTTCTTTGGCTGAAAGGGTCGAAGGAGCTGCTTCGGGCAGCAGGGCTCGGTGTTGCAGCACGGTCTTCTCCACCGCGTCGGAGAGGTTCTGCCACAGGTGGAATCGGTCGGCGACGTGGATCGCGTCTGGGGCACCGAGCCGTACGGCTTCGGCGTAGGAGGCAGAGCGGTCGCGGCAGACGACCTCCACGCCCGGATGGCCGGCCAGCCAGGAGCGGACGGTGGCGACCGTGCGGTCGGGCAACAGGTCAACCGCGCGGCGGGTCTCGATGTCGACGAGGACGGTGGCGTAGACATGGCCCTTGCGCAGGGCGAACTCGTCGATGCCCAGCACGCGCGGCACCGGGGACGCAGGGTCGGGCAGGGCGCGTATCAGCCGCAGGAGCGTGGATCGGCTCACCGGGACCGCGAACGTCTCGGCCAGGCGGGAGCCGGCCCGGCCGGCCAGGGCCAGGGCGAGCTGCTGCAGTGCGGTCTGCAGGCTCTGGCTTCGCCGTCCGTGGCGGAAGGTCAGCCCTGCCGCCTGCTCGACGAAGGTGGATCGCGGGCACATCCGTTCACGGCAGCGGAACCGTCGGACTCGTAACTCGACTACCACCCGACGCCCGCTCGCCGCGCTGTCGTCCAGCCGCCGTACGTAGCTGCTGTGCACTCGAGCCGAGACGGTTCCGCACGACGGACAGCCCGCCTCGTCGCTGGTCGTGGCGGCGTGGACGGTGACGCGGTCGGCTTGGATGGTCAGGGAGTTGACCGCGACGTCGGAGGCCTGCTGGAGCCAGAGGTTCTGATGGAGAGCGTCAGTCACGACCGTTCATGATCGCGGTTCCGGTGACGCTCCGTGGCTCTGGCACGGAAAGTGATCCAGAACCATTTTTCAGAGACTGGCGACAGGTCTGGACGTTCCTCCGGGCAGCCATCGTGTGTACGCGGTGATGGATGCGGCGCCGGGAGCGGCGCCGATGGCGCTCGGGCTGCTGCTGTGGTTTGACGAGGCACCGCCGGTGGAGCTCGGCGACTACTCAGGAGTGGGCGTGATGACGCACTGCGGCGTCGTGTGCCTCGGCGGTTCGCGGAACGACGACGGTCCCCTGGTGAGCAGGCTGATGAGGCTGGCAGGGCAGGAGATACGGCGTCGTGCCGCGAACGGCCGGGACCGAGGTCTGCTGCCGGTCTTCGAGGGGGCCTGTCGCCAGCACCGCCCCGACGCCCTGCAGCCGCCCGAGGAATCCACTCCTGACATGTTCCGTGCCGGGTGGCACGTCCTGTCCGACGAACGGACCGAGGCAACGGTCATCGCACTGCTGGACAATGGCGAGAACGGCGGTATCTACCCCTGTCTCGACGCGCAAGGACGCGAGGTCGCCCACCTCGTGCACTTCGAGACCGAGTGACGACCCGTCGTCGGTCCCCACAGAGGCGGAGTCCCCGTGCAGCGACGGTGCTCGCGCGCTGCGCTCCGCCCCACAGGCAGTGACGCGGGCTTCATGCGTACGCCCTCTCCGGCAGCGGCACAAGGACATCCCTATGTGTGTCCACTCCGCTCACCTGGAACCACCGGCCCGCAGGCACCACCAGCTCACCCTCGGGTGCGGGGAGGAGCGGCACGGTCCTCCCCGGTTCGGCCAGGGCGACCGAGAGATGCCATGAGTTCCTGCTGCTCCCGGCGCCACCACACTCGTGTCGGGCACTGCGCAGACCGTACCCGGCTCTCCGCCTCCTCTTGATACGCCGGCGCATCCTCGCGGGGAATGCGGCCGACGAGTCGCCCAGCGACGAGCACTCGGATGGCATCGCGGTCATGTCCGTGGACATACACCGGCCCCCCGAACGAGGGCCGACCGTCGGGGAACGGAGACTGGGCCGCCCCGATATCCCCACGCTACTCCGCCCGCACCGCGTCACCCCGACCGACCGGGCGGGTGCCGGCCAGACATTGACGAGGCGGTCCTGAACGCCCTGCGGGCAGTGCGGGCCCGTCCCGGGAAGTCGCCTGGCTGCAAGCCGCCGAGGCCGGACGCGTCATGCCCGCGTCACGTGCCCTTCGTGCCCCCATGCGACCGCGGCCTCGGGCGTCGAGATCGTGCCGGGCCGAGGAAACCGTGCACGACCCGGCCGGACGCGCGAGCTACGGCCACTCTGCGTGCCCGGCGGCGGAGCGCTTCGACCCGCCCGCTTCCCAGACATCGGCGACAACGCGTGCCGGTCGCATCGGGCCCGGATCGTCCCCGCCCTGCCTCACGGCCGTGTCGACCAGGAACTCGGCGTACTCCTGCGCAGTTCCATCGAAGTCGCCCTCGGCGTGCTCTCCGTGCCGCGTGGTGATCTCCACGTCTTCTTCAGAGAGCACACGCACACGCGATCGGTACTTCGCCATCTCGCCCTCCGATCAGCTGCCCTCCCGACCGTACGGCTGGCGTTCGTTCGCTGCTGGATGAGCGGCCCCGGATTCCTGGGCCCAAGCCCACGCCGAGGCTCGGAGCCTCGCGTCTAGGAAGCGGGCTCGCCCCAGTTGACGCGTTCTACGGCATGAGGCGGGAACGACACGCGAGATCCGTCCTCCTGAGTGACATGCACCCATCCGCGCTCGTCGATGCGAACAATGCCCCTGACCGACTCGCCCAGCGCAACGCCGGGGCTGACGTATCCCGCCCCGTGGGCCAGATGCACCGTTCCGGGGGCCGCCTCAAGGCCTGCCATGACCCGATTGTCCAAGTTCGATCCCGGGTCCACCACCGGAGCCCCGCAGTGCCGCCCACCCGTCCGGCCTCCCGGGCCCGCCCAAGGGGCCAGGTGTCCACCTCCGTGCCCTGGTAGGCCCGGGGCAACCGCCCGGCGCGCCCACCTGCATCCGAGCGGAGCACTGCGGATCCTGCGTGCCTTCGAGGACGCTCCGCATGTGGTCGAGGTGTGCGTCGGCCCCCTGGCCTGGCTCCAGGTCGCGGGCACCCTATGCGCGGAGCGGTTCCCCCGTACTGGCCTCGGACTATCGGCGCTGCGGCGCATCTCAGCGGTTGGCGGAGCGGCCGCCGTGCCGGAACCGGACGGCGGAGATGACCACGGCGATGATCAGTACGGCGATGCCGATGAACAGCAGGTAGAGCAGGCCGTGGGCAACCACGCCGACGATCCCGAGCACGATCGCCAGGATGATCAGGAACAGCACCAGTGCCATCTTCGGTCTCCTTCGGTGTCTGCCCGGTCCTATCGGCGTGCCAGGCGGCGTTCACCGCCCGCGCCGGGCGCGTAGTCCAGTTCGTAGTGGGCGAAGATCGCCGCCTCGTCCTCGGCCGGCAGTACGCCGTCGGTGCCGATCGCCGGCGCCTTCTTGACCCGGCTCCTGGGCCAGGCGACCTGCAGATGGCCCGGCCCGACCCGCGCGTCGGCGAGGGGGACGAAGACCAGACGGCGGCGTGTGGGCAGCCCGACCGTGACGGTGGCGAACGAGGGCCGGTCCGTCGCGGTGTCGACGTAGACGGACTCCAGCGTGCCGATCTTGTGGTGGTCGGCATCCACCACGTCGTGGCCGCGCCATTCCCGGATGTCACCCGCTTCGAACATCAGCAGCCTCCGATGTCTGTGGGCATCTCCCATTCTCCCTTCGGCGCATGCCGCCGGCACCTGCCCGGTATGCAGGCAGGGTGACTCGGTACGACCGCCGGCTGCCCCTGCGCGCTGGTGGCAGTCCTCCGGTCGCCGGCGGCCTGCCGGGCACCTACGGTCGTGTCCTGACACGGCCCGTCGTCGCGGGAGGCCAGGATGCGGTACTACCGGTGGATTCTCCGGACGCAGGACGACGACGGCCGTTGGTTCCAGCAGGACGGCGCTCCCATGCCGAACCCCCTGGAATACGACGGGCCGCCTCAAAGGGCGGCGAACCACCTGCGGGACGTATTCGTCCGCACGCTCTCCAGCCCCGCTCCCGGCCCCCGGGCGATCACGGTCCAGGTCTGGGAAGGGCGCCACTCGGTCGGTGAACCTCAGGCCGAGACCGAGTGGTCGCGCGAGTAGCCGGACCAGCCGCGACCAGGCGACCAGGAGAACGGGGCGCGGTTTGCCGTATCACCGATGCCTGCACCGAAGGTCCATCAGTGCGGGACGGCTCCGATCATCGACAGCGGGGCCGCCGTGGTGCAGGGTTCCCCGGGACCCGCGCGGCGGCGCATGTCCGGGCGCGGTCCGCGCACCTGCCCGCCGGATCCGGGGTGTCGTCGGGGGCGGGCCGGCGGCGAATGGCATGGTGCCGTCCGCCTCGATCGTTGTCATCCGCCGGCCCGCGGGTCCGCGGTCGGCGCACCTGCAGCTGTCAGGAGGTCGGTGCCGGTGTGGGTGTTGGCCGGGTCGGACGCCGCCGTCATCAGCCACTCGGCGGCAGAGGTCTCGGTCTCGGGGGGAATCACCAGGAGCTCCAGGCGCAGGGGGATGAAGGAGCACACCATCACCTCGTCCGCGTCCTGCTCCTGTTCGAACCACCCGACGTGGATGACGTGGCCTGCGACCGGGACACGCCGGGGGATGACCGGCCAGTGCGTCGGGTTCACGGTGACACGGGTGATCTTCCCCCACGTGGGGTCCAGTGCTGCCGCCAGCGGGGGCAGCTCGCGCAGGAGGTCGTGCGAGCGGGGCCACCAGGCTCCGTCCAGCCGTCCTGGGGTGGCGCCCTCGGGTGTCAGGGAGAGGCGGACCGGCGGTTCTGGCTCTGGTGGCTGGGCGGCGGTGGGATCGGAGGTCGCGGTCATATCGAACACCCGCCCTGGGCTCGTTGGTGTGGACGGCCTGGTGCCGGCGCCTTGGCACCGCAGGAATCCCGCAGGCCGTTGACGCGGTGAGCGCTTCCACCGTACTCCGGCCAGGACGCGGCCTCCGGGTGAGCGGGGGGCGGGTCGGTGGGCTGCCGCGCGCCGAGCTCCGCCGCCATGAAGGCCGGATCGGCGTGTATACGGTTCCGGCACGGCGAGGTGATCGGCGGTGCCGCCGCACCACTCGACCAGACAGAGGCACCACTATCCCGCACCCGCCGCTGGCGGGCCCGTCCCGCTCGACGGCGGCGATCAGGCGTTCCTCGCCGAACTGCTCCCCGCCGCTCTTGTGTTCCTCGACGAGGCCGCCTGTGCAGAACGGCACCCGGTCGCCGCGCCGGAGTTGCCGCGCGCTGATCTGCGGTGTATCGCCGCCGAAGCCGACCGGCTGGGTTCCGGCGCTGTCCAGGGCCCGGATGACCTGGTGATCACGGATCAGCGGGGGTGCCGGGTGGCCGGCGTCGGCCCACTGCAGGTGGCCCGTTGCGACGTCGAGTCGCATCATCTGTGCCGTGACGAAGTGCTCGGGGCCGCCTTGCCGGTCGATGGCGGCGTCCATGAACGCGTACGTTTCGGCGAGCCCGAACACCGGTGAGCCCGAACACCGGCGCGCCCGGTATGGCGGCAGGCGCCCACGGTGACGGTCGCCGGGACTGCGGTGTTCAGGCCGTGGCCCATCGCATCGATCACGGCCAGATGCGGGACGTCGTTGTTGAGGGCGTGGTCCAGGCTGTCGCCGGCGGTATTGCAGGCAGGTGTCAGGATCGGGGACCGCGACCTGCGGGGTGTTCATCGCCCAGCGGGGCAGCAGCAACCACTGGATTTCGGCTGCCACGCCCATCGGCTCGCGGTGCCGGGCTTGGAAGAACTGGTCCGTGTAGCCGTTCCTGGTGGCCGGCAGGTCGGCGACCAGTGCGGCGAGGCGGCCGGCGGTCGTCACCGCCGATGCTGTCAAGGGTCAGGGCGAGCCCCCGACCTCGTCGCCTCCGTCCAACAGCGGGAGGAACATGCGCGTGCGGTCCGCCTGCGGACGCGCGGCGGGGACGGCACGGAGGAAGACCTCGCCGGCCCGGGAACCGTCGATGGGCACCGGATCTTCGACGGCGAGTCCCTGGCCCGGGAGGTACCAGCGTGAGCTGGCCGTAGTCCCGCGGGAGGACCGAGGCATCCCGGCCACGGATCGCACGGACACCTGCCGCCACCAGCGGAGCGATGAGCGGCGGCGGCCCTCGTGAGCCTGGTCCAGGAGCCGCCCCAGCATCCGTTCACCGGATTCCTCCGACCGGTCCGCCGCCGCTCCGCGGTTCTCCCGCGCGAAATCCGCCATGAGCACTTCTGTCCCCTGCACCAGCTCTGTTCCTCCGCCGGCTTCCTGCCCCGCCCCGACACGGATCGGCGCACGCCTCACCGGCATTTGCCCTGTCCCCGCATGACACGGGCGCCCACCCGCGACGCCTCGGCCAGGACGGATCTCACCGTTGCGGGATGCGGCCCAAGGAATCTCTCGGGACGGCTTTTTTGGTCAAACACGAGGACACGGTAGTGCTTGAAACAAAATTCATGTGGACGGGAGGCCCGAAGTCTCGCGGCGCGGAGTATTCTGGAAATTGCCGGGAGAAGTTACCGGTAGGACGATCGCGAGGAGGCGAATATGTGGATCCTTGAGGCAGGATTCCTGACTCCGCGACTCGCGATCGCAAAAGTGTCCGCCCTTTCGGTGGGAAGATCATAGGGTGACGTAGGCGTGGATTCAGATCCTGTTGTCCCGGTCGGTGTGACGTTTGCGCAGGCCGGGAAGGCCGCCTCCGCAGCGATGCGGGGGCGGCCTTTTGTGGGGCGGCCGAGTGCAGCGGTCCGCGCAGGATGACCGCGGCTCTCGCCGAGTTTCCCGACCCTGCTGGTCGGGGCTCCGAGGAGGTGGCAGGTCGCGACCGTGCTGATCAGTGCCTGCTCGGCCCGGCGTCGCCGTTCCAGAAGCCGGCTGGGGACGTAGGTGCCCGAGCGGATCCCGGGGACGGCCGGGCCGATCGTGCCGACTCGGATACCCCGGTCGCGATTGCGTTATCCATTGCGGGAGTTGACACGTTCCTTAGCTTGGCCTGCGGTACTCGCCGCCGCCGGGCTGCCGCCCTCGGCGCGGGCGGCGTCGCCACGACGGCGCGTGGGCTCGCACCTTCGCCGTTTCAGCGCACGTCTCACGCGCGGGAGTTCCTCGTCGAGCGGTCTGCCGACCAGCGCGCCGCCAAGGACGACGACTCCCACGCCGACCAGCCAGGACTGGATGATCAGCACGGACCGAACGAGCCGTAGGTGACCATGTTGGAAGCGATCAGCGGCGAGAAGACGAGCCGGGAGGCGAGTCTCAGGCCGAGCAGTCCGACCACGGTCACCACGGCGCCCGGAAGCAGGGCGCGCCGGCGCACCCGCCCGCCGAGCAGCAGCCACTGCGACCACCAGGCGAACAGGACCGCGGTCAGTACCGCCACCAGGCTATTGGCCGGGGACCGGCGCCAGAGCGTGCCGGTGGCGGACAGGAAGAGGAAGCCGATCAGAACGGCGAGCCACAGCACGTGCCGCCAGCGGTCCGGTGGCAGGTTCCAGGCCTTCTCGTAGCCGCTTTGCACCGCTGCCCCGAACGAGAGGCCGAACACCGCCAGGGCCGCGGGACCGAAGGCCGTCGTTGTTCGGAATGCCTGGCCGGGGCCGCCCGAAGAGCTGCTCGACCCCTCGTCTGGAAGCCGGCGACACACCTAGCCTGTCCCGCAGCCGCTGCGCGAACCCCCGCCCGCGGTCCGGATCGGCCGCGGAGACCACGATCAGCAGCGGGACCAGAGTGAGGAACCCGAGCGCCGCGAAGCCCAGTGCCCGCTGTGACAGCTGCAGATCACCGCCCCGCGCCCAGCCGCGCCCGGTCGGCGACCGGCGGACCACCCGCCGTAGCCGTCGGAGCAGGGACGGCTTGCCCGTATCGCCAGGGGGCCCGATCGGCATGCACGTTGACCACCACGATCGATGCGCCGCTGCTGTAGGGCGCGACCACAGAGGTCGAGTCGGATCCTCGGGTAGGGCGAGCCGCGGAACGGCCCGGAGGGGACCGGGACAAACGACCCCGGGTCAGCGTCCTCGGCCGCACCCACGTGCAGCTCGCCGATCTTGGTCCGACGTCGCTCCGATCGGTTGCACCAACGGAGCGACGTGGCTCCTGATCCCGTTGCCCGACCGGCGCTCAAACAACCCCGCCCGAAACAACCAGGGTGCGTACCGCAGCGGTGGTGGGCCGCCTGCCCGGCGGCGCGGCTGGTGGGCGCACGTCTTCCCCAACCGGACGTTGATGCCGGGGCGGCAGGGCCGCCGGGGTCAGCGGGAACACCTGCGTCCGGCGATGACGTGGGAGACGTTCGAGAGTGCCGCCGGCCTCGCCCGCCCCGTCCGCCGGCTCGTATCGCGGCCGGGCCGGTTGTTGGCGCGGTATCTCGTTCTCGCGCTCAGCACCAGGACCTCCGCTTCGAGGTCGAGATGCCAGGGCGCGATGAGCACCAGGAATCCGAGCACACGCCGCACGAGCGGATGGACCATACGAACGAGCGTCCGGTGGTCACGCCAGGGCGGGGATGCTCATGCGGGCTCCGTGCAGGTCGGCGGCGTGAGCCGAGTTCTCGAGCCCCGCAGGTTCAGGAGCGGGCCTCAGTAGCCACCGCCGCCCGTGGAGCCGGCAGACGGGGAAGCCGACGCGGAGGCTGGGCTGGTGATCGCATCACCGCTGGGACTGACCACGTACCACGGAGCGCCGAAGGCGTTGACGCCCTGACCGTTGGTTTCTCCGGGCTTTGTGTCCTTGAAGAAGTAGTACAACGGGTGGCCGTTGTAGGTCACCTGGGTCGAGCTGTCCGAACGGGTGGTCGTTCCGACCAGGGACGCGGTCACTCCGCTGCTGTCGGGTGCCCCGGTCGTAGTCTGCGGCGGCCAATTCTGCGTACAGGAGCCGTTGCAGGTCGAGGTCGTCCCCGTATCGGCCTTGAACAGGTACAACGTCCTACCGGAACCGTCGACCAGGATCTGACCGAACGGCGAACTCGCCGTCTTCACCGTGGCGACGCTCCGGCTGGGAGCAGCGGAGCCGGCGGCGGTCGTGGGGGCGCTGGTGCTCGCGGTCGGGGTCGAGGAAGCCGTGGTGCCGGAACTGCCGCATCCGGAGGCAGCGGCTGTCATGGCGGCCACACCGGCGGCAAGAGTGATGAAACGATTCATTGGGTACCTCTTGATCCTGGCGGCGACGTCGGTCGGCCGACCGACAGTGACTTTCCGAACCACGTTAGGCACCGATGCCCGACCTGCTTCCGCGGGCGGTCCGGCCCTGCGCCGACCTTCACTCGTGCGGGTGACCGAGGCGCCGCAGCGGTGTCCGACCGTCAGTCGGAACGTCCGTGTACATCAGCCCGCCGGTGCCATGCGGCCGCCTACCCGTCAGGCCTCCAGGGCCCGCCCAAGGGGCCCGGTGTCCACCTCCGTGCCCTGGCCGGCCCGGGGCACGGTCCGGTGCGCCCGGCCTTCCCGAGGGCAGGCCTTTCCGAGGCGGACGAGGAAACCGTCCCGGTAGCCCGACGAAGCGGAGGTGCCGCTGTGTGCGGCCGGACGCATCGGGTCACCCGGTGCCGCCGCTGTGCTGCACGTGGAACGGGACGGTCGTGACGAAGATTTTCGGCAGGGGACGCAGCGCCCTCCGCAGCCGAGCCGCGAGTCGGCTGTGCAGGAGACGGTGGCGCCGGTGTCGTACGACGATCTCCGGGAGGATGTCGGTCAGGGTGAGGTCCGGGCGCTGGTGGTGCAGCGACTCGACGTAGTTGACCAGAGGTGCGACGATCGCGCGACAGGGGGAGAAGACGATCTTCAGGGGCAGGAGGTCGCCCCACAGGTTAGGGTTGGTGGTCGCCTTGATCTGCTGTGGCGACCCCGCGCGGGGTTCTTCCACCGGTTCCCGGCTCCCGGCGATGCCGGCTCACTGGGTCAGAACTTGTGGTCGAAGACCGCCGTGACGGGGGCATGGTCGGACCAGCGCTCGGCGTGGGAGGCCGCTCGCTCCACGTATGCCTCGGTGCAGCGGCGCGCGATACCCTCCGTTGTGCAAATCATGTCGATCCGCCAGCCGGAGTCGTTGTCGAAGGCGCGGCCGCGGTAGGACCACCAGGTGTAGGGGCCGGCCTGGTCGGGGTGGAGGGCGCGCACGACGTCCACGTAGCCGACGTCGTCGAAGAGCCGGGTCAGCCAGGCGCGCTCCTCGGGGAGGAAGCCGGCGTTCTTCTGGTTGGCCCGCCAGTTCTTGAGGTCCTCGGCGCGGTGGGCGATGTTCCAGTCGCCGCAGACCAGCACCTCGCGCCCCTCCTCGGCGGCCCGCCGCTTCAGGCTGTCGAGGTGGACGAGGAACTCCGCCATGAAGCGTTCCTTCTCGTCCTGGCGCGCGGTGCCGACCTCGCCGGAGGGGAGGTACAGGCTGGCGACCGTGAGCCCCGGCAGATCGATCTCGGCGTACCGGCCGGAGCTGTCGAACTCGGTGGAGCCGAAGCCGATCGCGGTCCGCTCCGGCGCGCGGCGGGAGAGCACCGCCACCCCGGCCCGGCCCTTGGCGGCGGCCGGCGCCCAGACCGCGTGCCAGCCCTCCAGGTCCTTGATCTCGGCCGGCAGCTGGTCGGCCTCGGCGCGGACCTCCTGCAGGCAGACGACGTCGGCCTTGGTGCCGGCGAGCCACTCGGTGAGGCCCTTCTTGGCGGCCGCCCGGATGCCGTTGACGTTGACTGTCGAAACCACGATCACCCCGGGAGGGTACCCGCCGCCCCGGCGGTCCGCCGAAGCGGTCGGGTCCCACTGTGTCGCAGATCACGAACGGTCGGCGAGTGTCGGTGTTCCGGTCAAGCCCGGTCATTGGTCTTGACCATCTCCTCCGCCACCCCCTAGGGTCTGCTTACTGCAAAGACCTTTAATAAAGAAGGACGGATAAAGCCCACCCTCCCCACCTGCCGAAACCGGGGAGGGACCGGGCGGCCCCACACCTTCAGGGCGGAGGACACGGTGGCGCAAGGACAGCTCGCGGCGGCTCCCGAGCCGAAGTACTGGCACCTGCGCACCGTCCTGGTGCGCACCATCGACTCGGAGTTCTCCGCCGGCCAGGTGCTCCCCAACGAGCGCGAGCTCGCCGCCCGCTTCGGCGTGGCCCGGGCGACGCTGCGCCAGGCCCTCGACCAGCTGGAGCTGGAGGGCCGGCTGGTCCGCCGCCGCGGCATCGGCACCGTGATCGCCGCCCCGCGGGTCGGCGTCCCGGTGAGCAGCAGCGAGGAGGGCTGGCCCAGCGCCTCGCGCAACCAGTCCTGGCGGATCGTCGACTGCACCAGCGCCCCCGCCCCGGCCCGGCTGGCCGCCGAGCTGGGCGTCCTGCCGGGCGAGACGGTGCACACCGTGCGCCGGGTGCGCCTCGTCCAGGGCCGGGTGATGGCGACCGAGTCGCTGCACGTCCCCGACTCCGCGGTGCCGCACCTGCCCGCGCTGCCGCAGCTGGTCGGCTCGCCGGCCGAGGGCGAGCGTGCCCGTTCGGTGCTGCGGCAGCTGGAGCGCTGCGGCGTCGACGGCGAGTCCCGCACGGTCGAGCTGGGCGTCGCCGAGGCCGAGCAGGCCGCCCTGCTGGAGCGTCCGCCGGGCACCCCGGTGCTGGTGGTCACCACCGTGTACGCGTCCGCCGGCCGGCACATCGCCCGCGCCGTCTGCACCTACCGTGCCGACACCTGCAAGCTCACCTTCGGCGAGACCGGCGCCGTCGAGGTCACCCCGGTCGAGGCGGTCCGCTCCGCCTGACACCCGTTCGACGACAGATGGCGGGCCGTCCGACCCCGGACGGCCCGCCTTCCCGCGTGTGCCCGGACGCCGGGTCAGCGCGGGCCGGCTCCCGGCGGGTCGACTGCGAACAGCTGCTCCTCCACGTGGTCCAGTGCCACCCGCAGCGCGCCGGTGGCCACGACCTCGGTGCCGAGCGCGGCCAGCGCCACCTCCGGTGCCCGCAGGGTGAACCGGCCTAGCCGCTCGCGCAGCGGCTCCAGGACGCCGTCCAGTCCGGCCGCCCAGCCGCCGACCACCACCAACTGCGGATCCAGGGCGAGGACGAGCGCCGCCACGTCGTGCACCAGCCGGCCCAGGAAGCGGTCCATGGCGTCCTTGGCGACCTCGTCGCCCTCCCGGGCCAGCCGCAGCACCCGGGCGACCGCGGCCTCGTCCAGCGGGTCGAGCGGCTTGCCGGTGGTGGAGAGCAGCCGTTCCGGGGTGGCCTCCTGACCGAGCAGGTGCAGGGCGCCGATCTCGCCGGCGGCTCCGCCGTACCCGCGGTGCAGCCGCCCGTTGATCAGCGAGCCGGCGCCGGGGCTGAGGCCGGCCATGACGAAGACCACGTCGCCCTTGCCGACCGCGGCGCCCTTCCAGTGCTCCGCGATGGCGGCGAGGTTGGCGTCGTTCTCGATGACGACCGGGCAGCGGAACGAGCGGCGCAGCCGGGCGCCGAGGTCGAGGCCGGTCCAGCCGGGCATGGCGGTGCTGAGCCGGACGGTGCCCTCACCGTCGACGATGCCGGGGGTGCCGACGGCGACCGCCCACAGACTGTCCCGGGAGACGCCGGTCTTGCGGAGCACCTCGGCGACGGTGGTCCGCATGACGCCGAGCCGTTCCTCGGCGTCGAGGGCCTCGTCCACCGGCTTGGCGTGCCCGGCGAGGATCTCGCCGCTCAGGTCGGCCAGCACCACCCGGACGTCGTGCACGCCGATCTCGATGCCGAGCGCGTGCCCGGCCTCGGCGCGGAACCGGAACCAGCGGGCGGGCCGGCCGCGGCGGCCGCCGTCCTGGCCGTGTTCGACCTCGGCGACCAGCCCGGACTCCATCAGGCCCTCGATGACGCCCTCGACGGTCGGCCGGGAGAGCCCGGTCTCGCCGACGAGTTGCGTCAGGGTGACGGTCTGTCCGGCGCGCAGCGCCCGCAGGGTGACCGCCGCGTTGATCCGACGCAGCAGCGAGGAGTCGCCTCCGGTGAGCCGATCCGCCAAGTCGCTGCCCTTCCCGCGTTCGCGCGACAGCTCTGGCGCGCGGTGCCGAGTGCGCGGTGACCTCCGTTGCCCCGCGAGAGTCCGCCGCGGGGCAGCACGGCACAACGGCGCGCGCACCCCGGGGCATCAGCCGGGATGGTACTCGGGCACCCCTCGGGCCGCGAGCGTTTCCGCAGCTCATCACGTATTCGGTATGGAAACGGTACGAAGGCGGAGACGCTCCGGCGCGGCCGGCCGCCGATGAGCGGACGGCCCGGGCCGAGTGGGGCTCAGCCGTCGAGGCGCCACACCACCGAGGTCTTCTCCGGAGCGTCCTCCAGATCGGCCACCACCGGCACCCGGTAGGAGGCGACCTCGGTGAAGTGCTCGCGCGGCAGGTACGCCCGGCCCGGGTCGCCGACCAGCACCAGGGCGCCGCGCGCCCGGGCGCGCTGAAGGAACGGGAGCACCCGGTCGGCCATCGCCCGTTCGTAGAAGACGTCGCCGGCCAGCACGACCTCGGCGGGCGAGCCGTCGCCCGGCAGCAGGTCGGTGCAGCGCGCCTCGATCGGCACGCCGTTCGCCGCGGCATTGAGGCCGATCGCGGCGACCGCGTACGCGTCGATCTCGGCGGCGGTCACGGCGGCGGCGCCGCGCAGGGCACAGGCGATGCCGACCAGTCCGGAGCCGGCGGCGAGGTCCAGGACCGTCCGGCCCGCCACGGTCTCCGGATGGTCGAGCACGTACCGGGCGACGGCCTGGCCGCCGGCCCAGGCGAACCCCCAGAACGGCGGCGGCAGCCCGATCTCGCCCTTCGCCGACTCGGTGCGCTCCCACAGCCCGATCGCCTCCTCGGCCAGGTGCAGCCTGACCTCGGGCACGAAGGGGACCGCGCCGAGCGCGGTCTGCGCGCGGACGAACTCCTCCGCCGTGGCGGAGTCGGCCGGGGCGGAGCCGGTGGTGGGGTCTGCGGAAGGGTCTGCGGAAGGGGCTGTGGTGGGTGCGGTCGGCACGGTGCTCCTCGCGGGGTGTCGCACAGGCGGGGTGCCCGAGCCTACGGGACCGGTGACACGAGGTCAGCCCGCGCCGTCCCACCTTGTGGAATGTCGCGTAGGGCCGGAGCGCGGCTGTTAGACAGGGGCGCATGACCGATATCGCGATCCGTACCGCCCGCCCCGACGAGATCCCCGCCCTGCTCGCCTTCTGGGCCCGGGCCGCCGAGGGCGCCAGCATCACCGACGACGAGGCCGGGGTGGCCCGGCTGATCGAACGGGACCCGCAGGCCCTGCTGGTCGCCGAACTCGACGGGGTGCTCGCGGGCACCGTCATCGCCGGCTTCGACGGCTGGCGCTGCCACCTCTACCGGCTGGCGGTGGCGCCGGAGCTGCGCCGCCGCGGGGTCGGCGGCGCGCTGATCGCGGCGGCCGAGGCGAGGTTCGCCGCGCTGGGCGGCCGCCGGGCGGACGCCATGGTGCTGGAGCGCAACGCCCTCGGCCAGGGCGCCTGGGCCGGTGCGGGCTACCGGCGCGAGGAGGACTGGCGCCGCTGGGTGCGCCCGCTGGCGGGCTGAGGGCCCGGGCGCCCCGGCCGCCCGGTCAGACGTGCTCCATGGTGAGCGTCGCCGTGGTGTCCGGCTCCAGCGCCTCGAAGACGTGCGGCGCGTCGCCCGGGTAGGCGATGTAGTCGCCCGGGCCGAGCTCGACCGGGGCCGCCGCCGGGCCGACCAGGGCCCGGCCGGTCCCGATCACCACGTGCTCCACCGAGCCGGGCAGGTGCGGGTCGGAGCGCCGGACGCCGCCGGGCTGGGCGTCGATCCGGTAGATGTCCCGGCGGGCGTTCGGCGGGCAGGAGGCGAGCAGGGTGGCCGCGTAGTCGGCCCGCTCCGACCAGGTGACCGGCCCCTCGCCGGCCCGGACGATGCGCACCTGCGGCCGCGGCGGGTCGACCAGGCGGCTGAACGGCACGTCGAGGGCCGCGCCGAGCGCCCACAGCGTCTCCACGCTCGGGTTCCCGGCGCCGGCCTCCAGCTGCGAGAGCGTGGACTTGGCGATGCCCGCCCGGCGGGCCAGCTCGGCCATGGAGAGCCCGGCCCGCTCGCGCTCGCGGCGGATCGAGGCGGAGATGAGGGCGATCAGGTCGAGGGAGGACCGGTGCCCGCCGGATACCGGTGCGTCGTCCGGGTTGTCCACGTGTTCGCTCCAGACTGCTGTCCGTTCGGCTTGACGAACGCCGAGGTTGCTGTTCATTCTAATGGACATGCGTTCGGCAATGCGAACACTCGATCGCGGCACGCTCCGCCACATCGCCCTGGTCTGTCTCGCCGACGCCCTCGTCGGCGCCTCCTTCGGCGCGATCGCCGTCTCCGGCGGGCTGCCGGCCTGGGTGCCGGTCGCCATGTCCCTGCTGGTCTTCGCCGGCGGCTCGCAGTTCGCCGCGGTCGGCGTCGCGCTCGCCGGCGGCGGCCCGATCGCCGCGGTGGTCACCGGCCTGGTCCTCAACGCGCGGCTGCTGCCCTTCGGCTTCGCCGTCGCCGACGTGCTCGGTGGGGGCTGGCGGGCCAAGCTGCTCGGCGCTCACGTGCTCACCGACGAGTCCGCCGCGTTCACCCTCCTGCAGCGCGACCCGAAGGCCCGCCGTGCCGCCTTCTGGATCTGCGGCGTCGCCCTGTTCGTGGTGTGGAACATCGCCGTCCTGCTCGGCGCGCTGGCCGGCGGCGCCATCGGCGACACCGACGCGCTCGGGCTGGACGCGGCCTTCCCCGCCGTGCTGCTGGCCCTGGTGCTGCCCTCCCTCGCCGACCGGTCCGTCCGCAACCCGGCGGTGGCCGGCGCGGCGGTCGCGGTCGCCGCCACGCCCTTCCTGCCGGCCGGGCTGCCCGTGCTGCTGGCGCTGCTCGCGCTCGTCCCGGCCGCCCGGGCCGCACTGCGCCGCACCCCGGCCCGGACCTCCGGGTCCGAGGCCGAGCCGCAGCGCGAGGCCGAGCAGGAGCACGAGCCCCGGTCCGAGCGCCGGCCCGAACCCCTGGCGGAGGCCCGCTGATGCCGCTCTTCGCCATCCTGCTGCTCGCCGCCGGCACCTACGGCTTCCGCCTCGCCGGTCCGGTGCTCCGCGACCGGCTGCACCTCTCCGAGGGCCTGGAGCGACTGCTCTCCACCGCCACCGCCGTGCTGCTGATCGCCCTGGTGGCGACCGCGGCGCTCACCCAGGCCCGGGGCTTCGCCGGCTGGGCCCGCCCGGCCGGGGTGCTGGTCGCCGGAGTCCTGGTGCTGCGTCGCGCCCCCTTCCCGCTGGTCGTCGTGGCGGCGGCCGGGACGACGGCGGTCCTGCGGCTCTGCGGCGTGGCCTGACCGGCGCGGGGAGACGATGCCGCGCGTCCCGGTAGACATGTGACCAAATGGTCACCTATCCTGGTTCCGTGTCCGACGACGACCTGGTGTTCAAGGCGCTCGCCGATCCGACCCGCCGGTTCCTGCTCGACCTGCTGTTCGCCCGTGACGGGCGGACGCTCACCGAGCTGGAGTCCGAGCTGGAGATGTCCCGGTTCGGCGTCATGAAGCACCTGCGCGTCCTCGAGGACGCCGGCCTCGTGGTGTCCCGCAAGTCGGGCCGCGCGAAGCTCCACTTCCTCAACCCCGTGCCGATCCGGCTGATCCACGACCGCTGGATCGACAAGTACACCGAACGCCACGTGACCGCTTTGACCGAGCTCAAGGCAGAGTTGGAGAAGGACTCATGAGCGGGACCGAGAACGCGGCGACCACCCAGGTCTACCGCGTCTACATCAAGGCCGCCCCCGAGCAGGTGTGGGACGCCATCACCAAGCCCGAGTGGACCGACCGCTACGGCTACGGCGGCCTCACCGACTACGACCTCACCCCGGGTGCCGCCTACCGCACCCGGCCCGGCCCGGCCATGGTCGAGGGTGCGAAGGCCATGGGCTTCCCCGTCCCCGAGACCGTCATCGACGGCGAGGTGGTCGAGGCCGATCCGCCGCGCAAGCTGGTGCTGACCTGGCGGATGCTCATGGAGCCGCAGCTGGCCGCCGAGGGCTTCACCCGGCTCACCTACGAGCTGGCGGAGAAGAACGGCTCCACCCGGCTCACGGTGACCCACGAGCTGGCCGGCGCACCGCAGCTCGCCTCCCTGGTCAGCGGCGCCCACGACGACGAGCAGATGGGCGGGGGCGGCGGCTGGAGCTGGGTGCTCAGCGACCTCAAGTCGCTGCTGGAGACGGGCAAGACGCTCGCCCAGTGACCGCCTCCCGGCGACCGTCCGCCGGTGACCGTCCGCCGGTGTGGCCCCGCTCCCGCCGGGAGCCGGGCCGCACCGGTAGGTGGTGCTATCCGCGCGGTGCGGGCACCGCGTGCGCGGCGGTGAAAGCCTCCGCGTCCCAGCTGCCGCCGAGCGCCGGGGCCAGCGCGGCGCGGGCCGCCGACACGAACGGCTCGCCGCCGGCCGCGGCACAGCCGGCGGGCAGCGCCCCCAGCAACGGCGCGCCCGACGCCACCGGCAGGTCGGCGAGGTTGCAGCGCATCGCCAGGTCCGGCCGGTCCGGCCAGGCGCCGATCACCACACCGTGCAGCCGCAGCCCGCGCGCGGCGAGCGCCTCCGCGGTCAGTGCCGTGGTGTTGAGGGTGCCCAGCCCGGCGGTCGCCACCACCAGCACGGACGGCTCCAGGCCGAGCCCGGCCGCGGCGACGGCCATGTCCGCGAGGGTGTGCCCGTCCTCGTCGTAGCGGACGAGCAGCCCGCCCGCGCCCTCCACCAGCACCAGCGCGTGGTCCGCCGCCAGTTCGGCGACGGCCTCGGCGACCTGCTGCGGGCGGACGGCGGGCAGGCCGGCCCGCCGCGCCGCGGTGTCCGGGGCGAGCGGCTCGGGGTAGCGGGCCAGCTCGCGGACGGTCAGGCGGCGCCCGGTGAGCCGGACGACCTCGGCGACGTCGCCGGCCTCGGCGGGGGAGACCCCGGTCTGACCGGGCTTCAGCACGGCCACCGGACCGTCGGCGAGGGCGGCCACCGCCGCCGTGACGACGGTCTTGCCGACCTCCGTCCCGGTGCCGGTCACGAACAGCACGCTCATCCGGCCACCGCCGCGGCCGCGACACCGGCGGCGATCCGCGCCAGGTCCTGATCGTCCGTCACGTAGGGCGGCATCGTGTAGACGAGGTCGCGGAAGGGCCGCAGCCAGACGCCCTCGCGCGCGGCGGCCTCGGTGGCCGCCGCCATGTCCACGGGGTGGTCCAGCTGGACGACGCCGATCGCGCCCTGCACCCGAACCTCCCGCACACCCGGGGCGTCCGCGACCGGGGCGAGCCCGGCGGCCAGCCCGGCCTCGATCCGCTTGACCTCCAGCTGCCAGTCCTGGCCGAGTAGCAGCCCGATCGAGGCGTTGGCGACGGCCGCGGCCAGCGGGTTGCCCATGAACGTCGGGCCGTGCGCCAGCACCGGCATCTCGCCGCGGCTGATGCCGTCCGCGACCTCCGCGGTGCACAGTGTCGCCGCCATCGTCAGGTAGCCGCCGGTGAGCGCCTTGCCGAGGCACATCACGTCCGGCGACACCCCGGCGTGGTCGGCGGCGAACAGTGCGCCGCTGCGGCCGAAACCGGTGGCGATCTCGTCGAAGACCAGCAGCACGCCGTGCTCGTCGCACAGCTCGCGCAGCAGCCGCAGGTAGCCGGGGGAGTGGAAGCGCATCCCGCCCGCGCCCTGCACCACCGGCTCCACGATGATCGCGGCCAGCTCGTCCGCGTGCCGCTCGACCAAGTCGGCCAGCAGACCCGCGTACGCCTCGTCGACCGGGGCGTCGAAACCGGCCGGCGGCTCCGGGACGAACAGCTGACGGGGCAGCACGCCGCCCCACAGGTGGTGCATCCCGCCGTCAGGGTCGCAGACCGACATCGGGTGGAAGGTGTCACCGTGGTAGCCGCCGCGCCAGGTCAGCACCCGGCGCTTGGCCGGGCGGCCGACCGACTGCCAGTACTGCAGGCACATCTTCAGCGCCACCTCGACCGCGACCGACCCGGAGTCGGCGAGGAAGACGTGCCGCAGCGGCTCCGGGGTGATGTCCACCAGCGTCGCCGCCAGCCGGACGGCGGGCTCGTGGGTGAGCCCGCCGAACATCACGTGGCTCATCCGGCCGAGCTGCTCGCGCACGGCCTCGTCCAGCACCGGGTGCCGGTAGCCGTGGATCGCCGCCCACCAGGAGGACATGCCGTCGATCAGTTCCCGGTGCCCGCCCGCCGGTTCGGCGAGCCGCAGCCGCACCCCGGACGCGGACTCCACCACGTACGGGGTGACGGTGCCGGGCATCGGCCCGTACGGGTGCCAGACGTGCGCCCGGTCAAGGCCGAGCAGGTGCGACACGTCCGACATCAGGCGTTCGGGGCCAGCTCGGTGCCCGCGCCGCGCCGGCGGACCCGCACCAGGTCGGTCCGAGCCTCGTCCGAGGACTCCGCCTCGATCAGGTCCTTGACCTCCGCCGCGGCCTCGGCCGGCTCCGCGTGTCCGCCGCACGGACCGCAGCCGCCGGTGCCGCAGGCGTGCGCCTCCGTGCCGCACGGCGATGCGGAGGCACCGCCGCAGCCGCCTGCGACGGCGTCCGCGCGGTGCCGCGGCAGGGTCCGCTCGTCCGCGCCCTCGACGGTGAACCCGGCGTCCTTGATCATGTCGAGGTCGGCCTGACCGGCCTGGCCCTCACTGGTCAGGTAGTCGCCCAGGAAGATCGAGTTGGCGATCTCCAGACCCAGCGGCTGCAGCGAGCGCAGGTGCACCTCGCGGCCGCCGGCGATCCGCACCTCGATGTCCGGGCAGACGAAGCGGACCATCGCCAGGATGCGCAGGCAGCGCTGCGGGCTGAGGTTCCACTCCTGCGCCAGCGGCGTGCCCTCGAACGGGATCAGGAAGTTCACCGGCACCGAGTCCGAACCGAGGTCGCGCAGCGCGAACACCACGTCGACCAGGTCCTCGTCGCTCTCGCCCATGCCCGCGATCAGGCCCGAGCAGGCGGACAGGCCCGCGCCGTGCGCCTTCTGCACGGTGTCCACCCGGTCCGCGTACGTGTGGGTGGTGGTGATGTCGCCGTACGTCGCCTCGGAGGTGTTGAGGTTGTGGTTGTACGCGTCGGCGCCGGCCGCCTTCAGCCGCTCCGCCTGGTTGTCAGAGAGCAGACCCAGGCAGGCGCAGACCTCGACCTGCTCGTTCGCGTCCTTGATGGCGGCGATCGTGTCGGCCACCCGGTCGATGTCACGGTCCGTCGGGCCGCGGCCGCTGGCGACCAGGCAGACCCGCTTCGCGCCGCCGGCCAGACCCGCGGCGGCCGCCTCGGCCGCCTGCTCCGGCTTCAGCCAGGTGTACTTGAGGATCTCCGCCTTGGAACCGAGCCGCTGCGAACAGTACGAGCAGTCCTCCGGGCAGAGACCGCTCTTCAGGTTCACCAGGTAGTTGAGCTTCACCCGCCGGCCGAACCACTGGCGGCGGACCTTGCCGGCGGCCGCGACGACGTCGAGGAGTTCGTCGTCCGTGGTGGCGAGGACGGCCAGCGCCTCCTCCCGGGTGGGCAGTTCCCGGCGCAGGCCCTTGGCGGTGAGGGTGTCGAGCAGATCCATGCGCCCGATCCTGCCCGGGCCGCGTCGCGTTCCGCCAGAGGGAACCCGCCAGAAGATCCGCTCGGCGGTGTGCGAGTTGTCACAGTCCCGCCGCACAGGGTAGTGGCGCAGGTCACGTACGCCCCCTTCGTGGGCGCAGCGCCCCCACCGCAGGCCCCTCCGTCCGGGCCCGACTGATCATCTGCTTACAATCTCCCGCATGACCACGCAGGGGGAGCCCGACCAGACCGCGGCCGACCGGACCGCGGCCGGCCAGGACGGCGAGACACCCGCCGCACCGAGCCGACTCGGACCCGGCCGCCGCCGCACCGCCCTCTGGTGCGCCCTCGTCGTCGCCGCAGCCGGCATCGGCTGGGTGGTCAGCCGCCCCAACCCCGGCGACCTCATACCCGGACTCGGCAGCACCAGCGGCCAGACCAAGAAGTCCCAGCCGGCCCCCGGCCTCGCCTCCGAGCAGCCGCTGACGGAAGCCCAGGCCTTCACCGCCGACCACTACTTCCCCGGCCAGCGCGCCGTCGACCAGAACGGCGTACAGGCCCACCGCACGGCGGCCCGCGAGGGCACCAACTGCACCGAGATCCTGCTCGCCCCTGACAAGGACCCGCTGAAGGACACCGGCTGCCAGGCGTACCTCTCCGTCGCCTTCACCAACGCCGACCAGCAGGTCGTCAGCAGCGTCACGATCCTCCGCTTCGCCGACGAGAAGAGCGCGCAGAAGGCCCGGCAGGCGCTCGCCGACCCGGCCGCACTCGCCTTCCTCACCGCCGAGTCCCCGGCACCGACGCCGTCCCCGACGCCCTCGCCCGCCGCGACGGGCAGCCCCTCGGCCGCCGTCTCCGGCGCCCCGAGCTCCCCGGCCGGCACCACACCGCCGCCCACCGCGACCACACCGCCGCCGAAGCCCGCCGGCGTCGCCCGCGTCGAGCCCGTCGGCCACTACCTGACCGTCACCGTCTCCCGCTACACCGACCAGCGCACCACCCTCGCCCCCGGCGACCAGACCCTGGACAAGGCCGCCCGCGTCCTCTCCTACACCGCCCGCGCCCCCTTCCTCTGGATGTAGCGACAGCCCTCCAGGGGCCCGGCGAACTGCGGGGCTCCGGGCAAGCCACCAGCGGCGTGGCCACCTGTGCGGACCATGGCTAAGCCATCAGGGGCGCGGGGAACTGTGCAGCCCTGGCGGGGCCACCTGTGCGGCCATGGGTAAGCCATCAGGGGCGCGGGGAACTGCGCAATCCGGATGGGGCGAACTGCACAGACCAGGGTCTGCCTGATCTCGTACAGTGCACCGCCCTCGGCTTGCGCCGTTCCCCGCGCCCCTGATGTGCTTCTCCCGACCTGCGGAGTGCACCGCCCTCGGCTTGCGCAGTTCCCCGCGCCCCTGATGTGCTTCTCCCGACCTGCGGAGTGCACCGCCCTCGGCTTGCGCAGTTCCCCGCGCCCCTGGTGTGCCTCTCCCGACCTGCGGAGTGCACCGCCCTCGGCTTGCGCAGTTCCCCGCGCCCCTATGTCGTCCCGTCGCGTCAGCCGCCGAGGCGGTCGACGGCGGTGACGCGGAGGACGGCGCGGCCCTCCTCGTCCGAGCCGTAGAGGTCGACCTCGGCGCTGATGCCCCAGTCGCGGTCGCCCGCCGGGTCGTCGAAGATCTGCCGGACCCGCCAGAGGCCCTCGTCCTCGACCTCTTCGATCAGCAGCATCTTCGGCCCGCGCGCGTCCGGCCCCGTCCCGAGGTCGTCGTACTCCTCCCAGTACCCGTCCATCGCGTCGGCCCAGCGGTCGCCGTTCCAGCCGTACTCGCCGTCCAGCTCGCCCAGCTCGTCGTAGTGCTCCAGTGCGGCGAGCTCCACCCGGCGGAACATCTCGTTGCGCACCAGCACCCGGAACGCCCGCGCGTTCGCCGTGACCGGCGCCGGCTTCTCGTCGAGCCTGACCTCGGCGGCCTCCGGCTCGGTCGGGTTGGCGAGCTGCTCCCACTCGTCGAGCAGCGAGGAGTCGACCTGCCGGACGAGCTCGCCGAGCCAGGCGATGACGTCCTTCAGGTCGTCCGTCTTGATGTCGTCGGGGACGGTCTGCTCCAGCGCCTTGAAGGCGCTGGCCAGGTACCGCAGGACGATGCCCTCCGTCCGGGCGAGCTCGTAGAAGCCCACGTAGTCGGTGAAGGTCATCGCCCGCTCGTACAGGTCGCGGACGACGGACTTGGGTGCCAGCGGGTGGTCGCCGATCCACGGGTGCGCCCGCCGGTACACCTCGTACGCGTGGCCGAGGAGCTCCTCCAGCGGCTTCGGGTAGGTGATCTCCTGGAGCCGGGCCATCCGCTCCTCGTACTCGATGCCGTCGCGCTTCATCTCGCCGACGGCCTCGCCGCGGGCCTTGTTCTCCTGCGAGGCGAGGATCTGCCGCGGGTCGTCGAGGGTCGCCTCGACCACGGAGACCACGTCCAGCGCGTACGAGGGGGACTCCTGGTCGAGGAGCTCGAAGGCGGCCAGCGCGAAGGTGGAGAGCGGCTGGTTGAGCGCGAAGTTCTCCTGCAGGTCCAGGGTGAGGCGGACCCGGCGGCCCTCGGCGTCAGGCTCGTCGAGCTGCTCGACGACACCGCCCTCCAGCAGCGAGCGGTAGATCGCGATCGCCGAGCGGATGTGCCGGCGCTGCGCCGCGCGGTCCTCGTGGTTGTCGGTGAGCAGCTTGCGCATGGCGGCGAAGGCGTCGCCCGGCCGGCCGATCACCGAGAGCAGCATGGCGTGGCTGACCTTGAACCGGCTGACCAGGGGCTCCGGGTCGGCGGCGATGAGCCGCTCGAAGGTCTCCTCCGTCCAGCCGACGAAGCCCTCGGGGGCCCTCTTGCGGACGACCTTGCGGCGCTTCTTCGGGTCGTCGCCGGCCTTGGCGAGCGCCTTGTCGTTCTCGACCACGTGCTCGGGCGCCTGCGCGACCACCTGCCCGACGGTGTCGAAGCCGGCCCGGCCGGCGCGGCCGGCGATCTGGTGGAACTCGCGGGCCCGCAGCACCCGCACCCGCTGACCGTCGTACTTGGAGAGCGCGGTGAAGAGCACGGTGCGGATCGGCACGTTGACGCCGACGCCGAGGGTGTCGGTGCCGCAGATGACCTTGAGCAGGCCGGCCTGGGCGAGCCGCTCGACCAGTCGGCGGTACTTCGGCAGCATGCCGGCGTGGTGCACGCCGATGCCGTGGCGCACGAAGCGCGAGAGGTTGCGGCCGAACTTGGTGGTGAAGCGGAAGTTGCCGATCAGGGCGGCGATGGCGTCCTTCTCCGCCTTGGTGCACATGTTGATGCTCATCAGCGACTGCGCCCGCTCCACCGCCTCCTTCTGGGTGAAGTGCACGACGTACACCGGCGCCTGGCCGGTGGTGAGCAGTTCCTCCAGGGTGTCGTGCAGGGTGGTGCGCCGGTACTCGTAGAAGAGCGGCACCGGGCGGGTCGCCGAGCGGACGGCGACGGTCGGGCGGCCGGTGCGCCGGGTGAGGTCGTCCTCGAAGCGGCGGACGTCGCCGAGGGTGGCGGACATCAGCAGGAACTGCACCTGCGGCAGCTCCAGCAGCGGGATCTGCCAGGCCCAGCCACGGTCCGGCTCGGCGTAGAAGTGGAACTCGTCCATGACGACCTGGCCGATGTCGGCCCGCTCGCCGTCGTGGAGCGCGATCTGCGCCAGCACCTCGGCGGTGCAGCAGATGATCGGCGCGGTCGGATTGACGCTCGCGTCGCCGGTCATCATGCCGACCTGTTCGGTGCCGAAGATCTTGCAGAGGTCGAAGAACTTCTCCGAGACCAGGGCCTTGATGGGCGCGGTGTAGAACGTTCGCTTGCCCTCGGCGAGCGCGGCGAAGTGCGCGCCGGCGGCGACCAGGCTCTTGCCGGAGCCGGTCGGGGTCGCCAGGATCACGTTGTTCCCGGAGACCAGCTCGATCAGCGCCTCCTCCTGGGCGGGGTACAGGGTGATGCCGCGGTCGGACGCCCACTCGGCGAAGGTCTCGAACAGGGCGTCGGGGGTGGCGGGCTTCGGCATCAGGTCCAGGAGGGTCACCGGCCTATCTTGCCTGGTCCGGATCATCCCGGGCAAAGCCCTTCCCGGGCCGATCCCCGCCGGGCCGCCCCCGGGCCGCTGTTCACCCGCTACTCGGCCGCCGTTCGGCCGTCGCCCGGCCGCCCCGGCGGGGCGGCGTCGGGAACGGGCGTGTTCGTCCATCATCCCCGTCGGAAACTCCGGTGTAACCCCGTGGGGCGCCATTCGTCATCTGGATCGGATTTACATCCGATCATGGTTTCGCCGCGGAACGCACAACACGGGAGAGCGTTACAGCGTGGTACTGCACCTCGGGATGTGAAACTCCTAGTGTCAACGGTCTACACCGACTTCTGCGAGGAGTTGAGATGAGCCGAGTCGTCAGGGCAGCGCTGTTCCAGACCGCCTGGACGGGGGACAAGGAAACGATGGTCGCCGCCCACGAAAAGGCGGCGCGCGACGCAGCGGCGCAGGGCGCCCAGATCATCGGATTCCAGGAGGTCTTCAACGCCCCGTACTTCTGCCAGGTCCAGGAGCCGGAGCACTACTCCTGGGCGGAGCCCGTCCCGGACGGGCCGACGGTGCAGCGGATGCAGGCCCTCGCCGCGGAACTGCGCATGGTGATCGTCGTGCCGGTCTACGAGGTCGAGCAGTCCGGCTTCTACTACAACACCGCCGCCGTCATCGACGCCGACGGCAGCTACCTCGGCAAGTACCGCAAGCACCACATCCCGCAGGTGAAGGGATTCTGGGAGAAGTACTACTTCAAGCCGGGAAACCTCGGCTGGCCGGTGTTCGACACCGCGGTCGGCAAGGTCGGCGTGTACATCTGCTACGACCGGCACTTCCCCGAGGGCTGGCGCGCGCTGGGCCTGGCCGGCGCCGAGATCGTCTACAACCCCTCGGCCACCAGCCGCAGCCTCTCCCAGTACCTGTGGCAGCTGGAGCAGCCCGCCGCGGCCGTCGCCAACGAGTACTACATCGCGGCGATCAACCGGGTCGGCGTCGAGGAGTACGGCGACAACGACTTCTACGGCACCAGCTACTTCGTCGACCCGCGCGGCCGGTTCGTCGGCGACGTGGCCTCCGACAAGAACGAGGAACTGGTCGTCCGCGACCTCGACCTCGGCGCGATCGAGCAGGTCCGCCAGCAGTGGGCCTTCTACCGCGACCGCCGCCCGGACGCGTACAACCCGCTGACCCAGGCCTGAGAGGAGCAGCGCCCGTGACCCGTACCGTGATCCGCGGCGGCCTGGTGGTCACCGCCGCCGAGGAACTCAACGCCGACGTGCTGATCGAGGACGAGCGGATCGTCGCCCTCGCCGCGGCCGGCAGCAGCGCCGCCGACTGGACGGCCGACCGGGTGATCGACGCCACCGGGATGTACGTCATCCCCGGCGGCGTCGACGCCCACACCCACATGGAGCTGCCCTTCGGAGGCACCTTCGCCTCCGACACCTTCGAGACCGGCACCCGGGCCGCGGCCTGGGGCGGCACCACGACGATCGTCGACTTCGCCGTCCAGTCGGTCGGCGCCTCGCTCCGCGAGGGCCTGGACGCCTGGCACGCCAAGGCCGAGGGCAACTGCGCGATCGACTACGGCTTCCACATGATCCTCGCCGACGTCAACGACGCCAGCCTGAAGGAGATGGACCTGCTGGTGGGGGAGGGTGTCACCTCCTTCAAGCTGTTCATGGCCTACCCGGGCGTCTTCTACAGCGACGACGGCAGGATCCTGCGGGCCATGCAGCGCGGCGCCGACAACGGCGGCCTGATCATGATGCACGCCGAGAACGGCATCGCCATCGACGTCCTGGTCGAGCAGGCCCTCGCCGCGGGCAGGACCGACCCGCGCTACCACGGCGAGGTCCGTCGCGAGCTGCTGGAGGCCGAGGCCACCCACCGGGCGATCAAGCTCGCCCAGGTCGCGGGATCGCCGCTGTACGTGGTGCACGTCTCCGCCGCCTCCGCGGTCGCCGAGATCGCCGGCGCCCGGGACGCCGGCCTGCCGGTCTTCGGCGAGACCTGCCCGCAGTACCTCTTCCTCTCCACCGACAACCTCGCCGAGCCCGGGTTCGAGGGCGCAAAGTACGTCTGCTCGACCCCGTTGCGGCCCAAGGAGCACCAGGCCGAGCTGTGGAAGGGCCTGCGCACCAACGACCTCCAGGTGGTCTCCACCGACCACTGCCCCTTCTGCTTCGTCGGGCAGAAGGAGCTCGGCCGCGGCGACTTCTCCAAGATCCCCAACGGCCTGCCCGGCGTGGAGAACCGGATGGACCTGCTGCACCAGGCCGTGGTCGACGGGCACATCTCCCGCCGCCGCTGGATCGAGATCGCCTGCGCAACCCCCGCCCGGATGTTCGGCCTCTACCCGAAGAAGGGCACCATCGCCCCGGGCGCCGACGCCGACGTCGTGGTCTACGACCCGAACGCGGTGCAGACGATCTCCGCCGAGACCCACCACATGAACGTCGACTACTCGGCGTACGAGGGCAGGCGGATCACCGGCAAGGTCCGCACCGTGCTCTCCCGCGGCACCGTCGTCATCGACGGGGACAACTACCTCGGACGCGCCGGCCACGGCCGCTACCAGCCGCGCGCCACCTGCCAGTACCTCGACCGCTAGGAGCCCCGTGGACATCGGACTCGTCCTGCAGACCGACCCGCCCGCCCGCCTGCTCATCGACCGGATGAAGCGCGCCGAAGCGGCCGGCTTCACCCACGGGTGGACCTTCGACTCCGTGGTGCTCTGGCAGGAGCCCTTCGTCATCTACAGCCGCATCCTCGCCGAGACCGAGCGGCTGATCGTCGGGCCGATGGTCACCAATCCCGTCACCCGCACCTGGGAGGTCACCGCCTCGATCTTCGCCACCCTCAACGAGATGTACGGCAACCGGACCGTGTGCGGCATCGGCCGCGGCGACTCGGCCCAGCGGGTGGCCGGGCGCAAGCCCGCCAACCTCGCCCGGGTCGGCGAGGCCATCCACGCCATCCGGGAGCTCGCGGAGGGCCGCGCCGTCGAGGTCGACGGCACCGAGATCCACATCCCGTGGGTCAAGGAGGGCGCCCGGCTGCCGGTCTGGATGGGCGCGTACGGGCCCAAGGCCCTGCACCTCACCGGGCAGGTCGCCGACGGCTTCATCCTGCAGCTCGCCGACCCCTACCTCACCGAGTGGATGGTCAAGGCCGTCCGCGACGCCGCCGCCGAGGCGGGCCGCGACCCGGCCTCCGTCACCGTCTGCGTCGCCGCCCCGGCGTACGTCACCGCCGACGACTCGCCGGAGGCGCTGGCGCACGCCCGCGAGCAGTGCCGCTGGTTCGGCGGCATGGTCGGCAACCACGTCGCCGACCTGGTCTCCCGGTACGGCGAGCACTCCTCGATGGTGCCGGAGGAGCTCACCGCCTACATCAAGGACCGGCACGGCTACGACTACAGCCACCACGGCCGGGCCGGGAACCCCGACACCGCCTTCGTCCCCGACGAGATCGTCGACCGGTTCTGCCTGATCGGCACCCCCGACCGGCAGCTCGCCAAGCTGGAGGAACTCCGCGCCCTGGGCGTCGACCAGTTCGCCGTGTACGCGATGCACGACGCGATCGAACCCACCATCGACGCCTACGGCAAGAGCGTCATCCCCGCGCTCGCCTGACGCACCTGCACTCGCCCGACACACCCGCACTCTCCCTGCACGCCCGCACCAGCCCGACGCACCATCACCTTCCCCGGCGGCCGCTCCCCACGGCGGCCGCCCGGCCGTCCCCCCACAAGGTGGTAGCCCGTGTCCACAGCCCAGTCCGTGCAGCCCGACGGCCGGATCGAACTCGCGCCCGGCACCGACCTCTCCGACCCCCGGTTCGCCAACGACGACCTGAGACCCGTCCCCGTCGCGAAGCGTCGCTGGACCACCTACAACTTCCTCGCCCTCTGGGTCGGCATGGCCCACAACATCCCGTCCTGGACCCTCGCCTCCGGGCTGGTCGCGCTCGGCATGGACTGGAAGCAGGCCGTCCTGACCATCGCCCTGGCCAACCTGATCGTCCTCGTCCCGATGCTGCTCACCGGTCACGCGGGGACGAAGTACGGCATCCCGTTCCCGGTGTTCGCCCGGGCCTCGTTCGGCCTGCGCGGCGCGAACCTGCCCGCGCTGATCCGGGCCGCGGTGGCCTGCGCCTGGTTCGGCATCCAGACCTGGATCGGTGGTGAGGGCATCTTCCTGCTGGCCGGGAAGCTGATCGGCAACGGCTGGCTGACCGCCTCGCACATCGGCGGCTACCCGTGGACGCAGTGGCTCTCCTTTCTGCTGTTCTGGCTGATCGAGATGGCCGTCATCGCCCGCGGCATGGAGACCCTGCGCCGCTTCGAGAACTGGGCGGCGCCGTTCGTCATCGTCGGTGCGCTGGCGCTGCTAGTGTGGATCAGCGTGAAGGCCGGGGGCTTCGGTCCGCTGCTGGACCAGCCGTCAAAGTTGGGGTGGGGGAGCGGCTTCTGGAAGGTCTTCTTCCCGGCCCTGATGGGCATGATCGGCTTCTGGTCCACCCTGTCCTTGAACATCCCTGACTTCACCCGCTTCGGCGGCTCGCAGAAGGCGCAGATCCGTGGCCAGGCGCTGGGCCTGCCCACCACCATGACGCTGTTCGCGCTGCTGTCCGTGCTGGTGACCTCCGGCTCCCAAGCCGTCTACGGCACACCCATCTGGGACCCGATCGCGCTCGCCGCGAAGATGGACAACACCGCAGGGATCCTGTTCGCCCTGCTGACCGTGCTGATCGCCACCCTGTCGGTGAACATCGCCGCCAACGTCGTCAGCCCTGCGTACGACCTGGCGAACCTGCTGCCGCGCTTCGTCAACTTCCGTACCGGGGCGCTCATCACCGGCGTGGTCGGCATCGTCATCATGCCGTGGAAGCTGATCGCCGACCCGCACGTCTACATCTTCACCTGGCTCGGCGTCGTCGGCGGCCTGCTCGGCACGGTGGCCGGCATCCTCATCGCCGACTACTGGTTGCTGCGCCGCACCTCGCTCGACCTCGCCGACCTCTACCGCCCCGGCGGCCGGTACTGGTACGCGGGCGGCTGGAACTGGCGGGCCGTCACCGCCCTGATCGTCGGCGGCCTCCTCGCCGTCGGCGGCTCCTACGGCGGCCCCTTCCCCGCCGACGGCCTGATCCCCCTCCTCAAGCCCCTCGCCGACTACGGCTGGGCCGTCGGCCTGGCCACCTCCCTCGCCCTCCACACCCTGCTCGGCAACGGTTCCCGCAGAACGGCATGATGACGAAGGGGCGGGACCGTTGGACGCCCCATTGTCCCGCCCCTTCCTCACCGACCTGGCTTCCGAGGCGGAGCCGGCCAGGACACCGCAACCGGACCGCCTCGCCCGTCGCAACGTCCCGATCGACTCGACCGTCCCGGAGCCCAGATCCCTACCACTGGCGCCGGATGGACCGCGGATGGGTCAGGTGGTGGCGCAGAGTTCCGGCGCGGGAAGCCGGCTGCCCTCGGCGACAGGGCGGGCCAGGCACCATGAGGCCAGACGCGGTAGTCGCCCCCGGACTGGCCTTGGTGCCCTACCGGCGCTGGTCCGACGATTTGACTCCTATACCTCACCACGGCGGCGCGGCCGCGCCACTCTGCCATCGCGGTTCCAGGAATTCCTCACGGAAGACGTCGATCGCCCGACGAAGCAACGGGATATCCACCCCATCGCTGATTGCTTCGAGCCAGCAGGACTCCTCAGTCATTCGGAACTCCATGACCAGCTTCCCGCGAATTCCTCCGGTGAACTCCGTGATCTCCATGGCGTCAAATTCATTGAAATCGCTCAGAATAATCAGAGCCGCATATTCGCGGTCGCCAACACTGAAAGTTCTCATAGCCACCCTTCGAACTGGAGACCGCCACCTCGCAGGCTCCATCTTCCACCCAAGCCGGTTGTCGGACTCATGATTTCGAGAACATGCCCACCGTAGTGGGCCGAGGACGGCGATACGGTGCGCACAGCCCCCGGATCCGACAGCACGGCCCTCAGCGTATCTTTTCCAGCGGGATTGACAACCCCGGCCCGCAGTCGATCGCCACCGTTGAGGAACGGAGCGTACTTGGCGACGTGAGCAGCACTTCGCTTGATCGGGTCGGTGTGCTTCTGACTGGACCGGCCCGCCTCCGTGAGGTTGTGGTTGGGATTCCACCGCTTATTTCCCTTGGGCGGGACGCGCCGCAGGGCCGCCTTGGCGAGGCTGTAGTCCGAAGCATTCTGCAATATGTGCGGCGAGAGGCCGAGAGGGTCGGCCCAGGTGTGAGGATTGTGGACGTAGGTGTCGGGATTGGGAGCAGGAGTCAGCCCGAGGGGGTCCGGGCTCATGTAGCGGGCGGTTTCGGGGTCGTAGTAGCGGTTGACGTTGTAATGGAGGCGGGTTTCCGGATCGAAGTACTGGCCGGGAAAGCGGAGTGGGGTGTAGGTGGTGCTGTCGCTCGGCCACGTGGTCCGGCCCCACAGCGTGGGCACGGCGCGCCAGGCAACCGACTGAGTGGCCGGGTCAACGAGTTCAGTGGGAGTGCCTACGAGGTCGGTGATGATCGCGAAGAAACGCCCGTCCACCTGTGCTTGGGTCAGCTCCGCAGGTGCACCGGTGGTGATGGTCTCGCTCTGCGCGATGGGCTGGAGTCCCTTGTGATCCCAGCTGAGGGTGTGCGGACCGGGCAGGTACGGGGCGTGGGTCGTCTGCTCCGCGAGGATAAGGGCGTCCCACGTGAAGTCGGTTCGCTCTACGACTTCGGTCCCGTCACCGGCAATGCGGAGCTTTGCGATGCGCCGACCGAACGGGTCGTACAGGTAGCGCCACAGGGCGCCGTCGGGAGTCGTCACCTGGGTCAGGTGGCCCTCGGCGTCCCAGGTGAAGCGCCACGTGTCCGGCTTCCTTGACAGGCGAGCCACCTGGCGTAGGGTCATGCGACCGGCGGCATCGTACTCGTAGCGGACGCGTCCGGCCGACTGCAGCTCGGTGCCGGTGTGGATCCGGGGGCCCACAGCTGCTTCGGAGGAGCCCGTGGCTGGCCAGTCGGCGCTGGTCAAATTGCCCGTACGGTCGTACGCATAGGCCTCGGACCAGTCCGCGGCACGTACGCTGGTAACTCGCTGTGCTTGGTCCAGCTCGAAGGTCCGGGGACCGCTGAGCCGATCGTCGACAGCCCGGAGGCTGCCGTCGGCCTGATAGCTGTAGTGCCGGTCCCGGAGCGTGGATGATGTGCTGGTGAGGGCGAGCCGACTGAGTCGATGCCGACTGTCCCAGGTGCTCGCCAGACGAAGCTGACCGGCGATCCCCCGATGGCTCTCGCGTCCGATCGAGTCGTACGTGAAGTCGATGTCGCCCATGGCCGTGGCGAGCCCGGTAGGCCGCCCCGCCTCGTCGTAACTCCAGGTGCTCACATGGCCGGCAGGAGTGGCACGCCTGGTTCGGCGCCCGAGCAGGTCAAGAGTGTGCGAGAGGGTGCGCCCGTTGACCGTCTCGCTCAGCAACATGCCGAGGGCATCGAACGTGAAGGAGACATCGGCGTCCGGGTTGGTGGCTCGAATCAGGTTCCCGGAAGCGTCATACGCAAAGGTCGTCAGTCGGCCATCGGCACTCTGTGCGGTGCAACGCCCCAAGAGGTCGTAGGTGTACTCGATGCGCTGCCCGAGTGGGTTGGTCACCTGGAGAAGCTGTCCGGATTGGTCGTACTGGTACCCGGTGGTGCGACCTTGGAAGTCGCATTCACTGGTGATCCGCCCGGCTTCGTCGTACGTGTAGGACCACTGCTGGCCAAGTGCGTTGGTGACCGCGACCAGTTGCATGTCGGCATCATGGGTGAAGGTGATCCGACCGCCGTCGGGGCCTGTGCGGGCGGCAGGGGTCTCGAAGTGGGTGTGTTCGAAGGTGCTGAGGTGCCCGAGTTCATCGGCATACGTCAGCAGACTGCCCTCGCCGTCGTATGTCCAGACCTCCTTGCTGCCATCGGCGTTGGTGCGGGTAGCCGGATAGCCCTCGATGGTCCAGGTCATGCGCATGACCGAGCCGAGCGGGTCCGTCACTTCGGTTTGCCGACCGAAGGCATCGCGTTCGACGAGCGTGCTGGAGCCGGTCGGGTCGGTGAACTCAACGGGCAAGCCGGCCGCATTGCAGCGTATCGTGCTGGTGTTCCCGAGCGCGTCAGTCACACTGGCGGGGTGCCCCAGTTCGTCATAGGTGTACTGGGTGGTCGCCCCTGCCGGGTCTACGACCGAAATTTGACGACCCATGTGGTCATAGCCGTAGCGCCATAGCAAACCCCCGGGGACGGCAATCTCCACCGGCTGGTCCAGCTGATCGGCGTAGGTCGCGGTGGCCCGTTCACCGTCCGGTCGGATGACCGAGATCAGGGCCCCCACCCCGTCGTACTCGTAGCGGGTGGTGCGGCCCAGGGGGTCGGTCTCGGCGAGGAGGCGGTCGTACGCGTCGCGTTCGTAGTGGGTGGTGTGGCCGAGCGGGTCGGTGATCGCGGTGATCTGGGCGTGGTCGTTGACCAGGTATGTGGTGGTGTGGCCGAGGGCGTTGGTCTCGGTGTGGGTGCGCAGGCCGGTGGCGGGGTCGACCTCGCCGTAGGTGAAGCGGAAGCGCAGGTAGCCGTCGGTGCCGCCCTCGTCGACGACCCGGTCGAGGTGGTCGTAGACGTAGCGGTACTGGGAGTTGTTGCGGTCGGTCCAGGACAGCATCCGACCGCTCGCGTCGTTCGCGAAGCGCATCGGCTTGCCGGAGGAGTTGTAGACCGAGGCGAGGTGGCCGTCTGTGTAGCCGTAGCGCATGAGCATCGCGTCGCCGCCGGTGTCGGTGGCGTTGGCCAGGCGCAGGGCGGTGATGCGTTCCGCGTCGACGGTGACCAGCAGCCGGTAGCCGCCGGAGTGGGTGATCGCGAGAGGGACGCCGTCCTCGTCGTAGGCGAGGGTGTAGTGGCGGCCGTGCCGGTCGCGCACGGTGGTGAGGAGGGCCTCGCTGCCGTCCGGGACGAGGGTGAACTCCTTGACCAGGCCGGTGGAAGGGTCGGTGACCGTGTAGGTGCCGGTCTCGGGGCTGAGGTCGAGCTCGTGGCGTGAGCCGGCGGACGCGGTCACGGGATCACCGGGCTCGGGGTGGGGGTAGGCCTGGGTGATGCGGTCCGGGCGGATGTGGACGACGCCCTGCTCGTCGATCTCCAGGCGCTCGTCGAAGGTGCACACCCAGCGCGGGCCCATCCAGCGTCCGGCGAGGTACCCGGAGTCGAAGCTACGGGTGAACTCCAGCGGCAGCGAACCGGGCAGGGAGGCGTCGACCTGATCGATGTACATCCGGCCCGTGGCCATGTCGACCGGCTCACCGCCACCGCAGCGGGTGTCCTGCGGACGGCCCTCGGTGCGCGGGCTCTTCACCTGGTCCCGGCCCCGCCCCCGCGGGTGCGAGCCGCCGCCTCGGCCGCCCCCGCTACCGGACCGCGGGTGAGGCATGCCCTTGCCACCGTGCCCGGCCAGGATCTTCTCCAGGTCCTTGGCGTGCTTCGCCTCGACCTCGCGGACGTTCTTGGCGACCGTGGTCAGGTTGTCGCCGGCCTGCTTGTACAGCTTGTGCACGGCCTTGCCGGCATCGTCCGCGAGCGTCTTGCCGAGCTTCTGCGCGCCGTGTTCGAGAGCCTTGACGATCCGGTTGCTCATTCGAAGCTCACCCCCGCGAGCTTCGACTGGAAGGCCTGTGCGTGGCCGGCCACGGTCTCGGCGTGCTGGTGCATGGTGCGGGCGTGCGCCTCCAGCGCGTCCGGATTGATCCGGAAACCCGTACCGCCCCCACCGCCGCCGGAGACACCGAGCGCCGACTCCGCGGCCTGGAACACCAGGCCCGACACCGCACCCGCGACGACACCCACCAGCGGGTCGATCGCGGCCTCGATCACCTGGCCGATGATGTAGTCCTCCAACTGCTGCTCAAGGAACTGCACCAGCTTGCGCCCCGCCAGCACCGTCGCCGCCGCAGCCGCCTCCGCCGCACCCAGCGTCGCCACCGCCGCCGCCTGCTCGGCAATCAACGTGGCTGCCAGCACCACGAGTTCGGCGATCGCCTCCACCTTCATCGCCACGATCACGTCCGCCGCCACGTCCAGCGCCGTCGCCACCGCCCGGCACGCCTGCACCAACTCGTTCATGTGCGAGTCCGACAGCGACGCCCACTTCGCCAACAGCGCCTCGTACGACGCACCCTCGTACGCCTCCGACAGCGCATGGATCGTCGCCGTCGACTCCCGGTGCGCCTCGTCCACCTTGTCGGCGAACTCCCGGACGTGGTCGGCGAACTCACGGACCTTGTCCTCGTTCACCGACGGCCAGCGGATCCCGATGAACGCCAGGAACGACTCCACCTCACCGGGCAACTCGATCGCCATGCTGTTCCTCCCCCGTCACGGCATGAGGGTCCACGATCGCACAGGAGAACGACAGAGCTGAAGTCGTGGTCGGGGAGCCGGATGCTTCAGCGCCTTCCGCCGGTCGGCTTGCGTGCATGCCCAGGAGTTCCCCGCGGCCGTAGAACCTGGGCCGCTTCGCCCTGCCTGGTTCGCGCTCGGGCGGAGGACGACGCCGGTGACCGTAGCCGGCCGACCGTTTGTGCCTTCTGCGCGCTGTGGGTCGCGCAAGAGGGAACACGAACATCGCGGTAGGGCTGCGACCTGCAGGTCCGCCGGCTTCCCTCGTTCTTCTCCGTTCTCCTCTGTCGATGTCCTCCCCCGCGAGACCCCGAGACCCCCGAGACCCCGAGGTGGCCCCATGTCCTCCGATGCCCCGTCCATACCCGGAACGTCCATGACCCAGCAGACCTACCCCGACGGCCGGGTCGCCCTCGCCGAAGGAGTCGCCCTGGACGACTCCCGGTTCGTCAACGACGACCTCGCGCCCGTCCCGGTCGCCAGACGCACCTGGGGGGTTTACAACTATCTGAGTCTCTGGGTCGGCATGGCCCACAACATCCCGTCCTGGACCCTCGCCTCCGGGCTGGTCGCGCTCGGCATGGGCTGGAAGCAGGCCGTCCTGACCATCGCCCTGGCCAACCTGATCGTGCTCGTCCCGATGCTGCTCACCGGGCACGCCGGCACCAAGTACGGCATCCCCTTCCCGGTCTTCGCCCGGGCCTCGTTCGGCCTGCGCGGGGCGAACCTGCCGGCGATGATCCGGGCGGCGGTGGCCTGCGCCTGGTTCGGCATCCAGACCTGGATCGGCGGCGAGGGGATCTTCCTGCTCGCCGGCAAACTGCTCGGCTCCGGCTGGCAGAACGCCTCCCACATCGGCGGCTACCCGTGGACGCAGTGGCTGTCGTTCCTGATCTTCTGGGCGATCGAGATGGCGATCATCGCCCGTGGCATGGAGACCCTACGGCGGTTCGAGAACTGGGCGGCGCCGTTCGTCATCGTCGGCGCGCTCGCCCTGCTGGTGTGGATCTCGGTGGAGGCGGGCGGCTTCGGCCCCCTGCTCGACCAGCCCTCCAGGCTCGGCTGGGACGGTGACTTCTGGAAGGTCTTCTTCCCCGCCCTGATGGGCATGATCGGCTTCTGGTCGACGCTGTCGCTGAACATCCCCGACTTCACCCGCTTCGGCGGCTCGCAGAAGGCCCAGATGCGCGGCCAGGCCCTTGGCCTGCCCACCACCATGACCCTGTTCGCGCTGCTGTCGGTGCTGGTGACCTCCGGCTCCCAGGCCGTCTACGGCGAGCCGATCTGGGACCCGATCGCGCTCGCCGCGAAGATGGACTCCACGGCGGGCATCCTGTTCGCCCTGCTGACCGTGCTGATCGCCACCCTGTCCGTCAACATCGCGGCCAACGTGGTGTCCCCGGCCTACGACCTGTCCAACCTGCTGCCCAAGCTGGTGAACTTCCGGACCGGCGCGGTGATCACGGGCGTGGTCGGCATCGTCATCTTCCCGTGGAAGCTCATCTCCGACCCGCAGATCTACATCTTCACCTGGCTCGGCGTGGTCGGCGGCCTGCTCGGCACGGTGGCCGGCATCCTGATCGCCGACTACTGGATCGTCCGCCGCACCGCCCTGGAGCTCGCCGACCTCTACCGCCCCCACGGCGTCTACTGGTACGCGCACGGCTGGAACTGGCGCGCCGTCACCGCCCTGGCCGTCGGCGGCCTCCTCGCCGTCGGCGGCTCCTACGGCGGCCCCTTCCCCGCCGACGGCCTGATCCCCTTCCTCAAGCCCCTCGCCGACTACGGGTGGGCGGTCGGCTTCGCCTCCGCGACCCTGCTGTACGCCGCCCTCACCGGCCGCTCCCGCACCGCCCGCTGAACCGGCCCTCACCGCCACCGGTGCACCCGGTGGCGGTGAAGCTCGGTTCCGGAGGTCCACCGCGGTGGTGAGGCGTGACCCGGGGCTCCCGGCTCAGGGAGCTGAGGTCTCCTGCTCCGCCTCGACCCGGGCGTTCCACTCGCGCTTGGAAGCCTGCCAGCCGTCCTCGTTGTGGCCGAGCCGCCAGTAGCCGGAGATCGAGAGGTCCTCGCGGGGGATCCCGAGGTCCACGCGCAGGAACGCCCGCACCTCCTTGACGAAACCGGCCTCGCCGTGGACGAAGGCGTGCACCCGGCCCTGCGGGAATTCCAGTGTGCGGACGGCCTCGACCAGCAGGTCGCCGACGGGGCGGTCGCCGCGGTGCAGCCAGACGACCTCCGCGGCGGAGTCGAACTTCTGCTCCTCCTCGGGGCCGGCGACCTCGACGAAGGCACGGACGGCGGCGTCCGCGGGCAGGGCCTCCAGGGCTGCGGCGATGGCGGGCAGGGCGCTCTCGTCACCGGCCAGCAGGTGCCAGTCGGCGGTGGCGTCGGGAGCGTAGCCGCCGCCGGGGCCCATGAACCGGACGGTGTCGCCCGGTCGGGCACGCACTGCCCACGGCCCGGCCAGCCCCTCGTCGCCGTGGACCACGAAGTCCAGGGTGAGCTCGCGCAGTTCGGGGTTCCACGCGCGGACGGTGTACGTCCGGGTCACGGGCCACTGCTCGCGGGGGAACTCCTCACGGATCCGCTCCAGGTCGAACGGCTCCGGATAGGTCACGCCCTCGGCGCCGAAGAGCACCTTCACGTAGTGGTCGGTGAAGGTGCCCGCCGTGAACGCGGCGAGACCGTCCCCTCCGAGCACCACCCGCTGCATGTGGGGGGTGAGCCGCTCGGTGCGGACGACGTGCGCGGTGTGGGGCTTCCGGGCCGGACGCTCTGCCATGGGTGCTCTCCTCATGTCGATCTCGGGTCATGTCGATCTCGGGCCCGCCGACGACACGCCCGCCGCACGGCGCGGCCGGGAGTGCCCGCGCGGCGGGCGCTTCTCCTCGCCCCGGAGCGCTCCGGCGGCCCGGCCGCAGCCGGGTCCGCGCGGCGCGGACGTCCGCTGCCGCTCCCGTGTGCGGGCCGGACCGGGTGTGCGCACAGGACATCGGACCGGTCGTGACATGTGGATCGTAGCCGCCGGGAAACAGTCCGCACACCGTCCACTGACTGCAGGATCGTTCAACTTGCCCTGCGTTCCCGAGGCCGTCCCAGCCGAGCCGTACCGGTATCGGTGCCCGAGCCCCCACCCCACGGACGCCTTGCGCACGGCGCAGCGGTCGGGGTTGGCCCGGCGGAGAGCACCTGAACCGTCGGCCGAGGTCCAACCGTCCCGACCTCACCGGCCCGCTCCGGACCGAGGCCTGGTATCCGCCGCAGGCCCACGTGAAGCACTGACCCCGGCTGCGGCGGTGGGCCGGCGAGGAGGCCAGCCGACGTGCCGAGAGGCATCGTGCGGTGACGTGACGACAGGTGAGGAAGCGTCAGCCTGCCTCGTCCGAGACGGTGTTCGATCAAAACCGGTACCCATCGGTAAGCCCCGCCGCAGGGTGCGGCTATGACGACGAACCGAATCCGGCGGTCCACCACGGCCGCCGCCTCCGTCCTGCTCGCGCTGGCAGGGCCGTTCGCCGCCGCCCCGGTGGCCCAAGCGGACCCGGCTCCCGCCAGCACCCCCGTGCACCTGACCCTTCCGGCGCCGCACGGCCCCGACGCGGTCGGCACGACCGACCTGCACCTGGTGGACCGGAACCGCACCGACCCCTGGCAGCCCGGACGCTCCCGCGAGCTGATGGTCACGCTCTGGTACCCGGCCCGCTCCGGCGGTGCGGGCGCGCGGGCGCCCCAGCTGTCCGCCGGTACCGCGGCCGCCTTCGCCGACTCGCTGCAGCGGAAGTTCGGCCTGCCCACCGACACCGCCGACTGGGCGGTCACCCTCACCCACGGCCGCACCGGCGTTCCCGCCGGCGCCGGCCGGGACTGCATGCCCGTCGTGCTGTACTCGCCCGGCGCCGGCGGCCTGCGCGGCCAGGGCACCGTCCTCGCCGAGGAGCTCGCCTCCCGCGGCTACCTGGTGGTGGCGATCGACCACACCTACGAGTCACTGGCCGTGGAGTTCCCCGGCGGACGGACGGTCGCGGCCGACTCCGCGGCAGCCGGCGCCGCACCGCGTCGGCTCGTCGACATCCGGGTCGCCGACACCCGCTTCGTCCTGGACCGGCTCGCGGTGCTGAACCGCGGCGGCAACCCGGACGCCGAGCACCGCAGCCTCCCCACCGGACTGGCCGGCCGGATCGACCTCTCCGCCGTCGGCATGACCGGCCACTCGCTCGGTGGCGCCACCGCCGCCCAGGTGATGCACGACGACCCCCGGGTGGACGCCGCGGTCGACCTCGACGGCGGGCTGGACTTCGGCGAGGAGGGCCCGGTCGGCAGCGTCGTCGCGGACGGACTGGACCGGCCCTTCCTGCTGATGAACAGCGGCGAGTGGACGCACGACGACCCGTTCTGGCAGCCGTTCTGGGCCAACCTCCGCGGCCCGCACCGCAACATCCGGCTGACCGGCGCCGGCCACCTCTCGTACACCGACCTCCAGGTGCAGCTGCCGCAGATCGCGGCCGCCGGACGGGTGCCGGCCGCCGCCGTGCAGACCCAGGTCGGCACCATCGACCCGGCCGACTCGGTCGTGGCCCAGCGCGCCTACGTCGACGCCTTCTTCGACCTCGGGCTGCGCCACCGCGACAGCCACCTGCTGGACGGCCCGTCGAGCCGCTTCCCGCAGGCCGAGTTCGTGGAGTAGCCCGGCGCCCGGCCGGCGCCCACGGTCTCTCCGCCCGGCGTCCGCACGGCACCCGGCCGGCGCCCACCGTCGACCGCACTCCGCCCACCACAGGCCGTCCCCCGCCCGGACGGCCCGGCGGGCGGCGTGCCGACGGGCGGGCGGCGCCGGCCGCTGGAAGGCTGGGCCGCGGTGGCACTCTCGATGGGAGAAGACGTGATCACTACCGACTTCGTACCCGGCTCCCCCTGCTGGCTCGACCTCGGCGCCCCGGACGTCGCCGCGACGGCCGCCTTCTACAACGCCGTGCTCGGCTGGGAGACCCAGTCGTTCGAGGAGGAGGGCGGCGACTTCCGCGCCTTCGTGCACAACGGCAAGATCGTGGGCGGCATCGGGCCGCTCACCGAGGAAGGCGCCCGCTCGGCCTGGATGCTCTACTTCAAGACCACCGACGCGGACGCCACCGCCGAGGCCGTGCAGCGGCTCGGCGGCACCGTCCGGGTCGCCCCGATGGACGCGGGCAAGGAAGGGCGGATGGCCCAGTTCTCCGACCCGCTCGGCGGCCAGTTCGCGGTCTGGCAGCCGATCTCCGACCCCGGCCTGCAGATGGTCGACGACCCGGTCAGCCTCAACTGGACCGAGCTGTACACCACCGACGCCACGGCCGCCCGCGAGTTCTACGGCACCCTCTTCGGCTGGCAGACCGAGGCCATGCCGCTGCCCGGCGGCGTCGAGGGCACCTACTGGCTGATCACCCCCGCCGGACTGCCCAAGGACCGGATGCAGGGCGGCCTGCTGCAGCTGCCCCCCGAGCACCTGGTGCTCACCGGCGGTACGCCCTACTGGCACCCGGTCTTCGCCGTGGAGGACGCCGACGACGCCGCCGCCAAGGTCAAGGCCAACGGCGGCAGCCTCCAGATGGAGCCGGAGGACGCCCCCGGCGTCGGCCGCCTCGCCGTCTGCGTGGACCCCAACGGCGCGGACTTCGTCGTCCTCAAGCCCTCGCCGGCGGCCTGACCCGGCCACGACCCCGCCACCGCGGGCCGGCCCGGCACACCCGCCGGGCCGGCCCGTCCGCGTCCCTGCGGCCTCCCGTCCGCGTTCCCGCGGGCGGCCGACTGCGCACCGCCGGGCGGTCGGCCGGGGGCGACGACGGCATGGACTCCGGATCGAAGCCACCGACCTGCCCGGCCGAAGCTGCGCCTCCGGCCCGGCCTTCCGCGGTGCGACCGGCATCCACGTAGCGGCGCAGCGCCGCGGCCGGCCGGACGAGCTGCTGGGCCCGGTACCCGGCGACGCGCCCACCGCGTGCTGGACCCCGGAGCGCACCGCCGTCCGCACCCCGCAGGGCATCGACCTGCGCGGCCCCCACCTCCAGGGCGGCCCGCAGGCCCGGTTCGTCCACCTCTCCTGCGGCACCGTCGACGGGTCCGGCGGCTTCGCGATGTTCCGGCGCGCCAAGCTGATGCTGGACGCCGTCGACCCGGAGACCGTCGAGTCGGCCGTGGCCTCCGGTCTGCTGGTCGTCCGGCTCGGTCTGACCGACGGCAGGGGGCAGCCGCTGTGCGCCGCCGTCCGCCCGCCGGCCGCCACGGGGTCCGCCGGCTGACCACCGGACCGAGCGCCGTACGGCCCCGGCCGCCCCGCCGTACGGCCCCGGCCGGGTGCTCTCCCCGGGTGACGGCTCGCCCTGACACGGTGGCGAAACGTGCCCGTCCCCGGTCGGCTGGGTAGCGTCGGCAGTCCCAGCCGATGCCCGACGACCGACCGCCCCGGCCGCCGGGCGGCCGGCCGCCGGGGTGCACCGGCGCAGCAGCAGCCGGGCGACGCAGTCGGGGAGGGAGCCGCACGTGGTCGACGCAGCCGAGGACGGGACCGCCCGGCCGCCGGGCACACCCATCGGGCGCCGGGGCTTCCTCAAGTCGGCGGGCCTCGCCGCCGTCCCCGCCCTGCTGCCCGCCGCGGAGGCCACCGCCGCGCCGATCCTCCCGCCGCGGGAGCTGCCGCCGCTGAACCCGCCGGCCGCTGTCCCGGACCCGTCGGACGTTCCGGCGCCGCCGGCCGACGCCGATGCGGTGGCCCGCTTGCTGAGCGCGCCCGGCCCGCGCGATGTCCGCTGGATCCGGCGCGCCCTGCAGATCGCCGTCGCCGTGGAACTCGCGACCATCCCGCCGTACCTCTGCGCCTGGTGGTCGATCAAAGACCGGACGAGCGAGCCCGCCCGGCTGATCCAGGGCATCGTCGGCGACGAGATGTTCCACATGGGGCTGACCTGCAACCTGCTCACCGCGGTCGGCGGGCGGCCGCGGATCGCCTCCTCCGTCCTCGGGTACCCGGCACCGCTGCCCGGCGGTGTCCGGCCCGACCTCACGGTGCACCTCTCCGGGCTCACCAAGTCGTACGTCCGGGACGTGCTGATGGCGATCGAGGCCCCCGAGCAGCCGCTCGTCCGGGAGTCCGGGCCGACCATCGGCACCTTCTACACCGCGCTGCAGGACGCCTTCCACGAGGTCCGGCCGGCGCTCGACACCGCCGGGCAGCTCTCCGTCCGGATCGGGCCCGACATGCTGCGGCCGGTGGCCACCCTGGCCGACGTCGACGAGGCACTGGAGGTGATCAAGGAGCAGGGCGAGGGCACCTCCGCCAGCCCGGGCGTTCCCGCGGGCCACGGCGCGCCCGCCCACTACTACGCCTTCGGCGAGATCTTCCACGAGCGCCGGGTGGTCGCCTCCGCCGACCGCTGGGGCTACGACGGCGACCCGGTGCCCTTCCCCGAGACCAGGCCGATGGGCATGGTGCCGCCGGGCGGCTGGCCGGACCCGCCCGCGGCGGCCGGGCAGCTGCTCGGCCGGTTCGACCTGCTGTTCAGTCGCGTGGTGCACGCCCTGGAGGGCGCCTGGGCGATCGGCGACACGCACGCGCTGGACGGCGCCGTCCGCTCGATGCACGCCCTGGAGGAGCCCGCCCTCGCCCTGATGGAGATCCCGCTCCCCGACGGCAGCGGCGTGTACGGCCCCCAGTTCCGCGTCCTCACCCGCCGGCCGGGCGAACTGTCCTGACCGGCCGCCCGGACGAACCGTCCCGATCGGCCGGTGTCGCGGCCGAGCCGGCGCCGGCTCAGCCGCGGCGGCCCCAGGCCGTGATCAGACCGGGGGAGAGGTCCGCCGCCGTGCCCTCGGCGAGGGCGCGCTCCGCCCGGGCCAGCCGGTCGGGGGTGACCAGGCCGGTGGCCAGCATCGCGGGACGGGAGCGCCGCCAGGTGTCCAGCCAGAAAGCCGTGATCGGGCTGTCGGCCGTCAGCGGGGGCACCGTGATCTCCGCACCGACGTCCGTCAGACCGAGCTCAGCCAGCAGCCGCGGGTACCGCGGCGTCCGGCTGACATCGGTGCCGATGGTCTCCCGCAGCGCCCGCCACATCGCCCGCATCGCCAGCCGGTACGGGGTCTCCGGCGGAGCGGAGGAGGTGAGGTCCACCGCGTCGCCGAGCACGAGGTGCCCGCCGGGCGCCAGGAACTCGCAGAGCCCGGCCGCCAGCCGTCGGTGCTCGGGGACGTGCATCAGCACGAAGCGTGCGTGCACCAGGTCGAAGCGGCCCAGGTCGGGCCGGTCCGGGTCGAAGCCGGGTGCGGTGACGTCGGCGGCCAGCGTGCGCAGCGCCCCGCCGGCGTGCGGCTCCAGGAAGCGGACGTCCCGGTCGACCGCCAGGACCTCGGCGACGCCCGCCTCCTCGGCCAGCCAGCGGGCGACCGTGCCGGTGCCCGCACCGATCTCCAGGCAGCGGGTGCCCGGCCCCGCCCCGACGGCGAGCAGCCGGCGGCGGGTGGCGCCGTCGTAGGCCAGCGCGCCCAGGTCGATGCGCTCGCCCTCCCCGGGCCGCCACGGCTCGAACAGCGTCTCGCCGTACCCGCCCCGTTCCGTCCTCGCCGGATCGACGCCCATGGCGGCCTCCCGTCCCGCGGTGCACGACCTTCCGAGCGTAGGTGCGGTCCGGCCCATCCCGCCCGGCGCCGGTGCAGAGGCGGACGGTGCGGCGACGGACAGTGCGGCGGACGGTGCGGCGACGGACGGTGCGGCGACGGACGGTGCGATCACCCCTGGAATACTGGGCGGGTGATCGAAACCCCACGCGTGGACGGCCCGAGGCTCACCGGACGCGGCGCTGCCCGCCGCACCGAGCTCTTCGAGGAGCTGACGGCCCTGCTGATCGCCGAGGGGTTCGCCCAGCTGACCCTGGACGACCTGGCCGCCCGGCTGCGCTGCTCCAAGCGCACGCTGTACGGCTTGGCCGGCAGCAAGGAACAGCTCGTCCGGGCGGCCGTGGTGCACTTCTTCCGGCGCGCGACGGTGCGGGTCGAGGCGGCGCTCGCCGCCGAGACCGACCCGGCCCGCCGGCTCGCCGCCTACCTGCGGGCGGTGGCCGGCGAACTCTCCCCGGTGTCGGCCCGCTTCTTCGACGACGTGGCCGCCTTCGATCCGGCCGCCGAGGTGTACGAGCGCAACACCCGGGCCGCCGCCCGGCGGGTGCAGGAGCTGATCGACGAGGGCGTCGCCGACGGTGCCTTCCGCGAGGTCCACGTGGCCTTCGCCGCCGACGTGATCACCTCCGTGATGGTGCGGATCCAGCAGCGGCAGGTGGCCGCCGCCACCGGCCTGGCCGACGCGGACGCCTACGCCCACCTCGCCGAGCTGCTGCTGCACGGCCTGGCCCGCTGAGCCGGCGCACCGCGCGGCCCGGGCCCCGGCTCAGCCCGGCAGGGTCTGGGTGACCCGCCACAGCCGCCGGGGCAGGGCGCCCTCCTCGAAGCCGTGTACCTCGTCGAGCCGCCAGCCCTCCGCCAGCGTCTCCACCAGGGCGCGGGAGAAGAAGTGCACCGCGAAGCCGCCGTGCTCCCGGATGCCGTCGCCGTGGCCGGTGCCGACCCCGGCATGGGCGTCGCCGGTGTGCCGCACGGTGTAGACCAGGCTGCCGCCGGGCCGCAGCACCCGGCGCACCTCGCCGACCAGCGAACGGAGCTCGGCGGTGGTCAGCGCCATGCAGAACAGCATGTGCGCGAAGACGCCGTCCACCGAACCGTCGGCGAACGGCAGCGGTGCTCGGACGTCGCACACCGCAGCACCCGTGCGGTCCGCTGTGCCGCGCCGCTCGGCGGCGTCCCGCAGCTGCCGCAGACCGACCTCACTGAAGTCCGCGGCCGCGACCCGCAGGCCGCCGTCGGCGAAGAAGAGCGCGTCGCGGCCGTGCCCGGCACCGAGTTCGAGCACCTGCCGCGCGCCCGCCGCGGCGAACACCCGGGCGGCGTGCCGGGCCGGGTCCGAGGGCTCCTCGCCGTACATGCCGGGGTGCCGCCCGTACGTCCGCTGCCAGTGCTCCCGCTGCTGCGCGGCCAGGTCCTGCTGCTCGTCCGCCACCGTTCCGCCTCCCTGGGACCAGTCTCGCCGGGACGGCGATCCGCTGCCCCGGAGGCCCGCTCGGACTTCGGTGTCGCCGTCACCCGAGCGGGCCTAGCCTGGGAGGAGGAGGCGATGGACATGCTTGCTGATGCGCCGCTGCTCGCCATCATTCCGGCCGCCGACCTGGAACGGGCGAAGGCGTTCTACCGCGACACCCTGGGGCTGACGCTCTCCGAGGAGGGCCCGCAGGAGGTCACCTTCGAGTGTGGCGGCACCAAGTTCGGGATCTACGAGACTCCGTACGGCGGCCAGGCCGGGCACACCCTGGCGAGCTGGAAGGTGACCGGCCTCGACGCCGAGATGAAGGAGCTGCGCGACCGCGGCGTCACCTTCGAGGACTACGACCTGCCCGGCCTGAAGACGGTCGACGGCGTGGCGGAGGCCGAGGGGATGCGCGCGGCCTGGTTCAAGGACAGCGAAGGGAACGTCCTCTGCGTGAACGAGCGGGCCGACGGCTGAGGGGCTGAGGGGCCGGCGGGCGCCGCGGCGGACCGGTGCGGTCGCCCCGCACCGGCCGTTCCCCGTCCGCCCGCCGAGCGCCCGTCAGCCGGCGGACGCCTCCATCGCCTCGCGGGTGATCTGATCGAACCGGGCGCCCATCGCGGCGGCCAGCGCGTTGGCGCCGGACAGCGGACGGACCATCACCGTGAGGTCGTCGATCAGCCCGTCCTCGTCGAGGTGGAGGAAGTCGCAGCCGTCCACCCGCCGGCCGTCCACCGTCGCCGTGAAGGCGAGCGCGTGCCCGCGGCCGTCCTCGCTTGCGAACTCCCGGACGTAGCGGAAGTCCTCGAAGACCTGCATCACGGCGCGCAGGATCGCCGCGGTGATCGCCCGGCCCGGGTACGGCTTGAAGGCGACGGGGCTGGTGAAGACGACGTCCTCGGCGAGCAACGCCTCGATCGCCGCCGCGTCGCGCCGCTCGACGGCCTCGCGGAAGGGGTGCATCCGGCCACCTCCGGTGGGGGAGATATTCAACTTTTTGAATAGGTGTGGAGGAGACTAGGCGGCCACCTGCGCCGCTGTCCAGAGCCGCCCGCACGGACGGCGCTACCCTGTCGGGATGGCGTTGCGCAACGCGGTGATGGCCGCACTGCTGGAGGGCGAGGCGTCCGGGTACGACCTGGCCAAGGAGTTCGACGCATCGGTCGCGAACTTCTGGATGGCCACCCCGCAGCAGCTCTACCGGGAGCTCGACCGGATGGAGGCCGAGGGGCTCGTCCGGGCCCGCGTCGTCGAACAGGAGCGCCGCCCCAACAAGCGGCTCTTCTCGCTCACCGAGGCCGGCCGCCGACAGCTGCGGGAGTTCACCGCCGAGCCGCTGCGCCCCGGCGCGATCCGCGACGAACTGATGGTCAAGGTCCGCGCGGTCGACGCGGGCGACGCCGGGGCCGTGCGGGCCGCGATCGCCGAACGGATCGCCTGGGCCGAGGCGAAGATCGCCCGCTGGGAACGGCTGCGCACCCGGCTCCTCGCCGGCCGCACCGAGGACGAGTTCCTCGCCGGCGCCGAACGGATCGGCCCCTACCTCACCCTGCTGCGCGGCCTCGCCTTCGAGGAGGAGAACATTCGCTGGGGCCGGCGCGCCCTGGCCGTCCTCGACCGGCGCGCCGCCGCCGTGCAGTGACCGCCGTGCCGAGTCAGCCGTGCCGTGACCGTTAGGCGGTGACCGCCGTGCCGTGACCGCCGTGCCGTGCCGCGGTGCGTCGCACACCGGTCGGCGTGCTGCGCTCCCCGCCCGGGGGTGGCGGGGCATCATGAGCCTGTGACCGACCGTGACGACTTCCTGCACTGGGTCGGGACCGCGCTGTACGCGGCGGAGCGGTCCCTGCACGACGGCGACGCGGCCCCGCGCCGCGCGCTGTGGTCGCGGCAGGAGCCGGTGAGCGTCCTCGGGGCGTGGCGCACCGCGGTCGGCCGACGGGAGGTCGGCGAGCTCTTCGCCGCGTTGGAGGCGAGCTTCTCCGACTGCACCGCCTACCGGTTCGAGCTGCTCGTCGCCGACGTGGTGGGCGACCTGGCGTACACCGCGGGCCTGGAGCACGTGTCGGCGTCCGTCGACGGGCGGCCGCGGACGTACGTGCTCCGCGTCACCCAGATCTACCGTCGCGAGGACGGCGAATGGCGGGTGGCCCACCGTCACGGGGACACCGTCACCGGGGGATGACGCCTCAGCCGGTCGGGGGTGCGGCCCGCAGGCCGCCGAGGAGGGCGGCGAGGTAGCGCCGGGCGGTGTCGGTGCGGTCGGCGGGCGTGCCGCCGTGCACGTCGACGGCGTGGGCGATGCCGCACAGGAGCGGGACGAGGTCGGTGGCGGCCAGGTCCGGGCGGACGGCCCCGGCGTCGCGGGCCCGGTCGAGGAGCGCGGCACCGGCCGAGCGGAGGGACCGCTTGAGTTCCGCGGTGCGCGGCAGCGCGTCCTCGGCCGCGGCGTTGACCGGGGCCAGCGAGGCGTCGGAGACCTGCGCCTCGACCGTGCGGAGCAGGAAGCCCTCGAACGCGCGCCACGGCTCGGTGTCGGCCAGCGCCTGTTCCCCGTGCGCGGCAAGGGCCTCCAGGCAGGGGGCGGCGACCGTCTCCAACAGGGCCTCGGGCGTGGGGAAGTGGCGGTAGACGGTGCCGACCCCGAGCCCGGCGCGACGGGCGACGTCGTTGAGGTGCAGCGGTTCGCCCCGGTCGACCAGGTCGCGGGCGACGGAGACGATCCGGTCCCAGTTGCGGGCCGCATCCTTGCGCAGGGGCGTCGTCGTCATGGGCACATGCTAATCGGATGGCCCATCCGGATGTCTCCGCCGCCGGAGCCGGAGCCGGAGCCGGAGCCGGCGCTGCCGGACCGGGCCGCCGCCGACGCCGCACCGGACGGTCTGTCAGGCGCCGCGGCGAAACGGTCAGGCGGTGCTCAGGGGAGCGTGCCGTTCGCTGAGCCGGCGCACCGCCCCGGCGACCCGGGGGTCGGCGGCCGCGCGGAGCGGCGCCGCGGGTCGGGTGTCGGCGCCGAGGAGCAGGCCGGTCCGGCCCGCCAGGGCCTCGTCGGTCGCGGCGGTGATCGAGGGCCTGGCGGCCGCCGACGCCGGTCCCGAGGTCGAGCGCTCGAACCTGCGGCGCACCAGCGGCCACAGCAGCCGCAGCGCCGGCGAGACGATCCGCGGGTCGGTCATGGTGCCGTCGGTCATGTCGGTCGCGGCCCCGCCCGGATCGGCGGCGAAGACCGAGACGCCCGTGCCGTCCAGTCGCGCGGCGAGGTCGAGCGTGTAGGCCAGGTTGGCGAGCTTGGCGCGGCCGTACCAGTGGAAGCCGTAGTAGCCGCCGGGCGGCTCGACGGTCTCGAACCCGCGCCTGGCGAGGGCGACCGCGCCCGAGGTGACGTTGACGATCCTGCTCGGCGCCGCCGCGGTCAGCGTCGGCAGCAGCAGTTCCGTCAGCAGGTACGGCGAGAGGTGGTTGACGACGAAGGAGGCCTCGACGCCGCCCAGGCTCGTGCGCTCGGGGAACATCGCCCCGACGTTGTTGACCAGCACGGTCAGCGGATCGCCGGAGGCCGCGTGGTCGGCCGCCAGTCGCTCGGCGAGGGTGCGCACCTGGTCGAGCGAGCCGAGGTCGGCGGCCAGGAACCGGCTGCGGTGCGCCGGACCCGCCGCGTCGATCCGCCCGACCGCCCGCGCGCCCCGGTCGGGGTCGCGGCCGACCACGGTCACCGCGTACCCGGCCGCCGCCAGGCCCACGGCCGTCTCCAGTCCGATGCCGCCCGTGCCGGCCGTGACCACCGCTGTCTTCCGCATGCGTTCCTCCACCTCGAGAGATTCGGATAGCTCATCCGCTTATGCTGACGGTAGCACATGCGGATGGACTATCCGTTTCTCGGGAGCGGGCCCGGTCACCCCCCCGGGTGCCCGGTCACACCCCCGGGTGGGAGTGGAAGCCGCGGCCGGTCTTGCGGCCGAGCAGGCCCGCCTCGACCATCCGGGAGAGCAGCGGCGGCGGCGCGAACAACGGCTCCTTGTACTCCTCGTAGAGCGAGCGCGCGATCGCCTCGACCGTGTCCAGACCGATCAGGTCGGCCAGTCGGAGCGGACCCATCGGGTGGGCGCAGCCGTGCACCATGCCGGTGTCGATGTCCTCGGGGCCGGCGTGCCCGGCCTCGGCCATCCGGATCGCGGACAGCAGGTACGGGACGAGCAGCGCGTTGACCACGAAGCCGGCCCGGTCGCGGGAGCGGATGACGTGCTTGCCGAGGGCGCCCGTGGTGAAGGCTTCGACGCGTTGCAGCACCGCCGGCGCGGTGTGCAGCGAGGGGACCAGCTCGACCAGGGGCATCACCGGCGCCGGGTTGAAGAAGTGCAGGCCGAGCACGTGCGTGGCGCGGGTGGTGGCGATGCCGAGCCGGGTGACCGGGACGGCCGAGGTGTTGGTGGCGAGGACGGCGTCCTCGGCGGCGAGCACCTTGTCGAGACGGCTCAGCACCTCGGTCTTGACGCCCTCGTCCTCGACGACGGCCTCGACGACGAGTTGACGGTCGGCGACCGCCTCGAGGTCGTCGGCGAACAGCAGGTGGGCCCAGGCCTCGGCGCGCCGGTGCTCGTCGATCCGGCCGCGGACGGCGGCGCGGTGCAGGGAACGGTCGATGCGGGCGCGGGCGGCGCGCAGGGCTGTGGTGTCGCGTTCGCAGACGACGGTGTCGAGCCCGGCGCGGGCGAAGACCTCGGCGATGCCGGAGCCCATCTGTCCGGCGCCGACGACGGCGACACGGCGGATCTCGTTCATGGCACTGCCTCCGTGCTGGGGCGGCTCAGGCCGCGGTGCGGACGCGGACGAGGTGGCGGGCGTACGCCCCGGTGGTGAGGAAGGCAGGCAGTTCGGCGCCGAGCGCGGTCTCCTCGAGGATCCGTACGGCGTCGTCCACCCGCGTCGGTTCGGCGCCCTCGGCGAGCAGGGCGGCCCGCTCGCGGTCGGCCAGGCGCCGCACCAGGTCGGGGGTGGCGAGGGAGCCTCCGGAGAGGCGGGAGCAGTGGTGCTGCCACTGCCAGAGCTGGCAGCGGGCGATCTCGGCGGTCGCGACGTCCTCCATCAGGCCGAACACGGCCACGGCGCCGGAGCCGCCGAGCCAGGCCGTCAGGTACCGCAGGGCGACGGCGACGTTCGAGCGAACGCCCTGCTCGGTCGGGAGGCCGACGCTCAGCCGGTGCACTCCGAGCAGGTCGGCGGCGGTGACCTCGACGTCCTCGCGGGTGCGGTCGAGCTGGTTCGGGCGTTCGCCGAGGACGGCGTCGAAGGCGGCGCGGCAGGTGGCGACCAGGCCCGGATGGGCGACCCAGGACCCGTCGAAGCCGTCGCCGGCCTCGCGCTCCTTGTCGAGGCGGACCTTGGCGAGCGCGGCCCGGTTCGCCTCGTGGTCGCGCTGCGGGACCGCCGCGGCCATGCCGCCGACGGCGTGGGCCCCGCGCCGGTGGCAGGTGCGCACCAGCAGGTCGGTGTAGGCGCGCAGGAAGGGCTGGGTCATGGTGAGGTCCGCCCGGTCCGGCAGGACGAACCGCGGGCCGTGGTGGGCGAAGTTCTTGATCAGGCTGAACAGGTAGTCCCAGCGCCCGGCGTTGAGCCCGGCGGCGTGGTCACGCAGCTCGTGCAGGATCTCCTCCATCTCGAAGGCGGCGGTGACGGTCTCGATCAGCACGGTGGCCCGGACCGTGCCGTACGGGATGCCCAACTCGCGCTGGGCGAAGGTGAAGACGTCGTTCCAGAGCCGGGCCTCGAAGTGGTTCTCCAGCTTGGGCAGGTAGAAGTACGGGCCGCTGCCGCGGTCGATCTGCCGCCGGCCGCAGTGGAAGAGGTAGAGGCCGAAATCGACCAGGGCGCCGACGGCGGGGCGGCCGCCGATCAGCAGGTGGGCCTCGTCGAGGTGCCAGCCGCGGGGGCGGACGACGATCGTGGCCGGGTCGTCGCCGATCCGGTACCGCCTGCCCTCCGGGGTGGTGTCGTCGATCCGGCGCTCGATCGCGTCGAGCAGGTTGAGCTGGCCGGAGACGATGTTGTGCCAGGTGGGGGCGGTGGCGTCCTCGAAGTCCGCCAGCCACACCTGCGCCCCGGAGTTGAGGGCGTTGACGGTCATCCGGCGCTCGGGCGGTCCGGTGATCTCCACCCGGCGGTCCTCCAGGCCCGGTCCGGCGCCCGCGACGCGCCACGTCGGGTCCTCGCGGACGGTGCGGGTCCCCGGGAGGAAGTCCAGGGTGCCGCCGTCGGCCAGGTTCGCGGCACGGCGGGCACGTTCGGCGAGGAGGGCGGTGCGGCGGTCTGCGAAGGCGTCGTGCAGACGGGCGAGGAAGTCGAGCGCCTCGTCGGTGAGGATCTCCTCGAAGCGGTCCTCGGCTTCGCCGAGCACCTCGGTGCGGACGGTGCGGCTCATACGGCTCTCCAGGAAGCGGGAAGCGGGAAGCGGGAAGCAGGGAGCAGGGAGCGGGAAGCAGGGAGCAGGGAGCAGGCGGTGGCGGGCCCGGGGCCTCGTCCCTCAACGAGGCCCCGGGCGGGGGAGCGGCGGCCGTGGAGCCCCCCGCAGGGCGGCCGCCGGCTTCGGTCAGTGGAACTGCTCGGCCTCGGTGGAGCCGGTCAGTGCCAGCGTCTCGGCGTTCGGGTTGAGCGCGGTGGAGACCTGGTCGAACCAGCCGGTGCCGACCTCGCGCTGGTGCTTGACCGCGGTGTAGCCGTCCGGCACCGCCGCGAACTCGGCCTCCTGCAGGTCGACGTAGGCGGTCATGCCGTGCTCGGCGTAGCCGCGGGCCAGCTGGAACATCGAGTGGTTGAGCGCGTGGAAGCCGGCCAGGGTGATGAACTGGAAGCGGTAGCCCATCGCGCCCAACTCGCGCTGGAACTTGGCGATCTCGTCGTCGTCCAGGGCCGCCTTCCAGTTGAAGGACGGCGAGCAGTTGTAGGCGAGCATCTTGTCCGGGTACTCGGCCTTGACCGCCTCCGCGAACGCGCGGGCCTGGGCGAGGTCCGGGGTGCCGGTCTCCACCCACAGCAGGTCGGCGTGGGGCGCGAAGGCGAGGCCGCGCGAGATCACCGGCGCCATGCCCGGCTCGACCCGGAAGAAGCCCTCGGCGGTGCGCTCGCCGGTGCAGAACCGGGCGTCGCGCTCGTCCACGTCGGTGGTGAGCAGACTGGCCGCCAGCGCATCGGTGCGGGCCACGATCACGGTCGGCACGTCGGCGATGTCGGCGGCCAGCCGGGCCGCGTTGAGGGTGCGGATGTGCTGGGCGGTGGGGACGAGGACCTTGCCGCCGAGGTGCCCGCACTTCTTCTCCGAGGCGAGCTGGTCCTCGTAGTGGATGCCGGCCGCACCCGCCGCGATCATGCCCCTGGTCAGTTCGAAGGCGTTCAGCGGGCCGCCGAACCCGGCCTCGGCGTCGGCCACGATCGGCACCAGCCAATCCGGCCCGTCGTTGCCCTCCGCCGCGTCGATCCCGTCCGCCCGCAGCAGTGCGTTGTTGATCCGCCGTACCACCCGGGGAACGGAGTCGGCCGGGTACAGGCTCTGGTCCGGGTAGGTCTGACCGGCCTGGTTGGCGTCGGCGGCGACCTGCCAGCCCGACAGGTAGATCGCCTGCAGCCCGGCCCTCACCATCTGTACGGCCTGACCACCCGTCAGCGCACCCAACGCGTGGACGTAGTCCCGCTCGTGCAGCTGCCGCCACAGCCGCTCCGCTCCGCGCCGGGCCAGCGTGTGCTCCTCGCGCACCGTGCCGGACAGCCGCACCACGTCCTCGGCGGAGAAGCTGCGCTCGATGCCGGCCCAGCGAGGGTCGCTCGCCCACCGGGCGGCGAGCGCCGCCGCCTGCTGTTCCTGCTGCTGTTGCCGAACCGAGATGGCCATGGTCTGCTCCCGAGGGTGCTCGTTGCGGGGAATGCGCGTCGCGGCGGATGAACGTCGCGACAGGTGTGCTTTGCGAAGGATGTGATGCGTCTCACCGCCGGGGGTGAGCGGGCGGCCGGGTGGCGCCGGGCGGCGGTGGGACACCGCGAGACGGGATCGCCCGGGCAGCCGCGCCAGGGTGACCGAGCTGGTGTTTCGCTGCTGCTGCGCGCACCTCCCGGCCGCAGCAACGACTCTGGCACCTCGGCAGGCCGCCGTCACCAGTGGCCCGTTGCCACGTTCTGCGAAGCCGGACCGGCGAATCCGCGAAGCCTGCGAAGGCCCGCCCGTCGATGCTCCGGCTAGGCTGCGGCATCGGCCGGCAGGACCGCGGGACAGGGGGGACGACGATGGGCAAGGCCTTCGCCGGGGCGCGACTGCGCCGCCTGAGGGAGGAGCGCGGGCTGAGCCAGGCCGCGACGGCCAGGCTCGTCGAGCTGTCGCCCAGCTACCTCAACCAGCTGGAGCACGACGCCCGTCCGCTCACCGTCCCCGTCCTGCTCCGCCTCACCGAGGCGTTCGGTGTCGAGGCCGGCTACTTCGCACCGCCGGACAGCGCCCGGCTCACCGCCGAACTCCGTGAAACGCTCGGCGAGGAGATCGCGGCCGGCCGCGTGACCCCGGGCGACCTCGACGAGCTCGCCGCCCGACTGCCCGCCGTGGCAAGCCTGTTGACAGAACTGAGTCGCAGCCGCCGAGCGGTCGCCGAACAGCTCGCCGTCCTCGCCGGGGATCGCGGGCCCGCGGCGGAGACGCTCACCCCGCACGAGCAGGTCCGCGAGTTCTTCTACCGGCGCAAGAACTACCTCCACGAACTCGACACCGCGGCCGAGGAATTGGCGGCCACGATCCGGCCGAGGCGCGGCCGCGTCCGGTCGGTACTGGCCGAGCGCCTGGCGGACGCCCACGGCGTCCGGACCGCGACGGGAGGCGAGCAGCTCCACCGGTACGACCCGCACGACCGGGTGCTGCACCTGTCGGACCGGCTGCGCCCCGGCCAGCAGGCCTTCCGGATGGCCACCCAACTCGCCTACCTGGAGCACGACCCGCTGCTCTCCGAACTCGCGGCCGAGGACGGCCCGGAGGGCTCCACCGCCTGGTCGCTCACCCGGATCGGCCTGGCCAACTACTTCGCCGCGGCGCTGGTCCTGCCGTACACCGCCTTCCACGCCGAGGCGGAGGCGGCCCGCTACGACATCGAGCACCTCGCCGACCACTTCGGCGTCGGCTACGAGACCGTCTGCCACCGGCTGAGCACCCTCCAGCGGCCTGGGCTGCGCGGTGTGCCGTTCTCCTTCGTCCGCGTCGACCGCGCGGGCAACGTCTCCAAGCGGCAGTCCGCGACCGACTTCCACTTCTCCCGCACCGGCGGCACCTGCCCGCTGTGGAACGTCTACGAGGCCTTCGCCTCGCCCGGCCGGGTGCACGTGCAGGTGGCCTCGATGCCCGACGGGCGGCGCTACCTGTGGACGGCCCGCGCCGTCACCCGGTCGCCGGGCGGATGGGGCCGGCCGGGCAAGACCTTCGCGATCGGGCTCGGCTGCGAACTGCGGCACGCCGCCCGGCTGGTGTACTCCACCGGACTGGACCTGGCCGACCCGTCGGCGGCCACCCCGATCGGCCTCGGCTGCAAGGTCTGCGAACGCCCCGCCTGCCCCCAGCGCGCCGCCCCGGCCATCGGCCTGCCCCTGGCGGTCGACGAGCGCACCAGCACCTTTGTCCCGTACCCCGTCCGAACCGGCGATCACGAGCACTGGCGGAGCCGTGCGGGGGCGCCGCGGGTCGAGGACAGGTGAACAAAGGTAGGCGGAAATAAAGATAGGCTAACCTCACTAAGGCTAGCCTGTCCTCATGAACAGTCTGCTCTTGGCCGCGAACACGGCCGGATACACCACGCCCCCGCTCTGGCGGGTCCTGACCAAGACCGGCTACTTCATCGGCCTCGCCGGTGCCATCGGCACGGCCGTCACCTACGCCACCACCGTCCGGCCCGCCCTGCGGAGCGCCGCCGACGACGGGGACGCCGCCGCCCTGCGCACCAGATCGGCCGCCCACATCGCCTGGGCTGGCGTCGTCCTGCTGGCCGCCGGATACTTCCAGCTCGCCGGCCGGGTCGCCCGCGCGGGCAAGGGCATGCCCTTCGGTGACGCGCTCGCCCCCGGCCGGATCCGGCACTTCCTCCGCGCCCCCGCCGCCGAGGGCGCCTGGATCGCCCAGGGGACCGTCTACCTCGTGCAGAACCTCGTCCTCGCTGCCACGGCCGCGGCGATGATCGCCCTGTTCGCCCCCGCGGCCCGCCGCCACCTCGACCGCATCGCCCTCGCCGTGCTGCCGCTCTCCCTGGCCGTCACGTTGATCGCCGCGGTACCGACCACCACCCCGGACCAGCTGGACCGCTGGCTCGACCTCGTCCTCGACCAGACCCACATCGTCTCCGGCACCGTCTGGCTCGGCGGCCTCGCCCTGCTCGTCTCCCTCGCCGCCACCCGCAGCCGCCTCGGCGGCGCCGCCGGCCTGCTCTGGGCCGACGTGTGGCGCCGTTTCAGCCTCGTCGCCATGGTCTGCGTCGGCGCCGTCACCCTCTCCGGGCTGTGGCTCACGTGGAAGCACGTCGGCGCCGTCTCCCAGCTGTGGACCACCGGCTACGGCATCGCGCTGCTCGTCAAGGGCGCCCTCGTCCTCGGCCTGGTCGCCGCCGGAGGTGTCAACCAGTTCTGGCTGATGCCCCGCATCGCCCGGGCCCGCCGCGCCGACGGCACCACCTCGCTGCTCCACCTGACGCTGCGCCACTTCCCCGCGGTCGTCTGGGGCGAGGTCGTGCTCGGCGTCGCCGTCCTGGTGGTCCTGCCGTTCGTCACCGGATCCGCCCGCAGCGAGGCCGGTGACGCCAAGGCCGTCTCCTCCGGCAGCGTCCTCGCCGCCGGAGCCGCCCTGGCCGCCGCGCTCGCCGTCTCCCTGTACGCCACCGCCAAGGCCTCCGACGCCCTGTCCCGCCGACCGTCGCCCGCCGCGGCCGCGGTCTGACCGCCGGCCCCGGTCCGACCGCCCGCGGCGCACCGAGGGGACGGACGGCTCCCGCACCGCCCGCGGCCGGTGCGGGAGCCGTGGGCGGTGCGGGCCGGGAGGGAGCCGTCAGGCAGTGACCAGGGTCAGGCCGTAGCGGGAGAGGATCTCGTTGACGGGCTGGAACCAGGTCTGCCCGCCGGACGAGCAGTTGCCCCAGCCGCCCGAGGTGACGCCCTGGGCCTGGTCGCCGGTGACGAACGAGCCGCCGGAGTCGCCGGGTTCGGCGCAGACGCTGGTGCGGGTCAGCTGGTAGACCGCGCCCTGGCTGTAGTTGACCGTCTCGTCGAGCCCGAGGACGCTGCCGCAGTGCCAGTGCGTGGTGGATCCGGAGCGGCACACCGAGGAGCCGACCGGTGCCTGCCAGGAGCCGCGGACGAGCACGTCGCTGACGGTGCCCCAGCCGAGCACGACCGGCACCGTCCACCAGCCGTTCCCGATGCGGATGTAGGAGTAGTCGTTGCCGGGGAAGGACGAGTCGACGAACGACCCCATGGCCGAGCCGTCCCAGCCGACGACGCTGCTGCCGGCCCGGCCGCAGTGCCCGGCGCTGACGAAGCCGCCCTGGACGGCGAAGCCGATGGAACAGCGGGTGTTGCCGTTGATGTAGTACGGGTCGCCGCCGACCACCCCGGCCGAGAGGGTCCGCGGACCATGCTCCGCGGTCTCCTCGACCGTCACCGGCCCGGCCGCGGCCGCGGCGTCGAGGAACGCGTTCACCCCGCTGTCCGCGCGGGCCCCGGCCGCGACGGAGACGACGACCGCGTTGCGGCGGGGATCGACCCGCCATCCGGTGACCGCGGCGGGGGCGCGGCGGTTTCTGCTCACGGTGTCGACGGCGGCCTTGGCCCGGTCGAGCGCGGCCTCCGTACGGGCCACGGAGGTGGTGGCCGCGCCCGCGGCCCGCACTGCCGCGGCCCGGGCGGGGTCGGTGAGTCCGACGACCAGGCGTCCCTGGGCCGGGTCGAACCAGGCGCCGCCGTACGCGGAGCCGGCGAGGTCGCGTACCCGGGGCAGCAGCCGGGCCGCAGTCGCCTCCTGGTCGAGACGGGTGAGGGCCTGGTCCCGGGTCAGGCCCAGGTCGCGCCGGAGCGCGTCGACCAGCCCGGGGCCGGGGGCCGGGGTGGTCCGTACCGTCGAAGCGGCCGGTGCGGTGTCCGGTGCGGCCGTCGCGGGGGAGAGGCCGAAGCCCAGGGAGGTGAGGGCGAGCAAGGCGGGCAGGACCGCCCGTACGCCGTTGACGTGCCTCATTGCGTGAGTTCTCCTCAGTTCCGGGCAGGCGGGGAGGCCTGCAAGGGGAGAGCGCTTTCAGAGGTACTGGTCCAGACCGGTGTGACGAGCTTTACAGCGCTGTATGTCCACGTCAAGAACTTCAACAACCGTTCCCGAAAGCTGAGTTGTCGCTCGATCCCTCAACTTGCCGGCGCTGTGCCGGGCGGCCGGCGATGGCGCCGGCCCGGTGCGGCGGCCGGGCGCAGGGCTTGCGAGGCGGACGCTTCGGGCCCACCTGCCTGGCATCGTGGCTGTTCAAGGTGGGGGAGCGTGGCGCATGGTGGGCGTGATCGCGCTCTCAGCCGTCTGCGCGGGGGTGGCCCCCGGGAGCGGCCGAACGTGGGGATCCGGGGCGCCGGTGACACCGGCTCCCTGCGGCGGAACGCGTCACATGTCCCAGCGGCTCGGCTTCGCCCGCATCACCGGGACTCGGGACCGCCGCGGTCGTCAGAAGCGGACGCCGGTGTGCCCGAGGATCCAGCCGAGGGCCTGCGCCGCGCCGTGGGCGAAGTCCCGCTGCTCGTGGCTCCGCGCCGTGTCGTGGGCGACGGCGAGCGCGGCGCGCTCCTCCGCCCCGAGCCGTTCCCGGTCCGCTGCGGGCCCGGCGGCCGGAGTGCCGCGGACACCGTCGGAGGGTCGGGGGCTGCCGGGGTCGAGCGCCCAGCGGTAGGCCGCGGCCGCGCCCCGGCCGCCCGGTCCGATCTCCTCGATGCGCGAACACGTCCCGAGCCATTCGAGGGCCTCGCGGACGTCCTCGGCCGACCGGACCCCGACCGTGCGAAGCGCGTTCTCGCCCAGGGTTTCCGCGTCACCGTCCACCGACCCACCGTATGCGGCGACCGTGGTGCGTGCCCTGCCGGACTGCTGCGGCCGGGCCGACGCGTGCCGGCGACTGGTCTGTGGGGCCGGTGACCCGAGCGCGGGGCCGTCGATCCGGGCGCGGGGCCGGCGCGGCGTGCCGCGCCCGGATCGGCGGTCGGGGGCTCAGGAGAGCGTGCCGCCGTAGTCGGGCAGCTTGAACGTCCGCTCGGCGTGGCCGCCCACCAGGTCCGTCGTGTTGTTGCCGATGTTGGCGACGATCGTGTAGCCGTTGCGCTCGATCTCCTGGCGCTTCGCCGTCTTGAAGGCTCCGGTCTCCTGGAAGAGGTCCCAGAACGACCGGCCGTACAGCCCGTCCACCGGGTATCCCACCTTCGTCAGGTTGTACCGGGTGAACGCGTCGACGAAGTCCGGCCGGGCGGTGACGAAGAAGACCTTCACCCCGCGGTCGTGCGCCGCCTGCACCACCTTCAGCACCGCGGCGATCGCCGGCGTCGGGTAGGAGGGCGTGTAGTCGGTCTCCAGCGAGGTGTTGTCGATGTCGAGGACGACCGCGGGCCGGTACGTCGTCGGCGCCTGCGGCACTCTCGCCTGCAGGTACGCACCCGCCGAGTCAGCCACCACCTGAACGTCCTTCAGCCAGGTCTCGTACGGCACGCTCGGCCGGCCGAGGCTCTGTGCGGGGGCCGCTACGGGGGTGGCCGCAGGGGCCGCGGCCGGGGCCGGTGCGTTCGTGGCGGCGGTGGCCGGCTGGGCCACCCCGACGAGCAGTACGCCCCCGGTCGCCGCCGCGACCGCGAGATGCCGCACACCGATTCGTCCTGCCATGCTCATGCTCCTTTAGTGAGGATGGGAGCAGGATGGCCCATCGGGGTTACCTGCCGGTAGACATCGGGCGAAGATCGTTGCGGAGTGACCGCTCCCGCGTGCCCCACCGGACTTCACCCGCCGGAGCTGCATCGCCGCCCGGCCGCCCCGTGCACTCCCGGTCGACGTCCGTCTCCCCCCTCGGACGCCGTGCCGGTTCTCGAACTGTTCGGCGCAGCAAGGGAATCGGGATTGTTCGCAGGGGCGCAAACGGCAGACGGCGGGGTCCGGCAGCGCGGGGGCGGTCCACCTGGGGCGCTCGAACGGCGGGCGGACGGTCGCGGTCAAGGTGTTCGGGCCCGAGGCCGCGGTGGGCGGCGCTTCCAGGGAACTGCTCCGGGCTGCGGTCGGTGCGGCCCGTTCGGTCACGGGGGCTCCTCGCGCCGGTGGTGGACGCCGACCCGGACGGGCCCGTCCCGGCGGTCGCGACCGCGTTCGTCCCGGGGCCGACGCTGCGCCGGGCTGTACCGGGGCCCGGGGTCCTGCCGGACCGCACCTTGGGCATGCTGGCCACCGGCCTCGCCGAGGCGCTGGCCACGATCCACGCGGCCGGAGCGGTCCACGCCGGCCTCCGCCCGGACGCCGTGGTGCTGTCGGGCGGTCGCCCCGTGGAACCTGAACGTCGACGATGCCGTCCGGCGGATCTGTGCGACCACCGCCGGTGCCCTGGGCCCGGACCGGGGGAACCAGTACGTCCCGCAACTTCCGTACGCCTCACCCGGCCCGGACCCGTACCGGTGGGTCGAGCCGCCGCGGGCCGGACGACCCGGGAGGGGGTGGCCGTCCGCTCCGGCCCGTTCGTCCCCGGTGGCCGCCGTCCTCGCGGCGCCTCTTCGAGGTGCACGTTCGCGGTGCCGGTCGCGGCTGGGGGTGAGGGGGAGGGGCGGGGTGACGAAGGGTGACGGGCCGAACTCTTGACGGGCACTCATCAGCACCCTACGGTCAGCGCAGAAAGTTTCCAGCAAGTTTCATGAGTCTTGCAGCAAGGGCGTCCGGCCCCCACCGGCGTTCGGGCTCGCAGGGCCGCTCCACCGGCCTCCGGCCGTCCCACCCACCCGGCTCCGCCCCCACAGGAGACTCCGTGGACAACGTCGTGCTCGGCCACGATCCGCGTCGCATCCGGCCCCGTCGCGCCCGTCGCGCCACCACCCTCGCCGCCCTCGCCGTCCTCACCGGCGGCACCGGTCTGGTGGCCTGCCCGCCCGCCGCGCAGGCCACCACTCCCGGCACCAAGACCGTCACCGCCACGCTCTTCGAGTGGTCCTACGCCTCCGTCGCCAAGGAGTGCACCAACTTCCTCGGCCCCAAGGGCTACGGCTACGTCGAGGTGTCGCCGCCGCAGGAGCACATCCAGGGCGGTCAGTGGTGGACCTCGTACCAGCCCGTCAGCTACAAGATCGCCGGCAGGCTCGGCGACGCCACCGCGTTCACGAACATGGTCAACACCTGCCACGCCGCAGGCGTGAAGGTCGTCGTGGACGCCGTCGTCAACCACATGAGCGCGGGCAGCGGCACGGGGACCGGCGGGACGGTCTACTCGAAGTACACCTACCCGGGCTACTACCAGGACTGGGACTTCCACTCCTGCCGCAGCAACATCAGCAACTACGCCGACCGCGCCAACGTGCAGAACTGCGAGCTGTCCGGTCTCGCCGACCTCGACACCGGCAGCGACTACGTGCGCTCCACCATCGCCGGCTACCTCAACACCCTGATCGCCAAGGGCGTGGACGGCTTCCGGATCGACGCCGCCAAGCACATCGCGGCCGCCGACCTCTCCGCGATCAAGGCCAAGCTGACCAATCCGGGCATCTACTGGGCCCAGGAGGTCATCTACGCCTCCGGCGAGGCGGTCCAGCCCGGCGAGTACACCGGCACCGGCGACGTCGACGCCTTCATGGGCGCCTACGACCTCAAGCGGATCTTCACCGGCGAGAAGCTCGCCTACCTCAACAACTGGAACGACTCCTGGGGCGCCGGCTACCTGCCCAGCGGCAACTCCCGCACCTTCACCGACAACTGGGACACCGAGCGGAACGGCTCCACCCTCAACTACAAGTACGGCAACACCTACACCCTCGCCAACGTCTACCTGCTGGCCTGGCCGTACGGCTCGCCGAACGTCTACTCCGGGTACGAGTTCACCGACATCGACGCCGGCCCGCCGAACGGCGGCACCGTCACCGCCTGCTACCAGAACGGCTGGAAGTGCCAGCACGAGTGGCGCCAGATCGCCAACATGGTGGGCTTCCGCAACGCCGTGAACGGCACCGCGGTGACCAACTGGTGGTCCAACGGCAACAACGTGATCGCCTTCGGCCGCGGCAGCAAGGGCTACGTGGCCATCAACCACGAGACCGGCCCGATCACCCGGACCTTCCAGACCTCTCTGCCGGCCGGCGGCTACTGCGACGTCCAGCACGCGGACCCGAGCAGCGGCGGAGGGTGCAGCGGCACCCGGTACACCGTCGCGGCCGACGGCACCTTCACGGCCACGGTCGGCGCGGGCGACGCGATCGCCCTGTACGTCGGCGCGGGCAACTGACACCGGGGCCGGGGTGGGTCAAGGCCCGGGCGGTCCTCCGGACGGAGCCCGCAGTCCCACCCTGGCCCCAGGCGCTCGCCCCGGGCGAGGACCTGGTCGACGTGCTGACCGCATCCCGCCTAGCCGGCCTTGCCGCAGGCGCGGCACACGGTCCGCCGGCACATCGCGCACACTGACGGTCTCGTTCCGCGCGCCCCGACGGGCCTGCGTTGCGCGAGTGCACCCCGGGGGGTATGCGGGACCGATCGGTCAGCCGGCCGGCGAGCCGGAGGGCGGGGCGGGTCCGTCGCCGGCTGCGCTCCAGGCGGCCCGTCGGGCCGTCTCCGTCAGCTCGTCCGGGTCGGCGGCTGCGTCGCGGGGTTCGTCGGGCCACTGCTCGACGGCCGCCGCGGCCCAGTCGGCCCAGTCGGCGACCAGCCGGTAGTAGTCCGTGAGGAAGCGGCCGACCAGCAGCGTCTGTGCGGCCCGCTCGGGGAAGGGGCCCTCTCCGGCGGCGTAGGCACGGGCGGCGGCGAGGTTGTCCCGGTTGCGTTCGACGGCCCAGGCCCGGGCCGCGCGCAGGGTGGCCAGGGTGTCGGCGGTGCTGCCGGAGTCGGCGAAGAAGACCTTCAGCAGCTGTTCCGATTCCAGGACCGGGCCGACGCCGGGCTCGCCGAGCCAGGCGGCGAGTGCGTCGTGGCCCGCGGGGGTGATGGCGTAGACGGTGCGCGGGCGCCGGCCCACGGAGCCCTGCTCGGCCCGGGCCAGCCCGTACCGGACCAGCTTCTTCGGCTCCTCGTAGATCTTGCTCTGGGCCCGTGGCCAGATCCGGCCCAGGCTGCGGTCCATCTGGCGGGCGAGTTCGTAGGTGCTCCACGGTCGGACCGCGAGCAGTCCGAGGACGGCGTAGGAGGTCGTGGTGAGCGAGGGTTCCCTTGACATCGCGACCTCTCGGGGTTAGACCGGAATCGTCCCATTGGGAGTATAGGGCGGTGGTCGAGATGACCGGGACGCTGCAGGTCGACCCGTCGAACGCCGAGCAGGCCCGGGCCTGGGACGGCGACGAGGGCGCCTACTGGGCCGAGCACGCGGACCGCTTCGACCGCTCGCTGCGCGGCTACCGGGGCCGCCTCCTGGAGGCCGCGGCCGTCCGCCCGGCCGACCGTGTGCTCGACGTCGGGTGCGGGGCCGGCGAGATCACCTGCGAGGTCGCCCGCCGGGCCCCGGAGGGCCGGGTGCTCGGCGTGGACCTGTCCGCGGCGATGCTGCGCGTCGCCCGGCGCCGGGCGGCGGAGCAAGGGCTCGCCAACGTCGGGTTCGAGCAGGCGGACGCCCAGATCCGTTCCTTCCCGCCCCGGGAGTTCGACCTCGCCGTCAGCCGGACCGGAACGATGTTCTTCGCCGATCACGCCGTCGCGTTCCGCACCGTCGCCCGCGCCGTGCGGCCGGGCGGACGGTTCGTACAACTGGTCTGGCAGCCGCCCCCGCTCAACGAGTGGTTCCTCGCCCTGACGACGGCGATGGCGGCGGGCCGGGACCTGCCGGCACCACCCCCCGACGGCCCCGGCCCCTTCTCGCTGTCCGATCCCGACCGGGTGCGCCGCCTGCTCACCGGAGCCGGATTCACCGAACCGCGCGTCGAACCGCTCACCGCCCCCATGCACTTCGGGTCCGACGCCGACGACGCCCACCGGTTCGTCAGCGGGCTGCTCGGCTGGATGCTGGCCGACCTCGACGACTCCGGCCGCGCCCGCGCGCTGGCCGACCTGCGGACGACCCTCCGCGCCCACGAGACGTCCGACGGCGTGCTGTACCCCTCGGCCACCTGGCTGATCACCGCGACACGGGCCTGAAGCCCCGGCGCCGTCCGCGCCCGTCCGGGAGCGGCGTTCGTGAAACGTAAGGTCGTGCACCGCCGCCCGGCCCGGCTCCCGCTCCTACAGTGGCGGCACATCGACCGGGAAGGACGAATCGCGTGACGGACATTCAGGAGCGGCCCACGGCCGAGATCGGTGTGATCGGCGGCTCCGGACTCTACGAACTGCTGGCGGACGTGACCGAGGTGAGGGTGGCCACACCCTACGGCGAACCGAGCGACGTGCTGGCGGTGGGCGAGGTGGCGGGCCGCCGGGTCGCCTTCCTGCCGCGGCACGGCCGGGGGCACCGGCTGCCGCCGCACCGCATCGACTACCGGGCGAACCTGTGGGCCCTGCACTCGCTCGGCGTGCGGCAGGTGCTCGGCCCGTGCGCCGTCGGCGGACTGCGGCCCGAGCTCGGCCCCGGGACGCTGCTGGTGCCGGACCAGTTCGTGGACCGCACCTCCGGCCGGGCGCAGACCTACTACGACGGGCGGCCGCTGCCGGACGGCTCGGTGCCGGAGGTGGTGCACGTGTCCGCGGCGGACCCGTACTGCCCGCACGGGCGACGCTCCGCCCTGGCGGCGGCGGCCGGTTCGGCCTGGGAAGCGGTGGACGGCGGAACGATGGTGGTGATCGAGGGCCCGCGCTTCTCCACCCGGGCCGAGTCCCGCTGGTTCACCGCCAACGGCTGGTCGGTGGTCGGCATGACCGGCCACCCCGAGGCGGTCCTCGCGCGCGAACTCGGCCTCTGCTACACCTCGATCGCCCTGGTGACCGACCTCGACGCGGGCGTGGAGAGCGGTGAGGGCGTCACCCACACCGAGGTGCTCGCGGAGTTCGCACGGAACGTGGAGCGGCTGCGGACGGTGCTCTTCAAGGCAATCGAGCTGCTGCCGGTCGAGCGCGCGTGCCCGTGCGCCCGCGCGCTCGACGGCCTCACGACCGGTCTTCCCGGGGTGCCGGGCGCCTGACCGGGCGGGTCCTGCGCCGCCACCGCCGCACCAGCCCGACGCCCAGGGCGACCACGGCGGTGGCGGCCAGCACCACCAGCCAGTTGCGCAGGTAGGGCAGCGGCAGCAGCGAGGGATTGCCGTGGTCGTCCCCGGCCCGCAGCACGGCCGGCAGGCCGACCGCCGTGACCGCGGCCGTGACGGTCAGCCAGCCGCGCAGCACCGGGCCGCGGGCCAGGTACGCACCGACGAGGCAGAGCAGCGGCACCCACAGGGCGTCGTGCAGCAGCAGACCGCCGACCGCCCACACCAGGACGTCCACCGGTGCCGTGATGTAGGTGTCGTTCAGCAGCCCGTACGTGCCGAAGCCGATCAGTGCCAGACCGGCGGCGAGGACGGTGCCGCGGAGCAGGGCGGCCATCAGACCACCTCGATCCGGGCGACCCACTTCGTCTGCAGCACGCCCGGCCGGTTCGGTGCGACGATCCGCGCGGGGAAGCCGTGGTCCGGATTCAGGGTGGCGCCGTTGACGCGCAGCGCCAGGAGCGTGAACGGGTCGCGGGCGTACTGCGCCGGCATCTCCATGACGCGGTAGGGGCCGTCGGCCTCCAGCGAGGTGACGCGGACGGCGGAGCCGGCGGGCGCGCCGGCCCGGGCGAGCAGGTCCGCGACCCGGACCCCGCCCCAGCGCGCGCTCGCGCTCCAGCCCTCCACACAGGCGATCGGCAGCACGGCCTCGGACTGGGGGAGCCGGCCCAGCTCGGCGAGGCCGATCCGGTAGGGCCGCGGGCCGACGACCTCCAACTGCCAGTCGGCGGGGACGACCAGGGTGCCGGCCTGGGCCGCGGTGCGGTTGACCGGCAGACCCTGGCTGCCGATGTCCGGGCGGCGCGGCGCCAGCAGGTCGAGGCGCCGCAGCCAGGGCACGCTCTGCCCGGCCGTGGTCAGGGTGACCAGCCCGGTGGCCGCGGTCACCGAGGCGAGGAAGGCGCGCCGGCCCGGCAGCGGCACCCGGGGCCGGCGCCAGTTCCGGGCGATCAGCGGGGCCTTGACGGCGACGTGGACCAGCAGGCCCCCGGTCGCCAGCCAGCCCAGCCAGAAGTGGGTCTGCCGGAAGGGGAACGGCCACGGGTACCACTGCAGCGTGTTGAGGAGCCCGGTGAACAGCTCCAGCAGCACCGCGGCGACCAGGACGGCGATGCCCAGCCGTTCCAGTGCGTGGAGCACGCTGCGTGCCGGCGGCCACTCGAAGAGCCGTGGGTAGACCGCCCAGAGCTTCGCCCCGGCGAGCGGGATCGCGGCGATGCCGCTGATCACGTGCAGGCCCTGGGTGACGCGGTAGCCGTTCACCGGGCGTGCCGGCAGCAGACCGGACAGCCAGGTCGGCGGGGACTGGAGCAGATGGCTGCCGAGCCCGGTCAGGAAGCAGACCAGCAGCGCCGCGCCGAGCCAGCGGCCGAGGACGACCGTGGTCCGCGGCTCGTGCAGCGGGGACCGGAACGCGTCCGGCCGGAAGGGGCCGCGGCGCAGGAACGCGGGCGGCGGCGGCAGGGCGGGGTCGAATCGGCGGGGGCCGCCGGAGGGCTTGGATTCCACCCCTTCATCGAAGCGCTCCGGGGCGCCCGGAAGGAGGTGCGACGTGCTTACGGAATCCGAACGGCGGCCTCGCCGCGGCCGGCGCGCGGGCACCGGCTGGCAGGGTGGGCCCGTGACGACCCGGACCCGCCTGCCCTGTGTGCTCGCCCTCGCCGCCCTGGTGGCGGCCCTGGCCCTGACCGTGACCGTCGGCGGAACGCTGGGCGACCGCACGGCGCTCTACGCCTGGTACGCGCTCGACGCGGCGCTGTTCGCGCTCGCCCTGGTGCTGCTGCGGCGGGTGCCGGCCCGTCAGGCGGCGCCGCTGGTCCTGGCGGGAAGCGTCCTCGTCGCCGCGGTCGGGCTGCTGGCACCGCCGCGCACCAGCGACGACGCGTACCGGTACGTGTGGGACGGGCGGGTGCAGGCGGCCGGGATCTCGCCCTACGTGCACGCGCCGGACGATCCGGCGCTGGCCGGGCTGCGCGACGGCGACCTGTTCCCCGTGGCGGACGGCTGCCGGGGCTGGGACGAGCGGCGGACGGCGGCCGGGGACTGCACCAGGATCAACCGGCCCGCCGTGCACACCATCTACCCGCCGGTCGCCGAGGCGTGGTTCCTCGCGGTGCACCCGTTCGGTGGCGGAGTGCGCGGGGTGCAGGGGGCAGGGGCGCTGCTGGCGGTCGCCACCACCGGTGTGCTGCTGACCGCCGGACGGGGGAGCCGCCGGGCCGCGCTGTGGGGGTGGTGCCCCGGGATCACCGTGTGGGCGGTGAACGACGCGCACGTCGACACGCTCGGTGCCCTGCTGATGGTCGCGGGACTGGGCCGGGTCGCCCGCCGGCGTCCGCTGAGCGGCGGCCTGCTGACCGGCGCGGCGGTCGCCGCCAAGCTACTGCCGGCGCTCGCCCTGCCGGGCACGCTGTCCGGGCTGCTGTCCGGCCGCCCGGCCAGGAGGGACTTCCTCCTCGCTGGCGCCGCCGCCGGGGCCTTCGCCGTGGCGTACCTGCCGTACCTGGCCCTCTCGGGCACGGCGGTCCTGGGCTACCTGCCCGGGTACCTGCAGGAGGAGGGGTACGGGCAGGAGCACCTCGGCCGGTTCGGGCCGGTGCGCCTGGTCCTGCCGGACGGCTGGGCGCCCTGGGCGGCGGGAGCGGTCCTGGCGGGAGTGGTGCTGTGGGTGCTGCGGCGCGGCGACCCCCGGCGCCCGTGGAGCGGCGCCCTGCTGGTGACCGGGACGGCGCTGCTGCTCGTCGCGCCCGCGTACCCCTGGTACGGACTGCTCGTCGTCGCACTGGTGGCGCTCGACGGCCGCCGGGAGTGGCTCGCGGTGCCGGCCGCCGGCCAGGTGCTCTACCTGGCCGGCGGCGAGACGGTCCAGCAGGCCGCCTACGGCGCGGCCCTGCTGTGCGTGCTCACGGTGGCGCTGTGGCGACGTCTCCGCCGGCGGGCCGTGGTGCGCAAGAGGGCCGACGCGTCGCGGGCCGGGGGGACGGCGGTGCCCGAACGGGCTTGAGCCGCCCCGGCGGGCCCCCGGTCCGACCGCCCCTCAGGGCCGGCCGGCGTTCGGGGCCCGGTGCAGGGCGAGGAAGCGGCGTCCCTGCGAGGTCCAGCGTTCCGCCTCGGCCAGTCCGGCCCGGCGGGCGCGACGGACGGTCGCGGCGGTGCCGAGCCGTGCCCAGGTGAACGGCGGTCCCAGCCGGCCGTCGGGGCCCTCGACCCGGACGGTCGTCCGCTCGTCGACGTCCTCGGGTTCGACCTCGACCAGCAGGGTGCCGCCGGGGGAGAGGAGTTCGGCGCTGCGGCGGAGCACGGCATCGGGGTCCCCGCCGATGCCCAGGTTGCCGTCGGCGAGCAGGACACCACCCCAACGGCCCTCGCCGGGCAGCCGGTCGAAGAGGGAGCGGCGGAGCGCGAGCCCTCCGATGCGGCGGGTCCGGGCCACGGCGGCGGCGGTGATGTCGACCCCGAGCGTGGGCACGCCGAGGGCGAGCAGGGCGGCCACCAGTCGGCCCGGCCCGCAGCCGACGTCCAGAACCGGTGCGGAGAGCCGGGCGCAGCGCAGCAGCAGGTCGTGGTCGGCCCCGGCGGCGGGCCCGCACCAGCGTTCGATGTCCAGGGCGATGCGGCTGCCCTCCGGGCGGCGCAGCCACAGCGGGCCGCGTCCGGTCCGCACGGCCTGGCTGAACGGGTCGTCCACCCACGGGACGGCGGGGGCGGTCATGCGGTCGCCTCCGGGGCCGGGGTGAGCGAGCGCAGGCAGGCGGCGAACCGGCCGGCGGGTGCCTCGGCGGCGGCCAGCCGGACGTCCTGGTGGGTGTCCACGTCGGTCATGGGCGGTAGGTGCCGGACCGTCAGACCGGTGGCGGACAGCCGTTCGAGCAGCGCCGGACCCGTCTCCCCGGTCGACATGGGGACGCCGAGCAGCAGGTGTCGGGCCAGCCCCGCGCTGGGGCGGGCCAGCCCGAGCGCCCAGAAGCCGCCGTCGGTGGCGGGCCCGTACCAGGCGTCGACACCGGCGCGCTCGACGGCGGACAGCGGGGCGGACAGGGTGTCGGCCCGCAGGTGCGGGGTGTCCATGCCGACGAGCAGCGCGGGAGCGTCCGGGGCCAGCCGTTCGGCGTGTGCGAAGGCGTCGGCCAGGCGTGCGTCCAGGCCTCCGCCGTCCTGCGGCACCACCTCCCAGCCCGGCGGCAGCCAGTCACCGGGCCGGCCGTCGAGCACGACCACGCGGCGGCCCGCCGGGACGGCGGAGAGCGTGTGCAGGGTGTCGGCGAGGGCGGCCTCGGCCAGCGCGGCGGCCTGCTCGGGCGTCCAGGGCGGCGTGAGCCGGGTCTTCACACGTCCGGGTACCGGCTCCTTGGCGATGACCAGCAGGGTCGGCGGGGGAGCGGCCAGGACCGCCCGCATGTCGTGCACGGCCCGGACGGTACCGCGGACGGTGCCGGTGACCTTGGAGCGGCCCGCCCGGGGCAGGTAGTCCACCGGCGTCTCGGTGATCCGCATGCCGGCCGCGGCGGCGGTGAGCACCATCTCCAGCGGGTAGCCCGAGCGCCGGTCGCCGAGACCCAGGGCGAGCAGCCGTTCCCGGCGGGCGGCCCGCATCGGGCCGAGGTCGTGCAGCGTGGCGCCGGTGCGGGACCGCAGACGGCCGGCGAGCACGGCGTTCGCCAGCCGGGCGTGCACCGGCCAGGCCCGCGGGGAGGTCGGGCGGCGGCGGCCCAGGACCAGGTCCGCCGTGCCCGACAGGACCGGGCCGGTGACCCGGGGGAGTTGGGCGGGGTCGAGCGAGCCGTCGCAGTCCATGAAGCAGACGAGGTCGGCGGTGGCGCTCAGCAGCCCGGTGTGGCAGGCGGCGCCGAAGCCGCGCCGGGGCTCGCTCACGACCGTCGCGCCGAGCTCACGGGCCAGCTCGGCGGAGCCGTCGCGGGAGCCGTTGTCGACGACGATCGCCCGCCAGCCGGCCGGGATCCGGCCGAGCACCCACGGCAGGGCGGCGGCCTCGTCGAGGCAGGGGAGGACGACGTCGACGTCCGTCGGGAAGGAAGGGGGAGGGGTCACACGGGCCACGCTAACCGCGGCCGGTGGGCCGGCGCCGCACTCCACGCCTTACGGAATTCCGACGTCGTCCGACGGGTGGGCGCCGCCCCGTCCGGGGTGCTCACACCCGCTGCGGGGCGGCCGCGAACTCCACCATGCCGTCCACGAAGGGGACTTCGGGCCGCCAGCCGAGCTCCCTGCGGATCCGGGACGAGTCCGCGGTGATGTGCCGGACGTCGCCCAGGCGGTACTGGCCCGTCACCACCGGTTCGGGGCCGCCGCAGGCGGCCGACAGCGCCCAGGCCATCTCGCCGACCGTACGGACGTCGCCGCTGCCGACGTTGTACGCCCGGGAGCCGCCCTCCGGGCAGGCGTCGATGCCCGCCAGGGCGGCGAGGTTGGCGGCCGCCACGTCCCCGACGTGGACGAAGTCGCGGCGCTGGCCCCCGTCCTCGAACACCCGTGGCGCCTCGCCCCGGGCGAGGGCCGAGCGGAACAGCGAGGCCACTCCGGCGTAGGGCGTGTCACGCGGCATCCCCGGCCCGTAGACGTTGTGGTACCGGAGGGCCGTGACCCGCCCGCCGCAGGCGCGGGACCACGCCGAGGCGAGGTGCTCCTGGGCGAGTTTGGTCGCGGCGTACACGTTGCGCGGGTCCGCCGGCGTGTCCTCCGCCACCGATCCGGGCCGCAGCGCCCGGCCGCACACCGGACACGGCGGTTCGAACCGCCCGGCGTCCAGGTCCTCCGGACGCCGCGCGGCGGGCGCGACGTCCCCGTGCACCGGGCAGGCGTACCGGCCCTCGCCGTACACCACCATGGAGCCGGCCAGCACCAGCCGCCGCACCCCGGCGCCGGCCATGGCGGACAGCAGGACCGCCGTGCCGAGGTCGTTGCAGCCCACGTAGTCCGGCGCGTCGCGGAGGTCGAGTCCGAGACCCACCATCGCCGCCTGGTGGCAGACCGCGTCCACCCCGGCCAGGGCCCGCTCCACCGTGTGCGCGTCGCGCACGTCCCCGTGCAGGAACTCGACGCCCTCCGGCAGGTCGGGCACGGCCTGCGGGGGATGGACGGCCTCCAGCAGGGCGTCCAGCACCCGCACCTCGTGGCCCGCCGCCACGGCCGAACGCACCACTGCCGAACCGATGAAGCCGGCACCGCCGGTGACGAGGATCCTCATGCCCTGCGACGCTACCGGCCGCACCGCGCATCGGGCCGGTGCCGGGCAGGGCGTCATGCTTCGGTAAGGCGACCGGACCCGTGTCGCGTCCCCGCCCCGACGACGCGGCCCGAGCCGGGCGGGCGGCGGCGGGATGCCGCCGCCCGCACGGCTCGGTCAGCTGTCGTCGTCGGGGTTCATCCGCCTGAACTGTGTGGCGAGGTCGTCGCCGATGGCGTCGCCCGCGCGCTTGCTGCCGGCGACCCGGGCGGGCGGCGTCATGGCCAGCGCCAGGGCCGCCTGCTCGTTGGCGCCGCGGCGGCCGCCCGCGGCCATGGCCGCGTAGTACGCCGTCAGGCCGTTGACGGCGGCTGCGGCGTCGCTCGGCCGCTGCGCGGTGGTCAGCTGGTCGAACCAGGTCTCCACCTGCCGGCGGACGGCGGGGTTGGCGGGGCGGCCGAACCGGTCGACGGTGAACTCGTGACGGTGGGCCTGCCAGGTCGAGGCCACCGCGTTTGCGCCGTCGTTCGGGAACGCCGTGGTGACCCCGCGGTCCCACGCCAGGACGCCTTGCAGGTACCGCTGTCCGGTCTGGTGGTCCACCGGGTTCAGCAGGGCCGATGCGCGCAGCCGGGCGAGGTTCTTGTCCGTGAAGGTCCGTCCGGCCACCTGGTCGACGGTCCCCGGCCCGACCGGGCCCAGCGTCTCCGCCATGGTCTGCCAGCTCCGGTAGGAGCGGACGAGCTTGTCGCCCCCGCCGTTGAACGGCGCCGCCCCGTCGAAGTGGCTCGCCACCAGTTCGTCGTGGCGGGGACCGCCGCGCAAGTCGAAGTCGAGCTCGCCGCTGGAGGTGGCGCTGCCGTGCTGCAGGCCGTCCACGAAGGTGGTGTGCGGCAGGCTCTGGTGCGCACTGACGAAGATCCGGACGAGGTCGCCGACCCTGGTCTCCCGTTCGTGCGGCGGGTACGTGTCCAGCCTGGCCAGCTCCCGGCGGGCGTGGTCGACCGCCTGCGACATCGGCCCCTCGACGTGGTCCTGCATCTCGTCGAACCGGTTGCCGAGCCAGCTCTCCAGCTCCTGGCGCGGCCTGCCCTCGAAGGAGAGCAGCGACTCCCGCATCAGCGACCAGGAGGCGGCGTGCGAGTACTGGTTGCTGCCGAACTGGGTGTCCGGGCGCGACTGCTCGCTGAGCACGATCCGCCCGATCCGCGACGGGTCGTTCGGGTGGGCGCCGATGTCCGCGACCAGCTCGGCCTTGAGCGGATAGCGGGAGAAGGCGGTCGTACCGTCCGGCAACTGCCCGGGTGGCTGCACCGTCACCGGCTGCAGACCGAGCTGGCGCTCGATGTCGGTGCGGTTGGCCGGCGTCATGTAGTCCGGGTACGCCCGGTGGAGACTGCGGATCAGGTGCTCCTTGGCCGTGACGACGTCCTTCTCGGAGAGCGAGGCGGTCTGCTTGATGTCCAGCAGGGTGCCCACGACCTCGTCGGTGCGCGGCGCCGGGCCCTCACCCCGCTGGAAGGCGCCGAGGCGGTCCAGCATCCCCGCCTCACCGTGCCCGACCGCCCGGCCGTCCGCGAACGAGGCGAAGGAGGTGATCTGGGAGAGCTCGATGTAGCCGGACACCAGGTCGCCGAGGTCGCGGTGCCACTCCTGGAGCGACTGCTGGCGGGACGGGTCCGAGGGCAGCTTGTCGAGCCGCGCGACGATGTCGTCCCAGCGTGCCTTGACCGCCGGGTAGTCCTTCTCCGCGGCGCCCTTGGGCTCCGGCGGGAACTTCTTGAACTCGGTGATGTCGTGCGTGAGTTCGGCCCACACCGACTCGGCGGACCGCCCGGCGAGACCGCTCGCCGCCCGCCGGGTCAGTGCCCACGGCACGGTGTGCGAGCGCTGGTCGGTGCCGAACCTGGTCATCGGCCGGTCGTTGGAGGGCAGCACCTCACTGAGGAAGACGTCCCGCCCGTGCGGCGAGGCGTGGTCGGTGCCGACGACCACGGTCTGCACGGCGACCGCCAGCGGCCGGCGCGAGGGCGCGGCGGACGGCGCCGGCGAGTCGACGTCCATCGCGGTGTGGTCCGTCGTGGTGTGGTCGGTCATCGGATGGTCGGTGGTGGTCGGCGGCGGGGGCGGCGGGACGTGATCGCCGTGCGACACCGGGCCGGTGCGGAAGGCGGGCGGCGGGGGCGGCGGCGGAGGCGCGTCCCCGGAGCCAGGGGCCCGGGTCTCCGACAGCCGGGAGCCGAACCCCTGCTGGGCGCCCTGCACGGTGCCGAAGCCGTCGACGTCCATCGGCTCCGGGGTGTGCTCGGTCCGGGGCCGGGAGAAGGTCGAGTAGGTGTCCATGAAGTTCGGGTCGTGCGGGCCCGAGATGTTGTTCTCGCGCGGGTCGGCGACGGACGCCCACACCGTCCAGTCGGAGCGGAAGTTCTCCGGCATCCCTCCGGTCGCGGGAGTGACCTTGCGGTCCGTCAGGTCGGCCCACCGCAGCCGCCCGTCGCGGTCGTGGACCAGCGCGACGGCGTGTCCCGCGCCCTCCTTGCCCGCGCCGAGCACGGTGGCGAAGCTGCCCGGCCCGCCGGCCTGCACCTTCTCCATCAGCTTCCGGACCGCGGCGTCGCCCTCACCGAACAGCGCCGGGCCGTCGTGCCGCTTCCACAGCGTGTTGCCCGGATTCGGCTCCACGTTCCCGTGCAGCGTCTGCCCGGAGACCCGGGGACGGCCGAAGTGGGTGTCCCGGTAGGCCTCCACGTTCTCCAGGCAGGCGTTCAGGTCGTTGCCGGGCCGGAAGCCCTCACCCGGGTGAACCGGCGCGGCATGCGGGTTCACCTTCCCGAGCAGCGAGGAACTCATCGGCGGATGCACCTTCGGCTCGCCACCGAGGTAGCTGATCAGGTCCTGCGTCAACGGGTGCCGGGCGCCCGCTGCCTGGTAGCCGCGGTCGTGCATCACCGCGTCGCTGTTCTCGTACGACGGTGTCCGCCGCCGCTTCGCCTCCCGTTCGTCGACGGGCCGGTCGTCCTCGTCCCGTCCGCGCTTGCGGCTGTTCGACTCGGTGCGCTCCTGCATCACGGTGTCGCCGTCCGCGTCCTGCCGGTGCGGGACGGCCGGGGCGGGCTCGTCGACGTCCATGGCACGGGACTGCCGGTGCTCGGACGCACCGGTGTCGTGGGTGGCGGCCGGCGGCCGGGCCGAGGGCAGCGAGCCGAAGCCCGGCGCGGGGTCGTGCTGGTGCTGTTCCTCGGCCAGCCTCTGCAACTGACCGGCGCTGTCACGCGACATGACGGACAGCCAGGAGCGGTCGTCCTGCGGCGCGAACTCGTCGAACAGCTGCCGCTGCAGTGCCTCCAGCTCGTGGAAGCGCGGGTTGGCGTGGCCCAGCGCGCTCATCCGGGCGGTGAAGAGCATCGACTCGCCCTGGGCGTGCTGCCGGTCGACGGCGGCCTGCTGCTGCAGTGCGGCCGCGCCGTCATGGACCTGCTGCATGGTGGTGCCGGGCTGTGTGAGCGCGCCGACGGCGTCGGCCTGGGCGACCAGCCGGCCCCGCAGGTCGCGGAGTTGTTCGAAGAGGTCGTTGCGGGCCGTGCGGAACTTCGGGTCGGTGGCCGGCGGGAGCTTGCTCTGCAGCTTGTTCGCCAGGTCGTCGAACCGCTCCACCTGCTCCTTGGCGTTGATGTGGTACGGGCCGACCGTCATCTGCACCCGGTCCGCCTCGCTGGGCGGGTCGAGCCTGAACGGGCGGGTGGTCTGCCTGCCGATGTGCGGGTTGCCCTGCTCCTGCACCGACTCCTGGCTGGTGACGTGCCAGCCGTCGGGGCCGTGGTGCAGGACGTTGGTGACCTCGAAGGTGAACGGGTGCGGCGAGCGGTACTCGTCGGGGCCGAACCAGTCGGTGACGGTCTTGTCCGCCCGGAACTCGGCGCCGCCGACCAGGTTGTTCTTCGCCGAGTACGACTGGAAGTGCCACAGCCGGAAGGTGTCGGTGTGCGGGTTCACGTCGGTGGCGACGAACGCGCAGCCGTTCATGCCGCCGGTGACCACCAGCGCGTCGCCCGGCCGCGCCGGGTCCGGGTGCAACGGCACCTCGACGTGCCCGATGGTGTGGTCGGCGCCCGCCGTCCCGGACTTGTACGGGGCGTACAGCGCGGTGACGTAGTGGTGGTCGGGCATCGGATCGGGCAGACGGACGCCGGCCGGGGGCCGGAACTCCTCGCTGTGCTGGGCGTACTTCTCCCACGCCGGGGTCAGCACGAAGGCGTCCTTGTCGGGCGTGCTGCGGGCGGGGTCGCGCACGAGGGCGAACCAGTGCCGGTCACTGCCCTCGAACTTGGCGAGGAAGGAGTTGACCTGGTGCTGCTGCAGCCCCTCGGTGCGGAGCCTCAGCCCGGAGCCGAAGTCCACCCCGAGCGGGGTGTCCCGCAGGAAGCTCCCCGGGTCGTGCATGATCCCGTACTCGGGGGTGCCCACCGGCGGGAGCAGCGGCTCCACGGGCGGTACCTGCTGGTCGTCGTGCGGCTGCTGGTCGGCGTCCTCGTGGTGCTGATGCGGGTCGGCCTCGTGCTGCGGCTGCCCGTGCTGCTGGCCCTGGTGCTCCGGCGCGCCGTCGTGTCCGGCCGCCGGCTGGTGCGGAGTCCCGGACCCGGCGGCCTGGGCGTGGCTTCCGTTCGGCGGCGGGGGCGGGGAGGGCAGCGAGCCGAAGCCCCGGGTGCCGGTGCTCTGGTGGCCGCCCCCGACGGGGTGCGCGACCGGCGGCGGGGGCGGCGGCGTCGGCACCGCGTCCGTCGCGCGGCGCTTGGCCGGCGGCGCGTCGGGCATCAGCATGTCGTCGTCCGGGTCGACCCGGCGCTTCTCCGGCCGGACGGTCTGCTGCGAGGCCATCGGGTGGTCCTGGCTCTGCGACAGCATCGGCACGTCGTGGCTCTGCGAGGGCATCGGCGTGTCGTGGTCCTGCGACGCGGTGGGCGTGTCGTGGTCGGCCATCACCACGTCGGTGTCCCGGCTCGCCGGGGGCTGGGGCGTGGCGGGGGGCGGAGTGGTCCCGATCTCGTGGCCCTCGGCGCCCGGCCGGGCGTCCCGGGCCGGGTCGTGCAGTCCCTCGGAGCCGACCACCGGGTTCGCCGACTGGCCGGGCTGGCGGGTGAAGTCACCGGACGAGGAGACCGGGGTCTTCCCGCCCGCGTGGGTCAGCATGCCGTGCTCGTCGGCGATGTTGACCGCGCTGGCGCTCGGCTTCTGGCCCGGCTGGTGGAGGTCCACCATGTCGGCCTCGGTCTTCGGGGCCATCAGGTCGCGCAGACCGCGCGGGGCCAGACCGGTGTCCTCCAGCGTGCGCAGGCCGCGCAGCAGGTCCAGGGTGTGCGGCGAGTAGAGCGCCTCGGGCGGCAGGTCGCCCTTGGCCACGGCGGTCAGCACGTCCTGGTCCCGGATCACGTGCGGGTCGAGGAAGTTCTGGATCCACTTGTTGGTCAGCTCGTCGCCGAAGCGCAGGTTGGACGCGCTGTTGGACAGCCCCGCGGTGATCTCCTCGATCAGCTTCGGCACGTCCTCGATCTTGGCCTGCACGGCCCGGTCGAACAGGCCGGCGGGGTGGTTCTCCCCCGCGCCCGCCCGGGGGAAGGCGCCTCCGTACTGCTCGCCCACCGTCCTGATGTCGGCGTCCGCCTTGGGCAGCAGCTTCGCGGCGGCCGACTTGATCGCGGCCGGGGTGCCGCCGGGCTTGAGGGTCTCCCCCGCCTCGTCGAGACGGTGCTGCACCTCGTCCCGGCGCAGCTGCTCGCGCTCGTTCGGCAGCTTGTCGGCGAACGCCTCCAGCTGCTCGGGCCGCACCGCGTTGGGATCGTTGCGCAGGTCGTGCGCCAGGCTCTTCAGGTCCTGGCGGTCCTGGCCGAGGCGGTCGTACGCGCCCGCCAGGTCGTCGAGCCGGTCGGCGAGCCTCTCGTGCGCCGGCGAGCCGCCCGGGCCGCCGGGCGGCTCGGCGGCCGCCTGCCGCGCCGCCGCGACCGTGTCGTCCAGGTGGCGCGGCCCGGTGACGCCGTGGACCACTCCGAGATCCTCGACGGCCTGCTCGCGCACCCTGGTGTGGACGGCCGCGAGGGCATCCTTCATCTCCGCCAGGTGCTGCGGTGAGGGATCGTCGGAGAACTTCGCCACGGTGTCCGCGTACCGGTCGAACTCCGCCTTGGCCGGGCCGTCCAGGCCGGACCGGTTCAGCTGGTTCTGCAGCTCCTGCTTGGCCGCGCCCGCGCTCGCCGGATCGTCCATCTTCGCCGGGCTGAAGGCCGGCGCGAGCTTGTCGTTGCCGTAGGCGGCGCGCAGGTCGACGTCCTTGGCGGTGTAGCCGAGGTCGCGCCAGGTCAGCGCGGCGTGCTCCACGCCGCCCTTGGCGTCGAGCCGCTTGGCGGCCCGCTTCCCGTCCTTGTCGTAGACCCGGTGCTGGTCGGGCGCCATGGTGTCGGCGAAGTCGGAGAAGGTCTTCGACGCCTCCACCCGGTGCTGCTCGTCGCCGAACGACCTCGCCTTGAACACGGCGGCCGTCACGTACTTGTGCACCATGTAGTCGGCCACCACGTGGTTGCGGTTGACCACCGCGGCACCGAGCTTGACGTCGCCGTCCACCATCCGGCGAACGGTCTTCTCGGCGTGCGGCTCGCCCGCCATCACCCCGTGGTCCGAGTAGCCGAACGCGGCGCGGTAGGCACCGTCGGTCAGCTCGTGCTCGGCGCCCTTCTTCGGCTTGGGCGGCGTCGGCCCGTAGTTCCCGGCGAGCGCGTCCTTGCGCGCCTGCAGGTCCTGCGCGAGCTCCTCCTCGCGGACCCTGAGGTCCTCGACCCGGCTCGCGAAGACGTTCCGGGTGGTCTTCGCGGCCGCCTCCGCCGCGGTCTCCTTGGTGGAGCCGGCGGCGGTCCGCTTGCTGGTCTCGTTCTGGTAGGCGGTCTCGGCGTCGTTGAGCCGCCGGTCGGCCTCCTGCCGGAGGTCGGCGACGGCCTTGCGCTGCTCCTCGATCCGCGCCATGGCGTCCTTGGCGATGCGCGGTTCCGCCTGCTGGCGGGCGTCCTGCAGCGCCTTCAACTCGGGCGTTCCGGGCTTGGGTTCGCCCTTGAGCCGGGCCAGCTCGTGCTCGTAGACGGCGAGCCGGTCCCGCTGCCCCTCCAGGTTCGCCCTCGCGGTCTCCAGGTTGTGCTTCTCGCCTGCCAGTTCGGCCTGGCGGTCCGGTGTCTGGTGGGCGATCTCGTCCAGTCGGCGGTTCACCGCGTCGAGCGACTCGGGGACGTTGCGGCGCAGCACGTCCACGTGCAACTGCTTCTGCTGCTGGTACGAGTGCAGGATCGCGTCGGTGTCGCCGTCGATCAGCGCGGACCGCTCGTACTTCTTCAGGCCGTCCTTGACCTTGTCGAACTCCGCGGAGTCCGGCAGGAAGTCCTTGATCGCCTCGAAGGTCTTCTCGCCGTCGATCTTGTGCGAGTAGCCGTCGCCAGCCGCGGGCTTGCTGCCGAAGCCCGGCGCCTTCGGCGGCGGCGGGGGCAGGTGGGAGGAACTCCCGCCGTGCTGGCCGGGGTTGCCCGCCGGCGTGGTCGGCGGCGGCGCGGTCGGCGGCTGGTGGGCCGGGGGGTTGCTCCGGTCGCCGTCGACCCGGTCCATGAAGTCCCGGAAGCCCTCGTACATCTGGTTCTCGGCCGTGGTGGCGTGCACCGGGTTGGCCGGGCCGGCGTGCACCGCGCCCGGGTCCTTGCCGTACAGCTTCTCCAGCAGCGGCAGCATGGCCGGCTCGTTCTGCCGCACCCAGTCCGCGCCGTTGTTGCGCGGCTGGCCGGTGTACGGGTCGGTGCCGTGGTTGGTGCCCAGGTACGCGTTGGTGACCTGCGCGAAGTACTCCTGTTCGTCGCGCGAGGAGTAGTTGTCGACCGGCTTCCCGCTGCTGTCGTGGCGCGGGCCGTCCGGCCAGGCGGCGTTCGGGTCGCCGTGCTTCTGGTTGAAGGTGTCGGTGATCAGCTTCTGGTCGTTCGCGTCCAGACCGTACCGGTGCACGGTGTGGGTGAACTCGTGGGTGGTGGTGGAGTACCCGTCCTCGTAGTGCCCGCCGTGCCCGATCGCGGTGTGCTCGCCGAGCAGGTTCTCCTCGGTGACCGCAGAGTGCCGTCCGCCCGAGCCGCGCATGTCGTCGTAGCCGCGGCCGGCGCCCGCCGAGGAGTTGTTGTGTACCCCGCGCAGGTTGTTCAGCTCCGGGACGTCCGGCATCCGCACGTCCTTCGGGACCACCACGACGTCGGCGCCGTTCTTCAGCAGCCGCGCGGCGGTCTCCGGGTCCTGGAGCATCCGGGCGATCTGCTGCTGCGCCTCCTGCCGCGCCGAGGGCGCGCGCTCCGCGCGCGGGTCGACGTGCACCATCAGCTCCGCCGCGGTCTTTGCGAACTCCTTCGGCGGCAGCCCGTTCTTCAGCGCGTCCACCGTCTGCGGGTCGCGGGCCAGCCAGCGCCGGTTCTCCGGGGTCAGGCCGGCCAGCTCCCGGGTCCGCTCCTGCGGCGACATGGACGGCAGGTCCTGCCGCAGCCGGTCGGCGCCGGGCGGCGGCGTCGCCACCGCCCGCTGTTCGCGACCGAGCTGGCCGACCGCGTCGCGCACCGGGGACTTGCCGGACAGCGCCTGCAGTTCGGCGTCGCGCGCCTGCTTCTGCCGGTCGAGGAACTGGTCGTGGGTGCTGGTCGACGGTGCGTTGTGCTGGCCGGTGGCGGGCGGGTTGGTGGGGCCGGCGGCGGGCGCGTTGGTGTGACCGGTCGTCGACGGCGCGGGGTGGCCGGTGGTCGACGGCGCGTTGTGGCCAGGGGCCGGCGATGTGTTCGGCGTCGTCGTGGCCGGGGTCTGGTGGCCGGGCTGCGAGGACCCGGCCGTGCTGTGCTGGGTAGGCGTGGCAGGCGGAGGCGGCGGGGTGGTGTCGCCCCCGAGGCTCCGGGTCGACTGCGACGGGCTGCCCCCGCCCTGGTGCGCCGCAGGCGGGGCCGGCGGCACCGGCGTGCTGTCGCCCCCGAGGCTCCGGGTCGACTGCGAGGAGCTGCCCCCGCCCTGGTGCGGCAGCGGCGGGGCGGGCGGGGCGCCGTTGCCGTGCTGGTTGGCCGCGTCCGCCGGGTCGCGCCCGGTCGTCGCAGGGTCGACGTAGCCGAGCCGCATGTTCCCGGAAGCGGTGCCGGCGGACGCGTCGTGCGGTGCGCCGTTCGGGTTCGACTGGCCGCTGTCGGTCAGCCGCACCCCCGGCACACCCAGCATCTCGGCCACACCGGGGATCCGGTGGTCGTTGCTGCTCGGGTGCTCCTGGACGTGCGCCTTGCCGGCGACCAGCACGTACTTGCCGGTCCCGCCGCCCTCCGTAATGGCGTGGTTCATGTAGGAGTTGAGCAGCCGCGCACGCTCCTGCATGGCATGCGGGACACCCTGCGGCGCCCGCGCCGGGTAGCCGTCCACCGCGTGGACCGTCACGCCCTCCTGCTTCGCCCGCACCACGGTGTCGTACAGGCCGTGGCCGGCCGGGGAGTTCCAGTCGCTGTCGTACGTGCGGAGCATCCGCTCCAGGTTCGGCGACATGGTGCCCCCGGGACGCTGGAAGGCGTCCAGGTGCTGCTGGAAGGCGTCGTCGCGGAGCGACTCGACGTAGATCCGGTCGACGCCCGCGGCCTTCAGGTCGTGCATGTTCTCGTTGAGGAACCGCCAGCTCGGCGACCCGCCGTGCGACTCGCCCAGCACGATGCCGTCGAAGCCGGGGTGGCCGTTGTGGCCGCCCAGCAGCCGGTTCACGCCGTCCATCGCGGACGTGGAGCCGGTCAGGTGGTCGTTCACCCGCTGCTCGCCGACCGGGCTCCACGTCTTCTCGGAGTCCTGGCGGGCCAGGCGCTCCAGCACGTTGCGGCGGAACTCCTGCTGCTGGAAGTGCTCCTGCGTACGGAAGTCCAGATTGCCCGCCGCCTCCAGAATTTTGTTGCCGTAGTACACCTGGGCCTCCGGACCGAGGTGGTTGCGCAGCGGGCCGGTGACCGCGTTCGCGGTGTCCTTGTGCAGGGCCTTGAAGGTCAACGGGTCGAGGTGCGTCTTGAGCGACTGCGAGTAGGGGCTGACCTTGACGTCCGGCCTGCCGCTCGGCGTCTGGACGCCCGAGTCGTGCCGCCCCCACGAGCTGTTCGGCAGGGTGTCCGCCGCCGTCCGCAGTTCGCCGGTCAGCTTGAAGTTGAACTTGTTGTCGCTCTTGTACTGGGCCAGTGCCGCCGGATCCGCCTTGGGCGGGTGGATCAGCGACGGGCCGGCCGGGTGCTGGTGCAGCTGCGCCAGCTCGTCCTGGTTCGGTGCCTCGTCGATCGGACGGATCCGGGAGTTCCCCGACGGCGGCGGGGGCGGCGGCGGGAGGTGCTCGTCGCCGGTCCGACCGGTGCGGGGAGCGGACGACGAGGACCCGTTCGGGTCGCCGAGGGTCCGCGGAGTCCCGCCCGCCTGGTGCTGCGGCGGCGGGGGCGGGGGCGGAACATGGGTGTCGGACGTCCGGCCCGCGCCCGGGCGGACGGTGCCGCCGCCACCGGGCTGCGAGGTCGGCTCCACCGGACGCTGCGACACCGCGTCGGTCGGAGCGTGGGCCGACGGCGTACGGGTGCCGCCGCCCGCCGTGTGGGCAGCGCCGCCACCCGGCACCGGACCGGGCATGAAGCCGCCCGCCACCGGCGGCGTGCCCGCCGGCTGCTGAACGGTGGAGGCGGCGGCGTCGGGACCGATCTGGTTCGGCACCGCCTCCGGCACCGGCGCCGGCCTGGTCGGGGTGTGACCGCCCGAGATCCGGGTACCGCCGTCGAGGTGCGTGTCGCCACCGGACGCGGCCGGGTGCGCGGCACCGCCGGGCAGGCCGGTGCCGTCCGGCGGGCTGGACGCCCGTGCCGGGGAGTCCGACTCGGGAGCCGGGGCACGGTGCGCGCCGCCACCCCCCGCGGCATGGCTCTGCGCCGGGACCGCGGCCGGAGCCGCCACATGCGGCACGGCCGCCGCCGGGCGCGCCGCGTCACCCTCGTGGACGGGGGTCGGGGTCTCGTGGACGGGCGTGGCCGCGGTGTGGACGGGCCCGGTGCCCGGCTGGGCGTGGGACGGGGTCTGCTGCGCGGGGGCGGGCGTCTCGTGGACAGGCGTCGCCGTGTCGTGGACGGGGCCGTTCGGCTGCTGCGTGTGCGCCGGTGTCTCGTGCACAGGTGTCTCGTGCGCGGGGGGCACGTGCGCAGGCGTCTCGTGCGCGGGGGGCACGTGCGCAGGCGTCTCGTGCACAGGCACGGAGGTGTCGCGGGTCGGGACGGGGGTCTCGTGCACAGGGGCTGCGGTCTGCTGCGTGTGCGTCGAGGTTTCGTGGACGGGGGTCGGTGTTTCGTGCGCGGGCACGGACGGCTCGCGGTTCGGCGCCGGGGCCTCGTGGACCTGGGCGGTCGTCGGCCGGTCGGCGGCAGGCACCCGGTCGCCGGCGTGATCCGCGGTGGCGGGCCGGGACTCGTGCGCCGGGGCCGGGTCGGCCGGCACCGTGCGGCTCTCGGCCGTGGACGCGTGCGGCGACGGCTGGACGTCCTGACGGCCCTGCGGCTGTGCCTGCTCGTGGACCTGCCCGGGGGCCTGCTCGTGCGCGACCGGTGCGTGCTCGGTGCCCCGGCCAGCGGTCTCGGGGGCGCGCGGCGCGCTCTCGGAGACCTGGTGCAGGGGCTCTGCGGGACGCGGCGCCGGCTCGGCGGAGTCGCCACGGGCGGCGGCCGGGGCCGCAGCGGTCTCGGGCGCGGGGGTGTGCTCGGCCGCGGGCGCAGGACGGTCGGCCGCGTGGGGGGCCGGCTGCGTCGTCGCGGTGGTCTGGGTCGGCGCCGGGCGGTCGGAGGTGTGGACCGGCGTCTCGGCTGCCGGGGCACGCTCCGCGGAGGGCGCAGGACGGTCGGAGCCGAACGGGACCAGTCCGCGGGTACCGGAGGCCGGGGCGGGAGCGCTCTCGGCACGGCTCGCGCCGCCCTCGCCACCGCTGTGCGCCGTACCTGCCGATCCGCCTGTACCAGCCGAACTTCCCGAGCCGGTGGATCCGGCCGAACCGATGGTCGGACCGGTGTGCCCGCCGCCGGAACTGCCGGCCGAGCTGGTCGAGTTGGTCGAACCGGTGGAGCCCGTCGAACCGGGCGTCTCGTGCGAGCCGCCGCCGGACAGCCCCTCAGCCGACGGACCCCGGTAACTGGACGACCCGGAGTCCGGCTTGGAGAAGACCGGTGCGCCGCCCGCTCCGGCGGTGGTGCCGCTGCCGGCGCCCTCGGGGCCGGCGTGCGGGGTGGGGATCTTCGGCGGGCCGTTGAAGTGGCCCTTCACGGCGGCCGCGCCGCGGTGCAGGCCGACCGCGGCACCACCGCTCAGGCCGGAGCCGAGCAGGCTGCCGCCCTCGACGTGGCCGGTGGTGATGAGCTGGGTGGACACGTCGGCGCCCACACCCACGGCCGCGCCGTGCGCCATCCGGCCCGCGGTGGTCTCCATGACGCTGCTGAGGCCGAGCTTCGAACCGCCGGCGCTGAGGCCCTTGCCGATGAGGTGGCCGCTGGCACCGGCGACGGCGCCGCCGAGCGCGTTCTGGCCGAGCTCCTTCATGTCGATGTTCTTGCGGTGGCCCTCCGCCACCTCGATGCCCTGAGCGAGCAGGTTGATCGCGGCCATCTGTGCGGCCTGCTTCGCCGCGAACTGCAGCGTCTCCTTGAGCAGTTGCTTGAGGATCTGCTGGACGGCGGTGCGGCTGATGCCGACGAACACCGGGATCTCCGCCAGCGAGGCGCCCGCGGTGAACGGTGCCTCCGCCTCGGCGGTCGCGATCTCGAAGGCCAGGATGCCGAGTTGGGCGATGATCTGGATCTTCGCGGTCTCCGCGGAGTTGGCCATCGCCTCCAGCATGTCGCCCATGCCGTTGCAGGCCTGGACGAGTCCGGGGAAGTAGCCCGGGTCCTCCTCGGTGCCCTTGCCGGTGGTGAACTGCGACCAGTGCTTGGCCAGTGCGTCGGCTGCGGCGCCGCGCTGGCCGTCGAGCGCGCGCTTCACCGCCGAGTCTGCGGAGCGCCCGGCGTCCTCCAGGGTCTTGGCGCCGTCGCGCCAGCGCTCCGCCATGTCGCGGAGCATGTCTTCGTCGGCCTCCGGCCAGCGGGTGCCCGCCAGCAGGAGGAGCACCCACTGCAGGGGCTCGGGGAGTTCGACCGCCATCGGATCAGGCCCTTCGGGTGGTGGACGGGTGGGCCTGCGCGATGTTCCGCAAGGTGGCGCCCGGCGAGGTGACGTTGACGGGCGCGCTGTACGAACCGGCCTGGGGGACGGACACGTCCTCGGCGCCACCGCCCTGGAAGACGGAGGTGGTGCCCTCCTCGGCCGCCCGGTAGTTCTCGGCCATGGCCTTGAGGCCGTCCGCGACGTAGCGGACGGCGTCCGGCATGCCCTTCAGCCCCTTGAGCGTGTCGGTGCTGTACCTCAGGTAGCCCTTCTCGCCCTCCGCGAACTTCTTGCCGGACTCGTCGTTGCCCCACGGCGCCGTCGACTGGGTGTGGTCGAGGAAGGCGGAGAGGCCGGTGACGAGCTGGGCGAGCTGGTCCGCCGCCGCGAGCACCGGGCTGACCGCGGCACGGTACTGCTCCGGGTTCACTTCGAAGCCGCTGCCTGCGGATCCGCCGGACTGCGTCGCGGCACCGGTGGTCGGCGCCAGTCGCTTGACCTGGGCGTCGGTGGCGGTCCGGGGCGTCGCGGCGAGCGCAGTCGTCCGGGTCGGCGACGCCTCCACCGCATCGGACCGTAGCCGGGCGGTCGGCTCCGCCATCGGGACGCCGCGTTCCATGGGCTGGAGGCGCGCGGTCGGTTCGGCCAGCGGGATGCTCTCGGTGGGCTGGAGGCGGGCCGCGTGTTCCGCCATCGGGACGCCGCGTTCCATGGGCTGGAGGCGCGCGGTCGGTTCGGCCAGCGGGATGCTCTCCATGGGCTGCAGACGGGCGGTCGGCTCCGCCATCGGGACGCCGCGTTCCATCGGCTGGAGGCGCGCGGTCGGCTCCGCGACCTCCGACGCCTCGGTCGGCTGCAGTGCGACGTCCTGCTGGCGGGGGCTGATCACGGTTTCGCGCAGTGCGGCGTGAGCCTGTTCTGCGCCTGTCTGCTCATCCATGGTTCGTCCAGTTCGTGCTGGCCGTCCGCCCGCTCACGGGAGCGGGCGGACGACGGCGGGAGGGCTGCGGGGTGTGCGACGTTCCGTGCGGGGGCGGGTCGGTTACGAGGCCGCCGCTCCGCCCGGGGCGGCACCGTCCGCGCCGCCGGAGGTCGCGAGTCGGGCGAGTGCGGCCCGCAGGAACGGGCTGGGCACCTGGTAGCCGCCCTCCTCGCGGAGCGGGGCCCGCTCGGCGGGCTTGCCGGCGCCGTCCGTCCCCGACCCCGTGCCGGTGGTGGAGGCCGCCGGGTTGTCGTCGTCCGGGCGGCCGCGACGGGCAGCCGCGGACCGGGCGCGGTCGAGGTAGTCCTCGTCCGGCGAGGCGGAGGTGCCCGTGCCGGACGCGCTCTCGCCCCGGGTGCCGTGCGCCGACCGGTCGCCGCCGGCCGGCGCGGTCCCGCCCTCACCGCCACCGTTGGCGTTGCCCGTGCCGGTGGTGCCGTCGGCGGAGGAGTCGCTGCCGATACCGGCCAGGGCGGTCGCGCCGTCCGTGCCCGCCTCGGGGCCGAGCAGAGCGGTGGTCAGCTGGTTGAGCAGGGTGTTCTGTTCCGCCGGGGTTTCCCCGCCGGCGGCGGGCTGGGCGTGCGGGGCCGGGCCGTCGGTGCGGGCCGAGTCCAGCCACCTGCGCCGCATCCGCTCCCAGTGGCGGTCGCCCTCCTCGTGCCGGACGGCCTGGCCGGTGATGCCGCGATCGCCGAGCAGCATCTCGTCCTCGTCCTCCAGCCCCTCGCAGCCGAAGCGGGTGGGGCGGACGAAACGGTTGCCGCCGCGCTTCTCGCCGCGGCCGCCGGCGCCGCCCATGCCACCCGGGGCGTGGGCCCCGGCCATGCCGGCGGGGCCGGTGGTCCGGCCGGTGCCGGTGGCGCTGCCGGCCTCGCCGCGGCCGAACCCGG
>NZ_JAHTIK010000001.1:1050956-1103371 GCF_025655475.1 Kitasatospora sp. DSM 101779 | reverse complement strand
AACCCGCGGTCGGGCGCACTCCACCGGTGTCGCCGCCGCCACGGCCGCCGCCGAGGCCGCCGAGGCCGCCGAACGGCATGCCGGGGATCGCTCCGCCCGGGCCGCCGATCCCGGTGCCGCCCGGTGTGGGCGGGTTCCACGGGGCGAGCGGGCCGGAGCCGCCGCTGCCGCCCGTGCCGCCGAGACCGCCGGTGGAACCGGGCAGGTCGGAGAGGCCGGCCAGGCCGAGGCGGGGGGTGAGCGGTGAGAAGACCGGGGCGCCGCCACCGGCGCCGCCGGCCGAGCCGCCGCCACCGCCGAGGCCGCCCGTGAACGACGCGGGCGTCGGCGGCTGGAAGGGCTTCAGGGCGCTGAGTTGGGGCTTGTAGGCGGCCGCGCCGCCCGCGCCGAACCCGCCGTCCGGGGAGCCGCCGCCGAAGCCACCGGGCATGCCGGCGGAGGGCATGCCCGCAGCCGCGGGGTCGTACGGTGCCGAGAGCGGTCCGGCCGGCATGCCGGGGACGCCGCCGGGCAGGGTGGCGCCGCCGGGCAGCGAGTCGATCCCGGTGGTGGCGGTGGGATGCAGCAGGCTGGTCGGGTCGAGTGCGGCGTTGGGGCCGGTGGTGCGGGTGGGGGAGGTGCCGTCGCTCCCGCCGGAGCCTCCGAGCCGCGCCACCTGCCCGGCGCTGGTCATCCGCTCGACGTGTCCGGCGCTCTGTCGCAGCATCGTGTCGATGCCATTGCCGACCTGGCCGACATAGGTGTTGTAGGTGTCCGCGGCCGTCTTGATGCCCTCGGACTGGGCGATGTCGTCGTGCTTCCCGGCCGGGTTCTGCTCCATGTACTCCTTGGCGTACTGGAGTTCGCGCACCATCTCGGACTTGGTCTGGCTGACGGCCTGGTGGGCGCCGCGCAGCGACTGGGCCATCGCGGCACCGGCGTCGAGGGTGGTCGCCGCGTGCGACTGGTCGCTGCCGGCGTACTTGTGCAGGTAGCCCTGGAAGCTCTCGGCCGCGGCGCCGGACATGTTGGCCATGGCGCGGTTGGCGCTGGCGACGATGGTGCGGATGGCGGGTTCGGCGGCGGCGTTCCACGCCTCCCACGCGTCGGCGAGTTCCGCCAGCAGGTCTTCGTTCGCGTCGGGGAAGACGACACCGGATCCGTGTTCGTTGCTCTGGACGACCTTCAGCACTTCGGCGAGGTCGGGCGGCAGCACGATCATGACGAGTCGCTCTCTTGGGCTGGCCGGCTGGCCTGGGACTGGGGACCCGAGTCGGCGGGGAACGCCCACTCGGACTCGATGCTCTTGGACATGTGACGTTGCGTCAGGCGGATCGGCGCCGGGGCGGCGCGTCCGGAACGGCAGGCTCAGATGAGCATGTTGCGTCCCCCGCCGTGCAGCGGCGGCGGGTCCACGTCGTCGTCCGCGTGCGAGTTGTACGAGAGGTCGGGGGCATCAGGGGTGTGGAAGGCGGGGTCGGGGGCGTGGTGCGTCGGCAGCGTGACCGGCTCGGGGGGCCTGATGCCGTCGACGACGCGTAGCGGTTCGGTGGCGGGCATGCCGTCCACGGCGCGCAGCGGCTCGGAGACCGGCATCCCGTCGACGGCTCGGAGCGGCTCGGTGGCCGGCATCCCGTCGACGGCGGTGAGCGGTGACACCCGGGTGCCGGACGGTGCCGTGAGTGGGGCGGTGGTCGAGACCGGTGTCGCGAGCGGCCCGGCCTCGCCGCCACGGCCGCCGTTCAGCTGGGAGAGTTCGGCGACCTGCGTCGCCTCGGTCTCCCGGTAGCGCTGCACCATGAGCTCCAGGTTGGCGGCCATCTGCGCGGAGTTCTGCAGGTAGGCCTTGACCCCGTCGAAGACCTGCTTCTGGTGCTCGGGGAGCCCGCCCACCGAAGAGGTCCCGCCCGTCAGCGACTTGCCGACGGCCTCGCTGCCGTAGGCGGTCGGCTTGATCTGGTTGATCACCGCCTCCAGCCGCGCCGTCGGCGCCTCGAGGTCGTCGAGCATGGCCCGGATCGCCTTGGTGGCCGCCTCCACCTCTTCCAGGTCGATCTTGAAGGACGACGAACCGCTCATGATGTGCCCCCACCCCAGTTCCACCAGGCTCTCGCCTGCCTGTGCCGGCCGCGCTGCCGCGCCGCCGGTGGGCCGGCCCGCCGCACTGCGGGCCGGCTCCTTTCGGTCGATCGGTCGTGGCCGTCGGACGCGCCGCTCAGAGAGCGGTCGCGCCGTCCGGACCGACCGTGTACAGGCCGGTGTCGCCGAACGCGATCGCGAGCGGCACCCGGTCCACCTCCGCCTCGTTCAGCAGCGCACCGCTGGAGACGTGCCACAGCCGCAGCACCGCCTGCTGGTCGCCGCAGGCCAGCAGGGCCTCGCCGTCGAGGTCCTGCAGGGTGACGCTGCGCACGGCGGCGCCGCCGCCGGTGAACTCGCCGACCGCCGTGCCGTCGCCGGCGTCCCAGATCCGCAGGACGCCGTCCGCGCCGCCGGCGGCCAGCACCTCGCGGCCGCCGACGCGCCCGAAGGCCAGCACCTCCACCGGCCCGGCCGTGCCCGCGAGTTCGAGCAGCGGGAGCCCGAGGGCGGCGTCCCACAGTCCGACCTGCCCGGACGGGCCGCCGGTGGCGATGACCTGGTGCCCGGCCACCTCGCCGGCCGCGAGGGCCGTGACGCCGTCTCGGTCGGCGGTGAACCGGCGCAGCTGTGCGCCGCCGAGCGCGTCGCGCACCCGTACCGTCCCGTCCGCGCCGGCCGAGACCAGCAGCGCCGGCGAGTTCTCGACGGGCGGGCAGAAGGCGAGGCCGGAGACCGCCCCGGTGTGCGGGGCGGGCAGCGGGAGGTCGGTGCCGGTCCGGGTGTCGAGGCAGCGGACGGCGCCCGACGCGGTGCCGCAGACGATCACCGGCCCGTCCTCGGCGGGGCACACGGCGAGCGAGGTCACCGGGCCGCCGTCGGCGGCCGCCGTCCACGGCTGGGGGCCGCCGGCCGGGTCCAGCAGCCGTACGGTGCCGTCGCCGTGGCCGACGGCCAGCCGCGGCCGGCCGTCGAGTTCGAGGACGGCCAGCGCGTTGACCGGGTGGCCGCCACCCGCCGCGAGGTCGGCGAGCTTGGTGAAGCCGGCCGGGTCCCACAGCGCCACGGCGCCGTTCTCGTCGCCGACCGCGAGCACCTCGCGGCCGTCGAGGTGCAGCGCCGCGAGGGCGGTGAGCCAACCCTGTCGGGAGGGGCGGCCGTCGACGGCCGTCCCGGTGTAGACGTCCCAGAGGCGGAGGGTGCCGTCGAGGGCGCAGGAGGCGAGCCGCGGGTCGCCGTCGGGCTGCAGGAAGGCGAGGCCGGTGACGGAGGCGGAGTGGCCGGTGAGGACGGCGACGGGCTGCCCGGTGGCGAGGTCCCACAGGCGGACGGTGGCGTCGGCGCCGGCCGAGGCCAGCACCGCCTGGTTGCCGAGCGCGAGGACGGCGAGTGCGGTGATCCGGTCGGTGTGGCCGACGAGCAGGTGGAGCTGTTCGCCGGTGGCGGTGTCCCAGACCCGGACGAGGCCGTCGGCGCCGCCGGCGGCGAGCAGGTCGAGGTCGGCGCAGCGGGCGTGGCAGAGCGCAGTGGCGCCGGCCCCGGCGACCGGCAGCAGGCCGAGTCCGCGGCCGTCGGCGGTGCGCCAGGCGCGGATCTCGCCGGCGAGTCCGGCGGAGAAGGCGAGCGGGACGCCGTGCACCGCGGCGGCGGCGACGGCCTGGGCGCCCTCGCCCCCGGCCGTGCCGTGCAGCAGTTCGCCGCTGACGGCGTTCCAGACCTGGACGGCGCCGTCCTCGCCGCCGACCGCGAACAGCTCGCGGCCCTGCGCCGAGCCGAGGGCCACGGCCGTCGGCAGGACGCCGGCGTCGGTGCCGGATCCGCCGAGTGCGGCGCCGTCCTCGAGCGCGGTCAGGCCGAAGCCCTCGCCGGGCCTGACGAGCGCGTAGGCCGGGCGGCCTCCGACGGATCCGACGGCGGCGGCCGGTCGGCCGGCGCCCGTGCTCCCGCCGTCACGGTGGGGTTCGGGCTGGTCGAAGTGGACCAGTGCGGAGGGCAGCAGGCCCGCCGCGGTGGGGTCGAGGGCCTGGGCGGTCAGGACCTCCAGGGCCCGGGCGATGCCGGGGACGGGGACGCCCGCGGCGTCGTCCCAGAGGGCGTCGCCGCCGGACGGCAATCCGGTGGCGAACAGGCGACGGGAAGGTGTCGAAGCGGCGTCAGCACCGGCTGTGACCTGGGCATTTCCCGGCTCTGCGGATGAGAGCGCTTTCAGGACCCGCGTCAGAAAGACCCGGTCGACGCGACCGCTTCTGAACGCGCGACCACCGGCTGCGACGCGCTCGACCTGGAACACCCCGGTCGCCTCGACCGCGAGGTCGATCCGGCCGCCGTCCGGGCCCTCGGCGGGTGCGGTGAACCGCAGCAACTCCGAACCGCCCCCGGGTGCCGTCTCCGTGGACGGCGAAACAGCTCCCCCCGACATCAGGGTCCCCTCCCTCTCGACGGGTCAGCCCGTCCTCGTGCGTGTCGTGCGGAACACCATGCATGCCTGACTGTCCGTCAGCACAGGTCCCCGGGTGTCAGTGTCGCGTGTACGGCATCGTGCAGGGCCTGAGTCCGCGAACTGCGGAACAGGCCGGGCCGGAATCCGGCGCGGCGGAATCCTATGTAGGCACCAACCACCTGAACAGGCATGTTATCTGCCGCAGCGTACGCGTCAATCCGGCCCAGTCCGAGCTGCTCGAAGCCGAAGCGGCAGAGCAGACGCAGCGCGGACGTGGCCGTCCGGAGGCTACGTGCCTCGGGCAACAGCCACACGGCGGCCTCCGCGGCACCCTCCTCGGGGCGCAGGTCGACGAGTTCGGCCCACCCCACGGCGCGACCGTCCGTGACCGACGCCACAGTGAAGTACGCCGCCCGGTCGAGCGCCCAGAGGCGCGCCGGGATGTCGGCGAGCCAGCGCTCGGCCGTATCGAGGTCCTGATGGGGGATCACCCCCTGCATGAACTCGCGGACCAGCGGGTCGCGGGTGCCGGCGAGCACGGTCGCGGCGTCCGCGACCTCGGGCCGGCGGAGCACCACCGTGCCGTCGGCCAGTTCGGGTACGGGCAAGGAGCTCAGGCGACGCACCGTCACACCTCCTTGCCGCTCTGCCCGATCATACGATCACCCCGCCTGGACCTCGGACATCCACCGATCGACCGAAACGCCACCCGCCGACCGGCGGGCTTCCGCTCCCCCCGACCGGCGGGCCGACCCCCGCCGAACGGCCAGGTCAGTGCACGACCGGTTCGCGCCGCCCGGCTGGCCCCGGAACGGCCGCGGCCGGACCCGATCCTCCGGGTCCGGCCGCGGCAACGCCTGCGTCGCGCCGGGGATCAGCGCAGCCCGGCGAAGAGGTCGTTCTCGGGCACGGCCGCACCGGTGGTGTCCTGGACCCGCACGAAGGTCTCCACGCCCATCAGCTCCGTGAACCTCTCCTTGCCCATCTTCAGGAAGAAGATGTTCTCGCCCTGACTGGCGTGCGCGGCCAGCGCGTCGAACTTCCGGTCGCCGAACTCGGCGGTGTCCACCCAGGTGGTGATCTCCTCGTCGGGCAGGCCGATCTCAGCCAGCGCGGCGGCCTCCGCCGGATCCGGCTCCTGCCAGTCCGCGCCGAACTCCCGCATCGCCTCCCCGAACAGCTGCATCTGCGAGCGCGGCGCCGTCGTCCAGTACACCTTCGGGGTCATCCCGGTGAGCTCCAGCGCCGCCATCGTGATGCGGTTCGCCTGAATGTGGTCCGGGTGCCCGTAGAACCCGTTCTCGTCGTAGGTCACGACCACGTCGGGCCGGTAGTGCCGCAGCAGTTCGGCGAGGCGGGCGGCGCCCTCCGCCACGGGAGTCCGCCAGAACGAGCCGGGCGCGTCGTTGGCCGCCCAGCCCATCATCCCGGAGTCGGCGTACTCCAACAGCTCCAGGTGGCGGATCCCCAGGACCTCGCAGCTCGCCTCGAGTTCCCGGCGGCGCATCGCGGCCACGGCCGCCGGGTCGTGCCCGGGGTCGCCCGGCTTGGCGCCGCCCGGCCCGTCACCGCAACCACCGTCGGTACATGTGACGAGGACCGTGCGGATGCCCTCCGCCGCGTACCGCGCGAGCACCCCGCCCGTCCCGGTGGCCTCGTCGTCGGGGTGGGCGTGCACCGCCATCAGCGTCAAGGGTCGTTCAACCATGATCATCCTCCACGTTCCGGATCAGCTCCGGGCTCAGTCTGCGCCAGGCGGGCGGGCGGCCGCGCGCGAATTCGGGTGACCGCGCGGGGGAGACCCACGTGCCTGCTCCCGGGCGGCACGGGCACCGGCCGGCCGGTGGCCTGCGGCCGGGCGACGGGAACCCGCGGGCGCGAACACGACAGATCCTCAGGCTATAGTCCCCCCACCATTCTCAGTCGGCGTCGAGCCGCCGGGCAGTGCACCGGCAGGCCGTCCCACCGCCACCCGGAGCCTCGTGCACCACGCACAGTGCCGCAGGCCGGGTGAGCCATGCCGCACCGGCTCCGGCCGTGTCCGTCTTCGTCTTCGTGAGAGGCCCGCCGTCCCGTGCCCGATCCCCGTTTCAGCATCCTGTCCGAGGACTTCGCCGCCGCTCCGCACCGGTACTTCGCCCGGCTGAGGGAGCAGGCGCCGGTGCACCACGAGCCGGCGCTGGACAGCTACTTCCTCTCCCGTCACCAGGACGTCAGGAGAGTGCTGACCGACCACGAGGCGTTCAGCACCGAGGCGCTCCAGGTACGGGCCGAGCCCGTGAGGCGCGGACCGGTGCTCGCGCAGATGACCGGGGCGGAGCACACCGCCAAGCGCGGGATCGTCGTCAGGGCCTTCACCGGGCGTGCCCTGCAGGACCAGATCCGGGTGATCCGCACCCATGCGGCCGGAGTCGTCGCGCCCTTCCTCCCCCGCGGGCGGATGGATCTCGTCAACGACTTCGGCAGGCCGTTCGCCGTCCGCGTGACACTGGACGTGCTGGGCCTGGACACGGAGGCGTGGCAGCAGGTCGCCCACTGGCTGGACGGGGTGACCGAGTTCGTCACCGGCCTGGTCCTCACGCCCGAGCGCCGGCGACACTGCCTGGACTGCGCCCTGCAGTTGGAGGCCCACCTCGTCCCCGTCGTCGAACAGCGCCGACGCCACCCCGGCGAGGACCTGATATCGACGCTGTGCACGGCCGAGTTCGACGGCACCGCCCTGAGCACCCGCGACGTCACCGCGCTGATCGTCAACGTGCTGCTCGCCGCCGTGGAACCCGCCGACAAGACGATCGGCCTGCTCTTCAAGCACCTGATCGACCACCCCGAGCAGTTGGCACAGGTCCGCGAGGACCCGGCCCTGCTGCCCGCCGCCATCGCCGAGACCCTGCGGCTCACCCCACCGGTCCAGCTCGTTCCCCGCCGGGCCGAGAAGGACGCCGAGTTCGCCGGCGGGGTCGTCCCGGCCGGCGCCACCGTCTTCTGCGTGATCGGCGCGGCCAACCGCGACCCCGCGGCCTTCACCGCCCCGGACACCTTCGACATCCACCGCCAGGACCTGGGCACCGCCCGCTCCTTCACCGCCGCCGCACAGCACCTGGCCTTCGGCACCGGACTCCACCAGTGCGTCGGTGCGGCCTTCGCCCGCGCCGAGATCGAGACCGTGGCGGCCCTGCTGCTCCCACTGCTCGACCGGGTCCGCTACAGCCCCGGCTTCCGGTACCGCGAGGTCGGCCTCTACACCCGGGGCCCCGCCTCCCTCGAGCTGGACTTCACCCCCGTCCACACCTGAGCACCGTCCGCTCCACCACCGACCCGCCGTCGGCACACCGTCGGCACACCCCAGGAGAAACCCAGCGATGACCGCGACCGACATCACCCGGGCGATCAACGACCTGCTGTTCACGCCCGGCCTCGACCTCGCCGAGGCCGTCGAACGGCACTTCACCCCGGACTACCGTCAGCGCACCGACGGCGTGTGGAGCGACCGGGCCGGCTTCGTCGAGCACATGACCCGCCTCCGTTCCCTGGTCAGCAGCGGGTCGATCGAGGTGCACGACGAGCTCCGCGACGGACTGCGCTACGCCGACCGCCACACCGTCACCGTCACCCGGCACGACGGCCGCACCACCGGCATCGAGGTGTACCTGTTCGCCCGCCTCGCCCCCGACGGACGCTTCCAGCGTGTGGAGGAGACCACCCTGCTGGTCACCGGCCACGACGAGGACAGGAACCTGGGCCACATCCGGTGACGGCGGGCGGCCGGGCCCGGGCGGCGCGGAAGGCAGCCGGCGCCCGCCACCGAGCACCTTGTCGGGCGCCCGCCACCGTGGGCGCGGAGAGGACTCCCGGACGACGTCGTCCGGCACGGGGAAACGAGGAGGGACCGTCATGGTGTCGGTCGGGGAGAGACTGAGCATCGCGCGGACACAGGCCTTCATCGGCAGGGACGAGGAACTCGGCCGCTTCGCCGAGGCGCTGGCCGGGGACCCCGCCGCGCCGTTCGCGTTCTACGTCTTCGGACCGGGCGGCATCGGGAAGTCGGCCCTGCTGCGATGCCTGACGGACCGGGCCCGCGCGGCGGGGCGGCCCGTCCTGGAGCTGGACGGCCGGTTCGTCAGCCGCGACCCGGCCGACTTCGAGCGGACGGCAGGCACCTTCCTGCAGGTGCCCGGCACGGTCCTGCTCGTGGACTCCTTCGAACACTGCCAGTGGCTGGAGAACTGGCTCTGGCAGCACTTCCTGCCGCGCGCCGCCGACGACACCCTGGTGGTCCTCGCCGGCCGGCTCGCGCCGCAGCCGCAGTGGACCGCCGATCCCGCCTGGGCCGGGGTGCTGTGCGTACGGGAACTGGGACCGTTCTCCGAGGAACAGGCCCGCAGCCTGCTGGCCACCGCGCAGGTCCGGCCCGAACTGCGGGACCGGGTGCTCCTCTTCGCGGGAGGCAACCCGCTGGCGCTGTCCCTCGCCGCGGCGGCGGGCTCCACCGGCTGGAGCAGTGCGGAGAACTGGACACCCGCGGCCGACGTCCTGCGCACCCTGCTCGCCGGGCTGATCGGCGAGGTGCCGACCGCCGCCCACCGCCGCGCCCTGGAAGTGGCGGCCCAGGCCTACTCGACCTCCGAGGAACTGCTCGCCGCCGTCCTGCCCGACGAGGACGCCCACCTGCTCTTCGGGTGGCTGAGGGACCTGCCCTTCATGGAATCCACCCACCGGGGCCTCCACCCGCACGACGCAGCCCGCGAGACGCTCGCCGCCGACCTGCGCTGGCGCGCCCCCAACGCCTTCGTGGCGATGCGCCGGCGGCTGGCGGAGGAGTACCTGCGCCTGCTGCGCGAAGCACCCGACGAGCAGGTCTGGACGGTCACCGACGAGCTCTTCCACCTCTTCAGGGAGGGCGAGCTCGTCGCACGCCTGCGCACCTGGTCCCGCGAGGAGGAGGTCCACGACCGGCCGCTGCACCCGGACGACCTCGACATCGTGCTCCGCATGGCGGCGGAGACCGAGGGCACGGCCTCCGCCGAGCTGGTCCGCTACTGGGCGCAGCGCCAGCCGCAGGCGTTCAGCGTGTACCGCCTGGTGAGCACCGGCCGGATCGTGGCGTTCACGGCCCGCCTCGCCCTGCCCGCCCCGCCCGACGCCGCGGACCTGGCCGCCGACCCCGTCGTCGCGGCCGCCTGGGAGCACACCGACGCCACCGCGCCGGTGCGCCCCGGCGAGCACATCGGGATCAGCCGCTTCTCGGTCTACCCCGAGAAGTACCAAGTCCCGTCCCGCGTCATCGACCTGAGCAGTTCCCGCGCCCAGGCCGAGTCCGCCCGCGCCCGGGGACGCGCCTACGGCTTCGCCGTCTGGCGGGACGCCGAGGCGTGGGCCGCGCGCGTCAAGGGCAGCCTCGCCGACACCGGCGCACGGCCACGGGTCGGAGAGCACACATACGGCCTGTTCTGCGTCGACTGGCGGCAGGTGCCCGTCGAGACCTGGCTCCGCCACTTCATCGCGTCCACCGCCGTCCCCGCCCCGGCCGGGCCCTCCGGTGTGCCGCGCACCGAGTTCGACCAGGCCGTGCGCGAGGCGCTGTCGCACTGGCGCGACGCGGCCGCCTTCGCCGCCTGTGCCCTGATGCGGTCCCGCCTGGCGGCCGACCTCGCCGAGCCCGTCGAGGAGCTGCGGGCCCTGCTGCGCACCGCCGTCGACGACCTCGCCCGCGACCCGCGCGGCCTGCGCGCCCGTGAGGCGCTGACGGCCGGCTACCTCTCCGGCGCCCCCACCCAGGAGGCCGCCGCCCGCCGCCTCGGACTGCCGTACGGCACCTACCGGCGCCACCTGCGCCAGGGCCTGGACCTGCTGTGCGAGGCCCTGTGGCAGCAGGAACTGCACGGCCCGGCGCCGGTGGAGCCCTCGTGAGCGAGGCGCGGACGCGGCGGTACCGCCCAGGGCGTGTCTTCGAAGGCGATCGGGCAGCCCCAGGTGCCCCCGGCGGCGCTGAATCAACCACCCGACCGCCTTGTGAAGGCGCCTCCTAGGACGTCCGGTCCGGCTTCCAGTCCTCGACGAGGAGGCCGAGCAGGACCTCGTCCAGGAACTCGCCCATCACCCAGGCCGAGGAGCGCAGCACGCCCTCGCGGACGAAGCCGTTGCGCTCGGCGGAGCGCAGCATCGCGTGGTTGTCCTCCAGCGTCTCTATCTGCATCCGCCGCAGGCCGCGCACGACGAACCCGTAGTGGCACAGCACCGCGACCACGTCGGTGCCGTAGCCCTTGCCGCGGGCGGACGGCAGCAGCCCCAGCCCGATGTGCGCGGACCGGTTGTGGTTGTCGATGCCCCACAGCGTCGCGGTGCCGACCAGGGTGTCGCCCTCCAGCTCCACCACGGAGAACTGGACGAGCCCGTCGTTCTTGTCCTCCACCACGAGCCGCGGGTCCTTCGAGCCGGGTGTGATCGGCCGCCACGGCCCGCCCTCGGCGCGCGAGGCGTTGACCACGTCGTTGTAGAGCTCGGTCCGCAGGACCGGGATGTCGTCGTCGTGCCGGGCCCTGAGCCCGACCTTGGTGCCCGTCAGCATGCAGGCTTCCTATCCGACCGGGGTGGCCCGCGGCAAACGGATTGTCAGATCCGACCGCCGGGCCCGGTACACGGTCGCGGTGCCGTTTCCTTCCTCCGCCGTGGCGTGTCGGACGGTCGGCTGCGGGCGGTGACGACATGGTGACGGGAGAGTCCCCGTTCGAAGGAGCGAGAATGCCCGAAGTCACGACGCCGTACGCGACCGGCACCCCGTGCTGGGTCGACCTGATGGCCAAGGACCAGCAGGCCGCGCTGGACTTCTACCGCGACCTGTTCGGCTGGCAGGGCCGACCCGGGCCGGCCGAGTTCGGCGGATACGCGGTCTGCGAGCTCGACGGCAGGGCCGTGGCCGGCGTCGGCCCGGCGATGGCCCCCGAGGGCGCGCCCGAACCGCCGACCGTGTGGACGGGTTACCTGGCCAGCACCGACGCCCAGGCCACCCAGGACGCGATCGTCGCCGCGGGCGGCACCCTGCTCGCCCCGGTGATGGACGTCGGCAACCTCGGCCGGATGCTGATCGCCGCCGACCCGCAGGGTGCCGTGTTCGGCGTCTGGCAGCCCGGCGAGTTCTCCGGCGCCCAGGTCACGGGCGAGGCGGGCGCGCTCACCTGGAACGAGCTGCACACCAGCGACGTCCCGGCGGCCACGGCCTTCTACGGCGAGGCGTTCGGCATCGAGATCGAGCCGCTGGACGGCGCCGACTCCTACTGGCAGCTGCGGGTCGGCGGCCGCGCGGTCGGCGGCGTCACCCTGCTCGCGAACGACCCGCCCGGCACCCCCGCGCACTGGCTGACCTACTTCGCGGTCGACGACGTCGACTCGACCGTGGACGCCCTGGTCAAGCGCAACGGCACCGTGCTGGTCCCGCCGTTCGACATGATGGCCGGCCGCATGTCCGTGGTCGCCGACCCGCAGGGCGCCCCGTTCGCCCTCATCAAGCCGATCCCGCTGTAGGCCGTCGGGCGGCACGCTCCGGCGCCGCTGCCGGCCCGTCCGGCCTCCGGGCGGGCCGGCAGGAACGATCCGGTGGTCAGCGCAGCAGCGCGAAGGCGGCGGCGGCCGTGCCGCCGAGCGCAGTGCCGGCGAGGACCTGGGCGAGGGTGTGCGCCTTGAGCACGAGCCGGGACCAGCCGACGGCCGCGGCACCAGCGAAGGAGAGGACCATCACCGGACCGAACGCCAGCACGAGGATCAGTGCGCTGCCGGCGGCCACCGAGTTGTGGATGGAGATCTGCCAGCGGACGGTCACCGCCAGGGACGAGACCAGGCCCACGAGCATCGCGACCACCAGGGCGGAGACCTCGCGCGGCGCACCGATCACGCGGAGCAGGACGAGGCCGGCGACGACGGAGAGCAGGCTCGCGCTCATCGGGACGAGGCGCTGGCGGCGCAGCCGGATGTGCTTGTCCGTCAGGGAGCCCCGCCGTACGCCCAGGAGTATCAGGCCGATCGGGACGATGCCGCAGAACAGGGCGCCGAGCAGCCCCCAGCCGAGCCCGGTCCAGCTGCGGGTGCTGTGCCAGCCGACGAGCAGCAGCAGGGCGATGACCAGGTTGGCCGGTGCGAGGACGTCCGTGACGATGCGGGCCGCCTTCTCGGTGCCGGACGACGTGCGGAACGCCGGTGGAGCGGGTGGGGTGAACGTGCTCATGCAGCGGGCTCCCGGACGAGGTGCGGTCACAGCAGTGGCGGCGGACCGGCTGCCGATCGGAAACGGATCACGGACATCGTACGGAGGCCCGCACCCCCGGCCGTGGGCGAGGCCCGGCCGGCCGGGCGGCCGCGGAGTTGACGGCCCGTCCGCTCCGGTGCGGCCGGCGGCGGGTCAGGCGGGCGGGTTCGGCCGCGTCAGGCCCATGTCGTAGGCGAAGATGACGGCCTGGACGCGGTCCCGGGCACCGATCTTCGCCAGGACCCGGCCGACGTGCGTCTTCACCGTCGATTCCGACAGCACCAGGCGCTGCGCGATCTCCCCGTTCGTCCAGCCCCGCCCGACCGCCAGCAGGATCTCCCGCTCCCGGTCCGTCAGTGCCGCGAGCCGCGGATCCCGGTCGGCCGCACCGGGCGGCCCCGGCAGCCGGTGGGCGTAGGCGTCGAGCAGACGCCGCGTCACCGCCGGCGCCACCACGGCATCCCCCTCCGCCACCGCCCGGATCCCCGCCAGCAGCTCCTCCGGGCGGGCGTCCTTCAGCAGGAAGCCGCTCGCGCCCGCGCGCAGCGCCGCGTGCGCGTACTCGTCGAGGTCGAAGGTCGTCAGCACGAGCACCCGCGACCGCCCGCCGGCCGCGACGATCAGCCGCGTCGCCTCGATGCCGTCCATCCCCGGCATCCGGATGTCCATCAGCACCACGTCCGGCCGCAACGCCGCGGTGAGCCGCACCGCCTCCGCCCCGTGCCCGGCCTCGCCGACCACGGCCGTGTCGGGCTGGCTCTCCAACAGCATCCGGAAGCCGTAGCGCTGCAGCGGCTGGTCGTCCACGATCAGGACGGTCGTCACGCCGGACCGCCCGTGGCGTCCGGGACGGGCGACAGATCGAGATCGGCCACCACCGACCAACCACCTCCTGCCGGACCGGCCACGACCGTGCCACCGTACAGCGCGGCCCGCTCCCGCATCCCGGCGATCCCGTGGCCCTCCCCGCCGGGCCGCGGCACGGCCGCACCGACCGGGGGGCCGCTGTCGTCGACCCGCACCTGCAGCCGGTCCCCGTCGACCGCTACCGCCACCCGCGCCCGCGTCCCGGGCCCCGCGTGCTTGAGCGAATTCGTCAGCGCCTCCTGGACGATGCGGTACGCCATCAACTGCACCCCGCGGTCGAGCCCGTCCAGATCACCCTCGGAACGGTAGGCGATCCGCGGCCCGGCCGCCCGGATCCGCGCGCACAGCCCGTCGATGTCGGCGATGCCCGGCTGCGGCGCGAGCTCCGGGCCGCCGTCACCCCGCTCGCGCAGCACACCGAGCATCCGCCGCAGCTCACCGAGCGCCTGCCGGCCGGCATCCCCGATCAGCACCAGTGCCTCCCGGCCCCGCTCCGGCGCACTCTCGGCCGCGTACGCGCCGCCGTCCGCCAGCGTGATGATCACCGAAAGGTTGTGGCCGATGATGTCGTGCATCTCCCGCGCCACCCGCGTGCGCTCGGTGACGGCCGCCAATCGGCTGCGCTGGTCCCGCTCGACCTCCAACCGTGCCGCACGCTCCCGCAGACCGGCCAGCTGCGCCCGCCGGACCCGCACCGCGATACCCAGCGCGACGGCCGCGGTCACCGCGGCGAACAGGAAGAACAGGCCGTCCCACACCGACACCGCGGACGACACCCGCACCGCGACCACCGCCATGCCGAGCGCCACCGCCGCGCACGCCCACGCCAGGTCCCGCAGCCGACCGTGCAGCGCCAGCGAGTACAGCGCCACCAACAGGGCCACGTCGGCGCGCAGCGCAGCGCCGATCGACCACTGCAGCACGAACACCGCCATCACCGCGGCGAACGCGGCCGTCGGCCGTCGCCGTCGCCACAGCAGCGGCACTACCAGGCCCGCCTGGAGGGCGAGCATCGCCGGCACCGGCAGCTCGGTGAAGACGATCCGGTGCTCGCGCGGACCCCGGTCGCCGTCGCCGTGCACCAGGTCCGGGACGCAGAACACCAGGAACACGACGGCCACCACCGCGGTGTCCAGGATCCACGGGTGGCGCCGGTCCACCTCCCGCAGGCGCTGGCCGACCCGGGCGAGGCGGACGAAGAACGGGTGCCCGGACAGCGGGTCGCCGCCCGCGGCGTCCGGCAGGGCCGGGCCGAGGACGGCGCTCTCCTCGTGGTTCACGGATCTCACCTGTCCATGGTGGGCGGGAAGGCCGCCGCGGTGCCCGGGCGGTGCCGGGCCCGCGGCGCGCGCAGTGTCTCAGGCGTCGGTGCGTACCAGGCGGACGGCCGCGCCGGCCAGCGCCGCGACCGTCCACAGGCCGAAGACCACCAGGCCGGCCGTCGGCGACAGCGTCGTCGCATCGTGGTGCAGGGTGAACATCGCCTCGCCGGCGTGGCTGGGCAGGTACGGGCTGATGTTGTCCTGCCACGAGCTGGGCAGCAGCGACACCAGGCCGGGGACGAGCATCAGCGACGCGACCAGCACCGAGATGCCGCCCGCCACCGACCGCAGCAGCGCACCCAGGGCGACGCCGACCACCCCGACGAGCCCGAGGTAGAGACCCGCACCGAACAGGCTGCGCACGACACCGGCGTCCGACAGGGTCATCGCCGCTCGGGTGCCGGAGACGATGCCGCTGTCGGCGAGGAAGGTGGCGAACACGCCCGCGGTGCCGAGGAGCAGGGCGACCACGCCGAACACCGCGGCCTTGGACCACAGGACCGGCAGGCGGCGCGGCACCGCGGCCAGGGTGGAGCGGATCATGCCGGTCGAGTACTCGCCGGCGGCGACCAGGACGCCGAGGACGCCGAGGGCGAGCTGCGCGAAGTTCGTACCGAACAGCGAGAGGCTGAGCGCCGTCGCACTGGCGAAGTCGCCGCGCTCCATGGGCCGGCCCGAGGTGATCCGCGACTTGAACTGGTAGCCGGCGATCAGGCCGAACGCCACCAGGAACAACAGGCCCAGGCCGAGGGTGATCCAGGTGGACCGCAGTGACCACATCTTGGCCCACTCCGAGCGCAGGACGCGTGCTCCGGTGACCTTGTGGACGGGGCGGGCGGGCCGCTCGGCGGCGGGCGCCGGGGCCTGGCTCGGTGCGACGGTGCTCATGCGGCACGCTCCTGGGACTCGATGCCGGTGGTGGAACCGTGGTACTCCACGGCGTCCCGGGTGAGGTCCATGAAGGCCTCCTCCAGGGAGACGGTCCGGGTGGCCAGTTCGAACAGGGCGATGCCGTGCTCGGCGGCCCTGAGGCCGATGGCGCGGGCCGTCAGTCCGGTGACGAGGAGCTCCTCGGAGCCGGCCTCGCCGGTGATCTCGACGCCGGGGCCGACGAGGACCTCCCGCAGGCGCGCCGGGTCGGCGGTGGCGACCTTCACCACGTCGCCGCCGGCCTGTCGGACCAGGTCCTGCACGGTGGTGTCGGCCAGCAGACGGCCGCGCCCGACGACGATCAGGTGGTCGGCGACCAGCGCGACCTCGCTCATCAGGTGCGAGGACACGAAGACGGTGCGGCCCTCCGCGGCGAGGCCGGACAGCAGGTTGCGGATCCACAGCACGCCCTCCGGGTCGAGGCCGTTCACCGGCTCGTCCAGCATCACGGTGGCCGGATCCCCGAGCAGGGCCGCCGCGATGCCGAGCCGCTGGCCCATGCCGAGCGAGAACGCGCCCGCCCGCCGCTTGGCGACCGACTGCAGACCGGTGAGGCCGATGACCTCGTCGACGCGGCTGCGCGGAATCCCGTGGGTGTGCGCCAGCGCCATGAGGTGGTTGAACGCCGACCGGCCGGGGTGGATCGACTTCGCCTCCAGCAGCGCGCCGACCTCCTGCAGCGGGGCACTGTGCTCGGCGTAGCGACGGCCGTTGACCCGGACCGATCCGCTGGTGGGGGCGTCCAGGCCGACGATCATCCGCATCGTGGTGGACTTGCCCGCGCCGTTCGGCCCGAGGAAGCCGGTGACCGTGCCCGGCCGGACGGTGAAGTCCAGTCCGTCGACCGCTGTCTTCTCCCCGTACCGCTTCGTCAGCCTGTGCGCCTCGATCATCGGTGACCCCTAGGTCGTCGGGGGCCGGACCATCCCGACCGCCTCACCCGCAACGCTAGGTTCGACCGCGGCCCGGACCGTGGTACCCCGGGGTGATCATCGGGCGCGGCGTGGTACCGCGGTACCACGCCGACAGGCGGCACGTCACCGTGACGGTCATCGCTCCTCGTCCCCGGCCGCGGGGCTCCGCGGGCCCGCCCTGCGCTGCCGGCCGCGCTGGACGGCGCCCACGATGACCTTCACGGCCAGGCCGAGGACCACCAGATCGGCGAGCATCTGGACGGTGACCACCAGCCGCGCCGTGTCGGTCTTGGCGGTGATGTCGCCGAATCCGACGGTGGAGAACACGGTGACGGTGAAGTAGAGCCCGTTGGAGTGGGACAGCGGCTGGCCGAAGCTGTCGGGGGAGAGCGCGGCCAGCGCGACGTAGGTGGAGGCGAACAGCAACAGGAAGAACGGGACGCAGATGGCCAGTGCCTCGGCGGCACGCAACCCCGGGTGCGGGGAGCGGACGATCCAGCGGACCTGGACGGCGACCAGCGCGACGAATCCCGCCAGTCCGACGAGGAGCATGGTGATGGTGGCAGCCGTGGAGGAGTGGTCCAGGGGCAGCAGGTAGTACAGGGTCACCAGCACGACGACCGAGGCGACCACGCGGAGCACGGTCCAGGCGATCCTGCGGACCGACGGCCGGCCGTGGGGTGCCGCGCCGGCGGTCATGCCGACAACCGCTGGAGCGTGACCGCGGTGCCGCAGGGCGTGCCCCGCTCGGCAGCCTTCTCCGGCCGGGCACGTCCGACGCCGATCCGGTCGGCACTCCTCCTGCCGCGCCGCCCGCATGCCGAGGGGCGCCGCCGCTCCCGTGCCGTCCGCCCGGCCTTCGACCTGTCCGGTGGTCCGCTCGTCGCCCGCATGGCACATCCTCCCGGCGCCGATCACCCAGATCAGCCCGGACCCCTTGCGCGGCATGGCCACGCGCGTTCGGGATCGCGGTCCTGCCTTCACCGTCGCACGGCAACCGGGCCGTGTCAGGGCAGGGGTTCCCTGTGGACGGCCCGCTGCACGGTCACCGTCGGCGGTGCCCCCGGTGCCCCCGGTGCTCAGGGCAGCAGGACGGCCTTGCCGTGGTTGCGGTGGGCCTCCAGGTCGGCGTGCGCCCGGGCGGCCTCCGCCAGCGGGTAGGTGCGCCAGATCGGGACGGTGAGCCGTCCGTCCGCGGCCAGCCGCACCAGCTCCGGCAGCACGTCCGCGCCCTGCTCCGTGGTGCCGGCGCTGAAGCGCACGCTGTGCTGCTGGGCGGACATGTCGGCGATGGTGACGACCTTGCCCGGGTCGCCGGTCAGAGCGACGGAATCGGCGAGCAGGCCGGCTCCGGAGGCGTCGAAGACGCGCTCCACACCGCCGGGCGCGGCGGCCCTCACCCGCTCCACCCAGCCGTCGCCGTAGCGGACCGCGGCGGCACCGAGGGCGGTGACGCGCTCGATATCGCGCGCGGCGACCGTGCCGACGACGGTGACGCCGCTGGCGACGGCCAGCTGGACGGCGAGGAACCCGACGCTGCCGGCGGCGCCGTGGACGAGCAGGGTCTGCCCCGGCTGCACCCCGAGCTCCTCCAGCACCCGGTGCGCCGTCCGGCCGACCGTCACCAGTGAGGCGGCGGTCTCCCATGACAGGGCCTCGGGCCTGGCCACCGGCCGCTCCAACAGGGCGTACTCGGCGTAGCTGCCGCCGACGGTCGACCCCAGGACCTCGTCCCCGACCGCGGCCCCGGCGCCCTCGCCGACCGCGTCGACGACACCGGCCGCGTCCAGGCCGGGGACCACGGGGAAGGCGGCGGGGGCGACCGCGGCCATCAGACCGGACCTGATCTTCATGTCCAGCGGGTTCACCGAGGCGGCGCGCACCCGGATCCGGACCTGGCCGGGCCCCGGCTGCGGCGGGGTGACCTCCGACAGTCGCAGCACCTCGGGCGCGCCGTACTCGGAGAACGTGATGGCAGTGGACATCGGGAACTCCCGGGGAGAGAGGGGGCGGGGAGGGGAACAGCGTGCGCGGTGGCTCACCGCGAGGCCGCGCAGGGCCGCACCGCTCAGGCGGTGAGGGCGGGGTAGTCGGTGTAGCCGCGGTGGTCGCCGCCGTAGAAGGTGGCCGGGTCGGGGGTGTTGAACGGGCCGCCGGCGGCGAGCCGGGCCGGCAGGTCGGGGTTGGCGAGGAACAGCGCGCCGAAGGCGACCATGTCCGCTGTGCCGTTCCCGACCAGGGCCAGTGCCTGGGGTCCGGTGGCGGCGGGGTGGGTGAACGGGTTGAGGACGAACACGCCCGGCCACACCTTGCGCAGCCGGCCGGTCAGTTCACCGTCCGGGCCCTCCAGCAGGTGCAGGTACGCCAGTCCCAGGCCCGCCAGCCGGCCCAGCAGCGCCTCGTACGCCTCGGCGGGGTCGTCCTCGGCGATGCCGTTGTACGGATTGCCGGGCGAGATCCGCAGACCCACGCGGTCGCCGCCGATCGACTCGGCGACGGCGGTGGTGACCTCGACCGCGAAGCGGATCCGGCCCTCGACCGTCCCGCCCCAGGCGTCGGTGCGACGGTTGGTGTTGGGGGCGAGGAACTGGTGGATCAGGTACCCGTTGGCGCCGTGGATCTCCACCCCGTCGAAGCCGGCCTCGACCGCGTTCCGGGCCGCGGCGGCGAAATCGGCGATCGTCTCGTGGATCTGCGCCTCGGTCAGCTCCCTCGGGACCACGAAGTCCTGCGGTCCCTGGTGCGTGAACACCTGCCCCTCGGCCGCCACCGCCGACGGCGCGACCGGCACCAGGCCGTCCGGCAGCAGGCTCGGGTGGCCGATCCGGCCGGTGTGCATGAGCTGGGCGAAGATCGTGCCGCCCTCCCGGTGCACCGCATCGGTCACCCGCCGCCACGCCGCCACCTGGCCCGGGGTGTGCAGGCCCGGGGTGTCGGGGTAGCCCTGGCCGACCGGCGAGGGCTGGACGCCCTCGGTGACGATCAGGCCGGCGCCGGCGCGCTGCGCGTAGTAGGTCGCCATCAGCTCGGTCGGCTGCGCGCCGGGCCCGTACGCGCGGCTGCGGGTCATCGGCGCCATCACGAGGCGGCTGGCCAGGGGCTTGCCGCCGAGGACGATCGGATCGAAGGCAGTGGTCATGATCTTCTCCTTGTTCGAGTGCCGGGCGGTGGCCCGGACAGTCCCAACGTCACATTTACCTGCTCGAACAGGTAAATGTCGACGGAGCCTTCCCCGATCGATGTGTGATGTGCGTCACATGCGGTGAGCAGGGGATGTTCGGGCTTGTGAGCTGATTGCCCTCTGCGGTCCGGGTGGATCCGCGGTAGAGTCATTGCCCGACCAGGGAAGGTGAGGAAGTGATGACGCAGTCCACCCCGGAGGCCGCGAAGGATCCCGCGGCGGCGGGGCCGGCGGGGAGCGTCCCGGTACCGGCCGCGGCAGCCGGCGGGCCGATCAGCCACGCGATCTTCCGCCTCGCCCGGCTGCACCGCATGCTCGCCGGCCAGCTGCTGCGCCGCATCGGTCTGCACCCGGGTCAGGAGCTGGTGATGATGCACCTGTGGGAGCTCGGCCCCCAGCGCCAGGCCGACCTGGTGCGGCTGCTCGACTCCGACGCCGCCACCATGACCCGCACCGTCCAGCGACTGGAGCAGGCCGGATTCGTCCGCCGCCGGCCCTCGCCCACCGACCGGCGCGCATCGCTCGTCGAACCGACCGCGGCCAGCCACGCCCTGCGCCGCGAGGTCGAGCAGAGTTGGAGTCAGCTCGAGGGCCTGGTGACCGCGGGGCTGACCGCCGACGAGTGCACCGCGGCCCTGCACACCCTGGAACGTCTCGAGCGGAACCTCGCGGAGGCCCCGGCCGACGCCGCCGGCCCGGCAGCCGGGCGGTAGCACTGCCGGAAGAGAACGTGCCGCCGGGTCATCCGGCGGCTGTGGCGTGCCGGTTCGATCGGACGGCGCCGACCGGGCCCGGACCGGGGAGTGTCGCAGACCGGTGTCCGCGACACGGGCGGTTAGGTTCGTACACGTGACCGGCAATGACGTAGTCCTGGCGCTGGTGGTCGTCACCGCGCTGGGCTTCGATTTCACCAACGGGTTCCACGACACCGGCAACGCCATGGCGACCTCGATCGTCACCGGGGCGCTGCCGCCGCGGGTGGCGGTCGCCGTCTCGGCGGTGCTGAACCTGGTCGGCGCCTTCCTGTCGACCGCCGTCGCGGCGACCATCGCGAGCGGCCTGGTCAACAGCGGCGATGTGACGCTGACCGTGGTCATGGCGGGCCTGGTGGGCAGCATCCTGTGGAATCTGACCACCTGGTACCTGGGGATCCCGTCCAGTTCCTCGCACGCGCTGATCGGCGGCGTGGTCGGGGCGACCATCGCGGCGGCCGGCGCCGACGCCGTCAAGTGGCAGGGCCTGGTCGCCAAGGTGATCGTGCCCGCCGCCCTGTCACCGTTCATCGCCGGGTCGGTCGCCGCGCTCGGCACCGTCCTCGTCTACCGTCTCACCCGCGGCGTGGCCGATCGCCCGCGACAGCACGGCTTCCGGATCGGCCAGGTGGGTTCGGCCTGCATGGTCTCACTCGCCCACGGCACCAACGACGCGCAGAAGACCATGGGCGTCATCACACTGGCGCTGATCGCCAACGGCACGCTGCAGTCCGGCGCGAGCGCCCCGACCTGGGTGATCACCGCCTGCGCGCTGGCGATCGCCCTCGGGACCTACATCGGCGGCTGGCGGGTGATCAGGGCGCTCGGCAAGGGCCTGGTCGAGATCGAGGCACCGCAGGGGATGGCCGCCGAATCGGCCTCGGCCGCGGTCATCCTCTCCTCCACCGACTTCGGCTACTCGCTCTCCACCACCCACGTGGCCACCGGCTCGATCCTCGGCACGGGCGTGGGCAAGAAGGGCGCGGTGGTGCGCTGGCACATCGCCCACCGCATGGTGGCCGCCTGGCTGATCACCCTGCCGGCCTCGGCAGTGGTCGGCGCGCTCGCCTACTGGGTCGCGAACGGGATCGGCGGCACCATCGGAGTGGCGGTGATCTTCGTTGTGCTGGTGGCGGCCTCGGTCGCCTTCTTCGTCGCGTCCCGCCGTCCGGCCGTGACACCGGAGAACGTCAACGCCGCGTGGACGGGCTCGGTCGTTCCGACGACCCCGAGGGACGAGGTGGCGTCGTGAACTCCTGGATCAACCTCGACGCCCTGTGGAAGATCATGGTGGTGGGGCTGCTCGCCGGCGCGGGCCTGCCCGCACTCTTCGCCGTCGGCGTGCGCGCCCTCAACCCCCCGGCCCGGACGGGCGACGACCTCGCCGGCCGTCCCGCGGCCGGGCCGCTCGGGTACGTCGTCGCCGGCGTGTGCTTCGCCGTGGTCCTCGCCGCGATCGGCTGGGGCATCGCCGTCATCGTCAACCACAGCTGATCGGCCCGGCTGCCCGGCTGCCCACCGGCGGCCCGCGAGGAGCTGCGCGCCCGTCAGCCGCCGTGGTGGCGCGCAGTCACCCGTCCGCCTGAACGTGCGCGACGGCGCGGGACGGTCGGCGGGGCCGCGGTACGGCGGAGGCCTAGCGTGGTTCGTGAACGACCCCGGCGGACCGCCGCCGGCGTCCAGGCCCCACGGAGACACATCGTGACCGTTTCGCTCCCCGAACTCACCGGGGACTACGTCCTCGACCTCGCCCACAGCCGGATCGGCTTCGTGGCGCGCCATGCCATGGTGACCAAGGTCCGCGGCTCGTTCCAGAAGTTCGACGGCACCGCCCGGCTGGACGGCAGCGACCCGTCCCGCTCCACTGCCCAGGTGGTGATCAGGACCGAGAGCATCGACACCGGGGTCGAACAGCGCGACCAGCACCTGCGCACCAACGACTTCCTCGACGCCCCCAACCACCCCGAGATCACCTTCCGCACCAGCTCGGTCGAGCCGCGCTCCGCGACCGAGTACCGCGTCACCGGCGACCTCACCGTCAAGGACACCACCCGCCCCGTCGCCATCGACTTCGAGTACACGGGCAACGCCGTCGACCCGTACGGCAACCTCCGGGTCGGCCTGGAGGGCTCGGTGACGATCAGCCGCAAGGAGTTCGGCGTGACCTGGAACGCCGCACTGGAGGGCGGTGGGGTCCTCGTCGGCGACAAGATCGTCCTGGAGTTCGACCTCTCCGCGATCAAGCAGAGCCGGTAGCGCCGCCCGCCGCCCGGCCGTCCGCCGTGACGGCCGGGCGGATCACGCCTCCTGCGGCGTTCCGCCGTCACCTGCACGCGTCCTCCGAGTTGCCGCGCGACGGCGCCCGTGTGGTGATGGCTCACGGAAGGAACCGGGCCGGCGGCGGACGGATCAGGGGCCGGTGCGACGGAAGCCAACGGGAGAACAGCGATGGCGGGACGACCGGTGCAGGCTGCTCCCGGAGCCGACGGGCGAGGCGCCGGAGCGAAGATCGCCTTTTCGCTGGCTCTGGTGCTCTTCGCCCAGGCCCTCCTCGCCCTGTGCCTCGTCAGCGCCCAGCAGCTCCTCGTGCCGCGGAACATGCCCTTCGGCGTGGCGGGGCCGCCGTCGCCCGTGGTCGCCGAAGTGGCGGCGCGCGTGGGGCTGGACCTCACCTCCTACCAGGACCAGTCCGCCGTGACGGCCGCCGCCGACCGCGGTGAGCTGTACGGCGCCTACGTCAGCGACGGATCGGCCGACACGCTGATCGTCGTCCCGGCGAAGAGCTTCTTCGCTCAGACCGAGCTGGAGCCGGCCTTCGTGGCGGCGGCGCACGAGCTGGGCCGGCCGCTGACCGTGCAGACGGTCAAGCCGCTCGCATCGACCGACCCGGTCGGCGCAGTGACGGCGCTGTTGCTGCTTCCGCTGCTGATCGGCGGATACCTGGCCGCCGTGCTGGTCTACAAGGCGGCCCACGGCACCGCCGCGGCACCGTGGCGCGCGGTCATTCTGGCCGGGTACGCCCTGGTGGGTGCGCTGCTGACCGACCTGATCGCCGGATTGGGAATCGGCGCGTACTCCAGCAGCCACTTCTGGCCGCTGCTGCCGTGCTTCTGGCTCGTCACCTCGGCGGTGGCGCTGGCCGCTGCCGCGTTGCAGGCCATGGTGGGCAGGATGGGCACTCTGCTCGTGGCGGTGCTCTTCATCGTCGTCGGCGGCCCGCCCGCGGGAGGACTCGGCACCTACCTGCTGCCGGTCTACTGGCGCAACATCGGCGTGATCTTCCCACCGCAGAGCGCGGTCACCCTGATCAACCACGTGCTGTACTTCGGCGGGAGCGACATCTCCACCCCACTGGTCGTCCTGTTCCTCTACGCCTTCGCCGGCATCGCCGTCATCGCCTGGTACGGCCGCATCCGCCCGGCCAGGGCGGCCGCCCGAAGCGCCGGCCGGGAAGCCGACGCGACGCCGCCGACGTCCCCGCGCCGACCCCCGCCCAACAGTCGGCGCGCCCTGATCGGGATCCTCGTGGCGCTCGGCATCTGCGCCGTGATGCAGTGCCTGTTCGCCACCACCTACATGAGCGCCTCGCACGCTCCCAAAGCCACCAACCTGCCGTTCGGCGCGGTCGGCACCTCTCCCGTCCTGCCCGCGGCCGAGAAGAACATCTCCCTGAAGGTCACCCAGTACCCGAACGAAGCGGCCGCCAAGACCGCGATGGACGAAGCCCGGGTCTTCGGCGCGCTGATCTCCTCGGGCACCTCCAACACCCTGATCGTGGTGCCGTCCATGAGCGACCTGGCACCGCTCGACCTCGCGGTGAAGTTCGAGGACGCGGCCAAGGCCACCGGCCAGACCCTGAAGGTGCAGCAGTACGCCCCGACGCCGCTGGTGGCCAAGGACCCGTTCGGCCTGGTCCAAGCCCTCATGCTGGTCCCGCTGCTGATCGGCGGGTACATGAGCTCGACCCTGCTCATGGCCGCGACCGGCAGGGCGGCCGGCCGCTGGCGTGCCGCCCAGCTCGCCGGATTCGCCGTCGTGAGCGGCCTCGTCATCGATCTGATCGTCTGCTACTGGCTGCAGGGATTCCCCAGCAGCAAGTTCTGGATCACCTGGCCGATCTGTTCGCTGATCGTCGCCGTGGTCGCCTTCGTCGCCGCGATCCTGCAGAAGCTGCTCGGCCCCGTGGGCACCCTGGTCACGGTCGTCGTGATGATCCTCTTCGGCAACCCGTCGTCCGGCGGCGCGACCGGCGTGCCCTACCTGCCCGCCTTCTGGCGCGACATCGGGCCCTATCTGCCGCCCCGCAACGGGTACGTCCTGCTGCACCACACGATCTACTTCGACGGTCACGGAACGGGCCAGGCGCTGACCACCCTGCTCGTCTACCTGGGCGTCGCCGCCGCCGTCCTCATCGTGCTCGACCTGCGCCGCCCCGAAGCCGCGGTGCCCGTCGACGCCACGGAAGCCGCGGCCATGGCCGTCCCCATCGGTGCCTCGCCGTGAGTGCCGACCCAGTGGGCGCGCGGCTGGCGGCCGGGGGTGTCCTTCCCGGTGCGCAGCCCGTCGCGCGTGTGCGGATCCGGGTCCCGTGCCACGCACGGACATATACGGCATAACGGATACGCTGCGCCGAGGAAGCCGAAACCACGGAGAGCCCATGGACCGCTACCCGCCCATCGCCGACCACGGACTGGTGGGAGACCTGCAGACCGCCGCGCTGATCTCCTCGCAGGGCGTGGTGGACTGGTTCGCCGCCCCGCGGTTCGACTCGCCCAGCATCTTCGCGGCCCTCCTCGACCACGACCGCGGCGGCCACTTCCGGCTGGCCCCGGTGGAGCACGACCCGACCTGCCGTCAGCTCTACTACCCGGACAGCGCCGTCCTGGTCACCAGGTTCATGTCCGAGGACGGTGTCGGCGAGGTCATCGACTGGATGCTGCCCGACAAGGGCGACCGCGCCTCCGACCGCCACACCATGATCCGGGCGGTCCGCGCGGTCCGCGGCACCGTCCGCTTCGAACTCGACTGCCGGCCGCGCTTCGACTACGGCCGGGCCGACCACCGGGTGACCGTCGACGGCGGGGACGCCGTCTTCCGCGCGCCCGGCGCGGCCCTGCACCTACGGGCGCTGTTCCCGCTGCACCGGTCGGACCGGGACGTCCGCGGCACGGTCACGCTCAACGCCGGCGAGACCTCGGGCGTCGTCATGACCTCCTGCGGCGCCGACGGCGAGGCCCCGCCGCCACCCTCGGTCGACCGGATCACCGAGCAGCTGTGGGAGGCCGTCGACTACTGGCAGACCTGGGTGCGCCAGTCCAACTACCGGGGCCGCTGGCCGAACGCGGTCTACCGGTCCGCGATCACGCTCAAGCTGCTCACCTACGCCCCGACCGGCGGGCTGGTCGCAGCACCCACCATGGGTCTGCCGGAGCAGGTCGGCGGTGAGCGCAACTGGGACTACCGCTTCACCTGGATCCGCGACGCGTCCCTCTCGGTGCGCGCGCTGCTGGACCTGGGCTTCACCGACGAGGCCGAGGCCTTCACCCGCTGGCTGAACGAACGGCTGCGCGAACGCCTCGACCTGCCGGGCGAGCGCCTGCAGATCATGTACCGCATCGACGGGGACCCGCAGCTCTCCGAGGAGATCCTCGAACACTTCGAGGGGTACCGCGGATCCGCGCCGGTGCGCGCCGGCAACGCCGCGATGGACCAGCTCCAGCTCGACATCTACGGCGAGGCCCTCTACGCCCTCGCCGAGGGGCGGAGGTCCGGCGTGCAGCCGGGCTACGAGGGGTGGAAGGCGGCGGCGAAGACCCTCGACTGGCTCTCCGAGAACTGGGACCGCCCGGACGAAGGCATCTGGGAGACCCGCGGCGGCCGCCAGCACTTCACCTTCAGCCGGGTGATGACCTGGGTCGCCTTCGACCGCGGCATGCGCCTGGCCGAGGAGTTCAGCCGGCCCGCCGACCTCGTCCGCTGGCGGGAGACCCGGGACGCCGTGCTGAAGCAGATCATGGAGCGCGGCTGGAGCGAGAAGGAGCAGGCCCTCGTCCAGCACTACGACGGCGACGTCCTGGACGCCTCCCTGCTGCTCATCCCACGGGTGGGTCTGCTGGGGCCGAAGGACCCCGCCTGGCTCTCCACGCTCGACGCGATGGACCGCAAGCTGGTGTCGGACAGCCTCGTCTACCGCTACGACCCGGCCGCCTCACCCGACGGACTGCGCGGCTCGGAGGGCACCTTCAGCCTCTGCACCTTCCTCTACGTCGACGCGCTCGCCCGCGCCGGCCGGCTGCGGCAGGCCCGCTACGCCTTCGAGAAGATGCTCACCTACGCCAACCACGTGGACCTGTTCGCCGAGGAGATCGGACCCTCCGGTGAGCAACTGGGCAACTTCCCGCAGGCGTTCACCCACCTCTCGCTCATCATGGCGGCGTCATCCCTCGACGACGCCCTTGACCGGGCCAGCCGGCGCTGAGCGGAGGGGAGCGGAGCGTGGAGGGGAACCCTGCGCAGCACAACGCGGCGCGCCTCGACCGGGCCGGGTTCGACGACCTGTACCGACGCGTCGTCGCCGCCGCCCCCGCCGGGGCGCACCCGCGCGGAGCCCTGGAGACGATCACCCCGGCGCGTGTCCTGGCGGCCGTGGGCGAGGTGCGGACGGGTCGCCATGTGAGCCTGGCGGCACCCGTCACGACCCGCGTCCGGCCGGACAACCCGGAGCCGGCCCGCCGCCCGATGACCGGGGTGGTCGCCGGGCGGCTGCGCGGCCGGGGGCTGGAGTTCGCCCGGGACCGGATCGAGATGAACGTGCACGGGGACGCCGACAGCCACCTCGACGCGCTCTGCCACGTCGTCTACAACGGGACGCTCCACGGCGGCGTCCCCGCCACCACCCTGACCGAGGACGGCGCCGAGGCCCTCTCCGTCGAGCTGGCCGAGGCCGGGATCGTGGGCCGCGGGGTGCTGCTGGACATCCCCGGGCTGCGCGGCGTGCCCTGGCTGGAGCCGGGCGAGTACGTGACGGCGGAGGAACTGCTGGCCGCCGAGGCCGCCCAGGGGGTGGCCTTCGGCGCGGGCGACCTGCTCTTCGTCCGCCTCGGCCACCGGCGGCGGCGCCGCGAGCTCGGGCCGTGGGACGCCGCCGCCGGCCGCGCCGGCCTGCATCCCGGCGCGGTGGAACTGCTGGCCGAGCGGCGGATCGCGGTGCTCGGCAGTGACAGCAACAACGACTGCGCGCCCAGCACGGTCGACGGCGTCGGCTTCCCCGTCCACGTGCTCGCCGTCCACGCCCTCGGTGTCCACCTGCTCGACTACCTGCAGTTCGAGGACCTGTTGCCGCTCTGCGCCGACGCGGGCCGCTGGTCGTTCCTCTGTGTGATCGCCCCTCTGCGGCTGGCCGGCGGAACGGGCTCCCCGGTCAGCCCGATCGCCGTCCTCTGAGTCCGCCGGTCACCGCCCGGGCCCACCTGCGGGGCCCAGCACCACGTTCGCGGGCGGCAGCCCCGCGGTGAAGCGCTCCAGCTGGGAGCGCACCAGCGCGAGGGCCCGCGGCCGGAAGGCCGAGCTGTTCCCGCCGACGTGCGGGCTGATGAGGACGTTCGGCGCGGACCAGAGCGGATGGCCGGCCGGCAGCGGCTCCGGGTCGGTGACGTCCAGGGCCGCACCCAGACGCCCGCGGTGCAGCTCGCGCAGCAGCGCGTCGGTGTCCACCACCGGGCCGCGGGCCACGTTCACCAGGAGCGCGCCGTCCTTCATCCGGGCCAGGAAGCCGGCATCGACCAGACCGCGGGTCTCCGGCACGAGCGGAACCGTCAGCACCACGACGTCCGCCGCGCCGAGCAGGTCGGGCAGCTCCTCGAAGGCGTGCACCGGACCACTCGGGCCCCTCCGCGCGGAGCGCGCCACCCGGACGACCTCGCACTCGAAGGCGACGAGCCGCGCCTCGACCGCCGCGCCGATCGATCCGTGACCGACGATCAGCACCGTCCGGCCGGCCAGGGCGGGCCGGAACCCGGGGGACCACCGCTGGGCCCGCTGGGCCGCCACGAACCCGGGGATGCCGCGCAACGAGGCGAGTACCAGGGCGACGGCCAGTTCCGCCGTGCTCGCGTCGTGCACCCCCCGTGCGTTGCACAGCGTGACGCCCTCGGGCACGTGCGGGGCCAGGTCGTCGACACCGGCGCTGAGCGACTGCAGCACCCGCAACCGGGGCATCCGGGCGAGCAGCGGCCGCGCGGCCCGGGTGAAGGTGTACGGGACGACGAAGAACTCGACCGTTCCGAGCACCTCCGCGCCCGGCGGATCGACCGTGCCGTCCCAGAACGCGGCGCCCCAGCCCTCGGGCAGACCCCCCACCTCACGGGGCGGGTAGGGCATCAGCACGCGCGGCTCGCTCACGACGCTGCCGGGCATCTCATCTCCTGCGGGCCGCGGGCCTGCACACGACAGTGGACGTGCACCAGTGTCACACGATGCCCGCCGACCGGCAGGGAGACGTACATGGACGCAGCGCCCGCGCCCCTGGTGGTCGTCGTCATGGGAGTCTCCTCCTCGGGGAAGAGCACACTGGGAGCGGCTCTCGCCGCCCGTCTCGGGGTGCCGTTCCTGGAGGGCGACGCGCTCCACAGCCCGGAGAGCCGCCGCAAGATGGCCACCGGTCATCCGCTGACGGACCGTGACCGGGAACCCTGGCTGGAGGCGCTCACCGAGCGGATCCGGCGGTGGGCCGCCGACGGCCGCAGCGGCGTCGTCGCCTGTTCGGCGCTCAAGCGCGCGTACCGCGACCGGTTCCGCGAGACCGGCGCACGCATCCGGTTCCTCCAGCTGGACCTCGATCGCGAGGTGGCCGCCCGCCGCATCGCCGCACGGACCGACCACTTCATGCCGCCCAGCCTGCTCGACTCCCAGTACGCGACCCTCGAACCCCTCGGCGAGGACGAACCCGGGACGACGGTGAGCGCCGCCGGCAGCCCCGAGGAGACGCTGGCCGCGGCCACCGAGGCCCTGGCCCGCAGCCTCGCCCGACCGGACCCCGATGCCCGTCTGCGCTCGCCCTCCGGCGACCCCCGCTCTAGCGTCGAAGGCGACGGCCCCGACCCGGCCGCCGCCCCCGGGTGAGGCGGCAGGTGAGGGGCCGCAGGACGCCCGTGCCGCGCCCCGCGAGGTCGGCACCGGCCCGGAAACGGAGTACCCGTGGCTGACAACCGGCACTACGACGTGATCATCATCGGCACCGGAGCCGGCGGCGGCACGCTGGCGCACAGGCTCGCCCCGACCGGCAAGCGGATCCTGGTCCTCGAACGCGGTGGATACCTGCCCCGCGAACGGGACAACTGGGACTCGACCGCCGTCTTCGTCAAGGGCAAGTACCGGGCGCCGGAGTACTGGTACGACAAGGACGGCAACGCCTTCCCGCCGGAGGTCAACTACTACGTCGGCGGGAACACCAAGTTCTACGGCGCCGCGCTGTTCCGCCTGCGCCCCGAGGACTTCGGCGAACTGCGCCACCACGACGGCGTCTCACCGGCCTGGCCCATCCGCTACGAGGACCTCGAGCCCTACTACACCCAGGCGGAGCACCTCTACCTCGTCCACGGCCGGCACGGCGAAGACCCCACCGAGGGCCCGGCGAGCGCGCAGTACGCCCACCCCCCGGTCGAGCACGAGCCGCGGATCCAGCAGCTCAGCGACGACCTCGAGAAGCAGGGCCTGCACCCGTTCCACCTGCCGATCGGCGTGAACCTCACCCAGGACGCCACCGGGAGGGCCACGCACGACAGCGCCTGCATCCGCTGCGACCGGGTGGATGGCTTCCCCTGCCTTCTCGGCGCGAAGTCGGACGCCCAGGTCATCTGCGTGGACCCGGCGCTGCAGCACGACAACGTGCAGATGGTCACCCATGCCGACGTGCGACGGCTGGAGACCGACGCCACCGGCCGGACCGTCACCGGTGTGGTCGCCGAGCTCGCCGACGGCAGCACCGAGACCTTCGCCGGCGACATCGTCGTGGTGGCCTGCGGCGCGGTGAACTCGGCCCTGCTGCTGCTGCGCTCGGCCGGCGACAAGCACCCGCGGGGGCTGGCCAACAGCTCCGACGTGGTCGGACGCCACTACATGCGCCACAACAACCTCGCCCTGATGGCCGTCTCGAAGGAGCCCAACCCCACGGCGTTCCAGAAGACGCTGGCGCTCCACGACTGGTACCTGGCCGGGGACGACTGGGAGTTCCCGATGGGCGGCATCCAGATGCTGGGCAAGTCGGACGCCGCGCAGATCCACGGCGAGGCGCCGCGCTGGGCCGGCGCGGTCACCCCCGACATGCCGTTCGAGGTCCTCGCGCACCACGCCGTCGACTTCTGGCTCTGCGGCGAGGACCTCCCCGCACCCGACAACCGGGTCACCCTGGACGCGGAGGGCAACGTGCACCTCGCCCTCGACGAGAAGAACAACACCGCCGGACTGAAGCGGCTCCGCCACAAGCTCCAGAGCATGCTCGGCAGGCTGGGGATGCACGAGCACCACCTGCTCTCCCACAGCATCTACCTGCACAAGGGCATGCCCATCGGCGCGACCGCCCACCAGGCGGGCACCGTGCGGTTCGGCACCGACCCCGCGTCCTCCGCCCTGGACGTCAACTGCAAGGCGCACGACCTGGACAACCTCTACGTCGTGGACACGAGTTTCTTCCCCAGCATCGGCGCGGTGAACCCGTCCCTGACGGCCATCGCCAACGCGCTGCGGGTCGGCGACCACCTCGCCGACCGCATGCGATGAGCAGGAGAGTTACAGAGATGGCAGCACAGCAGATGGACGCCCTGGTCATCTTCGGCGCGACCGGCGACCTGGCCAAACTGGAGACCTTCCCCGCCCTGGTCGGCCTGGTGGACCGCGGGGTGCTCGACGTCCCCGTCGTCGGCGTGGCCAAGAGCGGCTGGGGCCTGGAACAGTTCCGGGACTACGCCGAGGCATCGCTGAGACTCAACGGGATGGACCCGACCACGCCCGCGGCCCGGAAGATGCTGGGGCTGCTCCGCTACGTCGACGGCGACCTCGACGACGACGCCACCTACCAGGCCATGGCGCGCGAGATGGGAAGCGGCGAGCGGGCCCTGTTCTACCTGGAGGTCCCGCCGCCCCTGTTCGGCCGGATCGCCAAGGGGATCGCCGATGCCGGCCGGGCGAAGGGCGCCCGGGTCATGGTCGAGAAGCCCTTCGGCACCGACCTGCGCAGCGCCCGCGAGCTCAACGCGACTATGCACGAGTACTTCGCCGAGGACGCGATCTACCGGGTGGACCACTGGCTCGGCCTCGATCCCGTGGAGAACGTGCTCTTCGCCCGGTTCGCCAACTCCGTCATCGAGCCGCTGCTGAACCGGACGCACGTCAGAAGCATCCAGATCACCATGGCCGAGGCCTTCGACGTCGCCGACCGCGGCCGCTTCTACGATCGCACCGGCGCGGTGCGGGACGTCGTCCAGAACCACATGCTGCAGGTCCTCGCGACGGTACTGGCCGAGCCGCCGTCGGGGGAGGGGCTCGAGTCGTGGCGCGACGCCAAGGCCAACGTGGTGTCCGCGCTGCGCCCGCTCACCCCCGATCACATCGTGCGCGGCCAGTACGACGGGTACCTCGACGTCGACGGCGTCGCCGAGGGATCGACCACCGAGACCTTCGCGGCCGTCCGGCTCGCCGCCGACTCCTGGCGCTGGGCGGACGTACCGATCCTCATCCGCGCCGGCAAGTGCATGCCGGTGACCGCGACCGAGGTGAGCATCCACTTCCGCAGCGCGCCCCACGACGTGTTCGGACTGCGGCCCAGCCCGGCGGCGAACAGCCTGCGGTTCCGGGTCTGGCCGGAGACGCAGGTCGCGTTCACCCTGGCGGGGAAGGCGCCCGGCGGGGGCTGGCAGGCCAAGCACGAGGAGCTGTCCTTCAGCGAGGTCCCCGGATCCGACATGCGGCCGTACGACCGCCTCATCGGGGCGGCCCTGGACGGCGACCGCTGGCTGTTCGCCAGGCAGGACACCGTCGAGGCCGCCTGGCGGGTCGTCGACCCGATCCTGGGCGGTGTGGTGCCCGTCCACCCGTACGCCAGGGGCAGCTGGGGTCCCAAGGAGGCCGACTCCCTGCTGCCGGAGGGCGACAACTGGCACGACCCCAGCTGACCGGCCGACCCCCGGTTACGCCGATCGGCCGACGGCCGACGGGACGACACCGTCTGTGCCGTCCCGGCGGGGCCGCCCGGGGCGTGCTTGACTGAGGCCGATCCACCTCGTGATGGGGACGACATGAGCCAAATCGACCTCGCCAGGCTGCAGTTCGCCATGACGTCGATCTACCACTTCCTGTTCGTGCCGGTCACCATCGGGCTGGGCTTCCTGACCGCCCTGCTGCAGACCGGCTGGCACCGCAGCGGCCGTGCCGACCTGCTGCAGCTCACCAGGTTCTTCGGCACCCTGCTGGTGATCAACATCGCCGTCGGTGTGGTGACCGGGCTGGTCCAGGAGTTCCAGTTCGGCATGGACTGGTCCGCGTACTCCCGTACGGTCGGCGACGTGTTCGGCGCGCCGCTCGCCATGGAGGGGCTCGCCGCGTTCTTCCTGGAGTCGACCTTCCTCGGGCTCTGGCTGTTCGGATGGGACCGGCTGCCCCCTCGCGTGCACCTGGCGACCATCTGGCTGGTGGCCGTGGGCGGCGCCCTGTCCGCGGCCTTCATCATGGCCGCCAACTCCTGGATGCAGCACCCGGTCGGATACACCGTCGACCAGGCCACCGGCCGACCCCAGCTCGACGACGTCTGGAAACTGTTCACCAATCCGGTGTTCCTGCGCGGGTACCTGCACGTGATCCTCGCCTCGCTGGTCACCGGATCCGTCGTGATGCTCGCGGTCTCGGCCTGGCAGCTGCGCAAGGGATCGTCCCCGCTCGCCTTCCACGCCGCCGCCCGGCTGGCACTGGTCGTGCTGGTGCCGGTGATCCTCGCGGCGATGCTGGTCGGCAGCGAACTCGGCGTCACCGAGGGCAAGTACCAGCCGATGAAGATCGCCGGCGCCGAGGCCCAGTGGGACACCTGCCAACCGTGCTCGTTCTCGCTGTTCCAGATCAGCGGCGGCAAGAACGACATGACTCCGACCCAGATCATCGCCATCCCGCACCTGCTCTCCCTGCTGGCCACCAACCACTGGAACGGCAAGGTGCTGGGACTCAACGCCGTCCAGGCCCAGTACGAGCAGCAGTACGGGCCCGGCAGCTACATCCCGAACATCTTCATCCAGTACTGGTCGATGCGGGTGATGGCCTACCTGGCGGTGGTCGTCCTGCTGGTCGGGCTGTGGGGCCTGTGGCTGCTGTGGCGCAAACGGCTGAGCGCCGCACACCGGTTCCACCGGGTCGCGGTCTGGACCGCCGTGCTGCCCTTCCTGATGAACACCGCCGGCTGGCTGCTCACCGAGAACGGCCGTCAGCCGTGGATCGTCCAGGGCATCCAGCTCACCCGCAACGGTGTCTCCCCGTCGGTGAGCACCGCGACCGTCGCCACCAGCCTGGTGGTCTTCTTCCTGCTCTACGCGGCGCTCGCGGTGGTGGCACTGGTGCTGATCACGAGGTACGCCCGCAAACAGCTCGCCCCGCCCCCCGCCGAGGACACCCCGGTCCCGGCCCTGACCTACTGAGGCCGCCCGATGGCGCTCGCCACGTTCTGGTTCATCGTCACCGCCACCCTGTGGACCGGCTTCTTCGTACTGGAGGGCTTCGACCTCGGGGTGGGGATGCTGCACACCTTCGTCGCCCGCGACGAGGCGGGCCGCCGGGCGGCGATCAACACGATCGGGCCGCTCTGGGACGGCAACGAGGTCTGGCTGATCGTCGCCGCGGCCGCGATGTTCGCGGCCTTCCCGTCCTGGTACGCGACGATGTTCTCCGGCTTCTACCCCGTGCTGATCCTGCTGCTGGTCGGGCTGATCGTGCGCGGCGTGTCGTTCGAGTTCCGCGGCAAGGTCGACAGCACGCGCTGGGTCCGGACCTGGGACGTCCTGCTGACCGTGGGCAGCCTGCTGGTACCGCTGCTCATCGGCATCGCTCTGGGCGGCCTGCTGCACGGGGTGCCGATCGATCAGAGCCAGGAGTTCACCGGCGACATCGCCGACCTGTTCTCCGGGTACGCGGTGTTCACCGGAATCACCCTGGTGCTGCTCTGCCTGCTGCACGGCGCCACCTTCATCACGCTCAGGACCACCGGCGCGGTGCAGGACCGCGCCCTGGCGCTGGCCCGCCGGATCGCACCGCCCACCATCCTCGCCGTGCTGGCCTTCCAGCCCTGGACGCACTCCGTGGCGGGCGGGGGCGTGCTGCCGGACGTCCTCGAACTCGTGGCCGTGCTCGCCGTGCTGGCCGCCGGCTGGCTGCTCGCCGGACGGCACGAGGGCTGGGCGTTCGTGGCCACCACGGTCGTCATCGCGACGACCGTCCTGTCGTTCTTCGCCGACCTCTACCCCCGGCTGATGGTGTCGAGCACCGACTCCGCCTTCGACCTGACCGTGCACAACAGCGCCTCCGGCGGATACGCGCTGAAGGTGATGAGCGTCGTCGCGATCGTCTTCTTCCCCCTGGTGCTGGCCTACCAGGGCTGGACCTACCACGTCTTCAGGCTCCGCGTCTCCGCCGAGCAGTTCGACGTGCCCGACCGCGGGAGCGGCTGACGACTCCTCGGCCGTGTCGGCGACGGCGGGTTGAGCTCGGCCATCGGCGTAAATGATGAGTCCATGTCATTTCTGTCGATTCTGGAGCGGTTCGACGCGTGGACGCACCTGGTGTGCGGGGCCGCGAGTTGCGGTGGCGGGGTGGCGCTGTCGGCCGGCCGCTGCGAGATCGTCCACGTGCACGAGGGTGCAGGGGTGGACGTGCACCTGACCCGGTGGGCGATCGACAGGTTCGCGCAGGAGCTGCGGCAGGTGGGGGCGGTCAGCGTGGGTGCCGCCTGCGCGTGGGTCACGGTGGAGGTCGAGCGTCCGGCGGACGCGGACGTGCTGATGACCCTGGTGAGTCTGGCACTTCATGCGCACACCGGGGGCGGTTCAGCCAGGCCGTCGGCGCCGTGCACGCTGAGGCGGGGGTGGCGTACGGCGGCCCGCGGCGCGGTGAGCGCCCGCCCGCACCCGGTGCATGAGTGTCGGGCCGCCGGGAAGTGAGTGCGCGTACTCATGGGCACGGAGATCGCCGACCTCCGGGATGGCGGCCACGCGGAAGATCCCCCTCCCCACCCCCCGCCCGGCACCCGAACGCCGACGGGGACATACCGGTCCCGCTGCCTTCGGAAGCCGCCCGGCTGCCGGAACCGTCCGCCGCCGCCACCGGTCCCGCGCCGCTGGAGGAGGTGCCGCTGACGGACGTCGACGAGTGTGCCGGCGACGAGCACGCCGAGCGCATCCGCGCGGCGTTCGCCCCCACCCGCACGAGCAGCTCCGAGTCGATGCGCGACCGGCTGGCCGGCCTCGACCACCCGGTCTCGCGGATCCACCGGACGGCCGACCTCGCGGGTGCGCCACGGGTGCGGATCGACCTGCGCTTCATGGGCGACAACCTGGTCCTGGAGGTCACCGGCACGGCCGACGGCGTGACCGTCGAGCCGTTCGCTGTCCCGGAACGAGAGGACGTGCGGGTGGCCGCGGTGCGGCGCGCACCGCGGCCTGGCACGCCCACGCCCTGACCGGATCCCGCTGGCCGCGCCTCGCCGCCGAAGGGACCGGCCCACCCGGGGCGGGCCGGTCGTCGTCGCGTCGGCCGCGGCCCCGGAAGGCGGCCGGCCCGGGGTCAGGCGCCGAAGGCCGCCAGGATGCCGTCCCAGAGCGCTACGCGGGCGCCGAGCGCCCGGCGCACCGTCGTGGCGCACTCGTCCCAGCGCTCCGCGTCGTCGCCGCACAGGTCGATCAGCATCTGCATCGCCATCGGCGTGTGCTGCTCGCCGTCCACCTCGATGTGGCGGGCCAGGTAGTCCTTGAAGACCGTCAACCGGCCGTCCGCGTCCTCGATCCGGATCACCTGCTCGAACATCTCCGGGATCAGGTCCTCGCGCCCGAAGGCGAAAGCGGCGGCCTGGCAGTGCACCGGCGCGTTCTCGATGATGTCCCAGGTCACCGCGACGAAGTCGGCCGCCGCGGCCGGCACATCGGCGTCCTTGGCCGCCTCGGCCACGCCGGTGCCGCGGCGGAGACGGCCGAGGAAGGCGTCCACGGAGGTGGTGTCGGCGCCGGCCCGGGCCATCCCGTCCACGTAGAGCTCGAAGTGGCTGGTGTAGCCCTCGCCGAGTTCGTCGCTCTCCTCGACCAGGACGATCTCGTTGATCAGTCTGCGGCTCGCGGTCGGGCCGGCCGGCACCCACGGCAGCTCCACGCAGGTCAGCTGCCGCTGCAGGCACTTGAGCAGCGACATGAAGTCCCAGACCGCGAAGACGTGGTGCTCCTGGAAGGCCCGGACCCGCTCGACGGAGTCGATCCGCCGGTAGATCGGGTGACCGACGACCTCCTGGCGCACCGGCTCGATGGCCTCGCGCAGGGCGGTGAGCCCGGGGTGCGAGCGGTCCCAGTGGTAACGGTCAGAACTCATGGGGTCTCCATGGCGTCGATTCACGCAGATTGCGTGATGAAGGTGCGGTGACTATGTGTGCGCCACTGCGCGCATCAGGCTACGCGCGCCGCGGCACGGATCCGATACCCCTGCCGCCACTTCTTTGTGCAACTATCCAGTGACGTATCGTCACATCCCGTGCTCCGCAACCGTGCGCGCACCTCGACGACCTCGCCCGGCGGGCGGGGGATTTCCCGGACGAGCCCCGCGGGCACTGCTGTTCGATCACCTGAGGATCGTTCGCCCGAGTGGTGTCCCACTCCGGTGGTGCGCCCGGTGGCGCTCCGGTCGGATCGTCGTCGGACGCCGAGCACGCCCGTCCGGGGCCACCGGCGGCACCCGGCAGGCCCGACCTCCTCAAGCGGGACCCGCCAGGTGCCACCCGGCCCCCGGGCGTGCACCGTCGGTGTGCACGGCACCGTCCGCGTCCCGTGGCGCCGCGGGCCGCTGAGAGCGCTGCGGACCGTCGAGCCCGACGCAGCGCCTCAGCGTCGGGCCGGGGTGAGGATCCGTTCGACGGCGGCCCGCAGCACCTGGGCCTCCGTGACGATGCCGGCGCGGAACGCCTCGAGGTGGGCGAGCACGTCCGCGTCCCCCCGGTCCGCCTTCCGCGACCAGGCTTCACGCCCTCCGTGCCGGCGGTCCAGCGTCGCACGGTGCTGCCGTCGGTGGTCCTGGAGGTGCCAGTGGCAGGCCCGCGTCAGCCGCTGTGCGAGATCACCGGGCAGCTCGACAGGCGCCGGGACGGTCGGATCGGCCGTCCCGGCTCCGTCGCCGGGCCGGCCGGGGGCGACCCGGCGCCAGCGGGCCTCGCCAGGGTCCGGCCAGTCCCTGTCCCAGCCGCGCTCGCGCAACTCGGTGTGCAGGCCGTGCGCGACCAGCAGGCTGCGGGTGCCGAGCAGACGCCCGGCCGCGCGTTCTGCCGCCACCTCCACCCGCAGGCGGCGGTGGGCGGAGGCCAGCTCCCCTGCCGGCAGGTGCCGGTGCCGCGCGCGCCACTGGTGCATCAGCTCGCGTTCGTCCGCAGCGTGCCGCTCGACCAGCGCGTCGAGGAGCGCCAGATCCGGGCGCGGGACCCGCACCGTGAACCGACCGTCCGTCATGAGGCCATCCTGCCGGAGCGGTCGGACGGTCGTTCGGGGCGGTGGTCTTTCCGTGCCGGGGGTGCTGCGCCGCGCCGTGAGCAGATCGGTGTGCAGGGGAATGCGGTCGCGGACGTGTTCGGCGCGGTCGGGCCTGCGGGCGCGGCCGTCCGCCGACAGCGCCGACAGCGCCGGCAGGGGTCGGTCAGGCCGGCTCGCCCGGGGCCAGGGGCTTCCCGGCCCTCGCCGACCCGCTCCGGCGGCGCAGTTCCGGGGTCGACGTGCCGACCGCGGCCACCGCCGCCAGACACAGCACCCCACCCGTGACCAGGGCGGTCGCGCCCGACGACCATCCGGCGACCGCGCCGGCCCGCAGGTTCCCCACCTGGGGTCCCGCCTGGCCGACGATCGTCTCCGCGGCCGTCACCCGGCCGAGCAGCGCATCGGGAGTACAGGTCTGCACGATCGTGGCGCGGGAGAGGACGGCCAGCGCGTCCGCCGCCCCGGCCACCACCAGGAGCCCCAGGCCCGCCCACGCACTGGTCGTCAGGCCGAACCCGGCGAGCGCCGCGCCCCACGTACCGGCCGCGCAGAGCATCACCGGACCGGGCCTCGCCAGCCGGGTGACGGGCCCGGAGAACGCGGTCGCGGCGACGCCACCCACGGCGAGAGCGGAGAGGAACAGCCCGAGCGTGCGCGGGTTGCCGCCGAAACGCTCGCTGTTGACCAGCGGGAAGAGGCTGGCCGGCATGGCCAGTACGGTGGCGGCCAGGTCCGTCAGCAGCGCGCCGCGCACCACGCGGTGGCCGGTCAGGAAGCGCAGCCCGTCCGCAACGCCGCCCAGGCCCGGACGGGACCCCTCGCCCACGGGCGGCATCGCGGGCAGACCGAAGGCCGAAGCGAAGGAGACCCCGAAGCTGACGGCGTCCAGCAGGTAGCAGGCGCCGATGCCCCACCCGCCGAGCACGACACCGGCGACGGCCGGACCGAGCAGCATCATCGCCTGCCCGGTGACCTGGTTCAGCGCCAAGCCCGCGGCGACCTGGTCCTTCGGCAGCAGCCGCGGTACGAACACCCCCGCCGCGGGCGCACCGACCGCCCCGAACGACGCCTGTACCGCCACCAGTGCCAGCACGACGGCCACCGGAACGTGCCCGACGAACCCCTGAACCGCCAGCAGCAGTGAACAGGCCGCCTGGCCGGCATTGCCGAGAAGGTAGACGCGGCGCCGGTCGGCCCGGTCGACCCAGGATCCCGCGAACAGACCGATGCCGATCGTCGGCAGGGCCTGCGCCAGCCCCACCGCCCCGCTCCACACCGCACTGCGGGTCGTGTCCCACACCTGGAACATGACGGTGACCATGGTCATGAAGCTGCCGAGCGTGGACACCGTGCGCCCGATCAGCAACCGCCGGAACAGCAGGGACGTCCGCAAGGGCCGGACATCGACCAATGCGCGGGCGAGGCTCATTCGGGGAGGGCCGGGTTCGGCGCGGGCCGATGCACGCCGAGACCCTAGCCCATCGCGTCGTGGGTGGTGGTGAGCGGGCTGCCGACGAAGGCGGACCCGACGACCCGGCGCACGTCGGTGGGCTCGCTGAGGGGGTCTCAGTTGTCCTGCTGCTCGGCGTCGATCTCGGCGATCAGGCCCTCGACGAGGCGCTCGATCGCGTCACGGATGGGTCGGACCGCCTCGACGCCCTGACCCGCCGGGTCGTCGAGCTTCCAGTCCAGGTACTTCTTGCCGGGGAAGTACGGGCAGGCGTCGCCGCAGCCCATGGTGATCACGTAGTCCGACGCCTGGACGGCGTCGGCGGTCAGGACCTTCGGCTGCTGGTCGGAGATGTCGATGCCGAGCTCGGCCATCGCGGCGACCGCCGACGGGTTGATCCTGTCCCCGGGCATGGAGCCGGCCGAGCGGACCTCGACGCGGTCGCCCGCGAGGTGGCGCAGGAAGCCGGCGGCCATCTGGGAGCGGCCCGCATTGTGGATGCAGACGAACAGCACGGACGCGGAAGCGGTGGTGGGCATGGCTCTTCCTCCATCGAGACCCGCGGCGGGGCACGGCGCATCTCAGGCCCGGCAGGGCCGTGTGCTTGGGATTTCCCCCGACCACCGCTAACGTATCAGCCCATGGTGATGTCAGTCGACAGTGATGTGTTGAGGGCCCTGGCCGACCCGCTGAGGATCCAGATCCTCGCGCTGCTCGCCCAGGAGGCCCTGTGCACGACCCACCTCGTCGAGGAGACCGGCGCCCGGCAGACCAACCTGTCGAACCACCTCAGGATCCTCCGGGACGCGGGGCTGGTCGACACCGAGCCGTGCGGCCGCTTCACCTACTACTCGCTGCGCCCCGACGCCCTCGAGGCCGTCGCGGCGGAGTTCGCCGGGCTGGCCGCCACCGCCCGCGAGGCAGCGGGCCGCAAACGCGCCTGCTGAAACCCCCACAGCCCCCACCGGCGGCCTGTCCCGCCCTGTACGAGGAGTGTCCTTGAGTGTCATGGACGAGACGAGATCCGGGACGGACCCTGTGAGCCGTGCGAACGCGGAGGGCGCCGAGGAGCCGCTGGCGGTCGAGCCGCCCGCGGTACCGCTGCTCAACCGGGTGGCGGCAGAGCTGGTCGGCACCGCCGCCCTGGTCGCGGTCGTGGTCGGCTCCGGCATCCAGGCCAGCGCACTCACCCAGGATGTCGGCCTGCGGCTGCTCGCCAACTCGCTGGCCACCGTGTTCGGCCTCGGCGTCCTGATCCTGCTGCTCGGCCCCGTCTCCGGCGCGCACTTCAACCCCGTCGTCACCCTCGCCGAGTGGTGGACCGGCCGCGAGGACCGGAAGGGCCTCGGAGCGCGCGAGGTCGCCGCCTACGTTCCCGCCCAGATCGCCGGTGCGATCGGCGGAGCGGTCCTCGCCGACGCCATGTTCGGCCGGGCCCTGGTGACGTGGTCCACCCACGACCGCTCCGCCGGGCACCTGCTGCTCGGCGAGGTCGTCGCCACCGCCGGCCTGATCCTGCTGATCTTCGGTCTGGCCAAGAGCGACCTGCTGCGGTTCGCCCCCGTCGCGGTCGCCTCCTACATCGGCGCCGCGTACTGGTTCACCTCCTCCACCTCGTTCGCCAACCCGGCCGTCACCATCGGCCGGGCGTTCACGGACACCTTCGCCGGCATCGCGCCGTCCTCGGTGCCCGGGTTCATCGGCATGCAGCTCATCGGCGGCGTCGTGGGGCTCGTCCTGGTGGCGCTGATCTTCACCCACCGCGCGGGCCGCAAGGCCGACGCCTCGTGAGCGCCGTCCGGCGCGTCCAGGTCCTGGTCGTCGGAGCGGCCCAGGCCGGCCTCGCCGCCGGGTACCACCTGCGGCGCGCCGGACTGGACTTCGCGATCCTCGCGCCGCCCCGTCGCCCGGCGGCGCATGGCAGCACTCCTGGGACAGCCTCCGCCCGTTCTCCCCGGCCGCCCAATCTCCGCCCGTCCTGGGCCGGGAGGTGCCCCCACTCTGCCCGACCGAGTACGAGGAGCGGTACGAGCTGCCCGTCCACCGCCTTGTCCACTGCCCCGTGCACGTCCGCGCCGTGGAGAACGCCGAGGACGGCGGTCTGATCCCCCCGCCACCCTCGTCGACGTCGGCCGCACCGCGCACGCTCGTGCGCGAGATCGAGGACCTGCCGGCCTGAGCGGCAAAAGCGGGCTGTCCGCAGGGCCGTCGCTCCCGCGCCGGGCTCGTGGACGCGTGGAGGCGGAGCGGGGAGGGCATCATGCCAACCCGGGTGTCCGGGACGGGTGCGGAGAAGGCTGGTGGACCATGATCGGCAGCGCGCCGATGGACCGGCAGGAAGTCCATGGCGAAATGGAGCGTGCGCGCTCGGAGTTCCACCGGCTGCTGGAGACGGCGAGTGCCGACGACCTCGCCCGCCCCACCCGCGGCACGCGGTGGACGAACGAACAGCTGCTGTGGCACATGCTGTTCGGCTTCATCGTGGTGCGGGCCCTGCTGGTGCTCGTCCGCCTCTTCGGTCGCCTGCCGCGCGGCGCCGGCCGGGCGTTCGCCCGCGTACTGGATGCGGCGACCGTTCCGTTCGACCTCGTCAACCGTCTGGGGCCGTGCGGGGCGGTGAAGGTCATCGGTCCACGGCGGACGGGAGCACAGTTCGACCGTGCCGTCGCCGCCCTGCACCGCGGGCTGGACCGCGCGTCGGACGCCGACCTTGCGCGCGGCATGCACTACCCCGTGCGCTGGGACCCGTTCTTCAAGGACTACATGACCCTCGCGGACGTCTACCGCTACCCCACCCTGCACTTCGACTTCCACCGCCGCCAGCTCACCCTGGACGGTGAGGAACGGATCTGAGGCCGCGCACCGAGGCCGTCCTCCGTCAGCGGCGTGCCGAGGAGAGCAGGCCGGCCAGAGCGATCACCATCCACGCGGCGAGGTAGCCGAAGGCGGCGGTGGGCGACACCGCCGTCCAGAGCACTCCGGCGACGGCGGACGCGGCCAGGTTGCCCAGGGACTGCACAGTCGCGAGCAGGCCGAACGTGGAGCCGCGCAACTCCTTCGGGGCGAGGGCTGCAACAGCGGCGTGCTCTGCGGTCTCGACCGCGCCGATCCCGATCCCGGCCAGGAGGAACGGCACCGCCAGTACGGCGACACCTGTACCGGCGCCGGCGAACAGGCCGTAGGAGAGCGCGAACGCGGCCACGCCGCCGGCCAGCACCAGCACCGGTCCGCGGGTGCCGAGTCGGTCCGACAGGCGCCCGGCGGGCACCGAGGTGGCGGCCGCGGCCACGTTGTACGCGGTGTAGAGGGCCAGCGCGATCGTGGTGGCGCCGGTGTCGCCGTGAGCGGGTGTCAGCAGTTCGGTGGCGCGCAGGATCAGCAGCGTGGCGGCGACGTTGCCGGCCTCGAACGCGCTGACCGAGGCCAGCAGCCGGCCGAGACTGCCGCTGAGCAGCGGCCTGATGCGGATCTTCAGCGGCACCTTGTCGCGAGCGGTGGGGCGGGGAGTGCGGCGGATCGCGTAGAGGATCGCGGCGGCGGCCAGCAGACCGGGGATGACGGACAGCCCGATCGCCCACTGCACCCCGAGCCAGGCAACCAGACCGAGCGCGAGGAGCGGGCCGAAGATCGCGCCGAGGTTGTCCATCATCCGCTCGAACCCGTACGCCCGGCCGTACGCACTCGCGGGGACGAGGTCGGCCAGCAGCGCGTTGCGGGCCGGGACGCGCAGGCCGCGCGCCGTCCAGGAGGCGGCTCGCAGGAAAGCGACCTGCCACACGGTGGTGGCACCGGCCACGGCCGCTCCGAGGACGGCGGTGGTGGTGTAGCCGCCGACCGCGACCTTGCGCCGTCGGGCCGGGTCGTCCGCGAGCACACCGCCGCCGAAGCGGGCGGCGCCCGCGAGCGCGTCCGAGACGCCCTCGATCACGCCCAGCGCGGCCGCCGGGGCGCCGAGCGTCGTCGTCAGCAGGGACGGCAGCAGGGCACTGGGGATCTCGTGCCCGACGTCGGCGAGGAAGCTGGCCGCCCCGATGCCGCGGACACCCGGTGCCAGCCATCGACGGCCGCCGGTGTCGGGAGGGAGGGCCACCGCGGGGTTGGTCATGCCGGGCAGTTTCCCGCAGGTTGCGCTCGTGGCCGTACTGGCGGAAACCACAAACCGATCACACGGGCCCTCGCGGACGAGCTGGCCGCGGGCGGAACGCGCTGCGCATGTCGGCCCGCTGACGGCGCGGCCCGGGCACATGCCGGGTCGATGTCAGTCGACGACCGGGCTGCGACGCTCGATCAGCAGGACGTCCCGCCAGACTCCGTGGTGACGGCCGATGCGTTCGCGGGTGCCGATGGCTCGGAAGCCGGCCTTGGCGTGGACGGCCAGACTGGCGGTGTTCTCCGGGAAGACGCCGGACTGGATCGTCCAGATGCCGGCGGCTTCGGTGGAGGCGATCAGTTCTTCGAGCAGGCGGAGGGCCACACCACGGCCGCGGGCGTCGGGGTGGACGTACACCGAGTGCTCCACCACGCCCGCGTAGGCGCAGCGGTCGGAGACCCGGCTCGCGGCGATCCAGCCCAGGACGCGGTCGGTGAGGTCGACGGCCACGAAGCGGTGTTCGGGCAGCTTGGCCGCGTCGAACGCCTGCCAGGTGGGCGCAGCGGTCTCGAAGGTGGCGTTGCCCTCGTCGATACCGGCCCGGTAGACCGCCAGGACCTGGTCGGCATGCTCGTCGGTCATCGGCACGATCCGGATGTCAGCGGCCACGATCGTCCTCTCGGGGCAGCTCGGTACGGGCCTCGGCGAGGATGGCCGCGACGGCGGCCGGAAAGACCGTCAGGCAGGTGCGGTTCACCTGGTAGCGGGTCGAGGTGCCCTGCTTCTCCTGGAGTACGAAGCGGACCTCTGTGAGGACCTTCAGGTGATGGGAGACCGTCGACTGGCCGACCGGCGATCGCTCCACGATCTCGCCGACGCTCATCGGCCGGCCCTCGGCCGCGAGCAGGTGCAGCAGCCGGATGCGGGTCGGGTCGGCGAGCGCCTTGAACCACGCCGCGTACGACCCGGCGGCCTCGGCGTCGACGACGGTACTGGTGCGGTTCGACCGGTTCATCGACAATCGACGATAGTCGATCGAGTGCTCCGGGGGAATGTCCGGCGGCTCAGCCCGTGGCGGCGGTGAGCATGCCGGCCATGGCGGCGAGCACGTTCGGGGCGACGCGGTAGTACACCCAGGTGCCGCGCCGCTCCGAGGTGAGCAGGCCGGCCTCGCGGAGTTTCTTGAGGTGGTGGGAGACGGTGGGCTGGGAGACGCCGACGTCCTGGATGTCGCAGACGCACGCCTCGCCGCCCTCGTGCGAGGCGACGCGGGAGAACAGCCGCAGCCGCACCGGGTCGGACAGGGCCTTGAACATGGCCGCCATCCGCACCGAGTCCTCCTCCGACAGCGGTGCGGAGGTCAGCGGCGGGCAGCAGGGTGCAGCGGCCTCCGGCTCGAGCAGCGGAAGGCTGGCCACCTGAAGATTCGACATGTGTCTATGTTGACACCTGCCGAATCGCATCGGAAGGGCGGCCCGTTCGGCCCGCAAATAATTCGACGACTGTCTATGTTGACGGACGTCGAATCAGGTGCCATGCTGGCCGCACAGCAGGACATCGACAAGTGTCGAAACAGTAAACCGGGAGATGCCATGACCGAGCACGCCACCCCCGAGACCTCCGCACCCGGCGCCGGAGGCTGTTGCGCCCCGGCCACCAGCCCGGCGCCGCCGAGCGCGACGGGGTCCGCGCAGTCCGCCCCCTGCTGCGGCACCGCGAAGGACGCCGCCGGCGCCGGCGCCTGCTGCGCCCCGGCCGCCAAGCAGGAGGCCGCCGCCTCCGGCGCCGGCTGCTGCTGACCCCGCCCGCGAACCTGCCACCTGCCGCACCCCAGCGATCCGGAGACCCGAGATGAGCGAGAACACCCCCGCCGCCGAGCTGCCCGTCGTCGTCATCGGCGCCGGCCCGATCGGCCTGGCCGCCGCGGCCCACCTGATCGAGCGCGGCCTCGAACCCCTCGTGCTGGAGGCCGGGCCGGCAGCCGGCACGGCGGTCCGCGAGTGGAGCCACGTCAGGCTGTTCTCCCCATGGGCGGAGGTCGTCGACCCGGTCGCGGAGAAGCTCCTCGCCCCGACCGGGTGGACCCGGCCCGACGGCAAGGCCTACCCCTCCGGCGGCGACTGGGCCGAGAAGTACCTCCGGCCCCTCGCCGACGTGCTCGGCGACCGCGTCCGCTACCGCACCCGCGTGACCGGTGTGGCCCGCGCCGGACGCGACCGCATCGTCGACTCGGGCCGCACCGAGCAGCCCTTCACCGTCCACGTCGAGCACACCGACGGCCGTGAGGAGCAGATCCGGGCCCGCGCAGTCGTGGACGCCTCCGGCACCTGGTCCACCCCCAACCCGCTCGGCGCGAACGGCCTTCCCGCGCTCGGCGAGCGCGCCGCGAACGGCCGGATCTCCTACCGTATCCCCGACCTCACGGACCCCACCGTGAGGGAGCGGTTCGTCGGCAAGCGCACCGCCGTGGTCGGCACCGGCGCCTCCGCCTTCACCGCGCTGGCCCACCTCGCCGACCTGGCCGAGGACGAGTCCGGCACCCACGCGGTCTGGGTGCTGCGGCGGGGCATCAACGGCTCGACCTACGGCGGAGGCGAGGCCGACCAGCTGCCCGCCCGCGGCGCCCTCGGCCTGCGCGCCAAGAAGGCCGTCGACGACGGCCACGCCGCCGCGCTCACCGGCTTTCGCACCGCCGTCGTCGAGCCGGTGGGCGACCGCCTGGTGCTCGTCGCCGAGGACGGCCGCCGCAGCGAGCCGGTGGACCAGGTCGTGGTCCTCACCGGCCTGCGCCCGGACCTGTCCTTCCTCTCCGAGGTGCGGCTCGGCCTCGACGAGCGCCTCCAGGCCCCGACCGCGCTCGCGCCGCTCATCGACCCCAACCAGCACTCCTGCGGCACCGTCTACCCACACGGCGCCGGCGAGCTCACCCACCCCGAGGGCGACGTCTACCTGGTCGGCATGAAGTCCTACGGCCGCGCGCCGACGTTCCTCGCCATGACCGGCTACGAGCAGGTCCGCTCCGTCGCCGCTGCCCTCGCCGGCGACCACGAGGCGGCCGCACGGGTCGAGCTGACCCTTCCCGAAACCGGGGTCTGCGGGGGCGCCGGCCTCTTCGACGAGCCGAACGCCGCCCAGAACAGCGGCGGAGGCTGCTGCGCGGCCCCGGACGCGCCGCAGCTCATCACCCCCGGCACCGCTCCCGGGCCGGGCGGTACCGCCGAGACCGGCGGCTGCCGCTGAGCGGTACGTGACCACGACTCGGCCCCGTGGGGTCGCGACCGGACCGCGGGCCCGGCCGCGGGTTGCCCCGCCGCCCTGGGCATCACCGCATCACTCGGATCACCCGGATCACTCGGATCACCGGTTGGGGCATCCTCCACCAGGCCTTCGCCGTGCGCCGTATCGCGCTCGCGTCCGGTACGGATCCGCGCGTGGTCAGTGCCGGTGGTGGTTGTCGGGCTGCGACGGGTCGCCGGGATGTTCGAGACCGGGGACGAGGGTGAGGCGGTGGGCGCGCGCGTGGTCGAGCCAGCGGACGAAGGCGAGGCGGCGGGCCGGGGCGAGCGGGTCGACAGCCGCGCCCGGGCCGGGGACGGCACGGGTGCGGGTCGACACGAGCGCCGCCGTCCAGCCGGCGGCGGTCACCCGGCGGCCGGGCGGGGCTGCGCGCAGTGCGGCGGCGAGCGCGACGGGAAGGGTCTTCGGGTCGGCCTCGAAGTCGCCGTCGGGGGTGGTGAGTTCCCAGACGGTGGCGGGCGGGGACGCGGGCTCGGGCGCCGGCCGGTGCGGACCGTCCGGCGGTACGGCGAGGTCGGCGGTCACGGCGGCGAAGACCGCGCGGACGGCCGCGCAGCCCTCGAACGCCGCGGCGGTGATCGAGCCCAACTCCACCGCGGCCCGCTGGTCGAGGCGGACCGGCGGGGCCGCCGCGCAGTCGAGGCCGCGGGTGCGGGCCTCGGCGGTGCAGAGCGCCTCGGTGAGCAGGACCTGGGCGACCCAGCGGGTGAGCTGGCGGTCCTCCGCGCTGCCGGGGGCGGGCAGCGCGGAGGACCGCGGGCCGGTGCGGAGAGCGGCCAGCCGGCGGTCCAGCTCGGTGCGGGGGAGCGGGCGGCCGTCGAGCAGGCCGAGCAGGGCAGGTCCGGCGGTCACGGTTCGATCACCAGCTCCACCGTCGGCGCGTACTGGCAGCGGCCGAACCACATCACCTTCGCCAGCGCCCAGTACACGCCGGGCTCGGCGTCGGCCGGGACGGCGATGTCGAAGCTGACGGTCTGCCCGGTGCCCGCCGCCACGGTGAAGCCGCGGACGGGGTCGGGAAGCGCGTCCCAGCAGCCGAAGGGGGCGACCAGTTGCAGCTCGCCGCGGATCTCGCCCCGGGTGCGGTTGTCGAGGACGACACCGAGCGTGTCGCGCCGGCCCGGCGACAGGCGGACCGAGGGGGTGGTGACGGAGACGGAGAGACCGGTGTCGCGTCCGTCGGTGGCCCGGGTGCCCTGGGCGGCCGTCCAGTCCTCGGGTACCTCGCCGACGGCAGGCAGCGGGGCGGGCGGATCGCCGACGGTGACGGTGGCGACGTCCTCGACGAGCTGGCCGCCGTACCCGGTGCGGACGGCGACGAAGTACAGGCCGGGCTCGGTGCCGGCCGGCGGGTCGAGCGTCAGCGGGAAGCGCACGTGCCCGGAGGGGCCGAGCCGGTAGGGGCGGCGGCGGACGGAGACGTGCCAGCCCTCGGGGGCGAGGACCTCGGCGGTGCCCTCCACCTCGGCGTCCACCAGGTGCGAGGCGAGGACGGCGGACAGCTCGACGGGACCCCCGGCCGTGCGGACCAGGCCGGGGGAGAGACCGACCGACACCGGCAGGTACCCCATCGGCGCGGGGCCCCGGTTGTGCAGCCAGTACCGCGCGTGGACGGGCTGCGCAGCCTCGGCCGCCGGCCCCAGCGTGGCGGTCACCGGCCCGAGCGCGGCGGCCTCCGGTACGGCCGTCACGGTGACCACCTCCGAGCCGGCCAGCACCAGATCGGCCGGTCCTGGTTCGGCCGGTCCTGGTTCGGCCGGTGTCCCGTCCGGCTGTTCCAGCAGGTCGGAGGTGCGCAGCGCGGAGAGCCGCAGTGAGCCGTCCAGTCGGGCCGTCCGCCCGAGACCGGTGGACTCGACCAGCCGCAGGGTCACCGAAGACCCGGGAGAGGTGGCCGCTGCGGAGCCGTGCGCGATCGGGTTGCCGGTCGGCTTCAGGGCCGACAGCAGTACCTCCCGCTCCGGTTCGACCCGCAGCCAGGAGCAGGTCCGGGGCAGTGCGCCGGCCCGGCCGGGCGGGAGCAGCCGGGCATGCAGCGGGTGGTTGAACTCCTGGCCCTGCGCGGGTAGGTGCCGAGCCCGCCAGTCGCCGTCGCCGCCGGTCAGGGCGTACCGGAACTCGTGGGTCCAGTGCTGGAGTTGGAAGGACGCGCCGTCCGGCAGCGTGCGCTTCGGCGGGTCGATCCAGACGCCGGACGGCCAGCCGGTGCAGGAGCGCATCAGCGACAGGTGCAGGGCGCCGGACGGGTCGACGGCGAACCCGGGCAGTCCGCGGGTGAGCAGGGCCACGGTGCGGTCGGCGAGCCGTTCTCCGTCGGGGAGGCGGCCCGGGCAGACGGCGCGGATCACGGCGTCGGCGAGGTCGGCGGCGAGTGCGGCCGGGTCGGTGGCGATCAGTGCGGGCAGTGCCCGCAGGTCGCGCAGATCGGCGTTGGGCTGCCAGACCTCGTGCAGCGGCTTGTCGGCGGGCACCCAGACCGCGCCGTGCTCGGCCAGGACGGCGGCGTGCTCGGCGCCGGCCCGTTCCAGCAGCGCGGCTGCGGCCGGATTGGTGTCGGGGCCGCCGAGGACGATCCGGACATCGGGCAGGTTGGAGTCCACGTCGAGCCAGCCGTACCGGGCCCGGTCGGCACCGGTGGTGGTCGCGGTCACCCCGACCCGGGCCAGGGCGACCACCAACTCCCGTGCGCCGTAGGCATCGTCGACCTCGGGAACGATCACTTCGGCCACCCCGACGGCCCGTTCGCCGAGCGGGGCGCCGTCCGGGTCGGTGAGCGAGACGCGGGCGGTCGATCCCAGGCCGAACCACGTGTTGGCCGGATTGTCGAGCGTCCAGGGAGCCTCGGCGGCGTCCACGTCCGGCAGGGCGAAGCCGCGTCCGACCACCGCTCCCGCGACCTCGCTCACCGGCAGGCCGCCCGGCAGATCGACCGGGAAGCGCACCCGCAGCAGCCGGTCGGCGCCGGCGTAGTCGGCCAGTACCGTCCGGCAGTCGACGAGGTCCAGGCCGTCCCAGAGGGTCACCGTCTGCCGGTACGCGATGCCGTCGACGGTGCCGTCGATCACCAGACGTTCGCCCAGCGGTCCGGTCTCGCGCCGCACGGTCGCGTCCGCGGCGGACGAACCGACGACCGGGCCCCTCGGGACCAGGTGCCACGGCCCCTCGCCGAAGTCCGGGTGCTGCGGGTACTCCTCGTACACCCGCAACTCGTTGCCGACCTGGCCCTCGCGCAGCAACTCCCGCCCGTGCAGCAGGTCGTGGACGGAGCCGAGCGCGCCGCCGCGCGCCGGGTCCGCGGTCACCCGGTAGCGGGCGTTGGCGGCGGTGCGCCCCTCCGCGGCCCGCCACAGGGCGTCGGCCGGACCGTCCACCAGGGTGTAGGTGCGCCAGCCGAGTGCCGGAACCGCGTCGGCACGGAAGTGCAGCGTGCCCCGGTCCACGGCGCACGGCACCGGCAGGCCGTCCTCATCCAGCACCCGCACGCCGTCGAGGCCGTCCGGCAGCCGGAGCGACACCACACCGGAGCGACCGAAGGACAGGGAGTTGACGACCACCACCGAACGGTCGTCTCCGGTGCCGATCCGGCCGGTCAGCGCATCGAGCGAGGCGTCGCGGACGGCGGCGGCCAGGTCGTGGGCCTCGCGCCAGCCGCCCAGCAGGTCCAGGTAGACCTGGTCGGACTCGGAGCCGGTGATCGCGTCGTGGTGCGCGCCGTAGGCGAGGTGGCGCCAAGCCTTGTCGAGCGCCGCCTCCGGGTAGCGGCCGAGGCCCTGCACGGCGGCCAGGGTGGCGAACCGCTCAGCGTCCAACACCGCCGTCTCGGCCGCCCGCTGGGCCTGCTTGGTGTCGATGTAGGAGACGTCCTTGCCGGTGTAGACCGGGTTCATGTCCCGGGTCTGCGGGCTCAACTTCCGCCCCGAAGTCTCGAGTTCGGCTCGGACGGCGGTCAGGAAGTCCCGCGGGATGGCGCAGACGAACCGCGGCCAGAGGTACTTGGCCGCCCACGAGCGGTGGATCTCGGTGACCCACTTGTTCGGCGGGGTGTAGTCGGTGCCGACCGGCAGCAGCAGGTTCCTCGTCGCGCCGACCGGCTTGAGCTTGCAGTACAGCTCGTACACCGCCTGCTCGGCGGCGGCCAGGTCGGGGGAGGAGTCCATCCACCAGCCCGCCGAGTAGTGGTGCGGCATGTAGTGGGTCAGCACCCCGCGCCCGGACGGCGAGATCCATTCGAACTCGCTCGGGAACTGCATCACCGTCGCGTCGTCCTTGGCCTCGCGGAAGTTCCGCTGGATCGGCCCCCACTGGTGGAACGGACCGCGCGCCCAGGCACTGCCGGTCAGACCGGCGGCGGCCAGGTGGCCGGGGAACTGGGGATCGTGACCGAAGACGTCCAACTGCCAGGCGGTCCGCGGATCCCCGCCGAGGATGTCGCGCTGGTAGCCGATGCCGTACAGCAGGTTGCGGATGGTGGTCTCGGCACCGGTCAGGTTGGTGTTCGGCTCGTTGTAGGTGCCGCCCACCAGTTCGACCTGCCCGCTCGCCAGCAGTTCCCGCAGCTGCGCCCGGCGCTCGGGGTGCTGGTCGAAGTACGGCTTGAGGTAGTCGACCTCGGCGAGGACGAACCTGTACACCGGATCGCGCTGCGCCAGGTCCAGGTGCGCGTCGACCAGTGCGAAGCCGTTGCGCTCCCACAGCGGGCGGGTGGTGGCGTCGCCGGACAGCAGCTCCCAGGGAGAGGTGTACGCGGCCTGGGTGTTCCACCAGACCGGGTCGTAGTGGAAGTGCGAGACCATGAACACCGTCCAGCCCGGCTCGGCGACCTCCAGCAGGCCGGGGGCCTCGGCGTCCCCGGCGGTCACGGTGACCGGGCGGCGCTCGCCGGGCACCGGGGCGTCGACCTCCAGCGGGACCTCGACGGCGCCCGTGCCCGTCGCACCGCCGCGGACGCCCGGGCCGGTCACCTCGATGCGGGACGGCGGGCCGTCCACCGTCAGCCGCAGTACCTGGCGCGGCGCGGCCTCGGTGCCCGTGAACAGATCGGTGGAGGTGACGTTGGTGATACGGACGACCGACACGGGGTGTCCTTCCTCGGGGCGGGCCCTGGTACGAGGTTAGGCCCGAGCGGGCGGGC
>NZ_JAHTIK010000001.1:1014629-1050944 GCF_025655475.1 Kitasatospora sp. DSM 101779 | reverse complement strand
CGGCCCGCCCGCTGCGGACGGAGGGGTGGTGGTGGGGCCGCTGCTACGTGCCCCAGGCCTCGAACTCGTAGATGCGGGCGGCCGGATCGGTGGTCTGGGTCGGGGTGGTGATCACCAGCCGGACGTAGCGGGCGGTGAGGGAGACCGGGTGGGTGGTGGTGGCGGCGGTGTTTCCGGTGACGGTGACGGCGGTGGTCCACGGGTCGGTGGTGGCGCCCCGGACCTGGACGGTGAAGTCGCGGGTGTTCCAGGACGCACTCTCACCGCCCGCCTGGGCGTGCTTGACCACGAAGCCGGTCAGGCTGCGGGCCGCGCCGAGGTCCACCTCCAGCCACTTGCTTCCGGTCAGGGTGCACCACTTGTCGCCGTTGCCGCCGGACACCGAGCCGTTGACGGCCTTCGCCGCGGTCTCGCTGCCGTTGCACTGGCCGGAGGCCGTGGCCGGGCGGTTCAGCGAGAGGTTGCTGCTCGTCGCGGCGGACCAGGTGACGGTGGTGCTCGCAGGGGCCGAGCGGCCGTACTCGGTGGAGACCGCCTCGACGTCCAGCACGGTCGAGGTCTCGGTGCCGACCCGGTCGAGCTGCGGGACGAACCAGGCGCTGTTCGGCGTTGCGCCGAGGAAGGTACGGCTGCCGTCCGGGTTGCGCCGGTACACCTCGTAGTGGTGGACCGAGCCGGTGGCGGAGGGAGTCCAGGCGAGCCGCACGGTCCTACGGGTCGGGCTGACGTCGGTGGAGCCGAGGACGGTCGGTCCGGTCGGGGCGGCGGCGGTGTCCACCGCGCCGTCACGGACGGCGAGTTGGCCGATCTTGACGTCGAGGGAGGGCGTGCTGCCGGTGGTCTGCAGACCCAGCTGGGCGATGGTGCGTCCGGCGTACGGCGACAGGTCGAGTGTCCGGCGTTCCCAGCCCGCGGTGGTGGTGGAGCCGAGGTCGAGGGTGGTGAGGACGGTCGGCGAGTCCGTGAAGGCGACGGCCGCCCGCAGGTGGGTGGCCCCGGCGGCAGGGGTCTTCAGAACGACGTCGAGGCGGGTGTCCGCGGCCACCGGCAGCCGGGTCTGGTACAGCCGCACCGTGTTGTCGGAGTCGAGGGCGCCGGTGAGGCGCAGCGCGGAGCCGCCCTCGTAAGCGTCGGTGAAGTCGATCGACGGGGTGATCCTGGTGCCGCTGGAGGAGACCAGCCAGCGGTAGGTCGGCGGGACGTCCTGGACGGAGAGGTTGTTCCAGCCGGTGGAGGAGACCCGCACACCGCCGGAGTTCCAGAAGTCGCCCTGCCCGGCGTCGAAGGAGGTGACGAACGGCTTGGCGGTGATCGGCGAGGACTCCGGGACGTAGGTGGCGAGGCCCTTCCAGGACGAGGAGGTGGTGGTGTTCGACGGGTCGCCGTTGGCGCCGTCCCAGTAACGTGCCTCGCGGGCGTAGGAGTCGGCGCGGCCGGTGGCCGAGGTGTGTGTCCACTCCGGGCGGTAGAGGCCCAGCGAGGTGGTGTGCGGCTTGTTCGCGGGGAAGAGCGCGTTCCAGTTCACCGAGGAGTTGTAGCCGTTGGCCTCGGTGTCGATGCCGGAGTACAGCTCGTACTCGTTGCGGCCGAGCGAGCGGGCCAGTGTCCGGGAGGAGTCGAGGCCGGCGGCGGACCAGCCGAAGTTGAGGAACATGGAGTCGGAGGTCTTCTGCCCGGACTCCTGGAGGAACGCGTCGTCGGCGGAGGTGAGGGCGTTCTGCCAGTTCACCGAGCCGGACTCGGTCATCGCGTCGTACCACATGAACTCGACCGGTCCGAGCGAGCGGGCGTAGCGCATCTCGTCGCGCAGCGCGGTGGCGAGCGCCGAATCGCCGCCGTCCGTCTCCTGGTTGAGGAACCAGCCGTCGAAGCCGTAGTACTGCGCGGCCTGCACCAGCTTGTCGGCGACGGGGTAGCGGCCGCCGGACTTCTGGGCGAAGTCGCGGACCCACTGGAGCTTTCCGCCGTAGGCGGTGGGCGGGAAGAACACGGTGCCGTACACCTTCACGCCGTTGCGGTGGGCGGCGTCGATCACGGTCGGGTTCGGGGCGAGGATCAGGCCCTCGCCCGCCGAACCGCCCCAGAACACGAGCGTGTCGACGTACTGCCAGTGGCCGAAGGCGTAGTAGTTCGGGTCGGCGGAGCCCTGCGAGGGGTTGTTCGAGGTCGGCCCGAACGACACGAGCGAGACCACTCTGCCCTCACCGGGGCGGGCGTTGGCGTTGGCCTTGAGCGCCGGGTCCGACACCCGGGGGCGGAGCGGGACGGTGGCACGGTTGAACCGGGCGTCGGGGTCGGTGGCCGGATCCCAGTCCAGGATCGTGTTGGGGTACCAGTAGGAGGCGTACGGCTGGCTTCCGCTTCCACCGGCGGTGGTGCCGGCGGAGGTGCCGGCGGTGGCGGTGGCCTGCGGGGCGGGGGCGAGGAGGACGGCCGATAAGGCGGCGAGGGCGGTGCTCAGCAGCAGGGCGAGGCGTCGTTTCATCCGGGACTCCGGTCCAGCGGGGGACGGTTGCTGGTGCAGTGGTGGTGCGGATGACGTGGAGCGGCGAGCGTCCCGCAGGCTAAAGAGCTTTAGTTCATGGTGTCAAGAGGCCGGACGGGCGGTGGACTCGCGGACGGTCAGCCGCGGCGTCGGGTTCTGCACGTCACGGGCGGCGGACGGATCGGCGATCACGGCCAGCAGCTCCCGGGCGACCTGCTCGCCGAGGGCGAAGGTGTCGCGGGAGAGCGCCGTCAGCGACGGGTGGACGATCCGGGCCAGAGCCGAGTCGTCGAAGGAGACGACCGACAGGTCGCCGGGAACGGCGACGCCCATCTCGGCGGCCACCCCGAGCCCGGCCACGGCCATCACGTCGCTGTCGTAGATGATCGCGGTCGGCCGCTGACGGCGGGCCAGCAGCGCCCGGGTGGCGGCGGCGCCCTCGGCGTCCGAGAAGTCGGTCGGCAGCGACACCGCCTCGGTGAGCCCGAGCCGCCGTGCGCAGTCGCGCACCGCCCGGATCCGGCGCCGGGTGTGCTGGAAGGCGGGCAGCCCGGCCAGGTGCGCGATCCGGCGGTGCCCGAGCGCGGCCAGGTAGTCGACGATCGACACCATCGCCTCCCGGTCGTCGGCCCAGACGCTGGGCAGCGAGCCGTGCCGGCCGGGCCCGCCGATCACCAGCGCGGGCACCGCCAGCTCCTCCAGCACCGGCACGCGCGGGTCGTGGACCTGCAGGTCGACCACGACGAAGCCGTCCACGCGGTGCTCGGACGCCCAGCACCGGTACACCTCGATCTCGGCCGCGGTGTCCTCGACGACCAGCAGCTGAAGGGCGGTGCCGTCGCCGGACAGCCCGGCCTGCAGACCGGACAGCAACTGTCCGAAGAAGGGCTCCAGTCCGATGGTGCGCGCCGGGCGCGCCAGCACCAGCCCGACCGCCCGGGCCCGGGCACCGCCCAGGGCGCGGGCCGCGCTGTGCGGCCGCCAGTTCATCCGCTCGGCGACCTGCAGGATCCGGCTCCTGGTCGCCTCGCTCACCCCCGGCCGGCCGTTCAGCGCGAACGACACAGCGCCACTGGAGACCCCGGCCTCGCGGGCGATGTCGGCGATCGTCGGTCTGGGCATCGGGCGGGGCCCTCCTCGGAGATTTCTGGTGCGCGATCCCTTGACGCCGAGTGTAGCCAGGGGGATGCTGCCGAAACGCTAAAGGGCTTTAGTCGGTCTGCTCGACGAATCGGGAGACGCCACATGTTAGGAAGCCACTGGGCACGGCTGGCAGTGGCCGCGATCGCGGCCACGACCCTGGCCGGCTGCGGCCTGAGCGACCCGGACACCGGCTCGGACGGCCCGGCCGTGGCCGCCGGCGCCGAGGTCAAGGGCAAGGTCTCGATCCAGACCTGGGCCCTCAAGCCGAAGTTCACCGACTACATGCAGGGCGTCCTGGACGTCTTCCAGCAGGAGCACCCCGGCGTCCAGGTGGAGTGGCTCGACCAGCCCGGCGACGGCTACTCGGACAAGGTGCTCAGCCAGGCCTCCGGCGGCACCCTGCCCGACGTGGTCAACCTCCCGCCCGACTTCGCGCTGCCGCTCGCCGCGCAGGGCATGCTGCTCGACGTCGCCGCGGCCGACCCGAAACTTGCCGACGACTACGTCAAGGGCGGCATCGACGCGTACCGCTTCGCCGGCCGGGACGGCGCCTACGGCTACCCCTGGTACCTCAACACCGACGTCAACTACTGGAACTCCGAACTGCTCGCCAAGTACGGGCTGGACGCGAGGAAACCCCCCTCCTCCCTGGACGAGCTGATGGCCCGGGCCAGGACCGTCAAGGAGAAGTCCGGCGGTACGACCTACCTGATGAGCCGCAAGCCCGGCCTCGGCGACCTCGCCGACGCCGGCGTGAAGCTCATGGCCGACGACGGCAGGAGCTTCACCTTCAACACCTCCGAGGCCGCCGCCCTGCTCGACAAGTACCGCGACGCCTACAAGGAAGGTCTGCTGCCGAAGGACGTGCTCACCGAGACGTACGCCGGCAACGCCAAACTCTTCAACGCCGGCACCGTCGCCTGGACGACCGGCGGCGGCAACTACATCACCGGCCTCGCCACCGACAACCCCACCCTCGCGCCCAAGGTCGTCCCGTCCCCGGCGATCGGCACCCCGCCGCTGTACGTGCAGGGCCTGTCCGTCGCACGCACCAGCAAGAACCGGGCCGCCGCCGTGGCACTCGCCCGCTGGGTGACCAACGCCCGGAACCAGGCCGCGTTCGCCCACCTCACCAGCATCTTCCCCTCCACCAAGGCCTCCGCGGACGACCCGTTCTTCAGCCGGAGCGACGGCAGCAACGCCTCCGACGCCAAGGTGATCGCCTTCACCTCGCTGGGCAGGGCCCGGATGCTCCAGCCCGTCCAGGTCAACGACGCGATGAGCACGGTCGTCAACCAGCAGATCGCCCTGGCGATCAGCGGCGAGACGACGTCGAAGCAGGCCCTGGACACCGCCGTCAGCCGCTGCAACAAGCTGCTCGCCGGCTGACCGCGCCCGCGGGCGGCGGCCGCCCCCCCGGCCGCCGCAAGCCTGGACCGCCTCGTTCCGCCCGCAGGGACCGCCCGGCTCCGCCCGTCCCTTTCGAGGAAGGCACCCGATGACCCACCGGCGCTGGTTCACCCCCTGGCTGCTGGCCGGCCCGGCCGTGCTCTGGCTCGCCGTCTTCAACCTGTGGCCGGCCGTCAACACGGTGATCCTCTCCTTCACCAATGCCCGCCCGCTCGGCGGCGGCCGCTTCACCGGCCTCGCCAACTACCAACGCGCCGTGGAAGACGAGCAGTTGGCCGACGCGCTGGTCAACAGCATCGTCTACCTGCTGATCTGCCTCCCGCTGCTCACCCTGCTGCCGCTGCTGCTCGCCCTGCTGGTGGAGCGCAGGCTCCCCGGCATCACCTTCTTCCGCACCGCCTTCTACACCCCGGTCATCGCCTCCGCCGTGGTGGTCGCCCTGATCTGGGGCTGGGTGCTGGACGACCGCGGCCTGCTCAACGGCCTGCTCGGCCAACTCGGCCTGGCCGCCCGGCCGGTCTCCTTCCTCACCGACCGCTGGCTGCTGCTGTTCAGCGCGATCGGCCTGACGGTGTGGAAGGGCCTCGGCTACTACATGGTGATCTACCTGTCGGCGCTCGGGAACGTCGGCCGCGAACTCCACGAGGCCGCCGCCGTCGACGGCGCCTCCGCCGTCCGGCGCTTGTGGCACGTGACCCTCCCCGGGGTGCGCCCCACCATGATGCTGGTCTCCGTGCTCATCTCGGTCTCCGCCCTGCGGGTCTTCTCCGAGCTGTACGTGCTCTCGCACGGCACCGGCGGCCCCGGCGGACGCGACATGTCGGTGGTGATGCTCATCCAGCTGTACAGCCGCGGCTTCACCGGGCACATCGGCTACGCCTCGGCGCTCAGCCTGCTGCTGTTCGCGATCACCGTCGGCCCGATGCTGCTGCTCGCCCGGCTCGGCAGGAAGGCGGCCTGACCGATGGCCCGAGGATTCAACACCCCGTCGCCGGCCGGGAAGGCCGCCCGCTACCTGCTGCTGGCCCTGGTCCTGCTGCTCACCGTCGGCCCGTTCCTGTGGCAGCTGTCCACCTCGCTCAAGGGGCCCGGCGAGGACGTCTGGTCCCGCACCCCCGGCTTCCTGCCGCACGAGCCGACCCTCGCCAACTACGCCAAGGTCGCCGACACCGTCCCGGTCTGGACGTACGCCGCCAACTCCCTGGTGGTGGCGTCGATCGCGGTGATCGGCAACGCGGCCGGAGCGACCCTGGCCGGCTTCGCGCTGGCCCGGCTGCGCTTTTGCGGCGCGCGCCTCGTCCTCGGCCTGTTCCTGGCCACCCTGGTCCTGCCGGGCGAGGTCACCATCGTCTCCCAGTACGTCACGGTGCGCAGCCTCGGTCTGACCGACACCCTGGCCGGGGTGGCCCTGCCCGGCGCGATCGCGATGCTGAACGTGTTGCTGATGCGCACCGCCTTCCAGGCCGTCCCGCCCGACCTGGACGCCGCCGCCCTGGTCGACGGCGCCAACGTGTGGCAGCGACTGGTCCACGTCGGTCTGCCGAACGTGCGCGGCATGCTCAGCGTGGTCGTCATCTTCACCTTCATCGGCGCCTGGGACGACTTCCTTTGGCCGCTGATCGTCCTCAACGACCCGGGCAAGTACACGCTCACCGTCGGCCTGCAGTACCTGAACGGCACCTTCAGCGCCAACCCCCGGCTGATCGCCGCCGGGACCATGATCGCCTTCCTGCCGATCGTCGTCGTCTTCGCCTCGCTGCAGCGGTTCTTCTTCCGGGGCGTCGAGGAAGGGGCCGTGAAGGGATGACCGCGACTCACGAAGGAACCCGCCGCCGCATGACCGACACCGCCCGGCCCCCGCGCTTCGGCGTGAACTACACACCCAGCCGGGGCTGGTTCCACCACTGGCTTGACTTCGACCCCGACGAGGTGCGCGCCGACCTGGACTCGGTCGCCGCACTCGGCCTGGACCACCTCCGGGTCTTCCCGCTGTGGCCGCTCTTCCAGCCGAACCGCACGCTGATCCGCCCCCGGGCCGTCGAGCAACTGGTCGCCCTCGCCGACGCCGCCGCCGAACGCGGCCTCGACGTGGCCGTCGACGGACTCCAGGGCCACCTGTCCAGCTTCGACTTCCTGCCCGCCTGGACGACCACCTGGCACCGCCGCAACCTGTTCACCGACCCCGAGGTGATCGACGGCCAGCGCGCCTACCTGCGCACGCTCGCCGCCGCCCTCGCCGACCGGCCCAACTTCATCGGTATGACCGTCGGCAACGAGATCGACCAGTTCTCCGGCCACCCGCACCCCGACCCCGACCGGATCACCCCGGCGCAGGCCGAGGCCTGGCTGCACCGGGTGCTCACCGCCTGCGAGGAGGGGGCACCCGGCCGCCTCCACCTGCACGCCGCGTACGACGCCGCCTGGTACCAGGACGGCCACCCGTTCACCCCCGCGCACGCCGCCCGGATCGGCACGGCCACCGCCGTCCACTCCTGGGTCTTCAACGGCACCGCCCAGCGGCACGGCCCCGAGGCCGCCGCCACCGGGCAGCACGCCGCCTACCTGATCGAACTGTCCAAGGCCTGGGCGGACGACCCCCACCGCCCGGTCTGGCTCCAGGAGGTCGGCGCACCCGCCCCGCACATCCCGGCCGGGCGGGCCGCGGCGTTCGCGCGGACGACCGTCGCCAACGCCCTGGACTGCCCGGACCTGTGGGGCATCACCTGGTGGTGCTCGCACGACGTCGACCGAGCCCTCGCCGACTTCCCCGAACTCGAGTACGGCCTCGGCCTGCTGACCAACGCCCGGGAGACCAAGCCGGCGGGCGCGGCGGTCGCCGCGCTGGCGGCGGAGGTCCGCGCCGAGTGGACCCCGCCGCCGGTGCGCACCACCGGACTCGTCCTGGACCTGCCGGACGACGCCCCCGCACGGTCGATCTGCGCGCCCGGCGGGACGTACTTCGAGGCGTTCGCGCGGCTGGCGGCCACCGGTGCCCGGCCGGCCGCCGTCCTCGCAGGACGCGCCGCGGACGCGGACCACCTGTCCGCCCGGGGCATCACCGAACTCGTCACCATTGACCAGCTCCGCTAAGGCGTGTCTGCAACGGCGTACGGTTGCCTCACAGGGGCGCGGGGAACTGCGCGATTCGGATGCGGACCACTGTGCGGACCAGGGATGAGCCGGATTCGTCGGCGGCACCACCCCCGGACTGCGCAGTTCCCCGCGCCCCTGACCGATCTCCCGTGTGCCTTTGACGACAGGCTCCAGGCCCGCTCGAACCCGTCCGCCACTTCTGGGAGCAGCCCGCATGCACGATGACCGCAGCCTCGTCGAGTCCCGGCTCAAGCGCGTCCTGGAGGAGCGCATCCGGCCCGCCGTGTACCCCGAGTCGGTCCCGCTGGAGGTGTCGATCTGGACGGCTCCCGACGAGCCCGTCCCCGTCGCGGAGGGCCTGACCGCGCCGCGCACCCCGATCGCGGCCGGTGAGCAGTGGGGGGCGCCCTGGGGGACGAGTTGGCTGACCGTCGCCGGCACCGTCCCCCAGGCCTGGGCGGGCCGGACGGTCGAGGCGCTGATCGACCTCGGGTTCGACGCCAACATGCCGGGCTTCCAGTGCGAGGGCCTGGTCTACCGGCCCGACGGCACCCCGGTGAAGGGCCTCAACCCGCGCAACCAGTGGGTGCGGATCGCCGCGCCCGCCGCGGGCGGGGAGGAGGTGCTGCTGCACGTCGAGGCCGCCTCCAACCCCGTGATCCTGGACTACCACCCGTTCCTGCCCACCGAGCTGGGCGACAGGGAGACCGCCGGTGACCGCCCGCAGTACCGGCTGGAGCGGATCGACCTCGCGGTCTTCGACGAGACGGTGTGGCAGCTGGTCGTCGACCTGGAGGTGCTCGGCGAACTGATGGCCGAACTCCCGGTCGAGGGCGCCCGCCGCTGGGAGATCCTCCGCGCGGTCGAACGGGCGCTCGACGTGGTCGACCTGCAGGACGTCAACGGCACCGCGGCCGCCGCCCGGCGCGAGCTGGAGGCGGTGCTCGCCTCACCCGCCGAGCCGTCCGCGCACCTGATCAGCGCCGTCGGCCACGCCCACATCGACTCCGCCTGGCTGTGGCCGCTGCGCGAGACCGTCCGCAAGGTCGCCCGGACCGCCGCCAACATGACCGCGCTGCTGGAGGACCAACCCGACTTCGTCTACGCCATGTCGCAGGCCCAGCAGTACGCCTGGATCAAGGAGCACCGGCCCGAGGTCTACGCCCGGGTCAAGAAGGCGGTCGCGGAGGGGCGGTTCGTCCCGGCCGGCGGCATGTGGGTGGAGTCCGACACCAACATGCCCGGCTCCGAGGCGATGGCCCGTCAGTTCGTCCACGGGAAGCGCTTCTTCCTGGAGGAGTTCGGCGTCGAGAACGAGGAGGTCTGGCTGCCCGACACCTTCGGCTTCGCCGGCGGGCTGCCGCAGATCATCAAGGCGGCCGGGTCCACGTGGCTGCTGACCCAGAAGATCTCGTGGAGTCAGGTCAACACCTTCCCGCACCACACCTTCCTCTGGGAGGGCATCGACGGCACCCGGATCTTCACCCACTTCCCGCCCGTCGACACCTACAACTGCTCCATGCAGGGCAAGGAGATCGCCCACGCCGCCCGGAACTTCAAGGACAAGGGGCGCGCCCGGCACTCGATCGCCCCGACCGGCTGGGGCGACGGCGGCGGCGGAACCACCCGCGAGATGGTCGCCAAGGCCGCCCGCCTGCGCGACCTGGAGGGGTCGGCCCGGGTGCGCTGGGAGCGGCCCGCCGAGTTCTTCGCGAAGGCCGAGCGCGAGTACTCCGACCCGCCCGTGTGGACCGGCGAGCTGTACCTCGAACTGCACCGGGCCACCCTCACCAGCCAGGCCAGGACCAAGCAGGGCAACCGGGCGTGCGAGAACCTGCTGCGCGAGGCCGAACTGTGGTCCGCCACCGCGGCGGTCAGGGCCCGGCTCCCCTACCCGTACGAGGAACTGGACCGGATCTGGAAGACCGTGCTGCTGCACCAGTTCCACGACATCCTGCCGGGCTCCTCGATCGCCTGGGTGCACCGGGAGGCCGAGCGGACGTACACCGCTGTGACGGAGGAACTCGCCGCGATCATCGACCGGGCGCAGCGGGCGCTGGCCGGTGAGGGGGACGGCACCGTCGTCTTCAACGCCGCCCCGCACGACCGCGGGGGAGTACCGGCCGGCGGCGCCCGGCCCGCGGCCCCCGCCGGGGGCGGCTGCACGGTCGCAGCCCGGCCGGACGGCGGGTACCTGCTGGACAACGGCCTGCTGCAGGCCGTTGTCGACGCGCGAGGGCTGGTGGTGTCGGTGCGGGACCTCGCCTCCGACCGGGAGGCCCTCGCCCCCGGTGCGACCGCCAACCTGCTGCAGATCCACCCGGACTTCCCCACCATGTGGGACGCCTGGGACGTCGACTCGTTCTACCGCAACACCGTCACCGACCTGACCGCCGTGGACTCGCTGGAGGTCACCGACTCCGGGCCCGACGCCGTCGCCGTCCGGGCGACCCGCACCTTCGGGTCCTCCCGGGCCGTCCAGACCGTCACCCTCACCTCCGGGTCCGGGCGGCTCGACCTCGACACCGAGATCGACTGGCACGAGACCGAGAAGTTCCTCAAGGCCGCCTTCCCGCTCGACGTGCGCGCCGACCGGTACGCCGCCGAGACCCAGTTCGGCCACCTGTACCGGCCGACCCACACCAACACCAGCTGGGAGGCGGCCAAGTTCGAGGCCTGCAACCACCGCTTCGTCCACCTGGAGGAGCCCGGCTGGGGCGTCGCCCTGGTCACCGCGTCGACCTACGGCCACGACGTGACCCGCACGGTACGGCCGGCGGACGGCGGCACCACGACCACCGTCCGGGTCTCCCTGCTGCGTGCGCCGCGCTTCCCCGACCCGCACACCGACCAGGGACTGCACCGCTTCCGGCACGCGCTCGTCCCCGGTGCGGGCATCGGCGAAGCCGTCCGCGAGGGCTACCGGATCGGCCTGCCGGAACGCCGGGTCCCCGGATCCGCTGAGGTCGCCCCGCTGATCACGCTCGACCACGACGCCGTGGTCGTCAGCGCCGTGAAGCTCGCCGACGACCGCAGCGGAGACATCGTCGTCCGGCTGTACGAGTCCGGCGGCGGCCGGGCCCGCGTCCGCCTCGCACCGGCTTTCGCGTACGCCCGGGTGGACCGCTGCGACCTCCTGGAACGCCCGACGGGGGAGGGCGGGACAGAACTGCGGCTGCGGCCCTTCGAGTTGGTCACCCTGCGGTTCGCGGTCGGCGGCCGAGGGGAAGCGCCCCGCTGAACCGGCCGGGCGGCAACCGTGCGGCAGCAGCAGCGGCTGCGGCAGCGGCAGTAGCTGCGGCCGAAGGCCCGGGCCCGGCACGGCCGGTGCTCGTCCGACGGGCGAAATCCCGGTCGACCGACCGGTCGAGGGACGCTAGGCTGCTGCCCGGCTGGACACGCACCGCCGATCGTCGCTGCCCCTCCCCGCCCACGCCGGGATGCCGGGGCGCCGCCGACCAAGGGGCCCTCGGGCGCCCGTGTCGATCACCGTGCCGACGTACCGGGCGGGGAGCGCGTGGGCAGGCCCGCCGGGATGCGACCGCACCGTGACGAAGAAGAACCGACCGACCGCCGCCCGGGCCGCCCGCGCGGCGCGACGGGCCGGCACCACCATCCCGTACACCGCGCTGCTGCGCGCTGCCCGGGACCGTGCGGTCGAAGGGCCGACGACGGAGGGGCTGACGACGCTGCTGATCGGCAACGCCATGGCGGTGGGCCCGGACCGGGCCGGGCGGCAGGCGTGGGCGGAGGCTGCCGCCGCGGCACTGACCTCCCTGGTCCGGATGAGCAGCGGAGAGGTGTACCCGGCGGCCGCGGAGGTCGAACTGCTGCCGGACGGTGAGCCCGAGGAGCCGCCGTTCGCGGTCGTCACCGTCGTGGCCCGGCGCCCGTGGGCGCGCACCGGAGAGTGGCAGGCAGTGCTGGAGGACGTGCGGGACGCCCTCGACCCTGCCGCGGATCCGGTGCCGCTCGGCCGGTTCTCCGCCGTGCTGCCGATCGGCTCGTCCGCCGCCGACGTGCGGCGGGGCAGGGGCGCGGGGCGGACGGCACGGGTGGAGTTCACCGCCCGCTCCGCCCCGGCCGACGGGGACCTGCTGGCCGCGCTCGAGGCCGCTCCGCCGACGTGGCCGGCACCGCACTGGCCCGAGTCGCAGGACCGGCAGGCGCCCTACCGACCCGACGCGGCCCACTTCCGGGCCGGCGGAGCGGCCGCCGAGGACCGGGACCGGCTCCTCTGCCTGCAGTGCGGGTGCCCCGCGGCGTGGGCGTGCCCGCACTGCCCCGGATGCCACTGCTACGACGAGGCCTGCCCGGACCCCGACCTGCGGCACCGGCAGCGGGACCTCACCGATGTCGGCGGGTTCCTGCTGACCGCGCTGCTGCCCGCGGACACCGACGAGCGCGACTTCGCCCAGCAGGTCGCCGACACCGTACGCACCGTCACCCGCCGGACCACCGGCGAGGCGTACCCCGCCCGGGCCGTGGTGCTGCGCCTCGACGAACCGTGGCGCGCCGTGGCGGGCCACGCCGGCGACGCGGTGGAGGCCCGACTGCTGGTGTGCGGCGAGGCCGTGCGCGACCGGAACGCCGAGGGGGAGGTCGACCGGCTCCGGCTGGACATGGCGGCCGCACTCGAACGGGGGACGGCCGAAGCGCACCCGGCGCCGCGGGGCCCGGTCGCCCGCCCGCTGGAGCCGGGCGAGGTGGCGGGCCTCCTCGACCGGAGGGTCTGGGCCGTGGCCACCCGGGACGCCGACCCGCTCGTGCTGCGCCCCGACTGGCGGGAGTCGCTGGAGCGGCTCGCCGCCACAGGACCTGAGCGGCGGAATCCGGTCACCGAAGGCCGCCTGTAGCCCGGAGGCAGTCCTGGGCATGTCTTCGAAGGCGATTGCGCCCCCTGTGGCCGCCCAATCCCCTTTGACGACACGCCGTAGGCCGCCACATCGCCCGTTCGGCGAGGTGGCGGCCGCGGTGGGGGCTGCTGATCGGCTGCGCGGTCGGGGGCCGTCGCTGCCCGCCGTCCTCGCCGATGCCGCATAGGATCACCGCACGGCACCGCTTCGGGGAACGAGCGGTCCCCTCGTGCTCGGCACCCGGCTCGGTCCTTCCACCCGCGCCGACGAGACAGGACGAGACAGGAACTGCCATGACCTACACCGTGGATTTCGGCACCGTATCGACCGCCGGCCTGGAGTCGTCGCCCGTCGCGGCCGCGCTCGCCGGGCTGCGGGCGAACGAGGCCCGCTACTTCAAGAACAAGTACGACCACGTCTTCACGGTGGAGCCCGCGAGCGACGCCACGGAGGTCGTCGACTGGGTGCACCGGGTCCTGAAGGAGGAACGCGAGATCGTCATCTCGTCCAGGCCTCTCGAGGCCACCGCCTTCCAGGTCGAGAACATCCGAATGGCCTACGTGTTCTACGAGAGCGGCCTGTCGATCAACGTGATGTACACCGTCGACGACTCCGGGAAGCGAGCGGTCGGGTTCAAGCTCTCCGAAGGCATGGAGGTCCCGGAGGAGCTGGCAGGCTTCAAGTTCGCACGGCAGAAGTCGAAGCTCGCCGGGACCATCCGCGGTTCGTACTTCGTGATCAAGAACGAGTACTGAGCCTCACCGCCCGCGGCGGAGCGCGTCGGCGAGTTCCTCCGCCTCCGGCCGGCCGAGTTCCGTGTAGATCGCCAGCGCTGCCCGCCGGTCGGCGTCCGCCTCGTCGGTGCGCAGCAGGCGGTGCAGACAGCGGGCCGCGGCCGCCAGGGCGCGTGCCTGGTCGGGGCGGCTGCCGGTGGCCCGGGCCAGTGCCAGTGAGGTCCGGTGGTGCGTGAGTGCCTGCTCGGCCTCGCCGAGGGCCAGCAGCGTTTCGCCGAGGCCGTGGTGGGCGTTGGTCCGGCTGCCGGGGTCTCCCAGGCGCTCGGCCAGCGTCAGGGCCTGCCGGAAGTAGGCCGAGCCCCGGGCATGGCGCCCCGACTCGTGGTGCAGCAGGCCGAGGATGTTGAGGGTCTCGGTCTCGGCGCGGGGCTCCGGATGGCACGGTGGACCTCCAGGGCCCGTTCGAGGTGCTGTCCGGCGGCCCGCCAGTCGCGCCGGTTGATTCCGACCAGCCCGAGATTGTTCAGTGCGGCGCCCGCTCCGCCGCGGTCTCCGATCTCCTCGTAGATGCGCAGGGCGTCCGCCAGGCTGGCGGCGGCCTCCTCGAGCCGTCCCGACTGGCGGTGCACGATGGCGATGTTGTTGAGCATGTCGCCCTCGGCCGAGCGGAACCCGGTGGCGCGGTGGATGGCGAGTGCCCGCCGGTAGTGGTCCAGTGCCTCGGTGTACCGGCCGAGCCGTTCGTGGACCAGGCCGAGGTTGCCCAACGAGGTGCCCTCTCCCACCCGGTCGCCGAGCGCCCTCCTGATCTCCAGTGCCCGCCGGTGGTGGTCGAAGGTCTCGGGCATCCGCCCCAGGCGCTCGTGGACCTGGGCGAGGCCGTGCAGGGCGGCGCCCTCGGACGCGCGGTCACCGAGGCGGACGGCCAGCTCGTGGGCGGCCGTGAGCCGTGCCATGGCCTCGGGGTAGCGGGCCAGCCGGTACTCGGTGATGCCCAGGTGCAGCAGTGCGGCCGCGCGGTCGCGGTCGGTGCGCGCCCCGTCCAGGGCCAGCCCGTGCAGCGCGTGCGCCTCCGCGTAGCGGCCGGTGACGTGCAGGTGGCGGTGGAGGAGTGCGGACAGCGCGGCGAGCCGGTCGTGCCATCCGCCCTCCCGGGCCGTGTCGGCGAGCGCGAGGAGGTTGGCGGTCTGGGCGTCGAGCCAGTTGCGCGCCCGGTCGGGCCGGTCCGGGAGCGGCCCGGGTACGGCCGGGGCGCGGACCTGCTCGCGCCGGTCGCTCTCGTAGGGGTAGAGCACCGCGGTGGCCGCCGCGAGGCTGTGGGCGGACTGGTCCAGCAGGCGTTCCAGTGCGGCGTTCCGTTCCGCGGGGCTGTCGTGCCGGGTGGTCAGCTCCCTGGCGTAGTCGCGCAGCAGGTCGTGCGACGTGTGGCGGTCGGGGCCGATGAGGTGCACGAGGTGTGCTCGCAGCAGCTCGTCCAGGATCCTGCGGGCGTCGGGCAGGGAGGAGCGGGTGAGCGCCGCCACGGCGTGGTGGTCGACGTGCCGCCCGGGATGCAGACCCAGCAGGCGGAACGCCCGGGCTGCTCGTGGCGGCAGGTGCCGGTTCGACCAGGACAGCACCGGGCGCAGGTCGGTGAACGGATCGTGGCCGGTGCCGAGGAGGTCCAGGCGCCGCCGTTCGTCGGCGAGTTCGGCGGTCAGCTCGGTGAGGGTCGCGCCGCTGCGGGAGGCCGCGAGCTCGGCGGCGATGCGCAGGGCGAGCGGCAGGCGGGCGCAGTGTTCGGCGAGCGGCGCGAGCGTGCCGGGGTCCGCGTCGTCGCGCTCGCCGAGCAGTTCCCCGAGCAGCCGGACGGCGTCGTCGAGGGGCAGCAGGTCAAGGGCGACCCGGCGGGCGCCGTCGCGGGCCACCAGGCCGCTCAGGCTCTCCCGGCTGGTGACCAGGACGCCGCAGGAGTCGCCGGGCAGCAGCGGTCTGACCTGCTCGGCACGGTGGGCGTTGTCGAGGACGACGAGGATGCGGCGCCCGGTGACCGCGGTACGGAACCGGCCGGCCAGCAGCTCGGTCTCCCCGTCGCCGACCGCGGGCACCTCCGTCCCCAGGGTGCGCAGGAACTCGGTCAGCACCTCGTCCGGCCGGCGCGGCCGGTCGGGCCCGTAGCCGCGGAGGTCCACGTAGAGGCACCCGTCCGGGAACCGCCGGCGCGCGAGGTGGGCCCAGTGCAGTGCCAGGGCCGACTTGCCGACCCCCGCCGGCCCGGTGAGCAGCGCCAGCACCGCCGGACCCGGGTCGGGCGTCAGCTCCGCCATGATCGTCGAGAGTGCGGTGAGTTCGGTGCCGCGTCCGACGAACGGCTGCTGCCGGGGCGGTAGTTGCCAGGGCGCCCGCGGCGCGGTCGGGAGGCCGGCCCCGCCCCCGGTGCGCGGCAGGTCCAGCGCCGGATCGCCGCACAGGATGCGCCGGTGCAACTCCCGGCTCGGGGACGCGGGCCGGACGCCGAGCTCCTCGTCCAGCAGGCCGTGCAGGCGCCGGTAGGCGTCCAGGGCGTCGTGCTGGCGGCCGCAGCGGTACAGCGCGAGGATCAGCTGACGCCACAGCCGCTCCCGCAACGCGTGCTCCTTGACCAGGACGGTCAACTCGCCGACCAGATCGGCATGACGGCCGAGTGCCAGCCGTGCCTCCACGTGGTCCTCCAGGACCCCGATCCGGCCGTCCTCCAGCACTCGTGCCTCCTCCTGCACGACGGCGGGCACCGGGAGTCCGGCCAGCACCGGGCCGCGCCACAGGCCGAGAGCGCGGGTGAGGCGGTCGGCCGCGGTGTCGTTGCGCCCCTCGGCCAGGGCGCGGCGGCCCTCCTCGGCCAGGGCGGCGAACGCGAGCGAGTCCAGGCCGTCCGGGCCGGCCGTGAGGGTGTACGTGCCGGCGGCCGACTGCAGGGCCGGGGCGTGTGGTGCGTCACCGGCGAGCAGCCTGCGCAGATCGGCCGCGTACTGCCGCAGGTTGGCGGCCGCCGACCGGGGCGGAGCACCCCGCCACAGCGCCTCGGTGAGCAGGTCCGCGGTGGTGGCGGCGTTGGCGCGCAGCGCGACCGTTCCCAGGAGCATCCTGGCCAGCCGACGCGGTGGCGGCAGGACGCGGTCACCGGAACGAATCTCGAGCGGACCCAGGACGCGAAGCTGCACGGCTCTCCCACCTGGCGGAAGCGACGAATGACGGACAGTCAGAAAGCCGCCAGTATCGCGCGAAACGCATATGGGTTCATATGCGCGGACGTGTACGGGGCCCACCGAGGATGAGGCGCACCGGGCCGCACAGGGTGGGCCGGCGACGACCCAAGGGGAGGACGACGTGGGACGACGGACGACCGGCGAACGCGCGCTCCGGCGCGTGCTGTTGGCCGTACTGATGGGGGTGTGCCTGGTCGGGCTGGGCACCGCGCCCGCGCTGGCGCAGGGGACGCCGGGCGGGCAGGCCGCCCGGGCTGTGGCGTCGGCAGACGGCGGTCGGGCGCAGGCGGCCGACGCGTGCAAGCCGGCGGTCCAGGGCTCGTACGTCTCGGCGGCGTGCACCCGGGAGGCCGGAACGCGGTGGTACGTGTACGCGGTCTGCCGCACCTGGGTGGTGACCGATCCCGGCTACCTGGTCTACGGCAACGTCGTCACCGGCAGCGGCACGTCCGCCGCCCGGTGCACCGTCGCCAACACGTTCGTGAGCGGCGCCCAGGTCTACACCTACCCGCCCCAACCGACCGCCGTCACCGGGCCGATCGTCGGCGTCTTCTCCGGGAAGTGCGTCGACGTCGACAACGGTTCCGACCGGGACGGCACCCCGGTGCAGATCTTTCCGTGCAACGGCACCGCCGCCCAGAAGTGGTCGATCGTCTCCGACGGCCGGATCGTCGCCCTCGGCAAGTGCCTGGACGTCAAGCACAACGGCACCGCCAACGGCACGATCGTCCAGCTCTACACCTGCAACGGCGGCGGCAACCAGCAGTGGACCAGGACCGCGAACGGCGGCCTGATGAACCCCCGGTCGGGCAAGTGTCTGGACAATCTCGGCTTCAACGCCGACGACCGCGCCCCGCTGGGCATCTGGGACTGCAACGGCCTCGGCAACCAGCAGTGGACCCTGCCCGTCGGCTGACCCGCGGCAGCCGGGTACCGGGCGCGCCCCTTCGAGTGCGAGGGGGTGCGCCCGGGCCCACCGGTGCTCCTCGCCCGTGCGACTTCCGGTCGGGACCGGCGAACCTTCGTCGAGCAGCAGCACCGGCCACCGAACGGCCGTGTACGGGCGGCCCGCCGCGGAGAGGCTGCCCGGTATGAAGATCCTGGTGCTCGGCGGCTCGAAGTTCCTCGGGCGTGCCTACGTCGCAGAAGCCCTCTCCCGTGGCCATGAGGTCACCACCTTCAACCGCGGGGTCAGCGGTGCCGACCTCGACGGAACCGAGGCCGTGCGCGGTGACCGCGCCCGCCCGGAAGACCTGGAGCGACTGGTCGACGGAAGGAGCTGGGACGCCGTCGTCGACACCTCGGGCCAGCAGCCGTACGACGTGGCACAGACCGCGCGGCTGCTGCACGGCCGGGTCGGCCACTACAGCTTCGTCTCCTCCGTTCACGCCTTCTCGAACTGGCCCGCCGGGCCCGTCGACGAGACCTCCGAGACCCTGGAGTGCCCGGCCGACGCTCCGCAGCACCAGCCCTTCGCCAACGCACTCAAGGCGGGCTGCGAGCGCGCCCTGGTCGAAGGGTTCGGCGAAAGCTCGTCGATCCTCAACTGCGGTCTGCTCTACGGCCCGTACGAGCCGATCGGACGCCTGCCCTGGTGGCTGGAGCGGATCGCCCGCGGCGGCCGGGTGCTCGCCCCCGGGGACCCGGGCCGGCCGATGCAACTGATCGACGCCAGGGACTTCGCCGCCTTCGGCCTCGACCTCGTCGACCGGGGCCTGACCGGACGGTTCGTCACCACCGCGCCGATCGGACAGACCACCTACGGCGAGTTCCTGGACGCCTGCGTCCGGGCCACCGGGTCGGACGCCGAACTGGTCTGGACGGACGACACCACCCTGCTCGCCGCCGACGTCCAGCCCTGGACCGAACTGCCCCTGTGGACCCCGGACACCCCGGACTGGCGGGGAACCTGGCGTGCCGACAGTTCCAGGGCGGCCGCCGCCGGGTTGCGCTGCCGACCGGTCGCCGACACCGCCAGGGACACCTGGGCGTGGCTGCAGAACGGCGGATCGGCCAAGGTCACCTACACCCAGGGGCTGACCGGGATCCCGATCGGCATCGAGCCCGACAAGGAGCAGCGGATCCTGGCCGGCTGAACGACGAAGCCTCGCACCGGGCGGGGCGGTGGGCTTTCGGTGCACGCGGCTGCCCGGCCGGTGCACGCTGGGACGACCCGGCGCCGGGTCACTCGGTGGTGAAGAGGAAGTCGTCCTTGTTGTAGTAGTTGGGTTGGTGGACGAGCGGTGAGCCGACTGCGGCCGGGCCGGGCCAGATGTCGCCGGGCCCGAGCAGGTGGTCGGGGTAGTCGCTCTTCGTGACGCACGGGAAGAAGTGCAGCCGGAAGGCGGCAGGGCGCTCGCTCGCGACGGCCTTCCACAGCTGCTCCTGGCGGCCGGCACGGCACTCCGCCAGGACGACGGTGACCACATTGCCGCCCTCGGCGGTGCCGTCCAGGCACCGGCCGCCGGCCGCGTCGCGCACCTGGAGCAGCCCGCTGCTGTTCTGGAGGAACTGCCAGCGCTGCGACGTGCCGCCCTCGCAGGTGTCCAGGCGTACACCGGCACCGTCCTGGCCGTCGGGGCTGACGCACAGGCCCGTCCGCACGTTGACGAGGCGAAAGGAGGCGATCCGGGGGGTCGGTGACGGTGGCGGGGCGCCGTCTGCCGTGGGCGGGTTGGATGTGGGGGAGGGGAGGTCCGGCGTCGGTGTGGCGGGCCTCGAGGACACGGGCGTGCTGGGGGAGGGAACCGGCGGAAGGACGGCCCGGGAGGTGGCGGGAGACGGGGAGGGCGGCGGGGTGGCCGCAGTGGGTGCGGACCGATGGGGTGCGACGGCCGCGGCGGCCACGGTCAGGATGCCGAGGCCGAGCGCGCCGAGGCCGAGCCGGACGGTCGTGGCGGAGGGGCGCCGCAGCGGGGTGCCCGCCGCGGCCGGAGGGCGCGGCACGGTGGGCGGCAGAAGCGGCGCCGGCGGCCCCGGTCGTGGCGTCGACGGGGAGGAGCCGGTGGGAGGGGCCGGCAGGACCGCGGTGTCCTCGGTTTCGGGCTCGTGGTCGCCCGTCCACAGCAGCAGCCCCTCGCGGAGCACGGGGCGCTGCCAGGTGTGGATGGCGGCGAGCTCCGCACGGGCGCGAGCACAGTCGGAGCACCGGGCCACATGGAGGTCGACGGCGTCGTCCGTGACGCCGCGGCTGATGCTGTCGCCGAGCCTGGCGGCCAGCTGACGGCAGGTCCGGCGGGGCGCGTGAGCGACGTAGTACCGCAGGTAGGCGCCGTAGAACTGCCGCACGAGCTCCGGGTGAGGGGGCTCGGTGACGGGGGTGTCGGCGTCCGGCGGCGGGGCGGCGGGCTCGGTCGCGTCGTCGAGGCTGCGCCACAGAACGGACTGGAGGGTGTCGGGCAGTTTGCGGAAGACCTGGAGGAGCGCCGCGCTCTCCTCGGCCGCGGTGACGGCGGCCCGTGCGCACGGCGTGAGGGGGTGCGTGCGGGGAAGGGCGCCGAGCCAGGCGGCGAAGCCGGGAGAGAGCAGGGCGATGCGCCCGGTGTCCGCCCACGTGGCGGCGGTGCGCCGGGCGGTGGCCAGCAGGTGCGGCCGCCGGGCGTGGGCCGGATCCGTCCCGCGGGGCGCGGCTTCGGGGGTGGCGGCGAAGACCTCTTCGGCGAGTTCCTGTGCTGCCTGTTCGTCGCGGCACAGCCGACGGGTGTAGGCGATGAGTGCGTCGTCGTGGCGGGAGGTCAGCGGATGTGCGGCTGGCCGGCTCGGGTGCTCGACGTCCGAGAGCAGGTCGGCGGCGGGGTCTGACAATGGCGTTCCTTGCCCTCGTGCGGTTCCTGCAGGGAAAGACCGCCTCGCCCGCCGAACGTCCTGCGCCTTTGCCAAGTCTTTACGCGAGACGTGTCGGGTGCCGCGGTGCGCCGCCGGACGAGCGCGAACGACCGGGCGGGGGGCGCGTGAACGCCCGGCGACACGGGCGAGCTCCGACGCGCCGGCGACTCCGCGGAGCGGCTCCCGGCCCGACCCGTGCCGCCCGGCTAACGGCTCCCACCTGCTCGGGGGCATGACACACTGGCCCGCAACCCGGCCGGAGGCAGTCGATTCCCGGGGCCCGAACGAGCCCGCCCGTCCGCCGCCCGGCCGCCGTCGTCGAGCGAACAGGAGCAAGAGGGTTGAGCGTATCCGCGACGGCCCGTCAGACGACTCTCGGCCACCTCAGCGACGCGGAACTGGCCGCACTGCTCCGAGGCGGCGATCCGCACACCGGGTCGGCCGCCCAGGACGTGATGAGCGAGGTCTTCGCCCGCCACCACGCCGCCGTACTCGCCTACGCCCGTACCTGCTGCCGCGACACGGCGACCGCGCACGACCTGGCCGCCGAAGCCTTCGCCCGCACCTGCCGCGCCGTCACCACCGGCGGCGGCCCCCAACACGCCTGGCGCCCCTACCTGCTGACCTGCGTGCGCCACGTCGCCATCGAATGGGCCCGGGACCGCGCCCGCACCCTGCTGTCCGACGACTTCGAGGCCTGGGCCGAATCCCTGCCCTGCGGCCAGGACACCGACGGCGCGGTCCTCGCCGCCGAGGAACGCTCGCTCGTCCTGCAGGCCTACCGGTCGCTTCCCGAACGCTGGCAGGCCGTGCTCTGGCACGCCGTGGTCGAACACGAACCCGCCGCAGCCACCGCCAATCGCCTGGGCCTCACCGTCAGCGGCATCGGCTCCCTCGTCGCCCGCGCATGCGAAGGCCTGCGCGAGGCCTACCTGCGGGCCCACCTCAACCACGCCGCCAGCGACGAATGCCGCCACTACGGCGCCGTGCTCGCCGCCTCCATACGCCGGCCCGACAAGCGCAGCACCCGCCACCTCGAGCGCCACCTGCGGTCCTGCGCCGACTGCGCACGCGCCGAACGCGACCTGCGCGACATCAACGGCCGACTCGGCGCGATCCTGCCCGCCGGCATCCTCCTGTGGCACCCCACCGGCCTCTGGTCGTCCGTCACCACGCACGGGCTCCACCTGGCCGCCGCCAAGCTCACGGCGGTGTCCCGGTCCGCCGCAGCCAAGTGGACGCTGGCCGCCACCGCGGTCGCCGGTGCCGCAGCGACCGTTGCCGTCCTGATGCCCGGGTCCGGCGGCGCGCCCGTCCGCACCACTCCTGCGGCTCCCGGTGCCGCGCCCGCGATCCCGGAGCCGACGCCGCCGATGGCGCCGGTCGCAGCCGTGGGGATCGCCGAGTCCTTCCGGCCCGAACCCGCCACGGCCACCGGCACGCCCACCCGGACGGCCGCACCGTCGGCCTCCGCACCGCCGCCCGGCTCCCGCGCCTTCGTCAACCGGATGACCGGTCTGTGCGCCCAGGCCGACCCCGGCGGCGCCCTCACGCAGCGCCCCTGCAACCGGACGGCCGGCCAGGCCTGGATCCTGATCCCCACCGGTACGGGGTCACAGATCAAGAACGTCGGCACCGGTCGCTGCCTGGCAACCGGCGGCAGCACCACCGACGGGGAGCCGCTCGTCCAGCAGGCATGCGCGAGCGAACGCAACGACATGGTCTGGAAGTTCTGCGGCGATCTGGTGATCAACGCGGCAAGCAGCCTCGTCCTCGGCCTCGAACACTGGCCCGAGGCCGAGCACCCGGGCCCGGGCGATCGACTGACGCAGAGTCCGAACTACTACAACAGCCCCGCGTTCCGCTGGCAGCAACGCTCGCTCGGCGCGTAGGGGGCACGCACAACCCTCCGGCTGATCGTCGTGGCGGCCGCCGCGGAGGAGCCAACGCCCGAATTCGTGGCTGACCCGAATCGGCCTCGTCACTCCTTCTCCCTTGCACCGATGCGAATGCGCTGCCGGTGAGATGCGGCGGCGGCCCGGAGCCGCAATCGATCCGGGCCCGCCTTCCGAAATTCGGTGCCGTCCGGGTGAGGCGGTGGCCAGTGCCGTCTCGGTGGACTCGACCAGCGCGGTGACCGCAGACCCCGCAGCCAGGCCGAGATCGTCGGCGGCCTCCAGGGTCACGGCTGCGGTCAGTTCACCGCCGTCGGGCGGGCCCTCACCGTCGCCACGGTCTCGCCGGTGGTCACGGAGGTGGTCACGGCGGTGACAATGCCGGAGAGCTGGTTGCGAATACTCGGACTCATGGCGCGACCTCGTGGATCGAGAACGGAGTGCGGCGTTCTCCATCACCCTGTCCAGCTGTTCTCTGAGGTGCGCAGAATCGGCCCCGGGAGAATTCCGGAGCGTCATGGGCCCGGTCCATTCCGGCCTGGCGAATTCGGCAAAGGATGATGCTCATGCCTGGCATGTGCAAGGGGGATTCGCATGAGGCTGAGCACGTGCGGACGGTGTCCGGGGGCAACCGGCTGTCCGCCGGTCGGGTTTGGGGGCGGGCGACGGAGATACCGGTGCGCCGACGACGCACGGCCGGTACCTCGGCTTCACGGCGATCCTCGCGGTCGCCGCCGCGGCAGCCTTCGGCGCCACGTTCCTGCCCGAGTCCTCGATCCCGTACCTCGGCCTGCGTCCGCTCGGACCGGGTATCAGAGCGGCCTGGCAGGCGTGGCGGCACCGGGGCGAGAGCGACGAAGGACGGGTTGAGCCCCGGGACGGCGGCCCGGGCGCGCTGGAGGTCACGGTGGTCACCTTCGCCAACGGCGGCGCCAACATCGGCGTCTACGTCCCCGTGTTCGCCGCTGCCGGCATCGGCGGGATGAGCGCGTACGCGGCGGTCTTCTCTTGTCCTGGTCGGGTCTGGTGCTTCGCCGGCCGGTGCTTCGCCGGCCGGTTATTCGCCACCCGCCCCCGTCGTCGCCCAGGCCCTCGGCCGTTCGGGGCACGTCCTGCTGTCCGTCGTGCTGATCGCCATCGGTCTGATCATCTTCGTCGAGGGCGGGGCCTTCGGCCTGTAGCCACCAGTGGGGGAGAGACGGGTGTGCCGCGGCTGTCGGCATGTCCGACGTTCGGGGTGCGGGCGATCGCCGGCCGTTCCGTAGTCGAGGTTCCGCCGACCACGAGTCAGTCGTTTCGTGGCCGGCGGGGTCGGGAGGGCGGTGCGGGGTGGTGGGGGAGTGGTGTGTCGCCGAGGACCGTGGCGAGTTCGGTGTCGTCGATCTCGTGCCAGCCGGTGAAGTCTGATGTGGCGTAGGAGCCGAGGGGCATGGGCCGCCCGTCCGGTGTGGTGCCGCGGCGCCACCCGAACGCGACGTCGCCGGTCTCGCCCGGGTGGGCGAAGCCTTCCGGTGCCCGTCCGACGTGTACGACGACGAACACGCACTCGCTGCTGGGCGTGTCGTCGCGGTCGTGCCGGTAGACGCCGCCGGCGTGGAAGAACACCTCGGTCATCACCCGGCTCCTTCACCGTGGGGGCGGGCGCGTGGGCACCCGGTCGTGTCAAGGATGGCGGGCGCGGGGGTCCAGCCGGTGCAGGCGCCGCCGGTGAGGATGCCGACAGCGGTCCGGCCGACCGGACCGCTCGGACCCTCGGGGTGCGAACCGGAGACCGTACGCATGGAACCGGATCAGCGTGGCTTTCAGGGCCGACCGAGGCGGAGGGCGGTGGAGTGGACGCTGTCGTGGCCGGCCGCCCACCGGCGTCCGGCGCGGGACTACGGGACCGGCTCCGCTCACTCGGAGACCGTCATCCGCCGGCCGGTGATCGGCGTCATGCTTCGCCGCCTCACCGGCGAAGGACCCGGCTGTCCGCCATGCCCCCGACCACTCACACGGAGCGCTGCTGGAGGACCGGACCGTCCGCAGCCGGTGGACCCTCACTTCTCCTCATCGCCGAGGAACACGGCCTCCGGCGCGAGCGGGTCCGCCCGACCGAGCCAGGTGGCGGACCGGGATCGAGCGGGCTCGGGCCGGACGGTTCCCATGGCCGGGACCGCACCGATCCCTGTCAGCGAGTGCACGGCCGCCAGGCAGGCCCGTTCGATCCGCGCCGACGTCGAAGGCGACCGAGGACTCGACCGCAGGACCTCCTTCCCGCCGGTCACTCCCTGCCCCGGTGGCACCGGGCCGACGCTGCGGACCGTAGTCTGCTGTCATGACCGGTGATCGAAAGACAGCCCACACCGCCCTGGAGATGCTGCTGGCCGGCAACCGGCGCTTCACCGCCGGCACCCCGGAACACCCGAACCAGGACGCCGCCCGCCGTGCCGCCACGGCACCCGCCCAGAGCCCGTTCGCGGTGCTGTTCGGCTGCTCCGACTCCCGCCTCGCGGCAGAGATCATCTTCGACCGCGGCCTGGGAGACCTGTTCGTGGTCCGTACCGCGGGCCATGTGATGGGGTCGGAGGTGCTCGGCAGCATCGAGTACGGCGTCAGTGTTCTGGGCAGCTCGCTGGTCGTGGTCCTCGGGCACGACTCCTGCGGTGCCGTTGCGGCGACCCGGGCCGCCGTCCAGGACGGCACCACGGCCACCGGCTACGTCCGCGACGTGATCGAACGCGTCACACCGAGCGTCCTGGCCGCCCGGGCCGCCGGCCACACCGAGGACGCCGACTTCATCGACACCCACATACGGCACACCGTCGACCTGCTCGTGGAACGCTCCCGTACCCTCGCCGATGCCGTTGAGGCGGGTACCGCAGCCGTGGTCGGCCTGTCCTACCGGCTCGCCGACGGCACCGCCCGTCTCGTCACCGCCCGCGGCCTGGACACCTCCGCGGCCGCGGCGTAGGAGCAGCTGCCGCGGACCGGGCACGGGGCTGTGGTGCTCGTGCGGCGGCTCGTCCGGGGACCCGGCGGACAGGATCGCCCGCCGGCCGGCTGCCCGGTCCGACCGGCAGCCGCGGGCCAGGGGTCGGCGGTGCCGGCGAAGCACCTGCGTGGCTGCTTCCCACGGCCGACCGCCTCCGCCGACCGCCTCTGCGCCGACAGCCTCGGTCCGGCCGCTCCTTGACCGCGGGCCGGCCGCGATCCCGACTCGGCCGGCCCGTCGGTACAAGGCCGGCAGGCGGCCCCGCCCGGTGACCGCCCGGCCACTGCCTTCCGGCACAGCCGGGCGCCTCCGGTGCGCCGCCGCGTGCGGTGAGGACCGCGGTCGACGAGGGGAAGTCCCCCGATCGGACCGGCGTACGCACCCTCGCGCACGGGCACCACGGGCCGTCTGACGGCCCGTCGGCACGGCAGGGCGTCGCCCCGGCGGCTGCCCGGCCGGGCGGGGCCGCGAATCCTCGCCCATCCGGCGCCGACCGCACCTCCGAATGCCGGGTGTGAGCACACCAGATGAGAACCCGACCGGGAGCCGGCGCCGCCTGCGTGCCCTCGCCCGAGCCGCTGCCGCCGGCGCGACCGGACTGGCCGCGGCCGGCCTCGCGGTCGCCGTGGGCGAGATCGCCGCGGCGTACACCGGCCCGGGTGGTGCCCCGGTGATCGCGGTCGGCTCCGCGGCGATCGACCTGACGCCCACCTGGCTGAAGGAGTACGCGGTCCGCTCCTTCGGCACCCACGACAAGGCCGTGCTGCTGACCGGGATCTACACGACGATGGCGCTGCTCGCCGTCGTGGCCGGGCTACTGGGCCGTCAGCGGCCGGCCGCCGGTGCGGCCCTGATCGGACTCTTCGGCGGCCTGGGCGTGTGGGCCGCCGCCTCCCGGCCGACGGCCCGCCCCGGCGACGCCCTCCCCTCCGTCGCCGCCGGCCTCGTCGGTGCCGCCGCCCTGTGGTGGCTGGCCCGCCTGCTGCGGGCCGCAACCGCGCCACACCCCGCGACCGGTCCCGCTCCCGGCCTCGCGACCGGTCCCGCTCCCGGCCTCGCGACCGGTCCCGCTCCCGGCCTCGCGACCGGTCCCGCTCCCGGCCCCGCGACCGGTCCCGCTCCCGACCTCGCGCCCGACCCCGCTCCCGACGCCGCACCCGACTCCACAGCAGACCCTGCCGGATCAGACCCTGCCGGCCGACCCGGCCGCCGCACCGTCCTGGTCACCACCGCGGCCACGGCCGCCGTCGCCGCACTGGGCGCCGTCGGCGGCCGCCGGCTCGCGGACAGCCGCAGCGACATCACCGCCGCCCGCGACGCGATCCGGCTGCCCGCCCCCGCCGTCCCCGCCCGGCCGCTGCCCCGCGGCATCCACCCGGACGCCCCCGGGCTCACCCCGTTCGTCACCTCGAACGCCGGCTTCTACCGGGTCGACACGGCACTGACCCTGCCGAGGATCGACCCCCGCGACTGGTCCCTGCGCATTCACGGCCTGGTCGACCACCCCACCGTCCTCACCTTCGACGAACTGCTGCGCCAACCACTGGAGGAGCTGGACCACACGCTGACCTGCGTCTCCAACGAAGTCGGCGGCACCTACGCGGGTACCGCGCGCTGGCTGGGCGCCTCACTGCCCGCACTGCTGCGCCGGGCCGGTGTCCGCGCCGGTGCGGACCAGTTGGTCGGGCGTTCCCGGGACGGCATGACGATCGGCACGCCGCTGGAGTCCGTCCTCGACGGCCGCCGGGCCCTGCTGGCGGTGGGCATGAACGGGGAGGCACTGCCGGTCGCGCACGGCTTCCCGTGCCGATCCCTCGTGCCGGGCTTCTACGGCTACACCTCGGCCACCAAGTGGCTGGTCGACCTGGAGGTCACCCGCTTCGCCGCCTTCGACCCGTACTGGGTGCGCCGCGGCTGGGACCGCACGGGGGAGGTGCGGACCGCCTCCAGGGTCGAGGTCCCGGCGCCGTTCGCCCGCGTGCCGCGCGGCGACGTCCTGCTGGCCGGCACCGCCTGGGCCACCCACCGCGGCCTCGCCGCGGTCGAGGTCCGGGTCGACGGCGGGCCGTGGCAGCAGACCACCCTCGCCGCTGACGCCGGCCCGGACCTGTGGCGCCAGTGGTCGCACACCTGGCACACGACCGCACCCGGAACGCACCGCATCGAGGTCCGCGCCACCGACGCGCTCGGCCGGACGCAGCCGGAGACCCGCAGGCCCCCCTTCCCGTCCGGCGCGACGGGCTGGCACAGCACCGTCGTCACCGTCGGCTGACACCACCGACCCCACCTCAGGAGCACCCCATGTGCCGTCTCTCCCGGCCGAAGTCCTTCGCCGTCCTGCTCGCCGCGGCCTCCCCCGCCCTCGGCGCGGCGGTCATTGAGGTCGGTCGGATGCGAACGTACAGTGGCGACGCCTTCGTCACCGCGTGACGGGGTGAACACTCATGGTGAATTCCACCGCGCGAACCGGCGGACGCCGACAGAGCACGCATGGTGCGCCCGCCCTCCATCAAGGGGATGTCATGCCCATGCTGCTTGTCCTCGGCGAGTGCCGGATCATCGGTTCCGAGCCGGACGGCGACACCATCCGTTTTGTCCCCACCAACCCGCTGGCCTTCGACAAGCTCAAGGACGCCCCGGTCGAGGTCAAGGACGGCGTCGCCAGGCTCAGACTCGAAGGCGTCGACGCCCTGGAGACCCACTACGACCGGACGGGGCCGAGGATCCGCCAGCCCGCCGAGTTCGGCGACAGGGCCGCGCAGGAGCTCCTGACCTTCCTGGGGTTCAGCGACGTCCAGCGCAGCGGGCAGAAGGTCGTCTCGGCCAACCCGCCACAGACCCCCGCGTGGGTCCTCACCCAGGGCGGGGACCCGTTCAAGCGCTGCGTCGCGCTGCTCGGCACCGGCACCCCTCCCGGCGCCGACGGTACCGAGGTGCAGGTGGACGTCCCGCTGCTGCAGACCACCGTCAACCACCACTTGCTCAAAACGGGCCTGGTCTACCCCGGCTTCTACGACAAGCTGTTCCCCCACCTCCGGCAGGAGCTGGCCATCGTCACCCGCCAGGCGCGCGAAGCCGGCCTGGGGCTGTGGCCGCTCGACGCCACCACGACCCCGGGGGGAGCGCCGGTCACCGGGATGGCCTCGCTCACCGAGGTGGTCATCCTCCCGAAGCTCTTCCGGCGGCTGGTCGACCACTTCAACCTGGTCGAACAGTCCCTGACCTGCTTCCCCGCCTACCTGGCGGGCAAGGAGGACCACGTCGAGGTCCTGTCGACGAGGACCAGGCAGCTGAGCCTCGCGCCCTTGGTTCAGATCATCAACGGCGCAGCCGTCCGGATGACCGCGCAACCCGAGGACACCGTCTTCGCCGAAGGCTGAGCAGGAGCCCGACCTGCACCGACGCCACCGACTTGACGGGGCGTCGGAGAGCGGGCGCCGGAGTCGGCCGTTGACGGTCGGGCGCTGCTGGACCTGCTCGGAACCGAGATCCCCGGCGCGTCCTCGAACGCGCCGGGGTCGCGGGTCCGGCGGGGAATCGCCGATCGCCCGCAGCGGCTCGGTGTGCGCCGGGATCCGGTGCGGCGCCGGTGAAAAATTCCCGCGGAAATTCCCGTTCCCCTCGGAACCCTGCTACGGTAGTGGAAGTTGCAGTTTTGGTTCCCATGAACTCTGTGTGCGCCTGCTGGTTCTTACCGCAGGCGTATTTTGTTTCCCGGGTCTTCCCGGCGGGTCATCAGTGCGGCGACGGCAGGCTCGCGCTGTGCGGGCCTCACCGCCTCTGAAGGAGAATTTTTATGGCTTTCGGCACCGTGAAGTGGTTCAACGGGGAAAAGGGCTTCGGTTTCATCGAGCAGGAGGAGGGCGGCCCGGACGTGTTCGCCCACTTCTCGAACATCAACGCCCAGGGCTTCCGTGAGCTGCTCGAGGGCCAGAAGGTCGAGTTCGACGTCACGCAGGGCCAGAAGGGCCTGCAGGCGGAGAACATTCGCCCCCTCTGACACCTCCCTGCGCGGCCGTCGCCGCACCAGGGAAAGGGCCCGTGCCGCACACCGCGGCACGGGCCCCGGTCGTTCCGGGGGATCGCAATCCGTCGGCCGCTGTGTTTGTGCGCAGCCGCGAATCCTGCCGCGCGGGTTTCAGGAGCAGGCTCGACGTCATCCAGGGCATCCCGCATTCCGGTACCCGTTCCGGCGTCGTCCCGGGCGAAGGACCTTTCGGGTGGCGGCCCGGCGGGGCCGGCCCGGGAAAGCGGATCCCGTGAGCACTCGCTTCCGCAACACGACTCGGCCCGGACGCAATTTCACGACGCCATGGACAGCTGTGATGACCATATGGGCGACGACAGCACCGTCGACCGGGCCCACGACGTCCTCCAGGGCGCCCACCTCGAATTCCTGCTCGTCCACGGCCCCGACGGCCGGTGCGAGGGACTGGTCACGCGAACCGGGCTCCAGCCCTTCATGGGCCACCCGCGGTACGCCGAACGGACGACCGTGGGCGCCACCGTGCACCAGCGGGGCCCGTTCACACGTGGCCGGCGACGGCCCTGTCCGTGGCCGTGCGCGCGATGCGCATCAGGCGGCTGGACGTGCTGCCGGTCGTCGACGAGGACGGCTGCATCCTCGGTGTCCGCTCGGCCGATCGCGCCACCGGACTGCTCGCCACCGCGCCCGCATGAACCCGATCCCGGGGATGCACGGCTGCACGTCCGAGGTCGGGGACAGGGCCACGCTCGGGCCGGCCGTCCTGAGTGTGGTGCTGCTCTGCGTCCCCGTCCCGCGTCAGCCGCTCAGTCGGGTACCCGGACGGCGAGGAGTGCCGTGTCGTCGGCCCCGCCAGGTGGTATCGCCCGCAGGATCCGGTCGCAGAACTGTTCCAGCGGGCACCGGGTGAGGCCGGCGGCGTAGCGGCGCAGGCTCTCCAGACCGGCCCCGAGGTCGGTGCCCGGCACCTCCACCAGGCCGTCCGTGAACAGCAGCAGTGTCGAGCCGGCGGGCAGGTCCTCCTGGCCGTCGGGACGCCCGCGGCCGCCGCCCGCTCCCAGGACGATCCCCTGGCCGGCCTCCAGATAGCGTGCCCCGCCGTGGACCGTGCTCCCGGCCGCGGGCAGGAGCAGCGGGGGCGGGTGCCCGGCGCTGGTCCACCGCAGCTGCCACGGCCCGCCCGCCGGGCCCACCACGTAGGCCAGCACCATCGTGGCCATCGGCACGTCGGTCAGGCCCGCCATGGCGTCGTCGAGTCGTGCCACGATGGCGGCCGGTCCTTCGTGGCGGTCCCAGGCCAGGGCCCGCAGGATGTTGCGCAACTGGGCCATCCGGGCGGCGGCCTGCAGGTCGTGTCCGATGACGTCGCCGATCACCAGCGCGGTCGTGCCGTCCCTGAGCAGGAAGGCGTCGTACCAGTCGCCGCCCACCCGAGAGCCGGCAGGGGCGGGCCGGTACCGGGCGGCCAGCTGCAGGTCCCGGCTCTGCGGCAACTCGGTGAGCAGGTGGCGCTGCATCGCGGTGGCGATGTCCCGCTGCTCCCCGAACAGGCGGGCGTTGTCGATGGCCACGCCCGCCCGGTGGCCGATGTCGGCGAGCAGGGCGAGCTCGCGGCGGGTGAAGGGACGGTCCGCGGCGGTGCGCACCGCGGTGATCGCTCCGGTGACCTCGCGGGCGCTGGTCAGGGGGACGACGGCAGCCGAGGCCGCGCCCATGGCGCGCAGGAACCCCGCCTGGACGGCGGCGAGGGGGGTGTCCGGCGGCTCGGACATCTCCCGCGGGCCGAGCAGTACCGGCTGTCCGCCGCGCAGCACGCGCACCAGCGCCGAACGGGAGACCGCCATCGGCGCGGGCAGCGGGCCCCGCCAGGCCTCCAGGGCGGAGTCCCGGCCCTGCGGGCCGAGGACGGCGACCCGGCGGACCTCGCCTTCGGGGGTCCGCAGATCCACCGCCACCCAGTCGGACAGCTGGGGGACGAGCAGCGGGCCGAGCCGGTCCACCGCTTCCTCGACGTCCAGTGTCTCGGAGAGCACCTCGGTGATCACACCCACCAGCGTGAGTCGTTCGGCCAGGTCCTCCAGCAGGTCGACCCGGGCGGCCTCCGTCCCGACGGGTGCGCTGCTGCCTGCGACATCGGCGAACAGGACGGCCAGACCGACCGTCCGGTCCCCGTGGACGACGGGTGCCGCCGACCAGCGCACCGGAAGGGCCCGGCCGTCGGCGGTCAGGAAGGTGTCGCTCTCGCCCCAGGCGGGCCTTCCGTGCTCGGCGACCGCCTGGAGGACGCACCGCGAGCGCGGGATCCGCTCACCGTCGGGGCCGCGATGCAGCAGCTCGTGGACGTCCGCGCCGATCATCGCCGTGGCCCGGCGGCCCAGCAGTTCCTCGGCCCGCGGATTGGCGGCCGTGATCCGCCCGTGCGGGTCCAGCAGGAGGAGTCCGGCCGCCAGCCCCGAGAAGGTCCGGCTCAGCAGCTGCTGCCTGCTGCCGGGCCCGGCGAACCCGCGCGTCGGGCCCCACGCCACTGCTCGCTCCCCGTCAGGCCCTGGCCGGGGTGTCCGGTGGCACGGCGCCGGCGAGCAGTTCGGTCGCCGGGGTGCGGTTCCCCGCCGAGCTGGCCCGGGCCATCACGGCTGCGGCGGTGCGCGGGTCGGTGTCCGAGGGGATGACCAGGAGCAGGAACTCGTCCTGCGAGCCCCGGGCGATGCTCAGCGTGTGGCTGCTGGAGGCCGGCCAACTGACGGGCACCGTGAGTCCGTTGGCGTCGACGTAGCGGGGTACGGCGCGCCAGGCCGAGGTGTCCAGGCTGACCCGGACGACCTGGCCCAGATGGGCGGCGAGAGCCGTGAGCAGGTCCGGCAGCTCGACGCAGGCGTTGTTCGAGCGGGGCCACCAGGCGCCGTCGAAGAGACCGCTCCGGGAGAGCGTCGGTTCAAGGGCGAGCCGAGGCAACAGCGGCGCGGCGGACGCGGGCCATCCGCCCGACGAGGACGAGGAAGGGAACGGAATCATCGGGAGCCGCCCAGCAGGTCCGGGGAGAGGACCGATCATGACCCAGGGCGACACCGGTGCGGATACCGGTATGCGACATGTCCTCGGTTGACTGCCAGGTTACTCCGGCAGGGCACCCGCAGGCGGGGCGGCGCCCGGAGCAGGCGCAGTTCTAAGGAGATGCGCTGCCGCACCCGGTGGGCGTGGACCGTCTCCCGGCATCCCGTGCCGGCACCCGCCGACCGTCCGTCGCCGCCGGGACGTAACCGTCGCCGCCGGGACGCATCGCTCGCCGCCCGGCCCGTGGCCGTCGGACCCCTACCCGGCGCCGCTCAGCACCCTGCGGGCCGGCTGCATCTGGATCTCGACCGCGACGCCGTGGTCCGGCGGGTCTCGGTGACGGAGGCGGCGACCACGGTGCCTGTCATGACCGTCCTGCTCGACCACTCGCCGCAGAAGCTGGACCAGCTGCTCTCCCTCATCGCGGCCCGCTTCCCCGTCCCCGACGATTTCGGGCAGCAGGTGCGCCGTGACCTCGGCATCGGGCAGGGAACCGGACCGATGGTGACCGACCGGACCCGGCAGACGCCCACGGAGCCGCCGACCCTCTCGGCGGCGACCCGGCCCACGCTCCGGGAGGCCATCGCCGGGGGCATCCTGGGCAGTGCGACCCCCGACCCCACCGACCGCCTCCTCCCCGGGGACATCGAGCAGTTCACCGTCCCGGGCGCCGGAGCAGCCTCGCCCCCGGCCCGGCCGGGGCGCTGTGGGCCCTGGCCGAAACCGGAGCCGACATCCCCGACGCCCACGTCCGGTGGCTGGACGACGCCGTGCACGCCATGGCCGCACCGCGCCTCGGCTTCTACGACGGCCTCACGGACATCGCCTTCGCCCTGCACCGGCTCGGTCGCACCGACCGCGCCCGTGCAATCCTCGAACGAGTGGTCAGTTCCGGGCTGGACCACAAGCCGCCGCGGCGGAGTGCAGGTCAGCGCACCCGGCCTCGGGGCTTCAGGTGGGTGGCGGGCAGCTGCGGGGCGTGCAGGCGGGCACCGTCGTAGCCGTGCACTTCGCCGAAGCGGGTGCCGGTCTCCCAGTCGGCGCGGGCCTGCGCGATCTCCTCGTGGGAGCGGCCGATGAAGTTCCACCACATCACCAGCTCCTCCTCGAAGGGTTCGCCGCCGAGCAGGAGCAGCGAGCCGTCGGCGACGGCGCGCAGCGGGATCTCCCGCCGTCCGGTGCCGAGGTAGAGCATGGAGCCCGGCTCCAGCCGGACGCCGTCGACCTCGGTGAGGCCGCTCATGGTGAGGACGGCGTACTCGAAGTCGGGTTCGACCGGTAGGCGGACCTCGGTGCCCTCGCGGAGCGTGAGGTCGGCGCCGACCAGCGGGGTGTGGATGGTGCCGGGGGAGCGGGCGCCGTCGAGTTCACCGAGGATCACCGTCGCGTCGAGGCCGGCGCCGAGGCTCGTCACCCTGGGCAGGTCGGCATGGTGTTCGAAGGCGGGAGCGCTGTGCCGGTGGGCGTCGGGCAGGGCGACCCAGAGCTGGGCGCCGTGCAGCAGCCGGGCGTGCTCGCGGGGCGACTCCTCGGAGTGCGAGATCGCCCGGCCCGAGGTCATCAGGCCGAGTTCGCGCGGCCGGACGGTCTGCAGGCTGCCGAGGCTGTCGCGGTGCAGCACCTCGCCCTCGTGCAGCCAACTGACGGTCTGCAGGCCGATGTGCGGGTGCGGCGGCACCTGCATGCCGGGCTCGTCGGCGATGTCGTCCGGGCCGTAGTGGTCGACGAAGCACCAGGCGCCGACCATGCGGCGGCCGAGGCTCGGCAGCAGCCGGCGCACCACGGTGGATCCGCCGAGTGCCGTCTCGCGGGCGACCAGCAGGTCCCGGACCGGGCCCTCGGCGCGGTTGCCGCCACAGGTGGTGGGGGTGGGGCGCAGGTCGAGGTCACTCATGGCGGCCGGCCTCCTGTCCGCCCGCGAGGGGCGCACTGCCCGCACCGACCGTGCCGACCGGACCCTCCCGGTGCACCGCGGCGTTGTGGTGCTGTTCGACGATCGGGGTGCCGCCGCGCACGGCACGGGTCACCGGGGTGCGGTCGGCGATCTCGAGCAGCCGGGCCCGCTGCGCCTCGTCGAGGTCGCCGAGCAGTTCGATCCGCCGGGTGATCCGAACGCTCGACTCCGGGCCCTTCTCGTAGCCGAGGTGGACCCGGACGGTCTGCAGCGGCCAGTCCTTGCGCTGGGCGTACATCCGCAGGGTGATCGCGGTGCACGAGCCGAGCGCGGAGAGCAGCAGGCCGACGGGGGTGGTGGCGGTGTCGCCGCCGCCGACCGAGGCGGGCTCGTCGGCGGTCAGCTTGTGGTGGCCGGAGCGGATCTCGACGCGGTAGTCCTCGCCGGTGCTGGTGGCGACGGCCGCCGCGGAGCGGACGAAGGCCGGGGCCTCGGTGGTGGTGTCCATGGTGTCCTCGGGGGTATGCCCGGTCCGGGGCGCGGTCACAGGCCGAAGCGGTCGCGCTGGGCGGCCGGCACCAGCTCGGCGTAGTCGGGGTGCTTGGTGATCCAGCCGCGGATGAACGGGCAGTACGGCAGTACGGCGAGGCCCTGTTCGCGGGCGGTGTCGAGGGCGCTCTGCGCGAGCTTGCCGCCCAGGCCGCGGCCGCCGAACTTCGGGTCGATCTCGGTGTGGATGAAGGCGAGCTCGGTGCCGTAGCGGTGGTACTCGGCGAAGCCCGCGAGCTCCTCGTCGTCGAAGATCTCGAAGCGCGAGCTGTCCTGATTGTCCGTCACGCGAATCGCCATGGGTCTGCCTCCTCGATCGGGCCGCGGGTCCCGCGACCAATGTAGTTTACGATTAAACCAACCGGTGATCAACCGCATTCCCGGTCCCCGACCCCGGCGGACGGAGTCGGCGGCCCCTCCGGCGGCCCGGGCCCCTCCCGGCGGCCCGGGCATCCGACGGACCGTCAGGAGCTGCGCCGGCCCCCCATGAATCGATCATGGACCGAGGGGGCGCAGGGGTGCAACGGGTCGCGGTGGTGTCGGGCGGCGGGACGGGGATCGGCAGGGCCGTCGCCCGTGCGCTCGCCGCCGAGGGGTGCCGGGTGGCGGTCGTCGGCCGGCGTGCCGAGGTGCTGGAACGGGCCCGCGACGAGATCGCCGCTGGCGTGACGGGGGCGTCGGTCGTCCCGGATGCCGCCGACCTCACCGTCCCGGCCCAGGTGGCGGCCGCCGCCGAGGCGATCGCCGCGCTGGGGTAGGTCGACGTACTGGTGAACAACGCCGGTGCGATCATCACTCCGCCCGTCGACGACGGCCTCGACGCGCTCGCCGACACCTGGCGGCGTGACCCGGGCACCAACCTGCTCGGCGCCGTCCTGCTCGCCACCGCCCTCGTCGACCGGCTGCGCGGCCCCGGCGGTCGGCCGACCGTCATCAGCTCGGCCGCGGCCCAGCGCGGCGGCGCCGGCCCGCACTCGGCCGGCTCGTACGCGGCCGCCAAGGCCGACCTGCGCGGCTGACTTCCACGTCCGCAAGATCGCCGACACCCTGGTCGGCCGGGCCGGTACGCCCGAGGACGTCGCCTCCGCCGTGGCCTACCTGGCCTCGCCGGCGGCCGGCTACGTCAGGGGCCAGGTGATCGGCATCAACGGCGGAGCCGTGCTGGTCCGGTCGTTGCGGCCGCTGCCCGCGGGGCCG
>NZ_JAHTIK010000001.1:1005639-1014617 GCF_025655475.1 Kitasatospora sp. DSM 101779 | reverse complement strand
GGCCGCTGGGCGATCGCGGCCACCGCCAGGCCGCCGACCGCCAGGGCCGCGGCGGCCGCCAGCCCGGCCAGCACCATCCGCGGCCAGGAGAGCAGACCGCGGCGCACCCGGTGCCGGCCGGCCGGCAGGTCGGATTCGTCCGGGTGCGCAGCGCCGGAGGAGGCGATGCCCCGCTCGACGCGGGCGAGCATGCGCTCCCGGTCCGGCCGGTGGGCCTCGGCGGCCTCGCGCAACTGTCGGCGCAACTCGTCCATCAGCTCCTCCTTCCCGTCAGTTCGCCGGCCCGGTCGCCGAGCAGCCGCTGCAGTTCCGCCATCCCCTTGGAGGTCTGGCTCTTCACCGTGCCCACCGAGACGCCGAGGGCCAGCGCCGTCTCCTTCTCCGAGAGGTCCATGGCATGCCGGAGCACCACGCAGGCCCGCTTGCGGAAGGGTAGCCGGGCCAGCGCGGCCCGGACATCGAGGACCGAGGCCACGTCGGGCCCGTCGGTCCGTTCGCTGCGGTGCGACCAGAACAGCAGCACCCGGCGCCGCTCGCGGACCGCGGTGCGGATCCGCCCGCGGGCGAGGTTGGCGACCACGCCGCGGGCGTAGGCGACGGGGTGGTCGGCGCCGCGGACCCGGTCCCAGCGGTGCCAGAGGGCCACCATCGCGTCCGCCGCGAGGTCGTCGGCGGCGTCCGCCTCGCCCGTCAGGAGGTGGGCGAGCCGGGCGAGTTCGGCGTGGTGGCGTTCGAAGAAGTCGTGGAACTCCGCGGACGCATCGTCGGCGATCATGTCCGGGGCGTGACCTCTCGATCCGTTGTGAGCGTTCTCAATCAGTAGGGAGGGCGGCAGCCTACCAACTCCTCTCACCGCCGGATCACCGGGTGTCCCGGTCGTCGCCGCAGGTCGCAGGGGTGCCGGCGGGGCCGCGCGGCGGGCTCTGTCGAAGCCGAGCCGGTCGGCGGCGGGTACCGTGCCCAGCGCCATCACCCCTTCGTACCCGACCGGTCGGCGCGCACCCCGGCGCGAGCGGAGGGCAGGGGCGGGCGGCACGGGTCGAACGGTCTCTCCGGGGCAGGGCTGGACACGGGGGGCCTCCTTCGATTCGGCGCCTGGCTGCCCCCGGGTTGCCGCCGATGCCCAGAAGGTTGCCGCCGGACGGGAAATCGGTCCTGCCAGGTCGGAACGGGTCGCCGTGGGCAGCGAACAGCATGGCTGGGCAGCGGACGGCACGCCAGGCAGTGGACGGCACGCCAGGCAGGGAGCGGGCCGTCGAGCAGCGAGTGTCGTCGGAGCAGTGAGGGGCTGTCGGGGCAGCAGATCGCCGTCACGTCGGCACGTGGCCGTTCAGGAGCGAATGGCCGTTACCCAGGCGATCGATCGCCACTGAAGTGACTGGGTATCATGTCAGCGAGATGCCGTTGTACGCGCCAACGGCGATCACGTCAGCGAGATGCCGTCGTACGCGCCAACGGCGATCACGTCAGCGGCAGGGCGATCGCCAGCGCGATACCCGCACCGAGCAGCAGACAGAGCAGCGCCGCCGCGCAGAGCACACGGACGGCGTCGCGGCGCACCGCGGCGCGCAGGGCGCCCGGCAGCGGGTCCTGGTCCAGCTGCCGGCGGACGCGGCGGGTGGCACGGCGCAGCAGCCACAGCGCCACCCTGCGGCGCAGCGGCAGGCCGCGGGTGTCGGGCGGCTCCGGGTCCAGGGCGGCACGGGCCGGGACGTTGAGCCGACGCTGGGCCCACCGGGTGGGGCCGGCGGCGTCGGCGTCCGGCTCGGCGAGCAGCAGGGCACGGGCGGACCTGGCGGTCCGCTGCCGCACCTCGCGGCCTTCGGGGCCGCCGACGGTGCGGCCGAGCAGGGTGGTGTCCGCGCCGAGCAGTTCGTCGAGGTTCTGCTGCATCCGCTCCCGCCCGATCTCGGCGGCGAGCAGCGCGCTGTGCAACTCCCGTTCCGCGTCGTGCCGTTCGGCCGGCTCGGGGACGAGGACGCGGAGCAGGTGGTGGGCGGCGTCGAGGCGGCCCCAGGTGAAGTCGGAGCTGCGCCAGTCCTCGTCGAGGAAGGCACCGAAGTGGCCGAGCCGGGTGCCGTAGAGCTTGCGGTCGCCCATGTCGGCGTAGCGGTCCTGCCGGAAGAGCGGGCCGAGGTCGTCGGGGCCGAGCCGGAGGAAGGAGAAGGAGGGGGTGGGTCGTTCGACGGCGGCCGCGGCGGGGGCGTAGGCGTGGCTGAGCACCTCGACGGCCAGGCAGCAGGCGAGGGCGTCCCGGACGGTGGCGAAGCGCTGGTCGCCGAGGGTGTGCAGGGCGGTGAGGTAGCTGCCGGCGGCCTGCCGGACGAGTCCGCCGAGGGTGCGGGCGGCGTCGAGGCGGGTGAAGACCTCACTGACCAGGTCGGCGATCCCGGCGTCGGACGGCCCTGGCGGCGGTGCCTCGCGCAGGGCGGTGCGGACGGCCGCCCCGACCGCCAGGGTCTCCGCGAGCCGGCGGCACACCAGGCCGGCCGCCGAGGCCAACTGCCGGCGCACGGCGGGCTCGCAGTCGGGCAGGCGCCGCTGCAGGTCGTCGAGCATCAGCCGCAGGACGCGCTCGGTGGGGACGAGGCCCCACCGCCAGTCGCCGGGGTCGGCCGTGTGCACGGGGTCGTCGTGCTCGGTGGCGGGCGGCGGCAGCCACGCGGGGTCGCGGCCGGGCAGCCAGTCGGCCGCCGTGCCGGGCGGGTCGAGCAGGGCGGTGACGCCGTCGGCGGCGGCCTGCCGGCGGACGTCCCAGACGACGGCCGCGGCCCGGCTGCGGCGGTAGTCGTCGAGGAGTTCGGCGGCCCGGTGCAGCAGCCGGGTGGCCCGGACGGGGTTCTCGTACAGCTCGCGGAAGAGGTGGCGCTGTACGTCGGAGACGCGGGTGCGCATCCGTTCGGCGAGGTCCTCGGTGGCGGAGCGGAAGTTGGCCTCGCGGGGGTGGTGCAGGGCGGTGGCGGCGGCCTCCGTCCAGGTGATGTCCTCGGGCCGTTTGCGGCCGACGGCCTCCTGCCGCAGGGTGCCGGCGGAGGGCACCACGTACACCAGGACGCGTTCCGGCCGCCGGTCGGCGAGGCGCTCGCCGATCGCGTCGAGCACCGGCCGGAAGGGTTCGTTGTCGAGGACGCCGCCGTCCATGACCGAGCTGCTGGGGATGTCGGACGGCGGGTCGCGGTGGTCGGCCATCGGTGCCTCCTGCACCGGGGCGAAGGCCACCGGGAAGGCGGCCGTGGCGCGGGCGGCGCGCAGCAGTGCCGGGGCGGGGCGGCCGGCCGGGCCGTGGAAGTCGCGCACCGGGCGCCGGCCGACCTGCCAGGTGCCGGGGTGTGTGCGCTCGTAGACGGGCGCCTCGTCGTCGTGGCGGAAGCGGTAGACCCGGCGGTGGTCGGGCACGTCGAAGGCGCCGCCGTAGCCGTCGGTGCAGCGGCGTGGACGGCCGTCGAGGGCGGTGGCGGTGAGGAAGAGGGTGACCGGCTCGGCCAGCTGCGGTTCGCCGCCCATCGTGGCGACGGCCTCGGTGAGGGCCTCCTCGACGACGGCGCCGCGGAGCAGGCCGCCGGCGCCGTCCTCGGACAGCAGGCGGGTGAGGTCGGCGGTGCGGTTCCAGGTGGCGCGCAGGTCGGGCAGGGCGGCGCCGCGGGCGACGGCGGTGGCGAGCAGGACGCCGTTGAGCCCGCCGGCGGAGGTGCCGGCGACCACGTCGACCACGACCCGTCTGCGGCGCTCCCCGGTGATGCGCTGCCAGATCCGGAAGGCGGGGCGGTCGCGCTCGGCGACGCCCGACTCGTCGTCGCCGCGGGAGGCCTGGCGCAGCAGGTCGAGTTCGTGGGCGACACCGCCCATCCAGACCGCGAGGCTGATGCCGCCGTTGAGGACGAGGGCGAGCCGGACCTCCTGCGGCGCGCCGCCGGCCGCGGTGTCCTGGTCGGTCATAGCGGCAGGCTAGGCGGCCGGGCGGGCGGCGCAGGCCGGGCCGGGCGGCTCGTTCAGCCGCTCGGCGCAACGGAATGCACCGGGCGGCGCAGCGGGCGCGGTGGTGGGTGGCGAGGGGTCAGCCGACGTCCCAGAAGAACCGGTGGGTGTGGATGCCGAAGTACGGGAAGGACTGGATGTGCTTGACACCCTCGATCGGCCGCACGGTGTCGTTGACGAAGTCCAGCAGCTCGCGCGGGCCGGGGCAGACCACCTCGGCGAACAGGTCGAAGCCGCCGGCGGTCAGCACCGAGTACACCACCTCGCCGTACCGGGCGAGTTCGTCGGCGACGCCGCGCGGGTCGCCGTCCACGGTGATGCCGAGCATGGCCATCGCCTGCCCGCCCATGGCCATCGGGTCGGTCACGCCGACGACCTGCACGGCCTTGGCGTCGATCAGCCGCTGCAGCCGCTGCCGAGCGGCCGAGGCCGACAGGCCCACCTTGGGGCCCAGGTCGGCGTACGCGATCCTGCCGTCGGTCTGCAGCTCTCGCAGGATGGCCCGGTCGATCTCGTCCAAATTCGCATCTCCTCGGTCCGTCGACCCACGCACCCTACCGCCAGGCCGCCGGGCCCGAGGAGGGCACCGGCGGCCTGTGGACGGACGGCGGGTCGGCCGGTGGGCCGGTCGGCCGACGAGGTGTCAGCCGATCAGCCGGGCCAGGGCGACGGAGAAGACGTCGGTGTGGGCGTCCACGTCCGCCTCGGTGGTGGCAGGGCACATCAGCGCCATGTTGTGGAAGGGCGTCATCAGGATGCCGCGGTTGGCCAGGTAGAGGTGGAGGAAGTCCTCCAGCTCCGGGTCGGCGACCTCCGCGGAGGTGGTGCCGGTGCGCGGGGCCGGGCTGGCGAAGCGGTACTCGGTGCGGGCGCCGAGCCGGCTGACCGACCAGGGCAGGCCGTGCAGGTCGATCGCCTGCTGGACCCCGGCCTCGAAGCGCTCGGCGAGCTTGCCCATCCGCTCGAAGGCGTCGTCGGTGAGCACGTGCTCCAGCGTGGCCCGCATCGCGGCGACGGAGAGCGCGTTGCCGGCCAGGGTGCCCCCGACGCCGCCCATGTCGACCAGGTCGAGGTCGGAGCGCCCGAGCAGCCGGTCCGCCAGCTCGGCGGAGAGCCCGTAGGCGCCGGCCGGGATGCCGCCGCCGATGGCCTTGCCGATGGTCAGCATGTCGGGTTCGAGGTGCCAGGCGGCGGTGCAGCCGCCGGGGCCGGCCGAGAAGGTGTGCGTCTCGTCGTTGATCAGCAGCACGCCGTACTCGCGGGTCAGCTCGCGGACGCCGACCAGGTAGCCGGGCTCTGGCAGCACGATGCCGATGTTGGTGAGGGCGGGCTCCATGAGGACGGCGGCGACGTCGCCGTGGGCGAGCTCGCGCTCCAGCTGGTCGAGGTCGTTGAATTCGGCGACCCGGCTGGTGAGGGTGACGTCGCAGGGGGCGCCGACGTTGCCGGGGCGGGACGCGCCGCGGCCGTCCGGACCGACGACGATCAGCGACTCGTCGACGCTGCCGTGGTAGCTGTAGCTGTTCACCAGGATCTTGCTGCGGCCGGTGACCGCGCGGGCGAGGCGGATCGCCCAGCGGTTGGCGTCGGTGGCGGTCAGCGAGAAGCTCCAGTGCGAGAGCCCGAAGCGGCGGGTCAGCTCGGCACCCACCCACTCGGCGTCCTCGGTGGGCAGCATCGCGGTCGCGCCGCCCTGCTCGGCGAAGCGGCGCTGCACGGCGGTGGCGACCGCCTCGGGGGAGTGGCCGGCCATCGCGCCCGTGTCGCCGAGGCAGAAATCGATGTACTCGTGGCCGTCGATGTCGGTGATCCGGGCGCCGTGCGCGGTGCCGAGGTAGCGGGGGAAGGTGCCGGCGGTCTTGTTCATCCAGGTCATCGGCACCCGGCCGAAGAGGTGGTCGGCGCGGGCGTAGGCGGCCTTCGACCGCGGATTGCGGCGCTCGGCCTCGGCGGTCTCACGGGCGAGCAGGTGCTGCAGTCGGGCGCGGTCCATGGCGGTACCTCAGCGTCGGGGGCCGGGGGAGATGCCTCGACTGTAGGCGTGCACCGAGCGCACGAGCAAGGAATGACGCTCGATTCAATTGTTTAAGCAATCGATTCGAGCGTCTGTGAGGCCCTGCGCAGCGGCGTGCACTCAGTGCCTTTACCGATTGGCACTCAGTGCCATACGCTCCCCGTGTCGTGTCGATCGGGCATCGGCGCGGTTTGCGCGCGCCGCGGCCCGGACCGGGAGGAGCCGCCATGAACCCCGTCGCCACCGCGCCCTCCGGGGCATCCGTCGCCGAGCAGCCCGGCCCCGAGCTGGTCTTCCGGCGCTGCCGCTGGTGCCGCGCCGCCACCGCGCCCGTCCGCATGCTCTGTCCGGTCTGCGGCAGTGCCGACCTGGACGACGAGCTCAGTCGCGGCACCGGCACCGTCCGCCGGCTGCTGCCCGCGGCCCGGCGCGGCCCGGGCGAGCCGATGCCCTACGTGGTCGCCCTCGACGAGGGGTTCACCGTGCAGGCCGCGGTGACCGGTACGATGCCCGGCGCCGTGCCGGCCGGCACCCGGGTGGAACTCGCCGTCGCCAGCGGCCCGTTGGTGGCCTTCCGGCTGGCAGCCGGCCAGCTCGGCCCGGTCGAGCCGGAGAGCCTCTTCGCCGCCCGCGCGATCGGCGGCGTCCGGCCCGCGGTCCTCCCCGCCGCCCGCCGCGCGGGCTGACGGCCCGCCGCGGCTGCCTCCGCGGGACGCGCGCGGGGTGGGGGTGGGGGCCAGCTCGTGGAGCGGTTCGAGCGTCACTGCCGCTCGCCGCGGTCTGCGCATGATCGATCAGAGGCCGCCCCTGTCCAACGGCGGCGACGAGCTGGCGGTCGACCTGACACCCGGCCCGGGCGGACACCTCGGGCAGGTGATCACGGTCAGCCATGAGCTGACCCTCGGCGCCGAACTCCTGGCCGACTCCCTCACCGACTTCGTCCTGGGCCGGACGAAGGACGGACACGGCGGCGGCCCGCGTACGGCCTCCCGGTCGCGGCCAGGGTCGGGAACGGGGCTCTCGCGTCCGTCCGGGCCGCCGCCCACCCCGACCTGGAGGTCCTGTCGATCGACAGGTCGGACGGTCCGCCGGTCAGCCTCGCCCCCGTCGCAGGACTGGCCCGACTGCCCACCCTCGTCGCTCGCCCGGCCCGGCTCGCTGGCCGACCCCCTGGAGATCGCCGGGCTCACCGGCCTGGAGTTCCTCGAACTCGGTCCCCGGGAATGGCGCGTCCTTGCTGGACGCAGACGCCGTCCCCCGCCGCCTGTCGGCCGCATCCGTCAAGGTGGGCGACGGCGAGCACCTGCCCGTCGTGGCCCTCGCCAACGAGATCCTGGCGCTGTGGGGCCGTCCCCCGGTCGTCCAGACGCTCCTGGAGGGGGATCTCGGCCCGGCGGCATGACCGGCGAGCCTCCCGTGAGGGCCCGCCCGGCGGTTCGAAGGCCGGCGGTTCGGAGGCCGGCGGTTCGGGCTCCGTCGGTCCAGGCGCTCGGGAGCTCAGGCGGAGGTGAGCGGAGGTTGCGCCGGGGCGGGGCCGAGGGTGGTCGTGCCGGGGGCCGCGGCGTGGCCGAGGCCGGTGCGGTAGGTGTCCAGGGCGGCCTCGGTGCGGCCGAGCCGGCGCTGCAGGTCGCCGAGCAGCCGGCACAGGTCGGCCAGGTCACCGGCCGCGCCGGTGGGCTCCAGCAGGGCGAGGGCGCGCCCGTAGTGCTCCTCGGCCGCCGCGGTGTCGTCGCCGTCCTCCGCGAGCAGGCCCAGCAGCCGGTGGGCGGCGGCGCGGTGCACCGGCCCGCGGTCGGGCTGCAACCCGTCGAGGAGCCGCACCAGCAACTGCCCCGCCTCCTCCCGGCGGCCCAGCCGGCGCAGCACGTCGGCCAGCTCCACCTCCACCTGGGCGGTGTAGAGCTCGGCCCGCCCGGCCGCCAGCATGTCGCGGGCGGTGGTGAGTTCCCGGGCGGCGGCCTCCAGCGCGCCGTCCTGGGCGTGCACGTAGCCGCGCATCCAGTGGCAGTGCGCGAGCTCGGTGCGGATCTGCAACTGCTCGTACAGCGCCGCCGCCCTGGCCAGTGAGGCGTCGGCCTCCGCGGTGCGCCCCTCGGCGAGCAGGGTGCGGGCGACCGTCCGGTGCATGCCCGCGACCAGCGCCGGATCGGTCACCTGCGGGGCCAGGCCGAGCGCGATCTCGGCGGCCTGGGCGGCGCGGGCGTGCGCACCCATGTCCAGGTAGGGCGCGATCGCGGCGGTGTACAGCAGGACGAGGGCGTCCGGGTCCTGCAGCCCGGTGGCGTTCAGCTCGTCGATCGCGCTCTCCAGCAGGTAGCAGGAGTAGCGCAGTTCGCCCGCGAGCAGGTGGGCGACGGCGCGGCCGCGGACGGCCCGGGCGCGCTGCACCGGCGGTGCCCCGGCGAGCAGCGGCTCGGCGGCTTCGAAGTGCCCGCGGGCTGCGGTCAGGTCGCCCGCGTACAGGGCGCACTGGCCGAGCCCGAGCAGGGCGGCGGCCCGCTCGGCCTCCAGGCCGTGCCGTTCGGCCTCGGCGAGCAGCCGCCGGTACGCGGCGGCGGCCGGCTCGCCCTCGCCGAGCGCCAGCAGCCGCTGGGCGTCCACCAGTTCGGCCCGCAGGCCGGTCGCGATGTGCGGCGGCCGCCCGGTGGCGAGCTCCTCGTACGTCACGCCGAGCCGTTCGGCGAGGTGCCGCAGGGCGGCCTCCGAGGGCCGCACCCGGTCCGACTCCAGTATCGAGATGTAGGCGGCGGTGTAGGCGGGCTCCGCGAGTTGGCGCTGGGTGAGGCCGCGTTCGACCCGCAGCCGGTGCACCCGCCGGCCGACGGTGCCGGAGGCGCCCGGGTCCGCCGGGGTCGTCGTGTCCGCCACTGCTGTCCCACCTGTCCGCTCGGGCCTGAACGTGCGAGGGCCACCCTATGCGCTGCCCGGCCCGCGCCGCCGACGCGCGTGGGCCGACGCGCGCGGGCCGGGTGCCGGTGCGGCGCCGTGG
>NZ_JAHTIK010000001.1:1003085-1005614 GCF_025655475.1 Kitasatospora sp. DSM 101779 | reverse complement strand
GGGCCGCGGGCGGCGCCGCCCGGTGGCGCCCGTCCGGGCCGGCGGGGCCGCGCGCGGGTTCGTCGGGTCGTTACCGTCCCTTGCGGGCGGCGCGCCGGCGGGCGAGGAAGACGCCGATCAGCATGCCGACCAGGATGGTCACGGTCAGGACGACCCAGAGCGGCATGGTGACGTCGGAGACCCAGAGCGTGATGGTCACCGACGCGGTGTTGACCGCGATGAACCAGACGGCGAGGACCGCGATGACGCCGACCGCGATGGTGCGCAGTCGTACCTCGCGGCCCTTGACCGTGAGACGTGACGGCTCGTGGTGCGTGCTGGTGTTCTGCGACATGGCTTCAGTATCGTGCGGTTTGCCTGATTCGTCCCCGGAGGGCACCCCTTCGGCGCCTCCGCCCGCCGGGCATGCGGCTCTGGCCCGCCGTGAGGTGCGGCCGCCGGGCGTCCGCGCGAAGCTCGAAGGATGACGGCGCTGGTGGTGATGCTGGAGATCGAGCAGCCGGCCACGGTCCACGACCTCGGCGGCGGCGAGCACGCCTCCGAGGGGCGTGCGGCCCTGGTGGTGCACGCGGCCCCGGTGGCCGCGGACGGCGGCCCGGCCGGGCGGACCTTCTGCGGCTCGGACACCTCCGGTCTCGAGCGCGATCCCTGGCAGCCGGCCGAGGACGCCGCCGTCTGGTACCCCTCGCGCTGGTCCCAGCGGGTCTGCGAGGAGTGCGCCGCCGCGGTGCGCGGCCGGTGAGCGGCAGCTGGCGGCCGCCGGGCGGAAGCCGTTGCGGCCCGGCCCGGTCGGATCCCGGGCCGGGCCGCCGGAGCGACCGGGCGGTCAGCGCCAGCTGTCGTGCAGCACCAGGGTGCCGGTCGGTGGGGTGACGGTGGCGTGGTTCGGTCCGTCCTCCCAGGCGACCGTGCCGTCGGGGTTCTTCTTCAGCAGCTTGTAGCGGACGGCGGTGTTCGGGGGCAGTTCGGCGAATCCGGTCCACTCCGGGTACACGGCGTAGCTGGTGCTGAGCGGCACGGCCTTGGCCGGGTCCCAGGCGCCGAGCTCGGCGAGGTCGCCGGAGACGTAGAGGCTCTGACCCCACGTGGTGGTGGCGATCGCGGTGAAGACGGCGGTCAGCGGGTGCTCGCCGGTGACGTTCCAGCGGTCCTCGAGGGTGGTCCCGCCGCCGCTGCCGGACAGGTAGACGGCGCGGTTCGGGATCGCCTCCCACTCGACCGCGCCGGTGGCGGTCCGCGTCAGGTACTTGTAGGCGAGCTGGCCGCCGGGCGGCAGCAGCAGGTCCACCGACCAGGTCGGATAGCTGCGGGCGTCGGTGGTGAGCGGTACGGCCCTGGCCGGATCCCAGGCGCCGAGTTCGGCGGTGCTGCCGGAGACCAGCACGGTGTCCCCGTACTCGGTGGCGGCCGTGACCTGCAGGTGCACGGGAGTGCCGAGGGCGCCACCGGTGGCCGCCCGGGCGGTCGCGGCGGGGCCGAGCAGGGCGACGATCAGGGCCGTGACCAGTGCGGGGAGCATCAGCAGGGGGCGCAGGCGGCCTGCGGTGCGGTGCGGCTGGGGGAACGTCATGTCCGTTGTCCTCCAGGTCGAATGGCGGCGCGGGGCGCCGCGGAGGGCGGACGGCCCGGGCTCGCGTGCGGCGTCGGAGGCGAGGGGCGGTCCAAGTGCTGCAAAGTCTTGCAGCAAGTTTCATGAGAATGGGCGAATTCCGGCCATGCGGAGGGCGGGCGCGCCGTGGGGGTGGGCGGTGCCGCATTCGACCTCGTCTGACCTGCGCACGACAGTCCGCTGTCGGGAGGCCCGGACACCCCGGCTCCGCCCGCCCGCAACCCGCCCGCAACCGGACGGGTCACGCCGGGGGCGCTGTCGTCACCGCACGTGACACGGAGGCCGCCCGACAACGGCGGGAACCGCGCCCTCCGTCTCGGGAGGGCGCGGCACCCTGGCTCAGCCGGTGCGGGCGAAGTCGCCCCAGACCGAGGCCCGGCCGCCCGCCGTGGCGGCGTCGATCCGGTACCAGTCGCCGCCCGCGTCCCGGCCACCGGCGTTGTGTCCGTACTGCCCCGCGAAGACTTGCTGCCCGACCGGGACCGTCCGGCCCGCCTTCAGCACCCAGCGGTAGACCAGCACGCCACCCTCCTCCCGGACGGTCGCCGTGAAGTCGGCCGAGTCCAGGGTCTGCCAGTGGCCGGTGTCCTTCACCCCGCCGGTTTGCGGCACGTGCAGCTCCAGCGTCAGCGCGGTGAGCACCTCGCGGGTCTTGAAGGTCACATTGCTCTGCGCCCAGGAGTCCGTGCTGTGCGGGTCGACCGAACCGTCCGCCCAGAGCGGGCCGTCCTCCGTCCGGCTCCCGACCGGCCTCGCCGAGGCCGGGCGGGCGGACGAGGGCGGGACGGACGGGGACGCCGAGGCGCTGTGCCGGGGCGGGGCCGACGGCGGGCGGGACCCGGAGGTCGGCGCAGGCAGGGCCTCGGGCGCGGCGGACGGCGGTGCGGTGCTCGCCACGGCGCTCCGCGAAGGGGCCGGTG
>NZ_JAHTIK010000001.1:994684-999774 GCF_025655475.1 Kitasatospora sp. DSM 101779 | reverse complement strand
GCGCCGCGTCCGCACTGCCCGACGGGCCGTCGGGCGGCGCCGCGAAATGCCGCCGTCCGTACGGGAATCGGTGCGCCGGCCCTTGCCGGGCCGCGCCGGCGGGCCTATGTTCAGCGATGTTCAGTGACGAGTTAAGCCCACTTAACTCCACTCTTAACCCACCTCGACCGAGAGGAGGGCATGTGCGCACCCGCATGCCCCGCTACACCGCGCTCGCCGCCGGCCTCACCCTCGCCGCCGCGCTGACCGCCCCCGCCGCGGCCGCCCCCAACCCGCCCGCGGGCCCCGCCGCCGTGACCGCCGCAGCAGCCGCGCCGGCCGAACGTACGGTGACGGCCGAGGCGTTCACCGGACCGGACGCGGAGGGCCGCAGAGTGCGCGTACCCGTCGCCGCACCGGGACACCGCAAGGGGATCTCGGGGCGCACCGCACCCGGCGACGTCACCGGGGACGGCGCCGTCGGCCGCCTCGCGGTCACCGGCCCCACCGCCGACCGCCTCGACGTGGTGATCGTCGGCGACGGCTACACCGCCGACCAGCAGGACGCCTTCCACGCGGCCGCCGCCGCCAAGTGGGCCGCCATCAGCGCGATCGAGCCGTACCGCAGCTACCGCGGACTGTTCAACGTCTGGACGGTCGACGCCGTCTCGCACGACTCCGGCATCAGCGGCGACCCGGACACCGGCACCGTGCGGGACACCGCCCTCGGCAGCTACTTCTGGTGCGCCGACACCGAACGGCTGGTCTGCACCGACCTCGACAAGGTCGCCGGCTACGCGGCGAAGGCACCGGCCGCCGACCTCGTTGTGGTCGTCGCCAACTCGGCCAAGTACGGCGGCGCCGGGTACTACGGGCTGGAGGCCGAGGGCTACCCCTTCGACGGCGTCTCCACGCTCTCCTCCGACAACGCCGCGTCCAGTCTGATCGCCGCCCACGAGATAGGCCACTCCGTCGGGCAGCTCCACGACGAGTACACGTACGACTCCTACGGCACCTGGACGGGCGGCGAGACGGACGGCCCCAACTCCACCGACCGCACCGCCGACCAGCTGCTCGCCGACCGCGCCAAGTGGTATCGCTGGCTCGGTGCGGACGACCCCGCCGGCGGCACCGTCGGCACCTACGAGGGCAGCGACTACTACCCGCACGGGCTCTACCGGCCGACCGCGACCTCCATCATGCGCGCGCTGTCCAGCACCGAGTTCAACCTGCCCGGCCGCGAGGCGATGATCGCCGGCTTCTACCGCAAGGCCAACGGCCTGAGCAGTGACCTGCCCACCGGCAGCACCGTCCGCCGGAGCACCCGGATCACCGTCACCCCGGCCGCGCTGACCGGCCTCGCCGCGCCCGAGCTGCGCTGGTACCTCGACGGCACCGAGGTCCGCTCCGTCCGCGGCCGCACCTCGGTCGTCCCGGCGGCCCTCGGCGTCCGCCCGGACGGCAGGACGCACCGGCTCACCGCCGTCTCGGTGGACCGCACCGCCGCCGTCCGTGACCCGCAGGTCCGGGACCTCGCCACCGACAGCCTCGCCTGGCGGGTCGCCGGCACCCCCTGACCCGGCCCGGTCCGGACCCCGCCGTCCCACCCCGGGCCGGCGGGATCCGGCCGACCTCGGCCGACATGCGCGGCGGATCCGCCCCACCGGCCCCCGGCGGCCGTACACTCCCCGCGACGACGCCCCGCGCCGCCACACCGTCCGGGGCCGTCCCGCACCGCCGGACCGCAAGCCGCCGCCAACGACCGCCGCCGAGGGAGCCGCGATGCGCGTCGCACTGTTCGCCACCTGCGTCAACGACGCCGTGCGCCCACGCACCGCCCGGGCCGTGGTGGACCTGCTGGAGCGGCTGGGGGTGGCGGTCGACTTCCCGGCCGCACAGACCTGTTGCGGGCAGCCGCAGTACAACACCGGCTACCGGCGCGAGGCGGAGCCGCTGGTGCGCCGCACCGCCGCCGCGTTCGCCGGCTACGACCACGTGGTCACCCCGTCCGGTTCGTGCGCGGCGATGGTCCGCGAGGCCTACCCGCGGATCGGCGCCCGTGCCCAGGCCGAGGGCCGCGGCACCGAACTCGCCGACGCTGCCGCCTCCCTGGCCCCCCGGATGCTCGAACTCACCGAGTTCCTGGTCGATGTGCTCGACGTCGTGGACGTCGGCGCGTACTTCCCGCACACCGTCACCTACCACCCGTCCTGCCACGGGCTGCGGATGCTCGGCCTCGGCGACCGCCCCCGCCGGCTGCTGGCGGCCGTGAAGGGGCTGGAACTGGTCGAACTGCCCGGCGCGGAGGAGTGCTGCGGCTTCGGCGGCACCTTCGCGGTGAAGAACCCGGACGTCTCCGCGGCGATGGCCGCGGACAAGGTCCGCAACGCGCTCGGCACCGGCGCCGACGTACTGTGCGGCGCCGACAACTCCTGTCTGCTGCACCTCGACGGCACCCTGCGCCGCCGCGGCGCCCCGATGCAGGCGGTGCACATCGCCGAGATCCTCGCCGCCACCGAGGCCGCGCCGTACCGACCGCCCGCACCCCGCCGGGCCCGAACCGCACACACCGCCCCCGCCCCCGCCACCGCCGTCGTCGCGGGAGGGCCCGCCGAATGAGCTCCACCTATCTCGGCATGCCCGCCTTCCCCGAGGCCGCCAAGAACTCCACCAAGGACGCCACCCTGCGGGCCAACCTCGGCCGCGCCACCCGCACCATCCGCGAGAAGCGCGCCCGGGCGGTCGCCGAACTCGACGACTGGGCCGAACTCCGCGCCGCCGGCAAGGAGATCAAGGACCGCACGCTGCGCCGGCTCGACCACTACCTGCTGCAGGCCGAGGAGGCCGTCACCGCCGCCGGGGGAGCGGTGCACTGGGCGGCTGACGCCGCCGAGGCCAACCGGATCGTCGCCGACCTGGTCAGGGCCACCGGCGAGCGAGAGGTGGTCAAGGTCAAGTCCATGGCGACGCAGGAGATCGGCCTCAACGAGGCACTCGCCGCCGAGGGCATCACCGCCTACGAGACCGACCTCGCCGAGCTCATCGTGCAACTCGGCGACGACCTGCCCTCCCACATCCTTGTCCCGGCGATCCACCGCAACCGCGCCGAGATCCGCGACATCTTCCGCGAGGCGATGGGCCGTTGGGGCCGTCCCGCGCCCGAGGGCCTGACCGACGAGCCGGGCGAACTCGCCGAGGCCGCCCGGCTCCACCTGCGGGAGAAGTTCCTGCGGGCCAAGGTCGGCGTGTCCGGCGCCAACTTCCTGGTCGCCGAGACCGGCACCCTGGTGGTCGTCGAGTCCGAGGGCAACGGCCGGATGTGCCTCACCCTGCCCGAGACACTGATCTCGATCGTCGGCATCGAGAAGGTCATCCCCACCTGGCAGGACCTGGAGGTCTTCCTCCAACTGCTGCCCCGCTCCTCCACCGCCGAGCGGATGAACCCGTACACCTCGACCTGGACGGGCATCACTGACGGCGACGGCCCCCGGGCCTTCCACCTCGTCCTGCTCGACAACGGCCGCACCGCCGCCCTCGCGCACCAGGTCGGCCGCCAGGCGCTGCGCTGCATCCGCTGCTCCGCCTGCCTCAACGTCTGCCCGGTGTACGAGCGGGCCGGCGGCCACGCCTACGGCTCCCCGTACCCCGGCCCGATCGGTGCCATCCTCACCCCGCAACTGCGCGGCCTCGGCAGCGAACTGGATGCCTCACTGCCGTTCGCCTCCACCCTGTGCGGCGCCTGCTACGAGGTCTGCCCGGTCGCCATCGACATCCCCGAGGTCCTCGTCCACCTGCGCGAACAGGCCGTCGACCAGGGCCCGGGCCACCGCGTCGAGAAGGCCGCGATGAAGGCCGCCACCTGGCTGCTCGACCACCCGGCCGCGCTCGCCGCAGCCGAACGCGCGGCCTCCGCCACCCGTGGCCTCCACCCCAGGAAGCTTCCCCTGCCCGGCCCCGCCAAGGCCTGGACCCACACCCGGGACCTCCCCGACCTGCCCGCCGAGCCCTTCCGGGCCTGGTGGGCCGAGCACCGCGACCGCAAGGACGGCACTGCATGAGCACCTCCCGCGACACCGTCCTCGCCCGCATCCGCAGTGCCCTCACCGACGTTCCGGCCGGTGAGGAGGCCGGCCGCCCGCCCGTCCGCCGCGACTACCGCTTCGCGCACGTCCTCGACGACCCCGAGGCCGTCCTCGACCTGCTCGCGGAGAACCTGGCCGACTACCGCGCCCGGGTGCACCGCTGCACCGAGGAGGCGCTGCCCGACCTGCTGGCCCGCCTGCTCGCCGAGCACGGCTCCCGTACCGTTGCCGTCCCTCCGGGACTGCCCGCCGCGTGGCTTACCGCGGCCCGGGCCGAACAGCGCCCCGACGACGGCACCCTGACGGCCCACCGGCTCGACACCACCGACAGCGTCGTCACCGGCTGCGTCCTCGCCGTCGCCGAGACCGGCACGATCGTCCTGGACGGCGGCCCCGGCCAGGGCCGCCGGGTGCTCACCCTCGTCCCCGACCACCACATCTGCGTGGTCCGCGCCGACCAGGTGGTCGCCTCCGTCCCGCAGGCCCTGCCCCGCCTCGACCCGGTCCGCCCGCAGACCTGGATCTCCGGACCGTCCGCCACCAGCGACATCGAACTGACCCGGGTCGAGGGCGTGCACGGCCCCCGCACCCTCGACGTGGTCCTGGTCGAGGGCCACGACCCCCGCGGCTGACCCGCATGTGCCGCGGGCCCGGCGCTCACCCGCGGGCCCGCTCCGGCGCTCACCCGCGGGCCCGGAGGTACGCCTCCAGCGCCGCCGCCCCCGCCAGCATCGCCCGTCCGCGGGCGGCCAGCCGGGCGTGCCAGTCGTGCAGCGTCGCCTCCAGCGGTTCCAGCCCGCCCGCCGCCCGCACCTGGGCGAGCAGCGGGGCGATCCGCTCCAGCAGGTGGCCGCCGCGCCTGAGCTGATGGGTCAGCCGGGCATCCCGGACGTCCGCCTCGTCGTAGACGCGGTACCCGGTCAGCGGGTCGCGGCCCGGACGCACCAGCCCGGCCCGCTCCCAGGCACGCAGCGTCGCCGGCCGGAGGCCGAGTTCCTCCGCGAGCGGCCCGATGAACGTGCCGCCGCG
>NZ_JAHTIK010000001.1:919979-994672 GCF_025655475.1 Kitasatospora sp. DSM 101779 | reverse complement strand
CCCGCCGCGCGCGTCGACGGACCCGCCCGGCCCCTCCGCGGCCGCCGGCGCCAGGTCGCGCAGCGCGTCCTCCACCGCGCGGAGGGTCTGCCGGTCGCCGAGGAGCTGGGCGTGGCTCTCGTCGATCAGGCGGAACGCCTCGTCGTCCGCGCCCGCGTTCACCGCCCGCATGACCGCCGTGGCCGTTCGGTGGCCGTGCCCGGGCAGCAGGGCGAGGAAGGCGTCCAGCGCCGCCGCGTGCAGCGGGGTGTAGCTGCGGTAGCCGTGCGCGCCGCGCTCGGCGGCCGGCAGGATCCCGGCCTCCTCGTAGTTCCTGACCGCCTGCGTGGACAGCCCGTGCCCGCGCGCCAGATCGACCGGCCGGAGCCGATCGCTGCTTTGAGGGTTTCGTCCCATGGTCCTCCCACTCACCCGGTGATTCCGGGCAAAAGTTTCAACCGAGGCTTCAACGATACCGTTGAAGGCATGGCGACCGACATCAAGGAATCCGTCCGCCCCGTCGACGCTGCCGCGCTGCTGGCGCTGCTGCCGACCCGCCCGCGGGTGCTCGCCCTGGGCGAGCCGACCCACGGCGAGGACGATCTGCTCGACCTGCGCAACGACCTCTTCCGGCAGCTCGTCGAGCAGGAGGGCTACCGCACGATCGCGATCGAGAGCGACTGCCTGGCCGGCCTGCTCGTGGACGCGTACGTCACCACCGGCACCGGCACCCTCGACGAGGTGATGGCGCACGGCTTCAGCCACGGGTTCGGCGCGTCCACGGCCAACCGCGAACTCGTCCGCTGGATGCGCGCCCACAACGACGGCCGGCCCGCCGCCGAGCAGGTGCGCTTCGCCGGTATCGACGGCCCGCTGGAGATCACCGGCGCCGAGAGCCCCCGCAAGGCCCTCACCGCCCTCCACCGCCACCTCGCGGAGCTGGTGGACGCGGACCGGCTCCCGTGCACCGCGGAGACGCTCGACCGGCTGCTCGGCGCCGACGACCGCTGGACCGAACCCGCCGCGATGATGGACCCGACCCGCTCCGCGGGGCAGTCCGCCGAGGCCGCGCAGCTGCGACTGATCGCAGACGACCTGGTGGCCCTGCTCGACGCACTCACCCCGCAACTGACAACCGCGGGCCCGCGCGAGCAGTGGGACGGGCACGTGCAGAGGCACCCGCGCGAGCAGTGGGACCGCGCCCGCCTGTACGGCCGCACCGCCGTCGGCCTGCTGCGCTACCACCACTGGACGGCCGACACCTCGCCCGGCCGGATGACGCGGCTGATCGGCCTGCGCGGCGCGATGATGGCCGACAACCTCCTCGCCCTCGCCGAACGCGGGCCGGTCCTGGTCTTCGCCCACAACAGCCATCTGCAGCGGGAGAAGAGCAGCATGCGGATGGCCGGCCGGCGGCTGGAGTGGTGGAGCGCCGGGGCCCTGGTGGCAGCCCGCCCCGGCGCCGACTACGCCTTCGTCCACACCGCCCTCGGCACGATCCGGCACCGGGGCGTGGACACCCCGCCCCCGGACACCGCCGAAGGACTCCTGTACACGCTCGCGGACGAGCACTGCCTCGTCGACACCCGCCGGCTGGCCGCCGCCCTCGCCGGAACGTCGCCCACGTCCCGCGAGTCCCCGTGGTTCGGCTACGCCCCGTTCGACCCGGCCCAATTGGCCGCCACCGACGGGATCCTGTTCGTCAAGGACGTCGGCCCGCAGAGCTGGAGCGTGTCCTCAAAGGCACACGGGGCCTCGTAGGGGCGCGGGGAACTGCGCAGTCCGGGGGGCCACCGTAGCGACACGGGCCGAGCCGGGATCTGTACGGCGGTCCGCATCCGAGCTGCGCGGTTCCGCCCCGGCCTTCGGCCGGGAGATGCCCCCCCACACGCCCCTTGTGGCTGCCCATGCGCCTTACACGTCACGGCCCAGGACGACCGGAGCGGACGGTGGCGCGGCGGACCCGGTGCCAGACTGGGGAGGCGGGGGCTGCCCGAGACGGGAGTGGCCATGGACACGGTGACCGGCACAGGCACGACCGACCGCGCGGCGGCGCCGCCCGACCTGAGACGGACGGCCTCGCCGCCGCCCTCCGCGGCGACCTGGTGACGCCGGCGGACCCCGGCTACGACCTGGCCCGGCAGATCTGGAACGGCGCTGTCGACCGCAGACCCGCGGCGATCGCCTACTGCGCCGGGGTCGCCGACGTCATCGCCGCCGTCCGCCACGCCGCCGACACCGGGGCGCCGTTCGCCGTCCGCAGCGGCGGCCACAGCTTCCCCGGGCAGTCGCTCTGCGACGGCGGCCTGGTCGCCGACCTGTCCCGGCTCAAGGGCATCCGGATCGACCCGGAGGCCCGCACCGCCCGCGTCCAGGCCGGTGTGCTGCTCGGCGAACTCGACCACGAGACGCAGCAGTTCGGGCAGGCCGTGCCCGCCGGGATCGTCACCCACACCGGCCTCGCCGGCCTCACCCTCGGTGGTGGCATCGGCTGGCTGATGCGCCGCCACGGCCTGACGATCGACCAGTTGCTCTCGGTCGACCTCGTCACCGCCGAGGGCGGCCTCGTCCGGGCGAGCGAGACCGAGAACCCCGAACTCTTCTGGGGCGTCCGCGGCGGCGGCGGGAACTTCGGCGTCGTCACCGAGTTCGAGTTCCGCCTCAACCCGGTCGGCCCGACCGTCCTGGCCGGCCCGATCATCTGGGACGCCGCCGACTCGGCCCGCCTGCTGCGCTTCTACCGCGAGTGGATCGCCGAGGTGCCCGACGGGCTCACCACCGCGGTGGTGCACCGCAAGGCCCTGCCGCTGCCCGAGATTCCCGCCGAGTGGCACGGCCGGCCGATCGCCGTCGTCATCTGCTGCTGGACGGGCGACCTCGACGAGGGCGAGCGGGTGCTGAGGCCGCTGCGCCGCTTCGGCCCGCCGGTCGCCGACCTGTGCCGGGCGAAGCCCTTCACCGAGCACCAGGCGATGCTCGACCCGTCCTATCCGCGGCGTCGCTGGTACTACTTCAAGTCCTTCGACACCGCCGAACTCACCGACGAGATCATCGAGATCACCGCCGACCGGGTCCGCGGGATCCGTTCGCCGCTCACCAGCTTCCCGATCTTCCACCTCGGCGGCGCGATCTCCCGGACGGGCGAGGACGACACCGCGTTCAGCGGCCGTTCGGCCGGCCACACCTTCAACATCAACGGCAGCTGCGCCGGCCCGGAGGGCTTCGACGAGGAACAGGAGTGGGTCCGCGACTTCTGGTCGGCGCTCACCCGCCACCACACCGGCGTCTACGTCAACTTCCTCATGGACGAGGGGGATTCACGCATCGAGCAGGCGTACGGCGCGGCGAAGTACCGGCGGCTGCGCGCGCTCAAGCGGCGGTGGGACCCGGGCAACCTGTTCCGGTTCAACCAGAACATCCCGCCCGCGGAGTCCTGACCCGGCACGGAGAACGGCCCCGTCGCGCCGCCACCCGGGACCACGGGCGGCGGCACGGCGGGTGCGGGCGGTCGGGCTCAGTGCAGCGCGGGCGCGTGCACCGGGTCCACCCCGAACTCGTTGTGCCGGCCCGCCCAGTCCTGCAGCGCGGTGCGGCAGGCGTGGTCGAGGTGGCGCAGCGCGCTCAGGTCCAGCTCGATCGCGCGGTCCCGCGGCAGCGCCTCCAGGGTGTCCAGGATGCGCGGCAGCCGCAGGAAGGTGGCGTTGCCGGAGACGGCGACCCGGATCGGGCCGTCGGTGGTGTCGATGACCTCCAGGTGCACCGAGGAGGTCTCCCACGCCGTCTTCAGCACCGCGAGGACGAGGCCGAGCAGCACGCCCTCGAACATGTTGGTGGCGACGATCGCCACGGCCGTGGCCACCAGCACGACGGCCTCGCCGCGGTGCGAGCGCCACAGCGGCCGGATCGCCGAGACGGGCAGCAGCTTGCTCCCGGCGTGCACCAGCACACCGGCCAGTGCCGCCAGCGGGATCACCCCGAGCGCGACCGGCAGCAGCGCCGCGAACAGCAGCAGCCACAGGCCGTGCATCACCCGGGCGGCCTTGGTGCGGGCCCCGGCCTGGACGTTCGCCGCGCTGCGGACGATGACGGCGGTCATCGGCAGGGCGCCGAGCAGGCCGCAGACGGTGTTGCCGGCGCCCTGGGCGATGAGTTCGCGGTCGTAGTCGGTGCGCGGGCCGTCGTGCAGCCGGTCCACCGCGGCGGCGCTGAACAGGCTCTCCGCGGAGGCGATCAGGGTGAACGCCAGGACGGTGGCGATCGCCCCCGCGTCGGCGAGCACCGCGAGGCCGGAGACGTCCGGCGGCTCGATCACCCCGAGCAGGCCCTTCACCTCCACCTTGGCGACCGGCAGACCGAGGACGGCGACGGCGGCGGTGGCCAGGCCGACCGCGGCGAGCGGCGCGGGCAGGGCCTGCGCCGGGGCGGGCAGCTTCTTCCACAGCACCAGCACCGCCACGGTGCCCGCACCGACGGCGAGCGAGGCGAGGCCGGTGGTGGAGCGGGCGGTGTCGGCGACCAGGCCGGGCAGTCCGGCGATGTTCGCCGGGCCGCTGCCCCGGGCCTTGGCACCGGCGAGTGCGTACAGCTGCCCGGCGATCAGCACCAGGCCGATGCCGGCCAGCATGCCGTGCACCACGGACACCGAGATGGCGCGGAACAGCCGGCCGAGTCTCAGCACACCCATGAGCAGCTGCAGCAGGCCGGCGGCCAGCACGATGACGCCGAGCGCGGTCAGGCCGAACTCGGCGACGGCCTCGTACACCAGCACCGTCAGGCCGGCGGCCGGCCCGGACACCTGGAGGCTGCTGCCGGGCAGCATGCCGGTGAGCAGGCCGCCGACGATGCCGGTGACCAGGCCGAGTTCGGCGGGCACGCCGGAGGCGACGGCGACGCCGACGCAGAGCGGCAGGGCGACGAGGAAGACGACGAGGGAGGCGGCGAAGTCCGCCCGGAGGGCGGGCGGGTCGAATGCGGTTGTGCGCAACATGAGGTCCTCTGTGGGTCGGTCGTGGAACGGCCGGCTCAAGGGCCGCTCAGAGCGGGAGGAAGGCGTCGGCGTCCGGCCGGTGGGCCAGGACGAGGCCGGTGTGCACCTCGTAGAACCAGGCGTGCAGGCGCAGCCGCCCGTCGGCGGTGCGCCGGGCGATGCCCGGGTAGGCGCGCAGCCGGTCGAGCTGCGCGAGGACGTGCCGTTGCACCGGGCCGGCCACCGTGGGGTCGAAGACCTCGGCCGGCCCGGCGAGGGCGGTGCGGTCGGTGGTGGCCAGCCAGCCGCGGACGGCCGGCACGGCGCTGAGGTCGTCGCCCCGGACGACGGCGCCGACCGCGCCGCAGTGCGAGTGGCCGCAGACCACGATGTCGCGGACGGCGAGCACCTCCACGGCGTACTCGACGGTCGCGGCCTCACCGGAGGGACGGTCGGTGCGGTACGGCGGGACGATGTTGCCCGCCGTGCGCAGCTCGAACAGGTCGCCGGGGTCGGCGCCGGTGATCAGGGACGGGACGACCCGTGAGTCGGAGCAGGTGATGAACAGGGCCTGCGGGGACTGCCCGGCCGCCAGGCCGAGGAACTGCCGGCCGTCCTGCGCGGCACGGTCGCGGAACGAACGGGCACGGTCGATCAAGGGGTCCATCGGGGCACACCTCCATGGCCCCGGCGCGCTTCGGCGCGGGGGCGTTGTGCGGACGAGGTCTTCACGCCGCGGCGACCGTGGTCGCCGTGCGCGTGCGGCGGCGCGGCCGGGCGCGGATCAGCGCGGCACGGCAGCGGGCCGGGCAGCGGGGCCCGAGAAGCGGGCACCCGGTCCGCTCAGCAGCGGAAGACCTGGTACACGGAGGCGGTGGCTCCACCAGTGGGTCTGGACGGGTAGGGGAGGGGTGCGCCGGGCGCCCTCGGGCGGGCGTCGTGGACGGATGCCGCCGTCGCCGCCACGATCGGGCCGACCGGTCGCAGGGCGGTGCCGCCGCCCGGGGCGGGCCGTCCGACGACGTGCGGGCCGTGTCGCAGCGGCACGCCCGCGGGCAGCTCCTTCTCCGTCTCCTTGTGCTCGGCGACACCGGCGGAGGCGGCGACCGGGACGCTCTGGCGGGGCTTGAGCGTGCCGGCGGCACCCCCGCCCAGCAGCAGGGCGAGGCCGAGCAGGGCCGCCAGCAGGCCGGTGATCGTGCTGCGCGTGCGCATCGGTGCTCCCCCTCCCGTCGCCGCTCACCTGGACATGTTCACGGTGATAAACGCATCTGATGACGGATCAGTTTCCTCGAGATGTGGAGATCGTGACAGGAAGACGGCCGGTATCGGTACGTGTCCGAGCGATCCGCCCGTGAGTCACGGTGACGGAGAGTGAGGGGGAGCAGGAAGGGCGCACGGGGGTGACGTCACTCGTGCGTGTGATCGTCGGGCGAATTCCCGTCCGCCGGAGCAGAGCCGGTGTCCGTCACTGCGGGTGGCGAACCGGGCACGGCGCGGCCGGCGTCCCCTCTCCCGTGATCGAAGCTGTCATGGACGCATCCCCGCTGCTCTGGCCGGGCGTGCTCGGCTCGCTGGTGCTCGCCCTGCTGCTCGCCCGGCCCGTCGGCCGCCTGCTCGCCGCCCACCGGGTCGCCGGCTTCCTGCTGGTGCTCGCGCTGGGCGGGATCGCCACCCTCACCCTGCTGCCCGACATCCGCCGTCCGCTGTGGGAGAACGCCCGCTACGCCGCCGACGGGTGTGTGACCGGCCTGGCGGGCCCGAGGCCGCTCGCCGAACTGCTGACCGCCACCCAGAGCAGCCTCAACGTGGCGCTGTTCGTGCCGCTGGGCGCCGCCGTCGTGCTGGCCGGTACCTGGCCGCGGAGGATCGCCGGGACGGCCGCGGCCCTCGCCCTGCCGGTCGGGGTGGAGGCCCTCCAGTACGCCCTGCCGGTGCTCGGCCGGGCCTGTGACGAGCAGGACGTCTGGGACAACCTGTTCGGCCTGGCGATCGGTGCCGCGATCGGTCTGATCGGCGCGCCGCCCGTCCGCCGCGCCGTCCGCGCCCTGCGGGCCCGGCGAGCGGCAGCCCGGCCGACGCGCCCGACCGGGTCGGTTGCCGAATGCCGGGCGGCGGCCGGGGTAGGTCTGAAGGCGTATGCGCAGCGGCCGCCGACGGAGGCGGCGCACACGCCCCGCCCCGCCGGTCCGGACGGCGGGCGGTGACCAGGAGGTGGAGACGATGGTGCACGCTCGTGCCGGTGAGCCCGCAGGTCCGCAGGACCTGGTGGACGTGGCCCGGCTGGTGACCGCGTACTGGACGCTGCGCCCCGACCCGGCGCAGCCCGGCCAGCGGGTGGCGTTCGGCACCTCGGGGCACCGGGGCTCCTCGCTGGACACCGCGTTCAACGAGGACCACATCGCCGCGACCACCCAGGCGATCTGCGAGTACCGGGCGGCGCAGGGCACCACCGGCCCGCTGTTCCTCGGCATCGACACCCACGCGCTCTCCGAGCCGGCCCGGGCCACCGCCCTGGAGGTGCTCGCGGCCAACGGCGTCACCGTGCTGCTGGACAGCGAGGACGGCTACACCCCGACCCCGGCGGTCTCGCACGCGATCCTCGCCCACAACCGCGCCCACCCGTCCGGCCCGCTCGCCGACGGCATCGTGGTCACCCCCTCGCACAACCCGCCGCGCGACGGCGGTTTCAAGTACAACCCGCCGAACGGCGGCCCGGCCGGCTCCGCCGCCACCGGCTGGATCCAGGACCGCGCGAACGCCCTGATCGAGGCGGGCCTCGCCGGTGTGCGCCGCATCCCGTACGCGCGGGCGCTGGCCGCCGACACCACCGGCCGCCACGACTACCTCGGCGCCTACACCGAGGACCTCCCGCAGGTGCTCGACCTGGACGCCGTGCGGGCCGCCGGCGTGCGGATCGGAGCCGACCCGCTGGGCGGCGCCTCGGTCGCCTACTGGGGCCGGATCGCCGAGACCCACCGGCTGGACCTGACCGTGGTCAACCCGCTCACCGACCCGACCTGGCGGTTCATGACCCTGGACTGGGACGGCAAGATCCGGATGGACTGCTCCTCGCCCTCCGCGATGGCCTCGCTGATCGGCCGCAAGGACGAGTACACCGTCGCCACCGGCAACGACGCGGACGCCGACCGGCACGGCATCGTCACCCCCGACGGCGGCCTGATGAACCCCAACCACTACCTCGCCGTCGCGATCGACTACCTCTACCGGCACCGCGGGGGCTGGGCGGAGACCGCGGCCGTCGGCAAGACCCTGGTGTCCTCCTCGATGATCGACCGGGTGGCCGCCGAGCTGAAGCGCGAGCTGGTGGAGGTACCGGTCGGCTTCAAGTGGTTCGTCGACGGGCTGCTCGACGGCAGCGTCGCCTTCGGCGGCGAGGAGTCCGCCGGCGCCTCCTTCCTGCGCCGGGACGGCTCCGTCTGGACGACCGACAAGGACGGCATCCTGCTCGCCCTGCTGGCCTCCGAGATCACCGCCGTCACCGAGCGCAGCCCCTCCGAGCTGTACGGCGACCTCACCGCCCGGTTTGGCGACCCCGCCTACGCCCGGGTCGACGCGCCCGCGACCCGGGAGCAGAAGGCCGTGCTCGCGAAGCTCTCGCCCGCGCAGGTCCGCGCCGACCGGCTGGCCGGCGAACCGGTGACCGCGGTGCTGACCGAGGCGCCCGGCAACGGCGCGGCCATCGGCGGCCTCAAGGTCTGCACCGAGAACGCGTGGTTCGCGGCCCGCCCCTCCGGCACCGAGGACGTCTACAAGATCTACGCCGAGAGCTTCCACGGCCCCGAGCACCTCGCCCAGGTCCAGGCCGAGGCCCGCGCGGTCGTCGCCGAGGCGCTCGGCGCGACGGACTGACCGGCCCGGCCGGACGGCGCTGCCCCGCACCGACGATCTAGGATCGGTCCATGTCGCTGCCGCACGCCATCCTCACCGCCCTGTTGGAGAAGCCGTCCTCGGGGCTGGAGTTGACGCGCCGCTTCGACAAGTCGATCCGCTACTTCTGGTCCGCCACCCACCAGCAGATCTACCGCGAGCTCGGGCGGCTGGAGAAGGACGGCCTGATCCGCGCCGTCCCCCAGCCGCCCAGCCGCGGCCAGCGCAAGGAGTACGAGGTGCTCCCGGAAGGGCGGGCGGCCCTCGCCGAGTGGATCGGGCAGCCCCAGGACCCGCGGCCGATCCGCGACCCGCTGCTGCTGCGCCTGCGCGCCGCCGCCGCGGTCGGCACCGGCACCTCGCTGAAGGACGAGCTGCGCCGTCACCTCGACCTGCACCAGCGGCAGTTGGAGGAGTACCGGGAGATCGAGCTGCGGGACTTCCCGGCCGAGCGGGCGAACGCGGAGAGCCGCCTGCAGCACCTGGTGCTGCAGGCCGGGATCGGCCTGGAGACCCACTGGGTGGAGTGGCTGGAGGCCGCACTCGCCGAGTACGGGTGAACCGGGCCCTCAGTGCCGGTGTCGCTGCCACTGGCGGAACCGCCACACCAGGCAGGAGCCGATCGACACCCCGACCACCCCGGCGGCGACCGCCAGCCATCGCTGGTTGGCGATGTGGGCCCCGGTGAACACCATGATCACCGAGACGGCGAACGGCACCACCAGCACCGCGGCCGTCCGCAGCAAGACCAGCATCGCGAGCGGCCGCACCCGGCCCCGGCCGCGGGTCCGCGCCGCCTGGTCCCGCTCGTCCTCGACCAGCCCGAACAGGATCGACGCCCGGGTCGCCAGCCGCAGCGTCGCCGAGCGGTACGCCACGCCCAGCACCGGCACCCAGACGAACGGCAGCATCACGCCGACCGCGACCAGCAGCACGATCCCGGCCCAGCGCAGGTACCGCAGCCGCCCGGCCGCCGCACTGCTGCCGCCCGGTGAGATCACGCCGAGCACGTACGCCATCCGCTCGACCACGTGCAGCCACTCGCGCATCGACAGCTTCGGCGCGGGCTCGCCGCCCGCGGTGCCCTCCTCCGTGCCCTCGTCCGTGTCCTCTCCCGCGCTCTGCGCCGTGCGGTCCGCCGTGTCCGAGGGCTCCGGCAGCTCGGCGATCGCCCGCCGGGCCTCCTCGCGGGTGGGGTAGGCGCCCTGCAGCACCAGCATGTCCACGGCGCGCTCCGGATCGGTGGCCGACCGTCCGGACAGTTCGGCGAGCTCCAGCACCATCCGGCCCTGGGCGAGCAGCGCGGCGCAGAACATCACCGGGATCAGGCCTATGAAGGGCCCGCCGACGAAGGCGCCCTCCGCGATCGCGGTGTGCACGCCCCGCTCGATCACGGTGTCCTTGAGCCGCTCCGGCGGCACCGACCTGCGCATCTTCGCGAGCCGGTCGACGGACTCCCGGCCGAGCCGCTCGACGCCGAACAGGGCGGCCCGTTCGGCCATGTGCGTGGGGTCGTGCCGGATCCGTCCGAGCAGATCGATCGGCGGCCACGGGGTGCGGCCGCGCTCGGGTGCACGGGGCTCGGCACCAGCCATCCGAGCTGCCTCCGTCCCGTGCCGCGGCGGGCCTGTCAGGGCTTGTCCGACCATTCCCGCCGCGCGCGACGCCGGATCAGCCCCGAGGCCCTCGCCCCCAGTGTCGCCCGCCGCGGCTGCGGTGGCTCGCCGTGACCCGCCGCCGGCCCGGAGCCGCTGCTCAGACGGCTCGGCGCCGCTGCCGCGAGGGACCACGCGGGGGATCAGAGGTGCTGTTCGATGTCCGGGATCACGTCCTGGAAGGTCCGGCCCTGGGTGGGTGCGCCGATCGCGGTCATCTGCCAGCCGCCGTTCGAGCGGTGCACCTTCGCCATGATCTGCGCGGTGTGGCTGCCGCCGCCGGTCAGCGTGTAGCGGGCCAGCTCGCGGCCGGTGGAGTCGTCGACCAGTCGGCAGAACGCGTTCTGCACGTCCTGGAAGGTCTGGCCGGTGAACGAGTTGACCGTGAAGACGATCTGGTCGACCTTCTTCGGCACCCGGGTCAGGTCCACCGTGATGACCTCGTCGTCCGCGCCCTGCCCGGCGCCGCCGGTCAGGTTGTCGCCGCTGTGCCGCACCGAGCCGTCGGAGCTGGTGAGGTGCTGGAAGTAGACGACGTCCACCGGCGTGCGGCCGGCGAACAGCACCGCCGAGGCGTCCAGGTCGATGTCACGGGCCATCAGCTTGGCGAAGAACCCCTTGCGGGGAGCGGCCTGCCAGCCGAGGCCCATCCGCACGACCTCCAGCGCACCGCCGTCCGGCTTGCCGAGGTCGACCTTCTGGCCCTTGCCCAGGTTCACGCTCATCCGGTCCGCCACCCTTCCGCAGCATCGACGCCGTGCCGCCGGCCGACCCGTACGGTGCCCGCCGACGGGAGGGACCTTCCCACCGGAGGGGCGGTCGACTCCCGCCGGGCCCGGTCAGATGCCGCCGGCCGGAAGGAGCAGCAACCGCTCCGGGTCGAAGGGCATCCAGCGCTCCGCGCCGCCGCGGCGCAGCAGCCGCACCCGGCACCACGGGCTGCCGTCCGCCGGGCGCCACCAGGCGTTGATCCGGCCGACCGCCCAGCTGCCGTCCTCGAACCGGACCTCGACCGGCTGGTACGCCTGCTCGACCTGTGCCTGCGGCGGCTCCCACGCCTGCACCCGAACGTCGTCCACCGTCGCCCGCCTCCCGTGTCGTTCGCACCCGGCCGTTGGACTCTACAGCTCTGTAGAGCCGGGTGGGGGCGAACGCGCCGGGTGGCCGGACGGAAACCCGCCGTCATCGCCGCAGCCCCCGCCCGACGCGCCGGTCCCGCGGCCGAACGGCGGGGCCGGCTCAGAGCTCCACCAGCGCCCTCAGAGCTCCACCACCGTCACCGTGCTCGCGAAGCCGTTCGCCACGTAGAGCTTGGCGCCGTCCGGGCTCACCGCGACCCCGCGCGGGCCGTCCGCCACCGCGACCGTCCCCGCCACCACCCGTTCGTCGGTGTCCACCACCGACACCAGGTCGAACGGGAAGTGCGCCACGTACAGACGCCCGCCGTCCGGGCCGACCGCCAGGTCGTACGGGCCGCGGGCCACCGGGATCCGGGCCACCGCGACGGCCGCCGCACTGCCCTCCAACGACCCGAGCCCCGACACGTCCAGCACGCTCACCGTGCCCGCGAAGCGGTTCGCCGCGTACAGCAGCCCCCCGTCCGGGCTCAGCGCCAACCCCACCGCGAAGTCCACCCCGGTCAGCCGGCCCCGCGGCGCACCCAGGCCGTCCGTCACCAGCACCACGTTCTCCCGCGGCGCCGACACCAGCACCCTGGCCCCGTTGGGCGCCATCACCAGCCCGAACGGACGCTCCTCGAACACCGTCTCGGCCACCACCGCGCCGCTCTCCGCCGCCACCACCAACACCGCGGAGCGGACCGGGTCCGCCGTGTACAGCCGCTCCCCGTCCGGGCTCACCGCCACCCCGTACAGCGACGTCCCCACCCGGTGCACCGCCGCGACCTGCCGCCGGGTCGGCTCCAGCGCCGTCACCGACCCCGTCCGCGCACAGGCCACGTACACCCGGCTGCCGTCCCGGCTCACCGTCACACCGTGCGGACCCTCACCGACCGGGATCGTCTCGAACCCCCGGCCGTTGGCCGGACCGGCCGGGACGGGGCGGGGAACTGCCATGATCTGCTCCGTTGACGAGCCACGACACCGGCACCTCCACTGTCGCCCGCCCCACCGGCCCGGGCAAACCCGCCCCGCTGCGCGTCACGGCCCCCGCTGCGCGTCGTGCGCCAACAGCGCCACGTACAGCGAGGTCAGCTGCTCCAGATCGTCCAGGTCGATCCCCAGCAGCGCCTCGATGCTCTGCAGCCGCCGGTACATCGCCGGCCGGCTGACGTGCTGCTCCTGCGCCGCCAGCGACTTGTTGCGGCCCGTCCGCAGGTAGGTGCGCAGCACGTCCAGCAACTCGCGGTGCCCCAGCAGCGGCCCGAGTTCGCGTCCGATGAACGCCTGCAGCTCCGGCTCGTCCCGCAGCAGCCGGACGAGCCCGCGCAGCCGCACGTCCCGCAGCCGCGCCACCGGACCGGACGGCGGACCGGCCAGCGCCGCGTCCGCCACGTGCACCGCCTCCAGGAACGAGCGCCGCACCTCGTCCAGCACCCGACACCCGAAACCCGCACCCAGCACCGACCCCGCCGCGCCCTCCTGCAGCCGCGCCGCCAGCCGGTCCACCTCCGCGTCCGCGTCGCGCTCCGGCGGCACGCTCAGCAGCACCGCGATCGCCCCGTCCGGCCCGACCCGGGCCACCAGCCCCGCCATCGCCTCCTCGGCGAGCGTCCGGCGCACCGCCTCGCACACCACCCGCGATCCGGACGGCGGCCGCAGCACCACCGGCACGAAGGTCCGACGCTCGGTCGGCAGCCCCGCCGCCCGGAACCGCGGCAGCAACTGCTCGGGCCGGGCCGTCCCCGACGCCAGATCCGCGAGCAGGGCCTCCGCCGCCTGGTCCTCCCAACCGCGCTGCCGACCGCTCACCGGATCCGCCAGCAACCGGTGCACCGCCAGCGCCTCCGCCGCCAGCCGCCCGACCACCCGCCCGGTTTCCTCGCCGCCCGGGTGCCCGAACAGCACCAGATGCCCCCACTGCCGGCCGCGCGCCTCCAGCCGGGCCACGATCCAGCCGTCCGGGCCCAGCGTCACCGGACCGTTCCCCAGCAGTTCGGCGACCTGCCGCGACACCCGGTCCCAGTCGCGCAGCAGATCGCCCAGCGCACCCGCCTCGCCGGCCGAGGCCAGCACCCGGTGCGCCAGGTTCACCACCACCGCAGGGCAGCCCGCGAAGCCCGCGACCTCGTCCAGCAGCCGCTGCAGCGGCACCCCCGACAGGTTCAGCGCCGCCAGCGCACCGCCCATCCGGTCCGACAGGTCCAGCGCCGCGTACCGGCCGTGCAGCAGCCGCGCATGCACCTCCTCCGTCAGCCGCGCGAACGGCGCAGGCCGGTGCAGCACCACCAGCGGCACCCCGTGCCGCTGCGCCGCCCGCCGCATCGCCTCCGGCGTCGTCGAGAACGCCCGCCCCAGCCCCAGCACCACCGCGGACGCCCCGGCCCGCCCCATCGACTCCATGTACGCGGCCTGCGCCTGATCGTCACCGGCCAGCAGCAGACCGGTCGTCAGCACCATCTCACCGCCGGTCAGCATCACCGCGACGTCCGCCGCCTCCGCGACGTGCAGCCAGCGCACCGCCCGGTCCAGTCGGTCCGGGCAGGCGACCACCTCCGCGTCCCACGGCGTGACCAGCTCCAGCGCCAGTACGTCCCGCACGGTCAGACGGAGGTTCTCCACCAGCTCTCCCCACTGCCAGGACTCCGGCCGGTCGGGGGAGTCTACGCGCAGCACCCCCCGCCCGGGGCCGGCCCGACACACCCGCCACTGTGGGCGGGCGCACGTTGCCGCCCGTAGCGCCGCCGTGCCAGAGTGCGGCCATGGTCCACCCCACCGTGCCGCAGCCGACCCTCGCCCCCTCCGCCGTCTTCGACTGGCTGGACGAGGCCGCCGACCTCCGCGCCCGCGCCGGCCTCACCCGCACACTGCGCAGCCGCCCCGCGGACGACCCGGTGCTGGACCTCGCGAGCAACGACTACCTGGGCCTCGTCCACCACCCCGCCGTCGCCGGGGCCGCCGCCGAGGCCGCCCGCCGCTGGGGCGGCGGCGCCACCGGCTCCCGGCTGGTCACCGGCACCACCGCGCTGCACACCGAACTCGAGGACGAACTCGCCGAGTTCTGCGGCTTCGAAGCAGCCCTGGTGTTCTCCACCGGGTACGCCGCCAACCTCGCCGCCCTCACCGCGCTCACCGACCCCGACACGCTGATCGTCTCCGACGCGTACAACCACGCCTCGCTGATCGACGGCTGCCGGCTCGCCCGCAGCGACGTCCACCGCGCCCCGCACGCCGACCCGGACGCCGTCCGCGAGGTGCTCGCCGGCCGCAGCCACCGCCGTGCCCTCGTCGTCACCGACTCCGTCTTCTCCGTCGACGGCAACGCCGCTCCGCTGGCCGGACACTCGGCCGCCGCCCGCGCCCACGGTGCCGCCCTGCTCGTCGACGACGCCCACGGACTCGGCGTCCTCGGCCCCGGCGGCCGCGGCGCCCTCGCCGCCGCCGGACTCGCCGGCGCACCCGACACCGTCGCCACCGTCACCCTCTCCAAGTCGCTCGGCTCCCAGGGCGGCGCCGTCCTCGGCCCCCGCCGCGTCATCCGGCACCTCACCGAGACCGCCCGCACCTTCATCTTCGACACCGGCCTCGCCCCCGCCGCCGTCGGCGCCGCCCTCGGCGCACTGCGCCTGCTGTGCGCCGAACCCCACCGCGCCGACCGCGCCCGCGAGGTCGCCCACACCCTCGCCGCCCGGCTCACCGCCGCCGGCCTGCACGCCTCCACCCCCGACGCCGCCGTGGTCTCCGTCCGAGCCCCCGGCCCGGAGGCGGCCGTCCAGTGGGCGGCCGACTGCCGCACCGCCGGACTCGCCGTCGGCTGCTTCCGCCCGCCGTCCGTCCCCGACGGCATCTCCCGCCTCCGCCTCACCGCCCGCGGCGACCTGACGGACACCCAGATCACCGAGGCCGTCCGCATCATCACCGCCACCAGCCCCGCCTGAGCGGCCGCTCCGGGGGCGCCCGACCCCGACCTGCGGCGCCCCCTCGCGCAGCAGCGCCCCGGGACCTGACACGCCGACACGCCCTGGCACGGCCGGCCGCGGCGCCCCGGTTCGCGATGATGGTGCCTCGCAGCCGTTCCCAGCGAGGAGCCCGCCGTGCCCGACCCCCGCGTCCTCCTGGACGGCCTCGTCCTCGGCGAGTCGCCCCGCTGGCACGACGACAGGCTCTGGTTCTGCGACTGGGGCGCCCACGAGCTGATCACCGTCGACGCGGCGGGCACCCGCGAGACCGTCGGCCGGGTCGAGGCCTTCCCGTTCTGCATCGACCCGCTGCCCGACGGCCGTCTGCTCGTCCTCGCCGGCGGCGACCGCCGCCTGCTGCGCCGCGAGGCCGACGGCACCCTCACCCCGCACGCCGACCTGCGCCCGATCTGCGACCGGCCCTGGAACGAGGTCGCCGCCGACGGCCGCGGCAACGCCTACGCCAACTGCATCGGCTTCGACCTGATGTCCGGCGAACCGCCCGCTCCCGGTCTGATCGCCCTCGTCACCCCCGACGGCGCCGCGCGCACCGTCGCCGGCGACCTCGGCTTCCCCAACGGCATGGCCGTGACCCCCGACGGCACCGCCCTGCTGGTCGCCGAGTCGTACGCAGCCCGGATCACCGCCTTCGACATCGCCCCCGACGGCAGTCTGACGGGCCGCCGCACCTGGGCCGAGATCGAGGGCTCCGCCCCGGACGGCATCAGCCTCGACGCCGAGGGCGCCCTCTGGTACGCCGACGTGCCGAACCGCCGCTGCGTCAGGGTCCGCGAGGGCGGGGAGGTCCTGCAGACCGTCGAGACCGACCGCGGCTGCTTCTCCTGCGCCCTCGGCACCCCCGGCGGCACCCCCACCCTCTACATCACCGCCGCCGAGTGGACCGGCACCGCCGGCGCCACCGCCGCCCGCACCGGCCTCCTCCTCGCCACCCCGGCCCCGGCCCCGCCGGCTCCCCGTCCCTGACCGAGCCCGGCGGCCCGCGCCCACCGTCGCCCTGGCGGCTCGTCACCCGATCTGCTGAAGGACCAGCTCTGCGCCGCAGGCAGGGGTCGGCCACGGTGTCGTCGCGCACGGTTGGCACACTCTGCCGCCATGGCCGCCGTGGATGCCTCCTGGACGACCGCCCGACCCGGGAGCCCGTCCTCCGGAGCCGACGGGTTCGAGGACGCCCTGGAGCCGGTGCGCCTGCACCCACCTGCCGATCACCTCGACCTGGCGAACGCCTCGAGCGACGTGGCGGTCCTGCACGGGCCGGTGCGGTGCACCCGTCCCTTCGTACGGCAGGCGCTGGCCGCCGATCCGCACACACCGCCCGCCGCCCCGCTGGAGCCGGCCTCGGCCCGCCACAGCTCCCGGAACGACAACAGGCTCCTGCTCCTGCTGGCCGAGCACCCCGGCGCGGACCGGACCGTCCTGCGCGCCGTCCTGGACGCCACGGCCGAGCGGCTCGCGGAGGGCGAACGGCCCTACGCCGCCGCGCTCGCGCCGGCCGGCCGGACCGGACTCGACGTGTCCGAGGTGCGGATCCTCGGCGGTCTGCCGGGTGCTTCCGCCCGCCTGCGCAGCGGGCTTCGGCGACGGCTCGCCGCCCGGGCCTGACGGCCCGGCCGACCACCTCGGCCACGTCGAGTCCGGGCGTTCGGCATCAGGCCCGCGGCGGCGCCGACCGGACGGCTGCGGCGAGCCAGTCGGCGGCGGCGGGCAGCCAGTCGGCGAGGGCGGTGCCGAGCAGGTGGTTGCCGTGGGGGACGAGCAGGAGCTCGGCGTGGGGGAGTTGACGGGCCAGCAGGTCGGCGTTGGTGACGCCCGGTATCCGGTCGTCGCCGCCCTCGACGACCAGCAGCGGGAGGTCGAGCTCAGCGGCGATCGTGCCGAGGTCGACCCGATCGGCGAAAGCCCTGGCCGCCGCGAGGCCGCCGCAGCGCTGGGCGAGCGTCGCGACCACGAAGGGGACGAGTCCGTCCCAGTCCAGCCGGTACGGACCGCTGACCAGGGCGGCCGCCCGGACCCGGGGCTCGCGGGCGGCGGCGACCGCGGCGAACCAGCCGCCCAGGCTCAGTCCGATCACTGCGACGCCGTCCGCGGTGTCGAGGCCGTCCCGGCCCGCCAGGTGGTCGACGGCGCGGCCGACCACCTTCTGGTACTCCGGTTCGAAGCTGCTGGTCGCCGCCAGGACGCCCTGGCCGGGCCCGTCGATCGAGAGGACGGCCGTCCCGCGGGCGAGCAGCGCCTCCGCCACCGCGTGGAACTCCTCCTTGCCGGAGTCCAGCCCGGGCACGATCACCACCACCGGCGCGGGCCGTACGTCCGTCGGACGCCGCAGCCACCCGGCGAAGCCCTCGCCCTCGACCCGTTCGGCACCCGGATCGAGGAGGGCGAGGGCCGAGCCCATCGCCTCGTCCGCCGCGGCGGCCGTCCGGGCGGCCGCCGCGCGGTCCGGGTCGGGGACGAGCCCGGCGACGTGGAACCAGCGGGCCGCCGTCCGGTAGGCCTCGCCGGCCGTCCGTGTCCGCCCCTCGGCCGCGGCGGCCCCGGCGACCGCCAGGTGCCGCCGCGCGGCCGCCCCGCAGACGGCGGGCCACTCGCGCAGGGACGCCGCCCCTGCCGCCACCCGCCCGTACTCCCAGACGTCGAGGCCGGCACCGTGCGCCCGTGGGCGGGTCTCCTCGGCGAAGCCGGCCAGCAGATCGGGCGCGTCGAGGAAGGAGAGGTCGGGGCTGTCGGTCATCGGAGTCCTCGGTCGCAGGGTGCACGGGCGGCGGGAGCCTTCCCGCCGAGCCCCCAGCAGACCAAGCGGCACCGGCCCGCGTCCAACAACCGTCCGTTCCCACCGACAACCGTGCGGTCGTGCCGACAATCGTCAGGTCCCACCCGACCACCGGTGAGGGGGGCTCAGGCACGGCTCAGGCCCGCAGGTGCGTCAGGACGGACCGCATCGCCCGTGCCACGGCCCGGCGCGACGGCCCGGTGGACTCGGCGGTGTCGAAGCCGTGCTGCCCGTCGGGCAGGTCGACCACGTCGACGGCGGCGCCGCACTTCCCGGCCGCGCCCAGGAACTCCGCGACGGTGGCGGCGATCCCGGGGTTCTCCCGGCCGACCCGGGTCAGCACGATCGGCAGCCGCCCGGCCGCGCCGACCGCCTCGACCGGACGGAACCGGGGATCGACCGGGCCCCAGGAGGGCAGCGGAGCGAGCACGGGGTAGCTCGCGGCCACGCACCGCAGCCACGGCCCGGGTGCGGCAAGCGCGTCCGCGAGGAGCAGTCCACCGCCGGAGAAGAACCACAGGGCGATGCGGTCCGGGTCGACCCGCGGATCGGCGCGGAGCAGGTCGACGGCCGCGGCGAGGTCCCCGGCCGCCCGGGGGTAGTCCGCGAAGCCGTGCAGCCGGTGGTCGACCACCGCGCCGACCGCACCCAGCTCCGCGGCGTACCGGGCGTGGCCGGCCAGCCCCGGCCAGTCCCGGGGCGTGGGCCGCACGTCCGGCGGGAGCGGGCCTCCGTGGACGAACAGCACCGCCGGGCGGGGATCGCGGGAGCCGGCACCGTCCGGGAGGTACAGGTCGACCCGGCCGACCCGCTCGCGCGGCCGCTCCGGCACCTCCAGCACGAACGGCCGCAGATGCGGCGGCACGTCGCGGGACGGGGCGATCCGGTGCCCCTCCCCGGCGGCGGCCTGCCGCAGGACGTCCGCCAGTTCGCCGGGGCAGGAGAGCATCGGCCAGTGCCCGGTGGCGAGTTCGAAGAAGCGCACCGCGGGGTCGGTGAGCTTCCGGGCGAGCGGGCCTGCTCCGGCGACCACCGTCCGGAGAATGGCGATCGTCATGCCGCCCCCGGTGCACAGCACGCCGGTGGACGGCAGCGCGGCCGCAGCCCCCGAGAGCTTCAGCGGACGGGTGAGCGTCCCGACGGGCTGCGGGACGGCGCGGTCGGTGAGCCGGGCCAGCGCCTCGTCGCCGAGGCCCGCGGTGCTGCCCCAGCGCTGCCAGCCGTCGACGGCGGGCGGCGGGACGTCGGCGACGCCCGGGTCGGCGCCGAGCAGCCGCGTACGGACGTCCGGGTCCGGCACCGACTGTGCCGCGGTGTCGCCGTCCCCGGGCATGCCCGCGTCCAGGTGCACCACCCGGGCGACCCGCTCAGGACGGCGGTCCGCGGCGCCCAGGACCGGATGGATGCCGTAGCCGTGGCCGACGAGCACCACCTCGGGTGCGGCGAGGCCGTCGACCACCCGCAGCACGTCCCCGATGTGCGTCTCCAGGTCCGTGCCGGGCGGCGCCGTTTCGCCGCGGCCACCCGTCCCCGTCAGGGCCACCGGATGCACCTCGGCCCCGGAGGCCCGCATCCGCTCCGCCACGTCCTCCCAGATCCAGCTTCCGGTGAACCAGCCCGACACCAGGACGAACACCGCCATCGTCGCCTCCCCGGCTCTGGCGGCGGCCCGGTCGGCCGCCGCCGTGTGCGGGTACGGTAGGAACTCCCCCTGAGGGAGGTTCAAGTCGTGGTCCCGGCCGATCTGTGGAGCATCGGGGAGCTCGCCGAACGGGCGGGCGTCACCGTGAAGACCGTCCGCTTCTACTCCGACCGCGGTCTGCTGCCGGAGGCCGGCCGCAGCACCGGCGGCCACCGCAGGTACGGGCCGGAGGCGCTCGACCGGCTGCGGCTGATCCGCTCGATGCGCGCCCTCGACCTGCCCGTCCCGGAGATCGACCGCGTCCTCCGGCGGGAGGACACCCAGGCCGACGCACTGGAGGACGCCGTCGCCCGGCAGTTGAAGGAGCTCGGCACGCAACTCGCCGCGCTGCGCTGGCGGGAGGCCGCGCTGCGGCTGCTGCGCGACTGCACCGCCGAGGAGCGCACCGACCGGCTGCGGCTGATCGGCGCGGTGACCACCCCGCCCGACACCACCGCGCTGGCCCGCTACTGGCGGCGGGTCCTGCCCGGCGGGCTGTCCGCGCGGCAGGTCAGGTGGATCGTCGACGCGGCGGTGCCGCAACCGCCCGCCGAGCCGCGGCCGGCCGAGGTGCTGGCCTTCGCCCGGCTGCACGCCCTCGCCACCATGCCCTGCCCCGGGGGCGGCGCCGATGCGCCGCCCCGGCCCCCGGCGGACGGCCGCACCTACCGCCCGGCCGTGCTCTACGACGGCCTCGGTGAGGCGTACGAGCTGGCCGCCCCGGCGCTCCGCGGTGGAGGCGCACCGCAGCCGGGCGAGGCACTCGACTGCTTCGTCGCGGCGTACGCGGGCGCCCACGGCGACCGGGACACCCCGCTGTTCCGCCGTCGGCTCGCCCAGGAGCTGGACGCCCTCGCGCACCCCGTCATGGACCGCTACTGGCAGCTCGCCGGTGAACTCGCCGACCCGTTCACCCCCACCCTCGGAGCCGCCCACGACTGGCTCCGCGCCGCCCTGGCGGCCGCCCCGGTCTGACCTTCCTGACGCCGGCCCATCGTGCTGCCCGGACCGCCGCGCTCTCCGGCCGCGCGGTACGCTGACCGGCATCCCGTGGCCGTAGCGCGGGCGCTCCGCTCCCTCGACGTTCCGTCAGGTCTCCGAGCGCCGCCCGACGTCCGACCCGGGGCCCACACCTTCCGAGCGAAATGCGGTGCCGCCGTGCGCGTTTCCCTGTTCACGATCGACCTGCCCGGCCCGGGGCGGCTGAGCACCATGGCCCGCCCGCGCGGCCACGACTGGCTGCCCGGCGAGACGGCCGCGCTGGCCGCCGCCGGCGCCGACGTGCTCGTCTGCGCCCTCACCCCGGACGAACTCGACGAACTCGGCCTCACCGCCGAGCCCGCACTCGCGACTGCCGCCGGACTGGAGTTCGTGTCCCTCCCGATCCGCGACCGGACGGTCCCCGACCCGGCCGCCGTGCTGCCGACCCTCCGTCGCCTCACCGCCCGCCTGCGCGACGGCGCCCACGTGGTGACGCACTGCCGGGCGGGCATCGGCCGCTCCTCCCTGCTCGCGGTCTCCCTCCTCGTCCTCGGCGGCACCCCGCCCGAGACCGCCTGGGCCGCCGTCCGGCGGGCCCGCGGCCTCACCGTCCCCGACACCCCCGAACAGCGCGCCTGGCCCGCCGACCTGCTGCTCCCGCTCCTGGACTGATCGGCCGGTGCCCCGGCCGGGCCGACATGCCGCGTTCGGCCCAGGGTCGGCGGGCTGCGGACGGCGGCGCGGGAGACTTCGGTGGTCGAGCGAGACGGAGGGCCGAGCCGTGGCCGGTGCCGCACAGTTCCATGCCTGGGACGTCCGGGAGTCGGGGCCGGCGGACGCCCCGCACCGGGTGCTGCTGCTGCCCGGTGGGATGTGCAGTACGGCCTTCTACGAGGACCTGATGGCGGCAGAGCCGCTCGCCGGCGCACCGGTCCGGCTGGTGGCGGCGACCGTCCCGGGCCATGCCGGGACGGTCGCACCGCGGGACGTGTCGATGGAGAACTACGCGGCGATCACCGGCTCCTTCGCGGCCGAGTACGGCTGCACGGCCGTGGTCGGCCACAGCATCGGCGCCAACATCGCGCTGGAGATGGTCGGTGGTGGGCACTTCGCCGGGCCGGTGGTGCTGCTCTCGCCGACCTTCTCGCGGCCGGACGAGTCCAGGGCGCTGGCGGTCGCGACGAGGCTCGGCCGGGTGCCCGGTCTCGGCGCGGCGGTCTGGCCGGCGATGCTGTGGCTGGTGCCGAAGGTGCTGGCGGACAGCATGCCGGAGCCGCGGCGCGAGCCGCTCGTCGCCGACCTGAAGCGGAACTCGGCGTCCTTCTGCCGCCGGGCGCTGACCGAGTACTTCGCCTACCTGGACCGGCACGGTTCGCTGGTCCCGCGGTTGTGCGACGCGGGTGTCCGGGCGTGGGTGGTGCGCGGCGACCGGGACGAGGTCGGGCTCACCGACGACGAGCGCGCCGCGCTGGGGGCCTGCCGCTCCGTCACCCTGGAGACGGTCGAGGACAGTGGCCACCTGGTGATGGTGGAACAGCCCGCGGCGGTCGCCCGCCTGATCGTCGACGCCCTCCTCGCCCCGGACCGTTGAACCCCGGCGGCAGGAGAACGGGCGTCAGAGCTGCTGGGGCATGGCCGGGGTACGGCGTCGCGAGGGCGGCCGGCGGGTCGTGGTCAGCCGGGGCGGGTACCCGTCGGTTCGTGGGTCGCGCACCGGCTCGATGCCCGAGGGGATCAAGGACATGCGGTCAGAGCACCAGATCGTCGTGTTCGTCGAAGATCCAACCGTCCTCGTACAGCACCTCGAACAGGTGGCCGTCGGGATCGGTGAAGTACCCGCTGTGTCCCCAGGGGTTCGGGCCGGCCGGGCGGGTGACCGTGGCGCCCAGTTCGGCGGCCTTGGCCATGACCTCGTACACCTCCTCGGCGCTGCGGGCCACATACGCCAGGGCGAAGCCGGCGAAGCCGCCAGGCTCCCGGTCGGGCAGACGGGTGTCGGCTGCGAAGGCCGCCCGGGACTGGAACGCGATCGCGACCCCACCCAGTTCGAACAGTGCGAACCCGTCCGAGCCCGCCGTGGACCTTCGCCAGCCCAGCGCCTGGTAGAAGGCGACCGAGGCGGCGACATCGCGCACACCGAGCAGGATCAGATTGAGTCGCTGCCGCATGTCTTCCTCCCCGAACGGCGATCGGCAGGTCATCCTGACATCCCGACATCCCGGCCGCCACCACCGTGATCAGCCCAATGGACGTCACCATGACGCCTTCCCCGACGCCGGAACTCCGTCGCACGAAGATGCCGGTCGAGGTCGTTTCGGACCCGCTCGACGGGGCTCTGTGCGGGACCGCCGGCACGAGTGCTCACACGGTGAGCACGACCTTGCCCCGGGCGTGCCCTGCGTGCACGTGCCGGACCGCGTCCGCGGCCTGTGCCAGCGGGTAGCCGCGGTCGAGGAGCGGCACCAGCCGGCCGTCCGCCACGGCATCGGCGAGGTGGCGCAGGTCCTCCGTCCGGGTCTGCCCGACGAGTGTGCGCAGTCGCTGCCCGAGGAAGGGCGAGAGCGCGACGGCCCGCAACTGCCGGTCGAGGCCCTGGAACCACTTGCCGTCGGCCTCGCCGCCCACGATGACCAGGGTGCCGCGAGGGGTGAGGGCCTGCCGGAGCAGCGTGAGCGGCCGGTTGCCCGCGGTGTCGAGGACGAGGTCGTAGCGGTGCCCGCCCTCGGTGATCTCCTCGCGGGTGTGGTCGAGCACCCGGTCGGCGCCGAGCGAGCGGACGAGTTCGGTCTTGCCGGTGCTGCACACCCCGGTGACGTCGGCGCCGAGGGCCTTGGCCAACTGCACCGCGTAAGAGCCGACGCCGCCGGCCGCGCCGATGACCAGGACGTGCTGCCCGGCCCGCAGCCCGCCGGTGTCGCGCAGGGCCTGCAGTGCGGTGCAGCCGGAGATCGGCAGCGCCGCGGCCTGTTCGAAGCTCAGCCCGGCGGGCTTGGGCGCGAGCCGTCCGGGCCTGGCGAGGGCGTACTCGGCGAAGGACCCCGCGCAGACCCCGAACACCTCGTCACCGGGCCGGAAGGCGGTGACGTTGCCGCCGACCTCCTCGACGACCCCGGCGGCGTCCAGGCCGCGGACGGGGTTGCGCGGGGTCCGCAGGCCCGAGGCGAGCCGTACGGGGTAGGGGAGACCCGCCATCAGGTGCCAGACGCCGGGGTCGACACCGGCCGCGCGCACCCGGACGAGGACTTCGCCCGCCCCCGGCCGCGGCCGCTCCGTCTCCCGGAGCTGCAGCACCTCTGCCTCGCCGTACCTGTCCTGCACAACGGCCTTCACTGTGCCTCCCCCTTGGATTCCGGGTACTGGAAGACGTCGTCGAGTGCGACGCGAAACACCCGGGCGATCTGGAAAGCCATCTCCAGCGAGGGCGAGTACCGGCCCTGCTCGATGGCGATGACGGTCTGTCGGGTCACGCCGATCCGTTCGGCCAGTGCCGCCTGGGTCATCTCCCCGTGGGCGAACCGGAGCGCGCGGATGCTGTTGGTGACCTTGGTCGGCTTCACCACGGGCCGAAACCCCGCCGGTAGGCGACGATCTTCGCGGCCGAGCCGAGCAGGGCCGAGAGGACGAACGCCAGGTACGCCGCATTGGCGATCCAGAAGTGGTCGGCCCTGGCCATGGCGAGGACGAGCGCGGCCACCCCGCCGATCACCAGGAAGGACTGGCCGACGTACTCGCCGAACCGGTGGATCTCGCGGTCCCGCTGGTCCTTCCGGCGGCCGCTCTCCTTCGAGGCGAGCGACACCGTGATGTGCAGCACGATCGACGCCGCGATCGCGAGGCCGACGCTCCAGAGCAGGGCCGCCCGGTACGGCGTCGCGGCGAGCGGCCCGGAGCCGGCGCGACCCAGGACGACGGCCGCGTAGGCGGCATAGCTGCAGAGCGTGACCAGGACCATGATCCAGGCCCGCTTCTCTTCGGTTGCCATGCCATCAAGGTAAAGCAGACCATACCTCGTGTCAAAGATTCTTTACCTCGCGATCGGGGTGTGCCGCCCCGGCCGAGCAGGGTCGGCCGCGCCCGCCGGACGGGTGAAGCCGGAGCGCCGCGCGGCGGGCCGGGGCCGGGCACGGCTCCGGCCCGCGCATCATCGGGCATGGGCACCCCCGTACCGCGCCGGCCCCGCCCGCACCTCCTCCGGCCGCCCGAACTCCTCGACCCCGCAGGGCTGGTGGACCCGGCCGACCCGGTCGACCTGGCCCGCCCGGTCTGGTACGCCGCGTACGGCTCCAACATGCGCAGGGCCCGACTGCACGCCTACCTCGTGGGCGGCAGCCCGCCCGGCACCACCCGCGGCTACCCCGGCTGCCGGGACCCGCGCCCGCCCGCCGCGGACCTGCCGCTGGTGCTGCCCGGCCGGCTCTACTTCGCCCGGGAGTCCCTGGTCTGGGGCGGCGGCATGGCCTTCCTCGACGCACAGGACGACGGAGAACTGCCCGCCCGCGGCTACCTGCTGACCCTGGACCAACTGCTCGACGTCGCCGCGCAGGAGATGCACCGCACTCCCCGCGCGCGGGCCGCCCCCGGTCTGGCCGCCGCCCTCCGCGACGGCCGCGCCACCCTCGGCCCGGGCCGCTACGAGACCCTGCTCTGCCCGGGCACCCTGGACGGCCACCCCGTGGTCACCTTCACCGCCGCCGGCCGCAGCAGCGAGGCGCCGCTCAGCCGCCCCTCCGCCGGCTACCTGCGCCACCTCGCCACCGGCCTCGCCGAGTCCCACGGCTGGTCCGCCCCGCGCGCCGCCGCCTACCTCAGCAGCCGCCCCGGCGCCCTCGGCCGCTGGACCCCGGACACCCTCCTCGCCGCCCTCCGGGCCCGGTCGGACCAGTGAAAATCCGGACCAGCGAAAATCCGGTTGCCGGGCAGGAGACACTGGGACGGTGATCACCGAGGAGCGTGCGGTCGAGCTGGTCGAGGCCCAGTTGGTCCTGGACCGGCTGGCCCAACCGTGGATGACACACCTGGTCGAGTACGCCGTGGGCCGGGTGGAGGAGCACGCCGTCGGCTGGCTGGTCTTCTGGCAGGGGGTGGAGCGGTCGCCCCACAGCGACACGCTCGTCCGCTACGCCGGCACCGGCCCGTACCTGGTGGACCGGCAGGACGGGAGCCTGCACTTCGTCCGCGCCACCTCCCTGGACGAGGACTGGGAGACGTTCTACCGCCGGACGGCCAGAGGAGGGACGGACGACGACCCGCTGGTGACGGAGATCCGCGACGCGGCGCAGTCCGCCGGGCCGGTCGCGGCGATGCAGCGCCTGCGCCGCCGCTACCCGCAGCTGGGCATCGCCCAGGCCAAGGCCTATGTGACGGCCGTGGCGCGGGGCGTCCGGCCGCCCGAGGAGCTGGTGCAGCTGACCCGGCCCGACGACCTGTTCCTGCGCGCGGACATCTGGGCGGTCACCGGCCCGGCCGGGCGGCCGCTCACCTGACGCCTCGTCGCTCGACCCGGCAGTCGGACCCGGCACCGGGCCCGCCACGGACGGCCCCGAGCGCGGTGCCGGTCGTCACACACAGAGCGGCTGCGGTCAGGCCGACCGCCAGGGCGGCGTTGCCCAGCAGGGCCGTGCAGGCAAGGCTGGCCGCGGCCGCACAGATGCACCCACCGGCGAAGCCGACCAGCGCCCCGGTGACCGTGGCGGGCCGCCCGGGATCGGCCGCCGGGGCGGCGGCCGGGACCGGATCCGGCCGCCGGGCCCAGGAGGGCAACGCCGGAGGCGGTGGCGGCGGGGCGGCCACCGGCTGCGGGCGGGCGGCGGGCCGGCGCGGCACGGCCGTCCACGGCAACTGCTCCAGCAGCGCGGTCACCTGGTCGAAGGGCCGGCCCGGTCCGAGCGCGACCAGCGTCCGCGCGCTGGCCGGCGACAGCTCCAGCCGGCGGGTGACCACCGTCCGGCCGCCTGCACCGGGTATCCGCAGCGAGCTGTCCCGGTAGCGGTGGAACCGCCCGTTCACGTCGAGGACGAGTGCACAACTGCTGCGCACCTCCGTTCGGCGCGTCTGCAGCGCGGCGCCGCCGCGGTCCCAGGCGGGAAGCCGGTCCACCACCCAGCCGTCCACCACGGCGCCCTCGTCGTCACGGAACGACCGCGGCGCGACGCCCTGCGCCAGCAGCGTCCGGGCGGTGCCGCGGGCCAGCGCCAGCAACTCCTCGTACGCGTCCACCGGCTCGTCAGCCCCGGTCGCCGCAGGCCGGGCAGGGCCGCCGCGGCCCCTTGGTGGCGCACTTGCCGCACGTCGTGGTCTCGCCCATCTCGCCGTCCCCTGCCGAAGCGGTGTCACCCGAAGCGGTGTCAGGTGCGCGAGCGTAGCCACGCGGTGGGGCGGCGGAGGGGCGGCGTTCGGAACCGGCGGCGATCGACCGGACCCGACGGTTCCCGACGGTTCCTGCCCGGTCGGGCCCGCTGCCCGTCCCCGTGCTCAGCCCTTCTTCGCCCGGCTGGGCTGCACCCGCATCGGCTCGCCCGGCATCTTCGGATGGTCCGGCGGGTAGGGCAGGTCGCCGGCGTCCTGCTGCGCGAACAGCTCCAGCAGCGGCTCCAGGTCGAAGGCGAAGTCGTCCATGTCGGCGTGCAGGTCGCCGAGTTCGGCGAACCGCGCGGGCAGTGTCCGCAGGTCGAAGTCCTGCGGGACGACCTCGTCGAGCTCCTCCCAGCGCAGTGGCGCGGAGGCGGTGGCCTCGGCCCGGGCGCGCAGCGAGTACGGGGAGGCGATCGTCCGGTCGCGGGCCATCTGGTTGTAGTCCACGAAGATCCGCTCGCCGCGCTCCTCCTTCCACCACGCGGTGGTCACCCGCCCGGGCATCCGGCGCTCCAGCTCCCGGCCGAGCGCGATCACCGCGTGCCGGCAGTCGGTGAACGTCCAGCGCGGCTCGACCGGCACGTAGACGTGCAGCCCGCGCCCGCCCGAGGTCTTCGGCCAGCCGCGCAGCCCCAGCTCCTCCAGCAGGGCGCGCAGCTCGTGCGCGGCGTTCACCGCGTCGTGGAAGTCGGTGCCCGGCTGCGGGTCGAGGTCGATCCGCAGCTCGTCCGGGTGCTCGGTGTCGGCGCGGCGCACCGGCCAGGGGTGGAAGGTCAGACAGCCGAGGTTGGCGGCCCAGAGCACCGCGGCCGGCTCGTTCGGGCAGATCTCGTCGGCGCTGCGGCCGCTCGGGAAGGCGATCCGGGCGGTCGGCAGCCACTCCGGCAGGCCCTTGGGCGCCCGCTTCTGGTAGAAGAACTCGCCCTCGACGCCGTCGGGGAACCGCTGCAGGGTGGTCGGCCGGTCCCGCAGCCCGCGCAGCACGCCCGGCGCCACCGCCAGGTAGTACTCGGCGACGTCCCGCTTGGTGAAGCCGCGCGCCGGATAGTAGACCTTGTCGGGGTTGGAGAGCCGGACCGGCCGGCCGTCCACCTCCAGTTCAACCGCTGTCGAGACCATGACTCCCACGCTAGGCGGGCCCCCCGCATCCGGCGCGCGGGCCGTGCGACGTGCGGCGACGATCGGAGCATGGACCTTCCCGTGATGCCGCCGGTGCAGCCGATGCTCGCCAAGTCGGTGGCCGAGATCCCGCCCGGCATGCAGTACGAGGCCAAGTGGGACGGCTTCCGCGCGATCGTCTTCCGCGACGGCGACGAGGTCGAGATCGGCAGCCGCACCACCAAGACGCTCACCCGGTACTTCCCCGAACTGGTGGAGGCCTTCCGCCGGGAACTGCCGGCCCGCTGCGTGGTCGACGGCGAGATCGTGATCGCCCGTGAGGGCCGGCTGCGCTTCGAGGAACTCCTGGAGCGTATCCATCCCGCGGCCTCCCGGGTCCGCACCCTCGCCGAACGCACTCCCGCCTCGTTCGTCGCCTTCGACCTGCTCGCCCTGGACGACACGGCCCTCGCCGACCGCCCGCTCGCCGAGCGACGCAGCGCCCTGGAGGCCGCGCTGGCCGACGCCTCCGCCCCCATCCACCTGGCGCCCGCCGCCACCGACATCGACCTCGCGCGGACCTGGTTCGCCCAGTACGAGGGCGCCGGGCTGGACGGCGTGGTCGCGAAACCGCTGGACGGGCCGTACGCACCCGGCGAGCGCACCCTCTTCAAGATCAAGCACCAGCGGACGGCCGACTGCGTGCTCGCCGGCTACCGCGAGCACAAGAGCGGACCGGTCGTCGGCTCGCTGCTGCTCGGCCTCTACGACGCCGACGGGCACCTGCAGCACGTCGGCGTCTGCGCCTCCTTCCCGATGGCCCGCCGACGCGAACTGGTCGAGGAACTGGCCCCGCTGCGGCTCGACGACCTCACCGGCCACCCCTGGGCCGCCTGGGCCGACGAGAGCGCCCAGGCCTCCTCCCGGCTGCCCGGCGCCGTCAGTCGTTGGACGGGCACCAAGGACCTCTCCTGGGTGCCGCTGCGCCCCGACCGGGTCGTCGAGGTCGCGTACGACCACATGGAGGGCTCCCGCTTCCGGCACACCACCCAGTTCCGCCGCTGGCGGCCCGACCGCGAACCGGCCGACTGCGGCTACGAGCAGCTGGAGGAGCCGGTCTCCTACGACCTGTCGGACATCCTCCGCTGACTCCCGGCCCCCAACCCGTGCCGCCCGCATCGCCAACTCCCCTGCACGAGTGACGTGCTGTGCACCGACGCGGACGTGGCGGGCGCCGCCTGCCGTCTGCAGACCGGCGCGGATCCGGGCAACGCCGCTACCGCGTGCGGTGCTCGCCCGTCAGCGGCGTCACCGGGTGCGTCCGCAGGTACTCCTCCAGTGCTGCCGGATCGTCACCGATCCGCCCAACGTCCGGTGACACCGGGCTGTTCTCCCGGACGACCACCCGACCGGCGTCGCGGCCGACTGCCGTGGCCGTCACCGCGCAAGACCGCCGTCCCGACCGGTCCCGGAGCCGGCAGTGCGACCCCGGCCCCCGACGACCCGCGATCGTCACCCCCCGCGTCAACTCCCCTGTCTGACAGGAGCGCCAGTACCGGTGGTGGGTGGCCGGACGGGCGGCGTGCAGTCACCGGTCCCGTGCGGCGATCAGCTCCTCGACGTTCGCGTCCGGGAAGCCGTAGGCGGCCGCGACGAAGACGAAGTCCTCGGCGATCTCCTCCCGTGCGACCGTCTCGATCTCGCTGCCGGCGGCCTCGAACGCCTCCTGCACCACGTTGAACTCCTCGGTGGCGGCGTTGGTGAGGAGGTAGCGCGCGGTCAGGTCGGACGGCCGCTCGGCCTCGATCCGCTCGCACGACCGCAGCAGGACCTCGCGCCCGCGGTCGACGACGGCGTCGGGGTAGGCGTCCGCGTACAGGGCGCGCGGGAAGGGGTGCCGGGCGATCCGGTCATGGGCAATCGGCATGACGCCGGTCCTGCCGCCGGCCACCGACAGGTTCCTGGGCACCGAGAGCGGCGCGCACCGCCGACAGGTGCTCCTCTCCGGCGCCGTGCGCCAGCAGGTAGTCGGCGACCGAGCCGTGGTGGCTGCGGATCCGGAGCATCGCCCGGCGCAGGTGGGCGGCGGCGACCGGACGGGAGTTGTGGCCCGGGCCGGCCGTCTCCTCGGACAGGCCGAGCGCGGCGTTGGACCGCAGGAAGTCCGCGGTGATCTCCGCCTCGGATGCTCCCAGCAGGCTCTGCAGCACGGCCACCACCACCCCGGTGCGGTCCTTGCCGGACGCGCAGTGGACGAGGACGGGCAGTGTCCCGGGCCGGGCCAGTCGGCGGACGAGCGAGGCCGCGACCGGGCCCGCGTGCTCCGCCATGGCCGGGTAGAGCTCGGCCTGCTCGGCCGGCCACCGCTGCTCGGTGAAGACCGGCAGGTGCCAGTGGTCCACCGGAAGACCGCGGCGGTCGTCCGGCCGCTCCGCCACCTCGGGGACGCTCCGCAGGTCGACGACCGTCCGCACGCCCAGGTCCGCCAGCCGGCGCGCCCCCTCGGGCGGCAGCCGGTGCAGCGCCCCCGAGCGGTACAGCACGCCGCGCCGCAGCCCGCCGACCCCGCCCGCGTCGCGGAAGTTCCGCACCCCAGGCACCTGCACGGCCGTCCCCGCCGGGTCGAGGCCGGTCCGCTCCGCGCTGTCCACGCCGTGTTCCTCCCCTTGCCGACGATCCCGGGCCGACGGTCCGCAGGCAGACGATACCCGGGGCCCGCGGCCGCGCGGGTAGCCCGTACGGGTGGCGATCGGCACGCCGCGGGGGTGGCCGGGATGCCCGGCGGCCGGTGCTCGGGGACGATCGTTCAGCCCAGCTGCGACCGCCCTTAAGAATTCCTCGATGGACCGGACCTGCTCCGACGCGGCAGATTTCACTGTGCCCGGCGAGGCAGGGGTTGCACCGCCGGGCTTCCGTTCCACCCTCCCCCAGGAGCGCGCGCCGTGAAGGCACTCGTCAAGCACCAGGCCGAGCCGGGTCTCTGGCTGATGGACGTCCCCATGCCGGAGATCGGCCCCGGGGACGTGCTGATCAAGGTGCTGCGCACCGGCATCTGCGGCACCGACCTGCACATCCGCTCCTGGGACGGCTGGGCGCAGCAGACCATCAAGACCCCGCTGACCATCGGCCACGAGTTCGTCGGCGAGGTCGCCGCGATCGGTGCCGCCGTCGCCGACGTCGAGGTGGGCGACCTGGTCAGCGGCGAGGGCCACCTGGTCTGCGGCAAGTGCCGCAACTGCCTGGCCGGCCGCCGCCACCTGTGCCGCAACACCGTGGGCCTCGGCGTGGGCCGCGACGGCGCCTTCGCCGAGTACGTGGCGCTGCCCGCCTCCAACGTGTGGGTGCACCGGGTGCCGGTGGACCTGGACGTCGCGGCGATCTTCGACCCGTTCGGCAACGCGGTGCACACCGCGCTGTCCTTCCCGCTGGTCGGCGAGGACGTGCTGATCACCGGCGCCGGTCCGATCGGCATCATGGCCGCCGCCGTCGCCCGGCACGCCGGCGCCCGCAACGTGATGATCACCGATGTCTCGCCGTACCGGCTGGACCTCGCCCGCAAGGTCGGCGTCACCCTGGCGCTGGACGTCTCGCAGCACACCGTCGAGGAGGGCCAGCAGCAGCTGGGCCTGCGCGAGGGCTTCGACGTCGGCCTGGAGATGTCCGGCCGCCCCGAGGCGATGCGCTCGATGATCGCCAACATGACGCACGGCGGCAAGATCGCCATGCTGGGCCTGCCCGCCGACGAGTTCCCGGTGGACTGGGCGTCGATCGTCACCTCGATGATCACCATCAAGGGCATCTACGGCCGCGAGATGTTCGAGACCTGGTACGCGATGTCCGTCCTGCTGGAGGGCGGCCTGGACCTCACCCCGGTGATCACCGGCCGCTACCCCGCCGCGGACTTCGCCGAGGCCTTCGACGAGGCCGCGAGCGGCAACTGCGGCAAGATCATCCTCGACTGGACCGCCTGAGAGCGCACCGCCCGCGCCGGTCGGCCCCGCACCACCGTCCAGCCCCGTACCGTCAGCCCCGCACCGCCCCGTGCCGGACGGTCCCGCACCGGGCGACCGCCCGGAGCGACCGACCCGACCGTCCGGCACCCCGTCAGCGAACCTCCATCCAGGGAGACACCACCCGTGTTCGACAACGTGCGCGAAGACCTCGCCGCCACCCTCGACGAGATCCGCGAGGCCGGCCTCTTCAAGCCCGAGCGGGTCATCGGCAGCCCGCAGAACGCCGCCGTCACCGTCACCGCGGGCGGCCGCCCCGGCGAGGTGCTGAACTTCTGCGCCAACAACTACCTCGGCCTCGCCGACCACCCCGCCGTGGTCGCCGCCGCCAAGGACGCCCTGGACCGGTGGGGCTACGGCATGGCCTCCGTCCGCTTCATCTGCGGCACCCAGGACGTGCACAAGCAGCTCGAGGAGCGCCTCTCGCACTTCCTCGGCCAGGAGGACACGATCCTCTACTCCTCCTGCTTCGACGCCAACGGCGGCGTCTTCGAGACCCTGCTGGACGAGCGCGACGCCGTCATCTCGGACGCCCTCAACCACGCCTCCATCATCGACGGCATCCGCCTCTCCAAGGCCCGCCGCCACCGCTACGCCAACCGCGACCTCGCCGACCTCGAGCAGCAGCTCAAGGCCACCCAGGACGCCCGCCGCCGCCTGATCGTCACCGACGGCGTGTTCTCCATGGACGGCTACATCGCCCCGCTACGCGAGATCTGCGACCTCGCCGACCGCTACGACGCGATGGTCATGGTCGACGACTCGCACGCCGTGGGCTTCGTCGGCCCGACCGGCCGCGGCACCCCCGAGCTGCACGGCGTGATGGACCGCGTCGACATCATCACCGGCACCCTCGGCAAGGCCCTCGGCGGCGCCTCCGGCGGCTACGTCGCCGCCCGCCGCGAGATCGTCGCCCTGCTGCGCCAGCGCTCCCGCCCGTACCTGTTCTCCAACTCGCTCGCCCCGGTGATCGCGGCGGCCTCGCTGACCGTGCTCGACCTGCTGGAGCAGTCCGGCGACCTGCGCGAGCGCCTGGCCGCCAACACCCACCTGTTCCGCACCAAGATGACCGAGGCCGGCTTCGAGATCCTGCCGGGCGAGCACGCCATCGCCCCGGTCATGATCGGCGACGCCGCCGAAGCCGGCCGGCTGGCCGAACTGCTGCTGGAGCGCGGCGTGTACGTGATCGGCTTCTCCTACCCGGTCGTGCCGCACGGCCAGGCCCGCATCCGCGTGCAGCTGTCGGCCGCCCACTCCACCGAGGACGTCGAGCGCGCCGTCGCCGCCTTCGTCGACGCCCGCGCGGCGATGGGCAAGTAGCACCCCGGGGCCCCGGCCCCGATCCGACCACCACCGCGGGGCGCGGCCCTACCCTCACCGCGCCCCTGCGGGGCAGCCCCCGGCCCCGCTCCGCCGTCGGCCCGGCCTTCCCCAGCCGGGCCGGCGGCGTTTCTCCTCGGCGTTCCCGGCCCCGCGCGGCCCGCTGCCACCCGGGCGGCACCCCACGGGATGCGTACCGGCCGCCGCCGCTGGACAGTCGCAAGGTAGGACCGGCCACCGGACCGCAGCCACTCCCGCGGTACCGGCCAGCCGGCCGGCTCACGCGGCGAGAGGAGCAGGGATGCCACCGGTGCCCGCCCTGCCGCTGCCCAGGCCCCGCGTCCCCTCCGCCGCCCGCCTGGTGGCCGCTGCCACCACCCTGATCGTGCTGGCCGTCTGCGCGCCGGTCACCTGGAACACCCTGGCCGAGCCCGTCGGCCGCCCGAGCCCGGTCGCCGACCTCGCCGCGACCGGCCTCGGCGGCTGGTACGCGATCGGCACCCGCGCCGTCCTGCTGGCCGTCGCACTCGCCTCCGTCCTCGCCGCCGGCCTGCTGCTCGCCCGCGACCCGCCGCCCGGCCTGCCCCACCCCGGCGCGGTCGGCAGCACCGCCGCCGGCGCCCTGCTGCTCAGCGCCGACCTGCGCGGCCAGCCCGTCGACGCCGTCCTCGGCCTCGCCGCCGTCACGCTCGCCCTCGCCGAGATGCTGCCGCGCACCCGCCCGCCCGAAGGACTCGCCCTCGGCACCGCGATCGCCCTCGAACCCGCGCTCGCCCTCTTCGCCGTCCTGCTCGTCTGCCGGAGGGACCGGCGGCGGGCCCTCAACGCCCTCGTCCTCGCGCTCGCCCTGAACACCGCCGCCTGGGCCGCCCGCCCGCTGGAGACCGCCCGCGGCTGGCGGCAGCTGATCGACCCGCTGCTCGCCGTCGGGCCCGACAACCAGTCGGCGTACGGCCTGCTGCTCCGGCTCGGCCTGCGCGGCCCGCTGCTCGCCGCCGTCTGCCTGGCCGCCGCCGTCCTCGTCGGCACGCTGGCAATCCGCCGCGGCCTGGCGTACACCGCGGACGGACAGCACCTGCTCGCCACCGGCGTGGTCGGCTGCGCGGCCGTGGTGGTCTCCCCGCTCACCGGGCCCGCCGCCTTCGGCTGGCTGCTCGCCGCCGCGGTCGGCCGGCTCGGCCGCCGCCCCGAGGACCGCGCCCTGTGGCCGGTGGTCGCCGTCACCGTCGCCCTGCTGTCCAGCAGCATGCTCGACCCGCAGATCGAACCGGTGACCACCTTCCTGCTGCGCGGCGCCGCCCCGCTCACCGCAGCCGCGGCCGCTGCCCTGCTGTCCTTCCGAAGCACCACCGACCCGCTCTGGACGCTGCACCGCACACCCGCACCCACCCCGCACCACCCTTTCGGCCGCCGACGGCTGCCCCTGCTGCCCGCCACACTGCGCCCGGTCAGCCGGCCCAACCTGCTGATGGAGCTGCTGTTCATCCAGGTCGGCTACGGCATCTACACCAAGATCCGCAACGCCGCGCCGAACCGGATCGAGGCCGCCGTCGAGCACGCCCGCGACATCTACGGGGTGGAGCGGTTCCTGCGGATCGACGTCGAGCGGGCCGTCAACGGCTGGGTGCTGCACACCCGCGGCATGCTCGACCTCTCGCTGCAGTACTACAAGACGTTCCACCTGATCGGGCCGCTGGCGGTGCTCGGCTGGCTCTACCTGCGCCACCCGCGCCGCTACCGCACCAGCCGCACGGTGCTCTTCACCGCGACCGGCCTGGCCCTGCTCGGCTTCTGGGGGTACCCGCTGGCCCCGCCCCGGCTCACCCCCGGCCTCGGCCTGCGCGACTCCCCGTTCGGCGGGCCCGACGGCTCGCCGCTGGGCGCGCTGACCGCCCTCACCAACCAGTTCGCGGCGATGCCCTCGCTGCACTGCGCCTGGGCGTTCTGGTGCGCGGCGGCGGTGATCGCCGCGACGCGGCGGCGCTGGGTGTGGGCGGTGGCGGTGGTCTACCCGCTGCTCACCCTTTTCGTGGTGGTCGCCACCGCCAACCACTGGCTGCTCGACGCGGTCGGCGGGGTGGCCGTCGTCCTCGCCGGCTGCCTGTTCCAGTACGTCCTCACCGGCCGGCGGATGGTGGACCGGTCGCCCGTGCTGGCGGCCCGGGTCCGGGCCTGGTCCGGCCGCCCCCGGCCCGGCGGGCACCCGACGCCCACGGTGGGCCCGGGCACGTCGGTGGACCTCAACCGCGCCCGGGGCCCGGCACCGCCCGCCCCGAGCGCCGAGCACGTGGAACGCCGCCGGGACCCCTGACGCGGGCGGTCGGGGTCCTGCCAAGGGGTTCCCGGGGTGCGGAACGGCGGGCTCCGCGCCGCTGGCAGAATTGAGCCGTGATCGACGCACGACGGCTGCGGACCCTGCGGGCCGTGGCCGACCACCGCACCGTGACGGCCGCCGCGGCCGCGCTATACCTCACCCCCTCCGCCGTCTCCCAGCAGCTCGCCGCGCTGGAGCAGGAGACCGGCCACCACCTGCTCGCCAGGGACGGCCGGGGAGTGCGGCTCACCGCGGCCGGCGAGATCCTGCTCGGCCACGCGGACGCGGTGCTCGCCCAGCTGGAACGTGCCGAGGCCGACCTCGCCGCCTACAGCGCGGGCGTCGCCGGAGAGGTCACCGTCGCCGCGTTCGCCACCGGCATCGCACTCGTACTGGCCCCCGCGATCACCGAACTCGCCGGCACGGCCCCCGGCGTCCGGCTGAAGGTCCTCGACGCCGAGGGAGACGCCAGCCTGCCGATGCTGCTGGACGGCCAGGCCGACATCGCCGTCGCCGTCGAGTACCGCGGTGCGCCGCGCGCAGACGACCAGCGGCTGACCCGCGTTCCCCTGTACGCCGAGCCCTTCCGCGCCGTGCTGCCGCTCGGCCACCCGCTGGCGGCGGGCGAGGGCCCGGTCGCGGTCGCCGACCTGGCCGCCGAGCCGTGGATCGGCCCCTACCCCGGCAACCCCTGCCACGACGTGGTGCTGCTCGCCTGCGAGCACGCCGGGTTCCAGCCCCGGCTGCTGCACTCCTCGGACGACTTCCGGGCCGTGGTCGCGCTCGCCTCGGCGGGTGCCGGGGTCGCCCTCGTCCCGCGTTCGGCCCTGCCCGGCGCCGACCTCTCCGCGGTGGCCGTCCGCCCGGTGGACACCGAACTCGCCACCCGCAAGGTCTTCGCCGCCGTCCGCGCCGGCGCCGAACACCACCCGCTGATCGCCCCCGTCCTGACCGCCCTCACCGACGCCGCCCGCAGCCTCGACACCCAGTGACCTCCGGCCACCGGTCGGGGGGATCGGGCCGCGCCGTCGTGGGGCCGTGGGGCAGCCGGTGTTCGAGGTTCTCGGCCGGTGCCCGCCGACCCGGCCGTGAGCGCGGCAGCCGGCTCGTCCGCCGTCTTCGCCACGATCGGCCCGCGTGCAGCCCGGCGGGTTGAGTCGGACCGGTGATGACCGCGGTCGTCCGCCGGTTCGGCCGATGGTGCCGGAGGTCCTCTCCCTGCCGTCGAGGCGCAGTCTGCGCCCGAGGCGAGCCCGTCCGCGCACCTGCGCCGGTACGTGGTGTCCGGCACACTCGCGCCGGACACCGACCCGACCGTCACCGTCGTCCCGGGCGACCCGGCCGCCCTCGCCCGGGAGCTCAAGAAGGAGGAGAGCAGCGGCCTGGACATCCGGCTCTGCGGCGGCGGGAAGCTCGCCGGCGCCGGAAGCCCGGGCGTCGACGGCGCCTTCGACCCGACCGCCTTCGGCGCGCCGAGCGCACCGCCCTCCCCGACGGCGTCACCCTCACCCGCCGCTGGCGCATGTTTCCGTGAGGGCAGCAGGGTGGTTGATTCAGGGGTCCCGCGCCCCTTGGGGCTGCCCGATCGCCCTTGAAGACACACGCCGGCGCAGGCCGGGGGCGGTCCGGGGTCGGTGTGCGGCGGACGGGATACCGTCGGTCCCGGGCCGCCCGTCCCCGGCGTACCGGACACTCCCCGGAGAAATGTCGGACGGCGGTGTCGGATCGGGGTGGAGGCGTTCGTAGAAGGAGTGAGCGGTCGCCCGTGAGGGGCGTCCCCGAAGCGCAGGAGATGGTTCGCGATGCAGTACCTGTTCTCCGTGATCCACGACAGCGACGCCCTCGCCACCGCGGACGAGATGGCTGCGATCGACGTGTTCAACGACCGGCTCCAGGCCGAGGGCCACTGGGTCTTCGCCGCCGGCCTCGGGGGGCCCGACACCGCCACCGTGATCGACAACCGTGGTGAGGAGGCGCTGTTCACCGACGGACCCTTCGTGGAGTCGAAGGAGTACCTCGTCGGGTTCTGGATCGTCGAGGCAGCCGACCTCGACGTGGCGCTCAAGCTGGCGGCCGAGGGCTCGAAGGCCTGCAACCGGAAGGTCGAGGTGCGGCCGGTCCTGTGAGCGCGACCGACGTCCGAGAGGCGATCACCCGGGCCCACCACGAGGAGTGGGCCCGGCTGGTCGCCGCCCTGGCCCGACGCTTCGGTGACCTCGACACCGCCGAGGAGGCGGCGGCCGAGGCGTTCGCCACCGCCGTCGAGCGGTGGCCGGCCGACGGCGTCCCGCCCAACCCCGGCGCGTGGCTGACCACCACCGCCAACCGCAAGGCCATCGACCGGATCCGGCGCGAGAACAAGCGTGACGCCAAGCAGATGGAGGCTCAGGTGTCGTACGGCGAACCGCCCGAGCCGCTCGGCCCGATCGACGACGAGCGGCTCCGGCTGATCTTCACCTGCTGTCACCCGGCGCTGGCGCCGGGCACCCGCGTGGCACTGACGCTGCGGATGGTCGGTGGTCTGACCGTGGCCGAGATCGCCCGTGCCTTCCTGGTGCAGGAGAGCGCCATGGGGCAGCGGATCACCCGCGCGAAGGCCAAGATCAAAGCGGCTCGCATCCCCTACCGGGTGCCCTCCGCGGAGGATCTCCCGGGACGCGTCTCCGCCGTGCTCGCCGTGCTCTTTCTCGTCTTCAACGAGGGCTACCTGGCGACCGGCCCCGACACCGATCCCGTACGCCACGAGCTGACCGCGGAGGCGATCCGGCTCACCCGTCTGGTCCGTGCCCTCCTGCCGGAGGACGGCGAGGTGGCCGGGTTGCTGGCGCTGATGCTGCTCACCGACGCCCGCCGCACCGCCCGGGTCACTCCGAGCGGCGAGCTGGTCGCCCTCGGCGAGCAGGACCGCGGGGACTGGGACACGGCGCTGATCGCCGAGGGCCACCGGCTGGTGCGCGAGCGGCTGGCCACCGGTGCGGCTCCCGGGCGCTACCAGGTCCTCGCAGCGATCAACGCCGTGCACACCTCGGCCCGCCACGTGGCCGACACCGACTGGTCGCAGGTCGTCGCCCTCTACGACCAGCTCGTACGCCTCGACCCCTCGCCGATCGTCGTCCTCAACCGGGCCGTCGCGATCGCCGAACTCGACGGCCCGGAGGTGGCACTGGCGGCCGTCGACCGGCTGGCGGACGCGTTGGCCGGCTACCACGCCTTCCACGCGACCCGCGCGGACCTGCTGCGCAGGCTGGGTCGCCGTCAGGCGTCGCGCGCCGCCTACGACAGGGCCGTCGAGCTGGCGGGGAACACCGCCGAGACCGCCTACCTCACCCGGCGCCGCGACCAACTGGGGTAGCCGCAGGCGTCCACGGACGGCAGACCGCTGCTCCGTGCGGGGCTGCTGCCGGCGGGGACGGTCGCCGGAGTGCTCGCCGTCCTGCTGGTCGGGTTGCCCCTGCTGCTGGCGCCGGGCCCGGTCGGGGTGCCGTACGCGGTGGCGTCCGGCGGCACCGTGGTGGACCTGCCCCGGGCCGAGGAGACGCACCGGCGGGTGCTGGCGGTCCTGGAGTTCCTCCGGTCCTGAGCGCCGGGCCCGAGGCGCTCACCCGCCAGGGCGTTCCCCCGCGGCCGTGTGGTCGAGGACGGCGCGGACGACCGCCGGCCAGTCGGCGCGGTCGACGCCGTGCCCGGCGTCCGCCAGGGTCAGGAGCCGCGCCCCGGGGATCCGCTCCGCGAGCGCCTCGCCGTGTGCGAGCGGGAACATCGGGTCGGCCGTCCCGTGGACCACCAGCACGGGGACGGCGATCGAGGACAGGGGAGTCCGCGGGTGCTCGCCCTCCGCCAGTGTGTCGTGGTTGCGGGCCGCGGCGACGTCGCGGGCGCGTTCGACCTCGCGACGGACCAGGTCGCGGGCGGCGGACTCGTCGAACGGGCGCCGGCCCCCGGCGAGCAGGCGGGCGTAGGCGACCTGGTGGGCGACCACCGCCTCGGTGTCCGAGGGGTCGGGGCCGTCGGCCGAGGCGAAGCGCATGAACTCCTCCGTCGGCGCGGGCAGCTCCCGGTCGTCGGGCACGGCGGAGGAGGTGCTGATCAGGACGAGGGAGAGGACGCGGTCCGGCGCGCCGAGCGCCAGCAGCTGGGCCAGCGCCCCGCCGGCCGAGACGCCGGCCACGTGCGCGGCCGGGATCCCGTAGCCGTCGAGCACCCGTGCGGCGTCGTCGACCAGGTCGGCGCCGGTGTACCCGGGACGCCCCGGCGGGTAGGAGGTCGAGCGGCCGGTGTCGCGGTGGTCGTACCGGATCACCAAGCGCCCGCCTCCGGCGAGCATCCGGCAGAAGCCCTCCTCCCACCAGAGCATCGAGGCTCCGGCGCCCATGACGAGCAGCACGGCGGGATCCGCCGGGTCGCCGAAGGACTCCGTGCACAGTTCGACACCGTCCGCCCCGGCCATGCGCTCGACCATCGCCGCGCCCTCCTCCCGTCCCGCTCCAGTGTCCCTCCGCGGTGCCGTGTCACGGCACCCCCACCTGACGGGCCGTCGGGCCCGATCTCCGGTATCCGCACTGCTCAACGGCATGGCTGGCATATGCTGCTGGGCGGCCCGCCCCCGACCACCCAGCAGGGGGCCACCACACCCTCAGCAGGAGAGACCGTGAGCCACGACCACGACATCGACCCCGCCCCCCTGCCGGTGGCGGTGATCGGCCTCGGCGACATCGCGCAGAAGGCCTACCTCCCGGTGCTCACCGCCCAACCCGGCCTCGACCTGCGGCTGATGACCCGTGACCGCGCCAAGCTGGACCGCCTCGGAGACGCCCACCGCCTCCCGCACCGCTACACCGACCTCGGCGAGGTCATCGACAGCGGCATCCGCGCCGCCTTCGTGCACGCCTCCACCAGCCAGCACGTCCCGATCGTCGAGCAGCTGCTGACCGCCGGGGTCGACGTCTACGTGGACAAGCCGCTGGACCACACCCTGGACGGCGCCCGCCGGCTGGTCGACCTCGCCGAGCAGACCGGCCGCTCGCTGCTGGTCGGCTTCAATCGCCGGCACGCCCCCGGCTACCTGCTCGCCCAGGAACGGCCGCGCGACCTGATCGTCCTTCAGAAGCACCGCGAGGGACTGCCGGAGGCCGCCCGCTCGGCCGTGTTCGACGACTTCATCCACGTCGTCGACACGCTGCGCTTCCTGGTGCCGGGCGAGATCGAGCACGTGGACGTCCGCTCCCGCAGCCGTGACGGCCTGATGGAGCACGTCGTGCTCACCCTGGCCGGCCAGGGCTTCACCGCCCTCGGCATCATGAACCGGATGAGCGGCGCCACCGAGGAGGTGCTGGAGGTCTCCGGCGGCGACTCCAAGCGGAGCGTCATCAATCTCGCCGAGGTCGTCGACTTCCGCGGCCAGCCGACCGTCCGCCGCCGCGGCGACTGGGTGTCGGTCGCCCGCCAGCGCGGCATCGAGCAGATCGTGCTGTCCTTCCTGGAGGCCGTCCGGGCCGGCAAGGTGCTCTCGGCGCGGGACGCGCTGCGTACCCACGAGCTGTGCGAGCACGTCGTCGAGCAGATCGAGGCCCAGGCCTGACGGACCGCCACCGCCGGGGCCGGTCGCGGCGGCGCCCCCGGCCGGCCCGTGGAACGGGCCGCACCGGGGGCACCCGTGCGCGCTGCTCAGCTGTTGCTGCAGACGTTGCCGGCCGTCGGGTTCAGCAGACCGACCAGGTTGATGCTGTTCCCGCAGACGTTGACGGGGATGTGGATCGGAACCTGAATCACGTTGCCGGACAGCAGGCCCGGGGAGTTGGTGGCCGTGCCGACGGCACTCGCGTCTGCGTTGGCCACGCCGGCCGAGCCGAGCACGAGAGCGCCGGCGGCGGCGGTCAGCGCGAGAGCCTTGCGGATGTCCTTCACGGTCTTCTCCAATTCGAGGGGGAACGTTCCTGGGTGGAACCCGGGCGCCGGGCCGACGGCTCGCCGGCAGGACGGCGCCCGCCACCCAGTTTTGGCACGGCGAGACGAAACGGTCCTCCGGGCACGCGCGAGGTTCGTCCGCCCGGGTGGGAATCTCCGCAGCCACTGGGCCATCGGCGGTACCGGAGGCCGCGCTTCTGATTACGGGCTGTGACGGTCCGTCGGATTCGGGCCCGTACCACCCCCGTGCGGCCCCGTCCATCACCGGACGAACCGTCCCGCCGCGGGGCCCGGACGGGGAGGCCCGAGGCGGCCCCGCAGCCGACCGGGAGAGGTTTCGCAGCAAAAAAAGCATGCATGCTTGATTTATCCGAAGGCCGCTGCCAGGCTGCTGCACGACCAGCGCAGGGGAGGCGGGCATGCTGCGGATCGGCAATGCGTCAGGGTTCTACGGCGACCGATTCGCCGCGTTCGAGGAGATGCTCACCGGCGGGCCACTGGACGTGCTGACGGGCGACTACCTCGCCGAGCTCACCATGCTCATCCTCGCCCGGGACCGACTGAAGGACCCGGGCCTCGGCTACGCCAAGACCTTCCTCCGGCAGGCCGAGCAGTGCCTCGCGCTCGCCGCCGAACGCGGCGTCAAACTCGTCGTCAACGCCGGCGGGCTCAACCCCGCCCGGCTCGCCGAGGCGGTCGCCGAACTCGCCGCCAAGCAGGGCCTCGCGCTGCGCACCGGCCACGTCCTCGGTGACGACCTGCTCGCCCGCGCCGGGGAGTTCGGGCCGCGGCCCGGTCTGCTCGCCGCCAACGCCTACCTCGGCGGGGCCGGCATCGCCGCCTGCCTGCGCGGCGGCGCCGACATCGTCGTCACCGGCCGGGTCACCGACGCCGCCCTCGTCACCGGCCCCGCCATGGCCCACTTCGGCTGGGGCCCCGACGACCTCGACGCACTCGCCGGCGCCGTCGTCGCCGGCCACGTCCTGGAGTGCGGCGCCCAGGCCACCGGCGGCAACTACGCCTTCTTCCGGGAGCACCTGGGCCCCGGCAGCGACCCCCGCCCCGGCTTCCCGCTCGCCGAGATCCACGCCGACGGCAGCAGCGTCATCACCAAGCACCCCGGCACCGGCGGCGCCGTCACCGTCGAGACCGTCACCGCCCAGCTGCTCTACGAGACCGCCGGACCGCGCTACGCCGGACCGGATGTGACGGCCCGCCTGGACACCGTCCGGCTCGCCCAGCAGGGCCCCGACCGGGTGCTCGTCGAGGGCGTCCGCGGCGAGGCGCCGCCGCCCCGGCTCAAGGTCGGCCTCAACCGGCTCGGCGGCTACCGCAACGAGGTCGTCTTCGTCCTCACCGGCCTCGACGTGGAGGCCAAGGCCGACCTGGTGCGCCGCCAGTTCGAGCAGGCGCTCGCCCGGCGGCCCGCCGAACTGCGCTGGACCCTCGCCCGCACCGACCACCCCGACGCCGACACCGAGGAGGCCGCCTCCGCGCTGCTGCGCCTCACCGTCCGCGACCCCGACGAGCGGGCCGTCGGCCGTGCGGTCGGCGCCGCCGCCGTCGAACTCGGCCTCGCCGGCTACCCCGGCTTCCACCTCACGGCACCGCCCGGGCCCGGCACCCCGTACGGCGTCTTCGAGACCGCGTACACCGACCGGCGCGGCGTCCCGCACACGGCAGTGCTGCCCGACGGCAGCACCCGCCGGATCGCGCCGCCCGACTGTACCCGGCCGCTCGGACCGCTCCCCGAGCCGCCGCTGCCGGAGCCACTGCCCGCCGGGCCCACCCGCCGCGCCCCGCTCGGCCTGGTCGCCGGCGCCCGCAGCGGCGACAAGGGCGGCGACGCCAACCTCGGCGTCTGGGCCCGCACCGACGACGGCTGGCGCTGGCTCGCCCACACGCTCACCACCGACCTGCTGCGCCGACTGCTCCCCGAGACCGCCGGACTGACGGTGGAACGGCACCTGCTGCCCAACCTGCGGGCCGTCAACTTCACCGTCGCCGGGCTGCTCGGCGAGGGAGTCGCCGCACAGGCCCGCTTCGACCCGCAGGCCAAGGCGCTGGGGGAGTGGCTGCGCTCCCGGCACCTCGACATCCCGGAGGCCCTCCTGTGACCGTCCTCCCCACCCGCCTCGACCCGGGCGGCGCCGAGCACGCCGCCCACCGGGCCGCGATGCTGGAGAAGCTCGCCGCACTCGACGCCGAACACGCCAAGGCACTGGCCGGCGGCGGTGCCCGCTACGTCGAGCGGCACCGCACCCGCGGCAAGCTGCTCGCCCGCGAGCGGATCGAACTCCTCCTCGACCAGGACTCGCCGTTCCTGGAGCTCTCCCCGCTCGCCGCCTGGGGCAGCGACCACCCCGTGGGCGCGGCCCTGGTCACCGGCATCGGGGTGATCGAGGGCACGGTCTGCGTCATCACCGCCAACGACCCGACCGTGCGCGGCGGCGCCAGCAACCCGTGGACGCTCAAGAAGGCGCTGCGGGCCAACGAGATCGCGCTGCACAACCGGCTGCCGCTGGTGAACCTCGTCGAGTCCGGCGGCGCCGACCTGCCCAGCCAGAAGGAGATCTTCATCCCCGGCGGGGCGCTATTCCGCGACCTCACCCGGCTCTCCGCCGCCGGCATCCCGACCGTCGCCGTCGTCTTCGGCAACTCCACCGCTGGCGGCGCCTACGTGCCCGGCATGTCCGACCACACCGTGCTGGTGCGCGAGCGGGCCAAGGTGTTCCTCGGCGGTCCGCCGCTGGTGAAGATGGCCACCGGCGAGGAGGCCGACGAGGAACGGCTCGGCGGCGCCGACATGCACGCCCGCACCTCCGGCCTCGCCGACCATGTCGCCGAGGACGAGCCGGACGCCTGCCGGATCGCCCGCCGGATCGTCAGGCGGCTGCACTGGCAGCGCCGCGGCCCGCTGCCGGACATCACGGCCGAGCCGCCGAAGTACGACGAGGAGGAACTGCTCGGCATCGTCCCCGGCGACCTGCGGGTGCCCTTCGACCCCCGCGAGGTCATCGCCCGGATCGTCGACGGCTCCGACTTCGACGAGTTCAAGCCGCTGTACGGGCCGAGCCTGGCCACCGGCTGGGCCACCCTGCACGGCTACCCCGTCGGCATCCTCGCCAACGCCCAGGGCGTGCTGTTCAGCGCCGAGTCGCAGAAGGCCGCCCAGTTCATCCAGCTCGCCAACCAGCGCGACATCCCGCTGCTCTTCCTGCACAACACCACCGGCTACATGGTCGGCGAGGCCTACGAGCAGGGCGGCATCATCAAGCACGGCGCGATGATGATCAACGCGGTCGCCAACTCCCGCGTCCCGCACCTCTCCGTACTGATGGGCGCCTCCTACGGCGCCGGGCACTACGGCATGTGCGGGCGGGCCTACGAGCCGCGCTTCCTGTTCGCCTGGCCGAGCGCCAAGTCCGCCGTGATGGGCCCCCAGCAGCTCGCCGGGGTGCTGTCCATCGTCGCCCGGCAGTCCGCCGCCGCCAAGGGCACCCCGTACGACGAGGACGCCGACGCGGCGATCCGCGCCATGGTCGAGCAGCAGATCGAGGCCGAGTCGCTGCCCGCCTTCCTCTCGGGGCGGCTCTACGACGACGGCGTCATCGACCCGCGGGACACCAGGACGGTGCTCGGACTCTGCCTCTCCGCCGTACACAGCGGCCCCGTCGAGGGCGCCCGCGGCTACGGCGTCTTCCGGATGTAGCTTCTTGTGGAGGAACGACCCACGTGATCACCTCTCTGCTGGTCGCCAACCGCGGCGAGATCGCCCGGCGGATCTTCCGCACCTGCCGCGACCTCGGCATCGCCACCGTCGCCGTGCACGCCGACCCGGACGCCGACGCCCCGCACGTGCGGGAGGCCGACACCGCCGTCCGCCTCCCCGGCGCCGCCCCCGCCGACACCTACCTCCGGGCCGACCTGCTGATCGCGGCCGCCCGGGCCGCCGGCGCCGACGCCGTCCACCCCGGCTACGGCTTCCTCTCCGAGAACGCCGAGTTCGCGCAGGCCGTCCTCGACGCCGGCCTCGCCTGGATCGGGCCGCCGCCCGCCGCGATCGCCGCCATGGGGTCCAAGACCGCCGCCAAGCGGCTGATGGCCGAGGCCGGCGTGCCCGTCCTCACCGTCGGCGGGCAGCCCGCCGAGGCCGACCTGCCGCTGCTGGTCAAGGCGGCCGCCGGCGGCGGCGGACGCGGCATGCGGATCGTCCGCGACCTCGCCGACCTGCCCGCCGCGCTCACCGCCGCCCGCGCCGAGGCACTCGCCGCCTTCGGGTCCGACGAGGTCTTCTGCGAGCCGTACCTGCCCACCGGGCGGCACGTCGAGGTCCAGCTGATGGCCGACACCCACGGCACCGTCTGGGCCGTCGGCGACCGCGACTGCTCGCTGCAGCGCCGCCACCAGAAGGTCGTGGAGGAGGCCCCCGCCCCCGGACTCACCGAGCAGGAGCGCACCGCACTGCACCGCGCCGCCGTCGACGCCGCCCGGGCCATCGGCTACGTCGGCGCCGGCACCGCCGAATTCCTGCTCGCCCCCGACGGCCGGCTCGCCTTCCTGGAGATGAACACCCGCCTCCAGGTCGAACACCCCGTCACCGAATGCGTCACCGGCCTCGACCTGGTCGCCCTGCAGATCGCCGTCGCCGAGGGCGAGGCGCTGCCCGCCGAACCGCCCGCCACCACCGGCCACGCCATCGAGGCCCGCCTCTACGCCGAAGACCCGGCCCGCGACTGGCAGCCGCAGACCGGCACCCTGCACCGCCTCGAACTCGCTCACCCGCACACCGAGTTCACCACCGCCACGGCCCCCGCAGGGCTGCGCCTGGACTCCGGCGCCGACGACGGCACCACCGTCACCGTCCACTACGACGCCATGCTCGCCAAGGTCATCGCCTGGGCACCCACCCGGGACGCCGCCGCCCGCCGGCTCGCCGACGCCCTCGCCCGCGCCCGCATCCACGGCCCCGCCACCAACCGCGAACTGCTCGTCCGCGCCCTGCGCCACCCCGCCTTCCTGGACGCCCGGCTGCACACCGGGTTCCTCACCGAACACGCCGCCGACCTCACCGCCCCCGACGGCAAGGACACCCCGCTCGCCGCCCTCGCCGCCGCACTGGCCGACGCCGCCGCCCGCCGCACCGCACTGCCCTCCGGCTGGCGCAACCTGGCCTCCCAGCCGCAGGTCAAGCGGTACCGGGCCGCCGACGGCGGCGAATGGGAGGTCCGCTACCGGATCGGCCGGACCGGCCTGGACGCCGAGGGCCACCCCGGCACCCGGCTGCTCCACTCCGCCCCGGACCTGGTCGTCCTGGAGACCGACGCCCTGCGGCAGACCTTCCACGTCGCCGCACACGGCAGCGGCATCTGGATCGACGGACCGCACGGCGCCACCGCCCTCACCGCCCTCGACCGCTTCCCCGACCCGACGCAGCGCACCGACCCCGGCGCCCTGCTCGCCCCCATGCCCGGCACCGTCGTCCGCACCGCCGCCGCCCCCGGCGACACCGTCACCGCCGGACAGCCGCTGCTCTGGCTGGAGGCCATGAAGATGGAGCACCAGGTCACCGCCCCCGCCGACGGGCTGCTCACCGAACTTCGCGTCGCCCCCGGCCAGCAGGTCGAGCCCGGGGCCGTCCTCGCCGTCGTCCAGCCCGCCTGAGCCCCGAACACCCCGTACGGCACCCACCCTCACCGCCCGGAAGGACGCCGCATGTCCGCACCGCGCACCACCGCAGGCACCCTCGTCGAGACCCCCGAACAGCAGGCCCTGCGCCGGGCCGTCGCCGACCTCGCCGCCCGCTTCGGCCCCGCCTGGTTCCAGGCCAAGGCCCGCGCCGGCGAGTACGCCGACGAACTGTGGGCCGAGGCCGGCAAGCTCGGCTACCTCGGCGTCAACCTGCCCACCGAGTACGGCGGCGGGGGCGCCGGCATCACCGAACTCGCCATCGTCCTCGAAGAGCTCGGCGCCGGCGGCTGCCCGCTGCTGATGCTCGTCGTCTCGCCCGCCATCTGCGGCACCGTCATCGCCCGCTACGGCACCGAGGAACAGCGCCGCCGCTGGCTGCCCGGCCTCGCCGACGGCACCCGCCGGATGGCCTTCGGCATCACCGAACCCGACGCCGGCTCCAACTCCCACCGGATCTCCACCGTCGCCCGCCGCGACGGCGAGGACTGGCTGCTCACCGGCCGCAAGGTCTTCATCTCCGGCGTCGACCACGCCGACGCCGTGCTCTTCGTCGCCCGCACCGAGGACGCCCGCACCGGCCGGCTGCGGCCCTCGCTCTTCGTCGTCCCGCGGGACACCCCCGGCTTCGAGTACCGGGCCATCCCGATGGAGCTGGTCGCCGCCGAGAGGCAGTTCCAGGTCTTCCTGGACGACGTCCGGCTGCCCGCCGACGCCCTGGTCGGCAACGAGGACGCCGGGCTGCTCCAGCTCTTCGCCGGCCTCAACCCCGAACGGATCATGACGGCGGCGTTCTCCATCGGGGCCGCCCGCCGCGCCCTGGACACCGCCGTCGACTACGCCCGCACCCGCACCGTCTGGGACACCCCGATCGGTGCCCACCAGGGCATCGCCCACCCGCTCGCCCAGTGCGCCATCGAGGTCGAACTCGCCCGGCTGATGACCCAGAAGGCCGCCCACCTGTACGACGCCGGGGACGACCTGGCCGCCGGCGAGGCCGCCAACATGGCCAAGTACGCGGCCGGCGAGGCCGCCTGCCGGGCCGTCGACCAGGCCGTCCAGACGCTCGGCGGCAACGGCCTCACCCAGGAGTACGGCCTCGCCGCCCTCCTCACCGTCACCCGGGTCGGCCGGGTCGCCCCGGTCAGCCGCGAGATGATCCTCAACTACGTCGCCCAACACACCCTCGGCCTCCCGCGGTCGTACTGAGCCCCCAGGGCCAGGGGCAAGCCCCCAGGGCCACGGGCAACCACCCCGGGATACGGGGCAAGCACTCAGGGCCACGGGCAACCACTAAGGGGCGCAGGAAAACCACTCAGGGTCACGGGCAACCACTAAGGGGCGCGGGGAACTGCGCAATCGGGATGCGGCCCACGTACAGATCCGGGCTTGGCCCATGCTGTTCTGATACCCGCTCCCGGACTGCGCAGTTCCCCGCGCCCCTGGGTGGCTGCCCCGCGCCCTGGGTGGCTGCCCCCGCGCCGCTGGGTGGTTGCCCCCGCGCCCCCGGGTGGCTGCCCCCCGCGCCCCCGGGTGGCTGCCCCCCCGCGCCGCTGGGTGGTTGCCCCCGCGCCCCCGGGTGGCTGCCCCCCATGCCCTGGGGCGCTCGTCTCGTTTCCGTGCTGTACGCCCTCTGGGCTGCGGGGCGGAAAGCGGGCAGGCTGTGACCCGGCAACCTGGCAGCACCGCGAGCTCCCCATCACCCCGCCGGAGGTATGCATGGTGTTCCGCAGCGACCACCCCGAGATCGAGCCCGTCGACGTGCCCATCCACGACGCCGTCCTCGGGGATCTGGACGGCCGGGCCGACCTGCCCGCCCTGGTCGACGGCATCACCGGGCGTACCCTCAGCTACGCCGAGCTCGACCTCGCGGCCCGCCGCACCGCGGCCGGCCTCGCCGAGGCGGGCGTGCGCCAGGGCGACGTGGTAGCGCTGTTCAGCCCGAACACCATCGCCTGGCCGGTCGCCTTCTACGGCGCGACCCGCACCGGCGCCACCGTCACCACGGTGAGCTCGCTCGCCACCGCGGGCGAACTCGCCGGCCAGCTGCGCGACAGCGGCGCGCGCTGGATCGTCACCGTCTCCGCCTTCCTGCCGGTCGCCGCCGAGGCCGCCGCCGCGCTCGCCGCCGAGGGCCGCCCGATCGCCGAGGTCTTCGTCTGCGACCATGCCCCCGGCCACCGCTCGCTCACCGACCTCGCCGCGACCGCCGCCGCCGAGCCGGCCCCGCGGATCGACCCCGGAGACCTCGCCGTGCTGCCGTACTCCAGCGGTACCACCGGCCTGCCGAAGGGCGTGATGCTCACCCACCGTTCGATCGGCTCCAACCTGGCGCAGACCGACTCGGTGCACGCCACCGCCTCCGGCGAGCGGATCATCGCCGTGCTGCCGTTCTTCCACATCTACGGCCTGACCGCGCTGCTCAACCATCCGCTGCGCTGCGGCTCCACCGTCGTCGTGCTGCCCCGCTTCGACCTGGAGCAGTTCCTGCGCACCATCCAGGAGCAGCGGATCGAGGGCGTGTTCGCCGCCCCGCCGATGGTCCTGGCCCTGGCCAAGCACCCGCTAGTCGACCGCTACGACCTCTCCTCGGTGAAGTACGTGCTCAGCGCCGCCGCCCCGCTGGACGCCGAGCTCGCCGACGCCGCCGCCCGCCGGCTCGGCCTGCCGCGCATCCACCAGGGCTACGGCATGACCGAGCTCTCCCCGGTCACCCACGTCGTCCCGCTGGACGACCCGGCGCCGCCGCCGGGCACGGTCGGGAGGATGGTGGCCTCCACCGAGCTGCGGATCGTCTCCCTCGACGACCCCGACACCGACCTGCCCGCCGGGCAGCGCGGCGAGCTGCTCTTCCGCGGCCCGCAGGTGATGAAGGGCTACTTCGGCCGCCAGTCGGAGACCGACGCGATGCTCGACGCGGACGGCTGGCTGCACACCGGCGACGTCGGCTACGTCGACGAGGACGGCTACCTCTTCGTCGTCGACCGGGTGAAGGAGCTGATCAAGTACAAGGGATACCAGGTCGCCCCCGCCGAGCTGGAGGCGCTGCTGCTCACCCACCCCGAGATCGCGGACGCCGCGGTCGTCGGCATCACCGGTGAGGACGGCACCGAACGACCGAAGGCCTTCGTGGTGCGGGCCCCCGGCAGCGAGCTGACGGAGGCCCAGGTCGAGGAGTACGTGGCGGCGCAGGTCGCCCCGTACAAGAAGGTGCGGGCGGTGGAGTTCCTCGACGCGGTGCCCAAGTCCGCGAGCGGCAAGATCCTCCGTCGCGAGCTGCGGGCCCGCCCGTCCGCCGCCGGCGCGCCGGCGATCTGAGAGGATCGGGCCCACCCGCCGTACACGTCACCGGAAAGCCAGGCCATGACCGCCCACGCCGCAGCCCTGCGCACCCCGCAGCAGGACCGAAGCCGCGCCACCCGCCGCCGCCTGCTGGAGGCCGCCGTGGAGTGCCTGGCCGAGCTGGGCTGGCAGGGGTCGACGGTCGCCGTGGTCGCCGAGCGGGCGGGAGTGACGCGGGGCGCCGCCCAGCACCACTTCCCGACCCGCGAGGACCTCTTCACGGCGGCCGTCGAGCACGTCGCCGACGAGCGGCTCGCCCAGGTGCGCGCCAGCGCCGAGCAGCTGCCGCCGGCCGGGCCGGGCCGCACCGAGGCCGTGGTCTCCATGATCGTCAGGCTCTACACCGGCCCACTGTTCCGTGCCGCGCTGCACCTGTGGGTGGCGGCCGCCACCGAGGACGCGCTGCGCGAGCGGATCGTCGCGCTGGAGAACCACGTGGGCCGGGAGTCGCACCGGGCCGCCGTGGAGTTCCTCGGCGCGGACGAGTCCCGGCCCGGGGTACGGGAGACCGTGCAGGCCACCATGGACATGGCCCGCGGCCTCGGCCTGGCCAACCTGCTGACCGACGACGGCACCCGCCGCTCCGGCATCGTCCGCCAGTGGGCCGGCCTGCTGGAGGCGGCACTGGCCGGACGGGGACCGGCCGAGGGCGGGCCGGCCGGCGGGAGACCGGCGTGCTGAGTACGAACAGACCGCGCCCGACCGGCCGGAGACCCGCAGTCGCCGACCGGCCGGGCTTTGTGCAGTCTGGTGGGGACCGGATTGGCCGGCCTCCCACCGGGAAGGTACCGGGCAGGTGAACTCCTGAAGATGCACGGATTCGACTGGACCGCCACCGACGGCGCCGGCCGCGGTGAGGCGGGCGCAGCCTCGGCGCGCCTGGCCGGCCACCGTCTGGTGCCCCTCGCCACCGCCCTCCTCCAGGAGGACGGCCGCATCCTGCACTGGAGCGAGGAGGCCGCGGCGCTCTCCGGCCATCCCGCCGAGGAGGCCGTCGGCGCCTACGCGGCCGAGCTGCTCGTCCCCGAGGGCAGGCGGCACCAGGCCGACGAGCTGTTCAAGCAGATCATGGCGGGCTCCGGCTGGTCCGGCATCCGGCCGATCCGGCACCGCGACGGCACGGACGTCGAGATCGAGTTCCACACCTATCCGATCGCCGGGCCCGCCGGGCAGCGCCTGCTGCTGGTCACCGGCTCCGACGTCCGCGCCCTGCGCCAGGTCGAGGCGGACCTCGCCGTCCTGGACGGCATCTTCAACCAGTCCCCGATCGGCATGGCGGTCTACGACACCGACCTGCGCTTCGTCCGGCTGAACCACGCCCTGGCCAAGATCAACGGGGTGCCGGTGGACGAACACATCGGCCGCCGGGTCTCCGGGGTGCTGCCCGGCCTCAACAGCGCCGAGATCGAGGCCGTGATGCGCCAGGTGCTCACCACGGGCCGCCCGATCGTCGACGCCCGCTCGCACGGCCGCACCCCCGGCGAACCGCGCCGCGACCGCGCCTGGTCCGCCTCCTACTTCAGACTGGAGGACTCCACCGGCCGGGTGCTCGGCGTCAGCTCCTCGCTGATCGACGTCACCGAGCGCTTCCAGGCCGAGGCGCGCGCCGCCCGCGCCCAGGAGCGCCTCGCCCTGCTCGCGGAGGCCACCGCCCGTATCGGCACCACCCTCGACCTGCAGCGCACCGCCGAGGAGCTGATCGAGGCGGTCATCCCGCGGTTCGCCGACTTCGCCACCGTCGACCTGCTGGAGCCGGTGCTGCGCGGCGAGGAACCCGCCCCCATCCAGCCGGACAAGCCGATCCTCGTCCGCGCCGTCGCCGTCGGCGAGGCCTACGAGGCCGGGCTCACCCGGGCCGCCGACGCGGTCGGCGCGACCACCGAGTACGACGCCCAGCGCGTCTACACCCAGTGCCTGCGCAGCGGACGGCCGCTGCTGCGCTCGCACGTCGACGAGGAGGTACTGCGCGGCCTGGTGCCCAGCTCCGACCGGGTCGGCCCGGGTATCGCCGCGGGCGTCCACTCCTACCTGATGGTGCCGGTCCTGGCCCGCGGGATGGTGCTCGGCGGCGCCGAGTTCGTCCGCACCCGCAACCCGGAGCCGTTCACCGCCGCCGATGTCGCCCTCGCCGAGGAACTCGTCGCCCGCGCCGCCCTCGCCATTGACAACGCCCGGCTCTACCGGCGCGAGCGCGAGACCGCGCTCACCCTGCAGCGCAGCCTGCTGCCGCAGGAGATCCACCGCACCCTCGGCCTGGAGATCGCCCACCGCTACCTGCCGAGCAGCCTGGTCTCCGAGGTCGGCGGCGACTGGTTCGACGTGGTGCCGCTCTCCTGCGGCCGGGTCGCCCTGGTCGTCGGCGACGTCATGGGCCACGGCATCCGGGCCGCCGCCACGATGGGCCAGCTGCGCACCGTCGCCCGCACCCTGGCCACTCTCGACCTGCCGCCCGAGCAGGTGCTGACCCGGCTCGACGAGACCGCCAACGCCATCGGCGAGGGCCAGTTCGCCACCTGCATCTGCCTGGTCTACGACCCCGTGGACCGCACCTGTACCGTCGCCTCGGCCGGACACCTGCCGCCCGTCCGCGTCGCCCCCGACGGCACCGCCAGCACGGTCGACCTGCCGCCCGGCGTCCCGCTCGGCATCGGCGGCGCCGGCTTCGAGGCCGTCGAGTTCACCCTGCCGGTCGGCGCGACCGTCGCCCTCTACACCGACGGACTGATCGAACGCCGCGGCCAGGACATCGACGAGGGCATCGCCCTGCTCGCCCGCACCCTCGCCGGCCGCCCGCGGACCCTGGAGGAGAGCGCCGACGCGGTGCTCGCCGCACTGGTCGCCGAGGGCACCGACGACGACATCGCGATGATCCTCGCCCGCGCCCTGCCCGTCCCCGCCGAGCGCATCGCCACCCTCGACCTCCCCGGCGAGGGCCCGCTGCCCGCGCAGGCCCGCCGCTTCACCCGGGCCACCCTGCAGGCCTGGGGCCTGGCCGGGCACTCGGACTTCGCCGAACTGATGGTCAGCGAACTCGTCACCAACGCCCTGCTGCACGCCGATGCGCCGCGCCGGCTGCGGCTCTACCGCGACGACCGAACCCTGACCGTCGAGGTCTCCGACGCCGGCGCCCAGTCCCCGCGGCTGCGCTCCTCGGCCGAGGAGGACGAGGGCGGCCGCGGGATGCACCTGGTCAGCGAACTCGCCCACCGCTGGGGCACCCGCCCCACCAAGGAGGGCAAGGTGGTCTGGGCCGAGGTCGAACTGCCGTACCGGGCCGGATAGTTGTTCGGGGAATTCGCCGATTCGCCGCACAGCGCCCGGTGCCGTGCCCGACGATGGAGGTCCACGCACCGAGCGGGGCGCGGCCCGACCGCCCCGCGGCGGCAGAAGGGGACCCGAGCGCATGCCCGTGCACCTGGGGGAGCGGTACACGCTGTCCTTCGCCTGCCTGGCCGAGGTGAAGTCGGCCGGCACCCTGATCACCACCCGGTGGAAGGTCAGCCAACTGTCCTCACCTGAGTTCGTCCGTCCGCGGGAGGGCGCCGCCACGACCCTCTTCCGCTGCCCGACCTGCCGGATGGACTTCAGCGTCCGGGTGGAGAGCCTGGCCAAGGCCCGCGCGAAGCGGCTCGCCAACCTGGTGGTCGGCGCGGTGCTGCTCGCCCTGCTGCTGGTCTGGGTGCCGATGCTGGTGCACTACGGCGGGCAGACGGTGGACGAGGACCAGGCGGACTCGACCGTGACCACCATCGGGCTGCTCGTCCTGGCGACGGCCGTCTCGTTCGTCGGCGGCCTGACCGCCTTCCGGATGGGCCGCGCCTACACCGGTCTCAACAAGCTGCGCAGGACCACCGGCGAGGGCCGGCCCTCCATTCGCGTGAAGGGTCACAAGTTCTGGCCGTAGGAGGAGCCTTCGGCCGTCGGCGGTCGGTCCGGGGCACAGGCACCGCCGGCCGGGGGAACGGCTGCGATCCGGGCGCGGCAGGACGACGGCAGCCAGGTGCTCCACGCGCCCCCGACGAGGTGCCCGTCAGCCGCCCTCGCCGCCACGGGACCTGACACCGGGCCAGTCCAGTCGGAGCTGCTGGGCGCGCGGGAGCGAGGCGACCACCAGGTCGTACGAGTCCTCGATCATGTCCAGCACCAGCGGGGCGGGCACCGATCCGTCCAGCAGGACGGTGTTCCAGTGCCGCTTGTTGAGGTGCCAGCCGCCGGTGATCGCCGGGTGTTCGGCCCGCAGCCGGACGGCCAGGTCGGGATCGCACTTCAGGCTCACCGACAGCGGCGAGCCCTCCAGCGCGCTGAGGGCGAACATCTTCCCGCCGACCTTGAACACCGAGGTCTCGGCGTTGAACGGGAAGGTCTCCTCGGCGCCGTTCAGTGCCAGGCAGGCCGCTTTGAGGGCTTCGGGCGTCATGCCCCCAGTCTGGCCCGCCGCACCGACAGCCCGTCGGACGGGCTGTCGGTGCGGCGCCGGGGTGCGGTCACTCGGTGACCGCACCCCGGACGCCTGCCGGCACCAGCAGGCGCAGCGCACCCGGCACCACCTCGACCTCGACCGGCAGCGGGCCGATGTACTCGCCGTCGGCGTAGGCGGTGATGCCGGGGGACTCGATGCGCAGCGAGGAGGTCCGGTGGATCTCGACCTCCTCGTGCTGCACATGGGTGCCCTTGAAGACGGTCGGGAAGAACCGGGCCACCTTGAGCCGCGGCATCGCCCGGACGACCGTCACGTCGAACAGCCCGTCGGCCGGGTCGGCCTGCGGGCACATCTGCATGCCGCCGCCGTAGCTGCGGGTGTTGCCCACGGCGGCGAGCACGAGGTCGCGCTCGATCACTGTGCCGTCCGCCAGCACCAGGCGGAACGGCAGCGGCCGCAGGTTGGCGAACTCGACCAGGATCGCCAGGTTGTAGCGCATCCGGCCGCGCGGCCACCGCAGCCGGTTGGTGCGGTCGCTCACCAGCGAGTCGAAGCCGGTCGCGAGCACCGATCCGAACCAGCGCCCGGTGCCGTCCGCGGTGGTGGCCCGGCCCAGGTCGACGGTGGCGGTCCGGCCCGCGGCGATCACGTCGGCGGCCGCCTCCGGGTCGCCGAGCGGCAGCCCGTACGCGCGGGCGTGGTCGTTGCCGGTACCGGCCGGGACGATGCCGAGCGGGGTTCCGGTGCCCGCCAGGGCCTGCAGCGCGAGGCTGATCATGCCGTCGCCGCCGGCGGTGACCAGGGCGTCCACGCCGCGACCGACCGCCTCCCGGGCGAGCCGGACGGCGTCCTCGGGGTCGGCGCCCGCGGTGTTCAGCACCTCGATGCCGTGCTCGCGCAGCCGGGCGGTGGCCCGGCGGGCGGCCTGCGCGGCGTGGCCCCCGCCCGCGGCGGGGTTGGTGAGGACCATGACGCTGCGCGGCGGACGGCCGCTCGCGGCGGCGGTCAAGGGATCAGCTTGCCGGGGTTGAGGATGCCGACCGGGTCGACGGCGTCCTTGACGGCACGGAGGATCTTCACGCCGAGTCCGCCGATCTCCTGCTCCATCCACGGGCGGTGGTCGGCGCCGACCGCGTGGTGGTGGGTGATGGTGCCGCCGTTCGCCATGATGGCGTCGCAGGCGGCGCGCTTCGCCGCGTCCCACTGGGCGATCGGGTCGCCCTGCTGGGCGCCGACCACGGTGAAGTAGAGCGAGGCGCCCGTCGGGTAGACGTGCGAGATGTGGCAGAGCACCAGGCTGTTGGCGCCGAGCCCGCCCTGCAGCGCGGCGGTGACGGCCGTCCGGAGCCGGTCCAGGTTCGCCCAGTCGGTGGCGGTCTCCAGCGTCTCGCAGAGCGCGCCGCTGTCGAGCAGCGCGTCGCGCAGGTACGGCGCGGAGAACCGGCCGTGTTCCCAGCCCACCGCCGGGTCGGCGCCGAGCGAGGTGCCGCCGGCCGCGAGCATGACCGCGCGGGTCCGCTCGTGACGGGCCTCGGCCTGCTCCTTGGTGCCCTCGAAGACGGTGACGGCCAGGCAGCCGCCGGTGACCTGGGTGCCGCCGATCTTCTCGGTCATCGCCAGGTTGACGGCAGTCTCGGCCTCGTCCGAGAGCCGGATCACCGTCGGGCCGGTGCCCTGCTGCTCGACGGCGCGCAGGGCGGCGGCGCCGGTCGCGAAGTCGGGGAAGCTCCAGGCTTCGTGGACCTTGGCGGCGGGCAGCGGATGGATCCGCACCCGCACCCGGGTGATGACGCCGAAGACGCCCTCGGAGCCGAGGAACAGCTCGCGCAGGTCCGGGCCGGCTGCCGAGGCGGGGGCGCGGCCCAGGTCCAGCACCCCGGCCGGGGTGACCACACGCAGGCCGCGGACCATCTCGTCGAAGCGGCCGTGACCGGCCGAGTCCTGGCCCGAGGAGCGGGTGGCGGCGAAGCCGCCGACGGTCGCGTAGCGGAAGCTCTGCGGGTAGTGGCCGAGCTCCCAGCCGCGCTCGGCGAGCAGCTCCTCGGCGCGCGGGCCGGTGAGGCCGGCGCCGAGCACGGCCTCACCGGAGACCTCGTCGAGAGCGTGCAGGGCGTCGAGGCGGCGCAGGTCGAGCGAGACGACGGCGGTGAAGGAACCGCGGACGGGGTCGAGGCCGCCGACCACGCTGGTGCCGCCGCCGAAGGGCACCACGGCGATCCGGCGTTCGGCGCAGACCGCGAGGACGGCGGCGATCTCCTCCTCGCTGCCGGGCAGCAGCACGGCGTCCGGCGCGTCCTGCGGCTGGCGGCTGCGGCGGCGCAGCAGGTCGGGGGTGGACTTGCCGCCGGCCCGGGGCAGCCGGTCCGCGTCGGCCGTGCTGAGGTGCGCGGCGCCGACCACGGCGGCGAGTGCGGCGACGTCCTCGGCGGCGAGGGTCGAGGGCCGCAGTCGGACGTCCTCGGCGGCGAGCGGCGCGGCCGCGGCGTCCGCCGACACGCCGAGGGCGGCGGCCAGCAGGCCCTTGATGTCCTCGGGGAGCGGCTTGGCCAGGGCCGGGTCGCCCCAGGCGTCCCACTTCATCGGGGGGAGGGGCAGGGCGGCGCCGCCGTCCTGACCTGCTTGCGTCTCAGATGCCATGCGTTACAGTATTACGCATTATGTCAAGCAGTAACGAGACCGAACGGTCAGAGCCCGGCACGCCGGCGACGAGCACCGACGACGCGATCCTCGATGCCGCCGCCCACCTGGTCGTCCACCTCGGCGTGCAGCGCACCCAGCTGGCGGAGATCGCGCGCCGCGCCGGGGTCAGCAGGCCGACCGTCTACCGCCGCTGGCCGGACGTCCGCGCGGTCATCGGCGCCCTGCTCACCCGGGAGATCCGCCGCACCCAGGAGCAGGTCGTGCTCGCCGGCGAGGACCGCGAGGCCTTCGTGGACGCCGTCGTCGAGGTCGCCGTCCGGCTGCGCGACCACCCCGTGATCGGCGCCCTGCTGCACTCCGACACGATCACCGAGTACGTCGTCGAGCGGCTCGGCACCAGCCAGCGCGGCCTGCTCGACGCCATCGGCGCCGCCGTCGTCCAGGGCCAGCAGCACGGCTCCATCCGCGCGGGCGAGCCCACCGAGATGGCCGCCATGGTGCTGCTCATCGCCCAGTCCACCGTCCAGTCGCACCGCATGGTGGCGCAGCTGCTGCCCGAGCAGGCCTGGCGCCGCGAACTGGCCCGCGCCCTGAACGGCTACCTCGCACCCTGACCCCCCCACCGCCGCAGATCCGCCCGCCGCAGATCCGCCCGCCGCAGATCCGCACCGGCACTCCGCGCCCTGACCCCTGCCGCCGCCGACCCGAACGGATACCCCGCGCCGTGACCTCTGCTGCTGCCGCCTCCGCGGCCGGATTCGCCGGAACCAGCGCCCTCAGCGCTCGCCGCCGGACGGCCGAACTCGCCGCCCTCGGCGACGAGCCGGACATCGACCTGCTGGTCGTCGGCGGCGGCGTCACCGGGGTCGGCATCGCCCTCGACTCGGCCGCCCGCGGGCTGCGCACCGTGCTGGTCGAGTCCCGCGACCTCGCCTTCGGCACCAGCCGCTGGAGCTCCAAGCTCGTCCACGGCGGCCTGCGCTACCTCGCCTCCGGCCGGATCGGCGTCGCCCGCGAGAGCGCCGTCGAGCGCGGCATCCTGATGACCCGGACGGCCCCGCACCTGGTGCGCGCACTGCCGCAGCTCGTCCCGCTGCTGCCCTCCGTCGGCCGCGGCCAGGCCGGGCTCGTCCGGGTCGGCTTCCTGGCCGGCGACGCGCTGCGCGCCGTGGCCGGCACGCCCGCCGCGGTGCTGCCCCGGGTGCGGCGGATCGGCGCGGAGGAGACCGTCCGGCTGGTGCCCGGCGTCCGCACCACCGGCCTGAGCGGTGCGCTCGTCGCCCACGACGGCCAACTCGTCGACGACGCCCGGCTGGTGGTGGCCGTCGCACGGACGGCCGCGCACCACGGGGCGACCGTCCTCACCCGGGTCCGCGCCGACCTCGTCACCGGCACCTCGGCCCGGCTCACCGACACGCTCACCGGCGAGACCCTCACCGTGACCGCCCGCGCCGTCGTCAACGCCGCCGGCGTCTGGGCGGGCGAGGTCGACGACGCCGTCCGGCTGCGGCCCAGCCGCGGCACCCACCTGGTGCTGGACGCGGCCGCCCTCGGCCACCCGCGCGCCGCCCTCACCGTGCCGGTGCCCGGCTCCACCAGCCGCTTCGTCTTCGCGCTGCCCCAGCAACTCGGCCGGATCGCCGTCGGCCTCACCGACGAGGACGCTCCCGGGCCGATCCCGGACGAGCCGCAGCCGACCGGCACCGAGATCGCCTTCCTGCTCGACACCGTGAACACCGCGCTGCAGACCTCCCTCACCCGCGAGGACGTCCGCGGCGCCTTCGCCGGCCTGCGACCGCTCATCGACACCGGCGGCGGCGCCACCGCCGACCTCTCCCGCAAGCACGCCGTGCTCGACTCGCCGAACGGCGTCATCACCGTCGTCGGCGGCAAACTGACCACCTATCGCCGGATGGCCGAGGACGCCGTCGACGCCGCCGTCCGGCTCCGCGGACTGTCCGCCGGCCCCTGCCTGACCCGTCGCCTGCCCCTGGTCGGCGCCCCCGGCCGCAGCGACAGCCGTCCCACCGGCGGCCTCCCCGCCTCGCTGGTCGCCCGCCACGGCGGCCTCTCCGCGGAGGTGGCCGCCGCCGACGTTGCCCGGCCGCTGGAGACGGTGGCCGAGGGCATCGACGTCACCCGCGCCGAGATCGCCTACGCCCTCACCCACGAGGGCGCCCTCGACACCGAGGACGTCCTGCACCGCCGCACCCGCATCGGCCTCGTACCCGCCGACGCCGACCTGGCCCGCACCGCCGTCGAGGAGATCGCCGCGGGCTGACGCCCTACCACGGGCACGGCCAACTCCGCCAAGTGACATCTGCACGGCGCCTCGGGCCGCTAGCCTGACGGCCAGTCGAACGGGCGCCAGGTGCGCCCGCGGACCCTGGGGGTGGGGTATGGAGATCGGTCTGGCCGATGCGGTCGACGCCGTGCGCGAGGAACTGCTGGAGGCGGCCTCCCGGGGAGAGGGCCAGCCGCTCTCCTTCGAGGTCGGCCCGATCGAGATGGAGTTCGAGATCGAGCTCCGCGCCGAGGCCAAGGCGGGCGGCAAGTTCAAGGCCTGGGTCGTCTCCGCCGAGGCCGAGGCCGGAGTGTCGCGCGGCCGCACCCACCGGGTGGCGTTCACGCTGACCCCGCGAGCCGCCGGGCCTGCGGACTCCCCGCCGGCCGCCGACGGCTCGACAGCACGACGCAGCTGGACCATCGACGACCACGTGGACGGCGACGACGCCGAGGACGTCTCGGACCGCATCGCGCACTGACCGGCTCCCGGCGTACCCGCCGCAGCACGGTCGAGCACCCGAGGGGGAACCGATGGACGAGTCACGTCTGGTCGCGGTACAGAACGGCAGGAGCAGGAGCAGCGGGTACGCGATCGGTCCGCGCCTCGTGCTCGCCTCCGCCCACGGCGTAGGCCCGGTGGGGCACACCGTGCGGGTGTGGCGGCCGGGCCACCAACCGCACCACGACGCGCGCGTGGTCTGGCGCGGCACGCCCGAGGGCCGTGACGACGCGGCCCTGCTGCACATCGATGACCCCTCGTGGCAGGAGCCGCCGGGCCGGGCCGAGTCGTGGGGGCGGATGGCGACGATGCGCCCCGGGCAGCAGTGTGAGACCTGGGGTGTTCCGCACGCCATCCAGATCCCGGGCCGGCCGGGGCAACCGCGCGTCCCCGTCGAGCCCATGCAACTGGTCGGCACCGTCAACCCGGGCACCGGCTACGTCGGGAACCGCTACTTTCTCGCCCTCACCGACCATCCGGTGCTCCCCGGCGGCGGTGAGGGCGAACTGCCGTGGGCCGGACTGTCCGGCGCGGCCGTGACGAGCGGCGGACTGCTCGTCGGCGTCGTCAAGGCGGAGGCCCCCGAGTTCGGCCACGGCCTGCTGGAGGTCGTCCCGGCCTACGTGCTGCACGCGGACAAGAGCTTCCTGAAGGCCCTGGAGGACCACGGGGCCGACTCCTCCACCCTCGGCCAGTCGGAGTTCGACCGGCTGCGGCGCACCGACGCCCCCGGGCCGACGATCGGGCCGCTGCCACCCGCCGCCCTGCTGCAGGCCGGCCGGGAGGTGGTCGGCTTCCACGGCCGCGAGGAGATCCTCGGACGGCTCAAGCAGTGGTGCGAGCCGACCGGCTTCGGTGTCCGACTGCTGCACGGGTCCGGCGGCCAGGGCAAGACGAGGCTGGCCGCCCGCCTCGCGGAAGCACTCCAGGAGGACGACCCCCGGTGGACGGTGCTCTGGCCGGACCCGGCCGCCTCGCCGGAGGAACTGGCAGAGCTGCAGGACACCGCGAAGCCCGTGCTGGTGGTGCTCGACTACGCCGAGGCGCGACTCGACCAGCTGTCGGGCCTGCTGGAGGCCGGTCGCTCCCACCGCGGGAGCGTCCCCCTCAAGGTGCTCCTCCTGGCCCGTACCGCCGGCGGCTGGTGGCAGCACGCGAAGACGGCCCCCGGATGCGCCCCCCTGCTCCGGGCCGCCGTCGACGAACTTCCCGCGCTCGCGCCCGACCGGGCGACGCGCGCCCTCCTGTACCGGCAGGCGTTGACCGCCTTCGCCGGACGGCTGACCGACCCCGAGGACGTGCCGGAGGAGGAGACGTGGTGCGCCCGCGCCGAGGCACTGCCCGCCCCGCGCCCCGCGGCGTTGGCATCGGGCAACGTCCTGACCCTGCACATGACGGCCCTGGCCGACCTGCTGGACGCAGGAGTCACGGCCGGGGAACCGGCGTGGGAGACCGACGAGGACGCCGAGGACCGCATCCTCGAACACGAGTGGCTGTACTGGGCCCAGGTCGAACGCGAGCGACCGCTTCCGGACGGACTCGGCAGGGGGAGCGCACCGGCCGACGCGCTGGCCACGGTCGCGCTGATCGGCGGGATCCCGCTGCGCGGGCGGGAACGCGAGGCGCTGCTGCGCCGCTCACCCGTCCTCGCCGACTTGCGGGCGCACGAGATCAGGCAGGTCCGCGAATGGGTCGAGGCCGTCTACCCGGTGCCCGCCGGCGATCCCTGGGAGGTCCTGCAGCCCGATCGGCTCGCCGAGCGCTTCGTCGGCCGGCACGTCCTGTCCGACCCCGAGTTCGTCGACAGTCTGCTGGCCGAGGCGGAGCCCGGCCGGATGGCCGTCCGGGCGCTCACGGTGCTCTCCCGTGCCGCGGCCCACCCGCCGTTGCTCGGCAGCCTCGACGGCCTGATCGCCGAGGTCTGCACCCGCCATGCCGGCAGCCTCGGGACGGCCATGATGGAGGTGGCCACCCAGGTGGAGCGGCCGCAGCCGCTGATCGACGCCCTGCAGCGGCGCGTTGATTCTCCGGAGACTTCGCTCGCGGCCCTCGAGACCCTCACGGCCCACCTGCCGCGCAGTTCGCACGTGCTCGTGCCATGGGCGCTCAATCTGACCGAACGGATGATCCGGCTGCGTACGGCCACCGGGACCGGCAGTGCCGAGGACGGGATCGCGCTGGGCATCGAGCATCGGCGTCTGGCCGGCCGTCTCACCGATGCGGGCAGGCCCGCGGAGGCGCTCGCTGCCGCCGAGAAGGCTGTGGAACTGCTCGAACCCCTGCTGACGACCCACCATGAGACGGTACGGGTGCCCCTGGCGGCCGCGCTGACCAACAAGTCCGGGTGCCTCGGAGCAGTGGGCAGGCGCAGCGAGGCACTCCCGCCGGCCGGCGAGGCGGTCGCGCACTTCCGAGCCGCGGCGGCGAGCGATCGCGTCCCGGACAGCGTCCACGACCAACTGGTCACCGCGCTCGGCGTCCTGTCGTCGGCCCAGAGCGACCTCGGCCACCACACCGAGGCGCTGGAGACCATGACCGACGCGGTGGCCGTCCAGCGCAGGCTGGTCCTGGCCGGGGCGCCCGGCGCCGTGGGCGATCTCGTGCTGCGCCTGAACAACCTCGCGATCCGCTTGAACGCCGTCGGCCACTTCCGCGACGCCCTCGACTCGGCCGCCGAGGCCGTGGCACTGTGCGAGCCGCTGTCCGAGCGGCATCCGGACGCCTACGCCCCCGACATGGCCATGGCCCTGAGCACACTGGCCGACTGCCACGGTCGCCTGGGCGACCGGCGCAGGGGGTTGCTGCTGACCCGGCGGGCGATCGGGATCCGCGAGCGCCTGTACCGGGAACTCCCCGACATGTACAGGCCCTCACTCGCTCTGGCGCTGAACTCCCTCGCGACCGACCTGGGCGAGCTCGGACAGGTCGAGGAGGCCGTGGAGGCCGCAGCACGGGCCGTCGTCCTCTATCGGGAGGTCGTCGCGCAGCGAGACGGCCACCGGGACGAGCTGGCCATGTCCCTCAACACCCTCGCGAACCAGTGCGGGGACGCCGGAGACACGGCAGGAGCGGTGGCGGCGGCCCGGGAGGCCGCACGCATCTACACCCAGCTGCACGAGGAGCACCCCGGCGTCTTCGCGGCGTCCCGGGCGATGATTCTTGCCACGCTGGCGACCTGTCTGGACGCCGACCGACAGCCGGAGGCGGCACTGGACACCGCCTTGGAAGCGGTGGCCGCCTATCACGAGCTCACCAGGACACAGCCCCGCACGATCGCTCCGAACTTCGCGGGCCTCCTGCGGAACCTCCGCTGCATGCTCGTAGGAGCGGATCGGGCGGAGGAGGCGCTGGAGCTGCTCGACGCGGCGCTCGCGTGCTACGCCGGGTCCACCGAAGCGCTCTACCCGGTGGTCGAAGAGCTGCTGATCGGCCGTGCCATGTGTCTCGACGCGCTCGGGCGACCGGGCGAGGCCGTCGCAACGATGCGCAGGGCCGTGCGTCTGGCCCGCAGGAATGCCGGTTCGCCCTCCTCGAGAGGGCCGTCCGAGGTGGTCGGCATGCTCGAGCTGCTCGGCGCGTTCGCCTTCTGCGCAGGGAGGCGGACCGAGGCCGCCGAAGCCGCGGCGGAGGCCGCAGAATTGCTGCGGGAACTCGCACAGGACGATCCGGACCGCTTCGACGGCCGGTTGGCGGCCGCACTGGCACAGCTGAGGAACCTGCTGCCGAGGCTGGCGCGGTACGGCGAGGCCGAGACGGCGGCACGTGAGGCAGTCGCAGTGCGCCGCCGGATCGCCGAGCGCGGTGGCGCGGCCGAGAGAGTGGGCGTCGTCGCCGAGTTGGGCTGGCTCGCCGAGGTCCTGCTGACACGGCTGCGGCCGGCCGAAGCACTGGCCGTCCTGGAACAGGCCGATGACCAGCGAGGGCGCCTGACGGCCGACGAGGCGGCCCCCCACGAATCGGCCCTGGACCTGGCCCAGCGGACCCGCGGGATCCTCCTGCTCATGCTGGGCCGCCAAGACGAGGCCGAGGAGTTCGTCAGGGCATCGGTCGTCAGGGCGGAACGTGTGTCCGAGAGCGACCCGTTGCGGACCCTGGGTCGGTTGGTGGCCGGACTCGCCGCCGGATCGGTGCTGGTCGACCTGGAGCGGCGCGAGGAGGCACTGCCCCACCTGGAGCGCGCGGTGGCGCTCTGCCGCCCCCTCGCCGAGGCCGGGGAGGCGGGTTACGGTGCGCTGCTGGCCACCTGTCTCTCGATGGCGGGCACCTGCCTCGGTCTGGATCCCGCGGAGCCGGAGCGGGCCCTCGAAGCCGCCACCGAGGCCCTCGCCATCAGTCAGCGGCTGGCCGAACTCGATCCCGAGGCTGTCGCCAGCGGTCTTGCCCGTGTGACCGGCCAACAGGGTCTGCGGCTCGCGGAGGTCGGCCGGTTCGAGGACGGGCTCCGACTGACCGGCGAGGCGGTGCCGATCGCCCGGATGCTCGTCGCGCTCGACCCGAGGGCCCACGTGTTGGAACTCGTCGACGTCCTGTACTGCTTCGCTGCCGCCCGGGTGGCGGCCGGCACGGCTGCGGAGTCGGCCGATGCCCTGACCGCGCTCGACGAGGCGGTCGCGCTGCTCCGCGAGCTTACCGAGGACATCCCCTGGTCCGCCGAGCGAGGGCTCTGCAAGGCCGAGGAACTCCGCGAACGGCTGGTCGGCGGACAGACCTGAACCTCGCCCCCGGTGCCGCGCCCGCCGTCCACTACGCTCCTGACCCGGTGTCAATCGGGTGGGGGAGTGGCGGGTGCCGGCGTACGAGGAGCTGGGCGAGGCGGAGCGGCGACTGTGGGAGGCGTTCCCGCGCGGGGAGGAACTGGACCTGCGGGGCGCGGCGGACACGGCCGTCCGGGCCGAGGTGGTGGCTGCGCTGCTGCTGGGCGGGGGACCGGCCGCCGTCCGGGGGCGGGTCGGTGGGCTGCGGCTCGTCGGAGCCACCGTCACCGGACAGCTGGACCTCACCGGGGCCGCCGTCGAGCTGCCGGTGCAGCTGCGGGACTGCACCTTCGAGCAGCGGGTGCTGCTGCGCGGGGCGACCATGCGCTCGACGTCCTTCCTCGGCTGCCGCCTGCCGGGCCTGGACGGCTGGCTGCTACGGGTCGACGGCAACCTGTTCTTCGAGGACTCGGTCATCGAGGGCCGGCTCACCCTCACCCGCGCCCACATCACCGGTGAACTCCGGCTCAGCGGAGTCCGGTTGACCGCGTCCGAGCTGCTGGCGCCCGATGCGCCGGGGGAGCGTCCCCCGCCGGCCTGGTCGCTCTGGGCCGGCGGACTGGTCATGGAGGGCGGCTGCTTCGCCCGGAAGGGATTCCGCTCTCGCGGCGGGCTGCGCCTGGTCGGGGCCACCTTCGGGGGCGGGCTGTTCATGGAGGGCGCGCAGCTCGACAACCCGGGTGGCGAGGCGTTCTCCGGTGACGACCTCACCGCCTCCACCATGATCCTCACCGACGGGTTCACCGCCCGCGGCGTACTGAGGCTCCCAGGAGCGACCGTCCGCAGCCGCCTCTCGCTGGACGGCGCCCATCTGCACGGCGACGGCAGCACCGCCCTGGACGCCGCCCGCCTGAGCGCGGGCGATCTCCACCTCACCCCCGCCGCCACGCCCGAGGGCGCGGTCGACCTGAGCGCCGCCCAGGTCGCCGTCCTGTACGACAACTCCGCTGCGCGCAGCGCCGACACGCGTCTCGACGGACTCGGCTACACCTCTCTGCAGGGCGCCACCGGCCTCGCCGACCGCCTCGCCTGGCTGGAGCGCATCCCCGGCTACACCCCGCAGCCGTACGAGCAACTCGCCGCCTGGTACCGGCGGATCGGCCACGACGACGACGCCCGCCGGGTGCTGCTGGCCAAGCAGCGCCGCCGCCGACGCACCCTCGGGGTGCTCGGCCGGGCCTGGGGACGCCTGCTCGATGCGACCGTCGGCTACGGCTACCGCCCCTGGCAGGCCGCGGTCTGGCTGGCCGCGCTGATCGCCGCCGGCACCGCGGCGTTCAGCCACGGCGCGCCCACCCCCGTCCAGGCCGGGCAGGGGGCGCCGTTCAACGCGCTGATCTACACCATCGACCTGCTGATACCCATCGGCGGCTTCGGCCAGCGCACCGCCTGGTACTGGACGGGCCTGCACCAGTGGCTCGGCTACGCCCTCATCGCCGCCGGCTGGCTGCTCACCACCGCCACCCTGGCCGGCGTGACCCGATCGCTGAACCGCAGTTGAGCAACGCGTCCGACCGCACCCGGATCCGAAAGGCGGCTCCCGTGACCCTCCCGGCCGGTGCCCTCCGCCGTGACGCGGACGGCACCCCCACCGCCCTGCGCGCACCGCACGCCGATCTCACCCGCTGGCCCGCCGACATCGCCTCGTACCCCGGGCTGCGGCTGATCGACCTGGACGGCAACCGGCTCGTCGACCTGCCGTCGGCGGTCGCCGCGCTGCCCGCCCTGCACACCCTGCTGCTGTACGGCAACCGGATCGGCGCCGTACCGCCCGAACTCGGCGACGCGCCGGCCCTGCGCCACCTGAGCCTCGGCGGCAACGGCCTCTCCGACGTGCCGGACACCCTCTGGCGGCTGACCGGCCTGCACTCGCTGAACCTCGCCGAGAACCGGCTCACCGGAGTGCCCGACGGCATCGGGGCGTTCGGCCGGCTGCGGATGCTCGACCTCGGGCACAACCGCCTCGACCACATCCCCGCGGCCATCGGCGAACTGACCGGACTCACCGACTTCCTCTACCTCAGCGACAACGGGTTCACCGCCGTCCCCGAGAGCCTCGGCCGCCTCGACCGGCTCGGCTACCTCAACCTCACCGACAACCGGCTCACCGAGCTGCCCGCCGCCATCGGCGGGCTGGCGAGCCTGCGCGAACTGCGCCTCTACCGCAACCGGTTGGCGGCGCTGCCGGACAGCATCGGCCGACTGCACGCGCTGCGCGAGCTGCACCTCGCCGACAACCGGCTCACCGAACTGCCGGCCGGCATCGGCGGGTTGGCGGAACTCCGCGTCCTCGACCTGCGGAACAACCCGCTGCGGAGGCTGCCGGAGTCCGTGGCCGGGCTCACCCGGCTGCGGCACCTCGATCTGCGGGCCACCCGGATCACCGAGCTGCCCGCCGCGATCGCCGACCTGCCCGCCCTGGAGAAGCTCGACCTGCGCTGGACGAAGCCGGAGATCCTGCCGGACTGGCTGCCGGCCCTCCGCGACCGCGGCTGCGCCGTCCTGTTCTGACGGTGTCCGCGGTTGCGCCCGCGCCCGTGCGCGCGTCTGCATCTGTGTCTGCGTCCGTAGTGTCCGTATCCGTGTCCGTATCCGTGTCCGCGGGACGGCCTCGGCGGCGTCAGGAGGGCACGGCGGCCCGGTCGGACTCGCTGCGCAGGACGCAGAACTCGTTGCCCTCGGGATCGGCGAGGACCGCCCAGCCGGAGCCGTCGGGATTCCGTCGATCGGTGACCAGGGTGGCGCCGAGGCCCAGCAGTCGGTCCACCTCCTGTTCGCGTGAGGTCTCCGGGCGCAGGCACAGATGGATCCGGTTCTTGACCGTCCTGGCCTCGGGCACCTGGTTGAAGTACAGGACCGGGCCCTCCGCCAGCATTACCCGGACTTCCGGATCACCCGGCCCGTCCTGCGGATCCAGCGGGCAGCCGGTCACCCTGCTCCAGAACCGCGCCAGCCCGTAGGCATCCGCACAGTCGATCGCCACGTTCTGCACCACCGAGACCATGGGGGCGAGTCTTCCCGGTCTCCGCGCCCGACACCAGGGGCCGCGTGTGTTCTTCGCGCGTCCGGCGCGGACCGGCTCCCGAGCGGCGGTTCCACTCGGGGCGCCGCAGAGTGGGTCGGGGCGCCTGCGGTCCCGTCCACCCCTCTCCCCGGGAGTTCCCGATGTCCCAAGCGATCACCTTCTCCGAGTACGGTGCACCAGAGGTGCTGCGGCTGTCGGAGGTCGACCCGCCGGAGCCCGGACCGGGCCAGGTCCGGATCCGGGTGCGGGCCGCCTCGGTGAACCCGTTCGACCTGAAGGTCCGGTCCGGTCTGATGGCCGCCGTCGCCCCCGCCGCCTTTCCCGTGGTGCCCGGACTGGACGCGGCCGGCGTCGTCGACGCGGTCGGCGAGAACGCCGGCGCGGCGGTGGGGGACGAGGTCCTCGGCTCCACGGCCGGCGGCAGCTACGCCGAGTACGCCCTGCTGGACCGGCCGGTGGCCAAGCCCCCCGCACTGTCCTGGGAGGCCGCCGCCTCGCTGGTGACGGTCGGCCGGACGGCGCACCGGGTGCTCGAGGAGCTCGGGGTCCGGGAGGGGCAGACCCTGCTGGTCCACGGCGCCGGCGGCAGCGTCGGGATCATCGCGGCGCAGCTGGCCGCCGCCCGCGGCATCACCGTGGTGGGCACGGCCGGCGAGCACGACATCGCACGCGTCACCGCCCTGGGCGCGACCGCCGTCCGCTACGGCGACGGTTGGGTGGAGCGGGTGAGGGCCGCGGCCCCGCAGGGGGTCGACGCCGTCCTCGACGCCTCCGGTGCCGGCGTGCTCGCCGACTCGGTGGCGATGGTCGGCGACGCCGACCACGTCCTCACGATCGCCGACATGGCCGCCGCGCAGCACGGCGTGCGCTTCAGTGCGGGCACCTCCGGCCAGGGCGAGGAGTCCGTGCCCGAGCTGGCCCACCTGGCCGCCCAGGGGAAGCTCACCGTCCCGATCTGGCGGACCTACCCGCTGGCCGAGGCGGCCCGCGCCCACGCCGACCTGGAGGCCCACCGCAACCACGGGAAGGCCGTCCTCCTGCCCTGAGCACCGCGGCCCGCCCGGAGCCGGGATTCGGTCCGTCCGTGCGTGCGGGGGCGCGGGCGGACTCACCCGGGATCGGCCCGCCGGTCAGAACGAGTTGGTCCGCGGGGGTGAGGACGCGGATGCTTCCGGACCCGAAGTGGAGGGCGGGGCGGAGGTCGAAGCCGAGGTGCTCGTACGGGCGGCGGACCGATCGGGCCGTGAGGAGCCGCCGGCCGGCGAACCGGGCCATGGGGACGTCGGGCAGGTCGGCCACGACCGTGGTGTGCCCGTACTCGTCCATGTCGTGGGACGTGCCGCAGGACCTGCCCCAAGAGGTCGCCGCCGGTGCCGCCGGGCAACGGCCGCTCCCCGCGGCAGAATCCGACCGAACGGTCGGAAACTTCGAAGCGGAACGCCGCCCGCCTCGCCTTCTAGGTAGATCATCGTACTTACGGTGCGAACCTTTGCCGCTCCGTCAACTCCTCCGTGCCGGAACGAGCCGTGCCGGGCGGTGCCGATGGCCGTGATCCGGCTCGGGTTGTGCGCGTCTGGGTGTTACGAAGTGCGTGAATCGGCGGCCGGGGCGCGTGGATCCGCCACGCCTGCCCTCGGCGGCCTCTGGCGTCCCATCCGTACACCGCGCGCCGGCCCGACGCGCCTTGTGGGAACTTCGCGCAGCCATCACAATTCCCGATGAGATTTGATACCGGCGCGAAGGTTTTATTTCATGGAGGGCGAGGCACTCAGCCCACGCCCTCTCCCGGGTGCTCCGATACCCCTCTGGAGTGCACACCCATGACCCCAGCCAGCAGCACCGCCCTCGGGCCGGAAGCCGTCCCGCAGGCCGCGTCGGAGCTCGGCCCCCCGGAGCCGAGCGCCACCCCGCTCGCCGATGCCGTCCTGCGCGTCGCCAGACGCGACATCGCGTCCTTCCACGCCCTGCCCCTCTCGCACGGCCGGTCCATCCTCAACTCCCGGACCAAGGCCGTGTACGAGGCCCTGTTCGGGCAGGCGCAGCTGGCCGCCGACGTGTCCTACAGCGGCACCATGCTCGACTCGTTCTTCCGTCCGCACGGCCCGCTGCGCGAGGCCCAGCGGCTGGCCGCCCGGACCTTCGGCGCCGACACCACGCTCTTCCTCTCCGCCGGCACCTCGACCGCCAACCGGGTCGCCCTCGCCGCCCTCACCCGCCCCGGCGGCCGGGTGCTCGCCGACCGCAGCTGCCACCAGTCCGTGCACTTCGCCCTCGGCTCGCTCACCGTCGACGTCGACTACGCCCCCATGCGGCGCTGCTGCGACACCTGCCCGCGCACCTTCGCCGACCTGCCGCTGCTGCTGCACAGCTTCGCCGAGGCCGCCGCGGAGGGCCGCCCCTACGACACCGTCGTGCTCTCCGCCGTCTCCTACGACGGCGTCCGCTACGACCTGCCGACGCTGCTCGCCGAGATGTCCCGGATCCACCCGACCGTCAACGTCCTGGTCGACGAGGCGTGGGGCGCCATCCACCGCTTCCATCCGCACCTGCGGCCGCTCACCGCCCTCGCCGCCGTCGAGCAGCTGCGGGCCGACGACCCGTCACTGCCGATGACGGTCGCCGTCACGCACTCCGCGCACAAGTCGATGTCCGCGCTGCGGCAGGGGTCGTACCTGCACCTCGTGGGCGATCGGGAGGCGCAGGAGCGGACCGCGCAGGCGCTCTTCCAGCACCACACCACCTCGCCCAGCTTCCCCGTGCTGGCCAGCCTCGACCTCGCCCGGCTGCAGGCCGAGCACGAGGGCGAGGCGCTGCTGGAGCGGTCGCTGATGCTCGCCCGCACCCTGCGCACCGAGATCGCCACCGACCCGCGGCTCTCCGCCTACCGCACCCTCGGCCCCGAGGGCCACCTCACCGACCCGGCCATGCTGGTCTCCGACGACCCCACCCGCGTCCTGGTCGACATCCGCGCCCTCGGCATCACCGCCGCCGACTTCCGCCGCATCCTCTTCGACGAGTACGCCCTCTACGTGGCCCGGGAGAGCGGCGGCGCCGTCCTCTTCCACGTCCACATCGGCGTCGACGAGGGCACCCTGCTCCGCCTGCTGGAGGCACTGCGGGTCATCCAGCGCACCTACCGCACCACATCCGCGGCCCTCCACGAGGACAGCGCCGACCACTTCATCATCGCCTACCCGCCCGGCATCCCCATCACCGTGCCCGGCGAGAAGCTCTGCGACGCGACCCGCGCCGAGATCCGGGCGCTGCGCGCCAGCGGCAGCGAGATCTACACGCTCTACCAGCCGCAACCCGCCGCCGCCCGGGCCCCCGAGACGGCGTCCGCCACCACCGCAGCATCGGAGTAACGCATGATCAAGCTGGACGACATCCGCAAGCACGCCGCGCGGCGCCCCGACCACGTGGCCGTGGTGGACCGCGACTTCCGGCTCACCTGGGCCGAACTCGCGGAGCAGGTCGCCCGGGTGGCCACCGGCCTCGCCGACCACCTGCCCGCCGAGCGCCCCGCCCGCGCCGCCTTCATGTCCTGCAACAGCTGGGAGCTGGTGGTCGTGATGGCCGCCTGCGCCACCCTCGGCGTGCCCTGCATAGGCCTCGACTACACGACCACCCCCGAGGCCACCGCCGGCGCCCTGGAGCAGCTGCAGCCGACCGTGCTCATCAGCACCCCGCTGCGCCGCCCGCTGCTGGCGCGGTCCGGCTGGCCGGGCGAGCGCGACGTGCTCAGCATCCACCTCGCCGGCCCCGAGAACGACGACTACGACACCGGCCCGGCCTCGCCCGGCGCCGTCTGCTTCCAGGCACTCGCCGCCTACGAGCCGGCCCCGACCACCCCGGTCGAGCAGCCGTTCACCGCGTTCTCCTTCACCTCCGGCACCAGCGGCATCCCGAAGCTGGTCATCCGCAACTCCTCGTTCGAGGCGCGCCGGCTCTCCGACCTGGTGGACCAGTACTCCTTCGACGAGGACGACGTCCACATGGTCACCGTCCCGCTCTACCACTCCTCCGGCCCCGGCTGGGCCCGGATCTTCCTCTCGCTCGGCGGCACGGTCGTGCTCAGCCCGTACGAGGACGCGGAGAAGATGGCCGAGCTGATCGTCGCCGAGGGCGTCTCCACCACCCTGATGGTGCCCCCGGTGCTCAACCGGCTGGTCTCGCACCCGGCCTCCGAGCACCTGCACAGGACCTCGCGGCTGCGCTTCCTGCTGTCCGGCGGCCGCCACCTCAATCGCTGGGTCATCAACCAGACCTGGGACCGCCTCGGCCCCGTCCTGCACCTGTACTACGGCACCACCGAGACCGGCCTCAACACCATGATCGGCCCCGAGGAGCTGCACGTCGCCCCGGCCCGCTCCGGCCGCCCGATGCCCGGCAGCACCATCCTCGTCCTCGACCCGGAGCACCGCCCGCTGCCGAAGGGCCGGCTCGGCCGGATCGCCATCGCCAGCTACCAGCTGATGGACAGCTACGCCTCCGCCGAGCCCGACTTCCTGATGATCGAGCACGCCGGCCGCACCCAGAAGTACCTGCTCACCGGCGACAGCGGCGTCATGGACGAGGGCGGCCGGATCGAGCTGAGCGCCCGCAACGACGGTGTCACCAAGGCCGACGGCCGGCATCCGCTGGACGTCAACATCTTCGCCCTCGAGGACGAGCTCACCGGCCTCCCGTGCGTCCGGGAGACCGCCGTCCTCAAGGTCGACCTCCCCGACGAGGGCCAGACGCTGGTCGCCGCCTTCGCCCCCATCTCCCCCGAGCGCGAGGCGAGCGGCTCCCGTGCCGTCCTCGCCGCGTGCCTGCGCCGCGCACCGCAGCTGCCCGCGCGCGTCGTGACCGTCCCCGAGATCCCGTACAGCCCGACCGGCAAGGTGCGCACGGCGCAGCTGCTGTCGACCGTCCTCGACCTGATCGGGCAGGAGAACGCGGCCTCGGAGGCCGACCGCATGGAGCTGACGACGGCATGACCGCCGTCCTGCGTGCCGCCCCACCTCACCCCGACTCCCTGACAGGAGAACTGTGAACGACCAGAAGAAGTACGCCCGAGGGGTCCTGCTGTGCCTCGCGGCCACGCTCTCGTGGGGGGCCATGTTCCCCCTCATGGACGTGACGCTGAAGCACATCGACCCCTTCACCTTCACCTGCCTGCGCTACGGGATCGCCGGCCTGATCTTCGTGCTCGTCCTGCGGGCCCGGGAGGGCGCCGCCGGGCTGCGCCTCAAGGGCGAGCGGGTCGGCCTGGCCTGGCTGTTCGGCACCGCCGGCTTCGCCGGCTTCCAGTTCCTGGTCTTCTTCGGCCAGGACCTGATCGGCGAGCAGGGCGCGCTGATCGCCTCGATCATGATGGCCACCATGCCGATGATGGGCTTCCTGGTGAACTGGGTGCTGCGCAAGGTCGTGCCGCCCAAGTGGTCCTTCGCCTTCATCGGACTGTCCTTCGTCGGTGTGATCCTCGTCGTCACCAAGGGCGACCTGGCCGCGCTCGTCAACACCCCGCAGAACTTCGGCGCCGACGCCCTGCTGCTCTTCGCCGCGCTCTGCTGGGTGATCTACACCTCCGGTGCGACCTACTTCCCGAGCTGGTCGCCCATCAAGTACACGACCGTCACCACCGTGCTGGGCCTCGGCAGCGCCGTGGTCATCACCGCCGTGCTGCTCGCCACCGGCGCGGTCGCGGTGCCCACCGGCGGCGCGGTCGTCACGATCCTGCCCGAGCTCGCCTACATGAGCCTGATCGCCGGCTTCGGCGGCGTCCTCGCCTGGAACATCGGCAACCGCAACCTCGGCCCGCTCAACGGCGTGCTGTTCATGGACGTCGTCCCGATCACCGCCTTCACCATCTCCGCGCTGACCGGTGTGATCCCGGCCGGCATGCAGGTGGTCGGCGCGCTGTTCACCGCGTCCGCCCTCGTCCTCAACAACCTCTACCTGCGGCGCCGGGCGGCCGCCGCACCTGCCCCGGCCGCACCTGCGGCCGCCCCGGCCGCCGGCGCGGCTCCCACCCCGGCC
>NZ_JAHTIK010000001.1:894392-919954 GCF_025655475.1 Kitasatospora sp. DSM 101779 | reverse complement strand
GGCCGCACCTGCGGCCGCCCCGGCCGCCGGCGCGGCTCCCACCCCGGCCGAACGCCGGCCGGCCGGACAGTCGGCGGGCGTCGGCCGCTGAGCCGTACCGGAGCACCACCCGGGCACCGTCCCCGCCGGCCCTCGCGGCCCGCGGCGGGCGGTGCCCGTCAGCCGTCCCCGGACGCGGTACCCGATACGGGGCCGCGTCCGCGGGCTCCGCACCACCCGGGCCCGTCGACACGACCGCACCACCAGGACCGCACCACCAGGACCGAAGCAGCCGGTCCGCACCGAGGAGTCGCCCCATGTCCGACGTCACCGCTCCCGACCGCACCACCCCCGCGCCCGACCTCACGGAACTGATCGGGCGTCACACCTTCGACGAGGTCTGGGGGATCCTCGTCGACGGCAGACCGTGGCCCGGACTCGGCCCGGGCGAACCGCTCACCCTGCCCGTCCGCCACGGTGACGTCCGGGTGGACACCCAGAACTCCCTCGCCGGACTCGGCCCCGCCTGGGGACTCGGCCCGCTGCACGACATCGGCGACGAACAGGCCCGGGAGGACCTGGAACGCGCCACCATCGCCACCCACACCTTCGTCGCCCAGTCCGTCCGCGGCCTGCACCTGCCCGCCGTGCCCCACTGGGCGATCGAGGCCGGCGGCAGCGCCGCCGAACGCTTCCTGCTGCGCTGGCGCGGCACCGCCGAACCGCAGCACGTCCGGGCCGTCGACGCGTACTGGTGCTCCGTCGCCGTCCATCCGGTCGACACGGCCACCACCACGGCCCGGCTGATCGCCTCCACCGGCGCGGACGTGGCCACCTGCCTCTCCACCGCGGTCGCCGCGATGGCCGGCCCGCGGCACCGGACCGTCCCGGCGGCCGTGCTGCGACTGGTCGCCGAGATCGAACACGGCGCGGACGTCCGGGCGGTGGTGCGGGCCGCCCTGGTGAGCGGCGAGGCGCTGACGCTCTTCGCCGCGCCCGCCGCCGGCCCGGCCGCGCAGCGGGCCCGGGCCCTGCGCGCAGCCGTGGTGCGGGCGGCCGCGCCCCGCTACGAGGCCGCGGCCCGACTAGAGGAGGCCGCCGGCGAACTCCTCACCGAGGTCGGCGCCGCTCCCGCCACGGCCGCGGCCGGTCCCGAGTTCTGGGCCGCCGTCCTACTCGACTCCGCCGACGTCCCCGTGCACCTCTTCACCGCCCTGGCCATCTGCGGCCGCACCGCCGACTGGTCCGCCCACATCCTCGACCAGAAACGCACCCGCCGCCCCGTCCCGATCGCCGCCTGACGGCCCGCCACCGGTCTCAGAGGGCGATCGGACGGTAGGCCAGTGCCGTGTCCACCACGTCCTCCGCAGCCGCTGCGTGCCTCGCGGGGGAGTGGAACAGCAGGTCGAGCAGGTGCGGATGCGGCAGTGCGGTGCGCAGCACCCGGAGGTACCAGTCGGTGTCCGGTCCGGCGACCCACACCCGCCGGACCAGCTCGGCGGCCTCCGCGCGGCTCGTGCCCCGGACGGCCGGCCGGGCCGCCTCCCGGGTGAGGGCGTCCGCACCGCGCCCGCCGTCGCAGGCGGCGAAGTCGGCGACGGTGCAGCCGTGCCCCGTCCCGCGGTTGAACGCATCAACCGCCGGCTGTGCAGCCGCCGGGCCGCCGGTGAGGACGAGATCGGCGATCGCCGCCACCACCGCCGCCAGCTCGGCCAGGCGTTCCGCGGGGACGGGCGGCGGCAGCAGGTCGGCGCGCAGATCCATCCGGGCAGGATGCCCCACCGCGCCGACACCGCCCACCCCGGGGTGCGCACCGGAGGGACGGCAGAAATCCGATTGCCCCGGACGGGCGGCGGCCGACATGATCGGCCGCATGTGCGACCACGACCGGAAGGGCGGCCGCCACCCGTCCCGATGAGCGCCGCCGTGCCGCAGCCCCGAGGGGCGGGCGGCCCGTGTCCGGCGTGCCGTCGTGTCCGCGTTCTCCCCGTGACCTCGGCGGGACGCGGACGCCCGCCCGTTTCCTCCGGAGCTGATGCATGACCACCGAACTGACCAAGGCCCGGGACCTCCTCGACTCGGGCGACCCGCAGGGCGCGATGCGCACCCTGCGGCACGCGGCCGACTCACTGGCGCCCGCGGACTGCGCACCGCTGGTCCGCCGGCTCGCCGAGGGGGCCGGCTTCGACGACCTCGCCGAGGCGGCGGCCGCCGTCGCCAGGCACTCCGACCGGTCGGACGCGCTCTACGCCTACGGCTACGCCTGCATCGAGCGCGGGGTGTCCGCCCTCGCCGTGCCCGCCCTCCGGGAGGCACTTCGGCTGGCCCTTACCCCACGCCGCGGCGGCCTCCTCCGCCGTGTGCCCGAAGCGCGGACCGGCCCGCAGCAGATCCTGCTGGAGCTCGCCGTCGCGCTGGAGGACGAGCAGCGGCACGCCGCCGCCGTCGAGCTGCTGACCGAGCACGACGGCCTGCTGACCGACTGGCCGGGCCGCTACCTGCTGGTCCACAACGCCCTGATGGACGGTCGGCTCGACACGGCCGGCCGGGTGTTCGCCGGCCTCGGCGAGCCCTCGGAGACCTGGCGCCCGGCGGCGGACCGCGTCCGCCGCACGCTGCGCCGGTCCGTGGACGCGACCCCGGCCGACCGCCGTGACCTGCGCGGCTGGCACTACACGCTGACCGGAGGCCTGCTGGCCACCCTCTCGCCGTACGGCTTCGCCGCCGGGATGACCGGCCGCTGGGCCTTCTACCAGGAAGGCTTCGACGGCTGCCGCCGCGGTCTGGACCGGCTCGCCGTGGTGCTGGGGGCGACCGGCCGCCGCCCGGCCGCGGTGGCGCTGCTGCCCGACCGCGGCAGCCGGGCGCTCGGGCTCGCCGCCGCCGGGCTGCTCGGCCTGCCCGCCGCCCCCTACCGGCCGGGAACGCCGGACACCCTGGTGGTGGCGTACGACCTGAACGCGTCCGAGCCGGAGGTGCTGGCCGCGCTGCGGGACCGGGCCGAGGGCGAGGTGCTGTTCGAGCACGCCACCTGCTGGACCGACCCGCCCGCGGTCTCGGCGGACGTCTCCACCCTGCTGGTGCAGCACGTCGTCGCCCCCTGGGAGCCGTCGCTGCGGATCGGCGACGCGGGCGAGCCCGAGCGCACCCCGGGCGACGACCGGTCCGCCGAGGAACTCGCGGAGGAGATCCACGCCGCCGAGCCCGAGCCGGACGAGGGCGACGGCGACACCCCGGCCGACCCGGACGAGCTGCTCGCGGCCTTCGCGGCGCGGGTGCGGGGCAGTTGGCTGACCGGCCCGCGCGACCGGGTGCGTTCGGCGGGGCCGGTGCCCAGCTCGAGGTTCGCCTGATCCGCGCGGGGGCGGGTCGGCCGACCCGCCCCCGGTGCCTCGCCCCGGTCAGCAGACCCTCTCGGCAGCCCGTGCCTCGGGCCGTTCGCCGGCGCCGCCCGTAGCGGTGGCATCGGGTCCGGCCGCCGTCCGTCCGGGGCGGGTGCGCAGCAGCCACCAGCCGGTGGCCGCGGCGGCCAGCAGCAGTGCGCCGGCGAGCCAGGCCGCCACGTTGACGCCGTGCACGAAGGCGAGCTGCGCGTCGTCGAGCAGACGGGCGCCGAGCGGGCCGGGCAGGGCGGCCGCGGTCTCGACCGCGCCGCCGATCGACTCGCGGGCCTGTTCGCCGGCGGCCGCGTCCACCCCGGCCGGGACGGTCAGGCCGCCGGCGTAGATCGCGGTGACCACCGAGCCGACCAGGGCGATGCCGAGTGCGGTGCCCAGTTCGTAGGCGGTCTCGGAGACGGCCGAGGCGGCTCCGGACTTCTCCGCCGGCGCGGCGCCGAGCACCAGGTCGGAGGAGAGGGTGTAGACGACGCCCTCGGCCGTGCCGACGGCCAGGAAGGACGCGCCGAGCAGCAGGTAGGTGCTGTCGCGGTGCATCAGGCCGAGGACGGCGATGCCCGCGCCCATGGCGAGCAGAGCGGCCGTCAGGGCGGCCCGGGTGCCGAACCGGCGGGCCGCGCGGGCGGTCAGCAGACCGCCGACCACCGCGCCGGCGAAGGCCGGGAGCTCGGCGATGCCGGCCGCCAGCGGGGACATCCCGCGGACCAGCTGCAGGTACTGGGACATGAAGAAGATCACGCCGGAGAGCCCGATCAGCGAGGTCAGGGTGGCGACCACGGCCGCGGTGAACCGGCGGTCGGCGAACAGCCGGACGTCGAGCAGCGGGGTCTCCAGCCGCAGCTGGCGGCGGACGAAGAGGATCAGCGCCGCGGCGCCGAGGACGAACGCGGCGGGCACCGACCAGTGATCGAACGGGCCGTGTGCCGCAGCCTCCTTGACCGCGTAGACCACGCCGATGACACCGGCCATCGACAGGGCGACGCTGGCGACGTCCCAGCGGCCCGGTCGCGGGTCGCGGGACTCCGGCAGCAGCCAGACGCCGAACGCCAGCAGCAGGGCCAGCACCGGCAGGTTGAGCAGGAAGACCGAGCCCCACCAGAAGTGCTCCAGCAGCACGCCGCCGACCAGCGGGCCGAGTGCGGCGCCGGCGGTGGCGCCCGCGCCCCAGATCCCGATCGCGGTGGCCCGCTCCCGGGCGTCCGGGAAGAGCGCGCGGATCAGTGACAGGGTGGACGGCATGATGGTGGCGCCCGCCACGCCGAGCAGGGCGCGGGCCAGGATCAGCCAGCCGGCGCCGGGGGAGTAGGCGGCGAGCAGCGAGGCCGCGCCGAAGGCGGTGGAGCCGAGCAGCAGCAGCCGCTTGCGGCCGATCCGGTCGCTGAGCGCCCCCATGCTGACGAGCAGTCCGGCGAGGACAAAGGAGTACGCGTCGCCGATCCACAGCAGCTGGGTGCCGCTCGGGCGGAGCGTCTCGCTGATCGACGGGATGGCGAGGGAGAGCACGGTCGCGTCGAGGGCGACCAGGGTGACGGCCAGGACGAGTACGCCCAGACCGGCCCAGCGGTGCTGCGCACGGGCCTGGACGTGGGTGCCGGTCATGACTGTTCCGATCTCCTGAGGGCTCCGCCGAGGAACAGCTCGGTGAGCGAGTACGCGCCGTCGCGCGGGGCCAGGCGTCCGTCCTGGACGGCCCAGCCGACGCCGGCGACGAGGTCGAAGAAGGCTTCGCTGAGCCAGCCGGCCGCGAGTTCGATCCGGAAGACGCCCTGCTGCTGGCCGCGGAGGAAGAGCGCGCGGACGCGGGCGTCCTGCGCCTCCCAGAGGTCGTTGATCTCGGGGTCGTCGTAGAGCTGGTTCTCGCCGGCGAGGAAGGCGCAGAGCGCGGCGTCCGGGACGACCGCGTCGACCAGTCGGCGCAGGGCGGCGTCCGCCGGGCCTTCCTCGATCCCGGCGGTGTCGCAGGCGTCCGCGAACTTCCGCAGGCTGAGCATGCCGACCTCGCGGATCAGCGCCTCGCGGCCCGGGAAGATCCGGTGCAGCGTGGCACGGCTGATCCCGGCGGCGCGGGCGATCTCGTCGAGGTGGGCGGTGGGGCGGCGGGAGAGCACGCCCACGGCTGCCTCGAGGACGGAGTCGCGATCGGTGGCCATGAGTCGAGTGTAGAGCATGTGAGACATGAATGTCTCAAAGGGGAGCGGAGAATCCTGACTGAGACGGCTCCGCGTCGCGGTGCGCCCGGTTCCGGGCAACAGAAAACCGGGGACGGCGGGTGCCGCCCCCGGTCGGGGAGGGGTGGATCAGCTCTGGTTGTAGAAGCCGCTGTTGTCGAGCGGGCGGTCGATCACCGTCACCTCGACGTCCGGCGGGGTGAGCAGGAAGACCCGGCGGGCGATCCGCTCGATGCCGCCGCGGGTGCCGAAGACCAGGCCGGAGGCGAAGTCGACCATGCGCTTGGCCTCGGGGTCGTCCATCTCGCTGAGGTCCATCACCACCGGCGTGCCGGTGCGCAGGTGCTCGCCGACGGTGCGGGCCGCCTCGAAGCCGGTCGGCTTGAGCGACACGATCTTCGCCGCGGGCGCCGGCACGGACGGCAGGGTGTCCTCGGTGTCCCACGCGTCGTCGTACACCGCAGCGGGGTAGTTCCCGGAGGGCATCAGCCACCCGTTGTGGTGCTCGTCGCGAAGTGCTCCCATTTGCCGCGCCTCCCTCTCCCGACCCGTACGCGCCCCCCGTGGGCGTGTCTTTTTGACACGTCATCCACTTGTTGGAACTGTCCGAGTATCGCACTGATCACCGGTTCGGTGCCCGCACGCGACCGCCGTCCGGGTCGTGGCGCGCCCGATCGCCGGGAGATCCCGACACCCGGTGCGACGCCGCAGGTCGCCGGACGGTTCCGCGTGTAGACCATATGGGGAGGCAGCTTCGGGAAGTTGACGATCCGTCAACGAAGCTGTAACGGCGTCAGCCCCTGCTCACTCCCCGGTCGCGCCGTCGATCCGCTCGCGGATCAGATCGGCGTGTCCGTTGTGCCGCGCGTACTCCTCGATCATGTGGACGAGGATCCACCGCAGCGTGACCTCCTCGCCCCGGCGCAGCTGCTTGCCGACCGTCTCCGGCGGCAGCCCGGCGGCCGCCTCGCGGGCCAGCTCGACCTGGGCGCGGTAGGTGGCGAGGTCGGCCTCCACGTCGGCGGTGTCGACCTGGTTGAAGTCGCCGTCCTCGTCGTCCTTCGTCCAGTAGATGCCCTCCTCGAACTCCTGCCCCTGGAGGACGGCGAGGAACCAGTACCGCTCCACCTCGGCCATATGCCGGACGAGGCCCAGCAGGCTGAGCGAGGACGGCGGCACCGAGCGCTCGCGGAGCCGGTCGTGGTCGAGACCCTCGGTCTTCAGCAGCAGGGTGGCCCGGTGGTAGTCCAGCCAGGCGGTGAGCATGGCGGTCTCGTCGGCGGCGAAGGGCGGATCGATGCGTTCGGTCGTCATGCCGGACATCCTGAGGCAGCGTCGGGAACGACTGCCACCCAATATCGGTCGTGTCCGCGCCGGGCCCTGCCGGCGGCCCCCTGCCGCCGCCCCCTCCCGGCACGTGTCGGCGTGCCGCGGGCGACGGGCGACCCGCCGGCGACTCAGCCGGCTGCGGCCGCGCGGCGGGAGCGGAGCAGCGAGAACCCGCTCACCGCGGTCATCAGCACGACCGCCCCGGTGGACACCAGGAAGGCCGGCGAGGTCGGCGATGATGCGCTCGCGCCGGCCACCACCGAGGCCGCGGTGCCCGGAAGCACGCCCAGGGCGGTTGCGGCGAGGTAGGGCGCCGGGCGCACGCCGGAGAGCGCGCAGGCGTAGTTGGCGGGCTGGAACGGCACGCCCGGCACCAGCCGCAGCAGCAGCACGCTGCGGAAACCCTGCTCGGTGAGCCGGCGGTCGACCGCGGCCGCCGCCCGGGCGCGCAGCAGCGGCCGCAGCGCGTCCCGGCCGAGGGTGCGGCCGAGCCAGAACGCCGCCGCCGCGCCCAGGGTCGTCCCGGCGACCGCGAGCGGCAGGCCCACCGCCGTGCCGAGCAGCATCCCGGCGGCCGCGTTGAGTGCCGGCTTGGGGACAAAGGCCAGCGTGCCCACCGTGTACACCGCCAGGGCGATCGGCAGCCGCCAGGGGCCGTGGCCGCCGCCCAGCGCGTCGACCGGGCTCCACAGCAGCAGAGAGGCGGCCGCCGCCGTGAGCACCAGCACCAGCAGCACCGGGCGCAGCCGGTCGGCCGGGCTGCGCCCGCCCCGCCGGTCGGCGTCCGCGGGCAGGTTCTGCGGGTCGGCGCCCGTGGTTGCGCTCATGCCGGCGTCCCCTTGAGAGCCGCCGCGCCCGCGGCAGCGCGCAGCTCCTTGAGGCGTGCGATGTCCTGGCCGTGCCGGGCGCCCTCGACCCGGTCGGGGTCGTGGCGGCCGTCCGGGGTCTCGATGATCAGCGGGACGCCGGCGGTGTCCGGATGGGCGAGCAGTTCGCCGAAGGCGTCGGCACCGATGTGGCCGGCCCCGATGTTGGCGTGCCGGTCCTTGCGGGCCCCGAGCACGTCCTCGGAGTCGTTGGCGTGGACGAGCTTCAGCCGACCCGGCCCGACCGCCTCGGTCAGCTCGGCCAGCATGGCCGCCGTGCCGCCCGGAGCGGCGAGGTCGTGCCCGGCGGCGAAGGCGTGACAGGTGTCCAGGCAGACACCGAGCAGCGGGTGGCCGTCCAGCGCGTCGGCGTAGTCGGCGAGGTCGGACATCCGCCCGCACAGCGAGCTGCCCTGGCCGGCGGTCGGCTCCAGCAGCAGCCGAGGGGCACCGGCGCCGAGCGCCTCGAGTTCGTCGAGCAGCGGCAGCACGTACGAGCGGACGTGCGCCAGCGCCGTGGAGCGCGGGCCGCAGAGCGCCGAACCGGTGTGCACCACCACGCCCAGGGCGCCGATCGCGTGCGCGCGGTGCAGCGAGTGCCGCAGCGACTCCGCCGAGCGCTCCCGGGTGACGGCAGACTCCGACCCGAAGTTGATCAGGTACGGGGCGTGCACGTACGCCGGGATGCCGAGCTCGGCGCAGGCGGTCCGGAAGGCCTCGTCGTGCTGCGGATTGCCGGGCGGGGTCGCCCAGCCGCGCGGGTTGGCGACGAAGACCTGCACGGCCTCGGCGCCCACCCGGGCCGCGTACGCCAGTCCGGTTCCGACCAGCCCGCGACCCGCCACCGGGACGTGGGCGCCGACCGGGTTGCGCTGCGCCGGCACGGCCACGGGGAGATCCATGGCGGCGAGCATGCCCGATCCGGCCCCGCAGGCGGAAATCCGCCGACCGGCCCCGGCCCGCCGCAGGCTCTGCGATCATGCAGCCGTCGCACCCCGCCCCTTGCTGGTGTGCCCTGCCGAGACCGAGGAGACCGCGGTGCTGCCGCCCGCCGACGCGCCCGTCCCGCTGGACGAGGGCTTCCTCGCCGACCCGCACGGCGTCTGCGCGGGGCTGCACCGCCGCGGTGCCGTGCACCGGGCGGTCGCCCCCGACACGACGCCGCTCTGGCTGATCACCGGGTATGAGCAGGTCCGTGAGGCGGCCGCCGACCCCCGGCTCGCCCTCGACAAGCGGCACGCCCGGAGCCGCGGCGCGGCGGGCGACTCCCTGCCGCCCGAACTCGACGCCCACCTGCTCAACCGGGACGGCGCCGACCACGCCCGGCTGCGCCGCCTCGTCGCGGCGGCGCTCGGCCCCCGCCGGACCGAGGCCCTGCGCGAGCCGATCCGGCGGACCGCGGACGCACTCCTCGACCACGTCGAGGCCCGCGGTCGCGGGGACGTGGTCGCCGACCTGGCCGCCCCGCTGGCCGTCGCCGTGATCTGCGACCTGCTGGGCGTCCCGTCCGGCCACCGGGTGGACTTCCGGGTCTGGACGGACACCCTGCTCTCGCCCGACCCCGGCGCCCCCGGGCGCTCGCGCGACGCGATGCGGGCCATGCACGGCTTCCTCGGCGAGCTGATCGCCCACAAGCGGGCCGTACCCGGCGACGACCTGCTGTCCGAACTGATCGCCGCCGAACGGGATCCGCAGGCACCGGAGGACCCGCCGGGCGAGGGCCCGGCAGGGGAGGCGGGGCTGACCGAGCGGGAGCTCCTCGCCATGGCCTTCCTGCTGCTGTTCGCCGGGTACCACAACACGGTCGGCCTGATCTCCGGCACCGTGCTGGCCCTGCTGACCCGGCCGCGGGAACTGGCGGCCGTCCGCGCGGGACGGCTCGGCCTGTCGGCTGTGACAGAGGAGGTACTGCGGTGGGACCCGCCGGCCATGCTGGCCGTCCGCCGCTTCCCCACCGAGGACCTCACCGTCGACGGCACCCGGATCGCGGCGGGCGACCGGGTCTGGCTGTCCTGGGCCGCCGCCAACCGCGACCCCGCCCGCTTCCCCGATCCGGACGCCTTCGACCCGGCGCGGCAGGGCCCGCCGCACCTCGCCTTCGGCCGCGGTCCGCACTTCTGCGCCGGTGCGGCCCTGGCCCGGGCGGAGAACGAGATCGCCGTGGGGGCGCTGCTGCGCCGCTTCCCGCGGCTGGCCCTCGACGCCGACCCCGCGACCCTCACCCGGCGGCGGTCGCTACGCAGCCGATGCCCGGCCGCGTTGCCGGTGCGGGTCTGAGGGCCGGCGGCCGGCCGGTCAGGCCAGGGTCTGCACGAGTTCCCGACGGTCGGCGGTGCGGACGACCCGGCCGAGGGCGCCGTTGACGATCGGCAGGTACGGCGGGACGTGGCCGCACTCGACGTCCGCGAGGATCGGCACGCCGAGCGGCCCGAGGGCGTCCAGCACCGCCTGGTGCTGGGTCAGCGACCGGCCGTCGGGCGCCGAGGTGCGGCCGACCAGGACGGCGTTGGCGGCGTCGAAGAACCCGGCGAGCCGCATCCCGTGCAGGTTGCGGCAGATCGTGTAGGCGTCGTCGCCGGACGCCTCGACGTACACCAGCAGGCCCTCGGGGGCGTGCTCGCGGGCGAAGGCCGGGACGTCGCCGTAGGGCGTCCCCGCGATGTTGCACAGGGTCTCGATGCAGCCGCCGACGAGCCGGCCCTCGACGTCGAGGTCGCCGCCCCCGTCCAGCCGGGTCCAGGTGCCGTGGCCGTCGAGGACGAGCTCGCGGACCTCCGGGGAGACGGCGTAGTCGACCCAGCCGTTCACCCGGTGGCGGTCGGGCGGCGTCTGGGCGAAGCGGCCGCCCGCGGGCATCGAGACGATGTCCAGCCAGGAGAGCAGGCCCGCGGGGACGTCGTACGGGGTGTCCATCAGGTTGTTGCCGTGCAGGGTCGCGATCCCCGTCCGCAGGGTGAGCGGGGTCATCACGGTCGACAGGTCGGAGAAGCCGACCAGCCAGGTCGGTTCGGCCGCACGGATGCGGTCCCAGTCGAGCAGCGGCAGCAGGTCGATGGCGGTCTCGCCACCCCACGGCGGCACCACGGCCCCGACCGCCGGGTCCGTCAGCAACTCGGTCAGCTCGGCCGCGCGCTCCGCCGCCGGTGCGCTGATGTGCCCCGACCCGTCCATGCAGCGGCCGAGGACGACCTCGAAACCGCGGTCCTCGACCGTGCGGACGGCCGTGTCCAGTCGCTTGCGGAGGTTGTCCGGGACACCGCTGGAGGGGGAGGTCACGGCGATCCGGTCGCCGGGGAGCAGGGGCTGCGGGAAACGTATCGGCATGCCGGTGATCATGGCACCCGGCCCCATCCCCGTGCCTGGCAAATCGTCACGGGCGCGAGGGCGGCCAATTCGGCGGCCACCCAGTCCGTCAGTCGACGTGGGCGGGGACCCGGGCCGGGGCGCGGTCCGCCGTCGCCCTGCGGCGCAGTGCGCCCGCCGACGGGATCAGCGCGGCGGCCAGCACCGTCACCACCGCGAAGGAGACGGTGAGCGACGTGGCCTGGGCGATGCCGCCGACGATCGCCGGGGCGACCAGCCCCGAGGTGTAGGTGACGGTGGCGACGCCGGCGATCGCCTGGCTCGCGTTCCCGCCGGACCTGCCGGCGGCCGCGAAGGCGAGCGGGACGACGACGGCGATGCCGATGCCGATCAGCGCGAACCCCGGGATCGCCAGCCAGGCGCCGGTCGAGACGACCACCAGCAGGCCGCCGACGGTGGCGACCGAGCCGCCGAGCCGGACGCTGCGCACCGGGCCGAGCCGCTCCACCACGGTGTCGCCGGCCAGCCGGGCCGCGGCCATGGTGGCGGCGAACGCCGAGTAGCAGGCGGCCGCCGTCCCGGCCGAGGCGCCGGTGACGTCCCGCAGGTAGACGCCGCCCCAGTCCATGCTGGCGCCCTCGGCGAAGACCGCGCAGAAGCCCACCAGGCCGATCAGCAGGGCCGAGCGCGGCGGCCGCGCGAACCGCGGCGGCGCCTCCTGCTCCGGCTCCGGGCGGACGTCCAGCAGCGGGCGGGTGACGGCCGCCGCGAGGGCGGTGAGCACCGCCGCAGCGACGGCGAACTGCACGCGGGCGTCGATGCCGCGGTGGGCGGCGAGCACGCCGAAGCCGGAGGCGACCAGGCCGCCGACGCACCACATGCCGTGCAGGCCGGACATGACGGAGCGGCCGAGCCGCTCCTCGACGGCCACGCCCTGGGCGTTCATCGCCACGTCCGACATGCCGGCGCTGGCGCCATACACGAAGAGGGCGAGCCAGAGCACGGCGAGGTTCGGGGCGAGGGCGGGCAGGGCCAGGGCCAGCGTCCAGGCCATCAGCAGGGCGCGGACGGCGGTCCGCTCGCCGTGGCGGTGCACGATCCGGCCGGCCAGCGGCATGGCCAGGAAGGAGCCGACCGCGGGGGCGATCAGCGCGAGCCCCAGCTCGCCGGGGCCGAGGTCCAGGTGGTCCTGGATCCAGGGGATGCGGGTGGCGAAGGTGCCGGTCACCGCGCCGTGCACGGCGAAGACCAGGGCGATGCCCACTCTGGCGCGCCGTACGCCGTGCAGTTCGTCCGCCATGCGATCGTCCTCTCCGGTCTGTCCGGCATGACTCCGATAAACTATCAGGAAGGGACCCTGATAAAAACCTCTGGAAAGATGCGCTTCCATGACGACCGCGCGCACGGCGACGCCCAGCACCGCCCGGGCCATCAACGACCGGCTGGCGCTCGACCTCCTGCTGGAGAGCGGCCCGCTGACCGCCACCGAACTGCGCGGCCTCACCGGACTGTCCCGCCCCACCGTCGCCGACCTGCTCGAACGCCTGCAGCGGGCCGGCCTGGTCGCCGTCGTCGGCGAGAGCGGCGAGCAGCGCCGCGGACCCAACGCCCGGCTCTACGCCCTGGTCGCCGACCGCGCCTTCATCGCCGGTCTCGACGTCCGCACCACCGGCGTCGACCTGGTGGTCGCCGACCTCACCGGACGCACCCGGGCCACCGCGACCGTCGCCGGCGGCGACGAGCGGCTCGCCGAACACACCCTCGACGCCCTCGCCCGGGCCGCCCGCGAGGCCGGCGCCGAACGCCTGCACACGGTCGCCGTCGGCGCACCCGGCCTCTTCGACCCGGCCACCGGCGAGCACCAGAACTCCGGCGCGCTCTCCCGCCACCAGACCGAACTCCTCGCCGCGCTGCGGGCCGACCCGCGCACCGAGGTCACCGTCGACAACGAGGTCAACCTCGCCGGCATCGCCGAGCACCGGCTCGGCGCCGCCCGCGACCGGGACACCTTCGTGCTGATCTGGCTCAGCCACGGCGTCGGCGCCTCCGTCGTCCTCGACGGCCGGCTGCGGCGCGGCGCCACCGGCGGCACCGGCGAGATCGGCTACCTCCCGGTGCACGGCTCCGGACTGCCGAGCGGCGACGGCGGCTGCGACTCCGGCGGCTTCCACACCCTCGTCTCCTCCGCCGCGGTCTGCGACCTCGCCCGCACGCACGGCCTGCCCGTCCCCGAACCGGCCGGGCCGCCCGCCAGCGCACCGCTCGGTGAGCAGGTGGTGCGGCACGCCGCAGCCGCCGGCGGGCCCGCGGCCGGCGCCTTCCTCGACGAGTACGCCCGCCGGATCGCGCTCGGCGCGGCCTCGGTCTGCGCGGTGCTCGACCCCGGCTGCGTGGTGCTCGGCGGCGAGATCGGACGGGCCGGCGGGGCCCAGCTCGCGAGCCGGGTCGAACGCGAGATCGCCCGGCTCGTCCCGCTCCGCACCGAGGTGCGGGCCGGCACCGCGGGCGGCGGCGCCGTCCTCGCCGGTGCCGTGCTCACCGCGGGCGACGCCGTCCGCCGCGACCTCTTCGGCGGCGGGTGACGCCGAGGCGCTCGCGCGGCCCTGACGGGCTGCCCGCTCGCCCCTTGTGGCCGGTTACCCGCCTGCCCCCGGGGTAGGGCAGGATGGCCGCGGACACCCTGCGCGCCGCACACCTCCGCACCGGTGCCACCGCCCGAACCGAACGCCAGGAGAGCCCCATGGCCCAGCCCGACCGGCCGGTCCACCCGTACCGCATCGGCGAGGCCGCCGCGATGCTGGGCGTCAGCGCCGACACCATGCGGCGCTGGGTCGACGCGGGCCGGCTCGCCGCGACCAGGGACGACCACGGCCACCGGATCATCCCCGGCGACCGGCTCGCCGCCTTCGCCCGGGAACTCGCCAGGCCCGAGAACGCCGAGGCCGAGGGTCGGCCGTCCTCCGCCCGCAACCGCTTCCCGGGCATCGTCACCGAGGTGGTCCTCGGCGACGTCGCCGCCCAGGTCGAGATCCAGGCCGGCCCCTTCCGGGTGGTCTCGCTGATCAGCCGGGAGTCGGCCGAGGAACTCGCCCTGGTGCCCGGCGCGCCCGCCACGGCCGTGATCAAGTCCACCAACGTGGTCATCGAACGGCGCTGACGCGGCGCCACCCGTCCGAGGAGACGCCCCACCCCATGAGCCGCCCGACCGTGCTCGCCGTCGCCCACCGCGGCGACCCCTACCGGTACCGCGAGAACACCCTGCGCTCCGTGGAGTCGGCCGCCGCGGCCGGCGCCGACGCCGTCGAGGTGGACGTCCGGCTGACCCGCGACGGCGTGCCCGTCCTGCTGCACGACCCCACCCTCGAACGGCTGTGGGAGGACCCGCGGCCGGTGCACCGGCTCACCCTGGACGAGCTCGCCGGGATCGGCGACCCCGCCGGCCCGCGGGTGCCCACCCTCGCCGAGGCGCTCAAGGCGATCGCCGAGACGCCCGCCACCCGCCTGCTGATCGACCTCGACGAGCCCGGCCCGGCCGCCGCCGCGCACCGTGCCGTCGCCGACCTCGGCGCCGCGCAGCGGGTCGCCTACTGCGGCCCGACCGCCGCCATGCTCGCCGTCCGCGCACTCGACGCGGACGCCGAGATCGCCCTGACCTGGCGTCAGCCCCGGCTGCCCGGCCGCCCCCTCCTCGACGACCTGCGGCCGCGCTACCTCAACCCGCCCTTCGGCATGGTCGAGCCCCGTCTCGTCGACGCGGCCCACGACGCCGGCCTGCTCGTCTCCACCTGGACGGTCGACCTGCGCCGTACCGTCCGCCGCATGCTGCGGGCCGGCGTCGACTCGGTCACCAGCAACCGCATCGGCATGCTCCGCCGGGAGCTCGACGCGTGAGCGCGCCGCTGACCGCCCGCGCCCTCGGCCGGGCGCTGCTGGCCCGTCAGCACCTGCTGGAGCGCAGCACCCTGGACGCCGCGGCGATGGTCCGCCACCTGGTCGGCCTGCAGGCCCAGGCCGCCCCCGAGCCGCCCTACCTCGGCCTGCTCAGCCGGATCGAGGGCTTCCGTCCCGAGCAGCTGACCGCCCTGCTGGAGGAGCGCACGGCCGTCCGGATCGCCCTGCAGCGCGGCACCATCCACCTGGTCACCGCCGAGGACTGCCTGACCCTGCGTCCGCTGCTGCAGCCGGTGCACGACCGCTGGCTGCGCACCTCGTACGCCAGGCGGCTGCCCGACCTCGACCTCGCCGGCCCGTCCACCGGCCCGTCCGGCGACCTGGCCGCGCTCGCCGACCGGGCCCGGCAGCTCGTCGAGGCCGAACCGCTGACCTTCCAGCAGCTCGGCCCGCTGCTCGCCCCGGCGTACCCGGCGAGCGAGCCCGCGGCGCTCGCCCAGGCCGCCCGGTGCGCGCTGCCGCTCGTCCAGGTGCCGCCGCGCGGCCTGTGGGGGCGGAGCGGTCCGGCCGCGCACACCACCGCCGAGCACTGGCTGGGCCGCCCGCTCGACCCGGCACCCGCCCTGGACGAGCTGGTGCTGCGCTACCTCGCCGCCTTCGGCCCGGCCACCGCCGCCGACGTGCAGAAGTGGTCCGGCCTCACCCGGCTCGGCCCGGTGCTGACCGGGCTCGGTGACCGACTGGTGCGGCTGCGCGACGATCAGGGCCGCACGCTGTTCGACCTCCCGGAGGCGCCGCGCCCGGACGGCTCGGTGCCCGCACCCGTCCGGCTGCTCGCCCCCTTCGACAACCTGCTGCTCTCGCACGCCGACCGCAGCCGGGTGCTGCCCGAGGCGTACCGCACCCGGGTGATGACGGTGAACGGGATCGTGCTCGGCACCGTCCTGGTGGACGGACTGGTGGCGGGCAGCTGGAAGGCCGAGGAGGGGGTGCTGACGGTCCGGCCGTTCGTGGCGCTGCCGCGCGGCGCGCGGGCGGGCGTCGAGGAGGAGGCCGCCCGGGTACTGGCCCTCACCGGGGCGGCGGACGGCCGGACGGTGATCGCACCGGCCGAGTAGGCCCCCTGCCGCGCGGAGGCCGTGCGGGGCGCGCCGGTCACCCACCGTGCCGTCCGATTCATCAGCTTGTGTGCTGATATGGGGTGGAGCGGAGGGTGCCCGTCGACCCCGGAGGTGCCATGCCGGCCGAGCCCCCGGAGGACGGCCGACCGGCCGTGCTGCCCCGCCCGGTGCGGCAGGCCGCCGCCTGGTCCGCCGCGGTGCTGCTGCTCGTCGCGGTCGCCGCCCTGCTGGTCTGGGCCCTGGTCGAACTGCAGGCGGCCACCGTGCCGGTGATTGTGGCCCTGCTCGGCACCGCCCTGCTCGAACCGGTGATGCCCTGGCTGGTCCGCCGCGGCATGCGCCGGGGCGCCGCCGCCGGCCTCACCTGCACCGTCCTGGTGCTCGCCGTCTGCGGGGTGCTCGCCCTGCTGGTCAACTCGCTGGTGCACAGCGCGCCCGACATCGCCGCCGCCCTCACCGAGGCCGGCCGGCGGATCGCCGACTGGCTCGGCCCGCTCGGCCAGAAGATCCAGTACGCGCTCCAGCAGAGCTCCGGCTCCGGCAGCAACCTGGTCAACTCGCTCGCCAACGGCGTGCTCTCCGGCCTCGGCCTGGCCACCCAGCTGCTCACCGGCGCGGTACTCACCCTCGCCCTGGTGTTCTTCTTCCTCCGGGACGGCCACCGCACCGCCGACGCCGTCCGCTCCTGGCTGCCGCCCGGACCCGCCGAGACCGTGATCGCCTGCGCCCGGCAGGCCTTCGCCGCGACCGCCGGCTTCATGCGCGGCACCACCCTGATCGCCCTGATCGACGCGCTGTTCATCACCGTCGGACTGGTGGTGCTGAGCGTTCCCGGCGCGGCCGGCCTCGGTGCGCTGGTCTTCATGGGCGCCTACATCCCGTTCGTCGGCGCCTTCCTGTCCGGCACGGTGGCCGTGCTGGTGGCGCTCGCCGACGGCGGCTTCGCCAAGGCGCTGTGGGTGCTCGGCGTGGTGCTGGCCGTGCCGGCCATCGAGGGCAACGTGCTGCAGCCCTTCATCCAGAGCCGCACCGTCGAGCTGCACCCGGCCACCATCATGGTCGCGGTGGTGGCCGGGGCCGGCGTGGCCGGGATCATGGGCGCCCTGCTCGCCGTACCGCTCTGCGCGGCCGGACTCGGCGTGGTCACCGTCCTGCGGCGCCAGGCCGGGCCCGCCGGGGGAGCGGCCGCCGAGGCCGGCGACCGGCCCGACGGCACCCCGCCGTGAGCCCCGGCCCTGTCCTCAGTCCACCACCGCCTGGTCCTGCCAGAACGCGAACTGCTGAACCGCGTCGCCGTCCAGCCCCCACGGCCAGATGGTGACCACCCCGTCCAGCGCCGCGAACACCCCCGCCGCCTCGCCGATCCGGCCCGCCTGCCCGAGCGCGTACGCCAGCACGTTCAGGTCCGACAGTGCCGCCGCGTGCCGCAGGAACCCCGGCTCCGGCCAGTCCGCCACCGCCCGGGCCAGCGCGGCCTCGGCGTCCGGCATCGCCCAGCGCCGCCGCGCGCCGAGCGACGTCACCCCGCCGGCCGCCAGCGCGGCCCGGTAACGGTCCGTCAGCATGACCAGCTCCAGCCCGGCCACCGGCGACCCCGGCGGGGCCGCCTCCCGCACCGCCGCCACGAAGTCCAGCACCTGCCCGTGCGAACCGCACTCCTCCGGCGACAGGTAGCGCAGCATCTCCAGGTGCGCGACCCGGTTCCAGGCGTCCCGCGCGCCGATCTCCCGGCACAGCGGGTACATCTCCTGCTCCGGACGGCGCATCAGCCGGTGCACGGCCAGCAGCGCCACCCACGGCGCCGGGTCCTCCGGCCGCATCTCGGCCGCCCGGCGGCACCGGTCCACCGTGCCCTGCGGATCCTCCAGCGCCCCCGCCAGCCGGGCCTGCACCACGTCCACCCAGGCGTGCAGCACCAGCGCGTCCGCCTCCCGCGGCCGCTGCCGCCGCCACACCCGGGCCAGCGCCGGGGACGCCACCTGCGCGAGCACCGCCAGCCGGTGGGTGCGGCGGTCCCAGTCCCGGCCGGCGTCCCGCAGCACCTGCTCCACCAGCCCCGCCGACAGGTCCAGCTGGCCCTGCAGCTGCGGGCCGGACAGCTGCCGCCGGACCCGGCCGAGTTCGCCGTCGTCGAGCTCAGGAGCCAAGCGCGGTGCGGTACTTCGGCGTCGTCCAAAGATCGGCATGCCCCCGGAGGCTAGCGAAAGGGGCACCCCGCCCACAAAAGCCCGGCGGCACCCCCGGGGCCGCTCCGTGCCACGTCCGGCTGCTCGGTGTACGCCCTGATCAGGGGCGGTGCACGGCCCGACCGGCGGGCTGCCGGTCCACCTCCGGCTACCGAGCGGTATGGTCGGGCTCGACGACCGACCACGAGGGGAACGGGGAAGCGGCATGGACTTCCGGACGGACATCCTGGGCGAGCCCTACGAAGCCGTCGAGCTGCCGCTCGCCGACGACGAGGAGGGCACCGTCAGCGCCACCCTGGTGCGCCGCCTGGTACCCGGGTCCACCCGCGCGGTGCTCTACGTGCACGGCTACGTCGACTACTTCTTCCAGACCCACCTCGCCGACCACTACACCGCGGCCGGCTACTCCTTCTACGCCCTCGACCTGCGCAAGTACGGCCGGTCGCTGCGCCCCCACCAGTCGCCCAACTTCGTCCGCGACCTCAGCGCCTACGACGAGGAACTGGACGAGGCGGTGCGCGTGATCCGCGAGGTCGACGGGCACACCCAGCTGCTCGTCAACGGCCACTCCACCGGCGGCCTGGTCACCGCGCTCTGGGCCGACCGCCGGGCCGGCCGCGGCCTGGTCGACGCGCTCTTCCTCAACAGCCCCTTCCTCTCCATGCCCGCCGCGGCCGCCGTCCGCACCCTCGGCGCACCCGCCGTCGAGGCGCTCGGCCGCCTCGCCGGCCTGCGCAGGCTGCCCGCCCCGCTCAACCCGCACTACGTGCACAGCCTGCACCGCGACCACAAGGGCAGCTGGGAGTTCGACCTCTCCCTCAAGCCCGCCGAGGGCTTCCCGCTGTACGCCGGCTGGCTCGCCGCCATCCAGCGCGGCCACCGCGCCGTCCGCCGCGGCCTCGCCGTCGACTGCCCGGTACTGCTGATGGCCTCCACCGCCTCCACCGTCACCAACCGCTGGGACGACGCCCTGCGCACCACCGACGGCGTGCTGCGGGCCGACGACATCGCCGCGCTCGGCCCCCGCCTCGGCCGCAACGTCACCGTCCTGCGGATCGAGGGCGGCGTGCACGACCTGGTCCTCTCCGGCGAGCAGGCCCGCACCCAGGTCTTCGCCGAGCTCGACCGCTGGCTCGCCGCCTACCTGCCCGCACCGGTCGCCGCCGCATGACCCGGGACGAGCAGCCGGGCCCGCTCGGGGACGAACCGCTCCCCGTCCACCGGGAGACCGCCCTCGGCACCGCCCGGCTCCTGCCCGACATCGACCGGCCGCAGGCCTGGCTGCTCACCCTCGACGGCACCCCGCAGTCCTACGTTGACCTCGCCGACCCCACCCACCTCGAATTCGAGTACACCCGGCGGATCGGCCACCTCGCCGACGTGCTCGCCCCCGCCGGGCTGCCGCTCGACGCCCTGCACCTCGGCGGCGGCGCGCTCACCCTGCCCCGCTACCTCGCCGCCACCCGCCCAGGATCCCGGCAGCACGTCGTCGAGGCCGACGGCCCGCTGGTCGACCTCGTCGCCGACCACCTGCCCTGGCCGGACGGCATCGAGGTGACCGTCGGCGACGCCCGAGCCGCCCTGGCCGCCGCGCCGCCCGCCGCCGCCGACCTCGTCGTCGCCGACGTCTTCCATGGCTCCCGCACCCCCGCCCACCTCACCTCCGTCGAGTTCGCCAGCCTGGCAGCCGCGGCCCTGCGCCCCGGCGGCTGCTACGCGGCCAACCTCGCCGACGGCCCGCCGCTCGCCTTCGCCGCCGCCCAGGCCGCCACCCTCCGCGCCGTCTTCCCGTACACCTGCCTGGCCGCCGAACCCGCCGTACTGCGCGGCCGCCGCTACGGCAACATCCTGCTGATCGGCTCCACCGCCCCGCTGCCCGCCGCCGAACTCGCCCGGCGCCTGGCCGGCGACCCCTTCCCCGCCCGGCTCGCCGACGGCCCCGACCTGGACGCCCTCACCGGCACCGCCCGCCCCGTCCACGACACCGACGCCGTCGACTCGCCGCCACCCCCGGACGGCGCCTTCAGCGTCGGCTGAGCACCCGGCCGCGGCCACGGACCCCGCTGCCCGCCGACGGCGCGTTCAGCGCCGCACGGAGGGCCGGGCGGGGCAGAATGCCAAACCGGGTCCGGCGACCGCCGTCGGACCGCCGGAGGGAGCCAGACGATGACGGCGCAGCAGCCGGAGAAGATCGGCGCCGCCCTGGGAGCGGTCCCCGAGACCGCCCTGTGGACGCTCTACCACCGGGCCGTCGAGGCCCGCCGGTGGGACACCGTGCTGCCCGACCCGCGGGCCGTCGAACTGGTCGAGCGGATCGACTACCCCTTCGAGGAGCGCTTCGGCCCCGACGGCGGGCTCATCGGCCAGATCCAGGCCCTGCGGGTCCGCGCCTTCGACCGTGAGGTTGCCGACTTCCTCGTGCGCTGCCCCCGAGGCACCGTGGTCTGCCTCGGCGAGGGACTGGAGACGCAGTACTGGCGGGTCGACAACGGCCGCGCACAGTGGCTCTCCGTCGACCTGCCCGAGGCCGTCGCGCTGCGCGAGCGGCTGCTGCCCGCCGCACCCCGGCAGCGACTGCTCGCCTGCTCCGCCACCGACCCCGCCTGGACGGACGAGGTCGACCCCACGCACGGCGTGCTCATCACCGCCCAGGGCCTGCTGATGTACCTGCGGCCCACCGAGGTCCGCGACCTCATCGCCCGCTGCGCCGAACGCTTCCCCGACGGCACCTTCGTCTTCGACGCGGTGCCGCGCTGGTTCAGCCGGGCCGCCTCGCAGGGCAAGCTCCACGACCGCGGCTACACCGCTCCGCCGATGCCCTGGGGCATGGACGCCGACGAGCAGTGGAAGCTCGCCACCGCGCACCCGGCGGTCGCCGAGATCCGGGACGTGCTGCCGACCGGTGGCCGCGGCCCGGTCGGCGTGCTGCTGCCGTACGCGGCCAGGCTGCCGATCCTCGGCGCGCACCGGCCGTCGGTGGTGGCGCTCCGCTTCTCCGCCCGGGCGGGGCGCGCGGAGGCGGCGGGAACTGCCGTCCGATGATCGGCGTATAAGGTAAAGGCCGGGTCAACCCGTTACCCTGCCCTGAGGGCGCCGGGCCTGCCCGCGGCCCAGCCAGTCCGGCCGAGACGCGGTCTCGTCCCGTCACGGAGGTACCCGCCTTGCACATCGACCAGTGGATCGAGAGCGTCCCACCGACCTCGGTGTACGCCCTCGTCGCCCTGATCATCGGCCTGGAGAGCCTGGGCATCCCGCTGCCCGGCGAGATCGCGCTCGTCTCCGCCTCGCTGCTGTCGGCCCGCGGTGTGGTCAGCCCCTGGTGGGTGGCGGCCTGCGCGATCGCCGGTGCGGTGATCGGCGACTCGATCGGGTACTCCATCGGCCGCCGCGGCGGCAAACCGCTGTTCGAGAAGCTCGGCCGGCGCTTCCCCAAGCACTTCGGGCCGGACCACCTGGCGACCGCCGAGCGCTCCTTCCAGAAGTGGGGCATGTGGGCGGTCTTCTTCGGCCGGTTCATCGCCCTGCTGCGGATCTTCGCCGGCCCGCTCGCGGGCGCCCTGCGGATGCCGTACTGGAAGTTCCTGATCGCCAACGTGCTGGGCGGCATCGCCTGGGCCGGCGGCACCACGCTGCTGATCTACCAGGTCGGCAAGGTCGCCGAGCACTGGCTGAAGAGCTTCTCCTGGGCCGGCCTGGTGGTGGCCGCACTGGCCGGCGCCGGTTCCGCCTGGCTGGTCAAGCGCCGGGCCGCCAAGGCGCGGGCCGAACACCCCGAGCAGTCCGGCGGCAAGAGCGTGCCCGAGGGCTCCGCGGACGTGGCCGTGCCCGCCGCCGCCCAGGGCGCCGGAAGCCCGGCCGCGGCTCCGGTGAACGCCGGCGCGGCCGAGCCCGTCGCCGACTGACCGTCAGGCCCGTGGGCTAGGCTCGGTGCGCGTACTACGGACTGGGAGGCGGGCGTGAGCCAGCAGCAGTGGACGGCGGTCGACGACTACTTCACCGAGGTCCTCATCGGGGCGGACCCGGTGCTGGACGCGGCCCAGCAGGCCGCCGACGCGGCCGGGCTGCCCCGGATCGCCGTCTCCGCGCCGCAGGGCAAGCAGCTGCAGCTGCTCGCCGAGACGCTCGGCGCCCGCCGCATCCTGGAGGTCGGAACCCTCGGCGGCTACAGCGCGATCTGGATGGCCCGCGCGCTGCCCGCCGACGGCCGGCTGGTCACCCTGGAGATCGACCCGGTGCACGCCGAGGTCGCCCGCGGCAACCTCAAGCACGCCGGCTTCGCCGAGGTCGCCGAGGTCCGCCTCGGCCCCGCCGCGGAGACCCTGCAGGAGCTCGCGAACGAGGGCGCCGACCCCTTCGACCTGGTCTTCATCGACGCCGACAAGCCGGGCAACCCGGTCTACTTCGCCTGGGCGCTGCGGCTCACCCGGCCCGGCTCGCTGATCGTCGTCGACAACACCGTCCGCGGCGGCAAGGTCGCCGAGGCCGACTCCACCGACCCCGCCGTGATCGGTGTCCGCCGCCTGCACGACGCGATCGCCGCCGAGCCGCGGGTCTCCGCCACCTCGATCCAGACCGTCGGCTCCAAGGGCTACGACGGCTTCACGCTGATCCGCGTCCGGGCCTGACCGCGTCCGGGCCCGACGACCTCGGGGCCCGACCGCCTCCGGGCACGGCGGCCGGTGGTCCGGACCCGGCCGTGCACCGAGAAACCCCACGTACCGAGAGAGCACAGGGAACACCATGCGGATAGGCCTGCTCGGCACCGGCCCCTGGGCGCGCGGCGTGCACGCGCCCGCACTCGCCGGCCACCCCGGCGTCGAGTTCGCGGGCGTGTGGGGCCGCCGACCGGGGGCCGCGGCCGAGCTCGCCGCCGCGCACGGCGTCCCGGCCTACGAGGACGTCGACCGGCTGATCGCCGACGTCGACGCGGTCGCCGTCGCGCTCGCCCCGCAGGCCCAGGCCGAGCTGGCCCTGCGGGCCGCCGAGGCCGGTCGGCACCTGCTGCTGGACAAGCCCGTCGCGCTCACCGTGCCGCAGGCCCGCCGGATCGCCGACACCGTCGCCGCCAACCGGCTCGCCTCGGTCGTCTTCTTCACCCTCCGGTTCGGCGGCGAGCGGGTCGGCTGGCTGGCCGAGCAGGCCGCCCGGGGCGGCTGGTTCACCGCCCGCTGCGACTGGCTCGGCGCCGTCTTCACCACCGACAGCCCGTACGCCGCCTCGCCCTGGCGGCGCGAGAAGGGCGCGCTGTGGGACATCGGCCCGCACACGCTGTCGCTGCTGCTGCCGGTCCTCGGCGACGCCACCACGGTGACCGCGGCCGCCGGGCCCGCCGACACCGTGCACCTCGTCCTCGGCCACGCCGGGGGTGCCTCCAGCAGCACGACGGTCAGCCTGACCGCACCCCCGCAGGCCGCCGGCGTGGTGCTGGAGCTGCGCGGCGAGGCCGGCGTACACCGGCTCCCGGAGGCGGGCGTGCCGCCCGTCGAGGCCTTCGGCCACGCCGTGGACGGACTGCTCGCGGCCGCGCGGAGCGGCACGCCGCACCCCTGCGACGCCGCCTTCGGCCTGCGCGTGGTCGAGATCCTCGCCGCAGCAGAGCAGTCCCTCGCGGAGGGCACCACCGTTCCGCTGCCGGCCCGCCCCGCCGCCCCTCCCGTCCCCGTCGCCGGGGCCTGACCGAGGGGCACCGGCGGGGCCGCACGCCGGGGCGGGTGCGCCGATTCGGTCTCGCGGGGGGTGAAGAGGAGGTCTGCGGAGCGCGGGGCAGCGGGGGGCACGAGCCACTCCTTCGCATGCGTGGGGTTGCGGGCTGCCGAGGCACTACCCGCGTAGCACCGAAGTTGGGGGCGAACCAGCCTTTGCCGGGAAGTTGTTGATGCACCCTCAGGCTGCACTCGGGAGCGACCGCCGGTCGACCGAGCCCGCCCGCCCGCCGCCGGCGCACCACCCGCGCACCCCGACGCCCTTTCCACGTGCACACCCGCGCATGGCACGATGGCAGGGACCAGCCCGCCGCCGACCCCGGAGCAGCCCGTGCAGCCCGTACCCGCCTTCCGTGCCGCCGGACCGGCCGACGTGCCCGCCGTCGTCGCCCTGGTCGAGTCCGCCTACCGCGGGGAGGCCAGCCGGGCCGGCTGGACCACCGAGGCCGACCTGCTCGACGGGCAGCGCACCGACGAGGCCGGAGTGTCCGAGGTCGTCGCCCGCCCCGGGTCCGTGGTGCTGCTCGCCGAGGCGGACGGCGCCCTGCTCGCCTGCTGCCACCTGGAGCGCCGCACCACCGCCGCCTACTTCGGCATGTTCTCCGTCAGCCCCGCCCTGCAGGGCGGCGGCATCGGCCGGGCCGTCCTCGAGCGCGCCGAGCGGCACGCCCGCGAGGAGTGGGGCATCGACCGGATGGAGATGACCGTCATCGAGCAGCGCGCCGACCTGATCGCCTGGTACGAGCGGCGCGGTTACGTGCGCACCGGCGAGTACGAGCCCTTCCCCTACGGCGACGAGCGTTTCGGCGTCCCGCTCCGCCCCGACCTGCGCTTCGAGCGGCTGGTCAAGGTGCTCTGAGGCGACCGCCGGAGCGGACTCAGTCCGCCTGGACCTGCTTCTGCGACCACTCCAGGTAGCGGCCGGACTCCCGGGTCAGGCCGGCCAGGAACCACACCAGCACGGCGGTGTCGTCCGTCCAGCCGACGAACGGGATGACGTCCGGCAGCGCGTCGATCGGGCTCAGCAGGTAGACCGCGCACAGCACGGCGAGCGCCGCCAGCTTGCCCGGGCCCACGCCCGGATAGCGGCCGGTGAGCGCGTCGCGCACCAGCCGGGGCGTGGCCGCGACCCGGGCACCCAGCCCCGGCGCCCCCGGCCGCTGGGTCTCCCGGTACAGGCCCCATGCGGACCGCGACACCGCGGCCCGGTCGATCCCCTGCATCCGCTTCGGTACGGGCTTGGCCACGGCGTCCTCCTCACTGTCCGGTGGGACGCGCCTGCCGCGCCCGCCGATCCACGGTACGGGACGCGGCCCGTTCCGCCGTAGGGGCCTGTGCCCCGTGTCAGCCAGGACAACGGGGAGCCGCGCCCGGTTCCACCGCTCGTCAGGTCGCCGCAGGGGCTCAGCCGCCGTACAGGCTGCGGCAGGTCCTGGCCTGTTCGGAGCCGGGTGCCCACTGGCCCTGGCGCTCCGCCTCCTCGCACACCTTGATCGTGGTGAGCGGCGGCACCGCGGCCGTCGCCCGGGGGCGGGTGCCCGGGCGCGGCCGGTGCGGTGAGCGGGACGGTCCCGGGCGGGCCGTCCGGCTCGGGGCGGCCGCGGGTGCGGCCGTGTCCT
>NZ_JAHTIK010000001.1:799621-894380 GCF_025655475.1 Kitasatospora sp. DSM 101779 | reverse complement strand
GGATCACCGGCGCGGAACGGCACCGGGCGGCGGACACGGTGGTGCGGCCCGGGTGCGCGCCCCCGGGCCCCGGACGATGCTGGGGGGCATGAACAGCAACAGCACCACCGAACCCCTGGTCGAGGTCGCCGAGTTCCGCACCGACAGCCGCTACCGGCTGGTGCACTTCAAGGGCGGCGGCTGGAAGCCGCTCGCCCCCGAGGAGTTCGAACCCGAGGTCAAGCACGCCTTTCCGGACCTCGACCCGCACGACCCCGTCCTGGTGCACTGGGTCGACCGCCCCTGGGAGTGGCCCGCCTGGCACCCCGGCGAGGCCTGACCGACCGTCGGCGGTCAGAGCGGACGGCCGAGCAGCCGTCCGGCGTCCGCCAGTACTCCCGACAGGTAGTCGGCGGCCGCTCCGCCGACCGCGAGCCCGGCGGCCTGCCCGGACCACAGGTTGACCAGATCCGACCTGCCCCGGGCGGCCGCCTCGGCACGCAGCGGCAGCATCAGTGCGTTCTGCACCGGATAGGCCGGGACGACCTCCTCGTACGCGGCCATCTCGCGGACGAAGCGGTTGGCGATGCCGCGCGCCGTCCGGCCGGAGAACAGCCGGGTGAGCACGGTCGTCCGGGCCCCCGGTGACAGCAGGGCCCGGCGGTGCGGCTCGCTCGCCGCGGACTCCGCGCAGGCCAGGAAGCCGGTGCCGATCTGCACCGCGTCGGCGCCGAGCACCAGGGCAGCGGCCAGGCCCCGCCCGTCGGTGATCCCGCCGGCCGCCACCACCGGCACCCGCACCGCGTCCGCCACCTGCGGCACCAGCGAGAAGGTGCCGACCAGCGACTCCCGCACCGGCGACAGGAAGGCGCCGCGGTGCCCGCCTGCGTCGCTGCCGGACGCGACCACGACGTCCACCCCCGCCTGTTCCAGCGCCTCGGCCTCGGCGACGGTGGTCGCGGTGCCGATCAGCAGGATGCCGCGGCGCCGGGCCCCGGCCACCACCCGCTCCGGCGGCAGCCCCATCGCCAGGCTGATCGCCGGCGGTGCGGACTCCAGCAGCGCGTCGACCTGCTCGTCGAAGTCGGGCCGGCGCAGCTCGGTGGACGGGTCGGGCAGCCCCAGCTCGGCGTAGTACGGGTGCAGCCGCTCGACGTCGGCCGCGGTGGCCAGGGTCCCGCCCTCGCCGGGCTGCGGCACCCAGAGGTTGACCGCGAACGGGCGGGCGGTCGCGGCGCGGAGGTCCTTCACCAGCTGCGTCAGCGCGTCGGGCTGCAGGTGGTGCGCCCCGAACGAGCCGAGCCCGCCGGCCTCGGAGACGGCGGCGGCCAGCGCCACCGAGGACATCCCTCCGCCGAACGGGCCCTGCACCACCGGGTGCTCCAAGCCCACCAGCTCGCAGAACCGGCCCACGGCACGCGTGTTCATCACTGTGCGCTCCCTCGCTGTCGACGTCCCCGTCATGCTAGACGACCGGTCAACTATCGGTGGTGATCGTCCCGGATCCGGCCGTGTCGGTGCCGGGTCCTACCGTTGCCGTCCATGGGACTCTCGATCACCGTCGGCCTGCTCGACGACCTGGACCGCCACGACCCGGAGGTCGCCGCCCACCACGCCCGTGAACTCGCCGTGCTCGCCGAGGCGCTGCAGGTCAAGGGGATCGACTGGCGGGAGCCCGCGGCCTCGGGCAGCGGCCACGCAGCCCACTCCGGCGGGTTCCCTTACGGGTACCTGCACCACCTGCGGCGGGCCTACGTCCTGCACCGCCACGGCGCCGCCGTCACGCCAGCCGCGACCACCGACCCCGAGCAGTACGACTGCGACCGCGGCGAGGTCGAGGAGGAGACCCTGATGTTCTCCTCGCACCTGCTCTGCCACTCCGACTGCGCCGGCTACTACGTGCCCGCCGACTTCGAGGACCCGGTGTTCCTGCCGGAGGACGCCGCGGTCGCGGGCGGCGGGATGGTCGGATCCACCGGCCGGCTGCTCGCCGAACTCCGGCGCACGGCACCGGCGATCGGCATCTGCCCGGATGCCGCGGCCGCCGTCGACGGCCCCGCCGACGCCGACGCGCCGGCCGACGACCCGTACGAGGCGGAGAAGTTCGCCTGGTACGTGCTGCACGGGGCCTGCCGGGCGAGCCTGGCCACCGGGCGGGCGATCGTCTTCCACTGACGGTGGTCCGCCGGCCCGCCTCCGCCCGCAGCCCCCCGCCCTCGGCCGGGCGGCCGGTGGCGGCCGTCGGAGTGACACCCCGTCGAGCCGTGACGGAGTGTCGTCAATCTTCCGCCTAGCGTGACCGGCATGACTGCAGATCGTTCTCTCGGCGCCCCGGGCCGGCCGGGCGTCGCCGCGGCGCGCCGGCGAGGCGGGCTCGCGGCGCTCTTCGTGCTGGTCCTGGCCCTGCTCACCGTCGCCGCGGCCGTCACACCGGCCGCGGCCGCCCGCCGAGTGGGCGGCACCGTGTCCGTGGAGTTCGAGAACAAGAGCGACCGCGACCTGACGGGCTTCGCCATCAACGTGCCCGAGGGATGTCTGATCCCCTTCGCGCCCGCCACGATCCAGGCCGGCACCACCGCCACCTGGACGGTGGGGCCGTGCCAGTCCGCGTACGGCACCAGGGGGACGATCGACTACACCGTGCAGGGGGAGAACGGCGCGACCACCCGGATCGGCTGGGACGTGCCCTTCACCGGGCCCAACGCCTACACCGAGTCCGCGCCCACCGGCTACGTGATCAGCCACACCGGCGGCACCGACCAGAACACCCCCGTCCACTGGACATTCGACTGCAACTCCAAGACCTGTGACGGGATCCCCGACGCCTGGAAGCTCAACGGCGTCACCCTCGACCCGGGCGACGGCAGCCCCGCCAAGTTCATCGACCTCAAGGCGATGGGTGCCGACGTCAACCGGCCGGACGTCTTCGTCCAGCTCGACTGGATGGCCAACACCGCGCACAGCCACGCGATCGACCCCGCCGCGCTCAAGAAGGTCGTGGACGCCTTCAAGAACGCGCCGTACAACAAGCGGGGGCAGACCGGCACCGGCATCAACCTGCACATCGACGCCGGGCCCAACAGCATCATGAACTACGCCACCAACACCACCTGGGGCACCCTCAGCCGGGCCAAGCAGCTCACCGAGACGACCAACCTCGGCACCAAGGTCGGCGGCCTGTACCAGTGGGACGCCTTCACCGCGCTGAAGAACGCCACGGGCGGCTTCCGCAGCACCGCCCGGGCGCCGATCTTCCACTACGCGATCTCCGCGCACAACCTGGAGAGCGGCTCCCGCTCCAGCGGGATCTCCGCCGGAACGCCCGGCAGCGACCTCATCGTCAGCCTGGGCAGCTTCACCAACAGCGTCGGCACCGTCGACGAGCAGGCCGGCACGCTGATGCACGAGCTCGGCCACAACCTGGGCCTGCGGCACAGCGGCAACTCCGACATCCCGAACCACGAGCCGCAGTACTTCAGCGTGATGAACTACAGCTACCAGTTCGGCCTGGCCGTGGGGACGACGAAGGGCCTCGTCGACTACTCGCGGCAGAACCTGTCGCTGAACGAGACCGCCCTGGACGAGCGGGTCTACCCGCCGACCAACCCGCTCTACGACGTCAGCCACTTCTGCCCCGGTATCGACGGGACGGTCGGCAAGTTCGTCACCATCCAGTCGAACAAGGGCACCGTGGACTGGAACTGCGACGGCCGGATCTCCGACATCGAGGTCGGCGTCGACGTCAACGGCGACGGCAGCCAGACCGCCCTCGCCGGGCACGACGACTGGAACGCCCTCGTCCTGCGCGGCGGCGCGGTCGGCCACTCCGGCGCGGAGTCCGCCGGCGTCCCGGCGCCGACCCCGGAGAACGAGGCGACCCCCGAGGACGAGGCGATGGACCTGCCCGTGGACGTCACCCCGCCGGTCACCACCGCCCGGACGAGCTCGCACCCGCACAAGGACGGCGGCGGCCACAAGGGCGAGGTGCTGGTCACCCTCACCGCCACCGACGACCTCTCCGGCGTCGCCATGACCGAGTACAACCTCGACAGCCGGGGCTGGCAGACCTACACCGGTCCGATCGTGGTGACCGGCGAGGGCAAGCACCGGCTGCTCTACCACTCGGTCGACCACGCGCAGAACCAGGAGACGGACAAGTACCTCGTCCTGCGGGTCGACCGCAACTCCGAGTGGCACCAGGAGCCGACCGCCGAGCACTGAGCCCGCACACCGACGCCCCCGGACCGAGACCCCTCGGCCCGGGGGCACCGGCATGCCCGGGACGGAGTAGTTGACCGACCGTATACTCGCCGCATGGGACGGAGCAGCACGGCACAGGAGCGACTGCTCGACGCCGCCTGCGACCTGCTGCACGGCAGCGGGTACTCGGCCGTCGGCGTCGCCGAGATCTGCGCCCGGGCCGAGGTCAAGAAGGGCAGCTTCTACCACTTCTTCGCCTCCAAGCAGGCGCTGACCCTCGCCGCCGTCGACGCGCACTGGACGGAGCAGCAGCAGGTCTGGCGGGCGCTGCTGGGCGCGGCCGGGCAGCCGCCGATGGAACGCCTGCGGCTGCTGCTGGACGCCCAGGCCGCGGCGCAGCGGGCCGACAAGGCCGGCGGCGGCAGCGTCCGCGGCTGCCTGCTCGGCAACCTGGCCCTCGAACTCAGCGGGCGGGAGCCGCAGATCCAGACCCGGCTCGCCGAGATCTTCGACGAGCAGGCCGCGCTGGTGCAGGGCGTCCTGGTGGAGGCGGGCGCCACCGCGCCGGTCGCCGCCGACACCGGGACGGCCCGCGCCGTGGTGGCCCAGCTGGAGGGTGCGGTGCTGCTTGCCAAGCTCGCCGACGACCCGTCCCGGCTCGACGGCCTCTGGCCCGCTGTGCAGCGCCTCGTCCGGTCCGACTGAGCGCCGCCCTCCGCCGGGTCGGCCCGCGCCCGGTCGGATTTTCGTCCGAAGGCGAGGCGGGCCGTCCGGCGGTGACCATAGGCTCTCCCGGTGGGGACACGGCTGACGGACGCATCGCAGTGGCAGCAGGCCTGGACGGACGGCGGCCGGCGCGCCGTGCACATCGGCGACGTCGCCGACTTCAACGCCCAGTTCGTGCCGCAGAGCCCGGCCGCCCGCCGGCAGGCCCACCACTACTCCTGCCTCGCCGCCTTCTACACCCCCGACCCGGCCGCCCTGCTGCTGCCCGGCGAACCCGATGCGGAGTGGACGGCCTGGCTGGCACGGGAGTTGGCCTGGGGTCCGGTCGAGCTGCACACCGGACTCGCCGACGAGCACGGCACCGTCCGCGGGGCACTCGCCGCCCGTCCGGCGCTGCGCGAGGGCATCGAGCGGCTCGGCCTGCCCGTCCGCCCCTGGGGCCGCACCGAGGGGCCCGGCCTGGAGGCCGTCCGCCACTTCGAGTCCAAGGCCGCCTCGCACGAGCTCTTCGCCCGTACCGCGGCCGGGCACCCGGGCATCCTGGTGCCCCGTCAGCAGCCGACCCGCTCGGCCCGGCACACCGCCCGGCTGCTGTCCCGGCTGGCCCGCCGCGGCGAGACCGCCGTCCTCAAGGCCCACCACGGCGTCGGCGGGTACGGCACCGCCGTCATCGCCCCGCGGGAGATCGCAGCGGCGGGCGGCGCCCGGGCGCTGCTGCGCGCTCTCGCCGCGGAGGGCGTCCTGCCGCCGGGCGGCGGACTGCTGGTGGAGGAGTACGTCCCCGGGCGGGGCCGGCTGCGGAACCTCACCTTCGACGCGGTGATCGCCGAGGACGGTTCGGTGCACCCGGTCGGCGCCGCCGTGATGCACATCGACGGGACCAGCTACCGGGGCGCCACCGCGGGTCCGGGTGCGGTGCCGCCAGGGGCGGCGGCCACCGCGGAGGCGTTCGGCCTCGCCGTCGGCGCCGAACTCGCCCGGGCGGGCCACCGCGGATGGTACGACGTCGACTTCGTCACCGACCCGGCCGGGCGGCTCGCCCCGACCGAGGCCAACCTGCGGCTCACCGGCCCCGCCGTGGCTTTCGTGCTGGCGGCCCGCCTCGACACGGTCCACGGCCCCGGCCACCGCGTCCGCACCCTGGACCGGCTGCCGCTCGGCGCCCGCCTGCCCCAGCAGGCGCTGCTCGCGCACCTGGCCCAACTCGCCGAGCGCTGCGAGCGGTTCGGAGTGCGCCTGCTGCCGACGATCCCCACGGCCGGCTGGGACGAGCTGCCGACCGCGGGGGTGGCGCTGGCCGCCCGCGCCCCGGACACGGTGACGGCCCTGGACGCGCTGGACGCGGCGGAGGCGGTCGTCCGGGCAGCCGTCGAGGCGCTCGCCGACCCCTTCGACGCGGTGGCCCCGGACGCCCCCGGCGTCAGCGCCCGCCCTCCGAGGGGCCGCTCCGCTCGCCGCCCGCCCGCACGGCCGTCGGCCCCTGCGCGAACATGAAGGCGCCCACGACCGCCGCGGCGGCGATCAGCGTGACGTTGAACGTGTAGACCATGAACGTCTCCCGTCCCCAGTCGGTCGGGTTCGTCAGCCGGTACATGTTGTCCTGCGGCCACCAGGCGGCGAGCAGCCAGACGATCGACAGATGGGTGAGCCGGGTGAGCACCGGCCCCCGGCCGAGCCGCGCCACCGAGGGGTGCCCGAAGAGCAGGAACGCCGTTCCCAGGGCGAAGCCCAGCCACTCCGCCCCGTACAGCACCGAGAACGCGAGGGTGTAACTCTCCGGCACCGCCGAGAGGTCGGTGGAGCCCGGCCAGAGAACGGAGGTGAGGGAGGCACTGCCGAAGAAGGCGAAGAACAGGACCAGCAGGACCAGGCACCCGCGGGTGCAGCCGTCGGCCTCGACCCGGCCGCCAGCGCCCTTGACGGAGCCCGACGCCTTGCCCGAACCGCCCGCGTGGTCGCGCGGCGCGGGCAGCGGCAGGGCCGCACGGTCCAGCTTCCCGGCACGGGTCCGCGGCAGCGCCGGAACGGGGACGACGGCCACCGGGACGAGCTGCTTCGGCAGCCGCTCCGCGAGGTACTCCCGGACGGCGGAGGACTCCGGCCGGGTACCCTCCGCTGCGACCACATAGGCCACCAACGGCCGCTTCGCAGTGCCCTGTTCGGGGGCGAGGGCGGTCACCGCGCACTCCCGCACCTCCGGATGGCCGCGCAGCACGGCCTCCGCCTCGGCGGCGTTCGCGGTGCCCGCACCGGAGTCCCGGCCGATGTACTCCAGCAGCCCGTCCGAGCGCCGCCGCGCCAGATCGCCGGTGCGGTACGCGCGGTCGTCGATCCCGCGCAGGAAGGCGAAACGGGACTCGGTCAGTTCGGGCAGGCGCGGGTAGCCGCGGCCGACGCCGGGCCCGGTCAGGCAGATCTCGCCGATGTCGCCGTCCGGGACGGGCCGGTCGTCCCGGCCGATCAGGTGGACGCCGTTACCGGGGAACGGCCGGCCGATCAGGGAGATCCGTTCGGGCTGCTCCACGTCCCCGTGGAGGTCGGCCGGGTCGAAGTAGGTGCTGTCGACGCCCGCCTCAGCGACCCCGTACACGTTGATCACCCGGACCCCGGGGCCGAGGTAGCGCTGCATCTTCAACTGCTCGTCCAGGTACCACTTCTCGGCGCCGACGGTGAGCAGCCGCAGCGCGCCGAGCTCCAGGCCGCGCGGTTGCAGGTGGTCGAGCAGGCGGCGCGCGGTGTGGACGTTGGTCTCCATCACGGTGATCCGCTCCTCGACAACCAGCCGGTGCAGCTCGGAGAGTTCGGCCGTCCGGTCGAGCGTGAAGTTGCGCTTGGCCATGACCAGGGTGCCGCCGGTGCACAGGGCGCGGATCCAGTCCGCGGTGAAGACGTCGAACTCCAGCGTGGCCGTCTGCAGGAACCGGTCCGCCGGGGTCAGTCCGTACACCTCGCGCCAACCACGGTGGGAGTGCAGCAGGTTGCGGTGCTCGACCAGGGCGCCCTTGGGCAGGCCGGTGGAGCCGGAGGTGTAGAAGATGCAGGCCGGGTCGACGGTCGTGAGCCCGACGGCGAGCGGCTCGTCCTGCTCGGCGGCGACCGCGGCCGCCGAGGTGTCCAGACACAGCACCGCGCCCTCGCCGGAGTCGGCCAACCGGACGCGGTGCACCTCCTCGGTCACCACCACGGCCGGGGCGGCGTCCGCCAGCACGTGCCGGATCGTCCGGTCGGGGCCGGTCGGCTCCAACGGCACGTACGCGGCACCGGTCTTGAGCACCGCCAGCAGCGCCGTGATCAGCTCCGTGCTGCGGCCGAGCGCGACCGCCGCGCAGCCGCCCGGGCCGAGCCCGAGGCCGGCCAGGTGCCGGGCCAGCCGGTTCGCCCGACGGTCCAACTCCCCGTACGTGAGCCGGACCTCGCCGCAGACCACGGCCGATGCGTCCGGTGCGCGCAACGCCTGCTCCTCGAACAGGCCGTGCACGGTCTGCGCCTCCCCCTGCATGCTGCCACCCCTCCCTCGTCGGCGGTACCGCCCTGAGCCTGCCCGCCCCCACTGACAGTGTGCAGCCAGTACGCCTGGGTGACCGTACCGGGCGGCCTGGTAGTTGCGGGTCCGTCACCGGATCGGGACGTCCCGCGGACCAGTGTCGGCTATCGGCGGCAGGGGTGGGGCGGTGAGGACGGCCGCTCGATGACCTATGGCCGACCGATGCGGCGCCAACTCCCGCCGCCTACCGTGGAGTCCATCGGGAGCCGCCCGGCAGGCCCGAGACCGCACCGGAGGGGGACCACTCATGACCGCCTATGCCATCGCCCGACTGCGCGACGTCGACTTCGGCCCGGACATCGTCGAGTACCTGCGTCGGATCGACGACACCCTGGAGCCCTACGGCGGCCGCTTCGTCGTCCACGGCGGCGCCTACCGGGTGCTGGAGGGGGAGTGGTCCGGCGACACCATCGTCATCGCCTTCCCGGACGTCGAGCGGGCGTACGGCTGGTACGAGTCGCCCGTCTACCGGGAGATCCTCGCCCTGCGCACCGAGCACTCCACCGCCGACGTGATCATCGTCGAGGGGGTGAAGGAGGGCTATCGGGGCGCGGACGCGCTGGCCAAGCTGCTGCCCGCCGAGGAGGGGGACGGCGACGCCTGATCGGCTTTCCGGCAGACGGCAGCTGACTGTTCGTCAGGAGCGTGGCGGTGGCGTGCACGTGTGGTGTGCACGCCCGCCGCGAAGAATTAACCTCCCCGGTCTACTCGCGTAAACCCTGGGAGCAGCAAGCTTGTTGAGCGCCCGGAACCAGTCCGTCCGGGTGCTCTTCGCGCTTCCCCCATCCCTGGAGTCACGCATGCGCTCGATACGTCCGCTGCGCCGCACCGCCGCCGCGCTCGGCGCCGCCGTCCTCGCCGCCACCGCGCTGATGACCAGCGCCGGCACCGCCGAGGCCGCACTGCCCACCCCCGTCTCCACCAGCACCGCGAAGACCTACCTGGCGAGCCTCACGGTCGCCGCCGAGTCCCACGAGTCCACCTACGACCGCACCCTCTTCCCGCACTGGATCACCATCTCCGGCACCTGCAACACCCGTGAGACCGTGCTGAAGAGAGACGGTGTCGGCGTCACCACCGACTCCGCCTGCGCCGCCACCGGCGGCACCTGGACCTCCGCCTACGACAACGTGGTGACCACCAGCGCGTCCAGCTTCGACATCGACCACCTGGTGCCGCTCGCCGAGGCGTGGCGCTCCGGCGCCTGGGCCTGGACGACCGCCCAGCGCCAGAACCTCGCCAACGACCTCACCCGCCCGCAGCTGATCGCCGTCTCCGCGAGCTCCAACCGCTCCAAGGGCGACCAGGACCCGTCGACCTGGCTGCCGCAGGCCTCCTACCGCTGCACCTACGTCCGCGCCTGGGTGCAGGTGAAGTACTACTACGGCCTGTCCGTCGACAGCGCCGAGAAGTCCGCGCTCACCTCCGTGCTCAACGGCTGCTGAGCCTTCCCCGGCCGCGCCGCGGTCGGAGAACGCGGACGCCCGGGCGCTCCCCTCGGGGGTGCGAGCGGCCGGGCGTCCGGGACGAGGCCGTGGGTCAGGCCGGCAGCTGCGCCTCGATCGCGGCCACCAGCTCGTCCGCCTCGGGCTCGGTGCGCGGACGGAACCGGCCGACCACCGTGCCGTCCGCGGACAGCAGGAACTTCTCGAAGTTCCACTGCACGTCGCCGGCGGTGCCCTCGGCGTCCGCGACCTCGGTCAGCCGGGCGAACAGCGGGTGGCGCTCGTCGCCGTTCACGTCGATCTTCTCGAACAGCGGGAAGGACACCCCGTAGGTGGTCGAGCAGAAGGTCTGGATCTCCTCGGCGCTGCCCGGCTCCTGCCCGAGGAACTGGTTGCACGGGAAGCCGAGCACCGTGAAGCCGCGGTCGGCATAGCGCTGCTGCAGCCGCTCAAGCCCGGCGTACTGCGGGGTGAGGCCGCACTTCGAGGCGACGTTGACCAGCAGCAGCGCCTTGCCCTTGTAGTCGGCGAGCGAGGCCGGCTCGCCGGCGAGGGTGCGCAGGGGGATGTCGTACAGGCTCAACGGAGGGTCCCTTCGGGGCGTTCTGACGTACGGCTTCGGAACAGCGGCGCACACGGTACGCCACAGCGCACAACCGCGCGCGGACCGGATGTGTTCCCGGGCCGGCCGGCGCTCGGCCCATGCGACGCGCCCCCGCCACCCGGACGGCGCAGGGTGCTCGGCCGGTCGCCGTCCGTGTGCTGTGCTGGCCGCCATGACCAACCCCGACGGCGTCGCCCACTACGAGGACCTGCGGGCCCTCTTCGTGAACTGCACCCTCAAGCGTTCCCCGGAGCGCAGCCACACCCAGGGCCTGATCGACATCAGCCGCGGGATCATGGAGCGGCAGGGCGTGACCACCGACCTGCTGCGCGCCGTCGACCACGACATCGCCACGGGCGTCTGGCCCGACATGACCGAGCACGGCTGGGAGACCGACCAGTGGCCGGTGCTCTACTCCCAGGTGATGTCTGCCGACATCCTGGTGCTGTGCGGCCCGGTGTGGCTCGGCGACAACTCCTCGGTCATGAAGAAGGTCATCGAGCGGCTGTACGCGTGCTCGTCGCTGCTGAACGACCGGGGGCAGTACGCGTACTACGGGCGGGTCGGCGGCTGCCTGATCACCGGCAACGAGGACGGCGCCAAGCACTGCGCGATGAACGTCCTCTACAGCCTGCAGCACCTCGGCTACGTGATCCCGCCGCAGGCCGACGCCGGCTGGGTCGGCCCGGCCGGCCCGGGCCCGTCCTACCTGGACGAGGGCTCCGGCGGGCCGGAGAACGACTTCACCAACCGCAACACCACCTTCATGACCTGGAACCTGATGCACCTCGCCCGGATGCTCAAGGACGCCGGCGGCATCCCGGCCCACGGCAACCAGCGCTCAGAGTGGGACGCCGGCTGCCGCTTCGACTTCGAGAACCCCGAACACCGCTGAGGGCACCGCGGCACGGTTCGGGGAGGGTGCCGGTGGCGCCCAGACGCGGTATGCGGGCGTTCGGCCGGAGCACCGTGTCCGGCACCCCGGGCGGCCGGGGACGGGGAGGGGATCAGAGGGTGCGGGTGTCGGTCTTCAGTGCCAGGTCGACGCAGAGGGCGGTCGCGACGACCATGGTGCGCAGCGGATCGGTGAGCGGCCGCAGGATGCGCAGGACGTAGTGGTCGGCCCGGGTGAAGGTCACCCGGGCCACGCCCTCCCAGGTCTTCGTGATGTGGGCGATCTCCGTTCCGGTCAGGTCCAGGACGGAGATCTCGTCGCCGCGCAGGCTGCTGTCCCGCACCGAGCCGATCCTGTGCTCGGTGGTGTGGATGTCGAACACCGGTCGCAGGCCCCTGCCCCGGAGGGCGATCCGTCCGACCGGGGTCCCGTCGGGGCGGCTGACGGACACCTCGGGCCGGAGGAAGTGGGCGGCCTTCTCCAGCACGAGTACGAGGGCGCCGTCGGCGTCGCGGACTTCGACCCTGCGACGGAGCTCGCTCGCGAGGGCGGGGGACAGCAGACGCGCGACCTTGTCCAGCACGTGGTGGCCGGATTCGACGGCCGTCCCGACCTCCGTGCCGTCGCGGTCGAACACCGTGTACTCGGCGGTCAGCTCGACGAGCTTCGGCTTCTCGTTGAAGACCAGGATCGACTCGCTGAACAGACTGCCACCTCCCGGCGCTCCCGGCTCGTCCGGCTCGATTCCGGCGGCGAACCGCACCTGACGTCGGATGCGATTGCGCTGTCTGTCATCGGCGTCGTCCCGCATGCCGCACAGCGTAGTCCCGGCCGGGGCACGTTCGAACAGCCGGGACGGAACGGATCCGACGCCGGCCCGCGGGCCGGGGCGGCGCGACCGCAGGTCCGTGCGGCGGGACCGACGGTGCGGTCGAGGGCATGCCACTGGCGCCTCCGGGGATGGTTAGGATGACATGACGAAACGTCACATACCGGGGGAGAGAGCTGATGCAGGACGGGATGATGCCCGGGGGGACGGTCTCGATCGCGGCAGGGGAGTGGCAGCCTCCGGCGGAGCTGAACACCGGGATCCCCCACCCCGCGCGGATGTACGACTACTACCTGGGCGGCAAGGACCACTTCGCGGCCGACCGGGAGGCTGCCGAGAAGATCATCGCGCTCATGCCCGATGCCCGGCTCGGGGCGCGGATCAACCGCGAGTTCCTCGGCCGTGCGGTGGAGTTCGCGGTCGGCTCCGGTGTTCGGCAGTTCCTGGACATCGGCACCGGGATCCCCGCGATGGGCAGCACCAGCGAGGTCGCCCACCGGTTCGCTCCGGACGCCCGCGTGGTCTATGTCGACAACGACCCGATCGTCCTCAGCCACGCCCGTGCCCTGCTGGCCCACCACCCGGCCGGGCACACCACCGTTCTCCACGCCGATCTGCGCGACCCGGCCGCCATACTCGCCGATCCGGGTCTGCAGCAGGCGCTCGACCTCTCCCGGCCGGTCGCCCTGATGCTGGTGGCGGTGCTGCACTTCGTCCGCGACGAGGAGGGCGCCGCCGAGGCGGTGGCCCTGCTGCGGGACGCACTGGCGCCGGGAAGCCTGCTGATCCTCTCGCACGGCACGCAGGACCTGATGGCACCGCAGACCGCCGCGGAGACCACCCGGATCTACAGCGGCGCCAGTTCGCCGCTGGTCCTGCGGGCGCGGGCCGAGGTGGAGAAGTTCTTCGGGGACTTCGAACTGGTCGATCCCGGACTGGTTCAGCTGCCGCTGTGGCGGCCGCAGGGAGAACTGCACCGGGGCTGGCAGGAGGCGGCTCCGGCCTATGCGGGAGTCGCCGTCAAGCGGTGACGCGGACCCCCGGTCAGGGGGTCTGTGGCTCCTGACGGTCGATCTCGTCCTCCCGGACCAGCCAGAGCGCGAGGGCTGCGCCGGCCAGGCTGACCAGGCCGCCGAGCAGCAGCACGAGATTGAGGCCGTCGAGGAATCCGGCCCGGGCCGCGGCCGACGCTGCCGCCCGGGCCGGTTCGGGGACGGCGGCGAGCGCCTGCGGCAGGCTGCCGGACGACGCTGCCTCGATCAGTTCGCGCGGCCGGGCCCCCTCGGCGAGCGGCGTGCCCGCGGTCAGCTCGCGGACCTCCTGGGAGCCCCGGCCGACGAAGATGGCCCCCCAGACCGCGATGCCGACGGCAATGCCGACCTGCCGGAAGGTGTCGTTGATGCCGGCCGCCATGCCGCTGTTCTCCTTGGGCACCACGCTGACCGCGACGTCGGCGATCACCGGGTTGATCAGACCGACACCCGCGCCGCCGACGAGGAAGCCGGCGAGCAGGCCGGTCCAGGTGTCGTCGGGCTGGATGTCGCCCATCAGAAGCATGCCCGCGCCGACCGCGACGAGGCCGGCGCAGAGCATCAGCCGGGCCGGCACCCGGGAGAGCATGATGCCGGCCAGCGGCGCCACGACGAAGCTGAGCGCGGTGATCGGCAGGTATCGCACACCCGCGGCGAACGGTGAGAGGCCGAGGTAGTTCTGCAGGTACAGCGTCAGATAGAGGAAGAGGGCGAACAGCGAGCTGGAGACCGCGAACGCGGCCAACTGCACTCCGGTGAACGCGTGCCGGCGGAACAGCCCGAGTGGCAGCATCGGCTCCGGGACGCGGCGTTCGATCACCACGAAGACGACGAGCAGCACGGCCGCGCCGGCGAACAGCGTCACGATCAACGCACTGCTCCAGCCCTCGGCGTTGCCCCGTACCAGCGCCAGGACGAGCAGGAACAGTCCGCTGCTGAAGGCCGCGACCCCTGCCCAGTCGATCCGGGTGGCGTTGGGGTCGCGGCTCTCGGCCAGTTTCACGTAGGTGACGACCAGGGCCGCCGCACCGATCGGCACGTTGAGGTAGAAGATCCACTCCCAGCCGAGCGAGTCCGTGAGGGCCCCGCCGATCAGCGGGCCGACCGCGACGGCCACGCCGATCGTCGCCCCGTAGATGCCCATCGCGGTGCCGCGCTCACGACCGGGCGGGAACTCCTGTGCGACCAGGGCGAGCGAGACGGCGAACATCGCCGCGCCGCCGACCCCCTGCACCGCGCGGGAGACGTTGAGGAAGACCGGGTTCGGCGCGAGGGCACAGAGCAGCGAGGCGCCCGAGAACGTCACCAGCCCTGCGGCGAAGATCCGGCGCCGCCCGAGCCGGTCGGCCAGTGAACCCGCTGTCAGCACCAGGGCGGCCAGCGAGAGGGCGTAGGCGTCGAACACCCACTGCAGGTCGGTGAAGCTCGCGCCCAGGTCCTTGCGGATGGACGGCAGAGCGACGTTGACCACGGTGATGTCGAGCAGCAGCATGAACGTCGCGACCGAGACGGCGATCAGCGTCCACCACTTGCGTTGCACGGCGCTCGGTCTCCTTCGACGCGGTTCGGACGGCTCGCTCGCCCGCCAGGTTCGGCGGCGACACCGTCGACCGTACGCAACCCCGCTGCGCAGACTCGGGCAGACGCGGCCGGACGCGCCCCGGGAGGCCCTGTCCGGCGGAGGTCGTCCGGCGAGGCGCGTCGGCATGGTCCGGCCCGCCGCTGCGGCCGGGCAACGACCCGGCCCTCCGTCGTGCCTCACCGGATCGGAGGGCAGGCGACTCCCGAAACATGCCGGTGTCCGGTGAGCGTTGCCCCGGCCGTCACGGTCTGCGCAGGAGGCGGGTGGCGAGCGACGGTGCGGTGAGCCCGTGCTGGAGCGAGACGGGCACCTCGACCCGGGTGGCCCCGGTGACCACGGCCAGGGTGCCGACCCGGGTCCCGGCCCCGCCGCTGCGGGGGATCCCGGACGACTCCAGGGCGATCGTCGCGGTGAGCCCGGACCAGCCGGCGACCGTGACGTCCCGGTCGGCGACGACCGGCACAGTGGTGCCCAGCCCGTCGTCGACACGCCCGACGACCTGCCCCTTGGAGACGACGGTCTGCTCGGTGAGACCCCTACGGATCGACTGAATGGCCTTCAGGCTCGGCGGCTGCGCCGCCAGGGCGTCCTTGAGGTTCTTCACGAACGGTTGCCGGAGGGTGACACCGATGATGGTTCGCCGGGTCCCGGCGACGTCCTTGACCGCCGCCCACATCAGCGCGGACTGGGCGGCCGAGGACGAACCCGTCTTGACCCCGATCACCGTCCCCGCTTCCGAGGCCACCAGGTGGTTCGTGTTGGTGACGAGCTCACCGTTGAACCGGGTGCTCGGTTCGGCGACGATCTCCCGGAAGGTTTCGTCCTTCATCACCTCCTCGGCCAGCTTGAGCTGGTCGGCGGCGGTGCTCCGGGTGTCGTTGTCGTAGCCCGCCGGGTCCGCGTAGGTGGTGTCCGCCATGCCCAGCCGCGCTGCCTCGGCGTTCATCTTGGCGATGAACGCCTCCTCCGAGCCCGCATCCCAACGGGCCAGCAACCGGGCGACGTTGTTCGCCGACGGCAGCATCAGCATCTCCAGCGCCTGACGCTGGCTGATCTTCTGACCCTCCACCAACTGGACGTGGGACTCGTCGCCCGCGTACTGGGTGCCCGCCCGGTCGACAGTGATCATCGGTCCGCTCTCGCCGGGCTTCAGCGGGTGCGCCTTCAGGACGAGGTCGGCGTTCATCACCTTGGTCACCGATGCGATCGGCACCGGCGTCTGCTCACCGGACGTACCGAGTGAACCAACTCCGACCACCGCGGCGGCGGACTGCCCCTGGACGGGCCAGTCCACGGCCATCTCCCCACCGGGGAACCGGACCGACTCCGCCAGCGTCAGCATCGCCTTCGGCGCGGGCAGCGGCCGCACCAGCTGGAGGACGGCGCCTCCTCCCAGCAGCAGGGCGACACCCGCACTCACCAGCGCCGCCGTCCCGGCGGTCCGACGCCGCGGGCCCTTCGGGTCGACCGGCGGTTCGCCGTCGGGCGCAGGCGCGGCTGCGGGCGCGGGTGCGGTGATCTGCGGTGCCACGGGCGGGGGCGCTGCGGCGGCGGGAGCGCCCGGAGCCTCGCCCGGTCGCCGGGAGGCGGCGACGAGGGAGCCGGCGGCGGGCACGTCGACGTCGGGCTCGGCCCGGGCTTCGGCAGTGGGCCGGCTCGTCCCGTCCGTGCCCGGGTCGACACGGGTCCGGACGGTGGCGCCGGCGGCGGCGGTCGTCCTCGGGCCCGCCGGCCCGTCGGCGTCCGTGCCGTCGGTCGGCTCCGCCGCCGTCTCGGGTGCGGGGGTGGCCGCGGCATCGACGGGCAGTCGGGCGTTCGCGCCCGGCGCGGTCGTGGGCTTCCCGCCCGCGGGCTCGTCCGCCGAGACATGGGCCCCGGCCCCGGCCCCGGCATCCGGACCGTCCACGGCCTCGATGCGCAGCCGAACCGTCTCGCCCGCCGCGGCCGGACACGCCGTGCCATCGGCGGTGTCGTCGGCGGTGTCGTCGGCCCCGGCGGCCGTGTCGGTTGCCGCGGGCCGGTCGGCCACCTCGGAGGCCTTCCCCGTGCCCCGGTCGGCCACGGCCTCGGGCCCCGCCGGGTCGGCCGACTCCGCCGGTCCGTTGGTCCGTTCCGCGACCGGGGGTGTGCTCGTCGGCGCGGTGTCCGGTTTCCGGTGGTCGGCAGCGGTGGCTGATGCCGGTGGCGTGGCAGCGGATTCAGGCATGGTGGGTCCCCCCAAGGCAGTGGTGTCGGTTGATCTACACGCCTCGTCCTGCCGTTGGGTTGCACCCGAAGAAGATCCTCGCCCCTCGACCGTCGCCCGGATCGGCTCGACCCGTCGGCAGGTTGCTCCCCGCAGGGCGTGTGCGGCGACGTTCCAACCCGTCCCCGAGCTGCACGTCCTGGTCCTGTCGGGCGAACGTCGGCGGGGACAGGAGCGGTCACCGTCGATCCCGTGAGTGCCGTGGACCGGCCGCGAGACGGTGGCCCGGCCCATGTCGCCGATGCGGTGCGACACGTGACGGTAGGTTGATCGGATGCGTCTGACGAAGTACGGCCATGCCTGTGTGCGCCTCGAGGACGGCGATCGGGTGCTCGTGATCGACCCGGGCACCCTTTCCGAGATGGAAGCCCTGTCCGGCGCCACCGCCGTGCTCATCACCCACGAGCACGCGGATCACCTCGACGTCGGCAAGCTCGCCGCAGCGCGTGCGAGCACCCCCGAGCTGACCGTCCACACCCATGCCGCCCTGGCCGCAGCCCTCGGCGACGGCGCGACCGCCGTCGCGGCGGGAGAGACCTTCACCGCGGCCGGGTTCACCGTACGTGCCGTCGGCGGTGAGCACGCCGAGATCATCGACGGCCTGCCCGGCTGCCCCAACATCGGGTTCATCGTCGAAGGCGTCTACCACCCGGGGGACTCGCTGTTCGTCCCCGTCGAACCGGTCGACACCCTGCTCGTCCCGGCATCCGGTCCATGGCTGAAGCTCCGCGAAGCCATCGAGTTCGTCCGCGCCGTACGACCGGCCCGGGCGTTCCCCATCCACGACGCCAACCTCAGTGACATCGGGATGGAGAACTTCGACGGATGGCTGCTGGAGGAGCACGGGACCGACTACGCCCGCATCCCACTGGGCGGGTCGGTCGATCTCCAGGAGCCCGGATCCCGGCCGTGATCCCGACCTCCGGGATGCGTTCTCGTGGCGCGTTCCGGTGCGGGTGACGGACGGCGCCTGTGGCGTGGGAACCCGGCTGCGACGCTGCCGCACCGGAGTGCGCCGACGATGACCGGTGCGGTCGGTCCGGTGGGGAGCAGGAACACGCGGAGCGGCCGGCGGACGGTCCCGGCGGCGAGCACTTCACCAGCAGGGGACGGGAGCGGCCGGCGGACGGTCAGCCGAAGGCGCAGCAAATAAAAAAACCGGGACGCTCTGGCGCCCCGGACAATTCCCTCGTACATTGGAGGATTCGGTGGGTTCATTCGATGAGAGTCGAATTCGAACACTCGAAAAATCTCTGGCGTTAGTATATGCGAGCGGGAGTGGAATTGTCAAACGGCGAAATTCTTCGGGAGCAGGAATTCATCGATCTGCTCCGCGGACGCCTCGCCGAGCTGGAGGCGCAGGCCGCCGCCGCGGTCGGCGCCGCGCTGGCGCAGGCACCGGCCACCGCGCAGCTGCGGCTGGAGCGGGACGTGCAGGTGGCCGAGCAGAGCGAGCTGCTGGCCGTCTACTCCTCCGGAGAGCACGGGCTCTGCTTCGGGCGGCTGGCGTTCCGGGACGGGACCGACCGTCACATCGGCCGGATCGGGATCCGCGCCGGCGACGAGGAGCGGACGCCGCTGGTCGTCGACTGGCGCGCCGATGCCGCCCGCCCGTTCTACCTGGCCACCGGCCACGAGCCGATGGGCCTCCGCCGGCGGCGGCACATCACCACCGAGAGGAACCGGGTCACGGCCCTGCACGACGAGATCCTCGATCTCGACGACGCCGAACGCACCGGCCACGAGGACGCGGACGCCGACGCCGTGCTGCTCTCCGCGCTGGACGCCGCCCGGACCGGCCGGATGCACGACATCGTGCAGACCATCCAGGCCGAACAGGACCGGATCATCCGCGCCCCGCACCGCGGCGTGCTGGTCGTCGAGGGCGGTCCCGGCACCGGGAAGACGGCGGTGGCCCTGCACCGCGCCGCGTACCTGCTCTACGCGCACCGCGAGCTGCTGGCTCGGCGCGCGGTGCTGATCGTCGGGCCCAACCCGGCCTTCCTCGGCTACATCGGCCAGGTGCTGCCCTCGCTGGGCGAGACCGGGGTGCTGCTGGCCACCCCCGGTGAGCTCTTCCCCGGCGTGCACGCCACCGGCACGGACACGCCCGAGGCGGCAACCGTCAAGGGCGGGGCCGCCATGGCGGACGCCCTCGCGGCCCACCTCCGCGACCGGCAAGCCATGGGCTGGCCGGAGCTGCGGATCGACCACGAGGACGGCGAACTGCTGCTGGACCGGGAGCTGGTCGCGGCCGCCCGCGAACGCGCCCGCAACACGCAGCTGCCGCACAACCTGGCCCGGCCGCACTTCGCCTTCGCGGTCATCGACGGGCTCACCGCCCAGTTGGTGGACCGGATCGGCGCCGACCCCTACGGCGGCCCGAACCTGCTCGGCGCCGACGACCGGGCGCTGATCGGCAAGGGCGTCGCCGCCAGCGCGCAGGTCCACGCCGTGATCGACGAGCTGTGGCCGCTGCTGACACCGGAGCAGCTGGTCGCCGACTACCTGGAGGAGCCCACCCACCTGCCGGACGCCGACGCCGCGGCCGTCCGCCGCGCTCCGTGCGGGCCCTTCACGGCCTGGCCGTGGACCCCGGCGGACGTGCCGCTGCTGGACGAGGCGGCGGAACTGGTCGGCGAGGACGACTCGGCCCGCCTCGCCGCGGAGGAAGCGCAGCGGCAGGAGGCCATCGCCTACGCCCAGGGCGTTCTGGACCTCTCGTACGGCTCGCGCAGCCACGAGTTCGCCGACCGCGACGACGAGGACTCCGAGCAGCTGGCAGCCCACGACCTCATCGACGCCGAACGGCTGGCGGACCGTCAGGAGGAGGCGGACCGGCGTACCGCCGCGGAGCGCGCGGCGGCAGACCGGACCTGGGCCTTCGGCCACATCATCGTCGACGAGGCGCAGGAGCTGACCCCGATGCTGTGGCGGCTGCTGATGCGACGCTGCCCGACCCGCTCGATGACCCTGGTCGGCGACCCGGCGCAGAGCTCGGAGCCGGGCAGCTGCGGAAACTGGTCCGCCGCGCTGGGCCCGCACGTGGGTGAGCGCTTCGAGCGGGTGCTGCTGGACGTCAACTACCGCACCCCGGCCGAGATCATGGACGTCGCGGCGGGCGTGATCCGTGCGGTGGAGCCAGGATTCGAACCGCCGCGCTCGGTGCGGTCCACGGGTGTCCGCCCGTGGGCGCGGAGGGTCGCGGCGGCGACCGGGCTGGCCGACGCAGTGGCGGCGTGCGTCGCGGCGGAGCCGCTCCCGGCGGACGGCGCGGGCGGGCGACTGGCCGTGGTGGCACCGGCGCGTCTGCTCGGCGCTCTGTCCGCCGCGCTGCCCCACGCCGACCACGGGCCCGAGCCGGACCTCACCCGCCCGGTCGTCCTGCTCTCGCCGGCGCAGGCCAAGGGCCTGGAGTTCGACAGCGTGCTGGTGGTCGAACCGGCCGAGTTCGGCCGCGCGGAGCTCTACGTCGCGCTGACCCGCGCCACGCAGCGGCTGGGCGTGGTGCACAGCGCGGCGCTTCCGGAGGGCCTGGAGCTGCCGGCGTCGGCCGAAGATCAATGACGGGACAGCCCTTGGCCGAACCGTGGGTCCCGGCTCACACGCCGGGAAAAGCGCCAAGCGCCGTTGCGAGCCGCGTTCAACGACCACAGCGACAGCCAGGAGACGGAGAAGCGCATGAGGAGCAGGATCGCAATGTCGAGAGCACGGCCGACGGCGGGCGACAGCCGAAGCTTGAACAGCAGGAAGACGATCAGCGCGGACGCGACCGGAGAGGCAATGGGTGCGCAGGCCCCAGCACCTTCCACCCGGTGCCACCGCGCATGACCAACCGCTCGAACCCGAAGGCGACGGGGAGGACGACGGCACTCACGTCCCGGGCGTGCGCCTCCGCGTGGTCCTGAAGTCCGCGACCGCTGTCCTGATGTGCCGTCATCTTCCGGCCGACCGCTGCTGCCGGGCTTGCCGGGCCGCCGCGCACGGGTCCTGCTGCGCCACCATGAGGCGGCGGACGTAGCGCCGCCGTGCGGTCGGGCCCGTGCGCCGGTCGCCCATCCCGGCGATTCGGTGCTCCGGCACGCCGGCTTCCTGGAGCTCGGTGGCACCGCCGACGCGCAGGCTGCGCGGTCACCCCTCGAACGGCCCCGGGGTTGAACACCGGCGCCCGTGCTCCGCTGCAGGTCGGAGACGGGCGCCGGTCGGCCTGGCCCGTGGTCGGATCACGCCCATGACGCGGATCCGTCGGCATCACCTCCTCGTCGAACGGGGGTCTGCGGCAGGAGAGGACGATGCCGCACGTTCTCGGCGCGAGCCGTTGGTACCGCTCGGCCATCTGAGGGCGCCGGCCATCATGCCGCCGACGAACTGGCGCTGGAGGGCGAAGAAGACGGCCAGCGGGAGCACCATGGCCGTGTGTCGGGTTCGGCCTCTGCTCACCAGCCGTGCAGGGCGTCGCGCAGGGTGTCGCCGGCGAGTTTGAGGGCGACGTTGTTGGCGGCGGTGTCGCGCAGGCTGTCGAGCATCATGAAGTCGTGGACCATGCCGAGGATGCGGACGGCGGTGACCTGGACTCCGGCGGCGCGCAGTTTCGCGGCGTAGGCCTCGCCCTCGTCGCGGAGCACGTCGGCCTCGTCCGTGATGATCAGGGTCGGCGGCATGGCCCGGAGCTGCTGGGCGGAGGCGCGCAGCGGTGAGGCGTGCGGGTCGGCGCGTTCGGCGGGGTCGGTGGTGTACTGGTCCCAGAACCACTGCATGCCCTCGCGGGTGAGGTAGTAGCCCTCGGAGAACTGCAGGTAGGAGGGGGTGTCGAAGGCGGCGTCGGTGACCGGGTAGAGCAGCACCTGGCACTTGAGGGTCAGCCCGCCGCGTTCGGCGTTCATCATCGCGAAGACGGTCGACATGTTGCCGCCGACCGAGTCGCCGCAGACCGCCATGGTGCCGGGGTCGAGGTTCTTGTCCGGGCCGTGGTCCTTGAGCCACTGGCCGACGGCGTAGTTCTGTTCGATCTGGGTCGGGTACTTGGCCTCGGGCGCTCGGGTGTAGACGGGGAAGACCACGGCGGCGTTCGCGCGGACCGCGAGTTCGCGCACGAGCCGGTCGTGGGTGTTCTCGTCGCCGAAGGCCCAGCCCGCGCCGTGGATGTAGAAGATCACCGGCAGGGTGCCGGTGGCGCCCGCGGGGCGGACGATGCGGGTGCGGACCGTCCCGTACGGCCCGGTGTCGACGTCGAGCCACTCCTCGTCGACGGCGGGCTTGTCGACGCCGGCGCCGGTCTGCAGGCCGGCCAGTGCGTCGCGGCCCTCGTCCGGGGCGAGTTCGTAGATGCGCGGGTGCGGGTCGGTGGCCTTCGCCAGATCGGTGGCGGCCGGTTCCAGGACCGGGGCGGTCGGGCGGGAGGTCGTGGCCATGAGGGCCTCCATGAGGGTGTCGGGCGACCGGAGGGGCCGCCGCCCGACCATCCTTTCCACGGCCTGCGCGGGGCGCGTGCCGGGCCCTTTGAACAAGGGGCCGAACGGGTGACCCGTGGCGCAGGCGTCGCGCGTGGCGATCCGGGGCCCGGGTCACCGTCGGCGGCCTCCGGCGCAGCTCCCGACCGGGCGCCTCCCGCCGTGCCCTTCAGCCGGTCACGAGCAGGATCTTGCCGGCGTGCACGCCGGATTCCATGAGCCGGTGGGCCTCGGCGGCTTCGGCCATGGGCAGCGTCCGGTCGACGACCGGCGGCGAGTTCGGCGGCGTCCAGCGGCCGTCGCCGCCTGGTCCAGGGATGGCCGGGGGCGACCACCACCAGCAGCCGGTCGCCCGCCACCTTACGGGCCGAGAGCCCGCCCGGCGGCTGCGGAGCCTCGATGCAGCCGATCCCTGCCGCGCCCGTGCGGACGAGTTCGGGGACGTGGTCGCTGTTGGTGACCTGGAGGCTCACCTGGAGGTCCGGCCGCCGGCGACGCAGCTCACCGAGCCAGGCCGGCAGCAGGTACTCGGCGACGGTCATGCTCGCCGCGATCCTGAGCCCGGCGTCGCGGCGAGTGCGCAGCGCCTCCGCGCCGGCGACCAGCCGGTCGAGTTCGCTCACCCGCACCCTGATGATCATCCCGATCTGCACGCTGGTGCCGGGGTTCCTCCTGGCCTTCCTGGGCGTGGCCGCGGCCAACACCGCGGGGCTCGTACCCGCCGGGGCCCGGCACGGCCTCGGCGAGCTCTCGGTCTTCCTGATCACCGTGGCGCTGTCGGCGATCGGGCTCTCCACCGACCTCGGCGGACTGCGCCGGGCCGGGTCCCGCCCGCTGATCCTCGGCGCCTGCCTGTGGATCGTCGTGTCGGCCACCGGTCTCGGGCTGCAGCGGCTGACCGGCACCCTGTGACCGGGGGCCCGGGCGGTACCTGCCCGGCCCCCAGGCCCTCGGTGTCAGCGGGCCGGTGGCGGCCGGACGCCCTTCGCGAAGTCCGCGAACCAGGTCAGCATCTCCGGGTGGGTGACGGCCCCTTCGCCGCTGACCTCCGCGACGTCCGCGCCCTGGAGGATGCGCTTGACCGGCACCTCCAGCCGCTTCCCCGTCAGGGTGCGCGGCACCGCGGGCACTTCGGTGACGGAGTCCGGCACGTGCCTGGGGGAGAGGTGGTGCCGGATCGCCGCGGTGATCCGGGTGCGCAGCGCGTCGTCGAGGACGGCGCCCTCGGCCAGGACCACGAACAGCGGCATGTGGTAGCCGCCGTCCGGCAGTTCGGCTCCCACGACCAGGCTGTCCGCCACCTCGGGCAGCTGCTCCACCACGGCGTAGATGTCGGCCGACCCCATCCGCACGCCCATCCGGTTGAGCGTCGAGTCCGAGCGCCCGGCGACCACGACGGTGAGGTCGGGGTCGACCGTCACCCAGTCGCCGTGCCGCCACACACCCGGGTACGTGTCGAAGTAGCTCGCCCGGTAGCGCGAGCCGTCCGGATCGCCGACGAAGTGCAGCGGCATCGACGGCAGCGGTGCCGTCACCACCAGTTCGCCCTGCCGGCCGGTGAGCGGCAGGCCGGACGGGTCCCAGGAGGCGAGCGCGACACCGAGCGCGGGGCACGGGATCCGGCCGACCCGGACGGGCAGCAGGACGCTGGCACCGGCGAGGACCGAGCAGATGTCGGTACCGCCGCAGATGGACTGCAGCCGGACGTCCGCCCCGAGACGGTCGTGGGCCCATCGCCAGGTGCTCGGCGGCAGCGTGGATCCGGTCTGCAGGACGGTCCGCAGCGCCGAGAGGTCGTACCGGCCCGCGGGACGGGAGTCCGCCTTCTCGGCGGCGACGAGGTACGCCGCGCCCAGGCCGACCACGGTGGCGCGGGTCCGTTCGGCGATCCGCCAGACGCCGTCGTTGTCGGGGTGGGTGGGGCTGCCGTCGTACAGCACGAGGGTGCAGCCGTGCAGCAGGCCGCCGACCATGAAGTTCCACACCATCCACCCGGTGGAGGTGTGGAAGAAGTACCGGTCGTCGGCGCGCAGGTCGCAGCCGAGGCCGAGGGCCTTGAGCAGTTCGACGACGATGCCGCCGTGGCCCTGCACGATGCCTTTGGGCCGGCCGGTGGTGCCGGACGACCAGAGGATCCACAGCGGGTGGTCGAAGGGCACGTCGGCGAAGTCGAGCGGGGCGTCCCCGGCCGTCAGCGGCGCCCACCGGTGCTGCACCAGGTCGCCGCGCGGTGACCACGCGGACGCGGGATCCGCCGGGCGGAGGTGGTCGACCGCGACCAGGTGCCGGAGGGAGGGCAGCCCGGCCGTGATCTCGGCGACGGCCGGGAGCCGGTCGTATTCCTTGCCGCCGTGGCGGTAGCCGTCCACGGCCAGCAGGACGGTCGGTTCGGCCTGCCGGAGCCGGGAGAGCACGCCGGCCGTGCCGAACTCCGGTGAGCAGACGGTCCACACCGCCCCGACGGCCGCCGAGGCCAGCAGACCGACCACGGCGTGCGGTGTGTTCGGCAGGTAGCCGGCGACCCGGTCGCCCGGTCGCACGCCCATCTCCCGCAGGCCGGCCGCCAGCGCCGCGACCTGGCGCCGGAGTTCGCGCCACGAGGTCTCCACGGGCTCCCCGCCCTCGGTCAGGCCGACGAGGGCGGGGCGCTCGTCGGTGGCACGGGCGAAGCAGCGCTCCGCGAAGTTCAGCCGTGCGCCCGGGAACCAGACCGCCCCGGGCATGGCCGCGTCGCCGAGCACCTCCTCGTAGCCGGAGACGGTGTCGAGGCCGTAGTGCTCCCACACCGCCGACCAGAAACCGGGCAGGTCACCGGTGCTCCACCGCCACAGCTCCGCGTAGTCGGAGAACCGCAGCCCCCGGGTGCGTTCCAGCCGGTCCAGGAAGCCGGCCACGTCGGACTTCTCGGTCGAGGCCGGGTTCGGGGACCACAGCAGGTCGGTATCGGTGCTCATCGTCGCCTTCCGGTGGTGCGGGTGGGAAAACGGGGGCGTGCCCGCCGGTTCCCGCGCTCGGCGGGAACCGGCGGACACGCCCTGGGTGTCGGTGCCGTCAGCCGAACTCGAGTTCGCGGACCAGCTCCGCCGCCTGCGGCCAAGGACCGTAGCCGGAGGCGGGGTTGAGGTGTCCGACCGCGCCGAGCCCGATCAGGCGGCTGCCCCAGGCGGACGCCATCGCGGCGACCCTCTTCGGGTGGCCGAGCGGGTCGTCGTCGCTCATCGCGACGATGCTGGGGAACGGCAGGGCCGCCAGCGGAGTGGGAGCCCAGCCCCTCTGCCGGAGCGCCTCCGGGGTGGGGTACCCCTCGGGGAGCGGGGTGTCGAAGTCCGGCGGGGTGGCCAGCAGCGCGCCGTGGACGGGGCGGCCGGTCCGCAGCGCCCAGTGGACGGTGGTCATCACTCCGGCGCTGTGGGCGACCAGGATCGGCGGTCCCGGGGCCCGGGACACCGTCTCCTCCAGGGCGGCCGCCCGGGCCTCGCAGTCCAGCCGGTCGTCGTCGCCGGTCAGCGGGGGTACGGTGCGGACGTCCCGTCCGGCGGCGGCGAGCCCGTCGGCGAGGACCGTCTGCCAGTGGTCGGGGACGTGGCCGCGCAGCCCGGGGACGATCACGACCGGGGGAGGGAGGGCGGGTCTCATGCGGGTGCCTCCGCTTCGTGGGGGGTCCGGGTGGTGCCGCTCAGACGGTGCAGATCGGTGCGGTAGCGGCTGCGGCCGACCAGGAAGCAGGCCGAGGCCAGGAGCGCGACCAGGGGGACGAGTTGCAGCGCGCCGAGCAGGCCCGTGCGGTCCGCGACCATCCCGGTCACCGCGGGCCCGGGGGCCAGGCCGAGCAGGCTGTTGGCCAGGGTGAGCGTGCCGAAGGCGGTCGCCGGGATCGCGCCCGGGGTCAGATTGGCGACCATGGCGGCCGCCGGGCCGGCCGTCGCGCCGGAGAGCAAGGCGCCGGCACCGAGCAGGAGGAGCTGGGGCGCCCCCGTCGGCAGCCGGAACGCGGCCGTCAGCAGGACCATCGAGCCCAGGCTGCAGGCGACGGCGACGAGCCACTTGCGGGCCGGGTCGGACCGGCTGATCCGGTCGGAGGCCATGCCGCCGCCGATCATGCCGATGCCGATGAGCAGGGCGTAGATCCCCGCCGTGCCGCCGGCCCTGGCCGTGGGCATCGCGTAGTAGCGGTTGAAGAAGCTGGGCAGCCAGGCGATCAGCGCTCCCGGCACGAACAGCTGGAGCCCGCTGCCGACGTACGCGCCGACCACCGAGACCGAGGAGAACAGCCCGGGCAGCAGGGCGCGCAGCGGCGCCTCCGCCGCCCGCTCCGCCCGGCCGGACCGCGGCCCGGGGTGGAGCCGCTTCTCGGTGACCACGAGCGCGAAGACCGCGGCCAGGACCAGCCCGAAGATCCCCATGGTGCCGAACGCCCAGCGCCAGCCCAGGTGTTGGCCGACGGCGCCACCGATCGCGACGCCGAGGACCGAGCCGAACGCACCGCCGGCGATGAACGCGCCCGAGAGGGTGGCCCGCATGCCGATCGGGAAGACGCTGAGGACCACGGCGATGCCGACACTGCCGTAGGCGGCCTCGCCGATGCCGACGAAGAGGCGGCCGACGAACATCTGGCCGTAGTCGGCCGCCACCGCGCAGCCGAGGGTCGCCATGCTCCACATGGTCGCGGCGATCACCAGGCTCCGGACCCGGCCCCAGCGGTCGGCGAGCAGGGACGTCGGGAAGGTCAGCACGCCGACCGCCAGGGCGACGACGCCGCTGAGCGACCCCAGCCTGGCGTCCGTCAGCAGCCATTCGGCCTTCAGCAGCGGGAAGACCGCATTCAGCACCTGTCGCGACATGTAGTCGGAGAGGAGCAGTCCGAAACTCAGCGCGAAGACCACCCAGGCATAGCGCCGGGACACGGCCGGCGCCGGGGCGGCGGCGGCCGGAGCCGCCGCCGGCTCCGCATCGGTGTGAAACGCCATTGTTACCACCTCACCTGTTGCTGGGACGGGCTCAGAAGGGTCTGTCTCCGACGATGCCGGCGCGCTCCATCCGGCGGACGGCGGGCCAGTAGTCCTGTACGGCGTAGTGCTGGGTGGAGCGGTTGTCCCAGATCGCGACGCTGTTCGGCTGCCAGCGCCAGCGCACCTGGTACTCGGGGATCGCCGCCTGGCTGATCAGGTAGGTCAGCAGGTTGGCGGCGCCCGGGGCGTAGTCCAGGCCGAAGCGGACGTTCTCCGGGGTGTGGTAGTTGACGAAGTGCGTGGTGAAGCCGTTGACGAAGAGGATCTTCTCGCCGGTCTCGGGGTGGGTGCGCACCACCGGGTGCTCGGCGTCCGGGTACTGGGCCTTCAGCCGGTGGCGCGCCTCGGTCGGCATCACCGCACCGAACGTCGCCTCGATGCTGTGCCGTGCCCGCAGGCCGTCGATCTGCGCCTTGACGTGGTCCGGCAGCCGGCGGTACGCCTCGGCCATGTCGACCCAGATCGTGTCGCCGCCGACCGGGGGCGTCACGACGCAGCGCAGGACCGCGCCCATGGCCGGCGTCTCCCGCCAGGTGCCGTCGGTGTGCAGGGCGTTCTCGTAGTGCTCGGGCGGGCTGTCGAGCTCTTTGTAGATGCGCACCAGCCCGGGGTGGTCGGGGTCGCTGCCGGCCACCGGGTGGTCCTCCAGTGGGCCGAACCGCCGTGCGAAGGCGACGTGCTCGGCCCGGGTGATGTCCTGGCCGCGCAGGAACAGGACCTTGTGCTGGAGCAGGAGTTCCCTGATCTCGGCGAACAGGCCGGCGTCGCGCGAGGCGTCGCCGAGGTGCACACCGGACAGTTCGGCGCCGATGGTGCAGGTCAGCGGCTCGACCTTGATCGAGCGGCGGACGGCGGGGCGCACCAGGGCCGGTGCGACGGGGCCGGGGAGGGCGGTCTGGTTCATGTGGTTCCTCCGGGGAGGCTGTGGGGTCCGCGCCGGACGCGGGTGGGGGCCCGCGCCGGGCGCGGGTCAGAGGACGAAGACGGAGGAGCCGGTGGTCCTGCCGCTTTCGAGGTCCAGGTGCGCCTGTGCGGCGTCCTTGAGCGAGTAGTGCTGGTTGATCTCGATCCGGATGCGGCCGGCGGCGACGTGGCCGAAGAGCTCGCCCGCGAGCTCGGCACGTTCCGCCGGGTCGGCGATGTAGTCGGCGAGCGCCGGCCTGGTGACGAACACCGAACCGTGGAGCGCGAGTTGCATGGCGTCGATCGGTGGGACGGGGCCGGAGGCGGTGCCGAAGCACACCAACAGGCCGCGCCGCCGCAGCGAGCCGAGCGAACCGGCGAAGGTGGTCCTCCCGACGCTGTCGAAGACGATCGGCACGCCCTCGCCGCCCGTGAGTTCCCGCACCCGCTCGGCGACGTCCTCCTCGCGGTAGTACACGATGTGGTCGCAGCCGTGGGCGCGGGCCAGCTCGGCCTTCGCCGGGCTGGAGACCGTGCCGATCACGGTGAGGCCGAGGAGCTTCGCCCACTGGCAGACGATCAGGCCGACGCCGCCCGCCGCCGCGTGCAGCAGCACCGTGTCGCCGGCCCCGAGCGGGTGGATCCGGCGCAGTAGGTAGGCGGAGGTGAGGCCGCGCATCGTCATGGCGGCGGCCGTCTCGAAGTCGATCGCGTCGGGCAGCTTGATCAACGAGTCGGTGGGCATCACCCGTTCGGTGCTGTAGGCGCCGAGCGGGCTGCCGGTGTAGGTGACGCGGTCGCCCTCGGCGAAGCCGGTCACACCGGGGCCGACGGTCTCGATCGTGCCGGCGGCCTCCACGCCGAGTCCGGCGGGCAGCGGGGCGGGGTAGAGCCCCGTCCGGAAGTAGGTGTCGGCGAAGTTGAGTCCGACGGCCGCGTGGCGGATCCGGACCTCGCCCGGACCCGGCGCCCCGACCTCGACCTCCTCCCAGCGCAGGACGTCGGGGCCGCCGGTCTCGTGGAAGCGGATGGCATGGGCCATGGGGTGCTCCGTTGCTGTCTCTCGGGGCGGGTTGGCGGGGTGTCGGGTGCCGAGGGGGATCAGTACTTGACGTCGCGGAGCATGAAGCCGCGCTGCCCGGGGCGGCGGTTCGGCACCATGCCGAGCCGGGCCAGGGTCTCCTCGGTGTCCGCGTAGTACTCGCCGATGTGGTAGATCTCCTTCGCCTCGGCGCCGCTCGCGATGTCGCGGCCGAGCGCGTCGGCGATCGTGACCATCTGCTCGACCTGCTGCACCGAGGTCATCCGCTCGCCCTTGCGGCCCCACAGGTTGTCCTCGTTGCCGACGCGGACGTGGCAGCCGAGGGCGATGCCGATGGCGTTCATCGGGGCGACGGCACGCATCGAGGCCTCGATGGTGAGCACCGCGCCGTCCGGCGTGCGGCGGACGAACTCGACCAGGTCGGCGGGGTGGCGTCCGGCGAAACCGCCGCCGATGGCCACGTAGTTGAGCACCAGCGGCCCGGTGTACACCCCGGAGCGGATCAGCCGCTCGACGGTCTCCAGCTGGGCGATGGTGGCGAGCTGGAAGTGCGGCTGGATGCCCTTGTCGCGCAGCCGCTCCAGGTGCTCCAGGTAGAACTCCGGACCGGCCTCCAGGTACATGTCGCGGTACGCGCGGTAGTACTCGGGCTTCGCGATCGAGGTGCCTTCCAGGTCGTCCGCCGTCATGATCTCGACGATGTTCATCTGGCTGGTGTTGATCGCGATGGTGACCTGGTCCGGCTTGGGGTCCAGCTCCGCCAGCATGTGACGGGTGTCGTAGGACAGCCACTCGGCGTCCGCGCCCTCGCCCTCGGGGGCGAAGGAGATCGAGCCGCCGATCTGCAGCACCATGTCCGGCACCGCCTGGCGCAGCCGGCCGACCAGCTCGTTGAACATCGACAGCCGCTTGGAGCCCTTGCCGTCCAGCTCCCGTACATGGATGTGCAGGACGGTGGCGCCCGCGTTGTAGCAGTCGACGGCCGCCTGCACGTGCTCGTCCATGGTGAGGGGGAGGTCGGGGGCGTCGCCGGGCAGCCACTCGGGCCCGTAGGGTGCGGCCTGGATGACCAGCTTCTCCTGGTTCTCGGGCAGCAGAGAGTCGTCGAGGAAGTGCACGGTCCGTCTCCTTCGTCGGATGGGTGCGCGCCGGTGCGGCGCGGGGCGCCGCGGTGGGGAGCACTGGGGTGCGAGTCGCGGCAGTGCCGGGCGCCGCAGTGCCGGGCGCTGCGGCAGGGGCGCTGCGGTGCGGGGCGATGCGGGTCCGGCCCGGCGGACGGGGCGCGGACGACGCGGTGGTGCTCCCGGGCCGGCGCGGCGGAGGCTGAGGGTGGGCCGCCGCCGGGCCCGTCGGTGCGGGGCCGGCCGTCTCTCGCGGTGCAGCAAAGGTAGGGCTCGCCGGGCGGCGGCGCTTGACCGTGGGTGACAGCGGACTTTCCATTTGGGGACACGCGGCCCCGGAGGCCGGCGCGGTCAGTGCTCGGCGGTCTGCCCCCGGCGGTCCCGCCACTCCCGGGCGGTGCAGCCGAACTGCTCGCGGAACCAGCGGGAGAACGCACTGGGCGCCGAGAACCCCAGCAGGTCGGCGATCTCGGTGAGCGACCGCCGCCGGTTGGCCACGAACTGCTCGGCGAGCTGCACCCGCGTCGCGTTGAGGAGCGAGGAGAAGGTCTCGCCCGACTGCGCGAGATGGCGGTGCACCGTGCGCCGGTCGACGCCCAGACTGCGGGCGACCTGCTCGACCGAGCAGCGCCCGGTCGGCAGCAGCACCTCGATCAGCTCGCGCACCCGGTCCGGCACGGTGGTGTCCCTGGGGACGGCGATGGCCTCGAAGTACTGCTGGGCGTACGTCCGCAGCTGCGGGTCGGACATCGCGTTGGGCGACTCGAGGTCCGCGGCGTAGAAGACGATGCCGTCGAACTCCCGGCCGAACTCCACCGCGGAACCGAAGATCCGCCGGTGGGTGCCGGTGTCCGCCGGGGCGGGATGGGTGAAGCAGACGGAGAGCGGGCGCCAGTGGGCGCCGAGGAAGCCGAGCAGGACGCGGTGGAAGGCCCCCACCGCCAGCTCGGTCGCCTGGCGGTGCTCCATGGGCTCGCCGAGGTCCAGCCCGACCTTGATCGTCGCGAGGCCGTCGCGCTCCGAGAGCCGGGTGTGCAGCACCTCGTTGTACATGTGCTCGTGCCGGAGCATGAGCCCGAGCGCGCTGCGGACGTCGGGCTCCTCCCGCAGGACGAGGCTGATCGGGCCGAGGCTGGAGAACCGGCGGAACTCCGACATCCGCAGGCCGAAGTCCTCGCGCCGGGCGGCGGCGGCCGAGAGTTCCAGCAGCTGCACCACGGCTGCGCCGGAGATCCACCGGTCCTGGACGGCGAGGCCGGCGGCATCCAGGCCGACGCGCTTCATCAGCGGCTGCGGGTCGAGACCGAGCGACCGGCTCAGCTCGACGTAGCCGCTCAGCGCCGCGGTGCGGACCAGGGGCCTCATGGGATCAGCTCCCCTCGGAGGATGTCCCCAAGTGGTAAGTCAATTGTCACGTGAAGTCAAGCGATGTGACGGGCGGGCACCTACCGTTGCACCACCGCCGAGCGGGTCGGCGCGCCGGCCCCAGCGGCGGCCGGCGGGCCGGCCACGGACCGCCCGCATCTCCCTCCGCCCGGCACCGCCACGTGCGCTCCTGCACTCCCGCTCCGCGTACGGGACGGCCCGGGACACCGCCGCCACCTGCTGCGGCTCCGGCTCGCCCTGCGGCAGGGCCGGCCGCTTCCGCCCGCCCTGTGGACGGACCCGTACCGGACCGACACCGACACCGGTCGCGGCGGCGTCCCGCCCCTCGACGCGATCACCCCACCGCACCCGGCGGACCTCGCCGTCCGCCTCCCGTACCGGAGCCGCCACCGGCTCGGCCCGAAGGAGACCACGCCATGACCAACCTCGTCTCGCTCCTGGTGTCCTCGGCCCGGGCACACGGGGAACGGACCGCCGTCCGGCAGGACGGGACCGTCCTGACCTACGCCCGGCTGGAGGACGCCAGCGCCCGGCTGGCCGCCCTGCTGCACGCCGACGGCGTCCGCCCCGGCGACCGGGTGGCCCTGGTGCTGCCCAACGTCGCGCTCTTCCCGGTCGCCTACTACGCCGTGCTGCGCGCCGGTGCCGTCGCGGTGCCGATGAACCCGCTGCTGAAGGCCCGGGAGATGGCCTTCGTCCTGCGGGACTCCGGGGCCCGCACCGTCCTGACGGCTCCGCCGTTCGCCTACGAGGTCGCCGAGGCCGCCGGGGAGGCCGGGGTGGGCAGCCTGGTCGTCGAGGCCTCGGCCTTCGACACCCTGCTCGGCAGCATCCCGCCGCTGCACGGGGTCGCCGAGCGGGCCGCCGACGACACCGCGGTGATCCTCTACACCTCGGGCACCACGGGGACGCCGAAGGGCGCCGAGCTCACCCACCGCAACCTGCTGAGCAACGCCGTGACCTGTGTCGAGACGCTCTTCGAACTCGGCCCGGACGACGTCCTGTTCGGCGGCCTCCCGCTGTTCCACGCCTTCGGGCAGACCTGTGCGATGAACGCCGCCGTCGCGGCCGGCGCGGCCCTGACCCTCCTGCCGCGCTTCGATCCGCAGCAGGCCCTGGAGATCCTCCGGCGGGACGGGGTCACCGTGTTCCTGGGCGTGCCCACCATGTACACCGCGCTGCTCAACACCGGCGCCCCGGACGGCCACGACCTCCCGCAGGTGCGGCTGGCCGTGTCGGGCGGCGCCGCGCTGCCCGTCGAAGTGCTCCACACCTTCGAGCGCTCGTTCGGCACGGTCGTGCTCGAGGGGTACGGCCTCTCCGAGACGGCCCCGGTGGCCTCGTTCAACCACCCCGACCGGCCGCGCCGGCCCGGCTCGATCGGGCTCCCAGTCCGCGGTGTGGCCCTCAGGCTCGTGGCGGCCGACCGCACCCCGGTCGGGCCCGGTGAGGTCGGCGAGATCGCGATCCGCGGCGAGAACGTGATGAAGGGCTACTGGAACCGTCCCGAGGCGACCGCGGAGGCCTTCCAGGACGGCTGGTTCCACAGCGGCGACCTGGCCCGGGTCGACGCGGACGGCTACTACTACATCGTCGACCGCAAGAAGGACCTGATCATCCGCGGCGGGTACAACGTCTACCCGAGGGAGATCGAGGAGGTGCTGTACGAGCATCCGGCGGTGGCCGAGGCCGCGGTCGTCGGCGTCCCGCACGAGCACCACGGGGAGGAGATCGCCGCCGTGATCGTCCTCCGGGAGGGCGAGCGGACCACGGCCGACCTGATCCGCGAGCACGTCAAGCGGCGGGTGGCCGCCTACAAGTACCCCCGGATCGTCACCTTCGCCGACCGGCTCCCCAAGGGCGCCACCGGCAAGATCCTCAAGCGCGAGATCGTGGTCGAGCGGCCTGCGGCGACCTGACCCGGCCCCACCGCCCCGGCGGTCTACAGCGGCAGCTCGACCACCAGGGGCCGGTGGTCCGAGATCGGTGTCCTGGGAGCCCACGCCGACTCCGTGCGGTGCGGCCCGAGTCCGGTCGCGAGGACGTGGTCGAGCTGCACCACGGGGCGGTGCGAGGGGAAGGTCGGGACGCGGGCCGGGTCGCGCCAGCCGGGCCGGGGGCGGGAGGCTGCGGGCCGGGGCGCCGAGTACCTCGACGGGGACAGCAGCTCGGCCGCGCCGAGCGTGGCCGCGGGAATCGCACCCACCAGGTTGAAGTCGCCCAGCAGGACGTGCGGCCGGGGCAGGTCGGCGATCCAGCGGCGTACGGCGAGGAGTTGACGGACGTTCCACCCCGGGACGAAGGACAGGTGCAGCGCCACCGCCGTGAACGGGCCGCGCGGCCCCTCCAGCACGGCGGCCAGTGCCGCGCGCGGATGGTCGCGGATCACCGTGAGGCCCCGCCGCCCGGCCACCCGCAGCGGCAGCGCGACGGGGGGCGCGGTGAACCGCCGGGCCCGCCAGCTCAGGACCGGCAGCCTGGACAGCAGCGCGACGCCGTGCGAGGGAACCTCTCCGTCGTGCCCCGAGCCCGGTGGACCGTACACCCGCAGTCCCGGCTCCGACCGGTCGCGGACCCAGCTCCGGCCCGGCACGGCCCGGGCGTGGAACGCCGAGGCGTAACGCCAGTCCGCGGCACCGCTCGCCGCGGCGATCGCCCGCGCCTGGTCCACGTGGCCGGACCGCTCCTGGAAGCGGTCGAGCTCCTGCAGTGCCAGCACGTCGGCGCCCAGGGACGCGACGGCGTCGACGAGCGGCTGCACGGTGGCGGTGCCGGGGGCCGTCGGCGACGGGCGGCCGTCGTCCAGGATCCGCCTCCCGTGCAGGACGTTGAAGGTCGCGAGGCGTACGAGCGCGGAGCCGGTCACGCTCGGACGGTACAACAGCGCTCCGGGCCGCGGCCGTTGGAGCCCCGCCGGCTCGCGCCGGCTCTGCCCGTGGTTGCCGAGGAGCACTCATCGGTCCTCCCGCAAGCGGAACTTGTGCGCGTCACCGCTGCTCGACCGGGCCGCAGCCCGTGCTATTGGTCCAGACCTATTGACCGCGACTTGCCGGCCCTCCTACGATCCGGACCGGCACAGCCCCACATGTCCCCCCGCCTCACCCGCAGCCGGGCGTCGCACCCCCACGCCATGATCATGTCCATGACGTCCGGCGGGAAGGGAGCACAGCATGTCCGTCGAAGGTCGCGCACTCCACGGTCGTCGGGAGACGTCCACCCCTGTCCGGATCCCGGCCGCCGCCGCGAACGCGCACCGCAGGTGAACCGGACCGGCCACGCCCGGCACGGATCGACCGTCCTGCGCCGTGCCGTCGCCGGGGTGAGCGCCGCCGCCGTCATCGGCGCCGGCATCGCCGTGGCCGGCTCCGTCACGGCCGGGGCCGCCACCCCCAACCTGGTGGCCAACGCCGGCTTCGAGAGCGGACTCTCCGGCTGGACCTGCTCCGGCGGCTCCGGCGCGGCCGTCGGCAGCCCGGTCCACTCCGGCGCCTCCGCGCTCAGGGCCACGCCGACCGGCCAGGACAACGCCCAGTGCACGCAGACCATCAGTGTGCAACCCAACTCCCAGTACACGCTGAGCGCCTACCTCCAGGGCAGCTACGTCTACCTGGGCGCCACCGGCACCGGCCTCACCACCGCGCCGTCCACCTGGACGCCGAACAACGCGTCGTACGGCCAGCTCAGCGTCAGCTTCACCACCGGGGCGACCACCACCTCGGTGACCGTCTACGTGCACGGCTGGTACGGGCAGCCCGCGTACTACGCGGACGACGTGTCGCTCACCGGCCCCGGCGGCAGCAGCCCCTCGCCGAGCAGCAGCCCGTCGACCAGTGCCTCGCCGAGCACCAGTGCGTCCCCGTCCACCAGCGCCAGCCCGTCGACCAGTGCCTCGCCGAGCACCAGCCCGACGGGCGGCGAGACCTGCCCCACCAAGCCGAAGCCGTCGGGCAAGGTCCTGCAGGGCTACTGGGAGAACTGGGACGGTGCCGCGAACGGCGTCCACCCCGGCATGGGCTGGGTCCCGATCACGGACAGCCGGATCGCCGCGCACGGCTACAACGTCGTCAACGCCGCCTTCCCGGTGATCCTCTCGGACGGCACCGTCCTGTGGCAGGACGGCATGGACGCAGGCGTCAAGGTCTCGACCCCCGCCGAGATGTGCCAGGCCAAGGCGGCCGGGGCGACGGTCCTGATGTCGATCGGCGGCGCCGCCGCAGGCATCGACCTGAGCTCCAGCACCGTCGCCGACCGGTTCGTCGCGACCGTCGTCCCGATCCTCAAGAAGTACAACTTCGACGGGATCGACATCGACATCGAGACCGGCCTCTCCGGGAGCGGCAGCATCGGCACGCTGTCCGCCTCCCAGGCCAACCTGGTACGCATCATCGACGGGGTACTGGCCCAGATGCCCGCAGGCTTCGGCCTGACGATGGCCCCCGAGACCGCGTACGTCACCGGCGGCAGCGTCACCTACGGGTCGATCTGGGGCGCCTACCTGCCGATCATCAAGAAGTACGTCGACAACGGCCGCCTCTGGTGGCTGAACATGCAGTACTACAACGGCAGCATGTACGGCTGCTCCGGCGACTCCTACCAGGCCGGCACCGTCCAGGGCTTCACCGCGCAGACCACCTGCCTGAACAACGGCCTGGTCATCCAGGGCACCACCATCAAGGTGCCCTACGACAAGCAGGTGCCCGGCCTGCCGGCCCAGTCCGGCGCGGGCGGCGGCTACATGGCGCCGAGCCTGGTCGGCCAGTCGTGGAACGCCTTCGGCGGTTCGCTGAAGGGGCTCATGACCTGGTCGATCAACTGGGACGGCTCGAAGGGCTGGACCTTCGGCGACAACGTCAAGTCCCTCCAGGGCCGTTGACCCTCCCGTTGCCGCCCGGCCGACCTCACGTCGACGTCCCGCCGACCGCCCACTGACGTCCCGCGCCCCGGTGCACCGTTCCGAGCCGCAGCCGGTCACCCGCCGGATCCGCACTCGGACCGGGCCCGGGGCGCGGGCGCCGCGGGCTTCCGACCTGGAGTGGGAGCCCATCGTCGTCGCCGTGGCGACGAGGGTGATGTCGGACACGGATCGAATGGGGAGCTCAAAGGTTGACCATATGAACCATTGAGTCTACGGTCGAGTCGGCGCGCAAGGTCCGCATCCGTGGAAGCCCGTGATCCCCCGGGAGCGCCGCTCCGACCAGAGAGGCACGAGCACCATGACGATCTCCGGCGACCGGGCCCTCGGGCACGCTCCGATCGACCACCGTGCGGCGGTCGGTGCGGAGACCGCCCGCTTCGCGGCGGCGGTCGAGGGCGCCGACTTCGCGACCCCGGTGCCGAGCTGCCCCGGCTGGACGCTGGCCGACCTGGTCCGGCACACCGGCAGCGTGCACCGGTGGTTCTCGGTGCTGCTGCACGGGCGCATCCAGGAGCCGCCGCGCAGCCGTGACGTCGACCTCGAGCTGCCCGCCGGGGACGACGGGTGGGCCGACTGGCTGGCCGGGAGCGCGGCGGTGGCGGCGGACGCGTTCCGGGCCACCGCCCCGGACACCCCGATGTGGGCCTGGGGCGCCGACCAGCACGCCCGGTTCTGGGCGCGCCGGATGCTCTTCGAGACCCTGGTGCACCGGGTCGACGCCGAGCTGGCCCTCGGGGTGCGGCCGGAGATCGACCGCGCGCTCGCCGTCGACGGCGTGGACGAGTTCCTGACGAACCTCCCCTTCGCCGGCCTGTTCGCCCCCAAGGTGGCCGACCTCCGCGCGGACGGGCGCACGATCCGGTTCCGGTCGACCGACGGGCACGAGAGCTGGCTGGTCCGCCTGCGGCCGGACGGCTTCGGGCTCGACCCCGCGGACGACGGAGCGGCCGCCGCGGACGCGACCGTCCGGGGCGCCGCGGCCGACCTCCTGCTGCTCGCGTACGGCCGCCTCTCCCTCGACGCGGACGCCGTCGCGCACGAGGGCGACGGCGACCTGCTGGCGCACTGGTTCGCCAACTCCGCGTTCTGAGCCCGCCGGGCCGGCGGGGGCGTGCGGCCGCGCGGGACGGCTCGGACCGGCGGTCGCACGGATGGCGGGAATTCGACGTGTGCGCGGCCCGGTTTCGAGGTAAGGATGCGCGGGAAAATCGGGAGGTACTGAGCATTCCGGGTGGCTGAGGGAGCGTCTCATGACCCACCGTGACTCCGGACTCGACCCGCAGGACCAGGACCCGCAGACCGTGCAGCGCCTCCGCTTCGGCGTCGGCGTCATCGGGTTCCTCCTGCCGATCGTCCTCCCGATCGGAAACATCATCACGTCGGCGCGACTCACCCTGCTCGCCTCGATGAGCGCGTCCTACTACACGCACATGCGCAACGTCTTCGTCGGCAGTCTGTGCGCCATCGGCGTCTTCCTGATCTGCTACCGCCACGACCGGCGCGAGGACCGGCTGAGCTCACTGGCCGGGGTGTTCGCGATCCTGGTGGCCCTGTTCCCCACGCTGCCGCCGACGTCCGTCACACCGCATCCCACCCAGGTGCAGACGACCGTCGGCATCCTCCACCTCTGTTGCGCCGCAGGGCTGTTCGGCCTGCTCGCGTTCTTCTGCCTGCGGCTGTTCGGCGACGGCCGGGGTCAGCCGGGACACCGGATCCACAACTGGGTCTACCTGGTGTGCGGCTGGGTCGTCGTCGGCTGCACCGTGCTGATCGCCGCGGCCGGTGTGCTGCACTTCGCGTGGGACCTCCCGCTCACCCTGACGTACGTCGGCGAGGCGGTGTCGGTGTTCGCGTTCGGTGTCGCGTGGCTCGTCAAGAGCAGGGCGATCGTCGCGGTCGGCTCCGTGGCCTCGCCCGAGCCGGGGGCGGCTCCGGCCTGATCCGGACATCCCCGGTGCGGGCCGCACCTGCCGTCGCCCCGCGCCCCCGGGACCTGCGCCCGGGGGCGCGGGGTGGCGTTCAGAGGAGGCCGGCGCCGAGGCCGTCCCGCCACTCCGTGGCGAGTACGGCGTAGACGAGGGTGTCGCGCCAGGTGCCGTCCGAGCGCCGGGCGTGGCGGCGCAGCGGACCCTCGCGGACGGCGCCGAGGCCGGACAGGGTGAGCTGGGTGCGGACGTCGAGGTGGTCGACCTGCCACTGGACGCGGCCGAACCCCAGGTCGTCGAAGGCGTGGCGGAGCAGGAGGAGGTGGGTCTCGGCGGTCATCGGGGTCTCCCAGGTGTTCCGGGCGGCCCAGTGCCATCCGATGTCCAGGCGCTCGTCGACGACCGCGATGTCGGTGAACGCGACCCACCCGGCGGCCCGGGTGGAGCCGGCCGGGACGATCGCGAACATCACCGCGTTCCCCGCCGACTGCTGGGCGAGCCGCTGTTCGACCAGCATGTGCATCTCGCCGAGGGTGTAGGGAGTGACCACCGGGAGCCACTGCCACAGGCCGTCGTCGCGGCTGCCCGCGAGGTGCAGGTCGGGTACGTGCGCCGTGGTCAGCGGCTCCAGCCGGACGTACCGGCCGTGCAGGACGACGGGCGCGAGGGGCCGAGGTGCCATGCCGAGCAGGCTAACCCCGCCCGGCGATTCCTGACAGGGGGATGCCGAAGACCGGCCCGCCCCCCCCCCGGCGGGGGCGGGCCGCCGTTGTCAGCCGGTTTTGGGCAGGCCGGGCGGGTTGATCTCGGAGGTCCGCACGGCCTCGCCGTCCAGGCCCCAGCGCTTGAGGACCTGTCCGTAGGTGCCGTTCCGGATGATTTCGTTGATGGCCGCGTTCACCGCCTTGACCAGCCCGTTGTCCTTCCTGGTGGTGGCGGCGATCTTGCCGAGGACGTCGGCGCCGCCGCCGGAGTACGTGCCGATCACCTCGGTCTCGCCGGTCTGCGCGGCGTGGAAGGCCTCGGTCGGGTTGGGTCCGAGCCAGGCGTCGATCCGGCCCGAGGAGAGCGCCAGGTAGTAGTCGGAGGAGTTCTGGTAGTACTTGATGTCGACCGGCTTGAGGCCCGCGCGGACGTTCTGCTCGTTCCAGGCGATGAGCAGCTTCTCCTGGTTGGTGCCGGAGGAGGTGCCGATGGTGTGCCCGGCGACGTCCTTCGGTCCGGTGACGCGCCAGCTGCCGCCCTTCTTCGCCTCGAAGCCGAGGATGTCCAGCCGGTAGGTGGCGAAGTCGTACTTCTCCTTGCGGGCCTCGGTGACCGTGATGTTGGTGATACCGAGGTCGTACTTGCCGCTGTCGAGGCCGACGAAGACGTTCTCCCAGGAGACCGGGTTGAGTTCGACCTCCAGCCCGAGGACGTTGCCGATCAGGTGCGCGAGGTCCGGTTCGGCGCCGATGATCGTCCGGTCGTCGGTGGCGTGGAAGTCGAGCGGCGGGACGGTGCCCAGGGAGTCGACCACCTGGAGGGTGCCTCTTCGGCGGATCTCCGCCGGGACGAGGGCGGCGATCGCGTCCACCTTGGGTGTGGTGACGCGGTGCTGGTTCGGGGTCAGGTTGATCGTGACGCCGTTGGGGGCGGTGCCGGACTTCGCTCCCGCGAGGTCGGCGGACGCGCCGGTGGAGGCGGAGCCGCAGGCGGTGAGGAGGAGGGCGGCGGCAGCGGCGGCGAGGGCACGGCGGGGGAGGGACACGGCGGGACTCCTGTGCGGTGTTCGGAGGGAACGTCAGAGGACCTTGGAGAGGAAGGCGCGGGTGCGTTCGTGCTGCGGGTGGTCGAGGACGGCCTCCGGCGGGCCCTGTTCGACGACCACGCCGCCGTCCATGAAGACGACGGTGTCGGCGACCTCGCGGGCGAAGCCGATCTCGTGGGTGACGACGATCATGGTGGTGCCGGCCGCGGCGAGGTCCCGGATCACGTCCAGCACCTCGCCGACCAGTTCGGGGTCGAGCGCCGAGGTGGGCTCGTCGAAGAGCAGCACCTTGGGCTCCAGGGCGAGCGCCCGGGCGATCGCGACCCGCTGCTGCTGGCCGCCGGAGAGCCGGCGCGGGTACTCCTCGGCCTTGTCCGCGAGCCCGACCCGGGCGAGCAGCTCCAGGGCGGTGGCCCGGGCCTCGGCCCTGGACTTGCCGAGGGCGCTCACCGGCGCCTCGGTCAGGTTCTCCAGCACGGTGAGGTGCGGGAAGAGGTTGAAGTTCTGGAAGACGAAGCCGAGCCGGGTGCGCTGGCGCAGCACCTCGCGCTCCTTGAGCTCGTACAGCCGGCCGCCGGAGCGGCGGTAGCCGATGAGTTCGCCGTCGACGGATACGGTGCCGCGGTCCAGCTTCTCCAGGTGGTTGATCGCCCGCAGCAGGGTGGACTTGCCGGAGCCGGACGGGCCGAGCACGACGGTGACCGAGCCGGGGGCGGCCTGCAGGTCGACGCCGCGCAGCACCTCCAGCCGGCCGAAGCTCTTGTGGACGCCACGGACGTCCACCATGGCGGTCGCGGTCATCGCGGGCCTCCCGAGGGGCTGAGCCGGTCGTCGGTGATCCGGCGGACGAGGTCCCGGGCCCGGCGTAGCGGCCCGGGCGGCGGGGTGCGGTCGGCGCCGCGGGCGAAGTGCCGCTCGACCCAGAACTGGCCGATCGACAGCAGGGTGGTGAGCAGCACGTACCAGGCGGTGGCGACCATGAGCAGCGGGACGACCCGGCCGGTGCGGCCGTAGACCACCTGGACCTGGTAGAAGAGTTCGCCGATCGCCATCACGTAGACCACCGAGGTGGCCTTGAACAGCGAGACGATCTCGTTGGCGGCGTTCGGCAGGATGCCGCGCATGGCCTGCGGCAGGACGATCCGCCGGGCCTGCCGCAGCCGGGGGATGCCGAGGGCCGCGGCGGCCTCCAGCTGACCGGTGTCGACGGCGATCACCCCGGCACGGATGATCTCCGCGGCGTAGGCGGCCTGGTGCAGGGCGAGCCCGAGGACGGCGGCGCCGAACGCGCCGAGCACGTGCACGGTGTCGAACTCCCAAAGAACCGGCCCGAAGGGGACGCCGAGGCCGAACCGCCGGTACAGGTAGGAGAGGTTGAACCAGAAGACCAGCTGGACGATGAGCGGGATCGAGCGGAACGCCCAGACGTACGTCCAGCCGATGGTCTGCAGGATCGCGCTGCGGGAGAGCCGCAGCGCGGCCACCACCGCGCCGAGCGCGAAGCCCAGCAGGGTGGCCCAGAAGGTGAGCCGGAGGGTGGTGCCGACGGCCTGGAGGATCGTGCCGGTGGCGAAGTAGACCCGGAAGGTGGGCCAGTCCCAGCCCGGGTTGGTGGCGAGGCCGTGCAGGAACTGCGCGACCAGGACGAGGGCGGCGGCGCCGGCCGCCCAGCGCCACGGGTGGCGGGCGGGGACGACCGGGAGGCCGGCGTCGCCGGGCGGCCCGGTTCTCGGCCCGGCGGTCTGCGCGGGCGCGGTGGTGGTCATGGCGGGACTCCTCTGCGGGGCGGACACGGGATCACGGGTGCTCGGGCGGGCTGATCTGCGAGGCGGTGACCGCGGAGTCCCCGGTGCCCCACTTCTGCAGGATGCGTGCGTACGTGCCGTCCTTGATCAACTGGTTGACGGCGGCCTGGAAGGCAGGGGTGAGCGGCGAGCCCTTCTTGAACGCGAAGCCGACGTCGAGACGGTGGAACTCGCCGAGGAAGCGGGTGCCTGCGGCGGGCTGGGCGGCCTGGTGGCGCAGCCCGTTGATGGTGGACATCACCACGTCGATCCGGCCCTGCTGCAGCCCGGTCAGGACGGCGCCGCTGTCGGAGAACGCCCTGACCTCGTAGGGCTTGCGGCCGGCCGCGGCGCAGACGTCCTTCCTGGCGTTGAGCGTGGTCTCGAAGGTGGTGCCGGCGCCGGTGCCGATGGTGAGGCCGCAGAGCTGGACGAGGTCGGTGACCTGCTGCAACCTGGTGTCGTCCTTGCGGACGGCGAAGCCCTGGCCGTCGTCGATGTACGTGACGAAGTCGATGGTCCTCAGCCGGGCGGTGGTGACGCCGAAGTTGCCGGTGCCGACGTCGTACTTGCCGCTGCCGAGGGCGGGCAGGATGGTCTCGAAGGCGGCGTCCTCGCGCTGTACGGCGAGGCCGAGGACCTTGGCGACGGCGTCGGCGACGTCGACGTCCAGCCCGGCCGGGGTCTTCTTCGCCGGATCCGGGTAGAAGGCGCTCGGCGGGGCGCCGACGGCGCCGCCGAGCCGGATCGTGCCGGACTTCCGTACCTCCTCGGGCAGCAGTGCGGCGATCGCGTCGACCTTCCGCACGCCGGACACCACGTCGTGGGAGGCGGCCTCGACCGCGGAGGCTCCGGCCGCGGGCCCGGCCGGTACCGGGTCCGCGCCGCAGCCGGCCAGGAGGAATACGGCGGCGGCGGCTGCGACGGCGGCGGGTGTGCGGCTCACGGTTCGGGGGCCTCTCTCGGTTCGGGGGCCGCCGGGCGGCGGTCCGTCAGGTCCTTCTCGAAGGGCAGCGGGTGCAGGGCGCCCGGGGGCGCGTCCAGGTCGAACAGCGGTGTGTAGCCGGCCGCGAGGTAGAGCTGCCGGGCCTCGGGCTGGCGGGAGCCGGTGGTGAGGAAGAACCGCCGGTAGCCCTCCGCCGCCGCGGCCCGCTCCAGTTCGGCGAGGACCCGCCGGGCCAGGCCCCGGCGCCGGTGCGCGGAGTGCGTCCACATCCGTTTCACCTCGGCGGTGCCGGGATCACCGTGGCGCCGGTAGGCACCGCCGGCGACCGGTGCGCCCTGCTCCAGCAGGAGCAGCAGCAGGCCGCCCGGCGGGGCGAACTCCTCGACCGGGTAGCGCGCCATCTCCTCGTGGCCGCCCGGTCCGTAGCGGCTGACGTACTCGTGGGTGAGCTCGCGCACCAGCGGCTCGGCGACCGGTTCGTCCAGCCGGGCGGCCCGGATCTCGACGGTGGTGCTCACGCCTGGACCGCGATCAGCTGCTGCCGGTCGCGCTCCTTCGCCGCGGCCAGGGCGGCGGCCTTCGCGGCGTCCCGCTTCGCGACCTCCTCCCGGACGATCGGGATGACGTACCGCCCGAAGTCGACCGCGTCGGCGACGTGGTCGTAGCCGCGGGCGGAGATGATGTCCACGCCCAGGTCGTAGTAGTCGAGCAGTGCCTCGGCGACCGTCTCGGGGGTACCCACCAGGGCGTTGGAGTTGCCGGCGCCGCCGGTCGCGGCCGCGGTGGGCGTCCACAGCGCACGGTCGTAGCGCTCGCCGGCCTCGGCGATGGCGATCAGCCGCTGCGACCCGGTGTTCTCCGGGGCCTCCGCGGAACGCCGCCGCACCAGGTCGCCGCCGGCCCGCCGGTCCCTGATCGCGCCGACCGTCCGGTGCGCCTTCTCCCACGCGAGTTCCTCGGTGGCGGCGATGATCGGCCGGAACGCGACCTGGATCCGCGGGGTGTCGGCGCGGCCCGCTGCGCGGGCGGCCTGCTCGACCTTCTCGATCTGCTCGGCGGTGCGGGCCAGCGGCTCGCCCCACAGGCAGTAGACGTCCGCCTCCGCGCCACCGGCCGCGTACGCCGCCTCGGAGGAGCCGCCGAAGGACACGCCCGGCCGGGGCTGCTGCACGGGGAAGACGTCGGAGACGAAGTCCTCGAAGCGGTAGTGGGCGCCCTCGTGGTCGAACGGCTCGTGGGACGTCCAGGCCTTCTTGACGATGCCGATGTACTCGCGGGTGCGCTCGTAGCGCTCGTCCTTGGTGAGGTAGTCGCCCTCGCGGCGCTGCTCGTGGTCGTTGCCGCCGGTGATGAAGTGGACGGTGAGCCGGCCGTCGCTGATCCGGTCCAGGGTCGCGAAGGTCTTCGCCGCGAACGTCGGGTACGAGACGTTGGGCCGGTGCGCCAACAGGATCTGCAGCTGGTCCAGCTTCGAGGCGAGGAAGGCGGCGGCCGCCGCTGGCTCCGGGGAGCCGGCGCCGTAGGCGAACAGGACGCGGTCCCAGCCGTTGTCCTCGTGGGCGCGGGCGAGCCGCAGCGTGTAGTCGCGGTCGAACGCGGCGGTGGTGCGGGGCGTGGTCTCCGAGCCGTCGCCGGTGGCGGCGATGCCGAGGAACTCGACGGGCATGGTGCATGGCCTCTCTACGGGGGCGGGCAGGGTGGAGCACGCGCGCGGCGGGGCGCGTGGCAGGGCCGCCCGGCAGTACGGGTGGTGGACGGACGGGTGCGCGACGGACGCCGACGGTGCGTCGGCGGGAGCGGGTGCGCGGAAAGGCGGCGGCAGCATGCCGGGAGGTCCGCAGCGGGCGGACGGGAGCCGGCCCCAACACGGCGGGGCGGACGAGGGAGTGCCGCCCGGAAGGACGACGGGCCGGTCAGACGGCCTGCTGCCGGGTCAGCCGCAACACGCCGCGGACCACACCCGACCGAAGTCGATGTGGCCGCGCGTGACCAGGGGCTGCTCGGCGTACATGCGGCAAGTTGAGCAGTGAACCGTGGAGTTCGTCAACCTCCGTCCGGATCCGGGACGGCCGGAACGCCCTTGACACCCGCCGCTGCGGCACGCGTACGATCGGCCCGAGCGAGGTGCCCAGGAGCCGGCCGAAGTCCCGTCGGCTCCCGCCGTGTTGAGGGACGCGGCGCGCGTGACGGACCAGCAGACCCCTGCCCGCGTCCGCCCCGGAGTCCCCATGGCCACGTCGCACGACGTCCTGCCCGCCGCACTCGCCCCACCGCCCGCCGACACCGACCTGCCGATCGTCGCCCGCCGCCGACCCGGCCGGACGCTCGCCGCCGTGCTCGCCCTGCTCGCCGTCGGACTGCTGCTGAACTCGGTCGCGCACAACCGCGCCTTCCAGTGGGACGTGGTCGGCCAGTACCTCACCTCGACCGCGATCCTGCACGGCCTGGTACTCACCCTGTGGCTGACCGCCGCCGTCATGGCGCTCGGCTTCGCCCTCGGCACCCTGCTCGCGGCCGCCCGGCTGTCCGGCAACCCGGTGCTCGCCGCACTGAGCCGCGGCTACGTCTGGGTCTTCCGGGCCACGCCCGTCCTCGTCCAACTGCTCTTCTGGTTCAACATCGGCGCGCTCTACCCGACCTTCTCGCTCGGCGTCCCGTACGGGCCCGAACTGCTCAGCGTGAAGACGGTGAACCTGCTCGGGCCGACCGCCACCGCGATCGTCGGACTCACCCTGCACGAAGCCGCGTTCGCCGCCGAGGTCGTCCGGGCCGGCATCCTCTCCGTCGACCAGGGCCAGTTGGAGGCCGCCCAGTCGCTCGGGCTGCGCCCCGCCCGTGTGCTGCGCCGGATCGTCCTGCCGCAGGCGATGCGCTCGATCGTGCCGACCGCCGGCAACATGCTGATCGGCACCCTCAAGGGCACCAGCATCGTCAGCGTGCTCGCCGTGCACGACCTGCTCTTCTCCGCTCAGCTGATCTACAACCAGACCTACCAGGTGATCCCGCTGCTGGTGGTGGCCACGCTCTGGTACATCGCGGTGACCAGCGTGCTCTCCGTGGGCCAGTACTACGTCGAGCGGCACTACGCCCGCGGCGCCGGCCGCGACGAGCAGCCGCCGACCCCGCTCGCCCGGCTGCGGGCGGCGTTCGGACCCGGACGGCGGGAGCCGGCCCGGTGAGCGCGCTGGTCATCGTCGGCGCCGGGCCGCGCGGCACCGGACTGCTGGAGCGGATCGCCGCCAACGCACCCGAACTCCTGCCCGCGCAACGACCGTTGCACATCCACCTGGTCGACCCGCACCCGCCCGGCGGCGGGCGGATCTGGCGGCACGAGCAGTCCCCGCTGCTGCGGATGAACTCGATGGCCGAGGACGTCACCATGTTCACCGACGAACGGTCCACCGTCGCCGGACCCGTCCGGCCCGGCCCGTCCCTCGCCGAGTGGGCCGCCCGCCCCGAGGCGTACCCCCCGTTCCTGCCGCCGGCCGACCCGGCACTCGCCGAGGAGCTGCGCACCCTCGCCCCGGCCGACTTCCCGACCCGCCGGGCCCAGAGTGCCTACCTGGACTGGGTGTTCCGGCGCGCCGTGGCCGAACTGCCCCCGCACGTCACCGTCACCGTCCACCGGGACACCGCGCACGCGGTCACCGGCCCGGCCGACGGCCCGCAGTCCGTCCGGCTCACCGACCGGGTCCTCACCGCGGACCGGGTCGTCCTCGCCCTCGGCCACCTGGACTCCGCACCCGAGGCGCAGCACCGCGCGAACGCCGCCTTCGCCGCCCGGCACGGCCGCTTCCACCTACCGCCCGCCTACTCCGCCGACGCGGACCTCTCCGCGCTGCGGCCCGGCGAGCACGTCCTGTTGCACGGCATGGGACTGGCCGCCGTCGACCTGGTCTCGCTGCTCACCGAGGGGCGCGGCGGCCGCTTCGAACCCGCCGCGGACGGGCTGCGCTACCTGCCCTCGGGCCGCGAACCGGTGCTCCACCTGGGCTCCCGCCGCGGTGTCCCCTACCACTCCAAGACCCACTATCGGCTGCAGGGCCCGCCCGCCCCGCTGCCGCGCCACTTCGACGCAGCCGCGGTCGACGCCCTCGTCGCCCGCCCCGGGCCGCTCGAACTGCGCCGCGACGTCTGGCCGCTGATGGCCAAGGAGATCGGCTTCGGCTACTACCACGAGCTGTTCCACGCCCATCCGGAACGCACCGCGCTGCCCTGGCCGGAGTTCCTCGCCGCCTACGACCGGCTCGACTGGTACGGCCCCGAGAGGGCGGCCCTCGTCGCCGTGGCGGTGCCGGACCCGGCCGACCGGCTGGACCTCGAACACCTGGACCGGCCGCTCACCGGGGTGCTCCTGCCCGACGGCGAATCGCTGCAGGAACACCTGCGGGCCCATGTCCGCGCCGACGCCGACCGCCGGGCCGACCCGGAGCACAGCGCCGACCTCGGCGCGTTCCTCGCCCTGCTGTCGCTGTACGGGCAGCTGCCGAGGCTGCTCGGCTCCGGCCGGCTGTCGGCCCGCTCGGTCGCCGAGGACCTCGACGGCTGGTGGACGGGGTACTTCAGCCACCTCGCCTCCGGACCGCCCGGCTTCCGGCTGCGCCAGCTGCTCGCCCTCTCCGAGGCCGGCGTCGTACGCTTCCTCGGCGCCGACACCGCGATCGTCCCCGACGAGAGCGACGGCACCTTCGTCGCCCACAGCCCCACCGTGCCCGGCCGCCGGGTCCGGGCCACCGCGCTGATCGAGGCGCGCCTCCCGCGGCACGCCGCCGGCCGCACCGCCGACCCGGTGCTGCGCCGACTGCTGCGGGACGGCCGGATCCGCGAGGAGGTGCTCGCCGACCCCGGGCACACCCACCGCTCCGGCCTGATCGAGGTCGCCGCCGACGGCGGGCTGCTGGATCCGGCCCTCGACGGCGCCCCCCACCCGCGGCGGCTCGCCCTCGGCCCGCACACCAACGCCCGCAGCTACGCGGCCTTCGCCCGGCCGCGGACCGACGCCCCCGCCTTCCGCCAGAACGACACCGCGGCCCGGGCCCTGCTGCGGGCCTTCGCCGCGGACACCGCACCCGATGTGCCATCGGGGAAATCCCCGGGCGCGCTCCCGTCGGCCCGGTCGCGCGACGGGCATGCGTTCGCACACGTTTTGTCGGGGGGTGAGCGGGCCGATCCTGCATGACCGCAGGTCAGGAAGGAATGTCAGTGCTCCGCCGTACTGTGGAACCAACGTCGGAGGGGGCGCCGGAAATGGCGCCGGAAGAGCGTTGGAAAAGGGGCGGAACCATGTCTGCGAACAGGATCAAGCACAAGGTCAACCACGTTTCGCTGGTGGTCGACAAGTCCGGCTCGATGCGTCAGCACGAGGCGCAGCTCGTCCGCGTCGTCGACGAGTTCGTGAAGGGCCTCCAGGAGGAGTCCGACCGGCTCGGTCACGAGACCCGCATCAGCCTCTACGCGTTCGACCACGAGGTGGAGAACCTGGTCTGGGACATGGACGTGAAGCACCTGCCGTCGCTGCGGGGCCTCTACGCGGTCGACGGCGGTGCGACGGCGCTGATCGAGGCGGCCGTGAAGTCGGTCGACGACCTGAAGAACATCTGGGAGGGGTACGGCGAGCACTCCTTCCTCCAGGTCGTCGTCACCGACGGCGAGGAGAACGCCTCCGGCTGGTCCGAGACCGGCCAGATGCACACCCGCGTGGGCGGCAGCCGCGGCAGCGCCACCCTCCGCACCTGGATGGGCCGCATCCAGGGCGCCATGGACGCGCTCCCCGACCACTGGACCTCGGCGATCCTCGTCCCGAACTCCCTGGCCAAGCGCACCGCCCAGGAGTACGGCTTCCCGGCGGGCAACATCGCGATCTGGGACGCGGACTCCAGCAAGGGCGTCGAGGAGGCCATCGGCACCGTCAAGTCGGCTGCCACGAGCTTCCTGCGGGGCCGCGAGCAGGGCGTTCGCGGCACCAGGAACCTGTTCGCCATGGGCCAGGACCTGAGCACCGCCGAGGTGAAGGCCAACCTCGATGCCCTGGACACCGGCAAGTACATCCTGGTCCCGGTCGACCAGCCGACGCCGATCCGCGAGTTCGTCACCAGCGCCGGGCACGCCTACAAGACCGGCTGCGCCTTCTACGAGCTGTCCAAGCGCGAGAAGGTCCAGGGCAGCAAGCAGCTCGCCGTGGCGGAGAAGGACCCGGTCACCGGCCGGATGACGGGCCGGGTGTTCTCGGGTCCGGCGGCCCGCCAGCTCCTCGGCCTGCCGACCTCCGAAGCCACGGTGAAGCCGGGCGAGAACCCGTCGTACACCGTGTTCGTCCAGTCGACCTCCGTCAACCGGAAGCTGGTGCCTGGCACCAAGCTGCTCGTCCTCCTGTAGCCGGGAGTCCCGATCCGGTCCGTGACCGCCCTCGGGTCCGGGCTCTTCCGTGACGGCGTCCGTAACCGATTTCCTTCCGGCGCGGTCCGTGCCGTAGAGTCTGGTTCACCGACGCGGGGTGGAGCAGCTCGGTAGCTCGCTGGGCTCATAACCCAGAGGTCGCAGGTTCAAATCCTGTCCCCGCTACCACGACAGCAGGGCCCGGCACCATGAGGTGCCGGGCCCTGCTGCGTTCGGGCGCCGCCGGGGGGCGGCCCCGGCTTCGGTCAGTCGTTCCTGCGGGCGGCTTCCCATGCCTCCCGGATGCCGGAAGGGTCCGGGCGCCGGTCGCTGACGGCGTCGGCGTTCGCCCGGGCCCAGGCCCGAACCGCCCCCCTGAACGGTCCGGGCCCGCACCGGATGCGTCCGAGGGTCAGACGGCGTCCCGGGTGGTGGTGGGGGAGTCCTGGATGTCGAGGACGGTGTCGACCTCGGTGACGCGCAGCAGACGGCGCAGTTGGCCGGTGACGCCGGTGAGCCGCAGGGCGGTGCCCTGGCGCAGGGCGAGGCGCCGGGCCCTGAGCATCGCGTTCAGGCCGGCCGAGGTGCAGAAGGTGAGCTCGCGGCAGTCGACGAGCAGGACGTGCGGTGCGGGCAGGCTCCGCAGGGCGTGGTCGAAGGCGAGCCGGAGATCGGCGGAGCGGCGTCCTGGTCGGCCTCGCCGCGCAGGCGCAGGAAGTCGATGCCGGGCGCGGCGCCCGCGATGTGGGTGGTGTGCAGGAGCGGGATCATGACCCGTCCTTCGGCTGGGGGACGCCGGAGCGCTTGCGCTCTGACTGTCCCCCAGGCTTCTCCCCGCCCACCGACCTGTCAATGAAAGCGCGACCGGCCCGGAGCCCGGACCGTCCCACGGTCCGGGCTCCGCACGTCCGGGTCACCCGGTGGGCTCTACCGCAGGACCCGGACGTCGACCGCCTGCGGCCCGCGCTGGCCCTGCTGGACCTCGAACTCCACCCGGTCGTTCTCCTCCAGGTTCCTGAAGCCGCTCCCCGCGATCGCGGAGAAGTGGACGAAGACGTCCGGGCCTCCCTCGTCGGGTGCGATGAACCCGAAGCCCTTCTCGCCGTTGAACCACTTCACGGTGCCTTGCGCCATGTCGATCCCTCGCTCTGCGTCCTGCTGGGCGCAGTCAGTCTCCGGGCCGGACCGGTGGCTCCGATGCAGTGACACGGCATCTCACCCGCACGAGTGGCGCCCCGGTGGGCCGCGGTCCGGCTACAGCACCACGCGGTCGTCGATGAGCCGCAGGCGGTGGCGGGCCATGGCGAGGTTGGCGCGGGTGCGGTCCAGGACGAGGGAGAGGAACAGGACGCTGCCGGTGCGGGTGAGCGGGCGGATGAGGTGGTACTGGCCGGACAGCGAGGTGAGGATGTCCTCGACCCGTTCGCGGCCGAGGCCCGTGTCGTCCAGGGCGCGGCGGGCCGCCCGCACCACGTCGGTGTGGCAGGCAGCGGCGAGCGCCGGATCGATGCCGAGGGCCCCGCCGGTGCGGGTGCCGAGCGCCATGCCGCTGTCCCCGTCCACGATCGCCGCCCCCAGCGCACCGTCGATGCCCATGGCCTCCGTCAGTGCCTGCTCCACACCGTCCACGCCGGTCCTCCTCGTACGGGTCCTCCCGGGCGCGGCCGCGCACCGGTCTTGCCCGGGAGGCTATGAAACCGTGCCTGTTGCGGGCGTGCGGATGACCTCAACCGACCGCAATCGCCCACCGGGTCCCCTCGGCGCTCCATGAAGAGGTACATGAAGAGATCAGAAGTTGAAGAATTCTTCACATTGATACATGCTGCCAGGGTGCGGCCGGCTGGCAGGCCGCACGCGCAGCCCCGGCACGGGCCGGAGGCGGGAAGGAGCGACGGGTTCGATGGCGGCGGTACCGCTCTACCAGCTCAAGGCCGAGTTCTTCCGCACCCTCGGCCACCCGGCGCGCATCCGCGTCCTCGAACTCCTGCAGGACGGCCCGATGCCGGTGCGCGACCTGCTCGCCGCGCTCGAGATCGAGCCCTCCAACCTCTCCCAGCAACTCGCCGTGCTGCGCCGCACCCGGCTGGTCGCGGCCACCCGCGACGGCAACACCGTCGTGTACGCGCTGAGCACCCCGGACGTCGCGCAGCTGCTGCAGGCCGCACGCCGCATCCTCGGCGCGATGATCACCGACCAGTCGGACCTGCTGGCCGAGCTCGGCGGGCCGAAGTCGTCGGCGGCCGAGACATGAGCGGCGCGGTCACAGTGGCGCGCCGTCTCGGGATGCGGGTGCGCGCCGTGCTGCCCGACCACGCCACCTGGTCGACGATGCGGCGCTCGCCGCGCAAGGACCTGCTCGCCGGGCTGACGGTCGCGATCGTTGCCCTGCCGCTCGCGCTCGGCTTCGGTGTCGCCTCCGGCGCCGGCGCGCAGGCGGGTCTGGCCACCGCGGTGGTCGCCGGCGCGCTCGCCGCCGTGTTCGGCGGTTCCAACTTCCAGGTGTCCGGGCCGACCGGGGCGATGACCGTGGTCCTGGTGCCGATCGTCCACCGCTACGGCACCGACGGCGTGCTGACGGTGGGCCTGCTGGCCGGCCTGCTGCTCGTCGCGACGGCCCTGGGTGGTGCCGGGCGCTTCATGGCGTTCGTGCCGGCGCCGGTGGTGGAGGGCTTCACCCTCGGCATCGCCGCAGTCATCGGTCTGCAGCAGGTCCCGGCCGCACTCGGCGTGCAGGCCTCAGGCGCGGAGAACACCGCCGTCGCCGCGTGGGACGCCCTGGCCGACTTCGTCGCCGACCCGCACCCCACCGCCCTCGCCCTCGCTGCGGGCGTGGCGGCGGTGATGCTGCTCGGAGCCCGGCTGCGGCCCGGCGTCCCGTTCTCACTGCTCGCCGTGGTCGGCGCGACGCTGCTCGCCTCCGGCGCCGGCCTGGACGTGGCGACGATCGGCCACCTGCCCTCCGGGCTGCCCGCGCCCTCGCTCGGGTTCTTCCATGTCGCCGACGTGCCGAAGTTGGCGACGGCGGCGGTCGCCGTGGCGGCGCTCGCCGCGCTGGAGTCGCTGATGTCCGCGACGGCCGCGGACGCGATGAGCGTCTCGGAGCGGCACGACAGCGACCGGGAGCTGTTCGGGCAGGGCCTGGCCAACCTGGCCGCACCGCTGTTCGGCGGCGTCGCCGCCACCGGCGCGATCGCCCGCACTGCCGTCAACGTCCGCTCCGGCGCCGCCTCCCGGCTCGCCGCGCTCGTCCACGCGGCCGTCCTCGCGATCGTGGTGCTCCTCGCCGCCCCGCTCGTCGAGGGCATCCCGCTCGCGGCGCTGGCCGGCGTGCTGATCGCCACCGCGGTGCGGATGGTCGAGGTCGCCTCCCTGCGCGCCCTCGCCAGAGCCGGACGCGGCGAGGCCGCGATCCTGACGCTGACCGCGGCCACCACCCTCGCCTTCGACCTCGTGACCGCCGTCGTCGTGGGTCTGCTCGTGGCCGGTGCACTGGCGCTGCGCCAGGTGGCCCGCTCCGCCGCACTCACCCGGGTCCCGCTGCACGACGGTCTGCCGCCCGCCGACCACCACACCGAGGAACAGGCCCTGCTCGCCGAGCACATCGTCGCCTACCGGATCGACGGCCCGCTGTTCTTCGCCGCCGCCCACCGCTTCCTCCTCGAACTCGCCGAGACCGGCGACGTGAAGGCCCTCGTGCTGCGCCTGTCCCGGATCACCGCGATCGACGCCACCGGCGCCCTCGTCCTCGGCGACGCCATCGACAAGCTGGAACACCGCGGCGTCCTCGTCCTGGTCTCCGGCGTCCGCGAGGACCACCGCAGGACCCTGGACGCCCTCGGCACACTCGACCGGCTGCACGCCGAACACCGCGTCTTCGCCACCACCCCCGACGCCATCGCCCACGCCCGCACCCACCTCGGCGTCCACCTCACCCCCGCCGCCGGCGGAGGCGGCCGGTGAGCGCCGAGCGGCCGACGCCCCACCCGCGGGCCGCCGCCGGTTCCACGCACTCGGCCGTCGGCAGCCACGACAGCGACCTCCCTCCGCCCGATCCCCACCGCCCCGCCGCAACCAGCCGCAACCCGCTACGGAGTACCCGATGACCACCCCGGCCGGCCGCGACGAGAACGCCCGCCGCAAGGCCATGCTCGTCCGCGCCACCATCTACATCGCCGGAACGCACCTGTTCGCCGGCTTCGTGATCCTGCTCTTCACCCTCGGCCACCGCCGCTGAAGCCCCGTACCCCGCAGGCGGAGCCGTCCCGCCGTTGGAGCCGTCCCGCCGGCGGACGCGAACCCGGGAGGTCAGTCCAGGACGCCGGCCAGCCGGAACACCGACAGCCGCTCCGGCACCAGCAACAGCAGCTGGTCCGCCTCGCCGGACCACGGCCCCACCGGGATCCGCGGCCGGTCCCGCTCGTCCGGCTCCGCCACCAGTCGTACCGGTCCCGTCACCAGCACCAACCACCCGGAGTGCCCCTCCGGATCGATCCGCTGCGCCTGGTAGGTCAGCCGGCCGGGACAGACGGGGATGCCGCCCGGGAAGCGGACCCGGAGGTAGAGGAGGCGGCCCTCGACGAGATGCCGGACGACGGTCGGCGGCGTGCCACCGGGCGGTCGCAGCAGGCACCCCGGGGCGAGCCCGGCCAGCAGGGTCAGTGCCTGCACAGGTTCCTGGTCCACCGGGACCAGGGACGGAGCCCGGCCCTCGTCGTCCATCGCGCGCACCTCGAAAAGGCGGGGGCGGGCCCGCCGCACCCCCATAGCGCAGCGGGCCCGGGACGGCAGCGCCGTCGAAGCACCGCCGGTATCATTGAGTTTATCAGTTGCAAATATGTGCAATGTGCCTGTCGGGCGGGACGCCCGCGCCACCGGAAGACTGTCGCCGACCACCGTCCCGACCTGCGTTGATACCCTCGAAACAGCAGCTGATCGACTCTCGACACGGACGGTGATCCATGCCAGTCGGCAGACCCCGGCAGTCCTCCGTCGCCGCCGTGCCGCTGTACCAGGTCAAGGCCGAGTTCTTCAAGACCCTCGGCCACCCGGTGCGCATCCGCGTCCTCGAACTGCTCAGCCGGCGCGAGCACGCCGTCGCCGAACTCCTCGCCGACGTCGGCGTCGAGGCCTCCAACCTCTCCCAGCAGCTGGCCGTCCTGCGCCGCGCCGGCGTCGTCACCTCGCGGCGTGACGGGGCCACCGTGATCTACCGGATCACCAGCCCCGAGGTCGCCGAACTCCTCGCCGTCGCCCGGCACATCCTCACCGACGTGATCGCCGGCAGGGCCGAGCTCCTCGGCGACCTCCGGCCCGGCGCCACCGGCTGACGCGAGCCCGCGGCGCGGCCGCCCGCGCGGACGGGCGCACCGGTACAGGGGCCGGTACCGCCCGCTGTCGCACCGCGCCGCAGCTCCGCGACGCCAACCGCCGTTCACCCGGCGGTCGCACGCGTTCCCTACGCTCGGGCCGCCACCGGTGGCGACCATGCACTTCCGGTGATCGTTGGTCGGCGCCCGCACGGCGCGTCCGCCCCTGAGCGAAAGGCCGTTGGATGGCGCCGCGCCTCTCCGTCGTCGTTCCGATCTACAACGTCGAGCGCTACCTCAAGGAGTGCCTCGACTCGATCGCGGCCCAGACCTTCGAGGACTTCGAATGCGTGATGGTCGACGACGGCTCGACCGACGACGGCCCCGTCATCGCCAAGGCGTACGCCGCCGAAGACCCCCGCTTCCGACTGGTCCGGCAGGAGAACAAGGGTCTCGGCGCCGCCCGCAACACCGGCTGGCGCCACGTCACCCCCGGGACCGAGTACCTGGCCTTCGTCGACAGCGACGACGCCCTGCCGCCGCACGCGTACCAGCTGATGATCCGTACGCTGGACGAGACCGGATCCGACTTCGCCGCCGGCAACGCGATGCGGCTGCGGAGCGACGGCCTCACCCCCTCGCACGCCCACCGGCGCCCGTTCCGTGAGACCCGGCTGCGCACCCACGTCAGCGAACTGCCCGCCCTGGTCACCGACCGCACCGCCTGGAACAAGGTCTACCGGCGCTCGTTCTTCGACGTTGCGGGCCTCCTCTACCCCGAGGGCATCCTGTACGAGGACGCGCCGGTCAGCGTGCCCCACCACTTCCTCGCCGAGCGGGTCGACGTGCTGGCGGATCCGATCTACCACTGGCGGGTCCGCGAGGACGGCGAGCTGTCGATCACCCAGAAGAAGACCGACCCGCGCGGCCTGGTCGACCGGGTCCGGTCGATGGAACTCGTCCGGGAGTGGCTGCTCGGCCGGCCCGAGCCGGTGTTCGCCGAGCACCTGCGTGCCTACGACCGGAACTGCCTGGTCGAGGAGATCCCGATGTTCTTCTGGTCCGTCCCGGACGGCGACCACGCCTACCGCGAGGCCTACCAGCGCCACGTCAGCCGGCTGCTCCGTGCCATCGGCCCCGAGCGGCTGGCCGGGCTGAGCACCCAGCTGTGGCTCAAGTACCGCCTGACACTGGCCGATCGGATGCGCCGTTTCGTGGCCGTCCAGCGTCTGCACGGCCTCGCCCGGCGCACCCGGCAGGCCGTCGCCCGGGGCTGAGCCGGGCCCGGGGCCGGGCGGCCGGGCCGTTCCCCGGCCCGCTCCGGCACACCGCGCGTTACTGCTTGACAGGTTGCGTCATACTGTAACGCGCGCGGTCCGAGACACCGTCGGAGCGGGCAGTACCGTCCGGCCTCGCGTGGGCCCTCCCGCACCTCGGAGCACCACATGCATCCCTTCCTCGACCAACCGGGGCCGCTCGCCTTCGCCCACCGGGGCGGTGACCTCGGGCATCCGGAGAACTCGTTCGCCGCGTTCGAGGCCGCCGTCGCGCTCGGGTACCGCTACCTGGAGACGGACGTGCACGCCACCGCCGACGGCGTGCTGGTGGCCTTCCACGACTCCCGCCTCGACCGGGTCACCGACTCCACCGGGGCGGTGGCCGACCTGCCCTGGGACACCGTCAGGCGGGCCCGGATCGGCGGCACCGAGCCCGTACCGCTGCTGGAGGACCTGCTCGGCGCCTTCCCGGATGCCCGCTTCAACATCGACGTCAAGGCGGTGCAGGCCGTCGGGCCGCTGGTCGAGGCGATCCGCCGGACCGGCGCCTGGGACCGGGTCTGCGTCGGCGGGTTCTCCGACAGCCGCCTCGCCGCCGTCCGCGCCGCCGCCGGCCCCCGCCTGGCCACCTCGCTCGGCCCCCGCGAAGTGGCCCGACTGCGGCTGCGCTCGCTGACCGGGCCGTTGCTGCGGGGGAGCGGGGCACCGTTCGCCGGGGTGTGCGCACAGGTGCCGGAGCGGCACCGGGGGCTGCGGGTCGTCGACCGGGCCTTCGTCCGAACCGCCCACCGCCTCGGCCTGCAGGTGCACGTCTGGACTGTGGACGATCCCACACGGATCAGGGCTCTCCTCGACCTCGGCGTGGATGGCATCATGGCCGATCGCATCGACGTCCTGCGGGACGTCCTCGGCGAGCGCGGCTGCTGGAACGACGGCAGCACCGGCTCCGGCACGGAAACAGGAGCCCCATGAGCACCGCGGCCCAACTGCCCGACCACCTCGAGACCTCGGCCGACCGGCACGCCCTGCGCCGGATGCAGTTCGGCTGGTACATCAACGACTGGGCCAACGCGGCCTTCTCGGCCACCGTCCTGACGGTGTTCCTCGGGCCGTACCTGACCTCCGTCGCCAAGAACGCCGCCGACGCGGCCGGCGACGTGCACCCGCTCGGCCTCTCGATCCGTGCGGGGTCGTTCTTCCCGTACACGGTCTCCTTCTCCGTGCTGGTGTCGGTCGCGGTGATGCTGGTGACCGGCACCGTCGCGGACCGCACCGGGCGGCACAAGGAACTGATGTGCGGCTTCGCCTACGTGGGCTCGATCGCCACCATGGGGATGTTCTTCCTCGGTGGCGACCGCTACCTGCTCGGCGGCGCACTGCTGGTGGTCGCCAACATCGCGTACGCGGTGTCGGTGGCGCTGTCCTACGCCTACCTCCCGCGCCTGGCCACCCCCGACGAGCGCGACGCCGTCTCCTCGAAGGGCTGGGCGTACGGCTACGCAGGTGGCGGGCTGCTGCTGATCGCCAACCTGGCGCTGTTCGAGGGTCACGACGCGCTCGGCCTGTCGTCCGGCACCGCCGTGCGGATCTGCCTGGCCTCGGCCGGCCTGTGGTGGGCGCTGTTCACGATCGTCCCGATGCTGCGGCTGCCCTCCCGGGCCGGCGCCGGGCCCGAGCGTGCCGCGGCCGCACCCGACCGGCCCGCCGCCGGCAGCCTGCGCGAACTCGCCCGCACCCTGCGCGGCATGCGCCAGTACCCGCTCACGCTGCTCTACCTGGCCGCCTTCCTCTGCTACAACGACGGCATCCAGACCGTCGTCTCGCAGGCCTCGCTCTACGGCAGCGAGGAACTCGGCATGGACCAGACCTCGTTGGTCGCCGCCGTGCTCCTGGTCCAGATCGTGGCGATCGGCGGCGCGCTGCTGCTCGGCCGGATCGCGGGCCGGTACGGCGCCAAGCGGACCATCCTCGGCTCGCTGGTCGCCTGGGTGTTCACCCTCGCCCTGGGGTACGTCATGCCCGCCCACCGGCCGATCTGGTTCTTCGCCCTGGCCTGCATGATCGGCCTGGTGCTGGGCGGCAGCCAGGCGCTCTCCCGCTCGCTGTTCTCCCACCTCGTCCCGGCCGGCAAGGAGGCCGAGTACTTCAGCTTCTACAAGGTCAGCGACCGCGGCACCAGTTGGATGGGCCCGCTGGTCTTCGGCCTCGCGTACCAGATCACCGGCAGCTACCGTTCGGCGATCATCTCTCTGCTGGTGTTCTTCGTCATCGGCTTCGCCGTGCTGGTGAAGGTCCCCCTCCGCCGGGCCGTCGAGGCCGTCGGCAACCCCGTCCCCGAGCGGCTGTGACGGCTCGGCGCCCGGCCGCACCGGCCGGGCGCCGAGCCGTGCGGTGAACGTGCGGTCAGCCGGGGCCCGGTCGTTCGCCCCGGCCGTCCCGCAGGCCCGCTCCGGCCGTCCCCTCGCCGCCCGCTCCGGCCGTCCCCTCGCCGCCCGCTGCGGCCCGGTCCGCCGACATCCGGCGGCGCACCGCGTCGGGGTAGCGGGCGGTGAACGTGAACGCAGCTGTGATCAGCGCGATCGGGATCACCCAGTTGAGCCAGTCGTCGCCCTGGTCGACGTGCACCGCGACCACCCCCAGCACCGCGATCACGGCGAACACCAGCCCCCACACCGCCGTCAGCGTCCGGTTGACCTGCCGGAAGACCGGGCTGTCCCGGTACTGCCGTGGGGTCGACTCGCGCGCGTACTGGGCGGTGAACGGGTCGAACAGCAGCGAGCCGAACGCCACCACCGCCAGCACCCCGGACGAGATGACCTGGGCGTACGTCTCCAGCCAGGTCAGATCGTCCCGGCCGAGGACGAGCGCCAGCAGGCTCATGACCGCGAAGAACGCGATGCCGGCCACGTCCAGGATCTTCCAACCCCCGCGCCCGGCGGCCGGCCGTCCTAACAGGACGGCCGTGACCAGGCCGGCCAGGGCTGCGAACTCCCAGGTGCTCGGGCTCGCCACCACGTCGAAGACGATCCAGGGCGCGAACCCCGCGAAGTACCCTCCGCCGGCCGGCCGGCCGGCTCCCGTGCTCCTCGCTCCGGTGTTCCATCGGGACCTCCAGGCTCGGCGAACGAGTCCTCCCCCCGATCGTGGGTGATGCGCGGAGCACCTGCACGGCAGCCGGGGCCCGGCGGCCCGTGGCCCGGTCGGTGCCCGGCCGCCGCCCCGACAGCCGATCGTCCGAAACCCGGAGATTTCCGTTATCGGCGGCGCGTCCGCGGATCTCCTGAGTGACGCGGCCGGACCGGCCGGAGAACGCGCGGACGCACCGTCCCCCGGCAGCACGCTCGAAAGGCGCACCGTGACCACTGACTGGAAGGGCCACCGCCCGCTGCTCGCCTGCTCCCTGGTGCTGGCCGTCGGTGCGACCGCCCTGCTGGGGGTGGCCGCGCAGGGATCATCGGCGCAGGGTACCCCGGCGCCGGCTTCGTCCACGGGGCCGGGGCACTCCGTCGCCAAGCACGCCGCGGCGGCGGCCCCGGCGGCGGCCGGGAAGCACGGTGCCCACGCCATGGGCGGCACCGACGGGCTCGCCTCCGAACGCGACGGCTACCGCCTGGATCCCCGCCTCGGCAGCCTCCCCGCCGCCACCCCGACGAGCCTCCCGTTCGTGATCACCGGTCCGGACGGCCGGCCGGTCACCGACTTCGCCGAGGCCCAGACCGAGCGGATGCACCTCTTCGCGATCCGCTCGGACCTCACCGGCTACCAGCACCTGCACCCCGTGATGGCGGGCGACGGCACCTGGACGGCCGACCTGGCCGCGCTCGATCCGGGTGCCTGGCGGGTGTACGCCTCGTTCACCCCGAACAGCGGGCCGCGCAAGGGGACGGAGTACGTCCTCGGCCGCACCGTGACGGTGCCGGGCACCGCCACGGCGGAGCGACTGCCCGCCGCGTCCGGCACGGCCGAGGCCGACGGCTACACACTCGCCCTCCAGGCCGACCCGACCGCGAAGGAGGCGTTCCCGCTCACCGTCACCGCCACCGGACCGGACGGCAGGCCGGCCACCGACCTGCAGCCGTACCTCGGCAGCTACGCCCACCTCAGCGCCTTCCACGAGGGCGACCTGGCGCTGGCCCACCTGCACCCGATCACGCCCGTCACCGCGGGCGGCGGCGGCCCGGTGCTGACCTTCTACGCCCGGCTCGCCGGGCCGGGGAACTGGCGGGTCTTCCTGCAGTTCCGGGCCGGCGGCCGGCTGCACACCGCGGCCGTCACCCTCCGGGTGCCCTGACGCCGCACAGGTCCGGGCGCCGGACGGCCCGGGCCGTGGGCGGCGGGGCTCAGCGGCCGGTGACGGCCTGCTCCAGCAGGCCGTGCAGGAGGCCCTGCTCCTGCGGGGTGAGGCCGGAGAGCGGGGAGTCCACGGCGAGGAGGGCGAGCAGGCGTTCGCGCAGTGCGGTGCCCTCGGCGGTGAGGACGAGGTGCTTGGCCCGGCGGTCGGTGGGGTGCGGGCGGCGCTCGACGAGGCTCTGCTTCTCCAGCTTGTCGACGACGAAGGTGGTGTTGGAGGGCTCGCAGCTCATGCGTTCGGCGAGCTCGCGCATGGTCATCGGTCCGCTCATCTCCCGCAGTGCGGTCGCCTGGGACGCGGTCAGCCCCAGGGTGGCGGCGCGCTCCCGTACGTGCTCGGCGATGCGCTGGGCCAGCCCGTTCACCAGGCCGCACAGCTGTCGCTCGGCCACGGCCTGTGCCTGCGCCTCTGCCTGCGGGGACGTCGTCATGCGCCCAGCCTAGCAAATCCTCCCGATCCAAATATTTGCAACTTGAATGATTTGAACTTGATGCATATGGTGGGCGTCGCCGCCGCGGCCCACCGCGGCGTGCCTCTGACGACCATTCATGGGAGGCGACTCATGCTCGACGTGACGGCAGCTCAGGACGGACGACTCAACCGGCCGGCGGGAATCCGGTCGATCCGGCTGGGCGACACCACGGTGACGTACCTGCCGGACGGCGACGTGCGGCTCAGGCCGCTGCAGCTTCTCCCGGACAGCACCGCCGAGGTGTGGGCCGCGCACCCGGAGTACCTGGACGCCGCCGGCCGCCTCGTGGGCAGCGTCGGCGGTCTGCTGGTGGAGCACGGCGGCCGCGCGCTGCTGATCGACACGGGCTTCGGCCCGCAGACGCTGGCGGCCCCGGACGGCCCGCTCGACGTCATCCACGGCGGCGCCCTGCTGCACAACCTCGCCGAACTCGGCCGCGTACCGCAGGACATCGAGGCGGTGGCCTTCACCCACCTGCACTCCGACCACCTCGGCTGGGCCTGCCACGTCGTCCCCGGCGGCGACCGGCCCGTCTTCGCCCACGCGGACCACCTGGTCTCCGGACCGGAGTGGGAGGGGCGGGACCTGCTGGAGGCCCAGGGCGCGGCCGAACAGGTCGCCGCCCTCGCACCGCACGTCCGGACGATCGGCGACGGGCAGGAGGTCTTCCCCGGCGTCCGCGCGAGGATCACCCCCGGCCACACCCCCGGGCACGCCGAGTACGTCATCACCGGCGGCGGACGCCGCCTGATCGCCTTCGGCGACGCCGTGCACTCGCCGATCCAGATCGACCACCCGGAGTGGTCCGCAGCCTTCGACCACGACCTCGCCCGGACCGCCGAGCACCGCCGCCGGCTCGTCGCCGAACTCGCCGAGCCGGACACGATCGGGTTCGGCGTCCACTTCGCCGACGTGGTGTTCGGACACGTCCGGCAGGACGGCGACGGCCCGGCCTGGAAGCCCCTGGACGCCTGACCCTCCGCCGCCGGTCACCTCCCGGCGGAGCCCGGCGGGACCGCCACGGCCCGGACCCTGACGTCCGGGCCGCGGCGGAAGTGCAGGGTGAACTCCACCTGCTCCCCGGCGCGCAGGGCCGGCGGGCGGACGACCAGCAGGTCGACACCCTCGGGGGACATCCGCACCTCGGCCCGGGCAGGTACGGGCAGCCCCGCCGCCGGTTCCCAACTGCCGGTCGCCCCACGGTGCACGTGCCGCTTCAGCACCACCCGGCCCGCCGGCCCCCAGCTCGCCCCCGTCAGTTCGTCGGGCACGTCGCCGGCATTGCGCAGCACGAAGAACGCAGCCGTCGCCGTGCCCGTCGCCGAGACCAGGATCCGGCCCTCACCGGCGGCGACCGGCTCCGGCCGCCCCGCCCGGCCGAAGGAGGCCCAGCCGCACAGCAGCGCCAGCGCCGCCGTCGCCGCGGCCGCCGGCGGGAGCGCCGCCGCCCGGTTCACCGGACACCCCGCGCGGGCCGCCAGGTGCGCAGCCGCAGACTGTTGGCGACCACCAGCAGCGAACTCGCCGACATCGCGACCGCCGCGAGCATCGGATTCAACAGGCCCAGGGCCGCCATCGGCAGCAGGACGGCGTTGTAGCCGAACGCCCAGACCAGGTTGGTGCGGATCGTCGCCATGGTGCGCCGGGCCAGCCGCACCGCGACGACCAGGGACTCGATGTCCCCGCGCACCAACGTCAGCCCCGCCGCACCGATCGCCGCGTCCGTGCCGCCCGCAAGCGCGACGCCCAGGTCGGCCGAGGCCAGCGCCACCGCGTCGTTGACGCCGTCGCCGACCATCGCCACGCACCGCCCGGCCGCCCGCAGCTCGGCGACGACCTCGGCCTTGCGCTCCGGCGAGGCCGCGGCGTGCACCACGGTGATGCCCAACCCGGCCGCCACGGCCCGGGCCGGGCCCGGCCGGTCACCGGTGAGCAGCACCGGCTCCAGCCCCAGACCGCGCAGCCGCCGCACCGTCCGCCAACTGCCAGGCCGTACCGTGTCGCCCACCGTCAGGACGGCCGCCGCCCGTCCGTCGAGCTCCACCACCACGGCCGTCCGCCCGTCCGACTCGGCCCGGGCGAGCGCCCGGCGCAGGCGTCCCGGCAGACCCGGCGCGCGGTCGGGGCGGACGACCCGCACCCGCCGGCCCCCGACCGTCCCTCGGACACCGAGGCCCGCCGTCGCCGCGAACCCGTCGACCGCAGGCAGGTCCGCCCCGCCGCGCAACCGGGCCGCTGCGGCCACCGCCCGCCCGATCGGATGCTCCGAGCGGTCCTCGACCGCCCCGGCCAGCCGCAGCACCTCCGCCTCGTCGGCGTCCGGCGCCGCGGCGACCTCCACCAGCTCCATCCGCCCGGTGGTCAGGGTGCCGGTCTTGTCGAGCACCACCGTGTCGATCCGGCGCAGGCCCTCCAGCACCTCGGGCCCGCGCACCAGCACGCCCAACTCGGCACCCCGGCCGGTCGCGGCCAGCAGGGCCGTCGGTGTCGCCAGCCCGAGCGCACAGGGACACGCCACCACCAGCACCGCCACCGCCGCCGTGACCGCGGCCTGCGGATCGCCACCCGCGCCCAGCCAGAAGCCCAGCACACAGGCGGCCACCGCCAGCACGCACGGCACGAACCCGCCGGCGACCGCGTCGGCCACCCGCTGCGCCCGTGCCTTGCCCGCCTGGGCCTCGGTCACCAGGGCGGTGATCCGGGCGAGCTGCGTGTCCGCCCCGACCGCCGTCGCGCGAACCACCAGCACCCCGCCGACGTTGACCGTGGCGCCGGTGACCCGGTCGCCCGGGCCGACCTCCACCGGCACGCTCTCGCCGGTGAGCAGGCTCGCGTCCAGCGCCGAGCGGCCCCCGACGACCACACCGTCCGTGGCGACCTTCTCGCCGGGCCGTACGACGAACTCCTGGCCGGGCAGCAACTGCCGCACCGGGACGAGCCGTTCGACGCCCGCCTCGCGGACGCAGACCTCCTTGGCGCCGAGCTCGGCGAGCGCCCGCAGCGCAGATCCGCCGCGGCGGCGGGCCCGGCCCTCCAGGAAGCGGCCGCACAGCACGAACAGCGGCACGCCGACCGCCGCCTCCAGGTACACGTGGGCGGCGCCACCGGTGTCCGCGGTGAGCGAGAACGGCATCCGCATGTCGGCCGCGCCGGCGCCGCCGAGGAACAGCGCGTACGCGGACCAGCCGAAGGAGGCCAGGACACCCAGGCTCACCAGGGTGTCCATGGTGGCCGTCGCCTGCCGCAGGTTGTGCCAGGCCCGCCGGTGGAACCCGTACGCGCCCCAGGTCACCACCGGCACGGCCAGCAGGAAGCAGACCCACTGCCAGGCCGGGAACTGCAGCCCGGGCGCCATCGACACGGTCAGCACCGGCGCGGCAAGCGCGGCCGTGACGGCCGGTCGGAGCCGTCCTTCGGCCTCCTCCGCAGGGACGGCCCCGGCCGGCCCGTCGGGGACGGGGGCGGCGGTGTAGCCGGCGCGCTCGACCGCGGCGACCAGGTCGGCGGGCGGGACCTCGGCCGGATGGACGACCCGTGCACGGCCGGTGGCGAGGTTCACCGACGCCGTCACGCCGTCGATCCGGGCCAGCCGCTTCTCGACCCGGCCGACGCAGGCGGCGCAGGTCATGCCGCCCACGGTCAGGTCGGTGACCACCCGGTCGGTCGCGGTGCTCACCGGGCCGCCCCCATCACATGGCCCGGCATGCCGTCGCCCGGGTGACCGGTGCCGGGCGTGCCGCCGGTGGCGGGCCGCAGCCCCGGTGCCACCGGGCCGACGGCCCGGCCCAGGGCGAACGCCCCGCCGAACACGAGGACGAGCAGCAGCACGAAGCCCGTCAGAACACGATGCGGCCGGGTGTCCGGCTCCGTTGTCTCCACACCTCAGCAGTCGGCGCGGGGAGGCCGTGAGTTCCCGGGTCCGCTCGGATCCCGCCGGCGGGTTCGGGGACGGGCGGGCGACGGGTGGGGCGGTGGCAGCCGGGCCGGGCGGTTTGAAGAATAGGTCAGGATGTGTGGCCGCTCCGGCCACTCAGTGCCGTCGCCCGGGGCGGACCGGCTCGGACCGCCGGCTGCTGTCACGACGAAGCTGCAGCTCGACGTCGGTACATTAGGCGAATCCGATGGCTGATGAGAAGGTCAGCAGATGTGCTGACCAGGGCGTCCCGCCGAGTAGGGTGGTCGACCGTGGCCAGTCCTCGTAGAACATCAATCCTGGAAGCAGCCGCGCGGGTGATCGCGAGGCGCGGTGTCCGCGGGCTGCGGGTCGAGGAACTCGCGGCGGAGGCCGGCGTGTCCACCGCGCTGATCTACTACCATTTCAAGGACCGCACCGGGATCCTCCGCCAGACGCTCGAGTTCATCAACGACCGGGCGGAGCGCTACACGACGGAGCGCGACCCCGACGCACCGCCGCTCAGCCCCCGCGAGGACCTCGACCACACGCTGCTGCTGGAGCTGCAGGACTCGGCCGAGGTGCGGGAGAACAGCACGGCCTGGGGCGAGCTGAGGGCGAGCGCGGTCTTCGACGACGCGCTGCGTGAGGACCTGGCCAGGGCGACCCTGGTCTGGGTGCAGGAGATCGCCGAGCTGCTGGGCCGGGTGCGGCCGATGACTCCCGCCACCGCGCTGGCCTCGGCGGCCGAGCGGCTGACCGCGCTGCTGGAGGGTCTGAGCATGCGCTGGCTCAGCGGGAGCCTGCCGCTCGCCCACGCGCGGGCGCTGATGGCCGAGGCGATCGAGGTCGAGGTGGCGCGGCTCGGCCGCTGAGCCGGGCACGGGCCCGTTCGAGCGCCCCCGGGCGCTCGGCGGTGTAGCGGTCGGCCCGGTCGCTGATGAACTCCAGGGTCCTGCGCAGGATCCCGGCGCGGTCGCCGAAGTGGTGGTAGATCAGCGACGTCGAGACCCCCGCCTCGGCGGCGAGTTCCTCCACGCGCAGTCCGCGGACGCCCCGCCGTGCGATGACGCGGGTCGCGGCCCTGAGTATCGCTGTTTGACGGTCCGACATGGGCGCCCACTCCACCCGGATCCAGCCGAGCCCGGGTCATTTCCTGACCGGAAAATCAGCGTGCGGCCCCTCCCGGCCGCATGCGGTGAATGCTGCTGGCGGCCATGTCGGCACCGATCCCGGACGGCGTTTTCCGCTGTCCGTGCCCGCGGGGGCTGGAGATCGGCGGATCGGTGGCCGAGTTGTCTTGGCTGAATTTTCAGTTCGATGGAGGATGTGGGCCACACCGCAAACGGCTGGGGCGGCCGGCAGACCCACGCCAAGGACGCCCTGGTCACGCAGCGGATCGCCGCGTACGTCGGCGTCCCGTTCCACCGCGGCCGGCCTGGTCGCGGAGGGCGGGGCCATCGAACAGGACGGTGCCGGCACCCTGATGGCCACCCGCAGCAGCATCATCCACAGCAACCGCAACCCCGGCCGGAGCCAGGCCCGGCTGGAGGCCGCGATGTGCGCCGCCTACGGCGCGTCGAGGGTGATCTGGTTCAAGGGCATCGCCGGCCAGGACATCACCGACGACCGTGTCGACGCGACCTCGCGCTTCCTGACCCCGGGTTCGGGCCTGGGCCAGATGTCGCTCGCCACCGACACCGACGCCTGGGCCGACGACGTCCGCCAGCAGTACCGGATCCTCTCGACCGCGACGACCGTCGCCGGCCGCCCGATCGCGGTGACCAAGCTACAGGGACCCGACTACTGCAAGATCCGCTCCAGCGGCCCCAACTTCGTCGCCGCCTACGCCAACTACCACGTCTGCAACGGCGCGGTGATCTCCGCGCAGCTCGGTGACGCCTCGGCCGACTCCGAGGCCAGGGCGACCCTGGCGCGGATGTTCCCCGGCCGCACGGTGGTGCAGCTCGACATCGACTGCCTGGGCGCCGGTGGCGGCGGCATCCACTGCGTCACCCAGCAGCAGCCCGTCGTCTGATCCTCTGGTGCCCGGTCCCCTGGCGCCCGATCCGCTGCCGCCCGGTCCCCGGCCGGCAGATCGCCCCGCGCCGTCGGCGTGGGGCCGCGCCCCCGCCCGTCACGCCGCCTCGGCCGTCGCCCCCGCGACCTCGCGCAGGAGCGGGAGCAGCAGCTGCTCGTAGGCGGTGAGCGGGCGGGCCAGCGTCCAGCTGGCGACGACGGCGCGGCGCTCGGGCGCCGGGCGGATCGCGAGTTCGGCGAGCACGCCGTGCCGGAGTTCCAGCTGGACGGAACGGCGCGGCACCAGGCCGACCCCGAGGCCTATCCGCGCGGCCTCCTTGACGCCCTCGGTGCCCCACAGGTCGAGGGTGCGGGTGCCGGTCAGCTCCCAGCTGTGCAGCAGGTCGGCCAGCTGGCGGCGGGTCCGGGAGCCGCACTCGCGCAGCAGGAAGGTCTCGCCCGACAGGTCGGACGGGGTGACGGGCCGGCCCGCCAGCGGATGGTCGGCCGGGCAGATCAGCAGCATGTCGTCCTCGGCGAGCCGCTCGGACCGGTAGCGGCCGGGCGGCAGCGGGCCGCCGCTCAGCCCGATGCCAGTCCGGCCCTCCTCGAGGGCCTCGGCGAGCTGGTCGGCGGTGCCGATGGCGAGGCTGAACTGGGCGGCCGGCTCGCGGCGCCGCAGCTCCCGCAGGACCGATGGCAGGAACAGGCCGCTGACGGTGCTCGTACTGCCGATGACCAGGGGTTCCGTGCGCAGCAGTGCGGCCGCCTGGACGGCCTCGACCGCGTGGTCCGCGACGGCGAGCACCTCCTTGCTCTGCGCCAGCAGGACCTCGCCCGCCAGGGTGGGCCGGATCTTCGGGCCCGAGCGGTCGACCAGCTGCGTCCGCAGGGCTATCTCCAGGTTCTGCACCTGTTTCGACACGGAGGACTGGCTCAGGAACAGCACCTGTGCGGCGGCCGAGAATCCCCCGCACTCGATGACCTTCGCGAAAACCGCCAGTTGATTGAGGTTCAGTCGCATCATGGCCTCGCTCGCGTCCGGAGGGTTGGGACACAGGGGCCGGCGCGGCAGCCCGCGGGCCCGGCCGGTACGGCAATGTACCGTGCACCGGGCCCGTGTCACAGGCGGTTCACCTGCAAGATCAACAGGTCGTGTGCGGCCGTTCTCCGTGTGCCGCAACCGGGTTGACGAGCAGTCGGGCCGGCCGGCGGCCGCCGGGGCGCGGCCCGGACCGGAATCCGGCAAAGAGTAAAGGATTGGCAAAGGCGCGGGACGAAACCTCGATCCGGCCCTCTTCTCACGGTGACCGGCCCGCCCGTGGCCGGCAGTTCCCCCGGGAGGTGGTCCGGTGCACGCTTGCCCCAGCGGTCGACCGGCAGTGCATTCCCCGTCCGACGCATCCGTGCGGCGGACACCCGGCCCGTCCGGCGCCCCCGCGCACAGGACGCCCACCCCGTCCGGCCGCCGCGCCGACACCGCGAAGCCCGGCGACCGCCCCCCTCGGTGCAGCTCCGGCAGGCCGTGGAGGGAGGCGCTGTGGATTCACTGACCCTGCCCGGCGGCGGCCGCGGCGAACTCGTCCGACGCAGGCCGTCCGCGCCCGCCGACAAGCCCCAGCTGCAGGCCGGCCCCGGAGTCGCCCAGGCGGTGGCACTCTCCGCCGTACCGGGACCGCCCCCGCCGGGCCTCTCCAGCGCGAAGGTCGTCGCCTACCTGCACGGCCCCGAGCCCTACCTGCTGATCCCCGACCCCGCGCCGGGGATGCGCCGGAACCTCACCCGCTGGCTGCAGGGCCGGGCCGCCGTGGTCGGCCCGGTGGTCTCCCGGTCCGAGGCCGGAGCGTCCCTGCGCTGGGCCCGCACCCTGCTCGCACTGGGGCCGCAGTGGCCGGACGGCCACGGCGAACTCCTCTTCGTCGAGGATCACCTGGCCAAGGTGCTCCTGCTCCAGGACCCGCTGCTGGCCGGCCGCCTGTCGGCCAAGTGGCTCGGCCGGCTGAACGACCTGACGCCGCGCCAGCGCGAACGGATGGAGCAGACCCTGCTCGCGTGGCTGGAGGGCGGCGGCGCCACCGAGGCGGCGGTGCTGCTGCGCATCCACCCGCAGACCGTGCGTTACCGGCTCCGCAAGCTGGAGCGGATCTTCGGCAGCAGCCTGCGCACCTCGCAGGCCCGCTTCGAGATCCTGTTGGCACTGAAGATCCACGGCACGGCCGCCGAATGCGCCCGGCTGCGCCGCAGAGCGGAGGAACTGCCCCCGCACCGGACGTTCGGCGCCCGCCAGGACGTCCGCCGCAGCAGCCGCTGAGCGCTGCGCGCCCCGATCGCACCGGGATTCCGTGACCTTCGACCGGGATCCGCGGCCGTTCGAAAAACCTGTCCATTGTTGATGAATGATCCGACGGCCGCCCCCGCGTTCCGTAGGGTTTTCACCGAGGTCGCCGGGAAAGTCCGAAAGGAATACCGGCGGCGGCCGGTGCGATCACCCATTCCGGCGTGATAGGAAATTGATGTCATCTTCCAGGAAGAAACGCGGATCCGAGAAAGGCGTGTACGGCCTGCCCAGGGTGAGCCGCCTTCCGCGGTCGTTCGCCACCCTCGCGATCATCGTGGCCATGATGTCCACGGTCACGGCCCTGGTGGTCCCCGTCGTGAAGTCGGCGGGCTCCTACCGGACACCCCAGGCGGGCGGGGCAACCCCGGGAACGACGACGCAGACCGCGACCGGTCCGCTGACGGCGCTCGACCGGGACTTCGTCAAACGGGTCCGGCTGGCCGGACTCTGGGAGATCCCCGCGGGCCGGATGGCCCTGGCCAAGGGCGGCACGCCCGAGGTCAAGACCGCCGGCCAGCACCTGGTCGACGGGCACACCGCGCTCGACCGGGCCGACCTGGAGGCGGCCGCGGCCCTGGGCATGGACGTCCCCAGTGAGCCGAACGACCAGCAGAAGGGCTGGTTGCAGCAGCTGGACGCGGCCCAGGGCGCCGAGTTCGACAGGCTCTTCGCGAACATCGTGCGCAATGCCCACGGCCAGGTCTTCGCCGTGGTCGCGCAGGTGCGCGCCAGTACCCAGAATTCCACCGTCCGGGATCTCGCGACCGTGGCGAATTCCACGGTCCTCGACCACATGACGGTGCTTGAGGACACCCGTCTGGTCAATTACGGCGGACTTTCCGCGCTGCCTGCGGGATCCGCCTCACCGAGCCCGAAACCGGCGGGACAGCGCTGAACGAAGCGGGTGATCCGCAGCGCCGGACAATGTGCAGAAAACCCTGTCCACGACTACCGAGAGTGTGAATATGAGGACTCACAAACGCGATAAGGCCGGACGGAGAATGCTGGCCCTGCTGCTCGCCGGCGTGCTGGCCGTCGCCGGTGGCTCGGTGATCGCCGCGGCCGCGTTCGCCGGGCAGCGCCCGTCCAGGTCGCAGCAGGCCAACGCCCAGACGGGCACGGTCGCCTGCGCGGACGTCGGGCTGGGCCTGGCCTCGGTGCCGGACAACGCCCGTGCGGACGTCGACCGGGACCTCGCCGACCTCGACGTGCAGGTCGCGGACGCCTACCGCAGCCTCTCCGAGCCCGGCGCCGGGGGCGGCGAGAAGCGCGTCATGGGTGACCTGGCCGCCAAGCGGTCCGACACCCTGCGCAAGCTCGCCGCGAGCGCCGGGAAGGACTCCGGCCTGCCGCAGGACATGTCCGGACTGGCGAACTGCGCGATCCGCAAGGACCTGGTGGTCGACGCCTCCACCAAGGACTACGCCAACGACGCGCAGAGCGTCGCCGCCCAGAGCAAGAACTCCGGCGGGTCGAAGTCCGGCCCCGGCCGCGGCTTCGTCGATATCCGGTCCGTCGCCCCGAACACCGCCCGCCCCGCCCGCAACGGCCCCGCCACCGGCACCTTCACCTCCAGCTGCGGACGCAACGAGAACCGCCACCTCAACCCCGACAACGTCATCGTCGCGCCCGGTGTGAGCAACGGCGCCCACCACATGCACGACTACGTCGGCAACCGCATCACCGACGGGTTCTCCTCCAACGGCAAGCTCGCCGGCGCCGGCACCACCTGCTCCAACGGGGACCAGTCCGCGTACTACTGGCCGGTGCTGCGGCTCCTCGACGGCACCAACGACAAGGACGCCAAGGCCCCGGGCGGCGGCAAGGACAAGAACGTCGGACGCATCCTGCAGCCCGCCGAGGTCGGGATCACCTACAGCTCCGCCAACGGGAACCGCGTCCAGCCGATGACCCGCTTCCTGCGGATCATCACCGGCGACGCCAAGGCCCTCACCAACGGGCCGGCCAACGCCCACGCCTCCTGGAGCTGCACCGGCTTCGAGGACCGCCAGCTCGCCGACAAGTACCCGATCTGCCCGAACGGCAGCCGGGTCGTGCGGACCCTGAAGTTCCCGGACTGCTGGGACGGCAAGAACATCGACAGCGCCAACCACCGCACGCACACCGCCTTCTCCAAGAACGGCAGCTGCCCTCGGAACTTCCGGGCCATCCCCCAGCTGGTGGAGCGCGTCGCCTACGACGTGCCGTCCGGCGCCAAGTTCGCCGTCGACAGCTTCCCCGAGCAGCTCCACAACCCGATCACCGACCACGGTGACTTCATCAACGTGATGAACCGCAACCTGCTGGACCAGATGGTGAGTTGCATCAACGAGGGTCGCCGCTGCGGCTGACCCGTCGGGTCGCCGCCGGGCACACCCCGGGCGGCCAGGGCCGCGACCCCTCGCGCGGCCCGCCCGGGGAGCCGGGCGCCATTCGAGCAGAGCAAGGACACAGCCGGAGGGCTCAGCGATGTTGACAGGTCAAGGACGCCGATCCTGGCATTCGGCCGCAGGGCCGGCGCGAGCGGGCCGAGCGGCCCGAAACCGCCAGGCGAACCGGTCGGCCCGTGCCGCGCGCACCGAGCAGGCACCCGCCGCGGTCGCGGCGGACCGGCCCGACGCCGGCGGCCGGCAGCCCCGTTCGGTGTGGTCTTTCCTCCCCGTGCTGGCGGCGGGGCTCGGCCTCACGGCCGTCGCCGTCAACGGCGCACTCCAGGCGTTCCTCGGCATTGCGGCCGGGGTGCTCGCCCTGGTGTCGTTCACCTCCGCGGTGCTGTGGGGCCTGGCGGCGACCGACCGGCTGCTGCTGTACCCCGTCCACCGGCTCGCCGCCCAGGCGATCCACCGGGTGATGGGCATCAGCGGCGTGGTCTTCCTCGTCCTGCACGTGTGGATGAACCTGATCCAGGACCAGATCGGAGCACTCGGTGCGTTCGTGCCGTTCGCCGATCCGCAGAAGCCCGTGCTCTACGGCCTCGGCGTGCTCTCCGGCTACGTGCTCCTCACCGTCGCACTGGCCGGAGCGGCCCGCGGCCTGCTGGCCCGCACCGGCGACTCGCGTCGCTGGCGGATCGTCCACGTCCTCGCCTACCCGGCCTGGGGCGCCGGCCTGGTCCACGGACTCAACGCGGGCCGGCTGCCCGCCACCTACATCACCGTCATGTACTGCGTGGCCGTGGTCGGCGTGATCGTCGCGCTCGGGCTGCGGATGGCCTTCCAGGACCGCGGCGCCCCGCGCCGCCCGGCCACCGCGGTCCGGCCCGACACGGCCTCCCGGCCGACGGTCGCCGCCGGCACCGGACGACGCAGGCAGGACGGATGAGCGGCGCCCCGATCGCCTGGCTCGGCCGGCCCGTGCTCTTCGCCGGCCTGGAGCACGCCGAGCAGCTGGACTACCGCGAGCACCTGGTCGTCCACGGCCGGCTGTCCCCGATGAAGGCCGAGGACCTGGCCGACCTCGCCGAGAACGTCGACCTGCGCGGCCGGGGCGGCGCCGGCTTCCCGTTCGCCCGGAAGCTCCGGGCCGTCGTGAAGTCGGCCGCCCGGCGCCGCACCCGCCCGGTCGTGGTCGTCAACGGAACGGAAGGAGAACCGAGTTGTCTCAAGGACGCGGCCCTGCTGCTGCGCACCCCCCACCTCGTCGTGGACGGGGCCCTGCTGGCAGCCGAGGCCCTGGACGCCGAGCAGGTGGTGCTCGGGGTCACCCGCGCCGACACCGAGCAGTCGCTGCGCCGGGCGCTGGCGGAGCGGCGGTCGACCCGGGTGCCGGTCAACGTCGCCCGGCTGCCCGAGCGGTTCGTCTCGGGCGAGGGCAGCTCGCTGGCCCGCGGCATCACCAGCGGGATCGCCCTGCCGCGCGGCGGCAAGGTCCGGACGAGCGACAGCGGCGTCCGCGGCCTGCCGACCCTGCTGTCCAACGCCGAGACCTACGCGCAACTCGCCGTCGCGGCCCGGCTGGGGGCACTGCCCTACCGCGAGGCAGGCACCCCGTCGGAGCCAGGGACGGTCCTGCTCACCCTCGCCGGCCGCCAGGTGGTGGAGACGCCCCTCGGCGTCCCGCTCCCGCAACTGCTCGCACTGTTCGACCTGGAGATCGGGCAGGGCGTGCTGACCGGCGGCTACCACGGCAAGTGGCTCAGCCCTGAAGCCGCGAGCCGGGCGACGGTGTCGCGGCAGTCCCTGCGGAGCCTGGGCGGGGCACTGGGCGCCGGAGCGCTCCTGCCGCTGCCGCCCACCACCTGCCCGCTCGGCGAGGTCCTCCGGGTCGCCCGCTGGCTGGCCGACGAGACGGCGGGCCAGTGCGGGCCCTGCTATCTCGGACTGCCGGCCCTGGTGAAGGAGCTGGAGCAGGTGGTGAAGGGTGGCGGACGTCCCGCCCTGGAGGCCGTCGAGTCGCGGATGAAGGCGGTCACGGGACGGGGCGCGTGCAGCCACCCCGACGCCGCCTCCCGGTTCGTCGCCTCGGCGCTGGAGGTCTTCGACGAGGACCTGCAGATGCACACCTACCAGTACGGCTGCGGCCGGCCCGTCCAGGACGTGCTCCCCATGCCGGTCATGGAGAGCGCCGGGACGATCGTCGTGGACTGGACCCTCTGCGAGGCGCACGGCCTGTGCACCAGCGTCCTGCCCGAGGTCATCAGCCTGGAGGCGGACGGCTTCCCCGCCGCCGGTGTCATGCCCGTTCCGCCGGAGCTGCTCCAGCAGGCCGCCCGCGCGGTGGACCGGTGCCCGGCGCTGGCCCTGAAGATCCAGTGATCCCCGCACGTCCCCACGGACGACGTCCCAGTACCGACAACGTCCCAGTACCGACGACGCCCCAGTACCGACGACAGCCGTGCACCGGCGACGCACCTGAACCGACGATCCCCTGACCGAACGATTCCCCGACCGAACGACCTTGACCAGCGATCCCTCGAACAGCACCACCGATGGAAAGGCAAGGAAGATCTTGACGATGACCACGAAACGATACGGCCTCGTGGCGGTCTGCCTCCTGCTGGCCGGCCTTGTGCTCATGGCCGCCTTCGGCAGCGCCAACAGCAGCGCCAGCCCGTCCAACGGCAAGACCGACGCCGGCCAGCTGGCCGGGGCGGGAGGCACGCCGGCCCCGGCGGGCGGAGGCGGAGCCTACGGGGACTACGGGTCCTCCGCGCCGGCGGGCACCGCGGGCAAGCCGGGCGGACAGCTGGCCGTCCGCGTCGACGAGAAGCTCGGCCCGGTGCTGACGGACGGCGAGGGCTTCACCCTCTACCGCTTCGACAAGGACACCGCCAAGCCGCCGGCGTCCAACTGCGCGGGGACGTGCGCCACCACCTGGCCGCCCGTCCTGAAGGACGACACCACCACGGCGGGCACCGGCGTCGACGCCGGCAAGCTCGGCGAGATCACCCGGGCCGACGGCTCCCGGCAGCTGACGGTCGGCGGATGGCCCGCCTACCGCTACGCACAGGACACCGCGCCCGGTGACACCAAGGGCGAGGGCGTGGGCGGCACCTGGCACGCCCTGGCGCCGGACGGGAGCAAGGCCAAGGCCGGCGGCGCCACCGCGGCGCCCACCGCGACCGCCCAGCCCACCGCCATGCCGTCGATGACCCAGCAGGCCCCGGCCGGCGTCCAGATCTCGGTCTTCAACCACCCGCAGCTCGGTCCGATCATGGTGGACGCCAACGGCATGACGCTCTACCACTTCGGCAAGGACACCGCCTGGCCGATGAAGTCCAACTGTGAGGGGGAGTGCCTCAAGACCTGGACGCCCGCGCCGCCGGTCGACCCCAAGAAGATCAAGGGTGTGGACCCGAAGCTGATCGGCAAGATGCAGCGCTCGGACGGCTCCTGGCAGCTGAGCATCAACTGCACCCCCGCCTACCTCTACACCGGTGACAAGACCGCCGGCGACGCGCTGGGGAACGGCCTGGCCAACGGCCTGTGGACGGCCATCAACCCGCAGGGCAAGGCGGCGACCGGCAAGTGAGGCCCCTGAGCGCGGCCCTGGCGCCGCCCGGGGACGGCCGCTCCGTCCGCACCGCACTGAAGTGGTCCGCGCTGGCCCTCCTGCTCCTCCTCGGGGTCTTCGAACTCCTCTGGGGGCCGGGAGGATTGGCCGGCACCTCGCAGGCCGCCCAGCGCCCCTCCGGCAACTCGGTGGAGCTGCTGGCCCAGCGGATCGGCTGCACAGCCGAGATCACCGCCGACACGGCCGACCTCCGCCAGGGCCTGTGCAGCTCGGGCGGGGAGGAGATCTGGATCGCCACCTTCCCGGAGCCCCGGGCCCAGCAGGCCTGGATCACCGAGGCCGAGGCCTACGGCGGGTCCTATCTGGTGGGCGACGACTGGGTGGTGGTGCTCTCCGACGCCACCGCGGACCAACTCCACGGCCTGCTGGGCGGAAAGGTGGTGAACGGGGCCGACCACACCGGAACGCACGAGCACACCGGCGGGGGATAGCCGGACACGCACAGCGACGAGAGGGCGGGGTTACCGCCGGCAACAGCCGGGGGTGACCCCGCCCTCTTGCATGCGCGTTGTCGCTGTGCGCTGCACGGCATGTGTCGGAGCGTCACCCAAATTGCTGACACTCTGTCACACAAGCCGCCCGCCGGGGGCGCCCAACCATGCAAATGCTGTATGAACTTTCCGCGCATTTCGCAGCCGTTCCACTTGACGCGGTCGCGCCAGAGTGTCGGGAAGTGCGCCCACCAGGGGCGGGAGCGCGTCCTGCGGCGCCGAGACGCAGCCGTGATGCGATGCACGCGATTCCCCCACATTCGGATCCGGAATCGTCCTGCGCGCCGGTGTTTTGAAGACTGTTGCACTGAAACCCGTGGGACTGGTGTGCTGTGGCCCTCCCGCCACACCGTCCCGACGGCCCCAGCAGACGCCGTCGATGCCTTTCGTCCAGGCAGTTCCCCGTCCCGGCCCGTGCGGCCGACACGCCGGCCAGGCCCCGCGAACTCCCCCCGTGAGAAGGCCAGAGCTGAGGAGGAACAGGGTGACCCCTCGTACCAGTACCCCCGAGTCCGGTTTGAGCGCGCTGAGCGACGCCGAACTCGCGGAGGTCATCGCCGCCCCGACCGCGACCGGAACCTCCCGCATCCGGGAGGTGATGGCCGAGGTGTTCACGCGCCACCACGGCGCCGTGCTCGCCTACGCCCGCCGCTACTGCCGCGACCTGCAGACCGCGCAGGACCTCGCCGCCGAGGCCTACGCCAGCACGTACCACTCTGTCGCCCGCGGCCGCGGTCCGCGGCACGCCTGGCGCCCGTACCTGAAGGCCTGCGTCCGCCGGACGGCGATGGAGTGGAGCGCCCAGACCGCGGACCGCGTCCTGCTGCCGGACGACTTCCACAGCTGGGCCGACCACCTGGCCGACGAGACGGCCACCGAGAACGCGCTGCTCGCCGCCGAGGAGGCCGAGCTGATCGCCCGGGCCTTCCGGGCCCTGCCCGAGCGCTGGCAGGTGCTGCTCTGGTTCTTCGTGGTGGAGGGCGAGTCCGCCGCGACCGTCGGCAAGCGGATGAGCATGACGCCGAGCGGCGTGCGCTCCCTCGCGGCCCGGGCCCGGTCCGGGCTGCGCGAGGCGTACCTGCGCGCGCACGTGGACGAGGGCACCGGTCTGGAGTGCCGCTACTTCACCTCGCTGCTGGCCGGCGCCGTGCGCCGCCCGGGCCGGCGGCGCGGGCGGGAGCTGGCGCGGCACCTGGACGAGTGCCTCAGCTGCGGCCGGGTGGCCGAGGAGTTCCGCCGGGCCAACCGCCGGATCGTCACCTCGTCCCTGATACCCACCCTGCCCGAGGCGGTGGCACCCTGCTGACCCCGGCGGGCCGACCGGCCGCCGCCGCTGCGGTCCGGACCCGCCCGCGCCGGCCGTCCCGCGCGATCGCCGAACCGGTCCGGCCCCGGGGGCGGAGTCCGAGCACCCGACCCCGCGGAGCCCCCGCTGGCATATCCGAGCCCCTCGGTACGACTCGCTCGCACTGCCGGACGGAGCATCAACATCCGTGCGTAGAAGGTCGATTACGGCCTCGCGTCGGTGTGGCCGGGGGGCGGGAACCGCCGGAGCGGGGGGATCCACCGCGGCTAGTCTCGCGGCACATCCAGGTCGGCGCGCTCTGTGACCGGCCGGATGCGTCCAGCGGGTGGGACATGGCAGCGCCGGTGCTCGTGGTGGACTTCGGCACGTCCTTCCCCGGCCAGTACAGCCACCTCGCCCATGCGTTCGGCGATGTGACCCGGACCCTGGCCGGCGCGGCGCGGTGCGGGCGGAGTCGGAGAGCCGGATCGCCCGCGAGCGGGGGTCCGCCCGGGAGGCACTGGTCCGGCTGGAGTCCGCCCGGACGGCCACCAGCGAGCAGGCCACCCGCCGGGCGGCCGAACTCGGGCCGGAGAGACGCCCGTTGGTCGACACCCGGGCCGCTGTTGTGGAACAGCTCGGTGCCCGGCTGGCCGACCTGCTCGAACTGCGCCGGGTGGCCGGCGAGTACGGCACCGACCCGGCCGCCCGGCTGGGCCTCCCCGCCGGCACGCCCCGCCCCGAACTGCCCCGCCGAGCCGTCGCCCGGCTGGCACACTGGTCAGCGCTGACCGCAGACCCTGCCTTCGGCGGCCCCGACCGGCGTGCCTGCCAGGTGCTGCGCCGCAGCCACGAACGCCTGGTCGGCGAACTCGCACCGTCCTGACCGGCACGGCCGGGCGCAACCGATGCTGTCCGGCCGTACGTCGGTAACCGGAGGAGGGACGCGCATGGATTGGGAACTGGTCGTCAAACACAAGGAGTTGGTGTCGATCGGCCTCGACGGCGGTCGGTCGTCGCTGCGGGTCGTGCCGCCGGCGCCGGGGTGGTCGGCACGCGACCTCGTGCTGCGGCTGGTCATGCCGCCGGCCCGTCCGGTCGTGCGGGTGCGGCGGAGGTACGACGCTGCCGACGGCACGAGGACGCACGTGGAGCTCGCGCCCACCGTCCGGAGCGGGCGGCAGTGCACGCTGGAGTATCCGGTGGACACCGCGGCCGGCGAGGACGCCGCACGGTTCGAGCTGGACTGGGAGGCCCGGCGCTCGGCCGACGGACAGGAGACGGCGGGGGACGAGCAGTTGCTGACCCGGATCCACCTCGTCGCGCCCCTTCCGGACGGCGGCGACCGCCTGCTGGCCGCCGCCCTGCTGCGGCTCATCTGGTGCGATCCGCGGGACCGGGAGTCCGTGAACCTCCTGCTGCTGCAGGCGGCGGCCGACGAGTCCCTGGCCGGGCCCGTCCGCACCGCACTCGCCGAGCTGGCCGAGGCCGACCGGGCGGCGGTCCCGGCCTGTTCGTACTGCATCCTGCGGTGGGAGCTGCGACTGCTCCACGCGGCCGACCGGGCACGCGATGCCGTCCGCGGCTGCAGCCGCCTCGCCGGGCTGCCGGAGCTGCTCGACACCACGACCGACGGCCGCACCTTCAGCCGGCCCTGCGGCTGCTGGCGGCAGAACCCCGGACGGGCCGGACTCGCCCCGGAGATCCCGGAGGACGAGCTGCGCCGCGACCTGGCCGCCGCCCGCGCCCGTCACGCGGCCCGCCGCACGGCGCCGCCGACCCTCTGACCCGCCGCATCCTCCCCCGCCGGACCGGGGCACGCCCTCGACCGCGAGGCGCCGGCGACCGAACCGGGCGACCCGGGCGACCCGGGCACCTTCGGGGACTGACCCGGGCCGGCCGCTCAGCGGCGCAGTTCGGTCTCCCGCTCCATCCGGGACAGCTTCTCGGGATTGCGCACGGCGTAGAGCCCGGTGATCAGGCCGTCCTCGAAGCGCAGGGCCAGCACGGTGTCGAGCTCGCCGTCGAGCTGCAGTACCAGCGCCGGCCAGCCGTTGACCTGGGTCGGCTGCAGCGACCGGTCCGTGGTGAGCCGGCCGAAGCCGGCGGCCAGCAGCCGGGCCACCTTGTCCGCCCCCACGACCGGCCGCAGCACGGCCTGCTTGATCCCGCCGCCGTCCCCGAGCAGGACGACGTCCGGCGCCAGGACGTCGAGCAGGCCCTGCAGGTCGCCCGTCTCGGTCGCCCGCCGGAACGCGTCCAGCGCGTCCCGGGTCTCGGCCGGGGACACCGTCCCGCGCGGCCGCCGCGCCGCGACGTGCGCCCGCGCCCGGTGCGCGATCTGACGGACGGCCGCCGGGCTCTTGTCCACCGCCTCCGCGATCTCCCCGTACTCCAGGTCGAACACCTCGCGCAGCACGAACACCGCCCGCTCGGTCGGCGCGAGCGTCTCCAGCACCAGCAGCATCGCCATCGAGACGCTGTCGGCCAGCTCGACGTCCTCGGCCACGTCCGGCGCGGTGAGCAGCGGCTCCGGCAGCCAGGACCCCACGTAGGACTCCCTGCGGCGGCCGAGCGTCCGCAGGCGGCCGAGCGCCTGCCGGGTGGTGATCCGCACCAGGTAGGCGCGCCGGTCCCGCACCTCGGCGAGGTCGACGCCCGTCCACCGCAGCCAGGTCTCCTGCAGGACGTCCTCGGCGTCGACGGCCGAGCCGAGCATCTCGTACGCCACGGTGAAGAGCAGGTTGCGGTGGGCGACGAACGCCTCGGTGGCCGGGTCCGGCCCCGCCCCGCCGGCCCCGCCGTCCGAACCCGCCGTACGCCCGCTGCGCTCGTTCCCCACCGGCTGCTCCCGTCTGCTCGCTCCCGACGACGTCCCGCGCACAGGACGCCGCTCCCCGCCGCGCTGTGACAGCCGCGGACCGTGGCGTCCGTCACAGCGACGGCCCGTCACACGGCAGGGGCCGGCGGCATCTTGTGGTCGCCGGTGCACCACTACGAGTGAGGACGAAGTCATGGACGCCCGATTCAACCTGTTCGAGAACGAGCTCGCCGCCAAGTTCGCCAAGCGGTTCGCCAACGCCTCCCTGGTGATCCAGCAGTCGCCGCTGCCGCGGTCCACCCAGGAGCTGGTGTCCCTGCGGGCCAGCCAGATCAACGGCTGCGGCTGGTGCATCGACATGCACACCAAGGAGGCCGCGGCCGCCGGCGAGGACGCCGCCCGGCTGCACCTGGTCGCCGCCTGGCGCGAGTCCACCGTGTTCACCGACGCCGAGCGGGCCGCGCTCGCGCTCGCCGAGGAGGGCACCCGGCTCGCCGACGCCCACCAGGGCGTGTCCGACGAGACCTGGGCCCTGGTGCGCAAGCACTACGACGACGACCGGATCGCCGCGCTGGTCTCCCTGGTGGCCCTGATCAACGCGGCCAACCGGCTCGCCGTGATCGTGCACCAGAAGGGCGGCTCCTACGAGCCCGGCATGTTCGCCGCCGCCCTCGGCTGAGCACCGCCCGACCGGCCCCGCGCCCGACCGGCCCGGGGCCGGCTCACTCCTCCGGGACGAGGCCCGCGTTCACCGCCCGCCGCCGCAGCCGCCGGTGCCATTCGTTCGTGTCCTGGCCCGGCTCGGCCGTCAGAACGGGAGTGGGCGCGGACTCGACGAGGTGCAGCAGGGTCCATGCGACGCCGTAGCAGTCGTCCGGACCGAAGCACTGCGCCAGCCGCGCCGCCTCCTCGGCGGTGACCGGGCGCGTGATCGCCTCCAGCTGCCGCACCCGCCGGTCGATCTCGTCCTCGTGAGCGTCCTCGTCGGGCAGCGGGCCGTCGGCGACGAACGCCGCCACTTCGGGTCTCATGGCCGCATGATCGCCCTCCGGCGCCGCCGACGGCGAACCCGTTCGGCCCACGCGGCCCGGCATCTCCGGGATGCTCCCGCCGGACGGCCCGCACCGGTGCCGGGCCGGACGGTGTGAAGTACATGGTGCTGTTGTACGCCGGACCCGGCGGCGACCGCGGCGATGACCGCCGACGAGCGGGCCGAGGTGTTCGCCCGGCACGAGGCGCTCCACCGGGACCCGGCGGACTCCGGCGAACTGCTCAACGGTGCCGGGCCGGCCTGCCCCGCGGACACCACCACGCTCCGGATGGACGGCGTGGACGGTGGCGCGGCCGCGTCGGACGGGCCGCTCCCCGCCGCGGCGGAACAGCTGACCGCCTCCTACGTGCTCGACAGCGCGAGCCCGGCGCGGGCCCGCGAGGTCGCCGGACGGGTGGTCGACTTCCACGTCGTGGCGCTCGAAGTGCGGCCCGTCCACGACTCGTGCGGCAGGGGCGTGGCCGACGGCACCGGCCGATCCGATGCCGGTCAGACGGGCTCGATCCGGGTGCGCAGCAGGCAGAACTCGTTGCCCTCCGGGTCGGCCAGCACGTACCAGCTCTCGGTGCCGGTCTGGCCGACGTCGGTGTGCCGGGCGCCGAGGGCGAGCAGCCGCGCCAGTTCGGCCTCCTGGTCGCGGTCGGTGGCGCTGACGTCGATGTGCAGGCGGAGCTTCGCCGGCCGCGGGTCGGTCGTGGGGCCGATGACGAGGGTGGGCTGCGGGCCGCCGAAGCCGGTGCCGGGCGGCCCGATCTCGATGCTTCCGTCGTCCTCCCGGCCGAGTTCGACGTAGCCGAGCACCTCGCTCCAGAAGGCGGCGAGCAGGCCGGGATCGGCCGCGTCGAGGACCAGCTCACTGATGCGGCATGCCATGCCCGTCAGTGTACGTCGACGACCCGGGACCCCGGCCCGACCGCGGTGTGTCGGCGACGGACCGTCAGGCTCCGGTGGTGCCGTCGACGAGTTCACGGATGACGTCGAGGTGTCCGTTGTGCCGGGCGGTCTCCTCGATCATGTGCAGCAGGATCCACCGCAGGTCGACCTGGCCGCCGTCGCCGCGGGTCCGCTTCGCCACCGTGTCGAGGGAGTTGGCCGCGACCAGCTCACGGTGCCGGGCGCACGCGGCCTCGTACTCGGCGAGCAGCTCGTCGAGCGGGCGGTCGACGGCGATCCGCATCTCCCGGTCGGGGTCCTCGTCCGTCCAGGGGCCGCGGTCCTCCTCGCCGAGGAACATGACCTCGAACCACCAGTGCTCGACCCACCGGAGATGGTTGATCAGGCCGGCGAGGGTCATCAGGGGCGAGCCGGGCAGCGGAGCGCGGCGGGCGTTCTCGGCGCTGACTCCCTCGCACTTGGCGTGCGCGGTGGCGCGGGCGTAGTCGAGGAAGGTGGTGAGCTGGGTGCGCTCGTCCAGGGCCGCGGGTACATCGGTTCGTGTTGTCATCGACTGGATGATCTTCCATGCGGAGCCCGGCTGTCCAGCGGTTTCGGATGGATCCCGCTCCCTTGCGGGCGACCTGACGCAGCGTCCGGGGCCGGCGGGCGCGGCCGCGGAAGGCGGGTGTCGCGGAAAGCGGGTGCTGCGGCGTCCGTGCGCACCGACAGCATCCGACCGCTCACCGCCGAAACCCGCTTCCGGAGCGGATCCACATGCCCGTTCCCGCACCGCAGCTCCCGTCCGGCGCGTCCGCGGTGGGGCCGTTCTGCCGCTGCCGCTGCTGCCGCTGCCGCTGCTGCGGCTCGGTGCCGGCCGTGCAGGCCACCGTCCGCGGCCACCAGGGATTCCTGGTGGTGACTTCGCGGACGTCGGCGACTGCGTCCATAGCAGCGGCACCGACGAGCGGCCGGACCTCGGCGTGGTCGACTGCTCCGGCTCGGACGACGAGTTCCGGATCGTCGCGCACCGGGGCTGCCGGTCTCCCGCCGGCGCGGGACCGGCAGCCGGGCTGCCCCGGTGCGGCCCCGGTGCGGCCGCGGGCTCGCTGAGCGGGCCGCGGCGAGTCGGAGGAACATCGGTTGCCGGGAGGCGTGTACGGCGCGCCATGCCGCATCCGGGCGACAGAGGGCGCAGTCGGCCGGACGCGAGGAGAACGGTCATGATCGTGGACTGCGCGCACTACCGCGACGGACGCCGGCAGCACGAGGGCGCGATGTCGGTGGAACAGGCCGCCGCCCATGCCAGAAAGGGCGGATTCGTCTGGCTCGGCGTCTTCGAACCCGGGCCGGAGGAGCTGGCCGGCGTCCGGGAGACCTTCGGACTGCACGAACTGGCCGTCGAGGACGCCCAGGCCTTCCACCTGCGGCCGAAGGCCGAGCAGTACGAGGACGGCACCGAGCTGATCATCCTCCGCACCGCGCGGTACGACGACGAGCGCGAGGAGATCGACACCGGCGAGATCAGCATCTTCCTCGCCGAACACTTCGTGATCACCGTCCGCCAGGGCATCGCCAGCGAACTGGCCGGCGCCCGCAGCCGCCTCGAACGCCGCCCGGACCTGCTGCGGACGGGCAGCGCCGCGACCCTGTGGGCCATCCTCGACCAGGTCGTCGACGGCTACGCCCCGGTCGTCGCGGAACTCGACCGCGACATCGAGCAGATCGAGGCCACCGTCTTCTCCGGCGCGGTCGCGCCGACCGAGCGGATCTACTTCCTGCGGCGCGAGGCCACCGATTTCTACCGCGCCGTCCACCCGCTGCTCGCCGTGCTCGCCCGGCGCCTGCAGCCGGGTCGGGCACCGGCCGAACTGCTGCCGTTCTTCCGCGACGTGCACGACCACCTCCTGCTGGTGAACGAGGAGGTCGCGGCCCAGCGCGACCTGCTGGCCACCGTCCTGGAGGCCAACATCGCGGTGATCTCCGTCGAGCAGAACACCATCACCCTGCGCCAGAGCGCCACCATGGAACGACTCACCGTCATCGCCACGGTCTTCCTGCCGCTCTCCTTCGTCGTCGGCTTCTTCGGGCAGAACTTCGCCTGGCTGGTCAGGCACATCGACAGCCTCACGGCCTTCCTCGTGCTCACCCTCGGCGGACTGCTGCTGCCCTGCCTGCTGCTCTACGTCTGGCTGCACCGTCGCCGCCGCAGGCCCGCGGCCCCCGTCCCCGGCGGCAGCGGCCTCTCCCGCGAGGACAGGCCGTAGTCGGACGGCTCCGGGCGCGCCCGGCGGACCCCCCCGGAAAGCCCGCCCGGATGTGCTGACGCGGCGGACGTGGTAGCCCGGAGTCATGGGCGCTGGCACCGACACGGCAGGCGGGGGCGGACCGCTGCGCGATCCGCGGGTCTTCCCGACGGTCGGGGTCGAGGAGGAGTACCTGCTGCTCGATCCCGAGAGCGGACTGCCGCTGCCGCGGGTCGACGCGGTGCGGCAGATCGCCGGACTGCACCCCGCGGTGCACCACGACGAACTGCAGAACGAGCTGCTGCAGGCCCAGGTGGAGGTGGCCACCCCGGTCTGCGAGGGCCTGGGCGAGGTCGGCGGCCACCTGCTCCGCCTGCGCCACGCGCTGGCGGCTGCGGCGGAGTCGGCCGGCTGCCGGCTGGCGGCCTGCGGCACCGCCCCGTACGCGCCCGAGACACCCCCGGAGATCGTGGACGCCCCGCGCTACCACTCGATCCGGAGCGTCGTCTCGCGGCTGGCCGACGAGGCGATGATCAACGGCATGCACGTGCACGTGGCCGTCCCCGACCCGGAGACCGGGGTCCAGGTGCTCAACCGCCTGCGGCCCTGGCTGCCGGTGCTGACCGCGCTCTCGGCCAACTCGCCGCTCTGGTACGGCACCGACACCGGCTACGCGAGCTGGCGGACGGTGGTCTTCGGCCGCTGGCCGATCAGTGGCATCCCGCCGCGCTTCGCCGACGCGCAGGACTACGAGCGGAGGATCGACCACCTCCTGGAGGCCCGGCTGATCCGCGACCGCGGCCAGCTGTACTGGCAGGCCCGGCTGTCGGCCAAGTTCCCGACCATGGAGCTGCGCGCGATGGATGTCCAGCTGCGCGCCGACGAGGCGGTGATGCTCGCCGGGCTGGTCCGGGCGCTGGCCGTCACGGCGATGCGGGACGCGGCCGAAGGAGTCCCCCCGGACGGGCGGACGCCGGAGAGCCTGGAGGGCGCGGCCTGGCACGCCGCCCGGTACGGCATGGACGGCACCCTGCACGACCCGGCGACCGGGCTGTCCCGGCCCGCCGGCAAGGTCGCCGCCGACATGCTGGAACACCTCCGCCGGGCGCTGGAGGAGCTCGGTGACACTCGCGCGGTGGCCCCGCTGGTCGGCCGGCTGCTGCGGGAGGGCAACGGCGCCGAACGGCAGCGCCGCCACCTCGCCGAGCACGGCAGGGCCGGACTGATCGCGATGATCGCGGCGGAGAGCGCCGCGTCCTGAGACCGGCCGCGTTCGACGACCGGGCCGGTCGGGCAGGACCGGCCCCGCGGCCGGGTCGCGGAGGACCGGCCCCGCGACGTCAGGCCCCGCTGCGGGCGGCCGCGGCGAGTCGGCGCACGGCCTCGGCGAGGTCGGCGGGCTCCGCGGCGGCGGCGAAGGCGAGCCGCACGTGGGCGGCGGTCGGTTCGGCGGGGAAGAACCGGTGACCGGGGTCGACGGCGACGCCGTGCGCGCGGGCCGCGTCGGCGAGGGCGGACTCGGTCGGGCCGGGCGGCAGCCGCAGCCACAGGTGGAGGCCGCCCTCCGGGGTCGGGGCCGGTGTCCAGTCCGGGAGTTCGCGGGCGACGGCGTGGGCGAGCACGGCGCAGCGCTGCCGCAGTGCGGTACCGAGTCCGCGCAGGTGGCGGTCCCAGGCGGGGGTGGAGAGCAGTTCGACGGCGGCCTCCTGGAGCGGCCGGGCGAGGAAGAAGTCGTCGGCCCGGCGCAGGCTCAGCAGCCGCCGTACGACCGGTCCGCGGGCGGTGATCGCGCCGATCCGCAGGCTGGGCGAGGCGGGCTTGCTGAGCGAGGTGAGGTGGACGACGGTGCCGTCGCGGTCGTCGGCCGCCAGCGGGCGGGGGACGGCGCGGCCGTGGCCGAGGTGGCGTGCGAAGTCGTCCTCGATCAGGAAGGCGCCCGCGGCCCGCGCCACGTCGACGACCTGGCGGCGCCGTTCGGGGGCGAGGACGACGCCGGTGGGGTTGTGGAAGGTCGGCTGGCAGTAGAGCAGCCGGGCGCCGGTCATCGCGAAGGCGTCGGCGAGCAGGTCGGGGCGCAGGCCGCGGTCGTCCATCGGGACGGGCACCGGGCGCAGTCCGGCGGCACGTGCGGCGGCCAGCGCGCCGGGGTAGGTCGGCGACTCGACGAGCAGGGGCGCGCCGGGCGCGGCGACGGCCCGGAAGAGCATGGACAGGGCGCTCTGGCCCCCGGCGGTGACGAGAACGTCCTCGGGCCCGTGGTCGCCGCCGGTCTGGCGGGCGAACAGGGCACGCAGGGTGGCGAGGCCGGCGGCGGGCGCGCGGTGCCAGGCGTCCGGGCGGCGGGCGGCGCGGGCGAGGGCCGCGCCGAGGATCCGGCCGGGCTGCAGGCTCTCGTGCAGGTAGCCGCCGGAGAGCGGAACGGTGCCGGGCGGGAGCTCCGGCAGGGCCGTCTCCTCCTCGGCGGCGTCGATCCGGCGGTCCGCCAGTACGACGGACTGCCAGGAGGTGTCCGGGGCCGCGGAGCCCGCGGTCCGGCGCGCCGTCACGTAGGTGCCGCTGCCGGGCCGGGTGACGACGACGCCCTCGGCCGCGAGCTGGGCGACGGCACGGGAGACCGTGACCGGCCCGACGCCGTGACGGGCGATCAGATCCCTGCTGCTGGGCAGGCGGTCGCCCGGAGCCAGGGCGGCGATCTCGGTACGGAGGATCGCCAGCAGGGCCTCAGTACTGCTACCGTCATTCATGACGACACAGAATAGCGCTTTCGCCATCGGCCCGGAACCGCTCCTCGACATCGCCGCCCTGCGGGCCGACACCCCCGGCTGCGCCTCCGTGGTCCACTTCAACAACGCCGGCTGCGGACTGACGCCCCGTCCGGTGCTGCGCACGGTGGTCGAACACCTGGAGCTGGAGGCCGCCACCGGCGGCTACGAGGCCGCCGCCGCCCGCACCGCCGAGATCGCCGACTTCTACGCGGCCACCGCCGGCCTGCTCAACACCCGCCCCGGCAACATCGCCTTCGCCGCCAGCGCCACCCACGCCTACACCAAGGCGCTCTCCTCGTTCGACTTCCGACCGGGCGACACCGTCCTCACCACCCGGAACGACTTCGTCTCCAACCAGATCGCCTTCCTCTCGCTGCGCCGCCGGCACGGCGTCCGGATCGTGCACGCCCCCGACCGCCCCGACGGCAGCGGCGTCGACGTCGAGGCGATGGCCGCCCTGATGCGCGCCCACCGCCCCAGGCTGGTCGCCGCCACCCACGTGCCCACCAACTCCGGCCTGGTCCAGCCGGTCGCCGAGATCGGCCGGCACTGCCGGGAACTGGGCCTGCTCTACCTCGTGGACGCCTGCCAGTCGGTCGGCCAGTACCGGATCGACGTCGAGGAGATCGGCTGCGACCTGCTCACCGCCACCTGCCGCAAGTTCCTGCGCGGGCCCCGCGGTTCAGGCTTCCTCTACGTCTCCGACCGCGTCCTGCAGGCCGGCGGCGAGCCGCTGTACATCGACATGCACGGCGCCCGCTGGGTCGCCCCCGGCCACTACCGGCCCGTCCCCACCGCCGCCCGCTTCGAGGAGTGGGAGTTCCCCTACGCCACCGTCCTCGGCTGCGCAGCCGCCGTCCGCTACGCGCTGGCGGTCGGCCAGGACGCGGTGGCCCGACGCACCCCCGCGCTCGCCGCCCTGCTGCGCGAGCGGCTCGCCGGCGTGCCCGGTGTCCGCACCCTCGACCGCGGGCCGGCGCCCGCCGCGCTGGTGACCGTCGCCGTCGAGGGCTGGGAGCCGCATCCGTTCAAGGCGGCCCTGGACCGCCGAGGCATCAACTCGGCGCTGAGCTTCCGGGAGTTCGCCCAGTTCGACTTCCGCGACAAGGAGGTCGAGTGGTGCCTGCGGCTGTCGCCGCACTACTACAACACCGAGGACGAGGTCGCCGAGGTGGCCGGGGCGGTCGCCGAACTCGCCGCGGAGGGCCTGCGATGACCGCCCTCTCGCCCTCATCCGGCAGCGCGGCCCCGGTGCAGGCGACCCGCGCTACCCCGCCGAGCCTGTGGCACAACCGCGACTTCGTCCGGTTCTGGCTCGGCGAGACGGTCTCCCTGCTCGGCACCCAGGTCACCGCGCTCGCCCTGCCGCTCACCGCCATCGACGCCTTCGGCGCCACCGACGAGCAGGTCGGCCTGCTGCGCTTCCTGCAACTCGTCCCCTACCTCGGCCTCGCGCTGGTGATCGGCGTCTGGGCGGACCGGGCCCGGCGCCGCCCCGTGATGCTCGGCGCCAACCTGGTCCGCCTGGTGCTGCTCGCCCTCGTGCCGCTGCTGTACTGGTGGCACGCGCTCGACCTGACGGTGCTGATGGTGATCGCCTGCGCCGTGGGCACCGCCTCGGTGGTGTTCGACGTCAGCTGGATGTCCTACGTGCCGCTGCTGGTGCGGGACCGCAGGCAGTACGTGGCGGCGAGCGCGCGGATGAGCGCCTCCTCCTCCGCCGCGGACGTGGCCGGGCCGGGCCTCGCGGGCGTGCTGGTCTCCGCCGTCGGCGCGCCCGCCGCGCTGGTCGTCGACGCATGCTCGTACGCGGTCTCCGTCGTTTCGCTGCTGCTGATCCGCACCCCCGAACCGCGCCCCGAGCGGCCCGCCGAACGGCACCTGCTCCGCGAACTCCGGGACGGCCTTGGCTTCGTGCTGCGCAACGGGGTGCTGCGGGCGCTCGCCCTGATCGGGTTCTGCTGCAACTTCTCCATGGTCACGGTGTGGACGATGTTCCTGCTGTACGGCAGCCACGACCTGCGGCTGTCCTCCACCGCACTGGGCGGCGTCTTCGCCACCGCCTCGGCCGGCGGCCTGCTCGGCGCCGTCCTCTCGCGCCGGGTGATCGAGCGCTTCCCGCTCGGCCGCGTCTACCTGGTCGCCCAGTCGGCGCTGCTGCTCGGCCCCGTGCTCATCCCGTGCGCCACCGGGCCGCGCCCGGTCATGACGGCGATGTTCGTGCTCTCCTTCCTCACCACCTACCTCGGGCTCGGCATCGCCGGAGTGATCATCGTCAGCCTCCGCCAGGCCGTCACCCCGCAGCCGATGATGGGCCGGATGACCGCGGCCTTCCGCACCCTGCTCTTCGGCGGCGGCGCACTCGGCGGCCTCGGCGCGGGCCTGCTGGCCGGACACCTCGGCGCGCGCGCCGCCCTGGCCGTCGCCGCGGCCGGCTCCGCCGTCGTCGTCCTCGCGCTCCCGGCCTCCCCGGTCGTCCGGCTGCGCAGCCTCCCGGCGGCCCCTGCCGAACACTGACACCACGGGCACGGGTCTGCTCCGGCCGGGGGCGGGGCAGACCCGGAGGCATCGGTGCTCCGGCGGTCGATCGTGGTCCGGACGGTCGGGCCGGCGTCGACTGCGCCCGGGCGGAGGTCACGTGCTCGAACGGGACCGCGGCACCACGCCGATCGGGCGGCATTCAGTCGGTGCCGGATCCGGTCTTCCAGGCGGGGCGGAGCTGCTGCTCGGCATCGCCGGGTCGACGAAGGCCCCCGGTGGGCCGGTTCCCGGGCCGACCGGCCGGTCCGGGACGAACGCGCTGATGGGATGCCGGATCGGACCCGACGGTCACCACCGTCCGCGCCGCGGGGCGACCGCCGCGGCACCGACCGCGCCCTGGCCGCTTCTGCGAACTCCTGCGGCATCGAACCGGGGCGGACGACCGCGCGGTGACCGCAGGCCGCAGCCCGGCCCGTGCACCGCCGGGCTATCGGGCCGCGGGGGCGGGGTTGATCGGGACGACCGCCTCCTCGGTGTGGACGAGGAAGGTCAGCGACTCCTGGAAGTAGAGCTCGACGGTGTCGGTGTCGTGCGCGAGGTAGCCGATGGACAGGTCCTGGCCGAGCCGGAGCGTGAAGTCGCCGCCGCGGGTGGAGATCAGGAAGGCGCCGTCGATGGCGGGGGCCCAGATGATCTCGCCGTCGAGGAGGCGGCGCAGGTGCTCGTGGATCGGGTAGCCGTGGTCGGAGGTCTCGCTGACGGCGGTGAAGGCGTCCGCGCTCAGGGCGAGCGTGTAGGCGCCGCCGACGCCGGCCAGCCGGAGTTCGCCGATCGCCTGGCTGATCACGGTCGGGTAGTCGCGCGGGTCGGCGGGCAGGGTCAGCGCCTCGTTGGCGGAGCAGGCCCGCAGACCCGCGATGCCGGCCGCCGGGTAGCCCTCGAACACGGCGCGGTCCTCGGCGAAGGCGATCCGCCGGGCGGCCTCCTTCACCGGACCCCAGTCCGCGTCCTCGGCACCCCGGGCGACGTCGTCCACCTGCGACCGGTCCACGGTGAACGGCACCCGCAGCTCCACCAGCGACTGCGCCTGCCGCAGCCGGGCCCGCACCCCGGGGTCGGGCGAGCGGATCTCGTCCAGCCGGCCGGTGTTGACCGCGGCCAGCTCCGTGCCGCCGGCCTCCGGGACGTCCACGATGCGGCGGGCGGCCACGTGCCGGGTGAAGGTGCGCCGGGCCTCCTGCTCCAGGTCGGCCCAGGCCGCGGCCGAGACGGGCGCGAGTTCGCGGTGCAGGTTGTCCATGCCGGGTCTCCTGTCGCCTGCGTCGGTGCCGGCAGCACTGCTCCGGCGCCGACCGTGCGGTCGGTGCTGTCAGCGGTTCCTGAGGTCGCCGATGCCGAGCGACCCCCGTTCGCCGGCACCGGAGTCCTCCTCGGCCCCCAGGTCCTCCAGCAGGTCGGCGGAGGGCACGAAGAACAGCGTGCCGGTGACGGCCGTGGAGAAGTCGAGGATGCGGTCGTGGCTCACCGGCCCGTCGCCGAGGAACATGTGGCGGAGCATCTCCTCGGTGACCTCCGGCGTCCGCGCGTACCCGATGAAGTACGTGCCGAACTCGCCGCCGCCGGGGCTGCCGAAGGGCATGTTGTCGCGCAGGATCTGCCGTTCCCCGCCGTCGGGGCCGGTGATCGTGTTGAGGTCGACGTGCGAGCCGGGGGAGTCGATCTCGACGTTGGTGAGCTTGCGGCGGCCGACGATCCGCTCCTGCTGCTCGACCGGCAGGCGGTTCCAGGCGTCGAGGTCGTGCAGGTACTTCTGCACGATCACGTAGGAGCCGCCGGCGAAGTCCGGGTCCTCCGCGCCGATCAGCACGGCCTCGGCCGCCGCCCGGCCGACGGGGTTCTCGGTGCCGTCGACGAAGCCGAGCAGGTCGCGCTGGTCCAGGTACGTGAAGCCGGTGACCTCGTCCGCCACCGCGACGGCCCCGCGCAGCCGCGCCATGATCTCCGAGCCGAGCGAGAAGCAGAGGTCCTGCCGGGCGGCCCGGATGTGCAGGAGCAGGTCGCCCGGGGTGGCCGGGGCCCGGTGGCGGACACCGCGCAGCTCCCGGAAGGGGTGCAGCCCGGCCGGGCGCGGGCCCTCCACCAGGCGGTCCCAGCAGGCCGAGCCGATCCCGGCGACGACGCTGAGCCGCCCGTCGGGGTGCCCGAAGCCGACGCTGCGCCGCAGGCCCGCCAGGTCGGCCAGCAGCTCGCGCACCACGGGCTCGCCGCCGGGGTCGACGGTGAGTACGAGGAACAGCGATGCGGTGGTCAGCGGGCCGAGCACCGGCTGCGGGGTGGGCGCCTCCATGTCCCCGGTCACGTCCAAGGTCCTCCCGTCCCTTCCCTGTCCAGGTCCTTGCTGCCGTCCCCGGTCGCGCGCTGCGAGGCGCGGGCGATCAGCGCCCGGGAGGACGCCGTGAGCAGCCGCCCGATCGGTACGCGCTGCACCGCGGGCGGTGAGGACGCCGCGGACATGCCGAAGAAGCGGTTGAGCAGGTCGGAGAAGGGATCCGCGGACCCGAAGGAGCCGAAACCCTCCACGGGGGGCAAACCCATGGAAATCACTCGCTTCATCTCACAATGGACACAACTCCTGCCACCCTAACGGGACCCCGCCGGACCGGCCGGACGACGGCCGCAGGCCCGCGCCCCGGCGCCGCGGGCGGACCCCGCCCCCCGGGCATAGCCTGGGCAGCGGGCGTCGGCCCGCGCCCGCAGAGGCCCCGGCGCCGGACGCCAGGGGGTCCGACGCCGAAGGGTGAGTGCCGTGAACGCCTCCGACCGCAACGACGACGCACCGCTCGCGACGGACACCGGCACCACCGAGGGTGCCGCCGGGGCAAACGGCCACCGCGCCGGGAACGGGTCCGGTCCGACCCCCGGGAACCGGCCGGAGTTCCGGCCCTACCACCACCCGGCAGCCGGCTGGGGCGCCGCGAAGAGCGTGAGCCGGGTCCTCGTCCGCGAAGGCGCCCTCGTCGACGGCCCGCGCGCGATCCTGCGGATGAACCACGAGAACACCGGCTTCGACTGCCCCGGCTGCGCCTGGCCCGACGACACCAAGGGCCTGCACCTGGACATCTGCGAGAACGGCATCAAGCACGTCACCTGGGAGATGACCCGCAAGCGCGCCGGCAAGGAGTTCTTCGCCACCCACACCGTCACCGAACTCATGGAGTGGTCCGACTTCGCCCTCGAGAACGAGGGCCGCCTGACCGGGCCGCTGGTCTACGACGCCGCCACCGACCACTACGTGCCGATCAGTTGGAAGGACGCCTTCGCACTCGTCGGCCGCACCCTGCGCGAACTGGACAGCCCCGACCGGGCCGCCTACTACACCTCCGGCCGGCTGGGCAACGAGGCCACCTTCCTCTACCAGCTGATGGCCCGTGAGCTCGGCACGAACAACCTCCCCGACTGTTCCAACATGTGCCACGAGGCGAGCGGACGCGCCATGGAGGCGTCGCTCGGCACCGGCAAGGGCACCGTCGACCTCAAGGACTGGGAGACCACCGACGCCCTGTTCATCATCGGCGTCAACGCCGCCTCCAACGCGCCCCGAATGCTCACCGCCCTCGCCGAGGCGCACCGCCGCGGCGCCCGGATCGTGCACATCAACCCCCTGGTCGAGGCCGCCGCCACCCGCACCATCGTCCCGCACGACTTCGTCGACATGGCGCTGTTCCACCCCACCGCGACCACCACCCTCAACCTGCAGCCGCGGATCGGCGGCGACATGGCCCTGCTGCGCGGCATCGCGAAGGCGATCCTCGAACTGTCCGGCTCCGACCCCAAGGCACTCGACCGGGAGTTCGTCGACCGCCACACCAGCGGCTTCGAGGAGTACCGCGCCCGGTGCGAGGCCACCTCCTGGGAGGAGATCGAGCAGCAGTCCGGCGTCCCGCGCGCCGGAATCCTGGCAGCCGCCCGGATCTACCGCGACGCCGACCGCTCCATCGTCAGCTGGTGCCTCGGCGTCACCCAGCACGAGCACGGCGTCGACACCGTCCGCGAGATCGTCAACCTCCTGCTGCTGCGCGGCAACGTCGGCCGCGAGGGCGCCGGCCCCTCACCCGTGCGCGGCCACAGCAACGTCCAGGGCAACCGCACCTGCGGCATCGACCACCGCCCCGCCGAGGAGTTCCTCGACCGGCTCGCCGAGGTGTGCGGCATCGACCCGCCGCGCGCCCACGGCCTGGACACCGTCGGCACCGTCGAGGCCATGCACCGCGGCGACGTCAAGGTCTTCGTCGGCATGGGCGGCAACTTCGCCCTGGCCGCCCCCGACACCCCGTACACCCACGAGGCGCTGCGCCGCACGGAACTGACCGTGCAGGTCAGCACCAAGCTCAACCGCAGCCACCTGGTGCACGGCCGGCAGGCCCTGATCCTGCCCTGCCTCGGCCGCACCGAGAGGGACCACCAGCGGGCCGGAGTGCAGAGCACCTCCGTCGAGGACTCGATGAGCATGGTCCACCTGTCCGTCGGCATGAAGCGGCCCGCCTCGCCCCACCTGCTCTCCGAACCCGCGATCATCGCCGGCATCGCCCGAGCCGCCCTCCCCGACAGCGCCACCCCGTGGGAGTGGTACGTCGAGGACTACGACCGCATCCGCGACACCATGGCCAAGGTCCTCGACGGCTTCGAGGACTTCAACCGCCGCGTCCGGCTGCCGCTCGGCTTCCGGATCAAGCAGCCCGCCCGCGAGCTGGTCTTCCTCACCCCGTCCGGCCGAGCCGAGTTCTCCGCCGCGCCGCTGCCCGACGTCGTCCCCGCCCCCGGCACCCTGGCGCTCGGCACCATGCGCTCGCACGACCAGTGGAACACCACCATCTACTCCGACGACGACCGCTACCGCGGCATCAAGAACCTGCGCACCCTGGTCTTCATGAACGCCGACGACATGCGCGAGCGCGGCCTCGGCGAGTTCGACCCGGTCGACATCACCAGCACCGCCCGCGACGGCTCCACCCGCTCGCTGCACGGCTACCTCGCCGTCCCCTACGACATCCCGCGCGGCTGCGCCGCGGGCTACATGCCCGAGATGAACGTGCTCTGCGCGCTCGGCGACCACAGCACGCAGAGCGATCAGCCGATCATGAAGCACCTCAAGGTCACCGTCGAGCGCTCGGCGGCCTGAACCGCGGCGCGCCCCCTCACCGGCCGTGCGCCAGCCGGCCCGACAGCACGTACCCGCGCTGCTCCGCCGCGGCCGGCACCGCCGGACCGATCCCGGCCGGCCACAAGTCGCCGGCCGCGGCGTCGTCGGCCTTCCGCAGCTCCACCACGGCTGCCGCCAGCCGGGCCGGCACCTCCTCCGGCGGCGGGCCGGCGTCCGGCGCCGGCGCGCGCTC
>NZ_JAHTIK010000001.1:787140-799596 GCF_025655475.1 Kitasatospora sp. DSM 101779 | reverse complement strand
CGCCCGCCCGACCCGCACCGCGGCCCGGTCGTGCACCACCAGCAGCGCGCACAGCAGACCGACCGTGATGCCCAGCACACTGCCCAGCACCCGGTCGGCGACCGGTTCGTCCGCCGGAGCGGGGGAGGCAAGGGCGGCGCCGCCGCGCGCGAGGGCGCTGTCGCCTCAGGGCACCCGGGCCGGCTCCAGGGGCGGGGTCCAGCGCAGGTGCACGGCGCGGTCGGGGCCGTCCGCCCGGAGCAGTGACAGCCGCGGCCGGACGGCGTCCGTCCGCGCCGAGGGCGGCTTGCGGCTGCCGGCCCGGAAGGGCAGCGGCCAGTCCGCGGCGGGCCCGCGGTAGTCCTGCTCGGCGGCCGCGTGCAGCGTCCAGTGCGGGTCGTAGAGGTGGGTCCGGCCGATCGCGCAGAGGTCGGCGCGCCCGGCCAGCAGGATGGAGTTCACGTCGTCGTAGGAGGCGATGGCGCCGACCGCGATGACGGCGGCGCCGGCGGCGGCCGCCACCTCGTGCCGGATCCGGTCGGCGAACGGGGTCTGGTAGGAGCGGCCGTAGGCGGGGCGCTCGTCCTTGGTGACCTGGCCGGAGGAGACGTCCACGGCGGCCGCGCCGTGCGCGACGAAGGCGCGGGCGATCTCCACGGCGTCGTGCTCGGTGTTCCCGTCGGGTGCCCAGTCGGTGGCCGAGATGCGCACGATCACCGGCCGCTCGGCCGGCCAGGCGGCGCGGACGGCGTCGAAGACCTCCAGCGGGTAGCGCAGCCGGTTCTCCAGCGGCCCGCCGTACTCGTCGGTGCGGCGGTTCGCCAGCGGCGACAGGAAGGACGAGAGCAGGTAGCCGTGCGCGCAGTGCAGTTCGAGCAGGTCGAAGCCGGCCTCGGCGCCGCGCCGGGCGGCCGCGACGAAGTCGGCGGTGATCCGGTCGAGGTCCGCTCGGGTCACCTCGCGGGGGACGGCCGAGCCGGGGCCGTACGGCACCGCCGACGGGCCGACGACCGGCCAGTTGCCCTTCTCCAGGGGGTCGTCCATGCCCTCCCACATCAGCCGGGTCGAGCCCTTGCGCCCGGCGTGGCCGAGCTGCAGGCCGATCCGGGCGGAGCTCTGCCCGTGCACGTAGGAGACGATCCGGCGCCAGGCGTCCCGCTGCCCGTCCGTCCACAGGCCGGTGCAGCCGGGGGTGATCCGGGCGTCCTCCGAGACGCAGACCATCTCGGTCATGACGAGGCCGGCGCCGCCCATCGCCCGGGATCCGAGGTGGACGAGGTGGAAGTCGCCGGGGACGCCGTCGACCGCGGAGTACATGTCCATCGGGGAGACCACGACGCGGTTCTTCAACTCCAGCTGCCCGATCCGGAACGGCTGGAACATCGCCGGAACGGCCTCGGCCCCGGCGGCGCCCTGCGACCCGGCGAAGGCGGCCGTGACCCGGTCGGCGAAGTCGCCGTCGCGCTCGCGCAGGTTGTCGTAGGTGATCCGGCGGGAGCGGGTCAGCAGGTTGAAGCAGAACTGGGTCGGCTCCTGGTGGACGTACATGCCGATGTTCTCGAACCACTCCAGCGAGGCCTGGGCGGCGCGCTGGGTGGACTCGACGACCGGCCGCCGCTCGGCCTCGTAGGCCGTCAACGCTTCGTCGAGGCCGGGGTGTTCGTGCAGGCAGGCGGCGAGGGCGAGGGCGTCCTCCATGGCCAGCTTCGTTCCGGAGCCGATGGAGAAGTGCGCGGTGTGCGCGGCGTCCCCGAGCAGGACCAGACCGCCGTGGTGCCACCGCTCGTTGCGCACGGTGGTGAAGTTGAGCCACTTGGAGTTGTTGGCGAACAGCCGGTGGCCGTCCAGCTCGGCGGCGAACAGCTCGCGGATCCGCTCGACGGCCTTCTCGTCCGAGGTGCCCGGCGGGAACTCCTCGCCCTCGGTGGCGTCGAAGCCGGCCCGGCGCCAGACGTCCTCGTGCATCTCCACGATGAAGGTCGACCCGGCGTCGGAGTACGGGTAGCCGTGGACCTGCACGGTGCCCCACTCCGTCTGCTTGACGAAGAACTGGAACGCCTCGAAGACCAGGTCCGTGCCGAGCCACATGTACTTGTTGCGCCGGGTGTCCAGGGTGGGCCGGAACACCTCCGGACACGCCTGCCGCACCCGCGAGTTGGCGCCGTCCGCGGCGACCGTGAGGTCGTACGAGGCGAGCAGCTCGGCGGTGTCGGGGGCCGGCGTGCCGAAGTGCAGTTCGACGCCCAGGCCGCGGCAGCGGTCCTGGAGCAGGCGCAGCAGGTCGCGGCGGCCCATGGCGGCGAAGCCCTGGCCGCCGACGGTGTGGCTCAGCCCGTCCAGGTGGATGTCGATGTCCGTCCAGCGCGCGAAGCGGTCGGCCATCGCGGCGGCGAACTCGGGGTCGGCGTTCTCGATGCCGCCGAGCGTCTCGTCGGAGAACACCACGCCGAACCCGAAGGTGTCGTCCGGCGCGTTGCGCTCCCAGACGGTCACCCGGTGGGCCGGGTCGAGCTGCTTCATCAGGGCGGCGAAGTACAGGCCGCCGGGCCCGCCGCCGACGATCGCGATCCTCACGCGGTGGTTCCTCTCAGTGCTCGGCGGCAGGCGCCGCGGCCTGCTCGTCGTCGACGATCCTGCGCAGCACGAAGCGCTGCAGCTTGCCGCTGGTGTTGCGTGGCAGGGCCTCGCAGAACCGCACCTCACGGGGGTACTTGTAGGGGGCCAGGATCCGCTTGACGTGGTCCTGGATCTCCTTGGCCTTCGCGGCGTCGCCGCTGACGCCCTCGCGCAGCACGACGAAGGCGCAGACGATGGAGCCGCGCTCCTTGTCCGGCTTGGCCACGACGCCGGACTCCACCACGTCCGGGTGGGTGTCGACGGCCGCCTCGACCTCGGGGCCGCCGATGTTGTACCCCGACGAGACGATCATCGCGTCGCTGCGGGCCCGGTAGTAGAAGTAGCCGTCCGCGTCCCGGTGGAACAGGTCACCGGTGACGTTCCAGCCGTCCACCACGTAGTCGTACTGCCGGGGGTCGTCGAGGTAGCGGCAGCCGACCGGGCCGATCACGGCCAGTCGTCCGACCTCGCCGGGCCCGAGCTCGCGGCCGTCGACGTCGAGGACGGCGGCCCGGCAGCCCGGCACCGGTCTGCCGGTGGCGCCGGGCCGGATGTCGTCGCCGGCGGCCGAGATGAAGATGTGCAGCAGTTCGGTGGCGCCGATGCCGTCGACGACCCGCAGGCCCAGCCGGTCGTGCAGTGCCTCCCAGGTGGTGCGCGGCAGGTGCTCGCCGGCGGAGACCGCCGCCCGCAGCCCGGCGAGCCGGTGCTCCTGCCCTTCCCGCAGGATCGCCCGGTAGGCGGTCGGGGCGGTCGCCAGCACGGTGACGCCCTGCTTCTCCACGTGCTCGGCGAGTTGCAGGGGCGTCGCCGACTCGGTCAGCAGCGCGCAGGCGCCGGCCCGCAGCGGGAAGACGACCAGCATGCCCAGGCCGAAGGTGAAGGCCAGCGGCGCCGAGCAGGCCACGGTGTCGCCCGGGCCGAGGCCGAGCAGCGGCCGGCCGAAGGTGTTGTCGATGGAGAGCACGTCGCGGTGGAAGTGCATGGTGATCTTCGGGACGCCGGTGCTGCCGGAGGTCGGGCCGAGCAGGGCGACGTCGTCCGCGGCGGTCGGCACGTTGGTGAACTCGCCGGACTTCGCCGCCGCCCGCACCACCAGGTCCTCCGGGCCGGTGCCGCCGTGCGCCACCACCGTCAGCGCGGGCAGCACGGCCGTCCGCACCTCCTCGACGTCCTCGGTGGAGCGGTGGTCGACCAGGGCGACCGCGGGCAGCGTCCGCTGGACGATCGGCGTGAGCTCCCGGGCCCGCAGCGCGGCCATGGTGGTGACGGCCACCCCGCCGGCCTTCAGCACGCCGAGCCAGGCCGCCACCGCCCACGGGGTGTTGGGGGAGCGCAGCAGCACCCGCCCGCCCGGCACGAGGCCGAGGTCCTCGGTCAGCACCTGGGCGACCTGGTTGGCCCGCCGCTGGAGCAGGCCGTACGACCAGGTCTCGCCGTCCGGGGTGCGCAGGGCGGGCAGGTCGGCGCCGTGGGTCAGGATGGGCAGGTCGACGAGCTCGGTCGCGGCGTTCAGCCGGTCCGGGTACTGCAGCTCCGGCGTGGTGAACTCGAGCGTCGGCCACAGCTCCGCCGGGGGCAGGTGGTCGCGGGTGAAGGTGTCCAGATGGGCCGACGGTGAAAGAGTCAACGGAGGAGTCCTTCCAAGGCGTTGACGCGGGGTCAGGCGGTGCGGATCATGCCCTCCTGGGCGACGGTCGCCAGGTGGCGGTGGTCCCGGGTGAAGAAGCGCCCGGTGCCGAGGCCGCGGCCGCCGTCGGCGGCGACCGCCTCCTGGACGTAGAGCAGCCAGTCGTCGACCGGCCCCCGGCGGTGGAACCACATCGCGTGGTCGAGGCTCGCGGTGACCAGCCCGGGCATCGCCCAGGGCAGGCCGAGCACCCGCAGCACCGGCTCCAGGATCGTGTAGTCGCAGACGTACGCGAGCGCCGCCCGGTCCCGCTGGTCGGCGGTCAGCCCCTCGACGGGCCGCAGCCGGTCGAACGGCCGGATCCACACCGCCTGGTGCGGGGTCTGCTTGCCCTCGACGGCGAGGTAGAGCGGGCCCGGCACGTGGCGCATGTCGAAGCTCCGGCCACCCGACCAGTAGGCCTTGGACGCCTGCGTCATGGTGCCGCCGCTGCGTTCCGCCAGGTACTCCGCGGAGTCGGGCAGGGCCTCCGGCGCCGGCACCTCCAGGTCGAGGCCGGGGCCGGCCTCGAAGCTCCCGCCGGGCTCGCCGGCCGCGAAGTTGGCCAGGCAGACGTAGACCGGCCGGCCGTTCTGGTAGGCGCGCACCTGCCGGGTGCTGTAGCCGCGGCCGTCCCGCAGCAGTTCGACCTCGTAGTGCACGGCGGCGCCGATGTCGGCCGGCCGGAGGAAGTAGCTGTGCATGGAGTGCAGCGACTTGCCGTCGGCCACCGAGCGCATCGCCGCGGCCGCGGCCTGGGCGACCAGGTCGCCGCCGTACGCCTTCGGCCACGGGCAGGGCTGGGTGGTGGCGGTGAACGCGAGGTCGAAGTGCTGCGGTTCGGCCGGCGTCAGGGTCACCGCCGCGGTGAAGACCGCGGAGGTGGGCGGGGCGGCGTCGGCGGTCATCGGTCCGCCCAGTCCCGCAGGTCGGCGTCGGCGACGTCCGGCAGGTTGACCACGATGTTCTCCGGTGTCCGGGTGGTCATCCAGACCAGCGGCTTCGTCCGCGACAGGTTGCACTCCACATGCGGCATGAAGGGCGGCACGAACACCCAGTCGCCCTCCTCCATGTCGAGGTAGTCCGCGAACTCCTCGCCGAAGTAGATGCGCGCCCGGCCGGAGAGCACGTAGCCGCCGGTCTCGGCCTCGCCGTGGTGGTGGGAGACCGAGCGGTAGCCGGGCTCGTTGCTGACCTTGCCGAACCACAGCCGCCTGGCCGGGGTGTGCTGGATGCTCACGCCGGAGACGCGTACGGCCCCGCCCGAGTCGGCGGTGCCCGGGTCCTCCTGGCCACGGCGGGTCACCACGGGGGCGACCAGGCCGCTCGGCAGCCGGTACATCGAGTTGTCGCCGTCGAGGCGGTACTTGCTGAGGTCGGGCTCCATTGCGGACGGCTCCGTTCCGTGCGGCGGAGTTCGGCGCGCCGGTGGGGCCTCGTGCCGCGGCCGGCGCCATGGTGGTGTCGAAGGAGTCTGCTGCCGGGCCGGCGCTGTTCCCGCCCGGCGCCCGGGCCGATCGGTCTCTCGTTTTTTTCACGGCCGTCATCTATTGTCAATATGCCCCGCCCGGCGGGGTGGAACCGGCCCGACGCAGCCCCGACCGGAGGTCGCATGACGCCCGTCGCCGTGAACCCGGACGCCCTTCCAGCCCCGAGCGGCTACTCGCATGGCACGCTGGCGGGGAACACCCTCTACCTCGGCGGCCAGACCGCCCTCGACGCCGACATGCGGATCGTCCCCGGCGGCATCGTCGAGCAGTTCCGCCAGGCGTTCGGCAATGTGCTCACCACGCTGCGCGAGGTGGGCGGCGAACCGCAGGACCTGGTCAGCGTGACCCTGTACCTGACCGACATCCCCGACTACCAGGCCCACGGCAAGGAGATCGGCAAGGTCTGGCGCGAGCTGGCCGGCCCCGTCTACCCCGCCATGGCCGGGATCGGCTGCACCGCGCTCTGGCAGCCCGAGGCGATGATCGAGATCCTCGGCGTGGCCGTCGTCCCGGACGACCGCCTGGTGCGCCCCGCCCACCGCTAGAGCGTTGTCCTCAAGACCACTCGCGAGGTCGATCCAGGGGCGCGGGGAACCGCGCAGTCCGGGATCGGTGCTCCCGGCCCATCCGGCTCACCCCTGGTCCGCACCGTGGCCCCCATCCGAATTGCGCGGTTCGCCGTGCCCCCGGTGGTGCGGCCGCAACCTCGGGAACACACCCGGGCATCGACTTTCTCTGACGACCGGCAAGGATCCGTACGAAGGGCAGGCATGAGACTCGCATCGCTCACCGTCGGGGGCGCCCGGCGCGCCGCAGCCGTCGACCGGGCCGGGACGGCGGTGGCGGTGCTGCCCGCCTCGCTCGGCACCGTCGACGACATCGTCCGCGGCGGCCCCGCCGCCCTCGACGCGGCCCGGGCCGCCGCCGACGGCGCCCCCGTCCAGCCGTTCGACACCGTCCGGCTGGAGGCGCCCCTGCAACGCTTCAACCGGGATATCCTCTGCACCGGCTGGAACTACTGGGACCACTTCGAGGAATCCCGCGGTCTGCGCGGCGGCAACGACCCGGACCGGCCGACCCGGCCCACCTTCTTCACCAAGGGCCCGGACACGGTGATCGGCCCGTCCGCCGACATCGCCTACGACCCGGAGCTCTCGACCCAGTGGGACTACGAGGCCGAGATCGCCCTCGTCATCGGCCGCGACGGCCGCTCGATCCCGGAGGACGAGGCACTGCAGCACGTCCTCGGCTACCTGGTCGCCAACGACGTCTCCCAGCGCGATCTGCAGCGGGCGCACGGCGGGCAGTGGCTCAAGGGCAAGAGCATCGACGCCACCATGCCGCTGGGCCCCTGGCTCACCACCGCCGACGAGATCGCCGACCCCGCCGGCCTGCAGGTGCAGTGCGAGGTGAACGGCGTGCTGATGCAGAACGCCTCCAGTGCGCAGATGGCCTTCCCGTTCGCCCGACTGATCGCCGAACTCAGCCGGGGCATGACCCTGCGCGCCGGGGACGTCCTGCTCACCGGCACACCGAGCGGCATCGGCAGCGCCCGCGACCCGCAGGTCTTCCTCGGCCACGGCGACCTCGTCGTCACCCGGGTCGGCGGCCTCGGCGAACTGCGCAACCGGGTGGTGGCGACATCCCTGGTCTGAGCCCGGCCCGCCGGCTGCCCGCACCGGCTCGCGGCCGTGCGGAACGCCGCGATCAAGTGGGCCGCGGAGGCGGTAGGCTGCCCGCCGACGGGCGCCACGGACGGCACCGGCCCGGGGCGAGGAGAGCACGACAGTGACGGCCGGGAGTGTGGAGTCCCCGGCGGCCGGCCGCGACACGCGGCACGGGCCGCTGATCATCACCGCGTTCGGCCTGTACGCCCGCGGCGAGCAGAACTGGCTCTCCGTCGCCTCGGTGGTCCGCCTGATGGGCGACCTCGGGGTCGAGCCGCAGGCCGTCCGCTCGTCGGTCTCCCGACTCAAGCGGCGTGGCGTCCTGGAGAGCGCGCGCCACGACGGTGCGGCCGGCTACTCGCTGGCGGCACCGGTGCTGGAGACGCTCGCGGAGGGCGACGTCCGGATCTTCGAGCGCGTCCGCGCGGTCGCCGAGGACGGCTGGATCGTCGTCGTCTTCTCCGTCCCCGAGTCCGAGCGCCAGAAGCGGCACGAGCTGCGGGCCGCGCTGACCCGACTCGGCTTCGGCACGGCGGCGCCCGGCGTCTGGATCGCACCGGGCAACCTCGCGGCCGAGGCCCGCCGGACCTTCGAACGCCTCGGGCTCGCGGGGTACGTCGACCTGTTCACCGGTGAGCACCTCGCCTTCGGCGACCTGCGCTCCAAGGTCCGCCGCTGGTGGGACCTCGACGAACTCGCCGAGCTGTACGCGGAGTTCCTGCGCCGCTACCGCCCGGTGCTGGAACGGACGGAGACGGCCGGGGTCTCCCCGCAGGAGGCCTTCGGGGTGTACGTGCCGATGCTCACCCAGTGGCGCCGGCTGCCCTACCGGGACCCGGGCCTGCCGCTCTCGCTGCTCCCGCCGGGCTGGAACGGCGTCAGCGCGGGCGAACTCTTCGGCGCGCTCAACACCGCGCTGGGCGCCCGCGCCCGCGAGCACGCCCTCGCGGTGATCCACGGCGCGGAGTGACGCGGGCCCGGGCGGCCCCGGTGCGGCACGGGTGTGCGGTCCCCGGCCTGCCCGCCGGGGACCGCACACCTTGCACTCGGGAGCCATGACGCGTCTTCAAGGGCACGCGGGTGCCTCGCAGGGGCGCGGGGAACCGCGTACTTCGGATTCGGACCACCGTACAGACCCCGGCTCGGCCCATGTCACCGCGTGCTCGCCCCCGGACTGCGCAGTTCTCTCCCCCGTCCTTCGGCCGGGAGGTGCTGCCCCCGTGCGCCCCGGGTCAGCTCGCGTACGTCCTTGAAGACGCGCGCTAGGCGAAGGTGAACCAGTTGAGGTTGACGAAGTCCGCCGGCTGTCCGCTGTCGAAGGTCACGTAGACGTCGTGGGTACCGGTGGTCCGGGCGATGTCGGCCGGGACGGTCCGCCAGGTCTGCCAGCCGCCGGTGTTGGCGACGGCGAAGTTGCCCACGGGCGTGGCGGTGGGGCTGCCGAGCCGGACCTGCACCAGGCCGCTCACCCCGGCGGCCGCACCGGACGCCACCCGCGCGCTGAAGCGGGTCGCCCCGGCCGTACCGAAATTGACGGCGTTGAACTTCAGCCAGTCGCCGTTGCCGAGGTTGCCCACGTCGGAGCCGCCGCCGGTGTCCGAGCAGGCCTCGACCCGGGTGCCCGACTGGGCGCTGAACGCCTCGGCCTGGATGGTGGAGAAGGCACTGGCCCCGCCGCCGCCGGTGGCGGTCGCGGTCGGCGTCGGAGTCGGCGTGCCGCCCCCGCCGCCGGCCGTTCCGCCGACCGTGATGGTCCACCGGTTGGGGCTGCCGGACTGCACCTTGCCCTCGAAGTCCACACCGGACGGGTGCACGTCGTCGTACGGGAAGGCGTAGCCCAGGCCGTCGGGGGTGGTGCTGTGCAGGATCCGGGCGTAGTGGTTGGTCCGCGGCTTGGCGTAGAAGGCCGAAGGGTTCTCGGCGTTCGGCTGGTTCGGATTGTCCAGCAGGGTGGTGCGGTTGAAGGCGGCGGCGAGGCGGGCGCTCAGGTTGCCCATCTCGTCGTTGCCGGTGGTGAAGGGGGCGTCGCTGCAGGAGAAGATCGACAGGGTGGAGGGCCGGGCGAAGCTGCCGACGCCGGGGAAGGTCAGGGTGTCGCCGTTCACCCGGCCGGTGACGGTGCCCCAGGTGAACTGGGTGTCGATCTTGAGGTCGGTGGTGCGGTACTTGGTCCACACCTGGTCGACGTAGCTGTCGAAGTAGCCCTTGAACAGCGCGCTGTTGCCGCGGATCGCCAGGTTGGGGCTGAGCACGCGCAGGTCCGCGCCGTTCTTGGTGACGATCAGCCGGCTCCAGTCGCTGCCGTCCGCCGCCGACTGCGCCCGCAGGGCGCTCGCGACCCGGGCGAGGCCGTCCGCGGGCAGTCCGCGCACCGTCTGGGTGCCCTGTCCGGTCTCCAGCTGGAAGGAGATCGGCAGGCCGACCATGTCGACGAAGGTGATGTTGGCGTACAACTGGTCGTTGTTGAACGTGAATTCGCAGAAGTCGTGGCGGACGTCGATGTTCGGGTCGCTCGGGTTGCTCACCGACGGCAGGGCGAGGCCGCCGCCGCGGTTCATCAGGAAGGTGAGCTTGGAGCCGACGGCGAAGTAGATGCGCCCGCTGTCCAGGCGCGGCAGGGTCACCCGCCGGGGGCCGGCGCCCGAGCCGTTGAGCGCGATCGCGCAGTCGACGCCCAGCGGCGTCTGGTCGTTGGCCGGGGACGGCGGGTGGTAGAGGCTGCTGCCGTCCGCCTGGACGAAGGCCCAGTTGCCGCCCGCCGCAGGGTCGCGGCCGAGGACGTAGGCGTAGACGGTGTTGTTCCCGGTGGTGTTGACCAGGTCCAGCGGCAGGGTGACCGAGGTCGACGCGCCGGCACTGGACTGCAGCCAGGTCACCGCGGCGGGCACGGTGAGGGCCACGCCTGCCGTGGCGGCGAGGAGTTTGCGACGCGATATCGGGCGCTGGTGACGAGGCGTCATGAGAGGGGGTTCCGTTCTCCGCGGGTCGGGTGGGGGAGCGGGGGGTGGCAACTGCCGTACGGTGCGCCGAAGATGGCGGTCCGGAAGGTGAGAGCGCTCTCACGTGCGGGGCGATGCCGCCCGTGGGCCTGAATATTACGGAGCGGCAACCGTCATGGCAATGTCAGGGAATGGCCCTGTCGAGGCTCTGACCTGCGATTTCATCGGAATGCCCGGTCCTTAACCCTCTCTTAAGCCTCAGTTGATGCGCAGAGAGGGCTCTCAGGAATCGCCGCGGGGGCGGGCCGGAGGCTGCTCCGGCCCGCCCCGGGATCAGGCGTTGAGAGTGGTGATGTTCCACCAGCGTTCGTCGCCGAGAGTGAGGGTGATCGGGGTGGGGCGGGCCGGGTCGCGGTGCAGCAGGGCCGGGTAGGTCCGGTCGGGCAGCGGCCGGGTCGTCCATGGAAGGCCGCCGTGGCCGCCGTCGGGCACGCCCGGGACGCTCAGCTCGACGGCGCGGGCCAGGTCGTCCTGCGTGACGCCCTCGGGCACCCGCTGGAGGGTGACGATCTGCTCGTAGTGCGGCCGCTTGACCAGGCGGTGGGCGATGTGGGCCTCGTCGCCCCGGCCGTAGATCAGATAGGTCAGGTGGGCCGGGAAGTCCTCCTCGCTGAAGCGCCGGAAGGTCAGCACCCGCTCGATGCGCGCGGTGAACCCGCCCGAGATCGGCTCCCACACCCGGTCCTCGCCGTTGCCGGTCTGGGTGACCCGGTCGAGGCGGGCCGGGTACTCGCTGACCGTGCCGTCGCCGATCGGGGGCAGCACCATGTCCTCGGTGTTGCGCACCGCGTGCCAGCTCTCCGGGTGGTCGGCGCGGTCCTTCAGATAGATGTCGACGATGTCGGTCGGCAGGCGGTACTCCAGCACCACCTGATAGCGGTGCTCCGCCATGCCGAACATGGCGAGGTGGTAGCCGAAGACGGTGTCCCGGCCGGCCAGGATGAAGGAGTGGACGGACGGGTCTTCGTGCTCGTGCTCGTGACGGGCGGTCATGCGGGTGTCCTTTCGGGGGGTGGAGGTCCGGGCGGTGCGTGCCGGCGCCGCCAGAAGGGCCGGTCGGCCCAGCGGCGTTCCGTCGCGTACACCGCGCGGTGGTTGCGCCGGTAGGCGGCGATCAGCGCGTCGACGTTCCGGCGGTACGCGTCGAGGGCGGCGGTGTCGCCGTCGAGGCGGGCGTGGACGGCCAGGGCCCCGGCCGTGCCGGTGTGCAGGGCGGTGAGGATGCCCTGCGAGGAGACCGGGTCGAAGGCCGCGACGGCGTCGCCGACCGCCGTCCATCCGTCCCCGGTCGGGGTGTCGAGGTGCGAGGAGTGTGCGGGGGCCCGTCCGGGCCGGCCGTCGCCCGGAGGGTGCGCCGCGGCGCGTTCGGCGACGTACCGGGTGGTGTCGAGCAGCCGGTCGAAGGCCGCGCGGTCCCCCGGCGGCGGCGGGGCGAGGTCCGCGTCGGTGAAGTGGGCCACCAGCCGGGCGCCGGTGGGCAGCAGAGCGGTGTACCACCAGCCGTCCGCCGCGGACTCGACCAGGGACGAGGCCTCGCCGGCCCGGCCGCCTGCGGTGGGGGCGGCCGGCAGTTCGAGGCAGGTGGCGACCAGACGGTCCGTGTGCCGCCGGGCGGCCCCGCAGCGGGCGGCGAGCGCCCGGCGCCGGCCGGTGGCGTCCACCAGCCACCGGCAGCGGACGGTGCGGGCGGGGCCGTGACCGCGCAGGGCGACCGTCCAGTCGCCGTCCGGCCGCCGGTGCACCGCCCGGACGGCCGTCCGCGACGCCGTCTCGGCGCCGGCCGAGCGGGCCTCGGTCAGCAGGCCGTGGTCGAAGCGGGCCCGGTCGAGGTGCCAGCCGGGGCCGTTCGGGTCGTCGATGAAGTCGGTGCGGCCGAGGGCGGTCGACCCCCAGGCGGACAGGTTGGCGTAGCAGGTGAGATGGCCGGTGGTGAGCAGGGCGTCGCCGGCGCCGAGGTCGTGCAGCAGCACCCGGGCGACCGAGGGCAGCGCCTCGCCGACCCGCGGCGGACCGCTCCCGGCGTCGGCGAGCAGGAC
>NZ_JAHTIK010000001.1:778565-787115 GCF_025655475.1 Kitasatospora sp. DSM 101779 | reverse complement strand
GGACCGTCCGGCCGGCGCGGGCCAGCGTGAGGGCGGCCGCCGCGCCGGCCGGGCCGCCGCCGGCGACCAGCACGTCGTAGCCGGCGGCGCCGCGGCCGGAGCCGGCCGGCATCAGACGGAGTCGCGGAACGGTGCGACCTTGTCGATGAAGCCGGCCGTCACCTCGTCGGCGGAGTAGCCGCTGACGGCGATGGCCTGGTTGATCGCCACGGACGCGGCGGCCGGGTCGGCGGCCTGCGGGACGTGCAGGGTGACCAGGTTCTGGGTGTGCGGCACGCCGGTCAGGTCGATCGAGGGCGCCGACTCGACCTGGATGCGGTCCGGGAAGCCGGCGACGCCGTCGCGCACCTCGACGATGCCGAGCCGGTACCAGTCGTCGATCATCTGGTTGAGCTGCTCGGCGTTCTGCCCCTTGAGGCCGCGCAGCCACACCGCCCGGCGCTCGAAGGCCTCCGTCCGCTCGTCCAGCGGCCGGCTCTCGTCCACCACCACCCGGTAGTCCTCCTCGGTGAGGACGTGGTTGGGGACGCGGGCGGGCCAGAAGGTCGGCAGGTACGGGTCGTGGCGGGGGCTCAGGGCCAGCTCGTACCCGGAGCGGCAGCTCGCGGTGTCGGTCTGCCACGGCACCGCCATCCACCGGCTCAGGTCGCCCGGCCCCTGGGCGTACAGCGGCCCGTTCACCGAGAGCGCCGTCTCGGGGGTGAGCACCGTGCCGTACGACGGCTCGGGCCGGTCGGGGGAGCGGTGCCGGATCCGGAACGGCGCCATGTACATCGAGGCGTGGCGGATCGGCCAGGTGACCTCGCACCCGGGGTGGAACGCGTCCGCCAGGCAGAAGTCCAGGGCCGCACGGTCGAGCGCGGCGGGCTGCTCGGCGGCGGGCAGGTCCGCGAGCCGGTGCACCGGCCGGACGTCGGGCGAGCCCCAGTCGTCCTCGAACTCGCCGTCCGCCCAGTACTGGAACATCCGGTACTGGGTGGGCGACAGCGCCATGTGCTGCAGCGGGGTGCGCGGCGGGACGGCCATCCCGTCCCCGTACAGCCACGGCCACGGCACCGGTGAGCCGCCGTCGCGCCCGAAGTCCCGCAGGGCGTTGAACACCTGACGGCGCAGCGCCCGGCGGCCGGGGGAGGTGCTGCTCAGCCGCTGCATGGCCTCCGGCGTCACGAACGGCGCCAGCCCCTGGTGCCCGTAGAACCCGGCGAAGCCGTGGTTCACCCACTGGTGGTCGCAGAAGCGCTGGAGCACCGGTGCGATGTGCCGGGTGAAGGACACCTTCTCGGGAAAGGGCAGCGCGCCGGTGCCGACGAACACGTCGAACAGCAGGTCGTGGAGGGTGCGGATGCCCTTGAGCGCCGGGGCGTAGTTGGGCGGCCCGACGAGCACCCAGGCCGGGTCGACCGGCACGCCGCGGCCGCCGACGGTGACCTCGGCGGTGACCGGGCCGTCGGCGACGTCGTCGTGCCAGCCGTCGTTGTTGGCGTAGGTGTGCACCGGCACGCCGTTGTACGAGGCCGACGCTCCGAAGCCGCCGAACACCAGCAGTCGGCCGTCCTCGTCGGTGCGCAGCTCGCCGAGGTAGACCTCCTTGCCCATGAAGGTGCCGCGGCGGAAGTGGAAGTCCGGCCCGGAGACGCTGCGGCCGGAGATCCCGATCGCCCCGGGGTCGATGACGAGGTCCCGGCGGAGGTCCCCGGTGATGTCCTTGTTGCGCAGTTCGGCCGGCTTGGCGAGGGCGGCGTCCGGGATGTCCAGGGCCAGCTGGAACTGGTACCAGGCGGCCTTCTTGTTGGCCAGGTGCGCCGTCCACCGGATGTCGGCGTTGTCGGGCGTGAGCTCGGCGACGACCTCGCCCCGGGCGTTGTAGCCGTAGACGCGGAACCGCGCGACCTCGCGCTTGACGGCCCCGGAGGCGTCCTTGTAGAAGCCGGGTTCCTCCGGCAGGGGGTCCGGCACCTCGGGCGCGAGGTAGAACTCCTCCGGCGAGTTGCCCACCCGGGCGATCCCGATGGCGGGGTGGATCGCCGCCCGCACGACCTCGTCAAGCATAGGGACGGTGCCTCCAATGGAAGGTGGTCGGGCCGCGAGCACGGCCGTTCGTGGGCGGAAGACTATGGCGGGCGGAGCGTTGCCGGTCGTTCCGCCACGAACGACCACCTGAAGGAGTGAAACCCGGGCGCGGTACGGCGCGCCGCCCGCACCGACGACCCGTCAGCCCGCTTCGACGGAGCCGGTCAGGCGGAGCTTGCGCTGCGCCCGCTGGTAGAAGGTGGTGCGGCCGAGGCGGACGACCCGGGCCGCGGCGGGCAGCATGGTCACCTCGACGACGTCGCCCGGGCGGACGTGGCCGACCAGTCGGCCGTCCGCCTCCACGGCGAGGTCCCCGCTGTGCGCCAGCACCTCCAGGGCCAGCCGCTCGCCCGCGGAGAGGAAGACCGAGCGGTTGAACACCGCGTGCGGCGCCACCGGCGTGATCAGCAGCCCCTCCGCATTGGGCGACACGATCGGGCCGCCGGCGGAGAAGCTGTACGCGGTCGACCCGGTGGGCGTGGCGACCACCACCGCGTCCGCCGTGTACTGCACGAACGGCTGCTCCTGGACGCGCACGGCGACCTCCGCCGAGCGCTGCCCCGGACTGCGCACCAGCACCACGTCGTTGAGCGCCGTCTCGTGGCCCGCCTCGAACCCGGCCCGGACGCCGGAGCGCTGCTCGACGGTGAACCGGTGCTCGTCGATCGCGTCCAGCGCCGACGGCAGTTCCGGGATGTCGACCTCGGCGAGGAAGCCCAGCCGTCCGACGTTGACCCCGAGGACGGGCGCGTGCCCGCCGACCGCGAGGCGCAGCGCCCGCAGCATGGTGCCGTCCCCGCCCAGGCTGATCAGCAGGTCCGCGGACGCGGTCATCTCCTCGGCCCCCACCGGGATCGCGCGGCAGCCGATCCGGTGCACCTCCTCCGCCATCCCCAGCACCTTCGCACCCCGCCCGTGCCCCCAGTCGAGGACGGCGTCCACGGTGGACGCGCACTGGCGCTCGGGGTGGAGCACCAGCCCCACTGTGCCGATGTATCCCATCCCGTCCACCTCGCTCTCGGTCGGGCCGCCCGGCGGCCGCTCAGGACGGCTGCTCCACCGCGTCGGCCCCGGGGGCGGCCAGCGGCAGACGCACCTGGAACCGGGTGTCGCCCGGCGCGGACACCACCCGCAGGTCGCCGTGGTGCTTGTTGACGACGATGCGCCAGGAGATGTCGAGGCCCAGGCCCGTCCCCTCGCCCACCGGCTTGGTGGTGAAGAACGGGTCGAAGATGCGGTCGCGGATCTCCTCCGGCACGCCCGGGCCGGTGTCGCCGAACTCGACGAGCAGCCGGTCGCCGTCCCGTGCGGTGCGCACCGTCAGCGTGCCCTCCCCGCCGTCGCCGTCCATCGCGGCGACGGCGTTGTCGATCAGGTTCGTCCACACCTGGTTGAGCTCGCCCGGGTAGGCGGGGATCGCCGGCAGGGTCCGGTCGTACTCCTTGACCACCCGGATCCGCGGGCCGATCTTGCCGGAGACCATCAGCAGGGTGCTGTCGATCAACTCGTGCACGTCGGCCGTGCCGTAGGGCGCCCGGTCGAGCTGCGAGTACTGCTTCGCCGCGGCGACGAGCGCCGAGACGCGGTTGGTCGACTCCTCGATCTCGTTCATCAGCAGCTCGGTCTCGACGGTGTAGTTGAGCCACCGCACCGCCCCCTCCAGCAGGCCCTCGTCCGCCCTCGCCGCGACCTGGTCGAGCCAGTCGGTGTCCAGGCCGGCCTGGACGAAGGTGGGGGCGAGCTGCCAGCCGCCCGCGATGCCGTGCTCCTCCAGCCAGTCGCCGACCGCGTCCTCCCGGTCCGCCGCCTCCAGCGGGCTGAGCGCGATCGCCTTGGCGACCCGCTCGGCCGTCCGCTCCTGGACCTCGACCAGCGCCTCCAGGCTCTCCCGCCGGAACGGGCCCGCCGCGATCACGCCGAGCTTGTGCCGCATCCCGGCGACCCGCTCGCGCAGCGCCGAGGTGGCCCGGACGGCCGCCGCCGCGGGATTGTTCAACTCGTGGGTGAGGCCGGCGGACAGCGCTCCCAGGGCGAGCAGCCGCTCCCGCTGCCCGACCGCGGCCTGCGCGCTCTTGTAGCCGAAGAACAGCCCCTCCAGCAGGTGCACGGCCATCGGGAACCACTCCCGCACGACCTGCGCGAAGCTCTCCGCGGGCAGCACGAAGAAGCGCGAGCGCTCCGGCACCTTCAGCGAGCTGTTGTACACCTGCGGAACCCGGTCGCCCAGGTAGGACTGGAACGCCCCGGCGTACACCCCGCGGTCCGAGGTCCGGGTGACCTCCACGTCGGAGTCCCCGACCTTGCGGGAGAGCACCACCGTGCCCTCCAGCAGCACGTAGAAGCAGGTCGCCGGATCGCCCTCGGCGTACACCGGCCCCGGCCCGACCTCCACCACCGAGCCCTCCCGGCAGAGCCGGTCGAGCTGCTCCGGGGCGAGCTCCTCGAACAGGAAGAGGGTGGAGAGCTCCACCGGGTCGCAGGGCAACGGTGCGCCGGTCATCGTGATCCCTTCGCGGATGCCCCGGCCCTCGGGCCAGGGAAGGAACGGAGCTCCTGCGGAGCAGGGCGGGGAAAGCCGAATCGCCGCCAGAGCGATCGGGTGCCTGCGACCACCGGCCGACACCTGCCGCTCACACGGAAAGTGATAGACCGTGAGGTGTGACGCAGCAGGTCAAGCGGGCATTCAAGTACCGCTTCTACCCCACGGGCGAGCAGGCAGCCGAGCTGTCCCGCACGTTCGGCTGCGTCCGCCTCGTGTACAACAAGGCGCTGGAGGAGCGCACGCGGGCTTGGTGCGGCGAGCAGCGCCGCCTCTCCTACGTGCAGTCGTCCGCCGCGCTGACGGAGTGGAAGAGGACCGAGGAACTCGCCTTCCTGACGGAGGTGTTGTCCTCCGTCCCGCTCCAGCAGGCGCTGCGCCATCGTCAGACGGCATTCGGGAACTTCTTCGCCAAGCGGGCCAGGTACCCGCGACAGAAGAGCCGGAAGAAGTCCCGTGCGTCGGCCGAGTACACCCGCAGCGCCTTCAAGTGAGGTGACGGGCACCTGACTCTGGCCGAGATGGCGGAGCCGTTGGACATCCGCTGGTCGCGTCCGCTGCCCGACGGTGCGGAGCCGACCACCGTCACCGTGTCCTGTGACGGCGCGGGCCGCTGGTTCGTGTCCCTGTTGTGCGAGGACAGCATCGTCCCGGCCCCCACCACCGGTGCGGCGGTCGGCTTGGACGTCGGGATCAGTTCCCTGGTTGCGCTGTCCACCGGGGAGAAGGTCGCCAACCCCCAGCACGAGCGCCGTGACCGCGCCCGGCTGGTCCGCGCGCAGCGTGAGCTGGCGCGGAAGGCGAAGGGCTCGGCGAACCGGGAGAAGGACCGGCGCCGCGTCGCCAAGGTCCACGCGAGGATCGCCGACCGGCGCCGGGACTTCCTGCACAAGCTGTCGACTCGTCTCGTCCGTGAGAACCAAACAGTCGTGGTCGGGGACCTCACCGTCCGCAACCTGCTGCAGAACGGCAGGCGTGCGCGGGCCATTGCTGATGCGGCCTGGACGGAACTGCGCTCCATACTGGAGTACACGTGCGCCTGGTACGGGCGCGAAGTCGTCGTGGTCGACCGCTGGTTCCCGTCCAGCAAGCTGTGCGGGGCCTGCGGCACGGTCGCGGCGAAGATGCCGCTGAACGTCCGCGAGTGGACGTGCGGCTGCGGCGTCGTGCATGACCGCGACGTGAATGCGGCACGCAACATCCTGGCCGCCGGGCTGGCGGCGTCTGCCTGTGGCGACGGTGTAAGACCTCAACGGGAGTCCTCGCGGACGGGGCGGTCGTCGGTGAAGCGGGAACCCCGGCGGGCGACCGCCGGAATCCCCCGCCTCTGAGCGGAGGAGGAAGTCAAGACTGCTCCAGGTATCGGTGGGCGAGCATCACGGCCATCGCGCCCTCGCCGACGGCGGAGGCGACGCGCTTGGCCGACTCGGCGCGGGCGTCCCCGGCCACGAACACGCCGGGGATGTTCGTCTCCAGGTGGTAGGGCGGACGGTCCAGCTCCCATCCGGCCGGCAGCCGCCCCTCGGGCGCCAGGTCGGGGCCGGTCAGGATGAACCCGCGGGCGTCCCGGCGCACCGTGCCCTCCAGCCAGTCCGTCCGCGGCGCGGCCCCGATGAACACGAACATCCACTGCGCGTCGACGAGTTCGCTGCCGCCGGTCTCCGTGTCCCGCAGTGTGAGCCGCTCCAACTGGTGCTCGCCGTGCACCGCCTCCACCACCGTGTTGGCGCGGACGGAGATCGACGGGGCCTCCTCGACCTGCTGCACGAGGTAGTGCGACATGGTCGCCGCCAGCGAGGGCCTGCGCACCACCAGGGTCACCGACTTGGCGTTGCGGGCCAGGAAGATCGCCGCCTGGCCGGCCGAGTTGGCGCCGCCGACGATGTACACGTCCTGGCCCTGGCAGGCGGTCGCCTCGGTCAGCGCCGAGCCGTAGAACACCCCGCAGCCGGTCAGCTCCGCCGCCCCGGGGGCGTCCAGCTGCCGGTACGACACGCCTGTCGCGAGGATCACCGCATGGGCGGCGATCGCCGAGCCGTCGGCGAACCGGACGACCCGCGCCGCGCCGCCGACCTCCAGCCCGGTGACCTCCCGCGCGGTCAGGATCTCGGCGCCGAACTTCGCCGCCTGGCGCCGCGCCCGGTCGGTGAGCTGCGCGCCGGACACGCCGTCCGGGAAGCCGAGGTAGTTCTCGATCCGCGAGCTCTGGCCGGCCTGGCCGCCGGTCGCGGACCGCTCCACCAGGACGGTCCGCAGCCCCTCGGAGGCGCCGTACACGGCCGCGCCGAGCCCCGCCGGCCCGCCGCCGATGATGACCAGGTCGTAGAAGTCGGCGGCCGGGGTCGTCGCCAGGCCGACCCGGGCGGCGAGGTCCCCGTCGGTGGGCTCGACCAGCGCGGTGCCGTCCGGGGTGACCACCAGCGGCAGCCGGCGGCCGTCCTGGCCCGCGGCCGCGAGCAGCCGCCGCCCCTCGGGGTCGTCGGAGGAGTACCAGCGGTACGGCACCTCGTTGCGGGCCAGGAACTCGCGCACCGTCGAGGAGCGTGCGGACCAGCGGTGGCCGACGACCTTGGTGACGGCGACCTGGTGGTGGTCGGCGGCCCGCCACACCTCCAGCAGGTCGTCCAGCACGGGGTAGAGCTTCTCCTCCGGCGGTTCCCAGGGCTTGAGGAGGTAGTGGTCGAGATCGATCACGTTGATGGCGTCGATCGCCGCACCGGTGTCCGCGTACGCGGTCAGCAGAACCCGCCGCGCGTCCGGGTAGATGTCGATCGCCTGTTCGAGGAACTCGATGCCGCTCATCGCCGGCATCCGGTAGTCCGCGATGATCACCGCCACCGGATCGCCGCGCAGCTTCAGCTCCCGCAGGGCCTCCAGCGCCGACTCGCCGGACTCCGCACGCACCACCCGGTACGACTCGCCGTAGCGTCGCCGCAGGTCCCGGGCGACGGCGCGGGACACCGCCGGATCGTCGTCCACGGTGATGAGAACGGTCCGCGGCGGACCGGCGGCCTGAGCCATGGGGACCCCGTCCCGAGCTGATCGGCTTCCCGCCCTGGACGTCACCCGTCCGGCCACGCCCGAGCGCCGGTCATCCATCCTAGGGATGATCCGGGCACTTCACCACGAATGGTGCGGACGGCCGCCCGGCCGACCGGCGCTCAACCCGTGCACCGCCCGTCCCGGGCGACCACCCGGCCCGCCCGGACGGCCAGGTCCCGCCGGGGCAGATCGACCGCCACCTGCGGCAGGCACTCGCCCTCGACCGGCAGGAAGTCCGCCGGGGACCCGGGCGACAGATCCGCGACGGCCGGCCCGAGCAGCTCGCCGTGGCCCGCGGAGGCCGGCGCGAAGCACTCGGCCGGCTCGCCGTCCGTCCGCGCATCGGTCGTCCAGCCCGGCAGATGCGTGCGGTGCAGCATGTCGGCGTTGCCGAACGGGCTCCACGAGTCGCGCACGCCGTCCGAGCCGAGGCCCACCCGCCCGCCGTGCGCCGCCAGCACCCGGAACGGCAGCGCCTGGTGCGCGGACGGTGCCACGGTCGTCAGCCCGATCCCGGCACCGGCCAGCAGCTCCGCCAGGCCGTCCAGCGCGGCCCCGGCCGGCTCCGACACGCAGAACGCACGGCTCACCACCACCCGCCCTGCAGCCGGGCCGCCCTCGTCCGGGCGGCGATGCCCCGCAGCGGCGCCGGCCCGCGCTCCCCGGTGTCGTGCAGGTGGACGTCGACGAGCAGGCCGTGCTCCTCGGCGAGGCCGAAGACCCGGTCGAACTGGTACGGGCCCTCGCCCGCGGCACCCACCCCGTCGAAACCCGCCGGGTCGATCCCGCCCACGGCGTCGATCAGCCCGCTCGCCGCGGCCTCCGCGAGCAGCGCCCCGGCGTCCGGCGCCCGGCGTCCGCCGCGCCCCGTGCTGCGGGAAGGCCACCACCCGGATGTC
>NZ_JAHTIK010000001.1:775358-778540 GCF_025655475.1 Kitasatospora sp. DSM 101779 | reverse complement strand
GCGGCGGGAAGGCCCCCCCCCGGATGTCCAGCGCCCCGCACAGCCGTTCCCGCGCCGCCGCCGCCGCCACGCCCGCGACGCCGACCAGGCCGTAGGCCGGGGCCACGTCCACGTGCGCCCGCACCACCCGGGTGCCCGCGCCACCGCGTGAGCCAGCCGCCGCCGGGCCCGCTCGGCGACCGGCGTCCGCTGCTGCTCGTACAGCTCGACGCCGTCCCGCACGTAGCCGGGCAGTCCGACGGCCGGACGACGGCTGTACCAGGGCTCGCCCCAGGCCGTCCTGTCCGGTGGACGTGCGCGTCCACCATCGTCGGCAGGGCGATCCGGCCGTCAACGTCGACCACCTCCACCCGGGCGCCCTCGGGCACCCGCCCGACGGGTCGCCCGTCCACGGAGAACAGATCGACCGGGTCGCCGACGCCGAACGGACGGACCCCGCGGAAGACGGTGGCGGTGGATGCGGTCACGGGTCCTCCTCGGTGAGTCCGGGCAGCGCTCCCGTCATCGGCCGGCGCGGTGTCACCGCGCGGAGAGGCGCCGTTCCAGGCCGGCCCGGACCTCCGGCCACTCCTCTCCGACGGGGCGTCAGACGGGTGCCGCTCCTGGGGCGGTGTCGGCGGTGCGCACCTCCTGCAGCAGGCCCCAGGTGAAGTCGGCCGTGCAGGAGTGCGGCCGGCCCGTGGCGTCCGGGGCCGTGAAGTCGAGCTGCCACCGGGTCGGCGCACTGCCCTCCCGGGGCACGGCGGGCGGGAAGGCCGCCCCGACGTCCGCCACGACGCAGCTCCACGGGACGAGGTCCTCCAGGGTGCGCAGCGCCGGCGGGGGCGTGCCGGGTGCGCGGACCAGCCACTCGTTCCACGGAGGTGACGCCCCGCCGGCCGGTCCGAGGAGGATCTCGAACCGCAGCTCCGGCCAGAGCGGCAGCGCCCAGTGCTGCACCGTGCAGTCGAGGTCGCCGATCCGGCGGTGGAGCACCGTCTCCGGCGGGCCCAGCACGGCGGCGTAGCGGCGGGCACCGTGCGGGAAGCGGCTCGACCGGACCATCGCCTGCCACCGCTTGTTCGCCTCCCGCATGTCGGCCCGGGTGGCGTCCAGCCGGTGCAGCGCCTGCTCCACCAGTTCGGGGTGGAAGTCGGCCATCCGGCGCAGCAGGACGAGCTGGAACTCGGTGGTCGCGAAGCCGTGGATCGCCATCACCCCTGGCTGGACGGGTCGCCGGACGGGTTCCGTACGAGCTTCACCCGGACAACATACGTGCCTCTCGTCGGAAATCGTGGTGGGCAGACCGGAAATTCATTGGTACTCAGTTACCGGACGGCACGGGCCGACCGGCGCATCGGGGCTGAGGCCTCTCCCAGAAAGGAAACGTCTCATGGGATACGGGTACTCTCTGCCGAAGACCGGCTTCAGCGGCCTCGCCCATGTCGGCGTGGCGCTGGTGCCGGATGCCTCCGGTCTGCTGATGAAGTTCTTCGGTCGCCAGCCGGCCGGTCGCTGACGGAGCGCCGGCCGTACCGAGAAGAAGGACGCCGGGCACCCCGATGGTCGTGACTCGGGTGGTGGCGGCGGTGGCGGGCTCCCCGGATTCACTCCCGGCCCGGGTGGCCGGGGCAGGGACGGTAGGTGTGTCGGCCCGGCCCTTCTCGTAGCGCACCGTGCCCTTCGACAGTCGTAGCGGCACCAGGACTGGTGCGGGTCGATCCGATGGACGCGCAGCGGACCCCGCCCGCCGAACCGCACCGCGACGGACCGCCGTCCTCCCCGGTCGCTTGCCCGGTCGCCTCGTCCGCGCCGACGGCCTCCCCGTCGTCCTCCCCGGCTCCGGCCAAGGTCTGACGGTTCGCCCCGGAACCCGGCCGATAGTCTGACCTTCGTACAGCGGCGGCCCGGGGCTTCCGGGACGGGGGGAGCGGCAGTGGACGACGAGGACGAGATCCTGGCCGAGGCCATCGGCTCGATCGGCGGCAGGGGCTCGCGGTTCGTCGCCCGGCGGCTGCCGAACAACGTCCACGAGATCACCCTCCACCTTCCGCTCTCGTACGAACGGGCCAGAGCCCGGGTCTCCGAGGTCTTCGACCTGCAGGGCCGACGGATCGCACCGCGCCGCTCCGCCACGGCCGAGGAGCGTCGCGCCCTGCGGGTGCTGACCGGGGGCGGCGCGTGGAACATGAATCCCGTCCTGGTGACCGCTGTGCTCACCGCCGGGGAGGGGGAGGAGAGGACCGCCGTGCTGCTGCGCGCCGCCGCCAAGGAGGGGCTGGTCAGACAGCGGGCCGGCGAGAAGGCCGCGAAGCGCATCGCGGACCTGCTCACCGGCTGAGGACTCCACGCCGGGCACTCCGCCCGGGCGGAGGAACGGTGCAGCAACGCTGCAGCTGGCCCGCAGACCGGCCGGGCCGGGAGGGTCGCACCGTGACAGCCGTCCGCGAACACCCGCTCGCCGCAGACCCCGCCGACCGCACCGCGCCGCAGACCCACACATGCCGCGGCCGGGACCTGACCGGTCTGCTGCCGCGCATCGCCCGCGGCGACGAGCGGGCGTTCGGCACCCTCTACGAGGAGGTGGCCGGCCCGGTGCTGGGACTGGCCCGCCACGTCCTGCGTGACCGGGCGCAGGCCGAGGAGGTGGCCCAGGAAGTGCTGCTGGAGGTCTGGCGCACCGCCGCCCGCTACCGTCCGGAGCGCGGCGAGGTGCTGACCTGGGTGCTCACCATCACCCACCGCCGCGCCGTGGACCGGGTCCGGTCCGCACAGGCCGCCGCCGACCGCGACCGGCGGGTCGCCGCCGCCTCGCACACCCCGCCGTTCGACGAGGTCGCCGAGGCCGTGGAACGCCGTATCGACCGGGACCGGGTCAGACGCTGCCTCGGCGCGCTCACCGAACTCCAGCGGCAGGCGCTCGCCCTCGCGTACTACGGCGGGTACTCGCAGTCGCAGATCGCCGCGATCCTCGGCGCCCCGCTCGGCACCGTCAAGACCCGGATGCGGGACGGCCTGATCCGGATGCGGGACGGCCTCGCCCTCCACGAATGACCCTCGCGCCGAACGGGCCCGGAGCCTTCCGCTGCGCAACCGGTGCAAGCGCCCCTCCGCGTACGGCTTCGCCATGCTGGACGGGCAGCGTTCCGGGAGCGGCGGCCGACCCCGCAGCCGAATCCGCAGCCGCCGCCCCGTGCCGCCCC
>NZ_JAHTIK010000001.1:764787-775333 GCF_025655475.1 Kitasatospora sp. DSM 101779 | reverse complement strand
CAACCGCCGCAACGGCCGGGGCGGTTGCGGACCGCGGAGCCGCCGGAGCGGGCGCCCCGGCCGCCCGGGCGGCCGCCGCCCCGGCGCTCGCCGAGGCCAGCCTCACCACCGGGGGAGTGGCCCGCAGACTCGGCGTCTCACCGACGACCGTGCGCTCCTGGGAACGGCGCTACGGCATCGGGCCCGCCCGGCGCGAGGAGGGCCACCACCGCCGCTGGACCCCGCAGGACATCGCCGTCCTCGAAGCCATGTGCCACCTGACCGCCCGCGGCGTCCCGCCCGGCGAGGCGGCCCGGCAGGCGCTCGGCGCCGCACGTCCCGTTCCGCCCGTTCCGCCCGGCCCCGGTGGCGCCGAACCCGCTGCGGAGCCTGCCGGCCGGCCGGAGACGGGGAGCGCTCCGGCCGGGCCGGTGAGCCCGGAGTGCCGCGGCCTGACCCGGGCCGCCGTCCGCCTCGACACCGTCGAGGTCGCGCGGCTCCTGCGTCAGGTGGTCGACGAGATGGGCGCGGTGGCCGCCTGGACGGAGGTCATGATGCCCGCGCTGCGTGCGGCCGGACGCCGGTGGGCGGGCGAGGGCGAGCGCTACGTCGAGGTCGAGCACCTGCTCTCCTGGCACGTCTCCACGGCCCTCCGCCGGGTCGCCGACCGGCCCGCCCCGCCCCGCCCGGGCCCGCCCGCGCTGCTCGCCGGCATGCCGGCCGAACTCCACACCCTCCCGCTGGAGGCGGTCGCCGCCGGCCTGGCCGAACGCGGCCTGCCCTACCGGATGTTCGGTGCCGCCGTCCCCGCCGAGGCGCTGCTGGAGGCCGTGCGCAGGACAGGCCCGGCAGCGGTGATGATCTGGTCGCAGGCCAAGCACACCGCCGACCGCGTCCTCGCCCGTCGGGCCGCCGAAACGGCCTGGGGCGGCCGCGGCTCGCGCGCCCGCCCGGTCGTCCTCACCGCCGGCCCCGGCTGGGCGGGCCACCAGCCCGGAGCCGGCATCCTGCGTCCCCGCGACCTGCCTGGTGCCCTCGACCGCATCGAGCAGCTGCTCGCCTGAGCCCGCGTCACCCGAGCGCGCCGCGCAGGCCCTTGGCGGCGAGGCAACCGCCGATGACCGCGAAGAACGCGGCGCCCACGGGGTTGAAGGCGACACGCACGCGATACGCCCGGTGCCCCGGACCCATCCCGTTGGCCGAGATCTTGTAGGCGATCCCCCGGAGGTTCACCGCATAGGCGATCAGGCCCAGCGTGATCACTCCGGCGATGCCGAACAGCATCCAGCATTCGTGACGGTTCAGGTGATCGAGGTCCTGCACGTGCTTGACGGATGCCATGGTGTCGTCCCCCCGGTAGTTCGAGGGGGACACGGTCCTGCCCGGCAGCGCCGGACGCAAGATCCGCGGTCCGCCCGCACCGCGGATTCCCGGGCCCGTTCAGGGATGCGGCACCACGGCGACCGGGGCGGTGGCGTGATGGACCACCGCGTGCAGGACGGGGCCGAGCCGCATGCCCAGGCGGAGCCGGTTGTCCCGGCGGCCGAGGACGACGAGCTCGGCCCCGGCGCTCGCGCCGACGAGTGCCGCGGCCGCACCGCCGATCCTGGTCTCGGCGACCACCTCGACCTCCGGGTGGGCGGCCCGTGCCGGGGCGAGGGCCGCAGCCAGCGCGGCCTGCTCCGCGGGCTCCTGACGGGCCAGGTCGACCTGCGGCGGCACCCAGCCGGCCGCCGCCCACACGGGGACGAGGTCCCAGGCGTGCACGGCCCTGAGGCGGGCCCCGCGCCGCGCCGCCTCGGCGAAGGCGAACTCCAGCACGGCGTCCGCCGGACGGTCGGCGTCGACCCCGACCAGCACCTCGCGCCGGGCCCCGCGGCCGGAATCGGAAGTGCCGCCGTCCGCCCGGACCAGGACCAGCGGCACCTCGACCCGCGCAGCGACGGCGAGTCCGACGGAGCCCACCAACAGCCCGGCGAAGCCACCGAGTCCGCGTGAGCCGAGCACCACCACGTCCTTCCCCTTGGCCGCGGCCACCAGCCCGTCGACCGGGTCGGCGCCGACGGTGCGGGCCTCCACCGGCAACTCCGGGTGCAACTGCCGGATCCGGTCGGCGAGCTCCGCCAACGCGGCCAGCGCGGCGGGCCGGAGGTCCTCGTGCCGGGCCCGCCCGGTGTCCTCCGGCGCGAGCCAGGGCCGGACGTGCAGCACCTCCAGGGCGGCGCCCCGGCGTTCGGCCTCCTCGGCGGCCCAGAGCGCGGCGGCCTCGCTCTGCGGCGATCCGTCGATCCCGGTCAGCACCGTGTTCGTCATGTCGGTTCCCCTCCACGGGATTCCGGGGCCGGGTGTCCGTTGCACCCGACCGTCCCCACGGGTCGACTCTCCCGGTGCGGGCCCGGCCCGGTCATGGACCGGAAGGACCCCGACCGGGGGCCACAGGTCCCGATCCGCAGCGACCTGCGGCCCGGCGGCGGCCACGGGCCGGTCGGCGGGACCTTCGGCCCTCCGCGGGCCGGTCCGGATGCGGCACGGTGGAGGCGCCGGGAAGCAGTCCTGACGAACCGTCGGCGGATGCCGGGCCGCTTGCCCGGGCCGGGGACGGACCGCCGAACCGGCCGCGCCCGTGCCAGGGGTGCGCGGGTGCGACCCGGACTGCCGTGGGGGCAGGCCGGGTCGACACGAGGAGACCGGGGACGGCGTGGGGGCCGTCCCCGGCGCCGGTCGGGCGCCCGGTCGGGCGCCCGGTCGAGCGCGAGGGCTGCCGGCTCCGAACGGCAGCGGTGGAGGAGCGGTTGGGCCGGCGTGGCGGTGGACGACCTGGTCGGGCCGCGGTCCTGGAGGAGGACGCGGCCTGGTGGGCCGGGTGCCCTCGGACGTGGACCGCTGGCCGGCCGAGCACGATGCGACCCGAGCACCGCCCGAGCCCCTCTTCCACCTGGGCGGCGGGCATGCCCGAGGCGGCACTCCTGGGCGTGATGATCAACGTGGAGCGGGTCGGCGGCCAGCTGGTCACCCGGCCACTGTTGCTTCGCCGCCGAAGCCCCGGACCGCCCGTCCTCCTCGTTCCTCGTCGAGGCGTGGGCGATCCGGAGGTGAGCCGCGCCCCGCGAACCGGTACGGCGGCCCCCGGAGGAGCCGCCGTACCGGTGCTCGGGGATCGGTCAGTCGTGCGGGACGACTGCGACCGGGGCCTCGGCGTGGTGCAGGACCGCGTGGGCGACCGGGCCGAGGTGCAGGCCGATCCGGTGGCGGCGGCGCCGTCGGCCGACGACCACCAGGGCGGCGTCCGCGGCCGTGTCGACGACGGCCTGGGCCCCGCCCGCGATCCGGCAGTCCCGGAGGACGGCGACCTCGGGGTACTTCTCGCGCCAGCCGGTCAGGGCCTCGTCCAGCAGCTCCGCCTCGATGGCGCTGAACTGGTCCGCCTCGAACTGCGGGCCCACTCCGCCCGCGTAGCCCCACACCGGCGGCGGGGTCCAGCCGTGCACCGCGCGCAGCACGGCCCCGCGCCGGGCGGCCTCCTGGAAGGCGAAGTCGAGCACCTCCGGCGCGGGCGACCGGGTGTCCACCCCGACCACCACGGCCGCCCGCTCCGGGGCCGGTCCGTCCTGCGCCCCGGCGTGCCGGACGAGCACGGTCGGCGCCTCGGACCGGCCGGCGAGGGCGAGACCCACCGAGCCGACCACCAGCCCGGCGAAGCCGCCGAGCCCGCGGGACCCGAGCACCAGCAGCTCGGCCCCGGCAGCGGCCTCGGCCAGCACGTCGACCGGATCCCCGCCGCCGATCAGGTCGGCCCCGACCTCCAGCGCAGGGTGCGCGGAGATCACGTCCTCGCGCGCGTCGGCCAGCATGCGCAGCGTCAGCCCGCGGACGTCCGCAGGCTGGCCGCGGTCGGCATGGATGTCGTCCAGCCAGGTCTGCGCGTGCACCAGGCGCAGCGCCAGCCCCCGGCGGACGGCCTCCTCGGCCGCCCAGCGGGCTGCCGCCGCGCTCTCGGGCGAGCCGTCGATCCCGGCAAGAACGTACTGGGGCATGGCGATTCCTCTCCGAGGTGGTGTGCGCGGCAGGGGCGCAGGACCATCCTCGGCGCCCCCGACGGCCGTCACCAGGTCCGGCCGGCTCCGGCGGGTCGGGACCAAGGTCCCTGATGGGCTCAGGCGCCCAGGGCGGCCTTCACCGAGTCGGCGAGCGGAGTGGTGGGCCGGCCGATCAGGGCGGAGAGGACACCGCGGTCGCGGTCGAGCTCGCCGCGGCGGACGGCCGCGTCGACGTCGACCAGGATGGCCGCGAAGCCGGCCGGCAGTCCGGCGCCGAGGAGGGCGTCCAGGTGCTGCTGGGGGGCGACGTCCCGGTAGGCGACCGGCCGGCCCGACCGGGCGGTGAGCTCGGCCGCGTACTCGGCGAGGCTCCAGGAGGTGTCGCCGCTGAGTTCGTAGACGCGGTTCTCGTGGCCCTCACCGGTGAGCACGGCGACGGCCGCGGCCGCGTAGTCGGCGCGGGCGGCGGTGGCGAGCCGGCCGTCGCCGCTGCTGCCGAGCACCACCCCGCGCTCGACGGCGCCCGCCGCACCGGCGGTGAAGTTCTCGGTGTACCAGCCGTTCCGCAGGAAGGTGTACGGCAGGCCGGAGGCGAGGATCACGGCCTCGGTCGCCCGGTGTTCGGCGGCGAGGTCGAAGGTCGCCTCGTCGCCGCCGAGCACACCGGTGTAGACGAGCCGGGCGACACCGGCGGCCGCGGCGGCCTCGACCACGGCGGTGTGCTGCGGCACCCGCGAGCCGACCTCGCTGCCGGACACCAGCAGCACCGTCTCGCCGGCGCGGAAGGCGCCGGCGAGCGTCTTCGGACGGCTGTAGTCGGCTTCGCGGACCTCGACGCCGCGGGCGGCCCAGTCCGCGGCCTTCTCGGGCGAGCGGACGGCCACCGCCACGTCCTGGGCGGGCACCCGCTCCAGCAGGCCCTCGACGACCAGGCGGCCGAGCTGTCCGGTGGCTCCGGTGACGACGATCATGACGCGCTCCTTCAGATGGTTTCGACTTCAACCACCACCGTAGGCGTCACACTTACCGATCGAAAGTACCCACTCTGAAGTACGGTACTGATATGAAGGTGAGTACCCCGCTCGAAGCCACCGCGCCCGCCGCCCCTCTCGCCGCCATTGGTGATGTCACCGACCGGATGTGCCCCTCCCGCGGGGTCCTGGAGCACGTCACCAGCCGGTGGGGCGTGCTGGTGCTGATCGCCCTGCGCGAGCGCGGCTACCGCTTCAGCGAGCTCCGCCGCGCGGTCGCAGGAGTGAGCGAGAAGATGCTGGCGCAGACCCTCCAGACCCTGGAGCGGGACGGCTTCGTGCTCCGCGAGGCCCACCCGGTCATCCCGCCCCGGGTCGACTACAGCCTCACCCCGCTCGGCGAGCAGGCCGCCGACCTCGTCGGCGGCCTCGGCCGCTGGGTGGAGCGCGCCCTCCCGGCGGTGGAGGCCGCCCGCCGGGCCTACGACAGCCGCTGACCGCGCCCCACCGCCGGAGTCACCGCGGCACCACCGTCGGAGCCGTCGGAGCCGTCGGAGCCGTCGGAGCCGTCAGCGCCGTCAGCGCCGTCAGCGCCGGAAGACGCTCGTCAGCGCGGCCCACCAGCTGCGCCGCTGGCGCGGCACCACCGCCGCGACCGGCTCCGGGGTCGGCTCCGGGCCCGGAGCCGCGGCCGAGCGCATCGGCGGCGCGGTCGGTGCGGGAACGGTCGGTGCGGGAACGGTCGGTGTCGCGGGCACCACCGGTGGCGCGGCGGCAGCCGTCGGCGCGGGCTCGGCCGTGCGCGGCGAGAAGCTCACCGGCAGCTCGACCAGGTGCCGGGAGATCCAGGCCGAAGTCCAGGTCAACTCGGCCTCGGGGACGGCGAGTCGGAGGTCCGGCAGCCTGGTCAGCAGGATGTCGATGCCGGTCTCCGCGATCGCCCGGCCGATGTCCTGGCCGGGGCACTCGTGCGGCCCGCTGCCGAAGGCCAGGTGCGAGCGGTTGCCGAAGAGCGGCGTCGTGAGGTCCGGGCGGACGGCCGGGTCGGCGTTGCCGGCCGCGAGCCCGAGCAGGAGCATGTCGCCGGCCTTGATCTGCTGCCCGCCGAGTTCGGTGTCGCCGGTGGCCCAGCGTCCTGCCACCAGCAGCATCGGCGGGGAGTCCCAGAGCACCTGGTCCAGGGCGTCGGGCAGGGTCATCTGGCCGCCGGACAGGTGGGCGCGGAACCGGCGGTCGGTGAGTACCATCTTCAGCCCGTCCGCGATCAGGTTGACGGTGGTCTCGTTCGCGGCGAGCAGCACCACCCGCAGGTGCTCCAGCACCTCGTCGTCGGTGAGCCCGGCCTCGTGCTGCATCAGCCAGCTCACCAGGTCGGCGCCGGGCGAGACCTTCTTGCGCTCCATCATCCGGCGCAGCGTCGCCACCACGTAGTCGTTGCTCGCGATCGCCGTCTCGGTGCCCTTCATGAGGTCCCGGGCGGCCTCGACCAGCCGCGGTCCGTACTCCTCGGGCATGCCGACCAGCTGCGTCATCACCAGCATCGGCAGGTGCTCGGCGAACTGGGAGACCAGTTCGGCCCGGCCGGAGGAGCCGAACTCCTCGATCAGCTGGTCGGCGAAGCGGGTGACGTAGCGGCGGATGCCGCGCCGGTCGAAGCGGTTCAGACCGTCCGTCACCGCGCCGCGCAGGCGGCGGTGCTCCTCGCCGTCCGCGAACACGCAGAGCGGCTGCCAGGCGATCACCGGCATCAGCGGGGAGTCCGGGGTGACCAGGCCGCTCTGGAAGGCCGTCCAGCGGCGGGAGTCCCGGGAGAACCGGGAGGGGGTGCGCATCGCGGCGAGGTTCGCGGAGTGCCCCAGGACCAGCCAGGCGGGGATGTCGCCGTGCAGCAGAACGGGGGCCACTTCGCCGTGCTCGGCGCGCAGCTTCTCGTACAGACCGGCCGGGTCGGCCTCGGCCTCGGGGCCGTAGAGGCGGCGCAGGCCGTCGGGGCCGAGCCCGTGGGCGGGGCACCCGGGCGGCGGGGTGGCGGAGGTGTTCTCGGGGAAGGGCGAGGTCACGGTGGCTCCGGGGTCGTCACGGGTGGCGGGTCGTCGGGGAACGGGCGGTTCGGGAACGGGCGGTTCGGGATCGGCCCGGGGGCGGGCCGGATGGTGAGAATGACGGGCGGTCAGTCGGTGGGCCCGGTCACCGGCCCGCTCGGGCGGAGAGGCCGTACAGGTAGTGCATCAGCGTCAGCAGGACGTCCTTGCTGGACTCGCGGGTCCGGGCGTCGCAGGCGACGATCGGCACCCCGGGGTCCAGGTCGAGGGCGGCCCGCAGGTCCTCGGTGGGGTAACCGGGGGACTCCGGGAAGGAGTTGACGGCGACGACGAAGGGCACGCCACGGTCCTCCAGCCGTCCGATCACGTCGAAGCTGACCTCGAGGCGCCGGGTGTCGACCAGGACGACCGCGCCGAGCGCCCCTTCGAACAGGCCGTTCCAGAGGAACCAGAACCGCTCCTGGCCGGGGGTGCCGAAGACGTACAGCACCAGTTCGTCGGTGATGCTGATCCGGCCGAAGTCCATCGCCACCGTGGTGGAGGTCTTGCGCTCGACCCCGGCCAGGTCGTCGACGCCCGCGCCGGCCTGGGTCATCGTCTCCTCGGTGGTCAGCGGTCGGATCTCGCTCACCGATCCGACGAGGGTGGTCTTGCCGACGCCGAAGCCGCCGACGATCACCACCTTGACCGCCATGGTGGCCGAGTCGGGGAGCAGGTCAGCCCGCGCCGGCCCGGCGATCGTGTCAGAGCCTCTGTAGTCCATGGATCACCGCCTCCAGCAGGGCTCGGTCGGGAAGGATCGCCTGCGGGACGGGGGAGCGCGCCTCGATCCGTCCGTCGGCGAGGAGGTCTGCCAGCAGCACGGTGACCGCGCTGGTCGGCAGCCCGAGGTAGGCGGAGATCTCGGCCACGGAGAGCGGCGCGCCGCAGATCCGCAGGATGGCCGCATGTTCCGGCTGCATGGTGGGTGCCGGCTCCGCGCGGGAGACGATCAGGGTGACCAGGTCGAACGTGGCCTGTTCGGCCAGGCCGCTGCGCCCTCGCGTGATCACATAGAGACGTTCGGGGATGCCCTCGTCCCAGTCCTGGTCGCCTGCACTCATGCGACCTGCTCGCCGTTGCGGGGCGGTGTACTGAGATGCTCGCCGATCCGGGCGACCAGGTCCCGCATCCGCTGGCCCATCAGGCCGGCGTCCACGCCCTCGTCGGCGAGCACGGCGAGGTACGCCCGGGCTCCGGCGGACATCAGGTAGAAGAAGCCGCCGCTGACCTCGATCACCACCAGTCGCATCCGGCCGTCGCCGTGCGGGAACTCGTGGCCGACCGCGGTGGCCAGGCTCTGCAGGCCGGCGCAGGCGGCGGCGAGGCGGTCGGCGGTGTCCGGGTCGGTGCCGTACTGCGCCATCCGCAGGCCGTCCGCCGACAGCACGACGATGTGGCGGGTGTGCGGGACGCCGTTCGCCAGCTCCTTGAGCATCCAGTCCATGTTGCTGCGCTGCTGAATCATTGCTCGCCCTTCCCTGCCGACTCTTCACTGGTGGGGCCGGCCGCACCGGTGGACGGCGCGTGGCCGTTCACCCCCTCGTGGAACGCGGCCAGCCACATGCCGGGCTGCACCGGTGCCTGGGCCGGCTCGGGGACCCGGGAGACCTCCACCGGACCCGGCCGGGAGGGCCTGGCGTGGCGGCGGCGCTGCGGCAGCCCGTTAGGGGCGCGCTCGGCCACCACCGGAATCTCGTCGTCCGGACGGTTCGACTCCGCGAGGATCCCCGCGTTCGAACCGAAGGACGGACCTGCGGAGAACGCGCCCGCGGTCGTCCGCCCGTACGGCCGCGGCTCCGAGGCGGGCTGCGGGATCACGCCCGGGACGGGCCGAAGTCCCGCGGCGGCACCGATGCCGTGCGCCCGGCCGGTCGCTGGGGCCGTGGTGATCAGCTGCTGCGGCACGATCAGCACCGCGCGCACACCGCCGTAGGCGGAGGGGCGCAGCGAGACCTGGAAGCCGTACGCCTGGGCGAGCCGGCCCACCACGGCCAGGCCGAGCCGGGGAGTCTCGCCGAGGTCGTTGAGGTCGATGCCGGCCTGTGCGTCCCTGAGCATGCGCTCGGCGCGGGCCCGGCCCTCCTCACTGAGGCTGAGTCCGCCGTCCTCGATCTCGATCGCTATCCCGGCCTGCACCTCGGCGGCGGACAGGTGCACTCTGGTGTGCGGCGGCGAGTAGCGGGTGGCGTTGTCCAGCAGTTCGGCGAGGGCGTGGATGAGCGGTTCCACCGCGGGGCCGACCACGGCGACCTCGGAGACCGGGTGCAGTTCGACGCGCCGGTAGTCGAGGATGCGCGAGATGCCGCCGCGCAGCACCGAGTACAGCGGCACCGCCCGGCTCCACTGGCGGCCGGGCCGGGCGCCGCCGAGCACGGCGATGCTGTCGGCGAGCCGGCCGATCAGTGCGTTGCCGTGGTCGAGCAGCAGCAGGTCGTCGAGGACGGCCGGATCGTTGCCGTGCCGGTCCTCCATGGTGCGCAGGTCCTGGGCCTGCCGGTGGACGATCGCCTGGACGCGGCGGGCGATGTTGACGAAGGCCCGCTGGGCGGACTCGCGCATGCCCTCCTCGTTGTCGACCGCGTCCAGCACGGTCCGCAGCACGGCCTCCCGCGCGGCGCGGAACTCCGTCGCCCCGTCGGCCTCCCGGCGCTCGAACGCTTTGAGGACGTCCTCGGGGAACTCGCCGCGCTGGAGCCGGGCCACCGCCTCGGGCAGTGCGACCGTCGCCAGTTCGGTCGTCTCGGCCTCCTGCCGGGCCAGCCGGGCCCGCAGTTCGTCCTCCTGCCGGGCGCACTGTTCGCGCAGGGCGGTCAGCGCGCGCCCCCGGCGGGCCGCCTCGGCCACGGCCGCCGTGCACGCCAGCCCGCACCAGAGGACTCCCGTACGGGCACCGGCCGAGACCACCGAGACGGCGGCGGCCACGGCCGCCGCCGTCACCACGGTGGGCAGGAGCCAACCGAGGACGGGAGCGGAGGCCCGGCGGGCGGGGGGCGATCCAGCACGAAGCATCGGCATCCTCAAGCGATCGAGTGGGTGGCGGGGGACGGACGGGCGGCGGCCGCTCCGGGGGACGTGGGGCTGCGTCTGGCGTGCGGCGCGGCACCCGCGTCGGTCCGGGTTACCTGGTGCGACGGCGGTGCGGCGGGCCGAGCCGGAAGCAGCATAGCCGGTTTCCGGACATATCTGATGCTCCCTCAAAAACACTGCTGTGCACGTGAATCAGCGCATTCATGTGGGACGTGCCAGGGTTTCGGCCAGGTATTCGCACGCCGGTGCTCGGCAGCCGAGGGTGGGCCCGTCGGTCCGTCGGTCGGTGCCGCCAACCAGACTTGCCGCAGCGGGAGTTGTCATGCCGGGGTCTGGAGTCGGATTCGCTCGTGCGGGCGGATTTCGGGCTGCCCGCGGTGTCGTCGCGGGATCATCTGCTATGGCGTGATCCACGGGGAGGCGGACCCACGGGCCGGCGGGGGGGGGC
>NZ_JAHTIK010000001.1:743675-764775 GCF_025655475.1 Kitasatospora sp. DSM 101779 | reverse complement strand
CCCGCCGGCCCCAACTCGCGTCACCGCAGGCGGGATCGGACCCTGCGGCGCTCCGGTCCGCTCAGCCCTCCCCGTTCTCCCCGGTCGACCACTTGAGCTCGATCTCCACCTCGATCTCGCCCTCGCCCGCCTCCACCTCCAGCTCGGTGCGCAGCTCGTCGGGCACGCGGAGCGTCAGCACCCCGGGGCCGAGCTCCAGCTCGGCCGAACCGCCGTGGCGCAGTGCGGCCGCCAGTGCCTCCAGTTGCGCCGCTGCCTCGATCCGCGACAGCGAACGCTTCTGCTCGAACTTCAGGTCCTTCACGGCTGCCTCCGATCGGCCGGCTGCGGTTCGGCGGACGCCTCGGCGCGGCCGTCGCCGGCACCGGCGGCGGAGCCGTTGGCGGACGGCGCCCCGCCGGCGCCCGCCTCCTGCTGCGCCGACAGCGGCACCCCGTTGCTGCGCAGCACGTCGCGGACGTCCAGGATGAGCGGGAACACCTCGTGGTTGCGGTCCTCGCCCTGCTCGTCCCAGGCCCGCTGTTCGGCCTCGACCGCCATCCGGTCCTGGGCGAAGACGCGCTCGGTGAACCGCCGGATGAACGGCCAGGCCACGTGCAGCGCCCCCGGGACGGGCGGCTTCGCGATCATCAGCAGACCGTAGGCGTGGTTGGTGCGCTGCTCCGCGTCCTCCGGCACGTACGCCGCCCAGAGCGAGAACGCCGGGAGTTCGGCGTCCTCCGGCACGTCGTGCAGCGTCTGGTACGGGTACTCGGTGCGGATGGTGATGACGTCCGGGCGCTCCTTGCCGCCGAGGCCCTCCGCGGAGAGCAGGCCCGCGCCGCGGTCCTTCCGGCCGCCGGCCGGCACGAAGAGGTAGCGGGCCTCCACGAAGCGCGGCCCGGTCTCGTAGCCGAGCAGTTCGGGCTTGATCCGGCCCAGCACGCCGCGGTGCAGGAACTGGTGGTTCATGTCGAGCAGGTTCTCGTGCATGAACGAGTAGTGGCACTTCACCGTGCGGGAGAAGGTCATCGTCCGGTGCGTGGGCGAGCCGAACTCCGGCAGCACCGGGAACGGTGCCGACTCGGCCTTCTCCGGATCGCCGGGGAAGACGAACACCAGCCCGAAGGCCTCCCGCACCGGGAACGACCGGACGCCGCGCGGCGGCCGCTCGCAGCCCTTCGGCAGGTACGGGATCTGCGAGATGCGGCCGTTCCCGCGGTAGGCCCAGGCGTGGTAGCAGCAGCGCAGGATGTCGTCCTCCACCACGCCCATGCTGAGCGGCACCTGGCGGTGCGCGCAGCGGTCCTCCAGCGCGTACACCCTGCCGCTCCGGCCGCGGTACAGCGCGATCCGCTCGCCCGCGAAGACGGCGGCGAAGGTGCGCTGCGGCCGGACCTTCCGCGACACGGCCACCGGGTACCAGTGGTCCGGGTGGATGCCGATCCGCCGGAGGTCCGTGACCGCCTCTGTGCGGTGGCCGTCCGGCCGGGCCGCGGCGGGCGCCGCTCCGGCGGCGAGCTGCCCGTCGACTCCGGGTCGGGCCTCGGTCATGTCCTGCTCCCTTGCGCTCGGGCCGGCAGGGCGCCTCACGGACGCGGAGGTCGGGGAGGCGCGCGCACGGACCGGCCGGCGTGCTCGGCGCGGAGCCCCTCCGGCGGTGATCCGCCGGACCCGGGGCCGTCCCGACGGCCCTGGCGGCGCTCCACCTTCCCACGGTGGCCGGAGCCCGCCGGGACGGCAACTGCGGCGGTGTGCCGACCGGTTGCCCCGGCGGGGCGGCCACGCCGCCCCGGGCCGCGGCGGACCGCGGGGCGTCAGGAGTGCTCGACCGCGCTCTTGATCCGCTCGCCGAAGGCCGGCGCGTCCTTGCGGGCGGCGTGCAGGGCCGGGCCGAGCAGCAGCTTGCCGAGGCCGTGGCCCTCCAGCTCGTTGAAGATCCGCACCCTGGTCCGGCCGTCCGGCAGCGCTTCGAGGTCGTAGCCGCCCTCGGCGGTGATGAGGTTCTTGCTCTGCTCGGCCCACCGGACCGTGCTGGGTGCCTCCAACCGGGTGATGCGGAACTCGCGTGCGGTCTTCATCCCGGCGTCCTTCACCGTGCTGCGGAAGACCGTGCCGACGGCGGTCGGCCCGTCCGGCGACTTGGTGATCCGCTGGACCCGCGGGCTGAACTCCGGGTCGTGCCGGCCGTCCGCCAGATAGGCGAAGACCTGGTCCACCGGCCGGTCGATCTCGACGGTCGCCTCGAACTGTCCGGACATGTCCGCTCCTCGCTGGGCGTGGGGGCGTGGTACGGCCAGGATTCCAGAGGTGCCGGGCCGCTGCCTCCCCACGGCCCGCGGTGGCGGGCGCCGTGCCGCCGGCCCGGTCACCGGGTTGCCGGAGTGGCGCGGGCGACCGACAATCCGGCCGGGCGCCTCCGCCCGCCCGGCGGTCCGTCAGCCGACCGCCCTCGCGTAGGCCTGCGCCTGCTCCGGCGTCAGCAGGTGCGAGACCCGGACGACGACCACGCCCGAGCGGTAGACGTAGTCGGGCCGGGCGCCACCGCCGGTGGACTGCGGCCGGCCGGCCAGGTCACCGGCCCGCGCCTCGGCGTCCTCCGGGGCCGCGAAGACCTCGACGGCACCGCCGTAGGAGACGGCGTCGCGCCGGTGCCCGGCGGCCTCCTCCTTGGCCAGTGGGCTGTTCGACACCCGGGTGTCGTCGAAGGCGGCCTTCGACGTGTACTGCCGGGGCCGGCCGAGCAGCCCGTCCGGGTCGTCGGCGCCGCTGTACGTGGCGGTCAGCTTCACCGGCAGTCCGGTGGCGAGCAGGCGCTTGGTGACGGCGGCGGCGTCGCCGACCGCCCAGGTCGGACCGGAGGCCGGAGCCGCGCCGGGCCCGGCGGACGAGGCCCCCGGACCGGGGTCGGCGCACGCGGTCGCGGCCGCGAGGACGGCGGTGCAGACGAGGGCGGTGGTGCGGACGCGCATGGGCTCCCCAGGGACGGCGGTGCGAGGCGCGCCGACGCTATCGCCGCCGTAGGCCGGGCGGCCCGGTGCGTTGCGGAGCTGTGATCCGCCCGACTCCCGATCAACACCGGTCCGGGGTGGCGGAGTTGTCCCAAGAAGTGCCCTGCCGGGCCGGACGCGCGGTGCGTGTCCGGCCCGGCAGAGGTGACCGGTCAGACGGCGGCGGCCACCGTCCGGGTGCGCCGGTACAGGTAGACCCCGGACGCGCCGGCCGAGACCAGCGACAGACCCACCACGCCCAGCAGCACGGCCGAGGAGGCCGAACCGCCGGCCAGCGGGGCCGGGGCCGCCGCGAGCTCCGCGGTCGCCGCGGCCGCCGCCGCGCCGTGGTCGTGGTAGCTCACGGTGGACTTGGACGCGTCGGCGACGAGCTGCTGCTCGGTCGGCGTGCCGGGCGCGACCGGGGCCGCGAGGCCGGCCGCGGCCGCCGAACCGCCGAAGTCGACGTCCGAGCAGCCGTAGAACGCCTCCGGGCTGTCGGTGCGCTGCCAGACCAGGTACACCAGCTGGCGGCCGGTGCGGCCGGGCAGCGTGCCGTTGAAGGTGTAGTAGCCGTTGGTCGCCGTCCGCCCGGTGGCGTACTGGGCGACCGGGTTGGCCAGGTCGAGGTCCGACCACCTGAGCGGCTGGGTCGGGTTGTAGCCGCTCTTGGTGATGTAGAGCGTCATGACGCCCTGGTGCGGGGCGGTGACGCGGAAGTTGAAGGTGTTGCTGCCCGCGGTGACGGAGGTCGCCGGCCAGTCGGTGCGGGCCATGTCGAGCGCCTTGTACTTGTCGCGGTTGGCCGAGCACAGCTTGCCGTCCGGGATGATCTGCTGGCTGCGCCCGTTGGCGTCGGCGATGTTGACCTCGTTCCAGTCGTACAGCGGCTGGGTCCCGCTCATCGCGACGAGGTCCTTGCAGACCTGGGACTGGGGGTGCTCGGGGCCCTCGGCGTAGCAGGCCGCCACCCGGCTGGTGGGGCCGAACAGTGAGCCGTGCGCGCCGGCCGTGCCGGCGGTCGCGGCCAGCGCGCCGGCCGTCAGGACGCCGGCGGCGAGGACTCTGCGGGTCCAGGACATGGTTCTCCTCGTACGGATTCGGGCCGGTTGTGGGGGAGAGGTGCGAACCCGGGGAGCCTGCGGGCGCGGCGGTGCGGACCCGACGCACCGTCAGCCGCCTGGAGCCTACGATTGGCCTATACCAATTGGCAAGAGGTCGGTGAGGCAGCGGAGTTGGTCGTGAGCCGGCGTCGGCCGGCATGTGGCTCAGCGTTCGGCGGAGCCGGGGAGGACCGGCTTGACGTCCAGGACCGGGGTGCCGTCCAGGGCCTCCAGGTCGCTGACACGCAGGCGCAGCCCCTCGACGGCGAGGATCGTGACGCGGTGCAGCCCGATGGGATTGGGGCGGTCCGGGGAGCGGGTGGCGAAGACGCCGGTCTCCGGGCGGGCGAGGTCGCCGCGCGGGTGCACGGCGAGCACCCCGCGGTCGGCGCGGTCGAGCCAGGTCAGCAGCAGGACCTCCTGGCCCGCCGCCAGTTCGCGCAGGCCCCGGGCCACCTCCGGCTCGAAGACCAGCCAGGCGTCCGGGCCGCCCTCGTCGCCCTGCTTCGGGGCCTCGGCCCGGGTCCGCAGCGGCGACTCCACCCGGCCGATCACCCGCACCGTGAACCCCGTGTCCGCCATGCGGCGAGCCTACGCCCCGGCCTGCCGGTCGCGGGGGAGGGCGGGGTGCGGCGGCGAGCCGGAGGTGACGGGATCTTTACCGACGATCCGGTTGATGGATCATCAGAGTCCGGGTGAGGGTGGGGCGTCAAGAAGCCGACGCGGACCGGAGGCGAGCACGTATGCGGAGTATCCTCAACACAGCGCACATCTACATGATCCTCGGCGTGGTCAGCGGCCTGTACTACCGCGAGCTCACCAAGGCCGAGGACTTCGTCGGAGACTCCCAACTCGGCGTCGTCCACACCCATCTGCTCGCCCTCGGGATGCTCTTCTTCCTGATCGTGCTGGTGCTGGAGAAGCAGTTCGGGCTGACCGGCAGCAGACTCTTCCCGTGGTTCTTCTGGATCTACAACGCGGGCCTCGCGCTGACCGTCGGCATGATGGCCGTGCACGGCACGCTGACCGTGCTCGGCCACGAGAGCGGCGCGGCGATCGCCGGGATCGCCGGCCTCGGGCACATCCTGCTGACCGCCGGGCTCGTCCTGCTCTTCGTCTGCCTCGGCAGGCGCCTCCCGACCGGCTCCGGGGCGGACCCGGCCGCCGCGGAGGAGCCGGCCGCGGCGGCGCAGGTGCAGCCCCCGGCGGCCTGACCGGGACCCTTTCCGCCGAACGTGGTGGGGCCGGCGTCCGTCCGGACGCCGGCCCCGCTCGTCGCTGCCGGCCCCGTCAGGGACCGAAGACGCCGACCTCGTACAGCGAGTAGCCCCAGCCGGTGGCGCGCTTGACGCCGTGCACCCGCACGTAGCGGGCCGGGGCCGGGTCGAAGAAGGCGGTGTCGATGCCGCCGTTGCCGGCGGCGGTCGACCAGGCGGTGCGCCAGGCGCCGCCGTCCGCCGACAGCTCGATGCGGTACTCCCTGCCGTAGGCGCGCTCCCAGTCGAGGGTGACCCGGTTCACCGTCCGCACCGAACCGAGGTCCACCTGCAGCCACTGGTCGTCGCTCCAGCCGCTCGCCCAGCGGGTGCCGCGGTTGCCGTCCACCGCCCGGTCGGGCTTGTAGCTGGTGAACAGGGCCCACTCGGAGGAACTGGCAGCGGCGGGCCGGCCCGCGGCGAGGTCGGTGCCCGCGCGGTGGCCCTCCGTGGCCTTCCAGGTGTCCAGGTAGGACTGGGCCCCGTGCATCAGGTCGTCGACCACGTCCTGGCCGCCGCTGAGTCGCATCTGCTCGATCCAGTCCGGCACGAGGCCGTCGTGCGCCATGCCGTCCTTGTTGAAGTCCCAGGTGCGGTCGCCGGTGACCTGCCGGTCGATCAGCGAACCGCCGTCGGCGCTGCGGAAGGGGTAGTGCACCGCATTGGGGGCGTCCTCGCCGACCGGGCCCGGCCAGCCGCCGACCCCGTTCAGGTCCGTGCCGTAGCCGTAGCCGACGTGGTAGCGGTCGCGCAGCGCCTCCGTACGGTGCGCTTCGGCGACGAAGCCCTCCGCGGAGTGCGCGTACTGCGCGGCGAACCCGCCGAGGCGGTACAGCCGCTCCGTCCACTGCAGGTCCATCCAGCTGTGGCTGGAGATCACGCCCGGGTACGCCTCGGACTCCAGCAACTCGAAGGCCCGGTCAGCCGCCTTCACGCTCATGTGGTCGACCTCCAGCATCATGTGACGCTGCATCATGCCGCGGACGGCGTACTCGCCGAGTCGGGTGAGGCCGCGGGTGTTGCACTGGGCGTCGCCCGCGTAGGTCGGGATCCGGACGCCCTCCGGCAGCAGGGACGCCGCCTGCGCGGTCGGCAGGCCGATCGGGTTGTCGTGCTGCGGGCCGGCGCACTTCTCGGTCTTCCAGAACGTGCCGGTCGACAGGAACTGCCCGGCGTTGACCGCGACACCGATCGTGCCCTCGTCGAACCGGACACCGCAGAGCGCGTTGTCGAACTTGTGGCACAGGAACATGCTGCGCACACCGAGCCTGTACAGCTCGTCGAGGCCGCGGTCGATGTCGCCCTCGTTGCACTGGGCGATGTCCAGGATCTGCTTGCAGCCGAACGGCTCCGAGGTCTCCACGCCGAGGACGACCGCCAGCTTGCCCTGCTCGATCACCTGGCGCGCCTGGGCGCTGTCGGTGACGATCCGGAACCAGCCCTTGCCCGGCCCGCCGTACATCCGGTCGACGTACGCCTGCAGGTCGTAGCTCTTCTGCGCCTCCAGCCGGATGGCCGTCATCTCGTCGCAGCTGCGGTCCTTGAACGGGTAGATGGAGCACAGCAGCCCGTTGGTGACGAGGTCGTTGACCAGGACGCGCTGGCCGCCGCGCCAGGCGCGCTCCACCCAGGCGTAGTAGTTCTGCTGGTGGCTCAGCGAGTCGTGTGCCGGCCAGTCCTTGAAGGTCGGCCAGCCGACCGGGTCGTGGTGGCCGTCGGCGCCGCCGGTGACGTTCTCGAACAGGGCGAGCGCACCGTCGGGATAGTGCTCCGGGCAGTCCTTGAGCGCGTCCGCCGCGCCCTTCTCGGAGAAGGTCGCGCCGCAGATGATGCGGCCGCCGAAACCCTCGTTGGACATCAGGTGGTTGTGCGCGTCCACGAAGCCGCGGACCTTGCCGTCGGCGTCGGTGCCGGTGAACGGCGCTCCCGTCACGTTGATCTGCGAGTCGGGCGCGGGGCGGGCCGCGGGCTCCCACCAGCCGTCCGCGGCGCGGGCCGCGGGGCCTTGCACGGCGCCGAAGGCGCCGGCGGTGAGGGCGAGAAGCAGCGCCACGAGGGTGGTGGTTGCGCGGCTTCTGCGGCGGTGATGCGTGGTCAAGAGATCGCACCTCGCTTCATCGGGAGGCGGTGGGGGGATTTGTACTGCGCATGCCGTGCTGGATCCACCCGAGAATCGCGAGCGGCAAAGGATGCGTCAAGGCTCCGGGACGAATTCGCTACTGACCGGTAAACGGACGGATTTCCGTCGGGGCGGCGGCCGGTGGCCGGCCCGGCCGTCATGGTGTTGCTGACACCGGTATCAACACCACCGCTCTGACGGCGCAGGGGCGGCCGCGCGGCGGCCTAGGGTCGGGACAGGACGAACTGCCAGCGGGAGGAGCCGGAATGGCGGAGAACAGCGGACACGCACAGGTCGCGGAGCGGTTCCTGGCCGCGTTCCGGGCGCGCGACGAGACGGCGCTGCGGGCACTGCTGGCCGAGTCCGTCGCCTGGTCGATGCCGGGCAGCGGAACGATCTCCGGCACCGTGCACGGACGGGACGCCGCCGTGGCGCGCGCCTGGGAGATCGCCGGACGCGGCGTCCGCACCGAACTGCTCCACGTCCTCGTCGGACAGCTCGGCGTCGCCCTCTCGCTCCACAACACCGCCCGCGCGGCCGACGGCCGCGAACTCGACGAACACCTCGCAACCGTTCTCACCGTGCAGGACGGCCTGATCACCGCGATCGACAGCTACCTCTCGGACGTCGACGGCATGAGCGCCTTCTTCGCCTGAGCGGGGCCGCCCGGGTGCGCAGGCCCCGCAGCCGGGCCGACTTCAGGCGAAGGCGGTCTCGGCGAAGCAGAGTCCTCCGCGCTCACCGTGCGAGAGGGCGAGCCGCGGCGCGTGTCGGGGTGCCTGCCGCAGGTACTGCCGGAAGCCCGTGGCGCGGAACGTGAGCTCGAAGAAGTGGCCCTCGATGTGCCACTGCGGGCCGCCGCGGTCGTCCTCCGGGGTCGAGCGTCGCAGCTGGTCGATGTCGAGACTCAGGGCCGTTCCCTTGAAGGCGAGGTCGCCCTCGATATCCCAGACATCCTCGAACACCAGCGTGGAGGGCGCGATCCAGAAGCTGAAGTGCTTCTCCGGCGCGACGGGATGCACCCACTTGATGATGTAGTCGATGTCGAGCACCAGCCGTGGCAGTGAGTCGGCGGAGTCGCCCGGCTGCACGCAGAGACCGTGGATGGTGACGTAGTGCCATCCCATGTCGTCGAAGTCGGCGTCGCTCCAGATGCTCTTCGTCAGACCGGATTCCGCGTGGGTGCCTGTGCTCATGGCGGCATCCAACCAGAACCCGGCGGGCGAGCGCGTGAGGGCTCGACCGGGTCGGCGCACCAGAACGTCGATCACTGCGCACCGTGCCGCCGTCCGCCACGGGTACGGCGGCGGGGGAGCCCGGTTCGGTGAAGGCGGTGGTGGCCGGGTGGGGGTGGTCGTAGGATCCCGGCATGGACATCTCCGGGCCGCACTGACAGGTCGACCGCGGCCGCCCCTCGCCCCCTCCACGGGTGAGACCGGGCGGCGATCCGTCGACCCGTCATGTCCGCTTCCCGTACCGGAGATCACCCGTGTCCCGATCCTTCCGGGGCAGCGCCGGCTATCGCGCTGTCCTCTCCCTTCCGCATGCCCGTGCACCGTTCGCCGCAGCGCTCCTCGCCCGGCTGAGCTACGGCGTCCTCCCGTTGCCGCTGCTGCTCGCGCTCCGCGACGGCACCGGCTCGTACGCGGCGGCCGGTTCGGCCGCCGGCGTGTTCGGCCTGGTCTCGGCGCTGCTCGGCCCGGCCCGGGCCCGGCTGGTGTCCCGCCGGCCCGCCGCACTGATGGTCCTGACGTGCTGTTACACCCTGCTGCTGCTGGTGCTGGCGGCCGGTGCGGCGGCAGGTCTGCCGGCCTGGGCGGCCGTGCCGCTGGCCGCGGCGGTCGGCGTCTTCCCGCCGCCCGTGGGGCCGCTGATGCGCACGGTCTGGGGCGAGCTGACCGACGGCGAGGAGCAGCGGCGGTGCGCGCTGAGCCTGGACACCGTGGCCGAGTCGACGATCTTCGCCGGCGGGCCGGTGCTGGGCGGTCTGCTGGCGGCCCGCACCACCGCGCCCTGGGCGCTCGCCGGCTGCGCCCTCCTCGCCCTGACCGGCTTCGCCGCGTTCGCCCGGGCGCTGCGGGGCCGGCCGGCGGCCGGACCGGCGGACGCTGGCGCGGGCGGCCGGGTCCTCGGTCCGCTGCGGGTGCCCGGATTCGCGCCGCTGCTGGCGGTGGTGCTCGCCGTGGCGGCCGCGCTCGCGGTCGACGAACTCGTGGTGGTCGCCGCCTGGGGTGCCGGTGCGGCCGGGCCCCTGCTCGCGCTGTTCTCGGTGGGCGGCGCGGTCGGCGGCCTGGTGTACGGGCGGCTGGCCTGGCGGGCCGCTCCCGGATGGCGGCTGCTGCTCCTCGCCGCCGCGGCGACCGTCTGCTACGGGCTGCCGGCCGTGCTGTTCGCGCCGCCCGGCGCCGCGCTCGGACTGTTCCTGGCGGGTGCCTGCACGGACGCACTGCTGGTCACCGGCTACCTGCTGGTCGAGGACCTGGTGCCGCCCGGCGCCCGGACGGAGGCCGGGGCTTGGGTGAACACCGCGTACAACCTGGGCGGCGCCCTGGGCTCTGCCGGCGGTGGCCTGCTGGCGGACCGGGCCGCCCCGGCGGCGGGGTTCACCGCGGCGGCGGTGTTCCTGGGTGCGGTCACCGCCCTCGTCGCGCTCCGGCCCGCGCGTCTGCGCGGCCGCGCCGAACCGGCGGCGGTGTAGCGCTCCGGGCCTCGGGTGTGGGCGGGGGCCGTTCGGGAAGGAGTGGGGCAACGGCCGGCCCCGGCGAACGTGCCGGGGCGGTGAGGAGTGTCCGGTGGACGGCGACCGCGCGGGAACGGCGAGTCCGCCCCCGAGGCCGCACTTCGTGCGGGCGGGCGGTGATGGGTCTCCGCCGTCCCGGTTCCGGCGGCTGTTGGCGGACCTGGCCGGGCGGTTCTGCGCCGACCGGCGGGCCGGTGGCGGTGCGGACATGGGTGCGGATCCGGCGGGTGTGCACCCGTTCACCGGCTTCAACGCCAATGGCCGGGAGCACTCCGGCGGCGCCGGCTGACCGTGGTGGCCGCGCCCCGGCCGGGCGCGGCCGGTCAGGAGAGGTGGGCGTCGAGGAGGGCGAAGGTGGCCTCGGGCTGCTCGATGTGGGGGAGGTGGCCGGCGGCGGGGACGAGGGCGAGGCGGCCGTCGGCGAAGGCGCGGGCGTACGCGGCGCCGTACGCGGGGGTGACGATCCGGTCGCTCTCGCCCCAGATCAGCAGGGCCGGCACCTCGACCCGGCCGAGCCGGCCGAGCAGCCGGGGATCGTGCATGTAGGGGTCGCCGGCGAGGGCCCGCATGGTGGCGGTGTTGCCGTGGCGGCGGGCGAGTTCGGCGGCGGGCAGCCCGGCGGGGTCGACGTGGTACCGCTCGGCGTCGTGCCAGGCGTGCTCGGCGAGGCCGCGGGCGTCGAGGGTGAGGACGTCGCGGATCGGCTCGCCGTCGACGTGCACACCGACGGCGTTGATCAGGACCAGGCCGCCGACCGTTCCGGCGGTGTCCCGGACGGCCATCTCGGCGGCGATCCAACCGCCGAGGGAGGAGCCGACCACCAGGACGTCCGTCAGCCCGCGGTCGTGCAGCAGGCGCAGGTAGACGAGGGCGAGGTCGGCGATGCCGGTGAGCCGGTCGGGCCGGTGGGTGCCGTCCCAGCCGGGGTGCACGGGGGTGAGGGTGTGCATGGTGCGGGCGAGGTGGGCCGAGAGGCCCGCCACGGTGGCCGGCCCGCCGCCGCCGTGGAGGACGAGGGCGGGGCGGCCCGCTCCGCTCTCGGAGAGGGTGATGGTCAGATCGTCGTGGAGCGCGACTGCGCGGTCGGTGGTCATGGGCCGAGCATAACTAAGGATGCTTATATAAGCTAGCTTGGTCATGGCTTAGGATCGGCCCATGCACAGTCAGCTGCAGGTTCTCGGCAGAGCGGTCAAGCAGGTCCAGTACCGCCAGCACCGGGCGCTGGAGACCGGACTCGCCGCCGTCGGCACCACCCTCGCGCAGTGGGACGCGCTGCGCGCCGTCGGCCGGCTGCCCGGCGCCTCGGCCCGCACCCTCGCCGCCGAGACCTTCCAGACCGAGCAGGCCTTCGGCACCCTCGCCGGCCGCCTCGTCGCCCAGGGCCTGATCGAGCGGACCCCAGGGCACGGCCGGCGCATCGAACACCGGTTGACGCCCGCCGGCGAGCGGATGCTGGAGGCCGGCCACGCCGTCGCCGAGGAAGTGCTCGCCGAGTGCTACGCGGGGCTGCCGGCCGCCGACCGCGCCGCCCTGCTCGGCCTGCTCCACCGGGTGCTGGGGGAGGAGCCCGCCTGACGGTCCGTCGGTCGGGGACGGCCGGGGCGGCGGTGCGCCCGCGGGTGGGTCAGCGGTTGCGCGCGTCGACGACGCGACGGAGCTTGCCGACGGAGCGCTCCAGGGTGTCCGGCGGCACGATCTCCACGGCGACGCTCACCCCCACGCCGTCCTTGACGCCCGCGGCGATGGCGGCGGCCGCAGCCTCGCGCTGCTCGGGGGTGGCGTCCGGGCGGCACTCCACGCGCACGGCCATGTGGTCCATCCGGCCGCGTCTGGTCAGCTCCAGCTGGAAGTGCGGCGCCACCGCCGGGGTGCGCAGCACGATCTCCTCGATCTGGGTCGGGAAGACGTTGACCCCGCGCAGGATGATCATGTCGTCGGAGCGGCCGGTGACCTTCTCCATCCGGCGGAACGCCGGGCGGGCGGTGCCGGGCAGCAGCCGGGTCAGGTCGCGGGTGCGGTAGCGGATGACGGGCATCGCCTCCTTCGTGAGGGAGGTGAAGACGAGCTCGCCGCTCTCGCCGTCGGGCAGGCTCTCGTCGGAGAGCGGGTCGACCACCTCGGGGTAGAAGTGGTCCTCCCAGACGTGCAGGCCGTCCTTGGTCTCCACGCACTCGGCGGAGACGCCGGGACCGATCACCTCGGACAGCCCGTAGATGTCGACCGCGTGCAGGTCGAGGCGCTCCTCGATCTCGCGCCGCATCTCCTCCGTCCACGGCTCGGCGCCGAAGATGCCGACCCGCAGCGAGGTGCTGCGCGGGTCGACGCCCTGCCGCTCGAACTCGTCGAGCAGGGTGAGCATGTACGAGGGGGTGACCATGATGATCTCGGGTTCGAAGTCCCGGATGATCTGCACCTGGCGGGCCGTCATGCCGCCGGAGGCCGGGATCACCGTGCAGCCGGCCCGTTCGGCGCCGTAGTGCGCGCCGAGGCCACCCGTGAACAGCCCGTAGCCGTAGGCGATGTGCACCTTATGGCCGGGGCGGCCGCCGGCCGCGCGGATCGAGCGGGCGACCACGTCCGCCCAGACCGACAGGTCGTTCTCGGTGTAGCCGACCACGGTCGGGCGGCCGGTGGTGCCACTGGAGGCGTGCACCCGCCGGACGTCCGCCATCGGCACGGCGAACATCCCGAACGGGTAGTTGTCCCGCAGGTCGGCCTTGGTGGTGAAGGGGAAGCGTGCCAGGTCCGCCAGGGCGCGGCAGTCCTCGGGGCGGACGCCGGCGGCGTCGAAGGAGCGGCGGTAGAACTCGACGTTCGCGTACGCGTGCCGCAGGGTCTGCCGGAGCCTGCGGAGCTGGAGCTCGGCCAGTTCCTGCCGGTCGAGGAGCTCGCCGGCGTCCCGCAGTCCGGCGGGCAGTGGCTCGCCGAGGCGGTGCGCCCCGTGCCTGTGGTGCTCCGTGCCGCCGCCGCTCATCACGCCTCCAGCCCCAATGCCCACCGACCGTTCGGTCGGCGCCGGAGATCCCAGTAATCCAGCCGTGGACCGGCATGTCAAGGGCCGTCCGCAGCCCGGACGGCCGTCCGGGAGCCCGCTCGGTCGTGCACCCGGCGGCCCCGCCGGAACCCGCCCCTCCCTATGCCCTGCGCAGGCCTTCCGCGTTGCCTTCCGCAGCCGTTCGGCCGGGCCTCCGCAGGCCCTCGGGAGCGGGCCCTACCACCCCGGCGGGTCCCCGGGCCCGAATTGCCGGAGAAACGGCATACCGGGCCGCGGGAATCGCTAGCCTCTACTGCTGTACGGGGCGGGCCGGCTGCATGGGGTGACGGGCGTGGCGAGTGACCTGGCGGCCTTCCGCGGCATGGAGCGCCACCTCCGGGGCGAACCGGACCAGGCCGACTACCTGGTCGACCTCTCCAACATCGTCCGCGAGACCGGGCTCGGCGGCGGCACCCGCCGCTCCCTGGAACGGCTGCGGCTCGTCCTCGCGGCGCTCTGCCGGACCACCGGCGACCCCGACGTCACCGTTCACGCGATCGCCGACAACAGCCTGCTGGACCGCCGCCACGACGATGAGTTCCCCGACCCGGGGGAGGCAGGCCTGCTGCGCGAGTGGCGGGACCGCGGCCTGATCGCCGCCATCGGCAAGGCCGACCCCGACCTGCTCGACCACGCGAAGGTCTTCGGCACCCCGGTCGTCAGCAGCGACAACTTCACCGGCCACCGCGGCGACCACCCCTGGATCCAGGGCGACCGCGAACACTTCCTCACACCGGAGCGCCCCGCGGGCGGCCCCGTCCGGCTGGTCCGGCGGGACATGCGCGTCGTCGCCGACCGGGAGATCTCCCGCGAGGGCGAACGCGACGACCTCAAGGCACGCAACCTGATGGTCGGGGGCCGTCCCCGCGCGGACATCCTCGAACGCTCCTGGCGCTGCCCCCGGCAGGGCTGCAACCCGGGCCCGGCGATCCGCGGCGGCAAGGTCGTCTGCCGCAGCCACGGCACGCTGCTCGCCGACGCCGGCCCCCGGCGCCCCCGCCTCCAGCTCAAGATCCTCGTCGACGGGCGGTGCCAGGCCTGGGAGAACCTCGCCGAGGACGAGAGTCGCGAGTTCGCCCTCGGCCGCGGACACCTCGCCCGGATCGATCCCGAACTCCTCGCCGAACGGCGCCGACTGGCCGTCAGCCGGCACCACCTGGTGATCGTCGCTCACCGCGGCACCCTCCGTGTGCTGGACACCAGCAAGGGCCGCAGCCGGATCCGCACCCTGCGGCCCGGTGGCGCAGCCTCGCCCTGGCGGCCTTTGCCGCACCGCGATGACCTGCCCCCGGGCGCCGCCGGCGCCGCCCGGTACGCCGCGTTCGGCCCCGACGAAGAGATCGAGCTGGTACCCGGCGTGGTGCTCCGCCGCAGCGGACAGCGCTGGCCGGGCGAGCGCACCGAGGGAGTCCGGGCCAGACCGCCCAGGCGGCCGCGGCACGACGACGAACTGACCCTGACGGACTGACCCCGACGGGCCGGTCCGGACGACCGAGAAACGGCTGACCGGCACCGGCCGGCCCGGTCGGGGGAGGCCGTGAGGAGACAGGCTTCGAGGGGACAGGCTTCGAGGGGACGAGCCGCGACCGGACGGGACCGGGGCGCGCGGCGGCACGGGCAGAGGGGGGCGAGTGGAGCACCTGCAGGAGGACGATCCCGAACTGATCGGCCCCTACCGGCTGTTCGCGCTGCTCGGCCGGGGCGGCTGGGGGAACGTCTACTTCGCCCGCACCGAGTACGGCCGCGCGGTCGCGCTCAAGACCGTCCGCCCCGACCGGCTCGCCGAGGCCCCCGAGCGGTTCCGCACCCGGTTCGCCCGCGAGGTCCAGGCCGCCCGCGCGGTCGGCTCCGAGTACACCGCCGAGGTCGTCGACGCCGACACCGGCGCCCCCGAACCCTGGTTCGCCGCCCGGTACATCCCCGGCGTCGACCTCGCCGACGCCCTCGACCTGCACGGTGCCCCGCTGCCCCAGCGGACCTGGCGGGTGGTGGCCACCGGACTCACCGACGCCCTGCGGGGCATCCACGCCGCCGGCCTGGTGCACCGCGACCTCAAACTGGCCAACGTCCTGCTCGCCGCCACCGGGCCCGCCGTCATCGACTTCGGCATCGCACGCCACCTCGCCCCCGCCCAGGGCGGCACCCTGACCGCCACCGGCGTCGCGCTGCGCACCACCACCTTCGCCTCGCCCGAGCAGCTCCGCGACGAACGCGTCGGCCCGGCCAGCGACATGTTCGCGCTCGGCCTCGTCCTCGCCTACACCGCCCTCGCCCGGCACCCGTTCGGGCCGGGCTCCGCCATGCAGATCGGCGCGAACATCCTGCAGGGCAGTCCGCAGCTCGACGGCATGCCGCCGGCGCTGGAGCGGATCGTCCGGCCCTGCCTGGAGCCCGAGCCGCAGAACCGCCCGAGCCCGGCGGAGCTCGCCCGTCTGCTGCCCGCGGACACCCAACCGCGGGGCCGGGACTGGCTGCCGCCGGTGCTGCGGGCGGCCGTCGACGAGCGGTCGGCGATCGCCCTCGACCTGGCCGAGCCGATGCGCACCGGGCGGCCGTGGTCGGTGCGGTCCGGGCCGGTCACGCCGACGCCCACGGCCGACGGCCCGCCCGCCGCCGGTGCGCGGGCGCTGCGGGAGCGGAGCCTCGCGTCCGCACCGTCCGGCGGACCGGGGGAGGAGCCGACCACCCTGCCGCCGACCGGTCCGCCGACCGGTCCGCCGACCGGTCCGGCGAAGGCACCGGCCCAGGTACCGGCGCGGGCGGCTGCGGCGCCGGTGAAGGGGCGGCCGGGCACACCCGGGGCGAAGTTCCTGCCGGACGCCGAGGCCGGCGACACCGAGGCGATGCGGCGGCTGGCCGCCGTCCACAAACAGGCCGGCGACCTGGAGGGAGCGCTGACCTGGTTCCTGCGGTCAGCCGAGGGCGGGAACCCCACCGGTGCCCGGGAGGCGGCGCTCCTCGTCGAACAGCGACTGCCGCACCACCGGCCGAAGATCAGGGCGCTGTACCGCCAGGCGGCCGAGGCCGGCGACCTGCACGCCGCCATGAGGCTCGGCGAACTGCTGGAACAGGAGCCCGGCGGGCTGCCCGACGCCCTGCAGTGGTTCGAGCGGGCCGCCGAGCGCAACCATCCGAAGGCCGCCGACGCCGTCCTGCGGGTACGGGCCGCCACGGCCCGGGCGGTGATGCCGCCCGCCGAGCAGGCCGCGCTCCGCCGGCACCGGGCCGCCGCGCTGGACGGCGACAGCAACGCCATGCTGGCGCTGGGCACCTGGTACCACAAGGAGAAGCGGCCGCAGGAAGCGCTGGCCTGGTACTGGCGCGCGGCCGAGGCCGGCCACGCCCACGGCATGCTGCTGACCGCCCAGCTCCTCGCCAAGGACGCCGCGCGGCAGGCCGAGTCGGCGGAGTGGTATCGCCGGGCCGGTGCTGCCGGCAACACCGAGGCGCTGCACGCGATCGGCCGCCGCCTGCGGGAGGAAGGACGGACCGCCGAGGCACTCGACCACCTCCGCCGGGCCGGCGAGCGCGACCACCTCCCGTCGATGGTCGAGGCGGCCGCCCTGCTGGAGAGGACCGGCCAGCGGGCCCGGGCCCATGAGTGGTACGAGCGCGCCGCCGCGAAGGGACACCCCGGCGCGGCCCAGGAAGCCGGACGCCTCCGCGCCGCCCCGGCGCCCGCGGCCGGGAAGGCAGCGCCGCCGAAGGCCGCACCCCAGAAGGCCGCCACGTCGAAGGCGGCGCCGTCGAAGACCACCCCACCGACCACCGCGCCGCCGAAGGCGCCCACGCAACCGGCCGCGCGCCAGAAGGCCGCCGCCGCGCCCGAGGCCACGGCGAAGGCGGTTGCCGCGCCCGCGGAGAAGCCGGCGAAGACGGCCCGCAGCACCACCGACGCGGCCGCCCGGGCCGCCGCGCGGGCGGAGGCCGGCGAGCACGAGCGGAACGGCCGGCTGGAGGACGCCGTCCGCTGCTACACCCAGGCCGAAGCCCTGGGCGACAAGGAGGCCAAGCGCGAGATCGCCCGGCTCTGCCTGAAGCTGCGCGAGCGGACCGACGACCCCGAGGAGCGCCGGAGGCTGCGGAAGCGCGCCGTCAAGCGGTACCGCGAACTGGCCGAGGGCGGCGACCCCAGGGCGCTGCAGGCGATGACCGAGCTCGACACCACCAATAACGAGAAGTGGCAGCGTCAGTCCGCCCTGGCCGGCAGTACCAAGGCCATGCGGGAGGTGGCACGGACCCACCTGGAGGCCGACGGCCCCGGCGACTTCCGCACCGCTCTGGACTGGCTCCGGCGGGCCGGGCAGGCCGGCAACACCGCCGCCGTCATGGACGGCGCCCGGGCGTGCGAGGCCCGTGGTGACCTCCGGGAGGCCATCGACTGGTACCGCTGGGCGGCGGAGAGCGGCCACGAGCGCGCCGCGCGGGAGGCCGACCGCCTGGAGACGAGCCACCCCGGGACGGCCCTCTGGCGCCGGCTGTCCGGCCGGATCCGCCGCACCCTCGGCTGAGGGATCTCCGCGGGCGCGGTGCCGTGCCCCGGTCTGCCCTGTCGCGGAGTGGTGTGGCGTCAGGATCGCGTCAAGGCGGGCCCCGTCCGCGTAGGCCGTGCGTCAAGAACCGGTGCGGCGGGCGGGCGGAGGGCATCCACTGGTGGAGCGGGCCCCGGGCGACCGGGCACCCCGTCCGACCACCGGAAGGAAACACCCGCCGTGACCGACCACCAGGTCCTCGCCACCGTCTCCGCACCGCTGGGCAATCGCCGATCGCTGCACCGGACCGAGGCGCGGGCCACTGCCCTCGTCCCCCCGCCGGCCGCCGCTGCCGACGTCCGGGCAGAGCCCGAGCACGCCCGCACCACCGGGAACTGCCGCGCGGCGCTGCAGTACCTCGACTGACGACACCTCACCGACCGTCCCGACCAGGCACCCGAGGACAAGCGATGACCACCGACACCACCGTGCCCGACGAACCCGAGGAACCAGGCGAACCCGAAGAGCCGGGCGGGACCGGCGCCCACGCCGTCCGTTTCGTGCCCGTCCGGACCGCCGGCCCGGTGCAGGTGCTGCGGCTGTTCCGGCACCGTGACGGCAGCCGCTGCGCGGTCGCCTTCAGCTCCGCCGCCGCCCTGCACACCCTGCTCGGCCCCGACCAGGCGGCGGCCGAGCTCACCGAGCCAGCCCTCCGGGACCTCACCGCCCCGCTCGGCATCGACCGCCTGGTCCTCGACCCCGGACTGGTCGCACCCCACCCCGGCGGCGCCGCACTTCCGGCCGCCCCCACGCTTCCGGTCATCCCCACGCTCCCGCCCGTGCTCCGCGGGCTGCCCGGCGGGGAACGGCCACTGGAGCGGCAGTGGTGACACCCCGTCCGCTGCACGCCGTCGTCCGGCTCTGCCACGGGCCCGCGCCCCTGGACTTCGACCTCCTGACGGCCCGCTGCCCCGCCGTACGCTCGGGCCTCGCCCTGGCCGGCGAGGCCGACCTCGAGCTCCTCCTCGCCTGCACCGGCCCCCGTGAGCTGCACGCCGTCGTCGCGGAACTCCGCCGGGCCGGCGCCACCCGCATCCGGGTCGAGCTGGTGCTCCGCACCCTCGCCCCGGCCGCGGGCCCCACGGCGGCGCCGTCCCCACCCGCCCTCACCAGGAGCACCGCGCCATGACCACGCTGTCCGCCCTCCCGCCCACCGGTCGCCCGCTCGCGGGCCCCCGGCCGGCCGCCGGCCCGGCCGACTCGCCGCCGCTCGGCAGCCCCTGGCCCGCCTCCGCCCGGCCCGGCCCCGACGGCGAGCTGCTGATCGGCGGTGTCGGCCTCGCGGAGGCCGCCGACCGCTTCGGCACCCCGCTGTACGTCCTGGACGAGGCCGAGGTCCGTCGGCGCGCCCGGGCCTGGCGCAGCGCCCTCCCGCACACCGAGGTGCACTACGCCGCCAAGGCCTTCCTGTGCAGCGCGATGGCCGACTGGATCGCCGAGGAGGGCCTCTCACTGGACGTCTGTTCGGCCGGCGAGCTGCGGCTCGCCGCCGCAGCAGGCTTCCCGGCGCAGCGGATCCTGCTGCACGGCAACGCCAAGAGCCCGGAGGAGCTGCGGCTCGCCCGGCGGCTGCGGGTCGGCCGGATCGTCGTCGACAGCCTCTCCGAGATCCCGGGGCTCGCCGCCCTGGCCGTCGCCGACACCCCGCAGCGCGTCCTGCTCCGGGTGGCGCCCGGAATCGCCGCCGGACACCACAGTGCCGTGCAGACCGGCAGCGACGGGCAGAAGTTCGGCTTCCGGATCGCCGGAGGGGACGCCGAGGAGGCGGTCGCCCGCATCCTCGGCCGGCCGGGCCTCGACCTGACCGGGCTGCACTGCCACCTGGGCTCGCAGATCACCGACACCGCGCCCTACCTGCACGCCGTGGACCGGCTGGTCGCCCTGCTGGCGGCGATCCGCGACCGCCACGGCCGCGAACTCCCCGAACTGGACCTCGGCGGCGGCCACGGCATCCGCTACCTGCCCGGGGACGGCGAGCTGGAGCCCGCCCGCTTCGCCGCCGCGGTCGGGACCCGGCTGGCCGAGCGCTGCGCCGCACACGGCCTCGCCGTGCCCCGGTTGATCGTCGAGCCCGGCCGCTCGATCGCCGGACCGGCCGGCGTCGCCGTCTACCGCGTCCTGTCGGTCAAGCACACCGCCAGCGGCCGGCGCTTCGCGGCCGTCGACGGCGGGATGAGCGACAACCCGCGCCCGGCGCTGTACGGCTCCGCCTACCAGGTCCGCCCCGTCGGCCGCAGCAGTACCGGGCCGACCGCCCCGATGGACGTCGTCGGACGGCACTGCGAGGCCGGGGACGTCCTGGTCCGCGGCGCCGCCCTGCCCGCCGACCTGCGGCCGGGCGACCTGCTGGCCGTCCCCGCCGCAGGCGCCTACCAGCTGTCGATGGCCTCCGGCTACAACCTGGTCGGCCGGCCCGCGGTGGCCGCCGTCCGGGACGGGCGGATCCGGCTGCTGATCCGCCGCGAGACCGTCGAGGACTTCCGCGCCCGCGAGGTCGGGCGCTAACTTGATCTTTAACCTGTGCGGCGTGGTCGGGGGCTGCTGACCTGTTGGTTTCTCTTCGTCGGACGCTTTGCGGTGTCCGGTTTGCCGACGGTGTGGACGTCATGGCGTGGGGTCGGCTGGGTGTTCTTGCGGCCGGGTGGCCGTCCCGGTCCCGGACGGCTGGGTTTAGGTGCACCGGCTGGGCAGGCGGCCTTGCCGCGGAGGTGCCGGAATCCTCGCCGGACCCGGGCCGGGGTGAGTTTGTTCGGCGCGGCCGGCTTCTCCCAGGGGTGGCGGAGGTCGGCTGCCAGGGGCCGTGCGAGGCGGAGTTGGGTGTAGGCGGCCAGGATCAGCCAGGTCCAGCGGTCGGCCGCCTCGGGCGCGCGGATCTTCGGGCAGGTCCAGCCCAGGGTCTGCTTGAACAGGCGGAACGTGTGCTCGATGTCGAAGCGACGCAAGAACACCTGCCAGAGCATGTCGGTGTCGGCGGTGGTGGCGTCGGTGCCGGACCACCACAGCCAGACCGGCTTCGGGATGGCGCCGCTGGGCAGGCGGTCGACCTCCAGGCGGATCACGGTGCCCTCGACCACCGGCAGGGCGCCGGTCTGGGCGACCCAGGAGGACCGGTGGGTCAGCCGCGGGTGCAGACGGTCCCAGGACCGGGCGGTCGCGGTGCCGTAGAGGCGGGTCTCGGTGACGGTCCGGGTCTCCGGCGTCGGCGGGGCTCTGGATCGCCGCCGTCTGGCTGATCACCGCCGCCGCCCTCGGCCTCGACCTCGCCCGCGCCCGGCGGACGGCCGCCTCCGGCGGCGCCTGAGGGACCGGCCCCACGGCGAGCGGCGGCCGCACCCCGTGCGGGGTGC
>NZ_JAHTIK010000001.1:681611-743650 GCF_025655475.1 Kitasatospora sp. DSM 101779 | reverse complement strand
CGTCCGGGTGGTGGCGGAGCAGGGACGCGCCGGCCGGCGCGGAGTCCGGCGACTCCCAGCCCTCCTCGCAGCCCAGCAGACCGGCCAGCGCGTCGCAGGACCCGGGGTGGGCCGCCAGCAGCGCGGCGCCCCCGCTCCCGCGCCGGTCCGGGCGCAGCGCAGCCGGATCGGGCTGCGGGGCACGCCACGGCGGCACCCAGGCGTCCAGCGCCGCGAGCCGGCCCGGGAAGATCCGCCCGGCCTCGCGGATCAGCAGCGGCGCCAGCTCGGCCCCGCCCGCCCGCAGACCGGTGATCAGCGTCGGCAGCCAGGGCAGCAGCACCGCGTCGGGCAGCTGCCCGAACGCCCGGGACACCGCCTCGACCACGAAGTCGGCCAGGCCCGGCACGGGCTCCAGCGCCTGCACGAACCCGCTCAGGTAGCGCGGATAGGCGGGCAGCGCCAGCGGGTTGGCCAGCAGGTCGGCGCATCGCGAGCGCAGCTGTGCCCGGGAGAGCCGGCCGAGCTGCACCTGGGCGGCCCACAGCAGCGCCACCCGGGACGGCTCCTCCGGGTGCGACTGGGCCACCGCCAGCTCCAGCTGCGTCCGGTCGCAGCCCAGCGACAGCGCCAGGCTCTCCATGCCGAACAGGAAGCCCAGCATCGCGGCGACCTGGCGCACCGTCGCGTCCTCGTCGGTGAACGCCGTCGGCAGCAGGGTGCAGTAGTGCGCGTAGCCCGTCCTGACGAAGGACTCGATCCAGCCGGGCAGCACCGGTTCGCTCGTCCGGTAGTACGCCAGCAGCCGCCGGACCCGGCGCAGCACCTCCGGTGCGCCGTCCACGCTGCGCTCGGTGGCCAGCACCGCCAGGGCGTGCCGGCCGAGTTCGTCGGCGAGCCGCCGGCTGCCCAGGTAGCGGACGGCGTCCTCGACGGCCTCCAGCACGTCGGCGGTGGTCGCCTGCGGCCCGTAGGCCTTGCGCCGCAGCCGCTGCTCCAGCACCTGTTCCAGGCTGACGCCCTCGTAGCCGAGCTCGATCAGGGCGCGCTGGTGGGTGCCGAGGGCCAGGTCCCAGGACTCCTGGACGGAGCGTTCGCCGAGCCTGCGCTCACCCATGATCGGCCGTGCGGCGCCCTGCGGCAGCAGGTACCGCAGCCGCCACAGCACGTCGGAGCAGGCGTCCAGCTCCGGCCGGGAGGCGATGTCCAGCAGCGCCCGCTGGACCCCGCGCTGCTCCAGCCGCAGACCGAGCGGGGCGAGCCGGTCGTGCACGTCCCGGGCGAGCGGCGGCAGCGCGTCGTAGCCGACCTGGCCGATCCGGTCCCCGCCCATCATGATCTCGACCAGCCGGCGGACGTCGCGCCGGCCCGGCACGCCGTCCTTCTCGATGCAGGTGACGGCCGCGTCCTGGAAGTCGTACGGCGTCGGCTTCGCCCGGTCGCGCAGCCCGGCCAGCAGGACCGAGGTCTGGAAGACGGCGATGGCGTCGGCGGTCGAGGCGAGGTAGCCGTTGCGGCGGGCCGCGCGCACGATGTCGACGGACCAGCCGAGCAGTTCGGCCTCGTCCAGGGCGTCGAGCACGGGCGGCCGCTGCAGGAAGCCGGACAGCCGGTCGGACGGCGCCGGGCCGCCGGCCGGGACGGACACCGGGGCGGCGCTGCCGCTGCCCTTGGTGCCGCCCGCCTGGCCCGCCAGGCGGTACGGCCGGACCTTGGTGCGCTTCAGGTTCGTCGACCACACCGTGGCGGCGATCGACACCGAGCCGGCGGCCAGGCCGAACTGGGCCTCGATCGCGGCGTGGCTGGACGGAATCAGGCCGTGCTGCCAGCGGGTCGCCGAACGCGGCGAGATCTCGAACCCGTCGCTGCCGTCGACACCGAACTCGGCGACCCGGCTGGCCGCGTGGAAGGCGCCGCAGACGTACAGGCAGTCGGCCGGGTCGGTGCCGGTGGCCGCCAGGTGCTGGCGCATCCTGGTCCACATGTACCGCTCACGGTCCTCGTCCACCGCCACCCGGCGCGGGTCGCCGGGCGCCAGCCGCCGGAACAGGCTGCCGATCAGCACCATCACCTGGCGGTAGGTGTCGTGGTCGGCGTCACCGAGCGGCACCTCCACGTACTGGTGCCACCACTCGGACCAGTGCCGGACCTTGCCGTGCCGCAGCAGGTGCTCCTCCAACTCGGCGAAGCGCGGCCGGAGATCGCCGATCTCCACGCCGACCGCGTCGCCGTGCAGGGCGGCCTCGCCCTCGGCGGGCGAGGACTCCGGGTCGGCCGGCGCGTCCGGCTCGGCCTCCCGCGGCTGCCACTGGAACACGTGGTCCGAGGAGCGGTCCACCAGCACGAGTTCGACACCTGGCGTGTCCAGCGCGTACGCGATCGCCTGGTACTCGGCGGAGGCCTCGGTGATCGGCGCCACCACGGAGAGCGGCGCCCAGTCGGCGGGGAAGCCGTCGACCTCCGTCGCGAACGCCTGGACGGCCACCGGGAGACGGCAGTTGCGCAGCTCGGTGAGGAGCGGCGCCATGTCCTCGCACAGCTCCAGATACACCACCTTGGGCTGCTTCTCGCGCAGCCGGCGCGCCATCGCGACCGCGGAGGCCGGCGAGTGGTGGCAGACGGGGAAGATCTCCAGCGGCTCGCGCACGGCCCGGTCGACGTCGTCGACGATGCCGAGCAGGATGCCCTCCAGGGCGTCCGGGCCGTCGGCGAACGAGGCTGCCGCCTCCTGGAGTTGTGCCCGCAGCGGGTCGAAGGTGCCCGCGGGTGCCGCCGTCACGACAGGGTGGCGATCGCGTCGCGGCCGCCCTCCAGGAACTCCGGCCACTCGCCGCCCTGCTCCTTGCCGCGCGGCTCGACCACGCCGTGCAGGTACTTGTTGAGGATGGCGAGGTCCTCCGGCTCGCGCCGGGCCAGCGAGCCGACCAGCGAGGAGGCCAGGGTGCGGGCGGTCAGCGTCCGCTCGCCGAAGAAGTTGCTGTGCAGCACGGCGTCCTCCAGCACGCCGATCTGCTCGGCGGTGGAGAGCGCCGACTCCAGCTTCTCGTCGTCGCTGCCGGCCCCGGCGGCCGAGGCGCGCAGGTCGGCGAAGGATTGCAGCAGCACGTCCAGCAGGGTGGGCGGCACCTCCAGCTCGATGGAGTGGCGGCGCAGCAGCTCCTCGGTGCGGAAGCGGACGATCTCCGCCTCGCTCTTCTTGTTGGTGACCACCGGGATGCGCACGAAGTTGAAGCGCCGCTTGAGCGCCGAGGAGAGGTCGTTGACGCCCCGGTCGCGGCTGTTGGCGGTGGCGATGACGGAGAAGCCCGGCTTGGCGAACACGATGCCGTCGCTGTCGAGTTCGGGCACCGAGATGTACTTCTCGGAGAGGATCGAGATCAGCGCGTCCTGCACGTCGCTGGTGGCGCGGGTGAGCTCCTCGAAACGGCCGATCGCACCGGACTCCATCGCCGTCATGATCGGCGAGGGGATCATCGACTCCCGGGACTGGCCCTTGGCGATCACCATGGACACGTTCCACGAGTACTTGATGTGGTCCTCGGTGGTGCCGGCGGTGCCCTGGACGACCAGGGTGGAGTCGCGGCAGATCGCCGCGGCGAGCAGCTCCGCCAGCCAGCTCTTGCCGGTGCCCGGGTCGCCGATCAGCAGCAGGCCGCGGTCGGAGGCCAGGGTGACGATGGCGCGCTCGACGATGCTGCGGTCGCCGAACCACTTCTGCGCGACCTCGCGGTCGAGGCCGTCGGAGCGCTCGGAGCCAAGCACGAACAGCCGCACCATCTTGGGCGAGAGCCGCCAGCTGAACGGCTTGGGACTGTCGTCGATCGACTCCAGCCAGGCCAGCTCCTCGGCGTACTTGAGCTCGGCGGGCGCGCGCAACAGGTCGGACATGTCAGGGGCCTTTCAGGACGGGACGAGGGACTGGGGGGCGAGACCGGGGCGGAGCCGGGCTACGCGAGGAAGTTCTTGAGCTCGTGGACGAGCTTGCCGATGTGGCCGGAGATCACCGGTGTGCCGAGCGCCTTGAAGCGCTCCCGGAACCAGGGGTTGACCTCCTGGCGGCCGGAGCTGGTCACCGAGCCGACCGGGATGAACCTCACCCCGGAGCGGTGCACCGCCTCGATGGCCTCGAACAGCGGCTGGGAGCGGTCGAACTCGTAGAAGTCCGAGATCCACACCATCACGGTGTCGGCGGGGTCGGTGATCTTCGGGCGGGCCATCGCCATCGCGACCGGGCCGTCGTTGCCGCCGCCGAGGTTGGTCCGCAGCAGCATCTCGAACGGGTCGCCCACCCAGGGGGTCAGGTCGATCGCACGGGTGTCGTACGCGATGAGATGCACGTCGACCTTGGGCAGCCCGGCGAAGATCGACGCCAGGATGGTGCAGTTGACCATCGAGTCGACCATCGAACCGGACTGGTCGACCACCACGATCAGCCGCTGCGGCGTGGTCTTCCGGCTGGTGTGCCGGTAGTAGAGGCGGTCGACGTAGAGCCGCTCCTCCTCCGGACTCCAGTTGGTGAGGTTCTTCCAGATCGTGCGGTCGAGGTCGAGGTTGCGGAAGACCCGCTTCGGCGGCACCGAGCGGTCCGGCGTCCCGACACTGGCCTTGGCGACCTGGGTGCGGAGCACCTCGGCGACCTCGTCGACGAAGCGGCGGATCAGCGCCTTGGCGTTGGCCAGCGCGACACCGGAGAGGTTGTGCTTGTCCCGCAGCAACTGCTCGATCAGCGACATGCTCGGCGTCAGCTGCGCGGCGAGCTGCGGATCGGCGAGCACCTCGCGCAGCTGCATCCGCTTCACCAGGCCGGCCTCGATCGAGCCCAGCTCGGGCCCGAGGCCCTGGCCGGGGACGCCGCCGGGCGCCCGGCCGCGGCCCGCGCGCAGCTCGCCGGGCCGGCTGCCGAGGGCGCGCTCCAGCCAGCCCAAGTCGGACTGCCACCGGGCGAGCTGCCCGGCGGTGACCGTGCCGCAGCCGGTGTCGAAGACGTTCAGCAGCACCTTCGACGCCAGAGCGGCGCGCCGCACCTCGGCGGCGCCGTCCCGCCGGCCGCCGTCCTCGCCCGGCACCATCAGGCCGTCGATCTCGGCGGCCAGCTCCGGGTGCCGTTGGACGACGGAGTCGACGGAGGTCTGCGGGTCGAGCAGGGCGGACGGCAGGCCGATGTCCTCCACGACGGAGAGGCTCGCCGACTCCAGGGCGTGCTGCTCCTCCGGGTCGAAGAGGCGGGCGAGCAGCCGCCAGTAGAGGACCTGACGGCGGTTCTCGTCCGCGTCCGGGATCGGTTCGGTCGTCGGCTCGGTCATTTCCGCAGCAGCCTTCCCGCACGCTCGCGCAGCACCGCGACGGCGTCGGTGGCGGCCTTCTCGGCCTTGACGCCCAGTTTGTCGGTGGTGCCGCCGGCCCAGGCCCCGGCGTGCAGGGCGACGGCCTTCTTCCGCACCGTCGTCTCGACGGCGAGCGGCTGCAGCAGGTACCGGCCGGCGTCCCAGCGGAGCAGCCCGATGCACGCGCCGGAGGTCGCGACGGCCTCCGGGGTGAGCGGGCCCGCCGCCGGGATGCGGTCGGTGTCGACGGCGAGCGGCTGCCCGGCGAGGTCGAAGACCGTGCCGTCCTCGTCCTGACGGACGGTGTAGCCCTCCAGCAGCACCGGCACCGCGATGCCCGCCGGGTGCCGGTCCAGCGGCGCGGTCGCGGCGGCCTCCGCCGTGGCCAGCACGACTCGCGCGGTGGCGAAGGCGTCGGCGGGCTCGCCCGGGCGGGCGTGCCCGTCGTTCCAGAGCAGGTCGCCCGCGGCGGTGGCCGGCATGTCGGCGAGCTCCATCGAGCGGCCCTCGCCGACGGCGGCGAGCAGCGCCGAGTGCGGGCGGAGCAGCTGCCAGACGCCCGCCCCGACGACCGTGTCCGGCTTGGGTACGGAGACGGAGGCGCGCACCAGCCGGGGCGTGCCGCCGCCGGCGGGCTCCAGGACGGCGTGCACCTGGGCCTGGACGGCCGTCGCGTGCTCCTGCAGGTCGATGCCCAGCGGCAGCAGACGGCCCGTCACGCCCGTGGCGGGCGGTACGGCGGCCGCGCCCGGCACGGTGAGCACCAGGGCCCGCGACCACAGGTCGGCCCAGCGGCGCAGCGGCACCCGCTCCAGGGTGGCGCCGGGGCAGGAGGCGGCGAGTTCGGCGGCGAAGCCGTCCAGCAGGGTGGCGAGGCGGCGCAGCGCCGGGTCGGGCAGCATCGCGGTGACCACCGGCGCGGCGCCGGCGACGAGTTCGTGGTCGATGCCCTGCCAGCCGGCCCGGGCGAGGTCGGTGAGCCAGGCGCGGGCGGCGGCGAGCAGGTTGGCGGCCTGCGGGGTGCCGGGCCCGGTGGGCGGAGCGGCGGCGCGGCCGCGGCCGGTCGCCTCGTCGATCCGGGCGGTGAGCGCGTCGTGGACGGAGCCGAGCAGGGCGCAGCGGGCGGCGGCCAGGGCGGTGAGGTGGTCCTCGTCCCCGACACCGGCGGCGGTCTTCTCGGCGGCCTCTGCGGCCCGGGCGGCGAGCGGCGAGCCGGCGACGGCCCCGGCCAGGGCGAGCAGCCCGGCGGCCTGGGCGGGCTGCGGCCGCAGCACTCCGGCGGCGAGCACGCGGTCGAAGGCGTCGACGGCGGCGAGCGCCTCGTCGAGGCCGTCGACCGGATCGGTGAGCAGGTCGGCGCGCATCAGGCCACCGCCGCCCGGGTCGGCGGGAACCACTGCATCTCCGGCAGCGGCGCGGTGGTCGGCGCGAGCTCCAGGTACGCCAGGTGGCGCAGGAAGCGGCTGAACACCTGCGCGGCGGCCGCCCGGTCGGCGGCCGGGGGCCGGGTGGCCCGCATCGCACCGGCGATGGCCGCCGCGTCGTCGGCGGTCTCGACCCGCAGGTAGCGGGCGACCCGCTCGGCGCCGTACTGCAGCACCGCCTCGGTGACCAGGGCGCCGATGTGGTTGCAGAACGAGCCGCGGGCGCCGCCGCAGGGCCTGTTGTTGTTGGTGCTGCAGGCGAACGCGAAGTCGCCGGCGGCGACGGACGACACGTAGACCCGCTCGATGTCGGAGCCGCTGGACACCACGCCCTGCAGCCGGCCGTCGGCCAGTTCGACGAACGGGACCTTGGCGAGCTTGCGCGGCCGCGCGGGCGGCACCACGCGCGCCGTGCTCGACTCCTCCCAGGCAGACAATGCACCTTCTCCTTGCGTCCGGGGGTGTGCCGCGCCGGATCGGCGGGACGCTGAGAAAGGTAGTGGCGATCACTGACAGCCCCCGGTGCGCCGGCCGCGCGCACCGGGGCGGCCGGGGTCAGCCGGCCAGGTGGACGAGTTCCCCGCCGACGTAGGTCCGTTCGACCCGGGCGTCGGCGATCTCCGCGGGCGGCGCGGTGAGGATGTCCCGGTCCAGGACGACCAGGTCGGCGAGGTGGCCGGGGCGCAGGCTGCCGGCGTCGTCATGGCCGTTCACGTGGGCCGAGCCGGCGGTGTACGCGGCGAGGGCGGTGGCCACATCGAGGCGCTGCTCGGGCAGGAAGACCCGGCCGTCGGTGGCGCCGGGTTCGACGCGGTTCACGGCGACGTGCAGTCCGGCGATCGGGTCGGGGCTGCTGACCGGCCAGTCGCTGCCCGCGGCGAGGGTGGCGCCGGCGCGCAGCAGCGAGCCGAACGGGTACTGCCAGGCTGCGCGTTCGGGGCCGAGGAAGGGGATGGTGAGGTCGTCCATCTGCGGCTCGTGGGCGGCCCACAGCGGCTGGATGTTGGCGATCGCGCCGAGCCGGGCGAAGCGCGGGACGTCGTCGGGGTGGACGACCTGGAGGTGGGCGAGGTGGTGCCGGTTGCCGCGCCGGCCGTTGGCGGCGACGGCGGCCTCGACCGCGTCCAGCGCCTCGCGCACGGCGCGGTCGCCGAGGGCGTGGAAGTGCACCTGGAAGTCCAGGGCGTCGAGGGCGGTGACGTGCTCGCGCAGCCGCTGGGGGTCGACGAAGCTGATCCCGCTGTTCGCGGTGGCGCAGCCGCACCGGTCGAGGTAGGGGCTGGTCATGGCGGCGGTGAAGTTCTCCGCGATGCCGTCCTGCATGATCTTGACCGCGCGGGCATGGAACCGCCCGTGGCTCAACTCCCGGCGTCGTGCGACCAGTTCGGGGATCTGTTCGGCGCCGCGTTCGCGGTCCCACCAGAGGGCGCCGGTGACCCGGGCGGTGAGCGTGCCGTCGAGGGCGGCCGTCCGGTAGGCGTCCGAGACGTCGGGCTGTCCGTTGAAGACACCGAGCAGGGCGTCCTGCCAGCCGGTGATGCCGAGCGAGTGCAGCAGCCGCTGGGCGCGCAGCAGGCCGGCCAGCCGGTCGGCCGCGGTGCTCGGCGGGACGAGGCGGGAGACCAGGCCGGTCGCGCCCTCCTGCAGCACGCCGCTGGGGGTGCCGTCGGGCTCGCGTTCGATCCGGCCGTCGGCCGGGTCCGGGGTGTCGGCGGTGAGCCCGGCGAGCTCCAGGGCGCGGGTGTTGGCCCAGGCGCCGTGGTGGTCGCGGTTCAGCAGGAAGACCGGACGGTCCGCGCAGACGGCGTCGAGCAGCTGCCGGCTCGGCAGGCCGCCCTCGAAGCTCTCCATCGACCAGCCGCTGCCGGTGATCCACTCCCGGTCGGGGTGGGCCGCCCCGAACTCGCGGACACGGCGCAGGTATTCGTCGACGCCGGTGGTGCCGGACAGGTCGCACTCGGCGAGCTCGGCGCCGCCGTACACCGCGTGGACGTGCGCGTCCTGGAAGCCGGGGATCAGCAACCTGCCGTGCAGGTCGACGACGTGGGTGCGCGGTCCGATCAGCTCGCGGACCTCGTCGTGGCCGACGGCGGTGATCCGTCCGGCGGTGACGGCGAGGCCGGTGGCCCGGCTGCGGGCCGGGTCGTTGGTGTGGACGGGGCCGTTCGTGAAGACCAGATCGGCCTGGGCCATGGGTGGTGCTCCAGTGCTCGGGCGGCGGTGGCGCCGCGGATCGGTGGGTTCGTCGGGCCCGGGCCCAGCGGTGGGCGGGCCCGGGCCGGGGATCAGACGGTCGGTTCGAGGGCCGGCTCGGCGGAGCGGGCCGGGGATCTGCGGTCGAAGTACGGGGATCGGCGCACCCAGCGGGCCCAGGCCGCCGCCAGCAGGCCGGAGCCGGCCATCAGCGCGGGCACCAGCAGCTGGAACCAGCCGTTGTCGGCGCTGAGTTCGAAGTGATCGGCGGAGGACCAGAAGGTCCACACCAGGTACCCGCCGACGGCGAGCAGGACGAGCGCGCCGAGCAGCGGCGCCACCACCGCCCGCAGCCCCTCCCACGGCGCGGTGCGCAGCAGGCCGCGGAAGCGCACCGCGGCGGCGAGCGCGGTGAGCGCGTAGTAGAAGGCGACCAGGATGCCGCTGGCGTTGACCGCGGCCGAGATCAGGTCGCCGACGGTGGGGATCGCCAGTGAGAGCAGGGCGAGCACGGTGGCAGCCGCGGCGATCAGCACGGTGCCGACGGCGGGGGTGCCGTGCCGGGGGTGCAGCCGCATCCACACCGGGCCGAGGGTGCCGTCCCGTCCCATCGCGAACATGCCGCGGGCGGTGGGGATGATGCCGGCCTGCAGCGAGGCCGCGGCGGAGAACAGCAGCGCCACCAGCGGCAGCGCGGCCAGCGGCTGGTCGGCGAGCTTCGCACCGAAGTACGTCAGCCCCTGGGCACCGTTGTCGGCGAGCTCGGAGAGCGGCAGTACGCGCTGGAAGGCCGTCCCGGCAAGCAGGAAGAGCAGCATGATGACGGTCAGTGCGATGAATCCGCCGCGGGAGGCGTCCCGCGGGTCGCGGACCTCCTCGCCGATGCTGAACACCGACTCGAAGCCCCAGTAGCAGAAGACCGCGAGCACCATGCCCTGGGCCAGCGCGGAGAGCGAGGGGATCGTGAAAGGGTTGTACCAGTCGAGCGAGAACGGCTGGTCGCCGGCGAACAGGCCGTAGCCGCAGAAGACCAGCAGCACCGCGTACTCGAAGACCAGCAGGTACTTCTGCAGCCGGGCGGAGAGGTCCAGCCCGCGGACCGCGACGGCGGTGGCGGCGCCGAGCACGGCCAGGCCGATGGCCGTGGTCTGCAGCGTGGAGTCCGGGTCGAGGGTCAGACCGCCGAGCCGGTGCAGGCCCGCCAGGCCGAGCAGTTGCAGCACCGCCGAGCCGGTCACGGCGGTGGTGTAGGCGAGGAAGACGACCGTGCCCACGATGCCGACCCAGCCGGACAGGAAGCCCAGCCACGGGTTGAGGGTGCGGCCGACCCAGCTGTAGCTGTTGCCCGCGTTCGGCTCGACCCGGTTGAGTCGGCCGTAGCCGCCCGCGATGGCGAGCACCGGCAGGAAGGCCAGCAGCATCAGTGCCGGCAGGTGCAGGCCGACCACGCCCGCCATCAGGCCGAGACCGATGCCGATGCTGGTGGTCGCCGCGGTCGTCGAGGCGGCGATGACGACGCCGCCCTCGATGCCGACCGACTTGCGCATCGTCGTCAGGGGGGCGGCCGCGGCGGCGGAGTCCGCGGTGCGGCCGGGGGGCTTGAGCGGTGATGCCAAGGGAGTACCGCCTCGCTGTGGGGGAGTGGCCGGCGGGGAGGGAGGGCGCCGGTGGCTGGGAATGAAACCGTCGGGCCGCTTCACACGTCAATGCTGTTGTCATAAGCTCACCGGCCATGACCGAACGCGTGGTACCGGAAGACCTCCGCCGGCGCAGGCGCCCGACCAGGCAGGGCACCGTGCTGTCGGAGCGGACGATCGTCGAGACGGCCCTGCACCTCGTCGCCCAGCAGGGTGCCCGGGCACTCACCGTGCGCAAGCTCGGCGCCGCCCTCGGCGCCGACCCCAGCGCGATCTACCGCTACTTCCACAGCGCCGACGACCTGCTGCTCGCACTCACCGACGAGATGATCGGCCGCGCCCAGGAGGGCTTCCGGGCCACCGGCGACTGGCGGGCCGACCTGCAGGAGATCGGCCTGCGCATCCACGCCTGCTACCAGGCCCACCCGCAGGCCGCCCTGCTCGCCGCCCACCGCACCACCGGCCGCGAGCACGAGGTCCGGGTGGTCGAGGCGATCCTCGGAGTGCTGCGCGCGGCCGGCCTGCCGGACGGCGAGGCGGTGCGGATCTACCACGCCTTCGTCGACCAGGCGCTCGGGTTCGCCGCCCTGGACGCCGCCGCACTCGCCCTCCCGGCGGCGGCCCAGGCCGCCGACCTCGCGGTCTGGCGGGCCAGCTACGGAACCCTGTCTCCGGACACCCACCCCAACATCGCGGCGACCGCACGGCTGCTCGCCGTCGACATGCGGCGCAGCGGCTACCCCGTCGCGCTCGAACTCCTCCTCGACGCGATCGCCGCCCGGGTCGCCGCCGCCGACGGGTGAGATCCGTCCCCCTCGCCCGCCTGTGCCACTCGCGCTTCCCGGCGGAACAGCGCCGTCCACAGGAACGCCTCGCCGAACAGCGCCGACCCGGCCGGTTCGTCGTTCATCCGGCGCAGCTCGACCTCCGTCAGGTCCGAGAAGATCCCGCGCAGCGACTCCGCGCTGTAGGCGAGCCCGCCCTGCAGCCGCCCCTCCCGGTAGAGGTCCGCGTCGGAGAGTTCCGAGCCCATCGCACCGGTGGCGAAGCAGGTCAGCGCGAGGTGGCCGCCGGGTGCCAACACCCGGTCGAGGAGCGCCAGATAGCTGACGCGGCGGTGCGGCGGCAGGTGGTGGAAGCAGCCCGAGTCGACGACCAGGTCGTACGGGCCGGTCAGCTCCGTGCCGGCGAGCCGGAACGCGTCGCCGCAGAGGAGGCGCACTTCGACGCCCACCTCCCGAGCCCGGTCCCCGGCCCAGGCGAGAGCCGTCGGCGAGAGGTCCACCGCGTCCACCTCGAACCCCCGGGACGCCAGGAAGAGAGCATTGCGCCCCGGACCGCACCCGAGGTCCAGCGCCCGGCCGGGACGGATCAGACCGCGGTCGATGTGACCGGCCAGGCCCTCGTCGGGCTTGGCCACGAAGAACGGGACGGGCTTCGACCGGTCGGCGTAGAAGCGGTCCCAGTAGCCCGCCCCGTCACCGGTGGCCCAGCGGCCGTCCCGGCTGGCGAACAGCCCGTCAAGAAGCTCGAAGACGTCATCGACAGTGCGTACGGTCCGGTCCATCCGGCCCCCCTTCCGACGGACCGTCAGACTATGACGGGAAGCGGTAAACGGCCAGGTGGGGGCCGGGTCGCCGGTCCCTTGTGGGCGCCCCTGAGGGGTCGTGCAAGCCCTGGCCGGGGCGACACTCCGGTCGGTGTCCCCGCGGTGGCTCCCGGCCCTGTGACGGGCCCGTCAAGGGGGTTTTCAGGGACGGGTAGGACGAGCTTTCTTCATGAATTTTCCGGCGGCCCGGGCGGCTTCACCAAGAGGTGGCGCCGGCTCAGGCCACGTGGTCGAGGACCTGCCGCAGCTCGCGGATCAGCGCGGTAGCCCCGGCGGCCGCGAGGCGGTCGGCCGGCATCAGTGCGGTGTAGCCCAGGACGTCCATCCCGGCGGCCCGCGCGGCGAGGACGCCGTTGGGGCTGTCCTCGACGACCAGGCAGTCCCGGGGCGCCACATCCATCGCCCGTGCGGCGTGCAGGAAGAGGTCCGGGGCGGGCTTGCCGATGCCGGCGACGTCCTCGGCGCTGAAGACCACCGGCGCGGGCAGGTACGTGCGCAGGCCCGACCGGTCCAGGGTGAGGTCGATCCAAGCGTGGTCGGAGGACGAGGCCAGGCAGTAGCCCAGTCCGCGCCGTCCGAGCTCGGCGAGGACCTCGGCCGCGCCGGGCGTGGCGTCGACGCCCTGCTGGAACGCGGCGAAGACGCGGTCGTGGCAGCGGGCGGTGAAGTCCTCGGGCAGGGTGCCGCCGTAGCGGTCGGCGACGACGGCGTGCACATTGCGCCCGGCATTGCCGAGGAAGTGGTGGAAGGACTCCTCGAGCGTGGTCGGGTACCCGAGCTCGGTCAGGTAGCCCGAGAGCACGCGGTGCGCCGTGTGCTCGCTGTCGACGAGCGTCCCGTCGTTGTCGAAGATCACCATCTGGTAGGCCATCCCGGCAGGCTACCCGGCGTGTTGCGGCCGCTGCCGTCCCTTTCCGCCCGCCACAACGCCGATCGGTCACCGGCAGCAGGACCCGGATCCGCCGTGCCCGAGCCGCCGGGGGGTGTTCGGGCACGGCGGCGGGGCGCGGGTTCAGCCGAGGGGGATGTCCTTCTCACGGAGGGCGGCCAGGGCGGGGCCGTACATCCGGGTCTTGATGGTGCCGACGGTCGGGCCGGCCTTGGTGGTGTGGGCGGCGGCGAGTTCGAGGGCGGTGCGGCGGAGGGTGTCCTCGTCGGAGACGCGGTCGACGATGCCGGCGGTGAGGGCGTCGTGGCCGCCGTAGCGGCGGGCGGTGACCATGGCCTCGTGGGCGGCCTGCGGGTGGAGCCGGGCCTGGATGAGCGCCGACATGCCCGCCGTGAACGGGATGTTGATCTCGGCCTCGGGCAGGCACCAGTAGCCCCGGTCCCCGCGCATCACCCGGAAGTCGTGCGCCAGCGAGAACATCGCCCCGGCCGCGTAGGTGTGCCCCTGCAGCGCGGCGACGGTGACCACGGGCAGGGTCAGCATCCGGGCCAGCAGTTCCTGGACGGAGGACACGTACTCGACTGCCCGGTCGGTGTTGGCGAACAGCCAGTCCAGGTCGAGGCCGTTGGACCAGAACTTGCCGGTGGCCGTGGTCACCAGGGCGCGCGGGCCCTCGGCCTTCTCCACCTCGTCCAGCAGGCCGTTGACGGCGGCGACCCAGTCGGGGTGGAAGCGGTTCTCGGTGTCGCCGAGGTCGAGGACGAAGACGTCGTCCTGGCGGTCCAGTGCGGGCATGGCATCTCCTTCGGGACGGCTGTGGCGGACCGAGCCGCGCGGGGTCACCGCCGTGCGCCACCGGGCGGTCGATGCCGGCGCGCGGGGCCGGACCGAAAGCTACCGGCGGGTAACTACGGTGTGGGGGATAGTACCCGGCGGCCGACCCGCTGTCTGCCCCCGCGGCTACGATGATCGAATGGCGATCCGTGAGAACTCGGCCTGGGACGGCGTGACCACCCGTGACGTTTACGGCGCCGAGGCGGTCGCCGAACGCGACGCGCTCGCCGACGCCGCCCGGGACGGCTCATGGAGCCGGGTGTTCGAACTGCTCGACGAGCAGCCGGAGTGGGCCAACGCCACCCGCATCGGCGGCCCCAGCGGCTTCGCCCCGCTCCACCAAGCGGCCTGGCACGGCGCCCCGGTCGTCACGGCCACCCGGCTGCTCGTCGCCGGTGCCTGGCGCACCCTGCGCACCTCCGACGGCCGGCGGGCCTCGGACATCGCGGCGTCCCGCGGCCACACCCACCTGCTGGACGTGCTGCGGCCCGTCGTGCGTCACCCGCTGCCGCCGGCCCTGCTGGCCGCCCTGGAGGGCCACCTGCACACCCTCGTCCGCGAGGACGGCCACGGGCTGGTCGAGAAGCACCGGCTCGCCCTGCCGCAGCTCGAGGTGCTCACCGAACTTACCGTCCCGCACATGGGCTTCCGGATCCCCGGCATGTACGGCGGCTTCAACTACCGGCTGGAGGGCGAGTCCCTCATCGTCGAGAGCTGGAGCCGGGTGGTGGGCGGATCGGGCCGCCGGCACCGCGTCACCGCGGACGGCGCGACGCTGATCGCCGAGGGCTTCGTGTAGCCGTCCGGGGGCGGTTCAGGCCGGGCCGGCCGCGAACGCCCGGCGGCACCGGCGGACGGCCTCGCGGACGGCGGGGCCGTGCGCCGGGCGCCACACCAGTGCGAGCAGGGCCGGCTCGGTGGCGTCCTCGATCGCCAGGGCGGTCAGCCGGTCCGCGTACGCCGCGGCCATCGACGCGCTGAACACGGCCACCCCGAGCCCCCGCGCGGCGAGGTCGGCCACGGCGTCCGCCGCCCCGGCCTCCAGCGCGATCACGGGCCGGACCCCGGCGGCGGCGCACGCCCCGTCCAGCACCGTGCGGATGCCGGTGCCGCGGGGCATGCAGACCAGTGGATGCTCCGCCAGGGCGGCCAGCGCGACCCGGCCCCGGCCGGCCAGCGGATGGCCCGCCGGGACGGCCGCGACCAGCGGCTCGCTGACGATCGTCAGCGCCTCCAGGCCCTCGGGCGCGGCAGTGGCCGTGCCGACCAGGGCGAGGTCGACGGCGCCGCTGCGCACCGCCTCCGCGAGCCGGTCCGAGTTGTCCTCCAGCAGGGAGATCTCCACCCCCGGGTGGGCCCGGTGGAAGGCGGCGAGCGCCTCGAAGAGCGGAGTGACCGTGCAGCCGAGGACCATCCCCACCGTGAGCCGCCCGCGGATCAGCCCGGTCACCTCGCCCACCGCCTCCCGGACGGCCGCTGCCGAGGCCAGCGCGGCCCGGGCGTGCTCCAGGGCGGCCTTGCCCGCCACGGTGAGCGTCGCGGCCCGCGCGGAACGGTCGAAGAGCTCCGCGCCGAGCGCCCGCTCCAGCTGCCGGATCTGGGCGCTGACCCCGGACTGGCTGATGTGCACCCGCTCCGCCGCACGGGTGAAACTCTGCTCCTCCGCCACCGCGACGAAGTACTCCAGCTGCCGCAATTCCATGACTGCTGATTCTAGTTCCCAGCAGATCCAGCTGTTGGACTTCTGATCGCCGCGGGGCGAGGCTGGAAGCACCGGGCCGGAGGACGGTCGCGGAATCCAGCAACGGACCGATCGCCGGGAGGGCGTCATGCCGGAGAGCGAGCAGCAGCGGACCGGCTCCGCGGAGTACGAGAAGTACGGGAAGGCCCTGAAGCCCGAGGACATCACCCGCCTGTTCGTGGAGCGCTCCAACGCGGGCGACGCGGCCGGGGTCGCTGCGCTGTACACGGAGGATGCCGTGATGGCCTATCCGCCGGGCCGGTTCACGGTTGGCCGGGAGGCGATCCGGGCATTGTGGGAGAAGGTTCTGGCGAACCGCCCGCACTTCGAGCCGGAGGCGCCGCTGCCGACCCTGGTCAGCGGGGACGTCGCGATGACCTCGACCCCGCCGCGGGACGGCGCGGGCGCCCGCGCCCAGGTGGTGCTCCGCCAGCCGGACGGGAGCTGGCTGCGCGTCCTCGACCAGCCGGAGTTCGTCGCCCTGGCCGGCTGAGCGGCCCGCCACCGCGGTCTGTTCCGGTGATCGGCCGCGACCCTCTGTCAGAAGTGTTGACCGTCCGTCACAGTAGTGCTCTGATCGGCGCAACACTCCCGGGAGGATGCAATGGACCTGAAGGACACCTGGTGGGCCTGGACGCTGGCGCTCATCGGACTCGTGGTACTGGCAATTCTCGGTTCGACGAGCTGACCCCGGCGGCCCGGCGCCGAGCGGGGCGGCGCCGGCCCACGACCGCACGCGTCCCGCACGTCGGACGGACGTGGCACACCTCGCGCACCGGAACCCCGCACACCGCACGCCCCGGCCGTCGCCCGGGCCGTCCGGCCGACGGCGTCGCTCACCGGAATGTCCGGTTCGGGCCCCTATGTTGGGTCGGGTGACCAGTACTCCCGCCCCGACCGGGCGGCCCGTGCACAAGGAGCGGCTCCACGCCGGACGGACGGACTACGCCGGGGCGGTGTACGGCTCGCTGCTCGCCGCGTCCGTCGTCGCCACCGCCGGTACGGCGGGCGAGTTCCCGCGGCTCCAGCTGATCGGACTGCTGCTGATCACCGGCGTGGTGTTCTGGGCGGCCCACGTCTACGCGCAGGTCGCCGGCGAGCGGATCGTCGGCCAGGCCATCGACCTCCGGGAGCTGCGGCGGGTCGCCGGGCACGAGTGGTCCATCGTGGAGGCCGCCGTGCTGCCCGCGGTGGCGGTGGCGGTCAGTCCGCTGTTCGGTCTCGACCTCGCCGGGACGGCCTGGCTCGCGCTGGCGGTGGCGGTGGCGCAGCAGGTCACCTGGGCGACGCTCGGTGCTGTCCGCGCGGGCGCGTCCCGCCGGATGGCCGTCGGCGAGGGCGTGGCGAACCTGCTGCTCGGTCTGGTCATCGTCGCGGCCAAGGCGGCCCTCGGGCACTGACCGGACAACGGGGGCCGGGGGTCAGGCGACGGTGTCCCGCGGCGGGAAGGCGATCTCCCGCAGGCGCCGCCAGTCCAGCGGCGGCCGGGCGCTCGGCACCCCGGGCCGGTGCCGCGGCACCCGCACCCGCAGCGCGGCGGGGCGGATCCGGCAGACCACCGGTGTCGGCAGGACGAGCGCCTCGCCGTCCACACCGACCGGGATCTCGGGGGCGTCGGCGTCGATCACCACCTCGCGCGCGGCGAGCGCCGTCAGCCCGGTCGCGCTGCCGCCGCGCAGCAGTCCGACCGCCTGGGCCGCGTTGTCCACCTTGACCCCGAGCACCCCGAGCGCCCCGGTGTCGAGACGCGGCCGGCGGCCCAGCCCGCCCGCGTCGCCCGGCGCGTACGGGTTGTTGCTGACCAGGACGGCCTGCGGGGCGTCCACCTCGGTGCCCGCGGCGCGCAGCGCCAGCCGCGGGCCGCGCTGGTGGGTCAGCAGGTCGGGCAGCATCTCGAGGATGGTGCGCACCTTGTCGTCCCGGTACGCCGGGCTCTGCACCACGGCCGCGTACGTGCCGAAGGACGCGTTGTTGACGAAGACCCGGTCGCCGATCGTGCCGAGGTCGATCCGCAGCTCCACGCCGTCGGTGAGGGCGTCCAGGCAGGTGCCCGGGTCGGTGCGGTCCAGGCCGAGGTCCATCGCGAAGTGGTTGCGCGTCCCGGCGGAGATCACCAGGAAGGGCACACCGTGCTCGGCGGCCACGCCCGCGACCAGTGCCTGGGTGCCGTCGCCGCCCGCGACCCCGAGCAGGTCGGCGCCACGGGTCACCGCGGCCCGGGCCAGCTCGGCGACGTCCTGGTGGTGCTCCGGGTCGAGCAGGACGACCTCCGCGCCGAGCGCCCGGGCCCGTGCGGCCAGCCCGAACCGCTCGACCTTGCCGCCGCCGGACCGCGGATTCATGATCAGGAACGGTCGGGCGGGCGCCGGTGTGCGGTGTTCGACCGGCTTGCTGGTGCCGTGCGAGAGGGCGGACCGGCCGGCGGCCACCGCGACCGCCCACAGGGCCAGTACGAGCAGCACGGCCCAGAGCAGGTCGACCAGGGCGTACCCGACGAGGACGGCGGCCACCGCGCCCGCGGCCAGGCCGATCGCCAGCAGGCGCCGGGTGCCGCGGTGGGTGAGCGCCCACCAGAGGCCGGCGACGGCCACGGCGAGCGCGGCCAGACCGGCGATCATCAGCGCCAGCGACTTCAGCCCGCCGACGATCAGCAGCACCACCGCAGCGCCTCCCGCGGCGGCGAAGGCGAGGCGCGCCGCCCACTGCCGCCGGGTGCCGTCCCCCTGCCCGAACGCGTCCGGTGATCCCGTCATGACCCGATGATGGCACCGCCCGGCGCCGGAAGGGCGCACTCCGCCCCGGCGGCGCCGCGCCGACGCGCGTGCGGCCACGCCAGCCGGGGCGCGCGGCGGGGCCGAACTGCGGCGGCATCCGGACCGCGGCGCGGCCACGGCGCGGTCGGCGCGGAACGGTCATAGGGTGGCGGCGGATTCCTCGTGCGGCCGGCCGCCTCCGGCGCCGCGGGACAACTCGATGCGGGGGGCGGTGTCGGATAGGGTCCCGGACGAGATATCTTGACGTCGAGACGTTGTACACGTGAAGCGGAGTACCCGGTGACTGACTCGACCATCATCTACACGCACACTGACGAGGCCCCGGCCCTGGCAACGTATTCCTTCCTGCCCGTGGTCCAGGCGTACGCCTCGACGGCGGGCGTCAAGGTGGAGACGCGCGACATCTCCCTCGCCGGGCGCATCATCGCGAGCTTCCCGGAGCGTCTCGAGGAGGGCCAGCGCATCGCCGACGCCCTCGCCGAGCTCGGCGAGCTGGCCAAGACCCCCAGTGCCAACATCATCAAGCTGCCGAACATCTCGGCGTCCATCCCGCAGCTCAAGGCCGCGATCGCCGAGCTGCAGGCCCAGGGCTACGCCCTGCCGGACTACCCGGACGACCCGAAGACCGACGAGGAGCGTGAGACCCGCGCCCGGTACGACAAGGTCAAGGGCAGCGCCGTCAACCCCGTCCTGCGCGAGGGCAACTCGGACCGCCGCGCCCCCGCCTCGGTGAAGAACTACGCCAAGGCCCACCCGCACCGCATGGGCGCCTGGAGCTCCGACTCCAAGACCAACGTCGCCACCATGGGCGTCGACGACTTCCGCTCCACCGAGAAGTCCGCGGTCGTCGCCGAGGCCGGCAGCCTCCGCATCGAGCTGCACGGCGACGACGGCTCCACCGCCGTGCTGCGCGAGAAGGTGCCGGTGCTGGCCGGCGAGGTCGTCGACGCCTCGGTGATGCGCGTCGCCGCGCTCCGCGAGTTCCTGACCGCGCAGGTCGCCCGTGCCAAGGCCGAGGGCGTGCTGTTCTCGGTGCACCTCAAGGCCACCATGATGAAGGTCTCCGACCCGATCGTCTTCGGCCACGTCGTCCGCGCGTTCTTCCCGAACACCTTCGCGCAGTACGGTGCCGACCTCGCCGCGGCCGGCCTGACCCCGAACGACGGCCTCGGCGGCATCTTCAAGGGCCTGGAGTCGCTGGCCAACGGTGCCGAGATCAAGGCTTCCTTCGACGCCGAGATGGCCGAGGGCCCGGCCCTGGCCATGGTCGACTCCGACCGCGGCATCACCAACCTGCACGTGCCGTCCGACGTCATCGTCGACGCCTCGATGCCGGCCATGATCCGCACCTCGGGCCACATGTGGGGCCCGGACGGCCAGGAGGCCGACACCCTCGCCGTGCTGCCGGACAGCAGCTACGCGGGCGTCTACCAGGTCGTCATCGACGACTGCCGCGCCCGCGGAGCCTTCGACCCGTCGACCATGGGCTCGGTGCCCAACGTCGGCCTGATGGCGCAGAAGGCCGAGGAGTACGGCAGCCACGACAAGACCTTCGAGATCGCCACCACCGGCACCGTGCGCGTCGTCGACGCCTCCGGCGCCGTGGTGCTGGAGCAGGCCGTCGGCGCCGGCGACATCTTCCGGATGTGCCAGACCAAGGACCTGCCGATCCGCGACTGGGTCAAGCTCGCCGTCACCCGCGCCCGCGCCACCGGCGTCCCGGCCGTCTTCTGGCTGGACGAGGGCCGCGCCCACGACGCGCAGCTGATCGCCAAGGTGAAGGCGTACCTGCCGGAGCACGACACCGAGGGCCTGCAGATCGAGATCCTCTCGCCGGTCGAGGCCACCGCGTTCTCGCTGGAGCGCATCCGCCGCGGCGAGGACACCATCTCGGTGACCGGCAACGTGCTGCGCGACTACCTGACCGACCTCTTCCCGATCCTGGAGCTGGGCACCAGCGCCAAGATGCTGTCGGTCGTCCCGCTGATGAACGGCGGCGGCCTCTTCGAGACCGGCGCCGGCGGCTCCGCCCCGAAGCACGTCCAGCAGCTGGTCAAGGAGAACTACCTGCGCTGGGACAGCCTCGGCGAGTTCCTCGCCCTGGCCGTCAGCTTCGAGCACCTCGCCACCACCACCGGCAACGCCCGCGCCCAGGTGCTCGCCGACACCCTGGACCGCGCCACCGGCACCTTCCTCAACGAGGACAAGTCGCCGAGCCGCCGCCTCGGCGGCATCGACAACCGCGGCAGCCACTTCTACCTGGCCCTGTACTGGGCCCAGGAGCTCGCCCAGCAGACCGCCGACGCCGAGCTCGCCCAGGCGTTCGCCGGCCTCGCCAAGACGCTGTCCGAGCAGGAGCAGACGATCGTCGACGAGCTGATCGCCGTCCAGGGCTCGCCGGCCGACATCGGTGGCTACTACCGGCCCGACACCACCAAGGCCGCGGCCGTGATGCGCCCGTCGAAGACCTTCAACGACGCCATCGCCGCCCTCGGCTGAACCACCCCGCACTCCCAGGAGTGACCGAAGGCCCCGCCGTTCCGACGGCGGGGCCTTCGCCGTGGAGGCGGTCGGCGCGCACGGGGACGGGCCCGGAGGCGTCCGCACCGGCGAGTGGTCCGCGACCGAGTGGCCGCACGTCCGAGGAGAGCAGTGCTGCAGCGAGTCGGCCCGCGCACGGCGGTACCGAGCTCATCCCCCGTCCCGAGAGGAACCCGGCGGCGCTCGAGGCCGCCCCGGCCGTGGTCGCCGCCGACCGCCTGCCCGACATGATCGACGGTCAGACCCGGGCCCTGGCGGAGGCCGTCGAGGCGGGAGGCGTCGAACCGATCCGTTCGTTGGTGTCCCACCGGCGATCGACGCCCACCGCCGGGAGAGCGGACCGAGGCCGTAGAGTCGTCGGCGCAGGCCGCGCCGGTGGCAGCGGCGCCGAACCCACCCGCGGAGGCACCCGGTGAGCACCCCACGGACGCCGCAGCGCACCCGCTCGTCCCACGACCGGGCGGCGACCGAGGAGGCCCTGCGCACCGCAGCCCTGGACCTCCTGCAGCAGCAGGGCGTGCTCGCCGGCCTCAACCTCCGCGAGGTGGCGGACGAGGCCGGCGTCAACCGCGGCCTCGTCTACCAGTACTTCGGCTCCCGCCGCGACCTGCTGCGCTCCGCCCTGTGGGCCCAGGGCCAGGAGAGCGTGCAGGACGCGGCAGCCGCCGCCTCCGAAGAACTGCCGCTCCGCAAGCGGCTCTCCCGGTTCTTCTGGACGGCGCTGCGCCGCCCCGGCCCGATCCGGCTGATGGCCCTGCTCGTCCTGGACGGCGACGAGCGCCCCCGCCCGCTGCCCGGCCGGGCTCACGAGCACCGGCTGCTGGAGGCCGAGGCCGCGCGCGGCGAACTGCCCGTCGACGACACCGACGCCCTGCAGGCGGCCGTCGCCTCCGCCGTCTACGGGTACGCACTGTTCCGCGAGCACCTCGCCCGGGAGATCGACGTCCCGGTGGAGGAGCTGGACGGACGGGTGGCCCGCTGCCTGGACGCCATGGTGACCCGGCAGCCCCGCCGCACCTCGGCGGATGTTGACGCCGCACGGGATTTCTAGCAGAACGCTGAAACCGGCGCGATCATCTCCCGCACGGGATTCGCCGCCACGGGCGACAAGCGGCCCGCCGTGGTTTATCGTTCCGCTAAACCCTGCAGGGCGGGGGCGAGAACCGCGGCGATGGGAGTCGGCATGACCGAGAAGGCGTACCGCGTCTGCCCGCTGTGCGAGGCGACCTGCGGACTCGAACTCACCGTGGACACCGGCCGGATCACCGCCGCCCGCGGCGACCGGGCCGACGTGTTCAGCCGCGGGTTCGTCTGCCCCAAGGGCGCCGCCCTCGGCCAGCTCGACAACGACCCCGACCGGATCCGCCGCCCGCTGCTGCGCACCGCCACCGGGCACCGCGAGGTCGACTGGGAGGAGGCCTTCGCCGCGGTGGAGGCCGGCCTCACGGCGGTGATCGGCCAGCACGGCCGGCAGGCCGTCGCCACCTACCTCGGCAACCCGAACGTCCACACCCTCGCCGGCGGCCTCTACGCCGGCGCGCTCGCCAAGGCCGTCGGCAGCACCCAGGTCTACAGCGCCAGCACCGTCGACCAGATGCCCAAGCACGTCTCCTCCGGCCTGCTCTTCGGCGACCCGCTGGCCATCCCCGTCCCCGACCTCGACCGCACCGACTACCTGCTGATGCTCGGCGCCAACCCCGTCGAGTCCAACGGCAGCCTGTGCACCGCCGCCGACTTCCCCGGCAAGCTCAAGGCGCTGCGCCGGCGCGGCGGCCGCCTCGTCGTGGTCGACCCGCGCCGCACCCGCACCGCCGCCCTCGCCGACCGCCACCTGCCGATCCGCCCCGGCGCCGACGCCTACCTGCTGGCCGCCCTGGTGCACACCCTCTTCGCCGAGGAGCTCACCGCACCCGGCCCCCACCTCACCGGCACCGAAGAAGTTCGCCGGCTCGTCGAACCCTTCCCGCCCGAGGCCGTCTCCGACGCCTGCGGCATCCCCGCCGAGTCCATCAGGACCCTCGCCCGCGAACTCGCCGCCGCCCCCACCGCCGCCGTCTACGCCCGGATCGGCACCAGCACCGTCGAGTTCGGCACCCTCGCGAGCTGGCTCGTCGACGTGCTCAACGCCCTCACCGGCAACCTCGACCGCCCGGGCGGCGCGATGTTCCCGCTCGCCGCCCGGCGCCGCCGCGGTACCGGCCGCGGCCGCGGCTTCACCACCGGCCGCTGGCACAGCCGGGTCCGCGGCCTGCCCGAGATCAAGGGCGAACTGCCCGCCGTCACCCTCGCCGAGGAGATCACCACCCCGGGCGAGGGCCAGGTCCGAGCCCTGATCACCGTGGCCGGCAACCCGGTACTCTCCACCCCCGGCGGCCACCGCCTCGACGACGCCCTCACCGGACTCGACTTCATGGTCAGCGTCGACCCCTACCTCAACGAGACCACCCGGCACGCCCACGTCGTTCTGCCGCCCCCGCCGCCCGGCCGCGCCCCGCACTTCGACCTCGCCTTCGGCGACCTCGCGATCCGCAACACCGCCCGCTGGTCGCCGGCGCCCCTCCCGCTCGAGGACGGCGAACTCGACGAGTGCCGCATCCTCTCCCGGCTCACCATGATCGTCGCCGGCCACGGCGCCGCGGCCGCCGCGAACCCGTACGCCCTCGACGAGACGGCGATCGCCGGCGTCCTCGCCAAGGCCGTCGCCGACCCGTCCTCGCCCGTCCACGGCCGCGACCCGGCCGAACTCGCCGCCGCCCTGCACGGCGACAGCGGCAGCGAGCGCCAGGTCGACCTGATGCTCCGTCTCGGCGCCTACGGCGACGGCTTCGGTGCCGACCCGGACGGCCTCACCCTCGCCCGGCTGCTCGCCGCACCGCACGGCATCGACCTCGGCCCGCTCGAACCCCGGCTGCCCGAGGTGCTGCGCACCCCGTCCGGCACCGTCGAACTCTGCCCCGCACCGCTCGCCGCGGACCTCGACCGGCTGCGCGCCGCCCTCGCCGAACGCGGTGACGGCCTCGTCCTGGTCGGCCGCCGCCACCTGCGCTCCAACAACAGCTGGCTGCACAACCTGCCCGCGCTGACCCGCGGCAGCAACCGGTGCACCCTGCACGTCCACCCCGCCGACGCCGCCGTCCTCGGGCTCGCCGACGGCGACAGCGCCCTCGTCCGCAGCCGTACCGGCGAGCTCACCGCCCCCGTCGAGATCACCGAGGACGTCATGCCCGGCGTCGTCAGCCTGCCGCACGGCTGGGGTCACGACCGCCCCGGCACCCGGCTGACCACCGCCGCCGGCGACCCCGGCGTCAACGTCAACCGGCTCACCGACCCCGACGCCCTCGACCCGCTCTCCGGCACCGCCGTCCTCAACGGCGTCCCGGTCCGCGTCCACGCGGCCCCCGCAACCGCCCTGGCGGTCACTCAGGCCGGGTAGCGGATCAGGTCACCCGTCACCAGCCCGAACGAGAAGGGCGCCGGAACGGGCACGGTGTCACCGAACACGCCGCGCCACTGCCGGTGGTAGACACCGTTGTCCGGCTCGGCGTACAGCACGACCGTCCCCTCGCGCGGGTCGATCAGCAGGTACAGCGGGATCCGCATGAGCGGGTAGTCGCGGACCTTGCCGACCAGGTCGTTCTCGGGGTTGGACGGAGAGACGACCTCCACGGCGATCTCGGCGAGCTCCGCGGGCACCTCGTCGCCGCCCAGCTCGACCACGGAGAGCGGGATGTAGGTGAGATCCGGATTGCACAGCTGCCGACGTTCGGCGATGCGAGGTCGGTGTTCTCGCTCGGCATCGGCCCGGCCGGTCGGTGGGCGTCGAACTGCTCGCGGACGACCAGCAGGTTGCGCTGGTGGATCACCGAGGGCCCGGCCATCATGATGATCTCGTCCCCGGACACTTCGATCTTCCAGCCGGAGGGCGGGGTCAGGCTCTGCGCGTACTGGAGCAACTGGGTGTGGCGCTCGGAGCTCTCGAAGTCCGACATGCCGCCATCCTTCCATCCCCTGCGGTGTGCCGGGCGGAGCGCGGGGCCCGGTGACGACGCCCGGGCCGGGTGGTCGTCCCGGTAGAGTGCCGGGGCGGTGGGGGTGTCCGGACGGGTCGTGCCCCTGGGCACCTGACGGGGGTGGGGATGCAGGGCGAGCGGCTGGACGGCCGGTACCGGCTGGAGACGGTGCTCGGCACCGGGGGCATGGGACAGGTGTGGCGGGCGTACGACGAGCGGGTCGGCCGGCCGGTGGCGGTGAAGCTGCTCACAGGCGCCGACAGCTCCTCCTCGGGCGTCGAGCGGTTCGCCGCCGAGGCCCGGGCCGCCGGCAACCTCAGCAGCCCGCACATCGTCACCGTCCACGACTTCGGCCGGGCCGGCCCGGAGCACGGCGGCGCACCCTTCCTGGTCATGGAACACCTCGACGGGCGCGCCCTGGAGGACGTCCTCGACGAGGGGCCGCTGCCCGCGGTGCCGGACGCCCTCGGCTGGACGCAGCAGGTCTGCACCGGCCTGGCCGCCGCCCACCGGGCCGGCCTCGTCCACCGGGACATCAAACCGGCCAACGCCATGCTGCTGCCCGGCGGAACGGTCAAGATCCTCGACTTCGGGATCGTCAAGCACCTGTACGAGAATCACTCGTTCACCGGTACCGGTACCGCCATGGGCACCGCCGCCTACATGTCCCCCGAACAGGCCCGCGGCGACCGCGGCATCGGCCCGGCCGCCGACCTGTACGCCGTCGGCTGCCTGCTGCACGCCCTCCTGACGGGTCGTCCGCCGTTCACCGGCGCACCGCTCGCCGTCCTCCACCAGCACCTCACCCGGCAGCCCGAGGCGCCCAGCGGCGTACGGCCCGGTGTCCCGGCCGGGGTCGACGCCCTCGTCCTCGCGCTGCTGGCCAAGGACCCGGGGGAGCGGCCGGGCAGCGCCGAGCAGGTCGCCGAGCACATCGGCGCGCTGCTGACGGCGCCCGCACCCGCGCAGGCCGGTCCGAGCACCACGGCCCCGCAGGCGGGAGCGCATCCGTCCGGACCCCTCGACGGCTCCCCGACCCGGGGCGACGCCCCCGGCGTCCGGACCACCGGAGCGGGCGGCACCACCGGCGGGGCCGCCACCGCGGGCCCGGCCGGCACCACGGACCCGCGGAGCGCGCCCCCGCCGGCGCCCGGGGCAGACCCGCACCCGCACCCCGCCCTGCCAGGCGATGCACCCGCCGAGCCCGGACGGCCGATGACCGCCCGGGCCTCCGCGCTGCGCCGCAGCGCGCTCGCGGGCAGCGCTGCCGTCGCCGTTCAGCTGGTCGCCTTCGACTCCTGGACGCCGTGGGCCGCTGCGCTGGCCGGGGTCGGTGCCTTCCTCGTGGTCGCCGCACTGCTGTGGATCGACAAGCCCTCGCCGCAGCTCGACCGGGGCACCGGCGGGCTCTTCGCCGCGGTGGCGGTGACCCTGGTCTCCGGTGTCCTGCTGCTGTTCTCCTCGAAGACGGCCTGGTGGGTGGCGCTCGTCCTGACGGTGGCGATGTGCCCCGTCGTGCTGGTGCTGCAGAAGCCGCTGGCCCGCGGCCTCGGCCGGCTGTTCGGCCGCCACGAGGCCGAGGCGCAGATGGCGGTCAGCGCAGCCCTGGTGAACGCGGCGTTCGCGACCGGGTTCTACGTCGAGGCCGCGGGCCTCGGGATCCTGAAGGCCAACGGTCTCGGCCTGCTGACCTGGTGCGGCCTGGCCGCGGTGCTGACGCCCCTGCTCCCCGGCCGCGCCGCCGGACCGGAACCGGCCCCCGAGGCACTGAACACGCCCGCCTGAACACGCCCGCCTGAACACGCCGGTCAGGGAACGCCGGTCAGGGAACGCCGGTCAGGGAACGCCGGTCAGGGAATGCCGGTACGGCCGTGCCTCAGACCCGGCCGACGAGGGTGAAGCCGGCCTCGCCGACCACGCTGCGCACCATGGACTCGTCGAGGTCGCCGGCCGACTCCACGGTGACCTGGCCCGTGGCGGCGTGGGCGTTGACGCCGGTGACACCCGGCAGTGCGGCGAGGCCCGCGGTGACGGTCCGCTCGCAGTGGCCGCAGCTCATGCCTTCGACACTGAAGACGGCGGTCGTGGACATCGGGGAACCTCCGGGTGGGGACGGGTCGGCGGCGGAGTACCGCCTTCGGTGCCGACCAGAACAGCGCAGCCGGAGGCGGACGTCCGAGGGACACGCCGCGGATGTGCCCCCATCGAGTGGTTCCGCCCCGAACGGAGTGCCGTGCGCCCCGGCGGCGCGCCCCCGGGCGGGAACGGGGGGTGAGACTGGTGGGCTCGCATGTTGAGGTGTCGCGTATCCGCCAGTATCAGTTGGCTTGGTCACGGTGAGTTGCCTTGGTGCTCTGCTGATCAGTCTGTGCGTTCACAAGCCCGCTCCGCTGCTCACGCGCGGCCGAGCGGTGGGCCACCATCGGGCCGCGCCGGTGCCGCTCTTGCCGGGCATCCCCCGACCGCCGGGACCAGCGACGCTGCCGGTCCCGGACTTTCCGCAATTGCGCCTCCCGTCACCGGGGATCGCCGGCCCCAATCCCCCTGTGTCGACCTGGTAGGCCGGGCGCTGCCACGCGGCACACTGAGCGGGTGAGCTTCGGGGCGGGGGCAGGCGGGCGTGAGTTGGTCAACGGGGTGCTCGGGGAGGTGTTGAGGTGTACGGCGGAGGGCCTCGGGGTCGTCCTGCCCGAGCCGGACGGTGAGCTTCCGGGCATCGCGAGGTATGGCGTTGAGGGGCCCGGCCGACGGGTGACGGTGTATCCGCCCTACGAGCAGACTGAGGGCTCGCGGCGGTTGTCGGTGTATCCGCCCGGCGAGCAGTGCGGGGGCTTCTGGATGACCCTCCAGAGCCACGGCGTGACCATGGCCGGTGGGTGGATCGCGGGGCCGGCCGAAGTGGTCAGGGCAACAGCGGCGTGGATGAGTGGTGCGGGACTGACAGAGACCAGGGCCCAGGCCCCGTGCATCGCGTTCCACCCGTGGGCTTTGGCGCACGAGCAGGAGCCGTTCGGCGCGGTCGAGTTGGCGTGGCACGTCAAGCTCGACCGCTTTCACACATCGTCGTGGGGCCGGCTCCCTCGCACGCACGCGCTGTTGGTGGCGGCGTACGCCCAGCCGGCGCTCCGCAGGCTGACGCCGATCACCAGCCACTTCAACGTATGGTTCTCCACCACAATCAAGCCTTCTGAGAAGAGGCAGGTCGGGTACGGCCTCTGGGAGGGGCAGGTCGGGTACGGCCTGCTCCCGCACGACGAGCGGCTGTACGGGGTGCGGCGCCGAGGCGGGGAGTTGGTCGCGCGCACCGAGACTCCGGAGGAAGCCGTCGCCCTCGTGGTGGCCGGCCTCCCGGGGGGCTCGGGCTGGTGAGCTGACGCTGGAGGAGGGGGTGCGGGGGTCATCCTGCCCACGACGAGGGGCTGCTGTCGGTGTTGGGGTGCTTGCGCGAGGCCGGGAGAGCCCGGCGAACGTGTACCGGAAGTCTCGGCACACTGCGGGCTCGGCAACGGCGGCAGCCGCGCAGGTGCTGGAGCGGCGGGGGCGGCCTTCGGTAGGAACATCGGAACGAGAACCGGCGCTGCGCCTCGATCGTTGCTGGTGGGCGGCTGACGGGTCATCGGGGCCGGTGCGGTGGTGAAGTTGTCCCTCGGATAACGACCTTATTACCTGCGGTACTACTGAGCGCGACCTGCGGAGAGGTTCTCCGCACGCTGCATGAAGCGCCCCTGTTGTCCGCGGCGAGGGAGAGACGGTGCCCGCGGTCCTGCTGCTGCCGACCGGGAAGGCGATGACCGTCCGGACGGTGGCCGACGTCGTCCGCCACCGCGGCGGCTCCAGCCGCCGGACCGGCCGGCGGGGCGCGTGCCGCGCTCCCACCGGCCGTTGCCGCGGGGTCAGTTCGCCGAGCCGAAGCCGTCGAGGATGCGCTGGGCGGCCAGGGTGGCGGTCAGCGTGCCCTGCCGGACCTGCTGCTCCACGACGGGGACGAGCCGCCGCACCTCGGGGTGCTCGCGGAGCCTGGCGAGCAACTGGTCGTGGACCATCGCCCACGTCCAGTCGACCTGCTGGTCGCGCCGCTTGGCGTCCAGTGCGCCGGTGGCGTCGAGCAGGCTGCGGTGCTGCCGCAGGCGGTCCCACAGCTCGTCCAGCCCGTTGCCGGACAGGCCGCTGCAGGTGAGCACCGGCGGCGTCCAGGCGGCGTCCGGCGGCTGGAGCAGCCGCAGGGCGCCGGCCAGTTCGCGGGCGGCGGCCTTGGCGTCCCGCTCGTGCGGGCCGTCCGCCTTGTTGACGGCGACCAGGTCGGCCAGCTCCAGGACGCCCTTCTTGATGCCCTGGAGCTGGTCGCCGGTGCGCGCGAGGGTGAGCAGCAGGAAGGAGTCCACCATGCCCGCGACGGTGGTCTCCGACTGCCCGACGCCGACCGTCTCCACCAGGACGACGTCGTACCCGGCGGCCTCCATCACCACCATGGACTCGCGGGTGGCGCGGGCCACGCCGCCGAGCGTCCCGGAGGTGGGGGAGGGCCGGACGAAGGCGTTCGGGTCGACGGAGAGCTTCTCCATCCGCGTCTTGTCGCCGAGGATGGAGCCGCCCGTCCGGCTGGAGGTCGGGTCGACGGCGAGCACCGCGACCCTGTGCCCCAGGCCGGTGAGCATGGTGCCGAGGGCCTCGATGAAGGTCGACTTGCCCACACCGGGCACGCCGGTGATGCCCACCCGGACCGCCCGGCCGGAGTGCGGCAGCAGGTCGACCAGCAGCCGCTGGGCGAGCTCGCGGTGGTCGGGCCGGATGGACTCGACGAGGGTGATGGCCCGCGCGATCCAGGCGCGCGAGCCGTCCAGGACACCCTGCCGGTACTGGTCGAGGTCGATCGTCCGGGCCACGGCTCAGCGGCTCACAGCTCGTGGCCGAGGTCGGCGGCGAGCGAGGTGAGCAGATCGTGGGCGGCGTCCGGGATCACGGTGCCGGGCGGGAAGACCGCGGCGGCGCCCATGTCGAGGAGCGTCGGGATGTCCTGCGGCGGGATGACGCCGCCGACCACGATGGTGATGTCCTCGCGTCCGGCCTCGGCGAGTTCGGCCTTCAGCGCGGGCACCAGGGTGAGGTGGCCGGCCGCCAGCGAGGAGACGCCGACGATGTGCACGTCGGCCTCGACGGCCTGCCGGGCGACCTCCGCCGGGGTCTGGAACAGCGGGCCGACGTCGACGGTGAAGCCCAGGTCGGCGAAGGCCGTGGCGATCACCTTCTGGCCGCGGTCGTGGCCGTCCTGGCCCATCTTGGCGACCAGGATGCGGGGGCGGCGGCCCTCGGCCTCCTCGAAGCGCTCGACGAGGTCGCGGGTGCGCTGCAGCGAGGTGGAGGGGCCTGCTTCGTCTCGGTACACACCGGAGATGGTACGGATCTGCCCGGAGTGCCGGCCGTACACCTTCTCGAGTGCGTCGGAGATCTCGCCGACGGTGGCCTTGGCACGGGCGGCGTTCACCGCGAGCGCCAGCAGGTTGCCGTCCAGCGAGGCGCCCTGCGGCCCGGCCTCGGCGGCCCGGGTCAGCGCGTGCAGGGCGTCCTGGCAGACCTGCTCGTCCCGCTCGGCGCGCAGCCGGCGGAGCTTCGCGATCTGCTGGGCGCGCACCGAGGAGTTGTCGACCTTGAGGACGTCGATCTGTTCGTCGTTGGCGACCCGGTACTTGTTGACGCCGATCACCGGCTGGCGGCCGGAGTCGATCCGCGCCTGGGTGCGGGCGGCGGCCTCCTCGACGCGCAGCTTGGGGATGCCCGCGTCGATCGCCTTGGCCATGCCGCCGGCCGCCTCGACCTCCTGGATGTGCTGCCAGGCGCGGCGGGCCAGGTCGTGGGTGAGCTTCTCGACGTACGCCGAGCCGCCCCACGGGTCGATGACCCGGCAGGTGCCGGACTCCTGCTGCAGCATCAGCTGGGTGTTGCGGGCGATCCGGGCGGAGAAGTCGGTCGGCAGGGCGAGCGCCTCGTCGAGGGCGTTGGTGTGCAGCGACTGGGTGTGGCCCTGGGTCGCGGCCATCGCCTCCACACAGGTGCGGGTGACGTTGTTGAACACGTCCTGCGCGGTGAGCGACCAGCCGGAGGTCTGCGAATGGGTGCGCAGCGACAGCGACTTGGCGTTCTGCGGGTCGAACTGCTTGACCAGCTTGGCCCACAGCAGCCGGGCCGCGCGCAGCTTGGCGACCTCCATGAAGAAGTTCATGCCGATGGCCCAGAAGAACGACAGCCGCGGCGCGAACGCGTCCACGTCCAGCCCGGCACCGAGGCCGGCCCGCAGGTACTCCACACCGTCCGCGAGGGTGTACGCCAGCTCCAGGTCGGCCGTCGCGCCGGCCTCCTGGATGTGGTAGCCCGAGATCGAGATCGAGTTGTACCGCGGCATCTTCTGCGAGGTGTACGCGAAGATGTCCGAGATGATCCGCATCGAGGGCTGCGGCGGGTAGATGTACGTGTTGCGGACCATGAACTCCTTGAGGATGTCGTTCTGGATGGTCCCCGCCAGCTTCTCGGGCGGCACCCCCTGCTCCTCGGCGGCCACGATGTACAGCGCCAGCACGGGCAGCACCGCGCCGTTCATGGTCATCGACACCGACATCCGGTCCAGCGGGATGCCGTCGAAGAGCTGGCGCATGTCGTAGATGGAGTCGATGGCCACGCCGGCCATGCCGACGTCGCCGGTGACCCGCGGGTGGTCGCTGTCGTAACCGCGGTGGGTCGGCAGGTCGAAGGCGACCGAGAGGCCCTTCTGGCCGGCCGCGAGGTTGCGGCGGTAGAAGGCGTTGGACTCCTCGGCGGTGGAGAAGCCCGCATACTGGCGGACCGTCCACGGCTGGTTGACGTACATGGTCGGGTAGGGGCCGCGCAGGAACGGGGCCACGCCCGGGTAGGTGCCGAGGAAGTCCAGGCCGGCCAGGTCCTCCGCGGTGTACAGCGGCTTGACGCCGATGCCCTCCGGGGTCTCCCAGAGCTGCTCGTCGACGTCCTTGCCGGTGGCCTGCTGCCAGGCGGCGCGCCACTGCTCACCGTCGCCGGCGGGGGCGCCGGAGCCCAGCCCGATGGTGGTGAAGTCGGGGATCATCGGGCGACTCCGATCTCGTCCAGCAGGGAGGTCAGGACCTCGACGGCGTTGCAGCCGGCGAACACGTACGCGTCCACGCCCGCCCGCTCCAAGGCTTCGCGCAGCTCGCCGGGGCGTCCGGCCAGCAGCACCTTCGCGGCGCCCGCGGTCTTCAGCGCCCTGGCGACCGCCTCGCCGTGCTCCGCGTACTGCGCGTCGCCGGAGCACAGGCAGGCGACGGTCGCGCCGCTCGCCGCGAAGGCCTCGGCCAGCGCGGCCGGGTCCGTGCCCTCCACGGAGGTGGTCTCGATACCGCCGGCCTGGAAGAGGTTGGCGGCGAAGGTGGTGCGCGCGGTGTGCGCCGCGGCGGTGCCGATCGAGGCCAGGAAGATCTTCGGCCGGGTGCCGGCGGCGGCCAGGTGCGCGTCCGAGCGGTCGCGCAGCGCCTCGTACGCCTCGGCGCGGCGGACCTGCGGCAGGCCGCCGCCGCGGCGGGCGGGCGCGGGCTCGCGGACGAGCGGCTGCTCGCCCAGGTTCGGGAACTCGCTGACGCCGGTGACCGGCTCGCGCCGCTTGGCCAGGCGGGCCGTGCGCTCGGCCCAGGTCGCGGCGATCCGCTCGCCGACCAGGCCGGAGACGAGGGCCTCGCGCAGGCCGCCGGCCCGCTCGATCTCCTGGAAGAACGCCCAGGCGGCCCCTGCCAGCTCGTCGGTGAGCGTCTCGACGTACCAGGAGCCGCCGGCCGGGTCGATGACCTTCGCCAGGTTCGACTCCTCCAGCAGGATCGCCTGGGTGTTGCGGGCGATCCGGCGGGCGAAGGCGTCCGACAGGCCGGCCTCGGCGTCGAAGGGCTGCACGGTGACGGCGTCGGCGCCGCCGACGCCTGCGGCCAGGCAGGCGACGGTGGTGCGCAGCATGTTCACCCACGGGTCGCGGGCGGTCATCATCACCGAGGAGGTGACGGCGTGCTGGCGCTGGGCGGCGGCCGGGCCGGTCACCCCGGAGACCTCGGCGACGCGGGCCCACAGGCGCCGTGCGGCACGGAACTTGGCGATGCCGAGGAACTGGTCCTCGGTGGCCGCGTAGCGGAACTCCAGCTGGCCGGCGGCCTCGTCGACGGTCAGCCCGGCGGCGGTCAGCGCGCGCAGGTAGGCGACGCCCGCGGCCAGCGAGGCGCCGAGCTCCTGGGCGGCGGAGGCGCCGGCGTCGTGGAAGACCAGCGCGTCGACGGCCAGGGCGCGGACGTTCGGGTAGGTGCGGCCGCAGTGCGCGGCCAGGTCGGCGGCCTCGGCGAGCTGCGCGGTGGTGGCGGAGTCGTCGCCGGTGCGGGCGAGCAGACCCAGCGGGTCGGCGCCGAGGTTGCCCGACGCCACGTCGGAGGGCACCGCACGCTCGGCCAGCAGGGCGAACAACTGCTCGGCTGCGGGCCGGAATTCGGCGCCCGCGTCGAGAACGACGGAGGCCAGGTCGAGGTACACGCCCTGCAGCGCGGTGGGCAGCGCGGCCACCGGCAGGCCGCCGTCGCCGACGGTCAGCCAGAGCGAGGTGACGCCGTTCTCGAGGTCGGCGAGGACCGCCTCGTTGGCGCGCGCGGCGTCCGGGTCGGCGTGGCGCTGCCGTACGTCCCAGCCGTTGACGGCGGAGCCGTGCGGCCGGCCGCCCCGCAGGTACGGGGCGAAGCCGGGGAGGCCGGCGTCGGCCGGCGCCTCCTCGGCGGTGTACAGCGGGCGGGCGCTGAGCCCGTCCTGGAGCTTGGTGGTGAGCGCTTCCTCCGCCTGAACGCCGCTCGCGTCCTGCACACCCGACTTGCGCAGCACGCCTTCGACGAGGCGCTGCCACTGCTCGCGGGTCGCATCCGGGAACTCGGCGGCCAGGGGAAGCCCTTCGGGCTGGACCGTCATGAGTGCAGGTTAGTGCCCGTTAGCAGGCCGGCAGCAGATCAATCCAGTGTGACCTTTCCCTCGCTGCACTCCAGGTGGCGGGGAGTGCAGCCGCTTCCGGGAGCGTGCCGCGACCGCCCGGGCGGCCGTCGTCCTGGCCGCCGGCTGCGCCGCCCGGGACCGCCGGTCGCGATGAAGAAGCCCGCCCTGTTGACACCCGCGCGCCCTGTTGACACCCGTGCCGGTCACCGCGCCCGCCGGACCTCGGACCGCACCGGCCGTCGCCACCCGCCCAGCCGCCGCACCCGGCGCCCTCGCCGGCCGGCTGCGCGGCCGGCTCCAGCGCCAGGCCGTGCCCGCCGTGCTCGTCCTGCCGGTGCTGGTCTCCTCGGTGCTGTTCCCGTCCTTCGGGACGCTGGACAACGCCCGCAGCATCGCCGTGCAGACCTCGTTCCCCGCGATCGTCGCCCTCGGCATGACCCTGGTGATCCTCCCCGGCGGCATCGACCTGTCGGTGGGCTCGGTCTTCGCCCTCGGCGGCGTGCCGGCCGCCTGGGCCTCCCAGTGGGGGATCGTCCCGGCCCTGCCGCCGCCGCTCCCGGACGGCTTCCACCGCCGCATCTGGCGAGCCGTGCCGACCGCCGACGGCGCCGGGGTCGGGCTGCACCTGTACAGCCCGCACGGCGACATGGGCTTCCCCGGCGCGCTCGACCTCACCGCCACCTACCGGCTGGCCGGTCCCGGCACGCTGGCGGTCGACTGCCGGGCCGTCACCGACCGCCCGACGGTGGTCAACCCGACCAACCGCGCCTGCTTCAACCTGGCCGGGCACGGCGCCGTCCACGACCACGTGCGGGAGCTGTCCGCCGACCGCGACCTGCCGGTCACCGCCGAGGGCATCCCGTACGGCCCGCCCGAACCGGTGGCCGGCACGCCCTTCGACCTCGCCCGGCCCGTCCGGCTCGGCGGCCGGATCGCCGCCGGACACCCGCAGGTCCGCGCCGTGGGCGGGCTCGGCCACTGCGGGGTGCTGCGTTCCGCCGGCCCGGGGGAGCTGCGGCACGCGGCCACCCTCGCCGAGCCGGCCGTCGGCGACCGAGCCGGGCGTACAGGTCTACACGGGCAACAACCTCGACGGCACCCTGCCCGGTGCCGACGGCCGGCCGCTGCCGCAGCACGCCGGGATCTGCCCGGAGACCCAGCACCTGCCGGACTCGCCCAACCGCCCCGAGTGCCCGAGCACGGTGCTGCGGCCCGGCGCGGTCTTCCGCATTAGGCCGAGTTCCGTTTCGGTGCGCGGAGTCGACGGATCATCGGACAGCGCCCCCGGTGGTGCAGTTCGGGGACAACGGCACGGCCGACCACCTGTGGGACCGGCGCCCTGCTCGCCCTCGCCGACACCACCTGATCCCGTCGAGGCCCCCGGGTGCCCCGACCCGACAGTGCGCCTCGACCCGGAAGGCCGGCCGGCGGTCCCACCCACCCGTGGGCGACCGCTGGCCGGCTGTCTTCGGGCGCGCCTCCTGGGCGGACGCCGTGACGCGGGGTCGGCCGCGTCCCGGCGGGCGCCGGTTGGGAAGACGATCGTCGGTCAGGAAGGACGCAGGGCGCCCCGGACGGCCGACCGGCCGACCTCGCATGCAACATGCTGATGCATGAGTTTCGTTCTTGCAAGGTATGCGCAATAGTGTGGCCCCGGCACGATCCACACCGTCCGTCGAAAGGGGCCGTGTCCCGCCATGGGCACCTACTCGCTTCCCGACCTGCCGTACGACTACTCCGCCCTCGAGCGCGCGATGTCCGCCGAGGTTCTGGAACTGCACCACTCCAAGCACCACGCCGCCTACGTCAAGGGCGCCAACGACACCCTCGAGCAGCTCGCCGAGGCGCGCGACAAGGAGCAGTACGGCGGCCTGGTCGGCCTGCAGAAGACGCTCGCCTTCCACCTCTCCGGCCACGTCCTGCACTCGCTGTTCTGGCAGAACCTCTCCCCGGACGGCGGTGACCGCCCCGACGGCGCCCTCGGTGACGCCGTCAGCGAGCACTTCGGCTCCTTCGAGGCCTTCCGCAGGCAGCTGACCACCGCCACCGTCGGCGTCCAGGGCAGCGGCTGGGGCATCCTCTCCTGGGAGCCGCTCGGCAAGCGCCTGATCGTCGAGCAGGTCTACGACCACCACGGCAACGTCGGCCAGGGCACCACCCCGCTGCTCGCCTTCGACGCCTGGGAGCACGCCTACTACCTGCAGTACCGCAACGTCCGCCCGGACTACGTCGAGCGCCTGTGGTCCGTCGTGAACTGGCAGGACGTCGCCGACCGCTTCGCCGCCGCGCAGGTCTGATCCGCCCCGCGGGCCCCACCCCGGCCGGCGCGGTCCCGGGCCGCGCCGGCCGCCGGCAGCGGCCGCATGCCGCCGTACGCGTCAAGAAAGCGCCAGGATCCACCCCGCGAAGCGGGCGAACGGGGCAACCCGCCCAGCCGTGGATCTAGGCTCGGAGGCGCGAACAGGCGTCCGAACCACCGGTGGGCGCGACGGCGGAACGAGAATGGTGCACATGGCGCGCGGCAGGCTGCGGATCTACCTCGGGGCGGCCCCCGGGGTCGGGAAGACGTACGCCATGCTCGGCGAGGCGCACCGCAGGGCCGCCCGCGGCACCGACGTCGTCATCGCCCTCGTCGAGGACCACGGCCGTGCCCGCACCGCCGAACTGGTCACCGGCCTGGAGACCGTCCCGCGCCGCGCCCTCGACCACCGAGGTGCCCGCTTCACCGAGATGGACCTCGACGCGGTGCTCGCCCGCCGCCCCGAGGTCGCCCTGGTGGACGAACTCGCCCACACCAACGTCCCCGGCAGCCACCACGCCAAGCGCTGGGAGGACGTCGAGGTACTGCTCGCCGCCGGGATCGACGTCGTCTCCACCGTCAACATCCAGCACCTCGAATCGCTCGGCGACGTCGTCGAGGGCATCACCGGCGTCCGCCAGCGCGAGACCGTGCCCGACGAGATCGTCCGCCGTGCCGACCAGATCGAACTGGTCGACATGTCGCCCCAGGCGCTGCGCCGCCGTCTCGCCCACGGCAACGTCTACCCTCCCGACCGGGTCGACGCCGCCCTCTCGCACTACTTCCGCCCCGGCAACCTCACCGCCCTGCGCGAACTCGCCCTGCTCTGGACGGCCGACCGGGTCGACGAATACCTCCAGCGCTACCGCACCGAGCAGGGCATCGCCGCCACCTGGCAGGCCCGCGAACGGATCGTCGTCGGCCTCACAGGTGGTCCCGAGGGCGGCACCCTGATCCGCCGCGCCGCCCGGATCGCCGCCCGCGGCTCCGGCAGCGAACTGCTCGCCGTGCACATCGTCCGCCCCGAGGGCCCCGCCGCACCCGCCGCGCCCGGCGACCTCGCCGCCCAGCGCCGCCTGGTCGAGGAGCTCGGCGGCAGTTACCACGCCGTGCTCGCCGAGGACGTCCCCGCCGGCCTGCTCGACTTCGCCCGCGGCGTCAACGCCACCCAGATCGTCGTCGGCACCAGCCGGCGGCGCGCCTGGCGCTCCCTGCTCTACCCCGGCGTCGGCGCCACCGTCATCCGCGAGTCCGGCGACGTCGACGTGCACGTCGTCACCCACGAGCACGCCGCCCGCGGCCGACCCGGCCTGCCCGGTCGACTGCCCGTCAAGCTCGGCCGACTGCGCACCGTCGCCGGCTGGCTGCTCGGCTGCCTCGGCCCCGTCCTGCTCACCGTGCTGCTGCTCGCCCTCGGCCCCGGCGTCGGCCTGCCCACCGCCGTCCTGCTCTTCCTCACTCTCACCGTCGGCGCCGCCCTGGTCGGCGGCGTCTTCCCGGCGATCGGCTCCGCCCTGGTCGGCTCGGCGCTGCTGAACTACTACTTCGCCCCGCCCACCCACACCTTCACGATCACCGACCGGGCCAACATCCTCGCCCTCGGCGTCTTCGTCGGCGTCGGCATCGCCGTCGCCTCGGTGGTCGACCTCGCCGCCCGCCGCTCCCAGCAGGCCGCCCGCAGCCGGGCCGAGGCCGAGACCCTCGCCTTCCTGGCCGGCAGCGCGCTGCGCGGCGAGGACGGGCCCGAGGACCTGCTCGAACGCGTCCGGGAGACCTTCCAGATGGAGTCGGTCGCCCTGCTGGAACGCCCCGGCGACCGCGGCCCCTGGCAGACCCGCGCCGCCGTCGGCCACCGCCCGGCCTCCCGGCCCGAGGACGCCACCGTCGACGTCCCGGTCGGCGACCGGCTCGCCCTCGTCCTCACCGGCCGGGTGCTGCCGGCCGGCGACCGCCGGATGCTCGGCGCCTTCGCCGCCCAGGCCGTCGCCGTGCTCGAACGGCAGCGGCTCGCCGAGGAGGCCGCCGAGGCCCGCCGGCTCGCCGACTCCAACCGGATCCGCACCGCACTGCTCGCCGCCGTCTCGCACGACCTCCGCACCCCGCTCGCCGGGATCAAGGCCGCCGTCACCTCACTGCGCTCGGAGGACGTCGCCTGGAGCCCCGAGGACGAGGCCGAACTGCTGGAGGGCATCGAGGAGGGCGCCGACCGGCTCAACCAGCTGATCAACAACCTCCTCGACATGAGCCGGCTGCAGACCGGCAGCGTCACGCCGCTGCGGCGGGACGTCGACCTGGACGAGGTCGTCCCGCTGGCCCTCGCCGGGGTGCCCGCCGGAGCCGTCCGGCTGGACGTCGCGGAGGACCTGCCGCTGGTGCGCGCCGACGCCGGACTGCTGGAACGGGTGGTCGCCAACCTGGTCGAGAACGCCGTCAAGTACAGCCCGCCCGAGCTACCGGTCACCGTCCGGGCCGACGCCCTCCGACTGCCCGACGGCGACCGGGTCGAACTGCGGGTCGTCGACCGCGGCCCCGGCGTCCCCGAGGAGGCCCGGGAGCGGATCTTCGCGCCCTTCCAGCGCCACGGCGACGCCCCGCGCGGCAACGGCGTCGGCCTCGGCCTCGCCGTCGCCCGCGGCTTCGCCGAGGCCATGGACGGCAGCCTCACCGCCGAGGACACCCCCGGCGGCGGCCTCACCATGGTGGTCTCCCTGCCCGCAGCCGCCCGCACCGCCCGGAAGTCCCGCGAGCCCACGGCCACCATGCCCTGAACGTCCCGACCACCCCCCTGCCCCGGCCGCCGCCGGGGCTCAGCACAGGCAAACCGCAGAAAGGCGGCGCACATCCATGACCCGGGTCCTCGTGGTCGACGACGAACCCCAGCTCGTCCGCGCCCTGGTGATCAACCTCAAGGCACGGAAGTACGAGGTGGACGCCGCCCACGACGGCGCCTCGGCCCTCGCCGCGGCTGCCGCCAGGCCGCCGGACGTCGTCGTCCTCGACCTCGGCCTGCCCGACATGGACGGCACCGAGGTGATCCGCGGCCTGCGCGGCTGGACCCGCGTCCCGATCATCGTGCTCTCCGCCCGCCAGGCCTCCGACGAGAAGGTCGAGGCACTGGACGCCGGCGCCGACGACTACGTCACCAAGCCCTTCGGCATGGACGAGTTCCTGGCCCGGCTCCGGGCCGCCGTCCGCCGCGCCGAACCGGTGACGGCCGGCGGCACCGAGGCCGTCCTCACCACCGGGTCCTTCACCGTCGACCTCGCCGCCAAGAAGGTCAACCGCGGTGGCGCCGACGTCCGGCTCACGCCCACCGAGTGGCACCTGCTGGAGGTGCTCGCCCGCAACGCAGGCCGACTCGTCAGCCAGAAGCAACTGCTGCAGGAGGTGTGGGGCCCGGCCTACCGCACCGAGACCAACTACCTGCGGGTCTACATGGCCCAACTCCGCCGCAAACTGGAGGACGACCCCTCCAACCCCCGCCACTTCGTCACCGAACCGGGCATGGGGTACCGCTTCGAGCCGTAGCGGTGCACGCACCAAGCCGCGAGAGGTGAATCGGGGGCGCGGGGATCTGCGCAATCCGGCGGTGGTGCACGCGGCAAGGCGGGCGAGGTGAATCAGGGGCCGCGCCTCCCGTCCGGTCGGTCTTCACAGCATCTGCGCGGACTCCCGCGGCAATCCCGTTGCCCGGCGAGGGTCCGATGGGCCAGGCTGCCGCCCGTGACCGATGATCGCCGCCCGCTGGGCCTACCCGTCTTCTCGGCGCCGCACACCGACGCGCCGGCCGTCCCCGACCGGCGGCCGCTGCCGCCGATCGACCGTGCCCTCTTCCTGCCCCCGCCCGGCCAGGAGGCCCCGGCCGCCGCGGACCGCCGCCCCCTCGCCACCGGCGGCCTCACCTTCTCCGAGCCGACCGCCTGATCCGCACCCGCCGTCAGCCCGCCGCGGGCCCACCCGCCGCCGGGCCGTCGATCAGCACGGCGATGCCGTCGAGGATGCGCTGCAGGCCGAACTCGAAGAGGCGGTCGAGGTCGAAGTCGTAGCCCCCGGTGACGTGCCGCTCCAGCATCGGGAACCGGCCGGTGGCCATCAGGGCCAGCAGGGCGGGCTCCTGAGTGGCCATCCACTCCTCGGCGTCCAGGCCGCTGTCGGCCATCGCCGTGCTCTCCGCCTCGACGTTGATCGCGGTGCCGCGCACGTAGTTGAAGAGCGTCAGGTGGGTGGTGAAGGCCGTCCAGGGGTCGAGGCCGCGGCCGTCCAGTGCATCGAGCACCCATTCCGTCAACGGCAGGGCGGAGGCGACGACCTGGGGCCGCGTCATGGAGAGCGCGGGGGCGAGCCAGGGATGGCGGCGGAAGGTATCCCAGAGCATCCGGGCGGCGAGGGCGAGCGGCTCGCGCCAGCCGTCGGGCCGCTCGTCGGGGAAGGTCCAGCGGACGAAGGCGGCGTCCATCATCCGCACAAGCAGGTCGTCCTTGTCGGCCACGTGCCGGTAGAGCGACATGGTGGCGACGCCGAGTTCGGCCGCGACCCGGCGCATGGAGAGCGCGGCGAGGCCCTCCGCGTCGGCGACCGCCGTTGCGGCGGTCACGATCCGCTCGGCCGTCAGGGCGGGGTCCTGGCCGCCCCGGGGCTCCGGCGCCGCGGCGCGCACGGGAGCCTTCACGGGGCCGGGGGGAGGGGTCGCCGACGTCGGCGGTTCCGGTGCGGCCACCACGGTGCCGACGCCTGGGACGGCGCGGACCAGCCCCGTCCGGCGGAGTTCGGTGAGCGCCTTGGTCGCGGTCGCCATGGCCACGCCCCACTGCCGGGTGATCTCCCGGGTGGAGGGCACCCGGTCGCCCGGTGCCAGTTCTCCCTGCTCGATCCTGGCCCGCAGCTCGTCGACGATCCTGCGGTACCGCGCTCCGTCGGTCCGGTCCACGACATCCCCTCCGCACTAGTGCACCTTGCCCTGCCGGTCAGCCTAGCCACACCTGCGCCCGAACCGCCGGAGGGCAGTGCACCGCACCCCAGGAGCACTAGTGCACCAGGAGCAAATTCCCTGTTGGGAAGGCGATTTCCGGCTTGCGGGGCTAGCTGCGTACAGCGTACATTCGACGGCATGGGGAACACAGACATCCTGATCTCCGGCGGCGGCATCGCCGGCCCGGCACTCGCCCACTGGCTGCACGCGGCCGGCTTCACGGTCACCGTCGTGGAGCGCGCCCCGGCCCCGCGCCCGGGCGGCCAGACCGTCGACCTGCGCGGCGCCGGACGCACCGTGATCACGCGCATGGGCCTGATGGACCGGGCCCGCGAGCTGAGCCTCGACCAGAAGGGCATCGCCACCGTCGACTCCACCGGCCGGATCACCTCCCGGCTGCCGGCCGACGCCTTCGGCGGCGAGGGCATCGTCTCCGAGATCGAGATCCTCCGCGGCGACCTCGCCGGCCTGCTGTACGAGGACACCGCGCCGTACACCGAGTACCTCTTCGACGACACCGTCACCGCCCTCGCCCAGGACGCCGACGGCGTCACCGTCGACTTCGAACGGGCCGGCACGAGGCGGTTCGCCGCCGTCATCGGCGCCGACGGAATGCACTCGGTGGTCCGCAGCCTGGCCTTCGGCCCGGAGTCGGAGTGCGTCCGGCCGCTCGACCTGTACCTCGCCTGGTTCACCGCCGAGACCGACCTCGACCTCGACGGCTGGTACCTGATGCACAACGCCCCGGGCGGGCTGGTCGCCTCGGCCCGTCCCGGCCGGCTGCCCGGCGAGGTCAAGGCGGGCTTCGGCTTCCGCTCGGCGCCGCTCGCCTTCGACCGCCGCGACACCGCCGCCCAGCAGGAGATCGTGGCCCGGCGGTTCGCCGGCGTCGGCTGGGAGACCCCGAGGCTGCTGGACGCGATGCACCGCTCCACCGACTTCCACCTGGACTCGCTCGGCCAGGTCCACCTGGACGGCTGGTCACGCGGCCGGGTCGCGCTGCTCGGCGACGCGGGCCACTGCCCCTCGCCGCTCACCGGACTCGGCACCAGCCTCGCCCTGGTCGGCGCCTACGTCCTGGCCGGGGAGGCGGCCGCCGCCGACGGCGACCTCGCCGCCGCGTTCCGGCGCTACGACCGGGTGATGCGTCCGTACGTCACCAAGGCCCAGGAACTGCCGCCCGGCGGAGCCGGCGGATTCGCACCGAACAGTGCGCTGGCGATCCGGCTGCGCACGATGTCGATGCGGTCGATGAACCGCTGGCCGATGCGGCAGCTGCTGGCCGCCCAGTTCGCCAAAGCCGGCGACATCGCCCTCCCCGACTACGCCCTCCCGGCCACCCGCTAGGAGTCGTCTCCCAGGGTGCTCAGTGGCTGAGTCAGAGGCGCGTGGGGGCAGCTCCCGGCCCGAAGACCTGGGGGAGAACTGCGCAGTCCGGAGTGGTGGTCCTGAGGTTCGGCTCGCCCCCGGCCCACACGGTGACTCGCATCCGAATTGCGCAGTTCCGCCCCCGGCCTTCGGCCGGGAGGTGCCCCCAGCGCCCCTACGAGGCACCGCACGGCCCCGGCGCCCGCCGACGCGGGGCCCCGGCCGGCGCCGCCGTTCGGGTGCGGGCGCCTACCATCGCGGCATGGTCGCCTACCTGCTCGCCGCCGTCCTGCTGGTGCTGTTCGCGATCGGTGCCGCGCGGGACCTGCGGCGGCTGAGCAACGCGGTGCTGCTCGGACTGGCCGTGGCGGCAACGGCGGCGGGTCTGCTGGGCGAACTGGACCGGCTGCCGCCGGGCACCGCCCGGGGCGTCGCCGACGCGCTGCCGGTCGCCGCCCTGCTCGCTGCATCGGCCGTGGCCGTACTGCTCCTCGGCAACGGCGTGCTGATGGTCCGCCGGGCGGGCGGCAGCCCCGTCCACCTGCTGCCGCTGCTCGCCGGGTCGGCCGGGCTCGCCCTGATCGGGGTGCTGTGGGCGGCGGCCCGGGTCGACTCGCGGCCGCTGCACGCCGCCGCCGCGGCCGCCCTGCTGGTCGCCGGCTACCTGGCGTTCCTGCTGCTGTGCTGCCTCGGCTACTCGGCGCTGTACGGCCGGATCCCGCCGCCGCGGCAGGTCGACTTCGTGGTGGCGCTCGGCGCCGGACTGGACGACGACGACCGGGTGCCGCCCCTGCTCGCCGCCCGGCTCGACCGGGCCCTCGGACTCCGCGCCGACCAGGAGCGCAACGGGCCGCCCGCACCCGTCCTGGTGGTGTCCGGCGGCAAGGGCACCGGCGAACAGCTCAGCGAGGCCGAGGCGATGGCCCGGTACGCCGCCGACCGGGGCGTGCCCGCCGCCGCGGTGCTGCGGGAGGACCGCTCCCGCAACACCGCGGAGAACCTGAGATTCAGTGACCGGCTGATGCGCCAGCACCGCCCGGACTACCGCTGCACCGTCGTCACCAGCAACTTCCACGTGCTGCGCACCGCCGTCGAGGCCCGCCGGGCCGGCGTGCCGGGACAGGTCGTCGGCGCCCCGACGGCAGGGGTGCTCTGGCCCGGCGCCGTCCTGCGCGAGCTCGGCGCCCTGCTGCTCTGCTACCCGCGGACGAACGCGGGCGCGGTGCTGCTGCTCGCCGTCCTCGGCGCCACCGCCGGCTGGCGGCCGTGACCACCCGGCCGCCGTCCCGCGCCACGGCTGCTCAGCGACCGCCGACCGGCTCCAGTACGAAGACCGGGATCTCCCGCTCCGTCCGCTTCTGGTACTGCGCGTAGTCGGGGAAGGCCGCCACCGCCCGCTCCCACCACTCGGCCTTCTCCGCGCCGCCGAGTTCACGGGCGGCCATCTCCTGCCGGACGGGTCCGTCCTGCAGCTCGACCAGCGGATTCGCCACCACGTTGTGGTACCAGACCGGGTGGCGCGGAGCACCGCCCATCGAGGCGACCAGCGCGTACCGGCCGTCGTGCTCGACCCGCATCAGCGGGGTCTTGCGGATCTTGCCGCTGCGCGCGCCGAGCGTGGTGAGGACGACCACCGGCATGCCCCGCAGGGTCGTGCCCCGCGTGCCGCCGGAGCTCTCGTACAGCTCCACCTGGTCCCGCACCCACTGCTCCGGACTCGGCTCGTACTCGCCCTCCAGAGGCATGCGCCATCCCGTCTGCCGTCGGACCCGGTCGGTGTCGGACACCGACCGGTCGGGGAGCACCTCCCCGTACGCCTCCGGCCTACCACCCGCCGCCCACCGAGTCACGCCCCGGCGGCCCGCCCAGCGTGTCGCCCACCGGCGGCGGCCAGCCGGAGGCGGCGCGGGCGTGTCGGATGCCGCACGGCCGGAGACGACCGGATACTGCGCTGATGACGCACCCTCAGCACCGGCTCCCGCGGCGCACGTTCCTCGCGGCGGGCGCCGCCCTCGCCCTCCCGCTCGGCAGCCCGGCGGGCTTCCGGCGCCCCGCCGCCCCCGGCCCGGTCGCCGTCCGGGCGGCGGGGCCCCGCCGCGGACTGGCCGACCTCTTCGGCGAGGAGATCCGGCTGATCCCCACCGACGACCCGGTGGTGGCCCTCACCTTCAACGCGGCCTGGAACGACGACGGCATCGACGCCGTCCTCGACGAGCTGCGCAGCCGAGGCGTCCCCGCCACCTTCTTCCTGACCGGGCAGTTCGCGGAGGCGAACCCGGAGGCGGCCGAGGCGCTCGCCGCCGAACACGGCGTCGCCAGCCACTCCTACGACCACCCCGAACTCGCCGACCTGGACGCGGCCGGGCTGCGGGAGCAGGTGGAGCGCGCCGACGAGGCGATCCGCAGGGCCACCGGCACCGACCCGCTGCCGTTCTACCGCTTCCCCTACAGCGAGACCAGCCCGTCCGCGATCGCCCAGGTCAACGCGCTCGGCTATGCCGACATCGAGTTCACCGACGACACCCTCGGCTACCTCGGCGAGGGCGGCGGTGTGAGCGTCGAGGACGCGGTGGACCGGGCCGTCCGGACGATCCGACCCGGAATGATCCTCCAGATGCACCTCGGCTCCACCGAGACCTCCGGCCCGAACGTCGACTCCCGCGCACTGCCCGCCGTCGTCGACGCCGTCGAGTCCCGCGGGTACACCGTCATCGACCTGGCCTCGCTCGTCTGACGGCCCGTGGTCCGCCGCCCGCGGCGCCCGGCCCGGCGCGGGATCCGGCAGGTTGACCGCTGCGGACGGACCGGCGTGGCAGGGTGGACGCATGTGCGGTCGCTTCGTCTCCACCACCACCCCGGTCGACCTGGTCGGCCTGCTCGGCGAGATGCGCTGGGACCCGGCCGAGGCACTCGCCCCGAGCTGGAACGTGGCGCCCACCGATCCGGTGCCCGCCGTCCTGGAACGGGTCGACCGCGAGACCGGCGAGGTGGTGCGCCAGCTGCGGCCGCTGCGCTGGGGCCTCGTCCCGTCCTGGTCCAAGGACCCGGCCGGCGGAGCCCGGATGATCAACGCCAGGTCGGAGACCGTCCACGAGAAGCCGGCCTTCCGCAAGGCGTTCGCCGCCCGCCGCTGCGTGATCCCGGCCGACGGCTACTTCGAGTGGCGGCCGGTCGAGGCCGCCGCCGGCCGCAGGGCGTTCAAGCAGCCGTACTACCTCAGCACCGGCTCGGTGCTGCTGATGGCGGGCCTGTACGAGTTCTGGCGCGACCGCTCCGTCCCGGACGACGACCCCGCGGCCTGGCTCACCACGACCACGATCATCACCACCGACGCCACCGACAGCGCGGGCCGCATCCACGACCGGATGCCGCTGACCATCGCCCCCGCCGACCTGGACGCCTGGCTGGACCCGGACCGCTCCGACGCCGCCGACCTGCACCACCTGCTGCACACCCCGGCCGGCGGCGAGCTGACCGTCCGGGCGGTGTCCACCGCGGTGAACAGCGTGCGGTCCAACGGACCGGAACTCCTCGACCGGGTGGACGACCCGCTCGGCCTCGCGGACCCCGCCGGCCCGCCCGCCCGCTGACGGCGGGCGGCCCGACGGCGATCAGGCGCCGACGTAGGCCGCGAGGTGCTCGCCGGTGAGGGTGGAACGGGCGGCGACCAGGTCCGCCGGCGTGCCCTCGAAGACGATCCGGCCGCCGTCGTGGCCCGCGCCGGGGCCGAGGTCGATGATCCAGTCGGCGTGCGCCATCACCGCCTGGTGGTGCTCGACGACGACGACCGACTTGCCGGAGTCGACCAGCCGGTCGAGCAGACCGAGCAGCTGCTCCACGTCGGCGAGGTGCAGCCCGGTGGTCGGCTCGTCGAGGACGTAGACACCGCCCTTCTCCGCCATGTGGGTGGCCAGCTTGAGCCGCTGCCGCTCGCCGCCGGACAGCGTGGTGAGCGGCTGGCCGATGGCCAGGTAGCCGAGCCCGACGTCGGCGAGCCGCTGGAGGATCCGGTGCGCCGCCGGGGTGCGTGCCTCGCCGGTGCCGAAGAACTCCTCGGCCTCGGTCACCGGCATCGCCAGCACCTCGCTGATGTCGCGGCCGCCGAGGCGGTACTCCAGAACCGAGGCGTCGAACCGCCTGCCCTCGCAGTCCTCGCAGGTGCTGGACACGCCGGCCATCATCGCCAGGTCCGTGTAGACGACGCCGGCGCCGTTGCAGGTCGGGCAGGCGCCCTCCGAGTTCGCGCTGAACAGCGCCGGCTTCACGTCGTTCGCCTTCGCGAAGGCCTTGCGGATCGGGTCGAGCAGCCCGGTGTACGTCGCCGGATTGCTCCGTCGGGAGCCGCGGATCGGTGCCTGGTCGACCGAGACCACACCGTCCGCCCCGGCCCACCGACCCGGGATCAACGACCCGCGGACCAGCGAGCTCTTGCCCGAGCCGGCGACCCCGGTGATCACGGTCAGCACCCCGAGCGGGACGTCCACGTCGACGTCGCGCAGGTTGTGCGTGGACGCGCCGCGGATCTCCAGCCGGCCGCTGGGCGCCCGGAACGCCTTCTTGAGCGCGGCCCGGTCGTCGAAGTGCCGGCCGGTGACGGTGCCGCTCGCCCGCAGGCCGTCCAGGGTGCCCTCGAAGCAGACGCTGCCGCCCGCCGTGCCCGCGCCCGGACCGAGGTCGACGACGTAGTCGGCGATCGCGATCGTCTCCGGCTTGTGCTCCACGACGAGCACCGTGTTGCCCTTGTCCCGCAGCCTCAGCAGCAGCTCGTTCATCCGCTGGATGTCGTGCGGGTGCAGGCCCGCGGTGGGCTCGTCGAAGACGTAGGTGACGTCGGTGAGCGCCGAACCGAGGTGGCGGATCATCTTGACCCGCTGTGCCTCGCCGCCGGACAGCGTGCCCGAGGCCCGGTCGAGCGAGAGGTAACCGAGTCCGATCTCCACGAACGAGTCCAGGGTCTGCTGCAGCGAGGCGAGCAGCGGTGCCACCGAGGGCTCGTCGAGGCCGCGGACCCACTCGGCGAGGTCCCGGATCTCCATCGTGCAGGCGTCGGCGATGCTGATCCGCCCGATCCTCGACGCCCGGGCGCCCTCGCTGAGCCGGGTGCCCTCGCACGCGGGGCAGGTGGTGAAGGTGACCGCGCGGTCCACGAACTCCCGGACGTGCGGCTGCATCCCCTCCCGGTCCTTGGAGAGCATCGACTTCTGGATCCGCGGGATCAGCCCCTCGTAGGTCATGTTGATGCCCGCGATCTTCATCCTGACCGGCTCGTGGTGCAGGAAGGCGTGCAGCTCCTTCTCCGTGTAGTCGCGGATCGGCTTGTCGGGGTCGTAGAAGCCCGACTCGCTGTACAGCCGGTAGTTCCAGCCGCCTGCCTTGTAACCGGGCACGGTGATCGCACCCTCGGCGAGCGACTTGCTGTCGTCGTACAGCTCCGCGAGGTCGATGTCGGAGACCGAGCCGCGGCCCTCGCAGCGCGGACACATGCCGCCGGTACGGCTGAAGGTCGCCTTCACCGCCTTCCGGTCGCCGCGCTCGACGGTGATCGCCCCGCTGGCCCGAACGGACGGCACGTTGAAGGCGTAGGCGCTGGGCGGGCCGATGTGCGGTTCGCCGAGCCGGCTGAAGAGGATGCGCAGCATCGCATTGGCGTCGGTGGCGGTGCCGACGGTGGAGCGCGGGTCGGCACCCATCCGCTGCTGGTCGACGGTGATCACGGTGGTCAGCCCCTCGAGGACGTCGACCTCGGGCCGTGCCAGCGTCGGCATGAAGCCCTGCACGAAGGCGCTGTACGTCTCGTTGATCAGCCGCTGCGACTCCGCGGCGATGGTGTCGAACACCAGTGAGCTCTTGCCCGAGCCGGAGACGCCCGTGAAGACCGTCAGCCGGCGCTTCGGGATCTCGATGCTGACGTCCTTGAGGTTGTTCTCGCGCGCGCCGTGCACGCGGATCAGGTGGTGGCTGTCGGCACCGTGCGGCGCAGGCTGCCGCCCGTCCGTCCCCGTGGCCCCGCTCATCGTCTCTCCGTCCGTCGGGCGGGCCGCGTCCGCGGTCACCGCCGGCATTGCCTGGTCCGATCCAACCAGTCCGGGGGCTCTGCCCGGTGGTCTTCCGCCGGTACGGCCGCGGCCCGTCCGCCGCCCCGCGGACGGGGACGGGCCGCGGCCGCCGGGCGGCTCAGCCGGTCTGGTTGAGGCGGACCAGGTTGCCCGCGGGGTCCCGGAAGGCGCAGTCGCGCAGCCCGTACGGCTGATCGGTCGGCTCCTGGACGAGCTCGGCGCCGCCCGCCTTCAACGTGTCGAAGACGCCGTCCAGGTCGGCGGTCGCCAGGGTGATCCGGGCGTAGGTGCCCTTGGCCATCATCTCGGTGATGGTGCGGCGCTCGTCCTCCGTGATGCCCGGGTCCATGCCCGGCGGCTCCAGGACGATCGACATGCCGGGCTGCCCGGCCGGGCCGACGGTGATCCAGCGCATCGCGCCGTTGCCGACGTCGTTGCGGACCTCGAAGCCGAGGAGGTCGCGGTAGAAGGCCAGCGAGGCCTCCGGGTCGGTGTGCGGGAGGAAGGTCCACTGAAGGGTGATGTCCATGGCTGCCACGCTAGCCGCGCTGCGGTGGCCGGGGCTTCTCCGTTCCTGACCGGTCGGTGGCGGCACCGCCCGGGGCGGGGGCGCTGCGGGATCGTCATCCGCCCGCGGTCCGCCGGCCCGACCGCACGCACCGGCCGTTCACCCCGACGGGCCGGGGCCGGGAGACGGATCCGGGACGGACGGAGGACGGCCGCGGCGCAGCAGGGGCGGGGCGCTAAGGACGGGCGGGACGCGCCGGACGGGCAGGGCATGCCCGACCGGCGCAGTGTGCTGAGCGCGGCTCAGCGGCCCGCCGCCGCAGCCGCCGCGAGGACGGCGTCCGCCGCCGCCGTGCGGGCGTACAGGACGGCGCGGCCGGCGCGGTGGGCCGTGGTCAGACCGGCGGAGCGCAGCGCGGTCAGGCTCTCCGACACGGCGGCCGGCGACAGGCCCGTACGGCGGGCCAGTTCGGTGGTCGAGGCGGGCGTGTCCAGCTCGGTCAGCAGACGGGCGCGGGTGCGCCCCAGCACGGCCGCCAGCGCCTCACCACCGTCGCCGGACGGCGTCTCCCAGAGCGAGCCGATGCCCCGGGCGGGGTAGGCGAGTTGCGGCGGGTCCGGCGGGGTCACCCGGGTGAACGGGACCGGGCCGGTGAAGACCGACGGGATCAGCAGCAGCCCCCGGCCCGCCGTCGGCCGCGACAGCGCGCTCGGCCGGCGCGGCAGCCGCAGGGTGTCCTCGTCCCACCGCACCGAGGCGTGCAACCCGCCCAGCAGGTGCGCCGCGCCGCGCTCCGCGACCTGCCGGGCCCGGTGCGCCACGTCCGCGTCCAGCACCGCGCGGATCCGCGCCCAGTACGGCGCGAGTGCCAACTCCCAGTACGACCGGATCTCCTCGGCCACCCCGGCGAGCCGGGCCTCCGGCCGGGCGTACAGCGCCTCGGTGCGCGGCCCGAGGCCGCCCTGCTCGCGCCGCAGCCGGTCCAGGTCGCGGCGGACCCGCTCCGGCGGGGTGGCCAGGATGCCGTCCACCTCCTCGGCCAGGTCGGCGACCGGCGCCGCGGGCGTCGGATTGAGGAAGTCCGGGACGTAGCCCGACGGCGGGACCAACTCGGCCAGCCGCCCCCGGTCCAGGCCCGCCGCCGCCAACCGCGGCCGCACCTGCTCGGCCCACCTCCGGTGCACCGGGTGCACCACCCCCGAGCGCAGCAGCCGCAGACTCGGCCCCACCTCCCACATCGGCGAGACGGCGAACCGCATCTGCGCCAGGTCCCGCACCGAGAAGACCAGCTCCGCCACCCGCGCCCCCGCCCGGATTCGCCCCCGCCCGAATCAATGGCGGCCACTCTACGGCCCCGCGGATGATGCCGGGCATGACCTCACCGACCATCACCGCGGCCGCGGCCGGCACCTGGACCCTCGGGGACCTGACGGTCAACCGCCTCGGCTTCGGCGCCATGCGCCTGCCGCAGACCGGCCCCGCCCTGGTGCGCCGCGCCGTGCCCCGCGACCGCGAGCAGGCGATCGCCGTGCTGCGCCGCGCCGTCGACCTCGGCGTCGACCACATCGACACCGCCGCCTTCTACTTCTCACCACTCCGCTCCGCGAACGAGCTGATCAACCGTGCCCTGGCGCCCTATCCGGACGACCTAGTCCTCGCGACCAAGGTCGGCCCCGGCCGGGACCGCTCCGGCCGGTGGCTGCCGCACGCCACCCCCGATCAGCTGCGCGGCCAGGTCGAGGAGAACCTGCGCCAGCTCGGCCGCGACCACCTGGACCTGGTGAACCTGCGGATCGTCGGCACCGACCCGGTCGCCGAACGCTTCGGTGCCCTCGCCGACCTCCGCGAGGCCGGCCTCGTCCGCCACCTCGGCCTCTCCAACGTCACCGCCGACCACCTCGCCGAGGCCGCGGCGATCGCCCCGGTGGTCTGCGTGCAGAACCCGTACGGGATCGGCAGTCCGCCCGAGCAGGACGCGCTGCTGCGCGCCTGCGGCGAGCGGGGCACCGCCTTCGTGCCGTTCTACGCGATCGCCGGGCCGGGACGGCAGGCCGGCACCACCGGGGAGGAACCGCCGGAGGTCCTCGCCGTCGCCCGCCGCCACGGCGCGAGTCCCGCCCAGGTCCGGATCGCCTGGACCCTGCACCGCGGCCCGCACGTCCTCGCCATCCCCGGCACCGGCGACCCGGACCACCTGACCGCCAACGTGGCGGCCGCCGCCCTGCGGCTCACGCCCGAGGACCTGGCCGTCCTCGACGCACTGCACCACCGCGCGGGCTGAGGCGTGCCGGGACTCGCGCCACCCGCAGGTGGCAGGATGCTTGCGACAGCAGTCGTTCGGGCCACCCGTGGGGGAGCGGACGACCGGTGGCCGCGGAGCGCGCAGGAGGAGGCCCGATGGGGCGGAGGAACCACCAGGTCGCGGTGCTCGTGCTGGAAGGCGCGAAGCCGCTCGACGTGGGCATCCCCGCCCAGGTGTTCTCCAACCGGCCGAGCATGCCCTACGACGTGCGGGTCTGCGGAGCCTCGCCGGGGCTGGTGACGGGCGGCGACGGCCTCTCGTACCACGTGGCGGACGGCCTGGAGGCGTTCGAACAGGCCGACACCGTCTTCATCCCCGGCTATCGCGAGCCGGCGACCACCGAGCCGCCGGCCGAGGTCGTCGCCGCGCTCACCGCCGCCCACGGCCGGGGCACCCGGCTCGCCGCGATCTCGACGGGCGCGTTCGCGCTCGCGGCGACCGGTCTCCTCGACGGCAAGCGGGCGACCACCCACTGGCACTACACCAAGGCCCTCGCCGAACGTCACCCGCTGGTGCGGGTCGACGCGAACGTGCTGTTCGTGGACGAGGGGGACGTGCTCACCTCGGCGGGCGCCGCCTCCGGCATCGACCTGTGCCTGCACCTGCTGCGCCGCGACCACGGCGTGGGGCTCTCCAACCATGTGGCGCGGCGGCTGGTGGCGGCGCCCTACCGCAGCGGCGGACAGGCGCAGTACGTGCCGCGGAGCGTCCCCGAGCCGCTCGGCGACCTGTTCGCGGGCACCCGGGAGTGGGCCCTCGCCCACCTCGCCGAACCGCTGACCCTGGAGGACCTGGCCCGCAACGCCAAGGTCTCCGCCCGGACCTTCTCCCGGCGCTTCGTCGAGGACACCGGCTACACGCCGATGCAGTGGGTGCTGCGGGCCCGCGTCGACCTGGCACGCGAACTGCTCGAACGCACCGACCTGGGCGTGGAGCAGATCGCCGACCGGGTCGGGCTCGGCACCGGGGCCAACCTGCGCCTGCACTTCCACCGGATCCTCGGCACCTCCCCGACGGAGTACCGGCACACCTTCTCGGCCTGACGGCCGGCCGAGCACCGCTGGATCCGGCCACCCCCTTCCGTCGCGGTTTCCGCCCCCTGACCGGGACGTTCCGGGCCGGCGCGCCCGCAGGACGGACGTGCTGGCGGGATCCTTGCGATCGTTGGCGAAGGATCTGGCGAGATCCTTGCGCACGCTGTCATCCGGGCCACTGTCTGCCGGGGGCCGCGATGCCGACCATGGATGGCGGGACGACACGAGAGGAACCTCCATGACCCGCATCGCCGTCAACGGATTCGGCCGCATCGGACGCAACACGCTGCGCGCCCTGCTGGAGCGCGACAGCAAGCTGGAGGTCGTCGCCATCAACGACCTCACCGCCCCGGACGCGCTCGCCCACCTGCTCAAGTACGACAGCGCGCTCGGCCGCCTCGGCCGCCCCGTCGAGGTCGACGGCACCGACCTGGTCGTGGACGGCCGCCGCATCAAGGTGCTCGCCGAGCGCGAGCCGGCCAACCTGCCCTGGGCCGAGCTCGGCGTCGACATCGTGCTGGAGGCGACCGGCCGCTTCACCGCGGCGGACGCCGCCCGCGCCCACATCACCGCCGGCGCCCGGCGCGTGCTGGTCAGCGCCCCCTCCGACGGCGCCGACGTCACCCTGGCCTACGGCGTGAACACCGACGCCTACGACCCGGCCCGGCACGTGATCGTCTCGAACGCCTCGTGCACCACCAACGCGCTGGCCCCGCTGGCCTCCGTCCTCGACGACCTGGCCGGCATCGAGCACGGCTTCATGACCACCGTGCACGCCTACACCCAGGAGCAGAACCTCCAGGACGGCCCGCACCGCGACATGCGCCGCGCCCGCGCCGCCGGCGTCAACATCGTGCCGACCACCACCGGCGCCGCCAAGGCGATCGGCCTGGTGCTGCCGCAGCTGGACGGCAAGCTGTCCGGCGACTCGATCCGCGTGCCCGTGCCGGTCGGCTCGATCGTCGAGCTGAACACCACGGTCTCCCGCGAGGTCACCCGCGACGAGGTGCTCGCCGCCTACCGCGCCGCCGCCGACGGCCCGCTCAAGGGCATCCTCGACTACGCGGACGAGCCGCTCGTCTCCGGCGACATCACCGGCCAGCCCGCCTCGTCCATCTTCGACGCCGCCCTCACCCGGGTCGACGGCAAGCACGTCAAGGTGGTCGCCTGGTACGACAACGAGTGGGGCTTCTCCAACCGCGTCATCGACACCCTCGAACTGCTCGCGGAGAACTGAGCACCCGCCGAACGCAGCTGCGCCCGACGGCGCGACCGGGCCGAACCGGTCGCGCCGTCGGGCGCTCTGCGTCCGCCCGCCGCCGTGGTGCCGCGGGTCAGGTGAGGGTGATCCGGATGCCGACCGTGCCGCGGTCGCCGCGGCGGACCCGGCTGCCGAGCAGGGTGAGCACGCCGAGCAGGCCGTACTTCTGCCGCAACAGGGTGCGGTAGGCGGCGGTCCGCTCCGGCGGGCAGATCTCGGCGGTGCCGGGCACCTGCTCGCCGGTCGGCCGGCCGCGGACGTCGCACGGGCCGACCAGCACGTCCGCCCGGTTGCGGATCCGGCGGACCTTCCAGGAGTCGGCGACCGTCCAGATGCCCAGCGCGTCGCCGTCCCGCACCACCCACACCGGGGTGGGGACCGCCGTGCCGTCCTTCTTGAAGGTGGTGACCAGCAGGTAGCTGCCCGCGGCGAGGCTGACGAGGCGTTCGAGCCGGTCATCCGGTGTGGCGTTCATGCCGCGCAGTCTAGGGCCTGATCCACATGCCGTCGGATCACGGCGCCTCGTACGGCTCCCGGTCGCTAGCCTGCGGGCCCTCCTCCGGCAGGACGCCGGCGGCCGGCTCGGACCGGCGCGGGCCGGGCACCCGGCCGAGGGCGGAGCGGGTGGCGCCGAAGCCGGTCTCGTGGTCCCACACGTGGGTGCAGCCGGGGCACTGCAGGTGCAGCAGGCTGCCGGTGTTGGAGATCAGGTAGCGCCAGTGCTCGGAGCAGGAGCGGCGCTCCCCGCAGGGCGTGCAGTCGCGGGCGTCGTCGCAGTTGGGGCAGGCGATCCACGCGCGGCGACCGATGTCGGCCTGTGGGTCAATGGGCAGCATCGGCCCGCTCCTCCACGGGCAGTACGCCCGCTGTGACGAGTTCGTCGTAGAGGCGCTGCTGCTCGGCGTCGAGGCCGGAGTACAGCAGGGCGTAGGCCTCGGCCTCGCGGCGCTCCTCCTCGGCGATGTCCCGGGTGGGCCCGAGCGAGGCGGCCGCCAGCGACCGGCGGCGGATCTCGTCGGCGGTGATGTCGAAGACGAAGGTCGTCGACGGCTCGGGGCGGTCGGCGTCCTCGGTGCGGTGGTGCGACTGCGGAGACATGCCAGCAGAACTTAGGTAACCCTTCCTTCGCTGTCAAGGTGAGGTGTGCAACCCGTTCACCAGCTGAGATGCTTCCGAGACAAGGGCCGTCCGTGGACGAAGCTCCTGCGTGGGGGCCGCCGCGGGTGTCGGCCCGTCATGGCGCCGACCGGGCACCGGACCTGAGGGCGCGTCGGCGGTCCCGGTCGGGTCCGCCCTCGGTCGCAGCGGCGCCACTGCCGGATCCGTCCGGCGGAGTACGCCTGGCGGACGATGCGGGCCGGGTGAGATTCCTCATGTGGGCGGACGGGCCGGCCGCGGGCCGCGCATAGGGTTGCGGACATGGCAGCGCTCGGGGAACTCGTCCGCCGCACCGCCGACCGCCTGGCAGAGCAGCAGGTCGGCGCGGTGGTGGTCGGCATCGCGGACGGCACGACGGAGATCCGCGGTGCCGGGCGGGCCGGCGGCGCGACGAGCGGCCCGCCCGGACCGGACACCCTCTTCGAGATCGGCTCGGTCACCAAGGTCTTCACCGCCCTGGTCCTGGCCCGGACGGTGCTCGCCGGCGCCGCCTCCCTCGACGAGCTGCTCGCCGGGCTACTGCCCGGCCGCACCGTCCCCGAACGCGACGGCCGGCGGATCACCCTCCAGCAACTGGCCACCCATACCTCCGGCCTGCCCCGCCTGCCGAAGGGCATGCTGCTGCCCGCCCTGCTCAACCCCCGCGCCGCGGACCCGTACGCCGACTGCACCGCCGAACGGCTGCTCGACGGGCTCGCCCGGACGAAGCTCCGCTCGGCGCCCGGCCGCACCTTCCGCTACTCCAACCTCGGCGCCGGGCTCCTCGGCCTCGCCCTCGCCCGGCGCGCCGGCACCGACTACGAGCAGCTCGTCCGGAGCGAGGTCTGCCTGCCGCTCGGGCTCACGGACACCACCGTCACACCCGGCCCGGACGCCGCCCGCCGGCTCGCCGGCGGCCACACCGCCGGACGCCGGCCCACCGCCGCGTGGAACCTCGCCGATCTCGCCGGCGCGGGCGCCCTGCGCTCCACCGGCAACGACCTCGCCGCCTTCCTGCGTGCCCAGCTCGGCGGGGCGCCGGCCGGCACGGCCGAGGCGATCGCCCTCACCCGGCAGGTGGAGCACCGCACCGGCCCGTCCTCCTGGACGCACCTCGGCTGGTCGGCGCACCGGCTGCACCCGCGGCTGGGAGGCCACCTGCAGATCTGGCACAACGGCCGCACCGGCGGCTTCGCCTCGTACACCGGCTTCGACCCGGAGACCGGCACGGCCGTCGCCGTCCTCGGCAACACCGGCCGCTCGGTGGACGCCCCGGCCGTGGCCCTGCTGCGCGCCCTGCAGGACGCCGCCGCCGGCCGGGCGCCCGGTGGTCAGTAGCTGTCCGTCTTGACGGAGTGCCAGGCGCCGCCCTGCACCGTGTAGACGGTGAGCTGCCGGTTCTTCGTGTCGCCGTAGCCGTCGAAGGAGACCGGCCCGGTCGTGCCGTCGAAGGACACCCCCGCCATGGCGCTGGCCACCTCGGCCCGTGCGTTCGACGGCAGGGTGCCGCCGTGCGAGGCCGTGGCGGCCCTGACCGCCTCGATGACGGCCCAGGCCGCGTCGTACGCGTAGGCGCCGTACTGGCCGGCGTCCTCGGTGTACCCGGCGGCCTTGTAGTCGGCCAAGAAGGCGTTCCCGCCGCTGAGCTCGGTCGTCGGCGCGCCCACCGAGGTGGCCAGGTCGCCCTCGGCCCGGCCGTTCAGACGGGTGTACTCGGTGTCGAAGATGCCGTCGCCGCCCACCAGCGGCACCGTCGCACCGCCCTCCTTGAGCTGCTGGGAGAGCGGCGCCGCGTCCGGGTACTCGCCGCCGTAGTAGACCGCCTCGGCGCCGCTGGCGCGGACCCTGGCCGCGAGGGTGCCGAAGTCGTGGTCGCCGGGGTCCACGTGCTCCGACCCGACGACCGTGCCGCCGAGCGCGGCGACCTCGTTGGTGAACTCGCCGGCGAGGCCGGCACCGTAGGTCTTCCTGTCGTCGATCACGAAGAACTTCGTCTTCTTCGCGACCTTGACGAGGTACCGGGCGGCGAACGGTCCCTGCAGGGCGTCCGTGGCGGTGGTGCGGTAGTAGGCGGGGTACGGGCGCGCCTTGACGCCCTTCTGCCAGTCGCTGCCCAGGGTGAGCACGGGATTGGTGTTGGCCGGCGACACGTCGACCAGCCCGGCCGACGCGAACACGGGCAGCATCGACTGCGCGACGGCGGAGTTCAGCGGACCGACCACGCCGAGCACCCGGCGGTCGGCGACGAGCGCGGTGGCGTTCTGCTGGCCGACCTGCGGCTGGCCCTGGTCGTCCAGCGCCTTGACCTCGAAGGTGACACCCGGCACGTACTTCCGTCGGTTCGCCGTCCTCGCGGCGAGGTCGGCCGAGTTCTTGATGCCGCTGCCGAAGACCGCCAGGCCGCCGGTGAGCGGCGCGTCCACGCCGATCACCACGGTGGTGGTGGCCGTGCCGTTCGACGAGCCGCCGCCGTCGGCGCTGCTGCCGCCGGCGCCGCGGCCGGAGTCCGGCATGAGGGTCCAGGTCAGGATGCCGCCGACGGCCAGGGTCGCGAGCGCCACCGCCAGCACGGTGGCCTTCCGTCCGACCGGCCGCCGCACCGGCCGATCGGCCGTCGGCCCCTGGAGCGTGTGGGCCCCCGAGGTCCCGGCCGGCACCCCGTCGGTCGGCACCCCGTCGGTCGGCACCCCGTCGGTCGGCACCCCGCGGGTGGGCGGCCCGTCGGCGGGTGTCCGCGGGACCTCGGCAGGCGGGCGAGTGGCGTACGGGTTGTCCGGCACCGGGCGGCCCTGCGGCACGTGCGGCGGCACGGCCGGGGGAGTGGCGGGCGGCGCCGGGACGGGGACGGCCGGCCCCGCTGCGGAGCCTTCGAGGGGCTGCTCCGCGGGCGCTGCGCCGGACTGCTCGGCCGACGGCGCCTCCTGCGGCGGGGGCGGCGGCTGCCGGTCCGCCGGATCGGTGACGGCGTCCAGCGCCGTCGGCGTCCACAGCACCGGCGCCGCCGGATCCGGTGCTGCCCCGGCCGCCGCGGCGGTGTCGCCGACCCGCAGCACCACTGCCAGCAGCTCCTCCGCCCGTGCGACGGTCGCCCGCTCCACCGGGTCCTTGGTGAGCAGTGCCTCCAGCACTGGGGCGAGGGGGCCGGCCAGGACCGGCGGCCGGTGCGGCTGCGTGAAAATGGCGATGGCCAGGGCGTGCAGGCCCTCGGCGTCGAACGGCGTCCGGCCCTCCACCGCGTGGTACAGCGTGGCGCCGAGCGCCCACAGGTCGTTGGCGGCGGTCGGCCGCTTGCCCTCGAGCTGCTCCGGCGGCATGTAGTGCGGGGTGCCGATGACGGTGCCGCTGTGGCTCAGCTTGGTGGTGGCGTCCGCGAGGTGCGCGATGCCGAAGTCGGTGAGGACGACCCGGTCCTTCGTCAGCAGGACGTTGTCCGGCTTGATGTCCCGGTGGACGATCCCGGCGTCGTGCGCCTCGGCGAGCGCGCCGAGCATGGCCGCGCCGATCTCGGCGACCCGGTGCACCGGCAGCGGCCCCTGCTCGCGGATCTCGGCGGCGAGCGACCGGCCGCGGACGAACTCCATGACGATGGCCGGCGACCCGTTGTGCTCGACCACGTCGTGGATGGTGATGATGCCGGGGTGGTTGAGGATGACCGCGGCCCGCGCCTCGCTGGTGAACCGCCTGAGCAGCATGGCCCGCTCGGTGTCCTCCAGCCCGGGTGGGAAGAGGATCTCCTTGACCGCGACCTCGCGACCGAACAGGTGCCGGTCCGTCCCGCGCCAGACGCGGCCCATGCCGCCCTGCCCGATGCGTTCGATCAGCTCGTAGCGGCCGGCGATGAGTTCCGCGTCGTCCTGGGTCACGGCGCATACTCTAGGGGCCCCGGTGGCCGTCCCGGGAAGCGATCGTGCACGCTGTGATCGATCTGCGCCCGGACGTACACGGACCGGACATGTGCCCTGGTCAGACGGCGTCCGGCGCGACTGCGGCAGCTTTGCGCGAGTCCGCCTCGGCCGGGTCGCCGTCGGCGGGGGAATGCGGCTCGTCCGGGTGGTCGGGGATCGTCTCGGGGTGGTCGGTGGCGGCGAGCAGGGCGTGGACGGCGGTGGCCATGGTGCGGCGGGCGGCGGCCACGTCGAGGCCGGCGCTGCGCCAGTGGTGCCAGGTGCTCCAGGTGGTGGCGGCGTCCAGTGCGTTGAGCAGGTCGGTGCGGCGGGCCTCGGGCAGCCGGTCCAGCTCCAGGGCGAAGATCTCGGAGATCCGCGTACGGCCGTAGTCCAGCATCATCCGCACCGTCTGCTGGACGCGCTCGGACGGGTTCTCCAGCCGCATCATCGCCAGCCGGGTCGGGGTGAGCCACTCCAGGATCCGGCCGCGTTGCTCGGCCAGCGCGGCGACCCGCAGCTCCCGCGGCCCCTCGGTGGGCAACGGCTTGATCTGGGCGAGCAGTTGGTCGATCCGCCGGGTGACGGCGGTGTCGGTCAGCTGCGCCATGTCTGCGAAGTGATGGAACACCAGGCGCCGTGACACGCCGGCCCGTTCGGCGACCCGCTCGGCGGGGAACTGCACCAGGCCCTCGTCGAGCAGCGAGAGCACCGCGTCGGCGATCTTCTCGCGGGTCAGCCGCCCGCGCTCGGTGCGGCCGTCCGCGGGCTGTTCGGTGCGGCCGTCCGCGGGACGACCGGGGTCGGGGTTCTGCGGCATGCCGGGGGCTCCTTCCGTCGCGTTGACATTATTGCACCGCCAGTGCAACGTACTGATTGCACGGAGAGTGCAATGAGTTCGGCGGGGGGCCCGGCGCCACCCCGTCCCCGTACGGAAGGCCGGTGTGCCGATGTTCACCGCCGTGGGGCGCTGGTGCGCCCGCAGACCGAAACGCGTGCTGGCCGCCTGGCTGCTGCTCCTGGCCGCGGCCCTCGCCGCGGTCGGTGTCCTGGGCAGCGTCACCAACGAGGCGGTGTCCATCCCCGGCAGCGACAGCCAGGCCGCCCGGGACCTCGGCGACACGGCCTTCCCCGGCTCGGCCTCGGGCCGCCAGCCGCTCGTCCTGCACACCGCCGCCGACGGGCCGCTGCTCACCTCGCCCGCGAGCACCGAGGCCGTCAGGAAGGCCGCCACCGCGATCGCCGGCGTCGACCACGTCGTGGCCGTCACCACCCCGTACGACCCGGCCGGCGCCAAGTCGATCGGCGCCGACGGCCACACCGGCTACCTCTCGGTCGAGCTCGACGTCACCGGACGCGAGATCACCCCCGACATCACCGACCGGATCACCGCCGCGGCCGCCCCGGCCACCGCGGCCGGCATCGAGGTCACCCCCGGCGGCTTCCTCGCCGCGGCCGTCGACAAGGGCTCCACCGGCCACAGCGAGGCGATCGGCCTCGCCGCCGCCTTCGTCGTCCTCGCCCTCACCTTCGGCGGCCTGGTCGCGGCCGGGCTCCCGCTGCTCGCCGGCGGCCTCGGCCTCGGCATCTCGCTCTCGGTGCTGGGACTGGTCGGCCACCTGGTCGACATGCCCTCCTCCGGCGAGACCATCGCCGCGATGATCGGCCTGGGCGTCGGCATCGACTACACCCTCTTCGGCCTCACCCGGTTCCGCGAACTCCTTGCCGCCGGGGTGGACCACGAGGAGGCCGCCGTCCGTACCACCGCAGGCTCCGGCAAGGCGGTCGCCTTCGCCGGCAGCGCCGTCGTCGCCGCACTCGCCGGCCTCGCCCTCGGCGGCATCCCGCTGCTGTACGCCCTGGCGCTCGCCCCCGGCATCGCCGTCCTGGTCGCCGTCGGCATCAACCTGACCCTGCTGCCCGCCGTCCTGGTGCTGCTCGGCCCCCGGCTCGCCGCCAGGCCGAGGCGGAAGGCGGAGCGCGAGCGGCCGGCCGGCCCCCGCGGCTGGGGACGGGTCGCCGAGGTCGTCGCCGCCCGGCCCTGGCGCTGCCTGGTCGCCGCGACCGTCCTGGTCGGCGCCCTCGCGCTGCCCGCGGCCCAGCTCACCTTCGGCCAGCTCGACGCGGGCTCGAACGCCACCGGCTCCGCGAGCCGGACCGCCTACGACCGGCTCGCCGCGGCCTTCGGGCCGGGCATCAACGGCACCCTCCAGGTCACCGACACCCTCGCCGCCCCGGCCGGGGGCGTCACCGACGACCGCGTCACCGCCGTGACCAAGGCGCTGCAGGCCACCCCCGGCGTGGCCGCCGCCGGGCAGCCGCAGCTCTCCGCGGACGGGCACTCCGTCCGCTGGCAGGTCACCCCGTCCACCGCCCCGTCCGACCCGGCCACCGCAGACCTCGTCGACCGGCTGCGCAGCGGGACCCTGCCCGCCGCGGCCGGCCCGGGCGACACCACCCACGTCGGCGGCACGCCCGCCGCCCAGGCCGACCTCAACGACCGGCTGGCCCACCGGATGCCGCTGGTCGTCGGCTTCGTCCTCGCCATCGCCGGGATCCTGCTGCTGCTCGCCTTCCGGGCCCCGGTCGTCGCCGTGAAGGCCGCCGTGATGAACCTGGTCTCCGTCGGCGCCGCCTACGGCGTGCTCACCGCCGTCTTCCAGCAGGGCCACGGAGCCGGACTGCTCGGCCTCGACGGGCCGGTGCCGATCCCCGGCTACGTCCCGCTGCTGATGTTCGCGGTGCTGTTCGGACTCTCCATGGACTACGAGGTCTTCCTGCTCACGGCCGTCCGCACCGCCTACCTCCGGCACCGCGACAACCGCCGCGCCGTCGTGGAGGGTCTCGGGGGCACCGGACGGATCATCAGCTCGGCCGCCCTGATCATGGTCAGCGTCTTCCTGAGCTACCTGCTCTCGGACGATCCCGTGGTGAAGATGTTCGGCATGGGTCTGGCCACCGCGGTCGCCCTGGACGCCACGGTCGTGCGCGGCATCCTGGTGCCCTCGACGATGGTGCTGCTCGGCCGCGGCAACTGGTGGCTCCCGCGCCGCCTGGACGCGCTGCTGCCGCACATCGACATCGAGGGCGACGGCACGGAGGCCGCGGACGGCAGTGCGGAGGAGCCGCCCGCCGACGCTGCCGAGCCCGCGGTCGCCGCCGGGCAGCAGGCCGCCGCCCAGGAGCCGATCGCCGCCGAGGGTGTCGCCCTGCCGACCGCGGCCGGTGCACCGTGACGCCCCGGACGGCGGACACGCGCCGCACCCGCGCCG
>NZ_JAHTIK010000001.1:646079-681586 GCF_025655475.1 Kitasatospora sp. DSM 101779 | reverse complement strand
CGGCGGTGCGCCCGCCGAGGGCGGCCGTGCGAGGGCGGATCCGTCCGCGCTGGGTGGCCGTCGCCGCCCTGGCGGGACTCGCCGCCGCGGCCCTCGGCACCGACCGGGTGGCCGCCGGCGCTGCCGAGGACCGGCTCGCGCACCGGGTCGCCGACCGGCAGCCGTCCGTGGTGGGCACGCCGGAGGTGACCGTCGAGGGCTTCCCGTTCCTGCTGGAGGCGGCCCGTGGCACCTTCCCGGCCGTCTCCGTCCGGGCCGCTGCCCACGCCGCGGGCGGGCTGCCGGTGGCTGCCCGGGTCGACCTGCGGGACGTGTCCGAACGGTCCGGTCACTACACGGCGGCCGGGGCCGAGGCGCGGTTCACCGTCCCGTTCGACGCGCTGGCGGCCGCACTCGGCCCGGACTCCGCGGTGACTGCCGACCACGGCCGGCTGCACCTGGCCCGCAGCGTCCTCGGCCTCCCGCTGGACGTCACCGCCGAGGTCCGGCTCACCGGGCACGCCGTGAACGTCCGGCCGGTGACCGCGACCCTGGCGGGCCGCCCGCTCGACCCGGCCGACACCCGCTTCGCCGCGGTGTTCCAGGAACGCGACCGCACCCTGCCGGAGCTGCCGATCGGTCTGGCCGCGAGCGGGGTCTCGGTGGACGGCGACGGCCTCACCGTCCACGCCCGCGCCGACCGCACCACCCTCAGCTGAGCCGTCTCCGCGCGGACCGCACCACCCCGGCCCGGCGGCGTTCCGAGCGGGCCCGCGGGGTAGGGGCCTGGCAGCATGCCGTCCAGGCCCCCGTTCGCCGTCGCCGAAGGAGAACCGCCTCCGATGACCCAGCCGACACCGCCGCACCGGCCCGCCGCCGGGACACCCGGCCGCCGCACCCCGGACTGGCTCGCCGACGCCGTGATCTACCAGATCTACCCGCAGACCTTCGCCGACTCCGACGGCGACGGCATCGGCGACTTCCCCGGCGTGCTGAGCCGCCTCGACCACCTGGCACGGCTGGGTGTCGACGTGGTCTGGTTCAGCCCCTGCTTCACCTCGCCGTTCGGCGACGCCGGCTACGACGTCGCCGACTACCTCGCCGTCGCCCCGCGCTACGGCACCAACGAGGACCTCGTCCGCCTGGTCGCCGAGGCGCGCCGCCGCGGCATCCGCATCATGCTCGACCTGGTGGCCGGTCACACCTCCCACCGGCACCCCTGGTTCACGGCCTCCGCCGCCGACCCCGACGACGACCGGTACATCTGGTCCGACCGCATCGGCACGCCCGTCTCGCACTGGATCCCCGCCCCCGGCGCCCGCGACGGCTACTACCTGGCCAACTTCTATCCCGTACAGCCCGCCCTCAACTTCGGCTACGCCCGCCCCCACCCCGACGAGCCCTGGCGGCAGGGCGTGGACGCCCCCGGCCCGCAGGCCAACCGGGCGGCACTGCGCGAGATCATGGCGTACTGGTTCGACCGCGGCATCGCCGGCTTCCGCGTCGACATGGCCTTCTCCCTGGTCAAGGACGACCCCGGACTCGCCGAGACCGGCAAGCTCTGGACCGAGATGCGCGAGTGGATCGACGCCACCTACCCCGACTGCGCCCTCATCGCCGAATGGGGCGACCCCGCGGTCTCCGTTCCGGCCGGCTTCCACGCCGACTTCTTCCTGCACTTCGTCGGCGACGCGCTCCGCTCGCTCTGGGGCAACGCCCAGGGCAGCCACCGCGCCGACTGGGGCACCGCCCCCTGCTTCTTCGCCCCCGAGGGCGGCGGCAGCATGGAGCCCTTCCTCGCCGCCTGGCAGGCCGCGTCCGCCGCCGTCGCCGGCAGCGGCCACGTCGCCCTGCCCACCGCCAACCACGACTTCTCCCGGCTCGCCTGCGGCACCCGCACCCGCGACATGACCGCCCCCGCCTTCGCCTTCCAACTCACCTGGCCCACCCTGCCGACCATCTACTACGGCGACGAGATCGGCATGCGGTACGTGCCCGGCACCCCCGACAAGGAGGGCGCCCAACTCGACGACGGCCAGGTCCGCCAGGGCTCCCGCACCCCGATGCAGTGGGACGACGGCCCCAACGCCGGGTTCTCCACCGCCCCCGCCGACCGCCTCTACCTCCCGGTCGACCCGGCCGAGGACCGCCCCACGGTCGCCGCCGCCCTCGCCGACCCGGACTCCCTCCTCCACCGCGTCCGGCGCCTGGTCGCCCTGCGCCGCGCCCACCCCGCCCTGGGCACCGGCGCGGGAGTCGAAGTCCTCCACAGCGGCTACCCGTTCGTCTACCTCCGCGGCGGCACCCACCTGGTGGTGGTCAACCCGCGACGCGACCCCGCCGAAGCCGACCTCGCCCCCGGTACCGCCAAGGCCGGCGCCCGCCCCCTGGAGGTCGACCGGGTCACCGTCGACGGCACCCGCATCCGCGCCGAGGGCTTCTCCTACGGCATCTTCGACCTCCGCCCCTGACCCCCACACGGGCGTGAAGGCGCCCCGACAGCGAGGAGCAGCCCGCCGATCCGTGGGAGATCCCGTCCACCCACGTGGAGCCCGGCGCTGCCCGGCGCCGCGGCGGCACTGCTGCACCTGTGCTTCACGGTGGGTGGTGCGCTCGGCCAGTGGCGGGCGGCCCTGCTGATCGACGCCGCGGCCCCTGGGGTCTGCCTGCGCCCGGTCGTCGTCCGCCTGCGCCGCGGACGAGCGACCGCAGTCCGACCCGCCCTACCCGTAGAAGCCGTGGAACGGCACCAGCGAGAGCAGTGCCCCGGCGAGGGCCGCCAGCAGCCCGAGCCCGACGCCGCCCCGGCCGCCGGGGCGGGACGGTGCGCTGCGGCGGGTCTCCACCGGCGCCGTGTCGATCTTGGCGAGGGCGATCCTGCCCGCGAACTCCGCGCCAGGCTGCCGGCGCACCCGCACGTCCCACGGCCGCTGCGGGTCGTGGTCGACCACGACCGTCCGGCCCGCCCGGTAGTCGTCCAGGTCCATCAGGTTCACCACCGCCGTCGCGTGCGCGCGGTACGCGGAACGGCCCGTCGGCGCCACGGTCAGGTCCAGCTGCAGCGGGATCTCCGGGCCCTCGCCGACCGCCCGGGACGACTCGATCCGGGCCATCGCGGCCTCCCTCCGCACCGGCCCGGCCGCGAGCTCCTCCCGCCGCCGGCGGCCCGCGAGCAGCAGCGCGAAACCGAGCATCGCCGTCCACGGCGCCAGGTTGGCGCTGATCACGATCAGCGGCACGCTGGTGTCCGCGATCCCCGCGGCCACCGCCCCCAACTCGCCGCCGAACAGCACGCACAACGCCAGCCCGACCCAGTACACCGCGGCTCCCCCCCCAGTCGTCCGGCGTGCATCGTACCGGCCGCCGCCCGCCCCGGATCCGGCCGTGGGCGAAGGGCGAGGGCCACGCCCGGACGCTGCCGCCGCGACCTACTGAACGCTCCAGCGGTGCGGGTGCCCCGGGTCCTCCGGGCAGGCGAAGACGTTGAGTTCGCCCGAGCGGCCCACGGTCACCTTCGTCGGAGTGGCGTGCGGATGGGGCGCCAGGCCCCGTTCCTCCAGCGGCTTCCAACTGCCGCTGCCGCCGTCCCACTCCGAGCTGTCGACGGTCAGCAGCAGCCGCATCGGCGCCGCGCAGGCCGAGCAGTCCATCGGGGCCGGATCGGTGGTGTGCCAGGAGGCGAAGCCGCCGACCCGCCAGCCCGGCGGGATCGACAGGTCGTCCTGGTACCGGACCGAGGCAGGGCCTTCGTCGTCCTCGGACTCCTCGGACTCGTCCTCCCACGCATCGATCCGTGCACACAGCTCCTCCGGGAGGAGACCGGCGAACGGATAGGTGGCCACCTGCTCCGGATGCAGCACACACGGCTCGGGCACGTACCCGCCGTATCCGACCACCTGCGGCTGCGGCGGCGAGGCCAGCACCTCGGTCACCTCCCACGAGCGGCGCCAGCGCAGGTCGAGGAGCATGCCGTGGCCGGTCGGGCCGTGTGCGTCGAACGGGCACCAGAAGGCCTGCAGCAGATCGCAGTCGTCCGGCCCGGGCAGTAGGTCGGGAAGATCTCGCCGGTAGAGCTGTGCGAAGCCGATCAGCGGCAGCGGGCGGGCCGCCTCGGCGTCCGTGAGGCGATGACTCCGGTCGAGTTCCGCCAGTTCCTGCCGCTCCTGGTCGGTGGGACCAGGGTCGGTCTCGCGGAGCCACGCGGCAGACACGATGTGCCGGTACCGGTGGATGTCCGCCGGCCGCCGGCCCCGGGCACGGGCGTGCGGCTCGGTGCACACCGGCCACGGCTCGTCCGCCGGCCACAGCAGCGGCCCGCCCACCGAACTGTCCGCCACCCCCGGCCGGCCCGGGCGCGGATGGAGCCGGGTGGTCGTCCCGCGGTGGTGCGCCAACTCGGGGAAGAGCGCCTCGACATCGAGCGGACGCGGTGGAGTGGTTCTGGCCATGCACGCACCCTAGTGCCGCAACTGCACCGGGGACCGTCGGGCCGTTGCAGCGCCACGTCCGGCTGGACGAGCTGGATGCGATCTGGGATCTCGCACCTGCACGCCGATCACCGCGCGGATCTGCTCACCGCCTCTTACGGCGCCCTGGACGCGGACGTCCGGCCGGGCGCGCCGATCCCGCTCTACGGTCCGCCCGGCATCGCCGACCGGCCGGCGGGCTTCCTCGGCAGCACCTCCGTCCGCAGTCCGATCGAGTCCGCCTTCGCGATCACCGAGTCGGCCGACGGTCACCGGGTGGACGTGGGCCCGCTCCGGCTGACGAGCGGGGCGGTGGAGCACGGTGTTCCCGCCTTCGCGCTGCGCACCGAGGCCTCCGGCCGGTCGCTGGTCCACTCCGGGGACACCGCCCCGGGCGCCGGCCTGTCGGAGCTGGCCGGCGGGTGTGACGCGCTGCCGTGCGAGGCCGACAGCGTGCAGGCGCCCGCCGAGGGCGACCGAGTGCACCACACCCCCGAGGGCGCCGCGGAGACCGCCCGTGCGGCCGGCGCCGGCCGGTTGATCGTCACCCATGTCGGGCCGTTCCTGACACCGGAGCAGGCGGCGACCCGTGCGTCGACACGGTTCGACGGTCCCGTCCAGTACACCGCTCCCGGTGCGTCCTTCGAGATCGGTCGGGCAGCCGGCGGCGCGGAGCGCGCGAACTGACACCGTGCCAGGTGTGACCCCGCCGACGGCGCGCGTGGTCTTCGATCACCGCACGGCGGCCGGCACCACCGTCCCGCCCGGGGCTCCGGGTGCTCAGCCGGTGTGAAGGACCCGGAAGCGATCGGGCTCCGCAGGGTCCCGGTCGGCGACCTGGACCGGTGGCCGGGCCCACTGCAGCACGCCGATGCCCGGCACGCGGGAGAACCGGATCGTCCCGCGGGTGCCCTCGACCGCGAGGTGCGGCCAGGACCCGGCGATGCGCGACCGGTCCGTGCCGTGGGCGCGCAGCGCCTCGGCGAGGACGGTGATCGTGTCGTAGCCCTCGTAGCCGACGAAGGACGGCGCCTCGCCCAGGTGCTCGCGGAGGGCCGTGCGGACGCGGGTGCCGAGCGGGCCGAGGTGCTCGGGCAGGTAGCGCAGGAACGGGATCGCGGCGCCCTCGTCGCCCAGCAGCGAGGCCCATTCGGTGAACTCCGGCTGTCCGGCCGGAGCGCCGACCAGCAGCTCGGCGAGGCGCGGGTCGCGGCGGACGGACCGGACGATCGGCACGGCCGGTTCCGGGCTGCCGACGAGGAGGAGGAGGGCCGTGGCGCCCCGCTCGACGAGTTCCCCGCACAGTGCCGCGGGGGTGAGCGTACGTGCGTCCAGTTCGACGAGGGTGCCGCCGCGCGCGGCGAGGTGGTCCCGCAGGATGCCCGTCCCGGCGGCCCAGTAGACGCTCGGCTCGGCTGCCACGGCGATGCGACGGTGACCCGTTCCGAGGAGGAAGTCGGCGTAGATCCGCCAGCCGTGGGACTGCGCCGGGGGGAGGCGCGCGACCCGGTCCGTCGGCTGGTCGGTGAGCGCGTCGAGGACGGCCGACGAGCAGAGGAACGGCAGGCCGAGGGCGTCGGCCCTGGCCGCGGCGGCGCGGGCGGCGACGCTGTGGTACTCGCCCGCCAGGGCGGCCACGCCCAGGTGGGCCAGTTCGTCCACGGCCGCCGCGGCGCGCTGCGGGTCGGCCGCGGTGTCCCGGACGGCCAGTTCCAGTGGTCTTCCGGCGATCCCGCCGGCCCGGTTGACGTCGCGAACGGCCAGTTCGAGTCCGGCGAGCAGGTGCCGGCCGGCCTCGACCCAGCCGGGCCGGGTCAGCGGAACGAGCGCGCCGATCCGGACGGACGGTCCGTCGTTCGGCTCCGCCCCGGACGGCGGCGGTGGCGTGGTCATCGGTGGCGTCCCCCGTGTGACGATGCGTCGTCCGGGCAGGGTACCCGCCGCCGCCGTTCTGCGGCGGCGGGCAGCCGGGCACGGCGGAGGTCAGGCGGGTGTCGACACGCCCGCGGCCTCGGGCGGGACGTCCGCCCCGGCGAGCCGGAGCCGGCGGTCCCGCAGCCGCGAGAGCGGCAGGTAGAGCAGGACCGAGCCGGCGACGACGACCAGGCCGTACGTCACCGCCTGGGTGCCGCTCTCCACGTACTGCTGCCAGGCGGCCCACACCGAGATGCCGATCAGGCAGACCACGATGCCGGTGATGCCGAACGCCCCGCCGGGGATGCGGTACGGGCGCTCGAGTTCGGGCTCGCGGATGCGTAGGGCGATCAGGGCGGCGACCTCCAGCAGGATGCCGATGTTGGTGAGGAAGACGTCGAAGATCACCAGGTTGGCGAAGCTGCTGAGGCAGAACAGCGCGTACACGGCGGCGGAGCCGACGATGGAGGCGACGGGGGCGCGGTAGCGCCGGTTCTCCTTGGCCATCCACTGCGGGAAGTAGCCGTCCTGGGCGAGGACCAGCGGCAGCCGGGAGTTGGAGGCCAGCAGGGCGGAGAACATCGCGACCGCTGCGAACATCCCGCCGATGGTCACGGCCAACTGCAGCCAGGGTCCGGCGAGTTCGCGGGCGACCTCGGAGAACGACCCGGCCTCCCAGCCCTTCCAGCCGGCGTCCCCGTCGGCGCCGGTGGCCAGGGCGGCGATCGACGGCAGCAGGTAGCCGACCATGATGAGGACGACCGAGACCGCCAGCGCCTTGGGCAGGTGCTTGCGCGGATTCTCCATCTCCCCGGCGACGTTGGACACGCTGTCCCAGCCGGAGTAGTTCCACATCACGATGAACAGGCCGGCGCCGAAGGCCGTCCAGGCGGACTGGTCGGTCGTGGCGGTGGCGGTGGAGACCGGGTTGGTACCCTCGCCGATCAGGCGGGCCGCGCCGACGGCGGTGAGGATCAGCATGGGCGTCAGACAGATGGCGGCGAACGCCACCGAGGACTCGCCGACCCAGCCGGCGCCCAGCAGGTTGAGCAGGGTGAAGACGGCGATCACGGCGACGCAGATGAACCAGTTCAGGTCGAACTGCAGGTGGCCGAGCCGGAACAGGACGTGCCTGCCCGGGGCGACGAAGCCCGCGACGCTCTGCAGGTAGCTGGTGAAGAGCACCGGGTACAGTGCCATGTCGACAAAGCTGCAGATCCACTGCAGCAGGCCCTGCTGGAAGCCCCAGAACCTGCCGAGGCCGCGCTTGACCCAGTGGTAGTAGCCGCCCTCGACCGGTATGGCGGTGCCGAGTTCGGCGCAGACCAGGGCGTGCGGCACGCTGTAGATCAGCGGGGTCACCACGATCAGCAGGACGGCGATGCCCGGCCCCGAGGTGGAGAACAGTTCCTCGATGCCGTATGCGCCGCCCGAGACGCTGAAGAAGATCAGAGCGACCAGGGGGAGCAGGCGCACCCGTCTGGGCTTGCTCAGGGACAGGGCGGTCATCGTCACCTCGGTGGGGTCGGCCGGCGGAGTCACGTGCCCGGGTCGCCTGGGCGCACGCCCCAGCCGGCCGTCGACGCGGTGTCGCCGGCCCGGTGGCCCCCCGGACGGTCGGCCTCGGCCCCCGGGGGGCCCGCCGACGTCCCTAGAGTCTCGGGCCACGGCCCGACCGGGGCAATCGACCACCCTGGCAGGGACACCCGCCGACCTTTGACACTCTGCTGACAGGCCGCCAGGAGAGCGGCGGGCGCGGACCCGTGCCGTCAGCCGCCGACGACCGCCTGCACCTCCCACATCAGCTCGTCGAGACCTTCGCCCAGCGTGTCGTCCGGCCGCCCGGTGTTGCAGACGGCGCACCAGGCCCGTCCGTCGGCGCGGCGGACCAGCACCGACTGCGTGCCCGCCATCGCGCCGGTGTGCCAGATCGTGCCGGCGGTGTTGACCGCCCACCCGCGGGCGTAGCCGCCCGAGGTCGCGGTGGCGGGCCGCCGTGCCGAGGCGGTGGTCATCGCCGCGAAGGTCTCCGGTCGCAGGAGGGCGGGCCGTGCCGCGGTGCCGTCCAGGGCGGCGAGCAGGCGCAGCACGTCGGCGGGGGCCGCGGCCCAGCCGCCGGCGGCGTCCATCCGGTCGACCCGGATCCGGTAGGGCGCGTGCGGGCCGGTGCCGAGGTAGACCGCCTCCGGGTCCTGCCGGTCGGCGGCGGTCGCCCCGGCCAGTACGGCCTGCCCGGCGCCGGCCGGCACGAGCAGGTGGCGCCGGACGAACTCCCCGTACGTCAGGCCCGAGACGCGTTCGACGATCCGGCCGAGCAGGCAGTAGCCGAAGTTGGAGTAGCCGTGGACGGTGCCGGGGAAGGCGCGCAGCGGGTGGTGGTCGAGCGTTCGCGACACCAGCGCGTCCAGACCGAGCGAGAGACGGCCGAACATCGGGTCGTCCGCGTCGTTCGTCCAGCCGCCGGAGGTGTGTTCCAGCAGGTGCTGCACGCGCAGCGCCCGCAGCCGGGCGCCGTACGGCCGCCGGCCGTAGCGGGTGCCGAGCAGCGCGCCGTCGCCGAACACCCGCTCCGTGAGGGTGAGTCGGGCGTGGTCGGCGAGCAGGTGGACGGCGGCGGACGTGATCGGCTTGCTGACGCTGGCGAGGCGGAAGCGGTGGCCTGGGGTGGCGCTCTCGCGGGTGGCCGGGTTGGCGTGGCCGAAGGCGCGGGCGGTCAGCACCTCGCCGCGGTCCGCCACCGCCAGCGAGAGCCCGGGCACGGACCAGGTCCGCCGGAAGGGCTCGACCAGCGCCGTCACCGGGTCCTCGGGGCCGTCCGGCGGGCCGGACTCCCAGACGGCGGTGCACAGCTCGGTGCCGCCGACGGCGAAGCCGCCGAGGTCGACCAGGCGGCGCCCGGCGGCCGCGTGCCGGGCGGCGTGCCGGAGGTGTTCGGGCAGGGGGACGCCGTGCTCGGCGGTGTACGGCCGGCCCGGCGAACGCTCCCAGATGCCGGTGCACCGGGCATGCCGGCCGAGGGGGTGGCCGAGCGAGCGGACCAGCCGGAAGCCGTCGGCGGCGAGCGCGGCGTCCGCGTGCCGGAGGGCCTCGGGCGACAGCCCGTGGCGCACCGTCCAGTCCGGCCCGGCCGTGCGGTCCCAGACGCAGACGAAGCGTTCGCCGTCCGCGTCCTCGTACGGTGCGAGGCAGCGCAGCCGGTGGCCGGCGCGGGTGAGCCGGTCGGCCAGCAACCGGTACTCGGCGGTGCGCAGACCGTGCCGGGCGGTCCACTCCGGCCCGTCCTCCTGCTCCCAGACGGCGCTGAACAGCGGGCCGCCGGGCGTGCCGCAGGCCGACACGTCGACCGGCCGGAACCCGCTGCGGGCCAGCTCGCGGAGGGCGGCCCCGAATGCGGCCGCGGTGAGGCCGCACCGGATCCGCCGGGTGCCGCCGGTCGTGGCCGCCCAGAGGCTGGTGTACCGGGGTGTGCCGTCGTGCAGGTACCCGGAGATCCGCACGGGTTGCAGGCCCAGCGCGGTGAGCCCGTGCGCCTCGGCCCGGTGCTCCGTCAGGTCCAGCCCGTACCGGGCCTGCCGGTCCGGCGTCCCTGCGGCCACGGCGTCGCCCCCGGCCCGGTCACGGCGGGCGGGTCAGCGGCGCGCGGTGCGCCGGACGGCGAGCAGGGCGGTACCGGCCACCGCCGCGGCGGTGCCGGCGGCCATCAGCCCGCGGGAGGACCGCCAGGAGAGCACCGACCAGCAGGACTGGGCGGACAGGAGCGAGCCGGTGCTGAGCCAGGATCCGGCCGAGATCAGCGAGAGCGCCGAGCCGATCGAGCCGATCGACAGCGCGCTGCCGACCGAGCCGACGGAGAGCACCGAGCCGACGGACCCGATCGAGAGCGCCGAGCCGGTGGAGGCGATGGACAGCACGGAGTCCTTGGACCAGAGCGACAGCGGCGAGTCCGCCCGGGCGGGCGTGCGAGCGACCATGGCCCCGATCGTAGTCCCGGGGGCGGCGCCGGGGCGGTGGAACGCGGCGTCCGGCATCAGGCCGGGCCGAACATGTTCGTTACGAGCTTGTTCGTGACGAACATGTTCGTTACGGTGGAGGCATGACCGCACACCCCGATGCCCCGCGCAGCCGTCGCGAACGCCCCGCCAAACCCGCGCTGAGCCGGTCCGGGATCGTGGCCACGGCCGTCGGGCTGATGCGATCCGAGGGCCTCCAGCGGGTCACCATGCGCCGCCTGGCGCAGGAGCTCGACACCGGCCCCGCCTCGCTGTACGTGTACGTCCGCAACACCGCGGAGCTGCACGCCGCCGTCCTCGACGACCTGCTCGGCTCCGTCGACCTCACGCCCGTCACCACGCCCGGCGACTGGCAGGATCGCCTGGTCGCGGTCCTCACCTCGTACACCGACCTGCTCTTCGCCCACCCCGGCCTCGCCCAGTCGGCGCTGGTCGCCCGCCCCTCCGGCGAGCGCTACCTCGACCTGGTGGAGGCGGTGCTCGCGCTGCTCGCCGAGGGCGGTGTCCCCGGCGACCGGGCGTCGTGGGCCCTCGACCTGCTGCTGCAGTTCGCCACCGCCACGGCCGCCGAACACGCCCCCCGTGCCGGCGCCGCGACCGGGGAGGGCACCCGCGCCGAGGAGTGGGACGCGCTCGCCGCCGCCCTGCGCGGCGCCACCGCCGACACCCGTCCGCACCTCGCCGCCCTCGGCACCGAGCTGCTCTCCGGCTCCGGCGAGCAACGCCTCGCCTGGGGCTTCCGCGTGCTGCTCAACGGCGTGCTGCACACCCCGCGCTGAACCGCCGCGCACCCGTCCGTCCGCCGCACGACAGGAGTTCCGCCATGACCACCGCCTCCCATCACCCGATCACCGTCGTCGGAGCCGGCCTCGGCGGCCTCACCCTCGCCCGGGTCCTGCACGTCCACGGCATCGACGCCCTCGTCCTCGACCTGGACGCCTCGCCGACCGCCCGCCACCAGGGCGGCATGCTCGACCTGCACGAGGACTCGGCCCAGGCCGCCCTGCGCGCCGCCGGTCTGTACGAGGACTTCCTCGCGATCGTGCACCCCGGCGGCCAGGCGACGCGCATCGTCGACCGGCACGGCACCGTGCTGATGGCCGACGACGAGGGGGACGAGGGCGACCGGCCCGAGGTCAACCGCAACGACCTGCGCCGCATCCTGCTCGACTCGCTGCCCGCCGGCACCGTCCGCTGGGGCGCCAAGGTGACCGGCGCGCAGCCGCTCGGCGACGGGCGGCACGAGGTGCGGCTCGCCGACGGCAGCGTCCTCACCACCGACCTGCTGGTCGGCGCGGACGGCGCGTGGTCGCGGATCCGGCCGCTGGTCTCCGCCGCCGTCCCCGCCTACACCGGCGTCTCCTTCGTCGAGACGGACCTGCCCGGGACCGCCCCCGCCCACGCCGCGACGCTCGGCCTCACCGGACGCGGCATGATGTTCGCGCTCGGCGACGACCGGGGCCTGCTCACCCACCTCGAGAACGACGGCACCCTGCACGGCTACGCCGCCCTGCGGGTACCCGAGGACTGGGCCGCCGGCATCGACTTCACCGACACCGGCGCCGCCCGGGCCGAGGTCCTCCGGCACTTCGACGGCTGGGACGACCGGCTGCGCGCGCTGATCGCCCACGCCGCGGGCACTCTCGTGCCGCGGCCGATCCACGCCCTGCCGATCGGCCACCGCTGGCCGCGCACCCCCGGGGTCACCCTGCTCGGCGACGCCGCCCACCTGATGTCCCCGTTCGCGGGCGAGGGCGCCAACCTCGCCATGCTGGACGGTGCGGAGCTCGCCGCCGCGATCGTCGCCCACCCCGGCGACCCGGAGGCCGCCCTCGCCGCATACGAACGCGACCTCTTCCCGCGGAGCGAGGCGTCCGCCGCGGAGTCCGCCGCCAACCTCGACCTCTGCTTCGCCGCCGACGCCCCGTACGGCCTGCTCGAGCGGATGGCGGGGTACCGGGCCTCGGCCTGACGAGTGCTCGGGGCCGGGTCCGCCGGTGCGCGTGCCGCCTCCCGCCGGGTTCTGCGCCGGGAGGCGGCACGTAGGGTACGACGGTGCACGATCCGAACGACGCTCCGGGGACGCCGGACATCCGCAGCGCCGCCCACTACCTGTGCTGGCTGACCGCCCGGCAGAAGTGGCGGGTGGCCGCAGGAGCGGTGCTGAGCATCGCGTGGATGCTCATGCTGACCCTGCAGCCGTACCTGCTCTCCCGCGCCGTCGACGACGGGCTCCGGGCCGGGCGCCCGCGCACGCTGGTCGGCTGGACGGCCGCCGTCCTGGTGGCCGGCCTGCTGAACGCCGGGATCAGCATGCTGCGCCACCGGACCATGACCAGGCTGCGGATGGACGCCACCTTCCGCACCGTCCGGGTGGTGGTCCGGCAGTCCGTCCGGCTCGGCGCGGCGCTGCCCCGGCTGGTCACCTCCGGCGAGGTGGTCACCATCGGCATCGGCGACGTCGGCCAGATCGCCCGGACCCTGACCTTCGTCGGCCCCGGCGTCGGCTCGTTGATCGCGATCGGCACCGTTGCCGTCCTGCTGCTGGCCGTCTCCCCGCTGCTCGCCGTCGTCGTGCTGCTCGGTGTCCCGCTGATGGCGGTGCTGGTCGGGCCGCTGCTCGGCCGGCTGCGCGGCGCGGAGACCCGCTACCGCGAACGGCAGGGCCGGCTGGCCGCCCGGTTCGAGGACATGGTGGGCGGACTGCGGGTGCTGAACGGCCTGGGCGGCAAGGAGACCTACGCCGAGCGCTACCGGCGCGACTCGCAGGAGCTGCGTGCCGACGGCTACCGGGTCGGTGCCGTCACCAGCTGGCTGCAGTCCTTCGGCGTCGGCCTGCCCACGCTCTTCCTCGCCGCGGTGACCTGGCCGGCCGCCCGCCTCGCCGCCACCGGCGACATCACGGTGGGTCAGCTGGTCGCGGTCTACGGGTACGTGGCGGTGCTGGTCTTCCCCGTCCAGTTCCTGGTCGAGAGCGGACAGGACATCAGCCGTGGCCTCGTCGCCTCCGCCCGGGTGGTCCGCTTCCTGGCGCTGGATCCCGGCACCCGCCCGGGCGGCGCCGACGCACCCGGCACACCCACCGTGCTGCGCGACCCGGACTCCGGTGTCGAACTGCTCCCCGGCCGGCTGACCGTCCTGGCCTGCGCCCGGCCGCAGGACGCCGCCGCCGTGGTCGACCGGCTCGGCCGGTTCGCCGCGAGCGCCGCCGAGTGGGGCACCGAACGGCTCGACTCCCTCGCCCTGTCCGCCGTCCGGGACCGGATCCTGGTCGCGGACAACGAGGCCGCCCTCTTCGCCGGCCCGCTGCGCGAGGTCCTCTCCGGCCGTCACCGGCCCGACGACCGGGCACTGCTCGCCGCCCTGGAGGCCGCCGCCGCCCTCGACGTCCTGCGCGGACTGCCGGACGGCCTGGACTCCCCGATCGAGGCCGACGGCCGCAACCTGTCCGGCGGCCAGCGGCAGCGTCTGCGCCTCGCCCGGGCGCTGGCCGCCGACCCCGAGGTGCTGCTCGCCGTCGAACCGACCTCCGCCGTCGACGCGCACACCGAGGCCGCGATGGCCACCGGCCTGCGCCTCGCCCGCGCCGGACGGACCACCCTGGTCACCGGCGTCTCGCCGCTCCTGCTGGACCGCGCCGACACGGTGCAGTACCTGGTCGACGGACGGGTCGCCGCCACCGGCCGCCATCACGACCTGCTCCGCGACCACCCCGGGTACCGCGCCCTGGTCTCCCGCGCCGAGGCCGAGGACACCGCCCTGCCGGCTCCGCGCCGCGCCGACGCCGAGGACACCGCCGTACCGGCCCCCCACAGCGCCGAGGAGACCGTCCGATGAGTGCCCTCCTCCCCGTCGCCGGCCCCGCCGCGGTCCGCCGGGCCGCCCTGGCGCTGATCCGCCGGGACGTCCGCGGATTCACCGCCCTGCTCGCCCTCAACGCGCTGGCCGCCCTCGCCGGGCTGGCCGGCCCGTGGCTGCTCGGCCGGATCATCGACGAGGTCTCGGCCGGTGCCGGCACCCGCACCGTCGACCTGCTGGCGCTCGCCATCGTGACCGGCGCGCTCGCCCAGCTGCTGCTGTCCCGGCAGGCCCGCTACGTCGCCCACCGGTTCGGGGAACGCACGTCGGCGCGGGTCCGCGAGCAGTTCGCCGACCGCGCCCTCGCCCTGCCCCCGGCGGCCGTCGAGCGGGCGGGGAGCGGCGACCTGACCACGCGCGGCACCACCGACGTCGCCGCCGTCGGCACCGCGCTGCGGGACGCCGCCCCGGACGTGTTCGTCTCCCTGGTGCAGATCGTGTTCGTCGTCGGCGCGATCGTCGCCGTCCAGCCGCTGCTCGGCGCCTGCGCGACGGTCGGGATGGTCGGGATCTGGTCCGGCGCCCGCTGGTACCTGCGCCGGGCCCGCTCCGGCTATCTCGACGAGGGCGCCGCCAACTCCGCGCTGGCCGAAGTCCTTGCCGCCACCGCCTCGGGCGCCCGGACGGTCGAGGCGCTCGGTCTGCAGGAGCGCCGGATCGCGGTCGGCGAGGCCGCCGTCGAGGAGTGCCGCCGCACCCGCGAGCGGACCCTGTTCCTGCGCAACGTCTTCTTCCCGGTCGTCAGCGCCTCCTACACCGTCCCGGTGGTGGTGGTCCTGCTGACCGGCGGCCTGCTGCACGCGCACGGCCTGGTCAGCCTCGGTTCGGCGGTCGCCGCCGCGCTCTTCGTCCGCCAGCTCGAGCCGCCGCTCGACACCATCGTGGTCTGGATCGACCAGTTGCAGAGCAGTGGCGCCGCCTTCGCCCGGGTCGAAGGGCTGGCCGACGCCCCGCAGACCCCGCCGGCCCGCTCGGCCGCGCCGGTCGACGACCGGATCGAGGTGACCGACGTCCGCTACGCCTACGACGGACGGGACGACGTGCTGCACGGGGTCGGCCTGACGATCCGCCCGGGCGAGCGGCTGGCCGTGGTCGGCCCGTCCGGCTCGGGCAAGACCACGCTCGGCCGGCTGCTGGCCGGCATGGACGAGCCCCGCTCCGGCACGGTGGCCGTGGGCGGCGTCCCGATCGCCGGCCTCGACCCGGACCGGCTGCGGCGCCAGGTCGTCCTGGTCACCCAGGAGCACCACGTCTTCCTCGGCACCCTGCGCGACAACCTGCAGATCGCCGCGCCGGACGCCGGTGACACCGAACTGCTCGCCGCCCTGGCCGCCGTCGGCTGGTCGCACGAGCTGCCGAACGGCCTGGACACCGAACTGGGCGCCGGCGGTCACCGGCTGGACGGCGCCCGGGCACAGCAACTCGCCCTGGCCCGGGTGGTCCTGGCCGACCCGCACACGGTGATCCTGGACGAGGCCACCGCGCTGCTCGACCCGACGGCCGCCCGCCACACCGAACGCGCCCTGGCCGCCGTCCTGAAGGGCCGCACCGTCGTCGCGATCGCCCACCGCCTGCACACGGCCCACGACGCCGACCGGGTCGCCGTGATGGAGGACGGCCGCCTCACCGAGGTGGGTCCGCACGACGACCTGGTGGCCAACGACGGGCCCTACGCCGCGCTCTGGCAGTCGTGGAACCGATAGGGGTGGCCGAGGAGCGGCTGACCGGCGTTGCCGTCAGTCGCCGGACGAGGCCCGGTCGGAGAGACGGAGGATCTGGCCGGGGACGATGAGATCGGGGTCGTCGCCGAGGAGGTCGAGGCTCAGCTCGTGCAGTGCCGGCCAGCCGCCCGCGACCCCGCGGGTCTCGGCGATGCCGGCCAGGTCCTCGCCTCCTGGACGGTCCCCTGCAGCTCCGGCCCGGCGTCGACGGCCTCCGGTTCGACGGCCTCCGGTTCGACGGCCGGTACAGGGGCGGCGGCCTCCCGGGCCGCGGCCGTCGCAGGCGCCGCCCCGCGGGAGCCGCAGGCCGGTCACGGCTCCAGCCCGCGCCGGGCCGTCAGCCGCTCGGCGACCGCGATCCGCTGCTCGCGGCCGGCGAGATCGGCACGCGGCGCGAACGCCGTCCCGCCGTTGGCCCGCCACGCCGCCCGGGTCGGACTGCAGGCCGCCGAAGTAGCCGTTGCCGCCGGCGAGGTGCCGGCGGCCGCCGCTCTCGCAGGCCGTGATCCGGTCCCGGCCGATGCCCCGCTGCGGGCGCGGCGCCGGCGGGGCCGATCCCCTCGGTGCAGGCCCGGACGCCACCCGTGCCGAGCACGGCCAGCAGCAGGTGCAGTGCGCGGCGGCGCAGTGACTCGGCGAAAGGCTCAGGACGCTCCGGCGCTCGCGGACAGGACGGCGGCACCGGCGGGCACCGCCCTCCCACCGAGACACGGCCCGGACCCGGATCCGCGGACGACACGGCGGCGGACTCCCCCGCCCGTCCCCGCCGCGACCCCCGCTCGGCGCACACCCCCACCCGTCCGGCCGCCCGCGCCCGGCCCGGACCGCAGACCCGCCGACCCCCGGGCCCCCACCCGCACCCCGCCCGCAGGCCGGGGTGCACAGGCGTTTACCCTCGGAGGTGAACACGCGTACACCCCAGCCCACCTTCCGATCACGGAGCACGATGACCGACACCGAGCCCCCCGGCGCCCAGCCCGCGGCACCCCCGTACCTCGTCGGCATCCTCGCCTTCTGCGGCGTGGTGGTGGCCGTCATGCAGACGCTGGTGGTGCCGCTGCTGCCGCACGTACCGCAGCTGACCGGCAGCACCCCAACCGCCGCCAGCTGGCTGGTCACCGTCACCCTGCTCACCGGGGCGGTCTGCACACCGCTCCTCGGCCGGATCGGCGACATGTACGGCAAGCGCCGCGTCCTGCTCGCCTCGCTGGGCGTGCTCGTGCTCGGCTCGGCGCTGTGCGCGGTGAGCTCCCACATCGGCGTGCTCATCGCGGGCCGCGCCCTGCAGGGGGCCGCGCTGGCCGTGGTGCCGCTGGGCATCAGCATCATGCGCGACGAACTGCCGCCCGCCCGGGTGCTCCCGTCCGTGGCGCTGATGAGTTCCACCCTCGGCATCGGCGCCGCCGTCGGCCTGCCGGCCGCCGCGCTGGTCGTCGAACACGCCGACTGGCACACCATGTTCTGGGTGTCGGCCGGCCTGGGCCTGCTGGACATGGCGCTGGTGCTGTGGAAGGTCCCCGAGTCCCCCGTGCGCACCGCCGGACGCTTCGACGTGCCAGGTGCGCTCGGCCTCTCCGCCGTCCTGGTGGCCCTGCTGCTGGCCGTCACCCAGGGCGCCCAGTGGGGCTGGACCTCCGGCCGGACCCTCGGCCTGGTCGCCGCGGCCGTCGTGCTGGCCCCGCTCTGGCTGCGCCACGAACTGCGCCACTCGAGCCCGATGGTGGACGTACGGGTCTCGGCCCGTCCCGCGGTACTGCTCGCCAACGTCGCCGCCCTGCTGATCGGCTTCGCGTTCTACGCGAACTCGCTGGTCACCGCGCAGATGGTGCAGGAGCCCAAGAGCACCGGGTACGGGCTGGGGGCGTCCATCGTGGTCAGCGGCCTGTGCCTGCTGCCCGGCGGCCTCTCCATGGTGGCGCTCTCGCCGGTCTCGGCGCGGATGTCGGCCGCGTTCGGGCCCAAGGTGACCCTGGCGGTCGCGGCGGGCGTGATGGCGGTCGGCTACGTCGTCCGGTTCTTCACCAGCCACCAGCTGTGGATGATCATTGCCGGCGCGACGGTCGTCTCCGCCGGCACCGCCATCGCGTACAGCGCACTGCCCGCCCTGGTGATCCGGGCGGTGCCGGCCTCCGAGACGGGAGCGGCGAACGGCCTCAACACCCTGATGCGCTCGCTCGGCCAGGCCGTCTGCAGCGCCGTGGTCGCCGCCGTCCTCGCCGACCTGACCTTCCAGGTCGGCGGACGCACCGCCCCGACGCTCCACGCCTACCTGGTCGTCTTCCTGGTCGCCGCCGCGGCCGCCGTGCTCGCCCTGCTGGTGACCCTCGCCCTGCCCGGGCGGCAGCGCCCGGCGGCCACCGGCGCGGCCGGCGGTCCGGCCTCCACCGAGGGCCGGGCCTCCGCGGCGGTCGGGGAGGGCCGGGCATGACCGACCCCGCCGCCACCGGCAGCCGACAGGCGGTCCTGCGCGCCGCCCGCAGGGCGTTCGCCCTGCAGCCGTACGCACAGGTCACCCTGCGCGGTATCGCCGCCGAGGCCGAGGTCAGCGCCTCGCTGATCGTCAAACTGTTCGGCAGCAAGGAGGAGCTCTTCGCGCAGACCGCGGACTTCTCCGCGGACCTCGACGAACTGCTCGACGCCCCGCTCAACCGGCTGGGCCGGCACATGGTCCTCACCCTGGTGCGCGTCCGCCGGGAGCGACGCACCGACCCACTGCTGCGGGTGGTCTTCTCGCTCGGCATGGCGGACGAGCGGACGGTCATCAGGGACCGGTTCCGGGCGCAGGCGACCCGCCGCCTCGCAGGACGGCTGCCCGGTGCCGACGCGGAGTTGCGCGCCGAACTGGTCCTCGGACAACTGCTCGGCCTGGGTGCCACGCTGAGCATCCACCGGGACGGCGGCGCCGGCGAGCAGGCCGACCCGGAGCGGCTCGCCGACCTCTGCGCCCCGGGCATGCAACGGCTGATCGACGGCCCCTGAGACCGACTGCTCCCCATGACGGCCTTGGAGTCGACTCCCGCCAGGACGGGAAGCCGGGGCCGACCCGGTTCGCCGTGCGGCCTACGGTGGAAGGACGGGGGTGAAGGGAGCGTCCCGAGATGACCCGGACACCGTCCCACCTCACGGTCGTGGTGCTGGCCCAGGCCGGCGGCCCGCTGCTGCGCGTCGCGGGGACGATCGACCGGGAGACCGCGCCGCGGCTCGCCGACGCGCTGCGGCAGCCCTGGGCGTCGCGGAGCTCGCCGCCCGCCGTCCGGGTCGACCTCGCGGCGGTCGCGTTCTGCGACTCCAGCGGACTCAACGTGCTGCTGGACGCGGACCGGCAGGCCCGCGACCGGGGCAGCACCCTGCAACTGGAGAACGTGCCGGACCAGGTGCGGCGGCTGCTGGCGGTGACCGGCACCGACGAGGTCCTGACCGTGCGGTCCGGGCCGCCGCCCGGCGGGCCCGCCCGCCCGGCCCCGCCTACCGTGGAAGGCGGGTGACGCGGCCGCGGCCGGCCCGCCCGGCCGCCCGGTGCGCCCGCGAAGGACGGTGAGGACATGTGCAGGTGGCTGGCCTACTCGGGGTCTCCGATCGCGTTGGCGGAACTGCTCTACAAGCCGCAGCACTCCCTGATCGACCAGAGCCGCCACGCCCGGATGGGCGTGGAGACCACCAACGGCGACGGCTGCGGCGTCGGCTGGTACCCGGACCTCGACGGCGGCGCCGGACCGGCCGAGCCTGCGATCTTCCACGCCACCGGCCCGGCCTGGAGCGACCGCAACCTGCTCGAACTCTCCCGCTGCGTCCGCTCGCCGCTCTTCCTCGCGCACATCCGGGCCTCCACCGGCACGGCCGTCCAGCAGAGCAACTGCCATCCCTTCCGGTACGGCCGCTGGCTGTGGATGCACAACGGCGCGATCCACGGCTTCCCCGAGCTCAAGCGCGACCTGGCGCTCTCGGTGGACCCGTCCCTCTACCCGTTCATCGAGGGGTCCACCGACTCGGAGCTGATGTTCTACGTGGCGCTGACCTTCGGCCTGCAGGACGACACCCCGCGCGCCGTCGAACGCATGATCGGCACGATCGAGGCGGTCGGGCAGCGCCACGGCGTCCTCGACCCGCTGCAGATGACGGTGGCGGTCTCCGACGGCCGCCGGCTGTGGGCCTTCCGCTACTCCACCGAACGTCACTCCCGCTCGCTGTTCTTCAGCACGGACGTCCGCACCCTGCGCATCCTCCACCCGGAGATCGAGGCGCTGAGCGAGGTCGCGGACGGGACACGGATCGTGGTCTCCGAGCCGCTCGGCGACCTGGAGGGCGCCTGGCACGAGGTGCCCGAGTCCTCCTACGGCGTGGTCGAGGACGGGCACGGCGAACTGCACCAGTTCAGCCCGCTCGCCCCCTGACCCCGCCCCCTGACCCCGCCTCCTGACCCCGCCCACCGGCCCCGGCGTCGGACCGCCGTCGTCGGACCGCTGTCGTCTGACCGCCGTTGTCAGAGCGCCGCGGCGAGCCTGGTGCCCTGGTCGATGGCGCGCTTGGCGTCGAGCTCCGCGGCCACGTCGGCGCCACCGATCAGGTGGGCCTCGATGCCGAGCGCCCGCAGCTCCTCGTGCAGGTCGCGGCGCGGCTCCTGGCCGGTGCAGAGCACCACGGTGTCGACCGGCAGCAGCTGCGGCTCGCCGTCGACCTCGAAGTGCAGGCCCCGGTCGTCGATCAGCTTGTAGGTGGCGCCGGCGACGGTGGTGACGCCGCGGTGCTTGAGCTCGGTGCGGTGGATCCAGCCGGTGGTCTTGCCGAGGCCCGCGCCGACCTTGCCGGTCTTGCGCTGCAGCAGGTGGACGCGGCGCGGGGAGGCGCTGCGCACCGGCTCGGCGAGGCCGCCCGCGGTGGTGTGCTCGGTGTCCACGCCCCACTGGGCGAAGAAGACGTCGGCGTTGTGGGCGGCCTGCTCGCCCGGGTCGGTGAGGAACTCGGCGACGTCGAAGCCGATGCCGCCGGCGCCGAGGATCGCGACCCGCTCGCCGACCGGCGCCCCGTCGCGGAGCACGTCCAGGTAGCCGACGACGCTCGGGTGGTCGACGCCCTCGATGTCCGGGACGCGCGGGGTGACGCCGGTGGCGAGGACGATCTCGTCGTAGCCCTCGGCGGCCAGCGCGTCGGCGGTCGCGGTGGTGCCCAGGCGCAGCTCGACGCCGCGGGCGTCCAGCTGGTGGCGGTAGTAGCGGACGGTCTCGTCGAACTCCTGCTTGCCGGGCACCTTGCGGGCGACGTTCAGCTGGCCGCCGATGGTGTCGGCCGCGTCGTAGAGGGTGACGGCGTGGCCGCGTTCGGCCGCGGAGACGGCGAAGGCGAGGCCGGCCGGTCCGGCGCCGACCACGCCGATCCGCTTGCGGAGCTTGGTGGGGGAGAGGACGAGCTCGGTCTCGTGGCAGGCCCGCGGGTTGACCAGGCAGGAGGTGATCTTGAGGCTGAAGGTGTGGTCCAGGCAGGCCTGGTTGCAGCCGATGCAGGTGTTGACGGCCTCGGGGGTGCCGGCGGCGGCCTTGGCGACGAAGTCGGGGTCGGCGAGCAGCGGCCGGGCCATCGAGACCAGGTCGGCGTGGCCGTCGGCGAGGATCCGCTCGGCCAGCTCGGGGGTGTTGATCCGGTTGCTGGTGACCAGCGGGATGCCGACCGAGCCCATCACCTTGCGGGTCACCCAGGTGAAGGCGCCGCGGGGCACCGAGGTGGCGATGGTGGGGATGCGGGCCTCGTGCCAGCCGATGCCGGTGTTGATGATGGTGGCGCCGGCGGCCTCGACGGCCTTGGCGAGCTGCACCACCTCGGCGAGGGTCGAGCCGCCGGGGACGAGGTCGAGCATGGAGAGCCGGTAGACCAGGATGAAGTCCTCGCCGACCCGCTCGCGGACGCGGCGGACGATCTCGACCGGGAAGCGCATCCGGTTCTCGTAGGAGCCGCCCCAGCGGTCGGTGCGATGGTTGGTGGGTGCGGCGATGAACTCGTTGATCAGGTAGCCCTCGGAGCCCATGATCTCGACACCGTCGTAGCCGGCCGCGCGGGCGAGCTCGGCGCAGCGGGCGAAGTCCTCGATGGTCCGCTCAATCTGCTCGTCGGTGAGCTCGTTGGGGGTGAACGGGCTGATCGGCGCCTTGAGCGGGCTCGGGGCGACCAGGTCCTGGTGGTAGGCGTACCGGCCGAAGTGCAGGATCTGCATGGCGATCCGGCCGCCGGCGGCGTGCACCGCGTCGGTGACCACCCGGTGCCGCGCGGCCTCCTCCTCGGTGGCCAGCATGGCGCCGCCCTCCCACGGGCGGCCGGCCTCGTTGGGGGCGATGCCGCCGGTGACGATCAGGCCGACGCCGCCGCGGGCGCGCTCCGCGTAGAAGGCGGCCATCCGCTCGAAGCCGTCGGGCGCCTCCTCCAGCCCGACGTGCATCGAGCCCATGACCACCCGGTTGGGCAGCGTGGTGAAGCCCAGGTCGAGCGGGCTCAGCAGGTGGGGGTACGCGGTCATCCGGGGCTCCTCGCACGGTCGGGTGGCAGGGCCTGTCCGGCGATCACCGCCGCGCGCCGATGCGGCGCCGGTCGCCGGACGGGCCCAGGCCCTTTGTAGACCGCCGGGGCCCGATTGTGCAACTAGGTGCATAGGTCGCCCCGGCCGGGGGCGCCGTCCCCGGGCCTCAGCCGGTGACGCAGAGGATCCAGGCGACGAGCTCGGCCGCGACCTCGACCCGGTTGGTCTCGTGCAGGATCTCGTGCCGGGCGCCGCGGTAGGTGCGGTAGGTGACGTCGGTGAGGCCCGCCCGGCGGTAGCGCTCCACCACCACGTCGGAGAGCGCGAGCTCGGCGTTCATCGGGTCGCGGTCGCCCACCGCCACGTAGACCGGCAGGTCCGGGCGGACGGTCTCCGGCCGGGCCAGCCGGTGCGCGGCCGCGGCGAGGTCCTCCCAGCCGCGGGCGTCCAGGGCGAAGCCGCAGAGCGGGTCGGCCAGGTAGGCGTCGACCTGGGCCTCGTCCCGGCTGCGCCAGTCGTGGTCGGTGCGGGCGGGTTCGAAGGGGGCGTTGAACGCGGCCCCGGCGTCGCCGCCGGCCGCGGCGAGGTCGGTGAGCAGCCGGTCGAGGGCGGTGGTGCCGGAGAGTGCGACGCCGGCCAGTCGCTCCGAGTGGTCGAGGATGTACTGCTGGGAGGCGAGGGAGCCGAGGCTGTGGCCGACCAGCACCAGCGGCAGACCGGGGTGGCGGTGGCGGGTGAGGTCGGAGAGCGCCACCATGTCCTGGACGAGCCGGTTCCAGCCGTCCTCGCCGAGGTGGCCCGGGGCTGCGGCGATGCTGCGGCCGTGGCCGCGGTGGTCGGCGGCGTAGACGGCGTACCCCTGGGCGGTGAGGGACGCGGCGAGGTGGGAGTAGCGGCAGGCGTGCTCGCCCGTCCCGTGGGCGAGCTGGACGACGCCGCGCGGCGGGCCCACGGGCTGCCACTCGTGGACGTGGATCTCGAGCCCGTCGCTGCTGGTGAAGGTGAACATCCGGCGGCTCCTCCGCAGGTGGTGCGCGGGCCGCGGGCAGGGGAGGCGGCCCGGGGGCCGCCGGGGCCCGGGCGTGCGGTCGTCTTCGCGCGCCGGGCGCGGGGGCAGCCCGTTCGTGAAGACGCTACGTCATTCGACAATGTCGAACAATGGTCGCGGGATATCGGATCGGCATCGGGCCGGAGGGGTGGTCGAACAGGTGAACGGCGGCCCGGGACAGGCTCGGCCGGTGATCAGCGCGAGTGCCATCGGCGGAATCGCCGCAGTCTCGTTCGGCATGGTGATGACCCCCGGGCCGATCATGACCTACGGCGTGTCGCGGTCCGTCAGCCAGGGCCGCCGTGCCGGACTGATCTCGCCGGGCGGCGTCGTCCTCGGCTTCCTGGTCCACCTCACCACCGCCGTGGCCGGGACATCCGCCCTCTTCCCCCTCGTCCCGACCGCCTACCCGGCCCGCAGGCTCGCCGGCGCCGGCTACCTGCTGTGGCTCGCCTGGCCGCCTTCCGCTCCGCGGCCCACTCGCCCTTCCGGGCCGCCGGGATGCCCCACGAGCGGCCGCTGAAGCTGTTCGGCGCGGGCGCCCTCACCTGCCTGCTCAACCCGAAGCTCGCGGTCCTCCACATCACCCTGCTGCCGCAGTTCGTCCAGCCCGAGAAGGGCCGGGTCGCCCTGCAGAGCGCCGTGCTCGGCCTCACCCAGACCACGGTCGGCACCCTCGGCAACGCCGCCTTCGTGCTCACCGCCGGTGCCCTGGCCGGCTTCCGCGCCCGCCGCCCGCTGCCGCAGCGGCTGCACGACTGGGCCACCGGCACCCTGCTCGCCGGCTTCGCCCTGCGCATCGCGACCGAGCGCAGCCGCGCCGCCGTGGCCTGGCCCCGGCCCGCGGCAGGCCCCGGCGACCCCGACCCGGCTGCTCACCGCCCCGTCGGCGTGCCACACTCGCAGGAACGGCAGTCCGGCCGCGACCGGGCCCGCCGACCCACGGTCGCCCACCACGGGAGGGCAGACGGCATGGTCTTCGACGGCTCGATCCCCGGCACCTACCAGCAGTACATGGTGCCGATCTTCTTCCGGCCGTACGCCCGGGACCTCGCCGCCCGCCTGTCGGCCCGCCGGCCCGCCCGGGTGCTGGAGACGGCCGCCGGCACCGGCGCCGTCACCCGGGAGCTCGCCGCGGTGCTGCCCGGGTCCACCGAGATCGTCGCGACGGACCTGAGCGCGCCCATGATCGAGTTCGCTGCCGCCGTCCCCTTCTCCCGCACCGGCCGCCCGGTGGACTTCCGGCCGGCCGACGCCCTCGACCTGCCGTTCCCCGACGGCTCCTTCGACGCCGTGGTCTGCCAGTTCGGCGCCATGTTCTTCCCCGACCGGCCGCGGGCCTTCGCGGAGGCGCGGCGGGTCCTGCGCCCGGGCGGCGTGCTGCTGTTCAACGTGTGGGACCACATCGCGGCCAACGAGTTCGCCGCCACCGCCGCATCGGCGGTCGCGGCGCTCCGGCCCGAGGACCCGCCCGACTTCCTGAGTCGGGTCCCCTACGGGTACCACGACCACGTGACGATCTCCCGGGACGTCGCGGCCGGCGGCTTCGAGGCGCCCCGCATCGAGACCGTCGACGCCCGCAGCCGGGCCGGGGCCGCGTCGGACGTCGCGATGGCCTTCTGCCACGGCACCCCGATGCGCGACGAGATCGAGTCCCGGCCCGACCTCTCGCTCGCCGAGGCGACCGACGTGGTCACCAACGCGGTCGAGGAGCGGTTCGGCGGCCCCGTCGAGGGCGCGATGCGCGCCCACGTCGTGACCGCCGTCCGCTGAACCGGCGACCCCGCCCGGTCAGGCCCGTTCTCTCGCCTGCCTTCGTCGTTCGCGCCGCCGGACGCCCCCTCCCCGACGACCGGCCCGCCCCGTACGGCAGTTGACCCGTGCCCGGCCGGATGTGCTCGCGCACCACTCGCTGCGGACGCCGTACACATCGTGCTGCGAAGGCGCGTGCCAGTCGCACGTCCCGATGGACCCGCGGTGGACACCGGCGTCGGAGGCGTTGACGGTGGCCTGCTCGCGCAGCGGGCCGTCCGACTCGTCGCGGCCGAAGGCTTCGGACGGCGGATCAGGTCGCCGACAGCCCGGCCGCGTCGGCGCACGTCGCCTGTCGCCCGTCGCCCGGAGCCGGCAGGCCGCGGCGGTGTCGGTCGGCGTCGTCCTGTCCTCGCGTGCGCCCGGCCCGAGGCCGTGCTCGGGCCTCAGATCTGCTCGTCGGGCGGCAGGAGGCGGAACCAGAGCTGTTTGCCCTCGGCGTCCTTCTCGTACCCCCAGCTCTCGCTGAGCGCGGTGATCAGGTGCAGCCCGCGGCCGCCCTCGGCCTCCTCGTCGGCCGCGGCGGCCGGCTCGTACCGGGGCACCGTGCCGGAGTGGTCCCGGACGTGGCAGAGCAGTTCACCGGAGCGGCTGTCGTGGCAGATGAGGATCCGGACGGCGGGCCCGGCGGTGTGCTCGACGGCGTTGGCGACCGCTTCGGAGATCAGCAGTCGGGCGTCGTCGGCGACGGTGCAGCCCGCCACCAGCGCGGTCATGGTGTGCCGGGCCCTGGTGACGGCCTGGGGGATTCGGGGCAGGGTGAGGTCCGCCACGATCGGGGTCTGCATGGCCTTGTCCTCCAAGGACGGGTCCGTCCCGCGAGGTTCGGCCGTTGCGCCGAGCTCGTGGGCCCGCCCCATGTGTCTACGAGCGTAGACCCCGTGGTGGGCCGGAGGATGCGGCGTTTGGGCCCGTTGTCGCGGGACGAAGGTCCGGGCCGGTGGACCCGGTAGAGTGCCGCAATGACCGACCCCGCCCGCTTCCCGGACCGGCCGGTGCGCTCCGTGCGGTACCGCAAGCACGGCTTCACCGGCTGCGGCCCGTTCGTCGACGTCACCCTGGACTTCGCGCCGGCCGAGGAGGGCGTGGTCTTCGAGGTGGCGCCGGGCGTGCTGGCCGACTGGGAGTGGCCGGAGGACCTGCCGGTCTTCTTCGCCGCCTGCGAGCGCGGCGTCCGCGAGGAACTCTCCGAGGCGGCACCCGGCACCCGGGCCGCCGTCCGCGTGGTGCTGACCGGGGCCCGCGCCCACGCCGTTGACTCCGGCGAGTACGCCTTCCTGCTCGGCGGCCGGTACGCGACCCGCGAAGCCCTCGCGCGGGCCGCCGCCGGGGAGCCGGAGCCCTCCGGGGCCGGCGGCGGTCAGTCCTCGTCGCCGAGGTAGACCGCCAGGCCCTCCTGTTGCATCCGCCGGTCGACGAAGGAGCGCGAGGCCGCCACCACGGCACCGCCGACGGCGCCCAGCAGCGCCGCGGACGTCCCCTCGTCGCTGCCCACGCTGCCGAGGCTCGTGTAGGCGCCGAGCACCGCGCCCACCAGGACCGGGCCGCGCTCGTCCTGGTCCGCGTGTTCGACGATGTCCACGAAGGCCACCGCGAGGCGGCTCGCACCGGACCGGTCCCTGATCCGCACCGCGCACTCGGTGATGTCGGCGCCGTCGAAGGCCAGCCGGCCGAGCTCGCGCACGTCCTCGACCTCGTCCCGGCCGAGGCCGACCGTGGTGAGCCGCAGCAGGTGGTAGCGCAGCCGCCCCAGCGCGGCGTCCTCGAAGACGAAGTCCCGGGCGATGCGAAACGCCCCGCCGGGCTCGGGGGAGAGATCCTGGGCACGGCTCGTGGGCACGGTGGGTCCCTTCCTGGAGGCGCCGGCGCTCGCCGGACCGGGTCTCGGCATCCGCCCGGTCATTCGTGCCCATTGCAACCGCCGTCCGACCGTCTGTCCTCCTGATCTGCCCCGACCGGGCGAGCGGCCGCCTGCCGCCGTCCGGGTGGTCGGAGGGAGCGCCGGGGCCCGCCTGCTCTCCGTGGCGTACCGCGCGGTCGGGCCGCGGATGTTCCGGCACGATGCGCGCCGGGTGCTGCGGCCCCCGAGAACGGGGTGTAGGAGGTGCCCGTCCGCCGGTGGCTTTCCGGGGGCGTCGGCGTGGCCCGCTTGACCGGTGCCGCGGCGGACCGGAGAGTCGGGGTGCGGCGCCGCCCGGGCGCCGCCCGCCCGTGCCCGACCGGCCCGTCCGCCCGGCGACGGCAGGCGGCGACCTCCGGGAGCGGCTGAGGCGATGGTGCTCGACCTGGTCGTGATCGGCACGGCCATCACCCTCGGGCCCCTGCACAACAGCGCCTTCATCCTGCTGCTCTCCTCGCAGCGCGGCGCCCGCAAGGGCCTGGCCTTCCTGCTGTCCTGGCTGGCCAACCTGGTCGCCGTGGTGGTCTGCGTGCTGCTGCTGACCGGCGGGACCCCGCCCGCCCACCACAGCACCGCGTCGACCGCGGCCGACGCCGCCGAGCTGGCCATCGGCGTCGGCCTGGCGGGCTACGGCGGGTACCGCCACCGGCGTCCGCCGCGGCCGCACGGCCCGCCGCGCTGGACGGCCCGGGTCGACCAGGCCTCGCTCGGCACCGCCGCCGGCCTCGCCTGGCTGCTGCAGCCCTGGGCCCTGGTCGGGGCCGGAGCGGCCGTCGTCGTCGATGCCGACCTCTCCTCCCTCGCCGACTGGATCGCCCTGGCCGTCTACTGCCTGCTGGCCACGCTCAGTCTGGCCGTGATGGAGGTCTACGCCCTCCGCGCGCCGGCCGCCGCGGACGCCCGACTGAACGCCCTGCGGACCTGGCTGGCACAGCACCAGGAGCGGCTGATCGTCACGCTTTCGCTGGTGGCGGGCCTGTACCTGACGGCCCGGGGCATCCACCAGCTCGTCGCCTGACGGTCCGTCGACCGTTTCGGCCAATCGGCCCCGGAGGTCCGGCGCCCCCCGCTATCGTCGGCCGGAATGCAACGGCGGCACCGGGGGGTGGCGATGTCAGGGCACTACGGCGGTCCCGGGGTCGGGCGGACGGGCGGGGGCGGCTGCGGGTGCGCGGTCCTGCTGCTGCTCCCCGGCTGGTTCGTCGCCGGGTACCTGCTCGCGCTGCCGGCGGTGCTGCCCTGGGTGATGGCCGCCTCGACCACGCCGCAGCCCCCGCTGCAGGCCCCGCAGCGTGCCGTGCTCTGGGCGATCTCCGGCTTCACCGCCCTGCTGCTGGGCTGGATGGCTGGCGGCCGGGGCAGACCCCGGCCGGTCGCACTGCTCGTCCGCGCGGTGCTGATCGGCGCCGCGGCGGGGTCCGCCGCCCTCGCCTCGCCGGCGGCCGTCCGCGCCGCCCTGGCGGGCCAGTCCTTCGCCGACCCGGCGACCCGGGCGGCGGGCGAGCACATGCTCGCGGCCACCCTCGGCACGGTGGCCTCCGCCGTCGCCGCCGCGGTCTGCTTCTACGTCGTCCGCTGGTGGGGGCGCCGCCACGGGGGGACGGTCGCGCCGCCGCGACCGGTGCGGATCCCCGTCCGCCAACGCACCACCACCCGCCGGCCCGCCCCCGGCGAGGTCTGGCTGGCCGAGATCCCGCTGCACGAGGACCGCCGCCAGGTGCTGCGCCACTACTGCGTCGTCCTGCAGAGCCACGCCTCGCACGCCACCGTTCTGCAGATCACCAGCCAGTCGAAGGACCACCGCGACGACTTCATCAAGATGCCCAACGACGGCTGGGACTTCGTCTCCGGCAAGGACCACTGGCTGGAGCTGCGGCGTCGCGACGTCCCGTACCGGCAGTTCCTCAAGAGCACCCCGCAGGGGCTCTGCCCGCCGGTGACCTGGCAGGAGATCGTCCGCGCCGGCGCCTGAGACCGGCCTCAGCCGTCCGCCGGCACGATGCCCAGCAGGGCGCCGATCCGGTGGATCTCGTGGTCGAAGTACGCCCGCGGGTCGGCGACGATCGCCGAGCGGTGGCCGAACACCTCGAAGGAGACCGCGCCGCACAGGTACGTCCAGGCCGACACGCCCGCGATCACCAGGTCGGCGGACACCTCGCCGGGCAGCCGGTCGAGCAGCGGCTGCAGGGCCCGCCGCGCCTCCGCCGGCGCCGCGGGCGCCGGCCCGGGACGGTAGCAGCCCGCCGCCGCGGCCTCGGCGAACAGGGCGCCGATCAGGAACGGCAGCCGGGTGCCGGGAGCGGTCGTGTCGGCCGGGGCGGTGTAGCCGGGGACGGGGGAGCCGTAGATCAGCGCGTACTCGTGCGGGTGCGCCACGGCCCAGTCCCGTACGGCGTGGCACAGGGCGGTCCAGCGTGCGGCCGGATCGCGGTCCGCCGCCGCGCTGACGGCGGCGTCGGCGGCGTCGCCCAGCGCGTCGTAGCTGTCGGTGATGAGTGCGGTGAGCAGCGCGTCGCGTCCGGGGAAGTACCGGTACAGCGCGGACGCCGAGACCAGGCCGATGTCCCGGGCCACCCCGCGCAGCGAGAGGCCGTCCGGGCCGTGCTCGGCGAGCTGGCGGCGGGCCGCCTCCTTGATGTCCCGGGTGAACTCGATGCGGGCGCGTTCACGGGCGGTGAGCGGCTTCGGGGCGGCGGGCATGGCCACCATCCTGGCAGCCGCCGAGAACGGCGGCAACGATCGAGCACGGCCCCCGCCGACGAGAACGGCGTATGCAGGAGAGAACGCCGTTCTTGACAGCGGCGGGCGTGTCCGCCAGGCTCGGAGCCGACCGAGAACGCTGTTCTCGCACCGCACCGCACCGCCACCGTTCGCCCGACTCGCCCAGGGGGACCCACCGTGAGCAAGCACCTGATCGTCGGCGCCGGCCCCGTCGGCACCGCCACCGCCCGACTGCTCGCCGACCGCGGCGAGGAGGTCACCGTGGTGACCCGCTCCGGCCGCACCGCCGCCCCGCTGACCGGCGTGCGCCACCTGCGCCTCGACGCCTCCGACGCCGATGCGCTCGCTACAGCCGCCGCCGGCGCGGCCGTCCTCTACAACTGCGCCAACCCGGCCTACCACCGGTGGGCGACCGACTGGCCGCCGCTCGCCGCCGCGCTGCTCCGGGCCGCCGAGAGCTCCGGAGCCGTCCTCGCCACGGTCGGCAACCTGTACGGCTACGGCGCCGTCGACGGGCCGATGACCGAGGACACCCCGCTCGCGCCCAACAGCGTCAAGGGCCGGGTCCGGGCCAAGATGTGGCAGGACGCCGAGACCCTGCACAGGGCCGGGCGCATCCGCGCCACCGAGATCCGCGGCTCCGACTACCTCGGCCCCGGTGCCGAGAGCGTGCTCGGCGAGCGCGTCGTGCCCCGGGTGCTCGCCGGCCGCGGCGTCCAGGTCCTGGGTGACCCCGACACCGCGCACAGCTGGACGTACACCCTCGACGCCGCCCGACTGCTGGTGGCCGTCGGCAGCGACGAACGCGCCTGGGGCCGGCCCTGGCACGTCCCGAGCAATCCGCCGCGCAGCCAGCGCGAGGCCGTCGCGGACCTGGCCCGCGCCGGCGGGCTGCCGCCGGTGCCGGTGCGCCGCATCCCCGGCGCGGTGCTCGCCCTGCTCGGCCTGGTGAACCCCACCGTCCGGGCGGTCCGGGAGACCGCCTACCAGCTGGAGCGGCCGTTCGTCATGGACTCCACCGCGGCCGAGCGGACCTTCGACCTGGCCCCCACGCCCTGGCAGGAGGTGCTGGCCGCGATCGTCGAGGCCCACCGCGACCCGCGGCCCGCGTGAGCGGCATGCCGGTCCGGGCGGCGGCGTAGGGTCGGGGCCGTGCTCCTGTGGATCAACGGCCCCTTCGGCGGCGGCAAGACGCAGACCGCGTACGAGATCCGGCGCCGGCTGCCCGGCGGTGTCGTCTGCGACCCGGAACACCTCGGCTTCGGCCTGCACCGGATGCTGCCGCCCGCCCTGCGCGGCGACTTCCAGGACCTGCCGGCCTGGCGCCGGGGCGTCTTCGAGGTCCTCGACCTGACCCTCACCCGGCACTCCGGGACGGTCCTCGTGCCGATGACCGTCGTCGACCCGCAGTACTTCCGGGAGACCATCGGCCGACTGCGCGGACGCGGCCACGAAGTACGGCACTTCGCCCTCCTCGCGGAGCGGGCCACCGTGCTCCGCAGGCTGCGCGGCCGCGGTGTCGGCCACGCCCTGCGGTTCGCCGCCGGCAGGGATGCGCCGCTGCGCCGCGAGAGCTTCGCGGTGTCCCGGCTCGACCTTTGCCTGGAGCGCCTGCAGGGCGAGGAGTTCGCCGAGCACCTGTGGACCGACCGGCTGACCGTCGCTCAGGTCGCGGAGCGGATCGCCGGATCCGCCGGGCTCGCACTCGCGCCCGACACCGACGGTCCGCTGCGCGGCGCCCTCCGGCGGACCTGGACCAGTGTCCGGCACATCCGCCTCGACTGACGCCGCGGCCGGATAGCCTGCACATGATCACCAGTCACCGCCGACGAGCGGGCCCGCCACGGCCTCGCGGACTCCGAGAGGATTGCAGGATGCAGCTGCGCTGTGCCGTGCTCGACGACTTCCAGGGCGTCGCGACGACGGTCGCGGACTGGTCCCGGCTGGAGGACCGGGTCGAGGTCGTGAGCTTCCGCGAGCACTTCGCCGACGAGGACGGACTCGCCGCCGCCATCGCGGACTTCGACATCGTGGTGACCCTGCGCGAGCGGGTGCCCTTCCCGGCCTCCCTGCTGCGCCGGCTGCCGAGGCTGCGGCTGCTGGTCGCCTCCGGCATGCGGAACTCCGTCATCGACCGGGCGGCCGCCGCCGAGCTCGGCGTCACCGTCTGCGGTACCCAGAGCCTCTCCACCCCGCCGGTGGAGCTCACCTGGGCGCTGATCCTCGGCCTCGCACGCGGTCTGGTCGCCGAGTCCACCGCACTGCGGCAGGGTGGCCCGTGGCAGAGCACCGTCGGCGCCGACCTGCACGGCCGCAGGCTCGGCCTGCTCGGGCTGGGCAAGATCGGCAGCCGGGTGGCCCGGGTCGGTCTCGCCTTCGGCATGGACGTCGTCGCCTGGAGCCGGAACCTCACGCAGGAGCGGGCCGCCGAGGTCGGCGTCGCCCGGGCCCCGTCCAAGGAGGAGTTGCTCGCGAGCAGCGACGTGGTCTCCGTCCACCTCGCGCTCGGCGAGCGGACCCGCGGGCTGCTGGGTGCACCGGAACTCGCCCTGATGAAGTCCACCGCCTACCTGGTGAACACCTCCCGGGCCGCGATCGTCGACCAGGAGGCCCTGCTCGCAGCCCTGCGCGAGGGCCGGATCGCCGGCGCGGGCGTCGACGTCTTCGACATCGAGCCGCTCCCGGCCGACCACCCGATGCGCACCGCACCCCGGCTGCTCGCCACCCCGCACCTCGGCTACGTCTCGCGCGGCAACTACGAGACGTACTACACCCAGGCGGTCGAGGACATCGAGGCGTACCTGGCCGGCGCACCGGTCCGCGAGCTCGGCTGACCGCCGCCGATCGCCGGGCGCCGGTTCGCGCTCACGGGCGGGGGTGCTCCGCGGGCTGCTCCGGGCCGTCGTTCAGGGCCTCCGCCGCCTCCTCGGGTGCGGCCGCCATGGCCTCCTCCACCGAGTCGTAGACGGAGAGCGCCGCCCGGCGCCCGGTCTCGTCCAGCACGCGGCTGACCGCGGGGCTGGCCGCCGACAGGCGGAGCCGGACCCCGGCGGCGCGGGCGTCCTCGCCGAACTGCAGCAGGTAGTCCATGGCGGCGGAGTCGCACACCAGGACGCGGGCGAGGTCGAGCACCAGCAGCCGTCGCCCCGTCCGGAGGGCCAGGTCGAGGCCCTGCCCGGCCTGGAGCAGGCTGGCCGCGGTGAGTGTGCCGGTCACCCGGCACAGGGCTCCGTCGTCGCCGACGGCGTCGCAGACCATCTCCAGGGCGGACGGGTCCCTGAGCGGCCCGCCGTGCGGATCGTCGGTCATCGCGGGGCACCTCCCTGCGGCTGGCTGCCGGACGGATGTGGGCGCCGGGGCTCCTACCCGCTCCCGTCCGTTTCGGACAGTGAGCACGGAAACCTACGCGATCGTCCCGGTGCCCGTCACCTCCCGGCCGGCCGGCGCCGCATCGGCGGCCGGTCCAGCACCTCGACGTAGACGATCCGGTCGTCGACCACGTCGAGGACGAGCAGGCCCGCGTCGGCGAGCAGCGGCACCGTGCGGTGGCCCGGGCCGGACGCCCGGCCCGGCGGTTGCTCCGCGGTGCGGATGCTCTGGCAGGACCCCTCGCCGCAGTCGCACTCGTCCACCAGCCGGAGCGCCTGCACGGCGGCGGCCAGCCGGAGTTCGCCCTCCTCCAGCAGGAGGGCGGTCAGTTCGCCGGCGAGGTCCGGGAGGACGTCGCGGACCAGCGGGCGGGTCCGATCCATGGCGGGAGAGTAGTGGGCCGGGCGGCTCGTTGCCAGATGGGAACATGTGTTCGAGAATGGAGGGGTGACCGCCGATGTCCCGTTCTCGCGCGCGGCCCGGCCGCCGACCGTGCCGGGGGACGTGGTGTTCGCCCCGCAGGCCATGATGAGCGGGCCCGGGCCGTGCCGGGACGTCGCACCGCGCTGGCGCTGGGTGCAGATCCGGCTCGGCGGCGGCTGGCGGGCCGCCGAACTCACCACCTGGCGGCGGCACCACGGCAGCACCGCCTGGGTCGCGCTCGTCCGGTGGGGTTGCGGCGCGGCCGACTGGGGCTGGGTGCTCTACGACCCGGCCGCGCTGCAGCCGGCACCGGAGCCCGCCGCACCCTGGCCCGGCCGCGCGCCCGAGCGGCCCGGCCGGCCGGGCGGGCGTTCGGACGGTGCGACCGGGCGGACCGGCCGGCCGTGACCGGCCCGCACCGGGTCAGGACACCGCGCGCAGCCCTCGGCCGGCCTTCTCCACCGCCGCCTGCAGCTCGTCGCGGTTCATCGCCGAGCGGTGCGGGATGCCGAGCTCCGTCGCCCGCTTGTACAGCTCGGTCTTGGTCAGCTTCGACAGGTCCTCCGCCGCCTTCGACGAGCCGACCCGCTTCTTCTCCGGCGTCGCCGCCGCACCGCCCCGGCCCGCGGCCGCCGAGGTGCTCTTCCTGCCGCCCGCGGCCTTCGGCGTCCGCCGTGCCTTCGCCGGCCGGGCGGATTCGTCCGCCCCGCGCGCGGCGGACCCGCCGCGGGCGTCGTCGAGGCTGCGCCGCAGGACGTCCATCAGGTCGACCACATTGGTGGCCTCGGCCGGCGGGCCCTCCGAGAGCACCGTCTCCCGCCCGGCCTGCTTGTCCTCGATCAGCCGGCGGACCTGCTCCTCGAAGGTGTCCCGGTACTCCTCCGGGTCCCAGTCCACGGCCAGCGTGTCGATCAGCTGCTCCGCCGTCCGCAGCTCGGCCCCGCTGAACCTCTCCTCGCCGCCGGGCAGGTCGTCGATCTCCCGGTGCGGGTCCCGGACCTCGTCGGCGAAGTGCATGGTGTGGAGCTCCAGCAGGCCGTTCTCTGCCCGGACTGCGGTCAGGTACTCCTTGCCGCGCATCGAGAACATCGCCAGCCCGGCCCGGTTCGACCGCTCCAGCGCCTTGGTCAGCAGGGCGTAGATCTTGCCGTACTCCCTGCCCTTCGGGCCCAGGTAGTACGTCTTGTCGAAGTAGATCGGCTCGATCCGGGCGAGGTCGACGAAGCCGGAGACGTCGATCGTCCGCGAGCGGCCGGGCGAGATCTGCTCCAGCTCCTCCGGATCCACGACCACGTACTCGCCGTCGCCGACCTCGTAGCCCTTCACGATGTCGCCGAAGGCGACCTCCTCGCCGGTGCGCTCGTTGACCCGGCGGTTGCGCACCCGGTCCGAGGTGCCGCGCTCCAGCTGGTGGAAGCGGACGGTGTGGCTCTCCGTCGCCGTGTACAGCGCCACCGGCACGGTCACAAGGCCGAACGTCAGCACGCCGGTCCACACGGGCCTGGCCATCACCGCTCCTCTCGGCGGGCGCCGCGCACCGCTCCCCGGCGGGCCCGCCGGCCGCGTCCCGCGGCGGCCCCGGACGGTCGCGCGCCCGCGGCGCAGGTGTTCACACCGGCTTCCAGCGTACGGACCGGCGGCCCCGGCGGCTCGGCGGCCCCCGCCCCGACCAGCGGCTTCCGGTGCCGGTGAGGGGATCCGGCCCGGTGGTCCGGTACGGGTCAGTCGCCGGGCAGCTCCGCCAGCCGGTCGCGGGCCCGCCCGGCCCGGGTGCGGGCCTCGGC
>NZ_JAHTIK010000001.1:578370-646054 GCF_025655475.1 Kitasatospora sp. DSM 101779 | reverse complement strand
GGGTGTGCTCGCGCTCGGCGGCCCGCTCCCGCTGCTCGGCCTCCGCGAGGGCGTGTTCCGCCTCCGCCCGCTGCCGCCGGGCCTCCTGCTGCGCCCGGCGGCCCTGCCGCTCCGCCGTCCCGGCCGCCGTCCGCGTCTTGGCCGTGGTGTCCGTACGTGCGGGGCCCTTGGCCCCGGTGTCCTGGACGGCGCCGTGTTTCGCCCCGCGGGTCCTGGCCGCGGTGTCCTCGGCCGGGGGACCGCTGGCCGCGGTGTCCTTGGCGGCGCGGCCTCCCGCCGCGCCGCTCTCGGCCCGGGTGTCCTGGGCGGCGGAACTCTTGGCCCCGGTGTCCTGGACGGTGCCGCGCTTCGCCGCCGCTCGGGCTTCCGGCCGGGGCTTCGCGGCGGGCTCCGCCGGTGGTTCACCCCACGCGGCGGGCAGCCCGCCGGTCGGCAGGATGCCGCCCTCCTCGAGCGGTGCGGTCAGCCGGCCGGCCGCGAAGGCCTCGGCGGCGGCCTCGTCGGCCAGCGCGGCCCGCAGCGACTGCTCGACCTCCCGCAACGGGGCCTCGCCGAGCGGTTCACCGGCCTCGGCGGCGGCGTCCCGGGCCTGCGTGGTGAGCGCCGCGACCAGCCGGCGGCGTTCGGCCGACAGCTCGCGCAGGGCCGGTCCGGCGAGTTCGGCCTGCGCCCGGCGGAGCGAGCCGCCGAGGTCGAGCAGGGCCCGCGCCTGCTCGGGGCGGGTGTGCACGAGCAGGTTCACCGCCCAGGCGCTCCGGGTGGGCCGGCGCAGCGCGCCGATCCGGGTGGCGAGCGCGCGGTCGCCGGCCCGCCTCGCCTCGGCGGCGGCTGCCGTCCGGGCGGCGGTGAAGCCGCCCGGGGGCAGCGTGTACAGCCGGTCGGCGACGGCGTCGAAGCCCTCCACTGCGCACCCTCCCCGCGGTCCGGCAGGCCGTCCGCCGGCCGCCGCACCTCGATTCGCTCACCGTCGGGCCGCCGCCGCACGCCGGGGACCGGGAGGTGCCCCGTCGCACCCGGGGCAGATTCATCAGCCCAAACTGTACAGCAGAGCTGGACAGTCCAGCCTGAAGGTCCTAGCGTGGGAGCCATGGAAGAGCCCACCGCCGTCGTCACCGTCTCCGCCGTCCGCGCGGCGCGGGAGCTCCGCGTGGTCTTCAGCCGGCTGCGCCGCCGACTCAAGGAGACGTACGACACGGACGGGCTCACCCCCACCCAGACCTCCGTGCTCAGCCGGCTGAGCAAGGACGGCCCGGCCTCCGCCAGCGACCTGGCGGCCGCCGAGCGCGTCCGGCCGCAGTCGATGGCCGCCACGCTCGCCGTCCTCGACGGGCGCGGACTCGTGCTGCGCCGCCCCGACCCCGGCGACGGCCGCCGCCAGCTGGTCTCGCTGAGCGATTCCGGCCTGGCCTTCCTGGAGGACTGCCGGCGCGCCGGCGAGGAATGGCTCGCCCGCTCCCTGCAGGACCGGTTCACCGAGCAGGAGCGGCAGACCGTCGTCGAGGCGCTGGCCCTGCTGGACAGGCTGTCCGACGCATGAACCTCCGCACCGTCCGCTCCGCCCTGCGCACCCGCCGCCCGGGCGCACCGAAGGACGCCTTCGACCGCAGACTGCTCGCGCCGATGATGCTCGGCGCGATCCTCAACCCGGTGAACTCGGCGATCCTCGCCGTCTCCCTGGTGCCGATCGGCGCAGCCTTCGGAGCCCCGCCCGCCGCCACCGCCTGGCTTGTCTCCGCGCTCTACCTCGCCACCGCGATCGGCCAGCCCGTGGTCGGCCGGCTCATCGACCTGCAGGGGCCGCGCCGCCTGTTCCTGGCCGGCACCGCGCTGACCGGCATCGCCGGCCTGGTCGGCATGCTCGCCCCGAACCTCGGCGTGCTGATCGCCGCCCGCGTGCTGCTCGGCTTCGGCACCTGCGCCGGCTACCCGGCCGCCATGTACCTCGTCCGCAGCGAGGCCGACCGCACCGGCCGGGACAGCCCCGCCGCCGTCCTCACCGCGCTGGCCGTCACCACCCAGACCGTCGCCGTCATCGGCCCCTCCCTCGGCGGCCTGCTGATCGGCCTCGGCGGCTGGCGCACCACCCTCGCCGTCAACATCCCGCTCGCCCTCGCCGGGCTGTACCTCGGCGCCCGCCGGCTGCCCCGCTCCGCCCCGCCGCAGCGCACCCGCGGCAGTCTCGCCACCGAACTGGACCTCGCCGGGATGGCACTGTTCGCCGCGGCACTCCTGCCGCTGCTGCTCTTCCTGATGCACCCGTCGGCCGAGGACTGGTACCTGCCGGCCGTCACCGTCCTCGCGGCCGCCTGCTTCGCCCGCCGGGAGAGCCGGGCCGCCAATCCGTTCATCGACCTGCGCGTGCTCGGCGGCAACCTGCCGCTGATCGCCACCTACATCCGCGCCCTGCTCGCCTACACCGTCGCCTACGCCTTCCTCTACGGCTGCACCCAGTGGATGCAGGAGGGCCGCGGCCTGACCGCCCCGCAGGCCGGCCTCGCCCAACTGCCGCTCTTCGGCACGGCGATCGTCGTCTCCGCGGTCACCGGCCGCCGCCGGCAGATCCGCGGCAAACTCCTCGCCGGCGGGCTCGGCCAGATCGCGGCCTGCACGCTCGTGCTGCTGCTCGGCCCGCACTCCCCGCTCTGGCTGCTGCTGGTCGTCGCGCTCGCCTTCGGCATCCCGCAGGGCCTCAACGGGCTCGCCCTGCAGAGCGCGGTCTACCACCAGGCGCACCCCGAGCGGATCGGCTCCTCGGCCGGACTGCTGCGCACCTTCAGCTACCTCGGAGCGATCGTCGCCGCCGCGGCCACCGGTGCCTGCCTCGGGCAGGGCGCCGACACGGCGGGCCTGCACCAGCTGGCCCGGTTCATGCTCGCCGCCGCCGTGCTGTACCTGCTGGTCACCGTCGCGGACCGCTCGCTGCGGCAGACCGGCGCCCCGCAGCGGGACACCCCGGCACCGCCCGCAGCGGCCGCCGCGCCGAGCCGCGGCCGGTAACCGCCGGCCCGCACCCCCGTACGGAAGGAAGCACCGCAATCGACCGGCACCGCCCTGCTCGTGATGGACATCCAGGTCGGCATCGTGAGCCGCATCGACGAACCCGACTACCTGCCCCGGCTCGCCCGCGCCGTCGACGCGGCCCGGGCCGCGGACATCCCCGTCGTGTACGTCGTCCTCGGCTTCCGGCCCGGCCGTCCCGAGATCGCCGCGCGCAACAAGGGCTTCGGCGCCCTGCCGCCGGGCGCGTTCACCCCCGAGGACCCGGGCGCCGCCGTCCACCCCGAGCTGGCACCCCGCGAGGGCGACACCGTGGTCACCAAGAAGCGGATCAGCGCCTTCGCCGGCAGCGACCTCGACCTCGTCCTGCGCGCTGCCGGGATCGAGCACCTCGTCCTCACCGGCATCGCGACCAGCGGCGTTGTCCTGTCGACCGTCCGTCAGGCCGCCGACCTCGACTACCGCCTCACCGTCCTCTCCGACGGCTGCGCCGACGCCGACCCGGAGGTCCACCGCGTCCTCACCGGCAAGGTCTTCCCCCGCCAGGCCGAGGTCACCACCGTCGAGGAATGGCTCACCACCGTGAAGTGACGGTGGCCGGGCCGCGCCGCGGTGACACTCCGGTAGATTTTCGATCATGAACATCGGGGTGGGCGGACGCGACCTGTACGAAGCCCTCTTGGACAGCGACGGGCCGGACGCCCACCGGGAGGCCGTCCTGCCGTGGCTGGCGGAGGCGCACGGCGCGTACCGCGAGATGCTGCGGACGGCGGCGGAGTGCAGCGGCTGGTGGGAGGACCGCCGCACCGACGAGCGGGTCGGCGTGCTGCACACGGAGCTGTACGCGCTCGGCCGGGTGAGCGACATCCTGCTGCTCGCCCGGCAGACGCCCACCGGCCCGTGGGACCCCGGCGTCGAGGGGCTCGCGTTCTCCGACGAGGAGTACCTCGGACTCTTCACCGGGCTCGGCATGACCCCGTTCCGCGGGGGCGGCTTCGACCCCTTCCTGCACGAGATCGTCGAGGTCGAGCAGGCCGAGGACCCGGCAGCGCCGATCGAGGTCGTCGAGGTGCTGTGGCCCGGCCTGATGCTCGGCGAACTGCTGTTCTCCCGGGCCGGCGTCCGCGTCCGGGCCGGCGCCGCGCACGCGCAGCGCGGAGTCGCCGACCGCTCGCCGCTGTACTGGACCTTCCGGCGCCGCCACCGGCAGACGGTCGACCTCTCGCAGGGCTGGGGCGGCAACTCGCAGTGGGCGACGGACCTGCGGCTCGACTACCGCACCCCGTCCGGCGACCGGCTCAACGTGGACGGCGACCACCCGATCGACGGCAGCACCGTCCTGGCCGTCGGCCACCCGGAGAACCTGAGCCCTCGGGACCGCCTGCTGACACCCCGCGAGCGGCGCGAACTGCTCCGCCACCGCTGCCTGCTGCGGACGCCCGAGGCCCTCGCCGAACTCGACCGCGAGGCGCCCTGGGAGCGCGAGTTCTGGCCCTTCGACTGGCGGCTCCCGGCCGCCGAGGAATGAGCCGGCGCGCCGCGAAGCCGCCGTGCCGCCCACCCCGGGCGGCCCCCGGCCATCGGCACGCTCCGCCCACTGCTCCCCGAAGGGTGCCGGCGGCCCTCGAGATCGACGGCGGCCGTCACCTGGGCGACCCGGTCTCGGACGCGGTCGACGTGTCGTGCCGGCAGAGCTGCGGCCCGACCTGGCCGCCGCCCTGCACGCGACCCGACCGTCAGCCGTCCGCGGTGGCCCCGCCGTCGGGCCGGAAGAACCTGAGCAGCCCGGCCGCGCCCTCTTCGGACATCAGCATCGCCATGATCCGGGCGGACTCCCGGGCCGCCACGGCGCTGCGGTCGAACATGGCGGTCTCGTAGCGGCGGACGGCCCCGCTGAGGTCGCCGGGCGCGGCGGCGATCTCCCGGGCCAGCTCGGCGGCGTCCAGCATGGCGGTGTTGGCGCCGAGACCGACCGGGGGCATCAGGTGGGCGGCGTCGCCGAGCAGGGTCACGCCGGGCACCGCGGGCCAGGTCAGCCCCACCGGGAGCGCGCTGAGCGGACGCGGGACGAACGGCTCGTCGCAGGCCCCGATCAGAGCGCGGAACTGCGGTGCCCAGTCGGCGAACAGGGCCGTCAGCGCCCGGCGTGCGGCATCCCGGTCCTCGAAGGGGACACCGCAAGTGGCGAGCCAGTCCTCGGCCGTGTGGAAGGAGAGGAAGACCCGGATCCGCCCGCCGCCCTGCCGCTGGGCGGAGAGCGAGCGGCCCGGGCCGAGCGCCCAGTAGTTGCCGCGGCCGACCAGCGCCGCGAGATCGGGGTGGGTGCGGTCGGCGGCCGAGATGCAGCTCTCCACGGTGTTGCTGCCGAGGTGGGCCGGCCGGGCGGCGGTGACCAGCGGGCGGACGCGGGAGTTGGCGCCGTCCGCGCCGACCAGCAGGTCGCACTCGGCCGTCGCCCCGCCCTCGAAGTGCAGCCGCCACCCGCCTTCCGGCCGACGGGTGGCGTGCCGGAAGACCCGGCCCCAGCGGACGGTGCCGGCGGGCAGCGAATCCAGCAGCAGGGCCCGCAGGTCGGCGCGGTCGATCTCGGGCCGCTCCATCGGGGCGTCGTCCGGCGTGTCCTCCTGGAGCAGCAGGGTGCCGGTGTGGTCCAGCAGACGCAGGTCCTGGCCCTCGCGGCGGGCGAGGCGCAGGAAGGCGGCCTCCAACCCGGCCTCGCGGAGCGCCCGTTGCCCGCTCTCGCGGTGCAGGTCGAGCATGCCGCCCTGGGCGCGGGCGGTGCGGTCGCCGTCGCGGTCGTGCACCACGGCCCCGATCCCGTGCAGGTGCAGGATCCGGGCGAGCGTCAGGCCGCCCGGCCCTGCCCCGACCACGGCGATGCGCGGGCTGCGGGTGTCGGTTTCCACGGTGTCCCCCTCTGTCGGACCCGGCGGCGCGGCCGCCGTCGATACGGTGTATCGCTCGATACACTGTATCGAGCGCGACGGCGTACTGTGAGCCCCGGTACCGAGGGATCACGGAAGGGCAGGTCGGGCATGGTGCAGCGGGGCGGGGTGAACGGGACGGACGGCGCCGCAGGTGTCGGCCGGCCGACCGTGTGGGACCGTCCGGAGCCGCCGTCGCGGCCGGCGCCCAGCCCGCTGAGCCGCGAGCGGATCGTGGCCGCCGCCGTCGAACTCGCCGACGCCGACGGGCTGGAGGCGGTATCGCTGCGCAAGGTCGCGGCCGCCCTCGACGCCGGCCCGATGCGGCTGTACCGCTACCTCTCGACCAAGGAGGAACTGCTCGACCTCATGGTCGACGCCGTCCACGGCGAGATCGCCGCCGCGACCGACCCGGCCGACCCGGGCGACCCGGACGGCCGGGGCGGCGACTGGCGGGCGGAGCTGCGCGGCTGCGCCCACCGGACCAGGCGGGCGGCGCTCCGCCACCCCTGGTTCGCCGACCTGCTGGGCGGACGCCCGCAGCTCGGCCCGAACGCCCTCGGCAACCTGGAGACCGCCCTCGCCGCCCTGTACGGCGCGCCCGGCTTCACCGGGATCGACGCCGTGCTGCGCGCGGTCAGGACGGTCGACGACTACCTCGTCGGCGCACTGCGCCGGGAGACCGCCGAACGGCGCGCCGAGCGGGCCACCGGCCTGGACAAGGACGCGTGGCGGCGCTCGGCCGGCCCCCACCTCTCCCGGACGGTCGCCACCGGCAACTACCCGGCGCTGGCCGCCGCCGTCCGGTACGGCACCCACACCGATCCCGGCACCGCCTTCGAGGCCGGGCTCGACCTCGTCCTCGACGGCATCGCCGCCGGCCTCGCGCCCCCTGGCTGACCGCAGGCCCGGCGCGGGGCGCGCCGCAGCACGGGACTGTCGGTGGCGGCTGCGATCCTGCCGTCATGGACGAGCACCTGATGCGTGGACGGGTCTACGGAGCCGACTACGACGATCCCGATCCGGGGCCGCAACCCGGGCACGTCTACCGCGAACTGGTCGCCGGTCCGCTCGACGGGCTGCTGCTCGACGTGACGGGCTGGAGCGAGGCCGAACTCGCCGAGGGCGCCGCGCTGCCCACCGAGATCGGCTCCCACGGGCCGGGCGGCCGCGCCCAGTACGCCCCCCGCACCGGCGACCCCCGGTACTGGGACTGGCGCGGCGACACCCCGCCCTGACGCCGCGGGCCCGGCGGTCAGCCGGCCCGGCCGAGCTGCGCGGGCACCGGCGCCCCCGGCCGCACCACCATCCCGAAGAACGGCTCCGGGGCCGGCCCGACCGTTTCGACCTCGAAGGCGGGCAGCAGCAGCTCCAGCAGTGCGACGGTCTCCCGCAGCGCGAACTGCAGGCCCAGACAGGCCCGCGCACCGATGCCGAACGGCAGGTAGGCACCCGGGTCGGCCGGCCGCCGCCCGGGGACGGTGAACCGCCGCGGGTCGAAGACCTCCGGCTCCGGCCACAGCTCCGGGTCGCGGTGGACCAGGTACGGGCAGACCAGCACCTCGCTGCCGGCCTCGATCCGGAACCCCGTCAGCAGGTCGTCCTCCGCCGCGTGCCGGGGCAGCAGCCAGGCCGACGGGTAGAGCCGCAGCGTCTCGCTGACCAGTGCCTGCAGGGCGGTGCGGCGCTGCGGCGAACCGGCCGGCCCGGCGGCCAGCGCCCGTGCCCGGGCTGACGGATCGGCGGCGAGCAGCAGGTACAGCCAGGTCAGCGTGGTGGCGGTGGTCTCGTGCCCGGCCACCATCAGGGTCACGAACTCGTCCCGGATCAGCCGGTCGGAGTACTCCGGGCGGTCCCGCGCCGCCGCCAGCAGGACGTGCAGCAGGCCCGGCCCGTGCGGCCCGGGCGGCGCCGACCGGGCCGCCGCGATCGCCCCGTGCGCCACGGCGTCGATCCGCGCCAGCTCCCCGGCCACCGCCGACCGGGCGTCCTCCGCGTTCGCCGGCAGCACCGGCAGAACGGCCACCACGGCCTCCAGCGCGGTGAGTTCGGAGGCCGAACGGTCGTCCAGAGGGTGGCCGGTGAGGGAGCGCCAGATGGTGTCCAGCGCGAAGCGGTGCATCTCCTCGCGCAGGTCCACCGTGCGGCCCGCGTCGGCGTGTCCGGCCCATTGGGCGGCGCAGTCCTGCGCGGCGGCGGCGATCCGCTGCTCCCAGCGGCGCATCCCCGCGCCGGTGAACTGGCTCTGCAGCAGCCGCCGCTGGGCCCGCCAGGCCTCGCCGGAGGCGGAGAGCACGCCGTCGCCGAGCAGGATCCGGCCGCGGTGCGAGCGCTTCACGTAGCGGTCCGGGTGCCGGCCCAGCACGTGCTGGACGGCCTCCGGGCCGGTGACCAGCACGGTCGGCCGCCCGTTCAGCCGGACGCCCGCCACCGGGCCCAACCGGCCGACCCGGCTGAGGAGTTCGGGCATCCCCAGGCCGGCCGAGCGCCACTGCTCCACCTCGGCGGGCGCAAGCTCGGGCACGGCGGCTCCGGCGGCGTGCGCAGCGGCTCCCGGAGCGGGCGGGGCGGCGCCGCCGGGCGGGGTCGGGGGGATCTGGGTGGTCACGGGCTTCTCCTGCTCGGATCGCCGCCCCCGGGGCAGCTCGGACCGGCCGACGCTGCGTATGCTAGCGAACGCGCAGCGTCGCCGAGCCGCCTTCGGCGACTGCCCGCCACCCCGCAGGCCCCGATCCGTCGATCAGGCGACGGTGTCCACACTCGCGGCGGTCACCGCGGCGCCGCCCCCGGCGCCGACCGCCGCCCCGGCGGGACGCCCCGACGCACCGTCAGGACCGGCCGCCGGGTCCGCCTCCAGATCCGCCTCCAGTTCGGCGAGCGCGCGCCGGACGGCGGTGATCCGCGCACGCAGCTCCTCGGCCCCCCGCGGCCGTCCCGGCCGTCCGGTGCGCGGCGCGTCCCGCTCGGCGGCCTCCTCGGCCTCCAGGGCGCGGGCCTCGTCCAGGGAGTTGAGCACCACGCCGATCAGCACGTTCACCAGCACGAACGAGGCCAGCAGCACATAGGAGGCGTAGAAGAGGATGCTCAGGCGGGAGATCTCCAGGCCCGCGTGGACCGCCTCGCCGAGCCCGTCGAGGGTCATCAGCAGGAACAGCGTGAGCAGCGCCCGGCCGATCGAGCCGTAGTGCCCCGGGTCGCTGTCCGCGAAGCAGACCCAGCCGACCATCGCGTAGACGTAGAGCACCAGGGCGCCGACGAACAGGAAGCTCACCGTGCCCGGCAGGCTCCGGCCGACCGCGACCAGCAGGACCCGCAGCTGCGGCAGGAAGCGGGCCGTCCGCAGCACCCGGGCGAGCCGCAGCAACCGCAGCACGGTGGTGTTCTCGCGGACCACCGGCAGGAAGGCCGACGCGAGGACGGCCAGGTCGAAGAGGTTCCACGGGTCGCGGAGGAACTGCGCCGGACGGTCCGCGTGCGCGCCGAGCCGCAGCAGCATCTCCACGGTGAACACCCCGAGGCAGGCCCGCTCGGCCAGCTGCAGGCCGTGCTGGTACTCGGCGGCCGGCCCGCTGTACGTCTCCACCCCGAGCAGGGCCGCATTGACCAGGATCGCGGCGAAGACGACGAGTGAGAAGGCGGGCGCCTCCGTCACCGTGCGGCAGCGCGCCGCGAGCCGGGTCCGCCCGGCCGGTGAACCCCAACCGCTCTTCATGACAACCCCTCCACGGCCGATCCCGGGCGCTCGGCCGCCGCGCCCGGACGGCCCGGCGGCACCTGGTCGGGCCGCGCGCCATGCCCCTCAACGACCACCGGCCCCACTGGTCACTGCCGGCGCACCCGTCCCGGTGCCGCAGAGCCCGGTCGCCACTCGGTCCCCGGTCAGTCCCCGGACGGTCTGGCCCGGACGTGCATCCGCTCGCCCTGCGCGCCGAACAGCGAGAGGAACTCCACGGGCCGGTCACCCGCGTTGGCGAAGCCGTGCGGGGTGCGGGTGTCGAACTCGGCCGCCTCGCCCGAGCCGAGGACGAGGTCGGTGTCGCCGAGCGCCAGCCAGAGCCGGCCGGACAGCACGTACAGCCACTCGTACCCCTCGTGCGTGCCCAGGCTCGGCCGGGTGCCCTCGGGCAGCGGGCGGACGGGGAGGATCTGCTTGTAGGCGTGCAGCCCGCCGAGGTGCCGGGTGAGTGGCACGAACGTCTGGCCGTGCCGGGTGAACGGGCGCGGGTGGATCCGCGGATCGCCCGTCGGCGGCGCGCCCACCAGCTCGTCCAGCTGCACCCCGTACGCCTTGGCGAGCGGCAGCAGCAGCTCCAGCGTCGGGCGGCGCTGCCCGGACTCCAGCCGGGAGAGCGTGCTCAGCGAGATGCCCGTCTCCTCGGCCACCTCGGCGAGGGTGGTGCCCCGCTTCTGCCGCAGCGCCCGCAGCCGGGGCCCCACACCTGCCAGGACACTGCCGATCCCGTCGTCCACCATGTCTCCATTTGCCGGTTCGGCAAGAAAGTTTGTCAAGCCGAGCGGGCCGGCCGACGATCGAGGAGAACGGAGGTACACACCATGACGACAGACACCCCGGAGCCGTCCGGACCGGCCGAGGACCCTGCGCCGCAGTACGACACCGTGGTGGTCGGCGGCGGCGCCGCCGGACTCGCCGGCGCCCTCACCCTCGCCCGGGCGCGGCGCTCGGTGCTCGTGGTCGACGACGGCCGGCCCCGCAACGCCCCCGCCGCCGGGGTGCACGGCTACCCGACCCGGGACGGCATCCCGCCGCAGGAACTGCTGGCCGTGAGCCGCGGCGAGGCGGAAGGCTACGGGACGCGGTTCCTGGCGGGCACCGTGGCCGGCGCCGAACGCCTCGACGGCGGCGGCTTCCGGCTCGCGCTGGCCGACGGGACGGCCGTCCGCGCCGCCCGGCTGCTGGTCGCCACGGGCCTGGTCGACGAGCTGCCCGAGGTACCCGGGCTCGCCGAGCGGTGGGGCCGCGACGTGCTGCACTGCCCCTACTGCCACGGCTGGGAGGCCCGCGGCCTGCCGGTCGCCGTCCTGGCCACCGGTCCGCTCGCCGTCCACCAGGCCCAGCTGTGGCGGCAGTGGACGGACGACGTGACGCTGCTCCTGCACACCGCCGCGGAGCCGACCGGCGAGGAGGCCGAGGGACTCGCCGCCCGCGGCATCGCGGTGGTGCCCGGCGAGGCGGTCGGACTGGAGACCGCCGACGGTGCGCTGACCGGCGTCCGGCTGGCGGACGGCCGGACGGTCGCCTGCCGGGCGCTGGTGGTGGCGCCGCGCCTCACCGCCCGCGGCGGCGTGCCGGCCTCCCTCGGCCTGGAGCCCGTCGACCTGGTGAAGGACGGCCAGGTGATCGGCAGCCACATCGCAGCGGACGCCACCGGCGCCACGGCCGTGCCCGGTCTCTGGGTGGCGGGCAACGCGGCCGACCCGTCCGAGCAGGTGGTCGGGGCTGCGGCCGCCGGTGTCCGGGCCGCGGCGGCGATCAACGCCGACCTGGTGACCGAGGAGGTCGGCCGGGCCGTCGCCGCCCTCCGCCGCCCGTTCGGGGCCGCCGACGAGAAGGAGGTGTGCGAGCGCGTCCTCGGCGAGCGCCGGCACGGACTCGCGGACCCCGCCGACCCGGCCGTCCCCCGGGAGGACGGCGCCGCTGCCGAGTTCTGGGACACCCGCTACGGCGAGCGCGACCGGATCTGGAGCGGCCGGCCGAACGGGGCACTCGTCCGGGAGGTCTCCGGCGAGCGGCCCGGGCGCGCCCTCGACCTCGGCTGCGGCGAGGGCGCCGACGCCGTCTGGCTGGCCGCGCAGGGCTGGCAGGTCACCGCCGTCGACATCTCCGCGGTCGCCCTCCGCAGGGCCGCCGAGCACGCCGCCGAGGCCGGCGTCGCCCACCTGATCGAGTTCCGCCGCGCCGACCTCGCCGCGGCCTTCCCGGAGGGCAGCTGGGACCTGGTCTGCGCGCAGTACCTGCACTCCGAGGTCGATCTGCCGCGGGACGCGATCCTGCGCCGGGCCGCCGAGGCGGTCGCGCCCGGCGGGACGCTGCTGGTGATCGGCCATGCCGGGCCGCCGTCCTGGCAGCAGGAGCCGGGCACCGACGGCGACCCCTGGCACGGCCGCCGGCACGGCCACGCGCAGTACGGCCGTGCGGACCACGCGCACAGGGACCACGCGCACAGGGACCACGCGCACGGTGAGCGTCGATCCGGGCACGGCGGACCGGGGTGCAGGAACCACGCCGGGCTGCCCACGCCCGCCGAGGTCCACGCGGCGCTGCGACTGCCCGAGGGGGAGTGGGAGTTGCTGACGAGCGAGGAGTACGAACAGCCGATGACCGGCCCCGACGGGCAGCCGGCCACCCGGCCCGACAACACCCTCAGGCTGCGCAGACTGCCGGCCTGACGGAGCGTCTGGGGCCGGGCCGGGTGTGGGTGCCGTCGTGGCGGCACCCACACCCCGTGCCTCAGCCGACCTTGAGCGTGAGGGCGGCGGTGTGGAGCCGGCCGGCGGTCTGGAACTGCAGGAACAGGCGCCAGTTGCCGGCCTGCGGGAACTCGGCGTGGAAGGCGAGGTCCGGCCCGCCCGGGCCACCGCCGGTCGCCTCGCTCGCGGGGTGGAGGTGGGCGAAGGCCAGGTCGCCCTCGTGGAAGGCGGTGAGGTGGGCGTAGGTGTCGAGGTAGGGCTGGAGGTCGGTGACCGGCTTGCCGTCCTTGGTGATGCCGACCGTCATGGGGTGGGCCATGTTCGCCATCGGGGTGCCCTGGAGGGTGACGGTGTAGCCGTCGACCTGGGCCGTGGTGGAGGCGGGGGGCAGCGCTGCCGCCTCGGCCTTGCCGTCCACGTTCACGGTGCGGGAGAGGACCATCGCGGTGCCCTTGCCGTCGCCGCTGTCGGGGGTGAAGGAGGCGTAGGTGCGCCAGGACCCGGGGGCCAGGGCGGCGAGCGGAGCCGTCCACGTTCCGTCGGCGGCCATGGCGGGGTGCAGGTGCTGGAAGCCGGTCAGGTCGGAGCGGATGGCGTAGAAGTGCATCTGCTTGGTCTGCTCGACGGCGAAGGCGGTGACCGGCTTGCCGTCGGGGCCGGTGATGCTGAAGCGGTAGTCGGTCTGCTGCCCGGCGGGCAGGGCGGCGGCGGTGGCGGCGAGACGGTAGCCGGATCGGTTGTCGGCCGGCGCTCCGGCGTTGTCCGCGCCGGGCATGCCGTGGTCCATGCCCGGCATCGAGTGGCTGTCGGACGACGGGCTCGCCGCCGTGGCGCCGCCGTGGTTCATGCCCGCCATGTCGTGGTCCGTTCCGGACGAGCTGCAGGCGGCCAGGACGGTGGTGAGGAGTGCGGCGCCCGCCAGGGCGAGGGTGCGGCGGGGCAGAGGGGAAGTACGCATCAGTGGTCCTTCGGAAGGGCGCGCCGTCGGCGCGGAGGTGAGCGGAGCCTCGGTGGTCGATTCCCTGCGTGCGGAATCGGCCGGGCCCGGTCACGTCCGCGAGACGCAGACCTGATGAAGGAGTGGGCGGCCCGCGGCCGGGGGGCCGCGACGACGCAGTCCGGCGGATCCCGTCGGATGCCGCAGAGCGCATGTGCTCGCGAGGAGGGCCAGGGACAGGACGGCCAGGAGCGAAGGCGCGGCCAGCGTGATGCGGCCGTGGGCCGGTGTGGAGAGGCAGGCTGCGCCGCCGTGCGCCCGGGCCTCGGAGGGGGCCGCGCTCGGCACACGGTCGTCGTCGGCGGCGCCAACGGCGGTGTGCGCGTGGGGCGGGGCGGCCATGCCGGGAGCGGCGACGGCACGGGTCATGTCGTCGTGGCAGCCGCCGGCCGCGACGGGCGCGCCGTGCATCAGGAAAAGGCCGACCAGCACGGCCCACACCACGAGGAGCCTGGCCGTGGCCGGGCGTGTGGTGGTGTGCATGGCTTCCCCCGGGTTCCTGTCCGCGGCGACTCGCCTCTCGCAGGTGCGACGATACCCCTCCCCGGTACCTCTTCCGCGCCGGGTGCCCCTTTCGGGGGACGGCCCGGACGGCCGGACGGGTGGTCGCGGTCGGCCGCTGGAGGGCTGCGGCTGGCGCCCGCCTCCGTGTGTGCGGTGCCCGCAGGCATCGGGCGTCAGCCAGGTGGTGACTTTCCGCGCCGCGTCAGGGGCGGACGGCGCCCATGTAGGGCATGTACTCGATCGGGGTGATCTCGATGTTCTTGCCGGTGCGCGGGGCGTGGATCATCTTGCCGCCGCCGATGTAGATGCCGACGTGGTGCAGATCGGAGTAGAAGAAGACGAGGTCCCCGGGCTGCAGGTCGCTCTTGGCGACGTGTTGGCCGGCGTTCCACTGGTCCTGCGAGACCCGCGGCAGCGAGACGCCGCCGGCCCGCCAGGCGGCGCCGGTCAGGCCCGAGCAGTCGAAGGAGCCGGGCCCGGTGGCACCCCACTCGTAGGGCTTGCCGATCTGGGCGTAGGCGAACTGGAGGGCGGCGGCCGCGCGTCCGCTGGCCGGGCCGGTGTACGTCTCGCGGGCCGAGTCGCGGGAGGAGCGCGGGTCCTGGGCGTTCACCTTGTCGCGGTCGGCGACGGACAGGGTGTTGAGGAGCCGGGTGGCCTCGCCCAGCTTGGCCTGCACCTGCTTCTTCTCGCCGGCCAGCGCCCGGTCCGTCTCGTCGAGCCGGGCGAGCACCGCCGTGGCTTCGGCGCGCCGCTGGTCGAGGCGCCGCTGCTGGTCCTGCAGCAGCCGCAGCAGGTCCGCCTGCGAACTGGCGGCGATGTCCTGCGCGGAGGCGCGCTGCAGGTAGTTGGTCGGGTCGGCGGAGAGCATGAGGGCGACCGTCGGGTCGACGTTGCCGCTGCGGTACTCGTCGGCCGCGACGGCCGACAGTCGCTCCCGGAGGCCGGCCATCTTCTCCTGCGCGGCGGCGACCTGGTCCTGCAGCTGGTTGGCGTCCTTCCGGAGGCGCTGCTGCTCCTCCTTGAACTTGTTGTACTTCTCGGTGGACGCCTCGGCCTGCTCGTTGAGGTCGTCGACCTGGGCCTTGACGGTCGCGAGGTCGGCCTTGGGCTCGGCGTGCGCGCCACCGGCGGAGGCGAGGAGGGCGGAGCCGGCGGCCGCGGTGGTCACCAGGGCGATGCGGGTGCGGCCGGGCGGAGCGGGCTTGCGTCGGGTCCCCATGGCGTGCGGTCACTCCTGCCTTTGGTGCGGCCTGCCGCAGGGCAGACGTGCATGGTCGAGCACGGCGGCAACTGCCGTCACGCGTCGTTGTGCTAAGTAACTTAGTAGATCGGGGTGGGGGGATGGCAACCGGCCCCCGCCGGGTTCTTCCGGCCGGCTCAGGGACCGCAGGCGATCAGGACGGGCAGCAGCGGAAGTACCACCACGCCAACCCACCCCGCTGCGCGAGCGGCCACGGTGGATGCCCGCTGAGGGGCGGTCAGCCGGAGCACACGTTCGACTGCGGCGTCCATGCCGGCTGCCAGGGCTCCTTCCGGTGCCGAGTGGGTCGCGATGCGGCACAGCGCTCGTGCGAGAGCGTCTCGGCCCACGGTGCGCACCGCGGCGTCGTCGGCGGCCATCTCGCACAGGACGGGGATTCGGCGGGCTGCCAGGCGCGTCAGGGGAAGCCAGGGCAGTGTGCGGCCGACGGCGCGGGCGCCGACGACCAGGAGGTGGTGGCGGCCGCGCAGGTGCGCCCGCTCGTGGGCGATGACGGCCGCCAGCTGGGGTGCGGTCAACTGCTCGTCGGCGCCGCGGGTGAGGACGATCCGGCCGCCGCGGCCGGGCACGCACCAGGCGGCAGCCCGCGGGTCGTCCACCCGGAGGGTGCCGTCCTCGGTGGGGCGGGCGATGAGATCGAGCAGCTGGCGGTGCCTGGCCCGGGCGCGGGCGGCCTTGAGGCAGTCCGCGGCGACCACCGCTGTGAGGACGGCGAAGACGGCGGCGGCCAGCGCTAGGGCTTCCACGTGCCCGGGAATGCCCTCGCTCGGGATCCGGTGGTGGCCGGTGAGGCGGCCCGGCAGCCACGCCGTGCTGTGGCCGCCGGCGAGGAGTTGGTGCAGCCCCATGGCAACGGCCATGGCGCAGAAGCCGAGCAGTGCGCACCACAGCGCGATCGCGGTGCGGACGGAGCGGATCGTCCAGGCGGCCCGCTCCAGACGGGCAGGTGCCCACCATGCGGCGAGGACCGTGCAGGCTCCGAGGACGGCGAAGATCGTCACGGGCGGCCGCCGGGGACTCGGCCCGCGAGGGCCTCGCGCAGGAGGGCGGCATGGCCGTCGTCCATGCCGTCGACGAACAGCAGAAGTGCGGCGCGTGCGTCGGCCGCCTCGCCCAGCACCTGGCGCATGATCTCGGCGGTGTAGGACTCGCGGGAGCGGACCGGCTCGTAGACCCAGGCCCGGCCTTCCTTGGAGCGGTGCACGCAACCCTTGCGGTGCAGGATGTCGGCGACGGTGTTGACGGTCGTGTAGGCGACGGGCCGTACGACGTTCAGGTCGTCGACGATCTCCCGGACCGTGGCCGGCCTGCCCCAGGACCACAGCCGTTCCATGATCTCGGCCTCCAGCTGACCGAACCCGCGCACCCCAGCCACCCGATCCCTTCACGTCGCCTCCGTGCCGGAGCACAGAGTGCCAGGGCGAGGGCCGCAGGCCAAACGCCGCGGGGGTGGACAGAAGCCACCTCACGCCCGGCCGGTCTGGGCGGGCATCCGTGCGGCACATCGCGCAGGTGACGACGCGGGCACCCGCTCCGGCCCGGATCGGCTATGCGTCGTACAGCGGCGGGGCCACGATGCTCGGGTCCCGCGCGGTCTTGGCGATCGGCGGGTCGGTCGGGTCCTCGTCGGTCGACCACGGCCGCACTGCGCCGTCGGCGCCGCCGGCCCACGGCTGCAGGACCGCGTTCACGCCCGCCGGGCCCCTGCACCGGGGCCGCCACGTCGACCGCGCGCATGGCTCACCTGGGGGGGGCTTCCCGGCTGGGTCGCTGTCGGACGCTGCGGAGATCGGACAGGTTCGCGACGACGTTCTGCCGCGGGAGCGACCGGCCTGCACCCTGCACGCGGTGTCCACGGCACCGGCCCTCCCGTCACCTGGCGCCGTCCGCCGACCGGTCGGCCCTCACGCTCGCCGGCCCGGCGGTTCGGGCCCCGCCTGACTGGAGGTCCGGCGCCCGAATTCCGCAGACCGTGCCCTGCGGACCTGTCCGGACGGCTGTGTGTGCCGCAGGCTCGGCCGGCACCCCGTCCCGGGCACACGGGGCACCGACCCCCGAACCGGGGTCGGTTAGGATCGCGCCCGTGCCCGCTGCCCTCACCTCCCTGCGCCCGGTCGGCCCGCTGCCGACCGGTGTCGGATGGTGCCGGAGCTGGGTGGTGGTGCTGCTGGCGGTCCTCGCGCTGACGCTCTGCCACGGGCTGGAGGGCGAATCGCCTGCCGGTCACCTGTCCGCCGGTGTCCATGCCGCGACCGCCGATCAGCACGTGGACCATGACGAGGGGCACGCCTCCGCAGTGGCGTGCGACACCGCGGGCTCGGAGTGGGCGGTGGCACTACCCGTCCCGCTCGACGGAGACGGTCACGGCCACGGCGGGCACGCGTGCCTGGCTGCCGGCCCCGCCCAGGCTCCGCCCCTGCCCGGGCTGTGGCTGCTGCCCGCCGCCGCAGCCGTGCTGCCCGAACCGGTCGTACCGGTCGTCGAGTCCGCCCACCGCACCGCCGGCGGCGGACCGGACCGCCCCGCGAGCGGCCAGGTCCTACGGATCTAGCGGAGCCCGCGCGCGGAGCACCCTGCCGAACGGCCGCCGCACCCGCACCGTTCCATGCCGGAGCACCGATGCCATGGCACCCGTGCCCGAGCAGCCGTGCCCGGGCACCGATGCCGGAGCACCCGTGCCCGAGCACGAGGAACGAACACGCCGGACACGAGCGCGCCACACCGCCATGACCCCTGCTCCGAGCGCCCCGCCGCCCGTGTGCCGATGCGGCACCCGGGCCCGTCTCCCGACCGCGCTCACCGAGGGCTTCCCATGAACGTCACCACCGCGCCCACCGACGACCGCTCCCGCAGGACACCCGTGCCCGGCGGAGGACGGGCCGCCGCCCGCCGGGCCCGCCCGGAACCGTCCCTGATCGGCCGCTACCTGGGCTACATCGGCTACTTCGTCGGTACGGGCCTGCTCAGCGGCGCGATCGTCCACCACCCCCTCGACCCCGCCCGCTACACGCTGATCGGCGCGGCCGGCGCCGCCCTGTTCCTCACCGCCGCGATCGCCGCCGAGAAGCGGCAGCCGGGCCGGCTCACCGCCCTGCGGATCGTGGCGGTGCTCGGCACCTCCTTCGGCCTGTCCTTCGGCATCGGCATGCTCAGCGGCGGCATGCAGCACTTCGAGGACTTCCCCGACCGTGCGGCCGTGCTCATCCCGGCCGGGCTCCTGCTGTCCTTCGTCGCCTTCACCCTCAAGGAGGCCCGCCGACCGCTGCGCCGGATCTTCGGCCCCCTCGGCGCGGCCGTCCTCGTCCTCGGGGCGGGCGGGTACCTGGGCCTGCACCAGGTCGCGGCCGGCATGCCCGCCGAGACGGGTGGCCACCACCACGGCACACCCGCCGAGGACGGCCACGACGACGGTCACGACGACGCCGTGGATGGGCACGACCACCAGCACGAGGAGACCCCGGCCTCCGGCCCGAGCAGCGCACCGGCCGCCGCGCCCGCACCGGCCGCCACGCCCACGCCGTCGAACCGCGGCGCTTCCGGACCCGCGGCGCCCGCCGCCTCGCCGAGCATTCCCCCACACGGCAGCCCCGGCCACCACCACTGACCGGACCGGCCGCAGCAGCCCTCCGCACACGAGGGGATCGCCGCGGCGGGGCGCACCGAGGGCGTGTCTTCACGGCACGCGGGTGCCCCACAGGGGCGCGGGGAACGCGCGATTCGGATGCGGGGCACCGTGCGGACCAGGGGTGAGCCGGAACCGTCAGGAGCACCACCTCCGGACTGCGCGGTTCTCCCCGGCTTCGGCCCGGAGGTGCCCCCACGCGTCCCCACGCACCCCCTGGATCGACCACCGAGCACCCTTCGAAGACTCCTATCGGCCCATCCGTCAGGCCGGGCCGGCCTGGAGCAGCAGGGTGGCGATGTCGTCCCACCGGCGGCCCGCCCGCCGGGCCCGGGCGACCAGTTCACGGACCGTCACCTCGAGGTCGCCGGCCAGCGAGTGGTCCAACTGCCCGGCGAGCGCGGCGATCGCCCGGCCCAGGTCGGTGCCGGGCGCCTCCACCAGGCCGTCGGTGTAGAGCAGCAGCAGGGCGCCCGGCTCGAACGGCGCCTCGGTGATCGGGTAGATCGCGTCCGGGTCGATGCCCATCGGCGGGCCCGGCGGGACGTCCAGCACCCGGGCCGGACCGCCGGGCGGCCGCAGCACCGGCGGCGGGTGCCCGGCGCTCACCAGGTACGCCCTGCCCCCGGCGAGGTCGAGGTGCGCGTACAGGCAGGTGGTGAACAGGCCCGGATCGAGGTCGCACAGCAGCCGGTTGGTGCGCACCAGGACCTCCTCCGGCGAGGCGCCGGCGGCGGCGTGCACGGCCGTGCGGACCTGGCCCATCAGTGCCGCCGCCGGGAAGCTGTGCCCCTGGACGTCGCCGATCACCGCGGCGGCGGCCTTCGGTCCCAGCCGGATCAGGTCGTAGAAGTCGCCGCCGACGTCCATCCCCCGGGTGGTCGGCAGGTAGTGCGCCGCCACCTCCAGGCCGTGCACGACGGGCAGGGTGTGGGGGAGCAGCGCCTGCTGCAGGTCGTGCGCCAGCTGGTTCTTGGTGTCGTACAGATGCGCCCGGTCCAGGGCCTGGGCGATCAGGCCCGCCAGCGAGGTCAGCACCGTCCGCTCGTCTGCGGCGAAGGGGTGCGGCCGGTCGTAGGAGAGGAGCAGGCAGCCGACCGGGCGGCCGGAGGTGATCAGCGGCAGCACCGCCCAGGCCTGCTTGCCGGTCACCTGCGGGACGTCCGGGTAGGCGTCCGCGAGCTCCTCCGAGCTGCCGTAGAAGCCGGGGATCCCGGTGGTGAGGGCCCGTACTGTCGGGGTGTCCCGGACCTTCAGCGGGATGTCCTCGAACCGGGCCATCGCGTCGTCGGTGTATCCCCGGTAGCCGGTCACCAGCAGCCGGCCGTGCTCGGCGGTGAGCAGCGCCAGCCCGTCCGCGCCGAACGAGGGCAGCACCTGCTCGGCGACCAGCGACACCACGTCGTCCACCGACACCGCCTCGGTGAGGGCCGCGGCGAGGTGCATGATCTGGTAGATCTGGCCGGCCCGGGAGACCGGCACGGGCCGGGACGGCGGCACCGGCTCCGGGCCGTCGTCGGCCGGGGTGATCCGCACACTGATGCCGTCGCCGGACGGGTAGAGCCGGAACGCCAGCCACCGGTCCGGCGGACGCATCGCGGTGAACGCGGCGGGCTCCCTGCTGATGATGGCCGCCCGGTACCGGTCCTCGTACACCGGGTCGTCCAGCCACTGCAGCGCCTGCCAGGGCAGCGCGCCGAGCAGCTTCTCCGGGCCGGCGCCGAGCAGCGCGCAGGCCGAGTCGGTGAGGAAGACGATCCGGCCGTTGAGGTCCATCGCGCAGCTGCCGCCCGGGAGGCGCTCGGCGAAGGCCCGCGCGGGCGTCTCCGGCAGCTTCGCCGCGGCCAGCCGCAGCGGCAGCACCCGCGGCCTCGGCGGCACTGCGGGGGCGGTCTCCGCCAACAGCTCGCCGAGGCGCGCGCAGCCCGCGGCGACCGCGGCCCGCTCCGCCTCGCCCAGGTGCTGCGGATGGGCGCTCGGCCACAGCAGCAGCAGCGCGCCCACGCACTCGCCGTCCGCCTCCACCGGCGCCGCGGCCAGCGCGAAGTGGTACGGCATCGTCACCGCGGAGCGCGGATACTCCCGGGCGAAGTCGTGCTGGCTGCCCGCCCAGATCACCGCCCGCCGCCGCACCGCGTCGGCGACCGGCACGGGCGCCGTCACCGCGACCCGCGTCCACGGTGCGACGAACTCGGCCGGCAGGCCCCGCACCACCGCGAGGTGCAGCACCTCCTCGCCCGCGGGCAGCAGGTACAGGCACCCGGACGAGGCTCCGCACAGTTCCACGACACCGGTCAGCGCGCCGTCGATCCGCCTGTCCCAGCCCGCCGGGCTCCGGTCAGCGGCGCGCGGCACGGGGGGCTCCCCGCAGGCCCGGAACGCCCGGTGGCCGGGAGGACCGCGCAGGCCACAGCATCAACCGGACAACGCCCATACCAGCGACGCTACGCCCGCCGCCCCGGCCGGGCACCCCGGCGCCGCCCCGCCCCCGCCGCCGCACCGCGCCCGACCGTGCGGATACGCTCGGCACCCGGTGGACGCAGGCGGAAGGCGGAGCATGGCCCACGGGGAACACGGTGACGGACAGCTGGAGGCCCGGGGCGAAGTGGCCCTGGCCCGGCTCGCCCTCGACGCCGGCGACCTCGCGCACGCCGCCGCGCACCTCGCCGAGGCGGTGGTCCACGACCCGCAGCAGCCCGACCTGCACGAGGCGCTCGCCGAACTCTGCGCCCTGGCCGGCGGCGCCGCGGCCGCCCGCACGCACTTCCCGCTCGACGGTGAGGTGTACCTGGGCACCCTGGTCTGCCGGGCGCACGTCGAGGCCGCCGCGGGCGACTGGGACAACGCCGTCGGCCTGCTCGCCGCCGCGATCGGTTTCGAACCGTCCCGGCCCTGGGCGCACGCCGCCTGGCTCGCCCGCGAGGACCTGCCCGACCTGGTCGACCCGCAGAGCGCCGCCGAGGCCGTGCCGCGCGCGCTCGGCGGCCTGCCCGACCCGCTGCCCGAGGAGATGCGCGAGGCCGTCCGGCCGTTCGACGCCTTCGTGCGGGCCGCCGTGCGCCGCCACCCCGACCACGCCCTGCTGCTCGCCCTCGCCTCGGGGCTCGTCCGCCTTTCCGGCGACACCGCGGAGGCCGTCCGCCTCGCCGAACGCGCCCACCGGCTGGCGCCCGGCCACGTCGCCGCCGTGATGCTCGGCAACGCCCTGCGCGCCCACGGCGACCCCGACCGCGCCCTCGCCGTCTGGGAGGCCGAACTCGCCCGGGACCCGTCCGACAGCCACCTCGCGGTGGACGTCGCCGAGCTGTACGGGGCCACCGGCCGCCCCGCCGAGGGCCTCCGGTGGCTGGACCGCGTCCTCGCCGCCGACCCCGACCACCCCAGGGCCGCGCCGGCCCGGCACGGGCTGCGCCACCGGATCGACGGCGGCACCGCACACCTCCTCGCCCTCGCCGACCACCACCGCGAGCACCCCGACCACGAGTACGCACCCGACCTGCTGGCCCACCTCGCCCGGCAGCTGCCCTGGCTCGGCATGGTGCCGGGCACCGGGGAGACCACCGTGAACGTGCTGCACCGCCTCCTGGAGTCGCCCGGCACCGGCCGCGGCGGTGGGCCCGCGATCGCCGTGCCCCGGCTGGAGGCGCCCAGCGCGGTGACCGCCGTCCGGCTGGCCCTCCCCGCCGCCGACGTGGCCTTCCGGGAGGTGCCCGAGCCCGACCCGCGGGTGCCGCTGCGGCCGGTCGCCACCCGGGTGTGGAGCTGGCGGGGCACGGACCCGGTGCCGGCCGTCCCGCCGCCGTCCGCCGCGGCCGCCGAACTCGTCCGGGACACCGCCGAGGTCGTCTGGCCCTCGCCGCCCGCCGCCTACGACCACGCCGTCCGGCTCGCCGGCCTCGGCCCCGCGGACCTGCTCGGCGTCCTCGCCCACCCGCCGGCGCCCCGCGCCGACGAGCTCGGCCGCGCCCTGCTCGCCCACCAGCCGGAGCTGTGGGTGCGCGCCGTGCAGTCGTTCGCCTGCCTGGGCCTCGCCCACCACCGCACCGACGAGGCCTGGGAGGGCTCGCGGCGCCGCGAGCTCCTGCTCGACCTGCTGCACGGCGCCGAGGACTGGACGGTGGAGGCCGCCGGCTTCGCCCTGGTCGCCGTCGCCTGGACGCTCCCCGAGACGCGCGCCGACATCGCCGAGCGGCTGGTCGAACGGCTGCACCACGCGGCCGCGGCCGCCCGAAGCCGCGACGTGGCGATGCTGCCCTCGCTCTGCGCCCTGGTCCTCGCCTGCCCCTGGGCCGATCCCGCCGCGCTCGACCTCGCCCGCAGCCTCACCCGGACCGCCCCCGCCGCCACCGCCGCCCCCGACGACGGCGCGCTGGCGCCCGTGCGGCGACGCGGTCTGCTCCGTCGGCTGTTCGGCCGGCGCTGAGGCACCCGGGCGGCGGCCGCGCCGGACCGGCTGCGGCTCCGCCGCCGGACCCGGCGCCCGCAACCGGTCTGACCTGCCGACATGTTCGGCTCATTGGCATGTTCCAGGCGCGGCAGGGCGGGCACATACCGTCCGACAGGACGTCAGGCAGGCCCGCGGAGGCTCCCATCGCCGCGCGAGGCCGCCGGCGTCGAGCACGACCCCTGCCGAACGACGACCGGGGTGGCGCGCGCCGGCCGCGCCCGATCCCACACCAGTCCCTGCGGGTTTGTCCGACGATTCGCACCGCGTCGGCGGACGGCGTCGGGCGCCCGGCCGTGCGTGCCGCCGCACCGGCCTCGCACCGGCCGGACCCGGGCGATGCGGCGGCCGCGTCCGGGCGGCATGCTCCGACGCCGCGCGCGACGGGATACGTCAGCCGACCGCGAGCTCCCGGAGCCGTCGCGGCCGCCCACGGGCGGTGCCGAACCCTGCCGCGACGCCCGCCCCCACCACGAAGGGGTACCGATGGCCGACCTCTACCTGCCCGGCGCCGAACGGCGCCAACTCGACGACGCCCCGATGGCCGGAGACGGCGGATCCCGCACCATCTGGCACATCACCTGGGACCGCAACGCCACCGCCGACGCCCCCGCCGACCTGGTGCCCTTCGACACCCTGGCCGGCTACTTCGCGGGCTCCGGCTCCGGTGCCGCCCCGCACCTGCTCTGGGACCCGTTCACCGGCCGGTGCGCCCAGTTCTTCGCCGCCACCTCCCGCAGCAAGTCCGTCGTCAACGCCGCCGGCGGCGTCGAGACCAACCGCAAGGGCAACATCTGCCTCCAGATCGAGAGCCTCTTCTTCCCGTACTGCCGGGTCGGCGGCAAGGTCTACCCGACCCTCGCCGACGCCCCCTGCACCGGCCTCGACCGGATCGTCCCCTGGCTGCGCTCCTGGGGCGTCCCCGACGTCTGGCCGATGGGCGCGCCCACCTGGTCCGCCAACCGCTCCGCCACCGTCTGGAACACCCGCTCCGGCCACTACGGGCACTCCCAGGTGCCGGAGAACGACCACACCGACCCGGGCCCGATGCCCGACCTGTTCGGCATCGTCCCCAACCCCGCCGGCGACCGGCGCCGACTCGACGAAGAAGTGAGGTGACACCGTGGCACTCGTGATCGGCCGGATCGAGCCCGGTTTCCTGGACGGCCACCCCGAAAACGCCACCCTCGTCCCGCTGCCGCCGCAGAACGGCGGCGCGGTCGGCTGGGGCCCGGTCTACCTGTCCTTCGGCTGCGACTTCGGCGACGCCCAGCTGCGCATCGCCGTCTGGAACGACACCTCCCGCTCCTGGCGGGTCTCCGCCCTGACCGTCACCTCCGCGGGCGGCCGGGTCGGCGTGCCCGTCCAGGACGGCGACTCCAAGGTCTCCGTCGGCCGGGTCAAGACCTCCGCCACCGACACCGGCACCTGCCCGATCGGCTACCTGATCGAGGCGGTCCTGCGAGCCTGACCCGCCCGCACGCGGCCGAGGGTCAGGCTCGGGGCCGGAGCTGGTGCAGCGTGTAACCGCGGCCCGCCGGGTCCAGCCGGCGGGTCGCCGTGGTGAACAGCTCGGCGGCCCGCCGGTAGGAGAGCCGGCTGCGACCGGTGTACGGGCAGCGGTCGGCCGCGGGGGTGCCGACCGGTGCCCGGCGCTCGGTCAGCAGCAGCGGACCGTCCGAGCGGCCCGCGATCAGCAGCGGCAACAGCCGTGCACTGGCGGCCCGCCAGTGCACGGCCGGCCGGCCCGGGTACGGCCGGCTGCGCCGGTGCAGCAGGTCGAGGTCGTCCACGTTCAGCGCCAGCACCGCCTCCACGCCCGCGCCGCTCTCGTTCAGCAGCCGCCAGGTCAGCTTCTCGCGCAGCGGGACCCGCAGCGCGAGCACCGCGCGCAGCTCCTCCGGGCCCAGTGCCGCCCCCGCCGGGTCCGGCAGCTGCGGCGGCCGCAGCCCGGCCGCCGGATCGGTGGCGAGCCAGCCCTGCCCCCGCCACCAGCAGAGCGCACCCCGCAGGATCGACAGCTCCCGGTTGAGGGTCCGCGGATCGGCCTCCGCCGCGCGCCGGGCCAGTGCGGTCCGCAGCAGCTCCGCGGCACCGTCGCCGTCCAGCACCGCGAGCGGCAGCACCGGCGGCACGGCACCCCGCCGGGCCGAACCCGCCGGAACAGGCCGGCCGGCCAGCAGCCAGGCCCAGTTGGCCAGTGCGATCCGGTACACCCGACGCGAGCCGTCGCCGAGCGGCGCCGCGGCGAGATAGTCCTCCACGGCGACGGCGTACTCCACAGGCGTGCGGCTGTCGCAGTAAATCACCCCGCCATTAGAACACTGCAATCGCTCTCAACCTCCGCGGGGGTCGTTTACTGCGGAACGCGATCGTTGCGTCGAGAGGACTCAAGAATGCTTGTGCGGTGCGGCTCAGCGCCGCGAGACTCGGAGCATGACCCCGAAGACCCAGGGCCGCTGGGCCCTGTTGCGCGAGCACGCCTTCCGCCGCTACTGGCTCGGCCACACCACCTCGATGCTCGGCTCGACGACGGCATCGGTCGCCGTGGCCTTCGCCGTCCTCGACGGCGGCGGTGACGGCACCGCACTCGGCACGGTGATGGCCGCGCGGATCGTCCCGGTCGTCCTCGTGCTGCCGGTCGGCGGCATCCTCGCCGACCGGCTCGGCGCACGCCGGGTGGCCCTCGCCGCCGACCTGCTGCGCTGCGCCGTGCAGGCCGCCCTCGCCGCCCTGCTGCTGACGGACCGTCCACCACTGTGGGGAACGGCCGCACTGGTCGCCCTCTGGGGCCTCGGCGAGGGCTTCTGCCTCCCCGCGCTCGGCGCGCTCGTCCCCGCCCTGGTCCGCGACCCGGCCCGCCTCGCCGACGCCAACAGCCTCCTCGGACTGGCCCGTTCGACCACCACCGTGGCCGGCCCGGCACTCGCCGGCCTGCTGGTGGCAGCCGCCGGCCCCGCCACCGTGCTCGCCCTCGACGCCGCCTCCTACGCGGCCAGTGCCCTCGCCCTCGCCACGGTCGTCGTGCCGACCGCACGCCGCGGCCGCGCCGACACGCTGCTCGACGACCTGCGGCACGGCTGGACGGAGTTCCGCTCGCGGACCTGGCTCTGGCTGACGACCGCCCAGATGGGCCTGTTCAACCTGCTGGTGTGGGCGCCGTTCCTGGTCCTCGGCCCGCTGCTCGCCCACCAGCGGCTCGGCGGCGCCGCCGCCTGGGGCACCGTCATGGCCGCCTACGGCGCGGGCGCCGTCCTCGGCGGCCTGCTCGTGCTCGGACGCCGGCCCCGCCGACCACTGGCCGTCGCCACCCTCGCCGCCCTCGGCTGGGCACTGCCCTCCGCCGCGCTCGCCGCCGGCGCCGGTGCCGCCACGACCGCCCTCGCCGCCCTGGTCGCCGGCATCGGCACCGCCGTCTGCGACACCCTGTACACCACAGCCACCCAACAGCACGTCCCCGCCGAGGCGCTCGGCCGCGTCCACTCCTTCGAGGCGCTCGGCGCCTTCGTGCTCGGCCCGATCGGCCTCGCCGCCGCCGGCCCGCTCGCCGCCCACCTCGGCACCGGCCGCGTCCTCGCCCTCGGCGCCCTCTGGCAGGTCGCCGCCTGCTCCGCCGTCCTCGCCGTCCCCGCCGTCCGCACCCTGCGCGCACCGGCCGCCCCCGGCCCCCGATCCGCCGTCAGGACGCCTGTGCCCTCGACGGACTGAGCGGGTGCCGGCGGCTGCGAAAAATCGCGTGCCCTCCCGCCGACACCCTCCCTAGACTCATCGCGAGCCGCGCGCCACAGGTCAGGTGCGCGCCACGACGAGTCGAGGGGAGCCGAGCCGTGCGCAACCGCACCGCCGCCGTCGTCCCCTCCTCGCGCTACGAGGTGATCCTGGTGTCTCCGTCGACCCGGTGCAGGCTGCGCGGCCCGCACCGGAGGTCCGTGACGAACGCCTGAGCCCCGCTCCGCCCCCGTCCCACCCTGCGCCCGCCCGCCGGACTCCCCGGCAGGGCCGGCACGACCGCGGCCGACGCCGCGCCGACACGCAGCCGCCCGACCGGGGCACGGGGACCGCTCCGCACCGTCCGGAAATCGCGCCGCCCAGACATCCCGAACCAGCGAAAGGCACCGGGCCGTGCGCACCGACCTGAACCGACCTACCGTCACCACCCCTGCCGCCACCCGCCCCGCCGGCCTGCCGGCACACGTCCGAAACCTGGGCATCCTCGCCCACGTCGACGCCGGCAAGACCACCGTCACCGAGCGGGTGCTGTACCTCACCGGCGCCGTCCACCGGCGCGGCGAGGTCCACGAGGGCACCACCGTCACCGACTTCGACCCGCAGGAACGCGATCGCGGCATCACCATCTTCGCCGCCGCCGTCAGCTGCTCCTGGGACGGCCACCGGATCAACCTGATCGACACCCCCGGCCACGTCGACTTCTTCGACGAGGTCGAACGCTCGCTGCGCGTCCTCGACGGCGCCGTCGCCGTCTTCGACGCCGTGGCGGGCGTCGAACCGCAGAGCGAGGCGGTGTGGCGGCAGGCCGACCGGCACGGCGTGCCCCGGATCGCCTTCGTCAACAAGCTGGACCGCGCCGGCGCCGACCTCGACACCGCGGTCGCCTCCGTCCGGGACCGGCTCCACCCGAACCCGTTGGCGGTGCAACTGCCGATCGGCCGCGAGGACGGCTTCACCGGCGTCGTCGACCTGCTCCGGATGCGCGCCCAGGTGTGGACCGACGGCCGCGACGGCTGCGAGGAGGGCCCCGTGCCCGAGGCGCTCCGCGACGAGGCCGAGCGGCGCCGCCGCGCCCTCGAGGAGGCGGTCGCCGAACTCCACCCGGCCGCCCTGGAGGAGTTCTGCACCCGCGGCACGCTCTCCGCCGAGAGCCTCGCCGCGGCCCTGCGCGACCTCACCCGCACCGGCGAGGCCGTCGTGGTGCTCTGCGGCTCCGCCTACCGCAACCGCGGCATCGAACCGCTGCTCCAGGCCGTCGTGGACTACCTGCCGTCCCCACTGGACGTGCCGGCCGTCCGCGGCACCCTGGACGGCACCGAACAGCACCGCCCCGCCGACCCGGCGGCGCCGTTCGCTGCCCTCGCCTTCAAGGTCAACGCCACGGCCACCGGCCGCCTCACCTACCTCCGCGTCTACTCCGGAACCGTCACGAAGGGGGACACCGTGCTCGACACCGCAACCGGCCGCACCGAGCGGATCGCCCGCATCGTGCACGTCCAGGCCGACCGGCATGCCGAGACCGACCGCGCCGCGGCCGGCGACATCGTCGCCGTCATCGGACCGAAGACGACCCGGGCGGGCGCCACCCTCTGCACCCCCACGGCACCGCTCGTCCTCGAACCCCCGACCACCGCCGACCCGGTCGTCTCGGTGGCCGTCGAGGCACGCCGCAGCGCCGACACCGAACGGCTGGCCACCGCGCTCGCCCGGCTCGTCGAGGAGGACCCGTCGCTCACCGTCCGCACCGACCCCGAAACCGGACAGGTCCTGCTGTCCGGCATGGGGGAACTCCACCTGGAGGTCGCCGTGGAGAAGATCCGCCGCGCGGGCGGCCCGGAGGTCGCCGTCGGCCGCCCCCAGGTCTCCTACCGGGAGACCGTCACCGAGGGCGTCACCGGGCTGGTCTACCGGCACGTCAAGCAGGAGGGCGGCGCCGGCCAGTTCGCCCACGTCGTCCTCGACGTGGAACCGCTGGGGCCGGACCCGCAGCCCGGCACGGGCGGGGACGCCGGATCGAACCGCTTCGAGTTCCGATCCACCGTCACCGGCGGACGCGTCCCGCGCGAGTACGTCCAGGCGGTCGAGGCCGGCTGCCGCGACGCCCTTGCCGAGGGCCCGCTCGGCGGCCACCAGGTCACCGGCCTGCGGGTCACGCTCACGGACGGCGCCACGCACGTCAAGGACTCCTCCGAGACGGCGTTCCGCACCGCCGGGCGGCTCGGCCTCCGGGAGGCGCTGCGCGCCGCCCGGATGACCCTGCTCGAACCGGTGGTCGACGTCACCGCCACCGCACCCGACGACGCCGTCGGCGCGGTGATCGGCGACCTCGCGGCCCGCCGCGGACGGGTCACCGGACAGACCGTCCGGGCCGGCACGGCCCAGGTCACCGCCACCGTGCCGCTCGCCGAACTGTTCGGCTACGCGACCCGCCTCCGCAGCCGCACCCAGGGCCGGGGCACCTTCACCACCCGCCCCGCCGGCTACGCCGCGGCCCCCTGAGGTCGCCGGGCGGGGCCGAACACCAGGGGCGGCGCGTGGGGGCACCTCCCGGCCGAGGTCGGGGGAGAACCGCCCCATGGGGATGCGGGGTGCTGTGCGGACCAGGGCTCGGCCCTACTGCGCAGCGATGCCCAATCCCGGACTGCGCAGTTCCCCGCGCCCCTGACTGGGACCAGCCGCGCTCGTGAACGAGACCACCCGCGCTCGTGAACGGGAGCACCTGCGCCCGTCATCATGGAGACCGGCCGGCCGGGACCACGCCCGGCCGGCCGGTGTCCCACGGAGGAGAAGCCCATGCCCGAGATCCCCGCCCCGCTCCGCCTGGAGGCGACCGCCACCTGCAGGCCGGCCGGCGTCCCGGCCGCGGCCGTGGCGGCCGAGCGCCGCGGCATCGACCGCTTCACCCTCTCCGAGACCTCCTACGACCCGTTCCTCCAGCTGGCCCGGGCGGCCGACCGCACGGAGTCGATCGAACTCGCCACCGGCGTGGCCATCGCCTTCGCCCGCACCCCGATGACCCTCGCCTACGAGGCATGGGGCGTGCACGAGGCGTCCGGCGGCCGGGCCGTGGTGGGCCTCGGCTCCCAGGTGAAGCCGCACGTGGTGCGCCGCTTCGGCATGCCCTGGGGCAGCCCGGCCGCCCGGATGACGGAGTACGTGGCCGCCGTCCGGGCGATCTGGCACAGCTGGCAGACCGGCGAACGCCTGGCCTTCCGCGGCGACTTCTACAGCCACACCCTGATGACCCCGGTGTTCGCGCCGGAGCCGGTCGAGGCAGGTACCCCGCCGATCCTGCTGGCCGGCGTCGGCCCGCTGATGACCCGGGCGGCGGGCGCCGTCGCGGACGGCCTGATCTGCCACCCCTTCAGCTCGGTGCAGCACCTCACCGGGACGGTGCTGCCCGCCGTGCACGCCGCCCGCGCCAAGGCGGAAGCCGGCGCCGAGCCGTGGACCGCCCGCCCGTTCGAGGTGGTCGGCTCGGTGCTCACCGCCACCGGGCGCACCGAGGAGGAGCTGGTCGCCAACGTCCGCGGGGTCCGCGAGCGGATCGCCTTCTACGCCTCCACGCCGGCCTACCGCCCGGTGCTGGAGGCGCACGGCTGGGGCGCCCTGCACGACGAGCTGCACCCGCTCTCCGTCCGCGGCCGCTGGCAGGAGATGGGCGAGCTGATCGACGACGAGGTGTTCGACGCCTTCGCCGTGGCGGGCGAGCCGGCTGCGGCGGCCCGGGAGATCCACCGCCGGTACACGGGCGTCGTCACCCGGCTGTCGGTGCACGCCCCGGACGGTGCGGACCCGGACCTGATGCTGGACGTCCTCGGCGCCGTCCGGCGGATCGACGGCGCCGCAGGGTGATGTGCAACACCGAGTACCGTCGACACAGTGCACTGAGTGCCCTCTTGCGTGATTGGTGCTAGGTTCACGGCATGAGCAACCCGCAGAAGACCGAGGGAGAGACCGCGGCCGCCACCGGGAAGCCCGCGATGCGCGACTCCCTGATCGCGGCCGCCTTCCAGCTCTTCCTCGACCGGGGCTACGAGCAGACCACCATCGACGACATCGTCGGCCTGGCCGGGGTCGGCCGCCGCTCCTTCTTCCGCTACTTCCCCTCCAAGGAGGACGTGGTCTTCCCCGACCACGAGCAGTGCCTGGCCGACATGACGGCCTTCCTGCAGGAGAGCGCGGACACCGACGACCCCGTCCTCAAGGTCTGCGACGCCGCCCGGCTCGTCCTGCGGATGTACGCCGAGAACCCCACCTTCTCGGTGCAGCGCTACCGCCTCACCCGGAAGGTCCCGGGCCTGCGCGCCTACGAACTCTCCGTCGTCTGGCGGTACGAGCGCACCCTCGCCGACTACCTGCGCGGCCGGTTCGCCGCCCGCAAGGACGGCACCCTGCGGGCCGACGTCGTCGCCGCGGCCGTGGTCGCCGCGCACAACCACGGCCTGCGCTCCTGGCTACGCGCCAACGGGCAGGGCGACGCCGAGGCCGAGGTGGACCGCGCCCTCGAGTACGTCCGCAACGCCTGGCCCGCCAAGCCGCAGGCCCAGCCGGCCGTCGAGGAGGACGAGGACGACGTGGTGGTCGTCATCGCCAAGCGCCGTACCCCGATGTGGCGCGTCGTCAGGGACGTCGAGGCCAGCCTCCAGCGCGACTGACACCGCACTCAGGGCACGACCTCGCCGGGGCGGGACGCGAAACCCTCCACGACGACGACGCGTACCGACCGAAGAGGTGGAAGACGCGGAAGACGCGGAAGACGCTGAGAAGCCCGGCCGGGGAGTCCCGGCCGGGCTTCTCAGCGTGCGGCCCCTCGCGACCCGGCGGACCGGGCCGCTGTCGGGTCAGCGGCCCTTGGCCTCGGCGGTGAGCTGGGGCAGGACGGTGAAGAGGTCGCCGACGACGCCGTAGTCGACGAGTTCGAAGATCGGCGCCTCGGGGTCCTTGTTGACGGCGACGATGGTCTTCGAGGTCTGCATGCCGGCGCGGTGCTGGATGGCGCCGGAGATGCCCGCGGCGACGTACAGCTGCGGGGAGACCTGCTTGCCGGTCTGGCCGACCTGGTTGGTGTGCGGGTACCAGCCGGCGTCGACGGCGGCGCGGGAGGCGCCGACGGCCGCGCCGAGCGCGTCGGCGAGGTCCTCGACGACGGCGAAGCCCTCGGCGGCGCCGACGCCGCGGCCGCCGGAGACCACGATCGCGGCCTCGGTCAGCTCGGGGCGGCCGGAGGCGACGCGCGGGGTGCGGGCGGTGACGGTGGCGGCGTTGCCGGTGAAGGCGACGGTGACCGGCTCGACGGTGCCGGCGGCCGGGGCCGGCTCCGGGGCGGCGGCGTTCGGCTTGACGGTGATCACCGGGGTGCCGGTGGTCACGGTCGACTTGACCTGGAACGAGGCGGCGAACACCGACTGGGTGGCGACGGGGCCGCCGTCGCCGGCCTCGAGGTCGACGGCGTCGGTGATGATGCCGGAGCCCAGCCGCAGCGCGACGCGGGCGGCGACCTCCTTGCCCTCGCCGGAGGAGGTGACCAGGACGGCGGCGGCGCCGGCGGCCTTGGCGATCTGGGTGAGGGCGTCGACCTTCGGGACGACGAGCTGGGAGGTGAACTCGTCGGCGTCGGCGGTGTAGACCTTGGCGGCGCCGTACTCGGCGGCCTTGGCGGCGATGTCGGCAGCGGCCGCACCGGCACCGAGGACGACGGCGGAGGGCTCGCCGATCCGGCGGGCCAGGGTCAGCAGTTCGAGGGCCGGCTTGCGGACCACGCCGTCGGCGTGGTCCACGAGAACCAGGATCTCAGCCATGATTCGTTGCTCCTGATCGTTCGTTGGATGCGCGCGTTGGGCGTGGGCTCAGATGAACTTCTGCTCGGCGAGGTAGGCGGCGAGCTGCTTGCCGCCCTCGCCCTCGTCCTTGACGACGGTGCCGGCGGTACGGGCCGGGCGGGCGGTGATGTCCGCGACCTTGGTCCAGGAGCCGGCCAGGCCGACCTCGTCGGCGTCGATGCCCAGGTCGTCCAGGTCGAGCTCGGCGACCGGCTTCTTCTTCGCGGCCATGATGCCCTTGAAGGACGGGTAGCGGGCCTCGCCGGACTGGTCGGTGACCGACACGACGGCCGGCAGCGCGGCCTCGACCTGCTCGGTCGCCGCGTCGCCGTCGCGGCGGCCCTTGACCACACCGCCCTCGACCGACACTTCGGACAGCAGGGTCACCTGCGGCACGCCCAGACGCTCGGCGAGCAGCGCCGGCAGCACGCCCATCGTGCCGTCGGTGGAGGCCATGCCGCACACCACCAGGTCGAACCCGGTGTTCTCCAGCGCCTTCGCCAGCACCGCCGAGGTACCGATCACGTCCGAGCCGTGGATGTCCTCGTCGTTGACGTGCACGGCCTTGTCCGCACCCATCGACAGGGCCTTGCGCAGCGCGTCCTTCGCGTCGTCCGGACCGACGGTCAGCACCGTCACCTCGGCGTCACCGGAGGCCTCCGCGATCCGCAGCGCCTGCTCCACGCCGTACTCGTCCAGCTCCGACAGGAGGCCGTCCACGCCCTCCCGGTCGGTGGTGGTGTCGTCCGCGAAGCGACGGTCACCGGTCGCGTCGGGCACGTACTTCACACAGACAACGATCTTCAGGGTCACGGTGCCTGCTCCTTCCTTCGGTGGTCTGACGGTGGGTGGTTACGGGAGGTTGCGGGCCATGACGATGCGCTGGACCTGGTTGGTGCCCTCGTAGATCTGGGTGATCTTGGCGTCGCGCATCATCCGCTCGACCGGGTAGTCGCGGGTGTAGCCGTAGCCGCCGAGCAGCTGGACGGCGTCGGTGGTGATCTCCATCGCGACGTCGGAGGCGAAGCACTTGGCGGCGGCCCCGAAGAAGGTCAGGTCGCCGTCGGTGCGCTGGGACTTCGCGGCGGCGGCGTACGTGAGCTGGCGGGCGGCCTCCAGCTTCATCGCCATGTCGGCGAGCATGAACTGCACGCCCTGGAACTCGGCGATGGCCTTGCCGAACTGCTTGCGCTCCTGGACGTAGCCCTTGGCGTAGTCGAGGGCGCCCTGGGCGATGCCGATCGCCTGGGCGGCGATGGTGACCCGGGTGTGGTCGAGGGTCTTCATCGCGGTGGCGAAGCCGGTGCCCTCGGCGCCGATCATCCGGTCGGCGGGGATCCGCACGTTGTCGAAGTAGACCTCGCGGGTCGGCGAGCCCTTGATGCCGAGCTTCTTCTCCGGGGCGCCGAAGGAGACGCCCTCGTCGCCCTTCTCGACCACGAACGCGGAGATGCCCCTGGAGCGCTTCTCCGGGTCGGTGACGGCCATGACGGTGTAGAACTCGGAGACGCCGGCGTTGGTGATCCACCGCTTGACGCCGTTGAGGACCCAGAAGTCGCCGTCGCGGACCGCGCGGGTCTTCATGCCGGCCGCGTCGGAGCCGGCCTCCGGCTCGGACAGGCAGTAGGAGAACATGCCCTCGCCGCGGGCCAGCGCGCCGAGGTACTTGGCCTTCAGCTCCTCCGAGCCGGACAGTTGCACCGGCAGCGAGCCGAGCTTGTTGACCGCGGGGATCAGCGAGGAGGAGGCGCAGACCCGGGCGACCTCCTCGATCACGATCACGGTGGCCAGCGCGTCGGCGCCGGCGCCGCCGTACTCCTCGGGCACGTGCACCGCGTGCAGGTCGTTGCCCTGCAGCGCCTCCAGCGCCTCGCTCGGGAAACGGCCCTGCTCGTCGACCTCGGCCGCGAACGGGGCGATCTTCGCCTCGGCCAGCGACCGCACCGCGTCACGGAGCATGTCGTGCTCCTCGGTCGTGCGGAACAGATCGAAGGAGTTGCTCATGGTTCGGGTGCTCCAGTCCGTCCCGCAGCCGTTGGCGGAACACGATCCACAGAGAGGGAACTCAGTTCCCCTAATAGAACACACTCTGTGCCACCAACGCCAGCCCGGCCGGCCGTGACATGCAGGAGGGGCCGCCCGGAACGTCCGGGCGACCCCTGATCGGCGGGAGGTCAGCCGTTGGCGACGCGGAGGACTCCGGTGACGGTGCCCTGGTAGACGACGCCGCCGGGGGCGATCGAGCCGACCATCTGGAGGGTGTCGTAGAGGAAGCCGGCGCCGAGGTACCGGGTGCGGACCGTGCTGCCGGTCGCCGGGTCGATCTCGGCGTAGTAGTAGGGGTCGAGCAGCGAGGTGGCGGTGGTGAAGGGGATCACGGGCTGCCGCAGGACGGTGCGGATCAGCCCGTCGGCGGTCGACAGCCGCGGCACCGCGGCGGACCGGGTCCGGTTGTCCCACACCAGGTCGCAGCCGGAGCCGTCCGCCCGTACGTCGACCCGGGAGAGGCCGCCGGTGAAGTCGCCCGAGGCGGGCACCGAGGCGCCGGCCCCCTCCGGCAGCTTCGGGTAGGGGTAGCCGTACGTGGAGGCGACGAAGACGGAGTTCCCGGCGGCGACGGGGGAGTTCTCGCTGCCGCTGCCGCCCGCTCGCAGCACCGGAACGGAGCAGACCGGGGCGCCGGTCGAGGCGCGGTACACCAGCAGGTTCACCGTCGGGGCCGCGTTGTCCACCACGGTGAGGTAGTCGGTGCCGGTCGCCGGTCCGAAGAAGGTCGGGGTGGAGCCGGTGCCCGGGCTGAGCTGGCCGGGCTTGCGGCCGGGCCCGCGGTCGTACGGCTGCCGCCAGGCGATCCGCGGGGTGCCGTCCGCGTCGGCTGTCAGCAGGTAGGTGGCGTGGTCGGTGGCGACGGCGGTGCCGCCCGGCGCGGTGGAGATCGAGTTGGCGATCCGCTCGCCGGCCGGCAGGGAGACGCTGCGGACCCGGCCGGTGCGCTCGTCCGCGGTGCCGACGACCCCGCCGGCGGTGGCGAACCAGACCCGGCCCTGCCAGTCGGGGGAGACCCCGGTGACCGAGTCGCCCTCCGGGACGGCGCCGGCCAGCGGGAGCGAGCTCGCGACGTACAGCTCCGGGCCGCCCGCGGCGGTGCGCCGGTGGCCGATCCGCAGCAGCGAACGCTCGCCGTCCACCAGCACCAGGCGGTCCAGCTGGTCCAGGTAGGCGTACACGCCGCCGAGCAGTGAGCCCTTGGCGACGGCGAGTTCGGCGATCGGGTCGCCGGTGGCCGGGTCGAGCAGGTGGACGGTCGGCATCTGGCCGAGGATCGGCGTGCAGAGGGCGACCGGGTACCCGTCGGAGCCGACCAGCACGGTCGGGCAGGCCGAGGCGAGGGCGACCCGGCGGGAGGTGAGCGGCCCGGCGCCGGGGCCGGGCAGCGGGGTGGCGTCCGAGGAACCGGTGTCCCCGTGCATGGTGGCGGTGCCGTCGGGACCCGCGTACGGGTTGTGCGGCGGCAGCGGCCCGAAACCGTCGGCGGCACCGTCGGCGGGGGGCGTGGCGGCGGTCAGGGCGAGCAGGGTGGCCGCGGCGATCACGGCGGCGCGGGCGGGCAGCGCGAGGCGCATGGCTGAGGGCTCCGTCCAGGAGGTGGCGTGCAGGGCTGCGGCACGCCCGCCCGGACGGCGCGCAGGCCCGGCAGGGCGGTGCGGAGCAGGGGGGCGGAGGGCCCGGGGGTCGGGCGGGCGCGCCGGGGAACGTCCGCGGTCGGCCCGGGAGCCGTCTCCGGGGCGGGGCTCGCGGTCAGGCGGCGCGGTGACAGGCCGCCGAGCAGGCGTACGCCAGGTCGACGTGCAGTCGACGGCACAGGTACGCGTGGGAGGCCATGGCGGTCATCCTGCCGAGCCGATCAACCGCCGGGCAAGGCACGTCCACCAGGCGGACGCAGCACCGGTGGTGACCGGTGGTCAGATGCGCCGCCGCCCGCTCGTCGGTGACCTTCCGTCAGGAGGCCGTCGCTTCCGGAACGGCCGCGGCGACCCGGCCGGCGCCGAGGAAGACCAGCCGGTCGAGGCGGGCCCGGTACGGCCAGTCGTCGGCACGGTAGAAGCAGAGGTCGCCCGGTGCCGGTGCGGCCCGCAGGTCGCCCGCGAAGCTGCCGTCCGGCAGTGCGGCGGCCGCCGCACGGAGGGCGTCCTCCGAGCCGGACCAGTCGCCGACCGGCTCCGGGAGGATCCAGGCCTCACCGGTGTTGGGGAAGAACCAGGGCGCGGCCGTCGCCGCGGCCCGGGCGAACTCCGGGGCACCGGCCGCCTTCCGGGCGATCCGGGCCACCGTCAGCAGGAGGTCCGCGAGCGACTCGCCGAGCAGCGTCACCTCGGGGTACTCGCGCAGCAGCCGCGCCTCACCGGACACCGACACGGCGTAGCCCCACGCGCCGGTCCCGGGGTCGATCCGGATCTGGGCGATCGCGTGGTGCGGCCCGTACGTCACACGGGCGATCGGCCAGTAGCTGCCGTCGCCGCCGAGCATCCGGTGCACGTCCGGGTCGACCTCGTTCCCCGCGCCGCCGGGCAGCAGCCGCAGGACCGGCAGCCCGGCCACCGCGACGGAGCCGATCGCGCGCAGCACCGTCCGCACCTCCGGCGGCACGGGGACGGGCCAGCCGTCCATCTCGGCGTCGGTGCAGCCGGGTTCGAGCGCGACCGACGCCGGGTGCTCGGCGGCGAGGGCCCGCAGCTCGGCGACCGCCCGCCGGGCGGCGTCGGCGGGGACGGTGCGGCGGCGCACCGGCCGGCCCAGGAAGTCGCCGCAGACGACGGAGCGCACCAGCAGCGCCCGGCCGCCGCCCAGCATCTCGACCTGCAGCTCGCTGCTGCCGGTGTCGGCGGTGTTGTGGGCGAAGGTGTAGTAGGGCTCGAAGTCGATCCGGCAGGGGAGTGCGGGCAGGTCGCGGAGGTCCGCGACGTCGGCGAGCTGGTCGCCCGGGCCGACCAGGGCGGCGAGCTCGGCGTCCGGGCCCTCGGCGGCGGCCACGCTGGGCACCGCGGTGACCGCTGCGCTCGGCCGGCGGAGCAGCCCGTCGGCGTCCGGGTCGGTGAGCCGCACCGCCAGGGCCTGCAGCCAGTCGGCGAAGCGGGCGGCCTCGACCACGGCCTCCGGATCGTCGAACGGCCGGACGGCCACCACCGGCCCCCAGTCGGCGGCGCCCGGCCCGCCGACCGCGACGTACACCGTGTGCTCGGTGGCGAGGTGGCTGCCGACCTCCCAGCGGCCCCCGCCGAACGAGGACGGCCGCAGCCGGCGCGGCCCGAACTCGTGCTCCTCGTCGTCCGCGCGGACGCCGCCGACCGCGCGGAGCACCGTCCGTACGGCCTCCGGTACCTCGACGGGCCAGCCGTCCATCTCCTCGTCGGAGAACCCGTCGAGCAGTTCGACGCCGTCCGTCCCGCGCAGCGCCAGCAGTGCGTCGCGCACCCGAGCCGTGCCCCCGTCGGTGCCCATGCCGTTCCTCCCCCTGCGCCCCCATGATCTCCGTGCAGCCTAGTGCCGCCCCGTGACGCCCGACGCCACACGCCGTCCGGGCGCCGCCAGGTCCGAGGCCTCGGCGCGGTGCAGCCGCCCGCCGGCTACGGGCCGTGCGCCTCGACCGCCGGCGGAGCGTCCTGCGGGTCGCCGAAGGGCCGGACCGGGCCATCCTGCCAAGCCGGGCCGCAACGGACCTGAGTACCCGTACTCAGCCGCGCCGCCGCACCCCGCGCCGGGCCGATGTGCCGTCCGGGGCTACGGGCACGTGCCCGCGCCGGTGGCAACTCCGGCGCGGGAGCCTGCTCCGTTCGGCCGAGCCCGATGGCGGTGCGCCCGGGGCGGGAGGACGGTGGCAGCGATCGTGTCGCGCCGGGGTCCGGTCCGCGGGTCCATCGCACCCGAGGACCGCACGGAAGGACGCGCCATGGCCCCGGACCCAAGGTGCTGCGGCGCGCCCGCGAGTCGTACGCCGCCGGCAACGCCGAGGCCCGCCGGCTGCAGGCCGACGCGCTGGAACAGCTCGGCTACGGCAGCGAGAACGGCACCTGGCGGAGCTTCTACCTCACCGGTGCCCACGAACTCCGGCACGGGCCGGTCGGCACCCCCACCACGGCCGACTCGCCCGACCTGGTCGCCGCCCTCAGCCTCGACCAGCTTCTCGACTCGCTCGCCATCCGGATCGACGGCCCGCGCAGCTGGCACGCCGACCTCACGCTCCGCCTCCACCTCGGCGCCGACCGCCCGCCCGTCACGGTGCGCCTGCACAACGGCGTCCTCACCCACGTCCGCGGGCCCGACCCGGCGGCCCCGCCCGCCCGGCTCGACCTCACCCCGGACGAGTCGGACCTGCGGGCCGTGCTGCTCGGCACGCAATCCCTGGAGCGGCTCGCCGAGCGGGGCCGCGCCACCCTCGACGGCGATCCGACGGTGTTCACCGAACTGCTCGGGCGCCTCTCCGCACCCGACCCGGGATTCGCGAACGTCACCCCCTGACGCCCCGGCGTTGCGCCGTCGGCGCGCCCCGCACCCCGGACTACGCTCGGCCCGTGGAACAGCCCGAGCAGCCCGAGCAGTCGGAACAGCCCGAGCAGTCGGCGCCGACCGACCGGCCCGGACGGCCCGATCCCGCCGGGCGGCCCGCGCCCGCCGCGCCGCGCGCCGAGGGCGCCGGACCGTTCACCACCCGCGTCACCTGGGTGCTCCCCGACGGCGGCACCGCCGTCTGGGAGTCGCGTCCCGCCCGGCGCCGCGGCCTGCTCGCCGTCCGGGCGCCCGGCGCCGCCGGCACCCGGCACAGCAGGGCGGACGAGGTCTCCGTCGCCCGGCTGCGCAGGCTCAACACCATCGCCTCCCTCGCCTTCGTGCTCGGCGGGGCGCTCTTCGCGGCCGGCGCCGCCGTCGCGCAGTTCGGCTCCGGCGACGCCACCACCAGCGCCGTCATCTACTTCACCGGCGGCCTGTGCTTCAACACCGGCGGCTACGTCACCCTGCTCCAGGTGATCAACGCACCGCGCCACGTTCCCGGCGGCCAGGGCAGCCTGGTCACCCGCCGCTGGCGGTGGTGGCGCTACGAGCCGGTCCGGGTCGACTGGCTGAGCGCCTTCGTCCTGTTCGCCGGCACCCTGGTCTTCGCCGTCAACCTGCTGGACTCCTTCCTGCAAGGCCTCAGCGTCCAGCAGGTCAACCGGCTGATCTGGACGCCCGACGTGATCGGCTGCGTGCTGTTCCTGATCTCCGGGCACCTCGGCCTCGTCGAGGTCTGCCACGGCAGGCCGCGCCTGCTGCCGCGGGACCTCGGCTGGTGGATCGTGGCGGTCAACCAACTGGGCTCGGTGCTGTTCATGGTCTCCGCGCTCGCCGCCTTCACCAAGCCCTCCACCGGCAGCCTGGTCAACGCCGACATCGCCAACTGGGGCACGCTCACCGGCGCCCTCTGCTTCTCCGTCGGCGGTGTCCTGCAACTCTTCGAGCGTCCGTGACGAGGGGCGGAGCACCCGTGGCCAGACTGATCTCCGTCAACGTCGGCCTGCCGAAGGACGTCCACTGGCAGGGCCGCACCGTCCGCACCGGGATCTGGAAGCACCCCGTCACCGGCCCCTGCACCGCCCGCCGGCTCAACCTCGACGGCGACGGCCAGGGCGACCTCGCCGGCCACGGCGGCGAGATGCGCGCCGTGATGGTCTACCAGCTCGACTCCTACCGGCACTGGCAGCAGGTCCTCGGCCGGGACGACCTCACCCACGGTCAGTTCGGCGAGAACTTCACCGTGGAGGGCCTGCCCGACGACGAGGTCTGCATCGGCGACCGCTACCGGATCGGCGGCGCCGTCTTCGAGGTCACCCAGCCGCGGGTCACCTGCTACCGGGTCGGCCTGCGCATGGACGAGCCCCGGATGCCCGCCCTGCTGGTCACCCACCGCCGACCGGGCTTCTACCTGCGCGTCCTCACCGAGGGCGAGGTCGAGGCCGGACAGGAGATCGTCAAGATCGCCGACGGGCCCGAGCGGATGACCGTCGCCGAGGCCGACGGCCTGCTCTACCTGCCCGAACGGCCGCGGACGCGGATCGCCGCGGCGCTGCGCATCCCCGCCCTCAGCCCCGGCTGGCAGGGCTCCTTCCGCGCCCTCCTCCGGCAGGCCGACGGCGCCGCCGGCAACCCCGGCCTCAACCCCGACGGCAGCGACCCGCGGCCCGCCTGGGACGGCTTCCGCCCGCTCACCGTCGCCGCCACCGCCATCGAGAGCCGCAGCACCCTCTCGATCTGGCTCGCCGACCCCGACGGCGCCCCGCTGCCGGCCGCCGCCCCCGGCCAGTACCTCACCGTCCGGCTCGCCCCCGACCCCGGACGACCCGCCCTGCTGCGCAGCTACTCGCTCTCCGGACCGCCCGGCGCCCAGCGGTACCGGATCAGCGTCAAACGGGAGGCCCACGGCACCGCCAGCGCCTGGATCCACGGCAGCCTGCGGACCGGCGACACCCTACAGACCGCCGCACCCCGCGGTGCCTTCACGCTCGCCCCCGGCCGCACCCCGGTCGTGCTCGCCTCCGCGGGCGTGGGAGTCACCCCCGTCCTCGCCATGCTGCACGCCCTCGCCGAGACCTCTCCCACCCGCCCGGTGTGGTGGCTGCACGGCGCCCGTGACGGCGCCGAGCACCCGTTCGCGGCGGAGGCCCGCCACCTGCTCGCCCGGCTGCCCCGCTCGCACACCCGGATCTGCTACAGCCGCCCCCGCCCGCAGGACCGGCAGGGCACCCACTACACCGACCGCGGCCGGCTCGGCGCGGAACTCGTCGCCGCCCTCGGCCTGCCGGCCGACGCCGACGCCTACCTCTGCGGCCCCGCCGCGTTCATGGCCGACCTCACCACGGCGCTCACCGCGGCGGGCCTCGGGCCCGACCGGATCCGCACCGAGCTCTTCGGCACCGCCGCCGGCCTCACGCCCGGCATCGCCGCCGCCGGCGAGGCCCCCGCCCCGCACCCGCCTTCCGGCACCCCCGGCGACGGACCCGCCGTGGCCTTCACCCGCAGCGGCCTCACCGTCCCGTGGAAGGACGAGTACGGCACCCTGCTGGAACTCGCCGAGGCCTGCGACGTCGCCGTCCGCTGGTCCTGCCGCACCGGTGTCTGCCGCACCTGCGAGACCCGCCTGCTCGACGGCGCCGTCACGTACCGGCCCGACCCGGTCGAGGCCCCCGCCCCCGGGAACGCGCTGATCTGCTGCGCACGCCCCGACCGGGACGTCGTCCTCGACCTCTGAGCCGGCTCGGCCCGGCGGCCCCCCGGGCGGCTCAGTGGCCGAGCAGCCCGGCGAAGTCGTGGCCGAGCAGCGCCAGCTTGGTGAGGTCGCCGACATCGGCGATGCCCGCCACCGGCACCGCGTACAGGTGCTCCTGCTTCGACGGCTCCGGGTACGCGGTGTTCCCGGCCGCCCCCGCCGGCACGGCGGTCAGTGCGCTCGCCCCCAGCAGGGCGCCGACGACGGCGGTCCGGACGTACTGTCGCATGGGTCTCTCCTTGAACGGTGGTGTGCCCCGAACGGTGCTCCGCGCGGCCAACGGCGTGACACCCGATCGGTCACGGCCGCTGCTCCCTCCGGGGGAGCGGACTCCGCCGTCCGGAGTAGGGGCGGCCGCCGTCCGGGCCCGCGACCGCCCGCCCTGCCGCACCGGCCGGTCGGGTGTCAGGATGGAGGGACGGGTGCGACACCGCCCGGAGCATCGGGAGGCGGACATGGGCCGCGAGTACCACTTCCACTGCGAGTACGCCGGCTGTTCGGTGACCGCGGGCGTCCGTCTGGGCGGGGTCCGGGAGCTGGAGGTCCTGGTGAACGGGCACGAGGTGGCGTTCGAGCGGGTGCACGGGCACCATCCCGAGGAGCGGACGCTGATCGCCGTACTGCCGACCGGGCCGCCCCGGCACGTCGAGGTCCGGATCGCCCTGCCCGGCGTGTTCACCGGAATCCCGACCTGCGCACTGGTCGCCGGCGACGTCCGCGTCCCGATGCCCGAGCGGGAGGTACCCCGGCGGGCCCGGCCGACCGAGGCGTCCTGGTACGGCTGACGCGGCCCGGACCGGTTCCGCCGCTGTCGACGGGGAGTAAACCCCCGCTGCGGCACGGCGACCCGACGGCCGACCGGGTCCTGCGCGTTGTCGGCGCCGGGTGCCATGATGCCGGAGCGGTCGGGCGCTCTCCGGCCACGTCCCGACCCACGTGGAGGATCGAGCACCGTGCGCATCGTGGTCAGCGAGTTCATGAGCCTGGACGGCGTCGTGCAGGCGCCCGGCGGCCCCCAGGAGGACACCGACGGCGGCTTCGCCCACGGCGGCTGGTCGCACCCCTTCTTCGACCCCGAGGTGGTGGGCGGCGCCTTCGACGGGGCGCTGAGCACCGCGGACGCCCTGCTCTTCGGCCGCCGCACCTGGCAGACCATGGCCGCCGCCTGGCCCGACCGCGCGGGCGACCCGTTCGCCGACCGGATGAACGCCATCCCCAAGTACGTGGTCAGCACGACGCTCGGCGGGTCCGACCTGACGTGGGCGAACACCACGCTCCTCCCCGGCGCCGAGGCCGTCTCCCGGATCGCCGGCCTGCACAAGGCCGAGGGCGGCGACCTGCTCGTCATGGGCAGCCCGACCCTCGCCCGCACGCTGATCGCGGAGGGCCTGGTCGACGAACTCAAGCTCATCGTCATGCCGGTGCTCCTCGGCGGCGGCAAGTCGATCTTCCCGGCCGACGGTGCCAAGCGCACCCTCGAACTCGTCTCCACCGTCACCAGCGGCACCGGCGTCAACGTCTGCACCTACCGGCCGGTCGCCGGGCAGTGACCTGACCGCCGACCGCTTGACAGCTGACGCCGCGTCGGCTGGGCCGGGTCCCGGAACAAGTCGTGAACACATCGGGGGCGGGGCCGTGGCGCGCGTCGTGGCGGTCAGCGGTGGTGGCACCGGCAACGGGTACGCGGTGGCCGAGGAGTTCGCGGGCTCCGGCGACCAGGTCGTCCTGACCGGACGCCGGGCCGAGGTCCTCGGCGGGGCGGCCGCCGGACTCGCGGCGGCCCACCCCGCTGCGCCGCCCGCCCTGGCCGTCGCCGCCGACCCCGCCCGGCACTGGGAGGCGAACATCCGGGCCAACACCCTGACGGCGGTGCTGCTCACCGAGGGCCTCAAGGAACGGCTGGCCACCCCGGGCGGCCGGGTGGTGCCGATCAGCTCCATCGCGGCCGTGTGCGGCTCCGGCAACGGCTCGTACGGCGGCGCCAAGGCCGCCCTGCACCCTAGGCCTACGACCTGGCGGCGGAGCTCGGGCCGCGCGGCATCACGGTGAACGTCGTCGCACCCGGCTGCACCGCCGGCACCGGGTTCTTCGGCGCCGGCATCGCGGCCGAACGCGAGCGCACGCTCGTCGCGCAGACCCGCACCGGCCGTCCCGGCCTGCCCGAGGACGTCGCCCGGACGGTCCACTGGCGCGCCTCCCCGACCGCCTGCCAGATCACCGCCCAGGTCGTCCAGGTCAACGGCGGCGCCGAACGCGGCCGTTAGCAGGCCTGGGCCCCGCACAGCGGGCGCGCCGTCCTCCGGACACGGACGCGTCACGGAACTTGGCGGAGAAGAGCCTGCCGGGCCTCGGGAACGGGTTCAATGTGCCCGTGCACACGCTTGCGAACCGCCTTCCCGACATCACCGCCGTCCGCGACCGCTGCCGGGCGATGGCCGTGCTCGATGCCGTCCTCAGCCCGGACTGGGAGTCGCGGTACCACTCCTTCGACGCCCACTGGGGGGAGGGCGAGGAGATGGCCTCCATGCGTGACGGCAGCGGCTCCGACTGGTTCATGGTGTTCTCGCCGGCCGGTGCCTGCGCCCGGGGCTTCGACCGAGCCGTGCCCCATGCGCCGCACCTGCTGGCGCAGATCCCCGAGGTGTTCCGCTTCTTCGTGGACGAGCCGGCCTTCGCCGCCCACGACGGCTCGCCGATCGCCACGGTGTGCCTGTGGCGGCGGGCCGAGGACGTGGCCTGGCAGGTCACGGCCGCGCCGTCAGGGGGCGAGGACCTGTTCCACCTGCTGGCCGACGGTACCCCCGAGGCCTACCGGGCGTGGGCCGAGGAGTACTTCGAGACCGAGGTCGACCTCGGGGCCGTCCGGCACGTCTTCGGTCACCGCCCGCTCACCCGGGCCGTGGTGGCGGCCCTGAATCCGGAGGTGGACCTCGAGGAGCTGGGGGAGGATCTGGCGGAGATCGGATACCCGGCGTGACGGGGGCTGGGTGGGGGCGGGGGAGCGGTGCGACGCGAGCTGCCACCCGAAGGGCCGGCGCACCCGGCTGGCGGACCGGACCGGGTGACGGACACCGTGCTGCTGCGGGTGCACCCGGCGGCCGGGCCGTGAGGCCGGCCGCCAGGTCCTGCAGGGTGGGAGCGCGCCCGCGGAGGCGTTAAAGATCCGTCAAGATTCGTCCACCGGCCGCTGCGGCCCCCGGTGTGGCCGGGGGCACCGCGCCACCGGCGGTGACCGCTCCGGCCGGGCTCGGGAGGTGGGCCCGCCGTGGCCGCCCGGGTGTCCTCCGGCCGCGCGGATGGCGGCTCCCGCACCGCTCGGACCTGCGACGACGTGCGGTTTCGCCCGGTGGGCAGGGCGGTCGAGGGCGGTCGAGGGCGGCTCGGGCGCGCGCCGGGCGGGGTCGGCCACCCGGTCGTCGAGTGTCCTCGAACCGTTGGCCGACACAACCGGTAGTGCCAGGACGGGGTGCCGGTGTTGTACGCGATGGCGAAAGAGGCCGACGAGTCGCCTGTCTAGTCTGGCGAGGCCGCCCACCGGGCGGCTTGATCGTTTTGCACTCTCGACGGAGTCAGTCGTGGCCACAACATCCCCGCCGGTCCCCCCTTCACCCGCGGCATCAAGCCGGCTGCGGGCGTGGCTGCTGGAGGGGCTGTCGGACCGGGCCAAGCAGCACCCCGGGCCGCACGCCCAGGCGCCCCAGGAGCACGGACAGCGCTGGTGGCGGGTGATGTGCCTGACCGGTCTGGACTACTTCTCCACCCTGGGCTACCAGCCCGGCATCGCGGCCCTCGCGGCCGGCCTGCTGTCGCCGGTGGCCACCATCGTGCTGGTCGTGGTGACCCTGTGCGGCGCCCTGCCGGTGTACCGCCGGGTGGCGAAGGAGAGTCCGCACGGCGAGGGCTCGATCGCCATGCTGGAGCGGCTGCTGAGCTTCTGGCAGGGCAAGCTGTTCGTCCTCGTCCTGCTCGGCTTCGCGGCCACGGACTTCCTCATCACCATCACCCTCTCCGCCGCGGACGCCACGGCCCACCTGGTGGAGAACCCGCACCTGACGAGCGCCCTGCACGGCCGCCAGGTGCTGATCACGCTCTTCCTGATCGCGCTGCTCGGCGCCGTCTTCCTCAAGGGCTTCAGCGAGGCGATCGGCCTGGCCGTGGGCCTGGTCGGCATCTACCTGGTGCTGAACGTCGTCGTCGTGGCGACCGGCCTGTGGCACGTGGTGACCGCCCCGCACGTGGTCGCCGACTGGTCGCACGCGCTGACCGCCGAGCACGGCAACGTGGTCGCCATGATCGGCGTCTCGCTGATCGTCTTCCCCAAGCTCGCCCTCGGCCTGTCCGGCTTCGAGACCGGTGTCGCCGTGATGCCGCACGTCAAGGGCGGGGACGGTGACACCGAGCAGAAGCCGGTCGGCCGGATCCACGGCACCCACAAGCTGCTCACCACGGCCGCCGTGATCATGAGCGTCTTCCTGATCACCACCAGCTTCATCACCACCCTGCTGATCCCGGCGGACCAGTTCCGGCCCGGCGGCGAGGCCAACGGCCGTGCGCTCGCCTACCTCGCCCACGAGTACCTGGGCAGCGCGTTCGGCACCGTGTACGACGTCTCCACCATCGCCATCCTGTGGTTCGCGGGCGCCTCGGCGATGGCCGGCCTGCTGAACCTGCTGCCGCGCTACCTGCCGCGCTACGGCATGGCCCCGCACTGGGCGCGGGCCGTCCGCCCGACCGTCCTGGTGCTGACCGGCGTGGCCTTCCTGGTCACCTGGATCTTCGACGCGGACGTGGACGCGCAGGGCGGCGCCTACGCGACCGGCGTCCTGGTGCTGATCAGCTCGGCCGCGATCGCGGTGACCATCGCCGCCCGCCGGGCCCACCAGCGCGGCTGGACGATCGGCTTCGCGGTGATCGCCGCAGTCTTCCTCTACACCACGGCCCTCAACATCGCCGAGCGCCCGGACGGTGTGAAGATCGGTGCCTGCTTCATCGCCGGCATCATCCTCATCTCGCTGGCCTCGCGGCTCGCCCGCGCCTTCGAACTGCGCGTCACCGACGTCGTCCTCGACCCGGTCGCCGAGCGGTTCGTCCGCGACTGCGCGCACCGGGGGATCCGGATCATCGCCAACGAGCCGAGCAACCGGGACCTCGCCGAGTACCGCGACAAGACCACCCAGATCCGGGCGGACAACGGCATCGCCCCCGAGGACGACCTGCTGTTCGTCGAGGTCACCGTCCGCGACCCGTCCGACTTCGAGGCGGAGCTGCGGGTGCGCGGCGAGGTGTTGCACGACCGGTACCGCATCCTCACTCTGGAGCACTCCTCGATCCCGAACGCACTGGCCGCCCTGCTGCTGTACGTGCGAAACGTCACCGGGCAGCAGCCGCACATCTACTTCGAGTGGACGGAGGGCAATCCGTTCGCCCAGTTCCTGCGGTTCTTCCTGTTCGGCCAGGGCGAGGTCGCCCCGGTCACCCGCGAGGTGCTCCGCGAGGCCGAGCCCGACCGCTCGCGACGCCCGCGCGTCCACGTCGGCTGAGCACCGCAACGTCCGAACCGCACACCGACCGGCGGCCCGTTTCCACGGGTCGCCGGTCGGCGCTTTCCGGCTCCGGTCGGCTCCCGCGCGCCGGTCCGCGAACCCGGAGCCTCCGCCGTGCGCCCTTGTTCGTCGACCGACGACCCGTCAGTCTGTCGTACGGTCGGGTGATCATGGCCCGACCGTGCTGACGGCCTCGGGCGGAGGGAGCGCTGATGGTGTTCGTCGGGGAGCACGCGCAGTGGGGGCGGATCGACGTCACCCTGCCCGACCTAGGCTGCGGCCGGGACCGGTCGGGCGTCCACCGGACCAGGCCCGCGGCCCCGGTGACATGCTACGAGTGCGCCTGGCCGGTGCACCTCGTCCACAAGCCGCACCAGCAGTACGACCTCTGGTTCCTGCGGCATGCCGACCACGCCCCGCACTGCGCCGCCAAGGCGGCCGGCGAGGGCCTCCAGCACCACCTGCTGAAACTCGACCTCGCCGCCCATGCCCGGGCCGCCGGCTGGCAGGCCGCGTACGAGGTCGCCGCCCCGGACGGCTCCTGGCGCGCGGACGTCCTCGCCACCTCGCCGGACGGCCGGCGGCGGGTCGCCCTGGAGGCGCAGACCTCGGCCGTCAGCACCGCCGACGTCGAACGCCGCACGGCCCGCTACCGGGCCGACGGCATCGAGGTCTGCTGGTTCACCGACCGCCGGACCGTCCCGTGGCTGGACGCGGTGCCCGCCGTCCGGGTCGAACGCCCCGAGGACGGCGGGCCCGTGCAGGTCGTGGCCGGCCCCGCCCGGTTCGTCCCCGAGTGGTGCGAGGACCGGGCGGACTGCGAACTCTGCGAGTGCGCGAACTGCGGCGCCGGGGTGCCGGGACCGCTGCCCTGTGCCGGCCACGGCGAATGGCGGCCGGCCGACCCGCTGCCGCTGGCCCGGTTCGTCGCCGCGATCTGCGCCGACACCACCCGCGCCGTCCGGGTCGACTCGGAGTGGGACACGGACGCCGTCCGCTGGACCACCCGCCAGTACCTCGCCCTGCGGGAGGCCGAGCACCGGGCGGCCCCGCAGCGCCGGCAGGCGATCGTCCGGGCCGGGACCGCGCAGCGCCGCGCCCGGTCCGACTCCGAGCGACACCGGGCCGCCGTCGAGGCCCTGATGACCCGCCAGCGGCAGCTGCGCCCCTCGGCCGCGGCCTTCGTCCGCCGGGAGACGGGGCTGCGGCCGGCGGTCGGCGCCGACCCCGAACCGGCCTTCGCGATGGGCGTGCCGATCACCGTCTCCGGACGCCCGTACGCGGTGATCTGCCCGGTCGCCGGCCGGGTCGCCGCGCTCCGGACGCAGCTGTCGCCGCTCCTGCTGTTCGCGGCCGACACCCGCGAGCGCGACCGGATCGCCGCGCAGGCCGCACCCGGCCAGCGCATCGAGATCCTCGACCGCACGCCCGACCCCGCAGCCCCGCCGCCGGCGGTGCCGCAGCAGGGGGTGCCGCAGCATGCGGAGACGGCCGTTCGCACGGCCGTGCACCGCATGCTGGGCCTCGACCGGATCTGACGGACGCCTCCCGGGCGGTCCGACGGCGCCGCCGGATCGGGCCGCCCTCAGAGCGGTGGTGTCAGATCAGCGCCGCGCCCCAGGCCTTCGCGCGCTCGAGTTCGCCGGCGCGCATGGGCCCTTCGCTGTCCTCGACGACGAAGCCCTCGGGCCGGGCGACGACGTCGTAGTGGTGGTGCGACAGCCTGCGGGCGATGCCGTTCGCGGCCCCGCCGCTCGCCCTGATGTCGGCCCGGGTGTCGAAGGCGGCGGCGCGCACCCCCGGCCCGCCCTCGGGCAGCGAGTGGAACCAGCCGCGCAGGCCGGGGCCGTTGCCCTCGGCCGCGGCGGTCCGCTCCGCGGTGCCGTCCGGGTCCTTCTTCTTCTCCGCGGCGACCGCCATCCGGCGGCTCAGCGCCGAGGTCATGCCGTGCATGTGGGTGGGGCCGCCGACCACCAGCAGGTCGGCCGTCCTGGTGACGTCCGGTCCGGCCTCGGCAGCCGGCAGGCACCGCACGACCGCCTCCGGCTGCGCCGTGTGGACGCCGTCCGCAACGGCCTCGGCCACTTCGCGCGTGTTGCCGTAGACACTCTCGTACACGATGACCGCACGCATGGCTCTCACCCTCTTCTCCCCGTTCAGCTGCTCCCTGCTCGGCAGGCCCCCGCCACCTCCATGTCAGCACGCCCGCCGCGCTGGGCCCAGGGGCCACCGGGGGCGTCCCGCAGGGCCGGACGGCCCCGGGCGACAGGGCGTCCGGCCCTGCGGCGGTCGCCGGTCAGTCCGCCGTCGGCCAGTCCCAGCCGAGCTGGAGGAACAGACCGAGGCGGTCGGAGACGCCGCGGATCTCGGTGATCAGGCCGTCCGCGACGGTGGGACGCCGCCACCCCCCGGAGGGCCGGGCTCAGCCGCGACAAGCTGCTGCACGCGGCACTTGACCTCGTCGAACGGGTCGTCACCGCCGTCCGCCCCGAACTCGACGGCCCCGCCGAGGCCTGGCCCGAACGCCTGCGGGAGTTCGCCACCGCCTTCCGCGCCGAACTGCTCCGCCACCCCGGAGTGATCGTGCTGGTCGCCACCCGCCCGGCCCGTTCCGCGGAGGCACTGCAGATCGTCGAGGACACCGCGGCCTTCCTCGGCCGGGCCGGCATCGCCGCCCCCGTCGTCGCCCTGCGGATCGTCAACTCGGTGGCCACCCTGGTGATCGGCCAGTGCCTCGCCCAGGCCGCCCCCACCCCCGGCCACCCGGACGAGCCGGCGGAGGCCGACCTCACCGCCCATCCGACCCTGGCCGCCGCCGTGGCCGGAGGGCTCGGCACTCCGGAGGACCACCGCGCCCGCTTCGACCTCGCCTGGACGCCCTGCTCACAGGCCTCCGCCGCTGATCCGCCGCACTGTGCCGTACTGCACCGCGGTGCGGCAGCCGGGCGGTGTCCGCCGGTCCGCGGTGGGGGAACCGCGGCGCGCGGCCCTTGGGCCCGACACTGGGCAGGTCCGCAGTCGGCAGGCCGGCCGGGAGACCGGCGGGCCGTCCCAGGGAGCAGGTGCCATGAGCGAGGAGGACAGGGCGACCGCCGACGAGGAGACGCCGTCCGAACGCGTCGACGCGCTCACCGAGCAGCTCAAGGAGCGCATCTACGCCACCATCACCATGGTCGCCGTGGTGGTGGGCCTCTCCGCCGTCGAGGACCTGACGACCTGGAAGGCCGCCCTCGCGGTCTGCGCGACGGCCGTCGGCCTCTGGCTCGCCACCCTCGTCGCCGACGAACAGGCCCACCGGATCGTCCACCGCCGCCTCGCCTCGGGACGCACGCTCCGCAGGATGCTCTTCGTCAGCAGCCCGTTGCTGCTCTCCGCCGTCGGTCCGCTGCTGCTGATCGGCGCCTCCGCGGTCGGCCTGATGGAGCTGCACACGGCACTGCTGGCCTCGGTCGGCGTGAGCGTGGCCGCGCTGTTCGTGTGGGGCTGCGTGGGCGGCCTGCGGATGGGCAGCAGCCCCCTCGCGGCCGTCGTCGCGGGTGCGGTCGACGCGGTCATCGGCCTCGCCGTGGTCCTCGTCAAACTCGCCGGTCACTGAGACCGCCCCGGCCGCCCGTCCGCGCCGGTCCGCGGCCCGCGACGGCCCCGGCGGACGGGTCGCCCGGAGCCACCCCTTCCGGCGGGCTCCCGGTGCGGTACCGGCGTACCGTCCCGGTTATGGGAGCTGCGCCGTTCCGCCGAGCCGGGGTGAAGGGGCGCGCCCGTCCGGCGGGTCGTCGGCGGGCCGCGGACGCCGACCGCCCGGGTGCCCGCTCGGCGCCGCGACGGGCCGCGACCCGGGGGAGAGGGGCCTGCGGTGTCCGCGGCGGCTGAGACCCCGCCCGTCCCGCGGCGGCCGTCGCGCGAGGCGCTGGTGGAGGCGCTCGCCGCCACCGTCCGTCGCGCGGACGCCAGTGTCGCCGGCCTCTTCCTGCTCGCGCCCGACGAGCCGGTGCTGCGCCTGACGGTGATGTACGGCGTGCCGCTCGACTTCGTCGGTCCCTGGCTCCGATTGCCGGTCGGCGTCCCCACCCCGATCACCGACGCCGTGCGCGAGCAGCGGCTGGTCCGGATCGGCAACCAGGAGGACATGGTCCGCCGCTACCCGAGGATCGCCGTCGCCCTGCCTTACCGGTTCGCCCTCGCCGCCACCCCGGTCGTCGGCGAGCACCGCACCTGGGGCGCCCTCCAATTGCTGTGGCCCGCCGACCGTCCCCCGCACGCCACCCGGCGCGACAGCGACGACGCCGCCGCCGGTGCCCGGAGGGCGGCCCGGCTGCTCGACGCCGCGGGCGGCCCGCCCGATCTCCCCGGGCAGCCGTGGATCGTCCCGGACGAACTCGTCCACCCGCGTCCGGAGCAGGACGGGCGGGCCGCCGCCGACTACGCCGAGCGCCTGCCCGAGGGCGCCCTCGCCCTCGATCTGGAGGGCCGGATCACCTTCCTGACCGCCACCGCGGCCCGGCTGCTCGGGCGTCCCGCCGGCGAACTGATCGGCGAGCTGCCCTGGAGCGTCCTGCCGTGGCTCGACGACCCCGCGCTGGAGGAGCGCTGCCGCACCGCGGTGATCAGCCGCGAGCCCACCGGCTTCACCGCCCTGCGCGCACCGGACCGGCCGCTGGACTTCCAGCTCTTCCCCGACTCGGGCGGCATCAGCGTCCGGATCACCCCGGGCGCCCGCGCCGCCGGGACCCCGACCGCGCAGCCCGCAGAACGGCCCGAGGCAGCGGCCGCAGAACGGCCGGCCGGCGAGCCCGCCGCGTCGTTCCCACCTTCGATCGGGCGACTCCAGCAACTGATGCACCTCGCCGCAGCACTGACCGAGGCCGTCGGCGTGCGCGACGTCGTCGCCATGGTCGCCGACCAGATCCTGCCGGCCTTCGGGGCCCAGGCCGTAGTCCTCTCCGTCGTCGACGCGGGGCGGCTGCGGATCATCGGCCACCGGGGCTACTCCGCCGAGGCCGTCGAGCGGCTGGACGGCCTGCCCCTGGACACCGACCTCAGTCCGGCCGGCCGGGCGCTCACCGACGGCGTCCCCTCCTTCTTCGCCAGCCCTGCGGAGATCGCCCGGAGCTACCCCCATGCGCCTCGGATCAGCGGGAAGCAGGCCTGGGCGGTCCTGCCGCTGATCGTGTCCGGCCGGCCCGTCGGCGTCTGCGTGCTCTCCTACACCCGCCCGCACGCCTTCACCGCCGACGAACGCGCCGTCCTGACCTCCCTGGCCGGGCTGATCGCCCAGGCCCTGGACCGGGCCCGCCTGTACGACGCCAAGAACGACCTCGCGCACGGCCTGCAGTCCGCGCTGCTGCCCCGCACCCTGCCCCGGATCGACGGGCTGGACTTCGCCGCCCGCTACCTGCCCGCCAGCCGCGGACAGGACATCGGCGGCGACTTCTACGACCTCATCCGGCTCGACGAGCGCACCGCCGCCGCCGTCATCGGCGACGTCCAGGGCCACAACGTCGCCGCGGCCGCCCTCATGGGGCAGGTCCGCACCGCCGTGCACGCCCACGCCGCCGCCGGTGCCGCCCCCGACCAGGTCCTCGCCCGGACGAACCGCCTGCTCGTCGACCTCGAACCCGACCTCCTGGTCTCCTGCCTCTACGCCCACCTCGACCTTGGCCGCCGCCAGGCCACCCTCGCCTCGGCCGGCCACCCACCTCCGCTGCTGCGCCGCCCCGGCGGCCGCGCCCACGTCCTCGACCTGGAACCGGGCCCGCTGCTCGGCATCGACATGGCCTCCGGCTACCCGCTCACCACCCTGCCGCTGCCGGACGCCACCCTGCTCGCCCTCTACACCGACGGGCTGGTCGAGGTGCCCGGCACCGATCCCGAGCAGATCACCGGCGCCCTCGCCGCCCACCTCTCCGACCACCGCGCCGACGCCCTCGACACCCTCATCGACGGCCTGGTCCAGGTCGGTTGGCCCTCCGGACGGCACACCGACGACATCGCCCTGCTGCTGCTCCGGTCCACCCGCCCGGCGGCGTGAGCGGCATGAGGGCCGACCCGTGCGGCGTCAGCGGCCCAGCAGGGCCGCCACCGCCCCGGCGCAGGCCGCGCCCTGCCGGCGGCCGGCCTCGGCCACGGCCGCCCGGCGCGAGTGGTCGAGCAGATTGCGGCCGATGACTCGGCGGGCGTCGGCGTCCGGGGTGAGCACGAGGACCTCGGCGCCCTCGGCGGCGAGTTCGGCGCCCTGCGTCACGGCGTGCGGGTGCGGTCCGACCGCCCGGGGTACGGGGGAGAGCGCGAGGACCCGCCGGTGGCCGCGCGCCAGATGGACGTTGGTGGTCGACCGGGTGCCGCCGTCCATCCAGCGCCGCCCGGCGACGGACACCGGCGGCCACAGCACCGGCACGGCGGAGCTGGCGGCGACCGCCCGCGGCAGCGGCACCCCCGAGGACGCGTCGAAGACGGCGAGCGCGCCGGTGTGCGCGTCGATCGAGGCGAGTCGCAGGTCGCGGTCGGGCCACTCGCGGACGCCGTCGAGCAGCGTGTCGACGACCGCGAGGACCTCCGTCTCCGGCACCGTGCGGGAGGCCAGCGCGGCCCGGCCGAGGCGCCGGACGGACCGCTCCGGGTCACGGGTGGCCAGTGCGGCCCAGAGGTAGCGTGCGGTCTGAGCGGCCGTCACCCGGACGGCCACCGCGGGGGTGCCGGCGAGCTCGCCCGCGAGGAGCTCCGCGGGGTGCACACCGGAGGTGAGCCGGGCGCCGAGGACGGCACCCGCCGAGGTGCCGATCACGGTGTCCGTGCCGGTCGGGTCCACCCCGGCCGCGGCCAGTCCGGCGAGCACGCCGATCTCCCAGGCCCCGCCCAGTGTCCCGCCGCCGCCGAGCACCAGTGCCGTGTCCGCCATCGCCCCACCCCTCCGCGAGTGAAACGGGGAGTACTCCCCGTTTGATGCTCCGACCGTAGCACCGGAGCCCAGGGGGCTGCGGCCCGGGCCCGCCGCGCGCGTCCGTGAGCCCGCCCCCGGGCGGGGGCGGGCTCACGGACGGGTCGCGCAGGGGGAGTGGCTCAGGACAGGGTCGGGATCACCGCCTGGACCTTGGAGGCGACCTCCTGCGGGAGCGGGACGTAGCCCTTCTGGCCGATGGCCTGCTGGGCGGGCTCGCTGATGGTGTAGGTCAGGAAGGACTTGAGGGCGTCCAGGGTGCCGGACTTGTTGCCCTTGTCGCAGACGATCTCGTAGGTGACCAGGACGATCGGGTAGGCGCCGGCCTCCTTGGTGGCGTAGTCGAGCCCGAGGGCGAGGTCGTTGCCGGTGCCGGCCACCGTGGCCCGGGCGAAGGTGGTGGCGGCGTTGTCGGCGGTGGCCGCCACCGGCTGCGGGGCGCCGGTGCTGATCGAGGCGCTCTTCAGGCCGTTGGTCTGGGCGAAGGACAGCTCGACGTAGCCGATCGAGTTCTGCACCTGCTTCACCTGGGCCGAGACGCCGGCGGAGCCGTTGGCGGACTGGCCGCCCTGCCCGGCCCAGGTCTTGCTCGGCGGGTACGGCCAGGTGCCGTTGCCGGCCGCGGAGAGGTAGGCGGTGAGGTTCGCGGTGGTGCCCGAGTCGTCGCCCCGGTGGAAGCTCTGGATCGTGGCGTCCGGCAGCTTCGCACCGGGGTTGAGCGCGGCGATCGCCGGGTCGTTCCACTTGGTGACCTGACCGTTGAAGATCTTGGCGATGGTCGGCGCGTCGAGCACGAGATCGTCGACTCCGTCGACGTTGTAGACGATCGAGATCAGGCCCGCGACCATCGGCAGGTCGATGCCCTGCCCGCCGGTGCACACCTGCTTCGAGGCCGTGACCTCCTCCGGCTTCAGCGGGGCGTCCGAACCGGCGAAGGTCACCTTGCCCTGGTTGAACTGCTGCACGCCCGCACCCGAACCACCGCCGCCGTAGGTGACGGTGATGTCCGGGCAGGCGGTGCCGAACGCGACCTTCCAGATGTCGATGGCGTTCGCCTGGGCGGTCGAGCCGGCGCCGAGCAGCTGCCCGGAGCCGTTGCAGGCGATCGAGGTGCCGCTCGCCGCGCCGGACGGCGCCGCGCCGGTCGGCGCGGGGTCGGAGCCGCAGGCGGCGGTGGCGAGGATCGCGGTGAGAGCGGCGGCACCGGCCAGCAGGCGGGCGGGGGGCGGGGTCCGGCGAATCATGGGGAGACTCCAGGGCGGCGGACGCGGACGGCGGTCGGGCCCATCGTCGTTCCGTGCCGTACACCGCCGCACGGCCGACATGCCGCCGGCTCGCCCGAACGGGTGACCGGCGCAAGGGCGTTCCACCGCCGGTGGCCTGCTGTTTCCCCTTCCTTAACCTGGCCGTGGGGGATCGGTCACCGGCCTTAGGCAGGGTCGCCCTCGAGAGCAAGTTGACTGTACAACTTCGCCCGGTATGGCTGCCTCCCGAAGGACCTCGCATGTCCGATCCCCGTGCCCTGTCCGGCTACTGGCTGCGCGACAACTGCCCCTGCGCCGAGTGCCGCGACGCCGGCAACGGACAGAAGCTGTTCCAGATCACCGACCTGCCCGCCGACCTCGCCGTCCGGGAGAGCACCGAGCAGGACGGTCACCTGGAGGTGCTCTGGTCCGACGGTCACCGCTCCCGCTACCCGCTCGCCCGGCTTGCCGCGGACACCGTCGACAACGGCGACCCGGACGACCCGGAAGGCCCGTCCGCGGCAGCCCGGCACCCCGGCGACCACCGCACCGAAGCCGCCAAACGGTTCTGGCACGCCGCCGACTTCGCCGCCGGCATCCCCGAGGCCCACTGGGACGCCTACCTCGCCGACCCGGCCGAACGCGCCGCCGTGCTGCGGGCCGTCCGGCACCTCGGCTTCGCCGTGCTGCGCGGCGTCCCCACCGCCGACCGGCAGGTGCTCGCCGTCGCCCGCAGCTTCGGCCACGTCCGGGTCACCAACTACGGCGAACTCTTCGACGTCCGCGTCGAACCCGACCCCAACAACCTGGCCTTCACCAGCGCCGCCATCACCCCGCACACCGACAACCCCTACCGCGACCCGGTGCCCACCCTGCAACTGCTGCACTGCCTGGAGAACGCCGCCGAGGGCGGCGACTCCGGCCTGGTCGACGGCTTCGCCGCCGCCGACCTGCTGCGCACCGAGGCGCCCGAGGACTTCGCGCTGCTCACCCGGACGCCCGTCCCCTTCGTCTTCCGCGACCGCACCACCGAACTGCACGCCGAACGGCCGCTGATCGAGACCGACGCCCTCGGCCGGATCCGCGAGATCCGCTTCAACAACCGCTCGATCGGCACCCTGCGGCTGCCCGCCGCCGACCTCGACGCCTTCTACGCCGCCTACCGTCGCTTCGCCGCGATCACCCTGCGCCCGGAGCTGCTGCTGGCCTTCCGGCTCGACCCCGGTGACTGCCTGGTGTTCGACAACACCCGGCTGCTGCACGCCCGCACCGCCTTCGACCGCGACGGCCGCCGCCACCTCCAGGGCTGTTACGCCGACCTGGACTCGCTCATCTCCACCCTCGCCGTGCTGGACCGTCACACGGCGGCCCTCGACACGCTCCAGGACCTGTTCGAGGGCGAGGGCGCCGCGGAGTACCTCGGCGAGAAGGTGACCCAGGCCGAGCACATGCTGCAGGCCGCCGTACTGGCCCACCGGGACGGCGCCCCGCCGCACCTGGTGGCGGCCGCACTGCTGCACGACGTCGGCCACTTCCACGGCACGGTCACCGGCTCACAGCCGATGGCCGGCACCGACAACCGGCACAGCCACACCGGCGCCGACCGGCTCGCCCGCTGGTTCGGCCCGGAGGTCACCGAGCCGATCCGGCTGCACGTCGCCGCCAAGCGCTACCTGTGCGCGGTGGAGCCGGAGTACCGGGCCGGCCTGTCCGAGGCCTCCGAGTACACCCTGCAGGTGCAGGGCGGCCCGATGGACGCCGAGGAGGCCGCCGCCTTCGCCGCCCTGCCCGGCGCGGCCGACGCCGTCGCCGTCCGCCGCTGGGACGACCTCGCGAAGACCGCCGACGCCGACACCCCCGGCTTCGCCCACTTCCGTCCGCTGCTCGCCGGGCTCCTGGCCGCAGATCCGGGCCGGTGACCGACATTCGCGCACCCGCCGGTGCCCGTCCATCGCCCCGTGAATTGCTTCGGGTGCAGCCCTTCCCACGGAACGGGCGGCCGTGGGAGAGTGTCCGCTCCTGGGGAGGCGGGTCTGTCACCTGGTGGAACAGGTGCTTCACGCCTCGCTGTGTCGGGTCCGCTCGCGCACACGGGCGGCACCGCGGGTGCCCGGCAGCTGACATGCGGCCGGGCACTCGTTCGCGCCCGGCCGAGGGCTTTCGCGCCGCCGTGGCAGGGGCCAGGATGCCGGTATGACCCAACCGGCCCGACGCGCAGACCTCTTCGACGCAGCCGACAGCGAGCGCCGCTTCGCCGGCCCCGCGACCGGCGACGAACGCCGCCTGCTCACCGACATGCTGGCCGCCCAGCGGCACACCCTGGAGATCAAGTGCGGCGGACTCTCCGCCGAGTTGGCGCACCGTTCGGCCGCGCCGTCCACCCTCTCGCTGCTCGGCCTCGTCCGGCACCTCGCCGAGGTGGAACGGCGCTGGTTCCGGCGGGTCCTCGCCGGGCAGGACGCGCCGCCGCTGTTCGTCTCGGAGGACGACCCGGACGGGGACTTCGACGGTGCCACCGCCGCCCCCGAGGTCGTCGCGGCCTCCTGGCGGGCCTGGCGGGAGGAGGTAGCCTTCGCCGAGCGGTTCGCCGCCGAGGCGCCGGACCTCGACCTGGAGGGCCCGGACGCCTGGCGCGGCCCGGTCTCGCTGCGCTGGGTCCTCCTCCACATGATCGAGGAGTACGCCCGCCACAACGGCCACGCCGACCTGCTGCGGGAGCGCATCGACGGAGCCGTCGGCCTGTGACCGTCCGGGGCCGTGGAAGGGCGTGCCGCGTCAACCCGCCCCGCCCGGAGGGTCGCTGACGATACGCCACCGATCAGGGCTGCGAAGCGCTACCGTCTGATCGCAGGAGGTGGTGTTGTGGCCGAACCCCAGGTGTGCCCGGGATGTGGCGGGCAGCGCGGCACCGAGAAGGTGCAGCACACGGTGGAGACGGACGGCGGAGGCGGCCAGGTGCATCGCGAGCACCGGTACTGGTCGCCGTGCGGTCGGTGCGGCGGCGCGGGGGTGGTGCACGGATGAGGTCCGTGTTCGTCTGCCGGGAGTGCTCGCTCAGCTACCTGCCGCCCGAATCGCTCGCCTACAGCGACGGCCCGGCCAGCCCGGTCTGGTGCTCGATCTGCCAGCGGCGCGCCGCCGACCTGGGAGTTCCCGAACCCGCCGCCGCCCGGGCGGTCGCCCTGCTCGCCGCGCGCGGCGCGGCCGAACGGGAGGCCCGGCCGTCGACGGCACGCTCCCGCCCGGACGTCCGGCCCTCCAGGCCGGCCCGCACCCGCCGGTCCGGCTCCGGCCCCGGCACCCGGACGCGCCTGGGCTGACGCACCGTCGGCGCCCACCGGCCCCCGTGCGCCCTTTCGGCCGTGTCCGGTCGGTCCGCCGCTGCTCCCGGCGGCGGACCGCGTCGCGACGCGCCGAAAGGGGGCGTGTACCGCAGCACCTCGCGCCCCTAGAATGCGGCCCGCGAACGGTATTACTGGCCGGTAGGAGCGGGGGTTGGCATGGCGGACGATCGGGTGCACGCATTCGGTGACGACGTACTCGGGGACCACGACGCGGTGGCGCTCGCCGGACTCGTCCGGTCCGGCGGGGCGAGCCCCGACGAACTGGCGACGGCCGCCGCGGCGCGCGCCCGGCAGGTCGACGCAGTCCTCGAACCCGTCGCCTTCGCCGCCCGCCTGCCGCGGCTGACCGCGGACAGCCGCCATGCCCCCTTCTACGGCGTGCCCACGTACCTCAAGGACAACGTCGACCTGCGGGGCATGCCCACCGGCCAGGGCAGCGCCGCCTTCCGGGCCCGGCCCGCCAGGCGCACCGCCGGAATCGCCGACCAGTTCCTCGCCACCGGCGTCGCCGTGCTCGGCAAGTCCCGGCTCCCCGAGTTCGGCCTCAACGCCTCGACCGAATACGCCTCCGCGGAGCCGGTGCGCAACCCCTGGAAGCCCTCGCACTCGCCCGGCGCCTCCTCCGGCGGCGCCGCGGCCCTGGTCGCGGCCGGCGTCGTGCCGATCGCCCACGCCAACGACGGCGGCGGCTCGATCCGCATCCCCGCGGCCTGCTGCGGCCTGATCGGCCTCAAGCCCAGCCGCGGCCGACTGGTGGCGAACGACCAGGGCCGCCGCCTGCCGATCGACCTCGTCACCGACGGCGTGCTCACCCGGTCCGTTCGGGACACCGCGGCCTTCTTCGCCGCGGCCGAGCGCCACCACCGCAACCCAGCCCTGCCCCCGCTCGGCCTGGTCGAGGGCCCGGGCAGCAGCCCGCTGCGGATCGGCCTGGTCCTCGACTCGCCGCTCGCCGCCACCGATGCGGCCACCCGCCGCGCCGTCGAGGACACCGCGCTCCGCCTGGAGGCCCTCGGCCACCGCGTCGAACCGACCGTGCTGCCCTTCGGCGAGGAGTTCTCCCGCGACTTCACCCTCTACTGGGGCTACATCGCCTTCCTCATCGCCGCCACAGGCCGACTGATGCTGGACCGCAGCTTCCGCACCGCCCGCCTCGACGGCCTCACCTCGGGCCTGCGCCGCAGCTTCCACCGAGAGTTCACCCGCATCCCCGGCGCCCTGCGGCGGCTGCGCCGCGCCGAGCACGCCTACGCCGAGCTGTTCCGCGGCCACGACGCGGTACTGTCCCCGGTGCTCGCCCACACCGCCCCGCCGATCGGCCACCTCAGCCCCAACCTGCCCTTCGAGCAGCTGATGGAGCGTCTGCAGCGGTACGTGGCCTTCACCCCGGTCAACAACGTGACCGGCGCTCCCGGGATCTCGCTGCCCACCGGCAGCACGGACGACGGCCTGCCGATCGGCGTCCACCTCTCCGCCGCGCACGGGCAGGAACGCGTCCTGCTGGAGCTGGCGTTCGCGCTGGAGGCGGACCGCCCCTGGCGGCGGATCCAGGACTGACCGGCGAAGTCCCGGGCGGTGAAGCCCCGGGCCGGGAGGTGCCGGACCGCGAAGCCCCCTCGCCGGTGGGGGACTTCGCGGACGACCGGCGGACCGGGGTGCGGGCTCAGGAGTAGAAGTTTCGCTGCCAGCGGTGCTCGGCGAGCAGGGCGAGCCGGTCGGCCGACAGCGTCCGGCCGTCGCTCACCGCCGTGTTGCGCTCCACATTCCGTACGCTGCGCATCCCCGGGATCACGGTGGAGACGGCCGGGGCGCCCAGCACGAAGCGCAGCGCCGTCTCCGCCATGTCGTCGGGGCCGATGCCCAGGTCGGCGGTGATCGCCGCCACCCGCCGCTCGACCTGCGCCGGGCGGTCGCCCCGGAAGTACCGGCGGCGGAAGTCGCCCTCGAGGAAGGTCGTACCGGCCGTGATCCGTCCCGTCAGGCCGCCCTCGTCGAGCGCCACCCGGACGATCACCCCCACCCCGTGCTCCTCGCAGGCGGGGAACAGTGCGTCGGCGGGGGACTGGTCGAAGACGTTGTAGATGACCTGCACGGTGTCCACCACGCCGCTGCGGACGAGCTGCAGCGCGTTCTCCGGCTCGTGGTCGTTGATCGACACGCCGAACAGCCGGATCAGCCCCTGCCGCTTGAGGTCGGCGACGGTCTCCGGCCAGTCGCCGCGGCCGACCCACTCGTCGCTCCAGACGTGGAACTGCAGCACGTCGACGTGGTCCAGTCCGCTCGCCCGGAGGCTGGTCTCCAGGCTGCTGCGGATGTGCGCACCGGGGAAGGCCTCCGCCGGGTCCAGGCCTCGCGGCGCCGGCCAGATCCCGTTCCTCGGCGGCACCTTGGTCGCCACGTACACCTCGTCGCCGGCCCGTTCGCGCACCACCCGGCCGACGATCCGCTCGCTCTCGCCGTACCCGCGCGCGGTGTCGACGAGGTTCACCCCCAGGTCGATCGCGCGGTGCAGCGCCCGCACCGACTCGTCCTCGGTGGCGCCCACCCAGCTCGATGCGCCGATACCCCAGGCGCCGTACCCGATCTCCGACACCGACAGTCCACTGCGTCCCAACGGGCGGTAGTGCACGCCGTCCTCCAGGTCCAGGTCCACACGGCGGGCCGATCCCGTCCGCGGACCGAACCTAGGCGAGCCGGCCGCCGGCCGGCAGCGGATTCCGGCCCGTGGAACCAAGGGCACTCGATCGGCGTCCCCCTCCTCGGGGAACCCGGCCGGGAGCTGCGGTGATTGGGCTGATATCTTCCTGATTGTCCAACTGCCCTCCGGCGCGGCCCAGTCCGGGCCGAACGCCGTCACCCGGGAGCGCCCGTGCACCGCGCCGACCACTACCAGCCCGCAGCCGTGCGGCCGTTCCGCCTGCTCGTCACCGGCGGCGGTACGGGCGGCCACACCTACCCGGCGCTGACCGCCGTGCGCACGCTGCGGGCCCGACTCGGCGCCGCGGGGCAGGGGTTGGAGGTGCTCTGGGTCGGCACGGCCGAGGGCCTGGAGGCCCGGGTCGCGGCGAACGAGGGCATTCCCTTCGCCACCGTGGCCACCGGCAAGATCCGCCGTTCCTCGAACCCGCTGAAGCTGGCCTCGCCCGCCAACGTCCGCGACATGTTCCGGGTCGTCCGCGGCATCCTGCAGGCCCGCAAGGTCGTCGCCGACTTCGCCCCCGACGTGGTGCTCGCCACCGGCGGCTACGTCGCCGTCCCGGTCGGCCGCGCCGCGGGCCGCTGCGGCGCGCCGCTGGTCGTCCACGAGCAGACCGTCCGCCTCGGCCTGGCGAACCGGATGCTCGCCCGGATCGCCGCCCGCTTCGCGGTCTCCTCCGAGTCCACCGTGCCGCTACTGCCCGAGGGCGCCCGGGACCGGGCCGTGGTGACGGGCAATCCGGTCCGCCCCGAGGTGTTCCACGGAGTCCCCGCGAAGGCCGTCGAGGCCCTCGGCCTGTACGGCTTCGACCCGCACCTGCCCACCGTCTACGTGACCGGTGGCGCCCAGGGCTCTCTGCAGATCAACGGCCTGATCGAGGAGGCGCTGCCCTGGCTGCTGACCGGCGCCAACGTCGTGCACCAGTGCGGCGCCGCGCACGCCGACGGCCTGCGGGCCCGGGCCGCCGCGCTGCCGCCGCACCTCGCCGCCCGCTACCTCGTCACGCCCTTCGTCGGCCCCGAACTCCCGGACGTGCTGGCGCTGGCGGACGTGGTGGTCTCCCGCAGCGGAGCCGGGACGATCGCCGAACTCACCGCCCTCGGCAAGGCGTCCGTGCTCGTCCCGCTGGCCTCCTCGGCCGGCAACGAGCAGGCGCACAACGCCGGCCACCTGCAGGACTCCGGCGCTGCCGTGGCGCTGCTCGGCGAGGTCACCGCGGACGGGCTGCGCCAGGCCGTCGCGCCGCTGCTGGCCGACCCGGCGTGCCGTGCGGACATGGCCCACCGGGCCCGCGCCCAGGGCCGTCCCGACGCCGCCGAGCGGCTGGTGGACGTGCTGCTGGAGGCCGCGGCGACGAAGTAGTCCGCGGCGCGGTGCAGTCCGCGCTGCGGTCCCGGGAACGACACGCCGACCGGCGCTCCCTGCGGGGGAGTGCCGGTCGGCGTGTCGTTGCGGGGGAGCGTGCCGGGCTACTGGCCGTTCACCTGGGCCTGGATCTCGGCGTCGGCCACGGCGATGGCGACGCCGAGGGCCTCGGTGATGTGGCCGGCGGCGGACATCACCCGGGCCGTCCCCACGATCGGGGCGATCGCCACCAGGACGTCCTGCAGTTGGCTCGCGGTCACATTGGCCTCGACGGCCGGACCGACGTGGGCGAGGTAGGAGATCGTCGGCGCGTCCATGGCGGCGAGCGCGGCGATCCGGGTCAGGATCAGCATGTCCTCGCTCATCCCGCACCGTTCGATCGAGTCGATCGTCATCGCGGCGAGGGTGTCCAGGACGGGGGTTTCGGACGTCGTAGGCATGGTCGACTGCCTTCCGAGGAGTGCGGAGGGAACGGCCGGAAGGGCGCTGCACCCGTTCGGCCGCTTGCAGTCCGACCCTAGGTCACCCGGCCGGATCACGCCGTTCTGGTGTCCGGCATCGGAGTGGTCCCGCCGCCCGCCCGCGGCCCGTCGGCCCGATCCCGACCGTGCGCCGCCCGCCCGCGGCCCGTCGGCCCGATCCCGACCGTGCGCCGCCCGCCCGCGGCCCGTCGGCCCGATCCCGACCGTGCGCTGCCCGGCCGTTGTGGCGGGCGTCCGTGGCTGGGGCCGCGCTTGCGGGAGAGCGATCGTTCTCCTAGGGTGGAGCCACCGGGAGAACGATCGTTCTCCGCCTGGACGAGCCCGTGCGGCCGGAGGATCCCCATGAGCAAGCGCCCGCCCCTGCCGCCGTTCACCGAGCAGAGCGCGATCGAGAAGGTCCGCCTCGCCGAGGACGGCTGGAACACCCGCGACCCCGAGCGGGTCTCCCTCGCCTACACCGTCGACTCGCGCTGGCGGAACCGGTCCGAGTTCGCCACCGGCCGCCAGGAGATCGTCGCCCTGCTGACCCGCAAGTGGGCCCGCGAGCACGAGTACCGGCTCGTCAAGGAGCTGTGGGCGTACGGGGATCGGCGCATCGCGGTGCGCTTCGCCTACGAGTGGCACGACGGCGCGGGCCAGTGGTACCGCTCGTACGGCAACGAGAACTGGGAGTTCGACGAGGACGGGTTGATGCGGGTGCGCCACGCCAGCATCAACGACCTGCCGATCGCCGAGGCCGACCGCAAGTACCACTGGCCGCTCGGCCGCCGGCCCGACGACCACCCCGGTCTGAGCGAGCTGGGTCTCTGAAGCGCGGCCCTGTCGGGGGGTCAGGCGGCGGCCGGTGCGGCGGCCGTCAGCAGGGCGGCTGCGGCATCGCGGGCCCGCAGGGCCACCTCCGGGGAGTTGGTGATCGCGGCGGTCGTCATGGCGCCCTCCGCTAGCAGGAACACCGGGTCGAGCAGCGACTCCGGCCGGCCGGCCCGGCGCAGCAGCCCACCGAGGTAGTCGCGCAGCGCCGCCTTGTGCGCCCGGACGGCCGCAGCGGCCGCCGGATCGGTCGCGCCGATCTCGCCGAAGGCGTTGACGAAGGCGCACCCGCGGAAGTCCGGCTCGCCGAACCAGCCGTTCAGCCAGTCGAAGACCGCCAGGATCCGCTCGTCGCCGGCGGGCCGGGCGTCGGCGTACCCGGTGAGGGAGGCCAGCCAGCGGGTGTCCCGGCGCTGCAGGTAGGCCAGCACCAGATCGGCCTTGGACGGGAAGAGCTGGTACAGCCGCTTGAGCGAGACGCCGGAGGCGGTGCGGATCTGGTCCACGCCGACGGACTGGATGCCGCGCTCGTAGAAGAGCTGTTCGGCGGTGTCCAGCAGGCGCGTCCGGGCCTCGGCCTGGTCCATGGGTCTTCCCCCGGGAGTGTCGGAGAACGTTCGCTCTCCACCGAGCTTACGCCGTGGAGCGCGCTGGTGTACGAATACGCGCCGCGGCCGGATTGCGCGGCTCCCCACGCCCCTGGTTGGCTTGCCGCGCAGTCGGGGGAGACCCGGGGAGGGAGAAGGCGGCGGTGGCCGAGGTGTGGGGCGTGGTGGGCCGGGTCGGGCCGTACTTCGACGTCCGGACGGGTGCGGTGCCGCCGGCCGGGTTCCGGCCGTTGCGGGAGCTGTACGCGGCGGGGGCCGACGGGCCGCTCGCCGGGCGGATCGGGCAGGCCGCGCGACAGCTGGGCACCCGGGAGCCGAGGGTGGCGGCCTCGGTGGTGCACCTCGGACTCGCCTCCCGGCTCTGGTCGGTGGCGCTCGGCGCGGCCGCCATCGGCGGGATCGTCCCGGACCTGCACCCCGACCGCGCCCACGGGATGCTGCCCGCCCAGGGAGCCTTCGAGCTGTGGCTGCCGGACCGGCCGTCCGCCCTGGGCGGGTCGCTCGCCGACGGCCTCCGGCAGGCGGTGGCGGTGGAGAACCTGGCCCCGCTGGCCGAGGCCGTCCGCTCGGTCGTACCGGTGGCGGAACGCCTGCTCGAGGGCAACGCCGCATCGGCCCTGGTCGGCGCCGGCCGGGTGCTGGCCGCCGCCCCCTCCGTCCGGCACACCGAGGCCGCGCGCCACACCGCTGAGCTCGTCCGCGCACTGCTCGGCGCCCCGCCCCTGGTCGGCACCGGCACGGTCACGGCCCCCGACCGCGCGCTTGCCTTCCGCCGCACCTCCTGCTGCCTCTACTACCGGGTGCCCGGCGGCGGGGTCTGCGGCGACTGCGTCTTCGACCGACCGCCGGGCACCCGATAGCACCGCCGGGCGGGCCGTATGATCGGCGATCACACGGGGGTGCGATGCGGGCGGCAGGCCGGGGACAGAGGTGCGCGCTGGCGTCGAACGAGGACGACGCCGACGTCTGGGGCTTCGCCAGGGACGCGGACGGACTGTTCACGCCCCTGCCCGAAGACCCGGGTGCCCGGCGGATGCGCCTCGCGGGGTGCCGCCCGGAGGGCGGCCTACGGAGGAGTGCCGACCGGGTCGGCACGCGTTGTGCCGTGGCGGGCAGCGCCGACCTGGCGATCCTCGACGCCACCGGCGTCGCCATGGGGTCCTACGTCGTCAACGAGGTCACCGTCGTGGACGTCCGGCCCTCCGCCCACGGGGCCGGCCTCGTCGACCTCGTCGTGACGCTGTGGTGCGACAGTGCGATGCCCGGGGCCGACGGCGTGTGGGAGCTGATCCGGACGGGGCGTCTGGACCGTACCGGCCTGTGGCGCGAACTGGCCCCCCAGGACCGGCGGGCGTGGCTGTCGGTGGCGCTGTTGTCCCACGAGTACCGCCGACGGGGGAGGGCCGACACCCCCGCCGGCCGGGTGGTCACCCTGGACGGCCGGCACATCGAGGACCGGGACAGCTTCTTCTGTGCGATGGGCGAAGCCGTCAACGGACCCGGTGGGTACTGGGGCTGGAACCTCGACGCCCTCGTCGACTGTCTCAGGGGCCGTTGGGGCGCCACGCCCCCGTTCACCCTGCAGTGGGCGGACTCGGCGGGTGCCCGGGCGCGCCTGGTGGAACAGGTGCCCACCGACGGTGGCCCGGTCCTGCTGTTCGACCTGCTCGTGGACATCCTCGAGGAGCGCGGCACCCACGTGCTCCTGCAGTGACGGCCACGCCGCCCTGCGGTACGACGGCGGCGGGTCAGGCCGGGGTTGCGGCGGTGAGTCGGGCGGCGAGGACGGCGGGGGCTTCCGCGAGGGAGGGGCCGTACCAGGTGAGGTGGCGGCCGCTGACCAGGGCGGCGGGGACACCGGGGAAGGACTCGGGTCCGTCGGTGGCGGTGAACCGGTAGGGCTCGTCGGGGAGGACCACCAACTCGGCTCCGGCGGCCTGCAGTTCGTCCAGCGGGACGGCCGGGTAGCGCTCGGTGTGGTCGGCGTACAGCTGGTGCACGCCGAGGCGGCGCAGCAGGTCGCCGGCGAAGGTGTCGCGGCCGAGGACCATCCACGGCCGCCGCCAGATCGGCACCACCGCGCGCCGCGGCGGACCGTCCGGGCCGGGCAGGGACCGCCAGGCGTCCTCCGCCTCGTCGAGCCAGGACGGCCGGGGCAGGCCGCAGGCGACGGTGAGGAGCCGGTCGAGCGAGGCGAAGGCCTCGTCGAGGGTGCGGATGCGGGTGACCCAGACGGCGAGACCGGCCTCGCGGAGGTCGGCCAGGTCGGGGGCACGGTTCTCCTCCTCGTTGGCGATCACCAGGTCGGGCCGCAGGCCGGCGATCCGGGCGGTGTCCGGATTCTTGGTGCCGCGGATCCGGACGACGTCCAGCCCGGCCGGGTGGCTGCACCAGTCGGTGGCGCCGACCAGCAGACCCGGGCGGGTCGCTTCGACCGCCTCGGTGAGCGAGGGCACCAGGGACACCACCCGGGCGACCCGGCCCAGCCGGACCGGCGTGCCCAGGTCGTCGCTGACGGTCCGTTCGGCGGAGGGGAGAACCATGCGTCCACGGTAGCGGGGGCGCGGCCCCGCCCGGCGCGCCGGGCACCGGTCCCCGGGGCCGGGCCACCGCCGAGCGGCCGGCC
>NZ_JAHTIK010000001.1:560217-578345 GCF_025655475.1 Kitasatospora sp. DSM 101779 | reverse complement strand
CCGGCGTGGCAGCGCGGGTCAGGGGGCGGCGCGGCGTGTCCGGGGCGTGGGAGCCCGGCCCGCCGGGGCGCCCGGGCCGAGCAGGCGGTCCAGGCCGCGGCGGGTGCGTTCGGCGGCGCCGGGGGCGCCGAAGAGCTGGAGCTCCTGGTTCAGTGCCAGATAGAGGCCGCCCAGCTCGTAGACGAGCTGCTCCGGGTCGGTGTCGGCCGGCAGCTCGCCCTCGGCGACGGCCGTGCGCGCCTCCGCTGCCAGCCGGCGGCGCCAGACCCGCAGCAGCCGGCCGACCGCGTCGCGCACCGGCCCGCTGCGGGCGTCGAACTCGACGGCTGCGGTGGTGAACAGGCATCCGCCGGGGAAGGTGTCGCGGTCCGTCTCCAGATAGGTGATCCACGCCTCGCAGACCGCCCTCAGCCGGGCCAGGCCGGGCGGCCGGTGCTCGGCGGGCGCCCACACCGTCCGGGAGAAGATCGCCGCCGCGCCGTCCAGCGCGGCGAGCTGCAGTGCCTCCTTGGTGCCGAAGTGGCCGAGCACGCCGGCCTTGCTCATGCCCAGGTCGGTGGCGAGGCGGCCGATGGTCAGCCCGTCCAGCCCGTCGACCGAGGCGATCGCGATGCCGTGCTCCAGGATGCGGTCCCTCGTTCTTCGGGCCTCGGCGACGGACTTGCGTGGACTCATGCCGTCATCGTAGCGAGCAGCCATCCGTATAGCGTCCGACCGATCGGTTGCTATATTCCCGGGAACCGTCGCCGAGCCGAGGAGAGACCGGCATGCAGGGAATGCAGGGAAGCCGCATCACCGCACTGGGCCACTACCAGCCCGCCCGCGTCCTGACCAACGACGACCTCGCCGCGATGGTCGACACCAGCGACGAATGGATCCGCCGCCGCACCGGCATCGCCACCCGCCGGATCGCCGCCCCGGAGGAGACCGTCGCCGACATGGCCGCCGCCGCGGCCGAGAAGGCCCTCGCCGCAGCCGGCCTGGAACCCTCCGACATCGGCCTGGTCACCGTCGCCACCTGCAGCGCGATCGACCGCTGCCCCTCCACCGCGGCCCAGGTCGCCGCCCGGCTCGCGATCCCCTCCGCAGTCGCCTTCGACCTCAACAACGGCTGCGCCGGCTTCTGCACCGCGCTCGCCACCGCCGACCACAGCCTGCGGGCCGGCGCCGCCCGGCACGCCCTCGTCATCGGCGCCGAGAAGATGTCGGACGTCACCGACTGGACCGACCGCAGCACCTGCGTCCTGCTCGGCGACGGCGCCGGCGCCGCCGTCCTCAGTGCGGCCGACACTGCCGGCATCGGCCCGGTCGCCTGGGGCTCCGACCCGTCCCGCGGAAACGCCGTCCGGCTCGTCGACGACTGGCAGCCGCGGTTCGCCCAGGAGGGCCAGTCGGTGTTCCGCTGGGTCACCGGCGAACTGCCCGCCATCGCCCGCGAGGCCTGCGAGCGCGCCGGAATCGCCCCGTCCGACCTCACCGGCGTGGTCACCCACCAGGCCAACCTGCGGATCATCGAGGCCCTCGTCCGGCAGCTCGACCTGCCGCCGCACACGCTGATCGCGCAGGACGTCGTCGAGTCCGGCAACACCTCCGCCGCCTCCGTGCCGCTCGCCCTCTCCAAGCTCACGGAGCGCGGCGAACTCCCCTCCGGCGCCCGCGTGCTGCTCCTCGCGTTCGGCGGCGGCCTCTCCTGGGCCGGCCAGGTCGTGACCTGCCCCTGACCGCTGCAGGCCGCGGAAAATGATTTCCCGTCAGTCGGAGCCCGCCAGTACGGTGAACACACATCGCCGGATGGAGCAGCTCGGTAGCTCGCTGGGCTCATAACCCAGAGGTCGTCGGTTCGAATCCGACTCCGGCCACCAGGTCCGACGGCCCGGCAGGCACCCCTGCCGGGCCCTCGGCGTGTCCGGCCGATTCCGGGAGGGGTCATGGACCTCGGCGCACACCTTGCGATGATCACTGTCTCGGCCGGCGAGGTCGTGCTCACGGACCGCCGCACGCAGCGGAGTTGGACCGTCGGACTGACCCCGTACGAGCTCGCGGACGTGCCCGTCACCCGGGCCCTCCACGCCGAGGTCACCGGGCGGCAGCCGGGACCGGCCCACGGGGAGCGGCTGCCCGTCGAGGGCGTCTCGTGGTGGGACGCCGTCCGGTTCTGCAACGCGCTCTCCGCCCGTGAAGGGCTGTCGCCCGCCTACCGGCTGCACGAGGACGGCGAGGGCATCGGCCTGGACGCCTCCGCCGACGGCTACCGGCTGCCGACCGAGGCCGAGTGGGAGCACGCCTGCCGCGCCGGCACCGACGGGCCGCGCTACGGCCCGCTGGACGAGATCGCCTGGTACCGCGGCAACTCGGGGGAGCGCCTGCACGAGGTGGGCGGCAAGCAGCCCAACGCCTGGGGCTTCCACGACATGCTCGGCAACGTCTGGGACTGGTGCTGGGACGTCTACGACGCCGAGGTCTACGGCAGCTACCGGGTGCTCCGCGGCGGCGGCTGGTTCGACGAGCACTGGAGCTGCCGCGCCTCCGCCCGCCGCCGCAGCCACCCCACCTTCACCGTCGACGACGTGGGCTTCCGCCTCGCCCGTTCCCTCCCCTGCTGAGGCCTTGACTCCCGATCCGAACGCGTCGCCCGTCGGCTCAGGGGGCCGGCGGCGCGGCGGGCCGGCCGGCCAGGTGCTCCTCCAGGCGGCGCTGGTTGTCGACCAGGCGCAGGCACAGGTGCCGGAAGGCGGCGAGGTCCTCGGGCGTGAAGCCCCGGAAGACGGCCGCCATGGCACGCTGCGTCGGACCGCGGAAGGCCTCCAGCCAGGCCCGGCCCCCGGCCGTCACGACCACCCGGACCGACCGGCGGTCCGCCTCGTCGCGGACCCGCCGCACCAGCCCGTCGCCCTCCAAGGTGTCGACCAGGCCCGTGACGTTGCGCGAACTGACCCCGCCGGCCCGGGCGAGCTCCCCGATGGTCAGCCCCTCCTCGTCCGCCGTGGCGAGCCGGACGAGGACGTCCAGCGCCCCCGTGCTCAACCCGCGACCGCCCGCGCCCAGCGCCCGCAGGCGGTCCACCGCCTGGGTGGCCGAGCGCAACGCCGCTGCCGCCTCCAGCGCCAGCGTGTCGCCCTCCACCGCCAACGCCGCCATCGCGGCCCGGACCCCGGCGTCGTAGAACCGGCCGTCGTCATCGGCCGACAACTCCCCAGAATTATGTACGTGCTTCATCATGAAGCAATACCCTAATCCCGCAGCGGGCTCTGCGGAAGGCCCGCTGGTGGGTTCCCCCCGGAAGGCGGAGGATCTGAGCGGTGGGCGCAACCCGGGGGCGGGAGGCCGGAATGACGTACTCGATCGTGGCGCGCGACCCCGAGACCGGGGCGCTCGGCGTCGCCGTCCAGTCCGCCGTGCTCGCCGTCGGCACCCTCGTCCCCTGGGCCCGGCCCGGCGTCGGAGCGGTCGCCACCCAGGGCTTCACCGAGCCCGCCCACGGCCCACGCTGCCTGGACGGACTCTCCGCCGGAATGTCCGCCCCCGACACCCTCGCCGACGCCGTCGCCACCGACCCGGCCGCCGAGATGCGGCAGATCGCCCTCGTCTCCGCCGACGGCACCCTCGCCGCCCGCACCGGCACCCTCTGCGTCGACCACGCCGGCCACCTGATCGAGGACAGCTGCGCCGTCCAGGCCAACATGGCCGCCACCGACCGGGTCTGGCCCGCCATGGCCGAGGCCTACACCGCCGCCCGCGGACCCTTCCCGCACCGCCTGCTCACCGCGCTGCGCGCCGCCGAGGCCGCCGGCGGCGACGCCCGCGGCCGGATGTCCGCCGCCCTGCTGGTGGTCGCCGGCACCCGCGGCGCGCCGTGGCAGGGCCGACTGGTCGACCTGCGGACCGACCGCTCCGGCGACCCGCTCGGCGACCTCGCCCGGCTGCTCACCGCCGCCGACGCCTACCGAGGCTTCGACCGGGCGGTGGAGGCGCTGTACGGCGGCGATGCGGACGGTGCCCTCCGGGCGATCGACACCGCCCTCGCCGCCCTGCCCGGCGAACAGGGCCTGCGCTTCCTGCGGGCCGGAGCCCTGATGGCCCGCGGTGAGGCCGCCGCCGCGACCGGTGAACTGCACGCCCTGCTCGCGGACCACCCCGGCTGGGAGACCCTCCTCCGCGGCTTCGCCGCCAAGGGCCTGCTGCCGCTGCCGCCCGGCACCACCGCCGACGACCTGCTGGAGTGAGCCCGGCCCGTGCTGCAGGCCTCCTCACATCTCGCCGAGGAAACCCGGATCGGCCGGGCCCGCCTGCCGGGCGAAGTCCGCCGCCACGCCGAGGACCTCACGCATGGGCACGGCCTTCCGGCTGGTCGCCGCCAGGTCGGCGCGGGCCTGCTCGGACCAGAGGAACGGGTAGACGGCGATCCCCTGTGAGGGGGTCAGCGCCGCGCTCTCCTCGCGCCAGCCCGGCCACCGCAGCCCCTCGTAGAGCGCCCCCGGGCCGTCCGACAGCAGCCACGAGACCCAGGCGGAGTGGCCGACCTCCAACGCCTCCCACTCCAGCGTGTCGGGAGCGAACCAGGTCATCTGTCCCGGCAGGCCCGGGCGGCCCTCACCCGCCGGGTCGTGGCCGTTCAGCGCGAACACCCCGCCCAGGACGTCGTGCCCGACGACCAGCCCCGTCGCGGGGTGCCATGCGGGATCGAGCGCTGAGGGGAACCGGTTGACCCGCCCCAGGCTCGGCAGGCCGCCGAGCGACTCCGAGCCGCCGCCGTACACCCGCACCCAGCCGTCGTCCAGGACCAGTCCGCCGCAGTGCAGCGTCAGGGCGCCGAGTGCCGACCGGGCGGTCACCTGCATCTGCAGCAGGCACCGGCGGCCGTCCTCGGGGTCGACGGGCAGCACCCGCACCGGCACGTCGCTCGCCGCGCACGCCGCCCGGATGTCCGGCCACGCCGGGTCGTCCACCTGGACCAGCTGATCGATCTCTCGCATCCGAGCATGATGGCAGCCGGTCGCGGCGACGTGCGGGCGGGGCGGGAACTGCCGCGGCGTCAGGCCGGGCCGGGCCCGGGGCAGCTGCCGGTGGGGTCGATGGCGGTGGTGACGCGGCGTCCGATCTCGCGGAGCTGGCCATCGGAACGCCGGCGGGCGCCGTCCGGGTGGCCCGCCTCCGACGGGCGGGCGGGGTGGTGCGGCCCCGCCGCGGGCGTCGTCTACATTGATGTAGACAGCGTGTGGCGGTGGGCCGTCCCGCGGCATCCTCCCGAGAGGCGTGGCCTGAATGTCGTCCCTTGCCGTCCCCGTGCCGGACCTCTCCGATGTGCCGGAAGCCTGCTCGTCCGTGCTGCGCGCCGACCGCTCGGCGCTGAAGGTCGGCCGCCCGCTCGGTGGGCGTCGCATCGCCGAGGGCGGCCGGTGACCGCCGTGGCCGACGCGGACCGGGCCGCCGCCCGCCCCGACCGCGGGGAGCCGACCGGGACGCAGGCCCCGGCCGCGCGGCACGGCACGCGCACCGCCCTGGCCGTCCTGGTCGGCGCGTGGGCGGGATTCACCGCGCTGGCCCTGCTGCTCGTCGTCCACGGCACGGCACCGTTCGGCTGGGAGCGGGACGCCATCGACTGGTCGGGCGACCACCGGCCCGGGGCGGCCCGGGTCGCCGCCTCCGCGGTGACCTCCCTCGGCAGCGCCCTCGTCCCGTACGCGGCGGCGATTGGCGCCGGGCTGCTCACCGCACGCCACGTCCCAGCCGGCCCGCGGCGGCTGCTCGTCGCCCTCGCCCCGCTCGGCTGGCTCGCCGCCGGCCAACTGCTGCGGACCTTGATCATGCACGGCACCGGCCGGCCCCGCCCGCCCGTCGCCGGATGGGCCGCCACGGCGAGCGGCTTCTCCTTCCCGTCCGGGCACACCTTCACCTCCGCCACCGCCTTCGGCCTGCTCGCCTGGGCGATCGGTCGCCACCTCGCGGCCATCGGCCGCCCGCCCGCCGCCCGCCGCCGCTGGACGGTGCTGCTCCTCGGCGTCGCCGCCCTCGTGGGGCTGAGCCGGGTCTACCTCGCCGTGCACTGGCCCCTGGACATCCTCGGCGGGTGGCTCCTCGCCGCCGGCTGGCTCGCGCTCGGTGCGCTGCTCGCCCGCCGCATCCCCTGGTGGCCGTCCGCGCCACCGGAGCCGCAGGCCGGGGCGCGGGCGGACGGTTCGTAGGCCCGTGTTCCCCGCCTGTGTCCGACCTCGGCCGGTGGTGATCGCCCACGTCGGCGCCGGCCGCGGGGGAGACAGACCCGGCCTGCTCAACGCGGTGATGCGTCAGTGTGCGACTGCGGCCGCCCGGCGCTGGGTGGCACGGATCAGTACGGAGACGAGAGCTGCGAGGTCGAGGGCGCCGGCCGGGTCGTCCGCGTAGCGCGTGGTCTGCAGCGGTCCCACCTCGTCCAGGCGTACGTCCTCCGTCTCCAGGACGTACGCGAGAGCCAGCAGCGCCAGGCGGGCGTTGCCGTCCGGGTAGGGATGGAAGAAGGCGACGTCGAGATACGCCCGCGCCGCCCGGGCGGGCAGCGGGACCGAGGGGTCTGCGCTCTGACGCAGGCAGGCGGCGAAGTCCTGCCAGGTGTGCGGCGTCAGTCCGTAGCGCTCCCGGCCGCCCTTGGCGAAGGCGTCCCCCTCGCGCAGGGGCACGCGGGGGACGCCGAGGACCAGCCTCTGCCAGTCGTCGAGCAGTGCGAGGGTGAGCGGCTCCGGCCGGGAGGCTGCGGTGCGGGAGCGGGCCATCGCGGCGAGCAGACGGTCGGCGCGGTCCGGGTCGCGAGTGCGGACCGGCCCGTCGAACCAGGCGGCGAGTCCGTCGACGGCCGGCCGCACCGGCACCGGGGCCGCCGACGCGGAGCACCAGTCGACCTGCTCCCTGACCCTGCACCACTGCGCCAGCGCGTCATCGCTCACGGTAGGACCCGCGACCGGTCAGGCTGACGGCCAGGGCCTCTCCCACGGCATCGAGCAGGGTCGGCGTCGGTGCGGCCCAGCTCTTGAACCGGCCGCCGATCGCAGCATCCACCGCCTTCTCCGCATCCTCCGGTCCCAGCCCCGTGGAGGACAGGAACCAGGCCAACGTCGTCTCGGCGAGTCCGTACCAGCCCGCCTCGGCCTGGGTCCGGTCCACCACTGCGGTGACCAGGCGGGTTGCCGCACGTTCCAGATGCCAGCTGCGGTCCTCGGCGTCCGCGCCGGGAGGCGGGGCCAGTCGCTCGAACCGCTCGGCCGTGTCCTCCAGCCAGTCGCGCCACTCCAGCACGCAGTCCACGACCCGTGCGGCGGTCTCCTCGGCCTCTCCGACCGAATGCGCGTCACAGCACCACGCGCCGACGGGGCCGCCGTTGTGGATCGACCAGTCCCAGCCGCAGGCCCAGCGGCCGTAGCGTGCCGTCAGCAGTTCGGTCACCTCCCGCATGAAGCGGAAGTTCTCCATCCGATCGGCTTCGGCGGGAGGCGCCATCGGGGCGACCAGCGCCGCGAGCCGGTCCCCCTCGTCGTCGTCCCATGCGAAGGCATTCTGCCCCGGGTCGACCTCGGACCAGGACAGCGACCAGGCTCGGAGTTGCTGGTGGACGGACGTGGTGTACCCCCGAAGTCGGACGTGGCAGAACAACTGACCGATGATGTCGACGAATCCGGGCCGTGTCACCCGAATTACCGGCCGCTGGACCGGACTGGTGCCGCGTCAGGCGTGCCGGTCCAGGAACCTGACCAGCCGGGATTCCGAGCGGAGGAGTCGGTCCCGCTGCTCAGGGGGAAGACACGCGAGGGCATCGACCAGGACCCGCTCCCGCGGGACGTACACCAGGTTGCCGACGTAGATCCTGCAAGCGGAACACCAGGCGAGTCCGATGCACCGCTCGAACATCGAGGACCCTGCCGGACGGAGGCGGTACTGGTACGAGCGGACAGGAGTTCCACAGTCCGCGCACACCCGCCGATCGCCGTCCGGAACGGTGTCCCAGGCCGCGACCTTCTGCCAGTACGGTCGCCCGGCCGCTGCTCTTCAAGTCGTCATGCCGGCATTCTTCCCCGGATCCGCCGGTGGCGGTGATGCGGGCGGGCGCCCGATCGGCGCGGGCGACGGCCGGTGCCCGGCCCTGGTCGAGACCGCCCGAACACGCGCTGACTCCGGCTACAGGCCGGTCAGGTGGCGGGGCTCTCGGGCATCAGGAGGCGCAGGGTGAGGGCGACGAGGGCGGCCTCGGTGTCGGCGGGGTCGGGGGCGACGGTCTGGCGGAAATGCTGGGAGGAGAGCAGGGAGATCAGCCACCAGGCCCCGGCGGCGGGGTCGACGTCGGGGCGGAGGCTGCCGTCGGCGCGGCCCTGTTCGAGCAGGTCGGTGAGGGTGCGGGCCAGGGCCCGATTGCCGCGGCGGGCCGCTTCGAGGACCTCGGGTTCGCTGGTGAGGGTCATGGCGTCCTCGAAGAGCACGCCGACGGTGCCCCGGGCGTGCACATGGGCGAGGTGCTCGGGGGCGAGGAGTTCGGCCAGCCAGGCGCCGACGGTCGGGCAGCGGCCCGCCCAGGAACGGAGTCCGTCCGACATGAGCGCGGCCGCGTGGTCGAGGACGGCCGCGAAGACGGCCGACTTGGAGCCGAAGTTCTGGAACACGACCGGCTCGCTGACCCCGACCCGGCGGGCGACCTCGGACATCTTGCCGCGCTGGTAGCCGAGTTCGGAGAAGACCTCGGTGGCGGCGTCGAGGATCGACGCCCGGCGGTCCTCCGCGCTCAGGCGCGGGCGCCGGGCCTTCTGGGTGGCTTTCTGGGCGGGCTGGGGGGCGGGCACACCGGCATCCTATCGGCCCCTTGCCAGAGAACTTAGTAGCGACTAAGTTGAAGTTACTTAGTCGCCACTAAGAAAGGTTCCGGCATGGAACTCGCACGCTTTCTGCACGGCACGGCGGACTCCCGTACCGCCGGGCAGACCATCGGCCACGCCCGCGCCTACGAGGCGTTCGGCGCGGTGTTCTTCGGCGGACGCCGCCGCAGCGTCTACACCCGCCTCGCCGAACTGACCGGCGCCCGACCCGGCGACCGCGCCCTGGACGTCGGCTGCGGCACCGGCTACCTCACGCTGCGCCTCGCCGATGCCGTCACCCCGGCCGGCCGCGCGGTCGGCGTCGACCCGTCCGCCGAGGTCCTCGCCCACGCCCGGCGCAGCGCCGCCGGCCGCGCCCACTGCACCTTCACCGACGGCATCGCCGAGGAACTCCCGGCGGCCGACGGCGAGTTCGACGTGGTGGCCAGCAGCCTGATGGTCCACCACCTGCCCGAGGACGTCCGCGGGCGGGCCGTCGCCGAGATGCGCCGCGTGCTGCGGCCGGGCGGGCGGCTGGTGCTCGCCGACTTCCGCCCGCCGTCCGGTGCGGTGGCCCGCCACCTCATCGGCGCGGTCACCGGGCCCGTGATGGAGCACAACCCCGTCCACCTGCTGCGGCCGCTGGTCGAGCAGGCCGGGTTCACCGAGGTGCGCACCGGTGACCTGCGCCCCTGGATCCACTACGTGCAGGCGGTCAACCCGGGTCCGTCCGCATGACCGCGGCGGCGCGGGCGAGCGGTGCCCTGCGGGCGAACCGTGCCCTGCGGATCGGGGCCCTCGCCCTGGTCGCCGGCGGCCTCGGGTTCCACCTGTGGCTCGGCACCAAGGTCCCGCTGGTGGCCGTCCCGGTCGGTCTGGCCTGCCACCTCGCCGCCGGGGTGGCGGCCCGCCGGGTGCTGCGCGCCCGCGCGCGCCCGTACCGGACGGAGAACGGGTAGCGGCAGTGGGGCGCGGGCCCGGGAGGTCAGCCGTCGGCGGGACCGGCGAGGACGCGGACGCCGAAGGGGCTCATGTCGTTGTCGTGCTCCCGGGCGGTGAAGCCCGCGCTCGTCAGGACGGCGAGGAGGGCCGCGCACATGGCTTCCTGCGCCTCGCCGGACTGCCGGATCGACGGGTGGCCGAGGTCGTTGCCCGTCATCGCGGCCACCATCGGCGCCCGCAGCTCCCGGCTCGTCCGCCAGGTCACGACCACCTCGGGTTCCAGCCGAGGAAGTGGCTGTTCCAGGTGTCGACGCGGACCTGGGCGCCGCCGGTGGGCTCCTCGTCCGGTCCGGGACCGACCACGGGCGGGCCGGCCGCGGTGAGTGCCTCGCGGACGCGGCGGGCGAGTCGCGCGGCCGCGTCCGGCGTGTCGGTCACCGGTTGGCCGGGGCCGCAGGGGATGAGGTGGCCTGGCCCTGTTCGACGTACTCGTGGAGGTCGTAGGCGGAGCCGAGTCCGGTGGCGGCGGTGGTGCCGACGACGGTGAGCAGTCCGGCCACCACCAGGTGGAGGAGGCGGCCGCGGGGGGCCCGCGGGGCGGGGGCGAGCAGGGCGGCGACCCGGACGGGGACGGGGGAGGTGGCGGCGAGCCAGGCGAGCGGCAGGCGGCCGGCGGCGGCCAGCCAGGGCAGGTGCAGCAGTCCGGCGAGCAGCAGCACGGACAGGCCGACCGCGGTGCCGGCGGCGAGCAGGGCGGCGCAGCAGGCCACGGACAGGGCGGCCCAGCGCGGGGTGAGCCGGGCGGCGAGTGCCCGGACGGCGGGTGCGGCGAGCCAGGGCAGCAGGAGCGCGGCCAGGGCGGGCGTGTTCACGCCCGCTCCCGGGTGCCGTCGGCGTCGGCGAGCAGGCTGCGCAGCAGGGCCTCGTCGCCGGGGCCGAGCGCGGAGACGAAGTGCCGCAGCACGCTGTCGCGGTCGGCGCCCTTGCTGAGTTCGGTGTGCATCCGGGAGGCGACGATGCCGGAGGCGTCCTGGGCGGCGGCGTAGACGTAGCCGCGGCCGGCCCGTTCGCGGTGGACGAGGTCCTTCTCGTGGAGCCGGGTCAGGATCGTGGTGACGGTGGTGCGGGCGAGGGCGCTGCCGAGTGCGTCGTTGACCTCGCCGGGGCTGAGCGGCCGGTCGGCCGACCAGAGGACGGCGAGGACGTCGGACTCGAGCTGCCCGTGCGGGCGCCTCGTCGCTGTGGCGTAGGACATTCCCGGTGTTCCCCTCTCCCCGTCGGGCCGCGCCCGGGGCCGTGGCGGCGGCTCGGTCTCCAGGCTACGCGGCGTGCGCGCAACCGGGGGCGCGGTGCGGTCGGGGTGCAGTGCGGTCGACGGCGTCGACCGCACGGACGGACGTGATGCGGACCCGGGCCGGGCGCGGCGTGTGCCGGGCACGGTGCGTTCGCGGTGCGGACACGGCGCGGGCGGCCGCCCGGGTGGTGGGCGGCCGCCCGTTGCGGCGGTGCGGGTCAGGCGTTCAGGACGCCCGTGCCGAGCAGGCCGAGCAGCAGCACACCGACGACGACCCGGTAGGCCACGAAGGCGTTGAAGGAGTGCTTGGCGACGTACTTCAGCAGCCAGGCGATGGAGGCGTACGCGACGACGAACGAGACCGCGGTGCCGACGATCAGCGGCAGCGGGTCGACGCCGGCGCCGAGGGCGTCCTTGAGCTCGTACAGGCCGGCGCCGGTGAGCGCCGGGATGCCGAGGAAGAACGAGAGCCGGGTGGCGGCGACGCGCTCGAGGTCCAGCATCAGGCCGGCGGACATGGTGGCGCCGGAGCGGGAGAAGCCGGGGAAGAGCAGGGCGAGGATCTGGGCGGAGCCGACGATCATCGCGTCCTTGAGGCCGGTGTCGTCCTCGCCGCGCTTGAGACGGCTCATCTGGTCCGCCGCCCACATGACGCCGCTGCCGACGATCAGCGAGCCGGCGACCACCCACAGGGAGGCGAGCGGGCCCTCGATCAGCGGCTTGGCGGCGAGGCCGACGACGACGATCGGGATCGTCGCGTAGATCACCCACCAGGCGAACTTGTAGTCGTGGTGGTACCGCTCCTCCTTGTTCACCAGGCCGCGGCCCCACGCGCCGACGATGCGGGTGATGTCCTTGAGGAAGTAGAGCAGCACGGCCGCGATGGCACCGACCTGGATGACCGCGGTGAAGCCGACCACCGACTTGTCGTCGACCGGGATGCCCATCAGGCCCTCGGTGATCTTCAGGTGGCCGGTGGAGGAGATCGGCAGGAACTCCGTCACTCCCTCCACCACGCCGAGGACGACGGCTTGACCGACGGTGATCACGCTCACGTGGGACCCTTCCCGGATCTCGACCCTGCGGGCGGGCCTCCGCCCGCACGTCTACGAGAATGTAGACGTCCTGGGTATCGGCGGTCCACCCGGGTCGGCGTGGCGCGCGCCCGGCCTCCGCGGGCAGCGTGCGGGCTGCCGATCCGGCCGGCGGAGGGGGGCTTCCGCCGGCGCGCGCGGCGCCGTCGACCGGCCGCGCCTGCCGTCGTCCGCCCCCGCCGCCGTGCCACGATCGTGTGGTGAGGAACACAGCCGACGGTGTGGCGCCGCCGGTGGGTAGGGATCAGGCATTCGCACGGTGCACAGGCGCACTCAGGAGGAGACCGTGAGGCCACCGGCGCAGAACCCGCCGACACCGCAGAACCCCGACCCCGCGACCGCCGCCGGAGCCCCCGGGGCCCGGACGTCGCCCGACACCCCCGACGCCCACGAGCCGCCCGCCACCGAGGAGGCCCAGGTCATCGTGGTGGGCGCCGGACCCGCCGGCTCGTCCACCGCGATCCACCTCGCCCGCGCCGGCGTCGACGTCCTGCTGCTCGAGAAGAGCCGCTTCCCGCGCGACAAGGTCTGCGGCGACGGGCTGACCCCGCGCGGCGTCCACCAGCTCCTGCGCATGGGTATCGACATCGACACCCCCGGCTGGATGCGCTCGCGCGGCATGCGCTGGGTCTGCGCCGGCCGCCAGGTCACCATCGACTGGCCCGACCTCGGCCGCTACCCCGACTTCGGCCTCACCCGCAGCCGCCACGACTTCGACGACATCCTCGCCCGGCACGCCGAGTCCTCCGGCGCCCGGCTCCGGCTCGGCGTCAAGGCCACCGGCCCGATCACCGACCGCGCCGGACGCATCACCGGCGTCACCGCCACCGGGCCGGACGGAAGACCGGTCACCTACCGCGCGCCGCTGGTCGTCGCCGCCGAGGGCGCCTCCGCCCGCACCGCCATCGCGATGGGCCTCGAACGCGACCCCCGCCGCGCCCTCGCCACCGCCGCCCGCCGCTACTACCGCAGCCCCGAACTCTCCAAGGACGAGTACCTGGAGCTCTGGGCCGACCTGCGGTGCGCCCGCACCGGCCGCGACCTGCCCGGCTACGGGTGGATCTTCCCGCTCGGCGACGGACGGGTCAACGTCGGCCTCGGCGCGCTGCCGCACCGCGACCACGGCACCATCGACCTCCGCGCCACCCTCGACCAGTGGCTCGCCCGGCTGCCCCGGCACTGGGGCCTCAACGAGCAGAACGCCGACTCGCCGCTGCGCAGCGCCGCCCTGCCGATGGGCTTCAACCGCCACCCCCAGTACAGCCGCGGCCTGCTGCTGGTCGGCGACAGCGCCGGCATGATCAGCCCCTGGAGCGGCGAGGGCATCGCCCAGGCCATGGAGGCCGCCGAGGTCGCCGCCGACACCGTCGTCCTCGCGCTGACCCGTCCCGCCGGGCCCCGCCGCGACCAGGCACTGCAGCGCTACCCCGCCGAGATCCGGCGCCGCTGGGGGCGCTACTACCGGCTCGGCAACACCGCCGGTGACCTCGTGTTCAGCCGGTTCGGCTACCGGCCGATCCTCAACGGACAGGTCATGGCCCGGCCCGGCCTGCTCGCCTCGCTGGCCCGGCTGCTCACCCACCTGATGGAGGACCCGCCGCGGGACACCGCGGACCACGTCCTGAACGCCCTGGTCAAGGCCGTTCCGCTGCGCCGCCGCTGACGCGGCCGGGGCGACGGGACGCGGCGGGGCCGCGCACGCGGAGCAGGAGCAGGTCGTCCCCCTTTGCGTGCGCGGCCCCGCCGGGCTAGGGCGCTCAGCGGGCCAGGCGGTCGTGTGCGCGCTCGCGGGCGTCCGGGCGGCGGGCCGCGGTCAGCAGGGCGAGCAGGCCCCAGGCGGAGTCCCGGACGGGGCCCTCGACGATGCCCGCGCCGGCCCGGCGGACCGCCGCCAGCCGCCGACGGGCCAGCCGCAGCGCCATCCGGCTCAGCGGCCGGAACTCCGCCGGCACCTCCAGGATCGCGTCGGCCTGCAGCAGCGCCTTCTCCGCGAGGTCGGCGAGGTCCGCCACCAGCTGCTCGACGCCCTCCGTGCGGCGCCCGGAGGCCAGATCGTCCCGGGTCACCCCGTGGTCGGCGAGGCTCTGCCCGGGCAGGTACAGCCGGCCCTCGCCCAGGTCCTCGGCCAGGTCGATCAGGAAGTCCAGCCGCTGCCAGGCGTCGGCCAGCGCCCGCCCGGCCGCGGCGTAGCGCTCGTCCCCGCCGCCGACGTGGACCAGTCCGGCGGTGAGCATGGTGAACGGCCAGGACAACCGGTCGACGTACGCCTGGTAGTCGGCCTCGCGCGCGAAGCCGGTGAACGACAGGTCCGCCTCCGCACCGGCGAGATAGTCCTCGATCCAGTGCCCCGGCAGCTCGCGCAGCCTCGCCGAGTGCACGAAGGCACGGGCCAGCGGCTGCCCGCACTCCTCACCGGCCAGCGCCGCGCCGACCTGTTCCCGCCACCGTGCGAACCGCTCGGCCCGGACCTGCGGCGCCCCCTGGTCGCACAGGTCGTCGGTCCAGCAGGCGAAGGCGTAGCCGGCGACCGCGTGCGGCTGGTACGCCGGGACGCCCAGCATCCGCACCGCGGCGAACAGCGCGGGTTCGCGGTGGCGCAGGAAGCGGGCGGCCTCGCCGTAGTCCCGGGCCCGCGCGGCGCCGACCGCCCCGGCGCCGTCCCTCCCGGGACGGGACACCCCGGCACCGTTCACCCCGGCCTCGACGAGACACCGCCGCCACGAATACACCCGGACACCTCTCCACCCACCGCACAGGAACGCCTCCATGATCGGTGACGCGCTGCGGCGGGGTCGCACCGGGCCACCCACCTGCGGAGTCGGCGCCGTCCGGGCGCGTCACCGCACCACTGCGCGCACCACTGAACGACCGCGGGCCCCGGCCGGGCGCAGCACTGCGCGCCCCCGGCCGGACGGGGCGCGGCGCCGGGGCCGCTCAGTCCGGTTCGTCGTCCTTGGTCGGCGGGTACGGGTACACGGCGGACGACGGACCCATCAGGTCGTCGTCGCCGCCGTACTGTGCGGCGGGCCGCCGGCGTGCGGCGGACTCGCGGTGGTGGGGAGGCGAGGCATCGAGGGCGGACCACTCCGGGTCCGTCACCTCGGCCGGCCGGTGCTCTGCGGGATTGGTGCTCATCGGACTCTCCGCGCCTGCTGGTCCCGATGCTCCCGATGCTACGCCGCCCCGGGGCCGGAGCCCCGGGGCGGCGGATGCAGCGGCGCTCCGGCGGCCGTCACGCGCAGTCCGGGTGCCCCCAGCTCTCGCCGACCCGGGTGATCCGCTCGCCCTTGCCGTAGCCGCGCCCGCACGGGCAGGTTCCGGGGAAGCGGGCGGCGAGGGTCCGCCGGCCCCCGCCCGAGGCCGTGGAGCCGGTGGAGGCCGTGGACGCGCCGGAGGCGGTGCCGGCCGTCCGGGGGGTCCGGGGGCGGCGGGCCGGGCGGGCCGGCCGTTCGGCGACCGGATCGGGCACCGGCAGGTCCGCCGCGGTGCCGTCCGCGCCCTGCTGGGTGCGGGCGGTGTCACTGGCCGCCTTGTCGGCGATCGCGTTGAGGGGGTCGCCGTCGACCCGGTGCGCGGCGACGTGGACGAAGGAGACCTCACGGTCGGCCAGCAGCGCGTCGATCCGCTGGATCAGGTCCCGGTTGGCGACCGGCGAGCCCGAGGCCGTCCGCCAGCCGTTGCGCTTCCAGCCGGGCAGCCACTTGGTGACGGCGTCCCGGGTGTAGGTGCTGTCCAGCCGCACCTCCAGTGGCACCGCCGGGTCCGTGGCGGCCAGCAGCCGCTCCAGCGCGGTGAGTTCGCCGATGTTGTTGGTGCTCCGGCCCAGCGCGCCGGACTGCCAGCGCTGCGGGGTGCCCGCGGCGTCGGCCAGGACCCAGGCCCATCCGGCCGGTCCGGGATTCCCCTTGGCGGCACCGTCGCAGGCTGCAATGACTCGTTCGACCATGCCCCGATCCTTTCATCGGTCGGGCCGTGCTCCGCGCCGCCGGGCGGTGGCCGGTACGTTCCGCCGCTGTGATCGATTTCCGGTCAATCTTGCTCCGCGGGGCAGGGTATGGACCTCTGCACGCCGGTCCGCCCGCCCGGAGCAGGGCGAAAGCCGGTGCGCAGGCACCGGCCCGCGGGCGCACGGCGCGGTGTTCGCCGCGGTGGGCGGTGCCCGGTTGAGGGGGCTGGGCGGGAGTCGTCCGGATTTGGCCGTGGCCACATCGTGCGGGTCGGCCGCGGCCGGGCGGTGTCGGCGAACGGCCTTTTCCGCCGGGGTGGTTGACCCTCTTGAAGCGGCCATGGCAGTTTCGTGCGGCCCGCGTGCGCAACCGGTCGCGCGTCGGCACATCCCCCACAAGGAGACCCCATGTTCAAGGGACTCGCCGCCGGAATAGGCGCGGTCGCGATCGCCGCAGGCACGGTGACCGCGGCAGCCGTGCCCGCCTACGCCGTCCAGGCAGGCGATCTGACGGCCACCATCGCACTGAGCAACTGCTCCGCCTCGCTCGTCCGGTACCCCACCTCGGTCGACACCGACCGGGCGATGATGCTCACCAACGGCCACTGCCTGCCGACCATGCCCGCCTCGGGCGTGGTGATCCAGAATCAGACCGCCAGCCGCAGCGGCACGCTGCTCAGCCCCTCCGGCTCCTCGCTCGGCACCGTCCAGGCCGACAAGGTGCTGTACGCCACCATGACCGGCACCGACGTGGCGCTCTACCAGCTGACCGACACCTTCTCCTCGATCGGCAGCAAGTACGGCGTCACCGCGCTGACCATCAGCGACACCCACCCGGTCGACGGCTCCGCGATGTTCATCCCGTCCTCGTACTGGAAGCAGACCTGGAACTGCTCCATCAACGGGTTCGTCCCGACCCTGCGCGAGGACGAGTGGACCTGGCACGACTCGCTCCGCTACAGCGCCGGCTGCAACACCACGCACGGCACCTCCGGCTCGCCGATCGTCGACGCCGCCTCCAAGAAGGTCGTCGGCATCAACAACACCGGCAACGACGACGGTGCGATGTGCACTCTCAACAACCCGTGCGAGGTGGCCGCCGACGGCACCACCACCGCCACCAAGGGCCAGAGCTACGGCGAAGAGACCTACTGGTTCACCACCTGCCTCGGCAGCGGCCGGGCCATCGACCTCAACGTCGCGGGCTGTCTGCTCACCAAGCCGGCCGGCAGCGGCACCGTGACGGTGACCAACCCCGGCAACCAGGCCACGGCGCTGAACGGCACCGCCGACCTGCAGATCGCGGCCTCCGGTGGCACCACCCCGCTCAGCTTCACCGCCACCGGACTGCCGACCGGCCTGTCGATCAGCAGCTCCGGCAGGATCACCGGCACCGCCACCGCGGCCGGCACGTACAACGTGACCGTGACCGCCAAGGACGCCGCCAACAAGACCGGTTCGACCGGCTTCACCTGGACGGTCTCCGGCAGCATCAGCTGCGTCCCCGCCCAGCTGCTCGGCAACGCAGGCTTCGAGACCGGCACCGCCGCCCCCTGGACGACCACCAGCGGCGTCGTCGACAACAGCGCCTCCCAGGCCGCCCACTCCGGCTCCTGGAAGGCCTGGCTGAACGGCTACGGCTCCTCCCACACGGACAGCGCCGCACAGACCGTCAGCATTCCGTCCGGCTGCAAGGCCACGCTCAGCTACTGGCTGCACATCGACACGGCGGAGACCAGCACCACCACCGCCTACGACAAGCTGACCGTCACGGTCAACGGCACCACCGTGGCCACCTGGTCCAACCTCAACAAGAACACCGGGTACAGCCAGAAGACGGTCGACCTGTCCGCGTACGCGGGCCAGTCCGTCACCGTGAAGTTCAACGGCGTCGAGGACTCCTCGCTGCAGACGAGCTTCGTGATCGACGACACCGCCGTCCAGACCGGCCCCTGACCGGCCGCACACCCGTGGCAGCCGGGCCCGGCCGCAGCAGCGGCCGGGCCCGGTCCCGTGCGGGGCCCGGCTCTCAGCACCCGCCG
>NZ_JAHTIK010000001.1:529011-560192 GCF_025655475.1 Kitasatospora sp. DSM 101779 | reverse complement strand
GGGGCCCGGCTCTCAGCACCCGCCGAGCGCGGCCTGAGCGGCGGCCAGCCGCCGGGCGGCCGGGCGCGGCGAGGCGTCACCGGAGACCTCGTCGGCCCAGGCGAGGAAGCGGCGCAGGTACGGGTCGTCCGCGGCCGCCGCGACCGGTGGGGAGCCGAGGACGGCCAGGCCCAGCCCACCGTCCAGGGTGAGGACCGCGCCCTCGGGGACCGTCCGCCCGCCGACCCGCAGGCAACCGCCCGGGACGTCCACCGTCAGGCCCGCCGCGCCGACCACCGCCGGCCGGCCCATCGACCGCGCGACGACCGCCGCGTGGCTCGCCGGCCCGCCGAGCGCGGTCAGCACGCCCGCGGCGGCGGCCAGGCCGTGCAGGTCCAGCGGCGAAGTCTGCGGCCGCACCAGGACGACCGGACCGTCCACGGCCATCCGGACGGCCGCATCGGCCGTCAGCGCCACCCGCCCGCCTGCCACACCCGGCGAGGCGCCGACCCCGCGGACGAGCAGCCCGGTGTCGTCGGCGAGCGCGATCCGCGGGCTGCCGGCGTCTCGCAGCTGGCCGGGTGCGACCCTGCGCAGCGCCTCGTCCCGGCCGATCACCCCACGGTCGGCGAGGTCGACCGCCACCCTCGCACCGGCGGCGCCCGCGAACCGGCCGGGCCGCATCTGCAACAGCCACAGCCGGCCGGCCTCGAAGGTGAACTCCAGGTAGCAGGCGTCACGGCAGTGCCGCTCACCGCGGTCCAGTGCCTCCAACAGGTCGGCCAGCACCTGCGGCTCCCGCCCGGCCAGGTCGGCGATCGGGCGGACGGCGGCGCCGCCGGAGACGACGTCCTCACCCTGACGGCCGAACAGGAGGTCGCCGTGGGGCACCGGTTCGCCGGTCGCCGGATCCCGGCTGAACGCCACCCCGGTGCCGCTGCGCCGACCGCGGTTGCCGAACACCATCGCCTGGACGGTGACGGCGGTGCCGAGCCCGTCCGGAACACCGTTCAGCGCGCGGTAGGTACGCGCCCGCGGCGAGTCCCAGGAACGGAACACGGCGGCGACCGCCTGCGCCAACTGCTCCCGCGCGTCCTCGACCACCGGCTCGCCGAAGTGCCGGCGCACCGCCTCCGCGGCCGTGGCGAGACGCGCCTCGACGCTGCCGTCGGAGCCCGCAAAGTCGCCCGGTCGGCCCGTGGCTGCGGCCGTGAGCCCGGTGAGCAGCCGGAGCCGGGAGTCGAGGACGAACCGGTCCTCGCCGCTCTCCGCGGCCAGACCCTCGGCCGCGTCGCCGGTCAGCCCGACGTCGAGCACCGTCGCCATCATGCCCGGCATCGGGACGGCGGCACCCGACCGGACGGACACCAGCAGCGGCCGCCGGTGTCCGCCGAAGCACCGCCCGGTGACGGCCTCCAGGCCGGCGACCGCGGCGGCGAGTTCCTCGGACAGCCCGTCCGGGAACCGCCCGTCGCGCAGGAAGGCCCGGCAGGCCGCGGTGCCGATCACGAAGCCCGGCGGGACGGGCAGCCCCAGCCGCAGCAGCGCCACCAGGCCGTGCGCCTTTCCGCCCAGGACGTCCGCCGGCTCCCGGAGGTCCGCCGACAGCGGGTGGATCCACCTCACCGCTGTAGCATACGGGCGTGCCCGACCTGCCCGATCTGCCCCACCGCACCGGCCCCGACCTGCTGGTTCTCCACACGCTCCGCTGCACCGGATTCGCCGGCCTCGGCCGGGCGGCCGAGGCCGCGGGCCTCCCCGAGGCCGACGTGGAGTCGGAGCTGATCGACCTGGCGGTGGCCGGCCTGGTCACCCGGGTCTCCGGCCCGTTCGGCGGCTGGGGCCTGACCGAGGCCGGCCGGGCTGCCGACGCCGAGCGGATCGCCGCCGAACTCGCGGCCTCCGGCACCCGGGCGGCCGTCGCCGACGCGTACCAGCGCTTCCTCGTCCTGAACCCGGAACTCCTCGACCTCTGCACGGCCTGGCAGACCCGCCCGGTCGACGGCGCGATGGCCCTGAACGACCACGCCGACGCCACCTACGACACCCTCGTGCTGACCCGTCTGACCGACCTCGACCGCCGGGCCGACGATGTCTGTGCCGACCTGTCGGCCGCGCTGCACCGCTTCGCCCGCTACCGGCACCGGCTGGCCGGCGCCCTCGGCCGCGCCCACGCGGGGGAGCAGGGCGCCGTCACGGAGAGCACCGACTCGTACCACGCCGTCTGGTTCCAGCTCCACGAGGACCTGCTGGCCACCCTCGGCATCCCCCGCGACTGACTCGCGGCCGGATACGGCACTCAGCGGTCGTCGGCCCAGTCCGCGTCGACCGGCGGGACACCGGTGGCCAGGACGTGGCCGACGATCCGCAGGCCCTCCGGGAGCGGCACGGTCTCCGCGTCGGGGTACTCGTCGCACTGACCGTTCGTCAGGAAGAAGCCGCCGCTCCGCCCCGCGGCCAGCGGGTCAACGGCGTGCCCGCCCGGATCGCCCTCGGGATCGAGCAGCAGCACCATCGCCCGTTCGCCGTTGCTGACGACGCCCAGTGACCGGCCGGAGGAGGCCGCGAGCCAGGTCTCCAGCCGCCCCGCGGCGATCCGCCCGCGCAGCAGGTCGAGCGCTGCCTCGACCGTCGCCGGGGCGGTGCCGTCGTCGAAGACCCAGGACTCGCCCATGCCTTCGACCCTCTCACACGGCGCAGCCGCCTGCGGACCGGCGGCCCGAGGTTCAGGACGACGGCAGTGCCCCGCGGGCGAGCTCCCCGCGGGGCCTGCGGACCGCTCGGTCAGCCGACGGTCCAGCGCTGCAGCGCCGAGCCGGTGTCCGCCTGCTGGGTCACCGCCGCCCCGTCCGAGGCGGAGGCGGTGGTGAGCAGCAGGCCGCTCTTCTGCGAGGCGATCCGGTAGCCGCCGGTGACGGCGGTGACCACCCAGCGCTGGTTGCTGCCGCCGGTGCAGGTCCACTGGATGACCTGGGCACCGGCGGTGGTGGAGCCGCCGCTGACGTCCATGCAGAGGTTCGACTCGCCGTTGGTGATCCGGTAGCTGCCGTCCGCCTGCGCGGTGAAGACCCAGGTCTGGTTCGGGCCGCCGTTGGGTGACCAGGTCACCAACTGGGTGCCGGCGGTGGTCGAGTGGTTCGGGTCGTCGAGCGCCTTGCCGGAGGCGGTCAGGGTGTGGCTGCCCGCGAGCGCCGGATCGATGGCCCAGGTGAAGGAGGTCGAGCCGGTGGCCGTCCCGGACGAAGCGGTGACCGTCACCGTCGACGATCCGGTGGCGGTGGGGGTGCCGGTGACCAGGCCCGAGCCGCTGACGGAGAGCCCGGCCGGCAGACCGGTCGCCGAGAACGTCAGCGCCTTGCCCGCCGAATCGCTCCCGGAGAGCTGCAGCGACACCGCCGCGCCCACCTTCGTGGACTGGTTCCCGGGGGAGGCCACCGTGACGGTCTCCGGCGCCGGCCCGACGGCCGTGAGGGTCAGCGCCTGCTCACCCGCGCTGCGCCCGCCGCCGACGCCGCTGCCGCCGGTGTCCGTCCAGCTGCGGACGGGAGTCGTCTCGGCGAGGCGCCCGGCGGCCGGGGTCAGCCCGAGGACGAGACCGCTGTAGCGGTTGACCAGCTTGACGGTGCCGGTCGCCGCCCCGGCGGCGGTGGTGCCCGGGATCACCCACCACTGCTGGCCGACCGTCGGCCCGTTCGCGGGCGCCGCGGTGGCGGTCGGCTGCGCACCCCAGGCCCGGCCGGACACCGTGGCGGAGTTCACGCCGAGCAGCTGGCCGCTGGAGCCGTTGGCGATCCGGTAGGAGCCGTCGCCGTCGGCCGCGAAGGTCCACGACTCCAGGGCGGAGCCGGTGACGGCGGCCAGCGAGGTGGTCGCGGAGCTGCCGGAGACCTGTGCGAGGACCCGGCCGTTGCCGCCGGCGATCCGGTAGGCCTTGGACGGGTCGACCGGCGGGGCGGCGGGGGCGGAGGAGCCGACCGTGACGTCGACGTACTGGCCGGAGGCCCCGCCGGAGCAGCCGAAGGCACAGTAGGAGCGGAAGGTCCTGCCGGTGATCGTGGAGCTGGTGCGGTTGGCGCCGTCGAGGAACCAGCGGTACCAGGACGCGGTGCGGTAGCCGCCGGTGTCGCCGAGCAGGAACCACTTCTGGGTGGCGAGATTGTCCGTGGCGTAGAACTGCTGCGGGGCGTTGCCGCTCTGGTCGACGGCCTGCGGCTCGCCGATGTACAGCCCGAGGTGGGCGTTCCAGGTGACGTCCATGACGAACAGCGGCGAGGTCGCGGGCATCTTCCCGGCGGCGATCTGCTGCGCGGACGTACCGGTGTTCGCCGGGTCGTACTCGCCCGTCACCGGGGTGTACCCGGTGGTGCTGGAGGAGTCGACGGGCACCATGTTGCTCTCCCGGCCGCCCACCCCGGGTTCCGACCAGGCGCCGTCGTACCACTTCTGCCAGCTGGCGGGCGCCATCTTCGCGGAGAGCGGGGCACGGGCGGCATGCTCGTAGAACGCCTTCCAGCCACCGGACTTGTCGACCACGCGCGAGCCGTAGAAGACGTAGAAGTACCCGGAGGCGGTGTCGACGAACAGCCGCTGGTCGCCGTCGCCGTAGGAGTACGTCTGGTGGGGGAAGGCCGTGGTGTCACCGCGGGTGGTGCTGTACGGCGAGGTGATGACGTGGTCCCGGATCGTCCAGGTCTTCCCCTGGTCGGTGGAGACGGCGTAGTCGATGGCGTCGAAGTGCAGGCCGTCGCCGAAGGGCTGCGGGGTGAACTCGTTGTGCACCAGCCCGTACCAGTCACCGGTGTCCGGGTCGACCCAGACGCCCGCCAGGTCGCAGTAGTTCTTGTGCGCGTATCCGGTGGAGCCGGCCGCGGCGGTCGCCGACAGACCGGTCGGGCTGTTGTTGCACCGCCAGGTGGTGTCGTCGTTCCTGTCGTTGGGGTTCGCCGGGTTCACGGCGTTGCTGACGGCGGACGAGCGGGTCGCGGTGTCGAAGTCCGTTCCGGTGAAGAAGTCCCAGTAGCGGGGGTCGTTCGCGCCGTACAGCGCCGCGGACTGCTGGAACCAGAAGGTGCCGTCCTTGTCGACGTACGGCGCCGCCGGGGTGTCGGTGGGGTGGCCGTACGTCGCCGGTGCACCGACCGAGACCGTGTACGTGGCGCCGGCGGCCGGGGCGGCGGCCGTGGCCGGCGGCGCGGAGGCGGTGGCCAGCGCCAGGGCGGCAGTGGCCAGCCCGGCGGCGAGGATGCTGCGCAGGGGTGTGGGCACGGAGGCTCCTTCCGTGGCGGTGCACGGTGGTGGGGGAGGGATCGGTGGGGGTCGGCGCCGGGGCCCACCCGCGGCGCTGCCGAACACGGATGATGCTCGAAGATGCTCATTATCGACTGCTAGAAAGCAGCTTCGAGCACACCGTGGCAGCGCGCCGACAAGGGTGTCAAGGGTCGCGCCGCCCTTCCCCGCCGCGCACCCCGAAACCCGCCCCACCAGCGACAAAAGTCCAAGTCCTGCTCCACGGCTGTCCTTTGACAGCGCCGCTCGACCCCGTCAGACTCCGTGCGACGGACGTCGGGCCCGGCCGGCCCCGTGACGGAATCCGCCACGTCCGCCACTCGGCGTCGGGGCCGCACCGGGCCGCGGCCGGCCGGCAGTGCCCGCCGTTGGCCGGGGCCGCCCCCGGCCGGACCCGCGCAACACATCTCCGCCGCCCATGCTGAACTTCCTGATCGGGCCGGCCGAACGGTACGACCTGATCGTCGACTTCAGCCGGATGCCGGTCGGCACGAAGATCCAGCCGACGAACCACAACGCCCCGGTCCACTGCCCCGGCGGCGGACCGGAGATCTCCGAGATCACGGAGTTCCGGGTCGTCAGGCGACTCTCCGGAGGCGGCGGCGGGACGACACCGGCCACCGAGCTGCGGCTGCCGACGGTCGCCGCCCTCAGGCCACCCCCTGCACGGTCGTCCGCGCCGACGACCGACGGACCGTCATGTCCGGGCGGTCCGCGACGGCTCAGCGATAGCCGGTGGCGTCGGCGGGCCGGCCCGGGTCCTGGACCTCGACCATGTAGCGCCAGGCGTCCGGGCGGCTGCCGTCGCGGTCGGTGAAACCGTAGACCTGCGCGAGGCCGCCGCTGGAGAGCGACCGGCCGTTCCAGCGGCCCACCTCCGGGTCGGCGGCCAGCGCGGCGACGGCCCGGCCGACGAAGAACGGCGTCTCGGAGATGCAGAAGTGCGGCTGGATCCGCAGGGCGTCGCGCCAGTTTTCCTCCGTCACCCCGAAGTGGCCGAGCATGATCTCCGAGCGCATCCAGCCGGGCGTGAGCGCGACCGCGGTCGCGCCGCGCGGGCCGAGCTCCTCCCCCAGCGCGAAGCCCATCCGCAGCACCGAGGTCTTGGCGAGGTCGTAGAAGAACGAGACCCGGTAGGTGTCGCGGTTGTACTCGGCGGTCCCGTCCGTCACCTCGACCACCAGACCGCCCGGGTGCCGCAGCAGCAGGGGGAGCGCGTGGTGGCTGGTCACCGCATGCGTCTCCACGGCGAGGCGCAGCAGCCGCAAGCCCTTGTCGAGGTCGTGCTCCCACACCGGGGTGTCCCACTGGAAGAGGTTCTCGCCGCCCCAGATGTCGTTCACCAGGATGTCGAGCCGGCCCTGTTCGGCGTCGATGCGGTCCACCAGGCCACGGACCTGAGCGGGCACCAGGTGGTCGGTGGGGACGGCGATCCCCAGCCCACCCGCCGCGGTCACCAGGTCGGCGGTGTCCTCGACGGTCTCGGGACGGTCGTACTCGGACCGCTGGGCGCGGGTGCTGCGGCCGGTCACGTACACCGTGGCCCCCGCCGCCCCGAGTTCCACCGCGATGCCCCGCCCCGCGCCCCGGGTCGCTCCGGCGACCAGGGCGACCTTGCCCTTCAACGCTCCAGCCATGGCCGGAGTCTACGGAGTCCGCAGCGGCCGTGCCGCCGCGCAACGTGCCCCGCCGCCACGGCCCGAAGGGCGTTGCCCGGCCGGCGGACGGGCGCTAGGGTCGGTCGGGTGACTGCCGGGTCGGCCATGGGCCACACACGAGACGGGTACCCGGCCTCGGCTTGAGCACGAGGCGGGGCAGGGCCCCGCCGTTCCTCTCCGCACGTCGTTGCAGCCAACAGGCGAGCGCCCCCGGTGCGCCGCGATCCACGACCCCGGAGAGGGACCACTCATGTCCGACCAGCCTTCCGTCACCACCGTCCAGCTCAACCACACCGCCGTCTACGCCAGCGACCGGCAGACCTCCGCCGATTTCCTCGCCGGCATCCTCGGCCTGCGGGTCGGCGCCCCGTTCGGGCCCTTCCTGCCGGTGGACCTGGGCAACGGCGTGACCCTCGACTACTACGAGAAGCGCGACGCGCCGATCCAGTCCCAGCACTACGCCTTCCTCGTCCCCGACGAGGAGTTCGAGGCCATGATCGCCCGCCTGGAGGCCGGCGGCGTGACCTACTACGCCGATCCGAGCCACACCGTGCCCGGGAGGACCAACGACTGGTTCGGCGGCCGCGGCGCGTACTTCGAGGACCCGGACGGCCACAACATGGAGATCATGACCAGGCCGTACGTCCGCCCCTGAGACCGCGCACACCCGGTCGCCTCGCATCGAGGGGAGCGAGGGGACCGGCCGCCGGTGGCGCCGAGGCGGCCGGGCCCGGCAGCTCCGGCTCGTCGACGGATGCAACCCGCACGTTCCCCGGCCGGCACGCTCCCCGGCTGGCACGCTCCCCGTCCAGCACGCGGGTGCCCCGCCATCGGCCCGATGCTGGATGGCACAGGGCGGTGACGGGCCCGCGAGGCTGCGAGGACGAGGAGCACGGCACGGTGGAGAGCGCACCCGAGCAGGACCGGAGGCGCCGGATCGACGCCGCCCGGCGCGACCGCGTCGTCCGGGCGGCGGCAGCCGCCGGGCTGGTCGGCCCCCGGCACGCCGCGGCGGGCTTCCTGGACGTCGACGGGGTGCGCCGGACGATCGCCGACCTGCATGCCGCGTTCGGCCCGGACGTCCCCGTGCTGCACGCCTTCGCCGTCAAGGCGGCCGCCCTGGTGCCCGTGCTCCGGCTGGTCGCCGACGCTGGCATGGGCTGCGAGGTGGCCAGCCCGGGGGAACTCGCGCTCGCCCGCGCGGCCGGCCTCCCCGCCGACCGGATCGTGCTGGACTCCCCGGCCAAGACCGCCGCCGAACTCGCCGAGGCCGTCGAGCTCGGGGTTGCCGTCAACGCCGACAACCTCCAGGAACTGCAGCGGATCGCGGCCCTGCCGGCCCTCGGCCGCAGCGGTTCCGTGTTCGGGCTGCGGGTCAACCCGCAGGTGGGCGCGGGCACCATCGGGGCGATGAGCACCGCCTCCGAGCACTCCAAGTTCGGGGAGCCGCTGCGCGACCCGGGTGCCCGCGCGCGGGTGCTCGACGCCTTCGACCGGTACCCGTGGCTCACCCGGCTGCACGTCCACGTCGGCTCGCAGGGCTGCTGGCCCGACCTCATCGCCTCCGGCATCCGGGCCACCTGGGAGCTCGCCGAGGAGATCAACCGGCGGGCCGGCCGCCGCCGGGTCACCTCCCTCGACCTCGGCGGCGGACTGCCCGTCAACTTCGCGGACGACGAGGTGCGTCCGAGCCATGCCGAGTACGCGGCCCTGCTGCGCGCGGCCGTGCCGGGCCTGTTCTCCGGCGAGTACACCCTGGTCACCGAGTTCGGCCGCTCCGTGGTCGCGAAGAACGGCTTCACCGCGGCCCGCGTCGAGTACACCAAGGAGGTCGGCGGGCGGCGGATCGCACTCACCCACGCCGGCGCCCACCTCGCCACCCGGACGGTGTTCATGCCCGACGCCTGGCCGCTCCGGGTGGGCGTGCACCGGCCCGACGGCACCCGCCGCGAGGGGCCCGAGGAGATCCAGGACGTCGCCGGGCCCTGCTGCTTCGCCGGCGACGTGGTGGCCCGCGGCCGCGCCCTGCCGCGGATCGAGCCGGGCGACCTGGTCGTTCTGCACGACACCGGCGGCTACTACACCTCCGCCCACTGGGCCTACAACAGCCTGGCCAGGCCCGCCGTGCACGGGTTCACCGCCGCGGACGGCCCCGTCCGGTTCGCCACCGTCCGACCCGAGCAGACGCTGGCGGAGATCGCCGCCGAGGCCGGCGCCGCCCACGCCGACGCCCTGGCCGCGCTCAACCCCACCGGTCCGGGCAACCCCGGTACGGGCGGGGACGACACGGGCGGCGCGGCCGGCTGACCGCGCAGCGGCTCACTCCTCCTCGGCGAAGGTCTCCCGCAGCAGCTTCTCCTGCTCGGCGGACAGGTTCGTCTGGATGAGCTCAGCGTGCTGCCCCTGGAAGGCGGGCGCCACCTTGTCCAGCACGGCGTGTGCGGTGAGCAGGAACAGCGCCGAGGTGCCGGGCGTCACCTTCTCACGCACCTCCTGGATGAACTCGTCGTCGATCCCGACATGGGTGAAGTGCCCGGAGACGGCACCGGTCGCCGCACCCACCGCCATGCCGAGGAGCGGCACGAAGAAGATCATGCCGAGCAGCAGGCCCCAGAAGGTGCCGCCGATCGCGCCCAGCCCGGTCAGATTGGTGAGCTGCTTCGTCTTGGGCTTCTTCCGGCCCTCCGGCCAGCTCACCACCGCGCCGTCCCGGACGGTGATCAACTCCTGGCGCTGCAGGTCCTTGAGGACCTCCAGCGCGTCCTGCGCCCCCTCCGGGGTGGGGAAACGCCACACGGTCAGGCTCGCCATCACCGGCTCCGATCTCCTACGGGCAGACGTTGCCCTCATCCTCGGCCCGCACCGCCCCGGCTGCCCGCCCACACCCGCCGGAGGGGTGAGTACCGGCGTGTCGCCGCACGTCCGGGCCCGGGAGCGGGGAGGGGTCGGAGCGAGGATCGACACGGTCCGGTCGTCGCGGAAGGCCGACCGGGACGGAATCGAGGCGCACCCATGGCAGAAGCAGTGAACGGCCGACGCGGCACGGACGGCGCGGCGAGCGGAGTGGTGGCCGTCGCCGCCGTGCTGCTGCTCGTCTCCGGCGTGCTCAACCTGCTGCGCGCCGTGATGGCGCTGGCCGGCGACCCGGTCTTCATGGCCGTCCCGACGTACACCTTCCGGTTCACACTGACCAGCTGGGGCTGGATCGACCTCGTCCTCGGGGTGGTGGCGATCCTGATCGGCCTGGCCCTCTTCCGCCTCGCCCTGTGGGCCCGGATCGCCGGCGTGGCCGTCGCCTGCCTGATGATCGTCGCCAACTTCCTGTCGATCCCGTACTACCCGCTCTGGTCCCTCGTCGTGATCGCCGCCTGCGTCGTCGTCATCTGGGGCCTGTGCACCGTCCGCCGCACCGGGGCCTGATCCCGCCGCGCCGGCCCCGAGGGGGCCGACGTGAACTGATGATCCGTCAAGTCAGTGCCCCGGTACGGGTTAGACTCCGATCGACCACGAAGGGGGAGCGATGGCGGACAACACGACCACAGCACGGTGGATCCCGCTCGGCGCGGGCGACGAGGAGGGACCGGAGGGGCTCCTCGTCCTGCCGGAGGGGCGGGCGGCCGACGGATCGGTGGTGGTGGCCGGGGAGTTCTTCGGCGTCACCGGCCACCTGAAGGCGGTCTGCGAACGGCTCGCCGCGGCCGGATACGCCGTCCTGGCGCCCGACTTCTACTGGCGCAACGCCCGCCGCGCCGGCTTCGGCCACGACGAGGCGGGCCGGGCGGAGGGCCGCCGGCTGATGACCGCGCTGCGCCGGGACGAGGTGCTCGCCGATCTCGCCGCGGCCCGGTCCACGGCGCGGGAGTTCGGCGGGCCGGGCGGCACCGCGATGCTCGGCTTCAGCCTGGGCGGGCACATCGCCGTCCTCGGTGCCACGGCGTTCCCGTTCGACCTGGTCGTCAGCTACTACGGCGGCTGGCTGCTCGACGGCGGCATCCCGCTGGCCGACCCGCGGCCCCCGGTCGCCGACAGCACGGCGATCGCCGCGAACACCGGTTTCCTGCTGGGGTTCTTCGGCGCCGACGACTTCGTGATGTCGCTCGACGAGTGGCACCGCGTCGGCGAGCACCTGCACGCGGCCGGCGTCCCCCACGAGCAGGTCACCTATCAGGGCGTGGGCCACGGCTTCTTCAACGACGAACGCCCCGACACCTACGACGAGAAGTCCGCCGCCGACGCCTGGCGACGCACCCTCGACGCCCTCGCCCAACACGTCCGCCGGGGTTAGCCGCCCGTCCGTCGCGGGCAGCGGGGCCGCTCGCCGGGTTACGCCTCGGCATCGCCCGTGTGCTCGGCGGCCGGGAGGTGTTCGCGGGCGAGGACGCCCATCTGGAGGTGGTCCTGCCAGCGGCCGTGGCGGAAGACGGCCTCGCGGCGGCGGCCCTCCTCGGTGAAGCCGGCCTTGCGGTAGGCGGCGACGGCGGGTGCGTTGCCGGCGAGGACGGTCAGTTCGATGCGGTGCAGGCCGAGTTCGGCGAATCCGTAGTCGAGGAGGGTGCGGACGGCGTCGGTGCCGAGGCCTCGGCCCTGGTGGGGTGCGCCGAGGACGACCGCGAGGGTGGCGCAGCGGTCCTTGGGATCGGCGCCGTAGAGCGTGACGTGGCCGACGAGTTCGTCGCGGTCGAGGGTGACGACGGAGAGGCCGACGTTGCAGCCGGTGTTCTGGCTCCAGGAGCGGAACATGGCGGCGACGTCGGCACCGGGCCGGGGATGGACCGGCCCGGTGACCTGCCGCACCGCGGTGGCCGGGTCGTTCCACCAGGTGACGAGCCGGTCGAGGTCCTCCTCGCGGAGTTCGCGCAGGCGCACGAGCCGACCGGTGAGCGGCGGGGGAGTCACGAGGGCCTCCTGGTGGCGGGCGGTGATCTTCTTCGCCGGATGGTAGCCGCCCGCCCGCGAGGTCGGCGCGCCGCGGTGGACCCGGCCGGTCCCGGCGGCAGGGCGTCGAGGCTCTCGCGGGGGCGGACGGCGGGAGTGGCGCGATGGCGGAGGCCGAGCGCCTTGGTGGCGGTGTGACGGCCGGCGGCTCCGGCGGTGCCGAGGGTGGTGCGGTGCATGGTCGGGGTGCTCCCGGGCGGTCAGTCGGCGGCGCGGGTGAGCTCCGCGGGCCGGAGGGCGGGCGCAGGGGTCGGCGCGGTGGGCCGGCGGCGCAGCTGGGCGAGGACGACCGAGCCGATGGCGAGCAGGGCGCCGAGCAGTTGCAGGACGGTGAGTCCCTGGCCGAGCACCAGCCAGCCGAGAGCCGTGGCGACCAGCGGGCTCAGCAGCCCGAGGAAGGTGACCTGGGTGGGGGAGAGCGCGGCGATGCCGCGGAACCACAGGGCGTACGCCACGGCGGCGCCGATGATGCCGAGGTAGGCGTAGCCCGCGAGGTTGCGGGTGGTGAGGTCGGCGGGCGGCGGGCCTTCGGCGAGCACGGCGACCGGGAGGAGCAGCAGTCCGCCGGCGACGAGCTGCCAGCCGGTGACGGCGAGCAGCCCGGCGGGTGGCGCCCACCGCTTGCTGAGCACCACACCGGAGGCCATGACGGCCGCGCCGCCGAGGGCGGCGGCGATGCCGACGGCGTCCGGCCGGGCCTCGGCGCGGAGCACCATGAGGGTGACGCCGGCGATCCCGCCGAGTGCGGCGGCGACCGTGCGGGCGGTGAGGCGTTCGCCGAGGAGGAGGGCGGAGAGCCCGGCCACCAGCAACGGTTGGACGGAGCCGACGGTGGCGGCGAGTCCGCCGGGCAGCCGGTAGGCGGCGACGAAGAGCAGAGCGAGGAAGATGCCGATGTTGAGGGCGCCGAGCACGAGCGAGCGCCACCACCAACTGCCGCTCGGCAGACGGCGGGTGAGCAGGACCAGGAGCAGGCCTGCGGGGAGCGCCCGGAGCATGGCGGCGGTCAGCGGGCGGTCGGGCGGTAGGAACTCGGTGGTGACGAGGTAGGTGGAGCCCCAGACGGCCGGGGCGAGTGCGGTCAGCAGGAGGACGGTCAGCCGTCGATTTCTTAGCACTAAGACAATGTATCTCACCTCTAAGAGACCCGCTAGGCTGTTTCCATGGCAGACCACGTCGACACAGTCCTCGCACAGTGGGCCCGGCAGCGCCCCGATCTGGACGTCTCCCCGATGGCCGTGATCGGGCGGCTCAAGCGCGTCGTGGCCGCCCTGGAACCCGAGATGCGGCGCACCTTCGCCGCGCACGGCCTCGACGCGGCCTCCTTCGACGTCCTCGCCACCCTGCGGCGCAACGGCCCGGACCGTCCGCTCACCCCCGCCGAGCTGATGCGCTCCGCGATGGTCACCTCCGGCGCCATCACCCAGCGGCTCGACCGGCTCCAGGCCAACGGCCTCGTCACCCGCAGCCCCAGCCCCACCGACGGCCGGGTCGTCCTGGTCTCCCTCACCGACGAGGGACTCGCCCTCATCGACGGCGCCCTGCCCGACCACCTCGCCACCGAGGAACGCCTGCTCGCCGGACTCGACCCCGCCGCCCGGGACGGCCTGGCCGCCACCCTGCGGACCCTGCTGGAGACCCTGGAGGGCACGCCCCGCTAGGCGATGTCGTCCGACCGTGAGGCGCTGGTGTCCGGCCGTGGTCCTCCGGGAGGACTACGTCCAAGGCCGCGGCTCGTCTGCGCCTGGGGCCCGAGGCCGCGGCTCGTCTGCGCCTGGGGCCCGACGCCTGTGCGCGGGGCGCCGGCACACCGTGCTGCCCGACTCCGAATCGTCCGTACAAGGGGAGAGAGCATGAGCACCGCTGCACCGGTATCGCTGGTCACGGGCGGCAACAGGGGAATCGGCCGCGAGACCGCGCGCCAGCTCGCCGGACTCGGTCACGCCGTCCTGCTGTCCGCCCGACATCCGGAGGACGCCGAACGGGCCGTCGCCGATCTGGCCCCCGGAGTGCCCGGCACGCTGCTGCCGTGCCGGCTGGATGTGACCGACGCCGACGACGTCCGCACCCTCGCCCGTCGCGTGGAAGAGGAGTTCGGGCACCTCGATGTCCTCGTCAACAACGCGGCCATCAACTACGACACCGCCCGTCGAGCCGCTTCCGTCGACCTCGATGAGGTCCGCCAGACCCTGGAGACCAACCTTTTCGGCGCCTGGCGGACCACGCAGGCGTTTCTGCCGCTGCTCCGCCGTTCACCCCACCCCCGTGTGGTGAACGTCTCCAGCGAATCCGGCTCCCTGGCGCTCATGTCCGGCGGCACTCCTGCCTATGGAGTCTCGAAGGCCGCCCTCAACGCCCTGACCCGCAAGCTCGCCGACGAACTCAGCGCCGAGCGGATTCTGGTGAACGCCGTCTGTCCGGGATGGATCGCCACCGACATGGGCGGCCCGGGCGGCGGCCCCGTCGACCAGGGCGCCGCCGGCGTCGTCTGGGCCGCTACCCTGCCCGACTCCGGTCCCACCGGCGGCTTCTTCCGGAATGGCCAACCCCTGGCCTGGTGAAGGATTTCCTTCGGGTCGTCTCGCCGACCACATGAAGATCGCGGCCTTGTGGACGGCGGCGGTCTTGTCGAAGCGGGTGGCCGGTCCGCGCCACTGCTTGCTCTTGTTGATGCGGCGTTCGACCGTGTTGCGCTGCTGGTAGACCTCGCGGTCGAAGGCCGGCGGGCGGCCGCCGAGCCGGCCGAGTCACTTGCGGCAGGTCCGTCCACGGTGTCCCGGTGCGATGCTTGAACGTGATCCCCGGTCCTGCTCGGCCCCCGGATCGGCCCGTCCCCTAGAGTGGCGGCCCATGTCGACCGGCACCCTCCTCGTGGACACCGCCGTGGCCGGATCGGTTGCGGCCGCACTGTGGCAGGCCCCGCGGGTGCTGCGCCGCGCCGCGCCGCCCGGAGGCGCCAACGACCGGCGCGGCGCCACCCCGGAGGCCGCGCTGACGGCCGTCACCGCGCTGATCCACCTCAACCAGCTCTTGGTCACCGTCTACCTGCTGCAGGTGCACGGCGGTGACGCCTCGTTCGTCGCCCGCCTGCTGCCGCCCGGATGGTTCGACCTCGCCGACGGCCCGGCCGTGCGCGAACTCGCCGCCCACGTGCCCGCGCCCGAACTCCTCGCCCCCAGCCTGTTCCGTGCCCCGGCCCTGCTCGAACTGCCCTTCGTCCTCCTGGTGTTCCTGTCCGTCCTGCGCCGACTCGACCCGGCCGCCTACCGGCAGGCGGCACTCTCGCCGATGCTCGGCCTCGCCGCCGCCTCGTACACCGCCGTCTTCTGCACCGTCGAATGGCAGTTGCGCACACCGTGGACGGAACAGGACATCGCGCTCCGCCTGCTCTCCGCCGTGCTCACCCCGCCCGCCGTCGCCGCCCTCGTCCGGCGGGACGCGCGTGCCGCCCGCGCGCCCTCGGGGCCGCCGGGCACCGCGGGCCTGCTGCTCTTCGCCGTCGAGCTCGCGGCCCTCGGCCACCTCGTCCTCACGGTGTACGACACGGCGCTGCTCTACAACCTCGGCCGGCTGCCCGAGCGGCTCCCCGGTGCGGCTGCGGCAGTCGCGCTGCTCGCGGCCACGGCGCTGCTGCGCCGCCGGTTCCCGGCCGCCGCCGGCCCTGCGGCAGGGCCGGCCACCGGGATGCTCGCGGACGGACTGCGGCGGTCCCTGGTGCTGTTCTTCGTCCCGGCGCTGGCGATCCGGTACGGCGTCAACTTCGGTACCCCGCTGCTTGCCGCCGCGGCCGGGCTCCTCGTCCTGCTCGCGGCCGCCGTTCCGGTCCTGGCCGTGCGCCCCCGTACTGCCGCGCTCGCCCTGGCGCCGGCCGCCCTCGCCGCCCTGCTCGCGGCCGCCGCGGCGGTACGCCTGACGGCCGGCGCCCACTACGAGACGGCGCTGCTCGGCGCAGCCGTCGCCAGCCTGGCCGCAGCCGTGCTGACCTGCGGCCTGGCCGATCGGCTCACCCGCCCCGGCGGTGGCGGGCCGAGGGGGCTGAGCCCAGGTGCGGGCTCAGCCCAGTGAGCCCGTGTGGGGGTCGCGGTCGGTGAGGCAGTAGGTGCCGCCGGCCGGGTCGCGCATCACCGTCCAGTGGCCGTGCTCGGCGACGAGGACGGCGCCGAGCTTCTCGTGGTCGAGGCGGGCGGCGGCCCGGTCGGCGCAGGCGAAGTCCAGGTGGGCGCCGGCCGGCCGCGGGTCGTCGAGCCGGTGCAGCAGGATCCGGACGGGCAGCTCCGCGGGCGGCCTGACCACCCGGAACTCAGGCCGTGAGCCGGTGAGCACCGGCCAGCCGGTCAGCCCGCCCCAGAACGCCGCCTCGGCCTCGAACGCCTCGCCGGGGACGTCGAGGGCGACCTGGTCGAGCCGTGCGGCCGCGAAGACCGGCGGGCGGCGGGACTCGCCGTGCCAGGGCACCGCGCAGAACAACTGCCCGGCGGGGGAGGCGAGGACCACCAGGCCCGCCTCCTCCGCGACCACCGAGGCGCCCAGCCGTACGGCATGCTCGGTCAGCGCCCGGACGTCCTCGACCGCCAGGTCCAGGTGGGCGCCGCCGGCACCGTCGGCCACGCCCTGGAGCTTCAGGCAGGCATCCGTCCCCTGGCTCAGCAGAGTGGCGAACTCGCCGTCCGCACCTCGCGGTTGCGACAGCGCCGTCCCGGTGGCCGCCGTCCAGAAACCGGCGGCCTGCTCGAACCGCTCCCGCGGCCGGTCCACGAACGCGTACACCCAGCGGATCATCCCTGCTCCCGTCGTTCCGACTGCTGCTCCGATCGACCGTGCGGGGACATCGTGCTGGTTGCGGGCCGCAGCGCACAAAGGGGTTTGCCGATCACCCGCCTGCCGCCGGTCCGCCCACCGCCGACCCGACCGGGAGCGTCCACCACGCCCCGGGCCACCACGGCGATCGAGCTCACCTCGTCGCCGGCCCGGCCCCACGGACCGTGCTCCACCAGCACCGTCCGCTCGCCGAGCAGCCGCAGGCTCGTGCGGTCGACGCCCCACTCACGGCGCTCGCCGCCGCGCACCCGGCCGGCCGGCCGGCACGGGGCGGCGCCCGCCGCCGACGGGGCCACCGCGGTACGCAACAGGTCGCCGAACGCGGCGAAGGCCTCCTGGTCCGTCCCGGTGGTGGAGCCCGAGCCCGCGCCGTGGTCGCGGTCGGCCTCGGCGCGCAGCTCCGCGAGCCGGGCGGCCGGATCGGTCGGCAGGGCGCAGAGCAGCGCGTAGGTGGGGGAGTTGACCGTGCCACGGCCCGGTGCAGGCGTCTGCCGCTCGCCGGCCGCGGTCCGGCGCAGGGACGGCCGACTGCCGTCCACGGCCGTCCGCGCCTCGGCGGACTCGTCGACCGTCCCGCGCTGCACCGCCCCGCCGCGGCCCTCGCTCAGTGAGGCGCTGTGCCCCACCGTCCGCACAGAGGTGTACTGGGCGGGGCGTGCGGCGCCCGGGGGCCCGGACCAGGCGGCCAGCGCCGCCCGTTCGAGCCCCCTCACCGGGCATGAACGACTCCACGCCCGGTCAGTGTCCGCAGCCGCGGCCCGGTACCCGTGTTCCTCCGAGAAGTCCTGGCGGGTGGGCGCCGGGTGTCACTGGGTGGCGGTGACGATGCAGCGCTTCAGCTCCGCGACGGCGTCCCGGTCGCCCTCGACGGTCAGGCCGGGCGCCGGGTCACCGTCCTGCCGGTTCCACACCCAGCGCAGCACGGCCGCGGGCGGACCGCTCACGATGACGTCCGGCGGGTCGCCGGCCGTCCCGTCCTCGACGGTGAACAGGCCGGGGCCGGACCGCACCCGCCAGGTGGCCCCCACGGTCCGCACCTCGTAGCTGCGGCCGGGCGAAGCGTCCAGGACCTCGGTGAAGTAGTCGCCCCATTCGGCGACGCTGTAGGCCACGAAGACCTTGAGCAGCTCGTCGATGCCGTCCACCGCGAGGTCCTGCGGGACGGGGGCGACCCGCTGCCCGGCGCCGAGTTCGGCGTCGATCCGGTGGATCACCGTCTCCTGAGCCATCCGCCGGATCCAGAAGCCCACCGACCTGTCCGGCGTGTACCACGAGCCGGCCGGGTCCTCGGGGCGGCGGGCGGCGAACTCCGCCAGCAGGCCCTGGTACGCCCGGTCGAGGAGCGCGAGCGGCTCCTCCTCGTCCAACCCCTTCGGCGGCCACTGCTCGGGTTCGGCGCCCTCCCGCATCGCCGCGATCTTGTGCAGGTACACGGCGCCGACGTGCCGGGCCAGGTCGGTGACCGTCCACCCCGGGCAGGTCGGCACCGCCGCGGCGGGGGCGATCGGCACCACGGACCGCAGCCGGGCGAAGTCGGCCGCGAGGCATTCCAGGTATCGCGCGTTGTCCATGACGACAGTTCAGCACGGACCGCCGCCCCACCGGCCCCGGTCCGGCCTCAGCCGAGGAAGAACTCCGCAAGGACGGGGGCCAGCGCCTCCGCGGCCACGTCGTGCGTCTGGCCCGCCAGTGTGCGGTACGCCGCGCCGGGCAGCGCCTCCGCGGCCGCCCGGGCCGCCTGCCGCAGCTCCGGCGGACTCGCCCCGCCCGCCAGGACGAGCGCCGGCACACCGACCCGCCGCGCCGGGTCGCGCGGCACGGAACCGTCCGCCAGCACCGCGTCGTCGTACGCGAGCGTCGGGGCGATTGCCTCGAAGGCCGACCAGTGCGGCTGCGCCCGCATCCCGGTCACGGCCTGCGCCGGGACGCCGACGTGCGCCATGAACAGCGCCACCGCGTCGCCCCGGCGACCGGCCGCGAGCAGCTCCTGCAGCCGGACTGAGTACTCCTTCGCCTCCGCGGCCCGGCCGGCCTCGCCGACGAACGGCGGCTCGTAGAGGGAGATCCGCGTGATCCCCGGCTCGGCCGCCGCCGTCCGGAGGACGAGCGCGGCGCCCGAGGAGATCCCGTGGACGGCCGCCCGGCCACCGGCGGCCGTGACCACCGCCCGTAGGTCCTCGATCTCGCGGTCCACCGCGTAGGGCGCGGTGTCGCCGCTCTCGCCGCGGCCGCGGCGGTCGTAGGCGTACACGGTGAAGTCCCGCTCCAGCAGCGCGGCCAGCGGGCGGGCCGAACGGTGGCACAGCGCACCGTCCACCAGGACGAGCGCCGGGCCGCGGCCGCCGCACTCGTACGCGATGCGGGTGCCGTCGGCGGAGGTGAGGACAGGCATGGTGACTCCCTGCCTTTCGTGGAGGATCGGCGGCCGTTCCGGTGCCCTCAGCCGCGCTCGGCGGTCAGGCCGGCGACGTACGCCTCGAAGCGGTCCAGGCTGGTGGCGAAGCCGGCCTGCGCCGCGGCGCTCAGGTACGCGGCCGGGACGTTGGTCTGATGGGTGACCACCTCCGTCCGGCCGTCGTGCAGGTCGGTGAAGGTGACGGTGGTCCGCATGCCGCCCTCGACGTCGGCCTCGACCCAGACCAGCCGGTCGGGCCGGCGGACCTCCGCGTACACCGCCCGCATCGTGTAGGTGCTGCCGTCGGCGTCGTTGACCATGGTCGTCTCGAAGGCGCCGCCCGGTCGGAGGTCCACCACGATCCCGTCCAGCGGAGTCGTCGTGCCGGTCGGGCCCCAGAAGCGGGTCAGGTGCTCCGGGGTGGTCATGCAGTCGAACAGCAGCTCGGGCGGGGCGCGGTGGATGCGCCGGTAGGTGAGTTCGCCGGTGGCGGTCATGGTGCGCTCGTCTCCTCGGCGCCGCCGTCGCGCTGCTCCGCGCGCAGCGCGGCCAGGTGTGCGTCGAGGCGGTCGTGGCGGTCGGCCCAGACACGGCGGTGGCGGTTGATCCAGTCGGTCGCCGCGTCCAGGTTGGTCGGTTCCAGCACGCACGGGCGGGCTTGCCCCGCGCGGGTACGGGAGATCAGGCGGGCCTGCTCCAGCACCTTCAGGTGCTTGGAGACCGCCTGCTGGCTCATCGCGAACGGCTCGGCCAGCTCGCCCACGGTGGCACTGCCGGCCGCGAGCCGCTCGAGTATCGCCCGCCGGGTCGGATCGGCCAGCGCGGCGAACACCAGGCTCAGCCCGTCGTCGACGACTGTCATGCCGCCAGCCTATGTACAACCCTCCGTTTGCACAACCGTTTGGTTGTGAAACCTGCTCGGATCGGAGGGCCGGGCTCGGCAACGGCGATGACAGGGCGGATGCCGATGCATGGCCCCGTCGTGTGAACGATCAAGGGCAGCAGCACGTCAGGCACCGCGAGGATGCGAAGGTCCTGGCAGCGATCGGCGGACGCCTCGATGCCCAGGTCGGCCCCGTCACGGTGCGTCTGCCGAAGGCCCCGGCCGAAGCCGCGGCGGCAGCCCGGGACCGTGACGAGCCGGGCGGCGTCGCCCCGGAGACCCCGAAGCAGCACGCCCTCCGCGAGGATGCCGCAGAGCTGGCGCTCATCGGCCCCGCGATCTGGCAGCACGGCCGCGGGGACGGCGACGAGGTGGTCGTGAAGCTGCACGTGGTCTCCGCCGGGGCCGCGGTCCGGGCTTCGCAGTAGGCCGGCGGGGGAGCAGGGGCGGCGCGCCCGGTCCTGCCGCGGCTGCCGTGGCGGCCTGCGGCGGTCCGGGGCGGTCGCTCGGCGGTGGGGCCGTGCCGGGGCGGGCGCCGCGCGGCGGACCTACAGTGACGTCGAGGAATGCCATGAACCGCCTCCGGGTGCGCCCGGCTGCCGGCCCGACGGCTGCGCTGGCCGTCCTGTCGGTGCTGGGCGCCCATCTGCTCTCCCCGGGAGCCGCGCCGCCGGGCGCCGCCGCCGAGGGCGCTGCTCCCTTGGCCGGACTCTTCGACAACACCGCCGTCACCGCCGACGGCGCCCCCGCCACCGGCGACCTGGACGGACGGGGCGGAAGCCTCGCCGAGGCGGACCTCACGGCGGCGGGATGGTCGCGCGGCGCGCGGATCACCGTCAACGGAACGACCTACACCCGCGCCGAGGTGCCGCCCGGCTGGCCCGACAACGTCCTCGCGGCGGGCCAGAGCGTGGCGATCGGCGGCAGGGGCACCGCCCTCGGCTTCCTCGCCACCGCCACGGGCGGCCCGGCCACCGGGAGCGGCACGGTGCACTACAGCGACGGCTCCAGCAGCAGCTACGAGCTCACCGTCGGCGACTGGGCGGCGGGGAGCGCGGCGGTGGCGGCGCTGACCCTGCCGCACCGGCACACCCCGTCCGGCACCGTGCCGGCCGAGGCCCGGCTCTACGCGGTGGCCGTCCCGATCGACCGCGGCAGGACGGTCAGCGCGGTGACCCTGCCCCGGCTGCGCGGCGACCGCTACGACCGCGCTCCGACGCTGCACGTCTTCGACCTCGCCGTCCGCAACACCGCCGACGCCCCGGGCGGCCGGGTCTGGGAGGCCGCCTGGACGGCGTCCACCGGCAGCGCGTCCGCCGTGCCGGAGTCCGACGGCTGGACGGACCGGACGCTGCGGATGGTCGTCCACCCGAACCTGGCCGGGCGGACGGTGCGGATCAGGCTGACCAACGCCCTCTCACCCGTCCCGGTCACCTTCGGCCGGGTGACCCTGGCCGTGCAGGCCGACCACGGTGCCGCCCGCGCGGCACCCGTGCCGCTGACCTTCGCCGGACGGGGGCGGACGACCGTCCCGGCCGGCGGCGACGCCTACAGCGACCCGATCGACCTCCCGGTCGCCGAGGGCGACGAACTGCTGGTCAGCATCCACCTGCCCGGCCGGGTCCTGGTCGCAGCCCGCCACCCGTGGGCGCTGAGCACCTCGTACACCACCGCCTCCGGCGCGGGCGACCACAGCACCGACACCGGCGGGGCCGCGTTCACCGGGCAGATGTCGTACTGGGCCTTCCTGGCCGGCGTCGACCTCGCCACCGCGAACGGCCGCGGCACCGTCGTCGCGCTGGGCGACTCCCAGACCGACGGCGCCCACACCCGTCCGGACGCCGACCACCGCTGGCCCGACCTCTGCGCCGCGGACCTGCACCGCACCGCGCCCGGCACCGGCATCGCCAACGCCGGACTGTCCGCCAACTCGCTGCTGACCGACAGCACCGGCTCCGCCGGGGCCGCCGCACTGAACCGCCTCGACCGGGACGTCTTCGCCCAGCCGGACGCGCGGACCCTCGTCCTCTACGAGGGCATCAACGACATCACCCTGCACGACGCCTCCGCGCAGGCGCTGACCGCGGGCATCCGGGAGATCGCCGCCCTGGCGCACGCCCACGGGATGCGGGTGGTCGTCGCGACGATCCCGCCCTTCGGCGGCAGCGCCCGCTGGACGCAGGAGCGGGAGGAGGTCCGACAGCGGGTCAACTCCTACATCCGGTCCTCCCGCGACTTCGACGCCCACACCGACTTCGACCTGGCGACGCGCGACCCCGCCGCGCCGGAACGGCTGCGCGACGGCGTCCACGACCCGCACGACCACCTGCACTTCGACGACGCCGGCACCCGGCTGCTCGCCGACACCCTCGCCCCGACCCTCGCCGAGGTGCTCGCCCGGGGCGGCCCCGCCGGCCGGTAGTCTCGGCCGCACGGACAACACACGGGCCAGCGGGCGGGACAACGCCCGACACAACGGGCAGCGTCGACGCGCGGGACGGCAGCGGGCGGACGGCAGCGGGCGGGGGAGCGATGACGGGGACCATCCGGCTGGTGTGGGCACGCGAGGAGATCCCGGACGGCCCGAGCGTCTTCCTGGCCGGGCCGACACCCAGGGCGGCGGAGGTGGCCTCCTGGCGGCCGCAGGCCGTCGACCTGATCGCCGCGCGGTGGACGGGCCCGAAGCCGCTGACGGTGCTGCTCCCCGAGGACCGCGACGGTTTCCGGGCCGTCGACTACGACCACCAGTTCGCCTGGGAGACCGCCGGCCGGGCCGCCGCCACCGCGATCCTCTTCTGGATCCCGCGCGACCTGCGCACCCTGCCCGGGTTCACCACCAACGTCGAGTTCGGACACGACGTCACCACCGGCCGGACGGTGCTCGGCTGCCCGCCCGACTGCCCCGACCCCGGCCGCAACCGCTACCTGGTGCACCTCGCCCGGCACTACGGCGCACCCGTCCGCGAGACCCTCCCGGAGACGGTGGCGGCAGCCCTCGCCCTGGTGACGGGGGCAGCCGCCGCCGGCCGGCCCGGGGACGAACGGCGACAGGGCCCCGTCCTCAAGGCGCGAGGTGCCCCCACGCCCCTGACGTGACCACCCGTGCGCCTTCGACGACGGCTCCCGGGAGCCACCGGGCCGCAGCCGCCGGCTCCGCCCCGGCCCGCGCACCGGTCGGACGGGACGGGCCGCCCCGAGGGGATCCGGCCGGCGGCTACTGGCCGACGCGCCCGTCGACTCGCCAGGATGGCGGGATGGAGAACACCGTCGTCCACCGCCTCGACCTGGGGTACTTCGTCCGTCCCGCGTCCGAGACCGGCGGCCCGCAGCCGCGGGTCGAACCCGTGCTCGCCTACCTGGTGCGGCACGACGGGGAGCTGATCCTGTTCGACACCGGCATCGGCGAGGCCGGCCCTGAGACCGAGGCCCACTACCGGCCCCGGCGGCGGCCGTTGCAGGCCGCCCTCGCCGGCGTCGGCGCCCACCTCGCCGACATCTCCCTGGTCGTCAACTGCCACCTGCACTTCGACCACTGCGGCGGCAACCCGCTGCTGCCCGGCCGGCCGATCCTCGTCCAGTCGGCCGAGCTGGCCGCGGCGCGCGGCGGCGGCCACACCGTCGAGGAACTCGTCGACTTCCCCGGAGCGACGTACGAGGAGGTCTCGGGGGAGGCCGAGATCCGGCCCGGCGTCCTCGTCCTCCCCACCCCCGGGCACACGGAGGGCCACCAGTCCCTGGTGGTCCGGACGGGAGACGGGACGGTGGTCCTCGCCGGCCAGGCACACGACTTCGCCTCCGACTTCTCCTCGGACCACCTCGCCCGGCGCGCCGCGCTCGACGGCGTCGAACCGCCGCTCCCGGCCTACCGGCCGTGGCTGGACAGGCTGCTGGACCTCGACCCGCGACGCGTGCTCCTCGCCCACGACAGCTCGGTCTGGGAACCGACCCACCTCAGCGGCTGAGGCCGCTCGGGTACAGGCCATCGGGGTCGCCGTTCCTCGCCGGACGGCGCGGCGCTTCGCCGGGGCGCGGCCGGCGGGTCCGCCGACGCGTGGACCCCGAGTCGACACGCCGCTGTCCGTTCCGCGCCGATCCGGGTATGTGCCGGTACAGGAGCGTGTCGGTGTCGAGAGGGGGCCGGGATGGGTGAGGCGGTCGGTGCGATGCTGGCCTCGGCCGCGGGCCTCGCGATCAATCCGCTGCCGCTGGTCGCGGTGGTGCTCGTGCTCGGCACGCGGAGGGCGCGCACCAACGGACCGGCCGTCGCCGCCGGCTGGACGGTCGGCCTGGCCGGGGTGGTCGGCACCGCGCTGGCGATCGGCATCGGGCTGGCCGGCGGCGACGGGCGTCCCACCTGGGCGGCCTGGCTGAAGCTCGCCCTCGGCGCGGCGCTCTGGCTGCTCGCCCTCCGCAGCTGGCGGGGCCGCCCCCGGGCCGGACGGGTCACCGCCCCGCCGCCGTGGATGCGGACCGCGGACCGCCTCACCGCCGGCTCGTCCTTCGGTCTCGCGCTGGGCCTGGCCGTCGCCGACCCGAGGAACCTCGCCCTCGCGGTCGGGGGCGCCGTGTCCGTGGCCGCGAGCGGCACCGGCACCGGCGGCATGGCACTCGCGGCCGGGCTGCTGGTGCTGATCGGCTCCCTGGGCACCCTGGTGCCGCTCGGCGTCCACCTGGCCCGCGGGGAGCGCGCGGACGGCGTCCTCGGCGAGTGGAAGGCCTGGACGGGCGCCCACAACACGGCGATCACCACCACGGTGGCGGCCGTCCTCGGCGCCGCGTACCTCGGCGATGCGCTGACGGGCCTGGCCTGAGCGAGGCCACCCGTTGTCAGTGGTGACGCATAGTGTCGTCGACATGAGCCCGACGACCCTCTCCGCCCACCGGCCCGCCGCCTCCGCCGAGCTGCCCGTGCTGCTCGCCGACCGGCCCGCAGCCCAGCTCTCCGCCGCGGCGGGCACCACCGCCCGGGTCCTCCCGCTGTGGGCCTCGCCGCTGGCCGCCACCCGCCCCCGGCCGCTCGCCACCGCCTGAGCCCCCGCCCGGTTCGGGCCCCGGTCCGTCCCCGCCGACAGGAGCCGACACGGCGCGCGACCCGTGCGCCGACTCGCGCCGCCGCCGGATTACCCATACTGGGAGGAAGCGGTCTGTGACCTGTGGAGGAGCGGGATGGGCGGAGCGGGCGGCCTCGACGGCGGCGGGGTCCTCGACGATGTCCTGACAGCCCTGATCGACGCGCGGGGGACGATCCTCTCCTGGTCCGCCGCGGCGGAGGAACTCACCGGCCGGCCGGCCCGCGAGGTGTGCGGCCGTCCGTTCGCCGAGCAGCTCGCCGGCCCACGGCCGCCCGACCCGGGGCTCGCCGACACCGTGCGTGACGGACTGCCCGCCGTCGGCGTGCTGCACCTGCTCGGACCGGCCGGCGAAGCCGTCCCCGTCCACTGCCGCCTGCTGCCCCTGGAGCACGCCGGGGCCGCCGGCCACCGCCTCCTCCTCGCCGTCCGCACCGACCTGGCACAGGAGCTCGACCAGGGTGCCGCCCTGCTGCGAGCCCTCCTCGCCCAGAGCCGGATCGGCTTCGTGCTGCGCGGCACCGACCTCGTGGTCGAGCGGACCAACACCGGACCCGGCATGCCGAGCCTGCCGGGCATGCCCACCCTGCCCGTCGGCAGCACCCTCGCCGAGGTGATCGCCGCACCGGACGCCGCCGGCGCCGAGAACCAGCTGCGGATCGTCCTGGAGACCGGCCGGCCGCGGGCCGCCAGGCAACAGCAGGTCCGCTCGCTCACCGACCCGGGCAAGGAGTGGTCCGTCCTCCTCTCCGCCGTGCGGCTGGAGGACCGGAACGGCAAGCCCGCGGGCGTCGCCTCGCTGCTCACCGACGCCACCGCCCAGTGGCGAGCCGGCCGCCGCCTGGAGCTGCGCCACCGTGCGGTGGCCGGTATCGGCGGTTCGCTGGACGTCTCCACCACCGCCCGGGAGATCGCCGAGGTGCTGGCACCCGCCTTCGCCGACCTGGTCACCGTCGACCTCGCCGAGCCCGTCCTCACCGGCGACGAGCCGCCGAAGACCTCCGGCGGCGGCGACCTGCACCTGCTCCGGGTCGCGATGCACGCCGAGGGCGACATCGGCCCGCCCGGGGCGCTGCGGACGGGCGACCCGGTGCCGCGGCTGCCGAACCATCCGCTGGTCCGTCGGCTCCAGGCCGGCGGCACGATCGTCCTCGACCGGGCGACCCTGCTGGAGGGGCTCGCCGAAGCGGAGCTGGTCCGCCTGATCGTTCCCGAGCGGGCGCGTGCCCTCGCCGCCGCACCGCTCTTCGTGCGCGGACTGGTCCTCGGCACCATCGCGGCCTGGCGGATCGACCGGCCCGAACCCTTCGACGACGCGGACGCCGCCCTGCTCGCCGAGATCGCCGCGCACGCCTCGCTCAGCGTCGACAACGCCCGCCGCTACGCCCGCGAGCACCGCGCCGCCGTCGCCCTGCAACAGCGCCTGCTGCCGCGCTCCGCGACCCGCACCTCCGCCCTCGAGACGGCCGGCCGCTACCTGCCCGCCGCCGACGGCGCCGAGATCGGCGGCGACTGGTTCGACACCATCCTGCTGCCCTCGCTGCGGGTCGCCCTGGTCGTGGGCGACGTCATCGGCCACGGTCTGCACGCCGCCGCCACGATGGGACGGCTGCGCACCGCCGTGCAGACCCTCGCCGACCTCGAACTGCCGCCGGACGAACTGCTCACCCGCCTCGACGAACTGGTCGCCCGCCTCGCCGCCGAGGCGGACCCGGCCCACCGCGACACCATCGGCGCGACCTGCCTGTTCGCGCTCTACGACCCGGTCAGCCGCCAGTGCACCCTGGCCAGCGCAGGCCACCCGCCGCCGGTCGTCGTCGAGCCGGACGGCGCCGCCCGCCCGCTGCCGCTGCAACCCGGCCCGCTGCTCGGCGTCGGCGGCCTGCCGTTCGAGACCACGACCGTCGAGCTGGCGCCCGGCTCGCTGCTCGCCCTCTACACCGACGGCCTGCTCGTCCGGCAGGGCGGCGACCTCGACACCGGCCTGCGGACCCTGTCCGACCGGCTCGCCGCGCTCGCCGCCACCGGCGGCAGCCTCGCCGCCATCGGCCACGAGCTGACCACCGGCCCCGCCGCGCCGGTCGCCGACGACACCGCCCTGCTGCTCGCCCGCACCCGTGCGCTCCGCCCGGACGCCGTCGTCGAGTGGCAGTTCCCGGCCGACCCGGCGAGCGTCGCCGACGCCCGTGCCGCCGTCGCCGGCCGCCTCGCCGCCTGGGGGCTCGACCACCTGGTGTTCACCACCGAGCTGATCGTCAGCGAGCTGGTCACCAACGCGATCCGCTACGCGGGCGGGCCGGTCGGCCTGCGGCTGATCCACGACACCGTGCTGGTCTGCGAGGTCGGCGACCCGAGCAACACCCAGCCCCGGCTGCGCCGCGCCCGCACCACCGACGAGGGCGGCCGCGGCCTCTTCCTGGTCGCGCAGCTCAGCCACCGCTGGGGCAGCCGCTACGGGCCCTCAGGCAAGACCATCTGGTCCGAGCAGCAGCTGGAGGAGTGATCCGGGTACCGGACGGCCGGGCCCCGCGGGCGGTCGCCCTACGGGGCCCGGCTGCCGGACGGTGGATCAGCCGAGGCTGCAGGGCGTGCCGTTGAGGGCGAAGCCGGCCGGCGCGGCGGTGATCCCGGTGTGGGTGGCCTGGTAGCCGACGGACACCGAGCCGACGGACACCGAGCCGCCGGGCGCGATCGCCGCGTCGTAGGAGGCGTTCCGCGCGGTGACGGCACCCGAGGCCGGGCTGTAGGGGGCTCCCGGGACGAGGACGTCCTCGACCTTCACCCCGGTGCCGTCGGCCCGCCCCCGCGCGGCCGCCGACTCGGCGGCCTGGGCGGCCCGGGCGGCGGCCAGGTCGGAGATGTCGACCGGCGCCCACATCGCCAGGGCGGCGGCCAGTTCGGGGTCGAAGGCGTGCGCCACGCCGGTGCTCCCTCCGGGACGGGGACGGGGTGCTGGACCTGGGCGGTGCGGGCGGCGCCCGCCGGAAACCCTCGTGATCCGGCGGGCGCCCGGGGAAACCGTCCCACGTCCCGTCCGCACCGGGCATCCGACGGGCGTCGGAAGAGCCGCCGCCACCCGACACCCGCGCGGGGCTGGCCCGGGCGACGCGGCGGGCGCCGTCAGCGGAAGGCGGCGGCGTTGCGTGCCGCCCAGGCGGCGAAGGGCCGGGGCGAGCGGCCGAGGACGCGTTCCACGTCGGGGCTGATGCGCTGTTCCTCGGCGGTGGGGGTGCCGAGGACGGCGAGGGTGCCCTCGACGACCGGCGGCGGCATGAAGCGGGCCAGTTCGGCGCGGGCCTGGTCGGCGTTCTGCTCGTGGAAGGCGACCGGCGCGCCGATCGCCTCGGCGATGGCCGCCGCGCGGGCGCGCGGTGTGCTGGGCTCCGGCCCGGTGAGGACGTAGGTGGCGCCGTGGTGGCCGTCCTCGCGGAGCACCGCCGCGGCGACGGCGGCCACGTCCTCGGGGTCGACGAACGGCAGGCCGACGTCGGCGAACGGCCCGGCGGCCGTCCGGTGGGTGCGGATCGGTTCCGCCCAGGCGAAGGCGTTCGAGGCCAGGCCGCCGGAGCGCAGCACGGTCCACTCGGGCGCGCCGGCCGTGACCGCGGTTTCGAAGCGCGCGGCGTGCGCGTAGCTGCCGGGCCGGGTCCCGACGCCCTGGGAGGAGAGCAGGACGATCCTCCGCACGCCGGCGGCGCGCGCCTGGCCGACCAGGCCCTCCGGCTCCTCGCCCGCCACCAGCAGGAACAGTGCCTCGGCCCCGTCCAGGGCGGCCCGGACGGCCTGGGGGTCGGCCAGGTCCGCGGCCACGTGCCGCACGCCCGGCGGCAGCGGGGTCTCGGGCCGACGGCGGGACACCGCGGTGACCCGCTCGCCCGCCTCGACCAGGTGCCGGACCAGCGCCCGGCCGACGTTTCCGGTGGCACCCGTGACCACGATCATGACGTCTCCCTCGTACGATCTGGAAGTCAGTTGGCTGACTCACTTGATGGACGGCTGTGAGCCTAGCCCGCCGCCCGCGGGGTGTCTATAGTCAGTCGGGTGACTGACTCACCGAGCCTGTCGAGAGCCGAGGCCGCCGCCGCCAAACGCCGCCGCCTGACCACGGCCGCCGCGACCGTCCTGCACGAAAAGGGCGTCGAACGCACCTCGATCGCCGACATCGCGCAGGCCGCCGGGGTACCGGTCGGCAACGTGTACTACTACTTCAAGACCAAGGACGAACTCGTCGAGGCCGCCCTCGCCGAACACACCGGACACCTCGAGGCGCTCACCGCCCGGCTCGACCTGCTGCCCGACCCGCGTGAACGCCTCAAGGGGCTGGTGGCGGCCTGGGTCGAGCAGCGCGAGACCGCCGCCCGCTACGGCTGCCCCACCGGGACGCTCGCCGTGGAGGTCGACAAGCGCCCGCCCGGCGGCCTGGACGAGTCGGCGGCCCGGGTCATCCGCCGTCTCCTCGACTGGGTCGCCGAGCAGTTCCGGCAGGCGGGCGCCCCCGACCCGCAGGGCCGGGCGGTCGCCCTGGTCGGCGCCTACCAGGGCATGTCCCTGCTCGCCAACGCGCTGCGCGACCCGGAGATCATGACCCGGGAGGGCGACCGCCTGCGCCAGTGGCTGGACACGCTGCCCGACCACTGAGAGGCCTGTCCCTACGGCGCGGTGCTGCCGCCGGTGTCGGCGATCATCCGGCGGAGCACCTTGAGGGCGGTGACGTAGTCGGCCTCGTCGATGCCCTCGTGGATGCGGTCGCGGATCGCCGGGGCGTGCTGCTTGAGGCAGGCTCGGGCGCGGTCGCCCGCTTCGGTGATCCAGAGGCGCTCCGCGTCGTCACGGGTGGCCCAGCCGCGCTCCAGCAGGGTGCCGGCCTCGGCGTCGAGGTCGTCCTCGGTCCCGAGGTACTCCCGCATCGCCTGCCGGAGTTCGGGCACCGTCATGCCGTGGCCGTCCGGCGAGATGTCGTGCTTCGACAGGTGGCGCGGCATCCAGTACTGGGGCCGGGTGTAGCCCAGGGCGGCCTGCTCGCCGCGGACGAACGCGACGAGAGCCTCGTAGGCCACGCCCGTCCGGTACGCGGCCGGCTGCGCGGCGAGATTCGCGTACGAGAGCTGATCGTTCGTCATATTCGTTTCCCCCTACGATCGTTCGGTTCCCCGATCGCCGTAGGAGGTGAAGTCCGGTTGAGGGCAACCGGGTTCGGGGACAGGCCGGGGAGGCCTCAGATGCTGTCGGGCAGGCCGTCCGGCGCCACCGGACCCCGCAGGTCGGGGCCGGGCCCGGTGCGAAGGCTGTCGGTGGCGATGCGTTCGGCGAGGATCGGGACGAAGGCGCGGATCCGGCTGCCGTCGAAGCGGTGGATCGCCTCGTCCAGGGCCCGGTCCACCTCCTCGGGGCCCGCGGTCGCGTCGAAGCGCTGGTGCAGGCGGCGACCGACCGCCGCCACGTTCGCCCGTTCCTTGTCGTCGGGCGGATCCGGCCCGGCCGTGGGTGCGGTTCCACCCGGCGGTTCACCGGTCGTGTCACCGGTCGTGTCACCGGCCGGGGCGGCGGACGGGTCACCGGGTACGTCCGGGTCCATGTCGGCCTCGCAGGGGCTGGGGTGGGGGTGTCGGCGGGTGCCTGCGTCCGGTCAGCGGTGGGCGGGCGGCGCCGCCCTCGGAGGCGTGGGACGGCGGTGGTCGCCGCCACGCGCCGCGTCCACGAGCCGGGACGGACCGGGAGCCCTCGCGGCGGCGGGAAGGGCCAGCGGCCGTACGGGCCGTGAGGACGACGGCGCTCCCGTGGCACCTGTGCCGCTCATGGGCGCCGCCTTCGTCCGGGACGAGCAGGTCGGGGCGCACGTGGCACCGCCCGGCGGGTGCGCCGGCCCCTTGCTGCCAGCTTGACACGCCCGGGCCCGCAGATCCTGTCGACAACGCCGGGCCACCCCGGCCGGTACAGCAGACGCTGCGCCGGCCGGGGCGTGCGGTCAGTGCGCCGTCGCAGCCGTGGCGGAGGCCGAAGGGCCCGCCGTGGCGGCCGGCGTCGGGCAGCCGCCGGGCACGGTCGCGGTCGGCGAGGGCGAGGCGGTCGGCGCGGTGGAACCCGAGGGCGACGGCGTCGCGGTCGCGGTGGCGGTCGGGGCCGGAGTCGGCGACGGACCGGCCGACGCGGTCCCGGTC
>NZ_JAHTIK010000001.1:526879-528850 GCF_025655475.1 Kitasatospora sp. DSM 101779 | reverse complement strand
GGGTGCACCGGACGGACGGGCAGCGGGCGGGCCGGCAGCGGCGCGTCCGCGGTGGCCACCGTGCCGGAACGGTAGTGCGCCATCCAGCCCTTGACGGTGCGCAGGTACTCCGCGGAGTGGTTGTAGCCGAGGACCGCCGCATCGAGCTGCGCCGGGTCGGCGAGATCGCGCGAGCCGGCGCACAGGTAGTGGCCGGCCGCGAGCGCGGCGTCGTGGATGTTGTTGGCGTCCCGGCGGCCGTCGCCGTTGCCGTCCGCACCCCACACCGCCCAGGTGGAGGGGATGAACTGCATCGGGCCGACGGCGCGGTCCCAGCGCGGGTCGCCGTCGACGGCGCCGCCGTCGGTGTCGGCGATCGCCGCGAACCCGTTGCCGTCCAGCGCGGGGCCGAGGATCGGGGTCGCCGTGGTGCCGGCGGCGTCGACCCGGCCGCCGTCCGCGTGCCCGGACTCGACCCTGCCGATCGCGGCGAGCAGCTCCCAGGGTAGGTGACAGCCGGGATCGGAGGCACCGACGGCCGCCGCGGCGGCCCGGTAGGCGGCGAACACGGTGGCCGGCACTCCGGCCTGACCGCCCGTCGGCGTCACCGTGGCCGTCCAGCCTGCGGCAGGCACAGCAGGCACAGCAGGCACGGTCGGTACCACGGGCGCGGCCGGCGGCTGGGCCCAGGCCCGGTGGGCGCCGCCGTCCATCGGCAGCGCCCCGTCCGCCGCCACCGCCGGTGCCCGCTCGGCCGCGACCGCCGCGGCCGGCACCGGCCCGCCCGGTGCGGCCACCACCGTGATCACCACTGCCGCAGCCGCTGCCCTCAGCAGCCCGGCCCACTTCCGTCCGACCCCCACGCCCGTCCCCTCCCACATGATCATGACTGACGTATTACATCATCAACGGGTGACATCGACGCAGGTCGAACGGGCCTTGGTCGTCGGCCCGCGGTTCCGCCCCGCCCCCGGGCCCGCGGTTCCGCCCCGCCCCCGGGCCCGCCGGATCAGGGACGCACGGCGCCCACGTACGGCATGTAGTCGATGGGCAGGATCTCGACGTTCTTGCCGGTGCGCGGCGCGTGGATCATCTTGCCGCCGCCGATGTAGATGCCGACGTGCTGAAGGTTGGAGAAGAACACCAGGTCCCCGGGCTGCAGGTCGCTCTTGGCGACGTGTTGGCCGGCGTTCCACTGGTCCTGCGAGACCCGCGGCAGCGAGACGCCGCCGGCCCGCCAGGCGGCGCCGGTCAGGCCCGAGCAGTCGAAGGAGCCGGGCCCGGTGGCACCCCACTCGTAGGGCTTGCCGATCTGGGCGTAGGCGAACTGGAGGGCGGCGGCCGCGCGTCCGCTGGCCGGGCCGGTGTACGTCTCGCGGGCCGAGTCGCGGGAGGAGCGCGGGTCCTGGGCGTTCACCTTGTCGCGGTCGGCGACGGACAGGGTGTTGAGGAGCCGGGTGGCCTCGCCCAGCTTGGCCTGCACCTGCTTCTTCTCGCCGGCCAGCGCCCGGTCCGTCTCGTCGAGCCGGGCGAGCACCGCCGTGGCTTCGGCGCGCCGCTGGTCGAGGCGCCGCTGCTGGTCCTGCAGCAGCCGCAGCAGGTCCGCCTGCGAACTGGCGGCGATGTCCTGCGCGGAGGCGCGCTGCAGGTAGTTGGTCGGGTCGGCGGAGAGCATGAGGGCGACCGTCGGGTCGACGTTGCCGCTGCGGTACTCGTCGGCCGCGACGGCCGACAGCCGCTCCCGGAGGCCGGCCATCTTCTCCTGCGCGGCGGCGACCTGGTCCTGCAGCTGGTTGGCGTCCTTCCGGAGGCGCTGCTGCTCCTCCTTGAACTTGTTGTACTTCTCGGTGGACGCCTCGGCCTGCTCGTTGAGGTCGTCGACCTGGGCCTTGACGGTCGCGAGGTCGGCCTTGGGCTCGGCGTGCGCGCCACCGGCGGAGGCGAGGAGGGCGGAGCCGGCGGCCGCGGTGGTCACCAGGGCGATGCGGGTGC
>NZ_JAHTIK010000001.1:511738-525778 GCF_025655475.1 Kitasatospora sp. DSM 101779 | reverse complement strand
GCCCACCGGCCGACGGCCGCGGTGAGCGCGGCGAGGACCGCGACCGCCGTCACGGGTGGTCGTCCGGCGCCCGGCCGGCCAGTGCCTCGCGCAACAGCGCGGCCTGGCCCTCGTCCATGCCGTCGACGAACAGCAGCAGGGCGGCCCGCGGGTCCGCCGCCCCGCCCAGCACCTCGCGCATCACTTCGGCGGTGTAGGCCTCGCGGGAGCGCACCGGCTCGTAGACCCAGGCCCGGCCCTGCTTGGCGCGGTGCAGGTAACCCTTGCGGAACAGGATGTCGGCGACCGTGTTGACGGTCGTGTACGCCACCGGACGCACCGCGTTCAGGTCCTCGACCACCTCACGGACCGTGGCCGGTCTGCCCCAGGACCACAGCCGTTCCATGATCTCGGCCTCCAGCTGACCGAATCCGCGCATCGAGCCACCGGAACCCTTCACCGCACCCGCACCGCCATCACGACGCTGCACAGGGTGCCAGGCCCGGGCCCGCCCGCCAACTCCCGACCTGCGGGAACACCGCGATCGGGGGACACCCGCGACCGCGACGGGCGGGTCAGGTGCGCGCCGTGGGAGCACGGCCGGTGGCGAGGGCGAGTGCCAGGGCCACGACGGCCAGCCCGGCGGCCACGGCGAAGGTGGTGTGCAGGGCGGCGGCAACGGCGGCCGGCCGCGCGGCGGTCAGGTCGCCGCTGCCCGTGGCGGCGGCGAAGACGGCACCCATCACGGCGGTGCCGGTGATCAGGCCGAGGTTGCGCGACAGGTTGAGCACACCGGACACCACGCCCCGGCGGTCCGGCGGGACGTCCGCCATCACGCCGGTGTTGTTGGCCGTCTGGAACATCGCGTAACCGACCGTCAGGAGCACGACGGGGACGAGGTAGCCCGGTGTGCCGAGGCCCGTCGGCGCCGCGCACAGGGCGAGACAGCCGGCCGTGACCGCCACCAGCCCGGCCGCGGTCGTCCGCCGGGTGCCGATCCGGTCCACGATCCGTCCCGCCGGCACCCCGGTCACCGCGGTGACCAGCGGTCCGACCGACATCACCAGCCCGACGCCGGCCGCCGGGAGCCCCAGCGAGCGGGACAGGTAGAACGGCCCGACCACCAGCGTCGCCATCATCACCGTCGACACCAGCGCGCTCATGGCGAGGCTCGCGCTCAGCGCGCCGTCCCGGAACAGCGCCGGCCGGACCAGCGGTGCGGCCGACCGACGCTCGACCAGCACGAAGAGCACCGCACCGAGGCCGGCGGCCCCGAGCAGGCCGAGCCCGAGCGTCCCGAACCGGCTGCGCCCGACCGTCACGGCCAGCGCGTACGCGGCAAGGGCCAGCGCCAGCAGCAGGGTGCCGGCCAGGTCCGGGCGCGGGCGCCCGGACGCCCCGCCGCGATGCGCGGCCGGGCGGTCCGGCGGCAGGTGACGGTGCGCCAGCAGCAGGGCGAGGCCGGCGAGCGGCACCATGGCCAGGAAGACCGCCCGCCATCCCGGGCCCGCGATCAGCAGACCGCCGAGCGAAGGCCCGAGCGCGGTGCCGACCGCCGACATCGTGCCGAGCAGTCCCATTGCGCGCCCGGTCCGCTCCTTCGACACCGTCTCGCCGACGAAGGCCATGGTGAGCGCCATCATGACGGCCGCCCCCAGGCCCTGTGCCGCCCGTGCGGCGATCAGTACCCAGAGCACGGGCGCGGTGCCGCACAGCAGCGACGCCGCCGTGAAGAGCAGGATCCCGCCGAGCAGCAGCCGGCGGCGGCCGACGAGGTCGCCCAGCCGGCCGGCGCCGACGATCGTGGTCGTGGTCGCGAGCAGGAAGGCCAGCACGACCCACTGCACCGCGGCGAACGGCGCCGAGAACGCCCCGGCCAGGGTGGGCAGGGCGACATTGGCGATGCTGATGCCCAAAGAGGGCAGCAGCATCGACAGCGAGAGCGCCGCGAGCGCCGGGCGGGCGGACGTCGCCGCCGGTGCGGGCGCCGTCCCGGGGGCGGTGGTAGTGGTAGCGGAAGCTGCGGGGTTCACCGGGCGGCGTCCTTTCCGGACAAGGAGCCGGACGCGGAGCCGGACGCGGAGTCGGACAGGGCGTCGGACGGGGAGGCGACGGCTGATCCGCGGCGGACGGCGACCAGGACGGCGTCGTGCACCGTGACGGGCCGGCCCGTGCGGTCCTCCGCACGGCGCGGACGGGTCCGTGCCGTCCGCACCTGCCAGTCGGCCGGGTCGAGGCCGGCGGCGGCCTCCTCCGGGGTGAAGAGCATCTCCGGGAGCAGCCGCGGCCCGCCGCCGCCCGCCAGGTCGCGCGGATGGTGACCGACGATCAGCAGCGTCCCGCCCGGTGCCACCGCGGCGGCGAGGCCCGCGAACAGCGCCGGCCGGGCCTCGACGGGCAGGTGCAGGTACTGCGCGCTGACCAGCTCGAACCCGGCGCCGGCGGGCGGCCGTTCACCGAGGTCGGCACGGAGCCAGGTGATCCGGTCGGCGAGCTGCGGGTCGGCGGCCGCGGCCCGGGCGGCGGCCCGATCCAGCGCGGTCGCGGCGAGGTCGGCGGCGGTGACCCGCCAGCCCCGGCCGGCGAGCCAGAGCGCGTCGGCGCCCTCGCCGCAGCCCGCGTCCAGCGCCCGTCCGGGGGCCAGGACGGCGGCCTCGGCCACCAGTTGCGGATTGGGCCGTCCGCTCCACAGCGCGGACCGGGTGCGGTACCGCTCCTCCCAGGCCTCGCGGTCGAAGCCGGCGGCGACCCCTGCGGGTCCGTCGATGTCCTTGATCTCGTCCATGGGGCCGAGACTGGCGCCGGCCGCGCCGAACCGGCAACCATCGTTGCCGTTTCCGGGACGCCCGCGGTGGAATGGCCCCATGGACCACACCCCGGCCGTCGCCGCCGCCCTCGCCGAGGTCGGCCCCCGGCTCCGACTCCTGCGCACCCGGCGCGGCCTCTCCCTGGCCGCCCTTGCCGAAGCCACCGGCATCTCCAAGAGCACGCTGTCCCGTCTGGAATCGGGACAGCGCCGCCCCAGCCTGGAACTGCTGCTGCCGATCGCCCAGGCGCACCGCGTCGCCCTGGACGAGCTGGTCGGCGCCCCGGAGACCGGCGACCCCCGGGTCCGGCTGCGCCCCCGGCAGGTCAACGGCCGGACCGTCCTGCCGCTGACCCGGCAGCCCGGCACGCTGCAGGCCTGGAAGGTGATCGTGCCGGCCGCCCAGAGCGAGCCGCAGCCGCGCGTCCACGAGGGCTACGAGTGGCTCTACGTGCTCTCCGGGCGGCTGCGCCTGGTGATCGGGGACCGCGAGACCGTCCTCAACACCGGCGAGGCCGCCGAGTTCGACACCCGGCTGCCGCACTGGTTCGGCAGCACCGGCGAACACCCGGTCGAGATCCTCAGCATCCTCGGCCGGCAGGGCGAGCGGATGCACGTCCGCGCGCGGCCCCGCCACGCAGGGGTGGACGGCGCCGGGGACTGAGCCGCGGACTGCGGCTCAGCCCCACCCGTGCGACCGACCGGTGCCGCCGAGGCCGCCGGCGAACAGGCCGACCTCGGTGCCGCAGCACAGGAACCGCCGCCGGCGCCGGGCCGCGGTCATGGTGCTCGAGGTCTCGGCGTCGTCGGTGCGGCAGGCTGCCGCCCAACAGCCGGTACCGGTCCTTCGGGTCCCGCAGGAGAGGCGCGCGGAACAGTGCGTCGTCACACACCGTCCGAGGAGGTCAGGCCGGTGGTGAGGACGCTCTCGTCCGACAGGTCGACGATCGCGAAGGCGGAGGGGAGCCGGCGGTCGGCCGGGCCGAACCGCAGGTCGACCAGCCGGTGTCGGTAGCGGGGGCTGTGCAGGTCGACCTCCGCCAGCACCTGGCCGGCTCCCGAGTCGATGTCCACCCCGGCGGCCGCCAGCAGTCGGCTGTCGCGGACGAGGTCCCGAGCCCGGCGCTGCTCCTCCTCCGCCAGGGCCGGCGGATGCCGGCCGGTCGCCACCTCCAGCACCCGCCCCGCGGCGAGGTCGACGGTGACCTCCACCGCCACGCCGTCCGCATAGTCGTAGACGACGACCAGGGGATGCGTACGGTGCCGCCCGGCCACTGCCGTGTACACCCCGAGCACCCGGTGACGCCCGCGCTCGACGGTGCGCCGCACCTCTGGGTCGGCGAGGGCGAGTTCGGCCGCCCGCCCGCGCTCGTCCGCGGTCAGCCCCGGCCCGGCCGGCTCCGCGCCGAACCGCCGGACAGGGGCCACCGGCGTCAGCAGGCCCCGATGGTCGCGGGCGTCCTCCTGCGGCGGACCGGCCGGGGGTGGGGGCCCGCCGGGCTCCGGCCGGATCGGTCCGGGCCCGGACACGACGGATTCCTCGCACATGGCTGCGCCCTCCGTACCGCGTGCGCATGTCGGCCGCTGCCTTCCGGCTGCCGGGCGGACGGGCCCGGTGCGACCGCCGGTCGGGGCGGCGGGGAGGGAAGGGCGGCCGGTCCTCACTCCATCCTGAACTCCTGGCCGGGGCGCGGCAACCAGGTCACCGGCCGCGACCCCGGGCCTGCCGGCGACGGGTCACCGTGCGTCAACCCGGCCGCGGGACGGGGATCCTGGACCTGCGGCGCGCCACCGGACGGCGGCCGTCGGCACCGGCCCGGCACGGCTGCCGGTCACCCGCAGTGGCGACCTCCGCCCGCGCCGGCCCGTCCGAGGTCGCTCTCCGTGCACCCTCCGACCGTCGGCCCCTGGCCGTCACGCCGTCCAGGTGCGGGTGCACAGGACGAGGCGGTAGCCGTCCGGATCGGCGACGGTCACGCCGTGCTCGTCCCAGTACGGGTTGTGGGCCGGCACCCGTGCGCCGCCGTGGGTGGTCAGCCGGTCGACCAGAGCCTCGTCCACCGGGGCGCCGAGGTAGAGGACGAGCAGGTCGTCGTCGGTCGGCGCGGGCACCACCGGCTGCTCGGGGTCGCGGGTGAGCTCCAGATGCCAGTCGGCACCGGGCAGGCCGACCATGAGCAGGTCGTGCTCGCCGGCCACGTGCTCGGTGGTGCGCCACAGCACCGCCATCCCGAGCCCGCCCACCCAGAACCGTTCGGCGGCGGCGAGGTCGAGGGACGGACGGGCGATCCGGATGCGGACGGAGGGCTCGATCACGCCGACCGCTCCAGCGCCGCACGCCACACCGGGCTGTCGACGTAGTGGTTGTCGTACTGCTCGGAGGAGGCCGCGATCTCGGCCGGGTCCGCCTCGCCGCGCATCACCCGCCCCAGCAGCCGCAGGTAGTCGAAGCGCCCCATGCCCGGGGTGAACACGAACAGCACGTCGGCCTCCTCGCCGGGGGCCGCCGCGAAGGCGTGCGGGGTGTGCGGCGGCACCGCGAGGAAGTCGCCCGCGCCGAGGACGCTCACCTCCTCGCCGACCAGCACCTGGAGGGAGCCGCTGATCACGAAGAAAAGCTCCCAGGCCTTGGTGTGGAAGTGCGCCGGTGCGCCCGCCGCCCCCGCGGCGAAGCTGGAACGGTAGCTGGTGAACCCGCCGGCGCTGTCGGCCGAGTCGGCCAGCAGCGTCATCACGCTGCTCGGGTCCGTGCAGGTCTCGGCCGTGGCGCACCGGGTGAGCACGGGCGTGAGCAGCTCGCCGAGGGTGGTACCGGTGTTCTGATCCGTCGTCATGACGATCACTGTAGCGAGGCAAAGGCCCGCCGGCACGGGGCAATTGACTGCCATGATCTTGGGCCACTTGCGGACGGCCGGAATGCACCCGGCCAGGCGTGACCTCGCCTCAGGTCGCGGGTGCCGGCACGGGGACGGGCGCGGACCGTCCGGGCCGGGGCGGTGACCAGCAGGTACTGGGCGGTCGGGTGGACGGCCATCAGCAGGGCAGCAGGGCCGCGTTCGCCGCCGCCCGGCCAGCCGGTTACAGCACGGGCACCGGGCCGCGACCGGCCGCCCCGGCGAATGCGCTGCGGCGTACGAAGGCCGTCAGGCAGGCGCGTTGCAGGCCGAGGAAGCAGCCGTGCCCGCCGCGAAGGCGGCCCTGCCCGGCACCAGCAGCGCCGCGTCGCCCGCCGCGGCCGGCGCCAGCCCGACCAGGACGGCCGGCTCCCGCCGCCCTGCGGCGCGCCACAACAGAACGGCCGGCGCGGGTGCCAGCAGCGGCCAGGCGATCCGCTCCAGGGCGGGCAGGCGCAGCACGACACCCGCCGGGTCGCGCGCGGCGGGCGCCCGGAACACGGCCGCCGCTCAGACCTCCGGGTTCGGCGACCAGCCGGGCGGGCCGAACACATGGCCGGCGCGGTCGCGCCATCGGGTCGCACCCCTGACGTCCCGCCAAGCGGCGGCGTACTCGTGGAATGCCACCCGCAGCGGGTTGAAGGTGGCGATGTTCTTCGTCAAGCCGTACACCACCCGCTCGCCCTCGGGCTCGAAGGTGCCGAACAACCGGTCCCAGACGATCAGGATGCCGCCGTAGTTGCGGTCCAGGTACACCTGGTTGGAGCCGTGGTGCACCCGGTGGTGCGACGGCGTGTTGAACACCCACTCGACCGGCCGCCAGAGCCTCTCCACCCGCTCGGTGTGCAGGAAGAACTGGTAGATCAGGCTGACCGACTGCTGCAGAAGGATCATCCACGGCGGGATGCCGAGCGCCGCGAGCGGCAGCCAGAACGGCAGCGAGGTCATCGGCGTCCAGCTCTGCCGCAGCGCCGTCGACAGGTTGTACCGGACGCTGGAGTGGTGCACCACGTGGCTCGCCCACAGCACCCGCACCCGGTGGTGCGCCCGGTGGAAGGCGTAGTACGCCAGGTCGTCGGCGAAGAACAGGACCAGCCAGGTCCAGGCCGACGAGGCGGACAGGTGCCAGGGCGCGAGCATGTAGAGCCCGGCGTACGCCAGCACCGCGAAGGCCTTCCACGGCAGGCCGACCACCTGGCTTCCTGCGCCCATCGACAGCGAGGTCGCGGTGTCGCGGACCTCGTAGCCGTACTCGTCGTCGTCGGGCAGGAAGCGGTACGACAGGGCCTCGACGACCACCAGCAGCACGAAGGCGGGTATCGCGTAGAACACCGCGGGGATCATTTCGCCGCCCCCCGCCCCGCGGCGGCGGACGGGGTTGCCTCCGGGCCCGGGGCCGCCTCCGCGGCGGGGGAGGGCACCGCGCGCGAGAGCAGCTCCCGGGCCGCCCGCTCGGCGGCCGCGGCCTCACCGGCGGCGATCAGCTCGGCGAGGCGCAAGTGCGCCGTCACGTCCAGCAGTTCGTCCGCGCGGTGCGCGGGCGGCACCTCGCCGACCGGCAGGGCGCCGCCGACCAGGCTGTTGAACGCCAGAAGGTAGGCGAGGTTCCCCGAGCCGGTGACGACCAGCCGCCACCAGGCGATGTCCGCGGCTCCCAGCGCGGCCAGATCCGGCCCGATCCGCCCGAACGCGGCCGCCGCGGCGGTGATCTCCGCGGCCTGCTCGGCCGAGCAGCGCTCGGCGCACAGCCGGGCGGCGTCCGCGCCGATGCAAGCCCGCATCTCCAGGGCGTCGCGCTGCAGCCCGGCGAGTGCGGGCGGCACCCGTGCACCGGCGGACGCCTGGAGCACCAGGTCCAGCCCGGCGGAGGTGCGCCAGTCCAGCACGCGGGTACGCCCGCCCTGGCTCACCTCCACCAGCCGGGCCTGCTGCAGGCGCTTGACCGCCTCGCGCACCGCATGCCGATTGACCCCGAACTCCGCCGCCAGCTCCCGCTCGGCCGTCAGCGCGCCGCCGGGCGGCAGCACGCCGTTCAGAATCCGCTCCTCCAGCAGCGAGAACAGCTGGTCCGAGACCGCTTCCCGCCGGATGGCCCGCTCCGTCATGGCGGTCAGCATGCACCCGGCAGGGCCACTGGTCAACTGGTTGGACCAGTTCGGTTCCCAAGGGGCGGCCGGCTCGTGCCAGCAGTACGACGTGGGTGCCACTTCGCGCCGGAAGCCCGGTGGACGAGGCCCTGGGCTTGACCGGCGCGCGGCGTCGGCCCCGCAGAGCAGATCCGGCGTGAGCCGGTCCCGATAGGGCTTGACCTGGAACTGCAGGGGCGGAGCCAGGTCGCCGAGGGACTCGCCGAATGCGCGCGGCGACTGCGCCGGTTCCCGAAAACCCGGAGTGCCGCATCGTCCCCGACGAGTCCGGGCGCCAGGGCGGCGCAGCCCCGGACGCCCACGTGCGGGTCCCCGAGCCACGGGCGGGTGTCCCCGTCGAGCCGGCCGATCGCGGTCAGAACCGTCGCCAGGTCGTAGGGGGAGCCGGAAGCCCGAGCCGTCGAAGCCAACCGTTCCAGCAGCCCCGGCCGCTGCGCCGATGCCGACGGATGCCTGGCCAGCGCTCCCACGGCCGCGGCAGCACACGCCCTGCGCCGGGTGGGCCCCGACGCCAGGCGCGGCAGCACCAGCCGCAGGATGCGCCTTCTTCAAGGCCGGCTTCGACGTGCTGCAGGACCCGGGCATGGTGCGGCTGCTCGGCGAGGTCGTCTCCGGCGCGCAGCGCGAGCCGGCCGTGGCGGAGGTGCTCCGGGATTTCACCGCCCGCCGCCGGGCCGCCCTGGGTGAACTCTTCGCCCGCGCCGCGGCCCGGGGCGTCCTGCGTCCCGGCGCCGACCCGGAGGTGCTGGTCGAACTCGGCTACGGCTTCCTCTGGTACCGGCTGCTGGTCGGCCACGCACCACTGGACGACACCGCGGCCGACACCCTCGCCGCCCACCTGGCCGCCGCCACCTGACTGCCGTCACCGCCGCCCTCCGGCCACACCCCGGGCCGGCCGTCCCTGTGACCGCTCGGCGCGGGGCCGCTACCAGGCGACCGGCAGCTCCTGCACCCCGTACACCACCATGTCGGCGCGGTAGCGCACCGACTCGTACGGCACGGCCAGCCGCAGGCCGGGCAGGCGGCGGAACAGCGTCTCCAGGGCGATCTGCAGTTCCGCCCGGGCCAGCGGCTGCCCGAGGCACTGGTGCACGCCGAAGCCGAACGCGAAGTGCCGGCGGGCATCCCGGCCCAGGTCGAGGCGGTCGCCGTCGGTGAAGACCGCCGCGTCCCGGTTGGCGGTCGAGACCATGCAGAGCACGCCCTCGCCTGCCCGGACCACCGTGCCGTCCAGGTCGACGTCCTCCACGGCCACCCGTGGGACGCCGAGGTGGACGACGCTCAGCCAGCGCAGCAGCTCCTCGACCGCGCCCTTCACCAGGCCCGGTTCCGCCCGCAGCCGGGCGGCCTGTTCCGGGTGGCGCAGCAGGGCGAGGGTGCCGAGCGCCGTCATGTTGGCGGTGGTCTCGTGGCCGGCGACCAGCAACAGCAGTCCGGTCGCCGCCGCCTCCTCGGGGGAGACGTCGGGGCGGGCGGCGAGCCGGCCGAGGAGGCTGTCGTCCGGCTCGCGCCGCTTGCGGCCGGTCAGTTCGGTGAGGTAGCCGGTGAGTTCGCGCTGTGCGGCGCCGACGCTCTCGGCAGGTGCGGCGATGTCCAGCAGGATGCCGCTGCGGCTCTGGAAGAAGCCGTGGTCCTCGTAGGGCACGCCGAGCAGGTGGCAGATGACCAGCGAGGGTACGGGCAGCGCGAACGCGGCGACGAGGTCGGCGGGGGAGCCCTCGGCCACCATCCGGTCCAGCGCGTCGTCGACGATCCGCTGGATCCGGGGGCGCATCGCCTCGACCCGCTTGACGATGAAGTCGCCGGTGAGCATGCGGCGTTGACGGGCGTGCTCGGCGCCGTCGAGGCGCAGGAACGAGGGCGTGGCCCGGTTCACCAGCTCGCGGCGGCCGGGGGAGAGGAACGGGAAGCCGGGGTGCCGGGCGTCGGCCGAGAAACGGTTGTCCGACAGCACGGTGCGGACCTGGGCGTGGCCGGTGACCAGCCAGCAGGAGGAGCCGTCCCACAGCGGGGCGCGGGTGACGGGGGCGGTGCGGTGGGCCTCCTCGTAGGCGGGTGGTGGGGCGAACGGGCAGCCGCCGCGGGCCGCGGGCAGCGCCGGCCCGCCGGAAAGGGCGGCATCGGCGGAACGGGCGGATTCGGTCGGGGTGGTGGTCATGCCGGTCCTTCCGCGTGGGGGTGGGGGGTCACTCGTCGAGCACGGTGATGGCACTTCCGGGGCAGAGCGCGGCGGCCAGCCGGACGGCGGCGCGCTCCTCCTCCGCCGGTCCGGGGCGGAGCAGCCGGACGAGCCCGTCCTCGTCGGACTGGTCGAAGACCGCGGGCGCGGTCAGCACGCACTGGCCCGAGCCGCAGCAGCGGTCCTGATCGACGGTCACCTGCATCGCGCGCCTCCAGCGGGAGCGGGAACGGTTGCCTCGGTCAACCGATAGCATGCCAACCAAGGGCGTGAGTACGTACCCGGAGAACTTTCGCGAACGTGTCCGATTCCGGGCGCCCCGTTTCGGCCGCTCCGGGAGGCGCCCGAAACCGGCCCCCGGTTCCGGCGGATGATCGTTCCCGGATCGACCGCAACAGCACCGCCGGCCGGCGGAGACGGCGGTCCGGGGTTTCGCCCGCGGGTCATTCCCCAGCACCGATCCACGAGGGTCCGCCCGACGGTTGACGCCGGCATTCGCCCGTCGCCGCGCTTCCGGTCGGCCTCCACCCCCACCCGATGCCGCGGATCCCGACCCCGACCCCCGGCCGCCGGGCCCGGGCGCGCCGGCGCCCCGGCCCGCCCCGACGCACCGGAGCCACCCGTGCCCCCACCCAGCACGGGCCGCGACCCGGTTCCTGCTGCCGCTGCTCCTCCTCCTCCTCGGCCTGCCGATCGGCGCCCTGCCCCAGACCGTCGCCCCGCCCCGCGTCGGCGCAGCGCATCCTGCCGGCCGGCCGGTCCGCCCGGCGCCGCCTTCCGCCGGTGGCCCGAGCCGGCGGCCGTCCCATACTGAAGAGACGGATCCTCGCCCGCCGCCGCACCCGGCGGCGGGGCCCGAAAGGACGGCACGATGTTCCAGGAACGACGGGAACGCCGGGAGGCCAACCGCGCCTTCGACCACGGCGACGGGGTGACCCGGTACCGCATGCAGCAGAAGATGGTCTCGATCGGCGACGACTACTGGATCGACAACGAGTCCGGTGACCACGTCTACAAGGTGGACGGCAAGGCGCTGCGCGCCCGCCGCACCTTCCACCTGGAGGACGGACAGGGCCACCGGGTCGCGACCGTCCAGAGCAGGCCGCTGCGGATCAAGGACTCGATGGCGATCGACGACGCCGAGGGCCACCGGGTCGCGATCGTCAAGAAGGCCGTGATCAGCCCCGTGCGCGACCGGTGGACGATCAAACAGGAGGACGGCGACGACCTCACCGTGGACGGCAACGTGGTCGACCACGAGTACACCATCGAGCGCGACGGCTACAAGATCGCCGAGGTCTCCAAGAAGTGGTTCCGCGTGCGGGACACCTACGCGGTGGACATCGGCCCGGACGCCGACCACACCACCGTCCTGGCGGCGGCCGTGGCCATCGACTCGATGGCCCACCCGGGCGACTGAGACCGGCACCGCGGCTCGAGGTCAGCCGGCCGCAGTGCCCTCGCCGAGAGCTCGGCGAGGGCACTGCGGCCGCCGGTCCACGTGCGGTCCTCGGTGCCGCCGGGGACCGGCGGCGGGAGGAGGCGGGTCAGAGGCCGTGGGCGGTGGGGTGCCGCGGCTCGTAGAGGGCGAGTTCCGCGCCGCTCGGGAGACGGATCGCCGCGAGCCGGCCCCAGCCCTGGTCGGTGGCCTCGCTGGCGATCCCGACGCCGCGGGCGCGCAGTTCGCCGAGCAGGACGTCGATGTCGTCGCACATCAGGTACAGCTCGTGCGAGGCCTCACCCGCCGTCGGGTGGACGGCCACCTCGGCCGGCGGAAGTTTGAAGATCAGCCAGCCGCCGCCCGCGTCGACCCCCGGGAAGCCGAGGACGTCCCGGACGAAGGCCCGGTCGGCCTCGGCGTCCTGGCTGTACAGGATGACGTGCGCCCCGCTGATGCCGCCGACCCCGCTGCTCATGTGCCGCCCTCGCTCCCGGATCCGGGCGCGGGACCGCGCCCGTCCGCATCTTCGCAGCGCAGCCGGCCGGCACCGGCGCCGGACACGCCGGCCGGGTGCCGACGTGCCGTCAGGCCGACTCGGCAGCCCCGGTGGTGGTACCGGGTTTCGGCTCGCGCCACAGCAGGGGCAGCGCGAGGGCCGCCACGACGGCGACCAGGCCGGCCAGTGCGATGGCCCGGCCGGTGCCGACGGCCCGGACCTGTCGGTAGGCGGCGGTGAGCGCGTCGCGGCTCGCTTGGTCGAGGGAGGATGTGATGCTGTCGGCGAGCTGCGAGTCGGTGACGGCGTCGCCCCGTTGTTGGGCGCCGGAGCCCGACAGTCCGGCCGCCTTCGCCCGGTCGCCGGCCTGGCCGGTTTTCACCGCCTGCTGCACGGCCACCATCACCGCGACGCCGAAGGCACCGCCGGGCATGCTGGTGACCTTGAACACGCCGGAGGCGGTGCCGGCGAGTTCCTCCGGCGGGCCGGCCACCGCGGTGTCGGAGAGCGGGATCGACATCAGGCCGAGGCCGGCCCCGAGGACCGGCAGGCCGAGGGCGAGCACCCAGGAGAGGCAGCGCCGGCCGATGATCGCGGTCACCAGCGTGCCCGCGCCGAGCAGCAGTACCCCGGCCGCCACCGGCAGCCGGGCGCCGCGCGGGGCGGAGACCCGGCCGCCGACCGGGTTGAGCAGCAGGATGGTGACGGTCGAGGGCAGCAGCAGGAGTCCGGCGGCGGCCGGACCGTAGCCGCGGACCTCCTGCAGGTGGAGCGTCAGCAGGAAGCTGACGCCGGCGAAGACGACGGTCATCACGGAGTCGTTGGCGACCAGGGCGCCGCAGAACAGGCGCGAGGAGAACAACCGGAGGTCGACCAGCGGAACTGTCCGCGCCCGGGCGGCCTGCTGGCGCGACACCCGCGGGCGGGCCGCCGCATCACCCGAACGCCGCCGGCACCGCCGGCCACGGGTGCGGGAACCCGAAGGCTCAGGTCAGGCAGCCCAGATGGGCCAGTGCCCGCTTGAGCAGCACACCCTGCCCGCCGGGCATCTCCTGCAACACGAGGTCCGACGCGGCCTCCTGCGGGCTGAACCACACCAGGTCCAGCGCGTCCTGGCGGGGCCTGCAGTCGCCGGACACCGGTACCACGTACGCCAGCGACACGGCGTGCTGCCGCGGGTCGTGGAAGGAGGTCACGCCCTGGGTAGGGAAGTACTCGGCGACCGTGAACGGCTGCAGCGAGGCGGGGATCCTCGGCAGCGCCACCGGGCCGAGGTCCTTCTCCAGGTGCCGCAGCAGCGCGTCGCGGACGCGCTCGTGGTACAGGACGCGTCCGGAGACCAGCGTCCGGCTGACCGTGCCGTCGGGCCCGATGCGCAACAGCAGCCCGATCTCGGTCACTTCGCCGGTGTCGTCGACGCGCACGGGCACCGCTTCGACGTACAGGATCGGCAGCCGGGCGCGGGCCGTCTCCAGCTCCTCGGGCGCGAGCCACCCCGGGTTGGTTTCCGTCATGTCAGCCATTGGCTGATCGTACGTTCCGCGGCGGGCCTGCGGGATCATCCTGCCGCTGCGGTCCGGAGAACTCTGCGTGTCGGGCCGTCGCGGGGCGATCCGTGGGGCCGTCAGGACATGGCCGCGGGCGCCCGGGACACCGTCGCGGGCCGCTCAGGCCGACCGGCGGCCGCGGCGCCGGGTGCGGAGCGCGAGGTAGCCGGTCAACGCGCCGAGGGTGACGCAGAGCGGCGAGTAGAGCGCCAGGTCCCAGTGCCGGAACCCGTCCGGGGCGTCGCCGAGGCCCAGCCCGGAGACCACCAGTCCGCCGGCGCCGCGCAGCGCGAGCACCCCGGAGACCGTCGACACGCCCCAGCGCACCAGCCGGGAGGCGCCGAGGGTGCTGTCCGGCCGGGCGGCGGTGACGACCAGCCAGGCCGCGGCGCCCAGCAGACCCGCGACCGCGACCGTCGCCGGTCCGGACGGCAGCTGCGACTCGTCCACCCCCACCACGACCGTCGCGAACTCGGCCCGCGACTCCAGCGGCCAGGGCGAGAACGTCCAGACGGCGTGCAGGACCGCGGCCCCGCACAGCCCCGCCGCCG
>NZ_JAHTIK010000001.1:503138-511713 GCF_025655475.1 Kitasatospora sp. DSM 101779 | reverse complement strand
GGCCCCGCACAGCCCCGCCGCCGCGGCGGCCGCGGCCGCCCGACCCCCCGCGCCGGCCGGCGCCCGCTCACCCTCCACCGCACCGAGCAGCCACTCCTTGGCGTTCACCATGCCACCCCCGTCATCGTCGCAACCGGATCCGTACACCACTGTACGGATGTTCCGTACAGTACTGTACGGAACGTGGCCAAGGGGAGAGTCAGCAAGGACGACTGGACGATGGCGGCGCTGCGCGCACTCGCCGGCGGCGGGGTCGCCGCCGTGGCGGTCGACGTGCTCGCCAAGGAGCTGGGTGTCACCCGCGGCAGCTTCTACTGGCACTTCGACAGCCGGGAGGCGCTGCTCGTCGCCGCCCTGGAGACCTGGGAGCTGCGCGCGACCACCGAGGTCATCGTCGCCGTCCGCGCGGAGCCCGACCCCCGGGCCCGGGCCAGGGCGCTGTTCGCCGAGGCCCTCGGCAGCGAGGAGGTCGCCGGGCTCGAGCCCGCCCTCGTCGCGCAGACCGCCCACCCGGCCGTCGCCGCCGTGGTCACCCGGGTCACCCGTACCCGGCTCGCCTTCCTCGCCGAGGTCTTCACCGGCCTCGGCCACGACCCGCGGAGCGCCCGTCACCGCGCCCTGGCCGCCTACGCCGCCTACCTCGGCTGGCTGGAGCTGCGCCGCACGGCGCCGGATACGGCCCCCGAGGCCCGGCCCGGCGACCCGGAGGCGGCGGCCGCCCTCGACCACCTGGTCGCGATGATCCTCGCCCCTGCGGGCCCGGCCCGTCCCTGAGCGGACGCCGGGGCGGATCGCCGCGGGTCGGCCCGCGGAACCCGCTCGCACTGAGTGCGCGTCAGAGACTGTGCCGGCCCCGTGCGTTCGGGTGGGCCGCCCCGCGCGGGGGTCGCGGACGAGGTCATGAGGGGGACGCTGTGGCCGTTTGGATCTTCTTCTTCGCTTTGCTGCTGGCGCCCGTCGCCTACGGGCTTACCCGGGAGGTCGGCACCCTGCGGCGGGTGAAGGCCGCCGATCGGCTGATGCGGCTCCTCGGCGGCAGCCCCGGCTGGCGGACGATGGCACCCGGCGAGTTGTGGAACGGGTACGCCCCGCACTACCCCTGGCTGGACGTCCGGCGCGGCACCACCGTCGCGGGCCCGGGTCCGGACGGGCGCGCGGTCACCGTCGCCCGGTTCGTCCGCCTGGAACAGCGGCGCGGCCTGCACTGGCTGCTGTTCAGCTTCGAACTCCCGGCGCGCGTGCCGGTGATCAGGCTCGAGCGGGGCTGGAGCGCCGCCGCCATGGGCCTGCCGATCGTCGGGCCGGGGCTCTACCTCCCGATGTGCGCGGCCGGTACGGAGGCGATCGCCGAACTCCTGGAGCGCAGCGACCTGGTCGACCGCCTCGCCGCCCTGGGCGCACCGGCCGTCAGTCTCCAGCGGAACGAGGCGTGCTTCCTCTTCCACCCGCTGCCCGACCCCGCCGGGGTCGAGCGGTCCGTGGCCGCGCTCGCCGCCCTGCTCCCCGACCTGTGCCGGCTCGCCCGGGCGACCGAGGAGGTGGAGGCCCCCCGGGCTGCCGGCGGCGCCGACGACCACCGCGGCCCGGACGGCGCGCGCCGCTGACGCGCATCCCCGGTGCCGGAGTCCGTCCGCGATGAGCTAGGTTAGCCTTACCTAAATTCGTGCGGCTGGAGGGTGTCATGGGGCACGGCTGGGAGGGCGTCGTCCTCAGGTTGATGCGGGGCAGGGACTTCGAGTTCACGGTGACCGCCGTGGAGGAGGTCACCGACCACTACCGGAGGGTGCGGTTCACCGACGGCGGGATGCTCGCCGCGAGCGGCGTCCACCCGACGATGTGGGTGCGCGTCTGGTTCGACAATGCGGGGCGGCCGCACCAGCGCGCCTACACGCTCGTCGACCCCGACCCCGCCGCAGGAACGTTCAGCCTGGAGTTCGCGCTGCACGACGGCTGCGCCAGTGACTGGGCGCGGAAGGCGGCACCGGGCGACACCGTCCAGGCGACCGTCCAGGGCTCCGGCTTCACGGCGCCCGACCCGCTGCCCCGGCAGCTGTTCGTCATCGGCGACTCGGCCTCCGTCCCCGCCATCAACTCGCTGCTCACGGCACTGCCCGAGGTACCGGCCACGGTCTGGCTGGAGACCCAGCACGACTCGGACGAGCAACTGCCGCTGCGTGCCCACCCGGAGCGGCACAGCGTCCGGCGGCTGCCCCGCCGCGACGCCGGCGCCCACCTCGTCGCCGAGGTCCGGGAGACGCTGCCGGGGCTGCTCACCGACCCCGCGGGTGCCTACCTGTGGATCGCCTGCGACACCGCGACCACCCGCGCCCTCACCCAGTTCGCCCGCAGGGACCTGGCGCTGCCGAAGCAGCGCGTCAACTCCCTGGGCTACTGGCGGGCCTGAGAACCGTGGTGCCGGCGAGGGGCCGCCCCCGCCCGCACCACGCCGTCCGGCCCACTGCCCCCGCCGTCCCGAAGCCGTCCGACCGGAGGAGAAACCATGACCACCACCGTCCACGAGAGCGCCCCCGCCGCCGTCCACGAGCAGACCGTGCCCGGCTTCGGCACCGTCACCGTCCGCCCGCTGGACCCGTCCGGCGACTGCGCCCTGGTGCACGGCTGGGTGAACCAGGAGAGAGCGCGCTTCTGGGGCATGGTCGGCCACACCCGCGACATGGTCCGCCGGATCTACGCCTACGTCGACTCGCTCGACACGCACCACGCCTACATCGTGGAGCGGGACGGCAGGCCCGTCGCCCTCTTCCAGACCTACCGGCCCGAGCACGACCCCGTCGGCGAGTGCTACGACGTCCAGCCGGGCGACTTCGGCGTCCACCTGCTGATCGCGCCCGCCGACGGCGAGCCCGCCCCCGGCTTCACCGCGGGTCTGGTCACCGCCCTGATCGGCTTCGTCTTCGCCGACCCCGCCCGGCGGCGCGTCGTCGCCGAGCCCGACGCCCTCAACGACAAGTCGATAGCCCGCACGCTGCGCACCGGCTTCGAGCTCGGTCCGCAGATCGACCTGCCGCACAAGCGCGCCCAGCTGGTCTTCCTCACCCGTGAGAGCCTCGCGCGGACGCTCGCCGACCGGCCGTAGGGCGCCTGCGCGTCCCGCGGAAAAGGAGGTGCACCGACCGCGGGACGCCGCCTAGGGTCGGGCGGGTGAGCACCCGAGAATTCCGAATCACCGTCCGCGGCGTCTTCGACGGCCTGGACGAGGCGCAGCGCGCCGACCTCCTCGCGAACGCCGCCGAGCACGACGTCCTGCGCGCGGCCTTCACCGCCGAGGGGCACCTGAGCTACGACATCGCCGCTCGTACGGCCTTCACCTTCCGTTTCGCGGACACCGGCGAGGCCGAGGAGGACATCCTCGCCGCCACCGAGCGGGCCGAGAACGCCGCCGCGGCCTGGCTGACCGAGCGTGGCTACGGCTTCAAGAACCTCCGCTCCCAGGCCGAGGACCTCTCCCTGGCCGCCCTCGGAAAGCGCCGCCGCCGCGAGGCCGCCCGCGCGGTGTGACCCGCGGCGCGTCCGCGCCCGGAGCGCCGCCGTCCCCGCTCGGGGTTTCGGGGACGGCGGCGCCGGCCGGCTCCGGGGAGCCGTCGGCCGGGCCTACTTCTCCCAGCCGACCGAGGTGATGACGGTGTCGGCGAGGCTGCCCGCGCCGAAGTTGGCCAGCCCCTTGCGGACGGCGACGATGCTCGGCCGCTGGTAGAGCTCGACGGTGTGCCCGAGCTCCCAGATCCGGACGTCCGCCTGGTTGTAGAGCTCGGCCGCCTGCGCCGGGTCGAGCGTCGCCGCGGCCTTGCGCAGCAGCGAGTCGATCTCGGGCGTGCTCAGCTTGGAGTAGTTGCCGAACACGTTGTCGCCCTGCGGCGCACGGTAGATCGGCACTGTCCTGGAGAGCGGGAACGAGCCGGTGTTGCGCCAGCTCGCGAGGTCGAACCGGCCCTGGTTGATGTACTTGGAGAAGTACTCCTTGCTCGGCACCTTGTCGATCGACAGCTTGACCCCGACCTGCTGCAGCATGCTCTGCACCGCGGCCGCCAGGTCCGCCTGGGCCTGGGTGGAGCCGTCGCTCATCACGTAGTGCAGCTCCAGCGGGTGCCCGTCCTTGCCGCGGGTGCCGCCGGCGTCCTTCCAGCCGGCCTCGTCGAGCAGCTTGCCGGCCACCGCGGGGTCGTACTTCACCCAGTCGCCGGCGTTGGCCCGGTAGCCGCTCTGGTTGGTCATGAACAGGTGGCTGTCCAGCGGCTTGAACTCCACCGGCACGCCCTTGTTGGCGATCTTGATCAGTGAGGCCCGGTCCAGGGCCCGGCCGAGTGCCTGACGGACCTTCTGGTCGGCCAGTGCGCCGTTCCCGCCGAAGGATATGTGCACCTCGTCCCAGGGCGTTCCGGTGCGGATCGCCGCGTCCTTGGCGTCCTTGAGCTGGCCGTACGCGGTCGCGGTGCCGGCCGAGGCGTAGTCCACCTCGTTGTTGAGGAAGGCCTGGGTGATCGCGGCGGAGTCCATCACCCGGTAGGTGATCCGGTCCAGCTTGGGCTTCGGGCCCCACCACTTCGGGTTGGGCACCAGGGTGATGGTCTGCGCGGTCTTGTCGGCGTTCTGCAGCGTGAACGGGCCGCCGTAGACCGGCACCTTCTCGATCCAGCCCTCGTTGAACGCCTGCGGGGTGGAGATCCCGGACGCCGGCAGCAGCGGGTTGAACAGGCTCTGCCAGTCGGCGTACGGCTGGGCGAAGGTGACCTTCACCTCGCCGGGGGCGGCGCCCTGTTCGACGGCGGAGATCTGCTCGTAGCCGGAGGAGTCCGCGAGGTTGTAGGCCGGGTCCTTGCCGTTGGACGCCTGCCAGACGGCCTTGAAGTCCTGGTAGCCGATCGGCTTCCCGTCCGACCAGGCCGCCTTCGGGTTGAGCCGGTACGTCACCACCTGGGGCGAGGTGGAGGTGACCTCGGCCGACACCAGGTACTCGGGCACGGGCTGGTAGACGCCCTTGGCGTCCGAGCGGAAGAGCTTCGCCTCCAGGTAGCCCATGATCTCGACCGCGTCGCCGTACGTGCCGTCGACCTGGTACGGGTTCCACTGGGTGATCCACTGCTGGAGCGGCTCGCGCAGCTCGCCGCCGTCCTTGATCCGGTCCAGCGGCTGCGGGTTGTTGTCCTCGGCGCCCACGGTCGGCACCACCGTCTTGGCCGCGTCGTCCGCCGTGCCGTCGGCCGGACTGCTGCAGGCCGTGGCGGCCAGCGCCACGGCGAGGGCCGCGGCGGCGGCCCGGCCGAGTCTGCGGGTGGCGAGCGATGCGTCCATCGGGAAGTCCTCGGGGGTCTCGAAGAGTCGGGGGCGGCCGCCAGGTGTGGCGGCACTTGAACGTGGGCAGCCAAGTCGGTGCCGGCAGCCAGAACGTAACAGCCCATCAGCTCCGACGACAGGGGTTCATGCGCAGAACTGATCGAAACGAAACGCGGCGCAATCCGGTGGCAACATGCTGTCCGCACCCGTCTGATCGACTGTGACCAGCGTGTTCGCCCACTCGGCCGGACCGCACCGTGCGGCACGCCCTGGACGGACCGTCCGAGGTGCCGTACAACTGCTGCGCGAAACTGCGTCAAGAACCCTCCGAACGAAGGCGAACGACCATGTTCTCCAGGTGTGCGAACCACACCGGCGGTACGCCGTGACCCGCTATCTCGCGAAACGGCTCGGCTACTACGCCGTCCTCCTGGTCGCCGCCGTCTTCCTCGCGTACGCCCTCTCCTGCGCCGCACTCGGCCCCCGCGCCTACTTCGAGGCCAAGCAGCCCAGACCCTCCGCGGCCGCCGTCGACCGCCAGCTCACCGCGCTCAACATCAACGACCGCACCCCGGTCGTCGAACGCTTCGCCACCTGGGCCGACGGCCTGCTGCTCCACGCCGACCTCGGCCGCACCATCCACAACACCCCGGTCAACGAGGAGTTCGGCCGCCGGATCTGGGTCTCGCTGCGCCTCCTGCTGATCGGCAGCCTGCTCGGCATGCTGCTCGGCGTCGCCGGCGGAGCCTGGAGCGCCGTCCGCCAGTACCGGCTCTCCGACCGGGCGCTCACGCTGCTCTCCTTCGTGCTGCTCTCCACCCCGGTCTTCCTCGTCGCCCTGCTCCTCAAGAACGGCGCCATCGCCGCCAAGGACGCCGCCGGCCACGAGGTGATCCCCTTCACCGGGTACGAGACGCCCAATCTGGCCGGCGGACTCGGCGCCCACCTCGCCGACTGGGGCCTGCACCTGCTGCTGCCCACGCTCTCGCTCGCCCTCGGCGGCCTCGCCACCTACAGCCGCTACCAGCGCTCCACCATGCTCGACGTGCTCGGCTCCGACTATCTGCGCACCGCCGAGGCCAAGGGGCTCACCCGCAACCGCGCCCTGCTCAAGCACGGCCTGCGCACCGCCGTCATCCCGATGTCGACGATGTTCGCCTACAGCTTCCTCGGCATCTTCACCGGAGCCGCTTTCACCGAGACCATCTTCGGCTGGCACGGCATGGGCGAATGGTTCATCCAGGCCGTCAACGAACAGGACATCAACGCCGTCGTCGCGGTCAACCTGTTCGCCGCCGTCGTCGTGCTCGCCGCCGGCTTCCTCGCCGACGTCCTGCACGCCGCGCTCGACCCCCGGGTGAGGTACTGATGACCGCCACCGCCCTGCCCGAGACCGCCGCCCCCGCGCCGGCCGCGGACCGCGCCCCCGCCGGGCGGCTGCGCCTGGTCGCCGGCCGCCTGGCCGCCTCCCGCGGCGTCGTCGTCGGCGCCGCCGTGCTGCTGCTGCTCTTCCTGCTCGCCTTCCTCGGCCCGCACCTGACGCCCTGGGACTACGCCACCCCCCACTACGGGCAGATCCGCCGCCCGCCCTCCGCCGAGCACTGGTTCGGCACCAACGGCATCGGCCAGGACGTCTTCGCCCAGACCGTGCGCGGCCTGCAGAAGTCCCTGGTCATCGGACTGCTCGTGGCCGTGCTCTCCACCGGCCTCGCCTCCCTGGTCGGCGCCTGCGCCGGCTACTTCGGCGGCTGGACGGACCGGTTGCTGATGTTCCTCGTCGACCTGATGCTGATCTTCCCCGGCTTCCTGGTCATCGCCATCGTCTCGCCGCGACTGCGCGGCACCGGCTGGCTCGCCTTCGTCCTCCTGCTCGCCCTGTTCAACTGGATGATCACCGCCCGGGTGGTCCGCTCCATGACCAGGTCCCTGCGCGAGCGCGAATTCGTCGTCGCCGCACGGTTCATGGGCGTCGGTGCGTTCCGCATCATCTGGCGGCACGTCCTGCCCAACGTCTCCTCCTTCCTGATCATCGACGCCACCATCGCCGTCGGCGGCGCCGTGATGAGCGAGGCCGCGCTCTCCTACTTCGGCTTCGGCGTCCGCGCCCCCGACGTCTCCCTCGGCACCCTCCTCGCGGCCGGCACCGCGGACGCCCCCGTCTTCCCCTGGCTGTTCTACTTCGCCGCCGCCCTGCTCGTGCTCTTCGTCCTCGCCGTCAACCTGGTCGGCGACGGCCTGCGCGACGCCCTCGACCCCACCGCCGAAGTCGGCCGCCGCTCCGCCCGGCTCGCCCGCGCCGCCCGCACACCCGCCGGGGGAGCGCCGGCCGACGGGCCCACCGACGACGACCCCGGCACGCCCGCCGCCCGAACCCGCCGGAGCACCACGTGACCCCCGCCCTCCTCACCGTCCGGGACCTCACCGTCGACTTCGGCACGGCCCCGGCCGTCCGCGGCATCGACCTCGACCTGCACCGCGGCGAAACCCTCGGCATCGTCGGCGAATCCGGCTCCGGCAAGTCCGTCACCGCGCTCGCCGTCCTCGGCCTGCTGCCCGGCACCGCCCGGGTCGGCGGGTCCGTCCGGCTCGAAGGCCGCGAACTCGTCGGCCTGCCCGCCCGCGACCTCGCCGCCGTCCGCGGCCGTCGGATCGCCATGGTCTTCCAGGACCCGCTCTCCGCCTTCACCCCCGTCTACCGGATCGGCGACCAGATCGCCGAGGCCGTCCGCATCCACCAGGCCGTCGACCGCGCCACCGCCCGCAAACGCGCCGCCGACCTGCTCGACCTCGTCGGCATCCCCGCCCCCGACCGCGCCCTCGACAGCTTCCCGCACGAGTTCTCCGGCGGCATGCGGCAGCGCGCCATGATCGCCATGGCGATCGCCAACGACCCCGACATCCTGCTCGCCGACGAACCCACCACCGCCCTCGACGTCACCATCCAGGCCCAGGTCCTGGACGTGCTGCGGACCGCCCAGCGCGAGACCGGCGCCGCCCTCGTCCTCGTCAGCCACGACCTCGGCGTCATCGCCGGCAGCGCCGACCGGGTCGCCGTCATGTACGCCGGACGGATCGCCGAGACCGCCCCGGTCGACGACCTGTTCGCCGCACCCCGCCACCCCTACACCCTCGGCCTGATCGGCGCGGTGCCCCGCCTCGACGGCCGCGGCGGCCCGCTGGTGCCGATCCCCGGACGCCCGCCCGCACCCGGCGAACTCGGCCGCGGCTGCCCGTTCGCCCCCCGCTGCCCGCTCGCCGAGGACCGCTGCCGCACCGCCGAACC
>NZ_JAHTIK010000001.1:488820-503126 GCF_025655475.1 Kitasatospora sp. DSM 101779 | reverse complement strand
ACCCGCCGCGGCCGCGCGCCGAACGGGACACCGTGCTCGCCGTCCGCGGCCTCACCAAGAGCTTCCCCCGGCTCAAGGGCGCCGTTCTCAAACGCCGGATCGGCGACATCCACGCCGTCGACGGCGTCGACCTCGACATCCGCCGCGGCGAGACCCTCGGTTTGGTCGGCGAGTCCGGCTCCGGCAAGTCCACCACCCTCTACGAGCTGCTGCGCCTCGCCGCCCCGCAGGGCGGCCGGATCGAGGTCCTCGGCCAGGACACCGCCGCCCTCGACCGTGCCGCCGCCCAGCGGCTGCGCGCCCGGGTGCAGATCGTCTTCCAGGACCCGGCGGCGAGCCTCGACCCGCGGATGCCGATCGGCGACGTCGTCGCCGAACCACTGCTCGCCCAGCGCACCCCGCGCGAGGAGATCCGCCGCCGGATCCCCGAACTGCTCCGGCAGGTCGGGCTCGACCCGGAGCACGCCGACCGCTACCCGCACCAGTTCTCCGGCGGCCAGCGACAGCGGATCTCGATCGCCCGGGCCCTCGCCGTCCGGCCCGACCTGCTCGTCCTGGACGAACCCGTCTCCGCCCTCGACGTCTCCGTCCAGGCCGGGGTGCTCAACCTCCTCCAGCAGCTCAAGGCCGAACTCGGCCTCGCCTACCTCTTCGTCTCGCACGACCTGTCCGTGGTCCGGCACCTCGCCGACCGGGTCAGCGTCATGTACCTCGGCCGCACCGTCGAGGCCGGCGCCGTCACCGAGGTCTTCGAACGGCCGCGGCACCCCTACACCCGCGCCCTGCTGTCGGCCGTCCCGCTGCCCGACCCGGCGGCCGAACGCAGCCGCAGCAAACTGCTGCTGGCCGGCGACCCGCCCTCGCCCACCGTCCGGCACCAGGGCTGCCGATTCCGATCCCGCTGCCCGGTCTTCGCCGCGATGGACGCCGACCGGCGCACCCGCTGCGAACGGGACACCCCGCCCGACGCCGAGGCGGCCCCCGGTGTCGACCACGTGGCCGCCTGCCACTACCCGGACGGTGCCTGAGCCTCTCTTGCACTCCCGCCGGACCTCGCACCGTCGGTGACGGAGCGTCAGCAGCGGGTGCGGCGGCGGGTGCGTCGTGGGCCGTGCGGACGCCGGATCCCCGTGCGCCGGTCGGGCGGGACGGGCGCGAACCGCCCTTCACCTGCGGGCTATGCTGTGGCCCGTACGCTTGGACGATCATGTGAGGTTGGGGCCCGCCGATGCTGCGTCACCCCGGGTGGCTCCCTGCCCTCCGCCGTCTGCCCGGCCGGCGCCGTTGGCTGGCCGCGGCCGCCGGCACCGGTGCACTCGCCGTGCTGATAGGCAGCCTGCCCGCCGGCCACGACGGCCGGCAGCAGGAGCAACACGCAGTCCCGCCCGCCGGTCCGGTGATCGCCACCTGGAACATGTGCGACGTGCGCCAGTGGGGCTGCGAGGAGACCGGCACCGGCGAGCAGAAGACGGCGGCGATCGTCCGGCTCGCCGCCGAGGACGGAGCCCGCGTGCTGCTGCTCCAGGAGGTCTGCTCCGAGGACCTGGAGGCGGCCCGCCGGGCACTCGGCGCCGACAACTGGCACGCGGCGTTCCAGGAGTACGAGGAGGCCGACGCGGAGAGCCGGCGCAGCAAGGTGCCCTGCGGGTCGGAGGACGAGGGCGAGGCCGGGTTCGCGATCCTGTCCGGGTACCCGCTCGCCACCGTCACCCGGGTGCCGTCCGCGCAGCCCGCGGTCGGCCTGCAGCGCGGCATCCTGTGCGCCAGTGTGACCGGTCTCGGCCTCAAGGTGTGCAACGCCCACCTCTCGCTGCCGCCGACCGACCGCAAGCGGAAGGACCTGGAGTACCGGGACGACCAGCTGGCGGTGCTGGCGCAGGCGGCCGCGGAGGCCCGGACGGTGGTCGGCGGGGACTTCAACTCCGCGCCGCCCGGCCCGGACAACCCGGACAGCTGGACCTGGCCCGCGACCTTCTTCACCCGTGACCGCGAGTGCGACCAGTCGGGCGGCAAGGACCCGGCGGACGCCCGGCCCACCCACGAGACGGGCCACAAGCTGGACTACCTGTTCACCGCGCTGCCGCGCGGCGAGTGCCGGGTCCGCGACACCGGGGTCTCGGACCACCGGGCCCTCGCCATGGAGCTTTCGACGACCGGTTGACCCGGCGGCCGGGGCCGGTCGCACCCTCGACCTCGGCGTCGGTCCTGGGCGCTGCCCGGCGCCGGCCTCAGCCGAAGGCCGGTACCGGAGCCTGCGCCGGGATCCGGAAGACGGCCTCGGAGCGTTCGGTCTGGTAGCCCCGGGCGTCCGCGGCGAACAGCCGGATGACGTGCCGGCCCTCGCTCCACTGCCGGTCCGGCTGCCAGGACCAGCTGCCGTCGGCGGCCACCGGCACGTTGGTGAGGTACTTCCCGTTCTCCCAGAGGCTCACCCGGACGCCGCCGTGCGCGGTGCCGGAGATCCGCACCCCGTTCGGGGGCAGGATCTGCTCCGGCAGCGGCTCGTACACGACCGGGCGCGGGAAGGAGCTGTCGTTCTGCACCTGGGAGGTCGCCGCGAGGAAGCCGTCGATGGGGGAGGTGTCCGCGTCCGGCTGCTCGCCGCCGTTGACGACCATGCCCAGTCGCGGCACGATCCCGTCCACCAGGAGGTTCAGGATCCCCATGATGGTGGGCAGGTTCCGCAGCGTCACCTTGCCGTGGCCGGTGATGAGGCAGGAATCGTTGTAGATGAGGTTGAAGTTGCTGTAGTCCTCGAAGAGGCCGATGAACGGCTCGACCTGGGTGGTGTACTGCTCGTCCTGCGGTGAGGTGAGCAGGTAGATGTTGGCGTCCCGGTGCGGGCTGTTGCCCACCAGATGGGGGAGGACGGAGTCCAGGGCGCCGACGTTCCAGTCCGTGACGTTGCCCATCATCATCTTGGCGGCGCCGGGGATGCCCTCCCGGACGTAGGTGCCGATCAGGAACTGCGGCACGCTGGCCACGATGTTCCGGTAGCCGTAGCGCAGGCCGTAGAAGAGCGCGGCGCTGCCGCCCTTGGAGCTGCCGAACACGGTGCAGTCGCCATGACCGAGGCCGAGTGACGTCCGGACGCGTTCGATCAGCCCGGCCACCGACCGTTCCAGGGCGAAGTCCATGCCCTTGCACAGGTAGTAGCTGTTGGCGCCGTCGAACAGGTCGCGGATCCAGAGGATGTTGGCGCGGACCTTGTCGAGGACGCCGTTGGACCAGCCGTACTCGCCGGGCGCGGTGAAGTTGGCGAACACCACCACCAGGTGCCGGGTGCCGTTGCGCGCGTGCGAGAAACGGTACTCGATCGGTACCTCGCCCGAGGCGTCCACGCCGGTGAAGATGCGGCGTCCGCCGGCTGCGGGGTCAGGCATGGGTGGCGTCCAATCGTCGGCGGAGGTCTGCTGGGAGGTCGCGGGGGCGGCGCAGCTCGTCGTCCTCGGCCGGCTGCCGGGGCGCCGCGGCCGGGTCGGGGGCGAAGGGGCTGCGCGGCCGGGCCCACGACGGGCGCGCCTGGTTGGGGGCGAGGTCGCCGCCGGCCACCAGCATCCGGTCGGCGAGGCGGACGGAGGCGTAGCCGTCGTCGAGGTCGCAGAACGCGGCCTGGAAGGCGCGGTAGCGGTCGGCGAAGTGCTGCCGGACGAAGTCGATGCCGCGGACGGCGGAGACCAGTTCGGCGGAGTCGAAGAGCAGCGGACCGGGGGCGCTGTTCTCGAAGTCGAAGTAGAAGCCGCGCAGGGTGTCCCGGTAGTGCTCCAGGTCGTAGGTGAAGAAGAGGATCGGGCGGCCGGTGTTGACGAAGTCGAACATCAGCGAGGAGTAGTCGGTGATCATCACATCGGTGATCAGCGACAGCTCGGCCATGTCGGGGTAGTCGGACACGTCGAAGACGAAGCCGTCGCCCGCGCCCGGCACCGGGTCGACCACGTTCGGGTGGCGGCGGACCAGCAGCACGTGGTCGGCGCCGAGCCGGGCCCGGGCGTCGTCGAGGTCGATCCGGAAGTCGAACTTGTACTTGCCGGGGGCGTAGTACTGGTCGTCCCGCCAGGTCGGGGCGTACAGGACCACCCGCTTGCCGGGGGGCAGGCCGATCCGGCGCCGGACCTCCTCGGCACGCCGCTCGGTGCCGGGGCGGCGGAGGATGTCGTTGCGGGGGTATCCGCACTCCACCATCTCGCCGGGGAAGCGGAAGGCGCGCTGCAGGATCGGGGTGGAGAAGCTGTTCGGCGACACCAGCATGTCCCAGTTCTGCACCTCCGTCTCGACCCGCTCCAGGTAGCGCTTGTCGGCGAAGTGGACGGCCTCGATGTCATGGCCGATCTTCTTCAGCGGGGTGCCGTGCCAGGTCTGCACGACGACCTGGTCGGGCCGCTTGCGGAACCAGTCCGGCAGGTGGTTGTTGGCCACGACGTAGCGGGCGGTGGCCAGTGCCTCGTACCACTCGGGCGACCACATGCGCACGGCGCGGGCGGTCGGGGGAACCTCGACCTGGTCGTCCTTGACCACCCAGAGGTGCTCGAGCGGCACCTGGCGGCGGATCAGCTCCTCGTGCAGGGCGCGCGGGCTGTCGGAGTACTGGGTGCCCTTGAAGGCGTCGAACAGGACGGTGGCGGTGACCGGCTTCTGACGGGCCGCCGGGTACTCCTTGGTCCGCAGCAGCTTCTGCCGGTAGGGGCCGCGCGCGTTGTCGGGCATCGCCGAGTGGACGAGCAGGGAGAGGCGGTCGTAGGCCTCCGCCTGGAGCTCGTACCGGCGGCCGTCCCGCTCCAGCTCCTCGGGGAAGGCCGGGACGAGGTCCTGGGCGACCTTGAGCATCAGGTCGGGCAGGCGCTCGGCGGGCGCCACCGTGGACGGGTCCTGTCTACGGAGGAAGAAGTCCCACCGGCCGGCCGCCAGGGGTATCGCTCCGGCCAGCGTCGGCATGGCCGGCGGGGCCAGCACGCAGCGGAAGTACTCGCCGCGCCACTCCACCGGCACGGCCCGCTCGGCGCCGTGGGCGCGCGAGCGCACCACCACGTGCGCGGCGCGGCGCTCCTGCTCGGAGAGCAGCTCGATGCACGGGTACCGGCCGACCAGTTCGATGCTGCCGTCCTCGCTGCCGGCGAACCGGGTGACGAGGGGGAGCGCCGCGCGCTCGAAGAGCACCAGGTAGCCGGAGCCGTTGCGGTGGACGACGACCTCGCGGTCCCACTCGGCGGTCTGCAGTTCGTCGGGCACGCGGTAGTGGCCGTCGTCGGTCTCCTCGGCCACCACCGGGTAGAGCGGCGCGTTGCGGCCCTCGACGTGCATGGTGGTCTTCCAGCCGTTGCTGCCCATGTTCCAGGCCTGTGGGACGCCGTCGCCGGTGTGGCCGGCCGTCCGGTGCGAGGGGACCAGCGTGCGCAGCGGGACGCGGGTGGAGAAGGTGCACCAGCCGTCGCCGCCGGGTGTGAAGTGCACCCAGGAGTCGCTCCGGCCGGCGCCGCCGAGGCTGGTGATCCGGAACTTGCCCCAGGCGGGGACGGCGGGGCCGAGGTAGACGCCGCGCAGCTCCAGGTGGTCGCCGAGGATCCGGTGCTTGGTGATCCGGCAGCGGACGACCTCGACGCGGAGCTTCAGCTTGTTCTGGACGAACAGCGGCAGCACCCGGGTGTTCTTGTCGACGTAGCGGTAGGGCGGGTTGGCGGCGCTGCCGGCGGTGCCGCGGTCCAAACCGCGGTAGCGGAACAGCCCGCGGCTGAGCACGCCCGCGGCGACGTCCCAGGTGCCCTCCGCCCACTTGCCCTTGCGCTTGAGGCGCGTGGTGTCGATGCTCGCCTCGAAGCCGGCCCAGTCGTAGCAGTACCGGTTCTGGTTGGACTGCTCGGTCGCCTGCGGCGTGTAGACCGTCTTCGCGCTGGCCAGCAGCATGCGGTCCTGCTTCTTGTTGCGCAGGGCGATGGCCTTCACCGACATGTGCCGCTTGTGCACGTTGATGAAGCGGATGTAGGCGGAGCCGGTGAGGACCAGCCGCTCGTCCTCCCAGCGGACCCCGCTGACCGAGCCGTGGAGCGAGAGCTCCTTGTCGAGCCGGTAGGCCTTCTTGCCGATGCCCACCGTGCGGTCGCCGAGGTGCGGGTAGTTGAGGTAGCGCCGGAACCGCCGCTGGACGGGGATCGGCCCGCCCTTCCGCTCGAACTCCAGGACCTCGAGCAGTTCGGGCAGCTTCCGGTTGCGGACGAGCAGCCACTTCACCCGGGCGTCCGCCGGGAGTTCGTTGATGAGCTCGTCGTCCGCCTCGTCCAGGAACTGGTTGGCCCACTCGACGAACGCGGCACGGTACTCCTCGTCGGCGTCCGGCAGCACCTTGAGGTGCAGGTTCAGGTCGGACTTGAGGCAGGCGAGGTCGTACTGGCGCTTGCTCTGCGCGAGGGCGCCCCCGTTGTCGCGGGCGAGGAAGCGGCTGACGGACTGCACGGCCAGGACGCGGTCGCGGAGGTTCGCCAGTTCGGTGTGCCGCTGGGTGATCGACGGTGCGGCGGCGCCGTCGCGGCGGCGCCAGAAGTACACCACGTCGGTGATGACGTCGACCTTCTCGGCGCGGAAGTGGGCGTACATGTTGACCCAGGAGTCCTCGTAGAGGACGCCCTCGGGGAACTCGATGTCGTGGCGGTCCCAGAACGACCGGCGGATGACCTTGTTCCACACCGTCCGGTCGTAGATGAGCTCCGGGCGCTTGGTGATGTGGGTGCCCCGGGCATTGCGCTGCATGGGCGCCTTGTGCAGCGGGGACTGCCACTTCACGGTGGAGTTCATCATCTGTACATTCCCCGACACGAAATCCGAACCGGATTCCTGCAGGGTGCGCACGAGAAGTTCATAGGAGTATTCCGGGACGACGTCGTCGCCGTCCGCGAAGGCGAGGAACTCGCCCTGCGGGTGCATCGCCCGCAGGCCCACGTTGCGCGCCTGGCCGGGGCCGTGCGCCTCCTGGCGGATCAGCCGGAAGCGGTCGTCGCGGGCGCAGAACGCCCGCGCGATGTCGGTCGACCCGTCGGTCGAGCCGTCGTCGACCAGGATGACCTCGAAGTCGCGGAACGACTGTCGCGCGATGGACTCCAGGCATTCGGCGAGGTACGCCTCCACGTCCTGGAAGGGCACGACGACACTGAGGCGCGGCCGCTCAGCCACCACCAACAACTCCTCCGATGAAAAACGCGCGCGCGGAGCGGCTCCACTGCCGACCCGTGCCTGCGCGACGCCCCGAGCTGCCCCCACTCGCTTCGCGACCCGATCATTCCCTGTGCCGGCCGACCCTATGGTGGCCCCCCACCGGAATAAAACTGAAAGTACACAGAGCGAACATATTTTCAGTCAACGCCGACTGTCGTGTCAACTCTGCATAAGAAGAGCCCAAAACGGACATTTGTCGCGGCGGGCCGTCCCTCGCGGCCTGCGGGGGGCGGCCCGCCGCGACGTCAGGCGGAGGTGCCGTGCGCCGGGGACTTCTTCGCCTCGGCCGGTATCGGCCGGTTCTCCCGGAGCGCCTGCCAGAGCTGACCGTCCTGCGGCTGCGCGGGCACCACCCGGTTCGGATCGATCCGGTCGTAGGCCACCGGGAGCATCAACGTCTCCATCCGGCTGGGCTTCAGACCCTTCATGCTCTGGGCGAACGTCACCAGGTCCGGGAGCGAGCCGAGTCCGGCGTCCGTGGTCAGCGCCTTGGTGGCCGCGTTCGCGACCCCGTAGAGCTTGGTCGGGCTGGAGAGGGTGTCCTGCCGCTGCAGCTGCGAGAGCACCGCCAGGATGAACTTCTGCTGCAGGCCGATCCGCCCGAGGTCGCTGCCGTCGCCGACACCGTGCCTGGTCCGGACGAAGGCCAGCGACTGCGTGCCGTCCAGCGTGTGGGTGCCGGGGGTCAGGTTCAGGCCGCTGTACTTGTCCTTGATCGGGGCGTCGACGGTCACCTGGACGCCGCCCATCGCGTCGACCAGCTCCTTGAAGCCGGCGAAGTCGATCTCGACGTAGTGGTTCATCCGCAGGCCGGTCATCGACTCCACCGTCTTGACCACGCAGGCGGGGCCGCCCGCGGTGTAGACGGAGTTGAACATCACCCGCTGCGCCTCGCCCAACTGACGGCCCTTGGAGGTCGTGCACGCGGGCCGGGTGACGAGGGTGTCGCGCGGAATGCTGACCACCGTCGCGTCCGCCCGCCCCTGCGGGATGTGCACCACCATCGCCGTGTCGGAGCGCGCCGTGCCGCCGACGTCGCCGCCGGCCAGGTCCCCGTTGTCACCGGAGCGGGAGTCGGAGCCGAGCACCAGGATGTCCTGCGCGCCGGTGGGCAGCGGCGCCGGCCGGTCCTCGCCCAGCGCCTTGTCGATGTCCACCGTGTCGAGGTTGCCCTCCAGGTGACGGTACGTCCAGAACGCGAAGCCGCCGCCCGCAACGGCCAGGGCGACCACCGTGGCGGCTCCGGCGAGCAGGATCTTCCTGCGCCGGCTGCGCGGCTTCTTCTCGGCCGTGCGTGTCTCGCTGCGCGCCATCGTGGCTGCGTCCTCCTCGGCATCCGGGCGCGCCGAAGGGGCCCCCGGGGAACAATGTCCGTCTGGTTGCCGCCGCCCCCTCGCACCGCCCCGGTAACGGGCGGCCGGCCGGGGTTCGTGACCTGTGGTCACAGCCGGCGTCGCGCACATGTTCTCATGCTGACTTTCAGGACCGTTCACCGGCTGTTTGGTTAGTGCGAATTCCCCCTTTGCCCCGCCTTGCCCGAAGTGGGACGGGGAGTTGGGGTGGAGAGCGGCATTCGGTCACGGATCGGAATCGGCCGGACACGCTCCGGGTGGGGCATGCGATCCGGTTCGGGACGATCCGGTTCGGTCCGGTCTGGTTACGCTGGATCCATGACTGCGATGGCGACCTCCCGGACCGAACCCGACCTCTCCTTCCTGCTGGACCGCACCAGCCACGTGCTGCGCACCCGGATGGCGGCCGCGCTCGCGCAGATCGGCCTGACCGCGCGCATGCACTGCGTCCTGGTGCACGCACTGGAGGAGGAGCGGACGCAGATCCAGCTCGCCGAGATCGGCGACATGGACAAGACCACCATGGTGGTCACCGTGGACGAGCTGGAGAAGGCGGGCCTGGCGGAGCGCCGGCCCTCCAGCCGGGACCGCCGCGCCCGGATCGTCGCCGTCACCGAGAAGGGGTCGCAGGTCGCGCAGCAGAGCCGACGGATCGTCGACGGCGTGCACCGCGAGGTGCTGGCCTCGCTCTCCGGTCCGGACGGCGAGGCGCTGCTGCGCGGCCTGAAGCAGCTGGCGGAGGGGGAGTTGGCGGCGCCCGTGGAGTCCGCCCGGCCGGCCCGGCGGGCCCGCCAGTAGTCCGCCGGAGTGCGGCCCCGCGCCCCGACCGGCCGTTCTCACGAGGTCATCCGCCAGGAAATCATCCATAATCAGATAGTCCGCAACGGGATCAGTTGCTAGGGTCTTACCTGTCGCACCGCACCGACGGGAGAGACCCCATGCCTGCTGCACCCGCAACCGCCACCCCTGCCGCAACCGGTCCGGCCCCGCACGGCATCTGCTCCCGGTGGACCGCCCTCGCCGTCCTGTCCACCGGCCTGCTGATGACCGTCCTCGACGGCAGCATCGTCACCGTGGCCATGCCCGCCGTCCAGGCCGACCTGGACTTCTCACCCGCCGGCCTGAGCTGGGTGGTGAACGCCTACCTCGTCGCCTTCGGCAGCCTGCTCCTGCTCGCAGGTCGGCTCGGCGACCTGCTCGGCCGCAAACGGACCTTCCTCACCGGCACGGCCCTGTTCACCGCCGCCTCACTGCTCGCCGCGTCCGCCGGATCCCCGGCCGTCCTGCTCGCCGCCCGGTTCCTCCAGGGCGTCGGCTCCGCCGCCGCCTCGGCCGTCGGCCTCGGCATCCTCGTCACCCTCTTCACCGACGCCCGGGAACGGGCCCGGGCGATCGCCGTCTACTCCTTCACCGGCGCGGCCGGCGCCTCGATCGGCCAGGTCCTCGGCGGCGTCCTCACCGACGCCCTCGACTGGCACTGGATCTTCCTCATCAACCTGCCGATCGGCGCCGCGGCGCTGCTCGTCGCCCTCCCCGCGCTCCCGGACGACCGCGGCACGGGCCTGCGGGGCGGCGCCGACGCCCCCGGCGCCGTGCTGCTCACCACCGGTCTGATGGTCGGCATCGCCACCCTGGTCGGCGCCGAACAGCACGGCTGGGCCACCGCCCGCACCCTCGGCCCCGGAGCCCTCGCCGCCGCCCTGCTCGCGGCCTTCGTCCTGCGGCAGGCGAGGGCGGCCGCCCCGCTGGTGCCACTGCGGATCTTCCGCTCCCGGACGGTGGTCGTCGCCAACCTGGTCCAGATGCTGATGGTCGCCGCGCTGTTCTCCTTCCAGGTCCTGGTCGCCCTCTACCTGCAGAAGGTGCTCGGCTACGGCGCCGCCGACACCGGCCTCGCCATGCTGCCCGCCGCCGCCGTGATCGGCGCCGCCTCGCTCGGCGTCGCCGCCCGGCTCAACGCCCGCTTCGGCGAACGCGCCGTCCTCCTCGCCGGCCTCGCCCTCCTCGCGGCGGCCCTCGGACTGCTCGTCCGGCTGCCGGTGCACGCCCACTACGCCACCGACCTGCTGCCGGTGATGCTGCTCGCCGCCGGCTTCGGCCTCGCCCTGCCGGCCCTCACCACCCTGGCCATGTCGGGCGCGGACGAGCACGACGCCGGGCTCGCCTCCGGCCTGTTCAACACCACCCAGCAGATCGGCATGGCCATCGGCGTCGTCGTCCTCGCCACCCTCGCCGCCGCCCGGACGAGCGCCCTGAGCACGGCCGGCCGCACCACCGCCGAGGCCCTCACCGAGGGGTACCGGCTGGCCTTCGCCGTCGGCACCGGCCTGCTCCTCGCCGCCGCGGCCGTGGCCGCCGCCCTGCTCGGGTGGTCATCCCGGGGACGCGGAGAACTGCGCGATCCGGGGGCGGGTGTCGGGAGAGCACGGGTCGAGCCGTGATCTGTACGGTGGCCCGCATCCGAGTCGCACAGTGCCCCGCGTCCCAGGTCGGTTCCGGGGTGCGGGGAACTGCGCAGTCCGGGGGCGGGCACCGTGGTGAGAGGGGTCGAGCCGGGATTCGTACGACCACATCCGAGTTGCGCAGTTCTCCCCCAGCCTTCGGCCGGGAGGTGCCCTCATACGCCCGCTACGGCCGCCCGATCGCCTGTGAAGACATGCCCTACGGTTGGCGGAAGGCTCAGGGGTGGGTGGGTTCGGGCAGACCGGTCGGGCGGCAGGGGCGGGTGGCGTTGGCGGACGTGTTCGCGGCCGTGCCGCAGGCGCTGTTCGACGGGCCGTGGAGGTGTGCGGGGTGGCCGAGAGCGACCCGGGCGGAGGACTCCCGCCGTACCTGACGGCCTGTCCGGCGATGGCGTCGTGCCTCTTCCCCGAGGACGGGCCCGAATCGGTCGCAGGGAAGGTCTCCGGGGCGTTGCCGGAGTCCGAGGTGAGGGACGCCGCGTGGGCGCGGCCGACGCCGTCGGGGATCGCCGAGGCGCGCCGTCGCCTCGGCCGGGACGTGCTGCGGGAGACGTTCTACCGGGTGGCCGAGCCGGTCGCCGCCCCCGGCACCCGGGGCGCCCCGCTGTGCGGCCGGCGGCTGACGGCCCTCCACGGGTTCGAAGCTCGACGTCCCCGACTCGGCCGAGAACGCGGTGGCCCGATGCCCGGACCGCCCGCGCCCTCAGCCGGTACGCGGGGTGGGCAGCCGTAGTTCGGCGACTGCGCCGCCCTCGGGGTGGTTCCGCAGGTGCAGGGCGACGCCGATGGCCTCGGCATGGCCCTGGGCGATCGTCAGGCCCAGGCCGTGGCCGTGGCCGCGCTCGCGGGCACCGGTGCGGAAGCGCTGCGGGCCGTCGCGCAGCACGGACTCCGGGTACCCCGGCCCGTGGTCGCGGACGGTGACCACCGGGCCGTCCACCCGCACGCACACCGGTGGCTCACCGTGCCGGTGGGCATTGGCCACCAGGTTGGCCAGCACCCGGTCGAAGCGCCGCGGATCGGTGCTGACCGTCGCGTCGGCCGACACCACGAGCTCGACCGGCCGTCCGGCGGCGGTCGCCGTCCGGGCCACCAGGTGCGCCAGCGGCAGGTCGGCGAGGTCTGCGGACTCCGCGCGGGCGTCCAGCCGGGACACCTCCAGGAGGTCCTCGGTGAGGTCGCGCAGGGCCCGTACCCGGTTCTGCACCAGTTCGGTGGGCCGCCCGTCCGGCAGCAGCTCGGAGGCGGTCAGCAGGCCGGTCAGCGGGGTGCGCAGCTCGTGCGCGACATCGGCGGTGAACCGCTGCTCGTTCTCCAGCCGGCTCCGCAGGGCGGCGGCCATCGAGTCGACGGCGGTGGCCAGTTCGAAGACCTCGTCGCGGCGGCGGCCGAGCGGCCCGATCCGCGCGTCGAGGTCGCCGGCGGCGATGGTCCGGGCGGTCCGGGCGGCCGTCCGCAGCCGGTGGCTGATCCGGTCGGCGGCGAGCACTCCGGCCAGCACCGTGACGGCGACGGACAGTGCCGCGGCGATCTGCACGGCCCGGTCGAGGTCCGCCACCGCCTGCTCGTCGCCCGCGAAGTCGAGCCGCACCGACACGACCCGGCCGCCGGCGCCGGCGGCCGCCCACATCGCGGTGCCGTTCGGTCCGGGGCCGAGCACGGAGCCCTGCCGTCCCCGCCGGGCCAGCGAACGCAGTTCGGCCGGCACCGCCGGGTCGTCCACCGCCGCGTGCCAGCCGCCGACCAGCTCGCCGCTGCGGTCGTACCCGGCGAGCGCGGCATCCAGGGCGGCCTCCGCGGAGGCCCGGGCCTGGTCCGTGTGCTGGCCCACCGACGCCCGGTGGACGAGTACGGCGACGGTGCACGCGACCAGGCAGGAGACCAGGGCGATGACGGCGGCGATCTGCCGACGGAGCGTCACCGGATCCGCCGCAGGCGGTAGCCGAATCCGCGGACGGTCTCGATCCGGCCCGCGCCGATCTTCGCGCGGAGCCGCTGCACGTGCACGTCCACCACCCGGCTGTCGGCGTCCCAGGAGTAGTCCCACACCCGGGAGAGCAGGGTCTGGCGCTCCATCACCACACCGGGCGCGGCCGTGAACTCCAGCAGCAGCCGCAGCTCGGTCGGGGTGAGCGGCACCGGCTCGCCGGCCACCGTCACCTCCATGGCGTCGGTGTCCACCGCCAGGTCGTCGATCACCCGCAGCGCGGACGGGCCGGGCTGCGCCCCTTCCGCCGGGCCGCCCGGGCGCACCGGGCCGCCCACGCCGACGGCACCGGACGGGCCGTGGGGCGCGGGGGCGGAGACCGGGCCGGTGCGGCGGAGCACGGTGCGGATCCGGGCGACCAGGACGGCGATCTCGAAGGGCTTCACCACGTAGTCGTCCGCCCCGGCCTCCAGCCCGGAGACGACGTCGACCGCCTCGCCGCGGGCCGACATCATCAGGATCGGCAGGCTGCTCTCCTCACGGACGCGCCGGCAGAGGCCGACCCCGTCGAGCAGCGGCAGCATCACGTCGATGAGCAGCAGGTCCGGCCGCCGGGCCCGGAACCGCTCCAGGCCCTGGAGTCCGTCCGCGGCGGTGTCCACCGGGAAGCCGTACCGTTCGAGCGCCATCTGGGTCGCCTCGCGGATCACCTCGTCGTCCTCGACGAGCAGGATCCGCGGCATGGGCGGTGCGGGCGGCAGCGGTGCGGGCGGGAGCGGCGGGGTCATCGCTGCCTCGTCGGGAAGGTGGGGACGGGGGACGGGGCGGCCGAGCGGCCGAGGCGCCGGCCGTCCGGGCCGACGCCGGGACCGTCCGGGCTGGTGGGCCGGGCGGCCGGGACGGTGGGTTCGGGGGTGGGGCACCCGGCAGCGCCGTCGGCCGGCCCGGTGTAGACGGTCTGCCGGTCGACGAAGGCCATCCGGACGGCGTTCCAGCGGTAGGTGCTGCTGGTGCGGGCCGTCGGCCCGTCCGGCTCGTGCAGGACGAGGTCCCGCCCGACGGTGTCGGCGGTGAACGCGGCGTGCGCGCCGACCGCCAGCACCGGTACGACCTTCCCGTCCCGCTCGCCGTACACGTGCAGCACCGCCCGCCCGTCGGCCTCCGCGGTCAGCACGGCGGTGATCAGCTCGGGCCGGCCGTCCCCGCTCAGGTCCCGGTACTGCGCGGGCTGCACCGTGCAGCCGGTGCAGTCGCCGGACAGCGCCCGGTGTTCCAGGTCGGTGAGCGCCGGGTCGTGGAGCAGCACGGTCCTGGCGTCGAGCTGCCCGAGCCCGCCGGCCGGAGCGGCCAGCCCGGGCAGCGGGG
>NZ_JAHTIK010000001.1:343022-488795 GCF_025655475.1 Kitasatospora sp. DSM 101779 | reverse complement strand
CCAGCCCGCAGCCGCTGTGGCCGGCCGCCGGGGCCGAGGTCGCGGCGGCCGGCCACAGCGGCTGCGGGCTGGGGTGCTCCGCGACCTGCCGGGCCGGGCCCGCGTCGTGCAGGGTGCCCGGGCTGTCGCAGCCGGCGAGCGCCAGGGCCGCCGCGGCGGCGGCCGCGACCACCGCCACGGCACGGCCGGGCACGACGGCCCGGGCAGGTGGGCCTGTCCACTTCCTCACGCGCTGCGGTGCCTTTCCTGACGGTCGTACAGGGACGAGGGGAGGGCAGCCAGTCTGCCCCATGCCCACCGGCGGCCCGCCGCCCGCCCGCCGGTGGATCAGGGTCTTTGCCCGCCGCCCCGGGCGGGCCGCCTGCCGGCGGGGTCACGGTCCGTCGGCCAGGTCGGCGAGGACGACGATGTTGTCGCTGTAGTGCCCGTCGTGGCCGATGGTGCCGCCGCAGGTGACGAGCCGCAGCTGCGCGTCGGGGGTGTCGCCGTACACCAGGTCGGTCGGGAAGGCGGACTTCGGGAACTGCCGGATCGCCCGCACCCGGTACGAGACGGTGCGGCCGTCCTCCCGCCGGACCTGGACGGTGTCGCCCGGCCGCAGCTTCGGCAGCTGGAGGAAGACGGCGGCGCCCTTGCGGGTCCGGTAGTGGCCGAGGAGGACGGCCGGTCCGGGCAGGCCGGGCGCAGCGCCGTCGCGGTACCAGCCGACCCGGTCGGGCCGGTCCAGCGGCGGGACCTCCACCGTGCCGTCGCCGTTCAGCCCGACCGGGCCGACCGGGGCGTCCACGCCGATCCGGGGGATCAGCAGCCGCACCGGCGGTGAGGCCGTCCGCTGGACGTCCGGCGCGGAGCCGGGAAGCGCGGCACCGGCGGTCGGCGGGCTGTGCGTCGGCGCCGCCGCGTCGGGGCCGGTGTACGCGATCCGCACCGGTTCCCCGGTCGGTGTGAGGCCGTACGCCACCGTGCCGAGCCCCAGGGCGAGGACGAGCGCGCCGGCCGACGCGGCCGGCACCCACGAGGGGTGCCGGCCGCGCCGGTTGCGGCTACGCCTGTGCGCCGGCACGGCGCCGACGGACGACCGCGGTGCCGATCCCGGCCGCACCGGCCAGGGCGACCACGGAGCCGAGGACGACGGCGGTGGGCGAGGTGCCCGCGTCCGCCTCACCGGTCTGGGCACCTCCCCTCGGGGTCGTGCCGACCCGGCGGCCGTCCGGGCCGACCGGCAGCGCGCTGCCCTGGCGGGTGCCGTCCGGCCCGACCGGCGGCAGGGTCGGGACGGCGCTGGGCGCGGCGCTGCGCGTGGCCGAGGGCACCGGCGACGGCGACGAGCCGTCGGCGGCAGCCGCGCCGGCGGACAGCACCACGGCGACCCCGGCTCCGGCGCAGACCAGCGCGGAGCGCACCGAGCGGTGCACGGTCGAGGTACGTGACATGAGGACTCCTCCGAATGCTCGCCACTCCCGTTCGGTCGAACGCGAGTTGGTGACGCACACGCTAGGAAGGCCGCCTCACGGACTCCCGCCGGCCGTGTAACGGCCACCGCGCGGATCGGTAACAGACCCCGGTCCGACGTCACGACGGACGTCCCCGGGCGCAGCCGGGCCCTGCCCCGGCCGTGCCGCGGTGGCGTACGAGGCCCCGGTCGCCGCACCTGCCCGGCGACGACCGAATCCGAAGGCCTACGGATGGACGGCGCGGGCGGCGAGCGGCAGCGGCGGGAGCCGGTGGCGGCCGATCCAGGCGTCGAGCAGTCCGTCGGTGGCGTGGCCGCCGTAGCGGGCGAGGTGCGCGGTGAAGTCGGCGGTGGTGACCACGGAGTGCCGGCGGGTGGTCGCCCAGTCGCGGACCATCCGGAAGAAGACCGGGTCGCCGAGGGCGGTGCGCAGTGCGTGCACGGTGAGGCCGCCGCGCTCGTACACCCGGTCGTCGAACATCAGGCTCTTGCCGGGGTCGCCGATCCGGATGTTCTGCGGCAGGGCGAGGAGCTTGCGGTAGGCGGCCTCGGCCTTGCGCTGGGCGCTCTGGCCGCCGGAGTGCTCGGACCAGAGCCACTCGGCGTACTTGGCGAAGCCCTCGTTGAGCCAGATGTCCCGCCAGCCGCCGATGGTCACGCTGTTGCCGAACCACTGGTGGGCGAGCTCGTGCGCGATCAGCCGCTCGCTGCCGCGGAAGCCGTCGACGTGGTTGGTGCCGAAGGTGGCGAGGCCCTGTGCCTCCACCGGGACGTCCAGTTCCTCGTCGGCGACCACCACCGCGTACTCGGTGAACGGGTACGGTCCGAACAGTTCCTCGAAGAGCTCCATCATCTGCGGCTGCCGCGCGAAGTCGTGCTCGAAGCGCTGCTGCAGCCGGGCCGGGACGTAGCCGGTCTGGGTCACGGCACCCGGGCTCGGCGGCGTCAGCGGGACGCCGCGGTACGGGCCCACGGAGAGGCCGACCAGGTAGCTCGCGGTGGGCGCCGACTGGTCGAACACCCAGGTGGTCGCGGAGGCGCGGGTGGTCCGGGTCAGCAGCCGGCCGCCGCTGACGACGGTGTACGGCGACGGGGTGGTGACCGAGAGGTGGTAGCTCGCCTTGTCGGACGGCCGGTCGTTGCACGGGTACCAGGACGGTGCGCCGACGGGCTGGCTGGCGACCAGCGCGCCGTCGGTCAGCTCCTCCCAGCCGAGTCCGCCCCAGGGGCTGCGGACCGGCTTGGGGTTGCCGGACCAGTGCACCTCCACGGTGAAGGCGGCGCCGGCCGTCGGGGGCTTCGCGGGCTTGATCCGCAGTTTTCCGCCGCGGTGCGTGTAGTGGGCCGGGCGCCCGTCGACCAGCACCCGGCCGATCTTGAACGGGGCGAGGTCCAGGGCGAACTCGCGCAGCGGTGCCCGGCCCGCTATGGCCGTGATCCGGGCCGTGCCGGCCAGCCGGTTGGGGCCCGGCCGGTAGTCCAGGGTGAGCTCGTACCGGTGCGTCCGGTACCGGTGGTCGCCGTTGTTCGGGAAGTACGGGTCGGCGGCAGCGGCCTCGGTCTGCTTGGGGCTCACCGGTGGGTTCTCTCCGTGCGCGGTCTCGGTCATGTGACTCGGTGCCCGGGCTGCTGCCAGGCCTCGATCGGGTTGCCGAGCCAGCGGGTGTCGTCGGGGACGGACTCCGCACGCATCACCAGGGAGGCCGGGCCGAGCGTGGAACGGGCCCCGACCGTGCTGCCCGGCAGCACGATTCCGCCCGGGCCCAGGGTCGAGCCCTCGCGGAGTTCCACAGTATCGAGCCTCATGATCCGGTCGTGGAAGAGGTGGGTCTGCAGGACGCAGCCCCGGTTGACGCTGACCGCGTCGCCGAGGGTGACCAGGTCGGTCTCCGGCAGCCAGTAGCTCTCGCACCACACGCCGCGGCCGATCCGGGCGCCGAGGGCCCGCAGCCACAGGTTGAGCACCGGGGTGCCGAGCACCCGGCCGATCAGCCACGGCACCGCCAGCACCTCGACGAAGGTGTCGGCGAGCTCGTTGCGCCAGACGAAGCCGCTCCACAGCGGGTGCTCCGCCGCCCGGCAGCGGCCGACCAGCAGCCACTTCGCGGCGACGGACACGGCGCAGGCGGCGGCCCCGGCGGCGAGCAGCACCGGCCCGGCGAGGAGCACCGCGCCGCCCGGCACCGCAGCGTCCAGCGCGCAGAGCGCGGCCGCGGTCAGCACCGCCAGCGCGGCGGAGGCGAGGACCGGGACGAGCCGGCCGAGCTCGGTCAGGCCGCGCGCCCACAGCAGCCGGCGGGGCGGCTCGTAGGTGCGGGCGGCGTCCGCGGTGTCCGCCGAACGCGGCAGCTTCACCGGCGGCATGCCGAGGTAGGAGCTGCCCCGCTTGGCCTTCTTCGGGGTGGCGGAGAGCACGCCCACCAGTCCCCGGTCCGGCACGGAGCGTCCCGGCGCGGTCATCCCGGAGTTGCCGAGGAAGGCCTTGCGCCCCACCGCGGCCCGCCCGACCCGCACCCAGCCGCCGCCCAGCTCGTACGGGGCGATCAGGGTGTCGTCCGCGAGGAAGGCGCCGTCGCCGACGGTGGTGAGGCTGGGCAGCGCGAGCACCGTCGAGACCTCGGCGCGGCGGCCGACCCGCATGCCGAGCAGACGCAGCCACAGCGGGGTGATCAGGCCGGCATAGAGCGGGAAGAGCGTCTGCCGGGCGTGGTCCATCAGCTGGCTGACCGTCCACACCTGCCACCCCGTGCGCCCGTGCAGCGGATGGTGGCCGGTGCGCAGCCCGATGCTGAGCAGCCGGACGAGGGCGAGCACGACCGCCGCGTACGCCAGGCCGTACACCAGCGTGGCGGGCACCACCGCGGCCAGAGCGCCGCGCAGCGCGGCGGGCAGGTCGTCGCCGGGGTGGACGAACAGCCCGGCCGTGAGCAGCGCCGGGACGACGCACAGCGCGGGCAGCAGGGCGAGGACGGAGCCGGTGAGGCCGTAGACGGCGGCCCAGCGGGTGGTGCGGGCGGGCCGCTGCTTGGGCCAGCCGCGCTCCGCCTTGCCGATCTTGACGGCTGGGGCGCCGCCCCAGCGCTGGCCGGTCGGGACGTGCCCGGCCACCCCGGACCCGGGCGCCAGCTCGGCACGCTTGCCGACCCTGGCACCGGGGAACAGCACCGACCGTGTCCCGACGACCGCGCCCGCGCCGACCCGGATCGCGCCGACCTCCAGCCGGTCGCCGTCCAGCCAGTACCCGGCGAGGTCGACCTCGTTCTCGATCGCGCAGCCCTTGCCGAGCCGCAGCAGACCCGTCACCGGCGGCAGCGTGTGCAGGTCGACGTCCTCGCCGACGTGCGCGCCCAGCGCCCGGGCGTACCGCGTCAGCCACGCCCCGGAGAGCGAGGTGGCGCCGGCCGCCTCGGCCCACCGCTCCGCGGCCCACAGCCGCAGGTGGACACCGCCGCCGCGCGGGTACCGGCCCGCCCCGACGCCGCGCAGCAGCAGCCGGACGCCGCCCGCGGCCACGGCCAGCCGGCCCGGCGCGGAGAACAGCAGCACGGCACCCGCCGCGACCGCCCACCAGGGCGCGGCGGGAGCCCAGGCGTAGCCGCCGAGCACGTGGAGGACGGAGCCGAGCGCCAGCAGCGGGACGCTCCAGCGCAGCCCGGTCAGGGCGGACAGCGGCAGCAGCGCCGGCAGCTGTACGAGGCCCGCCCGCAGCGGCGTCGGATCCACCCGGCGGGTCGTAGCCTCGGCCGGGGCGGACCGCTCCAGCAGCCGGGCCAGCTTGCGCAGCGTCGGCTGCTGGTAGACGTCCAGCACCGACACCGCCGGGCAGCGGGTGCGCAGCCTGGTGGTCAGCTGGGCGGCCGCCAGCGAGCCGCCGCCGATCGCGAAGAAGTCGTCGTCGGCGCTCCGTACCGGCACCCCGAGGACCTCGGCCCACTGCTCGGCCAGCCAGGCCTCCGTGCCGTACAGCTCCTCGCCCGGGGCGCCCTGCTGCAGGTCGGGCAGCGGCCAGGGCAGCGCGTTCCGGTCGACCTTGCCGGAGGTGCGGCAGGGCAGTTCGTCGACGGTCGCGAGCAGGGGGACGAGCGCCGCAGGCAGCTCGGCGCGCAGCCGCTCGACCGCGGCGGCCCGGTCGAAGCCCTCCCGGACGACCAGGTAGCCGACCAGCAGCTGGTTGCCGCCGCGGGCGGTGCGGACGGCGGCGGCCGCGCCGGCCACCCCGGGCAGCGCCTGCAGGGCGGCGTCCACCTCGCCGAGCTCGATCCGGCGGCCGCCTAGCTTCACCTGCTCGTCGCCGCGGCCGAGGAAGACCAGGCCCTCCGGATCCGCGCGGACCAGGTCGCCGCTGCGGTAGGCGCGCGACCAGCCCAGTGACTCCAGCGGCGCGTACTTCTCCTCGTCCTTGACCGGGTCCAGGTAGCGGGCCAGCCCGACGCCGCCGATCACCAGCTGACCGCTGCGGCCCATCGGCACCGGCCGGTCCTCCCCGTCGACCACGGCCAGCTCCCAGCCGTCCAGCGGCAGACCGATCCGCACCGGGCCCTCGCCCGTCAGCGGGCAGGCGCAGGCCACCACGGTCGCCTCGGTCGGGCCGTAGGTGTTCCACACCTCACGGCCCTCGGTGACCAGCCGCTCGGCCAGCTCCGGCGGGCAGGCCTCGCCGCCGAAGATCAGCAGCCGGACCTCGTTCAGCGCCTCCGCGGGCCAGAGCGCGGCCAGCGTCGGCACGGTGGAGATCACCGTGATCTCCTGCTCCGCCAGCCACGGGCCGAGGTCCGCGCCGCTGCGCACCTGCGCGCGGGGGACGGGCACCAGGCAGGCGCCGTGCCGCCAGGCGAGCCACATCTCCTCGCAGGAGGCGTCGAAGGCGACCGACAGTCCGGCCATCACCCGGTCGCCCGGCGCGATCGGCTCGCCCTGCAGGAACAGCCCGGCCTCCGCGTCCACGAAGGCGGCCGCGCTGCGGTGGGTGACGGCGACGCCCTTGGGCCGGCCGGTCGAGCCGGAGGTGAAGATGATCCACGCGTCGTTCTCGGGACCCGGGCTCGCGGCCTCGTTCCCGGAGGGCTTGACCCGGCCCAGCTCCCGGTCGGGGCCGAGTACGGCGTTGACGTCGGCCTCGCCGAAGACCAGCTCGGCGCGCTCGTCCGGGTCGTCGGCGTCCACCGGCACGTAGGCGGCGCCGACCGCCAGCACGGCCAGGATCGACACGTACAGGTCGTTGGTGCCCGACGGCACCCGGACGCCCACCCGGTCGCCGAGGCCGATGCCCGCCCGGGCCAGGTGGCGGCGCAGCTGCTCGACCTCGCGGAGCAGGCCGGCGTAGTCGAGCACGGTGCGGCCGTCGTCCAGCGCGGGCTCGTACGGGTGTGTCGCGGCCGTCGCCCGCAGCACGTCCACCAGCGTGCGGGCCGGCGCCGGCGGGCGGCCGGGGAAGAGCGCGAGCGGTGTCTCGGGGTCGGTCATCACGGTCATGCAGTCCCCTTCCCGGCTCCCGGGAGACCCATCGGAGGCGGCCGAAGTGCGACAACCCGGACAATCTACCGACCGGGCCGTTGCCGCCCCTGCCAAGCCAACCATCCGGCGCGCCGGGCCACCGCTCGGACCGCCGCCGGCCGGGTGCGGACGGCCGGGGCTCCGAGTGGCTGCCCGCGCGCTGCGCCTCCCCCCGGGCGACCGGGAGCCCGCCGCCCTCCGGCAGCCTGCCGGAGGGCGCCGGGGCGGACAAGACCGCCCCGGCCGGGCCCGGTCGCCCGCAGCACCCGGTCAGACCGCGACCGTCTCCTCCAGCTCCTCCCGCACCGCGGCCGGGGCGGCGGCGGGCCGGGCATGGCGCCGTTCGACCGCGGCCGCCCCGGGCAGGGCGAGGCCGCCGGCCGCGAGCCAGGCCAGCAGGGTCGTGAGGTGGCCGGCGAATCCGGCCCGGCCGTCGAAGTAGAGCAGGGTGCGGGCACCCTCGACGAAGCCTGAGCCGTTCCAGAAGGTGTGCAGGGCGCCGAAGAAGCCGTCCTGCAGTTCGGGGCGGACGATGCCGCCGGACGAGGTGAAGTTGACCATCACGAACAGCACCATCATGGTGAGGGTGGTCCACCGGCCAAGCACGGTGTGCAGGGCGGTGCCGACGAGGGTGATCGCGGCCGAGTACAGCCAGCCGCGTGCCCAGAGACCGGCGAGGTCGTGGTCGGCGACGTGGAAGACCGGCCCGGCCGGCACGATGCCGATCGTGCTCACGGCGAGCGAGACGCCGAGGGCGAGCAGGGCGCGCAGCCACAGGGGGAGCAGGGCCCCGGCCCCGCCGATCACCGCGACGCTGCCGTAGGAGCCGATGCTCAGGGCGACCAGCAGGAAGAACAGCCCCTGGCGGTCGGATCGCCTGCGGCGAGCGGGGTGATGTTGTCGACCCGCAGCGGGCGGTCCTGTGCGGCGGCGACCTCGGTGAACACCTTCTCGGCCACGGTGGCGGAGGTGTCGGAGTTCGCCGCGGCCACCAGCAGCACGGGCGCCTTCGGGTCCGGCACGTGGGCGCCGACCAGGCTGCGGTCCATCAGGCGGGCACGGGCCTCGCCGACCGTGGCCGCGGTGGACACCCGCAGGGCGTCGCCGGCCTCGTCCCGCAGGTGGTCCGCCAGCGCCGCGGCCTGCGGCGAGGAGCCGACGACGGCGACCTCCATCCGGTGCGGGTGCGGGGCGTGGAACGCGGCCCGGTAGGCGAGGCCCATGCCGAGACACATCAGGAGCGGGGTCGGTCAGCAGGTGGCCGAGGACGTGCCGAAGCACCCGGTCGGGCATGGCGGCACTCCCATGATCGGTGCAGCTAATGGTTGGTAAATGCAATTATTATTCGGATGCACTTGACAACCATCGGGGTGGGGGGCCACCGGCCCCGGTAGTTGGTCGGTGTGCCGCGGTACCCGGGCCGGCGGCCGCCGGAGCTCAGTCCTGCAAGAAGCCGAGCAGCGCCGCCGCCACCTCCGCCGGGCTCTCCACCTGCGGGTAGTGGCCGGTGGACGGCGGCCCGGCGAGCTCGACCACCGCCGCGTGCGGGAGCCGTTCGCGCACCCGCGCCAGCACATGGGCGCCGCTGATCGGATCGGCCGGGCCCCAGACGAACAGCATCGGCCCCGGGAACCCCTCCAGGGCCGCACCCCAGCGCGCCGCGTGGCTGCGCCGCTCGTCGATGTAGCGCAGCAGCCGGGGCGCGAGCAGCCGGCCGTCCTCGCGGGCGATCCCGAGCCACATCTCGTGCAGCACCGTGTCAGGCACCGGGCGGGCCAGCACCCGCCGCATCGAGGCTGCGAACCGCCGCTCGGTCATCGCCCGGGCCAGCAGCGGCCCCAGCGGGCCGTGCAGCAGTCGCTGGACCGCAACCGGCCGGTGCAGGTCGGCCCAGAGCCCGCCGTTCAGCCACACCGACCGGGAGATCCGCTGCGCGTCCCGGGCCAGCAGCTCCTGGGCGACGCTGACCCCGTAGTCGTGCGCCACCAGCGCCGTGGCGCCGACCCCTGACTCCTGCCAGACCGCCTGCACCAGATCGGCCTGCTCCAGCAGCGAGTACGCGTGCCAGCGCGGCTTGTCGCTCTCGCCGAAGCCGAGCAGGTCGAGAGTGGTCACCCGGCAGCCGTCCGCGGCCAGCGGGGGCACCACGGCCGCCCAGTCGTGCGAGGAGGTCGGGAAGCCGTGCAGCAGTGTCACCGGCCGGCCGCCGGGCGGGCCGTCCTGGCGGACGAACAGGGTGTGCGCACCGCGCGGGCCGCGGACGGTCAGCCGGCGCCCGCCGGCGGTCCACTCCGCCAGCGCCGGCAGCCCGGTCTCGGTCGGCGGGGTCACGGTGCCTCCTGTCGGGGACTGCCGGCGGTCGGGTGCGTGGTCGAGTGCGACGCGTTCGGGTGTGCGGTGGTCGGGTGTCCGGTGGTCGGGGGCGACGTGTTCCGGTGTGCGCCGGTCCGGTGCACGGCGGCCGGGAGCGCGGTCACGGCGCCGGGCGCCGCAGCGCGACGCCGTCCAGCAGCGCCCCGAGCCCGAAGTCGAACTCCTGGTCGCTGTCCGGCGCGTTGAGCAGCTCGGCGTGGCGGCGGACGACCGGGTGGGTGGACTCCGGCAGGGCCGCGAAGAGCTCGGCCATGGCGGCGCGCTCGGCCGCCGTCCGCGCGGCGCCGCCCGCGTCCATCTGGGCGGCGCCGATGACGAAGTGCATCACCGTCAGGTAGACGTGCACGGCCGTTGCGGGCTCCCAGCCCGCCGCGATCAGCAGCCCGAGGGCGTGCTCCCGCGCGCGCAGGGCGTTCGGCCCGAGCAGCTGCCCGGCGACGAACAGCGGCGCCACCGCCGGGTGGCCGAGCAGGACGCGACGGAACTCGCGGGCGCCCGTGGCCAGGGCGGCCCGCCAGTCCGCCGTCTCCTGCGGCAGCCGGACCTCGGCGAGCACCTGGTCCACCAGCTCGACCAGGAGCTCCTCGCGGCTGGCGACGTGCCGGTACAGCGAGGTGTGCCGGGTGCCCAGCCGGTCGGCGAGGTGCCGCATCGTCAGCGCGTCCAGCCCCTCCTGGTCGGCGATCTCCAGCGCCGCACCGGTGATCGCCGCCAGGCTCAGCCCGCCCGCCCGGGGCCGACGGCGCTCCCGCTCGCCGTACCGCCGGCGCCACCAGGCGGCCGAGCCCGGGGCGGTCGGCCCGGTCACTCGAAGAGGTCCGGGTCGGAGCGGACGATGTCCTGCCACAGCGGCTGGAAGGAGAACCAGCCGGCGAGCGGGAAGCCGGTCTGCTCGCGGGTGTAGCGGGCCGCCTCGGCGCTCATCACCCGCGGCTGCCCGGCGGCCTCGGCGAGCAGCTGGGCCTGGGCGCTGCGCTCCATGCTGATGAACCACCAGGCGGCCTCCTCGACGGACTCGCCGACCGTGAAGATGCCGTGGTTCTGGTGGATCGCGGCCCGGTGCGGGCCGAGGCCGGCCGCCAGCAGCGCGCCCGCCTCCTCGTCGACGACGACCTCGCCGCCGCCCTCGGAGACCACCACGTGGTTCTCGAACAGCGCGCAGGCGTCCTGGGTGATCGGGTCCAGCAGGCGGCCCAGGCTCGACCAGGCCTTGCCGTGCACGGCGTGCGCGTGGCAGGCGGCGACCACGTCCGGCCGGGCCGCGTGGATCGCGGAGTGGATCACGAACCCGGCCCGGTTGACCGGGCGGCGGCCGTGCCGGACCTGCCCCTCGTGGTCGACCAGGATCAGGTCGGACACCCGTACCTGACGGAAGGACAGGCCGAACGGGTTGACCCAGAACATGTCCGGGAACTCCGGGTCGCGGACGGTGATGTGGCCCGCCACCCCCTCGGAGAAGCCGAGCCGTCCGAAGATCCGGCAGGCGCCGGCCAGGCGCTGCTTGCGGTGCTCGCGCTCCTCCTCCACGGTCGCGAACTGCGGTGGCAGGTCGAACTCCAGCCCCTGCTGCACCGGCATGAATGCGCTGATCGTCTCCGCCACGGTGTCCCCTCTCCCGGTCGGTACCGCTTTGGCCGCCCATCATGCGTCCACTGGACGCATTTCACAAGAGGTGTATCCCGGTGTTTCCCGGCCGGGATGGCGCGATCCGTGCTGGCGTGTCGCCGGGGCGCGGGTGGGATGATCGACCCGCCCGGCACCATCACGCAGAGGGAGCAGACGATGACGATCAGTCACCGAACCGTTGGAACCGGCCCGCACAAGGTCCTCGTGCTGCACGACTGGTTCGGCACCAGCGCCGGCTGGGGCGAGTTCCCCGACCTGCTCGATCCGGACACCTTCGGCTACGCCTTCCTCGACTACCGCGGTTACGGCGAACGGATCGCGGTGGACGGCGAGTTCACCCTCGCCGAGATCGCCGCCGACGCGCTCGCGCTCGTTGACCAGCTCGGCTGGGACACCTTCTCGCTGGTCGGGCACTCGATGGGTGCCAAGGCCGCACAACGGATCCTCGCCGACGCCCCGGCCCGGGTGCGCAGGCTGGCCGCGGTGGCCCCCGTCCCGGCGAGCGCCTACCCGCTGGAGGGCGAGGCCCACGAACTCTTCCACGGCGCGGTGCAGTATCCGGCCAACCGCAGGGCGATTCTCGACCTCGTCACCGGCCACCGCGCCTGCGGCCGCTGGCTCGACCGGATGACCGCACGCTCGGTGGTCGGCTCCCGGCCGGAGGCCTTCGCCGGCTACCTGGCGGACTGGACGACACAGGACTTCGCCGCGAAGGTCGCGGGCAGCCCGCTGCCGGTCGGGGTGTTCGTCGGCGAGCACGACCCGGCGCTCTCCGCCGAACTGATGCGGCACACCTGGCTGACCCACTACCCCAACGCCGAACTGACCGTCCTCGCCAACTCCGGCCACTACCCGATGCACGAGATCCCGGTGGCCTTCGCGACCGCCCTGGAGGCCTTCCTGCGGGACTGACCGGCGGCCCGGTGAATTGTCAGTACCCCCACCTACCATGGGATTTGTCAGCGAGCGCCCCCAACCACCGCACCAGGAGGTCGTCGATGTCCGCTGCCCAGGCCCATGCCCTGGCCCCTGCCCCGCCCGTCCGCCGCGCGCCGTCCGCCCACCGCACCTCCGTACGGCGGGCCCGTCCCGTCCACCGCTCCGGTCCGCCCGCCGTCCGGCCGCTGCCGGCCGGCATGCCCCGCGAGTGGTACATCGACCACAACCGCCGGCTGAAGGCCATGCGCCTCGCGGTCGTCCTGCTCGACTCCGGGGTGTACCTGCCCCAGCAGGCCACCAACCGCCGGATCCGCTCGATGGCCGTCCGCCTCGGCATCCACCGCCCGTCCGCGATCACCTGCCGTGCGGTCCGGGCCCTGCTCGGCTGACCGTGAACGGCCTCCGGGGGCGGCCCCGGCCGCTCCCCGGAGGCCGTTGCGGAGTGTCCGCCCGATTCGCCGCGCCGGCGCGGCATGATCGGAGGCGACACCCGTTCGAGGAGGACCACCGGCATGGAGTTCCGTCACCTGGGCCGCAGCGGCCTGGTCATCAGCGAGATCGCCTACGGCAACTGGCTCACCCACGGCTCCCAGGTCGAGGAGGAGACCGCCGCGGCCTGCATCCGTGCCGCCCTCGACACCGGCATCACCACCTTCGACACCGCCGACGTCTACGCCGGGACCCGCGCCGAATCCGTGCTCGGCCGGGTGCTCAAGGGCGAGCGCCGGGAAGGGCTGGAGATCCTCACCAAGGTGTTCTGGCCCACCGGCCCCGGCCGCAACGACCGCGGACTCGGCCGCAAGCACGTCATGGAGGCGATCGACGGCTCGCTGCGCCGCCTGCAGACTGACTACGTGGACGTCTACCAGGCGCACCGCTACGACCCCTCGACCCCACTCGAAGAGACCATGGAGGCCTTCGCCGACGTGGTCCGCGCCGGCAAGGCGCTCTACATCGGCGTCTCCGAATGGACGGCCGACCAGATCCGCGCCGGACACGCCCTCGCCCGCGAACTGCGGGTGCCGTTCGTCTCCAGCCAGCCGCAGTACAGCGCCCTCTGGCGGGTCATCGAGGCCGAGGTCATCCCCACCTGCGAGGAACTCGGCATCGGCCAGGTCGTCTGGTCGCCGATCGCCCAGGGCGTCCTCACCGGCAAGTACCTGCCCGGCGCCGAACCGCCGGCCGGCTCCCGGGCCACCGACGAGAAGGGCGGCGCCGAGTACGTCGCCCGCTGGCTCCGCGCCGACGTCCTCGAACGCGTCCAGCTGCTGCGCCCGCTGGCCGACCAGGCCGGCCTCGGCATGGCCGAACTGGCCGTGGCCTGGGTGCTGCAGAACCGGAACGTCGCCGCCGCGATCATCGGCGCCTCCCGTCCCGAGCAGGTCGTCGAGAACGCCCGCGCGGCCGGCGTCCGGCTGGACGCCGACCTCCTGAAGGCGATGGACGACATCCTCGCCCCGGTCGCCGAGACCGACCCGGCCCGGACGGCGCAGAACGCCCCGAAGGAGCGCCCCTAGTACCGCGTCAGGCAACCGTCGCGACGGGGCGAAGGTGGCCTGACGCGGCACTGGCTACCGGAACGGCATGCGGTTGGTGGCGCTCAGCACGTCCCCCCGGACGGGCGAGCCGGCGGCGCGCCGCAGATCGCCGACCGCCGGGTCGGAGACGGAGACCGTGAGCGTGTACCGCGGCTGGCCGGTGATCGTGTTCGACCCGTCCACCGGAGGGGCGAGCCCGCGCGAGACGTCAAGGGCCTCGACACCGGGGCACAGCGCCGTCAGCGGGAGCTCCACCACCCCGCCGCCGCCGGAGCGGAGGCCCACCGGCTTCGCCCCGTCCTGCTGCGCGGCCTCCCAGTCCCTGATCGGCAGGCCGTAGGCGCCGCCCACCAGCCCCTCCGGGCCCTCGATCTCGACCGCGGCCGTCAGCGGACCGGACCCCGGCAGGTCCGCCGCCCCCTGCCCGCCGACCCGCGCGAAGCCGAGGCCGACAGTGAAGCGCCCGGGGTCGCCGCCCGCCAGCCGTTCGAAGCCGTACGAGGTGAGGACGAGCTGTGGGCCCGGCGGCGCGCTCCGCGTGCCCGCGGCCGGATCGGCCTCCGGCGGCACGGCGTAGTGGTGGAAGCCCTTCGCGCCGCACTTGCTGCCCACGGAGGTCCCGCCGCCCGGCAGTGCGGTGTCCTGCGCCTTGGTGATCACCGGCAGCTCGGGGGCCGGACCGGTGTCCGCCAGCAGACCATTCGGCCAGAGCGTCACGGCCGTGGCCGCCACGGCCGTGGCCAGTACGGCGAGCGCCACCGACAGCACCCGGCCCCTGCCGCGCGGCCGCCGTACTGCGCCCGGCGACGCCGGGGACCAGCGGCGGCCACCCGGATCGACCGGCGGCTCCACCCGCCACTTCGCCGACAGCTCACGGGTCCGCGCCGCCGGCTCCTTCACGGTGGCCGCACGGACGAACCGCTCGTCCAGCACCAGCCCGTCGAACGGGTCCGGGGCGCCGGGCTCCGGCTCCTCGGAGGGTCGTGGCTGCGGGTCGTCGGCTATCGGCATCGCGCCAGTATGCCCAAGCGCGCCGACAGCGCCGCCGCCCGGCCCCGAGAACGGCTGACGGCGCGCCACCGCGGGCCCGCCGGAAAACTCCTCCGGTGAAGCCGTCACATCCGCCGGGCGGCATCCGTCAGTGCAGTGCAAGCACATCGGAACCCGCCGGGAGGAACCCGCCGTGAACACCACCACCAGCACCAGCAGCACCGTCGCCGCCGCCGCCGAGAGCGTGGCCGCCGGCTCGAGGATGTCCGACCCCGTGGAGCTCGTCCCGGAGCTGAAGGAGCTGAGCGGCTGGCTCTACCGTGCCACCGGCAACCGGTCCGTGCCGCGGACCACGATCGGACTCGTCCAGCTGCGGGCCGGCCAGCTCGTCGGCAGCACCTACCTGGTCGTCATGCACACCGGGATGCTGCGCAAGGCGGGGGAGAGCGAGGAACGCATCGCGGCCGTCGCCACCTGGCGCGACGCCCCGTACTTCAGCGCCGCGGAGCGCGCCGCCCTGGCCCTGGTCGAGGCCGTGCTCACCCCGAACCCGGCCGGCGAGCGCGTCCCCGACGAGCTCTACGCCGAGGCCGCCCGGCACTTCGACCCGACGGCACTCACCACCCTCACCCTGGCCATCGGCCAGGTGAACTTCTTCGTCCCGCTCGCCCTGATCGGCAAGCCCGTCCCGGGCGTCGCCCCCTCCGAGCAGTGGACCTGACGCTCCGTCGAACAAGCCCGGGCCCGCCCCGTCCCCTGGGACGGGCCGGACCGTGCTGCGGCTCGAACTCCGAACGCCAGAGCTCGGCTCCGTCGGCCGTCACGCGGACGACGGCGTGCCGCGTCGTGTAGGACGCGCAGCGGAGGTCGGTGGAGACGGCGTGGTTGATGACCTCGTCCTCGCCGTGCGGCCGGAAGGCAGCGGCGGGCGACGGCACGCCACGGACAGTCGTCCGGGGTGGCCCTGGCGTCGCCGGGCTGTCGGGTCGTCATGCACCGCCTCCTGTTGGCCTCAAGGTCACTTGAGGCCCTACGGTCGGCTGCGCCGGAGCGGCAACCAGCACCGACCCGGAGAGGACGGCAGCCCGATGACGTTTGTGATCGCCCTGCCCTGCGTGGACGTCAAGGACAAGGCGTGCCTGGACGGGTGCCCCATGGACTGCATCCACGAGAGGGAGCGGATGCTCTACCTCCACCCCGACGAGTGCACCGATCGAGAAGGACCATCCGATGGTGGCGACGCTGCCGGCCCGGGACACCGTCTGACCCGCCCGGGCGCCGGCCCCTCCTCCGGATCTTGCCAGAGCGGCGCGCGTCGCCGGACGCCCGGCAGGATCCGGAGGGGGTTCTACGCCTCGCTGATGTTGACCAGCCAGGTGATGCCGAAGCGGTCGGTGCACATGCCGAAGACGTCGCCCCACATCTGCTTGTCCAGCGGGACGGCGACCGTGCCGCTCTCGGACAGCGCCGTCCAGTAGCGGCGCAGGTCGGCGTCGTCGTCGCCGCTGAGGCTGACCGTGATGTTGTTTCCGGGCCGGTGCTCCGTCCCGGGCGGGTTGTCGGCGCCCATGAGGGTGTAGCCGCTCGGCGTCACCAGCATGCCGTGCATGATCCGCTCGGCCGTCTCCCCGGTCATGTCCGGGTTGAACTGGCCGTAGGTGTTCAGGTCCAGGTCGCCGCCGAAGACGCCCTGGTAGAACTCCATCGCCTGGCGGGCGTCGCCGTCGAAGCTGATGTACGGGTTGAGCCGGGATGCCATGAGGGGTCCTCTCCTGACGAGGCGTCGGTCCTGCCGCAGCCTAGGCGAGGGTCGGCGCCGTACCCGTGACGACACGTCGCTCCGGTGGCTACGGCTCGATCGTCCGGCCGTCCATCCGTGCGAACGAGGTGGCGACCAGCTCGGTGAGCACCTCGCGGTCCACGTCGGCGAGCCGCTTGAGGTAGAGGCAGCCCTTGCCGGTGGTGTGCGGGCCGAGCCGGGCCAGCAGATCGGCGTACGGCTCGAAACCCTCGGCGACGTACAGCACCAGCGCCTGCCTGCGCGGGGCGAACGCGATGGGCGGCCACTCGCCGGAGCGGCCGCTCGCGTAGCGGTAGCGGTAGCTGCCGAAACCGACCATCGACCCGCCCCACATCTCCGCCTGTGCTCCCGTCGCCCCGGCGACCAGGGCACACAGCTCCTGCGCGTCCGCGCGGCGCCGTTCGTCGCCCACACCCGCGAGGAACTCCCCGGGGTCGGCCCCCGTCCGTGCGGTCTTCGGCTCACCCATGCAACGTACCCCTCGTGCTCACCCGCACCGCCCGTGCCACCAGCATGCCCACGGCTCAGTCCTCCGAGCGCTCCGTGAGCGGAGCGTCGGTGCGGTCGCCGAGGAACTCGTACCAGCGCCGCTGCAGGCACACGTACCGGGTGTCCGCCTCGACCAGCCGGAGGAAGGCTCCGACGGTCTCCGCCAGCCTGGCCTGCATCCCCGGCTCGGCCAGGTCTCCGCCGTCGGTGAAGCCCTGGTGCGCCCGGGCGAGGCTGAACATGTCCGGGTAGACCCGGGTACCGAGGTGTTCGAGCGGTACCCGCAGCGCCCACAGACCACGGTTGCCGCCCACCATGGACGGGGAGGCGGACACCAGCAGGGCGTGCTTGTCCTTGAACGGCTGCGGCCGCACCCGGGAGACCCAGTCGACCGCGTTCTTCAGTGCACCGGGCAGCGAGGCGTTGTACTCGGGGGCCGCGACCACGAAGCCGTCGCAGGCGGCGATCCGTTCGCGCAGCGCCAGCGCCCCGGGCGGGAGGCCGCCCGCGGACTCGACGTCCCCGTCGTAGAGCGGCATCGCGAAGTCCCGCAGGCCCGCGAGGTCGGCCGTGGCACCTGCCTCGCCGACCAGCCGGGCGACCAGCGCGGCCAGCCGCCCGTTCAGCGAGTCGGCGCGGAGCGACGCCCCGAGGACGAACACCCGCACCGGGCCGGGCGACTCGTCCGCTGTCATGCTGCCTCCTGGGTCTCGCCGGATGCCTCGGCGCCCATCCTGCCCGGCCACCGCCGCCGCACCGGGGAACGACCGGTCGCCCGGGGCGTGTCGCCGCACCCGTGTTCCTGCGGTCACCGGGTCGCCCCGGACTCGGCCGACGAGCCCGACCGTCCGGTGTGCGGGTGATCGGCGTGGCGACCCGCCGGTCCGGGCTGACCGGTGCCGGCCGTAGGCTGGGCGCATGGCTCTGGTCGAGGTGGTACAGCTCCTGGTGTCGCCCGCGCACCGGTACACCGGGCGCCCGTCCGACGGGCCGTCCCCGGCGCACCCGGGCGAACTCGTCCGCAGTGCCGAGGTGCGGCAGGGCCTCGGGCTCGTCGGCGACCGCTACTACGCCCGCCAGGCCCACCGGGACGCCGCCGTCACGCTGATGGCCGCCGAGAACCTCCCGCTCGCCGTCCGCCCCGGGACCGACCTGCGGCACACCCGCCGCAACGTGCTGCTCCGCGGCGTCGACATCGATGCGTACCTCGGCCGGACGGTCTCGCTGGACTGCGGCTCAGGGCCCGTCCTGCTGGCCGTCCGCCGCGCCGCCCGCCCCTGCGCCTGGATGGACGCCGTCATCGGCCCGGGCGCGCAGCGGGCCCTGCGGGACAAGGGCGGCGTCCGCTGCACCCCGCTGAGCGACGGCGTCCTCACCCTCGGCCCGGCGGAGTTCGAGGTCCTGCCGGACTGACGGACCGCCCGGCGGTCACAGATCGACCACCGTGCCGAGGCCGCGGGTGCGTGCCGCGTGGTACGCCACGGAGGCGGCGGCAACGTCCAGGGCGGCGTGGCCGGTGGACTTGAAGACGGTCAGGTCGTCGGGGGAGCGGCGGCCGGGTGCGGTGCGTCGAGGACCGACCGCGGCGTCCGCGTCGTCCAGCTGACCTACAACCAGGCCAACCAGCTCGGCGACGGCTCCATGGCGCCGGAGAACCGGGGACTCACCCCGCTCGGCCACCGGGTCGTCGAGGCGCTCAACGACAGCCGGCTGATGGTCGACCTCTCGCACAGCGGCGAACGCACCTGCCTGCCGCGACAGCATGGGGGCAAGCGGTGATCCGCACAGTGTCTCGCACGCGGGTTGCGCAGTTCCCCGCGTCCCTGGTTCGGCTGACCGCCGCATGCCGCGCCGTGGACCGGGCACACAGCGGGGCATGTCGGACATACTGCCTGCTGTGGACTCCCGACCCGACCATCCCGTGGAGGCCGGCGCACCGCAGGCCGGCGACACCACCGAGAGCACCGTCACGGTGGTCGTCGCCGGCCTGTGCAACCTCGGCATCGCCGTGGCCAAGGCACTCGCCGGCCTGGTCAGCGGCTCCGGTGCCATGCTCGCGGAGGCCGCGCACTCGCTCGCCGACACCGTCACCGAGGTGCTGCTCTTCCTCAGCCTGAAGCGCAGCACCCGCCCCGCCGACGACACCCACCCCTTCGGGTACGGCCGGGAGCGGTACGTGTGGGCGCTGCTCGCCTCCTTCGCGACCTTCATCGGCGGCGCCGTCTTCTCGGTCACCGACGGGGTCCGCACCCTTCTGCACGGCGAGGAACTCGGCAGCCCGGTGGTCTCCTACGTGGTGCTGGCCGTCGCCTTCGTCCTCGAGTCGGTGTCGCTCTCCCGGACGGTCCGCCAGGTCCGCGGCGAGGCCGGCCGGCTCGGGGTGACCGGCCGCAGGTACCTGCGCGCCACGCCCGACACGGCCGTCAAGGCGGTCTTCCTGGAGGACGTGGCCGCGCTGATCGGCCTGGTGCTGGCCTTCGGCGGGGTGCTCGGCACCGAACGGACCGGCAACTCCGCCTGGGACGGCGCCGCCTCGCTGCTGATCGGCGCGCTGCTGGCGTGGGTGGCCGTGGTGCTGGCCCGTGCCAACGGGTCGCTGCTGATCGGCCGGGCCCTGCCGCAGAGCGCGGAGGACCGGATCGCCGAGACCCTGCGGGGCCAGCCGCAGGTGCGGCAGGTGGTCGACCTGGTCACCCTGGTCAGCGGGCCGCAGGACGTCCTGGTCGCGGCGAAGGTCGCCTTCGAGGAGCCCGCGACCGCGCGGGACGTGGAACGCGCCTGCGAGGAGGCCGAGAAGGCGATCCGCGCCGCCCACCCGGCGGTCGTCCGGGTCTACCTCGACCCGACCCCGGGCCGTACGAGGGACTCGCGGTGAGTCATACGAGAGGGGCGCGGGGAACTGCGCAGGTCGGGAGTGGGCGTCACGACGGTCCGGGGCAAGCCCTGTCCGTACGGTGCCTCACATTCGAATTGCGCAGTTCCCCGCGCCCCCGGCGGTGCACCCGAAGGTGCGGTGCCTAGGCGGCTGCCTTGGTGCGGCGGTCGGCGGGGGAGGGGTCGAGGGTGCCGAGGGCCTGGAGGATGGCCTCCACGCTCTGCTTGGCGTCGCCGAACAGCATGCTGCTGTTCTCCCGGAAGAACAGCGGGTTCTGCACACCCGCGTAGCCGGACGCCATCGACCGCTTGAAGACGACCACATGGCCCGCCTCCCACACCCGCAGGACCGGCATGCCCGCGATCGGGCTGGTCGGGTCCTCCGTCGCCGCCGGGTTGACGGTGTCGTTGGCGCCGATCACCAGGACGACCGAGGTGTCGGTGAAGTCGTCGTTGATCTCGTCCATCTCCAGCACGATGTCGTACGGCACGCGGGCCTCGGCCAGCAGCACGTTCATGTGCCCGGGCAGGCGGCCCGCCACCGGGTGGACGCCGAAGCGGACCTCGACGCCGCGCTCGCGCAGCACCCGGGTCAGCTCGGCGACCGGGTGCTGGGCCTGGGCGACGGCCATGCCGTAACCCGGGGTGATGACCACGGAGGCGGCCTCGGCCAGCATCTGCGCGGTCTCCTGCGCGCTGCTCTCGCGGTGCTCGCCCTGCTCCCCGTCCTGGGCGGCGGGCGCCTCGATGCCGAAGCCGCCGGCGATGACGGAGATGAAGGACCGGTTCATCGCCTTGCACATGATGTACGACAGGTAGGCACCGGAGGAGCCGACCAGCGCACCGGTGACGATCAGCAGGTTGTTGTTCAGCAGGAAGCCCGCCGCCGCCGCAGCCCAGCCCGAGTAGCTGTTCAGCATGGAGACCACCACGGGCATGTCGCCGCCGCCGATCGAGGCGACCAGGTGCCAGCCCAGCAGCAGCGCCAGCACCGTCACCGCGATCATCAGGCCGAGGCTCGGGCTGACCGTGAACCACACCGTCAGCGCCACGAACGCCACCAGCGCCGCCACGTTGAGCCCGTTCTTGCCCGGCAGCATCAGCGGGCTCGACTTGATCCGCGCCGACAGCTTCAGGTAGGCGACGATCGAGCCGGTGAACGTGACCGCGCCGATGAAGATGCCGATGAACACCTCGGCGTGGTGGATGCGCAGCAGGTCCGAGCCGATCAGGGTCTGGGCGGCGCCGTGCCGCTCCACCTCCAGGTAGCTGTTCCAGCCGACCAGCACCGCGGCCAGGCCGACGAAGCTGTGCAGCACGGCGATCAGCTCGGGCATCTGGGTCATCTCGACCCGGCGGGCCCGCCAGAGGCCGATCGCGCCGCCCGCGGCCATCGTGACCACGATCAGCGAGACCGCGCCCGCGGAGATGTCCTGCGCCGCGACCACCACGGTGGCCACCAGCGCGAGCGCCATTCCGGCGATGCCGTAGGCGACACCGGCCCGCGAGGTCCGGTGCTGGGAGAGCCCGGCGAGGCTCAGGATGAACAGCAGTGCGGCGACCAGGTCCGCGGCGTGGGCGGCCGTCGTGTACGTCATCGGTCATCGGCCCTTCGAGAACATGCCGAGCATCCGGCGGGTGACGGCGAATCCGCCGAAGATGTTGACGCTGGTCAGCAGGATCGCCACCGCGGACAGCGCGGTGACCACCGCGTTCTCGTGCCCGATCTGCAGCAGGGCGCCGATCACGACGATGCCGGAGATCGCGTTGGTCACCGACATCAGCGGGGTGTGCAGGGCGTGGTGCACCTTGCCGATCACGTAGTAGCCGATCACCACGGCCAGCGTGAACACCGTGAAGTTCTCCGCCAGTTGGGCCGGGGCGAAGGCGACCAGCAGGAACATCGCGAGCATGCCGAGCCCGACCAGGCCCAGCCGCACCCGCCCCGAGAGGCCGGACGGCTTGGTCGCGACCGGTGCCGCGGGTGCGGCCGGGGCGGCGGCCGGTGCCGCGGACACCTGCACGGGCGGCGGCGGCCAGGTCAGCTCGCCCTCCCGGACGACCGTGACCGAGCGCTGGACGACGTCCTCGAAGTCCAGTACCAGCCGCCCGTCCTTGCCGGGCGTGACCAGCTTCAGCAGGTTGACCAGGTTGGTGCCGAACAGCTGCGAGGCCTGGGCCGGCAGCCGGGAGGCGAGATCGGTGTAGCCGATCAGCGTCACGCCGTTGTCGGTGACCACCACCCGGCCGGCCACCGTGCCCTCGACGTTGCCGCCCTGCGCGGCCGCCATGTCCACCACGACACTGCCCGGCCGCATGGACGCCACGTCCTCGGCGGTGATCAGGCGCGGCGCCGGGCGGCCCGGGATGAGCGCGGTGGTGATGATGATGTCCACGTCCGCGGCCTGCGCGCTGTACAGCGCGGCAGCGGCCCGGTCGTAGTCCTCCGAGGTGGCCTTGGCGTAGCCGTCGGTGCTGCGCTCCTGCTCCACGTCGACCGAGAGGAACTCGCCGCCGAGCGAGCGCACCTGGTCCGCCACCTCGGGCCGCGGGTCGGTGGCCCGGACGACCGCGCCGAGGCTGCTCGCCGCGCCGATCGCGGCCAGACCGGCCACACCGGCGCCGGCGACCAGCACCTTCGCCGGCGGGACCTTGCCGGCCGCGGTGACCTGGCCGGTGAAGAACCGGCCGAAGACGTGTGCGGCCTCGATGACGGCCCGGTAGCCGGCGATGTTCGCCATCGAGCTGAGCACGTCCATCGACTGCGCACGGGAGATACGCGGCACCGCGTCGAGCGCCAGCGCCGTGACCGGACGCTGCGCCAGCAGGTCGAGCAGGTCCTTGTTCTGATTGGGGCCGAGCAGGCCGACCAGGGTCGCGCCGTCGCGCAGCCGGGCGACCTCCTCGTCGGAGGGCGCGTTCACCTTGAGCACGACGTCCGCGTGCCAGGCCTCGCCGATCTGTGCCCCCGCGTCGCGGTAGGCGTCGTCGGTGAACCCGGAGGCCGACCCGGCCCCGGACTCGACGACGACCTCGTAGCCCAGGGCCAGCAGCTGACGCACCGTGGCCGGTGTTGCCGCGACCCGGGTTTCGCCGGTGGCCGACTCCGCCGCCACGCCCAGGCGCTGCGGTGGAGGGTTGGCCGGTTCGTGAGCAGACATGACACCTGTCTCCCTTGTCGGAGGCGCAGCCGGCGGCGGTTCTTCCGCGCTCGGCTGTTGCCAGGATTCTGCGATCCGGGGGAGCCCGCACCCCTGGTCGCAGGAACGTACACCCCTGCCACAGGCCGTGACGACGGCCCCTCCGGTGACCTTCCTCACGTGGACAGCAGGCCCCGGAACAGCAAACACCGGCCCCGGCGGAGCGCCGGGACCGGTGTTCTGAGGTCGGATCGGACACCGACCGTCGGTGCCGGCTACGCGAGATCGAACCGGTCCAGGTTCATCACCTTCACCCATGCGGCGACGAAGTCGTCGACGAACTTCTGCTTCGCGTCGTCGCTCGCGTAGACCTCGGCGAGCGCCCGCAGTTCGGAGTTCGAACCGAAGACGAGGTCGGCGCGGGTGCCCGTCCACCGGACGGCGCCGGTCGAGGCGTCGCGGCCCTCGAAGGTGTGCGCGTCCTCGGAGGTGGCCTGCCAGGTCGTGCCGAGGTCGAGCAGGTTGACGAAGAAGTCGGTGGTGAGCGAGCCCGGGGCCTGGGTGAGGACGCCGTGCGGCGACTCCTGGTGGTTGGCGCCCAGCACCCGCAGACCGCCGACCAGTACCGTCATCTCGGGCGCCGTCAGGGTGAGCAGGTTCGCCTTGTCGAGCAGCAGGAACTCGGCCGGCAGCCGGTTGCCCTTCCCGAGGTAGTTGCGGAAGCCGTCGGCGGCCGGTTCGAGGGCGGCGAAGGACTCGGTGTCGGTCTGCTCCTGCGAGGCGTCGGTGCGGCCCGGCGCGAACGGCACCTCGACGGTGAAGCCGGCCTTCTTCGCGGCCTGCTCGACGCCGACGCCGCCGGCGAGCACGATCAGGTCGGCGAGGGAGATCTGCGCCCCGCCCGTCCGGGCGTCGTTGAAGGACTTCTGGATGCCCTCCAGGGTGCGCAGCACCGGCGAAAGCCGGTCGGGGTCGTTCGCCTCCCAGCTGCGCTGCGGCTCCAGGCGGATCCGGGCGCCGTTGGCGCCGCCGCGCTTGTCGCTGCCGCGGAAGGAGGAGGCCGACGCCCAGGCGGTGGAGACCAGCTGACCGACCGTCAGGCCGGAGGCGGTGATCTCGTCCTTGAGCGCGGCGACCTCCTCGGCGCCGACCAGCGGGTGCGAGACCGCGGGCACCGGGTCCTGCCAGAGCAGCTGCTCGGAGGGCACCTCGGGGCCGAGGTAGCGCACCACCGGGCCCATGTCGCGGTGGGTCAGCTTGTACCAGGCGCGGGCGAACGCGTCGGCGAAGGCCGCCGGGTCCTCCAGGAAGCGGCGCGAGATCGGCTCGTAGACGGGGTCGAGGCGCAGCGAGAGGTCGGTGGTCAGCATCGTCGGGGAGTGGGTCTTCGACGGGTCGTGGGCGTCGGGGACGGTACCCGCGCCGCCGCCGTCCTTCGGCTTCCACTGGTGGGCGCCGGCCGGGCTCTTGGTGAGCTCCCACTCGTGGCCGAAGAGCGTCTCGAAGAAGCTGTTGTCCCAGGTGACGGGGGTGGCCGTCCAGGCGCCCTCGAGGCCGCTGGTGATGGCGTCGCCGCCCTTGCCGGTGCGGAAGGTGCTGCGCCAGCCGAGGCCCTGCTGCTCGAGCGGGGCGTCCTCGGGGTCGGCGCCGACGTGGTCGGCCGGGCCGGCGCCGTGGGTCTTGCCGAAGGTGTGGCCGCCGGCGATCAGGGCGACGGTCTCCTCGTCGTTCATGGCCATCCGGCGGAACGTCTCGCGGATGTCGCGGGCCGCGGCGATCGGGTCGGGGTTGCCGTTCGGGCCCTCCGGGTTGACGTAGATCAGGCCCATCTGCACGGCGCCGAGCGGGTTCTCCAGGTGGCGGTCGCCGGTGTAGCGCTCGTCGCCGAGCCAGGTCTGCTCGGGGCCCCAGTAGACGTCCTCCTCGGGCTCCCAGACGTCCTCACGGCCGCCGCCGAAGCCGAAGGTGGTGAAGCCCATGGTCTCCAGGGCGACGTTGCCGGTCAGGATCATCAGGTCGGCCCAGGAGATCTTCTGGCCGTACTTCTTCTTGACCGGCCACAGCAGGCGGCGGGCCTTGTCGAGGTTGGCGTTGTCCGGCCAGCTGTTGAGCGGGGCGAAGCGCTGCTGGCCGGCGCCCGCGCCGCCGCGGCCGTCGCTGATCCGGTAGGTGCCGGCGCTGTGCCAGGCCATCCGGATCATGAACGGGCCGTAGTTGCCGTAGTCGGCAGGCCACCAGTCCTGCGAGGTGGTCAGCACCTCGGCGATGTCGCGCTTGACGGCGGCGAGGTCGAGCGAGGTGAAGGCCGCGGCGTAGTCGAAGGACTCACCGAGGGGGTTGGCCTCGGCGGGGTTCTTGGCAAGGATCCGCAGGTTCAGCCGGTTCGGCCACCACTGGCGGTTGCCGCCGCCCTGGGTCGGGTGAGGGGCCCGCCCGTGCACCACCGGGCAGCCGCCGGTCCCCTCCGTCTTCGCGTCGGTGACGATTGCGTCAGGGTTCTCGGACATGTGAATCCTTCCAAGCCGGACGATCAGTTCCGAAGATGGGACGGCCGTGAGGAAGCGCGCGTGCCCGGACCGGCGGGCCCGGGCACCGGGTACCCGTCCCGGGCGGGCCTCGGGTCGGCCGCGTCCGCGGTCACCGCAGCCCTCTGGTCGGCGCGGGACGCATCCGTCCCGGTCGTCCGGCGGGCAGCCACGCGCAGCAACGTCAGGTCGTCCTCTTCCGTTCAGCAGTGCCGATTTCGACCCTACATTAGACCTTGTCTAAGTCAACGCCGACACAAAACTTCAGCCGATTCCAGCCGCCTGGTACCCTCCCCCCATGAGTGACCTGTTGGAACGGCTCCGGAACCGCGGCTGGCGGCTGACCGCGCAGCGGCGGGTCGTCGCCCAGGTCCTGGACGGCGACCACATCCACTACACGGCCGACGAGATCCATGCCCGCGCGGTGGAAATGCTGCCCGAGATCAGCCGCGCCACGGTCTACAACACGCTGGGCGAGCTCGTCTCGCTCGGCGAGGTCATCGAGGTCAGCACCGACGGACGGGCGAAGCGGTACGACCCCAACGCCCACCACGCCCACCAGCACCTGGTCTGCCAGTCCTGCGGCACCATCCGCGACGTGCACCCGACCGGCGACCCGCTGGCCTCGCTGCCCGACGGCGAGCGCTACGGCTTCACCCTCTCCGGCGTCGAGGTCACCTTCCGCGGCCTCTGCCCCGCCTGCGCCCAGGTGCAGTAGCCCGGGCGAGTCACCGAGGCAATTCACCCGATCGGGCGAGTCTGCTGGGAAGTCGCCGGTTCACCCCAGCGGGTCACCGAGCCCCCAGCCCCCGGCAAGCAGGGCGTCCACGGCCGACAGCGCCCGCTGCAACCGCTCCACGCGATCGCCCCGCAGCTCGATCCAGGGCGCGGCACCGGCCGCGAGCACCTCGCGAAACCGTCCGGTCATCCACGGCCGCAGGTGCTCGCCGTCGCGCAGCCCGTCGTCGTCGAAGGCCACGCCCTCGTCCGAGGTCAGCAGGTACAGAGCGCGCGGCGGCAGCCCGGCGGCGAGCCGGCGGACCGGCCCGGTCGCGCGGCCGCGGTAGCGCTCCTGCCAGACCGTGGTGGCCAGGGTGTCGGTGTCACAGACCAGCACCGGCCCGCCGGCCCGGGCGGCGCGCTCCTCGGCCTCGTTCTGCCGGCGCCCGACCAGCTCGAAGTCGGCGTCGGTCCACTCCAGGTCGAACACGGTCGGCACCGGCCCGCCGGGACGGGCCCGGCCGCGCGCCACCGCGAGCTTCGCGGCGGTGAGCTCCCGGCCGTACTCGGGCACCCAGCGGGTCGCCGCGTGCGGGCCGCCGCGGCCGCGGAGCGCGGCCGCCAGGTCCCGGGAGAGCGTGGTGGTGCCGGTGGACTCCGCGCCGACCACCACCACCCGGCGGGCGAACCAGGCCCGGACGGGTGGCTCCAGGTCGTCCCAGTGCGCGACCGGATCGGCCCGGACCTTGGTGCCGGAGACGGCGAAGGTGTCCCGCGGCACGTCCAGCAGCACGGGCGCGGCGCCGAACCGCCGGGCCAGCTCGGTGCCGTACGGCTCCGAGCTGAACACCGCGTCCACCGGCGGCGCGGGCGGCGCCGCGGCCACCGCCTCGCGCATCAGGGCGACATGACCGTCCCAGATCTCGGCGCTCCCGTAGTCGACCGGAAGGTCGTCGGCGATCCCGGCGACGGCCACGTGCGGCTCGGCCGCCCAGTGCTCGCGAATCCAGGAGACCCGGTCGGCCAGTGGCACCGACTCGCACGCCGCCGCCATCACGACCACGGTGACCCGCTCGCAGGCGTCCGCCGCCGAGCGGATCAGGAAGTGGTGGCCCGCGTGCGGCGGGTAGAACTTGCCGATCACCAGGCCGTGCGCGAACCGGCCGCCGTCCGTCACGCCGCCGCTCATGCCGGCACCCCCGCCGGGGCGGCGACCGGACGGGCGGCGAGTTCGCGGTACCAGCTGCGCAGACCCATCCCGCACAGGGCGAGGAAGAGCACGTACACCGCGGCGGTCAGCAGCAGGCCCTTGGCCGCGTACAGCGGGACGTAGACCAGGTCGGCGGCGATCCAGACGTACCAGTTCTCCAGCTGCTTGGCGTTGAGCAGCCACTGCGCGGCGAGCGACAGGGCGGTGGTCAGGGCGTCCCAGAACGGTGCGCTGTCGCCGGCCCGTGCGAGCAGCACGGTCAGCCCCCAGGTGGCCGGGACGACGAGGGCGGCCAGCACCAGCAGTGCGGTCGGCGAGGCGTGGCCCATCGGCCGTCCGGCGTGCCGCTCCCCGCCGCGCAGCCAGCGGTACCAGCCGTGGGCGGCCAGCAGCAGGAAGACGATCTGCAGCGCGGCGTCGGCATAGAGCCGGGCGCTCCAGAACAGGGCGAAGAAGAACAGGTTGTTGGCGATGCCCACCGGGAAGTTCCAGGAGCTGGCCCTGACGCACAGCCAGACGCAGACCGCGCCGGTGGCGAAGCCCAGAAGCTCCGCCGTGGTGACGGCGTCGCGGCCGAGCAGGAAGAGCTGGTGGTTCAGCGGTGCGAGCAGGTCGCTCAGGGTGTCGGCGACGGCCACGGGTCCCCCTTCAGCAATAATGTCAGGGTGACGATAAGGGGTGACGGGTCGATCCCGCAACGGTCTTTCGGCAGGTCGGCAGGTCGGCTTGGATCCGGGCCCGCCGGGCACGGCCGCACGCGGACGGTTCGCCCACGGCCCGGACACGGAGACACGGGCGCAGCCGTGGCCCGAGGTGGCGTGTCGCTGCCGGGCGCGGCACGTACGGGCAGCGATACTCCCCATCGGGCGGAGGAGAGGACAGCGATGGAGTTCCTGGTCGACATGGTGACCACCGTGCCCGACGGCACGACCGAGGAGGCCGTCGCCGACATGCGCGCACGGGAGGCCGTCCGGGCCCGGGAGCTCGCCGCCCTGGGGCACCTGGTGCGGCTGTGGCGACCACCGCTCGCACCGGGGGAGTGGCGCAGCTGGGGCCTGTTCGACGCACCCGACGCGGAACGGCTGGAGCACCTGCTCGCCTCCATGCCGCTGCGGGCCTGGCGCCACGACACCGTCACCCCGCTGACCCCGCACCCCAACGACCCGGGCCCCGGGGCCGCCCGGTGAACGGCGGCCCCGGCGACGAGCAGGATCTGCGCACCCTCCTGGACCGGTGGCGGGCCGCCGTCGACGCCCACGAACCCACGCAGGTCGCCGCCTGCTTCACCGAGGACGCGATCTTCCAGGGCCTGCACCCCTACACCGTCGGCCGCACCGGCATCGCCGACTACTACCGGGCGCAGCCGCTCGGGATGACGGCCCAGTACCGGATCCTGGAGACCCGCCGCCCCGCCGACGGACTCCTCCTCGGCTGGCTCGCCGTGGACTTCGCCTTCACCGACCGCCCGACCGTGAGCGTCAACCTCGGTGTCCTGCTCCGCCGGACACCCGACGGCTGGTCCATCGCCCACTACCAGGTGTCCCTGCTGCCCTGACGCACCGCCAACCCGGCAAACTCTCACGGGGACCAGGGCAGGTACTCAACGGGCAGTCGGGTGGTTGATTCAGGGGCGTCGGGGGCAGCTCCCGGCCGAAGGTGCCCCCACGCGCCCCTTCAAGGTACCCGTGTGCCTTTGAAGACACGCTTCAGCCAACGGTCACCACCCGGGCCCAGGGAGGTGGCATGTCCGGGACCCGGTCGGGATCGTCCTCGTCCCAGGACCGCCGGGAGCTCTCGCGACGGAACAGGCCGATCACCGTGCGGCAGGACGGCTGCTCCCGGGGCCACCGCGTCTGGCCGTCGGTCAGGACCACCACCACGTCCGGCCGGGGCCGGGACCGCAGGGCCGCCGCGAAGCCCGCCCGCAGATCGGTGCCGCCACCGCCGATCAGCCCGAGCCCCTCCTCCCGGCAGAGCGGCACCACCGCGCCGGCCGCCGCGTCGCAGGACACCACACCGACCAGGTCCCGCCGCCCGCCCACCGCACGGGCGATCGCGGCCACCTCCAGCAGCGCACTGCCCAACTCGGCGTCGCTCACCGACCCGGACGTGTCGACCACCACGCAGACCCGCGGCGGCCTGCGCCGAAGGCTCGGCAGCACCGCACCCGGCACCGAGGCCGACCGCCGGGACGGCCTGCCGTACGTGTAGTCCTCGCCCGCTCCCGGCCCGGACGCCGCCGAGCGGACCGCCGCACCCAGCAACTCCCGCCAGGGCTGCGGCGGATGGAAGGCCTCCTCCGCCCATCGCCGCCACCCGCGCGGGGCACTCCCCGGACGGCCCCTGATGCCCTCCGCCACCCGGAACCGGACCGCGTCCTGCTCGTGCGGCGCGAGGCCGTTCGCCCCGTCCGCCCCGAGGTCCCACGCCCGCTCCAGCCCGTCCGCACCGCTGCCGCAGTCCAGCCACGCCAGGTCCTGCGTCAACGGCCCGAGCCCGAACAGCCGCAGGTAGTCCTCCATCAGCTCGCCCTCCGGCAGCCGCAGCGCCGCCGGCAGCACGGCCCCCTCCGGCCGGACGAGCCCGTCGCCGAACACGTCGTCGTTGACCTCGCAGTCCGCCGCGATGTTCATCCGCAGCCGCTCCGCCCGCCCGGACAGGCCTCGCTCCCGCGCGACGCGGTCGCTGCGCCCGTGGTGGTCGCGCAGCAGGTGCGACACCTCGTGCACCCACACCGCGGCGAGCTCCTCCACCGGCGTCCGGTGCACGAACGCCGGCGAGACGTAGCACCGCCAGTGCCGGTCGACCGCCATCGTCGGAACCTGCCGCGACTCCACCGCGTGCAGGGCGAACAGCGCGGTCGCCAGGTACGGCCGGGCCCGGGCGGCCTGCAGCCGTGCGGCGTACAGCTTGTCGAGGTCCAGACGCCCCGCTGCGCGCGACGTCATCGGCGGACCTCCGGTGCCGGGCGCCCGGCGGCCCGGGCCGCCGCCCGGTCGGCGCGGCGGGAGAGCGAGACCGCGCCGGCGAGCCGGTCGATCGAGGCGGGCACGTCCCAGTCCTCCCGGCGCAGCGAGGCGAGGGTGGTCGCGGGGACGACCACCAGGTCCGGCGCACCGGTCTCCAGGGCGCGGACCAGCAGGGCCCAGGCCGCGTCCCAGCGGGCCCGCTCGGGCCGTCGGCGGACGGCGTCCACCACGGCGTCGAGCGCGGCCTGCCGCAGGTCGCCCCGCTCGGGCAGCACGGCCGCCGCGGGATCGGCGAGCAGCGACTCCGGGTCCGGCAGGTCCATCCGGTCCAGGGCCGCCAGCAGCTCCAGGCCGGGGCCGTCGCCGACGGCGCCCCGGACGAGCAGGGAGAGCACCTCGCGTGAGGAACCGGCCGCCGTGGCGAAGGCCAGCAGACGCAGCGTCATGTCCCAGCTCCGCGGCGACGGCCAGGCGCCCCCGCGGCGGGTCTCGTTGCCGGGCAGCCTGTGCACCAGCGCCGGGCGGGCGGAGAGCAGCCCGCACACGGCGCGGCGGGCGAGGTCGACCGCCTCGGGCAGCCGCCCGGGGTCGAGCCGGGGCAGGGTGGCGCGCGGCCAGACACCGCCGAGGCCGCGCACCACGACCTCGTGGTCGTGGGTCCAGTGCAGGTGGACGAAGCGGTTCGCCAGCGGCGGGCTCAGCTCCCAGCCGTCGGCCGCCGACGAGCGCGGATTGGCGGCCGCCACGATCCTTACCCCGGGCGGCAGTTGCAGGGCACCGATGCGACGCTCCAGCACCAGGCGGAGCAGCGCGGCCTGGACGGCGGGCGGCGCGGTCGACAGCTCGTCCAGGAACAGCAGGCCGCGGCCGGCCCGTACCAGCCGCACCGCCCAGTCCGGCGGGGCCATCGGCACGCCGTGCTCGGCCGGGTCGTCGCCCACCACCGGCAGCCCGGAGAAGTCCGACGGCTCGTGCACGCTGGCGATCACGGTGGTCAGTGGGAGGCCGAGCGCGGCCGCGAGCTGGGTCAGCGCCGCGGTCTTGCCGATCCCCGGCTCGCCCCACAGCAGGGCGGGCAGGTCGGCGGCCACGGCCAGGGTCAGCGCCTCCAGTTGGGCGTCAGGGCGAGGCTCGGTGGTGGTCTCGCCGAGCAGTGCGAGCAGCTCGCCGGCGACGTCCAGCCGCGAGCGCTCCGCAGGGTCGGCGACGGTGGCGGTCAGGTCGGTGGGAACGGCCGGGTGGCCGACGGTGGTGGTCAGGTGGTCGGTGGTCAGGGCGTCGGTGGTCAGGGCGTCGGTGGGTGCGGTCGGGGTGCCGGTGGGGGCGAAGGACGTGTGGGCAGACATGGGTGATCACCTCAAGGGGTCGGTTGATCGGGACGGGAGGTCGGCGGGTCAGCGGCCCTGGCCGTGCCGCGGGTGCCCGCGGCTGCTGCCGCGCCGGACGGGCAGGAGGGGGCCGGGCACCGCTCCGGCGAGGCCCGCCCGGAACAGGCCGTGGGTGACCCGGCGGTCGGCGGCCGCTGCGAGTTCGTCCCGCAGCGCACCGGCGCGCAGCAGCGCCTCGGGCCCCAACAGGCCCTCGACCACGGCCAGTGCGCCGGCCGTGTCACCGTGGTCGAGGCGTGCCCGGACGTCGTCGAGGACCTCCGGGTGCCGGTGCACCTCGTCGATGACCTGCAGGCAGGGCAGCGGGGTGCCGGTCAGGGCGGCCAGCAGCTCCTCGCGGCGGATCTCCTCCGGGTCGTGGTCGAGCGGCACCAGGACCCCGTCGACCAGGCCGATCCGGTGCCGGGCGCCCCGGCACTCCACGACCCGTGGCCGGCCGGCCGGATCCTGTGCACCGGAGGGGCCGACCGCTGGCAGGCCGGGTGCCAGGGCCGCGGCGACCAGCGGGTGCAGCCGGCCGGGCTCGATCAGACGGGCGCGGAGCAGGTCCAGGTCGGGCAGCGCCCAGGTCGCGGCATCGGGCAGCACCGGCAGCAGGACGCCCGGCCGGCTCGGCGGCACGTCCGTGACGTGCACGGCCGGAGGGCCGTCCCCGGCCGGAACCGGGTCGAGGTACAGCCGACGCCGGGCCCCGAGGCGTACCTCGACGGGGCCGTCGGGCCGTTCCTCGGCGCGCAGCAGGATCGCCGCCTCGGCCGCCCAGCGGTCGACGGCGCAGGGGTACCCGGGCCCGGCGGTGTCCGGCGGTGGCAGGCCGTCGGCTCCGTCGCCGGGCAGCACGTCGGCCCCGCACCGCATCCGGAGCTCGTCGGCCCGCAGCGCGTCCCAGAGGTGGCGGTGCAGGTCGAGCCGGAACCGCCGGTGCGGACGCGGGTGCGGATGGAGGCCGGCGCCGGCCGTGGGCCGGGAGGCGTCCCACAGGGCGAGCCCGATCCGCTGGCCGGCGTCCGCCCAGGCCGGCGGCGTCCGGGCGACGAGGTGCACGGGGCCGTCCCGGTCGCGCCCGGCACCGCCGTAGCGGGCCAGGGTCACCGTCAGACCCGGGCGCAGCAGCCCGGTCGGGGCGATCCGCGGCCAGTGCCACCGCAGCAGGTCGGGAGCGAGGCGGCGCAGGTCGGAACGGACCAGGGCCGCGAGTTCGCGCCCGTGCGTCCGGGCCAGCGCACGCGGACTGACGTCGACGTCCACGCCGGCGGCGGCGCACGCCGCGGACCAGTCGCCGACGAGGCGGCGGGCCGTCGCGGCCGCGATCACGGAGGGCGGCACGGCGAACTCGCGCACGCGCAGCCAGAAGGAGAGACGGGGATCCCCGTCCGCGGTCCAAGTGCCCATCAGCACTCACCTTGCGCGGACGGGACCCCCATTCTGTGAACGGAGTGAGTGGTCATCGCGCAGGAGCGTATCCCCGGGCGCACCGGCCGGCCAGCGATTTACCGCCGCGCCCGCGCGTCGTGCCGTGCCCGTGCGGCGGTCACCAGAAGCGCGGCTGGTGCGGCACGGACTCGAGATCGGTGAGCACCAGCTCGCGGTCGTCGTCCTCGGCGATGTCCTCGGCGGCGGCCAGTGCCTGCTCCGTCCAGGTGCGGGCCCCCGCCAGGTCCCCGGCCACCGCGTGGGCACGGGCCAGCGCCTCGTACGCGAAGGCGAGGTCCCAGTCGCCGATGCCGTGCTCCCGGCAGATCTGCAGGCTGCGGGTGGCGTGGTGGATCGCCGGCTCCGAGCGGCCCAGCACGCTGTAGACCCGCGAGCACTGCCACTCGCCGCGGCTGAGGTTCACCGGCTGCCCCACCTGCCCCCAGTGGTGGCGGGAGGCGTGCGCCATGTGCAGCATCCGGTCGTCCTCCTCGACGGTGCGGTCCTCCTTCTCCAGCAGCCGCCACACGCCGTTGAACAGGTCGACGGCGAGGCGGCGTTCGCCGTCGTCGGGAGTGGTGGCGGCGGGCTGTGCCGCGGTGTCGGTCATGGCTCGGGCGACTCCGTCCTGGAGGAGATGGTCGATGCGGTGGAGGTCGCCCCGGACGCGGTCCAGACGGGCCTGCAGTCGGCGCCGGTGATCGGCCAGCACCCGGGCCGCGACGGCCTCGTCGTCCGGATCGGCCAGGCACAGCCGTACCTGCTCCAGCGGCACGTCCACGGAGCGGAGCAGCCGGACGAGACGCGCGTGCGCGACCTGCCCGACGCCGTAGTAGCGGTACCCCGTGCCGGGATCCACCACCGCGGGCACCAGCAGCCCCACCCGGTCGTAGTGACGCAGGGCCTTGGCGGTCAGGCCGGCCCGACGGGCCAGCTGACCGACCGTGAGCAACTCCGGGCCGTCCACCATGCCCCGACCCTAGAACCTTCCCCCGCGGGAACCTCAAGCCGGCCTGGCCCGGAACCGCCGTGCGCCGATTCGGGCAGACTGGCCGCCATGACAGCTGTGGACGGCGGCGGTTCGCCCATCGCGACCAGGTTCGGCGCGGTACCGACGGTTCCTGCGCCGCGTGCCCGGGACGACGCCGAGCGCGACGTGCTCGCCGAGGCCCGGCGGTGCGGGCTGCGCGCCGTCGACTGGTTGCACGGTCTGACCGCGACCCGGCCCGACAGCGAGGCGGGCAGCGCACTGCGGGGCCTCGCCGAGGCCGTGGCCGTGGTGCTGGTGGGTTTCGAGGCCGTCCTGCCCGGACTGGACGCCGACCGGCTGACGCTGCTCGGCCGACTGCTGGACGTGCACGCGGGCCCCGAGGGATCGCTGATCGCCCACCGCCGCGGCGGCCGCCTGACCGCCGAGGAGCTGACCGCGGTGGCCGCGCTCGTCGCCGTCGTCCGCGGCGCGGCCGGATGCGCCCGCGACCAGTGGCCGCAGGAGCTCCCGCCGGCCCTCGCACTGATCGACCACATCCTCACCTCGGCGGGCGCCCCCTAGGAGTCGTCATTCAAGGGCGCTCAACGGTCGATTCAGGGCCCCGCGCACCGCTACCAGGCACCACCGTGTACCTCAGCGCGGAGGAGGTCGCGGAGTTCGCCGACGAGATGCTCGCGCGGCTGACGCCCAACGGGGGCGACGAGGTCTGTCACCTGCAGACGGACATCGGTCCCACCGACGTCGCCGAACTCCGCGACCGGTTCGCGGCCCTGCGCGCAGCACTGGTGACCTGACCGGACGCGCCGCTGCTCAGTCGACCCAGGTCACCACGGCGAGTCCGCGGGTGGCCGCATCGCGGTAGAAGGCGCGGAGCGTGTCCACGTGGTGCGCCAGGTAGGCGGTGAGGGCGCCGTGGAACCTGCCGAAGCCGCAGGACTCCGCGGCCTGGACGGGGTCCCGCGGCAGCAGGGCGAGCAGTGCGGCGGTGTCGATCGTGTCGAGCTCCCGGGCGACCTCGGCCACGGCGTCCGGGGCCAGCAGGGTCGGCGGGTCGCCGATGCGGTCGTAGACCTCGAGGTGGTCGAGGAAGACGACGGCGGCCGCATTGTCGCCGTCGATGCTGCGGTCGAGCACGGCGACGACGTCCGACGCGGCCTCCACCCGGCGGAGGTGGCGCAGCAGACCCCAGAGCGCCCAGTTCAGGTCGATCCGGTCGCCGGCCGGCGGGTCCCACCCGGGGTTGCCGTCGGGGGAGTCGGCCGCGGTGCGGCGGCACCGGTCGAGATCGGCGGGGCTCACCCTCGCCAGGAGCTGCGTCAAAGCCATGCGCCGGATTCTGGCGACCCGGACAGGCGGCGGTCACACGGTTTTCCGGCGGGCCGGACGCCGCGGCGGCCGGGCTCCACCGGATTTGCACCCGCCGGACGGCGCGCGCAGAGTCGGTGGCATGAGTTCGCCGGTGTACCGGGGCCCCGCGCTGCTGCTCGCCGACGGCCGGGAGATCCCGGTCGAGGCCGAGCTGACCGGGAGCGTTCCGCCCATCGGTCTGCCGAGCTGGACGGGCACCCTCCAGGCGGGCGACGCCCGGCTGGCGAGCGGTGCGATCCGGCGGGGCCGGCTGCGCCTCCCCGGCGGGTGGGAGGGCGGGTTCGCGGTGATGCGGACGGTGCTCGGCGTCTCGATCGTGTGGGTGCGGGGGAACGACCAGGAGGCCTCGCCCGCCGACTGGCCCGGGTGATCCCGCCCGCCGGAGTGTCCGAACGGCCCGAAGGGGGCCCGGCGCGGTGCGCCGGGCCCCCTTGGGGTGCCCCGGGGGTCCCTGTCCGGCCGCCGGGGCGGTGCGGGAACGGTCGTGCGGTGCCGGACGGGGCTGGTGCGTTGCCGAGGTGTCGGCTCAGTACCAGTGGTGGGTCTGCCAGAAGGACCAGGCGGCGTTCGGGCTGCCGTAGCGGGAGTTCATGTAGTCGTAGGCCCACTTGATCTGGGTCTTCGGGTTGGTCTTCCAGTCGGCGCCGGCGGAGGCCATCTTGGAGCCCGGCAGGGCCTGGCCCAGGCCGTAGGCGCCGGAGGTCGGGTTGGTCGCGTGGACGTTCCAGCTCGACTCGTGGCTGATGATCTGGTTGAACGAGGCCAGCTGGTTCGCGGGCACGATCTGCGCGGCGATGGCCTGCGGCGACTGGGTCGCGGCGGAGGCGGTGGCCGGCATCAGACCGGCGCCCAGGGCGGTGACACCGGCGGCGCCGGCAAGAAGAACAGCGGAAGTGCGCATGCGAAGCTTAAAAGCGGGCATGAAGAACAGGACCTCAATCGGGTTGGGCCGGTGTCCCGCCCGCTGACGTCCCCGGGCCGGACAGGGGCCACGGGGTCGGAGGGCGGGACTCGGCGGAGAGCCGCACCCGGCGGGACAGGTGCCGGTGCGGCCTGACGACTCGCCCCAAGCTGCCAGACCGTCGCGGCCACCGCCAAGACCCCCCTGATACGACCTGCCGTCGTAGCAACACTCCTGAGCGCGGACCGGGAATACACCCCCGGGCGGTACCCCGTGCCCTCCGCCAGATCCGGCTTCCGGGCCGGTCGGCCCTGCGGCGACCGGGGCGGCGGGTCCGGCACGCACCGGCGGTCGGGAACGGGGAGTCCGGGTGGCCGAGGTCTACGACGCGCCGTCGTGGTGGCCCCGGGCGTGTGAGCACCCTCACCGGCTCACGGGCCCGGGTTCGGCAGCGCGTCGACGCCCCGCCACGCTCCGTTCCGTGAGCGCCGTCTCAACTCGGCTGCCAGCGAAGGCCCGGAGCCCCGTGCAGCGCTCCGGAAGGAGGGCGTCATGGCCGACCACGACGACGAGCAGCGGCAGGACGCGGCGGAGAGGGAGCGGGAGGAGCAGCGGTACGCCGCCGCGCTCGACACGGCCGAGCGCCTGCTCGGAATGCGGCTGGAGCAGTTCCTGGACCGCGGCCCCGGTGAGCCCGCGAACGGCGCCGACTTCAAGCGGCTCGCCACGGTCCACACCTTCGGCGACTCCTGGCCGCGGACGGGCGTCCTCGACACCCGCACGCGGGCCCTGGTCTCCGTGACGATCGCCGCGACCCTGGGGACGCTCGAACCGCTGCGCGGACAGCTACGCATCGCGCTCAACAGCGGCGTCACCCCGGAGGAGATCGTGGAGGTCTTCGTCCACCTGGAGGCATACGCCGGTGCGGCCCGGGCGTTCGACAGCTATCGGATCGCCCTGCAGGTCTTCGCCGAGCGCGCGCAGGCGGACGGCGGCCGGGGCGTGGGGTGAAAGGTGCATGGCCAGCCGCGTGCCCGGGGTGGGCACCCCCTGCATGTCTGAAGGCGTACCCCGGCGGGAGGCCGGGCGTCAGGGGCCGGCCTTCGGTGGCGGTGCCGTGGCGTGCGGGCCGCGGAGTTCGGCGTAGACCGACCAGACCACCGAGACCGCGGGGACGGCGACCACCGCGCCGATCACCCCGGCCGCGATGCTGCCCGCCAGCACCGAGACGGCGACCACCACCGGGTGCAGGCTGACCGCCCAGCTCATCACCAGCGGGTGCAGCAGATGGCCCTCGATCTGGCCGATCACCACGATCAGCAGCAGCACCACGATCGCGATCACCGGGCCGCGGGCCGCCAGCGCCACCAGGGAGGCGACCAGCATGGCGATCGGCGAGCCGACCAGTGGGACGAAGGAGGCGAAGAACTCCAGCACGGTGAGCGGCAGGGCCAGCGGCACCCGCAGCAGGAAGAGCGCGATGCCGACCATGGCGGCGTTGCTGGCCGCGACGATGAAGATGCCGCGGGTGTAGCCGGCGAAGGTCCGCCAGGCGGCGCGGCCGCCCCGGTCGAGGTGGTCGCCGGCGGCGGCGGGCAGCAGGTCAGCGGTCCACCGCCACATCCGCTCCCCGGAGTGCAGGAAGAACACCGACATGAAGAGCGCCAGCGCCGCGCCGGTCGCCACTTCGACCGCCCGGCTGGCGCCGCTGACGGCGGTGCTGATCAGGGTCGAGCGGTGCGCGGAGAGGAAGTCGGCGATCTTCTTCTGGAGGTCGTCGAAGGTTTGGTGGGCGATATGGAAGGGGGAGCCCTCCAGGGCCTTCTCCAGCCGGTCCAGGCCGCCTTGGAACTCCTTGGTCAGGCTGGACAGGTCGTTCGCCACGGTCTCGCCGATCAGCGCCAGCAGCCCGGCCGGCACCAGGATGGCGACGGCCAGGCCGGTCAGCACCGCGAGCGGGCGGGGGAGGCCCCGGGCGAACAGGTCGACCAGGGGCCGGACGACCGAGGTGATCACCAGCGCGAGGAACCCGGCCAGGGTGATCAGGTGGAACTTCCCCAGCACCATCAGCACCACGTACGCGGCCGCCGCGACCACCAGCAGCCGCCACGCGTAGTCGGAGAGGCGCCGCAGACCGTGCGGTGCCCCGGCGCCGTCCGCCGTCCGACGGTCGGGCCGTCCGCCTCCCGGCCGCCTCACCGGCATGCCGCACCACCGCGCCCGGCCGCCGCCGCACCCGTCCGTCGCGCCGCCGTCCGCTCGGTCGCCGTCGGCCGGGTCGGGGCCCGTCGGGCGGGGGCGCGTCGGACGGGCCGGGGTCTGCCGGGGTGCGAAAGCGACATGAACCCTGGATAGCGGGTGGAGCGCCGTACGGGCTGTTCCCGCGCCGACGGGTGCCCGCCCTGCGGCCGATCCTTCACCCTGCGGGGCGCCGACCCGCGATGCGCGGGTGCGGCTCAGGCCTTGGTGCGGACCCCGTCCAGGGCGATGCCGAGGACCCGGTCGCGCTGCGCCTCGTCGGGGAAGGCCACCGAGGTGATGCCAGAGACCAGGCGCAGCAGGTCGTCGATGCTCATGTCCGTCCGCACCTCGCCGGCCTCCTGGGCCCGAAGCAGCAGGGGCGTGCCGGCGTCGTACATGGACTGGCGGCAGGCCAGGAAGACGTCGGTCTCCTCGCCCTCCAGTGCTTCGCGGATCGCGCGCTTGGTCATGGCGTAGTCGACGAAGCGGCGCAGCCAGGCGGCGAGGGCCTCCCACGGCGGTTCGCCGGAGACTTCGGCGGCGACCCGTCCGAGGTCGTCGACCTCGTTGGCGTACACCGCCTCGAAGAGGTGCCGGCGGGTGGGGAAGTTGCGGTAGAGGGTGCCGATGCCGACCCCGGCGCGGCGGGCGATGTCCTCCAGGGAGGCGTCGGCGCCGTGCTCGGCGAAGGCCTCGCGGGCGGCGACGAGCAGCGCGTCGAAGTTCCGCGCGGCGTCGGCGCGGCGCGGGCGCTGGGCGGCGAGGAACTCGCTCACCACGATCTGGTCCGGCACGGTGACCTCGTTTCGACGCCGGGATTGAACCGGAGGGGCACCTCCGCTAATGTGGAGGCATGCCTCGACTTTAGCACCGGGGCCTCCGCTTCGGCCTGCCGTAACGGCCGGCCGTCCTCCGTCCCGTGCCCTGCCGGTCACCCGCCGGGTGACCAGTCCCGGTCCTGCCCGCTCCCGAGCGCCGTCCCGTGTCGGAACGGCCCGAGCGGCCGGGTGCCCTGCTGCCCTCACGCCGCGTACTCCGCACGTCCGTACCCGCCGGCGCCTCCCCGTCGGTCCCGTGCCACGACTTCCGAGTCCCCGAGTCCCGAGAAGGTTCGATGAACCGCCAGTCCCATCGCCTCACCTTCGGCGTCCTCGCCACCGGTGCCGGCGTGTTCGCGCTGCTCCAGTCGCTGATCACGCCCGCGCTGCCGATCGTCCAGGCCGAGATGCACACCTCGCAGTCCACGGTCACCTGGGTGATGACCGCCTACCTGCTCTCCGCCTCCGTCTTCACGCCGATCCTCGGCCGGGTCGGCGACCTGGTCGGCAAGAAGCGCACCCTGGTGGCCGCGCTCGTCGCCCTGCTGGTCGGCTGCCTGGTCGCCGCCCTCGCCCCGAACATCACCGTGCTGATCGTCGCCCGTGTCCTGCAGGGCATCGCCGGTGCGCTCTTCCCGCTGTCCTTCGGCATCATCCGCGACGAGTTCCCCGCGGGCCGGGTGCCCGCCGGCATCAGCAACCTGTCCGCAGTGATCGCCGTCGGCAGCGGCCTCGGCATGGTCCTGGCCGGCCCGATCGTCGGTGCGCTGGACTACCGCTGGCTGTTCTGGTTCCCCGTCATCGTCGTCGCCGCCACCGCCCTGCTCGCCCACCGCTACGTCCCCGAGTCGCCGCACCGCACCGAAGGCAGCGTCAACTGGCTGTCCTCCGTGCTGCTCTCCGGCTGGCTGGTGGCCCTGCTGCTGCCCGTCAGCCAGGCGGCGAAGTGGGGCTGGGGCTCCACCCCGGTGATCGGCCTGCTCGCCGCCGCCGCCGTCCTCTTCGCGCTCTGGATCGTCGGCGAGACCCGTTCCCGGAACCCGCTGATCGACATGCGCGTGATGCGCCTGCCGGCCGTCTGGACCACCAACACCGCGGCACTGCTCTTCGGCGGCGGCATGTACGCCGTCTGGGCTTTCCTCCCCGGCTTCGTCCAGACCCCCGCCTCGGCCGGCTACGGCTTCGGCTCCAGCGTCACCGGCGCCGGGCTGCTGATGCTGCCGATGCTGGTCGCGATGTTCGTCTCCGGCCTCCTCAGCGGCCGGTTGGCCGGACGCTTCCCGGCCAAGGCGCAGCTCGTCACCGGGGCCCTGCTCGGCGCCGCCGCCTGCGCGCTGCTCGCCGCCCGGCACCACGCGCCCTCGGACGTCGCTCTCGCGGCGGGCGTGTTCGGGCTCGGCATCGGCCTGGCCTTCGCCTCGATGAGCAATCTGGTCGTCCAGAGCGTGCCGCCCGCGCAGACCGGCGCGGCGACCGGCATGAACGCCAACATCCGGACCATCGGCGGCTCGATGGGCGCGGCCCTGATGACGGGTCTGGTCACCGGCCACCTGCAGCCCGGTGGCCGCCCCTACGAGGCCGGCTACACGCACGGGTTCACCCTGCTGTCGGTGTTCTGCCTGGCGGCCGCGCTCGCGGCACTGGCCGTGCCGACCCGCCGCAGCGCCCCGGCCGCGGCGCCGGTCGCCGCCTCCGTGCCCCGGCGGGAGTCCGTCGGCAGCTGACCGGCCGTCCGTTCACGGCGGCAGGTGCGGGGCAGGTCCGGGATGCTGTGCTCGGACCCGCGGCGCACCTGCCGCGCGTCCGGGGCGGGTGGTCGCGCCGGTCTCCCGGGCCGCGACCCGCGGTTCGGCGAAGCGCCCGCGCCGGGCCGGCGTGGCCGTGCGGGCGCCCATGACATCCGTCATGTCCCTTTGCTGACACACCGTCGCTACCCGCGACCGGGCCGCCCTGCGAGACTGGTGATCATCACCGGGGCGAGCGCGTCCCGACGGGACGACACCACGGGGGACTTCATGCAGAGCACCGGCGCCGACACGGCCGCACCCGAACTCACGAGCGGCCCGGAGGAGGTCGCTGTCGCCGAGGTCGTGCCCACGGTCGGCGAGATGCGGCTGCCGGCCTGGTTCTTCGGCTTCGAGGGCGTCCTCGCCGGCGCCTTCGATCTGCTGAAGGCCTTCCCGTCCGTCTGGCCCGCCCTGGTCGTCCTCGCGGTGGTCAACATCACCGTCTCGCTCACCCTGCTGCGCAGGCGGCTGAAGCTGGCCAAGCTGCTGTGGCGCGGCAAGGGCACCCGCAAGGTGGCCTTCGCCCTGGTGGGCCTGCGGATCGGCATGCACGTCCTGCTCGGCGCCGTCGGCCTCGCCCTGACCTCCGCACTCGGCCACGTCCTGATGGCCCTGGTGATGGCGGCGATCACCGTCGGCCTGCTGGCGTACGTCCAGCGGACCGCCCTCACCGCCCTGGTCGCGGCCGGCAAGGCCACCGCCTGAGGTCCGGCCACCGCCCGGCGGCCGTCGCCCGGGGTCCGGCCGCTGCCGCCCGCGACCCCGGTCATCCCAATTGAGCAACCAATGGTTGCGTATCGGTCGGGGGCGTCGTAGGGTTATCTGCAACCAAAGGTTGCGAATGGATGGAGCGGCGGCATGGAGGAGTACGGCAGCATCGAGCGGGAGATCCGGGTCGATGCCCCGCCCGAGGTGGTCTACGAGGTCATCAGCACCCCCGAACACCTGCGGGAGTGGTGGCCGGACGAGGCCGAGCTGAAGCCGGTGCCCGGCGGGACCGGCGTCATCACCTTCGGCGACAGCTCCGCGCCGGACGCCAAGGTCGAGCCGATCACCGTGGTGGAGGCCGACCCGCCCCGGCGGTTCTCCTTCCGGTGGGTGTACGACGGTCCGGAGGCCGCCGCGCCCGGCAACTCCCTGCTGGTCACCTTCGACCTGGTGCCCTCCGGCGCGGGTACGCTGCTGCGCTTCAGCGAGACGGGCTTTCGGGAGAGGGGCTGGGAGGCGGCCGTGCTGGAGGAGGCCTACCGCGACCACGACAACGGCTGGACCTACTTCCTGCCGCGTCTGGTCGGCTACCTCGACCGGCTGGTGTCCACGCCATGAGCGCCGTCATCGACGACGAGCTCTGGTCGGCGGTCGGCGACCCGATACGCCGGCGCATGCTCGACCTGCTGCTCACCGAGGGCGGTGGCACGGCGACCACGCTGAGTGGTCGGCTGCCCGTCACCCGGCAGGCCGTCGCCAAGCACCTCGGCGTGCTCGACCGGGTCGGCCTGGTCCACGCCACCCCGTCCGGGCGGGAGCGCCGCTACGAGGTGGACGAGGCCCAACTCGCCCGCGCGGTCGCCCAGCTGTCCTCGGTCGGGGCCGCCTGGGACGCCCGGCTCAACCGGATCAAGCGGATCGCCGAAGCCATCCACCGCAGCCAGGAGGGCTGACCCGCTCGCCCGAGAGGCGCTGCCCGACCGCGGCGGCGCAGACCGATCGCGCCCGGACACCGGGCGCCCGCACCGAAGAGAGGTGTCGACATGCCCGACATCCTGCACAGGATCGGCGTCACGTCGTCCCCCGACGCCGTCTACACGGCCCTCACCACGATCGACGGGCTGGCGAGCTGGTGGACGGAGGACACCGCCGGCGACAGCGAGGTCGGCGGAGTGATCCGGTTCCGCTTCCTGCCCGGCGGATTCGACATGAAGGTCCTGGAGGCGAAGCCCGCCGAGCGGGTGGTCTGGGAGGTCGTCGACGGCCCCGAGGAGTGGATCGGCACGCAGGTCCGCTTCGAACTCGAGCAGGAGGGCGACTTCACCGTCGTCCTGTTCCGGCACCAGGGCTGGCGGGAGCCGGTCGAGTTCATGTACCACTGCAGCACCAAGTGGGCGACCTTCCTGATGAGCCTCAAGAAGGTGCTGGAGACCGGCGAGGGCGACCCGGCCCCGCGCGACGTCCGGATCAGCAACTGGCACTGATCCGTGCCGCGTCGACGCGCCCGCCGGACGGGATCTCCCGGGCCGGCGGGCGGCGCGTGCCGGACGTCAGGCGGTCCAGGTCCTGAGCCGTGCGGCGACCTCGCGGACCGGCAGCCCCTCACGGGCCTCCCGGGCCAGCGGCAGCACGGTGTCGAGCCCGGGCTTCACCGGCAGGTGGCACGCGGACAGGTAGGCCGCGGTGACGGTGGCCGCGTACAGCAGGTTGCGCACCTCCAGGCAGGGATTGCGTGCGAGTTCGCACAGCAGCGCGGCCGCCTTGTGGTGCGGCTCCGGGTAGACCTCGTGGGCGAGGACCTCGGCGCGATGCCGGGCCTCCGCGGCGATCGGCACGCCGTAGTCCACGACCTGCGGGTCGCCGGGGATCTCCTGCGCCAGGGCCAGGATCCAGGCGAGGTCGACCCTGAGGTTCACGCGGCGTACCCCGGCACCTCGTGCGGGCCGCGCGCGGCCCGGCCGGGCTCACCGGGGTAGCGGTCCTCGCCGAACTCCTCCTCGAAGGCGTCGGCGTACGCGGCGAGGAACGCCTGCGCCCCGGCCAGGAAGGCCGCCCGGGACTCGTTGACGTCCTGCTCGATCAGGTCGGCGACGTAGCCCTGCAGGCTCAGCCCGCGCCGCTTGGCCCGCTCCTCCGCCGCCGCGCGGATCTGGTCGTCCAGCCTGATGTTGGTCTGCTTCGCCATGCCCGACATGGTAGCTAGCACCCGGTATCGATGGCTAGCAGTCGCGAGCGGGGCGTCGTGGCTTCACCCGGACGCGCCGGCCGGGATGCCGGCCGGGCCGCAGCCCGGCCGGTTCCCTGGAAGGGACCGGCCAGGAGGAGGACACGGGTGCTGCTGGAGAACAGGAACGCCGTGATCTACGGCGGCGGCGGTGCGATCGGCAGCGCCGTGGCGCGGGCGTTCGCCGAGGAGGGCGCCCGTGTGCACCTGGCCGGCCGCACACGGGCGAGCCTGGACCGGGTCGCCGAGGAGATCCGCGCGGCGGGCGGCGAGGCCGAGACGGCGGTGGTGGACGCGCTCGACGAGGACGCCGTCGACCGGCACGCCGACGCGGTCGCGGAGCGCTTCGGCGGGATCGACATCTCCTTCGACCTGATCTCGTACGGTGACGTGCACGGCACCCCGCTGGCCGGGATGGCGCTGGAGGACTTCGAGCGGCCGGTGGTGAACGCCGTCCGGTCGATGTTCCTCACCGCGCGGGCCGCCGCCCGGCACATGGTTCCGCAGGGCTCCGGCGTGATCCTCAACTTCGGCGGCGACGGCGGCCGGAACCCGATCCGCGACTACTTCGTCGGCGGCTTCCAGGTGGCCCTGGAGGCGACCGGCACCCTGCGCCGACAGCTCGCCGCCGAACTCGGCCCGCACGGCATCCGCGTGGTGACCCTGCACACCGGTGGCATCCCCGAGACCGTCCCGGCCTCGGACCCGGCCCGCGACGCCATCACCGACATGATCGTCGGCAAGACCATGCTCGGCCGCGCCGCGAGCCTGACGGACGTCGGCCGGGTCGCCGCCTTCCTCGCCTCGGACCGGGCCGCGAGCATCACCGCGGCCTCGGTGAACATCACCTGCGGCGCCGTGGCGGACTGACGCCCTGTGCGCCGACGGGTGCTCAGCACGTCCCGCCCGGGCGGGCGCAGAGCCGACCGGCCCGCGAAGCTTTACCGAACGGTCGACCAACCGCCCCCGCGGGCCGGATAGGTTCCAGGCATCCCCGATCCCGCACCGGACGCCCCGCACCGGGCGTGCCGCCGAGGAGGCCTGCCATGACCCCCGTCACCCCGGTCCCCGTCGACCTGGCCGCGGCCGCCGCCGCGCTGCCCGCCGCCTGGAGCTCCCACCTGCTCGGGCACGTGGGCGGCGCCGCCGTGAAGGTCCTCCGCATGGACGGGCGGCCGCTCGACACCGAGCACCACCCCACCGCCGAAGCCCTGCTGGTCCTCGACGGTCGACTCGAACTCGTCGTGGACGGCGCCGAGACCACCGTCGGCCCGGGCGGCCTGGCCTGGCTGCCCGCCGGCGCGCGGCACGCCGTCCGCCCCGGCAGCCACGGCACACTGGTCATCGTCGAGGTGCCCGAGGCGTAGCCCGGCCACGGACCCGTCCGACGGAGAGGGACACCATGCCGAAGCAAGGGGACGCCATGCCGACGGCGCAGCAGTGGATCGACTCGCTGGCCCTGGAACCGCACGTGGAGGGCGGCTACTTCCGTCGCACCTACCAGGCCGACCACCGGCCCATGGTGGCGACCCCGGCCGGCGAGCGGTTCGCCGTGACCGCCATCCACTACCTGCTGACGCACTGGTCGCCGATCGGGCACTGGCACCTCAACCGGTCCGACATCCTGCACTTCCACCACCACGGCGACCCGATCACCTACCACCTGCTCCACCCCGACGGTCGGTACGAGAGCGCCGTCCTCGGCCAGGACCCGGGCCGTGGCCACCTCCTCGCGCTCGCCGTCCCGGGCGGCGTCTGGAAGGCCTCCCACCTCGCGGCCGGCGACCACGGGCTGATCAGCGAGGCGGTGGTGCCGGGCTTCGACTACGCCGACATGACGCTCGGCCGGGTCGAGGACCTGCTGCGCCGCTTCCCCGACCACGGGGAGCTGGTCCGCCGGTACTGCCGCCGGGCCTGACCGTCCGACAGGGGCCGCGGCTGCCCGGCGGACGGCGGCCGACACCGGCGGGCCCGGCCGACAGCCGCCGACCGGGCGCGCCGCGCGGACCGCTACCGAACCCGAGCACGCAGCGCCAAGGCGATCGGGGTACCGAGCGCGCAGGCCAGCGCACAGGCCGTCCAGATCGCGGTGTAGGCCCCCTCCTGCGGGACGGCCGGCCGCAGCAGCAGGTGGTCCAGCACGGCCGCCGCCCCCGCACCCGCGGCGGCGCCCGCCAGCGACTTGAGGGTGTTGTAGACACCGGTGCCGATCCCCGTCTGATCACGGGGGAGGCGCCGCATCAGCAGACCCGGCAGCAGGCTCAGGCCCAGCCCGGCACCGAAACCGCAGACCGCGCCCGGGACGGCGAACTGCCAGAACGCGTGGTGCCCGATCGCGATCGCCGCATAGCCGGCGGCGCACAGCCCGAAGCCGACCGCGAGGACGCCCGCCGCCCCGTGACGGCGGGCCAGTCGGTCCGCGGCGACGGCGCCGGCCATCGCGGCCACGGTCTGCGGGAGGTACAGCAGACCGAGCTGCAGCGGCACCGCGCCGAGGCCGTACCCCGTGTCCGACGGGTCCGCCGCCTCGAACGCCAGGGTGGGGCCCTGCGCGCCGTACAGGGCGCAGCCGAGCAGGAAGCTGAGCGCGAAGACCGGTGCGGTCGCCCGCCGGGACAGCAGCCGCACGTCCACCATCGGCCGGTCGGTGCGCAGTTCGTGGCGGACGAACAGGACCAGCAGCACCGGGCCGAGGACCAGCAGCAGCCCGGTCGCCGCCCCCGGCAGCACGGCACTCACGCCGAGACCGGCCAGCAGCAGGGTGAGGCCGAGCGACAGCAGCGCCGCACCGGGCCAGTCGATCCGCCCGTGCGCCCGGGTCCGCGAGTCCGGGACGAGCCACCACACCACCGGCAGGACCAGCAGCGGCAGCACCGCCAGGGCCCACAGCAGCGGACGGGTGGCGCCGTCGCTCGCGCCGAGCCCGCCGACCGCGAGCGCGCCGAGGGTCGAGCCGACGGTCAGCGAACCGACCAGCGGGCCGACCGCCGGGCCGCCGCGCTCCTCGCCGAGACCGTCGCGCAGGATCGCGAACTCCAGCGGCAGCCAGCAGGCCAGGAACCCCGACAGGGCGCGGCCGAGCAGCAGCAGCGGCAGATCCGGGGCGAGCGCCGTGCACACCGCGCCGAGCAGGGTCAGCAGGACGGTGGCGCGCAGCAGCAGCCGGTGGCCGTGCAAGTCGCCCAGCCGCGAGGTGAGCGGCACCGCGACGCCGGACACCAGGAACTCCACGCCGAGGGCGAGGCTCAGGTCTCCGGTGTCGAGGCGCAGCTGCTCGCCGAGACGCGGCAGCAGGATCGGGAAGCCGCCCTGCAGGACGCCGCTGGCGAACTCCACCAGGACGAGCAGGGGGACGGTCGTCCGGACGGCCGTCCGGACGGGGGCGACCGCAACGGGGACGGTCTCGGTCATGGGCACATCCGTGGGGGCCGGAGGGGCGGTGGGGGTGGCCGTAAGGATGGCTAACCTGGGGGCCCACGCCCCCGAGCCGCACGATTTCGCACCTGCGGCCCCCTCCGCGCAAGGATCGGCCATGATCGACGAGCTGGACCTGGCCCTGGTGGACGCGCTCCGGGTCGACCCGCGCGCTCCCTGGTCCCGGCTGGCGGGCCCGCTCGGCGTCGACCCGGCGACCCTCTCCCGCCGCTGGGCCAGGCTGGAGGCGGACGGCGACGCCTGGGTCACCTGCTATCCCTCGGCGGACCGGATCGGCCGCGGCCTGACCGCACTGGTCGAGGTCGAGTGCAGCTCCGGGCGGGTCGCCGAGGTCGCCCACGCCCTGGCCGGCCACCCGCAGATCGCCTCGATCGAGATCGTCACCGGCAGCGCCGACCTGCTGCTCACCGTCGCCTCCGCCGACCCGGCCGCGCTCGCCGGCCACCTGCTGGAGCAGATCTGCGCCGTGCCCGGGATCGGGCGCACCCGGACCGCCCTGGTCGAACGGACCGTCCGCGAGGGCAGCCGGTGGAGCGGCGGCGCCCTCGACGCCGAACAGCGCCGCGCGATCGCCGAACCGCCCGGCGAACTCCGCAGCCCCCGCGGCGGCCGGCAGATCGAGGCGGACCTCGCCCTGATGCAGGCCCTCGGCGGCGACGGCCGGATGCCGTACGCCGAACTCGCCGAACGGACCGGGCTGCCCGCCACCACCGTCCGCCGCCGGCTCGCCGAACTCCGCGACTCCGGACGGTTGGTACTGCGCTGCGACGCCTCACCCCGGGTCACCGGCAACCCGCTCGCCGTCCTGCTCTGGCTGGAGGTGCCGCCCGCCCGGCTGGAGGAGGCCGCCGGGTGGCTGGCCGGCCTGCCGCAGGCGCGGATGTGCGCGGTGACCGTCGGCCGGGCCAACCTCGCGCTCTACCTGATGGTCCACCGACTGCCCGAACTGCGCCGACTCGAGGAGGAACTGGCCAGGCGATTCGACCGGCTGCGGGTCCGCGACCGGCTGGTGACCCTGCGCACCGTCAAACTGGTCGGCCGGCTGCTCACCCCGGACGGCCGGGCGCACGGCTACGTCCCCATCCACCCGTGGCCCCCCGGCCGGCCCGGGGAGTGATCCCGGGCGGCCCGCGGCCTTCAGCCCGCTGCGACGGGTCAGCCGCGCTCCAGGCGGCCGATCGCCAGTGCCGCCAGCAGGGCGGCCGCGTCCGGCAGCACCGCGTCGTCGAACTCGGCCTGCGCCGAGTGGTTGTACGCCGCCGTGAACGGATCGCGCCCCGGGGGGCAGGCACCGAGCATCAGGTACGCCCCCGGCACCAGCTGCGCCAGCACGCCGAAGTCCTCGGAACCGGCCACCGGACGCGGCATCTCCACGTACCGGTCCTCGCCGAGCAACTGCCGGGCGGTGTCCGCGGCGAAGGCCGCCTCCACGGCGTCGTTGACCGTCACCGGGTAGCCCGGCTCGACGACCGCCGTGATCTCCATGCCGTGCGCCTCGCCGACGCCCCGCACCACCCGCACGGCCTCCTCGACCACCCGCCCGCGCGCCTCCGGCGAGAAGGAACGGACCGTCGCCGCGAACACCGCCTCGTCGGGGATCACGTTCTCCACCGTCCCCGCGTGGAAGGTGCCGACCGTCACCACCACCGGATCGAACGCGTCGAACCGCCGGGTCACCATCGTCTGCAGCGCGAGCACCGCCTCGCAGGCCGCCGGGACGGGATCCAGTGCCAGGTGCGGACTCGACCCGTGGCCGCCGCGGCCCCGCACCGTCACCCGGAGCGTGTCCGAGGCCGCCATGATCGGGCCCGGCCGGCTCGCCACCCAGCCGCCCGGCAGCAGCGCCGCACCCACGTGCAGCGCGTACGCCGCGGCGACCCGCTCGCCCGCCGCGTCCAGCACCCCCTCGTCGACCATCAACGCGGCCCCGCCCCCGCCCTCCTCACCCGGCTGGAACATGAACACCACGCTGCCCGCCAGCTCCCCCTGCCGCTCCGCCAGCAGCCGGGCCGCACCGACCAGGGCAGCGGTGTGCAGGTCGTGTCCGCAGGCATGCATCGCCCCCGGCACCTGCGAGGCGTACGGCAGCCCGGCCGTCTCCTGCACCGGCAGCGCGTCCAGATCGGCCCGCAGCAGCACCGCCGGGCCCGGCCGGCCGCCGCGCAGCACCGCCGTCACGGAGCTCAACTTCTCGCCGAGGGTGACCTCCAGCGGCAGCCCCTCCAGCGCGGCCAGCACCCGCGCCCGCGTCAGCGGCAGGTCGAGCCCGATCTCGGGCTCCCGGTGCAGCGCCCGCCGCAGCTCCAGCAGACCCGGTCGGAGCCCCTCGGCCGACTCGCGCAGCGCGGACAGATGAACGGCAGCCGACATGGCCACTCCTCCTGGGTAGACGGTCCCCGAATCGTCCCCCCGCGGGCCGCCCCGCCCGCCGGAACCGCACGGATCCTTCCCCCGCCGCCACCCCCACGCACGATTCCGCCGAGCTCCGGCACGGACGGTCGGTGGCGGACGGCACCATGCCGGGATGACCACGAGCGAACCGCGCAGTGCGGCCGAGGCGGTGGAGGAGCTGCGCGCCATCGCCCACGGGTGGGCGAACGGCCGGCGCTGCGACACGGCGCAGCTGCTCCTCGCCGCCGACCGCGCACCGTGGGCCGGGGTGGACGCACCCCTCACTGGCACCGCTCGCCGAGCTGCTCACCACCGAACGCGACCTGGCCGCGGCGCTGGTCGGGCAGGTCACGGACGGACTCGGCTTCGGCCTGCCGCTCGCCGACGGCGGTCCCGGCGGCCTGCTGCTGGCCCGCTGGTGGGCCGCCGAGATCGCCGCCGGCCGCCTCGACCCCGCCGAGGGCAGCGACCTCGTCGTCGACGACATCGCCGAAGTCCACGGCGAACACGCGGCGCTGCCCCCGTGCTGGACGCGGTACGGGCCCTCTGGAGCCCCCGCCTGCCCGGACCCTCCGCCGCCGAGGCCGACGCCCGCCTCACCCGGGCCACCCGCGAAGCTCCTCACCCGCGTTCAGGACCCACAGGGGTGAGCCCGCGAGCGGCCCCTAGGGGTGCCCCCACGCTCCTCTGGGGTGGCACGTGGGCGCCTCCGCCCGGGACGCCGCCACCGGTACGGACTACGCCCCGTCGGGGACCGTATCCACCGCGACGCGGACCCGGCCCTCACGCGCCCGGCCCCACGCGTCTGAGGCCGCGGGCCGCGGTCAGGCTCGGCCGCCCTCAGGCTCGGGCGAGGAGCCGGCGCAGGGTGAAGGCGGCGGCGCCGACGGCGAGGACCGCGGCGCCCTGCAGCACCGAGGCCGCCGGCAGGGCGAAGGCCAGGACCAGGCAGCCCGCGCCGCCGATCAGCGGCACGGCGCGCGGCGGGCGGCCCTCGGCGGGCGCCAGGGTGAGGGCGGAGGCGTTGGCGATCGCGTAGTAGACGAGCACGCCGAAGGAGGAGAAGCCGATCGCGCCGCGGACGTCCGCCGTGGCGGCGAGGACGGCGACCACCGCGCCCACGGCCAGTTCGGCGCGGTGCGGGACGCGGAAGCGCGGGTGGACGGCGGCCAGTACGTGCGGCAGGTGGTGGTCGCGGGCCATCGCCAGCGTGGTGCGGGAGACGCCGAGGATCAGGGCGAGCAGTGAGCCCAGCGCGGCGACGGCCGCGCCCGCCCGGACCAGCGGGACGAGCCCGGGGGCGCCGGCGGCCCGGACGGCGTCGGCCAGCGGGGCGGTCGTGCGGGCCAGCCCCTCCGGGCCGAGCACCGCGAGCAGGGCGAGGGCGACCAGCGTGTAGACGACCAGCGTGACGGCCAGCGCGACGGTGACGGCCCGCGGGACGGTGCGCGCGGGGTCGCGCACCTCCTCGCCGAGGGTGGCGATCCGGGCGTAGCCGGCGAAGGCGAAGAACAGCAGGCCGGCCGCCTGCAGCACGCCGTGCGGTCCGGCGTCCGCACCGACCGCCCAGTGCGCCGGGTCCGCGGCGCCGCCGGACAGGCAGACCGTCACCACGGCGGCCAGCACCGCCAGGACGGTGGCGACGATCGCCCGGGTGAGCCAGGCCGCCTTCTGCACCCCGACGTAGTTCACCGCGGTCAGCGCCGCCACGGCCGCCACCGCCACGGCGTGCGCCTGCGCGGGCCACAGGTACGAGCCGACGGTCAGGGCCATCGCCGCGCAGGACGCGGTCTTGCCGACCACGAACGCCCAGCCGGCCAGGTATCCCCAGAACGGGCCGAGCCGCTCCCTGCCGTACACATAGGTGCCGCCCGACGCCGGGTAGCGGGCGGCCAGCCGGGCGGAGGAGGTGGCGTTGCAGTACGCCACCGCCCCGGCCAGGGCCAGGCCCAGCAGCAGACCGGAGCCGGCAGCCGCGGCCGCCGGGGCGAAGGCGGCGAAGACGCCCGCGCCGATCATCGACCCCAGGCCGATCATCACGGCGTCGGACACGCCCAGGTGCCTCCGCAGCCCGGGCGGTCCGGCCGGTGCTGTCGACGTGCTCATGGTTCTCTCCCCCCGGGACGGATCGGATCGGGCCGCACAATAGACGACCTCGGTGTACGGCCGCCGAACCGGCCCGTGCCGCGGCCGGCGGGCGCCCCTCAGACGCCGGCGGCGACGAGCACCGCGTCGGTGCCGAAGCCGAGCAGCAGTCCGAGCAGGATCATCCAGGCGGTCAGCTCCTTCGTCCCCGCCCGCCGGGCGACGGCCAGCAGCTCGATCGCCACATAGAGGATCGAGCCGGCCGCCAGGCCGAGGAAGGCGACGCCGACCGTCTCGTCCACCACGCTCTGGCCGATCAGCGTGCCGACGAAGGTCGGCCCGCCGGCGATCAGCCCGAGCACGGCCAGGCCGCCCCACGACGGCCTTTCGCCCGCGGCCGCCAGCGGCGCCGCGATCCCGAAGCCCTCGGTCGCGTTGTGCAGACCGAAGCCGATGACCAGCAGGACGGCGAGCGAGATGTCGCCCTGCGCCGCCGAGTTGCCGATGGCCAGCCCCTCGGCGAAGTTGTGCAGGCCGATCCCGGTGGCGATCATCAGGGCGAGGCCGGCGGCGTGCGAGCGGGCGCCCACGGTCGGCTCGGTGGCCGCCGCGGCACCCGGCCCGGGGGAGCGGGGCGGGGCGGCCGCGCTCCGGCGGGCCATCCAGCGGTCGTAGCGGACGAGCCCCAGCAGACCGACCGTCAGCCCGGCGGCCAGCACCAGGCCGTCCTGCGCCGCCGTGCCCCAGTCGTGCGCGGCCAGCGCCTCGTCGGTCGGCTCCCACGCCGCGCCGAGGATGTCCCAGAGCAGGAAGAGCAGGACTCCGATCGCGACCGCGTTCAGCGCGGCCCGCAGCCGCGGTGCCGGCCGGCGCAGGCGCGCCACCGGCAGCCCCAGGAAGACGGTGACACCCGCGACGGCACCGAGCAGGGCGACTTGCGGACCGGACATCGAGCACCCTCCGGGGAAGCGCGGTGGCGGACGCCCCCGATCGACTGTGGTTAGCCTTACCTAAAGGGCGTTGTCTCCAGCCTGACCTCCACCGCGCGCGCTCGCACCTCCGGCCCGTCCGCCGTGCGGGCCCCTGCGGAGGGCGGGGCGGCCGGTCGCGCGGTCAGCCGCAGGCGCAGCCGGCGGTGTCGGTGGCCGTGTCCGGGTCGCAGCAGGCGTCCGGCGTGCCGGCCGGCTTGGTCAGGGTGTCGGCGTCGGCCTTGACCACGTAGACCTCCCAGGGTTCCCGGCCGGGTCCGTGCACCCACACCTTGTCCTGGAGTGCGTAGCAGCACGTGGTGTCGTCCTCCTCGGTGGTCGCGAGGCCGGCGTTCCGGAGGCGGGCGGCGGCCGCGGTGACCTGCTCGGTGCTCGCGACCTCGACGCCGAGGTGGTCCAGGCGGGTCTCCTCGCCGGGCTCGCCCTCGATCAGGACGAGCTTGAGCGGGGGCTCGGCGACGGCGAAGTTGGCGTAGCCGGGGCGGCGCTTGGCCGGCCCGGTGCCGAAGAGCTTGGTGTAGAAGGCGACGGAGCCTTCGAGGTCGGCGACGCGCAGGGCGAGCTGTACACGGGACATGGCGGTCTCCCCGATCCGAGGTTGTGCATCGATGGCTGTCGATACAGTTGAGCTTGCCGCCTGGATTCGATGACTGTCAACATAGATGCATGTCGAATTCTGGGCGGGTCATCCTCGGGCAGGACGGCGGTGCGGTGTGCCGCCCGTCGGTGGCGCGCGAACGCCTCGGCCGGCACCACTGCTGCCGGTACGACGTCGGCCTGCTGGAGCGCCGCAGCCCGAGCGTGGGCTGAGGGCGGGCGCCCCCGGGCGGGTGTCCCGCGCGGCCCGGGTATACTGGGCAGTGCGAAGGGGAGTAGTCCCGAAACACCGGTTGGTCGACACACTGGACGTCCGCACACCAGCGGACGGCCCGGCCGCCGGGCCGCAGCGCCTCCGGGCGGTGCGGTGGACGAGACCTTCGGCAAGGCATGACCGGCGCCCGCACCCGCGGGGGCCGTTCTTCGTGCCGGGCCGAGGCGTCCTCCCGGACCACCCGCGACGGGTGTTCGCACCGACACTCCGGCCCGGCCCCAGTAGAAAGCCCCCGGATGTCCCTCGACCCCCTGGCGATCCTCACCGCCTTCGGTCTGATCTTCCTCGCCGAACTCCCCGACAAGACGATGTTCGCGTCCCTCGCCATGGGCACGCGGATGCGACCGCTCTACGTCTGGATCGGCGCCTCCAGCGCCTTCGTCGTCCACGTCGCCATCGCCGTCGGCGCGGGCAGCCTGATCGGCCTGCTGCCGAACGTCGCCGTCAAGCTCGTCTCGGCCGCGCTCTTCGCCTTCGGCGCCCTCGTCCTGCTCCGCAGTGGCGGCGACCAGGACGGCGCCGACGAGGCCGGCCGGACGGTCACCGGGTTCTGGCCGGTGTGGACGGCGGCGTTCATGGCCGTGTTCATCGGCGAGTGGGGCGACCTGACCCAGATCACCACCGCCAACCTCGCCGCCACCAACGGTGTGCTCTCCACCGCGATCGGCTCGGCCGCGGCGCTGATGAGCGTCTCCGCCCTCGCCCTGGTGGTCGGCCGCTTCATCGCCAAGCGGGTGCCGCTGCGGATGGTCCAGCGCGTCGGCGGCGTCTGCATGGCCGCGCTCGCCCTCTGGTCCCTGGTCGAGGCCTTCACCGGCTGACACCCGCGGCCGCCCCGCACTCCTCCGACTGCCGCCGCCGGTCCGTTCCGGCGGCGGCAGTCGCGTGCGGTCCCACGGCCGGGACCCACAAGGCGGTCGGGCCGCGCATCAGGTGCCGCCGCACGCCGCCGTACCGACCCGAGCCGGAGCTCCTAGCGTGCGATCGCCGGGGTGCCGCGGGCGGTCAGGACGACGGCGGGCAGCACGGCGAGCGCGAGGAGCCCGCCGCCGAGGGCCAGCACGGGGTAGCCGGCCAGATCGACGACGGCGCCGGAGGCCAGTCCGCCGGAGGCCCCGGAGACGGCGATGGCGACGTCGACCATGCCCTGCGTCCTCGCCCGGGTGGCCAGCGGCACCGCGTCGGTGATGATCGCGGTGCCGGCGACCAGACCGAAGTTCCAGCCCAGGCCGAGCAGGGCGAGGGCCAGCGCCAGCAGCGGGACGGACCCGCCCGGCGCGATCGCGGCCAGCACGCCCGCCGCGAGCAGCGTCAGCCCGGAAGCGGTCGCCAGTGCCTTCCGTCCGTAGCGGTCGACCAGCCGGCCGGTCAGCGGCGACGGCAGGTACATCGCGCCGATGTGGATCGCGATGACCAGCCCCGACGCCGCGGTGCCGTGACCCATGTCGTGCATGTGGACGGGCGTCATCGTCATCACGGCCACCATGACGAGCTGGGTGAGGACCATCACCGCGGTGCCCAGCAGCACCCCGCGGCGCACCCCCGCGCCCGGCTCCGGAGCACTGTCCGCAGACCCGGCCGGGACGTCCGCACCGGCGCCGGCGGCGAGTTCCCGGGCCAGCAGCAGCGGGTCGGGGCGTAGCCAGATCGCGAGGACGGCGGCGGCCGCCGCGTAGGCGATGCCGGCCAGCAGGAACGGTCCGGCCAGCCGGGGTATGCCGAGGTCCGCCGCGAGGTCACCGGTCGGCGCGGCCAGGTTCGGGCCCGCGATCCCACCGAGGGTGGTGGCGACCAGCACCGTGGAGACCGCACGGGCACGGTGGGTCGGCGCGGCGAGATCCGCCCCGGCGTAGCGGGCCTGCAGGTTGGTGGCCGTCCCCGCGCCGTACACGAGCAGGGCGGCGAACAGCAGGACGGGGCTGTCGGCGACGGCGGCGGCGATCACCCCGGCGCTGCCGACCGCGCCGGTCGCGTAACCGAGCGCGAGCCCGGGCCGGCGCCCGCGGGCCGCCGAGATGCGGCTGACGGCGATCGCGGCGATCGCACTGCCCGCGGTGAACAGCGCACTGGGCAGGCCGGCCAGCCCGGCCGAGCCGAGCATCTGCTGCGCCAGCAGGGCGCCGACGGTGATCCCGGCGGCCAACCCGGCCCCGCTGAGCACCTGGGAGGCGACCAGGACGGTCAGGACGCGGCGCTGCGCGGCGTCGACGGACGCGGCGGCACCGGGGTCGGAGTCGGTCGAGGGCGTCGAGGCGGTACTCGTCACGGAGCGGGCCCTTTCGGCGGCAGATCGGCGTGCGGGACGGGGAACGGCAGGGGCTCCCGGGCCGGTGGACAGACAGACGCATCATGCCGTCGGCCCCGGCCGAGGGGAACGCCCCGGCCGCCCCGCGGCCGATCGGACCCGGAGGGACTCCGGCTGCCGGCGGACACGGCGTCGACAGCCGCGGGCCCCGGCCTCGGTGGGGCGCAGGACCGGTCCGTGCTGCGGCAGGACCGGCTCGCCCTCGCCGTCGGGCTGCTCGAAGGCGGACAGGTGGCGTTCCAGCGGCCGCTTGTCCACGGTGACGGCACCGGCCCCGACCTCGCGGTGGAGGGCGGCGAGACGTCGCCGCAACGTCGCCCCGTCCGCCTTCAGGTGGACGGGCTCCCAGCGGCAGCCGTGCCGCTCGACCAGCGCCTTGAAGTCCTCGCGTGCCGCCCGGCTCCAGAAGCTGTAGTCCACCACCACATCCCGCCGCGCCAGCATCAGGCCGACCGGCTCCTGCCGCTGCTCGCGGCGGACCTCCTCCTTCGGCGCGTCGAACGCCGCCTCAACCGGCACCAGGGCGGCGTCGCGCTGCCCGAGCCGCTGCCAGACCGCCTCGTCGATCGACAGCCGCACGTCCCCGCGGCGGACCAGCGCCTGCGCGTACGGGGTCTTGCCCGCCCCGGGGAGACCGCACATCAGGACCACCGTGCTCGCGGACTCCACCATGCGGCCACCCCGGTGCGGGACCGGACGGGCCGTCAGCCCGTCAGCCCGTCAGCCCGTCGGCCGGACCGGCCGCGGGCATGCGTGCGGCCCGGCGGCGCCGTCTGCGGCCGCCGGGCCGGACACCGCCGCGGCGGCTGCTACGCGGTACGGGGCTGGGTGAACCGCAGCATGTTCCCGGCCGGGTCGCGGAAGGCACAGTCGCGCACGCCGTACGGCTGGTCCATCGGCTCCTGCAGCACCTCGGCACCCGCAGCGCTGATCCGCTCGAAGGTGGCGTCGCAGTCGTCCGTCTCGAAGATGACGCCGCGCAGCATGCCCTTGGCCATCAGCTCGGCCACCGTCTGGCGGTCGGCCTCCGAGGCGTTGGGGTCGGCGAGCGGCGGCTCGAGGACGATCTCCACGCCCGGCTGGGTCGGCGAGCCGACCGTCACCCAGCGCATCCCCTCGAAGCCGACGTCGTTGCGGACCTCCAGGCCGAGGGCGTCGCGGTAGAAGGCGAGTGCCTTGTCGTGGTCGTCGACGGCGATGAAGCACTGCGAAAGCTTGATGTCCATGGCCATACGCTACGGACCGGCGTCCGATTTTGCTTCTCCGTTCCTGACCGGCCTGGTGTGCATCTTCGCGACACAGGCCGGGATGGGCGCGCCGTGGTCGTGGTCGCGGGCCCGGTACGCGCTCGGGCTCTCGCCGACCAGCTCGGTGAACCGCGAACTGAACGAACCCAGCGACGTACAGCCCACCGCCATGCAGACCTCCGTCACCGACAGGTCCCCGCGGCGCAGCAGCGCCTTCGCCCGCTCGATCCGGCGGGTCATGAGGTAGCTGTACGGAGTCTCGCCGTAGGCGGCCCGGAAACTGCGCGAGAAGTGGCCCGGCGACATGAGCGCGTCGCGCGCGAGCGCCGGGACGTCCAGCGGCTCCGCGTAGTCGCGGTCCATGCGGTCACGGGCCCGGCGCAGCCTGACGAGATCGGCGATGTCCACACCGAGCACGGTACAGGCCGCCCCCGACAGCGACCGGACGCCGGCGCGGCACCGCGGATTGCCCCGCACCGGCCGGACAGGGTGGAATCGCGGCGGGACGGCACGGTCCGCCGCCGGACTCGTACCGCCGGACCCGTACCGCCGACCCGCGAGGGCGCACCGCACAGGGGGAGAGCATGGCCGACAGCAGCCGCGGATTCGTCAGGGACGCACGCGGATGCCGCCACTGGGGACCGCACGGAGCCGCAGGGCTGCTGCTGCTCCGGGGCCCCGACCTGCTGCTCCAACGCCGCTCCTGGCGGGTCCACCACGGGCGCACCTGGAGCGTTCCCGGTGGCGCCCTGGAAGCCGGTGAGAGCCCCTGGGACGGCGCCCGCCGGGAGTTCGCCGAGGAGCTCGGCGGCGTCCCCGCCCTCCGCCACCTGCACACCTTCGTCGACGACCACGGGGGCTGGGCCTACCACACCGTGGTCGCCGAGGCCCTGGAGCCGTTCCGTGCGCGCCGCGGCGACGGAGAGGCGGCCGCCCACCGGTGGTACAGCCCCGCCGAGGTCGCCTCGCTGCGCCTCCACCCCGGATTCGCCGCCACCTGGCCCCGGCTGGCCACCGAGCTGGACGGCCTCGGGCCGCGCGGCTGACCGGAATCCATTCACGCCGAATCCGGCGGGAAACGGCGTCCGTGACGGACCGTGCGGAGCTGGCGGCAGCGGCACTGCACATCGGGCGGGGAACAATTCCGCACGGGATACCCGGGCGCTACATCGGAGCGAAAAGGGGCAAGTGAACACGCCGGACCGGCCGTTCGGCGGCGGGTGCGGAGAATAGCGCCGGATCCTCCGCGGCGTAAGGCCGTTCCTGCGGATCGGCTGAAAGAACGCCCTGGTCGGGACGGTCGGGGCCGTTGCCTTGGCGCGGCCGGAACGCAGCTGAATACGATCCCGGCTGCGCAATTCGGGTCGGTGGGAGGGAATTCCCCGGCCGGAATCGTGCGGCCGGAGGGAGCGGACCTCCTCCCCCCGGCGCCCGACGATCCCGCCGCCCCTTGCGGCGGTGGGCGGGCAGGAATGCCGGCCCGTGAAAGGAACACGTCCTTGCTGAAGAAACTGTCCGCCGTCCTCGGCGCCGTGGTGATGGCGGGCGCCGCCACCGTGATGGCCGCCCCGCAGGCCTCGGCGCTGGCCGCCTCTCCGACGGCCCTCTGCGGCTCCGGCTACAGCGTCGTCGACTCGGAGAAGCTGATCAACCGGGAGGTGTGGACCTACCTGCTCTACAACAGCTCCAACGGCTACAACTGCGTCGTCACCATCCGCGGCGAGGCCGGCAGCCCGGTCAAGATGGCGGCCCGCCTCCAGGTCCAGGGCAGCGCGGAGAAGAACGACACCGGCTCGTACACCAAGTACGCCGGCCCGGTGTACGCGTACGGCGCGGGCAAGTGCGTTCGGTGGGGCGGCTGGTTCAGCGAGTCCGACCAGAGCTCGTACTTCAGCGACTGGGACCACTGCGGCTGACACCACCGGCGTTTCGGGGCCGGCCCGGGAGGACTCCCCGGGCCGGTTCCTCGTTCACACCTGCTCCGTGTTCACACCCGCTCCGCGCCGCCGCCCGCCTGCAGCACCAGGCTGCTCCAGCGGACGCCGTCCCGGCCGTGCAGGTCGGGGCGCTCGGAGCGGTGGAGCAGCCGCAGGCCGAGCGCCCGCGCCGCCGCGACGGTGTCCGCGGCCGACACCTCGAACATGCGCCGACCGGCGGGCACCGGGCCGTGGCGCAACTGCACGAAGAAGCGGCCGCCGGGCGCCAGCAGCTCCGCGATCCTGGCCAGGGCGCGCGACCGCTCCGCGGGGTCCAGGTGCATCCAGACCGCGGTGGCGAAGACCGCGTCGAACCGCTGCCCGTCCCGCGCGCCCGAGAGTTCCGGAAGGCTGTCGTCGACCCAGTCGATCCCGGTGCCGGGGTGCAGGCGCCGCCCGTGGCGGCGCAGGGCCGTCGTGGGCTCGACCGCGACCACGCGGTGGCCGCGGGCCGCGAGTGCGGCGGCGTCGCGCCCCGTCCCGGCGCCCACGTCGAGCACCCGCCCGGGCCCGGCCGGCACGAGGTGCAGCACTTCGTGGTGGACCTGCTCGAAGGTGACCGCCTCGTACTGCACCGCCAGCAGGTCCGCCGCCTCGGCGTAGCCCGCCGTGCCCGGAACCCGCCGGTCGCCCCCGCCCGTCCCCGCCCCTGGATCACCCATGGGCAGTAAGGCTAGCGACCGGCCGGCGCCAGCCCTGCGCCGATGAACACTTATGAAGAGATTTCATGCTCTGAAACTCTTGGTACGGAGACATCCGCCGGGGAGGGAGAGAGGAGGCCGGACCCATGCCCGGCAGTCCGGTGACGAGCGGCACGGCGGTCGGCGCGACCCGCCGGTTAGGTTCGACGCGCGCAGGTTCGACGCGCGCACTCCGGACGGTACTCGCCGCCGCGGGGGCCTCGCCGTGCGTCCTCACGCCCGTCCTGCAAGGCTCCGCCGCGCCCGCCGCCCGCGCCGACCTCGGCATCGGCCCCACCGCCGACGTCGGCGACTGGACCCACCAACTCGCGGACGACATCGCCGTGATCGCCCTCACCCGCCCGGCGGCCGAGCACGCCCCGACGGCCGCCTGACCACCGAGGCCCGGGGGCCGGTCGGGCCGCTCCCCGCTCCGGTCCGCAGTGGTGGGCGGCGCGTACTGCTGCTCCCTCTGATCCGCGTGCGGCTTGGTCTGCGGCCGGCGCCCCGCGTCCTCTCCGGGAGCGGTGCCTACGGCGGTGGCGGGGTCGCCCGGTCGCTGCCGCGGATGGTGTCCGCGGCCCGGACCAGGGCGGTCAGGACGGTGCGCACCGCCAGGCGGGCGGTGCGTTCGGGGCGGTGCAGGACGTCGATGTGGCGGCTGGCGTGCACCCCGGTGAGCGGGCGGAGCACCACGGCCGGGTGCGGCCGTGCCGTCCAGCGCGGCATCAGCGCCAGCCCGCCGCCGGCCGCGACGACCTCCGCCGCGACCGTGAACTCGTTGATCCGGTGGACGATCCCGGGCCGGCGGCCGGCCACCGCCGCAATGGCCTCGACGGTGGCCAGCAGCGGGAAGCCGTCGTGGACGGTGATCCACGGCAGGCCCGCGACGTCGTGCGGAGTCAACCGCTCCCGGGCCGCGAGGGGATGGCCGGCCGGCAGCGCCACGTCCAGCGGCTCGTGCAGCAACGGGGTGACCGCCACCGTGCCCGGCCAGGGCGCGGTGTGGTCCAGACGGTGCGCCAGGACGAGGTCGTGGTCCCGGGTCAGCTGCGGGAACCGGTCCTGGGCGACGTCCTCGTCCGCCAGGGTGAGCCCCGGGAAGCCCTCCGCCGCAGCCGCCTGACGCAGCAGCAGCGGGAAGAACGCCGCGCCCGCACTGTGGAACGCGGCGACCGACACCAGGCCCTGCGGCTGCTCCACGAACCGGTCGACCGCGTGCCGGGCCCGGGCCAGTGCCGCGGACACGTCGATCGCCGCGTCCGCGAGGGCCCGCCCGGCATCGGTGAGCACCAGGCGCCGCCCGGCACGCTCGGTCAGCGGGACCGGCACCGAACGCTGCAGCAGCCGCAACTGCTGTGACACCGCCGACGGCGTCACCGTCATCGCCTCCGCGACCGCCGTGACACTGCCGAGCTCGCCGAGCTCCCGCAGCACCCGCAGTTGGCGTTCGTCCATCCGCACAGCCTAGGTGCTGCTCCAGGAGACCTTCCGCGCAGAGCTCACCGAGGGGCTTGAGTAGTCGTACCTCATGCAGGGCGGTTCGGCCGTCGGGCACGGCAGGGGCCGTCGGGCAGACGCCCGCATCCGCCCGGCCGTTCGACCCGAGGTGATCACATGAACGCTCCGCCCGCGTACGGTCCACCGCCGCCCGTGTACGGTCCGGCGCCGCGCCGGCCGGCCGAGATCGCCTTCGGTGTCGTTTCGGGGCTGCTCCTGTTCGGCGCCCTCACGGTGAATGCGGGGCTGTCGTTCGTGAGGCTCTTCGTACCCGACGGCTGCGGATCCTCGCCCGTGTCGGGCAGGCGCGTCTGCGGCGGAACGGGCTACCTGGAGGTGTGCGCGGCACCCTGGGGCCCGCCGGTCGCGGCCGTGCTGGTGGCCGGGCTCGGCGCCGCCTGGGCACGTCGCCGCGGCCGGACTCCGTGGCCGGCCCTGCTCCCGGCGGTGCTCGTCCACCTGACCGGCCTCGGCTTCGTCCACGTCTCCGTCCGGGGGTCGACCGGTTCGAAGCCGGAGACCGGACGCGGCCCGCCGCGCCGTCCCGCAGGCCCCCCGTCGCACAGGAAGCCGAGTACGGGACGACGACCCCCGGGTCAACCGTGCAGCTGTGCTAAAAGATCGTTTCAGTAAGTGGTCCTTGGCTTCACGGTCGCGCTCCGGCAGCGTGGTGGCCGTGCCTGACAACCGCCGTACCGACCTGGTCCTGCTGCTCGTGGCGATCGTCTGGGGCTCCAGCTATCTCGCCGCGAAGGCCGCGACCGGCGCCGTCCCCGTCCTGACCGTCCTCTTCGTGCGCTACGCCCTCGCCGGGCTCGCGGCCGCCGCCGTGATCGCCGCCGGAGCCGCCCGCCGCCCCCGCCGACGCACCGGCCCGCGCACCCCGGCCCGGCTGCGGCCCGCCGAGCTGCGGTACGGCTCGGTGCTCGGCCTCACCCAGGCCGCCGTCCTCGCGATCGAGACCTACGGCGTCGCGCACACCAGCGCCGCCAACGCCGGACTCATCATCAGCCTCACGATCGTGCTCACCCCGCTGCTCGACCGCACCGGCGGACGCGGCCCGCTGCCGGGACGGTTCTTCGCCGCCGCCGGGCTCTGCGTCCTCGCCGTCGGACTGCTGATGTCCGGCACCGGCCTGCACACCCCCGGCCTCGGCGACCTCCTGATGCTCGCCGCCGCGGTCGTCCGCGCCGCACACGTCGCACTCGTCGGACACCTCACGGCCGGACGAGACCTGCGCCCCATGCACCTGACCGCCGTGCAGACCGCCGTCGGCACGGCCGTGTTCGCCGCGCCCGCCGCCGCGGGCCTGCACGGCCTCGCCCAGGCGAGTGCGGCCACCTGGGGATCGCTGCTCCACCTCGCGCTGTTCTGCAGCGTGTTCGCCTTCCTCGCACAGACCTGGGCGGTGCAGCGCAGCTCCGCCAGCCGGGCCAGCCTGCTCCTCGGCACCGAACCCGTCTGGGCGGTCGCCGTCGGCATCGGTCTCGGCGGCGAACGGCTCACCGCACCCGCCGCCCTCGGCGCCGTGCTCATGGTCGCCGGCACCTACTGGGGCCAGGCCGTCGAACGCACCCACCGCACCGCGGCACCGGCCGTCGCCGACCGCCCGGCCGAGCCGCTGCCCAGCGCCTGACCGGCCGCGGCCCGGTGCAGCGGCTGCCGACCGGCATCACTGCGGAGTGTCTTCACGGGCGATCGGGTAGCCACAGGGGCGCTGGGGGGTGCCCCCAGCGCCCCTGAACCAACCACCCGACCGCCCTTTGAAGACATCCCCTACCCCGGTGCGGACCGGGAGACGGCGGCGAGGGCGTCGACCAGGGCGCCGACCAGCGGATCGGTACAGTCCGCGGGTCGGGCGGCGACGATCCGGCTCGGCGGGTGGCCGTCCACCGGGACGAAGGCGATGCCGGCCCGCGCATGCCGCAGCGCGGCCCCGGCCGGCAGCAGCCCCACGACGCCCTCCCACACCACGCTGTGCAGGCACTCCTCGACCGAGGCCACCACCGGGCCGGGGGAGTCGTCCCCGCCGGCCAGCCAGTAGGCGCGCCACCGGGCGTCCGTCCCGGGCGGCAGGCGGAAGCGCGGGCGGGCGACCAGCTCCGAGACGTGCAGCCGGTCGCGGTCCGCGAGCGGATCGTCGGCGGGCACGGCCGCGACCACCGGCTCCACCCCGAGCGGGCGGACCGTCAGACCGGCGGTGTCGAAGGGCAACCGGGTCAGCGCCAGGTCCCCCCCCGCCGCTCCCGCAGCCCGGCACTCGGGTCGGTGACCGGCGCCTCGCGCAGCCGTACCCGCAGCCCGGGGCGGCTGCGCCGCAGGGCGGCCAGCGCCGCCGGGCCGACGTCCAGACCCGCACCGGCGGCGACGCCGACCACCAGCACCCGGCCGGCCCCGGCGCCGCGCACCCGTTCCCGGGCGCGCTCGGCCCGTTCCAGGAGATCGCGCGCCTCCGCGAGCAGCACCTCGCCGGCCGGGGTGAGCCGGGCCCCGGTCGGGATCCGGTCGAACAGCCGGCACCCGAGATCCGCCTCCAGGTCGCGGATCCGGCGGCTCAGCGGCGGCTGGGCGAGGTGCAGCCGGGCCGCCGCGCGGCCGAAGTGGCCCTCCTCGGCCACCGCGACGAAACAGCGCAACGCCCGCAGGTCCATGACCGGCCACGATACCCAGAACCGAACCGCCCGTCCGAAACCGGTCTTGGACGGGCCCGGGCCGCCCCCGGTGAGGTGGTGTCGGGCGGCGGACAGCAGTGTCCGCCGCCACCCGTCGACCGAGGAGTCCGCCCGTGTACGAGAACCCAGACGACCTGCACCGCGCCCGAGCCGTCGGCCGGGCCGCCCCGGCGGAGTTCGCCGCCTGGCTCGCCTTCCAGGAGGCCGTCGACCGGGAGGACGGCGTCGTGCCGCGGCGCTACCGCGAGCTGATCTCGGTGGCCGTCGCGCTCGTCACCCAGTGCTCCTACTGCCTCGACGTGCACACCGCCGCAGCCCGCCGACACGGCGTCAGTGTGGAGGAACTCGCCGAGACCGCCTTCGTGGCCGCCGCCGTCCGGGCGGGCGGGACGCTCGCCCACGCCCTGCTCGCCGACCGGCTCTACGAGCAGCACGGCAGGCACGGCCGCGCGGACGGGGCCGTGCACGGCGACGTGTCCGTGCGCGGCTGACGGCCGTTCGGCGGCGGGCGGCCCGAGGCCGGCGCCGACGGTCGGTCAGTGCTGCCGGGCGGTCAGCGCCCGGACGGCCGCGGCGGCGGCATCACGGACGGTCGGGAACCAGTCGTCCGCGGCCGTCCGCCGCAACCGTTCCACCGCGCCGTGTGCGCCGACCCGGCCGAGCGCCGTGGCGGCGCGGGCCCGGACCCGTTCGTCGGGGTGGGCGAGGGCGCGCTCCAGCAGCGGGCCCGCGGCTGGGTCGCCGCGCAGACCGAGGGAGGCCGCGGCCTCGGCGCGGGTGCGGGAACACGGGTCGGAGAGGAACTCCGTCAGCAGTCGTACCGCGCGGCCCGTCCCGCAGTCCGCACGCCCGAAGAACCAGGCGAGCGACTGCCGGAGCCGGCGGTCGGCCTCCGGCGTCCACGGCACGTACGGGAGCAGCGCCGCCACCGCGGCCGGGCCCGCCGCGACCAGCGCCCGGCTCGCGGCCTCGTGCAGCCGGCGGTCGTCCGCCGACCCGGTGAAGACGGCCACCAGGGTGCGCACCGCGCCGGGGCCCGGGCGCAGCGCCGCCAGAGCCTCCAGCGCCACCAGGGCCACCGGGCGCGGCGCGGTGGCGAGACGGACGAGCAGCGGGACGAAACGGTCGTCGGAGACCCGGGCGACCGCCCGCACCAACTCCTCGTCCCAGGGCAGGTCGGCCGTGACGGTGAGCCGCAGCAGTGCGTCGATGCGATCCGGATCGGCCCGCCGGCACAGGTCGAGGACATGGCCGCGGGCACGGTGCGCGGGCGGGCCGTCCGGTGTCTGCGGTCGGCGGTGCCTCGTGGCCACGGCTTCGGACGGCGGTTCGACATCCATGGGCACGATCCAACCCGGCGGGAACACGGCCGTGCAACGGGATTCCGGGCAGCCACGGGCAGCCCGGTGGCAGCCGGATGCCGTTCGTCGTCGGGTCGTGAGGATCTGCTCCTCAGCGCTCGGCCGCCGGGGGCGGTTCGGCCGGGCTGGGGGGGGAGTGCGGCCGGCGCGGGTGCCGGCGGGTGAGCGCTGCGCCCTCGGCGGAGGGGCGGCCGGTGCGTCGGGTGTCAGGGGAGGGTCAGGATGCGCGGCCCGTCCTCCGTAATGGCGACGGTGTGTTCGATGTGGGCCGCGCGGCTGCCGTCCGTGGTGAAGAGCGTCCATCCGTCGGCGCCGGTGCGGTAGTCGTCGCGCCCGCCGGCCATGAGCATCGGCTCGATCGCGAGGACCAGGCCGTGGCGCAGCGGGAAGCCCCGGCCGGGGCGCCCCCGGTTGGGCAGGTGCGGGTCCTCGTGCATCCGGCGGCCGATGCCGTGACCACCGAAGCCCTCCGGCATGCCGCAGCGGGCCCGGCGGGCGACGGTGCCGACAGCGTGGGAGATGTCGCCGATGCGGCCGCCCGCCACGGCGGCGGCGATACCGGCGTCGAGGGCCCGGCGCGTGGCGTCGATCAGGGCCTGGTCGGCGGGCCGCGCCGTGCCGACGGTGAAGCTGATCGCGGCGTCGCCCGTCCAGCCGTCCAGCTCCGCGCCGCAGTCGATGCTCACCAGGTCACCGTCGCGCAGCCGGTACCCGGTCGGGATGCCGTGCACCATCGCGTCGTTGACGGAGGCGCAGATCACCGCGGGGAAGGGCGTGGGCGCGAACGAGGGCCGGTACCCGAGGAACGGGGAGCGGGCCCCGGCCTCGGCGAGCACACCGCGCGCCACCTCGTCGAGTTCCAGCAGCGACACTCCCGGGCGCGCGGCCCCCTGCACGGCCTCCAGCGCGCGGCCGACCACGCGTCCGGCCTCACGCATCGCATCCAGCGCCGCGTCCGACTTGATCTCCACCATGTGCGATTCCCCACCCCGGATGGACCCAATACTTATACCGGTATTAATATCACGGTCATGGTGAGGACTCCATTGACCCCGTGGGAGCGCGAGCGCGGCGAGCGGTTCGGCGCACTGCTGCGCCGGGCCCGGGGCGACCGCAGCATGGTGGAGGTGGCCGCGGCGGCGGGCGTCTCCGCCGAGACCCTCCGCAAGATCGAGACCGGCCGGGCACCGACACCGGCGTTCTTCACCGTCGCCGCCCTGGCCGCAGCGCTGGACGTCTCCCTCGACCGGCTGGCCGCCGCCTGCGCGGAGGGCGAGGGCGGGCGCGACGAAGCGCTCTCGGCGCTCTCGGCCTGAACGGGCGCCTGATCCCGCCCGCCGAACCTCTGAAGGTGCTCAAGTCCGGTATGAAGCAACGGAGTCGGGGGAATTCGCCGGTCGGGCCAGGTGTGTCCCGCGTCGGGCCGCACCCCGCTGTCCGGCACCGCGGCCCGCCTCCGGAGGTGGACGATGGGAACGTTCTGGACGGTCTGCTCGGCGGCCGGCGTGGTCGTGGCCGCACTGCTCCGCCACTGGCCCGCCCGCGGCCGGACGGACGGCCTGGGCGCGGCACGCCTGGCAGCCCTCCGCGGCGGTCCGAAGGCCGCGCTGGTGGTGGTCGTCGTCGAGTTCCGACTCTCCGGAGCACTGGACGCCGACCGCGGCGGACGGCTCCGGCTAAGCGGCAGGGTCGACCTGCCCGCCGACCCGACCCCCGCGCACCGCGCCGTCCGCAGCGCCCTGTCCAGACCGCTCGCCCTGGCCGACGTGGCCGCACGACCCGCCGTGCAGCGGGCCCGGCACGATCTCCGCCGGGACCTGTCCGACCGTCACCTGATCTGCGGCCCGACCCGGCTCGCAGGGGTACGCCTCATCTCGGCCGCCGCCGCCGGTGCCGCCGGCACGGCGATCCTCCAGGGCTCCGTCGTGCCCGGCGCGCTGCTCGCCGCCGCCGCCCTCGCCCTGCTCCTCGCCGGCCCCCGAACCGCGGCCGGCCGACGCGAACTCGCCCGCCTGCGCCGACTCCACCCCCTGCCCACGGTCTCTGCCGCGACCACCCGCCCCGTGGACCGACCGGGCGCCGCCGAGGAGACGGCCCTGCTCGTCGCGGTCCACGGCAGGCGCGCGCTGCGCGTCCTGCTGCCCGTCTTCTCCGCCCGGACGGGACTGCTCGGCGGCCGGACGGCCCGCGACACCGTCAGCCGCTCCGACGGAGCCCACGGCTTCCACCACGCCTGGATCTCCGGCTCGGACACGGGCGGCGGCCACGGCCTCTGAGACCCACCCACCCGGCCCCGGCCCGACCTGACCGGCCGACAGGACCGCCGGCCCGGGGCCGAGGCGACGCGGACCGGGGAGGGGAGCCCTCAGCCGGCGGCCTTCGCGATGAGCTCGGCGATCCGCGCCTCGGTGTCGGCCGTCAGCTCCGTGAGGGCGTAGGAGGTGGGCCACATGGCGCCCTCGTCGAGGTCGGCCAGGTCGCTGAAGCCCAGGGTGGCGTACCGGGTCTTGAACTTCTGGGCGCTCTGGAAGAAACAGACGACCTTGCCGCCCCGGGCGTACGCCGGCATCCCGTACCAGAGCTTCGGTGCGAGGTCCGGTGCCGTGGAACGGACGATCCGGTGGAGCTGTTCGGCGAGGACCCGGTCCGCCTCCGGCATTTCGGCGATCTTCGCCAGGACGTCCTGCTCGGCGTCCGCCTTGGCCGTGCGGGGACTGCGGCGCGCGGCGGCCTTGAGCTCCTGGGCGTGCTCCTTCATCGCCTCGCGCTCCTCGGGCGTGAACCCGTCGAACTTCTGCTCGGCGGCACTGCTGCTCCGGGGGGACTTCTTGGCGTTCGACATGTCGCTTCCTCTCGTGCACAGGTCTGTAGGGGTTCGCGCCGACACCGCTGCGGAGGGCATGCTCTGCCGCACCGCGGTCAGGGGCCAGGGTAGGCGGCAATGGCATGGGAGAAGCGGGAGTTCTCCAACGAGTCGCATCGGCCCCGGGGGTGTCTTCAAGAGGCAGTCGGGTGGTTGGTTCCTGGGAGGTGCCCCCACGCGCGCCCCTTGTCGGTTCCCATGCGCCCGTGAAGACACGCTCCGGGGGTGCCGGTCAGTCGAGCCAGCGGCCGTCGCGGAGAAGGGTGCGGCCGGGCGGCTCGTCCGCCTCGCGCCGGGCCTGGAGGCGGCGCGGCGTGATGCGGAACCAGCGGTACGGGGTGGCGAGGGTGCGGGGGTCGGAGCCGGTGCGTGCGGCGAACCGGTCGCCCCGCTCCCGGGACAGCGCATCGATCTCGAGGACGTCGACGTCGCCGTCGATCACCGTCACGTCGCGGGTGGGCCCGAGGGCCGTCCGGCCGGGCCGCCGTCGGTTCCCCGCCCGTCCGGGCGGACTGCCGCCCCGGATCGTCCGTGCCGGTCATGCTCGCTCCCGAGGTCGCGGCCGTGATCGCCCGGGCCTCCGCCGGGCCCGGTCGCCGTGGTCACAGCCTCTCCCGACCGGTGTGCCCTCCGCCTCCGTGCCGACCACGGAGAGCACCACGGAGTGCGGCACGGAGAGCCTCACCGAGTGCGGTACGGAGCGCGGCGCGGAGGGCCTCACCGAGTGCGGTACGGAGCGCGGCACGGGGGGCGCGGCGCGCGGACCAGGCCGGTGGGCGGGAATGCCGCGGGTGCGGAATTCACACGCATCTGGAGTTCTTGTGAGGTCTCACCCGCCGCCATTGACAGGTGCTCGACACCGGTTGCTAAGCTGAACCGCACACGATCAAAGATCAATTGCGCCGCGTTTGCGCGCCTGGGGGCAGATAGTTGATCAATGTGACGCGCGAGAGCGCACCAGCGGCGGCGGACGGTTCATCGGCGAAACTGCTGAGCCTTTTCGCCACTCCGGTTGCGAAGATCCCGTGCCCTTTCGGCGCGGAAATCAACGAGGAACTGGCGGCAGCCGTACTGAGCCGGTCGGCGGCGGACATCAAGGACCTCTCCTTCAAGTCCGAGACGGTGGGGAACCTGACGGACTGGGGCGATCCGGGGGTGGACCGACTCACCTCCTGGGTCCTGGCCATGGCCCGGACGTTCGTGGAGACCCTGCGGGGCGAACCGCTCCACCGGGCCGTGGGTGCGACCCGCCCGTCGGACGTCCGCCTTGCCGCGCACCGCAGTTGGGCGAGCATCTACCGCGGCGGCAACCATCACGCGCCGCACTTCCATCCCAACACGGCGATCGCCGCGGTCTACTACGTCGCTTCGGCCGGCGCCTGCGACCTGGAGCTGGCCGACCCGCGCGCGAACGTGGAGTTCTTCGACCCGGGCATCAGCTTCGCCAACGAGGGCCGGACCGTGCGGATCGGCTCCGGCCCCGGAACGCTGCTGCTCATGCCGGGCTGGATGAAGCATTCGGTACCCCCGTACGAGGGTGCCGACGTCAGAATCTCGATCGCGTGGAACCTGGCCTACGCCTTCAGCGCGGACGTCGCCCTGCAGCCGGCCGGCGACTGAAAGGAGATCCCGAACCCGACCGGAATCGCCCTGCGCCAAAGATCCGCGATCACCGCACACAGATGCACGTCCGATCAATTCCGAGGAGTAATCTGTGGCCATCGAAATCTACTCGACCGACACCGACTCGGGTCAGATCAGCGTCGTCCGCAAGGAGGGCGACGGCTACGAGCACGTGACCTCGATCCCCGTCGGCAACGCACCGCGCGGCAGCGTGAAGTTCACCCGCGACGGACGCGGCTTCGTCTCGAACACCTCGACCAACTCGGTCTCCGAGATCGACGCCCTGACGCACCGTGAGGTCGCCCGGATCACCGTCGGCTCCGGACCGCGCGGGCTGGGCATCCTGCCCGGCGACCGCTACATGCTGGTCTCCAACTCCGGCTCCAACACCGTCTCCGTGGTCGACCTGGAGTCGCGCGAGGAGCTCACCCAGATCGCCGTCGGCCGCGACCCGCGGCACATGGCGATCGTCGGGGACAGCGCCTACGTCTCCGTCTGGGGCTCCGGGTACATCTCCAAGATCGACATCTCCGGGCTGAGGAAGGGCGACGCCTCGGACGTCCGCGAGATCGCGCGCATCCGCATCCAGGAGAACTCCCACCCCTACAGCCTCAACGTCGACCGCACCGGCCGCTTCGCGCTCGTCGCCTGCAACTCCGTCGACTACGTGCCCGTCATCGACCTCGCCACCGACCAGGTGGTCAAGCGGGTCCCCGTCACCAGCCAGGGCGGCCGCGCCGTCGCCTTCTCCCCGGACAACCGCTACGCGCTGGTCACCCTGGAACGCGAGTCGGTGATCGCCGTCATCGACATGGAGACCCTCGAGACCACCCGCTACCTGCCCACCGGCCCGTCCCCCCGCGGCATCGCCGTCGACGAACGGGACTTCACGGTCTACGCCTCGGCGTTCGCCCGCGGCACCGTCCTGCACGTCGACCAGCCCGGCAGCATGCCGCACGCCATCACCGTCGTCCGGCTGGAGGACGTCGACCTCGGAGCCGAGCAGGACTCCCCGGACCGCAAGCCCGTCTTCGCGGACATCCCGGTCGGCTACGGCCCCTGCAGCGTCTCGCTGTTCGACACCGACCGGGTGAGCCTGGACAACGTCGACCTCGACGCCGCCCACATGTCCCACAGCTCGGTCGGCTCCGCCGGCTGACCACGGACCACCGCACACCGCCTGCGCCGCCGTCGGGACCCGACGGCGGCGCACGCAGGGAAGGACACCCACACCCCGCATGAAGTTCCACGCCCTCCAGCCCTGGGCCCTGGTGCCCGAACGGCGCACGGTCGACATCGAGGCCGCCAAGGAGCGCGAACGCCTCTACAGCGACAACTTCCGCTTCCTGCGCGCCGCGCGGCAGCCCGAGTTCTGTGCGCCCTGGGTGCTGGGCCAACGCATCGGATGGCGCATCCCCAGCCCGGTCGACGTGACGCTCTCCCCGCTGCCGCAGGTGGAGATCTCCGCACAGGAGGCCGAGGCCGCGGCCGCCGCCGTCGGCAAACAGGAGGTCTGGTTGCGCAGCGGCACGGCGCTGGCCATGGACAAACCGCCGTGGCTCCACCTCTTCCAGTTTCGCGAGGGCGACGGCTGGGGGAGTATGTTCGTCCCCAACGGCCGGGGCACGGTGGAATGGCGTCTGGGCTGGATGCCGGAGGACGTGGCACCGCTGTCCGTCCTGACCTTCCCGTCCGAGGAACTGCCGGACCTCGGCGTCCAGGTCGGCGTGCTCACCGCGGCGTCGCTGGGCCGGATGGAGTCGAGCGGCTTCAGCATCGCCGTCAGCCCGCGAACCACCGTCCACGTCCGCCGAGGACAGGAGATCGCCCGGATCGTCCTCGTCGGCCCTGAATCCCTGCGGGACTCGTGACTGCCGAACTGACCACCGACGAGGCGCGCCGCATCGCGGTCGCCGCCCAGGGCCTGCACCCCGTGCAGCCCGCCACCCCGACCGCGGCCGAGACGCTCGCCCGGCTCGGCTGCCTCCAGATCGACTCGATGTCTGCCGTCCGACGCTCCCACGAACTCGTCCTGCTCGGACGCGGAGTGACACTCGATCAGGCACTGACCCTCGGTACGGCGGCACAGGCTGGTACCTCGTTCGAGGGAATGGCCCACGCCCTCTCGCTCGTCCCGCTCGACCTCTGGCCGGCGTTCGGGTTCCGTCGTCGCCGCATCCTCGCGGACGGCTGGCGCGGCCCGGCCGTCGACACGGCGGCCGTCGACCGTGCGCGTGACGTCCTCCAGGCCCGGGGCCGGGTCCGGCTCCGGGACTTCGGACGGACGACCGGCACCGGCTGGGAACGGGACTCGGTGTTCCGCTGGGCCCTGGAGTGGCTGGCCGCCACCGGCGGCGCCGTCTGCGCCGAACGCGACCGCTGGGAACGGGTCTACTGCCTGCCCGAACTCGCCCTCCCCGAACACCTGCTGCGCACCGAACTCCCGGACGACGCGTGCCTCCGGCTGCTGTGCGCCCGAGCCGTCGACGCACTCGGCGTCGCCACCACCAAGGACGTGGCGGACTACTTCCGGCTCCGGCCGGCCCAGGCCGAGGCCGCTCTCACCGCCCTCCGGCTGGAGCGGCGCACGGTCGCGGGGTGGCGCGAACCGGTCTGGCTGGCCCCGGAGGCCGACCCCGGGCAGAAGGTCGACGAGGACGCCGTGACCCCGCTGTCCCCCTTCGACTCACTGATCTGGACCCGCGAGCGGCAACTGCGGCTCTTCGGCAAGGACTACCGACTGGAGGCCTACAAACCCGCCGCCAAGCGGGAGTTCGGCTACTTCGCGCTGCCCGTCCTGTACGGCGCCGACATCGTCGGCCGCCTCGCCCTGCGCCGCCGCCCACCCGCGCTCGTCGTGGAGAACTCCGAGCTGGACGACGGCCTGGCACCCGCCGTCCTGGAACGGGCCGCCGCCCTCGCCGCCGAGTGGACCGGCAGCGACACGGTCAGCCACGAAAGGGACCACGCGTGACCGAGCAGCCCGCACCGCCCACCTACCGGACCCTGTGGGGCGACCGCCGCGTCGTCTGCGTCATCACCGCCGTCACCCTGGGACGCCTCGCGGCCGGCATGGTCCCGTTCGGCATGATCGCGCTCTTCACCGGCCGGCACCAACTCGGCTGGGCGGGAGCGGCCTTCGCTGCTTTCCTGATCGGCGCCGCCCTCAGCGGCCCCGCCAAGGGCGCCCTGATCGACCGGTTCGGCGCGCACCGGCTGCTGCTGCCCATGGCGGCCGCCTTCGCCGCGACGACGTCCGCCGCGGCCGTACTGGCACTGTCCGACTCGGTCGTCCTCCGGCCGCTCGCGCTGGCCCTCACCGCCGCGTCGGCCGCGCTCGCCCCGCCCAACAGTGCCGTCCTGCGGACCGTCTGGACGGAGATCGCACGCAGCGACGAGGAGAACACCCGGCTGCACTCGCTCGACTCCGTCGTCGAGGAGGCCACCTTCGTCGTCGCACCCCTGCTGACCTCCGGCATCTGGCTGGCCGTCGGGGCCCAGTGGGCCGTGATCACCGGCGGGCTGAGCGCCCTGCTCGGCACGCTCTGGTTCAAGCGGATGATCCACTCGCTGGGCGCCGACCGGGTGCTCCGAGGCACCCCGAAGCGCTCCGGACCCGCCGGCGGAACCGACGGACGCGGCGGGGTGCTCCTCTCGCGCAACGGTGCGGCGCTGCTCGTGCCGATGGCCGCACTCGGCATCGCCATGGGGGCGCTCAGCGTCGGCTACCCCGCCTGGACGCTCGCCCACGGACACGTTCAACTCGCCGGTGTGCTGATGGCCCTGGATTCGGTCGGCGGCATCGTGGCCGGCCTCCTCTACGGCCGCCTGCCCACCCGTGACGCCCGGCCCTGGCTGCGCTACTTCGGCGCCGTCCTCGTGCTGGTCGCCGGCCTCGCCGTGGTGGCCGTCAGCGGCGGCCTCGCCCCGGTGATGCTGGGCAGCCTGCTCGTGGGGGCCTCGCTCACCCCGATGTACATCATCGCCTACGTCCTGGTCGGCGCCGGATTCCCGAAGGACCGGCACACCACGGTCAACGCGGGCATCGGCTCGGCGTACAACCTCGGCTCCGGGGCCGCGGCCCTGGCCGTCGGGGCACTGCTCGGCGGGTGGCGGCTGACGCCGACCCTCCTACTGGTGGCCGCCGTGGCTCTCGTCCTCGGGGCCGCCGCCCTGCTCGGCCGCACCCTGCCCACCGCCACCGACACGGGCGCGGCTGCGGACGCTGCCGGTGGCAGCGATTTGGCGGCCCCGGTGGAGGCCGACGCCCGGTAGCGGTCCCGGCCCGGTGGGTGGCCACGGCGTGCAGCCCGCCCCGCCTCCACCGGGCCCGGCCCGACCCGACCGCGCGCTTCGGCATGTCGGCAAAGGCGGGACAGGCGGCCATGGGGCTTGTCTTCGAGGAGCAGTCGGGTGGTTGGTTCAGGGGCGCGGGGAACCGCCCGGTCCCGACCTGCGTGTTCGAGCCCCGTCATGTGCTCCTCTTCCGCCGGGTGCCGCACTCACAGGTGACGGTCCGTCATGTATTCACGGTGGCGGTCGCGAATGCACAGCGACTAAACGCCCGGGTGGGCCCCGGGCGGCCGGTCCCGGGTGCCGGGCGGCGGGCCGAGGACCAGCGGTTCGGCGGTGCCGGCGGGGAGTTCGTCGACGGCCGTGTCCGCAGGGGTGCCGGCCGCGACGGTGAGGACGGCGGTCGGGCGGAGCGCCCGGGCGGCGGTGTCCGGGTCGGCCGCGGCGCCGACCCGCAGCAGGCGCAGGGCCCGCGGGTCGGTGGCGGCGCGGTCCGGGAAGGCGTCGGGGTCGATCTCGCCGGGCCCGAAGCACTCCCGGTGGGCGCAGAAGTGGCCGTCAGCCGGCCGTCCTCCCAGCGCCGTTCGGCCCAGTCGTCGGTCGGCAGGAGGTGCCAGCCGCCGTCGATCTCGTGGGTGAGCGCGCCCAGCCGGGCAATGGCGCGCTCGGCGGGCGGTCCGACGGCGACCGCGACCGACTCCGGGTCGGCCGGGTTCGGCCCGCTGATCAGTCGTATCTCCGCCATGGTTCCAGTGGATCAGGCGCGGCGCGCGGAAGGCCTCCCGGGAGCCGCCGGCGACACCGATCGGTGCCGCCGGCCGCCGCCGCGGGGGTGAGGTGACGTCAGCTGGTGCCGCCGTTGACGACCGGGCTCTGGATGGCGCCGACGGTGAGCTTGCGCCGGTTGAGGATCTCGTCGTAGGTGCCGTCGGCGACGAGGCGCCGCATCGCCTTGGCGAGGACGTCGCGCAGCTGCTGGTCGCTCTTGCGCAGGGCGATGCCGTACGGCTTGGGCTGGAGCTGCGGACCGGCGATGTCGAAGGCCTTGCCGTCGGCCGCCACCTGCGAGTTGTAGAGGGCCTTGGGGTAGTCGGTGACGTAGGCGTCGGCCCGTCCGCTGCGGAGCTCCTCCATGGCCCCGGCGTCGTCGGTGGTCTCCACGACCTTCAGCGGCTTGCCCTGGCCGTCGCAGAAGGCCTTCTGCCGGACGGCGAGGTCGTTGTGGGTGGTGCCCTTCTTGACGGCGACGCCGTGCCCGCACAGGTCGTCGATCTTGGCGATCTTGGCGGGGTTGCCCTTGCCGACCATGATGCCGATGCCGGCCATGTAGTAGTCGACGAAGTCCACGCCCTCGTTGACCTGCTTGCCGCTCTTGTCCAGCCCCTGGCGGCGGTTGAGGTTGTCGGTGATGCCGGACATCGCGACGTCGTACTTCTTGTCCAGCAGCCCGGGCAGCACGTTGCTGAACGGTCCGGCGTCCTGGAACTCGAACTTGACGCCGAGGACCTTCGCCATGGCGGCGCCGAGGTCGGGGTCGAGCCCGTCCGGCTGGCCCTCCGTGCTGCGGAAGATCACCGGTGCGGCAGTGAGCGAGGCGCCCACCCGGATCACCCCGGCCTTCTTGACGGCCTCGGGGAGCTGGTCGTGGAGGTCGGCCTCGTTCGTGCCGGAACCGCCCGCACTGCAGGCGCTCAACAGCAGGGCGGAGGAGAGGATGGCGGTGACGGCGGTGCGGCCGCGCCCGGGCAGAGAAGTCATCGTATTCCCAAGTCGTTTCAGAGCGCGGCAAGTTCGGGACACGACGACACAAGGCAGTCCGAGGGCTCTCACTGGCCCCGCTCCGGTGAGATGAGTCGCCTCCGGCCGCCGAGGCCGCCCGGGCATGCCGGGGCGACCTCCGGAGGGACGCTGTACTCGGCCGATGATAGTTCGCGGGGCCGTGGACACGACACGTGGGGTCCCGCTCAGCGGACACCGGTGCTCCGGTTTGCCGCATGTCGGCGCCCGCTTTAATGAATGAACAGGCATTTATTAATCGAGGAGCGGAGATGGCCGGGCGCCCCCGGGGGGTCGACGACGTGGTGATCCTGCGCGCCGCCGCCGAGGTGATCGGCCGGCTCGGCCCCGCCGGGCTGACACTGGCCGCGGTGGCACGGGAGGTCGGGCTGGTGCCCGGCACCCTCGTCCAGCGGTTCGGCTCCAAGCGCGGCCTGCTGGTCGCCCTGGCCGAGCAGTCCGTCAAGGACGCCGACGCCATGGCGGGCCGGGCGCGCGAGCGGCACGGGGCGGCCCTCGACGCCCTCACCGCGCTGGTCACGGCGTGGCTGGCGCCCATGGACGCCCCCGAGCGCTTCGCCAACCACCTGGCCTTCCTGTGCCTGGACCTCACCGACCCGCAGCTCCACGAGCACGCCCTGGCCGCCCACCTCGCCCAGCGCCGGGCGGTCGAGCGGCTCCTCGCGGACGCCGCGGCCACCGGCGAACTCAGGGCCGGCACGGACACCGCCGCCCTCGCCGGCTCCGTCCAGGCGGTCACCGCCGGCGCCGGACTGACCTGGGCGCTGGAGCGCCACGGCACCCTCGCCCAGCGGGTGGCGCACGAGCTGCGGACCCTGCTCGCCCCTTACGAGGCCTCCGGGCACACGACCGCCCCGCACACGACCGCCCCGCACCCCGACCGCCCCCGTACCCCGGAGGAAGCATGACGATCGACACCCGGCCGCTGGCCGGCGCGGTGGCCCTGGTCGCCGGAGGCACCCGCGGCGGCGGCCGCGGCATCGCCGTCGAACTCGGCGTCGCCGGCGCCACCGTGTACGTCACCGGCCGCAGCAGCTCGGCCGGACGCTCCGACCTGGACCGCCCGGAGACCATCGAGGAGACCGCCGCGCGCGTCACCGCGGCCGGCGGCCGGGGCATCCCCGTGCGCACCGACCACAGCAGCCCGGAGGAGGTCCGCGCCCTGGTCGACCGGATCGCGGCCGAGCAGGACGGCCGGCTCGACGTCCTGGTCAACTCCGTCTGGGGCGGCGACGCGCTGACCGACTGGGAGCACCCGCTCTGGGAGCAGGACCTGGACACCGGACTGCGGCTGCTGCGCCGGGCGGTGGAGACCCATGTGATCACCAGCCGGTACGCGCTTCCGCTGATGGTCGCCCGCCGGAGCGGCCTGGTCGTGGAGGTCACCGACGGCAACACCGCCCGCTACCGCGGCAGCTTCTTCTACGACCTCGCCAAGTCCACGGTGATCCGGCTCGCCGTCGCCCAGGCCGCCGAGCTGAAGCCGCACGGCGTCGCCGCGGTGGCGATCACCCCCGGCTTCCTGCGCTCCGAGGCCATGCTCGACCACTTCGGCGTCACCGAGGCGAACTGGCGCGACGGCGTGGCGAAGGACCCGGACTTCGCCCACTCCGAGACCCCCGCCTACCTCGGCCGGGCGGTGGCCGCCCTCGCCGCCGACCCCGACGTCATGGCCAAGTCCGGCCGAGCGCTCGCCACCTGGGGCCTGTACCGGGAGTACGGGTTCACCGACGCGGACGGCACACAGCCGGACTTCGCCGCCCACTGGGCGACGAACCTGGAGGAGCAGTACGGGCCGCTCGGCGACCCGCTGTGACGCCAGGATCTCAGACGTCCAGCAGCACCCCCGGGTTGAGGACACCGTGCGGGTCGAGGGCGCTCTTGGCGGCGCGCAGCGCGAGGGCGAAGGGCTCCGGGCGCTGCCGGTCGTACGACCGGCGGTGGTCGCGGCCGACGGCGTGGTGGTGGGTGATCGTGGCGCGGTGGCGGTGCAGCACGTCCTCCGCCACCGACTTGAGCTCGTCCCAGACGGCCTCCTCGTCCCCGGGCCGACCGCCGGCGATCACGGTGAAGTAGGGCGCGGCGCCGTCGGGGTACACGTGGGTGAGACGGCAGTTGACGAGCGCGGGGTGGCCGGTGGCCCTGCGTGCCGCGGCGCCGACCTCGGTGCGGATGTCGTCGATCAGGGCCGGGATCGCGTCCCAGGTGGCGGCCGTCTCGAAGGTCTCGACGACGGCGCCCATCCGGGCGAGGCCGTCGCGCAGGTAGGGCATCCGCAGGAAGGCGCTGCGCCAGGCCCCGACGGCGGCGTCCGGCGGTGCGTCGGCCCCGGTCTTCGCGGTGGTGCCGCCGTGGGTGCGGGCCAGGTCGAGGGCCACGCCGAGGCGGTCCCCGACGGGGGCGGTGGCCGACTCGAAGCCGAGCACCAGGACGGCCGAACCGTCGTGGGAAGCGCCGGAGAGCGCGGCCTCACCGGCGTCCAGCAAGCGGCAGTTGGCGGGCAGCAGGTCGGACTGGGCGATGGCGCGCACCGCCTGCAGGGCGTCCTGGAGGCCGGTGAAGGCCACCGCTGCCGAGGCCTTGTGGCCGGGGCGCTCCTGCAGTCGCATCCAGGCCCGGGTGATGACGCCGAGAGCCCCCTCCGAGCCGAGGAAGAACCGGTCGGGGGAGGGGCCGGCGCCGGAGGACGGCAGGCGCCAGGAGGTGCCGGTGCCGGCGGGGGTGACCACCCGCAGGGACTGGGCGAAGTCGTCGATCCGGGTGCGGCCGGTGGCATAGTGGCCGCCGGCCCGGGTGGCGAGCCAGCCGCCGAGGGTGGAGAACTCGAAGCTCTGGGGGAAGTGGCGCAGCGTCAGCCCGTGCGGTCGCAGCCGGTCCTCCAGCGCCGGGCCGAGGATGCCGGCCTGGACGAGGGCGGAGCGTCCGGCGGTGTCGATCTCCAGGACGGCGTCCATGGCGGTGAGGTCGAGGGAGAGTACGGCCCGGTGGGCCTCGCCGCGGTACTCCACGCCGCCGACGACGGAGGAGCCGCCGCCGTAGGGGACGACGGCCACGCCGTGCTCGCCGGCCCATTCCAGCAGGTCCGCGACGTCCCGGTCGGAGCGCGGGTGGGCGACCAGGTCGGGGATCCGGCCGGGGCGGCCGCGCAGGGCCCGGGCCACGTCGCGGAAGGCCTTGCCCATGGCGTGCGAGGCGCGGACGGCCGGGTCGGCGGTGACCAGCGGGGCCAGGGCGGCCGGCGGGGTGACGGCCGGCGGGCCGATCCGCAGGTCGGCGATCTTCGGAACGGGCAGCGGGCGGGCCAGGGTGCCGGGGACGAGGGCGCCCATCTCCAGGCATTCGGCGTCGTCGGGGTGGGCGTCGGCCCAACCCCAGCCCCACCAGGAGCGGGTGCGGTGCGTACGGGGTGCGGCGGCCTCGGCCATGGGGCTCCCTCGGGTGGCGAACGACGGACGGCGAACGATGGACGGCGGACTCGCGGTGGGTGGCGGACGTACCGGGGCCGTGGAACTTACCAAGCGGTAAATTACCGTAGGGTAAGATCCAGGGCATGGCAATCCCCCCTTCCCGGGCCGGCACCAAGGGCGTCCCGCGGGCCGACCGCGAACGCCAGATCCTCTCGGCCGCCACCGAGGAGTTCGGCCGCCGCGGCTACGAGGCCACCTCGCTCGCGGCCGTCGCGGCACGCGTCGGCGTCACCAAGACCCTGCTGCACCAGTACTTCGGCCCCAAGCAGGACCTCTACCTCGCCTGCCTCGCGCCCGTCGGCGACCGTTTGCTGGCGGCGATCCGCGCCGCCATGGACGCGGGCGGCGACGCCCGCCCGCCGACGCCCCTGCGGGTGCTGCACAACCTCTTCACCGCCCTGGAGGGGCAGCGCGAGGCCTGGTTCGTCCTCTACGACACCTCGCTGCCCCCCGACGGCGAACCCGCCCGGCTCGCCGCCCACTACCGGGCGGCCGTCGACGAGCTCGCGGCGATCGGCACCCTCGACGTCCTCCACCGGACGGGCCCCGCGGACGCGCGCGAGGCGGACCCGCTCGACGCGGACGCCCTCGCGCACGCCTGGCGCGGCCTGGCCACCGCCCTGGTCCGCTGGTGGATCAAACACCCTGAGGAGTCCGCGGACGCGATGGCGCGGCGCTGCGAACGCCTCTTCGCCGCCGCCCGCAGCGCCCTCGGACCCGGCTCGCCCTGACTGCACCGGGCGGGACGCAGCCCTCGGCCCCGGCAACGGACGTCCGCTGCCTGGGCCGAGGGCTGCGCCGCCGCTACGCGGGCGCCGCCGCGGTGTGCAGCGCGCTCACCTCCGCCGCCGTCAGGGCCCGGTCGTAGGCGTGGACCTGGTCGACCGAACCGTTCCAGAAGTCGGTGTTCTGCACCCCTGCGGAGCGATGCGTTGCGGCAGGTGCTCCGCGCGCTCACTTCGTCCGATGTCGGTTCACGCGAAACGGGGATGACGGTGCGTCGATGTGCGGGAACGTCAACTGCGTCGGGCGGGCCGCGCCGCGTGCGTCCATCGCCCGGATGTTGCCGGGCGCGGCGGCCGCCGGGCCCGTGGTGCCGGCGGCGCTTCGGAAAGCAGGCCCGAGACCGACCGGGCCTGTGATCAGTGCGGCCGCAGCCCGTCGAAGACCACCTCGTAGATCCGCTCCCGGGCGGCCGGGTCGTCCCTCAACTGCTCCATGGTCGCGCCGGTGCCCACCAGGAGGGCGAGCAGTTCCGGCAGGCCCAGATCGGCGCGGACGGCCCCGGCGCGCTGCGCCCCGGCCAGCAGGTCGGTCAGCTGCGCCCGGATCGCCGTGGTCGGCTCCTGCAGCGACGCGTGCACGTCCACCCCGGCCGCGGCCAGCGCCTGGGTGAACTCGTTCTTGCCCTCGGAGCGGTCGACCACCAGGCGGAAGCAGTCGAAGAAGGCCTCGGCCGGCTCGGCCCCGGCGGCCAGATCGGCGGCGCCGGCCGCGATCGCCTCGAGCCTGCGCACCATCACCGCCGCCAGCAGCGCCTCCTTGGTGGGGAAGTGCCGGAAGAGGGTGCCGACCCCGACGCCTGCGGCGCGGGCGATCTCCTCCGTCGGCACGTCGACGCCCCGGGTGGTGAACACCTCGGTGGCAACGTCCAGCAGTTTCGCCCGATTGCGGGCTGCATCCGCCCGCAGCGGGCGCTCCCGGCTGCCGCTCATCCCGCTCGTCTCCCTTCCGTGCGCGGCGGATCCACCCCTGGACAACCGGACTGCCCAGTCCGTATCGTTCGAAGCGGAGTCGCCAGTCCGATTGTACCGATGCTTCCGATGGGGGTTGATCATGTCCGAAACCAGGTCGCCGCGCGAGGTCTTCCACGCGCTGCTCGACGGCATCACGGCCGGGCGGTTCACGGAGCTCGTCGAGCTCTACGCCGAGGACGCCGTGGTGGAGACGGTCTTCGAGCCGGTCGGGCCGCGCCGCTTCGAGGGGCGGGCCGTCCTCGGAGCGCGGTTCGCCGAGGTCGCCGCACACTCGCCGCTGGAGCTCAAGGCCGCCAACGTCGTCGTCCGGGAGACCGACGATCCGGAGGTGGTCGTCGCCGAGTTCGACTACCGGGTGCACCACCGCACCACCGGCAGGAGCTTCGAGGTGGCCAACATCCAGGTGCTGCGGGTGCGCGACGGACTGATCGTCCACAGCCGGGACTTCCACGACCACCTTGCCCTCGCCGTCGCCGGCGGCCACCTGCCGCAACTGGTGACGGCGCTCGAAGGCCGGTAGCAACCCGGGCCGGCCGCGGGTGGTGCCGCGGGGCCGGTGCCCGCCCGCAACGGACTCGAGCGACCGACCGCCGAGCAGGGTACCCGCGCACCGGTCACCCCCGCCGCACGGGAACGGCGCAATCGCCCGACCGCGTCCTCCCCGGTGGAGGAGACGCCACCCCGACCGGCGGGACGGGGACGGAACGGACCGGCATGGCTGCATCGGAATCCGCCGCGTGGGTGCGGACCGTCCGGGGCCGGGAGGCCGCAGCAGTTCCGGGTCGTCCAGCCCGTCCAGGATCAGCGGCCACTCCGACTCGCGTGCGTGGAGCCCGCCGAGCACCCGGTCCTCCAGCGTGCCGGTGCCTTACCGGGAGCCGGGGTTCCACCGTGCCGACGGAGGTGTTCCAGCACCTTGAGCAGACCGGCCTCGAGCCAGATGTCGTCGCGGGCGGACACCCACGAGATGTCCCGGTAGCTCCACAGGTACGGATCCCAGGTGTGGCCTCCTGTGTGGCTCGCGTCGAGTGCGCGAAGAGTCTTGCCCGATCCTCCCGGCCCGACGAAGGCGCGGACCGGAGCACGTCGCAGGGGCAGGCCGGGCCTGTGCAGTCCCAGCGGCCCGTGGAGCCGGCCGCGGCGGCTCGTGGTCCGTACGCCCCTGACCGGCCGGTCGGGCAGCGCCGGGCCGCCGTAGAACCGATCGGGATACAGATCGGTCGGCAGGCCGCGCGGGTCGTCCTTCAACGGGCCGGGCGCGCCGACGGGTCAGGGTTCCAACAGCTTCTCCTCCACCGAACGGTCGAGCTTCCGGCACCGGTGTCAGTCGGCCGCCGCCTCGGGCACTCCGACGCGGACCAGCTGCCCCAGGTGGTCCGAGACGTAGGCCGCAGGCCCGGACCGCATCGGCACCGGCTCCGCCAGGAAGAGGTCCGTGCCGGTGACCGGGTGGTGTTCGGGACTGCCCTGGACCAGGACGTAGTCGACGCGGTGCGCCCGTGCCCCGTCCGGCAGCAGCGCGGTCTGGAAGGTCGGCAGGTCGGCCGCGGCGAACGGGTCCCGCCAGGTCCCGCCGTCGACGATCGCCCGGTAGAGGCCGCTGCTGCTCGGGGCATTGAAGTCGCCGACGAGGAACGACAGCCGGGTATCGCTGCGGCGGGCCCGCCGCAGGGCTTCGTGCACCGCCGCCACCTGCGCCCGTTGCAGGGCCTCGTGCCGATTGCCCGGGGACCAGTCCCCGTCGTGGTTCGCGGTCAGATGGGTGTTGCCCACGACGGTCCGGCGTCCGGCGAGTTCGTAGGTCAGCACGCCCTGCAGTGCCGCGCCCGCCGCCGCGCCGGCGCGGAAGAGCAAGCCGCCGCGATGCGCCCGGGTGCTGCGAAAGGACCGGTAGACGGCCGATCGCAGCGGCATCCGGGAGAACGCGACCAGGCCGCCCGCCGGCTGGCCCAGGAGACCGGGCCTGCGGGCCAGGAAGGGATGGGAGGGCAGCCGGGCGCGGAGGAAGGCGAGCAGGCCGGGCGTCCAGACCTCCTGAAGGTTCACGACGTCCGCGTTCATGCGCTCGATGCGCGCGCAGATCTCGGCCGCCCGCTCCCTCAACGGATGCAAGGTGTTCCTGACCCCGCAACAGACGTTCAGCGACGCCACCGTGAGCGTGTCCGCCCCGTTCCCCACGACCTCACCCCCCGCCCGCCCCGATGTCATCTCCCGGGGAGCACTCCGGCACCGTACCCCGACCGGCGAACGCCCGATCCCCGCCGGTGCCCCGGGCCTCGGCCGCAACGAGGACCGTCACACCGACGAGGCCGGCGTACGACGTCAGGGGTCAATGATCGACCGACGGCGGGACGGGGTTGGGCCCGCGCCGGACCTGAACGCCGAAGCGCACCGCGCGCCGCCCGTCGGAGGTGGCAACCGGACGACGGGCCCGCGGGGCCGGGGCCGGCACAGGGGTGGGACCTGATGTCCGATCACGGTCTTTGGATACTGTCCCGCGTGTGACGGTTTCATGGGACGACGAGCCGGGGCTGGCAGCGAGCCGCCTCGACAGCCTGCTCCGAACGGCATCGCCCGTCGAGTTGATGCGCCTCGAAGCGGACTATCGCCGCCGGCGCCAGAGCCTCAGCTCCACCGGCGTCCTGTTGGGCGGCCAGGCGCCGGGCGATGCGCGAACCGGTCCGCATGCCCTCGCCGTGGCGGCCCTGATGTCGTTCGACCGCTCCGGGTACCTCAGGGAAACCGGCGTCGCCCTGCTCGGAGCGTCCCCCGACCCCTTCGCACTGCCCTTCCTGCTGCTGCGGCTCAACGATCCCGTCGAACAGGTCAGAAACCTCGCGCAGAACGCGGTCACCGCGCGGCTGACCGACGCCGGGGACGTGGGGATCCTCGTTCGGCTGCTGCCTCTGTTGGACGGAATACGCAGACGCAGCAGGGCGAGCCTCATGCTGGCCGGAGTGGAGGACCTCCTTCGTCGTTCGGGAGCGGAGGAGCTCCGGCGAGGCGCCCGCTCGAACGATCCCGTGGCGCGGGCGTGCTGCCTGCGGTGGCTCGCGCTGATCGATCCGACGGGGGCCGTCGAGACCGCCTTCGCCACCAAGGACCCCGGCCTGTGGCAGTGGGCCGCCCGCCTCGTCACCTCGTCGAGGCTTTCACCGGCCGAGCAGGACGCCCTTCTCCCGCTCCTGGACGGATGCGCGAGCCCCCGCGTACGACTGCGGGCCCTTCGGGTCCGGGCCCGCCAGCCGCACGGCGAGGGACACCTGCGCGACGCCATGCTCGATCCCGACGCCCGGGTCCGCTACCACGCTCGCGCCACCCTGTACGCGCGTGGGTACACCGACCTGGCACCGCAGGTGTACCGCGACGCCCTCGCGCCCGGGGACGTGCCGGACGCCACCGCCATCGGCGCACTGGGAGGGCTGGCCGACCTCGGAAGTGCCCGCGACGTGCCACGCGTGCTGGACTTCACCACCCACCCGAAGACACGGGTACGCGCCGAAGCATGGCGCACGCTGAGCCTGCTGGCCCCCCGGGAAGTGGAGCGCAGAGCCGCTCGACTGGCCGCCGACCCGAGCGCCAAGGTACGGCGCTACCTCCCCGGGCATCAGTCTGCCTAGCCGCCGGTGGAGCGCCCAGCGCCCTCCCTCCGGGCGACCGGAACGGCCTTGCGCGCCGCGCAGCCGGTCCGGGGTGAGGACGGCGATCCGGCCGTCGTCCGGCGCTCAGCCGAGGACGAGTTCGTGCTCGACGGACGACTCGTCGCCCGGGACGGGGACCGAGCGGCCGCTACGCGTGAAGCCGATCTTCCGGTAGAAGGCCTCGGCCCGCTGATTGTCCTGGTGCACGTAGAGACGGACACGGGAGACCTTCGGCACGTCAAGCCGGTGGGCGAAGCAGATCGCCGCATCGAACAGGGCCTGGGCGAGACCGGTGCCGCGCTGCTCCGGGCGAACGAACACACCCACCAGATGGGCCTGGTCGACGTCGATCTGCCCGCCGAAGACGTCCTTGCGGCCGGCCCGCTCGATCAGAACCGTCACCGATCCGTCCCAGGCGCCGTCCGTCCGCTCGGCGACGAACTGCTGGACGATCACGTCGCCCCGGGAGCCGGCCGCGCGCTCCCGCCAGAACTCGTCCGGCTTGGCGACGGCGTTGTCGTACGTCTCCAGGAAGGCGATTGCCGCGACCGGATCCCTCAGCGCCTCCAGGCGAAGATCCTTGACGCGCTGCCAGTCCTCAACGGTTACGGCTCGTATGACGTGACTCATACGCCGATCCTCATCGCGCGCGGAGAGCAGGGCAAGCGGATTTCGGGCTGCCGCACTCCGCCTGGCCGTCCGTCCCACCAGGGGCGACACGGACGCGGCGGGCACGACGTGCAAGAGGTGCGGACCACGCTTCGGGCAGGCCGCAGGGTCACCGTCGGCCGGCTTCTGCGCGGACATGTCGGCCGGGCCGGCGCGGGCGCACGAGCCATCACCACCCGCCCGGCGGCATCCGGCGCCCCGGCGTAGCCCGGCCGCCACCGGGCGGGTGAAGCCGACGGTGCGTCGCATCCGCGCTGCGCCGGCCGCGCCGCGCGCCCGCCTAGCGTCGAGCCCGTCCAGCGTGGCCGGGCCGACGGACTGCCCGGATGCGCGCTCCCGCACCCCGACCGGAAGGCCGCCCCGCATGCGCATCCGCCCGTCGTGCTCCAGAACCGGACTGGTCGTCATGGCCGTGCTGCCGCTCCTGGCCGCCACCGCGGCGGGTACGCCGGCGCTGGCCGACACCCCGGCACCGCACGGCCGCGCGGCCGTCCCCGGCACGGCACCGACGTGGAACCGCTCCGCCGCCGACCAGGGCAGGGAACGCGCCGAAGCGCCCGTCACCGTGCGGGTCTACCTCGCCGGCCGCGACCAGCAGGGCCTCGACGCCTTCGCCCGGCAGGTCTCCGACCCCGCCTCCGCGGAGTACGGCCACTTCCTGACGCCGCAGCAGCTCGCCGAGCGGTTCGGCAGCAGCGACGCCCAGAGCGAGAAGGTCGGCACCTGGCTGCACTCCTCCGGGATGCGCGTCACCTCCACCAACCGCCACTACCTCACCGCCGAGGGCGACGTCGCCGACGCCGAGCGGGCCTTCGGCACCGAACTGCACACCTACCGCAAGGGCACCCGCACCTACCGGGCGCCGGCCGGCGACGTCAGCGTGCCCGCCGACCTGGCCGACGACGTGCTGAGCGTCACCGGACTCAACACCGCCCCCAGCAAGGTCCGGCCCGGCCGCCCCAAGCCGCAGGACACCCTGCCCGGCCCGGGCAGCGCCTTCGTCAACTCCGGCCCGTTCTCCGACTACTTCGGCTCCGACCCGGCGACCGGCACCCCCGCGGCGTACGGAGCCGTCCGGCCCTACGTGATCCAGGGCCTCAACGGCACCCAGCTGCGCAGCGCGTACGGCGCGGCCGCCACCGGCCTCACCGGCCGCGGCGTCACGGTCGCCGTCGTCGACGCCTACGACTCCCCGACCATCGGCGACGACGTGACCCGCTACGCCGCGGAGCACGGCGATGCCCCGTACACCAAGGACCAACTGCTGCGCTACGACCCGGCGGTGTGGACGCACACCGCCCCGCCGGAGGTCGACCCGAACGGCTGCGACGCGGCCGGCTGGTACGGCGAGCAGACCCTCGACATCGAGGCCGTGCACGGCGTCGCCCCCGACGCGGACATCTCCTACGTCGGCGCCTCCTCCTGCTACGACCAGGACCTGATCGACGCCCTGGACCGCGTCGTCGACCAGCACCTCGGCGACATCGTCTCCAACTCCTGGGGCGAGCCCGAGAACGCCAGCGACCCCGCCTTCGACCGGGTCTACCAGCACCTGTTCAAGCGCGGCGCCGCCACCGGCATCGGCTTCTACTTCTCCAGCGGCGACTCCGGCGACGAACGCGAGAGCACCGGCACCAAGCAGACCGACATGCCGGCCTCGCTGCCCTGGGTCACCGCCGTCGGCGGCACCTCCCTGGCCCTGGACGCCTCCGACACCTACCGGTTCGAAACGGGCTGGGGCACGCTGAAGTCCGTCCTCTCCGCGGACGGCACCAGCTGGACCGACCTCCCCGGCACCTTCAACGGCGGCGCGGGCGGCGGCACCAGCGCCCGCTTCGCACAGCCCCGCTACCAGCGCGGCGTCGTCCCGCAGTCGCTCTCCGGCGCCAACGGCGGCCGCAACCGGGTCGTCCCCGACATCGCGGCCGTCGCCGACCCCAACACCGGCTTCCTCGTCGGCCAGACCCAGACCTTCCCCGACGGAAGCGTCCGCTACAGCGAGTACCGCATCGGCGGCACCAGCCTCGCCTGCCCCGTCGTCGCCGCCCTCCAGGCCCTCGCCCAGCAGGCCCAGGGCTCCCCGATCGGCTTCGCCAACCCCTCGATCTACGCCCGCTACGGCAGCCCCGCCTACCACGACGTGGTCGACCACCCCTTCGGCCCCGGCATCGAACTCGCCCAGGTCCGCGTGGACTTCAACAACACCGTCGACGCCAGCGACGGCACCACCACCTCGCTGCGCACCATGGGCCACGACACCTCCCTCGTCGCCGACCGCGGCTACGACGCCGTCACCGGCGTCGGCAGCCCGACCGCCGACTACCTCACCTCCTACGACTGCCCGCCCGACCGACGCCCGGGCCGCCGCACCACCGACTGACCCGCAGCACCGACCGACCGCGTCCACACTGGGGGCCGTCAGAACGGCGGGTGCCGTCCCCGTGGCCAGTTCGGCTCCCCGCCGGCGGGCGGCCGGGCCAGGGCCACCGACGGCCGACCAGCACCGGCCGGGTGAGCACCCCGCTCCGCAGCGGGCGGGGCGGCGAGGCCCACTCGGTCACGCCCGAGCCGGGGCCGAACTGCGGTGGCCCGGAACCCGGGAGTCCGGACCGACCTTCCCGTGGCCTCAGACTCCGAGCTGCGCGGCGGCGAGGGCGGTGCCCTCGACCCGGGCACGGATCTTTGCGAAGGCCGTCTCACGGGAGGTCGAGACGTCGTCGGCGAACGGCGCGAAACCGGCGTCGTCGCAGGTGCCCAACCGGTCGGGCGGGAGGTGGCGGGCGGCCTGCAGCACCCGGTCACGCACCTCCTCCGGCGACTCCACCCGCGGGTCGAGCGGGTCGGTGACCCCGACGAAGACCCGCGCCTGCGGGGGCAGGAGGTCGGCGGTGAGTCGCAGCACCCGGTCGGGGTCGGGCTCGCTCGCCACCTGCAGGTAGAAGACCCCGGCCGTGAGCAGGAACAGCTGCGGCAGCAGGCCCGCGTAGTCCACATCGAGGCTGTGCGTGGAGTCCTGGTCGGCGCCGGGCCCGCAGTACACGCCGATCCGGCCGCGCTCGGCCTCGGTGAAGCGCGACAGCACCCGGTTGTTCAGCTCGACGAGTTCGGTCAGCAGCCCGCCGCTCGGGTCGAGCTTCAGCGACAGCCGTCCCTCCTCGAAGTCCATCTGGACGACGTGGGCACCGGCGTCGAGGCAGGCCCGGATGTCCGCCTCCGCCTCGCTGACCAGGTCGTCGAGGAACTGCTCGCGCGGGTAGCCGGCGATCCCGGCGGGCGGGTACAGCAGGCTCAGCGCCGACGGGGCGGCGACGGCCTGCTTCACCGGGACGGAGGCGTACCGCTGCGCCGCCCGCAGGTACTCCGCGGCACCGGTCTTGTAGCGGAAGGGCCCGGAGGTGAGGACGGGCAGCTGCCGGTGGTGGCCGTCGAGGAACGGGAGGACGACCCCGTCGGGCGAGAGGCCGGACAGTCCCTGGAGCGGGTAGGTGAGGAAGCTCGGCTTGGTCTGCTCGCCGTCGGTGACGACCGGCGACCCGATGGCCTCCAGGCTCTCGACGGTCTCGCGGACGGCGTGGTCCTGGGCGGCGACGAGGTGCGCGCCGTGCTGGCTTCCGGTCGACATGGCGGTCAGCAGCTCGGCGGTGCGCGGAAGGCTGCCGATGAGTTCGGTGGGGATGCTCACGGCGGAACAGTACGGTGACGAACGGACCTGGCCGCGCAGACACGAGCAGCGCGGCGCTGCCCGACTCCTTCGGAGCAAGCACGCGCGGGCCCCGGCCCGTGTCGTCCGGCGCGTCCCGCGCATGGGGGCAGCGGAGGCGGGGCAGGCGGGGTGTCGTCCAACGGAAGCGACCGACTCCGGAGGTGGCCGTGAACACCGTGATGGTCCTACTGCTCGCCCCGCTCGTCCTGGCCGCCGTCCTCACGGCCACCGACCCGGGACGTCGGGCCCGCCACCGCGGAGAGCGGCCCGCTGCGCGGTACCGCCACGGTGGGGTCGCCCGGCACGCCCGGCCGCGCTGAGCCGGACGGTCAGGCTCCGGGGGCCCAGAACGCGACCAACCGCGCCACCCCCGGCTCGACACCCTTCCACGGGCCGCCGAACTCCAGCACGGCCATGGACCCGTTGGGGAACTCGGAGCCGTCCATCCGGTCCAGGAGGTCGCCGTCGGCCTCACCGGCCAACGCGTCGGCCGCCTCGTGGACCCCCGGGTTGTGGCCGAGCACGAGGAGCACGGACACCGCCTCGGAGGTCTCGCCGACCAGCGCGAGGAGATCGGCGGCATCGGCCTCGTAGACGCGGTCCTCGAAGACGGTCGGGGGAGCGGCCGGGAGCTCGGGGACGATCGACTCCCAGGTCTGCCTGGCCCGCCGGGCGGTCGACACCAGGGCAAGACCGGGTGCCACGCCCGCCCCGGCGAGCCACCGACCGGTCTCGGGCGCCTCGAGCCGGCCGGCCTCGGACAGCGGCCGTTCGTGGTCGTTCATGCCGTTCGGCTCGGCCTTGGCGTGCCGGACCAGCACGATCCTGCGCATCGGATCCGCGCCCACGATGATCTCCTGTCCCACGACGGATGTCCCACGACGGATGTCCCACGACGAACGGGTCGGCGCGACGCTACTGATGCCCCGTCACCATCCTGGCGCGACACCGCGTCCATCACCCGAAAGAGGTGCTCCGGGGGCGCCGACCGCCGCACGGTCCACCGGGCCTGCCGGGCCGCTGCCGCGTCCGCCGCCCCGGGAGGGTCACACCGCGGTCGGCCGTGACCCGCCCCGCCCCGTCACGGCGGAGACCAGGGCGGAGACGAGCGAGGTCGCCGCGAGGCTCCCCACCGTCACCATGCCGACACCGACCAGGAAGAGGCCGCTCGCATCGTCCGACCAATCGACGAAGGCCGCAGCGGTCAGACCGGCCGTGGTGCCCAGCACGGCACCCGCCACGCGGCGCCGGGACGCGGCCCAGCACACCGGCGCCAGCAGGGTCAGCACCAGCCCGATCACCTGCCAGGCCTCGTACGGGCCGGACTCCGAGCCGTCGGGGTGCATGTCGCGGTGCTGGTCCCAGCCGAGCCAGGCGGCCCAGGCCGCGATCGGGAGGAGGACCAGAAGGAGAACGGGAGTGAGTTCCCGCAGTGTTCGGCGCATGATCCGAGCCTCCCGTCCCCGCCGGCCCGGCGACAGAGCACGGATACTCATCTTCCCCGAGTGGTCGGCCCGTCGACGGCCGGTCGGTTGACCTGGAGTGCGCTCGACGTCCTAGCGTCGCGGTACGGGAGCTTCGACGAACGGGGTGGTCAGGGTGAAGGTGCTGGTGACCGGCGGGACGAGCGGACTGGGACACGCCATGGCCTCGGCGCTGTCCGCGGCCGGCGCACGGGTCGCACTGACCGGCAGGTCCGCCGCACGGGCGGCCGGGGCGGCCGGTGGGCTGCCGGGCGCGATCGGGATCGGACTCGACGTCCGGGACGAGGCCTCGGTGGCCCGGGCCGTCGACGAGGCGTGGTCGGGGCTGGGCGGCATCGACATGCTGGTGAACAACGCCGGGATCGGCATGCGGACCGTCAACCCGCACTTCATGACGGACCCGCAGGCCTTCTGGGAGGTGCCCGTGGACGGCTTCCGTGCGGTCGTCGACACCAATCTGACCGGCTACTTCCTGATGGCGCGCGAGACCGTGCCGCGGATGCTGGCCGCCGGCGGCGGACGCGTCGTCAACCTCTCGGTGAGCACCTCCACCATGCACCGGGCCGGCTTCGTCCCCTACGGGCCGTCGCGGGCCGGCAGCGAGTCGCTCTCCCGCATCATGGCCGCCGACCTGCGCGGTACGGGAGTCACCGTCAACCTGCTGCTGCCCGGCGGCCCGACCGCCACGGGAATGCTGCCCCCGGACGTCGACCCCGGGAACCGGGCGTTCCTCGACCCGGCCGTGATGGGCCCGCCGATCGTCTGGCTGGCCTCCGAGGCCGCGGCCGCCGTCCACGACGAGCGCATCATCGCCGTCGAATTCGAACAATGGCTGCGCGACCGGACCGGCGGCCACGGAGAAGCCACCTGACGAGGGCGTCGCCGCGCCCACAGTCCTTCCTGCCCGTGGTCCATCCTGCCCACGGTCCCTCCTACCCACGGCGCGCGGCCCGGCCACCGCGCGCGGGTCGCGCCTGTGCACACTCTCCGTGACCGGCTACACCAGCATGTGCGCAGGCCTGGCCCGCCACCGCACGGCCGGCGCGCCCGGGCCGTCGGCGGTCTGGTGCGATCGTCCAACCCGCCGCCGCCGCGCTGCAGATGAGAATCGCGGCGGCGGGCGCCGGGCCACGTGCATCGGGTTCGAAACGTTGCGTTCGGGCAGGAATACCGGAGAGCTGGGAGGTGGCACGATGCTCCGGTGCGACGACCGCGGACAGATCGACGGCAGACCCTCCGAGCGGCCCGCTGCGAGTCCGCTCGGCGTCCGCACCCTGGCCGACGGCGCGCTGTCGCTGCAGCTGGCAGCCGGCGGCCCGGCCACCCTGCTGCTGGTGGCCGGCACCCTGGACGACCGCTGCGCCGTCGATCTGCCGGAGGCGCTGCTGTCGGCCGCCCGCGCCTGCCCGGGCGGCCTGGCGCTCGACCTGCGGGCCGTCGTGGCCTGCGACGAGGCCGGTGTGGCCGCCCTCGCGCGGGCCTGGGAGTACGCGCGGAAGGCCGGCCACACGGTCGGACTGGCCGCGTCCACGGCCGGGCTCGACCGGCTGATGGTCCTCACCGACACCCTTCAGCTGGTCGCCGGCCACTTCGACACCGGCCCCGGTGCCGTTCGGGCGTCCGTCTGACCAGGCTGCTCCCGCGGGGTCTCGGCCCGCGCCCGTGGCGGCTCAGCCCGTGGCGGCTCAGTCCGTGGTGGCGGCCCCGAACCACCTCGGCAGGTGGCCGAGCAGGTCGTCCTGGTCGTCGCCGACCCAGGCCACGTGGCCGTCCGGCCGGAGCAGTACCGCAGGTACCTCCAAGGCCTCCAGTTCCGGGCCGTCGTCGACGACGTGGTCGACCCGGTCGGCCCAGCCCGCCACCGACAGCAGGCCGGTCCGGTCGACCAGCAGCCCGCGCCCGCCGTGCATCAGGCCGTACAGCCGGCCGCGCTTCAGCGCCACGTCCCGCATCCGCCGGCCGAGCAACTCGTGTCCCTCGCCGAAGTCGTAGCGGACCCCGACCGCCGTGATCATCCCGGTGACGTACCGGTTCACCTCCTCGAAGTCCATCAGGCGGGAGAAGAGCCCGCGCAGCGCCGTCGCCCCCGGGTCGGTCCCGAGCAGGGTGATCTGCGCGCGGGTGTTGTCCAGTACGGCGGCGCCCACCGGGTGCCGCTCGGCGTGGTAGCTGTCGAGGAGCCCCTCCGGGGCCCACCCGGCGACCGCGGCGGCCAGCTTCCACCCGAGGTTGAAGGCGTCCTGGATGCCGAGGTTCAGCCCCTGTCCGCCGGTCGGCGGGTGGATGTGCGCCGCGTCGCCGGCCAGCATCGCCCGCCCCGACCGGTAGCGCTGGGCCTGCCGGGTGGCGTCGCCGAACCTGGAGAGCCAGCGCGGCGCGTGGACGCCGAAGTCGGTGCCCGCGACGGCCCGCAGCTGCTGCCTGAACTCGTCCAGGGTCGGCGCGCCCGCCCGGTCCTCGGCCACCCCGTCGGCGGGCACGACGATGCGGTACAGCCCGGCCTGCCCGTCCACGTCGGGCGTGGCCCCGAACCGCAGCTGGGTCCTGCGGACCTCCTCGACGACGGTGGCGATCACGGCCGGATCCTCGGTCGCCTCCATGTCGCCCAGCAGTGTCTCGACCTTGGCGGGCTCGCCGGGGAACCCCATGCCGAGCAGCTTGCGCACGGTGCTGCGGCCGCCGTCGCACCCGACGAGGTACCGCGAGCGCAGCCGCGTGCCGTCGGCCAGCTCGACGTCCACCCCGTCCTCGTCCTGGCTGAGCGCGACCAGCTCCCGGCCGCGCCGGATCTCGGCGCCCAGCTCGACCGCGCGCTCCTCCAGCAACCGCTCGGTGGCGGGCTGCGGGGTGGCGAGGCCGTACGGGTGCGCGGTGTCCAGGCCGTCCGGCCACGGCTTGGCGATGCCGCCGAACAGCCCGCCCACCTGGAACCGCTCGCTCACGGCGGCGAAGCGCTCCAGCAGACCGCGCTGGTCCGTGATCTCGACGCTGCGTGCGTGCAGCCCCCGGCCCCGGGACTGCCCCGTCCGTTCGGTCAACTTCTCCAGTACGACCGTGCGCACACCGTGCAGCCGCAGTTCGCAGGCGAGCATCAGGCCGGTCGGTCCGCCGCCGACCACGATCACATCGATCACGAGAAAAACCCCTCCGTACAGATAGGCCTGCGGCCTGCCATTTCCGGATGCGCCGATTGTGCGCACGCCCGGTGGACCGGCATCGCCGCGGCCTAGATTTCCACGCCCGAATTTCCACCGTCCGCCGGATTCCCGCCGCTCCGGCTTCGGTGGGCAATTCTGCGGCAGTGGAGGGGCCTTGCCGCAAGGCCCCACGTGCGATATATCTTGGGAGTGGCAAGGAGCGAGCGACCTCCTTGCCTTTGCTTTTTCCCGCGGCGGCGTAAGGGGAGCCCGGCATTCCGCTCGGCGGTGCGGTCCGGGCGGGCCCGCGATTTGCGCCGCCGGCGACCACCCGGTTTGAATGGCCCCCGTCAACAGTTCGAGACGCGAACTGTCGAGCAAGGGGGGAATTTTGACGGCTCTGCGCAAGAACACCCTGGCGGCGGTCATGGCGACCGCGCTCGTGGCCGGTTCGATCCTCGTCACCGGGATCAATGCGGCCCACGCCAAGGACGGCGACGGGGATGCACCGGACACCGACTCGGCGATCCTCTCGCTCGCCGCGAAGACCGAACCGCTGAACGCGATCGCCGACGCCCTCGGCGAACAGGGCCGCACGGCCTATTCCGGCACCTACGGCAACCTGTTCGTGGACGAGGACGCCGAAAAGGTCACCCTGTACGTGACCGACGCCCAGCAGGGCCGGAAGCTCATCGCCGCCGCCAAGGCGGCCCACCCGGCCATCGACACCGCTCTGATCAAGGTCGCGTCCGCCAAGTACACGATGAAGGACCTGGACGCCCAGGCCGACCGGCTCCTGGAGACGAGCGACGCCGACGGCCTGACCGGCGAGCCCGAGGTCCTCTCCGTCTCGGTCAACCCGGACAACTCCGGCCTCACCGTGGCCGGCAAGAAGGACAGGCTCGACTCGGTCAGGACCAAGGTCGCCTCCGGCATCACCGGCACCGCCGGCGCGCCCGTCACGATCGTCGAGGGCGACCCGGCCGAGGCCCAGTCGTGGCGGTGGAACGACACCGCCCCGTTCATCGGCGGGGACGTGCTGGTCGGCTCCGCCCACAAGAGCGGGACGGTCACCCAGTGCACCGCGGGCATGGCCCTGGAGAACGGCGTCGGCGAGGACTACCTGATCACCGCCGCCCACTGCTTCCGCAACGTCACCGACGTCTACGGCGAGGGCGACCCCGAGGGCGACTTCAGCCTCGCCTTCGGCCACAAGGTCGGACGCGTCGTCAACACCAACCCGTACTGGGACTTCCAGGCCATCCTCACCAGCGGCCGCAACGGCGCCGGCACCAACTCCGACGAGGCCGACAAGCCGAAGGGCAAGTGGTACCGCGTCAAGGGCGCCTCATACTCCTACAACGGCCAGTCCGTCTGCCAGGACGGCGCACGCTCCTACTACACGGGCCACGGCGTCCCGTGCGGCATCAAGGTCCAGAACTCGGACATCCGCTACCGCTTCCAGTGGTCGGACGGCTCCTGGCACACCGTCCGCGGCGTCAAGGGGCACAACGGCAACTGGGCCGTGACGCGCGGTGACTCCGGCGGACTGGTCTTCAGCGTCACCAACCGGACCGACCGCCGGGCCCGCGGTCTCGTCTCCGCCGGCGACGGCCACACGGACATCTACTGGACCGAGGCCCCGGACATCATCAACGCCCTCGGCATCGACCTGAACCCGCACACCTGATCCACACACCGGCCCCCGCACCTGACCCGCACCGTCCGGCCGCCCCACGGAACGGGCGGATGCCCTTCCGGGGGCGGCCCGGTGGTGCCAGACCGCGCTGGCCGATCACGGTGCGCGGGAGGGGTCGGCGTGGGGGAGTTGCGGGGCGGCCGCCGGGTGCACTTCGTGCTGGCCCTGGCGCTGTGCGGGGCCGACCTGCTGTGTACGGCGTCGACCTGGCTGCGCGGCGCGCACGCACGGGTGCTCCTCGGCCCGGTGTCGGTCATCCGAACACGTGCGGGGACACTCCGACACCGCCGCGTGCAGCGGCTCACCCGGCTGTGCCGCGCCCGCACACCGCCGCGAGGGCGTCCCGCATGTGGACCAGGGCGGTGCGGTCGTCGATCCGGACGGCGGCGGGGACGCCGTCCGGGGCGCCGGGGAGGTCGGGGACGAGTGTCCGGGCGGCCAGGGCGCCGAACTCGTTGGCCGTCGCCAGGTATCCGCGCACGCGGGCCGCCTCCGCAGTACGGCCGGTGGCCGCCATCATGGTGACGAACTCGATGCCGACGACGCTCGCCGCGATCACGTTGTCGGTCTCGATCAGCCGGTCGACGTAGGAGAGGAGCAGCCGGAATGCCCTGTCCCGCTCGCCGCGCCGGAACGCCGACCGGGCCCGGGTGAGCTCGTCGGCCGACAGTGTGCCCGCCGGGACGTCGACCCCGGCCGCCTCGTCGAAGAACCGGTCGGCGTCCTCACGCCGGCCCTGGAACATGGCGCTGTAGCCGAGCGTCTGCAACGCCCAGTGCAGCAGGGTCGGCGGCCCACCGGCCCGGTACCGCTCCGCCAGTGCGGCGACCGAGGCATCGACCTGGCCGAACGCGCCGATGCCCAGGAGCGGCCCTGCCGAGGTGAGTTCGAGGAACGAGGCAAGGTGTTGCCCGCGCCGGCGGCGGACCTCGGCGACCGCTTCCGGCAGGACCCGCCGCAGCGCCTCACCGTCGCCGGACGCGTATGCGAGGGCATGGCGGGCCAGCGGTCCGTTCGGAGCGCCGTACCGCTGCGCGACCCGGTGGTATGCCGCCGGGTTGGCGTTCTGGGTGTGGCGTTCGGCGGCCCAGAGGAGCCAGAAGGCGCGCAGCTCCCGGCCGTCGGGCGAGGTCGCCGGTTCGGTCGCGGCGAGGATGCGTTCCGCCCAGGCGCCGATCTCCTGCCGGCCCCGCAGCGGGAGTTCGGTGACGACCGGCCGGGCCAGCGCATCGGCCAGCCGCGGGTCACCGGACGTGCACGCCCAGGCGACGGCCGCCCGCAGGTGCGGCCAGAGCTCGCCGAGGCGGGCGACCCCCTCGCCCTCCTGCGGCCCGGTGAGCAGCCGGCCGACCCGGGCGACCTCGACCCGGCACCAGTGCGCCTGCCGCTCGGCCACCGCGTCCGTCCGCCCGCGCTCGTGCAACCGCTCCGCGGCGAACCGGCGCACCGGTTCCAGCAGCCGGAACCGCCGACCCGCGGCACCGAAGGCGACGGTGACCATCGACCGCTCGACCAGCGAGCCGACCAGGTCGTCGACCTCCGGCGGGCCGAGGGAGCGGCCGTCCGGCGGGCTGAGGTTTCCGCCGTCCGCCACGGCCAGGGCCGCGCCCGGCTCGAACGGCGCGGTGAACACCGACAGCCGGGCGAACAGCTCCTGTTCGGCGGGAGCGAGCAGGTCGTACGACCACTGGATGGCCGCCCGCAGGGTGCGGTGCCGGGCGGTGCCGGTCCGCCGGCCACCGGCCGTCCGCAGGGCGTCGTCCAGCCGGGCCGCGAGGTCGACGGGCCGGTGGCTCGCCATCCGCGCGGCGGCCAGTTCGACGGCCAGCGGGATGCCGTCGAGCCGCCGGCAGATCTCCTCGACGTGCTCGTGCTGCGCTCCCGGGTCGTAGCCGGGGTCGGCGGCGCGCGCACGGGTGTGGAACAGCGCGGCGGCGGCCGCTGGGGCCAACGGCCCCACGGGCAGGACCTGTTCGCCCGGGACGGCCAGCCGCTCACGTGCGGTCGCCAGGATGCGGACCTGAGGGCAGCCCTCCGCGACGGCCCGGGCGAGTGCGGCCGCGCCGTCCAGGACGTGCTCGCAGTTGTCGAGGACGAGCAGGGCCCGGGAGGTGCGCAGGCCCGCGACGACCGACCGGGTCGGGGTCTGCCCCGGACGCTGCACGAGGGACAGCCCGTCGGCCAGTGCGTCGGCGACCGCGCGGGGCACGTCGGCCGAGGCAGTGATCTCAGCCAGTTCGACCAGCCACGCCTCCCGGTCCTGCTCGGACGAGGCCGTCCGAGCGGCGGTCAGCGCGAGGCGGGTCTTGCCGATCCCGCCCGGCCCGACCAGGGTCACGACCGGCGAGTGAACGAGTGCCCCGGCGACGGCCCGCAGCTCGTCGGCACGGCCGACGAGGCGGCCGACGGGAACGGGCAGAGCGCCTCCGGCCGGGGCGGGGCCGGCTACGTCGGTGCCCGCCTCCTGCGTTGCGCCGGCGGGCCCGGCCGGGTCGTGCGGCGGCGCGCCCGGCGATCGGTGCAGCAGGTCGTCCTGGGCGAGGACCCGTGCTTCGAGCGCGCGCAGGGCGGGCCCGGGTTCGACGCCGAGTTCGGTGACGAGGTGCTGCCGGGTCCGCCGGAACGCCGCGAGGGCCTCGGCCTGACGTCCCGTCCGGTAGAGGGCGGTCATCAGCAGGGCGCAGAAGCCCTCGCGGAGCGGATGGCGTTCCGTCAGCTCCGCCAACGGGCCGACCGCCCCGCGCGGGTCGGCCCCGACCCGGCGTTCGAGGTCGGTCTCGACGGCGCCCAGCCACTGCTCGGTCAGGCCGGCCACGGCCGCGGCGAGGCCGGGCGCATCCAGGCCGGCCAGCGGATCGCCTCCCCACTGGGCGAGGGCCGCGGCGGGATCCCCTGCCCGCAGGTGGTGTTGGAAGCGCGTCACGTCGACCGCGTCCGGCGGGACGTCCAGGCGGTAGGCGGCGCCGACCCGGACGATGGTCTCCGCCCCGAGGACCTTGCGCAGCCCGGCGACGTGCCACTGCAGCGTCTTCTCGGCCGTCCGCGGGGGTGCGTCGCCCCAGACGAGTCCGACCAGGCGGGGCACCGGCAGCGGTGTGCCGGGCGTCAGGGCCAGTGCCGCGAGCACCGTCTGCGCCTTCGCCGGTCCCACGGCGAGCGCACGGCCGTCGTCGGTGGCGGCGCGGACGCCCCCGAGCAGACCGATCCGCACCATGGTGCCGCCTCCCGGGCCTCGACCACCGCCGAGCGTGCCATAGGCCCCGACCCCGGACAAGCCTCCGCCCCACCGCCCGCACACCCGTGCCCCACCGGCCGCACACCGGTGCGACCGACCATCGGCGGAGCGGCCACCGCGGCCGCGACGACGGGGACGGAGCGAACGCATGGACAGGCGGACAACGGCACGGGTGACGGGCCTGCTCTTCGTCACCGCAACGGCGGCGGGCGCACTCGGAGCAGGCCTCATCGGAGACCTCGACAGCCTGGACTCGGCCCGGTCCGTCGCCGACCGGTCGGACTCCCTCACCGCGGGCGCCCTGCTCGTCCTGGTCATGGCGGTCGCGATCGCGATGATCCCGCCGACGCTCTACCCCGTCCTCAAGGAGCACGGCGAGGCACAGGCCCTCGGCTACGTGGTCGCCCGGACGGTCGAGGTCGTGCTCGTCCTCCCGGCCGCCGTCGGTCCGCTCGCCCTGGCGGCCGCGGGTACCGGGCAGCCGGACGCCGTCGACCGCTCCGGACGCTGACCCGGACGTACGACCTGTGGGGGCCGGCCTGCAGCTCGGTGTTCTTCTGCCTGAGCGTCCTGCTGCTCAACCACCGGCTGTACCGGTCGCGGCTCGTCCCCCGGTGGATCCCGGTGTGGGCCCTGCTCGCCGTCGTGCCCTACCTGGCCGACGCCCTGCTCGCCGTCCTCGGCCCCTCCGTGCCGCCGGCCGTCCGTGCCGCGCTCGTCGTCCCGCTGGCGCTGAACGAGATGGCGCTCGCGCTCCGGCTGCTGGTGCGGGGCTTCGCCGCGCCGGAGGCGCCGCACACCGCCCGCGCCACCGCCCCCGGGCCGGAGGGCCGCCCGGTGGGCAGCACTCCCTGAGGCCGGTCGGCCCCGCGGTGCCGCGTGTCGGATGGCGTGCGGGGTGGGTGCTCGTGCGACTCAGCCCCTCGGTGAACGTCGTCCAGTCGTGCTTCCCCGCGGCGCAGCAGGGCGAGATCTCCGGACTGTCGCGGAGTATCTCCAACCTCGGCTCCTCGCTCGGCACGGCCCGTCGCCGGCACGATCCTGGTGTCGGGGCCCAGCAGGGGCGCGTACGCGGCGGCGTGGCCGTGCTCGCGGTCCTCGGTCTAGGCGGGTTGACCGCCGCGTTCCTGCTGCCGTGCGTCCGTCGGCCCGCGACCGCCGGATCGGCGGCGGTGGCAGCGCCCGGCGCCCCGCAGCAGCAGTGACCCCGCTCCGGACGACACACCGCCGACCGCCCCGGGAGGATCCGGGACGGCCGGCGGTTCGTACGGTCACTCCGGGCTGCGCTCCGCGCGGTCGAGTTCCTCGTCGAGGGCGAGGGCCGCGTCGATCAGAGCCAAATGGGTGAATGCCTGCGGGAAGTTGCCGAGCTGCTCGCCCGACGGGCCGATCTCCTCGGCGAACAGGCCGACGTGGTTGGCGTAGGTGAGCATCTTGTCGAAGGCGTAGCGGGCCTGGTCGAGCCGGCCCGCCCGGGCGAGCGCCTCCACGTACAGGAAGGTGCACAGGTTGAAGGTGCCCTCGGAGCCGCGCAGGCCGTCCGGGGAGGCAGCCGGGTCGTACCGGTAGACCAGGCTGTCGCTGACGAGTTCGCTGTCCATGGCGTCCAGGGTGCTGAGCCACTCCGGGTCCTTCGGGCTGAGGAACCCGACCTTCGGCATGAGCAGCAGGGAGGCGTCGAGGACGTCGGTGTCGTAGTGCTGGACGAAGGCGCTGCGCTTCTCGCTCCACCCGCGCTCCACGATCTGCCGGAACACCGCGTCGCGTTCGGCCTGCCAGCGGGGGATGTCGCCGGGGCGGGAGTGTGCGGTGGCCAGCCGGATCGCCCGGTCGAAGGCGACCCAGGTCATCAGACGGCTGTAGGTGAAGTTCTGGCGGCCGCCGCGGGTCTCCCAGATGCCCTCGTCGGGCCGGTCCCAGTTCTCGGTGAGCCAGTCCACGACACCGGCGAACGCGCGCCAGCCGCGGATCGCGCCATGGTCCATGGCCTGGGCGAGGGCGTACGCGGCCTCGCCGTAGATGTCGAGCTGGATCTGGTCGGCCGCGGCGTTGCCGGCCCGCACCGGCGCGGAGCGCCGGTAGCCCTCCAGATGGTCGAGCACCTCCTCGGTGAGGTGCGGCTCGCCGTCGACCCGGTACATGATCTGCAACGGCTCGCCCGAGGCCGTCCCACCGGCGTCCAGCCGGTCCCGCAGCCAGCGGCGGAAGGCGTTCGCCTCCGTGACGAAGCCGAGGTCGATCAGCGCCCGGACCGACAGCGAGGCGTCGCGCACCCAGGTGTAGCGGTAGTCCCAGTTCCGCTCCCCGCCGATCTGCTCGGGCAGGCCCATGGTGGCGGCGGCGATCGGCGCGCCGGTGGGGGCGTACGTCAGGAGCTTCAGGGTGATCGCCGAACGGGTCACCATCTCGTGCCAGCGGCCGCGGTAGCGGCAGGACCGCAGCCAGTGCAGCCAGAACCGGGTGCACGCCTCGAACTCGGCGGTGATCCTCTCGGCGGTGGGAGCCGGACCGCCCGGCCGGCCGCTGAGCGTGCCCGGCTCGCCCGACTCGCTGGTGAGCACCACGGCGGCGCGCTCCCCGGCGTTCAGCGTGAACCGGGCGGACACGTCCGTGCCGTCCGGGTGCAGCGCGATCGGCGCGGTCGTCTGCAGATGCAGGTCCGTGCCGGGGCCGCTGAACAGCACCGACCCGTCGTCGAGCCGGGTCAGTCCGTGCGCCGCCCGGCCGTAGTCGAAACGCGGCCGGCACAGCAGCTCGAACGGCAGACTGCCGCGCACCACCCGCGCCGCCCGGATCAGCCGGTGTCGGGCCGACGGTGTCGACGAGGGATCGGGCGGCATGAAGTCGACGACCTCGCCGACCCCGCCGGGCGCCATGAAGCGGGTGATCAGCACAGCCGTGTCCGGCAGGTAGAGCTGGCGGACGGTCGCCTCGGGGCCCACATCGGCGGCGAGCCGGCAGAAGCCGCCGCGGTCGCTGTCGAGCAGCGAGGCGAACACGCTGGGGGAGTCGAACCGGGGGGTGCACCACCAGTCGACGGTGCCGTCGGCGGCGATCAGCGCCGCCGTCTGCAGGTCGCCGACGATGCCGTGGTCCGCAATCGGGGGGTAGTCGTTCACAACGCCTCCTCGGCCCTACGCGCCGGCCGGGGCCGTAGCGGCCCCGAACCGCGCCGCGACCGTCCAGGGATCGGTACCGCGCCACCGGAGCGGGCGTGCTGTCGGTTGCACGGCCCTTCCGGGGCCGGATGCCGGGCGGACGTCCGCCGCGACCGGCTCGGGGCCATCGACCGGATCTGCCCATCATTGCGGCGGCGCCCGCCCTCGGCCACTTCGCTCCGGTCCCGGCTTCCCAACGGCGCGCGGCCGCCGTCGCAGGGCCGCCCGCGCAGGGCTGCCGCCAGGTTCCTACTCGCTGGTACGCTGCCGCGCGGCACCGATGCCCGGGCACCGTCCGCGAACCCTGAGGACCGGTCACGACCCCGCCTGCGTCCGAGCGGCCTGGAGGCCCCATGCGCGTGCACCACCTGGACTGCGCCACCATGTGCCCCTTCGGCGGCCGGCTTCTGCTCGGCAGCGGCGGACCCCTCGTCGGCCGGCTCTCCGCGCACTGCCTGCTGATCGAGGGCCCGACCGGGCTGATCCTCGTCGACACCGCCTTCGGCACCGCCGACGTCGCCGACCCCGGCCGGCTCGGGCGGCAGTTCCTCACCACGGTCCGGCCCCGCCTCGACCTCGCACGCACCGCACTGCACCAGGTCCGCGCCCTCGGGTACCACCCCGAGGACGTCCACGACATCGTGCTGACCCACCTCGACCTCGACCACGCCGGCGGCATCGGCGACTTCCCGAACGCGCGGATCCACGTCCTCGACGAGGAACTCCGCGCCGCCCGCGCCCGTGCCACCCGCGGCGAACGCGACCGCTACCGCCCCGCACAGTGGGCCCACCACCCGCGCTGGGTCGAACACCCTCGCAACGGCGCCACCGAGGACTGGTACGGCCTGCGGGCCCTCCCGATCCTGCCGGGCGAAGCCCCCGACCTGCTCCTGGTGCCGCTGCCCGGCCACTCCCGCGGCCACAGCGGCGTCGCCGTCCGCACCGACGACCGCTGGCTGCTCCACTGCGGCGACGCCTACTTCTCGCACACCGACGTCGCCCCCGGCCCCGTGCGCCGCCCGCCCGGCCTGACCGTCTTCCAACGCCTGGTGGCGATCGACGACCACGCCCGCCGCGACACCCTGGAGCGCCTCCGCGAGCTGCGCCGCAGCCATGCCGACAAGGTTCGGACGGTCTGCGCCCACGACCCGTTCGACCTGGTGACGGCCCCGTACGCCGAACCGCAGCCGTGAGCGCGCCGGCAGCCGGTCACGGGTCGGCGAGCTCCGCGAGCCGGCGGGCGAGGGTGGCGCGCTCCGGCTCGTTGCCGACCAGGTCCAGGGCGGCCCGGTAGGCGGCGGCCGCCTCGGACGTGCGGCCGAGTCGGCGCAGCAGGTCGGCCCGGGAAGCGGGCAGCAGGTGGTAGCCGCGCAGTTCCTCCGCCCCGGCGAGGTCGTCCAGCAGGGCGAGACCCGCCCGCGGCCCGTCCCGCATCGCGACGGCCATCGCCCGGTTCAGCGCCACCAGCGGGGACCGCTCGATCCGCAGCAGCACGTCGTACAGCGCGACGATCTGCGGCCAGTCCGTGGAGTCGAAGTCGGCCGCCTCGTCGTGCAGCGCCGCGATCGCCGCCTGCACCGCGTACGGCCCCGCACCGGGACCGGTCAGCGCCGGAACGAGGAGGCGCCGACCCTCGGCCACCAGGTCGGGGTCCCACAGCGCGCGGTCCTGGTCCTCCAGCAGCACCTGCCGCCCCGCGGCGTCGGTCCGCGCCGCGCGCCGCGCATCGGTGAGCAGTAGCAGCGAGAGCAGCCCCGCCACCTCCCGTTCCGCCGGGAGCAGCCGGTGCAGGATCCGCGCCAGCCGGACGGCCTCGTCCGCCAGATCGGGCCGCAGGAGGTCGTCGCCGGAGCTGGCCGCGTACCCCTCGGTGAAGACCAGGTACACCGCCCGAAGCACCGTCGGCAGCCGCTCGGGCAGCTCGTCCGGCCCCGGGACGCGGAACGGGATCCGCGCACTGCGGATCTTGCGCTTCGCCCGCACGATGCGCTGCGCCATCGTCGCGGTCGGCACCAGGAACGCCCTGGCGACCTCGGGCGTGGTCAGGCCGGCGAGGAAGCGCAGCACCAGCGCGGTCTGCGCCTCCGGCGACAGCGCCGGGTGGCAGCAGGTGAAGAACAACTGCAGCCGCTCGTCCGGAACGTCCTCGAAGCCGGGCTCGGGGAGGAGGACGGCCGCCGCCCGGTCGCTCTCCACCTGGAGCACCGCCAGCCGCTCCGCGAACGCGCGGTCGCGGCGGATCCGGTCGATGGCCCTGCGCCGTGCCGTGGTGAGCAGCCACGCCAGCGGCTTGTCCGGCACGCCGTCCACCGGCCATCGCTCCAGCGCGGCCTCGATCGCCTCGGACGCGGTCTCCTCCGCCAGGTCCAGATCACCGAACCGGGCTGCGAGCAGGGCGAGCAGCCGGCTCCGGTCCTCGCGGAACACCGCCTCGACGGAGCGGGCCGCCCGCCGCTCGTTCACGACCGGTCCGGCTCCCAGACGGTGCGGACCTCGACCGTGCCGTACTTCGCCCCGGGGCACCGGGCCGCCCAGTCGAGCGCGGCGTCCAGGTCCGGAACGTCGATCAGGTAGTAGCCGCCGACGATCTCGCGCGTCTCGGCGAACGGCCCGTCCGTCACCACCCGCTCGCCGTCCACACGGACCCGCACGGTGGTCGCGTTCGACAGCTCCAGGGCGTTGCCGTCGAGCCTGACCCCGGCCTCGGTCACGGCCTTCTCGAACGCCATGAACTCCTCCACGGTCGGCTCCCCGGCAGGCCGCTCCTCGGCGGAGCCGGGTGCGGGGGTGTTGATCAGCAGCAGGTACTTCACGGTGCGCCTCCTCGTGCATCGGACGGTCGTGCAGGTATGACGAACGGGCAGCGGCGGAATCGACAGGGCGACCGGAGAATCTCCTCGGGAATCCTGCCGCGGATCCTGCCGCGGATCCGGGGCCGACCGCGAGCAGCCCCGCCGGAGCGGGCCCACCGATGCCGGAACCCGGTCGTGCCGTGGTGAACGATGGACGGGTGATCACCGAAGAGGGCGCTGTCGAGCTGGCCCAGGCACCCCTGGAGAGGAGGACGGAGAGCGCCGTCGCCGCCGCCCGTCTCGCCGACCACCACGCCGACCTGGCGGTGACCGGCCTCCACCTCCTCGCCCTGGGCCGCCGGCCGGCCGGCTGACCGGTCGGACCCCGGTTGCCCGGCCCGCGTCCGCAGGAACTCCGCAGCCCGGCACCTGAGGCGTCACCCGGTGGTGGAGCTCAACCCCGGTGGGACGGCTCCGGATTCAGCGGGTTGTCGTCCGCGGACACCAGGAGGGCGGCCGAGGCGCCCAGGCGCGCCTCCCAGGAGCGGAAGGCCTCGGGGTGGTGGATATCCAGGGAGTCGAGGCAGCAGGAGCAGCATTCCTCGGTGGCCACCGCGAGGAACCGCGCCTCCGGCTCGGTCGCCGTCTCCGCCATGCCGTGCCAGACCCGGGCGGCGACCTCCCTGGGAGTGAGGTCGCCGTACACCAGACGGGCGGACAGGTGGTGCAGCAGGCAGCGTTCGGCCGTGCCGTGGTCCGGTGCCGCCACGCCGAGTTCGGCGACGGCTCGGTGCAGCAGCGCGTCGAGTTCGGCGGTGTCCTCGTTGCGGCTGCGTCCCGCGAGGTCCCGGAGGGCCGGGGAGTCCAGGCCTTCGGCCAGCAGCTCGGCGGCGGCCATCGGCAGGTCCTCGGGGAGCACGTGGCCGACGGCGTGCTGCCAGGCCAGGGTGAAGGCGGGGTCCATGGCGGCGTGCTGCCGGGCGCCCACCGGCGGTGACCAGCGATTTCCTCGCCACCGGGTCCGTGGCAGTCGGCGGTCGCTGCTACCGTCCTGATGATCGTTCAAGGGGGAGTCATGACCGACAGCACGCCGATCGCCGCGCTCGCCGAGCGGCTGGTGAACACCGAGTGGGACGACACGGCCGAGGCCGCCGGAATGCGCACGGTCGTCGAGGGGCTCGGGTTCGGCTGGACGGACACTCCGGACGGCGCCCGGGCGGCCACGCCGTTCGCGGCGGGTGACGCGCGGATCGACCGGATCGCCGACGCACCCTTCGACCGCCGCGCGGAGTTCGCGGAGCTGGCGATCCCCGTCCTCCGCACGGACGGTACGGCGCTCGGTCACGCCCGGGCGTTCCGGCACGCCGCCGACGCGGTCGAGGGCGTCCTCGGACGGGCCGTCAGGATGGGTTCGTACGGCACGAGGGATCCGTACGGGCGGCCGGGTGCCCGCCGGGGCGACTGGGGCGCGCCCTACCTGCGGTGGGAGTGCACCGCCGGCCACGGTGCGATGCTGGAACTCACCGCCGGGGCCGAGGGGCCGGAGCTGCTGCTCCGCTCCACCTCCCGGTTGTTCGCGATGGCCCACCACTGGCGGTACGAGGGGTACCTGCTGACCGGGTTCACCGGGACGTGCGAGGAGGACGACGAGGACGCCGACGAGTACGGCGCCGGCACCCGCCCGTACATCGACGAGGCCGGCGACTGGGACGACCTGCGCAGCGCCCTGACGGAGTTCCTCACCGTGCTGCCCGCCGAACTGCATGCGCTCGGCACCTCGCTCGCGCTGCCGCTCTACGCCTTCCTGGAAGCCCCGCAGCGGACGGCCCCGCTGCTCTTCGACCTGGTCTGCGACGGCGGAAGTCTCCTCGTGGGCCACTACGAGCCGTCCGCCGCCGCGCCCGCCCGCGGTGGCACGCCGGCCGAACTCGGCTGGGAATCCGCCGACCTGCTGCCGGCGGGCGCCGTCCCCGAGGTGCGCGGCCGGCGGCTGCCCTGGCGGACCGACCTCGCCGTGTACGGCTGGGGCCGGGCGGAGGTGCCCCCGGCACGCTGGCGCATCGACGCGGGCGGCCCCGGCGAGGTCCGGGCCGCCCAGGTCGCCGACCTCCTGGTCAGCACGGCCCGGGCCGCCGGCGTCGGCACCGCACTGAACCTGCTGGTCGGCACCGAGGGCGAACGGCACCCCCACTTCGAGCTGGCCTTCCCCGGCCTGCGGCTGCGCGTCGGCTGACCTCCGGCTCGTCCCCGGCCGACGCCCGCCCGGAGCAGCCGGCGCCGTCAGGACCGGGCGCCCATCCGCCCGGGCACGCGCCCGGACAGCACCTGGCCCAGGTCCAGCAGGCTCAGGCCGAACATCAGGATGCCCAGCGGGACGTGGAACGCGGGTATGCGCGCGACGCCCAGCACCACCTGGACGGAGGCGAGCACCAGGAAGACCGAGGCGTGGAGGATACGGCGCGGCGACCCGCCTCCGGGGCGCCAGGCCAGGATCGCGGCGAGCACGTACAGCATCGACGCGCCGTACATGACGCGTGCTCCGACACCGTGCAGTACCTCGCTCCCGGGCGAGGAGAGCAGCAGCCCGGCGGTGACCGCCTGGAAGAAGACGGCCGCGGTCTGCAGGGCGATCGAGATCTGCAGGAATCCGAGGCTGCGCCGATCCGTCGTCGTCCGTCCGTTCATGGTGCGATCCCCTCGTCCGCCTCGTGGCGGGTCGCTCGGTGGCCTGACGGAAGGAGGACGACGCAGGCCCCCGGAACGTGACAGGGCACGGAGAGGCGGTGCGCGCCCGCCGGAGCAGCCCACCGCGGACGACGGGCCGTCACCCGCCGGCGCGTGCGGTGATTTCCATCGTTGGACACCTTCCCCGTGCGGCCCCGCCTCCCCCTGCCGTCTGGGGATGCTCGCCGACCCCGTCGAGCGGCACCGGTCGGAGATCCACCCCACCACAGGGTCAGGAGCACCTCATGCACGACTGGAGGCCGGCCACCCCGCGGGCCGTCCCTGCCGCGGCTCGCGGCACCCTCCGCCACGCCAGGGTCCTGGTGGCAGCCGTGGCCGCTCCCGGACTCACCGCGGCCGGACGCCCGGCGGGTGCACGGCGGCCGGGCCGTCGGACAATGGAGGCCGGGGCAGGGCCGTTCTGGAGAGGGAGTGATCGCCGTGGCACCGGACACGGCCCGCTGGATGCTGACCTTCCCCGGACCGGCAGGGTCCCACGGTGAGCAGGACACCGTGGTGGTGGAGCGGCAGGCCGGCTACGGCCCGCACGGGCACCCCGTCTACGAGGACGCCGACCGGGCCGTCCGGGTGGAGATCGAGGACGGCGGCCTGGTGCACATCATGGACCTGGTGAGCCGGCCCGTGCCGGACACCCCCGTCCACGCCGTCCCGCTGCGCTGATCGCACCCGCCGCTGCCGTTGTGGCGGTGGGCGCTCCGGGTCCCGCTCGGCCGGTGCCCGGAAAACCGGTTGGGCCGGGCGGGGCCGGCTGGTAGCGTCTGGGCAGCCGTGAGAAGACCGAGGGAGGTGACACCCGTGAAGGCTGTATCCGTATGGGTGCTCCCCATCTCCGTTGCGGCGGGCGGCTGACCGAGGTGTCGCCGGGAGCGCCTGGAAGAAGGCACTCCCGAGAGGCAACACCCATGAATCCCTTGAATTCCGCCCCGGCCGGGGGCAACCGCGCCGCGGTCCGGGTCACCCGGGTCTCCGACTCGCAGTGGCAGGCCGTCGAGGACGGCCTGGTGGTCGGCAGCGGCGACACATCGCTCCGGCCCGACGGACGGCTGTTCCTCAGCATCGACGCGTGGCACGGCGCCGCGTTCGACCGCATCGCCGACGCCGTGCTGGCCGACCTGGCGACACCGCTGTACACCCTGGTGGACGAGGCGGACCCCGACACCGCGTCCGCCTGGGAGCGGGCCGGCTTCACCCCCGCCCGCCGCGAGTGGGGCCACCTGGTGCCCACCGATCCGCAGATCACCGGCCTCGACCCGGTACAGTGCCCGGAGGGCGTGACGATCGTCCCCGCCGGCTCCGCGGAGGAGGGCCCGCTGCGCGTCCTCGACCGGACCGTCCGCGAGGAGGTCGAGGCCACTGTCGGGTGGCACACGATGCCGGCCGAGGTCCTGCCCCGCCCGGCGGGGGACACCGTGGTCGACCCGTCGAAGTACGCGGTGGCGCAGGAGGCGGACGGCTACGTGGGCCTCGTCCGGGTGGTGCCGTTCCTCCGGCAACCGCGGATCGGACTGGTCGCCGTCCGGGCCGACCGGCGGCGCCGCGGCATCGCCCGGGCACTCCTGGCCCACGCGCTGGGCTCGCTGCACACGTCCGGGAAGGCCTGGGCCTGGGCCGAGGTGGACGAGTCCAACACGGCCGCCACCGCCCTCCTCGCCGGCCTCGGGGCCCGGCGCGCCGGCAGCACCCTGGAGCTCGTCCGCCGCTGACCCGCGGCCCCACGACCGGGCGCACGCGGCCGCCCGAGCCCGTCGCCCACACGATCACCGACCGAGAAGTGAGGAAGCATGACCAAAACAGCAGGGGGCATCGAAGTCGAGGGCATCGTCCTCGAGTGCCTGCGCAACGCCACCTTCACCGTGCAACTCGAGAACGGGCACAAGGTGCTCGCCCACATCAGCGGGAAGATCCGGAAGAACTACATCAAGATCCTCCCGGAGGACCGGGTCCTCGTGGAGCTCAGCCCCTACGACCTCACCCGTGGACGCATCCGCTACCGCTACCGCTCATGACCGGCCGCGGGGAGCAGTGATCCCCCGACCGCGACGGCGCGGGGAGTGCTCCGCGGCGTGAGGACGACGGCCCTGCCGAACCCGAGGTTCGGCGGGGCCGTCGGCGTTGGCGGGCGGAAGGGCGGAAGGGCGGAAGGGCGGGCCGGCGGGTCGGTCGGCCGGTGGGTCGGTCGTGGGGGGTCGTCGGTTGACGGTCTGCCGCCCCGGCCTGTTGTATGGCCCGAAGTTGGCTATACATCTTTGGGCCCGGGAACTGCTCCCGACCCGTCCGGAAGGGGTCCGTGTGACGCGGGAAGCGGTTCCGTTCGTGGTGCTCGCCGCCGCGGTGCTGCACGCGCTGTGGAACGCGATGGCGCACCGCAGCAGGGACGGCCTGGCCGGGTTCGCGCTGATGAACACCGCGATCCTCGGCTGCGGCGCCCTGCTCGCCTGCCTCGCCCCGCCGCCGGACCGGGCGGCCTGGCCGTTCATCGCGGCGTCCACCGTGTTGCAGGTCGGCTACCAGCTGCTCCTGCTTCAGGCGTACCGGCTCGGCGACTTCGGCCAGATGTACCCGATCGCCCGCGGCACCTCGCCCCTGGTGGTCGCGCTGCTGTCGGTCACGGTGCTCGGCCGGCCGCTGCCCGTCGGCCAGGCCGCCGGAGTGCTGGTCATCTCGCTCGGGCTGGCCGGGCTGGCCTTCGCCGGCGGACTGCCCGGCCGCGCCCAGCTGCCCGCGCTCGGCGCCGCACTGGGGACGGGCGTGCTGATCGCCGCGTACACCGTGGTGGACGGCACGGGCGTCCGGCGGGCCGGCGGCACCGCGGGCTACCTGGCCTGGATGTTCCTCGCCCAGGGCGCGGCGATGCTGCTGGTCGCCCTCGCCGTCCGCGGCCGGCCGCTGCTCGCCGCGATGCGCCGACGGCCGTGGCGCGGCCTGGCCGGCGGGGTGATGTCACTGGCGGCGTACGGCCTGGTGGTGTGGGCCCAGTCGGTCGGCGACCTTGCCGCGATCGCCGCGCTGCGCGAGACCAGCATCCTGATCGCCGCCCTGATCGGCGCGTTCGTGCTGCGGGAGCCGCTCGGCCGTGCCCGGCTGGCCGCCGGCGCCGCGGTCCTGGCCGGCATCGTGGCGCTCAGGCTCGGCGGCTGACACCGCGTCGGCAGGTCGACGGGGCGGTCGGGGCGTCGACGACGACAGCGGCGTGGGCCGGCAGGTGTACGGATGCCCGGGCGGCGGCGAGTGCCGGGCACGCCGCGCGGTCGCGTTCGGCACCTACGTGATGACCGGCGGACTGCTGGTCGGGAACACCGTCCGCCTGACCCGGGACGCCGACGACACCCCGCTCGTCGAGGTGGTCGGCTTCGAGACCGTCCGCCGAACCGTCGGCCTGCCCTGACCGCGGTGGGACCGCCCCGGCGCTGCCGCTCGCCGCACCGCGCCCGGTGCGGACTCAGCCGGCGGGCGGGCGGGTGTCGACCGGGTACCAGGCGGCGTTGCCCGGGGCCGGGTTGAAGTCGTAGCGGATGCCGTCACGGCCGAGGCCGACCAGGGCGAGCGAGGTGGTGGCCCAGACCCGTCCGCTGCCGAAGTCGCGGTGCTGGACGAGGGCGGCCGGGTCGGTGCGGTCCAGGCCGTCGCCGTCGGCGATCTCCGGCCAGTCGCCCCACACCTCGGCGGTCGGGGCGTCCGGGCCGCCGGCCGGGTCGGTGGGCGGCTCCGGCCGGTGGACGGCGGCCAGTCGGGGCCGGAAGTGCGCCAGCCGGGCGGCCATCATCCGCGAGGCGCTCCGGGACGAGGTCCGGTGCGAGGCGAGGCCCTCCATCCCGTCGTTGATGACGGCGTGCAGGCCCGGCTCCAGCGACCGGCGGGTGAGTTCGGTGCCGCTCCACCCCAGCATGGAGACCGCGTCCGGCACCGCGGTGATCAGGTGGAACGGGTCGTAGCGCGCCCAGTCGCGGTCGCCGAGGTCGTCGCCGTCCGCGGCCAGCAGTGGCAGTTCACCGCGGGAGAGGCGGTTCGCCGGGTCGGCCGGGAGCCCGAAGCCGTTGAGGATGCAGGCCAGCCGCGGGGTGCGGCCGGCGCCGCCCGGGTCGACCGCCAGCCAGGTACCGCCCGCCAGCAGGTCGAGGCCGCCGAGCAGCCGAGGCCGGGCCGGCCAGTGCCTGGCGGGCGGCAGCCACGCCCGGTCGGCGTACTCGTCCCGCGCGGCAAGGATGACGACCGGCACCGGGGAGCCGGGGTCGAAGCTGACGAACACGGTGCACACGGCGCATCCCCTCACCCGAGCCGTTCCCTGCCTGTGATCCTCGCACGGGGGCGGAAGGCCCGGGCTGCCGGGCCGTCGCCCGCTCGTTGCCGGGATCTGACGTGCCGTCCGGGCCGCGCCGTCCGGGCCGTGCCGTCCGGGCCGTGCCGTCCGGGCCGTGCCGTCCGGGCCGTGCCGTCCGGCGGGGGCGGCCCGGCCCGCATCGTCCCGTCCGCCGGGATCCGGCCGGCCGACCGTAGGAGCCGTTCCCGATCGATCGTCCGGGAAATCTCGATATGAAGTATCTTGATATCGAGATTTGTTGGCGGAGAGACGAACGGGGGGCTCGCCATGCGGCGGCACGCGAACGGACTGGTTGCACAGCTGCGGAGACCGCCGGGCGGGCGCGACGGGCGGATGATGCTGCTCTCCCAGTTCGTCGACCGCACCGGCACCGGCGTCTGGTCGGCGGCGTCCGTGCTCTGGTTCACCTTCGTCCGTGGCCTGGACGCCCGGCAGCTCGGCCTGCTGCTCGGCGTCGCCGCGGTGGCCGGGATCGCCGGATCGCCGCTCGCGGGACGGGCGGCCGAACGGCTCACCGTCCGGGGCCTGCTGGTCGCCTGCCACCTGCTGCGCCTGGGCACCATGGGCCTGCTGCTGGTGGTGGACGACTACGCGGTGCTGCTGGCCGTGGTGGCCCTCACCTGCCTGGGCGAGCGCGCGGCCAAGACGCTCGAGATGCTCTTCGCCACCCGGGTCGCGGGCGAGCGCCGCGGTGTCTACCAGGCGCTGTTCCGCAGCACGGCCAACGCCGGCTACGCGCTCGGCGCGGGCATCGCGGCCCTCGGGCTGGCCGTGGGCACCCCCGCTGCGTACCGGGCACTGATCCTGGCCAACGCCCTCTCCTTCCTGCTGGCCGCCGTCCTCGTCCTGCGCACGGCCGAGCCCGCCGGGCAGGGCCTGGTGATGGCGCGAGGCGCGGACGGCGGGGGAGCGGCGGCCGCGGACGCCCCGACCGCCACGCCCAGCCCCTGGCGGGACCGCGGCTACCTGCGGTTCGTCCTGCTCGACATCCCGCTGAACCTCGACGACTCGGTGCTCAATGTGGGCCTGCCGCTCTGGCTGGTGCACCACACCGCCGCGCCGCACGCCCTCGTCCCCGCCTTCCTGGTGGTCAACACCGTCCTGGTGGTGCTGCTCCAGCTGCGCGTCTCCGCCTGGGCCGACGGCCCGCGCGGGGCGGTCAAGGCGCTGGGGTGGTACGGGGCGGCGCTCCTCGGGTGCTGTCTGCTGCTCGCTGCCGCGACCGCCGGCGACGCCTGGTCCGCCTCGGTGGCACTGCTGGCGGCCGCCGTCCTGGTCACCCTGGCGGAGCTGCTGCGCTCGGTGAGCTCGTGGGAGCTGGCGGTGAGCCTGGCGCCGCCGCGGGCCCGCGCCTCCTACCTGGGGGTGGCCGGGATGGCCCAGTCGGTGCAGAAGTCGGCGGGGCCGCTGCTGATCACGGGGCTGGTGATGACCGCAGGCCCGCTGGGCTGGATCGCCCTGGGCGGAGCGGCGACCGGTCTCGGCGCCGTCCAGCGCCGCGCGAGCCTGCGCCGGCTGGCCTCGGTGGCGGCGGCGTCGCCGGCGGCGAGTCGCGCCGGCCGGTCACCCGCCTCCCGGGCCGGGGCCGTGTCCCCCTGAGGGGTGATTCCGGGCCGTGCCGCCCACCGCCCGCCTGGCCCTGGCGAAGGCCTCGCACACCGGCTCTACCGCGGGCGGCCGTCCGGGCGACATGTGCGTCTGGTCACATCGCTCCTCACAAAAATGCTAGGACGTCCTACTATATTTGTTCAGTAGTCTTCGCCGAACCGACATGAGGTCCTCCATGAGTGATCTGCACCGTCCCGTGCACCCCGTCCGACTGGTCACCGCGTCGGCACTGTTCGACGGGCACGACGCATCGATCAACATCATGCGGCGGATCTTCCAGTCGCAGGGCGCCGAGGTGATCCACCTCGGCCACAACCGCTCCGTCCAGGAGGTCGTCGACGCGGCGCTCGAGGAGGACGCCCACGGCGTGGCCGTCTCCTCCTACCAGGGCGGACACGTGGAGTACTTCGAGTACCTCGTCGACCGGCTGCGCGAGGCCGGGGCCGAGCACATCCGCGTGGTCGGCGGCGGCGGAGGCGTGATCGTGCCCGAGGAGATCACCCGGCTGCGCAGCAGCGGTGTCACGATCTTCTCGCCCGAGGACGGCCAGCGGATGGGCCTGGCCGGCATGGTCAACACGGTCGTCAAGGACTGTGACTTCGACCTGTGGGACGGCCGGGCGGCCGACCTGGACGCGCTGCTGGCCGGCGACCGGTTCGCGATCGCCCGCAGCATCACCGGCGCGGAACTGGGCAAGCTGCCCGCGGACTTCATGGAGCGGGTGCGAGCCGCCGCGGCCGCGCGGGTGACCCCCGTCCTGGGCATCACCGGCACCGGCGGCTCCGGCAAGTCCTCGCTGACCGACGAGCTCGTCCGCCGGTTCCGCGTCGACCAGCAGGACAAGCTGCGGGTCGCGGTCATCGCCGTCGACCCGACCCGGCGCCGCGGCGGCGGTGCGCTGCTGGGCGACCGGATCCGGATGAACTCCCTCGACGGGAACCGGGTCTTCTTCCGCAGCCTGGCCACCCGCGGCAGTCACGAGCTGCCCGAGCACCTCTCCGACGTGCTCGACGTCGTCAAGGCCGCCGGCTTCGACCTGGTGATCGTCGAGACGCCCGGCATCGGCCAGGGCGACGCGGCCATCGTGCCCTTCGTCGACACCTCGCTGTACGTGATGACGCCGGAGTTCGGCGCCGCCTCGCAGCTCGAGAAGATCGACATGCTGGACTTCGCCGACGTCGTCGCCATCAACAAGTTCGAGCGCCGCGGTGCCAAGGACGCCCTGCGCGACGTCGGCCGCCAGCTCGTCCGCAACCGCGAGGCCTTCGGCATGCGGCCCGAGGACATGCCGGTGTTCGGCACCTCCGCGGCCACCTTCAACGACGACGGCGTCACCGCGCTCTACCAGAGCCTGAAGGCCGCCCTCGCCGAGCACGGGCTGCCGCTGACCGAGGGCGCCCTGCCGGAGGTCTCCGTACGCCACTCCTCCGGCATCCGCCAGGTCGTCCCCGCCGAGCGGGTGCGTTACCTCGCCGAGATCACCGAGACCGTCCGCGGCTACCACGCCGAGACCGAGCGGCTCACCGAGGCGGCCCGTTCGGTGCAGCGCCTGGACGTCGTGCGGGGCCAGCTCGCCGACGCCGGCCACGACGCGGCGAACGTCGAGGCGCTGCTGTCGACCGCCCGCAAGCAGCTCCCGCACGAGGTCACCGAGCAGATCGAGAACTGGCCCGCCGTGGTCGCCTCCTACTCCGGCGACGAGCAGGTCGTCGTCGTCCGTGACAAGGAGATCCGCACCAAGCTGACCCGCGAGTCCCTCTCGGGCAACCGGATCCCGCGCGTCGCACTGCCCCGCTTCACCGACCACGGCGAACTGGTGGGCTTCTGGCGCCGCGAGAACCTGCCCGGGCTCTTCCCGTTCACCGCCGGCGTGTTCCCGTTCAAGCGGGACGGCGAGGACCCGGCCCGCATGTTCGCCGGCGAGGGCGACCCCTTCCGCACCAACCGCCGGTTCAAGCTGCTCTCCGAGGGCCAGCCCGCCACCCGGCTGTCCACCGCCTTCGACTCGGTCACCCTCTACGGCCGGGACCCCGACGAGCGCCCCGACATCTACGGCAAGGTCGGCACCTCCGGAGTCTCCGTCGCGACCCTGGAGGACATGAAGGCGCTCTACGACGGCTTCGACCTCGCCGCGCCCACCACCTCGGTGTCCATGACCATCAACGGTCCGGCGCCCACCGTCCTGGCGTTCTTCCTCAACACCGTGATCGACCAGCAGGTCGACGCCTTCCGCGCCGCCGAGGGCCGCGACCCCTCGCCCGAGGAGGCCGCCGGGCTGCGCGCCCGCGCGCTGGCGAACGTCCGCGGGACGGTGCAGGCGGACATCCTCAAGGAGGACCAGGGCCAGAACACCTGCCTGTTCTCGACCGAGTTCTCGCTGCGGATGATGGCCGACATCCAGGAGTGGTTCATCGCCAACAAGGTCCGCAACTTCTACTCCGTCTCCATCTCCGGCTACCACATCGCCGAAGCCGGCGCGAACCCGATCAGCCAGCTCGCCTTCACCCTCGCCAACGGCTTCACCTACGTCGAGGCCTACCTGGCCCGCGGCATGCACATCGACGACTTCGCGCCCAACCTGTCGTTCTTCTTCTCCAACGGCATGGACCCCGAGTACTCGGTGCTCGGCCGGGTCGCCCGGCGGATCTGGGCCGTCGCGATGAAGCAGAAGTACGGCGGCAACGAGCGCTCCCAGAAGCTGAAGTACCACGTGCAGACCTCGGGCCGCTCGCTGCACGCCCAGGAGATGGACTTCAACGACATCCGCACCACCCTTCAGGCGCTGATCGCCATCTACGACAACGCCAACTCGCTGCACACCAACGCCTACGACGAGGCCGTCACCACCCCCTCCGAGGAGTCGGTGCGCCGGGCGCTGGCGATCCAGCTGATCATCAACCGCGAGTGGGGCCTCGCCATGAACGAGAACCCCCTGCAGGGCTCGTTCGTCATCGACCAGCTCACCGACCTGGTCGAGGAGGCGGTGCTCGCCGAGTTCGACCGCATCAACGAGCGCGGCGGCGTGCTCGGCGCCATGGAGACCGGCTACCAGCGCGGCCGCATCCAGGACGAGTCGATGCTGTACGAGCAGCGCAAGCACGACGGCACGCTGCCCATCATCGGCGTCAACACCTTCCGCCGCCCCGGCGGCGACGGCGAGGCCCAGCAGCTGGAGCTCGCCCGCGCCACCACGGCCGAGAAGGAGTCCCAGCTGCAGCGCGTCCGCGACTACCAGCGCGGGCACGGCGCCGAGGCCGCGGAGGCGATCGCCCGGCTGAAGTCGGCCGCCATCAGCGGCGAGAACGTCTTCGAGGTCCTCATGGACGCCGCCCGGGTCTGCTCCCTGCAGCAGGTCACCGAGGCCTTCTTCGAGGTCGGCGGCCAGTACCGCAGGAACGTCTGACGTCCGCGGAGGACACCGTCGGGCCCCGGCCGGCCACCCGCGTGCGCCGGCCGGGGCCCGCGACCCGTTCCGCCCGGACACCCGGGTGACCGACGCGGACGCGACTGCTCCGTGCCACCCGCACGGAGCGGTGCGGCGTGGCCCCGGTGCGTGCGGGAGCTCCGCGGCCTACCGTCGTCGGCGAGACCCGACGAACGGGAGGACGCAGTGCCCGAGCAGAAGATCACCACCTTCCTGTGGTTCGACCATCAGGCCGAGGAGGCGGCGCGGTTCTACACCTCGCTGTTCCCGGATTCCCGGATCGTCGGAGTGCAGCGCTACGGGGAGGCCGGCCCCGGCGCGGCGGGCTCGGTGATGACCGTGTCCTTCGATCTCGCCGGACAGCGCTACGTCGCACTCAACGGCGGCCCGATCTTCCCGTTCACCGAGGCGATCTCGCTCCAGGTGAACTGCGAGGACCAGGCGGAGGTCGACCGGCTGTGGGACGCCCTCACCGAGGGCGGGCAGGAGAGCGACTGCGGCTGGCTGAAGGACCGTTACGGGCTCTCCTGGCAGATCACCCCGCGACGCCTGATGGAGCTGATCGACGACCCGGACCCGGCTGTCTCCCAGCCGGCGATGCGCGCGATGCTGCAGATGAAGAAGATCGACATCAAGGCGCTGGAGGACGCGGTGGCGGACGGCGGCGCCACGGGACCGGCCTCGTAGGCACCCCGGTCGTCACGCCAACTTCCTTGTGCCGTCCGCCAGTACGGTGGTCGAGCGGGGCGGAGGAGACGCTCTGCCGCGACCGCGAGCCCGCGGGCCCGGACGTCGGAGGCCCGCGGGGTGGCGCGGACCGGACTGCGCAGGAGGGGGGCAGCCCGTGGGCGTGCAGCAGTACGACGAGATCGGCGAGGTGTTCGAGGGATTCAAGTCCCTGCCGTTGACGCGCTACGGGGAGGTGCCCAGCTTCCTGGGGCTGGTGGGGGTGGAGGGCCGATCGGTGCTCGACCCGGCGTGCGGCACCGGCTTCTACAGCCGCGAGTTCACGCGGCGCGGTGCCGCGGAGGTCCTCGGCGTCGACATCTCCGTCCAGGTGATCGCCGCCGCGCGGGACATCGAGCGGCGCGACCCGTTGGACGTGCGGTACCAGGTCGGGGACGTGTGTTGCCGTCCCGCGCCGCGAGGTCTACGAGGAGTGTCTGCGGGCAGCCGGGTTCCGCGAGCTCGAGTGGGTCGCGCTGCAGGTGTCCGAGGCCGGCATCCGCGCGTACGGCGAGGACTTCTGGACGGACCTCCTCGCCCAACCGTCGCTGGCGATGCTGCGCTGCCGGGCCTGACCGCGGGCGCGGTTCCGCCCCGCGGGCGGCACGGGCGGTGAGCCGTCCGGGTGCCTTCCGCCCCTCTCGCGACCGTGGGAGGGCCGGTGGGGGTATGCCGTCCCGGACAGATGCGACCCAGGGATGCGCGAGGAGAACGGCGTGTACGCAGCAGTGCGAAGGTACGAAGGCGTGACGGATCCCGCCGAGGCGGGACGCCGGGTGGCCGAGGGGTTCCTCCCCCTCCTCCGTCAGGTACCCGGCTTCGTGGCCTACTACTGGGTCGACGCGGGGAACGGCGTGATGGTCTCGACCAGCGTCTTCGAGGACCGCGCCGGCGCCGAGGAGTCGGTCACCAGGGCGGCCGACTTCGTGCGCGACAACCTCGCGTCGCTCCTTCCGAACCCGCCTCAGGTGACGTCCGGTCAGGTCGTCGCCGCCGGATAGCAGATCGTCGCACATCCGTTCCCCGGCCGGGCCTCTGAGTACGGATACTCATTGCGCCCGGCCGTTCGGGAGCGGATGATCTCCACCGCCATGATTTTCACGAGGGGGCGGGGATGATCGGGTACGAGGACGACCGGTACGAGGAAGCCGAGTACGGCGACGCCGAGTACGAGGACGCCGAGGACGGGGCGGAGGCGACGGCGCCCGGGCGGCGCCGGCGAGCGGTCCGGGCCGGCGTCGCGGTCGTCTGCGGGGGCATGCTGGCGATCGGCGGCGTGGGTGCGTACAACGTCGCGCACGCCGTCTGGGGCGGATCCGGGGGCGGCGGCGCGGCGAAGCCGGCGCAGCAGGCCGCGGCCACGGCCGCTCAGGCGCCGACCACGGACCAGGCCGCGACCGCCGCGAAGGGCTTCCTCGACGCCTGGGGGAGGGGCGACGTCGCGGCGGCCGCCGCGCTGACCGACCGCCCGGACCTCGCCACCGGTGCGCTGTCCTCCTTCCGGCAGGAGCTCCACCCGAGCGAGTTCACCCTCACGCCCACCGGCGCGACCGGTGCCACCGCGGCCGCCTCGGCGCAGCCCGGCCGGACGGCGCAGGGCTTCCACGCCCGGATGCGGTTCGAGGGCACCGACCGTGCCTGGGAGTACGACGGCCGCCTGGGCGTGGTCCGCACCGACGAGGGCCGGACCGCCGTGCACTGGGAGCCGGGTGTGATCCACCCGAGGCTGGCGGAGGGCGGGTCCATCGCCGTCCGGACGGTGGACGCACTGCCCGGCCGGCTGGTCGACCGGAACGGCAAGCCCTTCGACGACTCCTCGCCCGTCAAGGCGATGCTGGCGGGCGTCAAGACGGGCGGCCGCCCCGGCACGCCCGGCCGGGCGGTGGTGCTGGTGCGCGGTGCCGCGCAGCCCGCCGAGCAGCTGTTCACCCTCACCGACCCCGGCGCGGCCGAGTTCCGGGTGACCCTCGACGCGGCGCTCCAGCGCGCGGTGGAGGCCGCGCTGCGGGAGCAGACCGGCGGGGGCCGGGCCGGGTCGGTGGTGGCCGTCGAGCCCAGCACCGGACACGTCCTGGCCGTCGCCAGCGCCCCGGCGGGCACCTTCAACCGCGCTTTCGGAGGCGAGATCGCGCCGGGCTCCACCATGAAGGTGGTGACCGGCGCCGCGCTGCTGGAGGCCGGCCTCGACCCGGACAGCCCCGCGCCGTGCAGGGACACCGTCAACTCCCCGAAGGCGTGGCACAACGACGAGCGCGGCGACCACCTCGGCTACACCCTGGCCGACGACTTCGCGCACTCCTGCAACACCGCCTTCATCGAGCAGGGCCTCGCGAAGCTCGGGCCGGGCACGCTCGCCAAGGTCGCCGCCGAGCAGTTCGGCCTCGGCCTGGAGTGGCACACCGGCCTGACCAGCTTCGACGCCCGGATCCCCGCCCCGGGCAGCCGGGACGAGCAGGCGGCGGAGTACATCGGCCAGGGCAGCATCCAGATGAACACCCTGCTGATGGCCTCCGTCGCGGCGACCGTGCAGAGCGGCACCTTCCGCCAGCCGGTCGTGGTGGACGGCGTCGCCGACCGGGCCACCGCCCCCGGCCGGCTGCCCGCGGCGATCGCCCGCGACCTGCGGGCCATGATGGCCAAGACCGTCCGGGAGGGCACCGCCCGCGCCCCGATGGCCGGCCTGTCCGGCCAGGTCGGCGCCAAGACCGGCACCGCCGAGGTCGACGGCAGGAACCCCAACAGCTGGTTCATCGCCTACCGCGGCGACCTGGCCGTGGCGGTGGAGGTCGAGGGTGCGGGCCACGGCGCCGAGGCCGCGGGCCGGGCGGCCGCCCAGATCCTGCGGGTGGGCAACCACGGCTGACCGCAACGCCGTTCGCGCACCACGGGGCCGAGGCTCCCCGCCGTCACCGTGTGCCGTGCGCTGCTCCCGGGCGCCGTCACACGGTGACGATCACCTTCGCGCGGGCGTGCTCCACCTCCAGGTACCGGATGGCATCGGGCACCTCGCTCAGGGCGTAGGTCCGGTCGATCACCGGGGTGAGCCTCCCGGACTCGGCGAGCTCCCGCAGAGCCGCGAGGTTCTCCCTGGCCGGCTTCGCCGTGAGGACGAGCAGCCGCTGGCGGACGAACGGTGACATCAGCTTGCCCCTGAGGACGAGGCCGATCGGGCCGACGGCACTCCCTCCCTCGAACACGCCTCCGCCGGCGAGGACGAGCCTGCCCACCGGCGTCAGAGCGCGCCGGCACTCGGCCAGCGAACGGTTCCCCACCAGGTCGAACACGAGGTCGTACTGCCGGCCGGTCGTGGTGAAGTCCTCCCGGGTGTAGTCCACGAGGTGGTCCGCACCCAGGGAGCCGACCAGGTCGAGATTCTTCGTGCTGCACACGCCGGTCACCTCCGCGCCCAGCGCCTTGGCGATCTGCACGGCGAAGGTGCCGACACCGCCCGACGCGCCGTTCACCAGGACCCGCTGACCCGGCTGCACCCGGCCGAGGTCGCGCAGGCCCATCAGAGCGGTGTTCCCCGCCAGCGGGAGAGCGGCCGCCTGCTCGAACGACAGACCGGCCGGCTTCACCTCGACGACGCTGTCGGAGGCGCACACGTACTCGGCGAACGCACCGTCGGCCTCGCCGAACACCTCGTCACCGGGACGGAACCCCGTCACACCCGGCCCCACCGCCTCCACCCGGCCCGCGAAGTCCGTGCCCCGGATCCGCGCCTTCGGGGCGCCGACCCCGAGCGCCAGGCGTGCCAGGTACGGATCGCCCCGCATCGTGTGCCAGTCACGGGCGTTGACCGACGCCGCACGGACCCGCACCAGGACCTCGTGCTCTGCGGCGACCGGTCTGTCGACCTCCCGGAGCTCCAGAACATCGGGCGGGCCGTACCGCTCCTGGACGATCGCCTTCATCGAGTCCCCCTGTTGACCATGAGTCCGGTGCGAAACGGACACGGCCGGCCGGAGTCCCGGGGCCACCCACGACGGTAGGGGAACGCCCGGGGTACGGGCATCAGGGCGAGTCCCTAGGTGACAGCGGATGCCAGGGGCGCGCAGCCGGCGGCACAGGTCCGATATTCCCGACGATCAAGGACGGATGGGGCGTATGGTCGTGAATCCCCCTCGAGGGAGAGGAGTTGACCTGATGGGACTGTTCAGGGACGCACCGCCCCAGGTGCATCCGGAGTACACCCAGCTGCGCTTCATGGCCGCAGGGTCGCCGTCCTGGTGGAAGCAGAACCGGCACCGCGTCCTCGCCGTCGCGGGCCTCCTCGTCGGCTTCTGGCTGGCGGGGCACCACGACGCTACGCCCAGGACCTGCGACACCCCGGCCGCCACTGCCAGCCCCGCCCCCTGATCCGGCCGCCGCCGCAGCTGCGGCGGCCGGATCGGGCAGGGCCTTCGGCCCACCGGCTGCCGACCGTGGTCCCACCGCCGGGCCGCCGGGGATCACGGCGGTGGTGCGCCGTACGTGACGGGGACTCCGGCCTGGTTGGCGCGGGCGACGACGGCGGGGACGGCGCGCTCGGCGAGGGCGGCGATGGTCAGCGACGGGTTGACGGTCAGGGAGGTCGGGACGGCCGCGCCGTCCGTGACGAACAGCCCCGGATGGCCGCGCAGTTCGTGCTGGTCGGTGAGCGCGGAGGTACCGGGGTCGTCGCCGATCCGGCACGACCCCAGGGGGTGGGCGGTGACCGAGCCGCCGACCTGCTCCGTCCAGGGCCGGACGGTGGCCAGCCCGTCCTGCTCCAGGACGGCACGGAGTTCGGCGTCGGCCGCGTTCCAGCCCGCCCGGGTGTCGGCGGTGGGCGAGTAGGCCATGGTGCCGAGCCCGAGGCCGGGGGCGAGGCGGACGAAGCCGCCGGTCGGCGGCGGCGGGCCGAACGTCCCCTCGTTGTCGTCCTCGGTCATGGCGAGCACGGTGAGCCAGGACCGCCACGAGCGGCGCAGCTGCCGCTTCGCGGTGCCGAACCACCCCGGGCCGAGGGTGGCCCGGGCGAGGGTGCTGGTGATCGGTGGGAAGTAGATCTGCTGGAGCGTGAAGCGGCTGAACTCGGGGGCGGCGCCGTCGAGGTGGTCGAAGGTGGCGGCGGTGATGGGTTTGCCGATCGGCAGTGCGGCGTACGCGGAACCGTCCGGACGGGAGAGGCCGAGCAGGCCGCGGACCTTGGCCTCGTCCAGGACGGCGACGGAGACCCGGTCGCCGTTGCCGGAGAAGTAGCGGCCCACGGCCGCGGGGATGCCGCCGAGGGCGAGGGCGGAGCGCTGCAGGACGACCGGGGTGCCGACCGCGCCGGCCGCGAGGACCACGACCTTCGCGTGGATGGTGCCGGTCTCCAGTGTGCAGCCGTAGTCCGAGGGATCCAGGACGGTGTAGCGCACGGCGTACCGGTGACCGTCGATCCAGGACGGGACGACGGCCTGGACCTCGTGCAGGGGCCGCACGTCGGCGCCGTGGGCCTCGGCCGCGGGCAGGTAGTTCAGCAGCATCGAGCGTTTGGCGTCGAAACGGCAGCCCGACAGCATCCAGTTGCAGTCCGTGCAGCGTTCGGGGTCGACGGCGACGGGCACCGGGTTGCAGGTGCGCCCGGCCCGGTGGCAGGCCGCGGCGAGGACGCCGCCGGCGTACGAGATGCCGTCCCAGCCCAGACGGGTGGTCGGCAGGGACTGCTCGACCCGGTCGTACCAGGGGTCGAGCGCGGCGCGGGTCAGTGCGGCCGGCCAGATGCGCCGCCGCAGGCTGCCCCGGCGCTCGAAGACGAAGGACGGGGCGCGCAGGGATGCGGCGAAGTAGACCACGCTGCCGCCGCCGACACAGTTCCCGGCCACGACCGAGATCCCGTCGCCCTTGATGACGTCCACGATCCTCGTGTAGCTGCCGAGTCGCAGGTCGTGGGTGAAGTCGCCGGCCGCCAGGCGGGGTCCGCGTTCGAGGACGGTGACGCGGGCGCCGCCGGCGGCGAGGTGGTAGGCGGGTATCGCGCCGCCGAACCCCGAACCGATCACCAGCACATCGGCGGTCTGCGCGCTCATGCCGGGCTCCCCGAGGCCGTGGTGCGCGGATGGAGGCCGGCCAGGGGCCGGTTGTAGGAGTGCTCGGGGAAGCGCCACAGGCCGTCCGCGTCCGGCGGGGGGAAGCCGATCCAGGCGAGCCCCGGATGGCCGGCGGCGAGGGCGTCGGCGGTGTGCCGGTGGGCGGCGGTGTCGAACGCGAGGCCGACCAGCAGCGCCAGGACCTGCCAGACCGGACGGTCCACCTCGCCCGGTTCGAAGAGGCCGGTGACCAGGGCGGTCCGGTGGTCGAAGGGCAGGCCGACGAACGGCGGCCACCCGGGCGGGAGCCACAGCAGATGGGTGGCGGCCCGGGCCAGCGCGCGGGCGTCGAGCAGACCGGCGATCTCCGGCAGCCACGGGCCGAGCGGCAGGTCGGGCGAGGTGAGGACCTGGACGGCGCCGGCCTGTACCGCGCCCGGTCCGGTCACGGCGCCGGCGATCGGCAGGTCCCCCGGGTGACGCCGCTGCCCCGGGACGAGGGTGTCGGCGAACGCCTCCAGGCTCTGCGTCGTCCAGGGGTTCAGGTCGCCGGCCCGGGCCGGGGCCGTGCCCGGCCGACCCACGGCGAGGACCGCGGTGGCCGCGGCGAGCGCCTTGAGCAGACCGCGCCGGTCCAGTGGGGCGAGGGGCATCGTCGGCTCACCCGGCCAGGGCGCAGCGGAGATCGGACGGCAGCGCCGTGGTGAAGCCGCTCTCCCCGGAGGCGGTGCCGTAGGCGGCGAGCGCGTCGGCCAGGGCGGGGTGGTGCGGCCGCAGCGCGATGACGGCGTCGCCGATGCCGACGGGCACTCCGTCGACGCGGAAGCCGGTCAGCCGCACGCCGGCCCTCCGGCCCGTCCGGTCCCACCAGTACTGGCCGTCCCAGGCCACCCACGGCGCCGCACCGGTGCTGGGCTGCACGCTCCAGTGGTCCTGCTGGTAGTAGTGGCAGGTCAGCAGCGAGGCCGCGATCCGTGCCGGTTCGGCGAGCAGGAAGCGCAGCGCGCCACCGTTGTCCACGGTGATGTCGCGCTTGCTGTACTCCACGCACAGCGGGTCGGTGAACATCAGCCACCACGGCGGCTGCTCGCCCTCGCCGTAGCGGTGCCACGCGCAGGTGGCTGCGAAGTCGGGTTCGGTGAACGGGCCCGGAGCGGAGAGGGGCGTGGCGGCGGACGGCGTGGTGGCGGCGGGTGCGCCGGCGGCGCCGGCCGGGGTCGCGGCCGAGGCCACCGCCCCGGTGGCCAGGACGGCCGCCAGCAGGGCGGTACGCAGACGTGGACGGGACACAGGACCTCCTGGGAACAGGGCAGGACGGGGTGTCGCGCAAGGACGCGGCGCGGCGCCACCGCAGTGGTGGGGGGCGCTCGGGCCGGCACGGACGAGGATGCGGCACGACTACCGGCGAGTACAAGAGGTGGGACGGTGACTCATCCACGGCACCCTGCGGCATCCGGAGTGCCATCCACAGTGCCTTCGCCACCGCTCTATTGACGGACCGTCAACCAGGTGGTTCGGTGGCTGAGCCACTGACGCCGGACGTGCGGACCGCAAGGGGGACGGGCATGGGATCCCGCGGAACGGCCTTCGCCGAAACGCTGCTCGGCACCGTCCGCCTGGCCGGGGAGGCCGAGGCGCGCCCGATGCGGATCGACCTCGAGGTCCGCGCGGACGCACTGCTCCTGCCGCACCGCACCGCCGTCGCCACGGTGACGGGCAGGATCCGGATCCGGGGCATCGCCGACGACCCCTGTGCCACCGGGCAGTTGGAGATGTCCCTGCTGGCCCGCCGGCGGATCGGCTACCGGCTGGACTTCACCGCAGGCGACCGCCGCCTGACCCTGGACGGCCGGAAATCGCTCTCGCTCCGGCGGCCGGTGCGGTCGGCGACCGTCCTGCCGTACACGCTCTCCGCGGACGGACGCGAGGCCGGCCGGGGCGCGCTGCGCCTTTCGCCCGGCGGGCTGCTGCCGTTCCTGGCCGGCTGGCGGTTCCCCCGCCGCGGCGAAGGGGAACGGCAGTTGGAGCCGCGCTGGGACGGCAGGCCGGGCCGCACCGAGGTCTGGTACACCACGCTCACCGAACCGACCGGGCGGACGGGCGTCTGGCTGCACCACGAACTGGTCGCCCCCACCGACGGCTCGCCTGCCCGGGTGCACGGCTGGATCGCACTCTTCCCGCCCGAAGGCCCGGTGGAACACGCCAGGTTCGGCCCCGAGCCCTGGCCGACCCGCCGGCCGTACTCCACCGCGGCCGCGGACGAGAAGGACACCGCGGAGGCGGCGGAGAAGGCGAAGGCCGGCGAAGGCGTGCGGCACCTGCGGGGCACCGCCGGCCCGTACACCTGGGACCTGACGGAGCACCCGGCGGGCGAGCCGCTCTACACCTTCCCCCGCTGGGCCTGGCACCACGGGGGCCTGCCGGCAGCCCAGATGCTGCCGGCCGCCGCCTCCCGCTACACCGGCACGATCGACCGCCCCGGCGGTGTGCTCCACCTGGACGGCGCCCCCGGGGCGACCGCCCGGATCCACGGCCACGGCAACGCCGAGCGCTGGGCCTGGCTGCACGCCGACCTCGGCCACGGCGACGTGCTGGAGGTGGTCGCCGCCGTGTCCAGGAAACCCGTGCTCGACCGGCTGCCGCCCCTGGTCTTCCTCAGGCTCCGTCACCGCGGGCGCACCTGGCCGCGGGGCGCACTGCGCCCGGCCGTCGGTCTGGCAGGAGCGGCCCGGTTCAAGGCGCACATCGGACTGCCGACCTGGACGGTCACCGGCCGGACCCTGCTGCGCCGGGTCCGTGTCACGGTCACGCAGCCGGCAGAACGCACCCTGGCACTGGAGTACACCGACCCGGACGGGAGCCGGGCGGTGTGCCGCAACAGTGAGGCCGCCGACGCCCGGATCGTGCTCGAACGCTGGTGGGGCCGATGGCGCCCGGAGGCGTCCTGGACGCTGGCCGGAACCGCGCACGCCGAGGTCGGCGGCCGGTGAGCCGCCGCACGCGGCCCGCTCGAGCGGGCCTTGACGGTCCGTCCGCCACCGGATTGACTCCCGGTCCAGAGGCCGGGCGCCACCCGGCCGCAGGAGTCGAGGAGCGAGGAGGCCGCTGCCGATGCCCGAGACCATCCCACGCCGGTCCGTGGTCGACCTGCTGGCCCACCGACTGCGCCAGGACATCCTGAGCGGTATCCACCTCCCCGGCGCCCTGCTGCCGCCCGAGCGGGACCTCGCCGCCGGCTACGGCGTCACCCGCACCACCCTGAAGCACGCCCTCTCCCGCCTCGAACAGGCCGGCCTGATCATCACCCGACACGGCATCGGCACCCGGATCCGCGACTTCCTCCACGAGGGCGGCGCCGACCTCCTGCCGATGCTCGCCGCCCACGACCCCGGTTGGCTCACCGAGGTGTTCGAGGTACGCCGCCACATCGGGGCCCTCGTCGCCCGCCGTGCGGCCGCCCGCCGCACCGCCCACCACGCCCGGCGCCTCGACGACCTCCTACAGGCCGTAAGGAACGCACCGGACGGGGACGCCGCCCAGCTCGCCGACATCGAGGTGCACCGCGAGCTGGCCCGCGCCACCGGCAACCGGGTGTACCTGCTGCTCACCAACACGCTCTTCAACGCCTACCTGCCCGTCCGTGCCGCCCTCCGCGCGCCGTTCGAGGACCCCGCCGCCGCGGCCGACCGGCTGGCCCCGGTCGTCCGCGCGGTCGCCGACGGCGACGAGGGCCGAGCTGAACGGGCTGCCGAGGAGTACCTCCGCAGCACCGAAGGCATCATGCTCGACTCGCTCGGGGCGGGCCGGACCGGCTGACCGCCCGACCCGCCGGACGGACCGCCGGACGGACCGCCGTCGACGCGACCGCACCGACGCGAAGCGACCCGCACCGAAGCGACCCGCACCGAAGCGACCCGCACCGGCGCTGACGGGGCAAACCGGCAAGCCGGCGGCCCCGCTCTTGCGTGCGCCCTTCTTCAGGACCACAGCCGATCGGCCTGGACGTTTCCGCACGGCCGCTGCTTGACGCGCGCGCGGTTGTCGTTGGTCCGGCCGTCGGCGGGGAGGCGCCGGCCTGGCGGCGTGGGCTCGCCTGCGGCGTGGGCTTGGAGGAAGCGACAGGTCCTGCCGCGGGCCAGGGCAATCGGGCCGGAGCTCTTGACCATCGGGGCCGCGCTTTCTACATTCTGTGGAACCGAATCGCGGAACTGATGTTCCGCATCGCGGACCTGTTCATGGGCCGGGCCTGTTCGCCGCGGGTTCCGGCAGGTGGGCGACGGCACACCGCCGTCCGCCAGGGTCGTCCCGACGTCGCCGTGTCCCGTTCCGGTCGGCGTTCCCGGGCCCGAAACCACCTCGGATGTGGAGGGACAGCACATGGGACGTCGCGAAGCGCCCCTGAAGCCCGCAACGCCGCCGCACCCCGTCGACGAACTGCTGCCGCCCGGGCGGATGGCGACCGTCGCCCTCCAGCACGTCGCCAGCATGTACGCCGGGGTCGCCGCTCCACCGCTGATCATCGGCGCCGCGGCCGGCCTGACCCCGGCCCAGCTCACGACCCTGCTGGCCGCCAGCCTGTTCATCGCCGGCATCGCCACCCTCCTGCAGACCCTGGGGTTCTGGCGGATCGGCGCGCGGCTCCCCTTCGTGAACGGTGTCTCCTTCGCCACCGTCTCGCCGATCCTCGCCGTCATCGAGGCGCAGAAGGGCGCGGCGCTGCCGCTGATCTTCGGCTCCACGCTGGTCGCGGGCCTCTTCTGCTTCCTGCTGGCACCCGTCTTCTGTCGGCTCGTCAGATTCTTCCCGCCGGTCGTCAGCGGCACGGTGATCACACTGATCGGCGTCTCCCTGCTCCCGGTCGCCGGGAACTGGGCCCAGGGCGGCAACTCCGGGGCGCCGGGCTACGGCTCGCTCGGCAACCTCGGCCTCGCGGGGCTCACCCTGGTGTCCGTACTGCTGTTCCACCGCTTCCTGCGCGGCTTCCTCCAGCGGATCGCGATCCTGCTCGGGCTGCTCGTGGGCACCCTGGTGGCGATCCCGTTCGGCAAGGTGGACGTCCACGCGCTCGGCAGCCTGCCGCTCGTCGAGCTGCCGCACCCGTTCGCGTTCGGTGCACCCCGGTTCGAGGTCGCGGCGATCGTGTCGATGCTGGTGGTGATGGTGGTCTCGATGACCGAGTCCACCGCCGACATGATCGCGCTGGGCGAGGTCGTGGAGAAGCCGGCGGACGACCGCACCATCTCCGGCGGCCTGCGGGCGGACGGGATCGCCACCGCCCTGGGCGGCGTGTTCAACGGCTTCATCTGTTCGGCCTTCGCCCAGAACATCGGGCTGGTGGCGCTCACCAGGATCCGCAGCCGCTTCGTGGTGGCCCTGGCCGGGATCTTCCTCGTGGTGATGGGCCTGCTGCCGGTCGTCGGCGGGTTGGTCTCGCTGGTGCCGCAGCCGGTGCTCGGGGGAGCGGGCGTGGTGCTGTTCGGTTCGGTGGCGGTGGCGGGCCTGCGCACGCTCGGCAAGGCGGACCTGAGCGTCGGCTCCAACGCGCTGATCGTCGCCGTCAGCCTGGCCTTCGGCATCTTCCCGATCGCCTACCCGGGCTTCTACCGGGCGTTCCCGCAGCAGATCGCCACCGTCCTGCACTCGGGCATCTCGGCGGGCTGCCTCCTGGCGGTCACCCTGAACCTGGTCTTCAACCACCTGGGCCGTGCCCGCACGGTCCCGCCCGCGCCCGTGCCGCACGCCCCGGTCGTCGAGGCGGTGGCCCGCGTGGCGGACCCGGCCTGACGCCTGCCGGCGGGCCGGGCGCGACTCCCGGCCCGGCCCGCCGGGCGATGCGACGTCGGGCTGACGCGACGTCGGGCTGACGTGCCGCCGAACCGACGTGCCGGCGGCCGGCCTGACCTCGCGGGTGCGGGGGCTGACACGGCGCCAGGCGCGTCGCACCCGGCGACGCAGGGACGCCCCCCGATGATGAGGGGATGCGCGACCTGACCACCGTCACCGCCTTCGTGACCTTCTTCGCGGTCATCGGCCCGCAGAAGGTGCTGATCGCGTTCGCCCGGCTGAGCCGCACCCGCACGATCGGGCAGATGCGCCGGTTGACGATGGTCAGCTCGCTGCTGGCGGCGGCGGTCGGCATCCTGATGGCCTACTCGGCCGAGTTCCTGACCACGTTCTTCCACGTCTCCACCCAGTCGCTGCAACTGGCCGGCGGGGTGATCTTCTTCATCTACGCCGTCGCCCTCGTCATGGGCATCCACCTCGGCGAGGGCGAGGAGGAGGACGAGGAGTCGCTCCACCCGATGTTCGAAGGGGTCCGGGAACTGCTGCTCCCGTACATCGTCAGCCCGCTCGCGGTGACGGCGGAACTGCTCGGATCACTGGACGAGAACACATGGGGCTGGCGGACGACCGTGGCCGGCATGTACGTCCTGGTGATCGTCATCGACTGCGCATGCGTCCTGCTGCTCGCGCCGCTGCTGCAACGGACCCACGGCACCGTGCTGGAGGTGCTGTCCCGGCTGCTCGGCCTGCTGCTGGCGGCGGTCGGCGTGGAGGTCTTCCTGTCCGGGCTGGAGAGCCTGGGCGTCCACCTGTCCAACCCGCACTACTGAGCCGCCGTGCGCGTCACCGCTGGACGGGTGGATTGCGCGCGGATCGGCGCGCGGCGGCGGGCGGGGCGGCCCCGGGCCGACGAATACTCGCGAGGTGGCGCGCACGGTGCCGCCGGAGCGGGGCCGTACCGCCCGGACGAGGGGAGAACTCGATGGTTCGTCACGGTGGCCGGAGGGCCGCGCGGCCCGGGTTGCGCGTGGCCGTGCCGCTGCTGGCCGGCGCGCTGATCGCCGGATGCACCTCCGGCGGCGCGAACGGTCCCGTGGTCGCGCCCGCGCCGAGCCCCTCGTCCACCCCGGCGAGCGCACCGCCCGCCCAGCCGCCGCCGCAGCTGACCGAGCAGCAGGTCTCCGCCGCGGTGGCGCAGATCGACGGCTACGTGCAGAACGCGATGGCGAAGACGGGCGTGCCGGGGGTCGCCCTCGCCGTCGTGTACAAGGACGAGGTCGTCCATGTGAAGGGCTTCGGCGTCCGCCGGCTCGGCTCACCCGAGACGGTCGACCCGGACACCGTCTTCCAGCTCGCCTCGCTCTCCAAACCGATCTCCTCCACCGTGGTCTCCGGAGTGGTCGGCCAGAAGGCCGTGAAGTGGGACGACCCGGTCGCCGCCCACGACCCCGGCTTCGCACTGGCCGACCCCTGGGTGAGCAGCCACGTCACGGTCGCCGACCTCTTCTCGCACCGCAGTGGACTGCCGGACCACGCCGGGGACCTGCTGGAGGACCTTGGCTACCAGCGTGACTACATCCTCCAGCACCTGCGCGACCATCGGCTCGCACCGTTCCGGGCGAGCTACGCCTACACCAACTACGGCCTGACCGAGGCGGCCGTGGCCGTCGCCAAGGCCAAGGGCGTGGCCTGGGAGGACCTCGCCGCGGACGTCGTCTACAAGCCGCTGGGGATGAGCTCCACGAGTTCGCTGCGCTCCGCCTACGACAACGCGGCGAACAAGGCGACACCGCACGTGCGGACGGACGCCGGCTGGCAGGTCAGCACCACCCAGAACCCGGACCCCCAGGCCCCGGCCGGCGGGGTGAGCTCCACCGTGCAGGACCTCGCCCGGTGGATGCGGCTGCAGCTCGCCGACGGCAGCTTCGAGGGGCGGCAGATCGTCGACCCGGCAGCCCTGAACGAGACCCGGCTGCCGCACATCGTCTCCAACCCGCCGCACGCGCCCGCGGGCAACGCCGGCTTCTACGGCCTCGGCTGGAACGTCAGCACAGACCCCCGCGGCCGGCTGCGGCTGAACCACTCCGGTGCCTTCGAGCTGGGCGCGGCGACGGTGGTCACCCTGCTGCCGTCCGAGCAGCTCGGGATCGTCGTGCTGACCAACGGACAGCCGATCGGCGTCCCGGAGGCGGTGGCCGAGGAGTTCTTCGACGTCGCGCAGGAGGGTCACGAGACGGTCGACTGGCTGAGCTTCATGGGCAAGGTCGTGCCGGCCGCCGCCCAGGGCGCGGCCTCGCCGACCGACTACACCAAGCCCCCGGCCGGCGCGGCCCCGGCCAAGCCGGACACGGCGTACGTCGGGACGTACGGCAACGGGTACTTCGGGCCGCTGACCGTCGGCTCCCAGAACGGCCGGCTGGTGATGAGCCTCGGACCGGAGAACCTGCAGTTCCCGCTCCAGCACTACGACGGCGACGTGTTCAGCTTCCAGACCCGCGGGGAGAACGCGGTCGGCCTGTCCGGGGTGACCTTCACCGTGGGCGCCGACGGGCAGGCCTCCACCGTGGTGGTCGAGCAGTTCGACCACGACGGCCTCGGGACCTTCACCCGCGGCTGACCCGCCGCCAGGTCCCGTGGACGGGCCCGGGGCTGTGCGTGCACCTGACCGGGCGGCAGATAGCCTCGCCCGAATGACGACCATGCTGAACGAATCCGTCCGGGCACTGCTCGACGCGCCGATCCCCGCCGTCCTCGCCACCCTCAACCCGGACGGGGCCCCGCAGACCTCGGTGGTCTGGGTCGGCCGCGACGGCGACGACCTGCTCGTCTCCACCGCGGCCGGCCGCCGCAAGGCACGCAACCTGGTCCGCGACCCGCGCGCCAGCCTCACCGTCTACGACCCGGCCGACCCGGACCGATACGCCGAGATACGCGGGCTCTGCACGGTCACCGAGGACACCGGCCGCACCCTCGCGGTTGCCCTCGCCGAACAGTACGAAGGCCCCGGCGCCGGACAGGAGTACCTCGACCTGCCGGCGGAGGTCCTCCGCGTCGTCCTCCGCATCAGCCCGACCAGGGTGGTCGGCAGTCTGACCGCCTGACCTCCTTACGGCAGCCTCCGGCTCCACGTGCGATCAGCAGGTGGACAGGTCCGGACAGGAGTGGACAGTACCCGCTCCTGCCGGGCCTGGAGAGTGGACACCGCCCCGCACGAAGCTGTGCGGCATGAACCTCCCACGCACACAGCCGAAGCACACGCAGCAGGGGCGGCTGCCGCCCGTCCGCCGGCCGGCCGCCGTCCTCGCGGTGCTCGCCGCCGCCCAGTTCACCGTCATGCTCGCCACCTCGATCGTGAACGTCGCACTGCCGCAGATCCGCACCGGTGTCGGCCTGTCGGAGAGCGGCACCACCTGGGTGGTCAACGCCTACGGCCTCGCGTTCGCGGCGCTGCTGCTGGCCGGCGGACGGGCGGGCGACCTGCTCGGCCACCGCCGGGTGCTGCTCACCGGCCTCGCCCTGTTCGCCGTCGCCTCGCCGGCAGCGGGGCTCGCCCACTCGCCCGAGGTGCTCATCGCGGCCCGCGCCGTCCAGGGCATCGGCGCCGCCGCCATCGCCCCGGCCGCGCTCGCGCTCGCCATGGACGCGTACCCGCCGGGCCCCGGCCGCGGCCGGGTCCTCGGAGTGTGGGGCGCGGTCTCCGGCGCGGGAGGCGCGGGCGGTGTCCTGCTCGGCGGTGTGCTGACCCAGGCGCGGGGCTGGCCGTGGATCTTCCACACCGTCGCGCTCGGCGCAGCGCTCGTCCTCGCCGCGGCGGCGGTGCTCGTCCCGCCGGCGGCCCGCGTCGGGGCCGGGCGGTTCGACCTGCTGGGCACGGTCACCGTCACCCTCGCCCTGACCTGCCTCGTGTGGGGGCTGACCGCCGTGCGCGGCGCCGGCTGGACGGACGGCCGGGTGCTGGGCGCCCTGGGCGGCGCCGCCGTCCTGCTCACCGCCTTTGCCCTGGTCGAGGTCCGCCGCCCCAACGCACTGGTGCCGCCACGGCTGTTCGGCACCGGCCGGGTGGCAGCGGGGAACCTGCTGATGGCCCTGCTGGGGTCGGTGTGGATCGCCCTGTTCTTCTTCCTGCCGCTCTACCAGCAACTGGTCCTCGGCTCCGGCCCGCTCGCCACCGGGGTCGGCCAACTCCCGCTCGCCGCGGCCAACATGATCGGATCCGCGGTCGCCCCGCGCCTCGCCCGCCGGATCGGCGCCGCCGCGACCGTGGTCGGGGCGCTGCTCACCGAGGCCGCGGGCTTGCTGTGGCTGGCCCGGGTCAGCGCCGGCGGGAGCTACCTCGCCGACGTCCTGGGTCCGAGCGTCCTGGTCGGCCTCGGCCTGAGCATCGCCTTCGTCCAGCTCACCGCCTTCGCGGTGGAAGGACTCCCGCCCCAGGACGCGGGACTGGCCGGCGGGCTGGTCAACACCACCCGCCAGGTCGGCGGCGCGATCGGCCTCGCGGCGCTGGCCAGCCTCGCCGGCTCCGTCACCGCCCGCGCGGCCACCCACCAGCCCCACACCGAGGCGCTCACCGCCGGCTACCGGGCCGCTTTCGCGGCCTCGGCCGCCGTCCTCGCCGCAACGGCCCTCCTCGCGGCGCTCCTGACCCGCCGCACGTCCCGGGAACCGGAACCGGCCCGGGCATCCCGGACCCCGCTGCTCCCCAGGACCTGACCGGTCCCCAGGAGCCGGCCGCACCACCCGCAATGCCGTACCCGCTGCCCGACGCGCCGTCCGGCAGATCACCCCACCGACCGAAGGAGACTCCCGCCATGACCGCGGACAAGCCCTACCTGACCGGCCACTACACCCCCGTCGCCGACGAGGTCACCGCCACCGGGCTCACCGTCGAGGGCACCCTGCCCACCGAGCTGACCGGCCGCCTGCTCCGCAACGGCCACAACCCGAAGCCCGGCATCACCCCCACCCACTGGTTCAAGGGCAGCGGGATGGTCCACGGCATCCGGCTGCGCGAGGGCCGCGCCGAGTGGTACCGCAACCGCTGGGTGCACACCCCGGCCCTGGACGGCGCGCCCTACATGACCGAGCACGGTCCCGACCTGACCGCCAGCACCGCCGGCACCCACGTCATCGAGCACGGGGGCCGGTTGCTCGCACTCTGCGAGTCGAACCTCCCCTTCGAGCTCACCCCGGAGCTGGACACCGTCGGCGCCCACGACTTCGACGGCAAGCTGCGCGGCGCGATGACCGCGCACCCCAAGGAGGACCCGGTCACGGGGGAGCTCCACTTCTTCGGGTCCTCGCCGTTCCCGCCGTACCTGATGTACCACGTCGCCGACGCCAAGGGCGAGCTCGTCCACAGTGCCGAGATCCCGGGAGCGACCGCCTCCCTCAAGCACGACTTCGCCGTCACCCGCCACCACGTGGTGTTCATGGAGGGCAACGTCACCTTCGACCCGGGCGAGCACTCCGGCATCCCCTACGGCTGGAGCGACCGGCAGCCCGCCCGCATCGGCATCATGCCGCGCGGCCGCGACGGCGCCGGCCAGGTGCGCTGGTTCTCCGTCGAACCGGGCAACATGCTGCACGTCTCCAACGCCTACGAGGACGGCCGCGGCCGCATCGTCCTGGAGGGACCCACCGTGGACCGCGAGGGCTTCCGGCTCTCCTGGAACTGGTGGATCGGCGCCCCCGGACGCGGCACCGAGCCCAACGCCCGCTCCTACACCCGCCGCTGGACCGTCGACCCGGCCGCCGGCACCGTCGACGAGCAGATCGTCGACGACCTCGCGGTCGAGTTCCCGACCCTCAACGAGGAGTACCTGGGCCGGGAGAACCGCTACCAGTACGCCATCTCCTTCCCCGACGAGCGGGGCTTCGGCAGCTACGGCGTCGTCAAGTACGACCGCACCACCGGCGCCCGCCGCATCCACCCGGTCGGCGACGCCCGGCTGCCCAGCGAGGCCGTGTTCGTCCCCGCCGCCGGCGGCACCCGCGAGGACGACGGCTACCTGCTCACCGTCGTCTCCGACCTCAAGCAGGACGCCTCCCAGCTCCTCGTCCTCGACGCCTCCGGCCTCGACCGGGTCGCCACCGTCCACCTGCCCCGGCGGGTGACCGCCGGAATCCACGGGTCCTGGATCCCCGACACCGCCCCGGACGGCGCCGCGGGCTGACCGCGGCCGCCCGCAGGGTCGCGGCGGTGCCACCGACACCCGCACCGCCGCGGCCCCCGCTCCCGCCCGATCCCGGCCCGGTCCACAACCCCGCAGCCGAAGGAGCCGCCACGATGTCCCGCCCCTCCCGCGCCACCACCACGCTCGTCGCCGCCGCAGCGCTCTGCACGGCCGCCACCACCGCCACCGCCGCCGCGCAGGGCGCCGCCGGGCACCCGCCGAGGATCGTCACCGCATGGGCCTGCGCCTGGAACGGCACCGACCCCCGGGAACTCGGCGCCCTGTTCACCGTCGACGGCACGTACACCGACCTCGCCGTCGGCGTCACCTTCCGCGGTCGCCAGGAGATCTCCGGCTGGAAGGCCCGCGCGGACGACCTCATCGCCAACGTGCACGTCACCGTCCGCACCACCCACCGCCACAGCCGGCGCATCACCGCCGAGGCCGTCTACTCCGGCCACCTCAAAGCCGCACCCAAGGCCTTCGCCGTCCCCATGACCACCCTCCTCGACCTCGACGACCACGGCCGGATCACCTCCGACCGGGACCACTACGACCTCGCCACCGTCCTCACCCGGTCCGGCCTGCCCACCGAACGGACCCCACCCACTCCCTGACGCACCGCCCGCGGCGCGGCACCACCCACCGGCGGTGCCGCGCTGCGGGGTGCCGGGCAGGAGCCCGCTGGACGGCAGCGCACCGACCTGGAATCCTCCAACCGTGCCGATCTCCGTTCTGCTCGCCCTCTGCCTGCTGGGCTGCTTCGGCCTCGGCCTGCTGCTCACCGTCCTCGGCCTGGTCGGCTCGCCCGCCCGCGACGCCTGACGGGAGCTGTCGAGGGCCGCGTGCACGGTTCCGGCCGGGCCGGTCCTTCGGGTCCCGTGCTCCGTGAGTCGGTGCATGGCCGGCGTCCGGGCGGGCATGCATGACGGGTCCGCGCCAACTCCACCCGGAAGGCTGCCACGTGAAGCGCAAGACCTGGTCCCTGCTCACCGCCCTGACCACCCTGCCGCTGGCGCTGTCCAGCACCGCCGCGGCCGCCCAGCCGTCCGCCGCAGGTGGCACGACGGCCGCCGCCTGCAGCTACACGCCGGCGGTTCCGGCCGACAACTTCAAGGGCATCCCCGTCTTCGACGCGAAGAAGGCCGCGAAGCCGTACAGCGCGACGCTGCGGACCAGTCAGGGCGCCATCACCTTCAAGGCGCTGACCGACAAGGCCCCGTGCACCACCTTCTCGTTCCGGTTCCTCGCCGAGCACGACTACTTCGACCGCAGCCACTGCCACCGGCTCACCACCCAGCGGATCTTCGTGCTGCAGTGCGGCGACCCGACCGGCACCGGCAGCGGCGGACCCGGCTACTCGTTCCCGGACGAGAACCTGGAGGGCGCCACCTACCCGGCCGGGACGGTCGCCATGGCCAACGCCGGTCCGAACACCAACGGCAGCCAGTTCTTCTTCGTCTGGAAGGACACCAAGCTCTCGCCCAACTACACGCCATTCGGCCAGGTCACGGCCGGACTCGACGTCCTGCAGAAGATCGCCGCGGGCGGCGAGGACGACCAGAACAACCCCGGGGACGGCTTCCCGAACCTGCCCGTGAACATCCGCCACGTGGCCATCACCAAGCGCTGACCGCCCGGTGGCCGCAGCGCCACCAGCAGCGGAGGCCCGCACCATCGTCGGCGGCTCGTCCGGAACCGTTGCCGGACGGGCCGCCGACGGTCCGCACCCCGCGCGGGCGAGCGGGCACCGCTCCGCGCGCCGGCCGAAGCCGTCGGTGGTTCCCAAGACCCCCCGAGGGGATTAGAGTCCGAGTCAAGATCGACGGAAGGGGCCGGGTGTGAACAGCGCGATTCCGCCGGGGCGGCGCTCCGGCCGTCCGACCGGGGCCCCGAGGGGGCAGGACCGGCTGACCGATCGGCAGCGGGCCATCCTCGACTACGTCGCCACCACCGTGGCCGAGCGGGGCTACCCGCCGAGCATGCGGGAGATAGGCCAGGCCGTCGGACTGAGCTCCACCTCCTCCGTCGCCCACCAACTCGGTGCACTGGAGCGCAAGGGCCTGCTCCTGCGCGACCCGCACATCCCCCGCGCCTACCGGGTCCGCCGCAAGGACGGCTACGAACCCCCGGCCCGGGAGACCGAGGAGGGCCTGGTCGACGTCCCCGTGGTCGGCCGCATCGCCGCCGGCCGGCCGATCCTCGCCGAACAGGACGCCGACGACGTCTTCACCCTCCCCCGGCGCCTCATCGGCACCGGCGACGTCTTCATGCTGCGCGTCGTCGGCCAGAGCATGACCGGCGCCGCGATCTGCGACGGCGACTGGGCCGTGGTCCGCAGCCAGCCGACCGCCCAGTCCGGCGAGATCGTCGCCGCCATGATCGACGGCGAAGCCACCGTCAAACGGCTGCGCCGGGACGGCACCCGCACCTGGCTGCTGCCCCACAACCCCGACTTCGAGCCGATCCCCGCCGACCGCGCCACCATCCTCGGCAAGGTCGTCGCCGTCCTGCGCAGGCTCTGACCCGGGCGGCCTCCATGCCGGCCACGCCGGCCACGCCGGACCTCGGCGAGCGAGGATCCGCACGGTCGCACGGTCGCCGACCGCGGACTCGCCGGCCGGTGCCTTCGCCGGATGCCCCGGTGGCTCCGGAGCTACTCCCAGAGCCCGGAGCAGCTGTATCCGGTGGTCGACCTCTCAGGTCCGGTTCTGATGTGGAAGCTGGTGATGTGCCCGTGGCAGATGCTGCCGTCGGGAGCGACCTCCAGCAGCGACGCATCCACGAGGAGGCGGTTGACCTCCCGTCCCTCGGCCTCGGTGATGCGCCGGAGGAACTCACGCGGCGCCTTGTGGAACTCGTCCCAGTCCTCCCGGGTGAACTCGACCTCCCAGAACTCGATCTGGTGGTCGTCCTCCTCGTACCTGGGCATGAACTTGGCCATGACTGGCCTCCCCGCAATCGTGAACGGCCCCCAAGTTCCAGGCTTCCGCCCGTGGACTCCCCTCGCAACTGCGGTCACGCCGGGTCACCGGCGAGCGCCGCAGCCCCCCGTACACAGCCCCCGTCCGCAGCCCGCCGAGCGTGGACCACCGCCATGCGTGGGGCCCGCCGGATCCGCCACCTTCATTTTCACCTTCGACGCCGACTGCGCCGCTCGCGACATCGGAACGCGGTGAGCTGACTGCCGCCGGACCGCCGGCCGTCGGACCGTCGGCCGGAGGTCAGGGGCGGGGTGTCCAGCCGGGTGGGGTGAGGGCGGTGTCGGTGAGGATCCGTTCGACCGTGGCGTCCAGGCTGCTCTCCTGGCCGATGACGTGTTCGAGGCCGCCGGGCAGGAGGTCGCGGGCCCGGTACCAGCCGGCCATCCGCTCGGGGGAGACCTCGGCGGCCAGTGGGCGGGTGGCGTGCCGTCGCACGGTCTCGTCGAAGTCGACGTCCAGGTAGTACAGGTGGCTGCGTCCGCGGTGGTCGGCGGCGAGCCCGGTCAGCATCCGCCCGTAGCGGTCGGCGGAGAGGATGCCCTCGACGACGACGTGGAAGCCGTGGTCGAGGGCGTGCCGTGCGACGAGGTCGATCAGGCCGATGTTCGCCCCGTCGGCGACGTCCCGCTCGCGCAGCACGTCGCGCCGCAGCACGTCCTGGCCGACCACGGCGACACCCCGACCGTAGGCGGCGCGCAGCCGGGCGGCGGTGCTCGACTTCCCGGCGCCGCTCGGCCCGCGCACCACCACCAGCACGGTGTCCGGTCCGCCCGTCACACCGGCACCGCACCGGTTGCCGCGGCCCCGCCGGCCGCTGCGCCGCACAGAGATCCCGGACCGCTGCTGACGGCCCGTCGGATGTCGTCCATGGCGTACGACGGTACCGGGCCCGCGGGCCGCCCGAGGGGAGGTCCGGGGGAGGGGTGAGATGTCAGTGCGGTGTGGGAGGTTCTCAACCGTGACGAGTGAGACCACTGACAGCGTTTTCGCAGGCCTGGACGCCATCGACTGGGCATCCCTGGAACATGCCTACGGTCCGGCGGGCGACGTCCCGGACCAGCTCCGCTCGCTGTGCGGCGAGGACGCGGAGGGGCGCGGGCGGGCCCTGCACGCCCTGTACGGCAACATCTTCCACCAGGGCAGCCGCTACCGGGCGTCGGCCTTCGCCGTGCCCTTCCTGGCCCGGATGGCCGCGACCCCGGCCCTGCCCGGCCGGTCGGAGGCCCTGGAGCTGCTCGCAGCGCTGGCGATCGGCTACGACGAGGCCCATCTGCCCGGTGGGGTCGCCGTCGAGGCGTGGCGGCGCGAGATCGCGGAGTTCCGGGCGCAGGACCCGGCCGCGGTGATCGCCGAGTACGACGCCTGGGTCGCCCGGGCCGCGAACGAGGCGGAGCGCCGCGTCCGCGAATTCCAGCGCAGCATGTTCGACTTCGACGACCACCTCGCCGCGGGCGAGGCCGAACTGGCGGCCTACGACGCCGTCAGGCGGGAGGTGCCCGCTCTGGCCGCACTGCTGGCCGACGCCGACCCCGCCGTCCGGGCCGCGGCCTGCCGCCTGCTGGCCTGGTTCCCCGAGGAGGCCGCGGCGACCCTGCCGCAGCTGCTGGACCTGGCCGACCGCGAGACGGTCCCGGCGGTCGCGGCCACCGCGCTGATCGCGGCCGGACTGCTCGGCGACGCGGCCACCGTGGACCGGATCCGGGCCTTCCTGACCGCCGCCGACCCGGCGGTGCGCTGCGGTGCCGCGATCGCCCTCGCCCGGCTCGGCAGCACGGGAGCCGAGTCCGCCGTCGACGTGACGGTGCTTGCCGAACTGGCCGCCGTCGAGGCCGAGGAACCGGAGTCGGAGCCGGACGGGCCCGCAGTCCCGTTCCACGACGGCGACCTGCGCGGGTACGCCGCCCTGGCCCTCACCCAGGTCGCCGACCGCTACCCGGGAGAAGCCCTCGACGCAGTGACCACGGGCCTCGCCTCGGCGGCCGGACCGGCTGCCTTCCCCGTCACCGCGGCGGCCCTCCGGCTGGCCTTCGGCAACCGGCCGCCGACCCCGCTCCCGCCGTTCGCCGAACTGGACCACCGTCAGCAGCGCCTGGTGACCACCCTGGCCTCGATGGGCGAGGACACCTGGTGCTGGGGCAACTTCATGGAGATCCTGCGCGGTTGGGAGATCCCGAGCAGGCGGACGGAGCTGCGCACCTACGCCGGCCTGCCGAACGACTGAGGCTCATGCCCCGCCAGCCCCGTGCCGGGCCGATCGAGGCCGAGCCGGGGCCCGGGTGCCGTCCACGTCGGATCGGCGGCACCACGGCCCGCCCCCGGACGGCCGTCCGCCGGGCCGTGCGCAGGTGCACCTACGGGCGGCAGATCCAGCGGCCGTTGCGGGCCGAGATCCGCGGCAGCGGAGGATCCTTGAACGGCCTGAGCCGCTGCAACCGCTGTGCTCGGTCCCTCGCCGTGACCCGGCGCGGCAGCGCCGGTCCACCGGGGACGCCGATCCGCTTCCTGCGCGGGGATGCGATGGTGGTCCATCGACGAGAAGGGCTCGGCACATGTCCGCGGTGAACGCCCTGGCGGACCTGGTCGGTCTGCGGCCCACCCGCTCCTCCTCGTGCGACTGGGCGGCGGTGGAGGCGGACATCGGCCTTGCCCTCCCGGAGTCCTTCAAGAGCCTGGTCGAGGTGTTCGGAGCGGGTGAATTCAGCCAGTAGCTGTTCGTCCCCGGCGTGGACGGTGCCGAATCGCTCTCACGCATGGTGGCTGCCCGGTCCGAACCCGCCCTGACCGACCCGGGAATCCTCCATCCGCACGCCGCCCGGCCCGCGCGCGGCGGACTCGTGCCATGGGGCCAAACCTGCCAGGGGGACGTCTTCTTCCGGCTCCCTTGCCGGCCCGGCCCCGAGGCCTGGCCCATCCTAGCGTCGGAGGAGGACTCCGCGGCGTGGCACAGCTTCGGCATGACGGTGCCCGAGTTCGTGCTCCAGGTGGTTTCTCCCGGGGGCACGGTCGATCCCGGCACCATGGGTTCCCTCGTCCAGCCCCCATTCGCGCCGCTCGACCGGGAGCCGTAAGTCGGGACGGACGACTGCGTGTTCGCCTGTGATCGTGTCGGCGCGCCCGTCCCCGGCCGGCCGTGGGGCATCGCCCGCCGCCTCTTGACGGGCGATGCGCCCCCGTCCGCCTGACGGATCGTCAACGTGAACCCTCGGAAGGACTTCACCCGGTACGTCGACACCGGACACGGGATTCCGGACGCCCGGGCCCGGCCGCACGGCGCGCAGGCGTCCTGCAGGGCGGCTGCCGCCCGCGGGCGGAGGCCGGTCGCTCCGGCGCTCCCTCGGCTACCGTCTGCGATCGAACCGCTCGATCGTCACCCTGCGTGAGGAACTTCATGTCCGTACCGAGCGTCGCCACCTCCCCGTTCACCATCCTGCTCCTCGACGGCTTCGCCGTGTGGTGCGCAGGCCGCGCCGTCGCCGTGCCGCCGAGCGGGCAGCGGCTCGTCGCCTATCTCGCGCTGCGGATCGGTGCCTGCCGATCGGCGGTCGCGACCGCGCTGTGGCCCGAGGCGTCCGAGGAGAAGTCGCAGGCCAGCCTGCGGACCGCCGTGTGGCGGGTCAACCGGGCGGCGCCCGGGCTGGTGGTCACCCGCGGTCTGCACGTCGCCCTGGCGCCGGACACGGCCGTCGACAGCCGGGAGTTCGCCGCCCGGGTTCGGCGGATGCTGCGACCGACCGCCGACGGGCAGGCACCGCCGGCCGACCCGGTCGACGAGGACGACTACGCCTGGCTGTTGACGGCCGGCGGACTGCTGCCGGGGTGGTACGACGCATGGGTGGTGCTCGAGCAGGAGCACACCCGACAGCTCCGGCTGCACGCACTGGAGGCGGCAGCCCGGCGGATGGCCGAACAGGGGCGCCACGCGGGGGCCCTGGAGCTGGCCTTCGAGGCCGTCCGCCTGGAGCCGCTGCGGGAGAGCGCCAGCAGGGTGGTCATCGCCGTGCACCTGTCCGAGGGCAACACCGTCGACGCCGTCCGGCACTACGAGTGGTTCCGCAGGCTGCTCGACGCCGAACTGGGACTGCGGCCGTCCGCGAGCATGACGGCGCTGGCCCGGGGGCAGCGCGTGAACCCGCGCGACGCGGCCGGTGATCGGCCGGTGACGCCGTGGTGACACGCACCGGATAAGCCATGGGTAGCAAACGAACTGACGGAGGGAAAGCAGATGCCGGTGCCATTGTCCTACCCCGGCGTGTACGTGGAAGAGCTGCCCAGCGGCGTGCGCACGATCACCGGTGTCCCCACCTCGATCACGGCCTTCGTCGGGCGTGCCCTGCGCGGCCCGCTGCACCTGCCCGTGACGCTGACGTCCTACGCCGACTTCGAGCGCACCTTCGGCGGACTCTGGTCGGAGAGCCACCTGGGCTACTCGGTGCGGGACTTCTTCCAGCAGGGCGGCGGGACGGCCCTGGTCGTGCGGGTCCACGCCGGCGCCGCCAACGACACCGCCGCGCTCGCCATCGGCTCCGGCAACAAGCGGCTGAAGCTCAACGCGGCCTCGCCCGGCGCCTGGGGAGCGAAGCTGAAGGCGACCGTGGACGACGACGTCCGGCTGAACGACGACGGCACGAAGGACCCGGCGCTGTTCAACCTGACCGTCCTCGACACGGCGACCGGGACGAAGGAGGTCTTCCGCAACGTCTCCTATCTGACCGGTGCCGTCCGCCGGGTGGACCTCGTCCTCGCGGCGGAGTCGCAGCTCGTCAGGGCGGACACACCGCTTCCCACCCAGCCGCAGGGCACCTCCCCGGTGGAGGCCACCGCCACCGGAGGCGGTGACGGCGGGCCGATCGGGGCCGCGGAGATCGCCACCGGGGCCAACCTCCAGCCGGACAAGAAGGGCCTCTACGCCCTGGAGAAGGCCGACCTGTTCAACCTGCTCGTGATCCCGCCGTATTCGGGCGCCGGCGAACCGGGCGACCGTGACGTCGACGGCGCGGTCGTCACCGCCGCCGTCGCCTACGCGGAGAAGCGGCGTGCCGTCGTCGTGCTCGACCCGCCGCAGGCCTGGACGACGGTGGCCCTGGCCGTCTCCGGCGCCGCCGCGTTCACCGGCAGCAGGAACGCCGCCGTCTACTACCCCCGGGTCAAGCAGCCGGATCCGCTCCGGGACGGCCAGGCGATGGCCTTCGCCCCGTCCGGGGGCGTCGCCGGTGCGATCGCGCGGACCGACGCCGACCGGGGAGTGTGGAAGGCGCCCGCCGGGCTCGACGCCACCCTGTCCGGGATCACCGAGCTGGCCGTACCGCTGACCGACGGCGAGATCGGGCTGCTCAATCCGCAGGCGGTGAACTGCCTCCGCCTGACGCCCGGAGCGGGCCACGTGGTCTGGGGTGCCCGCACCCGCAACGGCGCGGACCGGACCGCCTCGGAATGGAAGTACCTGCCGGTGCGCCGCACCGCCCTGTTCATCGAGGAGAGCCTGTTCCGCGGCATCCAGTGGGCGGTCTTCGAGCCGAACGACGAACCCCTCTGGGCCCAGCTCCGCCTGAACATCGGTGCCTTCCTCAACAACCTGTTCCGGCAGGGGGCCTTCCAGGGCAGGACCGCGCGCGATGCGTACTTCGTCAAGTGCGACGCGACGACCACCACCCAGACCGACGTCAACCTCGGCATCGTCAACGTCCTCGTCGGGTTCGCCCCGCTCAAGCCCGCCGAGTTCGTCGTCCTCCGGCTGCAGCAGATCGCCGGCCAGATCCCCGCCTAGGAGCCGACCCCATGGCACAGTTCAGCGTCAACGCCCAGCGCTTCGACCCGTACAAGAACTTCAAGTTCCGGGTGAAGTGGGACGGCCGCTACGTCGCCGGCGTGAGCAAGGTGAGCGCCCTCAAGCGCACCACCGAGGTCGTCGAGCACCGTGACGGCGCCGACCCGTCCACCGCGCGCAAGTCGCCGGGCCGCACGAAGTACGAGGCGATCACCCTCACCCGCGGCGTCACCCACGACGTCGAGTTCGAGCGGTGGGCCAACAAGGTCTGGAACTTCGGCTCCGGCCTCGGCGCTGAGGTCTCCCTGAAGGACTTCCGCAAGGACCTGATCATCGAGCTGTACAACGAGGCGGGCCAGCTCGTCCTCGCCTACAAGGTCTTCCGCGCCTGGGTCTCCGAGTTCCAGTCCCTCCCCGAACTCGACTCCAACGCCAACGCCGTGGCCATCCAGACGCTGAAGCTCGAACACGAGGGCTGGGAACGCGACGTGGACGTGGTCGAGCCGCAAGAACCGTCGTTCGTCGAGCCGTAGGAGTGGATGTGCGCGCACTGCACGCGGGGGAGGTGCTGCGGCTGTGGGACGAGTGCCGGGACGCGTCCCCGCAGACCCGTGCCCTCGCCCTCGCCACCGCGGCCGACGACGGAACCTCGCCCGTCCCGCCGGCGGATCGGCCCGTCGGCCGCGTCACCGCGCTGCTGCTGCGCCTGCGGAACGCCCTGGCCGGTCCGCGGATGGCGGCCACCGTCGGCTGCCCGGGATGCCACGGCACGGTGGAGTTCCGGGCCACCACCGAAGCGCTGCTCGCCTTGGAGGACGAGATCGTCGACACCCCGCCGCCGCTGCCCCACGGCGGACACGAGGTGCTCTGGCGGTGCCCCTCGTACCGGGACCTCCAGGCGGTGGCCGCGCAACCCGAGGCGGAGGACCCGGAGCACGGCGCCCTGCTGCTGCTCCAGAGGTGCCTGCTGAGCCTGCGCCAGGAGGACGGCACGGCCGCGCAGAGCGCCGTCGACCTGCCCGACACGGTGCGCGGGGCACTGACCGAGGCCATGGCGTCCGCGGACCCGCTGGCCGAGGTGCTGGTCGACCTCCGGTGCCCGGACTGCGGGTACGCGTTCACCGCCGAATTCGACGTGGCCGCCTTCGTATGGGCCGAGGTCGAGTCCCGCGGACGGCAACTGCTGCTCGACATCGACGCACTGGCCCGCTCGTACGGCTGGTCCGAGCACGAGGTGCTCGCACTGAGCGAGTCACGGCGGGCGAGCTACATCCGCATCGTCACGGGGGAACTGCCATGACCGACCTCCTGCACCGGCTCGCCTCCAGGGCCGCCGGCCGGACCCGTCGGCCCGCCACCGCTCCGCTCCCGCTGCGCCCGCCGGCCGCCGAGCGGTCCGCCCG
>NZ_JAHTIK010000001.1:250558-342997 GCF_025655475.1 Kitasatospora sp. DSM 101779 | reverse complement strand
GGTCGCGCCCGCCGCGATGCGGGACGTGCTCCCCGGCGGCGCAGGCCGCCCCGGGGAGGAGGCCACCGTGCCGTACCGGCGGCCGCTCGCCACGCCCCTTGCCGCCCCGACCGAGTCCGCCGCCCGGCCGCCGGCCGACACAACGGCCGCACGGACCTCTGCCACCCGCAGCGACACCTCCCCGGCCCCGGCCGGTGGACCCGGGCGGGGCGAGCACCGACCACCACGGCGCCCCGCGACGCCCGACCGGGACACCGCACGGCCGACGCGGCGCGAGGAAGCCACCGCCGCCCCCGTCGTCCGCCCCGCACCGGCCCCCGCCCCGCTCCCGCCGACCCTCGTGCCCCGGCCCGTGGCACACCCGTCCCTCGCACACCCGTCCGCGGTCGCCGCCGCCGAGCCGGCCCCTGCCGTCACGATCAGCATCGGCCGGATCGAAATCCGTGCCGTCCCCCCGGCGACACACCCGCCCACCGCGCCGGAGCCGGACGCCGCCGTCAGGGACACGGCCGGAGCGGGCAACGGCACGCTGTCGCTCGGCGACTTCCTTCGCAGCACCCGGGACGCACGATGAACGCCGACCGGCCGCGGGTGCGGATCGTCGTCGACGAGGTCGTCCTGCGCGGCCTGACACCTGCCCAGGCCGCCGCCGCGGTGTCCGGCCTGGAACGGACGCTCGGCGCCCTCGCCTCCGGCGCCGACCCCACCCGGCTCACCGACCGCACCGTCCCCGTCGTGCGCCACCGGCTCGCCCGCACCCCCGCACGGAGCGCCGCCGAGATCGGGACGCAGGCCGCGACGGCGATCTGGACGGCGCTGGGAGGCGAACGGTGATCTCGCCCCGCGTCGTCAAGGCGGGCCTCGTCCAGGTGGACACCACCACCGGCCGCGCCCTGCAGAGCATCGCGCTCCAGTACAACCCGGACGCCCTCACCCGCACCGTCACCGTCCAGGCCGCCGGCGCCGACCCCGGCCAGGCACTGCGACTGAAGGGCGTCGCCGTCGAGACGCTCCGCCTGGAGGCGGAGGTCGACGCGACCGACCGGCTCGAGTTCCCGGCCGCGAACCCGGGCACGGTCGAGTTCGGCATCCATCCGCAGCTCGCCGCCCTGGAACTGCTCGTCAACCCGCGGGCCGCCGCACTCGCGGAGAACGACGCCCTGGCCGGCCGGGGCGTGCTCGAGGTCCTGCCCGTGGAAGCACCACTGACGCTGTTCGTCTGGAGCCGGCAACGCGTCGTGCCGGTCCGCGTGACCGAGCTGTCCATCGCCGAAGAGGCCTTCGACGCCTCGCTCAACCCGATCCGCGCCAAGGTCACCCTCGGCATGCGGGTGCTCTCCGTCGACGACCTCGGATTCGCCCACCGCGGCGGAGCGCTGTTCATGAGCCACCTGCGCAACAAGGAGGCGCTGGCCGCCCGCGCCGGCTCCGCCGCCCTGACCACCCTCGGACTGGAGGTGATCTGAGGTGCCCGACCCGCTCCAGGCACTTCTCGCGGCCGGTGCCGTACCCACCGCCTCGCTGCCGCCGACCAGCCGCTACGCCGAGGTCGGCGTCACGGTCCACGTCCGCCAGGTCGGCCCGGGCGAGGAACCCGCGCCGCCCGTGCCGTACTTCCGCCGCCGACTGTGCCCGGCCTCCGACCGCTTCGCGCTGCTCCACGAGTACACGACCAGCGACGGCGACCGCCGGGACCTGGCCGCGGCCGCCCTGCTGGGCGACCCGGAACTCTGGTGGCGGCTCGCCGACGCCAACGACGTCGTCGACCCCGCCCGGATGACCCTGCCGCCGGGGCGCCGACTGCGCGTCACCCTCGCCGAAGGCGTACCCGGAGCCGCCGATGCGTGACCTGCCACCGGGCCCCGTCCGACTGCACCTGTTCCTCGGCCCGGCCGTCCCCGTGCCCGCGCCCCGCTTCGTGCTCGACGCGCTGACCGGCCTCAAGGTCGAGAGCGGCTCCGGCGACGCCCAGAGCGGATTCGAGCTGACCTTCTCCGTCCCCCAGGACTCCCCGGTCCAGGCGTTCTTCCCGGTCACCGTGCCGGTGTTCCGCTGCGTCGTCGCGGTCACCCTGCGCGGAGTCACCGAAGTCCTCGTCGACGGCGTGGTGACCCACCAGGACATGACGACGGCCGGCCCCGCGTCGGTGCTCCACGTGAAGGGCAAGGACCTCACCTGCGTCATGGACCTGGTGCCGATGGACGGCCTCCCCTACCCGGCGATGTCACCCGCGGTGCGCGCCCTGGCCGTCCTCGCCAAGTACGCGGCACTGGGCTGTACGCCTGTCGTGATCCCGAGCCTGCTGGAGGACGTGCCGATCCCCGTCGACCGCATCCCCGTCCACCAGGGCACCGACTACGCCTACCTCACGGCCCTCGCCAAGGAGGTCGGCCACGTCTTCTACATCGAACCCGGACCGGTGCCGGGGGTGAGCAAGGCGTACTGGGGACCGGAGATCCGGTTCGGAGCGCCGCAGCCCGCGCTCAACGTCGGGCTCGACGCCGCCCACGACAACGTCGCCACCCTCAACTTCACCTTCGACAAGGAGAAGAGGGAGCTTCCCATCGTCGCGATCCAGGAGCGCACGAGCAAAGCGCCGCTGAACCTGCCCGTCCCCGACATCGCCCCCATCAGGCCGCCCCTGGGCCTCGTCCCACCGATCCCGCCGAAGCTGCACCGCATGACCGACACCGCGAACCTCAGCCCGCTCGCCGCCGTGATGAAGGGCGTCGCCCACGCCGCCCAGCACTCCGACGCCGTCTTCGGCACCGGCACCCTCGACGTCGCGAAGTACGGCCACGTGCTGCGCTCCCGCAGGCTGGTGGGGGTGCGCGGCGCCGGCACCGCCTTCGACGGCCTCCACTACGTCACCCGCGTCACCCACGACATCCGGCGCGGCTCCTACACCCAGACGTTCTCCCTCGCCCGGAACGGCGTCGTCCCGACCGTCCCGGCGGTGCCGGCATGACCCGGACGGAGACCCCCGCCGTGACCGGCTACCTCGGCAAGTACCGTGGCACCGTCGTCAACAACGTCGACCCGCTGCAGATGGGCCGCATCCAGGCCCTCGTCCCGGACGTGTCGCCGAGCGCCTCCTCCTGGGCGATGCCCTGCCTGCCGCTCGCCGGGATCAACACCGGCGTCTTCGCCGTGCCGCCCATCGGCTCCGGCGTCTGGGTGGAGTACGAGCACGGCGACGCGGACTACCCGGTCTGGGTCGGCGGGTACTGGGGCAGCCCCGCCGAAGTCCCCCTGCTCGCCCGCACCGTGCCGCCCGGGATCGCCGGCATCACCCTGCAGACCACGCTGAAGAACGGACTGGTGATCAGCGACGCGCCGGGCCCGACCGGCGGGATCCTGATCACCACCGCGACCGGCGCCATGATCTCGGTCAGCGACGTCGGCATCGTCATCAGCAACGGCAAGGGCGCGACGATCTCCCTGACCGGACCGGCCACCGACATCAACCTCGGCGCCCTGACGGTGGTGTGACCGATGCCCGGACCGATCCTCCACCTCGGCGCCACCGTCCTGTGCACCCACGCCGGACAGGCCGCACCGACCACGCCCTTCCCCCGGGTGACCGTCTCCGGACAGCCCGTCGTCACCCTCGCCACCCCGTACGTCGTCGCCGGGTGCGGACTCACCGGCACCCCCACCCCGCCCTGCGTCACCGCCCAGTGGCTCGTCGGCGCCGCCCGCGTCCTGGCCGGCGGCACCCCCGTCGCCCTGCAGACCGGCACCGCGATGTGCACCCCCACCGGCACCCCACTCACCCCGCTGGCCGCCCAGACCCGGGCGATCGCCTCATGAAGGAGGCGCCATGACCATCGATCACCCCTACGACATCGGCGGCAGCGGCCGCACGGCGACGACCGACCCGGACGACCACGTACGGGACATGATCGAGCAACTGCTGCTCACCACCCCCGGAGAACGCGTGATGCGGCCCGACTTCGGAGCAGGGCTGCTGCAACTCGTCTTCGAACCCGGCGGCCCCGAGGCGGCCGCCACCACGCAGTACCTCGTGCAGAGCGCCGTCGAACAGCACCTCGGCCAGGTCCTCACCGCCGACCGGATCGAGGTGGAGGTCGCCGACTCCGCCCTGCTGATCACCGTCTCGTACGTCGTGCTGCGGACCCGGACCCGCCACGTCGCCACCTTCCGCACCCCCGGCGGCCGCCCGTGACCCGCTACCCCTGCGCCGAACCGCACCGCCTGCTCGCGCTCCAGCAGGCCGGCCCCCTCAGCCACCTCAACGGCATCGAGTACGTCGAGGTCCTCGACACCGCCGCGCCCACCCGGGAACTGCGCCAACGCATCCTGCACGTCCGCCTCGTAGGGCCCGTGCCCGCCGGACTCGACCGGCACAACGTCCTCGTCGAGGGCGGCGAACGCATCCCGGCCGTGACCGTCGAGTGGGCCGCCCCGGGCAACAGCCCCGACGTGCCGCCCGAACTGCTCGCCGGCATCGACGAACCCGACCGGGTGCTCGTCGTCCGCACGGTGCAGCGCGGGGACTTCTCCACCTACCGGCTGCGCCTCGTCGCCGACCCCGCATCGGGCCTCCCGTACGCCGGCTTCGACCCGCTGCTCGCCGAGGCCGAGTTCGCGTTCAAGGTCGAATGCCCGAGCGACTTCGACTGCGCCCCCGACCGCAGCTGCCCGCCCGAGCCGCCCGACACCCCCGCGATCGACTACCTCGCCAAGGACTTCCAGGGCTTCCGCCGGCTGATGCTGGACCGGATCTCGCTGCTCGCACCCGAGTGGACCGAGCGGAACCCGGCAGACGTCGGAACGACGCTCGTGGAACTGCTCGCCTACCTGGCCGACGGGCTGTCCTACCGCCAGGACGCCGTGGCGACCGAGGCCTACCTCGGGACCGCCCGCAGCCGGATCTCACTGCGCCGGCACGCCCGGCTCGTCGACTACCGCGTCCACGAGGGATGCAACGCCCGCGTCTGGGTGCGGCTCGGCGTCGCAGGGGGAACCGCGGTGGCGCTGCCCGCCGGCACCGCACTGCTCACCACGGTGCCGGACGCGCCGGCGGTGCTGACCCCCGGCTCCCGTGAGCACCGCGCCGCCCTCGCGGCCCGGCCGGTCGTCTTCGAGACCGTCGAACCGGCCGTGCTGCACGCCGATCTGGCCGAGATGCGCTTCCACACCTGGGGCGACCGGGGCTGCTGCCTGCCCGCGGGAGCCACGTCGGCGACGCTGCGGGGCGCCCATCCGCAGCTGAGGGCGGGGGAGGTCCTGGTGCTCGCCGAAACCGTGTCGCCGACCACCGGACGGGCCGTCGACGCCGACCCGACCCGGCGCCGGGCCGTCCGACTCGTCGACGTCCGGAGCTCCGAGGACCCGTTGGGCGGCCTGTTCGAGGAGCCGCGGACGGCCGATCCACTGCCGGTGACCGAGATCGCCTGGCACGAGGACGACGCACTGCCGTTCCCGCTCTGCCTCGGCGTCGCCGAGGGCGCCCTGGAGACGGCGCGCGCCTGGGGCAACATCGTCCTCGCCGACCACGGGCAGAGCGTCCCCGGCCCGGGCAGTGGGGGCGAACCGCTCGGCGAGGTCCCGGGGCCCCGCCTGCTCAGACCGGGCGGGACAGGCCGGGGCGGGACCGCCCCGCCGGACCCCGTACCGGCCCGCTACCGCCCCGCGCTCGCCCGCGGCCCCCTCACCCACACCGTCGCACACCCCGCCGCCGTCCTCTTCCGGCAGGCCGCCACCGCAGCCCTGATGGCCGAACTGACCGCGCAGGTCTACGGCGAGGAGCTGCGGACACTGCTCCGCTCCCACGACCGGCAGCCGACGGGCGGGACGGTCACCGTCCGCGGCGCCGACCCGCTCTGGTCGATCAGCGACGGCACGACCGTGCTGCGCGTCCGCCTCGCCGGGGAGGACCTGCTCGTGTCGGAGCAGTCCCCGCCCGCCTCGGCCGTCCCCGCCGCCGAACCCCGCGCGGCGCGTCCGGCCGTCGTCCTCACCGGCGAACAGGGCACCGACCGCCGGGAGTGGCAGGCGCGGCCCGACCTGCTGGACAGCCCGGCGGCGGCCGCCGAGTTCACCGTCGAGACCGAGCACGACGGGACGGTACGGCTGCGCTTCGGCGACGACGAGCACGCGATGCGCCCCAAGGAGGGCACGCGGTTCTCCGCCCGCTACCGGGTGGGCAACGGCCGCGCCGGCAACGTGGGCGCCGAGTCGATCACCCACGCCGTGACGGACGTCGTCGGCATCGTCGCGGTGTCCAATCCGCTCCCCGCCGCGGGCGGGACGGACCCCGAGTCCGCGGAGGAGATCCGCCGCGACGCGCCCCGGGCCTTCGCCGTGCAGGAACGCGCGGTCACCGAGGCCGACTGGGCCGAGGTGACGGAACGCGTCGGCGCGGTGCAGCGCGCGGCGGCGACCTTCCGGTGGACGGGCTCCTGGCACAGCGTGTTCGTCACCGCCGACCGGCGGGGCGGCAAGCCCGTCGACGCGGACTTCGAACGGGACCTGCGCGCCCGCCTGGAGCGTTACCGGCTGGCCGGCTACGACCTGGAGGTGGACGGCCCGGTGTTCGTACCGCTGGAGATCGGGCTGCGGGTGTGCGTGGAACGCACCCACCTGCGGTCCGACGTCGGCGCGGCGGTGCTCGCCCGGCTCGGCGACTCCACCCTGCCGGGAGGCGCCCGCGGCCTCTTCCACCCGGACCGGCTCACCTTCGGCCGGCCGGTCCACCTGTCCACGGTCCTCGCCGAGGTGCACGCCGTGCCCGGCGTGGAGTCGGTGGACGTCCACACCTTCCAGCGGCAGCGCCTCCCGGAGACCAGCGGCCTGGAGACCGGCGTCCTCGAGATGGGCCGGCTGGAGATCGCCCGGCTGGACAACGACCCGAACTTCCCCGAGCGCGGCATGCTCGGCCTCACCCTGGGAGGCGGCCGATGACCGAGCCGATCCCGGCCGGAACCGACGGGACCTGCGGCTGCTGCTCGGGCACCTCCGCGCGCACCCCCGGGACCCTCGGGAACCGCCCCGGCCTGACGGAGATCGCCTACCGCAGCGGTGTGCACGGCGACTTCCGGTCGAGCATGGTCACCGCCCTGTCGGACGCGAGCCGACCGGGGCTCGCCCGGCTGCTCACCCGCGACCCCGGCGACCCGACGATCGCCCTCATCGACGCCTGGGCGGTCGTCTGCGACGTCCTGACCTTCTACAACGAGCGCCTCGCCAACGAGTCGTACCTTCGCACGGCCACCGAACGCGCCTCGCTCCAGGAGCTCGGCCGACTCGTCGCCTACCGTCTCGCGCCCGGCGTCGCGGCCGAGACCCACCTCGCCTTCTCGCTGGAGAAGCCCCCGGAGACCGGGCAGCAGACCGGACTTCCCCCCGACCCCGGTCTGCTCCCCCCGGCGCCGCCCGCCGCCGTCGACCTGCTCCCCGGGCTCCGCGTCCAGAGCGTGCCGGGCCCCGGCGAGGCGCCGCAGCTGTTCGAGACGGTGGAGGAGCTCACCGCCCGCGCCGAATGGAACGCCCTGCCCGTCGTCCCCACCAAGCCCCACCCGCCGGTCAGGGGCAGCGTCGACGCCTGGTTCGACGGCGACGCGCTCGCCCTCCGCCCCGGCGACGCGATCCTCTTCGCGACCGACGACCTCGCCCACGACACGTGGGACGTGCGGCTGGTGACGGCCGTCGAGCCGGACCCGGCGAACCGGCGCACGCACGTCCGCTGGGACGGGGGGATCGGCCGGGACACCCAGGACAGCGCACCGGTCACCCGCCCGGGGACCTTCGTCCTGCGCAGACGGCTGCGGGTGTTCGGGCACAACGCGCCGGTGTGGCGGGCGATGAACGAGGAATTCCGGAAGGGATACGCCGCGGTCCACGGGGGGAATGCGGACGACAACGAGTGGCCGGCCTTCCACGCGGTCACCGAGCTCACCGAGTCCGGAGAGACCGTCGTCGACCTCGACGGATCGCAGCCCGACATCGTGGCCGGCTCCTGGGTGGTGCTCTCCCAGGAGAGCGTCGACGGCGGCACCGACGTCCACCGCGAGCTCTTCGAGGTCGTGGACCGGACGGAGTTCTCCCGCGCGGAGTTCGCCGTGTCGGGCACCGTCACCCGGCTGAGGCTGAAGGGCGAGCAGCGCCCCCAGGGCGCGAGACGGGCGGACGGCCAGGACTTCCGGACGCCGCGCGGCGTGACGGTCCTCGGCCTGTCCGAACCGCTCACGGTCGTCGAGGCACCCGACCCGGACCCCGTGACCGCACCGGACCTGCTCGTCGAGGGCGACGCCACCGCCATGCTCCCGGGGCGCCGGCTCGTCCTGTCCGGCCGGCTCGACGGCGGGACGGGGGAGCCGGCGGCCGAGGTCGTCGTCCTCGACTCCGCGCGGGACGCCGGCGACCGGACCCTGGTCACGCTGACCGAACCGCCCCGCCACCGCTACCGACGCGCGACCGCCGTCCTGTTCGGGAACGTCGTGAAGGCCACCCACGGCGAGACCGTGCACCAGGTCCTCGGCGACGGCGACGCCCGCCGCCCCTTCCAGACCATGCCGCTGCTGTACGGCCCGCTCACCCACGTCCGCGCCGACACCCCGCAGGGCTTCGCCTCCACGCTGACCGTCCGGGCCGACGACGTCGCCCGCCGCGAAGTACCCACCCTGTACGGCGCCGGGCCCGGCGACCGCGTCTGCACCACCCGCGACGAACCCGACGGCTCCGTCGTGGTCGCGTTCGGCGACGGCGTGCACGGAGCCCGGCTGCCCTCCGGCTCGCACAACATCCGTGCCACGTACCGCAAGGGCACCGGCCGGGCCGGCAACCTGCCGGCCGACCGGCTCTCCCAGCTCATGGACCGGCCCCTCGGCGTCAAGGCCGTCACCAACCCGGTCGCCGCCGACGGCGGCGTCGACCCCGAGGACCAAGGGCACGCCCGCGCCTCCGTGCCGCTCGCCACCCGCACCCTCGGCCGGGCCGTCGCACTGCGCGACTACGCCGACTTCGCCCTCGCCTTCGCGGGCATCTCGCTCGCCCGGGCCGACGTGCTGCGGCTGCGGGCCGGCCGGACGATCGTCGTCAGCGTCTGCGGACCCGAGGGCGATGCCGCCCCCGCCGTCACCGTCGCCCATCTCACGGCGGCCCTGCGCCGGTACGGCGACCCACTGGCCCGCGTCGAGGTCCTGCCGGCCCGTCAGGCACGCTTCCGACTGGGCCTCAAGGTGAGGGTGGACCCGGATCGCGAGGCGAAGACCGTGCTCGCCGCCGTCGAGACCGCCTTGCGGGCCGCCCACGCGCCGCTCGCCCGCGGCCTCGCCGCACCGGTGCACCGCTCCCGGGTGGTCGCCGTCGCAGCAAGCGTGCCGGGCGTCGTCGCCGTCGACCTGGACCTGCTCTACCGCGACCGACCGGGCCTGGAGAGCCGTCTCGTCGCCGCGGAGGCATCGGTCGACACCCGAGGCAGGGCCGTCGCGGCAGAGGTGCTCGCCCTCTCCGAAGCTCCCTTCGACCGGCTGCAGGAGATGCCGTGACCACACCTCAGCCCGAACCCGCCGCCGCCGACCGGCTGTACGCCCTGCTGCCGGCGGTGTACCGGCTGCGCGACGCCGAACGGGACGGCGTGCTGCGCGAGTTCGCCGCCGTGCTCGCCACCCAGCTGGAGGTCCTGGAGGAGGACCTGGAACAGCTCTACGACGACCAGTTCATCGAGACCTGCGCGCCCTGGGTGGCACCGTACATCGGCGACCTCGTCGGCTACCGCCCGCTGCACGGCGTGGCGGACAAGGTGCGCTCGCCCCGCGCAGAGGTCGCCCACACCATCGCCTACCGCCGCCGCAAGGGCACCGCCGCCGCCCTGGAGCAGCTGGCCCGGGACGTCACCGGATGGCCGGCCCGCACCGTCGAGTTCTTCGAACGCCTGGTGACCACCCAGTACATGAACCACACCAGGCCGCACGCACGCGCCACCCCCGGCATGCGCGACCAGGAGGCCCTGTCCTGGGGCACCCGGATGAACGGGGCCTTCGACGACCTCGCCCACACCGCCGACGTGCGCGCCGTCGCCACCCCGCCACCGCGCCGCGCGGGTCGCTACGCCGTCCCGAACGTCGGCATCTTCCTGTGGCGCACCCAGGCCGTGCGCCTCGACCGGACACCGCTCACCCCGCACGCCGCCGGTGACCGGCGCCGCTACCGATTCGACACGCTGGGCAGCGACTCGACACTCTTCGGCGCGCCGCGCACCGAGGAGGAGATCACCCACCTCGCCGAGCCCGAGGACGTCCCGCTCCCGCTCACCCGCCGCCGGCTCGCGGCCCACCTCGACGCCTCCTACGGCAGCGAGCGTCACCTCCTGCTGTCGACGGGCGTGCGCAACGCCGCCGGCACCTGGGACTTCACCCCCGTGCCGGCCGCCGACGTCACCGTCTGCGACCTGTCCGACGTGCCCGGCGGCGACGCATGGGCGCACGAGCCCGCCCCGGGCAAGGTCGCCGTCGACCCCGAGCTCGGACGGGTGTCCTTCGGCACGGCCGTCCCCCAGGGCACCAAGCCCGTCGCCACCCACCACTACGGACTCGCCGTGCCGTTGGGCGCCCGGGGTTCGGCGCGCAGCGCGGCGACGCCACCCCCGCCGCACCGCGAGGCCGCCGACGGCGCGGCGCCACAGGCCCTGCTCGACGGGCTCGCCGGCGGCGGCACGCTGCGCCTCACCGACTCCGACCGGTACCAGGACCTGCACACCGTGCGCACCACCACGGCCGGGGCGGGCAGCCCCGACACCGTCGTGTGGGTGCGCGCAGACGAGGGCGCCCGTCCCACGGTCGTCGTCCCGGACGGCCTGCGGCTCGCGATGGGCCCGCGCACCACGGTCGTCCTCGACGGGCTCCTGCTCGCCGACGGACCCGTCGTCCTGGAGGAGCAGGGCGACGGCGGCAGCCGCACCGTGGAACTGAACGACTGCACCCTCGTCCCCGGCCAGAGCCGGACCGCGGACGGGCGGCCGGCCCACCCCGAGCGGGCCTCCCTGCTCGTCCTCGACCCCTTCGCCACCGTGCGGCTGAACCGATGCGTCCTCGGGCCGATCGTCGCCGTCGAGGGTGCCGACATCACCCTCACCGACTGCGTCGTCGACGCCTCCGCCCCGACGGCCGTCGCCCACTGCGGACGCGCCGCACCGCCCGACGGCGGCCCGCGGACCGTCCCCGACACGACCGCGCAGGCCACCGGCGGCGGCGTGGAGCCCGGCAGCCGCCTCCACCTGTACGAGTCCACCGTCGTCGGCGGCATCCACGCCGTCGAGCTCGACGCGTCCAACTCCCTGTTCGTCGCCGAACTCGCCCCGGGCGACGCCCGGGAGGCCGCCGTGTGGGCCCGCCGTCGCCAGCAGGGATGCCTGCGCTTCAGCTACCTGCCGCCGGACTCCCGCACCGGCCGCCGCCACCGCTGCCGCCCGGACCCCGCAGACCCGCCCGGCACCCGCCCGTACTTCACCTCGCTCCGGTTCGGCGACCCCGCGTACGCCCAGCTCGGCACCGCCACCCCGGACGCCGTCCGGCGCGGTGCCGACGACGAGAGCGAGATGGGCGCCACCCATCTGCTGTTCACCCCGCAGCGGGAGAGCGACCTCCTGCTGCGGCTCGACGAGTACCTCCGCTTCGGACTCGAAGCGGGCTTCTTCTACGCGACCTGAGCAAGGAGGCCTCCCGATGGGAGCCGATCTGAGCCGCGTGCGGTTCGACGCGCTGCGCGACCACTCCGGCGTCGTCATGCAGCAGGGCCGACTGCTGCTCGACTCCGACTGGAACGAGTTCGTGGCGATCGTCGACCGCCGGCTGCGCGCCGCCGCCGCCGACCTCGGCACCCCCGGGGTCGCGGACGGGTCCACCGGCGTCGCCGTCGTCCCCCGGACGACCCCCGACGCCTTCCTGATCACCAGCTCGGCCGACGGCATGACCATCGGCCGCGGCCGGATGTACGTCGACGGCCTGCTCGCCGAGAACCACGGCACCGGCGACACCGCCTTCGACCCGCTGCTCGCCGACACCGTGCGCACGCAGGACACCCCGTACGAGGAACAGCCCTACTGGCCGGCCCCGGAGGACGTGCCCGACTGCGGCACCCACCTGGTCTACCTGGACGTGTGGCAGCGCGAGGTCACCCCGGTGCAGGCGCCGGACCTGGTCGAGGAGGCGGTGGGGGTCGACACCACCGCCCGCACCCAGACCGTGTGGCGGGTGCGCGTCCACGAGCCCGACACCCCGGGCATCGACTGCGGCACCAGGGACGAGGACATCCCCGGCTGGGCCGACGTCACCGCCCCCTCCGCGGGACGGCTCACCACCGGCACGGTCGCCGTGGCGGCCGACGACGACCCCTGCTCGCTGCCGCCCGGCGGCGACTACCGAGGGCTGGAGAACCAGACCTACCGGGTCGAGGTCCACGACGGCGGAGCCCCCGGCACCGCCACCTTCAAGTGGTCGCGCGACAACGGCTCCGTCGCCATGCGGGTGGTCGAGGTCGCGGCCCCCGACCGTCTGCGACCCGAGCACCTGGGCCGTGACACGGTGCTCGGCCTGCGCGAGAACGACTGGGTCGAGATCCTCGACGACCACCGGGAACTCGACGAGCAGCCCGGTGAGATGCGCCGGATCACCACGGTCCACGACGACGGGACGGTCTCCTTCACCCCCGCCCTCCCCGGCGACCTGCCGGCGACCACCGACGAGGCGCTCCGGCGGAACCTGCGCATCCGCCGGTGGGACCAGGCGGGCAGGATCAGGAGCGGCACGGGCGCCGTACTCGGGGACCTCGACGCCCCCGGCTCCACCGGGGTCGTCACGGTGCCGACCGGGGGAGTGGCTGTCGTCCTGGAACACGGCATCACCGTCACGCTCGACGCCCCCGACGGCGCCCTCCGCTCCGGCGACCACTGGATCTTCACCGCGCGCACGGCCACCGCCACCGTCGAGGAGCTCGACCAGGCACCCCCCTTGGGCGTCCACCACCACTACGCCCGGCTGGCCGTCGTCAGCTTCCCCTCCACTGCGGATGACTGCCGCACCCTGTGGCCGACCGACGGGAACTGCGGCGACTGCACCGTCTGCGTCACCCCCGACTCGCACGCAAGCGGTGTCCTGACCGTGCAGGCGGCGGTGGACCGGGTCGCGGAGGACGGCGGCACGGTCTGCCTCGCGCCGGGCGTCTACCACCTCGGCGAGGAACCCGTGCGGATCCGGCAGGCGCGGTCGGTGCGGGTGCGCGGCCACGGCCCCGCCACCCTGCTCATCGGGGACGGAGGCTTCGACATCAGCCTCTCCGCCTTCGTCACCCTGGAGGACTTCGCGCTGATCTCCAGCAGCCACCGGCCGGGGATCAGGATCGCCGTCGCGGCCGAGGTCACCGTCCGGCGGCTCACCGTGCTGATCGCCGGCGGCGACGGGGAGGGCGGCGGCCAGGGCCCCGCCGTCCAGCTGTCCAACGCATGCCTGCGCACCCGCATCCAGGACTGCGACATCACCGGCCGCATCGGCATCGAGGCCCGGGAGTACCTGGACAACGGCGACGGCGTCAGGGCGCACCTGCTGACGGCCGATCTGGAGATCAGCGGCAACCTGCTGATGTGCTGGTGGTCGGGCGTGCAGTTCGCCGGCAGCGCGGCCCACGTGCTCCGCAACACCGTCCGCGGCAACACGGTGCTCTTCGCACAGGGCGCCGGTCTTCGGCTGCGCGGCGCGCTGTCCCCGTGGGCCTCCTTCGACATCGCCGACAACCACGTGCAGACCATGGGGACCGGCATCGAGGTGGGGGCGAGCGGCTACACCGTGCGGGACAACACGATCACCGGCAACCCGGACCCGGAGACGGGCTCCGGCCACGGGATCGTCGTGCGCAGCGGCGAGTCCGGCGTCCTGCGCGGTACCACCCGCATCTCGGGCAACCACATCGGCCGGATCGGACGGGTCGGCATCCTCGTGCGCGTGCCCACCGGCGACCTCGACGTCTCGCACAACACGGTCGAAGGAGCGGGCGAGGGGGGCATCGTGGTCACCGAACGCGGCCGGCTCGCCGACGCCGTGATCGTCGGCAACACCCTGCGGGACGTCGCCACTCCCGAGTGGAGCGGAACCACCGGCACCCACGGCATCCGGATCGTCGGTGCGACCCATGCGCTCGTCGGCTCCAACACCGTCCGCGGGCTCACCACCGAACCCCCCGGGGCCACGGACGACGAGGAGGGCACGGAGGGCGACCGGCGCGACCGGGGCGAGGAGGGCGGCGATCCGGACCGCAGGACCGGGGTGGCCCTGCTGGCCTGCCGGGAGTCCCGGATCCACGGCAACCTCGTCGAGGGGATCGGCCCGGCCGACCCCGGCGAGGACGACCGGTGCATCGGCATCCACGTTTCCGTGTACGCCCGCACCACCGTCGAGGGCAACGTCTGCCGGCGGATCCCCGCGGACGTCGACGACGACGGGCACAACCCGTGGAGCGGCCTGCTGGTGGGCGACGACCCCGTGGACGACGACCCGGACCCGGACACCCCGCAGATCCGCACCGCGCACATCGGCCCGTACGTCTCCGTCCTCGGCGACCGGGTCGCCTACCTCGTCGGGCAGAACACCGCGTTCGCCCACGCCTCGCAGGACGTCAGCGCGACCGTCTCCGCCAACACCCTCACCGGCGCCGCCGAACACCCCGCGGCGCGGATCGACGTGGCCGGGGACGCCGTGGTCAGCGCCAACCAGTTCCGGCAGCACGGCGACTCGGACCCGCCCGCGCTCGTCGTGCGGGCCACGACCGCGACCGTGACCGGCAACCGCGCCAGGGGCGGCTTCCCGTCGATCCTCCTCGAGGTCGACCCGCAGTTCCTCGCCGTGCTCGGCAACATCACCAGCGGCGGCATCGACCCGGAGAACCTCATCGACCCCAAGTGGCTGAAGCTCAACGTCCGGGGCGTGCTCTGACGACCGGTCCGCCGCCCCGCCCCGAGGGGCCGCCCGCATCCCCGCACCCCGATCCACCCGACCCAACCGCCGGAAGGACCCGCACCGATGCCGATCGTCGTCGTCGAGCAGGAGAAGACCGTCGCAGCCCTCGCTGCCCGGCTCGTGAAGACCAGAACGTCCGAGGCGGCGAAGGACAGGGTCGTCCGGGCGATCCGCGAGGCCAATCCGGGCATCGACCCCGACCGGCTGCGGCCGGGAATGATCGTGGTCGTGCCACGGCTCGCCGAGATGCGGGACGACGACGGGGCGGACGGCCCCCTGGACGCCCTCCTCGATCAGGTCGGGAAGGAGCTCGACGCGCTCATCACCGCCGCCAACGACGCCTGCGACGCCGACACGGCCGAGCGCGCGACGACGGCCGACGTCATCGACGCCGACGCTGTCCGCGCCGCGGCCCGGAACGACCCCCTGCTCCAGTACTACCTGGAGCGGCTGCGCGCCACCCTCGACGAGGACGCGCAGACCGCACCCGAGATCACCGCAAGCCTGATCACCGGCACCGAGCAGTGGTACACCGACCTGGACGACCTGAGCACGCTGTGGTGGACCCGATGAGCAACACCACGGCCGTGGCCGCGGTCACCGCCGCTCTCACCACCCTCGTCCAGAACGCCGTGAACGGCCTCGGGATCAACCCCGGGCCGGTCGTCGCCCCCGGCCCGCTCGACGACACCGGGGACCACGCCCGCGTCGGTGTGCACCTCTACCGGGTCAGCCGCAACGCGACCCTGTCCCTCGCCGACCTGCCCACCCGCTCCTCCGCCGGTCAGCTCCGGCAGAAGCCGAGGGCGGCACTCGACCTGCACTACCTGTTCACCTTCCGCGGCACCAACGAGTGGGAGACGCAGCGGCTCCTGGCCCGGGCGGCAGCGGCGCTGCACACCGTCCCCCACCTCACCGACACCCTGCTCGCCGAGGCCGAGACGGCCCATCCCGAGATCGCCGACAACGACCTGGCCCGGGCCGACGAGCCGGTGCGCGTCACTCCGGAGGCCCTCTCGACCGACGAACTGACCCGGCTGTGGGCCCTCTTCCCGCCCGCCACCTTCACGGTGACGCTGGCCGTCGCCGCCGGCCCCGTGCTCGTGGACGGCGACGGGGACCCCGGCGCGGTCCTCCCCGTCCGCACCGTCCTCGCCGGAGCCGCCCCCTTCGCCCCGCCGCGGCTGGACGGAGTCGCAGGACCCGAGGGCAGGGGGGCGCCCGTCCGGGCCGCCAACCCCATGCCCGATCTCCACCTCCACGGCCACGCCCTCGCCGCCCGCCCGGGGGAGACGAGCGAGGTGCTGGTCGACGGCGCCCCGGTCACCGGTGTCACGGCCGTGGACGACACGCACCTCGTCCTGGCGTCGCCGGCTCTCGCCCCCGGCCGGCGGCGCATCTCGGTGCGCCGGAGCGGACCGCCGGCACAGCCCGCCCTGTCCGCGACACGCCCTTCGCAGGTGAGCGCACCCGTCGTGGTGCTGGTGGTCCCCGCCCTCGGTGCGATCACCGCCGCCACCGCCACCGGCCACCAGCCGGGCCTGCGCACCGGAACGGTCTCCGCCGCCGTCACCCCACCGGTCGGGCCCACCAACCGGGTACGGCTGCTGCTGGACGCCACCACGCCCGGATCGGCGGTGTCGCTCGCCCTGGCGGCCGACCTGCCGGTCGGCCATCCCCCCACCACACAGGCGGACTTCACGGTGACCGACGCCCCCGCAGGCCCCTACCGCGTCACGCTCGAGGTCGACGGCGCGCGCAGCATCCCGAACCTGGACCCCAACGGCCTGTACGTCCTTCCGGTGGTGACCCTGTGACCCTCTCCGACACCGAACCCCGGCCCGAGGCGGCCGACCGCGATCATGCGTGGGCCCGTGACAACCAGCAGCACCTCGCGCTCGCCGCCGCTGCCGTGGCGGCCCGCCTCGACGCACGACCCGACGACGCGGACGAACCGGCCCGCGCCGCCGGGCTGCTCGCCGCCGAGGTCCGGGCGGCGACCGGCCTGCCCACGGCCCTCGACCGGCTGTGCGGGCTGTTCACCCTCACCGCGTTCGAGCGGGACGTGCTGCTCGCGGCCGCCGCCCCCGAACTGGGGCTGCCCACGGCGACCGGACCGGTCACCTTCGCCCGGGCCCTCGCGGGACTGCCGGACGCGCACTGGAGCGCCCTGCTGCCCGACGCCCCGCTGCGGGGCTGGCGCCTGCTCGACATGCCGGCCCAGCTGCCGCCCACCGAGTTCGGCGGCCTCCCGCAGCTGCCCCTCGCCGTCGACGAGCGGATCCTGCACGCCCTGCTCGGCGCCGACACGACGGACGACCGCCTGGCCGGCCGTGCCCGCCTCGTCGCCGCGTCCTGCCTCCTGGCCCCCGGGCAGGCCGCCGCCGTGGCGACCCTGGCCGCACTGGTCCGCCCCGCCCCAGGTACCGAAGGGTGCCTGCTCACCGGCGAGGACCGGCTGACCCGCCGCCAGGCCGCCGTCGACGCCGCCGCGCGGATCGGGCTCACCGTCCTCGCCGTCGACGGCCTCGACCTGCCCGACACCGCCCCCGCCACGGACACCCTGGCCCGCCTGCTCGCCCGTGAGGCGGGGCTCGGCCTGCGGCTGCTGCTCGTCGAGGGGAGCGCCGAGTCCCTGCCGCGCTGCGTGCGGCTGCTGGCCGCCGGAGCACCGCTCGGCGTCCCCGTCGTCCTGTCTGCGGACGAGGCGCCGCCCGGCAGCGACCTCCCCGTGCTGCGGCTGCCGTCCGCCTCGGCGGCCGAACGCCGCGACCTGTTCGCCGCCGCCCTGCGCACCGCGGACCTCGCCGGCGACCCGGCCGAGCTCGCCGAGCGGCATCCGCTCACCCCGGCCGGCATCGCGCTGGCCGTCGAGCGCACCGGCCGGCTCGCCGCCGCTCCCACGGCCGTCGGCCCCGAAGGCACCGGACCGTCGACGGAGACCGGCACGCACACCACCACGCCGCGGAGCGCCGCCGCGGATGTCGCGACGGCCTGCCGGGCCCTCGCCGCACGGCCGCTGCACGGCCTCGCGACGGTGCGCCGCCCGGTGGCCGCCCTCGACGACCTCGTCCTGCCCGATCAGGCGAACCGTGCGCTGCGCGCCCTGCTCGCCCACGTACGCCGACGGCGACGGGTGCACGGCGACTGGGGGTACGCCGAACGCGGCCGCGGCCTCGCGGTCACCGCGCTGTTCGCCGGCCCGAGCGGCACCGGCAAGACCACCGCCGCCGAGGCGGTCGCCCACGAGCTGGGCCTCGACGTGATCGCCGCCGACCTCAGCCAGGTGGTCAGCAAGTACATCGGCGAGACCGAGAAACACCTCGCCCGGCTGTTCGACGCGGCCGAGTCCGGCTCGGTGCTGCTGTTCGACGAGGGCGACGCCCTCTTCGCCAAACGCACCCAGGTGCGGGACAGCCGGGACCGCTACGCCAACCTGGAGGTCTCGTACCTGCTGCAACGGCTGGAGACCTTCTGCGGCATCGCGATCCTCACCACGAACGCCCGCGAGTCGATCGACCCCGCCTTCGTCCGCCGGATGCGGTTCGTGGTGACGTTCCCCTTCCCGGACGCCGAGCAGCGCACCCGGCTGTGGGCCGGGGCGTTCCCGCCGGGCGTGCCCACCGAGGGACTCGACCCCCGCCGCCTCGCCCAACTAGCCGTCAGCGGCGGCACCATCGCCCAACTGGCGCTGCACGCGGCCTTCCTCGCCGCCGACGAGGGCGGGCCCGTGGGCATGCGCCACGTCCTCGACGCCGCGAGGATCGAGGCCGACAAGCTCGAACGCCCCCTGGCCGCCCACGAGATCCGCGGCTGGGTGCCCTCATGAGCGATGCCGTCCGCAGCACCGCCGCCTCGGGCCTGCGGGGAACGGGCGCGCCCCTGGAACCGGGCGTGCGCGACCAGCTGTCGACGAGCTACGGCCACGACTTCTCCCCGGTACGCGTCCACGTCGGTCCCGAAGCGGACCGGGCCACCGGCGAACTCGGCGCCCTGGCCTACACCGTGGGCAACGACGTGGTCTTCTCGCACGGCGCCTACGATCCGCTGTCCCGCCGGGGCCGGTCCCTCATCGCCCACGAACTGGCCCACGTCGCCCAGCACGACGGCCACCCCGCGGCACCGGGCTTCCTGCGGACGCACCCCTCGGTGGCCCCGCCGGACGCCGACGCCCGCCTGGAACGGCAGGCGCACGCCGCGTCCGCGTTCCACGCACGCGGCGAGCCGCTGCCCGCCGGATGGCGGTGGGAGAGGCCCGCCGGCCCGTTCCTGGGACGCGCCGACACGAGCTGGACCAAGCTCGCGGAGAAGGACCAGTACACCGTCGACTACGCGGACGGGCAGCGCACCGTCCAGGAGGAGCAGCGGTCCCCCGGGGACCCGGCCGGCACGGTCCGCGTCAACCTCGGCACCTTCGTCGTCCCGGAGTCCAAGGGCCCGTGGAAGGAGACGTACGACGCCATCGCCAAGGCCCAGGGCCTGCAGGCCGTCGTCAAGATGTCCGGGAGCCGCCCGAGCTCCGGCCTCTGGGAGAAGCGGGCGCCCTCGAAGGAACTACGCAGGCTGTGGCTGCTGCGGACCCAGTGGCCCCAGGACCAGGCCGCCGCATGGTGGAAGGACGCCGGCGGGGACGCCCCCACGAAAGGCACCGACTTCGACCCGTACGTCAACGCCGTGCAGTCGCAGATCGACCACGTGGTCGAGCTCCAACTCGGCGGCACCAACGTGCCCGAGAACCTCGCACCGCACGACGGGCCCGACAACGAGGACAGCGGCCGCACCATCGCCCGGCACGTCCAGCAGGCCGCGGCCTCCGTCTCGGACGCGCTGAACGCCAAGGGCCGCCGACGCCCCGACCACGTCGTCCTGTGGTTCTCCGGCGCCGACCAGCCCAAGAAGTACGCCAAGGAGACGACGCCGCTCGAACCGCCCTTCGCGTCCCGCAGAGCCAGGACGGCGCTCCAGGTGCACTTCACCGCGGAGGCCGACCTGAAGGCCGGGAGACGCCCCACGGCGGAGGACCGGAAGCAGGCCGCCGACGCCTGGGCCGCGTACCGGCGCTACCCCCTCGTCAGCGGACCCAGCCGGCAGGACCTGCGGGTACCGGACAGACCGGCGGGCGACGGCCACGACGAGATCGAGACCAGCGCCGTCCCGGAGAACCGCGCCGCTCGGGAACTGATCGCCGGCGTCACGCTGGAGAAGCTGAGGCGGCCCCCGTCGGGCAAGGGCGCACACACCGTCACCGCGTGGATCGACTCCGACGCGCACCCCGTCCGAACCGGCACCCGACTGCCCATCAGCATCCCGAAGGCCGAGGACAAGCAGCTCACCCTCGACGTCAAGGACCCCTTCACGACCGGCGCCCTGTCGCTGCGTGGCGGCAGACAGGAGGTCCGCTTCCTGTACCCGTACCTCTCCACCGGCAGGCTCACCCTCTCCTCGACGGACCAGGGACTCGAAGGCCACGGCACCCTCACCCCCAGCGTTCCCCTGCTGTCGCGCGTCCCGATCACCGTGGACTGGGACCGCGACGGTTTCCGCGGCTCGGCGCAGGCACCCGCCGACAGGCTGTCGCTGCCACCGTTCAAGGTCACCGAGGCCTCCCTCGCCCTGAGCATCGCGCCGCAGCTCCACGTGGGCGGCCACGTCGCCTTCGCCCTCGGCTCGCTGGTCACCGGCCGCCTCGACGCGGGCGTGGACGCGCAGGGGCTGTTCGCCAAGGGCCGCCTCGTCGGCCGCCTCCCCGGTCTCGACGAGGCCACCGGCGACGTGGAGTACCGCCCCGCGACCGGACTCACCGGCTACTTCGTCGCACGCTCCTCGAAACCCTCCGGGCTCGTGCGCGGCGGAGAGGTGCGACTCGACCTCGCCGGCGGCGCCTGGCAGGTCGGCGGCCAGGTCGACGTGGTGCTACCCGGCGACAGCCCCGCCCAGCTCACCGTCCGCAGATCCGGGGAACGGATCCTCTACGGCGGCAAGGCCCTCCTGAAGGTCCCGGGCCTGCGGCCGGTCGACGTAGCGGTGACCTACGACGGCGAACGCGTGACGGGAACCGCCCGCACCACCTTCGCCCTGCTCGGCGCCGAGGGCGAGATCGCGCTGCGCTACCGGGACGGCCTCTTCACCGGAGACGGATCCGTCGAGCTCCGACGCGGCCGCTTCGCCGGACGACTCGACGCGCACCTCGACGAGGACGGCCGGATCAGCGGCCGCGGCACCGGCAGCCTGACGATCCGGCCCGGACTCGTCGGCACCGTCGGCATCGAGTACGGCCGCGACCACAGACTCCGCGTCTCCGGCGAACTGCGCTTCCCCCCGTACCGCTTCCTCGAACCCCGCGGCGCCCGCCACGAGTTGTTCCGCCACAGCCTGCCCGACATCCCGATCTTCGCCATCCCCCTCGGCATCGGAGCGGTCGGCCTGGTCGCCCGCATCGGAGGCGGCCTGGCCGTGTTCTACCGCTTCGGCCCGGGCGAGATCCGGGACATGGTCATCCGCGGCGCCTTCAACCCCCTCGAAGAGGACACGAACACCGAACTCGCCGCGGAGGCACGTCTCGTCCTGCCCGCCGAAGCCGGCCTCGAGATGTTCGTGCGCGCCGGGATCGGCGCGTCCGTGGCCATCGCCAGCGCCACCGGCGGCATCACCCTCACCGGTGGCGTCCTGCTGCGCGGCGGCCTCGACGCCAGCGCCCGGCTCGCCTACGCGAAGGGAGTCCTCTCCTTCGACACCCTGGCCCGGATCAGCGTGCAGCCCGTGCTGACCCTGCGCATCGAAGCGGACATCCTCATCGAGGCGGCCGTCGGCGGGACCTGGCGCTTCCCCTACGAGCTGGCGTCCTACTCCTACGCCACGGGCCTGGAGTTCGGCCTGATCGCCCCGTTCCACTACCAGTCCGACCAGCCGCTGCGCCTCCCCGAGGCACGGGACATCCAGTGGATCGTCCCCCAGATCGACGTCGGCGCCCTGGCGAACCGCGTGGCCAACCAGGTCCGGGCCGGTCTCGGATTCTGAGCCGTGTCCTGCTGCCCACCGGTGGGCGAGACCCGACCCGGAGCAAGGTGCGCCACCCCGCCGGCCGGCGGGTCGCGCCGTCCCCCGGCCGCCCGATGCACCACCCGCGCAGGCCCGGCAGAGTGGACGGCATGTCAGAAACCGCCGGGTCCGCGACCGTCACCAACCGCCGCCCCCGACAGCCCGGGTCGCGCCCCGGCCGCCTGGCCGGACTCGACCTCGCCCGGGGCCTCGCCGTGTTCGGCATGTTCGCCGCCCACCTCGGACCCGACCCCGAGGTGGGCGGCCCGGTCGGCGCAGCGATGCGCCTCGCCCACGGCCGGGCCTCCGCACTGTTCGCCGTCCTCGCCGGCTGCTCACTCGTGCTGCTGGCCGGCCGGCGACCGAGGACCCGGCGGGACACCCGCCGGACGGCCACCGGAATCGCCGTCCGTGCCGTCCTGCTGATCGCCCTCGGCACCGCACTGGACGCACTGGACCCGCCGATCACCGTCATCCTCACCGCGTACGGCGCCTACTTCCTGCTCGCCCTCCCGCTGCTCCGCCTGCCCGCCGCCCCGCTGGCCGGCCTCGCCCTCACCTGGGCCGTGCTCGCCCCCCAACTCTCGTACGCGCTGCGCACGGCCGGGGCGGCCGAGCTCCTCCCGCAGCGCCTCGCCGAACCGCTGCTCACCGGCGTCTATCCGGCCGCGACCTGGATGCCGTTCGTGCTCGCCGGGATGGCCCTGGCCCGCTTCGACCCGTCCCGGCCGACCGTCCGGCGACGGGCCGCGACCGTCGGGGCGGTGCTGCTGGTGCTCGGGTACGGGGCCTCCTGGCTCGCGGTGCGGCTGCTCGGCACGGCGGCGCCGGAGGAGGGGTCGGGCGTCGTCGACCCGGGCGACCCGGCGGGCCTGCTGGGCGCCGCGCCGCACACCGGAACGACCTTCGAGGTGCTCGGCGCCCTGGGGTTCGCGCTGCTGGTGGTCGCCGGCTGCCTGGAGCTGACCGCCCGGCCCGGCGGGGCGGAGGGTGCCGGCACCGCCGCGGTGGCGGGGGTGGCGGCGGTGGGCCGGCTCTCGCTGACCGCGTACGTGGCGCACATCCTCCTGGTCGCGCTGCTCGGGATCGGGCTGGACCCCGGCCCGCCGCTGCCCCTGTTCGCGTCCTTCGTCGCCGGGACGCTGGTGGCGGCCGTGCTGTGGACGGCGCGCTTCGCCCGCGGCCCGTTGGAGACGGTGATGCACCGGGCGGCCGGGCTGTCAGGCCTGGTGCCGTAGCCACAGGTGGCGGGCAGGGCGGTCCCGCAGGTGGAAGTGGTCTGAAACTTCCGTTCCGAGGATGTAGAGATCCGCGTGGTGGCTCCGTCGAGGGGGTGAGTGCGCCACACTGGGCGCGCCGACGATCAAGGAGTTCACGTGCCGAGATTTCTGCTGATGGTCAACCACGACGGCGGGGTGTTCGAGGAGCCGATGGACGAGTGGGCTCCCGGGGACGTCGCGGCGCACTTCGACTACTACGCGGCCCTGACGGAAGAACTGGTCGCCAGTGGGGAGTTGGTGCAGTTCACTCCGCTGGCCGACCCGCGGCAGGCCAGGATCGTGCGTGCGGACGGTGCGTCGGCCCCGGTGGTGACCGACGGCCCGTTCCCGGAGTCCAAGGAGGTGCTGGCAGGGTTCAACGTGGTCGAGGTCGCATCCGAGGCCCGCGCTCTGGAGATCGCCGCCAGGATTTCGGCCGTGCCCGGCCCGGGCGGGGCTCCGACGCGGCAGCCGGTCGAGGTGCGCCAGGTGATGACCGACACCGCGTTCGACCTGTGACCGACCAGCCCGTCGTCGAGGACCTGCTGCGTTCGCTGGCGCCGCAGGTCCTCGGCGCGCTGACACGGCGGTCCGGCGACTTCTGCGCGTGCGAGGACGCCGTGCAGGAGGCGCTGATCGCTGCTGCCCGGCACTGGCCCGCACAGGGCGTGCCGGACAATCCGCACGGCTGGCTGCTGCAGAGCGCCACCCGCCGCCACACCGACCGGATGCGCAGCGAGGCGGCACGGCGGCGACGCGAGGAACGCGTGGCGCGGGAGCCGGCTCCGGGGCAGGCGCCGGCGACCGACGACTCCCTGGCACTGCTGTTCATGTGCTGCCATCCGGCGCTCACGCCGGCCTCGGCGATCGCCCTGACCCTGCGGGCGGTCGGCGGCCTGACGACCGCCCAGATCGCAGCCGCCTACCTCGTTCCCGAGGCCACGATGGCGCAGCGCATCAGCCGCGCCAAGCAGCGCCTCAAGGCGTCGTCGACGGTGTTCGAGGTGCCGGTGCCGGGCGCCCCGGACCGGCCGGAGCGGCTCCGGCGCGTGCTGCACGTGCTGTACCTGATGTTCAACGAGGGCTACACGGCCTCCGCGGGGCCGGTGCTGCACCGTGCGGACCTGTCGGAGGAGGCCGTCCGGCTGGCCCGGCAGGTGCACCGGCTCCTGCCGGCCGAGGGCGAGGTGACCGGGCTGCTGGCCCTGATGCTGCTGACCGAGGCCCGCCGGCCGGCCCGCACCGGTCCCCACGGCGAGCTGATCCCGCTGGCCGAACAGGACCGCACCCGCTGGGACCGCGGGCTGATCGCAGAAGGCGCCGCACTGCTCACCGGTTCGTTCGCCCACCGGGGACGGCCGGGGGAGTACCGGCTGCTGGCCGCCATCGCCGCCGTCCACGACCGGGCCGACCGCGCCGAGGACACCGACTGGCCGCAGATCCTCGCCCTGTACGGGCTGCTCGAACACGTCGCGGGCAGCCCGGTGGTCACGCTCAACCGCGCGGTCGCTCTCGCGATGGTCGACGGTCCGACCGCAGCCCTGGCCCTGCTCGACCGACTCGACGCCGACGGCGGCCTTCCCGCCGTCCTCCACCGGGTGCACGCGGTCCGGGCCCATCTGCTGGAGATGGCAGGAGAGGAAGCGTCCGCACTGGCCCACTACCGGTCGGCGGCGGCCCGGACCACCAGCACACCGGAACAGCGCTACCTGACCGCCCGGGCAGCCCGCCTGCACCAGCGAACCCGCCCGGCACCCGGCGAGGCGGACTGACGAACCAACCCCCCCGGTGCACGATCCGGAGTTCCCGCTGCGCGTGACCGCGGCCGGATCCCTATCAAGGCGGCCGGTCGACGGGCTCCTGCAAGCCGACCTCAGGGCGCCGCGCACGCAGCGGCACACGGTCACCCGGATCTTCCACCGCACCGCCTCGTGACCAGCCCGTTCAGAAGCACCTGGAGCGTGTCCTCAAAGGCGATTGGGCGGCCATGGGTGCCCCCACACGCCCCTACAAGGCACCCGTACTCCTTCGAGGACGCTCTGGTAATGCTTTGTCAGGTGCTCTTGTCACGCCCTGCGTTCGGAAGTCCGTTGTCTGAGGGCCGGGGAAATCGTGGTGTGTCGGGGCCGGTGGGAGGAATTCGCTGCCGAGGTGTCCGCACGACCGGAACCTGCCCCACCTGCCGGCAACCCACCCCGTGGCTGCCCTGCGACACCACCTGACAAAGCACTACTAGTCGTCAAAAGGGATGAACCCGGCAAGAGAAGCCCAGTCCAGGGGGCGCACGATCGTGGCCAGCTGGGCGAAGGGATCCTGCGCGGCCGTCTGGAACCACATCACCGAGAGCTCCGTGTGCCCGAACTCTGCAACGTCCTCGGGCGTCCACCACGACGTCAGTCGAGCACGGACCGCCTCGCGCGGCAGCCACTCCTCGACGTGCCCCTCCGCATCGGCTCGGAGCTTGTCGAGATCGTGCACATACACATGCGGCGTCGCCGCCATCGCCTTCTCGATGCCCATCAGACGAAAGCGACGGTGCAGGTGCGGCGTCCCTTCGAGCATGCCTTCACGGTCGTCGCTCACCGTGAGCGAGCGAAGTTCCGCCTGCACCGGTCCCACCTGGTAGCTGCGCAACTCGTCGGGGTTCATGTGGATCACGGGACCGAGGGTAGGCGTGTCCCACGAACGGACCAAACGACTTTCGACACGCGCTGCAGGAGCGCGGTGCCGAGATCGCCGACCAGCAGGTCCGAAGTCTCCTTCCGGCTGTCCTCGCCTCCAGCGTCAGCTCCGGGTACTGCGCCGGCCCGGTGAAGCCCAGCGCCGCGAACACGTGCATCGCGGGGGGCGACTCCGCGGAGGGCGTCGGGCGCGCAGTCGGCCTCTCGGTGGCGGTGCTGGTGGACGTGACGAGCGCGGCGGCACGTTCGAGGCCCGGGCGTTCCTCGGGCGAGGCCTCGGCGAGTGCCTGATCCAGGGCCGCCGCGGATCGCGTCCGCGTCCCGGACGACCACGACGAAGTTGTGTGTGGTGTCCGCGCCCGGGAATCGCGTCATGCCGATCATCGTGGTGGTCGTACTTCGTGTACGGCAAGGGACTTGGGGAACTGCAGAGGGTTCGGCCGGGGCGCTGTACGGGTTCAGGGGGTGGGTGGTCTGCCGGGGCGGCCGAAGCGGACGCGGACGCCGGGGGAGTAGAGCACGCTCACCGGCGGTCCGGTCGGGGTGGGGAGCCCGGCCGCGGTGATCAACTCGTCCTCGCAGTGCAGGAGGTCCGCACGGTGCAGCGGCCAGCGCGGGTGGGCGTTGGGCAGGTACACCGTCCGGCCGTGGACGGAATTGTGCATGCCCCAACGGGCGGTGAGGAAGTGTTCGAGGTCGGTCGGGTGATCGATCCGTTCGCCGACGCGGACGGCGATCCGGCTGCGGGCGCCACGCGGCCCGGGCCAGCGCCGGACGCTGGTGTAGCGGACGGTGTCCGCGTCGCGGCGGATCGCCATCCCGGCCCATGTGTAGGGCAGGCGGAACCCGGCCCGGGCGATGAGCACCGGCAGCAGCCGCGAGGCCTCCAACGAGCGGAACACCACCCCGCGCCGTCCGTGCCGGTCGACCGAGTAGAGCCGCACGTTGGTCTCGGGAAAGGTACCGAGATACGGGACGCCCGGCAGGTTCAGCCAGCCCACCCGGTACATCCGGAACGCGACCAGACCGACGTAGGTGAGTCCCTCGTACGTGTCCGGCACCGTGCCGGCCGGCAGCAGCGGCGCAACGTCCGCGGGGTCGGCCGCCCAGTGCAGGAACGCGAGGTCGAGCCAGGACTGGGTGAGCAGCGTGCGCGGGACCTCGCGCACCGGATCGGGCGTGATCGGCTCCGCGGGGACGGGGGCAGGGACCGGCGACATGCCATCAGCCTCCCACGCCCCCGGCTCCGCTGTCCGGGCTGTCCGGGCTGTCCAGGCTGCCCGGGCTGTCCGGCCGCCCGGGGAGCGCCGCCGCGTGCTCTCCGGCGGCATCACCCGGGTGCGTCGAGGGGGACGGCCTTCAGCGCGGCCAGCACCTCCGGGTTGGAGACCAGGGCCTCCAGGTCCGCGGGTGCCATGGCCTTGGATTCCTGTGGTTCGCCGCCTGCTCCCTGGGGCGGGACGGCCGTCGGCATCGTCCCGAGTCCGGCGATCCGGCCCTGCGGGGTGACCAGGGTGAACTGGGTGCCCGAGTAGGACGTGGACCGGTACAGCCAGCCGGTCGAGCCGTCCGACAGCGTCCGCAACACACAGTCGCTCGCGTAGACGGGCTTGCCGTCCTTCGACTCGCACGGCGAAGGCTCACTGCTGCCCGGCGTCACCGGGTTGCCCGTGATCGTCGCCACTGCCGTGAAACCGCCGTCCGCGCGGACCAGCCGGAACGTGGTCGGGCCGCCGCCGGCCAGCACCCCGGTGTACCCGGCCGGCAGGTGGGCGGCGAGGGCGGCCTGCAACCGGGCCTGCAGCGCGTCCAACTGGTCCATCCCGTAGCCCGACGGCTGCGCCGTCGACGGCCGGCCGTCCGCGGGGTCGAGTCCCACCAGGTCCCGCAGCCACGGTGCCGCCGCCCCCGGTACGGCCAGCGCCGCGCCGAACGCCAGCACCGGTGCCGCCACGAGCACTCCCGCGCCGATCGCGAGCCGCCGCCGGGCCCGCAGCCGCCGCCCGCCGGCCCGGACGGCCGCCAGGACGACCGGCTGCTCCGGCTCCGGCCGCTCCAGCACCGCCCGGAACACCTCCGCCGCCATCCGGCGGTCGGGGTCGTCCCCCCTGTGCGTCATGCCTGTTTCCTCCCTCTCGCTGCGCATCCCCGACCTCGCCCGTGCACCCGCTCGCTCGTCCGCCCTCGCCGCCCCGCGGCCGGCCCGCTCACGCTCCGGCGATCTCGTGCACCGAGTCGCCGAGGATCGTCCGCAGCTGCGCCAGACCGCGGTGGGCGTCCGAACGCACCGCGCCGCTGCTCCGGTTGAGGATCGCGGCGCACTCCTCGACGCTCTGGTCCTCCCAGTACCGCAGCACCAGCACCGCCCGGTAGCCCGGCGTCACGCGGGCGAGCGCCGCCAGCAGTGCCAGCCGCCGGTCCGGGTCGGTGACCGTCGCGGCCGTTTCCGGCGGCTCGGCGCTGGCGACCTCGCCGGCCGAGCGGCGTCGCCGCCCGTCCACGAACGTGCGAACCAGCGTGGTGCGGGCGTAGCCTCCGGCCGTGTCCGGGTCGCGCAACCGCGGCCAGCGTGCGTACACCTTGATCAGGGTCGACTGCACCAGGTCCTCGGCCAGGTGCCAGTCGCCGCACAGCAGGTACGCGGTACGGCGCAGCGCCCCGTACCGGGCTGCGGCGAACTGTTCGAACAATCTCTCGCGCTCCGGCGACATCCGTGCCCGGCCCCCTGTTCCGTCGTCCGCGCCGAGTTGTCCGCGGGACGGTGGTGCCCCGCGTCGACTACTACACGGGACGGGGTACCGGAAATGTTGCGTCCCCTGACCACTCCTCCACCGGCCGCCGCGCCGTGGAGCACGCCGCCTGACGCCCCGTCGGCACGGCGACGCAATGAGCCGGACCGCGGCACACCGGGTGCAGCGCCACGATCGTCGACCCGGGTTCTCCCGGAGGTCGCGGGCGCGACGGCCCGTGTTGGCCGACCGCTGCCACGCTCACGGGCGGAGCCGCCCCGATGCGAGGAGTGCCATGCGACTCAGACCCCCGTCCCGCCGTACCGCGGCGCTGGGCACAGCCGTCGTCGCGGTCGTCGTGGCCGCGCCGGCCGCACACGCCGCCCCCGGCGCGCCGGGTACCCGGCCCTCGTTCTGCCGGCACGACAACCGTTCCGCGCCGTTCGCGCAGTACCTGTGCGCCGAGCCCGGCGAGCTGCTCGACGTCCGCATCGGCGACGTCCACCCGACCCAGCCCTCGCTGGGCTACGACGAGGTGTACTACAAGCTCGGCCGCTACACACTCGGCAAGGACGCGATCAACAAGAAGTTCAGCGACTGGTGCGAGGCCGACGGCCGCGTCGACGCGGTGAACGTCCTGCCCGGCGCGCGCCTGGACGACCCGTCCTCCTTCACCTGCCGGCTCCCCGTCGGCGCCGAGACGGCGGACAGCATCGCGCCCATGAAGACGGTCGTCATTGGCCCGCACGGCGAGCCGTTCCTCACCGACGGGCACCACACGCTCACGTCGTTCTACGAGACCCCCGACGGCGGCGCCGACCTGCACGTCCGACTGCGGGTGCTGGCCAACTTCAGCAACCTCACCCGCCGGGCGTTCTGGGACCAGATGCAGGCGCACAAGTGGGTGTACCTGCGCGACCCCGAGGGCGACCCGGTCGCGGTGAACAAGCTCCCGACCGGCGTCGGACTGGCCAACTTCGGCGACGACAAGTACCGCGGCCTGCTCTACTTCGGCCGGGACATCGGCTACACGCAGAACGACCTGCCGTTCCAGGAGTTCTACTGGGGCGGCTGGGTCCGCGACGCGCACCCGGTCGACCTGTCCGACTGGAACCCGAACGACCTCGGCAGCTACCTGGCCACCGTCAAGGGCCTGACCCAGGCGATGACCGCGCTGCCGAAGGACGCCGTCGTCGACAGCGGCTTCACCGCCGCCGACCTCGACGCGCTGGACCAGTGGAACGCGGGCAAGGCCGCCGACAAGGGCGAGTTCGACAAGCTGAGCAAGCCGTACTCCGACGCCAAGCCCGGCAAGCTCGCCTACGCACTCGAGTACAAGCGGGTCCACGACCTGGGCTGACCGCCCGCCGTACAAGCCCCGCAGGCGTTGAACGCCTCCCGAGGAGGACCGGCAACCCACGGCCCGGTCCTCCTCGTTTTCGGCCCGGTCCTCCTCGTTTCGGCCGGCCTTCGGAACGGTGGACAGGACGACCCCCGTCCGCCCCGGATCCTGAGGCATCTGCCCGGCCACGTCGCGGGAGGCGCGACGCGGAAATCCGTTTCCGACTGCCTGCGGTGGCTGGCAGCATGCTGTCATGTCGACGCGCGAAGCCCCCGAGACAGGTCCCGAGACAGCCGCAGAGGCAGTGCGGGAACTGCGGGAGATCGCCCACTCCTGGGTCGACGGCCGACGTGTCGACCCGGAGCTTCTGATCGAAGCCGCACTCCGTGCGCTGATCGCGGGCGTTGACACACCGTCACTGCTGCACCTCGCCGCGTTGAACCGCCTCGAGCACGACCAGGCCTCGGACCTGTTCGGCCAGGTAATGGAGGAGCTCGGCTTCGGTTTCCACCCGCCCGAGGACTACTGGGAGAGCCGGCTGGCGCTCGCCCGCTGGTGGGCCACCGAGATCGTCGGCGGGTGGCTGGACCCCCTCGAGGGCACCGTCCTCATCTTCCACGAGGTCGCGGAGGCCTACGGGCGGTGCGAGGAGTTGGCCCCCGTCATCGACGCATTCATGGGGCCCCGGCAGCCCGGCGGGCAGCAGCAAGTCCCGCACGAGATCACCGCAGACCTGACACAGGTCGCCCAGGAACTCGTGGCCCGCATCCCGCCGCCCGGCCGCCCCTGACCGGACGCGGTGCCGACAGCGCCCCAGCGGGCCCTGCACCCCGTCCGGAACCGGCGCGCGCCCGCTCGGCACCCGCGGCAACGTCTGCCGGACTCCACCACTGCACCTCCGGCCGTCTTTCGACGCGCGAGCAATCAGGGCGGTGAGCGGTTTCGACGCGCGGGGCGTCAGGCCCTCGCCCGGGCGCGCCGACGGCCCGTCCTCCCCCGGGCAATCGCCGCGCGCCGATCCAGGCCCCGCAGGCGGTACGACCCACGCCCCTCCAGGCCCTGTTCCCCCCACGCGTCGGAACACGGCCCCGAGCCGGTCCGTCCGGTCCGTCCGGTCCGTCCGGATTCGCCGAAGGCGTGTCGCGGCGGCCGGCGGAAGGTGTGCCTGCGGAAGGCTTCCGACAGGGTCGTCCCGAGGCCGAGGAGGCCCGGAGCCCGCCTCGAAGGGGTGCTGCCGTGGCTGAGTCCGTGTCGGTGACGTGCTGCTGCACTACGCGGAGACCGGTGAGGGCGAGCCGCTGGTGCTGGTGCACGGCTCGTGGAACGACCACCGCCCGTGGCAGCCGGCCGTCGACGCCGGACTGGAGTGGGCCTTCCGCGTGATGGCGTACGACCGTCGGGGCCACGGCCGCAGTGGGCTGGTGCCGGGCCCCGGCACGCGGCCACAGGACGAGGACGACCTGGCAGCACTGATCGAGGCACTGGGCCTGGCGCCGGCCCATGCCGCGGGGAACTCGTTCGGCGCCTCGATCACGGCGGGTCTGGCCGCGCGCCGCCCGGAGCTGTTCGGGCGGATCGTCCTTCACGAACCCCCGCTGGCCGGGCTCGTTCTCGACGACGCCGTCGCAGTGGCGGAGATGCGGACGGTGACGGAGGCCATCGAGGAGGCGAAGCAGCTGCTGCGCGAGGGCGACGACGCTGCGGGCGCGAAGCTGTTCGTCGAGGAGATCGCGCCCGGCCCCGGCGCCTGGGGGACGATGCCCGAGCCGCTGCGGGACACCATCGTCACCCACGCGCAGACCTGGCTCGACGAACAGCAGGATCCGGGCTGGGCCCTCCTGGACCTCGACGGGCTCGGCGCCTGCACGGCGCCGGTGCTGCTCAGCCGCGGCAGCGAGAGCCCGGCATGGTTCGGTGCCGTACTGGACCGCCTGGCCGCGGTGTTGCCGCACGCACGGCGCAACACCTTCCAGGGCGCCGGTCACATCCCTCATGTGACGCACCCGCAGGACCATGCCGCGGTGGTGACCGCGTTCATGCGTGGCACCTGAGGACGAAGCCGCTGCCGAGCGCGGTCGACCGTGAGAAGCCGCGCCGTAGGCCGAGGCCGACGCCGTCCGGGAGACGCTCGCGGATCGGTGCCACCCCTCGGTCGAGCAGCCGCGGCACCGGGCCGCCACAGAGCCTGCACCGGAGCGCGTCATCAGGCCCGGCGCGGTCGCCGCGACCAGACATGGTCCTCCCGTGGACCGGGCCCCCTCCTCCCGCGCGGGCGGTCGAAGCAAGTCGGCTGCAAGTGCCGTGCAATCGGGCTGCGGAGACTGGGTGTCATGACTTCGAGCAACAACTCCGACTCCACCCTCCACCCCTACACCCGCGAGATGGCGATGATCCACCAGGTGTTCCGCCGCGAGTCGCGCCTGCTGGCCGAGCTCGTCCAGGACGTACGGCCCGGCGACACCGCACGTTCCCGGATCCTCGCCGAGCACTGGCGGCTGTACTCCATCGGCCTGCACGCCCACCACACCGGAGAGGACGAGATGCTCTGGCCGGTCCTGCTGCCCCACCTGGACCTCGACGCCGAGCAGGTCCTGGCGATGGAGGCGCAGCACCGCGAGCTCTCCGAGGGGATCACCGAGGTCCAGCGCCTGATGGAGCGGTGGCAGGCACGGGCCCTGCCCGAGGACCGCGACGAGCTCACCGAGGCGCTGCGCAGGCACCACCGGCAGCTGTGCGCCCACCTCGACGAGGAGGAGCGGGAGGTCATGCCGCTGGTCGCGCTCCACGTGAACGAGGAGCAGTGGCACGCGGTGGGCGAGCGGGGCCTCGCCGAGACGCCCCGGAACCGGCTGATGATCGCCCTGGGAGCCATCCTGGAGGACACGTCGCCACAGGAGCGCCGGGAGTTCCTCGCTCGGCTGCCCGTCCCGGCCCGGGTGCTGTGGAAGCTCCTCGGCCAGCGGCAGTACCGCCGCGAGACGGACCGGGTCCGCGGCCCGCGCACGACCGCTTGACGTGGCCCTCCCGTCCGGCCGCCCGTCCAGGGCCCGGAACCGACAGTCCGACCCGCCCGTACCGATCGAGGAACCGTCACCGATGCGCATCGGATTCTCCGTCCCCCAGTTCGGCCCGTTCGCCGATCCCGACCGCACCGCCGTGATGTGCGCGGCGCTGGAGGCGCTGGGCTGCCACAGCCTCTGGGCGGCCGACCGGCTGCTGGCGCCACTCACCCCGCCCGAGGGCTACCCGGGCGGGAAGGCGATGCCCGTCCGGTACGCCACCCACCTCGACCCGCTGCTCGCCCTGGGGGTGGCCGCCGCGGCCACCGAACGGGTGCGGCTCGGCAGCAGCACGCTCAACGCCCTGTGGTATCCGCCGGTGGTGCTCGCCCGGGCGCTGACGACCCTCGACCTGATCAGCCACGGACGTCTGGACGTGGGTCTCGGGCTGGGCTGGATGCGCGAGGAGTACGAGGCCGCCGGGGTGCCCTGGCGGGGGCGCGGCGAGCGGCTGGAGGAGACCCTCGACGTCCTCGATGCCGTCTGGCGGTCGGACACGGTCGCCCACACCGGCCCGCTGTGGACGGTGCCCGAGTCGACCGTCCTCCCGAAACCCCGCCAGGGCCCGAGGCCGCCGATCCTGCTGGGCGGGTTCACCCCGCCCGCCCTGGAGCGGGTCGGCAGGCGCGCGGACGGCTGGCTGGCGGCCTCGATGCCGTTGCCGTACTTCGGCGCCCTGTGGGCGGTGGCCGCCGGGGCCGCCGAGCGGGCGGGGCGGGACCCGGCGGGGCTGCGCCGGGTGTTCCGGGTGAACCCGGAGGTCACCACGGCCGAAGCCGGCCCCGAGGAGACCTACCACCGCGGGACGGTGCGCCAGATCTGCGACCACCTCCGGGTGATGTGCGAGGCGGAGACCGACGAGGTGCTCGTGGACCTCCAGCTGACCACGGATTCGCCCGAGGAGTTCCTCGACCTGGCCGCGGCGTTCCTGGCCGAACTGGCGAACTGACCGCCGTCCCGGACCGGGCAGCCCCTGCCGTGCGGGACGCCCCGCTACGCGGGCTCCGGCGGCAGGCCGGCCAGGCCGGTCCGGGCGGCGTCCGCCCAGTGGGGGGAGTCCCAGGCGGACGCCACCCGCGCGGCTTCGTGGAAGTGGTCCCGGGCCTCCTCGGGGCGGCCCAGGAACCGGGCCAGTTCGCCCAGGGTCTGCGCGACGGGCCGGAACACGACGCTCAGGGTGCTCGCGCCGCCCGCCAGCCCGCGCAGGGGCAGCAGCTCCCGGTACACCTCGGCGGCCAGGGCCTCGTCGTCGAAGACGACGGCGGCCGCGCCCCGCAGCTCGGCCAGGACGGAGAAGGCGAAGTCGCGCCGGAGCGGCACACCTCGGCCGAGGACGTCCCGGGCCTGTCCGGGGCGGCCCGCGTCCAGCAGCGCGAGCGCGGTGAGGGCCTCGTTGAGCGGCTGGTACTGCTCCCACACCGCGAGCAGCACGGGCAGCATCTCGGCGAGTCGTCCCTGCTGCAGCCTGATGCAGCCGATGCCCAGGGCGGCCAGGCCGTTGAGATCCACGGCCCCCCGTGCCCGCAGCGCGTCCACCGCCGCTCCCATGGCCTGCTCCGCCTCCTCGAAGCGGCCCCGGGCCATGGCGAGCATGGGATGCCGCAGCCTGGCCACCGCGAACGCGCCCTGGAGCTCGTAGGTGCGGGCGATGTCGTCCGCGCGGCCGAGGCACCGCTCCATCTCGGCCGGGTCGTTGCGGCCGGCGGCGATCCGGGCCGCGGTGTAGGCACTCATCCAGGAGTACTCGGGGCTGTCCTGGGAGTCGGCGACCTCGGCGAGTTCCCGCTGGAGTTCCCGGTAGACGCCGGGTTCGAGGTCGCAGTCGACCCGGCGCAGCAGCGAGGTGAGCGTCAGGCCGTGCAGCCGGGGCTCGCCCACGGACCGGGCGAGCTCCACGGCCTGGCGACCCACGGCCAGGGCGCGCGGGTCGGTGTCGTCGAGGGCGTCGGCGAGCTGGTCGAGGAGCAGGCACCGCTGACGGTCGGCCAGATTCGGGCTCTCCAGCAGCCGGCCGAGTTCCGCCACGGCCTCGGGGTCGGACGCCGCGTCGTACGCGCGGACACGCCACGGCGTCGGTTCGGTCCACGTCGTGTAGGCGGCGGTCAGCAGGTCGGCCCGGCCCGCCGCACGGGCCACCGCCACGGCCTGCTGCTGTGCCTCGCGGGCGGGCACCACGGCCCCCATCCGGATCCGGCAGTCCACCAGCTGACCCAGCAGCATCACCCGCAACAGGGCCGCGTCCTGACCGGCGAAGGCGGCCGGATGATCGGCGAGGAGCCCGAGAGCCGCGTTCAGCAGGGCCTCGGCGTTCTGCGGGGCGTAGCGGCGCACCGCCTGCTCGCACGCCAGCCGCGCATGGTGGACGGCGGGCCCGGCGTCGGCGGTCACCACCGCGGCCGCCTGCAGGAGGTGGTGGGCCGTGGCGGCGACGTCGTCCGAGCCCAGCGCGATCAGGCTCCTGCCCAGCCGGGAGTGCATCCGGGCCAGCCGCAGACGTGTGAGGTCGGCCTCCAGGGCGTCCCGCACGAGGGCGTGGCTGAAACGGACCGTGCCCGGACGCGGCTCGGTGAGCAGCCCGGCGGTGACACCCGCGTCCAGGGCGTCGAGGAGCTGCTCGGCATCGCTGTCCGCGGCATGGACGAGGAGGGCGACCGGCGCCTCGCGTCCGGCGACGGCCGCCAGCCGCAGCCCGGCCGTGACGGTCGGCGCGAGCAGGGCGAGCCGCCGCCGCAGCACGTCCTGGACACCCTGCGGCACGCGGGCCAGCGCCTGCTGCTCGCCCTCAGCGGCGAGCAGCAGCGAACTCTCGTGCAGGTGGAAGGGGTTCCCCCCGGCCCGTTCGGCCAGGGCCACCGCGGCCCGCTCGCTCATGTCGGCCGCGCTGCGCCGCAGCAGCTCCTTGGCCTGGGCGTCCGACAGGCCGCCGAGCGCCATCCGGACGGGCGAGCAGGCGGCCAGGCGCGCCAGTGCCCCGGTCAGGTCGCCCTCGCCGGTCCGGTACGAGCCGACCAGCAGCAGCGGTACGTCGCGCAGTTGCTCGGCGCAGAGCAGGAAGAGCTCGATGCTCTCCTGGTCACCCCGGTGCAGGTCGTCCAGCACGATCAGCAGCGGTCGCCGCCGCGCGGTGTCGCGGAGCCAGCCGAGCAGCGCCCTGTGCAGGCGGAAACGGCGGGCCGGGCTGCCGTCCGGCTGCGCGGAGTCGCTCGCGGTGCCCGGAGCCAGCAGCGGGGCGAGCTCGTCGGCGTACGGGCCCGGTGCCGCGGCCTCCGCCAGACCCGGCAGCATGTCGAACCAGGCCCGGCCGGGCGGAGCGCCCTCCGTCTCCGGGCACTGCCCGGACCCGGCCAGCCAGCCCTGCTGCGGCAGTTGGCGGACGGCCGCCTCCAGGAGACTGGACTTGCCGATACCGGGCTCGCCGGAGACCAGGACCACCTGGGCCCGGCCGCCCCGTGCCCGGTCCGCCGCGGCGGCGAGCCCGGCCAGCTCCTCGTCACGGCCCAGGAGCCGGTCCGCCACCAGGGCGGTCGGCGTCCCGCCTCCGACGGTCGCCACCGGACCGCGCCGTTCGGCCGCGGCGGTGGACGGCTCGGTCCGCACGGCGGCCACGGCGGGTGCCCCGGTCGCCAGCCGGAGCACGTCCAGACGCTGGTGCAGCAGGGCCTGCTCCAGCTCCAGGAGAGCGGGCCCGGGCTCCACGCCGAGTTCCTCACCGAGGATGCGCCGGGCCTGCCGCAGCGCGGCCAGGGCATCGCCCTGGCGGTCGCGAGCCCACAACGCCAGGGCCAGCAGCCGCCAGCCCTCCTCGTGCAAAGGCTGTTCCCGGGTCAGCAGGAGCGTGTCGGCGAGTGCCTGCGCGGCCTGCCCGCTGCCCAGCCGTGCGGCGGCGAGCCGCTCCCGGGCGGAACGGTGCAGCTCCTCCAGGCGGGCGCGTTCGGCGGCGGTCCACGGCTCGTCCAGGAACTCTTCGTACGGCTGCCCGCCCCACGAGGCGAGCGCCTCGGCCAAGCCCTCGGCGGCGAGGTGCGCGGGCATGCCTGCCCCCGAGCAGGCCGCCACCCGGCGCTCGAACACCCAGGCGTCCACCGCGTCCCGGTCAACGGCGAGGGCGTAGCCGTAGGGTGCGCTGACGAGCAGCCGCGCGGGCGCCCGCGGTGCCCGTTCCGGTTCGAGGACACGCCGCAGCCGCGCGACATAGGCGTGCAGCGATGCCTGGGAGCTCGACGGGACGCGGGTCGGCCACAGCCGCTCGACGATCTGCTCCGTGGGCACGACCGCGCCACCGGCGAGCAGCAGTTGGACCAGAACCATACGGGCGAGCCGGCCACCCGCATCGACCGGGCGGCCGTCGACCTCGACCCGGAACGAGCCGAGCACCTTCAATGTGACCATGACACGGTCATCGTAAACGGCCCACCGCAGTCCGATGCGCCGGGGAACCCGCGGAGGGCTCGCGCAACGAGTGAGGCCACGGGAGCCCTCCCCCGGGTCGCGGGGCCCTCGCAGGGCACCTCTGACCGGTCTCGGCCGGGCCCGATGACGTCTGACGGCCCCGCACCGGCCAGGGGCCGCCGCGCCGCCGTTGGCAGCCGGAGGGGCGGGCCCGGGCCGATCGGGCCGTGAGGGGCCCGTCCGACCAGGTCGTCCCGGGGCGGCGGCCTGATCCCGCTTCAGCCGAGCTGTTCGCGCAGGTAGTCCAGGGCCGCCTCCAGGGCCCGGTCGGCCGGGACGGCGAGGTCCGGCCGGACGCCGACGCCCTCCCAGTTGGTGCCGGTGACGGGGTTGATCGAGCGGGCGGTCGGCACGGTCACCGTGACGTGCGGGGAGACCGGAATGCGCGAGGTCGGGTGGGCGCCGCCGCCGGTGGTCTCGCCGACCAGGGTCGCGCGCTCGAGCACCTTGAGGTTGTACGCCAGCTCCTCGCCGCCGGAGAAGGTGACGCTGCCGGTCAGCACGGCGACCGGGCGGTCCAGGTAGCGCGGGCCGGCGAGGTGGCCGACGGTCCAGTACTGGCGGGTGGAGTCGCTGGCCCGGTCGTAGATGTCGTTGAGGTGCACCTCGTCATCGGGGAAGAAGTAGCTGCACCACAGCTGCACGCCCTCGGGCGAGCCGCCCCGGCACCCGCGCAGGTCGATCACCAGGGCGTCGGTGGCCGCGACCAGTTGCATGGCCGCGGCGAACACGGGACCGCCGAGCTCGGCGGGGGGAATCATGCTCAGGGAGAGGTAGCCGATGTTGCCGGCGAGCTGCTCGACCCTGCGGACGCCGTAGTTGTTGTCCCGGCTGTAGGCCTCGAAGCGTGCCCGGGCGACGTCCTCGGGCTCCTGGTCCATCGACTGGGGTTCCTCGCTCCACAGCAGCCGCAGGTGCTTGTCGGGGCAGGCCTCCTGCAGGTCCGCGGTGACCCGCTCGCACAACTCCTGTTCGTCCAGGCCGTCGTAGGCGCTGTCGGCCCATCGGCGCCGGATCGCGGCATCGATGCCGGCCGTCTGCTCGGGGAACACGTAGCCGGCCGTGATCCGGGCCAACGCGGTCTCGAGTATCTCGTGTTGAAGCGTCATAGTGGCGGCATTCTGGGCGGCTCGGAGTCCGCATGCAAATGACTTTCGGCCCGACCCGCAGTCTCCGCCTCCCGAGGCCGTGCCGGGTGGCGGCCAACACGGGGGAGCGGATCCCCCGGAGAGCCGCCGGGCTGCGACAGCGACGCCTGCTGCTGCCGTGGGGCGTGACGTGCTGCCCTACGTCGACCGGGTCACCACATACGCCCCTGCCGACCGCGACGAGCGCGGTGCCTGCGTCGGGGCGGAGGAGGCGGTCAGCGACCACGGCCCGGTCGAGGCCGCCCACCTCGCGGCCGTTGCCGCCTCCGCCGAGGACACCGGCTTCAGCACGCGGCCGTTCGCGAACCCCGGGCCCCGGCCGGCTTCGTGCACTTCGGCCTGGAGCCCGCCCCGGTGGACGGCGGTCTCGCGGGAGTCTTCCCACCCGACCTCACCGGCTTCCACGACGGAGCCCGGGTCCCCGTCGCGGTCGCGCCCGAGCTCGTGCGGGCGTTGCTCTGATCCGGTGCGGTCCGTTGCGGCGGTCGCCGCTCGGGTTCCACCGTCGGGTGCGCCGTGGCCGAGGGTCCCGCCCCGGCCGGCGGGGCCGGGCGAGCAGGACGATGCGCCAGGGACGGCGCGTGCCGAGCGTTCCGGTGGCCAGCAGGTGACATTCAGCCGCAGTACACGCCCTCTCCACGTCCCGTCGCCAGAGTTCGGCCTCGTGCCTACCTCACACTCGCGTGCCGGCGTCGCCTCCGTGTGCGCCGCGGCTTTGACGTTTTCAGGACTGGTCGTCACCGGGATGGTCGCCGCGCAGCCCGCGGCTGCTGCCGATCCTGCCGGCTACCAGAACGTTCGGATCAACGAGGTCACCTCGTCCAACAACGACACGGTGGAGCTGTACAACACCGGCTCGACCGCGGTGAGCATCAGCGGCTGGAAGATGTCCGACGACGGCTTCGCGCCGCAGTCGTTCAGCCCGTCCTCCAGCACGATCGCGGCCGGCGGCTTCGTCACCTTCAACTCGCCCAAGGGACTGGGCGACTCGGACAAGCTGGTGATCTACACGGCCGACGGCACGGTGGTCGACCGGGTCGAGTGGGCCACCAACGGGGCGAAGCCGGCGATGGCGCGCTGCGGCGGCGACGGCACCGGTGCGTGGGTGACCACCACCGCGGCGACCACGTTCGGCGCCGCGAACGCCGCGGGCTGCCCGTCGTCGATCCCGGCGGCGAGCCGGATCCGGATCAACGAGGTCACCTCCAACGGTTCGGACACCGTGGAGCTGTACAACGGCGGAACGAGCGCGGTCGGCATCGGGTCGTGGAAGTACGTCGACGGCGACACCACCCACTCCCCGGTGACGGTCTCGTCCTCCTCTCCGAGCGCGACCAGCATCCCCGCGGGCGGCTACGTCACGTTCAACTCCAGCCTCGGTCTGGGCGACAACGACTCGGTCTTCCTCCTCGACGGCAACGGCAACACCGTCGACTCGGTGACCTGGGCGACCGACGGCGCCAGGCCGTCCGACGAGCGCTGCGCCAACGGCGCCGGCTGGTTCCGGACCGCCGTGACCGCGACGCCCGGCAGCGCGAACTCCTGCTCGGGCAGCGGCGGTGGCGGCGGTGGCCAGACCGGCCAGCTGCTGGGCGGCGGCGGCTCGCTGACCAGCGGATGCGCCCCCGAGGCGCCCACCGGTACGGGTTCCACCCCGGCGGGCACCCTGGCGTGGCCCGGTGGGCTGGACGTCACGATCGCCGACAACGTCTGTGCGTTCACCACGTCCACCGGCCCCGAGGGCCGTGACGTCAGCGGTCTGGCGTTCGACCCGGCGAACCCGTCGGTGCTGTGGGCCGCCAAGAACAAGAACTGGCTGTACAAGCTGGTCAGTAGCGGCGGCAAGTGGATCCCGGACGCGACGTGGAGCGCGACCGGCAAGCAGATCCGCTTCGCCGGCGGCTCCGGCGAGCCGGACTCCGAGGGCCTGACGGTCGGCGCCAACGGCCACGTCTACGTGACCTCCGAGCGCGACAACACCAACAACACGGTGCCCAAGGACACGATCATGGAGTTCGACCCGGCCGCGACCGGCTCGACGCTCACGCCGGTCCACCAGTGGGACATGACCTCGCAGTTCCCGCAGCTCAACACCGGCAGCAAGGACGACGCCAACCTGGGCTTCGAAGGCGTCGGCTATGTGCCGGACAGCTGGCTGACCGCCAACGGCTGGGTCGATCCGCTGACCGGCTCCGCGTACAACCCGGCCAACTACCCCCTGCACGGGTCGGGCCTGTTCTTCGCCGGCCTGGAGTGGGACGGTTCGCTGCACGTCTACGGCCTGAACTCCGACGGCACGTTCACCACGTTCGGCACCATCGCGACCGGGAAGGCCTCCGTGATGGACGTGATGTACGACGCCGGGACCCAGCGCATCGTTGCGACCTGCGACAACACCTGCGGCGAGACGCACACGTTCCTCAAGGTCGACACCGGCGGTGCCATCGTTCCGGAGGTGACCTACACGAACCCGACCGTCGTGCCGACCGACAACCTCGAGGGCTTCGCGATCGCGCCGACCTCGACCTGCGTCAACGGCTTCCGCGAGGCGGTCCTCAGCGACGACGGCAACTACGGTTTCGGCTCCGGGAGCTCCTCCTCCGGACACGCCCTCTACAGCGCGACCTTCCCCTGCTGATCCCCTGACCTGCTGATCCCTCCGGCCGGCGGAGGCGGTCCCCGCCCGGGGCCGCCTCCGTGGTGGTGCCGGTCGGGGCCGGTGAAGCCTCCGGGCCCGGAGGAGTGCGAACCGGGGACCGGGTCACCGGTGTCACCGCTTCGCGAAGTACTTCTCCAGCCAGGTGAGCAGGGCCGCGAAGGCCAGGGACATGGCCGCGTCCGACTGCGTGAGCACCGTCGAGCGGGCACCGTCCTCGACCGTGATGGTGTAGCTCATCGCATCCGCGGCGCGGCCGCCCCCGCCTTCCTGCGGCGCCGCAACGGCCTGCGCGACCAGCCGGGACAGCTCCGCCGCGGCGTTCCCGGGCAGGGCGTCGCTGTCCAGCTCTCTGGGCGGGAGGCGGGGGTCGGCCACCGCCGCCTGCCCGCCGTACGTCGCCAGCGTCACCTTCACTGCGCACAACCTCCCCGTCGGTCGAGCCGCGGTCCTGCCGTCACGATCGCCCGAGGACCGGCCTGCGGCAAGCCCTGGTGATCACCTCGCCCTCTTCAGTGCCGCCACGTCGTCGGCGAGCTCCGCCACCCGGGTGCTCAGGGCCGACAGCTGCCGGCCGAGGGCCGCCACGCCGTCCTCCCGGCCCGCACCGTCGCTTCCGTCGACCGCGAGGCTCCGCGCCCGGGCGACCCCGGTCGGGATGCCGCTGATCGGGACCTCCACCTCGCGCCACGCCGCGAGCACGGCCGACTGCTCGGTGCTGCCGGCGCCGAACAGCTCCCCGGCCTTGCGGTACGTGGTGTCCGCGAAGTCCTGGAACTGGAAGTCGGCTTGGGAGACCTTGAGCGATTCGTACCAGATGAGCCCGGCGGCCTCCCAGGCGAATCCGCCGATCCGTTTGGCCGTCAGGTAGAACGCCTTGTTCGGGATGCCGGAGTTGTAGTGCACGGCGCCGTGGTCGCCCTCCTCGGTGTCGGGCATGTGGACGAACCTGCTCATGCGGTCCGGCTGGGGGTCACGGCCGAACTGTGCGTTGTCGAAGGCCGTCCCCGGGGCCTTCATCGATCGCAGGGCGTCGGCGTCGATGCCCGGGGTCCACACCTCGGTCCCGATCAGCCAGTCGGCCTCCTCGACCGACTGCTTCAGCGACCACTGCTTGACCAGCGTCCCGAAGACGTCCGAGATCGACTCGTTCAGGGCCCCGGACTGGTTGTGGTACTCGAAGCCCGCGGTGAAGTCGGTGACGCCGTGCGTCAACTCGTGGGCGATCACGTCGAGGGAACGGGTGAGGTCGCCGAACTTGACGCCGTCGCCGTCACCGAAGACCATCTCGCGTCCGTCCCAGAACGCGTTGTTGAACTTGACGGCGAAGTGGACGTAGCCGTCCAGGCGCATCCCCCGGTCGTCGATGGAATTCCGCTGGAACACCTCCTGGTAGAAGTCGCGGGTCAGGCCGAGGGCGTCGAACGCACGGTTGGCGGCCTCGTCCGTGGCCGGTGGCCCGTCCTCCGACCTGGCAAGGACGGCGAGTTGGAGGAACCTGCCCTGCTCGCAGTCGAAGACGGTCCGCCGGCCGTTCGCGGAGGCGGCCGCGGCGAAGGACGCCCGCACCGCCCGCTCGCCCCGCAGACGGGCCGTGGTCAGCAGGGTGTCCAGAGCGGCCTGGCGAACCTGCCTGTCGTCGCTCTCCAGGAGCTTCTCGAGAATGTACGGGGGAATGACGCAGTTGACGTGGCGGGTCCTGCTCATGGGACACCTCCTGGGAGGGGGAACGGAGGTTGAAGGGTGCACGGTCATGGCTGCGGGCTCACGCGTGCTCGTGCCGCGGCCCGCATTTCGTGGGGCTCGGGAACGCGCCCGGGAACGCGCACGTGATGCGCACGGGGACGAACGCGGGGCGGCAGAGGGGTTCGCCACCGGCACACGACAGGTTTCAGGGGCGCGGCCGCGCCGATACCCCCAGCTTCCTGCCGCCGGTGACGACCGGCAAACGTTCCGCGAGCGCACGACCGGCTCAGTGGGCGCCGGAGCCGCGATTCGACTACACAGCGGCAGCAGGGCCGTGGTGACGCCCTGTCGGAGCCAGGGGGCGGGAGCGGCGGCCGATGCCGGACAACGGCTTCGTTCCGGACCCGGCGGCTTCCACGGACCGTTCCGTGGCCGGGACGGAGGTCCCGAACCGGTCACCCTCCGACACCCGCGCGCGGAACGTAAAGCTCACGCAAAAAGTCTCGCGGCGCGAAGCGGCGCGCAGCGAAGTCGATCTTGCGGACTCACGGAGGGACGCCGACCTGCACGGCCCTGTTCCACGACGGGTGGGGGAGTGCCCCACGTCGTCCGTGTGCCCGCGCCGTGCCGCCCGGTGTCAACCGTGGGACGCAGCCGGGACGACTCGGGGGAGCGAGGGGCATCCTTCGCCTCGTCCGAGGACGGGCGGCGGCACGCACCGGCAGGCGGTCGCCCGCCGGTGCGTGCCTCGTGATCGGCCGGTCTGCCGGTCGGTCGATGTCACGGCGCGATGTCGAAGACCGGCGGCTGGAGGCCGGCGAGGCATCCCGTGTCAGGCGTGGCCGGGGTGTCGAAGAACGAGGTGGTGATCGACTGGGCGCACGGCGAGTCGGCGAAGACCACGTGGGCGACGTAGGGGACGGTGACCTCGGTGGACCGGCTCAGTGTGCGGGCGGCGTACGGTCCGCTGCTGGGTGCGGTCTGGGAGTCGAAGCCGCCCGACAGGACGAGGCTCGGGATGTCACTGCGCGTCACGTCCCGGACCGAACGCGGGGCCGCGGGGACGTCCCAGGCGCGGCAGTCCGCGTGGAGCCAGGGCAGCCCCGGAGCGTTGGCCAGCACCGAGTCGGGGAACGACGGGAACGCGCGCCGCCCGGCCCGGAGCACGTCGGCCTCGCTCTCGAACGGTGTCCATTCGCTGCAGAAGACGCCGTAGGCGAGCCCGTGCGAGAGTCTGCCGAAGGCCTGGGGGCTGAGCTTGCCGCCGGCCAGCTGCTCGGCGATCCGCTGCGGGTTGCCGTGGGCCAGCTCGTCGAGGGAGCGGGGCACGCCGGCCGCCAGGTGGCTGGCGAAGGTCAGCCAGTTCACCAGGGTGCCGCCGTCCAGTACGACCTTCACCGGGTCCGGGCTGTCCGGCACGGTGACGGTGGTGGTGACGGGCCGGGCTTCGAGCTGACGGACGAGGCGTTCGAAGGTGGCCTTCAGGTGCGGGTAGCGGTCGTTGCAGGCGGGCTGCTGCGCGCAGGCGTCGAAGATGCCGTCGAAGCCCTCCTGTGCGGCCTTCCAGGTCACGGCCCCGCTGGCGAGGGACGGCGGAAGGACACCGTCGATGCCGACCGACCGGAGACCCTCCGGGTGCAGGCGCATGTAGAGGAGCGCCAGGTCGGTGCCGTAGGAGATACCGAACACGTTCCACTGCCGGATGCCCAGTGCGACGCGCAGGTCCGCGTAGTCGGCGGCGCTCTCGGTGCTGTTGTACGCGCCGAGGTCGGCGCCGAGGCCCACCAGCCGGTCGCGGCAGGTCCGCGTCGCCGCGACGTGCCGGCGCCCGGTGGACGGCGCACCGTAGACGAGCCCGAGGGCGTCCGCGTTGAACTGGTCGATGTTCGGGCAGGTGAGCGCAGGGTCGGCCGAGTAGGTCCCGCGCTGGGACATGAAGATGACGTCCCGGTCGCGGTTCAGTCCGCCGTTGAGCGCCAGCTGGATCTCGGAGTTCGCGTCGTCGCCGGGACCGCCGGCGAGCCACACGATGGGGTCGGGCGCCCGTCTGTGCGTGGCGGGCACGATCGCGACGGCGAGGGTGATCTTCCGGCCCGTGTGCCGGGCACGGTTCTCGGGCACGGTGAGCGTTCCGCAGCGGGCCGTCTCCAGAGCCGGAGTCGGGTCCGCCGTCCTCGGGCAGGGGCCCGGGGTGAAGCGGGCGTGGCCCGCCGTCCGGGCGACCGTGCCGAGCGGCGAGTCCGCACCGGCCTCGGCCCGGGCGGGCAGTGCGGCGAGGCCGACCAGGAGGACACCGGCCGCGGCGCCGGCCAGTGCGGTCCGGAGCCGTCGCACGGCGCGGCGGTGACGGGGTGGACGGACGGACATCATGGGGTCTCCGGCTCAGGGGTGATGGTGAACGGTTGCGGGGCGAGTCCTGCCACACAGGCGGTGTCCGGCGCCGTCGGACTCGCGAGGAAGGAGGCCAGGACGCTCTGCGCGCAGGGCGACTGGGGAACCACCCAGTGGCCGATCCCGGGGATCAGCACGGCGGTCGAACGGGGCAGCGTCCGTGCCGTGTACCGGCCCCAGCTCGCCCCGGTCTTCGCGTCGAAGGTCCCGGAGAGGATGAGCGTCGGCACCTTGCTGCGGGTGGCCACCCGCTGGACGGCCGTGCGGTCGGGGACGTTCCAGACGCGGCAGACGTCGTGCTCGAAGGGGAGCTGCGGTGCCTGGGCCAGGACCGTGTCCGGCCAGCCGGGGAAGGCCCGGCGCCCGGCCTTCAGCACGTCGGCCTCCGAGAAGCCCGGCACCCACTCGCTGCAGGCCACCGACTGCGTCAGGCCGTGGGCGAACTCGCCGACGACGGGCGTCGCACCGGCGGCCTGGGCCCGGGCGAAGCGCTCGGGGTTGCCGTGCGCGAGCTCGTCGAGCGCCGCCGGGACGTCGACGGCCTTGACCGCGTTGGCGACCAGCAGGTTCACCAGCGCGCCCCCGTCGAGGACCACCTGCACCGGGTCGCCGCCCGCCGGCGGCTGCGCCGCCAGCCTCAGCGGGTGCGCCTCCAGCCGGCGGACCTGCTCCGTCAGCACGTCCGGGAGGTCCGGGTAACGGCTCCGACACGCTGGCTGGGCCGCGCACGCCGCGAAGATCGCGCCGATCCCCTCCCGGGCGCTGTCCCACGTCCACGGCAGGCTCACGATCTGCGGAGGCGCGACCGAGTCGATCGCCGCCGAGCGGATCCCCTCGGGGTGCAGGCGCAGATAGGTGAGGGCGAGGTCGGTGCCGTACGAGTACCCGTAGACGTTCCACTGCCTGACGCCCAGTGCCTTGCGCAGGTCCGCGAAGTCCGCGGCGTTCTCGGTGGTGTTGTAGGCACTCAGCTCGACCCCGTCGGCGGTCAGACGGTCCCGGCACGCCTTCGCCGCGCGGACCAGCCGCCGCCCGGTCGACGGCGCGTCATAGACCAGCCCCACGGCATCCGCGGTGAACCGGTCGATCTCGGGACAGGCGAGGTTCGGCTGCGCGTGGAGCGTGCCGCGCTGCGCCATGACGATCAGGTCGTGGTCCCGGTTCACTCCGGAACCGACCAGGAACGGGATGCTCCCGAACGCGTCGCCGCCCGGACCGCCTTCCATGAACACCACCGGCTCGGCGGCCGGGGCCGCCGACGAGGCCGGGATGATCGCGACGGCCAGCCGGATCGTCCGCCCGCCGTGCCGTTCGCGGTTCTCGGGCACCTCCAGGAACCCGCACCGCCCGGGGACCGGCTCCGCCGTCGTTGGGCAGGCACCGGGCACGAACCGCGCCGGACTCACTGACACGGCCTCACGGACGGGTGCTGACACGGCACCGCCCGACGCCGGCCCCGCCGCACCCAGCAGGGCGAGAACGCCCGCGACGACTGCCGCCCCGGCCGGCGCACCCCGCGAACGTCCCCGCGCGTACCGGTGCTGCGCCCACCTTCGCACCGACCCTCCGGTCCCGCGAACGGGCAGCGGGCAACCCGGACCGACTCCCTGATCCACCATGTGATTCCGTCCCTCTGACGTCCCGTCCGGTTCGACCGGGAGACGCGTCAACGTGCCCGCCGCGTGGTCCGGACGGGCACTGACCAGCCTGCGTGCGCGGGGATCCGATCACCACTCACGGGGGCCACCCGGAGCAGCTCCGCGACGGGGCAGTCGCCGTTCGGCGCTGCCGCGGACCGGACCGCGGTCGGGAGGCCGCGTCGAGGGCCGGTGCCGCGTCGACGTCCCGGGCCGAGCGGCCCCGCCGGCACGACCCGACCACAGGCCGCGAGTCGTCGCACGCGGACGACGCCCTCAGGCCGTTCGACACCGTCGGCGAGCGCTCCCGGATCCCGGTCGCCTTCCCGCACGGCCCGTGGTGGTCCGCCGCACTCGGCCACCGGGCGCTCCCCGTCACACCGGACGACGCCCTGATCCTTCGTCACCCCGACCGGCCCGCCGGCAGCGGCGACGCCCCCCGAGTGATCAGCCGGGGCAGGCGCGCAGGACGGGCCGGTGCCACCGCCCCAGTGGTGCGACGGTCAGGGCAGCTCGTCGGCGATGGCGGCGACGAACGCGCCGAGCTCGGCCTGCGCCACCGGGTCCGGGACGGCCTGCGGAAGGACTGCGTGGGCCAGCCGGATGTGCTCCCGGATCCGCGCCTCCAGCCAGGCACGGCCCTGGCACTCCTCGATGAGGTCGGCGACCTGCCGGAGCCGGTCGAGGTCGGGCTCGGAGGTGTCGTCGTAGAAGGCGGCGAGCTGGTCGCGGGCCGGTCCGCCGGACTGAAGGGCGACGGCCGCGAACGCCCGGCACTTGCGTCGCCGCAGGTCGGCCAGCGGGTCCTCGAGGGTGTCGCGGGAGGTGCCCCAGACGCCCTCCCAGTCGTCGAAGAAGGCCATGGCCATCCCGGCGTGGTGGCCGAACCGCTCGGAGGCGACCAGCTCCGCCTCGCCGGCGCCCCGCACCAGGGCGCCGGCGAGGCAGACCCCGGCGGTGGGCCGGGCGATGGTGCTCTCCAGCAGTTCCAGGGCGAGGTCCAGGCTCATCCGCGAGGAGCCCTCGGACTCCAGGTCCCGGACCTGTCCCGAGCAGCACTCCCGGATCGCACGGGCGGCCCGGACGATCAGTTCGGTGGAGACCCGGTCGCCCTCTTCCGCGAGCAGCTCGAACGCGAGGCAGTGCAGGGCCACCCCGACCTGGATCGCGGCCGGCTCGCCGAACGCCGTCCAGAGCGTCGGCCGGCCCTTGCGGCGCATCTCCCGGTCGATGATGTCGTCGTGGACGGTGCCGGCGGCCGACATCAGCGTGCCGGCGACGGCCGCCGTCCGGACCGCGTCCCACGCCTGCGGGCTGCTGCCCGCGCACAGCAGGGCGACGAGCGCGGGCCGCCGCCGGAACCCGACCGGAGACGTCGGACGGCCCTCCGCGTCGACCCACCCGAAGTGGTAGTCCGTCATCCGCCGCACCGGCTCGTCGAGCCGGGCCACCGCCGCCCGCAGCGCGGGCTCCATGTACGCGATGACGTCCTGGCTGATCTGCTGCGAGGTGCGCACGGTCTGCACGAAGGTCTCCGACACTCTCGAGTCGCCACGGAACGGCGCCGCACCTCCTCCAGCGGTCGGCGTGGCCCTCCTGCCATGACGCCCCGACCCCGTCACCGCCGCAACCCGGCGCGAGCACGCCCGAGCGGGCGCGCGCCGGGACACCGGCGGAGGGAAGGAGCTGCCACCGGCCCGTCGCCACGGGAGGCCGCGCACCCGGACGCAGACCCGTGCGGGTGACGACTCCCCTCCCGCGGCCGCGTACGGACAGCCGCGCGAGCACGCCGGCGGCCCGTCGGGGCGGTGGACCGGGCTGCCGGCAGTGGGGGTACCGGCAGCCCGGGGTGTTCGGGGCGTCAGCCGGCCAGCGCCCGGGCGGCCGCCCGCACCTGGGTCTCCAGGGCCGCCTTGGCGGCGGCCATGGCCTGGGCATTGTCCTTGATCGCCTGGTCCTGGTAGGCGAAGTCGACCGCGTACCAGACGCCGACCACGTTGTACTTCGTCCGGCAGGCCGCGTCCGCGGTCGCCACCTTCACCTCGCGCTCGGTGGGCAGCGCGGTCTTCCGCCACTCGGGGTCGCCGACCGCCGCCAGCGGGTCCGGATAGTCGTAGCCGCTGCCCTTCATGCACTGCGACCACTGCGCGAACACGGCCCGCGTCCGCGCATCCTCCTGGGAGTTCTTCAGGGTCGAGAACTTGATGTCGTCGGCGGTCTGCGCATCGCCCACCCGGCCGTTGACCGCACCCGTGAGCTGCTTCACCGACTCCCCGACGCAACCGTGCTCCGGCACCGTCTGCCCGTTGACCACCTGCCCGCCGGGACCGAGCCGCTGCTTGGGGTCGGACACACCGCGCTCGGCGGCGGCCATCTCCGGCGTGGTCGTCCAGCCGCCCCCGGCCGAGCCGTCGGGGGTCGCACGGATCCCGCCCTCCGGGTGGTACCCCCACTTCGCCATCAGCGCGGCGCTCTGGTGCCCGTAACGCCCGTCCACCCGGGTGGTGGGGGCATCGCTGTCGCGCTGCTGCTCGGCCGAGGCGGGAGGCGTGTACGCGAACCCGAACCGCTTCATGCAGCGGGTCACGAGCTCCTGCTGCGCCTTGGTGACCGAGGCCGCCTGCTGCGGGTTCAGCAGGTAGGCGTCCAGCGGCAGCGGCTTGTCGTTCGCCGACTCGAGCGTCGGCGTCGCGGACACCGGTGGCGGCGTCACCGGCGGCGTCACCGGGGTGGTCGCCCGTGCGCCGTCGCCGGGGTGCGAGGCTGCGGCGCTCGCGCAGCCGGCCAGGAGCAGCGGCAGGGCGATCAGGAGGGCGGCGGGGCGGCGACGCTGGCGACTGGACACTGGCGTGAGGGCCTTCCGGGTCGGCGAGGCGGGGTGGGCGAGCCGGTGGAACCGTGCCGGTCCCCGGCCCGGTGCACCAGGCCGGGGACCGACGCTTACGCTGGAGCGGCGCCGGTGCGGGTCAGACGACCCGGCCGGACGCGTTGTTGTTCTTCAGCGAGGAGTTGAGGTTCACGCTCGCGTACGGCGCGACGGTCTGGCACGCGACGCTGCAGTCGTACCCGCTGTTGTAGTAGACGCGGAAGTTGCTGGCGATCCAGCTGTCGACCGAGGCCGCGTGGTTCTTCACCTCGACGCCGGAGCCGCTGGAGCCGTTCGCACCGCCGCTGAAGTACTTGCCGGCGTAGTTCGAGACGTCGCCGGTCTGGATGTAGACCGCGCCGTAGCCGTAGCTGCTGGAGTTGTAGTACAGACAGACCTGGCCGTAGGTGCAGTCCTGGGCGGGCGCCGCCATCGCCGGTGCCGCGGTGGACAGCCCGACGGTGAGGACGCTTCCGGCCACGGCGGCCGCGGCGACGAGCTTCTTGACGCGCATGTCGTTCCTTCCTTCGACGGCGCCGGCACGTCCGGCGTCCGCTTGCTGGGAGGGCCCAACCCCCCTCTGGGTGGCGCATGAACCGGGTGGTGCGTGAACGCGACCCCGCGGGAACCGCGGGGGAGCCGTTCGTGTCGGCGATACTTGCCGTGCGCCGTATCGCCGCGGTAGCGGCCCGGTAGCGCGTGACGATGCGCCAGGTCGCGGGCCCGGCGGGGCGTGAGGGGGCGATGAGGAAAGGCGGCCCGGTCCAGGTGGCCGTCGGGTGCACGCCCGCGGGCCGGCCCGGCGCTCCGCGACGGCGGAGGGTGCCGCCGTGCCCGGTGGGCCGGTCTCGCCGTGTTCGTCGCTGCCGTCAGCGCCCGGGGTCGTCCTGCGGATCCGGTGTCACCGGCCCGGCCGGTAGTAGGCGTCGACGGGGGCCCGTGCCTCGTCGAACAGGGCCGGGCCGTCGGTCGCCACCGCCGGCCAGTCACCCGACTGCGGGTTGAGTTCGACGAGCTGGTCGGTGGAGAGCGCGTGGACGACCCGGCCCAGACCGGAGCGGACGATCCCGCCGGCGCACATGCCGCAGGGCTGGCAGCTGGTGTACATCGTGGTGCGGGCGGCCGTGTCCGGACCGAGTTCGCGGGCTGCCCAGCGGGCCAGCTTGAGTTCCGGGTGGGCGGTGATGTCGTTGTCGCGCCGCACCGTGTTGTGGGCCTCGGCGAGGACCGTGCCGTCCGGGCCGACCAGCAGGGAGCCGTACGGTGCGTCCCCCTGGGCGACGGCGCGGGCCGCGATGCCGATCGCGCGGCGCAGGAACGCCTCGTCGACGGTGGTGATCACGGTTTCGTCCTCCAGTGGGTGGCGACCTCGGTGAGCGCCTGCCAGGCCCTGTCCGGCCGGCGGGTCTCCTCCGGGTCTCCGTGGTAGGGGTCGAGCACGACGGTGCCGGCGCCGAGCAGGCGGAGCTGGTCGAGGTCGTCGAGGACCTGCTCGACGGTTCCGACGCCGGCGATCCGCTCGGGATCCTCGACCGGGGTTCCGGTCAGTCGCAGGGCGATGCGGGGTGCGAACCCCGGCAGCGCGTGGGCCGCCAGGATCGTGCGCATCCGGGGCAGGGAGAGCCGCAGCGGGTGCCAGGCGTCCCCGAGGGCGGCGGCACGCCGCAGTGCCGCCGCACTGTGGCCGCCGACCCAGACGGGGACCGGGCTCGCGCCGTGCTCGGTCTCCGTGCGCCATGCGTCCCGCAAAGTGCCCAGGTACTCGTCGGTCAGCCGGCCGCGCGCGGTGAACGGCACGCCGAGCGCGTCGAACTCCTGGCGGGCCCAGCCGACACCCACCCCGAGCACGAACCCGCGGTCGTTGAGCCGGTCGAGGGTGGCGGCCATCCGGGCCACCAGCAGTGGATGCCGGTACGGGAGGACGAGCACGGTCGTGCCCAGCCGCAGCCCCCGAGTGACACCGGCCAGCCACGAGAGCGTCGTGAACGGTTCGTAGAACGGCTCCGGGTAACGCTCCGCCACGTCCGGGGTCACGGCGACGTGGTCGGACACCATCAGGAGGTCGAAGCCGAGCCCTTCCGCGGTCTGCGCCCATTCACGCAGTACACCGGGATCGGTACCCGGCCCGAAGTTCGGTACGTTGACACCGAGTTGCATGATTCGAGGCTATCCCGGCGATCACGGGCCGAGGAACCGAGAGTTCCCTGCGATGAAGGGGTTCCGCCGTGGTTCTCCCGGTAGGATCGCGCCGTGGCCGTGAATCTCGACGACACCGACTGGGCGATCCTCGGGCAACTGCAGCAAGAGGCCCGCATCTCCCTCAGCGAGTTGGGGCGGCGCGTGAACCTCAGCGCCTCGGCCACCACGGAACGGGTCCGGAACCTGGAGTCGCTGGGCGTCATCACCGGCTACCACGCCGTGGTCGACCTGGCCAAGGTCGGCTACCCCGTGCTCGCCGTCGTCCGGCTGAAGTACCCGGGCAACCGTCACCAGCCGCTGCGCCGGCTGCTGGCCGAGCGGCGCGAGATCCTGGAGTGCCTGCGCACCACCGGCGACGACTGCTACACCCTGAAGGTGGCCGCGACGTCCATGGAGCACCTGGAGACACTTGTGGACGAGCTGGCCGGCTTCGGCAGCACGACCACCAGCGTCGTCTACAGCCGGACGCTGCCCTGGCGCGGCCCCGACCGGCCGGGCGAGGCGGGTTCTTGACAGCACGCGCGGGTCGCCGGCCCGAGCCCAGGGCGTGGCCGCAGCCGGGACCCGAAGGAGGGGCGACGGCCGCCATGTGCCATGCCGCGTCGCCCTGCTGCCGCTCCGCCTCCTCCTGCCGCTCCGCCTCCTCCTGACGCGGGCCGGGTACGAGGCTTCACCAGCCGGACCGGACTGCAACCGCCTGTCCGGCGTGTCGGTGTCAGTCGACGGCTGACGGGTGTTGCCCATGCCTGTGATCACCGGGTGGGCGTCGCCCTTCGGTGTCCGACCGCCGCCGGCGGGGGTGGCGGCACCGCGGCCGTCCGGGCAGCGGCCGAGGAGTGCGTGCATGCGGGGGACGGGGAGGGACGGGTTGGCCGCGCCGCCCTCCGCGGTGCGGGGGTCGGCGTAACGTGTGTGCCGTGAACGACCGGAGTGAATGGCGCGTCGCGGTGGATCCGGGCCGGGTCGTCCAGCGGACCTGCGGCCATCTGGACGGGCTTCGGGAGGTCCCTGCGAACACGACCCCCGGCTGCGAGGACTGCCTGCGGGTCGGCGGTACCTGGGTCCACCTGCGGGCCTGCCTGAGCTGCGGGCACGTCGCCTGCTGCGACAGCTCGCCCGGGCAGCACGCCTACCACCACGCCCGTGCCGACAGCGGACACCACATCGCCCGCTCGCTCCAGCCCGGCGAGGACTGGGCCTGGTGCTACACCGACGAGCTCTTCCTGCGCCCCGCCTGACCGGGGCACGTCCGGCCCGGGCCGGACTCCGTCGGTGCGGGCGGGTCACGCGTCCCTCCCCGAAGACCTCCACGCGGCGCTCCGGGCAGGAGCGCCGGGACGAGTCGGAGCGGAACCGTACGGGGCCGCAAGGACGGACGTACGCCCGGTGCCCCCGTGTGCACCGGGCGTACGCGTCCGCGACGGGTTGTCAGTCGCGCATGGCGGTGCTCCACGTGGCCGGGTCCGTGCCGAAGAGGGTGATCCTGTCCAGCAGGCCCTGTGCGCCGCCGGCCGCGTCGAAGACGTGCTGCGAGTGCCCCAGTTCGTCCAGACACGCCTTCACGCCGTGCTCGGACCTGCACGTCATCGCATGCGGCGTGCGCGGAGTCCCGTCCGGCCCGGTCTGCACCGGATCCGGGACGTCCGGCTTGACCGTGACGCCGATGAACCCGTCGTCCGACGCCCCGAGGCTCATGTCCAGCGTGAAGTCGCGGCCGTCGCGCGACTGCCGGAGCGTCACCGAGGTCACCGTGTACCCCTTCGGCATGTCACCGATCCGCAGCGGAAGGGGCACCTGCCAGTGGCCCGTGCTCACACCGGCCGCCACCTTCAGCGGAATGCGCTGCCGGTCCGCACCGGAGAGCGAACCGGAGCCGAGTTCCGCCCACCGGCCCTCCGCGGTCTTCCAGCGCAGGATGTTCATGCCCTCCGCGAAGTTCGGGTCGCTCGCGGTGATCCAGTACGCCTCCCGCCCGTTGACCGGCGGGGCATCGACCCGGATGGCGTGGTTCCCCGGCTTGTAGCCCGGCAGATTGGGCTTCCCGTCCGAGAGGGTCGGCAGTGCGGGCGTCACCCCCGCCGGGAAGACCTTCAGGCTGAAGGAGGGGGTCGGGAACTTCCCCGGATCCCCCAGCGCGTTGGCCCACTCGCCGTTGGCCTCGCGCGTGTAGCTGATCGTCTTGATCGAGTCCGGAAGCCAGCCGAACCGCCCGTCGGAGATCAGCGGATCGGTGCCGGTCACCGGGGCGGGCGTCCTGGTCTCGGACGGCGTGGCGGCCGATCCGCTCGGCGGCGGGATCGGGTTCCACGTGTGCACGCCGCTCGGCGACGGGGACACCGACGTGGTCGGCTGCACGGCGGGCCCCGCAGCCTCGCCGTTGCCGGGCAACACGGCGGCCAGTGCGACCGAGCAGGCCACCACCGTGGTAGCCGCGGTCAGCACCGCCACCCGCCGCCGCAGCAGCCGGCCGCGGCCGCGCCGCACCGCCCCGTGGACGTCCACGCCGCTCGGCGGGGTGGACTGGTCGGCCAGCGCCGAGAGCTCCTCGGCCAGCCTCGTCTCCTCGTTCACGCCCTGCTCCCCTCGACCGGTCGGTCAGCGAACGAACGCCGGAGCGCGTCCAGGCCGCGCGAACTCTGACTCTTCACGTTGCCGGCGGAGCACCCCAGGAGGTCGGCGGCCTGCTCGATCGACAGGTCGCAGTAGTAGCGCAGCACCACGGCCGCCCGTTGCCGTGGCGGCAGCGTGGCCAGGGCCTGCCGCAGGTCGAGCGAGACGTCGACGTCCGTCCACGCCGTGGCCTCGTCCGGTGCCGTCCCACCCGTACGCGTCCGCCGCCACCACGAGGTCCGCTGCTCCGCCAGGAAGGTGTTGACCAGCACCGTCCGGGCGTAGCCGTCCCGGTTCTCCACCTTCCCTGCCCGGGACCAGTTCACGTAGAGCTTGGTGATGCTCTCCTGGACGAGATCGTCCGCCCGGTCCCAGTCGCCGCAGAGCAGGTACGCGACCTTGCGCAACCACCCGACCCGGGACGCCGCGTACTCGGTGAACTCGGCGTCGCGTGAACTCGCCGCACGTCGCACCATCAGGCACCCCTCCCTCCCATTCGCGGGCACCGCCGGATTGCGCCGCCCGGATCCCTGATGCCGGATGCCGCCCGAAAGGTTGCATCGGCCTCCGGCGGCCCGCCGGCGTCGAAGCACGCCTTTGTGCCCGCCTCGACCCTTATGTGACGGGACGCCACCTGACGGCGCCGGACCAGACAGAACCTCAGAGCGGGAGACCGTCGCCCCACGGCCGTAAACCTGGGCGGCGGGTCTCTGGGGCGGGGGCGCCGAAGGACGGCCAGGGCGCCGTCGATGCGGTCGAGGCCGATGAGGTAACCCGCTTCAAGACCGGAACGACATCAGGCCCTGGGAGAAGCGTCGACACGCTGCGCGGGCTGGCGTGCAGGTGCTGTACGGGGAAGGCGAGTTCGGGCCGAGGGCGGCGAAGGAAAGCGATCGGGCGGCGCACCCGTGGGAGGTCGCGCTGGGGGCGGTGGAGCCGCCCCGGGTGGTGGAGTCGCGGCTATAGTGCAGGCGTTCTGGGGACAGCCGGTAAGGCCGTGCCCCGACCGCATCGCCGAGGAGGCCGTCCGATGGGACCCGTCACGCTGATCACCGGGGGCTCGACCGGCATCGGTGCCGCCACCGCCCGAGCCCTGCTCAAGGAGGGCCACCGGGTGGCTGTCACCGGACGGGACGCGGACAAGCTGGCCGCCTTCGCCGCCACGGCCGGAGCGGGCGAGCGGCTGCTGACGATCACCGGGGACACCAGCGACGAGCACGACGTCGCCGCCGCCGTGCGCCGCGTGGTGGACACCTGGGGCCGGCTGGACAACGTCATTGCCAACGCCGGGTTCTCGCTGCCCGGGAATCTGGAGAGCCACGCCCCCGAGGACATGCGGGGCATGGTGCTCACCAACGTCCTGGGCCCGGCGCTGCTGGTGCGGGAGACCCTGCCGCAGCTCAGGGAGACCAAGGGCCGGATCGTGCTGATGGGTTCGGTCGCGGGAGTGCGCCACACGCCCGGCAACCTGTACTCGGTCACCAAATGGGCCGTGCACGCGCTGGCCGAGAACACCCGGCTGCTGGTCGGCCGGGACGGGGTCGGCGTGACCGTCGTCGCTCCCGGGGTGGTGGACACGCCGTTCTGGGACGAGCGCGGCGGCAGCCCCGGGACGGCGCTGACCGCCGAGCAGATCGCGAACACGATCGTCTTCGCCCTCAACCAGCCTGTGGGCGTGGACATCAACCACATCACCGTGCGGCCGACCGGGCAGCTCGGCTGAGCAGGCTGTCAGAAGCGATTCCCAGTCCGAAGGCAGGGTCGAGTTTTCCCAGGTCAGGTGTCCGTCCTCTCCCTCGGTGGGCATGCTCGAACCGTTGTGTCGGCGCGGGACTGGCCCCGCAGCGTTCTGGCACCCGAGTTGTGCGGGAGTTCCCACTTCCCATCCCCAGCTGAGCGGGCCGATCGGCGGCAGTGCCGGTGCGCGGGCAGTCGGATCGGATCTGAGTACCGGTACTCAGGCATGCCCCCGGGACCCACGGCAAGGCTGGCGGGACGTCACCGCTGCAGAGGGAGAACATTCATGGGCGCACTGTGGTCACCACCTGGAGCACCGCACCGCCATTCCGGGCCCGCCCGACCGGCAAGGGCCTTGCCCGACGTCCTGCGCCTGCTCGCACTGACCGTCCTCGGGCTGGTCGGGGCCGCCTTCGTCGCGCTGTACGCGCTGGTCGCGAGCTCGGACGTGCCGCTCGTGCAGTTCTGACGGGCGGTGGGGGAATCGCCCATACCCTCCAGCAGCGGTACACCCGGCCGGTCGCCGCCGACGTCGGCATCGGCGACCGGCGTCGGTCGAGCGCCCATGGCATCCGGCGCACGGCGCACTGCGCTCAAGACCGAGGCCGAGAAGTTTCTGGCCGCCATCAACGCCTTCGTCGACGCCCATAACGACGGCGGACCGAGGTTCTCCAGCAGCGGCTGACCACCGACCCGGCGTTGTCGGCGGCCGCCGTACACTCCATGCCGTGATCGAACTGTGGCCTGTGGTGCCGGACGGCGAGCGCTGGCAGTGGACGCTGGAGCCGTTCGTGGGGGTGGGGCCGCTGCGCTTCGGCATGAGCCCCGGCGAGACGGTGGAGGCGATGGAGAACGTCACCGCCGATGTCCAGCCGCACTCGCACTACCACCCGGCCCCGTGCAGCGTTCGCGGGAGCGAGGACGGCCGGTACCTCGACTTCGGCCTGCGCCTGTACTACTGGCAGGAGCAGCTCGCCGCAGTCATCGTCGACGCCCTGTGCGGGCCCCAGGTCCACGCGGACGGCGCGGCCCTGGTGGCCCGGGTGCCCTCGGCGGTGGAGCGGTGGATGCTCGACCGGGCACCGGCCCACGAGCCGGACGGCGAGGTCATCTACATGGGCGGGGGCCTGGTCTGCTCGGAGTCCCTCGGCGTGGTGATCAACGTGCAGCGCGCCGGCGACCGCCTGCTCACCCGGCCGATGCTCCTCAGCGCCGAAGCGCTCGACGGCGGCTCCTACTTCCTCCCCGAGGACACCTGGGAAATCCACAGGTAGGTCGTCGGCAGGGCGCCCGCCCACCACACCCAAGGGCCACGGTCCGCCCTCGCCGCTGCACCCACGGTCCCCCTGCTGCTCACCGTCCCGGCCACGACTTGCGTCCGACACCGCGGCGGCCGGGTCGGGTGCGGCGGGCGGCCGGCGTCCGGTCAATTGATGGCCGCTCGCGATGTGTCGGGCATCGCCGGTTCTCGAACGGGTCACCCACTCGCCGTTCCCACGGGCCGGACGCAACCATAGGCTGGCCAGGTGGCGGATGAACTGCGGGCAGAGGCGGCGCAGGCTTGCGGGGCTCCCGGGTGGGGGTGCCCGCGGTGCGAGGAGGCGGCCGACTTCACGGTCTTCCGCGAGCAGTACCGAACCGTTGCCCGCGGCCGTGGCCTCGTGCGGTTTCTGGCGGCCGGGGTGCTCGTCGTCCTGGCCGGCGAACTGCTGCTGACGGGCCGCACGACGGGTGCGGCAGTCGCGTTCGTCCTCGGCTCGCTGTCTGCGGTCTCGTTCGGACGGGCCGTGTTGCAGTCCAGGGCCGGTGGGCCGGTGGCCGTCCTCCACTGCCGTCACTGCGAGGCCCGGTACCGGCTCTGAACCGTCGGCCCGGCGACGAGGCCGGCACGGGTGTCGCCGACCGCGCCGACCCGCAGGTGCCGGTTAGGGGCCGTCATGCCGGGGGCTGCCTGTCCTGCAGCCGGTAGAGCCCGTCGGCTGGCGCGGCAGCCCGGGGGTTCGCCGCTGCTCACGGCCGCGCGGCGGGTGCGGGCGGCACGGCGGCGTCGGGGAACCGGTCGGCGACCAGGCGGGCGGCCCAGTCCTGGATGAGCCTTCGTACCGGCGGGTGGGTCAGCCCGGCGGCGCGCGCCAGGGCGTCCGCCGAGGCGGTGTCGTAGGTCTCCTCCGTGAGGAACGACAGCGTCTCCGGGTCCACGCCGGTCAGCGCGCGCGGCAGCCTGCGGACCAGGCCGACGGGCAGCACCACCCGGGGCGGGCGCAGGCCGAGGCGTTCGGCGGCCAGGGCGACGAGTTCGGGCAGGGGCGGTGTGGCGGGATCGAGCACGGTGTGCAGGTGCAGCGACTGCCGGTCGTGGTGGGGGACTTCGGCGAGGAAGGCGGCCAGGTGGTCCACGGCGACCACCGGCACGACGGTGCGCCGGGTGCCCGCGAGGGCGGGCAGGCGTCGCTCCCAGAGTTGTTCGACGAGGGTGGCGAGGCCGAGGTACTGGCCGGCCTCGCCGGTGCGGGAGTGCCCGATCACGGCGCCGGGGTTGACCACCGTCAGCGGTACGCCCAGCCGTGGTGCGAGGGTGCGTACGGCGATGTCGCCCTCCGTCTTCGACGCCTCGTAAGCGCCCAGCGCGCGGTAGAGGCGGTCGGCGTCGGTGGCGGGCAAAGGATGGCACTGTCCGGTGCTGCGGCCGACCCGGTAGCCGGAGAGGTGGACCAGTCGCCGCAGCTCCGGGCGGCCGGCGGCCCAGTGCAGCGGGTGGATCGCGCCGTTCACGTTGGCCGTGCGGGCTTCGTCGCGCGTGAGGCCGAAGGCGTAGCGGGCCGCCAGGTTGACGACGTCGCGGACGCCCTCCAGTCGGTGTTCGTCGGCTGGGGGGAGGGCGAGGCCGGGTCGGGTGATGTCGGCGGCGACCGTGGTGAGCCGCTCGGCGACCGCGTCCGGTGCGGCGCCGTGGGCGGCCATCCAGGCGCGCAGCTCGCCGTCGCGGGCGGCGCCGCCGCGCAGGCCGACGGCGACGTGCTCGCCGCGGCCGAGCAGGTCGAGGACGTACCAGCGGCCGATGAAGCCGGTGGCGCCGAGGACGAGGGTGCGGGGACTGGACATGGAGATCCTTTCACTGGACCGGTCTACATATTCCTGGGTCATGCCACGGCTGTCGGGCGGGGCCGACCCGCGCGGGGCGGGATCAGGCGGAGTCGGGGCGGAGCAGCAGTTCGGCGGCGTGGGCGGCCCGGTCGAGCGGGGTGCGGCTGTGCGCGACGCGGGACAGCAGCAGCGCCCCCTCCGCCAGGGCGAGGACGGCGGACGCCGTGGCCTCGGCCCCGGCGCTGTCGCGGCCGTGGCGGACCAGCATGCCGGCGAGCGCGTCCTGCCACGACTGGTAGGTGTCGGCGCACACCCGGCGCAGTTGCTCGTGGCCTGCCGCGGTTTCGAGGGCGACGGTCGCCACTGGGCACCCCTTGGCATAGCCGGACTCCTCCATCCGGTCGCCGAGGGCCTCCAGCAGCCGGCGGACCACATCGGCGGGGGGCTCGCCGGATTCGGCGGCACCCGCGATGAGCGCTCCGATGTCCTGGCCGGCCTCGGTGAGCGCGAGCGCGACCATCTCGTCCTTCCCCGCGGGGAAGTGGAAGTACATCGACCCGCGAGGGGCGCCGCTGGCGGCCAGGACGTCGTTGAGTCCGGTGCCGTAGTAGCCCCGCTCCTCGACGAGCTCCCGGGTCGCCTGCACCAGTCGCGCCCGCGTCTCCTCGCCCTTGGCTCCCATACCGCCAAAAGTAGACCGGTCATCATATTCCTGTCCAGTCGCCCGGCCGCTCGCGATGACCGCAGCGCGGCAGCCGGCGGCCGCGGCCCGCCACGCAGCGCCTCCTGGCCGCCGGCCCCGGGCACACGGCGACGTCGAAGAGCCCGTCACCTCCGCCCCGGCGACGGTACGGCCGCCGGTGACGACGGTGCGCCCCGCGTCGTGGCCGATCTCGTTCGGCGATCGGGGCACCCCAGGAGGACGGGGCCAGCAGCGGTCCGCCGGAACTCGGCCCGTCGGGGGTGTCGAGAAGGGGGCGCCGGCTCCGTCCTCGGTATACCGGTGGCATCAAAGGTCCGCGCAACGCAGAGGGAGAACCGTCATGACGCTTCAGCGGATGGACAATGTCGGCATCGTCGTCGAAGATCTGGACGCGGCGGTCGCCTTCTTCACCGAACTGGGCCTGGAGGTCGAAGGCAGGGCGCAGATCGAGGGCCTCTTCGCGGATCAGGCCGTCGGACTCGACGGCGTCCGCAGCGACATGGCGATGATGCGGACCCCGGACGGCCACGGCAAGCTGGAGCTCGCGCAGTACCACAACCCCGCGGCGATCGACGACGGATCGCACAACCCGCCACCGAACACTCTGGGCCTGCACCGGGTCATGTTCGCCGTCGACGACATCGACGACACCATCGCCCGCCTGCGCACCCATGGCGCCGAACTCATCGGCGAGGTAGCGCAGTACAAGGACATCTACCGCCTCTGCTACCTCCGCGGCCCCTCGGGCATCATCCTCGCCCTCGCCGAACGGATCGGCTAGCGGGCCGTCGTGGCCGGCCTGCGAGCACCCGGGACGGTCCGCTGGACCGCACCGACGAGCCGAGCGGCGCCTCTGTGTCGTCGCGTCAGCCGACGCGCCGCAGCACGTTGCTGTGCGATGAGGCCGCCGGGCTCGGGCGCGGCATCAACCGGTGTCTGGGGTCGCGGGCGGCCACTCCCGGCGGGCAGGAACGAGCCGGCGGAGCAGGCCGTAGAGGATGCGCAGCTTCGGGTCCCCGGGGTGGCGGAATTCGCGGATCACGTCCTCCGTGATCCGGCCGATCGTCCGCTGTGCATCCGCGGCAGCCGAACTCTGAATGAGCCGGTCGAAGTTGAACCAGGCGTCGGCGCGCAGCATCCGGATCCCGCCGTCCGTGAGCAGCAGTTCGTCGCGGATGAACAGGTGCTCCAGGAAGAGCAACTGGCGGCAGTACCTTTTGGCGACGTCGGTCTGGACCTCCCTGATGTTCGTGCCGAGCAGGGTGTTCATCCGCTGGAAGTCGCCGATGTGGTCGTGGGCGTCACCCGAGCCGGCGGCGGCCAGGTCCCGCAGGGCCAACGGCAGGTCGTAGGACATGTGCGCCACCATGGAGAAGACGATTTCCTCCAGGACGTAGGAGCGCCGGATGCTCGCGGCCGCGAAGACCTCCCGCCAAGGCCTCGCGATGGTGTCCGGGAGGTCATCGGGCCCGACGGCCGTCCTGCGGTGGCTGGCTCGGGGACGGGCCTGCCAGGCGTCGATGGCATCCATGGTTGTCAGGTAGGTCATGGCCAACCGTCGGGAGAGCTCGGCGATCCACTCCGGGTCCACGAAGGCCGGCCGCCCGTCGCGCAGGCCCTGCTCCAGCGCCCGGGTCAGACGGAGGTAGAGATAGGCGAAGACGGCACGGTGGTCCCGAACGGCGTCGTACCGGTTGACGCGCTGTTCCAGGAGATCGGCGACCCGGGCGACCTGGTCCGCCGCCGGCCGGGTGTCGATCGTCATCGGTCGGCCCTCCGGTCCGGGCCGGCGACCGTGCGTCGGACCTCCTCGGTGGCGGCTGCCCACGGGCAGCGAAGCTGCCCGGACAGGCGGTCGCGTTCAGGTGCGACGTGGTAGGTCGCCGTCCACCGGTCGCCCAGCAGGGGCATGTGGTAGGTCGAGGAGAGGCCGCCCTCGTGAATCTCGGCCGGGTAGGTGAATGATCGTGTCAAGAAGCCGGCCAGCGGTCCGAACCGTTCCTCGGCGTGCACGGTGACGCGGGTGCCGTCCGGGTCGAGCACGTAGCGCTCGCGCAACAGGTACTGGGTGAGGCCGAACCGGGAGAGCCTGACGGTGTTGTCGGCCTCGCCGAACGCACCCCGGGAGGGTTTCGCACGGAGCGTCGATTCCAGCCGGGACCTGCCGGTGATCCACTGGCTCAGCTGCATCGCCACGACGAGCAGCCGGTTCCGCGGCCCGATCCCGCTGTGCCTGAGTCGGTTCCAGGACGTCACCCGGAAGGTGAAGTGTCCGTGCCACACTCCCGTACCGACCTGGAAGTAGTAGACGTGACTGGGTGCCTCCACCGGGGCCGGGGCCGCCATCACAACTCACCGCCCATCACTGAGGGTTTTCAGAAGAACGTCCAAGGTCGGGTGCGACCGAATGGTGATCACCGCTGTCTTCGGCCGACGCGCCCGGAACACCCTGCCCCCATGCCACGCCAAGGGTGACACCGCTGAGGGCGGGACTCGGCCTTCCGCAAGGCCACAGCAGGTTCTCTCAAGCCTCATACCGGAAACCCTCCCGGCTGAGTTGGTGGCGGCGGCGCGGTCTCGCCATCCTCAGCAGGACAACGGGGATGCCTGCGTACCCGACGAGGTAGTCGGGGGTGATCTGGCGAGGGGCGTCGGAGATCCACGCCAGGCCGTCCGGGGAATCGACCGCGAACGCCGGCAGGATGTCGATGAGCTCACGGGCTTGCGCCAGCAGGTCCCCGTCGTCCAGGGCCAGGCCGGCGTCCCACAGGAACTCGGCGTTCCCCGTCAGTCCGTGGCACAGGGTGGGTCCACTCCAGCGGGCCCCCAGAGCCGCCGAGCGACAGACCCGCCGGAGCGTCACCGTCGGGTCCGGTTCGAGGCCGAGGCGCCGGACGTGCAGGAGCAGCCGGCCGATGCCCGTCGCCCCGTGGCACCAGAACGGCGGGTGCGCCCGGCCACCCTCCGTGATGGGCCAGGCGATCCCGCTGAGGTCCTCCAGACAGGGGATCGCCTGGCCCGTGATCCATCCGGCGGCCTCGCGCGCGGCCTCCTCGTACCTGGACGTTCCGGTCGCTTCGTACAGGTCGAGCAGGGCGTCGGCTACGCCGGCCGCACCGTGGGCATAGCCCAGGAGGCTCTTGCCGCTGAGATCGCCGTATCCCGGCGGAATGCGCCAGTGTGCGGTGCCGTGCCCGCCCTCGCGCTGCCGCAGAAGGGTGTCGCCGCAGTGCACCGCCCGGTCGAGGCTCCGCCCGTCGCCGGTCTCGTCCCAGAGCATCAGGTGCACCCGCAGCCGGCCGGCGAGACCGTGGAAGAGATCGGGGGAGTCGTCGAGATCGGCCGCAGGTTGCGCCTCCGCCAGGGCGACGGCGTACCCGACGAGTTCCTCGTCGGACAGCACCTGGCCGGCCCGCAGAAGGGCTGCGACAACGCCCATGTCCCCCACATAGAGACCGCGCGGCCGGTCCCCGGGGACGGCCGGCATGGCGTCGAGCGTCCGTGCCGCGGCGCGCAGGATGTCCACGTGCCTCGGAACGCGGAGTTCCTGGGCCAGCTCAGCCAGCGCGAGGACCGTGCCGGCCATCCCGGTGTTGATGTCGCGGCCCACGAGTCCCTTGCCCACGTAGTACGTGCTGCGCCATGTCACCCCCTGCTCGGAGGACTCCGCACGGGCACAGAGGAAGTCGCCCGAGCGGCGCGCCAGTTCGAGCAGGTCCGATGTCTGCGTCCGGTCGGGGCCGGCGGCGTCCGGTGGTGCGGGTGCGGGTGCGGGTGCGGGTGGCTGTGAGGACGGGTTCTCCCCGATGGTCAGCAGTGCCCGCCGGACTTCGCGGGCCGAGCGGAACCGTTGCTCGGGATCCGGGTCCAGGCATCGCGACACGACTTTCGCCAGAGAACCGTCGACGGCCGGCCGAAGCCGTCCGGGTCGTCTGGCGAGCAGGTCGTGCGGGTCGGGGGCGCGTGAGGGCTCGGCGCCGGTGACCAGCAGGTAGAGCACCGCCCCCAGGGCGTAGATGTCGTCGGCCGGTGACACCGCGTCTCCCGCCCTGCACGCCGGCGAAAGGTAGCCGCGGGTCCCGGCCTCGGCGGGCCGGTCCCTGGCGCCGACGGGATGGGCCAGCTCGAGATCGATGAGTCGTACCGGGCCGTCGGCCGGGAGCATGATGTTGGCCGACTTGAGGTCCCCGTGCACGTGGCCGGCTTCGTGGAGCACGGACAGGGCATCCGCGACGGCGGCTCCGAGCTCCACCACGCGGGCGGTGGAACAGCTGTGACCAGACCCGGCGAGTTCCCGCACGTGCCGGTCGAGCGTCTCCCCGCCCAGATCTTCCGAGACGAGGGTCAGTTCGTCATCGTCCTCGACGACATCGAGGACCTCCGGGGTCACCTGCCGTCCGGAGAGCCTCAGGAGCACGGCTGCTTCGCGCCGCAGCGCCGTGGTGCCGTCGCCGGCCTCGCTGCCCTGGCCCACGGGTCGCTTCGCGGCGCGCTTCAGGATGCACCCGCGCGGCGTGGCCAGATCGAGGGCGAGTTGGACCACGGCCGCGGGTGAGCGGGCCAGCGTCATGGCGGGGCGGTACCGGCCCGCCACCGTTCTCGCCAGCACGGGCGAGGCGCCCAGGCCGTTCCTTCGGAAGGGGTCGTCGGCCCAGTCCGGGACCGAGGGGGTCGCTCCCCGGAGATCCGGGACCAGACGGCCGTCGGGATCCACCACGGCGAGGACGACGTCGCCGAGCAGCGTCTGCATTCGGGTGCCGTCGAACCCTCCGTAGCGGTAGAAGACGACGCTCCTGTCCGCATAGCAGCGGTCCGACGGGATGCGCGGGCCACGCAGGCCCCCGGTGGCGGCCGACAGTGCGGCCGCGACCTCGAGGGCCGAATCCTCGTCCTGCGGATAGACGGTGATGAACTTGCCGACCTGCGCGATTCCCGCCGCCCCGAGGTTGAGCCGTTCGAGCCAGCGGAGGGATCCCATCACCTTGAAGGCGACTCCGTGTGTGGCCAGGGCGGGCAAGGCCCGTCGAAGGGTCTCGGAGGCCGTCGAGACGTAGCTGGAAACGTGGAGCTTCCATCCCTGGCGGGGGAGGTCGGGCCCAGGCGGGAGAGCGCATATCCATGGCTGCAGCGGGCCGTCGGCCGGCACGATCCGCCAGTCGGACAACCGGCCGCCGACCGCTTCGACGACCGTGTCGAGGAGCCACGGCTCGGGCCGATCGGCCGCCACCGGGGCGGCGTGCTCACGCATCGGGCGGATCGATCGGAATCGTGATGTAGCAGGTGGGTCCGCAGCCCGAGCTGATGCAGGTGAAATCACTGCACCCGTCCGTATGGACGCACTCCGGGGATTCGTCCGCGAGACCCCTGGCACGTGCCTGGGCGATCGCCTGGGAGTACTCCGTGACCGCTTTCTCGGGAATCCGGTACTCGGTGAAGACGGACCCGGGGTCCTCGGTCAGGCGCGTTCGGAACGTTTCATCGGCTTCGGCCTGCGCAACAATCTGTGCCAGGCGAAGTCTGACGGCAGCGACGTCGTCGGTCATGGCCGACTCCCAAGGGGGAATGACAGTGATTCGTGCGGCAGAGGCACCGTCGACATCTGCCCCCGCAGCGTTCCCCGCCGCAGCTGTGATTTCCGGCCCCCTGGCTCCAGTCTCCGCCGCGTCCTGCCTCATCGCTACCCGGGTGACATCGACTACGGATCGTCATATCGACTACGGAGGGCCACCCCTCACTATCTGTATTCCGGGTGACCGGCCGTATCGGCAGGCGCGAGCATCTCCCGGGCTCCGACCCAGGAGTGCGAGGACCCGGCCGAACCTCGGTCTCGAATTCGTCGAATTCCTTCCGGTCGGCCGGGTGTCGGAGATTCTGAAGATCACGCGACCGCCAGGGCTGACCTCTTCCCCGTTCCCCTGCGGCGCCACGTGTGACAGGCGACGCGCGCGCCCACGTCTCGTTCAACGATCACCAGCACCGGCAGTCACCAAAGCACCCCCAACAACCAACTACCCGGATCGCGTGCTCCTTTGGCCCGGGATCCGGGTAGCGGCGAGGTGGGACGCGGCGGAGACTGGAGACAGGGGGTCGGTGAGTATGAGGTGCGGTGGGGACCGTTGCGGGGGCAGATGTCGGCGGTGCCTCTGCCGCGCGAAATCATTGGATGTCCCTTTGGGAGGCGGCCATGACCGACGACGTCGCTGCCGTCAGACTTCGCCTGGCACAGATTGTCGCGCAGGCCGAAGCCGATGAAACGTTCCGCAAGCGTCTGACGGATGACCCCGGATCCGTCTTCACCGAGTACCGGATTCCCGAGAAAGCGGTCGAGGAGTACTCTCAGGTACTCGCCCAGGTGCGTGCCAAGGCTGACGGGTGCAGCGACTTCACCTGCATCAGCTCAGAATGCGGACCTACCTGCTACATCACGATCCCGATCTTCGTCTGAGGACGAGTGGGGAAACCGCCCCGACGACGGCCGATCGTCCCGAGCCTGGCTTGCCTGCCCGCACTGGGCGGACGAGGCCGGAGCTCGCCCCTGGGCGGGGCCGGGGAGCCACAGCCAGGGACGACCGGCCGCCAGAACAGCGCCCGGTCCGCTTCCCGGGTGCTGCACACCGTCGAGGCCGTCCGCGCAAGGAACACGGGCCGTGGTCAGCCGCAGTGCGACTTGAAGCCGCCGCTGACGTTGTCCTCGATCCCGCCTTCCCAGTCGATGCAGCTGTGCTCCGCGTGGAGGTAGACCGGCCCGGCGTATGACCGGTAGTAGCCCTCGTCGAGCTTCGTCCAGGTGGAAGCGCCGGCCAGGCTGAGCCCGGCGAGCATGAGGACCGGCTGCCCCGGGCTGTTGCGGACCGTGACCACGCAGTTGTTGCCGTTGCTGCTGTTGTAGGTGAGGTAGACCGTGCCGCCGAGATTGAGGTCACGGTGGTCGATGACGGTGTAGCCCGAACCGCAGACGCCGTTGTAGCCGGCGGCCTGCGCGGCCGTCGGCACTGCTGTCGCGGCGGCGCCCGCCACCAGGGCAAGAGTGCCAAGGCGAGCCGCGGCTCGCTTCATCGATTTGTGCATCCGGTTCACTCCATCGGGTTGGGCTCGTTGCGGCCGGTCCTGGCCGGCTCCTGCCTGGGGCCTGCCGGTCCCGCCGCCTCTGGGCGGGGCCGGTGCGGCGCGGGGGCGTGCCAGGCCAGGGGAGGTGCGCGGCGCGCACGGGGAGGCGGCGATTCCGGTCCTGATGAGCAGACTGGTGAAAGCCCGTATCGCCGAGGTAGCGCGGGCCGGTGATCGTCACCGGCGACACCGACCGAGGCCGGCCTCGGACCTGCTGCGCACCTGAGCCAGGGAGCAGGTCCGCACCCGCCGGTCTGCAACCGCGTGAGCCCGTACGACGGCGGTGGTCCGGGCGGTGGGAGGCGTCGCCAGCCGGCCATGGCTGGACCTGACGGACCATCATGGGAGCCCCACCTCGCGAGGCTGACAGCGGCGGGGTCCCGGTCCCGCTGCCGGGACAAGGGGAGGGGCGAGCACCCAGGGGCGTGCCGGTGCGCGCTGTCCCCCGGTCGTCACCGGGCCGCCCGGTCGCTCAGCCGGGCCGGCCCCGGCGACAGGACCTGCCGACCGGCTGTCGTCACGGTGGCGGTCCGATGTCCGTGGGGCCGCGAGGGGGAGTGGGAGGTGGTGCTGAAGGGCAGGCGGCCCGTACTCGCCCTGGTGTCTGCCGGCGGTCCCGCTCGGCCGGTTCGCGAGCGTCTCGTTCACCGCCGACGCGATCCGCGGCTGTCGGCCGGTGCGAAGCGCTCGGCACTCTCAGAACCGATCACCGAACGGTATCTCCGAGGGCTTGAAGCGGAGTCGCCGTGACGCGTCGTGGCGTTGCCGGGGGTCCGGGCCGCCTGCGGCACACTGTCAGACGACTGCCGCAGAGGGCTTGCAGCGCAAAGCCCCTTCGTCTTCGAACTGATTGCCGGTCGTGGATGCCGGACGGTCGGGAAGAGCCGGGTACGACGAGAGCGGTGCCGACCCGCGCGCAGTCCTCCGATCCTGCCGCCCGCCACCCGAGGACCCCGATGCCACGAATTCTCCGATGGCCGCGAACCGCGACCGCCCGCGGCGGCCCGCGCCGGCTGGCGGCCGTGCTGGTGACCGCGCTGCTGGCACTGGCCCTCACCCCACCGCCGGTCGGCGCCGCTGCGCCCGGCACCCGGCCGTTCGCCGTCACCGTCACGCACATCGAGTGCGTCGACGACTGCGACGAGGTCGGCCTGGAGGGCCTGTTCGACGGGCACGCCGACTTCTACGTGAAGGTCTTCATCAACGGCGAGGAGCACCGGACACCCACCCGGGACAACAGCCCCGACATCGACCCGTTCTGGACGGTCTCAGCCCAGGTCCCCGACGATCTGGAGGACGTGCCGGTCACCCTCCAGGTCTGGGACGAGGACGACGCGCCGGGCAAGGACGACCTGGGTGACGCCAGCCCCCACGACGACGACAACAACCTGGACTTCACCGTCTCCTACGCCACCGGCAAGTGGCGGGACGCGGCGAGGCCTTCGGGCGACGGGATCAAGTGGCCGCAGTCCTGCTCCAGCGGCGACGGCGAGACCGGCAGCGAGAACGACGGCCCCAGGGTGAAGGTCTGCTGGGAGGTCAGCACGCTGTCCGCCAGCGGCGACGAGGACGGCGACGGCCTGCTCGACGGCTGGGAGCGCAACGGCTACAACGACGGCGACGGCACCACGGTCGACGTCAACCTCCCCGCCATGGGCGCCGACCCCCGGCACAAGGACCTGTTCCTGGAGATCGACTCCCAGGCCGGCCACGTCCCGTCCCGGGCCACCCTCCAGGCGGTGAAGAACGCCTTCGCCTTCGCCCCCGACAACGCCGGGACGCGAGCGACCGAGCACGGCGGGGCGGCCGACGCCCGGCCCAACCCCGACGGAAAGCCCGGCATCACCCTGCACGTGGACACCGGCGCGCCCCTCGACCCGAGGGCCTCCGAGGGCCTGCTGATCGGCGACTGCGCGGACGGCAGGGACAACGAGCACACCCCCGGCAGCCCGGACGGTGACGGCCGCATCGACGGCCTCGACGGCCAGTGCAACCAGGGCGAACCGCTGGACGTCAGCTACGAGGAACCGGCCCTCGACTGCCGCGACGACCTCGACAACGACAACGACGGGCGGCCCGACGACAAGGACCCGGACTGTCACTCCGGTGAGGACCTCGGCGGCGGCCAGATCCTCTCCGGCTCGCCCGACACCTGCGAGCTGGGCCGGAACTTCTACGACAGCAAGAAGGTCAACTTCGAGCGGAGCCGCCGGTGGATCTTCCGCTACGCACAGTCCGTCGCCTACACCACCGACGACGAGCCGAAAGGCAAGGACTGTACGCCCAAGGCCGGGCAGGGCGAGGTCGGCGGCAACGACTTCGTCGTGTTCGACCCGGAGGCGGAGGTCATCCTGCACGAGCTCGGCCACACCCTGAACCTGCGGCACGGCGGTCCCGACGAGGGCAACTGCAAGCCCAACTACGTGAGCGCGATGAACTACAACTACGCGTCGCACGGCATCAACCGTGTCGGCGGCGGATACATCGTCGACTTCTCGCCGCCGAGGATCCCGGCCCGGGGCTTCGAACGCGGCATTGCACCCCTGCCGGACCTCGTCGAGAACCACCTCACCGAGCCGACCGTCCTGGACGCCACGGACCCGGCCAACGAGTTCGTGTTCACCGCCAAGGGCGGCGACAGGACGCCGAGCCCGCTGAACGAACCCGCCGACTGGGACGGCGACGGCAACCCTGCATCGGGGCGGCCGATCGACCCGGTCAACCTCGACACGGCCGGGTCCGCCAGTGATCCCACGGACTGCACCAACGACACCAGCGACTCGACCCTGCACGGCGCCGAGGACTGGCCGTTCATCTCCCTGACGGTCAACTCCTTCGGAGACTCCGCCGAGGCACCGGTCAACGTCGAACAGGACCCGCCACCGCCGGCGGTCGTACGGACCGCGATGGCCGAGGAGATCAACACGACCGACATCGGCGTCACCCTCGCCGACGGGCCCGACCCGGTCGCCGCGGGCACCGACGTCACCTACACCGTCACCGTCACCAACCACGGCCCGCGCCCGTCCGCGGCGACCGTCCTGGCCGACACCCTGCCGCCGCAGGCCGTCTTCGTCACCAGTGACGCCGGCTGCCGTGCGGAGGAACGGACCGTCAACTGCGGCGTCGGCCAGCTGCGGCCGGGTGCCGGCCGAACCCTGACGATCACCGCGCACGTCCCGGCCGACATCGTCCACAACGCGGGCGGACCCGTCACCCTGACCAACCGGGTGACCGTCGACAACCTGATGGGCCCCGACCCGCTGCCGGACAACGACACGGCTACCACCGAGACCACCGTCGTCGCGGTCGCCGACCTGACCGTCACCGACTTCACGGCCCAGCAGCCCCCCACCCAACTGCTGGTCGGCGAACCGGCCGACGTCACCCTGCGCGCCACCGTCGCCAACAACGGGCCCTCCTCCCCGATGGACACCACCCTGACCACCCGGGCCGCCGCCGACCCGGAAGCCACGGCGACCCCGGCGTCCGTCACCCAGCCCGTCGCCGCCCTCGCCACCGGCACGCCCCGCACCGCCGACAGCACCTTCACCCTGCGCTGCGACCGGCCGGGCCCGCACACCTTCCGGTTCACCGCCACGATCGCTCCCGCCCGGGAGGGCGACACCGACCCGGAACCGGCGAACAACCACCGGCCGACCGAGCTCACCGCGGACTGCGTCCTCCCGGTCGCGATCGACATCGAGCCGCAGGGCACCCTCCCCGCCACGGTGACCGTCCCGCACGGACTGATCACCGTCGGAGTGCTGACCACCGCCGCAGGGGAGTACGGGCTGCCGCTCGCCTTCGACGCGACCCGCATCCAGGTGCCCACCGTGCACTTCGGCCCGCGCCGGGTGGTGTTCGCCGGCCCTGGCGGCAGCACCGAACCGCACGGCCAGGGCCATCCGGCCGACCTCGTCGAACACACCGACACCCCCGGCACCGAGGTGAAGGACGGAGACCTCGACATGCTGCTGCACTTCGACACCGAGACCTCCGGCCTGCAGGCCGGCGACACCGAAGCCTGCGTCAAGGGTTCCTACACCGATGCCGCCGACGGCCGCACCTACCGCTTCTTCGGCTGCCGCCCGGTCCGCGTCCTGCCCTACTGAACCGCACCCGACCCGGCCCGTGCCCGCCCAGGCGGGCACGGGCTGCCGGGTGTCGAGCGGCCACCTCCGGCGGCGGTCGGGGTCGCCGGTGGCTGACCAGGCGATGGTGCCGTCGGGCCGGACCGGCAAGGCGCGCACCCCGAGGTCGTTGCGCGCCGTCCCGGCCGTACACCGGATCCGTCTCCTTCGATGCGTCGCCGGACCGTGCAGGGAGCGGTCGGCGGTGAGATCGAGGACGACGCCCCGTCCGTCCCGCATCAGATCTGTGAGGCGGGTCCCGTCCTCCAGCCGGAGGTCCGGCGCGTCACGGCCGACCAGCGGGTGCTCGCCGGCCAGGTCGCGCACCGGTCCGTTGGAGTGCCTGGTACAGCCGCTCGGCAGATACGTCGAAGGCGCGTTCGGGCTCGGGCTATCGGATGCTGATCCGCCGGCGTAGCGAGGTCGGGTCGGACATTCACCAAGGCCGCCGTCGTCATCACCGCGAAGTCCGCCGGGCACAGGGACTTGGGCCTCGCCACCGCAGGCGTCCGTCTCGCTCGACCTCTTGCGCGGTCAGTCCGGCAGCCAGTGCAGCTCGTGCGCCAGGGTTCTGGCGACGGCACGGATGCGGCGGTGCAGTGGCGACTGGTCGCGTGGGAGGACCAGGTGGAACGTCAGGCTGGGCGCGCCCCGCAGCGGTCGCCAGGTGAGACCGGCCGGTTGTGCCGTGGCCGCGGCTTCTCCGGCCGGGGCGAGGGTGACCCCGTCGCGCAGGTCGCGCTGAGACATGTCGAAAGAGACTGGGGGCGTGTGGAATCGGGGGTGTGGTCGAGTGTCTCGGAACAGTGCGGACAGCTGATCGTGGATCACGGGGTTGGTCGCACGGTCCGGGAGCCGCAGCGGATACGCGGCCGCGTCGGCGATCTCGATCTCCGGGTGTCCGGCCAGCGGGTGGTGCTGCGCCAGCTGGACCCCGATGCGCGCACGCCGCAGCAGGAACCGGCGCACGCCACGGCCCGGTTGTTCACCGCGGGTGATCCCGGCATCGATACGGCCGTCGGCGACCGCGGGGGAGATCTCCGGTGTCGGCATCGGGACCGCGCCGACCTCGAGTCCGCTGTTGCCGCGAATCAGCCTGTCCACCAGGGCCGGTGCCGTCTCGGCCCCGGCGCTGAGGCTGTATCCGATGCGCAGCGTGCCCAGTTCACCGGCCGCCGCGCTCCGGGCGGTGTCCCATGCCCGGTCCAGCGCCGCCAGCGCGGGCGGCGCGGACTCCGCCAAAGCCGCACCGGCCGTGGTCAATACGACGCTACGCGTGTTGCGGACCAGCAGGGCCGTACCGAGTTCCGCCTCCAATCGGCGCATCCGGGCGCTGAGTGCGGGCTGTGCGATCCCGATCCGTGCGGCCGCGCGGGTGAAGTTCAACTCCTGTGCCAGCACCAGGAAGTACCGCAGGCTCACCGTATCCGGCGCCACGCGCCCTCCCTGCCGATTGATAACGAGCCGTTCTGAGTCTATCCCGTACCGGTCTTTCCCTCGGCCGCACATCGAGCCCTAACCTGCACATACGGCGGTTCAACCGACCGCAGGACCCGTCGCCGGATCGATCGATCTGAATGTCAATTCGAAGTCGGACCTGTCCGGCCAAACACAGGAGGTTTCCATGGCCAAGGGCTACTGGGTGAGTGTCTACCCCGCCATTTCCGACCCTGAGAGGCTGACTGCCTACAACAGGCTGGCCGGTCCGGCTGTCCGGGCTGGGGGCGGGCGCACCCTGTCCCGTGGCGGTCGAGTCGTCGCCCACGAGGCCGGAATCACGCAACGCGTCGTGCTGGTCGAGTTCGACAGATTTGAACAGGCCGTCGCGGCATACGAGAGCGAGGCATACCAGAAGGCGCTGGTGGCCCTCCCCGACGGCGTCGAGCGCGACTTCCGCATCATCGAAGGCATCGACTGACCGGCGGGCCCAGCCATCGCTGACCATCCGACACCTGAAACGCGAGCAGGTAGGACGGGCGCCGGTGCGCGATCGTGCTGCGCCGTCCACTGCTCTCACCGCCATCGCCCGCGCCGTTCGACGCCGCCGTGGTCCGGCGGTGTCGGGGCACCCGATGCGACCAGCCTGGCGGTGGCCGTCGTCCCGGTCCAGCAAGGCCGCATGGCCCTGTTCACGAGTTCCGACAGCCGTCGTATGCGACGTGGGAAGGCACTCCGGGGTCATGGCCAATCGAACAGTTCAGGAGATCGGGCAGCGCCTCGCGGGCGGATGTCCGTCTCAGCGGGGCAGGCCGACAGCGCGGGAGATGATGGCGTCGAAGGCGCGGTCGGGCAGGATGCGGCGCAGGGCGATCAGCGGGCGCGCGCCGAAACCGGTGGCGTAGCGGGTCCTGGGGCGGCGGGCGGTGACGGCCTTTCCGATGGTGTCGGCGATGACGCTGGGCGGGGAGTGCGCTTGGCGTTGGCCTCCGAGCGCAGGGAGGAGGCAACGGCCCTGGCCTGTGGGGCGCAGGCGCCGCTGCTGGAGGACTCCTCCAGCTTGTCGGCGGCGATGGCGCCCCATTCGGTGGCGATGCCTCCGGGTTCGATGACGACGACGTCGATGCCGAAGGGTTTGGCCTCCAGGCGGAGGCAGTCGCTGAGGGCTTCGAGGGCGAACTTGCTGCCGTGGTACCAGCCGCCGAGCGGGGTGTAGATCTTCCCGCCCATGGAAGTGACGTTGACGACGGTGCCGGCGCGCTGGGTGCGCATGTGGGGCAGGACGAGCTGGGTCAGGCGGATCGCGCCGAAGACGTTGACCTCGAACTGACGGCGGGCCTCGTCCAGGGGCACGTCCTCCAGGGCGCCGTACGAGCCGTAGCCGGCGATGTTGGCCAGGACATCGATGCGGCCGGTCTCGGCGACGATCTGCTTGACACCGGCCTGCAGGGAGTCCTCGTCGGTGACGTCCATCGCCAGCGGGCGGATGCCGCGCTCGGCGAGCTCGGCGAGTCGGTCGGTGCGGCGGGCGGCTCCGTAGACGGTGTAGCCGAGTTCCTGCAGTTCGAGAGCGGTGGCTTCGCCGATGCCGGAGGAGGCACCGGTGACGAGGGCGGTCTTGGCGGGCATGGCGGGATCCTCACGCATAAGATGAACTACGGTTCACCATCTATCCTGAACGACAGTTCACCTTGATGCAAGTGAAAGGGCAGGCGTCTCCCGTGACCCAGGCCAGGACCCCCCGCGCCGACGCGGTCCGCAACCGCAAGAAGATCCTCACCGCCGCCGGCGAGCAGATCACCGCCCACGGCCCCGAGGTCGGCATGGACGAGATCGCCTCAGCCGCGGGCGTGGCCGTGGGCACCCTGTACCGGCACTTCCCCACCAAGACGGACCTGGTCGCCGCCGTCGTCGCCGAGTACGTCGCCCGCGTCGCCGACGACGCCGAAGCCACCCTCGCGCGTGTCGACGGGGGCGCTACCCGCGCACTGGAGGAACTGACCGCGTTCCTCGGCCGCGTCATCGAGCAGTCCGCGACCGACCGAGCTGTCAAGGCCGCGGCCCAGACCCTCGGCGCACAGCCGGGCGACCACGCCGACGAGGACCGCGCGAGTGCGGCTGTCGCCGGCCTCATCCGGGCCGGGCAGGCCGACGGTGACATCCACGCGGACATCACGGTCGAGGACATCTACCTGCTGTTCTCCACCGCCCCCACCAACCGGCCACCCGCGGCCCGGAAACGCTGGCTCGCCCTCGTCACGCCCGGACTGACCAGCCAGGCCCGACGAACGGCGAACTGACCGCTGGAACCCGGGCGGCGAGCCGAACAATGCTGCCGTTTCCATGGCCATCGAACACGGCCGCGCTGCCCGGGCTCGCGAACATCTGCTGTCGAAACCCGTGAACGGACCAGGGCGCAGGAGTGCGCCGGCCGCCGTGCGGGGCGCCCGTGGGGCGACACGCGAAAGATATTCGCACAAGTATTCGAACGAAGTCTGCGCTGGTGGGACACAGGGGTTCCGGATCGGCGAGGGGTTGTGCGCGCGAGGACCACTCCACCGCGCTCGCAGTGGATGCACGGGAGAGCGGGTTCGTGTCCTCGGCGGGTTCCTCCCATGGGAGCGGTCAGCCGTTGAGCCAGTCCTGGTAGCGAGTCGGTGCCAGTCGGGCGCCGGGGCCCGGGGTGAGGACATCCCCGTGGACGGCGGCGAACAGGCCCGCCTGGTCGTCGACGACGACGGGTCGCCGGTCGCCCCGCGCGGCCAGCGTCATGCGGCCGATCTCGTCGAGCGTGAACGTTTCGGGGCCCGCGATCTCGAGAATCCCGCCGAGCGGCGTGCCGGTGGCCACGTCTGCGAGGACGTCGACGATGTCGCGGCTGGCGATCGGCTGGAGCAACGTCGCGGGCAGTCGCACCGTGGTCTCGTCCGAGGTCCACGACATGGTCGGCTCCATGAACTCGAAGAACTGCGTGGCGCGCACGATCGAGTAGGGCGTCGGACCGCCGCGCAGCAACTCCTCCTGGAGCGCCTTGGCGCGGTAGTAGTCCAGTTCGGGGACCTGGTCCACGCCCACGATGGACAGAACCACCTGGTGGCGCACGTCGGCCCGCTCGCCTGCGGCGAGGAGGTTGCCCACCGTGGTCCGGAAGAACTCGATCGACTGCTCGTCGAACGTGGGGGAGTTGGTCACGTTCACCACTGCCTCCGCGCCGGCGAGCGCCTTGTCGAGGCCGGCCCCGGTGAGCAGATCGACGCCGGACGACAGTGACGCGGCGGTCACCTCGTGGCCTCGTGCGGTCAGCTCGGTGGCGAGCTGCGAGCCGATGAGTCCGGTGCCGATGACGGTGATCTTCATGGTGGGGCCTTCCTTCGTGAGTCGATCCTCCGCGAACTCGAACGGCTGTATGGGCGCTTCCTGCCGCCTTCCGGCCTTCCCGCCTCTCCGCGGCACCGCTGCGCCGGCCACGAACTGCCAGGCGTCAGGGCAGGCGGAGGGTCTGTCCGGGGAGGATGAGGTCGGGGTCGTCTCCGATGACGTCCAGGTTGGCGGAGTGGAGGGCGGGCCAGCCGCCGGGCAGCTGCAGGGTTCGGGCGATGCCGTCGAGGGTGTCGCCGTCCTGGACCACGACGGTCGCCGAGTCGGCCGGGACGGAGCCTGTGTCGGCCTCGGCCGCGGTGTCCGGCTCGGCCGCTGCACTCTGGCCGGCGGCCGAGGTGGCCGGCTGACGGGCGGCGGGGTGCCGCGCTGGTCGCGGCGAGGGCACCGTGTGGTGGGTGCCGGCGCGGCCGGCGCGGGCGCCGCAGACCGGCCACGGCGCGAGGCCGCGGCGGGAGGCGAGGTGTTCGGCGACGGCGATCTGCTGCTCACGGCTGGCCAGGTCGGGGCGCGCTGCGTAGGCGGTGCCGCCGTTGGCCTTCCACGTGGCCTGGTTGAACTGCAGGCCGCCGTAGTAGCCGTTGCCGGTGTTGGCGTGCCAGCGGCCACCGCTCTCGCAGGACGCGACCTTGTCCCAGTCGACGCCCCGTCCGGCGGCCGGCGCACCTCCGGAAACCGTGCCCGCCGCGGCGGACGCGGCATGCGCGGGGGCAGCCTGCGCGGGGCCGGCGAAGGCGGTCCACAACCCGGCGGCGCAGGCGAGGGCGAGGAGTAACTGCAGGATCCGGTGGGCGACGGAGACGACGGACACGGCGGAACACTCCCCGAGAGGTCGGCGGTCGGGCGGCCGGTGCCCCGGGGCACCGCCCTCCCACCGTTGACACACCCCGCCGCCGAGGACCCGCCGACATTCCGCACGGGTCACCCGCCCGGCCGCGCCAGGCCACCCGGCTGCACCACACCGTCCGGGCGCGCCCTGCCAGGCCCAGGCCTTTTCAGGGGGCGGCCTGTCGGTGGCGCGCAGTACGGTCCCTCCACGACGTGGCCCTCGCCCCGGCGCGCAGCCCGGTGCGGGGTCACCGTCCGGTGCGGCCCGGCGCCCGGCATACTGCCGGCCAGATCCATCAAAGAGGGCGAGAAGCGGGTGGTGACGGTGGGCCAGGCGCACGCGGCAGGTGCGCGGCCGTCGCGTCGGCCGGCCCGCAGCCGGGTGCGTCACGGGCAGACGTCGTGCGCGGACTACGGCTGCCCCCGGAGCACGTACCGTCAGACGGCGCTGCGGGCTCGCCGGCGCCGCGACACCGAGCGCGCCCAGGGCCGGCCCGCACAGGGCGATCCCGCCCCTGCAGCCGTCCGGGCCGCTGAGCTGGTCCGTCGCGGCATGTCCGCCCAGGACATCGCGGATGCCGCAGGGATCGCCGTCACCCTTGTCCGCCGTCTGCTGCGCACGCCGGAGCGTCGGCCGGCCCGGAACGCCCCGCAGCACCGCCGAGGCGACGGCGACGTGGTGTGGGAGTTCGTCGTCCCCGAGTTCGGCGCCTTCGGCCAGGGCGTCGGCCTGGAGTCCTCCCGTGGCGCGCAGAACGCCGTCTTCCGGGCCTACCGGTACTCCGCCGAGCAGATCCCCTGGCTCTGGCATCGGTCCGACACACCGGGTTGCGGGCCGGGGCGCTGCCGCGTCCCGGCCGGCTCCGGCAGGCACCCGCGGGGCCGAGAACGATGACGACCGACGACCGACGCCCGAGGGCCTCGTCCCCGGGTACGCGCCCCGACCGCCTGTGGCGGAACCAGGTGGTCCCGACCGACGGAATCAGCCCGCTCGCCCAGACGGGTCGGGCGCGTGCGGGGACAGGTGGGCAGTCGGGGCGGACGGCTCCGGGCCCGGTGGGGTGACCGGCAGGCCGGCGGCCGCCCAGCCCTGGAAGCCGCCGATCACGTCGGTGGCCCGCCACAGTCCGAGCTGCCGCAGGGAGGCCGCGGCGAAGGACGAGGCGTAGCCCTCGTTGCACAGCACGATCACCCGCAGGTCGTGGCCGGTGGCCTGGGGCAACCGGTAGGGGGACTGCGGGTCGAGGCGCCACTCGAGTTCATTGCGTTCCACGACGACCGATCCGGGGACGAGACCGTCGCGGTCGCGCAGTGCGCCGTACCGGGTGTCCACCAGCAGTGCCCCTTCCTCGCGTGCGGCAGCGGCGGCCTGGTCCGGTGTCAGGCGGTCCAGGCGGTGCCGGGTCTCCTCCAGCAGTTGGTCGACGCTCTTGGGGGTTACGGTCATGATCACCACTCCTGCGACTGCTCGGTGGTCGCCAGCCGCAGGATCCGGCCGTCACGGGTGTACCGGCGCATCAGGGGCAGCGGGGGATAGTAGACGTGAACGGACACGGCGTGCTCGGCCCGGGACGGATTCACCACCTGGTGGACGTGGTGCGGGCCGAAGGTGCGGCCTCGGCCGGCGGGGAGCTCCCGCTGGCGGTCCATGTCGTCGGCCAGCTCCAGCACCTGCCGCCCCCCGGTGGGCAGCTCCACGGCGATCGAGCTCTCGCGCAGCAGTCCCGCCGCGGTCGCGAAGGCGCCGCGGGATCCGCCGTGGTCGTGCCAGCCGGTCTCGGCGCCCGGAGGCCACCCGATCACCCACGCTTCGGCGCCCCCTGGCCCGGGCAACGAGATCCACGTGCGTTCCCCGGGCCTGCGAGGCAACCTGCCCAGGATCCCGGGATCGGCCGCGGCCCGATGGGCGAACGCGAGCAGCTCGCCGGTGGTCGGCCCGTCCGTGTGCGCGGCGGGGATTCCCCGGGCGGGGCTGGATACGGCGATACCAGGGGTGTGGGGCAAGGGAACCGTCCTGCGGGTGGGGCGCCCGTCGCGGGCTGCGGATGGTGACGCGGTCCGGAGCCGGCCGATCGGGTGCGCAGAGCCACACAAGTGCAGGCCGCGGCAGGTGTCCCTGGGAAGGCGCTGGCGGAGGCCCGGGCAGACTCGAAGGATGCGCTTCGATCAGGCGGCGTTGCGACAACACAGGCAGCCGGCGTACCGGACGGTGTCCAGGTGCGTGCGCCGGAAGAGCCTGAGGTCGATGGGTCCCACGATCGGCAGTGAACCAGGCGACCCGTGACACGGTCAAGCACGACGGTCCCCAGGGCGGGGCGAAGCACCTCCACGGCCGGTAGGACTGGGACGGGAGAACCGCCGAGCGCACCGGGCCGGCCTGAGGGTCGGCCCGCGACCTGTAGACCTCCCCGGGCCGCCCCGGGCACTTCGTTCCCGGGGCGGCGCCCTCGCCCAGTCGGACTCCTGCCGCCCGCGTCACCACCCACATCGCCACCACCGGACTCGAGATCAACGGACCTCTCTGCCGGCGGCCGAGCCCTCGCACCCGCCGCTCTCGCCTGCCTGCACAGCGAAGCCGTCACCCTCGACGAGGACCAGCGCGGCAGCGGCACCACCATCGCCGGCCAGCGCGAGGTCAAGCCGCTCGTTCCTTGAAGCCCCGCGGCCGGGGCGTGCGGGCCATCGAGCGCGAGGGCCGGTTGCCGAGCCGGGCGAGGAGGACGTCCTTGCGGCCGTCCGCCGGCTGGGCGGTGCTGGTGTGGCCGCCTCCCGATGGTCGGGATCGGCGATGCCGTTTCCGGGCCGCCCGGGCGTGGGAGCGGCGGTGTGCCCGCGTACGAGCACTCCTCCAAAGGGCAGGCCCCGCCCCCGCCCACGCGACTCCTCGGCCCCGTTGTCCGCCGCGGCGGAGTAGCTTCTCGACCCTCACACGGTGTCGGGCACTGAACTCGGAGACATCATGTGCACCATCGGAGACTGCGCCCGGCACGGCCGCGTCTCGGGCCGGATGCTGCGTCACTACGACGCGACCGGCCTGCTGCGTCCGGCCCGTGTCGACCCCGCCACGGGCTACCGCTCCCAGCCTGGAGTGCCCGGAGAACCACGACGACTGGGTGACGGAACTCCAGGCCCCCGTGACCCGGGACTGACCGACGACAACGGCCGGGTGTCGGGCACCGCCGCACACGGTCACTCGGTCGAGCGTGGTACGAGCCGCCTCGGGCTTCGCCCGGAATCCCGCCGCTGGTGGAACCGCCCGAGGGACCCGGCCGAGGCGTAGCGCTGTCGCACCGCCCAGACCGGCCGCCCCCTCCGGGCCCGGCGTGCGCGATGCCGCCCGGCCCTGACCGGCGGCCGGTCCGCCGAACCCCGAGCCGGCGGACACTGCCCTGACCGGCCGCCCGCGCGGTCCGCGCTCCGCAGGCAGCATTGTGCGCGACCGATCCGCCGGGTTACGGTGCATCAGGCTCAAGCGCGTCAGTCGCGCAGCCCCGGCTCCCGACCCGGCCACCTCCCCCGCGTGGGGCTCCGGGTGAGAACCAGGTGGAGCCGGCGAGGGCGCCGCGAGCGCGAGTTCGGACCGGACGGAGGTGACGACGGTGCAGAGGACCACTGAGGTGCGCACCGCCGCCGACCGTACCCGGTGCCGCGCGGCCGCCACCTTCTCGCGGCGCCACATCGATCTGCTGCGCATCGCCGCCGCGCTCTGTCCGGTGCAGCTGCCGGTCTCCGCACCGGCCACCGCCGTCTAGCCCCTCCACACCTCCGCCGACCCTCCGGCCGCGACCGGCCGCGGGCACGGACGCCGTTCGGCGCACCACGGGAGCAGCACGCCCATGCCTCGATCGTCACCCGCCCCTCTCCACCTGGCCGTCGCCCTGGACGCCGCCGGCTGGCACCCCGCCGCCTGGCGGGAGCCCGGTGCCCGCCCCGCCGAACTGTTCACCGCCCGCTACTGGGCCGACCTGGTCGCCGAAGCCGAGCGCGGGCTGCTGGACTTCGTGACCCTCGAGGACTCCCTGAGCCTGCAGTCCTCGCTGCCGGACGGGCCGGACGGGCGGACCGACCAGGTGCGGGGCCGGCTGGACGCAGTGCTGGTCGCCGCCCGCGTCGCGCCGTTGACCCGTCACATCGGCCTGGTCCCGACCGCCGTGGTCACCCACACCGAGCCGTTCCACGTCTCCAAGGCGATCGCGACCCTGGACTTCGTCAGCAGCGGGCGGGCAGGGGTCCGGGTGAAGGTCTCCGGACGCGCCGACGAGGCGGCGCACTTCGGGCGCCGCACCGTGCCCGCACTGCCGGCCGAAGGCCTCGCCTCGGCCGAGGCACAGGCCCTGGTCGCCGACCTCTTCGACGAGGCCGGCGACTACGTGGAGGTGCTCCGCAGGCTCTGGGACAGCTGGGAGGACGACGCGGAGATCCGTGACGTCGCCACCGGCCGCTTCGTCGACCGGCGGAAGCTGCACCACATCGACTTCGAGGGACGCAGGTTCAGCGTGCGCGGGCCGTCCATCACCCCGCGCCCGCCCCAGGGCCAGCCCGTCGTCGCCGCGCTGGCGCACGACACCGCGCCGTACCGGCTGGTGGCCCGCTCCACCGACCTCGGATTCGTCACCCCGCGCGACGACGAGCACGCCCGGTCGATCGTCACCGGGATCCGGCGGGAGCAGGCGGCCGCGGGCCGCGCCGACGAGACGGTCCACGTCTTCGGCGACCTGCTGGTGTTCCTCGACCGCAGCCCGGGCGCCGCCGCCGACCGCAGGGCCCGGCTGGACGAGAGCGCCGGAGCCGCCCGCACCGGCGATGCGGAGGTCTTCACCGGAACGCCCGAACAGCTCGCCGACCTCCTGCAGGAGCGGCAACGGACCGGTCTCACCGGCTTCCGCCTGCGGCCCGGCGCCCTCCCGCACGACCTGGAGCAGATCACCCGGCACCTGGTGCCCGAACTCCAGCGCCGCGACGCCTTCCGCACCGCCTACGAGGCGGACACGCTGCGCGGGCTGCTCGGTCTGCCCCACCCCGCCAACCGCTACGCCACCACGGTCTGAGACCGGGCGGAAGGACACCACGACCATGGGCAAGCCCCTCAAGCAGATCCACCTCGCCGCGCACTTCCCCGGCGTGAACAACACCACGGTGTGGAGCGACCCGGCCGCGGGCAGCCAGATCGACTTCAGCTCCTTCGTCCACCTCGCCCGGACCGCCGAGCGCGCCAAGTTCGACTTCCTCTTCCTCGCAGAGGGGCTGCGGCTGCGCGAACAGAACGGCGAGATCCACGACCTGGACGTCGTCGGCCGGCCCGACACCTTCACCGTCCTCGCCGCCCTGGCCGCCGTCACCGACCGGCTGGGACTGGCCGGGACGATCAACTCCACGTTCAACGAACCCTACGAAGTGGCAAGGCAGTTCGCCTCGCTGGACCACCTGTCCGCCGGACGCGCGGCGTGGAACGTCGTCACCTCCTGGGACGAGTTCACCGGCGAGAACTTCCGCCGCGGCGGCTTCCTGCGCCAGGAGGACCGCTACGAGCGGGCCCGCCAGTTCCTCGCCGCCGCCGCGGAGCTCTTCGACTCCTGGCAGGGCGACGAGATCGTCGCGGACAAGCAGTCCGGAGCCTTCCTCCGCGCCCCGGACCCCGGCCGGTTCGACCACCGCGCCGGTCAGTTCGACATCGCCGGGCACTTCGACGTCCCGCGCAGCCCGCAGGGCCGACCGGTGATCTTCCAGGCCGGCGACTCCGACGAGGGCCGGGAGTTCGCGGCCGCGGCCGCGGACGCGATCTTCACCCGCCACGGCACCCTGGCGGCCGGCCGAGCCTTCTACACCGACGTCAAGCGACGGCTGGCCCGCTACGGACGCTCCCCGGACGAGCTGAAGATCCTGCCCGGTGTCACCTTCGTCCTCGGTGACACGGATGCCGAGGCGCACGAGAAGGCCGCCCTGATCCGCCGGCAGCAGGTCAGCGGGCAGACCGCGATCAGGCTCCTCGAACAGCTCTGGAACCGTGACCTCAGCGCCTACGACCCCGACGGGCCGCTGCCCGCGGTGGACCCGCTGCCCGGCGAGCACACCGTAGCCCGCGGCCGGGCCTCCGTGCGGATGTTCGGCGACCCGATCGCCACGGCGGCCGAGTGGCGGGCCCTGGCCGAGGCGAAGAACCTCTCGATCCGCGAGCTGATCATCGAGGTGACCGGACGGCAGTCCTTCATCGGCACACCGGCGGCGGTCGCCGGAACGATCGACGAGTTCGTGCAGACGGACGCCGCCGACGGGTTCATCCTCGTCCCGCACCTCACACCGGGCGGCTTGGACGAGTTCGCCGACACCGTCGTCCCGCTGCTCCAGGAACGGGGCGTGTTCCGCACCGAGTACGAGGGCGGGACGCTGCGCGACCACCTCGGGCTCGCCCACCACCCCCGGCCGGCCGGCGCGGACGCCCGGGCGGCGTCGTGAAGTTCCTGGCCGTCACCCTCATCGTGCACGCCCCCGATCCGGTGACCGGGGTGCAGAAGTCGACCCACGACCGTTTCCGCGAGGTCCTGGACAACGCGCTGCTCGCCGAGGAGTTGGGATTCGACGGATTCGGCGTCGGCGAGCGCCACGAACGGCCCTTCATCTCCTCCTCACCGCCCGTCGTACTCAGCCACATCGCCGCCCTCACCCGGCGGATCCGCCTGGTCACCACGGTGACCACGCTGAGCCTGCTCGACCCGGTGCGCGCCTACGAGGACTACGCCACCCTCGACCACCTCTCCGGCGGCCGCCTCGAACTCGTCATCGGCAAGGGCAACGGCACCGCCCAACGCGAGCTCTTCCGCGTCACCCCCGAGGACCAGTGGGAGCGCAACGCCGGGTCGTACGAACTCTTCCGCCGGATCTGGCGGCAGGAGAAGGTGACGTACTCGCCCCGCTTCCGCCGGGAGCTGATCGAGGCGGAGGTCCTGCCCCGGCCGTTCCAACAGCCGATCCGGGTCTGGCACGGCAGCGCGACCAGCCGGGAATCCGTCGACCTCGCCGCCCGCCACGGGGACCCGCTCTTCTCCGCCAACGTCACCCACCCGATCGAGCCCTAAGCGGAACTCGTCCGCCACTACCGGCAGCGGTGGGAGCACCACGGCCATGACCCGGCCCTGGCCGTGGTCGGGGCCGAAGATCCCGTTCGAGCGGGGCGGCTGCCGGTAGCTCCCGCAGCCGGGTGGCGGTCCCGACGGGACCGCCACCCGGCCCGCGTCCGCGGTCATTCGAACGCGGCGGCGGCCTCCCGGAGCGCCTGCGCGACCGTCTCCGGGTCGTACGGGGCGGGGGCGCCGGGCACGTAGGTCACGGAGCGCAGTGCGCCGGTGTAGCGGAAGCTGCGGTGGCGTTCGAAGACCGGCCAGGAGACGGGGGACTTGCGGTCGACTCCGACGCTGATGCCCTGGAAGGGTGCCATGCCGATGAGCTGGTGGACGGCGGGGAGCCGGCCGGTCTCGGTGCCGTCGACCAGCAGGCGGAAGTCCCACTTGAGGTCGGCGACCGCGGACGCCTCCACGGTGAGGGTGTGCGGGCCGGGTCCGAGCAGTCCGCCGTCCGCCTCGTGGAGTTCGCCGTACTCGTTGTAGGCGAGGCGGAGCCGCCCGGCCTCGACGTACAGGCTGTACCCGCCGCCCTGGTCGCCGTGCGACACCAGCACGCCCTGGTCGGCCGCGCCGTGGTCGGCGAGGTCGACCACGATGTCGAAGGAGCGGAACGAGATCAGCCGGGAGGAGCGGTAGCGCTCCAGCTCCGGTGTGCCGGCGAGCAGGGTCAGCGGCCGGCGCAGCCGGGCTTCCCCCGGGTCGCGCAGGGCGAGCGCCCCGCTGCCGTCGGCGAGCGGGAAGACCCCGTTGCGCCAGGCCGCGTTCTCCCAGGCCTCGGACAACTCCTTGACGATCTCCGGGTGTTCGTCCGACACGTCCACGATCTCGGTGGGATCGGTGCGCAGGTCGTAGAGGGCCCATTCGCCGTCGTCGTAGGGAGTGCCGGGGCGGTGCAGGGTGACCAGTTTCCAGCCGGCTCGGTAGTAGCTGCGGTTGCCGGTCATCTCGCAGTACTGCTCAGGGTGGGTGCTGTCGGCCCGGGGGTCGCGCAGTACGGCGGCGAAACTGGCGCCGTCCAGTTCCTGGACGGGGTTCCCGGCCCGGTTCCCGGGCCGCTCGACACCGGCCAGTTCGAGCAGGGTGGGAAGGACGTCGGTGACGTACTGGTACTGCCCGCGCACTCCGCCGTCGTCCGCCGAGCGCGGCAGGCCGGCGGGCCAGGAGAGGACGAACGGCACGCGCACGCCGCCCGCGTAGGTCTGGCCCTTGTAGAAGCGGAAGGGGGTGTTGGAGGCCATGCCCCAGCCGCGCGGGTAGTGGACCAGGCTCTGCGGTCCGCCGATGAGGTCGATCTCCCGTTCGACGTCCGGGTTCCAGTCCGCGGGCAGGTTCGGGTGGTGGACGAAGCGGCTGAAGTAGCTGCGGGTGCCCTCCGGGCCGCCTTCGCCGGTGCCGCCGTTGTCGGAGGTGAACAGGATGATGGTGTTGTCGAGTTCGCCGAGCGCGGCGAGGGTGTCGGCGAGCCGGCCGAGGTTCTGGTCGACGTTGTCGACCATCGCCGCGTAGACCTCCATGTAGCGGGCGTACAACTTCTTTTGTACGTCGGTGAGTTCGTCCCAGGGCCCGACGTCGTGGCCGGCCTCCGAGTTGCGGTCGGGCAGCCGGGCCCCCTCGGGGAAGTGGCCGCTCGCGAGCTGGCGGGCGAAGCGGGCCGCGCGCAGGTCGTCCCAGCCGCCGTCGTAGCGGCCCCTGTGCCGGGCGAGGTCCTCGGGCTTGGCCTGGAGCGGACCGTGTACCGCGTTGTGGGCGAGGTAGAGGAAGAACGGCTTGTCGGCGTCGTGGGCACGCAGCGACTTGACCATGGCGATCGCCTGGTCGGTGATGTCGTCCGTGTAGTAGTAGCCGTCGGGGAACTCGTCGATGTCCAGGGGGCTGTTGTCACGCACCAGTTGGTGCGGGTGGAAGAGGCTGGTCAGACCCTCCAGCACGCCGTAGTACTGGTCGAACCCCTTCTGCAGGGGCCAGTTGGACCGGTCGTCCGCGGCGTTGGACGCCGAGTCGCGGGTGAGGTGCCACTTGCCGACGGCGTAGGTGGCGTAGCCGCTGTCGTGCAGCAGCTCGGCGAGGGTCGGGATGTCGCCGGCCACTTCCATGCCGTAGCCGGGGAAGCCGGGGTCGGCGTTGGCGACGAAGGAGTAGCCGACGCGGTGCGGGTTGAGGCCGGTCAGCAGTGCGGCGCGGGCGGGGGAGCAGAGCGGCATGGTGTGGTAGTTGGTCAGCCGTACGCCGTCGGCGGCGAGGCGGTCCAGCGTCGGGGTGGGGATCTCGGAGCCGAACGGACCGATGTCGCTGTACCCCATGTCGTCGATCAGGACGACCACGATGTTGGGCGCGCCCTCCCGGGCCCGGGTCCGGGCAGGCCAGGCCGGAGCGGACTCGCGGAAGGTGCGGCCGATGGTGCCGGGGAAGTCCGCGTACGGGTCGCGGCGGCTGCTCATGTGTGCTCCGGGCGGTGGGTCGGGGGACGGCGGAGAGGAGCTCCGCAGTGCGGGACGGCTGGGACCGGTGACGGCGATGCGGTGGCGGACCCGCCGGAGCACGGCACGTCGAGGGCGGAGACCCCAGTTCGTGGCAGAGGGGACGGACGGCTCCGGGGCCCTTGCGGTGTCAGAGAACGCAGGCCCGGGCGCGGCAACAGAGCGGACGGCGGACACCGTTCATGGCGGTCGTCGTCCCTCCCTCCGGCTGCGCGTGGGTGCCGGACCATCGTGGGGAAGGTCCCCGGGCGCTGTCAATCGACATCTCGCCTGGTGAGAGCGGGTGTTGCGGCCGTGTGACGCCGCGTTGCCGCCCGTGCCGACCGGATGCCGTACGTGTTCTGGCGGCTTCGGGGGCACGCCGTCCTCAGGGCGGGCCCACGGCACCGGGCCGGGAGCACTTCGACCTGTTCTCCAACACCTGGAACCCCGTGGTGCTGTGGGCGCCGCGCGACGGCCCCGTGCGACCGGTCGAAGTGCGGGAGCGGATCGGCGGCATCAGCTCCAAGGTCCTCACCGAGACTCTGCGACGGCTGCACTTCAACGGACTGGTCGACCGGCACGCACACCCCGGGGCGCCGCCACGGGTCGAGTACCGGCTCACCGCCCTGGACCGGACCCTGCCGGCGCCCGTCGGCGCCGTCGGTGCGCGGGCCTTCGACCACGGTGACGAGGTCATGGCCGCCCGGGAAGCAGCATGCAGGTCCCCCCGCAGCCCGGTCCTCCTGCTCGTCGGCCGGGTCAACGGCGCGGGCGTGGACGTCGCCGGCGGATGACTGCGCCGAGGGAGGACAACGACCGGGCGACCGCGCGGCCGAGGGACCGACCCCGCCGAGGCGTCGGCGTGCCGGGCCCGGCACACCGACGACTCGGCGGGGTGCGTCAGCGCGCGGTGAAGCGGCCCCTACCGGTGACCCGGTGGAGGAAACGGCGGGTCCGCTCGTGCTGCGGGTCGCCGAGCACCTGCTCGGGGGTGCCCCGTTCGAGGACCGTCCCGGCGTCCAGGAAACAGACCTGGTCGGCGACCTCGCGCGCGAAGTCCATCTCGTGCGTCGAGACGACCATCGTCATGCCCTGCTCCTTGAGGTCCCGGACCACCGCGAGCACCTCGCCGACCAGTTCGGGATCGAGGGCGGCCGTGATCTCGTCGAGGAGCAGCAGCCGCGGGTCCGTGGCCAGCGCTCGTGCGATGGCGACCCGCTGTTGCTGGCCGCCGGAGAGCCGGTCGGGGTAGTCGCCGGCCCGGTCGCCGAGGCCCAGCCGGTGCAGCAGCTCGCCGGCTCGCGCCTCGGCGTCGGAACGGGAGAGTCGGTGCACCCGCCGGGGTGCCAGAGTGACGTTCTCCAGCACCGTCATGTGCGGGAAGAGGTTGTACTGCTGGAAGACCACCCCGATGCGCCGCCTGACGGCGTCCTGGTCCGTCTCCGGGTCGGTGATCTCCTCGCCGTCGAGCAGGATCGCGCCGTCGTCGACCTCCTCCAGCAGGTTGGCGCAGCGCAGCAGCGTGGACTTGCCGGAGCCGGAGGCGCCGATCAGCACGGTCACCGAGTGGGCCGGCACCACCAGGTCGACGCTGTGCAGCACCAGGTGCGGGCCGTAGGCCTTGCGGACCTCCTGCAGCTCCAGCACGGGCCGGGTCGGGTCGAGCGGCGTCACACCGCACCTCCCTGGTGTCGGCGGCCTTCGGTCCGGGCGGTCACCCAGTCCGTGAAGCGCGTGAGCGGAACGGTCAGCGCGATGAACACCAGCGCGGCCACCAGGTACGGCGTGTAGTTGAAGGTCTGCGCCGTGATGATCTTCGCGGCGTAGACCGCGTCGATGACGCCGCCGATCGACACCAGCCCGGTGTCCTTCTGCAGGGAGACCAGGTTGTTGAGCAGGGGCGGTACGACGCGCCGCACTGCCTGCGGCAGGACGACGTACCGCATGGCCTGGGCGTGCGTCAGGCCGAGGGAGCGGGCGGCGGCCCGTTGGCCGGGGTGGACGGACTGGATGCCGGCGCGGAAGACCTCCGAGACGTAGGCCGAGTACGTGAGGACCAGTGCCGCCCCGCCGAGCAGCAGCGGGTCCGTGGTGACGCCGGTCAGACGCAGCGCCGGCACCCCGGTGATCATGATGAGCAGGCAGATGATCATCGGCAGGCCGAGGAAGAAGTCGACGTACGCCGTCGCCAGCAGTCGGACGGGCAGGAACGCCGGTCCCCGCAGGGTCCGCAGCAGCGCCAGGACCAGGCCGAGCACCAGGATGAGCGCACCGCAGACCGTCATGAGCTGCAGGTTGGTCCACAGGCCGTCCAGTACCCGGGGCAGCGCCTGCCGGGCATAGTCGGCGTTCAGGAAGGTCTCCCGGAAGCGCGGCCAGCCTGGCGACTCGACGACTGCCAGGTAGAGGGCGGTGCCCGTGATCGCGGTGCTGGCCGCGGCCACCAGCCCGGCGCGCCGGGCCCGGCGCCGGCGGTGCGCCTCGCGGGCGAGCCGCCGGGCCGAGGGCCGGTACGGTTCGTCCGCCGCACCGGCCCCCGGCATGCCGCCCCCGGCCGTGGTCGCGCTCATCCGAGCACCGGTGCGGAGACGGCGTCGGAGAGCCACTGCTTCTCCAGGCGCGCGAGCGTGCCGTCGGCCCGCAGGGAGTCGACCGCGCGGCTCACGCACCCGGTGAGGGGGCTGCCCTTGTCCAGGACGAGGCCGAACTGCTCCGGCGACCCGCCCGCGTTCTGCAGCTGGCCGATCACCTGCGCGTCGGTGACCTCGGCCCCGGTGACGTAGAACGCGGTGGGCAGGTCGAGGACGAGTGCGTCGACCTGACCGTTCTTCAGCGCGGTCTTGGCGAGGTCGTTGCTGTCGAACACGGCGGGCTGCACGGAGGGCCTGATCTGTCCGGTGATCGCGGCCAGGCTGGTGGAGCCCACCTGCGCACCGAGCTTGACCCCGCGCAGGTCCGCCAGGCTCTTGGCCGAGGCCGCCTTCGACCCCTTCAGGGCGACGACGGCCTGGTGGACGTCGTAGTACCCGGGGGAGAAATCGACCGCCTTCCTGCGGTCGTCGTTGATCGACACCTGGTTGATGTCGAAGTCGAAGTCCTTGGCGCCCGGCGCGAAGGCCTTGTCGAACGGGCTGACCGTCCAGGCGACCTTCTCCTTGGGGTAGCCCAGCCGTTCGGCGACCGCGTAGGCGACCGCCGACTCGAAGCCCTTGCCGTTGCCGGGCGTGTCGTCGGAGAACCACGGCGCGTAGGCGGGTTTGTCGGTGCCCACCGTCAGCGTGCCGGCCGCACGGGTGGTCAGCGCGCCCTTCGCGCAGTCGGCGGCACCGCCCGCGCTGCCGCTCGCGGGCGGCGCGCCGGCGGAGGGAGAGTCCTGCGGAGCGCACGCGGTGAGCGCGGCGGCGGCGAGCAGCAGGGCGGCGGCACCGGTGCGGCGGAAGAGGGCAGGGGACATGTCGGGACTCCAGTCCGGAGGGAGCGGATGAGGGTGGGCGGCACCGGTGGAACGGCCGCGAACGCGCGGCGGCCGCCACCGCGTGCGGGGAGGAGGGCAGGCAGGCGGCGGCGCCGCAGTGCCCACCGGGCCGGCATCAGCGGCCGCGACAGCAGCCGCCGGTACGGCGACAGGGCACCCCGGGCGGTACGACGCGGCCGTGGACGGCCTGCGGAGGAGCCGGGATCATGGCGGGAGGCTCCCACCCCGACCGGGTCGCTGTCCAGGCAAGTCCGCCACGTGTCCACATACCGGGCACAGCGGCCCGGATTCGGTCGGATGCCGCTGCGCCCACGGTCATCTCCGGCACCTGCCACGAGGGCCTGCGCGCCGCTCGCGCAGTGCCCGCGGCCGCCCTCCGCGGAGGGAGCGGGCGTGACGTCCGTCCTTCGTCACACCGTTGCGGCGGCTGCTCCACGCAGGGCGGCCGCCGCACCGTGCGGGATCGGGTCGCCGTGCCCGAAGACCGCGGTGTCGGCCTCCAGTTCGGCAAGCCGGTGCAACGACTCGACGGCCCGGACGCGGTCGGTGTGGAAAACCCCCAGCATGGTCCGACCGACGTTGGCGACCGCATCGCCGGTGAACAGCGCCCTCGGGGCGGGCAGATGGAGTGCGATCGACCCGTCCGTATGCCCGGGCGCCGCGACCACCACTGCCCCGCCGCCGAACTCCAGCACATCGCCGTCCTCCACCTCCCGGTCCACCCGGCACGGCGGGGCCGGCGGCAGCGGCGGAAGGGCCGCCCGGATCGGCACCTCGAACTCCTCCAATACCGGCGGCGCCCCGACCGCCTCGCTCCGGATCACCGGCGCCTCCAGCCGATGAGCCACCACCTCCGCGCCGTACCGGGCGGCCAGTTCGGCGGCCGAGCCCGTATGGTCCTCGTGCCAGTGCGTCAGCACGATCCGCCGCAGCTCGCCGTCCAGTACCTCCTCGATCTCCGCTGCGCAGTCCGCCGTCCCGGTGTCGATCAGGGTCAGCCCGTCGTCGTCCCGCCACAGATACGCCGCCCCCACGGGGAAGCGGAGCATGCGCAGTCTCGGCAGCACCTCGATCACATCCATGCCCCCAGCCTGTACGACCGTCCTGGCTGTCGTGTCTTCGTTCGCTGACGGCGCACCAGGTCTGCGGGGTGCGGTCGAACCCGCCGACGCGTCTCCTCCGCGCAGCCGGGGACGGAGCGTCTCGCAAGGTCAAGACGCACAGTCCCGGGCCGTGCATGCCGTGCGGTGGGCGTCGACCGGGCGCCGTGCACGCTCCTGCCCGGACAGGTGCCGGTCGGCTCGGTCGGTCTCGTCGAGGTCGAGGACGCGGGCGAGCGCGTAGAGGACCTGCTCGGAGGGCTGGGTCGCGCGGCCCTCTACTACCCGGGCATCGAGGTGCCGCCGCCGCTCGTGCCGTACGGCACCGACCGGACGACCGACGAGGACCACCCGGAGGTCGCCAAGGCCTGGCAGCAGCGCCTGCTCACCCTGGAGCCGACCGAGCCGATCGCGTTCCGGCGGCAGAACTTCGGCGACTACGAGATCCCCTCACTGCACCTGAAGGAAGGACTGGAGCCCGCAGGCCGCACGGGGTTCGGACTGCACGTGCGCGACTGACCGCAGACGATGGGCGGGCCGGGGTGCTGACCCGACGCCGTGGCCGGACCCCGCCCCCACCCTCCAGGAAAGTGGACCGCCGGACGCGGCCTCGGACGCCGGCCCGGCCGACCTGCCCCCCGGCCGCGGCCGGTCCGACCGCACTCCCTTCCGGGGCCCGGTCCGTGCCGTCAGAGCACGTCCGACAGGAACTGCCGCAGCCGGGGGCTCCGAGGCGCGCCGAACACCGCCTCGGGCGGACCGGACTCGACCACGACGCCGCCGTCCATGAAGGCGACGCCGTCCGAGACCGAGCGGGGGCGCAGGAGGGTGCCCGGCCGGGCCGCGACATCGTCCGGCAGGTTCGTCGGTGTTGCCACAGGGCGCGGCCCACCGGGCCGCCGGGCTGCACGGGCAGCAGAAGGCCGCTCCGGAGATGCCCCGGGTGCGGTGACCACCGGACCGGGAGCCCGGCAGCGAACCCGGGCAACTCCGGCGACCACGCCACGACCGGTCTTCGAGCACGGCCGCCCACCGTGCTGCGCCAGCTTGTGGACGTCATCTCCGGCCCGTCCATCAGATCGTTCTCGCCGTGATCGATCGGCCTGGTCCTCATCACCCTGTGGGGCTACCGCATGTGGTGGCAGCGCCGCCCCGCCC
>NZ_JAHTIK010000001.1:203388-250533 GCF_025655475.1 Kitasatospora sp. DSM 101779 | reverse complement strand
GCCCGCCCCGCCCGCGCCACCCGCGCCGACCGCGGCGCCCGGCTCGGCACGCCGCCGACCTGCGGCGCCTGGCGCTCCATGCCGCTGCCGCACGGACCGTCGCCCGGCTCGGCGGCCTGCGCCGGCTCCACCGCCGCTACGAACGCAGAAGCGGACCACTTCGCGGCCTTCGCCACCATCACCGCGGCACTCATCTGCTACCGCAGGATGGCCAGACGAGATGACTTCCATCTCAGGAAGCCAGGACCTGGCGGGCGGCCCGGACCTGGGTCTCCAGGCCGGCCTTGGCCTCGGCCATCGCCTTCCCCTCGGCGGCGATCGCCTCCTGCTGGTAGGCGTAGTCCACCGCGTACCAGATGCCCACCACGTTGTGCTCGTGCCGGCAGGCCGCGTCCGCCTTGGCCACCTGGATCTCGTGCGGGGTGGGCATGGGCGTCCTGTTCCACTCCGGGTCGCCCATCGCCGCCACCGGGTCCGGGTAGTCGAAGCCGCTCCCCTTCATGCACTGCGACCACCGGGCGAATGCGGCCCGGGTGCGCGTGTCCTGCTGGGACTCGCTCAGTGTGCGGAACTTGAGGGTGACGGCCGTCTGCGGGTCGCCGATCTGCCCGTCCACAGCACCGGTGAGCCGCTGGTTGGCCTCGCCGAAGCAGCCGTGGTCGGGCACCTTCCGGCCGTTGACGAGCTGGCCTCCCGGGCCGAATCGCTGCTTCGGGTCCGAGGAGCCGGTCTCCGCGACCGTCTCCTCCCGTGACTTCGGCGCCGGGGCCGACCCGGGCTGCATCTTCTCCGCCGGGACGCCGCCCTCCGGGTGGTAGCCCCAGGTCGCCATCGTCGCGGCGTTCTGCGGGCCGTAGCGGCCGTCGATCCGCGTGGTGGGAGCGTCGCTGCCACGCAGTTCCCTGGGTGACGCGGGGAAGGTGAAGGTGAACCCGAGCCGGGTCATGCAGGCGGTGACCAGCTTGGCCTGCGCCTGTTCGACCTGGGTCTGCTGCTCGTCATTGAGCAGGTAGCCGTCGAGGGGCAGCGGCTTGTCGTTGGCCGAGTCGAGCGACGGCACGGCGGAGACCGAGGGAACGGGGTCCGTGCGCGACGGGGAGGCGGTGCCGGGCTTCGGCTCCGCAACCGCGCTCGCGCAACCGGCCAGCAGGAGCGGCAGGGTGATCAGCAGGGCGGTACGGCGCGGGCGTCGTGACACGGGTGGGATCTCTCTCGCGAGGAGGCCTCGGTGGATCGGCGGCCGCGGTGGTCCTCAGCCGGTGGGGACGGCCGTGGACCACCGCGGGAGCCACCGGGCCCGGACACGGACTCGGGCGGGCTCGGACGGGCTCAGTGGAAGGCGCCCGAGGCGTTGTTGTTCTTCAGCGCGCTGTTGAGGTCCACGGTCTTCCAGGCCGGGATGGTCTGGCAGGCGTACCTGCAGTCGTACCAGCTGTTGTAGTAGACGACGAAGTTGCCGCCGTACCAGCTGTCCACGGCCGCAGCGTGGTTCTTGACCGTGTTGCCGACCCCGTTGCTGCCGTTGAGGCCGGGCTGGAACCAGTAGGCCCCGTAGTCGTGGATGTCACCGCTCTGCTGGAAGTAGGCGCCGTAGCCGTAGGCGCTGGAGTTGTAGTAGAGGCAGACGGCGTGGGTCTCGCCACTGCAGTCGTAGTTGATCGCCGAGGCGGTGTCTGCCGTGGCCAGGCCGGTCGTGGCAACGGCGGCGGCCACGCCGGCAGCGGCGAGGAGCTTCCTGATGCGCATCTCGTTCCTCCTTACGACGCCGGCACCTCCGGCGTGCGGTCCGAGCGGTCCCGTCGGAGATCTCGGGGCGGCTGCGGCCACATCATTGGGACGGCCCGTATCGTCCCGGTAGCGTCGTCGTAGCGCGGGACGCATCGTGGGCGCCGGGACGGTACCGCCGGGGACCGGGGACTCAGCCGACCGGCGGCTTCACCGCGTGGTTGCGGGCGGCCCCGGACCGCGTGGGGCCGGCGGATCCAGGACGTTCGGCAGCCCCCGCCGCCACGCGTCGGCGTCCTGTCACCGGTACGGCCACCGTCCGCCCGCGTCGGACCGCGACCGGATCGCCGCCGGGCGGGGTCCGGGACGTCGGGGCCGGCTGCTGCCGGACCTGGTAGGGCGAGCGCATCTCGGGAGGCGACAAGGTCGTCCGGACGATCCGGCCGCGCCGAGGGGGAGTGGTGCAGGCGTGACCGCGGCGGTACGGGCCGCGCTCGGTCGGCCGGAGCCGTGGTGGTGGCGCAACGGTCCGCGTTCGCGGTGGTCCCCGTGCTGTCGTAGACCGGGGGTATGGAGGAGGAGGAGAAGAAGACGTCGTGGCCTCCCGGGCGAGAGCGTGCCGGCGAGCGGGATCTGCGACTGCGACTGCGACTGCGGGACCGGGCATCGCTGGAGCACCGATGTGAAGGGGCACCGGTTCCCGCCGCTGCCTGCGGGCTGTCCGGGCGGGTCGTGGTCGCATAGGGCGGAGGCGCACCCCGACGCCTGACGGGCGCGCGGTGTGCCGGATGAAGGCGGGCCGGATGCGGAACAGGACGGGTTCGTTGTTCTGGGGTGAGGGCTGTGGGTGAGGGCCCGGTGCTCTGGGCGCTGGTGGTGCGGGAGACGGGCGACGGCACCGCGGTGGCGGAGGTCGTTGTCGAGGTCGACGCCGGCCACTGGGGAGGGCTGGCGACGGATGCGTGGGAGAGCGGGTTCGTGGCCGCGGGCGGGTTGCCGGTCTCGACCGGGACGGTGCAGGTCCGCTCCGGCCGGTTCGAGAGGCTGGTGCTGGTCGGCGGCCGCGAGGTGTGGGAGCCGTCGCCCGTGATGGAGACGCCGCAGGCGTGGTTGTCGGCCGCGGCGGACAACGGCGGTGTGGTGGTGACCGTGGTGGCGCCCGGCACGTGGCCGCCCGATCTCGCCGACGTGCCGTCCGGCCGCCGGGCGCAGACCTTCGCGGATTGGCTGGACGAGGTGCGGGCGAGCGGGGCGGTGCTGCAGGGCGTGGCGGACCTCGATCTGGGATGAACCCCGTGGGAAGTCGGGGGAGGAGGAGGGACTGCCCGACTCGGATGAGGTCGGGGTTGTCGCCGATGCCGTCCTGGTCGACCTCGTCGAGAGCGGGCCAGCCGCCGGCCATCTGCTGCGTCTGGGCGATGCCGTCGAGGGTGTCGCCGTCCTGGACCACGACGGTGGCGGCCTCCGCAGGCGCGGGGTCGGGTGGCCGCGTTCGGCTCGGCGAGGGCCAGCTGCAGGGTGGCGGGCGGCCGCGCCGACCGCGGCGCGGGGACGGAATAGTGGCCGGCGCGGGCGCCGCAGGCGGGTCAGGGGGCGAGGCCGCGGGGGCCGTGAGGTGGTCGGCGACGGCGATCTGCTGGTCGCGGGCGGCGAGGTCTACCGGTCCACACCGTGCGACCCGGCCCCGGAGGGCCGGTCGGCTCGTCGGGCTGCCAGAGGTCTCGGGGCGGTCGCGCCCGGCGAGATCGCCGGTTCAGACGGCGTTGGAGTGCCAGGCATCGCGGGCAGCGCTGGAGGCGGACGCGGCCTGGTGGGCGGTGCGGGAGGCCATCTCCACAGGGTGGGTTTCCCAGGCCGTGACCACCCGGCGTCCGGCCATGGCGAGGGCCGTGGCGACCAGGGCCGCTCCCGCGACGCTCAGGAGGGCTCCGGCGCCGGCCATGGCGGCGCCCACGGTGAGGCGGTGGACGTTCGGCTTGAACTGCTTGGCATTCAACGGGTTGTTCGGCATGTCTCCACGATGCGCGGCGTCGCATTCCGTCGCACCCGCGGCCGTCCGGTGTGCACCGCGGGGCCGGCGCCGGCGAGCGTGGGCCCGCGCGCCCGCGACGGTGTCCGCAGAGGGCCTTTGACCGCGCCGTGCTGGGTCCGCTCGGGTACCTCCTCCGCGTGCTCGGCTCCGAAGGCACGGCGGCGAACGCCGCGATGTCGCCGCCGTGCTCCTCGCCCGGGCTCCCACCGTCTTCGCCGCCCAGGTGCCCCCACCCGGCCGGTCGCCGCCCCGGCCTTCGTCGAAGTCCGGCCCGCGCCCTCAACAGCAGTCCCGCCCGGCCCTCTGGGACGCCTCCGCCGTCCTGACCGTCCTCGCCGACCCGGCCGGCACCGAACTCACCGGCCGGGTACTCGCCCACCTGCCGCGCGCTGCTGTTCGGCCGGGCCGACCTCTGCCGCCGCCCGATCCCCGCCGCGGGCGGCCGTGCGCGCGGGCGGCGTGCGGCCCACCGAGGCGCCAGACGGTCGCGCGGCCCGTGCGCCGTGCCGGGTTCGCCGCCGGCCGGGCAGCGCAACCGCGGGGTGACCGCCGTCCGGCCGAAGTTGACGGTCAAGGGCGTGCCATGCTCGTTGTATGAAGGACGGGGAGGGACCCGCGATGCCGGGCCCGGATGGCGGTGGCTGCGGCCCGGTAGGGGACGACGCCGTCTTCTCCTCGCGCCGGTACCGGCTCCACGGACGGCCGGCGGCCGACGCAGGTCCGGGCGCGGCACTGCCGGCACCGGAGATCCAGGAGATGCTGGACGCACTGCCCGGCTCGGTGATCTTCCTCCTGCCGGTACTCGACACGACGGGCGAGGTCGCGGACTTCCGGATCACGGCCGCCTCGCCGGAGGCGGTCGACATCGGGACACGCCGAGGAAGGGACCTGGTCGGGCTGAGCGTCCTGGAGACCTATCCGACCGTGGCCGGCACTGCGCTGTGGCACGGCTACCTGCAAGCCCTGACCACCGGCGTCCGCTACGAGGGAGAACCGTTCGAGTACGAGGAGGTCCTCGCCGGCATCCCGCGCGTGTCCCGCTTCGCCGTCCGGGCGGCCCCCTGCCGGTCGGGGCTGATCGTCTCCTGGGTCCGCCTGGACAGCGGCGAACGCGAACAGCGCAGGCTGACCACCATGCAGCGCCTGGGGAACATGGGGTGGGCGGACTGGGACCTGGTCCGCGACGTGATCACATGGTCCGACGAGGCATACGCCATCTTCGGCCGGGACCGGTCGCTCGGCCCGATGACACTGGAGGAGCTGCCCGCCCACGTCGTCGCCGAGGACCTCCCCGCACTGGGCGAAACCGTGCAGCACCTCCTCGGGGACGGCAAGCCCGTCGATCACACCTTCCGGATCACCACCCCCGCCGGAGAGATCCGCCACGTGCGGATCGTCGCGGAGGCCGAGGCGGACGCACACGGCCACCCGGTGGAGGTACACGGCTTCTTCCAGGACCGGACCGCCGCCAAGAACGCCGAACAGCAACTGCTGGACCAAGAACGCACCGCCCTCGTCCAGCGAGGCCTGCTCGCCGCCGAACGCGACCTCGCGGACCAGCTCAAACACGCCCTGCTCCCGCCGCCACAGCGATCCATGCGTCTGGCGGGCCTCACCGTCGACGTCGCCTACCAGCCCCTGCAGGAAGGTCTCAACCTCGGCGGAGACTGGTACAGCGCCATCGAACTGCCCGACGGCAGCGCCCTGCTCGTCATCGGCGACGTCGCCGGCCATGGACTGGACGCAGTCGCCACCATGGCCCAACTGCGCTTCACCGCCAAAGGCATGGCCATCACCGGCATGCCCCTGGTCACGATCCTCGACCGGCTCAACACCCTCCTGCGACACACCCCCGAACGGGACTTCAGCACCGCCACCATGGTCATGGCCCGCTACGAGCCCACCGACCAACGACTCACCTGGGTGCAGGCCGGCCACCTCCCACCCCTCCTGATCCGCCAGGGCCGGGCCCACTACCTCCCCACCCCCCACGGCGTCCTGCTGGGCGCCACGACCACCCCGACCTACCAGTCGGCCACGCTGCGCCTGCGGCCCGGCGACCACCTGCTGCTGTACACGGACGGCCTGATCGAGGAGCCGGGCCAGATCATCGACGAGGGCCTGGACCGCCTCGCCCGCACCGCAGCCCGCTGCGTCGCGAACGCCCACGCCCTCGACAGCATTCTGGGCGCACTCGTCACGCCCGAAGGCCGCAGGGACGACATCTGCGTCCTGCACATCAGCCGGTGACCCGCTCTTGCCGCTCCGCCCGGCCCTGGTGGGGCGAGCGAGGCGCCCGCCGGAAGATCAGTGGGTCCCGTCATTCCTCCGCCCGGGCCTCGCGAGCGCGCCGAGAACGGCAACCCGCTCTCCGCCCGCGACCCGCCTGCCGCGGCACCGGCGTGGCAGCGGCGACCGGGCTCCCCGGCACCACTGCCCGGTCTCGCCCGTGGCGAGCGGACCGTGCTGCGCGCCGACCGGCAGCGTGGGGGCTGTGCAGCGTGCGCACGAGCGCGCCGCCCGTTGCCGTCCATGCTGCCGGGTTCACGGTGGACCATCGGGCGGCCGATCCCGACTCCCCGCGGCGCATGCGCACCGGGCCGGTGGCGGTGCGCCCCGGAGCGTCGACGAGGGCCGACGGGGAACGAGGAGAGCCGCTGCTGCGTCGGCGACACCGGCACGGTGCCGCTGCTTGCCGGCCGGTCACCGGTGGCCTCCGGCCTGCCCACCCGCTGGGCGTCAGGGCAGTGGGCTCGCCTCGGGGGTGAGCAGGGCCAGCAGCCGGGGCCGGTGCAGGGTGGCGACGGGTTCGAGCAGGTCGGGGTGGCGAAGCAGAGGCGCGGCCTCGGTGTCGCGCTGGGCGGGCAGGGTCAGGCGCCGCGGGTCGCCGGCGATCCCGGAGTGGTCGGTGGCCGCCACTGCCTGGTGGGCGCGTGCGGCGAGCGCCGGGTCGGCGAGGAGGCACGCGGCCCAGCTGACGACGGTGTCATCCACCCAGGTGCGCCAGTCGGCCTGTCCGGCGTCTGCACGGTCCGCGGAGTCGGAGGTGCCGGAGAGCTGGTCGAGGTGGTGGCTGCCGCCGGGGCCGAGGAGGTGCAGGAGTTCGACGTCCAGCGCGGCGGGGTAGCGGAGAGCGGCGGCGACGGTGGCGGCCTGCAGGGCCTGGGCCTCGGCGGTCGCGCGGCTGAAGGCGCCCGGGGGCGGCGGGTAGGCGGTGAGCAGCCAGCGGGCGGATGCGGCGGCGACGGGGGTCAGGTCGGTGGGCATGCGGTGGTCCTCGGGGGCGTGCCGGCGACGGGCCCCGGGGCGGCGCTGCCCCGGTGGTGGCAGGCCAGTGTAGGCAGCCGACTGCCACAGGCGGCATGGTGCAGGTCACGGCGGGACCGGACGGGGCCGAGTCCGCCCGTCCGATCCCGCGCCCGCGGCCTCCGTCCCGGAAACTCGCGGCGGGCGTCTGTCGGTCAGGACTTGCCGCGGCCGGTGACGAAGTCGCGCGCCCGGTCGACGAGGCCGGCGCCGGGAGCGAGCAGCTTGCTGGCGGTGGGGCTGCTGGGCGCGGCGGGGTGGGGCCGGGTCGGGGCCATGGCCTTGGCGCGGCGGATCTTGTCGCCGAGGTCGTTCAGCATCTCGGCCGTACAGGCCCGTTCCATCATCGGGAACAGGTTGTTCTCCTCGTCGCGGACGTGGGCGGTGACCTCGTCCATGAGTTCCTGCAGCAGCGGCCGGAACTGCGAGTCGTCGGTGCCCATCCGCTCGAGCTGCTTGAGGATTCGTTCGACCCGGCCGTGGTCGTCGATCTCCTTGTCCGCGAGCCGGTCTCCGCCGGCGAGGTGCTCGCGCACCGCAGGGTAGAGGTACTGCTCCTCGGCGACCGAGTGCCGCACCAGCTCGATCGTGACCTCGTCGACCATGTCCCGTAGCTCCTGGCCGCCGGTGCTCATGGCCTTGATCCGGCCGAACATCTCCTCGACCTCGCGATGGTCAGCCTTCAGCTCCGCGACGACGTTCCCGCCGTGTCCCATGTGTCGGTCCCTCCTGCTTGCGCCACGGGCGGGGCTGTCCCGCCCGGCCCACAGACGTTCCCGCCCCGCCGTCCGCCCCTGGCCGACGGCGGCTGTTCCACCCGGACGGCCCGCCCCGCGGGGCAGCCGGCACTGCCCCGGGGCGCGGCGGACGGTGCCACAGACCGGGCAGCCCCGGCGCCGCCGGCGTCCCAGGACCCGCGGCGGCGCTCGGCGCGACGGAGGACGACCTGCGGCGCGCGAGCCAGCACAGGGCGAACCACAGCAGGACCGCGCCGGTGAGCCGGGTGCGGTCGGGGGTTGGCCGTCGGCGATCACCGGCCGCGGGTGCGACCCCGCGGCGCACGTCGACCGCGTAGCGAAGACTGGAGGTATGGATCCGGCCGAAGCGCTCCGCCGCATCGCCTTCCTCCTGGAGTGGCGCGGTGCGTCCTCCTACCGGGTGCGGGCCTTCCACACGGCGGCCGACGCCGTCCGCGATCTGCCGCCGGGCCGGGTGGACGCGCAGGAGGCCGGACGCCTGCGCGGCGTCGGCCCGGTGACCGCCGAGGTGATCGCCCAGGCGTCGACCGGCGAGACGCCCACCTACCTCGCTCGCCTGGAAGCGGAGATCGGGCCGGCCGCGAACTCGGGCCGGGCACTGCTGGAGGCGAGCGAGGGCGACTGCCACGTGCACTCGGACTGGTCGGACGGCGGCAGCCCGATCGACGAGATGGCGCAGGCCGCCCGCGCACTCGGCCACCAGTGGGCCGTCCTCACCGACCACTCCCCGCGGCTCACGGTCGCCCACGGCCTCAGCCCGGACCGGCTGCGACACCAGATCGATGTCGTGGCCGACGTCAACACCCGGCTCGGCTCCGGCTTCCGGCTGCTCACCGGAATCGAGTGCGACATCCTGGACGACGGCTCACTCGACCAGGAGGACGAGCTCCTCACCCGTCTCGACATCGTGGTGGCCTCGGTGCACTCCAAGCTCCGATCGGACGCCGGCCCGATGACCACCCGCATGGTCGCGGCGGTGCGCAACCCCCTGGTCGACGTGCTCGGTCACTGCACCGGCCGGATCGTCACCGGCCGCGGCCGGCCGCAATCCCGCTTCGACGCGCAGGCCGTGTTCGCCGCGTGCGCCGAGAACGACACGGCGGTGGAGATCAACTGCAGGCCCGAGCGGCGCGACCCGCCGGACGACCTGCTCCTTCAAGCAGCGGAAGCGGGCTGCCTCTTCGCCGTGGACACCGACGCCCACGCCCCCGAGCAACTCCACTGGCAGTCCTCCGGCTACGCCCGAGCGGCACGTGCAGGCCTGGGCCCGGACCGGCTGGTGACGACCTGGACCACCGACCGTCTGCTCGACTGGGCCGCCCGTACCGGCCATTAGCGACCCGCTCCCGCTCACCTGTACGCACCGGCTCACCTTGTTCGCCGCCGGCCCCTCGCGGCCCGACGCCTCCTCCGCGCGAGCGAAGGCACACCACCACGCTGCGCGCCACTCCACGCCCAACACCGGCGCCCGCGCCTCCCGGTGGTCACAGGCATCCGCGTCGACCGCCACAAGGCGCGGCGGGGCACGAGTCCCAGCCGCGGCGGTCTGCTCGCCACCAGAGCGGGCAGCGGGTCTCGTCCCGCCTACCCGGCTCGGACGGTCGCACGCGCCGAGTCCGTGGCGCGGTGGTCCAGTTGGCGGCGGGCGTTGTGGTGATCTCGACCTTCAGGTGCCCGCTCTCGTCGGTGTAGACCGGGTGGCCGGCGAGCTCGGTCCGGCCGGTGGCGGTGACGGCGGTGCCCGTCTGCGGGGCTTGGCTGCCGGGCGGCCGGGGAGGACCGCCAGGTATCGGTGCGCGAGCGCCATCATGACGACTCCTGTCTCCCGCCTCGACATCGAGCGGGTCCGGGACCGCCTCTGACCGTCCCGCGAGGGGGCGGCGTGCGGCCGGGGCCGGCGCCTGCCGGGTGGCATGGGAATGGATCGCGCGGGCCGCTCGCGACCTTGCACGTCGGCCTCGCCCGTGCCCGGTCGCCGGTCGCGCGCGGGCGGCACTGACTCTCGTCCACTGAGCGGAGAGCTCTGGGCGGCCAGGGTTGAGGACGTGCGGGGTGGACAGGCGCCGGGGGAGCCCGACGACCGTGCCGGGCTCGGTGAAGCGAGGTGATGATCATGACTGGGCGTCAGACGAAGTCGCACCCGTCCATGGAGGAGGGGCAAGCCAGCCGGATGGAGGGCGCCCACCACGGGTGGTCGGGCGACATCGATGAGGAACACCAGGAGCCGAACGACAGCGCGCGCCGCTCCTTCGACCCGGACACGTACGCGCCCGGCGCCGGGCCGGGGCAGGAACACGCCGAAGAGGAGGACCAGCCGGTGCCCGGGGACACCGTGGAGAGCGAGGGCCGCCGCGGTGAGCACACCGCCAAGAGCCCGGCCTCGTCGAAGCACCGGCACGACGAGGGTGCGCGGGGTCCGGCCGGCCGGCCGAGCGGCGGCCGCGACGCGGGCGCCCACACCGGCGTCGACCCTCAGCAGCCCGACAGCCCCACCTCCGGGCACTGAGCACCGGACAACCGGTCGCAACACGGCGCTGGCGGGGCGGCGCTCCGTCGGCACGTGATCGCGCCTGTCCGCCATGGGCCGGCGGCCCGTCGGCGGCCGGCCCCGACCGAAAGGCATGAGGAGGAGGTAGGTCGTGAGTTTTTCCGGGATCGTCTACAAGCCCGTCGGCATGGTGGTGGGTGCCCTCGGCGGCGTGCTGGCGAGCGCCGTGTTCAAGCGCGTGTGGAAGGTCGCCGGCCACGAGGGCGACGCTCCGAACGCGACGGACGAGGACCGCACCTGGAGCGAGGTACTCCTCGCGGCGGCGCTGCAAGGTGCCGTGTTCGCGCTGGTGAAGGCGGCGCTCGACCGGACCGGTGCGGTGGCCGTCGGCAAGGCCACGGGGCACTGGCCCACCGGCAACGACGGCTGACCCCACCTGCGCGGCGGCCCGCTGCGGGTACGGGATCAAGTCCCGCAGGGGCCGTCGCCGTCGCCGTCGTCCTTGTCGGGCCAGGTGCGGGTGTCGCGGGGTTCGACGTACGGCTCCTCGGCGCAGGGCCGGCCGGTGCGGATGGCCTGTTCGCGGGCGAGTTCGGCGTCGAGTTCGAGGCCGAGGAGGATCGCGAGGTTGGTCAGCCAGAGCCAGATCAGGAAGACGACGACGCCGGCGAGTGTGCCGTAGGTCTTGTTGTAGGAGCCGAAGTCGGCGACGTAGGCGGCGAAGCCGGCGGACAGGGCGAGCCAGAGCAGGACGGCGAGCAGGCTGCCGGGAGAAGTCCAGGCGAGGCCGCGGCCGCGGACGTTCGGCGCGGCCCAGTACAGCAGCGCGATCATCAGAGCGACGAGCAGTACAAGGACCGGCCACTTCGCGACGGCCCAGACGGTGAGCGCGGTCTCGCCGAGGCCGAGCAGGCTCCCGGCACGCTCGGCGAGCCGGCCGGTGAAGACGACGATCACCGCGCAGGCGACGAGCAGAACCATCGTCAGCAGGGTCAGACCGATCCGCAGCGGGGTCGTCTTCCACATCGGACGGCCCTCGCGGATGTCGTACACGGCGTTTGCGGCGCGGATGAACGCGCCGATGTATCCGGACGCCGACCACAGGGCGCCGGCAAGACCGAGTACGGCGAGGAACCCGCCCGCAGCGCGGCCGGACTGCAGCTGGGTGATCGCACCGTGCAGGATGTCGCGGGCCGAGCCCGGCGCCAGGGCCTGCAGGTTGTCCAGGACGGTATCGGTGACGGACGTGCCGGCCAGGGCCAGCACGGACACCAGCACCAGCAGCGCCGGGAAGATCGCCAGGATGGCGTAGTAGGTGAGGGCCGCGGCCCGGTCCGGGAGTTCATCGGCGAGGAACTCCCGGCCGGTGCGTTTCAGCACCTGCCACCAGCCGCGGGCCGGCACGTCCAGCGGGCTGTCCGGACGTCGCCCGCCATGCGATGTCGAAGGCACGGACCGTCGGACGTGGCTGCCGTGCTGGTCTGTCATGCGTCCGCGCCTTCCCGCCGCACGAGTCCCCAACCGGCCACGGCCGGCTGGCGCTGTGTCAGCCGGCCGTGGCCCGGGCGCGGGCGGGCCCTGGCGGTGCCGCCCGCACGGTGTCGTCGCAGGGGGTCAGTAGTAGTGGTGGCGGGGGCCGACGGCGTGTCCGAGGGAGCCGGCAATCAGCACGACGACGCCGACGACGGCAAGGATGAGGCCGATTGTCCACAGGATCGAGATCCCTGTGGCGAAGCCGATGATGAGCAGGATGACGCCAAGCACGATCATGGAAACCTCCGGTGCAACGGGTGGTGACACGGACCTGAAGCGGTCGGGTGTCGACGGTGTGGCCGCTGCCAGGTGACTGCTTGCGAACCGGCGTATACCGCCCAGCTGCTCGATCAAACTCGCACGTGCCTGCCAGCCGAGGGGCGGCTGTGCGGGCTGCCCCGGAGCGTAGCGGTCGTTCGCGCGGGTAGACGCCCCTACCCTCGCCAGGCGAGTGTGGAGGCAGGCCATGGAACCGGCGGTGGATCGAGTCGCACAGCCCTGGGGCGACCCCACCCCGCACCGGCCCGGGGATCCGTGGCCGGTGCGCTTCGACCGCTTCCCGGCGCCCGGCACCGCCGCGGACGGGGTGGAACGCTGGTCGCAGGGCGCGTCGTTGCCGCACTCCGACGGCGACGCCATGGACATCGCCGTCGCCGACGGGCGGATCGTGGGCGTGCGCGGCCGTGCAGGGGACCGGGTGAACCGAGGCAGGCCCGGCCCCAAGGACCTCTTCGGCCGGCAGGCCAACCACGCCGCCGACCGGCTGACCACCCCGCCGGTACGCCGGGAGCACCGACTGGAGGCCTGCGACCGGGACACGGCATGACCGGCATCGTCGCCCGGGCGCAGAGCCTGCTGCGCGAGCGCGGGCCCGGCGTGGTCGGCTTCTCCACCAGCGGGCAGCGCGACAAGGACGACGGGCCGCTCGTCCACTGACAGGGCCCCGAGGACGCGTTCGAGGCGTGGCAGCGGCGCTCGGCCGGCCGGCCCTGCGACCACACCGGGCTCAGCTTCGCGAAGCTGCGCGGTGCGAGCGGCATCCAGTGGCCCTGCACCGAGGACGCACCCGAAGGCACCGAGCGGCTCTGCACCGACGGCACCGGCTGGGCCGCGGCGGAGGCCTGCGAGACGTACGGCAAGGACCTGGTCACCGGTGCCGCCGTCTCCGAGACCGAGTACCGGGCGTTCAGCGCCGAGCGCAAGCACCTGTGTCGGCCGAGTACAGCTAGCCCGGGGGCCGAAGCGCGTCGCGGAGAAGTTCCAGGGCCGCGAGGAGGGCCGCGTGCTGGATATCGCCCCGATCCCTGGTGCCGGGAGCGGCCTGCACGGCCGTGGTCCCACGAGGGCCGGAGACCGCGACGAACACCGTTCCGACGTCACACCCGTCCTGCGGCGCCGGCCCGGCGACGCCCGTGGTGGCCACCCCGTACGTGGCGCGGGCGAGATGCCGAACACCCTCCGCCATGCGGGCGGCGACCTCGGGATGAACCGCCCCGACCCGCGCCAGCAGGTCGCCTTCCACGCCGAGCAGCTCCTCCTTCAGATCCGTCACATAGGCAACGATCCCGCCACGGAACGCGGCCGACGCACCCGGCGCCTCGCACAGCTGCGCGCACAGCCGCCCGCCGGTCAGCGACTCCGCCGCCGCGACGGTGTGCCCGGCCGCGGTCAGCGCAGCGGTGATCTGGCGGACCAGCACTCCGGCCCGGTCCAGGCCGGAGGTGCATGCCGACGGTTTCAGGGCCATGCCACCAGCCTGAGTCAGCCGAACCCGGACGGCCACAGGTCGACAATCACGTCGAAAGCTGTTGGTCGCGGACTACCCGGGCGCGCGGCGCCGGTTCCTCGGTTCCGCCGGCCCGAATAGCGACGCGCGCAGCACCCTCGACAGGACCGCCGCATGTGCCTTCCGCACACGGGTACCTGCTCAACATGCTGACCCTCGGCATCGAAGAGGAATATCTCCTGCTGGCTGCGGCAACGGGCCTGCCGGTGGCCCGCGCCGCCCAGGTGCGCGAGGCGGCGCGCCTCCAGCCCTGGCTGGAGCGCGGCGAGGTCCAGCGGGAACTGCTCCAGGCACAGGTGGAGGTCGCCACCCCCATCTGCCGTGAGCTGGAGGAAGCCGGTGGACACCTGCTGCGGATGCGCCTGGCCCTCGGCGAGGCTGCCCGGCAGGCGGGGTGCCGACTGGCCGCGTGCGGTGCGGCGCCCTTCACCGACCGCCTCCCGGTACCCATCACGGACACCGCCCGCTACCGCGTCATGCATTCGGACACCCGGCTGCTCACCGACCAGCAGCTGATCACGGGCATGCACGTCCATCTCGGGATCCCCGACCGCGGCGCGGGTGTCGCCGTGATCAACGGGTTGCGTCCATGGCTTCCGCTGCTGATCGCACTCGCGGCGAATTCACCACTGTGGCAGAACACGGACACCGGCTTCGCCAGCTGGCGCACTATCGTCTTCGGCCGCTGGCCCGTCAGCGGGCCGCCGCCCGTCTTCGACGGCGCCGACGACTACGACCGGCGAACCCGGGAGCTGGTCGAGGGCGGGCTGATCCGCGACATCGGTCAGGTCTACTGGCACATCCGCCTGTCCGAGCACTTCCCCACCGTGGAGATCCGCGCCATGGACGTCCAGCTGCGTCCCGACGAAGCGGTGATGCTCGCCGGCATCGTGCGCGCCCTTGCCGTCCGAGCCCTCGGCGACGCGGAAGCCGGGCACGGCATCCCGCCCGTTGAGCAGGAGGTGCTCGCGGCCGCCGTGTGGCACGGTGCCCGGCACGGCTGCACGAGCACGGTGTTCGACCCGCTCTCCGGCCGGCTGTCCAACGCCTGCGACGCGGTGGCCGCCCTGCTGGACCACATCGACCCGGTGATCGAGGAGAGTGCGGACCGGCGCCACATCGTCCCCGTGCTGGAGCGCCTGCTGCGGGACGGCAACGGTGCCGCCCGTCAGCTGCGCCGGCTGCGCGCCGCGGGCCGCAGCGCTCTGGTCTCGATGATCATCGAACAGACCACCGGCGCGTAGCGGCGCTGCCCTCACGGCTCGACGGCGACGCGGACACTGCCCAGTCCGGTATCGGCTGCGTCCGGGACCACCATGCCCGCCCGGACGCCTTCGTGCAGGTACGCCAGCACGTCCCCGTTCAGGCGTTCGCCCGGCAGGGCGGCGGGAATCCCGGGCGGGTAGGGGGTGAGCATCTCCGCCGTGACCCGCCCCACCGCGTCCTTCCAAGGCACCTGTTCGGTCGGTCCGAAGAACGCGTCCCGGGGCATCATGACCTGCTCCAGACGCAGCTCTCGCGGGTCGGGGATGTGGATCGGTGCGGCCGGGCGCAGATCGGCTGCGTGGGCGGCGAGGTCGGTGAGGGCGTTCAGCAGCCGTGTGGTGCTCTGCTGGTCGTCGGCGTGGGTGAGTTGGGCGCTGATGCGCCGGTGGTCGCAGACGTGCAGGTTGATGTGGTGGTGGGCGCGTAGCCAGTCCCCGGCATCGTAGCCGCTGACGTGCAGCGCGCTGACGTCGACGATCACCTGCAGCGGGTCGAGGTCGGCTGCTCGACCGGGGCCGCAGAAGTCCTCGCGGCCGTGGACGTGCATGCCGTCGACGCCGTCAATGGCGCCGCGGGTGCGGTGGGCGAGGTCGAGCGCGTGGTCGTAGAGCTGCTTGCCGTGCTGGACCATCTGCCGGCGCCAGCCGTCGAGGGCGGCGTAGATCAGCACGGAGGGGCTGGTGGTGCCCAGCAGGTCCTCGCGCTGTTTGAGGACCTTCGGGTCGACAAGGTCGCCCTGCAGGTGGAACACCGAGCTCTGCTCGAGTCCGGAGCCCATCTTGTGGACGGAGGTGACACACACGTCCGCGCCGGCGTCCATCGCCCACGTCGGCAGTTTGTCGTGGAAGGGCAGATGAGCCCCCCACGCCTCGTCCACGATCAGCGGCTTGCCCCACCGGTGGCACACCTCCGCGATGGCCGGAAGGTCCGCACCCGTCCCGTACGGCGTCGGGCTGGTCACCAACGCTCCCTTGGCATCCGGATTGTCCTGGAACGCCTTCGCGAACGTCTCCGCGGTCGGCGGGTGGGCCAGATGCAGGTCCGCGTCCCAGGCCGGCTCGGCCCAGATCGGCCGGATACCGGAGAGGATCAGCCCGGACACGACGGCTTTGTGGGCGTCCCGGCCCACGACCAGCTGCTCGTGCGGGCCGGCGACAGCCAGCATCGCCGACTTCACCGACAGGGAACTCCCGCAGGTGGAGAAGAACGTGTGCTGTGCGCCGACCGCGTCCGCCATCAGCTCCTGTGCCTCCTGCAGGATTCCCCGGGAGGAGGTGCGGTCGTCCAGGCCCGAGGTGGCCAGGACGTCGGAGGCGAACACCGCCGCACCCAGCACCTCGAGGACCCGGGGGTCGGTGCCGCGGCCCTGCTTGTGCCCCGGCGGAGTGAACGGCAGCTGACCGTCCCGGTGGTAGGCGGCGAGTGCTTCCAGTACCGGCGCCTTCTCGTGGTCCATGGGTCGCGCGTTCCCTCCCACCGCGGAGAAACGCCCCGGTCGCCGCATCACCCCGTAGGGCACACCGAGGAACCGTCTGCCGCGGATGGTCAGCCGAGACAGTCAGCAGGCGGAGGCCCTGCAGGTGGTGCGGTTCGCCGGGGCGCTCCGAGCGGCGGCCGGATGCGGGCGGTCGCGGGCGGGGCTAGCCTGCGGGCGTGACGGACTGGGCGACCATCTCCTCGCTGGCCACCGCCGGCGGCACGCTCGTCCTGGCGGTGGCGACCTTCGCCTCCGTCCGCTCCGCCAACCGCTCCGCCCGCACGGCCGAGCGCACGCTGCTGGCCGGGCAGCAGCCGCTGCTGGTGACCTCGCGGGAGCAGGACCCGGAGCTGACCGCCCGCTTCGTGGAGGGCCGGATCGTCACCGTCCCCGGCGGCGGGGCGGTGGTCGAGGTCCACCAGGACATCGTGCAACTGGCCATCTCGCTGCGGAACGTCGGCACCGGCCTGGCCGTGCTTCAGAGCTGGCACGTGACCCCCGAGGTGCGGACCGAGCGGGCCCACCCGCCGCTGGCGGAGTTCACCGCCCACGTCCGGGACATCTTCCTGGCGCCCGGCGACCACGGCTGCTGGCAGGGCGCGTTCCGCGACCCGTCAGCCGCGGAGTTCCGGGCGATGACCGCCGCGATCGACGCCGGGAAGCTGCTCACGGTCGACGTGCTGTACAGCGACTACGAGGGAGGCCAGCGGGTGATCAGCCAGTTCGCGCTGCGGCACGACCCGGCCGAGCAGGCCTGGAAGCCGTCGGTGATCCGCCACTTCCCGCTGGACCGCCCGGAGCCCCGCTAGTGTCCTGCGCCGGGAATTCGATCAAGACATGCGGCGCGGCGTTGGAGGATCTCGTCGGCGTCCTTCGTCCAGACGAACGGCTTCGGGTCGTCGTTCCACCGGGCGATCCGGGCGCGGACGTCCCGTTCCAGGGCCTGGAGGTTCTTGTGGACTCCGCGGCGTTATCCGCTTGTCCGTCAGCAGGCCGAACCACACAGGAAGGTTCCCGGTCGATGGCCGAACGTTCCGACTGTGGCATTCCGCCCCGCCTACGCCGTATACGCGCCGGAGGCGGGCGGCTCCCCGCTGTGCCGGGCCGCCTCCCTCGACCGTGCCGTGGACAGGGGGCAACCCCGCGGCCTCCGTGACCTCCAGCAGTCGACGCGCTCCGGCGCTCGGTGCGACCAGGACCACCGGCACTGTCCGGTCGGCAGCCGCGGTCCGGGCCCGCAGCAGCGCGTTCAACCCACCCGAGGCGAGCAGCTCCACCCCGCTCAGATCCACCGGAAGGACCTCCGGGAGCCCACCGAGGGCCTCGTCCAGTACCTGCTGCGCCTCGGTGGCGGTGCCCTGGTGCCGGTCGCCGGCGAACACACAGAGCCCCGTCCCCCGATGCGCCTCGTGCTGGTCCTCAGCTCGTTCGTCACGGCGGCGCCCTTCCTCACGATCGGGCCGCCGCGCAGGGCCTCTGCGGTCCTCATCCACCGGCGCACTGCAGCGCGGGCCCTTCGGCCGCCATGCCGTCGGCCGGGGCCGGCTCCTCCACCCTGTGCGCGCGCTGACGATGCGAGCGGTCCCGGTCGGCCCTGGTCGCGGCGCGCCACCACCAGGCGGGTGCCGATGTGCTGTCCGTCCTGTGCCGCATGGATCCTGTTCTCCGCGAAGGCGCCATCCCGCCCGGCCTGCCGAGGGCCGCGAGGCGGGACCGGTTCTCGCCGACGGCATGCGGGGTGCGGCCGCACGGCCCGCCGCCCCCGTCCTGAGGTGCGCCTGCCCCTGGTCCGGCCTCCGGCCTGGGACGCTCCAGCCAGCCGGCCGTCTTCGGGGCCGCGCCGCAGCGCCCCCTGACGGCCCGCCGACAGCCCGGGCCCGGCCGGTGCTCACCGGTGTTTCCCCGCGGTGCGGCCTGCGCCGGCGGCGGGGATTCGCAGGGCGAGGAGGGCGATGTCGTCGGTGGCGTCGGGTGCGAGGCCGGCGAGGAGTTCGTCGCAGAGGGTGCCGGGGGTTTTGCGGGCGAGGGCGGCGGCGTGCTGGCGCAGCCTTGCAAGGCCCCGGTCCAGGTTCTCGCCGCGGCGTTCGATGAGGCCGTCGGTGTAGAGCAGGAGGGTGGACAGGGGTGGGAGGGGGTCGGTGGCGCTGGGGCGGGGCAGGGCGGTGTCGACGCCGAGGAGGACGCCGGCCCCGCCTTGGAGGAAGTGGGCGTCGCCGTCGCGGGTGACGAGCAGTGGCGGCGGGTGGCCGGCGCTCGCGTGGTCGAGCTGCCACGGCCCGCCCACCGGCCCTTGGACGACGGCGTAGACGCAGGAGGCGGTGGTGGCGGGGTAGAGGGCGTGCTGGGCGAGGTCGAGGCGGTGCAGGATCGCACCGGGTGGTTCCTGGCGGTCGCAGGCGATGCCGCGGAGCATGTTCCGCAGCTGACTCATGGTGACCGCGGCTTTGAGGTCGTGGCCGGTGACGTCGCCGATGATCAGCGCGGTCTGTCCGGTGGGCAGGACGAACGCGTCGTACCAGTCGCCGCCGACCTCGGCGGTGCCGTGCGCGGGCGCGTAGCGGGCGGCGAGGGTGAGGTGGTCCGGCTGGGGGAGGGCCGGGAGCAGGGAGCGCTGGAGGCGTTCGGCGATGTGCTCGGTCTCCCGGTGGAGGCGGGCATTGTCGATGGCGAGGGCGATCCGGTGGGCGATGTCCTCGACCAGCGGGAGGTCGGACTCCGCGAGCGGGGGCCGGTTGGCGGCGCGGGCGACGGTCACCGCACCCAGGACTTCCCGGCGCACCCGCAGGGGCGCGACGATCGCACACACGGCCTGCTGCTCCGTCAAGACATGGTCCTCGGCGGCGTCCCAGGGATCGCGTCGGAGCACGGGCCGCAGGTCTGCCTCGGTGAGGAGGAGCGGGCCCGCGCCGCGCAGCACCCGCGCGAGCGGCCCCGACGCACTCTCCGGCGGCTCGGACAGCTCGCCGCCGGCCGCCCGCGGGGTGCCGCGGCGGGAAGCGGCGGTCCGTTCCCGGCTCCCGTCGTCGGCGAGCAGGTCGACGGCGCACCAGTCGCCCAGGCGCTGCGCGAGGATCCGGCAGGCCCGCTCCAGTCCCGCCCGGGCATCGAGGGTCCCGGCCAGCGCCGAGCTGATGTGCGCCAGCGCGGTCAACCGGTCCAGCGCCTGCTGCAACGCCTCGTCCACGTCGTATTCGTCCATGAATGCACCCTGCCCCAGACCGGCGGCGAGGACCGGACCCTGCCGCGGCGACGCGGCGGCGCATTGTTCGGGGCCGACTGCCCACGGCGCCGCGGGCCGGGAGGATTCGCGCATGTGGAGCCCGGTGGCGGGGCCGGGTCGAGCAGCCCCGGCCGCCCGGGCGGTGCCGGGGCGCGTCCCTGCCGCGCCCCGCACATACCCGACTGCGCCCCGCCACGGCCCCGCCACGGCCTCGCCGCGCGCCCGTCGCGGGAACCCGTGTACGCGCTGCGCCTCGCGCCCGGGACAGGGTCCGCCGTCACAGGTGCGGGCCGTCGACTGTTCGGCCCGTCCCGCCGGTACCACTGATCCGGCAGGAAGCCACGCGCGAGCTCGTCGGCACCGCGACCACACCGTTGCCCCGTACGGGCTCATCGGACACGGGGTGGACACACGACGGCACCCTGTACGTGGGGGGCGTCGCTGTTGGGCGGTGCCGGATCGGGTACACGCACGCGGCACGGAAGGCCTACGCCTCGTGGCGGTACCCGCGCCCCGCGAAGACCCCCAACCGACAGCGAGGCGGGGACCGGCAGGCCACGAGAAGACGCCCCCACCGGCGCGACGGCGCCGAGGGGCCCAGCGAGAGGAGGCACCATGACTGTGGTGCCGCAGAGCAGTGCGGGCGTGCGCGCAGCAGGAGGCGCGAGCACCGGCACGCTGTACGACGTCGTGGAGCTGATCCTGGACCGGGGTCTGGTCATCGACGTGTTCGTGCGGGTCTCCCTGCTCGGGATCGAGATCCTCAAGATCGACGTGCGGATCGTCGTGGCCAGCGTCGACACGTACCTGCGGTTCGCGGAGGCCTGCAACCGCCTCGACCTGGAGTCCGGCCGCAACGCCCCGGCCAAGCTCACCGACATGATCAGCGACAGCACGGGCAAGGCCGTGGAAGGCGTGGCCCGGAAGAAGAGCAAGGGTGCCATCGCCAGTGCCGTGGAGTCGATCACGGATACCCTGCGTGAGCGCGACGACGACCGTGCAACCGAAGCCGCACCCCACCATCGGCGTCCGGCGCGGCCGCGCACCGGGCACCGGACCGAATGAATCCGCAGCGCACATTGCATGACCCACAACGGCGATGGCGAAGGTGCACCGGGGCAACTGCTGTTTGGCGGGGCCGGTTCGGGTATACGCGCGCGGCACGGGAGTCTGTGCCGCCCGGCGGCCGCGGTGGACACCGACTCCCACGGCTCGGAAGGCCCGCGGGGAACAACGACGTCCCGGCCCCAGACACGCATCCGGTCCGTGGGCCGGGCGGCGATCCGGCCTCCCGGGGATGCGGAACGAACGTGGGCGGGCGCGAGAAAGGAGAAGCGCCATGACTGTGGTACCGCAGAGCGGCGGAGGCCGGCCTGCGACGGGAGGCGCGAGTACCGGCACGCTGTACGACGTCGTGGAACTGATCCTGGACCGGGGTCTGGTCATCGACGTGTTCGTGCGGGTCTCCCTGGTCGGGATCGAGATCCTGAAGATCGACGCTCGGGTCGTGGTCGCCAGCGTGGACACCTACCTGCGGTTCGCGGAGGCCTGCAACCGCCTCGACTTGGAGTCGGGGCGCAAGGCGCCGACCCGGCTTCTGGATCTTCCCGGCGAGCTGACGGAGGACGGAAGCCACGGGAAGAGCAAGGGCGCGCTCACCGGGGCGGTCGAGGCGGTGACGGACACGATCCGCCAGTACACACAGGACCGCGACGAGGAACCCGCCGCCAAGCCGCGCGCGGCGCGCCGAACCAGGTCCCGGGAGGACTGAGACATGGCCCTCTACGTCTACGCAGTCACATCGCAGACCCATCCCGCGCGGCTGGACGGCATGACAGGGGTGGGCGATCCGCCCGAGGAACTGTCCACCGTCAGCACCGCGAACCTGACCGCCATCGTCAGCGCCGCGCCCGACGGCCTGCGGGCCCGGCGCCGCGACGTCCTCGCCCACCAGGAGGTCCTGCAGCACCTGATGGCGGACGGCACTGTCCTGCCGCTCCGTTTCGGCGCCACCGCCTCCGACGAACCACAGGTGCGCGGCGCTCTGGAGGACCGCGCCGACTTCTACCACCAGCGGCTCGAGGCCCTGGCGGGCTGCACGGAGTACCTCCTCAAGGGCCAGTACGAAGAAGAGGCGCTGCTCCGGCAGATCCTGCAGGAGAGCGCCGAGGCCCGGCAGCTGAACGAGGAGAGCCGACGCACCGGCGATACCAACGTCAAGATGCGCCTGGGCGAACTCGTCGCCCGGGAGGTCCAGGCCCGAGAGAAAGCGGCCGCCGCCGACGCCGTCGAGGCGCTGCGTCCGTTCGCGCGGGAAGTCCACGTGAACGAGGCCCGCGGCGAGGACTTCGTCAGCGCCTCCTTCTTGGTGGAGGACGATCGTAGCGACGAGTTCACCGCGGCCCAGCAGGAACTCGCCGAGGACTGGGGCGAGGACGTCCGGCTCCGACTGCACGGACCTCTGCCGCCCTACACCTTCGTTCAGGAAACCGCGCCAGGAGATGGCACGGGCTGACCGTCTCCAGGCCCTTCTCTCCGCGGACCGTCCTCCCGTGGCCGGCGCGACGACACGGCTGCGGTGACCGTGATTCCCCCATCAGTCTCGGGTCGCACACCAAGCGGGCTCCAGGCCTCCAGCGCCGACGGACTTTCGGACCCAGACGTCGTCGGTGCGGGCAGGTGTCGGCTGGTCGAGGGGAACTCACGTATAGGCGTCCTCGACGGCGACCTGTCGCACGGTGCGAAGAGCCGATCGGAGAAGGGCCGGATCGGTCGAGGCCAGAGCGAGGCGGATCGCCTGCGGCGTGTGGGTCGAGGTGGTGAACGGCTCCGCTGTGGTCACGGCGATGTGTCGGCGCGCGAGGGTGGCGGTCAGGCGATCGGCGCGTGCGTCGTCGGGCAGGGTGAGCCATGTGAAGTAGGACGCGGGGTGGCCGATGAGGGGCAGGCCTGCCAGCTCTTGTCTGGCGAGTGACTGACGGGCCTTGGCGTCTTCTCGTTTCTGCGCTTCCAACTGGTCCACCGTGCCGTCGTCGAGCCAGCGGCAGGCGATCGCGGTGGTGAGCGCCGGGGTGTTCCAGGTAGTCACCCGAATCGCGCGTTCGAGCGACGGCACCGCAGATGGCGGGGCGACGACGAAACCGACCCGGAGGCCGGTGGCGACGCTCTTGGACAGTCCCGAGACGTAAACGGTGAGGTCCGGCGCGGTCGCCGCCAGAGGCGGCGGAGGGTCCTCGGCCAAGAAGGCGTAGGCGGCATCCTCGATGAGGAGCGAACCGTGCTGTCGGGCGATCTTGATCAGGCGGGTTCGGTCCGTTGTCGGCATGACCCAGCCCAGAGGGTTGTGCAAGGTGGGCATGGTGTAGATCGCGCGCACGGGGCGGGTGGCGCACAGCTTCTCGAGAGCATCGAGATTCGGCCCGGTGGCGGTGGCGGGTACGGGCTCCAGGTGGAGGTGAAGGGCGTGCGCGAGCGCCTTGAAACCCGGGTAGGTGAGCGCGTCGACCGCGACGACGTCGCCGGCCTTGAGCGCGGCCATGGCAGTGACGGCCAGGCCCTGCTGCGCACCGTTGACGATCAGGACCCGATCGGCGTCGGTGGTGATTCCTCGACGCCTCAGATGCCGTGCGATCGAGGCTCTGTCCTGGGGCCGCCCGCGATGTGGTTGGTAGCGCAGCAGCGAGTCGAGATCGCCGGAGGTGGCCACCTCCCGTAGTGCCTGCCGCAGGAGATCGGCCTGGCCGGGCAGCGACGGATAGTTGAAGGTGAGGTCGACCGCGCCAGTGGCGACGACCTGCTGATCGATGCCGTGACCGGGGGGAACCGCGATGTCGCGCACGAACGTACCGCGGCCCTGCTCCCGGCTCACCAGACCCATGGCTGCCAGCTCGGCGTACACCCGAGTCGCGGTCACCACGGCGATGCCCTCGTGGGCGGCGAGTGCGCGGTGTGTCGGCAGCCGCGCGCCTGCGGGGAGCCGCCCCGACCGGATGTCGGATGCGAACGCGTCGACCAGCGTCTTGTACCGCGAGGCTGCCATGCACCGAATTGTATCCATGACAATTTTTTGGCTGTCATCCTCGCGGGACCTTACCGTCGAGACCCACCCCGCCTCCACGGAAGGGCAGTCGCCGTGCACATCGCCATCCTCACCTTCGAGGGCTACAACGAACTCGACTCCCTGATCGCGCTCGGAGTGCTCAACCGCATCAAGACCCACGACTGGCGCGTCACCATCGCCACCCCCGCCCCCAGGGTGACGTCGATGAACGGAGTGGTCATCGAACAGATGTCCACGCTCGAGGAGGCGTGCGCCGCCGACGCCGTGATCGTCGGGAGCGGCATCGCCACCCGTGAGGTCGTCGAAGACCCGGCGATCATGAACATCCTGCGCGGCCTGGACCCCTCGCGCCAACTCGTCGCGGCGCAGTGCTCCGGCGCGCTCGTGCTCGCCAAGCTCGGCCTGCTCGACGACATCCCCGCCTGCACCGACCTGACCACCAAGCCCTGGGTCGTCGCCGCCGGCGTCGAGGTGCTCAACCAGCCCTTCTACGCCAAGGACAACATCGCCACCGCCGGCGGCTGCCTGGCCTCGCACTACCTCGCCGCCTGGATCATCGCCCGCCTCGAGGGCAACGATGCCGCCGAAGGCGCGCTGCACTACGTCGCCCCGGTCGGCGAAAAGGAGGAATACATCGAGCGGGCCTGGAGCAACATCACGCCCTACCTGCCTGCTCCCGCACCGGTCCGACCCGTCGTCGCGGTGTGAGACCTGCCGTGCGCACGGGTACGTGGACCTGCGCCTCACGGCGTGGCCGACCGCCGGCGGCTTCCCACTGCGCCTGGCCACGCGGTGGGCCCTTATGGACGTGGACGACCGACGGTCTGCTGGACACACACCTGCGTGCCGCCCCGCCGGATGCGATCGAGCGCCTACCCGGTCGCTGCTGCGCGCCGGTGCCGGGACCGTCCGGCCCGCACCCGGCGACCATCGTCCGCACTTCGTCGCGTGGATGCGGCGCTGGGTGCGGCCCCCGGGCCGTGTCGGGAATGCCCGAGCTGGACCGGGGCAGGAGCGCTGTGGCGGGCATGGCCGCCGGCCGCGGATGAGCCTGCAGCCGTGTGGCACGGGACGCTGTGTACGGCCCCGTCCGACCTCGCGACGTGACGGAAGGCCGGCAATGCCGTCGGCATCGGCCGGCATGGGCCGGGGGAGGGAGACGGAGGATGACGGCGTCTGATCGTCGGGGCGGCAGGAGGGTGCGGCATCCGCGGCAGGAGCGGCGCGGGGAGGCAAGGCTTCCGGCCGTGATCGCCACCCTCGTGGCGATCCTGCTCTACCTCGTCCTGCCCGAGCGACTGCTGGTCGCGCCGCGTTTCGTCCTGCCGGCGCTGGAAGTACTGCTGCTCGTTCCGCTGATCGCCGTCAACCCCCGGCGACTGACCCGGCAGACCCGGGTTTCACGCTTCCTCTCGCTCACGCTCGTCGCCCTCATCGGCGCCAGCAACCTCACCGCCCTCGGGCTGCTGATCCATGCCCTCGTCTCCACCGAGGTGAAGGACGGCGGCCAACTCCTCGTTGCCGCCCTGCAGGTGTGGGCCACGGACATCATCGTCTTCGGCCTGGCGTTCTGGGAGTTGGACCGTGGCGGTCCCGTCGTGCGGACGCAGGCGCCGCGCGGTGAGCTGCCGCTCGCGGACTTCCGGTTCTCCCAGGACGAGAACGACGACGCCGTCGAGGAGGTCGCGGACGGTGCGAGCCGGTCCTGTGACTGGGTGCCGGTACTGGCGGACTACCTGTACGTGTCCGTCACCAACTCGACCGCGTTCAGCCCCACGGACACCATGCCGCTGTCCACGCGGGCCAAGGTGCTGATGAGCATCGAGAGCATCGCGGCCCTGCTCACCTCCCTCCTGGTCATCGCCCGTGCCGTGAGCGTCCTGCACTGAGGCCGTCGAGCCCCGGTCCCACGCACCGTGCACGACCGGCCCCACCACGAGCGCAGCAGCAGAGCTTCGCCCGGTCCAGCACGGTGCGGTGCGACCGCCCCTTCTCCTCCGGAGGCGGCGAAGGCGCACATGCGGTCGGCGCGGGTGGCGGGACGGGGCGGAGCGCTCGGGCGGTGGGAGGACCGGGGTGTCCAGGGTGAGGAGGGACCACCGTGCGGGTTCCGGAGTCCGCTGTGCGGCAGGGCGAGGACCACAGGGGCTGGGCGGTGCTGGTCCTGACCGGTGAGGTGGACCTTTCCCTGGCCCCGGCCTTCCGCGAGCGTGTGGACGCGCTGGTGGGCGAGGGCCGGGCGCGGATCGTGCTGGACCTGGAACCGGTCACGTTCATGGACTCGGCCGGGCTGGGGGTGCTGGTGTACGGGATGAGGCGGACCGGGGCGTCGGGCGGCCGGCTGCGGCTCGCGGGCCCCGGCGAGCAGGTGCGCCGGCTGCGGGAGCTGACCGGGCTGGACATGGTGGTCGAGGTGCCCGGACGGGGAGACGGGCGGCGTGGCCGCCCAGCGTCCGATCCTGACCGACGAGGTAACGGTGGACGTTGTCGAGCTGTTCGGCGATCAGCCGGACAGTCTGTTCGGCGCGGGCGAGGGGACCGTGGTCGATCGCGGGCAGCGGGACCCCGCGCAGCCGTTGCCCGAGGACGGCGGCCTGGCAGTTCCCTGCATCCGTCAGTCGGCTCTCGTCGGGGGAGGCCTCGCCGTAGCGGGTGAGGTGGAGGTAGCGGGCCGCCGTACCGGCCATGGGTGACAGCACCCTTCAGCGGAGTTGATCTTTCGGATGCACGGACGGACGCCGACCCGTATGGGCCGGTTCCACGAACGGCGGGAACGGGCTTCACGCCGTCGGCGAGCAGCTGGCCGGGCCCGATCGGCTGCAGACCTCACACTGGGACGCCCCGGCTGCGCAACGGGTGGCTTCAGACGGCGCCAGGTGGAGAGCCGTTCACCGGGTCGGGGGTGTCCTGGGCACCGAGGACGGTGTCGGTCTCGGTGACACGCAGCAGGCGGCGCAGCTGGTCGGGGATGTTCGTCAGCCGCAGGGCGGTGCCCTGGCGCAGTGCGAGGCGCCGGGCCCTGAGGATGGTGGTGAGGCCGGCCGAGGTGCAGAAGGTGAGGTCCTGGCAGTCGACGAGCAGCACCTGCGGTGTGGGCAGGTTGCTGAGGGCGTGCTCGAAAGCGCGCAGGAGGTCGCGGCCGGTGTCCTGGTCGGCCTCGCCGCGAAGCCGCAGCAGGTCGGTGCCGGGCGTCAGGCCTGCGATATGGGTGGTGTGCAGGCGCGGGATCATGGACAGTCCTTCGGCTGGGGCCGCCGGAGCCCTGGTGGTGTTGGCCGTGCCCCCGGCGTGTACCCGCTCAGGGCCGTTTCAACGAACGGCTGCACCATGAACGGGCCAGTGGCGAACCGCCGGAGACAGGGCGCTGCGGCCGGCCTCCGGCCGGTCTTGGCTGAGCTGAGCCGTCCGGCAGGGTGCCTGTCCGGGCATGGGGACCCGTCAGTCGCTCGGGTTCGCTTGCCTGTTGGCGCCTTGCTGCCATCGTCGGCCTGCGGACAAGCACCGGAACGGGCGGCGGGAGGCCACCCGGGGCGTGTGGCGCCCACGGGCCTCACGGTGGGCGCGAGAGGCGGGCCCTTGCCGTCGCCGCGCAGGTCGCGGGGCAGGGGGTGGCTGGTGTCGCGTGGGGCGGGGCAGGGTCGGGTGCCGCGGGCCGTCGACGTCCCCAGGGCGGTCGGTGGGCGGTGGTCGCGGCACTGGCCTGACACGGGCACCGCCGGCGGTTGGAGCCGGGCGTGCGGGCGACGGATTCGGGTAGCCGCTGGTACGGCTGGGGTCGAGTACGAGTAGAGGAGAGCTGAGATCATGACCGCCGTTTCCACGGCGACCGCACCGCTGCCGCCGGCGCCACCGCTTCCGGAGCGACCGCCTCGACGACCGACACCGCTCCTGCCCGACCTGCCCCCTCCGTCGGGATGCGAGGCCCCGCCGATCAGGATCGCCGTCAAGGGTGCGGGTGTGTCCTGATCACCCTCGCTGGTCCTCTAGTTCGAACACGGCGGTGAGCGGCCCCGACCCGGGCCTACGCCGACGGAGCCTTGACGAGCCGGCCAGGACGTGGGGTGTGCACACGGGATTCGGCGCCGGCTACGGTGGGCCGTCCGTGGGTGGTGTCGGTGGTCGGTCGGGCCGGTGCCTGTGGAGGAGCCGCGCGAGCCGGCCCGGTTCGGCCACCTGGATTTCCGAGGGGTCGGTGGTGCGTCGTCCGCCGCGGCGACTGGTGGTGCTGGCGGGGGCACGGGAGGCTGTGGCACTGCGCCAGCCGTCGGAGCCGGTGTCGGTGAGTCCCAGGACGCGGGCCAGGTCGCTGTCGGTGACGTCCTGCCAGCCGTTGCGGACGTGGGTGTTGTAGGGGCCGAGGGGTTTGCTGCGGCCGTCCGGCGTTGTGGTGCGTCGCCAGCCGAAGGCGACTGGGCCGTCGCGGCCAGGGGCGGCGAAGCCACCGGGTGGGCGGGCGACGTGGAGGACCAGGAACAGCTGCTGCCGCCCGGCGGGGCCTGAGCGGCGGTACAGCCGTCCGGCATCGAAGAATCCCTCGTCCATGCCCGTCCCGTCGCCTCCGGCGTGTCCTCGTTCCCAGTGTCCGGCCCCGGCCACGAGCAAAGGGCCTGCCGCGCCCGCATGCATGTCGGGGGAGCCCGGCGGCGGGCCTGGTCCCCGGGTGCAGTAGTGCCGCATGCCCGGGGCGGCGGAAAGGTGTCAGTATCCGGACGAGGGGACGGGGACATGAGCCGGTCGGTGCGGAAGCGAGCCGGTCGGTACGGGAACGGGAGATGATCGGTGACGGCCTTCGCAGGGGACTGGTACAACGAGTTCGGCTCCCACCTGCGGCTATTGGCCGACGGGGACGGCAACCTGACCGGGACGTTCGAACCCGGGGCAGGGCCGGGCGGCCGGCGCGAGCTGGTGGGTCGCTACGACGCGGGTCCGGCCGGTTCGGGTGCGGCGCTGGGCTGGACGGTCGCCTGGCGCGACGGCCGGGGCCGGGCGGCATCGGTGACCGGCTGGAGCGGACAGTACCTACCCGAGGAAGAGCGCATCCTGGCGAGCTGGCTGTTCACCACGGCGAGCGACGCCGACCAGGCGTGGAAGGCCACGGTCGTCGGCCAGGAGTCCTTCTCCCGCCAGCCACCCGGCTGAAGGCTCGGTCCCGTGGAGGTGGACGCCTTGACAGCGGGGTGGGATCTGCCGGGGGCGTCCCGGGGTCAGAGCAGGCCGGCGGTCCGCTGCGGATGCCGCCGCCGGGCCAGCGGCGCGGTGGTGACGGCGAGGAGCCGGCGGACGGGGGGAAGGGCCAGCAGACCGCCGAGATAGGACCAAGGACCACCGCAGCGCATGAGCAGGTGGGCGCAGGCGTCGATGCCGCTGTACTGCCTGCCCGTTGGGGTGAGCCAGAGGGGACCGCGTCGGATGGTCTCGGGGGAGACGGCTCCCGGGTGTCCCAGCCGGGCGTTCAAAGCGGGAAGGTCGACGAACTCGTAGGCCAGGGCTTCCCAGGGCCTGGCAGACCTGGACATGCCAGGGTACTGCTTGGCCCGAGCGACCCAGTCGGCGCACAGCGGGCAGTCGCCGTCGAACAGCAGCAGCGGCTCCCGAAGGGCAGGCTGGATCATCTGCACGCTCGGCACTGCTGGGCCTCCTTCGACGGCCCGGTGGGGCGGCCTGCCCAAGCCGGCAGGGGCACACGCGCGCCGCCGTCGCGCTCCGCGGACCGGCCAGGTCTGCACCATCCGGGTAACGCCATTGTCCTCCGCCGGGCGCTGGTTGACGGGCGTGTTCGTGTTGATCCGCGGTGCGGGTTGCGGGCACGGCCTGGGTCGAGGGGGCTGAACCAGTCGAGCGGTGCGATCGTCCTGGTCCGCGAGTACGTGGACATGGGCCCGGGGGTGAAGATGGACCGGCTGGACGTGCAGAAGGCCAGGCTCGCGCAGGCCGTCGGCGGCTGGTTCCGGAAAGTGGGCCCCGGCCGGTACGAGATCGTCACCGAGACGCCCAGGCGCACCGAATAGCCGTTGGCCCGCCCCGAACCGGCCCTTCCCAGCCTTCCGCACCCCGCCGGCAGACTGTCCCGTCCCCCTCCACCCCCCGCCAGGCGCGGTCCGGGAACAGGTGGATGCGGGGCCGGGTGTGGGGTGGGGATGGGCGGGCGCGCATCTGGTCCCGGCCGGCCCTGCGCCGGCCGGGACCGCGGCGGCGCCCAGCCGGCCATGCGGGCGGTCTTGACGCCGGCCAGGCCACGCGGTGCCATGGAGCGGGCCGAGGAGGGGGAGCAGAGTGCTCGATGAGGACAACGATGCCGAGGACCGCGCCGATGACAGAGACGGCGACCGAACTGATCGCCCGCCGCGCCCGTACCGCCCCGGCCCCGAGGACACCTTCTGGCTGGTCCTGCTCGCGCTGATCGTGGTGGTCTGCGGCCTGATCGGCTTCCTGTCCCACGGGGACCCCGGTCCTGGAGGCCAGAACATCACGGGATGGCACTGAGAAACGTTTCGCGGCGCCACCTCGGAGCACCACCTGCGCCGAATGTTCTCCGCGCTCGCGGGCGTGCCGCTGTCGCAGTGCGGGTGGTTCGGCCGGCCTTTCGCGCCGCTGAAGCGAAGGCCGGGAGAGGTCCTGGCCGCTCGAGCCGTCACGGGATCTGTCGGACAGCTCCTACGGGACGAGCACGACCTTGCCGAGGTTGCGGCGGGACTCGACGATCTCGTGGGCGCGGGCGGCCTCCGCGAGCGGTATCTCGGCGTGGACGCTGGTGCGGAGCACGCCCTCGCGGTGGAGCTCCCACAGCTCGCCGAGCCAACGGGCGTACAGCTCGGGCTGGTTCCGGGCGATGGCCGCCATCTGGAAGCCGATCACCGAGGCGCTGCGTACGAGCAGTTCAAAGGCGTCGACCGTGCCGCCGCCGGAGCTGAAGGCGACCAGCCGCCCGCCGGGGGCGAGGGCGCGTACGGCCGGCCCGAGGAGGTCGCCACCGACGCCGTCGAGGACCACGTCGACCGGCTCGCCCCAGGTGTCGTCCGCATAGAGAACGACCTCGTCGGCGCCCATCGCCCGAACGAAGTCCGCCTTGCCCGCGCTGCTGACGGCCGCGACCACGCGGGAGGCCCCGCCGGCCTTGGCGTACTGCAGCGCGAGGGTGCCGACCGCGCTGGCCGCCGCCGTCACCAGCACGGAGTCGCCCGGAGCGGGGCGGCCCGCCTCGTAGGCCCCGCGCGCCACCAGGCCGCTGCGGACCAGTGCGATCGCGTCGGCGGCGCCGGCCCGGTCGGGGACGTGCGAGGCGAATGCCTGGTGCACCAGGGCCAGTTCGGCGTACGAGTGGGAGAAGCAGATGCCGGTGACGCGGTCACCCGGCGCAAACCCGGTGACACCTTCGCCGACGGCGGCGACCGTGCCCGCCACCTCGCCGCCGAGGACGCCGGGCCCATTGCCCTCGCGAACCTTCCGGACAGTGGGGAGCGAGATTCCGATCGCCTCTGTCCGGACGAGCAGCTCCCCGGTGCCCGGTTCGGGAGCGGGGGTCTCCTCGACGAAGAGGACCTCGGGACCACCGTTGACCTCGTAGCGGACGCGACGCATGGACACACCTCCGGAGTGCGGAACAGAATTCATTGGGATCCCCAATGAATTGGCGGCAGCCTACGGGGAGATTCGTGGGGATGTCCAACGATTACCCGCTAGCCTTGCGCCATGACGCCCCCTGAGCCCTTCCGAGCCCTGGAGCACATCCAGTCCCTGCCGAGCTGGCTGGTCGGCCGGGTGGCGGCCCGCGGCCGCAGCCTGGTCGCCGAGGCGATCGCCGGGGAAGGACTGAAGCTGCCGCACCACGCCGTACTCGCGGCCGTGTTCGAGTACGGTCCGGTCGCCCAGGCCGATCTGGTGCGCCGACTGTCCATCGACGCCAAGGACCTGGTCGGCTTCCTCAACCACCTGGAGGGCGCCGGGTTGCTGGTCCGCGAACCCGATCCGCGTGACCGGCGCAAGAACGCCGTGACGGTGACGACGAAGGGGACCCGAACCCTGCGACGCTGCGCCGAGCTGGGCGAACGCGCCAACGAGGAGCTGCTGTCCCCTCTCGATGCGGCCGAACGCCAGGCGCTGATCGCCCTGCTGACGAAGCTTCACCAGGTGCCGAGCCCGGACGCGGACCACGCCCAGCCGGACGCGGCCCGGCAGGAAGACTGAGATCGGGACCTGCGTGCCCTGCGCGGCAGCGTCGACGCCGGCCTGCCGATCCCCGTACCCCGCCGCGACCCGACCGCCCGGCCCCATGCCCGCGGACCTCCGCTCCCGCCTACCCGCGGACAACCCCGCGGGCCGCGAAACCGCTCCACGGCATGGCAGAACAGTGCCTGATCCACGCAGTGCGATCCGGCCCGGTGGGCCGGCCGGCCGGACCGCGACCGCTCCCTGCCGCGGCCCCTCGCACCGCGCGACACCCGGTCCGAGCTCCCTCCGGCACCCGCTGCGCCGGACGAGGTGCGGGCGGAGCGGTGCTCCCCGCATGGCGGCCCCGCGACCTGGAGTCGGCCACAGGCGTCAGGGGAGATGGAGGGTCTGTCCGGCGAGGATGAGGTCGGGATTGTCGCCGATGGCGCCGTGGTCGGCCCGGGACAGGGCGGCCGGCCGCCCGCCACCTGCTGGCCTGGCCGCGACGTGTGAAGCCGCGGGCTCATGCCTGCCGGGGCGGGGGGCGCTGAATTCCTGATGTCGGCCTTGTGAGGCCGAGCAGTGTCGTTCGACTCTGGGGGTCGGATGCCGTTCGCGGGTCATGTCCCCTCATCCCGGGCTGCCGTGGCTGCTCGCCTCGAGTGTTGCGCGAAGGGCGGCCAGGGTCGAGGCGATGCGGGCCAGGTCGTCAGGGGGGACCGCCGCGGTCAGTGCGACGAGCTCGCTTTCGACAATGGGGCGGGAAGCGGACAACTGCTCCTCACCCGCGGAGGTGAGGCGGAGGACGGACGAGCGGCGGTCCTGGGGGTGTGGGACCCGCAGGCACCAGCCCGCGGCCACCAGCCGGTCGACCGCCTTGCTGACGGCCCCCACGGTGATCGCCAGTTCGCCGACGATGTCGAGCACACGGCACCCCGGCACGCGGTCGATGATCTCCAGGAGCTCGAACTGCCCCAGCCCCAGTCCTTGTTCGGCGCGCAACCGGACGCTCACGGCGTTGTAGAGCCGGGTCTCGACGCGGACCAGATCGGCGAAGATCGGAGTGATGTGGCTCACATTGGGCCTTCCAGTAGATTCCCAGGAATCATCTTCCTCGGAATCCGGTTGGGGTCTGGCAGATGGATTCCAAGGAATCCATCCTCGCACCCGACCCATGGAGGCCCCACATGTCCCGACAGCAGCGCGACGCCCTGGACGCCATACTCCGTTCCGCCCCACGCAGCGAGACGCGTCCCACTCCCGAGGAGCAGCGCAGCGGCTTCGCCGCGGCCCTCACCCGCCCCGCGCCGGCGGACGTGGCCACCCGCAGGTCCGTCCTGGGCGGGCGACCGACCCTGGAGCTGGAACCGGCCGGAGCCTCCGGCCGCGGCCGACTGCTCTACCTGCACGGCGGCGGCTACGTCATCGGCTCGCCGGACACCCACGCGGGGCTGGTCGGTGAACTGGCCCGCCGCGCCGGGCTGTGCGCGACGTCGGTGGACTACCGGCTGGCGCCCGAGCACCCTTTTCCCGCGGCCGTCGACGACGGGCTCGCGGCCTACCGCGAGCTGCTGGCGGCGGGCACCGACCCACGGGACCTCGTCCTGGCCGGTGACTCCGCCGGTGGCGGATTGAGCATCGCCACGCTGCTCGCCGCCAGGGAGGCCGGACTGCCGCAACCGGCCGCCGTGGTCGTCTTCTCTCCTTGGGCCGACCTCACCCTCGCTGGAGGAAGCATCCGTTCCAAGGAGAGCGCCGACCCCATTTTCACCGAGGCCGACCTGCGCGCCTACGCCGATCTCTACGTGGGCGCAGGCGACAGGGCGCATCCCCTGGCCAGCCCGGTGTTCGCCGACCTCACCGGACTGCCCCCACTCCTCGTGCAGGTCGGTGCGAACGAGGTGCTCCTCGACGACGCGGTCCGGCTGGCCGGCCGTGCGGGTGCCGACGGCGTCGAGGTCACGCTCGAAGTCGGCCCCGGCCTCCCGCACGTCTTCCAGCACCACTACGGCCGCCTCGACGAGGCGGACGCCGCACTCGACCGCGCTGCCCGCTTCCTCGCCGCCCAGCTGAACGCCGGCCGCCCGGGCGCCGACCATCTCGAACCGGTCCGCTGACACCGACCCGGCGGGCTCCACGTGATGTCGGCGACGGCCACGGGAACACCCTCGCCGACATCACGGGTTCAGAGGACTGGACGGCAGCCCGAACCTTTGCTCGCGGACCCGGACCCGGACCCGGACCCGGAGCCGGCAGTGCGGCGGGCAGCGGTTCCCCCTGGCGGGCGGCGTCGCCCGGCTGCTGGAGCGGTGGCGGGTGGAGACGGACCCGTCGGTACGGTTGTCCGTGCTGCCGGCCCTCGGTGAGGCCGCAGCCGACCCACGGACCGACCAGGATGCCGCCACAGCGGCACGAGCGGTCCTTGCGGACGTGCTGTGTGGGGACGATGCGGTGATGTGGGTCGCCGCTGTCTATGCTTCGGCCGGTCCCGAACCCGATTCCGCTGTGCGTCATCTGGATCGATTGGTCGAGGTGTTCTCCGATGCTGCGGTGCGGCCACGATTCGAGGACGTGTGGTTCGTTCCGGACGTCGAGGGACCCTGCAGTCGCGAGATCGTGCTCTGGCGGGTCGCCCGCCTGTTCGAGCATGCCCCGGCGTCGCAGCTCTCCCTTCTCACGCGGGTGATCGAGGCAGGGAGGCGGACCGGGGACGCCCTGCTGTGCAGGGAGGCGATGGATCCCGCGTGGCGACTCCTCGTTGACCGGCCTTCTGTGGGCGGCGTGTTGCTGTCGCTGGCGGGCGAACTGCTCGATGATCCGGACGGGGCGGTCCGCCTTCGGGCTGTGAACATGCTCGCAGCGCCCCAGGCTGGGACGGAGCTGCGACACCTGACCCGAGCAGGCCAGGAGCCGTGGGCCCTGCCGGTTGGCTGTTCGGCCTCGAGCCGGCGGACCATCACGCCGATCATCGCCCAGCGGATCACCGTCTCCGAGTGTGCGGGGAGTCTCCGCCGACCAAGGTGCGCTGCCCGACAGCACCTGAGTCCCATCACGACGCCTACGAGCGTCCTCGCGGGCCGACCGACCGTCGCCGCGGCCGGACTGTCGTGAACATGGCTAATTTGTGGGTGTTGGATGGATGCCCGGCGGGGGTTGGGTGGGTGCTGGCCGGGCGGGGGAGCGTGGCATCGGCACTCCCGGCCGGCACGCCCTGGCAGCCCATCCGACAGGAGTCGCCTTGAGGATCGACGTGCATGTACCCGGTCGTCTCGCACGGGCCGCGGTGGCGGTGCTCACCGTCGCGGCGTTCGCCTTCACCGCCGCTGGCACCGCCGCGGCGCACCCGGCCGCCCAAGTGGGTGGCACCGTCCAGGACGCCCTGCGGGGATCCACCTCACTCTCCCCGGAGCAGCTGCAAGCCCTGCTTTCGGCTGGTGGTGGCGACAAGGCCGTCCGGAGCCTCGGCTTCAACGGGGCCTACGACCACATCGTCAACAACAACAGCGGCCAGTGCCTGGCCGTCCCGGGCGGCAGCACCGCTGCCGGCACCGGGCTGATCCAGTGGCCGTGCGGCAGCTGGAACGACCACTACTGGTCCGCCTACTACCAGTTCAAGGACTCCATCGGCGTCTACTGGTACCACGTCCAGAACTACAACAGCCAGCAGTGCCTGGCCGTCCCCGGCGCCAGCACAGTGGCCGGCACCCAGGTCATCCAGTGGCCCTGCGGCACCTGGAGCGACCACTACTGGGCCTTCGTGCTGGACTCCACCAACCGGCTCCACATCGTGAACCACAACAGTGGCCAGTGCCTGGCCGTCCCCGGCGCAAGCACCACCGCCGGCGAGAAGATCATCCAGTGGCCGTGCGGCACCTGGAACGACCACTACTGGCACTGATCGCCCGATGGACGCGGTCAGCCCGTGGATCCCTGGCTGAGGAGCTGCGGTGGGCCTTCGGCATGGAGAGTCGTTCACTTCCGGCTACTGCCGTGACCGAGAGGTTCACCGCTGCGGCTTGTTGACGTTGGGAAGCCCAGGGACTGCGGCCGACGGCAGCCAGGCCGTTTCTTCAGTCGATCAGAAGGGACAACACGTCAGTGAAGGACATGGTCGTGTCGGGTTGCAGGCACGCGGTCTCGCCTCGGAAGGACCGCACCTCCAGCCAGCTCTGTGGCGATGCCGTCGGCAGTACGTCCAGGAGCTTCTGGACGTCGCTCGGCCGATAGATCTTGAACTTCGGTGACGGTCGATATAACGACGGCTGGATGTCGAAGCGCAGGTCAACGGCGGGATATGGCGATCGTCCCCAGTCGCTGTAGGGCAGCGAGGCGTGACCGTGGATGCGGGCGTCAACCAGCACCTCCGGATCCTCGTCCCCGATCTCGCAGTTGAAAATGGGGAAGGCTGTCGCGACCCGCGCTGCCGCTGCCGGATACGCGGCGCAGGCCCGGCCCAGCGCCGGCGAGCAGAACAGCGCGTGGTCGAAGGACCCGACCGGACTCGGCAATGCCACCTTGTGGTGGGACCGGCCGTCGAAGGCGAGGTCACGCCTGGAGCAGAGGAAGTCCAGGAACCCGGCAACCACCGCGTCCTGGTGGCTGCCGGCTCGCACTGCGAAGCGGACCGCGCTGCGACCCTGCTCGCGCAGCACGTAGTACTCGAAGAAGCCCATCGGGTGGTCGGGCGTGCGCGCGCAGCGAAAGACCTGGTCGAAACCGTCGACCGGCAGGAACTCCGGCACCGGCGCGTAGGTGCCGGCGGCCCTGGTGATGACGTCCAGCACCGGTGTCCCGGCCTCGGCTTCTGCGGGATCGCAAGGAGACTCCACCTCGGTGAAGCCCTTGCGAAGACGATCGTTGATCTTGCGTACTGCGTGGCGCCGCGCTTGTTCCTCGTCGTCGAGGATTGTTGTGCTCGCCTTGCCGGGGGTTCGGTCGGAGCCCCAGCGGAGGAAGCAGCGGATGCCTTCCTGACGGATCTCCCAGTATTCGAGCGTTGCCTCTTGCCGCTCGAACCGCCGCCATCTGGTCATCCGGCCTCCCGTGCCGCCTGCGGTGGGTCTGCGTCAGGACCGCACGCGGGTGACCCTATCGCTCGCCTGCGAGTTCGCCTTCACCGATGGTCGGGAGGATGCAGCTGCTGGTAGCGGGTGCACTTCAGGTGGAGCCTGTGCTCAGCGGCGCTGTACGGGAGACGGAGGCGCGAGGGCGAGGCCGGCAGCGCTGCGAGCGGTGGGGGGACCGGGCGCTTCGGGGTCGAAGCCCGGACGTCGCCCGGCTGGGCAGTGGTTGGGCTGTCCTGCGTAGGAGTTGCGCAGGGTGTCGGCTACGACAATCGAGCCGGGCCGGGGCTTGGTTGTCGATCAGCTTCGAGGTGTCGGGGGCCGGCACTGAGTGGGGTCGGCGACCCGGCTTGGTGGGGTGTGCCGGGCCGGGTCGCCGTGGTGTTCTGTCGGTGGGTCAGTTGGCGAGGCCCAAGTCGCCGGCGGCAGGGCGGCGATCTTGTCGACGCCGGTGAGGGCGGTGAGGCGGTGAGGGCGGTCACTGGTGTGCTGCCGGCGGTGGTGGTGCCGTTGCCGAGTCGGTCGGAGCCGTTGGCGCCCCAGGAGCGGACGGTGTTGTCGCTGAGGAGGGCGACAGTGCGCTCGCGGCCGCCGGCCGCCCATTGGATGCCGGTAGTGCCGGGACGGGTGTGGGCAACTCGGGGCCGCATCGCACCGGATGGCGCTGCGGCCGGCCGGACCGTGCCCGCCGAGGTATTCGCCGTCCCGTGTCCGGCGTGCCCCGTTGAGGCCGGGACCCATCGTGCATGTCCGTCCTGAGGTTCACGGAATTGTCCGTCACTTGGTCCAGTGCCTTACGTAGTCCACCTGGAGGTCGGCGGGTACACGGATGGATGACCAGGTCGCGACGGCATTGTCGAGGACGGGATACTGGCCGTTCACCCCCGTCCAGGGCATCGAGCCGACCTTCCGCCCGTCGTAGTACACATCGACGCGCTGTCCGGCAACCCACTCCGCGCCGAACGTGTGCCATCCGGTGGTCGGCGCCACGCATCCCGCCGGCGCCTGATCGTTCGGTTGAGGATGCACGGACCAGCAGCTGCCGGATGTGTTCAGGCCCTCCCATATGTCGATCTCACCCACCGCCGGCCAGGCGACCAGCCAAAAGGCGGGGAAGTTCGCGACGCGCCCATTAAGGGCCGCGGGAACGTTGATTCGCGCCTCGAAAGCTCCTGACGTGAACGTCGCCTTGGCGGAGACGCTGCCTGACACGTACGGACGCGTTTCAGCCCCGTCGGCGCAGGTGTCGGTGCGGTGTTCCAAGACCAGGTGCAGCGATCCGTTCGACACCCGGGCCTGATTGAAGTCGTAGCAATTGATCGCCCCGCCCGGCGCATGACCGGCGACGTTCCACTTGGTCAGGTCGACCTGTGTTCCAGAGAATTCGTCGGACCAGTCGAGTGACCAAACCCCCGGAATTCCCCTCGGGGTGGGGTCAACTTTCTGGCTTGCTTCCAGCGGTAGCGTCAGTGAAACCATCGCGATTGTCGCGATCGAATATGTCACAATCTTCATCGCGCTGCCATGCCAATCGATCGTCTCGGGCGGTCGCTGTGTTGCTGAAACCTTCCTGCGCAGTACCTCGGTGGCGCAAAGCGGTGGTGGAATTGGATCCGGGGTGATTGATGCCATGGACTGCGGAATTCAGGTCTCCGCACGGCCGTTCAATGCACCGAACCGGCAACGGTGTGAGCTCCCGCCGGGGACGGGCGGGGCTCGGGCGAGTGAGGTATCCGTGCGCGGGGGTACCGATCTCCGCCGTGAGCGGGCCGAAGAATCTTCCACGGCGGCGTCGTCGCGGACCTGGTCCGCCCTCATGGACAGTCGCATCCCCAACGTCGCCATCTCCTTTCGGAATTCGTTCGATGCGCACTCGCTGGCGTGGTCGGAGTGCATGGCGCGGCCTCGCGGGTGGGCCGACTCCAGCACGGTGGCGGGGTACAGCCATCCCTCCATGCGGGCAGGTACGGGATCGCTCGCATCAACGGGCGACGCCCTGATGCCGTGCCGGTGCTCGGCGTTCTCCACCGTCGCGGCAGCCGAACCGGATGCCGCGACGGCGTGGCACGGCACGGCTCTGCGGAGTCCGTGAGCGCCGCGGGAGACGGTGTGGATCTCGTTGATCTCGGCCAACAGATCCTCCTCCTGTCCCTCGCGGGCCCCAGCGGCAGGGCCGGCGGCCGGCCGGACGTAGTAGGTCGCGCGGGGCGAGCTGAGCACCCGGCACAGTGGGGCGACCGGCTATGCGCCGGGGTTGACGGCGAAAGCTGTCTCCATGCCCGACGGTTCGGGTCGACAGCAGGGGCGGCAGTGCTGGGAGCGCTACCGCGTGGCCGGAACCTGGAAACTGCCCGGCAGTTCCCACTTCAGACCCTCATCCGGTCGCCCGACGCTGTCAACTCGTCTGCGGCGGTGGGATGAAGACCGGTGCCGACAGTTGCGTGCCGCGCTCCCGATACCGGTCGAAACGCGCCGCATTCCTCTGCGTTGCGCCGCGCTTCTCGGGACAGCCGCTCTCGAAGCTCCTCGTATTGTGCAGACTTGCATCGTTCGGGGATCTTGCGCGAGCGCTCTCCACGTACGGACGCGGACGTGTGGCGTTGGCGGACCAGGGCGGGCGGAGGAGACACCAAGCCGGTCGTCACCCCAGGTCGAGACGACTCTTCAACGGTGGTTGGACTCCTGAGTCTGCGGCGAATCGTGCTCACGAACAGGTCGGGCGGTTCCCGCCCCGGTGACCCTCGGCCACCGACGGACCGCCGGAGAATGAAGGTGATGAACCAACAGGCCGCGCCGGTGCTCGGAGTTCTCCACCGTCGCGGCAACCGGACCGGATGCCGCGACGGTGTGGCACGGCCGAACTGCTCGTCGCCCTCGGCCGGGTGGGCCTCGCCGCTGCCCTCGTCGACGCCCGTGCGCTGGATGCCGCGGGTGACTCCTGGCCCCCGCGTTCCCCTTCGACCCGTCCCTGACCTCACGTCACTCGTCGGGGCCGTGGCGACTGCAGCTATCGGTGCACCCGGGTTCCGAGTGCAGGGCCTCGGTGATCTCATGGAGGAGCTGCGCCTGGTGACGAGAGGTGAAACGGTGTGGGCCGGGGGAGGCCCCACCCAAATAAAAGACCGCGAAGAGGCGGAGCGCAGCGCGGTCCGCCTCCTCGTCCGCCCGGGTGGGCGGGTGACGGGCGAGGTCCTTGCGTGTGGTCGACCTGGGCTAGAACGGCGCGACCGCGAGTGCCTCGGCCAGAGTCACGGGCGGGCGGCCGATCAGGCGGCGCAAGTCGCCGGAATCGGTGTACATCTCGCCGCGGCCCAGGCCGAGGTCGGCGTCGGCGAGTACCTCCGCCAACTCGGCGGGCAGGCCTGCGGCGGCCAGTACCTGGGCGAACTCGGTCACCGGGAGGTCGGCGTAGGCAACCTGCTTCCCGGCCGCAGCGGAGATCGCGGCGGCGAGCTCGGTCAGCGTGAAGGATTCGTCGCCTCCGAGCTCGTACACGGCGCCGGTGTGGCCCTCGCCGGTGAGGACGACCGCGGCGGCCTCGGCGTAGTCGGCGCGGGACGCGGCGCTGATCCGCCCCTCGCCCGCGGCGCCGACGACGGCGCCGTTGTGCAGGATCTGCGGCAACTGGCCGGTGTAGTTCTCCAGGTACCAGCCGTTGCGCAGCACCACGCTGGGGATTTCGCGGTCCCGCAGGTACTGCTCGGTCTCGCCGTGCGTGGCGCCGATGACGGTGGTGGCGGTGTCCGCGTGCGTCGTGCTCGTGTACGCCACCATCGACACGCCCGCGGCGGCCGCGGCGTCTAGTGCGCGGCGGTGGTTGGCGACCCGCTCGTGCACGGGGACCGAGGCCGAGATCAGCAGCAGCCTGTCCGCTCCCGCGAAGGCCCCGGTCAGGCTGCCGGTGTCCGCGAAGTCGGCGCGGCGTACCGTGACGCCCCGGTCGGCCAGGTCCTGGATTCCGGCGGTGTCCCGGCCGGTCGCGATGATGTCCGCGGCCGGGACACCGCGCCGCAGCAGCGCTTCGACGGTGAGCCTGCCCAGCTGGCCGGTGGCTCCGGTGACGACGATCGACATGATGGTCCTTCCCTTCCGCACGTGCCTCGTGCGCCTGCCGCGGTTCGTTCGCGGCGGGACGGAACTCAGCTTGAGCTGCTCACTCTCTCTTGGGAAGTAGCCACTTCTTGGTAGGGTACTTACCTGAGCGAAAGCATTGGGGTGAGCTGTATGGCCGCTGTCGAGAACGTGACCGGGCCCATACCGTCCTTCGATCCGTACGAGCGGGGCTGCCCGTCACGGGACCTGCTCGACCAGATCGGAAGCAAGTGGGCGGTCCTCGTGCTGGGCGAGCTCGGCCGGAACGGGGCCTCCCGGTTCAGCAAGCTCCGGCAGGCGCTGGCGGGTGTGAGCGAGAAGATGCTCACCCAGACGCTGCGCACCCTTGAGCGCGACGGGCTGGTCAGCCGGACGGTTTACCCGGAGGTGCCGCCGCACGTGGAGTACGAGTTGACCGCGCTCGGCAGGACGCTGCGGGAACCGCTGAAGGCGCTCACGGAGTGGTCGGTGCGGCACATCGAGGACGTCATCACCGCCCGCGAGGAGTACGACGGCCGCACCGGGCGCAGCCGGTAGGCAGCGGCGGCCGGCCATTGATCACCTTTGCGGGCCGGCGGCCACGAGCACCGGGTCGGCCACGGCCACCACCCGGCTGGGCGGTGCCGGCGAAGGACCGGCTGCGGGATGACCACGCGGATGTCGCGTTCCCGCAGGTGGAGCGGATCGTACGAGCTGAGCAGGCGCGGTCCGCGATCACCCTGTCGGGCCGGGTGCGTGGTCGTCCCGGGCCGGGGCGGGGAACGCGGATCGCGGACATGACGGTCGTGAACGCCGGTGCGTCGCAGGCCTGTCCGGCGGTCAGGACGAGAGCCCGCGGGCGTGCCCGGGCGCCGCTCGGCAGGTGGACCTCGGTGCTCAGGCCTCCGCGCGAGCGACCGGTGGTGTGGCCGTCCGGCTCGCCGCGGCTCCTATCACCTTCTGCGGGCGCCGGCGGTGTGCTGGTGGGCCCGGCACACGGTCGAGTCCACCGACGCGGTCCAGCCGATGTCGTCGGCTGCATCCGGTGCAGCCGGGACGGCGACGAAGATCCGCTGCCGGTGCCGTCGCCCACGCGCCGCAACAGCCGCTTGGGGGCGGTCTGGAACGGGTCCGGCCCCTCCGGCAGGTCCCGCAGGGGCGAGCGCGTGCGGTACTTCCACGCAATCTCTCCGAGCGTGCGCCGACGGTCGGCCCTCCGCCGCCCACGGACCGGATCGGCCGGCATCATCGGCTCGATCCGGTCCCCCGTCGCCTCACTGATCACCAACCGGACAGACGCATCCGATCAACAGCTCAGCGCATCAAAGAGACACGCCATGGACGCGGGACGGTGGGTGTTCGTCAGGGTGTTTCAGGAAGCGGGCGGTTGTCCGCCGGTCTGCCGTGCGCTGTGTCGGCGGGCTCGCTGTGTGCGAGTGCGGCGAGCAGGCGCAGTTTCTCGTCGCTGTCGCTGCCTCTGTCGGGGTAGTAGATGACGAGGATGACGTCGTCGATGGCGAGCTTGTCGCGGTGGAGACGGAGTTCGCCGACGACGGGGTGGTTCACCGTGGTCGTGCCTCCGTCCAGAGGACGGACGTCGTGGCGGGCCCAGAGGGTGCGGAACCGCTGACTGGACAGGGCGAGTTCGCCGACGAGCTCGACGAACCGGGGGTTGTCGGTGTCGTCCCCGACGGTGGTGCGCAGGGCGGCCACGAAGTCGGCTGTGGCGCTCGCCCAGTCCTGCTGGAAGGCCTGTTCCTCGGGGTCCAGGAGGAGGGAACGCAGCCGGTTCTCGCCGGGCCGCAGGCGGGGGGAGAGGGCGATCGCCATGGGGTTGGAGGCCAGGACGTCGAACGCGCGCCCTTCAACGAACGCGGGAAGCTGAAGGTGTCCGAGCAACTCGTGCACCCGTGCCGGTACGTGCTCGGGCCGCCGGCGGCGCGGCGCTCTCGGGCGTGCCGACGAGAGGCCGAGCAGATACGTCCGCTCGACCTCGTCGAGTCGCAGCACACGCGCGAGGGCGTCGAGGACCTGCGGCGAGGGGTTCTTGTCGCGGCCCCGTTCCAGACGCAAGTAGTAGTCGGGACTGATGCCGGCAAGCAGGGCCACTTCCTCGCGGCGCAGGCCCGGCACGCGCCGGTTCCCGCCGGGCGGGAGTCCCGCCTGCGCCGGAGAGACCAGCTCACGCCGGGCACGTAGGTAGCTGCCGAGCCGGTTGCCGGATTCCTCGTCCTTCATACCGACACCGTAGTGCGGTGCGCGTGTCTCAGAGGGGGCCCTGGCAGGACCAGGGAAGACGGGGGCCGTTCCACACCCGCCGGAAGCCGTCAAGACTGCGATGGCGCTGTTTCGAACGAGGCAGAGAGCATCACTGTCTGCGCCGCCGGCCAGAACGCCGGCGGCGCCCCGGACCGAAGGGAAGATCTCATGGATCTCTCCAACCGCACTGTTCTCATCGTCGGCGGTACCTCTGGAATCGGGCGGGAGCTGGCCCGACGGTTCGCTGCGGCGGGCAGCACCGTGGCCGTCGGCGGCCGCAGCCCGGAGGCACTCTCGGAACTCGCCGAGGAAGGCTTCGGCACGATCGGCATCGACGTCACCGACAGTGCCTCGGTCGCATCCTTCCGTGACGCCGCGCTTGCCCGATACCCGGAGCTGGACACCGTGGTCACGATGTCAGGCGTCATGCTCCTGGAGGACCTGCGCGACCCGGCGCACTTCCAGACGGCAGCAACGACGATCGACACCAACCTGCTCGGCACCATCCGGGTCATCGACGCCTTCACTCCGCACCTGGTCCAGCGGGGCGCCGGCACCTTCATCACCGTCACCTCCGGCATCGCCTTCCTGCCGTTCCCGCCCATGCCCAGCTACGCCGCCTCGAAGGCCGCGGTGCACGCCTACTCCGAGGCACTGCGCGCGCAGCTCGACGGCACCGGCGTCGACGTCGTCGAGCTCGTCCCCCCGGCCGTCGCCACGGCAGGGCAGGAAAAGGTGAATCCGCACGCCCTGCCGCTGGACGACTTCGCCACCGAAGTGATGAACCTGCTGGGGACCGAGCCCACTCCGCGCGAGATCCTCGTCAAGGGCGTCCTGATGCACCGGTGGGCCGAGCGCGACGGCACCTACGACGAACTGGTCGCTCAGCGCTCGCGGGCCCTCGCGATGCTCCCGAGCCGGCAGGGCCGGCGATGACCAACGGGATCGCACTGGCCAACGCCCGAGCACCGGGTGGCCGTTTCCGGCGACCGCTCGTCCGCTGAAGCCCCCGCGGGAGACCGCTCCGGCTGCACCTCACGCGGGGCCCGTCGGTGAACCGGCGCGAGTCCGATGCTCTGCACCAGCCCGTGGCCGACTGCCCGAACGAGGCCCTGGTCGTCACACCGCCGCGTCGGCCGTGCAGGCCCGTACGCCTGCTCGCGTCGCATCGGCTCGGTGCTGCGAGGGACTCCGATTCTGGTAGGCCAGCGGACACGATCGCGGCCGGGGTGACACCGCCACCGCGCTCTCGCCGCCGACAACGCCGCAGCGACGGCCCGGAGCTCCTGGAACCCGCTCCGGGCCCGGCCTGACCGGGTGGCCCGGCCGGTGCGCCGACGTCACGATGAGAGGGGGGACGGCACGAAATCCCTCCCGCGGCGCCGCCCGCTTCGGGCACCGGGGGGGCGCCGGCCCGGCGTGCAGGACGCGTGCGGAGAGGACACCCGATGGATCCGACGGACGTCGCGTGGGACCTGCTCGTCTCGGGGCCGGCCGATGCCCGGCAGACCGTACTGCTGCTCCCCGGTGGTCTGAACCCCGCCCGGTCGTACGCCGAGGTGATGGCGGAGCCGGTGCTCGCCGGGACCCGGCTGGTCGCCGCGACCCTGCCGGGACACTGCGGGACGGAACCACTGGAGGACTTCGCGATCGGTACCGCTGCCCGGCACGCTGCCCGGCTGGCCGACGAGCAGTCCAGCGACGTTGTGGTGGGGTTCAGCATGGGCGCCACGGTCGCGCTCGAGATGGTCGCGACCGGTGCGTTCACCGGTCCGACCGTGTTGCTGGGCATCAGCCTGTCGCCCGCGGACGAACCCGCGTTCTTCCGGGCCGTCTGCCGGCTGGGCGATGTCCTCGGCCCACTGCCCGCTGCCGCCCTGCTGAAGCTCATGGGTCCGGCCTCGAAAGGCATGCGGGTGTCGCCCGAGCGCCGGGCCGAGATGCTCGGCGACCTGCGAAGCAACGATCCGCGTGTGGTGCGCCGGATTCTCCGCGGCTACCTCGACCACCTCGGCGCCCACGCCCGTCCGGCCGCGCGCCTGTGTGCGGCCGGCGTTCCGGTCTGGGTCGTCCACGCGGAGAAGGGCGACGGCGGGCTCACCACCGAGGAGCGGCGCACGTTGGAAGCCTGCCCGCACGCGAAGCTGGTCACGATCCCCGGCACCAGCTACTTCCTCCCCGGCGAGGAGCCGCGGCGGATCGCGGATGTCGTGGTGGAGGCGCTGGCGGTCGCGGGACCGGGCCAACACTGACTCGGCGTCTGCTCCACCTCCCGCATCCGCGCCCCGCCGAGCGCTCGCCCGCGTCGGCTGTCGCCCGGCGGGTCTGCTTCGTCAGCGCCGCGGCCCGTCGCGGCACCGGCCCGTGCGGCGGCGCGGTGCCTCGGCCCTGGTTCCTGCGTACCGGACCGCCATGGGGCCGGGCGTGTGCGGTGCGGCCGCCTGACGGCGGCGTGGCCTCGGGCACCGGTGTCGGTGCCGGGGAGGGCGCCCGGTTCCGGCGCCGGATCGGGGTGGTCCTGCCCGCGGCCTTGTCGGGCAGCCCTTACCTGGTCACGACGGTGTGCACCGGGTAGATCTTCGGGTGCGCGTTCGCGACGCCGAGTTCCTGCAGGATCGGGACGATGATCTCCCCGAACCGGCGGAAGGCTTCCTCGGACTCCCAGACGTCGACGACGAGCCAGCCGTCGGGTGTGGGGGCGGCGGTGTGCGAGATGAGGCCGGGTACGGGCCAGTCGTCGGAGCTCGTGACGGGGCCGCGGCCGCCGGTCACCTTGTCCGCGCTCTGCTCGTACTGGTCCTGGGTCATGCCCGGGATCTCGAAGACTGCGGCGATCGCCATGGTGGGGTCCGTTTCAGCTGGATGCGGTCTGATCCAGTCGAGCACCGTGGCGGTCGGCGCACGCGTCAAGGTGAGCCGAACGGGCGTGGTGGTGTGGCCCTCGCCCTCCGGGCCGGGACGGATGGTACGGGCGGTGGCCTGTGCCACGTTCCGGCCGACGCCTGGCATACCGCCGTCCTGACCCGTGGTGGCGAGGCGCGGGCGGTGACGGCGGGCCAGGGCCGGGACGAGGCCGCGGGTGCGCGGCTGTCCCGTCGGCCTGCAGCGCCCGTGCGCGCCCGGGTGGGCGTCCGGCCCGGATTGCCCGGGGCACCGCCGAAGCCGTCCTTGGCGTCCCGCTGCCCCAGCGCAACACACGCGCCCAGGCCTGGCCCGGCTCGCCGCCGAGGGCCGGCCTGCCACCTACCGCGCCGCACGCCTGGACGCCAGCACCGCGACCGTCGCCCCCGCCCGCAACGGCTCCTGTCGCCGGCGTCTCTACCTCCGTCGATCTGCGCATCTACTGCTTGTGGCTGCTCTTTCGGGCACGAACCCCACCGTCTGGGGCGCCAAGGCGTCGGATGCGCCCGGTCCGGTTGCTGCGGTCTTGGGACCCCCGCCCGGCGGGCTGGCTGGTGCCTGGCTTCCGTCGGGATCGGACCGGGCGTTGGCCGCACCGCCGTGACTCAAGCCCGGCGACACCTTTGGACACTGTCGCCCCTCGCAGACACCCGCTGCCTGGGCTAACGGCCCACATGCCTCCGTGCCCCGGCATCTGGGTCTCCGCTCCTATCGCTGCCGACGCTGCCGCTCGTCCCACCACCCCAACGAGTCGCAGAGTGGGAAGCACCACGTTGTTCCTCGCCAAGCCCTTGTCGGACAGGATTATTGGCCCATCGGACAGGACTGGTGTCCGGGGCTGCCTCCTCCTCCTCCTCCTCCTGCCATCAGGTGAGGTCGTGTCGGGCTTCCTGGGTGTCGGGGTGGTCAGGGTCCAATACCTGAGGGCGTTCGACGAGTAATTCCTCGAATGCGGCCGCAGCGCTTGCCGGAGCCCCCGCGTGGCCTCGCCATCGGGCGAGCTCGTGTCGGGTGGCTAGCGTGTGTGGGTGGTCGCGGCCCAGCACCCGCAG
>NZ_JAHTIK010000001.1:0-203376 GCF_025655475.1 Kitasatospora sp. DSM 101779 | reverse complement strand
CCCGCGTGGCCTCGCCATCGGGCGAGCTCGTGTCGGGTGGCTAGCGTGTGTGGGTGGTCGCGGCCCAGCACCCGCAGTCGGTCGGGGAGTAGCTCTTCGAGCGCGGTCGCGGCGCCCGCCGCATCCCCCGCCTGGCCGCGCCATCGGGCGAGGTTGTGCCGGGTAGTCAGGGTATGTGGGTGGTCAGGGCCCAGTACCCGCAGCTGGTCGGTCCGCAATTCCTCGAGGGCGGTGGCGGCACCTGCCGCATCTCCAGCTTCCCCCCGCCACCGGGCAAGGTTGTGTCGGGTGGCTAGCGTGTGTGGGTGGTTGGGGCCGAGCACCCGAAGGCGATCGACCAACAATTCCTCGAACGCGGCTGCGGCGTCGGCCGGGTCTCCTGCTTCCCCTCGCCATCGGGCGAGCTCGTGTCGGGTGATCAGGGTATGTGGGTGGTCGTGGCCCAGTACTCGCAGCCGGTCGGGGAGTAGCTCTTCGAGCGCGGTCGCGGCGCCTGCCGCATCCCCCGCCTGGCCGCGCCAGAAGGCGAGTTCGTGTCGGGTGCTCAGGGTGTTGGGGTGGTCGGGGCCCAGTACCCGCAGGCGGTCGGGGAGCAGTGCGGCGGTGTAGGTCGCGGCGCCAACCGGATCTCCTGCCCGACCCCGCCAGAAGGCGAGTTCGTGTCGGGTGCTCAGGGTGTTGGGGTGGTCGGGGCCCAGTACCCGCAGTCGGTCGGGGAGTAGCTCTTCGAGCGCGGTCGCGGCGCCTGCCGCATCCCCCGCCCGGCCCTGCCATCGGGCGAGCTCGTGTCGGGTGGTCAGGGTTTCGGTGTGGTCAGGGCCTAGCACCCGCAGCCGGTCGGCCAGCAGTTCTTTGAAGGCGGCCACAGCACCCGCCGGGTCCCCCGCCTGGCCCCGCCAGAACGCGAAGTTGTGCCGAGCGGTCAGGGTGTCGGGGTGGTCAGGGCCGAGGCGGTTGTCGGCTGTGGTGTGCAGGTGCTGGCAGTAGGCGAGGGCGGCTTCGACCAGGCCGGCCTCGCCAAGGCTAGCGGCTACACGGAAGAGCACGACGTGCGCGTCGGGAGCCCACAGGGCGTCCTTGGCGTGTGCATACAGAGTGTCGGTGTTGGCGCGCAGGATCTGAGCCAGGTCGGTGTCGCGTTCCACCTCGGGCCAAGCGGCAGCCAGAGCGTCGGCGGCGACGCGGACCAGCACAGCGCGATGGCGTTCCGAAAGGGGTTCGCGGGTGGCGCGTTGAATGAGGTTGTGGATGCGTACTACATGATGTGGTGTGTTGGGGGTGTGGTCGGCCAGGGATAGCCGGTGTAGGCACCGCAGCGCGTCGCTGGCATCGTCGGCACTGACCTGGGGCACAACTGGGGCTGAAGTGTGATCCGGGCGGGCGCTGGGGGTGCGGTGGGAAGCGAGGTAGGCCAGGACCGGTTCACTGGTGAGTACGGCGACCGGGATGCCGTTGGGATCCAGGAGGCTGGCCAGTTCCAGCATGGTTCGGGCCAGGCCCGGCGGACGGAGCCGGTTGGCGCGTTCCACAGACAGCGACCAGGCGGCAGCCACGGTGGTGCGCTGGTCGTCGGGCAGGCCGCTGTCATCGGGGACGAGGTCCGGCAGGGTCCGGGCGTGGTCTGCCAGGCGCTTCCGGTAGCTGGTGCAGTCGAGGTCGAGGTCGAGAAGGTAAGCGGCTGCCTGGGCCAGAGCCAGCGGTAGGTGACCCAAGTCGGAGGCGAGGGCGGCGATCTGGTCGGGTTGCTCGAGCCGATGGTGGGTGGCGAGCTTGGCTGCCAGATAGGCGGCGGCCTCGCTGGGGGTGAACAGGTCGACGTCAACCCGGCGGCGTCCCTCGCCGCTCAGGGCCGCGTCGCGGCGGCGAGTGGTGACCAGCACCCGGCCGTCCGGGTGGTGCGGAGGCCACAGTCCGCGTAGGTCGGCGGGGTCGGCCAGGTCGTCCAGAACGACCAGCCACCGCCGGTCTGTGCTCTCCAACCAGGCCATCAGTGCCCCGGCGGAGTATTCCGGGTCGCCCGGGTCGGCGCCGACAAGATCCGCGGCGGCGCGGGCATAGGCGGTCTGAACGGCGTCGCGTCCGGTAGCGGTCACCCACAACAGGAAGTCCACAGACTTGGTGCGCCAGGCGCGGCGAGCGTAATGGGCGGCCAGCTGGGTCTTACCGACCCCACCGGTGCCGGCGAGCACCTGGCACAGCACGGCCGTCCCGCCGGAGGTCACCGCCTCATCCAGGACACCGACCGCACTTCGGTGCTGGAAGCAGTCCGCCTCCCGGGGGATTGTCCCGACCCGGTGCGGCCACCGCACCGCACGCCAGGGAGTGGCGTGGAAGTGGTTGTGCTGGATGCCGTGGTCCCCAGTGATCACTGTGGTGGGACCGGTGAACGTGCTGCCCTCCAATCGGTGGCCCCAGCCGCCCAGCTCGGCGGGCTCCTGCCCCGTCATGATCAGGCTCCGAAGGTGTTGTCCTGCCGGTTGTGGTCCCCGACCTGTACGGCGGTGGGTCCGGAAAAGGTGCTGCCGGTCAGCACCTGGCTACCGCTGGTCGGTTCGGACACGGCCTGTACCCGAGCCACGGCCCGCTCCAAAGCCTCAGCAAAGCCAGGATCGCGCTCGCGGGCATCCTCCAGAGCCAGCTCAAGGCGCTGGCGTGTGCGGGCGCTGGGTTCGGTCTGCCCTGCCGAGGCCTCCTCGGCCAGCCGCTGCAGCGCACTGTCCTGGCCGAGTGCACCGCTGACCAGGTTGTGGAGGTAGTCCATTCCCGTATTCAGGGCACAATCCACCTCCGCGTCCGCACGGCCCGCCACTAGCCGAGCTTTGCGTACCGCCCACGCGAACAGACACCCAACCGCGATCTCCACGCCAGTCATCACACACTCCGATCCGATCTGACACTTCCTCAGACAGTACTCCCCGTCCGGCTCGTGTGGCAGGTCCGAACGAATACTCTGACGGCAACCAGCCTCGCATCGCCTCGCCAACCCGGACGACAACGAGGACGTCGACCCGCTCTACCCGCTGCTCGGCGAGCTTTCACCTCCGGAAGTCCGATGTCGTCCAGCTCGAGATGCGAGGCCGCTCCAGCGCCCTCAGCGCGTGGTTGTGGGTACGCACCCCAGCACAGTGCAACTACCAGCGCACCCACGCCCTGCTCACCGACAGCCTGCGCCGCCACCGCCGGCTGCACCCCGACAACCCGCACGAGACCAGAGGAAGAAGCGGCCAACGAGCCCACCGAGGAACTTCCATGAGGCCCTTCGTGTCCGGGTGGACACCGGCGACTGGCCGGTTGAGCCGACCGAGGGTGATTCACAGAGGACTGGCTGGTTCCGGACGAAGCCCGAACCGGCACCCCTACAGGAGTTCTGATCAGCCTGGACGGATCCACCGTGATCGCGTGCCTGGACACCAACGGCAGGACGGTGGCGATGCTGCTCGCCTTTGACAGGTGATCGGGCAGGGGCGGTCGGAGAGCCCCGGGCTGAGTGCCGCTGCGGGGGCCGCGAGGAGCCGCTTACCCGCCTGTTTCCTTCCCGCTTCCTTCCTGCGGTGACGCGTCGACCCGCCGCCGGTGCGCGTTGCCCGTGCCCGTGCCCGTGCCCGTGCCCGTGCCGTCCGCGCCGCGCGGCCCGCAGGCCGACAGAAGCCCGCCAGCGACAGGCGGGCGTCCCGAGCGGGCGTCCACAGCCGTCCAGCCCGGCCATCGCCGGAGTCCGTTCTGCGCCCGTTCCGCCCTCTGTTCGGCGAGCTGTGCGAGCTGCCCTGCAGCGAGCTTCGCCCGCATCGCCTTCTGGTTGTTCACCCACGCACCCAGGCCGACGTGGACGATCTCGGTGCTCTCCTCCCGCAGGAGCTGGCCGCCGCGACTTCCAAGGGCTCCGTGTGTGGGCGTAGGACGCGGACTTCCCGTTCGGCGAACGCAGCGAGGCATATCGGTTCGGTGTGCGGCGTTGAGGGGCCCGTTCTGTCTGGGGGAGGGGGACGTGTCTGGGTGGTGCAGGGGGGCCTCCCGCCGATGACTGGTGGGGGGTCGACCGCGCGAAACGGGCAGCTCTGCCGTCGTTTGGACGGAGTGGTCGCGCCGTGCTCCCGCCGTGCTTCTGCTGTCCGGCTGTGCGGGGGAACGTCGGGGTCCGGCTGTGGTGGTGGTCGGGCCATGGGGCAGGATGGCACTCCGTTCGGAATGCGTACATCCGCTCCAAAGCGGCTGCGCACAACACGACCTGACAGGCGACACGGTGACGACACAGCACATACGGCGGCCGGCGGCGGCCCGTTCCCTCGCACTCCAGGCTGCGGGGGCGGAACGGTGACCCGGGACCTGGTCCTGCACGACTGGGTGGTGGCCGGCATCGCGCTGGCCTCCGGCTGCGTGGCCGGCCTGGTGCTGCGGGCTCTGATGAAGTGGCTGGGCAAGCACGCGACCAGGACCAAGTGGAGCGGCGACGACATCATCGTCGACGCGCTGCGCACCATCGTCCCCTGGGCGGCCGTGATCGCCGGGGTCGCGGTGGCCGCTTCGGCCCTGCCGCTCACCGCGCGGATCGGGGGGCTGGTCGACCAGTCGCTGACGGCGGTGCTCATCGTCATCGCGACGCTCAGTGCAGCCCGGGTGGTGGCCGGCCTGGTGCAGTCGGTGGCCGCGTCCCGGACGGGCGTCGCGGCGTCCGCGACCATCTTCGTCAACATCACCCGCATCGTGGTGCTGTCGATGGGCGTCCTCGTGGCCCTGGAGACCCTCGGGGTGTCCATCGCCCCGCTGGTCACCGCCCTCGGGGTGGGCGGTCTCGCGGTCGCGCTGGCGTTGCAGGACACCCTCGCCAACCTCTTCGCGGGTGTGCACATCCTCGCCTCGAAGACGGTCCAGCCGGGTGACTACATCCGGCTCACCAGCGGGGAGGAGGGGTACGTCGTCGACATCAACTGGCGCAACAGCGTGGTGCGCAACCTGTCGAACAACCTGGTGATCATCCCCAACGGCCGCCTGGCGCGGACGAACATGACGAACTACTCCCAGCCCGAGCAGAAACTGTCGATCCTGGTCCAGGTCGGGGTCGGCTACGACAGCGACCTGGAGCACGTGGAGAAGGTCACCCTCGACGTCGTCGACAGCGTGATGGCCGACATCAGCGGTGGAGTGCCCGACCACGAGGGCGCCGTCCGTTTCCACACCTTCGCCGACTCCAGGATCAACTTCACGGTGATCCTGGGCGTCGGCGAGTTCAGCGACCAGTACCGGATCAAGCACGAGTTCATCAAGCGCCTGCACCAGCGGTACCGGACGGAGGGCATCTCGATCCCCGCGCCCACGCGCACAATCTCGCTGCAGCAGGACGCGGCGGGCGCACTGTCGTCCCTCCCGCCGGGTCCGCACCAGTGGGAAGCGTCGTCCGAGGTGCTGGCGGACCGGAGCAGGTAGCCGGCGCGGCACCCGGCTGCTGCTCCGGCCGAACCGGGTGCGCTGCCCCGTCCGGGTGGGCGCGGGGTTGGGTGGCCGCGGGGCGTGGGACACACGGGGGATGACGAGCTCTCCCGCCCGCCGCCGGCCACGCCGCCGACCGCCCAACCGCACCGCTGTGCCCGTCCGCCCGACCCTGGTGGCGGCGTCGTCCGGCCTCGCGCCCGTCGTGTTCTGCTGCCGGCGCAGGGAACGTGGGCTGCGGGGCAGGGCGGCAGCGGCGACTTGGCACGAGCCGGTGTGCTCGTCCGCGGGGACACGCCTGTGACCGGCAGTCCCGCCGAGGAAGTTGACGGGGCCGAAGGCACCTGGGTGGCGGCACCGACCGGCCGTCTGCCCGGTGACATCGCGGCCAGGATCCGGGCGGCCCGGGAAGCAGGGGTCGAGGAACGTCACATCCGGCTGATCCTCGCCGAGGCCTTCGCCGCGCCCGCCGCGGTGGCGCTGGGTGATCAGGGCCGGGCGGGTGCCTGAGTGGGACCGTAGACCGGAAGGGACCTCTGGCTCCAGTACGGGGCCGGCAAGGGACCCGCGCCCGCCGTGGCGTCCGGTCTCGTTCCCTGGGGCAGGCCGACACGGGGGGAGGAACGGCAGCAGCACGGCCACGCGCGGGGGGCCTTGGCTCACACCTCAGCTCTCGGCCGGCACCGCCCTGCGACCGGTCCGGGCGACACGGGACGACCGCTGGGCCCCTGACGTCTGCCACGACCCGGCCGGCTGGCGGCCCGTCCCCGACTTCGATATCGGCCCGCTCCCGACCGAAGCACCCGCCGCCCACCACAGTTCGCCGCCCAGCCACCCGCACTCGCCCACGACTCCCGGATCACGTGTGGCCGGCGCCGAGGCGTTACGCTCCGCTCGGAATCGCACCGTACGGGCCTCCAGCCCACGGCACTACCGTCCGGGACGGGGTTCACGAACTGCTGCCCGGCCGGGCAGCCGTGGTGCCCTGGACCGGGTGGTCGAACAGTGTCGGCCGGTCCGATCGGTGCCGGGGCGCGCCCCACCACGCCCCCGGCCCACACCCGGACGTATCTCAGGTGAGCCCGCCGTGGCGTTCCATGGCGCGTCGTCATCGGCCGGTCCGGGCCCGCTGACAACGCGGAGGGCAAGCCTCCGCGCCGAACACGGTGCGGAACGTCGCCGAGGTGTTCGTGGTGCCGGTACCGGCGGTCGCGTGGCGATCCAGCCGCTCGCGTTCGCCTGCGCGCCATGCGGTTCGCCTTGTTCCGTCGAGCCCGTATCGGCCTGTGTGCCGGTTGACGGTGGCGCGTTTCACCCCGGGCGGAGCGCAGTTCTGACGGGAAGCTACAGGGTGTCGATCTCAAGCGATCGGCGGCGGCCGGGCGCCTGCGTGGGGGGCTGTGGTCCGGGTCCTGCCGGGGTGGCCGTACGCTGGGCGTCCCCATGCACATCCGAGGCGTGGACATCGTGGCCGAGGAGAGCGATCGTGGCACAGGGACGTGGCGGCATCAGGGGTGCGCGGATCGGTTCGGGGCCGATGGGGGAGTCCGAGCGCGGCGATCTCGCCCCTCGAACGGCGGTGTCGTTCTGGTGCGGCAACGGCCACCGAACCGAGATCAGCTTCGCGACCGAGGCGGTTGTCCCGCAGGAGTGGGACTGCCGCAGCTGCGGTCTGCCCGCAGGCCCCGACCCCGAGGACGTGCCGGTCGCCCAGGGCAGCGCGCCCTACAAGACGCACATGGGCTACGTGCGGCAACGCCGTAGCCAGGAGGACGGCGAGATCCTGCTCAACGAGGCACTGGCGAAGCTGCGCGGGACCATCTGAGCTCCCCGGGAACGGCGTCGCGGCCGCTGCCGGGCGGTGCTCCTCCCGCCCCGGGGACGGCGGAGCAGGACACGTCGGGGTGGCGCCGGGCACCTCACCGACGGTCGGAGCCTCCGCGGTACACGCCGACCGCATCGGTGTCGGCCGACTCCAGGTTCCGACGGGTCGGTGGTGTCCCGGGTGCGGTGGCCGGGGTGTGCGGTACCGCGACCCGCCGGTCCGGCAGCATGTCACCCGAGCGGTGATGTTCGCCGGTTGCCAGTGCGTCTGCGTGGTGACCGGCGACCCGTCACCCTGCCTGGTCGGCGTGCGCGGGGACTGGGGCCGTGTGACTCGTGCTGCCGTGGGTCGTGGTGGTGGCGCGGTCCGAGGTCAAGGTGGTCCGGGTCACGGGTCTGTCCCGGCGGTCGGCGTCGGTGTCGGTGACGGCGTTGGTGGTGCGCGGTGGTGGTGTGGTCCGGTGTCCGGCAGGTCGGCGGCGGGGCGCGGCGTGGTACGGCGGCTGGCGGCGCGGGTGGTTTCCGGCCGTACATGTCACAGCACTGTCCTGGGCGTGGCCCGGGCGGAACGGTTCGCCCGGGCGGGTGGTCCTGGTCTTCGAAAGTCCGCTCGCGAAGCCCGCTCGTGCCGAGCACCGGGCATCGCCGTTCGACCCGGAGGAAAACACCATGCGCGTCCGCACGCTCGCCATCGCCGCCCTGGCTGTCACCGCCGCCCTCTCGCTCACCGCCTGCCAGGACGACGGGACGGGCTCCGCTCAGGGCGCCCCGACTGCCGCCCCGACCGCGTCCACCGGCGCCACCCCCAGCGGCGGCCCGGCTTCGGGCGGTTCGGCTTCTGGCGGTACGGGGAAGGGCGGCACGCCGTCGGCTGCCGTGCCGTCCGGTTCCACCGGGGCGGCGAAGACCGCCAGGTGCCGGACCGCGGACCTGACCGTCACCGCCGCGGACCGCACGATCACCGGCGACACCGACAACACCGTCGTGGTCGAGCTGAAGAACCACAGCGGAAAGGACTGCACGCTGTCCGGGTACGCGGGCGTCGACCTGAAGACCTCCGCGGGCACGCTGTCCGCGAAGCGCTCCGGCGAGCCGGTCGTCACGGGCGTCGTGAAGAACGGCAAGTCGACGTACTTCCACATCAGTTACCCGGCCAACACCTCGGGCGGCTCCGGCGTCCGGATCACCGGCCTGGTGGTCACCCCGCCGGACGAGACCCATGCGGTCACCCTGCCCTGGCCGGGCGCCGGCTCGCTGCCCGTCACGGACGGCAGTGGATCCCCGGTGAAGATCGGCCCGATGGGAAGCGCCGGCCAGGGCGAGTGACCACGGGCGCCCCGCCCCGGCCTGCCCCGGCCCGTCGGCGGCCACGACGCCTCCCCCGGGACCGTCCGGCCGGCCAGCCGAAGCAGCGCATTGCGGCGCGCAGGTGCCGCAGGTGGGAGACGTCGCCGGGGAGCGGGTCCGGGGCGGCACGGCCGAGCGCCGAGAGCCTGTCCGCTCCGCTGCTCCCCGGCGGGCCACCTTCTCGCCGCTCTCCGCACACCCGGCCCAGCGTGTGGGCGTGTCCCCGCCGCGGCCAGCGTCTCCGGGCGGACGGCTGCGGGGTACGCTCCTTCGCTGGACCGACCGCCCACACCGTACCGGCAGGGCCGGCGGGTGGCGCGGGGCGGCCGGTCCGGGTCGAGAGAGAGCGAGCCAGGGCATGGACGATCGGACCGTCTCCCGCAGGGCCGTCCTGGGGGCCGGTGTGCTGGGGGCCGCGGGCGCGGTGGGCCTCGCCGGGTGTGCGGGTGGTGGGGCGGGGCCGCAGGCCTCGCCACGGGCGACGGGCTCGACCACCGCGGCGCCGTCGGCCTCCGCGAGCGTGCCGCCGTCCGTCTCTCCCGGCTCGCCGAAGGCCGCCGACTGGGCGGGGCTGGCCCAGGACCTGGACGGGCAGTTGATCCGCCCCGGGGACGCGCGGTACGCCGCGGCCGGTCGGCTGTTCCAGCCGCAGTACGACGCGCTCCGGCCCCAGGGCGTCGCCTACCCGGGGCACGCCGAGGACGTGGCCGCCTGTCTGGCCTTCGCGCGCCGGTACGGGCTGCCGGTGGCCGCGCGCAGCGGCGGGCACAGTTACGCCGGCTGGTCGTCCGGGAGCGGGCTGGTGATCGACGTCAGCCGGCTGGCCGGGGTGTCGGGGGATGCGGCCGGGGCGCGGGTCGGTGCCGGGGCGCGGCTCATCGACGTGTACACCGACCTGGCCGCGGCCGGGGTCACGGTGCCCGCCGGGAGCTGCCCGACGGTCGGGGTGGCGGGCCTCACCCTCGGTGGCGGGATCGGTGTCACCGGCCGGGCCTACGGGCTGACCTGCGACAGCCTCACCGGGGCGGAGGTGGTGACGGCCGACGGCCGGATCCGGACGGTCGACGCTTCGGTGGAGCCGGATCTCTACTGGGCGCTGCGCGGCGGGGGCGGCGGGAACTTCGGGATCGTCACGTCCCTCTCCTTCCGGACGCATCCGGCCGCGGACTGCTCGTACGCGTTCCTGAGCTGGCCGTGGTCCAAGGCGGCGGCCGTCATCGCCGCGTGGCAGGCGTGGGCGCCGGCGGCGCCGGACGCGCTCTGGGCGGACCTGCACCTGCTGGTGTGGGCGGACGGGCGGACCCAGCTGGGCAGCACCGTCACCTACCTCGGGCCGAAGGGCGAACTGGCCGACCTGATCGACCGGTTGGCGGTCGCCCCGGCGACGCCGACGCTGCACGGGGCGTCCTACCTGGCGACCATGCAGGCGATGGGCGGCGTCACCGGGTACTCGCAGGCCGCCTCCCACCTGCCGGGCACCCTCCCCGGCCAGAACCCCGCCGGGCGGGTGCCCCGCGAGTCGTACGGAGCGAAGTCCGACATCTTCACCCGGCCGCTGGACGACGCCGGCGCCCGTGCCCTGGTCGCCGCCGTCGAGCGCTACCCGCGCACCGGCCCGCAGGGCGGCAGCGCCGGCGTGGCGTTCGACGCCCTGGGCGGCGCGATCAACCGGGTGGGTGCGGGCGACACCGCCTTCGTCCACCGCAACGGGCTCTTCACCGCGCAGTACACCGCCAACTTCCCGGCGGGGGTGACCGGGGGCACCGACGCGGACCGCTCCTGGAGCTGGCTGGACGGCGTGTGGACGGCGATGCGTCCCTACGCGAGCGGGCAGGCCTACCAGAACTACATCGACCCCCGCCTGGACGGCTGGGAGCAGGCCTACTACGGCGCGAACGCGGCCCGCCTCCGGAGCGTCAAACGCAGCTACGACCCGACCGGGCTGTTCCGCTTCCCCCAGGCCGTCCCGCTCGGCGGCTGACGCGGCCACGGCCGGGGCGGCTGGGGCCGGTCGGCGGATGCCGCCCCGGCCGTGGCCGGCCGAAGACGTGGGAGGGAGCTGTCGAGGAGGAGACCCCCACGGCCGGCAGCGCACCCTTCCGCGGCCCGTCCGGCGCCCCGCCGCCGACCGGGTCTGTTCGTCGGCGGGTCGCAGGAGGGGCCCGTCTGTACTGAGAAAGCACCGGTCCCGTCCCACGAGCGGGGGCGGGGCGGGACCGTTCTCGTCGGGCGGACCCGGCAGAGTCGACCGAGAGGCGGAAGCGCCGCTGCCCTACCTCCAGGTGTCCCGCCGGTCCGGCCGCTCGCACGGTCCTGCTCCCACACACGGCCGTCCCGAGACCAGCTCCGCACCGTCAGGCGCGCCGCTGCTCCCCGCCCTGCCGCCGCCGGCCTGGGTTCCCCGAGTCACCGCGGCGCACCTTGGCCGGTTCTCTCCGGGGTCGTGACCACCGGCCGCGTCCGGGCCGTACTCGCCGATCGGCAAGTACGGCTCAACGAACTCCCAATCGGCGTCTGTCGGTTGCACTCGCACCACCCAGCACGATCTGTCGGACGAGGCGCACCCGCGAGGGCGAAACCGGCAAACTGATCACAAGCCGATACGTACCCTAACCGTCCATGGTTCGGCTGGCCGCCCACAGGGCGATCCGGGTGCGTGATCGCAGGCCGAGCTTGTCCCGGACCCTGTCCAGATGGGTGGCGACGGTTCGCGGCGAGAGGCCGAGTCGCTCCGCGATCTGGCGGTTGGTCAGTCCTTCGGAGACGAGTTCGGCGACCATGAACTCCCGTCCGGTGAGGAGGGAGCGGTCCTCGGCGGCCGCAGTGGCGTCCGTGGCGGTACGGCGGTCGCTGCCCTCCGTCCGCAGGGCGTAGGCGACGAGCCGGTCGCCGTGCAGCCGGCGGCCGCCGTCGAGGGCCGCGTCCCGAGCGGCTGCCGACAGCAGGGTCCGCGCGCGAACCGCGGCCTGCTCCACGCGCTGTCGCCACGGGGCCTCCGGCTCGGTGTCCAGCCGGCGGCGTGCCTGGGCGCTCGCCTCGTACAGGCAAAGGGTCCGCCGCATGTCGCCGCTCTCGGCAGCCACGAGCGCCAGGCCCTCGACGGGGTAGAGCGCGTGGAAACTCGCCTTCGGGACGATCCCCAGCACTTCGGCGAAGAGGGCCTCGGCGCTCCGCAGGCGGCCGAGGGCCAGCCGCACGGCTCCCGCGGTGTGCAGGGCGGCCGCCGCCCGGCTCCAATGTGCGTGTTCTCTCAGCACCGGCAGACAGCGCTCCATCAGCACGTCGGCCTCGGCCGCCCCGCCCCCCTGCAGCAGGGCCCAGGCCAGGTGATGGGTGCACCATGCGGTGTCCTGCGGTCTGCCGAGCCCCTCGACGAGGCCCAGGCACTCGCGCAGGTCGGTGACGGCCGCGGCGAATTCACCGCGGCACAGCCGTGCCGCCGCCCTCGCGTCCAGCGCGTTGGCAAGTCCGGACGGGTGACCGCGCCTGCGTTCCAGGCGCACCGCCTGCTCGCCGAGGAGCAGCGCCTGTGCCAAGTCCGCCTGCTGGCAGGCCACGCGCGTGGCGAGTGCGGCCACCGCGCCGCCGGGGGCTGGCTCGTCGGTCCCCCGGAGCAGTCCCTCCAGCAACGGACGGGCGGCCGAAGGCTGCTCCTGCTGGTAGTGCACGCGGGCCAGCTCCAACGACAGCCGTCTGTACGGTGCGGCGTCCCGGTCGGTGGTGTCGGCGAGGGCCGCAGCGAGGTTGTCCCGTTCGGCGACGAGCGGACCGCCGGTCTGGTCGGCGAACACCTCGTTGCCGACCACGTCCGCGAGGCCGTTCAGCCACGTGAGGGCCCGCCGCCGGACGGTGTGCAGTTCGCCCGACACGACCAGGCGTTCCATGGCGTAGGCGCGGATGGCACGCAGCTGCCGGAACCGCGCCGGCTCCGCGTCTCCCGGCAGCCGAACGATCAGGGATTTGGCCTCGAGAGCGCACAGGATGCGGAGGACGTGGTGGGGTGCGACGCCGCTGCCGGCGCAGACCGCCTCGGCCGCCCCGGCGTCGAATCCGCCGACGAGCACTGCCAGTCGCCGGAAGACGGCCCGTTCCTCCGGATCGAGGAGCCGATGGCTCCAGTCGATCGCCGCGGCCAGCCCGTCGTGGCGGCGGGGGCCGGTCCGGTTGCCGTCGGCCAGGAGCGACAACTGCAACAACCGGTCGTCCAGCCCCGCGAGGATGTCTCCCAGGGGAAGGGCGCCGACGCGCCGCGCCGCGAGTTCGACGGCGAGCGTCAGCCCGTCCAACCGGCGGCATATCTCCGCGACGGTCGCACCGTTGTCGCGCCCGAGTGCGAAGCCCGGTGCACGGCTCGAGGCACGTTCGACGAACAGCCGGATTGCGTCGGACCGCAGGAGAGCAGTCGGATCGTTCCCGGTGCCGACGGGTGGCACGGGCAGCTCGCCGACCCGGAACACCGTCTCCCCGGGTACCCGCAGGGCCTCCCGGCTGGTGGCCAGGATCCGCAGCCCGGGGCAGTGGCCCAGCAGGGTTGCGGCGAGCCGGGCGCACGGCTCCGCCAGGTGCTCGCAATTGTCCATGATCAGCAGCCGGTGGGTGTCGCCGATGGCACGGACGAGTACGTCGGTGCCGGATCGCCCCGCCCGCTCGCCCAGGCCCAGCGCGGTGGCCACGGACTGCGCGAGCGGGGCGCCGCTGTGCAGCGAGTCGAGTGCGACCACGTCCACCCGCGCGTGGCGCTCGGGCAGCCCTTTGGCGAACTCCAGCGCCAGCCGTGTCTTGCCGACGCCGCCGGCACCGGTCAGCGTGAGCAGACGCGACGCCCTCAGCAGCGTGCGCAGGCTCGACAGCTCCTGCCGCCGCCCCACGAAGGAGTCGAGCGCTCTCGGCAGCCCACGGCCCGGATGCGGTGGGGAGGCATCCGGTGCGACGGGCCGTTCCTTCCCGGCCCCGTCGTGCGTCGCACGCTGTCTGAACGCTCGTTGCCGGCAAGCGTTGGAGCAGTACCGGGCCGGCCGGCCGCCGCGTGGTGCGGCGGCCAGCGCGGTTGCGCATGACTCACATGTCCGATGCCGGGTCATTCCCGATTCCTGGCCGCGGGGTTCTGGGACGAAACGTTCCGGACCTGCCGACCCGGCCCGCCGTCGCGAGGTGGTCAGGGCGTTGCGGCGGGGTCGACACCGAGGACGACGGTGCCCGTCACCCCCTTGCCGAGGTCGCTGCCGGCCTGTGTGATGGTCAGCAGGGTCGAGGAGCCGCCGTTGCGGTAGATGCCGTCCCTCGCGTTGAGGGTGCGGGTGGCCCTGTTGCTCCGGTAGGGGGTCAGGGCGGCGACCTTGGTGTTGTAGGTCTCGGGGAAGTAGAGCTGGCCCGTGTGGGAGACGTGGCCTCCGTGGTAGGTCCCGTTGGACACCGTGCCGCCGGCATGGGTCTTGACGTGGATGTGGAGCGCGCGGCCGACGTACCAGCCGGGGTAGACGGTGGTGAACTCCGCGACGCCGGTGGAGTCGGTCAGTTGCACACCCCGCAGGAAGGTGGTGTCCGGGGTGGAACCGCCCGCGACGTAGCCGGAGTAGACGCCGAGTGCGTCGCAGTGCCAGATGTCGACCGCCGTGTTGGGCAGCGGGCGGCAGCTCGCGATGTCGACGACCGTCACACGAAGGGTGAGTGGCACGCCCGCCTTGCCTTCGGTGATGTCCTTGCGGACGGTCTCGAGGTCCAGGTAGTAGGGGCCCTCGGTCTGCTCGGGCGTCAGGACACAGGAAGCGGCCGGTCCGGCGACAGCCCGCGGCGTGCTGCCTCCGTCCGCAGCCGTCGCCTGTGAGGCTGCGAATCCGAGGGCGGCCGCGCCGAGGGCGGCGCCGCCCAGGGCGGTGATGACGGACCTGCGGGTGGCGCCGGCCTGATCCGCGGGGTTCTGGTGGGGGGTATCGGTCATGCCGCCACGATGGGGCGTGCAGCGGTCGAGGGGATCGGCCGGATGACCGATGAATCGAGTGCGTTACGAAACCCTCCGTGTCTCCGCATTGCCGACGACCGGGGCCGACCGCAGAGGCTGCGGCGGCCGTCGCCGCAGCCGGACCGTGTGATCGTGGCTGCGGGTGCCAAGGAGGTTCCCCGCCATCTGCACCACGGATCGCGTGTCGGGGGAGGGTGTGGGGGTGGTCCTGGTGGAAGTCCACGACGAGACCCAGCGTGTCCGGCAGGACGTCGGGCTCCAGGCTGGTCACGTACGTGCCGTCACCCTGGCGTACGTCGAGCACCCTGATGACCGACGGGGCCTTGACCGCCTCCCGCCGCGAGCCACGGGAGAGGCCGAGCCGCTCCGCGAGGTCGGCCTCCTTCGGCAGTTCTCGCCAGGGCGCAGTTCGCCGCTCACGATCACGGCCTTGATCTTCTCGATCGCTTCGTCGGTGACTGGCGCGGCGCCTTCCCGATCAGCTGGTCCCCGCAGCACAGAGGCTCGCCCGGGGCGGTCCTCAGGACTGCGGCGAAATACCGGGATCGACGATGATGACGTCCAGGGTGCGGGGGCCGTGCACGCCTTCCACGCGGTCGAGTTCGATGTCGCTGGTGGCGGACGGGCCGGAGACGAAGGTGAGCGGGCGGGTGGGGTCGAGGCGGGCCAGCGCTTCGGGGATGTCGTCGGCGATCAGTTCGGCGCCGACGATGCACAGGTGGTAGTCGGGCACCAGGGTGAGAGCTCGCCGGCCCTGGCCGGGGCCGGTGTCGAGGACGATGGTGCCGGTGATCGCGATGCCGGCGCAGGCGAGCGTGATCGCGCCGTCCAGACCGTCCAGGGCGGGGACGCCGAGCGGCTCGGCGTGCCACTCCCAGCCGCCGGACGGCAGCAGCTCGTCCGGGAAGCCGCTGGGCAGGGCGAGCCGTCGGGCCCCGTGCCGGGTGAGGGCTGCGGCGATGGCGTCGCGCAGGCCGGCGCGGTCGGTGCGGGTCACGGTGGCGCGGTAGTCGGCGACCCGTTCGGCGAACAGCGCGACGGTGTCCTGGCCGGGGCCGGTGTGGCTGCGGTGGTAGTCGCGCGGGACGGGGACGTCGTCCGGCCTCTCCTCGGACGGGACGTCGGCGAGCGCGGCCCGGATTCGGGCGAGGACGGTCTCACGGCCGGTCATCGGTTCTCCCTGTTCTTTCGCCACCAGGTCCGGAAGGACTCGGCCGCCGGCGCGGGGGTGTCGCGGCTGTCGGACCAGCCGTGCAGTGGGCCGGGCAGACGGCCGATGTGTCCGCCGCGGGCGAGGGCCCGACCGCCGAGGGCCGCGGCCTTCTGCGCGGCGCCCAGCAGGCGTGGGGAGTCGAGGACGGCGGCGGCCGCCTTCATCGCCAGCGCCTCCGCGGACCGGCCCTTGGCCGCGACTGCCTCGGCCCGCAGGTGGGTGAGCACTTCGGGGATGTTGATCTTCACGGGACAGGCGTCGTAGCAGGCTCCGCACAGCGTGGAGGCGAACGGCAGCGAAGCGGTCTGCTCGATGCCGACCAGCTGCGGGGTGAGGACCGCGCCGATCGGGCCGGGATAGACCGAGCCGTAGGCGTGGCCGCCGGTGCGCTCGTACACCGGGCAGACGTTGAGGCAGGCGGAGCAGCGGATGCAGGCGAGCGCCTGGCGGCCGACCTCGTCGGCGAGCGTGTCGGTGCGGCCGTTGTCGAGCAGCACCAGGTGGAACGCCTGCGGGCCGTCGCCGGGGGTGGTGCCGGTCCACAGCGAGGTGTAGGGGTTCATCCGCTCGCCGGTGGAGGAGCGTGGCAGGAGCTGGAGGAAGACCTCCAGGTCGGTGAAGGCGGGCAGGACCTTCTCGATGCCCATGACGGTGATCAGGGTGTCGGGCAGGGTGAGGCACATCCGGCCGTTGCCCTCCGACTCCACCACCGCGACGGTACCGGTGTCGGCGCAGGCGAAGTTGGCGCCCGAGACGGCGACCTTGGCGCTCAGGAACTTCTCCCGCAGGTGCAGCCGGGCGGCCTCGGCCAGGGCGGCGGGCTCGTCGGTGAGCCCCTCGGGGGCGGGACGGCCCCAGCTGCCCATCTCCGCTGCGAACAGGTCGCGGATCTCGCCGCGGTTCTTGTGGATGGCGGGGACCAGGATGTGCGAGGGCCGGTCGTCGCCGAGCTGCACGATCAGTTCCGCGAGGTCGGTCTCGTACGCGGTGATGCCGGCCTCGGCGAGGTGCTCGTTGAGGCCGATCTCCTGGGTGGCCATCGACTTGACCTTCACGACCTCCCGTTCGCCGGTGGCGCTGACCAGCCCGGTGACGATCCGGTTGGCCTCGTCCGCATCGGCGGCCCAGTGCACGGTGCCCCCCGCCGCGGTGACCGACTCCTCCAACTGCAGCAGGTAGCGGTCGAGATGGCGCGCGGCGCGCCGCTTGATCGCTGCCGCCGACTCGCGCAGCGCCTCCCAGTCGTCCAGTTCCGAGGCGACCGCGAGGCGCTTGTCGCGGATGGTCGTGGTGGCGCGCTTCAGGTTGGCGCGCAGCCGGCCGTCCTTCAGGGCCTCGCGGGCGGCCTTCGGGAACGGCGGGGAGCCGAGCCAGACCACGCCTCGGCCGGTCATCGCGGTCCCCCCTCGGTCGCGGCGAGGATCTCGGCCAGGTGCATGGTGCGCACGCCGCTGCCCTCTCGGGAGAGGCCGCCGCCGATGTGCAGCAGGCAGGAGTTGTCGGCGGCACACAGCACCTCGGCCCCGCTGTCCACGACTCCCCGCATCTTGTCGGCGAGCATCGCGGCGGAGGTGTCGGCGTTCTTGACGGCGAAGGTACCGCCGAAGCCGCAGCAGGAGTCGGCCGCCGGGATGTCGACCAGGTCGAGGTCCTTCACCGCCTTCAGCAGTCGCTGCGGACGGTCGCCGAGCCGCAGGCCGCGCAGCGAGTGGCAGGTCGGGTGGTAGGCGACCCGGTGCGGGAAGGCCGCGCCGACGTCCGTCACACCCAGGACGTCGACCAGGAACTCGGTGAATTCGTGGACGCGGGGCACCAGCTTCGGCACATCGGTCCGGAGCCGGGCGCTGCCGTGCTCCTCGGCCAGTACCGGATGGTTGTCGCGCACCATCCCGGCGCAGGACGCCGACGGGGTGACCACCGCGTCGTACTCGCCGAAGACCCGGGCGAAGCGCTCCACCAGCGGGACGGCCTCGGGCCGGTAGCCGGTGTTGAAGTGCATCTGCCCGCAGCAGGTCTGTTCCTGCGGGAAGTCGACGCGGTGGCCGAGCCGTTCGAGGACGTCGACCACGGCCCGGCCGGTGCCGGGGAACACGGTGTCGTTGAAGCAGGTGATGAACAGGGCGATCCGCATCAGCCCGCCTCCCCGGGGGTCGGTACGTCCTCGGGCAGCAGCCCGCGCTCCTTCAGCTCCGCCCACAGGACGTCGGGGATCGGGTGCCGGAGCATCGCCGCGGCGTCCCGCACCTCGCCCGCGGTCCGGGTGCCGACCAGCACGCTCGCGACGGCCGGGTGCCCGAACGGGAAGCGCAGCGCGGCGGCCCGCAGCGGCACCCCGTGCCACTCGCAGACCTCCTTCAACTCCAGTGCCCGGCACAGAAGTTCGTCCGGTGCCGCGGCGTAGTCGAAGGTCGCGCCGGGCTTCGGGTCGGCGAGCAGGCCGGAGTTGAAGACGCCGCCGACCACCACGCCGACGCCGCGCTCGGCGGCCAGCGGCAGCAGTTCGGTCAGGCCGCGCTGGTCGAGGAGGCTGTAGCGGCCGGCCAGCAGGACCACGTCGATGTCCGTCTCGCGGACGAATCGCGCCAGTGCCTCCGCCTGGTTCATGCCGACGCCGATCGCACTCACGACGCCCTCGGCGCGCAGTCGCGCCAGCTCCGGGTAGGCCTCGCCGATGGCCTGGTCGAGGTGCTCGTCGGGGTCGTGCAGGTAGGCGATGTCGACCCGGTCCAGGCCGAGCCGGTTGAGGCTGTCCTCGATGGAGTGCCGCACGCCCTCGGCGCTGAAGTCCCAGCGCCTCCGGTGGGTGGCCGGGACTGCGAACCCGTTGGCGAGGTCGTCGCCACCAAGGTCGTCGCCGCCGAGGGCGGCCGGCTCCAGCAGCCGGCCGACCTTGGTGGAGATGACGTACTCGTCGCGGGGCAGGCCGTGCAGGGCATCGCCCAGACGCCGCTCGGACAGTCCGAGGCCGTAGTGCGGGGCGGTGTCGAAGTAGCGGACACCGGCCTCCCAGGCGGCGGCGACGGCCTCCTCGGCCTCGGCGTCGGTGACCGGGGTGAACAGGTTGCCGATCGCCGCCGCGCCGAAGGCGAGTTCACTGACCCGCACCGGCCCCGACCTGAGGATGTTCTGGTGCATGGTCACGCCTTCTGTTCGGGTCGCAGGCGCAGGCCCGCCATGCCGCCGTCGACCGCGAGGGCGGTGCCGGTGACCGAAGCGGCCGCGGGCGAGGCCAGGTAGGCGATGGCGGCGGCCACCTCCTCGGCGGCGACCATGCGGCCGGTGGGCTGACGGGCGTTCAGCGCGGCGCGTTCGGCGACCGGGTCCTGAGCGGCCGCCAGCAGCCGGCCCACCCAGGGGGTGTCGACCGTGCCCGGGTTGACGCAGTTGAACCGGATGCCCTCGCGGACGTGGTCGGCGGCCATCGCCAGCGTCAGCGACATCACGGCACCCTTGCTGGCCGCGTACAGCGCGCGCTGCGGCAGACCGGTCGTGGTGACGATGGAGCCGATGTTGACCACCGACGCGTGCGAGGACCTGCGCAGGTACGGCAGGGCGGCGCGGGTGGTACGGACGATGCCGACGACGTTGACGTCCAGCACCCGCTGCCACTGCTCGTCCGCGTTGTCCTCCACCGTGCCGATCGCACTGACGCCCGCGCAGTTGACCACGACGTCGATGCCGCCGAAGGCGTCGGCCGCCGCGTCGACGGCGGCACGCACGGAGGCGTCGTCGCCGACGTCGGCGGTGAAGCCCGTCAGCGGCTCCTTCAGCGATGCGGGGTCGAGATCCAGAACGGCCACCCGCGCGCCGTGTTCCGCGAGCAGGGACGCGGTGGCCAGGCCGATGCCGGAGGCACCGCCGGTGACCACTGCCGCCAGTCCCGCAAGATCTGCGGCCGTCATGCCATCACCTTCTGCTCGTCCGCCGGCTCGGTGGCCCGGAAGGAGGCATCCGGGTCCCGGCGGGTGTCGGTTGGCGCGTGGAGCGCGGTGGTTGCGGACAACGGGGTGCCTTTCACGCGTTGCGGAACGTCTGGCGCTGGGTGCCCAGGCCGTCGATGGACAGCTCGACGGCGTCGCCCTCGCGCAGGTAGGGGGTACCGGGCAGGCCGAGGGCCACGCCGGCCGGGGTGCCGGTGTTGATGACGTCGCCGGGGTTGAGCACCATGTACTGGCTCAGGTACCAGACCAGGTGGGCGATGTCGAAGATCATGTTTTTCGTGTTGCCGTCCTGGCGCAGCTCGCCGTTGACGGCCAGGCGCAGGCCGAGCGCCTGCGGGTCGCCCACCTCGTCCGCGGTGACCAGCCAGGGGCCCATCGGGTTGAAGGTCTCGCAGGACTTGCCGAGGTCCCACTGCGCGGAGAACTCCAACTGGAACTCCCGCTCGGAGACGTCGTTGCTGATCGTGTAGCCCGCGATGCAGTCCACCGCGTCGGTGGGGTCGGCGAGGTAGCGGGCCTGGTGGCCGATCACGACGGCGAGTTCCACCTCCCAGTCGGTCTTCACCGAGCCGCGCGGGATCAGCACCTCGTCGTACGGGCCGACCACGGTCGCCGGGTCCTTCATGAAGACCACCGGACGGTCGGGGATGGCCGCCCCGGTCTCCTCCGCGTGGTCGCGGTAGTTGAGACCCACGCACACCACCTTGCCCGGCCGCGCCACCGGCGCACCGACCCGCAGACCGGTGACGTCGACCTCGGGCAGCTCACCGGCGGCCAGCGCCGCCCGGGCCCGCTCGACCCCGCCCGAGGCGAGGAACGCCCCGTCGACGTCCCCGGTCAGCTCCGAGAGGGCGAACACGCGTCCGTCCTCGCCGCGGACTGCCGGGACTTCCTCGCCCGGTGCCCCGATCCGAAGCAACTTCATGTCGAACTCCTATCAACACATCGGATGAATCTGCGGCGTCCCGACCATGAAAGTCGAGGGCGGAGCATGACAGGGGGTCATTCCGATGTTTTCCTTTGCCGATACACCAGATGAATTCCCTGGCCGGGAGCTGCCAGTCAGCGTCGGAGCCCGAACTCGGCACGTCCGCTCTGATCAGGCCTTCGGCGCGCAGATGGTCCCTGAGGCCTGCGGGGACGGGCCGGCGGTGGAACTCCGCGTTGCGTCCGACCTGTTCGGCGGTCCGCGTTCCCAGGGTGACGTCGACGACGCCGGGATGGGTGTACGGGAAGCCGATGGCGGCGGGCAGGGTGGTGCCGTGCTGCTCACAGACGTCGGCGATGGCCTGCGCCCGCTGGACCAGGTCCGTCGGGGCGTCCTGGTGGTCGTACGTCATGCCGGACGCGGGCCTGTCATGGGAGAGCAGTCGGGAGTTGAGCACGCCGACCGCGAGGACGCTCTTGCCCGGCTCCTGCGCCGCGGAAAGGACGTCGTCCCACGCGGACTGGTCGAGGAGGGTGTAGCGCCCGGCGGGCATCACCACGTCGGCGGCCGTCTCGCGCAGGAGGCGGGCCGGCATCGCCGACTGGTTCATACCGGCGCCGATCGCGCCGCTCACGCCCTGGTCGCGCAGGTCCGCGAGCCGGCATGGCCTCGTCGGCGGCCTGTCTCCCGTGGTCGTCGGGGTCGTGCAGGTGGACGACGTCCAGGCGGTCCAGGCCCGTGCGCCGGAGCGTTTCCTCGAAGGAGCGGAGCACCCCGTCACGGCCGAAGTCCCCCTGGCGGCGCAGGTCGTCGCGGACGGCGAAGCCCTCGCTGTCGACCCCGCACGGCCGCTCGTTGGGGACGAGCAGCCTGCCCACCTTCGAGGAGATGACGTACTCCTCCCGCGGGCGCACCTGATGAGCGTCGCCGAGGCGTCGCCCGGCGAGGCCGAGGCCGTAGTGCGGTGCGGTGCCGAAGTAGCGGATCCCGGCGTCCCCGGCCGTGTCGATCGCGGCCGCCGTGTCGAAGCTCGGGGTGACGCGGTACAGGTGGCCGATCACCGCGGCACCGAAGCCGAGCTCGGTGACCGCGACCGGTGTGTTCTGGATCTTCCGGAGGCGCACGAGATGCTCCCTGTCGGTACGGGTGGAGACGCCGTCAGCGTCTGACGGCGGCGGAGGCGCCGGCGACCAGTGCCTCGACCTCGCCGAGCGAGGCCATGGCGACGTCACCGGGCGTCGTCATGGTGAGGGCGCCGAGGGCCGTGCCGTAAGCGAGGGCGCGCCCCAGACCGGCACCGGCGAGCAGGCCGTGGATCAGGCCGGCGGCGAAGCCGTCGCCGGAGCCGATGCGGTCCAGGACGTGCAGTCCGGGCATCGACGGGCCGTGCACGTAACCGGTGTCGGCCGACCAGGCGGCAGAGGACCAGTCGTTCACGCCGGCCGACGGGACCTCGCGCAGGGTCGTCGCCAGCACCTGGGCCCCGGGGAGCAGACCGGCCACCGAGGCGAGCGCGTCCGGCACCTCGTCGGCGCCGAATCGGTCGGCACCGGGATGGCGACCCGCCATCCCCAGTGCGCCCACGATGACGTCGGCGTGCCGGGCGAGCCGCAGGTCGACCTGGCGTGCCCGGTCGGGTCCGCCCCGGTCGGACCACAGGCTCGGGCGGTAGTTGGGGTCGTAGGAGACGGTGAGTCCGTGGCGGCGGGCCGCCGTCATCGCCTCCTCGGCGACGTCGGCGGTGGTGTCGGACAGGCCGGCGAAGATGCCGCCGGTGTGGAACCAGCGCACGCCCGAGGCGAAGACCGCGTCCCAGTCGACGTCGCCCGTGCGCAGCTGGGACGCGGCGGTGTGGGCGCGGTCACTGACGCCGAGCGCGCCGCGGATGCCGAAGCCGCGCTCGACGAAGTTGAGGCCGTTGCGCGCGGTGCGGCCGATGCCGTCGTCGGGCACCCAGCGGATCAGGGAGGTGTCGACGCCGCCCTGGAGGATCAGGTCCTCGACCAGCCGCCCCACCTGGTTGTCGGCGAGCGCGGTGACGACGGCCGTGCGCAGGCCGAAGCAGCGACGCAGCCCGCGCACCACGTTGTACTCACCGCCGCCTTCCCACACCCGGAAGGTGCGGGCGGTGCTGATCCTGCCCTCGCCCGGGTCGAAGCGGAGCATGACCTCGCCGAGCGCCACCACATCGGTCACGGCGTCCCCACCTCCACGGCCTCGGCCGTCAGGCGGCGGATCTCGGGGTAGGCCCCGCCGTCCAGGTGCGCGGGCGTCGCCATCCAGCTGCCGCCGACGGCGAGGACCGAGGGCTCGGCGAGGTAGCCGGCCAGCTGTTCGGCGCCGATCCCGCCGGTCGGCACGAAGCGCACTCCCGGGAAGGGCGCTGCGAGCGCGCGGAGCGCCCGCAGGCCGCCGAGCGGTTCGGCGGGGAAGAGCTTGACGGTGGTGATGCCGGCCCGCAGGGCGCGCATCAGCTCGGTGGCGGTGGCGATGCCGGGCACCACGGGAACGCCCAGCTCGCGGCACGTGGCGACGACTTCCTCGTCGAGGCCGGGAGAGACGACGAAGCGTGCCCCGGCCGCCACCGCACGTTCCGCCTGCTCCGCGCCGAGGACCGTGCCGGCACCGACGGCCAGGCCGCCGTGGGCCGCCATCGCCTTGAGCACCTGCTCGGCGGCCGGGGTGCGGAAGGTGACCTCGGCGCACCTGGCGCCGCCCGCGGCGAGCGCGTCGGCCAGCGGGGCGGCCGTGGCCGGATCGGGCACGGTCAGCACCGGCATGATGCGGGCGCCGGCCAGGACGCCGGCCGGATCGGTGGTCATCGGCCCAGCCATCCGCCGTCGACGGGCAGCACGGTGCCGTGCACGTAGGCGGCGGCGTCCGAGGCCAGGAAGACGGTCGCGCCGGCCAGGTCCTCGGCCCGGCCCCACCGACCGGCCGGGATCCGCTCCAGGATCGCCCTGCTGCGCACCGGATCGCCCTGCAGTGCCCGGGTGTTGTCGGTGGCGATGTAGCCGGGCGCGATGGCGTTGACGTTGACGCCGTGCCCGGCCCACTCGTTGGCCAGCGCCTTGGTCAGGCCGGCGACGCCGTGCTTGGCGGCGGTGTAGCCGGGGACCGTGATGCCGCCCTGGAAGCTGAGCAGCGACGCGGTGAAGATGATCTTCCCCTGGCCGCGGGCGACCATCGCCGCGCCGACCGCCCGGGCGAGCGTGAACTGGGCGCTCAGGTTGACCTGGAGTACCAGGTCCCAGTCCGTGTCCGGGTGTTCGGCGGCGGGTGCGCGGCGGATGGTGCCGGCGTTGTTGACCAGGATGTCCACCGGCCGCTCGCGGCCCGCGAGGTCCGCGCCCAGGGCCCGCACGGCGTCCGGGTCGGCGAGGTCGGTGCGGATCGGCTCGAAGGTGCGGCCCGCGGCGAGGACGTCCTGCTCGACGTCGCTGCCGGTCTTCTCCAGGCTGGCGCTGACGCCGATGACGTCCGCGCCGGCCGCGGCCAGGGCGCGGGCCATGGCGCGGCCGATGCCGCGGCGGGCTCCGGTGACGACGGCGAGCCGGCCGGTCAGGTCGAAGGCGTTCATGCGCTCGCTCCCCGGGTGTCGCCGGTGCAGTCCACGAGGATCTTCATCACGTCGCCGCCGCCCTCCAGGGCCTCGAACGCCGCCTGGGCGTCGGTGAGCGGCACGACCGTGCTGATCAGCCGGTCGGCCGGGATCGTGCCGTCGGCGACCAGCGCCACCGCGTTCTCGAAGTCGGACCGGTCGTACAGGCGGGCGCCCACCAGGGTGAGTTCACGCCAGAAGAAGCGGTGCAGGTTGATCTCGCGGGGCCGGGGGTGGATCGCCACCAGGCACAGCCGGCCGCGCACGCCCAGCACCTCCACCGCGGTGTCGACGCCGGCCGCCGCACCGGAGACCTCGAACGCGACGTCCGCGCCCGCGCCCCGGGTCCACTCCTGCACCGCCTCGGTGACGTTCTCGGCGGCCGGGTCCCAGGTGGCGAGTGCCGACTCCTCGGCGAGCTTGCGGCGGTGGGCGCTCGGCTCCACCACCCGGACGTCGGCGCCGGCCGCCCGCGCCACCAGCGCGATCAGGATCCCGACCGGACCGCCGCCCACGACGACGACCCGCTCACCGGCCCGCACGCCGGCGCGTCCGACGTCGTGCACGGCCACCGCGGTGGGCTCCACCAGCGCGGCCCGGTCCAGCGGGAGCGAGTCCGGCAGCCGGATCAGCGTGTCGGCGGGCACCGTCCAGCGCTGCTGCATCGCCCCCGGCGAGTCGATGCCGATGAAGTCCAGGTGCTGGCACACGTGCTGGTGGCCGTTCAGGCACGCCGGGCAGGTGCCGTCCCAGCGCAGCGGCATCACCGTCACCGCGTCCCCGGCCCGCCAGCCCTCCACCCCGGCGCCGACCCGCACCACCCGGCCGGACATCTCGTGACCGAGGACGGCCGGTACGGCGACCCGGGCGTCCATGTCGCCGTGGAAGATGTGCAGATCGGTACCGCAGATCCCCACGTACGCGGGAGCCAGCAACACCTCACCGGGGCCGGGCTCGGCCGGCTCGACCGGAGCCGTGTCCAGCGTCCGGGCGGCCGTGTAGCGAACAGCAAGCGTCATCGTGATTCCAGAGTCTCTTCGGTACGGGTGAGGCGGTAGAAGGCGGTCGCGGTGCCCGCGAGGATCGCCGAGGTCTCGTCGGCGGAGCACCCGTCGAGCAGTTCGTGCACAGTGGCGGCCCATAGGTTCCAGCCTCCCGCGAGGTTCGCCACCGGCCAGTCCGAGCCGAACATCAGCCGGTCGGGGCCGAAGGCGCTCAGCAGGACGTCCCAGACCGGCCGGATGTCGGCGATGGTCCACCAGTCGTGGTCCGCCTCGGTGATCAGTCCCGACACCTTGCAGACCACCTGGGGATGCCCGGCCAGCCGGCGCAACCGGTGCTCCCAGTCCCCCAGTTCGCTGCGGGCGATGTCCGGCTTGCCCGCGTGGTCGAGCACCTGGGGCAGGCCGGGGAAGCGCTCGGCCAACCGGATCGCCTGGTCGAGCTGGTGGCTGCGAACGAGCACGTCGTAGCCCAGCCCGCGCTCCTGGACCGCCGCCAGGCCGCGTTCCACCTCGGCCCGCTGCAGCCACTCGGGGTCCGACTCGCCCTGGACCAGGCTGCGCAGGGAGCGGAGGTAGTTGCCGCCCGGTCCGGCGAGCAGCCGGTCGAGGTCGTCGCCGACCGCGGGGGACGTGAGGTCCACCCAGCCGACGACGGCGTCGATCAGCGGCTCCTGCGCGGCGAGCGCGAGCAGGTCCTCGGTCTCGGGCACGTCCGGGATGCACTGCACGACCACCGTGCTGTGCAGCCGGCGGCCCGCCACCTCCTGGGTGGCGGTGGAGCGCAGGTCGTCCGGGGTGAAGGTGCGGCGGATCGATGCCAGGGCGGGCTCGTCGAGCCACGATTGCGGGCGCTGGGCGAGGTCCCACAGGTGGTGGTGGGCGTCGATGAGCACGGGCGGCTCGGTGGAGGTCACGGGAGGCTCCGGGGGGTCGGTCTGGAGTGAGCGGGTCAGTCGGCGGTGGGCTGCTCGCCGGGCTCGCTCAGGTGCCAGACCTCGGGAAGGTTCGTCCACTGGCGGGAGTCGCCCCGGTCCGGGAAGGGCTCCTGGCAGGGGTCGGTGTGCGTCCACCACTCCTGGGTCACCGGGTCGGCCTCCAGCTCCGCGATGTCGGCGTCGAAGTCCTCGCCGTGGTACTCGAAGTACGCGAACAGCACGTCGCTGTGGAGGTAGATGCTGTAGTTGCGGATGTTCGCCCGGATCAGGGCCGCCTCGACCCCGGGCCACACGGCGGAGTGGAGTTTCAGGTACTCCTCGCGGTGCTCGGGCCGGAGCCTGATGGTCTGGGCGAAGCGCTTCATGCGGATTCCTCCGACGTTTCGGCGCTCGGCGCGTCGGCCGAGGTGCCGAAGGGCGAACGGTAACTGGGGGTACGGGTGCGGAGCTCCAGCCGGAGGGTCATCCGGATCCGGGTGGACGCGGGGAGCTGCACCGTCAGGTACGCGCCGTCGCAGGCCGCCTCCGCCTCGCCGACCACCGGCTCGGTGTGACCGTAGTCGTACATGTCACCGATCCAGCCCTCGTCCGTACAGGTCGTGTACCGGACGGAGGTGATGGTGTGCTCGGCGAGAGCGCCCGCCTGGACGACGACCGTCCGCTCCTGCTCGGGCGAGAGGTTGACCAGTTCGACGGTGGTCGCCTCGGGGTCGATGGAGGTGACCAGGGCGGCCACGTCCTGCGGCAGGCCCGCGCGGCGGGCCTGTGCGTCGTGGTAGCGCAGCCGGGCCTGCTGGATGCTGCCGTTGTAGAGCACCTGGGGGCCGCCCCAGGTCAGCTGGACCAGGGCCTCGGTGGCCACCGGGTTGCACTGCTGCCACACGTGGATGTCGGCCTCGTCCACGTCCAGGTCGCGGTAGCGGTCGATCCGCCGCAGCCGATGGCGCACCTGGGCCTGGGCGGCGGCGAGGATCCGCTCGGGGTAGTCGGGGTCGTCGCCGGCGAGGAAGGCGAACCAGGCCTTCTCGTGCCCGGACTCCTCCTTGGCCCGGAACGAGCGCACGGTGCTCCAGTCGAGCGGGTCCGCCTCGCGCAGCTTCTCGATGCGGACGCGGTCCTCGTCGGAGGCGCTGTGGTGCCACAGCGCGATCGGCACCGGCAGGGTGACGGGGTTGTAGTCGAACCAGCCCGAGTCGTTGTGCCGGAACGGGAGGTGCAGCGTCGGCTTGTCGAAGTCCCCGGCGAGTTCGACCGCCCACTTGGACGGGAGGCTGGAGTCCGCCTCGCTGTGTGGCATCAGCTTGGCCCGGGAGATCATCTCGTCGAGCGTGGTCCCGACCAGCGAGAGGTAGTCGTCCTCGCCGGTGGACACCGCCGCGGCGAGGGCCGCCACGCAGGCCGCGTGGCCCACGCTGTGCCAGCCGTGCGGCCAGGACCAGCCGTAGTGGCCGCCGTACCAGCGGCCTTCGAGCCGGCTGCCGACCACGCCGTCCAGGCCGACGTTGTCGGGGAGGACGCCGCCGTTCGCCTCGGTGCGCTCCCGCCAGGCGCCGACGTACTCGACGATCCAGTCGCGGTAGCGCTGCTCGCCGGACAGGATCCAGGCGTTGAGCACCAGGCCGGCCACCGCGAGGTTGACCGCGGTGTCGCCGACGCCCATCCGCTCGCGCATCTGCGCGCCGAGCCGCGGGTCCGAGTCGAGCGGGTACGGGCCGTCCTGCGCCTCGGGGAGCCATTCGAGCGGGTAGCCGTACGTCGCCGCCTCCTTCGGCAGCCACGGGTAGACGTCGCCCTCTGACAGGCCCTGCCGGCCGGGGTCACTGCCGTTGTGCGGGCGGGTGACGATGCGGGCCGAGGGGTCGTAGTTGCCGTGGACCGGGTCGACGTACAGCTCGGCGAACCGCAGGGCGCGTGTCGACCAGCGCTCGGGGTCGGCCATGCACAGGAAGTAGAGCAGCAGCAGGCTCTCGCCCTGGTGGAACCAGTCGTAGCCGCGCTCGTACTCGTCCTTGAGCATGTCCAGCTCGGTGAGGTGCTTGGTCACGCCCTCCCAGTGCTTCTCACTGGCGGCCAACAGGTCGTCGGCGCCTCCGAGCAGGTAGAGCTGGGGCCAGTTGAAGAAGACCTCGTAGAAGTCGTCCACACCGTCACGGGTGGTCAGCCGGCCGTTGTAGTTCAGCCGGCCGTCGGGGCCGGTGAAGTCCCGGGCGAACTTGCGCCAGCTGTGGTCGAGCAGGTCGAACAGCGCTCGCTGTGCCACCGCCCACCCGGGCGGTTCGAGCAGCGGCACCCCGGCCTGGATCTCGGGGAGGGGCGCCTGGGCGTCCCCGCCCGACGAGGGATCGGCGGAGCTGTGAGACATGGAGGATCTCCGATCGGGGCGGGGCGAGCACTATTCCTTGGTGGCGCCGGCGAGCATGCCGCTGACCAGGAAGCGCTGGGCGAAGAGGAAGACCACGAGCACCGGGGTGATGGCGACCAGGGTCGCGAGAGCCAGCTCCGGGCGCTCGACCGCGGCCGTGCCGGCGGCCGGGTTGAACTGCGGCACGCTGGTGAGCAGGTTGCCGACGCCGACCTGGACCGGCATCTGGTCGCTCTCGGGGAGCATCACGTAGGGCAGGAAGTAGTTGGTCCAGTTGGCGACGAAGCTGAAGAAGCCCACCAGCGCGATGACCGGGGTCGCCAGCGGCAGGGCGATCAGGCGGAAGACGCCGAACTCGGAGCAGCCGTCGATCCGGGCCGCCGCCAGCAGGTCCTTCGGCACCGCGGTGGTGAAGTAGATGTACGTCAGGTACACGCCGAAGGGGTAGAACGAGTACGGCAGGATGATCGACCACATGGTGCCGATCAGGCGCGCCGCGTTGATCTCCAGGAACAGCGGCACCACCAGCGTGGCGGTCGGCATCAGCATGACGACCAGGGTGGTGACCAGCAGGGTCTTGCGGCCGCGGAACTCGGTCATGGCCAGCGCGTACCCGGCGGGAACCGACACGCAGAGCGTGATGACCAGGGAGACGACGGCGTACAGGGCGGAGTTGCCCAGCCAGAGCAGGATCGCGCCGTCCTGGAACCCGCTCAGCGCGTGCCAGTTGTCCGCGAGCGTGCCGAAGGAGCCGAAGGAGAGCGGGTTGTCGTGGACCAGCTGCTGGTCGGTCTTGGTCGCCGCGAGGAGGAGCCAGAGCACCGGCAGGACGAAGAACACCACGAACACCGTCAGGACCGAGCCGGCCAGCAGACGGGACGACGTCTGGCTCACGGACCGGGGGGCCCGCCGCGACGTCCGGCGTACGGTTCGGCTCATGGCGCTCGGGTCCCGTTCGGTACGGGGCGCGGTGGCGGTCGGGAGGGCGGAAGTCTCAGTCGGCATCGAAGAACCTCGATCGTGCGACGAAGACGCCGGCGACCGACACGCTCACGACCAGGAGCTCCATCGAGACCGCGGCGGCGCCGTTGATGTTGTCCATCTGGAAGGCGAAGTCGTAGGTCAGCTGGTTGAGCGAGTAGTCGCGACCGGCCACGCCCACGCTGGCCAGGGAGAGCAGCTGCGGCTCGACGAAGAGCTGGGCGCCGCCCGCGAAGGCCAGGATCACCATGTAGACGATCCACTTGCGGAGCATCGGGATCTGCACGTGCCAGGCGGTCTTCCAGGCACCCGCGCCGTCGATCCGCGCGGCTTCCAGGACGTCGCCGGGAATGTTGTTCAGCGCGCCGTACATGACGACGATCCAGCCGCCCGCGCCGGTCCAGAACGCGATGACGGTGAACAGCACCGGCAGGTTGCCCGGGGCGATGACCTGGCCGAAGGTGTCGAACCCCAGCGCCTCCAGCAGCGAACTGACCGGGCTCACCGTCGGGTCGAGCATGAACAGCCACACCAGCACGCTCGCGGCGCCCGCCAGCGCCCCGGGGATGTAGTACAGGAAGCGGAGCGCCTGGCTGATCCGACCGGAGGACAGGCGGTGCAGCAGCAGCGCCAGGCCCACCACGAACACCACCAGCGAGACCAGCCAGAACAGCAGGTAGAGCGCCACGTGGCCGAGCGCGTCCACGAACCGGAAGTCCTGCGCCGTGGTCACGAAGTTGCTGAAGCCGGTGAACGTGCCGCCCGCGTCGGTGAACGCGAACCAGATCGCGTAGCCGATCGGGAGGACGCCGAAGGCGACCAGGAGGAGTACGTAGCCGGCGACGAAGGCCGGGCCGGCCCAGCCCCGGCCGGCGCCGCGGGGGCGCCGGCCGGATCCGACCGGGGAGACGGTGGCGGTCACTGCGAGACCTTGTAGCCGAACGACTGGGCGTGCTTGCCGATCGCGTCCTGCCAGGCGGGCAGCTGGGAGACGATGGTCTGCCCCTGGGTCAGGCCCGGCTTGACCGTGGCGGCCCAGATCGCCTCCTGGCTGAACTGGCCCGAGCCCCAGCCCGGCCACACCTGGGAGGAGGCGTCCTTCAGGGCGCCGAGGTCACCGACGAAGTAGCCGGAGGCGGCCTGCGCCTTCAGCCAGTTCTCGGCCGCGGGCGCGTACGCCGGGAAGCCCGGGGCCTTCTCGCCCTGGTAGGCGTTGTCGGTGGTGACCCACTTCAGGAAGTCGGTGGCCGCCTTCAGGTGGGCCGAGTGCTGGGACAGCAGCCAGGTGCCGCCGCCGACGTTGCCGGTGGACGGCGAGGTGTCGCCCTGCCACTGCGGCATCGGGGCCACCGCGATCGTCTTGTCCGCGGTCTTCAGCGTGTCCTTGAACACCGCGCCGCCGTACCACGCCGGGCCGGGCATCAGCAGGACCTTGTCGGCCTGGTTCTTGGCGAAGTCGGTGCTGAAGACGCCGCTGACCGACATGGACTTGTTCTTGATCAGCCCGTCCATCAGCTTGGCCATCTTGGTGCAGTTCTCACCGCCGGTGTTGGCCGTGACGGCCTTGGGACCGGTGATGTGGTTGGCCTCGCACTTGCTCGCCCAGAGGTAGATCTCGGGGGTGTAGGAGTCGCCCGCGTCACCCACCAGGTAGCCCGGGTGCTCGGCGGCCACCTTCTCGCCCAGCTGCTGGTACTCCTCCCAGGTCTTCGGGACGGTGTAGCCGAACTGCTGCAGCAGCGGAGCGTTGTACCAGAGCACCGCCTGCGAGAGGTCGTTGCGCAGGCAGTAGACGGTGCCGTTGACCGTGCAGACGTCGTTGGCGCCCTTGGCGAACCGGCCCAGGGTGTCGGCCGGGATCAGGCCCTTGTCGAGCGGCGCGGCGAACCCGGCGTCGACCGCCCAGGTGGCCTCGTTGTTCTGGGAGCTGAAGACGACGTCCGGCCAGCCCTTGCCGGTCCGGTTGAACAGCTGGACCTTGGTCTGGAGGTAGTTGGACCCGTTGGCGTCACCGTCGTAGGTGACGATGTCGAGCTTCACCTCGGGGTGCAGCTCCTGGTACTGCTTCGCGGCGGGCAGACGGGTCGCGTCGACCCAGACCGTCACCGCGCCGTCCGTCTGCGCCACCTGGGCGAAGCCGTCCTTGGTGGTCTTCTCCGGCGTCGAGCCACCACAGGCGGACACCGCCATCGCCAAGGTCGCAGCGCAGGCCGCGAACAGTACCGCTCGTCTCTTGCTGGGCACGCTCATGAGTGACTCCACTGCAGTGACCCCGAACAGGGTCGGGAGGTGGGGGTGGGGGTGACGCCGGCCGTCCAGGTCGCGCGTCGAGTGTCGAGGACCGGCGTCCCGCTGCCGCCCTCGGGGATTAATTAGCCGCCCTATCGACAGACTCGTCAAGGGTTCAAGCATGCCGATTCGAAACAGCTTTGGGCTGATGGCCCGCCTGTGAGTCGTCATTGTGTGGAGTTAGGCCCAGCTTGTCTGCTTTCGTTCCACGCCCGGTGTCGCCGTCTCCGGTGAAATGAGTAGCACTCATAACTCTCTGCGCTAGGATTGAGTCGGCTCCACAGCGATCAGTCGCCCTCGCGCACGTCATCCCGGAGGCAGGAACGATGAACGACACGCCCACGACCGAGGCCGCCCTGCCTGCGCAGGCCTCTCCCGCCGCCGCGGCAGCGGGGAACGGCCCAGGCGAGGGGCGCCGCGACTACCGCCCCGGCTACGAGATCGTCTCGGAGCAGATCCTCGAGTTCATCGCCGGGGAGGGCCTGGTGCCGGGCGACCGGCTGCCCACCGAGCACGATCTGGCCAAGACGCTCAACACCAGCCGGGCGGTGGTGCGGGAGGCCGTGAAGATCCTCTCGGCCCTCGGCCGGGTCCGGGCCCACAAGGGACGCGGCCTGTTCGTCGCCGACGACGAGGGCATGCTCATCACCAGCCGCTGGGGCGGCTTCTTCCGGCCGGTCGACCTCGACCACGTCCTGATGCTCTTCGAATTCCGCAAGGTCCAGGAGACCGCCGCCGCCAGCCTCGCGGCCACCCGCGCCACCCCCGCCGAGCTGCGGACCATCGAGGTCGCCACGCAGCAGTGCCGGCACGGGGTCCTCCACGGGCAGGTCGACGTGTTCAACCAGGCGGACGACGACTTCCACACCGCCGTGGCCACCGCCGCGCACAACGCCTTCCTGCTCAGCGCCGTCCGCGACGCCCGCCGCCTGCAGCGGCAGTCCAGCGCCATCGGCATCCACGACATGCTCGGCGCGGCCGCCGAGGCAGCGGTCGAGGAGCACGAGGCGATCTACCGGGCCATTCGCGACGGTCGCCCCGAGGACGCCGCCGCGGCCACGGTCGTGCACCTCGACCGGACGCTGGAGGACTACCGCCGGGAGATCCAGCGCCGCCTGTTCGGCTGACGGAACGCCAGAGACGCCCGGTGTCGACGAACGACCGACACCGGGCACTCCGCATGCCCGGTCAGGAGACGGGCGGGGCCTGGAACCGGCGCCGGGCGGTGGAAGGGCATGCGCACTCTGCCCCCCCGATCCTGGCCACCCTCCTCTCCCCACCGGCCCGGCCGGGCTCGCGGAGGTGCGGTTGCGGCGGGCAGAGCCGCCGGCGCCCGCAGAGCCGGACCCGTCGCCGCCGAGGCCCTGTCCGCCGTCCGGCAAACCGGATCCGGCGGCACGGTGATCGTCCGTGTGGACAGCCGGTTCTACGTGGCCAAGCTGGGCAGATCAGTGGACACGCTCCTCGTCCCCGCGGCCCCGCACAGCCCGCCGCTGCTCGCCCCCGGCTCCCGCACACACTCCGGCCGCCGCTCCGGCGGCGTTCAGCGGCCCGGCCGAGTTGGACCGGACGCCGTGGGGTGAGCTCGTCACCGGCGCCCCGCAGCCCTGTGTCCGCTGCGGCCGCCCCACCCCGTACCGCGCGGCCGGCCAGCCGATGCACGTGGGCGGATTCTGCGCCCCTGTCCCCACTGCTGCTGTCCCCGCCATGGAACAGCCCCGGGGGCGTGCCGGTGCAGGGCACGCCCCCGGAGGCAGGCACTGCTGACTCGATCAGTCGAGGGCGCCGTTGATTGTCGCCTGCTGGATGGCGATGTTCGGGACGTGGTAGGCGTCGAGGATCTTCTTGTAGGAGCCGTCGTCCATCAGGGACTGGAGTGCCGCCCGGACGGCCTCCTTGAGGCCCGGTGCCGACTTCGAGATGCCGATGCCGATGGGCGACGCGCTGGTCGGGCCGACCGCCTCCTTGCCGGTGACGGTGTCGAAAGCGGTGCCGTTGTCGGCGGTGTCGGCGACGAAGGCCGCGGTGACCTCGTCGAGGAAGTCGGCGGAGACCTTGCCCGAGCGCAGGGCGAGTTGGGCCTCGGAGTCCTTGGGGAACGCCAGTACGGTGATGGCCGGCTTGCCCTGCTGCTTGCACAGCTCCTGCCGCTGCTCGAGGATCTTCTGGTGGTTGGTGCCGGTCTGGACCGACACGCTCTTGCCGCAGACGTCCGTGACGACCTTGATGCCATCCGGGTTGCCCTTGCGCACCAGCCACCCGGGACCCGCGTTGACGTAGTCGACGAAGTCGACCGCCTGCTGACGCTCCTTCTTGTCCGTCATCGCCGACATCACGGCGTCGAACTTGCCGGCCTGGACGGCCGGCAGCAGGCCGTCGAACTTCTGGGCGGTGAACTCGAACTTCACGCCCAGCCGGGCGCCGATCGCCTGGCCGAGGTCGTGGTCGATGCCCGTGATCTCCTTGCTGCCCTCGGAGACGTACATCTCGAACGGCGGGTACGGCACGTCGGTGGCGACCCGCACCTTGCCGGCCTTGCGGATCGTCTCGGGGAGCGTGGCGGTGAGCTTCCCGTCCGCCGAGATCGGCACGCCCTTGACCGTCACCGGGGCGGACGGTGCGGCGGCGGCCGGAGCCGCGTCCGAGGACTTGCCGGAGGAGCTGGAACAGGCGCTGAGCGACAGTGCGGAGGAGGCCAGCGCGAGGGTGACCGCCGCGTGGCGGAGCAGGGGGGAGCGGAAGGAGGTCATGGGGTGCCCTCTGTCGAAGGAGGAAGGGGAGGCGCGCCGTCATCGGCGCGAAGCAAAAGTTACATCCGTGCGTAGAAGTGAGTGAATGTATTGAGCATTACGTTCTGGCAACGGCGCATTCCCGCGGGTGGGAGCAGCGCTCGGCCTGGTGTGGAGGGTGACTTCACAGTCCGTGCGCGTTACACGTGGACTCAACACGGCAGGTCTTGTAACTTTCGATACATTGCTTTGGCTCCCGACCCACCTGGACTCCCTTCATGACCAGCACCAGCGGCCACTCCTTCTCACCACCATCCTTCGAAGGCCGCGGATCCCTGCGAACCGAGCACGACCTGATCGGCGACCGCGACCTCCCGGCCGACGCCTACATCGGCATCCACACGCTGCGAGCCGTCGAGAACTTCCCGCTCAGCGGCATCCCGCTGTCCGCCCACCCCGAACTCGTGTCCGCGCTCGCCTCCGTCAAGCAGGCCGCCGCCCTCGCGAACCGCGATCTGGGCGTCCTCGACCCGGAACGGGCCGAGGCCATCGCTCGCGCCTGCGAGGAGATCCGGGAAGGCGCCCTCCACGACCACTTCCTCGTCGACGTCCTCCAGGGCGGCGCCGGCACCTCGACCAACATGAACGCCAACGAGGTCGTCGCCAACCGCGCGCTGGACTTCATCGGGGCGGCGCGCGGCGACTACGCCCGCCTCAGCCCCAACGACCACGTCAATCTCGGGCAGAGCACCAACGACGCCTACCCCACCGCCGTGAAGACAGCGCTGTACACGGCCGCCCGCGGACTGAGCCTCGCCCAGGGCGTCCTGGCGGACGCCTTCGCCGACCGCGCCCACGCGTTCGCCGACGTCGTCAAACTCGGCCGCACCCAGCTGCAGGACGCCGTCCCCATGACGCTCGGTCAGGAGTTCGCGGCCTTCGCCCTCGGGGTGCGCGACGACACGGCAGCGATCGAGCACGCCGCCCGCGCCCTGTGCGAGATCAACATGGGCGGCACCGCCATCGGCACGGGTCTCAACACCCATCCCGGCTTCGCGGAGGCGTGCACCGGCCACCTCGCCCGCGTCACCGGCATACCGGTACGGCCGGCCCGCGACCTCGTCGAGGCCACCCAGGGCGTCGGAGCGTTCATCGAACTCTCCGGCGCCCTCAGGCGGTTCGCGCTCCGCCTGGTCAAGGTCTGCAACGACCTGCGCCTGCTCGCCTCCGGTCCGCAGGCGGGCTTCGCCGAGATCCGGCTGCCCGAACTCCAGGCGGGGTCCAGCATCATGCCCGGGAAGGTCAACCCGGTGATCCCCGAGGCCGTCACCCAGGTCTGCTACGACGCCATCGGCGCCGACGCGGCCGTCGCCATGGCCGCCCAAGCCGGCCAGCTGCAGCTCAACGCCTTCGAGCCGCTGATCGCCCACGTCCTCCTCACCGCCCTGCGACGCATGACCGCCGCCTGCAGGCTGCTGGCCGAGCGCTGCGTGGCCGGCATCGAGGCCGATGCGGAGCGCACCTACGCCCACGCCAGCGGCTCCGCGGTCCTCGCCACCGCGCTGAACCCGGTGATCGGCTACCGCAGGTCCACCGAACTCGCCCGCCGCTGCGTCGTGGAGCGCCGCACGGTGCGCGATCTCGCGGGAGAGGCGCGCGTGCTGCCTTCCGAGCAACTCGACGGCATCCTCGATCCGCGCCGCCTGACCGGGCTCCAGCCGGACTGACGGCACGCCGGGCGCCGGGGCGCCGAACGGGCCGGGCTGGCGCGCCGCACGGCGCACCGGCCCGGTTCCGCGGTCGGACCGGGGAAGCTCAGTAGACGTACAGGTGGGTGGTGAGGTTGGTGAAGGACACGGCGGTGCCGCTCCTCCACGCCTGGTAGCCCGTGCCCTTGGTGAGGTCGGCCTCGAAGGTGGGGCCGCTCTCGTAGCTGATGCCGTACTGGTAGGTGCTGCGGCCGGCGTCGACGAGCTCCCTGGCCATGGTGACCATCTGGTAGGGGTGGTCGGTGGAGGAGTCGGGCGAGGAGAAGACGTCGCTCCAGCGACTGCCGACGCTGCCGCCGCCCGGTGCGTAGCCCGGCTTGGTGGAGGACGCCGTCCACGTGGCGGGGGTGTAGGTGTCGCCGCCGGTCAGGTAGCTCCACTTGACGTCGTCGATCGACCAGTAGCCGCTGTGGGTGCCGACGGTGGCGGTGCGGAGGTCGAAGACGGAGACGCCGTTGGTGCCGACGACGGCGTCGGTCTCGTTGGCGGAGCCGGGGTTGGTCACGACGAGTGCGGTGTCCTCGTCGATGCCGAAGGCGCGGGTGTGGGCGGTGTCGGCCGCCAGTCGGGTGAGGCGTCCCTGGCGGCCGCGGGCGGCGAAGTGGGTGTCGAGCAGGCCGGAGGTGAAGAAGTTGAAGCCGCCCGCGGGCCGGTAGGTGAGGTCGTCGGGGTGGCTGCTGCTGACGGTGGTGTAGGAGCCGTAGCGCAGCGCGTCCCAGCTCTCGCCTCCGGTGACCATGTCGCGGCCGTTGGCGATGGTGGTGCCGGCGCTGGTGCCCATGACGGCGGCGCCGGCGGTGAACCTGGCGCGGATGGCCGCCAGGGCGGGGGAGTCGCTGTTGTCGCTCTTGAGCAGGGTGGTGACCAGGCGGCTCTGGTCGCCTCCGCCGAAGAAGAAGCCGGTCATCGAGTTGATCTGGTTGATGACGCTCTGGCTGGAGTTGTTGGCGATGTGGTCCAGGTCGATGGGGATCCACTGGGCGTCCGCGGCGCCGTAGGTGTTCTTCAGCAGGTCGACGTAGTAGGTGCCGTTGCAGACCGAGTTGCTGCAGGTGGCGGGGTCGCCCGCGTGGGGGTCGTCGGCGGGGACGTCGGAGGCGGCGGTGATGACGCCGATCCGTGCGCCGCTCCCGCCGGCCTTGGTGAGGAACGTTCCGTAGACCGCGGAGTTGGTGGGGGCGACCGCGCCGCCGGCGAGCACCAGGCTGCCGGTGATCGGGGCGGCGTGCGCGGCCTGGGCGGGGGCGAGCAGCGCCAGGGCGAGCGCGGCGGCGCCCGCCAGGGGGGCGGTGCGGACGGCGGGACGTACGGACACGGACATGCGTGCTCCTGGGGGAGGCCGGCCCGGAGTCGTGGGGCGGGGCCGGCGATGTGGGGGCCTGCCCCGGGCGTACGGCCCGGGGCAGGGGAGTGCCGCCGACGGGGGAGCGGCGGCGCGCCGAACGGCGCTCGGGAACGGAAGATACAGATCCTGCGTGGTCGGCGATAGATGTAACGGAAGTCCGGGGGAAAATCTTGGCCTTGCGGTGCGGAAACGATGCAGCGGCGACCCGAGGGTCAGGCCGTTATGCATTTGTATCCTGTGTTACATCTGTTCATCTTTCAGCGTTGGATGTAACGTCATGGCTCGCGGCGCGGCCCCACGGGCGCCGCCAAGGTTCCCGAAAGGTAGCGACGTGAACTCCCTCGTCTTCCGCAGACCGGCCCTGCTGGCGGCCGTCACCCTGTGCGGATCCCTCGCCCTGTCCGCCTGCACCGGTGGAGGCGGCGAGCCGGCTCCCCCCGCTGCCGCCCCGGTCACGATCGCAGGCGTCACGATCACCCCCGACGCCGCCCTTCACGCCTCGCTGCCGGAAGCGGTCAAGAAGTCCGGCAGGGTCCGCGTCGCCACCGACATCCCCTACCCCCCGTTCGAGATGTACGTCTCCGAGGGCAGCAAGGAGATGACCGGCCTCGACGTCGACCTCGGCCGGGCCCTCGCCGCGAAGCTCGGCGTCACGTTCGAGTTCCAGGCCCAGAAGTTCGACGGCATCGTCCCCGCCATCCAGGCAGGCAAGTACGACGCCGCGATCTCCGCCATCACCGACAACAAGGAGCGCGAGCAGGTCGTCGACTTCGTCGACTACTCCGCCTCCGGCACCGGCGTCATGGTCGCCAAGGGCAACCCGCAGACGATCGTCACCCTCGACGACCTGTGCGGCCGCTCCGTCGCCGTCCAGACCGGCACCAACCAGCAGAAGCTCCTCGAGAAGCACCAGGAGAGGTGCCGCGAGCTCGGCAGGAACGCCATCCACCTCCAGGCCTTCCCCAAGGACTCCGACGCCCAGCTCGCCCTGCGCTCCGGCAAGGTCGTCGCCGACGTCCTCACCAAGCCCGCCGCCGGATGGACCGCGAAGACCGCCGACGGCGGCGCCGCGTTCGAGGTCGTCGACGACCCCGCCGCACTCGGCGGCTACAACGCCTCACCCAACGGCATCGCGATCGCCAAGAACCTGCCGCAGCTCACCGACGCCGTCCAGAAGGCACTCCAGCAGCTGATCGACGAGGGCTCCCTCGCCACGATCCACGCCACGTACGGCGCCGCGTCCATCGCCATCAAGCAGGCCACCAAGAACGGCGCGGTGGACTGACATGACCGCCTCTCCCGCCTCCGCACCCGCGACCCGGACCGAGGAAGCCGCCGTGCGCGCCGACGAACTCACCGCCGTCCCCGTACGCCACTGGAGCCGCTGGATCGCCGCCGCCCTCGCCCTGCTCTCCCTCGTCGGACTCGTCGGCTCCCTCGCCAAGAACCCCAACCTGCACTGGGACGTCGTCGGCCACTACCTCTTCGCCGACCTCATCTTCGACGGCCTCGTCACCACCCTGTGGCTCACCGCCGCAGCCATGGCGATCGGCCTGGCCCTCGGCACCCTCGTCGCCGTCATGCGACTGTCCGCCAGCCCCGTGCTGTACGCGCTGTCCTCACTGTTCGTCTGGCTCTTCCGCGGCACCCCGCTGCTGGTGCAGATCATCTTCTGGGCGTACGCCGCCGCCCTCTACAAGCACGTGATGATCGGCATCCCGTTCACCACGATCACCTTCGTGCAGCTCGACACCAACAGCCTGCTCACCCCGTCGATCGCCGCCCTGCTCGCCCTCGGCCTCAACGAGGCCGCCTACGCCTCCGAGATCGTCCGCGCCGGCATCCAGTCCGTCGACCCGGGCCAGACCGAGGCCGCGCACTCCCTCGGCATGAAGCCCGCCCTGACGATGCGCCGCATCGTCCTGCCGCAGGCCATGCGGGTCATCATCCCCCCGATGGGCAACGAGACCATCAACATGCTCAAGACCACCGCCTACGTCTCGGTGATCGCCGCCCACGACCTGATGTCGAACATCCAGGACGTCTACGCCCAGAACTACCAGGTCATCCCGATGCTCGTCGTCGCCGCCCTCTGGTACCTCGCGCTGACCACCGTCCTGTCCGTCCCCCAGGCCTGGCTGGAGCGCCGCTACGGCCGCGGCACCACCCGCATGGCCCAGGTCTCACCCCTGCGCCGCATGTTCGTCGGCGTCACCGACCTTCTCACCACCAACCGCGAACGGAAGGGCTGAACCGATGGCCCAGCCCATGGTGCACGCCGAGGGCGTGCGCAAGCACTACGGGAAGCTCGACGTCCTCAAGGGCATCGACCTCACCGTCGAACGCGGCCAGGTGTGCTGCCTGCTCGGGCCCTCCGGCTCCGGCAAGTCCACGTTCCTGCGCTGCATCAACCACCTGGAGAAGGTCGACGGCGGCCGCCTCACCGTCGACGGCGACCTCGTCGGCTACCGTCAGGCCGGCACCCGCCTGCACGAGCTCCGCGAGTCCGAGGTCGCTGAACGCCGCCGCGAGATCGGCATGGTCTTCCAGCGCTTCAACCTCTTCCCGCACATGACCGCCCTGGAGAACGTCATCGAGGCGCCCGTCAGGGTGAACGGCGTCAACAAGGCCGACGCCCGCGCCGAGGCGCAGCTCCTGCTGGACCGGGTCGGCCTCGGCGACCGCGCCGGCCACTACCCCTCCCAGCTGTCCGGCGGCCAGCAGCAGCGCGTCGCGATCGCCCGCGCGCTCGCGATGAAGCCGAAACTGATGCTGTTCGACGAGCCGACCTCCGCGCTCGACCCGGAGCTCGTCGGCGACGTCCTGGACGTCATGCGCGACCTCGCCGCCGACGGCATGACCATGGTCGTGGTCACCCATGAGATCGGCTTCGCCCGCGAGGTCGGCGACACCGCCGTGTTCATGGACGACGGCGTCGTGGTCGAGGCAGGCGACCCTCGCACCGTGCTGGTGGACCCGGAGCAGGAACGCACCAAGGCGTTCCTGTCCAAGGTCCTGTGAGCGCCCCCGCCGAGCAGGCGCCCACCACGGACCGAGGGCCGGCCGGCCCGGCCGTCCTGCGGGCCGCCGCCGAGGCGGCCCTGCCGGACTACCTCGCCGACCTCGCCGACCTCGTCGCCCTCGACTCCGGCTCCTACAGCCCCGCGGGCGTGAACCGGGTCGCCGACCGGGTCGAACAGCGGCTGGACCGCATCGGCTTCACCACCGAGCGCATCCCCACCCGTCTGCCCGACGGCCGACCGTGCGGCGACGTACTGATCGGCCGTCTCGCCGGCACACTGCCGGCCGCCGACGGCGGTGCCCGGATCGTACTCGTCGGCCACATGGACACCGTCTTCGAGGACGGCACCGCCGCGGCCCGCCCCTTCCGCACCGACGGCCACCTGGCCCACGGCCCCGGCGTCAGCGACGACAAGGGAGGACTGCTCGCCGGCATCACCGCCGCCGACCTCCTGGTCCGGCACGGGCGGACCGCGTTCGCCGAACTGATCGTCCTCGCCACCCCGGACGAGGAGATCGGCTCGCCCGCCAGCCGCCCGATCACCGAACGCGTCGCCGCCGGAGCCGACTACGCCCTCGCGCTCGAGTGCGCCCGGGAGAACGGCGACCTGGTCGTCGAGCGCAAGGGCGTGGCCGACCTCCTGGTGACGGTCACCGGCCGCGCGGCGCACGCGGGCATCGAACCCGAACGCGGCGCCAACGCCGCCCTCGCCGCAGCCCACCTCGTCGTCGACCTCCAGGCACTCAACGGCCGATGGCCCGGCGTCACCCTCAACGTCGGCGTGGTCCGGGCCGGCACCCGGACCAACATCGTCTGCCCCGAGGCCGAACTGCACATCGAGGTCCGCGCCACGACCACCGCCGGGCTGCACACCGCGATCGCCGGAATCCGCGAGGCCTCCGCCCGCCCCGTCGTCGACGGCACCACCGCCCGGGTGCACCAGGTCGACCTGTGCCCGCCGATGGAGAACACCCCCGCCGCCCAGGCCGTCCTGGCCCTCGCCCGGGAGGCCGCCGCCGAACTCGGCCTGGACATCGACGCTGCCTCCACCGGAGGGGTCGGCGACGCCAACCTCACCTCCGGCCTCGGCATCCCCACCCTCGACGGCCTCGGCCCCGTCGGCGGCGCCGACCACACCCCCCAGGAGTGGCTCGACGTGGCCAGCGTGCCCGGCCGGATCGCCCTGCTCGCATCCCTGATCGAACGCCTGCGCCGCACCTGAGCACGCACCCAAGGACAGGCCCGGCCGGACGCAGCGGCACCCGCCGGCCGGCCGGGCCGCCGACACCGGGTACGCGTCGCCGACGGGCTGCGCACACCCGGAACCGCACGGTTCCCACCCCTCGACCCCCACGGGAGAACCCGGATGAACCGACACCACCTGCCCCCACGCGCGGCGATCGCCGCGGCCGCCGCCCTGACCGTCGTCGCAGCGGCCGCACCCACCGCCTCCGCAGCCCCGCAGACCCCGGCCCGCCCGGACCACCGGGGCGGCGGCACCCTGATCCTGGTGGGCGGAGGCCTCAAGGACGACAACACCGAGATCTACCACGAGATCATCGCCAAGGCGGGCGGCGCCGGGCGGGCCCGCATCGGCGTGCTCACCGCCGCCTCCGTCCCCGAGAGCCAGGACCCCGACGCGGCGGACCCCGACCGGTGCTCGAACTCCGTGTGCAACGGCAGGTACTACGCCGATCTGTTCAAGCACCACGGAGCGGCCGACGCCCAGTGGATCCCGATCGACATCGACCACGTCGCCGCCGCCGACTCCGACGCCGCGGCCGCCCAAGTGAACGCCATGACCGGGTTCTTCTTCGGCGGAGGCGACCAGTACCGCTACCTCACCAGCCTGCTGCACGGCGACGCCCACACCGATTCCAAGGTCCTCGCCGCGATCCGCGCCAAACTGCGGGCCGGGGCCGTCGTCGCGGGCTCCAGCGCCGGCGCTCAGATCGCCTCCGGGCCCGACATGGTCAGCGGCGGCGACAGCTATCCGGCCCTTCGTGACGGCAGCACGCCCGGCTACTTCGAGGACCCCGGCCGCCTCGGCTACATCCCCGCCGGCGGCTTCGGCTTCTTCGGCTCCGGCCTCATCGACACCCACACCGGCACCTACGGCCGCGAAGGCCGCGCGATCCGGCTCGCAGCCGACACCGGACACACCCGGGTGTTCGCCCTCGACGAGAACACCGCCCTCGAGGTCGAGCACGCCGGGTCCGCCGACGAGTCCCTGCGCGTCCTGGGCACCCACGGCGTCTCCGTGTTCGACCTGCGCCGCGCCCGCACCGGCACCACCGGCGGTCGGTGGACCATCGAAGGCGTCCGCTACAGCTACCTCACCGACGGCGACCGGTACGACGCCCGAACCTGGCACACCGAGCCGGCCGACGGCAAGAAGCCGCTCACGCCAGGCCCGCAGAACACCGTGCCGGCCAACCACGACGCCTTCTACTCCGTCGACAACCCGGACGGCACCCCCTACTCCTTCTCCGGCACCGCCCGGGCCCTCACCGCCGCCGACCGGCGCACAGCGACCGCCACCACCTTCGAGACCGGCCCGACCTTCGAGATCACCTTCCGCAAGCGGGGCGACAGCCGCGCCTGGAGCGCCGACGGCACCACGACCGCCTCCTTCAGCGACCTCGACGTGCGCATCGCCCCCGCCACCGACTGACCGCCCGAACCACCCGAGCACCTCCCCGCAGCCCGGCACTTCGCTAGGCTGCGGGGATCACGATCAAGCTCCCGCAGCCCAGGCCACCCGGGGCGACCGGCCACCGCCGGCCTCTCCGAGCCCCAGACCGGGAAAGGACCCCCATGGCCCCCGTCACCCTCGCCGAGGACATTCGGCAGCGACTCGGCGAATGCAGCCCCGCCGAGCGAAAGGTCGGCCGGGTCCTGCTCGCAGGCTGGCCCGCGTCCGGATTCGAGACCATCGCCACCCTCGCCGAACGCGCCGACGTCAGCGCCCCCACGGTCATCCGCTTCGTCAACCGACTCGGCTACCGAGGCTTCCCCGACTTCCAGGCAGCGCTGCGCGCGGAGCTGGACGAGCGGAACGCCTCCCCGCTCACCCTCTACACCGCGGGCGGCTACGGCGCCCCCACCGAGGACGACTCGGTGGACCGGACCGGACCGGCAGGCCTGCTCGCCTACGGCAGGGAGGTGTTCACTTCGGCTGTCGATCGCACCCTGGCCGAAGTCACCCCGCACGACCTGGAGCGGGCCGTGCAACTCCTCGCCGACCCCAAGCGCCGCATCACGCTGGTCGGTGGCCGCTTCAGCCATCTGTTCGCCCAGTACCTCGGCCTGCACCTGATGCAGATGCGCGACGAGGTACGGATGCTGCCCGACCGGCCCGTGGAGCGCACGGCTCAGCTGTCCTCCCTGGGCCGGCGGGATGTCCTCGTCGTGTTCGACTACCGCCGCTACGAGGAGGACAAGGTCACCATTGCCGAGCTGGTCCGGGAGGCGGGCGGGCGGGTCGTGCTGTTCACGGACACCTGGCTCTCGCCCGTGAGTACCCAGGCAGAGGTGGTGCTCTCCAGCCAGGTCGGGGCCCCCTCGCCCTACGACAGCCTGGTGCCCACGCTCGCCGTGGTGGAGACCGTGGTCGCCGGAATCGTTGCCGAGCTCGGAGACAAGGCGCACGGTCACATGCAGGGCGGTGAGGAGACCGCCCGCCGGCTCGGTCTGACATGACGGCTCCTCGAACGTGCGGCGGCCCGCGGAGCAGGATGCTCAGCGGGCCGCCACGCGTTCGAGGGTGCTCAGCAGACTGCCGTCCCGGAATAGGGGTTGGCGTCGGCGACGCCGTTGGTGACGCTGCGGGTGCAGTAGCCGCAGGCCGGGCGGTTCTTGTAGTCGTGGGTGTCGCAGGGGCGCAGCCGCCAGATCCGGTAGTGGGAGAACGTCAGCGGCTTGCCGGAGACGGCCTGCTCCGGCTGGTGGTCGCCGAGGACCACGTACGCGTCCTGGCCGGAGAGCGTGGCCTGGCGGCAGCCGCCATGATGGCGAATTTCTCGATCACGCCGTGGCCAACGAGCGACCCGTCAGCGAAGGGACACCGGCTACTGCCTGCGGAGCACCCCGCTGGGCAGTTGGAGTGAACCGGACTGCCGATCCCGCCCCACGGCGGCCGCCGCGCCCCGGACCCTGCCGCCGCGGCCCGGCGCTGCGCCGGTCCGGACCGGTCGCAGCGCCCCTCACGGCCTTGAGCGGGCAGTGCCCGGCCGCAGGCACCACAGGCGGCCGGGGGCCGGGCGTGGCGGCGGCGTTTTCGGGGAGGTGCTGGCGCGCGGCGTGCGCGGGGCAGCGAAGGCAGCCCGCGGGCCGCGTCACGGGCGCAGGTCCAGGCGTGGCATGCACCCGATGTGCCGTCGGCCGCCGGTCCCGGAGGGGCTGATCGTGGGCGCGGCGTACAGCGGTTCGTGTGAGAACGGGGTCCGGTCCGGATGTCCCTTGCACGGTCCGGGGAGTGTCCGGGGTGGCCTTCCCCCACCCCGGGAAAGCGCCACACCCAGGATCGCGAAAGGAATGCGGCATGACCACGACGGTGCGGGACATCATCACCACCAAACTTGAGCGCCAGTTCGACACCATCGACGCCGACAAGGACGGCTACGTGGACTGCACGGACTACCAGAGACTCGCCGACCGCTACATCCAGGCCTACAAGCTCGACAAGAACGACCTCCGTGCCCGCGCCCTGCAGAGCTTCTGCCAGATCTACTGGCTGGAACTGCTGCGCCACTCCGGCGCCGGAGGCGACCGGCTGACGAAGGACCAGTTCGTCACGGCGAACCGCCTCGCGTGCATCGACACCAGCCGGCTGAACGTGGTGGACGGCGGCGGCCACGCGATCTTCGACGTCATCGACACCAACGGCGACAACGAGATCAGCAAGGACGAGTTCGCCCGGCTCCTGCGGGACGTGTGGAGGAGCGAATCGCCCGACGCGATGGACGTGTTCATGAAGCTGGACACCGACGGGAACGGGGCGATCTCGCGCCAGGAGTTCATCCGCGCGGTGCGCGAGCACTTCATGTCCAACGACCCCGACGCCCCCGGCAGCATGTTCTTCGGCCACATCTGACCTACCCGCCCCTCCGGGCGGGCCCTGATGACCGGGAGCCTGCCGCCGCCCCCGGGCCCCGGCCCGGGGGCGGCCGCCCGCCCGGCGGCCGCAGGGCCGACGCGACGACAAGCAAAGCGCCGCGGTCGACGCCGAAGCCGAGGCCGTCGAGGGGCTGGAACTTCCGGGCACCGACCTGTCCGGCGAGGAACCGTCCAGGTCGTGCCCCTGCAGGAGGACGCGTTCACCTGCATGACCTGCTTCTTGGTCCACCACCGCACCCGACCCGCCGGCCAGGACAGGAACGGCCGGCCGATCTGCCGCGACTGTGCAGCCTGACCACAGCGCCCTCCGCCGCCCTGTCAGCCGTCCGGGCCCGCCCGTCCGGGCTGTACGCGTCCCGTCCGGAGGTCTGCGGCATGGTCTGCTTCAACACCCGCAGCGCAGCAGACCTGCTGTTCCTCTTGGAGACCGGGTCCGCCGAGCGGGACGCCACCGTGGTGATCGCCCGGACGATCACCGCCACCCTCGAACTCGATCCGCAGAACGCCGCCGTCCTGATCGCCCGCATGGCCCGCCGGGTGGACTTCCCCGTCCGCCTGCTGGAGCAGGCAGTCGCCGAGAACCCCGCCCACACCGGCCTGCTCGCCACCCGGACGCTCGCCCAGGATCTCCCGCACTTCCGCTCCCGGATCCCGGTCATGATCCGGCAGCAGGCGAACACCCTCACCGCGGAAGTCCTGCGGCAACCGGCAGACCGCGACCAAGACCCCCAAGCCGGATGGGAGCTGATCCGCCAGGCTCTGCTCGACGGCGCCACCGCGGCAGCCCTCGCCAACGCCGACGCCTATATCGCAGGACTGTGAACGCTGCCCAACGTCTCCCCCCGGCCCGGCCCGGCGCGGCCCGGCCCGGCCACCTCGCTGCATTCCGGCAGTCCCCACGCACGCCTGTGGTTGCCACACCCGGCCCGAAACCGCCCCGGGCTGGTCGGCGGAGTGCAGCAGCGACCCGGGCGGCCGTCAACGGAGTCCGCCCTCCCCTGAGGCATTGTTCTGCCCGGTCACCACTCGTCCGGGTGAGTCCGGGGACGGCGCCAATCCCGGGGTCCGGCGGCGCCGAACGGGTTGTGTGACAGGCGAATGCATCTTCCGCCCCGGCAGGCAGTGCGGCCGGTGGCGCGGCACGCCGTCGGACGTCATCCGGCCGGGCGGTCCTCGCCCTGGCCGCGCCACTCTCCCGTAAGGAGCACCTTCTCGTGTCGACCATGTCCCGCAGCCGTTCCTTCGCCGTACTTGTCGCCGCCGGTGCCCTGGCGCTCGGGATGAGCGCCTGCGGCAGCGGCGGGGGTTCCAGCAGCGGAGCCGCCGCCGATGCGGCGTCGTCCAAGGCACCGCAGGCCGTGCCGAGCGCGGCAGTGAGCACGGCCATGGCCGCGGCCCGGCCGTTCGGTGCCGCCTGTGCAGCGGTTCCGAAGGACGGGGCCGGCTCGTTCGCCGGCATGGCGCAGGATCCGGTCGCCACCGCCGCCTCCCACAACCCGCTGCTGTCCACCCTCGTGAGCGCCGTCACCAAGGCGGGTCTGGCCGACACCCTGAACTCGGCGCAGAACATCACGGTGTTCGCGCCGACCAACGACGCCTTTGCCAAGCTGCCGAAGAAGGACCTGGACGCCGTCCTCGCCGACCAGGACAAGCTCACCAAGATCCTCACCTACCACGTGGCGCCGGAGCGTCTCGCACCCATGGACCTGTCGGGTGATCACAAGACGCTCCAGGGCGGCACGGTGACCGTTACCGGCGCCGGGCAGGACTTCACCGCGAACGGCAACGCCAAGGTGCTGTGCGGCAACGTGCAGACCGCCAACGCCACCGTGTACATCGTCGACACCGTCCTCATGCCGACCTCCTGACCCGCCCCTGGGCGTGCAGCCCCGGCCCTCCTCCGGTGCTCCCGGCCGGGGCTGCACGTCTGCGGACGACCTCCGTCCCGGCTCCGTCCGCCCGGCAACACCGGCCCTGGCCCGGTCCGTGGTCGCAGGCGACGGTGGCGCATTCGCCGTTCCGGCCGATCACCCGAGCAGGAGAGTGAATCCTCATGAACCGGAGCCGTACCGCCCCGGCAGCACTCGATGTCCTGCACGCCCCCGACAGCCCGCAGGCCGTGGTGCTCCTGCTCCACGGCGGCCGCGCCGACAGCCTCGCCCCGCCCACGCTCCTCAACCTGCCGGCGCGCCGGATGCATCTCCTCGCCCGGGCGCTGCGCCGCCAACTGCCGGGCGATGCCGTCCTGATCGCGCGGGTCCGCTACCGGTACCGCGGCTGGAACGGGCACGCGGCGCACCCGGTGCAGGACGCGCACCGCGCCTTGGGTGAGCTTGCCCGCCTGGTTCCGGGGCTGCCGGTCGCCCTGGTCGGTCACTCGATGGGCGGCCGCGCGGCGATCGCTGCCGCCGGGCGTCCCGGGGTGCGGGGCGTGGTCGCCCTCGCACCGTGGTGCCCGCCGGGCGAACCCGTCGCCCACCTGGCCGGGCGGAGCCTGGTGATTCTCCACGACGAGCGTGACCCCGTCACCTCCGCGGCGCAGTCCTGGGACCTCGCCCGCCGAGCCGCCGCGGCCGGCGCCCGCGTCGGCACGATCGTGATGCCGCGCGGCCGGCACACCATGCTGCTTGACGCCTGCGGCTGGCACCGGCTCACCGTGGACGCGGTCGCGGCGGTGCTCACCGGAGCGCCGCTGGTGCTGGCATCCGCGACACCTGTCGGCCCGCACCCCCGTGCCCCCTATCCGGAGAACCGGCACGGCACGGCCGCGCGGCATCGGACTACCGACGACGGCGGCTTCGGGCCGACGATGCCCGGCACGCTGCCGCGTTGAGGCGCGCCAGCCGGACGTGCTGCTCGCGGGGGTGCTTCCCACGCCGTGGACCCGATCGCACGACCGGCTCGCACGCGCTTCTTGCAGGAACCGGGCCCTGGTGGGTCAGGGCAGGGGGAGCAGCAGAACGGGATCGGTGGTCGGCTGCGGCGAGCCGGTTGCGGGTTCCTGGGAGACGGCGAGGGCCCGTGCGCCGTCGATGCCGGAGGGCAGCAGCAGCGTGCCGTCGGAGGTGTGGAGGAGGCCGGCGGGGCGGGGCGCGCCACCCTTGTCGAGCCACAGCTCCCAGGCGCGGCCGGCGGGCAGCGGTGGCAGGTCGGCGGCGAGGAACGCTGCCCGGTCGCGTTGACGGGACCACACGGCGGTGCCGCTTCCGCTGCCGTCGCTGGTAGAGGCGGTGGCGCTGCGGACGTCCGGCGCGGCCAGCAGCGCACCGAATTCGGCGAGTTCGGTGCGCAGCTGTGCGGTTCGGCTTTCGGCCCGCTGCGCCTGGTCGTGCTGGTGGACGGCGAGGCCGCCGAAGACGGCGGTGAGGGCGAGGCAGGCGGCCAGGGCGAGGCGGGCGGCGGTGCGGCCGGGCCGGCGGCGGACGCGCTCGGGCAGCAGTCGGTCGGCGACGGTGCGCGGTGGGAGCTGCCGGATGCGGGGGAGGGCGGCCATCGCGCGGTCCTCCATGCCGGGCGGCGGCACGGTCGCGGCGGCGAGGCCGAGCCTGGCGAGGGTGGCGGCGAATCCGGCGATTTCCGTGCGGCAGGGCTCGCACCGGGCGAGGTGGCGTTCAAAGGCGGAGCGTTCGGCGTCGCCGAGGGCGTGCAGGGCGTAGGCGCCGGACAGTGTGTGCAGGTCGGCGGTGTCGTTCACGGGTGCACCCCCAGGCAGTCGCGCAGCCGGACGAGGCCGTCGCGCATCCGGGTCTTGACCGTGCTCAGCGGTGCGTGCACCAGGTCGGCGACCTCCTGGTAGGTCAGGCCGCGGTAGTACGCGAGCGTGAGGGATTGCCGTTGCAGACCGGTGAGCGCGGTGAGGCACCGGCGCAGCCGCTCGTGTTCCAGACGGTCCTCGACGGCCTCGGCGACCTCGTCGAAGGCGGTGGTGTGTGCGTGGGCCGCGGCGCGTTCTTCGCGGGCGCTGGTCCTCTGTGCCTGGCGCACCCGGTCGACGGCGCGGCGGTGGGCCATGGTCATCACCCACGGCACGACGGCGCCGCGCTCCGGCCGGTAGCGGGCCGCGCACTGCCACACCTCCAGCATGACCTCCTGCGCGACCTCCTCGGACTGGGCCGGGTCGCGCAGTACCCGCAGGACGAGTCCGAAGACCGGCCCGAGCAGGGCCCGGTAGATCCTGCGGTAGGCGTCCTGGTCGCCCACCGCGACCTCGGCCATCAGCGCCTCCAGCAGGGGTCCGTCGGTGCAGGCCGTGGCGGCCTGCGCGGGCTCGCTCACGGCGTGGACCCGGCCGCGGCCTGCGACCCCGGCCGGGGGCAGGGGCGACGACGGGCCTGGTGGGGACGGTGGTGCTTCACGATCTGGCCTTTCGCGTGGCCGGGAGAAGGAGTGAGGGACCTGTGCACCCTCCTTCTCTGGTTCGTTCCCCGGTCGGAACCGGACGGGTCCGGGCCGGCGAATGTAGGCCGTCCGAGTGTCGAACGTTCAAGCGAAAGAAGTCGGGCGACCCGCCCGTCCAAGCATCATTCGCGCACGAATCAAGGTCATGGAACACCGCCCGATCCGGACGTCGACCACTCTGCGCCCGGTGACGAACCCTCAGGAAGGAGGTGCAGGACGATGACTGCCGCACGCGCCGGGCGCTCGCTGGCGACCGCCGCGGCCGGTGTGGTCCTCGCCGGCGGCGCCGCCGTGGCCACCTCGGCCACCACCGCCTCGGCCACCACCACCGCGTCCGCCACGTCCTCGGTCATGCACGACAAGGAGTGCCGCTGGTACCCGGCGCACTGGGAGCACAAGCTCGTCCACGGGCACTGGCAGAAGGTCTGGCACCACGGGTACGGGAAGAACGTCTGGCACCCGGGCTGGTGGGACTCCCACCACCACTGGCACCACGGCTACTGGCACAAGGTCTGGCACAAGGCGGGCTGGGAGTGGAAGTGGATTCCCACCCACTGGGAGAACGTCTGGGTCCCGGCCGGCTGGTACTGCCGCTGACGACGCCCGCACGTCTGTGCCATCGGCGGGCCCGGTGCCGCCCGGCGCCGGGCCCGCCCCGTCCCGTACTCAACAGCCCGCGGGCCAGTGAACTGAAGGACCCGATTCCATGAACACCGCCCTGCTCCCGCCACCCGTCCCCGCCCCCACACAGCCGTCGGTCCTCGAATGGACCGTGGCTTTCGGCGACGCCGACCGGTGCGTGGCCGAGGCCCGGGCGGGCGCCCGCGCCTTTTTGACCCGCGCTCACCTGCCCCGGCCGCTGCGCGAGGACGCGCTGCTGGTGATCAGCGAACTCGTCACCAACACCGTCCGCCACACGCACGCTCCCGGCAGCCTGCACCTCGCCCACGGCCCGGCCGGCCTCGACGTCGACGTCAGCGACACCAGCCGCGTCCTGCCGCAGCCCCGCCTCGCCGACCCCGGCGCCGCCCTCGGCGGCCGGGGCCTCATCCTGGTTGCGGCCCTCTGCGACAGCGTCTCGGTGACCCTGGACCCGGCCAGCGGAAAGACCGTGCACGCCCACCTCGCCCCGCTCCCGCCACCACCCAGCCCGCCCGCGGCGCGGCCGCCGGGTGCGGCCCGCCCCTGGTAGGACGGCGGCTCCAGGACACGGGACGCCGCTGCCCCCGCACTGCCCGGAACCGCCCGCGGCCCGCTGTCCGGCTCCGTTGCCGCGGCCCGATTCCCGGGCCGCGGGGCGAGCCGCCCGCCTGTGCGTCGGACTGGATCGGCGAACGGCTCGGCCCCGAGACCGCCCGGTCACCGCCTTCCGGCGTCACCGGGCACTTCCGGTTCGCCGCCACCTGGGACGAGGACTGCTGCCGACAGGCAGAAGCCCCCGATCGGACCAGCGCACCCATCGCCTGCGGCCGCCGACCATACGAAGTGGGGGACGGGCGGCCTCAATCTTGAACGGTCAACGTTGTGCCGTCTCTGGCGTTCTGAAGGGCAGTTGGTTGTCCGACCTGTGGGGCTGCAGGCTCTGGGAGCTGCTTGCTGATCTCGATGTCAGGCTGGTTGACGTGGGCGGATGCCTGCTTGGCTGGCGGTGCGTTCGGGCTGGTAGGGGTTCCGGCCTGCTTGGCTGCGCGGTCTCGGAGGCATGCCGCCCTGGCACCTGCTCCTGGCGATGCCCAGAGGTTGGCGTCGCTGCGAGCCGGTGAGTGCCGGCCGGCCGTGCCGCTGTCCCCGTGCCCTCGGGGGGCCTGTGTCGTTGAACCCGGGCGAACCCCGACCAGGGCGCGTGGCGAGCTCCTGGTCTCGTCCGCCCGGCACGTACACCTCCGACGGCGCCGGGGCCGGGGCCGCATCACCCGCCGGGGCGGTCGACCGTACTCATCGGCCGCCTCCGACCGGCGGCCCGCACCCGCCGGCGCCGCTGCCCTGCGACCCGCGGGGCGGCGGCCTTCATACCTCATCGGAAACCGGCGTGCCGTGTGACCGTCAGCCGCCTCAGCCGCTCTGGCCGGTCGGGCGCAGCGAACCGACTCGGCGGGTTCGCCGAAGACCGGCAGGTCGTCGATGACGACGAGGTACGGCCGGGGTAGCCCGGCCCCGACGTACCGTCGCTCACGGAGGGTCCACCGGTCTCCCTCCGCGGTCCGGCCGCTCCCTTTCGGCGCCGGTCGCGGCCGGACCAAACCAGAGGCGCATCGCTCCTAGCCAATCGCCGGACCCTGCCCGCGGTCACCGGACGGGCGGACCGTGTCAAGGGCGTCGCGCAGGGCGTACAGGTCGGCGGTGGTGGCGAGTTCGGCGAAGCGGGCCAGCAGCCGCCGGACGGTTCGGTCGTCGCCGTCGCGCACGGCCTCGGTGATCGCTTCGACCAGGGCCGCCTGTCCGCCCCGGGTCCTCTCCGGTGCCGTGGGCGCCGGGTTCTCCACTGCCGCCTCCCTGCACGGTGTCGCTCGTTCCTTCGGGCGCGAGGCGGCGACTCAGGGGGTTGCCGCCGCCGCGCAGCGGAAGGTTAGCTCACCCGCGGGCGGCGCAAAATCTATGCGCGCCGGAGTAGACATTGCCCGCGGGCGGGTCTAGCGTTTCTCTCGTACACAGCAGTCGGCGATGCCGGCCAGACATGAACTGGCCGGGTTGTTGGACAGAAGTTCGCGGTTCGGTCCGGCAGTGGACTCTTCCGAAGCCAGGCAGGTGCAGGACGGCGACGGGACTGACTGCCGGACCGGGCGGCCCGCAGGTATCAGGGGCCACCAGCAGTACCCGTAGTACGCAGTTCAGTGAGTGCAGTACCAGTAGTACGAAAAGTGACAGTTCGGCACAGAGGATGAACGGAGGGCACAAGCGCCATCAGGATCGCCCGGCCCGTGAACACCGGCCCGGGCGGACACCGCAGACCCCAACGCAAGGACGGTGGTTTCCGGTCACGCATACGCGATCCCCGCACACCCCAACCCCCGGGGCCGTGCGAACACGAAGAAACCGGCCCCAAGGCCGGAAGATGGTGTAGAACCCTTCGGGGCCCCGGGAGTGCGACACTCCCGGGGCCCCTCGACGCGTCCCCCCGCCCCGACACGAAGAGGTGCAGTGACCACGGCAACCATCCGACCGCACACCCCCGCCACCCCCGACCGCCCGAACCGGCTCGACGACGACGACTACCCCGCCTACACCATGGGACGCGCCGCAGAGATGACCGGCACCACACCCGGTTTCCTACGTGCCCTCGGCGAGCACGGACTCATCACCCCACTGCGCTCCGACGGCGGACACCGCCGCTACTCCCGCTACCAGCTGCGCATCGCCATGCGCGCCCGCGACCTCGTCGACCAGGGCACCCCGATCGAGGCGGCCTGCCGCATCGTCATCCTCGAAGACCAGCTCGACGAAGCCCTGCGCATCAACGAACAGCTCCGCCGCTCCCCGCACGGCCAGGAACCCACCGCCGACACCTGACCGCCCACCCGCCGCCTCGGCCGCCAGGACCGGTCCGCGGTGAGCGCATGCCGTTCACCGCAGGCCGCCCCGGGAACGGAGACCAAGCCGGCCCTGCCGCCCCCGAGCGCGAGCCGGAGCAGTCCAGTGGTGCAGCATCGCGCCGGTCCGGTCCCCGGACGGACCGGCGAAGGCCGCCCCGGCGCCGCCACGACGACTCGCAGTTTTCGGAGTTCACGCAGGTGGTATTCGTCCACAACCGTTCTGCGCGGGTCATGACGCGTGCCCTGCGGCGTGGGCCCGGGCCCGGCCATCGTTTCGTTGACCGGACCGCGCCCACGCTCACAGCGCAGGCAGCGCCCAGCCGATGCTGACCCCGCGACCGGACGTGCCCGGGGGACAGAAGCCCCCTCAGCCAGGCAGCCCGTCAGCTCCGGAGAGGGGCGTTCTTCATTCGGATCGCCGGTCCTTGCGGGCCCGACACGCCGTGCGTGGCCCTTGTTTCATCCGTTGCCGACATCACCTGCAACAGCCCATGCCTGACGAGCCCCTGACCATTCCTGCCCGCCCGCGGTCGCCGGGGGCCTGGCTGCGGTCCGGCTGTGCGGACGCGTGGCCGTCGGGTTCTCCGCCCGCTCCGGCTGGGGCCGCACCCGCGTTCGCGGGCCGTCGGGGTCAGTCTCCCGCTTCGCGGGCGCCCCCCCCGGGCCGCCGAGGCCGGGCCGCAAGGAGTCCAGGTGGCCGTCCCGCGCAGTTCCACCCGCCGCTGCTCGTCCACCCGTCCCTGCTCGACGTCCGCCTCCGGCCCGGAGCCGACGGCCCCGTGCTCGACGCGGTCGGTGAGCTCGACCAGGACACCGGCCCGCTGCTGAGGGGTGACAGGGTGGCCGGCCGGTGACCGGGCCGCCGTGGCGGGAGTTCATCCGGTACCCGCCGCAGGTCCGTCCGAGTTGCGCTTCCACGTGGCCGCCGCGCATACGGGCGCGTGGCCGCGCCGTCAACAAGCATGCTCGCAAGGTGTGTTGATGCCCGTGGTGATTCGGTGGTGACGGCTCCGAGGGGGGCGCCGGCGGGCCGGGGGCGAAATATCCACTGCGATCGGCCGCGCCCTGCTAGACTCGTCCTAGTTGCAGTAGTGGTTCCCATGAACTTTGTGTGCGCCTGCTGATGTATCGCAGGCGCATTTTTGTTTCCCGGCTCTTCCCCGGGTGGGTGCTCATCGCGGCGACTCGAAGCGCGCGCCGTGCGGGCTTCGGACAGCCCCTTGAAGGAGATTTTTTTATGGCTAATGGCACTGTGAAGTGGTTCAATGCGGAAAAGGGCTTCGGCTTTATCGAGCAGGAGGGTGGCGGTCCTGACGTGTTCGCCCACTACTCGAACATCAACGCCAACGGCTTCCGTGAGCTGCTCGAGGGCCAGAAGGTCGAGTTCGACGTCACGCAGGGCCAGAAGGGCCCGCAGGCGGAGAACATTCGTCCGCTGTAGTTTTTCTGCCACGGCACCCGCCTAGCAGCGAGGGGCCCGCACCGCGTACAAATTTCCCGGTGCGGGCCCCTCGGCATTGCGCCACGACGCATTTCCCGGCCGTTCAGGCCCCTGGCTCCGCCACCGGCGGCCATCCCCACGTGAGGCGTACAGCGCCGCGTCCGGATCGGCGCCCTGCCGTGACATTCACGGTTCGAGGATCTTCGCTCCTGCACTGCCGGCGAGCGTCGACCTGAGGTGACGTGCCGCACGGTTTCACCGTCCACGCCCCGCTCTTCACACTTTCGGCCCGTTCCCCGCGACCTCCTGCCGGCGCCTTGCGCTGCGGAGCCCGTCGCGACGTGCCGCCCCAGGAAGGTTTCGTATGAACCGTTCCAGCCGCTCCTCGTACCAGAACGCCAACTCCCGCTCCTCGGCCTCCTCACGCTCCGGTGGCGCCTACGGATCCCGCTCCGGCGGCAGCTCCTTCTACGGCGACCGGCCCGCCGGCGGACGTACGTCCCGTCACAACTTCTCCTCGCAGGGCGAGTTCGCGATGCCGGTCAGCATCACGCCGCCGCTGCCCGCCGTCGAGTCCTTCGAGGAACTCGACATGCCGAAAGTGCTCCTCGAGACGCTGACTCGTCAGGGCGTCACCGCGCCGTTCCCGATCCAGGCGGCGACACTGCCGAACTCGCTGGCCGGACGCGACGTTCTGGGCCGGGGTCGCACCGGCTCCGGCAAGACCCTTGCGTTCGGCCTCGCCGTGCTGGCCCGCACCGTCGGTCGGAAGGCCGAGCCGCGCCGGCCGCTGGCCCTCGTTCTGGTGCCCACCCGTGAACTCGCCCAGCAGGTCAGCGACGCTCTCACCCCGTTCGCCCACGCGGTGCGGCTGCGACTGGCGACCGTGGTCGGCGGGATGTCGATCGGTCGTCAGGCGCAGGCGCTGAACCGCGGGGCGGAGGTCGTGGTGGCCACCCCCGGCCGGCTCAAGGACCTGATCCAGCGCGGGGACTGCCAGCTGGACGGCGTCGGCATCACGGTGCTCGACGAGGCCGACCAGATGGCCGACATGGGTTTTCTGCCCCAGGTCACCGAGCTGCTGGAGCAGGTCGCCCCGGGTGGCCAGACGATGCTGTTCTCCGCCACCCTGGACCGCAACGTCGACCGCCTGGTGCGGCGCTTCCTCGACGACCCGGTCACCCATTCGGTGGACCCGTCCGCGGGGGCGGTCAGCACCATGGAGCATCACGTGCTGCACGTGCAGAACTCCGACAAGAACGCCACGATCGCCCACATCGCCTCCCGCGACGGGGGAGTCATCATGTTCATCGCCACCAAGCACGGCGCCGACCGCCTGGTGCAGGACCTGCTCGCCAACGGAGTGAGGGCCGCAGCTCTGCACGGCGGCAAGTCCCAGCCCCAGCGCACCCGGACCCTGGAGCAGTTCCGCACCGGCCAGGTGACCGCGCTGATCGCGACCAACGTCGCCGCCCGCGGCATCCACGTCGACGGCCTCGACCTGGTCGTCAACCTCGACCCGCCGAACGACCACAAGGACTACCTCCACCGCGGCGGCCGCACCGCCCGGGCCGGACAGTCCGGCACCGTCGTCACGCTTGTCCTGCCCGGCCAGCGCCGCGAAATGGCCCGCATGATGGCCACCGCCGCCATCACCCCCGTCACGACCAGGGTCAGCGCCGGCGACGAGGACCTGGCCCGCATCACCGGGGCCCGCGTCCCCACCGGCGTGCCCGTCACCGTCCCCGTCACCGCGCCGACGGTCGAGCGGCGCAAGCGCAGCGCGGCCCCCCGTGCTCGGCGCAGTCCGGCCTCGGCCGCCCGGCGCCGGGGCGTGCGGCGGTCCGCCTTCGACGCGGCGGCCTGAGCAGCACGTGATCAGGACACTGACCCATCTCAGCAGGAGGTACGTTTTGACGCTGGTCCAGGTGCAACCCCGCCCCGCGGTTGCCGCTCCCGCGCACAGGACGGCGACCGACGCCGTGGACCCGGACGGACCGCAGGTCTGTGACGACATGACCGTCGAGGTGGCCCTGTCCGTTCTGGCAGGCGCCCGGGTCGGCCACCTGCTCGTCTGCGACGACGACGGCCTGTGCACCGGACTTGTCACTCAGGCCCAGCTCGCCGCCGTCCGTGACAGCCCCGCCTACACGGACCGGGTCCAGCTGCGCGACATCTTCGGCCAGCCCGGGCCGTTCACGTCGCCCGTGGCACCGAAGGCCGAAGCCGCGCACGCCCTGCACTACCGCCGGGCCGCTGCTCGGCCCGGCCGCGACATCCAGGGCAGCGCTGAGGGTGTCCCCGCCCTTACCCGCTGAACCGCCTCATCGCGGCAGACCATCCCCTTCTTCTCTGTGAGGCACCATGCGCTGCGTCATCGCCCGCTTCCCGTTCGACCTCACCAAGAGCGGCGTCCTGGAATCGATGAAGAGCATCAAGCCTGAGCAGGTCACCGGCGAGTCGGTGATCATCGGCCGCCGCGCCTACCCCGTCAAGCAGATCGGCCAGGTCATCACCCGTCAGGACCGCCGCGATTTCAGCGCCGGTGAGGTCCTGCGGGCCATGGCCCAGCTCGGCTTCACCTGCCGCGGCCTTCCCCGGACCGCCGCGCCCACCCGCGTCCTCGACCCGCTCCAGCAGGCCTCCGCCATGCTCGGCGTCCCGGGGCCGCCTGACGGACAGGCAGACGGGAGCCGCCATCGGAACAGTGGTGAGGAGCCCACCGCGCGGTGAGGCGGCCTGTTCGGCGCAGCCGACCAGGGTCCGGCCGCGTTCTTCGCGGTCGCGTACGGCTTTGAGGATGGTTGCGGCTGGCGATGCCGGGGTGTCGTGCGCTGACTCGGCGCGGCCTGCGCCGACACCAGGGCCCTGAAGCCTCACCCGGAGCCCGCCCCCCACCGGCAGGATCGATCCCGACCTCGCAGGCCGGTCGGGCCGCATGTCGGGTCGCCGACCATGGTGGGTTCGGGATCGGCAGAGAGTACCCTGGGCATCACCGAAGGCATTTCGCATGCCAGCACTGGATTCTGGCGTCGTCTCCGGCGAACGGCTACGCCGAATCCCGCCGGATCCGGAGACAGGTCCTTCATCATGACCGCGACCTTCGATCGTTCGACAACGCCCGTGGCCCTGGAGTCCACGCTGCGCCTGTCCCTCGCCCCTGACGGCGTGCGCGCCGGCCGGTTGGACGGTGCCTGGTGGCCCCGGTCGCGTGATCTTCTCCTCGAACTCCCCTCCCTGGCAGCCGAACTCGACCAGCGGTGGGGCCGCATCACACGGATCACCGTGAACCCGGCGCAGTGGCCGGTCGTTCCGCGGCGGATCCCGGTCGCGGGGCACGTCGTTCACGCGGGTTGGTTCACCGTCGAACAGGACGAGCACATGATCATGGTGTGCTCGTACGCACCGCGTCGGCTGAACCTGCTGGTCGTCCCGCCGTCGACGGACCGCGCCCGGGCCGCCCGGCTGATGTCCCTGGCTGCCGACCCGGGTAGCACCCGGACGGCTGGCGCCCTGATCGCCGCGGAAGCGGCCGACCATGCCGAAGCGGGGTTCCCACGGCCCCAAGCGTGGAGGCTACCCGGGCGGCGCGGTGTGGGTGAGGGCGGCGCGATGGTCGATCCGGGCCGGTCCCTCCAGGGTGGCCCGGTAGTCGTCGGTGCCCAGGGCGTGGGCGGCCTGCCGCTCGGCCTCGCATAGCCGCGCCGACTCGGCGCGCCGCTCGTCCGTCACCTCCACCACGCCGGTGGGCAGGGTGGGCAGGTACTCGGAGACGGCCGCGCGCGCCGCCCGCAGGGCGGCCTCCTTCGCCAGCAGCCCGGACGAAAATTCGATCACGTGTCCGCTGTTTGGCGCAATGCCACCGTACGAACCGGCACCCCGCCGCCACGGGTCGCCCCGCCGAAGACGACCGCAATTCGACCTGGCCGGCCGAGCAAGAACGGCGGCGTCGCCCACGCGCGAGCCTCGGGCCGAGCCCGAACCCCGCGCCGGTGCGGCCCGTTGTCGGTGCGCGGTGGCGCAGTGGGAAGCTGTGCGGCACGCCGATGCCTGGCTTGACCCCGCCCACACCGACCCCGACGAACTCCGCGCCCTGCGCCGCACCCCCGCCGACGGCCTGCTCACCGCCACCCCCGTCTCCACCGTGGTCGACAACGTCCGCAACAACGGCCCCCAGCTCCTGGAACCCGTCCCCGAACCGGCGTGATCGGGACGAGTGACAGCGGGTCAGTCGGTGCAGGACCAGCGCCCGGTGATGTGAGACCCGCTGCGAGGCATCACGTTGGGAGTCAACCAGACGTCCACCGTCCCGGACGCGAACCCGGGATCGGTCGAGAGGGCTCCCTGGAAGTTGTGATCGCTCGGGATGTAGCAGCCGACGCCCCAAGGTTCCACTGATCTGGTGGGGTCGTCCGGGTCCTTGTCCGAGTTCACGGCGATGCCGACTCTCGATTGTCCGAACCGTCGGCGATGCGGGGATCCGCAGCGACGTGACCGCCAGGTGCGGGGAGGCTGGTCGGGTGCAGCCCGTGCTCGCGGCCCTGCTCAGGCTGTCTGAGGCTCTTCCGCGCCTGCTTACGCCTCTTCCGCGGGAATGGCCGGCCGTGCCGCGTAGCGGCTGCGCATCGCGTCGCTGGCTGCGGGGCCCGCGGTGAAGACGTAGGCGGCGCTGTTGTCGAGTCGGCGGCCGGTTCTGGCGTCGACGACGACGGGCTCGACTTCCTCGCCGGTGTGCGCGTCGACAAGGATCATGCTGCGCTCCGTCGGCGCGAGTCGGGAGTTGCCCCACGCGGCCAGGGCGACGATCACCGGGCGCAGGGAGCGCCCGAGTTCGGTCAGGACGTACTCGTGCCGGACGGGGCTGGTCTGGTAGGGCCGGCGCTCCAGCAGACCGTCCGCGACCAGGGTCTTCAGCCGGGTGGTGAGCATGCTGGAGGAGATGCCCAGGCTCTCCTGGAACTGGTCGAAGCGGGTGTAGCCGTCGAAGGCGTCGTGGAGGATCAGCAGTGTCCACCACTCGCCGACGTGTTCCACCGTCGTGGACAGCGGGCACTCCCGGTCCTCCAGCCTGATGCGGCTCGCCACGGCGACCATCCCCTCGGTTACTGCTAATGTCGAAGTTAGTAGCTTCTATTTTAGCAGTCGAGGTGGGGGCGGCGCCTCGCATACCCGCGCCCGGGAACGGAGCACAACGTGACCACATCCATCAGTGAACCCCTTGAAGGCCGACGCGCTCTGGTCACCGGCGGCACCAAGGGCACCGGAGCCGCGATCGCCCGGCGGCTCGCCGAGGCCGGCGCGACCGTGCTGGTCGCCGCCCGCAGCCGCCCCGACGACGTCGAGGAGAAGACGTTCATCGGCGCCGACCTGTCCACCGCTCAGGGCGCCGCTCACGTCGCCTCCGAGGTGGACGCCCGCGTGGGAGGCGTCGACATCTTGGTCCACACCCTCGGCGGCTCCGAGGCGCCAGCAGGAGGATTCGCCGCGCTCGGCGAGGACGACTGGGCAAGGGAGCTGAACACGAACCTGCTGGCCGCCGTCCGCCTGGACCGCGCGCTCCTCCCACACGTGATCGCCACGGGCAAGGGCGCGGTTGTGCACGTCACCTCGATCCAGCGCCGCATGCCGCTGTGGAACGGCACCCTGGCCTACGCCGCCGCCAAGGCCGCCCTGACCACCTACAGCAAGGGCCTGGCCAACCAGGTCGCCCCGCACGGCGTCCGCGTCAACACCGTCTCGCCAGGCTTCGTCCAGACCTCGGCCGCCGACAACCTCGTCGCCCGGATCGCCCACGAGGCCGGCATCAGCCAGGAAGCGGCGCTGGGCCGGCTCATGGACTCCCTGGGCGGCATCCCCCTCGGCCGTCCCAACCGGCCCGAGGAGGTCGCCGAACTCGTAGCCTTCCTCGTCTCCGACCGCGCCTCGGCCATCGTCGGCGCCGAACACGTCATCGACGGCGGAACCACCCCCACCGTCTGAACCCGCCACCACCATGAGGAGCGTCATGCGCGACAACCAGCCCCGGACCATCACCCCGGACGACCTGCCCGAGGTGATCACCCGCTACCTCGCAGCGCACCGCGTCCACGACACCGCCACCGCGGTCTCGACGTTCACCGACGATGCCACAGTGATCGACGACGGCAACACCTACCAGGGCAGCGCCGCGATCGAGCGGTGGCTGGACCGATCCGCCACCGAATTCACCTACACCATCCACCTCGCGAACGTCCAGCAGACCGACTCGGCCCACTACATCGCCACACACCACCTCGAAGGCAACTTCCCCGGCGGCACCATCGATCTCCGCTATCGGTTCACGCTGCGCGACGACCTCATCGAACACCTCGTCATCGAACCCTGAACCCGCTCCCATACCACCTGTTCCCGCCCACGAGAGAGACCCCACCTACGTCGAGGTGCGGCACCGAGCCGCAATGCATTTCCCATGTTCAGGCGCGGTGCCGTACAGTCGTGCCTACCGACGCGGGGTGGAGCAGCTCGGTAGCTCGCTGGGCTCATAACCCAGAGGTCGCAGGTTCAAATCCTGTCCCCGCTACCAACCCCGGCAGGCCCGGCACCCCAGGTGCCGGGCCTGCCGTGTTTCCGGGGCACTGCTTTCGCCTGCGCCCCGAGCCGTCCTCTCCATGACTGATCGTCAGCCATGCGCGTTCGCACCTTCGTTGGATTTTATAAGTTGATAAACAGCATTGATGTGACCTACGATTGCATCGTAGGGCTTGCCATGTCTCGGTTCGGGGGAGGGTCTCGTGCTCGCAGTGGACGTCCGGCAGGCGCTCAGAGGCGGTGAGACGGTCCTGGAGGCCGCGTCCCGCTGGTGGCGGTTCGGCGAGCAGACCGTCGCCGACCACGGCGACTTCCTGCTCGCGTTCGTCGACGGCGGCGTCTGCGTCGGCGCGTTCGAGATCCGCGCCGCCGAACAGGACCCGCAGGCCGGCGGCAAGTACGCCTTCGACCTCGCGCCCGCCGAGCGGTTCCGCTGGGCACTCGGCGAGCGCCTCCCGCTGCCGCCCGGCCGCAACCCCGCCCGGATCATGACCGGCGCCGCCCTGCGCACCTTCCTCGACGCCGACCCCGGCCGGGCACCGCTGCCGGCCCAGACCACGGAGAGCGGGCGATGACCGACACTCCCGACGCCATCGACGCGCTCCTCGGCGCCGGTCCGCGCCGTGCCGTCGCCCTGCCCGAGCCCGCCGAACGCGAATGGCTGCGCACCGAGTACGGACTGACCAAGTCCGAGACCGCAAAGGCCCTCGGCATCAGCACCAGCACGTTCACCGCCTGGGAGTCCGGCCAGCGCGACCCGCAGGGCGAGGGCCGCGCCGCCTACGCCAAGCTCCTGGACGGCATGGCCGCCCGCCTCATCCCAGCAGCCCCCGCACAGCCCACCCCCGCACAGCCCACCCCCGCTCCGGCCCCGGCGCCCGCGCACACCCAGCCCGTCGCACCGGCAGCTTTCGGTGGCCCGGCCGAGCTGGACCGGACGCCGTCGGGCGAGCTCGTCACTGACACCCCACAGCCCTGCGTCCGCTGCGGCCGCCCCACCCCGTACCGCGCGGCCGGCCAGCCGATGCACGTGGGCGGCTTCTGCGCCCCCGCCCCTGTCCCCACTGCTGCCGCCGCCGCCACCGAACCGGCAGCTGTCCCCGCGGTCCCAGCCGCTGCGCCCGCGCCCGCACCCGCACCCGCACCCGCCCGCCGGCCGGCGCCCACTGCTGCTCCGGTCCGGTCGGCCCGGTCGGCGCCCGCTTCGCGTTCGAGTGCTCGTCCAGCGCGGAAGGCTGCGTCCAGGGCTGCCGCCCCGGCTTACGACGCCCGTGCCGCGGCGGCGGAGAAGTTCCCGAACGGGCCGCTCGCCGTCGTCGCCCCGGCCCCGTTCGACCGTCACTTGGTCGCGCACCTGGTCGAGGGCCGCGCCCTGGACGTGCCGGCCCTGACGCTGCCGGAACTCACCGAGTGGACGCTGACCGCGGGCCTGGGCGAGCCCCGGCTGCACAAGCACGGCAAGGACGGCGACCCGCTGATCGTCCTCACCGACGCCGCCGCCACCCTCCTCGGCCTGCCCCCGATGGGCAGCGACGCCGACGGGCACTTCGAGCGCCGACTCGGCCGCCTCCCCGAGAGCCACAAGACCGTCAAGGCCCTGACCAAGGCCGGGTGGCAGCTCACCCAGCGCGGCTTCGGCCCCTGGGCCCGCGTCTACCGCACCCCCGACGGCGCCAAGCGGAGTTGCGTCCAGTACTGCATCCCCGCCTGGGCCGCCCTCACCTCCGCCGGCTGGACCATCCCCGACGGCCTCGACCCCGCCCAGCTCGCCGCCCTCCTCGGCGGCTACGCCGAGCGCGTCATGACCCCCCGCGGCTCCACCGCCGTCACCGGCCTCTCCCTCATGGAGGCGCTGCGCCCGCCGACCCGCGCGGTGCGCACCGAGTCCGGCTGGACGTCCGGTCCGGTGGAGGGCTCGCGGACGCGGGCGTTCGATCCGGCGCCGCCGGAGGCCCCCTCCGAGCACCCGGTCGCGCAGGACCGCGACCCCGCCGATGTTCTGGTCACCGAGGCGTGGGACTGGATCCGCCCCGTCGAGGCGATCGGCGAGGCGGAGCGAGCCCTGCCGCACGTGGTCGGCCTGGACATCAACACCGCGTTCCTCGCCGCGGCCGGACGCCTGACGATGGCGCTCTCGGAGCCGGTGCACGAGCTCAACCCGGTCTTCGATCCGAAGATCCCCGGCAGCTGGAAGTGCGACTTCTCCACCGCCCAGTTGGATCCGCGGCTGCCGAACCCGTTCACCCCGGACGGCCTGCCGCCGACCGGCCCGGCCTGGTACACCACCGCGAAGGTCGCCTACGCCCGCGAACTCGGCCTCGACGTGGCACCGACCGAGGGGTGGCTGCGGCACGAGTCCGGGCCGTGGCTCGACCCCTGGCACAAGCACCTGCGCGCCGCCTACCTCACCACCATGGACAGGCTCGGCGTCCCGCTGAACCTCGGCGAGCAGGACCCGGAGGCGTTCCTGGACGCCATGGCCGGCCTGAAGGAGCACGGCGACCCCATCGAGCTCGCCATCCTCGCCGCGGTCAAGGCGACCGCGAAGGGCGGTGTCGGCAAGCTCCGCGAACGCCCCCGCGGCGCCTCCTACCGGCCCGGCCAGCGCTGGCCCGCACTCGAGCGCCCGACCTGGGACCCGCTGAACCGGGCGCTGATCATCGACACCGCCACCGTCAACCAGCACCGCAAGATCCGCCGCCACGCCGCCACCACCGGGCAGCTCCCGATCGCGATCCTCTCCGACTGCACCGTCTACCCGTCCCCGGGCCCCTCCGCCCTCGATCTGCTCCGCGGCCCGGACGGGACACTGACGAGCGTGTGGCGGCTCGGGACCTCGCCGGGCATGTGCAAGCACGAGGGCACCCAGACCATGGACTGGGCGCTGGAGTTGATCGCGGACGACACCAACCCGGGCCGGCACATCAAGGGCGGCGACGCGGTCGCCGAGGGGGAGTAGTCCAGCATGGACGCCATCGACCGCGGGCTGGAACGTGCCATGCAGACCCAGCCCATCCCCAAGACCCTCCCCGGCCGGGTCAACTTCCTCATCCGGCAGCTGAAGGGCACGCGCAACGTCGCCGCCGCGCTCGGCGTCTCCATGCGTTCCGTGGAGCGGTGGCGCAAGGGCGCCGGCATCGGTCCCGACAACGCCCGCAAGGTGGAGGACGCGGTGCGTGAGCGCTGGCAGCCCCGCGTGCGGCAGCGCGTCCGGGAGGCCGCCGAGGCCCGCGGCTTCACCGTCGAGGTGATGGCCAGCTTCGGCTACACCTCGGCCGGCCAGAGCACCGACGACCCCCGCGAACGCATCGTCACCCAGCGCCTGCCCGGCAGCGTCGCCCGCGACCTCTTCGCCGCCCGCGACCGCGGCGCCACCCCACAGGAACAGCAGCAGATCATCGCCAACGGCCTCGGACAGGCCTACTTCCAGGACGGCGGCCGCCGCGCCCGCGGCCTCCAGGTCACCCTCACCGGCCTCGACTGGGCCGACTTCTCCGTCTGACGATCACGCCGTAGCCCACCGCGGATCCGACGGGACAGGTGCCTGACGCGGCGCCTGAGCAGCTCATTCGATGCTCAGGGCGGCTGGGCGAGTACAACGTGGCCGGCCTGGAGCAGAGATGCGGCTGCGAACCGGCCGGACGAAGGCCGTTGCGGTTCGGGACTCAGCAGGGGCCGTCCAGGCCTCCCGGCCCGCGGGCCGAGCGGCCTCCAGGGCCGACCGGTGAATCGGGCCGCTCAACCGGCTCCGAACTTGTGGCAATGGGGAACGACCACCGACATGATGGCGCGGCGGCCGGCCGGATCGGACGGCGGCCGGCGGGCCGGACAGCGAAGCTCCGCGCTGGCGAACCGATCGTGGTTACTTATCGGGCGGCCCCGGCCAGAAGCACATGTACCGGTCGGGTCGGGTTCGACCCTCGCCGGGCACCGTGCCGCACCTGCATTGCTGACCGAGTCGCCCCCCCACCGGGTCCGGCAGGGTCTCTCACATCGCGGCGCAACAACGTCCATCGAAAAGGGGCACGGGTGGAGGGAGCACCTGATGAAGATCACCACCAAGATCGCTCTAGGGATCGCGGTCGTCGTCGGATATGTCCTTGGACGACTAAAGAAGGGGCGATGGGCCCTCGCTCTTGCGACGTACTTCGCTGGACGGCGCCTCGATCCACGGGAGCTCGCCACCGAAGCACTGCGGAAGCTGGGGGACGAGGTACCCGAAGTCGCGAAGTTCACGAGCGCGTTCATGCCCTAGCTTGATCTTTAACCTGTGCGGCGGGGGCGAGGAGTGCTGGACTTCTTCGGCTTCGGCGGTTTCGTCGGGTCTGTCTTGCGGACGTGGACGTCGTGGCGTGGAGTCGGGTGGGTGTTCTTGCGGCCGGGAGGCCGTCCGGGGCCGGGGCGGCTGGGTTTCGGTGCGCCGGCCGGGCAGGCGGCCTTCGGGTGGAGGTTTCGGAATCCTCGCCGGACGCGGGCCGGGGTCAGGGTTCGGATCTTCGGGCAGGTCCAGCCCAGGGTCTGTTTGAAGAGCCGGAAGGTGTGCTCGATGTCGAAGCGGCGGAGGAATGCCCGCCAGAGGCGGTCGGTGTCGGCGGGGGCGGCGTCAGTGCCGGACCGCCACAGCCAGACCGGCGTGGGGGTGGCACTGCTGGGCAGGTGACCGACGTCCAGACGGATCACCGTGCCTTCGATCACCGGCAAAGTGCCGTCCTGCGTGGCCCAGGAGGACCGGTGGGTCAGCCTCGGGTGCAACCGGTCCCAGGACCGTGCTCTCGCGGTGCCATAGAGCCGGGTGGCGGTGACGGTCTCGGCTTTCGGGGCTCCCCAGGTGGCCGGGTCGCCGAAAACGAACTCGCCGCCGTGGCGGGGCGGACGACCCCTGGTGCCGGGTAGCCGGGGCGGACACGTCCTGCGTAGGACACGGTCCGAGCGCACCCTCGCCGGCACCTGCACGGGCAGGTCCTTCAGCAGGAAGGCCAGGTGCGGGGCGTCGTACCCGGCGTCCGCGACGATGAGTACCTCCGGGTCGCCCGGCTGCCGCTGGCCGGCGGTGATCAGGCGGTGGACGAGCTCGCGCAGTTGCTGTGCGGTGGCGGCGTCATCACCCGGCGCCAGTCTCAGCGGGTCCAGCGGTGCGGTCCACGAGCTGCGGCCGGGCTCGAGGGCGGTGATGACCGAGTAGGGCCAGCCTGGGACGGGGATGTGCTGGTCTTTCCCGCGGCCGCAGGTGTGGCAGAGGATCCGCTGCGGTGAGGTGTGGGCGTCCGGCCGCAGCCAGCACGTGATGTCCACCGCCAGGACCAGCCGGCCGTCGGCGGCCCGGGGCAGCGGCACCGCCGCGAGCGTCTGCCGAAGCCGGTCGGCATCGAGGCGACCGCGGGCCATGGCGTCGTAGAGACCTCCGTGGCCGCGGCGGTGTTCGCCGACCGGCGAGAGCTCCACCAGCGACCTGACGGGCCCGTCGGCGCACAGCACCGCGTCGGCCGGCTCGAACACCGCATCCCCGCGCCGCGTCAAACAGGCGTAGAACTCACCTCGGAAGCGTGACAGTTCAGCGACTCCGTCCGGACGGACGCTCTCGTACAGCAGGCTCATGCCCACGGCCTTCGTTCTGGTCCTGCGTGTTCCTTGGTCGGAGCACAGGATCAGGCGAAGGCCGCTTCCGTGTACGGCGGTTACCGATACGAGTGATCAAGTTCGGCAGCCCGTTCGAGGCCGTTGCTTAAAGATCAAGTTAGGGCGTGTTGCGAAAGTGGCCGTCTGTCAGACCTGCCTGGGATGCTCCGAGGATGGAGATGACAGTGCAGCTGACGATCGACTGCTCCGATCCGCAGAGAATGGTCACCTTCTGGGCCGAGGCCCTGGGATACGTGCCTGAGCCTCCGCCGAGCGGGCATGCTACGTGGCGCGCCTACTGGACAGCTACGGGGGGTCCCCGAGGCAGAGTTGCCGGCCGGTGCCGGGGACATTCCGGAGTCGATCATCGATCCCACGGGGCGTGGACCGAGGGTGTGGTTCCAGCAGGTTCCGGAGCCGAAAGTCGCCAAGAACCGGTGGCACTTCGACCTGAAGGTCGGCGGGGGCCGTGACGTCCCACTGGACGTCCGCACACAGCGGGTCAGGACCACGGTGGAGCGGCTGGTCAAAGTTGGTGCCACCGTGCTGCGGATCAAGGATGAGCCGGACATGGGGCTCTACGCCGCCGCCATGCAGGACCCCGAGGGCAACGAGTTCGACGTCGTCTGAGGGCCGCCGTGACGGTGCTGGTCACAGGCACTCGTTGATGGCAGCGACCAGCACTGCCGGTTCGTAGCGGACGGCGAGTTTGTCACTCCGGGTTGCAACGGCCCGGTGGCGTTCGAGCCGGTTGATCCCGAACTCCACGGCGTGGCGCATCGTGTAGTCGTCCTTGTCGAACTTCGGCGGCCGGCCACCTCGGGATCCGAGCTTCTTACGGTTGCGGACCCGGTCGGCCTTCTCCGGGATCGTGCAGCCGGTCCGGCGTCGTCGCAGGTAGGAGCAGTTGGCGCGGGAGCCGTAGGCGTTGTCGGCCCGCACCTTGTCGGGAGTGGTGCGTGGTCGGCCCCGTCCAACGCGAGGAACCCGGATGGCGCTGGGCACCGGCACGACGGCCCACCGATCAGCCCGACACGCCACGAGTTCCCCAGCCCTCATGAAACCAGCGAACTACCGAACACAAGTCGTGACACGAGCACCTGACAAAGCACTACGGGGCGATGGTTTGACGCTCCCGCACCGGCCCCGCCGCCCCGATGGGCAGCGGGGCCGGCTCGTTCGCGCTCCGGAAATGAGTAGTACTCATGTGGTGGCCAGATTGCACGTCGATGGCGCCGAGGAGAGAAGGGACTTAGGGAGTTACCGACCATATTCCTACCCTGGTGACGTCAGTGCGCCGTTTCATCGAAATGAAGCATGTGCAAACCCTTGACTGGGTTGGCGATAGGGCGGCTAATTTCACCGACAGAACTCGCCGGGCCGCGATGAGCGTCTGCTCGACCGTCCGGACCACCAGGATGGATCAGGATGAAACCCCTCACCTCCGTCGTCGGCAAGGCGCCGGTGGCGCTTGCGATGGCCGTCTCTGCCACGCTGCTGACCTCCCTCGCCGCACCGCCCCCGGCCTCGGTCGCGACCCAGGCGACGTACTACGTCGCCCCCGGCGGTGACGACGCCAACTCCGGCACCATCACGGCGCCGTTCAAGACTCTGCAGCACGCGCGGGACGTCGTGCGCACGGTCAACGACAACATGACCGGGGACATCAACGTCTATCTCCGGGGCGGCACGTACCCGGTGAGCAGCACCCTCGACTTCACCTCGGCCGACTCCGGCACGAACGGGCACCGTGTCGTCTACGCCGCCTTCCCGGGCGAGAAGCCGGTCCTGGACGGAGGCGTTCAGGTGTCCGGCTGGACCCAGCACAGCGGGAACATCTGGAAGGCCACCCTCAACCGCGACGACAAGCTCCGCGCCCTCTACGTCAACGGCACACGCGCCGAGATGGCCTCGAAGACGATCAACACGACCGGCTGCTACGGGACCTACACCGTCACGGCAGGCCAGGCTCCCTGGGCCTGGGAGTCGGGTTCGCAGTGCGACGGGGCCAAGTACAGCCTCTCCGACCTGCCGGCCATCGCGTCCAACCAGGACGACGTCGAGATCGCGTCGGCCACGACCTGGACCACGGCCATCGTGGGCATCCGTCAGATCACCACGAGCTCGGACGGTGCCAACCGCGTGGCCCTGTTCCAGCAGCCGGGTGCGGCCATCGCCCAGGCGCCACCGTACGGCCCGTTCAAAGCCAGCGGCAGTCATACGTTCATGAACGCGTACGAGTTCCTTGACCAGCCGGGCGAGTTCTACTTCAACAAGACCACCCACACGCTGTACTACTACAGGTCCAGCTCCGAGGACATGACCACGGCGAACGTCTTCGCGCCGAACAACGTGTCCACCCTCCTCAAGATCGCCGGCACGTCGACCACCGACCACGCGCGGAACATCACGTTCTCCGGGCTCACGGTCGAGCACTCCGACTGGAACCTGGTCAATGTCGCGGGCTCCGTCTTCCGGCAGGGAACGCAGGGCAACGCCAGCTCCACCGTGTACGCGAGGCAGAACTTCCACGCGTACACCTACCGCAACGTCGACCTGCCGCCCGCGGCCGTCCGGATCGAGAACGCCGACGGGATCGTCCTGCAGGGCAACACGGTGCAGCACACCGGCGCCGACGGAATCACCATGGCGAACGACGTGACGGACACGCAGTTGACCGGCAACGTCACGAATGACATCGCCGGGTCCGCGATCACCGTGGGGCACCCCCAGCACGTGTACATCGGGGACTACACCTCGGCCAACCACGAGAAGTACCCGGTGAACGTCGAGGGGGTCTGCAAGAACATCTCGATCACGGACAACTACCTCTACGACAGCGCAGTGCTGTTCCAGGGGTCCAGCCCGGTGTCGGCGTACTTCGTCGATAGCCTTTCCGTGCAGCACAACCGGATCGAGAAGTCCCCGTGGGCGGGCATCACGCTCGGCTGGGGGTGGTGGAACTTCGACGGTTCGACGAACTCCATCAATCCCGGGAACCCGACCACCACGGCGAAGAACAACACCATCAGGTACAACCAACTCCTCGACACGATGCAGGTGCTCGGCGACTCCGCTCCCATCTACACGCTGGGCAGCCAGCCGGGAACGGAGATCGGCGGCAACTACATCAAGGGCGTCCCCGCCGGCCACAAGTACGGCCTGCACCCCGATGAAGGCTCGGCCTTCCTCAACGAGCACGACAACGTGTTCGACGTCGACCCGGGCCTGGCGTTCACCGTCAACTCCGGCACCTGGGGCCGGCAGCACGACCTGAGCATCACCAACAACTACGGCACGGTCAACAAGATCGCCGGCAGGAACGTCCCGAACAGCACGATCCAGGACGTGCGGGGGTACGGGGACAACGTGTGGCCGTCGCAGGCGTACAGCATCGCCCTGAACGCGGGTCTGGAAGACGCCTACAAGAACCTCGTCCCCCAGAGCAGGGTGGCTCTCCAGGACCACACCCTGCCCGCGAGCACGTTCGCCGGCACGGGCGTGGTGACCATTCCGGTGCGCAGCCCCGGAGACGCGACCAAGACGCTCTGGCTGGCTCCCTCCGGTACGACGACGTTCGCCGCCGGTCCCACCATGACCAGCGCGCGCGGCACCTCGACGAGCATCAGCGTCCCGAAGGCGGTGGGTGACTACCGGCTCTACATCGTGGACGCCCAGGGGAACGCGTCCGCCGCGTCGAACGCCCTCGTGCGGCAGCGCTGGAACCACGTCGACGACAAGGCCGCGGGCGTGACCTACTCCGGGACCTGGTCGAACTGGAACGACACGAAGGACATGAACGGGTCCGAGAAGTTCACGAGCACCGCGGGCAACTACGCCGAGTTCTCTTTCACCGGCTCGGGCGTGCGGTACCTCGGCATGACGCAGCCGAACATGGGCACGGTGGACGTCTACCTCGACGGCACCCTGACCCAGGCGGGCATCGACGCCTACGCCCCGACGGTGACGAAGCAGGTGCCGCTGTTCGAGAAGACAAACCTGGCCGCGGGCCCGCACACGATCAGGGTGGTGTGCACCGGGACGAAGAACACCGCCTCCTCCGGCACCGTCTGCGCGGTGGACGCCTTCGCCTCCATCCAGTTCCCCGCGACGAACGCCAACTACAAGATGGTCAACAAGAGCAGCAACAAGGCGGTCGATGTGTCAGGCGGATCGTTGTCCGCCGGAGCCAACGTCATCCAGTGGACCGACTCCGGAGCCGGGAACCAGAACTGGCGCTTCGTCCCGGTGGGCGACGGCAGTTACAAGATCGTCAGCCGGAACAGTGCCCTGCTCATGGACGTCAGCGGTGCTTCCACCGCGGACGGCGCGTCCATCATCCAGTCGTCCGACAGCAACGCCGCGAGCCAGCACTGGACACTGGTCGCCACCGGAACCGGCTACTACAAGATCAAGAACGTGAACGGCGGCAAGGTGCTCGACGTGTCCTCGGGAGGCACTCAACTCGTCCAGACGACGGACACGAACGCCGACAGCCAGGTGTGGAAGGCGGTCAACGTGGACTGACCTGGTCCGCGAAGGAAGCAGCCCGGCGTAGATCCGGCGGGCCGCCTCCACCCGGACCGACCGCAGGGCGTCCCGCTTCCTCGGCGAAGCGGGAAGCCCTGCGGCGCGCGGGGCCCCCGGCCACCACGCGCTCTCCTGTTGCATTCAGGGTCAGTGGAGTGCGACCGCGGTCCAGGACACCGGCGGCAGTTCGATGGTGAGCACACCGTCGGTCAGGGTGGCGTTCGGGTTGGTGCGGGGGACCACGCGGTTGGGTTCGGCGAGGGTGTTCTTCGCGTACACGTCCCGGTCGGCGAGCGTGAGCGCCTCGAGGATGCGCGAGGAGCCCAGGCTGCGGACGTCGACGGTGACCTGGGCGGGCTGCGAGAGGCCGCGGTTGACGAGGAAGAGCGCGGACCGGCCCTCCTCGACGGTGGCGACGGCGTCGATGACGGAGGCCTCGCCGTAGCGTGCCGTGGTGTACGCCGGCGACTCGACCGCGGGGCGGATCACCTCGCCGGCGGCGAGCCGGCTGGTGATCGAGAACGGGTGGAAGGAGGTCTGCCGCCAGGCCGGGCCGCCGGGCTCGGTCATGATCGGCGCGATCACGTTGACGAGTTGCGCGAGCGACGCCGAGGCGACGCGGTCGCTGCGCTTGAGGAGGGTCATCAGCAGGTTGCCCACGACCACGGCGTCGGCCGCACTGTAGACGTCATCGAGCTGCCGGGGGGCGTGGCGCCACTCGTCGTTGACCTCGCCGGACTCCTGGTGCTCCTTCTGGTACCAGACGTTCCACTCGTCGAAGGAGATGCCGATCTTCTTGGACGAGTGCTTCTTGGCACCCACGTGGTCGACGGTCGCGACGACGCCGTCGATGAAGAAGTCCATGTCGAGGGCCGAGGCGAGGAAGGAGCCCAGGTCGCCGTCGTGCTCCTGGTAGTACGCGTGGCAGGAGATGTGGTCGACGTGCTCGTAGCTGTGCTCCAGGACGGTGCGTTCCCAGTCGCCGAAGGTCGGCATGCCGGCCGAGGAGGAGCCGCAGACGACCAGTTCGAGATCCTTGTCGGCCATCTTCATGGCGGAGGCGGTGCGGGCGGCTAGCTTGCCGTAGTCCTCGGCGTTCAGGAAACCGGTCTGCCAGGGCCCGTCCATCTCGTTGCCGAGACACCACATGCGGATGTTGTGCGGCTCCGGCGTGCCGTTGGCGATGCGCAGGTCCGAGAGCGCGGTGCCGGACGGGTGGTTGGCATACTCCAGCAGGTCAAGGGCGGACAGGATGCCACGGGTGCCGAGGTTGACCGCCAGCATCAGCTCCGAGCCGGTGAGCTTGAGCCATGTCGCGAACTCGTCCAGGCCGACCTGGTTCGACTCCAGCGAGTGCCACGCCAGATCGCGGCGCACCGGGCGCTTGTCGCGCGGGCCGATCGAGTCCTCCCAGCGGAAGCCGGAGACGAAGTTGCCGCCCGGGTAGCGGATCGTGGTGCTGCCGAGCTCACGGACGAGGTCGACGACGTCCATACGGAAGCCGTCCTTGTTCGCGCTCGGGTGCTCCGGTTCGTAGATCCCGGTGTAGACGCAGCGGCCGAGGTGCTCGACGAAGGAGCCGAAGGTACGGCGCCGGACCGGAGCGACGACGGCCTGCCGGTCGAGGACGATGCGAGCGCGGTGCAATGCGGTGGTCCTTTGCTGTGAGGCGGAGTGGCGTGGCGGACGTCCTACTTGACGGCGCCGGCGGTCAGGCCCTTGCGCCAGAACCGCTGGAGACTGACGAAGGCGAGGAGCAGGGGGATCAGGGACAGGAATGCCCCGGTGATCGGCACCAGCGGCGGCACGCCGTTGGCGAACTCCGAGCGCCACTGCACCAGTCCCACGGTGACGGGCTGGAGTGAGGAGGAGTTGAGCATGAGCGAGGGCAGCAGGTAGTTGTTCCAGATGCCGACGAACTGGAACAGGAAGACGGTGACCAGGGCCGGTGCCATCAGCGGCAGGCCGACCCGGAAGAAGGTGCGCCGTTCGCCCGCCCCGTCGAGCCGCGCTGCTTCCAGCAGTTCGTCCGGGACGGATGCCGCGGCGAAGATCCGGCACAGGTAGACGCCGAACGGGCTGACGCAGCTGGGCAGCAGCACCGACCAGTAGGAGTCGGTCAGGTCGAGCTTCGCCATGAGCAGGAACAGCGGCAGGGCGAACATCGGCGCCGGAATGAGGACCGAGGCGAGGATGACGTTGAAGACGCTCTCCCGGCCACGGAAGTGGAACTTGGTCAGTGCGTAGCCGGCCATCGCGGACAGCAGGGTGCTGACGGTCGCGCCGACGAGGCTGTACAGCGCGCTGTTGGCGAGCCAGGTGGAGAAGATGCCGCCCTCGAAGCTGAACACGGTCCTGACGTTGGCGACCAGGTCGAAATGGGAGAACCACAGCGGCGCACCGGTGTAGAGGTAGCCCGACTTTTTGGTCGCGGAGACCAACAGCCACCACAGCGGGATCAGCGTGTACAGGGCCATCAGGCCCAGCACTCCGTTGACGGCGACCTTGCTCGCGATCTCCGTGCCGCGGGGGGCCGGTCGGGTCGGTCGGCCGGCGTGGATCACGCTCATGCCATCGCTCCCTTGCGCTGGGTGTACTTGAGGAACCCGAACGAGAGCACGAGGGTGAGCAGTGCGAGCACGACGGACTCGGCGGCAGCCAGGTTCTGGCCGCCCAGGTCCATGCCCAGGGTCGTGTTCATGATCGGGGAGAACTTCGGCGAGACGCCTGGTACGCGCGCGCCGACCAGCACCGCCGGCTCGGTGTACATCTGCGCCGTGCCGATGATGGAGAAGACCGTGGTCAGCACCAGCGCGGGACGCACCAGCGGGATCTTCACCGCCCACGCCAGGCGCCATCCGGTGCAGCCGTCGAGCGCGGCGGCCTCCAGCACCTCGGCGGGGATCGTCTGCAGCGCGGAGTAGATGATCAGCATGTTGTAGCCGGTCCAGCCCCAGGTGATCATGTTCCCGATCGAGACCGGGACCCACGACGGCGACAGGAAGTCGATGTCGATCCCGAGGTGCGACAGCGGTCCGGTGAACGGCGACAGGCTCTTCGCCATGAGGAAGGACCACATCACCGCGGCGATCGCACCCGGCAGCGCGTAGGGCAGGAAGAACGCGAGCCGGAAGCTCTTCCGCAGCCGGGCCGAGCGGGAGTCCAGCAGGAGCGCGAGCAGGAGGGCCAGGCCCAGCATGACCGGGACCTGGACGCAGCCCAGCAGCACGACCCGGACGATCGACGCGATGAAGTCGTGGTCGCCGAAGGCGGCGGCGTAGTTGGACAGTCCCGCGAACTCCGTGGACTGCGTACCGCCGAACAGCCCGGCGCGGTGGACGGTGAAGAAGCTCTCGTAGATCGCGTAGCCGATCGGCGCGATCATCATGGTGAGGAAGAGCACCGCGAACGGCGCCAGGAAACCCGACGCGGTCAACGCGGTACGGCGGCCGGCGCGCCGAGGCCGTCCGGCGGGGGAGACGCGGGGGATGACCGCGGGCACCGACCGCGGCGGCGACGCGGTCCGGGCGCTGCTGGGACTGCTCATGGAAACCTCGCTGGGCGGTTCGTCGTCAGGGGGCGGGTCCCCGCGGCGCCGGGTAGGGGCGGCCGCGGAAACCCTTCGGGGCGGCTCGAGTCCCGCCACCTCAGCCGTTGGTCACCGACAGTCCGAGCTGCTTGATCGCGGCGACCGTCGAGGCCTGGACCTTGGCGACCGCGTCCGGGTAGGTGCCGGAGCCGATGGCAGTGGTGAAGTCCGTCTCGACCTGCTGATAGGTCGGGCCGTTGGTCCAGGTGGTGGGGACCTGCGCGGCGGAGACCTTGTACAGGTCGCCGACCTTCTGACCGCCGAAGAACGGGTCACCCTCCGCGAGCAACGGATCGTCCTGTCCGGCCTTCGACGCCGGGTACAGCCCGCCCTCGATGCCCGCCTTCACGGCCTGCGGGTCGCTGGACAGGAACGCGGCGAACTGCGCCGCTTCGCGGGGCGTCCTGCACCCGGTCATCACAGAGGTGGCCGAGCCGCCGTTGAAGGAGCTCTTGCCGTCGCCGGCCTCCCAGGTCGGCATCGGGGCGACCGCCCACTTGCCGGCCTGGTCCTTCAGGTCCGACTTCAGGCCGCCGGAGGACCAGGACGCGCCGACGAACGTCAGCACCTTGTTCTCTTCGGAGGCCTTGTCGAACTGCGGGTCCCAGGCGTTGCCGGTCTTCGTCACCAGCTCCTTGTCCTTCATCTCCTGCCAGTAGGCGGCGACCTTCCGGGTGCCGGGGTTGTCGATGCTGACGGTCCAGCTGTTCCCCTGGGTCGAGTACCAGGACTGGCCGGTCTGCAGGCTCAAGGCGGCCATGTCGTTGCCGTCGCCGGGCCCGCTGGTGCCGAACTTCACGCTCGGATCGGCGGCGGTGACCTTCTCGGCGTCGGCCCTGTACTCGGCCCAGGTGGCCGGCGGAGTGGTGATGCCGTACTTGGCGAACAGGTCGCTGCGGTAGAAGAGGACCATCGGGCCGACGTCCACCGGGACGCCGTAGATCTTGCCGCCGATGCTGGTGGCCGAGACGGCGGACGGGAGGTACTTGGCCATGTCGGCGCTCGCGTACTTCGTGATGTCCATGACTGTGTTCTTCACGAGCATCGACGGGATGGTCTGGTACTCGATCTGGGCCAGGCACGGGCCCTTGCCGGCGGTGATCGCGTTGCTGATCTGGGTGTAGCCGCCCTTGCCGCCCGACGGGATCTTCTTGAAGGTGACCTTGCTGTCCGGGTGGGCCGCGTTCCACTGGTCGACGATCTTCTCGTAGGGAGCCCAGCCCCAGAACTCCATGGTCACCGGCCCGGCCTGGCTCTTCTCCGTGCTGTCGGAGCTGCTCTTGGTGCTGCTGCACGCGCTGACCCCGGCCGCGAGGACCGCCACGGTGGCGAACGCCAGGAATCTGCGGGTGGGTATGGTGGTGGTGTTCATGTGAGGGTCCCTTTGGTGACGGTGAGTGGGGGGCCGTGCAGGACGCCTGGTGGGCGGGCGGGCAAGGCCCGCCTACCAGTTGGTGCTGAACTCGACGCCGAACGCGGTGGGGACCGCTGCCAGGACGGACGGTGCCGAGGGGCCCGGTCCGCAGGCAGCGCTACCCAGGCCGTGGTGCGCCTGGTCCAGGTGCAGGTGCAGCCGGCCGCCGGGGACCAGCTCGTGCTGGTGGGCCGCGGCGGTCAGGGCTGCGGTGCTCCAGGGCCGCACGGTCAGGTCGATGACCGGGTCGCCGTTGATGAGCAGGGTGCCGGCCGGGAGGGTGATCCTGGCGTGGCGGACGTGGTGGCGGTTGCCGTTCTCCTGCGGGCGGACGTAGGGGGTCTGCATCGCCGAGACGGCCGACCGGTAGCGGCCGACACGCGCCGCGGCGCGGGAGTCGCGGTAGGCCTCGCCGGGACCGGGGCCGAACCACTCGACTTCGGCGTCGGTGCCGGTCAGCGACATCGCGACCCCCAGTCGGGGCAGCGGCACCGGCCAGGCGCCGTCAGGGGTGACGGTGGTGTCCAGCCGGAGCCGGATCCCGTCCCCGCCGGGCCCGTCGCAGGCCGTCCAGCGGTAGACCACGTCGAGCCCGGAGGAGGAACCGGCGGCGGCGAGCCGGGCGGTGACCGTGAGCCCCGATTCGTCGGGGGCGACGCGCAGGACCTCGTGGCGCATCCGGTCCAGTCCGGCGGCGAGCCAGGATTTGATCTGCGGCTCGGCGAACGCGCCGAGCAGGTCGTTGTCGGTCGGGGCGCGCCAGACGTCCAGCCGCGGACCGTCGAGCTCCAGGTCGGCGAGCCGGACCAGCAGACCGCTCCGGGCGTCGAACCGCGCGGCGCCCAGTGCGAGGTACCCGTCGTGGGCGGTCGCCGCCACCGGAGTGGACGGGCCGGGCGAGCTCGCCGGAACGATCAGCCCCTGGCCCCAGGCGACCTCGTGGCCGGCCCCGGCCCAGGTCTCGTCGGTGGCGAGCACCGCGGTCACGGTCAGCCACACCTCGTGACCCGGACCGTCCTTGCGTGCGGAATCGAGCGCGGCGGTGAGGTCGGCGGGCCACTCGACGGTGCTCGTCGCGCCCGGCGCGGTCGCGGGAACGGCCAGGCTGCCGGAGCCGACCGGCTCACCACCGTCCTCGACGGTCCATCGGAAGTCCAGGTAGCCGCTGTGGCGGACGTGGTGCAGGTTGTGCACGGCCATCCGCCGCGCCGCCGGATCGATGCGGATGCGGACCGGCTCGATGACCTTCTTGTACTCGACCAGGCCCGGCGACGGCGTGCGGTCGGGGAACAGCAGCCCGTCGGCGACGAAGTTGCCGTCGTGGACCTCCTCCCCGAAGTCGCCGCCGTAGGCGTAGAAGGACCGGTGGTCGTCCGGCCCGGTGCGCCGGAGGATCCCGTGGTCGAGCCACTCCCAGATGAACCCGCCGACCAGGCGAGGGTGCGCCTCGATGACCTCCTGGTACTCGGACAGCCCGCCGGGGCCGTTGCCCATGGCATGCCCGTACTCACACAGCACGACCGGCAGGGAACGGCGGTGGGCGTCGTCGGCCGGGTCGGCGGTCGGGGGCTCCTGGCGACGCCCCGCGGCGGCCAACTCGTCCAGGCCGATGTACATCCGGGAGTACAGGTCGACGTAGGAGCAGCTCGCCCAGTCGCCTTCGTAGTGGATCAGGCGGCTGTCGTCGCGGTGCCTGATACATGCGGCCGCGGCGGCGAGGTTGGCCCCGGTGCCGGACTCGTTGCCCAGCGACCAGACGATGACCGAGGGGTGGTTCTTGTCCCGCTCGACGAGCCGCGCGGCCCGGTCCAGGTAGGCCTCGCGCCAGGCGGGGTCATCGCTGGGGTTGCGCCGCCAGCCGCCGGGCTCGAAGCCGTGCGTCTCGAGGTCTCCCTCGCAGAACACCCACAGCCCGTGCTCGTCGCACAGGTCCAGGAAGCGGTGGTCGGGCGGGTAGTGGCTGGTGCGCACCGCGTTGATGTTGTGCTGCTTCATGAGCAGCACGTCGGCCACCATGGTGTCCTCGGTCAGGGTCCGACCCGTCAGCGGATGCCACTCGTGGCGGTTGACGCCCCGCAGGGAGATCGGCCGGCCGTTGGCGGTCAGCACCCCGTCCACCACGGCCACGGTGCGGAAGCCGATGCGCAGCGGGATCCGTTCCCCCGCCTCCGAGACCAGTTCGCCGGAGTACAGGCACGGGTTCTCGTCCGACCAGGGCTCGACACCGTCGACCATGTGCGGCCCGGCCGGGTCGGCGGCGGTGATGCCGAGTTCGGGCACCGACAGCCACACCGGCGTCGGGGCGGTGACGTCGACGGCTAAGGTGCCCCGGCCGGTGGTGTGGTCGTAGGCGGCGTGGACGAAGAAGTCCTCGACACCGCGGGCGGCCACGGACACCGACCGGAAGATTCCCGACAGCCACCACATGTCCTGGTCTTCCAGGTAGCTGCCGGACGACCACTGGTGCACGCGGACCGCGAGCACGTTCCGGCCCGGCCGTAGAGCGGCGGAGACGTCGAACTCGGTCGTCAGCCGGCTGCCCTTGCCGTCGCCGAGCCGGACACCGTTGAGCCAGACCGCGAACGCGGAGTCGATGCCCTCGAACCGGAGCACCGCGGCCGCCGCCGGGAACCCGTCCGGAACCTCGAACGCGCGGCGGTACTCGCCGGTCGGGTTCTGCCCGGGCACCCGCGGCGGGTCGACGGGAAACGGGTAGCGGATGTTGGTGTAGGCGGGGGCGCCGTAGCGCGGCTCACCGGGCAGGCCGGTCATCTGCCAGCAGGACGGCACGGCGAGCAGGTCCCAGTCGCTGTCGTCGAAGTCCGGCGCGGCGAGGTCCCCGGTGAGGTCGTCGAGCCCTGACGCCAGCCGGAATCTCCAGTCGCCGTCGAGCCCGATCACGGGCAGGTCGGAGGTGAACGCGGCACGCGGCCGCAGCCGCCCGGTGCCCGGCGACGGGTCTTCGACGTAGGCGTGGGGGTCGAGGCCGTTCATCGGAGGGGCGTTACCTTTCGGGGCTCGTCGAGGTGGCAGGAGGCGGCATGGCGGGAAGGCCGCCGCTCACGGGGCCGCGTGCCGGCCGGGGCCGGGCGCTAGGCGGTCGCTCGGGGCGGGGCGCTGCTCGCCCGGACGGTCAGGGTCGGGCGCAGCAGTGAGATGACGTTGGTCGGGGGCCGGCCGGAGTCGACGGCGCGCAGCAGCAGTTCGACGGCCTGCTGGGCCATCTCGCGCTTCGGGAAGGTGACCGTGGTCAGGGCCGGTTCGATCCGTCCGACCTGGGCGATGTCGTCGAAGCCGACGACGCTGACGTCCTCGGGGACCCGTCGGCCGGACCGGACCACCGCCTCGATGGCGCCGAGGGCCAGCACATCGTGGGTGGCGAAGACCGCCGTGAGCTGCGGATCGGCGTCCAGCGCCGCGCGGGCCGCGGCGTACCCGCCGGCGGCGTCGTCGCTGGTGCGGGTGAACACCATGCGGTCGTCGATGGCCAGCCCGTCGGCGGCGAACGCCCGGCGCAGCCCGCCGACGCGCAGCGTGTGCGCGGGGAGGTCGGCGATCACCGCGACGTTCCGGTGGCCGAGTTCGCGCAGGTGGCGCCCGGCCAGGAAGCCGGCGTGCTCGTAGTCGATGGACACCACCGGGAGCGTCGTCGGCGGCTCGCCCTCCCAGGCGAACAGCGCGACCGGGAAGGCGGCCGCAGTGAGCATCGGCAACTGCTGTTCGACACCGTTGTCCCCGGCGACCAGCAGCGCGTCCACCGAGCGCGCGGCCAGGTTCTCCAGGTGGGCCCGGGTGTAGTCGGGATCGTCGCGCGTCGTGGCCAGCAGCAGGTTGTACCCGTGGCCGACCAGGACGTTCTCGACCTCCTCGACCACCTCCGAGTAGAACGGATTGGCGACCGACGGCACGAACAGCCCCACGGTCGAGGTGCTGCCGGTGCGCAGCGAGCGCGCCACCAGGTTCGGCTTGTAGCCGAGTTCGGCGATCGCCGTGTTCACCTTCGCCAGGGTCTCCGGCCGCACCTTCTTGCCGGACACCACGTTGGAGACGGTCTGCTTGGTGACTCCCGCCCGAGCTGCCACCTCCGCCATTGTCACCACGTACGCTCCCCAAAACTTTTATCGATCCACGAAAGTGTCGTCAGCGTAGGGCAACTGTCGCAGCAGGGCAAGGCTTCGCACGGCGGCGGCGATTCAGCGGTCACAGCAGCGCGGTTGGGCTTCACAGGCAGGTCACGACTGTTCCCGCGGTTTGACGCGCGCGGAGCATTGACGGCTGCGGAAACACGGCAGTAATCTCCCCGCCACGTCTACCTCCGTGGATCGGTCAACGAGGTGGAGCCACCGCGGTCCACCGCGCGAAACAACACTCGACGTCCCCCGCGCGCCATCGTGCTCGGTGCGCCGTGGTGTCCTCTCGGCCTCGACGGCCCGACGGCCCGACGGCCCGACGGCCCGACGGCCCGACGGCCCGACGGCCCGACGGCCGTGGTCCGGCCGCGGCATCGCGCATGCTCCGCGCCGTCTCCAGCGGACGGCGAGCGCCTGAACAGACCTGGAAAGGTCTCGTCCTGAGGAGAGACTGGGCATGATCAGACCCGCCGGCGGCGACGCCGACCCGAACCCCGCACCGGCGCGACGCGGCTCCCGCGTGCGCCGCCTCATCGCGGCCGCTGCCGGCGCCACCATGACGGCGGCGAGCCTCCTGCTCGCCGGCGCCGTCCCCGCACACGCCGCCACCACCGTCCACACGTACGCACCGACGGGAGTGGGAGGCGGTACGACGACGTCCCCGGACGTGGCGTCCACCAAGTACCAGGTGCAAGTCGCCGGCACGTCCGTCCAGGCTGTCCAGTACACCGAGAACGGCCACACCTTCGACATCGCGCGCTTCGCGTCGGATTCCCGGACACCGACGATCACGGTCACGCTGCCCAGCACCACGATCGACACGGTGACCATCTACCCGGCGCGCCACTACCCGTCCGGCAGCGTCTCGGTGAGCACGGACAAGCACACCCTGACGTTCCAGCTGTCAGCCGCCGCCGGGTTGAACCAGGCGATCGTGATGGTCAACGGCGACTCGACCAATGCCGCGGGACAGCCCTACCTGGCGGTCGTCAACGACCCTCCGGAGGACCCGGCGCAGCGTCCGGACACCACCAGCGCATCGGACGGTTCCGGCGTCAGCCTGCAGACCGGTGTCGTCAACTTCCAGGAGTTCGCCGTGAAGTACCTCGCGGCGCACCCGAACAGCGCGGCTCAGAAGGCTCCCGCCCCGACGACGAGCTCCATGGCCGGCAAGACCGTCAACGGCACTGCCGTCCCCGCCGGTCAGCAAACCTCGGCCGGGAGCCTGGTGAGCGCGAACAGCGTCAATGTGCGGTACCCGAAGGTGCGGGTGATGGCCGCCAACGACGTCACGTACGCGCTGCAGGCGGCCATCGACACCATCAAAGCCAACCCCACGGCGCTCAACACGCTCTACTTCCCGAACGGCACGTACGTGTGGTCCGGTCTCCTGGTCAACGGTCTGGACGGCAGCAAGCTCAAGGGCGGCAAGCTGAAGATCTACACCGACGAAGGGGCCCTGCTGAAGAACCGCGTCCAGGCGTACATGGAGGCGTTCGAGCCGGCGATCGGGATCATCAACTCGAGCAACGTCGAAATCGACGGCCGCGGCGTCTTCGACGGCAACGGCGTGGCGAACTACAACGCCCGCAGCAGCGGTGACTCGCACGACGCCTACCGCAGCCAGCACCAGGGCGGCGTCATGGTCATGCACTCGTCGGACATTGCGTTCAACGACACCTACGAGCGCAACGCGAAGCAGTGGAACTATGAGACCCACACGGCCAACAGGGTGACGTTCACCAACATCAAGGCCTTCACCCCGTACCGCCAGCCGTGGATCGACGGGACGGACTTCGCGAGCGGCCAGGACATCACCGCCAACGGCGTCTTCACCCTCGGCAACGACGACGCTTTCGCCTCCGGCCACTACAACCCCAGCGACGGATTCACCCCGCTGGCCTCCGGCGTGTGGAACAACTTCCAGCTCGGCACCTCCACCGCCGACGTCCAGGGCTATGTCGACGCGGTAGCCGCCCACGACACCGTCGCCGACGATCTCGGGTTCGACTCCTACCACTGGGACCACGAGGACTCGAAGAACATCTCGGTCAGCAACACGCTGAACTGGTCCGTCGCTGCCGGCAACGCGATCCGGCTCGGATGGAACTCGTACGGATACCGGCTCACCAACTACGCGTTCGACAACTTCAACTCCGTGTCGCCGTTGGCCGGCGGCATCTTCACGCACAACGGCCCCAACCCGTACCCGCGCATCCAGAGCATCGTGGTGAAGAACAGCTCGATCGACACCTCCCGGTTCACCAAGGGACCGATCGGGCTCAACGGCGGCAACGGATCCACCCAGACCATCACCGCCGACCAGCAGGCGACCTACGGGTTCGCCCCCAACCCCGACGGGTCGGGCACCGCGTACTCGTACACCAGGGCCCCGATCGGCACCTTCGGCCTCGACAACGTGTGGTTCTCGCAGCAGAACACGAGCAGCACACTGAACGGCGCCACGAACGCGACGCTGAACGACATCCGCGTGGCGGGCCAGCTTGTCGAATACACCAGCCAGCTCCCGCTGACGACGAGTGGGATCGGCGCGCTCACCACCACCTACACGGACGCGAACGGCCAGTCCCGGAACGTGAAGGCCGGCGCCCTCACCAACGGCGACACCTGGGTCGGCGCGTGGACCGGCGACCAGACCAAGAACAACTCCTCGGACCTGACCCTCATCACCCGCAACACCGGGGTCGGCCTGATGGGCGAGCAGTACACCACGGGATCCGGCGACGGAAAGCTCTCCTACCTCCAGTTCCCCCTCAGCAGCCTCACCAGGGCACCGAGCCAGGCGACACTCCATCTCACCTACGTCGGCCACCGCTATTCGTCGGTCCCGTCGACCGACACCGATCAGCTCCTCGTGCAACCCGCCAGCGACACCACCTGCGCCGGCGGCAGCACGTCCTGCCCGGTCAACACGATGACCTGGCAGAAACGGCCGAGCTTCACCGCCACGACCTCCTCCGTCGCGAAGTCGGCCACCTTCACCCTCGGTTCGACCGTCATCCCCGAGGGCGGCGGGATCCACCAGGGCAACGCCATCGACGGCCGCGACATCAGCGTCGACATCACCTCCTTCGTCCAGAACGCCTACGCGGCCAACCAGTCCACGCTCCTGCTCGCCCTCTGCAACACGGCGGGCGCCAGCCACGAGCTGCGCTTCGTCAGCTCCGAAGGCGCTACCGGCTCCGGAAAGCTCACCAACGGGACCGCCGAGATGGCGCCCGGGGTGACCGTGACCCCGTAGACACTCGAGGCCGGTCCGTCCCCGCGGGGCGGGCGGCCCCCAGCCGTCCGGTTCTGCCGTCGACGGCTGACGCAGCCACCGCATGTCCGACAAAGCGCTGTTGTCCACCACCGGACCCGCACCGGTGTCACCCCTGTGCCCAGTTGTACGCACCGTCCGACAACGGAGTCCGCCCATGTCACTGCCCGACCTTCCCCTCAACCGTCGGCGTTTCCTCACCACGGCCGCCCTCGCCGCCGGCGCCGCGGCCCTGCCCGGCTACGTCTTCGCCGCCCGGGCCTCCGCGGCCGTACCGCCCCAGGTCACTCTCCCGGACCGCGGCATCTGGGACAACGCCACCGCTTCGGCCTGGACCGACGGCTTCCTGAGCGGCAACGGCGAATACGGGGTCGTCTACTACGGGGCGCCCACGCTCGAGAAGATGATCTTCAATCATCACCGGTTCGTGCTGCCCAACGGCAGCCGGAGCGTCATACCCCCCGTGATCTCGCCGTATCTCGAGACCGCCCGGGACCAGGCGCTGGCCGGCGACTACTCCGGTGCCTCCTCCACCTTCGTCCACGGCTGGAGCCTGCGCTGGACCCAGACCTTCCACCCCGGCTACGAACTCCAGCTCAGCACCCCGGGCATGACCACCGTCAACGACTTCGCCCGCCTCACCGACTTCCGCACCGGCGAGATCACCCACACCTGGACCGACCAGTACGGCACCTGGAAGCGCCACGTCTTCGTCTCCCGCGCCGACCAGGTCATCGTCCACGAGCTGCTGCCCGCGACCGGCCGCACCGTGGACACCACCATCAGCGTCAACACCGCTCTTGCGGGCGTGCCGACCAGAGTGTCCTTCTCCGCCACCGCCACCGCCACCAGCGGCGACGGCTACCTGAACCTGCGCGGCACCTACCCCTCCGGCGGTGCCTACGGCTACGAGGGCGTCACCCGCGTCGTGGTCTCCGGCAGCGGCTCCTCCGTCACCGCCGACGGGCAGACCCTGGTGGTCGCCAAGGCCACCAAGGTGCTGCTGCTGACCAAGCTCGGCCGGTACGAGACCTCCACCGGCTGGAACAGCCAGCCCCTGCAGACCGCCCTCGCCGCCCTGACGGCCGACTACGCCACCCTCCTGGGCCGACACGCCCCGAAGCACCAGGCCATGTACGACCGCTCCAGCATCGACCTGAACGTCTCCGCCGCCGACCGTCGGCTGGCCACCGGCGAGCTCATAGCCCGCCAGAACAGCGACGCCTCCGCCATCGACGTCGCACTGCTGGAGCGGATGTACGACTCCGGCCGCTATCTCTTCATCAGTTCCAGTGGTGTTCTGCCACCACGCCTGACCGGCATCTGGACGGGCACCTGGAACGGCTCCTGGGCCGACGACTTCACCACCGACGCCAACATCAACCTGCAGGTCGCCGGCGGCAACATCCTCGACCTCACCGATGCCATGCAGGGCTACTTCGACCTCATCCTCGGCCAGCTCGCCCACTGGCGCGACAACGCCACCAACCTCTACGGCACCCGCGGCTTCCTCGCCCCGTCCCGGACCGACGGCGAGTACGGGCACATGCTGCACTTCAACAGCGGCAGCTTCCCCGGCGAGGCCTGGACCGGCGGCGCCGACTGGCTGCTCTACCCGCTTCTGGAGTACTACCAGGTCACCGGTGACAGCGCCTTCCTGAAGAACAAGCTCGGTCCTGCCCTGATGGAACTGGCTCTGTTCTACGAGGACTTCCTCACCCGCACCGACTCCAGCGGCAAGGCCGTCTTCGTCCCCTCCTACTCCATGGAGAACACCCCCACCAGCACCAGCCAGGCGTTCTCCGTCAACGCCACCGGCGACATCATGGCCGGCCGGCACGCCCTCCAGGCCGCGATCGACGCGGCCGACACCCTCGGCCTGGAGCAGGGCAGCGGCCAGGGCGTGCAACGCTGGACCGCCCTGCTCGCCAAGCTGCCCGACTACACCGTCAACAGCGACGGGGCGCTCGCCGAGTGGTCCTGGCCGGGCCTGACCGACCGCTACAACCACCGGCACGTCCAGCACCTGTACGGCGCCTGGCCGCTGCACGAGATCAACCCCGAGGACAAGCCCGACCTGGTCAAGTACGCCCGCACGGCCCTGGACAAGCGAGGCGACCAGAACTATTCCGCCCACGGCAGCCTCCACCGGGCGCTGGCCCGCGCCCGTCTGAAGGACGGCCCCGGTGTCTACAGCAACCTGCTGAAGATCTACGGCAAGAACATGGTGTGGCGGAGTCTGATGACCTCCCACAACCCCAACCTGGACATCTACAACTGCGACGCCGCCAACACCGTCCCCGCCGTCCTCGGCGAAGCACTCGTCTACACCCGTCCCGGTGTCCTTGAGATCCTCCCCGCCCTCCCCGACCAGCTCACGAAGGGCACCATCAACGGCGTCCGCGGCCGCAACCGCATCACCATCCGGTCGCTGTCCTGGGACACGGCGGCCCGCACGGCCACCGTCACGCTCACCTCCGACATCGACCAGAACATCACCTTCATCTGCCGGCGCGGCATCACATCCATCAGCACCGGCGCGACGGTCACCAGGTCGTCGCTGGGCAACCACGCCCGCATCGTGTCGTTGACCGCAGGAACGAGCACCACGATCACGATCGGCCTGCTGACCGGCCCGTTCAAGCTGGTCAACCGCAAGAGCGGCAAGGTCATGGACGTCTCCGGCTCCTCCACCTCCGACGGCGGGGCCGTCATCCAGAACACGTGGTCCGACAGCGCCAACCAGCAGTGGAAGCTGCTCCCCGACTACGACGGGTCCTACCGCCTGTGCAACATCAACAGCGGCAAGGTGCTCGACGTCCCGGGCGGCTCCACCAGCGCCGGCACAGCCCTGGACCAGTGGTCGGACACCAACGGCGCCATCCAGTGGTGGAAGCTCCTTCCGGCGGCCACCAGCGGCTACTACCGCCTCGTCAACATCAAGAGCGGACTGTGCGCAGACGTGCAGAGTGGATCCACCGCCGACGGCGCCAAGGTCATCCAGTGGCCCGCCAACGGTGGCTCCAACCAGGAATGGCAGCCAGCGGGGCTGTGACGGCCCTGGACACATGAGCGGCGGCGATCCGACTCGCCGCCGCGGGCTCCGGCATCACAGGATGGCCAGGTGGCGGCCGGTCAACGGCACCGGCCGACTGGCCGATAGTCATCCAACGCGGGCCCAGAACGCCACCGGCGCGCAGCCCGCCATCACGATGACCTGGCAGACCCCGCCGAGCTTCACCGCCACGGCCTCCTCCGTCGCCAGGTCGGCCACCGACCGGCGTTGCAGCTGCAGTGACGTGCTCAGAGCGGCGGGGCCGGCAGGCGCGGGTCCGTGATCCCACCCGGACAGGCCAGTCGGCCGACGTCCCAGCCGGCACGGACGGCTCCGGCTTGGTAGGCGCTCTCATAGAAAGCGAGTACGGCCGCTCTCGGATCGGCCTCGGCACGGGCCGCGTCGTAGCGCAGGACCGCCAGGTGGCTGTCGTTGAGCACGATCCACTGTGCGGACGCGGGTGTGAGCGGGTCCTCGGCCAGCTGCGGGGGCTCGGGAGTCGTGTAGGAGTAGAAGGCCGGTTCGCCCAGATCGGCGTCGCCGAACCAGAATCCGAAGCTGATCAGTTCCCGGGAGTATGCCTCGCGGGTCACCGGGTCTACCTGCGCCGGCTGGTCGAGGGTGTGTCCGGAGAACCGGGTGTGGGCGATGTCGAGTGAGTGCCAGAAGAGGTGGACAGGGCTGACCTTGCCCGAGAAACGCGCCGCGAACTCCTCCAGCACCAGCCCGACCTGGCTGAGCACCTGCCAGTAGCGATTCGCCCAGGCGGGATCGTAGGTAGCGTGTTCGAGGTCCTCGGCGAACGGCCGGTCGGAGTCGGCCAGCCGATAGGGCCGGGGAATCCGGATCTCCACCCGGACGCCCAACGCTGCCAGCGTCTCCCGGGTCTGCCGGTAGAACGAGGCGACGGACTGGCCGGGGAGGGGGAAGGACTCCGTCCTGCCGTCCGCCGTCGCGACGACCAGCCGGTGGTCGACGAAGTCGAAGTCGATGGTGAAGATCGGGTTGCCGTCGACCTGTCCCATGGGCCGCGTGGTGATCCCGCGCCCGGTGAGGTGGAAGGGGACGTTCCACCAGTGGTTACGCCGCACGCTCGCCGCAAGGCGGATCTTGCCCACGACCTGCGTGAAGCGGTGCAGCGTCTCCTTCGTGTCCCGCCATTCGGCGAGCGGCATCGGCGGGAACAGCTCCATCGCGCATCCCTCCAGCCCGTCGGCCCAGTTCCATGATGACCACGGTGGTTCAGACACGCAGACGGAGGCCGGAGGGGGCGACGTCCACTTCGTCTTCCGCCGCCCAGCGCTCCGATATGCCGCGATCTAGCATGAATCGAGAGGTTCGGCTCGATGCCCCGCACCACCCGGTGAGGAGGCCGCCATGACGGAGGACGCAGGGGCGGATTCGGGCAGCTGAGCGGTTCCCGGTATCTGCCGAGCTCCGAGCACGGCCTGATCGGCGATCTCCGCACCGCCGCGCTCGTCGCCACCGACGGCACCATCGACTGGTAGGTGGGGCAGCCGATCAGCAGCGGCCGCTGGCGGCTGATGTGCTGGGTCGCGCTGGAACGGGCGGCCCGGATCGCGAACCGGCGCGGGCTCCCCGCCGACCTGCCCCGCTGGCGGCAGCCCCGCGACGCGCTCTACCGACAGATCATGGCCCGCGGCTGGTCGGCCGACCGCGGCGCGTTCGTCCAGGGGCTGGACGACAAGGTCCTCGACGCGTCCCTGCCGATGATGCCGACGGCCAAGTTCATCTCGCCCACCGACCCCAAGTGGCTCTCCGCCCTGGATGTGCTCACCCCGGATCTGGTCTACGACTCCCTGGTGTACCGCTACGACCCGGAGGCCGGTCCGGACGGCCTCCGGGGCTCCGAGGGCGCGTTCTCGATCTGCTCCTTCTGTCACGTCGAGGCGCTGGCCCGGGCGGGCCGGCTGGAGGAGGCCCGGCTGGCCTTCGACAAGATGCTCAACGTATGTCAACCACGCCGGCCTGTTCGCCGAGGAGATCAGCCGGACAGGCGAACAGCTCGGCAACTTCCCCCAGGCGTTCACCCATCTCTGGCTGATCAGCGCCGCCTTCAGCCTGGACCGCGCCCTGGGCTGAGGGTGGCGTCGCAGGAGTCGGCGTCGGCGTCGCACGAGTCGACCTCGCAGGACGGGCCGCCCGGTTCGCCCTCCGCGACGGTGCGGGCGAGCCGGGCGAGCAGGGCCCGGAACACCTCGCGCTCGTCCTCGTCGATGACGGAGAGCAACTCGTCCTCGGCCGCGCTCACCTGCCGCTGCAGGTCACGGAGGGTTTCGACGCCCCGGCGGGTTGCGACGATCTTGCGCCGGCGGCGGTCGGCAGGGTCGAGCCGGCGTTCCACCAGGCCCGCCGCCACGAGGTCGTCGAGCAGGTAGGTCATCACCGTGCGGTCGATGCGCAGGTAGCCGGCCAGCGCGATCTGGTTCGGCCCGTCGCCCTCGACCACGGCCGCGAGCGTCTGAAAGCCGCGGGCGCCCCGGGGGACGCGGGCGAGCACCGACGAGACGGCGGTCCGGTAGGCGTGTGCCACCGCCATGAGCGAGAAGCCGAAGTCCCCCGTGAGGTCGGCACACCCGGCTGCCGGCGCGGTCTGCGTCTCGCTGCCCATACCAGGAATGATACGCACCGGCCCGCTGTTGGTGAGATTGTCTGCTCTGCAGACGATCTGCCGGGCAGCGCAAACTCCGCAGGTGCCAATCATGCCAGGCACCGCGAACGAGGAAGGCCCCCCGTCATGCTCAAGATCGGCATCATCCTCGGCAGCACCCGCCCCAACCGCAACGGCGAACAGGTCGCCAAGTGGGTGCTCGACATCGCGTCGCGCCGTACCGACGCCGAGTTCGAGCTCATCGATCTCCGCGACCACCCGTTGCCGCACCTCGACGAGCCCATGCCACCGTCGCTCGGCCGGTACCAGAACGAGCACACCCGGCAGTGGGCGGACGAGATCGCGTCGTTCGACGGATTCGTCATCGTGACGCCGGAGTACAACCACGGCATTCCCGCCGTACTGAAGAACGCGCTCGACTTCCTCTACGCCGAGTGGAACAACAAGGCGGTCGGCTACGTGTCCTACGGCGCCGTCGGTGGCGTCCGCGCGGTCGAACAGCTGCGCCTGGTCGCCGGCGAGCTCCAGATGGCCGACGTGCGCCAGCAGGTCGCGCTGTCCCTGATCACCGAGTTCGAGAACTACCACGTCTTCAAGCCCGGCGACTACAACCAGCTCGCCCTGAACACAATGCTCGATCAGGTCATCGCCTGGAGCACCGCACTGGCGCCGCTCCGCGCCCCGTCACCCGTCGCGGCGTGAGCGGACCGGCGGGCGGAGTGTGGCGCTGCGCCTGGTTCTCGTTCGGACAGGTCCGCTGGCTGGTGGCGGTGCACTGCACTGCTGGAAGTGGCGAACGTCACCGCGGACGCCCATCTCGTACGGCGTGTTGATCAGCGGCCGGGGACATCGTCGACGCGAGCCTTGTCGCGCGGGAGTCGGACGAGGACGGGGGCGGCCATCCAGATGTCCTCGCCGCACACGGCGAGCGGGACGGCGTTCCCCTGGCGGTCCATCAACTGCGGGGCGGAAGCCGACGCGTCGGCCGCGGCGTGCGGCGGGATCACCTGTGCCTGTGGCGAGGCGTCGGCCGGCATGAAGCACCGACCGCTGGTGCCCGGAGTCACCGAGTAGAACAGGTCGGTGCTCACCGAGGCACCCGGCGGGACGGTGTGCCGCGAAGGCGTCTGCCGTCCGGGGACGGCGACCGCCTCTTCGGCCTTCCCGATGTGCACCCGGAACCACGGGTATCCGTCGAAGACGCACTGGCCGGGGCCGGTATTGGTGGCGGTGAGCCGGGACCGGGGTGGCTCGTCCGTACCCTTCGGCGCCTCGGCGACGACACGGAGCGTCCAGTTCAGCTGCGCGGGTGCACACTCGGGCACGACTTCCACCCACCCCGGCGATCTCGTCCCCTCCGCGACCGCCACCGCCCCTTCCGGCCGGTCACAGCCGGCGACCGCCCCGGCTGTCGAGACGATCACGGCGGCCAGAACCGCTCCCCGTACACGTATGACGATACGCCGCTTGTTGCCAGGCAACGACACCCCCCCGACAGGCGCCTGACCATGAACATCTCATTGTGCCACCGAGCCCTACGTCCAGGCGGGGCAATGCACAATCGCCCGCCGAAGCGCAGCGCCCATACCGGGATAGCTTGGCCCCGCCGCGGGGCCAAGCCATCCCGGTTCCTGGTGCCGGTTTGCCCGCGCCGCAGCCCCGCCGCCGTCCTGCTCGGCCTGCTCGCCCGGCCCCGCCGACCCGAGCAGCCCACACCGCTGGCCACCGGCCCTGACGACGGGGGAGACGACCCCACCGGCGCCTGGTCTCCCGAACCGCCCACCCGCTGAACCGGTCCGGTCGGGCTCCCACATACCGGGAGCCGGGCCGGCCGGAGTGGCTGGCACGAACCAGCCACTCAGACCGCCTTGTACCGGGCGTGGCCGATGTGCCAGACGTAGGAGCAGGCGATGGATTCCAAGGCGCGGGCATGCTGCGCCAACACGGCCGAGTCGCCGGCCGCGAGTGCGTGGATCCCGCGGCGAGCCGTTGTGGCGTGCTCTTCCCCCAGGCGGGAAGCAGCAGCGTAGGCGGTAGGGATGTCGCAGTGCTGGTCTCTGGTGAGCAGCGAGATGAGGTTCAGAGAGTCGGGGACGCCCTTGGCGGATTCCCGCGCGTAGGAGCCGAGGTCGTTCAGCACGCCGGCGAGGTCGGCGACGGCCGCCTCCAGTTGTTGCACCGCCCGGGACCTTCGTGCCTCTTCCGGCAGTTCGTACCGCAGGACGACTTCGGTAGCGGCGATGAGGGTCCGCACGAGTACGGTGTGCGGGCGCATCATGCGGTAGTCCTGCATGCTGACGTGACCGGGGTCGGCCAGCTGGTGCGCCTCCCAGAGGATGCCGAAGAGGGCGTCCCTCAGACAGCCGGTGATCCGCAGGTACTGGGCGGCCGTGGCCCGGGTGCGCAGCCTCACGAGGAGGTCATGGAGCGCTTCGTCGAACGCCCCAGCGTCGCCGGGAACTTCGCCGCCGCCGAGGAGGTGAACGCATCCCTGGATCCGGCGTGCCAGTCGGGCCGGGCTGCCTGCCGCCGCCGCTTCGCCGTAGGTGTCGTCGAATGCGGTGAGCCACAGGAAGAGGTCCGCGCACAGGAACAGGCCGTCCGCCTCGGCGGTGGGAAAGGTCCTGGCGACCCCGTGCGCCACGATGTCGCAGAGGATGTGCCGCGCCTCGGGCCGGCTGAGGAGCGGGAACCGGTCGAGCCATTGTCCCAGGTGCGCCTGGATGTCTTCCGCGTGCGGGCTGGTCGGGAAGGGGCCGGGGAAGGTACGGGAGAGGTCGGGCATGGGCAGGGCGGCGATGCCCGCCTGGTCGGTGGTGGTCATGCTGCCGTCCGTGCCGCTGCCTGTCCTCGGGTCTCGGCGATCATGTGGAGGGAGGAGGGGTGGACGGTGATGGCGGGGACGGGCCGGACGGTGGTGCCGGGTGCGTGCCGCAGCGTCCAGCGGGAGGCGATGAGGGCGGTCAGGACCGTGGTCTCCGCCCAGGTGAAGCCGTCGCCGATGCACATGCGATTTCCCGCGCCGAACGGGATGTACGCGCCCCTGCGGGGCTGCGGTCGCTCGGGAAGCCAGCGGTCCGGGTCGAACCGCAGCGGGTCGGAGTACAGCTCGGGGTCCCGGTGGAGCGCGTACGGGCTCCACACCAGGTCGGCGCCGGCGGGCAGGTGCGCGCTGCCGAGCCGCACCTGCACGTTGGCTCGGCGGGTCACGATCCAGGCGGGGTTGTGCAGGCGCAGGGTCTCGGTGACGAGTCTGCGGGTGAGAACCAGCTGGGGGAGGTGCTCCGCGGTGAGCCGGCCGCCGGCGAGCACGGTGTCCACCTCCTGGTGCAGCCGTTCTTCCAGGCGGGGGTTGCGGCCCAGTTCGTGGAAGAGCCACGCCATGGTGACCGCGGTGGTCTCGGTGCCCGCGGCCAGCAGGCCGGTGATCTCGGACAGGATCTCCTCCTCGTCCAGCGGCCGGCCGTCCTCGTCGCGGGCGTCGAGGAGCAGGGAGACGAGGTCGTCGGGGCGTTCGGGGTCCGCGCGGTGAGCGGTGACGATGTCGCTGACCGTCCCGCGCAGCAGCTCATTTGCGGCCCGGACCTTGCGCTTGCCGGGGAGGGGGAGCTTCTCCCAGCCGGAGACCGGCGTGACGGCGCGCCGGATGGCGGCCTGGAAGAGGGTGTCGACGCCGTTCATGACGGCTTGCGCCGGAGCGCGGTCGAGGTCGGAGGAGAGCAGCGCCGACAGGACGACGCCCTGGGTCATGAGCTGCACCTCGTGCTGCACGTCGAGTCGTGCCCCGTGTTCCCAGGTCCCGAGGGCGGTCTCCGCGGTGGTGATCATCCGGTCGATGTAGGAGTTGATGCGCTCGCGGTGGAAGGCCGGCTGCACCAGGCGGCGGCGTTTCAGGTGCCGCGGTCCGCCCTCGATGACCGGCAGCGGCGATCCGCCGAACAGGCGGAGCTTCTCGAAGAGCCGGCCCTTGCCGAAGTTCGCGTGCTGGGCGGTGAGTATCTCCCAGATGAGGTCGGGGGAGTTGACGACGAACACCGGCTTCGGGCCGAACCCGATCTGCACCACGTCACCGTGGCGGCGAATCCGTTGCATGAACTCCAGCCGGTCCCGGAGCATCGGCAGCAGGTGTCCGACGACGGGCAGGCGCCCCGGTGCATGCGGAATGGGCGGTGCGTCGGCGGTCACGGGCGGTGCTCCGTTTCGTGGCGGGTGTGCAGCAGGTGGCGGGCGGCGAGGACCTCGGCCTGGACCATCGCTTCCGGTGCGTACAGGGTCTTGTCGTGCCAGCGGGCGGGGTGCCGGTGGCCGGGTGTGCGGGCCGTCTCGACCAGGAAGGCCTCGGCGCGGTCCAGCGCGCGCCCGTCGGCGATCCCCGGCGTGCGGAGCAGGATCTTCACCGCGTACGCGGTCTCCTCGGCGGTGCCGCCCCAGATGCCCCAGGACCCGTCCGGCTGCTGGGTGGCCAGGACCCATTCGGCGGCGGCCCGCAGGGCCTGGCGCGCCCGGGGGCCGGGTATAGCGGACAGCGCGGTGACGCACCGCTCGGTGGCGTAGTACGGGGAGGCGTGCCACTTGTCCGTCCAGTGGCCCTGCGGCAGCTGATGCTCCGTCATCCAATCGGCCACCCGTCGCATCACCGGCAGGTGCGTCTGCGCCTCCTCGGGGCGGCGGCTGAGGTGGGCCTGCAGGGCCTGGAGGGCGTGCGCGTTGGCGGTGAGCGAACCGGTGTCCTCGCCGATGTAGCAGTCGTAGTGGCGACCGTTGTCGAAGACGGCGAGCGGAGCGGGGTCGCGGGGCCGGTCGACCAGGGCCGCGACGAGGACGGCCATGGCGGTGTCGTCGGCGTCCACCATCAGCCCGGGTGCGCCCCGGACGCCCTCGGGGTCGTAGAGGTGGTCGGCCCACTTTCGCAGGGTGGGCAGGCCACAGGACGCCAGGCCGGAACGCGCCAGCGCGGCGGCGACCCAGAGCCGCTCGAACACCGTGATCGGTGCCGCCTCCGGGAGGAGGCCGCCATAGCGGTGCGCCACTGCGGCGAGCTCGTCGACCGCACGCTGCCGCTGCCCGGAGGAGCCTGCGGCGGCGGCCCAGGCTGCGGTGGCGGCCGGGGAGCTGCCGAGCAGCCCGTCCGCTGCGGGCAGCAGCGCGTCCGGGAGGTGCCCGGCGACGCCTTCGAAGGTGTGGTGCAGCTTCAACGGGACCCCGCCGGCGGCCCGGCACTTGCGGGCGACCGCTTCGGGCGACGCGGCGTGGTAGCCGCGCGGGACGGCGGGACGCGTGCCGCGGTGCCAGGGCCCGAGGTGAGGGAGGCCCGCGACAGCAGGCCGGTCGAGACGCTCGTTGACGGCGGCGACCAGGCCGGGGACGAGGATCTCCGCGGCCGCGGTGTCCGGCCACGGCCCGGCCGACGGCAGGCGACCGAGCGCGGCGAGCCCCCTGGCTGCCGCCGCGGCGAGCCGGCCCGCCGCACCATCGGCCCGTGGCTCCTGCTGCAGCACCGCGAGGACGGCCTCGACGGCGCTCAGCGTCGGCAGGAGCCGATAGGGCGCGGGCCCCTCGCCCCAGCTGCCGTCGGCGGCCTGCTCGCGCAGCAGGTATTCGAGCCGGGCCTGTCCGCCGGGCAGCCACGGCGCCGCGGACAACACCCGGGCCGTCTCGTACAGGGACGGGCGGACGTCGCCCCAGGGGTCGGCGTCGACCGCACTGATCAGCCTCGCCGCTGCACCGACGCAGGTGTCGCTCTCCGATCGGTGCTCGACGGGTGCCGTCGCCAGGGATGTCCCGCTGTGCTGGTGGTCGTTCATGCCTGCCTCGCAGTGGCGGATCCGGCGATGTCCCGCAGCGCCGCGACGGCGGCGGCCGGGAAGGGGGCATGGTCGAGGGATGCCAGGGCTTCGTCCCGCCGGATCCGGATCATCTCCTCCACGGCCTGCCGGGCTCCGGTGCGCTCGAGGATGCTCCGGACCACGTCGGCATCCCGCTCGGTGAGATTGGGTCTGCCGAACCGTGCGCGCAGCGACCGCAGCTCGCTCCGGGAGGCCCGCTGGACGGCGAGAGCCATGAGAACCGTGGCCTTGCCCGCCCGCACGTCGTCCAGCACCGGCTTGCCCGTCTCCCGGGGATCACCGAAAACCCCGAGGAGATCGTCCCGGAGCTGGAAGGCGTCACCGAGCGGCAGCGCGAACCCGCTGAGGGCCGCTTCGACCCCCGCGCTTGGGCCGGCCAGCGCCGCGCCGATGTGCAGCGGCCGCTCGACGGTGTACTTGGCCGTCTTGTAGCGGATCACCCGCAGGGCGGTCTCGACATCGCCGGACAGTCGCCCGGTGGTCTGCAGGTCGAGGAACTGGCCGTAGACCACCTCGCTGCGCATCTCGTCCAGGAGCGGCAGGAGACGTTCGGAGCCCTGGACTGTCAGCCCCGCTCCGTGCAGGAGTTCGTCGGACCAGATCAGTGCCAGGTCCCCGAGGAGCACGGCGGCGCCTACGCCGTGCTCCTGGGCCCGGGAGACCGGGCCGCCGCCCGCGGTGTAGGCAGCGGCCAGTGCCCGGTGGGCCGAGGGCCGGCCGCGGCGGGCGTCGCTGGCATCCATCACGTCGTCGTGGATGAGGGCGAATGCCTGAAAGAGTTCGAGGCCCGCCGCTGCGCGGACAGCCGGCGAGTGGTCGACCTCGCCGCCTCCGGCGTACCAGCCGCACACACACAGCAGGGGGCGAAGGCGCTTTCCGCCAGTCAGGAATGTGCGGAGCTGGGCTATGAGGAACGGCAGTTCAGGGCCGGGCGCGGACTGCTCCTTGGTGTCCAGGAACGTGGCCAGCGCCGTATCGACCTCCCGCCGCACGGCCCGGAGGTCCAGTGCGGCGGGAGGGGGTACGACGTCAAGCGCGGGCGCCGCGCGTCTCTTGTGGTCAAGAACGGCCAATGCATGTTCCTTTGGCGAGCAGGTGTGGTCACGAACGCACATCCCCAGGCGTTCTGACCGTCACGCCTGGTGCCGGTGTGGCGGAAAACACTCCGTCAGCATGCTTGGACCCGTGGCCGACGTGCCGAGGCCGGGCAGTGCGGGCACGCGCTGTCGACGCCGCTAGCCCGGCAGGCTGACCGTGACCGCTGCGTCCGGTTTGGGCGACTGCCGCTGGGACGGGCTCTCGCGGCGTCGCGGGTGAAGCGGGGTAAACCTGGCGGGCAGTGCCGTCAGGCTCCGGTAGATGGGACCGCCCCGGTAGGCGAGTTCCGCTGCGGACACCGCGAGTTTGATGTCGGGCAGGTAGGAGGTGAGCCGTTCGATCGCCGCGGTGGCGACGAGGACGGCGGTGGAACGCGCCGGGCAGGCGTGCGGTCCTGCGGCGAAGGCCAGGTGCGCCTTGTTACCGGAGCGGTGGCCCTCGTTCGGCGGATTGCTGTGCGGGCAGGAGTTGGCGGCCGCGTAGGAGACCATCACCGGTGAGCCGGCCGGAATGACCGTGCCGTAGAACTCGACCTCGTGCCGGGGGAAGTGAAGGCTGTAGTTCGCCAGCGGGGAGTCGTTCCACAGCGCCTCGTCGATCGCATGCTGGATCGGCAGACTCCCGGTGGTGAGGCTGCCGAAGTAGCGGTCGTCCGAGAGCATGCGCGCGAGCGTGCTGGCGATCAGGTTGGTCAGCGGCTCGTTGCCCGCACCGAGAACGATGATGACCTGCTGGAGGACGTCCTCGGGGCTCAGCCCGTTCGGGTGGTCGATGAACCACGAGGTCAGGTCATGTCCGCGCTGTTGGGCCTTGGCGGCATACAGGCTGGTGAGGTACTCGTTCAGCGACTGCGCACCCGCGGCCATCTGCGCAGGATCGGAGCTCACCATCCCGCTCAGCGCCTGCATAAGGCGAGGAGCGTACTCGTCGGGCATGCCGAACAACGCGTTGAAAACCATCAGGGGGAGCTGCTGCGCGTACTGCGCGACCAGGTCGACCTCACCGTCCATGACGAACTGCTGGAGCAGCGTGTCGGCGTACCGGAAGGTCAGGTTGCGCACATCGTGCGGGTCCAGAAGGCGGAAGCTGTCCGTGATGACATTACGCAGGTGGGCGTGCTGGGCGCCGTCGGCGAAGAACAGGCTGGGCCGCCACTGCACGTGCGGCATCACAGGGCTGTCCGCCGGAACCTGATCCATCCACGGGCGAGTGTCCTTGGACCACGTGCTCGTGTCATGGAGGAGGTCGAGCGCGGCGCGGTAGTCGGTGACCAGGTGGACGACGACGCCGGGGGAGATCTCCGCAAGGCCGACCGGCCCCTGCAGGCGCAGCAGGTCGTAGCTGCGCCTCGGGTCCGCGTCGTGTTCTGGCCCGTGGATGCGCACCGGGGTGGCGGGAGGGATGGCGGTCATGACGATTCGTCTCCGGCTCGGGATATCAGGTGGGCGGTCAGGGCGATGAGCGCGTCCAGGGTGGAGTTCTTGTCCCGTGCGTCGCAGGTCACCAGCGGGGTGCGCTCGTCCAGGTCGAGCTTGGAGCGCAGGGTGTCGAGGGTGTAGTCGGGTGAGGTCGGGAACGTGTTCACGGCGACCGCGTAGTCCAGGCCGCGTTCCTCGATGAGGTCCATGACCTCGAACGACTGGTCCAGGCGGCGGGTGTCGGCCAGGACGAGTGCGCCGATGGCGCCGTCGGCGATGTCCTCCCACAGGGGCAGGAAGCGGCGCTGCCCGGGGGTGCCGTACAGGTACAGGACCACCTTGGCCTGCGGCACGGTCAGCCGGCCGAAGTCGATGGCGACCGTGGTGGTCGTCTTGCCTCGCAGGCCGTCCAGGGTGAGGTCGTCCGCCGATGCGGCGGCGTCGGTCATCACCTCGTCGGTGTGCAGCGTCGGGATCTCGGACAGAGTCCTGATCGCGGTGGTCTTCCCGATGCCGAGGGGGCCCGCCACGAGGATCTTCAGCCTCTGGTGGTCCGCCTCCGGCAGATAGACCGGACGCAAGCTAGTGCTGCCTGAGCGCGCGGAGTCCACTCAGCACCTCTTCCAGGAGTTCTTTCGACGGACGATCGGCGCCCGCGTCGGGGAGCAGGGCAGTGGGGGCCGGCACGCGAACCTGCAGGTGCCCGCCGTCGATCAGCTGGGAGACCAACACCTTGCACACGCTGGTCTGCAGACGGAGGTACGCGGCCGTCTCACTGACGGTCAGAGCGCCGCCGGTGAGGAGCGAAATGATCCGCTGGTGGACGGGCGTGTGGTGAGGGGCGGGCGGAAGACCCGTGGCGACCACGGCCATGAGTGAATGGAGAGTGTTGCGGGTCGGGGTGCCGATGCCCCGGGTAGCCAGATAGCTGGGGATCATCCGCCGACCCTGCGACGAGCGGCTCATGACGCCTCCCGTGTGCGGGCCGGGACGGACATGAGTTGCTCGCCGAGCTTCTTGGCCTGGCGGGCCATGATGTGCGCGACCGTACCCATGGGCATGTCGAGGCCTCCTGCCACGGCGATGAAGGTGTTGGTGCGGGCACCGGCCGGCATGATCATGTACGTGCCGTGGGTGTTCTGCACGGTGATGGTCGTGATGGGAGTGCCATCCGAGGCGTCCAGCGCCGCATTGGCCGCGGCACGGGCCGCGCCGTGAAGTGCGGCCGTCATGGCGGAAATGCCCTCCGCGGCCTCCCGCAGGAGCCCTTCCGTCGCGCCGATGACCATGCCGTCGCTCGACAGGATCAGGGCGTGCTTGACCTCGTTGCTGACTTCGGTGATGGGATTCAGGACCCACGACGGGTCCTCGATCACGGGGCGCGAGGTGGAGAGGGTCACTGATCTTCCTTCGAGTCGTTGGGGGCCAGACCCGCGGCGAGTCCCGCCTGGAACTGGCTCCAGGTGTCACGGGCCGTTTCCGGGTTCAGCTCCCGGGGCGCGACATCGGGGGCATCGCTGCGAGCCGGCTCCGTGCGGGCGCGCCGATGGCGCTGGGGCAGGTCGCTGCCGTCGTCCGGGGTGCGGTCCGGGCCGGCCGGAGTGGGCCACTGCGGTGCAGCAGGGGGTGCGGCAGGCAGGGGAGCCATCGCCGAGATCGGTTCCTTCTCTTCGTCGATCGTCGTCAACAGGTGCGGGGGAATGGTGAGGACCGCGCGGACCCCGTTGTAGGGGGAAACCTGGTCGATCGAGACCTGGAAGCCATGGTCGGCGACAAGCCTGCCGATGGCTGCGAGCCCCAGAGCCGGCGGATCACCGAGCTCGGTCAGCAGCGTGTCCTGCTGCTCCTCGACCGAGAGCAGGCGGACACCGCGACGGACGGCCTCTGCGCTCATGCCGGTGCCCGCGTCGTCGATGATGACGCAGACACTGCCATTGCCGGTCTGGATCAGGCCGGCCTCCACCGCGAGGTCGTCCCGGGAGTGCTCCAGGGCGTTGGCCATGAGCTCGGTGAGAGCCACCGCGATGGGCTCCGCCGCGCGACCGACGACCGCAAGGTTCGAATCGAGCAGCCGCGAACTGATCTTGATTCGTTCGTAGCCGTGGAGCCGGGACGAGGCACCGCTGACGATTTCGACGACGTAGGTGTCCGGACGCACGTGCCCGGGCCACGCGCCGCAGACGATCGCGGCCTTCTGCACCAGACGGATCGCCTGCTCGTTGAGGTGGTCGACCTTGAACAGGCTGTCGAGCAGCCGCGGGTCGTCGAAGTCGCTCTGCAGGCCTTCGACCTGCGTCTGCAGCCGGTACGACAGCGCCTGGATGTCCTGGCACGCACCACGCAGCGCCGCACGGGCGGAGGCATCGATCCGTCGGCGCTCCTTGGCCACCGTGTCCGAGTAGTGGCCGAGCACGGCCTCATACAGAGGGGCGTACACGGTCCCGGCCAGGGCCTCGTGCTTCAGGCCCGGGATCGGGTGATGCGCACTGACCAGATTCAGCGCCAGGCCGGGGAGACGGTTGGCGACCAGATGCTGAAGCTCGTCGCCGAACTGCTGGATCTGGTCCTGGAGCGCCTGCTCCCGCTTCTGGGAAGCATTCAGTGCCTCGGACTGCACGGTGCTTCGCGCGACCAGGGCGCGACGCGAGCGTGCCAGCAGTGCCGTGGCTACAGCGCCAGCTGCGGTCGTGGCGCCAAGCATCACTGCGGCAGTCTCGGGTATCGAGGTCAACGGTCGGGTCCTAGGGCTCGAGCCGGCTCCGGAGGCCAGACATGGCGGAGCCGCCCGTTCATGGTGAACGAGCGCCGACCCGTGGAGTCCCGGCAGATTGCGAACGGAAGATCTGATCGATGGAGCAGCACCTGGCATGGCCGGGCGTTGTCATTATGTGGCATGCGCGCGACAAATGTGTCACTTCGGCCAGCATGCGCAGGCCTCGTTGTCAGCTCATCGCCGAGCTGTCGCTCCGCAACACGATGGTGCTCCCGATGGGGCGTCCCATGCCGCGGCGTGCGATGACCTGGCAGTCGTGAGCATCATCCTGAACTCCGCGGGTCTTCCATCGGGGCCACGGGGCGACAACCGGCTTGACTCGCTCCGCATCTGACCGGTCATTAGATCATATTGACGACGAAGGACACCATGCGTGTCCAGCCCGCCAGCACACCCTGCAGATCGACGTCCGGCACCTTTCCCTTCGAACGTCAGGCGCATCTACCACCAGGGCGCCTCTGCCGCCACGACCGCCGCGATGATGCACAGGTTGGCACCAACTGGACAGCCCGAGAAGCGGCCGGGGTGTAGCGCGGATGCCAACCGGGCGTATGGCCAGCTATCGCTTGCTCGAGTGGCGCTGACCACCCCGCCCCCGGAACTGATACGCATGCTCTCCGCGGCCTCCCACTGTCGAACCTCCGGCGACACTGGTCCGGCCTCGCCGCATGAGACCGGGCGACGGTGGACGGACCGTAACCGGTGGGCCGTGCTTCGTTACTCGGATACGTCCCGCAACGGTGAGCACAAGGTCGGCGTCCGCGCGCTCGGAGGTGTGCCAGCCCACGATCCGGCGGGAGAAGGCGTCGCGGATCGTGGCCAGCCACCACGGTCCCTCGCCGGTCGGGATCAGCAGATGTCGGCGACCCACAGCCGGTTCGGGGCGCCCGCGGTGAAGTCGCGCTGGACCAGGTCCGGGGCGAGGGCGGCCGCCGGGTCGCGGCGGGTGAGGGAACGGGGCCGACGCGCGCTCACGCCCTGCAGGCCGGCCTGGCGCACCAGGCGCTCGACCCGGTTGCGGCCGACGTGGGTGCCCTCGCGCCGCAGGACCGCGTGGATGCGCGGGGAGCCGCAGGTTTCGTCGGAGTCGGCGTGGATCTTGCGGACGGGCTCGGTCGACTCGGCGTCGTGGCGTCTGCGCGCGCACACCTCGTGAACGTCGCGGCGCCAGCGGTCATAGGTGGAGGCGGGGATGTGCAGTTCCCGGAGGACGGGCTCGGCCCCGAAGCGGTCCTGGTGCTCGTCGATGAGCCTCAGTACCGTCGCCGGGTCGGGTCGAGATCCTGGGCGAAAGGGCCGAGGCGGCCTTGAGGATCCCGCAGGACCGGCGGAGCTCGGCGCTCTCCTTGCGCAGAGCGGCCGGCTCTTCCTTCTCGGCCGTGGTGAGCCGGTCGTCGCGCTCGCCCCGGTCCGCCTCGTCCTGGCGGATCCAGTTCCGCAGGGCCTCGTGGTGCACCCCGACATCGCGGGCCATCTACCGGATCACGGGCTTCGGATCGGCGGCCCGGTACGCGGCACCAGCCCGCTGCCGCAACTCGGGCGGATACTTCACCGGTGCAGCCGTGGCAGAGGCTCCCTTCTCACGGCCCATCAGGCGATGTCCGGCAACCTTCCGCACCTCGGGGGAACCTCATGGTCGTCCGGGTCCTTCAGACGGGCGCGGTGGCCGATCACGCACGTCTCGACCGGACCCCGCCCAGCTCTACGCTGCCGAAACGGAATCCCTCACGGGCCGTTGACACCTGCAGGACGCCGACCAGGCCCCGCTGCCGTAACCGCCCGCCGCCCCGGCTCCGTCCCGGCTCCGTCCCAGCTCCAATCGGGGGAGCAGGTTTTTCCCTCCTTCCTCTCCGCGATGTCTCGACTGCGGAGAGTGGCGAGTGCCATAGCGTTGTGCCCGCCGAATCCCCGCGTACCGGCCTCCCGGGTCCCGGGGGTGGTCCGCTGCGACCGAAAGGGAACGACCATGCACGTTGTCTCCAGCCGCACCCGAATCGCCAGGGCCGCCCTGGCCGCCTGCGGGGTGTCGGTGCTGCTCGCACCGTCCGCGGGTGCCGCCGGGGCGGATACGGGCACGCCCGCGGGCGTTCGGCGCGAGGTGGTCACCGTGACGACTGCGAGGGTCGGGGCGCCGGGGAACCCGCCGGTTGCCGTGGTGCCGTTCACCGACGCGATCTACCAGTCCTGCGCCGACGCTCCGCCGGGCTCGACGGACTGCCTGACGGTCGGCGGTGTCGGCGCTCCCTACGAGATCGGACAGCTCGAGGTCACCGTCGGTCAGTGGGTGGCCTTCCTGAACACGGCCGACCGCCGGGGGCGCGACCCGCACGGTCTGTACGACCGGACCGAGAGCCCGTCGGCCTGGCCGAAATTCGGCCCGATCAGTTTCTCGCCCACCGCCGCGGACGGGCACCACTACTCCGTGGCCTACCCGGAGTGGGCCGACAAGCCGTACGGATTCGCCGACTTCCTCAAGGCGGCCCGCTTCGTCAACTCGCTCTACAACGGCAGGCTGATCTCGAAGCAGGCGAGCACCAGCGGCAGCTACGAGTACGTCACCTACCAGGTCGAACTGTCGCCGCAGACCGAACGCGGCATGTACGACCTCGCCCGGCCCGACGCGACCCGCACCCACGACTCCGGCTTCGTGGTGCCGAGCCAGGACGAGTGGATCAAGGCGGCCTACTACGACCCGAGTGGCGGAGGCACCTACTCCTACTGGAAGTACCCGACCAACCCCGGCGTGTTCGGCGACGGCGAGGCGAGCGCACCGGCCCCCACCGTCCTCGACCCCGCCACCGGCGACGTCACGAACGCGGCCACCCAGCCGCTGGCCTCGTACCACGCAAGTGGCCTGCCCGCGCCGAGCTGGTGCCCCGGGCAGGTGCAGCCCGCCGTCTGCTCGACCGTCAACCCGTTCGGCCTGGACCCCATCGCCTACCGTGCGATCTACCAGGGCAGCCTCAGCACCGTCGGCCAGGCCAGGACCACCTCGCCGTGGGGCACCCTCGACCAGGGCGGCAACGCGGTCGAGTGGACCGACACCATCACGCCGCCGCCGGCGGGGGGCGACCCCGCGCGGGTCTGGCGGCGGGAGCACGGAGGAGTGTCCAACGCTCCGGCCTACCAGATGTGGCCGTCCGCCGTGGGCCTGCAACCGCAGGACAACGCCTTCTTCAGCCACACCTACCCATGGCTCGGCTTCCGGGTCGGCGTGATCGGCAACCTCGGCCCCTGGGCACGCTGACGCCGGGTCGGCCCCGCCTGGCCACCCGTCGTCCCCGAGGCCACGGGCGGCACGGCAGAGCCGCAGGCCGGTGACGCTCGGCGCAGCGGAGGGCCGGTGCCGCGGGGCGGCCCTTCGGCGCCGGCCGTCGTGTCGAGCCCACGACGGCCTCCGCCGGCGCCGGCGCCCACCATCACGCCCCGGACTCGCGCCTGCAGGGCCCGGCTACTCCTCAGGCCGGAGCCGGACGAACCGCACACCGCCATGCCGACCGGTTGCCGATGCGGACCTCAGCGACCGGCAGCGGCTCGCGGACCATCCGCACCCTGGCCTGCCCGGCCCTGGCCGGCCGCAGCCGACCCGCCACGGCGGCGGCGACCTGGCGGGCCTGCGCGGTGGTGAGCCGGGGCGAGGTGACCTCCTGTCGGCCGTCCGGGAGCTGCACGAGGACCGCGTCCGGCCGGGCGAGCGTGCCGGTGACGCGGGCGACGTAGCAGTCGATCGTCTCCGCGTGCCGAACCCGATCCAGCCCCCCGGGGCCGCCCCGCCCGAGGGTTCCGTGGGGCGGACCGACGCGGGAGGCTGGAAATGTGCCCCGCACGAACAGTTCCGTGGTGCCGTGCCCGCCGGTGGAGGTGATGCGGCCGGTCGCGGTGCACTCGCTGCCGGCAGAGAACGGCCTGCCCGGCGGCCGAATCCTCTGCCAACCGAAGTTATGGACAGGGTTCTGCTCCGTCCCTGTCCGCCGATCCGGCGAGCGCGGCCTGCCACAATCTCCAGGAATGCCCCGGCGGGAGCACCGGGTCGTCGCCCCGTCGCCCTCGTTCAGGTCTGCGACAGGCGCTGCCGCGCTCCTCGTCATGGGACGTTCGTTGGTCGCGCTAACGACCAGGCCGTCGTGGTTCGTGAGTCTGGCGAACGCTCAGAAGGTCGGCGCCCGGGCCGTCGCGCCGGCGGTCTCGACTGCCGCCGGCCGTCCCGGCTATCCGATTCCAGTGCACGGCTACGGTCGGGAGGTCCGGTTCATGATCACTTCTGACGGAAGAACACCGCGGCGGTGACCGCGAGCACCCGCGCCTCACCGTTGAACACGAGCAGCACCCTGAGAATCGCGCACGCCACCCATGTGTGTCACCCTCCCCCGACCCGCCGGTCTCGCTCCCCGAGCGCTGCCCACGCGAAGAGGTCGACATCCCCCGAACCCACGATCGGGGGCGCTCGGAGCGGGCGCGTGGCCTCAATACCAGACGGAGAACGTGGCGTCGGCTCTGCCGGTGGCGGTGGAGATCGGGTCGATGCGCAGCTGGTAGGCGTAGTGGCGGATGTAGCGGTCGGGGAAGTTGTACGACTGGAACGACGACCAGGCCGGGTCGGCGAGCCCGGCGGTCCTGTGGAATGTGGCGTCCTTGGCGAACCTCGTGGTGCCGTCGTTGGCGTCCAGCCGTAGCTGGTAGTTGAAGTGCCGCAGATAGTGGGTCGGCTGCGTGGCGGACTGGAAGGAGACGCCGGAGGAGTCGGCCAGCCCCGGCACCAGCTTCCACTGCGAGTCGGTGTAGGGGTCGAACGGGTACGGGTCGATGCGGCCGAGGGAATCGACCTGCCGCCAGTATCTGTCCGGGACGTTGTAGGACTTCAGCCGGTTCCAGGCAGGCCTTCCCCACGTGGCGACCATGTTGTCGTACACCGTCTGGGGGATCGGCTTGATGTCGGCGTGCTTGGAGTTCAGCGGCTGGGTGTGGACGCGCCGGTCGGTGGCGGTCCAGGTACCGGTGGAGAGGTCGCTGGTCTGCCAGGTGTAGAAGAGCGCGTTGGCGTCGCCCCACAGGTACCAGGTGCCGGAGGCCTCGGCGAGGATCGGGCCCTCGATGCCTCCCTGCGGCGCCAGGCCCGAGGTGAACTGGGTGAAGCTGCCAGGGGCGAGGGAAGTGGACCTCGCACCCACCAGCCTGTTGTGGCCCTTGAAGTACAGGTAGTTGACGCCGTTCACGTCCTTGGCCAGGGTGCCGTCGATGACGTCGTAGCCAGGGTCGAAGAAGACCTGCGGTGCCGTCACCGTCTGGAAGTCGGTGGTGTAGTTCACCATGATCACGTTGTGTCCGCTGCTGTTGACGGCCGAGTAGATGATGGCGTACTGGCCGCGGGAGGGGTCCCAGAAGGCGTCGGGCGCCCAGGTGTGGGTGGCCATGTCGTGCAGTTTCAGGAGGCGGTAGTTGTCGAAAGAGCGCAGGTCGGCGGAGTCCCAGACGTGGATGTACGGGCTCTTCTTGGTCCAGTCGGTGCCCTTCAGGTTGGTCGCCATGACGACGTAGGTGCCGTCCTGCTTGGGCAGGATGAAGGGGTCGCGCAGACCGCCGTCGCCCGCGGTCGGGGTCACGACGGGGTTGTTCTGGTTCAGCGGCATCCATTGCAGCGCGTCGGTGCTGACGGCGAGGTGCAGGCCGTAGTCCGTGCCGAGGTTTCTCGGTGACTGGGTGAAGTAGGCCATGACGAACGGGGAGGTCGTCGCAGCGCTCGCGGCCCGGCTGCCGAGGGTCAGCACGCCGGTGGTGGACAGCGGCACGGCCGCGGCCATGCCGAGGAAGAGCCGGCGCGACGGGAGGGGTAGTGCGCTCATCTGGTGCCTCCGGGGTGTGGGGAAGGTGCGGGCGGATCCAGAACCGTGGGCGGCCCGGATCCGGAGCCGCCCACGGTTTCGATCGCTCGTCAGCTCCAGGGAGCCGCGGTGAGCCAGCTGGTGTCCTGGGCCCGCGCTCTCGTGTTGTCCCAGGCCTTGGTGCCGCCATGAGGGCCGTGCGGACGTGGGGGTGGGGTGGCGCATCCGTGCCGGCGCCGACCTGGTGGCGCCGGCACTCCCGGCGATGCGGGTCAGCTCGTCACGCGGAAGGTGGCGTCCTCGCGGCCGGTCGTGGTGGTGATCGGGTCGAGGCGCAGCTGGTAGGCGTAGTGGCGGATGTAGCGGTCAGGGAAGTTGTACGACTGGAACGACGACCAGGCCGGGTCCGCGAGGCCGGCGACCTGGCGGAACGTCGCGTCCTCCGCGAACCGGCGGGTGCCGTCGTTGCGGACGAGCTGGAAGTCGTAGTTCGCGTGGCGCAGGAAGTAGCCGGGGAAGTTCACCGACTCGAAGGAGACCGTTCCCGTGCCCGCAAGACCCGGCCGCAGCCGGAACCGGGAGTCGTCCAGCGGGCTGACGTTCGCGTCGATCCGCACGTCGAAGTTGCTCTGACGGACGTATCGGTCCTGGAAGTTGAAGGACTGGAGTCGCTGGGCGGGAGTGTTCGGCCAGCGGGCGAGCACCCGGCTCTCCTCGGCTGCCGTCAGGGTCGTGATGGCACCGTGCCGCTTCGGGGTGCCGCCCATGTCGTAGGCGGCGGAGGCCTGAAGCCGGTAGGTGCTGACGTCGAACGGGTTGGTCGTCAGGATCGGCCTGTACTCGCGTACGCCCTGCGGGTTGTTGTAGTCGATGTAGAGGGCCCACTCGGTACGGTCCCTGAACTTCATCCAGACCGGGCCTTCGACCACGTTGCCGGTGAGGCCGATGCTGGAGAGGTTGCCGAGGTTGGTCCACGTCCCCAGGATCGAGTTGCTGCCCTCGACGTTGTTCTGGCCGTCGCCGGAGACCCGCAGGTAACGGTAGGGGCCGGTACCTGCGGGCACCTCGGTCATCTGGGTGTCGACGACCGGCGTGGTGCCGGGCGGGTCGATCCAGATCTGCGGGGTGGTGATGGTGCGGAAGTCCGTGGTGCGGGCGGAGTAGATGCGGTACTTGAGGATGCCGTTCACGGTGGCGTTCGTCGCCCAGTACAGGACGTAGTCGTTGGTCTCGGGGTTCCAGATCGCCTCCGGCGCCCACGCGTTCTTTCCGCCGGGGATCAGTCCGGCGGCGCCGAGCAGCCACGGATTCGACCACGTCACCAGGTCCGTCGACTCCCACACCACGAAGTCGGGGCTGCCGTTCTGGTAGGTCGAGCCGCAGCGGACGCACAGGTCGGTCGCGATGATCCAGTACCGGCTGCCGTCGGGAGAGCGCACCAGCGCGGGGTCGCGCACTCCCTTCGTGCCGATCATCGAGTTCAGGATCGGTGCCCCGCCGTTGAGGTCGTTCCAGTGCAGGCCGTCCGCGCTGTGCGCGAGGTACAGCATCTGACCGGTCGCGGAATCGCCGGTGAAGTGGACCATCAGGTAGCCGGGATCGGCGGCGGCCGCCCGCTGGGCTGCGGACAGGGCTTGGCCTGTGAAGAGGAGGCAGACGGCGAGCAGCATCACCGACAGCCGGGCGCGAAGCGCGGACATGGACATCTCCTGATCGTTCTGTGCATGCACCAGGGCGAAGGGAGGAACTGGGGTGGCGGGCGGGCTCGGTCTTGGCGGGTCGGGACACGGTCAGTCCCGCACGACGCAGAGAGGACAAGGCCGCCCGACCGGCTGTCTCTTTTCGAGTGCGGCACGTAGTGCGCAGCCCGGTTTCGTGAGCGGTCGGGCAGCGCCGCTTCCAGGTAGCTCGTGTGAACCGGAGGTGACACCGCTGTTTCGCTCCGGTGTGAGTGTTAACGCTAACAATTGGGGCGACAAGAGGAAGCGCTCGCTGTTACCCAATCTTGATCTGCTTGGCCCCGCTCAACCGCCGCCAACGCCGCGCTGTGACGGTTGTCCTGACGGGCCGTCGGCGGGCACCGCTGGTGAAGCGGGCGTGAGCTCACGCCCCGGCGCGCGGAGTAGGCCCGCTGAGGGGCCGGGCGGACCGCGCGGCCGGGACCGGTTGGCCCGGTCGGAGACCGGTTCAGGGCGTGCCGCAGGCGCCGGTTCAGGTCTCGATGGATGTCGCCGACCGCGCGCGAGAGCTCTCCCGCGCTGCCGCCCGCTACCGGTCCGGTGGGTGACACGTTGAGCCAGTCTCAACACGCTGACTGGACAGGGGAGAGGAGGTCGAGCAGCTCCTCGTCGGTGCCGCGGGTCGTTCCGGCGAGGGCCGAGGCGGCGGTGTTGGGCAGGTGCAGGTCGCCGACGGAGATCGCGTCCGGGTCGCCGTTGCAGCGCTGCAGGGTCTCGACCGCCGTCCACGGACCGATCCCGGGCACGTGCATCAGTCGGGCCGCCGCCTCGGTGCCGGACATCGCGGACGCTTCCTCCGCGCGGGGCGCCAGCCGCCCCGCGCGGAGGATCGCCTCGGTGCGCTTCGAGTCCACGCCGGCGCGGTGCCAGGCCCAGGACGGCACGAGCGCCCACTCCCGCGCCGAGGGCGGCACCAGGAGGCCGAGTTCCGCACCGGGCCCGGGCGCCGCCGTTCCTGTGACTGTGCGCCGTGGATGGCCAGAGTTTTCGCTCTCCTTGGCCACTGGTCCTGGCTCTGGCCAGAGCGAACTCCTTGAGGGCCGCAGATTACCCGTGTTGCGGAGGCCTGGCCTGTACCGGCCTTGTTCGATGTCCCGACCATGCACCGCGCTCCGCGGAGACGCGCAGACCCAGGAGCGGAGACGAAGCCGACTTCCTGGTACTGCGCGCCGAGGTGTGACGGGTTGTCCGCTGCGCGGGGCCCGGCGGGGTGGGGAGAGCGCGGTTGTGGTCAGCCTCCGTGCACGGTGAGTGTGTAGCCTTCGGGGCCCTCGAAGGAGAACATTGGCCCGAACGGGCTGTCCGCGATGGCGGTCAGGATCCTGACGCCGGCGGTGGTGAGCTGGTCGCGGAGCTGGTGGGCGTCCGTGGTCTGGAACCAGAGCACCACGCCCAGGCCGGGACGTGCGGTGTCGGCGAGGTCGACGCCAGGGAGGAGCTCACGGACGGCGAACGGGGTCGGCCTGGTGTGTGGGAAAGATTGGCCGGCTGGCCTGCAAAGGGGCCAACTATGAAGCAAAGTCACAGTGGTGGCGCAGCAGGTACAGCCAGGCACGGTGCGCTCCGGTCACTTGTCCGACCACAGGAACGTGGCTAATGCCGTTGAAATGCAGCGATGCGTCGCGGACATGTCCGCGACGCGGAGGGGCTTGACGGATATGGCCCATCGACAAGGCATATCTGCATATCAGCGGCTCTGGCACCTGGCTCAGCGTCAGCTGCTCCAGGGGGCGTGGCGAACAGATGGAAGCCCTGCCACGTGGCCGCCGCGTACCGCTGCTTCCCGAACCAGGCGGCCTCCTCGTACGAGGGTGTTGGCGGCCTGGCTGCCAGGGCCTCCCATGTGCGCTGCGGGACGCCGCCGATTCGTGCCGGACACCGGCACGCCAACGCCCTCGACGCGGGCATTCAGGCGCCGGACGCGGTGGCAAACGCCGGGCCTGGCGGTTCTCCTCCGGCGGGGTATTCCTGGAGCGGGACGTCGCCGAGCGACCACGCGTTCAGGACGGGGTCGATGATCCGCCAGGCTTCCTCGGCCTCGTCGCCGGCGATGAACAACATCGGATCGCCCCTGAGCATCTCTTGGATGAGGTGGGCATACGCCGTAAATCGAGGCGCTGAGGAGCGAGCCTCGAGCTCTCGTCTCTCAGCTGTGCGCTCCGGGCCATTGAGCGTCGTTGTCAGGCGCACGTACGGTTCTTTGAGGCCGATCCGGAGGGCATTGGGCTCGACGCCGGGCCACTGGGCGAGCAGGTACTGCGGCAGAGGTCTGAAGTGGATGGCGATCTCGGCCGAGTCGGCCCTGAGGGCTTTGCCGGAACGCAGGGTGAACGGCACCCCGGCCCACCGTGGGTTGTCCACGTCGACCGTTAGGGACGCGTAGGTCTCGGTGTTGCGGTCGGGGTCGACGCCCGGTTCGTCGACGTATGACGGCACCCGCCGGGACCCGATCACGCCCGCGGTGTAGCGGCCTCGGATCGTGTCTCTGCGCATCCGCTCCGCCGTCGGCGTGGCGACTGCCCGCAGCGCCTCTACGCGGACCGCTCGGTGCGAGCCCGGACCGAGCTTCGCCGGCTGCTCCATGAGCACCAGCGTCATGACTTCCATGAGATGGTTCTGCACCATGTCCTTCAGCGCGCCGGCACCGTCGTAGTAGGAGGCCCGACCCTCGAGGGTCAGGCTCTCCAGCCAGTTGACCTCAACGCGCTCTACGTGCACCGCGTTGAAGATCGGCTCGAAGACCCGGTTGAGGAACCGAAGGACGATGACACGCTGAACAAGCTCGTTGGACAGGAAGTGATCAATCCGGAAGATCGTCGGCTCGGGCAGCTGGATGCGGAGGATCTCGTTGAGGCGGCGCGCCGACGCCAGGTCGGTGCCGAACGGCTTCTCGATCGCCACCGCGTCTGAGCCGGCCAGCTTGCTCGTCGCCAGCGCGGGCAGGACCGACGTCAGCAGACCCGGTGGCAGCGCGAGGTAGACGAGCGTGTCCGGGTGGTCGTCGCCGATCAGCCGGCCGACGTCCTTGGGCTGGGTGACGTCGGCGGGCTGGAAGCTGAGCATCCGCACGACGGCGTCGCGGGCGGCCGGCGCCACGGTCGAGTGCTCTTTGAGCGCCTCGGCGATGTGCTGGCGGAATTCCTCGGTCGTCCAGTCTCTGTTGGCTGACCCGACGATCGTGAACGGTTGCGGCAACAGCTCGGCTTCGGCCAGCTGGGTCACCGCCGGCATGAGCAGGCGGCTGGTCAGATCGCCGGATGCTCCGAAGAGGACCATGCGCTCGATCATCGAATGTCACCCCTTCTTGAGGCCTCTTGGCGTGAGACCCCTGGCGTGGCGAGTCCCGGCCGCCGGCTCCTACGACCTGGTCTCGCGCGGTTCGTCCGCGTGTGGTCTGGTTCCCCGGTCTCCTCTGCGGTTCGTTTGTCACCGATGCTGGCTCCCCCGTGGCCGGGGCCGGGAGAGCCGCCATCCTCAGACCGAGATGGCATGTGCGGGTTTGCCGTCCGCGGTAGAGGACCGGTAGTCCTGGTACAAGGTGACGGTGGTCCAGCGGCGCGATGAGAGGCGAAGCCTTGAGCCCCTGCGAATCCGCCTGAGGCGACGCGAGCATCCTCTTCTGCTCCGGGCGCCTCGACTGCATCGTCGCCTGGTCGCCGACGCGCCTTCACACTCTCGTGCGGGTCGCTCGCGCAGTCCGACATTCGGTTCACCCGAGTTGGCGGTCGAGGTTGTAGGCGGCGCTGATCAGCGCCAGGTGTGTGAAGGCTTGGGGGAAGTTGCCGAGCTGCTCGCCCGTCGGCCCGATCTCCTCCGAGTACAGCCCGACGTGGTTCGCGTAGCCGAGCATCTTCTCGAAGGCCAGCCGCGCCTCGTCGAGCCGGCCGGCGCGGGTGAGCGCCTCGACCCACCAGAAGGAGCACATCGAGAAGGTCGCCTCTCTGCCGGCGAGCCCGTCGGGCGACGCGTCGACGTTGTATCGGTAGACGAGGCTGTCGGACACCAGCTCTGCGGCGATGGCGTCGAGTGTGGAGATCCAGCGCGGGTCGGTGGGCGCGACGAATTTACACAAGGGCATGAGCAACACGGAGGCGTCGAGCACGTCGGTGTCGTAGTGCTGGACGAAGGCCCGGAGGGAGGGATGCCAGCCGCGCTCCATGATCTGGCGGTAGATGCGGTCACGAACCGTGCTCCAGCGGGGGATGTCGCAGGGCAGGCCCCGCTGGCGGGCGATCCGGATCGCGCGCTCGACCGCGACCCAGCACATCAGCCGGGAGTGCGTGTAGTCCCGCCTGCCACCGCGCGTCTCCCAGATCCCCTCGTCAGGCTGGTCCCAGTGGCCCATCAGCCACTCGAGGGTTCGGGTGACCTCGATCCAGCCGTCGTGGTAGACCGGCAGGCCGTACTTGTTGCACAAGTAGAGGGAGTCCATCAGCTCGCCGTAGATGTCGAGCTGCAGTTGGGTTGCCGCCCCGTTGCCGATCCGCACCGGGGCCGAGCCCATATAGCCCTCGAGGTGTGAGAGCTCCTCCTCGGGCAGGTCCTCGCGCCCGTCGATGCCGTACATGATCTGCAGCGGGCCGGACTCGCGGGCGGCAGCGTCGCGGACGCGCCCCTCGAGCCAGTTCATGAACGCGCCGGCCTCTTCGGTGAACCCGAGCCTGAGCAGCGCGTAGAGCGTGAAGGCGGAGTCGCGCATCCACGTGTAGCGGTAGTCCCAGTTGCGTGCGCCGCCGAGCACCTCGGGCAGACTGGTGGTGGGCGCGGCGACAATCGCGCCGGTGGGCGCGTACGTGAGCAGCTTGAGCGTGAGCGCCGAGCGATGCACCATCTCGCGCCAGCGCCCCGCGTAGCGTGAGCGGCGCAGCCAGCGCCGCCAGAATTGCGCGGTGGAGTCGAACGCGGCCGCAATGTCGGCATCGGAGTAGGGCACCGGCAGCTGGCCGGGCTCGATGCGTTCGAGCACGAAGGCGGCGGTCTCACCGGCCCGGAGGGTGACGCACGCGCGTACGTCCCCGTCGACGATCTCGATCGGGCAGCGCGTCGAGAGGCTGAGTTCCAGCCCGGGCGAGTAGAAGTGCGCGCCGTGCGGCGTGAGCGCGACCTCGTGACGGGCGCGCGCATAGTCGAAGCGGGGCGCGACGTCCACCACGAATCGCATGTCTCCGCGCACGGCGAGCACCCGCCGGATCATCCGGTGGCGGTGCGCGGACTCGACGGTACTCGGCGGGGGCATGAAGTCCTGCACCTCGCCTACCCCGCGGGGCATCAAGAACCGGGTGATGAGGATATTGGTGTCGGGGAGGTAGAGCTGCTTGGAGCTCCAGCCTTCGTAGTCGGGCGAGATCCGGAAGACGCCCCCACGCTCGGCGTCGAGGACTGAGGCGAAGACGCTCGGTGCGTCGAAGCGCGGGCAGCAGTACCAGTCGATCGTCCCGTCGGTGCCGACGAGCGCGACGGTGTGAAGGTCGCCGATCAGGCCGTGCTCGGCGATAGGCAGGTAGCGTGCCCGCGGTCTTTGCCGAGCCCCATCGGACACGGCGGCCGTCGCGGGACCGGAACGCACGTCGCGTGCCATCGATACGCGTCCTCCGATACGCGCCCTCGTCGCCTACGGGACGAGGACGATCTTTCCCTTCTCCGCCGAGCTCTCGAGCATCTCGTGCGCGTGGCGCGCTTCGGTGAGTGGCAGGCGCTCGGCCACGACCGGGTGGATCTTGTCGGCACGAAGCAGCTCGACCAGCACCGCGAAATCCTCCCGGAACTGTTCCGCGTTCATCGGCTCCCCGCCGACTGCTCCGTCTCGCCTCGTCGCCTTGTCGCGGTACTTCTGGACGTGGTAGGCGTACACGTGCCGGCGAGGCGACACCTTGTCCCACAGCCAGACGGTCGCGATCGCGGCGTACCACTTGAATACCGCCGGCCAGTCCTTGTGCCCTTCCTTGATCGTGCTGTAGCGGCCGAACACCACCAGCCTTCCGCCCGGCCGCAGCGCCCGGAACGAGCGCAGCGAGATCGGCCCACCCAGGCTGTCGACGACAACGTCCACGCCGCCGGCCTCCTGACGAACGCGCGCCAGGAAGTCCTCGCTCTGATAATCGATCGCCACCGCGCCGAGCGCCTCGACCTTGGCTCGGTCGCGAGCGGCTGCGGTCCCATAGAGGCGAAGCCCTGCCTCCCTGCCCAACTCGAGAGCCGCAACACCGACCCTGCCCGCCGCGCCGTGCACCAGCACCGTCTCCCCGCGCCTCACCCTGGCCATGCGATGGAGCACCTGGTAGGAGGTCATGTACGGGAACAGCAGACTCAGGACCTCCCCTGGATCGACGTCCTCGGGAACGGCCACGGTGCCGGACTCCGGCACACAGACGCGCTCCGCGTCCGCGCCCCAGACGGTCAGCGCGCCGACACGGTCACCCACCCGCGAGCTCGAGCAGCCCGGCCCGACCTCCTCGACGACGCCGACAAGCTCGTAACCGGGCGTGAACGGCGGCTTCGGGGCGCCAGGGAGGTACGTCCCAGCGCGCAGCTGCGAATCGGTGAACGACACCCCCGCCGCCAGCACCTTCACGAGCACCTCGCCCGGCGCCGGCCGAGGCACCTCCTCCTCAACCACCTTCAGAACCTCGGGCCCCCCGAAATGGTCAACAACGACCCGCTTCATCGCAAGCCTCCTCTGCGACGCCACGGCATTCCCCCGATACGCATGCTCCACCGCGTCGGTCGCTGGCGCCAGGGTCGTTGGACCCTGTAAACCATGCCAAACCGCACTAAAGACACCCTCTGTTGGATCATCAGGAACAGGATTCAGCGGTCGGTAAAGGTCACGGTGACCTTCTGCACGAGGGCGGACGGTACGAGGGAGTCCATCACCAGCCCGGTCGCGCCGAGGCGCAGTCAGGGGTCGCGGCGCTGGACGTCCCGGAGCTTCCCCGGGCGGCAGCACCAGGCCGTCCGGCCGGTCGTTCGCGCCGAGCAGCGCAGGCAGCTGCTCCAGCAGCCAGTCCGCTCCCGGCCCCCAGGCCGTCGCGGCGACCGTGCCGTCGGCCGGCCGCGCCACGATCCGCAGCGTTCCCGGGCCCCGCCGGGGTGCGCGAGGCCCACCATGCGCTCCCGGCCTCCAAGAATCGTCGGATCCCCTGCCCCGCGCCGCAGCGGCCCGATCACTGCCGGGAGATCGAGCGGGTCGGGCGGGCGCCAGGCGGGCGATCGTGCGCTCTCCACTGCTCTCGCCGCCATGCCCGTGCCGTTTGATGCCGCCGTGGTCCGGCGGCACCGGGGCACCCTACGCGACCAGCCTGACGGCGCTCACCGTGTCGGTCCACCACTGGCCGGAAGCTGGGGCGCAGGAGTGTGGCCGGCCGCCGTGCGGGGCGCGAGGTGGGGCGACACGCGGAAGATATTCGTACAAGAATTCGAACAGGGTTTTAGGCTGATGGACGGAGGGTGTCCGGATCGGCGAGGGGTTGTGCGAGCGAGGAGGCGGCGCGCGTGTTCACGCGTCTGCACGTGGCCTCCGGCTATTCGGCCCGCTACGGGGCGAGCCTGCCGGCCGCACTCGCGGCTCGGGCCGCGGACCAGAAGCTCGGCGCGCTCGCGGTGACCGACCGCGACACGGTCGCCAGCGCGGTGCGCTTCGCGAAGGCCAGCGCGGCCTCCGGCGGCCGGCCGCTGTTCGGCGCCGACCTCGCGGTGCCGCTGCTCGACACCGCCGCGGCCGGTCGCACGGGCCGGCCGGGCGGCGCCGCGGCGGCGGGGGAGCGGCGGCCGCGGACCCTGCACGGGGTGGGGCGTTCGTCGACGAGTCCGCGCCGCGGATCACCCTGCTGGCGCGGGACAAGGCCGGGTGGGCGAACCTGTGCGCTCTGATCACCGCAGGCTGGGCGGCCCGCGCCGAGCGCGGCGGCGGCCAGCCGATCATCCCGTGGGAGGCGATGCAGCAGCATGCCGAGGGACTCACGGTGCTGCTCGGCCCCGGCTCCCAGCCGGTGCGGGCGCTCGCCGCCGGCTGCCCCGACACCGCGACCGAACTCTTCGCCCCCTGGCGGGACGTTCGGGCCGCACCTGCGGCTGGAGGCCATCCGCCATCGCCGCTCCGGCACCGCGCCGGGCTCGCCGCGGCTCGCCGCTCGCACGGTGGGCCTCGCCGCGGACCTCGACCTGCTCGCCGTGATCACCAACGCGGTCCGCTACCTCGACCCGGCCCAGTCACGGGTCGCGGATGTGCTGGACTCCGCCCGGCTGCTGATGCCGATCCGGCCGGACCGGACCTGCAACGGCGAGCGCACCCTGAAGAACCACCGCGAGATGGCCGCCCTCGCCGAGGAGGTCGCCCGCGCCGCCGGACAGGAGCACGTCGGCGCCGCACACCTCCTCGCCACCACCGCCCGCACCGCCACCGACTGCCGTCTCGACCCGGCCTCCGACCTCGGCATCGAGCAGGTCCACTTCCCCGAGGAACACGTCGTCGGCGTCGCCCCCGGCACCTCCGCCCGGGTGCTGCGCGAGCGCTGCGACGCCGCCATGGTCCGGCACGGCTACGACCGCAGCCCCATCATGCGCACCCGCCTCGAAGAAGAGCTGCGGGTCCGCGCTGCTCGACGTCACCGGCGCGCTCGGCTACGTCCACCGCAGCCCCGCAGGCCTCGCCGACCTGATCGCCACCCGCCTCCTCGCCCGCTTCGGCCTGCTCGCGGCCATCGGCGGGCGACACCCCGCTCCTCGCCCAACTCGCCGCCGACACCTGCACCCCCGGCCGGATCCGCATCCTCCACCCCGGCACTCCCGACACCGAGCAGTTCCTGCGCGCGCCCCGTCCAAGCGTTGCCCGGCGTCGGCCCCAAACTCGGCCGCGCCCTGGCCCGCTACGGCATCGCCATCACCGGCGAACTCGCCGACCTGCCACTGCCCACCCTGCAGCGCATCGCCGGCACCAGCACCGCGCGCCTCCGGCACGAGCGCGCCAACGGCCGCGACCCGCGTACCGTCGCCCCCTCCGGCCCGCCGGCCAGCATCACTGCCACCCGCCGCTTCCCTGCCGACGTCCTCGACCCCCCTGATGCGTCCGGGCGGGCGCCGTGTTGTCGGCGCCCGCCCAGGGGAGGTGCCGGAGTCGGGTCAGAACTCCAGCACCTCGCGGTCGAGCGGATACTGCGCACGGTGAGGGCCCTTGTACGGTGAGGGCGTGATCGGCAGGACGCCGGTCGGTTGCAGGCCCAAGTTGTCGTCCCAGATCCGGGGTTCGACCTGTCCGAGGACGCGGAACCGCTGGAAGGTGAACGGCGGGCTGTCGGTCGGGAAGAACTCGGCCGTGGTCGTCACCTGGAAGTGCAGGTGCGGCGTGGTGGAGTTGCCGCTGTTGCCGATCAGCCCGAGGACCTGGCCGGGCTCGACGCGGTCGCCCTCCCGGACCTTGAGCGAGCCGGGCTCCAGGTGGCCGTAGAGCAGGTAGCGGCCCGGCGCGACTTCCAGGGTGATGTGGTTGCCGACCGTGTCCTCGATCGGCGGGACGGGCGGCGTGTGGGGCGGCGGGTTGTCCGGGATTCCGTCCTGGACTTCCACCACTCTGCCGCCGGCCGCGGCGGCGACCGGCTGACGGTAGCTCAGGTAGCTGGTGAGCTGGGCGGGGTCGCCTTCCCAGGCCTGCCCATGCTCGCCGACCCGGTACCAGTCGATCGCGAAGCGCTGCGGCACGCCGAAGCGGCCGTTGATCGGGGCGAGGCCGCGCCGGTGGTGGGTGTTGCCGCAGCACGACTCGCTGGCGTACCAGGTGCCGGGGAGGACCGGCGGGCTCAGGTTCAAGGGCGCGGTGCGGGCGGTCGGGGTGGCCTGCACCGTCTCCTCGAACGCGGAGGGGCCGGAGGCGGTCAGGATGGCACCCGAGAGATGGTGTTCGAGGACCTCGGGCGCCGCCCGGCCGTGGTCGAGGGTTAGGTCGAGCCAGATGATCCACTGCTGGGAGCCCTGGATGACGGTCGGCATCGGCGCCGGGGGCGGCGGGGTGTACCCGTCGGCACCGGGCAGGGGGTCGCCCACCGGATTGGCGGCCTCGGCCAGCGCCTGCCCGCTCAGCGAGCCGATGACCTGGTGGGTGCGGGCGTCTTTGACGTCGACACGGTTAAGCCGAACCGGCGTGCTGCTGGACAGTGCGCTCGTGGTGAGCAGTTCGTACGAGAGGTGCGTCTTTCCGTCCGTGGCGTCGAACGGCGTCGGTTCGGTCATCACTGTCGCCGTCAGCGGCGTGAACTGTGTGCCGGGCGCCAGAGCGGCCGCGCCGGTCCCGTATCCGGGTCCTGCTGAGGCCGCCAGCATGCCGACTGCGAGCACGGCTGCGGCGAGCCCGCGGAGTAGAGGGCCGCGACCAGTGCGGTTACGAGGGTCGTGCTCTGCCATTGTGCTCTTTCATTCGTCGGGTCCGGCGGCCGTGAAGGACGCAGGCACGCCCCGCGCCGAGGCGCAGGCCCATGCAACCCGGAGGCGCACCGCTTCGGACGGAGGCCACCGGAGCCAGGTGTCGAACTACACCCGTCCAGCCGCACGGGGTTTGCGCCGCCTGCTGGACCGAAGGCGCCACTGCGCCATCTGACGTCATGTCGCACCATGGGCACGCGTGGGGCCCAAAGAACCCGGAACTCAGGTGGGGCCAGCCGAACCCGTACAAGTGGGGCCAGGGGCGAAACGGACCCGCGAACGCCGTCCTCGGCCACACGTGCCACGAGGGCCAACCCCAGACGCCACCTCGGACCGACCTGCCGGGCGAGAGCGGAACAGCACACCCTCAGGGCGCGAGACGCTGGTGCATCAGGCCAGTACTACTGTCTGGGCGTCTCGCAGTTCGCCCAGCAGCCCCGCTACCTTGATGACTGTGCGATCGCCCAGGTGGGCTCCGATGAGCTGGATGCCGAGTGGCAGTCCCTCGCGGGTGCGGCCCAGCGGCACGGTCGCGGCCGGCAGGTGGACGAGGCCGGCGAGGTTCAACCAGGTGGTCTGCTCCCAGTAGGCGCGGCGCTGGCCGTCGACGGTGATGTGCCGCTCAGACATGGGCACGTTGGCCTGGTCCGGTACTGCGGCCGTTGGCGCGGCGGGGGTGATGAGGACGTCCATGTCGCCGAAGTAGGAAGCCCATCGTTCCTGGAGTCGTCGGCGTTCCTCGTTGGCCAGCAGCCAGTCTCGGTGACTCATCGTGCGGTCGCGGAGGTAGTGGGCCCGGGGCGACTGGTCTCCGGGAGACAGCTGCCGGGAGGTTTCCGCCTCGGCGGCGTACGCCTGCGGCGCGGCACTGGCAGCACTGCCGGCGAGCATGAGGGAGCTGAACAGCCGGTCGGAGGAGGCCATGTCGACCGGGTGGCCGTGTCGCTGACGTGGACGCCTGTGTTGCGCAGGGTTCGGTTCAGCTCCTCCAGCAGGGCGCGAGCTGCCGATCCACCGGGCAGAAGGGGTCGTCGGCCCAAACGCCGATCCGGTAGCCGGTCAGCGTCTCGTGCAGGGGTGGTGGCAACGACAGCTGCCACGCCGTGGCCTCGTGGGGCGCTGGACCGGCCAGGACACCGAGCGCGAGATCGAATCGGCTGCGCTACGGCCCAGGGGGCCGATGCAGAGCATGTCCGAGGTGGTCAGCCAGCCCGGTGGGCGTGGGACATGGCCGCGGTTCGGCACGATGCCGTAGGTGGGGCGCAGGCTGTAGAGCCCGCAGTAGAGCTTCTTGCGGACGTCCTTGCCCCAGGCGTCCAGTGGGTCGTCGCCGAACGCGGCGAGCTCGACCTCGCTGTAGTGCTGGAGAGCGGCCTTGCGGATCCGTTCGCGTCGGCCGGCACGCTTGGTGACCCGCATCCGGGCGGTGGTCGCGGCCTCGATGGCGGCGCCGGCGGCGGCCTCGGTCTCCAGTACCGACAAGGAGTTCACCATGTCCGAGACGGCTGTCGTGCTGCTGTCGCTGGCACGCGTACGGGAGGGGACGCTCTCCTCCCGGTCGACGAAGTCGCCAGGGGATGGCGCGGTCGAAGCCCGGTCTGCTACGGCCGGCAGCGAAGCGAGACGGTCAGACTGCTGGGCCCCACCGAGGAGGGGGCGCTCATGATCGAGGCCCATATCGAGGACCTCGCCGCGGGCCTCATCTTCGGGATGCTCACCGCGATGGCCGACGCAGCCCTCGGACGCACGTGGCACCCGCAGGACGATGGCAGGGTGCTGCGCAAGGTGGCGGCCATTGCCGCGATCCACGCCCGAAGGCCGGTGTTCCCAGCCCGGGCCGCGCTTCGGGCCGCACTCGTCGCCCGCAACGCCGCCGCCGAGGGGGACGACGCCGGCGTGGACGAGTTCGCACGAATCCGGCTCGGGCTTTCCCGGCCCAGCAGGTGGCGCGAGGCCGTGAAGGAGGCCCTGCTCGGCGACTGGACCCCGGCACTCGGCTCCGGCCCCACCACCGACACCCGCCTCACCGACCTGCTGAAGCGCCACACCCGCTCCGCCAACCCCCACCACCAGCCACTGTGGGAACGCAAGATCCACCACCGGCGGGTCGCGCTGCTGAGTGAGCCGATCGGCGCCGGCCAGGTCGTGGCGGACCTCCTCGTCGACCACCGCAGCCCGGAACTCGACGCGCTGTACACGGAACTGGCGGACAGCCGGCTCGGGCCCATCCTCCGCGGCCTCACGGCGGACGAGCGGGCACGGCGCCGAGGCCGGCCCGGTAGGCGAGGGTGAGGGCACCGCCGACTGGGGTGGTGGCGGCCCACAGGACTCCGAGATCATGGCGAGGACACTGGCTACCGCGGCCGCGGTAGCCCCGGCGACGACCGAGCGGGCGGGGGTGGACAGGCGGGGCCACTCCTCGCGGGCGAGGCGGTCGATGTCGTCGAGATGGCGACGGGCAGTGGCGTACCAGGCCGGGCCGACGGCGGATGCGGTGGTCACGGGAGGTCCTTTCGAGGTGTGAGGCCAGCCGAGCAGGGCGGCCGGGCCGGGGATGGTGTGCAGGGTGCTGCGCAGCCGGGGCGAGTGGGTGCGCACCGGTGCTGCGCAGCTGCGCAGGCCGGCGATTCGGGTTGCGCGCCGCTGCTGCTGCGCACCTGCACAGGGACACCCGCGCCCGCCGACCCATTGCGTGGCGTGGTGTTGTCGAGGTCGGACCATCGGCCGTTGGGTGCGACAGGCCTGTCACCGCGAGCTTGGGCAAAATCTCTCCCAAGAGGCGGCGATCGGTTCGGTGTATATCAGGCGTAGATGGACAAACGATGCGGCGGGCCGCGTCGCGGTGGGAAGTTGTGCGCCGTGGGGGTTGTCTAACGTGGCGGATGACCAGGGCGAATGCCCTATTTTCTGCTTGAAAGAGATGACTCTGTGTCAGCTTCTCCACCCCTGAGACGGCCGGTCGGCGTGATACGCGGACTCGCCCTGGCCGCAGCGACCGCCGTCGTCGCGGCCGGTGCTGTCGCTTTGCCCGCGCAGGCCCAGGCGTCCGGTACGTCGTCACCGACCGGCGGCTCTCACGTCGGCTCGCTGACCCTGTCCCAGGCAGCCGCACAGGCGGCCGCCGTGGGCAAGGATGTCCAGGCCTCCGCTGCGACCACGGAGCAGAGCACCACCACGGCTCACCCCAACGGGACGTTCACGGTCGAGCAGTCGCTCGTCCCGGTGCGCAAGCATGTGAGCGGCGCATGGGTCGACCTGGACGCGACCCTGCGCAGGAACGCGGACGGTACCGTCTCGCCGGCCGTCACCAGTAGCTCGCTGAGTCTGTCCGGAGGTGGCAGCGGTGCGCTGGCGACCATGGCCCACCAGGGCCGTAAGCTCGCCCTCGGCTTCCCGGTGAAGCTGCCCGCGCCCACCCTGGACGGCGCGACCGCCACCTACCCGAACGTCTTCGACGGCGTCGACCTCAAGGTCACCACCGACACCCGAGGCAGTTTCTCGGAGGTCCTGGTCGTCAAGGATGCGAAGGCCGCCGCCAATCCGGCGCTGAAGAAGCTGCGGCTGACGGCGAAGACCGACGGCGTGACCCTGAGCACTGACGAGGCGGGCAACATCACCGCCGGCGACCGGCGCGGCAATGCGGTGTTCACTGCCCCCGCCCCGTTCATGTGGGACTCGGCCACCGCGGCGGCCACCACCGGCGGGCAGGCGAAGACGCTGCGCAGCCCAGGCTCCGGACAGACCTCCGGCGAGCCTGCGGCGTCCAGCGAGAAGGCCCCCGGCGACAGCGCGCACACCGCGCGCGTCGCTGCACAGGCCACCGGCGACGGCATCGACCTCACCCCTGATGCCGCCCTGCTGAAGTCACCCGACACCAAGTACCCGCTATACATCGATCCGACGTTCTACCCCGCCTCGGCCTCCGGCAGCCGCCAGGGCTGGGCGCAGACCAACTCGACCTACCCCAACCAGGCGAACTACAACACCAACGACGTGCTGCGGGTGGGCTACAACGGCTGGGAGAGCCCGTACTTCACCGCCCGCTCCTACATGCAGGTCAGCGTCGACCCCGCCATGTGGGACTCCAGCGTGATCAGCTCCCAGATCAACTTCACCGGTGTCTGGTCCGGCAGCTGCACCGCCAACAACACCGAACTCTGGCTCGCCCCCAACGGCTCCAGCCTCGGCAACTCCACCACCTGGAACAACGCGCCCGCGCCGCAGACCTACGTCGGCAGCAGCAACGCCATGTTCTGGGGCGGCACCAACTGCGACCCGCGCGGCGTCGGCTTCGACACCCGTTCCGTGATGGCCACCGCAGCCGCCAACCACTACTCCAGCATGGTTTTCGTCCTCAAGGCCCAGTACGAGAACAACGACCGCAACAGCTGGAAGAAGTTCGCCAACGCGGTCACGGTCTCCACCACCTACAACCACGCCCCCGACCGGCCGGGCACGCTGACCACGTCGCCTTCGACGTGGTGCCCTGGCGGCGAGTTCGCCGGTGACGGTGACGTCTGGCTGTACGGCGGCGTCTCCGACCGCGACGGCGGCACCCTCGGCGCCGCCTTCCACGCCGTCAAGCACGGCACCAGCACCACCATCGTCCCGGACAGCAACCCGAACCTGCTGACGGCTCAGTCGGGTTCGACCCTCGCCTTCAAACTCCCCAAGGCCAATCTCGAAGCCGTAGCAGGCGGGCAACTCCTCCAGGTCGACTGGACGGTGACCGCCACCGACTTCTACGCCTCCAGCCCCACCTCCACCACCTGCTCGTTCCTGTTCGACCCCACCCGGCCAGGGGCGCCCGCCGTGACCCCACCGTCCGGGACCACCCTCGGCACCTCGGTGTCCGTGAACATCTCGCCGGTCTGCGCACTGAGTACGCCGAGCACCTGCACGGCCGGTAACACCCCGAGCAGCTACGAGTACCAGCTCAACGGTGCCGGGCGGATCACCGTTGCCGCGACCAACGGCAACGCGACGATCTCCGTCAAGCCGAACCGCCGCACCAACGTCCTGACTGTCACGAGCCTGTCCCCGGCGGGCAACATCGGGCAGTCCGCGACCGTGACCTTCAACTCGGCGGCCGCGGCGCCGGCCAACGACGGGGACTTCACCGGCGACGGCACCCCCGACCTACTCACCGTCGGTGGGCAGCACGGTCTCACGTCCGGCATCTGGCTGGCACGTGGCGACGGCCAGAACGCGACCCGTGTCAGCAGCTCCGCCGTGGACATCGGGATCAACGGCAACGGCTACTCCAGCGGGAACGTGCCGGCCGACTTCGACGGCGCCCTCGCGATCTCGGGCCACTTCACCGACACCAACCTGCAGGACGTCCTGGTCTACTACCCCAGGCCGAGCGGCAACGTCGGCGGAGGAGTGATCCTCAACGGAAGCGGCGACGGATCGGCCATCCCGTCCGCTCAGAACGGGAACGCGCACACCGTCCCCGCCGGGGCCTTCCAGGACATCAACGGCAACAACCCGCTCAGGCTGGCACCGGCCGGCACCGTGTCCGGCAGTGGTGCCCCGTACCCGGACGTCATCGGCATCTCCGGTGACGACGCCAACGGCTACGCGCTGAACCTCTACCAGGGCACCGGCACGATCGGTGCCTTCCAGTTCCCCGTGCAGATCAACGTCAGCACGCCGAACGGCACCGCCGACTGGGACAAGTGGACCATCGCGACGTGCCAGGTGCCCGCCGGCACCGGTACCAGGACCGCGATGTACCTGTGGAACAGGACCACCGGTCAGCTCGCCCTCTGGAAGGACCTCGCGGTCGACCCCAACACGGGCACGCTCACCTACACCCCCGTCAGCATCGCGGCCAACTGGAACACCGGTAAGGACCTCGCGCTCGAGGCGGCCGACGTCAACGCCGACGGGATCCCGGACCTCTGGGTGGTCGGCGACAACCGCAACGTCACCGCCTACCTGGTCACCTCCCTGCCGAGCCAGCCCGGTGGCAGCGCCTCCATCACCACCGCAACGGACGTGCTGACCCCGTACCTGGGGCTGCCTGCAGCAGCACCCGACGACCTGAACAGCGACGGCGTCGGCGACCTGGTGGCCGAGTGGGGCGACGGCAGTCTGCATGCCTACTTCGGCGACAGGACCACCGGTCTGGCCTCGCAGAGCCTGGGCCAGCTCGCCGGTACGACCTGGTGGCCCGTCCAGCAGATCGCCATGGGCGAGTTCACCGGCGACTACGCCGCTGACGTGATGGCGGTCTGGAGCGACGGCAGCCTCCACCTGTACAAGGGGGACGGCAACGGGCACCTCACCGACGGCGTCGCGCTGACCAAGTGGGGCACCAGCTGGGGCGGCATGCAGCAGCTGGAGGCCGGCGACTTCAACGGGGACGGGATATCCGACCTCGTCGCCATCTGGTCCGACGGCTCCATGCACATCTACCCCGGTGACGGCCACGGCGACCTCAAGGACGGCGTCGCGCTCACCCAGTTCGGCACCACCTGGAACCGCATGCCGCAGCTGGCCGCGGGTGACTTCGACGGAGACAAGATCGCCGACATGATGGCGGTCTGGACGGACGGCAGTCTGCACCTGTACAAGGGCGGCGGCAGCAGCTACATCGTCAGCAGCACCGCGCTCACCCAGTTCGGTACGACCTGGAAGACCGTCAGGCAATTCGTCGCCAGTGACGTGAACGGTGACCGCAACGCCGACCTTCTCGCCGTGTGGGAGGACGGCACGATGCACGTCTACAAGGGCGACGGCCGGGGCAACATCGACGACGGCACCGCGCTGAGCCAGTACGGCACGACCTGGTACCCCATCAGGCTGACCACCGGCTGATCCTCGAGCGCACCAGCGCACCAGCGCACCAGCGCATCGCATTAGCCCGAACGCCAGTGGCCCCCGCCGATCGGCGGGGACCACTGGGGTTTCTACGGGGTGAAGCAGGGTCAGCCGACGGCGGGCGGTGACCTGGGCCGGGGTGCCGTAGACGGTGCCCGTGACGTTGCCGAGGCCGGACCACGTGCCGTTGGGGTTGCGGGATGGCGTGGTAGACGGCACCGGAGCTGTTCGGCGCCACGAACTGCATGGCGTTGGCGGAGCCGGTGCCGAGGCAGCTCACCGCCGAGACCTACCGCCAGGCCGCCGTGCTCACGCCCGGAAGCGGCTACGACCCATGGCGAGGCTGACGATCGGGCCGGCGACGCCGCCCACGGCGGAGCCGGCGTCGCCGAAGGCGCTCCAGGAGCCGCTGGCGGCCCGGATGGCGTGGTAGAGGCTGTTGGTGGTGACCAGGACCTGGAGCGCGCCGGCCACACCCGCGGCGGCGACGTGGGTCGCGGTGCCGGGGTTGCTGGAGTTGGCGAACAGGTCGCCCCCGCCGGACCAGGTGCCGGCCGCTGTGGCGCGCAGGTGCCACAGCTTGCCGCCGGAGACGGCGACCAGCTGCAGGTCACCGCGGGTGGTGGTGGCCGCGGCGACCTCGGTGATCGTGCCGGGGCTGCCGGCGATCTTCGCGGTCAGGTCGGTCCAGCCGACCCAGGTGCCGTTCGCGTGGCGCAGCGCCTCGTACAGGCGGCCGTTGTCGCCGGTCGCGATCAGGTCGAAGTCGCCGTTGACGGTCGCCGAGGCGTTCACCTTGGTGATCCGCACCGAGGTGCCGGGGACGACGAGGTCCTTCGGGGCTGTGGTGCCGTCGGCCCACCTGCCCGAACGGCACGACCAGGGGATGGCGCACCGATCGTTCCGAGACCGGCCTGCCCGTCATCCGGATCCGCTTCCCGGCAACTGCCTGCCGTCCCTGCCCGGACCGGGCTGCATGCATCAACTCCTCCAACGGCAGGCAGCGGGAGCTCAGCCTGCGGCCTCGCGACGAGCACCTGGCCTTCAGCAGGCCCGCGCTATCCAGGCGACCGAAGAGTGGAAGACCCGCTACAAGATCCGCGCCGAGGTCGAAGGCACTATCTCTCAAGCAGTTCACGCCTGCGACCTGCGTAGATCCCGCTACCACGGTCTGCAGAAGACCAGCCTCCAACACCAGCTCACCGGCGCCGCGATCAACATCATCCGCATCAATGCCTGGCTCACCGACATACCCCGCGCCGGACCAGCCCCCTGACAGCACTTCGCCCCGCCGCATAGCGACGGGGCGAAGCAATAGGACCCGGATTGACCAACAGCATCCGAACCCCACGGTGCGGGGCCCTCTGTCGTTTCCGGCGCCCCGCACCGTCGATGCTCCGCGGCGGCGAGCGGCCCGCGGCCATCGCGTCTGCCGGGCCCGGCTACTCCTCCGGCCGGAGCCGGACGAACCGCACCCCGCCGTGCCGGCCGGTGCCGACCCGGACCTCTGCGACCGGCAGTGGCTCGCGGACCATCCGCACCCGGCCTGCCCGGCCGTCGCCGGCCGCAGCCGACCCGCCACCGCGGCAGCGACCTGATGGTCCAGGAATCATCGGCTTCCTGACAGACTGCCACCCCGGCGAGGCTTCTCGCCAGCTCCCGGTTTCCGTACCGGGCGGCGTCCAGCGCTGGCAACTGCCGCCGCACGCTCGCCGCTGCGCCCCGGTGCACATGCGCCGACGTCTCGTACACCGTCACCACCAGCCCGGAGCCGGGCCGGGCCCGGTGTCACGCCGGAGGGAGGCGACGGGTGTGGGCCCCGCCATCGGCCCAAACGCATTGCTTCTGGCGATCCAGGGTGTCCCAAATGAGTGCTGATATCAGCCCGACCAGTACCCAGAGCAGCACCACGGCAACAGCCTTGATGATCGTCATCGGGCTTGTCAGCGAGGGCCTGCCCAGAAGTGTCGAACGAAGTGACGGCCGCTGCGCCACGGGAGGCCCGGGCCGCGGACGCCGTCCTCATGCCACCAGTGCAGGACGGTGTAGACGACGCAGAACAATCCGAAGACGAAACCGGCCGTACTGCCGATGAGCGCGCCGCCCCCATCGGGTCCGACACTGACTATCCCGACGACGCACGCGGCGGTGAGCGAGACGCTCAGGAGGACCCCGAGCAACCAGCCAAGACGCCAGACCTTCGTGGAACCGACGCTCATGACGGTGATCTCGACCTGGTCGCCGCAAGTGCCGCAGGCCAGGGCGGTCTCGACGGCGCCACTGCTTGGTCGTTCGATATCGATGCGATGTGAGTGAGAGACCCGGATTCGAGAGGATCCGTAAGGCGAATCCGACGTCAGATGTTCGTACGGCGTCGACGGCACCGGCCCTAGTTGGCGTGACATGAAGCCTCCCTTTGATCAAGTCACCTGCACATCGTTGATTCCACAACGCCTCCAGTGACCCGGCGTCCCTCAGACACTTACCGGCCAATCCCACGGCCCTTGAGGCAGTTGGAGGCCACCATGCGCCTCAGGTTCAACCTCGGGTCGGGAGTGGACGCCAGGTTTCATGCGGCGTGCGACAGCCTATGTGATGAGCGCTGTTGCAGAGCAGGGTATGACCTCTGCCAATCGCGATCTTCCGGGCCAGCGTGCGGCATTCGCCTCTCGCCATCGAGGAGCTCGTGCTGTGCGTCAAGGCTTATCTGACCCTTGCTGCCCCTCGACAGGGCACTGCCGTTCAGGCGATCCGCCCGGGATGATCACACGAGTCCGAAGACTGCCGGTGGCCGGGCAATGCCCGGCCCGTGATGGCGAAGACTTCCGGAGGTGTTGTCCCACCCGGCCAGGAGGGGTACGCCGATGGCCAGGTTCCGGAGGGAGGCCGTCGCCCGCGGCACGCTGCCGGACCGCACCGCACCTGCGAGACTCTCCCCGAACGTCACGTCGGCGACAAGACACTGGCTACTCTGTACCGGCCAGCTGGCCGACACGGGCCCCTGCCGCTGCTCGGCGTACCCGCACCGCCGGCTCTCCCTGACCAGGCACGCCCGCTCCTCGGGGATCAGCTCGGCCTTGCCCCACGTCCATCGAGCAAGCCTGGGAATTCTGCCATGTCTCGTCGCGATTGACGGCTCAGTGGGCGGGTGCCGACGCCGGTGTTGCCGTTCTTTGCGAGCCGACCGAACTCGGGAACACGGCCCTCTCTGTCGTACCGGCGGCTGGTCTCGGCGGCCCGTTCCAGCCGGAAGTGGTCACCGTGGTCGCGGACCCGGATCTCGCCGAGCGAGCGTGCTCGATGCACTCTCCGATCTCGACTTTCGACCAACCGGTTGCGCAAGGCATTTGGTCAACCGCCATGGGGCAGCGGCCGACGTCGTCCACCAGCGACTCGCCCCCGCCGACAGGCCGCCTAGCTACCGCGCTCGGGTAGCGCGAGCCCAGGAACCGGGACACCGCGCCCGAGTACGTCGGGAAGGAGCGGAGTTTCCCCCATCTGCACGGTGGCCTCACCCTCGATGCGAGGAGGGGTCCTCACTTCACCTCGGTAGCCGAAACCGTATTCCTACGGATGTCTCAAGGTGAGGCTGTCTGGAAGGGTCGGGCATGCAGTCGGGCACAGGCGTTCGAACAATCGCTCTCGCGAGTGCGAGATGGGCAGATCAGCGTGGCGAGATGCGTAAGACCAGAGCGGAGCAGTGAATGTACGCGGCGAGGTGTCCCGACGGAGTCCTGGTCGTCGACGACAATACGGCGACGCTTCGATGCCTCGCATGTGGTCTACGCCTTAACGGATTCGTGGGTCACGCTAGGCGCAGACGATCCGTCCACAGTTACCGAACTCGTGGCCCAGCCCCCACGTGGTCGCCCTCCGCGACTCCCGGCCGGGGATCAGCGACAACGAGATCTGCCGTCGCCTGCGTGCCGACGGGGACGAAGCGCGGTGCTGATGCTCTCCGCACGGGACGGCCCGGCGGACCGGACCGCGGGTCTCCAGGCCGAGCCAGACGATTATCTGGTCAAGCCATTCGCGTTCAGGGAACTGCGGCTCCGGCTGCGGGCCCTCTTGCGTCGCCGCCCATATGTGGCCACGGGCGCGCTTGTGCGAATCGGTGGCCTGGTTCTCGGCACAGCGGCCGGGAGGTGCCGCATGGTGGCTCAACGGTCAGGCTCACCCGGCGGGAATTCGCGTTGCTGGAGGTGCTCGCCCGAAACGCCAGCATCGTCCTCACCCACGCGCAACTCATCGACCGTGTGTGGGGCTACGACTTGGACGCAACGACGCCGTCGATACGTTCGTCAGCTACCTTCGCCGCAAGCTGGAGGCGGGGGCCGCGCATGGTGCACACGGTCTGTCGGCATCCTGCCGTGAGTGCCCAAGCCAGAGGCCAGCCGTGAGCCTCGGAGCGATCAGGATTGCGCCTCGGAGTACCCATGGGTCTACGGAAGCAGACATGGTCGGCAACTGGGCTGGTCGCCGAAAGGGCCGGCGTCGGCTCCGGTCGGCAGCCTGCTCCTCCTCCCCGCGGGCGGGGGCGCGCGGGCCATCTGCCGGAGGCGGCGCACTACGGGCACCACATGGCGCAAAGCCGGCCGCGCGCGGGGAGAGACACCAAGCCAACGAAGTCGGGGCTTGCCATCACACGGCGCCGCGAACCGGCGGCCTCACCTGTTGACCGACTCCCGGCCTTCGGGGCGGGTGGTAGGCGTGGTTTCGCTGATACTCACACATTCCGCGGAACGCACCAATCGGTGTGTGTGCCTGCGCGGCACTGATCTTCCCCTTCACGCGCCGCACAGCTACGCCATCCATGCCAGTACGCATGCGCACTGAATCATGTATTCACGCGAGTGGCGACGAGTCCCGGAACGCGGCGCAGCGCCTCTGCCTCCCGCTATGACCGTCGCTCGCTACGGATTCACGTTCAATGCCGGAGCGTCCAGGTCGACAGCCCTGTCGGCTTCGATTCACATTCGCTATTAAGGAGCTGAGCTTTGAACCGCCGCGACTCCCTGAGAACGGTCTTGGCCGTTGGTCTCTTGACTGCTCTGGGCACCGGGACGACCGGATGCACAGCTGAGGGGCGATCCAAATATGTGGGCGGGGCGCCGACCGGTCCAGTCTCAACCAGTCGTGCGAATCCCCCGGCGCCGGAAGGCAGCACGCCTCCAACGGCCCCCGCCTCAGTTCCCCCGAGCGGTTCACCCGGCACGCTGAAGAGCCAATCCGACGAGACGGCCGCGCCCCATCAGGCCGCGCCCGATAGCCTCATCAATCGCCCAACTCAGCCCGCTGCGCTTGCATACGGCCACGACTACGAGAATCTGGCCTCCTATGCTCACCCGGGCGGACTGGTAGTGACTGGTCGCGACAATTACGCTCACCAAAGCTTCAAGGCGATATCAGCCGCAGGCGGAACGGTCTTGGTTTACCTGGATTGCATCATCGACGCGACTTACGGACGCTATCAAGGATTACTGCTGCAAGCCTCTGAGTTCGGACCGGCCGTGCCACGTTGGCCAGGCATGCCCAAGTACAACGATTGGGGATACCTCAACGATTTCCGTGCCGGAAGCGTGCTCGAGCGCAAACTGGAAGGCGTGCTCGAGAGAATGGTCGCCGAGAATCCCCACATGGGTGGCTGGTTCGCCGACGACCTCGGAACTCGGCCTTACCCCGGCAGTTTCGACTGGACCCGCGTGCCGACGAGTACGCAGCAGGCATATCGGGACGGAGCCATCGCGCTGAGCAAGATATTCCGTCGAGTTGCCGACCGGCACGGGCTCATTTTTCTCGTTAACGGCACATGGGCCGGCGGTTCTCTTCCGACGTCCGGCGGCGGTTACCCCGACATGATGCAGCACGGCTGCTCTTTGGCCGACGGAGGAGTGATCGAGCACCACGAGCCGAACGCTTTCCAGGTCAACTACGCCACATCGGCACAATGGGCCACGCAGTCGGCAGTCACACGAGGCACCTCATTCCAGTTCGCCATCGCCCGCACTGATGAAATCCGTGACCAGTGGCGCACAAGACAGGCCTGCGCCTTCGCCGTCACCCAGAATGATTACGGGCGAGTTCCAGCGCCCTATTCCCGCCTGTCGCCTGCCGGGCTTCCCAGCCGAGTGGCCCGGTAGATCCATGGGGCGGTCATCTGATTCAGTTCGGATGCGTGTGACTGCCAGCAGCCGACCAGCCTCGGTAATCAGGGACGTTTCAAAGTCTGGCGATCTTGTGAGTGATCCTCTGCCATCCTGAGTTTCCGCAGGTGAGGAGGGTGTGGGCGACGGCGACCCTGCGGCTGATCCGGATTGTGGAGCATTGGGCCTTGCTGAAGACCTTCCATGTCTTCAGTTGGGCGACGGCCATTCGCCGGGTGCTCGGCGCGGGCATGGTCGCGGTTGTACTGCTGGTAGTGCTCGGGGAGTTCGTGGTGACCGTAGTAGAGGGTGCGGACGGTGGCGCCGGCGCCCTGGTAGGCGCGGGTCGGCGAGGACGAGGATTTCCATGGTCGAGCAGGCCTGGATGATGCCGGGGGCGCCGGCGGCGGTCGGTGGTGGGCGCGGCCGGGCAGAGCCCGGGAAAACCGCAGCGGTGTGCCGTCCGGGGTGGCGATGACTGCACATTAATCCCGTGCTTCCTGTGCTTCTGCGAGTAGTACGGCTCGTCCGAAGCGATCCGGTCGGTCGGGATAAGCATCCCGTCGACGATAACGAAGTCGCCCTCACCCGGACCCACCAGCACCTCGCATGGGCTCGGTGCCCAGGCGGCGAGAAGCTCGACGGTCTCGCCGACGTACCGCCAGGCGGTCTCCTCCGACCCCCCGAGGCCAGCTCCGACCTACGCGAGCGTCTCATTGTCTTCCGTCACTTCGTGTGCGAGCCACACCGCGTGCCGGACCGTCTCGGCCTAGACGACCCATCGTCCTATCCCGACCCTCGTGGCTTCCGCGCCACCTTGCTTGGCCGTTTCTGCGCACCAAGGCCCCGATTACGGTAGCTCGGGCGTGACCCCCGGTCCGGTGGCACCATCGGCGGCGCCACCGGACCGTGCTGCCCCGCGTGGGGACTTGCCGGTGCGCGGTGTCCGCGACTGGGTTTCACAGAGTTCTCCCAAGATCTCTCTGTACCCTCCGGGGCGTTGAAGGCGCTGCTGACCCCATGCGCGGAGCCCACAGTTCCACCGGCGTAAGACGATCACGCATGTGTTGGAGATGACGAAGTGATTGAACCGGACGTCGCCGTTCCACGATATGAGACAAGACCCAACCTGGTGGGCCGGGGCGAAGAACTGCGGGACCTGCGAGCAGCCTTGCACGGTCTGCGGTCCGGCCAAGGTCGTGCGATCGCGCTCTCAGGGGAGCCTGGCATCGGCAAGAGCGCCTTGATGTCCGCGCTCATCGCGCACGCTCGCCCCAACGGAACTGAGGTTTTCACGGCGAACGGACGCGACTGGAACCCCCTAAGGCTTCCTGACGCGTTGTACTCGGGGAGTCAGGACGTGCAAGGCTTCGAGGGTAGGGCGCCTGCAAGACCTCCGTCGGTGGTACTGCTTGATGACTTGCATCTTCTTGAGCCCGGCCAGATTTCTGAGGTGCTGTGGTTCATCCGGGCCGCCAACACCGGCCCGCTGCTATTGCTGGTGGCGTATAGGCCGCGGCAACTGCCACCCGCGCTTGCCACGATGCTCCACCACTCTGCCGCGGCAAGCCAACTGGAGGTGTGGCAGATCGGGCCGCTGTCCCTTGGCGAGACCCGCCAGCTCCTCGGCGATCGGCCGGACCTCGACCATATCCATCAAGAAGGGCTTGGAAATCCGCAGTACCTCAAGGCGATTGCCGGCCAGGGCGAGGCACGTGCCGACGCAGGTGCAGCGATCCTGTACGAGCTGGCCGATCTCGATCTTTCGGCCCTCTCGGTCGTCCGGGCTGCGGCCGTGCTCGACGGTCCGGCCCCCCCGGACTTGTTGGCCGCGGTCGCGAGCCTGGACACCGTTGAAACACTGGCCGCGCTCGATGTCCTCAGCGATCTCGACCTCGTTCGGCCGATTGGCTGCGCGGGGCAATGGGCCTTGCGTCATAGGGTGTTGGCCGAGGCCATCTACGAGCGGCTCGCTCCAAGCTATCTGTCCGCTTTCCACGCACGTGCCGAGGCCGCGCTTGCCGAGCGATCAGCACCGGTGATCCAGCGTGCCTACCACATCGCACGCGCCCTCGAACCCGAGAAGTCCCACAAGGTCCCTACCCTGATCGACGCCGCACGAGAGTCGCTCCCGACTGCTCCCGCCGTCGCCGCAGACCTTCTGCAGGCCGCAGTCCCGCTGTTGCAGACAGGCGAGGCGCAATGGCATGAGGCCCAGGTTCTCCTCGCACATGCAAGTCTGCTGACAGGTCGCGTACGAGAGAGCCGAACGCTGCTGCACTCACTGCGACCGGACTCACCCGGTGTGCGAGAACTGGACCCGGCCGCGTTCGCGGAGGCCGCCCGAGTGGAACGACTGCTCAGCCAGTACAACGAAGCCGCCGCCTTGGCGCGAGCCGGCCTCACTGCGGTGCCCGAGCACGACACTGTGGTGGCGGCCTCCCTGCACACGGAGTTGGCGGACATCGCGCTCGACCAGCAGCACTACAAGGTAGCCCTGGAGCACGCCGAAGCGGCCGCATCGATCAAGCGAAGGCACCAGGACACGGCCGGGGAAGCCCACGCCCTCGCGCTGTCCTCCCTGGCCCACCTCTTCTCGTCCCAACAAGCGCTGGCGGAGACCGCAGCAGCGCGTGCCACCGAACTCATCGATTCCGCTACCGATGCCGCCATCCTGGACAACCTACAGTCCATCTACCAGCTGGGATTCGCTGAAGCGACGCTCGTCCAGCTGATGGACGCCCAACGCCACCTCACCCGCGGGGCCGCACTCTCCCGACGCAGCGGGCAGTACTACGTGTTGCCAGCCATTTTGAAGGCTCTGGCCGAGGTCCAGCTGCGCTCGGGGGATCTGGGCGCGGCGCTGGCTACCCTCAACGAGGCCGCCCATGACGCTAAGCACAACGACAGCCCTGCGACCACAGCGATCCTCATGCAGGCGCGAGCCCGGGCACTGCTCTGGCAGGGACGCCCGGGAGATGTGGAGGATGTGCACGCTCTGTCCCAACGAGCCTGGGACATCGCAAGCGGTCATTCCACGGCGTGGGCGATCACCGTGCGCAGCTATCACGCTGAGGCTGCCCTGCTCAGCGGAGATCCGATTCGCGGCAAGTGGCTCCTACTGGACGCCGTGGGCGGGGCCGCGCTGCCCCGACTGACCACCTGGCGCAAGCCACGCTGGTGCGACGCCTTGGCCCTGGCCGCTCAGATCAGCGGCGATGAGCGGCTGGCCGAACAGACGGCGGCCATCGCCGAGCAGTGCGTCGAAGAGCTTCCGACCCATGGCCGGCGAGGGTTCGCCCTGCGTGCCCGAATGCGAGCCCACGCTCTGCGCGGCGACATCGAACAGGCTGTGCTGAGCGCGCAGCTGGCCATCGAAGACTTCTCTCTGCGCGGCAAGCGCATCGAGGCATGCCGCACAATGCTCGCAGCTGCGAAGGTGTCCCTTGATGCGGGGAGAACCCGCGACGTGCACACATGGCTGAGCCAGGCCGCATACCTAGCCAGCGAGTGCGGCTCTGCACGCCTGGCCGATGAAGCGGCCCGCGAACGCAGTCGGCTCGCCACATATGCGGCGGAACCGAACACGGCTAATCGTCTGGCTGTGCTCAGTGCACGGGAACGCGAGATTGCCGAACTTGTGAGCTCTGGCATGACTAGCCAGGAAGTCGCTGACAAACTGCATCTGAGTGTGAGGACGGTTGACAGTCACTTGAGCCGGGTGTACCGGAAACTAGGCGTACCGAATCGCGCGGCACTCACTCGCACGGTGGCCGATGTCGCGCGTCAGACTTTGTGGCAGAGCTCGTTTGTTGCGGGCCCTGTCGTGTGAAGCAGTCTGATCGTTCATGGCGAGGCCACGGGCGTCGCCGCCGGAACACAAAGTCCGGATCGTGCTGTCGATCCTGGCCGGTGAGATTGCCGAGGCTGCGCGCCGGGCGAAGGTGTCCGAGCAGTCGATCGGGACCTGGAAGAACGATGTCCCGGAGTCAGGCCGGGCCGGATCAGCATCGGGGCCGGCCAGGCCGCACCGAACTCGGACGGCCAAGTGGTTGTGGACATCGACGGTGTGCTGGCCCTGTCGCACTCCGAGAAGGAGGACGCGGCCTCGACGAAGAAGAAGGGTGTACTCGAACACTTGGGGCGGGGCGAGCACTCGACGGTCGGCTTCACTGATTCCCAATCGGGTTTGTCAAGGGCCTGGGTAGCGGACGGTGGCGGGGTTATGCCGCTGCGAGATCGCGTCGGGGCGGCTCAGTGGTAAAGGTGCGCTGGTCCCGTATGAGGGCCCAGAGCACGTCGAGGCGGCGCCGGGCGAGGGCGAGGACGGCCTGGTTGTGGGACTTGCCCTCGCTCCTCTTGCGTTCGTAGAAGGCCTTGGAGGTTGGGCAGCAGCGAGCGGCGACCTGGGCGGAGAGGTAGAAGACGCGCAGGAGACGGCGGTGGTAGCGGTGTGGTCGGCGCATGTTGCCGCTGATGCGTCCGGAGTCCTTGGGGACGGGGGCCAGGCCGGCGATGCCGGCCAGGCGGCCGGATGTGCCGATGGCGTCCAGGTTGCCGCCGGTGCAGGCGATGAACTCGGCGCCGAGCAGGGTGCCGATGCCGGGCATGCCGGTGATCGCCTCGGCGTGCCGGTGTTCGCGGAACCGGGCCTCGATCGCCGTGTCGGTGCGGGTGATCTCCTCGTCCAGGGCCATCACGTCCCTGGCCAGGGTGTGCACCATGGTCGCGGCGATCTTCTCTCCGGGGATCACCGTGTGCTGGGCGTGTGCCGCCTCCAGCGCGGTGGCGGCCACCGCTTTGGCGTTGCGGACTTTGCGGTTCGCCAGCCAGGTGGCGAGGCGGGCCTCGCCGATTCTGCGGAGGCCGGCGGGTGTCTGGTAGCCGGTCAGCAGGACGAGGGCGGCCTTGGAGGTGCTGTAGTCGAAGGCGCGCTCGAGGGCCGGGAAGTACTCCAGGATCTGGGCGCGCAGACGGTTGATCGCCCGGGTGCGGTCGGCGGCGAGGTCGTAGCGCCGGGCGGTGAGGATCCGCAGGTCGAAGGCGATCTCGTCCGGCGCCTGCAAGGGCTGAAGGTCGCGGCGCATGCGGGCCTGGTCGGCGATGACGTAGGCGTCCTTGGCATCCGTCTTGCCGTCGCCGCGGTAGCTGCCGGAGGCGTGGTGGACGGTGCGGCCGGGGATGTAGAGCAGCTTCTGCCCGTGGCCGACCAGCAGGGCGATCAGCAGGGCGGCACCGCCGGCGTTCAGGTCGATGGCCCAGGTCACCGGCTCGCCCTCACTCAACTGCAATACCTCGCCGATCAGTTCGAGCAAGGGGCCTTCGTCGTTGGCCACCCGCCGGGACAGCCTCCGCCTGCCCTCGGCATCGATCACCGTGCAGTGGTGCTCGGCCTTGCCCGCATCCGTCCCCGCCCATAGCTCGGGCATTCGCGCCTCCTCGTCGGTCCGTGTCTTGGCTTCCTGCAGACGACCACGCCGACGTGTCCTTACGAAGCGATCGAGTTCGCGCATCCCAATGAGTGGCCGTGTCGTCGCGGGGCACCGGGCGGCCAATCAGTGGAAGCCACAGCCTCGGCATGAACCTTTTGAGCCACACCCGGAGCCCCTGGGCCTTCCGATCGTACGAATGAGCGGAACGAACCCACCAAGAAGGTAAGGAGCCTTTTCAGCGGTGCAACTCCAGGGTGAGGACGGCTTTGGCTGCTGACGTCAGCCAGTTCGGACTGCAGCGGGCGTGGCGAAAGATCCTCCAGCGCTTGACCGTGGCCACTCCGCGTTCGACCGGGTAGCGGAGACGGGCGTGGGCCCGGTTCGGCGATCGCTGCCTGACGCAGAGCTCCTTGCGGGGTGGGCGCCTGGTCGGCACGGCGAACGTTCCGCCGGCGCCGGTGTAGGCCATGTCGGCCAGAGCGGGAACGCGGAGCCGGACGCAGGTCTTCACGATGCGGTGGGTGCGGGCGGCGGTCAGGTCGTGGGTGCGGCCGGGCAGGGCGCGGGAGATCCACGCGAGCCTGCCCGTCGGGCTGGTGGTTCACGCCGTGGCGGGGGTGCTTACCAGAGTAGTCTGCGCGTCCGTCTCCGACGCGGCCGCACTCGGCGAGGGTGCCCTCGACCAGGACGTACTCCGCGTCGGCTTTGCGTAGGGCCTGGGCCAGGCCGGGTGCTTTGCGGGCGAGGATCTCGGTGACCTGGTGAACGTAGGCGTGGGCGGTGCCGACGCTGATCCGGAAGCCGGCGGCGATCTGGGCGAGGGTGTCGTGCTTGCGCAGGTAGACCAGCGCGACCAGCGCCCGTCGGGAGGGGCGGAGCTTGCAGCGGCGGTCACCCTCTCGCGTGACGATCAGCATGGTGACCCACTCAACGAGCGCGTGCAGCAGGTCCAGTGCGGCAGGATAGGTGACCAACGAGGCTCCCTGGCTGGTTGCTTGAGACGTGAGACATCTCGCTCAACCGCCCGTGAGCCTCGCTCGTTCTGCTCTCATGCCGACCCCACGGCCATCACCCGATCGGTGCTCGCCCTGAAAAGGCTCACTGAGAACGCCGAGCTGATCGAGTTCGCCCCGGACGAGGGGAAGGTGCGGGTCTCGTGCACGTACGCGGCAGCCGAGGTGGTCTGCGAGCTCGCTGACCTCAAGGACTCATGGCTGAATTTTCGGCAGGCCGTGCTGACCGAGCTCAGTGGCACGTACCCGCGACTCGCGGCCAATCCGGTGCTCGCGGAACTCCGACTCTGACCGCGGGGGCCTGTCTGATCGCGGACAGACCCGAAGTTACAGACCAAAAGTTAGACGTGATCACCTGCCTTGATCGCTTTGACAGGTTCCGGTTCCTGATAGCGGCCTCGTCCGGGTTGGTCGAGCAGTCCCTGACGAACGAGTCGTCCCAGTCGGGAGCGGGTGACGTTGATCGAGGGCTCGTCGGTGGGCAGCCCGAGAGATTCGTGGAGGTCGCGTACCCGGACGACCTGCCCGGGGCGCTCGTTGAGGGCGGTCCCAATGCGCTGGTAGGTGGTGGTGGTCCCCTCCGGGGCCACTGCGCGCTCAGGCACAGCGAGGTCGTCGACGACGTTGCAGGTGGTGACGGTCTCGGCAAGGCGGACCTCGACCTCGGCGAGGGCAGTGGTGACCTGGTCGATCTGTTCACGCAGGCCGTCGGCCCCATCGCAACGCCGCCCACCACGTCACCCAGCGCCAGCGCCGTGCGGCTCTGCCGTCGCGCCGCGCCCGTGGGGCGCGCGGACCAGATCGAGCGGGTCCGTCCGGATCCCGAACCGCCGGCGCAGCGCCCGCCCCGCGGCGTGTACACCGCACATGCCGTGGACGGCCGGGCCGGGCGGGGTGGAAGCCGAGCAGAGGTACAAGCCCTCCAGCGGGGTCGTGTAGGGGTCCCAGCGGACCACCGGCCGCATGGCCGTCCGCCACAGTGACAGGTCGCCGCCCATGATGGAGCCGCCCACGTAGTTCGGGTTGTGGTCCTCCAGCGCAACGGCCGGTGTGACCCGGCGGGCCAGGACCAGGTCGCGGAATCCTGGCGCGAAGCGCTCGATCTGCGCGGTCACGGCGTCCCCCAGGTCGAGGGTGGAGCCGTGGGGGACATGGGCGTAGCTGTAGAGCGTGCACTGTCCCTCGGGTGCGCGGGAGGCGTCGACGACCCCAGGCTGGACCACCAGCACATAGGGCCGTTCCGGGTGCCTGCCGCGCCTGACCTCCCGCTCTGCGGCCACCGCCTCCTCATGGGTGCCCACCAGGTGCAGGGTGCCCGCTCGTTCGCAGTCGGCCGTCGTCCACGGCACGGGGCCGGACAGCGCGAAGTCGACCTTGCAGACCGCCGGTCCCATCGGGGAAGTCCGCAGAGCGCGGGCATAGCCGGACGGCAGCGCGTCGCCCGCGATGGCAGCCAGACCAGAGGGGGCGACGTCCAGCAGAACAGCCCGGGCGCGCGGCAGGTCGTCCAGCGAGCGGACCCGGTGACCGGTGACGATCTCCCCGCCGCGGTCGCGCAGTTCCGCCGCCAGGGCGTCGGCGATCCGCTGGGTACCTCCTCGCGGGACGGGCCAGCCGACGGCGTGAGCCAAGGTGCCGAGGACGACGCCGACCGCGGTGGCGACGGGGGAGCCGGGCGGTGCGATCCCGTGGGCGCTCACCCCGGCGAGGAGCGCCCGGGCGGCGGAGCCACGGAAGCGCAGGGACCGCAGCGGCGAGCCCTGCTCCAGTACCCCCAGGGCCAGCCGGGCCGCGACGGCGGGGTGAGCGGGAAGGTGCCGCAGGTCGCTCATGGCAAGGTCGGCCATCTGCTGCCAGCGGTCCACCAACGGGGCGAACAGCGCCTGCCAGGCCCGCCCGTCCGGCCCCAGCGATTCCGCGGTCCGGCCGAGGTCCTGCCATGCCAGCCCGCCGCCGCCCCCGTCCAGGGGGTGGGCGTAGGCGACTTCGGGCCGCAGCATCTCCACACCGTGCGCGGCGAGGTCGAATGCCCGGAAGAAGGGCGAGGCGAGCCCCATCGGATGCACGCTGGCACAGATGTCGTGCCGGAAGCCGGGCAGCGTCACTTGCGCAGTGCGGGTTCCGCCGCCCACGGTGTCCGCCGCCTCGTAGACGGCGACCTTCAGACCGGCTCCGGCCAGGGTGATCGCCGCCGCCAGTCCGTTCGGTCCCGCTCCGACCACCGCCGCGTCCACGGCGCCCGCGGAGGCGCTGCCCAGGTGCCGCCCCATGGCGGGACTCAACTCGCCCTCGTCGCCGGATCGGTGCTGCCAACCGGTGTGGGCAGCAGGACGAAAGCCGACACGAAGATGTATTCCGGCTCCGGCTCCTGCTCGTAGCCCGTGTGCCGGGCGACGAGGAACTGGAAGCCCTGCGGCAGGGCGCGGTCACCGTACTCGGCCCGGACCGCCTGGGTCACCATGTCGACCAGCGTCCAGTACGCCGGGTGAGCCGTCACATCGGCGCCGGGCTGTCCCATGAGGGCGATCAGATCGAAGGCGAGGTCGAACACCGCCTTCTCCCGGCGGCGGGAGGGGAACCACACCGTGTGTGTCCAGGTCCGCGGGGTGATTTGGGTGGTCTGCGTCCAGGGCGTCTCCTCACCGTCCGCAGTGAGGACCCGGTGCAGGACGTGGTAGTCGTGCCGGGCCGGCTCGGGCGCGAAGAACCGCCAGTTGGGTACCAGCAGCCCGATCTTGTCGTACGCACGGACCCGGTCGAAGGCCATCTGCGGGTGCTGGCTGACGAAGGTCGCGCCGAACCAGGCGGCCAGTCCGCCCAGTACGGCGGCGGTGCAGGCCTTCTGCCCGAGTGTCGGGCGCGTCAGGTCAATTCCCGGGGTGGTCATCGTCGCTCTCCTCGTGGCTTGGTCGGGCCAGGTCCGTGATGAAGGCGTCCAGCAGCATCGCGACGCGCCCGGCCTGGTTCTCGCCGGACAGCAGTCCGTTGTGGTCGGAGTCCTCCAGCACGGTGTGCCGGGAACGTGGCGAGCGTTCCGCCAGTTCGGCGTGCATCCGCCGCAGTTCGGGGTCCTGCACGGCCGTCCTGTCCGCCGTCAGTACCAGCAGGGGGACGTCCATGCGCGGAAGCGTGCCGTCGAACGAATCGAAGTGCTCCTGCGTGGCCCGCCATTCGCGTCGCGCCGCCGTCCACAGGCGCCGGTCCCGGTACTCGGCGATAGCCTGGGACCGGGCCCGGCCCGGCAGCTGGCGGGCCCAGTCGGGCTCTTTGAGCAGCACGCCCAGGCCGAGCGCCAGGGAGACGGACACCTGGCCGAAGAAACTGGTCAGGTGCGATCCGCCCTGTGCCTGGCGCGGCGAGCGCCGCAACTCGTCCGGGTGGCTGGAGTCGACCAGGCAGACTCCGGCGATGTGCCCGGGGAGGCGTTCGGCGGCCCTGGTGACGAGATACCCGCCGAGGGAGTGGCCCACCAGGACGACGGGCCGGTCGCCGGCAGTCTGCTTCACCAGATCGACGAGGTCCTCGACGGCCGCGTCCAGGTCGAAGTCCTGCGGCTGCCCCCGATAGGTGCTCCGGCCGTACCCGGCACGCTGGTAGGTGACGACATGATGACGTGCGGAAAGCGCCTGGACGATGTGTTCCCAATGCGCCTCGGAACTGCCCAGTCCGTTCTCGAGGATCACCACGGGCCGCGGCTCGCCCGTCGTCCCGGCGCCGGACGGCGGAGCGGTCCACCGGTAGGCGAGAGTGTTTCCCGCCGACGTGGTGACCATGAGCTCGTCCCCGCGACCGCGCAGCACCGCCCGGCGGTTGCGCGCCGCCGCGATCCCCGCGGCCGCCCAGCCGGCTCCCAGCAGGCCCGCGGCCACCACGGGCAGTGTGTCGTGACGTGGGTGGGCTTCCGTGTCGGCGCCGGACAGCTGAGGCAGGCCCGCGGTGTAGAGCACCGCCGGGTACATGGAGGCGAACGACCAAACGAACCGGCCCAGCCCCATCACCCGGGCGTTGGCCAGGTGGAAGGCCGCCGCCGAGCCCACCATGAGCCGGGCGGGCCGACCACGGGCGACGTACACCAGGGGGAAGGCGCATTCCAGCACGAGCACGCCGGCAGCGACCGCACGGGCGGTCCGCGGGAAGCGTCGTATCAGCTCCCAGGTGGTCCGGTCGCCGTACGACTCGGTCCGCATGATGCCGGGCAGCGCCTGCCCACTGCGCCATGTCGGGCCAGCCAGCTTCACCCACCCGGACACGGCGTACGACAGCACCGACTGTCCCGCCACGAACCACAGGCACGCATCCACCACCCTGGGGTTGCGTTCCCCCGCGCGTGCCACAGTGGTAACGGTCTGGACCAGGAAGGACACCTGGTCGCTGCCATCGGTGCCATAGAGATGCCCCGGGTACAGCAAGAGCGAGGTGCCCGCGACGACCGCGTTGGCGGCCAGCCGGCCGCGCCTGGGCAGCGGTGCGAGCAGGGCCGCTGCTGCCCCGGCTCGGGCCAGGTGCAGCATCCGTCGGGTGCGGCGGTCGGCCGCCGCGTCCAGCAGCCTGCGGACCGTCGCGGGGGCAGTCGCGAAATTCGCGCGGCTGACCTCCCAGTTGTTAACGCCGCCCGGCCCGTGATCCTTCTCGGTCGTCAGGAACTCCAGGCTGGCCACCAGATGAGTCGCCGCGCTCAGCCGCTCAGTCATGGCCAGGGCGGTCGATCTGCTGAGCGACGGGGACGACACGGAGGATCTGACGGCCTGCAACAGCCGTGACGTCACGGTCATGAAGTCCGGCCTCCTTCCTTCTTGTCTGCCGGCCGTTGGCGGCCGGCGTCTACAGTGGTTGCGGTGTCAGCCGACCAGCTGGTTGGCGGCGAGTTCGGCGTAGAGGACGTCATGCCGCAGCAGTTCGGCGTGCCTGCCCACTGCGCGCAGACCTCCCTGGTCGACGACCGCGATGAGGTCGGCGGAGAGCACCGTGGACAGCCGGTGCGCGACGACGAGCACCGTCGTCGTGCGGGCGACCTCGTCGACCGCCTCGCGCAGCGCCGCCTCGTTGACGGCGTCCAGCTGCGAGGTGGCCTCGTCCAGGATCAGCAGGCGCGGCCGGCGGAGCAGCGCGCGGGCGATGGCGATGCGCTGCCGCTCACCCCCGGACAACGAGGCTCCCCCGCGGGGAAGCGGGGCGTCGAGGTCGCCGTCCAGCCGTTCCACCAGCGCCTCCAGCCGGGTGGTGCGCAGCACCTCCCACAGCAGTGCCTCGTCGGCGGCGGGCGCGGTGTAGGTGAGGTTCTCTCGCAGTGTGCCGGCGATCACCGGGGCGTCCTGCTCGACGTAGCCGATGCCGGCCCGCAGGTCGCGCAGATTCCACTGCCGCAGGTCCGTCCCGTCGAGCAGCACGCGCCCGCGGTCCGGGTCCCAGAACCGTTCGACCAGGCTGAGCAGGGTGGTCTTTCCGGCGCCGGAGGGGCCGACCATGGCCGTGAGCCCGCGCGCGGGAACGGTCAGGGAAAAGGAGTCCACCGCAGGGTCCTTGCGGCCTGGGTAGGTGAAGGTGACGTTGTCGAAGCGGACCGAGGCGGCCGCCCGGCGCGGTGCCACGGCAGGGGAGTCCGTCTCCGGCTCGTCGAGGGGTTCCACGGGCAGGCGCTGGACCTCTGCGATGCGTTGCAGCGCCGCCCGGGCCGCCTGGAAATAGGTGCCGACGTTGACCAAGGACAGCACCGGCTGGGCCAGGTACATCACGTACAGGAGGAACGCGATGAGCGTCGCCAGCGAGATGGCGCCGTCGGCGACGCGGGCGCCGCCGACCCCGAGGACGGTCAGAAAGGCCACCTGCATGGCCAGACCCGCCGAGGTCCCGGCGACCGAGGTGGACCAGGCGAGGCTGATCCCCTGGTTGTACGCGGCCTTGGCGCTGTCTCCCACCCGCCCGGCCTCGAGCTCCTCGGTGCCGGACGCCTTGACGGTGGTGAAAGAGGTCAGGGCCCGCTCAAGCGCGGCCCCCATGGACCCCACCGCGTCCTGCGCGCTCAGAGCCGCGCGGCGGATGCGGGGCATGAGGACGCCGACCACCAGCCCGAGCAGCAGGAGCACACCGAGCGTGACGACGAGCAGGGTCGGGTCGACGATGCCCATCATGATCAGGGTGCCGATGACCGTGACGAAACCGGTGAGGGCCTGGACGAGGGTCTGGGTCACGACCTGGCGCAGCAGCATGGTGTCGCCGGCCACCCGGGCCATCAGGTCGCCAGGCGTCTGGCGGTGGACCTCGACCATCGGCAGCCGCAGCACGTGCGCGACCAGTGCACGCCGCGCGTGCAGCACCACGCCTTCGGCGGCCCGCATCAGCAGATAGTTGCCGAAAGCCACCACGACGGCGTCGAGGAGCACCAGGCCGACCAGCTCCCATGCCTGGCGCTGCCAGTCCCGGCCGACCGCGAAGGCGGACAGCAGGTCGCGGACCACGAGGGGCTGGGCCAGGGCGACCGCCCCGGAGACGACGAGGAGGGAGCAGGCCAGGGAGGCCCCGGCCCGGTGCGGCCGCAGGTGCGCGCTGACGGCGTCGAACGACTCCCTGAGCGAGAGGGGACGGCGTGAACCGGGTTCGGTGCCAGCGGCCGGAGCTGTCGACTCTTGACACGGTGGTGAGACAGCCGGGTCTGCGGGCGCATGGTCCGCCGGGGGCCCTGCCTTGTCACGCAGACCGGCCTGGAGTGAGGTGTCGGCCATCTGATCGTCCCTTCTCGGCTGACGGATCGTGGGGGTCGGCGGTGGCGTGGTGGGCGGGCCGGGGCCCGGCCCGCCCACCAGCGGACTACTGCGGCAGATGGTTACCGGCCGCCTGGCCGACGATGACGCCAGCGGCGGCTGCTGCGGCGGCTGCGGCCACGAGCTGCGCTCCGACGAGCACGGCGGGAGTGGAGAGCGCGGGGGCCAGGTCACTGACCTCGTGCGCCGTCGTGGACCGCAGGGGAATCGCGGTCAGGGAGGGGTGGGAGTTGATGCGATCAGTCAGAACGGACATGAGCTCTTTCCTTGGGATGCTGGTTGGGTGTGTTGTGCGGGTTGTCGGCTGCGCCAGCCGTCGGCAGCCGATGCGCCCCGCGCTGCGGGGATGCGGGCGGTCGGATGGGCGCGTCCGGCATGCTGTGTGTCACGGCGCGGCGGCCGGTCGGTGTGCCGCTTTCTCGCCGCTGGAGACGTGCCGCCGGTGCCGACATTCGACACCGGCGCTCCGTTCGGCCCGACGGCCCTCGGCACGGCCCACTGCATGGACTACTGCGGCAGTTTGGTGCCGACCGTCTGCCCGAGCGTGTAGCCCATCGTGACCGTGACACACACCTGCGATCCGACGAGCGTGGCCGGAGCAGACAGGGCGGGGGCGAGGTCCCCGACCTCGAGCGCCGTCGTGGACCGCAGGGGAATCGCAGTCAGTGAACGGTCGGAGTTGATGCGACCAGTCAGAACAGACATGGGAACCCGTCGTTCGGCTTTCGGTGTGGTCCACCGCGCGGACTAGTTGGGCCGGGTACCGCCGGCGTATCCCACCATGAAGCCGGCGCCGAACGCTGCGGCGGTGACCGCGATGCCGAGCACCGCGGGCGTGCACAGCGCGGGCACCTCACTGCCGCCGAGGTTGGCGGCGGTGGCACGCAGGGGGATCGCCGCCACTTCGGCGCTGACATTGACTCGGTCCGCGAGTACGGACATAGGACTCTCCTTGAGAACTCGTGCGAGGGCTCGCCGGATGTGTCGGCGAGAGGCACCACGCTTGCGGATGAAGCCGCGGGGGTGACGTCCTCCACGCGACGCCGCGATGCTTCCAGGGCAGCGATCCCGCAGACATCAGCAAAATCACGCAAATCGATGCGCAATGCAGCCCGCAAGCTGTCTCCGGAAGGGGAAACCGGTATTCGCCTCCCCGTCGACCTCTGGCCGCGGCGTGTCCTGGTGCACGACCTGTGACGGGTTCTTCTTCCGCGGCAAGGACGTTGTCGTGGCCTCGCGCACGTCGGCACCGCCTGGTCGCGGAGGACGGCCGCCGCAGCGAGCCCGTCGACCGGGTCGTCGTCCTGACCGGCCTGCGCCCCGACCTGTCGTTCCTGTCCGAGGTGAGGATCGGCCTCGACGAGCGCCTCCAGGCCCCCACCGCCCTCGCGCCGCTGATCGACCCCAACTAGGGTCTGTTGCGAAAGTGGATCAAGGTCGTAGATGGATCACGATCTGTGGGACGTGGTGATCTGACGAACGGCCAGTGGGAGCGGCTGGAGCCGTTGCTGCCGGTGGGCAAGAAGCCGGGCCGCCCGCGGACGTGGACTCGTCGGCAGTTGATCGATGGCACACGGTGGCGGACTCGGACGGGGGCGCCCTGGCGTGACCTGCCTGAGCGGTACGGGCCGTGGGGCCAGGCCTACGACCTGTTCCGGCGGTGGCAGCGTGACGGCACCTGGAAGCGCATCTTCGAACAGTTGCAGGCCGAGGCCGACGCAAAAGGCCTGATCACGTGGGACGTGAGCGTGGACTCCACTATCGCGCGCGCCCACCGGCATGCCGCTGGAGCGCGTAAAAAGGGGATCTACAGAAGGAGCCTCCCGGTGGCGTCGACACCGAGCCCGATGACCACGGACTCGGGCGCTCGCGCGGCGGGCTGACCACCAAGCTGCACCTGGCGGTCGAGCAGGGACAGAAGCCGCTGTCCCTGCTCGTCACCGCCGGCCAGCGGCACGACAGTCCCCAGTTCCAGCCGGTCCTGGACGCCATCCGAGTGCCCAGGACCGGCCCCGGCCGCCCCCCCACGAAGCCGGACAGGGTCCGCGCGGACAGGGCGTACGGCTCCCGCGCGAACCGCGCCTACCTGCGACGACGCGGCTTGAAGTGCACCATCCCGGACAAGGCGGACCAGATCCGCAACCGCCAGAAACTCGGCTCCCAAGGCGGCCGCCCACCTAAGTTCGACAAGGACGACTACAAGCAGCGGCACGCGGTCGAGTGTGGGATCAACAGGCTCAAGCGCCACCGCGCGGTCGCCACGAGGTATGACAAGCTCGCTGTCCGCTATCACGCGACCGTGCAGGTCGCCGCAATTAACGAGTGGCTGTGAGACACCGTTCGTTGCGACCATGCGGCAGTGAACTCACTTCTTCCCGACGGATGGACGATCGAGCAGGTCCGCTCCGCATCGGATGACGCCAAAGCAGATCTGCTCTCGCTTGAACGACTCGTCGTCGTCGAACAGCACGGCTTCGCCGACTATGGCGTCCTCCAGCCCGACGTCATCATTGCCTTCCATGGCTATGACATGTGCCTTGCAAGGGTTGGTGAAGACTGGTTCATGGGGCAGCTCGACCCCGACGGCTCAGTCATCTGCTGGGCTTCCTACGGCCCTGACCTGGCCGAAGCCATTCGCGGGTTGTGAGCTGCCAGGCGGCGAGCTCGATCATTTTCACAACACGCCTAGGGAGCGTATTTGGTCGTGATCAAGGGGTGGTCTTGGTGAGGCTCTTGATCCAGATCATCGATGCACGGAGGTGGAGGCCGGCGAGGTAGCTCTCGGGTGTCTTGTCGAACCGGGTGGCGATGCCCCGCCAGGCCTTCAGCCTGTTGATCAGGCGCTCGACGGTGTTCCGCTCCTTGTAGAGCTCGGCGTCGTGGGCAACGGGCCGGCCGCCCCTGCTGCCCTTCTTCTTTCGATGGGCGGCCTGGTCCCGCTTCTCCGGGATGACGGCCTTGATGTGCCGTTCGCGCAGGTGAGCACGGTTGCCGCGGGACGAGTACGCCTTGTCGCCGGCGACCGCGTCGGGCCGGGTGCGGGGGCGGCCGACGGGCCCGCGAACCCGGACCTTCGCCAGCACGGGGATGAACTGCGGACTGTCGGCGGCCTGCCCCTCGCTCAGGACGAATGCCAGCGGGCGACACTTGCGCTCGCCGGCGATGTGGACTTTGCTGGTCTGCCCGCCTCTGGACCGTCCGAGCAGGGCTGCCTTCAGGCGGATCTTGCGTCTGCGTCGGACACGTCGCCGCTCGTCCCGTCCCGGGTCGTCTGCGGTGTCCTGCCCGTCTTGTTCCTTCGGGCCGCCCCCTTTTGCCGGGCCTTCTCCGCCTCCTCGGCCGCCTTCTCCAGGTCGGCGAGCGTGTCGGGGTCGAGGTGCATCCCGGCGGCGTCGTGGTGGGCCCGGACGGTGGTGGAATCCACGCTGACCAGCGACAAGTCCACCTCGCCCCGCTTGGCGGCCTCCGCGATCGCGCCCTCCAGCAGGGCCTCGAAGACCCCGGCGTCCCTCCACTGCCGGAAGCGGTTGTGGACCGTCGACCAGGCCCCGAACTCGCTCGGCATCTCCCGCCACTGGCCGCCCGTCCGAAACCGCCAGATCACGCCCTCGAACTGCCGGCGCAGCCGCTCGGGGGACGGGCCGTACTCACCGATCGGCAGGTACGGCCCGATGAACTCCCATTCGGCGTCAGTCAGTTGCACTCGCGTCACACAGCATGATCTATCGGATCGGGCGCGACCACGAGGGCGAAACCCGCATATTGATCACAACCCGATACGAGCCCTAGTACTCCGGCTGTAGATCGTGATCTTCATGGTTGTTGGGTGGCTTGTCGCTTGTAGTTGCTGGTGCGCGAGCGTGCTTGGTGCTGGCGGCGCCATGCGGACCAGTGCAGGCGGTGGGCGAGGTCGCGGGCCGGTGCGAGCAGGGCTGCGAACAGTCTTCGGATCTCGTTGCAGGTCAGCGGGCTGAGCTCGGGGGTCGTGGTGGTCGTGGCCCGTTCGATGGCTGCTGTGACGGCGAGGAAAGCGTGCGCGAGCATGGCCAGGGTGGTCCAGCGGTGCCAGGAGACCCAGCAGCGGACTTGGTGCTCGTCCAGTCCGGCCAGGCTCTTCGCGGCTTGGAAGGTCTCCTCGACTGTCCAGCGGCGGCCGGCCACCTTGACCAGTGCGGCCAGGGGGACGGGGCGGGGTGAGTAGCAGCGGTAGTAGGCGAGTTCGCCGGTGCGTCGGTTGCGTCGCACGAGCAGCCACCGATGCCCCGAGGTGCCGCTCGGGCTGGTGATCTCGACCTGGGCCCAGTCATAGAAGCGGTGGCCCTTGGCTCCGGCTCCCGCCGACAGCCGCTGCCAGGCTTTCTTCGGCAGGCCGTGGGCCAGCACGCCAGCCGGGAGGATGCCCGCGTTGGTGGGGACGGGCCGTTTGCACGAGATGGCCAGGACGTAGCCGATCTGACGCTGTTCCAGGTCGGCGCTCAGGTGCGGGTCGCCGCCGTAGACCTCATCACCGGTGACCCACCTGGCCCGGACTCCGGCGTCCAGGGCCTGGGCGATCATCTCGGTGGCCAGGGCGGGCTTGGTCGCGAACCTCAGGTCGTCGGGGATGCCGACCGAGCGGCACCGCTGCGGGTCCTGGGTCCAGGACCGTGGGATGTAGAGGCGGCGGTCGATGGCGGCGTGCCCGGCCGCACTCGCGTAGACGAGGTAGACGGCGACCTGGGAGTTCTCGATCCGGCCCGCGGTTCCGGTGTACTGGCGCTGGACCCTGACGCTCGCGGTGCCCTTCTTCAGGTCCCCGGTCTCGTCGACGACCATTACGGCGTCCTCGTCGCCGAGGTGCTCGACTACGAAGTCCCGTATGTCGTCACGCACTCGGTCGGCATCCCAGCGGGCCCGGCTGAGCAGGTGCTGCATGCCGGCCGGGCTGGCGTTACCGGCGTGCTTGGCGATCGTCCAGCAGTTCTTCCTTGGCAGGTCCGCGAGCAGCCCCAGCACGAACGCCCATGCTCGGCGGCGGGGTTTTACCCGGGCGAACCGGCCCGCCACCTTGCCCATCAGGCCCTCGAATACCGATTGCCACCGAGCAGGATCTACGCTGTGGCCCACGGCCACCGGCTGATCTTCGTTTGTCGACACGACTCACGATGATCAACGGTGGCCGTCCTCATCGGCGACCAACCTCACTCAGCACGATCAAGGCCAGCGTCAGACCGGCTGTCCGCTGTCAGAGGGTGGCAGCACGCAGCACGATCAGGGCGACGGAGGCCATAGTGAGGACCACCGCCGGAGACGCGCCCTTGCGGTCGCCGACGCGCAGGTGGAAGGCGACCGCCCCAGCGAAATAGAGCGTCAGGCCGATCGCGGCGGCGATTCCGACGGGTCCCCACCAGAGTCCGGCGATCACACCGGCCGCGCCCGCGATCTGAGCGCCGATCAGGAAAGCCATCATGCTCTGCGGCACTCCGAGGGTGGACATCTGCTCGGTGATGTGCCGCGTCCGCAGAGACTTGGCCCCGGCCGATACCAGGAGAAGCGCCGACATGAACACGGTGACGACGGCAAGGGAGACGAACATGGCTGAAACCTCAATCGTGCGAGATGCGAGTAAGGGGGCGTGCGCACCTCGACGACGATAGGCGGCCAACAGGTACCTCCAGGTAACCTTCGGGGCATGAGCCTGCGACCCGGAATCGCCTTCCTCGCCGACTGTCCCGCTCTCCTGGCCATGGAGATCATCGCCAGCAAGTGGTCCATGGTCACGCTCTTCGCGCTGACCGACGGCCCGTTGCGCCACGGCGAGCTGGTCGAGCTGAGCGGTGGCATTTCGCGCAAGGTACTGACCCAGACGTTGCGCCGGCTCCAAGCCAACGGGCTCGTCGAGCGGCACGCGTACGCCGAGGCGCCGCCGCGCGTGGAGTACGGCCTGACCGATCTCGGGCGAACCCTGGAGGAGCCCATCAGGATGCTCACCGCATGGGCGCGGGAGAACGGCGAGGCGGTCGTCACCTTCCGGGAAGCAGCCGAGGCGGCCAGGACCATCGAGGCGGATCAGGCGACCCCGGTGAAGACCCCTCATGTTGATGAGAACCCGAGCCGTTTCTGATCAATAGAAGAGGCTGGACCTGTAGACCCTGCCGTCGCCGGAGACTTGGCCATCCTCGTGATCGGGGCCCTCCTGCAAGAGGCCAACGACGACCGTCGCCTCAGGGTCAAGCCCCTGGTCCTGAAGGAGCTCCCGCAACCGAACCAGAGTGCGCTCGTACCAGTCCGCAGACACTCGGTGTACTGGAGACGATGCTCGAAGCCATGAGCTCGGCCTTCCAGTCCGCCCGGCGCAGCGGCACGGATGAGGCCACCCATGATCGGCGACGGGCGGCGGCAACGACAGGTCGCTCCGCAACAGTGATCAAGAACTACAGCTGGAGTACTAGCACTCCTGCGGCACCGTCTACCCGCACGGCGCGGCCGAGCTCGCCCACCCGGAGAGCGACGTGTTCCTGGACGGCATGAAGTCCTACGGCCGCGCGCCGACGTTCCTCGCCATGACCGGCTACGAGCAGGTCTGCTCGGTCGCCGCCCACCTCGCCGGCGACGCGGAGGCCGCCGCCCGCGTCGAACTCACCCTCCCCGAGACCGGCGTGTGCGGCGGCGCCGGGCTGTTCGACGAGCCCGCGCCTCTGACTCGGCGCCCCGCTGTTCACCGGTTGCAGCATCCCGGCGAGGCTGGGTGTCCTCGGCCGGGTGCCGCTCGTTGAACCGGGCGCCGCCCTGCCACCCCCACGGGCGACATCCGGCTGCGGCCCGCGGCTCGGCGTCCGGCCCGCACCCGGGCGCTCGAACCCTCCGCGGGTCCGTGCGGCCGAATCCTCGGGGCGGCCGGCTGCGAAGACCGGCCGCCCCCTGCTGCACGGGGGCCCGGCCGTCTGTGCTCGGCTGTGCGGGGAAGCGTGCTGATGGTGCGTCGGGGCCGCGGACGAGGGTGGCTCCCGGGCAGGCAATGGAAACCCCGGGAGCTGATCCGATCCTCTCATCCTCGTGCCGGGCCCAGGGATCGGGGCCGACCGGACAGGGTGAGCGCGGGGCCGGTTGCCGCGGCCGTGCACTGTCTGCAGGCCGCCCAGCACCTTGCCCAGCCTCGCCTCCGGGCCGCGCTTGTCGGAGGTGCTGGCTAGTCTCGCGCGCAAGATCACCGGCGGATGCGGCCGGGTGGGCGAGCCGAGGGGGTTGTGGGGGGCTGGTGGCTGAAGGAGCCGGGGGAGCGGCTGCAGTGGGTGCTCGATCCGCTGGTGGGGGTGGGGCCGTTGCGGTTCGGGATGAGTGCCTCCGAGGTCGAGGACGCCCTGGGGAGGGAACGGCCGGACGTTTCGACGGTGCACGGCTGGGGTGAACCCGTTGTCCGCATGGGCTGGCAGGAGTACCTGGAGGAGGGCGTGGCCGCGTTCTACGGGCAGGACGGGCGGCTGGTGGCGGTGGCGGTCGGGGGCCTGGGCGGGCCGCAGGTGCGCGCCGGGGACGTGGAGCTGATCGGCCGGGTGCCGTCCGAGGTCCGTGCGGACGTCCTTCGCCTCGCCGGCGGGCAGCGGGTGGCGGTGCGGACGAACGGAGACGGTGATCCGGAGGTTGCGGCATGGGGCGTGTCCCTGGGCACAGTGCAGGAGCTGGGGCGCACGCCCGAGGGATGGGCGCAGCGCCGGGATCGCATGGTCACCGATGCGCTGCTGGTTGCCGCGGAGCTGGCGGACGATCCGCGGGCCGCCGAGCCGGTCGTCCGGCGGCGGGGCGTCCGGGACGAGGACCGCAATCCGGGTGTGTGGCCGGTGGTGTTGGACTTCGAGCGGCCGATCTGGGAGTGGACGCCGCTGGAGGGCGTCGGGCCGCTCAGGTTCGGGATGGGACCGGAGCAGGTGTCCGCCGCACTGGGCGGCGAGGTGCCGGCCGCGCGGCGCGGCCGCCTGCCCTGGACGGTGGGCCGCGGGCCCCGGCAATGGTGCCTGGAGGAGGACCGCTTCGACCACGCCGGGGTGAGCGCCCACTACTGGGGCGATGTCCCAACCCTCGCTGCGGTGACCGTGCACGGACGCACCGGGCCGCAGGTCGCCTTCCACGGCATCGACCTCATCGGCCGGCAGGGCTCCGCCATCGACGCGGCCCTGCTGCAGCTGGCGGAGATCGACGAGATCGGCCTGCGCCTCAACTGCGCGGGCGACCTGGGACCGGACGAACTCAACATGTATGTGCGTGCCACCCGGGCCGGCGACGCCGTGATCAGCGAGGCCAGGTTCTGTACAGCCGGCTGGGAAGAACACGGCTGACAGCCGCTCACCCGGGCCACCTCATTCCCGACCTTCTTCGCCATCTTGAGGTTGCTGGTCATCAACTCAGCGCGCTTTCGGTGTGCGCTGGGGGCGGGTAAATCCGGTGCGCGTGCTGGCCGTGCCTCGGAGCGCTCTCGGCAGTTGGTCGCGTGACCGGGAATCCGGGAGGGCTGTCACGCAACCACCCTCACCAGCAACTTCAAGATGGCGGTCGCTCTATGGCTGACCATCTCCGCCTCCTGCCAGACCTCTCCACGCGAAACCGGGGATTCTCAGTGCGGCGGCAGAGATTCTCAGTCCGGCTGCAGGGTACCTTCCGCTGTCCCGGCGCCGCTGTCCGTGGAACCCCTTCAGCGGAAGGCCGGCCCGGCCAAGGGAGATCACAGCGATGAGCACCAGATTTCGTACGGTTTCAGCGGTGGCGTGCCTCGGCATACTGCTCGCCGGCTGCGGTAGCGCCGGCGGCTCGCCGCCCCCCGGGGAAGTCATGACCAGCGGTGGCTCCAGCCCGGACGCGACCACCCCGGCAGCCGAGCCGGCGGCCACTCCCTGCTACATCGGGGAGTGGCACATCCATGATCAGACTTATCCCGTCAATTTCACCGACGGCAGCAGTGTGACGGTGCACTACGTCTCGGGCGACGAGACCCTGGCCCTACTGGACAGCGGCACCGGCTACGTACGCGACGTGGCCGAGATTTTCCGCGGCACGGATGCTGGGCACGTGTTCACCGAGGTCAGCGATGGACAGGCCAACTTCGCCTACACGGTCTACGGAAACACCATCACCTTCTCGGGCACCCAAGGCACGGGCACCCTGACCACTGGCTGGGACGGAAGAGCCGATGCAAGGCCACAGCCCATCTGGGACAACGGCCCCATGTCCCTGGACTGTGCGAACGGCATACTGCAGCTCAGCCACATGGGCTCGAAGCTGTCCTACCAGCACGGGCTCACGAATCTGCCACCATCCAGCATCCCGACCGCACCGGCGACGCCCGCAGCCCCGACCTCGGCGGTTCCCCCGGCCCTGATCGGAAGCTGGCACAACCAGTACAGCGGGGGTGAAGACATGACGATCAACGCGGATGGATCATACTCCCAGCACGTATTCCTGGGACTTGGTGGCAAGAGCCCGTGCACCGACCGCGGCAAGCTGGCGTTCCCCGGCGATCACGTGGTGACCTTCATCACCGACGGCACTGCCTCAGGATGCCAGGTGCACTTCACCTACACCTGGAGTACCGACTCCTCGGGGCAGAACCTGCTACTCATCAACAACGGCTACCCGACCGGGTGGACGCGAACCGGCTGACTGGTACGACCCGCGCACTGGTCGCGCCAGTCCATGGCGGACCAGACGCGGGTCAGCGGACCGCTGGCCGGCACGATCTCCCTCCGACTACCGTGTGCTCGACGAGCCCAAGGACGCCTCCGATCGAGCAATGCTCAAGACCTGTGGATCAGCCCCGGGCGGGACGCGGAGGGCGTACCTTCCCGGATGATCCGTTGATGGTCACCGAGTAGGCCCGCGTTGTAGCGCGGGTCGGGGAGGCACGCCCGTGCTCAGCGTAGTGAATGCCAATGGTTCGACGGAGTCCGGCTCCCTGATCGACGAGATCGTCCGCGAGGGCGCCCGCCGCATGCTGGCTGCCGCGCTGGAGGGGGAAGTCAATCAGTACATAGCCGAGTTGGCCCCGGAAAGGGACGAGTACGGGCGGCGCCTGGTGGTCCGCAACGGCCACCACCGGCCGCGGTCGGTGGTCACCGCGGCCGGGCCGGTCGAGGTCGGGGCACCGCGGATCAACGACCGGCGCGTGGACGAGACGACCGGCGAGCGCAAGCGGTTCTCCTCGAAGATTCTGGCGCCGTGGTGCCGCAAGTCGCCGAAGATCTCCGAGGTGCTGCCGCTGCTTTACCTGCACGTCCTGTCGTCCGGGGACTTCGCGCCGGCTCTCGAGCAGTTCCTCGGCGGCACCGCCGGCCTGTCGCCGGCCACCGTGACCCGGCTGACCAAGCAGTGGAGCGACGACCACGCCGCCTTCCAGACCCGGGGCCTGTCCGACCGGGACTACGTCTACGTGTGGGCCGACGGAGTGCACCCCAAGGTCCGCCTCGGCCAGGCCCACTCGTGCGTTCTGGTCCTGCTCGGCGTTCGCCTGGACGGCACCAAGGAGCTCATCGCGCTCGCCGAGGGCCTACGCGAGAGCACCGAGTCGTGGGCCGACCTGCTGCGTGACTGCCGCCGCCGCGGGATGCGCGACCCCGAGCTGGTGGTCGGGGACGGCGCCATGGGCCTGTGGCGGGCGCTCGCCGAGGTGTTCCCAGGCGCACGGCACCAAAGGTGTTGGGTTCACAAAACCCGCAACGTCACGAACTGCCTGCCCAAGTCCGCACAGCCCGGCGCGACGAAGGCGATGCAGGAGATCTACAACGCCGAGGACCGTGGCCACGCCGAGCAGGCGATCGAGGCCTTCGCGCGCGCCTATGGCGCCAAGTTCCCCAAGGCGGTCGCGAAGATCACCGACGATCGGGAGGAACTGCTCGCGTTCTACGACTTCCCGGCCGAGCACTGGATCCACCTGCGGACCACGAACCCCATCGAGTCGACCTTCTCCACGGTCAAACTCCGCACCAAGGTCACCCGAGGCGCGGGCAGCCCGGCTGCGGCCCTGGCGATGGTGTTCAAGCTCGTCGAGTCCGCCCAGGCCCGATGGCGCGCGATCACCGGCGCCCACCTGGTGCCGCTGGTTCGCGCGGGCGCGCACTTCGAAAACGGCGTCCTGGTCGAACGGTCCAAGGTGGCGGCATGAACGACATGTTCGAGGCACTTGAAGCGCTGACCGACCGCGATCCGGATCGTCGAGACATCGCCGCCGACGCCCTCGGGGACCTCCTGCGCGGCGCCGCACTCGACGCGGACTCGACCCGCCTGGTCGTCGGACGCCTGGTCAGCGTGGCCGTGAACGAGCCGGTGGCCAAGGTGCGCGAGTCCGCCCTGAACTCGGTCAGCGAGGCATTCAACCACCACCACCTGCCCCTGGGCCTCGCCGAACCCCTTGCTGCAGCCGTGCCGACGATGGAGCGCGAACCCCTCGCCCACACGCTCTACATCCTCGGGGTCACCCACCCCGACCCAGAGGTGCGCGAGGAGGCCAGGCTCGCAGTAAGCCGAGGTCACCGCCGCCGAGTCGGAGGGTCCCACCTACAACTCTTGACTATTGCTCTCCATGGAGTTCAGCGACTCGCTGTGCTGGCGTGCGTCCGGCGGCCCCGGTCTCTCGAGGCTGGTCAGATTGTAGGCGGGGTGGTGCAGGTAACCGTGGCCGTCCTGCTCGACCAGCCACGCGTCCGCGGTGCCAAGGCTGCCGGTTCCAACGGTGAGGCTGGAGGATCGCAGCTCGTCCAGGGAAATGACGTGGGCGGGCCGCTGGGCCGCGGGATACCGGGGCAGGGAGCCCATCCGGTCGAGAGACAGGTGCTTGAGGACCACGCGGTGACCCTAATCCTTGCCGCGCCGCGGATGATCACCGGGGGCGGCGTCCCAGGGCTCGGGGAGGAGATGGCCGCCGTGGCAGTCGACGCCTCCGCGGTGCACGCCTATTGGACCTTCGCTGTGGCTGTTCATGCCCACTCCACGCCGTGCTCGGCGAGCCGCGCGAGCTACCCCGGAGTGAGCTTGGCGCGCCTGGCCTTCTGGTTGTTCAACCACGCACCCAGACCGACGTGCACGACTTCGGTGCTCTCTGCTCCGCCGGGGCCGGCCACCGTGACCTGCAGCGGCTCCTTGTGCGGGCGCGGGACCCGGACGTGGCCCTCCCGGCGGGCGAAGGCGGCGAGCGCGGCCAGGCCCTGGGCGAAAGCGGTCCTGGCGGGACGTCTTCGACTTGGCCTCCGCCGCGGCCTTCGCCGCCACCAGGTCGTCGTCCTCCTCGATGCCGATCGCCGCCAGCAGGTCCTGCTGATCGGGCTCCAGTCCGGGCAAGCCGGCTCGCTGCGCCACGACCCAGCGGCCGAGCTGCTCGCCCTCGAACATGGTCTCCTCAGGCAGTTGCACCCAGTCAACCCGGCCGTCGGCCTCCAGCCACCACTGCCGCGCGACGCTGTAGGCGCGCTGCCAGGTGATCGGCCAAGGCCGGGCACCAGAACGGGTCGATCTCCTCCTGTCGCGGCCCGGTTTTTCTGCGTGGGGGTATGTAGGTGTGCTGGGGTTTCGCAGGTTGATTGGTCGGCGGGTCTGAGGACTGGGCAGGTTGGTGGATGATCTGCTCAGGTCGTCTGGGCGTGGTGCTGTTCGTTGGCCTGCAGGTTCGCCGTCCGAGGCTGGATCTGCGCAGGTCGTCTGGGTGGTGTGCAGGTTGACCGAGCGGCTCGGTGTACCAGCGCCTGATGGCTGGACACCGGTAATGGCGATGCGGTTGGTGGCTTGGTTCAGTGGACGTCGCGGGGTTCCCAGCCGGGTGGGAGTTTGGGCAGGCCGAGGAGGGCGTCGATACCGAGGTGTTCCCAAAGGAGGGCTTTCAGACCGCGGCCGTCGATGAGTTCCATACGGCCGGTGCGCTGGGCGAAATCCCGGCTGGTACGACCGAACCAGGCGGTGGTGATGAGGATGCCTTTGGCGGCGGCTTTGTCGTGCATGGCGCCGGCGAGAGCGCGGACGGCTTCGGTGGGGACTGTGTTCTTGGTGCGTTTGGCCTGGATGATGCACAGGCCGCCGATGATGGGGTCCTCGTTGTAGGCGACGGCATCGACGCCGTCGTCGCGGGAGGCCTGGGTCACCCAGGCTTTCAGGCCGATGGCTTCGAACAGCCGGCGGATGAGGTGTTCGAACTCGATGGGATCGAGGGCGACCAGGTCGGGTCGGCTGTCGAGACCGGCCACGACGTCGACTTCGGGGGCGAGTTTGTACCGGCTCAGGTCGAACGTCACCACCGGCCGCACGGGTTCGAGGTCGAAAGGGTGCTGGGAGACGATCGCGTTCAGGTGGCGCAAGCACTCGACGGGATCGAGAGCGGGCTCGTCCAGGACCAGGTCCTCGAACGGTGCGCGGCCGGCTCGGACGCTAACCAGGCACGGGCGGACGCTCTTGCCGGTGGCCCGGTCCTTGCTGTGGACGTGGGCGTTGACGGCGACGGTGTCGACCAGCGGCGGGGGAGTGGCGGCGAAGACCTCGTCCAAACAGCGCAGCACGAGGCGCGCGACCAGCACCCGGTAGATCTCCTTCACCTCCGCCTCCTTACGAGGCTGTGGCACGAGCTGGGGCGGTGTTCCTGCCTTGTACCGCCACCCGACCTCCCTCGGCACCGCATCCTGCCCCGGCAGGTCGAGTTCGAGGACCAGCTCCCGCGTCTCCGGGGTGAACACCGAGCGCACCGCCCCGGCCAGCCCTGCCGGGTACACGCAGTCCTCCAGCGCACGGTGCACTGCCGCGCACATCCCCTCCGGGCCGCCCTCGACCAAGCCGTGTTCCACCGCAGACCCGTGCCCATCCAGCCCAGTGGTGCGCCTGAGCAGGACCGTCTCCAGCTCGGCCATCCGTGCCAGCAGGTCCTCGGTACGTTCGACGGCCTCCTGCTTCAGCTGCCCCACGGCCTCCTGCTTGGCCGACCGCTCCGCCTCCGCCGCCTTGCGCGCCTTTTCCCTGGAGGCTCGCTCCGCGGCCTTCGCACGCTCCGCCTGACGCTTCGCCAGATCCCGTTCGATCTGCTGAGCCCGCCGTTCTTGCTCCTCCAGCTCCCGCTGCGCCTTGCGCTGCGCCGTGGCCCACTCCTGTGCCCGCTGCCGTCCGATGCGGGCGGCTTCCCGCTCGGCGGCCTTGGCCTGGCGGTCGCGTTCCTGCTGCTGTCTCTTGGCTTCTGCGGCTTTGGCTTTCTGCGCGTCCTGGTAGACCTTCATGATCTGTCCGACCAGCGTCTTCTTGCGCGCCACCGCGTCCCCTCCCCGATACGCCAGTACCTGTCAGCTATGCCCCGAGCCCGAGCGCCACGAAACGAAGGCCCTCACCTGCTGGGTGCATGAGGGGCGCAGAGAGTGCGCCCCCTATGCCGGTGTGTGCACTCCGGGGGCCGTGGCGCTCTGCACATCGGATCCGGCCGAGGCACCGAGTGCGGCTACCCGTTCCCTTCGCCCTCCGGGGTGATGCCGATGTGGGTCAGGAGGGTGTGTTGGTGGGGGTGGAGGTGGTGCCAGTGGCGTTGTTGCCGGTGGGCCATTTCTGCAGGTTCGGGGTCAGACCGGCATGGCCACTATGGCCTGCGCGGGTGGCGGCTGCGCGGTGGTACAGCGACTGCCAGGTGTAGGGCCAGGGCGGGTTCCACCATGGGTCGATGCTTTCCAGCGCACGGGTGGTGGCGGGGGAGAGCCGGCCGTGGCGGGCCTTTCCGCGTTGCCTTAGCAGTCATCTCATTTGGGCTTATAGGCTGCTCGCGTGACAATCGTGGAGCGCCTGGTGCCGGACGAGTTGTGGGAGCTGTTCCAGCGGGTGGTGCCGGCGGCACCGACCCGGCCGCAGGGGGGTGGCCGCCGGAGGCACGGGGACCGGGAGGTGCTGGCGGCGATCGTGTTCGTGGCCACGTCCGGGTGCACGTGGGCCCAGCTGCCGCCATGTTTCGGCCCGTCCGGGCCGACCGCGCACCGGCGGTTCACGGAGTGGACCGCGGCCCGGGTGTGGGCGAAGCTCTACCGCCTGGTCCTGGACGAACTCGGCGCCCGGGGCGAGCTGGACTGGTCCAGGTGCGCGGTCGACTCGGTGAACATGCGGGCCACGAAAAGGGGGAACTGACGGGTCCGAATCCTGTGGATCGGGGCAAGTTCGGGTCGAAGATCCACTTGCTCACCGAACGCACCGGGTTGCCCCTCTCGCGCGCGATCTCCGGCGCCAACCTGCACGACAGCCAGGCCCTGATCCCGCTCGTCGAGGCGATCCCGCCGATCCGCTCCCGCCGCGGCCCAAGGCGGCGCCGGCCCGGCAAGCTCCACGGCGACAAAGCCTACGACCACCGCTTCATCCGCTCCTACCTGCGCAGACGGCAGATCGCACACCGCATCGCCCGCCGCGGCATCGAGTCCTCGACCCGACTCGGCCGACACCGCTGGGTCATCGAGCGTACTGTCGCCTGGCTCGGCGGCTTCCGCCGGCTCCACCGCCGCTGCGAACGCAAAGCCGACCACTTCGCGGCCTTCACCACCATCGCCGCCACCCTCATCTGCCACCGCAGACTCACCAAATGAGATGATTTCTTACAAGATCACTTGGTCACCAGGCGGCCGAACTACTGACCCGCGCCCGAACGAGACGCCATCCCGGCCCGGCCGACCTTCTCCTTGGCGGCCAGCGGGAACGCCCTCCAACGCCGCTTCCACGTCCGCCCCGGGCACTGGCGGACGGGTGAGGGGACGGCGCAGCACGTGGCCTCCACCACTGCGGTGGAGGCCACGTGCGCTGGGGGTGGGCAGCGATGCCACCTGCTGCCCACCCAGGTGGTCGGTCAGGTGATGCTGGCCAGACCGCTGTGCTCGGCTTCACGTTGCCGAGCAGGCCGCCTGCTGCCTTGCTCATGGGTCGTCCGACGTCCCGGTGCGGAGCGTGTCAGTCCGTACAGGCGGACACGAGCACACCCGGGGTGCCCGGGAGAATGGTCTCGGTGACGGGCCCGAGGGGGATGCTGACCGGGCCGCTGGTGGTCGTACCGGAGACGGTCCCGCTGACGGTGACGGTCACGGGCTGAAGGCTGGTCACCTGGACCGCGACTCCCTGGCCGCCGTTCGGGCAGGCGGCCGGGGTGAGGACGACGGCGGGGAGCGGGCCGCTCGTCACCGTCGCGGTGGTGGCGAGCTTCACGCTGGTGAGCGCCGGAGTCGAGACGCACGACGCGTCGACGCACGCCGAGACGGAGACTTGCGGGACGGGCACCGGTCCGACCGTCAGGCTCACGGAGTGGGAGCCTGCTGCGGCCGGGGCGGGCCACGCAGCGAGCGGGAGGATGCCGAGGGCGAGGCTTGCCGCCGCCTTGAGGGCCCGGTTGCCCCGTCGGGAGAGAATCATTTCGTGTTCCTTTCTCTTGTCTGACTATCAGTCGGATCTGGCGCCATCGGCGCCGAGGTCAAGGGGTGCGACGTTCCGGATCGGGTCCATGGGAATGGCGTCGGCGGGTCGAGGGCCAGGTGAGCAGTTGTTCGGCCGTGAAGGTCCGCCGCGTGGGAGGCCGGAGGGCCGCCGAGGCAGCCACGCCGGAGTTCGCCGATCGGCGAACGCTGAAGGGGTGGAAATGCGTCGATGCCGAAGGACGTCGCCGGAAATAGGGATGGCGTGCTCTGTCGAGGCGCTGTCGAGCAATACCGGAATGCGATCTCCGAGGCCTGCAACCAGGCACCTCATGTGAAAGATATCCTCACGGTCTGCTGCGGAGAAGGGGGCGCGCAAATCGCGATGGAGTGAACCTGGCGCGCTGTGGGCGCAGATCGGACCGTCTGCAACACCATGGCCGGAAGAGGCGTGCACGCCCCATTGACACGCAAAAAATATAGATTGTATGACAACTGTTCGGTTTTGCGTCAGCCTCAATGCGGCAACCGGGCGCACATCGGGTACGGCATCCCGATTGAGATCTCGCCTTGGCGCCGCCGTCCTGCGCGGACACGGCCACACTGACGGCGAGTCGCGTCTCGAGGTCGCATCGGGTGCACGACATGTACCCGGGAAAGGCGCCGCGGTGCCCGAGGACGTCTCGGTGGCCGAGGCGGACGCGGTCGAGCCCGCTGCCGTACTCCTGGCCGTCCGGTGGTGCGTGCCACTGGAGCCCCAGGCACCGGGGTTTCCTACGGCCTTGGGAGGTTGGGGAAAGGGGACAACGGTGCGGGCGGGGTCGATCGTCGGGTGGTCGGTCGTGTTTGTGCCGCAGACACTCGATGGAGGCGCCCGACGAGTCGTCAGCTCACCTCGGTTCGGGGCCGGACCGCCCCACGCGAAGGTTGGAGAAGATCACCTGATCGTGCCACTGGCCGCCGCGCCACTGCGCTGAGAGTGGGATTGCGTCCTCGACCACCGCGAGCCGACCCCCGAGCATCGGGTTTGGTACTTCGCCGGGGTCGCCGCAGATCAGCATCCGCACAGCGGCCCACGCCAGGTTCACGCCGGTCATGCGGGTTTGGTAAATGCCCGCCGCTGCCCTGGCGTTGACTTCCAGGAGCACCGGTCGCCCTTTCCAGTAACGGAATTGGACGTTGGACAGGTATGCGAGCCGGAAGTGGCCGACGGCCAGCCGGGCGAGTTCCGTCACGTCGGGGTCGTCCACCAGTGTCCGGAGTCTGCCTGACTTGGCCCGGGCGATCGCGCTCACCAGGGTGCCCGCCGCGTCCGACAGACAGTCGACACTGACCTCCGGAGGATCCAGGTACGGCATCACGATCAGCTCGGGAACGGTCTCGCCCCTGTCCTGGGCATGCTGCAGCGCGTCCGCGACTGCCGGGGCCGATGTCGTTGGCCGTGGCAGGCGCTCGAAGTCCGAAACCTCCAGCGGGGAGTCGTCCAGGAGCCGGAAGCCGTAGGCCGAGTACTCGCCCGCGGGCTTGACGCACAGATTACTGTCCGTCCCGGCCAACTCCTGGACCGCTTTCCGCAGACCGTCGGCATCGGAGACCGCCCGCCACGGGGCGACCGGCACTCGAGAGCGCTCGGCTGCCGCGTACATGCGGCTTTTGTCGGTCACCGTGCGGAGCGTCTCGGCGGGTGCGCACATGACCCTCGTGCCGACCGCCGCGAACGCCTCCGCGCGGTCGGCGAGTGCCACCAGACGCGAGGACGGCATGATCACGTCGATGTCGTGCCGTTTGCAGAAGTCGATCGCGAAATCGAAGAAGGCCTCGTCCTCGCCCGGCTCGGGCCCGACCACGTCGCACGCCGTGAGCGCCGGTGCCGCCGGGTCGGGATGGGTGCCGTAGACCTGTACCCGGGCGTGGTCCGGGTTATCGCGCAGCATCGGGATCAAGTGCACTCGCGCGGGCCAGATCCTGTTGAACCAGATGCGCACGTCCACCGTCCCACCTCGCATCCGATGCACCGGGACGACCGGGCGCGGTGCCGTGCCGTCCGCCGGAACGCAGGTCCCCCGGGCCGGGCAGCCAGTGCTTCGCGCAGCGCGCAGTCCACCGTTGCTGTGAGTCCATCCTGTCACCGTCCTCCGGCCGAGGCCGCTGCTGGTAACCGTTCGGCTGCGGTGCACGGTTCAGCGTGATCGCGGACCCCGTCGAGCACGCCCGGCGCGACCAAGCCCGGCTACTGATCGCGGACCTCGGACACGGGCCCGGCCGGGATTCGACCGCCTGCCGGACGCCGCCGTCCCGAGCGCTGCGCGCTGAACGTCCTGTACAGCCGCAGCATCTGGGCTACGTCGTCCCGCCGCAGGCCGACGCCGGCCGGGTCTTCGCGGCCGGGCCCGGCCCGTCCTGCCTCGACGAGGGCTCCGGCGGCCCGAAGAACGACTTCACCAACCGCAACACCACCTTCATGACCTACAATCCACCGCCGGATGCCGGCGGGTCGGGCCGCGTTCCCCTGGCTTCGCGCAGCCTCCTCGCGCGGCCCGCGTCGAGAGGTCGTTGCCGGGTGTGGGTTGCCGGCAGGTCTCCGGGCTCCTGGCCCCCCCCGGGCCCGGGGCGACGGCCCTGGCCCCCTGGGCTCCTGGTCCGCTGCTGCGCCCGGACGTGCCGGGCGTAGTGCTTGGCGGCGCCGGAAGTCCGCTTCTGCGCGTCGGCGGGTGCGACGCCTCGTGGTGCCCGGCCCCGGCCCGGCCCCGGCCCGGTCGGGTCCCGGCTGGTGCCGTCGGCCCGGGGGATCGCCGTTGCGACGGTCGGCGTGGGGGCGGTCGACGTGGGTCGGGCCGTTGCGGTGGTGTCGTCCACCCCCGGTCGGACGCCCGATCGGCCACCTGGTCGGCCGTCCGATCGGCCGCCCGGTCGAGTACGGTCGGCTGCCCCGGTCAGCGGTGGGTGAGGACCGCCAGGTCCGGGCCGAAGCAGACGACCAGCTGCCCGCCCGGTGCTACCGCGAGTCCGTTGACGGTGGCTGGGAAGGCGTACGTGCCGGTCTGCTGCCCCGTGAGTTGCTTGTTGCCGCGTCGTGAGGGGGTTCGCCGCGGATGGACGACCCGGATGCGCGTGTCACGGGTGCCAGGCCTGCGTAAGCGGCGAGGTGGCCTGCCGTCGGAAAGGCACTGGCGTCGCCGACGTCAACGAGGATCGGGGCGGCGGTCCTGACCCTGATGCCGGGCATGGAGGTCAGGACCGGGGAAAGAGGGTGGGCCTCCAGCAGCTTCTCGAATCCTCGCGGCAAGGAGTCTGCGCTGGTCGAGGACCGCGGGCAGCGGGGTCGCGAGACTGGGGACGATCAGTGCGGCGGCGTCGGTTCCGGGGACGACGACGGTCTGCTCGTCGAGGGCGGTGAAGATGTCGTCGACCAGGCGCTCGGCCATCCGCGGGGCCTTCGGCAACAGCATTGTGATCAGTCTCCGTCGGCCTGCTTTCCTCAACTGGGCCGGTGAGCCGTGGCGTTCGAGCAGGGTGAGGACGGCCGGGTGGTCGAGTCACGGGCCCAGGACGCATTCAAGGGAGGGATGGATCTAGGTGAGCAGGCCGTCGCGGGCGTCGGTCTTCGCCTCGCCGTAGAGGTCGGCGATTCGGCGCATGGTCAGGCCGGGCAGGTGGGCGATGCGGCAGCCGGTGTCGCGGGCGACGGCCAGCGGAAGCGCGCCGACGGTGGCCGGCTGGTCGACCACCACCAGCACCATCCCGTGCTTGGCCTGCAGTTTCGTGAACAGCTCACGCAGCCGGGGCTCGTTGTTGGGCAGTGCCCTGTCGAAGACCTTGTCGGCCGGCGTGAGCGCGCTCGCGTGGTGCTCGCCCTTGCCGACGTCCAGGCCGAGATAGAGATCTATGCCATCGGTGCTGGCCAATGCCCCTCCCCAGATCCTGTTCCCCGGCTCTGCGGCGGCGTGCCGGCATCCACGTTACGGAGAGCCTGCCTCACCCAGGTGCGGAATCGGCGCTCAGGCCCCCTCATCAGCGGTCTGCCAACGAGTCCGAGCCCGGTGACACCACCTTTTCGATCATCATCGACTGGGGGAACAAGTCATGCCGGGCCGGAGGCCGGGAACCCCGTTGCGGGGCCGCGAAAACCGTAACGGGGATCACGTCGGCCCCCGAGCACCGTTTCCACCCCGTTGGGGACGTTCGGATTAACCTCGACCTCGCCAACCTCGTCGATTACGGCGATCTGGGACCGCTTGAGCGCGTCGATCCCGACGTAGACAAACATTGCCGGGCCTTCTTCCCGAGCTCGTCCCTACCCGAACGATGGGCATCGCCGGGCCGAGCACGGAAGGGGCCCGGCCCTCATAGGGTCAGGTCAGCCCGCCCCGACGAATCACGGCGGTCGTCCGCGCCTGGGGCTCGGCCGTGGTGTAGAACCGCCCCACACCAAGATCACGACTTGCCACAAAGTCGAGAAGCTCACAGAGTGAAGAATTTCGTGACGGTCAGTTGTTCCCCGCCCCCGGTCCGCTACCGAAACATCAGGCGCCCCGGTTGCATCCCGCGCGCCGGGCGTTTCACGCTGGGAAGGGGCCGGCTGCGGCACATCGGGACGAGAGTGCTGGAGGTGTTGGTGGACATGGCGGACGACAACAGGAGCTTGTTCCAGGGCCATCAGATGCTCGACGCGGACGACGAGCGGTTTCGGCTGTTAGCAAAAAACTCTCCGGACATGGTTTTCCGCCGTACGCTCGAGGGAGTATTCCTCGAGGTCTCGGCACCGGCGCTGGAACTGCTGGGACGTCCGGCCGATGAGGTCGTGGGGACATTCCTCGGGGACTGGGTGGCCGCGGAGGATCAGGAGGATCTCCAGGCCGCCGAGCGGGACCTGGTCGGCTGGGGTCGGGCCACCGTGGCCCTGCGCGTGCGTCGCGGCGACGGCACCCTGCGCTGGGTGGAGTCGACGTTGTGGGTCGTGAATGGCGAAGCTGTTCAGCCGCTTGAGGTACGGGGCTTCTTCCGGGAGAGCGGGGAGCGGGGGCGTGGTGAGCTGCTGCGGGCGCTGCAGGAGCGGGCCCGCTCAGTGATCGACAGCGCCAACGACGGCTTCGTGTCCATCGACGAGCAGGGTCTGGTCATCGACTGGAATCCAAGTGCCCAGAAGCTGTTCGGCTTCACCCGCGAAGAGGCCCTGGGCCGTCCGCTGACCGAGACGATCATCCCAGAGCGCTACCGGACCGCCCACATCCAGGGCCTTCAACGCGTGTTGGCCAGCGGTGAGCCCCATATCCTGGGCCGGCAGATCGAAATCACCGCGCTCCACCGGGATGGGCACGAGATCCCCGTCGAGCTGGCGGTGTGGCCGATGCGACTGGGAGCCACCCGCTGTTTCAATGCCTTCGTTCGCGACATCACCGAACGCAGGCGCGTTCAGCAGGCGCTCTCCGATGCCCGTGACCAGGCGATGGAGGCAACCCGGGTCAAGTCCCAGTTCCTGGCCACGATGAGTCATGAGATCCGCACTCCGATGAACGGCGTCATCGGACTGTCCGAGCTGCTGCTCAACACCGACCTGGATGCGGTACAACTCCGCTATGCGGAGGGTATCCATGACGCCGGCAGGGCCTTGCTGACCTTGATCAACGACATACTCGACTTCTCCAAACTCGAGGCAGGCAAGCTCGTTCTCGAGGAAGTGGTGTTCGATCCGCACCCCCTGGTGGACGAGGTCGTCACCCTCGTCGCGCAGACCGCGCCCGCCCAGGGCCTGGAACTACTCGCCGACTGCCACCCGGACCTGCCCATCGCGCTGCGGGCGGACGCTTCACGGCTGCGGCAGATCCTTCTCAACCTGGCCTCGAACGCCGTGAAGTTCACTCATGAAGGAGAGGTTGTCATCCGGGCCCGCCCCCAGGCAGCGGACGCCTACTTCGAGGTGGTCGACACCGGCATCGGCATCGACCCCGCCGACCAGGAACGAATGTTCGATGTCTTTGCCCAGGCGGACGCCTCCACCACCCGGCACTACGGCGGGACCGGACTCGGCCTCGCGATCTGCCGACGGCTCATCGACGCCATGGGCGGCACCATGGGTGTGAAGAGTGAACCGGGCCACGGCAGCACCTTCTGGTTCACCATCCCCATGCACGAACCCGCGACAGGCGAACAGCCGCCACCGGCTCCCCAACCCAGCTCCCTGCGCGGGCTGCACGTCCTGATCGTCGACGACAACGCGACCAACCGCTTCATCCTCCACGAGCAGATGCACAGCTGGTCCATGCGGCCCGCCACCGTAGACGGCGGCCCACAGGCTCTGGTCGAACTGCACCGCGCGGCCGCTGCGGGCACCCCGTACGAGTTGGCCGTCATCGACCACCACATGCCCCGGATGAGCGGAATCGAACTGGCCGGCCACATCACCTCCGACCCTGACCTGGCCAGCGTGCGTCTGCTGCTTCTCACCTCGGGGACGGCAGCGCCCACCGCGGAACTCCGCGCTGCCGGGATCCGGGACAGCCTGTCCAAACCCGTCCGGCAGTCGGAACTCCACGACTGCCTCGCCCGGCTCATGGCCCCGGAACCCACCGCTCAGGCAGCCCTGCCCCCTGTACGCGCACCCGCCCGCGCACGGGCTTCCGCTCCGCGCCGTGCCCACGTCCTGCTCGTCGAGGACAACGAAATCAACCAGACCGTGGCCCTGGGCATGCTCGAACAGCTCGGCTACAGCGCCGACGTCGCCAATGACGGAATCGAGGCCCTGGAGATGGCGGCAACAGGCCGCTACCGCGCCGTGCTCATGGACTGCCGCATGCCACACATGGACGGCTACGCCGCCACCATGGAACTTCGCCGTCGCGAGGGCTCCGGCCCCCGTCTGCCGGTCATCGCCATGACCGCGAGCATCCTTCCGGAGGATCGCGAACGCTGTCTGGCCGCGGGCATGGACGACTACGTCTCCAAACCCATCGCCGTCACAGCACTCCGAGAAGCCCTGTCCCGATGGGCGGGGAACGAACTGCCCCGGGCCGACCAGGACGCGACGAGCGATCCCGCGGCGGGCGTCTCCGGGCTCCGCCAGGGGATCGAGCAACGGCTGGACGAGATCAGCGGCGACAACGCCCCCGGCAGCCGGCAGCTGATCACACGGCTGACCAACTCCTTCCTCCGCAAGGCTCCGCTGCTCGCCGATGCGCTGCTCACAGCCGTCGACCACGACAACCCGGCCGATACCGTGGACCAGGCCCACGCCCTCAAGGGCGCCGCCAGCAATATCGGCGCCCATGACCTCGCCCGATGCGCCGCCGAACTCGAGGATCTCGCCCGCACCGACCAACTGTCGCAAGCCGACCCGCTAGCCGACCGGCTGCCCGATCTGCTACGCGAGGCCTGCAGCGCCCTGGAATCGATCCAGGCCAGGTCTTCGGGTTGCCGGGCCGCGGCCGACCAGCCGACCTGACCAGCCGGTTTCCACCTGTCCTGCCGTCAGGTTCGGGGACCTTTACGAGGGCGGCGGCACGGAGGTGCGAACGCCGGACCACACGGCGACGCACCGCGACCACAGGCCGCACTTCCCGGCGGTCCCGCCACCTGCCGCAAGCGTCCCGTTGCTCGCGGGCAGGAGCGACTCCAGCCGCGCCCATTTCGCGTCCATCAGATCATTGCCACCATTCATGCCGGGGTTTGTCGGACCTTGGCGCAACACCTGATGCGCGACGTGATCGTCTCTTTCGAGGCGGTTGAGGAAGTCCTGCCGGTTGGGGTATCGCCGGACGTGCTGGACGAGTAGTTGATCGGGCAGTCGGCCGACTGGACCGGTGCTCCCTCGCCACCGGTGTACAAGACGCTTGATCACGACCCCGAGCCGGGCACGTCCGGGAGCAGCGGGAGGTGGGCGGTGACGGTCGTGCCTTCGCCCTCGGTCGATTGGATCTCCAGTCGGCCCTCGTGGTTGGTCACGATGCTCCGCACGATCGCCAGGCCGAGGCCCGTACCGGGAATGGCGCGCTCGGTGGCGTTGGAGGCGCGGAAGAAGCGGTGGAAGAGGTCCTTCTGATCCTTCTCCGGGATACCGATCCCGGTGTCACCCACGGTCAGCACCGCCTCTCCGTTCCGGCAGGAGGTGCTGACCGTGACCAGTCCGCCGGGCGGGGTGAACTTGACGGCGTTGGTGAGCAGGTTCATCAGGACGCGGTCCAGTTGGGGGGCGTCGCCGAGGACGATCAGGTCGTCCTCGGCAGGCACCTGCCGGAGGGTCACCGGGACGGCGGATGCCGCGGGTTGTATCGCCTCGACCGAGGAGTTCACCAGTCGACCCAGGTCGATCGGAAGCCGTTCGGAGGTCAAGGCGCCCGACTCGATCCGCGAGATGGTGAGCAGGTCCTCGATGAGGTTGCGCAGCCGGGCCGCGTTGCTGTGCACCACCTTCAGCATGTGCCGTTGGTCGTCGCTGAGCGGGCCAGAGTCGTTCGCCAGTAGTTCGACGTAGCCGACGATGCTGGTCAGCGGGGTGCGGAGCTCGTGCGAGACGGTGGAGAGGAAGTCGTTCTTGGCCTTGTCCAGGGCTTGGAGCCGGTCCACGAGTTCGGTTTCCTGGCGGTAGGTCCTGGACTGGCGCACCGCACGGCCGAGTCCCGCCGCGATCGATTCGACGGTCTCGACCTCCATCGGCAGCCAGACGTCGCCCGGTCGGCAGCGACAGAGGACCGCCGCGCCCATCGCCTCCGTGCCCGATCCGAAAGGGGTCACCAGGAGGGAGACCACGCCTATCGCGGTCAGCGCGGCGCGGATGTCGGTCGGCGGCCCGACGGTGCCGAAGGAGCCGGGGGCGCCCGGCAGGGCGGCTCCGGAGGCGAGGTACGGCCGGATATCGTCGAGGGACCAGCTCGTGTCCTGCGCGTAGTGCTCTCGGATGGTCTTCGCCGGAGCCGACGGCAGCCGGTGCAGCTCCTCCGGCGGAAGGCTGCCGCGGTTCGTGCTCCAAGCCCGGACGACCGGCACGGCGGGCCCGCTGTCGTCTTCCGCTAGCAGGACCAGTACGTGGTCCGCCCGTAGCGCCTCGCCGAGGCCCCGCACGGCCTCGTCGAGGATCTGGTCGAGGTCGAGGCTGGACCGGATACCTATCCCCATCTGCCGCGCCGCCGCGGCCAGCCGGTCGCGCTCGGCGTCGAGACGCCGCAGCCGGTCGTTCTCGTCGGCGAGCCCGACGGCCCCGATCAGCAGGCCGAAGAACGAGGAGAGCCGCCGGACGACGGACCGGTCGCTCCGGTCGGATCGAGCACGCCGAAAGCCGCTCATCACCGGTCCTCTTCGCTCGGCCTCGCGGCGAAGCCACGGCGCGTCATGACTCCCCAGACCTTCGGAGCGCCGTGGGCGGCGTCCCAGATGCCCCGGACCCGCCACCAGGCCGTGAACTGCCGGTATCCGAAATTCTCGGCCGCTGCACCCAGCACGGCGGAACCGATGTCCCGCCAGCGGCTGTAGCGATGGAAGGCGTATTCCTCGGCGAGCAGTGACAGCAGGCTGACCACCATCGCATAGCCGTAGGCGGCCAGCAGGAAGCGCCACAGGAACTCCAGGTCGACCGCCCCGATCAGCAGGCCCAGCGGTACCAGGACCAGCCCGGCGAGTTCGACGACCGGTGCGCACAGTTCGAAGAGCACGTAGAAGGGCAGAGCCACCGTCCCGACCCGGCCGTACCGGGGATTGCCGATCATGTCCCGGTGCTTGAGCAGGACTTCGGTGAGGCCGCGGTGCCAGCGCCGTCGCTGGCGTCCGAGCACCCGGAGGGTCTCCGGGACTTCGCTCCACGAGATGGGCTCGCCCACGAAGACGACGCGGTAGTCCTGGCCCGTCCCGCGCAGGTAGTGGTGGAGCCGGACGACCAGTTCGGCGTCCTCGCCGAGGCAGTCCGGGTCGAGCCCGCCGACCGCGACCACGACGTCGCGCCGGAACATCCCGAAAGCTCCGGCGATCACCAGCAGGCCGCCGATCCGTGACCAGCCGGTCCGGCCGAGCAGGAAGGCCCGCACGTACTCCACCGTCTGGATCTTGGCCAGTAGCCGGTGAGGCATGCGAACCCGCACGACACGGCCGGCCACGACCGTGCAGCCGTTGGCGATACCGATCACACCTCCGGCGGCGACCACCCGCAGCGGGTCGTTGGAGAAGGGCTTGGAAATCGAGAGCAGCGCCTGCGAGTCGAGGATCGAGTCCGCGTCGACCATGCAGAGAAGCGGATAGCGGGCCAGATTGATGCCGACGTTGAGGGCGTCGGCCTTGCCACCGTTGCGCTTGCGAGCCACGATCAGCGGCACCGGGCCGCCTCTGGACAGGTGGACCGACTCCACTGCGCCGCGCACGGGCACCTCGGTGGAGACGACACGGGGCACCTCAACGAGGTCGAAGGCCCCGCGGAGCCGGTCGAGGGTGGCGTCGGTGGAACCGTCGTCGACCACGATCACCTCGAACGAGGGATGGCGCAGCAGGAGCAGCGACTGCACCGCGTCCACGATCCCGGCCTCCTCGTTGTACGCGGGCACGATGAGCGACACCGGAAGCGTGAAGGGACTGGCGGAGGCGTCGTCGTAGCCGGCGAACGGTATACGGCGCAGATGCCGGACGAAGTCGCCGGCCGCGATGACGACCAGTGTGAGATAGCCGGTGTTGATCGCCAGGAAGTATCCGAGGACCAGGACGTTGCTGACGGCGATCACCTGCAGCAGCACGTCGTGTGCGCCGCTCGCCGTCGACGCGGCCGGGCCGAACGCGGCCGTGCCGGCCACCGCGAGTGGTGGGGTCATGATCCCACCGCCGCGGGCCCGGCGGCAGAGCGTGGGCCTTCCTCACCGATCGCCGCCTCCGCGAGCACGGCCCGGGCATGAGCGACCGCGGGGACGCCGCGGGCCCCGCCGGCGGCTCGGCGCAGTTCGTCGCGCCCGGTCGGCCCGACGTGCAGCAGTGCCCGGGCCGCGGTCGAGGCCACGCGGTGGACGGGGTCGTCGAGCAGTTCCCCCAGGCGTGGGGCCGCACATGATGCCCCCAGACGGCCCAGCGCCCTGGCTGCTACGACGCGCAGCGGTTCCGGTTGGCCCCGCCGCACCGCGTCCAGCAGCGGCTCCAGGCCCGCCGGCGTGCCGAGGGCGCCCAGGGCACGCGCGGCCCGGATCCGCACTTCGATGTGCGGGTCCGCCCTCAGCGCGGCCGCGATCCTGGTAGTCCACACCACGCCTCCGGTGGCTCCAAGAGTCTCGACGGCCACCGCCCGCACCAGCGGCTCGGCATCGTCCAGACCGGTGGCGACCTGGTCGTGTCCGGCGGCCCCGAATGCCGTGAGCGCCTGCAGCACGACCGCGGGCGGGACGGGGTGGGGGCCGTGGAGGCAATTCAGCAGGGCGGGGACGTTCGCAGGATCCCCGATGTGGCCCAGGGTCCGGGCGGCGACCGTTCGGACCTCAGGGTCGGCGTCCACGAGCAGGACGCGCAGCCGTGGGGCGGCCGCCCGGTGCCGCAGCAGCCCCAGTACCTCCGCGGCCCGGCCCTTTCGGACCGACCCGCGCCGCCCCAGGTCCGCCATCGCCCGCGTGGCAACTCCCCGCTGCTCGAACAGGCCCACCAGCGAGGTCCTGGCGTGTCCGCTCACCTTCGCGAGGATGGTCCGCGCCGTGGGTTCGACGGCCGCCCAGCTTCGGTCGTCGAGTGCGGACAGCGCCTGGAGGCTTCCCGCAGCCTCGTCCCCCTCCGCACAGAGGAGTTCGAGCAGCAGGACCCGGAGCGGCTCGACCGTCCGCTGCCTGTGGCGCTCCCGCGCCCGCCGGACGGCCCGCACGCAGACGATGAGGACGAGTAGCACCACAGCCGACCCGACCAGCACCTGCAGGCTGCCGTTGATGACCTCCCGGCCGGTCATCGGGCCGCCCTGGCCAGAACCGCCTGCACCCGGCTGCTCAGTTCACGCGGGCTGAACGGTTTGACGATGTAGTCGTCGGCACCGGCCGCGAAGCCGGTCTCGACGTCGAACTCCTGTGATCGGGCGGTGAGCAGGATCACCGGCAACCTCTCCGTCTTCGGCGCGGCCCGCAGTTCCCGGCAGACGTCCAGACCTGACATCCCGGGCATCCTGATGTCGAGGAGGGCGAGATCCACGGTGCGCTCACGGACGGCCTTGAGTGCGGTCAGACCGTCGTCGACCACGATGACCTGATGGCCGGACTGCGTGAGCTTGTAGGCCACGAGGTCACGGATGTCGGCGTCGTCGTCGGCCACAAGAATGGATGCCATCGTCCCTCCTCGGGGCGAGCCGGCGGGAGTGAGTGAGCCGTGGATGGTATGAGCGGCCGACGTTGTGGCTGGCGCTCCGAGCGGGGTGCCGGCTCGCGGACGGGCGCGGCTCAGGAGTCGTTCCCGCTCTTCCGGCAGCAGGGGCGGGCAGTCCCAGCTCCATGCTAGGAGTGGCCGGTGGGGCGTGCGACACGGCGGACGGGAGAGGGCTGACGCGGAGTGGCGGCCGGGCCGCAGGTCCGTTGACGTTCCGTCACCCTTCACCGGCCGTCTCCCGCCACGCTCCGTTGTACCGTCCGGGACAAGGTTGTGGTGACGAGGCGGGGCGGGAGCTGGGTGGGGGAGCGGGCGCCGTCACCCTCGCGCACGGTGGGCAGCCACGGCGCGTCGGGGTTTCCGTCAACGGCCGCGCGGTCCGCACGGCCGGCGTACGACGGGTGGGGCCGTCGGTGTCGGCGTCGAGTGGCGGGAAGAAGCTGAACAGAAATCGAACCTCAGCCTGGGCAGGCGGCAGCGTCCGGGCCGCGGAGCGGAACGGAATCGTTGGCGGTGGGGGCTGGGGGGTCAGACACCCCATGTCATTGACCCCTTTCAACCTGCGCTCGAAAGGACGTTGACGGCTGCCGGGACCAGCGAGATTGCGGTCGGTGACACCGACTGCAGCCTCGGCTCCGTCACCCGATCGGTGGGCGATCTGAAAGGGCTCATTCAGAGGCAAATCCCGGTGGATTGGAGGTGTAGGTGGTGTGAGCGGTGGTCGCTCGCTGTGGAGGGCTGGGGGCGTCCGCCACCACGTCACCGGGCAGGCGGCGCTTTCCCCCTCCCAACTCGCCCGAGCCATTACCCGCAGCCTGCGTGAGATCACCGAACGACTCATGCCTGCACGGCGGTTGCGCTACAACCCCCGCGTGATCAAATGCAAGATGTCCAACTGGGCACTCAAACGCACCGGACACCACAACCCGCCCCGGCCCCACACCCACCGTGCACCTGGCCGCCCCGACCAAGCCCCACTCCAAACGCGACAAAGCAACCTAAATCACCGGTACTGCCACTAGGGAGCGTATTTGGTCGTGATCAAGGGGTGGTCTTGGTGAGGCTCTTGATCCAGATCATCGATGCACGGAGGTGGAGGCCGGCGAGGTAGCTCTCGGGTGTCTTGTCGAACCGGGTGGCGATGCCCCGCCAGGCCTTCAGCCTGTTGATCAGGCGCTCGACGGTGTTCCGCTCCTTGTAGAGCTCGGCGTCGTGGGCAACGGGCCGGCCGCCCCTGCTGCCCTTCTTCTTTCGATGGGCGGCCTGGTCCCGCTTCTCCGGGATGACGGCCTTGATGTGCCGTTCGCGCAGGTGAACACGGTTGCCGCGGGACGAGTACGCCTTGTCGCCGGCGACCGCGTCGGGCCGGGTACGGGGGCGGCCGACGGGCCCGCGAACCCGGACCTTCGCCAGCACGGGGATGAACTGCGGACTGTCGGCGGCCTGCCCCTCGCTCAGGACGAATGCCAGCGGGCGACACTTGCGCTCGCCGGCGATGTGGACTTTGCTGGTCTGCCCGCCTCTGGACCGTCCGAGCAGGGCTGCCTTCAGGCGGATCTTGCGTCTGCGTCGGACACGTCGCCGCTCGTCCCGTCCCGGGTCGTCTGCGGTGTCCTGCCCGTCTTGTTCCTTCGGGCCGCCCCCTTTTGCCGGGCCTTCTCCGCCTCCTCGGCCGCCTTCTCCAGGTCGGCGAGCGTGTCGGGGTCGAGGTGCATCCCGGCGGCGTCGTGGTGGGCCCGGACGGTGGTGGAATCCACGCTGACCAGCGACAAGTCCACCTCGCCCCGCTTGGCGGCCTCCGCGATCGCGCCCTCCAGCAGGGCCTCGAAGACCCCGGCGTCCCTCCACTGCCGGAAGCGGTTGTGGACCGTCGACCAGGCCCCGAACTCGCTCGGCATCTCCCGCCACTGGCCGCCCGTCCGAAACCGCCAGATCACGCCCTCGAACTGCCGGCGCAGCCGCTCGGGGTACGGGCCGTACTCACCGATCGGCAGGTACGGCCCGATGAACTCCCATTCGGCGTCAGTCAGTTGCACTCGCGTCACACAGCATGATCTATCGGATCGGGCGCGACCACGAGGGCGAAACCCGCATATTGATCACAACCCGATACGGGCCCTAGCTGGGCTAGGTCGCAGTCGGCTGGCCGGTCACGCGCCAAACGGCGCCGCCGGACAGGCCGACGATTCAATCCAAGGACAACCGAAGCGTGTCAGGCGTTCGGCCAGGGCAGGCCCTTCGACCGTGCCAGGAGGCGCCTCTCCATCAGGCGTCCCGTCATGGGCTGGCCGAAGCAGAGGCCCTGGGCCTGAGGGCAGCCGAGGGTGCGGAGGCGGTCGGCCTGCTCACGGGTGTCGACACCTTCCGCCACGATGTCCAGGCCCAGGCCGCGGCCGAGGTCGACGATGGCCTGTAGCAGAAGGTCGACCCGGGCTGTTCCGGTACTCCGCACGACGCTGGCGTCGATCTTGAAGACGTCGACTGGGACGTCGTGCAAACGGGTGAGGACGGCTCCGGACCCGAAGCCGCCGACGGAGAGGCGGACACCCCGTCCGCGGACCGTCGCCAGCTGGGCCGCGGCGGCCTCCCCGTTGCCGCTGAACGTGCCCTCTCTGATCCCGAGAACCAGCGAGCCTGCATCCAGCCCGCTCTCCCGGAGAGCGTCGGCCACCGAGTCGGCGAACCCCGGGTCCCGTAGCTGGCGATCCGAGACGTTGACCAGGATGTAGATCTCCCGATGCGAGGGGAGCACCTCGTGCCAGCGGCGGGCCTGAAGGCACGCCTGCCGCATCAGCCAGGCGCCGATGGGAATGATCGCGCCCGTCTCCTCAGCGACCGGGACGAACTCGTCGGGTGGGACGGGCCCGCCGTGGGGCCGTGCCCAGCGCAGGAGGGCCTCCACCGCGGCCACGTCGCCCGTGGCCAGCTCGACCACGGGCTGGTAGTACACCAGCAGTTCGTCACGGCTGAGCGCGCTCCCCAGGGGATCCGCCATCCGGGCGTGGAGTCGGGAGGTGTGCCGCATGTGCGGCTCGAAGAGCACCATGCAGTTCTTCCCCTCCGCCTTGGCCCTATAGAGCGCGACGTCGGCGTCCCGCAGCGCGTCGGTCGCCCCGGTCGGCTCCCGGATCAGCCGGGCGCCCACACTCGCGGTCACCTCGATCGAGCGGTGGTCACCGACGACGAACGGGTCCCTGAACTGTCCGAGGATCCGCTCGACGTACTCGCCCAGGTCGTCCTCGCCGAGCTCTTCCACCACCACCGCGAACTCGTCACCGCCCAGCCGGGCGACCAGATCGCCGCCGCGCACGCCGCCCAGCAGCCGGTGAGCGGCGGCGATCAGCAGCTTGTCACCGGTCGGGTGGCCGAGGGTGTCGTTGACGTCCTTGAAACCGTCGAGGTCCAGCAGTAAGAGCAGCCCGGCGGAGGGCGGGACCGGGTGCCGCCGGACCACTGTCTCCAGCCTCTCCTCGAACAGCAGCCGGTTGGCCAGGCTGGTCAACGGATCATGGAAGGCCTGGTGGCTGAGCCGTTGCTGGAGCATCGACTGCTCGCGCAGCGACTCCTCCAGGGCCCGAGCCCGCCCACGCGCCTCGGCCGCTCTGGCCTGGGCGTAGTGGGCCAGCAGGCTGACGCGCAGCACCAGCAGTACGGCGAGTGCCGCCATAATGCCCACCAGGACCGCGATGTGCGTGGCGTCGTCTCTGACCCCCCTGACGTTGCACACCACGATCGCCGGCCCCACCAGGGTGAGCCCGAGCATGGCTGCCAGCCTGGGACGGGAGAGGACCAGCGTTCCGCACTCCTGGGGTGGCACCTTCCGGGCCACCGACGGGTGCAGAGCCGCCGCCCCCAGACAGGCATAGGAGACCATCCAGCCCACCTCGGAGACGCTTTCCCCGATCGCGCTCCCGGTGGTCGCCACCGTCCCGTAGTACAGGGCATCGGCACCAAGGGTCGTTACCAGCCAGCCGACCAGCAGCAGGAAGGAGGGACCGCGGGGGCCCGCCGTCAGCACCAGACGGGCCGCCAGGCACAGCAGGACCAAGTCGGTTACCGGATAGGCCACCGTCACCGCGAGTGACAATGGAGGGAGCCGGCTGCGGGTGTAGGGGCCGAGGATGAAGACCCAGGACAACGTGGCGAATCCCAGCGTGACGATTCCCGCGTCCAGCAGGCCGGCCCAGCCCGCCCGGCCGGCCGGGCGGGCGGTGAGCATCAACAGACCAGTGGCGAACAGGAGATAGGCGACGAGGTACAGGCTGTCGACCGGCCCCGGAAACGGCACCTCCTCCCCGCGCACCTGGTACGCCCCCCAGACCGCATCTGCGGCGGCGTAAGGGACCGTGCCCGCGGCTAGCACGTACCAGGCGGCGGCCGGGGCCGGCCCGTGCATGCGCACACCCGCCACGATCGCGGGGCACGTCGCCGCCGACAGGATCACGGGCAGGACGAAGCGGACGGAGGAGGGGGTGAGCGCGAACGCCACGATCATCGCGGTGCCGGCCACCACGAACGCCCACCATGCGTCGTCGCGGCGGCTCCACCGGCCGCGAAGCCAGCCCATACGCCCTCCTCACCACCAGGCCGGTGCTCGGAACAGGCGGACCCGCGGGGGCCACCGGCTCGGAGGCGCCGGACCGGATACCTCCAGCCAAGGGCCAACACCCCGAGACCGCAAACCAGGGTTCCCGTCCGACCGCCGGTCAACCGGGCTGAGCGGGAATCACGATCAGTCACCGTGGCCTCGGCCCGGTCGCTCCGGGAGGAACTGAGCACCGGTCAGTCTGCATCACGCGGGGTCGCGGCGACGGGGCCGGTGCGGACTCTCGACCGGGCCGGGCCCCGAAGGGCGGGCGCCTGGTCGGAGGCGACATGTCAGCGCGTCACGACGTCGCGCAGGCGCCGGCAGCTACCGTCCGTATGCGTGCGAATTCCGTGAAGTGGGTATACTGAGAACGGGTTTGTGCCGAAAAATTCCCCAGTCGGGACTTCCTCGCGCGGCGCGTCGGAGGTGGCAGGGTTTTGAATACCCAACGGCGCTGGATCCCCTTGATGAGTGGGTTCGGTGTATCGGTGGCCTTGCTCACGGCCCTTTACTACGCATTCCCGGACCAGCGGCTGATCTTCGTCGGAATCGGACTGGCCGGTGTCATCGGCATGCTGGTAGGTGTCTTCGTCAACCGTCCCTCCCATCAGTTGCCCTGGCTGGTGCTCGCCGCGGCGAACCTCAGCTTCGCAGCGGGCGAAGCGACCCAGATCGTCCTGATCCAGTTCCTGCATGAGGAGAACCCATTCCCGTCACTCGCGGACGCCTTCTACCTCACGACCTACGGGCTGTACGCGGTAGGGCTGCTGGGCTTCGTCCGCTGGCGTTCGGCCGGGCGCGACCGGGCCAGTCTCGTCGACGCACTGATCCTGACGGCCGGCCTGGCCCTGTTGTCCTGGGTCTACCTGATCGTCCCCTACACCCACGTCGCCGGTCTCACCTGGCTCCAAAAGGCGATCTCCGTCGCTTACCCGCTCGGGGACATCCTCGTGCTGGCAGTCCTGCTCCGTCTGCTCGCCCCCCGCGGCGGCAAGAGCCCGTCCCTGGTGCTGCTCGCGGTGGGCACGGTCGGTCTGCTTACCTCCGACATCCTGTACGCCCTCATCCAACTGCACGGAAGCTGGCACACGGGTTCGGCGGTGGAACTGGGCTGGGCGTTGTTCTACGGCGCCTGGGGCGCCGCCGCCATCCACCCTTCCATGGTCACGCTGACCCAGCCCGTCAGGTGGCGCGCCGACACCGCGCGCGGCCGCCTGGGCCTGCTCACGCTCGCCTCGCTGATCGCACCGGCCATGCTCCTGCTGCAGGCCGCACGCGGAGTGACTACGAACGTCGGCGTGATCGGAGCCTTCTCGACCGTTCTGTTCGCACTGGTGCTCTACCGGCTGGCTGGCGTCGCGGCGACCCACCGGCAGGCCGTGGGCCGGGAACGGGTGCTGCGCATCGCCGTTGCCGCGCTGGGGTCCGCGACCGACATCCGGGATACGGCCGCCGCGGTCCGCACCGCCGTCGCCTCGCTGCTGCCGGACGACCAGAGCCACAGTGCACTGCTCGCCATCAGGGACACCGCCGTCCTGTGGCTGATCCGCACCGACGATGGGGAGCGCCGCGAGTCGTCCCCGGAGACTGCCCGGGCCGTGCAGGACCTTACACGGGCCGGCCGGGCCCGTCTGGTGAGCCGCGCTGGCCTGCAGGAGGACCTCGCTGCGGAACTCGGTACGGCACCCAGCGCCCTGGTCTGCCCGCTGGCTCTGCCGGACCGCCCGGAGGACCAGACCGCGCCACACGGCTCCGCGGACCCCGGCACCGGGGCGCTGATCGTGGCCGGGGACGAGCAGCACCTCGTCGTCCTGCAAGACGCGCTGGTCACGCTGACGGGTCAGGCCGCCCTCGCGATCGAACGGATTGCCCTCAGCGAAGAGGTCGACCGGCGCAAGAGCGAAGCCTACTTCCGGACCCTGGTGCAGAACGCCTCCGACGTCATCCTGATCCTCGACGACGACGACAGGATCCGGTATGCCAGCCCGTCAGCCGACCAAGTCCTCGGCCATCCCTCGCTGGAAGGAGTGCACCTGACAGACCTAATTGCCCCACAGGATACCGGCTCGGTGGTCCACACCCTTGCACAGATGCGGATCCGCGACTGCCAGGGCAGGCGCGACCACTGGCGGATGACACGCGTCGACCACGCAGTCATCGAGGTGGAGGTCAGATGCAGTGACCTGCGGACCGAGGCGACGGTCGGCGGCCTGGTGCTCACCCTCCGGGATGTCACCGAGCAGCGCATGCTCGAACGCGAACTCACCCACCAGGCTTTCCACGACTCGCTCACCGGCCTCGCGAACCGCGTGCTGTTCCAGGACCGGGTCTCCCACGCGCTGACCCAGAGCCAGCGCGAAGGCACCGTGGTCGGCGTGCTCTTCGTCGACATCGACGACTTCAAGGTCGTGAACGACATTCAGGGTCACAGCGTGGGCGACGAGTTACTGGTCGCCGTCGCGCTGCGGCTGTCGTCGACGGTCCGGGCGTCCGACACCGCGGCCCGCATCGGCGGTGACGAGTTCGCTCTGTTGGTGCAGGACTCGGTGACGCGCGGGGACGTCGAGACCTTCGCCGACCACGTGATCAGCGTGTTCGCGGAACCGTTCCGCCTCAGCGTCGGGCCGGTGAGCGTCTACGCGAGCGTAGGCATCGCCACCACCGAGGACAGCATCGACTCGGTCGAACTCCTGACCCACGCCGACCTGGCCCTGTACGCCGCGAAGACGGCCGGCAAGCGCCAGTGGCGCGGGTACCAGCCGGCCTTCCAGAGCGGTATGGCCGAGCGGCACCAGCTCCAGGAGAGCCTCGACAGTTCGCCGGTCGAAACGTCGTTTGTGGTCCTCTACCAGCCCATCGTAGAACTTCCTACCGGGCGGATCGCCGGGTTCGAGGCGCTGGTCCGCTGGCCGCACTCGTCGCGAGGCATGGTGTTCCCGGAACAGTTCATCACCCTGGCGGAGGAGAGCGGCCAGATCGTCCCCCTGGGTGCCTGGGTGCTCGGACAGGCGGCGGCCGAGGAGGTCCGCTGGCGGCAGCTGCCGGGGCCCTGGGGCCCCGACGCACGGTCCAGCGCGCCATACGTGAGTGTCAACGTCTCACCGCGGCAGTTCCGGGACGACGGCTTCCTCGACGCGGTGCACCACACGCTAGAGCTGTCCGGCATCGAGCCGTCCAGCCTGATCCTCGAATTGACCGAGACCGTCCTGATGAGGCACGACGACCGCATCCGGACCGTGATGCACGATCTGACCGACCTCGGTATCCGCATCGCGATCGACGACTTCGGAACCGGCTACTCCTCGTTGAGCTACCTGCGCGAGTTCCCGATCTCGATACTCAAGATCGACAAGTCGTTCATCGACAAGCTCGGGCGTTCCCCGCAGCAGTACGCCCTGGTGGAGGGAATCACCCACCTGGCGGACACCCTTGGAGTCAAGGTGATCGCCGAAGGCGTGGAGAACACGACCCAGCAGGAGCTGCTGATCTCCATGGGCTGCCCGCTCGGCCAGGGCTTCCTGTTCTCCCGGCCGGTCCCGTCCGACCGGGCGGAGGCCCTGATCCTGGCCTCGGCCCTCGAGCCGGCCCCGGCCCGTCGACTCGAGATCCGATCCAGATCCGCAGACAGCGGCGGAGGCCGGTGGCTCGGGTGATTCTCGCTCATCCCGCAGGCCCGGTCGGTGCCTGCAATAGTGCCAGGCGTTCGGCGGACGGGCTGCCGGGCACGGCCTGATACACCACCAGCTGTTGGTCGGGGTCGCTGTTGAGGGTGAGTGTCTCGTATGCCAGCTCGAGGTCGCCGGCCTCGGGGTGGTGCAGCGACTTGGTGCCAGCGGACTTGCTGTGGACGTCGTGCCGTGCCCACAGGACACGGAAGTCGTGACTGTGGAGGGAGAGTTCACCGACGAGAACGGCCAGCCGGAGGTCGTGGCGGTCTCTGCCGGCGGCGCTGCGCAGGGACGAGACAGCGGCTCGGGCGGCCGCTTCCCAGTCCTGGTGGAAGGACCGGGCGGCCTTGTCGAGGAAGGTCATTCGCACCAGGTTGTCCACCTGTGCGAACCCGCGGTAGAGGGCGGCGGCGTGCGGGTTGAGCGCCAGGACGTCCAGTGTCCGGCCGACGACTAGGGCGGGTGTGGGCAGGGCCGCCACGAGTTGCCGCAGCGCGGGCATGGCCTCTTCGCGGGCGCGCCGTCGCTGGGGGGCAGGTGGTGCGGCGAGGCTGGCCAAGTGCTCGGCGGCGTCCCCGTCCAGGCCGAGCGCGCGTGCGACTGCCTGCAGCAACTGCGGTGAGGGGTTACGCTCCCGGCCCTGTTCGAGGCGGGTGTAGTAGTCGGTGCTGACCCCGGCGAGCCGGGCGACCTCCTCCCGGCGCAGGCCCGGCACCCGCCGGTGGCCGACCGCGCTCACCCCCGCCCGGTCCGGGGCAAGTTGGGCTCGGCGGGCCCGCAGATACTCTCCGAGCGCATTGTCGCGCCGCGGGGACAGGTCGGTGTGCATGGCCGAAGGCTACGGGCCCCACCCCGACCGGCAGAAGCCGTGAGAGGGGGTGCACCACACCCAGGCAACCCCGCACCCACGGTGGGGCGCACCCCCGGTGAACCCCGGCCTGGAAGCCCGGCTCGCAGCCTGCCACGTTGGAGCACGGGGCACTGCGCCGGCCACCCCGGGAGCCGGCCGCACCCCGCCAGCCGGCGGGCTCGGCCGGGAGCCGATCCGAACCCTGCCCAGCCCGCCGAGCCGGCACCGGCCGCCGCATGCCCCACCACTTGGCCCGCCTTCGAAACGGACTTCTGTGCACCCTGTTCACCGCCCGACCGACACCTCCCGCCCGGCCCTCCTCGACCGCCTGCGGCAAACCGCCGACAACCCGGCACGCCGCATCCTGTTCACCGGCGCCACGATCCTCACCATGGACCCGGCCCTGGGCACCCTCGACCGCGGCGACCTGCTCGTCACCGGCAGCACCATCACCGCCGTCGCACCCGACCTGCAGTCCACCGGCGCCACCGACGACGCCATCGTGGTCGACGCCGCCGGCACCCTCCTCCTCCCCGGCTTCATCGACACCCACCGCCACGCCTGGCAGGCCCAACTACGCCGCACCATCCCCGACGTTGACGACCTCGCCGGCTACCTGACCACCACCCTCGCCCGCTGCGCTCCGGCCTACCTGCCCGAGGACATGTACACAGGTACCCGACTGGCCGCACTCAGCGCTGTGGACGCAGGTATCACCACGATGCTGGACTTCTCCCATAACTCCCGAAGCGCAGAACACTCCGACGCCGCCGTCCAAGCCCTCCTCGACACCGGCATCCGCGGCATCCACGCCGCGATGGCACCGCACTTCGGCGCCTGGGACCGGCAGTGGCCGGCCGACCTCGCCAGGCTGCGCGACTGCTTCGCCCATCCGCTGCTCACCTTCCGCCTCGCCGCCCTCGCCACCGACGAGATCGCCGGCCCCGGACTCGCCCACGGACCGGCCCTTGCCCGCACCGCCCGCGAACTCGGCATCGGTGTGAGCGTGGACGCGGTATTCGGTGCCCCGTCCTCGCGGGCGATCCTCGATTGGGCGCGGGCGGGTCTGCTCGACGAACAGGTGCAGCTGATCCACGCCACCGGCCTGAGCCAGGACACCTGGCGGACGATCGCGGCGACCGGAGCCACGGTCTCGCTAGCGCCCACCTCCGAGCCGCAGATCGGCCTGGACAGCGCCGTACCCGCCATCGACGAGGCACTCGCCGTCGGGGTGCGCCCCGGCCTGAGCATCGACGTCGAAGTCGCCCTGGCCGGCGACATGTTCACCCAGATGCGGACCCTGTTGGCGATCCAGCGGATGCGGGCCGTGAACGCCACCCACACATCGGGCGCCCCGGGCCCGGTGCCCGCCCGCATCCGCACCGGCGACGTCCTGGACTTCGCCACCCTGCAAGGCGCACACACCTGCGGCCTCGGGGAAACCACCGGCTCACTGACACCCGGCAAGCAGGCAGACCTGCTCCTCCTCACCGTCGACGAGATCAACAACCTGCCGCTGAACGACCCCACCGGGACCGCGGTCCTCGGCTGCGACACCCGCAACATCGACACCGTGCTGATCGCCGGACAGGTCCGCAAATGGGCCGGCCGCCTCCTGGATATCGACCTGCCCGCGCTGCGCGCCGACGCGGCAGCCTCGCGGGACCGCATCCTTCGCACGGCCACCGGTTGACGACGCCACCACGGTCGAGAATGGGCCGCAGACCGGCGCCTCCGCGAGGCAGCGCAGAGGCCGGCTCTCCCGGGCGGAGCGGGCCGTGATCGGCGTCGCCCTCCAGCTGCGCCAGATGGATCGGTACGGCGGCACCGGCCGGGGCGCGCCCGGTGCGGACGTGCTCGAGTGGGACGGCGGGGACGGCGGGGACGGCGCGACCGGATACCTGCGGCAGGAGCACCTGGTGTGGCGCGGCGCGCAGCTGTCGGACCTGGCCGCGGTGGGGGAGGCGATACGCGCTATGGCGGAGGTGACGGACGGCAACGTGCGCTCCGGGCAGGCGGCCGGCCGCGGCGAACCGTGGCCGCGCGAGCAGCTTCTCGACCTTGCCCGGCGCCGGGCCGCCTACACGAAGGCGGTGGATTACGGGATCGACGCGGTCGCCGACCAGCGGCGCCGAGGCCGAGCTGCGGGAGCTGGAGGCCGCCGACGGCAGCACCCGTCCGTAGGCACCGTCGGCCGGTGAGTGTCGGTTCAGCGCAGGGGCTGGGCGTTCACGGGGGTCTCGGGCTCGCTCCGGCCGATGAGGGTCAGGATGTGGACAAGGCCGCTGTCCTCGATCTCCACGCGGACGGTGCGCTCGGCGTCGGCGTAGACCGGGTGTCCGTGCGGTCCGTAGCCGGCCTGCTGCTCGACCAGCACGGCGTCCTGCTCACCGTGGGCTCCGGGCCGGCCGGGGAAGGTGAGCAGCCAGCGTGACGGTGCGGGAGCCACCGGCATCGCCTCCTGATCTGCCGCGGCGTTCCCGACCCTACGTCGGTACGGGGCCGGGGAGAGGGGAGGCGCGCTGGTCAGGCCGGCGACCGCTGCCCTGGCACCCGCCGGGACACGCCGAGCCGACCGGCAGACGGCCCCCGCGTCGCGCACCTGGGCGGCCGCCGGGACCAGGTGTTGGAGGCGTCGGCGATGCCGCGCAGGACGACGTCGGTGTGCTCCCGTTCACGGCGCTGTGCGGCCCAGTCGCGCATCTCCTGGACGGCTTCGGGGTCGCTGGCGGTGTCGGCGTCCATGACGGTGGCCGCACCGTCGCCGAGGTCGACGACGTGGTGCTCCATGGTGCCGGTGGCGGCGATGGCCAGCACGACGAGGAGTTCGTTGGTGACGTCCGGGGTGAGGTGGACCTTGTCCTCGTCGTCGAGGTCGAGGTGGCCTTCCCCGTCGGGTGCGGCGAGGACGGCGAAGGATCGGCTGACGAGGTGGCGCAGGACCCGGAACTGCTCGGGATCCATGCGGGCCTGCAGGGTTTCGAGGTAGAGGCGGACCTGCTCGGCCTTGCTCGGGGCGGCATCGTCGTTCATCCGGGCATCCTGGCATCTGCTGGTGACGCCCCCGGGGGGTTCGTGCCGCCGGGCGCTAGTCAGTGCTGGCCGGCCGCGCAGCTGTCTTCCTGCCCTTGGAGGGTCTGCGTCGTTGAACCCGGGCGAGCGCCCCGACCAGGGCGCGCGACGAGGTCCGGCTTTCGTCCGCCCAGCACGTACACCCCCGACGGTGCCGGGCCCGGCAGGACTCCGCCCGCCGGGGCGGCCGGCCGTACACGCCGGCCGCCCCAACCAACGACGCGACAGGCTGGCGGCCTGTGTTGAGCCGGCGGCCCACAAGCCGGGCGCAGCAGCACAGAGCACGGTGCGGGGGCAGGCACCGACGCCGATTGGCCACCCGGAGCCGGCGGTGATCCCGGCCTCCGTACCGGACACGCTCCCCGAGACCGGCGGCGACCTGCTCGCGGTCGTCCGCAATGCCGCGGTGAACGCAGGGCAGGCCAGCCACATCCCGCCCGGGAACTGGCGCAGCCTCTGACTCGGCGCCCCACTGCTCACCGGCTGCTGCAGCATCCCGGCGAGGCCGGGTGTCCTCGACCGGGTGCCGCTCGTTGAACCGGGCGCCGCCCCGCCACCCCCACGGGCGACATCCGGCTGCGCCCCGCGGCCCGGCGTCCGGCCCGCACCCGGGCGCTCGAACCCTCCGCGGGTCCGCGCGGCCGAATCCTCGGGGCCGGCCGGCTGCAGAGACCGGCCGCCCCCTGCTGCACGGGGGCCCGGCCGTCTGTGCTCGGCTGTGCGGGGAAGCGTGCTGATGGTGCGTCGGGGCCGCGGACGAGGGTGGCTCCCGGGCAGGCAATGGAAACCCCGGGAGCTGATCCGATCCTCTCATCCTTGTGCCGGGCCCAGGGCCGACCGGACAGGGTGAGCGTGGGGCCGTTACTGCAGCCGCAGGCAGGCCACCAAGCACCTTGCGGATGATCCGTGGGCCGCCGAGCCGGTCGTCCGGCGGCGGAACGTCCGGGACGAGGATCGCAATCCGGGTGTGTGGCCGGTGGTGTTGGACTTCGAGCGGCCGATCTGGGAGTGGACGCCGCTGGAGGGCGTCGGGCCGCTCAGGTTCGGGATGGGACCGGAGCAGGTGTCCGCCGCACTGGGCGGCGAGGTGCTGGCCGCGCGGCGCGGCCGCCTGCCCTGGACGGTGGGCCGCGGGCCCCGGCAGTGGTGCCTGGAGGAGGACCGCTTCGACCACACCGGGGGGAGCGCCCACTACTGGGGCGATGTCCCAACCCTCGCTGCGGTGACCGTGCACGGACGCACCGGGCCGCAGGTCGCCTTCCACGGCATCGACCTCATCGGCAGGCAGGTCTCCGCCATCGACGCGGCCCTGCTGCAGCTGGCGGAGATCGACGAGATCGGCCTGCGCCTCAACTGCGCGGGCGACCTGGGACCGGACGAACTCAACATGTATGTGCGTGCCACCCGGGCCGGCGACGCCGTGATCAGCGAGGCCAGGTTCTGCACAGCCGGCTGGGAAGAACACGGCTGACCCCCGGTTCACGCGGGGCGACAGCGAATACGGGTTGTCCGTGTTGCCGGCGGCCGGGCACAGTGGGCACCATCGCGCCGCAGTCGGCCCCAGGGAAGGAGCGCGAACGTGAACACCCTTATCCGTGTCCGGTCGTATCGGCGCTCCTCGTTCTCGCAATATCGCGGGACGTCCTCGTAGCGTTGACCGGCAGTGTTGCCGGGCCGCCCCGGGGATCGTTCCCCGCCCGGGCGGCCCTGTTTCATGCCGCCTGGGCAGTGCCGGATGGTGCAACTGGCAGCACGTCTGACTTTGGTTCAGGAGGCTCGGGGTTCGAATCCCCGTCCGGCAGCGCAACAGCACAGTTCGTGGAGGAGCCAGCCGACAGGCGGCGCCGGCCTCGGTCTTGAAAACCGTAGGGGCGCGTGAGCGCCCGTGTGGGTTCGACCCCCACCTCCTCCGCCAAGGGCGAGCTGGGCATGGGGAGAGCCCAGAGGTCTGTAAAACCCCCGCTTCGGCTGTGGCGGTTCGAATCCGCCCTCGCCCAACAGGACCGCGTCCGCACCCCCACCCGCGCAGGGCCGGGCTCAGAAGCCGTTGCCGAACCGGGAAGTTCGCCTGATGGCCGAACGAAGGTTCCCAGTTGGTGCGGTGGGAGCGACACCGTTCGTCCCGGTGTCCGCAAATCCGTTCGCCTGCAGGCGTATGGCTGCCTACCCTGCCAATCATGAGCTTCGTATACGGGATCAGGCCTGAGCAGGCCCGAGATCATCCGGAAGTACGCCGCGTACATGCACTCGCCTTCGGCAATCCGGAACGCGTCCCCGGTCTGGTGGACGCACTTCGTGACGCGCCGGGAGCAATCGAACCGATTTCGCTCGTCGCGACACGGCACGATCAGGTTGTCGGGCACGTCATGCTCAGCGCCTGCCGCCTGGATGCCCAGCCCCAGCTCGTCGATGTCCTCAGCCTGTCACCGCTGGGCGTCCACCCGGACCACCAGCTCCACGGCGTCGGCACCCAGCTGATCAAGGCAGCCCTGAAAGCAGCTGACGACCGCGGAGTGCCGCTGGTCTTCTTGGAGGGCTCACCGACGTACTACGGAACGCGTGGTTTCCAGCGAGCCAGCTCGTGTGGGTTCCGATCACCCTCGCTGCGCATTCCGGATCTGGGGTTCCAGGTCGCGAAGCTGTCGTCGTACGAGCCCTGGATGACCGGCACATTCGTCTACTCCGAGGCATTCTGGGCAAACGACTGCGTAGGACTACGCGACCCCGAGCGCTTCGCGCGGATCGCCACCCAGGTCTGAGAAACCGCTATACCGATCACGAGGCGTGTCGATCGAACGGGAGTCCCGATCGGGTGACTGCGGCGGGTGCCGCGCACGAAAGCAGGGCCTCTTGGTAGCCCAAGGGGTGTCTACGCCAACAAGCTGCCCAGGAGGCCCTGTTGCCGCATTTCTACGGCATCGCGGGAGTTGGGTCCACATTGGCCACTCCTCTGTGTGACTGCCTGGCTCACCGGTTCGGGAACGCGGCCGGCCGCGGGGTGCGCGAGCGCCGCTATCCGACGGATATGTCCGACGCGGAGTGGGCGGTGGTGCGGCCGCTTCTGCCGGTGCCGGCCTGGCTGCGCGGCCGGGGCGGTCAGCCGAGGTCGAGGACATCGAGTGCTCCGGCGTCGACCCGACGCCCGAGATCCTGCAGGCCCTCGGCCACGCCTTCCGCGCCGACGTCCTGTTCGCCACTGCCGGTCCCGAGCCCGGCGTGCGCTTCATCGCCCACGACGATGGCCACGACGGCCCCCACCACCAGGCTGCCTGATCCCGCCCGTCGGTGGCGCCGGCCTGCTCCGAGCAGGCCTGCGGTCGGCCGGAGCGGTGGACCGTAGGCCTGGCGTGCGCGTGGTGGGATCGGTCAGGGACGAACCGGAGGGTCAGCCGGCGCGCAGCCGCAGGCCCGGGAAGACCAGCTCGAAGTGGGGGTGCGGTTCGCCTTCGGTGCCGACGAGCAGGTTCAGCGCGGTGCCGACGCCGGCGGCCCGGGCGGTGTCGACGATGAGGTCGGCGACCTGGGCGGCCCGGACCTCGCCGGGGCAGCCGGCGTCGATGCGCCAGCGTGCCGGGGGCACCTCGGCCCGGCCCCAGCCGTACACGGCGAGGTCGGTCCGCCAGGGCAGGCGCCGGCCGCGCACGTCGGGGACTGCGCCTGCCGGCAGCAGGTCGGCGGATTCCCAGCCGGGTTCGGTCGGCGTGCTGCCGCGGGTGATCCCCTCAGCGGCGGACGGCTCGTAGTGGCCCACGAAGAGACTTCCGCCGCAGCAGACCAGGTCGAAGAGCAGCGGGGCCGTCCGTTGAGGGCCTTCGAGGAAGCCGTAGAGCGGCAGCGCGAGCGAGGTGCCGAGCGCGTGCAGTTCGGCGGGCAGTACGGCGAGGAACTCCGTCAGGGCGCTGCGCAGGTCGTCCCGGTTCCCGGCCCCGTCGATGTACGGCCGCGTACCTGAACGACTCCGCTCTGCTGCTGGCCTGGCAGTGGCACGGCCAGCGTCCCCGGCACGAGAGTGGCGCGGCACGACCGACGCCTGATCACCCACCTCACACGGTCTGTCCGCCGCAGCACTGCCCACGTCCTGCACTGGTCCCGCTGGCGCCGCCGACGCCAACACCAGGCCCGGACCAGCCACTACAACAGGCGAGGCCACAGCCCAAGAGCTGGAGCCTCGTCACGGTAAGCACCGTTGCAGTACTAGTCCGCATCCTCGCCGCGCATGTGACGCCACTGCTGGACGATCTCCCGCGCACTGCGTGCCAGCTCGGCGTAGTGCGCCGGGCATTCCCACAGTTCGCGGGCCGAGAGCTCGACGGGCACCGGAGTGTCCGGGTGGTCCTCGGGCGCGTACAGATGCACTACCGCCTCGTAGCGGGAGGCCGTGTGCGTGGTCGCGGACCAGGGGTGCTGGGGGTGCTCGCACGAGGCGTCCGGGTCGATGGTGTCCAGGGCCGCGACCAGGTCGCGGACGTAGGAGGGGGGCAGGCCGTCATAGGTCTGGGCGATGCCCATCCACAGGGACAGGAACAGGCCGATCCGTTCCTCGTCGCGCACCTGGCTGGCCAGCCAGCGTCGGGAGGACCACAGCGCGACGGGGCCGGTGTTGTCCTCCCAGGAACGCCGGATCGCCTCCTGCAGGGCGACGATGTCGATCCCCTCATCGCCCCGGAGGAACCGTGCGTCGAGGTGGGAGACGTCCACACTGCCGAAGAGTTCCTCGTGGGCCTCGCGCATGCGGGCGGCGGCTCCATCTGCGAGACCGGCGAGGAACGCCTCGCAGTCGAACGCCGCCAACTCCTCGCCCTCCAGCCCGTACTCCTCGGCGAACACGGCACGGCCGGCCTCGGACAGCATGCTCACTCCGGCCTCGACGCCGTACTCGCCGTCCACGTCGGCGGGGTGGGCTCCGGCCGCGCATGTGCAGGAGGACGGATCGAGCGTGGCCCGCAACCCTTCCAGAGCTTGCGTGTACGCCGCGAAGAGGGACCTGCTGAAGACGCGTGCGGCGACGTACCAGCACGTGGTGTGGAGCAGGATCGTGTACCCGGTCCGTTCGCGGCGCCCCTGCGGGGTGCCGATGCGGTCGAGCGCGTCCGCCGCGTCGTCGGCGAGCAGACCGAGGATCGCCGACGGGCTTTCGTAGGGGTAGTCGCTGACGATCCCGTAGAGATCGGAGATCAGTTCTTTGTGCCCGTCGGGCAAGGTGGGGGTCACTTCAGTCACGTCGGTAATCGACGACGCAGTGGGCCAGCCGGTTCCCGCGGCGCAGGTCAGGGCCTCACCGGTGGACGCGTCCTGCCCGGGGGGAAGTGAGCCGAGCCCGCCCCCGGGTACTGATCAGCACGACCCCGTCGCTGCGGCGGTGCAGCGTCGGGATTCGAGTGGTGGTTGCAGCACGAACCCGCGGGCTCGGCTGCGTGATGGGGCAGTGTGCCGTTGGGGCGGTTGCTGCGGGCGGTGGGCTGGATTAGGCCGAGTGGTGGTAGTAGGTGATGGCGACCTTGACCGGGCCGTCGTTGGAGGCGGCCGTGAGCGTACGGATGATGGCGATGTCCTGGCCGCCGTGTGCTCGGACGCAGAAGCTGCGGTCGGCGCGCAGGGTGGTGAAGGGCAGGGTGGTGGTGGGCTGGGTGTCGATGCCCTTGAGGCAGTCTGGGAGGGCGAGGGGACCGGCCGGTGGGATGTAGGCGTCACTGTCCTCGGGGACGTAGAAGGCACCGGCCTCACGGCCCAAATACCAGGAAGACGTGTCCTGGGTGACCTTTCCCGCTCTGAGGTCGAACTCGTAGTCGGAGTCGGGGGAGACGAGTTCGCGGTCCGTGTAGGCGGCGGTGTAGCCGGCGACCGGGGCCTGTGTGGAGGGGGAGGACGGGGTGGCCGCGGCGGTCGGGGCGTTGCTGTTGGTGGCGGCGGGCGTCCGGTCGCCGGAGTCATCGAAGTAGTCGGAGTTGTCGAGCACGAGGAAGGCGGCCGTGGCACCGGCGAGGAGGGCGGCGGTGGTCAGGAGCGCGATGCGGGCGCTTCGGTGTGGGGTGCTCGCGGTTCTAGGTCCTGAGACGGGGGCCAGGCGGGTAGGGGCCGGGGTGGGGAGGACGCGCGCGGTAGGGGCGTCGGCTACGGCCCGAGCCGGGTCGAGGACGGTGCCGGGCGGGGCGGGGGTGGTCGACAGGCCGGTGTGGTGGTGGAGTTCGCTGCTGACCTGCGAGGGCAGCCAGCCGTCGGAGAAGCGGAGTTCGCCGCCGGTGGCTGGGTGGTGGCGGGCGGCCTCGACGAGCCAGGCGGTGTCCGGCCGGTCCTCGGGGTTCTTGGCCAGGCAGTACCGGACCAGGTCGTGCAGTCCGTGCGGAAGGTGGCAGAGGGCGGGTTCCTCGTGGACCACCCGGTAGAGCGAGACGGGCTCGGGCCCGCCGCCGAAGGGGGTAGTGCCGGAGCCGATGTAGGCGATCAGGGCGCCGAGGGCGAAGACGTCGGTGGCCGGGGTGGCGGGCAGGCCGAGGGCTTGTTCGGGGGCCATGAAGCCCGGTGAACCGATGCGCAGGCCGGTGCCGGTGAGCGGGCTGGCGTCGGCGGCGCGGGCGATGCCGAAGTCGATGACGCGTGGGCCGTCGGGGGCGATGAGGACGTTGGCGGGTTTGAGGTCGCGGTGGACGACGCCCGCGGTGTGGATCACTTGGAGGGCTTCGGCGATGCCGGCGAGAAGCAGCAGGACCGTCCGCTCGGGGAGCGGGCCGTGGCGGTGGACGACCTGGTGGAGGGAGGGGCCGGGGACGAAGGCGGTGGCGAGCCAGGGGGTGGCGGCGTCGGTGCCGGCGTCGACGACTTGGGCGGTGTAGAGGCCGTGGGTGCGTCGGGCGCTGGCGACCTCCTGGGTGAAGCGGTGGCGGAACTCGGGGTCCTCGGCGAGTTCGGGTCGGATCACCTTGAGCGCGACGGGGCGGCCGGCGGGGGTGTGGGCGAGGTAGACGCGGCCCATGCCGTCGGCGCCGAGCCGGGCGCGGAGGCGGTAGCCGCCGACCTCGCGTGGGTCGTCCGAGGTGAGAGGTTCGAAGGTGGCGGGCGCTGGGGTGTCGAAGGGCTGTGCGGTCATGCTGGCTCCCAGCGGGGTTGTGCGGGCGGTACGGGGCGGCGCGGTGGAACGGGTGCGGCGGCAGTGGCGCCCCGGGTGTATCCCAGCGTCCGGAATCGCAGCGGTATCCGGCGGCGATCGCTGTCAACGTCCAGCCTGTGCGCCTGGTCGTGCGCTCGGCCCCAGTGGCGTTGCGGCTGGTCACGCGGGCGCGCTTGGGCTGCGCGGTGCAGGCGTTTGCACGCCCCCGCCGGTGCGTTCGGGGGTAAGCACCGACGAGGGGCTGCCGTCCCGCGGGCGACGGGGGTCGCCCGGCGGGGTCCTGGTGGACGAACCCGGGCATGTCTCCCGCCGTCTGCGCGGCAGGGGAGCGATCCGGTTTTCGTCGTGGGTCGGCTGGTTCAGCCGGTGATCTTCTTTGCCGCGCGGAGGCCCGAGCGGTAGGCGCCATGGACGGTGGCGTAGTCCTTGCGGTCGGTCGCCTCGCCGGCGAAGTGCACACGGCCGTCCACGCTGGCCGCGAGCTGGTCGCGCATGTCGGACGTGGCGCCGAGCTGGGTGAACGAGTACGAGCCGTGGGCGTACGGGTCGGAGGCCCAGCGGGTGATCTGGTGGTCCGTCGGGGCGGGGATGTTGCTGCCGTAGATGGTCTTCAGGGTGGCCATGGCGCTGTCGATGATCTGGGTGTCGCTCCAGTTCTCGATGGTGCGGCCGAAGTCGGCGGCGTTGAAGCCGAGCAGCACCGGCTGGCGGGTGGGACGGGCGGCGTTGATCCACTGTGCCCACTGTCCGTACTTGTCCACGTTGGGCACGTACTGCAGCCAGTCGGTGTCCGCCCAGAACACCTTGGGGAAGCGCAAATAGCACTTGTTGAGGACGCCGACGCCGAGCTTCCCGATGGCGCTGGTCTTGGCCTGGGGCAGGCCGGGGCCGAAGGTGACCGCTCCGCTCTGCAGGACGCCCAGCGGCAGCGTGACCACGACGTGGTCGGCCTGGAAGGCGCCCTTGTCGGTGGTGACCGTCACCCCGGCGGAGGTCCAGTCGATCCGCTTGACCACCTGCCCGGTCTGCACGGACAGCCCCTTGGCCAGGTAGTCGGTGATCTGCTGGTAACCGCCCGGGAACAGGACGTCCTTGCCCTTGATCTTGGCGTCGTCGTCGAAGTACAGGGCCGACATCTGGTCGACGCTGCCCGAGTACTCGTGTTCGTAGTCGTTCAGCGCGTAGGAGACCATGGCCTTGTCGCTGTCCGACAGCTTCGACCAGCCCACCGCGTTCTGGACGACGCTGCGGATCGAGGCGTCCTCGTCGTCCTTCTTCTGGAAGGCGGACAGTGCGTTGGCGGTGGCCTTCTGCCAACGCTCGAACGCCTGGGCCTGGGCACCCTCGATCTCCTGGCCGCCCGCGAGGTAGTCGGTGGCGCTCTCGAGGTCGGTCACCACCGTCTTGGCGCCGGCCTTCTTCGCCAGATCGGTGATCGGGTTGCCGTCGATGCCGTGGATCCACGACGCGCCGAGGTCGAGCGGTGTGCCGGACCACTGCTGACTGGTCCAGATGCGGCCGCCGATCCGGTCGCGCGCTTCGAGGACGGACACGTCGTGGCCCTGGTCCGTCAGGTAACGGGCGGCGCCCAGGCCGCTGATCCCGGCGCCGACGACAATCACCTTCTGGCGCCCGGAGCGGCCCGCCATGCCGCTCTCCTCGCCGTCGTCCCCGTTGTCGTCGCAAGCGGACAGGGAGGCGAGAAGGACGAGACTGGGCAGGCCCAGACCCACGCTCTTCAGGAAGCTCCGGCGATGCATCGTCATGAGTGTGAACCGATCTGGGATGTGACACGGGCTGGCAGAGGAATGTCGCCGAACGCTCCGTTGCGCTCGTCGAGCTGCCCGTGGGCGAGGAAGCCGTACAGGCACCGCGACCGGCCGGGACCGCCTCATGTGCGGCGGAGGGGCATCGAGGTCCCGTCCGGCCTGCGCCGTACGGACACCGACGACCTGTGTCCGGGGCTTTCGTACAATGATGCTGATACAGCAGAGGATACATTGACACAGTGTTGTGTCAAAAGAAGCATTGGAGGCTGGGCGCGACGATGCGTACCAACGCGACTGAAGTCCTGGAATCGGCCATCCCGATCCTCGCCAAGGACCGGGCGGCCTCGATGCAGGTCATCGCCACACGCTCGGGCATCAGCCGGGCGACCCTGGTCCGCCTCTTCCCCACCCGCCAGCACCTGGTGCAGGCGATGGCTCAGAAGATCCTCGACGACTGCGACCGGGCCCTGACTCGGGCAGAGGCCGACATCCCAGAGGAACGGGGCCTGGCCACCCTCGTCGCCGACTACCCGCCGTTCGCCCAGCTGTGGAACCTCGTCTACGTCGAACCCGACGTCCTGGGCGTCCCCGAGGCCAGCACCCGTGCCGAGACGATCTTCACCCGCACCGTCGAGTTCATCGAACGCAACCAGGGCGCCGGGCTGCTGCGCAAGGACATGCCGGCCACCTGGCTGGCCTCGACGTTCTGCGGCCTGGCCGAGACCGCGTGGGAGCTGACGCTCGAAGGCCACATGGGCAGCCGCCAGGCCCCGGACTTCATCACAGCGATCCTGCTGCACGGCGCGGCTGCCGGGCACGGGGCGGAGCGATAGACCGGCGACCAGGGAGCACAGAATCCTCGGGAGAAGCCGGTCGGCGGCTCGCCGTTCGGAGCCATCGCCTCCCCGCGGAAGCTACGCCTCGGCGGGGTCGGTAGTGAGCCGTTCGGGGTGTGCGGCGCGGGTGTAGGCAACGGCGGGGGCCACGGAGATCCCGAACATGTTCATGAGGTGGACGGGTCCGCGGCGTGGTGTGCCTCGTCGAGGATGCGGTCGCGACGCAGGCGCCTGGCGGGGGTGCCTTCGGCGGTGTTCAGCCACGCGCCGAGCCCGACGTGCACGACTTCGGTGCTCTTCTCGCCGTCGGGGTCGGCCAGCGTGACCTCCAGGGCTCCTTGTGCGGGACGTGGCCCTCGCCCGGCGAACGCGGCGAGGGCGGCCAGGCCCTGCTGGAAGCGGTCCGCGTGGGACACCTTCGGCTTCGCCTCTGCAGCGTGCCGGGCCGCCGCCATCCTCGCCGCTGGGCTGCAGGAGTACTCCTTCCGTGACGGGCCGGGGCCGCGCGTCGGGCCTGGCGGGGGAGTTGACCGGGATTGAGTGGGCTGACCTTGGTGTTCTGTGACCGGACGCTGACCGGGCTGGTGCCCGCGAGTGCAGCGCTGCCGGTGGGCGGCGCGCTGCCGCGGGGCCGGCCCGTGGCGGCCGTAGTGTTCCGGGACGAAGGGGTTGGCCCGCGGGCCAACCCCCCCTTCCGCCTTCCCGGCCCGGCCGCCCTGCCCCTACTCGGGTAGCGGCCGGTCTCGTCCGTGTGTGCTGCACACCCGGTACCCGCCCCGTGGGACGCGCCGGCACCCGGCGTGCCCACGACTCGGCAACCGTCACGGCGAGCACCGTTGCAGTATTGCGTGCCCTGTCCTTTCTGTCTCGGCCCGTGACTGCCCGGCCGTCACTCGATCGGTGACCGGCCGAAAGGGCTCGTGGACGGTTCGTGGCTCGGCTTCGGACGATCTGTCATGAGGACAGCAGCCGCTTCAAGCACTCGAGTTCGACCAGGACCTGACGTCCCAGCGAGCCGAGGCCCCGTACCGCATCCCTGGCCTGGTACGGGCGTGCGAGCAGCACATACTCCGCACCGCCGGCTTGAACGGTCATCGCAGTGAGATCATGCGTGATCACGTCGTGTAGCTCCTGGGCGATCCTGGCGCGCGCGGTGGCACGGATCATGTCGGTGTCGGCCTCCGCGGCGCGGGCCTCCAACCCGGCCAGCTCCGCCCGCCGGGCGCGTGCCCACAGCCCCCAGATCCAGCACAGTAGAAAGGGCAGCGAGTACAGACCGGCGAGGACCACCTGCTGCCCGGCGGAGAGGTAGCCGAGCTCGCCCTCGGCAGCTCCTCGCCAGACGGCCAGCGGCCCTACGGCCAGCGCGCTCGCCAGCGTGACCAGGGACACCCGCGAGGATCCATAGCAGGCGCCCCAGCGGGCAAGTACCAGATAGCCGACACCGGCCGCGCCCGACGGGAGCCCGTCCAGGAGCTGTCCGACACCCAGCCCGATCGCGACCAGGACCGCGGCATCCGGATTCCTGCGACGCAGCATCATCAGACCTGCGAGCAGCGTGGCTGGGGCCATGCAACCGACGTGCCGCCAGCCCACCGGACCCGGCAGCGCCGCCGCCGACCACACACCTAGCATGAGCAGACACAGCGCCCAGGCCCCGTCGCCGACGGCGGGTCGGTGGAGAAACCATGTCTGGAATCGGTGCACGCCGGCAGCTTAGGCAGCCGATGGCTGTTGCCGAGTCACCCGCAGGGGTGATCCACCTTCCTCCTCGGGATGTACGGCTCGAGGACGCCGCCGACCGGGAGACAGGCTGTGGCACCGCCATGGCTGTCAAGGGGCCACCGTCGCGCGGATACTGGGCCGCCTGCGCGCCGAGATCACCAGCGAAGGAGAAAGCTGCGTGGAGAACTACGGCGGTGACCTGGCTGCCTACAACACATACACACACCCACCGTTCAGCCGTGCCCATCGCCCGGGTCCTCCCCGCTGTCCAGGCCACCGGAGCGGGCGCTTCCCCCAGCCGGTGTCGGTACGAGGTCCCACGCCGTGCCCGGAACGAAGCCGCGCAGCCAGGGATCGTGATGGCGTTGACGTTGGATGAGGCCGTGGAACAGCTCGGTCACCGGTTTTCGCCGAAACGACGTTCCGCCGCAACGCGGCTGCGCCGGCTGGCCGATCCCGTGGCGGGTCCGGCGCTGACGGAAGCCCTTGAGCGGGAGGTCCGTGACTCCCGCGCGTGGGAGACCCAGTACCAGATGGTCATGGCACTGGGGATGTGCGGCCACCGCCCCGTGCTCGGCCTCCTTCGGAACCTTGCCCAGCGCCCGTTCGAGGCGACCATGGTGTACACCGCGCTCGGCGACGCGATCGTCCGGCTGAGCGCTCCCGAGGGCACGCCCGAGTCCCTGCGCTGGTGCCTGGACAGCGGCACCCAGATGCTCGCCGACGGCGCGTTGCGTGCCGTGGCGATGCAGCGGCTGTGCCTGGACACGGCCACGATCGACCACGTCCTGGACTTCCTTGAGCCTCTGGACCCCCACGACGGTCTCCGGTTCTGGGCCGCGGCTGCCGCAGCAGGTCGGCCAGGTTCCCAGGTCACGAGGTTCCTCCACGAATGCGCAGCCGGTCCCCGGTCCGATGTGGCCACTGCAGCCGCCTCGTCCCTGCAAGGCAAGTACCGGACCTACACGCCCTTGTAGCCACCCGGCCGATCAACGTTCGACGGTAAGGCCGGTGCTGCGCCGTCGGGTGTTCGCGGTCGGGGTCGGTGGTTCGGTGTGTTGCTGGCGCGCCCGCCACCCCGGGCCCGGGGCGGACGGATCGGCGGTGGTGGGTTCTGTTGTTCCGCTGTCCGAGTGGTGCTGCTCGGTCGTAGTGTCGGCGGTGGTGCCTCCGGCCTGTGCGACGGCGGCTGTCTTCCTGTGCCGGCCCTGTGGTTGTTGGGTGGCACGGCGCTGCGCTGCCGGTCGTTGCCGGGCCGGGGGCGGATCCCGCGCGCCTGTTGACGGCCGTGGCTGTGTGGGCGTCAGTATGAGTGTTCGTCACATGGCTAGGGGGGCAACGATGGTAAGGGCAGTGCCCGCCGCCACGGCGATGGCTCTGGTGCTCGGCCTTGCGGGGGTGGGGTGTTCGGCGCCGGCGGATCGCCGTGTGAGTGTCGGGGTGTCGGCGGTGGGCTCGCTGGCGGATGCTGCGGTCCATCTGCGGATCACCGGCCTGTCCGGGGGCGAGGAGGTCACCGTCACCTCGTCCGCCGACGACCACCTCGGCCGGCGGTGGGCGGCGCACGCGGTGTTCCGGGCGGACCGCCGCGGCACGGTGGATCTCGACTCGGCCACTCCGCTCGGCGGTGGCTCGTACGCCGCCGTCGACGGTATGGGGTTGTTCTGGGCGATGGACCCGGTCGGTGCGCCGGCGAGCCAGATCGCGTTCCTGCCGGCCTTCCCGGAGGTGCGGTCCTCGTTCGAGGTGCGGATCACGGTGGCAGCCCGCGGCCGCGAGCTCGGTGCCCGGACGCTCACCCGGCGGTGGTCCGCCGACGGCGTCACGACCCGGGCGGTGGCCGTCACCGCCGACCATGTCGCCGGACAGCTGTTCCTCCCACCGCCGGGAGGGCCGGTGCGGTCGGCGGTGCTGGTCTTCGGGGGATCGGAGGGCGGCGACAGCCAGAAGTACACGGCCGCGCTGCTCGCCTCGCACGGCCATCCGGCCCTCGCCGTCGCGTACTTCGCGGAGCCCGGGCTGCCGGCGACGCTGCACGACGTTCCGCTGGAGTACTTCCGGACGGCCGCTCACCTGCTCGCCGCGCAGCCTGGGGTCGGATCGGCTCCGGTGGTGGCCATGGGGTACTCGCGGGGGAGCGAGGCGGCGCTGCTGATCGCCGAGGAATACCCCGACCTGGTCCGAGGTGCGGTGGTCTACTCGCCGTCGGCCCAGGTCAACGGCGGCCTGCCGAACGGCGGGGACGCCTGGACGGTCGACGGCCGGGCCGTCCCGCACCGGCTGATCCCGCTGGACCGGGTCAGTGGCCCTGTCCTCGCCGTCGCCGGTGCGGACGACCGGCTCTGGCCCTCGCCCGGCTGGGCGCAGTCGATCGGCACGGCCGGACCCGGGGAGCCGGCCCGGCACGCCCTGGTGTACCCGGACGCCGGTCACGGCGTCGGCACTTTCCCGTACCTCTCGGCACCCACCCGGTTCGTCAACCCCACCAGCGGGCGGGTCGACGAGCTCGGCGGGACCCGGGCGGGCAACGCCGCCGCCCAGGCCGCCGGTTGGCCGCAGGTTTTGGACTTCCTCGACCGCGTGCCGACACCGCAGCCCCGGTGACGCCGGAGCCGGGCCGCCGGACCGTCCCCGTGACGGCAGTCCGGGAGTCGTCGGCAGCGCCCGAACAGCGATCCCCGACCGGCGATCCCGTCCTTCGCCCGTGTGCGGGGAGCTAGGACCGCGGGGTTGGCGCAGGTTGGCGCCGCGCACGACGGCGGACCGGCTCGCCGCCGGCGTGGTCGCCGCGGTCGCCGTCGTCCTGCTCACCGGGGCCCTGTGCGCGGCGAGCCGCTTGCTCGCCGCCGCGTGGCCGCTGCCGGCGGCCGCCGCAGTGCTGGCTGCCGTCGCCTTCGCCGCCATCAGCTCCGGGTCTGGGTCGATGCCGGTCGCTGCGGGCGGGTCCTGCTGATCGGTCTCCAGTCCGGGCCGGCCGGCGCGCTGTGCCTTGACTCACCGGCCGAGCTGCTCGCCCTCGAACACGGTTTCCTCGGGCGGCTGTGCCCGGTCAACCCGGCGGTTGGAGGCCAGCCGCCACTGCGGCGTGAGGCCGTAGGTGGGCTGCCAGACGGTCGGCCGGGTCGGGCCTGAGAACAGGTTGATCTCCTCTAACGCCCGGTGATCCGGTCCTGGTGGACTCGCGCCGTCCCATCCATTCACGCATCGCGCGCGGTGTGGACGGCCCCGCTCGAAGTCCTGGGCATCACCGGCACCGGACGTCCGGCTGTCTGTTCTGCGGCGTCCTCAGTTTCTCCTCCGGGCGATCCCGCAACCGCTACCTTCTGCACGGAAACAAGTTTTCGACCGATGGAGTGAGAGCATGCAGCCGCTGGAGCCGGACGACCCGCAGGACCTGGGTGACTACCGGCTGCTGGGGCGGCTCGGCGCCGGCGGCATGGGCCGGGTCTATCTGGGGAGGACTCCCGGCGGCCGCACGGTGGCGGTGAAAGCGGTCCGGCCGGACCTGGCCCGGGACGCCGAGTTCCGGGAGCGGTTCCGCCGGGAGGTCGCGGCCGCTCGCCGGGTCGGCGGAGTGTGGACCGCCCCCGTTCTGGACACGGACACCGAGGGCCCCCGGCCCTGGGTCGCCACCGGCTTCGTGGCCGGCCCCTCGCTGGCCGCCGCCGTGAACGAGCACGGCTCACTGCCCGAACCCACCACCCGGCTGCTCGGCGTCGGCCTTGCCGAGGCGCTCGCCCACGTCCACGCCCTGGGCCTGGTCCACCGCGACGTCAAACCGTCCAATGTGCTGCTCACCCTGGACGGCCCCCGACTCATCGACTTCGGCATCGCCCGTGCCTTGGACGCCTCCACCAGCGTCACCCGAACCGGGCACGTGGTCGGCTCGCCCGGCTTCATGTCTCCCGAACAGGCCCAGGGGCAGCCCGCCGGACCGGCCAGCGACATATTCTCGCTCGGCGTGGTGCTCGCCCTCGCCGCCGGCGGCCGTCCGCCCTTCGGAGACGGCGTCAACAGCGCCGTCCTTCTCTACCGGGTGCTGCACGAACAGCCCGACCTGTCCACGCTCGACTATCCGTTGCGCGCCGTCATCCTCGCCTGTATGGCCAAGAACCCCGAGGCCAGACCCACCCCGCAGCAGTTGCGTGAACGCCTCGACCCGGACGGCAACGCCGCCGGCCGGCTCGGCAGCAGCAGTTGGCTGCCCGCCGACCTCGCCGCCTCCGTCGGCCGTACCGCCGTCCGCCTGCTCGACCTGGAGACCGACAGCCCGGCCCCCGCCCCGGCACCCTTTGCCTCGCTCTCCGGTCACCAAACCCACAACACCGTCGCTGCCCCGCCCCCGCCGGGGTTCGGGCCGCCGGCCCCGGGCGCCTACGGCCCCACCGCACCACTGTCCTACGGCCCACCGGCCCCGCCACCGGAGCCCGGTCGGCGCGGTCGGCTGATCGCGGGGATCACGGTCGGCACGCTGTTGGTGGCGGCCGCGGTCGGCTACGGCATCGCTCAGCTGGACCGGTCCGGCGGCACCCCGGGCGCCAAGGGCACATCCTCGGCCGGAGCCGCGCCACCGGTCTCGGCCACCCCGGGCGGCGACAAGGCGACCGACCGCGCCTCGGACCCGCCGGCGTCGAAGCCGCCGTCCGGAGATCCGGGGGCGAACGGCGACCGGTCCGCCTTCATCGGCATCTGGGGAGCGCAGGTGGGCCACACGGACGCGGTCACCGTGACGGTCCACAGCACCCGGCTCAACGACCCGAACGCCGCCGAGGGCTACATGATCACCACAGGCGGCCACTGCGACGCGGCATGGACGCTGACCTCCGCGTCCAGCACCAAGCTGCGCTTCACCTCCCGGCTGATCGAGTCCAAGGGCGTGGAATGCGGCACCGCCGGACAGCGGGAGCTGGAGCTCCTTCCGGACGGCACCCTGCGGTACACGGTGATCGACGGCGATACCACCGTCGACCCGCTGGTACTGACGAAGGCGCCTCCCGGAGTATCAGGGTGAACACCGCGACGGCGGTGATCGGCACGAGGGCCGGAGACCGTTCAGCACCCGGACGGCGATCTGCATCCCGGCCAGGGCGAGGCCCCGGAGTGGACACCTCCCGCTGCCCTTCGGCAGGTCGCGGACCAAGGCGGGCAGTTCGAGGGTGCTGAACACAATGCTCTCCAGCAGGAACACCACGACAGCGCGGACGGCGTTGGAGCCACAAGCGGCCGTCGCCGAGGTGGTGACCGGGGCGCCCGGGCAGGACACCGCGGCGACGGGTGCTGACTGGCGGTCAGGAGCGCTGGAGCGGCGCGTGCTACAGATCGGCAACAGTGATCGTCCGGGCTGCGCGCGGGCTCCCACGGTTGGGGCATCCTCCTTCCAGGACCACCGATCCTCCACCGCATCGTCACTCGACCTCCAGGAGTCCGCAGATGCACGAACAGCCATCCGGGTTACCCGCACAGCCGCCGGTCGGGAACGTCCCGCCGCCACCCTCGCCCCCGCCCGCCTACGGCCCGCCTCCACCCGCCTACGGCCCGCCGCCGCCCGCGTACGGGCCGCCGCCGGTCGCGTACGGGCCGCCGCCGGTCGGGGGGAACCGGCCGGCACCGGCCCGGCCCTCCCGCACCGGGCTGTGGATCGCGCTGGGGGCCGTCGGCGCGATCGTCCTGGCCGGCGCGGCGTTCGCCGTGACGAGGTCGGGGGGCGCCACGCAACCCGGCACGGACCCGGCGGGTGCTGCGGCGGCTCCGGCCGGAGGCGCGGCCCCACCGGCGGCGGGCGACGCAGGGGGGGGGTCGGGGGAGCAGGGGCCCGGGGCGGGGGGACCAGGCGAGGGGGGGCCCCCCCCGGCCCACACCCT